>NZ_JAGRPV010000001.1:0-4800000 GCF_030014955.1 Cohnella hashimotonis
TGTGTAGGCAAATCCGCACACTAATACCTTGAGCTGTGATGGGGAGGGAAAATTACAGTACCGAAGGTTCCGTGCTCACGCTGCCGAGAAAAGCCTCTAGCCAGGAGAAGGTGCCCGTACCGCAAACCGACACAGGTAGGCGAGAAGAGAATTCTAAGGCGCGCGGAAGAACTCTCGTTAAGGAACTCGGCAAAATGACCCCGTAACTTCGGGAGAAGGGGTGCCTCGGTAGGGTGAATAGCCCGAGGGGGCCGCAGTGAATAGGCCCAAGCGACTGTTTAGCAAAAACACAGGTCTGTGCGAAGCCGTAAGGCGAAGTATACGGGCTGACGCCTGCCCGGTGCTGGAAGGTTAAGGGGAGCGGTTAGGGGCAACCCGAAGCTGTGAACCGAAGCCCCAGTAAACGGCGGCCGTAACTATAACGGTCCTAAGGTAGCGAAATTCCTTGTCAGGTAAATTCTGACCCGCACGAATGGCGTAACGACTTGGGCGCTGTCTCAACGAGAGATCCGGTGAAATTTTAGTACCTGTGAAGATGCAGGTTACCCGCGACGTGACGGAAAGACCCCATGGAGCTTTACTGTAGCTTGATATTGAACTTGGGTACGGTCTGTACAGGATAGGTGGGAGCCTAAGAAGTTGGAGCGCAAGCTTCAATGGAGGCGCCGTTGGGATACCACCCTGATCGTATCTAGGTTCTAACCTGTCACCGTGAATCCGGTGAAGGGACCGTGTCAGGCGGACAGTTTGACTGGGGCGGTCGCCTCCTAAAGCGTAACGGAGGCGCCCCAAGGTTCCCTCAGAATGGTTGGAAATCATTCGAAGAGTGCAAAGGCATAAGGGAGCTTGACTGCGAGACCTACAAGTCGAGCAGGGACGAAAGTCGGGCTTAGTGATCCGGTGGTACCGAATGGAAGGGCCATCGCTCAACGGATAAAAGCTACCCTGGGGATAACAGGCTTATCTCCCCCAAGAGTCCACATCGACGGGGAGGTTTGGCACCTCGATGTCGGCTCATCGCATCCTGGGGCTGAAGTAGGTCCCAAGGGTTGGGCTGTTCGCCCATTAAAGCGGTACGCGAGCTGGGTTCAGAACGTCGTGAGACAGTTCGGTCCCTATCTGTCGCGGGCGTAGGAAATTTGAGAGGGGCTGTCCTTAGTACGAGAGGACCGGGATGGACGCACCGCTGGTGTACCAGTTGTTCCGCCAGGAGCATCGCTGGGTAGCCAAGTGCGGGAGGGATAAGCGCTGAAAGCATCTAAGCGCGAAGCCCGCCTCAAGATGAGATTTCCCAATTAGTAAGACCCCTTGGAGAACACGAGGTTGATAGGCTCGGGGTGGAAGCGCAGCAATGCGTGCAGCTGACGAGTACTAATCGGTCGAGGGCTTATCCTACTGTTCCGATCTAGGAACAAACGGCAAGCCGCACAGGTAAGAGCATTTCTAAGCGCAGGTTCGTTTCGCATCCGGTTTTCAGGGCGCAAGCTCTGTAAAGCTGCAAAGCTGTATGGCAAACGCCGCACAGTAGGTCTGGTGGTAATGGCGGAGGGGTCCCACGCGTACCCATCTCGAACACGACCGTTAAGCCCTCCAGCGCCGATGGTACTTGGACCGCAGGGTCCTGGGAGAGTAGGACGTCGCCAGGCTAATGCGCAGCAGTGAGAACCACCTTCTTCGGAAGGTGGTTTTTTGTTGCTTGCGATTGGTTGGTGCTAGGTCAAGTTGCGGAAACAGGGAGTCGAGACTGAAGTTTAAAGCACCGAAAGAGGCTTCCTGTGTAGCCGATTTCGCTGAGGTCCCGCTAACTGCGCCGCCTTGAGGTAAAGCACTGGAACGTGACGCCGAACTTGTCCTTCACGACGCCATAGGCGGCACTGAAGTGGAAGGCGGCAAGCGGCGTGATCACTTCGCCGCCTTCGCGAAGCGCATTGTACATACGCGTTGCCTCTTCGGCATCGGGCGTCGTGATGCAGACCGTGAGCAGGTCTCCTTCTCGCGGTTTCTTTCCCGGCTCGGAATCGGCGACCATGAGCTGGGCTTCGCCGATTTTTAGCTCGCTGTGGGCGATCCGCTCCTTCGTTGCTTCCGGCACATGGCCCTCCGATGCTCCAGGGCCGGCGCCAAAGGTCTGGCTGAAGGTCACTTCGGCGCCAAGCGCTTCGACATAAAAATCGATGGCTTCCTTGGCACGGCCGTCTAGTTGGATAAAGGGAACAAAATGAATGCTCATTGCGATCAGCTCCTTGGCTATTATTGGGTCACCCATCCGGCGTCCTCAAAGCCAGCATACCCGCTAATAGTGACAATTCTTGTCATCGATGCAAAAAAACCGAGAGCTCAGAGCTCATCGGTTTCTTCGTAAGAAGCTAAAATGGAATTCAGCAGTCCAGGAAAGCGAGTCTCCAGATCCTCTTCGCGAAGGGACAACAGACGGTGAGTACCGTGCGTCCGCGTGCGCACGACGCCTGCTTCGCGCAGCGTGCGGCTGTGGTGGGACACGGTGGACTTGGCGATCGGCAACTCGATATCGCCGCAGGCGCGTTCACCGTTCTGTCGCAGCTTGTAGACCATCATCAGGCGAACCGGATCGCTCAGCGCATATAGAACGGAAGAGAGCTGGATATCCGCTGTATCCGGATGGAAGAGCGGCTTCATGGCGGAGCCCTCCTTTATTATTGAATCATAATTGCATTTTAGCACAAGGGATGTTATATTTCTATTGTTCGATAATCATAGAACATTAAAACATTGGAATAAGCGAATGGAGATGAATCGAATGAACGCAATAAAGGCTGGTAACGGTGCAGCTGCGAACACGGAAAATACGGCGTTTAAGTCGGAGAAGGTCGCGACGCTCATCCTTGGCCTGGCTATGGTACTCGTAATTATGAATACGATGATGTTCAACCTGGCGCTGCCGGACGTCACGCACGACTTCGCGCTGTCGCCGTCGAGCGCATCTTGGATCGTTACCGGTTATTCTATCGTATTCGCGATATCATCCATTACGTACAGCCGGCTGTCGGACTACGTGCCGATCAGGCGCCTTGTCGTAATCAGCCTGCTGCTCTTCGGTCTCGCAGCCATCATTGGGCTTTTCGCAAACAGCTTCCTGATGCTGCTGATCGTGCGGATCGTGCAAGCGACCGGCGCAGGCGCGATTCCTTCGCTGTCGCTGGTGCTTATCAGCCGGTACGTGCCGATTGAGCGCAGAGGCGCCGCGATGGCGATCATTATGTCCGCCGCATCGCTCGGCCTCGGACTGGGCCCGGTCGTCGGCGGCGCCGTCGTGCAGTATCTCGGCTGGCATCTTCTGTTTGCCGTCAGCGCTCTGACGCTTATTCTCGTGCCTGTACTAGCGATCGTACTGCCGAGCGAACGCAAGGGCGCCGGATCGCTGGACCTGCCTGGCGCTTTGCTGGCTGCCGTCAGCACGACTGGTCTGCTGTTATTTTTGACGAATCACCAATGGTACATGCTTGCTGGCGGCGCGCTGGCGCTGATCCTGTTCGCCGCTCGCATCCGCACGGCTCGTTTTCCGTTCGTACTGCCCGCGCTTTTCGCGAACCGCAGGTACCTGTTGCTCGGCGCGGTCGGCGTTGCGGCGTACTTGTCGAGCTTCGCCACCCTATTTCTGCTGCCGCAGATCCTGGTGCATCTTCACGGTCTCAGCGCGATCGAGTCGGGACTCGTGATCTTTCCGGGTTCGCTGCTTGCGCTCCTAATGTCCCGCAAAGTCGGCGGGCTCATCGACCGCAGCGGCAACGCGGCGATAATCCGTTACATCCCTGTGCTCATTCTGCTCTCCGTCGTCTTGTTCGCGCTGCTTTCCGGAACTTCCTATGTTTCGATCCTGCTGATTTACATGCTGCTCAGCCTCGGCTTCACCTTCATGACCAGCAGCATCTCCAACGAGATGTCGCGGCTGCTGCCGGCCTCGCAGATCGGCTCCGGCATGGGACTGTTCCAACTCCTCCAGTTCGTGAGCGGCGCATTCGGCGTGGCGCTGTCCGCGAGCGCGATCGATTGGCAGAAGCGCCTGCCGCTGCGCGAAGCGTATAGCAACATCTATTGGGGACTGGCCGTCGTCGTACTGTTGTCCATCGGCTGCGCCTACCTGTACCTTCGCGACAGAAGCGCAAAGCCCGTACTTGCCCCGGCCGTGCAAGCGGATCGTCCTTAAGCTATTATAGTTGTAGCATAAGGGAGGTTGGGCAAACCGCATGGACATTCGCCATCTGTCGCTCGAGGATTTTGACGAGCGGATCGCTTTATCCGAATTCGCTTTTCAATTCAAGCTGCCGCAGGACCGTAGGGAGACGGAGCTCCGCTACTTTCGGCCGGAGGAGCATCTTGGCGCCTTTGACGATCAAGGCAAGCTGCTGTCGGCGCTGATCCTGCTTCCGTTTCGCGTATGGGTGAACGGTACCAGCATGAAAATGGGCGGCATCGCGGGCGTGGCGACCTGGCCCGAAGCGCGCCGGCACGGCTGCGTGTCGCGTCTCTTGCATGCCTCGCTGACGGAAATGCGCGAGCAGGGACAAACGATCAGCATGCTGCATCCGTTCGCTTTTCCTTTTTATCGCAAATACGGCTGGGAGATGACCGTGGAGCGCAAAAAATACGAGCTGGAGCCGCGCCATTTTCCGGCGAAAAGGAATGGGCCCGGGAGCGTGGAGCGCATCGCGCCGAATACGGCTGCGGTCGCGGAATTGTACGCCAAGGCAGCGTCTCGTTATACCGGCACGCTGGACAGAACCGAGGAGTGGTGGACGCGCAAGCGCTGGATCACGCCGGGGCTGCTCGCCCTGTACCGCAACGAAGCTGGCGAACCGGAAGGTTATCTCCACTATCAGGTGGAAAATCGGGTCATGACGGTGCTCGAATGGGTATCCGTCACGGAAGGGGCACGCAGTGGGTTGTGGGATTTTGTTGGCAACCACGATTCCATGATCGACCGGCTCCTGTTGACGGTGCCCTCGAATGACCCGCTGCCGTTTTTAGTTTCCGATCCTCGATTCAAACAGGAGACGCATCCGTACTTTATGTCGCGTATCGTAGATGCTGAAGCGTTCGTGTCCGAATACCGCTTTGCGCCGGGCACGGATGAATCGCTGCTGCTTCGCTTGCAGGATGCGCATGCCGACTGGAACGACGGCATGTTCCGACTGTCCCTCGGGGCAAACGGCAAGGCGGAGCTGAAGCGTACGGTAGAAGATTCCGCCGCTTCGGTCACGCTGGACATTCAGACGCTGACCGCGCTGCTGCTGGGTGGGCGTCGTCCGACCCCGCTGGCCGAGGCAGGCAGACTGGGCGGCGATTCGAAGCTCGTCGGCCTGCTCGAACGCCGCTTGCCAAGATACGATACGTTCCTGATGGACTTTTTTTGAAGGAGCGAGAAGGCGCATCGCCCATTTGCCCGACAGGCTGGATGGCTTTGCGCTTTTTTCGTCTTCTTTCGCAAATGTTGCAGCTTATGTTACTGTGCCATCTCCAGCTCGACCGTTGTCGGCGACATAAGATCACCGCTTTCTCATGAGATTGATAATGTAAATGATAACCAGATCTTCGCATCAGGAAAAGTGCAGGCTTTCGATCTTTAAACGTGACCGAATCGGTGCATACTGAGGAGAAGAGGGACTTGGCGCCCGGCTTCGAACGGAACGACTAGCGGGGTTGCATTTTATTATAAAGTGCGTATAATATGGTTATAGTCAAAGAAAGTCAAAGTCAGAAGTCAAAGCCGTTCTCCGGAAAGGGGGTTAGGCTCTTGTTATGCGCAACATATCCGATCTGATCGAGCATTATCTGAAGCAGATTTTGCAGAGCGGCGCAGGCTCGATCGAGATCCAGCGGGGAGATCTCGCGGAGAAGTTCTCATGCGTGCCCTCCCAGATCAACTACGTCATCAGCACGCGGTTTACGCTCGAAAAGGGGTATAGTGTAGAGAGTAAACGAGGCGGCGGAGGATATATCCGCATTCAACGCGTGGACCTTCCTTCTTTGGAAGCCGTGCAGCGACTGCTCCATCAGAGCGCAGGCAGCCGGATCGACGAGAACAAGGCCAACGGTTTGATCTACCAGCTCGAGGAGGCAGGCATCGTTACCGCCCGGGAGGCGCATCTGATGCGCACCGCGCTTTCGCCGGAGGCGCTGCCGCTCAAGCAGCCGCTGCAGGACGAGCTGAGGTCCAACCTGATGCGGGTCATGCTGCTGGCGCTTCTTGCGCGTTAGACCGGGCCGTTTTGTTAGCCAACCATTATAGCCGTGGGGAGGAGATCAAGTTGGTATGCCAGGAGTGCGGCCAGCGGCCGGCAACGCTTCATTTTTCAAAGTACGTCAACGGAGAAAAGACGGAGCTTCACATTTGCGAAGCGTGCGCGAGGGAGAAGGGCGAGCTCATTCCCGGGACGCCGTCGGGCTTTTCCATCCACAATCTGCTCTCCGGCCTCATGGACTTCGACCCCTCCGGCTTGTCCGGCGCCAAAGCGCAGGTCCAACAGCAGCAGCGATGCGAGGGCTGCGGGATGACTTACGGGCAATTCAGCAAGCTCGGCCGGTTCGGCTGCGCCCACTGCTACAAGCAGTTCGCGGAACGACTCGACCCTTTGCTGAAGCGGGTGCACGGGAATACGGTCCATGTAGGCAAGGTACCGAAGCGGGCCGGCGGACTGGTCAGGCTGCGGCGCGAGATCGACGGCCTGAAGCGGGAGATGCAGAGCCGGATCGAGGGCGAGGATTTCGAATCCGCGGCCGATCTGCGCGACCGCATCCGCGAGCTCGAGCGCGAAGTCCAGAACGGTTAGGGGGCACGGCACATGGGTAATCGGAAATATACCGCGGAGGCGCTGAGCCCCTGGATGAAGGAGGACGCGCCGGATCGCGACGTCGTGCTGAGCAGTCGAGTCCGCATCGCCCGGAATTTGCGGCATCTGCCGTTTCCGATGATGGCCAGCGCTTCGCAGGCATCCGACGCGATGGACCGGCTGCTGATGGTAAATGAGAGCGGCAGGCTGAACGGTCTCGGCGAAGTCAGCAGCATCCGTCTGTCCGAGCTGAGCGAGCTGGAGAAACAGGTGCTGGTGGAAAAGCATCTGATCAGTCCGGCGCTGGCGAACCAGGCGCAGCATGCTGCGCTGATGCTCGGGCCGGGCGAAGACGTCAGCCTGATGGTGAACGAAGAGGACCATTTGCGCATTCAATGTCTGCATGCGGGATTTCAGTTGAAGGAAACCTGGGATACCGCAAGCAAGATCGACGATATCTTCGAGGAAGCCGTCGACTATGCCTTCGACGAGAAATACGGATTCCTGACCAGCTGTCCGACCAACGTAGGCACGGGCATTCGCGCATCGGTTATGATGCATCTGCCCGCGCTTGTCATAACGGGGCAGATCAACCGGATCCTGTCGGCGGTCACGCAGGTCGGCCTGGCGGTGAGGGGCATGTACGGCGAGGGCAGCGAGGCGACGGGCAACCTGTTCCAGGTATCGAACCAGATCACGCTTGGCCAGTCCGAGGCCGAAATCATCGACCATCTGCATGCGGTCGCCCGCCAGATCATCGAGCACGAGAAGGCGGCGCGGGCCAAGCTGATGGGCGAGTCGAGACTGAAGGTCGAGGACCGCATCAAGAGGTCGTTCGGCATTCTGAGCTATGCCGCCGTCATCGACGCGAAGGAAGCTTCGCAGCGTCTGTCGGATCTGCGGCTCGGCGTTCATCTGGGCCTGCTGCCCGGCGTGGACGAGGGTACGCTGAACGAATTGCTCGTCTCGATTCAGCCCGGATACCTGCAACAGGCTTACGGCGAGGCGCTTAGTCCGGAGCAGCGGGACATGACTCGCGCCCAAATGATCTCGTCCAGACTGGCAACTCATGCCTAAATCATCTATTCTTATATTATACGGAGGAGGTGCTGTCTCATGATGTTCGGACGATTCACCGAACGCGCACAAAAGGTTCTTGCATTGGCACAGGAAGAAGCGGTGCGCTTGGGACACAACAATATCGGTACGGAACACATTCTGCTCGGTCTAATCCGCGAAGGCGAGTCTATCGCCGCCAAGGCGCTGATCGCGCTGGGCCTCGGTCTCGAGAAGATCCAGGACGAAGTCGAATCCTTGATCGGACGCGGCCAGGAGCAGCCGACCAACATCGCCTACACCCCGCGTGCGAAAAAAGTCATCGAGCTGTCGATGGACGAAGCGCGCAAGCTCGGCCATACGTATGTCGGCACGGAGCATATCCTGCTCGGTCTGATCCGCGAAGGCGAGGGCGTGGCGGCACGCGTACTCAACAATCTCGGCATCAGCCTGAACAAGGCGCGCCAGCAGGTGCTGCAGCTCCTCGGCAGCAGCGAGAGCGTATCGCAGAATCACGGGCCTTCTAACAATGTAAGCACGCCTACGCTCGACGGTCTGGCACGCGACCTGACCGCGAGCGCACGCGACAACAATATCGACCCGGTCATCGGGCGCGCCAAGGAGATCGAACGCGTGATCCAGGTGCTCTCCCGCCGGACCAAGAACAACCCAGTCCTCATCGGCGAACCCGGCGTCGGCAAGACGGCGATCGCCGAGGGCCTGGCGCAGCGCATCGTAAACAACGAGATTCCCGAAACGCTTCGGGACAAGCGCGTCATGACGCTCGATATGGGCTCCGTCGTCGCCGGTACCAAGTACCGCGGCGAGTTCGAAGACCGCCTGAAGAAGATCATGGACGAGATTCGCCAAGCCGGCAATGTCATCCTGTTCATCGACGAGCTGCACACGCTGATCGGCGCGGGCGGCGCGGAAGGCGCGATCGACGCGTCCAATATCCTGAAGCCGGCTCTCGCGAGAGGCGAGCTCCAGTGCATCGGCGCGACGACGCTCGACGAGTACCGCAAGTATATCGAGAAGGATGCAGCGCTCGAGCGCCGCTTCCAGCCGATTACCGTCGACCAGCCGTCGCCTGAAGAAGCGATCCAGATCCTGAACGGCTTGCGCGACCGCTACGAGGCGCATCACCGGGTCAAGATTACGGACGACGCCATCGAAGCCGCAGTCAAGTTGTCCGACCGCTATATCACGGATCGCTTCCTGCCTGACAAGGCGATCGACCTGATCGACGAAGCCAGCTCCAAGGTCAGACTGCGCTCGTACACCGTACCGCCGAATCTCAAGCAGCTCGAAGCGCGCCTTGAAGATATCCGCAAGGAGAAGGACGCCGCCGTGCAAAGCCAGGAGTTCGAGAAGGCTGCCGCGCTGCGCGACACCGAGCAGAAGATCCGCGAAGAGCTGGATTCTACCAAGAATACCTGGAAAGAAAAGCAGGGCCGCACGGATTCCGAGGTGACGCCGGACGATATCGCCCAGGTCGTCGCGAGCTGGACCGGCATCCCGGTCGTCAAGCTGGCGGAGGAAGAGACCGAACGCCTGCTGAAGCTGGAGAGCATCCTGCACGACCGCGTCATCGGCCAGGAGGAGGCCGTGAAGGCCGTCGCCCGCGCCGTACGCCGCTCCCGTGCCGGACTCAAGGATCCGAAGCGTCCGATTGGCTCGTTCATTTTCCTCGGGCCTACGGGCGTCGGCAAGACCGAGCTCGCGCGTGCCCTGGCCGAAGCGATGTTCGGCGACGAGAACGCGGTCATCCGCATCGACATGTCGGAGTACATGGAGAAGCACTCGACCTCCCGTCTCGTCGGGGCGCCTCCAGGATATGTCGGTTACGATGAGGGCGGCCAGCTCACCGAGAAGGTCCGCCGTAAGCCTTACTCGGTCGTCCTGCTCGACGAGATCGAGAAGGCGCATCCCGAAGTGTTCAACGTGCTGCTGCAAGTACTTGAAGACGGCCGTCTGACCGACTCCAAGGGCCGCACGGTAGACTTCCGCAATACGCTGATCATCATGACGTCCAACGTCGGCGCCGACCAGATCAAGCGCAATTCCTCGCTCGGCTTCACCGCCGTGCAGGATGCTGGCAAGGACTACAACAACATGAAGGATAAGGTGCTCGGCGAGTTGAAGAAGTCGTTCCGCCCCGAGTTCCTGAACCGGATCGACGAGACGATCGTCTTCCACCCGCTCGCCGAAGAGCACATCGCGCAGATCGTCACGCTCATGGCCGACGATCTCAAGAAGCGCCTTGTCGAGCACGACGTCAAGTTCGAGCTGACCGAAGCGGCCAAGAACTTCCTTGCCAAGGAAGGCTTCGATCCGGCTTACGGCGCGCGTCCGCTGCGCCGGGCGATCCAGAAGCATATCGAGGATCGTCTGTCCGAGGAGCTGCTGCTCGGCAAGATCTCGAAGGGCGACTCGCTCGAGATCGACGAAAAGGAAGGCGCGCTTGTCGTGAACAACACCAAGCCGTCGTCTCCCGAAGAGAACGAAGCGGTCAAGAATAACAGCTAATCCGATTGCTCGCAACATCCGCGCCGGCGGGACACTCTTTAGAGTCGTCCCGCCGGTTTTTTTCTGCGTTGCGGCCATCTGCCAATCTAGCCGATTGCGCCTCGCTCCCGCAGCGCTTATGATCATCATAGACATAAAGCGAGGTGGAAGAGTTTGCCGATCAAAGTGCTGATCGCCGACGATAACTCATTTATCCGGGAAGGGATGAAGATCATCCTGACGAGCTTCGAGGAATTCGAGGTCGTGGGGACGGTGGAGGACGGCGCCCAGGCCGCTGCCTTCTGCGAGGCGCACGCGCCGGACGTGGCGCTGCTTGACGTTCGCATGCCGAACATGAACGGCGTGGAGGCGGCGCGGCTCATCGCGGCCAATACGAAGACCAAGCCGCTGATCCTGACGACCTTCGACGACGAGGAATACATTCTCGAAGCGATCAAGGCCGGGGCCAGAGGCTACCTGCTGAAAAATAACGACCCCGAGCGCATTCGCGACGCCATCAAAAGCGTGCATAACAACCACGACGTGCTCCAGGACGTCGTGCTTGACAAAATCAAGGCGCAGCTCGCGCAGGGCACTACGCCGCAACCGCAGGCACCGGCATCAGCGCCGTCCGCCAAGCCGGGCGAAGCGATCGACCGCAGCCTGTTCACCGAGCGCGAGCTCGACATCATGGAGCAGATCGCCCGCGGTTTGTCGAACAAGGAGATCTCGCGCAAGCTGTTCATCTCCGAGGGCACGACGGCCAACTATATTACGTCGATCCTGAACAAGACCGGCCTCGAGCATCGTACGCAGATCGCGATCTACTATCTCACGGGCGAAGCCCGCGTGCCGGAAGAGGAGTAGAAAGCGCCGATGGAGCTATGGCTGCTTTGGAGCAAATCCGCGCTGCTGCTGTTTATCGGATACGCGCTGTACGGCACGCCTCATGACGATTCGTTCCGGCCCGCCTATATGCTCGTCCTTTTGTTGTACACGTGCCTGAGCTTCGGCCTCCCGCCCCTCAGGCGCATCAAAATGGCATCGCTCGCGCTGTCGGCGCTGTCCGCCGCCCTCGCGGTTTACGGCGCGCTGGAGCTGCATCCGCTGTTCCTGCTGCTTGTGGTGCCGAACCTGTACGAAGCCGCTTCGGGCCTCGGCGCCGCGAACTGGCAGACCGCCGTCGTGCTGGCCGCGGGCGCTTGGCTGCTGCCGGCACAGGACAGGCCGACCTACGCGCTGGCGGCGGCGCTGTGCTTCATGCTTTACATCTCGACCTGCAAGCTGAACGCGCGGCTTGCCCTTCGCGAGGAGGAGCGGGACAAGCTCCAGGAGGACGCGCGCAGGCTGACCCGTGCGCTCACGGATAACGAGGAATATGCGCGCCAGGCCGAGTATACGATCAAGCTGGAGGAGCGGGGCCGGCTGTCGCAGCAAATTCACGACGAGATCGGCCACTCGATGGCCGGCGCGCTCATTCAAATGGAGGCGGCCAGGCGGCTGCTCGACACGAACCGGACAAAGGCCGAGGAGTTGCTCGGCAACGCGATCGTCATCTCCAAGGAAGGGCTGGAGCGCATCCGCCTGACGCTGAAGCAGTCGAAGCCGCCTGCCGAACAGCTCGGCATCGGGCGCCTGCAGCTGTTCGTGGACGAGCTGTCGGCGAAGCAGGACATTCGCGCGACGCTTAACTATGCCGGCGATCTCGATACGATCACTCAGCTGCAGTGGCGTATCATTCAGGCGAACGTCACCGAGGCCGTCACCAATTCGCTCAAGTACAGCGGCGCCGAGTCGATCGCGGTCGAGGTGCTCGTCCTGAATAAATTCGTCAAGGCGGTCGTGCGCGACGACGGCCGGGGAGCGGACAGGGTCGTCAAGGGACTTGGCATCGTCGGCATGGAGGAGCGCGCGGCGACGGAGGGCGGCACGATCATCGTCGACGGCTCGCGCGGCTTCAGCGTGACGACGCTGCTGCCCGTGCGCGTAGGCTCATGAGATTTTCATGAGCGGTTCATATGAGATTTCTCATGCCAAAGGATGAACTTATGCACTGACATAAGAGCGTCCTTTTTTTTATGATTAGATCAACAAATGAACGACGGGAGCGAAAACGCGATGAACATTATCGAGATCGGCGGACTGACCAAGAAGTTCGGGGACTTCGCGGCGGTGGACAATATGACTCTCACCTTGAAGGAAGGAGAGATCTTCGGCTTCCTTGGCGCGAACGGGGCCGGCAAGAGCACGACGATCAGCATGATCGCCTCGCTGCTCCGTCCGACAAAGGGCGAGATCAAGTTTCTCGGCAAAAACATCGCCAAGCACGCGCATTTCGCCAAGATGAACATCGGCATCGTGCCGCAGGATCTGGCCATTTACGAGGATATGACCGCCTTCGAAAACGTGAAGTTTTTCGCCGGGCTGTACGGCTTCCGCGGCAGCGAGCTGAAGGCAAGGGTGGAGGAGGCGCTCAGCTTCGTCGGACTCGGCGACAAGCAGAAGGAGCTGCCGAAAAACTTCTCGGGCGGCATGAAGCGACGGCTCAACATCGCATGCGCCATCGCGCACCGGCCTAAGCTGATCATCATGGACGAACCGACGGTCGGCATCGACCCGCACTCGCGAAACTACATTTTGCAATCGGTCAAAGAACTGAACCGCATGGGCTGCACGATCCTCTACACGAGCCACTACATGGAAGAAGTCGAAGAGATTTGCACGCGCATCGCGATCGTCGACCACGGCAAGATCATCGCCGACGGCACCAGGGAACAGCTCAAGGCGATCATCACGGACTCCAAGGAAATCTGGATCGACGTCAAGAGCATCGAAGGGCTGAATCAGGAGCGACTCAAAGAAATCCGCGGCGTACTGAACGTGCGAATCGAGGAACAGCGGATCAAGATCCAGTCGCGCGCCGAGATCGCCAACCTGAACGATATCGTCCAACAGCTCATCCGCGACGGCATGGAGATTCGCGCGGTCGAGGAGCAGGCGCCGAACCTCGAGACGGTATTCCTGACGCTGACCGGCCGGAATCTGAGAGACTAAGGGGGCGAGAGCTTGAACACGCTGCATATCGCGAAAAAAGAAATCGTATCGGCGCTGCGCAACAAGTCCACCTTTCTCTTCATGCTCGCCTTTCCGATCGCGCTCATGCTCATCCTGGGGCTGGCGCTGTCCAACGCCTTTTCCGGCAGCATCGAGATCAGCGACGTGAAAATGGCCTACAAGATCGATCAAGCTAGCCCCGCGCTGGCAGCAGGCTGGGAGAGCTTCGCCAAGGCTGCCGAAGAAAGCGGGGTCTTGATCGAACCGCTACCTACCGGACAGGACGGCAAGCAGGCCGTCAAGGAAGCGCAATACGCGGCTTACGCCGATGTCTCCGACAAGGGGATCGCTTATTACGACAACAGCCGGAGCACGGTCGAGAGCAACATCCTGCAGGGCATGCTGAGATCTTTCGCAGACCGCTACAATCTGGAGGCCGCCTTCGCGAACGCAGGCGCATCGTCTCGGACCGACGGCAGCGGCCAATCGCCCGCTCAACTGGTAAAGGCTACGTCGCTCACAGCGGACAGCCAGCCGAACTCCATGGACTACTATGCGGTCGCCATGACGACGATGATCGCCTTGTACGCGGCGCTTAGCGCCTCTGCGCTCATCGAGACCGAACGGACCCGCCACACGATCGTCCGGCTGGCCGCAGCGCCGGTGTCCAAAGCGGAGATATTCGCCGGCAAGGTGCTTGGCAGCACCGTCATCAACGCCATCTTCATCGTCGCCGTCATGCTGATCAGCCATTTCGCCTTCGGCGCCAACTGGGGCGATCATCCGGTGCACGTCCTGCTCGTTCTGATCACGGAGGTGCTCATGGCCATCGGCTTCGGGCTCGCGGTCGGCATGATCTTCCGCAGCAAAGCGTCGCATTCGTTCTTGCTCATCTTCATCCAGATCGCCTCGTTCGTAGGCGGCGCATACTTTCCGGTGAATGACTTTACCGGCTTTATCGGCGCCGTATCCTACTACTCGCCGCTGCGCTGGAACAACGCCGGCGTCATCGAGACGGTGTTCGGCGGGGACACCGCCCCCGCTTTGACGGCCGCAGGCTATAATCTCGCGTGCGCCGTCGTCCTGCTCGCCGTATGCATGTTCTTTATCCGCAGAAGGGAGACGATCTAACCGTGAAAACGATCCTCTGGCTCATGGCCCATACTTTTCGGAACACCTTCCGCAAACGCTCGAATATGATTCTGTTTCTACTCCCCGTCGCCGGCGTCCTGATATCCGCCGCGCTCTACGGCAACGCCGGCGGCGCGGGTCTCCGCATCGGCATCGTGCAGCAAGACGGCGCGGACGCCGTCGGCCGCGACGTCGCGGCCTTCATCGGGGCGTTGGACGGCGTCAAGATAACGGATACGTCGGATGCCGACCTGAAGGACCAGATCGCTGCGGGCAAGCTGGACGCGGGCATCGTTATCCCGGCAGGGTTCGGGGAGACGCTCAAGGCAGGTTCGCCGCAGCAGCTCGAGCTGCTGTCCGTCAAAGGCGCGCAGGTGACGGCTTATGTCCAGGCCATGCTGGACGGCTATCTGAAAAACGTCGCTTCGATCGCCGCAGAATCGAAGGGAGACAAGGCGCGCTTCGAGCAAATCTACGGCGATTATTCGCAGGGCAGCTTCAAAGTTAGCCACGAGCAATTGAACGACGCGTCCAACGTCAAAGACACGACGTATCAATCGCTCGGTTTCCTGGTGGCCTTCATCATGTTCTCGTCCGTCAACATGTCGGAGATGATCCTGCGCGAAAAAGAAAATCGGACGTTCCTGCGCCTCCTCTCCTCGCCGGTCACCGCCCGGTCGTACGTCGCGGCGAACGTCGCGGTCAATATCGTCGCCATGGTGTGCCAGATCGCCCTGACGCTGACCTTCATGCGGGCGGTGCTCCATATCGACTCGGGCGTGCCGATCATGCAGCTCGCGCTAGTCCTGGTGCTGTTCGGCCTCGGCGCGATCGCGCTGTCGCTGCTTATCGTCTCGCTCTCCAAGTCCAAAGGCCAGTCGAGCGCGCTGCAAAACCTCATCATTACGCCAACGTGCGTGCTTGCCGGCTGCTATTTCCCGATGGACATCATGCCTGACGCCATTCGCAAGATCGGCGCGTTCCTCCCGCAGCACTGGCTGCTCGACACGGTGAACCGTCTTCAGCATGGCGACAGCTTCGGCAGCCTCTACATGAACCTGCTCGTGCTGGCCGCCTTTGCCGCCGCCTTCGCCGCAATCGCCATCTTCCGGTTCAGCCGCAACAACGATACGAGGACCTTCGTCTAATCCCTTACATGCCGCTGTTCCGATCGCTCTTCCTCCGATCCGTCGCCAGGATTGACCCGGCGGCGGATCTTGGCGTTCGGACGGGTCCCGGACTTTAACCGGGGAGAGCAAGTGTGATACACTTCTAGTAACTAGCGAATTAATGAAGGGAATCCCATGGCCAAGCTGAAAATCAAGTTCGTCTGTACCGAGTGCGGCACCGAATCGCCCAAATGGATGGGCAAGTGCCCGGGATGCGGCGCCTGGAACACGATGGTGGAGGAAGCCGAACAAGTCGTCAAGGCGAACGTCGGCCGCAGCAGCGAGCTGACCCGGACGAAAGAAAAGGCCCAGTCCATCATACACATAGAAAGCGGAAAGGAACCCCGGATCCCGACGGGAAACGGGGAGCTTAACCGCGTGCTCGGCGGCGGGCTCGTGCCGGGCTCGCTGCTGCTCGTCGGCGGCGACCCCGGCATCGGCAAGTCTACGCTGCTGCTGCAGACGTCGAACGCGCTCGCGGGCAAGGGGCTGACCGTGCTGTACGTGTCAGGGGAGGAATCCGTCCGTCAGACCAAGCTTCGCGCCGACCGGCTGGGCGCGCTAAGCGAGCGATTGTTCGTGCTTTGCGAGACGAACCTGGACCTCGTGGAGCAGTCCATCGAGGAAGTGAAGCCGGACTTTCTCGTCATCGACTCGATTCAGACCGTCTATCGTCCAGACGTTCCTTCAGCGCCGGGCAGCGTCGCGCAGGTTCGCGAGTGTACCGCCCAGTTCATGCGCATCTCCAAGCAGGGCGGCGTCGCGACCGTGCTCGTCGGCCATGTCACCAAGGAAGGCGCGATCGCCGGCCCGCGTCTGCTCGAGCATATGGTCGACTGCGTGCTCTACTTCGAGGGAGAACGCCATCATTCTTACCGGCTGCTTCGCGCGGTCAAGAACCGCTTCGGCTCGACCAACGAGATCGGCATCTTCGATATGTCGGAGGACGGTCTGCGCGAGGTATCCAATCCGTCCGAGCTGTTCCTCACCGAGCGTCCGCTCGGCGTGTCCGGCTCGACGGTCGTCGCGAGCATCGAAGGGACGCGGCCCGTGATGGTCGAGCTGCAGGCGCTCGTCGCGCCGACGCACTTCCCTTCGCCGAGGCGCATGTCCTCGGGATTGGACCATCATCGGATATCGCTGGTCATCGCGGTACTTGAAAAACGTATGGGCATGTTTTTTCAAAACCAGGATGCATACGTTAATGTCGCCGGCGGCATCAAGCTGGACGAACCGGCAGCCGACCTGGCCGCTGCTGTCAGCCTGGCGTCGAGCTTTCGCGACCTGCCCACCAAGCCCGACGACGTCGTCTTCGGCGAGGTGGGCCTTACGGGAGAAGTGCGGGCGGTCTCCCGCGCCGAGACGCGCGTCAAGGAAGCGCTCAAGCTCGGCTTCAAGCGGGTCATCCTGCCCGAAGCGAGCATGAAGGGCTGGCAGGCGCCCGCCGGGATCCGGCTGGTGCCGGTCAAGTCCGTAGCCGAAGCGCTCAAGGCGGCATTGGAATAGGGGGAAGAGATCGCGTGACGAAGGAGATCAAAGACAAAGAACGCGAGCAGCAGGACGTCATGAACCAGCTGCTCCGGATGGTCGCGCCGGGCACGCCGCTGCGCGACGGACTCGAGAACGTGCTTCGCGCCAAGACCGGCGCGCTCATCGTCGTCGGCTACGGCCCGGAGGTCATGGAGGTCGTCGACGGCGGCTTTTCGATCAACTGCGACTTCAGCCCGAACTACCTGTACGAACTCGCCAAGATGGACGGCGCGATTATCCTGAGCGAGGACGCCAAGCGCATTTTGTATGCCAATACGCAGCTGATCCCCGATTCGTCGATCTCCTCGATCGAGACCGGCATCCGGCACCGTACTGCCGAGCGGGTGGCGAAGCAGACCGGCCAGCTGGTCGTTTCTATTTCCCAGCGGCGCAACATCATCACGTTGTACCAAGGGCAGTTGCGCTACGCACTCAAGGATATGGCCGTTATTCTGACGAAGGCGAACCAGGCGATCCAGACGCTCGAGCGGTATCGGGTGGTCTATACGCAGACGCTGACGGATCTGTCTGCGCTGGAGTTCGAGAACCAGGTGACGATGCATGAGGTCGTCTACGCCCTGCAGCGCGCCGAGATGGTGCTGCGTATCCGGATGGAGATCAAGCGTTACGTGCTCGAGCTGGGCAACGAAGGGCGACTGATCAACATGCAGATGGAGGAGCTGGTCGGCAACGCCGATGAAGAAGCGCGTCTTCTGCTCAAGGATTACGCCAAGGAAGCCTCAGAGGAGCGCATACGCGAGATTCAGCACGCCCTCAAAAAGCTGAGCTCCGACGAGCTGCTGGATTCGGTGCTGATCATCCGGATGCTCGGCTACCTGTCGCTGAGCGCCGTCGCGGAGGAAGGGCTGCCGTCCCGCGGCTACCGGATTCTTGGCAAGATCGCGCGACTGCCGGCCGTCATTATTCACAATCTCGTCGATCGCTTCGGCGCGCTGACGCATATTGCCCAAGCCTCGATCGAGGACCTGGACGAGGTCGACGGCATCGGGGAAGTACGCGCCAGAGCGATTCGGGACGGACTGAAGCGGATCCGGGATCAGGTGTTCATTGACAGACAGATTTAGGCATCATACAATGGGGAATGTTGCCTGCGGAGACGATATCTGCATCCGCTCGCACCCGGCTCTTAGACTAGCCCGGCCGGGTCCATGCCGACTCGTGCGTTGGCGACAGGTCCGATCGGGTATAGTAAAGTAGAGGTGAAGTCCAATGTTTGCGAAGTCATTGCCGAACCTGTTCACCATAGGCAATTTATTTTTGGGCGTATTATCGATCATATTGGCGTTTAACGATCGCGCGGACGGCGCGGCCTTGCTTGTCATCATCGCCATGCTGCTCGACGGGCTCGACGGCCGGGTAGCCCGGGCGCTGAACGTCCAGAGCGAGTTCGGCAAGGAGCTGGATTCGCTGTCCGACGTCATCTCGTTCGGCGTCGCGCCGGCCTTCATCATGTACCAGGCCGCATTCACCAACGTCAATCCGGCGCTCGCGTGGATCATCACCGCCATCTTCCCGATCTGCGGCGCCTTGCGGCTCGCCCGCTTCAACGTAATCGAGGGCATTCCCGGCTACTTCATCGGACTGCCCATTCCGGCAGCCGGCGGCGTGCTGGCGACGCTCGCGCTTTTTCACAACGATCTGCACGTGTATCTGCTGCTCGTCGCCACGCTGGCGCTTTCCTTCTTGATGGTCAGCAGCCTGAAGTATCCGAACTTCAAGAAGCTCGGCCTGCCCAAGGCCGCGATTTGGGCCGTACCGCTCGTCGTCGCCGCTGCGGTGATCCTGGCGTTCATGTTTCCGCACGCGATCCCGAACTTTATCCTTGTGATGCTGCTGCTGTACGCGCTCTGGGGCCTAAAAAAAAACGTTGAGCGTATGTTCTCCGGCGCCTACAAGCGCCTGCGCCGCAAACGCCGCAAAAACGAGGAGCGTCCTCGCCGCGGCGCGTAGGTGCCGTGTGAGCCGCCTCGAGGGTAAAACAAAAGCCGTCCTTCGCCATATTGGCGCCGGACGGCCTTTTTAGTAAATTCAGAAGTTATACATTTGGCGGGTTGAAAAACCTGCATTTTTACATGCATTTTCACCGTCTCCCTACCCTTCGCAACATACCTGCAAATGTGCAGGTAAATGCAAAGCGCAGCCCAGAAAACGGGCCAATGAAGGATAATACCTGCGTTTTTGCATCTTTTCTTCTCGGATGGATAGAAATCGGACAAATTAGATGTATATTTGCAGGCATTGCGGCGAAGAAACGACGGCGGACCACCGGACCGACCCACCGGACCGCACCTCCGGACCGACTCACCGGACCGCTGTCGCATAGGCGATCGGCAGGCGTTCCGCACCAATTAAGTTTCGGATGTCCGCCAGCCTAAAAAAAGAGACCGCCAGGGCGATTTTCCCTGACGGATTCTCTTAGCTTGCGCAGACGCTGCGCCTGATCTAGGTCAGGTTAAACCATCCGAGCGTGCTGCACTTTTCCGATTCCTTGGTGACGACTTCCTCCAGGTTGACGCCAAGCAGATTGCAATAAGCGGACAGATAGAACAGGTTCTTGCCCATCTCGGAACGAATGATGTCGGCACATTGCTCGCAGAGCTCGCCCGTCATGTGGGACTTGGTCTGGCGCTTGGCCTCGTCCAGTTCCAGATCGGGGGAGAAGCCTTGCTGCTTGGCGCTCAGCTCGATGCATCCGCATTCGGTGATGGACTTGGATACAGCCCGGTTGACCGAAGCGTTCGACTGACTGTACTTGGTCATGACATCCAGCAAGCTGCGGTGACGTAGCAGAAGCTCAGACACCTGCTCCTGAAATTCCTGCAGTGTTGGCGCGCTCATTCCATCCACCTCGGGTGCCCGTATTGGCGTTGCTTAGAACTCATTATAGAACAAGGGGATCGGTATTACAAAACGAAAACGATGGACGCCGCGCATCCGTGCGAATAAGCGTTGAGGCAGTCCGGTCCATTCTGTGCGTACTCCGGTTAGCTGCGAGCGCTCCTGTCAAAAGCGCTTGAGCCTGCGCATTCGCTTTCCGCTCCCGAGACAGGATTAATCCGTCTGAATTTGGACCATACTGGTAGCAAATCAGGTTATTCTTGGGAGTGATTCTTATGTTGATGAAACGATTGATACAAGCTTTCGGGCTGCTGGCAGGCCTTGCGATCGGACAAGGCTTCGCGTCCACCGCCGGCACGTCCGGCGGCGGGACGTCCTGGATGGGCGGCGCGCTCGGCACGGCGGCGTACGGCGGAGGCATCGGCGCATACGCGACCTGGATCGGCGCCGCGCTGGGGCTGCTCCTCGCGACGGCTTGCGCGGGCCCGCTGTCTGAGCTGATGCGCAGAGGCGTCGACCGGCTGGCGGGCATGCCCGCCACGCAGTTGATCGCGGGGCTCGCTGGCGGCGGTACGGGACTTGTGCTTGCGATGCTGCTTATGCCGTATCTGAGTGCGGTGCCGCGGGTAGGCGCGCTGCTCTCCGCGGCGGCGGCGCTGGCGTTCGCCTATGCGGGAACGCATATCGGTCTGCGCAAGCAGGAGGAGGTGGCGGGCTGGGGTGCCGACCGGCGCAAGCCGGAGCCGGCGGCGGAGGACGCGCCCAGATTCGAGGAGCACAAGATTTTGGATACGAGCGTCATTATCGACGGCCGCATTGCCGACATTTGCAAGACCGGATTTATCGAAGGCACGCTGGTCATCCCCGAGTTCGTGCTGGAGGAGCTGCAGCATATCGCGGATTCGTCGGACCTGCTCAAGCGCAACCGCGGCCGCCGGGGGCTCGACATCCTGAACAAGATTCAAAAGGAACTGGACGTAAAGGTGTTGATCTACGAAGATCCGGGCGACGAGACCGGCGAGGTCGACAGCCGTCTCGTGAAGCTTGCGAAGGCGATGCGCGGCAAGGTCGTCACCAACGACTTTAATCTGAACAAAGTATGCGAGCTGCAGGGCGTATCCGTGCTGAACATCAACGATCTGGCGAATGCCGTCAAGCCGGTCGTGCTGCCGGGAGAGGAGATCGTCGTGCAGGTCATCAAGGACGGCAAGGAGCACGGGCAGGGCGTTGCGTACCTTGACGATGGCACGATGATCGTGGTGGAAGGCGGGCGCGACTTCATCGGCACGACGATGGAGGTGCTCGTGACGAGCGTGCTGCAGACGTCGGCGGGACGGATGATCTTCGCGAAGCCGAAGCTGCTGGAGCGGGCTCTGTAAAAGGGGCGCTTTGTGCCGACCTCTTGGAAAATGAACGCCGACCGGGTATGATGGAAGGGTATACGGGCGGGACCCGCTGGGTCCCGTCCTTCTTCACGGTTGCGGACGGCGCGGCGTTTTTTAGGCTGCCTGCCCGCGATCATGCCAAGGCGAAAGAGGGCGTGGACATGGATTGGGGAGCGGTCATCGTCGCGGCGGGCAGCGGCAAGCGCATGGGCGCCGGCATGAACAAGGCGTATTTGCCGCTGGACGGGCGCCCGGTGCTGGCGCATACGCTGGAGGCTTTCGAAGCTTGCGGCGCGGTGAGCGAGATCGTGATCGTGGCGGCGGCGGGCGAAGAAGCGCAGGCCGAGGCGCTCGCGCGCGAGCATGGCATCCGCAAGCTTGCGGCCGTCATCCCCGGGGGCGCCGAGCGGCAGGACAGCGTGTACGCCGGACTGGCGGCGCTGCGCGCCGAAGGCGCGCTAGTCCACGACGCGGCGCGGCCGCTCGTGACGCCGGAGCGGATCGCGGCCTGCTGCGCCGCGGCGGAGGCGAGCGGCGCTGCGGCGCTTGCGGTGCCGGTCAAGGACACGATCAAGCTGTCCGACGGCGGCGGGATGATCGTGTCGACGCCGGAGCGCAGCCTGCTGTGGGCGGTGCAGACGCCGCAGGCGTTTCGCCGCGCGGAGCTGATGGACGCGCATGAGCGCGCGCGAAGCGAAGGCGCCGCCGCGACGGACGACGCGATGCTGCTGGAGCGGCTCGGCCGCAAGGTGGCCATCGTGGAGAGCGATTATGCCAACTTGAAAATAACGACGCCGGAGGACCTGCCCATCGCTGAATTGCTGCTGGAACGGCGCCGGCGCGACGGACTGGAGCGAAACGGATGATTAGAGTCGGACAAGGCTTTGACGTGCATCAGCTGACGGAAGGGCGCGCATGCATCATCGGCGGCGTGAACATTCCATATGAAAAGGGACTGCTGGGCCACTCCGACGCCGACGTGCTGCTGCATGCGATCAGCGACGCGGTGCTCGGGGCGTTGGCGCTCGGCGACATCGGCAAGCATTTTCCCGATACGGACGAGGCCTTTAAGGACGCGGACAGCGTCGTGCTGCTCGAGCGGGTATGGGCGCTCGCGACGGAACGCGGCTACCGGCTCGGCAACGTCGACGCGACGATCATCGCCCAGGCGCCCAAGATGGCGCCGCATATCCCTGCGATGGTCGAAGTGATCGCGCGCGCGCTCGGGGGAGCGGCCGATCAAGTGAACGTGAAGGCGACCACCTCGGAGCGGCTCGGCTTCACGGGCCGGGGCGAGGGGATCGCCGCGCAGGCGGTCGTCTTGCTCGCGAAGGAAGCATAAGGACGGGAACGGGAGGAGCACGAACATGAGCAACGGACAATCCGGCAAGGTCAGGGTTCGCTACGCGCCGAGCCCGACGGGGCATCTGCATATCGGCAATGCGCGCACCGCTATTTTTAATTACTTATTCGCGCGCCACCATGGCGGGGACTTCATCATCCGCATCGAGGACACCGACGTCAAGCGCAACGTCGCGGGCGGCGAGGAGAGCCAGCTGACCTATCTCAAGTGGCTCGGCGTCGACTGGGACGAGAGCGTGGACCGGCATGGGGATAACGGGGATTATGGTCCGTACCGGCAGACCGAACGTCTGCATATTTACGACGCGTACACCAAGCAGCTGCTGGAGCGCGGGCTCGCTTACCGCTGCTACGCGACCGAGGAAGAGCTCGAGGCGGAGCGCGAGGAGCAGCTCGCGCGCGGCGAGACGCCGGCTTATTCCGGCAAGTACCGCGATATTACGAAGGAGCATGAGGAGCAGCTGATTGCGGAGGGGCGTATTCCGGCGATCCGTTTCCGCGTGCCGGCAGGCCGCTCGTATACTTTCGACGATCTGGTCAAAGGCGAGATAACGTTCCGTTCCGAGGATTTCGGGGACTTCGTCATCGTCAAGCGCGACGGCATTCCGACGTACAACTACGCGGTAGCGGTGGACGACCACCTGATGGCGATCAGCCACGTGCTGCGGGGCGAGGACCACATCACCAACACGCCGCGCCAGCTCATGATTTACGAGGCGTTCGACTGGGAGCCGCCGGTGTTCGGCCACATGACGCTGATCGTCAACGAGAGCCGCAAGAAGCTGTCCAAGCGCGACGAGTCGATCGTCCAGTTTATCGAGCAATACGACGGTCTCGGCTATTTGCCGGAGGCGCTGTTCAACTTTATCACGCTGCTTGGATGGTCGCCGGAAGGTGAAGAGGAGATCTTCACCCGCGAGCAGTTCATCGAGATCTTCAAGGCGGAGCGGCTGTCCAAGAGCCCGGCCGTATTCGATACGGTCAAGCTTAACTGGATCAACCAGCATTATCTGAAAAACGTATCGCCGGAGCGTTTGCTCGAACTGTGTCTGCCGCACCTCAAAAAGGCGGGCCGCATCGCCGAGCAGCCGGACGAGCGGGAGATGGCCTGGGCCGCGGCGCTCGTGACGCTGCTGCGCGAGCATCTGCGCTATGGCGCGGAGATCGTGCCGCTGTCCGAGCTGTTCGTCCGCGAGCGGATCGAGGTCGACGACGAGGCGCGCGAAGTGCTGGCCGATCCGCAGGTGCCGACGGTGCTGAACGCGTTCGCGGGACAGATCGAAGCCGCCGGCGAAGAAGGCTTCACGGTCGATGGCATGAAGGCGCTAATCAAGGCGGTGCAGACGGAGACCGGCGCCAAGGGCAAGGGCCTGTTCATGCCGATCCGGGTGGCGCTGACCGGCCAGATGCACGGGCCGGATCTGAACGGCACGATCTGGCTGCTCGGCCGCGACCGGGTGCTCTCGCGGCTGCGCGAGACGGCCGCTTCGCTCGGCTGACCGCAGGCCGCAGGGGCGGCTGCCGGCGAGCCGGGGGCTGGCATTATAGAATGGAGCGGCGTTTTAGCTGAGTATAGGGAGTGGGAAGAGATAGCGGCACATTTTGCCGCTATCGGCTTCGGAGGCAGGTAGTGTCAAGAAGTTTGTGTAAGTAGGTCTCTTCATCGGAATTGCACAGCCTATTATAGTTGTACGAGTGGAGAGCACAGCCCAAGCGAAGGCGCGGGAGGCTATTGCCCTTCGTATCGGTCGCGGTACATTTTCTCAAACGCAGCCTTCGTATCCACGTCGACGAAGCCTCGGATCGCTCGGCCGCACCATTTGTCGTTGTAGTCCGTGGCCTGCAGGTAGATGATCTTCTCCGCGGCTTCGATGTTCGTGAGGCTGTTCATGGGCTTTAGGCGTTTGCGCAGCTCCTTGTTCATTCGCTCGATCGGGTTGGACGTGTAGATGGCAGCCCAGGTTAAGGGCGGATACTTGTAGAAGGTCAGCAGCGTCGGCAACTGGTCTTCCCAGGACTTCACCTCCTTGGGGTACTGCTTCTTCCACTTCTCCTTGAACCCGTCAAACACGGCACGAGCCACATCGCCGTCCACGGCCGTGTATACCTGCTTCAAGTCCGTCAGGAATTCGATCTTGTCAGCTGTACGGATCTTGGGGAAAGTCGCCCGCACTTTGTGCACAACGCAGTGTTGGACGTCGGCCTTCGGGTACATCTCGCGGAACGCTTCCTCAAGCCCCGGCAGGCCGTCGAACACGCCGACCAGCACATCGGTAGCGCCGCGCTGCTTGAGGTCTTTAAGTACCTCTCGCCAGCCGTTTGCGCTCTCGTAACCGCCGACGTAGAAGCCGAGGATTTGCCGTCTGCCATTCTCGTCGATGCCCATGGCTAAATAAACGGCTTCGCTGCTGACCGTATCGCGCCGCAGCTTCACGTATAGGCCGTCCAGGTAGATCACCGAGTCACGTTTCTCCAGCGGGCGCTTCTGCCACTGCTCGATGTCTTCCATGACGGTCGCCGTGATGTTGCTGATGGTCGTTGGCGAGTATTGTGCGCCGTACATGCTCTCGATGAACTTCGCCACTTCGCGCGTGCTCATGCCGCCCTTGTACATGTGGATGATGGCCTCTTCGAGCCAGTTCTCCCGACGGTGGTACGGCTCGAACAGGCGTGTCTGAAACAAGCCCTTCCGATCACGCGGAACACGCAGCGCCCGGATCGTACCGAAGCGCGTCTCAAACGTGCGTTTGTAGTGACCGTTTCGGCTGTTGCGCAACTCCGGCTGCTCGACGGTGAAGTAATTGCTCATCTCTTCGCGGAGCAAAAGCTCCAGCTTTTCCTGGACGAGCTGGGTCATCGATTTTTCCAGTAGATTTTGAAATGCATTTTCGGGTATAGTAGTCACTGAGTAGGGCTCCTTCTTGGTGGTGTCGCAATCCCGAGAATACCCTACTTTTTTTGTGCTTTCTAGCCCAAAAACTGGTACACAAACATTTATACATCATCCGGAGGCAGGTAGTGAGGAAGAGATAGCGGCACATTTTGCCCCTATTGGCTTCGGAGGCAGGTAGTGGAGAAGAGATAGCGTACCTTTTTGCCGCTACCGGCTTAGAAGGCAGGTAGTGGGGAAGAGATAGCGAACCTTTTTGCCGTTACTGGCTTCGGAGGCAGGTAGTGGAGAAGAAATAGCGAACCTTTTGGTCGCTAATTGGCTTCGTAGGCAGCGTGCAGTGACGCTTGACCGGTCCTGTGCGTCGCTTCCGGGCCCGGTGCCCTTGCGTTGTAGAACGCTGGCGGACGACAATTTCAGCCCACGCTTCGCTCATGCCCGCCCGAGCCCTCTTGCCACCTGCCGGACGTTGCACTATACTTGCTGTAATAGCGACGAACAGGAGAGTACGCCACGACGAGGAGCGGCCAGAGAGGACTGTCTAGGGTGAGAGCAGTCTCGTATCCGACGTGGGGGAAATGCGCCTGGGAGCCGCAGCGCCGAGCGGAGCGCCGGACGTCGCCGATTCGATTCCATCGATTCGGGCGGCCGGCAAGCTTGCGTTAGGCGTTGCCGGGGGGCCCCGTTAACGGCCGCAATGAGACGGGCGATTCGCCGCGCCTTGCTGGAAGAGCAAGAGCGCCGATCGCGCCAAGCAGAGTGGGACCGCGTCCGTAGACGCCTCTGCAGCGAGAGCTGCGGAGGCGTCTTTTTTGCGTACGGAACGCACCGCCGCGCAGCTCCCGCGATTGTACCGCATCCTTCGGTCATTATGGCAGCACACATCAAGGGGGGAAGAACATGGGCTTCTGGGAGACGGTGCGTTCCGATGTAGAAGCGGTGTTCGAAAACGATCCGGCGGCCCGGAGCCGGTTCGAGGTCATTTTCACGTATTCGGGGCTGCATGCCATCTGGGCGCACAAAATCGCGCACGGTTTCTTCAAGAGGAGATGGTTTACCGCAGCACGCGTCATTTCGCAGGTGAGCCGGTTCATGACCGGCATCGAGATCCACCCCGGCGCGAGGATCGGCCGCAAGCTGTTCATCGACCACGGGATGGGCGTCGTCATCGGGGAAACCTGCGAGATCGGAGACGAGGTCGTCATCTACCAGGGCGTCACGCTCGGCGGGACCGGCAAAGAAAAAGGCAAGCGCCACCCGACGATCGGCAACCGCGTCGTCATCGCTTCGGGCGCCAAGGTATTGGGTTCGTTCAAAGTGGGCGACAATTCCAATATAGGCGCGAATTCGGTCGTGCTTCGGGAAGTGCCTCCGGACAGCACGGTCGTCGGCATTCCGGGGCGCGTCGTCAAGCGGGGCGGACAACGGATCGGCGACCGCCTCGACCATACGAATCTGCCGGACCCGGTCATCGAGACGTTTCGATTCATGCAAAAGGAAATCGACGATCTCAAAGGCGAGCTGGAGCATCTGAAGCGGGAGCGCAGCGGGTACTTCGATCCGCCGCCGCTCAAGCTCAAGGCCAAATGCGACTCGGCAACCGACAGCGGCGACGGCCAGCCGGCCGAAGGCGATGCCGCGCCAGGGGGCGACCGCGAGCGCCAGGCGGAACCCGTTTATTCTTCCACCCGTTCAAGAACATCAAAGGAGCCATAATCGACCATGACCCTTCGCATTTACAATACGCTGACCCGAGAGGCCGAAGAATTCGTGCCTCAACAGCCCGGCCAAGTCACGATGTACGTATGCGGACCGACCGTATACGGGTATATTCATATCGGGAACGCACGCCCCGTTATCTTCTTCGACGTCGTGCGCCGGTACATGGAGCATATCGGCTACAAGGTCAATTACCTGACCAATTTCACCGATGTCGACGACAAGATGATTCGGCGCGCGGAAGAGATGGGCATCACGGTACCCGAGCTCGGCGAGCGCTTTATTCAGGCGTTCATTGAGGATACGACCGCCCTCGGCGTCGTTCCGGCCACGCAGAATCCGCGGGTGACGGACACCATTCCGGAGATTATTTCGTTTATACGGACGCTTGAGGAAAAGGGCTACGCCTACGAGAACGGCGGAGACGTCTATTACCGGACCGCGCGATTCCCCGACTACGGCAAGCTGTCGCACAAAAACCTCGCTGATCTGCAGTACGGCATTCGGATCGAGGTCGACGAGCGCAAGGAAGCGCCGCAGGACTTCGTCCTCTGGAAGGCGGCCAAGCCGGGCGAGATCAGCTGGAGCAGCCCATGGGGCGAGGGACGTCCGGGCTGGCACATCGAATGCTCGGCAATGGTGCTCAAGTACGCGGGCGAGACGCTCGACATCCACGGCGGAGGCAACGATCTGCAGTTTCCGCACCACGAGTGCGAGATCGCGCAGTCCGAGGCGTTGACCGGCAAGCCGCTCGCGCGCTATTGGATGCACAACGGCTTCGTTAACATCGACAACGAAAAGATGTCCAAATCCATCGGCAACGTGGTCAATCCGCGCGAGCTATTGCAGAAGACGAGTGCGCAGGCGATCCGCTATATCATGCTGACCGGGCACTACCGGAGTCCGATCAACTTCAGCGAGGAATCGGTGGCCCAAGGCGAAAACAGCGTTCAGCGGCTCGCCAACGCGCGCGACAACCTGAAGCACCGCCTGTCTTCCGTCTCCGAGCTGGTGCCGGCCGATCCTTCGGTAGCGCCGAGGCTCGCGCAGTTCCGGGCGGCGTTCGACGCCAAGATGGACGACGACTTCAACACGGCAGACGCGATCACGGTGTGGTTCCAGACGGTGTCCGACGCCAATACGTATCTGAAGCGCGATGCGGCCTGCGCGGCGGATATCCACGCGTATCTCGCGCTCATCGCGGAGTTCGACCGGGTGCTCGGTCTGCTGCCGCCGGAGGCGGGCGCCGAGCTGCTGGACGCGGAGGTCGACAGCCTGATCGCCGAGCGCGCAGACGCCCGCAAGCGCCGCGACTTCGCGCGGGCGGACGAGATTCGCGACCTGCTGGCGGACAAGGGGATCATCCTCGAGGATACGGCCCAAGGGATGCGGTGGCGCCGGAAATGACGGAGCTTCGCGCGAATGTGTCGACGCTGCCGGTCATCGCGCCTGAACTGCCGCCGGATCAGCCGGTCAACCTGCTCAATCCGATCGTGCTGGCCTACGTGGGCGACGCGGTGTTCGAGGTGTATATTCGTCAACGGCTGATCGCTTCGTCTTCGCGCAAGCCGCATGAGCTGCACAAGGCGGCCACCCGGTACGTATCGGCAGCCGCACAGGCGCGGCTGCTGGCGCGGTGGGCGCCGCTGCTGACGGAGGAGGAGGCCGACATCGCGAGGCGCGGACGCAACGCCAAGTCGGGATCGCCTCCGCGCAATGCGGATCCGGGCGATTATCGCCACGCGACCGGTTTGGAGTCGCTGGTGGGCTATTTGTATTACCGGGGGGAGCGGGACAGGCTCGAGCAATTGATCGGGCTGGCCTTCGAACCTGAAGAAACAAAGCCGGAGGGGTCGGCGCGACCCGGGCGAAAGGAAGAGACGACATGAGCAGCAATCGCAGCAATCGCCCGGGAGGACCGGGGAAAACGGACCGTCCGGCACGTGGCGCGGGAGGGCCGTCCGCCTTTGGCGGTACGGCGGCAGGGCGCCGTCAAGCGGAAGGCCGTTCCGGCGGTCGGGACGAGGAGCGTTCGGCCGATCGGCGCGCATCGGACAGGCCGGGAGGCGCACGCAAGCCCGCAGGGGGCGGCTACAAACCCGGCTTCGCCGGGGAACGCAGGGACGGGGCCGGACAGCAGGCGTACGGCCGCCGGAACGAGGCCGAGGCTGCAGGGCGCGAGACGCGCATACGCGTATCGGCCTATGAGGACGAGTCGGCCGATGCCTTGTCGGCGGACGATGGGCAGGACGAGGGCGAGCATTACCTGGCCGGCAAGCACCCCGTGCTCGAGGCGCTCAAGGCCGGTCGCGCGCTCAACAAGATCTGGCTCTCTAACCAGGCTCAGAAGAGTCTCGTTCAGCCGATTTTGGAAGAAGCCAAGGGCCGCGGCGTTGTGGTCCAATACGCAGACAAGCGCAAGCTGGACAGCCTTGTGCCCGGCATCCAGCATCAAGGGGTCGTGGCGCAGGCGGCGGCGGTATCGTACGCCGAGCCCGAAGAGCTGCTCGCACGGGCGGCCGAGCGCGGAGAGGCGCCCCTGATCGTGCTGCTCGACGAGGTCGAGGATCCGCACAACCTCGGCTCCATCCTGCGGTCGGTCGACTGTACGGGGGCTCACGGCGTCATCGTGCCCAAGCGCCGCAGCGCGAGCCTGACGGCCGTCGTGGCCAAGACGAGCGCGGGCGCGGTCGAATACGTGCCCGTCGCGCGGGTGTCCAACCTGGCGCAGACGATCGACCGGCTGAAGGAAGCCGGCGTCTGGATCGCCGGAGCGGCCGGCGAGGCGAAGGCCGACGTCTACGCGACGGACCTGACCGGGCCGATCGCGATCGTCATCGGCAGCGAGGGCAAGGGCTTGTCCCGCCTCATCCGCGAGAAATGCGATTTTCTGATCTCACTGCCGATGTTCGGCAAGCTCAACTCGCTCAACGCCTCGGTCGCCGCGGGCATCATCCTCTACGAAGCCGTGCGTCAGCGGCTCGCGAAGCGCGGCGGCGGTCCGGGCAAGGGCGGCCATGCTTCGCCGTGAGGACGTCCTCATCGTCGACGGCTACAACATGATCGGCGCGTGGCCAGAGCTGGACCGCCTGAAGGCGACCCGGCTGGAGGACGCGCGCGACAGGTTGCTCGACATGCTGGCGGATTACCAGGGATATCTGGGACTGAAGGTCGTAGTCGTATTCGACGCATTCCGCGTGCCCGGAGCAGGCGCCAAGCTCAAGCAGCATCGGCTCGGCGTCGTATACACCCGCGAGAAAGAAACGGCGGACGAATGCATCGAACGGCTCGTCGGCGAAGTGACCTCGGTTCGGCGGGACGTATACGTCGCCACTTCCGACCAGACGGAGCAGCACGTGGCGTTCGGGCGCGGCGCGCTGCGGCTGTCCGCGCGCGAGCTGCTGCTCGCGGTGGAAGAGAGCCGGCGCGAGATCGGCAAGACGATTCGCAAGGCGCCGCCTCCCAAGCGTAATCCGCTGGGTGGGGTGCTGAGCGACGACGTGGCGCGGGTCTTGGAGCAGTGGCGACGGGGCGAGCGTGCGTCCGACGATTCGGGCGGCAAGTCCTAGGCCGGGAGTCGAGCGGGACCTGTCTCCCTCCGCCGCTCGGGCGATCGTTGCGCCCGATATAGGCTGCAAGTCCGTTCGCCAAAACGCAAACAAATGTCCGCATTCCCCGGAAGCCTTGAATTATAAGGGTTTTCTTCATTGACGCTATGGGGTACATCAAGTATATTGGTAATAGTTTGGTAGCTAGATCCAGTGCATATCCTGGAATGTCTTGAAGCCGGAGGGATGACCCGTGAGCGTCGACGTGAACGAGCTTGCAACATATGAATACGACTTCAAGACCGACGAGGATATCGTAGAGTCGGTACGCGCGGGCGATTCCGAGGCACTGGAGTATCTGATCAATAAATATCGCAATTTCGTCCGGGCGAAGGCCCGTTCTTATTTTTTGATCGGCGCGGAGCGCGAGGACATCGTTCAAGAGGGCATGATCGGCCTGTACAAGTCGATCCGCGACTTCAAGGGGGACAAGCTGGCCTCCTTCAAGGCGTTCGCGGAGCTGTGCATCACGCGTCAGATCATTACCGCGATCAAGACGGCGACCCGGCAGAAGCATATTCCGCTCAATTCCTACGTTTCGCTGGACAAGCCGATCTACGACGAGGACTCCGACCGTACGCTGCTGGACGTCATCTGCGGCTCGCGCGTATGCGATCCGGAAGAGATGATCATCAACCAGGAGGAGTTCTACGGTCTCGAGGACAAGATGTCCGAGATTCTGAGCGATCTGGAACGCAAGGTATTGATGCTCTATTTGGACGGGCGCTCCTACCAGGAGATCGCCGTCGACCTCGACCGCCACGTCAAGTCCATCGACAATGCGCTTCAGCGCGTGAAGCGCAAGCTGGAGCGATACCTGGAAGTCAGGGATATCGGTCTGTAGGTCGACCGGAACCGTCAGCTATATAGCAGAACGTACAGAGGCAGCGCCGGACGGCAGGCTGCTTTTTTCGTTTTTGCAGCCGCCGCGTTGGTTGGATCGGGTTTAAACAATGCTTCCGGTGGGCTAGAATAATAGAGAGCTCTGTGGCCTCGGAGTCTTAAGAACGTCCCGCGACCGACGCCCGTACACGATTGTCAAGCTTTCTCGTTGACATTGCCTATGGGCTATGATAAATTACTTTAGTAACCTTAAGGTGGAGTTTTATGCGCAGCCCTGAATATGGTGTGATACGCCAGGTGTCGTTGTCGTACGTAACGGCTTAGGCGTATTAACCCGGATTCAATGTCTTTTTTTTTGTGATCTGGCACAGCCCGGGAGGTGGAACAGATGCGGGTAATCATCACCCTCGCTTGCACGAACTGCAAGCAGCGGAATTATGCGACGACCAAGAACAAGCGCACGCACTCCGATCGCATCGAACTGAAGAAGTTCTGCAAGTTCTGCAATGAGCACACGGCTCATCGCGAGACGCGCTAAGCTCTAGGAGGTTTTGGGACGTGACTTTCCTGGCCAAAATGAAACAGAGCTTTGGGTCCTTTACTTCGTTCTTTGCCGATAGTTGGAGTGAACTGAAGAAGGTCCGCTGGCCCAAACGTAAAGAGTTGATCAGCTACACGCTCGTCGTGATCGTGACGGTCGTGATCGTAACTATTTACTTCTGGGTGCTGGACGTCATCATTTCGCGCTTGATCGACCTCGTCATTTAACGCGGAACCCAAAGGTGGCTTTTCCGATGGAAAAAAGATGGTATGTAGTACACACGTACTCCGGTTACGAGAACAAGGTTAAGGCGAACCTGGAGAAGCGCGTGGAATCGATGGGCATGCAGGACAAGATTTTTCGCGTGCTCGTGCCCATGGAGGAAGAACTCGTCAACAAGGACGGCAAGAAAAAGACCGTGATGCGCAAGGTGTATCCGGGCTACGTCCTCGTCGAGATGATTCAGACGGACGATTCCTGGTACGTGGTCCGCAACACGCCCGGCGTTACCGGGTTTGTCGGATCGACCGGATCGGGATCGAAGCCTACGGCCCTGCTGCCCGAAGAAGTGGATCAGATTCTGAAACACATGGGCATGGAGGAGCCGAAGCCGGTCATCGACTTCGAATTGAAGGAGAATGTCCGCGTCAAGGTAGGCCCCTTCGCGAACTTCGTCGGGTCGGTCGAAGAGATCCTTCACGACAAGAGCAAGCTGAAGGTGCACGTCAACATGTTCGGCAGAGAAACCCCGCTTGAGCTGGATTACACTCAGGTGGAGAAGATATAATAGTCTGGCGAATGGGGGCGTTCGCGCCGCCGCTCGCAGGTTTCTGGATTTGAGCGGGAGGGACCAAGCATCCCGTTATACCGCATTTTGAGCTGGAGGTGCAACAACATGGCAAAAAAGGTCATTAAAATGGTCAAGCTGCAGGTGCCGGCCGGCAAGGCTAACCCTGCGCCGCCTATCGGTCCCGCACTGGGTCAAGCAGGCGTTAATATCATGGCCTTCTGTAAGGAATTCAACGCGCGTACGGCTGACCAAGCCGGCCTGATCATTCCGGTCGTCATCACCGTATTCGAAGACCGTTCCTTTACGTTCGAGACGAAGACGCCGCCTGCGGCAGTACTGCTTCGCGTCGCTGCTGGCATTCCGAAGGGATCCGGCGAGCCGAACAAGAAGAAGGTCGCTACCGTTAAGCGCGCGAAGGTTCGCGAGATCGCCGAGCAGAAGATGCAGGATCTCAACGCGGCATCCGTCGAAGCGGCTATGCGTATGGTCGAAGGCACGGCGCGCAGCATGGGCGTCGTCATCGAAGACTAATCACAGCGGACCTGATATAGGGATCGCGATCGCGCTTCGGACCGTCCTTGGGACGAAGGGCGAAGTGGGAGGAGACTTCCGTTACTACCACACAAGGAGGAGAACTACATGGCTAAGCACGGCAAGAAGTACCAAGAAGCCGCCAAGCTGATCGACCGCGACGCAACGTATGAAGCTGCGGAAGCGATCGAGCTTGTGAAGCAAGCGGCCAAGGCTAAGTTCGACGAATCCGTCGAAGTAGCCGTCCGTCTCGGCGTCGATCCGAGAAAGCAAGATCAGAACGTACGCGGCGTCGTCGTCCTGCCTCACGGCACGGGCAAGACCCAGCGCGTGCTTGTATTCGCCAAGGGCGATAAGCTTAAGGAAGCCGAAGCCGCTGGCGCTGACTATGTCGGCGACACGGACCTCATCAACAAGATCCAGCAGGGCTGGTTCGAATTCGACGTCTGCGTAGCGACGCCGGATATGATGAGCGAAGTCGGCAAGCTCGGCCGTATCCTCGGCGGTAAGGGCCTCATGCCTAACCCGAAAGCCGGCACGGTTACGAACGACGTAACCAAGGCGGTCCAAGAGATCAAGGCCGGTAAGATCGAGTACCGTCTGGACAAGGCAGGTCAGATTCACGCTCCGATCGGCAAGGTATCCTTCGATTCGGCGAAGCTCGCCGACAACCTGAAGGCCCTGGTCGACGCGCTGAACCGCGCCAAGCCATCCGCTGCTAAGGGCGTATACCTGAAGAACATCTCGATCTCCTCGACGATGGGCCCGGGTGCGCGTCTGAACGTTTCGGCATACCGTCTCTAATCGCCAGCTTTTGGCGGTTGACAGACCGAGTATGGACGTGTTACTTTAATCAAGTTGAATATTGATACCGTAGACCGTAGGTGCCGCGAGGCTTAATTTCCTACCGAGGTGTGTGCATACATTCGTTACCCGTCCTTGCCTTGCAGGGATGCGTAAGATTAATGTAACGTCATGCCTCCGCGATGTCTGCGGGGGCATTTTTAATGCCTTCGTGAAGGCCAATAGCCTTATAGACGATCGATACGGTGAAGTCCTACGACCAGGAGGTGTACCAAATGGCAAATGCAAAGATTATCGAAGCCAAGCAGCAGGAAGTCGAAGCGATCGCCGCCAAGCTGAAGTCCAGCGCGAGCACGGTCGTTGCCGATTACCGCGGCCTGAACGTCGCTCAAGTCACGGAACTTCGCAAGCGTCTGCGCGAAGCCGGCATCGAATTCCAAGTGTTGAAGAACTCGCTCGTCAGCCGCGCTGCGGCTAGCGTCGAGCTGAGCGACCTGGATGCCGTCCTGACGGGTCCTACCGCTGTAGCGTTCAGCTCTACGGACGTCGTTGCCGCAGCGAAGATCCTGAACGACTTCGCTAAGAAGAACGATGCGCTTAAGCTGAAAGGCGGCGTCATCGAAGGTCGCTTTATCGACGCTGCTCAAGTCAAGGCACTGGCTGATCTGCCTTCCCGCGAAGGTTTGCTCTCCATGCTCCTCAGCGTCCTGCAAGCGCCGATCCGCAACTTCGCGCTGGCCGTCAAGGCTGTCGCCGAGAAGAACGAAGCAAGCGCATAAGTCGAACGCCTCGGTTTTCGGGGCGCGCGAATTGACTTTCCACCAACAAATTATCTAATTTAACGGAGGTACTACCATGAGCAAAGAGGCCATCTTGGAAGCCATCAAAGGCATGAGCGTCCTGGAACTGAACGACCTGGTCAAGGCAATCGAAGAAGAATTCGGCGTAACTGCCGCTGCACCTGTTGCAGCTGGCGCAGTTGCAGTAGCTGAAGTTGAAGAGCAAACTGAATTCGACGTTATCCTGCTCGAAGCTGGCGCTTCCAAGATCAACGTCATCAAGGTTGTTCGCGAAATCACGGGTCTCGGCCTGAAGGAAGCGAAGGACGTTGTCGACAACGCTCCTAAAGCTGTTAAAGAAAAAGTGGCTAAGGACGAAGCTGACGCTGTTAAGGCTAAGCTCGAAGAAGCCGGCGCTAAGGTCGAAGTTAAGTAATCTAGCTTAACAATCGAATCGCAAACCCCTTGAAGCTTGCTTCGAGGGGTTTGTGCATGTTTGTGCAGAGGGGACGAGGAGATGGCTGACCACTACTATACGCAGCAGCCCAGCGCGCGCAGCGACCGCAAAAAAATCGAGGCCGTTCTGCGGGGGCAGAAACTTCAGTTCGTCTCCGACTCCGGCGTGTTCTCGCGAGACGGGGTGGACTACGGCAGCCGGGTGCTCATTGAGCATATCGAATTGAAGCAGCAGGATCGCGTGCTTGACGTAGGTTGCGGCTACGGTCCGATCGGCTTGACGTCGGCCCGCCTCGTGCCGCGAGGACATGTGACGATGCTTGACGTGAACGAACGCGCCGTTGCACTGAGCCGGGAAAACGCCGCGCTCAACGGTATAGGCAACGTGGACATTCAAGTTAGCGATTTGTACGAAGCGGTGAACGGCAAGACGTTCGATGTCATCTTGTCCAATCCGCCGATTCGGGCAGGCAAGGCGGTCGTGCACCGCATTCTCGAGGAGGCGCCTGCGCATTTAAATCCCGGCGGATCGCTCTGGATCGTCATTCAGAACAAGCAAGGCGCGCCGAGCGCGAGAGCCAAGCTTGAAGCATGCTTCGGAGAAGATCAGGTGAGCGAAGCGGGCAAAGACAAAGGGTATCGCGTGTACCGGGCGGTCAAGGCTTAAGAGAAGGCGGCTTTACCGCCGTAGCATGCGGTCTCAGGTCCGATGCCATATTTATAGCCCCAGTGCGCGCTGCAAGTGAATTTCGCGTCTGAAAATCGCGTTTGACCTGAATAGGCGGTTGTGTTACTATTAGAAGATGTCAGATTTAAGATGGGCTAGTTGTCTGTATGTAAAGAAGTTATTCGATTAGCGCCATTCAGAGGAATAAAAATACGCCGATTGGCGTATATTGGGTGAATGGGCTGGATATGTGTGCCATTGTGCCTCCGTTTGGGGCATAGGGGCTTTTATTTGTTTGCCGCTGTGATTTTGTATGCACATTGCGCATGTTGCGTCCTCCCGCTGTTATTTTACCCACTTTCCGCGTTTTATCATAACCGCAGGGTTCTCCGCGGACGGCTGCCTCTGCTAGTGCTGGAGAGAGGATCTCGCTCCGCTACCATATGCTTCACAGTAGACTGAAGGGGTGAGGATAAGTTGGCAGGACATCTTGTTCAGTATGGTCGCCGCACCAGGCGCAGTTATGCCCGCATTCATGAGGTGCTGGACATCCCGAACCTGATCGAGATCCAGCAGCAATCGTACCAGAAGTTCCTGGACGACGGGCTGCGCGAGATCTTCCAGGACATTTCTCCGATCTCGGACTTTACGGGCAACCTCGTGCTCGAGTTCGTCGATTACAGCCTTGGAGAGCCGAAGTATTCGGTCGACGAGTCCAAGGAGCGCGACGTGACTTACGCGGCTCCGCTGCGCGTCAAGGTTCGCCTGCTCAACAAGGAGACGGGCGAAGTCAAGGAACAGGAAGTGTTCATGGGCGACTTCCCGCTCATGACGGAGACCGGCACGTTCATTATCAACGGCGCAGAGCGCGTCATCGTCAGCCAATTGGTACGTTCGCCTAGCGTCTACTACAGCACCAAGATCGACAAGAACGGCAAGAAGACGTATACCGCAACGGTCATTCCGAACCGCGGCGCTTGGCTCGAGCTCGAGACGGACGCCAAGGACATCATCTACGTACGTATCGACCGCACGCGCAAGATTCCGGTAACCGTGCTGCTTCGCGCGCTCGGATTCGGCATGGACGCCGAGATTCTGGACTTGCTCGGTCAGGACGAGTTCATCCGCAATACGCTCGAGAAGGACAACACCGACTCCACCGAGAAGGCGTTGATCGAGATCTACGAGCGCCTGCGTCCGGGCGAACCCCCGACGCTGGAAAATGCGCGCAGCCTGCTTATCGCCCGCTTCTTCGATCCGAAGCGTTACGACCTGGCTAATGTCGGCCGCTACAAGATCAACAAGAAGCTTCATATTAAAAACCGTCTGTTCAACCAGCGTCTCGCGGAGACGCTCGTCGATCCGTCGACCGGTGAGATCATCGCAGAGTCGGGACAGGTCATCGACCGCCGTCTGCTCGACCAGATCCTCCCGATGCTGGAGAAGAACGTCGGCTTCAAGAACTACCGCGTCACCGGCGTCAACGAGGCGGAGGACATTCCGCTGCAGAGCATTCTCGTACACTCGCCGGTAGAAGAAGGCAAGGTCGTCAAGATCATCTCCAACGGCATCATCGACAAGTCGGTGAAGCACATCACGCCGGCGGACATCATTTCGTCCATTAACTACTTCATCGATCTGCTGCACGGCATCGGCAGCACCGACGATATCGACCACTTGGGCAACCGTCGTCTGCGTTCGGTCGGCGAGCTGCTGCAGAACCAGTTCCGCATCGGCCTGTCCCGGATGGAACGCGTCGTGCGCGAGCGGATGTCGATCCAGGATCAGAACGCGATCACGCCGCAAGCGCTGATCAACATTCGTCCGGTTATCGCAGCGATCAAGGAATTCTTCGGCTCGTCGCAGCTGTCGCAGTTCATGGACCAGACGAACCCGCTTGCCGAGCTGACGCACAAGCGCCGTCTGTCCGCGCTCGGTCCGGGCGGTCTGACGCGGGAACGCGCAGGCTTCGAAGTGCGTGACGTTCACCCGTCCCACTACGGCCGCATGTGTCCGATCGAGACGCCTGAAGGTCCGAACATCGGTCTGATCAACTCGCTGTCCACGTTCGCGAGGATCAACGAGTACGGCTTCATCGAAGCGCCTTACCGCAAGGTCGATCACAGCACGGGCGTCGTCACCGAAGAGATCGTCTATATGACGGCCGACGAAGAAGACAACTACATCATCGCCCAAGCGAACGCCCAGCTCACGGAAGAGGGCAAGTTCGCCGACGATATGGTCATCGTTCGTTACAATAAGCAAGCGGACAACATCCTGACGATGCCGAGCGACCGCGTCGACTACATGGACGTATCGCCGAAGCAAGTCGTGTCCGTCGCGACCGCGATGATCCCGTTCCTCGAGAACGACGACTCCAACCGCGCGCTGATGGGTTCGAACATGCAGCGTCAAGCTGTACCGCTGCTCGTGCCGGATTCGCCTTATGTCGGCACAGGCATGGAGCACAAGGCTGCGAAGGACTCGGGCGTCTGCATCGTCTCCAAGCACGACGGCGTTATCGAGCGCGTCACGGCCAACGAGATTTGGCTGCGCCGCATCGAGCTGCTCGACGGCAAGGAAGTCAAAGGCGACGTCATCAAGTTCAAGCTGCAGAAGTTCATGCGTTCGAACCAAGGCACTTGCATCAACCAGCGCCCGATCTGCCGCAAGGGCGACATCGTCAAGAAGGGCGACATCCTCGCCGACGGTCCGTCCACGGATACCGGCGAATTGGCGCTCGGACGCAACGTCGTCGTCGCGTTCATGACGTGGGAAGGCTACAACTACGAGGATGCGATCCTGCTCTCCGAGAAGCTCGTGAGAGAAGACGTCTACACCTCGATTCATATTGAGGAATACGAGTCCGAAGCGCGCGACACCAAGCTCGGTCCGGAAGAAATCACGCGCGATATCCCGAACGTCGGCGAAGACGCGCTCCGCAACCTCGACGAGCGCGGCATCATCCGCGTCGGCGCCGAGATCAGCGCGGGCGACATCCTCGTCGGCAAGGTCACGCCGAAGGGCGTTACCGAGCTGACCGCGGAAGAGCGTCTCCTGCACGCGATCTTCGGCGAGAAGGCGCGCGAAGTGCGCGACACCTCGCTTCGCGTACCGCACGGCACCGACGGCATCGTCGTCGACGTGAAGGTATTCACGCGGGAAAACGGCGACGAGCTGCCGCCGGGCGTCAACCAGCTGGTGCGCGCTTATATCGCGCAAAAGCGGAAAATCTCCGAAGGCGACAAGATGGCCGGCCGCCACGGCAACAAGGGCGTTATCGCGCGCATCCTGCCGGAGGAAGACATGCCGTTCCTGCCGGACGGCACGCCAGTCCAGGTCGTTCTGAACCCGCTGGGCGTACCGTCGCGGATGAACATCGGTCAGGTGCTCGAGGTTCACCTCGGCATGGCCTGCCGCTATCTCGGCATTCGCGCCGCGACGCCGGTATTCGACGGCGCGCGCGAGCACGACGTGTTCGACACGATGGAAGAAGCCGGCATGCAGCGCAACGGCAAGACGAAGCTGTACGACGGCCGCACGGGCGAACCGTTCGAGCGCGAAGTCACCGTCGGCGTTCTGTATATGATCAAGCTCGCGCACATGGTCGACGATAAGATCCATGCGCGCTCCACGGGCCCGTACTCGCTCGTCACGCAGCAGCCTTTGGGCGGTAAAGCCCAATTCGGCGGCCAGCGTTTCGGGGAGATGGAAGTTTGGGCGCTCGAAGCTTACGGCGCTGCCTATACGCTACAAGAAATTCTGACCGTGAAGTCCGACGACGTCGTCGGCCGCGTGAAGACGTACGAATCGATCGTTAAGGGCGAGAACGTCCCTGAGCCGGGCGTGCCGGAATCGTTCAAGGTCTTGATCAAGGAGCTTCAGAGCCTTGGCATGGACGTGAAGATTCTGTCGGGCGACGAGCAGGAGATCGAGATGAGAGAGAGCGACGACGAGGACGATACGACCGGCGATAAGCTGAACTTGAACCTGGAAGGCTCAGAGGTCAGCGCCGAGTAATACCGACAGGATCTGGACGGGACTCGTGCGTAACCGCATGGATCCCGGCCGGACCATCGCCGACTAAGCAGCACGAGATCGTCACGACCGTTCGTCAATCGCAACGTAATCCGAGCCACGATGAAGGAGGGCTTGCTCCTTGTTAGACGTTAACAATTTTGAGTTTATGAAGATCGGGCTGGCTTCCCCGGACAAGATCCGTTCTTGGTCCCGAGGCGAAGTCAAAAAGCCTGAGACGATTAACTACCGTACCTTGAAGCCGGAGAAAGAAGGTCTTTTCTGCGAAAAGATCTTCGGGCCGACCAAGGACTGGGAATGCCATTGCGGCAAGTACAAGCGCGTCCGCTACAAGGGCGTCGTGTGCGACCGCTGCGGCGTCGAAGTCACCCGCGCCAAGGTTCGCCGCGAACGCATGGGCCACATCGAGTTGGCCGCACCGGTTTCGCATATCTGGTACTTCAAGGGCATCCCGAGCCGCATGGGCCTGGCCCTCGACATGTCGCCGCGTTCGCTCGAAGAGATCATCTACTTCGCGTCGTACGTCGTGACGGACCCGGGCGACACGCCGCTCGAAAAGAAGCAGCTCCTGTCCGAGAAGGAATATCGCAGTTACCGCGAGAAGTACGGCTACGCATTCAGCGCCGGCATGGGCGCCGAAGCGGTGAAGAAGCTGCTGCAGGACATCGATCTCGACCGCGAGCTCGACATGCTGAAGGAAGAGCTGCGCACGGCCCAAGGCCAGCGCCGTAACCGCGCGATCAAGCGCCTCGAAGTCATCGAGTCGTTCCGCAATTCCGGCAACCTGCCGGACTGGATGATCCTCGACGTGCTGCCGGTTATCCCGCCTGAGCTTCGCCCGATGGTACAGCTCGACGGCGGTCGCTTCGCGACCTCCGACCTTAACGACCTGTACCGTCGCGTCATCAACCGGAACAACCGTCTGAAGCGTCTGCTCGATCTGGGCGCGCCGGACATTATCGTACAGAACGAAAAGCGGATGCTTCAGGAAGCCGTCGACGCCCTGATCGACAACGGCCGCCGCGGCCGTCCGGTCACGGGACCCGGCAACCGTCCGCTCAAGTCCCTCAGCCACATGCTGAAGGGCAAGCAAGGCCGCTTCCGTCAGAACCTGCTCGGCAAGCGCGTCGACTACTCGGGCCGTTCGGTTATCGTCGTAGGACCGAGCCTCAAGATGTTCCAATGCGGTCTGCCCAAGGAAATGGCGCTCGAGCTGTTCAAGCCGTTCGTCATGAAAGAGCTCGTGCTCAAGGGCCAGGCGCACAACATCAAGAGCGCGAAGCGCAAAGTCGAACGCGTCAGCCCGGAAGTATGGGACGTGCTCGAAGAAGTCATCAAGGAGCATCCGGTTCTGCTGAACCGTGCGCCTACGCTTCACCGTCTCGGCATCCAGGCGTTCGAACCGATCCTGGTCGAGGGCCGCGCGATCAAGCTGCATCCGCTCGTCTGTACGGCTTACAATGCCGACTTCGACGGCGACCAGATGGCCGTTCACGTGCCGCTGTCTGCCGAAGCGCAGGCTGAAGCCCGCCTGCTCATGCTGGCCTCCGGCAATATCCTGAACCCGAAGGACGGCAAGCCTGTCGTCACGCCTTCGCAGGATATGGTTCTCGGCTGCTACTATCTGACGATGGACAACAAGGACGCGCATGGCGCTGGCATGCGCATCTCCGAAGTGAACGAAGCCGTTTCCGCGTACCAACGCGGCGCAGCCGACCTTCATGCGCGCGTCGTCATTCCGGTCAAGGCATTGAACAAGAAGACGTTTAACGAGAAGCAGCAGGACGCTTTGCTCGTGACGACGATCGGCAAGATCATTTTCAACGAGATTTTCCCGGATACGTTCCCTTACATCAACGAGGCGACCAAGGACAATCTGCTGAAGGGTACGCCGGAAAAATACTTCATCTACGACAAGGGCGCGGATCTCGATCAGATCATGCAGGATATCCCGACGCCGGGCGCAGTAGGCAAGGAATATCTCGGCCATATCATCGGCGAGTGCTTCCGCATCTACCATACGATGAAGACGTCGATCATTCTCGACGACATCAAGCAGCTCGGCTTCACCTACTCGACTCGCGCCGGCATCACGGTTGCCGTGTCGGATGTCACCGTACCGGTGGAGAAGGTCGAGATCCTGAAGAAATCCGACGAAGCCGTCAAGACGATCACGACGCAGTATCGACGCGGTCTGATTACGGACGCCGAGCGTTACGACCGCGTCATCGACATCTGGTCGAAGACGAAGGACGAGATCACGGAAGTGCTCATGAAATCGATGGATCGCTACAACTCCATCATGCTCATGGTCGACTCCAAAGCGCGGGGCAACAAATCGCAGATCACCCAGCTGGGCGGCATGCGGGGGCTGATGGCGACGCCGTCGGGCCGGATCTTCGAACTCCCGATCAAGTCGAACTTCCGCGAAGGCCTGACGGTCCTCGAGTACTTCATCTCGACGCACGGCGCGCGTAAAGGTCTGGCCGATACGGCGCTTCGTACCGCCGACTCGGGCTACCTGACCCGTCGTCTTGTCGACGTCGCGCAGGACGTCATCGTCCGCGAAGAAGATTGCGGCACGGACAAGGGCATCATCGTCAGCCGCATCGAGGACGGCAAGGAAGTCATCGAGGAACTGTTCGACCGGATCGAAGGACGCTATGCGTTCGAGACGATCCGTCATCCGGAGACCGGCGAGATCATCGTCGGCCGCAACGATCTGATCGACACGCCGAAGGCGGAAGAACTGATCCGCGCAGGCGTGCAAAAGCTGCAGATTCGTTCCGTGCTCAGCTGCCGCGCCCGTCATGGCGTGTGCAAGATGTGCTACGGCCGCAACCTGGCAACGGGCAAGAAGGTCGAGATCGGCGAAGCGGTCGGCATCATCGCCGCCCAATCGATCGGCGAGCCGGGCACCCAGCTGACGATGCGTACGTTCCACACCGGGGGCGTTGCCGGAGACGATATCACGCAAGGTCTTCCGCGTATCCAGGAGCTTTTCGAAGCCCGGAACCCGAAGGGCCAGGCGGTCATCTCCGAGATCGACGGCGTCGTCAAGGAAATTCGCGAGACCAAGGATCGCCGCGAGATCGAAGTGCAAGGGGATGCCGAGACCAAGGTATATCCCGTCACTTACGGCTCCCGTATCCGCGTCTACGAAGGTCTGCACATCGAAGCCGGCGACGAGCTCACCGACGGTTCGATCGATCCGAAGGAAATGCTGCGAATCAAGGGCGTACGCGGCGTGCAGAACTACATTCTGCAGGAAGTACAGCGCGTATACCGGAACCAGGGCGTTGAGATCAACGACAAGCACGTCGAAGTCATGATCAAGCAAATGCTTCGCAAGATCCGGATCGTCGATCCGGGCGACACGACGCTGCTGCCGGGTTCCTTCGTCGACGTGCACGAATACGAAGCCGCGAACCGCGAGGCGATCTTCGCAGGCAACGAGCCTGCGGTCGCGCGTCCGGTCCTGCTCGGCATCACCAAGGCGTCGCTCGAGACCGACTCGTTCCTCTCGGCCGCGTCCTTCCAAGAGACGACCCGCGTCCTCACCGACGCAGCCATCAAGGGCAAGGTCGACCGCCTGCTTGGCCTGAAGGAGAATGTCATCATCGGCAAGCTCATTCCGGCGGGTACGGGGATGTCGCGCTACCGCAACATCCGCGTCGTCGATCCGACCGAAGAAGGCTACGAAGACGAAGCCGAGCTCGAGCCGGTATCGGCGGACTAACGAACCGCCGTCGATCGGTCGACCGCTTCGCTTAAAGCCATGCATCGCCAACTGCCGGGCACGCTGCCCGGCAGTTTTTATGTTTGAAATGCCGTTTATTTTCCCTGGAAGCAAGGGCGGGGCAAGCCCGGTGTTTACGAAACCCGGAAAAAACGGTTAAAATCTAGAAAAGCCCTGTGCGAAAGGTGAGGTAGGCGGCAACGCCAGATGCCTGCGGACGGGGACCAAAGGGAAAGGGGACCGTTATGCGCCATGAAAAACGCTAAAACAGCCGCTACGCTGCTGATTTGCCAGCTCATCTTTGTCCTTCTCATTGTCCCTTGGGTAGTCGTCGCCTTAACGTCATTTATTGCGCTCGACTCCCCGGACTCCGTCATCGACAAATGGCCGTTCGCAATCGTCGTCTTCTATTGGGCCTATCCGATCGCGCTGCTCCTCAGTATCGTCGTCAGCTGGGCGCTGTACCATAAGCGCAGGTTTAAAGGCGCGCTCTGGTGGGGCATCATTCCCGTGTTATGGCTGCTGGCCGCCATCTATGTCGTCTTTTTTCTGGACGCTTTTTAAACGCCTAAATAGGATTGACCGTCTCTTAATGCCTGTCCGTCTCCTTCTTTAAGAAGCGACCGGACGGGCTATTAGGCGCGGGCGCGCTTATCCACATGTGGATAGAGCGAATCTTCGCGTACTTGTCCACGGGGGATAGCCGACTGATGGGAATGTCCGACTGTGAATAAGTGAGAATGGCATGAAACAACCTCAATATTTCCCCAATCTGCCCACAAGTTCGGGATAAATCTGCCGTTATTGTGAATAAACGCATTGTGAAACGGACTTTAATTTTTATAGTATTAATATAAATGTCCGTTAACGAACGGGAGTGAAGGGCCATGAACTTGAACGGCATACTCCGTCTTATTCAGGCGAGCAAGCAGTATAAAGGAAAAACGGTGCTTCAACGCGTTTCCCTTGAGATAAACAGAGGAGAGACGGTGGCTGTCACCGGGCCGAACGGTTCGGGCAAAAGTACGCTGCTTAAACTGATAGCGGGGCTCTCTGCGCTCTCTTCCGGCAAAAGAGAAGTGAGCGGATCGGGCGAAGGGGGAAGTCTTGTCATCGGTTACGCGCCCGATCACCTGCCAAAGCTCAAATTTACGGCCCGCGAATACTTGAACCATATGGCTTCGATTCGAGGGCTGGAAGCGGCGACGCGGACGAGAAAAATCGAGGAGCTGCTCGAACTGGTGGATCTGCGGGACAGGCCAGGGCAGCAAATGAAGTTTTTTTCGAAAGGCATGCTTCAAAAAGTGAACCTCGTGCAGGCGCTGTTAGGCGACCCTGAGCTGCTGCTGTTGGACGAGCCGGTCGGCGGGCTGGACGAGGAAGCGCAGGGCGTGCTTGCTTCCATGCTGATGAGTCTGAGGCAGAAAGGAACGGCTATCGTGGTCGCCAGTCATGAGCAGACGCTGATCGGTCAATGGGCGGACCGGACGTTGGCGATCTCGGACGGTCGAATCCAGTCGGTCGCCGCATCCTCTGCCTCGGTAGAGGGAAAACGCTGGCGCCGGATCGTCTGCCAATGGCCGAAAGGACGGGAGGAGGACGCGAAGGCGTTCGCAAACTGGCCTGGGACGATAAGATGCCGTATGGAGAGACAAGAGGTCGTGTACTGGACAGACCCTGCGAGCAGCGATGCATTGCTGCGAGAGCTGCTGGAGGCTGGCGCCTCTATTGATTCTGTTGCCGCGGGCTCCGGGAGGATGGTGTAAACGTGCTGCCGCTGATTCGATACCATTGGTCCTATTATACGAAATCCTACCGCTACCTTGCCCCATTGATCGCCTATGTCGGATTGCTTCTGTTCATTTATACGATATCGCCGAATCCGGTCTTGGAGAGCTATGCTTTTTCGTCCGTTTGGCTGTTCGTCGTATCTGCCTGGATCGCTTGGGGATTATCCGATCTGGAGCCGGAAACCCAGCAAGCGGTGACGGCACTCCATGCCGGCAGCGCAGGCGCCTATTATGCGTCCAAGCTGCTGCTTATGGCGGCTATCGGCTTGCTGCTGACTGCCTTTGCCGTCCTGTATCCGGCACTGACCGGGAAGCTGGAGCGGTGGCCTACTCGGGTTGAATGGCTGGCCGCTGCCAGTGTCCATACCGCGCAATCTCTGCTGGGCACGGGAATCGCACTTTGGTTCACGGAGCGCGGCTTCGGCAGGTCTGCAGCCTCGCTTCCGGCGCTGATCGGCGTCATAGTCCTGTCTCTTGCTTCCGCAAGCGCGGTCGCGCAGCTTCCTGAGGGCATGGCGTTCGTCCGCTGGCTGCTGCCGCCTGCCGGCATCTTGTCAGAAGTGCTGACCGGACTGGAGCAAGGCTCGGCTTGGACGGCGGCAGGTGCATCCTTGTATGCGTTCGCATATGCCGGGCTATTGTGCGGAGGCTTTGTCGTACGGGCAGCTGGCAAAAAGTTTTAAAAGATAAATGACGTGTGCCGCGATTTTTCATTGACAAAGCCGGCGGAAACCCCTAAAGTAATGATAAACGTTATCATTGATAATGATAATCATTCATAGTTGGGGGCAGAGAAATGAAAAGACAGGCACAATCGCAATCGAACCGCACCGCACTTGGCAGAGGTCTGCTACTGGTCGCATTATTCATGGTCGCAGCATTTGCGCTGGCCGCATGCGGCAACAACGATAAAGGAAGCCAAGCATCGCCGGCCGCAAGCAGCTCCGCGGCCGCGACTGCCGGCGCTTCCGGGAGCGCATCCGCCAGTCCTGCCGCCAGCCCGTCTGCGGAGGCGCAGACCGGCACGGTCACCTATCAGTCGGAGGCCGGCCCGGTCGAAGTGCCCGCGAACCCGCAACGGGTCATCGTATTGTCCGGCTATACAGGCGATGTACTCCAGCTCGGCGTGCCGCTCGTCGGCGTCGACTCGTGGTCGCTCAACAATCCGAAGTTTGCCGACAAGCTGCAAGGCGTAACCGAGGTGTCCGACGAAGACCTGGAAAAGATCATCGAGTTGAAGCCCGATCTCATCATCGGCTCCTCCGACAGCAAAAATCTCGATAAGCTGAAGCAAATTGCGCCGCTCGTCACCTATACGTACAACAAGGTCGACTATCTGACGCAGCATCTGGAGATCGCCAAGGCGCTGAACAAGGAGAAGGAAGGGCAAGCCTGGATCGACGACTTCAAGAAGCGGGCGGCGGACGTAGGCGAGCAGATCAAAGCGAAGATCGGCGCAGACGCTACCGTCTCGGTTATCGAAGCTTACGACAAGCAAGTTTATACGTTCGGGGACGCCTGGGGACGCGGTACGGAGATTTTGTTCCAGTTGATGGGGCTCAACATGCAGCCCAAGGTTAAGGAAGCAACCGCCAAAGATGGCTACTTCACGCTCTCGGCGGAGGTGCTGCCCGATTATGCCGGCGACTACATCATCATGAGCAAGGATCCGGGCGCGGACGTCTCCTTCCAGCAGACGGCGACCTATAAAAATATCCCGGCGGTCAAAAACAACCGCGTGTACGAAGTCGATTCGCGCACGTTCTACTTCAACGATGCGCTGACGCTGGAGTGGCAGCTTGAATTTTTCAAGGAGAAGTTCCTCGGCAACTAACGATCCCCGTATGCATCGGGAATTTCGCGAGCGCGCGGAATTCCCCTTTCCTATTTTTTAATAGAAAGCGGAGCGGCTGATGAATTCGAATAAAAAAATGAGATTTGCCTTGGCCATCGTGCTGGGCTTGATCGCGCTTGCTGGCATGTTCACGATCTCGATGGTTTACGGTGCCAAAGATACGACGCTTCGCGATGTATGGCTAGCGTTAACGACGCATGCTGCCGGCGAGCAGCTTACCGTTCTTCGCGAGCTTCGCCTTCCCCGCGAGACGGCCGGCATGATCGTCGGCGCGGCGCTCGGCGTCGCTGGAGCCGTGATGCAAGGCCTGACCCGCAATCCGCTTGCCGATCCCGGCTTGATCGGCTTGTCATCGGGCGCGAATGCGGCGCTGGCCTTCACGATGGCGACGATGCCGGCTGTCGGATACTTCGGAACGATGGTCGCCTGCTTTATCGGAGCGGCCGTCGGAGCTTGTATGGTGCTCGGCATCGGCGCCTCGCGCAGAGGCGGCATGTCCCCGATCCGGATGGTGCTCGCGGGTTCTGCCGTTTCCTTATTTTTATACGCCATAGCGGAAGGGATCGGCCTTGCCTTTAAAATTTCCAAAGGCGTATCGATGTGGACGGCCGGCGGTCTCATCGGCACGACGTGGCATCAAATCGTCACGATCGTGCCGTTCATCGCGGCGGGCGTCGTCGCGGCGGTCGTCCTGGGCAAGGCGCTCACGCTGCTCAGCGCCAACGAAGAGGCAGCGATCGGGCTCGGGCTGCGTACCGGCCAGATCAAGTTCGTCCTATATGCAGCGGTCATCGTTCTGACCGGCGCCTCCGTAGCGCTAATCGGTAACATGGCGTTCGTGGGTCTGATGATTCCCCATATCGTAAGGTTCGTCGTCGGCACGGATTACCGCAAGGTGGTTCCGATGTCCGCCGTCGTCGGCGCGCTCTTCATGCTAGCGGCGGATACGATCGCAAGGAACGCGATCGCCCCATACGAGGCGCCGATGGCTTCCATCATCGCGGTCATGGGGCTGCCGTTCTTCCTGTTTATCGTGCGTAAAGGAGTGAACACCACCCCATGACCGACGTCCGTTCGATTCGCAAGCAGCGCGCGTTTCTCGTGGCGCTGGCTGCGCTCATTATTTTGACCGTTATCGTAAGCCTCGGATTAGGCTCTTCCTCCGTCTCTTACGGACGAATTGTGCCGACCTTGCTCGGGCACGGAGAATTCAAGGAAAAATTCGTCCTGTTCGATCTCCGTTTGCCCCGCATCTTCATCGTGCTCGCGGCGGGCATGTCGCTGGCGCTGTCAGGTTCCATCCTGCAGGGCGTCACGAACAACGATCTGGCCGACCCCGGCATCCTCGGCATCAATTCAGGGGCGGGGCTCGGCGTCGCAGTGAGCTTTTTGCTCATTCCGACGGACCCCGGCGCCTTCGTTTACCTCATCCCGGTGTCAGCCTTTATCGGTGCAGTTTTGACGGCCGGACTGCTTTACGCCTTCTCCTACAGCAGAGAATCAGGCCTTCATCCGATGCGGCTTGTGCTCACCGGTATCGGTTTTTCTCTCGGCTTGTCGGGCTTGATGGTATTCATTACTTCAGCTGTGGATATTTACAAGGTCGACTTTATCTCGCGCTGGCTGGCCGGCAACGTGTGGGGGACCGATTGGACCTTCTTGTGGGCGCAGCTGCCTTGGCTTATCGTACTTCTGCCATATGCGATGTACAAATCCAACGCGCTGAACCTGCTCTCGCTGAATGACGCGACTGCCGTCGGCAGCGGCGTCCGGCTCTCTCGCGACCGCGGTCTGCTGCTTCTCGCTGCGGTAGCGCTCGCGGCGTCGGCGGTGGCGGTCACGGGCGGCATCGCGTTCATCGGCTTGATGGCGCCGCATATCGCCAAGTCGCTGGTCGGTCCCAGGTTCCAGCGCTTTGTGCCCGTGTCGGTGCTGATCGGCGGCTTCCTGCTGCTGATGGCGGACACAATCGGCCGGAACGTGGCGGGTCCCGAAGGGATCGCGGCTGGCATCGTTGTCTCCTTTATCGGCGCGCCTTATTTTATTTACTTGCTGCTCAAACGTTCCTGACACGAGGCGGGACCGCTCAGCGATCGTTTAACTTAGGCTATTCTTGTCTGGTGAAATGGAACCTTCCTGCAAACGAAATATACTTTGCAATCAAATATCGAGTAAAGTATACTAGGTTTGTGACGGGAGGAGCGATTGGCAGCATGAAGACGGTAAAGCGTCCGATGTATCAATTGATCGTTGACGACGTTAAACGAAAAATATTAAACGGCGAGATCTCGACCGAAGAGCCGATTCCATCGCAGATCGAGCTGGCCAAATTATATGAAACGAGCGAAATTACGTCGCGGCGCGCACTGACCGAGCTGGCCCAAGAGGGTCTTATCTATAGGGTCCGGGGGAAAGGGTCGTACGTCAGCCGGTCCTATGCCGAAGCATTTGGCGCCGAAGCCCGCATCGAAACCATTTATTTGATCTATCACGCCCTGCCGGTCGAGCAGTTCAACCATGGCTTTTTCGCCGATCTTCTGCGGGGACTGCACGAGAAGTGCGAGGAAAATCGCGTTCAATTCCAGCTATGGGATATCGGGGAGCGCGAGAAGCTGCCGCCGAATCCCGAGCGCTCCGGTCTGGTTCTGCTGCCGGGAGCGATGGAGACTGAATTCGTATCGGCGGATATCGTGGCCGGCTGGAAGAGCGAGGGCCGCAAGATCGTAACGGTGCATTTTTATTTTCCGCATCTTCAGATTCCGTATGTCATCGTCGACAATATGACGGGCGGATACCTCGCCACCCAACATCTGCTCTCGATCGGTCACCGGCGCATCGGCATCGTGTTGACCGGGAGCTCGGTCGCAGGGCTGAATCAGGAATTCTCGCTGCGCTTCCAGGGCTACAAACTGGCGCTGTCGCAGTATAAGATCGAATTCGATCCGTCGCTCGTCGTCGTCATCGAGGGCAGCATGGAGCAGGCGGACTCGGGCGCGCAGGGCTTTGACCGGCTTATGGATCTGGACGCGCCGCCGACGGCGGTCTTTCTGACGAGCGATATCAAGGCATTCGGCGCGATGAAGGCCGCGGAGCGCAGAGGACTCGCTATTCCGGGAGATGTCAGCGTCGTCGGCTACGACGATTTGTTCGTCAGCAGCTACGTCCGTCCCAGCCTGACATCCGTCAATCAGAATACGTATCGTGTCGGCAAGAGGGCGGTCGAATTGCTGCTCGAAGGCGAGATCGCGAGCGGCAAGACGTTCAGCAAGGACGAGATCGAGCCTAGCCTCATCGTTCGCGACAGCACGGCCGAATGGAACGCAGACGAATGAAATGCAACTCCATCGCAAGCACAGAGCGGCCCTCGGGCCGTTTTTTTTATTTTATTCTTGAATAAATCATTATCAAAGTATATATTAATAAATGCAAGTATACTCAATTGAGTTGAGGAGAGGTCCTATGAGAGCCCTGAACAAATGGTTGCCCGCTGTCGGCTCCACCTTGGCGATCGCCATGGTCGCCGCATGCTCGAACGGCAACGGCAATGCTTCGCCGCCTCCGAATGAAAGCGATTCCAGCAGTAGCGCGCCGGCTCCATCCGCATCGGCAGCTCCATCCGCGTCCGCAGCCCCTTCCGGATCGTCATCGGCGCAGGCCGGTTCGGAACTGTCGGGAACTTTCAAAATTTCGCTGCCCAACGCATCCGCTTCGGTATGGAACGCAGTCGCGGACGCATACATGGCCAAGCACCCTGGCGTGAAGGTTACCGTCGACAACAAACCGATGGACGGCTACAAGGAATGGTTGACCTCCCAGTTCGCCGCCGGTACGCCGGACGTGGACCTGGCGGTCATCAACGAAGTCGGCAGTCTGCAGGACGACAAGAAGTTCGTCGACTTCCTGCCCTGGCTGGACAAGAACAACCCGTATACCGGCAAAGCGTGGAAGGAAAGCCTCGATCTCGGCACGATGGGCATCAACCTGGATGCGCTCGGAGAAAACGACCATTTGTATCCGCTTAACTTCGAATCGGTACAAATCGTCTGGTTGTACAACAAGGAAATTTTCGACAAATCCGGCGTGGCGCAAGCGCCCAAAACGTTTAACGAGCTGATCGAAGCGTTCAAAAAAATTAAAGCGGCCGGCTACATTCCGCTGTCGCTCGCGGGCAACTCCAACTCGATGTGGAGCGGAGAAGCGGGCTGGCTCGTGCGGGTGTACGGCGACCAATATATGCGCGATTCGGTTAACGTCATTCGTTCGCAGCCGAACGATTACAACTTCGTGCCCGGGGTCGACGATGTCTGGAAGTACGATCCGACCGATCCGTACAACGACTCCAACAGCAAAGTGACCAAGAACGACCTCCGCGTCTGGAAGGCGATCAAGGACAAGACGGGGCCGTTCAAGATTGAAGGCAATCCGCAGTGGAAGGCGTTCATGGAAAATCTGAAGACGCTGTTCCAGTACACCGAGCCCGGATTTTTCGGCGTGAACGCGGACCAGGCGTACAGCCTGTTCCTGACCGGCAAGGCGGCGACGATGCTCACGACCCCGGGCGCTTATTGGCAGCTGCCCAAGGACCTGGCCGACGAGAAGAAGTCGGGCACCAAGGGCGGGGCCAAGGCGTTCGAATACGGATTTTTCAACATGCCGTCGATGGAAGGCGAAGGGGTATTGGCGCCTGCGCGCACGATTCAGATCCCGATCGGGTTCTACGGCCTGGTGTCCAAGGATGCCAAGCAAACCGAGCTCGGCGTCGACTTCATGATGTACCTGACGAGTCCGGAAGGCTACAAGGCGTACGTAACCGCGATCCAGAACAGCAAGGATGCTTCGCTCGCGGGAGCGCCGGCGCTCAAGGACATCGAGCTGCCCGAAGAGATGGCGAAGGCGTTCGCGAACTTTGAGCCGATCGGCAATACGGAAGGCTTCACCAGTGCGAACAACATGCTGGCTCGCGGACTGTGGGACTACCAGCCCTCCGTGCAAGAGTGGGTCGGCCTCATCCAGCAATACTTCGGCGGCAAGATCGCGATCGACCAGTACTTGACCAAATATCAAGCGACGGTCGACAAGTACCTGGAGGCTGCGCTGAAGGACAAGAAGAAGGAGCTGTCCGATCTGGAGACGCCGGAACGGCAGCCGCCGGAGAGAAAATAAGAACGCGGCGTCCCGCTCGCGCGCCTGCCGTCCGCGCGGGACGCTGCGCTTCGAAGCATCGGAGAGGGTGATGACGTGCGCAAAGCCAGGAAGCTGAGTTGGGCTATTATAGCGCTGTGCTTGCTGCTCGCGCCGGTTAGCGCGCGGGCGCAGTCGGCGTGGAATCTGGAACAAGGTAAATCGGTCACCGCGATGGCGATGTCTCCGGACGGCAAACTGCTCGCCGTCGGCAGCTCGGATACGCATGTCTATCTGTTCGACGAGGCCGGCAAACAGGTCGCCGTCATGAAGACCGGCAACGTCGTCACGGGCGTGGGCTTCGCCGGCGCGGACCGGCTGCTGGCTTCCTCGGATGATCGCAACTTGTACGCCTTTGGCTTAAACGGCGAGCTGCTGTGGAAGCAGGACCTGAAAAAACGCGTCGAAGGCGTCGCGCCGTCGGCGGACGGTTCTACGGCTGCAGTGACGGTGCAGAACAGCTCCGATCTGCTCCTGATCGATCCGTCCGACGGAGGGACGCAAGGCAAGGCGTCGCTCGGCGCGCGCGCGGCCGATGTCGCAGCGGCTCCGGGCGGCGGCTATATCGCGGTAGGCGGCAAGGACCAGAACGTGTACCTGCTGGACGGAAACGGCAACGTGTTATTCAAAGCCGGCATGAACGGCACGATCGGCAGCGTCGCCGTATCGGACGAAGGCCGCGTGGCGGCGGGCTTGACGTCGTCGACGGTCGTGCTCCTGGATCGCGACGGCAGCAAGCTGCGCGAGATCGCCGTACTCGATTCGGTCAAGGACGTCGCCCTGACGCCGGACGGCGATACGATCGGCGCGGCGGACTATGCCGGTCATTTTTATCTGATCTCCTCTTCAGGCAAAACGATCTGGCAGACGCAGGTGCCCGCTCCGGCGACGCAGCTCGCGTTCGGCGCGGAGGGCAAGACGCTGTATGGCGGAACGGAGAACGGCGGGGTCTACAGCTACGAAGTGAAGAACGTCGTCGCGGGCGCCGAGTCCGCAGCGGCGCAAAAACGAATCTTGCTGATCGCCGCTGCCGCTGCCGCATTGCTGCTGATCGCTGCCGGGCTCTACCTGCTCAAAAGATATAACCGGCTATCCGTTTTCAAACGCATCTGGCAGGCCAAGTGGATCTATTTGAGCTTGTCTCCGGCCTTCATCCTGCTGATCGGCTTCATGTACGTGCCTGCGCTATCCGGTCTGTACCATTCGCTCTACGAATGGAATCCCGGCGGCAGATCAACGTTTGTGGGTCTGGCCAATTTCCGCAGAATCTTAAGCGACGACTACGTCGGCAAAGGCATCGTCAATCTCGGCATTTTGATCGTCACGGGTCTACTGAAGGCCATCGTGCCCCCGCTGTTCGTAGCGGAGCTGATCTACCATCTGAAAAGCAAGCGGCTCCAGTATTACTTTCGTACGGCGTTCGTGACTTCCATGATCGTGCCGGCCGTCGCGCTGCTGCTGATCTGGCAAAACCTGTACGACCCTAACGTCGGACTCATTAACCGCTTCCTGGAAGCCGTCGGGCTGGACGGGCTGACGAATTCGTGGCTCGGCGATCCCAAGACGGCGATCTGGGCCATTATTTTCATCGGCTTTCCGTTCGTCGGCATCCTGCAGCTGCTCGTGCTCTATTCGGGCCTGATCGGCATTCCCGACGAACTGATCGAAGCCGCCAAGATGGACGGCGCCCGGCTGCCGCGAATCATCCGTTCCATCCATTTGCCGCTGCTGGCGGGACAATTTAAATTTCTGATCATCCTGACGCTGATCGGCGTCATTCAGGACTTTAACGCCATATTGATCGTGACCGGCGGGGGACCGATGGATTCGACCTACGTGCCCGCGCTGCAGATGTATTACGCCGCAACGAAGTTCGACGAGCTCGGCTATGCCTCGGCGCTTGGCGTCTCGATGTTTTTCGTCATCCTGGTCATCACGGTCGTCAATATGAAGTTCCTGCGGAGCTCGCAGGAGTGAGGAGGATGCCCATGCCTGCCCCGGTTCGCGCGACGAGCGCGCCGAGAACGATCGCCGGCCTGCCGATGCCGAGCCCGGCAGCCGTCCGTCAGACGCTGCTGATCGGGACGCTCGCGCTGCTGATCGTCTTGACGCTTGTCCCGATTCTGTTCATGTTTTACAGCTCCCTGAAGAGCAACTCGCAGATTCTCGGCAGCTTCTGGTCGCTGCCCTCGCCGCCGCAATGGGAGAACTACGGAGAGGCCTTCGCCAGCATCTGGCGTTACGTGCTCAATACGATTTTATACGCAGGAGGGGCGAGCCTGCTCGTCGTCGGCCTGTCCGCGGTATCCGGCTATGTGTTCGCGAAGAAGACGTTCCCGGGAAAGGAGTTCCTGTTCCTGCTGCTGCTCGCGATGATGATGGTGCCGGGCATCCTTACGCTGATCCCCGCCTACGTCTGGTACGAGAAACTGGGGCTGACGAACACGCCGCTCGCGATCATCATCGCGCACGCGGCCGGCGGGCAGATCTTCGGCACCTTTCTGTGCCGGACTTCGATGGCGTCCGTCCCGTCCTCGCTGTTCGAAGCCGCACGCATCGACGGCGCGAAGGAGCTGACCGTATTCGCGCGCATCGTGCTCCCGCTGTCCGTTCCGATTCTGGCGACCATATTTATTATGCAGACCGTCGGCACCTACAACGATTACGTGTGGCCGCTGCTCACGATCCGGGACAGCAGCATGCAGATGATCGGCGTCGGGCTGACGCAGTTCACCAAGCAGTTCGGCATTACGGACAAAGGCGTCCAGTTCGCCGCCTACTCCATCTCGTCGCTGCCGCTCATCGTTATCTTCTCGCTGGGCATGAAGTATTACATTCAAGGGATGGTTCAGGGCGCCTTAAAAATGTAGGGGGAGTCGCACATGCAAAACGGTTTGTACGAATGGCTGGAGGCTTACGAGGATCCGCCGGCCAAATATCGGCCCGTGCCGCTATGGTCGATCAACGGACGGCACGACGCGGAGGAGATTCGGGAGCAGGTCGCCCTGCTGCAGGAGATGGGGATGGGCGGCGGATTTTTTCACCCGCGCCCGGGTCTCGTGAACGAGTACTTGAGCGAAGAATGGTTCGACCTTTTTGGGGCCGCATTGGATGAAGCGGAGAAAAGGGGCCTTCAGCTTTATATATACGACGAAAATTCGTATCCCTCCGGCTTCGCGGGCGGGCACGTGTCCGCCGAGCTGCCGGATTGCCTGAGCCGGTCGGCCGGCCAGAAGATTCTGGAGCGTCCGGAGCCGGGCGAGTTGCCGTATGCCAATGCGCACTTCCTGTCCAGTCCCGGGCAGCCGATCGCGGTCTATGCGTTCGAGCGCACTTCGGCCGGCGGGATTCGCCTGACCCGTCGTCTGGACGGAATGCCTTCATCCGAATGGGGGCAGCATGGCCATTCCTATCTGATCTACGACTGGCGCGCCGCGGAGACGAACGGCTGGCTGGGCGGCTTCGCCTACGTCGATCTGCTGCGGCCGGAGGTCGCGCGCGTGTTCATCGAGCGGACGCACGAGCGCTACAAGGCGCGCTTCGGCGCCAGCTTCGGCAAGACGATTCCGGCGGTGTTCACCGACGAGCCGGAGGTGTCGCCGGGCAACCTGTTCCAGGCGGAGACGGCGGTTCCGTTCTCCTATTGGTTCGCCGCGCAGTTCGCGGACCGCGCCGGCTACGATCTGATCGCGCATCTGCCGCTGCTGTTCCAGGACGCCGAAGACGGTACGGGCGAGCTGCGCGACGCGAAGGAGGTACGCGCCGATTATTACCGGATCATGTTCGAGCTCTGGCGCGACAACTATGTCATCCCGCTGGGCGAGTGGTGCCGGTCGAACGGCCTGGCGTTTACGGGACACTATCTCGAGCATCAATGGCCGATTCCGTGGGTGCGCTTTTCTCCGGGCATCATGTCGCTCTACGAATACATGGACTGGCCGGGGATCGACTTCCTGACGTGCGGCCCGCTGTCGTCGGACGGTACCGACGCGCTCCTCGTCACCGTGCGGGAGGCGGCGAGCGTCTCTCGCCAGCTCGGCAAGGCGCGGACGCTGTGCGAGGCATTCGGCGCGGGCGGCTTCGACGCGTCGACGCAGGATTTCAAGCGGATTGGAGACTGGCTGCTCGCGCACGGCATCGACTTCCTGAATCCGCATCTGACGGCGGCCTCCCTCGCCGGCGCGAGGAAGCGGGATCATCCGCAATCGTTCGATTGGCGCCTGCCTTGGCAGTATGAGCTGAGACAGCTGACGGATTACATCGCGCGGGCCCAGCTTGCGCTGACCCAAGGGAAGGCGGACAGGCGCGTCCTGCTGCTGCATCCGACGCGGACCGCCTATCTGTACCCGGCGACGACGAGCTGGGAAGCGGCTGGCCATCCCTTCGAGGAGATGGTGACGTCGTACAAGACGCTGCTGCAGCGGCTGTCGGACGCGGGCATCGATTACGACCTGGGCGATGAGGAGATCATGGCGCGGCACGGCCTAATCGATGCGGCCGGCCGATGGGTCGTCGGCACGGCGAGCTACGACGAGGTCATTCTCCCCGCAGGCATGGAGTCGGCGATGCGTTCGACGGTAAGACTGCTTGAAGCGTATGCCGCCGCGGGAGGCAGCGTGCGCGTACTGGGGGACCGCTTGCCGGACTACGTGGACGGCAGACGCGACGACGCCTTGGCGGCGCTGGCGGCCAGGCGGCCCGAATCGTTCGTCCGCACGAACGCGGACGCGCTGATCGCGGCCTGGTCGGCGGACAGCCGACGACGTTGCGGGTACGGGCTGAGCCTGGCCGGCACAAGCGGCGGGGACGCGGCGATCGAAGGGACCGATTCGGTCCATGCGTCCGATGCCGTTGAGATCAGGGGGCTCGCCGTCCAGTCGCGCGAGCTTCCGGAGGGCGTGCGGCTGCTGTTCCTGGCCTACAGCGCGCCGGAGCCGCTGACCGTGAAGCTGACCCTGCATGCGCCGGCGGCGATGCGGCTCGATCTGCTGCGCGGGACGGCCGTTCGGACCCCCGCTGCCGGGGAGGCGCAGGAATTGACGCTGGAGCAGGGGGATTCCTGCTGCTATCTGCTGCTGGACGACGCGGCTGCGTTCGACTCAATCGCATCGGCACTGCCGTTTACGCCGCACGCAGAGCGGGCGGGCCCGGACATGGACGAAGTCCCTGCTGAGGCAGATCTCGAAGGGCGAAGAGACGGGATCGCGGCGGCGGCCGGTTCCGACCGCAGCCTGCCGATCCGAAGCATATTTCCGCTCGATGAGAATGCGCTCATGCTTGATTATGCGGACGTGACGGGCAGACATCTCCGGATGAAAGGCATGTCCGTGTACCGGGCGTGCCCGCTGCTCTATCGGGAGAACGGCTTCGACGGCAATCCGTGGGACAATGCCGTGCAGTACAAACGCCGCATCGCGGAGCGGGCGCCGAGCGCAAGCACGGAGGGGTTCGAGGCGGCGTTCCGCCTCGCGGTCGACGTCGTTCCGGCGCGTATTCGATTAGCCGTCGAGCAGGGAAGCCGGATGCGGCTCGAGGTCAACGGCTTGGCGCTCGCACCTGCGCCGTCCGAGCGATGGATGGACCGCGCGTTCGCCGTTTACGATCTCGCGGATGCGCTCTCGGCGGGCGAGAACGTGCTGAAGCTGATCGCGCCCGTATTCGATCCGCTCCTGGAGCTCGAGCCGGCCTATGTGCTGGGCGACTTCTCGGTAACGCCCTGCGAAGCGGGATTCCGCATATCGGCAGGCATGCCGACACTCGCGTCCGGCGATTGGACGCACCAGGGATTGCCCTTCTACGGCGGACAGGTGGAGTACGCGCTGGAGCCGATCGCGGCGGACGAACGATCGCTCGCGTCCAACAAATACGTGATACGGCCGGAGGGGCTGCAAGGCGCAGCGGCGCATGTACGCGTCAACGGCTGCAGGCTGCCGATCCATATGGGCGCTGCCGCCGCGGACGTCACCTCGCTGCTGTCCCCCGGGATCAACCGTCTGTCCGTCGTCGTGTCGGCCACCCAGCAGAACGTATGGGGACCGCATCACGCCGGTCCGCCCGCGCGCATCGCTTCGCCCTGGATGTGGAAAAGCGGACCGGCCGAAGGCCCTCCTCCCGGCCGCTCCTATTCGTTCGCCGCCTGCGGCTTGTCGGGCGTGCGGCTGTCCGTGGAGCGCCGTTGATACTTACCGTAGTACCGTATTGCGCATGCCGCAGCTTGGCACCCGAGATCGCTCAAGAGCAAGTCGCATTTGGTTTTACCGATGCCGGCTTGCTCTTTTTATATAGATAGCGCGATTAAGAGGAGGCTAATGATGAAGCTTATATCCAAACGTTGGCTGGCCGCGACGGTCTGCCTGGCTTTGCTGCTGCCGTTCATGCCTTCCGTAGACGGGGGGGCGGGCGGCGGCCGCCGTACTCGACACCGAGATCGGCGGGTTCGAAGGCGGCACCGACGGCTGGCAATGGGGAGCCAACGTGACCGCGCTCTCCCATGTGGCGAGCAGCGCCAACGCGCCGTCGACGCCCTACGCGGGCAACCGGATGGCCGAGCTGACGACGGCGGGCGTGCCGGGCACGTCCTGGCGGTCGGTGTACCGCGATTTTTCCCCGGCGCTGAACGTCTCGTCCGTGCCTTACTTCCACGGCGCGTTCAACACCTACGGCATCGACGCGTCCAACACCCAGTTCGAAGCGCGAATTACGTTTTACAGCAACAGCCAGACGTTCGTATCCACGCAGGCCATTCAGGGGGACCGCTGGAACGAGCTCAGCGTGGATTTAAGCGGTTGGAGCTACAGAACGGCCATTACGAAAATCGAGGTCGCCTATCGCTCCGTCACCTTCGCGACGAACTGGGCCGGCAAGCATCAGCTGGACAATGTCGGCTTTTCCGCTTATCCCGCCGTTTATCCCGGCTCGATCGGTCAAGCGACGGCTTCGGCGACGCAGATCGACGTATTCGGCACGTATGCGACGTCCTCGTCGGCGCAGCTCGACCTCATCGAACTCCAGCCGTACGAAAAGTACGATATGACCGCCTCCTATACGGCCATGGCCACGCAATCCGTCGCGCCGAGCGGCGGCGTCGCGAGCTTCACGCTGAGCGGAGCGAGATACGGCGGCTCCCGGGACAAAGTGTATTCAAAGTTCGTCGTCGTCGACCATGCCACGAAAAAGCTGGTTGCGAGCCCAACCTATGTCACCTCGCAGACGGCGCCGGCCAATGCGTACGCCTTTCCGACAGCCGCCTCGATCAAGGGACTTCAGGTGCAGACGATCGACGACGCCCAGAAGCTGGGCATCGGCCACGCGGCGCTGAACGTCGCGTTCAACCAGCTGTTCGTCGACAGCGCGGCGGGCGCGGTCCCTTTTGTTTTGGACGGAACGACCTATTATTTAAACGCTTCGTATGTGGCGCAGCTGGATCGCGACATCAAGACGCTGTCCGACGAGGGCGTCGTCGTCAGTCTGATCCTCATATTGTATCCGGGCAGCGGGACGATCACCGCTAAGCTGACGCACCCGGGCTTCTCGGGCAGCGGGACGGTCGCCGCCATCAATGTCACGGACGCAGACGGCATCCGTTACTGGAAGGCCGGCATGGAATTTTTGGCGAGCCGCTACACGAGAGCCGACCAACAGTACGGGCGGGCGGTCAACTATATCGTCGGCAACGAGGTGAACTCGCAGGCTTATTGGTACGATATGGGGTCGAAGACGCTGCAGGATTTCGTGGAGCAATACGCCCGCGCCTACCGCATCGCCGAGACGGCTGTCAAAAAATATTACGCGAACGGCCGGACGTACATCTCGCTGGATCACTTTTGGAACGGCAGCGTCGGGACGGACGCCCTCCGTACGTACAAGGGCAAGGCACTGCTCGACGAGTTCAACCGGCGCATCCGGGCGGAGGGCAACATTCCGTGGAACATCGCTTACCATCCATACCCGGAAGACTTGTTCGATCCGACCGTGTGGAACGATACGACCGCGACGGCGTCCGCCGACACGCTCCGCATCAATTTCAAAAACCTGCAGGTGCTGACCGGCTACATCGGCGCATCCGACTACTTGTACAACGGGAGCAAACGCCGGATCATCCTGTCTGAGCAAGGTTTTCACTCGCTCAGCAACTCGCTGGCCGATCAGAAGACGCAAGCCGCGGCTTATGTGTATTCGTACTACAAGGCCAAATTTCTCGGCGGCATCGACTCGTTCATCCTGCATCGGCACGTGGACCACGGCCAGGAGGGCGGGCTGAATCTCGGCCTGTGGACGCGCGATCCGACCAAATCCGCCGCATCGGCCCCCAAAGATCCCAAGTACATCTACGACGTCTTCCAAAAAATCGATACGAGCGAGTCCGCCGCCGTCGCGAGCTTCGCCAAGAGCATCATCGGCATCTCGGACTGGGCGAGCGTCATTCCGGGCTACAATGCCGCCCAGCTCGCCGACCGCGAGTCCCCCGCCGCCGGAGCGCTGTCCGCCGTCGGTTCGATCGCGCCTTCTCTGGCCGTATCGGGCTTCGAGACGTCGTCCGACGGATGGACGGCATCCGAGTATGCCACGTCCGTCGCCACCGCGTCGAGCTTCGCCAACGCGCCAGGAATCCCGTTCGCGGGGACCAGGTCGCTGGAAGTGACGATGGACACGGCGACGGCCGGCGACGGCGTCGGAGGCGCGCGGGCGGAAAAAGGAATCGTGAAGACGTTCGCGGCGCCTGTCGACGCGACCGCCGCTCCGAAGTTCCAGTTCGCGATCGACGCCTACGGCGGGTGCCCGGGTGCCACTCAGTACAAGGTGACCGTGCGTCTCTACAGCGGCAGCCATGTGCTGGAAGGCAAGGCGACTCTGACGCCGAACGCATGGAACAAGTTCTCGATGGACGCCGGCGCTTGGCCGTATAAGGGCAGCGTCGACAAGATCAAGATTTGGTTCAGTACCGATTCGACGGCGCTCTGGAACGCCAAGTATCAGGTCGATCAGGTCGGCTTCGGCGCTTAACCATGCGAAAGAGCGTGCCTCCGGGCCGACCCTGCCCCCGACCCCGATCCCGATGCGGCTTGCGGGCCGCCCGGAGCGCGCGCTTACGACTAAAACAAAGGTGGGAGACGCTTCATGCGACATCGCTTATTCCGAACGACTGCAATCATCATTATTGCAATCGCTTCCATGCTGGTCCAACTGGTCGGCGCGTCCGGCGCGCTGGCCGGCGCTTACGAGCCGGCGTTGGCGGAGAAGGATGCCTACCAAGGGCATTCCATCTATCCGCTGCGGATGATTAACGACTTTAACGATGCGCCGCAAGCGGCGTTGTGGACGCCCGGCCCGAACGTGGACAAGACGAGCGTGACCGGCACGCTGCTGAACGCGCCGGGGGCGCCGTTCGAGGGCGCGGGTGCGCTCGAGGTGACGCCCCGCAAGGTCAAAGCATACGAATGGCGCACGATCTCTCGCGCCTTCGACGAGCCGCTCGACCTGTCGGACGCGAACTTCATCGCCGCCGCCGTCGACATCTGGGGCTGGAAGCAGGACGACTTCTTCGTGAAGCTGACGCTGCATAGCGGCGACGATACGTTCGAGGCGATATCCGGCATCGCGGCCAACAAGTGGAATATCGTCTACTTCGACGTCCGCGCATGGAGCGGCAGAGCCGGCATCGACGGGATGTCGATCTCTTATATGAAGAATTACGATCTGGAAGGCATGTCTCCGGGGGATCCTGGCTACGAATATTGGGACGGCAGGCTGCAGATCGATTCGCTCGCCGCGACGGCGGCCGCCGATCTGGACTTTCATATTCCGGGCTCGGACGAAGGCTTCGTCGCCTCGTCGGGCACGGCCGTTCAGTCGGCTGCGTCGGGCTCCCTGATCTATACGGTGACGGATCCGGCGGAATCGTACCTCGAGTCGCCAGGCCTGTCCCTGGACGCAGCGAAGCGCAATGCCGTCCTGCTGCGGATGGCCGGCGACACAGGCGCATCGCGCCTTAAGGTCGCCTGGACGACGCGCGAGGATCCGAATTGGGACGAGGCGAAGTCGCAGTCGTTCCCGGCCTCGGACGCGGCTTCGTTCGCGGATTACGAACTGGTGCTGACGAGCCCGCTATGGGAAGGCATTGTCGACCGCATCCGCATTTATCCGGAGGGAGCGGCGGCCGGCACGACGCTGGACATCGACAAGATCGGCTTTGCGCTCCGCAACGTGGACGATTATGCGTATCAAGGCAAGCTCGAGCGTCTGAACATCGCCGGCGATCCGGCGGTTACAACAGCAGAGGGGAGCGTGGACGCCGCTTATCTGTCCGCCCACCCGGGCGCGAAGGTGGGCATTTACGAGCTGCCTCTGTACGCGGACGAGAAATCGGTCGACTACGCGTCCATGACGCCGCTCTCGGAGAGCGCGGCGGGACCGACCTTCAGCCTGTCGTTCCCGGCGGCCGAAGGCGACAAAAACCGGGCGTACGACAAATTCGTGGCCGTGCTGGAGGACGGCGGAGAATTCGCGCTGGTGGATGGGCCGAAGTACGTGACCAATCCCGAGGCGCTGGCCGCGAACCGGGAGCCTTATCCGGTCACCGACAGCATCAAGGGGCTGCAGGTGCAATTGCCCGCAGACGCGGAGCGACTTGGCGTGCGGCACGGCGCGATCAATATCGCGTACAACGAGATGCTGACGCTGACCGACCGCGGCGCCTCCTCGATTCCTTTTACGTACGAGGGCCAAACTTATTATTTCCGAAAATCCGCGGTAGACGGCCTGGACAGCCAGATCAAATCGATGACGGACAATCAAATGGCCGTGACCGCGATTCTGATCCTGTACCGGACAGGGATGACTGACCCCGACTCGCCCAACAAGGACATCGTGCATCCCGACGCCACGGCGGAAGGAACCGTGTTCGCTCCCAATCTGACGAACGAGACGGGCGTCCGATACTACGAGGCGATTACCCGCTTCCTCGCAGAGCGGTATTCGCGCGCCGACCGGGCTTACGGCAGGCTGGCGGGCTATATCGTCGGCAACGAGGTGGGGCAAAATAAGGTGTGGAACAACATGGGGCCGAAGCTGCTGGGCGAATACGTAAAGCAGTACGAGCGCCAGCTCCGGCTGACCTACAACATCGTGCGCAGCGTGAATGCGAGCGGCAGGGTGTACATCTCGCTCGACCACTTCTGGAACGATTACCAGTCGCCGGACTCGCAGTGGATCTACAGCAACAGGGCGCTCGTGGACGCGCTGGCCAAGCTGGCCCGCGAGGGTGGGGACTATGCGTGGAACGTCGCCTTCCATCCGTATCCGGAGGACCTGTTCGATCCGAAAACGTGGGAGGACACGACGGCGACCGACAGCTTCGACACGAAGCGGATCACCTTCAAAAACCTGCAGGTGCTGACGCAATATCTGCAGCTGGCTTCGATGACGTACGAGGGCGCCCAGCGCCACGTCATCTTGTCGGAGCAAGGCTTCCACAGCGGCGGCAATACGCCCGAGGAGCAGCGCATACAGGCTGCGGCGTATGCCTACGCCTATTACAAGGTGAAATCGCTGACGGGAATCGACGCCTTCATCCTGCACAGGCATGTGGACCATGCGGGCGAAGGCGGGCTCAATCTCGGCCTGTGGACCAACATGAAGGGGCAGATCGCGGAGGCGGACCAGCCGAAGGCGATCTACGACGTATTCAAACGGATCGATACCGTCCAGTCGCTGGAGGCGACGGCGTTCGCCAAGGCGATCGTAGGCGTCTCCGACTGGGAGGAGGCCATCCCCGGCTTCGATCCGTCGAAGCTGGAAATGAAACCGGCTCAGGAGACGGCGAGGATGGGCGCGGCGTCGGGCATTGAGGGCGAAGCGCCGCTCAGCGACTTCGAGGCAGACGCGGACGGCTGGAAGGGTACGGACAATGTGTCGGGCGCGGAGCGGGATACGGCGGATCATGCTTCGGGCGCGTCCAGTCTGAAGGCTCGCGTCGTCGGGACGTACCGCGGCGATTTCAAGGGCGTGACCCGCAGCTTCGCGTCTCCCCTCGATCTGTCGACGACGCCGGTCGTCCGGGCGTCGCTCAAGGCGAGCGGCATCGGGAGCGGCGCCAAGGCGGAGTTCATGATCCGCGCCTACAGCGGCGCTCGCGTGATCGAAGGCTCGGCTGTCGCGCCTGCCGAGGCCTGGAACGACGTGGCGATCGATCTGACCGGCTGGGAGGGGCTCGGCGGCGTCGATCGCATCAAAATATGGGCGCGGCCGACTGAAAAGGTCGCTTGGACGAACGGCGCATTGCAGGTGGACGACGTCTCCCTGGCCGCTTCTGCGGCGATCTCGAACGTGTCCGTCGCGCTGGATCCGCTACCGCGGCCGGGGCAGGCACAGGCAGGCGACAAGCTGACGATCGCCGTGCATAACGGGGGCAACCGCGTCTTTGCGGGCGAGATCGGCTTGAAGGGAGTGGGCGGCGTTGCGCTCGACCGAAGCGCTGTGCAGGTGTCGGTGCAGCCCGGCGCGGAAGAGCGGATCGAAGCGATCGTCGCCGGCATCGTGCCCGTCGCGGGCCAGAAGGGCAAACTGGAAGTGACGGCGGACGGGCAGACGTTCGCGTTCGACCTGACCGAGGCCTACGTGCCGGACTACAAGCAGGACGGCGCCCGCCTCGTGTTCGGCGACTTCGAGGGCGGCGTGCAGGACGGGTGGATCGCAGGGGCCGAGACGTCCGCGGTCGGGGCGGTGAAAAGGGGCTCCTCGAACGGCACGCCGGGTGCGGCCAAGCAAGGGAGCTATATGCTCGAGGCCGCGAAAACCGCCAAAATCGCGACGACCGAGAGCAAGGTGGCGAAGACGTTCCAATCGCCGGTCGATCTGAGCGCATACGGCAAGATCGACTTCGATATCTTCGGCTGGGGCGGCACGTCGTCGGCGTATATCGCCGGCATCAAGCTGACGTCGGAGGGCGGCGAGACGTTTGCCGTCGAACGGCAGATCGCGAGCGACAAGTGGACGACCGTTTCCGCGGACATCTCCGCGTTCGCGGGCCGCGAACGCGTGAAGCGCCTGGAGATCTCCTATCGCGGCAAGGATACGGCTCATTATTCGGGGCCTTGGGGCGGGTATTTCTTTATCGATCATATTCGCACCGACGCCGCGGCGCCCGTGGCGACCGGCATCTCGGCAGCCAGGGCGGCGGAGACGTTGACGCTCGGCCGGGACGGGGTGCAGCTGGCCATCCGGGCGGCGATGTCGGACGGTAGCGAACGGGACGTGACGGCAGCATCCGTCGGCACCAGGTACGAAGGCTACGACAGTTTGATTTTGTCCGTGAGCCCGGACGGACGGATGGAAGCGAAGGCTGCGGGGACGACTGTCGTCAAGGCGGTATACGGCGCGTTCGAGACTTACGTAAACGTAACGGTCGTGGGCTCCGTTGATCCGGAGAATCCAGGCGGTCCCGGGAATCCAGGCGGTCCCGGCCTTCCGTCGACAACTGAGCAGCCATCGACGCAGCAGGTGGCCGTGCCGGGCGGCATCGCTACGGCGATGCTCGACCGAGCCGCGAAGGAACTGGACATAACGTTGGATTCGGCAGCGCTGGCCATGGCGCTCGATGCCGCTTCGGAGAGCGCGGGAGGCAATCGAACGGTCCTGATCGAGCTGCCGGAGACGGCGGGCGTCGATTCCTATAAATTAAATCTGCCGGCCGGCTTTTTCGCCGCAGGCGACGGAGACCGCCGGGTGTCCGTGAAAACCGCGCTCGGCACGGTAACGATCCCTTCCGACATGCTGAAGCGGGATCGGGCAGGCGAGGACGCTGGCGGCGAGATCGCGATCCGGGTGTCCCCGGGCGATCGGTCGCGGCTCGATCCGCTCTCTGCGCAGGCAGCGGGCGATAGACCGCTGATCGACCTCGCCCTGTTTCGGAACGGGGTATCCGAAGAATGGCGCAACCCGCAAGCCAGGATTACGGTAGCGATTCCTTATGCGCCTTCGGAGGAGGAGCTTCGGACGCCGGCTGCCATCATCGCTTATTACGTGGATGCCCAAGGGCGAATGGCGACGATCCCTAACGGCCGATACGATAAGGCGGGCGGCGCAGTCGTCTTCGCGACAGACCATTTCTCGCGGTTCGGGGTGGCCTTCTCGACGAAGAGCTTCGCCGATTTGGAGCGCCATGCATGGGCCCGCGACAGCATCGAAGCGCTCGCGTCAAAAGGAATCGTCGGCGGCGTAGGCGGCAGGGCCTTCGAGCCGGGCCGCGCCGTCACGCGAGCCGAATTCGCCGTTATGCTGGTCGAAGCCTTGGGGCTTGCGGGCGATACGCCGTCGAGCTTCACCGACGTGAAGTCGGGGGATTACTTCTACCGGGCTGTCGGCGCTCTGCGGCAGAACGGCATCGCGAACGGGACCGGCGACGGCCGCTTCCTGCCGAACGCAGTCATATCCCGTCAGGAGATGATGACGATGACGGCGCGGGCGCTCCGGTCGGCCGGCAGAATGGAAGCGCCAGAAGCCGGACATCATCCAGAGCTTGAGGATTTCGGCGAGATTTCTGCATACGCCCGCGAAGGAATAGCGGGACTCGCGGCCGCCGGGCTGGTTCAAGGCTATGACGGACGAATTCGCCCCGCCGAACAAGCGACGAGGGCTGAAGCGGCAGTCTTTCTATACCGAATATATCTTTATGCGGGCGAGGCAGAAGAATAGATAGCGAAGCCGAAAGCTCTCGTTTCTTCGTACTAAACGCCAAGACAGCTGCGTGGCCGATTCGCTGGCGCGCAGCTGTCGCCTTTGCCTGTACGATCGGGGATCTTCTCGTCCCTGCGACGCAGCTATTGAAACCATTAAAGATGCCGCGAAACGGATTGCAACCCGTAGACGATTAGAGCACTCGGTAGCGATAAAATTGGTGTAAAAGGCTTCCTTGACACTGCCCGACCAAGGTGTTAAGATAGCCTATGTGTGTGCCCGACGTGGTGGATTTTGATCGTTCCGTAGGAGTTGTTATGATGGACTTAATGGCTCATCATCTTGCGAACAACGTCAAAGTCGGCACCAAGCAGACGACCAAGATGGTAGAACAAGGCAAGGCCATCGGCGTCTATGTCGCGCAAGATGCAGATTCGCGCCTGATCGGCCGCATCGCGCAGTTGTGCCAGCAGCGTGGCGTTCCCTTAACCGAGGTGAGCACCATGCGCGAGCTCGGCAGACAGTGCGGGATCGATGTCGGCACGGCGATGGCCGTGGTAGTAGAGAGAGCATGAACCGGGACCTAACCGCGCTTCTCGTATGGGGAGTTCAGCGGGCGGACCCTTTCGTTTTTCTCAAAATGAACCGCCTGGATCTGTGGGCTTCGCGCCGCGGGAACCGGTAGCCGTTAGTTTATTGCAAGGCAATCATGGGAAGGGGGTGGCAACATGCCAACAATTAACCAGCTCGTCCGCAAGGGTCGCGAGCCTAAGGTGGTCAAGTCCAAGTCTCCAGCTCTGCAAAAGGGATTCAACGCCCTGAAGCGCATCGAGACCGACCTGAGCGCTCCTCAAAAGCGCGGCGTATGCACGCGCGTAGGCACGATGACGCCGAAAAAACCGAACTCCGCACTTCGTAAGTATGCGCGTGTACGTCTGACGAACCGTGTAGAAGTTACGGCTTACATCCCGGGTATCGGTCACAACCTGCAAGAGCACAGCGTCGTTCTGATTCGCGGCGGCCGGGTCAAGGACCTTCCGGGCGTACGTTATCACATCGTTCGCGGCGCGCTCGATACCGCAGGCGTCAACAACCGCAAGCAAGCTCGTTCCAAGTACGGTACGAAGCGCGCTAAGGTGAAGAAGTAAGATAATTCTGCCGGAACATTTCGGCTTTATCATTGATATGGGAAAGGAGGAACTCTAGATGCCACGTAAAGGACCAGTACCGAAGCGGGACGTGCTCCCGGATCCGGTATACAACAGCAAGCTCGTCACTCGCCTCGTCAACCGCATCATGATCGACGGCAAGAAGGGCGTAGCCCAGCAGCTGCTTTACAATGCGTTCACGCTGATTCAAGAGCGCTCCGGCAAGGATCCGATGGAAGTTTTCGAAGCTGCCATCAAGAATATCATGCCCGTGCTCGAAGTTAAGGCTCGCCGCGTAGGCGGTGCCAACTACCAAGTTCCGATCGAAGTCAAGCCGGAGCGCCGCACGTCCCTTGGACTGCGCTGGCTTGTCAACTACTCCCGCAACCGCGGCGAGAAGACGATGGAAGAGCGTCTGGCAGCCGAGATTCTCGACGCTTCGAACAACACCGGCGCTGCCGTCAAGAAGCGCGAAGACACGCACAAAATGGCTGAAGCCAACAAAGCGTACGCCCACTACCGCTGGTAATCCCGCGGACACTAGGGAACGAAAGGAGACCATTGCATGGCTAGAGAGTTCTCCTTGCAAAATACGCGCAACATCGGCATTATGGCGCATATTGATGCAGGCAAGACGACTACGACCGAGCGGATCCTGTTCTATACCGGCCGTGTCCACAAGATCGGCGAAGTGCATGAAGGCGCCGCCACCATGGACTGGATGGAGCAAGAGCAAGAGCGCGGCATCACGATCACGTCTGCCGCGACGACTGCTCAATGGAAGGGTCACCGCATCAATATTATCGACACACCGGGACACGTTGACTTTACGGTCGAGGTCGAGCGCTCGCTGCGCGTATTGGACGGGGCTGTCGGCGTATTTAGCGCCAAAGAAGGCGTAGAACCTCAATCCGAAACGGTATGGCGTCAAGCCGACCGTTACGGCGTTCCGCGCATCGCTTACGTTAACAAGATGGACATCATCGGCGCGGACTTCCTGAACGTTGTCCGCGACATGCGCTTGCGCCTGCAAGCCAACGCTGTTGCCATCCAGCTTCCGATCGGCGCAGAGAACGGATTCGTAGGCATGATCGACTTGATCGAACGAGTCGCTTATGTATACGAGGACGACCTGGGCAAAGATCCGAAGACCGTAGAGATTCCGGCCGACTTGGCCGACCAAGCCGAAGAGCTCCGTCTTGAGCTCGTCGAGAAGGTTGCCGAGCTTGACGACGATCTCATGGCGAAGTATCTTGAAGGGGAAGAACTGTCGGTCGCAGAGATCAAGGCAGCTCTTCGCAAGGGCGTCGTGGATGTTCGTATTTTCCCGGTCGTCTGCGGCTCTTCTTACCGCAACAAGGGCGTTCAGCCAATGCTGGATGCTGTCGTCGACTTCCTCCCGGCTCCGATCGACGTCCCTGCTATCAAGGGCACGACCGAAGACGGCGAAGAGACGGTTCGTCATTCCTCCGACACGGAGCCGTTCTCGGCGCTGGCGTTCAAGATCATGACCGACCCGTTTGTCGGCAAGCTGACGTTCTTCCGTGTATATTCCGGCGTTCTGAACTCCGGTTCGTACGTCATCAACGCGACGAAGAACAAGCGCGAACGTATCGGCCGTATTCTGCAGATGCACGCGAACAGCCGTCAAGAAATCAGCATCGTCTACTCCGGCGACATCGCCGCGGCAGTCGGTCTGAAGGACACGACGACTGGCGATACGCTGTGCGACGAGAAGAACCCGGTTATCCTCGAATCGATGAACTTCCCCGAGCCGGTTATCCAGCTTGCGGTTGAGCCTAAGACCAAGGCTGACCAAGACAAAATGGGTATCGCGCTCCAGAAGCTGTCGGAAGAGGATCCGACCTTCCGTGCGCACACGGACGAAGAGACTGGCCAGACGATCATCGCCGGCATGGGCGAGCTTCATCTGGAAATTCTCGTTGACCGCATGCTTCGCGAATTCAAGGTCGAGACGAACGTGGGCAAGCCGCAAGTTGCTTACCGCGAGACGTTCAAGACTGCAGCGAAGGTCGAAGGCAAGTTCGTTCGCCAATCCGGCGGACGCGGCCAATACGGCCATTGTTGGGTTGAGTTCGAACCGCTCGAAGCAGGCTCCGGCTTCGTGTTCGAGAACAAGGTTGTCGGCGGCGTAGTACCTCGCGAATACATCGCGCCGGTACAAGCCGGTATCGAAGAGTCGATGAAGAACGGCGTACTTGCCGGCTTCCCGCTCGTCGATATCAAAGCGACGATCTTCGACGGATCGTACCACGACGTCGACTCGAACGAAATGGCGTTCAAGATCGCCGGTTCGATGGCGCTTAAGGCTGCCAAGGACAAGTGTAACCCTGTCCTGCTCGAGCCGATCATGAAGGTCGAAGTAACTGTTCCGGAAGAGTACATGGGCGATGTCATGGGCATGCTCAGCTCCCGCCGCGGACGCATCGAAGGCAGCGACACCCGTCACGGTGCGCTCATCGTGCGCGCCAAGGTGCCGTTGGCTGAAATGTTCGGCTACTCGACCGTCCTTCGTTCCGGTACGCAGGGCCGTGGCGTATTCTCCATGGAACTGTCGCACTACGAAGAAGTGCCGAAGTCGATCTCCGAAGAGATCGTCTCCAAGAGCAAAGGCGCTTAAGCTTTCGGGCATTCGGACGAGCCGCGGGGCCTGAGGTCTCCGGCTTTGTCCTCCCTATAAAAATGGCTTTACTAACAAGGAGGAGAAAAGATCCATGGCAAAGGCTAAATTTGAACGTAATAAACCGCACGTTAACATCGGTACGATCGGCCACGTCGACCACGGCAAAACGACGCTGACGGCTGCCATTACGACGGTTCTGTCCAAGAAGTACGGCGGCGCAGCTGTTGCGTTCGACCAAATCGACAAGGCTCCCGAAGAGCGCGAGCGCGGTATCACGATCTCCACGGCTCACGTTGAATACGAAACGCCTAACCGTCACTATGCTCACGTTGACTGCCCTGGACACGCCGACTATGTCAAGAACATGATCACCGGCGCTGCTCAAATGGACGGCGCGATTCTGGTTGTATCCGCTGCTGACGGCCCTATGCCGCAAACGCGCGAGCACATCCTGCTCTCCAAGCAAGTAGGCGTTCCTTACATCGTCGTATTCCTGAACAAGTGCGACATGGTTGAAGACGAAGAGCTCCTCGAGCTGGTTGAAATGGAAGTTCGCGACCTGCTGAACGAGTACGAGTTCCCGGGCGACGACACGCCGATCATCCGCGGCGCTGCTCGTGAGGCTCTGCAAAATCCTGACGGCCCTTGGGCTGACAAGATCGTTGAGCTGTTCGAACAAGTCGACACGTACATCCCGCAACCAGAGCGCGACACGGCTAAGCCTTTCCTGATGCCTGTCGAGGACGTGTTCACGATCACGGGTCGCGGTACGGTTGCTACGGGCCGCGTTGAGCGTGGTACGATCAAAATCGGCGATGAAGTTGAAATCATCGGTCTGGTTGAAGATTCCCGTAAATCCGTCGTTACCGGCGTAGAAATGTTCCGTAAGTTGCTCGACTCCGCTCAAGCGGGCGACAACGTCGGCGCACTGCTTCGCGGTGTTGACCGTAAGGACATCGAGCGCGGTCAAGTTATCGCTAAGCCGGGTTCGGTTAAGCCGCACACGGAATTCACGGCTCAAATCTACGTCCTGACCAAAGAAGAAGGCGGCCGTCACAAGCCTTTCTTCACGGGCTACCGTCCTCAGTTCTACTTCCGTACAACTGACGTTACGGGTATCATCAACCTGCCGGAAGGCACTGAGATGGTTATGCCTGGCGACAACATCACCGTTACCGTTCAACTGATCGCTCCGATCGCTGTTGAAGAAGGCACTCGCTTCTCCATCCGCGAAGGCGGCCGTACGGTTGGCGCCGGCGCTGTTGCTTCCATCCAAAAGTAATTTCGCTATACCTAGAGGAGACCTTATCGGGCATAACGCCCGATAAGGTCTCCTTTTGTTGTAGTAAACAAAGCCTGCAAACAATGCGACAATAACGGACTTGATTCGACAAAAAATGACATGTATTTCTAGCCCTTCTCCCTTATAATAGAAACAAATCCAAGGGCGAGGTGCATCCATCTGTCTAGACTTCAAATTCGCAAAAGCCTGGTTTTTACAAGCAGTCTTGTTCTGTCCGTCCTCTTTATTCTGCTGATTGGAATTATGTCATGGCTTCAATACAGCGCGCAGCGCGATGCTGCCTACAAAGAGTTTGTTTCCATAGGCGATCGGCTTGCCGCGCAGGCCTCGGCCAATACGAATCTGCTGCAGCCCGTAGCCGAAGCTCTCGAAAAGGGAGCCGAGCCCAACCAGGAAAGTCAAACCATATTGCGCAGATTGCTGAACGCGATGACCGACGGCGAGCTGATGATTAATTCCTATTACTTTTCGACTTTCTCTGAGGAAAAGGGAGATGAGACCGCTGTCGTCCTGCTTCAGGTTAATCAAGGGCTGGATGAGGCCGGTAACCATATGGGCGACGATTATATGCTGTCAGGAGACTTTAAGCGCGCATATACGGAAGCATTGGCAGGGAAGTCTTCCCTCAGCGATCCTTATACGGATAATGTCGGGAGCTGGATATCCTATCAAGGCCCGGTGAAAAACGACGCCGGACAAGTTGTGGCGGTACTCGGTCTCGACTATGACTACGGTAAGATTCAAGATCGGATTAACGGATTTTTAATTCGTACGGCTTGGATCGGTATTGTAGTTGCGGCGGCCGCAATTTCACTGCTCGTCCTTTTTGTTCGGTACGCCTTGCGTCCGCTTAAGCGTCTGGCTGTGCTCGCGCAAGAAGCGGCAAAGGGGAATTTGACCGTTCAAGTGCCGGTAGGTTCGAACAATGAAATCGGTCAGGCGGCAGTGTCGTTTAACGATATGGTTCGCAGCTTGAGGGATTTGACGGGAAGCATCAAACGTACCGCGGATGAAGTGACTGCCGCATCGCGCACCTTAAAGGATACTTCCGCGCAGGCGGCGGTTGCCACGGGCGAGATTACGGAATCGATTCAACTGGTGGCATCGGGTGCGGAAATGCAGATGACGAGCTCGCAAGAGTGTCAAAGGGCCATGTCGGAGATCGCGATCGGAATCGGCCGCATTGCAGAATCGTCGTCAACGTTGTCCGAGCTTGCAGGCGGCACAGCCGAACTTGCGACGGCAGGCGAGCAGACGTTGGAGGATACGGCACGGCAAATGCGTCAGATCGAGTTTAATGTCGTTGGCGCCAGCGATATGATGAGCGAGCTGCAGGCTTCCAGTGCGAAGATTCAGGAAATTGTCGGCATGATCGCAGAAGTCGCCAATCAGACGAATCTGCTCGCGCTCAACGCTTCAATCGAAGCGGCACGTGCAGGAGAGCAAGGCAAGGGCTTCGCCGTCGTCGCGCAGGAGATCCGCAAGCTGGCCGAACGCTCCAAGGAATCGTCCGAAGCGATCGCGACGATTCTCCATGCGGTCGGATCCAAAACGTCCGCAGCTGCGTCGACCTTGTCGCAATCGGCGGAAGAAGCGCGGGCGGGAACGGCGCTTGCGTCGCAAACGGGCGAGTCGTTCCGTACGATACTTCAGGCAATCCGAGAAGTATCCGGCCAAGTCCAGGACGTATCCGCCGCTTCCCAGCAAATGTCTGCTGGCAGCCAGGAGGTGGCGGCCTCGATCGAAGAGCTCGAACGCGTAGCCAAGCGCTCCACCGAGGAAACGCAGCAGGTGGCTGCAGCGTCTGAGGAGCAGCTTGCCTCCGTTCAGGAGATTGCAGGCTCGGCCGAACAACTCCGGTCGCTGGCGTCGGAGCTGAACGAAGCGGTCAGCCGATTTCGAATTTAAGCGAACCGCGATATCAATGGGAAGCCGACGCATACGCGTTCGGCTTTTCTTGTTCTTGTATCCGTCGCTATTATATATAGAAGAAACACGTTGAATGGCGGTATGATCGAGCAGGATAAAAATCGCCCTTTGCGATGCGACACATGATTTGTTTTCAATTTGCCTAAAAATTTGTTGCATTGACCTGGGCGAATCGCTATAATAATAAATGTTGGTCTGCGACTGTGCGATGATGTGAGAGGTTGCCGACACACCCGGCCCCTTTGCCATAGGGTGGCTGAGCGGTGAATGTCGGGGTATTCTCACGGAGTATGTCCGATTCCAAAATTGGGCGAATGAAGGAGGGAATTTTCTATGGCAAAGCAAAAAATCCGTATCCGTTTGAAAGCCTACGACCACCGCATTCTTGATCAATCCGCGGAGAAGATCGTTGAAACGGCAAAGCGCACGGGTGCCGGCGTATCCGGTCCGATCCCGCTGCCGACCGAAAAGCAGATCATCACGATCCTGCGCGCGGTCCACAAGTACAAGGATTCGCGTGAGCAGTTCGAAATGCGTACGCACAAGCGCCTGATCGACATCGTCAATCCGACGCCGCAAACGGTCGACGCGCTGATGCGTCTGGACCTGCCGTCCGGCGTTGACATCGAGATCAAGCTGTAATAAGTAAGGCGAAGCGTTATCCAGATGTGAATAAGAAGTAGAAGAGAGGTGTCAACATGCCAGGAATCTTGGGACGTAAGCTCGGTATGACGCAAGTGTTCGCGGCTGACGGAAGCGTCGTGCCGGTCACCGTCATCGAAGCAACGCCAAATGTCGTGCTGCAGAAGAAAACTTCCGACAACGACGGATACGAAGCTGTGCAACTCGGCTTTGCCGACAAGCGCGAAAAGCTCGCAAACAAGCCGGAAACGGGCCATGCAAAGAAGGCCGGTACGGCGCCCAAGCGCTTCATCCGCGAAGTTGGCGGATCTTCGGAACTCGAAGTCGGCGCTGAAGTTAAAGTTGACGTATTTGCCGAAGGGCAGTTTGTTGACGTAACGGGTATTTCGAAGGGTAAAGGAACTGCGGGCGCCATCAAGCGTTGGGGCTTCCAACGCGGCAAGATGACGCACGGTTCGAAGTACCACCGCGGTAATGGCTCGCTCGCTACGATTCGCGATGCGAACCGCGTGCCTAAGGGCAAGAAGATGCACGGCCGTCTCGGATCCGAGACGATTACGGTTCAAAACCTCGAAGTTGTCAAGATCGACGTTGAACGCAACGTTATCCTGATCAAAGGTTCCGTGCCGGGCGCTCGCAACAGCTACCTCAAACTCCGCTCGTCGGTGAAGAAATAATACGATTCAACAAGAAAGGAGGACTACCACATGCCTAAAGTATCTGTATACAACGTGAGCGGCAGCGCGGTCGGCGAGATTGAACTGTCGGACCTGATCTTCGGCGTCAATCCGAACGCATCGGTCATGCACAGCGCGGTCGTGCTTCAACAAGCAGCCGTGCGCCAAGGCACTCACAAAACCAAAGGACGCTCCGAAGTACGCGGGGGCGGCCGCAAGCCATGGAAGCAAAAGGGTACAGGCCGCGCTCGTCAGGGCTCGATCCGTTCCCCGCAATGGAAGGGCGGCGGTACGGTTTTCGGACCGACTCCGCGCAGCTACGGCTTCAAGCTTCCTCGCAAGGTTCGTCGTCTGGCGATCAAGTCCGCACTGTCCAGCAAAGTCATCGCCAGCGACATCATCGTCCTGGATCAACTGAGCCTGGCAACGCCTAAGACGAAGGAATTCCAAGGCATTCTGAACAACCTCAAGGTCGGTCGCAAGGCGCTCGTCGTCACTGCCGACTATGAGAATAATGTGGCCCTGTCCGCACGCAATATTCCTGGCGTCAAGTTCGTCTCCGCCAACGGAATCAACGTGCTCGATGTGCTTGTCCATGACAAGCTGATCATCACGAAGGACGCGGTCGCTAAAGTCGAGGAGGTATTCGCGTAATGAAAGACCCTCGCGATATTATCAAGCGCCCCGTCATCACGGAACGCACAAGCGAATTCATCGATCAGCTGAAGTACGTCTTCGAAGTCGATCTTCGCACCAACAAGACGGAAATCAAGCAAGCGATCGAAGCGATCTTCAAGGTGAAGGTCGTTAGCGTCAACACGATGCGCGTACCGCCGAAGCCGCGCCGCTACGGCCGTCACTCCGGCTACACTTCCGAATGGAAGAAGGCTATCGTGCAGCTGTCCGCGGACAGCAAGCCGCTCGAATTTTTCGAAGCATCGGTCTAACATCTTCGTAAAGTAAGGAGGGAAACCAAGTGCCAGTCAAAAAGTTTAATCCGACATCGCCTAGCCGTCGCGAAATGACGATGTCGACGTTCGAGGAAGTCACCACGAACGTACCGGAGAAATCCTTGCTTGCACCGCTGTCGAAGCGCGGCGGCCGTAACCATCAAGGTAAGATTACGGTTCGTCACCAAGGCGGCGGACACAAGCGCAAGTACCGTATCATCGACTTCAAGCGCAACAAGGACGGCGTACCGGGCAAGGTCGCTCAGATCGAGTACGATCCGAACCGTACCTCTTACATCGCCCTGATCCACTATCTGGACGGCGCAAAGAGCTACATCGTCGCTCCTAAGGGTCTGAAGGTCGGCGACCAAATCGTCTCCGGTCCTGACGCCGACATCAAGGTGGGCAACACCCTTCCGCTGGAGAACATCCCGGTCGGTACGGTTATCCACAACATCGAGCTGAAGCCGGGCAAGGGCGGACAACTGGTTCGCGCCGCAGGCACCGAAGCTCAACTGCTGGGTAAGGAAGAGACTTATGTCACAATCCGCCTGGCATCCGGCGAGATCCGCCGCATCCTCAAGCAATGCCGCGCTACGATCGGTTCCGTCGGCAACCAAGACCATGAGCTGATCAACATCGGTAAAGCTGGTCGTTCCCGCAACCTCGGCAAGCGCCCGGTTGTCCGCGGTGTCGTCATGAACCCGGTCGATCACCCGCACGGCGGTGGCGAAGGCCGCGCTCCAATCGGCCGCAAGTCTCCTCTGTCCCCATGGGGCAAGCCGACGCTCGGTTACAAGACGCGCAAGAAGAAGAAGGCCTCGAGCCAATATATCGTACGCCGCCGCAAGTAAAGGCGAGTCCATTCCGGGCTGAAGGGAGGATTTACCCATGGGTCGCAGCTTAAAGAAAGGCCCGTTCATCGACGGCTATCTGCTGAAGAAAGTCGAAGTGCTGAACGAGTCCAGCAAGAAAGTCGTCATCAAGACGTGGTCGCGTCGTTCGACGATTTTCCCGCAATTCGTAGGTCACACGTTCGCCGTCTACGATGGCCGCAAGCATGTGCCGGTATACGTATCGGAAGACATGGTCGGTCACAAGCTTGGTGAATTCGCGCCTACGCGCACGTACAAAGGCCATACCGCCGACGACAAGAAGACCGGCAAACGATAAATCCTAAGCGCCGGCTTCGTCCGGCGAACGCAACACGGGAGGAGGTACATCGATGGCACAAGAAGCCAAGGCCGTAGCGCGATACATTCGTATCCCGGCCCGCAAAGTCCGTCTGGTCGCAGATCTGATCCGCGGCAAGAAGGTAGGCGACGCAATCGCCATTCTGCGCCACACGCCGCGTTCGGCTTCCCCAATCCTGGAGAAGCTTCTGAACTCCGCAGTGGCTAACGCAGAGCACAACTATCAGCTCGACGTCAACAAGCTGGTTATCAGCGAAGCATTCGTCAACGAAGGTCCGACCCTCAAACGGTTCCAACCCCGTTCGCAGGGCCGCGCGTTCAGCATCTTCAAGCGCTCCAGCCACATCACGCTGGTCGTATCCGAGAAATAAGGAGGGATAACGTGTGGGTCAGAAAGTAAATCCGGTCGGTCTTCGCATCGGCGTCATCCGCGATTGGGAATCCAAGTGGTACGCTGACAAGGACTTCGGCACGCTTCTTATGGAAGATGTCAAAATCCGCGAATTCCTCAAGGCCAAGCTTAAGGACGCATCGGTATCGCGCTTCGAGATCGAACGCGCTGCGAACCGCGTCAACGTAACGATTCATACTGCCAAGCCGGGTATGGTTATCGGCAAGGGCGGTTCCGAAGTAGAAGTGATCCGCGGTCAGCTGACGAAGCTGACGAACGGCAAGAAGGTGCACATCAACATCTCCGAGATCAAGACTCCGGAAATGGATGCCATCCTCGTCGCCGAGAGCATCGCGCAACAACTCGAACGTCGTATCTCGTTCCGCCGCGCCATGAAGCAATCGATGCAGCGCACGCTGCGTATGGGCGCGAAGGGTATCAAGACCCTCGTTAGCGGACGTCTGGGCGGCGCCGAAATCGCACGTACGGAAGGCTACAGCGAAGGAACGGTACCGCTTCACACGCTGCGCGCCGACATCGACTACGGTACGGCTGAAGCGCACACGACCTACGGTCGAATCGGCGTTAAAGTCTGGATCTACCGCGGCGAAGTCCTTCCAGCCAAGAAGAAGAGAGTAGTAGCTGAGGAAGGAGGCAACTAAGCATGTTGGTCCCTAAACGCGTCAAACACCGCAAGCAGCACCGCGGGAAGATGAAGGGCCGTGCCAAGGGCGGCACGGAAGTGAGCTTCGGCGAATTCGGCTTGCAAGCACTGGAGCCTTCGTGGGTTACGAACCGCCAGATCGAATCTGCGCGTATCGCAATGACCCGCTATATCAAGCGTGGCGGTAAGGTATGGATCAAGATCTTCCCGTCCAAGCCGATTACTCAAAAGCCTCTCGAGGTGCGGATGGGTAGCGGTAAAGGTAACGTCGAGAAGTGGGTTGCCGTCGTGAAGCCGGGCAAGATTTTGTTCGAGCTCGCAGGCGTCTCCGAGGAAATCGCACGCGAAGCGATGCGTCTGGCCGCGCACAAGCTGCCGATCAAGACGAAGTTCGTGAAACGCGAAGAACTGGGTGGTGAAGCAAATGAAGGCCAGTGAATTCCGTAACCTTACTTCGGTCGAAATCGAACAGAAGGTTTCCGGCTTCAAGGAAGAGCTGTTCAACCTTCGTTTCCAACTGGCTACCGGCCAACTGGACAACCCGCATCGCATCAGCGAACTGCGGAAAGAGATTGCCCGGGCCAAAACCATTTTGCGCGAGCGTGAACTGGGCATCATCAGCTAATTGCTGATTCGAGCCCAAGACGCCTCCGGGAAGGAGTATTACCATGAGCGAACGCAACAACCGTAAGGTTCAGATCGGCAAAGTCGTTAGCGACAAGATGGACAAAACGATCGTAGTGGCTGTCGAAACGCACAAGAAGCACAGCCTGTACCATAAGCGGATCAAGTACACGAAGAAGTTCAAAGCGCACGACGAGAACAACGAAGCACAAATCGGCGACACCGTGAAGATCATGGAGACCCGCAAGCTGTCCAAGGACAAGAACTGGCGCCTGGTCGAAGTTACCGAGAAAGCCGTTATTCTGTAAGAAACGCCACCTTAGCACCGAAAGGAGGACCTCACGATGATTCAACCGTTTACGAGATTGCGCGTTGCCGACAACTCCGGCGCGAAGGAACTGATGTGTATCCGCGTGCTTGGAGGCACGGGACGTCGCGTCGGTCACATCGGCGATCTGATCGTCGCTTCCGTCAAACAAGCAACACCAGGCGGCGTTGTCAAGAAGGGCGATGTCGTTAAATGCGTAATCGTCCGTACGAAGCGTTCGGTACGCCGTAAAGACGGCTCCTACATCGCGTTCGACGAGAACGCAGCCGTTATCGTCAAGGAAGACAAGAGCCCGCGCGGTACCCGTATCTTCGGACCAGTCGCACGTGAGCTTCGCGAACGTGATTTCATGAAAATCATTTCTCTGGCACCGGAAGTGCTTTAATCCGGCCGATGTCCATGGAGAAACACTCAAGGAGGTGTACCCATGCCCCGTTTGAAAAAAGTGCTGGAATCGCACAACAATAAGCTTCACGTTAAAAAAGACGATAACGTCATCGTCATCACCGGCAAGGACAAGGGCAAGAAGGGGCGCGTAATCGCCGCTTACCCGCGTCAGAACCGCGTACTGATCGAAGGCGTCAACCTGGTGAAGAAGCACACGCGTCCTTCCCAGACGAACCCGCAAGGCGGCATCATCGAGCAGGAAGCGCCGATTCACGTATCCAACGTCATGCACGTTGATCCGAAGAGCGGCAAGCCTACGCGTATCGGCTACAAGGTGCTGGACAACGGCACGAAAGTCCGCGTCGCGAAAAAGTCCGGCCAAGAAATCGACTAATACGATCCCTGAAAGAAAGGAGGTCACTGTGACACATGGCAGCAAGAATGAAAGAACGTTACAACGCTGAAATCGCGCCTGCACTGGTGCAGAAGTTCAGCTACAAATCGGTCATGCAAGTGCCGAAGATCGAGAAGATCGTCATCAACATGGGCGTCGGCGAAGCGGTCTCGAACTCCAAGGTTCTGGACGCAGCGGTCGAAGATCTGCAAAAGATCGCCGGTCAAAAGCCGGTCATCACCCGTGCGAAGAAGTCCATCGCAGGCTTCCGTCTCCGTGAAAACGCGCCGATCGGCGTGAAGGTCACGCTGCGCGGCGATCGCATGTACTACTTCCTCGACAAGCTGTTCAACATCTCGCTTCCTCGCGTACGTGACTTCCGCGGCATCTCGAGCAAATCGTTCGACGGTCGCGGCAACTACACGCTCGGCTTGAAGGAGCAACTGATCTTCCCCGAGATCGAATACGACAAGATCGATAAGGTCCGCGGGATGGATATCGTCATCGTCACGACGGCGAATACGGACGAAGAAGCGCGCGAACTGCTGACCCAACTGGGCGCACCGTTCGTGAAGTAACTCCGCCGAGCCTGGCTATCAAGCCAAGGTACCCTACGGGAGGTGTGAAAGCAAAGTGGCAAAAACGTCGATGAAAATCAAGCAGCAACGTCCGCCGAAGTTCCAAGTTCGGGCTTACACGCGGTGCGAGCGCTGCGGACGTCCGCACTCCGTGCTGCAAAAGTTCAAAATTTGCCGGATTTGTTTCCGCGAGTTGGCATACAAAGGCCAGATTCCTGGCGTTAAAAAAGCGAGCTGGTAATCAGCCTAGTTCGGGAAGGAGGTTTACCCCATGGTTATGTCTGATCCCATTGCAGATATGCTGACGCGCATTCGCAACGCGAATCTCGTCCGCCACGAATCGGTGGAGCTGCCTGCGTCTACGGTCAAGAAGCAAATTGCTGAGATCCTGAAGCGCGAAGGCTTTATCCGCGACGCCGAATACGTTGAAGACAACAAGCAAGGTTTGATCCGCATCTTCTTGAAGTACGGACCGAACAACGAACGCGTAATCACCGGCCTGAAGCGTATCAGCAAGCCCGGCCTGCGCGTTTACACGAAGTCGAACGAAGTACCGCGCGTACTCGGCGGCCTCGGCATCGCGATCATCTCGACGTCCAAAGGCATCATCACCGACAAGGAAGCCCGTCAAGGGAAAGCCGGCGGCGAAGTCCTTTGCTACGTCTGGTAATTTAAAGCGACAAGTTAGGAGGTGTACCAATGTCCCGTATCGGACGCAAACCCATCCAGGTGCCAAACGGCGTGAACGTGAACCTGGACAACAACGTCATCACGGTAAAGGGCCCCAAGGGCACGCTGAGCCGCGAACTGCATAAAGACATGAAGCTGGTTGTAGAAGAAGGCGTCATCAACGTCGAACGTCCTTCCGACAACAAAGAACACCGCGCCCTGCACGGCACGACGCGCTCCGTCGTCGCCAACATGGTAAGCGGCGTTACCGAAGGCTTTGCCAAGAACCTTGAGCTTGTCGGCGTCGGTTACCGTGCCAGCAAGCAAGGCGAGAAGCTCGTCCTGAACGTCGGCTACTCGCACCCGGTTGAATTCCTGGCTGCAGGCGGCATCGAGTTCGACGTGCCTGCTCAGAACCGTATCACGGTTCGCGGCATCGACAAGGAAGCGGTCGGCGCGATCGCAGCGAAGATCCGCGAAGTACGTCCGCCGGAGCCATACAAGGGCAAAGGCATCAAGTACGAAGGCGAACGCATTATCCGCAAGGAAGGCAAAGCCGGCAAGAAGAAGTAATGAAGGGCGGCACCGTGCCGCTTAAGATATGGCACTCGGCCGGCACACGGCGACCCGTTGCCTGATGACCGGTCGGATAGCGAAGCGAGAAGGGAGTGAACCCCGGAATGATTACCAAAGGCGATAAGAACAAGGCCCGTCTGAAGCGTCACCTGCGCGTGCGCAAGAAGATCAGCGGCACGAACGAACGTCCGCGCCTCTCCGTGTTCCGTTCTTCCAAGCATATCTATGCGCAGCTGATCGACGACGTCAAGGGCGTGACCCTGGCATCGGCATCCACGCTGGATAAGGAAATCGGCGAGATCGGCAACGGCGGCAGCGTCGAAGCGGCTGCTAAAGTCGGTCAACTGGTGGCGGAACGCGCTAAGGCGAAGGGATACGAGAGCATCGTATTCGACCGCGGCGGTTACCTGTACCACGGACGCATTCAAGCACTGGCAGACGCGGCTCGCGAAGCTGGTCTTCAGTTCTAATATTACGCAAACAAGGAGGTTAACGACTTGCGTGTAGATCCTAATACCCTGGAACTTACCGAAAAAATGGTCCAGATCAACCGCGTTTCCAAAGTCGTCAAGGGCGGCCGTCGCTTTAGCTTCAGCGCACTTGTCGTCGTAGGCGACGGCAAAGGTTGGGTTGGCGCGGGCATCGGCAAAGCCAGCGAAGTACCGGACGCAATCCGCAAAGGCGTCGATGACGCTAAAAAGAATTTGATTTTCATTCCGCTTGTCGGCAAAACGATTCCGCACGCCGTTACGGGTCACTTCGGCGCCGGCAAAGTGCTGCTGAAGCCGGCATCTGAAGGTACGGGCGTCATCGCGGGCGGTCCTGTCCGCGCTGTACTCGAACTGGCCGGCGTCGGCGATATTTTGACGAAATCGCTGGGTTCCTCCAACTCGATGAACATGATCAACGCGACGTTGGAAGGTCTGTCCCGCCTGAAGCGCGCCGAAGACGTAGCCAAGCTCCGCGGCAAAACCGTGGAAGAGCTGTTGGGTTAAGGAGGGGTTAAAATGGCGAAATTGCAGATCACCCTCAAGCGCAGCTTGATCGGCCGTCCTGAGAACCAACGCCAAACCGTCAAATCGCTTGGCCTCGGCAAAGTGAATTCGACGGTTGTCAAAGAAGACAACGCGGCGATTCGCGGCATGGTTAACACCGTTAGCCACCTGATCTCCGTCGAAGAAGTATAAGGCTATATAGCCAAAAGCAAGGCAAATCAATCAAGGAGGTGCGACGAACGATGAAATTGCATGAACTTTCTCCTGCAACTGGATCCAAGTTCAGCCGCAAACGCGTCGGTCGCGGCATCGGCAGCGGCATGGGCAAGACGTCCACGCGCGGTCATAAAGGCCAGAACGCCCGTTCCGGCGGCGGCGTACGCCCCGGCTTCGAAGGCGGTCAAAACCCGTTGTACCGCAGACTTCCGAAGCGCGGCTTCAACAACGACCGTTTTGCTACGGAATACGCGATTGTTAACCTGGATCAACTGAGCGGATTCGCAGCCGGCACTGAAGTAACGCCGGAACTGCTGCTCTCCGAAGGGATCGTAAAGAATCCTAAGGACGGCATCAAGATTCTGGGCAACGGCGAGCTGACTGCAGCTATTTCCGTTAAAGCCCACAAGTTCTCCAAATCCGCTGCTGAAAAAATCCAGGCCGCCGGCGGTAACTCCGAGGTGATCTAATGTTCGCTACCGTGAGCAACATCTGGAAGGTCGAGGACCTTCGCAAGAGGATCCTATTCACGCTTTTCATACTGCTCGTCTACCGCGTCGGCTCCTTCATCCCGGTGCCGAACATCGACAAGAGCGTGCTGGAACAGGCCAATCAGCAAGGCAACGAGCTGTTCGGCCTGCTCAACACGTTCTCAGGCGGCGCGCTGTTCCAGTTCTCGATCTTTGCGCTCGGGATCATGCCGTATATCACGGCATCGATCATCGTGCAGCTCCTCTCCATGGATGTCATTCCGAAGCTTGCGGAGTGGGCTAAAGAAGGCGAGATCGGTAAGCGCAAGTCGGCGCAGTTGACCCGTTACCTTACGATTGTCCTCGGTTTGATCCAAGCTTTCGCGACCTCGATCGGCTTCAACCGTATCTATAGCGCGAAGATGGTCATCGATCCGTCGCCGGCGACCTATATCTTGATCGCCATCGTGCTTACGGCCGGTACGGCCTTCCTGATGTGGCTCGGCGAGCAGATCAACGAGAAGGGCATCGGCAACGGCATTTCGATCCTGATGTTCGCGGCGATCGTCTCCCGAATTCCGACGTATATCCAAGAGATCTATCAGGACCAATTCGTGAACGGCGACCAGATCTTCTGGGCCGTCCTGAAGATGGTCATCATCCTGATCGTGATCCTGCTGATCATCGTCGGCGTTATCTTCGTCCAGCAGGGCGTGCGCAAGATTCCGGTCCAATACGCCAAGCGCGTAGTCGGCCAGAAGATGTACGGCGGTCAGTCGACGCATATCCCGCTCAAGGTTAACGGTGCGGGCGTCATCCCCGTCATCTTCGCTTCGTCGCTCCTGATGTTCCCGATCACGATCGCCCAGTTCTGGGCCGGTCACACTTGGGCCAACTGGATCATCAACAACCTGTACTACAACAAGCCGCTCGGTATGGTATTCTATATCTTGCTGATTGTTGGGTTCACCTTCTTCTACACGTTCGTGCAGTTCAACCCGCAACAGCTCGCGGACAACATGAAGAAGAACGGCGGCTACATCCCAGGCATCCGCCCGGGCAAGCCTACGGCAGGCTACCTGATGAGAGTCATCACCCGCATTACCCTCGCTGGTGCGCTGTTCCTGGCTGTCATCTCGATCCTTCCCGTCATCTTCGGCTCTGCCTTCGGTCTTCCGAAGTCGGTTCAGCTGGGCGGCACGTCGCTGCTGATCGTCATCGGCGTCGCGCTTGAGACGATGAAGCAGGTTGAGAGCAACCTGATCAAGCGTCACTACAAGGGGTTCATCAATAAGTAAGCTGCTTCAAAATGAGGGACTTTCAGGAGGTACGGCAATGAACATCCTGTTTATGGGTCCTCCTGGGGCCGGCAAAGGCACGCAGGCGGAACGCATCGTCGAATCGTTCGGCGTGCCGCATATCTCGACCGGCGACGCATTCCGTCTGGCGATGAAGGAAGGCACCGCGCTTGGGCAGGAAGCCAAGAAGTTCGTGGATCAAGGCCTCCTCGTCCCGGACGAAGTCACCAACGGCATCGTTAAGGACCGACTGTCACTGGCCGACTGCGACATGGGATTCCTGCTCGACGGCTTCCCCCGCACGCTGGCGCAGGCCGAAGCGCTTGACGAGATTCTCGCCGCACTCGGCAAGAAGATCGATCATGTCGTGAACCTGAAGGTGGACCGCGATCGTCTGCTCGCGCGCCTGACGGGCAGACGGATCTGCCGGACCTGCGGCGCTACGTATCACGTTCTGTTCAATCCGCCCAAAGTCGAAGGCGTGTGCGACAAGGACGGCGGAGCGCTGTACCAGCGCTCCGACGATACGGAGGAGAAGGTCGGCACCCGGCTGGATGAATACACGAGCAAGACGGCTCCGCTGCTTGCCTACTATGAAGGCAAAGGGCTGCTCCGAGAAGTGGACGGGGAGAAGGACATCGACGCGGTTACGGCCGATATTTCCTCCCTCCTCAGAGGGTAACCGGCCATGATCGTGTGCAAGTCCGAATCGGAACTGAACTTGATGAGACGGGCCGGAGAGATCGTCGCGAAGACGCATCAGCTGATGAAAGAAGCTGTGCGTCCGGGCGTGACGACCGCCGAGCTTGACCGGATCGCCGACGCATACATCCGCAGCCAGGACGCGGTTCCGTCTTTCAAAGGCTATAACGGTTTTCCATCCAGCATTTGCGCATCGGTCAACGAAGAACTGGTGCACGGCTTTCCCGGTCCCCGGGTGCTTCAAGAGGGCGATATCATCAGCATTGACATCGGCGCGCAGTATAGAGGCTACCACGGCGATTCCGCCTGGACGTACGGCGTCGGCACCATCTCCGAGGACGCTAAGCGTCTGCTCGAGGTGACCGAAGCCTCGCTGTACGCGGGTCTTGCGCTTGTGAAGCCAGATGTCAGGCTGTTCACGGTGTCACACGGCATCCAGAAGGTGATCGAAGAGGCGGGCATGTCGGTCGTGCGGGAATACGTCGGACACGGCGTAGGACGCGAACTTCACGAAGAGCCGCAGATTCCCAACTACGGCGTGCCCGACCGGGGGCCGCGCCTGAAGCCGGGCATGGTGCTCGCCATCGAACCGATGGTGAACCTGGGCTCGCGCTACGTGCGGACCCTCTCGGACAACTGGACGGTCGTGACGGTGGACGGCTCGCTGTGCGCGCACTTTGAGCACACCATCGCCGTAACCGAGGACGGGTTCGAGATTCTGACCCGTGCGGAAGACTAGGCGACAGCCATGACGGAGACGCCAGCGCTGTCGCCCGGGGAAGTCGTGAGGAGCCGCCGCGGCAAAGACGAAGGTCAGCTGGCGGTGGTCATCGCCTTAGCCGACGAACGATTCGCAATCGTCGCGGACGGCGACAAGCGCCGGTTCGACCGGCCGAAGCGCAAAAACGTGCTGCATCTCGAATCGGTCGGCATCGTGAGCGACGAAGTCGCAAGCAGCATTCGGGACACCGGACGCGTGACCAACGGCAAGCTTAGGCACGCTGTCGTCACTGCCATGAGGCGGCTCGAAGCGCATGCTGAAGAGAAAGGAGAATGACGGTGGCCAAAGAGGACGTAATCGAAGTGGAAGGCGTGGTCGTCGAACCGCTGCCGAACGCGATGTTCAGGGTGAAGCTTGAGAACGGCCATGAGATTTTGGCTCATGTCTCCGGCAAGCTGCGGATGCACTTCATCCGAATCCTGACGGGCGACAAGGTCGTGATCCAGCTCTCGCCGTATGATCTTACGCGAGGCCGCATCACTTACCGCAAATAGTTCTTCCGGTCTACCGAACCACACGTGACGGCAGCATGACGCGCATACGCGCATCAGCGCCGCCGCACACTTTAGGAGGCTATTACCATGAAGGTGAGACCATCGGTCAAACCCATTTGCGAAAAATGCAAAGTTATTCGCCGCAAGGGTAACGTAATGGTTATCTGCGAAAATCCGAAGCACAAACAAAAACAAGGCTAAGAGGAGGTGCTCCTAACATATGGCACGTATTAGTGGTGTTGACCTCCCGCGCGACAAGCGCGTGGAAATCGCCCTGACGTACATCTTCGGGATCGGCAAGACGACGTCCCAGAAGCTTCTTGCTACGGCAGAAATCAACCCCGACACTCGCGTCCGCGATCTGACCGAAGACGAGCTCGCTCGTCTGCGCGATGCGATCGACAAGACGCAAAAGGTCGAGGGCGACCTGCGCCGCGAGATCGCGCTGAACATCAAGCGCCTGATCGAAATCGGCTGCTACCGCGGTGTCCGTCACCGTCGCGGCCTGCCTGTCCGCGGCCAACGTACGAAAACGAACGCCCGCACGCGCAAAGGTCCGCGTCGTACGGTAGCGAACAAGAAGAAGTAAGAAGGGAGGATAAATCAGCATGGCACAAAAAGGCAAGAAGGTTGTCCGCACGAAACGCCGCGATCGGAAAAACATCGAGACTGGCGTCGCGCACGTCCGCTCGACGTTCAACAACACGATCGTTACGATTACGGATCCGCACGGCAACGCGATCTCCTGGGCCAGCTCCGGCAACATGGGCTTCAAAGGCTCGCGTAAGAGCACGCCGTTCGCTGCGCAAATGGCTGCCGAGACCGCTGCCCGCGCCGCGATGGAACACGGCATGCGCGCTGTCGAAGTCATGGTCAAGGGTCCTGGCGCCGGCCGCGAAGCCGCGATCCGTTCCCTGCAAGCCGCAGGTCTTGAAGTCAGCATGATCAAAGACGTAACGCCGATCCCTCACAACGGCTGCCGTCCTCCGAAGCGTCGCCGCGTATAATATGCGCCACTATGTGGTATCAAACAAAAACAACTTGTGAATAATGGTTGTAATGGTTAGGCATACTACATGGTTTGCCCAATTCGGTTATACTGGTTGAGGGACTGTACGTCATCCCGGATGACCGGACGGGGCGAACAAACGGCAACGTCAGCAACGCAGCGACGTTTTGAAGGAGGGTTTGGTTGTGATTGTGATCGAGAAGCCAAAGATCGAATCGGTGGAGATTCAAGAAGACAAGAGGTACGGACGCTTCGTGGTAGAACCGCTCGAACGCGGCTATGGCATGACGCTCGGCAACTCCCTTCGCCGGATTCTGCTGTCGTCTCTGCCAGGCGCCGCCGTCATTTCGGTTCAGATCGATGGCGTGCTTCACGAATTCTCCACCATTCCTGGCGTGATTGAGGACGTCACCGAGATCATCCTCAATCTCAAGCGCCTCTCCCTGAAGATTCATTCCGACGAGGAGAAGGTGCTGGAGATTGATGCTGAGGGCGAGGGCATCATCACGGCTGGAGACATTCGGGCAGACAGCGACGTGGAGATTCTTAATCCGGATCTGCATATCGCCACGCTGGCTTCCGGTGCGCGTCTTCACATGCGCATCTTCGCCAGACAGGGGCGCGGCTACGTCCCGGCGGATCGCAACAAGAAGGAAGATCAGCCGATCGGCGTCATTCCGATCGATTCGATCTACACGCCGATTACCCGCGTTAACTACAAGGTCGAGAATACCCGCGTCGGTCAAGTAACCAACTACGACAAGCTCACGCTTGAAGTATGGACCGACGGCAGCATCCGGCCCGAAGAAGCGGTAAGTCTGGGCGCCAAGATCCTGACGGATCACTTGTCGCTGTTCGTCGGCCTTACGGACGAAGCCAAGGATACCGAGACGATGAAGGAAAAGGAAGAGGACAAGAAGGAGAAAGTGCTCGAGATGACCATCGAAGAGCTCGATCTCTCCGTTCGTTCCTACAACTGCCTGAAGCGCGCCGGTATCAACACAGTTCAAGAGCTGATCACCAAGACCGAAGAAGACATGATGAAGGTCCGCAACCTGGGCCGCAAGTCTTTGGAGGAAGTACAGGAGAAGCTCGAAGAACTCGGTCTGGGTCTTCGCTTCGAAGAATAGAAGACCTGACAAGACCGCATCAAGCGACAAGGAGGGAATAACAGATGGCATACCAGAAACTGAGTCGTGATTCGAGCTCGCGGAAGGCGCTCTTCCGTGACCTGGTCACCGACCTGTTCCTCTACGAACGTATCCAAACGACGGAAGCGAAAGCGAAAGAAGTTCGCTCCATCGCCGAAAAGCTGATCACGCTGGCTAAGCGCGGCGATCTGCACGCGCGTCGTCAAGTGGCGGCATTCGTGCGCCGCGAGACGCTGAACGGCGAACAGGACGCGATCCAAAAGCTGTTCTCCGATCTCGCACCGCGTTACGCGGAGCGCGCAGGCGGCTACACGCGCATCCTGAAGCTCGGACCTCGCCGGGGCGATTCGGCTCCTATGGTGTATCTCGAGCTCGTCGACCGCGCTTAAATCCCGCGGATCCAGCGCATCGGTTTCGACCTCTCCCTAGACGAGAAGCCGTTGCGCGGACGTTAACGGCTTCGCCCTCCTTCGGGAGGCGCGCGTCCGTTTACGCGGAGGAGTTCCAAGCTCGATAGCCTTCGGCGAACAGGGCTTTGAATTCAAAAAAGGATGGACCGAATGCTACCCTTTCGGCACATCCTTTTTTTGTGCCACAAGGAGGAATGGCGCATGCGCAACATCGCGCTTCTCGTGAGCTACGACGGTACAGGCTACTACGGCTTTCAGAGTCAGCCTGGCGGCAATACGGTGCAGGACAAGATCGAAGAGGCGATCCGCATGCTCTCGGGCGAGCAAGTCAAGCTGACGGGCTCGGGCCGCACCGATGCCGGCGTGCATGCGCTCGGACAGGTAGCCAACTTTCTGACGGCGTCCAGCATCCCGGCTGAACGCTGGGCGATCGCGCTGAATTCGCGGCTGCCGGACGATATCGTCGTGCACGCGGCCGTCGAGGTCGCTACGGACTTTCACGCCCGGCGCTGCGCGGTGGGCAAGACCTACCGCTACTCGATCAATTCCTTTCGTTTCCCGGACGTATTCGCCAGACACCGCGTCTTCCACCATCCGGCGCCGCTCGATTTTGCCGCAATGAGGGAAGGGCTCAAGTATTTGCTGGGGGAGCACGACTTTACGTCTTTCACTTCGCCGCTCTCCACCAAGCCGCACCATGTCCGTACGCTTTACGAGGCTTCCTTGCAAGTGGACACGGCTTCGGGCGACAGTGAAGCGTCCGGAAGAGGTGTCGCACGCATTACCGTTACGGGAAACGGATTTCTTTATAATATGGTGCGCATCATCACGGGGACGATCCTTCAGGTCGGGGAAGGCAAGCGGAAGCCGGAAGACATCGCCGATATTCTTGCCGCCAAAAGCCGTGCAATCAGCGGTCCAACGGCCGTGCCGTACGGTCTAACGATGTGCAGCGTCGCGTACGGACCCGAGTGGGGGTTGAACTGGAAGCCGCCGTATAATTAATGCGTTAAATTGCATGAATTAGTATTGCGATGCCCAGGGATATCATGTACAATAGTCATTGTGTGTTCTTCATGGCTTCCCACGGCCCCGATGAAGAATACGCGAAGCGGTGTGTCGCGCGCCGCGCGTTTTCCTTCCCGAAGATGGAGGCGCAGAAGCGGACGATCGCAACATTTGTTTTTCCCAACCGATACGCAATCGATGAGGCCTACAGGCCGATCACGGATAAGAGCAGGATTGAAGGAGGAAGTAACATGCGCACAACGTACATGGCGAAGACGAACGAAGTTGAACGCAAGTGGCATGTCATCGACGCTGAAGGCAAGACGCTGGGTCGTCTGGCTACGGAAGCTGCATCGCTGATTCGCGGCAAGCACAAGCCGGAGTTTACGCCGCATGTCGATACGGGCGATTTCGTCATCGTCATCAACGCCGAGAAGATTGTCCTCACGGGCAAGAAGCTCCAACAAAAGAAATACTACACGCACTCGCACTACCCGGGCGGTCTTAAGACGACGACGGCTGGCGACATGATTGCCAAGAAGCCTGCTCGTATTATCGAGCTTGCCGTTTACGGCATGCTGCCGAAGAATAAGCTCGGCCACCAGCTTCAGACGAAGCTGAAGGTATACGCCGGCGCTGAGCACCCGCACCAAGCACAACAACCTGAAGTTTACGAACTTCGCGGTTAATCGAGAGGGAGGACCTACCAATGGCTCAAGTGCAATATATCGGAACTGGCCGACGCAAGCATTCGGTAGCGCGCGTACGTCTCGTGCCCGGCGAAGGCCGCATCGTGATCAACAAGCGCGACATCAACGAGTATTTCGGTCTGGAGACGCTCAAGCTGATCGTTAAGCAACCGCTGAACCTGACCGAGACCTCTGGCAAGTACGACATCATCGTACTGGCTAACGGCGGCGGCATCGCAGGCCAAGCTGGCGCGATTCGTCACGGCATTTCCCGTGCTCTTCTGAAGGCTGATCCCGAGCTTCGCGGCTCGCTGAAAAAAGCCGGTTTCCTGACACGCGATCCACGTATGAAGGAACGTAAGAAGTACGGACTCAAGGCTGCACGTCGTGCGCCTCAGTTCTCCAAGCGTTAATTTATGCTTTCAAGCCTCGACGTCTTTTACGGACGATGTCGGGGCTTTTTTACGCCGATTTTATTCTTGTATATTCCGATCAGGAAGCGTATAATTTTTTAGACTAAAGCATTGAAGGGCATCACCTACTTGTCAACAGGGGGTAGTGAATATGAATTTGCTTGAAAAAGAAGCGCTGATCCGCGAAAAAGCCGAAGAGTTCGAGCATGCTTCGCCGGAGACGGTCATCCGCTGGGCCGTTGAGACATTCCCTAACATTACGTTCGCCTGCAGCTTCGGCGCAGAGGACGTCGTGCTGGTCGATATGCTTCAGAAAATCAGCCCGAAGAGCGACATTTTTTATCTCGATACCGACTTCCACTTCAAAGAGACTTATGAGACCCGCGACAAGCTCGCGGCTTATTATAACCTGGAATTTGTCCGCGTAAGCCCGCTCATCACGCCCGAGGAGCAGGCCGGACAGCATGGTCCCGAGCTATGGAAGGTCGATGCCAACGCTTGCTGCAATATCCGGAAGGTCGAGCCATTAACTCGCATTCTGGGGCAGTATGAAGCTTGGATCACCGGCATTCGCCGAGATCAGGCGCCTACCCGCGCCAATGCCAAAAAGATTGAATACGACACCAAGTTCGGCCTTGTCAAGTTCAATCCGATCGCCTCGTGGACGAGCGACGACGTATGGAACTACATCCGTTCCAACAATATTATTTACAACGCGCTTCACGACAACCACTATCCGAGCATCGGGTGCGAGTATTGCACACGCCAAGTCATGCCGGGAGAAGATCCGCGCGCCGGACGTTGGGCAGGTCAAGAGAAGACAGAGTGCGGTCTGCACAAATAAGCGGCCTTACGAGAGGAGCAGCTACATCCAATGAGTACGATTCAGCCGCATGGCGGCACTCTGATCAACCGTGTGCTTGAAGGGGCGGCACGGGACGAACTGCTGGCTCAAGCGAGCAGCTTCAAGTCGATTCCGGTCAACGCCTGGACGATTTCGGACCTTGATCTTATCGGCGTCGGCGCTTTCAGCCCGCTGACCGGCTTCCTGAACGAGCAGGATTACAAAAGCGTCGTTGAACGCATGCGTCTGGCGGACGGCACGGTATGGAGCATTCCGATTACGCTAACGGTGAGCGAAGAGCAGGCGGCCGGTCTGGGGATCGGCGATCGTGCGGCGCTTGTGGGCGAGCAGGACGGCGTCGTATACGGCATCGTCGATATCGAGAGCATCTACACGCCGGATAAGAAGCATGAAGCCATCCAGGTATTCAAGACGGACGATCTGGAGCATCCTGGCGTCGTGAAGCTGATGGAGCGTCCGAACGTCTATGTCGGCGGACCGGTCCAATTGCTGAACCGTCCGCAGCCGGAGAAATTCGGGGAATACTACTTCGACCCGGCCGAGACCCGTCAGATCTTTGCAGATAAAGGCTGGCGTACGGTAGTGGGCTTCCAGACGCGCAATCCGGTTCACCGCGCGCACGAGTACATTCAGAAGTGTGCGATGGAGATCGTAGATGCGCTCTTCCTGAACCCGCTCGTGGGCGAGACCAAGTCCGACGACGTGCCGGCTAACGTCCGCATGCGCTCCTATGTCGCCTTGCTTGAGAATTATTACCCGAAAGATCGCGTATTCCTTGGCGTATTTCCAGCTGCCATGCGTTATGCAGGCCCGCGCGAGGCGATTTTCCACGCCATGGTTCGCAAGAATTACGGCTGTACTCACTTCATCGTAGGCCGCGACCATGCCGGCGTAGGCGACTATTATGGCACGTACGAGGCGCAGGATTTGCTCAAAACCTTTTCGGCGGACGAGCTTGGCATCACGCCGCTGTACTTCGAGCACAGCTTCTTCTGCAAAAAGTGCGGCAACATGGCTTCGAGCAAGACTTGCCCGCACGATAAGGAAGAACATCTCACGTTGTCCGGCACGAAGGTGCGCGCGCTGCTGCGCGACGGCATCTGCCCGCCGCCTGAGTTTTCGAGACCTGAAGTCGCTCAGATCTTGATCGAGGGCATGTCGGCGTCCGCCGAGACGGCCAACCGCTAAGGACGATCATAAATAACCGCCCTGTCCCATAAGATGTAGCGTACATCAAATGGACAGGGTGGTTTTTATTATGCGGCAGAACGAGCGGCAACGATACGCGGGCAGCAAACGTTCAAAAAGAATCGTCGTATGGATCACCCGCAAGGGAGCGGTCCGTCTCGCCGCCGTGGCAGGTCTTGTCGCGCTTCTAGGCGTTCTGCTATGGGCTGAGATTCCCGCGCTGGAGACGGGCGGACAAGGCTACCTGAAGACACCGCTCACGGGCAAGACGATCGCGCTGGATGCGGGACACGGAGGCGTGGACGGAGGGGCGGTGAGCCGCGACGGCGTGATCGAGAAAGACATTAATATGGCGCTCGTGCTGCAGCTTCGCGATTACCTGCAGCAGGCAGGCGCCGTCGTCTATTTAACGCGCGAGGGCGATCACGATCTGGCGGACCCGAACGTTAAGGGCTATTCCAAACGCAAAACCCAGGATCTGCTGAAGCGGACCGCATTAATCGTCGGGAAACGTCCGGATATCGCGCTTACGATTCATATGAACAGCGTACCGTCTGCCAAATGGTCCGGCGCGCAGACGTTTTATTACCCCTCCAACACGGAGGGCGGACGACTCGCGACATTGGTGCAAGCCGAGATCAGGGAGTCGGTAGGCAATACGAATCGCGTAGCGCTGACCAAGGATAATGTATACCTTTTAAAGGCATTGAAAATGCCGACAGCGCTCGTCGAAGTCGGGTTCTTGTCCAATCCGAACGAATCGCGCCTGCTGGCCGGCGAAGGGTACCAGACGAAAGTAGCGGCAGCCCTTTACAGAGGCATCCTCCGATATGCAGAAGGCGAGGGCAAATCGGCAGCTCCTCCAACCGTCAATTAGACTACAGTATGGAGACTTTCCCTGTCCGACACACATTCGTCATGCGCGACTGTGCTATAATAGACAATCAAGATAACGCGCAACGGTTGGAGGTTGGGAAACGCGAATGGCAACGAGAGAAGATGTAATCGAGGCGTTACAGGGGCTTGAAGAGCCATCCTTGAAGCAGCCTCTTGCCCGCTTAGGTTTGCTTAGGGATATCGTGGTCCGCGACACCGGCATCTCGCTGACGGCCGTGCTCCATCCCGACAGCATCGCCGAGGCTTCACGTCTCGAGTCCGAGATCGCGACGGCATTGGCCGCCATCCATGAGGGCAAGCCTCACGTGAGGATCCGGACGATGACGGAGCATGAGCAGAGCGAGGCGCAATCGCGCCGTGACGGCGGGCAGGCTGAGACCGCGGCAGCGGCAGGTACGAAAAAAGCGGCGGCACCAGTCAAAGGACACAGTGCCGGATTGGAGCAGCATCCGCTGCTTAGTCCCGACAGCGACGTCGTGTCGATTGCGATTGCAAGCGGCAAGGGTGGCGTCGGCAAGTCCACGGTGACGGTCAATCTGGCTGTCGCGCTTGCGCGCCGAGGCAAGCGGGTCGGACTCATCGACGGCGACATCTATGGCTTCAGCGTGCCGGACATGATGGGAATCGAAGAACGGCCGGAGCAGGTCGGCGACAAGATCAAGCCGATCGAACGGTTCGGCGTCAAGGTGATCTCGATGGGTTTCTTCGTCGAAGACAACAGCCCGATCGTATGGCGAGGCCCGATGCTTGGCAGAATGCTCCGCAATTTTTTTGCCGATATCGCTTGGGGCGAACTCGATTATTTATTGCTCGACCTACCGCCAGGCACTGGCGACATCGCGTTGGATGTACATCAGATGCTGCCGAAGAGCAAGGAGATCATCGTGACGACACCTCATGCGACTGCTGCCTTCGTCGCTGCGCGGGCCGGCGCGATGGCGATCAAGACCGAGCACGAGATCATCGGCGTCGTCGAGAACATGGCTTGGTACGAAAAAAACGGCGAGCGGGATTATGTATTCGGAAGAGGCGGCGGCGGCATGTTGGCCGATACGCTCCATACGTCGCTGCTTGCGCAATTTCCGTTGGGCGCGCCCGACAATCACCCCTCGGAGCCCGATTATTCACCATCCGTATACAAGGCCGACAATCCGATCGGCCGCGAATACCTGGCGCTGGCGGACGAAGTGATCGCCCGCTGCGGCAGATAAAGCGAAAAACAACCGCCGACGCATTTGCGCCGGCGGTTGTTTTCGTTTTGTGTTATTGCCCGCCGCCACCGCCGCCACCGTCGCCGCCACCGCCACCGCCGGACTGATCCCCGCCGCTTTGGCCTCCGCTTTCACCGCCGCTGCCGCCGGACTCGCCTTTAGATTGCTCGGGCTTCGGCGTCAGCTCCTCCTTCACGACGTCTTGCAAAATCTTCATGAGCTCCAGCTTGAAAACCGGATTCTGAATCGCTTCGCCAACCGCGCTCATCATCTGCTTCCGATATTCGGCCGTCTTGGTCGTTTCAAATAGGACGGTTTTCATATCCCCGGTCTTAAACACATTCACCAGTTCTTGCTGATATGTCGGATCCTTCAGCAGATCCTTATGAATTTGCTTGTTATCCTTGCTGACAGCCTTGGCGAACTCGCCCGCGAACTTCGTGTCGGTCATGATTTCGCGAAGCACCTTCGAATAATTGGAAGAGGTCAGCACGTCCTTCACGGCCGTCCGAATCTGCTCTTGATCGGAGGGTGTCAAGGATTGCGCGTGCAGGGAGCTGGTTCCGTACTTTTCGGTCGATGCTTTATCCAGTGCTTCTTGCGCTTCCTGGGAGCCCAGGATGTCGATCACCATCGATTTGACGTCTTTATAACTCATCTGCTCGCTGCTGGCGCTGGATTCCGGGCCGCAGGAAGAGAGCAGGATGACGGCCGTCAGGGCGAGGCCGGTCCACCACAAGCGAAGCCGCATAATGCGATCATCACCCTTTCCGGGAATTTGATCGTAGTATGCGACTTCGACAGGCCGATTATAAGGAAGACTTCATGGCTTTTTGGGACGGACATGGTAAAATGTTTTTGTACTGACGGGGGAGGAATACAATTGAATTTGCGTAAATGGATGACCTTGTTCGGCACGACGATTCTCATCGGCGGCGGCGCCGCATTGATCACGGGCGTCGTGATGATGGTATGCGATCCGGATTTTCAAATCGGAGGCGCAAAAGGCTGGACGTTTAATGTGATTATGATGGCGCTGGCGGGCCTTTCCTTCGGCGCTTTCGCACATATGGGCTTTTTTGCGTACCTGATGTTGAATTACATTGCCCGAAGCATCATCAAGCGTCCTTATTTATGGGTGGCGCTTCAAGGCTTTGTCGCGTTATTCGTGTTGGCCGAGATTGTTTACTGGACGCACGACAGCGAGTTTCCGCCCAATGCTTATTGGATCGTGCCATTGCTGCTGGTGATCGGTGCGCTCGGGGTCGCCTGGCGCAAGGTGAAGGAGACGACTTCCGGCGCATGGATTCCGACTTTGTTTTTCATGATCGCCGTAACAACGATCGAGGGCTTGCCCGGCTTTCGGTCAGGGGGGCTTTGGACGCAGCTGACGTTTACGCTCGTTCCGATTTTCGTATGCAACGCTTATCAGATCTTGCGCTTGCACCATATCTTGAGCGTCCCGCGTGCCGCGCAGAAGCTAAAGACCGAAGCGGGCAGTCACTGAATCCTGATCAATTAAGCGACTTGATTCCACGTTTGCTTGTCTTGGACGGTCTGTCCCTTGGTATCGGTTTGACTCATTAATTGAGACACGGTCACGAACTCATAGCCTTTGGCGCGGAGCTGATCGATGATTTGCGGCAGCGCTTCATGCGTTTGCAGACAAGAGTCGCTCGCATGCAGCAAAATGATGTCCCCGGGATGAGCCTTGGTCACGACGCGCTGCACAATCGCATTTACGCCGGGATTTTTCCAATCGAGCGAGTCCGTATCCCACTGAATGACTTTATAGTTCAAATCCTCTGCGATTCTAAGTACTCGCTTATCGAAGTCTCCGTTCGGCATCCGAATCAGGTTCGGACTTTTGCCGGTCTGGTCGGAGAGCATGCCATGGGCCGTCTGAATTTGCTTGCGGATCTCATCGTCGCTCAATTGGCTGTAGTTCACGTGCTTATGGCCATGACTGCCGATCTCGTAGCCGCCGTCCACGATGTTCTGGACGATGTCCGGATGCGTCTTGCTCCAGGGAGAAGACAGGAAAAACGTCACGTTTTTTACGTTCTTCTCCTTTAGGATATCCAGAATCGGCTGCGCCCTTTTCTCGCCCCAGCTGATATCGAAGGTCAACGCTACGACTTTGCGATCGGTCGGCACGCTATAGACGGCAGCCGGCGGATGCGGGGCGAATACGCTGATGTTGTCCCTTTCCGTCCAGATCACCCCCGCAGACAGCAATACGGCGAGCGTGAGGAAAAAGTACCGCTTGATACGGCGGCCGCTCCATACGAAAAAGTAGTTCATGATTCCGATCCCCTCTCGATTAGAAGTTAGAATAAGGCTTGGACGCTACAGCTTGTTCTAATTGCAATGTATGCTTGACCCATAGCAAGTTATGATAAGCGAGCGAAGGGGAGATTCGAATTGATTAAAAAAACGCTTCGGCAAGCCTGGACGGACGTCAAGCCTTACTTCTGGGCGGCAGCCGTCATTTTTTTTGCCAGCCTGTTCGCAGGTGCCATGTCGAACGGAGACATCGGCTGGCTCGACAAGCAGCTTCAAAGCATAAGCGACATCGCGAAGCGGGCTAACGAATCGGACAATGTGAGCCTTGCGATGTTCTGGCTGATTCTTGTAAACAATCTCGTAGCTACAGCGTTTGCGATGTATCTCGGCATTTTGGCGTGCATCATGCCTTTATTTACGCTGGCGATGAATGGACTCGTAATGGGATACTTGTTCGGACAAATGGCGAATGAAGGCACTAATCTTTGGTCCGTGATCGTAAGGGGGATACTGCCGCATGGCATTCTGGAGCTGCCTGCCGTCTTTCTCGCGGGGGCTTACGGCATATTGCTCGGCGTTCGCTTGCTGCAAGGCATCGGGCGTTCCTTAACGGGAAAATCCAAGCCTTGGTCCGGATTAGCCGAAGCGATGAAGGGCTCGGTAGCGATCTATGCCGTTGTGGCGCTGTTGCTGCTCGTAGCTGCGGTAATAGAGAGCACGCTGACGCTGTATCTCGTGAAGTCCTGATTTTTTTGCAGCGTACCCTGTCATAAATCAGGCTGAATTGGTGCATAACAGTAAAACGCTTAAAGGCGGACCGCCGCACGCGATGCTGGGATTGCACAGGAGGCCAACGGTAAGATGCTGGGAATGATGTTCACCGACAAAGAATGCAGAGAGCTGGATTATATGCTTCGCAAGGAGCTCGACGAGATGCTGCTCGATCTGGGCGACCGGAGAATGGAAGGCCCCGTTAAGGAAGCGATCTTCAAGCGGTACAAGACGATATTCAGAATGTACGCGCGTATTGCTGCGCCGAGAGAGCTCTCCAGATACGCTTCGGGGCTTCGCAATCAACGCTCATAAAGCGGCTTAAGGCTAGGTTTTAAAAGATTCAGAAAATGCGGAATAAAAAGGTTGACGATATACGACTTAATGTGATAAATTATCTAACGCCCCACCTGAAGGGGAGAGCGGACAAGCGACAGCAACGAAGGAAAAGATGATTTACAAATCTTACAAGTTGCAATGTCTGGGCTCGCTGTGATATATTATAAAAGTCGCCGTTGCGAGGAGATATCGCTAACGAAGACAAGATTGCTCCTTGAAAACTGAACATCGAGCGTTAAAACAAACGGACGCTGAAGCCTTTCGGGGCGGAAGCAAAAGTTATACCAGCAATGAAATGAGCTATATTGAACTACCCTTTATGGAGAGTTTGATCCTGGCTCAGGACGAACGCTGGCGGCGTGCCTAATACATGCAAGTCGAGCGGATCTTTGATGGAGCTTGCTCCTGATGAGATTAGCGGCGGACGGGTGAGTAACACGTAGGCAACCTGCCCTAAAGACTGGGATAACATTCGGAAACGAATGCTAAGACCGGATAGGCAGCGAGGTGGCATCATCTTGCTGAGAAACACGGTGCAAGCTGTGGCTTTGGGATGGGCCTGCGGCGCATTAGCTAGTTGGTGGGGTAACGGCTCACCAAGGCGACGATGCGTAGCCGACCTGAGAGGGTGAACGGCCACACTGGGACTGAGACACGGCCCAGACTCCTACGGGAGGCAGCAGTAGGGAATCTTCCACAATGGGCGCAAGCCTGATGGAGCAACGCCGCGTGAGTGAGGAAGGCTTTCGGGTCGTAAAGCTCTGTTGCCAGGGAAGAATAAGGATGTGTTAACTGCACATTCGATGACGGTACCTGAGAAGAAAGCCCCGGCTAACTACGTGCCAGCAGCCGCGGTAATACGTAGGGGGCAAGCGTTGTCCGGAATTATTGGGCGTAAAGCGCGCGCAGGCGGTCTTTTAAGTCTGGTGTCTAAGTGCGGGGCTCAACCCCGTGATGCACTGGAAACTGGGAGACTTGAGTGCAGAAGAGGAGAGCGGAATTCCACGTGTAGCGGTGAAATGCGTAGAGATGTGGAGGAACACCAGTGGCGAAGGCGGCTCTCTGGACTGTAACTGACGCTGAGGCGCGAAAGCGTGGGGAGCAAACAGGATTAGATACCCTGGTAGTCCACGCCGTAAACGATGAGTGCTAGGTGTTGGGGGGGTCCACCCCTCGGTGCCGAAGTTAACACATTAAGCACTCCGCCTGGGGAGTACGGTCGCAAGACTGAAACTCAAAGGAATTGACGGGGACCCGCACAAGCAGTGGAGTATGTGGTTTAATTCGAAGCAACGCGAAGAACCTTACCAGGTCTTGACATCCCTCTGACCGGTCTAGAGATAGGCCTTCCCTTCGGGGCAGAGGAGACAGGTGGTGCATGGTTGTCGTCAGCTCGTGTCGTGAGATGTTGGGTTAAGTCCCGCAACGAGCGCAACCCTTGGATTTAGTTGCCAGCACTTTGGGTGGGCACTCTAGATCGACTGCCGGTGACAAACCGGAGGAAGGCGGGGATGACGTCAAATCATCATGCCCCTTATGACCTGGGCTACACACGTACTACAATGGCCGGTACAACGGGCTGCGAAGGAGCGATCCGGAGCCAATCCTACCAAAGCCGGTCTCAGTTCGGATTGCAGGCTGCAACTCGCCTGCATGAAGTCGGAATTGCTAGTAATCGCGGATCAGCATGCCGCGGTGAATACGTTCCCGGGTCTTGTACACACCGCCCGTCACACCACGAGAGTTTACAACACCCGAAGCCGGTGGGGTAACCCGCAAGGGAGCCAGCCGTCGAAGGTGGGGTAGATGATTGGGGTGAAGTCGTAACAAGGTAGCCGTATCGGAAGGTGCGGCTGGATCACCTCCTTTCTAAGGAGCCCTTCGGGGCAATACGAAGTCCGTTGTTTTAATCGCTCGAGTTCAGTTTTGAAGGAGAAATCCTTCAGCAATACCGGTTTGGTGATAATGGCGGAAGGGTTCCACGCGTACCCATCTCGAACACGACCGTTAAGCCTTCCAGCGCCGATGGTACTTGGACCGCAGGGTCCTGGGAGAGTAGGACGTCGCCAAGCCGGTCTTGATTCCTTCATCGGAATCGGGATGAAGCCAGCGAGACTGGCCATATCATACGGGCCTTTAGCTCAGCTGGTTAGAGCGCACCCCTGATAAGGGTGAGGTCGGTGGTTCGAGTCCACTAAGGCCCACCACCAAGCTTCAATTGAATACTTCCCATGGGGACTTAGCTCAGCTGGGAGAGCACCTGCCTTGCACGCAGGGGGTCAACGGTTCGATCCCGTTAGTCTCCACCATCTTTATTCTCCGCACAGCCTGCTGGTCAGATGGGCGGAGGGCAGAACTTGTTCTTTGAAAACCGGATAGCGAAACGAAAATGCGCAAATTAGAAATTCTCTACAATGCCTTGTTGGCTAGCTGAGAGCGAAGAGATGTCGCATGGAACAGCCTTTCGAGGATCGGTCGCACTGCGCAAGCGGTGAGACGGATGGATCGGAGAACGCTGTGACATCGACAACTCGGAGCGTTAGGTTAAGCTATTAAGGGCGCACGGAGGATGCCTAGGCGCCAGGAGCCTAAGAAGGACGCGGCGAACAGCGAAATTGCCTCGGGGAGCCGTAAGCAGGCTTTGATCCGGGGATGTCCGAATGGGGAAACCCGGCTGGGGTCATGCCCAGTCACCATGCAGTGAATACATAGCTGCATAGGAGGCACACCCAGGGAACTGAAACATCTAAGTACCTGGAGGAGAAGAAAACAAGAGTGATTCCGTCAGTAGCGGCGAGCGAAAGCGGATTAGCCCAAACCTGAGAGCTTGCTCTCAGGGGTTGTGGGACGTCTCACATGGAGTTACAAAGGGATAGGTTAGGCGAAGAGATCTGGAAAGGTCCGGCATAGAAGGTAAAAGCCCTGTAGCCGAAAGTCTATCCCCTCCGAGACGGATCCCGAGTACCGCGGGACACGAGAAACCCCGTGGGAATCCGGCAGGACCATCTGCCAAGGCTAAATACTCCCTGGCGACCGATAGTGAAGCAGTACCGTGAGGGAAAGGTGAAAAGCACCGCGGGAGCGGAGTGAAAAAGAACCTGAAACCGTGCGCTTACAAGAAGTCAGAGCCCGATCTAGGGGTGATGGCGTGCCTTTTGTAGAATGAACCGGCGAGTTACGTTTACGTGCGAGGTTAAGTCGGAGAGACGGAGCCGCAGCGAAAGCGAGTCTGAATAGGGCGCTTTAGTACGTAGTCGTAGACCCGAAACCGGGTGATCTACCCCTGTGCAGGGTGAAGGTGAGGTAACACTTACTGGAGGCCCGAACTCGTGAGCGTTGAAAAGCTCTGGGATGACGTGGGGGTAGGGGAGAAATTCCAATCGAACTCGGAGATAGCTGGTTCTCCCCGAAATAGCTTTAGGGCTAGCCTCGAGATTTAGCATCATGGAGGTAGAGCACTGATTGGGTGCGGGGCCCGCCAAGGGTTACCAAGTCCAGTCAAACTCCGAATGCCATGGATGTATGCTCGGGAGTCAGACGGCGAGTGCTAAGATCCGTCGTCAAGAGGGAAAGAGCCCAGATCATCAGCTAAGGTCCCCAAGTGTGTGTTAAGTGGGAAAGGATGTGGAGTTGCGAAGACAACCAGGATGTTGGCTTAGAAGCAGCCACCATTTAAAGAGTGCGTAATAGCTCACTGGTCGAGTGACTCTGCGCCGAAAATGTAACGGGGCTAAACACACCACCGAAGCTATGGCATGTCGTAGTCTTCACTTTGTTCTGGTGGAACGCCGGGACATTTCGTCAGAATCAACCGCTAAGGTTGTTCAAAGATTCTGACCAAATGCGCCCAGCTAAACACATCACCAGTGTGAAGTGAAGACTACGACTTGGGTAGGGGAGCGTTGAATGCGGGTTGAAGTCGGACCGAGAGGACCGGTGGACTGCATTCAAGTGAGAATGCCGGTATGAGTAACGAAAAGACAGGTGAGAATCCTGTCCGCCGAAAGCCTAAGGGTTCCTGAGGAAGGTTCGTCCGCTCAGGGTAAGTCGGGACCTAAGGCGAGGCCGAAAGGCGTAGTCGAAGGACAACAGGTTGAAATTCCTGTACCACCGTAATCCGTTATGAGCGATGGGGGGACGCAGGAGGGCAAGAACGCGAGCTGATGGAATAGCTCGTCCAAGCAGTGAGGGGTGCATGTAGGCAAATCCGCATGCTTTAACCTTGAGCTGTGATGGGGAGGGAAAATTACAGTACCGAAGGTTCCGTGCTCACGCTGCCGAGAAAAGCCTCTAGCCAGGAGAAGGTGCCCGTACCGCAAACCGACACAGGTAGGCGAGAAGAGAATTCTAAGGCGCGCGGAAGAACTCTCGTTAAGGAACTCGGCAAAATGACCCCGTAACTTCGGGAGAAGGGGTGCCTCGGTAGGGTGAATAGCCCGAGGGGGCCGCAGTGAATAGGCCCAAGCGACTGTTTAGCAAAAACACAGGTCTGTGCGAAGCCGTAAGGCGAAGTATACGGGCTGACGCCTGCCCGGTGCTGGAAGGTTAAGGGGAGCGGTTAGGGGCAACCCGAAGCTGTGAACCGAAGCCCCAGTAAACGGCGGCCGTAACTATAACGGTCCTAAGGTAGCGAAATTCCTTGTCAGGTAAATTCTGACCCGCACGAATGGCGTAACGACTTGGGCGCTGTCTCAACGAGAGATCCGGTGAAATTTTAGTACCTGTGAAGATGCAGGTTACCCGCGACGTGACGGAAAGACCCCATGGAGCTTTACTGTAGCTTGATATTGAACTTGGGTACGGTCTGTACAGGATAGGTGGGAGCCTAAGAAGTTGGAGCGCAAGCTTCAATGGAGGCGCCGTTGGGATACCACCCTGATCGTATCTAGGTTCTAACCTGTCACCGTGAATCCGGTGAAGGGACCGTGTCAGGCGGACAGTTTGACTGGGGCGGTCGCCTCCTAAAGCGTAACGGAGGCGCCCCAAGGTTCCCTCAGAATGGTTGGAAATCATTCGAAGAGTGCAAAGGCATAAGGGAGCTTGACTGCGAGACCTACAAGTCGAGCAGGGACGAAAGTCGGGCTTAGTGATCCGGTGGTACCGAATGGAAGGGCCATCGCTCAACGGATAAAAGCTACCCTGGGGATAACAGGCTTATCTCCCCCAAGAGTCCACATCGACGGGGAGGTTTGGCACCTCGATGTCGGCTCATCGCATCCTGGGGCTGAAGTAGGTCCCAAGGGTTGGGCTGTTCGCCCATTAAAGCGGTACGCGAGCTGGGTTCAGAACGTCGTGAGACAGTTCGGTCCCTATCTGTCGCGGGCGTAGGAAATTTGAGAGGGGCTGTCCTTAGTACGAGAGGACCGGGATGGACGCACCGCTGGTGTACCAGTTGTTCCGCCAGGAGCATCGCTGGGTAGCCAAGTGCGGGAGGGATAAGCGCTGAAAGCATCTAAGCGCGAAGCCCGCCTCAAGATGAGATTTCCCAATTAGTAAGACCCCTTGGAGAACACGAGGTTGATAGGCTCGGGGTGGAAGCGCAGCAATGCGTGCAGCTGACGAGTACTAATCGGTCGAGGGCTTATCCTACTGTTCCGATCTAGGAACAAACGGCAAGCCGCACAGGCAAGAGCATTTCTAAGCGCAGGTTCGTTTCGCATCCGGTTTTCAGGGCGCAAGCTCTGTAAAACATAAGCTCTCATAGCTCAGTAGGTAGAGTGCATCCATGGTAAGGATGAGGTCACCGGTTCGATCCCGGTTGAGAGCTCCAGCTTTATGGCCCGTTGGTCAAGCGGTTAAGACACCTCCCTTTCACGGAGGTAACGGGGGTTCGATTCCCCCACGGGTCACCATACATACGGAGGCTTAGCTCAGCCGGGAGAGCATCTGCCTTACAAGCAGAGGGTCGGGGGTTCGATCCCCTCAGCCTCCACCATCCATTATCTTATCCGTTGGGGATTAGCCAAGCGGTAAGGCAACGGACTTTGACTCCGTCACTCCTAGGTTCGAATCCTAGATCCCCAGCCATTTGGTTTTTACAAGCGGCTTTTCATTGGCCATATGCGCGTATGGCGGAATTGGCAGACGCACCAGACTTAGGATCTGGCGGGCAACCGTGGGGGTTCAAGTCCCTCTACGCGCACCATATGAAAGTGATTAACCTTTAGTTCATTCGAGCTAAAGGTTTTATTTGTTTTCTTCTCTCATTCGAAAAATAAGCTTAAAGGAGAGATCCAATGGGCAAGGGGAAAGGATTTCATCCGGATCTTATTACGTTGATGACTGGCATGAAGCCTCTGACGGGTAAGACTCCGACAGTAACGATGCTGCCCGGAAGTGCAAAAAAGCTGGTTGTAAAACACTTAAACAGGATCAAGCCGTTTTATAAGCCGAATAAGCAGCGGCTAAGGTGCGGACACTGCGGTTACGTGGGAAACTATGATCTCGGATTAATTGTATTGGACGTCGGCGGCTGGAAAAAAGCGGCGGAAGATGCAGCTAAATCAGGCTCGGATCCACAGCAAAATATGAGGAGCCTACTCGACCACTCACAATTTACCGGTTATTTTCGTTGTGTCGAGTGTAATGCTGCGGGGGCATGGGAATTTACCACGGCATTTTTCGGAATTGAGTTAATGGGGTATGTGTTACGGGCCAAGTTTGAGAAAGAAGACCTGGATTCAGGATATATGATTGGCAGGATACAATTGCATAACGGTATGAGCCCGCAATGGGCAACGCAAGGCGAAGAAGGTTTTTTAAAGCAGCTCAGGAAAGAGCCTGACAACAGTTTGCTATGGAACAAATTGGGCAACTTGTATATTAAGGGTGGAAGGCCGGATTTGGCGGCAGCCGTGTTCGAGTATTCGATCAGCATCGACCAGGCGCAGGTAGAATCTCACTATTCGTTGGGCAGTTTGCTGTTTGATATTGAGGAATGGGAGCTTGCCGCGAAGCATCTGCGTCAGTCTCTCGCATATGCTCGTTTTTACACCAAGCTTGATTCTTTGAGGCTGCGCGAACTTTTGGCAAACGGGCTAAGCATGCTGTTTGATATGAATCGTGGGCTTCAAAATAAAGTTTCCTTTCTGCCTACGGAAGAGGAGCTTGCAGCAACAAGAGAGAGCAATGAAACGGCGTCTCCGCAATCACCTGCTTTACAATCCTATGAATTTGCCTTGCGTTCCGGTGATGTGGAGTCCTTCCTGCCAGTAGCTGAGTTTTATATGGGCGGGCGGTTAGACGAAATGCCCGATCATGAACGATTGCTAAACAAGTTTGTATCCGAGCCTTTGCCGATCGATGGGGAGCAGACGGCAATGACAGAGAAGAAGGCTTATCCGGAGAAGGGATGGGGGTCCGCGCATCAGCCGATTGTGGTCAAGTTGAACTCTCCTGATCGAGCGGCACAGGTTACACAAGTATGCGAACATTTTACCTGGAATTATATATTGGGCATGGACTATACGGAGGATCTGACTGATTTGAAAAAGGCGATTCGAGAAAAATACGCGCCAGCGAATGTGTATGAGCCTTGCCCTTGCGGTAGCGGAGCGAAGTATAAATTTTGCTGCGCCCAAAAGATGAAAAATTTTGATTTGCATCATTATTTGAGAACATTCGAGGCGACGACGGAATCGTGAACGGACAGGCTGCCAACGGTCTGAGGGGCAATTTCTCGAGCAGGTTTAGAAAGTTATTCAGGAAAAGCGGCGGCTATCGCAACAGTGAGGACGAAGCATAGGCTTCGCCCCCACTTTATGGCGTCAGCGAAAGGCGAGTGTACCGAAGTAGGCGCTCAGGTGGAAATTCGGCGTCGGGACGTCGATGCGGGACCAGGACAAGTAGTGTGGATGGGGCGTCTCGTCTCCACACTTGTAGAAGTTGCCCTTGAACGCAAGGCCCGGGGCGGCGGAAAAGCCGGGAAATACTTCGGCCAGCCAATCGAGCGGAATACGGAAGGATAACGTCCAGTAGATACGGCCCGCTTCGTCGGCAAGTCCGCGTTCGGCCACGATAGAGAATCGTTCGGGCTCCAGTCCGTAAGACATGTCCCGATCTTCACGGTCTACGCCGAGACCAAGCAGCAGCGTGCCTGCTGCGTTGAATTCGAAATTCAAATAGCGCGGGTCTGTCTCCGGCATTGGCTGCAGGAAAAACTCGACGCAGCTGTCGCGGTAAACCGGTGCGTTGGCGCCTGAATGGCGAATGACAGGGGATTCTTCATAACAAACGAATCTGCCGTGAAGCGCATCTTCCGTCCAGCAAAGCTGAGCATACGTCTCCGGACGATAAGGCGCGATCGTGTCCTTTTCCCATAGATAGTTAGTAATATAAGCAGGTTGAATGTCCTTCCATTCCTTCTCGTCGATACGGCCAGCCTGATAAGCAATCGAATATTGCGGGGCCAAGGCAATGCTCCTCTCATCGTCAACAATCATAGTCAAAGTTTACCTCCAAATCGCAGCCGAAACAACGGTAATTGAAAACGCTGGCAATTGCTATTGCCCGCGATGCGCGCTACGTGATATACTGGCCTCGTCGATTTGGGGCCAAGGACAAGCGATAACTCCAGACGGCTGACGCTAGCGGTGCGAATCCGCTTCGTTTGCCGTGTGGAGTTTTTTTGTTGCCCAAAGACCGGGGAGGTAATCAAGCATGTCAGGCGAAATAAAAGCTAGAGCGCTATCCGGCATTCGTACATGGCTGTTCGATCTGGACGGAACGCTCTACCGCGGCGGGGAGCCGATGCCGGGCGCGCGAAAAGCGTTAAAAGCACTCGAATCCGCAGGCAGACGCATTCAATTCATTACGAACAACTCCAGGCATTCGGCGGCCGAAATCGCCAGTAAGCTAAGCCGCATGGGCATCCAGGTTTTGCCCAGCGAGATCGTGACGGCGACTGAATATACGGGGCTTTACATTAGGGAGCGCCATGGCTGTCTGAAGCTGGCGGCGGCTGGGAGCGATGCATTCGTGGCGGCGCTTCGGGAAGCCGGACATCATGTGCTGGAGCCGGGCGATAAGGGCATGGTGGACGCGGCGGTCGTCGGGCTCGATCCGGCCTTCACTTATAAGAAGCTGGAATGGCTGACCCAAGCGGTCTCTGCCGGGGCAATGCTATTCGCCGCGAATGCGGATGCCTGTCATCCGGGCGAGGGCGGCCATCCGGTGCCGGAGACGGGCGCACTCGCGGCTGCGCTCGAGACGGCTACAAAAAAGAAGGCGATATACGTAGGCAAGCCGGAGCCGTATTTGTTTCATTGTGCGCTCGAGCGGTGCGGTGGAGGGATCGAAAGTGCGGCGATGGTCGGAGACAACTACGATACTGACATAACGGGGGCCAAGCAAGCGGGGCTATGTACGTTATGGTTAGCTATGTCGGCCGGCGATGCGAATCAGGGGATCCCTGCGGAAGAACGCCCTATGGCGGATATGGTTATACGAAGCTTGACGGAAATCGAACAAGCGCTGCGTCATGGAGGAGATAAACTTGAGGTATGAGCATGTACGAACGAACAGCGACAGGCAGACGATCATCCGCGTTGCTGGATTGCCGGCGCCGGTCACCCTGCTGCACGTGACGGATAGCCACATGAATGCTTCCGATCTGACGGAAGGGACCGAGACGTTGGCGGAGTCCATTCGGCTTTACAACTTCGACGCGCTGGATACGCAGACCCGATTCGACAAGGCGCTCGCCTATGCGGATGACCTGCAGGCTGACGGCGTTGTTCTGACGGGGGATATCGTGAACGGAGCGACTGCGGGGAATTTGGCTTTTCTGGAAAAAAGGCTGTCGGGTTTGCGAGCGCCTTACTTGTACACGCCAGGCAATCACGATTGGGAATATCCCGGCCGTCCGTGGGGAGAAGCAACCCGCTCCGAACAATACCCCAAGTTCGGCCCGTTTACGGCGGGAGACCCGGCATTTCGAGCGCTTGAGATCGGCGGCGTGCTGCTGGTCGCAGTCGACAACAGCACTTATCAAATCTCGGAAGCGCAGCTGGCCGCCTTTAGACAAGCGCTGTCGAGGGGTCTGCCTACGCTGCTGTTTATGCACATCCCGATCTACGTGCCTTCGCTGTTGCCGGATGTCGTCCGCAGTTGGGGATCCCCCATTATGATGGCTGCGCAGGGCTGGGATGCAGGCCTGATGAAGCAATGGCAGGTGGAGCCGCCGGGAGAGGCAACGCTCGCTTATTACGAATTGCTGCTGAGCAATCCGGCAGACAACCTGATCGGCATCTTCTGCGGTCATGTACACTTCGCCCACGAAGATGCTTTTGGCAGAGGCTCGCGCCAGTATGTGACAGCGGCCGGCTTCGACGGCGGCTATCGGGTCATCCGACTGCTGCCCGCGAGCGGGGCGGACGATTCGGCCGGAAAAGCGGAGCAGGCATGACGCTGCTGCACCGGCTGGCGCAAAGTCCGGTCATCGCCGCGGTCCGCTCGCAAGAAGCCGGCGAGCAGGCGCTCGCGAGCGGCGCCGCCAATCTGTTCGTCATGGACGGCACCGTGGACGCGGTCGCGCGTCTCGCCGAGGCTGCGAGGTCCCGCGGAAAAGGCGTGTTCGTCCATCTGGACCTCGTGCGCGGGCTGTCGAGCACCGACAAGGAGAGTCTTGTCCTTCTTCGAGACTGGATCGGTGCTGACGGCGTCGTCACGCCCAAGGCCCATCTGATCAAAGAGGCGAAGCGAATCGGATTGCACGCGATACTGCATCTGTTCGTCATCGATTCGCGCGCGCTGTCCGCGGGCTTGTCGCTGGCCGAATCGCTCCGCCCCGACGCGGTCGAGATCATGCCCGGCGCGTTACCCAAAATTATCGGCGCCTTCGCAGACACGCTCCCCGACATTCCCGTCGTCGCGAGCGGCTTGATCGACAATCCCTCCGAGGCGGCAGCGGCGCTGAACGCGGGAGCGACTTCGCTTTCCGTCAGCAATCGCTCCCTCTGGGCATTGACGCATAAAGATTTGTAGACTTGGCGTCGCACCGCTTCCTGCGGATGCGGCGTCTTTTCTTTTATCCCGCGGCAGCCTCCTCCGCCCAAAAGTGAATAGCATTCGACCACATCCTGATAGAAGCAGCTGCGATACCATGCTATTTTTAAATTCGATCGGCCCATTTGTAACCATTCGATGACAAGAGGAGCTGGGATGATGGGAAAGAAAACGGTCTACCTGCTGGGCTGTGCCGCCTTCGCGCTGCTGTTGCTGTTCGCCGTACGAAGCGGCGAAGCGGCAGCTGCGACGTATTATGTAAGCGATTCCGCAGGGAACGATGCGAACGCCGGTACGAGTTCGGCGGCGCCCTGGAAGACGCTCGCCAAGGTGTCCGCCGCAACGTTCAGTCCGGGGGACCAAATCCTGCTGAAGACGGGAGATACGTGGACCGGACAAACGCTGACGCTGCATGGGGAAGGCACAGTCGCCTCGCCGATCACCCTGTCCGCCTACGGGACGGGAGCCAAGCCGGTGATAGCGCCGGGCATCGTCGATGCGATCTGCATTTCGCTGAACGGTCTCGGCGGCTGGAATATCTCAGGTCTGGAGCTGCAAAACGCGATGACGGGCATCATGCTGACGTACAACGACGTGTACGACAAGAGCCATATCGCCATCGACAACATGATTTTCCGGCATATGAACCATACGTACAATAGCGCGCCTGAAACCTACAATCACGTCTCCGCCGGTGTGGACGTGCGCGGCCTGCAGCCCTGGCCGGGAGGCGTGCTGGGGGATGCCACGGACTTTAGCATCAAACGGACCGCACTGGACGGCTTCTCGCTGACCAACTCGAGCTTTTACGACTGCGATACGGCCAACTTCTTCGGGCGGGTCGGCACCGGCTACATGCATGAGGTGAACGCGCCGGCCATCAAAAACGTCGTCATGTCGAATCTGTATACGGAAAACGGCGGCATGTGGGGCTTCGATTTCCATTGGATCGACGACGGGACGATATCCAATCTGCGCGTAAACGGCCTCGGCACGGCGTACAATCCGTTCGGCGTCGGCGGCATTATCGTTCAGGTATGCCGCAACCTGACCTTCGACGGCGGGGAGCTGGCGAACATTCGCAGGAACACGGCCGCCTACGACGGCGTCGGCTTCGACTATGAAGGCGCGAACGACCATATTACGCTGAAAAACTATTACATTCACGACACCGACGCCGAAGGCGTATTTATTTTCAACAACGGGGGCGTCAACACCAATCTGACGATGGAAAACAATACGATCGCCAACTACGCCAAAAGTCCGGGCGTCGCGGACGAGAACTTCGCGGTTCGTATCCTGGGCAATTCGACGGGAACGGTGCAAAACAACCAGTTCGTCAACTTCAAGCCGTCCGCGGGCACGTTTAATGCGCAGCCGGCCACGCTTACGTATTCGGGCAACGCCACTTACGGCGCGCAGGACTGGGACTTTGGCGTCGCAGCCTCGCCGGCCGACTATCAGCAATGGGTGATGGCCAACGAACTGGCGGGTAACGTATCCGGCGGCATCCTGACGCTGACTTCGACAGGCGGAGATCCCTATATGATCTCGGCCGAGGGCTTGGGCTTGTCCGCGTCCAATCGCTTCTTCAAGATTCGTCTGAAAAACAATACCGCCGCCACCGAGGCGCAAGTGTTCTTCAAGACGAACGCGGACTCGGTTTTCACGGAAGCGAAGTCCAAGAAGTTCGCGATCGCGCCGAACATGACGGGGTATGCCGACTACGTGGTCGATATGGGGACCGTCAGCGGCTGGAGCGGGACGATCAAGCAGCTGCGCCTGGATCCGTTCGCCAATACCGGCACGATGAATATCGACCGGATCTCGCTTACGAATACGTCAGGCGGGGTGACGGTGGCCAACGCCGGGTTCGAAGCGCCTGTCACGGCGAATTACACGTACGGGCCGATTACAAGCGGCTGGACGTTCGCGAACTATACGGGCGTGCAGCGCAACGGCTCGGACTTCGGCGCGCAAGCTGCGCCGGATGGCGTGCAGACAGCGTTAATCCAGCATGATGCGGCATTCGAGCAAAGCGTGTCCTTGAATGCGGGCATGCACACCGTCGGCTTCAAGGCGGCGATGCGGACGAACTTCGGAGGGCGGCAGACGTTCGATGTTTTTTTCGACAACAGGAAAATCGGCACGTTCTCTCCGTCCACAGGCACCTTCGCAGCATTCGAGACACGTGCCTTCTTTGCGACAGCCGGTACGCACGTCATCAAGTTCAAAGGGGCGACGACAGGGGACAATACGGCGTTCGTCGACAGCGTGACGGTGAATTAGCGCGATGACATAAAGAGCGGCGGTCAGGGCGGCGAGAATGCGAATTTCGCGGGATCGCCGCCATGACGAGACTCGCCAGGGGGAGAGAGACATGAATCATCGAATGCGGAATGCGATTGCGGCGGCTTTGCTCGGGATAGCGGCGTTGTTGTGCTTTCTCTATTTCACGGGACAAGGGAAAGGAAACGATAAGAGAGTGGAGACCGTGCAGGGACAGGAGCAGGCGCAAGGCCAAGAGAAAAACGCGAATGCGTCGGCGTCACCGGCGGCGACCGGAGGAGAAGCGACGGCTGCAGGCGGGGGCGTCCAGGGGGCGTCCGAGACGGGGGCCGGACCAGGCGCCGAACGGCCGAAGCCGGCCGCCTTCGACGAAGCGCAGTTTGCCGATCCGGACGTCCGGTACCGGCCGCTGCTCATGATTCACGATAAGCTGCATACCGGCATCATCAAGAAGCTGAGCGATCTGGGCTACGGCGGCATGGTGACGAACGTCGACTACAACGGCTACCTGAAAAACGAGGAGTTTTGGGAGATTCTGAAGCAAAACGTTGCTTATGCGATCGACAAGCTCGGGCTCCGCGTATGGATCTATGACGAAAGAGGATATCCGAGCGGCACGGCGGGCGGTCTGGTGCTGGGCGAGCATCCCGAGCTGGAGGCGCAGGGGCTTGCCGTTGTCGTCAAAGAGGCGGCAGCCGGCAAAAAGGTCGTGATCGAGCATCCTTACGGACATGGAGAAGTCCGGTACGCGGCCGCTTACCGGGGCACCGAGCGGAGCTTCGACGCCGCGTCGGCAGTCGATCTGCGCGCTGCCGTCGACGAACAAGGAAACCTGACGTGGCAGGCGCCGGCTTCGGGCCGCTGGGTCGTCTTCTACTTTGTCCAAAAGCCGTTCTATGAAGGGACGCACGCCGTCAACAACTGGTTCGAGCAGCGCCGCTACATCAATTTGCTGGAGAAGGACGCGACTGAAGCTTTTATCGACATCACGCATAAGCAGTATTACGAACGGCTCGGCTCTTATTTCGGCAAAGGCATCGAAGCCTTCTTCACGGACGAGCCGGCCTTGACCGGGACGTATATCGGCACGCCGCCCCGGCAGCCGAGCGTCCTGGACGCGCCGGATCCCGCGGTGCCGCTGCTGAAGACGCTGAACTGGGGCAACAAGCTGGCCGACGAGTTCCAGAAGCGGCGCGGCTACGAGCTGCTGCCCGTCCTGCCGTATCTGGTCGGGGGCGAGGGCAAGGAGGCGCAGCGCGTGCGCGGAGATTATTACCGGACGCTGTCCGAGCTCGTCCTGGAGAGCTACTTCGAGCCGCTCGAGGCGTTCTGCGGGAATACCGGCGTCGCCTGCTCAGGCCATTTGTTGCTGGAGGAGGAAATGTACCATCAGGCCATCTACGAGGGCAACCTGATGAACATCTACCGGCATATGCAGCTGCCGGGCATCGATCTGCTCACAGCGCATCCGAAGCTGGCCAAGGAATGGGCGGCGACGACGGCCAAGCTCGCAAGCTCCGCGGCGCAGGAGGACGGCAAGCCGCATGTGATGAGCGAGATTTCCGACGCGTTCGATGGCGACAAGGCCGACTTCAAGGGGCGTCTCGCGGCGGTGGCCGTCCAGTTCGCCTTCGGCGTCGACCGGTTCAACTCCTATTACGAGTATGACCGGATGAGCGACGAGGAGAACAGGCGTTTCGCCGACTATATCGGGCGTATCGGCTATATGATGGACGCCGGCAAGCCTGCGCCGCAGGTCGCGGTATATTATCCAATCGAGAGCGTATGGGCGGAGACGCTGCCGCCGATGTCGCTCAGTCCGGCGGATTATGCCGCCCGCGCCGTGACGGTCAGCGACAGCTTCAAGCAGACGGCGCTGCGGCTCGCCGGGCATCAGCTCGACTACAATTATATCGACGCTGACGGCATCGCCGACAGCCGCGCGGAGGACGGCTTATTGTCGGCGCGGGGCGGGCTGAGTTACAAAGCGCTGATCGTGCCGGAGACGACCGTCGTCGACGAAGTTCTCGCCGCCAAGCTGGAAGATCTCGCTGCAGCCGGCGTGCCGCTTGTGCTAGTCGGCGCGGGGCCGGATTATATCCGGACCGACGGCGGCCTGAAGGAGGCGGACGGTCTGTACGACAGGCTGGCCAAGTTCCCGGGCGTGAAGCGCGTCGGTTCGGCGAAGGAGCTGGACGCGCCGCTCGCGGCGCTGGTCGCGCCCGATCTGAAGCTCGGGCAGGCGGATCCGGATATATTAAGCGCCATGCGCACGGGCGAGGGAGGCAAGACGTACCTGCTCGTCAACACCGCGGACGAAGCGAAGACGCTCTCCGTGCAGTTCCGGGCGACCGGTTCGCGCGCGCGGCTATGGGATCCGGACGGCGGCGAGGTGAAGCCGCTGGCCGTATCGGCGTCCGGCGACGGGTACACGCAGGCCGAGCTTGCCCTCGGGGAGCGGCAGGCGCTGATCGTGACCTTTGAAAATGAAGTTGGGGAATGAAGCTAGAGAATGAAGCTAGAGAATGAAGCTGGAGCATGAAGGGCATTAAGCGGGAAAAAGGAAGTCCTGACGCAAGAAGAAGGGATGGCGGCAATCGACCGTCATCCCTTTTATTCCGCCCCGGACCGGATGAAGTGATTGCGCTTGAAGGCGCTCGGCGTCTGCCCGGTCAGTTTGCGGAACGTGCTGGCGAACTGCGAGCTGTTGGAGAAGCCGCAGTCCAGGGAGATGGCGCACATCGTCATGTCTGTGGACAGCATCAGCTTCTTGGCGTGCTCGACGCGCTTGTTGATGATGAAGCTGAGCGGCGATTCTCCCGTCTTGTCCTTGAATACGTGGCGAAAGTGGTCGTAGCTGTACCCGGTAATTTTAGCGAGTGAGGGCAGGTCGATTTCCTGATGGAAATTCTCGTTGATGTAATTCTCGATATACTCCAGCAGGTCGGCGAACGATCGGGATGACCGCGTCCGTTCGATCTCGATGATGAACTCGTTGAGCAGCAGCTCGAGCTTGTGCTGGTAATGCAGACGCTGGGTCGAGAGCTCGTGCTTGAGCTTGTTGACGATCTGCATGAGGAGCGAGGAGCGATCCGGATAGACGCCGTTTTCGAATTGAACGGAAGCGCTCTCATTTAACGAAAAGCCGATGCACAGCAGCTCGGTCGTCTCGTCATGCACTTCGTTGTGCGCGGTGCGGGGCCTGATCAGGCTGAAGGTGTTGGGCGCGTAGCGGTATTCCGTGCCGCCGATCGTCGTGGAGCCGGTGCCGGACGTGTAGTACACGAGCTCGTAGCAGTTGTGGTGGTGCGTCGTAATCTCGGTCTGCGGTTTGTGATGGTAGGTAAAGGCGAATTCAAGCTGATCGGCGAACATGCTCGTCCTCCTGACATCCCCATATATGAATGATTGCCGCAGGGCAATCTCACCAACAGTATAGTGGCAAAAGGCATTTTTGTCTGCATCGTACGCGGGATGATCACCATTTTTCGATAATGTTCAACCACTTCCGGATAGATGGTCCTCGCGTGCTGTGTTACATTCAGGTAGGAATGGAAAACGGCTCTCGCGAGGCTGCGCTTTACAGAACAGAGGGGTCTGCGTTCGAAGTACTTCGGTACAAGGGCTTCAGTACGACTATGGAAAGGCCGGCCGCGCGACAATGGTTAAGCGCTTCCATTATCGGCGTTCGGAGAATCGAAGGAGGTTGCAATCGCTTTGTCTACGATAGCAGGGAACGCGCAGCGCGTTATCATCGACACCGATATCGGAGACGACATCGACGACGCGCTCGCGATATGGCTGGCCGTCAAGTCGCCGGAGCTCGACATCGCCGGCATCACGACCGTATATAAGCAGACGCACAAGCGCGCGCAAATGGTATCCGCCTTGCTGAGGGCGACCGGCAGATCAGACATTCCGGTCGTGCCCGGCGCCTCGCTGCCGCTGATCAGCAGGCAGATCTACGGCAAGCCGGTCGATCCCGAGGAGGCGCCGGTGCAGTATCTGGAGGAGATGCGAGGCGAGCCGGTCGACACGCGCCTGACGGCGGCCGAATTCATCGTGCGGACCGCGCTCGAGGCCGAGCGGCCGATCGCGCTCGTCACGCTCGGCGCGTTGACCAACGTCGCGTTGGCGCTGCGCGTCAAGCCGGAGATCGCGGACCGTATCGCCAAGATCGTCGTCATGGGCGGCGCCTACGATATGAACGTGTCCGAATACAACTTCTCCTGCGACCCGGAGGCGGCGCAGATCGTGCTGGGCGCGGGCGTCCCGATCGTCGCCGTGGGGCTCGACGTCACCTTCAAGTGCCTCTTGTCCGAACGGCAAACGGCTTCGATCCGCGACAGCGCGGATCCCGCAGCCAAGCTTGTCATGAGGATGCGCGAACATTGGGCTTCTCCCCACATCTATCTGCACGACCCGCTCGCGGTGGCAGCCGTATTTCGAGAAGACTTCGTCCGTACCGAGCGGCGGGTGATCGATATCGAGACCGGCGGCGCTTATACGCGGGGGATGAGCATCAGCCTTTCAGGCATGAACTGGCATCGGCCGGCCGCGGATTCGCATGTGCGGGTAAGCACGGGCGTCGAGCATCAGGCTTTTATGGATCTGTACATGGAGCGAATATTGGCTTTTACCCCGATAGAGGAGCGTGACGGCATTGCTTAAATTCAAATGGAAGTCCCAGACTCTTATGCTGGCGGCGGCTGCGCTCGTTGCGAGCGGCTGCTCCGGCGGATCCGGCCAATCGGAGTCGACGGCGACGGCTTCGCAAACGGCGAGCGCATCGCAGACGGCGACCGGCTCGGCAACCGCATCGCCCGAAGGGACGGAAGCCGGTCCCAAGGAGATCGCCGGCGGACGTCCCGTGACGCTGACCGTCGACCTTCACGGCTGGATGCCTACGGTCAATACGGAGCCGACGGCGGAAAATCCGACGGTATTCCTGTCCACGCAAAAGATCGCCGACGCGTTCATGAAGCTCCACCCGAACGTGAAGATTGCCTGGGCGCGCACGAAGCCGGTCGGCAAGCTGCAAAACGAGATCGCGGAGTGGCTGACGACCCAGATCTCCGCGGGTACCGCCCCGGCGATCACCTTTACCTGGGGCAACAATTACCTGGATCGCGACTGGTACGAGCCGCTAGGCGACGCGCTGTCGTCGCCGGACGAATACGTGGCGGGCAACGCGAAGTGGAGCGACCTGTTTCCCGACTACCTGATGAAGCACCGTTCGCTTGTCGATAACAATAAGCAGCCGGTCGCCGTGCCGATCGTCCTGTACTCGGGACCGGCTACGGGCTACTACTACAACAAGGACCTGTTCGAGTCGCTCGGCATCAATCCGCCCAAGGATTGGGAGGAGATGTTCACGGACGCCAAGCTGCTCAAGGAAAAGGGCTACGTGCCGTTCGCCCAATGGGGCAACTTTAAGCAGATCGAGCTCGGCCAGTGGAACCAGCAATTCAGCGTCGGCCCGTTTTTTGCGGCGGCGCTCATGGACAAGACCGACTACGACAAGGACGGCCAGGTCGACACGCTCGAGACGCTGCGCGCGACGAAGGCGGGATTGTTCAATGCGGCGGAGCACGATTACGCACAGGAGATGTACCGGCAACTGAAGCGTATGTACACGGAACTGCTGCCCGCAGGCTGGCAGAACACGGATTTCTCGCAGCCCTGGAACGACGGCAAGGTCGCCATGCGCGAGGAAGGGCTGTGGGCGCTCCAGGCGGAGAACGGCAACAAGCAGCGCAAGTTCAATTACGGCGTTATCCCCGCTCCGCCGATCACGAAGTCGACCTCGCCCGACGTCGCCGACGTGCAATACACGGAGAAGGGGCCGTATCAGCCCGATCCGGACTTGTCGCTCAACATCCTGAAGCCGATCGTCAAGGACAATCCGGATCTGAAGGAAGCGGCGATCGCCTTCCTCAAGTATTTGACCGTCCCCGAGAATATTTCGATGATGGTGCTGGAGCAAGGCGCCGCGCTCGGCGCGGTCAAGGGCTCGGAGATTCCGCCGCTGCTCGACGACTGGATGAACAATTCGTTCCCGATTATGCCCAAGGCCAGCTGGCCGAACGCCTTCACCGACGAGCAGGGCATCGCGCTCAACAAGCAGTTCGAGATGTGGGTGAAGGGCGAGACGGACGACGCCAAGTTTTTTGCGAAGAGCAACGAGATCCAGCAGAAGAGCGCGGACGACTATATCAAAAAAATGAACATCGATACGACCGGCTGGTAAGCGGCGGGAGTCGGGGCGGCAGGCGATCGGCCTGCCCTCCCGCATATCGCTCCGGGCTTCCGGCCGGCGTGGAATGGAGAGCGGCATGAAAAGAAAATGGACGATCGCGACGGTCGTGCTGGCCATCGGCGCCCTGCTTGCGGGCTACGATGCCTATCGCGCTACGCAGTACCGCATCGCGCTGCTCGCGATGGACCCGCAGCAGGCGCCGGCGGACGGCCAATCGCCCGTCGCGCTGCGCTTCAAGGTTACGGATGCGAGCGGGCGGCCGGCGAAGGGACATTCGCTCTACGCGCTGCCGAGGGGCGGCGGCATTCTGTCCGCCAGCCGCGTCGTGACCAACGAAGCGGGCGAGGCGTCGTACACCTACTATCCGTACAAAGCTTCCGATTTGCAGCCGGCCAAAGACGTGCAGATCAAGGTCATCGACGAGTCGAACTCGGTCTTCATCGAGATCAACGCCAAGACGACCGTGACCGTGCCGCTCGTACAGCCGGAACGGTCGGCCAAGAGCAATCACAGCCTGGACGACATTTTCGGCGAGTGACCGATAAGCGTCGAGCTAGGCAGGAAAGGAATGACACAAGGATGGCAACCGGTCCTACGCTCTGGGCGAAAATCTGGAGCAGCCGCAAGGCGTATCTGTTTTTGTCCCCGCTGTTTCTGGGGCTGCTTCTGTTCTGCTATTATCCGCCGGTCAGCGGCATTTACCACTCCTTTTTCGACTGGGACAGCGTGGGCAAGGCCGTCTTCATCGGCCTGGACAATTACAGGGAACTGTTCAGGGACCAAGTGTTCCTCGATTCGATCCCGACGGCGTTTCTCATCCTCGTGCCGCGCCTGATCATCGGCATCGTCGTGCCGCTGATCGCGGCCGAGATGATTTTTAACGTGAGACAGAAAAAACTGCAGTCGGCGTACCGGGTGCTCGTGCTGCTGCCGATCGTGGCGCCGGGCGTCGTCGGGCTGCTGATCTGGAAAAACATATACGATCCGACGAACGGCCTGCTCGTCTCGCTGCTGCGCGGAACGGGGCTGATCGCGCCGGACCGGGTGATCGACTGGCTGGGCAGCGCCGATCTGATCATACCGAGCATCATCTTCATGGGCTTCCCCTGGATCGGGGGGACGAGCGTGCTGATCTACATGGCCGGCTTGATGAACATCTCAAGCGAGGTGATCGAGTCCTCGGAACTGGACGGCGCAGGGCTGCTGCGGCGCATCTGGCATATCGATCTGCCGCATTTGATGGGCCAGGTCCGCTTCTTTCTGATCTTCGGCATCATCGGCGGCTTGCAGGACTTCGGCATTCAGATCGTCCTCACGTCGGGCGGTCCGGGCTACAGCACTTACGTCCCCGCATACTACATGTACATCGAGGCCTTTACCGCCGGCCGGATGGGCTACGCGACGACGATCGGCACGGTCATGTTCGCAGCGATCTTCCTCCTGAGCCTGGTCGCGTACCGGGGCATGAAGACGGAGACGAATTAATGGAACGGGGAGAAGAGGCATGACTCAATACAGACGGCTGCCGCAATGGTTCCTGAACGCCGCGCTCGTCGCGCTGCTCGCCATGCTGCTGTATCCGCTCGGGTTCACGCTGTGGGGCGCGTTCAAGTCGGACGTGGCGTTCACCGCGACCCGGTGGTATCCGACGCTGCCGCTTCGCGTCGGCAACGTGTCCAGCGCGTTCGGCAGCATCTGGCGCTATTTGCTCAACACGGTGTTCGTAGCGGGCGTGGGTACGGCGGGCATGCTGCTGATTGCATCGCTGTCGGCTTTTACGTTTGCGCGTATGAAGTTTTTCGGCAAGGAATGGCTGTATATGCTCGTCCTGGCCCTCATGATGATACCGGGGGCGCTTACGCTCGTGCCGGGCTACATGCTCTACAAGACGTTTGGCCTGCTCAACTCCTACTGGGCGCTCATTCTGCCGCTCGTCACGGGCGGTCCGATCTTCGGTATTTTCCTGCTGCGATCGTTCTTCGAGAGCATCCCGAAGGACTACTTCGAGGCGGCTCAGATGGATGGCGCGCACGACTTCAAGCTGTACTACCGAATCGCGCTGCCGCTCTGCATTCCGATTATGGGAACGCTCGCGATCATGCAGATCGTCGGCGCCTGGAACGAATATCTGTGGCCGATGATCACGATCGCCGACCACGAGAAGCTTACGATCGCGGCAGGCCTGCTCATCAGCTTCACCGGACAGTACTCGTCCAACATGCCGGTGACGTTCGGCGGCTATCTGGTCGCGTCGGTGCCGCTCATCCTGCTGTTCACGTTTACGAATCGCTATTACGTGCAAGGGCTGCTGTCGACAGCGATCAAGCTGTAGGGGCGGGCAAGGTTAAACTTTCAAGCGGTTGGTGTTCGAGCTGTTGACGTTCGAGTGATTAACGTTCAAGTGGTTAATGTTCACGCAGTAAATGTGTCAGGCAGTGAACGTTCACACAGTTAACGTTCACGCAGTTAATGTGTCACGAAGTTAACGTGTCATGCGCTTAACGTTCGAGTGGCTAGCGAGCGAATTTAGCGCCATCAAGTCCGACGCCCTCAGGGGCTGCGGGCTTTTTTTGATGCGCAAGAAAGAACGAAAGGACGGGCCTTTTCCAATAAAATTGGACTCGCTCTCTACCAAATCGAATTGGAAGGCGGCAAATCGTGGACGGGCCAAGTGCGCGTTCGGTCCAGCGGCGTTTTTGGAAAGACTGGCGGGGCGAAAAGCCTGCATTTGCGCATGTATTTTCTGCCGGCCCGCGACACTTGATGAAATACCTGCAAATGTGCAGGTAAATTCAAGGCACTAGCCGGACATCCGGCCAGGGGAGGGAAATAACTGCATTTTTGCATCTTTTACGTCCAAAAGGGTCGAAATCGCAAAAAAGGATGCATATTTGCAGGCTTTGCCACGAAGGAAGGACGAGGGCCGGATGGAGCCAAACTATCGGAACGGTAGTCGGATGAGTCGCCGTTGGGCGTTTTGCGTGCACGGTAGTCGGATGAGCCGCAGTTAGGCGTGTTGCGCGAACGGTAGTCGGATGAGCCGCAGTTAGGCGTGTTGCGCGAACGGCAGTCGGATGAGCATCGTTGGGCGGTTTGCGCTCACGGCAGTCGGATGAGCCGACGTTACGCGATTTGCGCGAATCGGGATTCCTCTTCTTGGCATGCGGGTCTGCCCTGGTCGCCGCATGGCGTGTATAATAGACGGCATGCGGTTCAAGGAGGGTGAGTCAGGCAGTGAGCAATAAAATATCCGGCGATAAGCCGGGCGGAAAATACCGCGCGATGCTGCGCGGCTATTTGCTGCCCGAATGGCGGGCGCTGATCGGGCTCGGCGCGCTGCTGCTGTCGTCTATCGCCTTGCAGCTCGTCAATCCGCAAATCATCCGATACTTCATCGATACGGCACAGGGGCACGGCAGCCTGACGCCGCTCTATTACGCAGGCGCGCTGTTCATCGGCTTTTCCCTTCTGCAGCAAGGCGTGTCCGTCGCGGCGTCTTACTTTAGCGAAAATCTCGGCTGGAAGACGACCAACAAGCTGCGCGTCGATCTGGCCGCGCATTGCCTGTCGCTGGACATGTCGTTTCACAAGAAGCATACGTCGGGCTCGCTGATCGAACGCGTGGACGGCGACGTCAACGCGCTCGCGCAATTTTTCTCCAGCTTTATGATCAATCTCGCAGGCAACGGACTGCTTACGCTGGGCATCCTCATCCTGCTGTTTCGCGAGAACTTCTGGATCGGCATCGTGATGGCTGTCTTCGTCGGCGGCAGCATCTGGGCGATCCAGCGCATCCGGGCGTTCGCGGTGCCCGTCTGGACGCGGTGGCGGCAGGCCAACGCCGAATATTACGGCTTTATCGGCGAGCAGCTCGAGGGAACCGAAGATACGCGCGCCAACGGCGCCGTAGGCTTCGCGATGAGCCGCTTTTACGACATGACCCGCAGGATGCTGCCCATGCGCGTGCGGGCATTCTTGGGCTACTTTCTCATGTGGAGCACGACGATTCTCGTATTTGCGCTCGGCAACGCGGCGGCTTTTGTCGTCTGCGCGATATTGTGGAAGCGGGGCGAGCTGACCATCGGGTCGGCGTATCTCGTCTTCTACTATACGGAGCTGCTGGCCAAGCCGATCGAGAAGATTCGGACCCAGCTCGAGGATCTGCAAAAAGCCGATGCCAGCCTCGTTCGGATCGGCGAGCTGCTCGCGACGCAATCTGCGGTCCAGGACGGCCCCGGCGCATCGCTGCCGAGCGGACCGGCTGCCGTGGAGCTGAGCGGAGTCACCTTCGCCTACGAAGAAGACGGCGAGCCTACTCTCCACGACGTGAACCTGAAGCTCGAGCGCGGCCGCACGTTGGGCTTGCTGGGTCGTACGGGCAGCGGCAAGACGACGATCGCGCGCCTGCTGCTCCGCTTCTACGATCCGCAGCAGGGCGCCGTAACGCTGTCCGGTACGGATCTGCGCGCATTCAAGCTCGGCGAGCTGCGCGGGTACGTCGCGATGGTGACGCAAAACATCGAAATACTAGCGGGCACGGTCAGGGACAATCTGACGCTGTTCGACGGGCGCATCCCCGATAGCCGCATTATGGACGTGCTGTCCGAGCTCGGACTGGACGGCTGGTTCGCGGGCATGCCGGACGGACTGGATACGTACTTGTCGTCCGGCGGCGCGGGTTTGTCTGCCGGCGAAGGACAACTGCTTGCTTTTGCGCGCGTGTTCCTTACCGACCCTAAGCTGGTCATCCTGGACGAGGCTTCGTCGCGGCTGGATCCGCTGACGGAGAGCCGGATCGAAGCGGCCGTAGACCGGCTGCTGCAAAACCGGACCTGCATCATCATCGCGCACCGGCTGGCGACGATCCAGCGGGCGGACGATATCGCGATCCTGGAGCAGGGGCGGGTCGTCGAATACGGCAGGCGCGCGTCGCTGGCCGGCAATCCGGATTCCCGCTTCAGCCGGATGCTGGCCGTCGGCATGGAGGAGGTGCTCGTATGAAGACAAGCGGATTTTTCTGGCGAATGCTCGGGTACCGGCCCGGCTTGTACCTGCTGAACCTGCTGGCATGGACGCTCATCCACATGGCGCCGCTGCTGCCGGGTCTGCTGACCAAAGCCTTTTTCGATCATCTGGAAGGCACGCATCCGTTCCCCTTCGGCGCCGGCGCGATCGCCGCGCTTCTTGTGGCCGCGGCGCTGGCGCGGATTGCGCTGATTTATTGCGGATTCCTGACGGACGTCGCGTTCCGCTACCGCATCTCCAGCCTGCTGAGACGCAATTTGCTCGCGCATGTCCTGCGGGCGCCCGGCGCGCGCGCGATTCCCGGTTCCCCCGGCGAAGCGATCAGCAACTTCAGGGACGACGTCGAGCAGGCCGAAGAGGCGACGAGCTGGTCGGTCGACACGCTCGGTCTCGTCGGATTCGTGGTCGCGGCCAGCTGGATACTGCTCTCGATCGACGCGCAGTTGACCGTACTCGTCTTCGTGCCTCTCATTCTCGTCGTCACGGCGGCTCAGATCGCCACGACCCGCATCCGCAAGTACCGGGCGGCGAGCCGGGAATCTACGGCCCAGGTGACGGGCGCGATCAGCGAGATGTTCGGCAGCGTGCTGGCCATCCAGGTAGCCGGCGCGGAGAAGCGGGTCGTCGACCGGTTCGCGAAGCTGGGCGAGAGCAGACGGCAGTCGATGATCAAAGACAAGCTGCTGACGGAGACGCTGTCGTCCGTGTTCAACAACTCCGTGAACCTCGGCACCGGCATCATTTTGCTGCTCGCGGGCATCAAGATGAGGGGCGGCGAATTTACGATCGGCGACTTCTCGCTGTTCGTCTATTATTTGACCTTCGTGACCCAACTGATCTCCAACGTCGGCAACTTCATGACCTATTACAAGCAGATGGACGTCAGCTTCGGCCGGCTCAAGGAGATGCTGCGCGGCGCGTCGCCTGCGCTGCTCGTAAGAAAGGCGTATATCGGTCTCGGCAAAAAGGAAGGGCGGAGAGGCGCGCACGACGAGAATGGACGGAAGGAAGGCGCGGCGCAGCACGAGGAGGAAGAGGCGCTTGCGCCGGTCGTGCAGGCGGCGCCGCTGCGCGAGCTCGCAGCGTCCGGCCTGACCTACCGGTATCCGGAGACGGGAAGGGGCATCGAGGACATCGATCTGACTCTGCCCCGCGGCTCCTTTACCGTGATCACCGGCATGGTCGGCTCGGGCAAGACGACGCTGCTGCGCGCGCTGCTCGGGCTGCTGCCGGCGGAGCGCGGCACGATCCGGTGGAACGGCGAGCCCGTCGCGCAGCCCGCCGACTTCTTCGTGCCGCCGCAGAGCGCCTATACCGCGCAGATTCCCAGGCTGTACAGCGCCACCCTGCGGGACAACATCCTGCTGGGTGCGGCTTCGACGCCGGAAGAGCTTGCGGGCGCGCTGCATGCCGCCGTGCTCGAGGAGGATATCGCGGGACTCCGGGAAGGACTGGAGACGATGGTCGGACCGCGGGGCGTGAAGCTGTCCGGCGGCCAGGCGCAGCGCACCGCGGCGGCGCGCATGCTCGCGCGGGACGCGCAGCTGTACGTCTTCGACGACTTGTCCTCCGCGCTCGACGTGGACACCGAGAGGCGGCTATGGGAGCGCCTGTTCAAGGCGAAGGGCAGCGCGACGTGCCTTGTCGTCTCCCACCGCAAGGCGGCCTTGGCGCGAGCCGACCGGATCGTGCTGCTGAGCGACGGCCGAATCGAGGCCCAGGGTACGGCGGCGGAGCTGCTCGCCTCGAGCGAGAGCTTCCGCAAGCTATGGCAAGGGGAGAGCGCGGAGGAAATCGGGGAAAAGTAAAATAAGCGAGGAGGCAGATAGGGAATGGAGAACAAAGAGCGTTTTACAGATCGCGTGGAGACGTACGTGAAGTACAGGCCAAGTTACCCGGAAGCCGCTATCGATTACTTGTACGGGGAGGCCGGCCTCCGGCGCGATTCGCAAGTTGCGGACATCGGCGCGGGCACCGGAATATTCTCGCGGCTGCTGTTGGAGCGGGGGACGCCCGTCACGGCCATCGAGCCTAACCGCGCGATGCGCGAAGAAGCGGAGCGGGCGCTGCAGGGCTATCAGGGCTTTAAGGCGGTGAACGGCGCGGCGGAGCAGACGGGGCTGCCGGACGCTTCGGCGGACTTTATCGTTTCCGCCCAGGCGTTCCACTGGTTCGATCAGGCCGCGGCGAAGCGGGAGTTCCATCGGCTGCTGCGTCCCAAAGGGAAGGCGGCGCTCATCTGGAACACGCGGCTCACGAGCGGCTCGCCGTTTCTGGAGGCGTACGAGGCGCTGCTGCTGCGTCTGGGCACCGACTATGCGACGGTGAACCATCGCAATATTACGCAGGAGCAGCTCGCGGCCTTCTTCGAGCCGGGCACGAAGCGCGAAGCGCGGTTTCCCAACCGCCAGCTGTTCGACTTCGACGGCTTGAGCGGGCGGCTGCGTTCTTCCTCGTATACCCCCGTACCCGGTGACCCGAACTATGAGCCGATGATGCGCGACCTGCGCGACATCTTCGATCGTTATCAGCAGGATGGATACGTTTCTTTTGATTATGAGACGGAGATTTACTCGGGCTCGGTATAGCGCGCTGCGGGATAAAACACTGCGGGACGCGTCGGGGGCATATCCCGGCTCGTCCGGCGGTTCGTCCGGGGAAAGACGCTTTCCGTCTCCTCGTTGTCGAAAAGCATTTTCACATTTTTAAATTTTCGCTTGCATTTTTCCGGAGGATTTGCTAATAATAGAAATTGCTTTTGGAAAAAAGCTAAAGAAGACGGCCCAGCATATTGCCACCGGACTGATCGCCATGCGCGGAAATAGCTCAGTGGTAGAGCATCTCGTTGCCAACGAGAAGGTCGCGGGTTCGAATCCCGTTTTCCGCTCCATGATATGCGCCCTTAGCTCAGCTGGATAGAGCGTCAGACTACGAATCTGAAGGCCGGGAGTTCGAATCTCTCAGGGCGCGCCACTTTTTTCATACTGTCGGGACGTAGCTCAGCTTGGTAGAGCACCTGGTTTGGGACCAGGGGGTCGCATGTTCGAATCGTGTCGTCCCGACCACTTGATTGCCCGAATGTCCTTCAATATAAAATCGCCTGAAAGCTTACTTCGGTAAGCTTTTTTAATTTCAATTTCATGCCCGACGCCATGCGCTCGAGTGAAGAAACAACGCTGTGGGGCCAAAGAGCCTCGGCAGCGTTGTTTTATATATCGGCCCCTCATCTAATTGTCAGGAATTAGAATGTTCCAGACACAGATTTGCGAACTTCTCCACAATAACGTCAGGTGAATCGAGTCCGAGCCAGAACATGCTCATATTTTCCTCCAACGTATTCCATACCCGATCCTCAAACAACTCGTTGATAAAATAATTGTTGTCCATTCTGTCAGGCGACAAGTTCAACAGCCGCAAGTAGGCTTCCGGTTTAGCGTTGCGGTTAATCGGCTCTTTGACCGAAAGAAACAACGTGTTTTCGGTTAATGCACGCTGCGTTTCGTCAGCCAGCGCGGTACGGACGAATGCGCCGGCAAGCTGCGCGTTCTCGCTGGAGGCCGGAATCATGAAGGCATTCGCCAGCAACAATGTGGAAGCATCGTTGTCGAACGGCAATGGAATGACGCGCGGCATGAAGTCGATATCGACATTTTGCCAATTAGCCATTTCCAGCATGGTCGTAAGGACCATGGCGGATTTGCCGTGGATGAAAGGGGTGCGCGGCCAGACCATCTCCGGGAAGGTGGTGGCGATCCGTTTGCGGAAGAACAAATCCCGGATAACGGACAAAGACTGCAGCAGCACCTCTGTTTGCCGGTCGATATTGCCGGGCGCGAACCCGTTCATCAAGGCGAAAGCCAGCCAACGGTTGATCACAGGATGCATGGAAAACCCGTATTGCGTCGTAATCCCGTCCTGAACGACGGTCAGCTTGGCGGCCGCGGAGACAAAGTCGTCGAAGTTCCACTGCTTTTCCGGGATCGGAATGCCGTGACGTTTGAACAGCTCTGGATTGCAAGCGAAAAAGGCCGACGAAAAAGTGAACGGGGCGGCCATGATCCGATCCCCGGCAGCGAAATGTTTCATGATTTTCGGATAGACGGTGTCGATCTGTCCGGTAAGAAAAGGCGACAAATCGACGAAATCCGCAAGGTTGCTCATCTTCGAGAACTGCATGTCCGGCACCAGGATGAGATCCGCGATCAGCCCCATCTCGCTGCCGGAACGGAACGATTCCCAGAACTTGTCGACCGGCAAGCCATGCACTTTCACTTCGACATCCGGATATTGACGTTCGAACGCTTCGACGAAGACGGGCAAGCCGTGATCGAGAAAAAAGGCCGGCGAAGGGGTCAGAATTCGCAAGGTTCGCCGTTTGTCTCCGGCAATGACGAGATCCTCCGGCACCAGGGTGCCCAGGCCGGCACGTTTCTCGATCAGCCCATCGGCGAGAAGCAGCGAAAGGGCGTGGCGTACGGACTTGCGGCTGATGCCGTAGCGGCTGCTTAATTCATTCTCGGGAAGCAGAAATTCGCCGGGCTTGATGATGCCGGTGCCGATCTGCTCTTTCAGCGTCTTGTATAGTTTGGTGTACAGAAATTCGCTTTCTCTTTTCATAGGGCCCCTCTTCTCGTCGAATTAAAGACGCGTTATCGTGCGGGCGCCGAAAAAACGCATTGACAGGCTGTCTTTTGCTCTCTAGTATAAAGGGTACAGGTTCGATACATGTTACCTGTTTAGCGCTCCTGTATTATAACACTTTTCGAGGGTCAATGAAAGGAAAAAACCGGAAAACAAAGGGGATGAGGCTGTTTTATTACTTTTTGAGCAAACCTTAGGTATTTATTGATCCAAATTCCAACTTTTATCGGGGAGGGCCTAAAAAAATGCGCAAGTTTTCATTGATTTGGACTGCCGCTCTAACCATTGCCCTGACGTTGAGCGCCTGCGGCAACGGAAGCAAGGGCGCAAACGGATCGTCATCTCCCGACAATGCCGCGACAAGCGCCGCTAGCGGTAATCAAAGCGCCGCCAAAGTGCCGATCAAACTCTGGGTTTATCCGATGATGAACGGCATTAACGGCGACGGAACCGGCAACCCGGACGACTGGGCGAAGGAATATGCCCGTCAATTCCAAGCGCAGTATCCGAACGCCGACATTTCGGTGGAGCTGCTCGATTGGGCGGGCGGTACGGAAAAAATCGACGTTGCCGTGGCTGCAGGGTCGCCGCCGGATCTCGTCTACACGATCAACAATTTCGGCGGCGTGACGAAGTACGGCAAACTAGGCGTGCTGGAGCCGATCGACGACTATTTGGAGCAAAGCGACTGGGACGATTACTCGGACGCCGTTAAAGGCGCCCTTCAATATAAAAACAAAACATACATGTGGCCTTGGCTGAAGATGGTGTCGGCCGTGGCAGTCAACATGGACCTGTTCAAAGAACGCAACGCGACGGCGCTGCTGCCGCTGGATCGCGAACTGCGGGACTGGACGTTCGACGAGTTTCTCAAGGCCGCCCAAGCCACGACTTTCAGCCGCAACGGCGGAAGCAATCCTGATGTTTACGGAACGGTCGTGTGGGGGAAGGACGCGCCATTCTATATGTATTTGAACGGATTGACCAATGGCGGCAACATCGTGAATTCGACGTTCGAAAAAGCGACCATTACGGACAAGCCGTTTGAAGAGGGGCTTCAGTTCACGATCGACCTCGCGAACAAGCACAAGGTGGCGCCTCCGGGAGGCGCGGGAATCAGCGCCATGAACGCCAAGGAGATGTTCTTGAACCAGCAGATCGCCATGATGCCCGACGCTCCGTTCCTGCTCGAGGAAGCCAAAAGCGCGCCCAAGCCTTTCGAAATCGCGTTTGTGGCTCCGCCGCACGGAGCGAACCAGCCGACCGCGGCCTGGAACAACGTCGGAGGCTTCATCGTTTTTAAGCAGCAAAACGAAGAGAAGAAAAAATTGGTCATGGAATTCGCCCGGTTCATTACGAACAGCGAAAACTCCAAAATCGTCAAGCAGATCGGCACGTTCCCGGCCCGCAATTCTTCGGGCAACCTGTACAGCGACGACCCGGTCATGACGTATTTCGACAAGCTGTCCAATTACGGCAATTCGGTATTTTCGCGCTCGTTCGGTCTGGTCGATGTCGGCGATTGGGAGAAGGAAATCCAGGCTATGCTGATCGGCGGCAAGAAGGTCGGCGATTCGCTGGCGACGCTGGACGGCATTTTGCAGAAAAAAATGCAAGAGTAGACGAATTAAAAGGATAAGCGGAGAAGTTCTCCCGGTTGCCGAATGGAGGAAACCGGGAGAACGGACGCTTAAGACGACCGGTTTGGGGTGAAATGCGATGTACCGACTGCGGAAAGCGCTTCCGGGTTACCTGTTTCTATTGCCGTCTTGTGCGTTGTTCGCCGTGTTTATGTTTACGCCCATTTTCCGGGGACTTCAGCTCAGCTTCCAGCAATGGACGGTCTCCGGCTATGAATGGGTCGGCTTTAGCAATTACGAAACGGTGTTCAGCGACGCATTTTTTTGGAAATCGCTAGGGATTACCGGTATTTTTACGGTCATTACCGTAGCGGCCGGTTTGATGTTGTCGCTGGCCGCAGCCTTTGCGATCGACCCGTTCAAGGAAAAGACGCAAAATGTGTTCAAGGCGGCATTCTACTTGCCAAGCGTGGCACCGATTGTCATCGTATCGATCATCTGGCTGTGGCTGTATCATCCGTCCTTCGGCTTGCTGAATTATTTGCTGGATTTGGCCGGATTGAAGCCGGTGTTGTGGCTGGGTGACCCGCAAGTGGCGCTGTTCTCGATTATCCTGATGACGGTAGCGGTGTCGCAAGGGCCGAACATTCTGATTTTGGTCACGTCTCTCGGCGGCATTCCGAAAGATTATCAGGAAGCGGCCCGGATGGATGGCGCCAGCCTGTGGCAAGAAATCGTTCACATCAAGCTGCCCATGCTGAAGCCGACGATGACTTATCTGGTCGTCGTCAACACTGTAGGGTCGTTTCAAGTATTCGCACCGGTCTATATGCTGACTTCCGGAGGGCCCAATCGGGCCACGACGACGATCGGCTTTCTGATTTACGAGAACGCGTTTAAAAAATTCGACTTTGGCATCGCTTCGGCCCAAGCCATCGTGCTGCTCGCCATCGTGATGATTGTCGCCATTTTTCAATTCCGCACGATGGCAGGCGATTTGGAGTATTAGGGACCGATTCGAAAACGCGGACGAGAAGGGGAGGGGATGGGATGGCCATCCGGCGAATCGACGGATTGCGATTAATCGGTTTCATCGTGCTAAGCTTGGCCGCGGTCACGCTGCTGTTCCCGTTCTATTGGATGGCGCTGCAGTCTTTCAAGCCTCCGACGTCGGCGATCCAAACGCCGCCCGATCTGTCGTGGGGCGGGCTTACGATCGCCAACTTCAAGAAGCTGACGGCGGACAACTTCATCTGGATCTGGACCTCCAATAGCCTGATTGTGGCTGCCGGCGGTATGTTTGGCAATGTCATCCTGTGCTCGATGGCCGGCTATTCGTTTGCCAAGAAGGACTTTCCCGGCAAGCGGATTTTGTTTTGGGCGATTGTCAGCATTATGATGACCTCCACGCAAGTCATCATGGTGCCGCTGTTTATGCAAATGCGCGATATGCATCTGCTCAATACGTACTGGGCGCTGCTGCTTCCGATTTTGGTTTCCCCGTTCGCGGTGTTTCTGACCAAGCAGTTCATGCATACGATTCCCGGCGAGCTGATCGCCGCGGCGAAGATAGACGGCTGCTCGGAGTGGCGCATTTTTTGGAACATCATCGTTCCGATTTCCATGCCGGTATTGGCCATGGTAGGGATCTTCGGGTTCGTCACGCAGTGGAATGACTTTCTCTGGCCGTTGCTGGCGACGGAATCCCGGAATATGCGGACGCTGCAGGTCGGATTGGCCTCTATGCAACTGCAGAACGTCGATTACGGTCTCGTGCTGGCGGGCGCGACCTGGACGATGGCTCCGATCGCCGCGCTGTTCATCGCCTTTCAGCGGTTTTTCGTCAAGGGAATTACGATTGGAGCCGTCAAAGGTTAAGCTTCGAGAACGGCCCGGAGGTGCGGAATTGTGACGATTACAAAAGTAAAGACAGGTTACTACAAGCAATACGACGCTGATTTTGAACGCCCGGTTCCCGGCGAAGGCTACGGGGGCTGGTACAAGGAAGAACTGGAGCTGGATCTCTCCCGTACGGCAGTCGTCGTTCTGCATGCCTGGGACTTTGGCACGCGCGAACAATTTCCCGGCTGGCATCGGGCGGTCGAATACATTCCGCGGGCCGAGGCGATCTGCCGCAAGGAACTTCCCTTGCTGCTCGACGCTTGTCGACGGAACGGCATGACCGTGTTCCATGTGGTTGAGCCGATCGGGGATTATTACAAAACGTATCCGGGCTACCGGCGCGCGGTACGCTTGGCCGGCGAGACGTCCCCCGAGTGGGAGCAGATTTCGGAGAACGAGACCTATAACCGTCTGCAAGCGTTCCGCCGGGCGAACGCTTTTCCCGGCAGCCATAATTTTTCCGACATAGACGCCGGCTTTGCCAGATTGGATATTCCGGAGCCGGTCCGGCCGGTCGGCGAGGAGGGGGTGGCGGCGACATCGGAGCAGTTGTTCGCGCTGTGCCGCGAACACGGCATTCATCACCTGGTCTACACGGGGTTTGCGCTCAACGCCTGCATCTTGCTCAATCCGGGCGGGATGGCGGATATGCGGCGGCACGGATTAATCTGCTCCGTCATTCCGGAAGCGACGACCGCCGTCGAGAACAAGGAGACGGCCGGTCGGGAGGATGCCAAAGCTTTGACTTTATGGCAAGTCGCTCTATTCTTCGGGTTCGTATTCGGACTGGACGACTGGCTGGCTGCGCTCTCGGGTCAAGACCGGGGCGCGGCGGGTCAAATCGATGATTGACGCGCACATTCACCTGCACGGTTCCGACATTCATCCCGACATGCTGGAGGAAGGGGATCGGCTCGGGATCAAGCTATTCGTCGGCAGCTCTTTGCTGAATCTGAATCCTTTTCCGACCGAAGACGAGGTGGTTAAAGCCAACGACGACATGGTTGCGGCGATGCAGAAGCACCCCGGCCGCTTGGCTGGCTACTGTTACGCAAACCCTCGCCACGGGGCGGCCGCTCTTCGCGATTACCGCAAGCGGGTGGAAGAGCAGGGCATGATCGGACTCAAGCTGTGGATTTCTGTCCTGTGCAACGATCCGCTTGTTTATCCCTTGATCGAGCAATCGATCGAATACCGGGCGCCGGTGCTGATCCATGCCTGGCGCAAATCGTCGGGACAATTGCCGTACGAATCTACGGCCGCGCATGTGGCCGAGCTGGCCCGCCGCTATCCGGAGGCACGCCTCATTATGGCGCATTTGGGCGGGCAGGCCGAATCGGCTGTCAACGCGGTCGCGCCTTACGGTAACGTGTACACGGATACTTCCGGAACGCCGATCGGAGCCGGCGAAGTCGCGCTGGCGGTGGAGCGGCTCGGGGCGGAGCGCGTCCTGTTCGGCTCGGATTTGCCTTACGCTTGTCTGGCGAGCAACCTCGGTAAAGTGCTGGGTGCGCGCTTGCCGGAGCGGGAGTTCCAATTGGTGATGGAAGGGAATATGGCCAGACTGCTGGCGGAGGTGCGAAAATGAACGGTTTCCTGGATCGGTTCAGTCGTGCGGGCGCGGTCGATTTGCTGGCGTTCCTGGGGCAATGGCCCGATCGCCCCGCGCTGTCCGCCGACAACGCGCAATTGTCGGCCATGGCGGACCGGCACGGGCTGCGCGCGGTATGCGTCAGTCATCTGGCATCGGTGACCGGTCACGATACGCGGAGCGGAAATGAGCTGTTGTTCCATGCGATACGAGGCGACGAACGGCTGTGGCCGTTCCCGGTGCTCAATCCGACCGAGCCCGCTTGGGAGAAAGAACTCGAATGGGCCGTGGCGGGCGGGGCGCGGGGCATTCGCCTCGTCCCGGGATATCACGGCTACGGCTTGCGGGACGCCGGAGTCGGGGAATTGGCAGCGGCGGTGCGAGAGCGGAAGCTTCCGCTGCAGGTCGTCGCGCGTATGCAGGATGAGCGGCTGCAGCATCGGCTGCTGGACGTACCCGCCGTCGAGCCGCACGAACTGGCGGAGCTGATGCTGGCGCTCGACGGGCATCCCCTGCTGATCAGCGGACTGCGGGACGGCGAGCGGGAAACGGCGATGCGGCTGGCCGGCCGCGGGGGAATTCTTCCTCATGTGCTGTTCGATCTATGGTTCTGCAACGGACCGTTGGCTGTGATCGCTTCTCTATGCCGGGCCGGCCTGGCCGGCGTGTACGGCTACAGTTCCTGCACACCTTTGCAAACGGCTGAGGCGACCGCGCTTCAACTGGCCGCCGGTGCGATCGGCGACGACGAGTTGCACGACTTGTGCGCCGGCAACGCTCTGCGATTGCTCGGCCCTGCGGCTATTCGGTCGAATTAACCTGGAAGATCGGAAAAACAATTGATGAAACGGGGCGACGGATGATGACATTCAAAAAATATGTTTCGCTGGCGACGCTGTTTTTTGTTTTTTCTTGTGCGCTGAGCCCGATGCTGTCTAGAGCGGCCGCATTGGACTTTGCGACGAAGGCGGCATTCGACGCGCTCGACAACGGCTATAACGGCGGCAACGGCTTAATCGAACCGAACGATATCGGAGCGACGAGCCTGGCCTGGGTGGAAGGTCCGACGCTGGCGTCCTACGTTTCCATGTACAAGCAATATACGGATACGGCGTACCTGGACAAGTTCATCGCGCAGGCCGATCAAGTGCTGAATCTGCGGGACAGCGTGCGGGGGAAAACGGACTACCGCGGGCTGTCTGAGCCGACCTGGGCGGCGGCGACCCGGTTTACGGCGGGGACGGCCACGCTGCGGGATGCGAACGGCGTTCCGACGCTGGAAGTACGGAGCGCCCTGCTGTTCGATTCGTCCGAGAACGAGCTGAAAATTTCCGCGGGCACGACGCCGAACACGTTTAAGCTGGAGGCGTATACGCGGGCCGAATCGATCGCCGCGGGCGGACTTCATACGGTCGCGGTCAACTCGACCGGCCGCGTGTGGAACGCCGGCAACAATTATTACGGCCAACTGGCGTTCGGGACTGCTAACCAGAGCATTCCTTTTCCCGCGGATGGCGTAATCGACTACTACAACGTACTGAGCGTGGCAACCGCGGTTTCCGCCGGTGAATTCCACACGCTGGCGCTGGCCTCTAACGGAACCGTATTGGGCTGGGGCTATAACGCCTACGGTCAATTGGGCGACGGCTCCGGCACGAATCGGTCTGCGGCCGTAAAGGCTACGGGGTTGAGCGGCGTCGTGCAGATCGCGGCGGGATACTACCACAGTCTCGCCCTGAAGGCCGATGGAACGGTATGGAGCTGGGGGTATAACAACAGCGGTCAATTGGGCGACGGATCCACATCCAACCGTTCGGTTCCTGTTCAGGTGTCGGGGCTGAGCAACGTCGTCGCGCTGGCTGCGGGCGGATACCACAGCCTGGCGCTGAAGGACGACGGCACCGTCTGGGCTTGGGGCTCGAACCAGTTCGGCCAATTGGGCGACGGCACGACCGTCAATCGACTCTCGCCCGTTCAGGTCAGCGGACTCTCCGGGGTAACGGATATTGCCGGGGGGCTCGGACACAGTCTGGCGGCGAAAAGCGACGGTTCGGCCTGGAGCTGGGGGTTGAACGCGAATGGACAACTGGGCGACGGTACGACGGCATCGTCCGCTTCGCCCGTTCAGGCCGCTTCGCTCGGCGGCGTCGTGAAAGTTGCGGCGGGCGGCTATCATAGCCTTGCGCTCAAATCGGACAGCACGGTTCGCTCGTGGGGGGCCAACGATGCCGGCCAGCTCGGGGACGGCACCACGACCCAACGGCTTACCAACGTTCAGGTGACGGGCTTGTCCGCCACGGCGATCGCCGCGGGCAAACAGCACAATATCGCCATTACAACGGATCACCGGACGGCGTCCTGGGGACAGAATAATTATGGACAGCTCGGCAACGGGAGCACCGCCAATGCAGGAACCCCTGTCGTCTTTCGCAATATGGAGCGGGCGGACACCTACGACAACTTGACGATGGATCCTTCCAGTCCGAATTACGCGCCGAAAAAAGTCAGGGCGGAAGCCCACTGCGCCTTCGACGGAATGACCAACGGCATCACGGTCAAGGATCTGTCTTCCTCGTCTCCGCTTCCGGCCCGGAACCCGGTCGCCGGATCGGCGGTATTCGTGCCGCTGAGAATGAGCTTTCCCGTGCATACCGGCTTGTTAACCTACCCGATGGCTTCCTTCGCGCGGGTGGTCTACGAGACGCCGGCCTTGAACGCAAACCCGGTCTACAAGAGCGCGGCAGACCGTTACTTCCAAGCGGCGTTGGCCGCGGCCGCGAGCCACGATTACCAGTGGGTGGAGAACGCAAGCAACGAAGGCTGGTACGTCTATCCGAAAGGCGCACCGATGTTCGTGGACGGTTCGGAAAATCAGTTCAATCATTATTTGAGCCTGGGCAAAACCTATGTAGAGCTGGCTCAAATTCCAGGCGCGCATCAGGCAGCCGCATTGAATAAAGCGACGAGAATGGCCAACCGGATGAAAAACGATATGACATGGGACGATGTCAAGAACGCATACGTTTGGTCGTATTATCCGTCCCAAAGCGCCACTTACGCGGGCTGGGACGAACGTACGGGCGCGACCGTGAACCACGAGTACAGCGCTTGCTGGACGGCCGACCATGACGTCAACAAAATCCCGTACGCCGCTATCGAGGTCGACTTTGCAGTGGCCGCTTACGATGCCGGCATCGTCTTCGACGAGCGGGATATGCAGCGATTTGCCAACACATTTACGCGAAACGTGCTGACCTACAACGGAAGCGGTTCCCCGAAGCTGTTCTTCGCCGTCGACGGCTCGGCCGGCATCGCTCCGGAGCTGCAGGAAGTGTTCGCCACGCAGTGGATCAAGACGGCGATATGGGACGACCGGATTTACCATATGTCGCGCAAGCTTTTTGCCTCGCAGTCGTTCGATCCGTCGTTGTCGCCGTACTACACGCGCGCGGTCCATTTCAACGAGTTCGCGAAGCTGGCGGAGAAGAACGGAAAGGTATATACGTGGGGCAACAACATCTACGGCCAGCTCGGCGACGGGACGACGGCTGCCCGTTCGACGCCGTCCGCGCTGAGTTTGCAAGGCGCAATGCAGATTTCATCCGGAGAATATCACAGTCTGGCACTGAAATCGGACGGCACGGTTGTGGCGTGGGGGTACAACGCCTACGGCCAAATCGGAGACGGCTCCACGGCCAACCGCTCCGCGCCTACCGCTGTCGGTTCCTTGGCCGGCGCGATTTCCGTCAAGACCGGACACTATCACAGCTTGGCGCTGAAGGCAGACGGCACCGTCTGGGCTTGGGGCTTCAATAACAACGGACAGCTCGGAGACGGTACGTTAACGAATCGCAGTTCTCCCGTGCAAGTTGCAGGCCTGAGCAACGTGGTGGCGATCGCCGCGGGAGCCTACCACAGTCTGGCGCTGAAGGCCGACGGCACGGTGTGGGCCTGGGGTTCGAATACCGTCGGTCAATTGGGAGACAACAGCACCGTAAATCGTGCGACACCCGTGCTAGTGTCGGGGTTGACCGGCGTAGAAGCGCTTGACGGAGGCATCGGACACAGCGTGGCCTTGAAAAAGGACGGCACGGTATGGAGCTGGGGGTACAACAGCGACGGACAGTTGGGAATCGGTACGACGGTCAATCGCAGCGCTCCCGTGCAAATAGCCGGACTGGCTAAAATAACGGCAGTCGTTGCCGGAGGTTATCACAGCGTCGCCTTAAAGTCCGACGGTTCCGTGTTCGCTTGGGGAGCCAACGGAGAAGGCCAGCTTGGAATCGGGACGACTGCCGGCCGCACTTCGCCCGTTCAGGTGCCGGGACTTGCCGACGTCAAATCGATCGGCGCGGGACTGTACCATAGCTTGGCCGCCAAATACGGAGACGGAACGGTATGGGCATGGGGCGACAATGGCTACGGCCAGTTGGGAGACGGAACGACGACGGATCGGTTGTCTCCGGTGCAGGCGGCCGGAATCGGTTCGATCATGCGGATCGAAGGCGGGGCTTACTCTACGACGGCTTTGCAGTTCGCAAGATGACGTTCAGGCGCTAAAGAGATGATGGAACGGAGAGATTCAGGCAAATGAGGCGTATTGCAGCGAAAGACGGAATGCCGGTACTGGAAGCTTTCGATCCGGCGGATGCGGGAGATCAGGAAGTGAGAATCCGGATGGCCTATTCCGCCGTCAGTCCGGGCACGGAGCTGATGCATCTTCGAAACAAAACGCCTCGAGCATTGTTGGGATACAGCGGGGCGGGCGTCGTCGAATCCGTCGGAAGCGGCGTTCGGCATCTTCGCCCCGGACAGAGAGCCGCGGTTTACGGCGTACCCACCCACAGCGATGTAATCGTCGCGCCCAAGCATCTGACCGTTCCGGTTCCGGACAGCGTCGATCTGCGGGAGGCCGCATTCGCCGGAATCGGTGCGATCGCGATTCATGCGCTGCGGCAGGCCGACCTGCGATTCGGCGAAAGCATGGTTGTCGTCGGACTGGGCATGCTGGGACAATTGACGGCGCAAATCGGTCACGCGGCCGCTTATGTCGTCCTTGCCACCGACAACAACGAATCGCGGTGCCGGATCGCGGCCCGCCGGCTGCCCGGATCGGCGATCGGTTCGACGGAAGCGTGGCTTGAATCCCGGCTCCAACGGGATACCGAGGGCGGCCTCGGAGCCGATTGTGTGATGCTCTGCGCAGGCGGCGGCGGGGACTCCCTGCTGGAGCAGAGCGTCGGCTGGCTGCGGGACCGCGGACGAATCGTCATCGTCGGCGTTCCCAATCCGGCGTTCGACCGCAACGCCTTGTTCGCCAAAGAAGCGGATATCCGCATCTCCCGGGCGGGGGGACCGGGCCGTTACGATCCGTCGTACGAAGCGGGCGGCGTCGATTATCCGCTCGGCTACGTACGCTGGACGGAAGGGCGTAATTTGTCGGCTTTCCTCCGGCTGCTGGAGGAGCGGCGGATCGACCTCAAACCGCTCATAACCAGCGAGTGGCCGCTAGGCAACGCGGCAGAAGCTTATCGCCGCTGCGCGGAAGCGCCGGCCGAAGAAGTCGGACTTTTGTTCAGGGCGGATTAATTCAACCGGCTTGTATTCAAGGGGCAATAGAAACCGGTTCCGGCGTTTGCCGAGAACCGGTTTTAAGGTTGAAGCGGAGGCGGCACGTATTTCGTGCCCCTCAATATCGGCAAATGGGCACGATTCGCTGCGCTGCAGTGAAGGGGGCGAATGCCATGACTTGGCATCCTTATAACCGGTCTGGCCGTTGAGATCAAGATGGCGGCAATTTGCGATTGCCTGGAATCCAACGGCTGGGACGCTGACGGCTTCCCGCTCCGTGGAGGCGAACAGGGTCACGAGCTCGGTCGCGCTGAGCTTTGACAACCTTGCGCAGCTTGGGGAGGGCGAACCGGTCGCTTGTCGGGGCGCATGAAAAGCGCTTAGTGAACCGGGCATCCCCGCTTATTCACTCTATCGTTACGCAACCGCCGGAAGGCATGTTTTTCGACCTTTTCCCGCATGCAAAAGGGGCATTTAAAGAAAATCAAAAAATAACTTGCAATTTGTTTTGGAAGTTGCTATTATAAAAAAGTCGCCTTTGAGGAAAAACGATCGCGGGCAACTGAGAAAAAGCGTTGCGAATGTCGACAATATGCGGAAATAGCTCAGTGGTAGAGCATCTCGTTGCCAACGAGAAGGTCGCGGGTTCGAATCCCGTTTTCCGCTCCATGATATGCGCCCTTAGCTCAGCTGGATAGAGCGTCAGACTACGAATCTGAAGGCCGGGAGTTCGAATCTCTCAGGGCGCGCCACTTTTTTCATACTGTCGGGACGTAGCTCAGCTTGGTAGAGCACCTGGTTTGGGACCAGGGGGTCGCATGTTCGAATCGTGTCGTCCCGACCATTTGTTGCGCGGGTGTAGTTCAATGGTAGAACCTCAGCCTTCCAAGCTGATGGCGTGGGTTCGATTCCCATCACCCGCTCCAACAACCACTTGCAAGCATCAGCCTTGCCATCAAGGCTTTTTATTTTGATTACATATGCGGAAATAGCTCAGTGGTAGAGCATCTCGTTGCCAACGAGAAGGTCGCGGGTTCGAATCCCGTTTTCCGCTCCATAACGAACCTTCATCCGCCTTGATGGCGGATTTTTTGTTTTGATGATTGGTACCAATCCAGATGCGGCGCCTAGAGCCAAACCTAACGCCGTGCTCCCGCCTGCCGCAAGAAGTCTCAACCGGAAACAAAAAAGCCCCGTCGCAACCTCGCCTGGCGTAAAAAGTCTCAACCGGAAATAAAAAAGCCTCGTCGCAACCTCGCCTGGCGTAAAAAGTCTCAACCGGAAACAAAAAAGTCCCGTCGCAACCTCACCTGCCGCAAAAAGTCTCAATCGGAAACAAAAAAAGCCTCGTCGCAACCTCGCCTGCCGCAAAAAGTCTCAACCGGAAACAAAAAAGCCTCGTCGCAACCTCGTCTGCCGCAAAAAGTCTCAACCGGAAACAAAAAAGCCTCGTCGCAACCTCGCATGCTGCAAAAAGTCTCAACCGGAAACAACGTCGCAACCTCGTCTGCCGTAAGAAGTCTCAATCGGAAACAAAATGACCGTCTTGCTGCTTGCTAAGCCGCAAGAGACGAAGCGCGAAAATCCGCGCACCGCCTCTATATGGTAAAGCGGAACCCTCAATAAATTCGCTCGATCGTGAAGTTCGGGAAATCCCCGCGGAAAATGCCGTAGTTGTATTCAAGCGGCGTGTTGTCCGTCAGATACGTGATCGTCTGCACCTCGAAACAGGGTGAGCCTTCGGGAATGTTGAGCAGCTTCGCGACCTGCTTGTCCGCAAGCACGGGCTTCAGCTTCTCGACGGAACGGTGGATCTGCAGATGGTAGCGGCTTTGGATGAGCGAAAATAACGAGCCTTCGTCATGATTGAGCGCAAGGCCCGGCGCCAGACTCCAGGGAATGTAAGAGGTCTCGTAGATCAGCGGCTCGTTATCGGCGTATCGAAGACGCACAAGCTTCGTCACCGGCGATTCGAGGGGGATGCCGAGCACGCCGGCGAGCGGCGAGTCCGCAGGCACGACAACGGCTTCGAGCACCTTGTTGCTGGGCTTTTTGCCCTGGGCGCTGATATCCTCGGAAAAGCTGCGCGTCGCGAGTAGCTGCAGCTCCTTGCGCTTGACGAACGTCCCGCTCCCTTGGATCCGCTCAAGAATGCCTTCCCTCTCCAGCTCCTGGAGCGCGTATCGTACGGTCGTGCGGCTCACTTGATACTGATCGCACAGCTCCGACTCTGTTGGCAATCGATCCCCTACTTTATACTCCTCGGATTGAATTTGAAGCAGCAGCTTCTCCTTCAGCATCGCGTAAAGGGGATTATGTTGTTTCTTTGTCATTACAAATTACCTCCACTAAGTGCAACTGCCAACATTCATCATTATAAATGTATTCGTCATATTTGTGAATCGAATCCTCATTTCCATGCAATTTCGCTATGTTTTTGCGAATTCATTGTAAAGATAACGCTTGCTTACCCTCCGAACTGTCCAAAGCATACAAAAATAATTTAGATGATTGACAAAGGTAATAACAAATAATAACATGTACTTAATTCATTATTACCATTGAGGGATGAGGGGATAAGGAAGGTACGAATTGACTGGCGGAGCAAAGCTTGGAAGAACATCCGATGTTTGCTTGCGCAGCGCCGGCGGAAACCGCAAAAAGGCACGATCAAGAGAAGTGCGAGTCCGCCAACCGTCAAGCTAATGACAAAAGAAAGCGTTACCAGACCAATGGTGAAAACGGTAACATCCAAAACGAATTCAGATCGGGAGGTCGTACGTTTTGCTAAACAAACATTCCTGGCCCAAGTGGGCCGCACCGGTCCTCTTATCCGCAGCGCTGTTGTCGGCTTGCGGTGTAACGCCGGCCGCCAAGTCGGACGCTTCGCAAGACGCTTCGTCGTCGGCTTCCGCCGGCGGCGCGCAAGCCGAGATGGACTGGTCCAAGCTCGGCGACGGCTCGCAAAAGGGCAAGAAAATCACCGTGCTTATGGTCGATACCGACGGACGCGTCGCCGAAATGGCTAAAAAGTTTACCGAAGAGACCGGCATCGAAGTAAACTTCATGGGCGTCGATTACAACTCGCTCTTCGGCAAGATCACGACGGCCTCGCTGTCCAGCTCCTCCGACATCGACATCATCGAGATGGATACGATCTGGGGTGGCCAGTTTTACGAAGGCAAGATCGCCGCGGACCTGACGAACGTCATGCCCAAGGAGACCCTCGCGAACTACACGCAATCCTCTGTCGATTCGGTCATCTACAACGGCCACGTGCTCGCCATTCCTTACTACTCCAGCAGCAAGCATCTGTACTGGAATAAAAAGCTGCTCGCCGATGCGGGCTATGACGCACCGCCCAAGACGTGGGACGAATTCCGCGAGATGTCCAAGAAACTGACCAAAAACGGCGTCTACGGCTCGGCCTGGTCCTGGAAGCAGGCGGAATCGCTCAACATCGACTTCGACACCATCGTCGCTGCGTTCGGCGGCAAGCTGCTCGACGACCAAGGCAAGCTGCATGTCAATTCCAAAGAGGCCGTGCAGGCGCTCACGTACATGACGGACCTGCTGCACGTCGACAAGACGGTCGATCCTTCCAGCCTTCAGTGGACGGAGGACGACGTGAAGAACGCCTTCGCCGCCGGCAAGATCGCCATGATGATCAACTGGGAGGGCATGTATCCCGACCTGAACAACGCGGAAATGTCGCAGGTGGTCGGACAGACCGACGTCGGCCTGATCCCTGGACAGGGAGACATCAAGTCCACCGCCGTATCCGGCTCCGAAGGCATCGGCATCATGCAGAGCAGCAAGAACAAGCAGGCCGCGCTGGAGTTCGTCAAGTGGATCGGTGAAAAGGGCTTCCAGCTCGACAACTTCAAGGAAATGGGCATCTATCCGTCGCTGAAGAGCCTGTACGAGGATCCCGACATGATCGCCGCGGATACGACCGAGACGCTGGGCAAGATCGTCGAGCAGTTCCAGTACGGCTCCAATCGCCCGAATGCGCCGGGTTACGTCGAGTGGGCCGACATCCAATCGAACGAGATTTACAGCGCGCTCGTGAAAAACAAAACGCCGCAGCAGGCGCTGGACGACGCGGCTACCAAGATCGACCAAGCGATACAGCGCGCGGCCAAATAGCAAGGAGGAGCAGGAGTGGCTGAGCCGAACGCGGCACCCAAGAGAAAACGAGCGAAATACACGCCCGCCATGCGACAAGACGCGCTGCTGGCCTATGTGCTGCTGGTGCCGACCCTTTACATTCTGTTCCGCATCTTTGTCGTACCGATCTTTCAATCCTCGGTATGGAGTCTCTATAAGTACAACCTGATGGACGGTTCGGATCCGAAGCCCGTGGGCCTTGGCAACTATGCCGACATCTTCAAGCTGCAAGACTTTTGGACGTCGATGGGGAACACCGTGTACTTCACGGTTTTCTCCGTCGCGGCCGAGCTTGCGATCGGATTTTTCGCCGCGCTGCTTCTGAACCACGCATTCAAGGGCCGGCTGCTGTTCAGAGGCATGATCATGATTCCGTGGGCGATGCTGACGCTCGTCAGCGGCCTGCTCTGGAACTGGATCTACCAGCCGGGCTACGGCGCGCTGACGGTCGTGCTGCACAATCTGCATCTGCTGCCGGACTCGTCCAACCCGCTCTGGCTGTCCAGCTCGACGAAGGTCGTCACGTTCTCGGCGATCGCGGACATTTGGAAGATGACGCCGTTCATGACGCTGCTGCTGCTGGCGGGGCTTCAGAGCATTCCGCATTCGTTGTACGAAGCGGCGGTGATCGACGGAGCGGGCTTCTGGAAAAAGCTTCGGCATATCACTGTACCGCAGCTGCTTCCTACGGCGATCGTCGCGGTTATCCTGCGCATCATCGGCGCGTACCGGGTGTACGACATCCTCACGGTATTCACGGGCGACGCCAAAACCTCGACCTCGTATCTGACTTACAATTATGCCTTCCGTTATTTCTATCTTGGCAAGGCGTCGGCGATGGCATGGGTATCCACGCTGCTGATACTGATCCTCGTCATCGTCTACATGGTGCTGCTCAAGCGCAACCAAGATTCCCACCTTTAAGGAGCCGAGCAACGTATGGAATCGACTAACAACGGCGCCGGCATCCGGCGCTGGTTCACGAGGCCGCGCGACGGCGATCTGATGCCGCCGTTTTATCTGTGGCTCGGCATCGTACTGCTGACGCTGTTCACGATGGGACCTTTCGTCTATCTGCTGACGAGCTCGCTCAGCCTGACGCGCGATCTGCTGTCCGGCCATCTGCTGCCGCATTCGCCGACATGGCTCAATTATCGGCATCTGCTGGGAGGAACGGTCGGCAGCGATTTCTTCCACGCGCTTCGCAACAGCTTCACCGTAAGCGCGCTTACGACGGTGCTGACGATCGTCGTCGGCACGTTAGGCGGCTACGCGCTGGCCAGACTCAAGTTTCCGCTGCGCGTCACGCTGCTGTTCATCATCCTGGCGATGCAGCTGCTGCCCTCGATCAGCATCATCGTCCCGCTGTACGTCATGATGCGGGACGGCATCGACTTCAGCATTCCGTTCACGAGCATCGGCTGGCATACGCCGCCGCTGCTCGATACGAACGCGGCGCTGATCGCCGCCAATTTGTCCTTTTCCCTGCCGTATGCGGCCTGGCTGCTGTCGGGCTATCTGCAGGGCGTGTCCAGGGAGCTCGAGGAGGCCGCGTACATCGACGGCTGCGGCAAGCTCGGTACGATGGCGCGCATTCTCGTTCCGCTCGCGATGCCCGGCATCGCGGCCACCGCGATCTTCACGTTCCTCAACTGCTGGGACGAATTTATCTACGCCAATGCATTCACCCAGACCGTCGCTTCGAAGACGCTGCCGATCGTCGTACGGGAGTTCATCGGCAAGCACAGCATCGACTGGGGCCTTATGACCGCCGGCGGCATCGTCGCCTCGCTGCCGCCGGTGATCATCTCGCTCGTGCTCTACCGTTATATCGTGAGCGGCCTGTCGGCCGGCGGCGTCAAGGAATAAGCCGGCGACGGGCGGAGGCCGAGGGTTGCAAGTCAGCGCGGGTCGCAAGTCAGCAAGATGAAGGAGCGTAAAAGTATGACCAGACAACATCTGAAGGTGGCCGTCATCGGAGGCGGGTCCTCCTACACGCCTGAATTGATCGACGGCATTTTGCGGTATCACGACGAATTTCCGGTTCGGGAGCTCGTGCTGGCGGACATCGCTGCGGGCGCTGAAAAGCTGGCGATCGTAGCGGATCTGGCTCGCCGCATGATCGCGCGCAGCGGCAAGGAGATCTCGCTTCGAACGACGCTCGACCGCCGCGAGGCGATCGCCGGGGCTGACTTCGTCACGACGCAGCTCCGGGTCGGCATGCTCGAGGCGAGATCGCTCGACGAAAAAATCCCGCTGTCGCACGGCCTGATCGGCCAGGAGACGACTGGGGCCGGCGGCTTCGCCAAGGCGCTGCGGACCGTCCCGGTCATCCTGGACATCTGCCGGGACATGGAGGAGCTGGCGCCGGACGCATTCCTCGTCAACTTTACCAATCCCGCCGGACTCGTCACGGAGGCGGTGCTGAAGCACTCTCGCATCAAGACGGTCGGGCTGTGCAATCTTCCGATCGACACCAAGATGCAGATCGCGGCGCTGTACGGCGTGGAGCCGGAGCGAGTGTTCATCGAGATGGCGGGCATCAACCATCTGCACTGGACGACGCGCGTGCTGCTGGACGGCGAGGACGTCACGGCCGCGTTTCTGAAGACGCTCGGCTCAGGCAAAGGACTGACGGTCAAAAACGTCCCCGACCTGGAGTGGGACGCTGCGTTCATCTCTTCGCTCGGCGCGCTGCCGTGCTCGTATCATCGCTACTATTATATGAAGAACGAAATGCTGGCCGAGCTGGCGTCCGCCTTCGAACGCACGGGCAGAACCCGCGCCGATGAGGTCAAGTCGGTCGAAGCCGAGCTGTTCGACATCTATCGCCGTCCCGAGGTGACGGAGAAGCCCAAACAGCTGGAGAAAAGGGGCGGCGCCTACTACTCCGAGGCCGCGGTGCGGCTCATGAAGTCGATCTACACGGACAAGGGCGACATTCAGGTCGTCAACGTGAGAAACGGTGGCATCATCTCCTGCCTGCCTGATGATGCCTCGATCGAGGTCAACTGCGTTATCAAGGCGGACGGCGCGCATCCGCTGCAGCTGGCAGCGCCGTTGTCTCCGCAAATTCGCGGGCTGCTGCAGCTCGTCAAGTCTTACGAGGAATTGACCATCGAGGCAGCCGTGCACGGCGACCGCCATGCGGCGCTGCAAGCGCTCACGGTTCACCCGCTCGTCGGCGACGCCGCGCTGGCGAAGGCGGTGCTCGCCGACATTCTGGAGGCGAACGCGGCTTACCTGCCGCAGTTCGCGGCGCTGGTGCCGTGAGGCCGGCCGTGAACGCGGCGGACGCGGCGGATGTGGCGGACGCGGAGGCCGGACGGCTCGTGCAGGGCGTGCAAGTCGTGATATTGCCGTCCGCGGCCGAAGCGGAGCAACATGTCGCGACGTTGTTCGCGGAGCAGCTGAGGCGCAAGCCGGACAGCGTGCTCGGACTGGCGACCGGCGGGACGCCGGTGGGCGTCTACCGGGCGCTGGTTGCGGCGCATCGCCTGGGCGAAGCGGACTTCGGCCGGGCGCGGACGTTTAACCTCGACGAATATGCCGGGGTGCCGTCCGCGCATCCGCAAAGCTACGCGGCTTACATGAGAACGCATCTGTTCGATCTGGTCAACCTGACGCCGGACAGGACGCACCTGCCGGAAGGCGACGCCGCGAATGCCGAAGACGCTTGCAGGCTGTACGACGCGCTCTATCGCTATTACGGTCCCGCGGATCTCCAACTGCTCGGCATCGGGCTGAACGGCCATATCGGCTTCAACGAGCCGGGGTTCGCTTCCGCGCCGGGCGGCACGCATGTCGTGCGGCTGGACGAATCGACCCGTCGGGCGAACGCGCGGTTTTTCGGAGCAGACGAGCAGGTGCCGGAATACGCGTTGACGATGAGCGCGGGGCGGATCCTGCAGGCCAGGTCCATCGTGCTGCTCGCCACGGGCGCGGCCAAGGCGGCGATCGTCGCCCGGGCGCTCGAAGGGCCGATCGGCACCGATTGCCCGGCGTCGCTGCTGCAGCTGCATCCGGACGCGACGGTCGTGCTTGATCGCGAGGCTGCCGGCGCGCTGGCGCCCGAGAGGGGCTGATCGGCCGGCGGCGCGGCGTCGGATCGGGCGGGGGAGCAAGGCAAGGGGTCATGCAATAGAACAATGCAATAAAGCAATGAAACAGAGCAATGAAACGAGGCAATGAAACGAGGTAATGAAACGAGGCAATGCAAGGGGTTCGGAGCATCAGACTCGTCCAAACGATCAACCGAGGAGGCTCTCAAATGGGCAAAAGGTGGAAGCAAGGAGCAGTGTCGCTGCTGTCGGCGTCGGCGCTGATGGCGCTCGGGCAAGGCGCGTATGCCGCGACGTCCGCGGAGACGATTCCGGCCTGGGCATCGGCCGAGATTCAGACATGGCAGGAGCTCGGGCTGCTGAAAGGCGATCAGAACGGACTCGTCCGTCCGAACGGCGCCGTAACGCGCGCTGAACTGGCCGCGATGCTGAATCGCATATACGGCTATGAGGCGGGCAGCGCGGCATCGTTTGCGGATGTGCCGGCGCAGGCCTGGTATGCAGCCGATATCGCGAAGGTTGCGGCGGCAGGCATTATGCAGGGCGATGCGGCAGGCAACGCGACGCCGCTGGCCAACGTGACCCGCGAGCAAGCGGCCGTCATGCTGGGCCGGGCGCTGCACTTGAGCGCGGCAACGTCCGCCGGCGCATTCGCCGACGAAGGCCAGATCGCCGCCTGGGCGAAGGACGCGGTGCATGCGCTGCAGGAAACAGGCTACATAACGGGAACGCCTGCGGGCGATTTCCAGCCCAAGAAAAGCCTGACGCGCGCCGAAGCGGTCAAGATGCTGAACGGGGCGATGGGGACGCTGATCGCCGACGGCGCCGCGCATGACGGCGTGTCCGGCGGCAATCTAACCGTCAACAAGCCGGGCGCGAAGCTGACCGGCCTGAACCTGACGGGCAGCCTGTATATCGCGCCGGGCGTAGGCGACGGCGAAGTGACGATCGAAGGCTCGAGCGTCGGCGGCACAATCTACGTGCTCGGCGGCGGCGCGCATACGGTCGTGCTGAAGGATACGAAAGCGGCGCGCCTTGTTGTGGACAAGAAATCGGGCGAGATCCGCGTTAAGCTCGAGGGAGATACGAACATCGCCAATGTCGAATTCGCGTCGGGCGGCGAGCTGGACAACGGTTCCGCGCAGCCTGTCGGCGTCGTCTTGATTAAGACGAAGCCTACAGACACGGTCCATTGGAAGGGCGATGCGAAGGAGCTGACATTCGCATCGGGCCTGTCGTTTGAAGGTTCTGCGGGACATATCTCGAAGTTCACGGCAGCCTCGGGCTTGAAGAACGGTAAGATCGTGCTGGCACCCGATTTTCAGCTGGAAACGTTCACGGCCGACGGTCCCGTACAAGTGACGGGCGAAGGCAAGATCGGGACGGCGATCATCAACGCGGAAGGCGTCGAGCTGTCCAAGGCGCCGGGCGTGCTGACGCTGAACGCGAAGAGCGCTACGGTCGCCGGCGAGACGAAATCGAGCGGCGGCACGGGCAGCAGCGGCAGCAACGGCAGCGGCGGCGTAATCGACCTCAGCACGAAGCTGTACAGCTACGCGGAAGCGTCCTCGCAATTGGGCGGCACGACGGCCGAGCTGCAGGTCAAGCAGTATATCGCGTTCCTGCAGGACCCGAGCTACAAGCCTAGCGTAGCCAACTCGGCGACCAAGGTACCGGATCTGACGAATGCGACGACCTACGTCAATTCTTCCTTTGACGTCAAGCCTTCGATCTTCGCCTCGCTCCGGGGCGTCAACACTTCGGTGCTGGACGCGTCGCGTACGTGGCTGTGGCTCGGAACGAACGACGGCGTAACGCGCGTCCGCCTCACGGACAACGAGATGAAGTCCTACACGACGGCAAGCAACGATCTGAAGGACGACAAGGTGCTGCTTCTGATCTCGGACGGCAGAACGGGCGTTTACGCGATCACCGCGACCGGCGTATCCCACATCCAACAATAAGGAAGGTGCCCCATGGCGAACAAAAAACTTAGCAAATGGATGACCGGTGCGCTGACCGCGACGCTGGCCGCCGCGATCGCCGTTCCGTCCGTCAGCGCGAATGTCGCGCTTCCCGGCGCGAGATTCGCGCCGGTCCAGCTCCATGCCGCAGCGACCAAAAACGTCGCTTATTACAAAGCGGGCGACGCCTCCATCCCGGCAGATCTCGCATGGACGACCGCCACCGACATTCCGTTTCTGCCCGGCGCCGTGACCGGCGACGTCACCGCCGCGTTCAAGGACAAGAACAACGTCTACTGGATCGGCACCAAGACCGGCTTGCAGCGCGTTGACTTCACGGAATCCGACGCGCGTGACATCGTTCAGTACTTCGCGGGTCCGCGTTATCTGTACGGCGGAGACGATAATGTGCTGGCGCTCGCCAACGACGACAACGGCGGCGTATGGGCCAAGACGGCAAGCGGCGTCACGCACATCACGATGCCCAAGATGACGCTGCTCGAGCGGACATCCGTCTACGAGAAGCTTGTCAAGGCCGTCAACGATCGCCGCGGCATGGCTTCGGGCGCCTCGTTCACTTTCTCGGACGGCGCTAACACGAGCATCGATTATAACTCCGCAACCGGAACCTTCACGGGATCGCCTGCGACCAGCGATAATGACGGCTTGTGGACGACGATGTACGCGATGGGCGAGATCTTCCGCTACCGTACGCTGAAGGACGAAGCAGGCTCGAGCCCGACGACGCAGCAGAAGGCGGATATCGCGGCCGCAAAAGCCGATGCGCTGCGCGCCTCCAAAGCGGTTCTGCTGCTGGACTACGTGTCCGGCCGCGGCAACGGTTTTCCCGCCCGTTCCTATATGCTAACCAGCGAAGGGCTTGCGCAGACGACGGACGGCACCGACTATGGCTTCCAAAGCCAGAACGGCCTCTGGTTCCATACGATCGTCGGCGACAACGCCGTCAATCCGAACGCAATCATTCCGAGCATGCAGCAGGCCGGCAAGACGCCGATCGGTTACGGCCTCGTACGGGTCACCAAGGACGCCGAGAGCAAGAAGGGCGACACGCTGTTCCCTTCCGGCGGCTCGGACGTCATGAATTACAACGGCTTCGGTCTGAGCCAAGAGGCGATCGACGCGCTGAACGCAACCCGGCCTGCAGGGCAAAAGCTGGGTATCGATATCAAGACCTCTGTCGCACAGGGCGTTTATCAGGTGCTGCCTGTCATCACCGCCAAGACGAACAACGCGAACGCGGCGGAGGACAAAACGACGAACGCTTCGAACAAGCCGCTGTTCCAGCTGACCGTGCCCGTTTACGAGAAGATTCCGAAGTTCTTCAACGATCTGTTCCCGGCCAGCGCCATCGGCAGCGACGGTTATATCGATCAGAATCAGATCGTCTACAAAGCCGATACTTCCTCGGATGAGGTCGACGGCCACTACGCGCTCTTTTTCACCGCTTATCAATATCTGGTCGACGATACGTCCGATCCTGAACTGGCCGAGTTCAAGCGTCTGACCGCAGAGGCGACCGATCGCATGACGAATTTGATCCTGAAGGACGATCACTACTACATCGAGGACGCGACGGGCAAGTCGACCCAATGGTCCAGATGGTTGTCTAAATACTTCAACGACAGCTTGTCCGTCATGGAAAAGCAGGCGCTTTGGACGCAGCACATCGGCGTGGACGAAAACGGCGACGACGCGCTGTCCTACGGTTACGAGGACGGTCCGCTCAACGCGCTTGAGATCATGTCCATGCTCAAGACGGCAATCACCGTGACCGCGGAGGCGTATCCGCAGGATCAGGCCAAGTTCAAGGCGGCCTACGATCTGGTGTACGACGGCGATTACAGCAAGGAAGAGCCGTTCGTCAACGGCAAGGGCTTCATCAACATGGCGCTGGACTATCAAGAGCGCAGACTCGTGCGTCAGGCGAACAACGCCTACAACATTAACGACAACAATCCTGTTACGTATGAGAAACCCGGCTACACGGGCGACCGCGAAGACGATTCCAACATCAACGGAACGCTGCATGGCGATTGGACCCAGTACATCAACTATTCGGACGAGGAGCTTGGCTGGTTCCCGGTCTACGAATTGATTTTGCAGGAACAAGATCCGGTCCGCAAAGCGCAAATCGTCGCGGCTTACGACCAATGGTACGCGAACGAGAAACGCGAGGAAAATCCGTTCTACACGTTCCTGTACCAAATGGCGCATCCGGAGGATACGAGCGTCGACCTCGCGTCGGCCGTCCGCTTCCTGTACCGCATGCCGCTGTACCGCATCGAGTTCGCCGCTCAATACGACCGTCAGGACGTCCTCTATATCGAGCCGGGCGATCGCGACAAGTACAAGCAAACGAACTACGCGCTTGCGCCGGACGAACGCAAGATCATCAAGAACAACAACAACCCGTTCGCCCAGCTCGACGCGGCTTATACCGTCAATCCGAATTACGATTACAACCACGGCAGCATGGACACGTCCGCGGTCTTCACCCTTCCTTACTGGATGGGCCGTTATTTCGGCATCATCAAGGAAGTGCAGTAAACCGTTCGGTTACGCCAAAGCTTGATTTAAAAAGAGCTGTCCCGCAAGTCATGAAAATGACTGTGGGGCGGCTCTTTTTCTTTTGACGGCCATCGACTTGTTCAACTGCGCTGCGGAGCGCATCATGTGCGTATCATGCGTATGAGGAAAATGCTAATTACTATAGTCTCGCGGATCTGCCAGCGGCGGGCGTGCAGGTGTGGTGGTGGTGGTGGTGGTGGTGGTGGTGGTGGTGGTGGTGGTGGTGGTGGTGGTGGTGGTGGTGGTGGTGGTGGTGGTGGTGGGAACCGAGGTGAAGAAGTTCTGTCTAGAGCTACATCGCCGGATCGCGGCACCAATAGAAGCGAAGAAGTTCTATCTAGAGCTACATCGTCGGATCGCGGCACCAACAGAAGCGAAGAAGTTCTATCTAGAGCTACATCGTCGGATCGCGGCACCAACAGAAGCGAAGAAGTTCTATCTAGAGCTGCATCGCCGGATCGCGGCACCAATAGAAGCGAAGAAGTTCTATCTAGAGCTACATCGCCGGACCGCTGCACCAATGGAGGCGAAGAAGTTCCCCATACCGCCCCGACGAGACGGAATAAATTTTTTGGGTTACTTCCGCTTGACGTTTGAACGGGCAATCGATGATATACTGGAGTCCATTAAAGGGAGGTCTCCATATGTTGGGTCAAATTTTTACGGGCTTGGTCGCCTTGGAGCATGTGTACATTCTGATCCTCGAAATGTTTCTCTGGACGACGCCGCGGGCGATGAAGTCGTTCGGCACGACGCCCGAAACGGCGGCGGCCACCAAATCGCTGGCCGCCAATCAGGGGCTGTATAACGGATTTTTGGCGGCCGGCCTGTGCTGGGGACTGCTGCATCCAAGCGCGCAGATCGGTCAGCAGATCGAAGTGTTTTTTCTGGCGTGCGTGTTGATCGCGGCCCTCTTCGGTGGCTTCACGGCGAAGCGGTCGATCCTGCTGGTGCAGGGACTTCCGGCCTTGATCGCGTTGGCGCTGGTGTTGTGGGCGTAGCGTCAAAAAAAGACGGCGAACCGCGAAGAGACAGCGAACCGCGTCATTCGTAGACGCGATGCCAGACGCCGGCGAACTCGGGCACGATCGGCGAGCCGCTAGCCGCGACCTTGTCCCCCGTCTCCTCGCCGAAGAAGAAGCGCGCAAGGCGCTCGGCCTCGGCGGCATCCGCGAACGTATAGTCGAACGGGAAGCATTCATGCGCGAACCCGTGGACGCGCTCGAGTGAATCGTAATAGTTGAGCAAAAAAACGGGCGGGTTCGGCGTTGCGAAGCCGGTGCCCATCGTTTCGAAGATGACGACGGTACCGCCTGGCCGCAGCACGCGGCGAATCTCGTCCAGGATGGCGGCGAGCGCAGAGCCGTCCGGGTCCGTGTCCGAGGCGGCCGAATAGGCGATGCTCCAGCCCGAGACGACGAGGTCGGCGCTGGCGTCCCCGGCGGGGATGCGCAAGTGCGTGCCGACGGCCGTGCGCCAGTTGTCCGCACCGGATGCCGTCAGCCTGGACGCCGCCACCTCGAGCATGGCGGACGACAGATCGACCGCCAGCACGCTGCGGGCCATGGCGGCGAGCGGCAACGTCAGCCGGCCGCTGCCTGCGCCGAGGTCGACGACGTCGAGTCCGGCCAGCGGCCGAATCGCGTTGATACGCGAGCCGAGCAAAGGCTGAGCGGCGATCAGCCGGTCGTACTGCTCCGCCTGGCTGCGGTAGATCTCGTCGTGGTTCGGCTCGGACGAGGGCGGGGGAGAAGACGAAGATGAATACGAAGTCATGGCGCTAACCTCCAGGCATACATAATAGGTATATATTACACGCCATGGCATCCTTCTGGATAGAGGCGGCGGAGGTGCCGGAAGTCGCCGCGAGGCCAGTTTGCTTTCCGCGGTCGCGTGATGCAAGGATCCGCATCCGGCGGGGATTCTTTTATGCGCAGAGCGGTCTCGCGGCACGATTCTCGGCTAACCCGATGCGGGTATATTATTTTTGAGGCTCAGAGCCGAGGGGCAGATTTTATAGATCATTTGTAGTATGATGTTTAGAAGATTGTTTAGCGTCGAAAGTCATGATTTTGAGGTGAATGGGATGACAGAAATGGCTACGGCTAGCCGCTCCTCGACCAACCATTTGCTGCGCCGGGACGTGCGTTTCCTGGGCAACATTTTGGGCGAAGTGCTGGTGCACCAGGGCGGCCGCGAGCTGCTCGACCACGTAGAGAAGATCCGGGAGACGAGCAAGGCGCTGCGTGCCGAATTCGTGCCCGAGCTTTACGAGGAATTCGTCAATACGATTACGGGATTGGAGCCGGGCGTTCGCCACCAGGTGATCCGCGCGTTCGCCATCTACTTCCAGCTCGTCAATATCGCCGAACAGAACCACCGCATCCGCCGCAAGCGCGACTACGAGCGCTCCGCGGGCGAGGCGGTGCAGCCGGGCTCTATCGAGAGCGCGATTCTGGAGCTCAAGGACAAGAACCTGCCGCTGGGCGAGGTGCAGGAGCTGCTGTCCGGCATTTCGCTCGAGCTGGTCATGACCGCGCACCCGACCGAAGCGATGCGCCGGGCCGTGCTCGACGTGCACAAGCGCATTGCCAACGAGATGATGGAGCTGGACAATCCGTCGCTCACCTACCGCGAGCGCGAGCGTCTGCGGGAGCAGCTGCGCAACGAGGTGCTCACCCTCTGGCAGACCGACGAGCTGCGCGACCGCAAGCCGACGGTTATCGACGAAGTGCGCAACGGCATGTACTTTTTCCACGAGACGCTGTTCAACGTGCTTCCTGACGTCTATGACGAGCTGGAACGCTGTCTGGCCAAGTATTATCCGGAGCAAAAGTGGCATGTGCCGACGTACCTCCGCTTCGGTACCTGGATCGGCGGCGACCGCGACGGCAACCCGTCCGTAACGGCCGACATCACCTGGCGCACGCTTAACATGCAGCGCAATCTGGTCATCCACAAGTACGAGACGCTCCTGAAGGCGCTCATGCGGAAGATGAGCTTCAGCACGACGATCGTCGACGTGAATCCGGAGCTGCTCAAGTCGATCGATCGGGAACGCGACACGGTCGAACTCCGCACGGTCGACAAGTGGACCAACGACAACGAGCCTTATCGCATCAAGATCACTTATATGATCCAGAAGCTCCAGAACATGCGCGAGGAGAAATTCAAGGGAACGACCCAGCGCTATCACCATGTGTCCGAATTCATCGCCGATCTGCAGCTGATCGACCGCAGTCTTCGGCACCACTACGCCGACTTTGTCGCCGATACGCATCTGAAGAAGCTGATTCGCCAGGTCGAGCTGTTCGGCTTCTATCTGGCTGCGCTAGACGTGCGTCAGCACTCTCAGGAGCACGAGAACGCGATGACCGAGGTGCTGGCGAAGGCAGGCGTCACGGATCGCTACAACGAGCTCGGCGAGGAAGAGAAGATTGAGCTGCTGCACGGCCTGCTGTCGGATTCGCGTCCGCTGCTGCACGCGACGGCATCGCTCAGCGAAGGCACCAAGGAATGCCTTGAGGTATACCGGACGATCTATCGCGCGCAGGAGGAATTCGGCGATAGCTGCATCACGACGTACCTGATCAGCATGACCCGAGGCGCGAGCGACCTGCTTGAAGTCATGGTATTCGCCAAGGAAGCGGGCCTCGTGCGCCGCACGCCTGAGGGCAAGCTCATCAGCTCGATCCAGTCGGCTCCGCTCTTCGAGACGATCGACGATCTGCATGCGGCGCCGTCGATCATGAAGACGCTGTTCGACCTGCCGGTGTACCGCGAAGCGGTCGCCGCCCGCGGCGACATGCACGAGATCATGCTCGGCTACTCCGACAGCAACAAGGACGGCGGCATGGTCACGGCGAACTGGGAGCTGCGCGTCGCGCTGAACAAGATCACCGAGACGGCCGGCGACTACGGCGTCAAGCTGAAGTTCTTCCACGGCCGCGGCGGCGCGCTCGGTCGCGGCGGAATGCCGCTCAACCGCAGCATTCTCGCCCAGCCTCCGCACACGATCGGCGCGGGCATCAAGATCACGGAGCAGGGCGAAGTGCTGACGTCCCGTTACTCGATGGAAGGTATCGCATACCGCAGCCTCGAACAGGCGACCAGCGCGCTCGTGAAGGCGGCGTACCTGGCGAAGCATCCAACGCTTGATCAGACGGCCGACGCGCATTGGGAGGAGATCCTCCCGTCGATCTCGGAGACGGCGCAGACCAAGTACCAGGATCTGATCTTCCGCGATCCGGGCTTCATGACCTTCTTCAAGGAGTCGACACCGCTGTCCGAGGTCGGCGAGCTCAACATCGGCTCCCGCCCGTCCAAGCGCAAGAACAGCGAGCGCTTCGAGGACTTGCGCGCGATCCCGTGGGTATTCGCCTGGACGCAGAGCCGCTATCTGCTGCCTGCGTGGTATGCAGCCGGCACCGCGTTCGATAAATACGTCGACGGAGATCCCGCCAAGCTGGAGACGCTGCGCCGGATGTACCGCGACTACTCGTTCTTCGCGACGCTCGTCGACAACCTGCAGATGGCGCTGGCCAAGGCGGATCTGCTCATCGCGCAGCAATACGCCGACATGATCAAGGACGACGAGATCCGCACGCGGATTTTCACCCTCGTCCAAGAGGAGTACGATCTGACCAAGCGCATCCTGCTGGAGATCACCGGTCAAGAAGAGATTCTGGACAACGTGCCGGTCATCCAGGAGTCGATTCGCCTGCGCAACCCGTACGTCGATCCCCTCAGCTACCTGCAAGTTCAGCTGCTGAGCGAGCTTAGACAGCGCAGGGATGAAGGCGAGGACGACACCGAGCTGCTCCGCGAGGTGCTGCTCACGATTAACGGCATTGCCGCCGGCCTGCGCAACACGGGCTGATCGGCGGCTATATATAGAAGCGGGCCCGGGCGCATGCCCGGGTTCTTTTTTTGACGAATCAATTCAGAAAGTTCGCCATCGGCTCGGATTTGTTCGCCTGTACGTCGCACGACAGAAAACGGCGTACAATTGCATTTCACGCCATCCGGACACATTCAAAAAGTCCCGTCTCCAAACGCGCGTCTTGATTTTTTGATACAGGTGCATTACCATTTTCTTGATCGCATCATGCGAAGGGTCTTCCCGACCCGGCCGGGCCTTGGCGTCCTGCTTGTCGGCATTCCGATGCCGGGCGGACGAGACGGGCCGAGCGCCGGGCGACCGGCGAAGAAGGTGAGGTTAACACGTTGAAGCCAATAGAGACGCGACTTGCGAAGCTGGCCCGCAAGGGGGATCAGCGCGCGTTCGCGGAGATCGTGGATTTATACAAGGACAAGCTGTACCATCTGGCTTACCGGATGATGAACAACCGGCAGGAGGCGGAGGACGTCGTTCAGGAGTGTTTCCTGCGCGTATACCGCAACCTGGACCGGTACGACGAGAACCAGAAGTTCTCGACCTGGATCTACCGGATCGCGACCAATCTGTGCATCGACCGCTTGCGCAAGCGCCGTCCGATCTATTCGCTGGACGCCGAGTCGTCGGAGCACGAGGGGCTCGACGGATACGCGATGCTGCCGAGCGACGACCGGACGCCCGAGAGCGAGCTGATTCTGTCGGAGACGCAGCGCATTATTCGGGATGCGATCGACACGCTGCCGGTGAAGTACAAGTCGGTGATGGTGCTGCGCTACCTGCAGGACATGTCGCTCCAGGAGATCTCCGACGTGCTGGACATGCCGGTGACGACCATCAAGACGCGCGTCCACCGGGGGCGCGAATTCCTGCGCAAGAAGCTGGAGCACAAGCTTTAGGGAATCGCCCATTTTTCCGCCAAAGATGAAACCGCCCCGAGACGGGGAACGTACAGTATAGAAGCATTCGCAAAGGAGGCTTTATGTTCTCCTGTGCAGAAAGGGATGGCTATCATGAAGTGCAACGATGCCGTGAAGCGGATGCACGAGTATCTCGACGGGGATCTGTCCCGCGAGGAGTCCGTGCTGCTGCAGCAACATCTTCGCGAATGTCCGGCCTGCGAGGCGCGCTACGGGGCGCTGGAGCGTACGGAAGCTTTGATATATGCCCAGCCTGTCCCGGCTGCGCCGTCCCATTTGTCCGACGCCATCATGAGCGCGCTGCCCAAGAAGCGGAGTCCGAAGGTATGGACCTCGTGGGTGCAGCGTCATCCGGCGGCTTCGGCGGCGGCGATCTTCCTGGTCGTCATGCTGTCCAGCTTCGTCGCGATGTGGAATCAGGACGATCAGCTCAGCCTGAGCGGAGACCTGTCGCACGTCGTGATCGAGGGCAACAAGGTCATCGTGCCTGCCGGCCAGAAGGTCGAAGGCAATCTGACGATCAAGAACGGCGAGGCCGAGGTACTCGGCGAAGTCGAGGGCAACCTGACCGTCATCGACGGCAATGTTACGCTCGCATCTACCGCGCACATCGCGGGCAAGGTGAAGACCGTGGACAGGGCGCTCGACTGGGCATGGTACAAGGTGACGACCTGGTTCGACACGGTGGCCTACGGGACATGACGGCCGCCGTCCGGCGGCCTTGGCAGGCGGCCTCCCTGGACATCGGGGAGGTTTTTTTGTATTCTAAACAGGATCTGAACAGGATTTAGAAGTACGTTTATAGAAAACAATATATACATATCCTAAGCGCAATCTGACAAGATTCGGGAAACCCGATCGAGACGCCAGACGGGGGGTGCGTCTTGGATTATTTCGAGAACTTAACGGTGTGGGGCGCCGTCAAGGACGCCGCCGACATCCTCATCGTCAGCTATCTTATATACCGCATGATCCTGCTGGTGCGCGGCACGAAGGCCGTCCAGCTTCTTAAAGGCATCCTGCTGCTCGTGCTCACCTGGGCGCTCAGCACGTGGCTTAACCTGTATACGCTCAAATGGGTGATGAACCAGCTGTTCCCGTTCGGGATTATGACGATTTTGATCATTTTCCAGCCGGAGCTTCGCAGAGCGCTGGAGCAGCTCGGACGCGGCACGCTCTTCAGCCGTTCCTCCCTGGAGGAGCACGACATCAGCCATCCGATCAACGAGGTCATTAAGGCCGTTCAATACCTCGCGAGGCGCAAGATCGGCGCGCTGATCGTTTTCGAGCGGCGCACCGGCCTTGGCGACTATATCGAGACCGGCATCAAGATGGAGTCCGCGATCAGCTCGGAGCTGCTCATCAACATTTTTATCCCGAATACGCCGCTGCACGACGGCGCCGTCATCGTGAGCGGCGGAGAGATCATGGCCGCGGGCTGTTATTTGCCGCTGTCCGAGAATCCGTTCATCTCCAAGGAACTCGGCACCCGGCATCGCGCCGCGATCGGCATCAGCGAGGTATGCGACGCGATCTCGGTCGTCGTCTCCGAGGAGACGGGGCATGTGTCGCTTGCGCTGAACGGGCAGATCGTGCGGGACATCAAGGAGGAGTCGCTGATCTCCAAGCTGTTCGACGAGCTCCGTCAGACGAGCGCGAAGAAGACGCGCCGGAGCTGGAATATTCCTTGGAAGTTCTGGCAGCGGAAAGGCGGTGACGGCCGTGGATAAATGGCTCAGCCATCCGAACGCCGTACGGCTCATCTCGCTGGCTCTCGGCATCCTGCTGTGGGCCGTCGTCCACTTCAATCCCGATTCGACGCCGAACAACGTCGCTTCGCTCATCGAGACGCGCACGTTCACAGACGTGAAGGTGCAGGTGCGCGGGCTGGACGACCAGAGCTATGTGCTCAAGAGCATGGACCCGGCCAAGGTCAAGCTGATCGTCCGCGGGACACCGAGCGACCTGCTTGCCGCGCGTGCCGACGGCGGTTATATCGTGGAGGCCGATTTAAGCACAGTCAAGGCGGGTACGCATACGATAACGCTAAGAACGGATCTGCCCAGAAGCATCCAGACGATCCAGGTCGAGCCTTCGACCGTGACGGTCGTACTGGAGGAGCTGCAGACCAAGGAATTCGAAGTGCAAGTCACGACGACGGGGACGCCCAAGGAAGGCTACAAGGCCGGCGCGCCGGTTCTTCGTCCGACCAACCGGGCGCACGTGACGCTGCCGGCGAGCGAGATGGACCGCGTCGACCATGTCGGCGGCTCGATCTCCATCGACGGCGCGGACAAGACGCTCAAGGACAAGAGCGTCAAGCTTGTCGCCTACGACGGCTCGGGACAGGAGATCCCGGGGGCGGAGGTCGATCCGGCCGTGCTCGAGGTCGAGGTGCCGATCACCAATCCGTTCAAGCAAGTGCCGATTCAGCTCAAGCTGATCGGCCAGCTGCCGGCCGGGCTCAGCGTCGCAAATCTCACGCCTAGCGCGGAGCAGGCGACGATCTACGGACCGCAGACGGAGCTGGACAAGATCGACTTTATCGAAGCCGATCTGAATCTGTCCGAGGTCACCAAGTCGGGCAAAATGGATATCGCGCTGAGCAAGCCCGATGCCGTAACGGAAGTGTCGCCGGCGGCGATCACCGTCGACGTTCAGGTCGTGCTCACGCAGACGCGGACGATTCAAGGCTTGCCGATCACGGTCAAGGGGCTGGGCAACGGCCTCAAGATGCAGATCACCAATCCGGCGGGCGGACAGGCGGATATTACGTTCAAGGGCGCGCCGGCCGTGCTCGACAAGCTGCAGCCGGGCGATGTGAGCGTCGAGGCCGACCTGAGCGGTCGAGGTCCGGGTACCTATACGATTCCGCTGAACGTGAATTCGCCGCGATTCGTCGACCAGAGCGGCGGCAATACGTCGATCGAGGTCGAGATCACGAATGTGGCCACCGAGCCGACGCCTACGCCGGGCTTGCCGAAGACGGACGAACCCGCTTCCGGCAGCGGCATCGAGCCGGATGGCAGCGAACCCTCCGGTACGGAGGCGGAAGGAACTGGCGGAACGGGCGGAAGCGCCGGCGGATCGCCGACGCCAAGCCCGACGATGGCGCCGACACCGACACCGACGTCGACATCGACGCCATCGTCATTGCCGACATCGTCGGATGGCGCTTAGTCGTCATAGTTTGATCGCATGGGGAGTATGAATTGGGGACGAAGGGGTCAAGTGAAGCATGGGGAAATATTTCGGAACGGACGGCGTTCGGGGCGTAGCCAACTTGGAGCTCACCGCCGAGCTTGCTTATAAGATCGGCCGCTGCGGCGGTTATGTACTTGCAGGGGGCGCGCAGCGTCCGAAGGTCATCATCGGCCTTGACACGCGCGTATCGGGCGCGATGCTCGAGAATGCACTGGCGGCGGGATTGCTCTCGATCGGCGCGGATGTTATCCGCCTCGGCGTCGTGAGCACGCCGGCGGTCGCGTATTTGACCCGCACGCTCGGCGCGGATGCCGGCGTCATGATCTCGGCCTCGCACAATCCGGTGCAGGATAACGGCATCAAGTTTTTTGGCGGCGACGGCTTTAAGCTGCTCGACGAGAAGGAAGCGGAGATCGAGCGTCTGCTCGATGCCGAAGAAGATACGCTGCCGCGGCCGATCGGCAAGGACCTGGGCACGGTAACGACGGATCTGGCGCTCAAGCGGATGTACGTCGATTATTTGAAGCTGACGGTGAAGCATTCGTTCGCCGGCCTGAAGATCGTGCTGGACTGCGCGCACGGCGCCGCTTACGAGCTCGCGCCGACGATTTTCCGGGAGCTGGGCGCGGAAGTGGTGACGATGGGCGCGGCGCCCAACGGCCTGAACATCAACGAGGGCGTCGGATCGACGCATCCGGATAAGCTAGCCGCGAAGGTTCTGGAGCTCGGTGCGGATCTGGGGCTGGCGTTCGACGGCGACGCGGATCGTCTCATCGCGATCGACGAGCGCGGCGAAGAGGTCGACGGCGACTATGTGCTGCTTATCTGCGGCGAAGCGCTGCGCCAGCGCGGCAAGCTCAAGCACGACACGGTCGTCACGACGGTCATGGCGAACATCGGCTTTTTCAAGGCCGCAGACAAGCTCGGCCTGACGACGGCTAAGACGGCTGTCGGCGACCGTTATGTCATGGAAGAGATGGTTCGCGGGGGCTTTAACCTGGGCGGAGAGCAGTCCGGACACGTTATTTTCCTCGATCACAATACGACGGGAGACGGCATTCTGACAGGGCTGCAGCTCGTCGACACGATCGCCGCTTCCGGCAAGAAGCTTGGCGAACTCAAGCAGGTCATGCGCAAGTATCCGCAGGTGCTCGTCAACGTTCGCGTCGCGGATAAGTCAAAGTATGACGGCAATGCGGCGATCGCGGCGGCCGTCGAGGCGGCGGAGTCGGCGCTCGGGGACAACGGACGCATCCTGGTGCGGCCGTCCGGCACGGAATCGCTCATCCGCGTCATGGCCGAAGGGCCGGACAAGGCTGAGATCGAAGGTCATGTCGAAGCGATTGCAGACGTGATTCGCGCGGAACTCGTGTAATTGACAGCATGCTGGCTCGCCCGGTGTCGAAGATGCCGGGCGGTGTCATTTCCTGGGCAATACGGTCATTTGGCGGAAAGTCGCGGATAAAGGTTGCGCCGGGTTTTCAAAACGAATATGATGAGTTAGATTATCGGCGCGAGCCGTGGGTAATAGGTTAGGAACGGGAATGTCATTCAAGAAGGAAAGGCAGGATCGGGGTCGTCAAGCAACATAAGCGCCAGAACTTGCCGCCGGCGCGCGGCGAGTTGACGAGGTGGAGGTGTTCGGATGATCGGCGGGGACCTCCCGGCCCAATCGGGGCCGTCAGCCGGAAGACAAATCGCTCAGGGCAACCGGGCGCACAATACGCCGGCACGATAAGAACAACCAATCGGAATCATACTATAGCGGAATGTCCGGCGAACCGGAGCACGGGGACCTCGACATGTCGTGGATATCGGGTAATGCTGATCCTGCGCAAGGCTGCGGCCGGCGGGACGCCTGCGAGGCGCTCGGGCCCAACTTGGCTTAGGGGATCTGCATGCATACCCCTGGTTGTCCGCGGTCTGCTATAGGCGTGCGGCAGCCTGACCGGCTCCGGTACGTCCATCGGACGTTGACCGAAGCGGAGGCATATATCAATGTGCGGAATTGTCGGATATATCGGATTTAGAGAGTCTCAGCCCATTTTGATCGAAGGGCTCAAGAAGCTGGAATACCGCGGCTACGACTCGGCGGGCATCGCCGTGCACACGGAGCGCGGGCTTGAAGTGACCAAAGCTGTAGGGCGTCTGGTCAACCTGGAAAACCGACTGACCGGCGATCCGCTGTGCGGCACGATCGGCATCGGGCACACGCGTTGGGCGACGCACGGCAAACCGTCGGATGCCAACTCGCATCCGCACACGGACAACTCGCTCAAGTTCTCCGTCGTTCACAACGGCATCATCGAGAACTATCTGGAGCTCAAGGAAGAGCTGATGCTTGCGGGACATCGCTTCCTGTCCGAGACGGACACGGAGGTCATCTCGCATCTGATCGCCGTCGAGTACGAAGGCGATATCGTGAAGGCCGTGCAGAAGGCCGTCCGCAAGATGCGCGGCGCGTTCGCGCTGGGCGTGCTGACCGAGCATGAGCCGGACCGCCTGGTGGCCGTACGGTACGCGAGCCCGCTCATCATCGGTGTCGGCGAAGGCGAGAAGTTCATCGCGTCGGATATTCCGGCGATCCTCGAGTACACGCGCGACATCTATATCCTTGAGGACGGCGAGATGGCTGTATTGACGCGCGACGGCGTGGAGCTGTTGACGGTCGAAGGCAATCCGGTCGCGAAGGAAGTATTCCGCGTCAACTGGGATCTGATGACGGCGGAAAAGGGCGGCTACGATCACTTCATGCTGAAGGAGATCTACGAACAGCCTCGCGCGTATCGCGACACGATGCGCGGACGCATCAGCGAGGACGGACGTTCGGTCGTCCTGCCCGAGCTGTCGATCACGGCCGAGCAGTTGCGCGCCGTGAGCCGCGTGCACATCGTCGCGTGCGGCACGGCGATGCATGCCGGCATGGTCGGCAAGACGGTCATCGAGCGACTGGCGCGCATTCCGGTCGAGGTCGACGTAGCGTCGGAGTATCGCTACCGTTCGCCGATCATCACGAAGGATACGCTCGTCATCGTCGTGAGCCAGTCGGGCGAGACGGCCGATACGCTGGCCGCACTGCGCGAAGCCAAGCGCTGCGGCGCCCGCGTGCTGGCGATCACCAACGTCGTCGGCAGCTCGGTCGCGCGCGAAGCGGATGACGTCATCATCACGCTGGCAGGTCCGGAGATCGCCGTCGCATCGACCAAGGCATACTCCACGATGCTGATCGCGTTTTTCCTGCTCGGGCTGTATATGGCCCAGACGCTCGGTACGCAGGATGCGGCGGAGATCGCGCACGTTCTGGCGGCGATGGACTCGCTGCCGGAGCAGGTCGAGCGCATTCTCGCACAGGCAGATACGGTCAAAGGCATCGCCGAGTCGATCGCGAAGTCGAGCAGCCTGTTCTTCATCGGCCGCGGCATCGACTACGCCGTCGCGCTTGAAGGCTCGCTCAAGCTGAAGGAAATCTCGTACATTCACTCCGAAGCGTACGCAGCCGGCGAACTCAAGCACGGCACGCTGGCGCTCATCGAGGACGGCGTTCCCGTCATCGCGCTGCTAACGCAGGAGGACCTGTTCGAGAAGACCGTAAGCAACATTAAAGAAGTGAAGGCGCGCGGCGCCGAGGTACTCGGCCTCGTGAACGAAGGCCATGAGGAGGAGTCGGCGAAGTCCGTCGACCGCCAATTCGCCATCCCGCGCACGCTGCCGCTGCTCACGCCAGCGCTGTCGGTTATCCCGCTGCAGCTGCTGTCCTACTATGCTTCGCTGGCGCTGGGGCATGACGTGGATAAGCCGCGGAATTTGGCGAAGAGCGTGACTGTCGAGTAATAAATCAAAGTGGGCCGTCGGTTGTGTTCGGTGACATTAAAGTTGGTGTCCAGACATTAATGTTGGTGTCCACTGCTGTTTGGAGCCAATAAATATCACCTAGAAATGGTTCCGATGATTAAAATCATTCGGGACCATTTTTATAAAGGCGGAGAAATCATGGATACCATAGGTGCAAGGATAAAGTATGTTAGGAAACTTTGCTGCGGGTAAAGCTCTCGCCTTTTAAACCAGTCTCTGAGGTCCTAGTAAAGAGATTACCCAAAATTAGCGGAGCACTTCTGGGGCTCTCTAAGAAACAAAGTAGTCCAGAAAGTTTCCCTGCTAACCATTTCTTAGACAATATGGCGATCGAAAAGGCACAAAAAGAACGAGAAAAACAAAAGCAACTCGAATATCTTTTCAAAGATCTAAAGATTAACGGATAGGAGTACAACTCATGTACCTAGTTGTCCCACTTCGTACCGCTGAGAAGCGAAACAGAAACGCAAATATGCTGATTCCTTGACCACCCTTTGAACAATTTCAAAGAGGTGGTTTCTCTTTTCAAAACCGCCAACCAATCACCGCGAATATAATGATTTGTACGAGTTGTACATAGCTTTATGCACATCAATACTTTATGTACATCATCCTTAGATAATAAGATCTCTTTTAAGTTAGGGGAATTTTATAAACTTCCATAAATATGTACATCAAAGTTAATTGAGATACTATGCAAATCGACAACAACAATTTTCGGAGCGATAAAAACAACACGCTGGTCAAGCCGACGGATAGGCGTATGGCGGCGCTCGTGGCCTCGTACAGCAAAGACCAGGTAACAAGCTCATACCCCCCCCCCCCCCCCCCGTTGCAGCGGGGGAATAGGAGGGTAATTCAGATGAATACTTTCGAAGAACAAACCGACTACCGTTTTGAACACGCGCCCAACCAGGTGCGCGCCTCGATCAACCTGAAACGGCCGACCAACGACACCGCTTTGTATAGGGGCTTTTGCAGGAGTACGGGTTTTCCTATTACGGCGTAATCCACGACTGGACGGCCGTATTCGGACAAGGCGGCACATTGTCGTGCTGCATCATTTCGTGGACGAGCAGCCGAGGTGGGGGCTTTACGGCAAGGATTCGGGGATCCATTATCGTCACCTGTCGATGGTTAGGGGCCTTGAGTGGTTTCTCGAAACGATTGCCGCAGCGGGATATCGAATCACCATTCCCAAGCAAGGCTCCGTCGACGCTCTGCTGCATGAAATTACCGGACCGTACAACTGGCATTATGAGTCCCCAGTTCACAAGCGAGTGCTCACGGCGCGTGACGAAAGTCTAAAAGGGTATATAACAAGAATTTCAGAAGCGAACTATAATTCTGAACCAAAATCGTTATACAGAGCATCAGGGCCCACAGTTATTTGTTCCTAAAAAGGCACTAGATTTAAAACAATTGAAAATGCTTATAGGGCATCCGGGCTTTGATGAAAAAGTGTTGTTCAAACAGGTCGAACCAATTTCAATGATCTGCCATTTAATATTAAGCACCACTTTTGGAGATTCGCAACATGTGCTGATAAGCAGAGGTTTTAGACCTTAATATGACAGGACAGCTCCAACATAGGAGCTGACCGGAAAGACAGCCGAAATAAACGGAGATTTTTATCCTGTTCGCCGTCCTGTAGTTTGTTTCAAGGTTGCCCAGGCAGTTTATTATGGGGCCAAACGACCGCAAAATACCACGAGCTTGCCAGTTCAACTTAAGTATGCGGGACTTGCGAAATGAAAAAGACTATGATGTCGTTTTCATCATAGCCAGTGACCCAGCAGGATTTTGAACGTATTTATTGTTTCCCTGTACTAGCATTATAAATAAACTGAGTAAGTTTGTTATGCTTGAAGTGTTCATCTATAAGCTTGGAGTAAAAAAGAGAAACAATTACAAATAGGACATATCCAATGATAACTCCACTCATGTTAAAGAATATGTCATTTATATCTATTATTCTGTAAAAATAATTCAGAATAAGTGAAATTGATAACTGTATAATTTCAATGCCTAAACCAAAAGCCAAACCCAAGAAAAAAATATTCAAAATATTTCTTCTTTTAAGATAATTAATTAAAAAACCTAATGGAACGCCCATAAAAGTGTTCAGAATATGCTCTCGTGTTAAAAGTGTAAATTTACTATCTACCCAAAGCGGAAAAAGATTTACGTTTGTGGAGAATGAAATCTGTTCACGCATGACTGACAAGTATTGCGCATTTACTGGAATGGGGAAAAGTGTATATTGAATTACAAATATAAAATATAGAAAAAGGGTACTCCAAAATAATATATACATGAAACTCTTTTTCTTGTATTTTAAAACAAAGATTGAAATGATAAGCACAGGTAAAAACGTTAAAAAAATGATGGAATCAAAGTTGATCACACCAATCTTCCTTTCAATGGTAATAAAGAACTGACCAATAAGGTCAGTTCTTTTAGTATTTAGTTAATTCAAGGTGTAAACGTACTTACCATCGTACCGGAACCGCTAAGATTATACCCGTCATCATTGTTCTTGCCGACTTCGATAAAGTACTCACCCGTAACGTCGCTGCTACCGTCTGCATCAAGTGCCCCAAAATTTTTATAAACGCTCACGTAGCCACCTACAGTGGTGCTAGGAGTAACAGAAAACGACGATCCTACTAATTCATTTGGATTCCAACCATTGTCATCCTCCCATAACCAAAAGGTAATAGGATTCGTTGTTGAATTAGCGCCGGCGTCCTTCGATGATGTAGTTACAGTGCCGCTAAAGACAACAGACCCATCATGTAAGCTGTGCACATTGCCATTATCTTTACCGTTAACATAACGGTTATTCATTTCAAAACCCCAATATTGAGTATCAGTTACCGCTAAAACTGGAATGGCTGTGATAGCCATAATTAAAGAAAAGAAAGACAACATAGCAATAAATTTTTTCACTTTATTTTCCTCCCTAATAATATCAAAGTGTATAATAGCCGGCCGGCATATTAACAAGGATTAATAAATTCTTATCTTCTTCTACAATATACCACTGGATAAAATTCTGTAAATAGCAAAATATAGGATTTTTTGTCGAATTTATGGGGTTGGTGATTCCGATCTCGAGATCAGAATCGCCAACATGATGTATATTCCGCACTTGCGCGGTTTACAAGATCACGCCGAACTTGACATCGGAGGACATTAAAGCGGGCAATTTTCCTGCGGCGAACTAATAGCCAGGTTCGAAAGTTTACGATATTAAACAAGTTGTCTTCTTTAAAAAAAGGCAGACTTTTGTCATTTAACATTGACTCGACTTCCTGCCAGTCATAAAGCATTAATGGAATCCATAGAGGATTTAGATTCATATTTAATTAGAGGTCTTAAACGAATTGTTCAAAAGCTAAAGAAGAAAAGTGGCTATCAGAATGTTTCTTTTGCTGCCCTAAAGTCGTATTCTCCATTGTACAAACAATGCAATAAAGATATGAAAATGAAAATAGAAAAATTATTAGATCAGTATAATTTAGAGGGTATTGAGTAACGGTTTAAGAATACGTGTAGGTTTGTAAGGGAAGAATATTAAAGAGGTGGTTACTCTTGATATCCTTCCCTTCAATTTATCCGGACGAGTTACTCTACAGTGCATTCGCTCGGTATCATCGGAACTCGGGAAATGAAAGTAGCAGGGAAACTATGAAAGAGCTTTTTGACAATCCATCCACATGTTCTTCGATATGGTTCCCATCCCAATTAACTGAATTAACTCGTCAGATACCTGGCCAGGTTTATGATCCAGATGAGCTGATTCAGAAGCATACTTTAATCCCCTACTTCGCTCCGTTTATCCCGCCAGAACGAGCCACAAGGCTTGTAGAAACCATCAAGACCTACGTTAGTTCAAGTGCCAATATGATATTGGGAAGGACTGCTTTTGCGGTAAAGCCGAAACTGAGGCTGTTTTATTGTGACCTTTGTGTTCGTGAGGATCGAGAAAAATATGGAGAGGCATATTGGCGACGCTCTCATCAAGTCGAAGGCGTTTATCTCTGCCCGGTGCATCATAATTGGCTAGTGCAATCCAAGATATCACACCAGATGCGATTGAGTCGTTACCGCTATATAATGCTCGAGCATGCTCTCCAAGAAGCCGGTGAGTCTTGTTTCTTTCCCAATCAAACATTGGATCACCTTCAGTTTATCTCCGAGCAAACACAATTCCTATTAGATAACCAATTATCATCACCGGGTTTACTTAACATCTCTCTATTCTATATATCCAAGTTACGTAGAAATGGGTTCATCTATCAGGCGAGTAATAGAATTAGGTGGGATAAACTGCTTGCCTCCTTTAAAGGTCATTATGGAGAGGCATTTTTAAGTGAGCTAAATGGAGAAGTCGGAAAAGAAGACAGTTGGTTACATAAGCTGCTAAGGAAACCTAGAGTGGCATGCCACCCGTTACGTCATATTTTGCTTCTTGGATTCTTGGGTGAGTCCGTCGAAAGTATGATGAATGAGATCTCGAAGGGATCCAATCAGTTTGATCCATTCGGCCAGGGGCCGTGGCCGTGTCTTAATAAAGCTGCGGATCACTATATGGAACAAACAATTACAAGTTGCAAAATCACCAGGGGTTCGAAGACGGGGAAACCAGTCGGAACATTTGCTTGTAATTGCGGTTTTGTTTATTCGCGAAGCGGCCCGGATATTATTGAAAGTGATCGCTACAGAGTTGGAAGAGTCAAAGAGTTTGGTGACGTTTGGATTAAGAAGTTGGCCGAAATGTCGAATCAAGATTTGGCAGCTAGAAGCCAAGCTAAATTGTTGGGTTGTGATCCTCAAACAGTAATCAACCAACGAAAGCTGCTAATTTTTAAGTAGGATACATCCGTTGTTTCAATTCCTGTGGGGCGCCGTCTTGATCTGCGTCATCATGCTGGGTGCCGTCGGCTCCCACCTGCGCGCCAAAGACAAGTTCGGCGCGATTGTGCCTGCGCTGGTACTTGCCGCGCTCGCCATCGTGCTCGCCTCGCTGCTCGGCTTCGCGCTGGGCGACTTCCCGAAACTGAAGATAACCGCGGAAAGAAGATCCAGAAACGATCCACTGGTCACTTTGATGGTATTGAAGAGCGATAAGAATCTATCTTCAGGCAAGGCACTCCGTTTTCTTACATAGAACATTCGCCGCTTTTAAGCGGGCCTAAAAAAGTATCATAAAGGACCGGTACTGAATGAATTTAAAAGACCCAAGCGCACGGTCATTTAGACCATGAGCGTGGGTCTTTTAACTTTTTAAAACTATCGGAAGGTTTTCGGTCTAGACTACACATCGATCTTAAATAGCTAAAGTAAATTGCTAGGGGAGAATCGCTGAACGACAAAAAACGACATTTAGTTCTTCTACTTTTAAAAACACTATATATAGTAGTGAATTTGAACCAAAAATTGACACCAATAGGTTATTTACATATAATAGAAAGGATAATAGACCTATCTGTCACTGTTTTTGTGACTGTAGGCCTTATAAGAAAGGAGTATACATATTGGGCAGGAAATCTAATTACAAGCAAGGGAAAACATACTCGACACTATGTATTTCTCTCTCTGTTTGTTGAATCCTGCTTCTTCACAAAAAATTCACAAAATAGCGAGAGGAAGGCGTTATATGAAAGGTAGTAAGTATAGGTCGATAACTAAATCATTTGAGAGGTATCTTTTCAGGACTAATCCATTGTATACGGTTCTGAACACATCGTCGCAAAAAAATGCAGAAGAAACGGAAATAGAAAAGATTATCACCAAGGAACTTGAGGAAGACTTTAAAATTGGCGGTCATGTTGACTTTGATTATCTACTTGAGCAACTTAAGAAAGACGAGGACTTTATTGCTGATAACAACCGGGTGACTGACGTTAAGTTTTGTGCGGTTTTTATTGATTTGCGCAATTTTACACGCCGGGCAATGTTTCTCGAAGATCCTGGAGTAGAAACACTGTCAGAAATTGCCGATATGAAACAAAATGCGATCTCCATTTGGATTAAGTTAGCCCGGTTTTACCAAGGACACATTCATTCAATTACTGGTGATGGTCTTATGGTGCTCATGGGTGGCCGGCAACCTGAAGATCAGGATGAATGGACCCTAGGAGCAAGGGCTTTTCTATTTGCGCTAAGAGTGCTCGAAAGTAACGACAGATTAAATGAAGAGTTGAAGCAAACTTTAAAATCAAAAGGTAAGGAATCACATATCAAATCGGATAATTTACTTGATATTAAAGTAGGGGTGGAATATTCGCCCAATACTCTCGTTAATACTCAAGGAGTAATTGTCAATAACAATGGCATCCTCAAAGCTGTGGGAGAAGTAAAAGCTACCTCGTTTGAGGTTGATTTTTCTGCAAAGTTACTTGGATACTACGGTGACGCTAAGAAGCAAATCGAAAACTCGCCTAAGTATGGTCGGTTGCTCATGGTGGGCGAAAAGTATCTGGAATTGATGGAATTCAATGAAGCTATAGATGTGTTAAACGCAGGAACTTACGAGAAGCAAATGTATGATATCAAACAAAAGCGGACTGTCCGCGCGCTTGATTTAAAAGAATATAAACAAACAGTGCTCACGATTGAAAACGTTGCTGCTCTCTGTAATGTATATGATGACTCAGAAGAGGCTCGTAGTGTGATTCAGACTATAGCACGCGAGCAAAAGATAATTCAACATGGGTAACATGATTGAAGCGACTATTGCGGAGCTTCAAACTTTAGGTTTCGTACTATCTGGCTCTGTTTTTGAAGGGCGAGTACCAGCAAAAGGAGATATCGACGGTATGTATATTACCGTCGGTATTTCCCTGCAAGGGTACCCTTACAAACAGCCAAATATTCGATTGTTAAAAATTAAAGAGGAGTCGGAACTCTACCGGGTTATTCCAAAGACATGGCGGCATATTGATGAATGGTTAATTACTCTGGATAGCAGGGATTCACAATTTTACATTTGTTGCCTTCATAATTGGAATGCAAAGGATGCCTACAAAGGGAAATTTATATATCTAAGAATTTTAGAATGGCTGAGATCTAACGTTATGAGAAAATGGAAAGTTGATGAAGATCTACCGAGTTGGCGTATACTTCCGCAACTTAGTAGCAAAACTCTCTTTATTGATGAGAAGGCGCTAGTTGAGTTGCAAAAACATGAACCCAAAACAATTTATACAGGAACCATGTACCATCAGCCCTACAAAATGCATTCTTTGAAGAAACGAAAGCAAATTGTCGATGGAAGCGAATGTTTATTATCTGAAATCAGTCAAGATGATACTAGACATTATTTTTCTTTTATTAATGCCGGAGAAAGATTGTCTCAAATTGGGTCTCAATATTTAACTAAAACAAATGTGCAGACTTCAAAACTACGTTTTATTAGATTGCCAGCTGCTTATCAATTTAAAACAATTTATCAGCTACTTCAAACAATCGTTGTTAACTTTGATTGGAAATCATTGCTCGAGAAACAGGAGCTCACGATCCCGCTGTTAATTATGTTCAAAGGGGATGCTGGTAAGAGAGAGGTAATAATGATTCTTCTTGATCGCGCTTGCTTCGATGAGTCCACAGGAGTAATTGCTAATAATCAAGTGCTGTATATGAACGTGGATTCATTGCCTGCTAAGTCGGAGGGGATATCTAAGTGTATTGGAGTACTGGGGATTGGTACTTTAGGTGGCTATGTTTGTAACCTATTAGTAAAGAAAAACGCATATAAGTTATTTATAAGCGATCCAGACGAGCTGAGGTTGCATAATATCGATACACACGTTTTGGGATCCTTCTACTTGGGAAGGTCTAAAGCAAATGGTTTAGAGGCATTATCAAATATTTTTAATCAATATAATAATTTAGAGGTAATGCAAGATGATACAGAGGTAGCACTTAAGAGTGAAATTCTGGTTGTAGTGGTGGGAGATAATCAATCTTTTGATCGTATTCTTAGAGATTTAGTAAATAGAAGGTATGACAAGCCAGTTATTTGGGCCTGGATGTCTTCTAAAAATATTTTACAGGATATAGTTATGACAACACCAGATACCGGATGCTTGAATTGTTATTATATGTCATTAAGTGATATAAAGCTACGATTTAAAGCGATGGAGGAGATTGATCGTACTATTGTACATACGTTCGACTTTTGTGGAAACTCCCATACTATTTCCTCTATTGAGAAGACAAATTTACTTTCAGCACAGATAGCTGCTTTAATTGAATATTATTGTAAACATGATAAGTTTCCATATGGATTCATTAATATCTACTGGGGAGAAAACGAACCTATACCGATATATGAAACCGGAGAACTTGCCCGCAAATCAGAGTGTTTTTGTGGTGGGGGACAACTGTGAGAAAAATGATCGTCACTAACCAGGTAATTCGGTTGTTAAAGGAGCAAGTGGAAAACCGTAATGTTGAAATGGGTGGGCTTCTTTACGGTAAATTAAACCCAGGATGGATACGTATTGAGAATATCGGTATTTCGGGTCCACACTCGAAGCAGACTCCCGATTATATTTCTTTGGATATGGACTTTGTACGAAAAGAGAGCATGGCCAAGGCCCAAGAGCAAATGCTTGCCGTGGGTACTTGGCACTCCCGTCCTCCGGGTGCCTTATTAAAGCCATCCGCTTTGGATACTAAAATGATGAACATTTTTAGTTCATATTATAAAAAGCCGATGTTGCCGGTGTTTTGCATTTGTTCGTATACAAATAAAAGTTTTAGCTTAGTATGGTATGAGGTAAGCAGCTTGGGTTTACCCAAAGAAGTATCTGTATCTTGCTATGAGGAGAAACCAATTTGCTGAATACAAAAATTGATGATAAAGACATGTACAAGTACAAATTGGATTTTATCTATAAGGCCATCGACGATACACAGAATGGAATTCGTTTTGCAGATACAAAAGCTGCGGCAATAGTTGCATTTTGGGGGTTGATTTGTACAATAATTGTTCGAACTGGGAAGGATTTAGTTGAGCACATATCGCAGCTTAAAAGTGGGGCGGAATTTTTACTTGTATTAGGTTGTCTGCTTGTCTGCATAATATCTTTTATTCAAAGTATCTGGCTCGTCTATCTTAGCATAAATCCAAGATCAAATCCCTCACGCCATATATACAAAAGTAGCCTTCAGCCTAAAGGCTTGTTCTACTTAGCGGAAATGAACTCACACACCGACTTGTTTAAACTCCTTAGAAGTGACCCAAAAGTGAAACTGAAAATGCCTCTAAATGATTATGTATCAAAAATGTCCTCGTTATCTGGAGAAGAATTGTATAGTGAGCTTGTTTTCGAGCTTCAAAAGGTGTCGTTTATACGAAACTTGAAGTTGGCGAGAGTTGATAATGCTATTAAGGCGGTACACCGTTTCTTTATAAGCTGTTTGCTTGTTATTAGTCTGTTAGTTGGTAACTATATCAGTGGCATAAAAGGATTACCATCACTTGATTTTAAGTTAAATGTGGAACTCAGTTTAATCTTTATTGGAATGCATATACTCCTGGAATTCGTGTATAAATATTTGCCGGAAAAGGATACAGTCCATCTTTTAGGACCTTTATTTAAAGCGGCATTTTTATTTGGAACAGTGTTGATTATTATGGGCACTTTTCACTGGCCTTATTTTATTATTTATATAACAATGCAATACGTTCTACAAAAGGATTATTTGTTTGGTAATAGTAAACTCAAGTGGTTATTAAAGAGAATCGCTCCGATTATTATAATTATTCTGATTAGCTTAACGTATTAGAATTGTGCTTAAAATTGATCACTAACTATAATGTAAATATTGAACACCAACATTAATGTAATTGGGGTGACAAGGGCCGTTGCCCAGACACCAACAATAATGTAATTATAAAGCTGAGCAAAACTCCGTTAATTCGTTGTTATTGCTGGATTCTTTAGACACCAACATTAATGTCACTGAACAAAAGTTGATTAAAAACTCCCTGGTTCACATTGCCAGGGAGTTTTTTGATTACCTTGCGATTGTGATCTAGTTGTTAGAAAATATTGTGCTGTGATCTCCTTTGTCGATTCATTCCAATTGTTCTGAGAAAATAAAGTATGACTGGTGGGGGGTATTAAGCGGGCAGGATAGCTAAATCACACGAAGATGAAGGCTAATAATAAGCCCGAGTTCGCGCTTATCCGACCGCCCAACCAAGAAAATGTCCGTATCCGAAATTCGTGAGATATTTATGATTGTCATCGGTAGATTTGCTTTGATTTCTTTGGCAAGCCGATACATTAGTAAACCGTCAAATGGCATGGAAATGCCCCTTCCGTAAGAGATTTATTGTTAAAAAAAGACGCAAAAAAAGCGCCAGTACCGGCGCTTGACATGTGTGAATTAAATTCCGCGAACACTAATAAAAATGTAGCGTAAACACGGACTACACATCGAAAGTCAAAAACACTTGACCTCCTTTGAGTTCGGATATTCATTAAGTTCTGGACTAAAGTTCACGGTTTCAATAATTGAAAAGTATAAACCTATATGATATATTATTATCTAATTTAATAAAACGATTGGAGTTGAAGAGAATAATGTAATATTTCTAGCTGACCTTGTAAAGAATAAACCAGCGCGCCTGTTTTATTCTTGATCAGCATAGAAAGTTACTTATTCTTTTCACTCGATTAAATATACCCATTCCAACACTGTTTAAGGTTGGATTTGCTGTATTTCTTTGAGCCACAAGAAGGTAACTTTCTTGTGGCTTTTTTATATTTATTCAGGAGGTTAGCATCCCAAATGTCATTAATCAATGTAACCAATCTGACGTTTGCATATGACGATACCTACGATGATATCTTCGAGAACGCAAGCTTTCAAATCAATACCGATTGGGAATTAGGATTTACGGGAAGAAACGGACAAGGAAAGACAACATTTCTTAATCTGTTGCTCGGCAAATATGAATACAGCGGTACTATTATCGTCGAACTGTAAGCTAACTTTGCTTAGATTTGGAGGCCGAAATCAATGATTGAAGTCGTAAATGTTCATGTGAACCGCTCGTTGTCCGTGGGTACGGTTCACGATCAAAATAAACGGATGCCGGAGCATTATCCATCTATCGATAGATGCACGTAGCGCTTGAAGGTGCAAGCAGCGTCGTCCATCTATCGATAGATGCACGTAGCGCTTGAAGGTGCAAGCAGCGTCGGTTAATGTAGTTGGTTAATGTAGATGTTAAGTATCCGACATGGGGTACTTAAGGCCTTTTCTCCGGCTTAAGAGGAGAAAGCATCATGAAATCTACTTCTAAATACGAAATGATTCAACGCCTATTGTCTGAATGGAAACAACCCGCCTTTCGGTTCCAACAAATCGCCGATGCGATCTTCAAGCAAAGAATCGGCGAATACGACAAGATGACCATACTACCCAAGAGTATAAGAAACGAATTAGTAAAGCAACTTGGCGAACACGTATTGAACGTAACCCCAGTGATGCAAAAGACATCCAGTCAAGTGAATAAAGTTCTTTTTTCCATTGCCGGCGGCGAACGTATAGAAGCCGTTCAACTGAGCTATGAGCGCGGCTGGAAATCTTACTGCATTTCCAGCCAGTGCGGATGCGGATTCGCTTGCACCTTCTGCGCTACAGGCACGATCGGACTGAAACGAAATCTAACGGCTGATGAAATTACCGATCAATTGTTATACTTTCATTTAAACGGTCAAGCCTTGGACAGCGTCTCGTTTATGGGCATGGGGGAAGCGCTAGCCAATCCTCATCTATTCGACGCGTTAAAGATACTGACGGATCCGCGAACCTTTGGCTTGGGGCATCGAAGAATTACCGTTTCCACCATCGGAATATTGCCGGGTATCGGTCGTCTGGCTAAGGAATTTCCGCAGGTTAACCTGACCTTCTCGCTGCATTCTCCGTTCGACGAACAGAGGAGCGAGCTAATGCCCATTAACAAGCGGTATCCGCTAAATGAAGTGTTTAGCAAGTTGGATCAGCATATTCGCGACACAGGTAGAAAAGTATATATTGCCTATATTTTACTTCGAGGAGAAAACGATTCTAACGAGCACGCGGAAGCCATTGCTGCTTTGTTGAAGCGCAGAGGTTCGTGGGAACATTTATATCACGTTAATTTGATTCCCTACAATGCAACGGACGTGACGCCCGAGAGCTTTCAACAATCGGACAAGGAACGGGTTCAAGGTTTTGTCAGGATCTTAAAGTCAAAGGGAATTCATGTCACGGTACGAATGCAATTCGGAACGGACATCGATGCAGCCTGCGGTCAACTGTACGGACATAACAAGCAATAAAGGAGGGGCAAGATGACTTCGGACACAGTTGTTACGCATGATTGACTCCGTATAAGTCGGTTTGTAGCCATTGAACTTATACGGAGTAAACGAGAATAAATGGATACAGCCGACTTTTTATAAATCAGTATGCGTTTATAAAAAGGAGGATCTACTATGTCAATGATACATGCACAAAACCTGACGTTTTCATATCCTAGCAGCTTTGATAATATTTTCGAAAATGTTAGTTTTCAAATAGATACGGATTGGAAGCTTGGGTTTATTGGCCGCAACGGCCGAGGCAAGACAACTTTTTTCAATCTGTTATTAGGAAAATACGAGTACAGCGGAAATATTATTTCTTCGGTAGAATTTAATTACTTTCCATATCCGGTTTCGGATAAAAGCAGATTCACGTATGAAATATTAGAAGAGATATGCCCTCAAGCGGAAGATTGGGAGTTTCTTCGGGAAATATCTTATTTAGATGTCGAAGCTGAAGTGATGTATCGACCTTTCGAAACGTTATCCAACGGGGAACAAACGAAAGTCTTGCTGGCTGCGCTTTTCTTGGGTGAAGGGAAATTTTTATTAATTGATGAGCCGACCAATCACTTGGATACCGCTGCACGAAAGATCGTTTCTAATTATTTGAAAAGAAAAAAAGGGTTTATATTAATATCGCATGATAGAAACTTTTTGGATGGCTGCGTCGATCATATCTTGTCGATAAACAAAGCCAATATAGAAGTTCAAAGCGGTAATTATTCTTCTTGGAAGCTGAATTTCGATAGACAGCAGGAACATGAGGAAAAATCGAACGAGCGGTTGCAGAAAGACATTGGAAGGCTACAACAATCTTCAAAACAATCGGCCAATTGGTCTAATAAAGTAGAGGCTTCCAAAAACGGTACAACGAATTCCGGTTCTAAATTAGACAAGGGTTATGTCGGACATAAAGCAGCAAAAATGATGAAACGCGCAAAGAACCTGGAATCCAGGCAAAATAAAGCGATAGAAGAAAAGTCGGCGCTGCTAAAAAACGTAGAAAAAACCGTGTCATTGCAATTAGAGCCATTGAATTACAAATCTAAAGAACTCATTCAGTTAACGGGAGTCTCTGTTAAGTACGATGGTGAATTGGTTAATACGCCAATCAGTTTTAGTGTTGAAGCAGGAGACCGAGTTGTGCTTGATGGAAAGAATGGTAGCGGGAAAAGTAGTATTTTAAAACTAATCCTAGGGAATTCACTCCAGCATACGGGTACTTTGAACGTTGGTTCAGGCCTTGTCATTTCTTATGTACAGCAAGATACCTCTCATTTAAAAGGAAAGTTATCTGCTTTTATTGAAGAAAATCAGATTGACGAACCATTATTTAAATCCATTCTACGAAAGATGGATTTTGACCGTATTCAGTTTGAAAAAGATATATCCCACTATTCCGGCGGACAAAAGAAAAAGTTGCTTATCGCCAAAAGTTTATGCGAAAAAGCCCATTTATATATTTGGGACGAGCCGCTAAACTTTATCGACGTTTATTCGCGAATGCAAGTTGAAGAGCTTATTAAAAGCTTTAATCCAACCATGGTTTTTGTAGAACATGACAAGACATTCCAAGAAGAAGTCGCAACGAAAAGAGTTGCCTTATAGTTAATAGAAAGTGATCGCATTTTTCCATGAACTTCAGAAGCTGGTGAAAATGAAACAAGCGGAAGCTCGGAAGTGGGCAGACGAGAAACGAACGAATTCTCAAGATGAAAATGCGAGCTTCCGCCTCGAAGAAAAACCAAGTGGCGGTCAAGTCGCTCTACATTACGCAACAGAATCTGTAATACCGACTGCCCTATCCGCCGAAAACGCATCCGGAACGCTTCCGGATGCGTTTTTTCGTATGATTCGCATTTTTTGTATCTTGACACCCCCTCCCGAAAACTACCATGATAAGGTCAAACAAAAATAAGGGGGCGTTCCCTCTTATGGGTATCCTACGTCTGCTTCGAAGCCGCCGCTATTTGCAGCGCATTCTGCTCTACTTTAATCTGTCCGTCGTCGGGATGCTCGTTCTGTTCTCCTTCTCGTATTACTTCTATTCCAAAGACATCGTGCTGCAAACCCAGAAGGAAGCCAACGAGAAAGTACTGTCCCAAATCAAATACAACATTAATTATTTGAATCAAATCGTGCAGAATATCGCGATCATGATCAGCTTCGATAAGAGCATGATCTATTTGATGAACGCCCGGGAGCCCGACCCGTTCACGAAGTTCCAGACGCTGCGCATGCTGGATACGGTCGCCGATTCCACCTCTTTTGTCGATTCGATCTCCGTGTACAGCGGCGCAAGCGGACAGCTGTATGTCGGAGGTTCCGGCCCCTGGACGCGCGATCATCTGCCGGAATTGAAGAAGATGACGCTGGACCGGCTGCAGGAAGCCGAACGTTCCCCGAGCGGCCGGCTGGTCCCGATGAGGACGGACAAGTCGAGTCCGAACGTGGATTTGTTCTCCTTTTTCGTCCTGGAGGGGCATCCGTCGAACGGTTCAGTGCCGAACGCCGTTATCGTCAACATCCGGCCCCAGTGGATATTCGACAATATTACCAATCTGAATGAACTTGCCGACCATCGCGACGGGGGCGTCTTGCTCGTTCAACATGGGCAGGCGCTGGCATACAGCGGCGAGGGCTCCGCGGCGCTCGGCGAGACGGAACGGCGGCAGCTGTCTGAGATCATCGCGGCCGGGCAGCCGGACGAACTGGAGCCCTTCTCCGTCCGACGGCTGAATGGGGAGAAATACTTCATCTCCGAGACGGGCATCGGCTTCAACGATTGGCGGATCGTGAGCGCGCTGCGGTACGACCAGGTGATGGGCCGCGTGGAATCATTCCGGGACATCTCGTTCATCCTGATCGGTCTGGCGCTAGCTGCGTCGATCGTGCTGTCCGCTGCCATCGCGAACCGGTTGTACAAGCCGATCGGCCGGTTGACCGAGCTGTTCAAGCGGAATTCGCCGGATTCGGGGACGGGTGAGGAGATTTCGAAGACGCAGGATGAGATGGGCTTCATCTCCGGCGTGTACGAGCTGACGCTTCATAAGCTTCAACTGGCCTACCGGGACGAGAGCCGCAATCAACAGATCGTGAACGATTATTTTTTGAGGCGATGGCTCACCGACAGCGAATCCATCACCGAGGAGGAGCTGAAAACGTGCGGCGAGGCGTATCCCGGCCTGTTCGAGGAGAATGGCGGGGAGGAACGGATTTGGCAATTGGCCGTGCTCGCGCTCGATCCCCTGCCGCAGTCCGGCGGCCTGCCGGCCGTTGCGGACGATCTGTACCGGTTCGCGGTCGGCAACATTACGGAGGAGTTGCTCTCGCGGTCGTGTCCGGTTCGCGTGCTCGATATGAAGAACGATTTTATGGTCGTGATCACCCGCGCGCCTGTGAGCGCGGATTCCGCCGCCTTGCGCGAATGTCTGGCCGAAGCGATCGAGACATGCCGCCAATATTATCGGAGGACGTTCTCGGCGGCCGTAAGCGACCCCGTGACCGACGGAATGTCGATAAGCCGGGTCTATCACGCGACGGTGCAGCAGCTGATGTACCGCCTGCTGTTCGGTGCCGGCTCCATCATCACTTCGGCGGACGTAGCGGACAATATGTATCGTCAGGACGCCGCCATCCCGCTGGAATGGGAGAAGAAGCTGGGCGAGGGCATACGCGCGCGCGATCTCAAAGCGATCCAGGCCGCCCTGGACAAATGGTTCGAAGCAATCGCCACGTTCCCTTACGACTATATGACATTCGCGGTTCAGCAGCTGGTCCTTGTCATCAAGCGGGTGCTGCGCGAGCCCGTCTTCGCTTCTCACTTCAATTCGGTCGAGATGCAGACACTGGGCAACAAAGTGATCCGGTCCGATACGCTGGCGGAGATGAGGCAGAAGATCGAGCGCTTCCTGGAGCAAGTATGTCAGGCCGAGCGGGAAGCGCAGAAGGAAGACAAGAGCAAGATTATCGTCGCCGCCATGAAGGAATTCGTAGAGAAAAACGCGCTCGACGTTAATATCAGCCTGCAGTCCATCGCGGCGAACTTCAAGATGTCGCCGGCATACATCGGCCGTATCTTCAAGCAGTGCGAGCATGTATCCGTAAGCGATTACATCACGGGATACCGGTTGGACAAGGCGCGGGATATGCTTCTCGGCAGCGACTTCAGCGTCAAGGAGATCGCCGATTATCTCGGCTTCAACAATGCGAGCTATTTTATCACCTTGTTCAAGAAGAGATTCGGCATCACGCCGAAGGAATTCCGGATGAACGCGACGCTGGAAGGGGAGAAGTCGTCGTGAAGCGGCGGGGTTTTGATACGATGTTCGGAATCTGATACGCCGCTTGTGACGAAATCGCGTTTTTAGCATAGTTTGCAAAGCCTTCATTTGCCAGAATAATAACCGCAAGGCCGCACTAAAACACGGAAAGGTGTGAAGGTGATGAGCAAGCGGATTCTGGCATTTTGTCTGGCTGTCGGATTGTTATTCGGGGTGTGGCCGCCGCCGAGCGGGCATGCGGAGGAAGAAGCGGGAACGGCGTTTTATGTGGCGCCGAATGGAAGCGATTCCAATTCCGGCGGAGAGAGCGATCCGTTCCGGACGCTCGAGGCGGCGCGGGACGCCGTTCGCTCGCTCAAGAGCGGCAGTGGGCTGCCCGACGGCGGCGTAACGGTGTATTTGCGGGAAGGCACGTACCCGAGGAGCTCGACGTTCGAGCTGGCGGAACAGGATTCGGGCACGGCCGATTCCCCGATCGTGTACCGCGCTTATCCCAGCGAGACAGTCACGCTGTCCGGGGGCACGAATCTGGAGCGGTCCGGCTTCGCAGCCGTTACCGATCCATCCGTGCTGGAGCGAATCATCGATCCGGTCGCGCGCGGCAAGGTCGTGGCATTCGATCTGGCCGCCCACGGCCTGACCGATTACGGGCAAATCAGCAGGCACGGGTACTGGAAAGCGAGCGACATCAGCCTGCTGCCGCCAATGGAGCTGTATATCGACGGGCAAGGCATGACGCTGGCACGCTGGCCGAACGAGAGCACGGTGCAGATGGGGGATATCGTCGACCCCGGACCTACCGTGGACGATCCGGATCTGCAGGAGAGAGGAGGCACGTTCAAGTACGGATACGATCGTCCCGCGTTCTGGACGCAAGCGGACGATATTTGGCTGGACGGTATTTTCGGATACAGCTGGGAATGGTCCTATAATAAGATCGCTTCCATCGACCCCGCGAACAAGACGATTACGTTGCGGTACGGGGAGATGTCCGGCATTCAGAAGAACTGGTATCCCGATTTCCATTTCGCCGAGAATTTGCTGGAAGAGATCGATGCCCCGGGCGAGTATTACATCGACCGGACGAACGGCATGCTGTATTTGCTGCCGAATGCGGCTTTTGCGGCCGGGCATGGCGACATCACGGTGACGACGCTGAAGGACCCGATGATCGTCACCCGCGGCGCGTCCTACGTTCGCTTTGAGGAATTGACGATGACTTACGGCCGGGACACGGCTGCCGTTATCATCGGGGGCAGCCATGTGACGATCTCGCACGCCGATATCTCGAACTTCTCCGGCGGCGCGGTGTTCGTCAACGTCCCGTCCCGCCACATGGACCCGGTGCCTGACGCAGAGCTGAACGGCCATGACCACTTGATCGACAGCACCCACATTCACCATATCGGCGCGCTGGCCGTTACATTGAACGGCGGCAGCGCGACGACGCTGCAGCCCGGGAACAACAAGGTGTCCAATTCCCATATTCACGATTTCGCTTACTACAACAAAGCCTACAATCCCGGCATCGCCCTGCGGGGCGTGGGCAACCAGGCGATCGGCAACGAGATTCACGACGCACCGCACCCGGGCTTCCTCATTTACGGCAACGACCATTTGGTGGAAAACAACGAAGTTTACGACATTTGCAAAATGTTCTCCGATCTCGGGGCGATCTATATGAACGCCGGCTCCACGCCGCAGGAGAGGGGAACGGTCATCCGACGCAATTATTTTCACCATATCGGGGAAAACATGCCCGGCGTAGAAGGCGTATATCCCGACAACCTCACCATGGGGCTGAAGATCGAACAGAACATTTTCTACAAGATGGGGAACGCCGCGATCAAGAGCAACGCCGGCTCCTATATCAAGGCGGACAATAACCTGTTCATCGATACCTACGTTCCGTTCGACAACCAGGAGATGTTCATGGGCAACGCGCCCGGCAACAAGATCGACGCGGACTACATGCCGCAATGGCACGCGCTGTTCGATCGCTACGACGATTTTGTCGGCACGCCGTATTTGACCAAGTATCCGGAGCTGGCGAACTTCTTCACGGAGAATCGGTATTACCCGGACAGCAACGACTTCACGAACAACGTCGTGTACAATCCGTCGCTGCAGCGGTCTTCGGAGGTGAACGCGCAAGGCGCGAGGGATGTGCACGATCTGCTGAATTACGCCGGCAACTGGGTGACCGCTTCGGACCCGGGCTTCGAGAACTTGGCCGCCGGTGACCTTCGCCTGAAGGACGACGCCGCGGTATTCAGCCAAATCCCGGGCTTCGTCGACATTCCGTTCGAGCAGATCGGCACGCAGGGGAAGGTAGGCATCTCCCATGCGCCGGATGTGGTGGAGGTCGTCGATATCGCGTTTCCTTCCGGCGCGGTGACGCTCGAATTGGGCCAGGAGAAGATCGTCCGCGCCGAGGCGATTCCGTGGAACGCGACGAACGCCGCGGTGACGTACGACAGCGGCGACCCGTCCGTGGCAACCGTGGACGCCGCCGGAAAAGTCCGGGCGCTCGCCCCGGGGACGACGGTGGTCACGGCGGTATCGGCCGCGAATCCGGCACTTGCGGCTTCGTACGAATTGACCGTCGCGAACGGGGACGGGGTCATGGACTTCACCGACTTCGAGAATGGCGGCAACGGCTGGCCGGTAGATCCCAATCGAAGCATCGCCGAGGATGCCGAAGGCAACCATTGGTACCGGATCGTCGGAGGCGCGAATGCCCAATCGTCGCGGGAGTACGCCGATTACGTGCTGGAGTACAAGCTCAAGACGCCCGCAGATATGCCGATCGGCGCGAACTTCCTCATGTACGAGCGAAGCGGAGCCGCCGGAAGCGGATATGTTTTCTACAAGAAGACAGCGGTGGGCTCTCAGTGGGCGCTCTTCGACTCGCAATGGCAAACGCTGGAGCAAGTCGATCTCCCGGCGGACGATCTGCTTGCCGACCGGGTATACGCGATCAAGCTCGTCGTCCAAGGGGCGAGCGTCAGCCTTTACGTCGACGGAGAGCTGCGACTGCAGGGCGCTAACCCGACCCACAGTCCAAGCGGCAAAGTCGGTTTCTACGTGGAGGGCTTCACGGCGATGCAGTTCGACGACGTCAAATTGTCGCTCGTACGGGAGCCGGTCACGGGAATCGGGCTGAATCAAACCGCGTTGGCGATGGATATGGGCGAGCGCCAAGAATTGACGGCCACGGTCGAGCCGCCGGGCGCCTCCAACCGAAGGGTGAAATGGACCTCCAGCGATCCGGCCGTCGCGAGCGTGGACGATAAGGGCACGGTTACCGCGCATAAGAAGGGCAAGGCGGTCATTACGGCGGCTTCCGCCGAGAATGAAGGGATCAAGGCGGAGGCCGTCGTTACGGTTCGGCCTTGGCCGAACTATCCGGTTCAGTCGCTGGAGAAAGCATTAAAGGACAAGAAGCGCTGGACGGACTCGGACGCCGTTGATTTTCACAAAGGCGAGGTACGCATAAAGGGAGATGGCGTGTATGGCTACGAGGGACAGAAGTTCGGCAGCAAGCTGCTGAAGTTCAAAGCCAAGTTCGGCGCGTACGACGGCGGCTGGTACGGCTTCGCGCTGCGTTCCGACCGGACCGGCGATCCGACATGGGTGAACGGCAACAAGGGATATCTCGTCGTTATTAAGGAGGACCAGATCGAGTTCCAGACCTGGAAGCCGGGACAGAAGATGGTCCGGATCGTTCCGAACACGGCATTCCAGGCCGGGCATGAATACGAGATCGAGATCGGCGTCATCAGGGGCGAGGGAGGGAATCGGTTTATCCTGAAGTCGGGCTCCAGGGTCGTCCTGAACGAGTGGGATGCCGAACCGGACAATCCGATTGCGGCGGAAGGGTATTTTAACGTCTACAACTACGCCGGGAAGGGCAATGCCATCGAACTGAAGCCGGCCAAGGGCAAATCCAAGTAAACACCTGCAAGGAGCCGTTCCCGCGCGTACATCGCCGGGGCGGCTCCTTTTTTATCGCTCCGCTACGATTATTGATGCAATAAGCAAATCCGGCAATCGAAATTGATACGATGTTCGTATTTTGGGATTTCGGCGGCGTTCCGGTACGTGCCATGATGAGGATACGGATCGACGGGATTCCGTATCACTCCATCAGACAGGGGGACAGACCGCATGCAGCAATCCGAAGCCGGCCTGCGCATCGCCGCCGCGGAAGGCAAGAGAAAAGTCCGGCGCAAGCTCCGAAGCGGCGACAAAGAGCTCAGCCTTCTCGCGCTTCCGGCTGCCGTCTATATTTTTGTCTTCAGCTATTTGACGATGTTCGGGGTTATCATCGCGTTCAAGAACTACCGTTACGACAAGGGGATCTGGGGGAGCGAATGGATCGGGCTCGACAATTTCAGGTTCTTCTTTATCTCCGAGAAAGCGTTTATCGTGACCCGCAACACCGTTCTTTACAACATCTGGTTCTGGATCATCACGACATTCTGCGCCTTGCTCGTCGCCATTCTTCTGAATGAGATCTCGCGCAAATGGAGCAAGTACTACCAGACCGTCATGTTTCTCCCGACCTTCGTCTCCTGGGTCGTCATCATGTTCCTCGTACAGATGTTCCTGAACCACGATTACGGATTCGTCAACCGGATGCTGGAAGCGACCGGCGGGGAGCGGGTACGCTGGTATCTGGAGCCGGCATACTGGCCGGGGATTCTGACGCTGGCGCATCTATGGAAATCGATCGGGTTCTCCGCCCTCGTATACTATGCGGGCATCGTGGCGATCGATCCGTCGTATTACGAAGCCGCGCGGATGGACGGGGCGACCCGGTTCCAGATGGTGCGCAAAATTACCATTCCCATGCTTGCCCCGCTGATCACGATTCTGCTCATCATGACGATCGGCAGCATGTTCCGGGGAGATTTCGGCCTGCATTTCTTCGTCTCGAACAATTCGCCGCTGCTGTACAACACGGTGGACATCATCGACACGTTCGTATACCGGGCGCTCAGCGTCAGCGGGGATACTTCGATGGCGGCGGCCGTCGGCCTGTACCAGTCGCTCGTCGGGTTCGTGCTCGTGGTGGCGGCCAACTATACGGTTCGCAAAATAAACGATGAGAATTCGCTATGGTAGGAGGTCGAGCTTCCTCATGAACGCTGCAACGACGTCGCTGAGCAACCGCAAAGGCAATATCGTGATCCATCTGTTCTTCGTTCTGCTCTCCGTCGCGATCATCGCGCCTTTCCTCTTGATCGTATCCGTCTCGTTGACGGACGAGAAGGCGCTTGCGGAGCACGGATACTCGTTCATCCCGGCGCGCTTCAGCGTTCTGGCCTACGAGTTCATTCTGCAGTCGCCCGGCGTTCTGCTGCGGGCCTACGGCAATACCATTTTCATCACGATCGCCGGCACCTTGCTCAGCCTGCTCCTCACCAGCATGATCGCCTACGTGATCTCGCGAAGGGACTACAAGTGGAGGGTGCAGCTCACGGTTTACATTTTCTTCACGATGCTGTTCTCGGGCGGATTGGTGCCCTTCTATATCTTGATGACGCAGTACTTGCATCTGAAGGATTCGCTCTGGGCGATCATCCTGCCAGGGATGCTGTCCCCCTTCTACGTCCTCATCATGAAGGGCTTCATGGGCAAAATCCCCTATGAGCTGATCGAATCCACGAAGGTGGACGGAGCCAGCGAATGGCGCATCTTCTTCATGATGATCCTGCCGCTGTCTACGCCGGCTCTGACGACGCTGGGCCTGTTCATCGCCTTCAACTACTGGAACGAATGGTTTAACGCGCTGCTGTTCATCGACAACGACAAGCTCGTTCCGCTTCAGCTGCTGCTTGTGCGGATCATGAACACGCTCGATTTCCTCCGGAACAACAGCCAATACATTCAGAGTTTGGGACTCGACATGAGCCAGCTCCCGGGCGAGTCGATGCGGATGGCGCTGGTCATTCTGGTCGCGGGTCCGATGATGTTCATCTTTCCGTTTTTCCAGAAGTACTTCGTGCAGGGCATGACGGTCGGTTCGTTAAAGGGATAATCCCTTTAATGTTATATTAAGAAGATGGAGGGGTTTGGATTGAAAAGATTGCGCAAAAAGGGTCTTCCGGCATTAGGCCTGGTGTTGTTCCTGGCGGCGTGCAGCGGCGGGGGCGACCCGAAACCCGCGGCAAGCGGCGGATCGTCGGAACCGGCTTCATCGCCTTCCGCAAGCGAGTCCGGGCAAGCGGCGCTCCCCGAAGTCAAGCTGACCTGGTATTACGGCGTGGCCCAGGTGCCGCCGGATCAGCAGCTCATCGAAGACGAAGTCAATAAGATCGTCAAATCCAAGATCAACGCGACTGTCAAGCTGAAGCCGATCGATTTCGGCAGCTATACGACGAAGCTTAACACGGCGAGCGCCGCGGGCGAGGAATACGATCTGGTGTGGACGGCCAACTGGGCGTTCAACTATGACGAGAACGTCAAGAAAGGCGCGTTCTTGCCCCTGGATCAACTGCTGGACCAATACGCGCCGGAAGCGAAGAAAGCCATACCCGATTTCACCTGGGACGCAACCAGGTACAAGGGAGAGATCTACGCGGTCCCGAATTACCAGACCGTCACTTCCCATTACGGCGTCAACGTGATCAAGGAGTATGCGGACAAATACGGACTGGACGTGAATGCGGTCAAAAAGTTCGAGGATCTGGAGCCGTTTTTCGAGAAGATCAAGCAGAACGAACCCGGCATCATTCCGTTCATGCTCGTCGGCCCGCTCACCAAGTTCCAGCCGATCGCCTACGGCTATGACGACTACGGCGTGAAGATCGGGGACGCTTCGTACAAGTCGAATGCGCTCGAGCAATCGTCCGAATACAAGCAGTTCGCCGAAATGATGCACCGCTGGTTCGAGAAGGGCTACATCAACGAGGATGCGTCCACGGTGAAGCAGATCGACGCGAGCTATAACGGAAAGTTCGCCGTATCTATCGAATATGCGATGAAGCCGGGATACGAGGCCGAGATCGAGTCCAAGAACGGAGGCCGGAAGATCGTCGGCATTCCGCTCGCGGACGTCACGACCAACCGGACTTCCAACATCACGACCTTGACGGCGATCAGCCGCACGTCCAAGAATCCGGAGCGCGCGATGATGCTCATCGAGCTCGTCAACAAGGACCGTGAGCTGTACAACCTGCTCAGCTTCGGCCTGGAAGGCAAGCACTACGAGAAGCTGGACGAAAATACGGTCAGAGTAAATCCCGCCGGCGGCTATACGGCCCCCAATTGGGTGTTCGGCAACGTGTTCAACGGCTATCTGATCGAAGGGCAGGCGCCGGACACTTGGGAAGTGACGCGGAAGCTGAACGAGTCCGCCGTCGTCCAGCCGACGTTCGGGTTTAACTTCGACGATACGGCGGTGAAGGCGGAGGCGGCCAACATCGCGGCGCTCAAGGCCGAATACGAGCCGCTGCTGCTCACGGGCACGGTGGATCCCGCGGAGTATCTGCCGGATTACCTGAACAAGTTGAAGAAGGCGGGCAGCGACAAAGTGCAGGCCGAGCTGCAGAAGCAGCTGGACGCCTGGGTGGCAGAGAAGAAGCAGCAGTGAGGATGCGGGGATTAATCCGAATATGAACATGCGGCCCATGCCTATCGTGCATGGGCCGTTTTTTCGGCGTCATCGGTTCGAGATCGCGCATCTGGCCCGATATTCGATCGGGGAGATGCCCTCCAGGTTCTTGAAGGTGCGAATGAACGAATTGCGGTTCGTGAAGCCGACGGCCGGCCAGATATCCTGCACGTACAGATCGGTCTCCCGCAGCATCTCCTTGGCTTTGCGGATGCGCAGCTCCTGCAGGTACTGTTGAAAGGACACGCCGAGCTCCTTCTTGATCAATCGCGACATGTAATTGGCGGATGTGTTGAACTTCTCGGCCAAATACTCCAGATGGATGTCTTCCCGGTAATGTTCGTCGATATACGCCTTGAAGGAAGCGGGAGCCTGCCGGACTTGCCGGGCGCCGACGCCGATCGTCCCCATTATCTGCTCGTAGAAGCCGGTGATGCTCTCCTCAATATCGTCCGCGGCGGGCACGCGGTCCAGGACAAGCGTCCGCATACTATCCCGATAGGTCGGATCCGGCAGCAGGAGGTCCCCTTGCTTCAGCGCTTGCGCACCTGCCATATATAGATTCAAGTACAGCTCCCTGGCCGAAATGTCACTCAGTCCCGCGCGAACCGCACGCTCGATGATCTCGCGCAGGAGGCTATACAGCTCCATCCGCTTGCATGTCAGCAGCAGGTTGACAATCTTCTTCTCTTCCCGATCGGTTATCGCCGCGCCGGCCGGCGTCTCTTCCTCGCCGCTGTAATATCGGATTCGCTGTTCGGATCGCGACGAGATCCGCCACAGCGCCTTCATCGCCTCCAGGTACGACCGCTGCGCACCCGCATAGCCCCGATGAACCGAGCCGACGCCGATTGCGAAATGCCGGACCGTCTCGTCCTCCGACAGCCTGAGCCGCTGTGTTTCCCGACTCAGGCTGTCGTAAAAGTCGTGTGCTGCCGAGTCCGGCGGCACGTTCGCAATAACGGCCAAAACGTCCGGCTCCAGCTCGACAAGAAGAGATGTCGGCGTCGGCGGCAGAAGCTCGCGGACGATTTGAGCGAGCCGGTCGTCGATCCCGCTCCGCGGATTGGCGTCGAAACCGAGGGGAGCGAATTTGAACCGGACGATCGCAACGGCGAAGCCCGCTTCAGGGAGGACGATGTCGCCACGTTCCAGCAGCGGCCCAATCTCCGCTTCGTCGGGGGCGCGGTTGTATTTGAGCAGACGCACGAACCAGCGCTCGATCGCAAGCGGCGCCGTATGCGAGAGATTGCTGCTCAGCGTCCCCATGTCGTCCATCATCCGGTGGAATTCTCTATCGAGCAGCTTGTATTCGTTGGCGGGAGGACCGGTGGCCGGAGACAGCTTGGCCATGAGCCGCTGCAGCGGCGTGTAGAGGTTCAGACTGAACAGGATGGACAGCAGCAGCGAAGCGATCAGCGCAAGCATCGCCATGCCAAGCCCCCAATTTTCAATTTTCTCCATACTCCTGCGAATATCGGACTGCGGCACGAAGGCGACCATATCCATGCGCTTGAATACGAACTGGCTGGTCGCATAGATGGCCATCGAATCTCTGCCGTCCACTTTCAGCCGCGTCCGGCCTTCCCGCTGCGTCTGCAACGCAAGCTTCGCGAGCCCCAGCTCCCTGCCCGGGTCGGTCACAGTCGATGCGATCGGCGTTCCGCTGTCGTCCAGAATGAACAGCTCGCTGTTCGGTGTCAGCTTGGAATCGACAAGCTGCCGTACAAGCGGTCCGAGCTTCAGATAGATGACATACAGGTCGTTGGAGCGGAACTCGGCGATCGACGTCTGCACGACCGGGAGATAGACGCTGCCGCTGCGGTACGCCGAAGTCGACGGCGGAAGAATTCGGAACGGATGCTGAGCCGCGGGGTATGTCTCCCAGAAGCGCTGCGAGTACAAGTCGAGCGAACCGAAGCGGCTGAAAAAGTCGGATGCGCCGTATGTACCGTCGTTGCTCACGACAAGCCCTTCTCTCCGCTTGTAGATAAAGACGCGATCGACGGTATCGTTCATCAAGCGAATCCGGTTCAGGGAGCGAATGCTCTGCGGGACGACGGCGTAGCTGGACGCGGTGCCCAAGGCATAGTCGGACGAGAACAACTGCATCGTATCGGGGTCGAGCGAGAGCAGGAAGTTGGAATTATAAATGCCGGTGAATGTGCCGTTGAGTTGAGAGGCGACGGATGTCAGCGATTTGGCGTAGTTGTCCTTCAGCTCGTCCTGGAAATAACCGAGATTGACGCGGTAGGTAATCCAGTTAATCGATTGAATCAGCAGAGAGATGAGAAGGAAGAACAGCAGGAACCGATACACGAGACTGCGAAACCCGCCGTTGATAAATTGTCTGATTCGAAATCCCAGGCGCATCGCCATCCCCCCTCACGCTATCTGTTTTGATCCGGTTCGTAATCGAGCCATTTTCAACTATTATAGAGTCCCGATTTTCAAATCGTCTACATTGTGTCATGTAATATGACTTATAATTTAACAAAATGAGACTAATAATATTTTATTGCACGTTAAGAATCATCTTTTATGTAACAATTTATTACACGATTATGACTTTGGGTGTTTCGTTCATCGTCGCCTTCCTGTTAAATAAGGAGCACGACGGTTCCGTCCGGTTCGGTCGTCAGCGAACAGGAAAGGAGGATAGAACGAATGCGCAAACTTGCCAGCGCGAAGGAGCGGGACGCGCCGCGCTCCGCCCGACAACCGCTCGAACGCAGCCGCACGCGGCTTGGCTTCTACTGGGCCAACCATTGGCAATATTATCTGCTTCTGCTGCTTCCGCTTCTTTACTTTATCGTTTTCCGCTACGGACCGATCGCCGGCAATCTGCTTGCCTTCCGCAAGATCGTCCCGGGCGGATCCCTGCTCGGACAGAAATGGGTCGGGCTTCATTATTTCAAATTATTTATGCTAGACCCGAATTTTTGGCACGTGTTCCGCAATACGTGGACGCTCAGCCTGCTCCACCTGCTGATCGCATTTCCGCTGACGCTGATCTTCGCCCTGCTGGTCAACGAATTCGGCCGCAAGCTCCGCAGTCTGATTCAGCTGGTGTCGAGCTTTCCGAACTTCGTATCGGTCGTCATTGTCGTCGGCATGATGAAGGAGCTGCTGTCGCCGTCGGGAGGAATCGTCAACGGATGGCTGGAGCAGTTGGGCATCGCGCCGATCTTCTTCATGAACGAGCCGGGCTGGTTCCGGACGTTGTTCATCGGATCGGATATTTGGCAGTACACGGGCTGGAATGCCATCATTTATCTGGCCGCACTGTCTACGGTAGACCCTCATCTGTACGAAGCTGCCGAGATGGACGGTGCAGGCAGGCTGAGCCAGACCTGGCACGTCACGCTCCCTCAGATCATGCCGACCGTATCCGTCGTGTTCATCCTCTCGCTCGGACAGCTGCTCAATGTCGGTTACGAAAAGGTGCTGCTGATGTATACGCCCAGCAACTCGCAGACAAGCGACATCATCGACACTTATATCTACCGGATAGGGCTGGAGAGCAACAACTACAGCTACGCGACGGCGATCGGCCTGGTCGCCGGGCTGGCCAGCCTAGCGCTCGTGCTGGGCACCAATGCGCTCGTGCGAAGACTGACAGGCCATTCGCTGTACTGATGCGCCTGAAGCTTAGGGGGGGAAAGCAATGAGCTACCGTAACTCGCAGGGCTACAAGCTATTTCGCCTGTTCAACATCGCGCTCATGGCCGTGACGATGACGGCCATCGCATTCCCGTTCCTGCATCTGCTCGCGCTGTCCTTCAGCGACAGCGCCGCGGTCGTCGGCGGACGCGTGACGCTATGGCCGATCGGCTGGGACGCCGGCGCCTACGCCAGAGTGCTCAGCCATCCGAGTGTCGCCTCCGGCTTCGTCAACGCGCTGGCGCAGACCGTTATCGGCACCGTCGTCGGCGTGCTGATGCTGACGATCTGCGCCTACCCGCTATCCAAGCCAATCAAAGGCCGGAAGCTGATTATGAGGCTGATCATGGCCACCATGTTTTTCGGCGGCGGGCTCATCCCTACCTACACGGTCGTCAAAGGGCTCGGCATGATCGATACGATCTGGGCGATCGTCATCCCGTTCTGCATCATGCCCTACTATCTCATGATCATGATCAGCTTCTTCCGCGCCTTCCCGGAGGGGTTGGAGGAATCGGCGATGATCGACGGGCTGGGTCCCATCATGATTCTGCTGCGCATCGTGCTGCCGCTCTCGCGCGCCGTAATCGCTACGATGGGTCTGTTTCTCGCGGTCTACTACTGGAACAACTGGTTCAACGCGCTCATTTATTTGAACAGCACGAACAAGTACCCCATCATGCTGATTGCCCGTCATATCGTCGCCGGCGCCGATCTCGCTTCGGAGCAAGCCTACGGGGCGACTGGAAGGGACAGTCTGTCGGGCGCTTCGCTGAAGGCGGCCGTCATTATGGTGACGATGCTGCCGATCGCTGCGCTTATTCCGTTCGCGCAGCGGCATTTCAATCAGGGTGTCATGCTTGGAGCAGTCAAAGGATAATGAAGAGAGGGATGCGTATATGGGACTTAAAAGAAAGCTTTATTCGCCGGCTGCGGCGGCGCTGTCATTGGCACTGGCGCTAGGAGCCTGCAGCAATGCCGCGAACGATTCATCCTCCGCGTCCGGGTCGCCGGCAAGTGCCTCGAGCGGCAGCGAAGCGGTCAGCTTCAGCATGCTGTACAACGACAATCCATCCTACCCGTTCAACCAGAACTGGCCCGTGCTGAAGGAGATCGAGGCGCGCGCGAAGGTGCATTTGGACATCCAGGCGGTGCCCAATTCCGATTATTTGAGCAAGGCGCGCATCGTGCTGAGCTCCGGCACCATCCCCGACCTGGTGACGACGATCGATCAGCAGACGCTGATGGAATACGCTCCGAGCGGGGTGCTGCTGCCGATCAGCGATTACATGGACAAGCTGCCTCACCTGAAGCAGAAGATCGAGGAATACGGCATCGAGGACGAGCTCGACAATTGGAAGCCGCGGGACGGCAAGCTGTACATTCTCCCGTTCATGAACGAGGCGGCGCTCTACAACCGCGCTCCGCTCATTCGCACCGATCTGATCGACAAGTATGGCCTGGCCGCGCCAACCAACGTGGACGAGCTGTATACGGTACTCAAGACGTTCAAGGAGAAGGAGGGCTCCGGCTATCCGCTGGCCAATACGGACGCCAATTCGCTGCTCGGCATCTTCGGGGCGGCGTGGGGCATCGAGCCGAGCTACAACGGCTTCATGTTCAACGAAGAGACGGGCAAGTTCGAATATGCCTACGCCTCCGACCGCTTCAAGGCGTATTTGACCTATTTGAACCGGCTCGTCTCCGAAGGTCTGGCCGATCCGGAGATCTTCACCTCCAGCCTCGACCAGTGGAAGCAGAAGCTGGCCAGCGGCCAGAGCTCCTTCTCCTTCTACTGGATCAGCGAGCTGGGTCAGCTCAACGAGGACGGCAAGAAGAACGTAAGCCCGGACTTCCAGCTCAGTCCGTTGCCGCCGATCGCCGGACCCGCCGGCAAACTCGCCTACGCTGCGAATCGCATCTATCACGGCACGGTCATCCCGGCCAGCGCCGCCAAAGAACCATACTTCGACAAGCTGCTGGCGTTCGTGGACTGGCTGTACAGCGACGAGGGCAACGAACTGATGACTTGGGGCATCGAAGGCGATACGTTTACGAAGAAGGATGACGGCAACGCATTTACGGAGAAAGCGACGGGTTCGGCGAGCCTGCAGAAGACGCTGTGGGACATCGGTGCCTCGAACAACAATTATACGATGCTGTTCCCCTACAAGTGGTTTGTACAGGTGCTGGGCGCCAAGGAGATCGAGACGCTGACGCAGCAGGCGCAGGACGGCGGCTGGTTCCCGCAGGTGGCCAAGGTGCCGAAGCTGGCGCCGGAGAAGAAGGAGGAAGAGAATCTGGCGCTAACCTCGGTGAAGGATTACTTCGCTAAGATGCAAGAGCAGTTCGTCTACGGCAAAGCCTCGCTCGATACGCAATGGGACAGCTATGTGGAGGAGATAGGCGCCAAGGGCGTCGACAAACTGCTGGCGTTGTACAACGATTCGCTGAAATAAATGTCGCGGCCTGGATACCGGAGAGGACTGGAACGCGAACCGGAAGGAGGGGGTAAGCTTGAAAGTCGGCATTGATATGCATCACGGATTTCTGACGGAGCCGGCGACGGTGGAGCAGGGATTGGAACAGGCGAAGCGCGAAGGCTTCGCGGGCGTGTACTACAAATCCCCGCTCGATCTGTCTCCTCGCCTCGATCCCGGCGAGCTGAGGGCGGCGGCCGAATGCGCCGCATCGCTCGGCCTATATATCGATCTGGGCATAGGAAGAGTGAACCCGTACAACACGAACGAGGTGCGGGACGTGTGGCTGCTGGGCGGAGGCGATTACAAGCTTGCGATGGAGAAGTTGATCGGGGCTGCGGCCGCCGTGGGCTGCCGCGAGCTGATCGGCGTGACGGCGGGCTGGAAAGGGATGTTCACCGGCTACCATGTATACGACCGGTTCCGCACGGACATCGCCTGGGAAGAACAGCTTCGCGCTACGGCGTCCTTCCTTCGCTCGCTCGCTCCGGCGCTGCGCGACGCCGGAGCGCGCATTAACCTGGAGACGCACGAGGAGATTACGACGTGGGAGATTCTGCGGCTGATCGAGCAGGTCGGCGAAGACGCGCTCGGCGTGGCGCTCGATACGGCCAATGTCGTCGCCCGCGGCGAGGATCCACTGGAGGCGGCGAAGCGCGTTGCCCCTTACGTGCACCAGATGCATGCCAAGGATTGCATTGTGTATTTTTCGGACAGCGGCATCGTGCGCCAGATCAAGCCGGCCGGCCAGGGCATCGTCGAATTCGAGGCGGTGCTCAAGCTGATTGCTGAGCACGAGCCGAAGCTGCACCTGCAAATCGAGGATCACAAGGGCTTCATGCACGCCGACCTATTCGAGGCGGCCTGGCGCGACGCCCACCCGGATCTGTCACTGGCCGACACGATGGCGCTTGTCCGCCATGCCCGAAGCTGCGAGCGGCGCATCGCGGCAGGCGAGCTGCCCGATCCGGCGGCTTACGAGCGTCCCGATTATCGCGAGCAGCGGGACGAGCGGTTGACCGCGGCGCGCAGCCATCTGCTGGTCGTGCTGGAGCGGCTGGGGCTGAACGAATCGATCGGTTAAAAAAATGAACGGGAGCAGCCTTATTCGCACAAGCGTAAGGCTGCGAAAGGAGAATATTACATGAACTCAGCATCGGGATCGGAAGCGTCTATTCGCGTGCTTGTTATCGGCGCGCATCCGGACGAGCCAGACATCTATGCGGGCGGCACGGCCGCTTTATTCGCAATGGCCGGGCATGCGGTCAAATTCCTCTCGCTGACGGACGGCTGCGGCGGTCACTATGAGATGGACGGCGAAGCCTTGTCCGAGCGCCGGACGATGGAGGCGCAAGAGGCAGCACGCAGGCTCGGCATCGCCGAGTACGAGGTGCTGCGCCGAACGCACGACGGCGAGCTGTACCCTGACGTCGCCACGCGGCTGGAGGTGGTCCGGCAGATCCGTCGCTGGCAGGCGGACATCGTCATCACCTTCCACCCTGAGGGCTGCAAGCACACGGACAACCGCTACGCAGGACGTGTTGTCGCCGACGCCGCCTCCTTTGCCGGCAGCGTGCGCAACGTTGCGCCCGATGTGCCGCTCTACGGCAAGTCGCCGCTGTATTTGCTCATGCCGGACTACTCCATGCGCGACCGGTACTCGGCTGACATCGTCGTCGACATCGGCGGCGAAGCGCTGGAGCGCAAGCTGCGCGCTTGCGATGCGCATGCTTCGCAATTTTACGAATATACTCCCTGGACCCAGGGACGGCTGAACGAGGTGCCGGAACGCTGGGAGGAGCGGCGGGAATTTCTGCTGGACGGCTGGGCCCCCTTCTTCTACTCCGACGCGAATATGCTGCCCGCGCTTGAGCGGTGGTATGGCGCCGATCACGCGGGGACGGTGTTGTACGCCGAGCCCTTCGAGATCGCCGACTATGGGCGCAGGCCGGAAGACGCCGAGCTTCGCAGGCTGCTGCCGATGCTGGGCGACGCGTCCGGTGTGCGCAAAGGAGGGCTGCCGGCATGACGATACGCAAGCTGAACGTGGTGATGATCTGCGCCCACCCCGACGAGCCCGACATGTACGCGGGCGGTCTGGCTGCGCTCTATGCGGAGCAAGGGCATAACGTCCGGTTTCTGTCGCTGACCAATGGCGACAGCGGCCACTACGCGCTGACGAAACCGGAGATTGCGGCGAGGCGCAGACTTGAAGCCGATCGGGCTGCCGACGTTCTCGGGCTGGACGCCTACGATATTTTGGAGACGTCGGACGGAGAGCTGGAGCCGACGCTGGCCGTGCGCAAGGAGGTCATCCGCTATCTCAGGCAACATGAGCCGGATGTGCTCGTCGCCTTCCATCCGGAGGGCGGCGTCAGTCCGGACAACCGCTATGCGGGCCGAGTGGTGGCCGACGCCGTGCCGTACGCGGGCGTACCCGGCTTCATGCCCGACATTCCGAGTCTGCGCAAGCGGATGCTTGTGCTGCTCATGCCGGATATGTCTCTGCAAACGAGCTACCGGCCGGACGTCGCCATCTGCACGGACAGCGTGCTGGAGAAGAAGCTGCTGGCCTGCGACGCCCATTCCACCACCTTCTATGAGCTGATCCCGTGGGGGGCCGGCAAGCTGGATGCGGTGCCCAAGGATTGGCCGGGACGACGGCAATATCTGATGGACGGTTGGTCGATTTTTGGCAAATCGGATCGCATGCTTCCTGCTCTGGAGCTGCGCTACGGCAAGGAGCGGGCTGCCGGGATCGCCTCGGCGGAAGCGTTCGAGATCGCCAGATACGGTCTGCAGCCGTCCGACTCGGAATTGGACGGGTTGCTGCCGAAGACGCCGTGAAGCGGCTGGCGCTGCTCGGCTGCTGGAACCCGTACCACGCGTCCGACTATGTCCGCGAGGTCGCCGTGGCGGACGATGCGCGGCTCGTCGCGGTGTGGGACGACGAGCCCGCGCGCGGCAAGGCCTTCGCCGCGGAGCATGGCTTGCCGTTCGCCGGCGATCTGGATGCGTTGCTGCTGGGCGGAGAGCTGGATGGCGCGATCGTGCCCGCTGCGCCGAACGGCACGCCAGGCTATGCGGTTATAGCCGCGGCGCGCGCCGGCGTGCCGATTCTCGCGGACCACATCTACGCTACAAGCGCGGCAGAGGCGGAGGCGATCGGCGCCGAGGTTCGGCGCGCCGGCGTGCCGTTCGCCATGGATCTTCCGCTGCTCGATTGGCCGATCAATCTGGCGGCTGTCGCCACGGCGCGTGCCGGACGGCTCGGCCGCATCGTCTCGGTGCGTATCCGCAACGCGCACGGCGGTGCCATTCACGGCGAACTGCCGGAGCGGTTCGGTCGCGCACCCGCCGGCATCGAAACCGACCTTGGCGCGCATGGCCTCTACCTGATGCGCGCGCTGCTGGGAATGCCGCAGACGGTAGTCGCTGCCGGGTGCCTCCTGTCCGGCTGGCAAGTGCCGGACCAGGCGGCGAGCCTGTTCGAGTTCGCCGGCGGCGCGTTCGCCGTTCTGGAGGCGAGCAACGTGTCCGCGGGCTCGCCGTTCGCGATCGAGGTGTATGGCACGGAGGGCTGCTGGCTCGGACGAGCCGACTCCGGCTGGCACCGCCGCCTGCTGCGCAGAAGCGACGCCGTCCTTGCCGGCTACGACAGGCAGGGTCGTGCCCTTGCTTCCGACTTCCTGTGGGAGAGCGCCCCTGAGGCCGTGCCCGGCGTCGTCTCGCGATGGCTGCGGACACTGGCGTCCGGCAAAGGCGGAATCGTCAATGATGAAACGGTGGGAGATGCGGGGCTGGCAGGCCTGATGGAAGGGGCGGACGTGGCTGCGCTGCTGGAGGCCGTCAGGCAGTCGTTCGCCGACGGCGGCCGTATCGTCCTTTCATATTAATAGGGCTGCATATATAAAGACCGGTCGGGACGGATGGACGTCCCGGCCGGTCTATTTGTCGCAGTCGATGATTCGCGCCGATGCCTGCCGCGAGGACACTTCTTTGTCCGGCCGCTTTCGTTCGTCTCCAGGTACCGTCATAGCCCGCGCCTGCGTTTGGGAGAATTTTGTGAACGCGGTCCTGTACAATGCAGCGTAATGTGACTAAATTCAGAGACCGGGGGAAAGCGAAGCGATGGCCGCACACGAATACTACATGCCGACGAATTGGCGGGTGAGGGCGGATATTTGGGAAGTATACGAGATTTGCTCCGACTTCGAGGGCTATGCGCGTTGGTGGCCCGAAGTCTATCTGGGTATTCACGCTGCCGGCAAGGATGCGGAGACGGGCAACGACGTGTTCGCGATTCTGTCAAAAGGGAAGCTGCCGTACAAGCTGCGCTGGACATCGTGCAAGACGGTCGAAAACGCCCCGCATGCCTTGTCGCTGAAGGCGGCGGGGGATCTCGCGGGCCGCGGGACCTGGAAGTTCGAGCAGGACGGCGAATATGTTAACATACGCTTCGATTGGTACGTGAACGCCGATAAGCCGCTGCTCAAATATTTGTCCCCGATCCTGAAGCCGGTATTTCGGTCGAACCACTACTGGGCGATGGATCGCGGGAGGGAGAGCCTCGACCGGGAACTGGCAAGGCGGCATAAGGCCGAGGTCTCCAATAGGTGAGATGCGCCCCGGACCGCGGACGCTCAGTTCGACGGTTTAGTTGGAATGACCGGGCTCGGGCAGTATTTACGGAGAGGGAGAGCTCGCAGGAAAAGGCTTCGATTTCGATGCCCGGCGCTGTTAACGCGCCGGGTTTTTCGGCATGGCCAAGGGTCCGTCGCCAATCGTCAGCGCGGGTGTCCTGTTTAAAACGGGTCCATTTACAAAGATGACGATCCGTTCGCCTCCACGCCATACAAATAACAAGCGAGTTGCAGGCGCAGCATATGTTCGGGCTCCTTGAACGAGATTTGAAGTGCATCCTCGATTTTCTTCATCCGCTGATATAGCGTGTTGACATGAATGTGCAGTGACTCGGCCGTCTGCTGGATGGAACGATTCGTCTTCACGTAGGCGAGCAGTGTCTCCTCAAGCCTGCTTCCGTCTCCTCCGGCATCGCGCAGCGGTCCGAACACTTGCTGGATAAACGCAGCCAATTCCTCGGGGGACTGCTGGAAGAAAAGCTGATTGATGCCGATGTCAGGATAATACATGAAGCCAGAACGCTTCTTGGATACCATGTAGGCAAGCGCTTTGCCCGCCTCGGTGTAGCTCGCGGCGAGCGATTGCAGTCCCGCGAAACTTCTGCCGGCGCCGGCTCGCAGCGTACCTTCGCCACTTCGTCCCCACTCCTTGAACAGAGCGGATAGGTCCTCCTTCAAATCCAGCTTTCGCTCCGCATTGCTCGCCTGAACGATCATTGTTAATTTGCTGCCGAGTACGAACACGACAGCCGCTCTCGTCTGGAATGTTTTCTTCACGAGTGCGACGAGTCGGTAAATCTGGACATTCATCAATCGGAAATCCGAGATCGGCAGGTCGAATAGCACGGCCGCCAGCTCTTTCCCGTCTTCAAGTCCCATCTCGCCGCCTTTGCGCCGAAGCGTGGCAAGATCCTGCAAGGCCAGCAGTTCATGGAAACGATCATGCGCCTTTTTGTAGTAGTAGTCGGCCTGCGATTGCTTGCGAACCATCTCGAGCGATAAAATCGAACGCCCCTGCTCCAGGACGATCCGATCGAGCGTCGTCAGCTCCCGATTCAGCTCGATGACGACATAGCCGAGGCAAGCATCGGCGGCAATGATTGGAACGACATGCAGTCTCCGCATGCCTGCCGAAGTCTCCTCGTCGTAAGTGTCGGGCTCGCGCCTGGAGCCGAGTCGTTGAGCCACCGCCGCAATCGAGACGGGCGACTTCATCCGGTTATTCGATGACGTCACCGTGTACTCAACCAGATCGATGAAATAGAGCGGGCGTTCGATCATCCTCTCCAGCTCGCGCAAAATGACGGCAGGGCCCTTGTTCTTCAGCGATAGTTTCATGAGAATCGCATGAATGTCATCACGCTTGACGAGCAGGGCGTTCTGACGCTGTACCTCGCTGAAAAGGCGGGCATTATGGATCGCGATCGCCACTTGATCGGCGAAGTTGTGCAATAAGTCAAGGTCCTCCAGCGTGAACAACGGGTAGACCCCCATCTGATACAAAATAAGCACGCACACCGTCTCACTGTCCACTTTGACAGGAACGCAGAGGACTGCTTGGTAATTGGGATCTCTATAGGCGAGGGAGGCGCTGAGATAATGGACATTCTCCTCCGACATATTGGCTGCCGCCCTCATAATGGCGTCGGCGCCTCGATAGATCCGCGGCTTCCCATCGAGAAAAGCTTGCCCGATTATGCCTTCGCCGGGCTTCATTCGCATCCGTCCAATCATACTGCGATCAAAACGCTCGGATGCGGTGCGTACGGTCAAGGCATTTTCCTCTGCGTCATACATCCATAGAACACCGACGCTTGCCGTAGGAATAACCGTCATCGTATTATCTAATATTTGCGAGAGCAGCTGGTCGAGATCGAGCAGGGCGGTAATGCTTTTGATGCTGTCGCTCATCTTTCGTACGATCATATGCTGACGCGCAGCGACATGATCTGCATAATACCCCGGGAGCGATGGATACAGTAGGTTCAGCAGCTCGGCAGGCTCATTTCCGGGGGCGTCGAACCAGCGAAAGAGCAGCTGCAGGCCGCTGCTGTAGCGGAAAAAGAAATCGATACAGCCTTGCTCTTTGTTTCGCAGATAGAAGCAATCATTCGTGTCGGACGGGTCCCTGCCCGAAGGCTCGTGAGATTGTCCGCCTCTGGCGGCGATGAGCTGCGGCGGCTGATCCTCTTTACTGGCCCAAAGCTGATAATCGCACTCGCCCATAATTGATGTTATATATTCTTCCATATACATGACCATCAACCTCCGAGGCTATGGATATATCTACACTTAAAATTTATATTTAATAGATTATCATACATTGAACCTTGAATGCAGCATTTCCTATAATGAAAATGTGTTCAGTTATCTTCCATTTGGAAAATAGAGGAGGGTGCCGGATTTATGACAACAAGTGTTTCTTTCAAGTGGAAGTATTGGATTTTAGGCTTGCTGTTCTTGGGCTGGTCGGTAGGAAACATGGACCGGTTCGCAATTAACTATGCGGTGCTTGGCATAACAGAGGACATGGGGTTGAGCGCGTCTTCGACGGGCATTATCCTGAGCAGCTTCTTCGCGGGCTATGCGCTCATGCAGATTCCCGGGGGCTATCTGGCCGACAGGTTCGGTTACCGGCGGGTAATCATTACATCGATCGTGATGTGGTCTTTGTTCACGATTGCAACAGGGCTTGCCTGGTCGCTGACGTCGCTAATCCTCATCCGATTTCTGTTCGGACTCAGCGAGGGCAGCTTCTTCCCTTCCGCCTCGAAGGCAATCACGGGCTGGTTCCCAACCAACGAGCGAAGCCGGGCGATGTCGATTATGCTCACTTCAGGCTCTGTCATGGGCGTCGTAACTCCAATCGTCACGACGCAGGCAATGGCCGCAAACGGCTGGCGGCCGGTCTTCTACTGGATTGGCGCAATCGGACTTCTATTTGCGGTGTTGTTCCTATTTTTCCTGAAAGAGAAGGAAAAGGCAGATAAGAAGAAGCCATCAGAAACGGCGAACCTGCCGGCGGGAACTGCTCAATCTGCACCTCTGGCCTCTGTATTGAAATCGCCGCTCGTCTGGAAGCTGTTCGTCGGATATTTCAGCATCTATGTCGTCAGTTGGGGACTTAATTCCTGGATGCCGACCTATATGCGGGATGTTCGCGGACTGGATCTTGCGTCAATCGGTTACCTGTCGGCCATTCCCGCATTCGTCGGCATTTTTGCGATGCTTATCAGCGGGGTCGTGCTGGATAAGCTGCCCCGGGGCAGAGATTTGCAGGCCGCGGCCGGCTCGGCAGTCGTGGTCGCGATTCTTCTCTATTTGATGCAGGCAGCCGGTTCGGCGGCGATGTTTGTCGGGATCCAGTGCCTTGTAATGGTATTTCAATCCTTCGTCGTCATCCTCATTGCTTCCTCGGCGCTGAAGCATTTGCCCGAGAGCAATGCGGCCTCTGCGAACGGGTTCATTAATACGGGGGCGCAGATCGCCGGATTTCTGGCGCCGACGATGATCGGCTTCATGATCGATGCCTCAGGCGGCTCCTATATGTCGGCCTTTATTCTAATGATGGTATTCGCTTGCGTCAGCGCCGCATCGCTGCTTTTGATCAGCCGCCGGAGCAAACTGGGAAATTTCACGATGAAAGAGGGCATTTTACATGAATAAACAGGTAGCAGAGCAGATTTCGCGTCTTGTCGATGAGAAAGGCGCCAAGATAATCGCCATTAGCGACGAGATATGGGATTACGCGGAAATCCGGTTCGAGGAGTTCCGCTCGTCGGCCCTGCTCGCGGACACGCTTGAAGCCGAAGGCTTCGTCGTCGAACGCGGGGTCGCGGAGCTGGAAACGGGGCTGATCGCGAGCTTCGGCAGCAACGGACCGGTCGTCGCTATTCTCGGCGAGTTTGACGCACTCGCCGGATTGAGCCAGCAGGCGGGCGTTTATGCTCATAATCAAGTCGTCAGCAACGGGAGCGGTCACGGTTGCGGACATCATCTGCTTGGAGCGGGAGCATTGGCTGCGGCAATTGCGGTTAAGGACTATCTGCAGCAGACCGGAATGCCGGGAACCGTCCGTTATTATGGCTGTCCTGCGGAGGAAAGCGGCTATGGAAAGACGTACATGGTTCGCGAAGGATGCTTTGCCGATGTCGATATCGCGCTGTCTTGGCATCCGTTTACGATGAATGTGGTTATGTCGTCGTCAAGTCTGGCCGTCATCCATGCGACGTTCCGTTTTCAGGGGAAAAGCACGCACGCTGCAGTCTCGCCTCATTTGGGCAGAAGCGCGCTCGATGCAGTCGAGCTGATGAACGTCGGCGTCAATTACATGCGGGAGCATATGATCGATCAGGCCCGCATTCACTATGCGGTGACGAATTCGGGCGGCACGTCGCCGAATGTGGTCCAGCGAGATGCGGAGGTGACCTACTTGATCCGCGCGCCGAAGTCAGATCAGGTGAAAACGCTGTATGAGCGGGTCGTAAATGCCGCTCGCGGCGCGGCGCTGATGACGGAGACGGCGATGGAGCACGTGATCGAAGGCGCATGCGTCAATCTCATTCCGAATACGGCGCTGGAGCAAGTGATGCATGACTATATGAGCGCGATTGAACTTCCTGTCTATACGGATGAGGAGCTGACAGAGGCTAAGGCCGCTTATGCTTCGCTGCCGGATACCGATAAGGCTGCCGCCGGGCAGTTGCTTCCGAAGGAGTGGCGCAGCGTCATCGCCGAACAGCCGCTCATAAATACGATTGCGCCTTATAGCGGCTTCAACGGTTCGGTGATGGGCGGTTCCACGGACGTTGCCGACGTGAGCTGGGTCGTGCCGACTGCCCAATGCATGACGGCTACCTATGCCTTCGGTACGCCGTTCCATGCTTGGCAGACTGTGGCGCAGGGCAAGTCGTCCTATGCGCACAAGGCGATGCTGTTCGCCGGGAAAACGATGGCATGCACCGCTGTAGAGGCGCTGCTTGATCCGGCGTTGATCGCCGCTGCGAAAGCGGAGCTCGCCGAGCGGCTTGATGGCGAGCAATACGAATGCCTGGTTCCGAAGGAAATATCGCCGCCGCGCGCGTCTCGTCCGGATTGAGAGGATAAGCTGGTTGCAGAGCAGCAGGAGGTTTGTCTATCGTGCGGTTTAAAGACGTGTTCTCTATCATTGGTCCGGCGATGGTCGGTCCGTCCAGTTCGCACACTGCAGGGGCGGCTCGGATCGGGCGATGTGCCCGACAGCTGTTCGGCCGGCAGCCGGAGCGGGCCGAGGTACGCTTCTTCGGTTCGTTCGCAGCTACGTATCGAGGCCATGGCACGGATGTCGCGATTACTGGCGGGCTGCTGGACTGGCAGACGGACGATCCGCGTATCCCCGGTTCGCTGCTGGCGGCGGAGGAACGGGGCGTGATCGTCACGTTCGACGAAGGCAAAGGGTTGTTCTCTCATCCGAATACGGCGAAGCTTACGCTTTCCTCCGGGGAGGGGGAAGATCGGCGCGAGCTTCGGATGACAGGCACCTCGATCGGCGGGGGAAATATCGAGATTACTGAGATTGACGGCTTCGCCGTACGCATGTCGGGCATCTACCCGACCGTTGTTGTTCGACACCGGGACTGGTCGGGCGTGGTGGCCGGTATAACCGATGTGATGCGGCGCAGCGGCTGCAATATTGCGCATATGACGGTCGATCGGAAGGCAAGAAGCGGCGACGCGCTAACGGTACTTGAACTGGACAGCGCGCTAGACGAGGCGCTGATCCAGGAGCTGTCCGAAGTGGAAAATGTCGAGATGATTCGTACGGTCGATTTAGCGAAGGTCTAGAGCAAGAGTGGAGGGGGCAGCATGAATTTTCGCACCTTGGAGCAATTGGCCGCGCTCAGCGCGGAGCGGGGCGTAACGCTCGGCCGTCTCATGCTGGAGGAGCAGAGCGCGGAATCGGGCCGCACGCCCGAACATGAATTTGACATGATGGCGCAATATTACGCGATTATGAAGGAAGCGGTGCAGCGGGGGTTGACGGAGGATACGACCTCGCGCAGCGGGCTGACGGGCAAGGACGCCCAGCGGGTGATGTCCTTCCGTAGCGGACATGAGCTGAATCTCGGCAAAGCGGCGGGCGATGCGATGGCCTACGCGCTCGCCGTATCGGAAGTCAACGCATCGATGGGCCGAATTATCGCCACACCGACAGCGGGCTCGGCCGGGATCATTCCCGGTGTTTTCGTCAGCTGCCAGGAACGCTTTGGCTGGGATGACGAGCATATGGTCTACGGTCTGTTCGCGGCAGGGGCTATCGGCTATGTCATCGCCAACAATTCATTCGTATCGGGGGCGGAAGGGGGCTGCCAGGCTGAGGTCGGATCGGCGATCGGCATGGCTGCCGGCGCATTGACCGATCTGCGCGGAGGAACGCCCGCGCAAGCGGTCCATGCGGTAGGACTCGCGTTGAAAAATACGCTTGGTCTCATTTGCGACCCTGTCGGCGGGCTTGTGGAAATCCCGTGTATCGTCCGCAACGGCTTCGGCGCGGTGACGGCGTTGGCCGCCGCTGATATGGCGCTTGCCGGCGTACGAAGCGTTATTCCGTCCGACGAAGTTGTGCAGGTGATGCTGGAGGTCGGCTCCAGCATGCCGGAGAAGCACCGTGAGACGGCTGGCGGCGGCCTCGCGCAGACGCCTACCGGGAAGAAGATATTGAACGACCTGCACAAGCGATAATCCGAAACGATGCCGGCTTCGGTCTTATTCGGCTTCGCGTCGGCCTCGTCGGCTGCGGATCCCGTCGTCATGTCGGGCAACCCGAGCAGGCTTTAATCGTATGTGGGGAATTTTACGAGCATCTGCTTATTCCTTTGGTTGTGGTTGGAGAATGACAACCATACAGGAGTAGCAGATGTTTTTTATTTGCGCTCACCGGGACTGTTCTTATCTTCCCCGGCAGCTAATAGAGAAGGCGCTATCCGGCACGCCAACTACGCTAAGATCGTCAGGAAAAGTTTCGTATCGACTCGTCGCCGCGAGGGCATCGATGAGTTACGCTAGTGTTGAAAATATTACCATATCAACCACTTGAGGAGGTAATTATGAAGAAGGCGAAGCTCGGCAAGCTGCTGCTGTCCGGAACGATGCTGGCATCGGTCTTATTCGGCTTCACATCGGCCTCGTCGGCCGCGGATCCCGTCGTCATGTCGGGCAACCCGATCATTACGAGCATCTTCACGGCGGATCCTTCCGCCCATGTGTGGAGCGACGGCAGAATCTACCTGTATCCGTCGCACGATATTTTCCCGTCCCGGGGCAGCGATCTGATGGACAAGTATCATGTCTACTCGTCGGATAACATGGTCGACTGGGTGGACGAGGGAGAGATTCTGAGCGCGGACGACGTGCCGTGGGGACGGCCGGAGGGCGGCTTCATGTGGGCGCCGGATGCGGCGTACAAGAACGGGACGTACTACTTCTACTTCCCGCATCCGAGCGACACGAATTGGAACAGCTCATGGAAGATCGGCGTCGCGACGAGCAGCCAGCCCGATTCAGGCTTCACCGTGCAAGGCTATATACCGGGGCTGCCGGGCAGCAACATGATCGATCCGAACGTGTTCCGCGACGACGACGGCACCTATTACTTGTATGCCGGCGGCGGCGGGGTCAGCTACGGGGCGAAGCTCGGGGCCGACATGATGTCGATCGACGGCCCGATCGCGCAGTTCACGGAGCTTCAGGATTATCACGAGGCGCCGTGGGTATTCAAAAAGGACGGCCTGTACTACATGACTTACGCCGACGGCAATCCGGGCGCGAACCGGATGCGGTACGCGACGAGCGCCAATCCGCTCGGCCCATGGACGAACCGCGGCATTTTGCTGGATCCGGTCGCGGGGAGCGAGACGACGCATGGCTCGGTCGTGGCGTACAAAGGCAACTGGTACTTGTTCTATCATACCGCCAAAGTGTCGAACAACGGCACGCTGCGCAGCACGAGCGTGGACCGGCTGTACTTCAACGCCGACGGCACGATCCAGAAGGTCGTGCAGACGGAGGGCGGCGTGCCGGCGGTCGGACCGCGTTCGACGGCGACGGAAGTCAAGTACTACGATATCGTCAACGCGAACGATGGCGAGTATACCCAGAAGACGGACTACGCGATGACCGCGGGCAACGTGACCTTCGGGGGCGGAGCGACGCGGCCGGGCAGCACGATCGAAAATTTGCATCTGTCGGGCTCTTATATTCAACTTAGCGGCATTAACGGAGGCGCGAGCGGAGGCAAGGCGCTGTTGACGGTGGAGTATGCGTCGGCCGACGGAGGGCCAGCCTTCAAGGTCGATGCCAGCGGAGATCCGTACGGAGACGGCTACTATCTTGGCTTGTCCAACACGGGGGGCTGGGGCAATTATACCGGCATTGCGAAGCGGATCATCGACCTTAATCCGGGCGCGAACAACGTGGTGAAGTTGACCGGGGGCATGGGCGGGGTCAACGTATCCAAAGTCAGCATTTCGCTCAAATCGTCTGTCCCGCAGACGGTGACGGAATATCCGGTGACCGGCAGCAACGTGACTGTAGGGGGCGGGGCGACGAAGAGCGGCTCCAGCATCGAGAACATGCACCTTTCGGGCGCGTACTTCCAGGTGTCCGGCGTGAACGGCGGCACGGGAGGCAATGCGCAGGTGACCGTCGTCTACGGCTCCGCCGACGCGACGTCGACGTTCGGCATGGCGATCGGCAGCAACGCGTATTCGTTGGCGCTGCCGGGAACCGGCGGCTGGAGCACTTACACCGGCAGCGTCAGCAAGCAAGTCGTACTCGCCTCCGGGACGAACAACGTCATCCGGTTCAACGGCGGCGCTGGCGGGGCGAACGTGACGAAAGTGATCGTTACTTTGAATTCGTAAACGGCATCAATCGTATGTCCGGAATTTTAAGAGCATCTGCTTATTCCTTCGGTTATGGTTGGGCAATGACAACCATACAGGAGTAGCAGATGTTTTTTTTGCCTTCCCTATTCAACGATGGGCCTGTTCGTTAACGCAGAAAATGCCGAAGTAATATCCAGGTACAGGAAAAAGGAGGGAATTGATTGGAACGCACGGCTATGCCGCAGCAGCGCCGACAAGCGGAGCCGCGTCCGGCACAGGCCAGGGACGACTCCCGGGACGGGACGGCTTCGCGGACCGCCGCGTCCGCGAAGACTGAGGCCGCCTCGTTCGGATCGCAGGCGCAAGCGCTGCTGAAGCTCCAACAACAAGGCGGCAATCGGGCCGTCGTGCAGATGCTGCGCGCCAAGGACGCGATCCCGGCGGCTTCGGCTCCCCCGATTCAGCGAATGCGCATCGTCAAGGACGCGATTTACCGGGAAGCGCAGGAGACGGATGCGGCTAAAGACGTGGTCGATACCGAGAAACTGAGCGCGCTCGAGCGTCACTCCCTCACTTTGGAGATGACCCTCGAAGGCAACATGGAACTGCTCCGCCGCATTCAGCAGGAATGGGACAAGGGCGAGCTTGACGGCGAGGTCAATTTGGAACAATTGTTCGAGCTGGGGGGACGGATCGCCGAGCTGCAGAAGAAGAAGCCGGAGGAGCTTGAGGCGTCCGACCGCGACCGCATGAAGGAGATTGCCGGCGAGCTGGCGTCCGCGCGCAGGTTCGTCGAACAAAATGCGGCGCAGCCGTCCGTTCAGGTGTACAAGGATGTCGTCATCTCGCTTTCCCGGGAGCTCGCTAAAGCCGAAGGACGGAGCCACGGTTCGAGATCCGAATCGGACGCCGGCTTGGATGCGGGAGAGGCGCCGCAGCAGGCGCCCGACCATCTGAACCTGAACGTCGGTCCCGAAGAACGCCGCAACTATCGCGAGGATCTGAAGAAGATGGGCACCTGGGCGGGAGAAGCGGAAGCCGAATGGCTCGCCGACCATCTCCGGATCAAGGCGCAGGTGTACGTCATCGTCGCAGGGGTATTCCACCGCGTCAATCAGGTCGGCGCCAGCCACACGCCCGTCGGCGATCTGGCTTTGGTGCACTTAGGCAACCACTACGAGGTGGTGGACGGCGTGGCGGACGGGATGGAGGTCGGCCGTCAGCGCAGATGGCTGAAGACGAGCAAGACGGGCGACTGCCTGTTCGAATCGATGCTGCTGATCCGCCACAACGGCAAGCCGATCGAAGAGGACAAGAAGCAGCGGATGATCCTCAAGCTTCGCAAGCAGACGGCCGACCATCTGTCGGACGACGCCATCGACGAGACGATTCACGAGATGCTCGTCTACGGCGACACGGCCGGCACCGGCGAGCATACCTCCAAGCTGGTCGAGGAGCGGCGCGGCGATGCCGCGTCGAAGCGAGAGGCGGACCAGGAGAAGCGCAGGCAGGCCGATGAGAAGGAGAAGTTTGTCGCAAAGGTCGACGCCAAGTTTCTGCAGGACAAGCTCGACAAGCTGCAGACGCTCGAAGGGTTGTCCGCCTTCGGGTTCGACAAGGCGATCGCGGCTTATCTGAAGGCGCGCGGCGAGAATCCGAAGTCGGAGCAGACGTATGCTGAGTTTCGCAAGCTGAACAAGCTGTTTCAGGAAGCGGCCATTGCGTTCAATAATCAGAAAGAACGCGCAGCGTACGAATATCAACCTTTCGAAAAAGAGGAGGAAGAGAGCTGGACCGGCGAGCTGGACCGGCCGGAGGATGCAGAGGAACAGCTTGCCCTGGAGCGCAGGGCGCGCGAGCGTACGTTGAACCGCCGCGACATCAAAAAAACAGCGTCGCCCAACAACGCCAATCAGACGCTGATCGTTCTGCGGGGCGAGGAGGGCGAGTTCGTCCTCGACAAGCTGGGCCAATTGGTGCCTCGCTATTCGCGCCGCAACATCTCGCAGGCGAACCTCGACGAGCTGAACGGCAAGCACGGGGACGTGAAGGGCATGTACCCGTCGAACATGAGTCCGGTGGAGGACGCGGACATCAGCCAGGTCGCGAGCGGCACCGGCGGCAAGAAGCTCCGCAAGGAGAGCGACGAGATGCATCATGTCCAGGGACACAAGCCTTCCGACTACTTGTCGGTCACGGCCCAGAACGAGGACGCGGTCAATCCGAAGGGCAAGAAGTTCGATGCGGCGGCTACGGTCGAGGTCGATCTGTCCTATATCGATCCGGCGAATCTGTCGGCTTTGTACACCTCGCAGGGCATGCGCTACTTTCTGCTGGACGGGATGCTCGCTGGCGACAAGGGAGAGACGATCGATCTGGCCATCCGCGAGCAGTCCAAAGCCCCGCCCGACAAATCTAGCGAGAAGGAAGAACGCAAAGCCGGAGGCAAGAAGAAAAAAGACAAGAAAGACAAAGCCAAGCCCTCCTCCAATCAGCTCGCGCTCGAACACGACCAGCTGTCGGCCAAGGAGTGGCAGGCGCTGCTCGATGTCATCCGTACCAAGGAAGTGCTGATCGAAGACATGATTCCGTCCGAAGCTGTCCGGAAGCTGTAACGCTAACAATATGATGTCGAAAGGGAGGCGGAGCCCCCGCCGGATGATCTTCGTAGGGCCAATCCATATGCCCTGGAAACGGGTCCCGTTGGTCTTAATCATCGGGACCCGCTTTATAACTTCTTCATCCAATCGAGCAGCAGACGGAGGCCTGCGTTTCCAGAACCGTGCCGATAAACCTGGCGATATCCTGATGGTACGGATGCGCAAGGTACGTATCCATATCCTCCAAGGAAGCGAACTTGGTGATCAGGATTAAATCGTATCCTGAAGGGCCAGGGCGAACATTCGCTTCTGCCCGAACGTCGAGAAGCGTATCGATGTTCCCTTTCATGCCGAGCAGGACGGTTTGAACTTGCTTGATATGGGCCGGGCTCCGGTCCTTCAGCTTCAGCATCAAGTGATTGACTATCATTCTTTAGTCAGCTGTATCGCCAGCTGCTTGATTTGATGGTCGCGGATCTGAAAATGGAAATCCAGATAGAGAGGATCCGGGAGGCCCGTTTTGTCGAAGTCGCCGTCGACCTTAAAAACCACCATGGTTTCCGCCTCATGTTGTCTATATCTTTGCGGGTCAAGCGTTACATTTGCGCTAAAATGATGCTCGTCGCTCCATTTTTTAATAGCGTCTTTGCCTACCCATGTTTTTCCTTCGTCGCGGACCGTAGCATCCTCCGAAAAACAGTCGACATAAGCCTCCGGATCGGGTTTATTGGAAGCGGCTATAAACGCTTGAATGACTTGCGGAAGCGGATTGAGTTCCATAGGATCGACTCCTTTATTTTCGTTAAATCGTGCGAATGGTTCCGCCGTCAATGATATATTCGCAGCCCGTTATATAAGAGGCTCTGCTTGACGCAAGGAAAGCGGCGAGCTCGGCAATCTCCTCAGGCTTGGCGGGCCGGCCGAGCGGAATGCCGCCAAGCTCGTCCATGAGCTGCCGTCGTGCAGCCAGATAGTCGGTTCCGGCTTGTTCGGCCATTCTATCGATTAACCGCTCCGCGGCTTCCGTCTCGGTAAATCCCGGCGCCAGTGCATTGATCCTGATCCCTTTAGGGCCGAACTGGGTCGCGATGTTTTTGCTGTAGTTAACGAGCGCAGCTTTGGCGGCGGAATAAGGCATGGTCATTTTACCCGGCAATGTGCGCTGAATAGAGGAAATATGGACAATGACGCCGTGTTGCTGCTCAACCATATAAGGCAGAAATCCACGATCGAGACGGACGGTTGAGAACAGGTTGGCGTTAAACGTCGTCTGCCAGTCCTCATCCGATATCGCCAAAGCCCCCGCCGTGCTGGTCGAGGAGCCTCCCACGTTGTTAATCAAAATATCCAGGCCGCCGAATTTTCGAATCGTTTCCCGGACCAGATGATCCGTGCCTTCCGGGAGGCTGACATCGGCTTGAATGAAGCCTACCCCCTCAGGTACCGCTTCGGGCAGCGACCTTGCCGCAGCGATCACTTCGGCTCCTCCTGCATGCAGACGTTGAACGATCGCCTTGCCGATGCCTCGGGTTCCGCCGGTGACCAGGGCGCGTTGACCTGCAAATTCTTTGCGCATATCCAATAAGTACGGGCTGTTTTCCATCATTCTGCTGAATCCTCCTTCGGATGTCGGGTACAAGGATAGTTTAATCAGCAGAACCTGACAGCATCGTGTCCAGTTATCTCAAATATTTTTTAAACATTCTTTCGGTTTGTTTTTTGATTTCCATCCTGACGGACGCCGGTTCGATGACTTCCAGCAAGTCCCCGAAGGAAAGCAGATATTGAAAAAGCCATTCGCCGGGAGGCATATCCGCAGTAACCAGGAAAGATCCGTCTTCCTGCTTCGCAATGTCCTCTTCCTTAAACTCATCCACGATGCGGTAGGCTCCCGCCGGCTCTATTCTTAATATCAGAGCGACCCTCGGCGGTTTATCGGTCGGAACTTCCGTCCCCGAGGGCTCCGCCTCGCCCTGCTGTAGTTTTTGAAGCTCAATCTCATCTCCGTCTGAAAATCGAACATTCGACATCCGGGTAATTTTAAAGGTTCTTAAAGCTTGTTGGTCAAGGCTATAAGTCTCAACGTACCAGGCTCTATCCTTAAAAAGGAGTTTCAATGGAGCGCCTCTCCGGTTTTTTTGTTCTCCGGCCGCGCTCAAATAGGTAAACGAAATCACTTTATGCTCCAAAATGGCCTGTTTCAGCAGGGCATATAGCTCCTTTTGTTTTTGCCCGCTTCCCCATGAGGAGAAATCCACCTCAATCCAGTTGGCGCTGCTCTTGCTGAACAAGCTGCTCAGCTTCGAGAAAACCTCGTCCGAATCGGGAAATCGGGCCGCGGACAAACTTTGTAAAGCGAAGAGGATCTCATCCTGCTCCTTGTCCGACAGCAGGGACTTGTTCAGGACAAACCTGTCGGCAAGGGAAATGCCGCCGCCTTTTCCTTGACTGGTGTAGATCGGAACGCCGGCCTGGCTTAAAGCCTCGACGTCCCTGTAAATCGTTCTGACGGACACCTCGAACCGCTCGGCCAGCTCAGGTGCCGTAACGGTTCCTTTTTCCAATAAAATATAGATCACTTGAAATAATCTGCTGACTTGCATCCGCGCTCGCCTCCAGGTTCCAGTATATCCTTTGAAACTAGACAATAGGATGTCAGGTCATGATCTTGATTCGCTATATACTTACGGTCCATTCAACAATTGACTGTATAAAATAAAGCTGTTAAAATTCATTCGTCATCAAGAAATGATTTACATATTAGCATTTAATCGTTTACGTAAACGTTTAAATTCATGGGATCATCAAACAAGGAGAGGACACATCATGCATTCCATTCAGAGAGCGAATGATTATATCCAAAATAATAAGAACTCGGTGAATCCGCAATATAAACCGGCATATCATGCCTCGGCCGAGATCGGGTGGATTAACGACCCTAACGGGTTTTCCTTTTACAATTCCGAATTTCATCTGTTTTATCAGTTTCACCCGTACTCTTCTAAGAATGGTCCCATGCATTGGGGGCATATGATCAGCAAGGATTTGGTACGGTGGGAGCATCTGCCCGTATCGTTGGCGCCGGATCGCCCTTATGACCTGCATGGCTGCTTCTCAGGCAGCGCTATTCAAGACGGCGATCGTCACATTCTCATGTATACGGGCCATTTCAATCCGGACGATAACGATCCTTCGCTGATCAGACAAACCCAGTGCATAGCGATCGGAGATGGCGTAACCTATCGCAAGCTTGATCGTAACCCTGTACTTGATGCGAATCATCTTCCGGCCGGTGCATCGATTCAGGATTTTCGCGATCCGAAAATTTGGAAGGAAGGGGATACGTTTTACGCTGTAATCGGCAGCCGGGCCGCGGATGATAGCGGACAACTGCTCTTATACCGTTCGCTAGATGCGGAGCAATGGGAATACGTCAGCATTATGGTCGAAAGCAAAAGTCGTCTGGGCAAGATGTGGGAGTGTCCTGATTTATTTCAACTTGGAGACCGAGACGTTTTAATCGTCTCGCCACAGTTTGTCGAAAGAGAGGGAAACAGGTATCACAACCAACATTCTGTCGTTTATATGGTCGGCTCGCTTGACAGGGAGACGGGAAAGTTCGAGCAAGATGCGCTTGACGAATTAGACTATGGATTGGACTTCTATGCGCCTCAGACGACGATTGACGATCGTGGCAGACGAATCATGATCGGATGGATGCAAATGTGGGACCGCTCCATTCCATCAGATCAACTTGGTCACGGATGGTCCGGCATGATGACGCTCCCCAGAGTGCTACGACTCGAAGGTCAAAAGCTGTATCAGCAACCGATTGAGGAAATTGAGCAGTACCGCGCCAATCATGTTTCGGGCAACCGGCGGTTCGCCGGCGAGGTTTCGGTACCCGGCGTCGAAGGCGAGCAAGTCGAGATGATCGTTCGTTTTACGCCAATAGACGCGACTCAGTTCGGCATCAAAGTCAGGAAAGGCGAAAAGGAAGAGACTGTATTTTCCTATAACGTTCAGGAACAGACGTTTATTCTGGATCGGTCCGCCAGCGGCTATCCGATTCAACCCGGACCTGGCGAAGAAGACGTTCGAGGTCGCCGACAGGTCGAGGTGCAGCTGATTGACGGATCGCTTCACGTTAGACTTTTTCTTGATCGATCCAGTGTCGAAGCCTTTATTCAACTGGGTCTGCGAACGATGAGCGCGACTATTTTTCCTTCGCCGGCCAGCAAAGGAATTGTCTTTTTTGCCGACGGGGAGGTCGAAGTCGACTTCAACAAGTGGGATTTGATCCTCTCCTAAGTTGAATAAATGCCTCTGTCATAAAAGGCGTTTGTTAATAGAACATTTAATCGTTTACGTAATCGTTTAAACCATTGCTATTTACTTCGTCCTAGAAAGGGGGTGATGTATCCTAAGGAATACATGGCATTGCTATATAGAGAATGAACGAACTTGATGGGAGAGAAATTCTGACTGGATAGTACTTACTGTTGCAATCGCTTTCAAAAAATGTAACGGGAGGCTACCCCATGTTAATCAAAAATGGATTCTTCGGAAAAGCGTTTCTTCTTATTGTAATATTAGCTATCATTTCGCCCGCTATCATGGCGCCTTCTCAAGTATCCGCAGCAGCAACGAAAATCGCCGAATGGAAGTTGGACGAAGGCACGGGAAAAGTAACGAAGGAAACCGTAAGCGGCGTCAACGACCCGATTAACTACGTCTTTAGTAGCGCCGCCTACAAACCTTCGACGGATCCTGTATGGCGTACCGATGGAATTGCAGGCAAGACGTTGTTGTTCGACGGTTATTCGAATTGGATCACGCATAGCGCCATCACGACCCCCGCCAATGCGATGACCGTAGAGGCATGGGTAGCCCCCAGAGCTTACGAGTGGGGAGACAACGGCATTCTCTCCGCCATCGTCAATCAGCATGACAAGGGAGCGAAGCAAGGCTTCATCTTAGGCGCATTCCGATCGGGTACTTGGTCCTTCCAAGTCGGGTCAGGCGGGAACTGGTATGAAGTATGGGCTTACGAGCCGCTTCCCAAGTCTGAATGGTCTCATCTGATCGCTACGTTCGACGGGCCGGGAGGCGCCATGAAGCTTTACCTTAACGGCAAGCAGATCGCGGCGACGGCGGTTCCCGTTAACTCGGCGATTACGGCATCCTCGAACCAATTGCTAATCGGCAAAAACAACCAGAGCACGACGCTCGCCGTTTTCCCGCTTAATATGTTCAATGGTCTTATTGACGAAGTCAAAATCTATAACGGAGCCATGACGGCTGCCGAAGCGCAAAGCGCATACGACGGGTATTTAACTGCGCTTGGAGGCAATCTGCCGACTGCGAACGAGACATTCGACAGAAGCGTTTTCGATGGCGACAAATATCGGCCGACTTATCATGCCATGGCGCCAGGGCAATGGATGAACGAACCTCATGCTCCCGTCTACTACAATGGACAGTATCATTTGTTCTACCAGAACAATCCGCAAGGTCCATATTGGCATAACATGCACTGGGGCCATTTGGTCAGCAGCGACATGGTACATTGGCGCGATCTGCCCCCTGCGCTGTCGCCTGAGCTTTTCCAAGTGGATCCCGACGGGGATTGGACGGGGAGCACGGTTATCGATGACAGCGGCAATCCGACCATTCTCTTTACGGCAGGCAACGATGCACGATCCTACATGCAGAGCAATCAGAATGTCGGCGTTGCCCGCAGCACCGTGCAGACCGACGGCGACAACGACCTTAAACGCTGGGTAAAGGAGCAAAAGCTGGCGATCACGCAGCAGCCGGGACAAGGCATCTCGGGCGAATTCCGCGATCCCTATGTGTTTAAGGACGGTTCGACATGGTTTCTAATCATCGGTTCGGGCGTATCCGGACAGGGGGGCACGGCGCTCGTATATACGACCACCGATCCCGCGTTGATGAACTGGACTTACAAAGGTCCGTTGTACCAGGCGAGTACGACGGCTTACCCTTACCTGGGCTCCGTGTGGGAGCTGCCAGTATTGCTGCCGCTGGGCGGTGGCAAGCATCTATTGGCCATCAGTCCGTCCGGTGCGGGGGCGGATGTCGAGGTGTATTATTGGATCGGGACTTGGAACAGCTCGACGGCGAAGTTCACGCCTGACAATCCGACGCCTCAACTCATGGACTTTGGCGACTTCCACTTTACGGGGCCAAGCGCGATGACGGATCCGGTGACGGGCCGAAATATCATGTTCACGATCGCGCAGGGCGAACGGACGTCGCAACAGGACTCCGATTCCGGCTGGGCGCACAATGCGGGGCTGCCTGTAGAATTATCGCTGCGTTCCGATGGCAAATTGGGCATCAATCCGATATCCGAACTTCAATCTCTGCGCGGACAGCAGCTCGTTAACCTAACGACGGATACGACGTTTGCCGCGGCGAATACGGCGCTCGCCAGCGTAACCGGCGATTCGCTCGAGATTGAGTTGGAGCTGGCCCGGGGATCGGCTGACAGCGTAGGCCTCAAGGTGCGCAAGTCGCCGAATAGTGAAGAGGAGACGCTTCTTTATTACAAAAATAGTACGGATGAATACGGGGTTGATCGAACGAAGACGATCGCAGGCGATAATAAAGGGATTCAAAAAGGAACGATTGATATCGGAACCGAAAACGTCAAATTGCACGTTTACCTGGATAAGTCGATGGTGGAATCTTATTTGAATGGATTGAAAGCGATAACAACCCGTACCTATTCCACGCGCTCCGACGCCATGGGTCTTCAATTGTGGGGCGATGCGAGTACAAACACAATCACCGTCAAATCGCTGAAAGTGTGGCGCATGAATTCGGCTTATACCACTGTCCCGGTTACCGGCGTCACCGTTAGTCCGGCGTCGAAGCAAGTGCTTGTCGGGGGCAAGAACAGGCTGCAAGCCGTCGTTGCGCCACAAAATGCAACAAATAAAAACGTCATATGGTCAACGAGCAATGCAAGCATCGCCACGGTTGTAAACGGCGTTGTGACCGGCAAGGCTGCCGGGACGGCAACGATCACCGCGACGACAAGAGATGGCGCCAAGGTGGGTACTTCGACGGTAACCGTCGTTGCTGCGCCTGCATCGACGAATTTATCGAACGGAGGCTTTGAATCAGGCATTCTGGCTCCTTGGACCGTGGAGAGCGGCACGGCTTTCTCGAATGCGAGCATTACGAATAGCACCACATTTTCCGGCAATCAGCCCTTTGGCCAAACGGGTAATTATCACCTCTACGGCTTCCAGGCGGCGGGAGATGCGGCAGTGGGCGTGCTCAAGTCTCCAACCTTTACGCTGGGCGGTAATGGTCAGATTAACTTCCAAGTGGGTGGCGGATCGGATATTGATAAGCTCTATGTGTCTTTCGTGCGCGCCTCGGACGGCAAGGAGCTGTTCCGTACGACCGGTCCCGGAACCTATTGGGACTGGGCCAACAGAAAAGGCGTCACGGAAAGCTATACGCGCCGATTTTGGGATGCAACGGACTATATCGGGACTTCCATGTACATTAAAATCGTAGACGATCGCACCGATGGATGGGGTCATATCAATGTAGATGATTTCATCGTTCCCGTTTCGGGAGGCTCATCGGACACGCAGCCGCCTTCGGCGCCTTCAACCCTGCAGTCTCCTTCAAAGGATTCAAGCTCAGTCACGTTAGGTTGGAGCGCTTCTAGCGATAATGTCGGCGTTACCGGCTATTCCGTATTCCGGGACGGCATACAGGTTGGGGTTTCGACGACGACCCATTATGTAGATCAAGGACTAACGCCGAGCACGACTTACGCTTACGCCGTAAAAGCATTTGACGCTGCAGGGAATATATCCGTAGCAAGCAACGTTTATTCGGTGACGACATCTAACGCCGCGCCGGTGAATGGATTAGTCAATCATGATTTCGAGAGCGGGGATTTAACCGGGTGGACCGTCGTCAGCGGAAATGCGTTCAGTACGGCCGACGTGACATCCGACGTGAACTGGGGCTGGGGCGGACCGTTTAACCAAAGCGGAACCTATCATCTGTGGAGCTTCAAGGATGGGGGAGATGCGCAGACAGGCGTGCTGAAGTCTGTCAACTTCACGCTGGGAGGCAACGGATCGGTCGACTTCCTTATTGGCGGAGGGAACGACATCTCCAATCTGTATATCTCGCTCGTACGCGTATCGGACGGAGCTGAGCTTTTTAAGTCGACTGGCAATAATGACGAAGCTTATACGCGAAAATCGTGGAATGCGGCCGCTTATGTCGGGACCTCCTGCTACATCAAGATCGTAGATAATGCGACGGGCGGATTCGGGCATGTCAACATTGACGATATTAACGTACCCGTCCAGCAAGGCGCGCCGTCGGTCGGAGAGCTCGCTAATCACGATTTTGAAAGCGGTAACTTAAGCGGTTGGAACGTGGTCAGCGGGAATGCGTTTAGCGCGGTTGACGTGACGACCGACGTGAATTGGGGCTGGGGCGGACCGTTTAATCAGAGCGGAACTTATCATCTATGGGGCTTCAAGGATGGGGGAGATGTCCAGATCGGCGTGCTGAAGTCAGCCAACTTTACGTTGGGCGGTAACGGTTCGATCGATTTCTTGGTAGGCGGAGGGAACGACGCCTCTAATCTGTACATCTCGCTTGTACGCGCATCGGACGGGGTCGAGCTTTTTAAGTCTACGGGCAATAACGACGAAGCCTATACGCGAAAATCATGGAACGCTGCCGCATATGTCGGAACGTCCTGCTACATCAAGATCGTCGATAACGCGACCGGCGGATTTGGGCATATCAATATTGACGATGTTAACGTGCCTGTAGCCTTGTAATTCGAAACGGCAGTAGTTCAGGACGAGGAAATAAAAGTCCTGGACTGCTGCCGTTTTCAAACTTAAGAATTGAAAGTTTCTCTATTCAAGTTAACAACATCTTGAAATGAAAAGGAATCCGAAGAAGCTGCCAGCTTTTCCATCACTTGATCACGCAGAAAAGGCGCTCTTTCTTTATTCGCTTTAGTTAAAGCAATGGTTAGTTCTTCTTTTGTAAGCTCGGTACAGTACGCAGGGGTTCCTGGCTGTTGTCTCCACGAATCGTTTAAAGAACCGCTATCTACGGAGTCGAAGCCCAGGTCGTTTGCTACACCCATGATTATTTGTTTATGGGATAGGTCATCACCGGCAATCGTTATCGCAATGCGCCCAACAGTTCCTTCGGGAGCTCCATGATGCTCTAACGTATAGGCTAATAAATTGTTGAACGCTTTGATGATAGGCCTTCCTAAATGTTTGGACACCCAAACACTTTCAACCATTCCGTTTTCAACTTCTTCGATTTTCTGGCTAATTTGCGGATAATAATTTGAAGTATCTACAATGACGACTTCCTTTCCAACTTTATCTATAATATGACGAAGGCTTGGCACAGCATGAAAAGGGATAGATGTAATAAGAACGTCAATATTTTTAACTACATCTTCTACGATCACCGATTCTCCTATCAGTTTTTTTCCTTCCAAACGCTCAATCCCCCGAGCATCTGCAATTTTTACGTCATGTCCTTTTTCAACCAATTTCTTTGCAATATTCGATCCAATGGGTCCTGCGCCTATAATTCCAAATCTCATTTTCATTCCTCCAATACCTTTTTATTGCCCCGAATGCATAGCCTGCATGTATGCAATAATATATACGTTGCTTGAAATTTTGAAGAAGGCAATTAAAATTGACATAGTACTTTTTTTCGTACCTTACAGCAGAAATGAGTGGAATCATGTGTCTAGAATAAATGAAGATGGATTTAGCGAAGAGTGCAAGAAGGATCACAGAGAGGTATATGGCATCGCCTATACGCAAAATCTACTTTCGGGACGTTGGAAGCCTCTCATTCTTTGGTTTTTAAAGTTTAACCCCCGTCGATATCATGAAATTAAGACTCGTTTATGGGGAATTTCGCAAGGATCTCTAACAAAGCAACTTCGTGAATTAGAAGCGGATGGTTTAATTCATCGTAAAGTTTATCCCGAGGTACCTCCGCGCGTTGAGTATTCGTTAACCTCAAAAGGGGAGCATTTGATTCCGATTATTGACCTCATGGAGGAATTCGGAAAGAAGTTTGGAGATGAAATAGATGGTTGACAGTCTGTTGCTGTACATTTTATAATGAAAGCGCATCAGAAAAACGATTACGTAAACGTTTTTATAAGGAGTTAAGCCATGAGGGCAGGAATCAAGCAAGTGGCGCAACTGGCCGAAGTTTCTACGGCGACCGTTTCCCATGTCATTAACAATACAAGGTTCGTATCGCTCGAGACCAAGGAAAAGGTTTTTCGTGCGATGGAGGAGCTTGATTTCCAACCGAACGCAGTGGCGCAGAGCTTGCGAAGCCAACGTTCGAACACGATCGGCCTGATCGTACCGATGCTGCCGTCGGACACCTCGAATTTCTTTTTTATGACCGTTGCCCAAGGTATTCAAAAGACCTTAAAACGGAAAGGCTATCATATGTTGCTTAGCAACAATGCGACAGAAGAATTTGAGGAAGAAATCGAACAAATCAAACTTTTCAACGCCAAACAAATCGACGGCTTGATTATTGCTTCGATTGCCGAGGACGTTACGCATCTGAACGAGACGGTCAAGGATAAATATCCCGTCGTCTTCATCGATCGGCAGCCTCGCGGATACGCAGGCGATCATGTGCTGTCGGACGGCTTCGGCGCCTCGCTGCAAGCCATGCGCTTGCTGCTGGACAAGGGGCATAAGCGAATCGGCTTCCTTACGGGTTATCTCGGCATTACGACAAGTATGGAACGACTTGAAGGCTATAAAAAAGCGCTGGAGGAACGAAACCTCCCGTTCGACCAGAATTTGATTCATGTAACGAGCGCAAGCTTCGATCATGGATACCAAGCGGTGCCCAAGCTGCTCGAGGTTCCGGGTATCACGGCATTGTTCGTTGCCAATAATGTTCTGACGATGGGCGCGATGGGCTACCTTCAAGAAAAACGGATTCGAATCCCGCAGGACCTTGCCGTGATCGGATACGACGACTACGACTGGACGAAGATAACGACGCCTCCGCTAACGGTTATTCGGCAGCCAAGCTTCGAACTGGGAGAAAAGGCGGCCGAAGTGATGCTGTCGCGCATAGAGAAAGGTTTTGTAAACGGCGAAGAGCCGCAGTCTTATCGCCTTCCAGCCGAATTGGTCGTTAGAGACTCTTGTTGATGCCACAGTGTCTCTCTTTTTTTCGAAGGTTCATAAAAACGATTACGTAAACGTTTAAATATCGGCAGGAGGTCAAACGCATGTCCGTAAACAACAAAAGGGAGTCGGATTCCCCGATAGGCCGCCGTCGAATGAAAAGCATCAGGGCGAACTATGAATTGTATCTGCTTATTTTGTTTCCTGTCGTCTACTTCATTATTTTCAAGTACTGGCCCATGTATGGCGTCCAGATCGCATTCAAAGATTTCTCGGCCTCTAAAGGAATATGGGGAAGTCCTTGGGTGGGGTTCGATCATTTCAGGCGGTTTTTCGATTCCTATAACTTCTGGCAAATCATACGCAACACGGTGTACCTCAGCTTTCTTAACCTGGCGATCGCCTTTCCCATTCCGATTATCGTCGCACTCATGCTGAACCAGCTTCGTCAGCAGCGGCTTAAGCGTTTTATACAGACAACGATTTATGCGCCTTACTTTATTTCTACGATCGTGCTTGTCGGCATGCTTTATGTATTCTTGTCCCCGTCGAGCGGACTGGTGAACAATGTCATCAAGATGTTCGGCGGCGAGCCTATTTTGTTCGCGGGCGAATCCGCCTGGTTCAGGCCGATGTATATCTTCTCCTCCGTTTGGCAAGAAACAGGCTTCGCCTCAATCGTGTACCTCGCAGCTTTGTCGGGCATCGATCCGCATCTTCACGAAGCGGCGGTCGTAGACGGCGCGAGCAAGTGGAAGCGCATCCGTCATATCGATCTGCCGGGCATCGCGCCGACCATCGTCGTATTGTTTATCCTGGCCATTGGCAACTTAATGAATGTCGGTTTTGAGAAGGCTTTCCTTCTGCAGAAGGATCTGAACGTGGACGTCTCGGAGATCATTCCTACTTATGTATACAAGATCGGCATCCAGCGCGCGCAGTACAGCTTCTCGGCTGCGATTGGATTATTTAACGCCCTAATCAATCTGGTGTTGCTCTATGTCGTCAACAAGTCGGCCAAAAAAATAAGCGGGAACGGATTGTTCTAGAGAAGGAGGTCCTCATGCTCAACAGAAGAACGAAGTCAGATATTTGGTTCGATCTGTTCAACTACGTGTTCTTGGGCGGATTTACATTGATGATCTTGTATCCGCTCTATTTCATCGTTATTGCATCGATTAGCAGTCCCGACCGGATCTTCTCAGGCGACGTATGGTTTTGGCCGCGCGACATTACATTCGACGGCTACCGCCGCATTTTCCAAGACCCGACGATATGGCTAGGCTATCGGAATTCGATTGTTTACGCGGCGATCAGCGCATTCATCAGCACGACGCTGGTCATTATGGCAGCCTATCCGCTGTCGCGGAAAGACTTCTACGGGCGCAGCACCTTTATGGTTTTCTTCCTGATCACCTTGTTCTTTAACGGGGGCATCATTCCCACTTATCTGATGATGAAGGATATTCACTTAATCGATTCGATGTGGGCCGTTATTCTGCCGTCCGCAGTGGACGCGTTTCTGATCATTATCGCAAAGACGTTTTTCCAGGAGCTGCCCGAGGAACTGCGCGAGGCCGCAGCCATCGACGGCTGTCGTAATCTTCGTTATCTCACCAGCATCGTGCTTCCCGTATCCAAACCGATCATCGCGGTTCTCGTCTTGTTTGCCGTCGTACGTCAGTGGAACGGATTTTTCGATGCCTTGATCTACTTAAGCGATGGAGACAAATTCCCGCTGCAGCTTGTGCTCCGCAACATCCTCATCCAGAGTCAGCCGTCAGGAAACCTGGTGAACGACGTCGACACGCTGCTGGCCAAGCAGCGCGTGACCGAACTGATCAAGTTCGGCGTCATCATCGTTGCCGCGCTTCCGCTGCTTGTGCTGTATCCATTTCTTCAGCGCTACTTTGTCAAAGGGGTTATGGTCGGATCGGTCAAAGGATAATGGCCGATTCGATTCCGTAAGGGAGGTGAGGGCCCGAAAATCCGGCAGGTTGAAGGTTTGGCAAGGCGTATGGAAAAGGGATTATATCATGGGAGGGTTATTGGAAAATGAAAAAAAGCACAGCTGTATTATCGACAGTCGCACTCACTTCTGCCTTGTGGCTGAGCGGTTGCTCCGGCAATAATAACGATGCGAATTCGAGTTCTTCGCCGGCGGCTTCTGCTTCGGGCAGCGCAAGCGCCACCGCCGGAGCGGAAGGCAGCACGCAGGCGTTCCCGCTGAAGGAGAAAGTTACGCTTAAAGCCGTGACGCAGCGGCCGGCGTTGGCGCCGAGCGACTTCAACGAGATGGAGATGGCCAAAAAGCTCGAAGCGGCGACCAATGTTCATATCGAGTGGGATACGATCGTAGATACCGATTATCAGGAAAAGAAAAACCTGCTCATCACGAGCGGCAGCCTGCCGGACTTTTTCCTGAACTCGGGATTCTCGGATTCCGACATCATCCGATACGGCAAGGACGGCACGATCCTTCCATTCAACGATTACATCGACAAGTACATGCCGAATTTGAAAGCGCTTTTTGAGAAGCGTCCCGATATCAAAGCGCTGGTAACGGCGCCCGACGGCAACATTTACTCGCTGCCGGTCGGCGAGGAGCTGGGATCCGGGCAGGAAGAAATCGGCTCGAATCCGGACTTCCTCTATATTAATCAGGATTGGCTCACCAAGTTGAACCTGCAGATGCCGACGACGCTGGAAGAGTACCATAAGGTATTGCAAGCGTTCAAGACACAGGACCCGAACGGCAACAAAAAGGCGGACGAAATCCCGCTGACGTTCATGAACGCATTTTGGACAGGCGACATCGGTTATCTGTTCGGGGCCTTCGGCGTTCCCGACAAAACGTACCAACCGAACAACAACGCTTTTACCGAGCACTTGAATGTCGATAACGGCAAGGTCTCATTTGCAGCCGTTCAAGATGGCTACAAGCAAGCGGCAGCTTACTTCCACGATTGGGTGAAGGAAGGCCTGATCGACAAGGAATCGTTGACGCAAGACGTGACGCAATACTTTGCGAAGGGCAAAAACGATCCGGAAATCATGGGCTCCTTCCTGTGGTGGGACCATACGGACGTCGTCGCCGATCGCGACGCGCACTATCCGATCGTGCCGCCGTTCAAGGACATGGTCGTAAAGTGGAACAACGGATCGGCGCTCGGACGCGGCGGCGCGGTCATTACCAAGGACAACAAAAACCCGGAAATCACGGCGCAGTGGCTCGATAACCTGTATGAGCCGCATACGGCGGCGGAAGTTCGCTGGGGACCTGAAGGCATTTGGTTCGACAAGGACGCGAGCGGCAAGTTTGTGCAAAAAACGGATCTTAATAACCCTGGCGAGTTCCGTCAAAAGGTCTCGCTCGGCGGCGCCGGCGTCATCACCGGCGACGACTTCAAAACGGTTGTCGCGCCTGAAGCGCGCGCTCAAAAGCGTATGGACGACATCAAGAACATCTTCGTACCGCAGATGCAAAAGGAAAAGTATCCGAATATTTTCTTCACGGAAGAGGAACTCGCTACGATCGACAGCATCAAGCCGGAAATTCAAACCTTCACCAACTCGTCTCGCGCCAAGTTCTTGCTGAACGGCGTCACGGACGGCGAATGGAACGACTATGTATCGAAGCTGAAGAAGATGGGACTCGACGACTTGCTCAAAATCTATCAGGACGGCTATAACCGTTATTTAGCCGCCCAAAAATAAGGTTTGACCATTGCACGCGTGCCAATCCGGAACGGCCAGTTAGCTGCCGTTTTGGCTTGGCGCGATGTAAGGTCGTCCGATGAGGAGCGCATTCGAAGAATGACTCAATTCATTGATAAGAAGGAAAACGGCGATATTGCCCGTTGGTCCTTCAACGAAGGCGAGGGAGGACGAACGCGCGATTCGGTGACGGGGATCTGGGATCCAATCGAGTTCGCGCTTGCCCAAGGAAGATATCAACCGCCGCAGACACCAAGGTGGGCCGAGGGGATCGGGGGACAGGCGCTCCTATTCGACGGTTACTCAACCTATATACGCCGGTCCGCTTCCGATATCGCAAGCCCCAAAGACGGACTGACGATTTCGGTTTGGATCGCGCCCGGCACCTACGATCTGTGTGCCGATAATCGCCCCTCTACAATCGTTAATCAACATGACCGCGAAGGCGCGGAGGGATTCTTGCTCGGCATTGGACGTCATGGCGCCTGGACGTTCCAACTCGGCATTGACGGCATCTGGACCGAGCTGTGGACAGACGCTGCCGACGCGACCGCTGTGGTACCGCTTCAAACATGGTCGCATCTGGCCGCAGCCTACGACGGTCAAGCCGGCAAGATGAAACTGTTCCTCAACGGTGAAATCGTAGCCGCGCGTGACGTACCGAAAGACTCCGTACTAACGCCTTCTCAGACTGACTTATTGATCGGTCGCAACAATCAAGGCGCCCTTCTCGCCGAGGCTTTTATCATGAATCACTTCGATGGCCGAATGGACGAACTGTTCATCAGCGCCCGAGCCATGTCAGACGCCGAAATAAAAGGCTTATATCTCGAAGGCGTGGCGCTCTGCGGCGGAACGGTGCCCGAACTTGCGCCGCAGGATTTTATCCTGCCGCGGGAGATGTTCATTCGCGACCGCCATCGTCCGCAATACCATGTCACCACGCCAGGCCATTGGATGAACGAACCGCATGCGCCGTTCTATTATGAAGGCCGCTATCACCTGTTTTATCAGTTCAATCCGAAGGGGCCTTTCTTTCATTATCTGCACTGGGGACACAGCGTGAGCGAGGATCTCGTCCACTGGCGCGATTTGCCGCCCGCGTTGCGACCGGAGCCCGGGATTGATCCGGATGGCGTCTGGTCCGGCAGCGCCACTTACGACGAGGAAGGCCAACCCGCGTTGTTCTATACGACAGGCAATCATTCGTTGAAGCCCAATCAGCAAATAGGTCTTGCGCGACCCAGGGACGGCGGCAAGTCTGATCCCGATCTGATCGCCTGGACGAAGCGGTCCAAGCCGGTCCTCATGCTGGATCAAGACGAAGAGCTGCTTGACGAGTTTCGGGATCCGTTCGTATGGAGAGATCAGGACCGCTGGGTCATGCTCGTCGGCGCAGGACTGAAGAATCGTGGCGGTACGGCGCTGGCTTACGTGTCCGACGACCTGGAGAACTGGACGCCGTGCGGTCCTTTTTATGAGAGCGATCCTTCCAAGTATCCGTTCCTCGGTACCGCTTGGGAACTTCCTGTACTGCTGCCGCTGCGCGACCAGGGCGGGAATAGAACCGACAAACACGTTTTCGTTGTCAGCCCTTGGGGACCGGGCGCGGTGGCCGACATCCGCTATTGGATCGGACGTTATGACTCGGCGCATATCCGCTTCGTACCGGACCATGAAGAGCCGAGATTGATCGATTATGGCGATTTTCATTTTACGGGGCCCAGCGGGATGGTAGACCCGAAGACCGGCCGCTCCATTCTGTTCACCATTGCCCAAGGCGAGCGATCGCCGGAAATCGATTATGACAGCGGATGGTCCCACGGCGCAGGCATGCCGGTAACCCTTACGCTTCTTGATGATTCTACGCTTGGCGTGTCCCCGATCGAAGAGATTGCTTTGCTCCGGGAAGAAACGCTGCTCGATGTGCGGAACGTTACGCTTGAAGCGGCGAACCTGTTGTTGGATGGAATCCACGGCAGCATGCTGGAGATTGAACTCGAGCTTCAAGCAGCGGGCCGCACCGCGATTGCGCTGCGACGCTCGCCTGGCGGAGAAGAAGAGACCGTGCTGTATTGCGACCGAGACCGTTCCGAGATCGGCGTCGATCGCACGCGTTCCACGTTGGATCCGAAGGAGCGAACGCGAGGCATCCAGTCCGGTCCGCTAGCGCTAGGCGAACAATCGCTTCGGCTTCATGTGCTGCTCGACCGTTCGCTCATCGAGGCTTATTTTAACGGACGCAAATGCATGACGACACGGACTTATCCGTCGCGCCTCGATGCGGACGGGCTTCGCCTGGACGCTTCGCCCGGAGCGGTCGTCGAACGGTTAACGGTCAGACGCATGGGCGGCGCATATTCATATACAGAGATTTAGACAGGTGGTGGAGAAACATGCTGGACGTAATCGCTTTGGGGGAAGTGTTGGTGGACTTTACGCCTGCCGGCGACTCCGAGCAAGGATATCCGCTCTATGAGCAGAACCCCGGCGGCGCGCCTGCCAACGTACTATGCGGACTGGCCAAGCTGGGGCGGCGCACGTCGTTTATCGGAGCGGTCGGGGACGATCCGTTGGGACGCTTTCTTGCGACCGTACTGGAGCAGGCAGGCGTAGGATGCACAGGACTGGCGTTTATTAAAGACATCCCTACGACGATGACTTTCGTCCATCTGGATCAGGATGGGGATCGAGCGTTCCGCTTCATCAGAGGGGCGGATACGAGGCTGACCAAGGAGGAGGCGGAGCGAGAGCTTGCGGCCGGATGCCGCGTTTTCCACTTCGGCACGCTCTCCATGACCCATGCCGAATCTGCAAGGGTTACGCTTGAGGCCGTATCGTTGGCCAAGCAATCGGGCTCCTTGATCTCATTCGACCCGAACTTGCGATTATCGCTATGGGAATCGCCAGAGAAGGCAAGAGAGGCTATTTTCCGCGGATTGGAAGTCGCCGATATCGTGAAGCTGTCGGAGGAAGAACTTATCTTCATGACCGGCATGACCGAAGGAGAATCGGGAGCGGAGCTGCTGCTGCGACAGCATGCCGGTATCCGCCTGCTGCTCGTAACGTTGGGGGAGCGGGGCTGCACGATCAGCAATAGAGCCGCGCAAGCGTCCATTCCGGGGTTTCGCGTCCGTACCGTCGATACGACTGGCGCCGGAGATGCATGCATGGCCGGATTGCTCGATCAAATATTGAACGATGGCGTACGTATAGAGGCGCTCTCCGTCGACGATTTGACCAGGATCGGCCGCTTCGCGAATGCGATGGGCGCGCTTGCGACGACGCGCAGAGGGGCGATCCCGGCTCTGCCCGGCCGACAGGATATCGACAACATGATGAACAGTGCGGAGGACGATCCCTTGAACGACAAGTACAGACCGCTTTATCACTTCGCGGCGCCCGCTAACTGGCTGAACGATCCCAACGGAATGGTCTATTACGAGGGCGAGTACCATCTCTTTTATCAGCATCACCCGCATGGCACCCAGTGGGGGCCGATGCATTGGGGCCACGCCCTAAGCCGAGATCTCGTCCGCTGGGAGCATCTTCCGGTCGCGCTCGCGCCGGATGCGAACGGCATGATTTTCTCGGGGTCTGCGGTCGTGGACCGGCACAATACATCTGGATTATTTGACGGCGGGACGGGTCTCGTTGCCATCTTTACGAATACGGATACCTACCCCGATTCGCCGGGGGCGGCAGGTGAAACGGATCGTCCGCGCCAACGTCAAAGCATCGCTTATAGCTCGGACAAGGGGCGGACATGGACGATGTACGCGAACAATCCCGTGCTTGCAGACGAATCCATTACCGATTTCCGGGACCCCAAGGTGTTTTGGTACGAACCCGGAAAGTACTGGGTGATGGTGCTCGCGGCCGGCGACCATATCCGGCTCTATACGTCGCCGAATATGCGCTCATGGACTTTTGCCAGTACTTTCGGCAGCACCGAGGGCGCGCACGAAGGCGTATGGGAATGCCCGGATCTTTTCCAACTACCTGTGGAGAACGACGAAGGGAACGCCAAGTGGGTGCTTCTTGTCAGCATCGGAGACGGTCGGCCGGAAGGCTCCAAGACCCAGTACTTCGTAGGCGAGTTCGACGGCATGTCTTTTACTTGGGAAGGCGAAGGCATTCTCTGGATGGACGAGGGTTACGACAACTATGCGGGCGTAACCTGGTCGGATATTCCCGAGGCGGATGGCCGCCGGATTCTGATCGGCTGGATGAGCAATTGGAAGTATGCGAACGCAACGCCGACCAGCGGCTGGCGGGGAGCGATGACGCTGCCGCGGGTACTATCGATTAAGAAGACCGAGCAGGGGATACGGCTATGTCAGCGTCCTATCGATGAGGCACAGGATATTCGCATCGGGAAGCGGAGCTGGACCGCGATTCAATTGGAAAACGATACATGGTCGCATCCGGAATTGACCGGCGATGCTTTTGAGCTGGAAATGGTCTTCGAAGATGCGCATGCCAAGGAATTCGGCGTCCGCGTTCGCCAGTCCGAGCGAGAAGTAACGACAGTCGGTTATTCGGCGGACGACGCGCAACTATTCATCGATCGCACGAAGTCTGGCGAGTCCGATTTTCACGATGATTTTGCCGTCCGTCATGGTGCCCCGTTCGTTCTCGCAAACGGCAAAGTCAGCATCAGACTTTTCGTCGACCGTTGCTCGGTCGAAGCATTCGCAGGAGATGGCGAGGTCGCATTGACCGATCTCATCTTCCCTGATCCGGCTAGCCGAGGAATCGAGCTGTATGCGCTCGGAGGGACGGTGAACGTTGCTTCGTTGACGATTTATCCCTTACATGCAAATGCAACGGTACAAAGCGACCGGGCAGTGCCTGTTGCGTTCGTTTAGTTCTTAGTGTCACGTTCGTGATGTATTCTCTCCATCTATCCAGACGAAGGCAAGGTTGGATGGAGGGGATTTTCTCTGTTTGAATTGTAAGCGCTATATATATGATTTGAATCGACTAGGAGGTCAGAGCGCGTGATCAAAAAGTCAGTCTCATTCAGTCTTGTCTTATCCATGATCTTATCGTTTGTTCTCTCTGCGGGCGGTATCGGAAACGTCGCAAGAGCCTACGCGGAAGAAGCAGCGCCGGTTGAAACGCAAGATATCGCGGCAACATCCGTTGCGGCTGCCGTGTACGCGAACACGATTGAAAACCCAGGGTTCGAGACGGGGAACATGGAAGGTTGGACGGTGATAGAAGGAGGGGCCTTCGGACCGGACAGCGTATCGAACGAGACGATGTATTGGGCGGAGGGAATCCCCTACCAGCAGGAGGGAACTTATCATTTAAACGGCTGGAAGTATGCGGAGACGGCTACCGGCAGAGTGCGGTCCTCCACCTTTACGCTTGAAGGTTCGGGGTGGATTACATTTATGCTTGGGGGCGGCCGGCATACGGATCTGGACTATATCGAGATCCATAACGCGGATACGAACGCGGTAATCGCCCGTTACGGCAATACGGAATGGAGCGATCAGAACTTCCCGAAGGTCGAGCAAGGCTTGCGCCTGGCGAACCTGGTGAAGTACAAAGCGGACTTGAGCCGCTATCTCGGCCAAAACCTGTATATCGACATCGTAGATCAAGGGACATCGGACTGGGGCGTACTGTTTGCCGACTCCTTCAATACCTACCAGGAGACGAAGCCGAGCGAAGGCATCAGAGCGGACAATTTGTACGATGCCGGCGTTAAGGAAATCGAAAACCCTGGATTCGAGACAGGGGATATGACGGGCTGGACTGTCGTAGCAGGAGACGCTTTTGGCCCCGACAGCGTATCGAACGAGGATACATACTGGAACGAAGAGATTCCTTACAACCAAGAGGGCCAGTATCACCTCAACGGCTGGAAATACGCCGAGGATCGGACGGGCAAGCTGCGTTCGACGACCTTTAAGCTAGGCGGTACCGGATGGGTTAAGTTTAAACTGGGCGGCGGCAAAAATACCGATCTGGTCCATGTCGATGTATACGATGCCGATACCAGCGAGCTGGTGGCTCGTTATGGCAATACTGAATTCGCCGACGTTAACTTTCCTCATGTGGACCAAGGATTACGACTTGCGAACATGGTGCAGTATCAAGCGGATCTGCGCGCATTCCTGGGTGCGAATCTGTATTTTGAAATCGTAGACGAGGCCACGAGCGATTGGGGCGTCGTATTCGCGGACGATTTCCAAACCTATCTTACAAGTACGCCGACGGATGGCACGCTTGCCAAAAATCTGTATAACCCGGTTCGATACGAGCTGCGCAATCCCGGGTTCGAGTCGGGCAGCTTGCAGGGCTGGACGGTTGTCGCCGGCGACGCCTTCGGTCCCGGCAGCGTCTCTGCCGATACGACCTGGTGGAGCGACAATATTCCATTCGATCAGGAAGGCAGCTACCACCTGGATGGGTGGGCATACGACGAAAGCAAGACGGGCATTTTGCGGTCTTCTACGTTCACGCTAGGCGGATCCGGCTGGATCACGTTTAAACTGGGCGGCGGCAAAAACACGGATCTTGTGCACGTAGACGTGTATAACGCGGATACGGACGAATTGGTCGCCCGCTACGGCAATACGGAGTTCAAGGATATCAATTTCCCTCATATCGACCAGGGGATGAGGCTGGCCAATATGGTCCAATACAAAGCGGACCTGTCCAAGCATATCGACGAAAACTTATATCTGGAAATCGTCGACAATGCGGTCTCCGACTGGGGCGTTATTTTTGCCGATGCTTTTTTCACCAATCATGTTACCCCGCCGACAGACGGCGTACTGGCCACCAATCTGTACGTGTCGACGACGGAGAATCTGATTAATCCGGGGTTCGAAACCGGCGATTTAAGCGGCTGGACGATAGAGGGCGATGCTTTTGCCGATGCTGTAACGGATCAGTCGAGCTTCGGTGACCCTCAAACGCCATTCGGCAAGGAAGGCAAATATCATGTGTCCGGCTATAGCAAAGCCGATACGGGGACGGGTACGCTAACCTCCAATCCATTCCGATTGGGCGGAACCGGATTTGTCAGCTTCCTCGCAAGCGGCAAAGAAAATGCCGACCAACTTTATGTGTCGCTGGTACGCGCTTCAGATGGCGCCGTGCTGATGAAAGCGACGGGAAATGGATCCGAAGCGTATACGCGTGTTAAATGGGACGCAACGTCTTATATCGGCCAAGTGCTGTATGTTCAGGTCGTCGATCAAGATCCGACCGGTCATATCAATGTCGATGACTTCCAGGTCCGGGGTACGGGGTTGATTGGGAACTGGCAGCTGAACGAGGAGCAGGGAACGACGGCGAAGGACCAGGTCCGCAACCTGGACGACGCCGTGCATTATGTATTTAACGATGCCAAATACAAGCCAAATAGCGAACCGCTCTGGAGAGACGGCGTGGCCGGCAAAGGCCTGCTCTTCGACGGATACTCCACTTGGATCGCAAGACCTTCGAGCGAGATGGCCAAGCCGGGCGATGAAATAACGATTGAATCCTGGGTGTCTCCAAGATCGTACGAGTGGGGCGATCAAGGAAAGCTGTCTGCGATCGTCAATCAATATGACAGCGCGAACCGCAGCGGATATCTGCTTGGCATGGGGCGTCATGGCAAATGGTCGTTCCAGGTTGGGGTGAACGGTAAATGGACCGAAGTCTGGGCTGCGGATAACAAACCGCTTCAGAAAAATGTATGGTCGCATATCGCCGCTACTTACAACAAGACGGACGGCAAACTGAAGCTGTATTTGAACGGCGAATTGGCGGGAACCGCCACAGCCGAAAAGAAGCTCCCGATTACGCCGGCGAACACCGACTTTATGATCGGCAAGAACAATTCAGGTGCAGTAATTAACGGCGTATTCACCGCGAATATGTTCAATGGCATGATCGATGAAGTGAAGGTGTACAACACGGCGCTGTCGCAGGAAGCGATTCAAAGCGACTATCAGTCGGTGGTGTCCGGGTTTGCGGGAGGCGTCGCTCCGACGCCATCCATGGACTTCGATCGCAGCGACTATGACGGAGACCGATACCGGCCGCAATATCATCTGATCGCACCGGGCCATTGGATGAACGAACCGCATGCGCCGCTGTATTTCGAGGGCAAGTATCATATTTTCTATCAGTTTAACCCCCAAGGGCCTTACTGGCATCAGATTCATTGGGGACACGCGGTAAGCGACGACATGGTTCACTGGGAGGATATGCCGGTCGCCCTTGCCCCGGATGGCGGGTCGGAGACGCCTGACGGCGTATGGTCCGGCAGCGCGGTCGTCGGGGACGACGGCAATCCGGCGCTGTTCTTTACGGCAGGCAACGACCAGGCGACGCCGAACCAGGCGACGGGTCTGGCGAGAAGCACGTTTAAGGACGACGGCGACGCCGACCTGAAAAAGTGGGTTTATAACGGAACGCCCGTCACGACGCAAGCTGCGAATCTGACTGCGCCGGAAGGCGAAGTGTGGTACGGCAATTTCCGGGATCCGTACGTTTGGAAGGACGGAGATACATGGTACCAGCTCGTCGGATCGGGCATTAAAAATGTCGGCGGAACGGCGCTGCTGTATACTTCGGACGACATGGTGCACTGGACGTACCAGCATCCGTTTTTTGTCGGTGACTATGAAAAGTATCATAAGACCGGCCAAGTATGGGAGCTCCCGGTTCTTCTTCCTTTAGGCGAGGACGAAAACGGGACGATGAAGTACGCGTTCTTCATCAATCCTTGGTTCGATCATTACGACGCAGACAACGTCAAGTATGTCTTCCATTGGATCGGCACATGGGATAAAACGACGAATAAATTCGTTCCCGACCATGAGGAGCCTCGACTGTTCGATTTTGGCGAGCACTTCACGGGTCCGAGCGGGATGGTAGATGGACAAGGCCGCTCGATTCTGTATAGCATCACGCAGGATCGCAGGACCGAGCAGCAGCATTCGGATGCAGGCTGGGCGCACAACGGCGGATTGCCGCTCGTGTTGTCCCTGCGCAGCGACGATACCCTTGGCATCGAGCCGATTCCGGAGCTGCAATCGCTGAGAGGCGAGCAACTGGTTGACCTTAGCGATACATCCGTTGAAGCGGCTAATGCGAAACTGAGCCAGGTGCAAGGCGATATGCTTGAGATCGTGCTGGAAGCCAAGATCGATTTGGCAAAGAAGTTCGGCATTTCATTGCGGAAGACGGCGGACGGCAAGGAAGAGACACGACTCTTTTACGATACGGAAAACAAGCAGCTCAATCTGGATAGATGGAAGTCTTCGCTCGATCCGGACGTACAGAAGGGCATTCAGAACGGGCAGATGGAACTGGACGGCGATGTGCTCAAGCTGCATGTCTATCTGGATCGCTCGATGATCGAAGCCTATGCCAACGGGAAAAACAGCATCACCTCCCGGGTGTATCCGACGCGCGGCGATGCGCTTGGACTCGCGCTGTGGAGAGAGGGCGGCGCTGCTTCTGTGCAAAAGCTGCAAGTCTGGAAGATGAATTCCGCGTACGGGGACACGGTTCAGGCGAGCTGGCCGGCACCACCAGCGGACCAGGGCTCGATTGGCGAACTGCCAAACGCCGATTTTGAAAAAGGCGATTTGTCCGGATGGACGGCGGAGGGCAACGCATTCACGGATCAAAATATTACAACTGCCAACGACTGGGGATGGGGAGGTCCGTTCAACCAGGCGTGGGTGGCCAAAGACCCCGAGCGTCATCATCTGTGGGGATTTAACCCGGCATACGGAGACGATGCCACGGGATCGCTCACTTCTCAGTCGTTTAAACTGGGCGGAGACGGCAAGATCAGCTTCCTGGTCGGCGGAGGCAAAGAGATCGACAAGCTTTATGTTGCGCTCGTTCGCGCATCCGACGATAAAGTTTTAATGAAAGAAACCGGCAACGACGATGAAGCCTATCGCCGTATAAACTGGGATGCATCGGCATACAAAGGGGAGCTGCTCTACATCAAGGTCGTCGATCAGAGGACTGGCGGATGGGGACACATCAACTTTGATAATCTCAGCGTCCCAGTAGCGATTAGCAGCCCGGACAATCCCGACAACGGGACAAACAATCCGGGCAACGGGGGTGCGACTTCGAATCCGAATGCCGATGTCGTAAACCTGCCGCAGGCGGATGCAACGGGCAAAATCGCCGTCAAGATCGGGAATGACGCTAAAAAAGTTGTTATCTCCGGTCATGCAGCCATCGATAAGACAAACGTCGTCGAGTTCTCAAACGACAAGATATCCATTCGAATCCCGGGAACCGTGCTGTTGAAGCTTCAAAGCTTCCTGTCCGTAGACCAACTAAAGGATGCGACCATTGTGCTTCACTTGGCACCGGTGTCTGAGACGGATCGCACGGCACTTCTGAATAAGGCGGGGACTAAGGCTAAAGCGGCAGTGACGGCAGCCGGCGAACTGTTGGATTTCTCGCTCGCGATCGTTGACAAGGAAGGCAAAGAAACGAAGCTGTCTATCTTTGATGAACCGCTTACGATCGAATCGGCATTCGACGGGAATGCGCGCAAAGCGCTCCTCGGCATGTATAACATTGCCGACGACGGATCGCTCGCTTACGCGGGAGGCAAGATCGTCGGAGACAAGTGGGTTTCGCAAATCTACCATTTCAGCAAATATGCAGTGCTTAGCTACGACAAGTCCTTCAGCGATGTGACCGACGCCTTCTGGGCTTCCGGCGTCATTAAGGAAATGGCGGCGAGGCACATTCTGGAGGGCGTGAGCGATACGTTATTCGCACCAAATCAGGCTGTGACGCGCGCCGAGTTCGCGGCACTGGTCGTACGTGCGCTCGGACTTAAGGCGGAAGGCACCGCGAAGTTCAGCGATGTGGCGGCGGGGAGCTGGTATGCGGATGAGGTGGCTGCAGCCAGCGAGGCTGGCATTGTAACCGGCCGCTCCGATCTTGCGTTCGCACCCGATGCCATCATTACGCGCGAAGAATTGGCCGTCATGCTTGTCCGCGCCTATGCGCATGCGGCAGGCAAAAAGACGGACGTGACCAGCGGAGCTGAGTTTGCAGATCAGGCAGCTGTCAGCGCCTGGGCCATGGAAGCTGTAAAAGCGGTAAAGGCGCTCGGTTTTATCAACGGGCGAAGCAACAATCAATTTGTGCCGAAAGGTACGGCAACCCGCGCAGAAAGCGCGCAGGTCATCGCCAAGCTGTTGGCTAAGCAAGGTTAGTTTACGCCGCCTTTGATTGACGGCCGGCCCCTCTATCGTCTTCTTAGACTTTAGGGGGGCCGGCTATATCAATGGGATCCTTATTTCCGCCAGATGTTCGTTCTCGTTTCTCACAATGAAACTGCTGACAATCGAGGTCATGACGATATCGCCTCTAATCGTGAGACGATGGTCGGCGATAAACTTTTTGATCTCTGAGAATACCTGCATCAGATTTTCGATCTTCCCCTTATGGTAGGCGACAATACAGACGCCAAGCGGGTAATCTCCAATGCCGTCTCCACGGAATTGTCGCTCGAGAGGCAGAATGACCTTCTCGATGTGCCGATCATCCGCGGTATGGAAGTATTCTTCGTTATAGATATAAATATGGCCGTGGTTATGGCCGATCTCCGAATAATTCGGATAGCGAGCGACGAGCTCTTGCAGCTTCGCTTCAAAATCAAACCAATCTTGAACCGTCTGGCAGTCCCCGATTACCCCTCTAATGGAGCCGCAATCGCGTATTTCTATTTCAGGCGCACGCTCAGCATTTTCGAGCGGTCTGCTTTTTTCTTCGATGGTATCCAGTATTAAAGAGAGTCTCTGCGCAACGGTTTGCATTTGGGCGATTCTTTTTTCGAACAGCTTTTGCTGCGTTTTAAGCTTATCCATGGCTTCGCTCAAACTCGTGATTTCCTTGAATTGCTTTGCTTCTTCCAACGATAAGCCTAATAGCTTAAGAAATTTAATATGATCGACTTCAACGAACTGCTCTTCCGAGTAGTAGCGATATCCGTTCAGCGGGTCTGTGAGCTCGGGAGACAGCACGCCGATTTGGTCGTAATATCGAAGCGTTTGCGTATCGATATTTTTGATTTTCGCAAGCTCCCCGATTTTAAATTTCTTTTTCAAGGATGTCTCTCCTCTTGGAAATATGCCATTGACCTTATAGCAACTATAAGGTTTATACTGCGGATGATCAAGGAATTCGCTTACAACCTCTTAAGATTTGAAAGGGCGTGAGGACTTGCTAGACTATAAAACTTCGTATACCTATCGCGATTTAGTGGAGCGTTTGTACAACCTTGAACGGCTGGCCGTCCCCCCTGCAGCAGGGGAAAGAAGTGGCAGCTTCTCAAGCTATGATCGAAGCTCTTTCTACAATGAAGAAACCGGAAAGTACGAAAACTGGGGAGCGAACGACGATGGCGGCGGCTATATTCGCCAAGAAGTAAACGGCATCGTCGCTTGCGAAATCGAGGGTCCGGGCGTAATCTGGCGCGTATGGTCGGCATTGCCGGGGGAAGGACATATTCGAATCTTCCTCGATCATAGTGAGGAGCCGGTCTTTGACAAGCCCTTCCGAGACTACTTCGATAAATTTAACGATGAAGGCTGCCCCGCCAATTTTCCGAATCTAGCGCCCACGCTGTCTCGAGGGCGAAACAGCTATATCCCGATTCCGTTCCAGAAGCATTGCAAGGTGGTGCTCGATAACGGATGGGGAAGCTATTACCACTTTACGTATACGCAGTTTCCGAATGACGTGCGGTTGCCGTCGTTTACCGGCTTCTTCGATAAAGAAGCTGCTATTGCTCTGGCAGAGGCGGACAGGATCTTATACAGGCGGGGAAGGAACAATCCGCGTTTGCAAGAACCGTACTTTAATCAGACAGAAAATTGGACCGTTCCGCCGGGCGGAAAGGCGACCGTTTTGAATCATGCCGGCGCAGGGGCCGTCTGCATGATCCGGGTTCGAACAGACCTAGCTCTTAAAACCGAGGAACAGCAGCGAAATGCTTTAAGACAGCTGGTTATTTCGATGAAATGGGACCAAGAGGACGAACCCTCCGTTTGGGCGCCGTTAGGCGACTTTTTCGGCAGCGCCCCAGGGATCAAGCCGTATCGCGCGCTGCCGCTTGGCATGGACGATCATGAATTTTACTGCCATTGGTATATGCCGTTCTCGGACGGCGCCGTCATTGAGATCGGCAATGAGGGTCCCGAGTCGCAGACGCTTGCCGTCGATATACGGCTCGTCAGCTTGACGAAAACAGAAGCGGATCAGCTGCTGCGGTTCCATGCCAAATGGCACCGGGATGCTTTCCTTGATCTGGAGCGGGAGAGGTACGAGGAAGGAGGCGACCGCTGGCCGGATTGGCCGTTGCTGCTGGCTGAAGGCCCGGGAAGATTCTGCGGCGTTCATCTTCATGTCTACAATGCATGGAAAATCCCCGAGCAAGAGGCAGAAACATGGTGGTATGGAAAGTGGGACAGGAAGACGATCGATTGGTGGTGGGGCGAAGGAGACGAGAAGTTTTTCGTCGACGGCGAGACGTTCCCATCCACTTTCGGAACAGGCAGCGAAGATTATATCGGATATGCCTGGGCGGCGGAACCGCCGTTTCCCATGTTCGACAGCGCCTTTGCCAGCCAACCCTACGTTGAGATCGACGGCAATGGGCATACTTCAGTGAATCGGTTCCACATCTGCGACAATATTCCTTTTAACCAATCATTCGAAGGCTTTATGGAGAAGTACAAGGCGAACCGCTGGGAAGAAGTTAATCGTTGCTTGTATGCCGCTACGGCGTACTGGTACCAAGCGCGAGGAACAGCTGACAGGTATCCGGCAGTGGAGCTTCAGCACCGGGTCGGCTATGACACGCTGAATGACTGATTAACGAGCTGTAACCACTTACTTTGGAGGTGTCTCATGAGTCAGAATCTGATCGCGCATTGGAGCTTCGACGAAGGCAAGGGCAATCGGGTGCGGGAAAAGTGTACCGGACGCGAGGACGAAGTCCGCTATGTATTTAACGAAGCCCTCTACAAGCCTTCCAGCGAGCCGCTTTGGGTAGACGGCGTTAAAGGCGGCGCCTTGCTGTTCGACGGATATTCGACCTGGATCTCCGCGCCGGCCTTGACGAATACGTTTAAAGCCATGACGATTCAAGGCTGGGTTGCGCCTCGTTCGTATGAACATGGAGACGGGGGCAGATTATCCGCGATTGTGGGCCAGCATGACAGGGAGACGAAGACGGGGTTTGTTCTCGGGATGTTCCGTCATGGCGCTTGGTCCTTCCAGATCGGGACAGGCGAAGCCTGGTATGAGGTTTGGGCCGAAGCGGATCCGATTCCAAGGGATGCGTGGTCTCATGTCGCGGCCGTATTTGACGGTGTTAACGGGAGCATGACGCTCTATCTGAACGGAAAGCAGGTAGCTCGGACAAGTATCCCGCCGTACACCGAAGTGCGGCCGGCGCAAGTCGACCTCCTGATAGGCAAAAATAATAAGCCGAGCGTGCTGCATGGCACGTTTGCGACGAATATGTTCAACGGCATCATCGACGAGCTTCGATTGTATGATCGGGCATTATCGACCGAGGAGGTTAAGGCTGATTGTGATGGCGTGTCCGTCGGATCGCCGGATACCGCTCAACGTAGAAGCAGGTATGCGGGAGACAGGCATCGGCCGCATTTTCACTTTATTCCGCCCGAGCATTGGATGAATGAGCCGCATGGGCCGATGTACTTCAACGGACAATACCACATTTTCTACCAGCATAACCCTCAGGGCCCGTACTGGAATCAGATCCATTGGGGACATGCGGTAAGTTCGGACATGCTCCGCTGGCGCGATGTGCCGTTCGCCCTCTCTCCGGAGAAAGGCAGTATCGACCCTGATGGCTGCTGGTCTGGAGGAACGGCGGTCAATGACGATGGCGTGCCCGTCATTTTCTATGCGGCAGGCGACAAACGGCGGAATCCCGATCAATCCGTTGCCTTGGCCATAAGCACGTATGGCGAGGATGGCAACAACGATTTGGTCGACTGGGTCAAGCACCCTGAATATGTTGCGGCTTTACCGGAAGGAGAAGGTCTCCCGGGGAATTTTAGAGATCCTTTCGTATGGAAGGAAGACGGGACATGGTATATGATCGTGACGTCCGGCATACCGGGAAAAGGCGGCACGGCCTTGTTGTACACATCGGAAAATATGACGCAATGGACTTATCGAAATCCGATCTATGTCGGCGATTCGAAGAAATACCCCAAGACAGGGGACGCTTGGGAACTGCCGCTCCTGTTCCCCTTTTATAAAAACGAGCAAGGGGAGCAAAAGCACATTTTTATCGTTAATCCGTGGTTCCTTCACGCAAGCCCGCACTACTGTAAATATATTTTCTACTGGGTTGGGACCTGGGATCCGGCCCGCCTGACTTTTATTCCCGACGATGAAGAACCGCAAGTGTTCGATGTGGGCGAACACTGGATCGGGCCAAGCGGGTTCGTGGATCCAAGCGGAAGGATCATTCTGTTCAGCGTCATATTCGGGATGAATCCAAGAATCAGCCGCGATCTGGGTTGGTTCGGCAATGCGGGACTTCCCGTAGAGATCGCCATGCGGCCGGACGGTCGGCCGGGCATCCAGCCAATCAAGGAATTGGAGACTTTGCGGGGGCCCAAGCTGGTTGAAGCCTCCGAGCTCTCGTTTGAAGCCGCGAATGAATGCCTCAACGAAATACAAGGCGACTTGCTGGAAATCAAGCTGGAGCTCGAGCCTGGGGAGGCCGAACGTTTGGGGATCAAGGTTCGCGTTTCGCCCGACGGGATGGAAGAGACATTGCTGTATTATGACAAAGCGAGCGCAAGCTTCATGGCTGACCGCAACAAGTCGAGTATGGAACCGGATGTAGAGAAAGGCATCGAAGGCGGACCCGTCGATCTGGATGGCGACAATCTGCGACTGCATATCTACCTGGACAAATCCATGATCGAGGCGTACATCAACGGAATAAAAAGCCTGACGACGCGTATTTTCCCCTTCGGGCATGACGCACAAGGCCTGAAGCTTATGGGCGACTCTTCAATAGTAGTCAAGTCGCTCGAAATTTGGGAAATGCAGTCCGCCTATCGTGTTTAAAGGAAATTTAATCGCATGTACGTAAACGTTTGCGTGAAATTAACTTTGCGAGTAAGGAGCTTGGGGACATGACAGAATTTTTCTATCGTCCTAAAGACGCTTGGGTTGGCGACGTAATTCCCTACTTTGAGGACAACGAATTTAAACTGTTTTATCTTCATGGATGGAGAGAGAATGATCGGGAAGGTCTGGACAACGGCTGGCACTTGATCGGAACGAATGATTTTTGTCATTACAAAGCATATGGTGCGTGCCAAATATACGGCGGAACCGGTCACGTGATGAAGGTCGGAGATACGTACCACCTGTTTTATTGCATTTTCCCCGAGGGAAAGCAGCTCGTCTGCCATGCTGTGGGCACTGATCTCATGAACTGGACGACGATTCCGGAGGATACCTTCTCCTCTGACGACCGGATTTACGAGCTCTCGGACTGGCGGGATCCCTTCGTATTCTGGAATGAAGAAGAGGGGCAGTACTGGATGCTGCTTGCGGCTATGGCCAAAGGACCTTCCAATCGCAAGGGCTGCGTAGCTCTGCTCACGTCCCGGGATCTGAGCAAATGGACATATCGTGAGCCGATTTATGCGCCGAATATCCATGTAGGTGCTCATGAATGCCCCGATTTGTTCAAGATGGGGGACTGGTGGTATCTGGTTTACTCTAACTACACGGAGCGGTTCGCAACCTTTTACCGAATGAGTCGCTCGTTGAACGGTCCATGGATTACGCCGAAGGTCGATACCTTCGACGGCAGAGCGTACTACGCAGCAAAGTCGGCTTCGGATGGCCGGAAGCGATATTTATTCGGCTGGAACCCAACGAAAAATGACGACTTGTTCGGTTGGAATCCTCCGAAGCATCCGGGGAAGGATTACAACACCTGGGATTGGGGCGGCAATCTTATCGTTCATGAAATCATTCAGCGTCCGGATGGCACGCTCGCCGTTAAAGTGCCGGATTCTGTGAATGAAGCCTTTGCGGTCGAGCGACCGCTGCAATGGAAAGCAGTCGCCGGCAAGTGGTCGTCACCGGCTCATGACGAATATGCGTGCGAATCTCCCTATGCGTTTGCCGCGAGTCTGACAGAAGAGGATTTACCTGACCGATGCAAGGTTTCGTTGGAGATTCGCTTCTCGGAACATACGCAAGGAGCGGGCGTTATGCTTCGTACTGGGATGGGACTAGATGAAGCTTATTATGTGACGCTGGAACCGCAGCGGCACAGGATCACGTTCCGCGGGCCTATTATGCAGAGCGAGGACGGGGGAAAGACGTTCCCTTATGAAGTCGAGCTGGAAAGACCGGTTGAGCTGCTGCCGGATTGCAGCCATCAGCTTCAGATCTTCATCGATGGATCGATTTGCGAGATCTATATCAATGGCGAAGTCGCAATGAGCGCAAGAATGTACGATATTGAGCGAGGTAAGCTTGGGCTGTTCGTGAGCCAAGGGGATGCATTTTTTAAAAATATAATGGTTGAAATGATCTAAACGAGTAAGAGATAGCGGAAATAAATTATCAGTGAGATAGCCGATCCCGATTGGGTCGGTTATCTTTATTTACAGTTACATCGACTGCTCTTTTATGCTGACGCAATATTCGGACGAATTATAAATTGGTTCTTTCGCCTCATGCAAACATGTCGTTTAACAGTAATGAATTTTTAATTTTTGAATAAATTGATCTAGGCACTCATAACGAAGGAGGTTCCGACTATGTCAAGTTCTAATGAAAAGTACGGTGACGTTACTCATTCGCTAAAAGGCAATCGAGGCGAAGAGATTGATTCAGTAAATACTGGTGACGGTGCTCCAATAAAAATTGAGGCTACTGTTCCTAATATGAAAGCATTAGAAAAGATACACCCGCTTATATATAAAATAGAAGATGAGTTGAAAACCGAAAAAATTGCAGCAAGAATTGAATTCACAGCAAAATTTAAATTGGGTTAGGATAAACTGAGCATGGTATGCACTAGCTTTATCATTAAAGTTACTAGCAGATGTAATTTGAACTGTAGCTATTGCTACATGTTTAATAAGGGAGATACAACCTTTCAAAGCAAACCTAAAATAATGCTAAGAGAAACGGCTATTTTAGCTTTAAATAAGATTTATAGTTATTCAATGAAACACAAAATATCTGAAATTGACGTAGTTCTTCATGGTGGTGAACCACTATTAAGCGGCAAAGAGTGGGTGAGTTGGTTCCTTGAAAAATCTGAAGAACTGAAGCCCGCGAATTTAAGAGTAGCTTATTGTATTCAAACTAATGGTACATTACTGGACAACGAATGGATATCTATCTTTAAGAGTAGAAGTGTAAATATTGGAATTAGCCTTGATGGAGAAAGAGAAATTCACGACCAAAATAGAATAGATCATAACGGTAACGGAAGTTATGAGAAGGTGACAAAAGGAATAGATCTGCTATTAAAATCTGGGTACAAAAAATGGGGCGTATTAGTAGTTGCTGATCCCGAAATTTCTGGGGAAGATGTATACAATCATCTATTAGATTTAGGCGTTAAAAATATGGATTTTCTCTGGCCAAGTTATAATCATGATAACCCGCCTAAAAAATCAGAAAAGTCCTTAGCGGAGTATTATATTTCAGTATTTAAAGCTTGGTATAGCGATAAAAATGTAGAAATAAATATTAGATGGTTCTCAAATGTAATTAGGTTATTGCTATCAGGCAATTCCCGGCTCGACTGTGTTGGGCCGGTTCCCTTGAACCAAGTTGTCATCGAAACAGACGGAAGTATAGAACCAGCCGATATGTTAAGAACGTGTAGAGATGGGCTAACGAGATTGTCTTTAAATGTACTTGAAAATAATATTGATGAATTGATCCAAACAGACCTTTTTCAAAAGTGTCTTCAAAACCAAGAGTTATTGCCTTTAAATTGTAAATCCTGCTCCATTTATAAAGTGTGTGGAGGAGGGTATATGGCCGATCGGTGGAAAACTGAAACAGGGTTTTCAAATTCAAGTGTACATTGTGCTGATCTGTATGATGTAATCACATATATACGCTACCAAGTCGTTGAAGACTTAAACGATTCTAATATTAAGTATCAAATAATCCAAGAATAAAGCCTTGTTAGATTCATACCTGAAGGATCTTCTGACTCAGTAAGTTTACTAAGAAGCACTAACAAAGGAGACCATGAAGCTCATGGTCCCCTTCTTCTTTTAAGCATAGTCTGTGCTATCTTGCGCTATCTTTAAAAGGACTGCAAATAGATAAAGAAAATATTTACTTTATATTTACTTTATATTTACTTTATATTTACTGCGAAGCGGGAATCAGTGAAGTTACCGGCTGGCGACGATCAAGAGACAAGGAGCGCTTGTCTGGATGTTTCGGCAACCTATCACGATGAGAAAGGCGAGGTCATCGTCGCGGTTGTCAACTGCCAACCGGAACAGGCCGTGACTGCAATTGTGTCATTTGCCGGAACGGAAAGCTTGGAGATCTTCGAAACTATCGAATTGAATTGTCCATCTTGGGAAACGGTTAACGGCTTTGCGGTGGCGGATCAAGTGACGCACGTAGATCATAAAATGCGCGATACAGTCCGGAGGGGTGGTATGTATTCCCTCCTCATTCGATCACGCTGCTTAAACATCGCTATCTGATAGAGGCATATTGTTAAAATATCCCTTATTCCGACAAGTCGTCGGAATAAGGGATATTTGCGCTGCGCCGCTCAGTTCCTCCTGAACAGCTCCGGGAAAGCCTCTCCCGCGAACAGATCGCCGTCGCGTCCGTCCAGCAGGCCCACGTTCATGTGGCTGTCGCCGCGCGTACCGGACTTGTAACGCGTATCTCCGGTCATCAGATGGACTGCCAGCGAGCGGCGCGGCCGCGAGGTCGTGTTGGGGCCGCTGCCGTGGATGGCGAGCGCGTGATGGAAGCTCACCTGGCCGGCCTTCATGGCCATCGGGACGGGTTCGAACGAGGCATCCGCCGGAAGGTCCATGCCATGGCGCTGCTTCTCCATATCCTGCTCGAAGAAATCGTTCACGTTAAGCAAACCCCATCTGTGGCTTCGCGGAACGACCTGCATGCAGCCGTTGTCCGGATTGACGTCGTCGAAGGCGACCCAGGCGGTGATCAGCGTCGGCTCGGCCGCGCACTGCCAATAGGCGTAATCCTGGTGCCAGCCCACGTTGCCGCCCGCCCTGCGGTCGGGGTTGCCCGGCTTGAACAGCAGCTGGTCGTGCCACAGGCGAATGGCGTCGGCCCCCATCAGAAGGGCGGCGATCTCGCCGATGACGGGATCGGTGGCCAGCGTGCGAAGCTCCAGATCGGACCAGTGGGAATTGTCGGTTTTGCGCAGCCCGTTGCCTTGCTCGGGCGTCCAATAGCCGTCGTACGGCGCGCGTCCCGTCTCGAATTGGCCGGCAAATACCCGTTCCATATGCTCGCGCAGCCGTTCCAGCCGAGCCTCGTCGATGAGCTGCGGCGCGATCCAGTACCCGTTCTGTTTGTAAAAAGCGATGTCTGCCTCCGTCGGCAGCAAGTGGTTCCGATCTGACATATCCGATTCCTCCCGCTAGGATGGTTGCCGCACGTTGTTCTCGTGCGATGCTTCCATCTTAACGCGGAGATGGACTGCCGGCTTTGTCTGGCTTCCACCGGAAGTTAACGTTTTTCGTCATTCGGCGACGAAGCATGCCGATAGGCGTAAGGCGAGATTCCCGTCTGCCGCTTGAAAAACACGCTGAAGGCGTGAAGCGACGAAAATCCTAATGTTTCCGCGATCGACGTGATCGACTCGCTCGACTCCGCCAGCCAATATTTGGCGCGATCGGCGCACAGCATGCGGATGTACTTGCCGAGCGGAATGCCGAACGCGCGTTTGAATTCCCGTTCAAGATGCGTCCGGCTGAGATGCTGTCTCCTGGCCAGGTCCGTCGCGTTGAAGTCGATGCTAGCATGCTCGTGCAGGTATTGAAGCAGCTCCCTCATCGCCGGAGCGAGCGGACCGTCTCCCGGATCGCCGTCTGGCAAGGCTGCCGCGCGATAAAGACGGATGACGCGAACGAGCAATTGCTGGAACAGGCTTTCCGCCATCAGCGCCGAATGCGGACCGGGATCTTCGATCTCGACGAAGACGGCATCGAACAACCGCTTTACGTCGCCGCTCGTATCCCGTACCGTGCGGACGCGCCCCAGCCGGTAAAAATCCGCTTCAAGCTTCTGCCGGTACGCCAGCCGGAACCCGGTGTAGTACAGCCGGTAAGACGCCCCGAGGGAAGCGCCTTGATGCCCTTCTCCCGGCTTCGTCAGAAACAAGTCCCCCTGCCGCACGCGATACAAATCCCCGTCGATCGAAAACCAGCCCTGCCCTTCATCCACGTAGCACAGCTCGAAGTGCTCGTGCGTATGCCTGTCCACCTGCCAGGTGCTCAGCATTTGGATGCCGATGTACGAAAGGTTGTCGAAATCGTGCTGAAAAGGCCGTTCCTCCCGCCGTTCCGAAGCACCCTTGTCGTTGTTGCGCGAGTCGGGAGGCGGCGTTTGATGTTCGGTCATTCCGATCCCCTCCTTGCATCGTGAGGTTCAGCGGTTCAATTATAGGCTCGGGATAGTCGGACGGACAAGATGGAATCTTTCTGGCCATAAGCTGAATGAATAAACTGCCGTCAGACCGACTTGCCCTTTAGAATAGGTTCGATGGCTAACGCCAGACGTATTCTCAAACTCTCGGTTGCGTCTTTTAAATGCAGGTTGACGATTTTCTCGCATTTGTCCAGCCGGTAGAGGACGGTATTGCGGTGGACGAAGAGCGTTTTGGCCGTATCGATGAGATGACAGTGGTTGTCATAGTAGGCTTTAAGCGTTCGAAGCAATTCTTGGCGCTCGCGTTCTTCCAACATATCGAATCCCTTGAAGGTCTCGTCGAAAAATCTTCGCAGCTCCTCCGAGGGCAGCAGGCGCAGCAGGTAACCGACGTCGTTGCGGCGATGCGAGAGCACGAAGCGGCTTTTGCCCATCGAATAGCCGGTCTGCAGCGCCTTAAGCGCTTCTTTGAACGATAAGCCGATGTCGAGCGGGTCCGTTACGGGACTTCCGATTCCAATCGACACCCCGATGAGAGATTGGGAGAGCAGATCGGAAGAGATTTTCTCCAGCGCGCCCCGCAGTTCCGTTTCGTCAAGCTCGGTGTCGTCTAGTTGGACCAGAAGTCCGAAGGCGTCGTTCCGGGTGAACATCGTAAACTGGAGACGGAGGGCGTAAAAATGCCGTTTTAGCGTCTCATAATAAATATCCCGCTCGCTCTGCAAGCTTTCTTCCCTGCTGTTTAAACCCGTTGCGCGCAAGGATTCCGAAGCAATGTCCAGACGCACGGCGATGAGCAGCATAGGCGTCCGCGGGCGAAGGCCGTATTTTTTGCCTCGATGCAAGACCTCCTGCTCCGTGACGAAGTAACCATCGATCAAATCCGCGAAAAATTCATTCTTAAACCTTCGGGATCGCTCCTTGACCGCTTGCCTCTTCATCATCTCCAGTCCAATGACATTCGCGGCCTGCTCGATCGTCAAGGCCGTCAGCCGATCCTCCTTTTGCAAAAGGGGGAAAGTAACGAGATAACCTTCGTGACGGTACGTCTGAATGGGGTGCAGCGCAAGCTCGCGACATTCAGGAAACGAAGCGTCGACCAAGCAGAGCGAGAGCGTCGTCTGAAAAGGCGGAATCGAGGCCAGCGCGGCGGCAATGGCGGTTACGAGGGGCAAGGCATTTTGGCCGAGGGAGGAGGAGCGCTCCATCATCTCCAGCCGGGACCCGAGCAGGATGACGGGGGAGGCGATCAGGCTGCTGAGGAAGTCCAGTATTTTGGCCAAGCCGTTGCCGTGCATGATCAAGCCGGAAAATTGCTTGTGTACGGTAAGCGCGTAATGCAGCTCATGGTTCTTGTTGTCGAGGATAAAGCTCGTCGATTGTTGGAGGATCTCGCCGAGAGAGAAGGGGACCTCCGACAGCTCGATAAGCGGGAAGCCGAGACGATCCGCAACCGCAAGGTCTTCGGGAGAGATCGCCAGCGCGAAGCGCCTGGATTTGACCGCAAGACCGGAGCAGCCCATGGCGTGCATATTCGCAATTAATTTGCTTAGAGTATCCGGGCTTTGCTTGATAAAATACCCGTTGGATAGCAGAAACTCTTTCTGCTTCAAATAATTGATAATGTCAGGCGCGTCCATGATATTGACTGTCTGAACCTCGTTCTTAAGCCCCTTGGAGCCCGCAATGACTCTCGCGTTGGCGAAGATCGAATTCCGGATCAATTCGTCTAAATTCAAACTAATCGCCCCTTATTGATGATTGTGTTATATAAAGTAACACAAAAAAGACTGCTATTAACGAGTGGATTAGATGTTTCGTACATATATTCAAATGATTATCGTATGATTCGTACCATGACTTTTTCTTTTCCTATCGATATGATGTGAAGGTAAGATGATTATGTTATTTATAATGACATATGCGGGGTGGGCGCGTGAAACAAGACCGAATCAACGGGATCCGGATCGGCGAAGAATTATTCGATATAACCTTAGATGCGGAAAGCGGAACGATTGCTTCACTCACCTTGGCGAACGGCTCTTCCTATGAAAAGAGCGAATCGGCAATGGATGCGAACGGACTGATGTACTTGCCGACGCTGAAGGATTGGCACCTGCATCTCGACAAGCACTTTCTGGGGGAACCTTGGAAGCCGCTGCAGCCTTTCCTTGATCTCCCCGACCAGCTCCGATTCGAAAAGTCGCTTCTTCATGCGCTTCCGACGACTGCCGCGGAAAGAGCGCGCAGGCTGCTGAACAGGCTGTTGGAAATGGGAACGACCTCGATCAGAACGCATGTCGATGTGGATCCGGAGATCGGGCTAAGGCATCTGGAGGATGTTCTTCAAATAAGGGAAGAGTTCCGTGGGATTTTCGACATCGAGGTTGTCGCCTTTCCTCAGCAAGGTCTGCTTAGGTCCAATTCCCTTAGCGTTATGAGGGAAGCGATGCGATCGGGCGCTGACCTCATCGGTGGAGTCGACCCGGCCGGCTTGGACAGAGAGGTCGACATCAGTCTGGAGGCGATGTTCGAGCTGTCTGCGGAATACGACGCGGGGGTCGATCTGCATCTTCATGACCCTGGACATCTCGGCCTCTATACGATCGAGCGCTTCATTGACCTCACCGTAGCGTCGGGCAAACGAGGCCGCACGGCGGTCAGTCACGCTTATTGCCTCGGGCAAGTTGGCGAGGCGGAATCTCTCGAGATCGCTCACAAGCTGAGAGAAGCCGACGTCGCGATCATCACGAGCGTTCCGATCGATTCTTCCATGCCCAGAGTGGATCAACTCCTTCAGGCGGGCGTGAGGGTCGGCGTGGGCTGCGACAATATCCTTGACGCCTGGAGCCCGTTCGGCAACGGAGATTTGCTAGCCCGAGGGAGCAGGCTCGCCGAGAAGCTAAGATGGCGGACGAATCAAGAGCTGCTGCTCGCCTACCCCCTTATCACGGCCGCTCCGCTGCGTCCGAGAGTCGGAGATCGCGCTGATTTTATGCTTGTCGACGCCATGAATCCGATGCACGCGTTATCCTCCGCGCCCAAGCGGGAAGCGGTCTTCGCGGGAGGAAAGCTGGTCGGAGGAAGCTGGCATCAGGATGGCGCCATTCCGCTGCCGAGGGCGCAGGTCGGATCGTGAAGGAGGGGAGAATATGCGGCGAGCCATGCTGCGCTCGGAATGGATGAAGCTGAAGCGCCACTGGATTTTGGCACTGATGATCGTGCCGGGGATGGGCTATCTCGTTCTGAACAATTATCTGCCTATGGTCGGAGTGATCATCGCGTTCAAAAATATCGACTATTCCTACAACGGCCTGCTGGGCAAAATCATTCACAGCGAATGGATCGGCTTCAGCAATTTCGAATACTTGTTCCAATCCTCCGATGCCTGGACCATTACTCGCAATACGATTTTGTACAACGGAACGTTTATCGTGCTGACGACGATTGTTGCCGTTGCGCTTGCCATCCTGCTGAACGAAGTGCGCCACCGCTTCTTTTCCAGACTGTACCAGAGCGTCATCCTGCTTCCTTATTTGCTCTCGATGGTCGTTGTCAGCTACTTCGTTTTGGCGATGCTGAACGAACAGAACGGGTTCATCAACAAGCAGGCCCTTAGCCAGCTTGGCATGGAGCCGATCTCCTGGTATACGGAAGCCAAGTATTGGCCTTATATTCTGACGTTCGTTCATTTATGGAAAACGGCCGGGTACCTGTGCATTGTCTATCTTGCTTCGATCGTGGGGATCGATGCCGAGTATTACGAGGCGGCAACCGTTGACGGAGCGAGCCGGATCCACCAGATTCGAATGATCACCGTTCCGCTGCTGAAGCCCACGATCGTCGTCATGATGCTCCTCGCCGTGGGACAGATTTTTTACGCAGACTTTGGTCTATTCTATCAGGTTCCGCTCAATTCCGGCGCCATTCAGCCGACGACGGACGTCATCGATACATACGTCTACCGCGGCCTGATGAAGTTCGGAGACATCGGAATGTCGTCTGCGGCAGGCCTCTATCAATCGACGGTCGGGTTCGTCCTCGTTCTGCTCACCAATTACATGGTGCGCCGCAGAAACCGCGAACTGGCGCTGTTCTAGGAGGGGAGACATCCATGAAGCCCAGCCTGTCGTCTCAAGCGATCTCGCACGCGCTGATCGGAGCAGCCGCTCTTGTTTGCTTTCTTCCCTTCCTGTTGCTTGTCTCCGCGTCCTTCACGGACGAAGGCTCCATCATTCGGCACGGCTATTCGTTTCTGCCGAGAGCCTTCAGCTTGGATGCCTATGCCTACCTGCTGGACCAATCCGCGACGATCGTCCGGGCTTACGGGATCTCCGCGCTGGTGACCGCGGCCGGCACGGCGATCGGTCTCGCAATCTCCACGCTGCTCGCTTATCCTTTATCCCGGCCGACGATGCCGTGCCGGGGAACCGCGACCTTTCTGGTGTTCTTCACAATGCTTTTCCACGGCGGGCTTGTCTCCTTCTATCTGGTCTATACCGATCTGCTCTCGGTTAAAAATACGATCTGGGCGCTGATGCTGCCGAATCTGTTGACCAACGGCTTCTTTATTCTTTTGATGAGAAGCTTCTTCCAGACCTCCATTCCGGCCCCGATTATCGAATCCTCCTACATCGACGGCGCCAACGACTTCAAGATCTTCGTCCGGATGGTGCTGCCGCTCTCGCTTCCGATCCTGGCGACCATCGGCTTGATGACGCTCATCTCCTATTGGAACGATTGGATGAACGGACTTATCTTTATTACCGACACCTCGCTCTACAGCATTCAGAATCTCCTCTATCGGATGCTTGCGGACGTTCAGTATTTGCAAAACAACAACCTGAACGGAATCCAGACGAAAAGTGCCGGGATTCCCCTTACGACCGTTCGAATGGCCATTGCCGTCGTCGGCATCCTGCCGCTGCTGTGCGCGTATCCGTTCTTCCAGAAGTACTTTGTCAAAGGGTTGACGATCGGCGCAGTAAAGGGTTGATTCCGATTGTGTCCGGGAACCGCGGCCCGGTGCATGATATAGCCAAAAAAACATGGAGTGGGGGAAGTTGAATGTTCATGAATAACAAAAAGCGGGGACTCGCGCTATCCATTATGGCGGGAGTCGCGATGCTGCTAAGCGCATGCGGAGATTCCGATTCGAACGAGTCGGCGTCGTCGCACAGCTCCGGGGCATCCGCAGGGAGCAAGCCGGTTGAGCTGGTCATGACGTATCCGGCGTTCGGCGACGTCTCGGATCTTGAGTCCGTTCAGGGCGCGATCAACGAACTCGCCGCGGCCAAGATCGGAGCGACGGTCAAGCTCGTGCCGATCGGCGTGTCGAACTATGCCCAGCAGATCAATCTGATGCTGGCGGGGAACGAGAAGCTCGATCTGTTGTACGCGAGCGTGTGGTTCGGTATGGACTCGCAGGTAGCCAAAAAGCAGTTGGCGCCTCTGGACGATCTGATCCGGCAATACGGCTCGGGAATTACCGATTCGGTCGATGCCGAATTCCTCGAAGCCGGCAAGGTGAACGGGAAGCAGTACGGAATACCGAGCAACAAGGCTTACTCGCTTACGCCGAGTCTGGTGATGCGCAAGGATATCGCCGACAAGTATGGGATCACGGAAGCCTCCGTCTCCGGAATCGGCGATATCGGGCCGCTGCTCGCGACGATCAAGGCGAAGGAACCGAGTATCGTCCCGCTGGTCAGCTACTCGCTGAGCGAGACGCCGGTCAACCAGATGCTCTACGGGGATCCGATGGGCATCACGCCGGGCTCCGTCCCCTTCGGGTCGTCCGATCTTAAGCTTCAGGACGTCTACGAATCGAAGGACTACGCCGACCGCGTTGCCATCGTCAACAAATGGTATGAAGCGGGTTATCTGAGCAAGGACGTCGCCACGACGCAAGAGTCGGGTCCAAGCCTGCTGAAGGCGGGGAAGGGATTCGCCTTTATCCGGAATATCAACGATTGTTATTCCGAGCAGCTCTCGGCCGGAACCGAAGTAATCTGCGCGCCGCTTAACGCCCCTTACATTACGAGAAACAGCGTCGCCTCCAACCTGATGTCGATCTCCCAAAACAGCAAGAACCCCGAGATGGCGATGAAGTTCCTGAATCTTCTGTATACCGACAAGGACATCGTCAACTTGTTCACCAACGGCATCGAAGGCAAGCACTACGTGAAGAGCGGTGATGCGGTCATCGCCAAGCCGGCGGGCCAGACCGGCACCGGCTATGATTCCAACCAAACCGTGGTAGGCAACAACTTCCTGTCCTATGTATGGGAGGGTACGGATCCGAATATCTGGACGGCCACGAAGGAGCGGAACGCCAACGCCGTCAAGTCGCAAGCCATGGGCTTCAGCTTCGACATGGACGCGGTCAAGAACGAGATTACCGCTGTCAGCAACGTCTCGAACCAATACAGCCTGTTCCTGGAGACGGGCGTGTCCCCGCCGGAAAAGCTGCAGGAGTTCGTCGGCAAGCTGAAGGATGCGGGCATCGAAAAGATCATCGCAGAGAAGCAGAAGCAATTGGACGAATGGCTCAAGCTGTAACGTTTATCGATTAAGAAAGGAGCGCAGCCGACGATGTCTTCCTATCCCTTCATTGACGTTCACCATCATATCGTTCCAAGGCCCGTCGCTCGCAAGATGAAGGAGCTGAACATGGCGCCGTTTGGACCGATGGCCCAATGGTCTCCCGCGTTTTCTCTCGAGAAGATGGATCTCGCAGGCATCGCTGCCTCCGTATTGTCTGCGCCCGCCGCACCCGCATTCGTCCCGCCCGAGGAATCCAGGGTTCTCGTTCGGGAGACGAACGAGTATTTCGCCGAACTCGCCCGGAGTTACCCGGGACGCTTTGGGGCTTTCGCTACGCTTCCGATGCCGGACGTCGCCGCCTCCGCGGAAGAGGCGATCTATGCGCTCGACGTCTTGAAGCTCGACGGCGTTGCATTCCAGTCCAGCCATGACGGAAAATATTTGGCCGATCCCGCCTTTGCCGAACTGCTCGCGGAATTGGATCGCCGAGGCGCGATAACGTTCATCCATCCGATTCTGATTCGCGAGCACATCGCCGGCTTGTCCCCGGCGCTGCTCGAAGGAACCTTCGACTCGACGCGCAACGTGACGGCGATGGCCGCGAACCGGATATTCGACAAATATCCGAATATCCGCTTTATTATCCCGCATACCGGAGGCATGGTTCCCTACATTATGTGGAGAATCGCCTTGGCCGCCATGGCCGCCGATGCCGGCGCCCCCGATCGATTCCTGGCGGTGGAGCCGTCGGAGGCCGATTTTGCCAAGGAATTCGCGATTCTCGAACGGCTCTACTATGATACGGCCGTCAACGTGGGGCCTCTGCCCAAGCTGATGAAGCCCTCGCAAATTTTGTTCGGCACCGATGTTCCGTTTCCGAGCGACATCCTCGTTCGTCATCAGAAGGAAGGCGTCCTGAAGCTGGAGGCGGAGGGAGAAGAAGACACGGCGCGAGCGATCGCTTACGGGAATGCGCTCCGGTTGTTCCCGCGGTTCGCCGGCTATCCAGAGAGGATGAAGAACCTATGAACAGATCCATACCCTTAATCGACGTTCACCATCATATCGTGTCGCCGCCGGTGCTGGCGCAGATGAAGCGGCTGGGCATCCCTAAGCCGAGTATCCTGCCGGACTGGTCGCCGGGATTCTCGCTGGAGAAGATGGCGGAAGCGAATATCGACTTGTCCATTCTGTCCGCGCCGGGCGCGCCGGACTTTCTGCCGCCGGAGGAGATCTCGTCTGTGCTTAGAGAAGTGAACGACTACTTCGCCAGCCTGGTCTCGGCGCATCCGACAAAGTTCGGTGCGTTCGGGACGCTCCCGATGCACAGCGGGGAGGCGGCCGCGCGCGAGGCGGCGTACGCGCTGGATACGCTCAAGCTGGAAGGGGTTGCCTTCCAGTCCAGTTGGGAAGACAAGTATTTGAGCCATCCGGATTACGAGGAACTGCTCGCCGAGTTGGATCGCCGCGAAGCCGTCGCGTTCATCCATCCGATCCTGCTCAAGCAGAATATCGCGGGCCTGTCTCCCGCGCTGCTGGAAGGCACATTCGACACGACTCGCAACGTAACGACGATGGCGGTGCATCGGATTTTCGACCGTTATCCTCGCATCAAGTTCATCATTCCGCATACGGGAGGCATGGTTCCGTACATCAAGTGGAGAATTGCAGCGGCCGTCATTCACGCGGAGCATCTGGAAGAGACGCCGGAATCGTACGAGCGCGAGATGGCTAAGCTGGATCGGCTCTACTACGACACGACGTTGAACCTGGGACCGCTGCAGAAGCTGATTCCCCATTCGCAGATACTATTCGGTGCGGATATTCCATTCCCGTCCGAGGCGGTCGTTCGCTATCAGATCGATTCCGTGCTCAAGGACGCGGCGGAATACGGGGAAGAGAACGTGAAGGCGATCGCCTTCGGGAATGCCTTGCGCCTGTTCCCGCGGTTAAGGGAGGCGTTCCCCCAAGCGAGTTCGCCCGTACTGTAATGCTAAGGGATTCAAACGGAAGGAACGAAGCGGGAGGGCCCAAATGAAAGCCAGGCTCCATTGGCGTTCGTGCCTCCATCGAGAAAAGACCTGATCCATATCCAGGTCTTTTCTCTTTTTTGCGCTGACGTTTTATGAGGCGTTCTGTGCCCCGGACAAGGTTCAAATGACGATGGTGTTGTTGACACAATAATATCCTAGCATTAGGATAATTATATTGATATCCTAATGCTAGGATAAATAGGAGCATGTAATGGAAAAGGAGGGGTTATAGATGGAGATTCAAATCATTAAACCGCAGGACCAAGCAAAAGGCGAGTTTGACGGCGGCAAAATATTCGAACAAAAGCCAATTGGATTTTCTGGCGAGGGAGCCCTCATTAAGCGCCTTGGCCCCTTATTTTACTGGGCATGGGCACAATCTACAGGTGAAGGCGGTATCGGCCTTCATCCTCATCAGGGTTTTGAGATATTAACCTATGTCATAAAGGGTAGAGGTCGTCACAAGGATACGCTTGGTACAGACAACATCGTCGGCGCTGGCGGTGTCCAAGTGATGCAGGCGGGTTCAGGTATCTCCCATGCCGAATCGATCCTTGAACCCTACGAAGGGTTTCAAATTTGGTTTGAGCCGCATTTGACCGAAGCGCTCAAGACGACGCCGACCTATAACCATTACGATCATGAGGAATTCCCGATCGTCGAGACGGAAGATGCCACGGTGAAAACGGTCATCGGCGATGAAGCGCCGGTCAAGATGGTTACGGAAGCGCGGATGTGGGACGTGACCGTGAAGCCGGGCCGTAACTTCGTTCAGCCTGTTCGCGAAGATTACAACCTGGCGGCGCTCGCCATCCGCGGCGACGGCGCAGTTGCCGATGCGGCGTCTATCACGGACGTTACGGCGCTCAAACACAAAGATTTTGTCATTATCGGGCCAGAGCAAGCGATCGCAGCGAACTTTACGGCAACGGGCGACGCCGAGCTCCGTCTTATTGTGATCGAGGTACCGGCACAGGTCAAATATCCTCTGTATCGTAAATAAGATCGTTGGCCAAATAACGAAATGGAGCGTGGTCATTCATGAATGACGAATTCAAGCGGTACGTAGGTGAAAATATTGAAGTTATCTTCCACCCGGCAAGATGCATTCATTCGGCAAATTGCGTAAAAGGGTTGCCGGACGTATTCAATGTCAAGAAGAAGCCATGGGTTTACGCCGATGGAGATACGGCCGAGAACATTGCAGCTCAAATCGATAATTGTCCCAGCGGCGCTTTGGAATATATAAGGAAAGATAACGCGAATGAAGCGAGATAGGATTAACGAAACCTAACGAGACGGGGGAAGATGATGTTTACGATTAAAGAAGATGCGAACGGTTTTTATGTAGGGGAACAAGATCATAAAGAAGCAGAGATCCATTATGTTCCGAAGGGGAATCATACGATTATTGTAGACCACACGATCGTTTCCGACAGTCTGCGCGGTCAAGGTGTAGGACAGGCGTTAGTGAAGCGAGTAGTCGAATTTGCTAGGGAGAAAGGAATTAAGATTAAACCGCTATGTCCTTTTGCTAAAAGTCAATTTGACCGTCATCAAGATTATTCTGATGTGTTATTGAAATAAAATAGCGGTTATTTCTGCGTTTAGAAGGTCGCGCAGCAGTTTGCTGCATCGGATCTTTTAGGTGAAGGGTATGCAGCCAAGCTCATTAAGGAAAGGCAATAACGAAGTTGCGGCGACGATACAGCGGCTGCTGAAGCAATCCGAATTAATCTGAACCAGAATGAGATCGGCCATGGCGACTACTGCCGTGGCCGATTTTTGTCGAGTGTCTTTGATCCGAAACCGGGTTGATTGGTTGTTTCGATGCAGCAAATCCCGACGGGGTATTAAAGACCGCCGATCGCGTTCTACAATGGGAAGAAGAGAAACTCCCGCGTTTGTGAGATTTCCTTGAGCAGCGGATGATAGAATGGGGAGCATGAGTAGGGAAAGGTCTGGAGACATACGATGAGATTACGTCAGCATATAGCGATCGGCATTCTCCTGCTCCTTATCGCGGGCGCATTCCTGGCCATCTATTATCCGACCGTCCCTAGCCGGGAGGCGCCTCGCGCCGACAGAGGGGAGTTGGATCTAAGCGGCTGGGATTTTGAGAAAAAGGGCTTGGCCGTCCTCGATGGCGAGTGGGCGTTCTACCCGGGCGAGCTGGTGGCACCTGAGCGCTTCCGTCAAGGCTCAAGTCCTGCTGCCTCCTACTTAAAGGTGCCCGGGACTTGGCGCGGAACCGCCGAGAATGGCGACGGAATGTCGCGAAGAGGTTACGGCACCTATCGTTTGCTCCTTCGCCTTAGCCCCTCGGATGACATCTACGGAATCAAGGTGACGAGCATCCGCATGGGGCATCGTCTCTATATCGACGGCAAGCTGCTGGGGGAGAGCGGGCAGCCCTCCGAAGCCCGCGCGACGAACAAGCCGGGCAACACGCCTTATACGGCTTATTTTCAACCGAACGGCTCCGAGATCGAGATCGTTCTGCAGGTATCCAATTACGACTTCGTCACGGGCGGAATCGTCAATTCCCTGCAATTCGGCCTAAGCTCGGACATGACGAAGCTGAATAGCGTCCAAATCGGCACCGATCTCGCGATTTGCCTGGTTCTTGTCATTCTTGGAGCGTATCATATCAGCGTTTACGTGCTCGGGAGGAAGGAGAAGGCTTACCTGCTCCTCGGGTCGTACATGCTTATGCTAGGCTTGCAGATGTCGATCTACGGGGAGAAAATCACCCAGCGGATGCTTCCCGATCTGCCGTTCGACCTGGTTTACAAATCGCTTGAACTGTTCCAGTTCCTTGGCGTGGTTCTTATCATTCGGTTATTCTCGATCGTCGAGAACCGGTTGTTCAAGCCGAGAACGCGAAGATGGCTGGAGCTTCCGTTCGCTCTGTATCTTGCGTCCGTCGTGCTTCTTTCCTACCGGGTTCATATCGATTACAAGTATCTCTTCGTCATGTACGAGGCGGTCGTTGTATTGTGCCTGGCGTGCCGATTGATTTATCTCTACGCGCGCAATCCGGCCGAGAAGACGGAGAGAACCGAACGCTTCCTGCTGCTGGGCGGCCTGTTGACGCTGATGATCTTCTTGTTCGGCATCAGCCTGTACGGGGAGAACATGGTACCGACCGACCTGGTTGCCAAGTGTGCGCTGCTCGGCTTCATCCTCTTCATGAATCTGCTCCTGGCCGTCCGCGTGTCGAACGAGTACGCCAAGACGGAAGTTCTCTCGAAGCAGCTTGCGCTATCGAATCAATTGAAGGACGAATTCCTTATTCATACGTCGCACGAGCTCAAGACGCCCCTTAACGGGATCTTGAACCTGATCTCCGGCCTGCTGGAAGACGAGGAGAGAGGCTTGGGCGCTACGCAGAAGCAAAGCTTATGGCTCGTCAAGGATACCGCCTCCAAGCTGTCCATGCTGATTCGCGATTTGATCGACGTCACCCATTTGAAGCACGGGGAACTTCGCTTGTATCCGACCGTGGTGGACGTGCGGGTGGCGGTTCAGATCGTTCTCGATATGCTGTCTTTCGAATTGTCGGGCAAGCAGGTTCGCTTCGAGAACCAGGTTCAAGCGGAGACATGGATGCTCGCGGACGAGAATCGGCTACGGCAGGTGCTGTATAATCTCGTGCACAACGCGATCAAGCATACCGAGCGCGGGGCGGTCGTCATCAAGTCGTCCATGGACAAGGACAAGGTCATCGTATTTGTGGAAGATACGGGGACAGGTATTGGCCCAGAGAAGCGTGCGACGCTGTTCCGCGATTACGCCGATACGCAGTCGGCGCTTCTGCCCCGCGACGGTTACGAGAGCATGGGAGTCGGACTCTACATCAGCCGCAAGCTCATCGAGCGAATGGGCGGAGAGATCGACCTCGATTGGACGGAGCCCGGAACGGGAACGCGTATGCGATTTTCCCTGCCGGCTGCCAAGCAAATGCCCGATTATCTGGAGATCGCCGCATCGCGCGAGCGATCGAATCGAATCGAGCCGGAAGAAGGCCCGCTGGACCGGCTCGACGGGCATGAGCACACCGTGCTGGTCGTGGACGACGAGGCCTCCAACATTCTGACGCTGCGTCAGATGCTCAGACGCCATAAGTTCAACGTAGTGACGGCTTTCTCGGCCGAGGAGGCCATAAGCAAGCTGCATCAGTACCCGAACGTCGACCTGGCGATCGTGGACGTCATGATGCCTCGCGCATCGGGTATCGAGCTGTGCCGGCTGATTCGGGAGCGGCGCTCGATTCTCGACTTGCCCATTCTCATCTCAACGGTCAAAGACTCGGCAAGGGACATCGCCCTCGGCTTCCGGTCCGGCGCCAACGATTACGTGACGAAGCCCTTCGACGGTGAGACGCTGATGGCCCGCATCCAGAACCTGATCTCGATGAAGATCTCGATCCAGGAGGCGATGCTGAGCGAGCAGGCTTTCCACCAAGCGCAGATCAAGCCTCATTTTCTCTATAACGCACTCAGCAGCATTATCGGGTTCTGCTATACGGACGGGGAGAAGGCGGCCTCGCTGCTCTCCGTTCTGAGCCAATACATCCGGCACATCCTGGAGACGGATCGGCAGAAGTCTCTCGTTCCCTTGCAGAGAGAACTGGAGGTTATCGAAGCATACGTGGAGATCGAGAAAGCCCGATTCGAAGAGCGCTTCGACTTTCTCTGCGAGATCGAAGAAGGCTTGGAGGAATTCGAGGTGCCGTCGTTATCCGTCCAGCCGTTCGTCGAGAACGCCATCCGGCACGGCTTGTTCGAGAAGGATGGACCGGGCACGGTCCGGCTCTCGGCCTGTATCGAAGAGAATTATGTCGTCGTGACGATCGAGGATAACGGCGTCGGCATTCCGTACGAACGGATGCAGAAGATCGGCAAGGGAGAGCCAAGCGAGAGCAGGGGCGGGCATGGCATCGGAATCGCGAACGTTCGCAAGCGGCTGGACGGCATTCCCGGGGCGGCTCTGACGCTGCATTCCGAGCGTGGAGCCGGCACGGTCGCGACAATCTACTTGCCCTATCAATCGTAGAAGGCTGGAAGGGAGCGCGTTAGATGTATCGTGCCATCATCGTTGAAGATGAGAAACCCGTCCTGGAGATGATGAAGGTGATCATTGGCCGGAACGGCAATTATAAGATCGTGGGGACGTTCGGCAGTCCGCTGGAGGCGTTGGAGCAGCTTCCGGTCCTGATGCCGGACGTCGCGTTCATCGACGTCGAGATGCCCAAGATGAACGGACTCGAGCTGGCTCAGCGAATTCTGGAGACTTCGAAGCGGACGGCTATCGTCTTCTCCACGGCTTACAAGCAATATGCACTGTCTGCGTTCGACGTGCAAGCGCTCGACTACGTGCTGAAGCCGGTCACGCCGGCTGCGATCGAGCGGGTGACAAGCCGGCTCCGGGAGAAGCTGCCTGCAGCCGCGCCTTCCGGCAAGCCCGACGCTCTGCCCATGATCCGTTGCCTGGGCGGCTTCGAGATTCGCAATTCGGCCGGCGCGCTGGTGCGCTGCCCGACGCGCAAGGCGGAGGAGCTGCTTGCGTACCTGCTATGCCACTCCGGCACGGACGTCTCCAAGTGGCATCTGACGGAGCTGCTCTGGCCGGAGATGTCCGAGGAGCGGGCGATGCCCAACCTGCATACGGCGATTTACTTGCTGAAGAAGATGGTCAAGGAGAATGGCCTGCCGCTAGACATCCTAAAGACGACCGAAGGCTACACGCTGGAGGCGAACGGAGAGCCTTACGACCAATTGACGTACCGGACTTACGCTGCCTCCAATGCGAACGGAACCTTAAGCCCGGAGCAAGCGGAGCAGCTTCGCGCGGCATACCGGGGACCTTTGCTCGACGGGAAGCCTTATTTGTGGAAAATAGGACAGGAGCAGGCGCTCGAGAAGCAGTATACGGGGATCGTTCGGCGTCTTGTGCGGGAGGATCTGGAGCAGCGCAATTGGGAGAGAGCGGTGAGCCGCCTCGAGGCGTATCTCTCGATCTATCCGGTCAGCGAAGAGATGAACGTCAGTCTGGTCGAGCTGTATTCCAGCCTCGGCCGGACGGAGAAGGCGGCGCGGCAATATTCGAGCTTCGAGCAGAAGTACATCGAGGAGTTCGGCTGCCTTCCTCCGCAGCGGGCCTGATTAGCTACGGAAAAGAAAAGAGGCGCTTAAGCGCCCGACTGCTTCTACAATAGCGACTGAGGCGCTCATTCAAAGAAGGCCGTTAACAGCCGATATTGTTAGCATCGCTTGTAAAGACGGTGAAGTCATGATTCGGAAAAATGCGCTGTTGCTCGGAATGATCGGTTTGTTCGTTATCGTTACGATCGTGAACGTATTTCAATGGCTCAGTCCCGCGACGCAATCCGAGAAGGCGAGCGGCGGATTGCTGGATGCGACGCATTGGGACTTTGCGAAGCGGGGCGTCCTCTCGCTGCGCGGGGAGTGGGAATTCTACGAAGGGGAATTGCTGAGGCCGGAAGACTTTCGAGCCGGCCGAGTCGAAGGCCGCTTCGTTCAAGTGCCCGGGGGCTGGAAAAACAAGCTGGCTTCGGCGAACAAGAAGGGTTATGGCGCCGGTACGTACCGGCTGCTCGTCCGCACGGACGAAGCCGCATTATACAGCATGCGGGCCAAAAAAATTCGCATGTCCAGCCATGTCTTCATGAACGGCGTCGATATGGGCGGCAACGGCAGTCCTTCTTTATCGGCGGATGGCTTCGAGGCAAGCAATGCGCCGTTCTTCGGCACCGTCCTAGCAGAATCGGGAACCGTCGAGATTATTATTCAGATAGCCAGCTTCGATTACCTGGAAGGCGGGTTGGTGCAGCCGCCCGAATTCGGCTTGGCGGATGACGCGATGAAACGCCGCGACGATTCCAGGCTCGCCGATATGATTCAGACGACGATCCTGCTGGCGTTCGGACTGTATTATGCGGGCATGTTCAGACAGTGGCGCCGGGAACCGCACCTGATGCATTTTTGCCTGTTCTGTCTGTCGCTCGGACTGTTCTTCAGCATCGACAACGAAATACTGGCGCTTGATTTCTTGCCTGGCTTGACGTTCCCGTGGCTTCAGAAGATGCTTTTTCTGTTGCCGCTCTTCTCCTTTTACTTCTTCACCTATTATGTGTACCGGTACCTGAAGGAACGGGATAACGTTGTATTTACTTGGCTTCGCAGAGTGTCCTACGCTTATCTTGCGACGATTGTGCTGCTTCCCAACCGTTACCTGGTCAGCTTCCTGGACGTCGGGATCGCGATCGGAGCGGCCGCCTTCGGGGCGATGCTTTATGCCGTTTTCCGCAGCCGCAGCCGCGGAAACCATAGCAGCCACTATATTACGCTTGGCATTTTCTTTCTGTTTGTCAGTTGGCTCTATGCGCATCTGCGTTACCAGCTCGCGCTGGACAATCCCTACTACATGGTCGTGACGCCGGCGCTGCTCGTCTTGTCGCAGGCGCTGCTCATGTCCGACGAGCTTCAGCTGAGCTATCGAAGAAGCGAGCGCTTGTCCCAGCGGTTGCTGCACTACGATCGCCAGAAAGATGAGTTTCTGGTGAAAACGTCGCACGAGCTGCGAACGCCGCTGCATGGCATTGTGAACCTGTCGCAGGCGCTGTTGGACAACCGGACGAGCCCGCTTCAGGCGGAACATCGGGACAATGTACATATGCTTCATTTGCTGGGCAGGCGTCTGGCGGGACTCGTGCACGATATTCTCGATCTGAACCGGATTCGTCACGGACAGCTCCTGATCCGTACGACTTCGGTCAACCTGGGTCAGTCGGTTCGGTTCGTCATGGAGACGCTGTCCATCTCGCCGGTCAACAAAGAGGTGCGGCTCGTTAATGCGCTGCCGGCCAAGCTGCCCCTTCTTCTTGCGGACGAGAACCGGGTGAAGCAAATTTTATACAACTTGCTGGAGAACGGGCTGAAATTTACGAAGCAAGGGACGGTGACGCTCTCCGCGGAGAGGAGAGGGGACGAATTGGCCATCTCGGTGACGGATACGGGGAGAGGCATTCCCGCGCATGAGATCGCCGGCTTGTTCCAGACGTTCGTCCAGTCGGAGGAGATCGGGCATGCCGGCGAAGGTCTAGGCTTGGGGCTAAGCATCGCGAAGCAGCTGGCGGAACTGCAAGGCGGCCGGTTAGAGGCGGAATCCACGGTCGGCGTCGGCTCGCGGTTCACATTCACGCTGCCGATCGATCCGGCATCGGAGGAGGCGGCTGCCGCGGCCGCCGACGAAGAGCTGTCTTCGTCGTTAGCCGTGCCGATGCAGGACAATCAGCCGGCCGAATTTCACCTTCTGATCGTAGACGACGAACCGTCCAACCTGAAAGTGTTGATCGATGAAGTCTCTTCCATGGGATACGGTTATACGGCGGTCGGAAGCGGAGAAGAGGCGCTCGAAGCGTTGCGGCGCCACAAGATGAAGCCGGACTTGCTGCTGCTCGATCTCATGATGCCGGGCATCTCGGGCCTTGACGTATGCAGGGAGATCCGGCTGCTGCAAGGACTTGCCGAGCTCCCGATTCTGATGATGACCGCCTCCGGACAGACGGGCGATATCGTGGCCTCGTTCGCCGCCGGCGCAAACGATATTGTGCAGAAGCCGTTCGAGCTGGCCGAATTGCGGGCGAGGGTACAATCGCTGCTGGCGATGAAGAGCTCCTCGGAACGCGCGGTGCGGCGGGAGATGGACCTCCTGCAAGCCCAAATTACGCCGCATTTCCTGTACAACAGCATGAATGCCCTCGTCGGGCTCAGTTATAAGAACGTAGAAAAGCTGAGGGAGACGATCCACCACCTTTCGACATACTTGCGGGCCAAGTTTACTTTCGTCTTCTCCGAGGAGCTCGTTCCGTTCGAACGCGAGATGGAGCTGGTCAAGGCGTATCTGGCGATCGAACAGCTGCGCTTCGGCAGCCGACTGGCCGTCGAGATCGATATCAAGGCGGATTTCCGATGCATGCTGCCGCCGCTAACGCTGCAGCCCATCGTAGAGAACGCGGTGCGGCACGGCATCGGGCCGAAAGCGTCCGGAGGAACGCTCCGGATTGCGGCACGCAGGCGAGACGGCGGAGCGGAAATAACCGTGGAAGACGATGGCGTCGGCATCGGCGAGGAATTGCTGCGGATGCTGAAGGAAGGGCGAGCCGCCGGGGTCGGCGTCGGCAACGTCAACCGGCGCCTTCAGCTGGTGTACGGCGGCGGATTGGACATTCGAAGCGGCGACGGTACGGGAACGCTGATTAAACTGCAAATACCGGAGGCGAGATCAAGCAATGGTTAGGGCGATATTGATCGACGACGAGGAAATCGCGCTGGACGTGATGGAAATCTTGCTCCAGGAGGTCGGCGGAGTTACGGTGCTCGGTAAATTCAGCCTCGTGTCCGATGCGCTCGCGCAGGCGGATGAGCTGCTGCCCGATCTGATCTTCCTCGATATCGAGATGCCTGAGACGAGCGGGCTTGCGGCTGCGGCCAAACTGCAAGAGCGGTTTCCCGACGCGGATATCGTGTACGTGACCGCTCACAGTCAGTATGCGGTGGACGCTTTCGATACGAAGGCGATCGGGTACTTGCTGAAGCCCGTCGCCAAGCCCCGGCTCGTCGCTGCCTTGGAGCGGCACGCGGAGCTTCGCGAGAAAGCGGCGCGACGGGCCGGGGGCGGAAGCTCGACGAGCGGCCGGGACGGCGCGCAGCCCTCCGAGTCATCCAGACGAACGCTGTCGCTGAAGCTGCTCGAAAGCGTCGAGCTTTACGATGCCGATGGCCGGTTAATCACCTGGCGGACCAAGAAGACAAAAGAGATGTTCGTTTATTTGTGGCACCATGGGGGAACCCCCGTATACCGGTATCGCATCCTCGAGCATTTGTGGCCGGAATTGGATGCCGAACGCGCGCAAGCGCTTTTTCATACGACGATGTACTACGTGCGGAATACGCTGAAGTCCGCGGGCTACCCCGAGATGATCGGTTCCGGAGACGAGCGTTATTGGATGCGAACGGACGAAGTCGCCTGCGACGTGACGCGGCTTGAAGCGTTGATCGGAACGGGGAGACGGGCGAGCGATGCGGAGGCGCTGCTGTCGCTCTATCGCGGCGATTATTGCGAGACGGAAAATTACGGTTGGGCGAATAGCAGGAGATACGAGCTGCGCGGGGCAGTCATGCGCCATCTGGAGCTATGGGCGGAGCATGCGGCGGACGATTCGCTCAAGGAACGCATGCTCCGCAAGCTGATCGAACTGAATCCGTACGAGGAGAAATATTACGACCGGCTGGTTCTGCATTTGACGTTCAGGGGGGATTCTTCGGCTGCGGACAAGGTGTTTCGTCATAAAGAAACGGCGTTTCGTGCCGACCTGGGACTGCCTATCGCCGACAATAACCGCGAATAATCGATTTTGTTTGGAAAATGTTTAGCGTTCGATTGTTACGCTTCTCCTATGCAGCCTACGAATTTATTGCAGAAGGAGAGAGTTACATTGAAGGTACGATCGATGTTCCGTTTGTTGTCCCAAATAAAGCTTCAACTGCTGCTGGCCGTTGCGCTGGCGATCCCGCCCATCGCGATGGCCGGCACCGCGAGCGCGGAGTCGGATTCGTCGGGTACGTTCTCCGGCACATTGCTGGCAAGCTGCGAGTACAAAAGCGACATGGAGGATGGGCACACAACCGCTTCTTGTCCGAATGCAATATCGATCGGCGCAAATGAGGAAAGCTCGTTTGCGGGCGTACTCAAGTTCGATTTGAGCGGTCTCGGCGCAACGGTGCTTGAAGCCGATCTCAAATTGTATGTAACCGCTAATAATGCCGATGAAGAAGCCGGTCCCGAGCTGACGATCTATCAGCATGACGGGAACTGGACGGAGCCGACGACCGGAGCCGCGGCTTGGCCTTCCTACGGCAGTGGATTGCATGCGAGAGCGGTTGCAGTAACGGCAAAAGATGGCGCATGGATGACATTCAATATTGCCTCGTTGGTGCGCGACAGTATCAATAAAGGAAAAACCGAACTTGTTCTCGTGCTGGCGAACATGAGGTGGGATGCTGGGGGACAGCGAATTTTCCAATTTGAATCGTCCGGTACGAATCGCCCGCAGCTGGATATCTCCTATACGACATCTTCCGTTCAACTGCCGGTCCCGCATGCGCGAATTGCGGCTGGGGACGGATTTACGCTGTCGCTTCAGGATGACGGCACGGTCAAAGCCTACGGTTGGATTAACGGACGCAAAATTGACGTGCCCGACAACCTGACCGGCGTGCATTCGGTGTACGCATCCAATTCCTGCGGCTATGCGATTAAGGCTGGCGGATCTGTTGTAGCCTTGGGCGACGGCTGCACGGTTCCCGTGGAAGTGCCGAACGGCAATGTCGTCGGGCTGGCGCTCGACGGGAACACCTCCGCCGTTTTGAAGAATGACGGTACGCTTATTACTTGGGGCGGCTATGCATTCCCGGAAGAATGGGGAATGACCTATGCCCCGTTCAAGTCCATCTCGGGCGGGAATAGTCATGTGTCGGCGCTGACATGGGATGGCGATGTCGTCAGTTGGGGATCCGCTTCGATGGGGGCGACGTCGGTGCCTGAAGATCTGCCGGAAACGGCGGTCATCGCTTCAGGAATTAACCATACACTCGCGCTGCTGCCGAACGGGACGCTCAGATGGTGGGGCCCGTATTATTTAGAGCCGATTCCGGACGATTTGACGGACGTAGCGGCGATTGATGCAAACGACAACTTTTCCGTAGCGGTTAAGACCGACGGCTCTGTCGTCGTATGGGGAGACGGCGGACGGCTGCAGCCGCCGGCCGGGCTTGGCGGCGTCATCGCTGTTGCGGCAGGAAGATCCCATATTATCGCCTTGAAGTCTGACGGCACCTTGGTCGGATGGGGGAACAATCAACATGGCGAGACGATCACGCCCGCGCCGTATGTAAGCGGATTGTCATGGTCGGCCGGCAGCGAGATCGGCACGACGAAGGCGGTTATCGCGGACGGAAGTCTGGACGACGAGAACTACGGCGAGCTGACGCTGAAATATCGGATCGGCGCCCCGGGAAGCGTCAGACATCCTTATGCCGGCGAAGACCCGGCCGACCTCGGTTACGATACGGAGCTTCACGACGGCGACGAGCTGACGGTCCCTTCGGGACAGCATGTCTATGTCATGGCGGAATACGAAGAGAAAGACGAATACGACAACACGCCGACAGGCATCTGGAAAGTTGCCTACTGGTCTGAGGCCGACCCTGTCGTAGCGGCAGCGCCTCCCGAGGCGCCAAGCGTGAGCGCCGACGATGCGTCCAACACGATCGTCGGCCTCACGACCGCGATGGAGTTCCAGGTCGATGACGGCGCATACGTGAGATACGACGGAACGAACGCACCGGATCTCTCGGGCACGCATACGGTCAAAGTGAGAGTCGCGGCCGATCCGGGGACGGGAACGCCGGCCGGTGCGGCAGCCACGCTGAGCTTTACGACAAACCCGCCTGCTCCTGAAGCGCCGAGCGTAAGCGCGAACGATGCGGCGAACACGATCGTCGGCCTGACGACCGCGATGGAGTTCCAGGTCGATGACGGAACTTACGTGAGATACGACGGAACGAATGCGCCGGATCTCTCGGGCACGCACACGGTCAAAGTGAGAGTTGCGGCAGATCCGGCAACGGGAACGCCGGCCGGGGCGGCAGCCACGCTGAACTTTACGACGAATCCGCCTGCCCCAGAAGCGCCAAGCGTGAGCGCCGACGATGCGTCCAACACGATCGTCGGCCTCACGACGGCGATGGAGTTCCAGGTTGATGACGGAGCTTACGTGAGATTCGACGGAACAAACGCGCCGGATCTCTCGGGCACGCATACGGTCAAAGTCAGAGTCGCGGCCGATCCGGCAACGGGAACGCCAGCCGGAGCGGCAGCCACGCTGAGCTTTACGACAAACCCGCCTGCTCCTGAAGCGCCGAGCGTAAGCGCCAACGATGCTGCTAACACAATCGTCGGCCTCACGACGGCGATGGAGTTCCAGGTCGATGACGGAACTTACGTGAGATACGATGGGACGAACGCGCCGGATCTCACCGGTGCGCATACAGTCAAAGTGAGAGTCGCTGCAGATCCAGCAACGGGCACGCCAGCCGGTGCGGCAGCCACGCTGAGTTTTACGACGTCATCGACGTACGAATCGCCGACGTCCACGCCGTCTGCGCCGCAGAATCAGGGAGTGGATGTACTCGTTAACGGTAAGGTGGAAAGTATTGGCGCCGCCACCACGTCAACGAGAAGCAGCCAGACCGTAACGACCGTAATCGTGGACGAAGGTAAGCTTGAACAAAAACTCGCAGCAGAAGGCCAAAAAGCCGTTTTAACGATCCCGGTTAACAAGAAGTCCGACGTCGTAATCGGACAACTTAGCGGTCGAATGGTCCAGAGCATGGAGCAGAAGCAAGCGATTATTGAAATCAAGACGGATCATGCAACCTACACGATTCCGGCGCGGCAAATCAATATTAGCGCGATCTCCGAACAACTCGGAAAGACAATCGGACTGCAGGATATTACCATTCAAATCGAAGTGGCAGCTCCAAATGAAGATACCGTGAAACGCGTGGAGCGCTCGGCTAAAAATGGCGGTTTTTCCGTTGTCGTTCCATCCGTTGACTTCGTAATCAGAGCCGTCTACGGAGATCAAAAGATCGAGCTTACCCGTTTTGAAGCTTATGTAGAAAGAACGATTGCGATCCCGGACGGCATTGATCCGAGTAAAATAACGACGGGTATCGTCGTGGAACCGGATGGAGCGGTTCGCCATGTGCCAACCCAAATCGTCGTGACGGGGAACCAATATTTTGCGAAGATAAACAGCTTGACGAACAGCACCTATTCCCTTGTCTACAACCCGATAACTTTCAACGATGTAGAGCGGCATTGGGCGAAGACGGAAGTAAACGACATGGGCTCGAGAATGGTTGTTGACGGCAACGGCAATGGTTTGTTTAATCCCGATCAAGCGATCACGCGGGCCGAGTTTTCCGCCATTATGGTTCGTGGTTTGGGCTTGAAATTAGCTGACAGCGCGACTGCATTCAGCGATGTGAAATCGACGGATTGGTTCAGCGGGGCTGTTCAAACCTTGTATCAGTACAAGCTGATCGACGGGTTCGAAGACGGAACCTTCAGACCGGCGGATACGATTACGCGCGAGCAGGCCATGAAGATCATTGCGCAAGCGATGTTGCTGACCGATCTTAAGTCCAAGCTCTCGTTCGAAGGCTCGGCAGAAGCGCTAAGACCATTTACAGATGGAAATACAACTGCGGATTGGGCTAAAGACAGCGTGGCCGACGTTATTCAGGCGGGAATCGTTTCGGGCAGAAGCAGCACGAGCCTTGCTCCGAAAGCGAATATTTCAAGGGCGGAAGTCGCGGTGATGATTCGGAAATTGCTTCAAACTTCGGGCTTAATTTAAGCAACAAAAATGATCCGAGCAACAAAAATAAGCTCTTCTCCTAGGCGGGAAGGGCTTTTCTTGTGCGCCTCGATGTGCAATCTACTTGGACATTTAACTGCTGTAATGATAAAAGGCCTATGAACTTGCGGGCAATCTCGCCGAATACAATCCGAACTCGGGGGTTCTCACTACAAAAACGTATCCGGATAGCAAAACTGTATATGTACTTGAGGAATGACCGGAATCAATCCGGCAAGCATGGAAACGACATGTTTACGAATTACGGCTATATCGGCTTTGATATGACAAGCTTAAAGCATGTACAAGCCAATGGTATGGAAGTTAATATTATTCATACGCATTATGACAATGCGGGCAACTCGTACCCAGAATAGCATCACTCATACGTACACCTACGACAAGCTCGTCCGTGTGCAGACAAACAGCGAGTTTGAGGAAAGCCACAACTATGACCCACGCGGCAATCGAAGCGATTTGACGAGTTCCATGCAACCTGATTTTTCAGGTGCTGCTTATGAGTATGATGACTGAATCATCTATCCATTTAAGAGGTGAAAAAGAATTGTGGTATGAAACTTTGGATAAAAACAAATTTCTAGTTAGTTTGTACGGACAAGTACCTGAACTTAAGAACGTTCGAATTGCTGAAGTAAACATTCACGATGAAGGACGCATTATTGCAATTATATTTGATATGCCATATTATGCTGAATTTCCTCCTGAAAAGTGGGTGGAATTGAATAGTAATACTGTCTCTGTGAGAGTTGATTTATCGGCTGTGCATGAAATTAAACTGGATTCCGGTAAATTGGACTACAGAGCAAATATTGAAATTTTGAAGGATGAGTCCGACTTAATAGTAGTCAACATAACTGGAACAATTAATGCGCTATTTAAGGCTGAGTCTGGATTTATTCAATCTGTTACAGGTTATAGTAATTAAAGGGCACCTAAAGTTTCAATTCGGATTTGCGTTATCCTCCTACGCGATTAAGCCGAAAAATTCAGTCTTTAGAATCGATGAAATCGCCTTCGCTTGGCCTTTCAGGTCAGTTGAAGGGCGATTTCTTTCATGTTCATACACAGTAGCGTATTTCAGTTAATGCAAAACTAAAAATCTGTTCGATTAAGTCTTCTCCAGTTAACGACGTATTTCGAACCTTGATTGGCTTTAGTCTTTCACGACCTTTTTTAAGCTGCTACGACAAGGAGGAAATAGAAGGAAATGATATGAAATTGTCGAAATTATAGCTTTCGTGTTGCGTTTCATTCTTCCATTAATGCTTAAAAGGAGTAACCGGAATGTTTTGCTCGAATTGTGGTACGAAGCTTCAGGAGGACAGCAAATTTTGCAATCGCTGCGGTGCCAGTGTCAGCCCCGTAGAGCCCGTTGCGCAGACGGAAATCGTGGAATGGGAGAAGCCGGGGAGATCACCCGTTGCCATGTCCGCAGAGACGGAGATCGCCGCCGCTTATGAAATCGGTACGCCCATGTCGGCTGTTGCCGTTTCCGGTGTGCCTGTCGCAAGGCGTCGGATCGGTCTTTTTGTCTGGCTGCTGCCGACGGTTAGCCTGATTGTCGCCGCGGTGCTGATTGGCGCGGTTTACCTGTATCAGATGAATATCAACCGTCAAGTGGACCGGCTGCTTCAGGAGGGGGAGAAGCTTGCGCTGGAAGGCAAGCTGGCCGAAGGCAAAGCGGTCATCGAAGACGCGATCGAAAAGCGGCCGGATCATCGGATCTTGCTGGCGGACCGCGCGTTGCTAACGGATGCCATCAGCCTGCAATCCCGTTTGTCCGGTACGGATGGTCAATTGAAGAACAAAAAATACGAGGATGCCCTCAAGGAAGTCGATAAGCTGAAGTCGGAGCTTGCCGCCCGCTCGGGTCCGGTGTATGAGAAGCTTGCCGCCTCTGCCGCCAATATGGAAGAGCGAATTGTCGTCGCACAGGTCAATGCCGGCGCGGCGGTGAAGAAAACGGTGGAGGAGCTCGTTCCGCTGCTAAATAACGTGAAAGCATACAAGGGCGAAGATGCGCAAAAATCGATGAAGCAAATCAAGCAGAAAATCGTCGATATCTCCTATGAGGAAGCTTCGGCCCAGCTCAAGGAAAAGCAATTCGCCGAAGCCATGTCCACCATTGAGGAAGCGTTGAAATATGATGAAGCGAACCAAAAGCTGATCGCGCTGAAGACGGAAGTCGAAAAGCAGAAGAAAACGTTCGAAGACGCCGAGAACAGCCGCATTCAGCAAGCCATCGAAGCGGCCGCACAGGAAGACACTAAAAATCGTACGCAGGCGGTCAAGCTGATATCCATTAACGCTTATACGGACGCCGATGGCTATTTCAATGTAGAAGGTACTGTCAAAAATACAGCGACGCGTTCGATCAGCGATGTGGTCATTTATATCGATATTTTGGATGCCGACAAAAACATCGTAGACCAAGCGACTGTCTATGTTACGCCGAATGAATTGGATACGGGGGAAACGGGGACTTTTTATGATTATTACTACAACCTCGGAAGCATGGACACCGTCAGCGTGACCCGCACCGAATGGCATCTGAATTAACAGAAAGGAGGCATCTGGAACGCCATGAAAAATTGGATTACGGTCATAGTCTCTGTCTTGATTCTCGCTGCGGGAGGCTTCTCTGCTTATGAACTGAACGGACGTTGGGACACTCCCGTAGTAAACGCGGAGTCGAAGCTGGGGGTGCCGGGCAGCACGGTCAAAGCAAACGCCAAACCGGATCTCAAGGAAATGATTCGCGAGGATCAGAAGCACGTCGTATCCGTTGAAGTTACCTTGGAAGACGGTTCGTCATTAGGCTCCGGATTTCTGTACAACGACAAGGGCGACGTCATCACCAACGCCCACGTCGTAAGCGGCGCGCTCAAAATACGCGTAAAAACGAACGACATGAGCATCTACTCCGGCAAGCTGATCGGCATGAACGAGGAGAAAGACGTTGCCGTGGTGCGGGTAGATGCGCTGGCCGGCAAGGAGCCGATCGTCGTCGATAAAGAAACGAAGGCGGAAATCGGGGACACGGTGCTGGCATTCGGCAGTCCGCTGGGCTTGGATAATACGGTAACGACGGGCATCATCAGCGGCGTGGACCGCGATATGGATATCGATGACATCAAGTATCGGGGCATCTATCAAATTTCCGCGCCTATCACGCACGGCAACAGCGGCGGCCCGCTCGTATTGGAAAGCAGCGGCAAGGTCATCGGCATCAACTCGGCGGGGAACGATCAAGGCAGCATCGGCTTTAGCATTCCTTTTTACCAAATCGCTGCTATGGCTGAGGACTGGAGCGCACATCCGGATGAGCAGCTCGCAAGCGAATCCCTCAGTTTGGACGATGAAGATATGCCATCCTCGTCCGGGTATACCAAGGAATCGCTGTCTGCGGACGCCCAATACTTGGTTCAATACTTTTACGATTGCGTGAGCGGCGGCGATTACGTGTCGGCCTACAGCGTACTGGGCAGCAACTGGCAGACCAAAACCGCTTACGAGAAGTTCCGGGAAGGCTATTTGAATACGCAAAGCGTGTCTATTACCAGCATTTCCGTCACCTCGGCAACCGAGAAGGAAGCGCAGGTCGCCGTTATTCTAGAGGCTTGGGAAAACAAAAACGGAGAGACGGTACTCAGCAAATACAGCAGTACCTATACGGTCAAGTTAGAGAACGATACGCTCAAAATCGTGTCTGGCAAAGGGAAGAAGTTATAAACGGTATCCGTGTCAAACCCGACTTTCTAACGCTAAATGAAGCAAAGGAAACGGTTTCCCCGAATGGTCGAGCTCCGATCTTCCGATCCGCACAAAGCCCAATTGCTTATAAAAGGTGTATGCATTTTCATTTTGCTCGTTGACATCGACCTCAAGATGGTTGCCTTTGATCGATCTGGCATGCTCGATGAGCCCGCTGCCTACACCTTTTCTATGGGATTCGGGATGAACGAATAACATCTCGATCTTTGTTCCGTCAAGCCCGATGAAGCCGGACGGTTCATTGTTATCGTTGAGCGCGATCCAAATTTCAACTTGATGCAGTGCTCCGCTTTGAAGCATATCGCGATAAAAGTTAATGTCCGCTTCCGTTAAGAACGTATGGGTAAGACGCACCGCTTCGTACCAGATATCGATCAACTTGTCATGGTAGGATTCTTGATAGGGGACAATTCGATTGCTCATGACTCCGCCTCCGTGTCGCACTCATATAACAGCTTGGTATTACTCGAATAAGTATACATAATTTAATCAAATCGTCCACCTCATATGCGAGCCGCAGCCTCCTTTGTCTTGCCGTCCGATTGCTATAATCGGCGTAAGCAGACGACAAGGAGGCTGATAGGCTATGAGCAATGCCGATACGCTGCGCCGGCAGTTCGCTTCCGCGAACCCTCCCCGCAGCCTGTACCCGCTCCTCTGGCTGCATGGAGATCCGCGGGAGACGGAGGAGACGCTGCGGCGAGAGATCCAAGCGATGGATGACGCCGGGTGCGGCGGGTTCGTCATTGAATCGCGCCCTCACCTCGATTACCTGGGCGATGGATGGTGGCGCGACGTCGGGATTTGCCTCGACGAAGCCCGCAGCCGCGGCATGGAAGTATGGATATTCGACGAAGAATATTATCCGTCAGGGATCGCGGGCGGTAAAGTGCTGACTAAGATGCCGGACTATCGCATGCTGGTGCTGGCCAAAGAGACGTTTCGGTGGACAGGCGGGCAAGCCCGTGAATGGGGAGCCGCATCGTTCGCCGATGACGCCGTGCTGAAGGTCGTCTGCGTGCGGGAAGACACAAGCGAACGGGTTGCGCTTGCCGATCTTCAGGCGCTGAACGCCTGGGCGGACAGCGAGGAGGCGGAAGGCACCGATGATGTGCGATGGACGATCCATACGATCGGCATCAAGCCCTCCTGGAGCGGCCGGATGTTCGAGAAGATGGTCGATTACCTGTGCCCCGAAGTGACGGACTGCTTCATCGAGCTGACATACGAGGCAACTAAATCGCGCTTTCCGGAATATTGGGGGACAACGATCAAAGGCTTCTTCGGCGACGAAACGAGCTTCGAAAATTTCGGCTCCTACGACGTGCTGTTCGGGGAAGAGACGCCGTGTTTCCCTTGGTCGCGCGTCCTTCTCCGGACATTCGCCGAGGCGAAGGGGTACGATCTTGTCGACTTCCTCGAGCTGCTATGGTTCGATTCGGGCGAGCAGACTGCCCGGGTGCGGGTCGACTTCATGGATCATCTGACGGCGTTGTTCGCGGAAAACTTCTTCGGCCGCATTCAACGCTGGTGCCATGCGAACGACGTCCGCTTCATCGGCCATATCGTCGAGGACAATCATGCGCACATGCATCACGGTTACGGCGTCGGCCATTTTTTCCGCGCAACGAAGCACTTCGATATGGGCGGCTATGACTTCGTGCTGCGGCAGTTCGATTCGGAGCAGAAGCGTTCTTCCTGCGAGGAGCATTTTCCGCAGTTCAAGCACTACAGGGACCTGCCGTATCCCGACTTTTTTCAATATACGTTGGCCAAGCTGGCGCAGTCGGCCGCACATCTTGAAGTCGGCACGAGCCTCGTCATGTGCGAAAACTTCGGCGCCTACGGCTGGGATCTCGGACTGCGCGAGATGAAGTGGATGACCGACTGGATGACGGCCAGAGGCACGAACTGGTACGTGCCGCACGCTTTTTCCCCGATATATCCAGACCCGGATTGTCCGCCTCACTTCTATGCCGGCGGCCATAACCCGCTATGGCCCTACTTCAGGCAATGGGGCGACTACGCGAACCGCTCCTGCCTCATGCTTCGGGAGGCGCAGCATGTCGCGGCGATCGCCGTGCTCTATCCGGCTGAAGCGCATTGGGCAGGCGACCGGGACATGTTGGACGGCGTATGCAAAGCCTTGATGCGAAGCCAGTACGACTTCGACATCCTGTCGATGGATCTGCTGGCGGACGAAGGGCGGTGCGCGATCGAGAGGGGCGAACTGCGCATCCGCGACGAGCGGTTCGCGACGATCGTGCTGCCGGGCATCCGTACGCTGCCGCCCCGGGTGCAAGACCGGCTGCAAGCATTCGCCCGCGCGGGCGGGCGAATCGTAGCCGTCGGCGAGGCGGCTGCTTGCGGCGGGGAAAACGTCGAGCTGCCGCAGCTGGCCTCTCAATTGTCGCGGACGCTGGCGCCCGGAATTGCGCCGGCCAGGCCTTTTCCGGAGCTGCGTTTCTGTCATTACCGGAAGGACGGGCTCGACATTTTCTTTCTGAATAACGAAAGCGTGGAGGAAACTTTCGAGGAGCTCGTTGAATTTCCGGCAGACGGCTGGCCCGAGCGCTGGTCGCCGATGGACGGCAGCATCGCGGCGCTGCCGCTGTTCGACCGGCCGGGAGGCCGGGTTCGCGCGCCGGTGCGGCTGGCGCCTTACGAGGCTTGCTTCATCGTCATCCGTCCGGATGAAGAGGGGCAGCCCGGCCACTTGACGACATCGGACGTACCGCCGGACAGCTGGCACCGGACCGAGCGCGAGGCGGACGGAAGCATAAGCGTCGTGCAGCCGGTCAAGTTGTTGTCCGTCGACGGATGGCGCGTTGCCGACATTCGCAGTCCCGTGCCGGATACTGCGATTCCTGCTGCGCAAGCGGTTCGCGGTCTCGGCAATTGGCACGCATACGCGGGGATGGAGACGTTCAGCGGCAGCGTCGTATACGAAGCTTCGGTCGACCTCGATACCCCGGAGCTCCTGCACGCACTGGATCTGGGCGAGGTCGGAGAGATCGCCGTCGTCGAGTTGAACGGGCACGAGCTGCCGCCGCGCATTTGCCCGCCTTATGTCTGGAGGCTGCCGCCTCTTCTGCTGAAGCCTCGCGACAATCGCTTCCGCGTGACCGTCACGAATACGCTCGGTCCGGCTTTCCCGGAAGACGGCTTCCGCAGGGACATACCGGCGCCGGCCGGATTGATCGGACCGGTTACGTTGACGGCCTGCGAGAAGAGACCATTTGGATCGGCGACAACATAACGACGCGAAGTAGTGGACCGGTCTTAAACTGCATATTCGGCAACGCTCGAGCCGCTGCTTCTCCCGCATGGGGGAGCGGCGGCTTGTTTGTTTTTAAGGCGCATAGCCGCGCCCGGGACTAATATGACGCAAGTTGTCATAGGGGGTGACAACATTGGATGACAATTCCAGTGACTTGTCTAGTCGGATGGATGCTTACGCGCGGAACGGGGCGGCCGCTATACTATGTCAAACAGTCAGGGTGAGGAGGCACGAAAATGTACAGAAAGCTGATCAAACGGTATATGCCGCTGCTGCTGGCAGCGGTGCTTGCCGTGCAGCCGCTCGTGCCGGCGGGCGCTGCGGAGACTGCGGCGGGGCCGGGGAGCATGGAAAGCGCGAGCGGCGGCGAAAGCGCAGGCAGCGGCGCTGCGGGATGGAGCGACCGCTTGCCCGCGTGGGCTACGACCGAGGTTGGGGAGCTGGCGGACGCGGGCGTTGTGAACGGCTATGAAGACGGAACCTTCCGGCCAGACCGGGCCGTGACCCGGGCGGAATTCACCGTGATGCTGAATCGGCTGCTGGCCCAGCTGCCGAAGAATGGGCTGGTCGAAGGCGATCAGTCGCAGGAAGCGATTTTTACCGATGTCAAGGATGAATGGTATGCGGAGGACGTGAACAAGGCGGCGCGTATGGGGCTGGTGCAGGGGGATGCGACCGGCGCCTTCCGGCCGCAGGCGCTTTTAAACCGCCAGGAGACGGCCGTCATGCTGGGACGGTTGACGGGCCGGAAGGCGGAACGAGCGGTCGAATTCACCGACAGCGGCCGGATTCCGGCCTGGGCGGCCCCGGCGATCTCGGCTCTTCATGAGGCCGGCATTGTTCAAGGCTATGAGGACGGCGCATTCCGCGGCGAGAAGAGCCTCACTCGCGCGGAAGCGGCGGTGGCGCTCCATCGCACCTTGAAGCTGCTGAAAGGTCCGGACAAGGCGGCTCCGCTGACTGTTGCAGTCAAGTCGGATGAAGGGCAGCCGCTGGCCCATGCGCTCGTTCGCGTTCACGCGAAGGGCAAGCGGGCTCAGCTCGCCTCGGGGCGGACGGATGCGCAAGGCAAATTTGTGCTGCCTGGAGAGTGGGAGAGCGGGTCGTACGATATCTATGCGACAAGCGACGGCGTCGCCGGCTTCCGAAGCGTGGATTGGATGCCAGGTACGACAGCCTATGAATTGGTTGCAAGAAAGGCAGCCGTGCTGGAAGGCAAGTTGACGGGAGACGACGGCAAAGCGGCGGCCGGCATCGTTCTGGCGTTTACGACGAATCCGACTTTTTATGCGATAACGAAGGCCGACGGTTCTTTCACCGCGTATGTCGAGCCGGAGCGCGTATACCGATTGTCTTATATCGCGGACGACAGCATCCGCGCGGCGGCTGCGAAGTCGGGGACGACCGAGCCGGAGCTGCTGCAGACCGAGCAGGCGAAGCAGGCGCTCGGTTTACTGGACAGTGAAGCGGCGAAGTCGGATGGCTGCAAATGCGTCCGTACGGAAGCGCCGGGAACATTCACAGCCCCCAAGGCCGGAGACAGGCTGGAGCTGGGCGTGCTTCGCCTTGACGGACGGGTGCCCAGTTCAGGCGGCGGTGGCGGAGGGGGCACGCAGCCGGACCTGACGCCGCCGGCTGTGCCGGGCGGACTGAAGGCGGAGCCCGGCGACGGGCTGATCGCGCTGGCGTGGACGGCGAATGCGGAGAGCGACTTGGCCGGCTACCGGATCTACGGGCGCGAGGAAGGGACCGAGGCGTGGACCATCCAGGCCGATGCGGGCGTGTCCGTGTCGTATACGGCGAAAGGGCTGACCAACGACCGGGCCTACGAATTCGCGGTAGCGGCCTACGACAAAAGCGGCAATGCGTCTGCGAAGTCGGAGCTTGTCCGGGCGAAGCCTAAAGCGGACGGTCCGCCGCCGGATGTAACACCGCCCGAGGTTCCGGGCGGCGTGAGGACGGAGGCGGGGGACGGGAAAGTCATGCTGACCTGGGATCCGAGCTCGGAGGACGATCAGGCCGGCTACCGGATCTACTGGCGCGTATCCGACGGAGCGGCCTGGAGCGAGTTCGACAAGCCCGGACGCGAGAGCGGTCATACGATCACCGGACTGACGAACGGCACGACGTACGATTTTGCCGTGAGCGCCTACGATGCGAGCGGCAACGAGTCGGCCAAATCCCAGACGAGGCGCGAGACGCCGCGGGGCGATCAGACGCCGGATCGGGAGCCTCCAGCCGTGCCGAGCGGGCTGAAGGCAGAGCCGGGCGTTCGGAAAATTGAGCTGAGCTGGACGGCCAACATCGAAGTCGATCTGGACAGCTATCGGATCTACAGCCGCGTGCAGGGAAGCCAGACCTGGAGCGGAGGCGTCGACGTCGGCCTGGAGACGACGTATACGGTGCTCGACGTCTGGCATGACCGGACGTACGAGTTCGCCATTGCGGCGTACGACACGAGCGGCAATATTTCTCACATGTCGGCGATCGTCAGCGCGACGCCGCTGAGCGAAGAGGAGCCGGACACGACGCCGCCGGCCGTGCCTGCCGGGCTGGCCGCCGTGGCTGGAGAAGGGCGGATCGCGCTGAACTGGACGGCGAACGAGGAAGACGATCTGGCCGGCTACCGGGTCTATGTCCGGGCGGCAGGGGCAAGCTCGTGGGGTGCAGCGCTTGAGGCCGGAATAGGCGCCTCTTACACGGCGACTGGCCTGACGGGCGGCATCGCCTATGAGCTGGCCGTATCGGCATACGACGAGAGCGACAACGAGTCGGCCAAGTCCGGCGCGGTGCAAGCAACGCCGACCGGCGGCGGAGGCAATCTGCCGCCCGATCCGGGCAGCGTAGCGTCGGAGCTGCCGGCCTCGGGCCAGGCGAGCTTCCAGGAGATGACGGACTTCCTGTACACAGGACCGAATCCGATTCAGACTGGCGTGCAGCCGGGCGCGATCGAAGCGGATCGCGCAGGCGTGCTGCGAGGGCGCGTGCTGGATTCGGCCCAGGCGCCGGTCGGCGGCGTACGCATCACGGTGCTGGATCATCCGGAGTGGGGGCAGACGCTGAGCCGAGCGGACGGGATGTTCGACCTGGCCGTGAACGGAGACGGGATCTGGACGCTGCAATACGAGAAGGACGGATACATGACCGTTCAGCGGAAAAAGCAGGCGACGCCGGGAGACTACGAACATCTGGAAGACGTCGTGCTGACGGCGTACGACAGCAAGGTGACGCAGGTGCAGCTGGAGGACAGCACGGAGCTCCAGGCAGCGCAAGGTACGCCGGTAACGGATGAGGACGGAACCCGCCAGTCGACGGTGCTGTTCCCCGCGGGGACGACGGCGACGATGAGGCTGCCGGACGGGACCGAGCAGCCGCTGACTAGCATCAGCTTCCGGTCCACGGAGTATACGGCAGGACCGGAGGGTCCGAAGGCGATGCCGGGCGAGCTGCCGCCGTACGTGGCGTATACGTATGCGGTGGAGTTGTCGGCGGACGAAGCGGTGCAGGCGGGAGCGACGGAGGTGACCTTCGACCGGGAAGTGTACCATTACCTGGACAACTTCATCGGCTTCCCGGTCGGGGAAGCGGTGCCGAATGCGTACTATGACCGGGAGAAAGGGCGTTGGATCGCGGCGCCGAACGGCAAGGTGATCAAGATCGTCTCGGTGAAGAACGGCTTGGCCGCAATCGATGCGGACGGAGACGGCGAAGCGGACGGCGAGGAGCAGCTGGCGAAGCTGGGCGTGACGGAGGAGGAGCTGCGCAAGCTCGCGGAGCTGTATGCACCGGGGAAAACGCTGTGGCGGGTGCCGATCACGCACTTCACGCCTTATGACCACAACTGGCCGTACGGACCTCCGGGAGACGCCGAATCGCCGCCGGATCGGGAGCCCTGGGAGAAGCGGAAGAAGGAAGACGATCCGTGCAAGAAGAAAGGCTCGATCATCGGCTGTCAGAACCAGACGTTGGGGCAGCAGATCCCGATCGCAGGAACGCCGTACATGCTGAACTACATGAGCGAGCGGGAGGAAGGCTACAAGGCGAAGTCGACGCTGGAAATTCCGGTGAGCGACGGCAAGCCGCTGCCGGCTTCTCTGCGGAGGATGAACGTGAGCATCCAGATCGGCGGCAAGCTGTACCGTGCGAGCTTCGCTCCGTCTCCGAACAAGACTTATACGTTCGAGTGGGACGGCAAGGATGCTTACGGTCGCGAGCTGACAGGCTCCCATCCTTACACGGTCCGCGTCGATTATGTGTATAAGGCTCAGTATTATCCGACAAACGGCGAATTCGAGCGCAGCTTCGGCCGGATCTCGGCTGCACCTTCCTCCGTATTCTCGGGAATGCGGGACACCTCCGAGGTCAGCGTAGGCCAGGAATGGCACGGAGCGCTGGAGAGCCCGCGCAACCCGTACGCGGAAGCCGGCGTTGCAGGCTGGAGCCTTGATCCGCATCATATTTACGATGACGGCTCGAAGAGACTGCTGCTGGGAGACGGCACGACACAGACTAAAACCAAGTCGCTGCGGGGCGAAGTGGACTTCTCGTTCCAAGGGTATACCATCGACTACGGTACGATGACAACCGGCATGGACGGGTGGATTTATTATTCAGCAGTCAACTTCTTCAATCGGAGCAGAGCGATTTTAGGACTCGATCCGAGCGGAAAAGTCGTTAAGGTGGCGGAGGTTCCGCTGTCCAACGGGAGCGTCATCGCGGTTGACGCGCAAGGGACGATCTATAGCTACGATACCGACAAAAACCAGCTGCTTCGCAAAACGAAGAGACAGACCGATTGGGAGGTTATTGCAGGCACGGGCAGAAGAGGCCCTACAACGCCGCTGCCTGATGGAGCGGAGGCCACGAGCGTAGCGCTGGCAGGCATCGTCGAGTTGGCTGCAAGTCCGGACGGTTCCGTCTACTTCACGTCCTACCCGACTCGGCCGGGCGATCAAAACTTGGTTCCGTACCGAACCACCCTGTACAAGATCGGTCCGGACGGCATCCTCCAGACGCTTGGAGATCATATGGCTAAAGGCAAGGACAGCGGTCCCGGCGACAAGGCGGGAATCGGCGCGGTGGAGCAGATCAGGATAGGAAGCGACGGCTCTCTTTATATGACCGATACGACTGGGGGGACGATATATCCCGACAGCCGCGCCTTCACGCGGATCCGCAAGCTAAGCCCGGACGGCACCTTGTCCCGGGTGGCGGGCGTGCTGCTCGATGAGCCTGGGAGCAGGCCGGCCGCTCATGGCATGAAGGCGACGGAAGCCGAGTTTTTCTTCCTTTCGAGTTACTATGTCGGCGGACTAAGTAGGCTTTTCCTGGACGCGCAGGACCGGCTTTATTTCAGAGCCGGAGGCAGGGACGTTTACCGGGTTGCGCAGGACGGACTTCTGGAGAAGCTGGAGACTCCGTCATGGGTCATGGACCAGGCGACGCAGAAGTTTAACCTGACGGCGGTTACCGCCGACGGCGGACGTATTGTCGTAACGGAGAGTGATCGGGTCCGCTATTTTCTGGTGAAAGAGGCTGATAGCCTGCTTGAGACGCCCGACGAAGGTGGTCAGGTCGTCTATGCGTTCAAGGGCGGGGACCAAACGCATGCGCAGACGACGGACGCCTTGACAGATGCGGTGTTGACCAAGCTGGGTTATGACGAAGAAGGCCGTCTGATACGAATTACCGACCGAAGCGGCAATGAGATGTCGATCGAACGGGATAGCGCAGGCAAGCCGTTGGCGATTATCGGAGCCGGCGGACAGCGGACGGAGCTGACGACGGATGAGCAGGGACGTTTGGTTGCGGTGACAAGCCCGGCCGGAGAAACGTATCGGATGACGTACGATGCCGGCGGACTGCTGCAAACGTTCGTCGATCCGCTGGAGCAGACCAGCAGCTACGCTTATGACGAAGACGGACTGCTGATTCGCGCCGAGAACGGGGCGGGAGGCGTGCAGACGCTGAACCGCGCGGATACGGCCGACGGGACGACCGTCACCTATACAGATGCGGAGGGACGTTCGACCGTATACGAGACGAAAAGGATCGAAGGCGGCTTGCAGCGGACGACGACCGGTCCGGACGGCACGCGTCTGGTCGCTACGGTGCGGCCGGGCAGCGAACGGATCGAGCTTCCGGACGGAAGCGTCATGACGAAGACGATGACGGGCGATCCGCGCTGGGACATGGACGTGCCGGTCATGAAGGAGGCGACGCTGACGCAGCCTGACGGCAAGAAGGCGATCTTCAACGAATCGCGCGCGGTGGCGTTTAATGAGGACGGGAGCTTGAAATCGTTGACGTATACGAACAAAACGGGGACTTCCGTAACCGAGTCTAAATACGAAGCGGCGACCCGGCAATTGACCGAGAATGGGCCTGACGGGTTGAAGCAGGTTTTCACCTACGATGAATACGGTCGGGTCGTACAGGTGGAATACCCAGGGCAGCAGCTTGCACCGATCGTATACACGTACGACGAGAAAGGACGGCTCGCCCAGTCAACGCAAGGGGAACAGCTCGCCAAGTACACGTACGACGAACGGAACCGGCTCACCGCATTGACGGATGCGGCCGGCCGGAAAAGATCGTTCGCTTATGACGAAGCCGACCGGTTGATCTCCTCCACGACGCCGGGCGGCAAAGTATACGGCAGCTCGTACGACGAGCTGGGGCAGCTGACTGGTCTGACGATGCCGGACGGCACGACATACCAGCAAAGCTACAATGAGCTGGGCCAGTTTGACGGATTAGCGTCCGCGGAAGGGCCGGACTGGATCAGCCTGGCGCATGGCGCCGGCGGCAAGTTGGAGCGGTCGACGCTGCGCGGCGGCCGTCAGATCGACTATGTCTACGATACGGCAGGCGGCAAGCGGATTACCGGCATGAACGATGCGGATATCCTGCGCACGTTCGAATATGCGGACCATACGGACCGGGCGAAAAAGCTGGAAAGTGTCGGCCAAGCCCCCGGATCGCTGCCGCAAACCAACGAGTTCGCGTATGTCGGCGATCTGGTGAGCAAGCAGACGATCACGGGCAAGGCCAAAGGCGTTTACGATTATTCCTACGACGTATTGGCCCATTTGACAAAGATCCAGACTTCCGTCACCAGGATGGTCTATGGCGTGTCGCAGACGGCTAACGTGACAACCGATATGCGCAGGGATGACATGGGCCGGCTGGTCAAGTACGGACCGTTCACGTTCGACCGAACCGGACCGAACGGAAGCGTGGCGGGGATGAATGACGGCAAGCTGCAGGTGACGCAGACCTACGACGAGCTGGGCCGGCAGAAGGAGCGTATTTATACGCTTGGCGGCCTTGAAGTCTACCGGATCAAGCCTGAATACGATCTGAGCGGCAGCGTCGCGAGCTTGACGGTGACTACACCGGAAGGCACGGAGACTACCGTCTATATGTTCGACCTGGATGGGCAGCTGACGAACGTGCAGCGCAGCGGTCCTGAAGGCGCGACGTCGGAAGCGTACGAATACGATGCGAACAAAAACCGAATCGTCCGCGAAGTAACGGGTTCGGAACGGATGACGAGCAGCTACGGGCAGCATGACGTACTGATGGCTGTGGGCGGTACGGCGTACAGCTTCGACGAAGACGGCTATCTTCGACAGCGCGGCGCGGACACGTTCAAGTATGGCGCCCGCGGGGAGCTGCTGACAGCGTCAGTAAGCGGCGTGACGTACAACTATGCGTACGACGCGCTGGGCAGACAAACGTACCGCGAGGACGGAGCCGGGCATTCGATCCAGTATTTTTACGGAGACCCGACATCGCTGCAGCTGGTAACGAGCACGGTCAACGAAAACGGGGAGCTGACGAATTACCTGTACGACCAGGACGGCCTGCTGCTCGGGCTGGAGCGGGGCAACGTCCGTTATTATGTGATTACGGACGGCGTAGGGACGCCGCAGCAGGTGCTGGACGGTCAAGGGAAGGTCGTCAAGCGGCTAAAGTATGACAGTTACGGCGGCTTGCTGTCTGATTCGAATCCAGGGTTCGCGCTGGCGATCGGATATGCGGGCGGACTGGAGGACCGGGGTACGGGACTGGTGAGGTTCGGGACGCGGGACCTGGATACGCTGTCGGGCCGCTGGACGGCGCGCGATCCGATTCTGTTCGAGAGCGGCCAGGCGAATCTGTATGCCTACGTCAATAACAATCCGGTGCAGTACCGCGATCCGTGCGGGACGATGTGCATCGGGGCGACCGCCTATGACGGAATCGGCGGGGGCGGGCGCGTCTGCTTTAACAACGAAGGTTTCTCCTCCTGTCTGGAGGCGGGCTTTGGCGTCGGGGGCGGCCTGGATATTGCGCCGCTCGAGGGCTTGACCGCGGACGGGTTGTCGGTCGAAGCGACTGCCAAAATCGTCAAAGGCCCGCTGGCTCTGACGGTCGGCGTCAAGCTGAAGGATCGATGGGAAGGCGGGTGCCTGGAAGTCGAGCCGATCGGAAAATTCGAAGCGGGCCCGTTCAAGACCGACCTGTTCAGTCCGATAGATAAGTTTTCGGTGAAAGGAAAGGAAGAGAATTTGGGCAAAAATATTCTCGATCTTTTCACGCCGAGTAAACCCGAGCTGGCCCTGAAGGCCAAAGGCTGCAAGTCTTTTAAGTGGTAAGCCGGTTCAATCGTACCCTGCCGGCATAGCCGGCGCGAGCCGCTTCTCATCCCTGAATGGGGAGAGGAGCGGCTTTGCCGTTGCGGAAACTTTTTCTTTTTACGTCTGCCGGGCCCTGTTCCGCCTCGCGAGCATCAAAGCCAGCGGCAGGATGAGTGCGCTGGCGGCGGCCAGCACATACAGGCTGACGTTAAACGCGTCGGGATAAGCGGAGGTCGCTCCGGTTCGGGCGTCAAGCGCGCTCAGCCATACGATGCCGATCAGGGCGATGCCGATCGTTTGGGCGATTTGAATGCTCGTGGTCATGACGCCCGATGCGGAGCCGATGTCAGTCGTGCGGATTTTCGCCAATACGATATTCGTCAGCGGAGCGGCGACGAAGCCTTGACCGATGCCGAGCACGGCCAGCGCGGGGATCCATATGCCGATGTTGGAGGAAAGCCCGGTCGTCTGGACCGCCCAGGCCAGCAGTAGATAGCCTGCCGTCGTCAGAACGGAGCCGACGGTCAGCACGTGGGTGCCAAGCTTCGCGGCGACGCGGGAAGAGAACAGAGAGGCGAGGAAGTAGCCCATCCCCATCGCGCCGATGACAAGGCCTGCCTGCAGCGCCGAGAAATGAAGTCCGAGCTGAAGCATGTAGGCGGCGACAAGGAAAAAGGCGCCCATCGACGACATGAGCAGCAGCACGACGAGAATGCCGAACGTGAACACTTGATGTCTAAACAGATCGACATTCATAAAGGGGAGCCGTCCGCGTCGCGACAGCCGCCGCTCGTACCAGGCGAACAGCGTCAGCACGGGGGCCGACAAAATCAAGCTGACGATCAGTGCGGCGGGCCAGCCTTGGCGCTGTCCCTGCACAAGCGGATAGACGAGCATCAGCAAGCCGGCCGCGGCGAGCGCGGCTCCGAACCAATCCAGTCCAGCGCGGTCCGGCGAGCTGGATTCCGGAATAAACGGAATCATTATCAGGATGAGAGCCCCAAGGAGGAAGATGATCAGAAATACCGCTCTCCATTCCAGGTCCCACAGATCCATGCGCAGGAGCAGCCCGCCGATAATCTGTCCGGCCGTCGCCGCTATTCCTTGCGTAGCTCCGTACATGCCGAATATCGCGCCTCGGCGTTCCGAAGGATAATTGGCCTGAATCAAGGATAAAATTTGCGGCATAAACAGAGCGGCCCCGACGCCTTGCAAGACGCGCCAGGCAATGAGCACAGACACATGGGAAGCGATGCCGCATAACAGAGAGGCGATCGTAAATAAAGCCACGCCGATGAACAGCATTCTCCGGCGTCCGAACCGGTCGCCCAGCCGGGCGCCCATAATGAGCAGCACGGCGAAGGTGAGCGTATACCCGGTAAGCATGAATTGGATGTCCGCGAACCCGGCCCCGAGTCCCTTCTGAATGGAAGGCGTCGCCACGTTCACGATGAACACGTTCGACACGGCCATGAATACCGGCAGCAGCAGCGCCGGCAGCATCAGACGCGATCTGCGTTTTTTTCCTTCGGATGCAGGCTCGAAAGGCCGCACCGACGGGGCAGACGCGTCCAGCGCGTCCGCAAGTGTGTTAGGCATAGACAAGTTCCCCTTTCGCACAGCTCGCTTGATTGACAGAAGGCGAGAGGCGTACCTATAATGGATGAGACAGGTCTGTCTCTTCACGACGAAATGATACAGACAGATCTGTCTCATGTCAATGCATCTTTTTTGACGAATTTTAAGGAGGGGTCGCGGATGAAAAAAGAATCGGCCAGAGACCGTATTTTGCGGGTCGCCTCTGAATTATTTTACATGGAGGGCATTCGGGCGGTCGGCATCGATCGGATCATTAAGGAATCCGGCGTCGCCAAGGCAAGCTTCTATCGGAGCTTCGCGACGAAGGACGATCTGGCGGTTGCCTATCTCGACGCCAGAGACGAGCTCAAGCTGGATCGGTTGGAGAAGCTGAAGAAGCTGTACCCGGACTCCGCCCAGGAACAGCTCTATGCGCTTATACGAGATGTGAGCAAACGGATGAAATTACCGGATTACCGGGGGTGTCCGTGTTTGAACGCGGCAGTCGAATTCCCGGATCCGGATCACCCCGCCCACGTGAAATTGCTGGACATTCAGAGGCGCTTCTGGTCCCGGGTCCAGGAGATTGCGCGAGAAGGCGCGGCGCGACAGCCTGAGGAGCTGACTGCGCAGTTGAGGATGTTGTACGAAGGGTTCGTCATGAAGCGGTATGTGGATGAGTCGGAGCATGACGGCGAGTATTTCCGGAAGGCTGCCGAGCTGCTGCTGGATTTGCACTTCGCGCGGGACAGCCTTCGCGGATCATAAGCGATATGGCTCTTGCGGGTGGACATCTTGCGTGAGGATGAGGCAGACGGGCTTATGCCTGCCTCAGCATAAACGCTTTGCCGTATTCTCCGTGATCGTGCAGGATCGGGTGTTCGATCTGGATCGTCGAATGCGCGATGCCGTATTTGTTTTTCAAAATCTCGTTGATCGCCAAAATGGCGCAGAAGGGCTCGATCCCTTGCTTCACGAAAACATGCGCGGTTAGCGAATAGTGCTCCGTCGTCACCGCCCACAGATGAAGCTCGTGTACGTCCACGACGATGTCCAGGTCGTTAAGATCTTTGCGAATGGCGTCCAGATCGAACTTGTCGGGGACCGATTCCATTAGCACGAGATACGATTCGCGAATAATCTTGGACCCCCCCGCAAAAATAATCGCGCCCACGACCATGCTGATCAGCGGGTCCAACAGGAAGAAGCCGGTAAAGTGGATGACGATCGCGGATACGATAATGCCGATGGAGCTAAGCAGGTCTCCGATAAAATGCCAAAGCGCGCTTTTTACGTTCAGATTGTCTTCTTCCTTCATACTGCGGCTGAGTACGATCGTCAGAACGATGTTCACGACCAGGCCGATGGATGCGATCGTTAACATAATTGGCATATCGACAGTTTGAGGATGGACGATACGCTTGATCCCTTCCACGAAAATGCCGGCGGCAATGATGGCGAGCGCAAGACCGTTCAGAAACGAAGCAATAATCTCAAACCGGAGGAAGCCGAATGTGTACTTCCGATTGGGCTTGCGGGTGGCCATGTAGATGGCGACCATGCTGAGGCCAAGAGCCAGCACATCGGAGATCATATGCGCCGAATCGGAGAGCAGGGCGAGGGAGTTGGACACAAGTCCGCCCACGATTTCTACGATGGTGAAAAACAAAGTCAAAGTCAGCGTAATCCAAAGCGTCTTTTTGGAGGTGTTTTGCTCTTTGACGTGGTCAAGGTGATGGAAATCGTATTGGTTCATGCCCATCTTCCTTTCGTTCTACATTAGAATAATTATTATATAATAATTAATTAAAACTTATCACGATTCGTTCCCGCGCGCAAATGAACATTTTATGGATCCTACAAAAGATTTTCATTCTCAACGTAGGCGCTTCTCTTGGCCAGGCCGACAAAGTTAATTGAAGAAACGGTATCTTTTCGCGTTAAAAGCAAAGAGCCGCCCTCGGTCATTTTCATGACTTTGGACAGCTCGTTTTTTGCATTTTATGCCCGATTAACGCCATACGACAGACTTGCGTCAGGAAAGAGGTATATAGTAGGGACACCGCCTACGCCTGCGCTCTCAGGAATTACAGCGCTACATTACGGGGCCGAGAGGTCACCCGTGGCAAAGAGACGCTGTACAGTGCTACATGGCGGGGCCGAAAGGTCACGCGGGGCAAAGAGACGCTGTATAGCGCTACATGGCGGGGCCGAGAGGTCACGCGGGGCAAAGAGACGCTGTACAGCGCTACATGGCGGGGCCGGCATCCTGTTTTCGCTGCATGCGCACGCTATAAAGTATGGCCTTCCAACATAGGCTCATACAGCTTCGCCCAATTCCGCTCGATATCCGCGATCAGCTCGTCCGGATCCTCGATGCCAATATACATGCGCACGCTTGCCAGCGCGCCGCCGACTTCGGTATCTTTGGCGGGGGCTGCGCCGACGGTGACAAGACTCTCGTAGCCGCCCCAGCTGACGCCGATGCGGAAGTAGTCGAGGTCGGTCGCCCATTGCTTCATTTTCTCCACGCTGTGGCGCGTCACGAACGAGAACAGGCCGCCGTAACCGCTCAGCAGGCGGTCGGCCAGCTCTTTCTGCGGGTAGCCTGCCAGCCCCGGATGGTTGATGCGCACGACGTCCGGCTTGGATGCCAGATGCGCCGCGATCTTGAGCGCGCTGGCCTGGTGGCGCTCGAGCCGCAGGGGCAGCGTGCGAAGGCCGCGCGTAATCAGGGACGCGGTCTGCGGCGCCATCGCGGCGCCGAGATTCAGGTAACTGCGGTGGCCGATCAGGCCGATCAGCTCGCGGCTGCCGACGACGACGCCGCCGAGGCTGTCGCTATGGCCCGAGAAGTATTTGGTGAGCGAGTGCATGACCAGATCGATGCCCATGGCGAGCGGCTTCTGGAAATACGGCGTCGCCCAGGAATTGTCGATAGCCGTGATGATGCCGTGTTCCTTTGCCAGGCTGGCGAGCGCGGGGAGGTCCTGCATTTCGAACAGGCCCGACGTCGGGCTCTCCAGGTAGAACAGCTTAGTATTCGGACGGATCGCAGCCGCGAAGCCTTCCGTATCTTTGCCGTCGATGAAGGTGACTTCGACGCCGAAGCGCGCCGATAGGTCGACGAGCAGCTCGCGGGTCGGTCCGTAAGCCTGGTCGACGCAGACGATATGCTCGCCCGAACCGACCAGCGCGAAGATGACGGCGGAGATGGCGCCCATGCCCGAAGCGAAGCAGCGCGCGCTTTCTCCGCCTTCGAGCCGCGCGATTTTTTCCTCCAGGTACATGACCGTCGGGTTATTGCCTCGCGAGTAAACGGAGGCGGCCAGCACGTCCTGCATCGCCTCATCGAACTTCTGGTGCGTCTCGAATGCGAACAGACTGCTCTGGTAGACCGGCATCGTGATGGCGCCTTGGTGGCGGCTGTCTACCGAATCGTGCGATACTTGCGTATAAAAATGATTTTTGTCTCTCTCGCTTGTTGTCATATATACCTGCTCCTATCCCGCAAGAAACTTGCTCAGCCCTTCTCTGCCCCTTGCGTCAAGCCCTCGACGATATAGCGCTGGGCGAAGGCGAACATGATGATCGTAGGGATAACAGAGATGACGGTTCCGGCTGACATGGATCCCCAATCGATATCGAACTTCAGCACGAATGAATTCATCCCGACCGGCAGCGTCTTCAGCGAATTCGTATCGATGAACATGACGGCCTGGAACAATTCGTTCCAGTTCTGAACGAAGGCGAATATAAACGTTGAAGCGATCCCCGGCAGCATGACCGGGATAATGATGCGGAACAGCGACGTAATCCGCGAGCAGCCGTCGATCATCGCCGCTTCCTCGAGACTGGCCGGGATGCGCTGGAAGAAGCCTCTGAGCATAATGGTCGAGAAGGCGATGGAGCCCGTCGTGTACAGCAGGATGAGCGACATCCGCGTGTTCGTCAGCCCCATGTCCGACATCATCAGGTACAGCGGCGCCAGCGATACGAAGCCAGGCAGCATCTGCGTGAGGAAAAACGCGAGCATGATCTGCTTGTGGCCGCGGAACGAGAAGCGCGCCATGACGTAAGCGCACAAAATCGAGATGACGATGACGGCGACGGCGGACACGATCGACACGATCAAGCTGTTCATGATATACACATGAAACTTGGAAACCGTAAAAATGCGGTCGAAGTTACTGAGAGAAAAATGCGTCGGCCAATACGAGATCGGCAGCTTGAAGATGTCGCCTTTGGGCTTGAAGGCCGTGATGACGATCCAGTACAGCGGGAATACGACCACGGCCAGGTGCAGCGCCAGATAGAAGATCTTTAATCCCTTGAGGGTCGCTTTGACGGCCATCAGAAGTCACCCACTTTCTCGGACTTCGTCACGAACAGGTAGAAAATCGTGTACAGCATCAGAATCGCGAGCATGATGACGCCGATCGCGGACGCCATGCCGTAATTGCCGGCGAGCAGCTTTTCCATGAGGAGGGAGGACAGCACATGCGTGCTCCCGGCGGGACCGCCGTTGGTCATCCCGTAGATGAGCGTCGGGTCGTTGAAAATCCAGATCACGCGCAGCAGCGTCGTGGCGATGATCGTCGGCATAATATAGGGCAGGGTCACGTTAAAAAACTGGCGGAACGCGTTGGCGCCGTCGATATCGGCCGCTTCGTACAATTCGCCGGGCACGGACTGGAGGGCGGCAAGCAGCATGATGGCGAAGAAGGCGATGCCGTACCATACGTTCGCGACGATGACCGAGAACATGGCCCAATGCGGGTCCGATAAGAAGCCGATCCGCTCGTGGATGATGCCGGTCTTAAGCAGCAGGTCGTTGATGACGCCGTATTGGGAATTGAACAGCCACTTCCAGATCAGGCCGATCAGGAACCCGGACAGCGCCCAGGAGTAGAATACGAAGCCCTGATAGACGCCGCGTCCGCGGAATTGCTTCTTGAGCATAAGCGCGAGCGCAAGTCCGATAAAGAACTGAAAGACGAGCGAGAAGAAGACCCAATATACGCTGTTCTGAAGCGCGGTGAGAAACTTGCTGTCGCGGAAAGCCGTCTCGAAATTCTGGAGTCCGACGAAATCGACGTTGTTGAGGTTGAACAATTCGTAATTCTGAAAGGCCATGATCACGCCGCGCAGGAACGGATAAAACGTGAAGACGGCGAGCAGCAGAAATGCGGGAAATAGGCTGAGCCAAATAAAAGTACGCTGTTTCATTCGAAGTCACCGCCTTATAATGCAGGGAATATGGCACGCAGCGCAAGCGCCCGCCATATTCCCTTTGTGGTTAACAGTCGCTCTGCAGCTTATTTCGCGCCAAGTTCCGCTTTCGCATCGACCCAGAACTTGTCCCACTTGGCCAGCGTTTCTTCTACGGTCGCCTTGCCGAGCAGCATTTGTTGACCGGTCTCCATGGACACCGTGCCGAACTTGCTGTTCGCCGGGTAGTTGAACGGAGGCTTGTAGTTGACGAACGTCTTGGGATCGGCCGTCATATCCAGCAGCGTCTTGTAAGGACCGTCATTGAAGTAGGCGTCTTCGGTCGCGGTGCTGTGAATCGGAATCGTGCCGTAGCTCTTGGACCATTCGACGTTCTGCTCGTTGGAGCTCAGGAATTCGATCAGCTTCCAAGCCGCTTCCTTCTTGGTGGAGAAGGACGTAATGCCCCATCCTGCGCCGCCGGCGCTGATCAGCGCGACGCCGCTCGGGCCGGTCGGCATCGGCGCGGTCGCCCAGGTTCCTTCTTCCATGCCTTCCTTCAGCGTGTTGATGACGTCGGGATCCTGAAGCAGGAAGGCCGTCACGCCGGAAGTGAACGCTTGTACTTGCTCGGAGAAGCCCCAGCCGACGGAGTCTGCAGGCGAGCCTTCCTTGAAGAGCTTCACGTACAGGTCGAGCGCTTGCTTCGCTTCGGGGGAAGAATAGATCGACTTGCCGTCGTTCAGGAACATCGCGTCGCTCGTGTTGACGTTAGCGCCGTTGTAAGCCAGAACCATCGTGTCCGGCACGGAGTTCGCGCCAGGGCCGCCGCGGAACGAGAAGCCGTAACGGTTCTTGGACTTGTCGGTCAGCTTGATCGAGGCATCGACCAGCTCCTGGTAGGTCTTCGGTACGGCGATTCCCGCATCTTTCAGCCAATCGGCGCGGTAGAACATTTGACGCTGATAGAGGCCGTTGGAGATGAAGTACAGCTTGTCGCCGATGCTGCCGACGTCAAGAGCCGTTTTCGTTACCGTGGAGAACTCGCTCCAGTTTTTCGTATATTCGTTAAGCGGTTCAAGATATCCGTTGTTGACGAATTCCGCTACGTTGAGGTCACGGGCTTCGACGATATCGATATCTTCCTTGGCGGAGAGCATCGTACGGATCTTGTTGTCTGCTTGGTCGAAAGGAGGCGAGATCAATTCAACATCGATATTGGAATTGGCTTTCTTAAAAGCGTCGATCATCTTTTGGAGCTCGGCAGTCCGGGTGTCGGAAGTCAAGCTTTCGATCATGCGGAGTTTAACTTTCTCTCCGCCGGCAGAATTGCCCGCAGAGGCGCCAGCCGAAGCGCCCGACGAATTCTTGTTGTCATTGCCGCCGCATGCGGACAGGACGAGAGCCAACGCTACAGAAGATACCGCCAATTTTGAAATCGTTTTCATTCCACTTTGTGTGAACATTCGATTCCCCTCCTCTATGGATATCATACCGGCAGACTGTCTAACTATCAACCTGTATGATAGGTATAATCGTAATCTCTGGCCCTATTTTTTGTCAACAGTTTTGTTACCTGGGTGTTAATATTTCTTACAAGAAAATTACTTGCATCGTAAACGCTTATTTTACGCGATTAAATTTCATAGGTTTTAATGATTTCTTCGAGGGAGTTCATCAACTTGTCGAACTCGGACAGCGCCGCCCGCACATCGTGTGCCGCGATCGCTTCGAACATCGTGAAATGGAAAGGGTAGGTCGCATCGAATAATCCCGCGTTGCCTAGCGGCTTGTCGAAAAACTTGTTATAAAGGACGGAAAATGAATCTAAAACGCTTTCTAAAATGGGATTAGCGGCCGCCTTGTTGACGAGTTGATGAAAGGTAAAATCGATCCTGGACGTGCTTTGGCCGTTTTCCTTGAGCCTGCGGTATTCGTTCAGGCACGCTTGGATTTCTTTGATTTGCTTGGGGGTTATTCGCTGCGCGGCCAATTCGATCGCCTTGCCTTCAAGCGCGCGGCGGACGTCGAGGGTCGCGAGGAGCGAGCTGCGCTCAACCTCGATCTTCACCTTGCCGGAGAAGCGGAAGGTGTCCATGTCTCTCACGAAAACGCCTTTGCCGTTTTCGATACGGACCACTTCGTTGGCTTCCAGGTAACGCAGCGCTTCGCGAAGCGAAGAGCGGCCGACGCCGAACATTTCCGTCAATCGATCGACCGAAGGGAGCTTGTCGCCTTCCTTCAGTTCTTTCTCCTGAATATAGTTCTGAAGCTCCTCGGAAACCTGCTCATAGAGATGAATTTTCTGTATCTTCTTCATGAACCTTTCCTTCTTCCCTATTCACCTATCAGACAGGTCAATCATAGTGAAAATGCCCATTAATGTCAATGGAAAATTGGACTACGAACCTCCGGATCGTATCGATAGAGTCGGGCGCAGATTCGGCGGACAGGCGATCCTTTATCTTTATAAAATCGCATGTTTTCGCCGTTCCGCGGACACAGCTTCCGCTATTCATCGCTTCAGGTAACCCGTAGATCCTTTTTTTCAAAAATAGCGGCTTCTCGGTCCGGAACCTCGGCTTCAAGCACGCAAACCCCTCAAATAGCGGCCGCTGAGTACGTCGCTGTATGGGGCGATAGTTGTTAAAAGGCAGTTATTTCGACGGTTAATCGCGGTATAGAGTCGATAGTAGTTAAAAGGCAGTTATTTCGGTGAATTTCTTGCGCGCGGAGTCTTTTTTCCAGAATTAACTGCCTTTTGACCCTTATGTGGAAATTTTAATCATGGATTAAAGAAATAAATGTCTTTTAACACTTATTTGAAATGTTGCCGACTGCGGATACTTGAAAAGCTCCTAGGCCCCCTAATCGAATTGGAGTCCCCCCCTACAATGATTTAAACTAGGGATAAGGGAGATGAGCGGGATGGGAAAAAGGTTAAAGGAAGAAACACGGCTTAGAATTGTTAAGGAAGCATTGGCTGGGGTTAAGGTGGGGGTGCTTGCTCGCATGTACGACATTCACCCCGAAACCATTCGTTTGTGGATACGCGAGCATCGTGACTTTATTCCACCGGAGGACATTCCCTCGGCAGACGAGCATTTGCAAGAAATCCAGCGGTTGCAGGAAGTCGAGCAGCGGTATGACAGAGCGGTTAAAGCGCTTGGTGAAAAAGAACTCGAAATTGAAATTCTGCGTGAACTGCTAAAAAAAACAACCCCCGTTTATCCGAAAAATTCGAAGTAGCAGAACCATTTATTAAACGGGGGGAGCCTGTAGCACGGGTTCTGCGCATTCTCGAGTTGAATGAGTCCACCTATTATGAGCGGCGTAAGCGTGCCGCTCAGCCTGACGCAGAACGCGTCGAGCCGGTCCGCAGGGGACGCCCTGTGCCCGGATACGCCTACAACGAATCGGGCGAGAAAGTCTGCGACGAGCAAATCCAGGAATGGCTGTTGCTACTGCTGGAGGGCGAAGAGCACGTCTATGGCTATAAGCTGTTAGCGCGCTGTATTCGCAAGCAGTACGGGGTGAAGCTGAACAAGAAAAAGGCTTATCGCATGTGCAAGGCACTCGGCATTCTTCAAAAAAAGCGGCAACGCCTACAGACGCATCCTCGGCGATTGCCGAGAAATCACACCATCACCGCATCGAATCAACTTTGGCAAATGGATATCAAATATGGCTATGCCTTGGGTCAGGAGCGTTTCTTTTTCGTACTCAGCATCATCGACGTGTTCGACCGCGTCGTCGTAGGGCAATACCGCGGCCCTGTTTGCGAGGCCAAGCACGCGGTGCAGACCCTGGGGATCGCGCTGCAGCAGCGCCTTCAGCCGGGTGAAGCACTGCCTATCATCCGCACGGACAACGGCCCCCAGTTCGTCAGCAAGCTGTTTCAAGACATGTGCGAGTGCTGGGACATGGTCCATGAACGGATTCCGCCGCGGACACCGAATATGAATGCCTACATCGAGTCTTTCCACAGCATCCTTGAGCGTTGTTTGTTTAGCAATCGTACATTCATGACGCTGGAGGAAGCTTATGAAGCGCTCGACCAATTCATGGATTTTTATAACAACCGTAAGATGCACGGCAGCCTAAAAAACATGGCTCCAACAGCGTTCGCAGCGTGGGTTAAGACATTGGACGATGCTTCAGCCTTTTACAGATCGGTGTAATCGCTTGAAATAACGAGCTGCGCTATGAAATTGGAATCATTGTAGGGTATGACTCCAGTTTTAGGGGGCCTAGCCGAAAGGACCGCGATCTGCGGGGTTACTTGGCCACTTGAGGTCACTCGAGGTCACTCGAGGTCACTCGAGGTCACTCGAGGTCACTCGGAGTAACGCGGCTTTACTCGGTCGTTGTACGCACCGGATTCCCGCAGTGCAGTCAATGAACGCAGGGGGCCACGACCGGCCGACCGATATCAAAATCATAAAAATGCCCTTATTAATCCTATAAAATGTACCTTTGACGAAACGGAAAGGGTCTTGTATATTGGCGTGTAAACGCATTCAAGCTAGTGTGCTTGAACTTGCAAGATTAAAGGGATGATTGAAGGGATGATTGAAGGATGAGAAGCATCGGTTGGATAAGCGGCGTTGCCTCCATAATAAAAAACATGAAGCTGCAGAACAAATTAATGGCAAGCTTCCTGCTCGCCTGCGTCGTTCCGCTGATTGTCGTCAGCGTCCTAATTTTTCGCCAGTCGGCTGCGGGGCTTGAAGAATCTTCGGAGGAATTCGCAGCCTTATATACGTCTCAAATCAGGACCTCGCTTAACGAATTCCTCAAGGAATACGACAAGGTGACGAAGTCGGTTTTGGTGGACAACGAGCTGATCTACAGCCTCGGTGACAAGCAAAACAAGTCCATCGACGAGCAGATCATCCAGAGCGTTGCGGTGCAGCGGCTGCTGATGCGGGTTGCCTTGCTGAAGCCGGAGATCGGCGCCGCGATGCTGATCAGCAGGGACAACGCCGTGTATCAATATACGAACACGACAAGCAAGGTGAACGAAAAATTGCTTTTATCCCAAGCCTGGTTTAAAAAGCTAAGCAACTCGGAGGACACCTTTTTTATTACCGGGCTGCATGACCGCGCTTACTATGAGGATAAAGGAGCCGGCGCCATCGTCACGGTAGGGAGACTGCTGTACCGCTCCGACGGGGCTTATGCGGGCATCCTCCTGATCGATCTGGATCCCTTTTCGCTGCTGCCGCTCGATAACGACTTCGTGCAAGCCCGAAAAAAGTACGGGATGAGCGTCATTATCAGCAATCGGAAGCAGCAGATCGTCTATCATTCCGATGCGGCCAGCGGCCGGTTGTCCTGGGAGCAGGTGCTGGCGTCCGGCGCTGACGAAGTCGGGGGCAACGGGACCAAGGACCGGATCGTCTTGACGGGAAGCACCGCGCAAGGCGAGCTGTCGATCAAGACCGAGATTCCACGCGACAAGTTGCTGCAGAAGATCAACCGGATCAAGGGGACGACCCTGATCCTCATTCTGGCGAGCTGCCTGATCGTCACCTTGATCTCGCTGGGCCTAAGCTATACGATCACGAAGCCGGTCAAGGCGCTGCGCCGAAGCATGAAGCAGGCCGAGGTCGGACAGTACATGCCGATCGAGAAAAAGCAGGCGAACGACGAGATCGGCAGTCTCGTGAACAGCTACAACAAAATGATCGTCACGATTCGCACGCTCATCGAGGACGTGTACATGGCGGAGATCAAGCAGCGCCAAGCCAAATTCCTCGCGCTGCAGAATCAGATCAACCCGCATATGCTCTACAACACGCTCGAGTCCATTCGCATGAAGGCGCTCATGAAGGACGACGACGAGACCGCCGACATGATCAAGATTCTGGCCCGCATGTTCCGGATCGCGCTGGGCAAGGAGGGGCATTCGCATTCGATTCGGACCGAGCTCGAGTATACGGTCTATTATTTGCAGCTGCAAAATATCCGGTTCGACAACATGTTCAAGCTCGACATCGACATCCCGGACGACATGCTGGACAGCCGCCTGATCCCGCTCATTTTCCAGCCGATCGTCGAGAACAGCATCAATCACGGCTTCGAAGGCTACAGCCGGACGATCCATATCGGGATTCGAGGAAGCTGGACGGCGAATGGCGATATTCGGATCCGCATCGCGGACGACGGGAGCGGCATGACGCCGGACAAGCTGGCGGAGCTGCGGGCGCTCGTTGAAGGCGCTGGAACGGAAAAACCGAGGCTTGAATCCACGGACGAGCCGTCGAGCAAAGGGCTCGGCCTGAAAAATATCGCGGAGCGGATCAAGCTTCAATACGGCGAGCCTTATGGCTTGAAGCTGGATTCCGATCCCAAGAGCGGGACCTCCGTCGAGATTTTAATTCCGAAGAACTGATTGTCGGAGATGACGAAGCGAAACGAAAGGAGCGATAGCGCGTGAACATCGTGCTGGTAGACGACGAAAAGGGTATCGTGGCGGGACTAAAGAAAATGATCGGCCGACATATTCCGGAATGCGAAGTGATCGATGTCGCCTACAACGGCATGGAAGGCTACGAGCTTATTCATCGGCTGCGCCCGGATATCGCGATTACGGACATTCGCATGCCGCAGTCCGACGGACTGGATATGATTAAAAGGCTGATCGATGCGGGCAGTCCGACCAAGTTCATCCTGCTGAGCGGCTATGCCGACTTTGAATATGCGCGCCAGGCGATGCAGCTGGGCGTGCGATTTTATATCAACAAGCCCGTCGAGGAGGAGGAGCTGCGGGATTGCGTACGTCAGGTCCTGGCGTCGATTCGCGCGGACCGGGACAAGCTGCTGGAAGTGGACGCGCTCAAGCAGGAGGTGCACAATCGCAATCAGGAAAGCGCATTGAGGGACATTTTCGAGATAGGCGCCGACCACGGAGAGCTCGCGGAGGAGCTCCTTCGCCTCGCCGGGCTGCCCGCGGACCACTCCCGGTTCGTATGCGTCCTCATGGAGTTCGACGGAAGTGTCGAGCGCGTGAAGGAAACCGGGCTGGAGCCCGTTTACCGGCACATCGAGCAGGCCTTGGCGAAGTATAAAGGCTTGTATCGCTTCCGCTATTCGGGCGCGCAGTTCGCAGTTCTGGCGGCCCACGACCAGGATATCGGTTATGACGATTTGGTCGGATCCGTCCGGCAGCTGAAGGAAGCGCTCGGTCGCGAATTGAAGCTGAATTTTGCCGCCGGCATCGGCACGGTGCACCGACGCGCGTCGGGCATCAGCGAGTCCTTCGAGGAGGCACGGCATGCCCTGGGCTACAAGGTAATCAAAGGGACGGATGCCGTCATTCCGTACCCCGATATCCGTATGGACGAAAAGCGTCTGCCAATCGGCGCAGAACGAATGGCGGAGCTGGAAGCTGGCATCGAAAACTTGGACGAAGCGGGATGCGCGGATGTGATCCGCGGGATATTCAGCGAGATGGAGACCGCGCCCGGCATGAGTCCGGCAGATCTAAGGCTGCAGTGCGTCAATATCCTGCTGTCGAGCGCGCGGACGATGTCGGTCGAACAGCTCCGGCAATCCGATTTTTTGGGACGGCATCTTTTGTCGCTGGAGGCGGTCTCGAAGTTCAAGACGATCGCATGCTTCGAGGAATGGACGGTCCAGGCGATCGGGGCGCTTATCGCGTTCAAGCGGGAGCATCAAATGCCGAAGAAAAAGGACCTGATCGCCGAGATCAAGGCTTACGTGACGGAGAACTTCGATCAGCCGATCAGCCTTGCCGACCTTTCTTCGCGTTTCTACATCAGCCCGATCTATTTGAGCCAGATTTTTAAGCAGAAAACAGGGGAGACCTACGTGAGCTTTCTGGCGAAGGTCCGGATCGGCAAGGCGAAGGAGCTACTGGAGCGGACCGATCTGAAGGTGTATGAAATATGCCAGCGCGTCGGATATTCGGACACCCAATATTTTGCGCGGCTGTTCGAGAAATGGACCGGCCTCAAGCCCACGGAGTACCGCAAGCGGCAGCCTAATATGTGATCTTATCTACCACGCCAACCACGCCATTCGGGGTGGTTTTCTTTAGCCTGCCGGCCCGCCGCGCCAATCTAGCTCTATCTGGAGCTACATGGCTCATGCCCCCGGCTCGCCGCGCCGATGTAGCTCTATCTGGAGCTACATCACGCATCCGGTCCGCCCGCCGCGCCAATCTAGCTCTATCTGGAGCTACATGGCCCATGCCCCCGGCTCGCCGCGCCGATGTAGCTCTATCCGGAGCTACATCGCCCGCATCGCCCATTTTTTAATCCTAAAAATGCCCCTGCTTAACCTTGATTCTGTCCGATTGAGGCAAATCGACGCCGCGGATATCATTGAGTTGTAAGCGAATTCAAGTCAGGAGCAAGGAGGGGCAAGGTTGAGAACAGCTGCACTGCATCGGATGAAAGTGTATTGGCCGTTGTACGCGATGGCGATACCCGGAATCGTTTTTCTGATCCTATTCAAATACATTCCGCTGGCCGGCGCTGTAATCGCATTCAAGGATTACTCCGTTTTCAAAGGATTCGTCGACAGTCCCTGGGTGGGCTTCAAGCATTTCGAAACGCTGATCCACCATCCCGACTTCGCCCGCGTCTTCGGCAACACGTTAATGCTGGGACTGCTCAAAATCGTACTCGTGTTCCCGGTGCCGGTGCTGCTCGCGCTGATGATCAACGAGATCCGCAAGTCGGCGCTGAAAAAGGGCGTGCAAACCGCGCTCTACATTCCGCACTTTCTGTCCTGGGTCATCGTATCCGGCATTGTCTTCGATTTCTTCTCGCTCAGCGGATTGTTCAACGTCGTCCTCGGCTGGTTCGGGCATGAGCCCGTGCTGGCGATGCAAGAGAGCGGGTACTTCCGGATCATCTACGTCATTACCTCCATCTGGCGGGACGCGGGTTGGGGAACGGTCGTCTACATGGCCGCGATCAGCGCGATCGACCCCCAGCTGTACGAATCCGCGATGATCGACGGCGCCTCCAAGGTGCGGCAGATTCGCCACATTACGTTTCCGCTCCTCCTGCCGACCGTCCTGGTGCTGTTTCTCCTCGAGATCGGCAACTTCCTGGACCTGGGCTTCGATCAGGTGTTCAACCTGCTCACGCCGATGACCTACAGCGCCGGCGACATTTTGGACACGTACGTATTCCGGACGGGCATCCAGCAGGCGCAGTACAGCTTCGCCACCGCCGTCGGCTTGTTCCAGTCGGTGGTCGGATTTATCCTCGTGTTCGTCTTTAACCGGTTGTCGAGAAAAGTATCTGATGGGGGGCTCTGGTAGACGTGTCTGAAACGAGAAGCGAAAAAGTATTCGTATCCGCCGTCACCGTGCTGCTCATCCTGTTGTCGGCGCTCGCGCTCATCCCGCTCCTGTCCGTCGTCGCCACGTCGCTAAGCTCCAAAAGCGTCGTCGACATGAACCTGGTTACCATCTGGCCCAAGCAACTGACGCTGGATTCCTGGCGCTACATCATCGATCGGCCGGACCTGTGGCGGTCGTTCGCCCTGACGCTCGGCTCGACGTTAATCGGCACCGTGCTGGCGCTGCTGATGACGGCGCTGCTCGCCTACCCGCTGTCGAAGCCGGAGTTCCGCTGGGGAGGCGTCGTGATGATCGGCGTCGTCGTCGCGATGATTTTCAAGGCGCCGATCGTCCCGTATTTTCTCACCTTGCGTGGGCTCGGCCTCTACAACAACCCGCTGGTGCTGATCGTCCCGCATGTGCTGAATCCGTTTAACCTCATTATCATGCGAACGTTTTTCAAGCAGTTTTCCAAGGAACTGGAGGAAGCGGCTTTCCTGGAGGGCTGCGGGTACTTCCGGATGCTGTTCCAATTCGTGCTTCCGCTGTCCAAGGCCGTACTCGCAACGCTCGCGCTATTTTACGGCGTCGTGCTGTGGAATCAGTTCCAGCATCCGCTCCTGTTCCTGCAAAATCCGGATTGGTTCCCGCTTCAGATCAAGATCCGGCAGTTCATCACCGACGATAACGTCATCATGTCGGGGGCGGTGTCGTCGGCCGATCTGAACTATAATGAACGGACGCTAAGGGCCGTCACCGTCATTTTCGCCATCATCCCGATCGTCGCGGCGTATCCGTTTTTGCAGAAGTACTTTGTCAAAGGGGCCATGATCGGCTCGGTAAAAGGGTAAAATATGCCTTCAGGTTTAGCGGCTAATCGCCTAAACATATTATTTCCGCATCCATTTTAAGGGGGAGCAACGCATGAAGATGAAAAAGATGGGGCTGCTGTCGGCGGCCGCGCTGCTGGCGGTCGTCACTGCAACCGGTTGCAGCGGAAGCTCGAATTCCGCCGAGGGAACTTCTTCTCCAGCCGCGCAGAGTCAAGCCGGCAGCGACGCGGAGATCGTCGATATCGAAGTATGGGGGACGAACATCGGCTACAAGCCGGTCGACAAAGGCAGCAAGCTGTACGAGCTGTATAAGGAGAAGCTTGGCGTAGGCGTCATCAACCCGTATGTGGAATGGAACGGCGGCACCAACTACCTGAACCAGCTGAACCTGAAGATCGCCGCGAACGAGATGCCGGACCTGTTCACGCCGCAGCAGGGCATCGAAGACAGCCTGGCAAAAAACGGCGCGATCGCCGATCTGACCGACCTGCTGCCGAAGTACGCGCCGAACGTCCTCGCGGTCATCCCGGAGGAAATGTGGGATATCGTCAAGGCGAACGATCCGACCGGCCAGGGACGGATCTACTACATTCCCGGCTCGGTCGATTACGGCAGGTACGCCGGCATGATCCGCCAGGATTGGCTCGACAAGGTGGGCCTCGCGATGCCGACGACCCAGGACGAATACGTGAAGGTGCTCGAGGCGTTCAGGGACAAGGACCCGAACGGCAACGGGCAGAAGGACGAGCTGCCGACGGGCGGCCGTCAGGAAGCGCGGTGGATGGACCATCTGTTCGCGATGTACGGCGTCGCGATGTTCGAAGGCTATCCGGACTGGGATCTGTACGACGGCCAGCTGACGTACGCCGCGGTGACGCCGAACATGAAGGCCGCGCTGGCGTTCATCGCCAAGCTGTACAAGGACGGCCTGATGGATCCGGAAACGCTGCTGAACGACAAAGCCAAGTGGGACGGCAAGATTACGTCGAACAAGGCCGGTAACTACTTCCACTGGGTCGAGCAGTTGAATCTCAACCTGGAAAATCTGCAGAAGAACACGGGCGTGAAGGCGCAATTTTCCGTACTCCCAGTTCCTAAGGTTGAAGGCTACGACGGCTTCTACACGTGGAAGCGCGTCGGTCCGCCGCAATGGGTCGTCAAAAACAACAAAGACGAGAAGAAGCTGATGGCGACCTTGAAGCTGCTGAACAACATGTACGACAAGAACAACTGGAAGGACCTGTACCTCGGCGTGGAAGGCATGCATTATTCGATGAAGGACGGCAAAGCCGTCAAGCTGCCGGACGACAAGAGCACCCAGGAAAATCAAATCCTGAACCCGTACTCCAGCTCGGCTACGCTTGCGTTCACGACCGATCTGTTCAACAGCACCGCGTCCGCAGACAGCAAGTGGATCGCCGATCAGGTAACGGCAAACATGCAGGAAGCGCAAAAATACGCCAAGGTCATCGCCGGAGACGGCATGCCGGCCAGCGTCTACGAGGGCTACGCGGATATCAACAACCGCACGCTGTTCATCGAATACGCCAGCAAGATCATTCTCGGCAAATACCCGATCGACAAGTTCGACGAGTTCGTGGAAAAGTGGAACAAGTCGGGCGGCGAAGAAGTGACGAAGCGCGCCAGGGCTTGGTACGAGAAAGTGAAAAAGTAATCGAAGAAGGAATTCGTTTGCAGGTGATGCAGATCCTGATCCGCCCGGCTCGAAGACGGGCGGATTTTTTAATGAGGCGAAGCAGGGGGTTACAAAATGAATGATCGACTTCAGGAAGTGCTTGAAGGCAAAGGGCAAAATTACATTCTTCCGTTTCTGTGGCAGCACGGGGAGGAGGAGCGGGCGATCCGGGAAGAGCTGGCCCGCGTGCATGAAGCCGGCATCGGGGCGGTCTGCATCGAGTCGCGTCCGCATCCCGATTTTCTCGGTCCGAAGTGGTGGGCGGACATGGACATCGTGATGGACGAAGCCCGCAAGCGCGGCATGAAGGTATGGCTGCTCGACGACGATCACTTTCCGACGGGCCATGCGGTGGGGAAGGTCAAGGCCGCACCGGAAGCGCTGCATCGCGTATTCTTGGGCGAGCGCCATATCGATGTCGTCGGCCCAGCCCGCGGCGCGTCCTTGCTGCTGGATACGCTGCTGCTGAGCGGGCTCCGGCCGACCGTCTCGACGCCGGGGAGCGCGAGCGGTAAAAACAAGCTGATCTCCGTCGTCGCGGTACGCCGGGATTCGTCGGGAGGCTCTTTGCTCGCCGACTGCGTTGACATCACGGACCTGGTGCAAGACGGGGTCCTGTACTGGGACATTCCCGAGGGCTACTGGCGCGTTTTTATCGTATCGGAAAACAAGGACGGCGGCAGCCAAGCGCAGGCGGATTATATAAACCCGCTGCATCCGGATTCCGTGCGGGTACTGATCGATACGGTATACGAGGCGGTTTATTCTCGATACAAAGCGGATTTCGGGAAGACGTTCGCCGGATTTTTCTCGGACGAGCCTGGATTCTACAACGACAAGACGACATTCGACTTCGACTCGAAGCCCGGCAAGCAAGGGATCGTACTCCCCTGGAGCGCCGAGCTGCCGGCGCTGCTGGCGCAGGCGCTGGGCGACGACTACCGCGAGCGGCTGCATCTCCTCTGGCATGATGCGGGAGAACGATCGCATGCCGTGCGGTACGCCTATATGAACATCGTCAGCAAGCTTTACGGGGAAAACTTCTGCAATCAGATCGGCGCGTGGTGCAGCGAACGCGGCGTCGAATATATCGGGCATGTGCTGGAGGACAACAACGTGCACGCGAGGCTGGGCTCCGGGGCCGGACACTTTTTCCGCGCGCTCGCGGGACAGCATATGTCGGGCATCGACGTCGTGCTATGGCAAATCGTTCCAGGCTTCGACGAAGTGCCTTTCCGCTGGCCGGCGGGGGAGACCGACAGCGAGTTTTTCCACTATGGCCTGGCCAAGCTCGGCGTCTCGCTCGCGCATATCGATCCGAAAAAACAGGGGCGGACAATGTGCGAAGTGTTCGGCGCCTACGGCTGGGCGGAAGGGCTCAAACTGATGAAGTGGCTCACGGACCACATGCTCGTGCGCGGCGTGAACTACTTTGTGCCCCATGCCTTTTCCCAAAAGGCGTTCCCGGATCCGGACTGCCCGCCGCATCTGTACGCGGACGGGAAAAATCCGCAGTACCGCTACTACAAAATTTTAAACGACTATACCAACCGCATCAGCCATCTCCTGTCCGGCGGCAGGCATGCGGCAACCGCGGCAGTCCTGTACCATGCCGAAGCCGAGTGGTCGGGGCCGGCGATGTATTTTCACAAGCCCGTAAAAGTGCTGATGCAGCGGCAAATCGATTGTGATGTCATTCCGGCCGATGTGCTACTTAAGGGTTCGAGCGTACGCGAAGGCAGACTGCGCGTGCATCTGGAGGATTACGCATGCCTGATCGTACCGTATGCGGAGGCGCTGCCGGCGGCCTTGATCCGGCGTGTCGTTCAACTAGCCGGGCAGGGCGTAGCCGTTCGTTTCGTCGAAGGGCTGCCGGCCCGGTCCAGCGAGGGCGATGAGGTGAGTGCCGAGCTGTCGCTGCTTGCCGGACATCCGAACGTGAGTGTAGTCGCTCTGGACAAGCTGGCGCCGGGGTTAATCGAAGACGGACATTACGATATCCGCGCCGACGCCTACGAGCCGTATCTTCGGAGCTATCGTTATGTGCATGACGGATTGGAGACGTTCATGTTTTTTAACGAGCATCCGAACCGGACTGTTCGCACCAAGGTTGCGCTGCCCGTCGAAGGCGACGTGTATGCCTACGATGCATTCATAAACCGGTTAACCAGATTAAACGTCGAAGACATTAACATTAACGGCGTTAACGCGTGGAAAGGGACTTCGATCTCGCTTGTTCTCGAGCCGTACGAATCCGTTATCGTGCTTCAGGGTTCCGGTCTTACGGCGTATTCGGCAATTCCGCGACCTTCCGCAGGTGAGGCAAGTTCGGCAAGTTCAGCAAATTCTTCGGCAGGTTCGGTAGGCTCGACGATCCAGCTGCGCGGCGAATGGACCGTATCCATCGCAGATGCCGAGCGATACCCTCAGTTTACGGCATGGGGCAAGCTGACCGGGCTGACGGATATGAGCGGGCCGGAAGCGTTGCCGCGATTCTCGGGAACGATCCGTTACGAGGTCGATTTCGAGTGGGACGAAGACCGATCCGAGCGGGGCGAGTTCGAGTTGGACGAATCCGGCGCCGGCGAGGTTTTGCTCGATTTGGGCGAGGCGTACGAGACGGCGGAGGCGTGGCTCAACGGCGAGCGAGCGGGCGTACGAATCTGTCCCCCGTACCGGATGGAGGCAACAGGCCTGCTCAGGAAAGGCAAAAACCGTCTGGTCGTGGAAGTCACGAATACGCTGGCGAAGGAGCAGCGGGACTTCCTGTCCGCCTATGCGCAGCAGGAGCCGAGCGGGCTGCTCGGGCCCGTTCGGCTCATAAAGATGCGGAAGGGGTGACCGGCGGCGCGCAGCAAGACCGTTAATCGGCACCGGTCAGATGCAGATTCCGAAACTGGAGCGGGGTCATGCCCTCCGTACGCCGGAAGCACGAGCTGAAATAACTCGCCTGCGAGAAGCCGGTCTCCAGCGCGATTTGCTTGACGGACAGCTGCGTGGAGGCCAGCAGGCGCTTCGCGTGGATTAGCCTGGATTCCAAAAGGAAGTCCGGAAACGATTTTCCGAACGTCGCGCTGAACTTGCGGCTGAAATGGTGCGCGCTGTAGCCGGCCAGCGCCGCCGCCTGTTCAATCGTAAACGGCTCGCGGCTGCGGGCGCGCACGTAATTGGCTGCCGTACGGATCCGGTCTGCGGCGGAGCTGGCGGGAACGTTCAATCGCGACGACGTTTCCTGCAATCTGGCCAGCAGCTCATAAAGCGTCCCGGCCAGGCTGTATTCGTCGTCGATCTGGTAGTACCGTCCCAGCCCCAGCAATCGATCGAGCAGCGCTTCGACAGGGGGCAGGTCCGACAGGGCGAACAGCCACGGTCCGTCGAGCCCCTTCCCGTCGAGCAGCTCCTCGAGGCGTTCGCCGAAGAAATGCACCCACCTGATATGCCACGGTTCGCCGGCATCGGAGCGGTACACCTGCCTGAGGCCGGGGCCGTACAGGAACCCTTGTCCCCGCGTCAACTCGTAGCGCTGTCCGTCCGTCTCAAGATATCCTTTCCCGTCCAGCACGATATGCAAATTGTATAGGCGGTCCATACGGCTCTCCTTGGTCCGGTATTCGCGGCTCACGGCATGCTCCGGAAAATGGCTGTAGCCTCCGATAAAATCCGGAAAGCAAACATGCCTGGGAAACAAGGGCTTCGGCAGGAAGATATGCTCGCGCATGGCACGCACCTCAATCCACGGAATTTTAAAGGGTGAAGGTAAGATTGCGGCAACATCGGTCAGTTGTCGTTGTCCCGATAACAACATTTTAATAGAAGTCGCACGTATTTGTCATTTAAACGCGGCAGTGACTCCTCTAAAATGTAGGTATCGATAAGCGAGGGGAGCCGAACAAAGCGATGGCAAAATCGATCCGAATGGATGAACTGCGGCTGGGCGTCTGCTACTACCCGGAGCATTGGCCGGAGGATCTGTGGGAAGACGACTTCCGCCGCATGCGGGAGATGAACATTACGGTCGTGCGCATGGCGGAGTTCGCCTGGGCGATGCTGGAGCCGGAGGAGGGACGCTTCGACTTCTCCTTCTTCGTTCGGGCCTTGGACCTGGCGCACGCGAATGGCATCCAGGTTATTCTGGGCACGCCGACCGCGACGCCGCCCGCCTGGCTGACGCACAAGTATCCCGAGGTGCTGAACGCAAGCGTGGACGGCGTTATATATCGGCATGGCATGCGGCGCCACTACAACTATAGCAGCCCGCTCTACCGGCAATTTTGCGAGCGCATCGTACGCAATATGGTGGAGGCGTACAAGGATCATCCGGCGGTCATCGGCTGGCAGATCGACAATGAGCTGAACTGCGAAACGAACGTTTTCTACGCAGAAGCCGATCATGTCGCGTTCCGCGAGTGGCTGAAGGAGCGTTACGCCTCGCTCTCCGCCTTGAACAAAGCGTGGGGCACCGTCTTTTGGAGCCAGACTTATACCGATTGGGAGCAGGTCCATCTCACGCGGCCGATGGTCAATCCATCGCCGAATCCGCATCTGGCGCTGGACGAAAAGCGGTTCATCTCCGACAATACGATCTCGTTCGCGAAGCTGCAGGCCGACATCATCCGCGAGCTTGCGCCGCAGCACTGGGTGACGACGAACGGCACGTTCGGCCATCTGGACAATCATGAACTGACGGACCGGCTGCTCGATTTCTTTTCGTACGATTCGTATCCGCAATTCTCGACGATCTTCCCGGGGGACGACGACAATCCGCTTCGGGACCGCGGCTGGAGCATGAGCCTGTCCAATGTCCGATCGATGTCGCCCAACTTCTGCGTCATGGAGCAGCAATCCGGGCCGGGCGGCTGGGTGAACCGAATCGGCATGAGCGCGCCCCGGCCGGGTCAGATCCGGCTGTGGTCGTATCAGTCCGTTCTGCACGGCACCGACCTGCTCGTCTACTTCCGCTGGCGGACGGCCACGTTCGGCACCGAGATCTATTGGCACGGGATCAACGACTACCATAACCAGCCCAATCGCAGAGTGCGCGAGGTTGCGCAGGTCGGCGACGAGTTCCGGAAAATAGGCGCAGCGGTGGCCGGAACGGTGTACCAGGCAGACGTCGCGATTATGCAGGATTACGACAACCTATGGGACGGAGAGTTTGACGAGTGGCACGGACCGCTGCGCTGGCGGAGCATGGGGGCGTGGTACAAGCAGCTGCAATACCGTCATATTCCCGCGGACGTGATCACGCTGCGCCCGGCGACGACGCTTGCGGATCTGGCCAAGTACAAGGCGATCGTATATCCGCATCCGGCGATCATGAGCGACGAGACCGCGAAGCTGCTTACGCAGTACGTCGATCAAGGCGGACAGCTCTTTTTCGGCGCGCGCACCGGGTACAAAAATCTCGACGGCCACTGTTACATGCGGCCCCTTCCCGGCCCGGTGGCCGAGCTTTGCGGGATTAACGTAGAAGACTTCACGTTAATTAAGGGCACGGTATCGGCTGCGCAAGTGCAATGGAAGGACGGCCGCTTGCCAGCCGGCACGAAGGCGGAAGGCTTCAATGAAGTGCTGCGTGTCGAAGATCCGGACACCGAGGTTGTAGCAGAGTACGCGAGCGAATACTACGCAGGAGCGCCTGCGCTGACGAAGCGCGCGGCGGGCAAGGGGCAAGCCTGGTATTACGGGGCTGCTTACAGCGAACCGGTCGTCGATGCGCTGATCGATGCGCTGGGGCTCGCGTCTCCGGCTTCCGATCTGCTGGATGCGCCGGCCGAGGTCGAGCTTGGCATTCGGTCTGATGGGGCGCGGAGCTACCTCTTCCTGCTGAACTACGCCGACCGGCCCGCGGCGATCCGCTTCAAGCAGGCCGCGCGCGAGCTGCTGACGGATGAGCTGATGGCGGGCGAGCGGGAGCTGCCGGCGTATGGCGTCATGGTACTGGAGCTTGAGGCTTGATCTGTGGTAAGGATTGAACATAATTGAACGTAAAAAGATCGCCGATTCACCTAAGCCTATGGCTTGGGGAACGGCGGTCTTTTTAGGGCTAGCGATTGGGAATGGTAAGCGCGCTTTCCGCGTGTCGAAGCTGTTCGGACGTTTGCCGGGTCGAATTAACTGCATTTGTACATGTATTTTCTGCCGGCCAATGGTACCTGATGAAATGCGCAAATGTGCAGGTAAATTACAGGCTGAAGTCGGAAATGGGGCGGATGGAGGGAAATACATGCACTTTGCAGCTATCCTGCTCAAAAGGATCGAGAACATCGAAATTAGATGTATATTTGCAGGCGTTGCGGCGAAGGAGCGACGCGCCGGCGATAGGCGGGGACCCATCTGACGGCTGGCGTGACGACTGGTGTGTCGGCTGTCGGATGAGCCATCGATAAGCGTACCCCGCAAAACAAATTAAGATTGACGGATGAGGTCGGCTATTCGGCTTACGAATGACGAATCCGTCGTCTCGCGAGGAATTGCTTGTATTGAAAGTAAACCGTGCAGCCGATGCAGTACCCGAGCAGGGCAGCCCCGGCGGCGGCCAGCAGCATGACGGCGAACGCATACCCGGCGACGGTCCAGCCCAGCGAGAAGCTGAGGACGGCCAAGCTCAGGAAGATGACCGCGAGCGAATTGTTGAAGCGGGCCAGCTCCAGCGCTTGCGTTTCTTTGCCTGCCGTCTTCAGCCAAGGCTTCGCGATTCTTACAAATAAGTTGTACTTGCCGCCCGTCGCGAGGCCGACGACTTCGATCAGCCACAGAACGGCCAGTATCCACAGCGGGGCGAAGAAAAAAGACAAAACGGCGAACAAAACGATGCCGGTCTGGTTGGACTTGATATAAGGCATAGGGACTTCCTTCATCGGAGCGCCTCCCGTGTGTCATATTAATTCCAAGTTAGACTATCGGAAAGGATAAGTCAATGCGGGCTTTTACAAGGAGATGAGTAGCTGCGCAAGCGCCTGGCGTTCCCTCGGTTGTCGGGCACCCTGGGTCGCATTCCTCGTTCGATCGTTTCTTGGAATCATGGAGCCAAATACAACTGGGCGGTTGAGGCCTTCTGTCCGATCCCGAGCTCATCGCAAGTCGGAGCTGTGAAGATTGGTTTCTGGAATGACGCCCTCTAACGGAAGGCGTGAAGCTGGCGATAGGCTGCCGGCGTCACGCCTTCTTTTTCCCTAAATCGTTTGATGAAATAGCTAATGCTCGGATAGCCGCACAAGCTCGCGATCTCGCCGACCGGACGCTCCAGGTCGTCCATCAGCTGCTGCTTGGCATGTCGTATGCGGCATTGCGTGACGAAGTCCATCGGCGACATCTGGGTGAATTTGCGAAACAGCTTGCAGAAGTAATGGGGAGTAACGCCGGCTTTGGCCGCCCACGACTCCAGCGAAAACGGCTCGCAAGCGGCGTCCTGCATGGCGGGAAGCAAATCCCTGATGAGCCCCTGCGCGTCTCGGCTTCTACGGAAACGATAGGGCACCGCCTGTACCGTAAATTCGGCGAGCACGCCGTAGGCTGCCGTAGAGAGGGCCGAAGGGTGGAGCAGCTTGGGGTTGTCGACCTCGCGGATGAGATGCGCCAATTGCGCTTCGAGCGCGTCTCCTTGGCGCGTGGACCAGATGACGGATCTTCGAAAGCCCTGTTCCGTCAGAATCTCGGGCAGGCGATCGCCGTAAAAATGCATCCAAAAAACGTCCCAAGGATGCTCCTCGCCGGTTCGGTACCTTTGGGGCTGATTGGGAAAATAGAGAAATGCATCGCCGGGATAAACGGGTTGCCAGCGCCCGTCCGTTTCCACGAACCCTTCGCCCGCTTTGACGTAGTGCAGGTTGAAATAGGGGAACGAATCGGCCGGGCGCTCCGCCCGGTGATCCGGTTCGTTCAGGTATCGTCCCGCGGATTCAGGGAATATGAGAAACGGATTGGGATCCATCAGCGGGAGCGTCAAGTGGGTTCTCATCGAAATCCTCCGGAGCAATATCGTTATATCGCATACAAAATAATGTCATATACAGTGCTTGGTAGCGATCCTATAATGACAATATTACAGCATTAGTAAAGAGGTGGCTAGCTATGAAAAGGAAGCTGCGCTGGGGAATCGCCGGGTGCGCGGGAATTGCGGTCAACGCCGTGATGCCGGCCATTCAGTCTTCAGAAACGGGCGTAATTGCGGCCGTCGCCAGCCGGGACATAAGCAAAGCGAAGGCCGCGGCGGACAAATTTGGAATCGACCGGGCATACGGCAGTTACGAGGAGCTGATGGAGGATCCGGATATCGATGCCGTCTACATACCGCTGCCGAATCATCTTCACCGGGAGTGGACGATCCGCGCCGCGGAAGCGGGCAAGCACGTGCTATGCGAGAAGCCGCTGGCATTGACGGCACGGGAAGCGGCAGAGATGGCCGAGGCCTGCGCACGATCGGGCGTCCATCTGGCGGAGGCGTTCATGTACCGTCATCATCCGCGAATCGGACAGATCCGGCATATCGTCGGCTCGGGGGAAATCGGGTCGCTGCGCGCCCTGAACGGAGCGTTCACGTTCAACAATGCGAGCGACGCGGCGAACATTCGTTATCGCAGCGATTGGGGCGGAGGATCGCTGTACGACGTAGGCTGCTATCCGCTCAGCGCCGCGCGGCTAATCGTCGGCAGGGAGCCGGAGGCGGTCACCGTCCACGCGATGTTTTCCCCGGAGCACGACAACGTCGACATGATGGCCTCGGGTCTGGTCGAATTTTCGGACGGCATCGCGCTGACGTTCGACTGCGGCATGTGGGCGGCATTTCGCCAGACGCTCGAAATCGTCGGCACGGACGGGCGTATATTCGTGCCGCACGCGTTCTTGACCGGGGCGGATAATGCCGGCTTCGAGGTCCATGGAACCGGCGGCTCCCGCATCGTTCAAGCGGACGGCGTCAACGCTTATCGGCTCGAAGTCGACGACTTCGCAAGCGTCGTCGCCGGCGAGAAGGAGCCGGCGTTCCCTGCCGATGATGCGCTCCGCAATATGCGCCTGCTCGAAGCCTGCCTGCAGTCGGCCCGGAGACGCGAAAGGATAACGCTCGTATAAACGGCGCGCCGTCGCAGGCCGCCGAAGGAGAAGGGGAACAGGCAGATGACAACGAAAAAAATGGAAGCGATCTCCATCGCGGGATTGGATAAACCCGTCTCGAAGCTGATCCTCGGCTCGATGCTGCTGAACGACGAGCGGATGGACGTATCCGCCGAGCTGCTCGACGCCTATGCCGCGATCGGCGGCAATGCGATGGATACCGCGCAAGTGTATGGACCGCGCGGCATGGGCGCGATCGGAAAATGGTCGGCGGAGAGGGGCAATCGTTCCGGGCTCGTGCTGATCGTGAAGGGCGCGCATCACGACGAAAAAGGGCCGCGGGTGACCCGTGCCGCCGTCGAAGCGGATTTGGCTTATTCGCTCGGCTTGTTGAAGACGGATTACGCCGATATTTTCATGCTGCACCGGGACGATCCGGACAAGCCGGTCGGCGAGATCGTCGAGATGCTGCAGGAGCCGCTTCAAGCGGGACTTTGCAAAGCGCTGGGCGCCTCCAATTGGACGACGGCGCGGCTGGATGCGGCCAACGCCTATGCCGAGGCGCACGGGCTGACCGGATTCGCCTGCAACAGCCCCAACCTGAGCCTGGCCAGGGCCAACGAACCGAGATGGCCGGGATGCGTGAGCACGGACGCGGACGACCTCGCTTGGCACGAACGCACGCAGCTGCCGTTGCTGTCCTGGTCGTCGCAGGCGGCAGGCTTTTTCACCGGACGATATGCGCCGGAGCGGCGGGACAACGAGGAGATCGTACGCGTTTATTACAGCGACGACAACTGGGAGCGCTATCGAAGGGCGACTTTGCTGGGCGAAGCGAAGGGCGCGGACGCCAACCAAATCGCGCTCGCTTATGTGCTGCACCAGTCGTTTCCGACTTGTGCGCTGATCGGGCCGGCCAACGCGGAGGAGCTGCGCTCCAGCGCCAAAGCGCTGGACGTGGCACTAACGCCTGAGGAGATTCGCTGGTTGGATCTGAAGGACGATTCGTTAAAGCGCTGAACGTTAAGGGGCTGTCCCAAAAAAAAACGGTCGCGCCAAATGGGATGAAGCAGGGGGGCCTGCCTCATCCCGTTTGGCGCCTTGGTCCATGGCGGTTCGCTTGCCGCTATAGATGGCTGGTGCACAAAATAGGTGCACCATGGCGCAGATTGGGCAGAGCGCCGCCGCTCTTGCCGCGTTGGTGCACCAAATAGGTGCACCATGGCGTAGATTGAGCAGAGCGGCAGCGCTCTTGCCGCGCTGGTGCACAAAATAGGTGCACCATGGCGCAGATTGGGCAGTGCGGCAGCGCTCTTGCCGCGCTGGTGCACAAAATAGGTGCACCATAGCGTATATGGGGCAGAGCGCCGCCGCTCTTGCCGCGCTGGTGCACAAAATAGGTGCACCATGGCGCAGATGGGACAGAGCGCTCGCGCTCTTGCCGCGCTGGTGCACAAAATAGGCACTAGCCTTGCATAAACCCTGACATCCAACCAGCTCAAGTTGTAAAATGTATGAAAAATACGAATGATGTATATTTTTACATTCGCGATTTTGCTCGACAATGCGAAAAGATTGAGCTCTACTTAGATGTAGACGTGAGTATCCATTTTCAGGAATTTATGTCTTCTTTCGCGGCTTCCGTTTTCTTGGATTCGAATTTCTTTCTTTAATCCATCCAACGCGGCTTTCAGGGGGCGAGTCGCGCGTAGTTGGTTTGCTCGCTCGCTGTCGTCCCCGAGAATGACGGCTTGCTTCACGGTTCATCTCTTCACATAGCTCAGTCCATGCCCGCATCAAGTATGCGTTTACAGCCTGCAGCACTTTCCAAGTTCGCTGACGCCAACCTTGCTCTTCTTGAAGCTTTAGGAGGAGCAAGCTGCAGATCAAGGCGAGAAACAACTGGTTCCAAATCCCCTGCGCCTTGGTGCTGTACAGCTTCGTCAACTTCAGATGTTGCTTCATCCATTTGAAGTACAACTCGATCCACCAGCGACGGCGGTAAATATCCGCGATCTCCTCGGCCGTCAGATCGAAACGCGTGGTGGCCAGACGATAACGGCGCGCTTTGTCGTCGAGAAACTCAACCACCCGCAAAGCACCTTTCATACGCTTGGACCCGCGGCCGAGCCGAACGATGGCGTCTAGAAGGATCGGTGATGCATGAGGCACTTCCCTTTGTTCCAGCAGGGTTATGCTCATGTTATGGTTGATGCGCATCACGAAACGTACGTTGTCATGGACCCATTGGTCCATCGTCTCATACTTCACGTAGCCACGATCCATGACGTAGGTGAGATCGGGATCGGTGACCATCGATACGGCCACTTCCCGGTCGTCATAATTGCGCGTCGATGGAATCATATGATCCGGATAGACCTCGTCGGGCGAAGCCGCTACGATTCGCAGGTGCATTTTTACACTGCTGTCGAACACGGAAAGCTTGGCGAAATCGTGTACCGAGTAAGGAACGTGAATCGACGTCGAATCAATGATGCCGAGCTTCCCAATCTTCTTGGAAATACCGCTTTTAGGCTCGACCGGACACTGGCGCTCCACGACCAACTGCGCGAAAAGTGTCTGAAAGAATTCCGTCGGAATCTCATTAAACTTACGACTGAGTTGAGAAGCGCTAATTTGCTTTAAATCCAGCGCCTGCTGCAAATAAGGGTTGGCACGCACTTGCATGGAAATCGCGTCGTAAGAGGGCCATTTGGCCATAACCGCAATCGCGAGCAGCCCCATCGTCTTAGCGACAGTAAGCTTTTTAGCACCGTGGTCGAAAAAGGAACACTTATGATCCATATCAAATGGAAGCAAAGAAAACAATTGCGATATGACGGTATTTTGAGTTATGATATCCACGCTGGTCTCCTAAGCTAAAGGGATGTGTGGATACACGTCGACCCCTTTAGATTAGGAGATTTTTCTATGTTTGTCCTTGAAGATAAGTAGAATACTTCAAAATATAGTAAGTTTAGTAGAGCAAATTATACATGTGAGGTTTAATGCAAGGCTAGTGCAAAATAGGTGCACCATGACGCAGATGGGGCAGAGCGGCAGCGCTCTTGCCGCGCTGGTGCACCAAATAGGTGCACCATGACGCAGATGGGGCAGAGCGGCAGCGCTCTTGCCGCGCTGGTGCACCAAATAGGTGCACCATGGCGTAGATGGGGCAGAGCGGCAGCGCTCTTGCCGCGCTGGTGCACAAAATAGGTGCACCATGGCGTAGATGGGGCAGAGCGGCAGCGCTCTTGCCGCGCTGGTGGCAAAATAGGTGCAACATGGCGTAGATGGGGCAGAGCGCCGCCGCTCTTGCCGCGTTGGTGCACAAAATAGGTGCACGATGGCGCAGATTGGGCAGAGCGCCGCCGCTCTTGCCGCGATTTCGATCGGCCTGCCGGTGTCATTGCCGTCTCGCGCTAAAAGATCATCTCAAACAAACTTTGACGGTGGGACGTGATAGTGTTTTCTGAACGCCTTGGAGAAGGTGAAAGGATCGGGATAACCTAGAAATCCGGCGATTTGCTGAACGGTGTATTTCCTTTGATAGATATAGTCTCTGGCTCTGTTCATCTTCACTTGAAATAGATATTGCCCCGGCGTGATGCCAAGCGATTTTTTGAAATAGGAGATAAAATATTTCTCGGAGATGCCGGCCAGCGCCGCAAGCTCGGACATCTTGATCGGCTGGTGGAGATGGTCGTCTATATATTGGAAGATCGGCTGCAGCGTGTCCAGATTGCGTTCGGACCTGCGCGGCGCGCTCCCGCTCAGGAAAGCGCCGGTATACCGGTCCTGACCGTGAAGCTCGATGATTCTGGCGATAGCCGCGGTCAAGCTTGCCTTCAGATACAACCTGCCGCCGGGAACGCCGCCGGTCGCCCGTCCGAAGGACGCGGCGAATAAGAGCGCTTCGTCCCGGATGAGCGCATGCGGGATAATGCCCGATAGCGGAAAGTCGTTCAGAATGGCTTGCTGCGCGCCGATGCCATACTCGAAATGGATGTAGATAAAACGGCAGCCATCCGCCGGTGCGGCGGCCCGATAAGGAATCCGCGGGTAAAAGAACACGACGTCGCCCGCGCGCGCCGTATACTCGGTTCCTTCGATTCGTATTTGCGCCTGTCCGGATTGAACGAACCAAAGGTCGTAGTCGTTGTGCGTCTTGTGCTCAACCCAATCCCGTCCGTGATCCTCCTCCTTGAAGGAGCTGATCCGAATCGCGATCATCTCGGCCAGCTCGTTGAAGATGGTCATGTCCCCCATATCGATTGCCCCCTATTAGACATGGATTGCTGAATCCCATTATATCACTGACTGTATTCGCGTCTTGTTATCTTACTAATTAACATGAATATCAAACCATCGCATATTCTCCTTTTTCCCCGTTCTTTTATAATGAAACCGTAACCAAATGGCGTGATCACCAAATGGGAGGGCTTGGTCTTGAGCGATTCAATCTTACGGCATCCGAAGGTCGTCGTTATCGGCGCGGGCAGTTTGTTTTTCGGACGTCAATCGATATGGCAAATGGTTCATTCTCCTTATTTGAACGGCGGGACGCTTGCCTTGGTGGATACGAACGAAGAGCGGCTGTCCAAGATGGTCCGGCTAGCCCGGATGGTGGCGCAGGAGAACGGCGTGCCATTAAAGGTGGAGGGATCGACGGACCGTCGGGAGGTATTGGAGGGGGCGGACTTCGTCGTTCTCAGTTTTGCGGAAGACACGGTGAAGTACCGCGGCATCGACTGCGAGGTATCGCTAAAGTACGGGATTCGGATGTGCTCGGGGGATACGATCGGGCCGGGCGGTATTTTTCGGGCGATGCGAGAGCTGCCCGTCATTATGGCCTGCGCCAAGGACATCGAAGAGCTGTGTCCTGATGCTTGGGTGATCAACTACATTAACCCGTCCACCGTGCACGGCATCGCGCTCAGCCGTTACGCTCCGAAGCTAAAGAGCTTCGCGCTGTGCGACAGCCATCATATGCCGCACAAAAAAGCATATTACGCGGTTCGGGCGGGGATCATTCGGGACCCCGGCGAATTCACCGACGAGATCGACAGGCAGTTCGACTTCCGCGTGGCCGGGGTCAATCACTTCACCTGGCTGCTAAAGGCGGAATACGAGGGTAAGGACGTCATGGCACCGATCGCCGAGTCGCTCCGGGCGTCTGCCGGCACGGAGAACGATGGCGGGGACAAGGGCGCCAAGGCGCTTTTTAACGACGCCATTACTTACGAGCTTTACGATATTTTCGGCTCTATCCCGACATGTACGGCCCATACCAAAGAGTACGTCCGGTTCTGGCAAGGGCTCGGCAAAACGAAGGACGCGATCCCGCCGCTATCGATCTGGGAGACGGAGGACCGGTATTTGCGTCATGAAGAGATGTGGCTGCAGGTGGACGGCTTCCTGTCCGGCCGCTTGCCGATCGCCGACTACATGAAGTCGTTCGGACCCGACCATGCCACGGATATCATCGAAAACATGGTGGGGAATTTGGGCAAGCGCTTTTTCCTGAATACGTTGAACCGCGGAGCCGTCAGCAACATGAACGACGATGCTTTTCTGGAGCTGCTCTGCGAAGTCGGTCCGGACGGGATCAAGCCGCTCCCGGTAGGCGAGATGCCCCGAGGAATCCGCGGCTTGCAGGAGCAGGTGCTCGACACGCACGAGCTGACCGCTGAAGCCGTCGTCGAACGCAGCTACGCGAAGTTGCGCCGGGCGATGATGACCGACCCGCTGGTCAGCTCGATTCACGACGCGGATATGATCATCAGCGAGCTGTTGGAGCGGGAGCGGGAGATGATCCCGAAGGAATGGTACGAGTGACAGAATGTTGAGCGGACGAAGGCAAAACAGCCCGCGGTCATGAAAATGACTGCGGGCTGCACGTTTATTGGTCAGTTGTTAAGCTTTTCTACCTCTTCGGTGAAAGCTTCGCTGTACTGTTTGTACAAGCCGGTATCAAATGAATAACTAGCGTCGTTGGCAGCGGGCGCTTTTTCCTTCAATTGATTGTACAAGCGGTCGATCTCCGGAGACAGCTTCAGCCAAGTCTGCTTCGCTGCGGCGTATTTGCTGTCGTCGAGGCCTTGCACATACGAGTCGTACGCAGCCTTTTTGGACACGGCCTGGCCGAGTCGCTCAATCGTAAAATCGATGTCCATCGTGTCGCCTGTGCTGCTGGTACCGCTGCTGATATACCAGCTTACATCGACGAATCCATCATTCCATAATTCCGAGGTTAAGTAAGAATCGATCTCGTTTAGTTTGCCCTCGGGCGTGTTGGCCATCGCGCTGGCCGAGGCCTCGGCTGCTGCAAACGCGGAGCTAAACCCTTCCGCGATCGCTTTTCGAGCTTGTTCTTCTTTGCTTTCTCCGCAACCGGCCAGCACTGCTGCTGACAATAAGCCAACCCCGAGCAAGTTCCATTTCCTATACTTCATTTTCAAACCCCTCTCTGTTGGTCCAGATTAAGGTATTTATTCCAATTGTACAAGGTGTTTTGTTGCTACTTTTTGTAACTCAGCAAGGCTGCGGAAATAAAAAGAGCCGACCTCCTATGGTCGGCACGTCTTGTAGTCTCGGGCTTTTCGAGGCGATGGAGAAGGATGCTCTCATTGTTTCGGCGCTGCGAAAACGGAATAATATTTAAAGCTTCCCGGTCAGGAGGATTTATTCCGGTAATCCTGCGGCGTCAGCCCGTAATGCTCCTTGAACAGCTTGATGAAATACTGCGGTTTGTGGTAGCCGATCGCCGCTGCGACGTCGCTGACCTTGCGCTCGGGCTGTTCGAGCAGCAGCTCGCGTGCCCGCTGCATGCGCGCGCGGTACAGATAATCGCTTATGTTTTCGCTCATCTTGCTCTTGAACAGCGACGACAGATACGCCGGATGCAGGCCGACATGATCCGCCGCCGATTGGAGCGTGGCATCGGCGAGCCGTTCCGCGACGAAATGCTGCACCTTGCGGATGAGCGCGGCCTGCTCGTTGTTCCATTCGCTTTTGGTCATCTCCTGCAGCTGCTCGAGCGTATGCGCGACCCAGTCCTGGAGCTGGCGCATCTGACGGAAGCGGCTGGCGTCGCCCGGCTTGTCGGGCTCGGACGGGAAGACGTCGTGGAGACTGAGTCCGTTTTTGTGGGCGAAAAAGCTGAAGGCGCCCATGGCGTGATAATAAAGCTCGAGCAGCGTCTCCCGCGATTCCATCCCCTTGTCGGCGACTTCCTGGAAGACGGTATCCCACTTCGAGCGGATCGCTTCCCACTGGCCGATCTCGGACAGCTGAATGAACGTCGGCGACTCGTACAGGCTGTGAATGCGGTAGGGCATCTCGGGCGAGGCGGCATCCTGCAGGCGGATGAGCAGATCGGTCCCGCCGCCAAGCTGACGGGCGAAGACGGCCAGCGAATCCCGGTACATGCCGCGGAGGCCTTGCGACATGATCTGCCAATCGCTCAGAACGACCGAGATGCTGCTCTTCAGAAATTGCCTGACATGCTGCTGCAGCCGCGACGCCAAATGCTCGAACGATTGCTGCCGGGCGCGTTCGGGCTCGGGGTCCTCCGCCAGCCAAGTCTCTTCACGGACCTTGAGAATGAACACCTCGTAATCATAGGCATCGCGGCCGTGCCAGACGTGGAACAGGTCCGAGAACGTCTCCTCAGCGATGTTGGCGACGGCGGAGGCGAGCAAGGACTGGTCCCGCCAGTTCAGCTCCTCCGCGGACGACTCGATGCGCAGCAGGCACATCGCCGTCCGATCTCCCGGGAGGAAGGGAAGCTGGTAGTAGGCCAGCTTCTCCTCGAGCAGTTCCGGCGGCAGCTTCCGCCCCTGCAGCAGATCCGTCAGCAGCTTCTCCCTGAACAGCGGCATATGCTCGCGAACCATATCCATGGCCTTCTGCTGCCTGCCGCGTTCGTCCCACTCGAGACGCAGCGCCTCCGTCAGCCGGCGCACCGTGCCGGCCAGCTCCTCGTGATCCACCGGCTTCAGCAGGTAGCCGTCAACCTGCTGCCGGATCGCCTCCTGCGCATAATCCCATTCCCCGTAGCCGGACAGCAGGATGCTTTTAAAATGCTTGTCGTATTTTTTAAGCTGCTGGATCAGCTCCAGGCCGGAGATGCCGGGCATGCGAATATCGGTGAGGACGATGTCGACGGGGCAAGTCTTGCAAAATTCGAGCGCCTCTTCGCCGGAAAACGCCTTGTGCACCTTGCCGATCCCCAGCTCCTGCCAAGACATATTGCGTTCGAGACTGTCCACGAGGTGAGCGTGGTCGTCGACGATTAGCAGCTCATACATGCGTTCTCCCCCTGGTTCGATTCCTAGCATTCCTTGTGATTCCTTGCGAATTATTGCAATGGCCTATTGTTTACGATACCACGGCAGCCGCGAGAGCGGCGCCTCAACCTCAAGCGCTGCGGGGCCTTCGACGAGGCTGCCGTCATCGCCCGACCAACGGCCTTCCGGAAAATGAACGACTCTGGACGTCTGCCCCTTGACGACGACCGGCGCGACGAGCAGGTCCGAGCCGAGCAGGAACTGATCCTGCACAAGCTCGTAGCCTTGGCCCGGGTACTCGAACGCCAGGCTGCGCAGGATCGGGAGACCGTCGACTGCCGCTTGGCGGGCGAGCGCCAGCAGTTCCTCTCCGAGCTCGGTGCGCAGCCGCACGGCGTCCAGGCACCAGGTCAGCTCGTCGCCGCTCAACACGCGCCAGGGCGCCATGGAAAACTGCATGACCGGGAACAGCGCGGCGCACTGCGCATACCGGACGAACAGCTCGCTGTCGAAGCGGAAATCGGGGGCGTTGATATCCCCGTCCATGCCGCCGCCGATCATGTCGGGACAGTTGAACGCGTAGCCGAGCAGCCCCTGCGCGATAGCGTTCGGGATCAGGCCGCCGAGCCCGCCTGCGTCCCAGGTATGCGTCTTGTCCCGCTGACGCTGGATAAGCGCCTGACCGCCGAGCTTCCAGCACATGCGCAGCTCGACGAGCGAGTAGCCGACGCCGAGGGACGCGTAGGCCTCGCAATCCTCGAGCAGGCGCAGCGGACGCGACCAGGCGACGGGCTGCGTCACGTCAGGCGCGTCCGGCAGGATCGGCTCGCCGGCGTCAAGCTTGAAGCCGTCGACGCCGTAGTCCGCGATCAGCCGGTCCATCTGCCGCCTGAACCAGGCCGCGCCTTCCGCCTTCGTATAGTCGACGACGGCGCTGTAGCCGTTCCACCACTGACGAAGCACGGGCGCTCCGTCCTTGCCCGTCATAAGCAGCCCGCCGCTCCGGAGCTCCTTGAAGATCGTGCTGTCCGCGCTCACATAGGGGCACATCCACAACATCACCTTGAAGCCCAGGCGGTGCAGCTCTGCGACCATGGCAGCCGGATCGGGGAACCGATGCTTGTCGAAGTCCCACATCCCATAGTCCTTCATCCAGTTGTCGTCGACGATAAGGATGCCTGGAGGCAGCCCGTTCGCCAGAATCGATTCCGCGTAGCGGAGGATCTTGTCCTGCGTGGGCGCATAGAACATCTCGATCCAGGTGCAGTATTGCGGCGCGGTAAAGGCGAGCGCGTCGGGGATCCGGCCGGACGGCGGGAAATGCGCGCGGCTGGCATGCATAAAGGCGCCTTTAAGCGAACCATGTCCTTCTTCCAGGATAACCTCGCCGGCGCCGGGCGAGACGGACAGCCCTTCCTTGTCCGCGCGGAAGGCGAACGGCTCCTCGCTCCAGAGGTAACGGCCTTGGCTGGATATAAGCAGGGGGGAGGCCTGATTGTCGTCGGTCATGCGCAGATCTCTCGTATGTTCCGTATGTCCGAAGGGCATCGCGCTGCCTTCGTTGATAACGCCGCCCCACCAATATTCGCCGGGCAGTCTGGCGATCGATATGTCGGTCATGAGTCCATTCTCCTTGTCTGTAACGGACGGATGCGGGCGGATGCCAGCTGCTTTTGCGTCCTTGATCAGCTGAATTTTTGCTTCAGTTTTAATTATGCAGTCAACGCAAACGGCTGGAAAGCGGATCTAAAGAATGTGGTTTCAATCTTAAAATCGGGGCATATCAACGCGCAAATCCCGTGCTTTATGATGAGAGCGTCAAGAGCGCACGACGATCATCAGCCAAATACGAGGGGGATATCACGATGAACGCAACAAAGAAATCGAAAGCGGCTTCGGCGGCCGGCGTACTGCTCGTCGCTTCGCTGGCACTTGCTGCCTGCGGCGGCAATTCGAACAACGGAGGCAACGCGGCAAGCAGCGCGCCGGCTTCGGCAGGAGGCGCTTCGAGTCCCGCGGCCAGCAAACCGGCAGGCGGCGACGGCGGCAAAGCCGTCACGATCTCCTATACGATCTGGGACAAGAACCAGCAGCCGGCCATGGAAGCGATCGCCAAGGCATTTACCGATCAGAATCCGAGCATCAAGGTCAAGGTCGACGTCATTCCCTGGGGCGACTACTGGACCAAGATGTCCGCGGCCGCGCCGGCAGGCACGCTGCCCGACGTCTTCTGGATGCACGGCGGCCAGTTCATCAAGTACGCGACGGGGCAGTTCCTCGAGCCGATCACCGACAAGGTGCAGGCGGGCGAGATCGACTTGAACAACTACGCCGCGAACCTCGGCTCGATTTACACGCTCGACGGGCAGAACTACGGCATTCCGAAGGACTTCGATACGATCGGCCTCGCTTACAACAAGGAGCTGTTCGATCAGGCGAGCATTCCGTACCCGGACGATACGTGGACCTACGAGAAGCTTGCCGAAGTCGCCAAAAAGCTCAGCCAGCCGGATAAGGGCATCTACGGCTTCGGCGCCAAGCTGGATACGCAAGCCGGCTACTGGAACGATATTCTCGCCAACGGCGGCCACATCCTGAACGACGACATGACCAAATCCGGCTATGACGAGCCGGCTACCATCGAGGCGCTCAATGCCCGCTACCAGCTGATCCTCGACAAGGCTTCGCCGACGCACCAGCAGATGACCGACACGGACGCGGTCGAGATGTTCAAGTCCGGCAAGCTCGCGATGATTTTCGACGGCTCGTGGGATAACGGCAACCTGGCCAGCAGCGACGTCATCAAGGGCAAGTACGACTGGGCGAAGCTGCCGAGCGGCAAGGTCAAGCGCGGCAACATCATCAACGGCCTCGGCAACGTGATGTCCGCGAAGGGCAAGCACAAGGAAGAGTCCTGGCAGTTCCTGAAGTTCCTCGGCTCGAAGGAAGCGGCGGACATCACGGCGCAAATGGGCGCGGCGATCCCGGCGTTCAACGGCACGCAGGACGCATGGGTGAAGTCCAAGCCGGACCTGAACCTCCAGGTGTTCATCGATCAGACCGCGGACGCGGTGCCTTATCCGAGCGGCTCCAAGTCGTATCCGGTCTGGTTCGCGAAGGAGAGCGAGATCATGTCCCAGGCATGGGGCGGCGCGATCTCGGTCGAAGAAGGCGCCAAGAAGGTCGCCGAAATGATGAATCAGGCGATCGCGGACGCGAAGTAAGTTTCGTCTCAAGAGGTAATATCGTCGAAGGCGATCCCGCTATCGGGACGCCTTCGGCCATGACGGGGTGAAGGAAATGCATTCGAGAAGCAGATACGCATGGGCGTATATCATGATCGCCCCTACCTTGATCGGGACGCTGGTGTTCTGGCTGTGGCCGGCGATCTACTCGGTTTATCTGGGCTTCCTGAAGTCCGAAAATTTCGGCATGGACAATCACTGGGTGGGTCTCGCCAACTATGAGCGGTTGTTCAAGGACGACGAGTTCTGGCAAAACCTTCGCAACACGATGCTGTACGTCGTGCTGTTCGTGCCGCTGACGATCGTGCTGTCTACGTTTTTCGCCGTTCTGATGAACGCGAAGATCAAGGGCAGGTCCGTTTACCGGGTCATCTATTTTCTGCCGCAGGTCACGATGGCCGCCGCGGCTGCTATGGTGTGGGTCATTATTTTCGCGCAGGACTACGGCCTGCTGAACTCCGTGATCGGCACGCACATCGCCTGGATCTCGGACAAACGATTCGCCATGTACGCGCTCGTCATGGTCGGCGTATGGGGGGCGATCGGCTTCAACATGCTGCTGATCCTGGCAGGATTGCAGGGCATCCCGCGTCCGTTGTACGAAGCGGCCGAGCTCGACGGCGCCGTGGGCTTCCGCAAGTTCCGCTACATTACGCTCCCGCTGCTGACGCCAACGCTGTTTTTTACGTCCATCGTGCTCGTCATCGGCGCCACGCAAATTTTCGACAGCATCTACCTGATCATCGGCAAGACGAACGTCGCGCTGCCTTCCGTGCGCTCGCTCGTGTACGCCTATTACCAGAATTCGTTTATCTACTACGATCAGAACTACGGGGCTGCGATCGTCAACATTCTGCTGCTGATCAACCTGATCCTGACCGGCTTCCAGTTCCTGATGCAAAAAAAATGGGTGGTTTACGACTGAGGAGGTACGAATATGAGCGGCGTCGCCTCTGCCAAGCGTAGAAGCAATATCGTCATTCACTTGATACTCATCGCGGGAGCCGTCATCATGGTGCTTCCGTTCCTCTGGATGGTCCTCACGTCGCTCAAGACGACGACGGAGGCGACCCAGATTCCGATTCGACTGTTCCCTGCCGAGCCCAGCCTTCGCGGCTATAAGGATGCGCTCGCGCAGTCTCCTTTTCTGCATTACTACGCGAATACGCTGATGGCGGCGTTCATGAAGACGCTGTTTCCCGTCATTTTCAGCGCCATGGCGGCCTTCGCGTTCGCGCGCATTCGCTTCCCGGGCAGCGCGCTGTGCTTCTTCCTGATCATCTCGGTCATGATGGTGCCCAACCCGGTCTTTTACACGCCGCAATACATGATGATGAGCAAGCTCGGACTCGTCAATACGGTGACCGCGCTCTGGATCGCCTCGCTCGTGAGTCCGTTCGCCACGTTCTTGCTGCGGCAATTTTTCCTCGGCATCTCCAAGGAGCTGGAGGAGGCGGCTGTGCTCGACGGCTGCAATCCGTTCCAGATCTTCCGCCACATCATGCTGCCGCTCGTGAAGTCGGCGCTCGTCGCGATCGTCATCATCCAGCTGCTCTGGTCGTGGAACGATCTGCAATGGCCGCTTATCATCAACAGCTCGCCCGAAAAGCTGACGCTGTCGGCAGGGCTTGCGACGCTCGTGTCGATGTTCGGCACGGACTATCCGGTGCTCACGGCCGGCGCGTTCATGGCCGTCATTCCGATGCTCGTCCTGTTCTTTATCTTTCAGCGACGGTTCATCGAAGGCGTCGCGTTTAGCGCTAGTAAAGGCTGAGGCGGCTCGAGGGAGAAGCGTCATCATTCGAACCTGGCAGCGCCGAGACGCCGCCGGGTTCGCAGGGTGGCAGTGAGGTCAATGGGTGGGCAAAAATTTTTCTTTAATTTTTTGTGATAACGCTATCATTGGTAAAATCATTCGAGGAGGTTTCCGATGCATCCCTTATCGGCCCATCAGATTCGAAAATCGTCATTCAGCGTTTTCCTGGCGATGTGTTTGCTCTTGAGCACGGTGCTGGCAAATACGGCGGCGCCGAGCCGAGCCAATGCCGCTAGCCCGGACCCGACGCGCGTACCGGTCAATCCTTATCCGAGCCCGGTGGCGGACAGCGCGCTGGCCAAGCACGATCTGACCGCCGCGACCAGCCCGCTGGACAATCCGCTCAAGGGCTTCGCCCCGTTTTATCCGTGGGACAACGAGACTTCGCTTCCCCACAGCCTGGAGTGGTTCTACGTTCCGCTCAAGGCGGTCATGAACGGCCCAAATTCGTTCACGTTCGACTCCGGCATCGAGCCGCAGCTGAATGCGATTGCCGCAAGAGGCAATCAGGCGGTGCTTCGCGTCTATCTGGAGTACCCAGGAGAGGCGGACGCGATCCCGCAGTTCATGCATGACGACGGCATCGCGATCCGTCACAACGACGCCTTCAATCAGGATGAGCCGGATTACGATGATCCGCGCATGGTCACCTATTTAACTAACTTCATTCATGCTTTCGGCGCCAAGTACGACGGCGATCCGCGCATCGGCTTCATCCATATGGGCCTCGTCGGCTTGTGGGGCGAGTGGCATACCTGGCCTTACGACACGGATACGAGCAGTGACAATTATCCGGATCACATGCCGAATGCGACGACGATTAACGCCATTTTTAACGCCTACGATACGGCCTTTAATCACACTAAATTAGAGGTCCGCAATCCGGGCCTGCCGGGCGCGGGCGATTACGACATCGGCTATCATGACGACTCGTTCGGCTTCAAGGAAGGGGATCGGCTGCAGAGCGTGACCCAGCCGGAGAGCATGGGCGGCGCCTACTATTCGTTCATGACGCAGATGCTGGATGCCGGCTCGGAGAACAAATGGATCACGGAATCGATCGGCGGCGAGGTCCGTCCGGAGATTCAAGACCGTTTCTTCAGCGGCGGCGCCGACGTCGACGACGCGATCGACGACATCGAGCTCACGCATGCGACGTGGATGATCAACCATAAAGGCGTCGGTAGCTACAGCGCGAACGATGCCAAGGTGGCTGCGGGTATCCGCAAGATGGGCTACGATCTGAACGTAAAAAGCGCTTATTACAACAACGTGGCGCAGGGCGATCCGCTCAAGGTCGGCGTGACCATTCAGAATAACGGCGTGGCGCCGTTTTCCTACCCCTGGAAGGTGCAGCTGGGCGTCAAAAACGCGTCCGGCAAGCTGGTCAAGCAGTGGGAGACTTCATGGGATATGACGAAGGTCCAGCCTGTGCAGATCCGCACGTACCCCGAATGGAACGTAGATGGCAATCCGAAGTACGTGCCATTCGGCGAGCCGTATTATTTTGATACGACCATCGACGATCCGGCCTTAAGCGACGGTTATTATTACCTGGTCATGAAAGTCGTGAATCCGCTCGAGGCCATCAGCAGCAAAGCGAAACAGGTCGGATTCGCGAATGCGGATCAGGACAAGGAAGGCTGGCTGAATCTCGGTACGGTGCTGACGGGGGACTGCGCGTCGCCATGCACGCCTCCGCCGACAACGCCGCCGCCTCCGCCGACGAAGCTGCTCATCGATAATTACGACGGGACGCCGGCCTGGTCGGACAGCACGCAGAACGATCTGAATCAATGGACCGGCTCCAGCAACTTCGCGAACGGCAGCGGCGCCGGCGTCGTTGAAGACGGCGCGCTCATCCTTCAATATCAGAACATGTCCCGGTTAGAAACGAATATCGGCCGCAATCTGGCAGCAACGAGCAAGCTCGTCATTCGGGCGAAAGGCGCCGTCGGCGGCGAAGAAAGCCAGATTAGCCTCACGATCGGCGGCGTTACGAAAACGCTCGGCCAATTCAGCGGCAACACCCTTACGACGAGCTATAAGGATCTCGTCATCGATCTGCCTGCAAAAGGCGTGGATCTGTCGCAGACGATCTGGAGCATCGCCCTCGCGCAAGCGACCTGGAATACGACGGGTACCATTTATATCGATGAGATTTACTTCACGGACAAATACGAATCGGATACGGAAACAGGCGGCGGTAACGGTAATGGTCCGGACACGCCGACGAATCCGGGCACGGGCACGCCGGGGCTGATCGAAGACTTTGAGTCCTATGCGAACGATGCAGCTATCGGGCAAGCTTGGACGGAAGCCTGGTCCGACAAGCCGGGCTCGGTGACAAGAGCGCTCGGCCTGGCGAGCGGGAGCAAGGGCCTCCGGCTGTCCGTCGCCACCGCGGATGCGGAATGGGCGAATATCATCCACGCGATCCCTGAAGGCAAGCGGGATTGGTCCCGATACGACGGCTTAAGCTTCTGGGTCAACAACACGACGAGCGACAGCAAGGATTTTAGCTTGAACGTCGCGCTTGAGACGCCCGTCACCAAGGGAGAGTTCGGGTTAAAGGACGGCGGATCGGCCTACACGCTCGCCGCCGACGGAAGCTGGCGTGCAGCGGCGTTTAACGGCGCTTCGCTGAACGTTCCTGCCGGATTTTCCGGCGTCGTCAGAATTCCTTGGGACCAATTCGTTCAAGCCGCCTGGCAGTGCGACGGCGATCAGACGGCATGCGCGGCCGCGCTGGATCCGAGCGAGATCGACGGACTCCAGCTCGGCTTCCCGCCCAAGGGCTATACCCACAATGTCGTCACGATCGACGACATCGCGCTCTATCGGGCGGACCGCGTACTGGACAGCTTCGATACGTATGCGGACGATGCCGCGCTGCAGAACGTCTGGAAGATCGACTGGGAGGACGGGAATCCGTCCGCGCTTCGGACGATCGACAAGACCAACGTCGCAGACGGCGCGCAGGCGATGAAATTTTCCGTTGTCCCGCCGTCCGGCAAGCCCGCATCGAATTGGGTCAATATCAAACGCGCGGCGTTTACCGGGACGGACACAGATTGGACCGACTACGACGGTCTAACCTTCTGGGTGAACAACACGTCGCCGAGCAGCAAGAGCATGGACCTCAACGTCGCTCTCGTCACCGACGCTTCGAAAGGCGAGTTTTCCTTAAAAGCCGGCGGCGCCGTCAAGTTCTATCACGCTGCTGACGGCTGGAAGACGACCACCCTCGGGGGCGGATCGCTGTCGATCGCCGCTGGCTACAAGGGCATGGTCCGCATTCCTTGGGACGCCTTTTCCCAATCGTCCTGGCAGGGCTGCGGCGCTTGCGACGCCGCATTCGACAGAAGCAAGGTGCTGCAAATTCAGTTCGGCTTCGGCCCGGCCAGTCAATCGGACAATGTCCTCACGATCGATGCGCTTGGCTTGTATGCGCTGGCGGGCAGAACGAGCGGCGGCGACGGAGGTCCATCCGGACCGGAGCCGGTGGACCACCCAAGCGCACCGGACTGGGCGACGGCAGAGGGAACGCATGCGCTCACGTACAGCCAGGCGCCTGTAGACAATCCGCTGAAGGGCTTCCTTCCTTTTTACGATGCGTCCGAGGAAGCGTACTTCACGGCCGGCGACGATTGGAGGGACCGTCCGACCCAGCTGCCTTACAGCATGGAGTTTTTCTACCTGCCGCTGAGCAAGCTGATGAACAACCTGAACGACTTCGACTGGACGGAGCTCGACAAACGGCTGGAGGCGGTCGCTGCGAGAGGCAATCAGGCGGTGTTCCGCGTGTATCTGGACTATCCGAACAAGCCTTCGGGCATTCCGCAATTTCTGATCGACGAAGGATTGAAGACGTTTGCCTATGAAGGCTACGACAATGGAAAGGACGCCACGAGCCTGGCGCCCGATTACAACGACGAACGCTTGATGGGCGCTTTGGACAACTTCATCGGCGCGCTTGGCGCGCGTTATGACGGCGACCCTCGGATCGGATTTATCATGATCGGCCTGATCGGGTTCTGGGGCGAGTGGCATACGTACCCGTATGACGGCAATTTAAAGTCGCCGAACCTCATGCCGACCGACGCCAACCTCAAGCGTGTGCTGACCGATATGGACAACGCGTTCGACAGCACCCAGCTTGTGCTGCGGTATCCGATGGACAACGGTACGCTGAAAACGACGAATTTCGATGTCGGCTATCACGACGATTCGTTCGCGTTCCAGACGCTCCCGCCGAGCCTCGGCGGTCAAAGCTGGCATTTCTGGGGCCGCATCAAGGATGCGTCGGCCACGGAATTCTGGAAGAAGAACGCCATGGGCGGGGAGATGCGGCCCGAGATTCAGGTGAAAATGTGGAACAACGATCCGCCGCGCTACAATGAGCCGTCGACGCCGATCGAAGGCGCGCAGGGCGAGGATTATTACACCAGCCTGGATCTGACTCACGCCTCCTGGCTGATCGCGCAAGGCATCTTCCAGACGCCGCTGGACGCCGATGCGCTGGCAAGAGCGGCGGGAGGCTCGCGCAAAATGGGTTACGAGTACTACGTGCCGACCGCTTATCTGGATGCATCGGGCGGTAATCTGAAGGTCGGCGTTGAGTTGGAGAATAAAGGCGTAGCTCCCTTCTACTATAACTGGAAGGTCGAGCTCGCCGCGCAAACGGAAACCGGCATCGTGAAAATCTGGGAGCCGGGTTGGGATCTGAAAGACATCCTGCCAAATACGAACGGCTTCGACGGCAACAAGCTGTTCGCGTCGACGAACAATCCGGCGCTGGGCAACGGAAGCTATCGGATTCTGATGCGCTACGTGAATCCGCTCGAGCAGATCAATGCTGACGCCAAGTCGTTCCTCTTCGCGAATGCCGAGCAAAATGACGGCGGATGGCTGAATCTGGGCAGCGTCATCGTATCCGGCAGCGCGGCCGGGGCGCCGGTGAGAGTGACGGAGTTGACGGCTACCACGGCGGAACAGCTGAAGCTGGCGCCGGGCAAGAGCGCGCTGATCAGCGTCGCCGCAGCGCCCGCAGCGGCAAGCAACACGAGAGTCGTATGGTCCTCGGCAGACCCGGCAGTCGCCTACGTTTCTGACGCAGGCTTGGTTAAAGCTGTCGGCAATGGCCGGACCGTGATCACGGCCAAGACGTCGGACGGCAACTTCGCGAAGCAGTTCCAGGTGACCGTGTCCTCGGGGTCCGAACCGGAGACCAACCCGTCTTCCGGCGGCACGACCGTGACGACGGCGCCGGATAAGACAAAGGATGGCGTCAAGCTGAGCCAAGACGCCGTGAAGACGGTTCAAACCAAGAACGCGGACGGCGTCGCCGAGACGACGGCAACAATCGATGCGAAGCGTCTTAAAGAGGCATTCGACGCGCTCGCGAAGCAAGCGTCGGCGACCTTAAACGCGGTCACGATCGACGTTAAAAACGACGGTGGCAGCGTGAAGGTAGAGATACCGTCGTCCGCGCTGATCGATGCCGCCGGCAATCTGCCGGGTGCGTCCATTGTCGTGCAGACGGATTTGGGAAGCTACAAGGTGCCTGTCTCCGTTCTGGGACTGTCTTCAATGGCGGAGAAGCTTGGCGTTAGCGCCGATGCGATGACCATCCGAATCGAAATCAACAAAGTGGCAGGCGCGGCCGCAGAATCCTTGTCCGCACAAGCAGCCAAGGATGACCTGACCTTGCTTGCCCCAGCGCTGGCATACAACATTTTTGCGGAGGCGAACGGAAAATCCGTCGAGATCGCGGACTTCGGCAGCACGTACGTCGAGCGAACGGTGATCCTGTCCGGAAAGGTGGATCCATCGAAAACGACAGCCTTGCTGTACGACCCGGCTGCAGGCACCTTCCGTTTTGTTCCGGCCGTCTTCCAGGCGAGCGGCGACCGTACGGAAGCCGTGATCAAGCGGAACGGGAACAGCATCTACGCGGTGGCGTCCGGCAGCAAGACGTTCGCCGATCTGAACGGTCACTGGGCCAAGGCGGATATTGAAATGCTGACATCGAAGCTTATCATCAATGGCGTCACGCCAAGCAGCTTTTCGCCGAACAGTCCGATCACGCGCGCAGCGTTCGCGGCCCTACTCGTTCGCTCGCTCGGTTTAAATTCGCCGGCTGCGGCAGCTTCGTTCAGCGATGTCGCCCAAGCGGACTGGTATCACGATGCGGTCGAACAGGCGGTGAATGCGGGTATCATCGAGGGCTATCAGGATGGTACTTTTAAACCGAACGACCGGATTACCCGCGAGCAAATGGCGGTCATGCTGTCCAGAGCGTTGAAATACGTGGGCCAATCCGCGGTAGCGGGCGACGTCCAGGAGTCCATTCTTGAGAAGTACGCGGACAAGGGAACGATCGGCGCTTGGGCCAAACCGGCCGTCGCCGAGCTGCTTGCCGCCGACATCATTCAAGGAAGATCGGCAACAACGATCGATCCCGGCGCGAGCGCGAGCAGAGCCGAAGCGGTCGTCATGCTCAAACGGTTTTTGCAGCGCGTTCAATTTATGAAACTGAATGTTGGAGCCTCGGCAGGAATCTGCCGGGGCTTTATACAATTGAATGGTATCCATGTTCATTTTCCGGGGAGACAGGCCTAAGATGAAAACCATCCATCGAATTTTGCTGCTATTTTCGTTTGTCGCGTGGGTCGCGGTTGCCTCGGCCTGCAAAGGCGCGCCGGAGCATGGCGAGTCAACAGGCGCGGATGCGCCGCAGCCTTACGTCACGTTAAGCATGATCATGCCGGGGGACGAGTCGGCGCGCATGCGGGAGTTCGTCGACAACGAGCTGAACGCGCGCTTGAAGCAGGAGCTGAACATCAAGCTGGAATTGACGTATATCCCCTGGGCGGACTATCAATCCAAGGTCGAGCTGGCGCTGTCCACCGGAGAGAACTACGACTTGTTCTGGTACGGCACGTCGTTCGTGTCGGATTACAAGACGAAGGGCTATATCCGGCCGCTGGATACGCTGCTTCAGACGTACGGACCGGATCTGACGACGAACATCCCGGCGGACAACTTCAAGCAGTACGAGATGGACGGCAGCCTGTGGGCGATTCCTTCGCAGGCGTTTACTTCAGCGGGCAAATTCACGTCGGTGATGGTGCGCCAGGATCTGCTGGAGTCGGTCGGCATGAAGGAGATCCGGACGATCGCCGATCTAGAAGCTTTTTATACGAAAATGCATGCTCGGGATCCGAGCTACTACGGGTATTTGGAGAACGACCGCGGCCAGGACGTCCTGTGGCGGGAGCTGTCGGATCAGCCGCTTACCTTCCTGGATGAAAATCAGATGTTCGCCGTGAATGAGAATACGGGCGAGCTGGTCGATTATCTGGAATCCGATTTGTACAAGAAGGTCGCCCAGGTACGCAAACGGTGGGTGGACATCGGCGTCATCGACAAGCGCCTCGCCGGCAACAAGGCGGCCAACATCGATCAGGAGGACGCGGGCAGGCTGCTGTTCCGCGTGGGTGCCGTCTCCCGGGCGATGGAGAACCTGCAGACGGTGCAGAACGCGGACCCCGAGGCCATACTGAGAGAATACTACTTGGCGCCGGACAAACCGAAATACATCGTGGCGCCCTCCAACGAGGCCTATATGATTCCGACCAAGGCCCTCCATCCGGAGCGTGCCATGCAGTTTATGAACTGGATTTTGCAGAGCAAGGAGCACTACAATTTCATCATCTACGGCCTGGAAGGCAAGGACTATCGCATCGAAAACGATAAAATCCAGCTGCTTACGAACGATCAGTTCATGTACGAGTGGATGTGGCGCAACAAAAATTACTTCATGCCGACGACCAACGTGGACGATTCCGTCGTGGAGGATATGCTGCATAACGACGACAACGCGCGAATATCGAAAATATTCGGCTTTCATTTCAACCAGGAACCGGTCAAAAAAGAGTATGCCAAAGTGCTCGCGGTGTACAACGAAAAGTTCCTGCCGATCAATCTGGGCATCGTCGGCTATGACCAGGCGTTTCCGGGCTCGATGGAGGCGCTGAAAAAGGCCGGTTACGATAAAGTATGGGCGGAGCTTAAGCGACAATACGCAGATTTTCGGGCTGCACAGACCTCCCGCGCGGATTGGGGGGGATCGAAGTGAAATCCAGCATTTTCACCAATATGGTACTCGCCTTGCTGCTTCTGCTGACCCCGATCATCGCGCTGTACGCCTATTCGAATCATACGAGCTCCAGCGTCCTGACAAGGGAGATCGTGAAGGCGAAGCGCACGCAGGTCGAGACGTTCGTCGGGCAGCTCGGTCAAATGTTCGCCCAATACGATTCCTATCAGAAGATGCTGTACGAGAGCACGGAAGTCCGTAATCTGGCCTACCCGGACCTGCTGAACGACGATCTGCTATACTATCGCACGCTTAAGACCGTGTCCGAGGAAATCAGCAGGCTGGCGGGCTACGGAAGGTGGAAGGGCATCATCGCGGTCGTCTACCCGAAGACGGGGGTGGTGATCAAGAGCAATTCCAGTCTGGGCGCCGTGCCTGCAGAGCTGCCTGACAAAGACGGCTTCTGGAGCTATCGGTCGAGCTCGAAGGGCAATGCCTATTTTATCGAGACGATCTCCAATCCGGCCAAAAGCGCCAGAGAAGAAGAGGCGGATCTGACGGTCGTCGCCAAAGTGGACGAAGGCGAGATCAAGAGCGATCTGTCCGAGATGAAAAGCAACGGGCTGGAGGATCCCTTTTTATACAAGCCGGGCGATTCTCCGATCTACAACTATACGGCGAATCAGGCTTTAATCCGGGAGCTGCTGCCCGAGCTGGATCCGGTCGCCACGGAAGAGGGCTTCGAGCCGCTGCTCATCCGGACGAGCGGGGGCACGTACCAGGTTCATATGGACATGGTGCAGCCGCTGGGCTGGTATCTGGTAGACTACGTGCCGATCGACACGATTATGGCTCCGATCAAGCGCAGCCAGACGATGTTCTACTCGATCAGCGGCATGATGCTGTTTATGGCCTGCATCCTGAGCTTTTTGCTGTACCGGAGCATCCGCATTCCGTTCCGCAAGCTGATGCAGGGCATGAACTTCATCGAGAAGGGCATCTATACGAGCCGGATGAAGGATCCGCCCAAGGGAGAGTTCCGGTACGTCTATCAAAAGTTCAACTCGATGGCCGCAAGAATCGAAGAGCTGATCGAGGACGTGCTGAAGGAGCAGATTCGGACGAAGGAAGCGAACGTCAAGCAGCTGCAGTCGCAGATCAATCCGCATTTCCTCTACAACACGCTGGCGTATATCAAGAGCATGGTGGAGCTTGAGGAAAAAGAAGCGGCCGTTTCGATGACGATGAATTTGAGCCGGTATTACCGCTACACGACCAAGCTCAGCAGCAGCTTTGCGACCATTCAGGAAGAGCTCAATCTGATCGAAAATTACTTGGACATTCACCGCATGCTGACGGACGACTTCGAGTACGAGATCGATATCGATCCGGCGATGCTGAAGATGGAGATCCCCCGTCTGTCGCTGCAGCCGTTGATCGAGAACGTGATCGTGCATGCGTTCCGGAAGCCCGTGAAGTACGGGACCGTTCGCATCCGGGGCAGGCTGGAGGATGGCGGCCTCGCGCGCCTTACTGTCGACGACAACGGCACGGGCCTTGCGCCGGCGCAGCTGGAGGCGCTGCAGACGAAGATCCGTACGGCGCCGAGCGACCAGATCGATTCCGGCTTGCAGAACGTGCATCAGCGGCTCATGCTGCTGTTCGGCAAAAGCTCCGGGCTGTTCCTCAGCCACTCCGAGCGGGGCGGACTGTGCGCGGAGCTGATCTGGCAGGTGCAGGAGGAGGAAGCGGAGTGAAGGCGGTTGTTGAGAGGCCGGTGGGAGGGTAATTCAGAAAACTCGCCTCATTAGCCGCATTAACGAACGCTGCGTCCGCAACATCGCCGATAGCCGTGATTTTGAGTAAATAATGCATCCAGTGTCCGGCTGCGTCGGCCGCGGTGTCGGCATCGCCTCTTGTATAGGAGGCGATGGATCTTTTGCGGTCCGCGAAGTTGGAATCTCCTCTCGTATAGAAGGCGATGGGCCTTTGGCGGCCCGCGAAGTCGGTATCGCCTCTCATATAGGAGGCGATGGGCCCTTGACGGTCCGCGAAGTCGGCATCGCCTCTTGTATAGAAGGCGATGGGTCTTGTGCGGTCCGCGAGTTCAGCATCTCCTGCGCAGCAATCGCAAAGTGCTGCCGTACGGTAGCACGACAATCCAGCGCTGCCCCACATCCGCCGGAAGGCTGTCTCAAAGGTCATCATGTGACCTGGGAGACAGCCTTTGTTTTTGTTTATCGGATAACGCCTGCTCCTGAAAAGCAGATCTAAAAAAGATGGTTCCAATCTTAAAATCGGGGCCTATCAGCATGCAAAACGTGTGATTTATGATGATATCGTAAGCGCTTACGCAGGCTTGCGAGGCTTATGGGCGCGGCTCCGTTCGTTTGCGTCGGCGTTGCGATCTATCGGAACGCAGAAGCGAAGCCGTACCGGAGAGGAGGCGAGGAGCAGGGACGGCGGGCAGGCCCGCCGGTCGCTTCAGCAACATAACCTACTCGAACAGGAGTGAACGATGTAATGTCGAACGCAACACTCGCAAGGCCCGCAAAGCCGGCGCTCATTATGCTTGTTTTTGTGCTGATCGGTACAATGCTGCTTATGAATCTCCGGCTGCCGCATGCCGCCGCTTCGGGCGAATGGCAGGCACAGACGTACGACCCGAACAAGCCGGGGCTGGAGCAGAATCCGCTGAAGGGCTTTTTGCCCTTTTCCAAGCAGCCTTCCGAAAGCGTCGATCCGAACAACAGCTTCCCGCACAGCATGGAGTGGTTCTACGTTTCTTTGCGGGACCTCATGACAGGCTCCAACACATACAATTGGGCGCCGCTGGATGCCTATCTTAACGATATCGCGAGCCGGGGGAACCAAGCCGCCTTCCGGGTCTACGTCGACTATCCGGGACGCACGACCGGCATTCCGCAATTTCTGATCAACGGCGGTCTGCTGACGCGCGATTACGACCAGAACGGCAACCACGACTCGTCGACGCACAGTCTGGCGCCCGACTGGAACGACGCCAACCTGAACACGGCGCTTCGCCAGTTCGTCGCCGCGCTCGGCGCCCGTTACGACGGCGATCCGCGTATCGGCTTCGTGACGACGGGTCTGTACGGCTTCTGGGGCGAATGGCATACGTGGCCCTACAATGCCGCCCCGAACGACTGGCAGATGAACCAGACGAACATGGACGGGCTGCTCACTGCATTTAAAGACGCGTTTCACACGACGCAGGTCCTGGCCCGTTACCCCTATTCCGCCAGCACGTCGACGCTAAAAAACGCCTTCGGCTACCATGACGATTCGTTCGCCTGGGAGACGCTGACCCAGACGACCTGGGATTTCTGGAGTCTCATCACCCAGAATAACCTGCAAAACATCTGGCAGACGCATCCGATCGGGGGCGAGCTCTATCCGCCGCTCCAGCAGGACACGAACTTCTGGCAGACCTGGCCCAACCAGAACGGTCAGAACTTCCAGACCTCGGTCGAGACGACGCATGCCTCCTGGCTCATGTACGACAAGGTTTACAAGTCGACGCTCCCGAGCGCGACCGCCACGGCCAACGCGCTGCGCGCGCACAAGATGCTGGGCTACACGCTGTACAACTCCGGCGTGCAGCTGCCCGATTCGCCGGCATCCTCGCTGACGGTCAACGTCAAGCTGCAAAATAAGGGCGTGGCGCCGTTCTACTACAACTGGCCGGTCGAGTTCGGTGTGCTGAACGCCTCCGACGTCTGGGTCAAGTCGCTCGGTTCGGCGAACTGGAATCTGAAGAGCGTGCAGCCGGGCGGCGCGGATTACAGCTTTGCCTTCAGCGCGAGCCACAATCTGGCTGCCGGAGACTACAAGTTGGTCATGCGCGTCGTCAACCCGCTATCGAACGGCAAGACGGTCCGCTTCGCGAACACGCGGCAGGATGCGAACCGCAGCGGCTGGCTGACGTTGTCGGGCTTCCATGTAACCGCGAGCGCCACGACCTCCACGACGTTGGCCGATCCGCCACTGACCGGCGGGGCGACACCGACACCAACGCCGACACCGACGCCGACACCGACGCCGACACCGACGGCAACACCTACACCAACGCCGACACCAACGCCGACCCCGACGCCAACACCGACACCGACACCGACACCAACCCCGACCCCAACGCCGACCGGCACGACCTCCTATGAAGCGGAAGCTTCGGGCAACACGCTTGTCAGCCCGGCCGCCGTCTCGAGCTGCGCGACCTGCTCCGGCGGGAGCAAGGTCGGCTACGTGGGCAACGGCAGCGGCACGCTGCGGTTCAACGGCGTCACGGCGCCTGCCGCCGGCGATTATACGTTGACAATCTATTATTTGAACGGAGACGCGAGCCGCTCGGCCTCGCTCAGCGTGAACGGCGGCGCGGGCGCGTCGATCAGCTTCCCGAGCTCCGGCGGCTGGACGACGGTCGCCGCGAAGACGACGACCGTGCATCTTCAGGCGGGCGCCAATACGCTGCTGTTTTCCCAGCCGACCGGCTATGCGCCCGATATCGACCGCATCGTCGTGAGCGCCAGCGGCGGCGGAGGCGGCACGACGCCGCTTATTTTCGACAATTACGATAATGCTTCCCAGTACAACACGCAGCTGAAAAATGACATGGGGGGCGGTTATTGGGGAGACGGCAGCATCTCGAGCAACGGTTCCGAGCTGACGCTCAGCGGCGTCAGCTGGTGGGACTCCACGTTCAGCGCAGCCGAGACAAACGTCAATCTGTCCGCCTACACCTACCTCGTATACGTCGTGAAGAGCGCCACGAACGGCGCCTCGTTTAACGTGACGATGTGGGATGCAGGCGGGGCCGAGGGGACGAAGACAGTCACCGCCACGACCGCTTATCAAACGATCCGAATCCCGCTGGCCGACTTCGCGGGCTTCGACAAGGCGACGGCCATTAAGTTTAAGCATAGCGCGTTTACGGGCAACTTTACGATCGACGAGATCCGGTTCGAATAGGCCTGTTTTCAAAAAATCGGCACCCGACTCGGCGGCAGCGAATCGTGGACAGGTAAGCGAGCGTTCGGTGGATCGAAAAAACGGCATCTGTACATGTATTTTCAACCGACCCGAGACATCGGAGGAAATGCCTGCAAATATGCAGGTAAATTGAAAACGCAAGCCGGAAATCCGGCCGGTGGAGGAAAATAACTGCGTTTTTGGTTACTACTTAGGTCCGCCCTTTTAGTTTTCTGGATATAGGTGTAAAAGATTATACCTATGCGTTCAGAAACGGGGGAGCCGGATGATAGATAAGAAACTCATCAAGCAGATCAGTCATAGTGATCCTGAGACCATCGAGGCGTTCATTACATCGCTGGTCGATCAGTTTACCGCTACAATCGCGCAGTATACCGCTAAAATCGAGAAGCTTGAAAACCGAATCAAAGACCTCGAACGTCAGCTTGGCCAAAACTCCCGCAATAGCAGCAAACCGCCTTCAAGTGACGGTTTCCGCAAGCCGACCAACTCGCGGCAGCCCGGCGGAAAAAAGGGAGCGCCAAAGGGCCATGACGGACATACGTTGCTCTTCGCTGAAGTGCCGGATCACGTCGTTCATCAAACCATATCCGTCTGCGGCGCTTGTCAGGCGTCGCTCGAAGCCGTGCCGTCTTTGGACTACGAGAGACGTCAGGTTTTTGACCTGCCTGCACCACGCGTTGTGGTCACCGAGTATCGCGCAGAGAAAAAGTGTTGTCCGCATTGTCGGCGTACGCAGCGCGCCCTCTTTCCTGAGGGCGTGAATGCTGCCACACAATACGGCGACGGATTCGCAGCCTGGACCGCGTATTTGAGCGCGTTTCAAATGATTCCGCTTGCGCGTATTGGGCAACTCTTTGCCGATTTGACCCGTTACCGTCCGAGCGATGCGACGCTCTTGTCGTACCTAAAAGTCATGCATCACCGCCTAGCACCGGCTGAGCAATGCGTGCGCGAGGCGCTGCTGAAAAGCGACTATCTGCATTGCGACGAAACGGGCTTTGGTGTCCAAGATCACGAGCACTGGCTACATACCGCCTCCACTGCCGATTACACGCTATTTACCGTTCATCCCAGCCGCGGAAGTGTGGGCATGAAAGCAGGAGAAATCTTGTCTACTTACACGGGAACGGTGATGCATGACAGCTACGGCGCTTACTTTAAAGATGAATTCTCCTTCTCCCACTCGCTCTGCTGCGCCCATCTGCTTCGTGAATGCCAGGGGATAAGCGAGCATGACAAGCATACCTGGTCGACGCGGATGAAAACGTTGCTGCAGGAAAGCTGGAAGACAGCTTCGGACCACCGAAAACGAGGTGAGCCTTTGAGACAGGAACACATCCAGCAGATGCAGCAACAGTACGACGAAATTCTAAAACAAGGTGAACTTGAATGGTCCAAAGATCCTGTTCGCCCCAAAACCGGCCCGAGAGGCCGAAAAACGAAAAGCAAAGCGGCGAATTTGGGACAGCGGTTCCTGAGTTACAAGGACGCCATTCTCCGCTTTCTTTATGATGCCAAGGCGCCCTTTGACAACAACCAGGCCGAACGCGATATTCGCATGGTGAAAGTCAAAGACAAAGTTTCAGGCTGCTTTCGTACAGAGCAAGGTGCAAAAGTTTTCGCGCGCGTGCGCGCCTTCATTTCCACACTTCTCAAGCAACAACTCCCCATACTCCCCTCCCTTTCGGCGGCACTCCGCGGCACTTTTACTTTTAGTTGACCTAAGTAGTAACCGTTTTTGCATCTTTTATGTCCAAAAGGGCCGACACCGGCAGAAATGGATGTATATTTGCAGGTTTTACGGCGAAGGATCGACGCGGGCGACGATATGCGGGCACGGAGCGTGCCGACGAGCGTCGCCGTATGGGGCTCGGGGCCTCTCGACCGATTACAGACTTCTCCCCAGCAGCGTTCCGACTTGCTGCGCCATGACGCGCGGCGGATGGGGCATGCCGTTTTTAATCCACCATTCAATGATGCCGACATAGGCGGTACCGGCATACTGGAGCATGACATCGTCCGTCAGGTCCGTATTTTTGCCGCTGTCCCGGTCGATCTCGCACTTGAAGCCTTCCATAAACGAATTCAGCAGCCGGGTTCTGAACGAAGACGGGGCGCCTTTGCTGGCCAGCATCGTCGAGAAAAACAAATAATTTTTTTCAAAGTATTCAAAATAAGGGACGAGCGCGTCCTTCCATTCCAGCTCGCATGCCCAATCGTCCATCTCGCTCATTTCGTTCATGTGCGATTCAATGAGTCGGTCGAGCAGATCGAATTTGTCCTGGTAATGAAGATAAATGGTCCCGCGGTTGACGTCCGCCCGGTCCGCGATCTCCTGAATGGTGATGTCGTCGAAATTCTTTTCGGTCATCAGCTCGATGACGGCTTTTTTCAAAGCCTCCTGCGTCTTCGCGATTCTACGGTCCGTTTTCGCCATAATCTTTCACCTAGCTTTCCCCGACATACTTAACACTTTCCGCCGATGTGTTCATCTTTGAACAGATCCCAGCGGATTGACCATTGAAACCGGCGCAGTCGATTATATAATAATAGACATGAGTTGACTATTCAAATGGGTTCGACTAAGTTATGAAGGAGATCCCGATTCGGACGGAGGAGAGCAGACATGGAGATAAGAAGAGCGGGGGAGCAGCCATCCGGCAAAGGTCCTTCGGATTACTTTACCGGGACGGTACGCATCGATCCGCTGTTCGAAGCGGCCGCTCCCGCACGGGGAGCCGGCGCCAGCGTGACCTTCGAGCCGGGCGCGCGGACCGCATGGCATACGCATCCGCTCGGACAGACGCTCATCGTGACGGCAGGCAAAGGACGCGTACAGCGCTGGGGCGGCGAGATCGAGGAGATTCGTCCAGGCGACGTCGTCTGGTTCCCGCCCGGCGAGAAGCACTGGCACGGGGCTTCGCCGACGACGGCGATGACGCATATCGCCATTCAGGAACGGCTGGACGGCAAAGCTGTCGAGTGGTTGGAGCATGTGAGCGACGAGCAGTACGAGGGTTAGGGCATATCGCTACGGCATCAGAAACGAGGGTCGGCAATCAGCCGTTCCTCGTTTTTGTTACGTAACGCCTTGCGTTAAGTTATAAATAAGAGGTGGTCAAAACTTAAGGCGAACTCGTGAGAGAAGTGACAGTGTACCATTATGATGCATTTAGCCGTATTCCGAACAAAGGAAATCCGGCTGGCGTCGTACTGGACGGGGAGATGCTGACGGCCGAGCAGATGCTGGAGGCGGCACGGAAAGTCGGATTTAACGAAACGGCCTTCCCGCTTCCTTCTGATGCAGCGGATTTGAGAATCCGTTATTTTACGCAGGGACATGAGATCAATCTCTGCGGACACGCGACGATGGCGACGCTATATGCGTTAAAAACGAGAAGCATGTTGGGCGACAAGCGCAATTTGACGATCGAAACGAAAGCGGGAATTTTGCCCATCCGTTTTGATGCAACGAATGAACTCTATATTACAATGCGGCAAGCGGCTCCTCAGTTTCAGGCTTTCAAGGGTTCGCTAGAAGAACTGGCCCTATCGATGGGAATCGGCGAGCGGGACATAGAGACAGAATGGCCGACCATCTACGGAAGTACCGGGACCTGGACGCTGTTGGTTCCAATCAAGACCCTGTCCGCATTCAAACGAATGAAGCCCGACAATAAACAGTTCCCGTTCATCTTAAAGGAAATGCCGAACGCCTCCGTCCATCCCTTTTGCTTTGAAACTCACGATTCCCGCGCCGATATGCATGCCCGCCACTTTTCGTCGCCATTTTCCGGTACGGTGGAGGACCCTGTGACGGGGACGGCATCGGGCGTCATGGGCGCTTACTATGCGAAGTATATTAAGCCGGAGCCGGAACTAAACCTTCTGATCGAACAGGGCCAGGAGCTCGGAAAAGACGGAAGCGTGAGCGTCACTGTAGTTAACGGAGAGCAAATCGATATGACGGGCACTGCCGTTTATGTAAATGAATTCAAAATTAAATTGGCTGAGGTTCCTCTATTAAAAAACGAGCAATCGGAAAGAAATGACGCGCTCGGGCTTGTCGTATAATCGGGCTAGGACAAAGGAGGGACCCGATTAATGAGCCTGATCCAACTGTTAGAGGAAGAACTGCACCGGGAAGCAGCGTCTACCCGCCGTCTCATCGAGATGATTCCCGAAGCAAGCCTGGCTTGGAGGCCGCATGCCAAGTCTATGTCATTGGGACAGCTTGCACTGCATTTGGCGGGCATGCCCGAGACTGTGGCCTCGATGCTGGCTTCATCGTCCCATGAAGTGCCGACCGTTCCGCTGCCCGAAGCCGCATCCGTCCCGGAAATCTTGACGCTTTTGGAGCGATCCACCGCGGCAGCGGCCGGCAAGATCCGCGAGTGGAGTGACGACGAACTCCAGCATCCCTTCAGCTGGACGCTTGGCGGCACGGCGATCGTCTCGACCTCGCGATACGAGCAGGTTCGCTCGACGCTTCTTAACCACTGCTATCATCATCGCGGTCAATTGACGGTTTATCTCCGCCTGCTCGATGTGCCGATCCCCGGCATTTACGGCCCCAGCGCGGACGAGCAATAAAGAGAATCATCTACGGCAGCCCAATTCGTCCGATCGGACGAATTGGGCTGTTTGCATATCCGCAGCATGGCCTTTAACGGCATTCATTTTCGCATCATCGATCAGGTTTTTCTCGATCATCGATCATTTACGCTGTAAATAAAAGATGAGATTCTAGGAAATAGAACGCGCTTTGCGTGTCCGGCCGGTCTGCGCCACGGCGGCGTTCTCCAGCTTCGCACAGGCGATTGCGCCCGCCTGTTGGCCGCATACGCATACGGCAAATGACGTTAAGGAGCGAATCTCAGATGACCATTCCAGGCAAATTGACGATAAACACGCAACAAAAAGGAACGCCGCTGGGCGACCTGTTCGGCATCTTTTTCGAGGATCTCAATCACGCCGCGGACGGCGGGCTGTACGCCGAGCTGGTCCGCAATCGCTCCTTCGAGTTCGATCCGATCGATCATCCGGACTATCGCGCGCTGACGGGCTGGGAAAAAATCGAGCGCGGCGCGGGCAAGGCGACGCTAACCGTCGAAGATGCGCATCCGATTAATGATCGCAATACGCATTATGCGGCCATCGACATTATAGAGGCAGGGGATGGCGTCGGCATCGCCAATCAGGGCTTCAATACCGGCATTCCCGTCCGTGCCGGCGAGCAGTATCGGTTCTCGGTCTATGCAAGGCGGGACGCCTCCTTCGCGGAGCCCGTGCGCATTGCGGTCGAGAGCGAAGACGGGACGGTCCGTGCGGAAGCCGTCATCCAGGTCGAATCCGCCGAATGGAAGCGCTACGAGACCGTGCTTGCTGCGAGCGCAACCGACTTCGGCAGCTGGCTGACGATCGTGACCGGAGGAACGGGCAAGCTGTATCTGGATATGGTGTCCCTGTTTCCCGCGAAGACGTTCCGCGACCGGCCGAACGGACTTCGCGCGGATATCGCGCAGCTGCTGGGCGACCTGAAGCCGAAGTTCATGCGGTTTCCGGGTGGGTGCCTGGTGCATGACGGCTCGTTGAATGCGGAAGACCGGGATTCCATGTACCGCTGGAAAAATACGATCGGCGACGTCGCGCAGCGTCCCCCCAGGCGCAACAATTGGCGGTATCATCAAACGCTTGGACTCGGTTATTATGAATACTTTCAATTCTGCGAAGACATCGGAGCAAAGCCGATTCCGATCCTGCCCGCCGGCTACGATCCGCATCACAAGCGAATCGTGCCGATCGAGGCGCTGGGTCCGTGGATCGACGACGCGCTCGACCTGATCGAATTCGCGAACGGCGACGCGTCGACCGAATGGGGAAGCATCCGAGCGAAGCTCGGGCATCCGGCACCCTTCAATCTCGAATATATCGGAATCGGGAACGAAGAGGTCGGCGCGCCGTTTTTCGAACGGTACGCGCACTTCCACAAGGCCATCAAGGACAAGCATCCGGCAATTAAAATCATTAATTCCAGCGGCCCCTTCGCCGCGGGCGGCGAGTACGAACGCGGCTGGCGCTCTGCCAGGGAGAACGGGTCGGACTTGGTGGACGAGCACTATTACCAATCGCCGGAGTGGTTTCTGGCCAACGTCCGTCGGTATGACAGCTTCAAGTCGGAAGAGCCGAAGGTGTTCCTGGGCGAATATGCTTCCTGGGGAAATGCTTATCTAAATGCGTTGGCGGAAGCCGCGTTCATGACCGGGCTGGAGCGGAGCGCGCATGCGGTCGGTCTGGCGTGCTACGCGCCGCTGCTCTGCAACGTCGATTACGTGAATTGGAAGCCCGATCTGATCTGGTTCAACAACCGCGAGGCGTTCGGAACCGCGAATTATTACGTGCAGCAGCTGTTCATGCACCATCAAGGCGACTACTTGCTTCCGGTCGAGGCCTCCGGCTTGAAGCCTTCCGAGCCCTATCGGGAAGTGACGCCGATCCGCGGCGGGATTGGATTTGGCGCGAACGCGAACGTGGTCGAGTACACCTCGATCCGATTGATCAATCATGCGACGGGCGAGACCCTCTCCTTTGCGGATACGGCGTTTGACCGAACGGGCGCGGGAGACAAGCAGACCGCCATGCTAGGCGCCACTCATTGGGAGGACTATACGCTCTCGCTCAAAGCCAAAAAAACGGACGGCGGTCAATGGGGATTTGCCGTTTACTTCGACTGGGCCGACGACCGGCAGCATCTGCAGTGGGACATCGGCGGCTGGCAGAACCAGGATTCCCTGATCCACTCCGTCATCGGCGGCAAAGGTTCGGTACTCACTCAAAGTCTGTTCGAGGTGCAGAACGGCGTGGAGTACGATCTGGCGCTTCGCGTTACGGGGAGAAAAATCGTCGCCTCTATCGACGGAGTCGTGGTCGGGGAGACGGAGGACCATATCCCGTACATCGAGCCTCTATATTATTCGGCGAGCCTGGAGGAAACGACGGGCGACATCATCGTGAAGGTCGTCAACGTCCGCTGCGAGTCCGAGACCGTGGAGCTGGCGTTCGAGGGCGTGGAGAGCGGCCGTCCGCTCGTCGCGGAAGTCCATGAGCTTAGCGGCCACGGTCTCGAAGACGAGAATTCGTTCGAACAACCGGCCAGAATCGCGCCGCGCACGAAGACATTCACGGTCGATCGGCCGGCATTCGCTTACGAGTTTCCGAAGCATTCGGTGACGGTTATTAGGATATCTGGTTGATGCCGTGAGTCTAGCCTTGCCTAGTCGATCCAGACCGTCTGCTCTCTTCGGGGCCCTACGGACACGCATCCGACTTTGACGCCGGTCGTCTCTTCGACGAAGGCGATATAGCCGCGCGCCGCGGCCGGAAGCTCAGAGAATCGGCGTGCGCCGGGGTCAGTCATCCAGCATATCCATAAAGGCTTTGGCTGCGAGCGAAGGCGCCGAATCCTTGCGCAAGCCCATTCCGAAGTGCCTTGCCGGCAGCGGAACTTGTGTGTTCAGCGCCAGTAATGAGCCGCTTGCAACGCGGGAAGCGATGAAGGCTTTCGGGACGAAGGCTACGCCATAACCGCGCTCCGCGAATTCCGCGAGCATCTCAAGACTGCTCAGCTCGAAGTCGGCTTCGGCCTGGATCCCATGCGATTGGAACCATCTTTCGATAAACAGCCGGGACGAGCTGCCGGGAGACAGCATCAGAAGAGGGAGCTCCGCAAGCCGCTCCATCGATAGCGTCTCCTCGGCCCAATCGGCATGCACGCTTCCTGCGACAGCGCAATACGGCGAAGCATGGGAGACGCCTACTTGGATTTCTTCGTCCTCTACGGGCAAATGAACGAAGCCGAGGTCCAGCGAGCCCTCCTTCAACCTTTCCACGATTCTGCCGGTCCGTTCTTGCGAGAGCTGAATACGGACAGCGGGATATCGGGCATGAAAAGCGTCTAGCGAGGGGAGAAGGAAGTCTTTGACGATCGCCCCGTTTGCGCCAATCCGCAGCCGGCCCTCCTCGAATTGCTTCAGCTGCTTCATATGCCGCTCTGCCGCATCGAGTTCGGCGAATGCTTGCCGTACATAGCGGTATAAGGCTTGTCCTTCCGAAGTCAACCGGACCCCTTTGGACAGTCTGTCGAACAGCCCAATCCCGAGCGCCTCTTCAAGCTGCTTGATCGCGTAGCTTACCGAAGGCTGCGTCATATGAAGGTTTTGCGCGGCTTTGGTCAGGTTGGAAGTTTCTGCGGCCTGCAAGAAAATGCGATACCATTCCATATTTGCGATTATTTGATATCGTTCCTCTCTATGACAAACGTCGATTATTCTGATTTCATTTATTGCAAGTATAGCCCTAAACTCAAAGAGAAGAAATCTTAACGAGTCGGGGAGGCGGCGGCATGGCCGGAAGTACGTTCGGGGAACGCTTGAAAATGACGACGTTCGGGGAGTCGCATGGCGTGTCTGTCGGTGTCATTGTGGAAGGCGTTACGCCGGGCGTCGAGCTTGACGAAGCTTACATTCAGGTTCAAATGGACCGAAGGAAGCCGGGGCAGTCCTCGGTCACGACTCCGCGAAAGGAATACGATAAAATTCGCATTTTGTCAGGCGTCTTTGAAGGTCGAACGACGGGGACGCCATTATGCATCATGCTCGACAATACGGACATGATCCCTTCGGCATACGACGATCTTAAAGCCATGTTTCGGCCCGGACACGCGGATTTTACCTACGAAAAGAAGTACGGCATTCGCGACTACCGGGGGAGCGGCAGGGCTTCCGGGAGAGAGACGGCAGCGCGGGTAGCGGCCGGCGCAGTTGCGCGCAAGCTGTTGGAGAGAAGAGGCGTGTCCGTCCTGGCGTATACAACCGAGATCGGCGGCATCCGGTGCGAAACCTTCGATGCGGATGCGATCGATCGCAATATCGTGCGGGCGTGCGACGCTCAAGCGGCGGTACGCATGATCGAACAAGTGGAACGATTAGCTGCGGAAGGGGACAGCTGCGGGGGAATCGTGGAGTGCAGGATCGGCGGCGTCGAGGCGGGGCTCGGAGAGCCTGTGTTTGACAAATTGGACGCGGAGCTTGCGAAAGCGATGCTGTCTGTCGGCGCGATCAAGGGAATTGAATTCGGAGCGGGCTTTCAGGCTGCTTCGATGCGGGGGAGCGAGCACAACGACCAGATGGATGCGGGCGGCTTTCTGACAAACCATGCGGGCGGCATCGTCGGCGGCATCAGTACCGGCTCGGACATTGTGTTCCGAGTCGCCGTCAAGCCCACATCATCGATCTCTACCGCGCAAAGGACCGTTGACGCGGATGGCCGGGAGCGGGAGATCTCGACGATCGGCAGGCACGACCCGTGTATTTGCCCCCGGATCGTTCCTGTGATCGAAGCAATGGCGTGCATGGTGATTGAGGATCATTACAAGAGACAAACGGCTCTGCTAGACTAGGTTGATGAAACTAGGCAACGACATAAAACCGATTAAACCCGAGGGGTGTACGCAGGCGGCAAGAAGTCTCAACCAGAAACAAACTTAGCTCGTACGCGGCGAACCTGCCGCAAGAGGTCCCAACCAGAAACAAACGCAGCCTGAACGCGGCGATCCCGCCGCAAGAAGTCTCAACCAGAAACAAATCGAGTCCCGGACGCCAACGTCCGAGACTCGATTATTCTCAAACCCAAAACAACCCCAAAAACCGGCAAGCTCGTAGTCCCACGCTAGCTCAACCTCACCAATCGCGCCCCATGCGACGCGACCTCCAGCTCGAGCCGCTCTCCAACCGGCGCAAGCGCCGATGAAGCCCACATATCGAACGCCTTGGCGTCGTCGGCGCGTCCGCGCCAGCCGAGCGCGTCCAGCCCGACGCCGACCCGCAGCGGCGAGTCGCCAACATTAAACAGCGCGACATAGCGCACGCCGTCAGGCCCGTTCGATGTCCAGACGATGCGGTCCCCGTCCCGCGACACCAGTCTGGCGTCCGTTCCGTCGCGATGCATGGCGAGCACGTCGCGGTTCGTGAGCAGCGACAGCGTCCAGTCGTCGTTGTCGTTCAGTTCGCCGCCGAAAAACAGAGGCGAGCGGAACAGCGTCCATAGCGTCATCATCGTCACCTGCTCGTCCCTGCTGAAGCGCGTCCAGCGGTCCGCGCCGCCGCCGTCGACCGAGCGGATGCCGATGTGTCCGAGCGGCAGCATGTCGCAGTCGGGCCAATGTCCCGGTCCCGTCCGGCCCTGCCACTGCTCGCAGCGGTCGAACATGTCGAGCAGCGGCTCCCACAGGTCCCAGAAATCGTCGGTCATCCGCCACATATTGGCGTTCGCCTCCAGGAAGTCGGCGTGAGCGAGCGGCGCCGGTCCCGGCGACAGGCTCAGCGTCATCGGACGTCCGCAGCGGTCGATCGCCCACCGAATCATCGCGATCTCCGGCAGATGCGTATCGTACAGCCGAGATGCGGCGATATCGTCCACTTTGACGAAGTCGACACCCCACTGCGCATACAGCTGGAACAACGAGTCATAGTAGGCCTGCGCGCCTTCCTTGGATGCGTCCACGCCGTACATGTCGGTGTTCCACGGGCAGATCGAGTTCGGATGCGCGATATCGCGCGCGGTGTCGGATGTGCCTTTGATCGCCGTGGCGGCATGCGCGGCCTGGCGCGGGATGCCCCGCATGATGTGGATGCCGAATTTAAGTCCGAGATCATGAATGTAGTCGGCAAGCGGCTTGAAGCCCCGGCCGTCCGCCGCGGACGGGAACCGGTTCACGGCGGGCATCAGCCGCGAATATTCGTCCATCTCGAGCGGCACGAACGAACGGTACTGCGAGGAGACGGCGCCCGGCTCGTACCACTGAATATCGACGACGACGTATTCCCAGCCAAATTCCTTCAGATGCGCGGCCATATAGTCGGCATTGGCGCGGATTTCCTTTTCCGTCACGGCTGCGCCGTAGCAGTCCCAGCTGTTCCAGCCCATGGGCGGCGTCGGGGCGATCAGATGATGATGCAAGCGGAGACACTCCCTGTACAAGAGATATTATTGCGGTCATGTCCTCATCATAATGCCGACGGAACTTGCTGAGAACCGTAATTTCAGATGATGGATAGCACAAAATTGCTGTCCGTCACGAATCGTAGAACAGCCGGCTGTACGGGAGCTGGCGGCCTTCGCGATACTGCCCCGGCGTCTGGCCGGTCAGCTTGCGGAACACTTTGATAAAATAACTGCCGCTCGAGTACCCGACGGCCGAAGCGATCGCTTCGACGCTCCAGTCGGTCCGGCCGAGTAGCTCGACGGAACGCTCGATGCGCACGCGGTTCAGATAATCGTTGGGCGTCTGGCCGACATAACGCGAGAACGTCCTGAGGAAGTGATACTTGGACAAGCCCGACTCGGCAGCCAGCTGCGATTGGCCGACCATCTCGGCGTAGTTCGCGTCGATGAAGCGGACAGCCGCGCGGACGGCATCCGGCCATGCGTCCCATTCCCGGTCTGGCGCCGACGCGAAGCGGGCGAGCGCCATGACGAATTGATAGACGTGGGAGGAAGCGGTGAACGGGTCGGTTATTTTGCCGCCGCGCGCTTCCTCGAAGATCGCCCGCAGCTTGCGGATCGGGGCGCTGCCTGACGGCAGCTCGATGATATCTCCCAGCTTCGACTTGATCGCCTCCCAGGCGGGGAGGAGGAGACGCGGCCTGAACAGCAGAAAATAAAAGGTCCACTCCGCATGGTCCGCCGGCAGATAGTAGCGATGGTCTCCGGGAATCTCGACGAGGAAGGCCGAGCCCGGGCGGACGTCTTCCCGTCGCTCCCCGATCTCGACGGCACCCTGGCCGGCCAGCGTGTACTGAAAGAGCAGGAGCGGCCCGTCGTCGCGCGTCAGGCCGTCCCAGCGATACGCGGCGCTGACCTCCCGCTCCCGTCCGACCGCGAATAAGCCGCATAACGGCAGCTCCGGGGAATCGGCGAAGCGGAAGCCGTAGGTGCCGTATTCGGCGGCGGCTTCGATCATGTCATCGTCTCCTTTTCGCACCCCTCAAGGTCAATCGTAGTAGATGGCATCGTACGGGAACTCCAGCTTCTTGTTCCGGTACGCGACCGGCGACATATTCATATATTCTCGGAACACCTTGCCGAAGTAGCTGGGGCTGTCGAAGCCGCACCGCCTGCCCACTTCCTGAACCGGCAGATCCGTCGTTCGGAGCATCGCGATCGCGGCTTCAACCCTTCTGTCCCGCAGATAGGCAAGCGGCGAGGTGTGCTCGGCTTTTTGGAACAGTCTGCAAAAATGATATTTGTTCACTCCAAGCTCCCGGGCGATCGCATCCAGCGTTAAGGGCGAAGCGAAGTTCGCCTTCATCAGCCGCTTGGCTTCATGCAGCAGCGTGTGAGACTTCGAGCTGACTTCCCGTCCCGCATCACGGCTGGATTGGAGCAGCGCGAGCATCCACTCGTAGGCGAGGACCGACAAGCGGTACTTATCCGTGATCTTCTCTTCGGAGACAGTCCGATAGAGCTTCCACAGCTGCGAGATTAAGGGAGAGTCCGCATCCCTGCGAATGACCGCCCCTTCCTGCGCCAGGACGAGATCCCAGATCCGGCTGGCTTCGTCGCCCCGCAGATTAAGCCAGAGCACTTCCCAAGGGGCGCCATTCTCCTCGTAGTAATAACGGTGGTTGCCCGGAATCCGGACAAGGAACGCCGACCCTTTCGGCAAGCGGACCCGCCGCTGCTCGTATTCGATCCAGCCTTCGCCGCTAAGCGTATATTGGAAGACGACATGTCCGCAGTCCGGACGGTCATCGCCAGAGAAGGCGTATCCGGCGTTCGCGATGTGCTGCCAGCCGATCGAATCGACGGTCAACATCGATTGCTCTTCATGGCGAAATCCGTAGACGGAAGGCTCCATCTTCTATTTATCTCCCATTTCGTCAAAGTCAATTTTGTTATAGTATAGCGCACAAACTTAAGATTGTCCCCCAACAGGCCCGGCGGTAATATCGAGGTACGAAGCCGTCCCTTAAGGAGGAAATATGAAATACGAGACAATCCGCATCGCATTGCTGGAAAATGAATATTGGTGGGGCGGGGCCGTAAGCGATGGCGTGCAGATGCCGTTTGGCGGCCGCGACCACTGGAGAGATCTGTACGGCGATGCCGGCTATAACCAGGCGAGTCCGCTGCTGCTCTCCAGCCGGGGGAGGAGCGTATGGTCGGAAGCGCCGTTCCACTTCGCCTTCAAGGACGGCGCGCTGACCGTCTCAGGGCAAGCGGGAACGATCAAGATCGAGCAAAACGGGGGAAATCTGCGGGAGGCGTTCGGTCATGCCGCGCGCACGTATTTTCCGGCGTCGGGCGCCTCTCCGGATCCGCTGTTTTTTAACGTGCCGCAGTACAATACCTGGATGGAGATGAGCTACGAACCGACGCAGGAGAAGGTGCTGGCTTATGCGGAAGCGATCGTCGCGAACGGATTTCCGTCCGGCATCCTGATGATCGACGACAATTGGCACGAGGATTACGGCACGCTGACGTTCCATGCGGGGCGCTTCCCGGATCCCAGGGCGATGGTCGAAAGGCTGCATGCGCTCGGGTTTCGCGTGATGCTGTGGGTCAGCCCGTTCGTCAGCCCCGACGGGGAGGTGTTCCGGTATCTTCACCGGCAGGGGTTTTTGCTGCGGGAAGCGGACGGCGAGCCTGTCATCCGCAAGTGGTGGAACGGCTACAGCGGGATCTTGGACGGCACGAACGAGGGCGCCCTGAACTGGTTCAACGGGCAGCTTGATCGTCTTATCGAGAAGTATGGAATCGACGGATTCAAGCTGGATGCCGGAGATCCGCAGTACTACAAGCCTTCGGACGTCGGCGCAAGGCCAGCGACGCCGAACGAGCAGTGCGAAGCATGGGCGCGGCTGGGACTCCGGTATGCGTTCAATGAATACCGGGCCTGCTGGAAGCTGGCCGGCCAGCCGATCGTCCAGCGCCTGAGCGACAAAAATCACAGCTGGATCGGGGACGGTCTCGCCAGCTTGATCCCGAACGGCCTGGCGCAAGGGCTGGTTGGCTACGCGTTCAACTGCCCGGACATGGTCGGCGGCGGCCAGTACGAGGACCTGATCCGTCCCGACTTCGAGGTCGATCAGGAGCTGTTCGTGCGGTACGCGCAGTGCTCGGCGCTGTTCCCGATGATCCAGTTTTCCACGGCGCCCTGGCGAGTGCTGGATGAACGGCACTTGGCTTATTGCCTGGAGGCCGCCAAGCTTCACTGCACGCTCGGACCCGAGATCGAGCAGCTCGTCCGGCAGTCCGCGGCGTCGGGCGAGCCGATCATGCGGCATATGGCGTACGCGTTCCCGGAGGGCGGCTTCGAGACCGTCTCCGACCAGTTCATGCTGGGGAACGACATTTTGGCGGCGCCGGTATTGGAAAAAGGAGCGACCTCGCGAAAAGTCGCCTTCCCGCAAGGGACATGGCAGGGCGACGACGGCAGCTCCGTGAGTGGCCCGTGCACGGTCGAAGTGGAGGCGCCGTTGTCCAGGCTGCCCTGGTATCGCCGCGAACAAGCATAGAAGCATAGGTTAAACGGAAGAGCCCATCACGCAGCGGGCTCTTTTTGTTATTAGGATTAATAGGCGGAATCGTGCAAAAGGTTCGCGTAATTGTCCGAAGGCCAGCCGGCGGCATTCCGTTCATGCTGCCGCTTACCTCGGATACGGAGCAAATCGCCCGCGTTTAACTACGAGACGGATGCTTCTAATTTTAAACTGTTCGAGTCGTTCGTGGAGGCGTGCGAGTGTTCGTATCAGATTCAAGCGTTGTTAGTTTGATCCAAGAAAGTACTAGAACACGGAATTGGTAATTCTACTAAACTTACTACGTTTATATATGGTAGAATATAGTATTACGTGATATATTGCAGATAAGTAATTGAAATAATTTCCTATCGCGTATCTCATAATGTTTACTAGGATACAAACATGGACATCATTCTAGGGTAAGCAACTCTAGGAGGTGTCTAGCGGTGAAAAAAGGGAGGAGATTAAAGATGCCTACTGCTGCGACGAAGCCCATACGTCCTACCAAAGCAAGTTTTAACTCTTCTGAGGAAAAGCAAAAGTTTATCGACTATGCTACTCAAACAAAAAAAACAGAGTCGGTAGGCATGGATAAGGTTAGAGAAATGGTTCGTAACCATAGAGAAAAAAGGAAGTAATCATTTTGCTTGAGTGGGACTTCATCGATCAAAAATATATGACCAAAATTGAGGATTTTCAATGTAGCGACGAACCAAGCGTCCGAGCATTTCTTCAAGAAGAGGCTTTGTCTTTCCATAACCTTGGGATTGCCAAAACAAAGTTATTTTTTGATGATGAAGACAATCTTGTCGGATATTTTACGCTATACAACGACATGATGACGATAGGCAGAAAGAAACGTAGACGACACAATTTAAACGAACTGCCGTCATATAAATATTATCCCGCAATTAAATTACATTACATGGGCGTTGACCAGCGGTTTAGAAACAGAGGATTCGGGGCGTACCTTCTCTCCTCGGCGATGGTTGCGGCTAAAGAAGTATCAGAGCAATCCGGATGCCTTTTCCTTACAGTAGAATCGCTAAAAAGTGCTATAGGATTCTATTACAAATACGAATTTAACAAATTGAATGTCAATGGCTCTTACCTCAATATGTTTCTTAAACTAAATGAATTGTAGCGCGACCACTTCCTCTCCGAAGTGGTTTTTTATGATTGCCCCGACAAGTCCGCTCTTTGATGACGCCATCCCCGATGGTAAGATATAACTATGTCGACGACGATACTAGCCACCAAATTTCATATGCCGCCGCGCCGCCCCGGCACGGTGCTTCGCCGGCGGCTGATCGATAAGCTGCAGCAGGGCTTGCACCGCAAATTGACCCTGATCTCCGCTCCCGCAGGTTACGGAAAAACGTCGCTGGCCGGCGAATGGATCGCCGATTGCGGGCGGCCGGCCGCATGGCTGTCCTTGGACGAAGCTGACGGCGAGATCGCGCGCTTCCTGGCCTGCTTCATCGCGTCCCTGCAGACGATCGAGGAGAAGATCGGGCATGGCGTCCTTGCCGTGCTTCAATCGCCGGAGCCGCCGCCGATAGAGCCGGTTCTCTCCGCGCTCGTCGAGGAGACGGCGGGCATGGCGCCGTTCATTCTCGTCCTGGACGATTATCACGCAGCGGCATCGATGCCCGTCGACGCTGCCGTTGCTTTCTTGCTCGATCATCTGCCCGCACATGCCCATCTGGCGATCGTCACCCGCGAGGACCCGCTTATCCCGGTGGCGCGGCTGCGGGCGCGGGACCAGATGACCGAATTGCGCGCGGCCGACATGCGATTTACATCGGCCGAGATCCAAGACTTCCTGAACGGCGTCATGGGACTTCGTCTGCCCGCGGATCAAGTAGGCGTACTGGAATCCCGCACGGAAGGCTGGATCGCCGGCTTGCAGCTCGCTGCGCTCTCGATCCAGGGCGACCGCGGGTCGGACCGCTTTATGCAGTCGATCTCCGGCAGCCATCGATTCGTGCTGGATTATCTGGTCGAAGAGGTTCTGCATCGGCAGCCCGAAGCCGTTCAGGATTTTCTGGTGCACACCTCCATCCTCGACCGCCTGTGCGGTTCGCTTTGCGATGCGCTGCTGACCGATCCCAAGGCAACGGGTCGCCATCGGCTGCTTGATCTTGAACGCCAGAATTTGTTCATCGTCCCTCTGGACCATGAACGACGGTGGTATCGATATCATCACTTGTTTGCCGAATCCTTGCAGAGAAAGCTGCAGGATCGTCTGGACGCGAGCGGCATCGCGGAATTGCATGGCCGAGCAAGCGCATGGTATGAAGCGCAAGGCTTCGAGCTTGAAGCGTTCGGCCATGCCGCGAAGGCGGCCGATATCGACCGCGCCGCACGGCTGCTCGAGGGCAACGGGATGCCGCTGCATCTTCGCGGAGCTGCAGGTCTCGCGCTGCAATGGCTGGCTTCGCTGCTTCGAGCCGAATTGGACGCCAGGCCGGCTTTGTGGGTCATGTACGGATCGGCGCTGCTGATCGCGGGGAAGCCGACGCATATTGAGCCCAAGCTGCGAGCCGCGGAAGCGGCGTTCCAAGACGCCCCTCAGGATGCCCGCGTCCAGGACTGGATCGGGGTAATCGCCGCGACCCGGGCCGCGGTGGCCTCGCTCGCGCTGGCTGCGACGCCGGTCGGCTCCGAGCTCAAATTGCAGTCAGCCGAAGCTACCATGCAAGCGTCGGCGCAGGACGACAAGACCGAAGACTTGATCGGACTGATCGCGCCCGTCAAGGATGCGGGGGCAAGCGCAAGCGCCGAGATATTGGACCGGGTGATCGCCCAGTCCAGCCGCGCATTGGCTTACCTTGGGCCGGACCAGCTATCCGTGCGGACGTCTGCCGCATGGATGCTTGGCGTCGCGTGCCAACGGCGGGGAGACTATGCGGGGGCCAGACAGGCGTACCGCCAAGTCGTCTCTTACAGCCACCAGCTTGGCCACACGCTAATGGCGGTCCTGTCATGGATCGGACTCGGCCAGATCGAGGAGGCGGACGGCCAGCCGGAAGCGGCAGCCTCGAGCTACGAAGAAGCGCTCCGGCTGGCCGGCGATCTGCCGCTTCCGGCGCTGCGCGAAGCGCAGGACGGTCTTCGGCGCGCGAGGCAGGACTGCCAGCCGGGAGCGAAGGGCGGCTTGATCGAGCCGCTCAGTCCGCGCGAGCTCGAGGTGCTGGCCCTCATCGCCGAGGGACTCTCCAACCGGGACATCGGCGAGCGGCTGTTCTTGGCCCTGGACACGGTCAAAGGGCACAATCGAAGGATTTTCGAGAAGCTGCAGGTGCAGAGGCGCACGGAAGCGATCGCGCGCGCCCAAGCGTTGAATCTGCTCCCGCCTCCCCGATAACCACACTAAAGTGTCTACGGTTCGTCGCGCCCCCTTCGCTATAATTCGGGTAACACAAGCGAAGGGGAGATCCGCATGAATGGATTGGCAAAAGCGGCAGGCGCGCTTTTTTTGGTATCGACGGCGGCGTACATGATCGGGAGCGGGCTGCTGAATCCCGTCCTCCAAGGGTCCGAAGTTCTTGGGCGTATAGACGGAGCGCGAACAAGCGTAATCGCGGGAACGCTGCTGGAGCTCGTCAATGCTGCGGCGGTCGCGGGAATCGCGATGCTGCTGTATCCGATATTAAAAAAGCGGCATGAGGCGTTTGCGCTGGGCTATTTCGGTTCGAGGATCATCGAGTCCGCAATTCTGATCGTCAGTTTAATCGTTCCGGTCGTTTTTCTGATGTTCGGTGAAAAGGATGCGGCTACCGCGGCAGCGGATCGTTCCGTCTATCAGGCGATTGCGGATTGGGCGGTAGAAGCGCATTATATGCTCTTTGAACTGGCCATGATCGTGCTGGGATTGGGAAGCCTGCCGTTCTGTTACATTCTCTATCGCTTCAGGCTGGTGCCGCGATTTTTGCCCGTGTTCGGCTTCGTCGGCTATGCCGGCCTATTGACGAGCAGCTGCCTGGCGCTGGCCGGCCGGGATATGGGGACCGCTCTGTATATTCCGGGAGCCATCTTCGAAATCGGACTTCCGCTCTGGCTCATTTTTAAGGGCGTTAATCCGCGGACGGAAGGTTAGTTGGATACCATTATAATTTATCCATTAATGGGTAATCCCATTATAGTGGATGAAGGATCCCGCGCATGATATGAAAACGCAAAGTTAGCGCGACCGTCGCCCTGTTCTTAACTTAGAAAGCTCTTGACATCAATTAGGAGGGACTATGCATCGTGGAATCTGACAGGCAACGGACAGGCTTTATCGCATTATTGAAAAAAGGCAATACCTCTTCGGCTACGGCTGCCATCGGCAACACCGGGGTGGCGATCGTCAAGGGCATCGCGGCGGTAACGACGGGCAGCGGGGCGATGTTCGCATCGACCATGCACTCGATCGCCGATGCCGTGAATCAAGCTTTCGTATTCGCCGGCAGCGTGTTAGCCGAGAAAAAGCCGACGCGCCGCTTCCCCACCGGATTCGGCCGGGTCATTAACCTGTTTTGTATGGTGGCCGTCATCGTCGTCACCGTGATGGCTTACGAGACCATCCTGGAAGGTTTCCATCTGCTGGCGCACCCTTCCGCAGAATCGCATGGCTTTTGGTTTAATCTCATTGTGCTGCTCCTGTCTGTCGCGGTCGACGGATTTGTTCTTATAAAAGCGATGAAGGAAATCGTGCATGAATCGCGTACGGAAGCGAAGGGACTGGCGATCGTCCCTCAGGCCTTCAAAAACGTAGGACGTGCCGCGCCGCCGACGCGCCTGGTCTTTTACGAAGATCTTGTCGCGACGACCGGTGCGCTTCTGGCGCTTCTGGCTGTTGTCGTTACGTCGCTGACGAGCTTTGCGTTGCTGGACGGCATCTCGACCATCCTCATCGGCTTGCTGATGGTCGGGGTAGCGTTCAAGGTCGGTTACGATAATATGGTCGGGCTCATCGGCGTATCCGCTCCCCGCGATGTCGAGGACAAAGTCGCGCAGATCATTTTCTCCAACAGCTACGTGACCGATATTTATCAAATGCGGATTTTGCAGGAAGGCCGTTACTACCACGTCGAGGGACTGATCGAGCTGCGCCCCGGTCTAACGCTTGCGGACGCGGACGATATCAAGTTCAAGATAAGAGATCGCTTGCTGCTGGACAGCGACATTGCAGATGTGACGATCGGGATTATCGAAGACAACGGCGTGAAGAACTGGAATCCGGAGCCCGTGAATTCTTAAGCGCATTAACTGGTAGCCTGCCGGCGCAATCCGGCGGGCTTTTTTATGTGGAGCGGAGGCGGTCGAGCAACTTTTGAAGAAAGCTTAACGTTCTAAGCTTGTAACAGGTATTTCCACTATTGGGATGGGGGGGGCGGAATGAGAGTTTTTACGGTCATTTTGTTGCTTCTGTGCATCGCTGCGACCGGCTGCGCGAACGATGCGGGCACAAAGGGGAAGGTCGTGCTGAACGGAAAAGAAATTGTATCCGTGAAGCTTGAATGCGCGGAGTTTTGCAAGCAAGCGGGGACTCCGTTTGCTGAAAAGACGTTTACGAAAGAAAATGGCGAAGAGCTCAAGGTATTCCACAAGGCGATCGTTAACGCAGAAAAAATAAATGGGGAAGTGGATTATGGCGTCATCTTCTTCATGAATCTCTCGTTCGAGGATGGCAAGCAAAAGAAATACGTACTTAACGTCGCAGACGAAGCGGGCAGAACCGCCTTGCTCGTGGACACGGACGATAGCAGCCAGGGATACACGATATCCAAAGGACTAACGAACGAACTGAGAAGCGTTATTTATGGGGCTAACGATTAAGATGGAGCAGGTTGGCGATTGACAGCGGTAATTCCTGCGTGATATTTTGGCAATAGAATAAAGGCCATGCAACCTTCGGGTTCAACCTCGCTGCAAAGTGGGTTGAGCCCTTTTTGCATTTCAAATTCGGGGAGGATACGTATGCTTAGAACGGAACGGCTGCTGCAGCGGCTGGGCGAGATCGGCCAATCGCTCGAACGGACGGGAGGCGCGCTTTTATTGTTAGGCGTCGGTTCCGTCGGGGTCGAGACGGCGCGGTTGGATGAATATTCGGATCTGGATTTCTTTGTTATCGCGAAGCCGGGGGAGAAGAGCAGATACCTCGATCGTCTGGATTGGCTCGAAGACACATTTCCGCTTGCCTATGCCTTTAAAAATTCCGACGCCGGTTACAAGATTCTGTTCGAGGACGGCATATTCGGGGAATACGCGATATTCGAGGAGCGCGAGCTGGCGAACGCCGCCTATCCGGAGGGCCGAGTCGTCTGGAAGGATCCTGCGTATCAAAACCTCGCCATCGCCAAGTCTGCCATTCCGATCCCCGGCCTCAAAGCAGAATCGTTGGACTTTCCATTGAACGAGGCTTTAACCAATCTTTACGTAGGTCTCGGCCGCTTCGCAAGGGGAGAGCGCCTATCCGCCGCAAGGTTCATCCAAGGCTACGCGATTGACCGAATTCTGTCGGTGCTTCACCTTCTGGAGCCCGAGGTCGATTACTATCCCGATCCGTTTGGCAACGAGAGACGATTGGAGAAAAGATTCCCCCGCTTCGCGACGATCGTCGGGGACATGATGCAAGGATACGACCGCGTCCCCGAATCGGCCCTGCGCATCTTGGCGTTTTTGGAAGAGGCGTATCCGGTCAATCCGAGGATGTGCGAGGAGATTCGGCGATTGGCTGAGCGGGTTTGACTGTAGAAGCCGGAGCTGTTGTAAAGGTCTCTTTGCCAGACGTGCGGGCGACAGAAGGGCAGCCAACGGAGGCGAGGAAGCGCTGTACAGCGTCACATAGCGGTGCCGGATAGCCAACGGAGGCGAAGAGGCGCTGTACAGCGTCACATGGCGGTGCCGGATAGCCAACGGAGGTAAAGAGGCGCTGTACAGCGTTACATGGCGGTGCCGGATAGCCAACGGAGGCGAAGAGGCGCTGTAGAGCGTTACATCGTCCGATCGAGCAGACAACCGGGACGAAGAGGCGCTGTACAACGTCACATGGCAGTATAGGCCAGCCAACAGGGGCCAAGAGGCGCTAAGTAGCGCCTCCAGCCATTTCAATTGACGCTTCCGCAAGCTCAAGCAAATGCAACGCAACCGCGCAGCGTTCATTCCATTTAGCCGGAACCTCATCGGTTTCGGGGAGGCGAGAAAGCTGCTCGAACAGGCTGGGAAACATCATTCCGCACCGTATGCCGGCAGAAGCCATAAACCCGAATTTAGCTAATCGATCATCTCCGCGCCACCCGGCTTTACGCAGACCTCCGCAGTATCGAATCGCCATATCATCCGCAAATGCCCGCTTATCGGGTAGATGGCCAAGATCCGAGTTCAGGCTCAAGCCGTAATAACGTCCCAACTCCTCCCCGACACCGGCAAGACCGCAATTGGACCAATCGATCATCGTCAGCCCGCGGCCTGCAGAAGGAAACAGGTTCGGCTTCCAGGCATCGTTGTGGGTGAATACTTTCGGAAGCTTCTGAAGGCTTGCCAGCAGCAGCTCCCTGTTTTGACAAAACGACAGATAGCGTTCAAAAGTGCCTTCGGGCAAAAGTTCTTTTACGCGCGATTGAGCCCATGTCTCTTCAAGTCTTGCGATACCGCTGTCGTATTTATCGCACTCGTGCGTCCAGGACTGGAGGAAACCACGGCATAGCCAAGGTTCAGAAGGCAGCGGGAGACCGGCAAGATAGGCGCCGTTAAACTGCCCTAGCATCTCGGCAATCTCCCCGTACCTTGGCAGCTCCCATGGTCCATCCAAGTGTTCGGTAATCTCCTCCAGCCACATCCGCCATGTGCCGTCATCCCCTTGCTCGACGCCATAACACTGCGGCGCCCGCACCGGCTCGGGGAGCGTCTTGAGCAGCCCGGATTGGTAGAGCAGCGGCTCGCGTTTCCAATAGCAGTAGTGGTTGGGATCATCCGTCTCGGGCGCCGGAATGATCACTTTGAGGATAAAGGACCAGTCGAGCGTCATCCTGTCGACAAGCACCTTCCCAGTAATGCGATATAAGGCGTCCGTCACCGTATTCGACGCTTTCCAATTCAGCTTGGTCATAGACCAATCGGCCAGCGATAGTTCATCTGCGTTGAATTTGACGGCAAGATGGCGGACGATCTGTTGTTTTGAGATTGCCGCTTGCAAGTCGGGCATGGGCGCTCCTCCAATTTTGGCTTTTATGAGGACAGAACCATGGTAACATTGCAGTATAGGAAATGGGAATAATCGGGCGCAAAGGTTTGTAGGAGGGAGTCCATTTTACTGGAAGAAGAGATGGTTCGGATCGATGGCAACCCGGGACACTAGTTTTGTGCAACAAGACGAGGAGGGGCTTGTTTGAGAATACAACATGTCCAATTACTGACGAAACACTTAGGACAACTAAAGGCATTTTATATAAACGAACTTGGACTTCCCCTGGCGAAAGATTCCGATAATACGTTTACTGTGGGCATCGGGCGCTCGGGGCTTACTTTTGTGCAGACTCGTAATGCCGAGGACCCCTTTTATCATTTTGCGTTCGACATCCCTCGGAATAAAATCGATGAATCCATCGCGTGGTTACAATCGATCGGCGTTGCCATCCATGTGTTCCCGGATTATTCCAACCGCGTATACTCCGAATCTTGGAATTCAACCTCCATTTATTTTCACGACGCGGGGGGAAATATCGTTGAATTCATCGCAAGACACGATTGCGGCCCTGACATCGATACGCCGTTTACGGCTGACAGTCTTATCAGCATTAGCGAGATCGGGCTTGTCGTTAGCGACGTGAACAAGGTTAAAGACGCGATGCACGCCGATTGTTTTATAAACGAGTATAAAAATGGCCATGAATCGTTTGCTGCCGTAGGGGACGAAGACGGATTGTTCATTTTGTCGGCGACCGGTAGAGTATGGCTTGGTTCCGATATAAAAGCGCAAGTGTTTAAAACGGAAGTTACGGTTGAAGGAAGTCAAGCCGGCGTGTACGCGGTTGGTGAGTATCCGTATACGCTGTCGTTTGTTGGTTCGTAGTACCGGATAAAAAAAGGGCGGTCCCTTTGTCCAGAACGGGGGCGCCCTATTAAACGAAGTTAACCTTCGACTGACCAACTCACGTCGTTCCGGTCAATCGTCACGCGGACTGTCCGGCCTTCCGTCGTGTACACGATGGAGGCTGCTTGGCGTTCGTCGTCGAGGTCGAACTTCTGAAGGCTGGTGGCCGGGGATCCGGTCGCAGCCGGCTGCGGTAAGACAATGCAGGCGATGCCCGCCGTTCCGTTCGCTTGGCCGCCCATCGACAGAACGGCAGGATCGTGGTGAGCATCGCGTATTCCGCGCCCAGCCAGTTGATCGGGGAAGAGATCAGATGGTATTTCATCAGGAATTGATTGGCCATGCCATTGTACGCGTTGAAAATAATGAAGAAGACGATGGACATGACGGCGTCGCTGATAATCGTGGGCAAGAAATAAATGGCCCGCAGCAGCTGTCTGCCGCGAAATGCCTTATTCAGAACGACCGTCAGACCAGCGAGATCGGCAGCGTCAGGATGAGCTTGCCGCCTGCGTAGATAAACGTGTTTTTCACCGAAGCCGCGCCGTAGCCGGGATAATCGTAAGAGAGAGGAGAAAGTGACTGTGAGGGGGGAGATTATGGTTGGTGGCAGGAAATCTAGCTGTCTTTAAGAATTCATGCGCAAGATTGGTATGCCACGATGGATAACGGAGAACGTTAAATTGTAGATGGGAATAATGAAAATAGTCCTAAAAGTGTAAAGTATAATTTACACTTTTGTAGATAATAATTATAATAGAAGTAATCGGGGGTGATGAGGATGAAGGATTTGATTACCGACGAAAGTGTCTTGCAAGTGTTGCGGGGCTACAATAAGTGGTGGGAAATCGGCAAGGTGCCTAATGACTTCGCCAAGCCCGTAAAGCGATTTGCTTACTTCGACGCAAAACAAAGCTTTGAGCACACGTCGATTCGGCGGCATGTCATTTTAACCGGACCGCGCAGAGTCGGAAAATCAACGATCATGTATCAGACCATACAAGACATGTTGGACATAGGAATCCCATCTAAAAATATTCTTTATGTTTCTTTCGACCATCCGCTATTAAAAATGTCGGCCATGGACCGGATCTTGAAAATATATATTAATAATGTCGCCGTAGATGAGCATATTTATCTCTTTCTGGATGAAATTCAGTATGCCCAGGAGTGGAACGGGTGGTTGAAGACGATCTACGATAACTACCCTTCTTATCGGGTGATGGCAACCGGATCTGCAAGTCCGGTCTTAAGCGACAAAATGCCGGAAAGCGGCGTGGGGCGCTGGGTCCAGATTCGGATCCCAACCTTATCCTTTTATGAATATTTGGAGCTCCGCGGGATCGAAGTCCCTCTCCTTGAACAAAAAATCAAACCAACAGCTTTAAGCGAATTAAGCCAGAAAGAACTGGCCGGATTAATGGGAAGCCTGGAACCCCTGGAGCGTCATTTTCACAGGTATTTATTGATCGGCGGTTTTCCCGAAATTGCACAAACGGACGACCTGCCGTATGCCCAAAGGATTATTCGCGAAGACGTGGTCGATAAAGTGTTAAAGAGAGACATGGTATCTCTTTTTAATGTTAGGCATATCGACGAGCTTGAACGCGTATTTCTCTACCTATGCCTGACGACCGGAAATATCGTAGAAGCAACGACAATTGCCAACAACATGGACATCACGCGACCGACGGCATTAAAGTATCTGGATTTTCTCGAGTTGGCTAACCTCATCTATATGGGATATCCGGTCGATATGGCCGGGAAAAAAATACTGAAAGCAAAACCGAAAGTTTATCTGGCGGATGCGGCTATTCGGAATGCCGTCCTTCTGCAGGGCGAGGAAGTGCTGCAGGATCCCGATCAGATGGGCATGATCGTTGAATCTGCCGTATACAAACACATCAATACCTTCTACTATAACTTCAACCCCAGAATTGGATATTATAGAGATTCGAATTCACAAAAAGAAATCGATATTGTCGTTATGATGCCCAACTCTAAAATATTGATCGAGATTAAATATCGCGAGAATCCAAGGATTAAAGAGACGGAGGCTATTGTAGACTGGTCTAAAAAAGAGGGATCGTCGACGGCTTCTCTACTGGTGACGAAGCATGCCGGGGATTATGGGATGTTGGATCATGCGCCTATTATGAGAATCCCGGCGTTTGCGTTTTTATACCTGCTAGGTCATGCGGAAAAAACGCGGTTTAGAAAACCGGAATAGCAGCAGGGTACGCCTTAAAGTAGGGTACCCTGCCGCCGCAAAATGGTTGTTGTTATCGTTGCTGCACACCTTTAAACCATACGGCTTTAAGTGACAGGGTGTCCGAGATGTCAGTTGTCGGATCGCCGTCTACCAATACGAGATCGGCACGCGCACCTACGGCTATGCGGCCGCGATCGTGAAGACCGAACCGACGGGCCGGCTTCGAGGTAGCGGACTGCAGCGCTTCGATCGGCGTGAACCCGGCCTGAACCAGCAGCTGCAATTCGTGATGTACGCTGGCTCCATGAGCAAGTCCGCCTAAATTCGGAACGGGAACGGGGGCGACATCCGTCCCGACCAGAATGTCCACGCCGGCACGGTGAAGGTCCATCACGTTTTTAAAGCTATTCTCCAAGTTGCCTTGCGGGAAGGTATTGAAGCTGGCATTCAAAATATCGATCCAGTCCGGGCTTAACTTGGTGTGAACGCGATCGTCGTTCGCCAATTCCGCTGCCGGGTTCCCAAGAATGGACGAGTTCAATACCAGGCACGGCGTAACAAATGCGCCGGAATCGACAATGGCTTGCACGACCTCCGGCGTGTAAGCGGGCCTGTCGATAAACAGATGCCCCAAGCCGTCCACGCCAAGATCGATGGCGGTTTGCGACGAACGAGCGGTTAAGACGTGTGCGATGACGATTTTATCGAACTTATGGGCTTCATCAACGGCTGCTTTTAGAATCTCGTCGCTAAGTACAGGCAGGCCGGGGGCACCCATGACGGTTCCTTCTTCGATCATGATCTTTATATAATCGGCGCCATTTTCCACCTGGGCGCGCACATGCTTAATCGCTTCTTCCACATTCGTTACTTGCGGCACTTCTTCATGATCGTGCGCATAAGCCGCCAGCATCGCTTCCCGGTCTTCCTCCGACAGCTTCTCCAGTTCCTTTAATATGAATTCCGGAATTTCGCCATCATCGGGCAGCAACTCGTCCGGATGTCCTCCGGGAGCGGTGATTGCCATTCCGGCAGAACGGACATCCGCGACGTCATCGATATTTTTTAATTGGATCGCACGCCCTCTTTCCGTAAAGTCGCCGTTCATTTCGAGCTCTGTCGTCACGCCGAAAAGCAGCGCATCGCGTAATCCGCCGATGGAAGTGTGGACATGCGCATCGATCAAGCCAGGCAGCAAGGTTGCGCCCTCAGCGTCGATGATCGTTGCATCGACCGGAATTTCCCCGCCCACCTCAATAATGGTTCCCCCTTTGAGGACAACGCTCCTTGATTCGATCACTTTTTCGCCATCGAAAATACGCGCATTCGTAATCGCCGTGACTTTTTCTACAGTTGAACTTTGGACTTCATGGTTCATTTGGTGGTTCCTCCTTGGCGTTATCATTTGGAATACTTCGCAGTATAATTGTTAGATATCTAACTGTCAATAAACTAATTATTGTTTGACACGGTCTCTGGTTCTCGATATAGTTTAATTACTTACAGTTAGCTTTCTAACAGTACGGGGGGACGACTATGAAGCCTCGCAAGGAGACGCCTTATCTGGATTTGTTTCAGCTTATTGGCCTTAAATTAAAGAAAAAAGCGGATGAAAGCATAAAAGAGTTGGGATTAAACGCCCAACAAGGAAAAATAATCGGCTATATTTACGAGAAGCAAGACAAGGATTTAATTCAGAGGGATCTTGCGGATCGGTTCCATCTGCGCGGGGCCAGCATTACGAGCATGCTTCAAGGTCTTGAGCAAAGAGGATATATCGAGCGGAAAATCCCGGCTAATAATGAACGGCAAAAGAACATTTATGTATTGCCGAAGGCCGTTGAATTGATCGAGGAATTCAATGAATCCTTCCAAAAGGTGGAGGATGAGATCGTTCAAGTCCTTTCGGAAGAGGAAAAGCAAACTTTAAAGGACTTGCTCATCAAAATCAATGAACGCTTATAAGAAAGAATGGCAGCCGATCACAGGATCGTCTGCCATTTTTGGTTGAACGAGTGGGCAAATAGCGGAGCATTATCGTCCGAGATAACGCTGATACGCTTCTTCTTGTTCGGCGGTTGCTGTGGGAATTGTCATCCCCTTTTCCCAGATCGTGATCCGGTCGTCCTTGTTGATTCCTTCGAAGTAAATGCCGGTCTTCTCCAGATTCGTGTCCGCGTTCTTGGTCGACAACCAGTTCTCAGGCAAGGTTATCATACTTGCTTTCTCCTTGGAAAACAGCTGCCGATGCTCGTAAATCCGGTAGATCTGCGTGTGTTTGTTGCCATGCGTAGTTACGCGGCTTACAAAGCCCTTTATATTCGCGGTGACGCGATAGTGGATCGTACCGTCCTGCGTCTGATACACTTCGGTAATTTTCGCCTCGCTCGCGGGTACGGGGAAGTCTCGCGTTCCGAACAGGTAATAAGCGCCGATCAAGAGCGCGGCGACGATCGCGACGCTGACGCTTGCGATGAGCCACTGTCTGCGCTTTATTTTTTTCATGAAGTTGATTTGCTTAGGCGGAGCCGCTTTAATGCCGTGGGTATCCCGCGTCATTTGCTCCAACGTTCTCCTGCATTCTCCGCAGCCCGCCAGATGTTCTTGAATGGACTTGTTCGTCGACTCGCTGGTGAGGCCCTCGATATAGTTGGGCAGCAGATCTTGCACGATCTCGCAATTCAATCTCGGTTCCATTCGGATCTTCCTTTCGTCATTTTTTGTTTGCCGCGATAGAAGGTGACCCGCGCCCAGTTCTCGCTCTGGCCCAGAATGTCGCCGATCTCGGCAAAGCTCAGCTCGCCGGAGAGGCGCAGGTACATAACTTCTTTGGTCTTTGCGTCCAATTGATGGAGCGCCCGGAACATGGCGAGCTTCTCTTCATTATGCAAAACGTCCTTTTCCGGATCTCGGCCTGCGGGAAGAGGCGCCTCCAGCTCATCCAGGGAGACGGAAGGCTTCCGCTTATTTTTGTTCAGCTCCTTATACCACGCCCGCTTGGCGATCTGGCACAGCCATACGGACAGCTTGCATTCTCCGCGGAATTGGTGAATGGTCTTCATCGCTTGATAGAACGTCTCCTGCGTCAGCTCTTCCGACAGATCGGCGTTCTGCGTGATGCTATATAAATATCGATAAACGGTTTGCGCGTAGTTCTCGTATAGCTGCTCCATACTCTCCATCGATTCACCTCCCACTACATAAGTATCGGTTATAGGGATTTCGTTACGATATTTTTGAAATAAAATGCTTTCTGCATTTTTCTATATCCGAACCTTCAGAATTCCTTCAGAAAATTCTCAGGTAGAAACTAAGTAATTTTTCTTAAACTGATTTTGTCCTGCCAAGGGACGTGACGGATTACGCGGAGAGGAGAACGGACATGGACCAAATGATGTCATTGGTGAGCCAGTACGGTTATATCGTGCTTTTTTTAGCTTTTTGTTTGGGGCCATTTGGCATTCCGGTTCCAAGCGAGGTGACGCTGATCGCCGCCGGATTGATGACCGCACACGGGTTATTGCATCCCATTTATACGTTCGTATCCATGCTGCTGGGCATTACATCCGCGGTGACGATCGGGTACTGGGCCGGCAGGCTGGCCAGGAAATACGGGATTCTCAATAAATGGAGCCGTTACAAAGGCTACCGGAAAGCGGAGCAATTTTACGTCAGGCACAATGGGACTGCCTTGGCTGTCGGCTATTGCATTCCGATCGTTCGCTACTTCGTTACTGTTCTGGCCGGGGTGAACGGCGTGTCTTTTAAACGGATCGTCTTCGTTTCCTATCCGAGCGCCATCGTATGGATCGGAACGATCTATGGGATCGGCTGCATTTGCGGAAATCAAATCATTCGAATTTTCCAATGAGGGGTGAGCGCATGTTTAAGAACCATTCGCTGCTTTTCTTCAAGAAGTTTGTTCATAATCCCAAATATGTCGGCAGCATGATTCCAAGTTCGCGTTATTTGGCGAACCGCATGGTTGCGGCGGCGGCGTGGGAGAAGGCTGACCATATTGTTGAGATCGGCGCAGGCACCGGTGCGATTACTCGCGTCATTGCACAGCGTGTGCGGCCTGACAGTAAGGTGGTTTTGTTTGAGAAGGAGAAGGAGATGGGGGAACGGCTTCAAGAAGATTTTCCCCGGTTCGTCCGGGAAAGTAATGCATTGCGTTTAGTTGCCGAACTAAATAAGCACAATATACGAAGCGTCGACTACATTTTCAGCGGGTTACCCTTTTATAACTTTTCTCCGGTTATGCGGCTCCAACTCATTCAGCAATGCAAAGAAGCGCTTAAGCCGGGAGGGAAATTGATCGCTTTTCAATATTCTCTGCAAATGAAAAAGCTTCTTGCGGCGCATTTTGAAATTGAAAGCATCTCCATTGTACCCTTGAATTTTCCCCCGGCGTTTGTTTATGTTTGTAGGAAGACGGAAAAACATTAATCTTTTCATTTGAAGGTGAAAATAAGATGAGCGTAATCCTAGTCGTTGACGACGATACGGAGATCAGGGACGTGATCCATGTTTACTTGCGAAACGAAGGCCACGCAGTCCTTGAAGCCGGCGACGGCGTGGCTGCGCTTGAAGCGCTCGTTCAACATCAAGTAGACCTGATCATCTTGGATGTCATGATGCCCCGAATGGACGGCATAAAAGCATGTATGCGCATTCGGGAACAATATTCGATTCCGATCATTATGCTTTCCGCCAAAGAAGGCGATATGGATAAGATCATGGGACTAACGACGGGAGCCGATGATTATATAACAAAGCCGTTTAATCCGATGGAGCTGATCGCTCGCGTGAAGGCGCAGTTAAGACGGCAGAAAATGCTCGTCGCGAGGGACGGTGCACACGGTCAAATCGCCATCAGAGAGCTCGTGGTCGACGCTGCCAAGCACTTTGTATCGATCCGAGGCCAACAAGTCATGCTTACGCCGCTTGAGTTTTCCATTCTTAACAAGCTGGCATCCAGCCCGGGACAAGTATTTAGCGCGGATGCGATCTATGAATCGGTATGGAAAGAGCGAGCCGGCTATTCGGACAATACGGTCATGGTCCATATTCGCAATCTACGGGAGAAGCTTGAGATCAACCCGCGGAAACCGGAGTACATCAAGACGGTATGGGGTGTTGGCTATAAAATGGATAACTAGGCGTTTCAAATTCAGGCGCAGCGTACGGTACTCCTTTCTTGGGGCCATGCTTCTGACGGTTGTGTTATCTTATCTATTCAGTTTGTACGTTACTGGATGGATCGGGCAATTGATCGATTCGACAACGTCAAAAGGAAAGCTGGGATATATTCCGTATTTAATCGCCGCTTCGCTAACCGTGTTCATTATGAGTTTTCTTCTGTTCTTCTATCTGCTAACGAGGCGTATCATTAAATACTTTTCTGTTCTGTCAAAAGGACTCGATCTGATCTCCCAAGGCAATCTGGAATACCGGGTTCCCGTCGTTCGCGAAGACGAGCTGGGCGCGCTGGCCAAAAATATGAATAAAATGGCCGAGCAGCTCGCAGCGCAAAAGGTGAAGGAAAAAGAAGCGGAAGAATCTAAAATGAACCTGATTACGGGCGTGTCTCATGATCTTCGTACGCCGCTGACGAGCATGATCGGCTATTTGGATTTACTGCAAAAAAGATCCTATTTGGACGAAAATGAATATAATCGGTTTGTAAACAATGCATCCAGCAAAGCTCAGCAGTTGAAAAGGCTCATTGACGATCTTTTTATATACACCCGGTTAACTTCCGGTGATATCACATTCTCGGAGCAAAAAGCGGATATGCGCGAGCTGCTGCAACAGGTATTGTTTGAGTTTGTGCCGATCGCCGAAGAAAATCATGCAGCCGTTCATACGCACGTCAAGGTTGAAAAGGCACCGGTTCATATCGACCCTGAGCAAGTCGCTCGGATCCTGGACAACCTCCTGATGAATGCGCTGAAGTACGCGACCATGCCGAAAATAATCGATATACACCTGTCCTCCGACCACACATCCGTTTATTTGACTATAGAGAACGAAGGAGAGCGGATTACCCAAGAGCAGCAAGCCAAGCTTTTTGATCGTTTTTATAAGGTCGACCCTATGGAGCATGAATCCCACCTTCAAGTAGGCGCCGGCTTAGGTCTTGCCATTGCAAGACAGCTTGCAGAACGCCAGGGCGGCCGCCTTACTTTTGCGTATAGCGAAGGGAATTATGCGTTTACGTTAGAGCTGCCTTTGTTTACATTGGATTCGTTAACCTGAATGCAGGACAGCAGGATCTATCGCTCGCAGACTACCAGTTAGCGAGATCATGGATAGATCAAGCCTTGCGCTAAAAAAACCTAAGGAGGTTCAGAATGGTAAAAGTACTGAACGGATTGGCCGTATTTTTTATCGTCGTAGGGATTGTCTCGGGGATCATCCTTGGAAACGACGGTGCCGACGGATTTCGTTGGGGAGCAGCCTTGACTTGGTGGGTCAGCGGCATCGTTACCGGAATTCTGTTTTTTGCGGTCGCCATAATTCTGGATTATGTCGAAGACACGAATGCCCGGGTACGAAATCTGGAGTACGAGCTCATTCTAAAAAACGCGTCTCGTCCTGCACCGACGAACAGAGGAAACGCCAAAGCCGATTTAAACAAGCTGCGCGGATTGCGGCTGGGTAACCCCGAGGATTAGACAGGCAAGCAAGCGGCACTTCGCCGGCATTGAGCGATATCGCGAGCGGTTCGACGACGATAAACGGTCCTGTTGCACGGCGACCTGCATCACGGCAACATCCTTCGCCATGGCGAAGGGCAGTGGGCCGTATGGAAAAGGCGACGGATAAACCCTATACTAGCTGTAACTGTTTTTTGTTGAGGTGAATATCGAATGGATGAAGTCGATGATTCCAAGCAAATGGTATTGCAAATCGGCGGCGCCTTGAAGAAGTACAGAAAAGAAAACAATATGAGTTTAGACGACTTAGCAGCGTTAACGGGCGTAAGCAAGCTCACGCTGGGGAACATCGAACGCGGCGAGACCAATCCAACCTTGGGGATCATCTGGAAGATTTCGAAAGGCATATCTTTGCCGCTCTTTTCTTTGTTTAAATCTGAACCATCCGTAAGTTTGTATCGAGCGGGCGAAGGAATGCGGTTTTCGAACGATCAGAAAAATTGGACCATCGAACCTTTCTTCAAAAACGCAAGCAGCGATATTGAAATGTGCCGGGCTTATTTGCAGCCCAACAGCTCGTATCACCCCGAGGGTCATCATGTGAACACGACTGAGATAGCGACCGTCATGACCGGTTCCGTTGAAATTCAGGTCGATGGCGAGGCTTATACGCTGAATCAATACGATACGATTAGTTTCCGTGCGGATTGCCCGCATTCTTATACTAATCATACGGATCGCGAAGCGGTGCTTCATATAGCCTTAAAGTATGGTTTTTGAATATACGGAGAGCCCCATCGTACAAACATCTTCTTATACAACGCCAGATTCCGCGTACGGAATCAGCGTTGTATTTTTTTATTTGTACATGAGAAAGTAAAAATGTTGGCGGCGATTCGTAGGCATGTAAGCGCACATTCGGTATGCCGGATCATTTCGGTGGCTTGCGGGACCCATAACTGCATTTATACATGTATTTTCTGCCGACCAATGGTACCTGATGAAATACCTGCAAATATGCAGGTAATTCAAAGTATAAGGCGGGAATTCGCCTGACGGAGTAAAATAACTGCGCTTTTGCATCTATTCTGTCCAAAAGGGCCAACATCGGCGGAAATAGATGCATATTTGCAGGCGTTGCAGCGATAGAACGCCTCTGCCAACGATAGACCCACCCATCGGAATGTTTTTATATATTTTAAAATATTTATTGTTAAAAATAATATACTATAATATACTTTTCTTGTTCGCGCGGACGAAGACTCATTGTTCTTAAATGGGGAAGAAACAAACATGTGTTTGATCAGGAAGGAGACATGGACATTGTCGGACAAACCAATTAAAATAGCGGCCGCCCCCTCCACTATAGGAGTGCTTATACTCGGCATCATCGTTATTGCAGCTAATTTGCGTGCCCCTTTAACCTCGGTCGGTCCTTTGGCAAGTCTCATAAAGGATGAGGTTCATCTTTCAAATACACTGGCAGGGTTGATAACGACGGTACCGTTGCTTGCCTTTGCCCTGTTATCGCCGCTGGTACCCAAATTAGGGCGAAGGTATGGGTTTGAACGCATGATTTTAATCGCCCTGATTTTTCTGACTGTCGGAATTGTCGTACGTTCGTTCTCCGGTGCTGCCGGTCTGTATATGGGAACTGCCATTCTTGGATTCGCAATCGCCGTTTGTAATGTATTATTGCCGAGTTTAATCAAGCGGGACTTCCCTGGAAAGATTGGCTCCATGACGGGTGTTTATGCCATTGCGATGAACTTGTGCGGAGCGATTGCATCGGGGATCAGCGTGCCGCTTGCCGCGAACGCAGGGCTGAATTGGCAGGGCGCATTGGGGATATGGGGGATATTGAGCTTTGTATCCATTCTCAGCTGGTTGCCCCAATTAAGAAATCAAGCCAAGCACGCAACTTCGACGAGACAACCGACGGCCGGCCACCATGTGAATGTTTGGCGTTCCCCCCTTGCCTGGCAAGTAACCTTGTTCATGGGGATACAGTCGATGGTTTTTTATGTGCTGATTGCCTGGTTGCCTGAAATATTAATACAGCTAGGCATTGACGCAAGTCAATCCGGCTGGTACCTCTCCATCATGCAGCTAGCCGTGCTGCCGTTCACGTTTATTGTTCCCGTCATGGCCGGGCGGATGTCCAGCCAACGTTCGCTCGTCATCATCACAACCCTTTTGCTGCTGACGGGAACGCTTGGATTGCGCTATGGAAGCTCCGCAATCGTTTTGTTATGGATTATCATCCTTGGCATCGGCGTAGGCTTCGCCTTCAGTTTGTCCATGATGTTCTTCAGTTTGCGTACGGAGCATGCCCATCATGCGGCGGAATTGTCCGGCATGGCACAAGCCGTCGGATATCTGCTGGCCGCCATCGGTCCCGCGCTCATCGGATATTTGCATGATGCGACAAATAGCTGGAATCCGCCGCTTTTCATCTTGCTGGGCGCTTCAGTCTTGCTGTTCATCGTCGGCATGGGGGCAGCGAGAAACCGTTTTGTAAGTGTGAAAGAAGTGGCATAGATTTGGGGACACAGCCTGCCAGCTTGCCGCGAGTACGAAATTCACGAGTGGGATAACACGACGATAACGGCAAGGAATCCGCCTTTGGCTGGTACAGGGCGGATTCCTTTTTGGAATGTACGCAAATCCTTACACCCAAAAGGTGATGGGGATGGGGAACAAGGAGAGCATGGAGGAATCGCTGGAACAAGCCGGTTTGCTGGACGCCCGCAACAAAAGAGTGAAAAATTTTTCGCTGGGCATGAAGCAGCGTCTTGGCATCGCCCGGGCCTTGCTCCACCATCCGGAATTGCTTATTCTCGACGAACCGACAAACGGACTGGACCCGGCCGGAATCAAGGAAGTGCGGCAGTTAATTATTGACTTGGCCTCCAAGCGGAATATTGCCGTGCTCGTATCAAGCCATATCTTAAGCGAGGTCCAGCAGATGGCGACGAAGCTGGGCATCGTGCATCGCGGAAAGCTGGTTGAGGAGATCGAGCAGCAGGATCTGCAGATGAAAAACAGGCATTGCGTCGAATTTAAAGTGAGCAACGAGCGCGAGGCGGTCATGCTGTTAGAACAAAAAATGGACATTCGCGATTACTCCGTTCCCGAACCGGGGGTTATACGGGTGTTCGAACAGTTATCGGAGTCGGCCGCCATCAATCGAATGCTGGTTGAGAACCGGATCGAGGTTGCGGAAATCACGATGCTGCGCGAAACCTTGGAAGATTACTTCCTAAGCTTGACGGGGGGCGAACGCAGTGCTTAACGTTTTCTATGCCGAGATATTGAAATTAAAACGCACCCAGCTCCTGTGGCTGACGCTCTTCGGCGGCATGCTGCCGGCCGTATTATCGATATTCGGGCAATCAAAGAACTTGAATTGGAACGAGCTTTTGATCAACAATTCTCTGTTCCTCAATGTCATGATCGCGCCGTTGCTGCTCTCGCTGCTCGCAGGCTTTGTTGTCGTTCGGGAATACGGCGATAATACGATTAACCAGCTTTTCGTATACCCGCATCATCGTGTGAAGATCCTGATCGGCAAGATGATCATCATTCTGTTCTTATCGACGGCAATCTTTGTGTTGAATTATGCTTTGACCTTGGCTGCGGGCAGCATCATGAGCGAACAGCGGCTTTCAGAAGCGTTATTCTGGAAGTTCACCCGCGCAAATGCATGGATGTTGGCGTTCCAAGCGCTGCTTATCCCGGTTACGATGACGGTAGGGATCATAGGCAAAAGCTTCATTCCGCCCATTGTGCTGGGAATCGTAGCCGTTCTCATCAATATGATGGGAATGCAAGGGGTTGAAGACCATATTGCCGGGCACGTTACCTTTGTCAGTTATATCCCTTTCGGCTCCATGATCGTACACTTACTGGATATTATGAAAGCGAATGTCCCCGATGATATATACCGCATCCATGCACTCTATCCTCAGGCAGCCGTCTTCTTGTTGTTTTTTCTCTTCAATGTATTCTACTATACGAAATCCGAGGTCCATAGCGGTTCTTGAACGTAATGGATCAGGTATCAATAAAAAGGAGCAGCTGCCGCGCGGATGACGATCGCCGGTATGCCGACTGCGTTGGAGGGAGGTGTTCATTGGCGCTGCACTGGAATTGTAATATGACACAAGATGACATATATAAGCCTTATAATGGGAGGCAGATGAACGAAAGGGGTGATGTTTGTGAAACGAAAGATCATACTGGATTTGGCCGTTACGCTGGACGGTTTTATTGAAGGGAAAAACGGCGAAGTCGATTGGTGCATCATGGATGCGGAGATGGGATTCGATCGGTTTTTGAATCAGATCGACACGATTTTTTACGGAAGAAAAAGCTATGAGTTATGGGGACAATTCACGCCGGATCAGGAATCCGGAGAGGCCGAAAAACAATTTTGGGAATTAGTCCATCGCAAAGAGAAATACGTGTTTTCCAGGACGCAGAAGGGAACCGATCATAATGCCGTCTTCATCAACGACAATCTCCTTGAAGAAGTCGATCGGATCAAGAATAAGCCTGGCAAAGATATCTGGCTGTATGGCGGAGCGAGTCTGATTACGACTTTTATCCGTTTAGGACTGGTCGATGAATTTAGATTATCCGTTCACCCGGTCGTATTGGGAGAAGGGAAGCCGCTGTTCGTCGATGTCCGGCAGCGGTTGAATTTAAAATTGGTGGATACAAAATCGTTCTCCTCGGGCGTTGTGCAATTGATTTACCGGCTTAACGAAAAATAATCGGAATTTAAAGCGTTAAAAGCGGTAGTCACAAGACTTGTTTCCCGGTCTTCGGCTGCCGCTTTTCGTTCGGTTTAAAGCTTAGGACCGATATGGGAGATCCTTAACTTTGTCTCGATCCTATGCTGGTTAACCCAATTAAGAAATCGTCAACCCAAGCAAGCAGCGACGATTTACCTATTCTTATACTCGCTGGGCGTGAAGCCCGTCCTCTTCTTGAACACCTTATAGAAATACTTCACGTTGCTGAAGCCTACCATTCCAGCCGTCGCTATGACGTTGTGCTCGCCCGCCCGAAGCAGCTCCTTGGCTTTCTCGATGCGATAATTGCTTACGTAGTCTACGAAGTTTTCGTTCATCTCTTTCTTGAAGATGTTGCTGAAGTATGTCGGCGTGAGGTGAATGTGTTCGGCTACGGACTCCAGGGATAGTTCATTGGCGTAGTTGTCATGGATATATCTGCGGGCTTTCTCGACGATTCGTTTATTTCCCTTATCTCTAGCTTGCTGCAAAGCCTTGAAGCTAACATTTAACGTATCGTGGAACCATTCGATAATCTCATCGATATGCGTGCATTGATTGACTTCTTCATATAGCGTGAGCTCGTCGCCCAATAACGCCATCGGCTCGACATCCAGACGTTCAAGTATTTTATGAAGCAAGATAATGATCTGGAAATTCAGTTTCAACAAGCTGGCCCTGTCCACATAATCAAGCGAGAAGAACGGGGTATACAGTTCCTTGACAATGTTCATGGCCGTCTCTTGCTCGCCTTTCTCGAGCGCCGAGAGCATCTCTTGCTCGATCTGGAAGCTGAGCACTTTGAATTTATCGCGTCGAACGTTGGGATTGTCGAAGGGAATGACGCAATTTCCTCCCCGAATCAGGCGCTGCGACAGCGCGCTGTGGGAGGTTTCGTAAGAACGAATCAAATGGAGGAAATCGGCCGTCGTTGTACCGACTCCAATCGTTACTTCATGCTGAAGAAACTTCAACACGCTGTCTTTGATTTCAATGCAAGGCTTCATGAGGGGGGATATCTCGGCGTTAGATTCTTCATCGGGAAAGTTGACAAGCAAACCAAGCCCTTCCTCCAAATCGAATGCGAACGAGGAGAAGCCGTGATTCATGAAGATTTCGCCGGCAATATTCTCAATGCCGTATTTGATCAGGGACATTTCGTTCGGCGAGAAGCGTTCGATCAGTACGACGTACCGATCCAGACTGATGCTGAGCACGCAGAACGCGCGGTGCGCGAAGCTGATCTCCAACTCCTGAAGCCGATGCCGCAAGTAGTTCTCTGGGTTCGATCTCTGAGTTACGAGCTCTCTGACGAAGCGGCGCCTCATCGAGGAGACGCCTTGGTTCATCTTGATCTTCATGAGCAGGTTGGATTCATGAAAGCGATCTTGCTGTTGCAGCTTCTCCTTCGACTTATGAATTACGATCTGAAGCTGCCCAGCGGATACGGGCTTGAGTAAGTAGGACAGAGCGCCAAGATCCAACGCGGTTTGAACGTATTCGAACAAGTCATACCCGCTCAACAAGACGAATAGCGTTTCGTCGTTCATCTGTTTTAATGTCTTCAACAGCTCGATGCCGTCCATTCTCGGCATTCGAATGTCGGCGATAATCAAATCGGGGCGATGGTGCGCGATTAGCTGCAAGGCCTCGACGCCGTCTTCGGCTTGCTCGATGTCGCTATAGCCCAGGCCTTCCAAGCTTTGAATCACCGAATCTCTGACAAGGGCTTCATCGTCGACGACGAGTATTTTCATTAGCGATCTCCTCCCGGCAGGGTTAGGGTAAGGGACGGCTTGTCCGAAGCTTCGGCGGGCAGCGTAATCTTGACGACCGTCTCCGAGCGATTGTTTATGAATAGCTTCAGTCCGTACTGGCTCCCGTAAGTCAGCTTGATTCTGGCGTTCACATTGAAGATACCCATATGTTCGGAATAGGGATTGGTGGTGAAGTCCCCGTTCCATTCCAGGGATTGGTTAATGCGCTGCAGCTTGTCTGCCTCTATCCCTGCGCCGTTATCGACAATGTAGACGAAGAACATATCCTTGGAGGATTTCGCGGTTATTCTAAGCGTTCCTTTCCCTTCTTTGGGATCCAGGCCATGAATGAAGGCGTTCTCGATCAAGGGCTGAAGGGATAGCCGAACGATGCCGTACGACAGAACGTCATCGTCGATATCGTAGCTCACCTGGTACCTGTCGGCGAACCGGCATTTCTGGATATAGATATACTTCTTGACATGCTCAAGTTCTTCCGAGAAGGAGACGATGTATTTGCCCTTGCTCAGACTGTATCTGAACATGGCGGACAGGCTCTTGATCATGGTGGCGGACTTGGCGAAGTCCCGCTTATCGATAACGGATAAGATCGAAGTCAGCGTGTTGAACAGAAAATGCGGATTAATCTGGCTTTGGAGCACATCCAGCTCGGCTTGCTTCTTCAACAGGCCGATCTGGTAGTTCTGCTGGATCAAACTCTCGATGTTCTGGACCATTACGTTAAAGGCGACGCCGATCTGGCTGAGCTCGTCCTCTCCCCTGATGGCAACCCGCGTGCTGAAGTCTCCTTTGGACAGCTTCCTCAAGGAGAAGAGGAGCTTCTTCAACGGGCTAGTGACGACGTGCGAGAAGTACAGGGAGAGCACGAAAGCGAACAGGATGAGGACGGTCAATAATACCAAGTTGATATCGCGCAGAAACAAGTTTTTTTCCTTCAACTCCGACAAGGGAATAGCGGAGATGACCTTCCATTGATACTTCTCGGAACCGCTGAAGTTGACTAGCCATTCGCGAGATTCGATGCCGAGCTTGAAGGATCCGGAGATATTCGCATGGGCACGTTCGATCAGTTTGTCGTAATAAGCCGGAGAAAGCGTCGCGTCAGAATAAATGACCGCGCCGCTGTTGCCTACGACCATGAAGTGTTGATTATTCTCCCACTCGATCGCGGAGACGATATTGGAGAATTGGGATATTTCCTGATCGAACACGATAATGCCCGCGGGCTGACTCGTTTGCAGATTAATAATCGAGCGCGAGATGGAAATGACGGATTTATTGTTCGGAGAGCCTGCATCGATGAATTTATTGAGGTGCGGTTCCATGATCAGGGGCATGCCTTTCAGGCCCATCGTCTCCGCGACCCACGGTTCTTCTTTAACGTTGTATAGATTGATTGCATTGCCTTGTTTGCCGGAATAGTAAAGGACGCTTCCGTCCGTAGACAGAAGCGTTATCGCGTATAGATTTTCATTGCTTTGAAGCAGGCTATTCAAATAATTGGACACTCTGCTGTAAGTGGACAGATACTCCGTGCTCATGCTTTCGTCGGTGAGAGACAGCACATGGATGATGTCGTCCAGGTTGGAATAGATCGCCATCGACTGGCGCGTCAAATTCGCCAGATTCTCTTCCATGGTTTTGACGATCTGCTGATTGATCCGCCCTTGATAGTTGGTATAGTCTCTCTCCAGCCTCGCCGTGGACATGGTGTACGAGATGCCGCCGAACAAGATAATCGGCAAGGAGGTTACGGCGACGTAGATCATAAACAGCTTGCTTTTGACGCTTTTACGAATGAGCTTGACGATCGTTATCGCCCCCTGTCTACGATCGGTAGACTTACTCTACCATCCACATTTGCGAATAAGCAATACGGGCAATAGGAAAGCCTCGATTGCATAAAAAAGTGTACCTTTTTTTAATTTTTGATCACTTCTCGCCTATAGCCGATGACTTTATATTGGAGATGCGAGGACAAGAATTTAAATCGACAGAAGAGGGTGGAAGTAACATGAGAAAGTCATGGTTAAGTTTCCTAAGCTTCGCTTTATTGGCGTTACTTATTTCCGGATGCGGGGCGAACGGGAACAACGAAGCGAGCCCGTCCGCGCAGCCTAGCGGAGAGGCGAGCCAGCCGGCGCAATCAAGCGGCGCCGAAGCGGAGGAAGTTACGCTTAAGTATGCCTCGTGGATGTCGAAGGGCGAGGATAAGCCGACGCTCGATGCATTCATGCAAGCGAACCCGAACATCAAGATCGCGGATGAAGTAATTGACGGCAAGCAGTACAGCCAGTTGATTCAGACTCGGATTCTATCGGAAGATGCGCCTGATGTCTACTTGTTGCCTTTCGACCAATATACGAAATACGCGAAGGAAGGGCATCTGCTCGACCTGACCGACGAGCCTGGCATGAAGTTGATGATCGACAATCCGTTGGTTGACGAGGCTTTCAAGATCGATGGCAAAAGATACGGGTTCATGGTGAACTCCGGCGCGCCGATCAATCCGATCTATTACAACAAGAAAATTTTCGAAAAGTATAATCTCGCTCCGCCGACGAATGCCGAAGAATTCCTGAAAGTCAGCGAAACGCTCAAAGCGAATAACGTCGAGCCGCTCGTATTTGGCGCGAAGGATGCCTGGACGCTGTCGGGTACGCTCTTTACGGCCATGTTCCGGTCGTATGCATTGCCTAAAGCCAATAACGATATCTTCTATTCGTTGGCTACGGGCAGCGCAAAGCCGTCGGAGCTCATCGATTATCCGCTCTCCTTCATCGCCGAGCTGACGCAAAAAGGGTACATCTCCAAAGCATCGTCCACGCTGACCTATGACCAGTCCGTACAGTACTTCGCGGACGGCAAAGCGGCAATGCTGCCGCAGGGCACATGGGTTCCGACGTTGGATCCGATCGTTAACGCGAATAAGGACGTATTCGAATTGGGTGCTTTCGTTCCGCCCGTTCCGGAAGTGGACGGCAAGAAACACGCGCTCAGCAACGGAGATCGGATTCTCGTTATCTCCTCTAAGACCAAGAACGTGGAAGCGGCCAAGAAACTGTTCAACTTCTTCGTCGAACCGGCGAATTTGCGGGCGTACATCGAAGCGCAATCCTTGTTCACGGTGTTGAAGGGACTGGATTTCAAGACGGCTCCGGTGCTCCAGGATTTTGTCAATAGCTTCGCGTCCGATAGCTTCGCGGTCACGATCGGCAGCAAATCCGCGTTGACCCCGGCCTTTAATAAAGAAGTGGATATCGCGCTGCAGAATATTCTGGTCGGCTCGACGGTGAGCAAAGAATTGAAACGGTTGGATGAGGAATTCGAGAAGACGAAAAGCCAGATGGTCATTAAGGAATAACAAGAACGGGGGAGGCGGAGTTGTATTTATCCGCCTCCTCATCAAATGAATGGAGCAAAGAGATGATTACCAAACGCGCAAAACGAGATTTTATATCGGCCTGTCTCTTTTTGGTCCCGGCGTTATGTTTGTTTCTAACCTTCAAGTACTATCCGCTGATGATGACTTTATATTATTCGTTCACGAATTGGGATGGATTCAGCAAGGCATTCGAATATGTGAGTTTCGATAACTTCTTGAACATCTTCCATGAAAGCAAAATTTACGGCGCCTTCATGAATACGATCTACTTCGCGGTAATCAGTATATTGGTCGGTACCGCGGTACAGCTGGGATTGGCCATTATCTTAATTAATAAGCTGAAGGGCAATCGTTTTTTTAGAACGATTTTATATATGCCTTCCGTAATCAGCTCGTTAATCATTAGCCTGACGTGGATCTCGTTCTTTCAATATAACGGCATTATTAACCGGGTGCTCGAATCAGTCGGTCTGGATATGCTCATTCGCAATTGGCTGGCCGACGCCGACATTACGATTAACGTGCTAGCGGCCATTAATATATGGCAGTGGGCCGGATACGGAATGATTATCTATATTACGGGCTTGCAGAGCATCCCGACTGAAGTGAAAGAAGCTGCCGCGTTGGACGGTGCGACGGGCTGGAGCAAATTCATGCGGATTACGCTCCCGCTTATTATGCCTGCGGTTACGGTCAATATGTTCATCTCGATAACGGGCGCCCTTAAGGTGTTCGAGCTTCCTTTCATACTCACCGGAGGGGGTCCGATGAACTCGACGAACACCGTTACCATGCAAATCTACAACACGGCATTCCTTTCCAACCAGTTCGGGTACGCGAGCAGTATCGGCCTGACATTCTTCCTATTCATCGCTATTCTGACCCTTATTCAATTGAGAATAACGAGAAGGATGGAGGTGGAGTACTAGATGATTCGGAAATTCCAGTATTTCGTGTTGTATGTCGCCGTTGCGGTCATCTCCATTCCGGTGCTTAACATCGTGCTAAGCAGCTTTAAGACCAACGAAGAGATCAACCGCGTATTCACGTTGCCTTCGTCGTTGCAGTTCGATAATTATCGCCGCGTGTTCGAATCTTCGGAGATTCCCCTCAATATTCTCAATTCTCTTGGTATTACCGGCAGCGCGATTCTGATCGCGATCTTCTTGACTTCGATGGCATCCTATACGTTGGCGAGAAGATACGAAGCATTCTTTCAACTGATCTATCTGCTGTTCATCAGCGCGGCCATGATTCCGGTCGCCGCGAATTTGGTGCCGTTGTATGTCCTGATCAACAAGCTGGGGCTCGTCGATACCCGAACGGCCATCGTGCTGATCAGCGCGGCAAGCGCGATTCCGATGGGGATTCTGCTGTATACGGGATTTATCAAGGGCATACCCAAGAGCTTGGAGGAATCGGCCAGCATAGACGGATACGGAAAAATAAGCATGTTCTTCAAGATCATCTTTCCCTTGCTGAAGCCAGTGACGGTTACTTACGCGGTCATCTCTTCCATAAGCGTATGGAATGACTTCCTCATGCCGCTGCTCTTCCTGCGGACTGAATCGAAGAAGACGATTACGCTGGCCGTGTACGCGTTCACGAGCGAATACGTCAATGATTGGGGAGCCATCTACGCGCTTCTGACCATTGCTTTTATAATACCGGTGCTGTTCTTCATCTTGAACCAGAAGCACTTTTACAACGGGATGACGGACGGCGCGGTAAAAATGTAGAACAAAAGCGAAAGAAGGGGAATATCAGTGAGCCAAGCTGTATATGAGGAGCCGTCTCAACAAATACCGATCCTGGTAACGGCGGATGTCGTCGTCTGCGGAGGGGGACCGGCAGGAGTCGCGGCAGCCATCGCCTCGGCGCGCGGGGGCGCACGCACCGTTCTGCTGGAGAATCAGGGCTGTCTAGGGGGCATATGGACTTCCGGGCTGCTCTCGTGGATTATCGACGCCGGCAATAAGAAAGGCCTCATGCGTGAAATCGTTGCTCGTCTGGATCGACGTAAAGCGAGAATCGCCAGCTCAGGGGAGGACTTTACTTACGATCCTGAAGAAATGAAGCTCCTGCTGGAGGAAATGTGCGAAGAAGCGGGCGTAACGGTCATGCTGCATACCCGTGTCGTCCATGCGGCCGTCGAAGGGGCGGGGCGGCTTACGCTTGCGATTACCGAATCCAAATCGGGCAGACAGGCGTGGGCCGCGAGCCTGTTCATCGACGCTACCGGCGATGGCGATCTTGCGGCTCGCGCGGGTTGCCGATTCGATCTGGGCAGACCCCGCTCGGGGGAAACTCAACCGATGAGCCTGATGGCATTGGTTGCGGGAATCAATCCGGATGAAGTGGCTGTCTATACGATGGACGGCGTTAACGAGACGCCGAAGGCCAGACTGCTCGAGCGGATGGAGCAAGCAGGACAAACGCCATCTTATGCGGCTCCGTCGTTATTCCATATCCGCGATGGCTTGTTCGCTCTCATGGCCAACCATGAATACGGGGCTTCCGCGCTTCAGGCGTCGCAGGTCACCCAGGCTACCCTGCATGCAAGGAAGGAGCTTCATCGCATTATCGACGGCCTTAGGTCGCTCGGCGGCGAGTGGGCGAACATTCGGATCGTCAGTACGGCTAACCATATCGGGGTGCGCGAAGGCAGGCGAATTCATGGACGGTATACCGTTAGCGAACAGGATCTGCAAGCGGGCATCTGGCACGAAGATGCCGTCTGCCGCGTTCGTTACGGAATCGACATCCATTCCACGAACCCGGACCAGGGCAAAGGATTCGGCGACGATGGCAAGAGAAGCTTGCCCTATGATATTCCCCTGCGCGCGTTAATCGCGGCGGACGTGGACGGCTTGCTTATGGCCGGTCGCTGCATTAGCGGGGATTTCATCGCGCATTCCAGCTACAGGGTTACGGGCAACGCAGTTGCCATGGGACAGGCTGCCGGAGCGGCAGCGGCAATCGCCGCGATCGCGAACGTATTGCCGCAGCACTTGAATGGGGCGGATATCGCACAAGCGCTGCAGCGATTGGAGGAAACGAATTGAAACCAAAGCTGTACATGGATCTATCGAACGAGAGCGGGCAAATCGCTATTGGTTATGAAGCCGACGCGGACATCGTTGCGTTTCATTTCGGCTTCTGCATCAAGCTTGGATCCGGAATCGTAATGACGGAGAGGGATTTCGTACGAGGAAGCTGTGAACGCCTTGGCGAGACCGGCGAAATAATATCGTATGCGGCGCATTACGGGAATTCGCGAATGGCGCTTGTACTTCGCCTGGACTTGGCTCAAACCGGCAGCTATGCGGAATGGTCGTTCCGGATCGATAACCGCAGCGATGATCCGATTGAGATCGCAAGCGTGGACATCGGAGACGGACTGCTGACGAGGATCGGCCAACAGCCGTCTAGCGCACCTTGGAAGGCGTTAAATATTGGCCTGCAATCTACGGACGAGCACGTTGGAATCGAAACCTTGACGCCCAATCGCCAACTTTATTTCGATTCCGTGACGATGCTTCATCAGACGGCGACCGGGAGGAACATTCTGATCGGATGCTGCACGTTCGAGCGCTATTTTCCCCATCTGCTGGTACAAGCGAGAGACGAGGACTCTTGCTACATCAATATCTCGAATGTAATGGAGCATTCGATCCTGCTGCCCGGGGAATCGGTTGCAACCGAGAAAGCGATCTTGCTGGTCGGAGGGCGGGACCATGACGGCCTGTTCAGTTTGTATATGGACAAGGTATGCCGGGAGATGAACCCGACCAGCAAATTTCGCAAGCCGCCTACAGGGTGGCTGTCGTGGTACTACTATTACGGGACGGTAACAGAGCAAGACATCTTAGACAATGTAAGCGGATTCAAAGAGTATCCCGACATTCGCCCGGAATATATCGTCATCGATGCCGGCTGGTTCCTGGAGTCTGGATTCGGGGATTGGGAGGCGAACGGCAAGTTTCCGCACGGCATGAAGCGGCTGGCTGACGAGATCGCGGCGGCGGGCTATAAGCCGGGACTGTGGTTTTCTCCGTTCCTGGCAGATGCAGGATCGCTAATGGTCAGGGAGCATCCGGACTGGCTGTTAAGGAAGAACGGCATCCCGGTCGCGGGAATGAATCCGACGGGAAGCGACGTGCTCGAACTGCATGAGAAGAACAAGATCAAATTCGTGCTGGATCTCACGCATCCCGAAGTGCTGGTTTATCTGCATCGCTTGTTTCATCGCGCGGTCCACGAATGGGGCTTCAAGTATATCAAGTTGGATTTCCTTGTTCGGTCTTTATTCACGGATCAAGGCAACCACTCCAGTCTTATCCGGGATCAAGTGTTCTTCCCGGGTACGACAACGGCACAAGCTTATCGTAACGCGATGCGCGTCATCCGGGAAGCGGCAGGAGAGGATTGTTATATTCTCGGCTGCGCCGCCCCTCTATTTACCAGCATCGGGAATCTGATCGATGGCAACCGAATGACGCCTGATATTACACGCAGGAACTATACGCCCGACCAAATCAGGCCAACGGCTTGGGAACTGGTGAAGATGTGCTCCAGAACGATGGCGGCGAGGTATTTCTTGCATGGCAGAGCGGGCTTCAACGATCCCGATGTGCTTGTCGTCCGGGGGCACGAACCGGAAGGGATTACCGATGAGTACATGCCTACGCTCGACGAAGCCCGCGTCTGGTCAGGCGTCGTCGCGCTATCCGGCGGGATGTTGTTCTATAACGACAAGCTGACGACACTGGAAGAGGACCGCAGGCCGTTGCTCAATCAGCTGTTTCCCATCGGTCCGGGCGCGGCCGTCCCGGTCGACTTTTTCAATACGGCCGTCCCCGCAATATGGAGGCTGCCGGTGCAACGAGGCGCGGATAGCTGGACGGTCTTGGGCCTATTCAATTGGGGAGAGACGACCAAGGATATCGCCGTAGACTTGAGAGAGCTGGGTTTTCACGAGGAGGAGGAGGCGCACGGCATAGAACTGTGGTCTCAAGCGTACGTTACGGGCCGAGATCGGTTGACGGCGTTCCAGGTTCCGCCGCGGGCGATGAGGTTTATCTCTCTGCAGGCCAAGGGTGACCGTCCCCATGTTATCGGCACGGATATGCATTTCACGCAGGGATGGGCCGAATTCGAGCACGTGGTCTGGGAGGATCGGACATTGACGCTCAAGTGGAATCCCGACTATACGCGGCGCGGGACGATATCGATCTATGTTCCTGCAGCGTTCATGGCGGATACGATCGATAGCAATGCGCGGGAAGCAAGCCGGTCAGGCCAAAGACTTACGGTTGTTCCGCATCCGGACGACGGCGGGACGTTATGGGTGAGATTCGATAAGGGCAGCCATTGATTCGCCGAACGAACACCGAATAGAGGAGATGGTCATCATCTTGCACAGGGGAATAAGCGTAAAAAAGTGGCTAGTCGTCATGAGTGCCGGTTTTGCGTTGTGTTTTCTGTGGAATTGGCCCAACATGACTTCCGCCAGCGCTTCAGGCATCATCCAGGGAGAATGGCACTTAAGCGAGGGGAGCGGAACATCCGCGTCGGATGCATCGGGCAATCACAATAACGGCACGTTGAACAACGGAACGGGGTGGTCAACCGGGAAGATCGATAGCGCGGTCGGCCTGGATGGCGTCAACGATTACGTCAGCATTCCCGACAGCGGCACCTTGGACGGCATGAGCGCGCTTACCGTATCGACATGGATCAACCTTAATCAGTTGCCGACGAATAACTACGACGTCGTAGGCAAAAACGCAAACGGAAATTCTTATCGGCTGGCCGTAAGTTCAACGGGTATTGGTAGTTTCGTGGTGAAGACAACGAATAACGATTGGTATACAGCAGGCACCGCCGCCACCAGCTCGACCGCTCTAACGCCGGGAACCTGGCACCATCTGGTAGGCGCCTACGACGGAAGCTATGTCAAAATCTATGTCGACGGCGTTCTGCAAGGCACGGGCGCGCAAGCGATTTCGGGCAGCATTCATAATAGCGCGGCGTCGCTGAAGTTCGGTTACGGCAGCGGTACGAACATCGACTATACGAAGGGCAAAGTGGACGAAGTCCGGATTTATGACGGGGCGCTGAACGCCGTCGAGGTTCGGAATCTGTACCAGTCCTACGCAACGGTTTGGCAGCCCGCTGAGCTTACTTTTATTTCCGACGCCTCCTATACAAACCCGTATAAGGATGTGGATATTAGCGCTACCTTCACCGGACCGAACATGGAGAGCATGACCGTGCCCGGTTATTGGGATGGGGGGAACGTATGGAAGATCAGATTTTCGCCCACTGTCGCAGGTACGTGGACATACGCGACCTCGAGCACGAATACCGGCGATTCAGGCCTGCATAACCAGTCAGGAACAATCCGTGCCGGCGCTTATACGGGCAATCAAGAGATCTATAAGAAAGGATTTCTTAAGAAGAGCGGCAACAACCGATATTTAACCTACCAAGACGGATCTCCGTTCTTCTGGTTAGGCGATACGCATTGGTTCGGCTTGTCCCGTGAATCTTGGAGCAGTTCCAACGATGCCAGATGGAGCTCGCAATTCAAAGGCATGGTAGATAAGCGGGCCGAAGACGGATTCACCGTGTATCAGACGAATCTGTTCGTCGGGGAATTGGGGGATGCGGGGTCGCAAGGAACGAGCAACGAGGGCGGATATGCATGGGGACTCGAGGGCTATGCGGTCGGCGCCTCCACCGTGGATACGACAGGCTATTATAAGCCGGCGAACAAGGCTTTCGACGGCAACGCAAATACGAAGTGGCTCGCCAAGGATAATACGTTCCCGCAGAAGCTGTATATCGACCTGAAGCAGAACACGACGCTAAGCAAAGTGGATACCGAGTTCGATTATGCGGCGACCTGGAATTATATAATCGAGGGTTCGACGGATGGCGTGAATTACGCGGTGCTGGCGGACCATGTATCGGGAAGATCGGGCCAGCAGGCGACGGATACGACGAATGCGACGGTGCGCTACGTCAGAATTACAATCACCGGCAATAGCCAAAACGCGGCGGCGGCGATAAAAGAGTTCAAAGTGTATGATTCGGGCAATCATCTGATGAATAACGATCATAAATGGGATGTGCCCAACGTCGCGTTCTGGCAGGATGTAGACCGCAGACTGAATTACATTGCGGATAAAGGCATGGTGACGGCGCTGGGCCTGGATTGGGGCAGGGAGCTGGAGCCTTTCCTGGAGAACGATTTCAAGCGGATGTCGAGGTATGTGGTTGCCAGATACGGCGCTTATCCGATGACGTGGATTCATGCCGGGGAATATGCTTACGGCGACGACCAGACCTGGGGGGCTCTTGCCGCTTATACGCGGTCGATCGATCCGTACCGCCAAATCACGACGCTCCACAACACGGCCGACAATCCGAATTTGTTCCGGAACGAGTCGTGGTACGACATCGACTTCTTGCAGGGCGCGCACGATGCAAGAAGGGAAATCGCTTACTGGAAGGGACGTTACGACCTGACCCCGACCGTACCGGTGTTGGAGTCGGAGATCGATTATGAATCGATACTCGGCATTCCGGAATATTACACCCGGGAAGATGCGTATAGAAGCTTCATGGCAGGCAGCTTCGGCTTCACCTACGGGGCGGAAGGCATCTGGAACGCCGTGACGGATTGGAACGATGCGTTCCAGACATGGGGCAAATCTCCGCGGCCTTGGTATAGCGGCATCGACTTGCCGTCGGGAAGCCACATGAAGTTCTATAAGGATTTTCTGACGGGGATCGACTGGGCGTCGCTAGCGCCAAGCCCGACTGCCATTACCTGGGGGAGCGGAGCGCCCGCGTCGGGTATACGGCAGCCTTATCAGAAGGCTAATTCCGCTCGCACGGTGGTCGTTGCGTATTTGCCGAGCTGGGGCGGGGAGTATACGGGGACGGTCAATGGCCTGTCTACCGGGGATACCTATACCGCCAAATGGTTCAATACGAGAAACGGCCGATATACGACGATTAGCAGCAATTTCAGTCCCGGAGCGGGTGGTACTTGGAGCATTCCGGCCCAACCCGACGGGGCGTACGACTGGGCGCTGCTGCTATACGCCACGACGAATCGGGTCAATCAACCGACGGCGTCCGTTGCGGGGGGCACATTCGCGGGCGCCCAAAGCATAACGTTGTCCTCATCGACGTCGGGCGCAACGATCTATTATACGACGGACGGCACTACCCCGACGGTGAACAGCACGTCGTATACCGGGGCGGTTACCCTAAGCGAGAAGCGTACGCTGAAAGCGATAGCCGTGAAGAGCGGCATGACGCAAAGTATCGTAACGACGGAATATTACGACTTCAGCGGCGGGACGGTAGCCACGCCTGCGGCTAACGTGGCAAGTGGTTCCTATGGCGGCTCGCAGACCGTTACGCTCGCATCGTCTACATCCGGTGCAAGCATCTATTACACGACGGATGGAACGCCGCCTTCGACGGCGAGCCTGTTGTATAGCGGTCCGATTACGATAGATCGAACAGGCACGCTGCGGGCGATCGCGGTTAAGAGCGGGTATACGAACAGCGAAGCCATGGAGAAGCAATATCGAATTCGCACGAAAGATCTGATTTCCAAATGGAAGGATGTCAAGGCATCTTCCAGGTTGAGCGGGAATGAAGAGGCAAATGCGGTCGACGGAGATATCCAAACCTGGTGGAGCCCGAATAGCTCGCAGAACGAGTGGATCGAAGTCGATTTGGGAAGGCCATACGACATCAGCTTGATCAACTTGAGGTTTAAATCCTCGGCGCCCTACTTCTATCGGATCGAGATTAGCGGCGACCGTTCGTCCTATACGACGGTTGTCGATAAGTCCGCGATGAACACGGTCGGCTATGGAACCTCGCATGATTATCCGATAGGGACCACCAAGGCAAGGTATGTCAGGCTGACCATGGTCGATATCTACGAAGCCAAGTCGGACGGGAAGTTCGCCTTGCCCGAGATCAGCGTGTACGGCCAAAGCGTGAATCTGTTGCAAGAGCTGGCCTTCGGCAGCGAAACGAATATAATCTACGGAAAACCGGTCAAAGCATCGTCCTATATCAACAATTCCTCCAGTGGAAAAAATATAGGAGACAACAATGCGACTACGTCCTGGCAGGCGACAACCGGCAAGTTCGCGGGCGAATGGATCGAAGTGAACTTCGGGGAGAATAGAACCTTTAACGTTGCGAAGCTCATGGAGTTCGGCAACCGAACGAGCGGCTACAGAATCGAATACTGGAACGGTACCGCATGGCAGACGGCCTATACGGGCACGACGATCGGCACCGCGAATCAGTTCAAGACGGTAAGATTCCCGGAGGTAACCGGCAGCAAGGCGCGGCTATATTTTACTTCGGGTACGTCTCAGCCGATTATTTACGAATTCCAGCTATTCGGCAAGACCGATCGAACTTCCGCGTCCTCCCAGTTTAGCGAGAGCCACATCTCATGGAATGCCTTCGACGGCAATCGCAGCTCGGCTTGGCAAGCAGCGGTCGGAAGCTATGCCGGTGAATGGATCGAGCAGGATATGGGCGTGAATACGACGTTCAATACCGTGCAATTATCGGAATACGCCAATCGCACAAGCGGCTACCGGATCGAGTATTGGAACGGCTCGGCATGGTTGACGGCCTATACGGGCACGACGATCGGGGATTCCAAGACGGTTAGCTTCCCCTCCGTAACGGGAAGTAAAGCAAGGATCTACTTCACGGGCGGCAGCCAACAACCGGCAATCTACGAATTCGAAGTATACAACAGAACCTATACGGCGTCTTCCTTCTATAATGGCGACAATACCTACGCTGCCGACAAAGCCTTTGACGAGAATGCGAGCTCGGCCTGGCAGGCGGCTAACGGACAATTTGCCGATCAATGGCTGGAAGTAGATATGGGCAAAGATACGATCTTCAGCCAGGTTCAACTCTCGGAATGGGACAACCGAACAACGGGCTATCGCATCGAATATTGGGACGGGTCCGCTTGGCAGACCGCATACACCGGAACAACCATCGGCAGCGGCAGCACGGTGGAATTCGCTTCCGTTGTCGGCAGCAAAGCCAGAATTTATTTTATCTCCGGCAGTCATCAGCCGAGCATCTATGAATTTAAAGTGCTCGCGGACAGCAGGGATCTCTCGCAGAACGCCTCCGCGTCGGTATCGTCCTTCAGCAATGTGAATCACACGGCTGCCAAGGCAGTTGACCGAAACGCGGGAACGTATTGGTCGGCTTCATCCGGCGCATTCCCTCAGTGGCTCAAGCTCGATCTGGGACAATCCCGTTATCTTACGAGCATGCAACAAACCTTCAACAACAACACGACCTGGAAATTCAAAGTCGAGGTATCCGATGACGACGTGAATTATGCGACATGGGTAGACAACTCGTCAACCGGAGCTGCGGGGACGAATTTCTATTACAACTTCGAAGCCAGGGCCAGGTATGTCAAGCTAACCGTAATCCAGAGCTCATCGGGAGATTGGGTAACAAGCACCGAGTTTGTCGTGTCCGGTAGATAACTAAGAATCGGGAGCATAATGGTTCGATTTATGCTCCTTTCTCGCGAAAGGGGTACTGCGTCCGTGGGCAGGGAGTTCTATAAGCTTTCATTGAATATGCCAATTGCAGATGAATACGATGTCGTTGTTTGCGGCGGTGGAGCCGCGGGATGCACGGCGGCGATTCAAGCGGCACGAGCGGGAGCGCGAACGGCCTTGATCGAGAAGAACGGCATCCTCGGAGGGACGACGGTCGTCGCTTCCGTCAATTTTCCGGGACTGTTCCATACCCGATCGGGCAGACAAGTCATTCAGGGGATAGGCTGGGAATTTATCGCGGAGACGGCGGCGCGTGGCGGGGCCAAGCTTCCCGACTTTTCGATTCCTTATCCGCCGAAGCACCATCCGAGGCATCAAATTTGGGTCAATAAGTTCATCTATAGCAAGGTAATTGACGATTTGTGCTTAGCAGCGGGCGTTCATTTGAGATTTCATGAAATGCCCGCGAACATTCACGAGGATAGCGAAGGACTGTATGTGACCGTAGCCGGGAAAACGGGGTTGGAGACGATCAAAGCCCGCAAAATCATCGATGCGACGGGCGATGCGAATGCAGCAGGGCTCATGGGGTATGCCATGGAGCGATCCGAATATCGCCAGCCCGGCACGTTGATCTATCGCATGGGCGGTTATGATCCGAAGGATGTGGATAAGCGCGTACTGGAGCGATTGTATGCGGAAGCATTCGCGTCCGGTAGAATCGCCGCAACCGACCATTCGCATCCGGAAGCGGGAGACCCTCCGTTATGGCGCGAGCTAAGAACCGGCGGGGGGAATGCCAACCACCTTATCGGCATCGAGGGCGACTCTTCCAGAACGAAAACGGAAGCGGATTTGAAAGGGCGCGCGGTTTTGATGAACGTGTATCGATTGTTGCGCAAGGTCCCGGGTTGCGAAAACCTGGAAATCGACTATGCTGCCAACGAAAGCGGGATACGCGACACGAATCGGATTATCGGAGAGGAACGGATTACAGGGGAAGCTTATACCGGCGGATATATATATCCGGACGCCATGTGCTACAGCTACTATCCGATCGATATCCACAGGCATGATGGCAACGACATCGATATTAGGCCGTTAGCCGACGGGATCGTGGCAACGATTCCTTACGGCGCGTTAATTCCGAAGGGCAGCAAGCATGCGCTGGTTGCCGGCCGCTGCATATCCGGAGACGACGAAGCCCATTCCGCTTACCGTGTTCAAGCCACTTGCATGGCTACGGGGCAAGTCACCGGCGCCGCGGCCGCGATTGCATCGAAGAACCGCATCGCCGTTGGCGATGTTGATCTGCATGAGCTGCGGGAGACGCTGGGTAGGCACAACGCGATTGTGCCGGGGCTTGTTTCGAAAGGGATAATGGAAGGAGAGAAGTGAACGAACAAGACCGAATTCCCGCAACGGGAATTCGGCCTTGTCGTGCGCGACGAGCGTCGCTGCAATTCCGATCTGGAAGACAACGTACGCTCCTATGACTCGAAACGTCCGTATTTACAAAGAAAGGGCCGGGATGCCCCACCATAACGGTGCTACGAATCCCGGCCTTTGCTCTGATTTTTTTATTATGTGCGATGTCAACACGACGGTGAAATTGTGTATGAATAATGCTCTAATCTCCATTTCAGCAATCAGTCGCTGCCTCTTTCCTGATGAAGTATCATTCACGAACCTAATGTATCTTAACGGACCAGATCAAACATCTGGATTGGCGAGCTAGAAGCATTGACATCGTCGGTAAAGCCGCCCTTGAAATCTTACCCCAAAAGCGATCGTTGATTAGTCGTTGTATCATAACTTTTTCCCCGCAATTGCCCAGTTTCGCAGAACCTTCAATTAAACCATCTAAAAAAGTCGGAATTTAGGTCTATTCAAACTCCGCAACCCGTGCTATAGTAATTTTGTAATTTTAATTACACGTAAGCGACGAGGAGAACCATGCCGAAGAAAAAAAGCACTGCGGTGCTTTCCATCCGACTGGACGATGAAGTCCTCAAGGCTGTGGATTTGCTTGTCGAATCCGGGCTCGAGTCCAATCGCTCGAGGGCGGTCGCCCACTTCGTGAATGTCGGCGTGCGGGCTTCCCACGATCTGCTGGTGGGGGCAAGAGAGCAGGCGGATAACCTTCAGCGGCTGAAAAACGAAATGTTCGAGGCCGTGAAGCATCACGACATCGACAAAGTCGCCGAGCTGATCCACCGGGACGCGAGTCTGGTGAACGTTAGCAATCCGCAAGGGGAGACGCCCGTGCTGATGGCCGTGCTGCTTCGCGCGAACGACATTAAGGAACTGCTGCTGCGAAACGGAGCGGGCAGGCTGAATGTATTCGAGGCTGCGGCGGTCGGTTATAGCGCTAGGGTGAAGGAGCTGCTGGACCAATCTCCGGACCTGGTGAACGCCTACAGCCATGACGGGTTCCCGCTCCTGTCTCTGGCCGTGCAATTCGGCAGCACCGATACGGTGAAGCTGCTGCTGGAACGGGGCGTCGACATTCATGCGCGAAGCCGCGACGGCAGTCTGAACAACAAGGCGATCCACGCAACCGTATTCGGCGACTATGGACATCTCGTAGACCTGCTAATGGAGCATGGGGCCGACATTCATGCCAGATGCGAGGGCGAGCTTAGAAAAAGGTTCAACGTGCTGCATGTGGCGGCTTATTTCGACAAAGCGGAGCTGATCAAGAAGTTTCTCGGCTACGGAGCCGACAAGACGGTAAAAAACGCGAGCGGAGAGACGCCTTACGAATTGGCCATCTCGCTCGGACATATGGCTTCCGCCGAGTTGCTCCTGAATTAGCCGGCTGACGATAACCGCATTTATTCGTTTACCAATTACATACGACAACTCGACCGGACAGACGGAGAGTCGCTGATTTCGCAAAGCGGCCTGCGTCTGTCCTTTTTGTCGTAACGGAAGAGGGGAAGAGCTTTATGCAATACCGGAGGTTGGGAAGAACGGGACTTAAAGTGTCCGAGGTCAGTCTGGGAACGATGGCGTTCGGGCGCTGGATCGACGAGAAGGCATCCGGAGAAGTATTGGATACGGCGCTGGAGGCGGGAATCAACCTGATCGACACCGCGGACGTTTACGGAAGCGGCATGGATAACGGCGACCGGTCGCGGTTCGGCGAGTCGGAGGGAATTCTGGGAAGGCTCCTTCAGGGCCGCCGCAACGACATTTTACTGGCGACGAAGTTCAGCGCTCATGTGGGTCCGGGCGTCAACGACGGAGGACAGAGCCGTTACCACGTCTACCGCGCGCTGGAGAACAGCCTTCGACGGCTGCGGACGGATCATGTCGATCTGTACCAGATTCACGTCTTCGATCCGGAGACGCCGATCGAGGAGACGCTGCGTGCGCTGGACGATCTGGTGAAGCAGGGCAAGATACGCTATCTCGGCTGCTCCAATTATGCAGCTTGGCAGCTGGCGAAGGCGCATGGCGTCAGCGCGCTGCACGGCCTTCACCGATTCGAGAGCGTCCAGCCGGAGTATAGTCTGATCACGAGAGGCATCGAGCGGGAGCTCGCGCCGTTCGTCCAGTCGGAGCAAGTCGGCGTCGTCAGCTACAGCCCGCTTGGCAGAGGAATTCTGAGCGGCAAGTATCGCCAGGGAGAAGCGCCTCCGTCGGAATCCCGGCTGGCTCATGGGGAGAAGCGGCTGGAACTGCTGCTGGATACGAATCCGGCGTACGCGCTCGTCGACGGGATCCGCCCGCTGGCTGAAGCAAGAGGCTGGACGCTTGCGCAATATGCGCTCTCCTGGGTACTCAGCCATTCCTTCGTGACTTCAGCGATACTGGGTGCGTCCAAGCCGCAGCAAATTCGCGACTCGCTCGCCCACGCCGGCGAGAGATTGACGGTCGAGGAGCTCAAGGAAATCGACGACATCTCCCGCCGCATCGGTCTTTTTACGTTATAAAACCTTGTTTTCGCATTGGCAAACTAAAAATTAGGGGGAGAACCATCATGACGCAATCTACGCAAGCCAAGCCGTCCAAGCGCCAACTCCATCTGGGGTTGTTCCTGTTCTCGACAGGCTATCACCCTGCCGGCTGGCGGCTGCCGGAAGCGGCGACCGACGGCGCGTTCGATCCGAAATTTCTGCACCGCGTAGCCCAGAGGCTGGAGGAAGCGAAGTTCGACTTCTTCTTCCTCGGCGACGCGCTCGCCACGAGCGCGGACATGCAGCACACGTTCCCGTCGCAGATGGTTCGTCTCGAGCCGTTCACGATGATCGCGAACATCGCGGCGGTCACCGAGAAGATCGGTTTGATCGTGACGGCGAACACGACGTACTCCGAGCCGTATACGGTCGCCAGGCAGACAGCTTCGCTAGATTACCTGAGCGGCGGCCGCCTCGCCTGGAACGTCGTGACCGGCATGGACGTGCGGGCGGCTCAGAACTACAGCCGGGAGAAGCACTGGGATAACTCCAAGCGGTACGACTACGCGGACGAGTTCGTGAAGATCGTGCAGGAGCTGTGGGATTCCTGGGAAAACGAAGCGTTCGTCCGAAACAAGGAGACTGGGCAGTTCGTCGACGGCAACAAGGTGCATCGGATCAATCACGAGGGCGAGCACTTTTCCGTCGCGGGTCCGCTGAACGTGGCGAGGCCGCCGCAAGGACAGATTCCGCTGCTGAACGCCGGCACGTCCGAGCGCAGCCGCGACCTGGGCGCGCAGCAATCCAGCGCCGTTTTCACCGGACAGATTGTGCTCGAGCTCGCGAAGACGTTCTACGCCGAGATCAAGACGAAAGCCGTACAGTATGGAAGGAGTCCGGATGAAGTGTTCATCCTTCCGGGCCTCGTGCCGCTCGTCGGCCGCACCTCGGAGGAAGCGCGAGCCAAGTATCGGGAGCTGAATTCGCTGCTCGTGACCGACTACGATGTAACGCCGCTGTCCGCGAGGATCGGAATCGATCTCTCCGCATATCCGCTCGACGGTCCGCTTCCGGACCTGTCGCTCTCGTCGCTTCCGGGCAACGAGGCCAAGTGGCTCGTCGGGCTGGCGCAAAAGGCGGAAGGACGCGAAGCCATCACCGTCCGCGAGCTGTTCCACTACTTCGCCGCCACGTCGCGGGGCCATCTGCTCATCGTCGGCAATCCGGAGGAGATTGCGGATCAGATGGCGGAGTGGTTCGAGGGAGGCGCGGCCGACGGCTTCAACATCTGCCCGCCGTACATGCCGGGCGGCCTCGATCTGTTCGTCGACCTGGTCGTACCGGTGCTCCAGCGCCGCGGCCTGTTCCGGACGGCGTATGAAGCGAATACGTTCCGCGGTCACTTCGGCCTGTCCGTTCCCGAGAATCGGTTCGCCAAAAAGGCAGCCCTGCAAGGCGCGAGCGAGTAAGGGAGGGAGTTGAGCCACATGGGCCATGACGGCAAGAAGCGCTACCGGTGGCGCATTATCATCGGGCAAGTCGCGCTGCTGATCGCTTGCCTGGGCATCATCGAATACCTCGTACGAGCGGAGATCGTCGGCAGCTTGTACCTGTCGAAGCCGACCCAGGTCGTGGAGGAGATTTACAAGCTGTTCGCGGACGGCGAGATTTTCCACGACCTGTTCGTCACGCTTAAGGAATTCGCCGCGGGGTACCTGCTAAGCGCGTTCGCGGGAATCGCTACGGGAATGTTCCTCGTGCTCGTGCCGCACGCGGAAAATTTCTTCCGGCCGTTCCTCTCGGCACTGCTGGCGGTCCCGAAGGTAACGATTATCCCCCTCCTGATGCTCTGGCTCGGAATCGGGTTGTCGCACAAGGTCGCGATCGTGTTCCTGTTCTGCTTTTTTACCATCGCGTTCAATACGATCACGGGCATCAAGCAGACGGCGGAAGCGCATCTCAAGGTGGCCCGGGTGTTCGAGGCGTCCAAGCTGCAAACGATCGTCAAGGTCATCCTGCCGTCGGCTGCGCCTACGATCTTCGTCTCGCTGAGAGTGTCGGCGGCCACGGGGCTCGTCGGCGCGCTGTTCGGGGAGATGGTCGCGTCCAAGGACGGGCTCGGCAACCTGCTGGTGGAGGCGACCTCCCTGTACGACACGGCGAAGGCATTCGGGATCATCACGGTCGTGACGGTCGTATCGGTGCTTATTATCGGCGTCATCGATCTGCTGGAGAAGCGGGTCGTGCTGAAATGGAAGTCATCTTAAGAAGTTAGCGAGCTTAACCGTTAGCACGCTAACAGTTAGGACAAATAAACAGTGACCTTTGAGGAGAGAGAAACCATGTTGAAGAAAAAATGGATGGGAACCGGAATCGTAACAGCGGCGCTTGCGCTCGTTCTCGCAGGCTGCGGCGGCAGCAACAATAACGCGGGAGGCGCGGCTTCCCCGTCGGGGTCCGAAGGCGCATCGGCATCTGCATCGCCGTCGACATCTGCGTCGGCGTCGGCTCCAGCGTCAGCAGAGCTTCAGAAAATCCGGTACGCGCCGTTTAACGGCGTGAGCGGACTGGCCGTGCGCTTCGGCATCGAGAAGGGCTTCTTCAAGGACGAGGGGCTGGACGTCGAACTGATCTCCACCCAGAAACCGATCGAAGCGCTGACGAGCAAGGATGTCGACATCGTGGACGTAGCAACGACCAACGCCATCGTGGCCGCGGGCAAGGGCGCTCCGATCAAGATCGTATCCTCGATGTTCCGCACAAAGGGGCCGTTTTACCTGGTCGCCAGAACGGGCATCGATAGCGTCGAAGACCTCAAGGGCAAGAAGGTCGGCGCCGCTGTGCTCGGCAGCGGATTGGACGTGTACACCCAGACGATCCTGAAGGCGCATGGCCTCAGCAAGGACGATGTTACATACCTCGCCGACGGCGTTAACGATGCGGCTTATGCGAGCCTCACGTCCGGCCAAGTCGACGCGACGATTATCCACGAGCCGTTCGCTTCTCTTGCGGAGATTGAAGGCACCGGCAAGATTCTCGCCAAGGGCTGGGATTACCTGCCGACGTTCCATACCGGCGTCCTCGCCTCCCGCAACGACTTCATCGAGAACCATCCGGAGCTCGTCGAGAAGCTGCTGCGCGCGTACTTCAAGTCGCAGGACTACGCGAAGAGCAACCTGGACGAGTACAAGAAGTACTTCCTCGAAAACGTGAAGATCAATCCGGCTGCGGTGGACAAGGCGTTCGAGCGCGAGAACGTGCTGTGGGAGAACAACCCCGACGTAGACCTGAACGCGCTGAAGGATACGCAGCAGGTTCAAGTCGACCTGGGCTTCCAGGATCAGATTTACGACGTCGATAAAATTCTGGATCTGCGGTTCATTCCGAAAAAATAACGCGAACGGGGGCGATCATATGGCGGGGTTCGAGGTCCGCGGCGTGTCTAAAGTATACGGTGGAGCGACGCCGACGGAGACGCTCTCGAATATCGACTTGACCATCGAAGACGGCGAGTTTCTGAGCATTCTCGGTCCGAGCGGCTGCGGCAAGAGCACCTTGCTCGAGATCCTGGCCGGGCTGCAGCTGCCCACCTCCGGCGAGGTATGGTTCGGCGGAGCGAAGCTGAAGGGGCCTGGCATCGAGCGGGGCGTCGTCTTCCAGGATCCCTCGCTGTATCCGTGGAGATCGGTGGCGAAAAACGTCCAGCTGGGACTGGAGATGCGAGGCGTCGCGAAGAGCGAACAGCGGGAAGGCGCGCAGCGTTATCTCGACTTGGTCGGGCTGAAGGGGTTCGAGAACAAGTATCCCCATCACCTGTCCGGCGGCATGAAGCAGCGCGCGGGTCTTGCCCGGGCGCTCGCCAACGGCCCCGAGGTGCTGCTCATGGACGAGCCGTTTGGCGCGGTCGACTATCTGACCCGGCTGCAGCTACAGGACGATCTGCTGAGAATCTGGGAAGCGGAGAAAAAGACCGTCGTGTTCGTCACGCACGACGTGTCCGAGGCCGTATTCCTGGGCGATCGGGTCGTGCTGCTGTCCCCGAGGCCGGGGCGGATCAATCGGATCTTCCAGGTGCCCAAGGAGCGTCCGCGAAAGCGCGACGACGCCGAGCTGCTGAAGATACAGAACGATATTTATGCGGCAATTCACGAGGTGAAGTCTCCGGAGAGTTTGGAGTTTACGATTTGACTAAGGGAAAAGGAAAAGGAAAAGGAAAAGGAAAAGGAAAAGGAAAAGGAAAAGGCAAGGGCAGAGGCAAAGGTAAGCGGAGGCAACGGCAGGCGTAGTCAGTAAAGACAACAAGGTGCAAAGAGAGTCAAGGCAAGCGGAAATCGAGGAAAAAATGCGAAGGAGCGTGGAAGATATGTCATTGTCCAATGTAGCGAGCGTGGCGCAAGTGCAGGAAAGGCTAGCCGGCGTGGAGCGTATCGTACTGCTCGACGTGCGGTTTAACCCGAAGGACTCGGCTTACGGCAAGAATGCTTATGCGAAGGGGCACCTGCCGGGCGCCTTGTTCATCGACTTCAAGGCCGATCTGACCGACCCGGCCCAAGAGCATGGCGGGCGCAGCCCGCTGCCGTCGCCGGAGCGACTCGCTTCGCTGTTCGGGTCTCTCGGCATCGACCGCGAGACCGCCGTCGTCGCCTACGAAGACGGCAACGGCCCGGCTGCTTCACGGCTGTGGTGGCTGCTCCGCTACTTGGGCGCAGATCGCGCGCAAGTGCTGGACGGCGGCTATTCCGCCTGGACGGCCGCCGGCGGCGATGTGTCTGCAGAGCCGGCAGCGGCCGTGGCGCCGCGCGAATTCGTGCCCGCGCCTCGAGCCGATTGGCTCGTCGGCGTGGAAGAAGTTCGCGTCGCATCCGCCGGGGGAGGCGCGGCACTGGTGGACTCGCGCGACGCGGCGCAGTACGCCGGGCGCGAGGCGCCGTTCGATCCGGTCGCCGGGCACATACCCGGTGCGGCAAACTACTTCTGGAAGGACACGCTCGAAGAGGGCGGGGCCTGGAAGTCGCCGGAGCAGCTTCGCGACTGGTTCGGCGACCTGCCGCAAGACGGCGAGATCATCGTATACTGCGGTTCCGGCATCTCGGCGACGCCGAACGTGCTGGCACTTCGCGAAGCGGGATATAGCAACGTGAAGCTGTATTCGGGCAGTTGGAGCGATTGGATTTCTTATGATGAGAATCGTATCGCTACTGGGGAAGAAGAGAACTGAAAAAGACGAATAGCAGTATTTACACACAACAAACAAGTCGCTATGTAGCCCGAGGGCCATGGCGGCTTTTGGCGTATATCCAGAGTCAACAAGGAGTCAACGATTGAGCACCGAAAGTACATGCAGGTAGGTCGAACCGTACTCACACTCGTATTTCTCTTACTATACTGTACAGACAGATAAAGGGTTTAGACGTCCTACCGATGCGATTGCAATAAACTCTGGAATGACGGTATTTGCGTTTTGTAGCTGCAATTTTTTGGAGCTTTATGTCATACTTGTATCTATACTGAATTACTTTACTATATTCAATATGTAAGTAAAACTGGAGTTTCAGGTCAACTCTGAAATAAACCGGCTCGCCATTCAAAACAAATCAACGAGTCAATTTTTTTTATCCGAATCGGTTATACAACGCTGTTAATAATTTTCGAAGGTGATTAAATGAGCAATGTAAAATTTTATTCGGAATATGATATGGCATGCGGTTGGGAAATTGATAAGATAATTAAAAAGATCGATGAAAGTGCAATCGAAAGTGATTGGTCTATTAGTGATCTGATAGATTTTCATAATATTATAAAGTACATAGTAATTAATCGATTTGCAGATTACATAGTTAAACAGACTGGTATTAATATTAAGGATTATCAGAAAAAAATAAAACAAAAAATAGGTCTATTCATCGAAGAGAATAAGAGTGATTTTATTTCTTTATACGATGATGTCGATTTTATGGATACCGAAGATTTTCTAGATATTATAGAGAATTTTTCAATATTTCAGGCTGTTTCAGAAGATGCTTTTAAGGACTTACTCAACAAAGAGTATGTACATGTCTATATGGTTCTGAAATTTAAGAAACTGACAGAGTATTTTAATTCTGTAATAAAAGAAATAATACTAAGTGATTCAAGAAATGCCGAGACCCTAATTTCTAAATATCTTAAAGAGAGTCAACTATATTTACCGTCTTCTTTAACAGAGAAAGAGGCATTAAGTTTAATTGATGAATATATCAACTCATCACACGTTAATATAAATTATTTGAGAAAAATAGTAAATTTCCCTCCAGGTAAAGGGATTAATATGCCTGATAAAATTAAGTTACATGCAAAAAGAAAAGCTAAGGAAGAGGAAGAAAGAATCTTTGGAGAAGGCTCTGGGATTGAGTCTGGGGTTTCGATTTCATACCCAATAGACCAAGACGAAGTTATTTCACTAAGTGCCGATGGAAGTATGTTTGATATGAAGGTAAGTCGTACATGGTTAGAAGAGAATCTCGACTACCCAACACTTTGGAACAACTTTATTCACTTGTTTAATTTTGTCGACGATAAGTTTCGCTTAGTATTTGCCTCAAAGAAAAATGATATGAGTGCGCTAGAATATGCACTTCGTCCTAATGGAGAACACATTTACAGTACATCATTTGCATTTAGTTTTAGAGAAATGGTTGGAAAAGTGGAAATATACAGCTATGCAAATGTATTAAATGTTTTAGGCGTAAGATTAGAAGATATGATAGAGTGGTTCTTTCAAATCTATCTAAAAGAAGAATTTAAAATTGAGGATTTCATAGTAAAAATGCCATCAGAAGATGCTACATATTTTGAAAAGTGCAGGACTATCCTTCCTGAATTCGATAGGGTGTTTAAGCAATTCAACGTACTAATTGAAGAGGGTAAAATTGACCAAGAATTGATACAGATTTCATCATCTAGTGTGAAAAACAAGGATATTAAATCTTTGATTGAGAAAAAGTATGTGTATCCTTCAAGTGAGTGGTATCAAACAGCATCCTTTATGTTGTTTTCTGACCAGAGTAGTATATTTTATTTGCCTAGTAAAGGTGGTAAATATAAAAATTTCTTTGATTTAATAACTCAACTTTCGCAGAGCAAAAATCATCTTAAGTGCAGGTCGTTGTAAGCTCGCGAGGCGATCAGGTATTGGGCTTGTAAATAGAAAAACACCGCTCCGTTTGATAAAGTGAGAGTGTCGAGCAATCACTTCAACCGAAGAGGTGTCTACCCTTATGATAGCCCAACCCTCCAATTTGAATCAACTGCCTAACGAACTAAAACCGACGTTTCAAGAATTGAAAGTCATGCAGCATTTACAGCAAGCTGGATTTCGCAAACGCTTTGGCTTTAGCTGCGCCCAATTGTTTCAACTCGTCTTCGTTCTGTTGTTTCATCAGAAAAACTGGTTTCGTCTGCTGGAGAGCCGCAAAGATGATTCCATGCCCGGCAAAGATGCGGTTTATCGCTTTCTCAATCATACCGGCCTTGCATGGCGCCGGTTTTTGACCTCGCTTAGTGTCGCCACCGTAAAGAAGGTGGACGCGCTGACGTCTGCGGATCGGGATGCCGTCTTCATCGTCGACGATTCGATGTTCGAACGCAATCGCAGCAAAGCCGTTGAGTTGCTCGCCCGGTTCAAAGATCATGCGACAGGTGCGTACTACAAAGGTTTCCGCATGCTAACGATGGGGTGGTCGGACGGCCACACGTTCTTACCCGTGGATTTTGCATTGCTCAGTTCAAGCAAGTCGGCGATCACCGGCATGAATGAGTCCGTCGACAAACGGTCGCACGGCTACAAGCGTCGGCAGGAAGCGCTTCTGTCGGCTCCGCAAGTCGTTGCGTCCATGCTGGACCGCGTCTTGGCGGCCGGAGCAACCGCCTCTTATGTCTTGATGGACAGTTGGTTCACGCATGCGCCGCTCATTCGCGAAATCGTCTCCCGTGGACTTGATGTGATTGGCATGGTCAAGAACGACAACAAACGATTCCTTATGCAAGGCCAGAAGTTGTCGCTTAAAGAGCTTTACTCAGTCGCCACGCCTGTAGCGAGCAAGAAACGCAGCATTCTCCGCTCGATCCGAACGGTGCTGGCTTGCGGCACGCCAGTGCATGTGGTATTCGTTCGCAACCGCTCGAAGAAGAATGATTGGCTCGCCGTTCTAACGACAGACCTAGCGCTCTGTGTAGAGGACGTCATCCGAATTTACGCGATCCGCTGGGACATCGAGGTCTTCTTCAAATGCACCAAGTCACTGCTACGTTTGCAAAAGGAATTCCAAGGCCGCTCTTATGATTTGCTGATCAGCCACACCACAATTGTCTTTTCGCGTTACCTGCTACTGGCTTGGCAGCATCGACAGAGTACAGATGCACGCACGTTCGGCGGTTTGTTTTATGTGCTGTGCGACGAAGTCGGCACGCTGGATTGGACAGTCGCCTTGCAACAACTGCTTGATCTGATCAGCGAAATCGCCACGAAAGCAGGAAAGAAGCTGGGGGCTTTGATTCAGCGTCAACTCCAGCAATGGATTGCCAGTTTGCCCAGTTACATCAGGGCTTGTTTGCCGATTTCATGCTGCGAAAGTTGAGTTAATAATTAAAGAGAAAGTATTAAAAAGTGAATTTAAAGAGTATCAAATACAGAGAATACAATGGTTATTCGACAATGATATAATCCGCGAGAGTAATGATGGTTATATAGAATTTACTGATACTAAAATGATCTACATTTTAAAAGAACTTTATTACGAGGATTTATTAAGTTACTGGCACTATCCAGATGAGATCAAAAAAGTAATTGATAATTTATCAAGCCAAAATTATGTTTATTTTGAAAGTACTTTGTTATCTAGAAACGAACAGGATTATTTTGACTTTTACTTGAATAAAGCAAAATTCACCAATGGTCATGACCTTCGAAATAGGTATTTGCACGGTACTAATAGCAATGATGAGAAACAGTATGAATCAGATTATTATTCATTCTTAAAGTTGATTGTAATAATTATCATCAAAATTAACGATGAATTATGTATTAAAAATGATTTCACGGTTAAATGACTAAGTGACATGAAAATAGGACTCCAATCGAAAATTCATTTTATTCTATTTTGTGCAATGCGGCGAACTGTACCGCAAGTGAAATTCTATAGCTGGAGCGATTAGATTGGCTACACCGACAACCAAATCGCCACAGGAGATGAAGAAAAACGCAAAGCGGAATAGCGGCATTGAATCATGGATACATCTCCATGTGGTTCAAGAACCTTGGCGATGTATTTTTGTCTCAGCCAACACGGATTCAAGAATAGGCTTCGGAAAATACTTACGTCATGACTGCCCAGAATGTATTCTAAGTAAGCATTCTTCTTTTTGGTAATCTCTCGAATAAATAATCGTATGTGAATTTAATACAGAGCACCGTAGAAAGAATGCCATGCTCTGGCGGAAGTACCAGAGGAACTGAGTACATACTATAAGGAAAACAAAGATAAGTTGGATTCGCTGCCGAGCGAAGCGGCGTTGGATGAGTTTCGTCTGCTCTCCGGCAGGTACTACTTTAGCGAGTTGGAGGGGACGGATTCGGTCGACTTGCTCGATTCTTTAAAGGAAAAGTACGGGAACCCGCAGGAAAAGAATGGCGCCAACGACTCCACTTATTACGAGTGGGTTACCGAACGGTCATTAATCGTGTTCAACGGTGAAAATTATTTGGCCTATCATACAATCTATGGCCCGGTAAAAAAGTATGGGAAGGTGAATAGCGCCAAGTCGAATGACGACGATCTATAACTAGGACAAGGTACGGGACTCATAATCGCTTTTGTACAACAAACAAGCCGCCAATGCCCTCGGGCCACATGGCGGCTTGTTCTACTTCCCCGAATTCAACATAAGGCTAACCCTTACCCTGCCTACCTAGCTATAAAACTGCCAGAACACAAGCTGCCCCACCAGAACAACCATCATCGCAGCAGGCAGGATGGCCGACCACTTGTACCGGGCCGTCGAAGCAGAGCGTCTCTTCATCCAGGACAGCAGCAGCGCACCCAACAAAATTGCAGCCAGCCCAGTCAGGCCGTAGTTGACGATAATCTGCGGATAGACTTCGGCATAAGCCCGCTCATTGTTGCTGAGCATCCGCAAGGCAAGAATCAGATTGTTCGCCACAATACCGGTACCCGTCAAGGTGAGGCCGGCCACCAGCTTGCGGCTGACGTTACGAGGTGCAGGGCGGCGTTTTCTGGCTCTCAGCGCGTTCATGACTGCCCGTACCAGCAATACGAGCGGAGCAATAATAAAATAAACGATGGCCAGCACCGCTAGAGCGGCGCTCAGGACCAGCACCGGCATGGATTTACTGGCAGGCAGCGGCAAATAATCGGAGGTATAGACCGAGATCGCTTTTACATCGCCATCCTTGACAGTCGCATACAGCATGGGCCAGGCATCGAGCGCCGAGTCTCCGCTTACTTTCTCATAAAGGTAAGGCTGCACCTGCTTGTAGCTTCCAGTCCTGCCCGCTAGCGTCATCTGGAGCTGATCGGCCCCCAGCGGCTTCAGCTTCATCATCGTCAGATAGGGAAATAGCTTCATGAAGCCATGTTCAGGGCGGCGCGCAGCCACGAACTCGCCTCGAACCTCCGACACATCCGGCAGATTGACAGCTTCCGCCTGCTTTTGCGTGCCCACGATCGCTTTGGTCAGACCATGGACAATATGAGATTCGCCGGCCTGGTTGGTCATAATGACGATCGCAAACCGGTCTTCGGGCACAAGCTGCAGATTGGTGGCAAAAGCAATCGTGTTCCCGCCATGTCCGAGCGTCCGGTGTTGTCCGGGATATTCCCAGAATCCATGGGCGATACCCGGCATTCCTTCAGCAGAGGTATGGCTCTGCGTCAGCATCGTGCCCAGCGTGTCCTGTTTCTCAAACAGAGGGGACTGCTGTCCGGCAGGCGGGAGGAAGGCCATCGCAAACTTAGCCAGATCCTCCGCGGTGCCGTTATTGCCGCCGTTCGGGTACATGGACATATAATTCCACGATCCCGGGGTGAAGGAACCCTCTTCTTTGAAGAAATAACCTTTGGCTTTATGCTCCAGCAAGTCCGGGCGATCCTCTACGACGGAATGCGCAATGGAATGGGTCATGCCCAGGGGATCGAAAATATGCTGCTGAACGTATTCGTGAAAAGGTTGACCGCTGATTCTCTCTACAATATACGCAGCCAGCGAGTTGCCGTAGTTCGAATAGGCCACAACCTCGCCGGGTCTATAAATCTGTGCGGGCTGGGCTAGCTGCAGCCCTTCTTCCAGCGACCGTACTTCCTCCGGGGATTGATAGGCCATATCGAACATATACTCTTCAAACCCGGCATTGTGGTTCATCAGATGGAGCATCGTTATGGGAGCATCGTATCTCAGCTTGGTCAGGAAATTCGCCGGCAAATAGCCGCGAATATCTTCGTTCAGATCGATTTTTCCCTGTTCAGCCAGCTGCATCACGGACGCCCATACGGCAAGCTTGCTGATGGAGCCCCACTCCATGACCGTATCCGTCGAGACAGGAATCTGCCGCTCCACGTCTGCGTAGCCGTAGCCTTTGGACAGCACCACCTGGCCATCCTTCACGATAACAACCGACGCGCCTACAGTTTGTTGCCCGATGTACTTTTTTACATAATCGTCGACAAAAGTTTCCAGACCGGTTAACGGAATCCCGGAAGGGGTTGCTTCACTCGTTCCCTCGCCAGTGTCCTCTGCTGCAATTGCTGTGATACTACTGAACAAAAACAGTAGCATTGAGAGCACAAGCGTACATCCTTTTCTTAACAATAAAACCTCTCCTCCAGGCAGGTAAATTCCGGCAGTCCTCCTATTCTAACAAAAGTTCTCAAACTTGACCGTATCGTATTGTAAAAGGTGCAAGCAGTTGCATAATTTTAAATCAACAAAAATATGCAATATTTACTATAATGGAAGTTCCAACAAGCTCACCTAGACGAAGCGACGGGTGTCAAAGAATAAGTTGCAACATGGAGGGGGGAGACACTTTGAAATATGTCTTAAGCACATTACTATTAATAATAGTAATGGGAATTACGGGATGCAGAGTGAATGATGATAATCGGAAAATGACATTAACTGTCGGGGGAGAATCAGTTGATTATGTTATGTATAACCCTTCCGAATCAGAAAACGGACAAGATTATCGATATAAATTCGCTTTTCAAGAAGAACCTTTAACTAATATTAAATATATAAAAATGCAGGATAAAATAACGATTAATTTCGGGAATCCGTCTCCGGATAAAGTTAGTGTAAGGGACAGCTTACTACACTCGAACGGTGAGTATATCTATCCTGATAAATTGTCCCTTGTAACGCCGCTCCCCATAAAAGATGGGGTTTCAAAATATATTGTTCAAAAAAACCCGGCCTCCGCATTAAGCTCGCAATTCGATAAATCAAAGAAATATTTTAGAGGGATTACCATTACGGCCAGTTGGGGAAAGCAAGAAAAACAATATCTTTTCGTAATACGTACAGATACATAATTGATAATCTTCAACACAACGGACCGATTATATGAGAAGGAATTTGAAGACGCTTCTAAGGAACTGCGGACGCTTGTTTCTAGTTGATTTATGTACAGAGAGGAGGGGAGGGGAGCCGCCCCCTGCCCTCGATTTTTCATACCCGGGTTAGCTTATCCGGATTTCGTACAACGAAGATCCTGGCAAATTGCCCGCGTTGGAGTTGTACAAACAGAGCCCCGACGGCTTCGTCCCCCGAACGGAGTATCAAGCTCATCTCGCCGTTCAGCGGGGCAGCCTCGAAGCGAATATTCGCCCTGACAGTGTTCTTGAACCCGTCGAGCAAGAAACGGGCCACGGGAACGCGCGTTTGTACCGGGCGAAGGGCCGCAACCGCTTTGCCGCCGCCGTCGGAGACGAACATGACGTCTTCGGTCAGCAGGGACAGCATATGATCGACGTTTCCTTGCTCGAGGGAGGAGAGGAAGCGGCTCACCCATTCCCTGTCTGCCGCTTCGGCTGCGACATGCTCTTCTTCGGATATGTCCATCTTGCTCTTGGCCCGGCTCATCAGCTTCCGGCAATTCGCTTCTTGCTTGCCGAGCAGCTCGGCGATTGCGGGATAATCGAAATCCAGCGCCTCGCGCAGGACAAACACCGCCCGCTCTGTCGGCGTCAGCCGCTCCAGCAGTACGAGCATGCCGTACGACAATAGATCGCGGCGGACGACCGCCGTCTCGAGCGTATCCGTCTCCTGCGTCCGAATCGGCTCGGGGAGCCAGGGACCGACGTACGTTTCCCGCTTCTTCCGCGCCGATTTCTGCAGGTTGAGGCAGCGATTGGTGACCATTTTGCACAAATACGCCTTCGGCTCTTCCAGGCGCTCGGGATGGACTTCGCCCGCCTTGATAAATACGTCCTGTACCGCATCTTCCGCGTCCGCCGCAGATCCCGTCAACTGATAGGCAAGCGTAAACAGAAGCGCCTTGTATTGATCGTACAGTTCCTCCATTTGCCGTATCACCTTTCCTCGGGCGTATTCCCTATTCGCTTCTTTATTTTCCAAAGAAACCCGCCTTTACGCAAGGGTAAAGGCGGGCGTTCTCGTTTTTCTTATGGGGTCAGCTTTTTTAATTGATCGATTATATCCTCCGGCTCCATCCGTTTCATAAGGTCCGGATTCACGTGCGCGCGGCGGATGATTCCTTCCTTATCCACGATAAACGTCGCCGTAATCGGTAGAATCCAGCGGTCGGTTTGATTGAACTTCGCGAGATCCATCCCGGATTTCTCATAGAGGTTCTGCAGGTAATCCGGTAATTCGTACAGCACCCGGTAGCTGTCCGCGACGTGGCCGTTCGAATCGCTTAACACGTGGAAGGTGAGGTTCTCCTTCTCCTGATGGGACAGCGAGTTGTCGGGGCTTTGCAGCGACACGGCCATCAGTTGGCCGCCAAGCCTCCCGATCTCCGGCAACAACTGCTGGTAGGCTCGAAGCTGGATATTGCAAAACGGACACCAGCTGCCGCGGTAAAAGGTCAGAACGACCGGTCCTTTCGCAAGCTCGTCATATAGATTCACCCGCTCTCCGAGCGGGCTGGCCAGCGTAAAATTCGGAGCTTGGTCCCCTTCCTGCAAACCGAGAACGATACCGGACGCTTGCTGCTCCTTGATGTGCCGAAAAACCTGAGATTGCACTTCTTCGGGCGCGACAGCGATAAAATGGTCCTTCGCTTGATCCAATAATGGTTTGATCGTCATGGTCCAACACTCCCTTTAATCTGGAATCGTTTACCGCCACTCCACAATCTCATCGAGCGTTTGCCTTGCTTTCGGACGTTTGGGATCCTCCTGACGATATCCGAAAGCGACCATACAGGCTAAACCGAAATCGTCGCCGTTTATAATTCCTTCATTTTGCAGAATAGCGGTCACCTTTTGTCTGTCAAAGCCTTCGATCGGACACGAATCAATGCCGATTTGAGCCGCGGCGGTCATCATGTTGCCCAATGCGATATAGGTTTGTTTGCTGGCCCACTCGAAAAGGAGACGATCGTTGTCTTCGAGCTCCGTTTCCACGAAGGTTTGATAGGAACCCAGGAAATGCGGAATAAGCGCTTCAGGGAAATTATGAACGTCATTCACCATTTTAGTCACATGAGCGGAGTCATGCCTTAAGCCTTGTCTGGCTAAGATTACGACAAAGTGACTGGCCGTGGGCAGCGAACTCTGGGCACCGGCGGTTACAGGCTTTAATTTTTCACGAAGCGCAGCATCTTGGATCACGACAAGCTTCCAAGGCTCGAGGCCTGCCGAGCTTGGAGACAGTCTTCCGGTCTCCAATATAAAGTGAAAATCTTCATCCGGAATCTTTTTGTTCGGGTCGAATGACCTGCAAGCAAACCTGAATTGATAAGCTTTCAAAATTTCTTGTTTTTGGCTCTCCGTCCCTACCATGTGAAAACAACTCCTTTTGCGATTTGCACATATAACAATGCAGGGCGCCGATTTGTGACAACGGAAGTAAAATAAATTTGACTGAGCGGATCGGATGGGGAAGCCTTCCGGCGCCATTCTTCTTCCGGCCGTTTAGGTTTCTGTTCGTTCATTCGGCGGGTAATAGAGCCAAAAGGAGGGGCTGCCATGCCGCATGCGAAGTTTTTTCGAATCATTCTCAGCGTTATTTTTGTGCTGCTGGCGATCTTTCTTCTCTTCCTTGATCGCTTCATGTTCGCGCCGATCGTTCGGATGTTCGAGATTCTGATTCTGCCGATCACGCTGTCCGGCTTTCTTTATTACCTTCTTCGCCCGATCGTCGGCTTTCTACATAACCGGGGGATGAAGCGTTTGCTTGCGGTTACGCTGCTCTATTTGGTGTTTGCGGGTTTAATCGCTCTTTTTGTCTGGCTGGTGTGGCCGACGCTGCGCGATCAGACGAACAACTTTATCAACAGTGCGCCCAAAGTCGTGGAGGACCTGAGCGATCAGGTTCAGGATAAGACCGACGACGGGAGCGTGGTCTCCTCGGTCCTGCCGGAGTCGTTCGATTTGGAAACTCGCATTTCGGAGTACGCCCAGAAGGCAGGCGCTTGGGCTTCTACGTACCTGACGAGCATCATTTCAGTCATCTCGCGTGCCGTCGTGCTGATCGGGGTCGTGCCGGTCATTCTCTTCTTTATGCTCAAGGACGGGCGCAAGCTGGAGGATTCCCTGTTGTATCTGGTGCCGCGCAAATACAAGGCCGAAGGGCGTGCGGCCCTGTCGGAGATTGACGAAGCACTCGGTTCGTTTATCGTAAGCCGGGTCGTGCTGAACATCATTCTCGGCGGTCTCATGTACGTCGGCTTCCTTTTTATCGGGCTTCCGTATGCATTGATGCTTGTGCTAGTAGCCGTCGTGCTGAACTTTATTCCGTACATCGGCGCCATTCTATCGTCTGTTCCCGTCCTCGTTGTCGCATTTATGGAATCTCCCATGATGGCGCTCTGGTCGCTGCTCATTATTCTGGCTGCGCAGCAGATTCAGGACCATATTCTGACGCCGATCATCTTCGGGCGGACGATGGCGATTCATCCCGTGACCATTATCGTGCTCCTGCTGCTTGGCGGCGATCTCGCCGGCGTGCTGGGCATGCTGCTGAGCATCCCGTTCTATATTGTCGTTAAAATTTTATTTACGCACATTTACAAGCTATTCTTCCAGGAGAAGGTGGAAGAGATCGTGGAATAGCGCCGCGGTCTCCGTCCCTTCACAACAAATTAGTGGACGATCTGCTTTTATGCGCATATAATTAGGTTACCTATTTAATTGGTTACCTAATTGTTAAGTTGCTTATGTAAGTTCCGGGGAGTGAGCCGATTGTCCGATGAGCGGAAGGAAATCGCAAAGCAGTTAATGGAATCGTACTTTCAATCGCAAGTCAGCGGAAATATGATGCAGAATCGCGCGGTGTACAATCAGAAGCCAGGCGAGATCATGGTTCTCTACTTCATCAGCATGAACGTCAAGGATAGCGATACGGGACTGATGGTGTCGGAGATAAGCGGTAAATTGAATGTGACTTCGCCGACGATCACGCAGCATATCAACAGTCTGGAAGCGCAGGAGCTGGTCAAGCGTCTTGCCGATCCTGCCGATCGGCGAGTCGTCAGAATCCAGCTTACGGATCAAGGCAAAGCGTATATTCAACGTATCAATGAAGCCCGCCTTAACATGTTCGTTGACTTGGTCAGCCATCTTGGAGAGGGAGAAAGCAAGCAATTTGCCGATATGATGAAAAAGGCCTCGGAGTATATGCTCAAGCAACAAGCGTTCTACATTCGAAGCTTCTCTGCGGAGTAATGTAAATGAAGGAAGGGGGACGAATATGAAGTATACGGTGATTACGGGAGCAAGCTCGGGAATCGGGTATGAAGCGGCTCTTGCTTTTGCGGCACGCGGAAAAAACTTGATTCTGGCAGCCCGCAGAACCGGGGAATTGGAACGTTTAAAATCAAAGGTGGCCGACCTTAACCCCGGCCTGGATGTTGTCCTTCGAACGGTCGACTTGTCCGTTGCCGCCGATGTTTATGAATTTTACATAAGCCTTGCGGATTATCCGATCGAGACCTGGATCAATAATGCGGGAGCTGGAAGCTTCGCCTCCGTCGGAGAGCAAAATTTAAACAAAGTGACGACGATGCTTCACTTGAATATCGAAGCCTTAACTGTGCTTACTACCCTTTATGTTCGCGATTATGCAAATGTCGAAGGGACGCAGATCATCAATGTTTCTTCAGGAGGAGGCTACCAGATTGTCGGCAATTCCGTAGCCTACTGCGCGACAAAGTTCTATGCAAGTGCCTTTACGGAAGGCGTCGCGCAGGAATTGAAGGAACGTGGCGCTGCGCTCCGAGCCAAAGTGTTGGCCCCCGCGGCTACAGCGACTGAATTTATAAAAAGCGCTTTGGATTTAGAAGCGTTTCATTATGAAGGCGTCGTTCCGAAGTTTCATACCGCCAAAGAAATGGCTGGGTTTATGTTGGATCTCTACGACAACGAGAAAGTCGTTGGCATCGTGAACGGAAGCACGTACGACTTCGAATTAAGAGATCCGATCTACCCGTATGTGGGAAGGGCGAGAGGGTAGGCCTCGGGCCATCGGAAGCGAGATTGCCCCCAGGAAGAGCCCGACACAAGCGGAGAGACGAGAATCGAGATCAGACCGTCATTAAACAAGCTGTACCTGTTCCGGTTCTATTAAGAAGCCCTCCGCCTGTACGGCGGAGAGCCGGTTCCCGGAGTGGTGCACGAGGCTGCTGGTTACAGCTTCGCCTTTAATTACAGCTTCGCCTTGATATCCTTCAAGTACTTGATGACCAAGGCTACGGCACCTATATAATAAGCTGTCTTCACGATCCAACCCGTCTCGTCCATCAAAGCGATTCCCGACAGTATGAAGAGCGGCAGCACATAGACGACGATTTCCCTCAGATAGACGAGAACCGCTTCATTCGCGTTAACAAGCTTGTTGCCTCGGAGCGACTGAAAGAACCCGACCAGGAAGTCGACCGCCATCAAGCCAAGCACAACCCACAGGGCGACCTCCATCCAATGCGTCAGTGACCCAATCATACCGAACCATCCTTTCCTGCGTAGAGTGAGCTCCACTAGCAGGATATTCTGGAGGGGACAGGCGCATGCATACATGGTCGAAAAGCAGGCTATGAAGATCGTTCGGGGCGGACCGATTTAAATCTGGCTCTGCCCGCCATCGATGAACAGTTCGATGCCGTTGATGAAGCTGCTGTCGTCGGATGCCAGAAATACGACGGCGCTCGCGACTTCTTCCGGTTTCCCTACGCGCTCCAACGGAATTTGCTGCGCCATTTGCTGCAAAAACTGCTGCGATTCTTCTTCGCTGCTTGCAAGTCCCGTCAACCCTGGCGTATGAATGACGCCGGGGCTGATGGCGTTAACCCGAATTTTGCGGGATTGCAGATCGACGATCCACCCTCTGGCAAAACTGCGAATCGCCGCTTTCGTGGCGCTGTATACGCTGAAGGCCGGCATGCCCGATGAAGCGGCCAAAGAACTGGTAAGAATGATAGAGGCTCCGTCCTTTAAAAGCGGCAGCGCTTTTTGAACGGTGAAGAGGGTTCCTTTTACATTGATGTTAAAGGTCTTCTCGTAATGTTCTTCCGTAATGTTCCCCAGCGGAGCGAATTCGCCGCCGCCTGCATTTACGAATAAAATATCGATTTGGTTATGAAGGCTGCGAACGACTTCGTACAAATGATCCAGATCGGCCAGCCGGGACACGTCGCCGCGAACGCCCGTTACATTCGAACCGATTGCCGCTACGGCCGCATCGAGTTCAGCCTGACGACGACCCGTGACGTACACGTAAGCCCCTTCTTGAACGAGCCGCTGTGCGGTCGCCAATCCGATCCCCGATGTTCCGCCTGTAACGACTGCAACCTTACCTTGAAGCTTTGTCATTGAACTCACTCCCGTTGTTTAGTTATTTATTTAGCGTACGCTAAATATATATCTGAACGGGTTGGTTGTCAACGATTAATTTAGCGATCGATACATTAATGTTGAGAATCATCTTGCCGGTTTGCGCACTGGAACAGTTCCACTATAATTAGAACTACTTCTACCTGTATTAAATTGAAATAAATCGATGGACAGGAGGAGAAGCGATGGCAAAAGGAAGACCTCGCGCTTTTAATATCGAGACTGCATTGGATCAGGCCCTCGATCTGTTCTGGCGAAAAGGCTATGAGGGCACGACCATTTCCGATCTTACGGAAGCGATGGGCATTAATACGCCCAGTCTCTATAAAGCGTTCGGCAATAAAGAGCAGCTTTTTTTACGAATATTGGACAGGTATGCCGAAGGTCCGGCCGCTTATATGATGGACGCTTTTAAGCAGACGACCGCTCGCGGAATGATCGAGGCATTATTGTATGGCGCGGCGCATGCAACAACGGATCCGGCGACCCCGGGCGGCTGCCTGACGATCCATGGCGCAATCTCGACGGGAGAGGCGGGCCAAGCCGTCAAGCATGAGCTGGATGCCAGACGTGCGGGCGGCGAAGCCGCTATGCGGGAAAGGTTCAAGCAGGCGCAGACAGAAGGCGAGATTCCATTGGACGTGGATGCGGATCGTCTGGCGGCATTTTACAGCACTGTTTTTCAAGGGCTTGCGGTCCAGGGCGGCGCCGGCGCCAGCGAGTCCAAGCTGCGGCATGTAGTAGATATGGCGCTTCAGCTCTGGCCCGGTTCGCCCGAATAAGTCAATCGTCGAAGATACATCGCCAAGCGGCTCAGCGCCAGGGCGATGTATTTTTTTGCAACGAGGCATAGTTCCCGTTCGGGAACTATCTTACCAATCCGTGCCTATCGCTCGAAAAAGTGCATTCTATCCGCATCGGAATAGCTGTGATAGGATGATCCCAATAGAAAGGAAGGTGCCGCATGTCATCGTATCGTTTGGATGTAGGGGAGCAGGGGATCGTCTGGGGGACCCGGCTGGAAGCTGCCACCGGCCAGAATGCCGGACCGGGCGGGGAGACTGTGAAGCCATCCGCCGACAACGGCTTGTGGGAATGGGACATTCCGAATGGCGTGTACACAGCCAGAGAGATCGTTAAGGCGTTAAGCGTGCTGCTCGAAGCAATCGCCGTTCAATTAGGGGAGTCGGCAAATCGCGAAGCGCTGCTGGCGAATATCGAGAACACGCTCGCAATAGCCGGGCGGGAAACGGCGCTTCCTCTGGCCGCCTTGGAGCTAAGCGACTATGGGAGGCTAGAGCTGTCCGAGCAGGCCGGCCGGATCGGGGAGACGCTGTCGCAGTGGGCCCGCGCGTTCGACGGCGAAGCGCGCGGATTGCGGGAGCTCGGCGATGAGGTGCTTGGGCGTCTCGTATTCCGGAGCCGGTGCGATAATCATCTCTGGACGCACGAGGTGACCGACATGCTCACGGGGCCGGCAGGCGGCCCATCCGTCATGCAGCTGTTCAACGAGTACCTGCACGAGATCGTGCTCCTCCGTGACGCGCTTCTCCCGTTCGAGAATTGGCAGGAGGTGCCGCTTGCGCTGACGGCGCGGCCATCCCGAGGGCTGAGGTATACCGAGCAAGCGCATACCGCGTTCCTCTCGCAGCTGCTGGCCAGGCCGCTGGACCACAAGTCGCTCGTTCGCTATGCGGCAAGCCTGCTGGCACCGGAGCTGGCTGCCGTCGGTTATGGTTTTCAGTATCGGTACGGGACGATTCTGCCGGCTAGCCTGGGGACCGAACTGGCCGAGGCGCCCCGGTATCTTCTTCGGTGGTACCCGGTTCGGACGATCGCGTCCGGCGAAGGGGATGCGATTGCTTTTGCGTATGAATATCCCGACTATTACCAGGCAACGCGATCGAAGCTGGGGGTCGGTTCAGAGGAGAGCGGGGGAGGAGCGGCGGAGTTGGGCGGCATCGCCGAAGCGAGCTTGCAGGCAAACCTGATCAGCGACGATCAGGCGGTCATTACGTTCCAACTGCCTGCGGCTACCGATATCTATAACGTCGACTTGGGCCAAATCTTTCGGGGCCACCGCTTCCATTACCGCGCAGGTTCTGCAGACAAGAAGCCGATCAGCCCGTCCCCGACGCATGAGGAGCCAGTTATCGCCCATCACGCTGCGGGCCCTATTCTATCCCTCTCCGGGTTGGTCACGGACGATGCGGGTACGCATGAGATCGCGACCGGAGGAAATGAACTCGTCACGAGAGCGCTGCTCGGGAAGCTCTACCCGGAAAACGTCATTCTGCTCGAACGCGGCGATGCAGAAGAGCTTGAGGCGGCAAAAAATGCAGGCAAGCGATTCGGCGCCAAGTTTCTCCTCCACCCCGGACAGGATCAGGCTCGCCGGTCCTCCTCCGCCGAAGCTTCGGCCGGGAAGCTGTCGATATAATCGGCCCCGAATTCGCACAGCTGCTGGAGGATGGGCGCCAGCCGCTTGCCGCGGTCGGTCAGATCGTACTCCACCTTGAGCGGGACCACGGGATACACGCTGCGTGCGATCAGCCCGTCACGTTCGAGGTCGCGCAGCTGCTCGGTCAGCATCTTGTGGGTCGCGCCTGGCATGCGCTTCTGCAGCTCGCCGAACCGGAAGGTTTGGTCGTGCAGCAGGCTCAGTATAAGAACTTTCCATTTGCCGCTTACGAGCTGCATCGCGACCTCGGAGGTGCAGCGGTACGCTTTGTCCCTGAACTGAATCATGCGGGTCCCTCCATTTTTGAAAACCGAGTAAATCCATTTATTTACCCACTATTTTAGCAAAACGGCAAGACGGCTTCAACCGTTTTCTCCGGCACTCGCAGGTTCGAGGTGACATTCATGGCTTCAGAACGATTAGACCGAATCATGGAGATCATCTCCATGTCGCTGCAGCCCTTGCTGAAGGGGACGGTCCTGTATACGATCCCGATCTCGCTGCTTTCCTTCGCGCTCGGACTCGTATTTGCGCTGGCCATCGCCCTCGCAGGCTTATCGGCCAACCCCTATGCCCGGGTTCCCGCCCGGGTGTATGTGTGGATCATTCGCTGTACGCCGATTCTGGTGCAGCTCTTTCTCATATTCTACGGTCTGCCAAGCCTTGGCATTCTGCTGTCGCCGTTCGCCAGCATCGTAATCAGCCTGACGATCTCCGAGGCGGCCTATTCGTCGGAGATTATGCGGGCGGCCATCCTGTCGATCCCGCGCGGACAATGGCGGGCAGGCTATGCGCTCGGCATGTCGCCGAGCCAGAACCTCGTCCGTGTGATTTTGCCGCAGGCGTTCCGGATTTGCGTGCCAAGCTTCGGCAATCAATTCATCACGCTGTTTAAAACCTCGTCGTTAGCCGCGCTCGTGACGATCCCCGATTTGTTCGGCGCCGCCAAGCTCATCGCCGCCTCGACCTTCGAGCCGATGCTGCTGTACCTGATCGCAGGCACGTATTATCTCGTTCTCTGCTCCGCGCTGACGATCTGGCAATCCCGGCTGGAGCGGCGGCTTGGCGCCTATCAGACCTAAACCGAAGGAAGGAGGGAGCGGCCCTGCTGCTTACTCTTCAAGGCTTAACGAAGCAATTCGGCGACGTACCGGTGCTGAAGGCGATCGACCTGGAGCTGTCGCAAGGGACGACGACGGTCGTGATCGGGCCGTCCGGCTCGGGCAAGTCGACGCTGCTGAATTGCATCAACTTATTGGAGCTTCCGACCGGCGGGAGCATCCGCCTCGGCGAGTCGCAGCTTCGCTTCTCGCAAGCGGACAAGCCGAACCCGAAGGCTATTCTGGATTTTCGTCGGCAGACCGGGACGGTTTTTCAGGGCAACCACCTGTTTCCTCATATGACCGCACTCGAAAACGTGATGGTCGGCCCGATCACCGCGCGCCGGTTAACCCGTGCCGACGCAAGGGCGCTCGCCGTCAAGCTGCTGGAGCAAGTCGGCCTCGGGGCCTTCCGGGACCGCTATCCTTACCAGCTGTCGGGCGGACAGCAGCAGCGGGTCGGCATCGCTCGGGCGATGTCGATGGAGCCGCAGATTCTCCTGTTCGACGAGCCGACCTCGGCGCTCGATCCGGAGCTGGTCGGCGAGGTTCTGGAGGTCATGCGCGCCTTGAGCCGCTCCGGCATCACGCTTGTCGTCGTGACGCACGAGCTGGAATTCGCCAGCCGGGTCGCAGACCGGGTGCTGTTCATGGACCAGGGCACGATCCTGGAGAACGGCACGCCCGAGGACGTCTTCGTGCATTCCCGCCAGGAACGGGTTCGGCAATTCGTGAGCCGCCTGGCGCCGGGGTTCTCTTCGCTATTCCCTGCGTATTCCATTTAACTGCTTATTATCGGAGGATGGTTGATCGTGTTCAGAAAAATGGCATTTCTTATGGTTGCGGCAGGATTGCTCCTGAGCGCATGCAGCGCCAAGAGCCAGTCCGGCAGCACGCTTGCGCAATTGAAGAAAAAAGGGGAGATCGTCGTCGCAACCACCGGCACGTATCCGCCTTACTCGTTCCACGACGCCAGCGGTTTAACCGGCTTCGATATCGATATTTCCAATGAAGTCGGCAAGCGGATCGGCCTGAAGGTGAAGTTTGCCGAGGTCGAGTTCGCCGGCATGTTCTCGGGCCTGGACGGCGGCCGTTTCGATACGATCCCGCAGCTGTCCATTACCGAGGAGCGTCAGAAGAAGTACGACTTTTCGGATCCCTATCAATTTTCCAACCTGACCCTGATCGTGCTCGAGGAGAACAAGGAGATCAACAGCTTCGCGGATTTGAAGGGGAAGAAGACAAACGGGCTTGCGGAATCCGTACAAGGGGCGCTTGCGTTAAAATACGGTGCCACGCTGGTGCCGGAAAATGGCGACTCCGTCGAGCTGCTGCAATCGAAGCGGGTCGATGCGCTTATCTATAACAGCTTGTATTTCCTGGACTTGCAGAAAAAACGGCCCGATCTCAAGATCAAAGTGGTCGACCAGTCCGACGACCTGGAGACCGCGGCATTCCTGTTCCGGAAGGGCAATGCGGATACGGTGGAAGCCTTCGACGAAGCGCTGAAGGCGATGCACGCGGACGGCACCTACGCCAGAATTTCGACGAAATACTTTGGCAAGGACATTTCCGAAGGCGTAAAACTGTAAACAGACCATACGTGGCCGATCTCTTTTGACCAACAATGCTATAATCACCTTAGAAGTTGCAACCGGAAAGGTGATCGGCATGAGCGTCATACGTTTGGAGAACGTCACGAAGAAGTACGAAGATTCGATGGTTTTTCGCGATATTTATTTTCGGGTGATGCAAGGTGAACGGATCGGTCTCATCGGACGGAATGGCGCCGGCAAGTCGACGGTATTCAAGCTCATCCTGGGGCAGGAGGAACCGACGTCCGGCAGGGTAGAGATCGATCCACAGGTGAAAATCGGATATTTCTCGCAGTTCTCGGAATTGAGGGGCGGCCTGTCCGTTCAGCAAGAGCTGGAGGCATGCTTCGAGCTGGTCGCGGCGATCGAACGAGAGCTGCAAGAGGTCGGGGAGAAGCTGGGTGTCGCTGCCGACGACAGGGAGATGGACAGGCTGCTAGCCAGGCAGGCGGAGCTATTCGAGCAGATGGAGCATCTCGATGGCTGGAACGTATCCGTCGAGATCGACACGGTGCTGACGAAGCTGGGGTTCAACGACAGATCGCGCCATCAGCCGATCGATGAGCTCTCGGGAGGATGGCGCAACCGCGCCGCGCTCGCCAAGATGTTGATCCAGCTGCCCGACGTCGTGCTGCTCGACGAGCCGACCAATTACTTGGATATGGAAGGCATCGCTTGGCTGGAGCAGTGGCTGTACCGGTTCAAGGGCGCCATGATTTTGGTGTCCCATGACCGGCAATTCATCGACAAGGTCGTTACGCGCACGATTGAGATCGAGAATTATCATTTTCAGGAATACGAAGGCAATTACACCGATTACGTTCGCAAAAAGAAAATGCGCAAGAAGGAGCTCGACCGCCAGTTCGAGTGGGAGGAAGAGCTGCTGCTCATGGAGTCCGAGGCGATCGACGACCGCGCGAACAGGAAGTCGGGCTCCAAGGACCGGCTCTCGCGCAAGCTGGCGGATAACAAAAAGCGAATCGAGCCGCATCCGGTTAACGTGCTGATTACCGATATTTACGAGCGACTGCGCTTTCCGGACAAGTTATGCGAAGCGAAGAAGATCGGGCAGACCTACGAGGGGCGGCAGATCTTCGAGAACGTCAGCTTCGATATTCAGAAGGAAGACCGCCTCGTCATCGTGGGGCCCAACGGAAGCGGGAAGTCTACGCTTATCAAGGCGCTTACCGGGCAGGAGAAGCCGGAGTCCGGAGAGGTGGTCTGGGAGAAGGGCGTCAGCTACGCTTACTTCAACCGGATGTGGGAGGAGCTCGATCCTAAGGATACCGTCAGCCATGCGGTGAATACGTATGGATTGGGACTCGACGCTCCCCGCAAAAAGGTGAACAAATTCCTGGCCATGCTGCAATTTTCGGAGGCGGATCTGAGCAAGGCCATCGGCAATCTGTCCGGCGGGCAGAAGGCGCGGGTGGCGCTGGCCAAGTGTCTTCTCTCCGGTGCGGCCGTGATCATCCTGGACGAACCGACCAACCATCTGGATCTCACGAGCATTCAGGTGATGGAGCAGGCGCTGATCCATTTTCCCGGCGCGGTCATTACGGTAAGCCACGATCGCTTCTTCATCGATAAGATCGGGACGAAGATGCTGACCTTCGATCCGTTAACGGGAGTGACCGAGCAAAGTTTATAGACGCGAGCCAGAGGGCCGCGACAGGTTGCCGGGAGGCAGGCTGTTACGGCCCTCTTAGCGCTTCTATTCGTATTATCTCCAGAACGTGATTTTCTCCGAATCTAATCGAACGGATTCATAACCTTCCTCTTTGGCTTTTCCAATGGAAATGATCATAACCGGAACGTAGCGCTCCTCCTCCAAATCGAATGCTTTGGCCACTTGATCCGTTTCAAAGCCCGCCATCGGATTCGTATCGTACCCGTGCGCGCGAGCGACCAGCATGAGCTGCATGGCAAAAAGGCTGCTATCGATTTTGGCGACTTCAACCAGCAGTTCTCTAGGCAGCGTCGGGAACATCGACAGGATCGTTTTCAGCTGGCTGTCTCTCACCTCTGCCGGCATTTTACCTTGCTCCACAGCGGCATCGTATATTTCTTGCGCATAGGCATAGCTTTGGATATCCCCGAAAATGATTAGCATGGCGGACGAAGTGTCGTTCTGCAGCGTGTTAAACCGTACGAGCGGCCGAAGTTTTTCTTTTCCCTCCGGTGTATCCACCACCGCGACGCGCCAAGGCTGCATATTGGCAGAGGAAGGAGCCAAGCTGGCTTCCGATATGATTTCGCGCAGCTCCTCCTTCGATATTTTAACGTTTTCGTCATAGTTGCGAACGGAACGCCGGCCCTTCACAATGCTGGCAAAATCGTTATTTTGAATATGGTTGAACATCAAAACCTCTCCCTTTGATAACCGTGATTTTTTGACTTGGCATTTGCCATCGGTTATCCTACTCGCATTATGGACTATGAACTTAAGTTCATAGCAACAGGTAAAGGAGAGGTCTCCTGATGAGAATAAACGATGTTGCTAAATTGACGGGTCTGCCGATCTCCACCTTGAGATTCTATGAACGCAAAAATATAATCCCGGACACATTCGTTAAACGAGATCCGAATAATTACCGCATTTACTCGGAGGAGGTAGTCGACTATCTCAATGACGTGAAGACCCTTCTATCCTTAGAATTCTCGATCGAAGAGCTGCGTTTGTTGGTCGATCAACAGCATCATTTCTCATCCGAGGCCAAGAAAAAAGTGGTGGAGCAGAAGCTCATCGAAATCGAAAATCTTCAGCGGCAGCTGCAAAAGTCGAAAGCATTTTTGAAGGCCATCCTGGAGGGGGAAGCCAAGTTTCAAACGAAGTGTTGAGGAGGAACAAGCATCATTTTCGATGGTCGGGTCTGTAACAATAGGAAGGGGCAGAGACGATGTCCAGACACTGGATTGAAGACCAAAAGTATTTGCTTGCTGCTATTGATAAATATCGGTCTCAGATCGAAGGGGAAAATTTAATTGAACAAAAGAAAATGACTTTAAGATTTGCTCAAAACCTACACAACGAAACGCCTGAGTTAAATCACAGGACGGTACACTCAATAAATGAACGTTTGCCCTACCTTGATAATTTGCTTGCTGGCGTATTCGAGGTTCATAATTACGCTGCTAAAGATCAACACTTATACTTGACACGACCAAGAATGAACGGAAACAGAGATTTTAACGCTTGTAACACGCGTCATTCGTATAATGGAGCAGTTCAACGATAGGTCACAACCGGAGGCGACACCTTAAACATGCAGCCTGCCGGCTTAATCGGGAGTTTTGCGAAACTTCTTGTCTGCAAAAAAAATTAGACTTCCTCTTGAACGTTACGTTACGTAATGATTTATAGTGAACTTAGCAACAGGACAAAGTATGGGAAACGTTCAACAACGAACAAGATAAATTCCAAATTGAAGGAGAGATGGACATGAGAAAGCTCGTATTGTTCATGCATGTATCGCTGGATGGGTATGCGTCGGATTCGGAGGGAGGCCTGGGTTGGATTCCTTACAACGAGGAATTTGAGAAGTACGCCGAGGAGGTCGTAGCCGAAGTCGGCTCTCCCGTATACGGACGTACGACGTATCGGATGATGGAGAGCTACTGGCCGACGGTGCTGGACGATCCGAACGAGTCGACGCACAGCTTAGAGCATGCTAGATGGGTGCAAGATGTGAAAAAGATTGTCATTTCCAGCACGATGGACAAGGCGGAATGGAACAATACGATGTTGATCAAGGACAATATCGCGGAGGAGATCAAGGCGCTCAAAGAGCAGCCGGGCAAAAATCTCGTAATCTTCGGCAGCCCTGGGGCTGCGAAGACGCTGCTGGAGCTCGGCCTGATCGATGAGTTCCTACTGACGATTTGTCCGGTCGTCCTTGGCAGTGGAAAGTCGGCATTCGACGGCGTCGAGAAGATCCGGCTCAAGCTGCTGTCCAGCCGCACATTTGACTCGGGCATTATCGCGACCCGCTATGCGGTGGAGAAATAGTCGAGACGTACAAAGTGTTCCGCTCGAACGGAAGCTTTACTTTGATGCAACAGCCTGCCGGTGGGATCCGGCAGGCTGTTTGGCTAACAAGCAGGAGCGTTCAATCGTTTCCCAAATGGAGGGGTATGATGAACAAGTATGTAATTTATATAACTGCAAGCGTGATTTGTATCTTGATACCCGTTATTGGTCTTTTGTATGGTTTGTGGGATATCCATCAACCTAAAACTGGGCCTGTCGGAGACGGAAAACCGAATTATCCCACCATTCCTCAACTGATACCTATTGTTTCTTGTTTTATTCTTGGAGCAGTGAATCTGCCTTTTGCCATAATGCGATACAAACAAAACAAAAAGACAAAGGAAGGCAGGTAACCTGTATTTGCACATTATGAATAAAGAAGCAGGGCTTCGCCCGAAGAACCCTTACTAAAAGGATGTGTTTGATGTGAATCTAAATTTAATAGAAAAAGAAATCGAATCCAAAATAAGATTTTATGACGGTATTCACTTAACGGAATTTGAGGGGCTATCTAATCGATGGAGTGAGATATCAACAATTATATATCAAGAAATATTTAATTATATCAATGACGATCAATTATGTTCGGAAGATTCATTTCCGATTCGCAGTAAACTATCGGGCAATTGTTATATTCATTCTATTTCGTACATTAAAAGCTTAGATCCGCAAGGCGTTCAAATCATGATTGATACCAGATTAACGGAATATTTGCCTGCAGGCGAAGAGGACTATCTGGGATTGGAAATTACTATATTTGCAAATGCAATAGACGGAGAACTTGTAGTATGTGGTGTTGATAGCTCTTCAATTTAACGAGTATCACAATCCGCGGAGGTGGCAAGCAGATGGGAGTTGCACAAAAAGGCAAACGAAAACTCGAGCATAACGGCAGGTCTTACTTTTGGTATGTCCAACAAAACGATGAAGATTTTGGGCGAATGAGTCTTAATATTATTTCGGAAGATAAGAAATTTATAGTTTCACGCCTCATTGCTCAGTCAGTTGAAGATAAGACGCCTCATATAGTAATAAAGGGATCGGAGTTTGTTGGCTTAGAAAACCATGATCGAACTGGGTGGGTAAGAGTCCAAACGCCAACTTGGGATGACCGTATAATCACGCCTGGACTTGTTAAGACGATTATCGAATGGTGCCTGGGTCCAAAAGAACAACTCGTTTTCGTTGATTGGAATGGGAATCTCATTTAATAACTGCGAAAAGCGTTATGCGTCTAGAAAGGAGGAACATTTATGCTGAAGATATTTAGAGAACTCATTCATTCAACAGATAATAAAGACGAAGATGCAGCACTTTCAATACTGGAAGCCCTGTCTCGACACCATAAAGAAATAGAATTAGACAGGACGTATTGGGTTTCCGAATGGTCGTGGACCCCACTCACTGATGGTATATTTTCATATAAGCAACAAATCAGTTATTCTCGAATCAGCGGCAGCGTTATCGCATTTTATTCTAAGGAGAACAACAGAACCTACTTCCCCTGGGACATTTATGAAAGCAAAGAGGAATGTGATGAAGTGTGTGAACTGAAGAATGACTTTGGATATGCTTGGGATAACGCACTTGAAACGTTTATTGATAGACATGGCTTGCGAGCAAAGCGTTAAGCGCGCATCTGCAGGAGGAGATGGATGTTGGAAATGAGAAATTGGAAGAACATCGAGGCGGTTAGTTTCGGCGGCGGAGAAACAGATGAAGGATGGAACTACTGGGAAGTAAGTATTTGCGGTGAAAACGATGCCCCTGATGACGAGGATGCTAATAACCTCACGGAGCTCGCGAACGTGCGTGTCGTTGCCGTCCAGAAAGATAACACCATCGACCTGTTCACTCAGTTTATTTACAAGGCGCCAGAAGCGGAGGACTACGAGCCGGTTAGCTCGAGAGTTAACGCGATCATGCTTGAAGAAAAAGAAAAATTGCTCGAGACAGCCGCTTACGATATCGAGCACGGGTGGAATCAAGACCACGGCACTCTATGTGTCGACATTGACGACGTGATTTAAGCCCTTCACAGGGTCTTTTTTATTTCGCAGTGTTTAAATACCGACGACAGGAGAAGTCTAAATGATTACGCTCAGAAAAATTACGCTGGAGAATCGGCGTGCAATGTTTAACTTGGAAGTCTCAGAGGACCAAAGGGGGTTTGTTGCGTCTAATCTGTCAAGCGTTGCTTCGTGTTATGTACTCTTAACTAATGGAGGGCATCCATTTCCATTTGTCATATACGCGGATGAGCAGCCCGTTGGATTTGTTATGTTGGCTTATGGAATAACAGGATACGATGAACCGTCTATCGCAGAAAATAACTATTGCATCATGAGATTGATGATTGACAAGCAATACCAGAACAAGGGTTATGGTCGGGCGGCTATGAAAAAAATCCTGGAATATATCCGTACCTTCCCCGCTGGACCCGCACATTACTGCTGGATTCCTTATAAATCCGAAAACGTTGCTGCTAAAAAGCTCTATGAAAGCTTCGGCTTCCGTGATAATGGTGAAGTCTTCAACAATGAATCAATAACCGTATTGCGACTCTGACTTGCTACCGATATACAAATTGTTTTCCGAATGTTATATTTTCCCTTAAGAGAACGAGCGCCAAGGCTATTCCTTATTTAGTAGCCGTTCCAAGGAGGAAATCCCTGTTGTTGCATTTAATTAAACAATGCTTGCGCATTGCTGCGACATCCTTGTTAGCCTTTCCAGTTTTAGTGGCAGGAAGAGAAGGTGCACAAGCCTCCCCGGTATCAGTTGGCAAGGAAATACAAGCGCAAGTGCATTTGAAGGTCAACAATTACTATGTGCTCTTCACTGCTCCCGATGTCTCTTACATTGATGCAAATAATAGACTTATGCTGCCGCTGCGCGCCGTTGGTGAATTGCTAGGTGCGGATGTCAATTATGACGCCAAACTTCACAGCGCTACGGTGTCCTTGGCAAAACATCAAGTGGAGTTGACGCTAAACGCCAATACCGCTTTGTACGATGGCACGATCGTTAAATTGGACACGATGCCCGTAATGAAACAAGGCCAGTTCTTTATCCCTGCAAAAGTGCTATTGAACGGACTCCATATTAAAGCTGAGTATGAAGAATCGTTGCTCTCCATTTCCATCCCCGATGGAAGTGAAAGAAGAAGCATCACGCAACGCCTCAACGAATTCGGGGAATTTCAAACGGTCGGTCATTTTCGGCCGCTTTATTTCAAAATGAACCTGCCGCCCGCAGGCAGTAAAGATAAACGTATTTCGCTTACCTTTGTCGCAAAGAACGTATCCGGCAACGACTTGCCGGCAGGGACAGAAGACTTCCATACCGCTGATGTTACTATTGGCGGATACGGTTTTTCCGATCCCGTTCCCGAGCGTTCGCGTGAGGCCGTTCCTGCTGGCAGCACTTATGAGGTTAACCGAACGCTATACGCCTCGGAAGGCTCTTTGAAGTATATTTTGGTTTCTGAATAAGCTTGGCAAAGAAACTGAAATCCAATTTGCTGGTTATGTATTGGGCGTATCGCGACCCGCGGGTGCCGTTGTTTGCGAAAATATTTGCCATATGCGTTGTCGTATATGCGTTCAGCCCCGTGGATTTGATACCGGATTTTATTCCGGTTCTTCGACCGTGTGGGCTGCCTGGTATTGTTATCGGGTGCTGCTAGCTTAACTTGCGTAAATATTTATATCGTAAAAAACTGGGCCATTACGATCCCGGTGAGAGCTGAATAAAAGAATCTCTAGATACGAACGGTAGACGGCTAGAAGTCCGGCTGCCGTTTTTTTACTCCGTATTCGTGTGATTGCAACTCCCTAAATAAGTTAAGGTGGTTGAATCGTCATTACGGATATTCGTACGACGAAGTCGATATGCATCATTAGTTTGAAACCATACAAAATCAGCTGAATTGTAGGGTGGAGTAAACTGCCAGGAGGGATCAAGTGCTTTTTCATTTTAGCGAGCAAGCCGATATCGAAATTTTCGTACCTAGAGAAAAACAAAATCGGCCCGATTTTCCTCCAGTCGTGTGGGCCATCGATGAGGAACATGAGTTTACGTATTATTTTCCAAGGGAATGTCCTCGAATCGTTTGTAGAAAAGATGAGACGACAACGGAACAACATACGCAGCTTTTCTTTAACAACTCGATGGCCGACACTATCGTTACGGCAGAAAGTGATTGGTATAGCAAAATCTCAAATCAGATTATTTTCAGATATAGCTTTGAAAATGAGGGTTTCGAGCTTTTCGACAAAACTGCCGGCTATTATATATCTCGTCACACGGTCACGCCGAAGGCCGTTGATACTTATGGAAACTTGATAGAGAGATTGATCCAAAAAGGGATTGAAATCAGATTTACTACGAATCTTGCTCCGCTTAGAGAAGCAATCCTGGCCTCGGATTTTAAAGGGTTCGGCATACATCGGTTTGATAACGCGAAAAGATGATAATTCGCAGCCGCTCCGCAAGAAACGTGGAATGCCGGATTGCCCGGCTGGCGGCAGTATTGCGCAACGATTTTTCAATCATAATCGTCTTTATATCATGGTATCTTCTAAAAGAAGGAGGGAACGCGTGAAGATTATACATCGCTTAACCCTATTCGCTGTATTGCTCCTTGTAGCCTTAACGGGGTGTGGGAATTCAAATAAAGAAGATATCAAGGAACAACAACAAGCAATTGAACACTCAAAAACGATCGGACAAGTATTTATCGACACGAGCCCATTTGCCGGGAGTGAAGCGGAAATAATAAAGTTAGTGAATCAGGCCGCTGAATTCCAGAACAAGGGAGATACAGCTTCGTATTTCTCTCTATTTCATTCACAGCTCGATCCCAATAGAAAAATGCCAACGCATAAAATCAGCAAGTTAAAATTAGAATCCGTTCAGGTTATGGATGAACAATCAGCCATTGCAACCGTATTTGTCACTACCGAATCCGATGGCGAGTATGCGAAGATGTATACTTTCACACAAGAAGATCACGCTTGGAAGATTGCAGATATTGACTGAATGAAATCGAGCCTTATAACTTTCGGAGGTGTAAATTGATCTATCTGGAGACGGAAAGACTAAAATTACGCGATTGGGAAGAAGCCGACCTGGAGCCATTCTGTCGAATGAATGCGGATGAAACCGTGATGAGGTATTTTCCTAAAACGTTATCGGCCGAGCAGACAACCGCGTTTTATCGCTCGATCGCGGCCGAGTTTAAAGAATGCGGGTTCGGATTTTACGCGGTGGAAGAAACGCAAAGTCAAGCGTTTATCGGGTTTATAGGGTTTCATAGGGCAACATTCGAGGCTGACTTTACGCCTTGTATTGAAATCGGATGGCGGCTGAAAAAAGAAGCTTGGGGAAAAGGATATGCCACCGAGGGGGCGACTGCCTGCTTACAGTATGGCTTTAATGAGTTAGGTTTTAACGACATTTATAGTTTTACGGCTGAAGTGAACAAGCCTTCGGAAAATGTGATGCGCAAAATCGGTATGCGTTTTGTTCGCACATTTAACCATCCGAAAGTCGAAGAAGACAGTCCTATAAGGAAACACGTTCTTTTTCATATCGGGTCGCATTGCTAGGCATCACCCATTTCATAGAGGAAAGGAAGTTTTAAGGATGACGCAGCAGCGCAGACAACGAATGGAATGGCATACAGGCGCATGGCTCAACCCTCCCCAAAGCTTCCGGGAGGAAGGCGAATTTTTGAAGGTGTCGCCGGAAAAAGGGAGAGACTTTTGGAAAAAGACCTTGTACGGATTCGAATATGAAGATGGGCCGGCATTGCTTGCTCATTGGGATCCCGAGACTGCGGTTGAAGTGAGTTTTCAACTCGATTCCTTTACGGAGCTGTACGATCAGGCAGGCCTGCTGCTATACCACGGTCCCGGGCAATGGACTAAAACAGGGATTGAAATAAACGATGGCATTCCTCAACTCGCTACAGTGGTGACGGACGGGTATTCGGACTGGTCGCTTACGGCGGTGCCTGAATGGGCGGGGGAGGAAGTGACCGTACGCGCATCCATCCTCAAAGAAGCCGTCATTATCCGGGCGCGAAGCAAAAAGCATGCTTGGCGGACCATTCGCGTCGCAAGATTCCCTTATCCAACGGGTAACCAGGCAGGCCCGTTTGCATGTTCGCCGACCCGGGAGGGTTTTGAAGTTACTTTCACTAGATGGGAACTGACTGCGCCTGATCAAGATCTCCATGTCGACCCTCCGGTTGAAGCGTGACAGGTCCGTTTGATTTACTATTTGCCGTCCGCATGATATAAGGGAAGTATGATGAGCGGCGGGAGGACACGCCATGAACAAGGAAGACCAGGTTCTCGCAAGCTTCAGAGACCTGTACAACAAGCTGGTATGGCTCAACAAGTCGAAGATGGAGGTTAGCCTCAAGGGGCACAAGCCCTCAGAGGTGCACTGCATCGAATACATTGCCCAACATGCGGATTCCAATGTGACCAAGCTTGCGGAGTCCTTCTATATGACCAGAAGCGCCATCAGCAAAATAGCGAAAAAGCTCATGGAAAAGGGGCTTATCGAAAGTTACCAGAAACCTGAAAACAAAAAGGAAATTTACTTCAGGCTTACGGCGCAAGGGGAGCAGGTTAACCGCATCCATGAGAAGCTGCACAACGAATTTCGCGAGCGGGACAAGGCCGTTTTTGAACAGATAACCGATGCGCAATACGACAGCATGTTAAGCTTCGTGGAGCGGTACAGCAGGCATTTGGATGCGGAAATCAAGAAACAGGGCGTCGAGATGACGTCGGAATAGAAAGCCATAACGATGGAACCCTGGCAGCCAACTCTTTGGAGTATAGGCTGCTTTTTTATGCTTTTATTTTTGTTGACGAGGACACAAAAAGGCGTTACGATGTGATTGTGTTTCCAAGGAAACAAAATATTGAACATCAAGAGGAGAATGCCAGTGTTCCAATCCAGATCCAAGTCTGACCGGCACCCAGCGCAAAGCATAGATAGGAAGGCACTGTTATTCGGTCTCATGTCCGTGTTTTTATGCGGAATCGGCTTCAGCATCATCGCGCCTGTCGTCCCGTTCCTGGTGCAGCCGTATAATAGCGATCCGGCAGCGCAAGCCATCGCCGTTACGCTGCTTACTTCCGTTTACGCATGCTGCGTGTTTTTCGCAGCTCCCGTACTTGGCGCCCTCAGCGACAAATATGGCCGTCGTCCCTTGCTGCTGCTGTGCCTATTGGGTTCCGCGATTGGCTACTTCGTATTCGGATTGGGCGGCGCGCTGTGGATCCTGTTTGCGGGGCGCATCATAGAAGGGATAACCGGCGGCAGCATCGGCACCCTATTCGCCTACTTTGCAGACATCATCCCACCGGAGCAGAGAACCAAGTATTTCGGTTGGGTGAGCGCGGTCGTCGGCGTAGGCACCGTCATCGGCCCGACGCTGGGCGGGGTGCTGGCCAAGCTCGATTATGCCGCACCTCTGTATTTTGGAGCCGTCATCACTTTACTGAATGTTGCATACGGATACTTCTTTATGCCGGAGAGCCTGGACAAGAACAGGAGGCTGAAGGCGATTCCCCTTGTAAGACTGAATCCGTTCGCCCAGCTTGCAAGCCTGCTTTCCATGAAAAGCTTGAGCAGACTCCTTATCTCCGCATTTCTGCTATGGGTACCGAACGGATCGCTCCAGGCCGTATTTTCTCAATTTACCCTGGACACCTTCAACTGGAAGCCGGCAACGATCGGACTCCTGTTTTCCATCATGGGCGTGCAGGACATCCTCTCCCAAAGCTTGATCATGCCCAAGCTTCTGAAAAAGCGAAGCGATAAACAGATCGCGATTATCGGGATGAGCGCGGAGCTCGTCGGCTACGGTATGTTTGCGGTATCCGCGTTGTTCTCCTTTTATCCGCTCTTTATCGCGGGCATGTTCGTATTCGGCTTTGGCGATTCGATTTTCGGCCCTTCCTTCAATGGGATGTTATCCAAGTCGGTCGATTCGAGCGAACAAGGAAGAATCCAGGGCGGCAGCCAATCGATTCAGGCATTAGCGAGGATGATCGGGCCGATCATTGGAGGGCAGGTTTACGTATCGCTTGGCCACGCCGCACCTGCATTAATGGGCGTGATTCTTATTGCGGCTGCGGTCCCTGTGTTGTGGGGCAGGAGGAGACCGGCATTGTTAAAATGAGTGCGTAGGGATCAGATTGAATTTCTAGTCATTTCTCAGCCGAACAGCAAGGGAGATCGAGTGCTCGATTCGAAGCCGCCGATTTTATAGCATAGTAGCGTAATTAAGCAAGAGACCAGCAGGAGTGAAGGACTGAGTCTGTCCGGAGCTGCTGCTTTTTTTACATATGTTGGGCAGGATCGTTCTGGCGAACAACGAATATTAACGTTACAGTGCAGATACTGAGGAGATCCCGAATGAATAATAAAATGCTTTTTATTTCGTTCGTCACGCTCGGTTTTCTTATAACTTCATTGTTGCTACTTGTGTGGCTGCTGCAACAAAATAAGCCTCTTCACGATCAGCTTGGAGAGGCGATATTAAAGGCAGATCCAAACTATAACGAAATCGTTCATTTGCATGCAGATCAAAAACAAACGATCGCTTTTTACAAAACGAATAAGTCAGAGTTGGGCGTTTTATCGCTTAAAAAGAATTTTCGTAGATACAAAGTCGATGATTACCTAGGCAAAACCTCTATTTTTACAGATCAGAAATTAAGCTGGCACGGTACGGAAAAACAAATCAAACATCCATCTGCTGTACGGTCTGGTTAAAGATCCGGATATCACCCAGATTTTTTTGATAAGCGAGGTCAATAAGACAGCCCAAATGATTAATGATGGCGAGATTATCCTTTGGTATTCTTTGATAGAAAGCAGGTTGAAGTTGCCTATAACGATTCAGGCGACGAATAGAGAAGGAAAAATAATGTATGAATATGGCGACATAGACTTTTGGAGTAAAGCAAAAATCGAAAATAAGGAGGGGGCAACATTCGCAACAAAGAATTAGCGGAGATCATCCTGCACATACGAGGATACATGGGGAAAGACACAGAACTGCTCTGGTCCAAGTACGATGACATTAACGACCTGATCGCTGAGCTTGATGATGTCCTGGAGCGCCTCCAGCGCAAGGACCTATCGGTTTTGCCCGAAATCGCCGCTATGTTTGCGCCTACTGCATCGCTTCAAGAAATCTCGCTATCGAATGGATGGGGCGAGGCTTTTTTATATTATTCGGGACGCGTTGACGATCTCTTGCTTGATTAACGTCTCGGGAAACGATAAACGACGGCGGGGCGGCTATTATAGCAATCTAAAAGAAACGGGGAATCGAATAAAAAGATATATTTAAGACAGAGAATCCGCATGAAGGAGGAAACCTGATGCTATTTATGCTGATCGTCAAAGCCTCGCACCATTCGGAAGCCGGGAAGCTTCCGAGCGCGCAGCTCAGGGAGGCTATGTCGAGGTACAATGAAGAATTGATAGAAGCCGGAGTAAGGATTATGGCAAAGGGGCTGCACCCGAGCTCAAACGGACTGCGCATATCGTTTCCGAAGCCGGGGGAGGAGCCGGTCGTCACGGAAGGCCCTTTTGCGCCGTCGCCGGATTTAGTCGCGGGATTCATCCTTATCGACGTGAAGTCGAAGGAAGAAGCGGTCCATTGGGCCACGAGGATGCCGGACCCGCAAGGGCACGGGGAAGGGCAGATCGAATTGCGGCAGGTGTTTGAGGCGCCGGATATTACGGAGGAATAACGTCTATGCGCGAATATATTACGGGAGTAACTTGCATTTACGTACCTGTGAATGATGTGTACGAGTCGATTCAATGGTATCAAAAAAACTTGGGGTACCAACCGGCAAGCAGCGAGCGTATGGAGCCTGGGATGACGACGGCCGTTTTAAACGTACCCGACCAGAATGGCGACTTGCCTTCGCCGGGGTTAAGGCAAGTCGTCCCTGCGCTGTTCCTCCACAAGTCCGATGAAGAAGGCGGTCGCTTACGTTTCTCGTGGTCTTTGGATCAGGGCAGGCCCCATGCCATCGCGTGCTTCATCTCGCCGCGGATCGAGGAGCTCCTGGAGCGCTTCAAGAAAAACGGCGTAAATATTATCGGTGAACGGATGACCAGCGGACCCAATATAACGTTTGCCGATCCGGACGGCAACCTGTGGGAAGTCTGGCGGCCGTAGTGTTCCAATCGTTTTGCCATGTTTGATGAGCGTTAAGGCTGAAGCAGCCACCGGTGCATCTCGGGAAATAGCCGGCCCCACGTAGATTCGTGGTGCGTCCCGTCCGGCACGCAGTCGAATCGGACGCGGCTCTCCGGAACCCCCGCTGCGACTATGGCCTGGCGAGCTTGCGTGACGTGCTCCAGAGCTAGTTTATTAAAATCAGGATTGTCGGTCTCCTGCTCTCCGATGCTCAAGTAGACGCGCAGCGCTGGAGACAGCGCCGACTCCCGGAGCAGCTGCATGATCGCGCCTTCGTCGTGCCACATGACAAAGGAAATCCCGCCCACGCGGCCAAACCGATCGGGGTAACGAATTGCCGCAAACAGCGAGATGTAGGCGCCGAACGAGCTGCCGCCAATCATCGTATGCGCCGCCTCGGGAAGCGTCCGGAAGCGGCTGTCGATATAAGGCTTCAGCGTCTCCGCCACAAACGCGACATGCGCCTCCCCTTTTCCCCCGAAGCCATATTCCGAATTAATCGCGAAGTTATATTCGTGATTGCGCTGATCGTCCCCGTGATCGACCGCGACCACGATCGCCTCCAGCGTGGGATCCTCCTGCGACATCTGCTCCATCGCCTCGTCGACGCCCCACTCGGTTCCCCACGACGTCGCTTGATCGAATACGTTTTGACCGTCATGCAAGTACCAGACCGGATAGCTGCGAATTCCTTCGTTATAACTCCTCGGCAAATAAATCCACACTCTCCGCGCAATCTCAAGCTGCGGGATCGGGAATGCGTCTATGATTCGGACGTCGCCGGATAGGGTGTGGGCAGCCTCGTCTATGAGAACCTCTCTCCAAGGCAGTGGATCGCTAATCGTCATGAATGAGTCTCCTTGTACAATCTTCTCATTTAAATCCAGAAGGACGGCGTATAGTCGTTATCGGTAAGTTTAGCATGGTCGAGTTCTTCCGCGATCGTTTGAATGCCCTTTTCAATCTCCTGTTCATCTGTGCGCATCATGCTCATCCGCAGCAGGTTCGGCTTGGGAAAAGTGGGGAGGAATTGCTGGTCCGCCCGGAGCACGTCGACGCCCCGTTCGCTTAACCGCTTGGCAAGCTCCTCCGTATGGATGCCCGGTAGATTAATTGCGGCAAAGATCCCTCCGCTGGACGGGATGGAATATAGAAAGGCCTTGGGCAGCAGTCGGCTCGAGGCTTCCTTTAGCTTGCGCATTCGCTGGCCGTACATGGCTCTCATTCGCTTGGCATGATGCGCGTACATGCCGGATTGCATAAAAATCTCCAGCACCCCTTGCGAGAGCACGGATGTGCTCAGATCCGCCGTTCGCTTATGCTGCTGAAGGGAGGGCACCAATGTCTTCGGGACGGCCGCAGCGGCGAGTCTCAGTCCCGGCAGCATGACTTTTGAAAAGCTCCGAAGGTACAGGACATGACTGGAGCCGCCGTAAGCCCATATCGGATCCGCTTTGCTGTCGGTTTCAAAGTCCGCTAAATAGTCGTCCTCGACGATATACACATCGTACTTTTGCGCGAGATCCGCTATTCTTTGCTTCTCTTTTGGCGTATAAGAGGTGCCTAACGGATTATGAAAACGCGGAATCGTATAGAAGAACTTGATCATATTGCTTTGAAAATGGCGTTCCAACGCGGTCCAGTCTATGCCTTCGGGCGTTCTTTCGATGCCGATGACGGTTTGGTTTTGCGCTTTTAGCGACTCCAGCATCCCCCAGTAGGTAGGTTGTTCCACCAGGATGTTCGTTTTGCCGTTGGGGAAAGGCATTCCGTTCAGCAGATGAAGCGCTTGCTGGGCGCCTGAAAACACAAAGATCTGCCGCTCCGAAGAAAAGACTTGTTGTTTATGAAACAGCTGCACCATTTCCTGTCGCAGGGACAACAATCCTTGCGGATCGGGATAGGTGAAGATGGAATCTTCGAATAAGGCCATCGCCTTGTTCAGGCATTGCCGAAAATCCGTTTGAGATAGTGAAGAGGGTGCCGGCGCCGCCGACGTAAAATCGATGCGTTGCTTTTGGAGCAAGGGTAAAAGGGCTTCCTGGGCGACGACGTAGTAGCCGCTTTTCGGGCGCGAGTAGATGAGATGCTCTCTTTCGAGCTCCTGATAGGCGCTGATGATCGTATTGAGGCTGCATGAAAAGGCTTGGCTTTGCTCTCGTATGGAGGGCAATTTTTGCCCCGGAATAACAAGACCGTCGACGATATCCGAGCGGATCCGGGAGATCACCGCTTGCTTTTTATTTGTCATCGCTGCTCCCCCTAAATTGCGATCTGTATCCTTACAGATGCGATTATTGTGGATGTACGTGCACATCTGTCGCTATTATAATGCAGATTATCGAATAAGCGTAAATATGGGGTGTACAGCATGAACCAAACAACAGGCGGGTGGATCAACGGATTTTTAGGCGTGCTTGTCTTCAGCGGCTCCCTGCCGGCAACGCGATTGGCGGTTATGGATTTCGATCCGCTGTTCCTTACGGCATGCCGCGCTGCCATTGCCGGGATATTGGCGGCTGGATTGCTGGTTATCTTCAGGCAACAACGGCCCGTTGTTAAAGAGATTTTCCCGCTTGCGTTAGTGGCGTTATGCGTTGTCGTAGGGTTTCCGCTGCTGACCGGCTTGGCGCTTCAATATGTCGCCACTGCGCATGCGATTGTCTATGTGGGCTTGCTGCCGCTATCGACCGCCGTTTTTGGGGTACTGCGGGGTGGCGAGCGCCCTACGCCGGCGTTTTGGGTGTTATCGGCGCTAGGGAGCTGCCTTGTAGCGGGATATGCATTGGTTAATGGAGCCGCAGCATCGCCACTCGGCGATGGGCTCATGCTGGCGTCGATTACCGCGTGCGGGTACGGGTATGCCGAAGGCGCGCGACTATCGCGGAGACTGGGCGGATGGCAGGTCATCTCCTGGGCGCTCCTCCTATCGCTGCCGCCAATGTTGGTTATTGCGTTGTGTACGATGCCTCAATCTTGGGGCAGCATTCGATTGTCATCTTACTTGAGCCTTGGCTATGTCTCGCTGTTCAGCATGCTGATCGGCTTCGTGTTCTGGTATCGCGGTCTTGCGCAAGGCGGCATAGCGGCGGTCGGGCAGCTGCAGCTCCTCCAACCCTTCTTCGGCCTGCTGCTCTCGGCTCTTGTCTTGCATGAATCCGTTGGCTGGCCGGTCTTTATCGTGAATACGGGCGTTGTCCTGTGCGTGGCGTTTGCGAAACGATTCGCTTCAAAATAAAATGGAGGTAACTGGATTCGTAGCAAAATAACGAGGTGAATCGATTGAACCTGGATGCGTATCAAATTCGGGCAGCGGAGCAGGAAGATTGGGCGCCAGGCTGGGATGCTATCGATGAAGCATTCGAAAAGCTTTATCCCGGACAGACGCCGGCCCATTACGGGACAGATATTCATGTACGCGCCCTGTTCGGGGGAGATAACTTCCTGGACGGCTATAGCATCTATCAGTCTGAGAATGGATATAAGCATATGCTGACGTATGGAATGACGGAGCTTTACGTGGAGGAACAATCCTTTGGAGGCGAATGGAGCCGGTGGGGCTATGAAATGACATTCAAGTTGAAGGAAGAATCGGTAGAAAACTGTTTGTGGGCCATCGATATGCTTTCGAATCTTGCCAGGTATACGTACACGCGTGAAACTTTCTTCGAGCCCTTTCAGTATATCGCAGGGAATGGAAGCTCGATACACGTCGGCGTTGAATCTGCGATTACAGCCTTGATCGTCGTAAGCGATACGGAAGCTGAAGGGATTAATACCGTTCATGGCAAGGTTGATTTCAATCAATTGGTTGGAATAACGCAACGAGAGCTAGATCTATTGAAAGAGGACGGCACTCGAATTCATCGCTTAATCGAGAACATGAAGCGGGATAATCCGTTTCTGATGACGGATATGAACCGGACGCAGTCTTATTTATAGCAGAAGGCTAGAATCGCGCATCTGCAGGAGAGAAATTGAGGCTACGAGGTTGACCGAGGCACCCTATGGGTCGACATCGACGTGATTTAAGCCCTTCACAGGGTCTTTTTTATTTCGCGTGTCCCCATACCAACGACAGGAGAAGTTTATATGATCACGCTCAGAAAAATGATGCTGGAGAAACGGCGTGCAATGCCCAGGTGGACGCGCAGCGCAGGAGACAGCGCCGACTCGCGGAGCGGCTGCTTGATCGCGCCTTCGTCGTGCCACATGACAAAGGAAATGCCGCCGATCTCGGCCAATCCGGCGAGCACAACTATCAAAATGGCGATAAACAACAGGAAATGCCCCTGTCCAACGCGAACTTTTGTATGACAAGCTTAACCGGAAATCATCTTATATTATAAACAATATACGCTCGCTGAAGGGAGTCATCGCGCACATGATCGCAATTCCCGATACTTTTAAAAAAAGAATGCATGAGCTCCACGGCGAGGAAGGATCCGCATGGACGGAGGCGTTGCCCGGGTTGGTTCACGAGTTCGCACAGCGTTTCGGCTTTGTCCCGGAGCAGCCCTTTTCCAACTTATCTTACAACTTCTTGCTTCGCGCGAAGCGCAGCGACGGCAATCCGGTCGTCCTTAAAGCGTCGTTCATGAAAGAAGAGCTGTCCAGGGAAATCAAGGTGCTTCGCGCCTACGAGGGGCGGGGAACGATCCGTGTGCTGGATGAAGACGAGGACAGGGGCACGGCTTTGCTTGAATGCGTAGAACCGGGCACGCCGTTATCGGCGATCGAGGACGATGCGGCCGCGACCGAGATTTTTTGCGAAGTATTTAACGGCCTTCATCTCTCGGCTCCGACCGATGCGGGATACCATTCCATGAAGCGGCACTTCGCGGGCATCGAGCGATATCGCGAGAGGCAAAGCCGCGGGGAGAGCGAAGCTCCGCTGCCGGAGAGCTGGCTGGAAAATGCGGAAGAATGCCTGGCCTATCTCATCTCGACGACGAGCGAGGATGTTCTGCTGCACGGCGATCTGCATCATGAGAACATCCTGCTCCGCGGCGAATCGCAATGGGCGGTCATCGATCCGAAAGGCGTCGTCGGCGACATCCATTTCGAGACGATCCAATACCTGCTTAACTACGAAGATCGAGGCGGCGATCGCGAGCAAGTGCTGCACAACAGAATCGCCGTCATGGCCGATCGTCTCGATCTGGACCGTCGCCGGATCGCGATGTGGGGCGTCGCGCGAGGCGTGCTCGACGCGTGTTGGACGATTGAAGACGGAGGAACGGATTGGCAGCGGGGGATCGGCATATCGGAGCGCTTTGCGGGCTATTTGAACAAGCTGTAAATGAATAACGGAGCTTCGCGCCAAGCGAACGTTCGTTATTCATAATAGCCTTCGGTAGATTTTCTCAACGTTCCGAATTGATCCGCATCGTGCCCGAACCACACTTGGGCGTTCGTGCGGGCAGCCAAAGCGCGAATTTTCTCTACTGTGTTTCGATAGCCGATCGTATCGTAAATAATGCCTGGCGGCTTGACCGGAGGCCCCAAACTTTCCGCGGTATAAATAGCATCGGAGGCCAGAATGATGCCGCCGCTTTCTGGCATTTCGATCTGAAGACCTAACATTCCCCATGCATGACCGCTTCCGAAATTCAAGATTTTAATACCCTCCGCCAGCTCCAGGTTGTCTTCTCCCGGTTTGACCGTTTTCCATTGCAACCCGTTTTTGATCCAAGCGTCTATATCGGCCCACGCATAGGCACCCTCTTTTTCATGGCGGGCGTAAGTCTGCAGCGCGCCGTTAAACTCATCCTCATGGACAATAATGGTCGCATTCGTGAACAATTCGAGGCATCCCGCATGGTCCAGGTGCAGGTGGGAGGCAACGACATACTTGATTTCCTCGGGTCTGACCTTAAGCTGCTCCAGCCGGTTATGCAGGTAACATTCCTCGCTTGCCACCCAGGGAGACGACTGTTGTGTCGACTGGGCCCAACGCCCTTCGGCGCCCATTGCATCTGGATTGCAGGCAGTATCGAACAAAATTTTCCCCTCGGGATGATCGATCAGCACCGTATAAATTGGAAATTCCACAAATTGTGTCCGGGCATTCGGATTGTTAATGGTTGCCGGATTGTGCATGGATATGATCCAATTTTTGTCCATGCTCATGCGTCCGTTATCCAATACGTATAGCTTGGGATGCGTCTTCACGATATTTGTCATCATGATTTACCTGCCTGTCGAAGGAATCCAGCTCGTGCGGCGCCGCTCAGGGCTGGTATAGACATACAGTAATGCAAAAAATAAAATGATAAAAGTAGGCACTTTAAGGTGTCCAGGGAGCTTCATTGTGCATAGGAGGGGACGGTTTGGCTCATTCAGCAACTAAGCGATCTGATATTACGTTATCCAATTGCGGCTATAGCAAAGTTCTGGACATTATCTCCAGCAAGTGGGCCGCCCTTGTTATATACGCCATGGAAAACGGCAAGATCAGATATGGGCAAATGCTGCGGAGGGTGGAGGGGATATCTAAAAAAATGCTTACCCAGACGGTACGCAAGCTGGAGCGCGACGGATTGGTGCAGCGACACATTACGCCTACCGTGCCTGTAAGCGTCGAGTATTCACTAACCGCATTGGGGGAATCGCTGCTTCAGCCGATGAAGACGTTAAGGCAGTGGGGAAGAGACAATTACACGCAGGTCGTAGAGGCGCGGGTGAAGTACGACTTTGTTGGTACGCCGGATTCAGTCCCTACATCCCCTATCACGTCGAGCTGATATCGACGGACGCAACGGCAGCAGGTCATTTGATCTGCTGCCTTTTTTGTTGAACGGAATGGCTTGGCCAGAAGGGAATCAAAAGATCTGAGTTGACGATATCGACCGGGAACGGTTAAACTACAAATAAATTATAAATCATAAATTTATCAGATAATTTATCGTCAAACGTTGGCGTATCGATTGGAGGATGTGCATGAGTTCCGAATTGTTCGTAAAAATACGGTCCGAGGATTTATCCGAGAAGGTATACGAGCGGCTTAAAAAGGCGATTACGACGAATGTTATCAAGCCGGGCGAACGGATCGAAATGAATACGTTGTCCGATCAGTGGGGGGTTAGCCGAACGCCCGTGAAGGATGCGATCGCCAGACTCGCAAACGAAGGGCTTGTGGAGGTCCGAGCGAAAGTAGGAACCTACGCCACGCGGTTCACGACAAAGGATATGCTCGAGCTATTCGCGATTCGCCTGCTGCTTGAGGGCGGGAGCTGCGACGACATGATCCGGCATGTCACGGAAGAGCAGATCGTTCACCTGGAACAAACGCAGTCGTTGCTCGAAGACGAGCTGCGAAAAGACAAAAATGAATTTGATTATTTCGCCTTTAACCAGCTGGACGCCGCCTTTCACGAGCAATTGATCGGAGCAACCGGCAACGATAGATTGTTCGAGGTTTATCGCTCGCTTAACTTCCATACGCAAGTCGCACGGTATTATTACGACCAGTACGAGACAAGAGCGGAACAGACGATCGGGGAGCATCGGGAAATGATCGAGGCCATCCGTCTGCAGTCGGTTGAAAAACTGGCGAGCGTTGTTCGGCAGCACATTCTGGCCGGCCAAGAAAGGTTGCGGAACGACGGAGAATGAATGGGAGGGAAGAGAGAAATGCGTTTTCATGCCAAGGCCGCTCTTGTTACCGGGGGAAGCAAAGGAATCGGACTCGCTGTCGCCCGGCTGTTCGTCCGTGAAGGCGCTTCCGTGGCCATCGTTTCTAACGAGGAAGCTGCGGACGCAGCGGAACAATTAGGCGAATTGGCGGGAAGCCGGCGGGCGATCGCCATTCGGGCGGACGTGTCCCGGCGCGAACAAGTGCAGGCGGCGGTCCGGCAGGCGTCCGATGCGTTCGGCGGAATCGACATTCTGGTGAATAGCGCTGGCGTACAGCGATACGGCGATGTCACCGAGACGGATGAATCCGTGTGGGACGAAGTGATCGGCGTAAACTTGAAAGGAATGTTTCTAACCTCCAAGTATTGTATCCCGGAAATGAGAAAACGGGGCGGAGGCGCGATCGTTCATGTGTCGTCCGTCCAAGCGTACGCTGCCCAGCAGAGGGTGGCGGCTTATTCGGCCTCCAAAGGCGGAATCAACGCCTTGACCCGCGCGATGGCGGTCGACCATGCGGCAGACCGTATTCGCGTAAACGCAGTCTGCCCGGCCTCCGTCGATACGCCGATGCTGCGCTGGGCCGCGGACCTGTTTAAAGGAGAATCGACGCAAACGGAAGTCCTGCGCTCCTGGAGCAATATGCATCCGATCGGCCGGGTGGGGACGGCGGAGGAAGTTGCGGAGCTGATCGCCTATCTGTGCAGCGACCAAGCTGGGTTTATTACCGGGGCCGATATCAAGATCGACGGCGGGTTGCTGGCGACGATAGGCGTGAAGCTGCCGGATTAGCGGCACAAGGAAGGGGATACCGGGATGAAAATCGTAGATTTGCGGGCTACCACCGTTGCTGTACCGCTTGAAGCGACTTTGCGGCATGCCATGGGTGCGCATTGGGGACGGTTCGTACGGACGATTGTCGAGATCGAGACGGACGAGGGCATTATCGGTTACGGGGAAATGGGAGGAGGCGGCGAAAGCGCGGAAATGGCTTTTGCCGGACTGAAAAAGTACTTGATCGGCCACGATCCGTACTTATTGGAGGATCTGCGCTTTAAAATCTGCAATCCTACGGCGAGCTTGTACAACAATAGGACGCAGCTGCACGCGGCCATCGAGTTCGCCTGTCTGGATATTATAGGGCAGAAGCAGGGCGTTCCCGTTCATGCGCTTCTTGGGGGCAAAGTGCGGGATCGGGTTCCGTTCGCCAGCTATTTGTTTTTCCGTTCGCCGAACGAGCCGGGAGTTCCGGGCGAAGTCAGAACGGTAGAGCAATTGGTCAAGCATTGCGCCGATTTAAAGCGGGAGCACGGCTTTTCGGTGCATAAACTGAAGGGCGGCGTGTTCCACCCGGATTATGAGCTGGAGTGCTATCAAGCGCTGGCTGCCGCATTCCCGAACGACAAACTGCGGTATGACCCTAATGCTGCGCTGAGCGTGGAGGAGGCTATCCGGTTCGGGCAGGCGATCGAATGTCTGAACAACGACTATTTCGAAGATCCCACATGGGGATTAAACGGGATGCGTCGCGTGCGGTCGATGGTGCGCATTCCCACGGCAACGAATACGGTAGTCGTTAACTTCGAGCAGCTTGCCGCCAATATCCTCGATCTGGCTGTCGATGTCATATTGCTGGATACGACGTTCTGGGGCGGAATCAGGCCTTGCATCAAGGCGGCCGGCGTATGCGAGACGTTCCAGCTCGGATTAGCGGTCCACTCGTCGGGAGAGCTTGGCATTCAATTGGCGACGATGCTTCACATGGGCGCGGTCATCCCGAATTTGTCCCATGCGGCAGATGCGCATTACCATCAGTTGCTTGACGATATTTTAGTCGGCGGCAAGATGAAATACATAAACGGCGCCATCCAGGTGCCGGACGGTCCGGGACTCGGCATCAAGGTCGACCGGGACAAGGTGCGTCAATACGCGGAGTTGTATCGCGAGCTTGGCGGATATGCGTATGATCAGGACCCGGTCAGACCGGGATGGTTCCCGCTTGTCCCGAATGAGCGATGGGCGGATCCCGTCGGAAGTTGACCGGACGCATTTGCCGAACATTTCTCATCCGACACCGCTATTCACAGGAGGTGGCACCGTGGATAAAACCCCGTTTTGGAACGGGATGCAGGCGAGCATGCCGATGGATCGGGCTTCCGTATTTTTCGACGGCGTCTTTACGGAACCGCAGTTGAATCATCCGGAAGGGATCGCCATCGACTCTCAAGGACACATATGGTGCGGAGGCGAAAAGGGAGAGATTTTCCGCATCGACCGGGAAGGCCGCACGATCGAGCAGCGGGCTTCGACAGGCGGATTTACGCTGGGACTGGCTTTTGACGGGCAAGGAAACTTATATAGCTGCGATTTAAAGTTCGGAGCGGTATTCCGCTTGAACACCGCAACGGGAGCGCTGAGCCGGTTCGCCGATGGCGACGGGCGAGGCGGCCGCATGCGCATGCCCAACGTTCCGGTCGTGGACGAGAAAAACAGATGGCTCTATGTAAGCGACAGCTTCGATGCAGAGCAGCGCGGACCCGGGATCTGGCGGTTTGACCTGGATACGGGCAAGGGCCGGCTTTGGTACGAGTTGCCCTTGCGTTTTGCCAACGGCCTTGCGTTGACCGCGAGCGGCGATGCGTTATACGTGGCGGAAACCTTCGACAGACGGGTGAGCCAAATACCGATCCTTCCCAACGGCGAGCCGGGAGAAAAACAAACCGTCATTGAATTGGACGCACTGCCGGACGGATTGGCCCTGGATTCGCAAGGGCGGGTGTATATCAGTTGTTATGAGCCTTCGATGCTGTTCCGGTGGTCGGAGCCTGCCGGCTTGGAGCTGCTCTGCTACGATCGGGACGCGCACACGCTTTGCCATCCGACGAACTGTGCGTTTCGCGGCAATGATTTGTTTATTTCCAATTTGGGACGCTGGCATATTACCCGGATTTCGAACGTTTTGTAGCGGTGCAGCCACCGGCGCTCCCCGGCGGCAAAGGCTGCCGATATCGGGTCGGCAGCCTTGCCTCGAACGCGGATTATTCCGAATACGCTTAACCGGGATCGCGGAATACCTGGAACTCGCCCAGACCGTTATTGTACCCGGTGCCGCTCGTCGCCTGGAATTTGACCCACGTGACCGACTTGTCGGCGAACGTCAAGACCTTCTCGCTGCCGTCGTTCGGGATGTTCGTCACGGGAATCGTCGTACCGTCGCTGAAGCTAAGCGTTCCGCCGTTGATCGCATCCGTCAGGTTGAACCGGTCGCGCAGCACGATCTTGTTGATCTGCTTCGGAGTGGCCCAATCCAGTCTGATCCAGGGGTTCAGCTCGCCGTTCGACGCCCATTCCTTGCCCGGGGGACCGTCAACGGCATTGCGCTTCGTATACAGCCAATTGTCGTATTCACTGGACGAAGACACGACCGCTTGCGGCGCGACGTTGATTTGCTTGATGACGAAATTGTCGAAATGCACGTGGCTTGCGCTCGTCACATTCGCGCCGACCATGCCGCGGTAATGCGCATCGTCCGTTACCGTCATAAGCAACGTGTCGTTCCGGAATACCTGGATCGAGCTGCCGACCGCTTCGATCCGATACTTGTACCACTGGCCGATCGCTACTGACGGATTGGCGGAGGCGAGCGACGTATAAGCGCCGTTGACGCACTTGTACAGCTCCAGACGATTGGCGGCGACGCCGTCGCCCCGGATTTGCAGCAAGTAAAAATCGCGGTTGCTCGTGGCCCGGAACACCAATCCCCCGATACCGGGATTGCTGACGATCTTTACTTTCGCTTCCAGCGAATAGTCCAGATAGCCGGTTGGCGATCCGGTCATCGCGAAGCTCTGATCGGCGGCCGGCGTTTGGCCGCTCAGCTCGCCCGATTCAACGGTCCAGTTCGCGGAGCTGCCCTTATTCAACGTCGTCACCCAACCGAGCAGGCCGTCGCTGGCGTCGTTAAACGATTTGCGGACGACATCCCCATCCGACGCGTTACGTCCAACGCCATAAACTTTGATGCTGTCGACCGCCATCGCCGCTTGTTTCTCCCAATGCACGCGAAAATCGAGGCTGTTCGCAATCCCGTTGGCCGAGAAAGTGACGTAGAAGTCCTGATAGGCTGAAGGGGCGACAAATTCTTTGCGGAAGATCGGCCGTTGCGCGAGCAGCGTGCCGGTGTTGCGGTCGAACACCTCGAGATCGGCCACTTTCTCGTCGTTGAACGAATTATTGTCGATTTTCAGTTTGAACGCGGCGATATGGCCCGCTCCGGCCGGTATGTCGGCCGCTTGCTGCCCGCTTACGAGGAAGCCCGGACTGTCGTCCGTCGTATTCGCGGACCACGCCGTGCCTGCCTCGGATAACGCCCCGATCTCATGCGTATACGATCCTTCGGCTTCGAACGTCTTCAGCAGCGATACGGAACCTCCCTCGACCGGGTACCGATGCGCGTCTTCATCGTTGAACTTGACCATAACCCGGTCCATGACGATTGGCGCGGTTGCATACCAATAAGTTCTGAACTTCAACGAATGCCCCGGCATGCTCTGGTACGGCAAGATGAAAAATTCGTCATGGTTCGCTTGCTTGAACTGCTTCCGCGTAATCTCTCGACCGACCAGCAAGGCGTTCGAGGTATTGTCATAGACCTCCAGCCGCAGCACCTTGCTGTCGTCCACCGTGTTGTCGTCGATTCGGGCTTTGAATATCGCCAGGTTCTCGCCCCCGGGCATATTCGCTTGCGGCGGACCGGAGACCAGATAACCCGCTGCATCGCTTGCCGGGTCCGCGCGCCATCCGTCCGGGACGGGCTGCCCGATATCGTGCTGCATCGCCTCTGCCTCGAACGAGAGGTCGAAGCCGCCGCCGGACGTATCGTTGGCCAGTCGGTAACGTTTGGCCCATACGACGCCGGCGTCGTTGTAATCCCGCACGTACAGGTACGGGGTATTGCCGATCATGACCAGCGCCGTGCCGTCGTTGCCCCAGGCCGGTGTCCGCCAAGGGATGACCGAGCTCTGCGCATATTTCTCCCAATGGATCAGATCGCTGGACCGGGCCAGCGTCGACGACCAATTCGACCGGCCATAATCGCCCCAGCCGTTCACCGGTACGGGCGCGGAGCTTACTTCATAGCCCATGTAATAGTACCCGTCATAATATTCGATGCTTCTGCGTCCTACGGTACCGCTGTCGATCTCCGATTTGGACAGACTCGTGCGGATGATCGGATTCAGGGGAGAACGCGTCAGATTGTTGAGGGACGTGCCGGTCGCGACGTTGATATAGACGGCATTCCCATCGTAGGAATGGTAGAACAGGTACCAGGTGCCGTCGACTTTGTACAGGTCGGGCGTACCGATGCCTTGCGTTTCATACCAGTAGCTGTGATCCTCGGTCAAGATATCGCCCAACTTTGTAAACGTGTGTCCGCCGTCCGTCGATGTGGCGTAGGCGATATTGAAATTTTGCCCGTAATTATTGCGCTCGTGTACCAAATGAATCGTGCCGTTCTCGTACCATGCTCCGGGGAAAGCGGTATACATGTCGCCGGGACCGGGCGCAATCACTTCGCCGTAGTCGGTGAAATGGATGCCGTCCGTGGTCTTGGCCATGTTGATGCCGTGGCTGTCGGTATGGTCGTAGCCTTCGGGACTGTTATTGTTGTAGAAGGCCAAATACTCGTTTCCCACTTTGACGAAGTCCGGAAAGAAGAGGCCGTTGGAGCCGAGATTGACGCCGATTTTATCGGTCGTGTCCTGTACCCAATAAGATTCGTTGTTCCAAAAGCCGGTCAGATCGGCGCTGTAGCCGCTGTTGCCCGCATACGCTCGATTGCGTTCCCCGGACCATACGGCTATACATAGCAGCAGGCTGACGATCGCCGCGACTGCCAGTCCTCGTGAAGCTCCTTGCGTGTTCATGATATTACCACCCTTCTTATCGATTATTGGACGAACTCGTGATCCGCCTAAGTCGCGGTTCCGCATGGCCGGAATTCAACATGATTTTAGCCGGTCTTTTGGTCAAGGGTTCGCTTGGCTATATAATAAAAGAGATAAAGCGCTTACACAATTTTCGAATATGAAGATCGGATATGCCGTTTTGAACATGATGAGGAGGGGATGGCATTGCCGACGCGTTTTTTGGCTCATCGCGAGCCGGAGATTCTTCCTTTTCGGCTGTACACGACCGGGTATCAGGAGCAGTCTCATCTGATGAGGCATGAAGGCTTCTCCGCCTCGCAAGTGCTGCTGACGAGAGCGGGACGGGGAGTTGTTCGGCAGCTCGGAGACGCCTTCCGCCCCGTCGATGCCGGTCAGGTTCTGTTCATCCGGTCCGGCGTGCCGCACGAATATTACCCGGTGTCGGAGGAGCCTTGGGAAGTGCGGTTCGTGTCGTTCGCCGGCACGATGGCGGATCAGCTGCTGGATGTCATCGGATTCGGAGAGATGGCGCTGATGCGGGCGGAAACGGGACCGTTGTGGGCAATAATGGACTGCATTTGGGACGCGGCCGGAAACAAGGATGAATGGGCGGCTTCTCGCGCAACGTACGAGCTGCTGCTGGAGCTGCTTCGGCAGACTTCCCACGACCGGGCAGAGAGCGAACAGGCCTGTGGGCCTAAGCAGGCGCAGGATGCCGTCGTCGATTTGTCCGTCGCTTTCTTGAACGAGCATTATCCCGAGCCGATTCTGCTGTCGCAGATGGCGCAATCGCTCGGGTATTCGCAGCAGCACCTGAACCGCTTGTTCCGGAGCAGATACGGTATTACGCCGCAGCGGTATTTGAGGCAGCTCCGGATGCAGCGGGCGGTATTCCTGTTGGGCAAGCATCCCGGGATGACGATCAAGGAAGTCGCGAGACTGGTCGGGCTGGACGCGGGACATTTTATTCGGACGTTCCGGATGGAGTTCGGCTCGCCCCCGGGCAAGCTGCGAGCCGAGATGAAAGTGTAGCTCACAGCGGATCCGGCTCAACGGGCAATGAAACAACCGACGGGAAGGGGCTCTAAGCATATGAGTACGATAGGTTCGGTCCTCCAACGGCCGACGGTAACATCCTCCTTGAAATCCCGGCTTTTCCTCGTGCTGCTGCTCAGCTCGCTCCTTCCGTTGCTGCTGATCGGTTCGGTCACCTACTATTCGATGTTCTTGAACTTGCAGAACAAGATTCAAAAAAGCATCGAAGCGACGCTCGCGCAAGTATGCCAGGGGATTGAATATACGTTGAACAACCTCGATTACACCTCGCGGCAGCTCGCTTTTGCAGACGGGCAGGTCGGCAGCGATTTGCAGCTGCTGTTTTCATCCCGAAGCACCTCGGAGAAGTTTAACCTGACCCGCGAGTTGGAGAATAATTTGCTGCTGCTGAACTTCACCAACCCGAATATCGGGATGACCTTTTATTATTTGGCGGACACCGGTAAGCCGATGTTCGAAAACCTCGAAGTAAATCCGGACATCCGCTTGGAGAATCTGCCGGCGCTCTCCCGTTCGCGAGGCATTACTTTTCACGGGCCGCATAAGTCGGTGTACCGTTACGGACAAAATACGGTGTTCTCGATCATGCGCAAGGTTGAAAACCTGGATCATATGTACGTGTACATAGAAACCAACTATCAATTGTTCGAGCAGCTGCTGAACAAGCAGCAATATCAGATGGATGTCGCGTATTTGTTAGTCGATCAGGACGGAAAGATCGTCTATAGCGACCGCGACCAGGAGGCTCTCGTCGGATCGGCGTATTTGCCGGAGTCGGACGCCGCGGGGAAGGGGCTTGCCGCCCTGAAGGGATATTACCGGTTCGAGCAAGACAGCGGCGAAGGCTGGAAACTGGTCGTGGCCGTCCGCAAAAGCGACTTCAGCCACGAAATCAAGCAATGGTTCAGGCAAGCCCTGCTCATTGTAGCGCTTTGTCTCTCTGCCAGTCTCCTGTTGGCGTGGCTGATCTGGAAAATGGTTTATCGCCCGATCCAGGTGCTCGGCCGTGAAATCCGGGCCTTCGATGCAAGCGCTCCCGACGAACGAATCACGAAAATGAACGTTCGGGAGTTCGACCACCTGCTCTATCATTTCCGGATGATGCGCATCCGCATCCGGGAGCTCCTGCTTGAAGTCGAACAGAAAGAAAAGCGTAAACGCGAGATTGAAGTGGAGAAGCTGTACGTGCAAATCAATCCCCATTTTCTGCATAATACGCTAAATACGATTCAGTGGTTGGCCAAGGCTAACGGCCAGACGGAAATCGACAGATTCGTGGCCGTCTTCTCGCGGGTGCTGCATTACAATCTCGGCAAAGAGGGGGGAATTGTCCGCATGGAGAATGAACTGGAGGCGCTCCAGCATTATATCGATTTGCAGCGTACACGCTACAACTATCAGTTCGAAGTGCGGGTCGACGTCGATCCGGCGACGTATAAAGTGCCGATTCCGCGGTTTATTCTGCAGCCTCTCGTTGAAAATGCGCTTTATCACGGTTTGGGCGACGAAGGCGGCATGATCGCCGTGACCGTCCGAATGGAAGAGGACGATCATGCCTCCATTGCCGTGACGGATGACGGTGTCGGCATGTCGCCCGCGGATCTGGAGCGCTTAATGGGAGAGGGAACCGAGCGCAAGGTCGGGATCGGCATTGGCCTGCAGTTCGTCAATAAGACGATGCAGTTTTATTATGGCGAGGCTTATCGTCTGCATATCGCCAGCGAACCCGGCAAAGGCACCAGCATGCGGCTGCGATTTCCCGTGAGAGCGACCAACGGCTTGGAATAGGAGGCCCTTATGATAAGGACATTGATCGTAGAAGATGAAGCCCTCGTCCGGGAACAAATGATCCGGACCTTGCCGTGGGAAGCCAACCGGATTCAAATCGTGGGAGGCGTCGGCAGCGGCAGGAAGGCGTTGGATTTTATCGGCGAGCACAAGATCGACCTCCTGATTACGGATTTGGACATGCCGCATATGTCCGGCATCGAATTGATGAAGTCCGTTCGAGCCAATCACCCGCAAATCCAGATGGTCGTTCTCACCTGTTATCAGGACTTCAACTACATCCAGGAAGCGATGCGGATTGGCGCCATCGACTATATCGTGAAGACCCAGCTGGATATGGAGACGGTCGAGGACGTCTTGCGGCGAATCGGCGACCGCATCGCGTTCGAACAAGGAAGCCGAGTGGCGGGAATGAGAAGCGCTCTGCCATCCGTTTCCGGCGATGGCGGCCTGCTGCTGACCGCTTCAGCAACCGAAGCGAACGTGATCGATCTCTACGCGCTGGACTGGATCGTGCCGGACCGCTTGATGGATGTCGATCAAGGGAGCTGGTTTTACGCTTGCGCACCGGGAGAGGACCGACAGGCCAACGTCGATCTGTTTCTGGCGGAGCCCCGACTGCAGCAATGGGCCGTTACCCAAGTGAATGGGCTTGGAAATATTGCCGCGCACGAGCTTCGCAGCCTGCTGAAGAACTATATCGGGTACCAGCTCTTTTACCGCTACAAGCGGAGGGACCGGGTGTATGAAGTCGATCTGTCCTTGCCTCCGAGTACCGAGAGCGGGGATCATGACGCGCAGGCACTGCAGAAGGAATGGTTGGCGTTGACCTGGCTTCACGACGACCGTTTATTCGAGGAGCTGTTGCAGCGAACCGGACGCGAGAAGCCTACGCCGGCATCGCTCGGCCATATGTTTTATTCGATCTTTGTGGAATGGACCAAAATGCTCGATACCGGCTTTCAAACGGCATCGTTAATCGGGCAATTCGAACGCCTGAGATTTTGGGAAGATTGGACCGCCTGGCTGGAGCAGACCAGAGCGCACATTCGGCAGCGATTGAGGAAGCGGATTTATTCCGACGAAATGGTGCAAAGCGTGATGAAAGCAGTGGAGATGATGAATGACAATATCGGCGCGGATATCAAGCAGGACGATATCGCCAGACGCGTCAACGTCAGCCGGAGTTATTTCAGCCAGATGTTTAAAAATGTGGTCGGAAGACCGTTCGGCGATTATGTGCGTTTGCTTCGGGTAAATCGAGCGCAATCGATGCTGCTCCAATCGAATGCCCCGATTTACATCGTGGCGAAGACATGCGGATTTGAAGACGAGAAATACTTCAGCAAAATGTTTCGCGACCATATCGGCTTGCTGCCGACCGAATATCGCAGTCTCTATCAAACCAAAAGCGATCTGTGCCAAACGAAAACCTGACCGACGGAGAACGGCTCTCTCTCCATCCGCTTCTTGAAACCGCTTTATACTGAAGGTGCTCGAGCATAATCGTTCATTCGGGGGGAGAACCATGAAAAAGGCAAAATGGTGGGCGGCCGTTCAGATTATTGCCGTAATGACAGCAGCGGCGGGTTGCAGTGGGAACAACAACGATGCAGCAAAAGCAGAGTCGAATCCGACCGGCACGCAGACCGGAAGCGCGAGCGGTTCGACGCAGCGGGCCAAAGACCCGTACGGGAAATTCGATCAGCCGGTGACGTTCACGCTCGGCAAAATGCTCCCGCCGGCGGCGAATTTCCCGGAGGGCTCGACCGATACGGTGGAGGACAACGAATATACCCGTTATATTGCCGAAAACTTGAACGTGCGGATCAAACATAAGTGGCAGGTTCAGGGCGACGCCTATATTCAGAAGGTGAATATGTCGCTGGCCAGCGGCGACATCCCGGACGTGATGAACGTGAACGAGGACCAGCTGAAACAGCTCGTCGAAGCCGATTTGATTGCCGATCTGAGCGATGCTTATGAGCAATACGCCTCTCCGTACGTGAGGGGCGTCTACGAATCGACGGAAGGAAAGGCATTGGAAAAAGCGACGTTCGACGGCAAACTGATGGCGCTCCCGGATGTCAACGTTCAAGGAAATGCGCCAAGCCTGCTGTGGATTCGCCAGGATTGGTTGGATAAACTGGGCCTGCAGCCGCCCAAAACCGTCGACGAGCTGTCGCAAGTGGCTGAGGCCTTCATCGAGAGAGATCCGGACGGCAACAACAAGGACGATACGATCGGTCTGCCCGCCATGCGGGATATCGTCTCCGGCGCGGCATCCGCACATTTCTCCCTTGACGCTATTTTCCAGGCTTACGGCGCCCGCCCTAATACGTGGATCAAAGATAGTGAGGGACAAGTGACCTACGGCACCATTATGCCGGAAATGAAACCCGCGTTAGGCAAATTAAGCGAGATGTACAAAAAAGGGCTCATCGACAAGGAGTTCGGCGTCAAGGATGTGGCCAAAGCGACCGAGCAGGTGGTAAACGGCAAGGCGGGACTTCTGTTCGGTCCTTGGTGGAGTCCTTTCTACCCGCTTAGCGACGCAGTCAAAAAAGATCCGAAAGCCGAATGGAGAGCCTACGCGCTTCCCCTCGACGCAAGCGGCGTATTCAATGCGAACACGCTCCCCGCATCCAGCAATTTCCTGGTCGTTCGCAAAGGATACGACAAGCCTGAAGCTGTCGTGAAAACGCTAAATATGCAGTTTAAGCTAATCCGTGTTCTTGACGGCGCTCCCGAGCCTTATAAAGGCCAGAACGTGAACTGGGCGGTTGCCCCCTTCACGATAAATTTGGATTACGCAAATGCGGTAGAACGCATCCATCAACAGCTGCAAGACGCCTTGGACGGTAAAATCAAACCCGAGGAGCTGCCAGCCGATCGCCAAACGCAATATCAACAGGTCGTAGCGGAGATGCAAAATCCGAAAAAAGATCCGGCCAATTGGAGCGTAAAAGCGGCCAATCTGGATGCCGCAGCCGTGCTGGCCACTCCGATGAACAAAATCTACGGCGTATTCGACGGACAGACCAAAACGATGGAATCCAAGTGGGCCAATTTATCCAAGCTGTCCAACGAAGCGTTAATGCAGATCATCGTCGGAGACAAACCGCTTGATTATTTTGACGAGTTCGTAGCGAAGTGGAGGCAAATCGGCGGGGATCAGGTTATTCGCGAAGTAACGGAAGCCATCAAGAAGTAGTCAGGGGTTGGCTTATGAAGAGACTATCGAATTCAATTCATTACCAGCTCATGCTATTGCCGGGGCTTGCGCTGCTCTTTCTGTTCAGCATCGTGCCGATGTTCGGCATCGTCATCGCTTTTCAGCATTTTATCCCGGTCAAAGGAATATGGCATTCCGATTGGGTGGGGCTGGACAACTTCAAATTTATGTTCGAATTGCCGGACAGCAAGCAAATTTTTATCAATACCCTCAGCATTGCGGTGATGAAAATTGTGGCGAATTTGCTTATCTCGTTGCTTTTCGCGCTGCTGTTGAACGAGGTCCGCAGGAGAACGATGAAGCGGCTTGTTCAAACGGCCGTCTATCTGCCGCATTTTCTGTCGTGGGTCATTCTCGCCGGCATTATGGTCGATATGCTGTCACTGGATGGCATCGTTAATCATGCGATCCGATTGCTCGGGTTCGAACCGGTCTTCTTTATGGGCAGCAACCGCTGGTTTCCGTTCGTCGCCGTATTCAGCGAAGTGTGGAAGGAGTTCGGGTTCAGCGCGATTATTTTCCTTGCGGCCCTTTCCGGAATCAATCCTTCTCTGTACGAGGCGGCGGAAATCGACGGCGCCGGGAGACTGCAAAAGATTCGTCACATTACGCTGCCGGGTGTCTCGACCACGATCGTGCTGCTTGCGACGCTGGCGATCGGCAACGTGCTGAACGCCGGCTTCGATCAAATTTTTAATCTCTACAACCCTATGGTTTATGCGTCGGGAGATATTATCGACACCTGGGTGTACCGAACGGGCATGCTCAGCGCGCAATACGGCTTGGCGACGGCAGTCGGGCTGCTTAAGTCGATCGTCGGTTTCGTTCTGATCGTGATCTCTTACGGGTTGGCCTACCGCCTCACCAATTACCGCATTTTCTAACGAAGAAGGGAATCGCATGGTGCTATCTTCCAGGTTCGGAGACAGGCTGGGGCAATGGATCATTGACGGACTCTTGATCCTGATTGCTTTGCTGTGCCTTGCCCCCTTGCTGCACGTCGTCGCGCTTTCCTTCAGCGATAAAGCGGCGGCCGCGGCCGGGAATGTCACGTTTCTGCCGGTCGATTTTACGACATCGTCTTACCGGCTGTTGCTGAAGGATCGATTGTTTTTCGCTTCCTTCGTAACTTCCGTGGAGCGGGTTATTCTCGGAGGCGGCCTTAATTTTATGCTGACGCTGCTGATGGCCTATCCGCTCTCCCGCGACGTGAAGCAATTTAAGCTTCGCCATCTTTATACGTGGTCGATTCTGTTTACCATGCTGTTTAGCGGCGGCCTTATACCTTGGTATATGACCGTCAAGACGGTCGGTATTTTGGATACGATTTGGGCTTTGGTGCTGCCCGGCGCGGTACCCGTATTCAGCGTGGTTCTGCTCATGAATTTTTTCCGCAGCATCCCGAGGGATTTGGATGAAGCGGGTACGGTAGACGGAGCGGGGCCCTGGTACATGCTGTTTTTCGTCTATTTGCCGATTTCGCTGCCGGCGATTGCGACGGTTACGCTGTTCAGCATCGTGGGTCATTGGAATTCCTTCTTCGATGGGCTGATGCTCATGAACAAGCCCGAGCATTATCCGTTGCAGACGTACATTCAGCAGCTGGTCGTTCAGAAGATGAATGACGCCATGTCCGACGCGGACTCCCGGCAATTGTTGAGCCAGATTTCGGACCGCACGCTGAACGCCGCGAAAATTTTCGTATCGATGGTTCCGATTCTGTTCGTTTATCCGTTTCTGCAGCGGTTTTTCGTTCACGGCATCATATTGGGCTCGGTCAAAGAATGAAGGGAAGGGCAGATATTACTTATCCGCAAGGGAGTTAAAGCATGTGAGGAATCCAATGGACACCGATACGAATATCGACACGGTGCATGTCATTTTTAAAACGCATCTGGATCTCGGGTTCACCGATCTGGCGGAGAACGTGATCAGGCAATATTGCGAGCAGTATATTCCCGCAGCCGTCACGCTAGCCGAACAGTTGGCGGTCGAAGGGGACGAAGTCGCGTTTATATGGACGACAGGATCATGGCTGATTCATGAATTTTTGAAGCGAGCCGACGAAGCGCAGACACGCCGGCTGGAAGCCGCAATCGACAGAGGCGCGATCGTCTGGCATGGCCTGCCGTTCACCACGCATACGGAGCTCATGGACGCCGAACTGTTCGAGTACGGCTTGTCGCTGGCCGGCGAGCTGGATCGCCGGTTCGGCAAGCAGACGATAGCGGCCAAGATGACCGATGTGCCGGGACATACGCGAGCGATCATCGGTCATATGGCAAGGCGCGGCCTCGTTTATCTCCATATTGGCGTAAATCCGGCCTCCAAGGTGCCGGGTGTCCCCGATTTGTTCGTATGGAAAGGAAAAGACGGAGCCGAAATTATCGTCAACTATGCCAATGACTATGGCAATCTGCTGCAGCTCGAAGGTTTTCGAGAGGCCATCGTTTTCTCCCATACGGGAGATAATCATGGTCCGCCCTCGGAGGACAGCATCAAGCAGGAGCTCGCGCGCTTGGCCGAGCGGTTCCCGAATGCGCGGATTCAGGCGTCGACCATGGATGCGTTCGCCCGGGCCCTGCTCCCGCTAAAGGACACGCTTCCGGTCGTTCACGAGGAGATCGGAGATACCTGGATCCACGGCGTTGCCAGCGATCCGTGGAAGGTTGCCCGCTACAGGACACTGCTTCGTTTTCGTCGGCGGTGGCTGGAGGAGGGACGCATCGGCCGGGAAACTGAAGCGTACAGGGACTTGTCCAATTGCCTGCTGCTCCTTGCGGAGCATACTTGGGGCATGGACGAAAAGAAATATTTGACCGATTTTAAGCATTATTCGTTGGCCGACTTTACGGCAGCCCGGCAAGCGGACGCGGTAGCGGAAGACGCGGTTCCGGATAAATACCATTATTTGGGCTGCTTCCGCATGAATTCAGACGAATCATTGCCCGCCCCGGATTTGTCCTCTTCCGCGGCCGGCAACCGCTACGCTGCCTTCGAAAGCTCGTGGCGGGAGCAGAGGGACTATCTCGCAAAAGCCTTATCGGCGCTTGACCCGGCGATGAGACAGGAAGCCGAACGCGCAATTGCCGACACGGAACCGGTCAGGAGCGCCTCAGGGACGCAAAACGAGCCTCTCCAGTTGCATACTGTCTATCCATTAGGCCGCTTTCATGTGGCATTCGCTTCCGACGGGTCCATCGTGAGGCTTGAGGACAACACAGGCAAGCAGTGGGCGAGCGAGCGGCACCGGCTCGGCGTGCTTCTGTACGAAGCTTTCGGCGTGGAAAACTATCATACCTGGTTCGAGCAGTATGTGGAGCGGCTTCCGGAGACTTATGTATGGGCCGATGCGGATTTCGGCAAGCCGGGTATGGAGTTGGCCGAGCCTCGCCCGAGGAATGAGTTGCACCGTCCCCGCGCGGCCTCGATCTCCGTCATACGAGGAGAAGATGGAGACCGGGTGCGAATCATGCTCTTCCTGCCTGAGGAGGCAGTGCGGAAATTCGGCTGTCCGAAGGAAATCGTCGTGAACTATCATTTCTATAAAGAAAAAGACGAGCTGGCATGTACGTTGGACTGGTTTGATAAGCAAGCGAACAGGCTGCCGGAAGCATATTGGTTCTCGTTCAGTCCCCGAGTAGACAATCCGAACCTGTGGAAGATGGACAAACTGGGAGAGCCGGTTTCTCCGCTTGAGGTGGTCCGCAACGGGAACCGCAACCTTCATGCGGTGAATCAGGGCGTATCGTATAACGGCGCGGACGGAATAGCGGAAATTGCAACGTGGGACGCACCGCTTGTGGCGCCGGGCGAGAGACGTTTGCTGGAATTCGACAATTCGTTCGCGAAGCTGAACGGAGGGATGCATTTCCTGTTGTACAACAACGTCTGGGGAACGAATTTTCCGATGTGGTACGACGAGGACAGCCGTTTTCGATTTGTCGTCTCCTTGAAGTCGAACGCGCAGATCGGAGCTGCCAAGCCATAAAAATACCGGCCTGCGACCCGCGGCGGCCGCTGGCTTCTGGAGGATGTGCCGATGAACGACGAGTGCTGGCTGGAAATGGATATTTATTGGTTTCAAGGCAGCCTGCTTGAGCAGAAGGTAGCGGAGCTGTTCGATCGGCTGACGCCGCTGTGGCAGCGCGAGCCTGCCGCCCGCAAGGGGCTGGCTATGTGCGCGGGCTGGCTGCTCGATTCCGTTCTCTACTGGAACGGCAAGCTGGACGATGTCATCCGGTGCTGCCAGCCGCCTCTTTACGAAGAGTGGACGTACGGGCGGCTTAAGTCTCTGCTCGACTGTCTGAAGAGCGAGGCGCGTAAACGGAATATCCACAACTTCCACACGGTATTGATGGTGATGGGCGTTCCCGATCAGGTGTTGGATGAAGAAAATACGTGCGGGGGCTGGCTCGGACGAACCGATAGCCGCAGCGATCGGCATCACTATTCGATCCGCGGCAACTGGTTTCCGGAGCATCCGGAAATAACGGATACGCAATTTGGCGCTTTCGATTTTGGTTTGGCCGTGAATGTGCCTTCGAATGAGGAGGTATGCCGCCGGCCAAACCCGGTTTTCGGCGACTACTTCGCCGACAAGCTTTGCGATCTGGCCGCACATATCGGATTGGACGGTCTGGTGTTTCGGGACCGGATTTTTACGCCGGCTTATGTGCGAGGCAGTCGGCGACGCTACCGAGGGCCGGAGGAGACCGATTATTGGACGGGGACATGGATTCGCCTGTTTCAGGAGATCAAACTGCAGCAGCCGGCATTTCTGGTTATCGGATACGACTCGGGTACGTCCTCGATGGAGGAATGGAGGTCGCACGGCTTCGATCTTGAACGGACGGCGCTAAGCGGATGCCTGGACCTGTGGATCTCGCAGACATGGGCTTCGGCATGGCAGGATTACTGGCCGATGCACAGCATGGGGTATACGTTCCAACTGACGAATGTGTTGGTCGATATGGCGATGCTGGCCCATACCCCGTGCAAGCATCTGATACTAATCGAGACGTTCGACGCCTGGGAGCCGTGGGATACGATTCATGAATTTCCCTCCAAGTTAGCCTGGGAAATATGGGCGTACAGCCACGCTTCGGTGCTCAAGCCCGGCGGTGAAGTAAAGCGCTCCGACGGCTGCTACATCTCGTGGATGAACCATGGATTCGAGCTGCTGCCCGAGACATCCGTGTCTTATTTGCGGACGACGATGGAGCGGAGCGCAGCCGATCTGGCGCGTCAACCCGTTCCCGGCGGGCCAAGTCTTGTTTATCACCGGGCGGGCCTCGAGGCACTGCTCCGGCAGCCGGCCGAGTACAGCCGCGGCGAAGAGATGGACGACTGGACCGCCCTGCTGCTGAAGTACGGCATGCCCGTCCTATCCATCACGCGAAGCGAGTGGCTGGCCGATATCGAGGCGGATGCTTTCTTGTTCCCTGCGCCCGCCAGCATCGACGACAAGCTGTCTTCTGCGCTGCTGACCAAGCTGAACGAGGGTACGCCCGTCCTGTTCACCGGCCAGGCGGGATTGCTGCCGAAGCCGCTGCGCTCCGCGCTCGGCATCGCCATCGCGGAGCGGCCGACGCACGCCGAGCTGCCGTCCGCCGGTTTGGTCGAGCAGCCGTTGTCCGCCAAGGTCGGCACGGCCGGGCTAGTGTTGAACCAGCGCTATCGCACGCTGGCCGAGAGCGCCGACTGGGACAGTCTGATCCGCGCGCTGGACGGTCCGATTTTTGCGAAGCATCGTACGCTGCCGTGCTGGATCTGGGAAACGCCGGAATGGGGCACCTTGCGGGAGATGCATCTGACCCATTTGTCGATTCAAAGCCCGCAAACCTATCAGGCCGTCGCGTTCGCGATCGGGGAGCAGGGCTTCGGACCGGAGCGGATCGGGTGGGGCAACCGGGATTGGCAGAAACCGATCGCGTTCCTGTTCTGGAGATATCCCGAAGAAGGGGAGATCGGCGTTCTGGTAGGCAACCTCGAGACGGGCGTCGTTGGAAGCTCTCAATTCGGCGTCGAAGGCGAGCTGCGCTGCTATCGGCCGGACACATGGACTTGCGCCGCGAGCAAGCCGTTTTCCCCCGGCATCCTCGAGCTGGGGCAGGCGTCATGGCGGGTTGCGCTGGCGGGACATAAAGCGGGATATTTTAGCATGGCACGACATTAATCTTATTCGTGTCAGCATGTCTATTCATCACATCCTCATGGCAGATCGCCCCTGCGCGGGCGGCTGCCCATGCCAATGTATGCAATCGCCACGCCGGTCCGTCGCCGGGATCGGCTGCGTCACACAGCCCGCACCCCCGCGGCTCACGCAACACGCAATAATAGCGCAAAACTGCGCTATCCTCATCCCCGCTTCCGCCCCAGCCACCGCCGCCCGCCCGCTCGCCGAAGTCCCGACTGCGCCACTTGCGGCGGAGCGGCTGTACGCCTTGCAAGTTAAGAAGACTGGCTAAAGTGAGAGGCCATATCTTTAGCATATTGCTTGGTGGAATCCAGAATGTTCTGGCTTAGCGCGGGATCGTTGACCGAACGGGCTAACAGTATGGCGCCTACCATGGCACTTACGATAGCCATACTCACTTGTTTGTTTCCTCCGACCATCTCCGCTATAAATGTAAAAAATCGGTTGATCTCCAATGTAAAAGCGTCTCTGATCTCATCGGAGGAACGGGCGATTTCGCTGGACAAAGTCGGGAGGATGCAGCTGATTTCCATTTGATCCCGATGCGTTGCGCTCAGGTAATAATCAATGACGGTGGCCAACTTTACATGATCCTTCTTGCGATTCGTTGCACCCTGCAAGAGGTTGATCGTCTCTTCGATGGCTTTCCGGCACGCCTCGGCGACGAGCTGATCCTTATTGGCAAAATGTGCGTAAAACCCGCCATGCGTTAAGCCGGCACCTTTCATAATTTGAGGTACGCTAACTTCTTTGATTCCTTTTTGCCGGAATTCGTTCGTTGCATTTTGAACGATCTTTTCGCGGATGATTAATTTATGAGCTTTGGAATAGGGCATGTCATTCCCTCCTGTAGATGAGGATTTTTCGATGTATAGGAAGCGGTTAAAATATGATATCCATAATACAAGATTATAGCCGTCATTTTCAGAATAGCAACAAGAACGCCGTTTTTATAAGCCTGGTTGACTGAATCTAAATATGATGATAATAATATATTACGATCATCATATATAAAGGACCGGGAGGTGTTTGGCTATGACCGATCACATGCAAACAGATACTTTAGTCATTGGTTCAGGCCCGGGAGGTTATGCAGCGGCCGTTAGATCCGCACAGCTTGGCATGAAAACGATCGTGGTCGAACGCGGTCCAATCGGCGGCGTGTGTACGAATGTGGGATGCATTCCCTCCAAAGCGTTAATCGCCGAGGCTCACCGCTACGACACGCACAAGACATGGCGTCGTTCGGGTTCCGTAGATGCATTTTTGGAGGCCCAGGCTTTTAAAGAAGCCATCGTCAACAAGCAAGCGGGCGGCGTGAAGTACCTGCTGCAAACTGCCGGGGCAACGATTGTAGAAGGAGAGGCGCGTTTTATCGATCAACACACGGTCATGATCAAGCGACCGGGAACGGAGCTGTCGGTATCTTTCAAGGATGCGATACTCGCGACGGGTTCTCGTCCGATTGAGTTGCAAGCCTTGCCCTTCGGTAATCGCATTTTATCTTCGACGGAAGCATTGTCGCTGGCCAACGTTCCTGCAAGCCTGATTGTGATCGGGGGCGGATATATAGGAGTTGAGCTCGGACAGATGTATGCCAAGTTCGGCAGCAAAGTTACGATTTTGGAGGGGGGACCGCAAGTTTTGCCCGGGTTTGAGGCAGATCTGGTCGCCCCTGTAATCAAGCATATGAGCGCAGATGGGATCACGATCGTAACCGAAGCGACTGCGGTTAGCGCGCAGCAAGATACGGATGGCATCACCCTCCATTATGTCAAAAATGACATTTCCCATTCGATCAGAGCGGAATATGCATTAGTAACTGTCGGAAGACGGCCCAACACCGATGACAGCCTGGGACTGGCGCGTATCGGTTTATATCCAACGAGTAGAGGGCTGATTAACACCGACAAACAATGCAGAACGGATATTCCGAACATCTTCGCGATCGGGGACATTACCGGCGGTCCTGCGCTTGCGCATAAAGCGTCTTACGAAGCTAAGGTTGCAGCCGAAGCTATCGGGGGTCTGCCAACGGTCGTTGATTATAAGGCAATCCCGCTTGTCGTATTTTCCGAACCGGAGTTGTCCAGCGTCGGTATGAGCGAGACGGCCTGCAAAGAAAAAAAGATGCCGACGGTCGTCGGAAGATCTTCATTCGGCATAAACGGAAGAGCATTGGCACTTCAATCCGTAGAAGGATTCGTCAAAATCGTCGCTCATTCGGAAACGGGGATCATCTTAGGCGCGCAAATCGTGGGAGCAGAAGCCTCGACGCTCATCTCGGAGCTTGGTCTTGCAATCGAGATGGGGGCGACGGTTGAAGATTTGGCGTTGACCATCCATCCGCATCCTACATTGGGCGAGGTGATGATGGAAGCTGCGCAGAACGCTGCGACCAAAATGATGAAAAGCAAAATACAAACTGTCTAAATTGTCTATTCACAGAGAAAAGAGAGTGGAGACCATGAACAAAAAATCGCTTATTTATTTTATAATCGCGATCTTGCTGGTTGCAGGAGGATCGCTTCTTGCCGTGAAAGGAAAGGATGCGGTCGGCAGGGCGGAGAGCCGTAAACAAGCCGTACTTGAAGCCGTGCCCAATACCATCGCTAACGACACTAATCACTTTTATGCGGACTTTTATATACAGGAAAGCCAAATTCAGAAGATAAAAGCCGGCAAACGCGTGAAGGTTCATTTTCCATATATCGAGCGCTCGGATGAGGTTGAAGGCGTTGTCGCTTCGATTGCATCAGCCCCCCAATTTGCCGCCTTGCGTATGACGCGCGAGAAAGGGCAAGCCGATTTAAGCATGTACGCCGTAAGAATTACGATAGACGCAAATGCTGAACTCCTTCCGGGCATGACGGCCGAGGTGGACCTTGATGAGATCGCTGATTGAAGAGTGGCGGTTTGTGCGCAGCAGCAAGTATGTTGCGATGATATTTATTGCGCCTCTCCTTGCAGCCGTCTTCTTTGGATTCATGTTCTCCAAAAACCAGATCAACCAATCGCCGGTCGTCGTCATCGACCAGGATCATAGTGCTTATTCCCGGCAACTGACTGCCAAGATCAATGCCTCTCAGTATATGAAAGTAACGAATGTATTTCCAAACCGGATCGATCCGGAAACCTTGTTGGCCAATGAGAAGGCTGTAGCGGTCATTGTGCTGCCCGCGCAGCTGGAGCTTCGAAAGCTGCAGGGGATGTCGTCTAACATCGGCATATTAATGGATAATTCGATGCCTACTGGGCTAATGGGCGTTCGCACCGCTATCCAGGAGATTGTATCGACAGAAAATATGTCTCTTTCGATGACACGGCTCGCTAATCAAGGCGTTGCGCCAGATAAGGCGAGCGGGTTGATCGCTCCGCTATCTCTTCAACAGCGCATGCTCTTTAATCCGACTACAAACGCCATTTATACAATGGTAATTGGGTTTGTGAATATTGTTGTCTTAATGATGACAACCAGTGCGGCGGGTGCTGTAGTGCCGCGCCTTCGTAAAGAAGGCAAGCTGTTTGCGGGCGGAGCTTCGCCTTTGCAGCTATGGCTGCGAAGCGTACCTTATTCTATTCTCACAACCATCTCGTTGCTGCTGAGCTATGGATTATTAAAACAAGTAGGGAATCTGCGCTTTGAAGCGGAGCCTTATCTTTTCTTCATCCCATTATTGCTTTATTCCTTTGCTATATGTATGGTGGGTATGCTGCTCGGCTATTCTGCCCAAGATCCGTCCAAAGTCGGTTCAAGGATGAGCGTGATCGTCTACCCGTCGTTCCTGGTTACGGGCATTCAGTTAACGCCGCTTGCATTGCCGCTGTTCTTCCAGTATACGGCCTGGCCTTTGCCCATGAACTGGCTGAACCGCATCTTGCGGGGGATGGCGTACCGAGGCGGAGCGTTCACTGCCTATGGCTTGGAGTTAGGCGCGCTGCTAATCATTATTGGCGCTGCGTCATTGCTTATTGGATGGCTCATGTTAAAGGAGAAACGCAAGGCTGCTCCACATCAAAAGGAACAGAATACCGAACGATTGATTATGGAGGCCTTTTAAAAAGGAGCTGCTCTCTTCTGACTAGACCACTCCGACTGGAGAACGGCATACTGATATTCATCGACCCATTTTCCTTTTGACATGTAATTTTGCAGCAGGTGTCCTTCGCGCCTCATGCCCATACGTTCCAGAACGCGGATGGATTTTTCGTTTCGCACATCCGTAAAAGCAGTGGCCTTGTGTTTCCCCAATATTCGAAAAATATAATGAAGTATGGCCCCGAGCGCCTCGTGAATGTATCCTTTCCCTTGATGCTCCGGGGCCAGCGTGAAGCCGATTTCCACAATTCTGGGTTCATCAAGCCGGGTATGAAGCGCGCAATCCCCAATCAATCGATCCGAATCGGCCAATGCAATGGCGAATTGAAACCAGGTACCCGGTTGGTCCGGCGTATGATGAATTTGCTCGCCAACAAACGATTCCGCGTCTTCGTAAGTGTAATTTTCCCAGGATTGAAACCGGGCAACCGTGGGATTCGCTCGGTATCGATAAAAAGCCTCCGTATCCTGCAAGCCGAATTGACGGATAACAAGACGATCCGTAACCGCATATACCTGTTTTGATTGTTCCATACGTTCACCTCTTTTTGAAATGTACTGCAAGGACAGTATCCTTGGCCAGAAACGAAAGGATCTTGTCCGTAAGCTGAATCAGCGTATGCCCGGCTTTCGGATCAACGTGAACATCGGCGTGGGGCAGCAAATGCCTGAGACGTTCGGCTGACTTCGCAGCATGCAGCATGATATCCTTCTGGCCAACGAATAACGAGGCAGGCATCGTCAAACGCTTTAATTCATCGTCGGCAAACAAAGGAATTTTGCCGCGTCTATTGAAATTTTCTCCGATGAGCTTCTGATATTGCATCATTTTTTCGGATACGGGCTGATCGCCATTTACCATGCGGATCAATCTGTTCTTTCCTTTATCTCCTAGAAACAAAAGCGGCAGCGCTCTAAATAAGAAGGACAGCTTCTGCGGGCCAACGCCTGAAGGGCTGATCAATACGAGTTTATCGACTCGATCGGGATAGCTCACCGAAAATTTAAGCGCCATCCATGCGCCGAACGAAATACCGATAAGGGATGCTTTTTCTATGCCGAGGCCTTGAAAAAGGTCAAACAGCCATTCCGCATAAGCAGGGCCGTTTAGAGGATATTGCTGCTCCGCACTTCTGCCGGGCTCACCCGGAATATCGACGGCATAAACGCGATAAGAACGCGAATACGCAGCCGTATCGCCGATCCACATGGCGGCGTTCATGGCGGAGCCGTGAAGCAGAATTAGCGGCGGAGCTTTGACATCGCCACTGGCAATGATATGCGTATTTCCCAAACGCGTCTCAATGTTTATTTTCTCGTGGGGCACAGGCCAACGTTCGATCATTGCGTCATAAAATTGCAGAATTGCTCCTTGGCCTTTTTGGGATTTGAATGCCGACTTTGTTTTCATTTACTCATCCCCTCTTCAGCTCTTGTCGGATTTCCCGAACCCAATTCAACTCATGCCGATACGACGAGACGATATTGTCGTCGATTCGCTCCCACAAGTAGATTTCCCGAGTCGTTCGATTCGGAGCGAACAAGCCTCTGCGTTTTTTTTCTTGCAGTAAAAGGATTTGCATGTTGAGCTCGTTTTCGTATGCCAAGAGAAGGTTGTCCAATTCCTCAGGACTTAGCAGGTCGGCCCAAGCCAATTGGGTCAGGAAGCTCTTCTTCAATTCAGGCAGCTCGGGGGGAGTAAGCGCCCAGCTCTTCAACTCAGCCTCTCCCTTGTCGGTGATGGTATAGATTTTTTTGGACGGCGAGCTTTCTTGATGCTGAACCTCGTGCGTGACAAGGCCTTGTTCGAGGAGTTGAACTAGCGATTTGTAGATTTGATTATTGTTTCCCGACCAGTACATGACGGTCGATTCCTCGATAATTTTTTTGAGATCGTAGCCGGTTGATGGCTGGCAGCTTAAAATTCCCAGTATAGCTAATTTGATGGACATGGAATACACCTCGCCTCTTCAGCAACATATGTTAAGAGTAACATATGTTACTGAGGAAAGTCGAATGATATTTGATAGGCACTTGCGTGGCTGCGGGAGCCAGTCGCCACAAAACCCGACATTCATGAATGTCGGGTGAAAGTCGCGTTGTAATTGAGTTATTCAATCACCATAATAGAATACGAACAAATCTGTGACGCTGATAGGGGATCGATCTGATGATCATCAGGGAAGCAAGTATGACAGACTATCCACGATTGAGACAAATTTATTTGGACGCCCGACGTGAAAGTTTCCATTGGGCTCATGCTGATGAGATGACGCTTGATGATTTTGACCGGGATACATCGGAAGAACAAATTGTACTGGCGGAGGAGAACGCCCAAGTTCTCGGATTCGCCTCCTTATATGTGCCTAACCGCTTTATTCACAATTTGTTTGTCCACCCGACTGCTTCCGGCAAAGGTGTTGGCGGTCTGCTGCTCAAAAGCGCTGTGGCCGAGCTTGGAACACCAGTCACGTTAAAATGCGTCTCCGAGAATCATAAAGCGCTCCGTTTCTATAAGAATCGGGGCTGGAAAGCCGTCGTGGAGGAAGGAGAGCCTGGTGCTAAATATTGGGTTCTTGTTTATGAATGAACCAGGAAGAACCGAGAGATCAAGACTGCGGACGAGCCGTTCGCTCAATGGCATCGGAAATGACCAGGTACAGTTGATGCGGAATGTCGTGTCCCATGCCGTCAATCAGCATGAACTCGGCGCCCGGAATGGCAGAAGCCGTGTCCTCGCCGCACGCCGGGACGAACAAGGGATCGTCCGCGCCATGAATGACAAGAGTCGGTGCTTTTATGGTCGCCAGCCGCGGACGACGATCGCCGGAGACCGCTATCGCAGCGATTTGTCGTCCGACACTGCCTGGATCGTAGGCACGCCGGGCTTCCTCCAGAACAAGGGCCCGATAAGCGTCCTCTTCGAACGGATAACCCGTGCCGGCAATGCGTTTGGCAAAAGAGAGGCTGTGTGCCAAAAAGCCGGCTTCATCCTCAAAGGGGTTCGGCGCCGGTGTCGTCATCATCGCCATGACCTCGGGAGAAGCTTGCGGAAGGGCGGGATTACCGGAGCTGGACATGATGGAGGTGAGGGATAGAACCCGTTCAGGGTACTCGCTTGCCGCAATCTGGGCGATCATGCCTCCCATTGACCTGCCAACGATATGGGCCCGGTCGATGGAAAGGGCGTCGAGCAGTCCGATCGCGTCGTTTGCCATGTCATCGAGCGTGTAAGGAATGTCCGGTCGCTGTCCCGACATGAGCGCAGTCGCCAATGCGGCAAAATCCATCGTCCGATAGTGGCTAAAATGCGTTGAACAGCCTACGTCGCGATTGTCAAAGCGGATCACTCGGAACCCCCGCGCCGCCAATCCTTCGCAAAACGGAACCGTCCAGCGGATCATCTGGGTTCCAAGCCCGGCGATCAGGAGGATAGCCTCGTCAGTTTCATAACCGAAATGGTCATAGGCCAGCTCGACGCCGTTCACTTTCACAATGTTCATGGTCATATTCTCCTCTCCGGAAAGGCATGGGCGGATAATTTCTTGATATGATTTCGGATATCAGGCGCCCAATCTTCGATAAAGCGGTTAAAACGATCCCCATCACCGGCATACAGTGCGCGCAAAGCTTCTTCGTAATGAAGGAAGTCCCCGGCCATCGCTGTCATAAAGTTATAGGTTGCTTCTTGTGACTCTCGGATGGTACTCCGCTGTTCTCCTGAGCGGCGAGCTTCATCAATCAGCTTGCGTAAGGTTACCGACGCCCCGCCAGGTTGGCTCTTGAGCCATTCCCATTGCCGAGGCAATAACGTAACTTCGCCGGATACAACACCCAGCTTGGGGCGGCCGACCCGCCGTGTCGTCTGGGCATTCACTTCCGTATCGGATGAGCGGCTAAATTGTTCTTCCAATCGTTGAAGCACATCATCTATTTTCCCGCGAAAATCGACATCGATCGGCTTCCCCGTGGAATCGTCGAATATAAGCAGCTGTGTGCGTTCACTGTCACTTAGAGCAGCCTTCACTGTAGTAACGACGTGCTGCAACGAACCGCTGGCGACGATCCCCTCGCCCGAAAATGCTGTGCAGGTTAATTGTGTTAGGGCATGATTCATGCGGATCTCCTTTCTGCTCATCTGAATTATACCCGGGTAAAAATAAAAAATCAATCAGCGCATTTTGGATTGAAAAAATTCAATGAGCCTCTCCGACAACTTCTGCTGGGCCTTGCTGATAAATCGGTCTGTATAGTACGTCAGCTCCAGGTGGCGAATGGGCGCAGGCTCGGAGATGGGGATGGATACGATATCTGGCCAATCCACATGTTGTTGAAGCAAGTCTCTCGGCTGTATAGTGACGCCAACGCCGGCGGAAACTAATTGCAGCAAGGAGGAGGCCGAGTCCACCTCCATGACAGTCGGCAATTCAAAGCCTTGTTTTCTGCATGCTTCATCCACCAAATCCCGACCCAAATAGCCCTTCGGGTACATCACAAGCGAATGCTGCTTGAGCTCCTCCAGAGCGATCTCATCCCTCTTGGCCAGCTCACTTGCCGTATGGACAAACAAGTAGTAGGGCTCGCTTCCCAGATGGACTTGAACCAGTCTTTTATCGACGGGACTACGAAGTCCAATGCCTAAATCGACTTTATGAGCAAGCACCTCATCCCTTACAAAGATCGTCGAGAAAACTTGAAGCTGGGTGTCGGGATATTGGGTCTTGAATTCGACGAAGAGCGGAACTAACCGGAAATCGAGATCCGAAGGCAATACCGCTAGCCGAACTGTGCCTCGTTTCTCGGATATAAGTTCTTTAATCGCATTTTTCGCATCCGTTTCGGCTTGCAGCATTTTTATTCCGTATTGATGCAGCAGCTTGCCCGCCTCCGTTACGATCACTTTTTTGCCGATGCGATCGAAGAGCGGGATACCGAAATCTGCTTCAAGCAGGCGAATTTGCTGGCTTAACGTAGGCTGAGAAATGCCGAGAGCCTCGGCGGCCTTTGTAAAATGAAGATGCTCAAATACAGCCATAAAATACATTATATTTCGAGTATCCACATTTTTACCTTCTTTTCGATAGTATTTAACTATCATAATAATATTATTTATTGAATTGATCAATGATTGCCAGGGGTCTATACTCATCCTTACTTAGCAGCAGGGGGGATGAGCAGCGATGAAAAAACGATTTTATTTATTCGCTTTATGTATGGCGGCCCTGAATTTACGACCCATTATTACGTCGGCGGCCGTCTTGCTCGGTACGATCCAATCCCAGTTGGGGATGAACGCTTTGACAGCGAGTCTTCTTACCACATTGCCCGTTTTGTGCATGGGGATATTTTCTCCGGTCGCGACAGTTATAAGCCATCGGATCGGACTGGAACGTACCGTCTTTTTCTCGCTCATTCTCATTACTTTAGCAACGGTACTGCGGGGAAGCGACAGTTCTGTCCTGATGCTGCTCGTTACTGCTCTTGCAGGAGGAATCGGTATCAGCTTGGCCGGGCCGATGCTTTCCAGTTTTATTAAGAAGTATTTCCCGGAGAGACCTGACATCGTCAGCGTTTATTCGATATCGATGACGGTAGGCGCTGCATTGGCTTCGGGCTTCACCATTCCGATATACACGCGCAGCGGACATAACTTGCCATTCGCCTTGTCCTGCTGGGCCATTCCAGGTTTGCTCGCGCTTATGGCTTGGCTTGCCTTGGTTCGACGCAAGCATCATCCATCGAACGCAACCACGCGTCAGAGACTCCCGATCGCGAACAAAAAAGCGATTCAACTGACTGTTTTTTTCGGTTTAATGGCCAGCATGTTTTACTCGATTACAGCATGGATCTCGCCGATCGCCCGCAGCTTCGGATACAGCCCGGCAAGTTCCGCGATGTTTCTTACTATTTTCACCATGATCCAGATTCCGATTGCATGGATTGTTCCGCATGTCGTTAAACGTTCCGGAAAACCCAAATTGCTGCTTGTCTTATGCAGCTTGTCGGAGCTTATAGGCGTGGGCATGCTGCTGCTGCAGTTTCCGATGCTTCCGGCGGTCCTTTTTCTAGGGATCGGGGCGGGCGGATTGTTCCCACTGGCGCTGATGCTCCCGATTAGCGAGACCAGGACGGCGGAGGAAGCTGGGACTTGGTCGGCCATGTCGCAGATGGGCGGTTATGTGATGGGGGCTTGCGGTCCGCTTTTGATGGGCTGGATCTATGATCAGAGCGGTAGCTTCACATCTTCGATTTTCGCGATGCTCCTTATCGTTATGGCGATGATCGCCGTGCAGGTATGGATGACCGTGGGCAGCAAAGAAGCGGAAGGACGGGGGCGTCGGTGAAGCCTTTCGCCGCTGCCTCAAGATCATCGATTTCCTGTGCGGTCAGCGCGATTTCGGCGGCTTTACATCTTCTGCTAATCGTCAAACCGGGTGTTTATGAAGCTTGTTTTAATGACTGTTTCGGTCAAAGATATTGAAGTACACTACAAGTAGGAGCGATTCAAGTGTTACCTTTCGTGAACAGCGATCTCTCGAGAAGGAGAATAAAAATGGCAGAGATTCTTTTATTGCACCACGTCATGGGGCTGACAAAGGGAATTCACGCTTTCGCCGACAAGCTCAGAGCGGCGGGGCACACGGTTCATGTTCCTGACTTTTTCGACGGTCATTTGTTTGCCGCGATGGAGGATGGCATGGCGTATGTCAATAAGATCGGCTTCGAAGAGATCGCCGAGCGGGGGATAAGGGCGGCCCATGCGCTTCCGCGTGAGATCGTCTACGCGGGTTTTTCGCTCGGCGTGGTTGCAGCCCAGAAGCTCGCCCAGACTCGCGAAGGCGCTCGTGGTGCATTGCTGTTTCACGCTTGCGTTCCGCCCTCGGCGTTCGGATCTCCCTGGCCGGCGGGACTGCCGGCGCAGATTCACGGCATGGACGCAGATCCGTATTTGGTGGATGAGGGCGATATTGAGGCAGCGCGCGAGCTCGTGGCAACGGCCGATCTTGCCGAGCTTTTCCTGTACCCGGGGGATCAACATTTGTTCGCAGACAGCAGTTTGCCGTCCTTTAACGTAGACGCGACGACGCTGGCCTTGCAGCGTGTACTCGAATTCCTTGGGCATTTGGATGCTTAAGATAGAGGCAAATGAAGGAGCCGATGTGTGCTTGATCCAATTGACGAACCGCCAGGCACGGCAGTTTCTGCTATTGAAGCACGGACTATTAGGCGAATACCGTTTTATCGGAAAGCAGGGCGTATTGGATTTTGTGCGGCAAGCCGGCTGTATTCAATACGATCCCATCGATGTTTGCGGAAAAAACGCCGAGCTGGTGCTGCAGTCGCGAATCAACGGATTTACCAAGAATATGCTTGCCGAGCTCCTGTATCAAGAGCGATTGCTTGTCGATTATCCCGACAAAAATCTGGCCATTATCCCTGTCGAGGACTGGCCGTATTTTGAACGTTACAGGCAGGCCGCACGGCAGCATGCCGAGCGCTATCCCGACATGGAAGCGTTGATGGAGCAAGTTCGCGCACACATTCGATTTCACGGCCCGCTAAGTTCCGACGATCTTAAATTGGACGGGAATTTCGCTTGGCGATCGGCCATTCACTGGAGCAGCGGAAGCAATCCATCCCGGTCGGTGCTGGAGCAGATGTACTCGACGGGCGAATTGATTCTCCATCACAAAAAAGGAACGCGCAAATATTACGATATTGCCGGAAAGTACATAACGCCGGATCTGCTGAATGCGCCAGAGCCGCTGGAGGACGAGCTTGAGCATCATAAGTGGCGAGTACTGCGTCGAATCGGCGCCGTTGGCCTGTTATGGAATCGCGCATCCGATGCCTGGTTAAACATATGGGGATTAAAAGCGGAGCACCGCAACGAGGTTTTCCGTCAGCTTTTGCACGAAGCTCGCATTGTTGCCGTTGCCGTGGAACGAATGAAAGATACGCTTTATTGCCGAGCGGAAGACTTGCCGCTTCTTGAAGCCGTTCTGCAGAATCCAGCGCCGAAATGGCGCTGCGAGCTGATTGCCCCGCTAGATTCTTTCATGTGGGACAGAAAATTGATTAACGAATGGTTTGGATTCGATTATACCTGGGAGATTTACACGCCAGCAATCAAACGGAAATTCGGCTATTACGTATTGCCTCTCCTATACGGAGAAAGCTTCATCGGCCGGGCCGAAATCATCGCGGAGCGAAAAACCGGGACGCTTGTTGTCAAAAACATCTGGTACGAAAAAGACGTAAAGCCAACCAAGCAATTGCGAACAGCCTTGAACGAGTGCTTTCAACGTTTTGCGCTGTTTAACGAATGCGGGACGATTGCTGATTGAAAAGTGTTTATATCATTCAACATTATTTGTCCAAATAGCTCAAAAATGAGCTATTCTCGCATGCTCAGCCTTCAGTCGGCAGCCACCGGCTCGCGACCGATGCAAGAATAGCGCAGAAATGCGCTATTTTTGCATGCAAATACTTCAGTTGATCGCCACTGGCTCGCGTCATGCTCAGCATAGCGCAAATTTGCGCTATTCTCGCTTGCTTGAAGTTCAGTCGACCGCCCACTACTCGCTTCATGCCCGGAATAGCGCAGATATGCGCTATTCTCGCATGCATGGAAGTCACTTTTTACCAAAAGAAATTTACGCAGGAAGAAGCTCGTTGTACACACTTAAACGGTCCGTCATTGCCTGCTGCTGAAACGTCTAATCGCTTCCTCCGTCACAGGCGCGAAGAGGTTGATCAGGTTGCCGTCGGGATCGCGAAGCAGCGCGGCACGGTTCCCCCAAGGCATCGTAGTCGGCTCCTTAACCCAGTCGTCGACAAGCGGCTTCAAGCGCTCGTACTCGGCATCGACATCGTCGACGCGGAGCTCGATGATGACGGAGCGGTTGGCGGCCGCCGCTGCAGAGCCGGCGCCGAACAGCGGCACCGTCTGGGAGTGACCGATCGCCAACGTGCACGAGGGCATAACGAGCTCGGCAAAGACGGGTGCGGGGCGTTCGGCCGAAACCCCCGTCATTTTCTCGTAGAACGCCACAAGGCGATCCACGTCGTCGGTAATGATGCGTACAGAAGCAAAATTCATGAGCAATCATCCTTTCTTGAATGAAATACTTCGCATATATCTCCAAAGCGCTTTGCGTTTGCCTGTTCCGATCATACAAAAACGCCACTGACGACATTATGTCAGTGACGTTTTATGAACTCCATACCGGCCGTGCGTTGTTAGGGTACGATCGGGAGCGGAATATCGATCGCGAGCAGGCAGCCGACATCGCCGTTCGCGGATACGGCGAACGCGCCGCCGTGGCGGTCCACGCGCTCCTTCATCGCAGTCAGGCCGAAGCCGAACGGACCGGCTTCGTACGGTCGCCCGTCGCTCGCCAGACGGAAGCGGAGCTGAGCATCGGAGGCGCCCAATCGGAAGGCGAACGAGCGGCTTCCGCCATGACGAATTCCGTTCGTCAACCCCTCCTGCAGCGCGCGGTACAGCGTTGCGCCGAGCGCTTCGTCCAGCGCGGGCAGCGGCTCGATCGTGTAATCGATGGTAACGCCGGTCAGCTCTTCCGTCCGGCGAAGCAAACTATGCAGCGCAGGAAGCAGCGCTTCCTGCTCGTCGGCCGTCTTCAGCATGCGCACCGTGCGCCGGATCTCGTCGAGACCTTCCCGCACCGACTCGCGGGCGACATCCAGCTTGCCGGCAGCCCGCTGCGGGTCGCCGTCGAACAGCAGCTTCGCCGCTTCGATCTGGATCATCGCGGCCGTCAGCGTGTGGCCGACCTGGTCGTGCATGTCATGCGCGATCCGATTGCGCTCCTCCAGCACGGACACTTCCGCAAGCGCCTGCGCCGTCTCATGCACGGAGTCGATCAGCTGCCGGTTGGCATGCTCCAGCTCGGCCGTACGCTCCTTCACGAGCCGCTCGAGCGAACCCGTCAGCCGCGACAGCTGCAGGTGAACGCGCACGCGGGCAAGCATGTCGTCGAAGACGACGGGCTTCACCAGATAATCGTTGGCGCCTGCGTCGAATCCGGCCGCAATGTCGGCCGGACTGCCGGTGGCGGTCAGCAGCAGGATCGGCAGCGCCCCGGCGTCGTAAGACAGGCGCAGGGTCCGGCACAAGTCGTAGCCGTTCATGATCGGCATCATGACGTCGGCGATGACCATATCGGGCTTGCCGTTCGCGGCGATCCACACCAGCGCCTCCCGACCGTCGGCCGCCGGTACGGTTTGCATCCCTTGCAGCGACAGCAGATTGATCAGGACCTGGCGGTTAATGGCATCGTCGTCGACGATCAGCGCGACGGCTGCCGCCAGGTCGGCGTTCGGAGCGTTAGGGGACGGTACGGAAACCGGAGCGGGCGCAATCGGTTCGTCGTCAAGGGCGTCATGCGCCGATTCTGCTTCGGCGATCGCGACCGTTGCCGCTGTCTCGGCGATCGCGGCTATCGCAGCTGCCTTTGCAGCTTCGGCTGTCACTGTTTCTCCCGCCACAGCCGCCGCTACTGCTTCTTCCGCCGCCGCTGCCGCCTCGCCGCGCTCCGCGATCGGCAGCGTAAACGTGAACACGCTGCCCTTGCCGGGCTCGGAAACGCAGGAAAGCAAGCCCCCGTGGAGCTCGACGAGCTTCCGCGCTAGCGGCAGGCCGAGTCCGGCGCCGCGCAAGCCGGCTTCGCCCTGCTCGAACGGCTCGAACAGCCGCGGCAGCTCCTGCGGATCGATGCCGACGCCCGTGTCGGCGACCGATACGTGCAGCTCCCTGCCGACCGGCTTGGCCGTCACGCGAATGACGCCGGCATCGGTATACTTGATCGCATTGCCCATCAGGTTAAACAGCACCTGCTGAATGCGGTTCTCGTCGGCGAATACGAGCGGCGCATCGTCCGCAATGTCGACCGATACGCGCAGCCCCTTATCCCGGGCAAGCGGGGCCACGAGCGCGGCGACGACGCCGGTCAGCGGCGCCAGGGCTATCGGTTCGCGCTGCAGCCGCAGATCGCCGTGCTTGAGCTTGGAGATGTCGAGAATATCGTCGACCATGTGCGAGAGCCGCTTGCCGCTGACGGCGATCATCTGCAGCTGGTCGGCAATCGGCTCGCCGACAGGGCCGGCCGCGCCGCGCGCGAGCGTATCCGCGATGCCGATAATGCCGTTCAGCGGCGTACGCAGCTCGTGCGACGTGTTCGCGAGAAAGTCGTCCTTCAGCTTGTCGAGCTCCGTCAGCCGGGTGCTCTTGCGTTCTAGCTCTTCGGCGTGACGCTCGGCTTGCGCGTACACCGCCCGCACCCTTTCCCGCAGCACCATCCCCATGCAGAACAGCAGCACGAAGAAGGCGTGCATGAACCGGCTTTGCTCGAAAATAAGACGGTCCAGCCACCACCACCAGATGCCCGCGGCCGAGAGACAGTAGACGGCCAGCACGGGACCGAGCGCGGAGAAGCCGGCCAGGTACCAGAGCGATTCCGCGCTCCGCTGCCTGCGGTAATGGGCGACGGAATGCCCAAGCACAATCGCGATGATCGGAATCATGAGCAGGAAAAAAGCCGTGTTCGTCGCCGGGTAGGCAGGCGGAGCGAAGACGGCGGCGCCGACCGTGACGAGAAAAATCGGCGGCATGGCCTGCCACAGCCGACGAACGATTTTCCGGTAACCCGGACCGAAAACGGATTCGTAGAACAGAAGAAAGCACATGACGCCAAGCGGCACGAACGCATTCAAATAGTAGGGATACAGGTACGTATCCGCGAACAGCTGCAGAATGGGATACGCCCGACCGACGCACAGCGACGAGATGTAGAGGGCGAACAAGGCGAAATAAAGGTAGCTGCGGTCTCGGCGGGAAAAGAAAAAAACGAGCGCGCCCGCGCCGATCAACACAGAGACGAAGCCGAGCGCGATCAAATAAGCGTAATCTCCGAACAACGCGGCAAGCTGATCGGCATAGCTGCGAATATAAACGCCGCCTGCGCCTGCATATTCATTGTCTTTGTATACGCGGATATATAAGGTGCGATCGGCCGACGGGTCGAGCGGCAACGAGGCGCGCCCCAGGCTGGACCCGGGCACGATGCGGCGCTCGTACGGCTCGCGCATGCCGCGTTCCAGAATGACGGAGCCCCCCAGATAAACCTCGTAATGCAGCATCCCCTGCACGAACAAATTGGGGTCGCGCCACCGGTTGTCCGGGAGCTCGAGCGCATACCAGAAGTACCCGGTCGTCTTGCGGCCGCGGTATTCCTGCCATACGTCCTTGGCGCTGCGCCAAGGCGCTTCTTCAAGCCGGTCGCCCGGCAGGTCGCCGACGTATGCGCGGAGCTTGTCCTGCGCGCCGACGGAATAAACGTTGGCGTAAGAAGGCGTGACGCGGTGGTCGAGGACCGCGAACGGCACGAGCGGCACGATCGTGATCGCCAGCACGATCAGCATGACGATATACGGTTTGGTCTTCGACAACAACATGGAACTCTCCATTCCGGCTCGTGGGTATTCGGCTGCGCCGTAGCACCATCATCGCCGCTTCTTTCGGCGCGTGACCAGTGACGGCGGTCATTGTTGAAGTCATGATTTGCGTGCAGGCTTGCGGCGGTCTGTTCCCGGCGTCAATTCTCTCCCGACGTCGATCCGCGACCAGTCTTCGATCCGCTTCCGGCTCTCAATCCGCGTCCCGGCCTTCCGGCTCCTCTTCCCGCATGAGACCCTGCAGCAGCAGCAGCGCCTTGGCACGGTCGTTCGTGCCGATTTTCTGGTAGATGACGCTGACGTAATTTTTAACCGTTCCTTCGCTCATGAACAGAAATTCCGCCATTTCCCGGTTGCTGCGGCCCTCGAGCATGAGCAGGATGACCTTTTTCTCGCGGTCGGTAAAACGGATCATTTCCTGGCGAAGCCGCTTCGGATCGAGCACGTCGGCAGGCGCCTTCGACAGGAAGGCGAGCCGCGAAGCAAGCTTCGCGGCCACGGAGGCGGGCAGCATCAGCTGGCCCTTGACCGCGTCCCGGATGGACTCGACGATCTTGAGCGCGGGCAGGTCCTTCAGCATATAGCCGCAGGCGCCGTTCGCCAGCGCATCGACGATATACTCGTCCTCGGCGAAGGTCGTCAGGATCAGCACGGCGGTGTCGGGGTGCTCCCGCTTGATCGTTTTGGTGCTCTCGATGCCGTCCCGAAGGGGCATCCGAATATCCATCAGCACAAGGTCGGGGCGCAGCTCGCGGACAAGCTCGCAAGCCTGCTCGCCGTTCTCGGCCGCGCCGACCACTTGCATATCTTTTTGCAAATCGATGATCGTCTGCAGACCGTCCCGCATCAGCGTCTGATCGTCGGCGATGACTACGCGAATCATTAGAAAAGAACAACCTCCGCCTCCACGTTCGATGTTCCTATTATACCGCTGCGGGCCCAGATGCGGAGAGATTTTGACAAATTTCGTCATCATGACGCCGGTAACTGGTCATTCGTATCCCGAACCCTACAATTAAGCGTGGAGGAATAGAAGGCCGGAGGAGCAAGCGGCATTCTAGTTCATCGACGTTTGATAGCGCGGAGGGGAAAAAACAAAGATGAGACGCAAGATGAACATGCCGTTGCGAGACGAGACGGCGCGCCGCCTGATGCGCGAATTCGTCCTCTCGTTCGCGAAGGGCGGCCGTCTTCTCGGGGGATGGCGCCATCGAATCGCATTGACGGCCGTCGCGTGGATAGCTGCGGCGGCGATCGCGTCGACTGCGCATGCGGCGGACGAGCAGCCCAAGCTTACGGCAGTCTCGGTGCAGGTGACGGCCGGCGACGTTGGCGTCGTCTACCAGTCGTACGCGAACCGGTATGTCGTAGGACCGAACGGCTGGATGGAATGGAAGATTACGGTGAAAGAAAAGCTGGCAGGATTCACCGAAGGCGCGTTATACGATTTCGATAAAGAGAGCGCACTGAACTGGTGGGAGCACAAGATTGCAGTCATTAAGAAGCAGGAAGGCGACCATACGCTTGTGTTCCGTTTCGATCCGGGGACTTCCAGTCCGAGCGGGCCGCTCACGTTAGACCGCAAGCTGGCGCTCGACGGCCAATACGGCTCGGTCAAGTACTATGCCATCAATCCGGACAACGGACAGACGGTCATCAAGTCGACGACCGCCATCGACCTGTCGGGCGTCGGCGGCATGGCCGCGGTTCAGTTCAAGCGCGAATATCCGACGCTGACGATCACGCCGAATCCAAGCGATCTTCAGCGCGGCGGCCAGCCGCCAAGCGGCTTGTCCGTCGACCGGATCATCGTCGACGTGAAGGACGCCGTGCTCGATCCGCAAGACTTCGAGTTCAAGTACAGGCTGAGCGCCGGCATGTACAGCAAGTCGGTCGACTGGACGACGATGGCGGAGCGCAACTATATTCCGGTGCCGCCCGAAGCGCGCGGCAAGTCGGCGGATTTGGCGATCGAGGTGCGGGACCGCGGCGGCAACTGGAGGCCCTACACCCTCTTTTATCCCGGACCCGGCGGGTTCGTCGAATCCCGGGTCACGATGAATCCCTTCTATGTCATCGGCGGGGGCTCCGGCGATGCGGGGGGGCGATACCTCGGCATGCTGGGCGACGGCGGCTCCGATCCGATGATGCGAGCGGACGTCCTGCGCACGGCGGTCGCGGATTTCAAATTTTTGCGGCAAACGTACGAGATGCCGAGAAACGCGTATACCTGGCTCGCTGCGTTTGTGTACAGCACGGGGCAGAAGTCGGTGAACGGCTACAAGGGCTATGCCGACGTCGATCTGACGGCGAGCGGCTACTTGTGGAGTACCAGTTCCAACCTGCCGGTGGACAACCTGCCGGTCAAGCCATTCTCGGACACCTATCGCGCCGTCGAGACCAACCCGCTGAACGGGCGCCAGTATGAAGGATACTGGGCTGTCATGCCATCCACGGATACGGCGTCTCTGGGCGAAGGGACGTACTATTTGTACGTCAAAACCGTCGACGCCGTCACGGGCGGCTTCATGTGGCAGCAGGTGTATTACGACGCGGATCGCTTCCTGACCGACAAAAACGCGACCAATCCCACGCCGGTCAAGCTAATGAAGGATACGACGCCGCTTACGATCGACTTTGCGGACCAGCCGCTCGCCCGCGGCGATTACGTCATCGAAGCCGATGTCGCCGACAACACGGGACTGGGCGCCGTACAGTACATGGTCAGCGAATTCGACTTCTGCGCCCGCAGTCCGGGCGCATGCGAGTCGATGGGCGCCAAGTGGACGGACGTGCCCTTGGCCGCGGGCGGCAAGACGGCGCATGCGGGCATCGACACGACGCCGCTTTTCAGGGACGGCTCGGGCTTCAGGTCGAGCTTCCGTCTGTACGTCTACGTCAGGGGCGTCGAGCAGCGGCACAAGCAGCCGCCATACGACAAAGATCCGTTCGCGGCCGGCAACAAAGCCAATATCGTCGCTGCCGCATCCTCCTACTACGTGATCCGCGGCGACGACACGCTGGAATTGAAGGCGACCTACGTCGATCGGATCGATGCGCAGGGACGGCTGGCTTCGGCGCCGGAGCACAGACTGCGGCTCTATACGCATGCGGCGGGCTTGCTGGCGGCCGAAGGCGACGTGCGCTATCGGATCGAGAAGGCCGACGGCGCCGTCGTTCAGGATTGGAAGAACGTGCCGAGCGGACAGGAGATCGTGCTTAACGGCGCGGACGGCGAATATTTGCTGCGCGCGCAGGCGCTCGATGCGGAAGGAACGGCAGCAGGCGACCCGTACGCGCAGGCCTACGTAATCGGACCCGCGTCGTCCGCCACGACCGTATCGGCGAGCTTCAGCACGACGGAGATGACCAACCAGGACGTGATGCTGACGCTGACGACCGGCGTGCCGGCGAAAATCCTGAACTGGGACGGGGTCGACCCGAATGCCGCGGACACGTCGCATACGCTTGCGATCAAGGAAGCGACGCCGTTTGGCTCGCCGCTTTCGATTCAGATTCAGCCGGACGGCGGAGAGACGGAGACGATCCGGGTGTCCGTCGGTCAGATCGACAAGACCGGCTTTGGCCCTCTGGCCGGAGGCGGGGCGGTCATCTATTCGACCAGCCAGCCGACCGCGGGCGAAGTGACGGCCTATCTGTACGTGGGCAAGCGGGTCAAGCCGGGCGTCGGCGACGGCATCACTTATCGGAACGGCTGGCTGTCCTATACGTTCGCGTCGAACGGCGAGCACGTGTTTGAGGTCGAGGACCTGGCCGGAAGCGCGCTTCGAGGCTATGTGAACGAAGGCAACTGCAAGGCGGCCGTGACGTGGATCGACAGTACCGCGCCCGCCGTATCCGTCTCCTACAGCACGACGGCGCTGACCAATAAGCCGGTGACGGCGACCGTGCAGCTGCCGGGCGGATTCGCGGTGATCAACAACGGGGGAAGCGCGTCCTATACTTTTGCGGATAACGGCGAGTTCGTCTTTCTCGTCAAGGACGGCAACGGCGTCATCCGCGAGTATAAGGCTACCGTTGCCAATATCGACAAGGAACCGCCGGTACTTGCACTTAATGGACCGCTGACTTATCCGGTCTATCAGGGATTGCCGTTCTTGTTCGACGAGCCCGGCTTTACGGCCGTCGACAATCGGGACGGCGACGTATCCGCGAAGGTCGGCGTATCCAGCCAGGTCGACGTGTACAAAGGCGGCTACTACGAGATCGTCTATACCGTCTCCGACAGTGCGGGCAACACCGCGCGCGGGGTACGGGGCGTGTCGGTCATGGAAATGAACGGGATCAGCATGTTCGTGAACGGCATCCGTCTGCGCGGCGACGTCGCGGTGTCGCGAGGGACGCTGCGCTTCGACATCGCCGGCCAGGAAAGCGACGAGATGGTGTTCAAGTATCTTCCCGGCAAGCATGCGGCGGGCGCCTTCAAGCGCGGCGGCACGCCGATCGACGGCCGGACGCTTACGCTTAACGAAGCGGGCTGGTACACCTTTTACGTCCAGGACCGCGAACGGCGGACCTTCGTCGGACAGATCAATGTGCAGTAGGAAAAGGGAGAGAACGGGTCAATGCGCATGCGATTGATAAAAACGGCTGCCGCGGCAATCGCGGTCGCGGTGGCGGTCTCGGGCCTGGCGCCCGGGTGGGCGCTGGCGGCCGGACGGCCTCAGCTTTCGGACGATGTGCTCCGCATCAGCGTGAACGAGCAGAACGGGCGGATCGGCGTAGGAACGACCGGCGGCGATCCGGTTCGTGCCGGAGACGAGGATCAGCCGCTCGTCTACAATCCGGAGACGCCGGAGACGTCGTTTACGAGCTTCCGGATCGACGGCGAGGAAGCGATCTACGGACATGATTACGGCCCGGCATCCGCGCCGTACGGCTACTTCGTGCAAGTGCCCGCCGTCGAAGGCGACCGGATCGTGTCGGTGTGGCGATACAGGGGCGTCGACATCCGCCAGACGGTCGAGCTCGTGCCGCAGACCGACAAGACGCTGCCCGCGGGCAATGCCAAGCTGTCGTACCGGGTGGACAACAAGTCCGGCAAGAGCGTCAAGCTCGGGACGCGGATTCTGCTCGACGTCACGGCCGGAGACAACGACGGACCGCTGCTGATGGCGCCGGGCGAGTTGTCCCCGGTCATCGGCGAACGCGAATTCGGTCCCGCCGACGTGCCGCTGTACTGGCAGGCGATGGACGATATCGACGATCCGTCGGTCATCGCTTACGGCACCCTGTACGGCTTCGGCGAGAAGAAGCCGTCGCGCGTCATTTTCGGTCACTGGAACGGACTGTCGGCGACCAAATGGAAATACGACTGGAGCCAGTGGACCGATTATACGGCGGACGGGGGGCTGTACGGAACGGCGGACAGCGCGGTTGCCGTCTACTGGGACGAAGCCGCCCTGGCCGGCGGCGCGTCCGCTTCGTTCTCGACCTTGATCGGAATGGGCGAGATGAAGCAGCGGCAGACGCTGCTCGACAATATGGCGGTCACCGTCTCGGCGCCGCAGAAGGTGACGGCGGAGGCCGGCGGCCAGGCGTCGTTCGAGCTGTCCGCCGAGCTGGCCAACAACCTGCCCAAGTCGGTCGCCCAAAGCGACGTGCGCGTCGAGATCGTATATCCGGGCAGCGCTGCGTTGACCGGAGGCAGCCAGAGCGTTACTTATGTCCCGGAGGTGGCCAAGGGCGAGCGGCTTTCCTTCCGCTGGCGGTTCGTTGCGACCGGCGCCGACGCGGTCAACGTCTATGCCTTCAAGGTGCGCATCACGGTAGGCGATCCCGCCGCGCCCGGCGTGAAGATGCGGGAGGAGACGGCGCATATCGTCGTGCTGAACGACTTCCGGCAGCCGCCGGATATCCAGTTCACGGCCGTCGCGCCGAACCGCATGTACGAGAAGGAAACGTTCCGCAAGGCGGTTATCTACGGCAGCAACCTGAACTTTCTCAAGGACGCCCCGGACCGCTGGCACGTCTATATCCAGGCGGCCAGCGGCGTGCGGACAAACATTGAATCCAAGTACGTGACCGTCGACAGCGACAGTCAGCTGTCCGTGATGCTGCCGCAGCTGCAGCTCGGTTCTTACGGCATCGGCGTGGAGCACGATCTGAGCAAAGGCATGTACCGTCCCGACACGATCCGCATTACCGACGACATCTCGGTCATGAAGCGCGGGTACGGCACGCTCCTGATCACGAAGAAGGATCTGCTCAAAACGCGTACGGACATCGGCGGGCAGTATACGCAGCGGACGAACAAGATTTACTATGCCAAAGGCGGCGCGCTGCCTCCCGTCCCGGCGGGCGAGGAGGAAGTGCTCCGCATCCAGGGCAACATTCAGGATATGGGCGACGGCACGTATTCCGTCGTGCCCCAGCCGTCGCAGGCGGTAACGCTCGGCAACGTGCTGAAGCTGACCGTGTCCGAGTTCGAAGCGGACATGCCCGGCGAGATCGTCGTCAAGCCGGTCACGTACGAATACGAGGACAACGGTCTCGTCTACGACAGGGCGACGCAGGCGGTCGTCAGCGGCAACGACCAAAGCCGCATCTATCTGAAGCAACTCACCAATCTTCCGAATTCGCCGCTGATCTGGAAGAAGGCTTTTACCTTCAACGTCAACGATATGAAGATCAAAAATCCGAACGTGTTCGGATTCAGCGACGACGCCCAGGCGATCGTCGGACCGTACGTGCTCGGCATCAAGCAGGTGAAGGTCGTCTACGATCCGGACGCGAAGAAGTATGCGGCCGAATTCAAGGGCTCGCTCGACATTTTGTCGATCATGAAGACGCTGTACCGCTTTTTCGGGGCCAGCGACAACGCCGCGCTAAGCAAGCTGCTGTATGCGGAGGTGGCGGTCGATCAATTCCGCGTGTACGAGGACGGACAGATCAAGTTCGCGCTGGAAGCGGGCGTAGGACTGCCGCAGATGAAGATCGGGCCGTTCGTCACGATGGACAGCCTGAAGCCCAGCCAGACCGGCGGGGTCGAGGGACGGCTGCGCATCGATTCGATCCAGAATCTGTACAGCATATACGCCAAGCTGAGTCTGCCGAACCTGGAGTCCGTTCCGACCGGATCGGGCGGCAGCTTCAACCGCAGCTCGCGGATTCAGGGAAAGTTCGGCATCTTTACCGTGCCGACGCCGGAGGGCGGAGTCGTCGTGTTCCCGGACGAATTCATGGCCGAGTACGCGGATAACGCCGGGTTCATCAACATCCCGAACATTCCGCTTACGATCAATCAGCTCGGCGGGGAGATCAAGGGCCTGCATACGATCCGCGACAGCATCGCCAAGGGCATCTATCCCGATTTTGGCGGGAGCTTCTGGTTCGGCGTGACCGATACGGTCTCGCCCGTCCTGCTCGGCAAGCGGGCGCTGAGCGCCTCCAACGTCAAGCTGTCCATCGGGGCGCGGGAAGCCTCATTAAGCGGAACGGCGAACCTGTACTTCTTCCCGATCGCCGACATGACGGGCAAGATCATGTTCTATCCGGTGTCCGGGGCGCTGGTCGGCGGGCGCATCAGCCTGCTCGACGTCCTCGTCGGCCAGGCATCGGTCGAGCTCAGCTACAACAACGAGTCATCGCAATTTTATTTTGGCGGCTACGTCCGGGGCTCCGTACAGCTTCCCCCGTACTCGCCGATCTTCCCCGGGCTGAAGCTCGCGGACGCGTCCGCGGCGCTCAACACGAACTTCGTGCAGGCGTACGCCAAGGCGCTGGGCACGATCCCGGTCGGCGTGCGCTACACGTGGAGCACGCAGCAATTGCAATTTTTCAATCCGGATCAAAAAGGCTTCTCGGCGGTGTCGGCCCTGTCGGCGCTGTCGGCTGAAGGCGAGGCCGATCCCGAACGGCTGGCGATCGGCACCAATCTGAAGCAGCTTCCGGTCAAGAAGGCATCCGGCGCCGTGCGGTCGCTGGCCGCAAAGACGGTGACGACGTTCGAATCCGCCGGCGGCGAAGCGCTGCTCGTGCAAGCGAAGTACGCGAGAGGCAGCGACATCGAATTGACGCTCGCCGATCCGGACGGCGTCGAGATGCCGCTGGTCGAAGACGGCGACGGCGCGAACGTGTACCGGAGCGAATACACCGATCCGGACACGGGAGCCGTGCAGAGCTATATCGCGATTACGGTGCCCGCCGAGCGGAGCAAAGCCGGCACGTGGACGCTGACAAGCAGCATGCCGGCGACGTTCGAAGCGTTCGACGCCGCGCCGACGCCGGAGATCGGCACGATTCGTGCGGAGCAGGACGGCGGCCAGGCGGCGATCGATCTCGCGTTGACCCGGAAGCCTGCGGACGGGCGTACCAAGGTCGACCTGTATTTGCAAAGCGTCGATGCCGCGACGCCGTTCCTCTCGCGGATCGCTGCGGACGAGACGCTGGCGGACGAGGAAGCGACGATCCGTCCGGCGCTGCCGGACGGCATTGCGAGCGGCTCCTACAAGATTGTCGCGGTGCTGAAGCAGTACGACGCCGGCGGCGCGCTTTTGCAGAACAGCTTCCGCGATTCCGCGCCCTTCGCCGTCGCGAATCCGAAGGTGCCGACCGCGCCGGACAACGTAACGGCCAAGGCGATCGGCCGCGGCGCGCTGAAGGTCGAATGGGACGCGTCGGCAGGCGACCATGTGGCCGGTTACTATATCTTCACGGTGGACGGGGAAGGCAAGCCGGCGGACGGCTCCAACTGGACGTTCGTGCCCTATGAGGAAGGAACGGATCGTTATGCGGCGGAGATCCGGGGCTGGTCGCCCGAGACGTACCGCATCGTCGTGCAGGCGGTAAGCGAAGCGCCCGGCGGCACGGCGGACGATCCTTACGCCGGGTACCCGGCTGCGGACTGGGCATTCGTCGACGATCCGCTTAAGTTGGGGCAGTATACCGCCGCCTGGGCACCCATCGCGGGCATATCGGAGTATGTCGTCCGGCTCACGGCCGCGAACGGCGAGTCGTATGCGATTCCGTATTACGGCGAGCCCAACGCCGGCGACGAGAGCAACGGCGACTATTATCAGACGACGCTGTACGGACTGCCTGCGGGCCGATCGTTCAACGTTACGGTAAACGGTATGATCGAACGGGATCCGGGGGCCAAAGAAGTGCAGGCGGTCGACGCCGGCGCCGGCAAGAAGCGGATCAGCTGGGACAAGGTCGAAGCGGACGGCGTGCGTTCGTATACGATCTATGGAAAGCCGGCGGACGACAAAGCGCCTGTCGTGCTCTTCGAGTACCCGGTACCGTCCTCCGGTCAGCCGGAACGGTATGCGGACATCGAGGTCGACGGCTTCGCCGCAGGCGCGGATTACGATATCTCGGTTATCGCCAATGTGGCCGAAGAGCGGCCGGCGCGCTATTTCGGCGCGTGGTCGTCGCCTGTCGAGCTGAAGCTGCCGGTGCCCGATCCGCCCGTGTTCGACCTCAGGGTGCAGCCGGCGGATCCGGCCGGCGGCGTCGTGCGGATGGACCGGGATGCGGACGGCTTGCCGTATTTCCGCAGCAGCACGGGAGACGTGACGCTCGGCTTTACGAGCGACGAGGCGGTCCGGACGGAGGTTCGGGTGAACCCGTCCATGTACGATCCCTCCGCCGAGCCTGACGTGTACAAGGGTGCGGCGTGGACGACGAATGTCGTGCTGAAGGAAGGCACGAACGAGATCGAGGTCGTCGTTTACGACGACGACGGCGACGCCGAAGAGAAGACGTACCGGGTCGTCGTGAAGGAAAACGGTCCCATGCTGGCGGTGGACGATCCGGCGTTCCCGGACGGCCAGGTTGAGCTGACGGGCCAGACCGATATCGGCGCCGCCGTGACGGTGAACGGCTACCCGGCAGAGGTGGACGACGCGGGACGCTTCACTTACCGGCTTCCGCTGCCGGAAGAGCAGGCTTTCGACGTCGAGATCGTGGCATCCGATGCGTTCGGCCAGAATAACGCGTACGTCCAGCGGATCGTCAATCCGCAGGTCGGGCGCATCGAGAAGGTCGTCATCGGCATGCAGCGCGAGATGAGCTCGGCCTCCAGCCAGTCGCTTCGTCTATACGCCTACGACGGCGACGGCCATGCGGTCCGGCTGCCGAACGACGAGGTCGAATGGAGCGTTCTCTCGGGCGAGCAGTACGCGGAGATCGCCGGCAGCGAACTGAAGGGACTGCGGCAAGGACAGGCGGTCGTGTCGGCCAGCTATCGGGTGAACGAGCAGTATGCATGGACGGATTATGGCGTCTTCGACATCGATCAGCGCAGCCTTGTCGCGATGACCGATCTGGATGCGGTGACAGCCGATCTCGGCACGCTTGCCGTTGGTTACGCAGTGGATGAAGGGCCTACCGGCGTGACGAAAAGCGTCGCCCTGCCGGCCGCAAGCGCGAACGGGACGACGATCGAATGGTCGTCGGACGATCCGCAGGTCATCGACGCGGAGACGGGCAAGGTGAGCCGGCCGACGTTCGAAGCGGGCGATGCCGCCGTGACGCTGACGGCGACCGTCAGCAAGGGAATCGTCAAGCAAACGAAAACGTTTCTTGTCAATGTGTTGAAGCTGCCGGAGCCGGGCGGACATATGACCGATCTGCAAGCGGTCATGGCCGATCTCGGCGCGCTTGCCGTCGGCTATGCCGAGGGCGATGGACCGACCGGTACGACGAAGAACGTCTCGCTGCCGACCGCGAGCGCGAACGGCACGACGATCGTCTGGTCGTCCGACGCGCCGCAGATCATCGACGCGGCGACCGGACAGGTGAACCGGCCGGCGTTCGAAGCGGGCGATGCCGCCGTGACGCTGACGGCGACCGTCACGAAGGGCGTCGTCGAGCAAACGAAGACATTTCTTGTCAACGTGTTGAAGCTCGCGGAGGCGGGCGGCAATAACGGCGGCGAGATGACCGATCAGGAGGCGGTGACGGCCGATCTCGGGTCGCTTGCCATCGTATATGCGGGGGGCGACGGGCCGGCTAGCGTGACGAAGGACATCGTGCTGCCGACCGCGAGCGCGAACGGCACGACGATCGTCTGGTCGTCCGACAAGCCGCAGGTCGTCGAGGCGGCGACCGGGAAGGTGAACCGGCCCGCGTTCGAAGCGGGCGACGCCGCCGTGACGCTGACGGCGACCGTCACCAAGGGCATCGTCGAGCAAACAAGGACATTTTCCGTTAAAGTGTTGAAGCTTGCGGAATCGGGTGGCAATAACGGCGGCCAGATGACCGATCTGGAGGCGGTGACGGCCGACCTCGGTTCGCTTGGCATCCTGTATGCAGGGGGCGACGGGCCGGCCGGCGTAACGAAGGACGTCGTGCTGCCGACCGCAAGCGCGAACGGCACGACGATCGTCTGGTCGTCCGACAAGCCGCAGGTTATCGGCGCCGCGACCGGTAAGGTGACCCGTCCGGCGTTCGAAGCGGGCGATGTCTCCGTAACGCTGACGGCGACCGTAACCAAGGGCGCCGTCAAGAAGACGAAGGCGTTTGTCGTCAACGTATTGAAGCTCGCGGAGACGGGCGGCAATAACGGCGGCGAAATGACCGATCTGGAGGCAGTGACGGCCGATCTCGGTTCGCTTGTCGTCGGTTATGCGGGAGGCGACGGGCCGGACGGCGCGACAAAGAACGTCGTGCTGCCGTCCGCGGGCGCGAACGGCACGACGATCGTCTGGTCGTCGGACAAGCCGCAGATCGTCGACGCGGCGACCGGGAAGGTGAGTCGTCCGGCGTTCGAAGCGGGCGACGCCGCCGTAACGCTGACGGCGACCGTCGCGAAGGGCGCCGTGAAGAAGACGAAGACGTTTGTTGTCAACGTGTTGAAGCTCGCGGCGTCGGGCGGCAATAACGGCGGTACCGGCCAGCCTGCCCAGCCGGCCGAGGAAGCCGGCTGGCGCATCGATCCGGCCGTCGGAGGCACGATCTCCGGATCGGGCGCTTCGATTCGCTTCCCGGCAGGCGTCTTCCCCGCGGCGTTCCGCATCAATATCGCGGCGCTGCCGGAGGAGTCCGGCAGCCAGCTGCCCGATGCGTCGCGCCGCGTAAGCCGCGTGTACGACATCACGAAGTCGGCGTCAGGCATGTTTTTAAAGCCGGTCACGATCACGCTGCCGTTCGACAGCGTACGGCTGGACCCGAAGGCCGACACGGTCGCCGTCTATTGGCTCAACGAGGTGACCGGCGAGTGGGTGCCGTTAAACAACGCATCGATCGACAGGGAGCGCGGCACGGTCAGCGGCGAAACGATTCATTTTACCAAGTTTGCCGTACTGACTGCTCCGGGACAGCTTCCTTCCGGAGATCCGCTGCCCGCACTCGGCGATATATCGGGCCACTGGGCGGAGGCGAGCATTCTGAGCATGGTCGGCCAAGGCTATGTCAAAGGCTATCCGGACGGCACGTTCCGGCCGAACGCCAAGGTGACGCGGGCGGAGTTCGTACAGTTGATCGTCCGCGCTTTCGGGATAGCGGAAGCCGACGCGTCGGCAGGCGCCTTCCGCGATGCGGCGGATCATTGGGCGCGCGGCGCGATCGCCGCGGCCCGGGCGGCCGGCATCGTCGACGGCTATGAGAACGGCACTTTCCGGCCGAACGAAGCGATCACGCGCGAGCAGATGGCGGTCATGATGGCGCGGGCGCTGAAGCTTCGGCCGGCAGCGGCCGGCGGCAAGGGCACCGTCTTCGCCGATCGCGCGGACATCTCCGCTTGGGCGAAGGCATCGGTTCTGGCCGCGGCGGAGAACGGCTTGTTCGTGGGCGATCAGGCCGGCGCGTTCCGTCCGCATGCCTACGCGACGAGAGCCGAGACGGTCGAGGCGCTGAGGCGCGCTGTCGATCTGCGCCAATCATAACGATACACGCACTCGGACGGGCCCCCTCGCTGCCAAGCGGGGAGGCTCGTCGTTTCATACCCTTATCGTTTTAGAGGAGTTACCGCATGAAGCCGCTCAAGGAGCTTGTATTTGAGGATGAATCAGCGATCGTCACGATCAAACAATGGATTTATAAATCTGACAATCGCAATGGAGCGGTTCTTCTTCCCGCTCTCAAAGAACAAGGCGAAAAGGAGCTGTTTCGGCTCCAGGTAACGACGAAGTCGGCGCTTGGCGCGGTCGCCTACTCAACTGGCGGTATTTTACTTCAACACGGATGGCTGCGGGTTTTGGGCTCCGGTCATCCTCATTTAACGAGATCGGTTACATCATGGACGGACGATTGCAAGCTGGATAACGCTTTATTGGTGGCAGACGATGTAATCGGCGGTTTTTTTGCTTTAAACGGCGGATGCTTTGATGGAGGGGAAGGGGAGATTTTTTACCTTGCTCCCGACACGCTGGACTGGGAATGCCTGGGGATAAGGTATGCCGACTTTTTGAATTGGTGCTGTACGGGGGATTTATCGGGATTCTACGAACCTTGCCGATGGCGGCGCTGGGAGACTCTTATTCCTCGGCTGGACGGGAATCAAGGCATTTCTGTTTATCCTTATCTTTGGACAAGCGAAGCGAAGAAAAGAGGAGTCGAAAGGTGTTCGAAAAAAGCGGTGCCAATGGAGGAACTCTGGAGACTTGCGTTGTATTTTAGAGAGAGGTTAGACCGGGGATAGTGTTCGCAAATCGAGGAAATAAACAGCCTGCAGGCACAATCCTGCAGGCTGTTCGGCTATGGCATGCGTTCTATTCCTGTCGTTGTTATTCGGGGATGACGCCCAGCAGAATTCTTCCCCGTCCGTGTCTGGCTTCGCTTTTCTCCAGTGCTTTATCCGCTTGGCTTAATGGGAATATGGCATCTATTTCGGCTTTAATGGTACCTTCGGCAATTAACTCCGTTAAGCTTTCCAAGTCCTCGCGGGTAGGCCATTCGGTGTTGAATTTAGCTGTAACGCCATGCTTCCGGGCGTTCTCCTGGGATGGATCTTGCGTCAACGAGACGAAGATTCCGCCTTTTTTCAGAACGGACCAGGACCTCGCCTCCGTCTCCCCGCCAACCGAATCGACGACCAGATCTACTTCGCCGGCGACGTCTTCAAAATTTGTCGTCGTATAGTCGAAGACTTGATCCGCGCCCAACGTCTTGACAAAGTCCAGGTTAGAGGTTGAAGCCGTGGCGATGACGGTCGCTCCCTTCCACTTGGCCAGCTGTACGGCAAACTGTCCGACGCCGCCCGCAGCCGCATGCAGGAGAACGGTTTGACCGGCTTGGAGTTCGCCTTCGGTGAACAGCGCCTTCCAGGCCGCTTCGGCGCCTGCTTTAATCGTCGCCGCGTCTTCGAAGGCGAGGCGATCGGGCACTTTTACCAACTCCAGGGCTTTAGCGACGCCGTATTCCGCATAAGCGCCTCTGATCGTACCGAAAACGCGATCGCCGGGCGCGAACGCCGTTACGTCCGGTCCTGTCGCTTCAACCACCCCCGAAGCGTAAAAACCGGGGGTGTAGGGCATGGTTACCGGAAAAACCTGTTGAAGCCAGCCGTTGCGAATTTTGAAGTCGAGCGGAATGACTGCTGCATACACGATGCGAACGAGCGCTTCGTCAGCCGCAGGTTGGGGGCGATCGATCGTTTGTATTTTTGAAACATCCGGACCGCCATACGCATGAACCTGAATCGCTTGCATGGTCTTGTCAGACATTTTTATCTCTCCTTTGATATTCATCGTTTTGATTGATTCGAATCAACTTTCGAGTACGGCGGTAATCTTTTTGGCCAAAGCGACGAACTGCGCCTTTTCTTCATCGTTCAGATTTTCAATCGTGATCTCTTCCATCTTGCTCCAGGCCTCGTTGACTCTGGATTCGACTTCGCGACCTGCCTGGGTGAGCGATACGAGCGTCACTCGTTTGTCTTCCGCCGAGCGGCTGCAGGAGACGAGCCCCGCATCTTCCAGGCGCCGAACGGACTTCGCGATGGTCGAATGATCAAGGCGCAGCGATCTCGAGAGACTATTCTGCGATTGGCTGTCCCGCTGCCATAGCTGCATCAGTACGAGCTCCTGCCCGGGATATAAGCCTGCTTCCCGAAGCAGCTGTCCCGCAACGCGGTGATGGGAACGAGCCAGGCTGAAAATCGAAAAGCTAACGGGAAATCGGGTGACGGCACTGATTTCATTCTCAGCAGCTCCATCGTTGTCGCTGATTTTCAATTCGGTTATTCCTCCCTAATATGTGGTCGTCAACATATATCCTGAAACTAAGATAACATTCAGATATGTTGCCGTCAACATAAGTTCAAAATAAACCTTAGCAAGCTGTTCGTCTGAACATAATCTGTTAAAGTATGGTTATAAGCACCTTTCGATTGGGGGGAGAACGGCCGTGAGGTTAAACCATCTTAATCTAACCGTTAGCGACGTGAAAGCAACTGCGGAATTTTTGGTTCGTTACTTTGATTTGCAGATCGGAACGACCCGCGGAAGCGGCTTTGCCGTGCTGTTTGACGACAGCGGGTTCGTGCTTACGTTGATGAAAGGCAAGCAAGTCGCCTATCCCGAAACTTTTCATATCGGCTTTATTCAAGCCAGCGAGGAGCGGGTGAACGAGATCAACCAAAGGTTGAGAGAGGATGGATTTGACGTGAATCCCCCGGAACGCTCTCATGCTTGGACGTTCTACGTCAAAGCGCCTGGCGGATTCCTGGTCGAGGTTCTTCATTGATCGTCCATTTCCAAGTACCTGTTTTTAGTGAGTAAAGTCCCATTTCGATAAGAAATCCGTAAACAAGCCTCACACAAGCATGGGCCTCTTTTTGCGATAGGGGCTTTTTTTGTGCTGTAAATCATAAGGGAACATAGTGTGCGTTAGGTATAAAGACATGAAATCAAGTCGCCCTTCAAAATGGCGCTTGAAAATTAAAAATTATATGTTATATTAACTAACATAACTGTTTAAATTTCGATCATGCCTGTCAGCTTATCTGCTTCATCCAACAACATACACAATTGTTTTCTAGGGTTCCGCGGCTGCATGTACCGCCGGTCTGGTCCGAGAGAAGACGCACGGCACAGCGGCCGTGTCCACGGAGGGATAAAAGCCCGGGAGGATATGTTACATATCTTCCTGCGGCTTTTATTTTTTTGTTTTTTGAGACAGGAAAGGGGAGCTAAGGGATGAAACAAGAGGTTACGCTTCGCCAATCGCTGACGCTGGTTCAGGTCGTCGCGCTGGGCTTGGCCTGGATGACGCCGATGATTTACTTTTCCGTATTCGGCATCGCTTACGACGCGTCAAAAGGGATGATCACCGAGGCTTACTCGTTGTCGGTCGTGGCCATTTTTTTCACGGCATACAGCTACAGCGTCATGGCGAAAGTTTTCCCGGGCTCCGGCTCGTCTTACACGTACGTGAAAAAATCGATGCATCCGATTCCGGGGTTTACGGTCGGTTGGGCGATCCTGCTGGATTATCTGTTCTCGCCGATCATCGCCTGCCTCACGTTCGGCATCTACCTGCACGCCCAGTTCCCGGCCGTTCCGGCCTTTGTCTGGATCATTCTGCTCAACATCGTGCTGGCAGTCGTCAACATCGCGGGCATCCAGTTTTCCGCAAGTCTCAGCAAGCTGTTCGTCTTGTTCCAGATCATCTTCATCGCGCTGTTCTGCGCTTACTTGATCAAGGGCTTCCATGGCTTCGAGGGGGTCGCCCAGCCCTTCGCGAACCTTGATGTGGGCTTGCCGACGATTCTCGCGGGGGCCTCGATCATCTGCTTCTCCTTCCTTGGCTTCGATACGGTGTCGACGTTGGCGGAGGAGACGATTCAACCCAAGAAAACGATCCCCAGGGCGATTATGCTCATCATTCTGATCGCAAGCGTGCTCTACGTGGTCACTTCTTACCTCATTCAAATCTCGTATCCGCACCTGACGTTCGTCAACCTGGATTCGGCCGGCTTCGAGCTGATGAAAATGGCCGGCGGCGCGACGCTCGGCGCGATTTTCACCACCGTCCTGATCTTCGCGATCTTTACGCAAGGGCTGACGTCGGTGACGAGCGTCTCCCGGCTGCTGTACGTGCTCGGGCGCGATTCTATCCTGCCTAAAGGTTTCTTCGGCAAGCTTCATCCGAAGTACCGGACGCCGGTGAACAATATCGTGCTGGTCAGCATCGTCTCGCTGCTGGCGCTGGTGATCAGCCTCGATATGGCCGTGAAGTTCGTCAGTTTCGGCGCGTTGACCTCGTTTGCCTTTGTCAACCTATCTGTCATCGCAGAGTGCTATATCAAGCGCAGGCAGCGGTCTTTGAAGCAGACGTTCCAGTACTTGGTCTTCCCGCTGGCCGGCGCCTCGTTCATCGTGTGGCTGATCACGCTGCTCGACGCGAATGCGCTGACGCTCGGCTGCATCTGGCTCGCGGCCGGCTTGGCGTATTATCTGTTCCGCACCAGAAAGTCGCGCTCGTTCAGCGCTTCGGCGAACCTGTTCGATGGGGCGCCTGCCGCGATCAAAAGCGAATAAATATTTTTAATGTTATGTATATTGACATCGAACGACGATCGGACTTATACTAACCGCATGTTAGAGAACGTGACAATAGAATCCAGGTTCTTGCAAGCAGCACACCGTCAAGAACGAAAATGCAGTCTAGGGTTCCGTTGATGCATCTCGCATCAGGCCTGGTCCAAGAGACGGCGTAGGGAAGCGCGGCAACGCAGATCGAACGGATCGGCGCCGCGGACCTAAGACACGGAAGGATAAAAGCCTGGGAGATGACGCTCCCGGGCTTTTTGTCGTTCGGAAGACGCATCGCTAACCATTGAATCCATCGAATCCATCGGGAAAGAGAGTTGAACAGGATGTTAAACACCGTTATCGGCGCAGGGGGAAAATGGTCGGGCCGCATCGGGCGCGGCAAGCTGCTTCGCTTCACGGCACTCGAGGCGGGGGCGAACGTGTCGCTGATGCTGTTCCACGCGCACGATCTGACCGAGCGCTACAACATGCCGGATACGTTAAAGGCCCAATATACGGCGCATCTGACGACGGGGCACACGCTGATGAGCGACAACGGCCGGGTGCTCGCCGGCATCGTGCACGACGAGCTCGGCTGGCATGACCCGATCGGCGGCTATACGACAAGGTCGCTCACCGATGACCGATACGGCCGCACGACTTACCAGGACCTTCGCAACGACTGGCTGCGCAGCGGCCAGGAAAACTTCGCGGTCGAGCTGACGCGCCACGGACTGGGCATGCGGGACATGATGCCGGTCGTCAACCTGTTTTCCAAAGTGTACTGCGACGAGAACGGCGCGATGCATTACGTGCAGGACCACTGTCCGGCGGGATCGTCGGTGACGCTCCGCTCGGAGATGGATGTCATCCTGGCGCTGTCGAATACGCCGAACCCGCTTGATCGGCGCCAGTCGTACCCAGCCGTCCCCGTCAGGCTTGAAGTGACGCAAGCAGAGCCGGTTCGCGGGGACGACGTCTGCGTCAACCACCGCGACGAGAACCGCCGCGCTTACGAAAATACATGGGCCTATTATTCGCTTATCTAATCGAGCCAACGGGAGGGAAAAAAGATGGGTGCATATCACCGAGTCGAGAGTACGCGCAAGCCCGAGCAGGCCGTTTATGACGACATCATTTTGGCCGGAGACGGATGGATGCGCGATCTGGAGTCCGGTCAGGTGCTGCGGATCGTCGATCTGGAGGGCAACCAGGCCGCCGACACGCTTTTCTACGATGCGGACCGTCCGGAGGATCATTATGCGGCGGCTGCGACGATCGCCAGGCAGGGCAATATCTACCTAACGACGGGATCGGTCCTGGTAGCGGAGTCCGGGAAGGAACTGCTCACGATCGTCGCCGACACCTGCGGCAGGCACGATACGTTAGGGGGCTCCTGCTCCGCGCAGAGCAATACGGTCCGCTATGCGCACGAGAAGGAACACATGCATAATTGCCGCGACACTTTTATGCTCCAGCTTGCCAAGCGAGGCGGAGACTATGGCAAGCGGGATCTGGCGCCGAACATCAATTTTTTCATGAACGTGCCCGTCACGTCGCAAGGCGGCTTGAAGTTCGACGACGGCGTATCGTCGCCGGGGGCTTACGTGGAGCTGCAGTCCCACGGCCGGACGACGGTGCTGATCAGCAACTGCCCGCAGCTGAACAATCCGTGCAATGCCTACAATCCGACGCCGATCCGCATCCTGATCTGGAACGAATAGCGACAAGCGATCATCACGAGCCTTGAGGGGAAAAAGGAGAGGAACGCCATGTTCACCAAAGTACTGATCGCCAACCGGGGCGCGATCGCCGTCCGAATCGAGCGCACGCTGCGCAAGCTGGGAATCGCGTCCGTCGCCGTCTATACGACGGCCGATCAAGATAGCCTGCACGTCGATCTCGCCGACGAAGCGGTGCTGATCGGAGACGGTCCGGCCAAGGAAAGCTACCTGAACGCGGAGCTCATCCTTCGCATCGCGAAGGAGCGCGGCGTCGACGCGATCCATCCGGGCTACGGCTTCCTGAGCGAAAATGCGGACTTCGCCCGGGCTTGCGAGGAGAACGGCATCGTCTTCATCGGACCTTCCCCGGCGCAGATGGAAGCGTTCGGGCTCAAGCACTCGGCCCGCGAGCTCGCGTCGAAGGCGCAGGTGCCGCTTCTGCCGGGCACGCCGCTCATCACGGAGCCGGACGAAGCGATCGCGCATGCGGATGCGATCGGCTATCCCGTTATCCTGAAAAGCACCGCCGGCGGCGGCGGCATCGGCATGCGCGTATGCGCGGACGAAGAAGCGCTGCGCGACGCGTTCGACAGCGTGCGGCGCCTGGCGGAGACGAACTTCAAGAACGGCGGCGTGTTCCTGGAAAAGTATATCGCCAAGGCGCGCCATGTGGAGGTTCAAATCTTCGGCAACCGGTTCGGCGAAGTCGTCGCGCTCGGCGAGCGCGATTGCTCCGTGCAGCGCCGCAACCAGAAGGTCGTCGAAGAGAGTCCGGCGCCCGGCTTCCCGGCCGACGTCAGAGCCGAGATGCTCGCCAGCGCGCGGCGGCTGGCGGCCGAAGCCGGCTACCGGAGCGCGGGCACGGTCGAATTCCTGTACGATCCGGCCGGCCTTCGTTTTTATTTCCTCGAGGTCAACACGCGGCTTCAAGTCGAGCACGGCGTTACCGAAGAAGTGCTGGGCATCGATCTCGTCGAGTGGATGATCCGCGAGGCGGCCGACGAGCTGCGGGATTTGGAGACGCTGTTCGGGCAGCCTGCCGGACACAGCATTCAAGCGCGCGTCTACGCCGAAGACTGCCTGCAGCAGTTCCGTCCGAGCGCGGGACAGCTCGATCAGGTGCGTTTGTCCGAACATGCGCGCAATGAGACGTGGGTGCGCGACGGCATCACGGTCACGACGCTGTACGACCCGATGCTTGCCAAGGTCATCGTGCGCGGGACGGACCGCGCGGACGCGATCGCGAAGCTGAAGCGGGCGCTGTCGGAGACGCGCTTCTACGGCATCACGACGAACCTGCAGTACGTCGAGGCGCTGCTGGGCGAACCGGCTTTTGCCGACGGCGACGTGTTCACGCAGCTGCTCGGCGACTTCGCCCCGGGCGAGTCGGCGATCGAGGTGCTGGACGGCGGCGTGCAGACGACCGTGCAGGATTGGCCGGGCCGCGTGGGCTACTGGGATGTCGGCGTGCCGCCTTGCGGACCGATGGATCCGCTCGCCTTCCGCACGGGCAATGCGCTCCTCGGCAATTCCGAGGACGCAAGCGGCCTGGAGCTGACGCTGCGCGGCGGCGCTTATAAGTTCCGCGAAGCGATGTGGCTGTGCGTCGCCGGCGCGGACATGAAGCCGGCGCTGGACGACGCGCCGATCCCGATGTACGAGCCGGTGCGGGCGGAACGCGGCCAGGTACTGTCCTTCGGCGAAGCGGGCGAGGGCTTGCGCGCCTACCTGCTCGTCGCCGGCGGCTTCGATATGCCGCTGACGCTGGGCAGCGCGTCGACCTTCACGCTCGGCGGCTTCGGCGGGCACGGCGGCCGCGCGCTGCGGGCCGGCGACGTGCTGAACGTGCGCCGGGAAGGCAAGGCGCAACTGCCGCAAGGCAGGCTGCCCGAAGCGTACCGCCCCGCGATCGCGCGGGAATGGACGATCGGCGTTATCCCCGGTCCGCACTGCACGGAGGAATTCCTGAAGCCGGAATATTTGCAGCAGCTCGCGGCGACGCGCTTCGAGGTCCACTTCAACAGCTCCCGCACGGGCGTCCGGCTCGTCGGTCCGGCGCCGCTCTGGGCGCGCGAGGACGGGGGAGAGGCCGGATTGCATCCGTCCAACATTCACGACAACGCCTATGCGATCGGGACCCTCGACTTGACCGGCGACATGCCGATTCTGCTCGGTCCGGACGGACCGAGCCTCGGCGGCTTCGTCTGCCCGGTGACGACCGCGTCGGCGGAATTCTGGAAGCTCGGCCAGCTGCATGCCGGAGACGCCGTCCGCTTCCGGCTCGTCACGCTGGAGCAGGCGGAGGAGATGCGGCGCATTCAGGAAGCGCAGCTGCAGGCGATCGCGGAAGGCGGCCGCGAGGAGCTGCCGGTCGCGACATTGCCGGAAGAAGCTGTCGCCTTCGCGCCGGAATATCCGATCCTGCACAGCGCATCCGAAGGCCGGACCTTCAAGATCGCGATTCGCTGCAGCGGGGACGAGAACCTGCTGGTCGAATACGGCTCGCTCGAGCTCGATCTGCTGCTGCGCTTCCAGGTGCATGCGCTGATCGAAGCGATCCGGGCGGAGGACGACTTGCCTGTGCTCGATCTGACGCCGGGCGTCCGCTCCGTGCAGGTGCGCATCGATCCGAAGCGCACGACGGTTAGCCGAGTCGCCCGTCAGCTGCTCGAGCTGGACGCCGGGCTGCCGCCGCTCGCTTCGATTCAGGTGCCGTCCCGCATCGTCCGTCTGCCGCTGTCCTGGGACGATCCGGCGACGCAGCTCGCGATCGATCGCTACCAGCAGAACGTGCGCCCCGACGCCCCGTGGTGTCCGAGCAACCTGGAGTTCATCCGCAGGGTGAACGGACTCGCCGGCATCGACGACGTGCAGCGCATCGTGTTCGACGCCAGCTATCTCGTACTCGGTCTCGGCGACGTATACCTTGGCGCGCCGCTCGCCACGCCGCTCGATCCGCGGCACAGGCTGGTGACGACCAAGTACAATCCGGCCCGCACCTGGACGCCGGAAAACGCCGTCGGCATCGGCGGCGCCTACATGTGCGTCTACGGCATGGAGGGACCGGGCGGCTACCAGTTCGTCGGCCGCACGATCCAGATGTGGAACAAGCTGCGCACGACGGCCAGCTTCGTGTCCGGCAAGCCTTGGCTGCTCCGGTTTTTCGACCAGATCCAGTTCTATCCGGTCAGCGCCGAGGAGCTACTCGTCCTGCGGGAGGACTTCCTCCGCGGCCGCTTCGAGGCGGACATTACGGAGACGACGTTCGATCTGGGCGAGTATTTGGAGTTTCTTTCTTCTATAGAAGAGAGCGCCGGGCAGTTCCGCGCGCGGCAGCAGCAGGCGTTCCGCGAAGAACGCGAGGACTGGAATGCGCGGGGGCTGTCGGAATACGTGTCGGAGCAGGAGCCGAGCAAGGCCGCAAGCGACGACGAGCTGCCGGAGGCGGTGGACGCGGTCCGCTGCTCGATGCCGGGCAGCATGTGGAAGGTGCAGGTCGCGCCGGGAGAGCGGGTGCGCAAGGGCGACACGCTGTTCATCGTCGAATCGATGAAGATGGAGTTTTCCCAGAACGCGCCGTATGACGGCATCATTCATTCGGTTCACGTGAAGCCGGGGGATACGGTGCATGCCGGTCAGCTGGTCGTGGGCATCGCCAAGTCGGAGGAGAAGGAGCTGGCGGCCGTATGAGCGAGACAGCGTTCGAATTCGAGGAGCAGCTGACGGTGGAATGGTTAAAAAAGCAGTACGCGAGCGGCCGGCTGACGCCGCGCGACGTGGCGGCCGAGATCGTCCGGCGTGCCGAAGCGGATCGGGACATGAACATCTGGATCAGTCCGCCGACGCTGGCTGCGATCGAGCCCTACCTTGCGCGGCTCGACGAGCTGGATCCGAAGCAGGCGCCATTATGGGGCATTCCGTTCGCCGTCAAGGACAACATCGACGTGGCGAACGTGCCGACGACGGCCGGCTGCCCCGACTATGCGTATGTGCCGTCTGCGCATGCGACGGTCGTGCGGCGGTTGATCGAGTCGGGCGCGATTCCGGTCGGCAAGACGAACCTCGACCAGTTCGCCACCGGGCTGGTCGGCATGCGCAGCCCGTACGGCGAGGCGCGCAACGCGCTGCGTCCGGAGCTGATCAGCGGCGGCTCGAGCTCCGGCTCGGCGGTCGCGGTGGCCCGGGGCCAGGCGGCTTTTGCGCTGGGCACCGATACGGCCGGTTCTGGCCGCGTGCCCGCGGCGCTCAACGGGCTCGTCGGCTGGAAGCCGAGCGTCGGCGCCTGGCCGGTCGCGGGGATGGTGCCGGCCTGCGAGAGCCTGGACTGCATCACGGTTTTCGCGCATCGGCTGGACGAAGCCGACCTGGTCGACCGGACCGCTCGCGGCCTGGCGCCGGAAGATCCCTGGTCGAAGGACATTCCGCGCCGTACGGGCTCGGCGCGAAGTCTTCCTGCCAAGGTCTATCTCCCGAGCGAACAGCCGGCGTTCTACGGTCCGTTCGCAGAAGGCTATCGCCTCGCCTGGGAGCGCGCGAAGGCGCAGCTTGAGCGGCTCGGCATCGCGGTGGAATACGTGAACATGGCGTTGTTCGAAGAAGCCGCGGCGCTTCTGTACGAAGGGCCGTGGGTAGCCGAACGGTGGGCCGCGCTCGGCGAATTCGTCGAGACGCATCCGGGCAGCGCGTTCCCCGTAACGGAGCGGATCCTGCGGACGGGCGCCGATCCGGCGCACCATGCCGCCGGCTTGTTCAAGGCGCAGCATCGGCTGCAGGGCTTGAAGCGGCAGGCGCAGCAGCTGCTTGAGGGCGGCGCGCTCGTCATGCCGACGGCAGGCGGGACCTGGACGCGCGAGGAGGCGAGGCAGGATCCGATCGCGTCGAATCGCGCGATGGGCCTTTACACCAACCACTGCAATCTGCTCGATCTGTGCGCCATAGCCGTTCCGGCCGGGCTCGCAGGCGAAAAGCTGCCGTTCGGCATTACGCTGTTCGCCCTGTCCGGGCAAGAGGATCTGCTCGTCGGGCTTGCGGAACGCTATGGCCTCGCGCAAGGGCAGGCAAAGCCGGAATTCAAACCGGAAATGGAAACAGAAACGGAAACGCCGACGGAGCCAAAGGCCGAGCCGAATCCCGTGCCGAATCCCGAGCCAAAGCCCACGCCACAGGCCGAGTCGAATCCCGAGCCGAAAGCCGAGCCAAAGCCCACGCCCAAGGCCGAGCCGAATCCCGTGCCGAATCCCGAGCCGAATTCCGAGCCCGCGACGCTTGTCGCCGTCTGCGGCCTGCACATGCGAGGCTTCCCGCTGGAGGCGCAGATGAATGCGCACGGCGCGACGTTTATCCGCGAGGCGCATACGGCCGCCAAGTACAAGCTGGTTCGGCTGCACACGCAGCCGGCCAAGCCGGGCCTCTTGAAGCAAACCGTCGGCGGCGTCGCCATCGCGCTCGAGCTCTGGGCGATGCCGCTGGCCCGTTTCGGGTCCTTCGCCACGGCCATACCGGCGCCGCTCGGAATCGGCAAGGTGGAGTTGGCTGACGGAACGGAGGTACCCGGCTTCATCTGCGAGGGCTGGGCGGAGCGAGAGGCCGAGGATATTACCGCATTCGGGGGCTGGCGGGCGGCGATGGCGACACCCGCGACAGTCGAGTAGCTTCGACGCACCGACAGCAACGCGCCGACAGCAACGCACCGACAGCAACGCACCGACACAACATTAATTGCAGTCATAAAAAAACCTCCATAGGAGAGCGGCCGCTTATCCGGCGCTCTTTCCTATGGAGGTTTTTGGCATTTATTCGTATGGAACGGCATGCTGGCCGTTCGGATGGGAGCGATAGTTGTCAAAAGGCAGTTATTTTCGCGCGGCACTCGCAAGGTGAGCAAATTAGTTGCTAAAAGGATGTTAATACCCTGAATAATGGGCAGAAACGCCCTTCTCGAAGGAATTAAATGCCTTCTGACACTTATTTACGCTGGCGCGGATCGACGAGGGGAAATAGCTGCTTTTTGACAACTGTTCGATTGGCGGCGGCAGAATCACCGTACGTGCGGCGTTGCCGGTTCCACGTCGGCGGCAGATTCACCGTACGTGCGGCGTTGCCGGTTCCACATCGGCGGCAGATTCACCGTACGTGCGCCGTTGCCAGTTCCACGGCGGCGGCAGATTCACCGTACGTGCGCCGTTGCCTTTTCAGCGCCGGCGGCAGATTCACCGTACGTGCGCCGTTGCCAGTTCCACGTCGGCGGCAGATTCACCGTACGTTCGGCGTTGTCGGTTCCACGTCGGCGGCAGATTCACCTTACGTGCGGCGTTGCCGGTTCCACATCGGCGGCAGATTCACCGTACGTGCGGCGTTGCCGGTTCCACGTCGGCGGCAGAATCGTGACTTCATTTTAAATAGAAGAAACGATATTGGATCCGAGGCAAACGGCGCGGCCGGTATCCCGGTCTCGCCGCTTTTTGCGTTTTTTGCCCGCGTCTGTCACAAATTGTTGTCGGAATCCGCGCCCGATTGTGGTAGGATGGACTGGCCTTCAAATTGAGGCAAATACAGACACAGATAAAGATCGGGATTAGGAGATTGCAATCGTATGTCCACCAAGAATAACTCGCATGTCGTCAGACAAGCGCTTTTGCTCGGCCTGTTTTCGACGCTCGGTCCGTTTACGATCGATATGTACCTGCCGGCGTTTCCGCAAATCGTCGAACAGTTCGGCACCACCGCTTCGCTGGTGCAGCTCAGCCTCACCGCCTGCCTGCTCGGACTCGGCATCGGCCAGCTCGTCATGGGCTCGCTCAGCGACGTCCACGGCCGGCGCAATCCGCTGCTCGTCTCGATGGCCGTCTACGTCGTCGCCTCGCTGGGCTGCGCATTTTCGCCCCATATCGGCGTGCTGATCGCCTGTCGGTTCGTGCAGGGCTTTGCGGCATCGGCGGGCATCGTCATCTCCCGCGCGATCGCGCGCGACCTGTACGAAGGCCATGAGCTCACCCGGTTTTTCTCGCTACTGCTGCTGGTCGGCAATCTGGGACCGCTCGTGGCGCCGGTCGCCGGCAGCGGCATCCTGTCGTTTTCCTCCTGGGTCGGCGTGTTCGTCGCGCTGTCGCTGCTCGGCATCTACTTGTGGATCATGACCAAGTGGCGCCTGAAGGAGACGCTGCCGATGGAGCGGCGCAGTCCGAGCAACTTCAAGCAGCAGCTACGAAACTACGGCACGCTCCTGCGCGACCGCCAGTTCGTCGGCTACATGCTGGCGCAGGGCATCATGATCGCGGGCGTGTTCGCTTACGTCTCGGGAACGCCGTTCATTTACCAGAATATATACGGCGCTTCGCCGACCCTGTTCGCGCTGTTGTTCGGCTCGAACGGCATCAGCCTGATCATCGGCTCGCAGATCGTGGGACGGGCGTCGCATCGGATCTCCGAACGCGCCTTCCTGCTTTTCGGCCTGTGGATGGCCATGATTGCGAGCGTCGCCGTCCTGATCGTAGCTTACGTTCACGGTCCGTTGTTCACGCTCGTCATTCCGCTGTTCGTGTTCGTCGCGTCCATCGGCATGACGTCCACGGCGGCCTTCCCGCTCGCCATGGAGGGCCAGGCGAATATGGCGGGCAGCGCCGCCGCGCTTCTCGGCGTCATTCCGTTCCTGCTCGGCGCGGTCGTGTCGCCGCTCGTCGGCATTGCGGGCGAGGATACTGCCGTGCCGCTCGGCGTCATCATCCTGGCGACAAGCGCGGTCGCGATGCTCGCTTACTTGCTGCTGGTGAACCGAGGACAAGCAGCCGAGCAAGGTTGAGCTCCGAGAGGTCAGCCCGACAGGCTTCTTGGCGAATTAAAATTTTGGAGGTAATCGCATGTCCGTCAGCCCGAAGCTTCAGCAATTGTTAACCGACAATGGCGTCTCGTTTACGGCTCTGGATGTCTTTAACCAGGAATTCGATAAAGGACGAATGATGTCCCGTCGTTATGACGCCGATCAAGTGGACGCGTTTTTGGACAAGGTCGTGAAGGATTACGAGCGGTTGTACAAGCTGCTCGGCGACATGGAGGTCGAAGTCGAGGCGTTCCGCGAGTCGATCACGAACAAGGCGGAGATGTCGGTCGAGCATCTGCACGTCCGGTTGAGAAAGATCGAGCACTATTTGCAGAACAAGCGGTAAGAGAGAATCGTACAAAAATGAAATCGTCCCATAAGGTGCCGATCGTTCATAAAACTGCACATTGTTGAGTTGTTTTGCCCGATTGCCGCGCTTACCATGAGGCTACATTCCGATGAGGAAGGAAGTTTGTCATGGAAAACGCAAGCAAACAAGCTGAAGCGGCCTCAGAGATGCGGCAGCCCGGGGGGCTGAATGAGACAGCGCCCGCCTGGCCCGCCGAGCTGATGGCGAACGCCAATCTTCCGTTCCGCCCGGCGGACGCGCTCGTGACGACGCAGAACCCGCCCGACTTCGATTGGCCCTTCGTTCCCGGCGCCGACCGGTACCGGCTCGAGCTCGCGCGCAATGCCGCCATGGACGGCGGCGCAATCGAAGCCGCAGAGCCGGCGATCAACTTTTACAACTTTGCCCAAGCGCTAGATGAAGGCATCTGGTTTTGGCGCGTGCGGTTTCATACGCCCGAGGCCGGCTGGTCCGCCTGGAGCGAAGTTCGCAGATTCCGCATCGCGGAAGGAAGCGTAGCGTTCCCCGTGCCGCCGATCGACGAGCTGCTCGCGCGCATGGAGACCGGCCACCCGCGGGTCTGGACGAACCCGCGCGAGCTCGAGGCTTTTCGCGAGCGGCGGCTGCACGGGGTCGCAAAAACCGTTTTCGAAAACGTCCGCGAGTCGGTGCTCGCGCGTCTTGGCGATCCGCTGCCGCCGGACCCGACCTTTCCGTACATGGACAGATCCATCTCCAGCGTATCGCCGGAATGGGTCAAGGCGCTGCAGGACCTGCGCAAATACGCCGACACCGCGCTCGACCATTTGCTCCAGGCCGCCTTCGTCTATCTGATCACGGGAGACCGCGAGATCGGCGAGCACGCCAAGGCGCATCTGCTGAACTTTGCTTCCTGGGATCCGGAGGCCGCGACGCGGTTCGATATCAACGACCAGGTGCACCGCGCGGTCGCTTACCGATCCACGATCGCCTACGACTGGCTTTACGACCTGCTGTCTCCGGAGGAGCGGCAGGCCGTACAGGATATGGTCCGCACGCGCATCGCCGTGCTGATCGAGCATTATCTGGACCGCCAGCCGATCTATCAGTATCCGTTCGACTCCCACGGGTGGACGATCGCAGGCTATATCGGGCTGATGGGCACGATCATGCTGCACGACATTCCGGAAGCGGAGGCGTGGGTCCGCCGCGCCGTGCCCGCGTTTATTAATCTGCTCCCGCCTTGGGGCGGGGAGGACGGCTCCTGGTCGCAGGGCACCGGCTACTGGCAGTGGTCGTCCGGCTCCAATAAGGAGCTGATGGACGTGCTGCTGAGCGCGGGCGCCATAGACGCGTATGCCAAAGCCTTTTCGCGGCACGAGGGTCTGTACCCGATCTACATGTTCCCGCACGGCAGCCCGACCGGCGTATTCGGCAACGACAGCCACTACCTGCCGGATTGGCCCAGCATCAGCCTGCTGAACCGGCTGGCGCAGGTGTACGGCGATCCGCGCATGCAGTGGGCGGCGGAGGCGATCGGCGAGCGGACGGTATCGGGGCTGCAGGATTATTTCTACGGCGACGAAGGCATCGCGCCGAGGCCGCCGGCGGACCTGCCGAAGGCCAAGTGGTTCCCGACAACGGGCCTTGTCGCCATGCACAGCGATCTGGCCGATCCCGAGCGCATCTCGCTCTACTTCAAGTCCAGCCCATACGGCAGCTATAGCCACAGCCAGGCCGACCAGAACGGCTTTATTATCCATGCCTTCGGCGAGACGCTGGCGCTCAAGAGCGGGTATTACGATTATTACAACAGCGTGCATCACCGCGGCTACACCAAGCGGACGTATTCCGCGAACGCGATCACGTTTGACGGCCGGCAGGGCCAGCCGATCGACGACTTCGACGCCAAAGGCCGAATGCTCGGCTTCGCGACGCACCCTGCCTTCGACGCGGCGACGGGCGATGCAGTCGCGGCCTACAGGGGCGGCGAGCTTGCCCGCGCGCTCCGGCATATCGTCTACATAAAGCCTTCTGTGTTCGTCGTCATCGACGACTTGGCCGCATCGGATCCGGACGGCGTTTCCTTCGAGTGGAATTTGCACGCCGACGAGCGCCTGACGCTAGAATCCGACGGCGGCGGGGCGACCATCGAGAAGGACAAGGTCGGGCTGCAGGTACGTCTGCATGGCGCGGATTCGTTGGGCGGCAAAGCTTCGATCGAGAAGCGGTTCCTCGATCCCGATGGAAATGAGGCGACGCCGGTCGCATGGGCGGCCGGCAAGTCGCAGGTGCATGCGACGTTCGCGATGCCGAAGAAGGATGCCGCGGTGCTGGTCGCGTCGCTGGCGCCGTACCGGCTGGACGGCGGCGCGCCGGAGGCGATCGCGTCGACCGAGCGAGACGGGTACCTCCGGCTGTCGTTCGCGGGCGGCGCCGTGCTCTTCGTTCGTACGGCGGCAGAGGGTCCGGTCGACACCGGGGCCGACGGGTATCGCTTCGACGGCGCGGCTCTCGCGGCCTGCGGCGCCTCGTTGCTGCTCGTGCATGGCACGCGGGTCGAGCGCGACGGGGACGTCGTCTTCGAGAGCGACGTGCCGGCGACGGCCGCCTGGGGCGAGGGACGTCTGTCGGCGTCCGTCTCGGGCGACGCCGCGCTCTCGCTGGCGGTGCCGGGCGAGGCCATCCTTCGCGACGGCAGCACCGGACGCGAGGTACCGGCGGATGGCGATCCGGCTGCACGACTTGGAAGCCAAGGCGTGCACTGGACGGCGGCGTCCGGGCGGCTCTCGCTCCGGCTGGAGCAGGGCCAGCACGCCTTCCGGCTGGACGACGCGCCGCTGCCGGGACCGATCGCGCCCGTGACGCTGCCGACCGAGATCGACGGCGCGTCCGGCGAGACGGCGCTCGAGGCCTGGCGCGACGTCGACGGCGACCGCCTTGCCTGGGGCCGGCTCGTGCTCGAGGCCGGCGATTACGAGGTGCTTGAGGCGCCGGCAGGCTTTGCGTTTGCGCGGCACGGCCGCATCCGCAGCGGTTCGCTAGGCTCCCGCGAGCCCGTACTGCTCCGCGGCGAGCCCGGCCTGCTCAAGCTGCGGCGGATCGACGCCACGCATTCATCGCCATAACATTCGCACAACTGTCGCATCGACGATCCGGATCGGGCGACAGAAGCGCCGGGAAGCTTAGGGGCTCGACATCCCTAAGCTTCTTTTTATGACTTGTTCGCTAAAAAAAATAGTTGCAATAGCATTCTATATCGCATATGATGCAATTAGTTGCAATAGCATCCTATTTAAAGGGGAGATGGCGTTGAACGAGCAAGAGCTGAAGGCAGGCGAGGGCGCCGCCGAATCGCACGGACAGTATATTTCGGCCATTTATCGTCACATGCAGGTCGCAATCGCCGCCGAACTGGCGCCATACCGCATCGGGAGCGGCCAGTACATTTTTTTGATGGCGATCGCGTCCGGGCGGTCCGTTACCCAGAAGGCGCTGAGCGAGCGGCTGCTCGTGGACAAGACGACGACGGCGAAGGCCATTGCCAAGCTCGAAGCGGAAGGCTACGTGCGCAGGGAACCCGATCCCGCCGACCACCGGTATCAGCTGCTCGATCTGACGGAAGCGGGACGGCAGGTCGTGCCCAAGGTCAGGGAAGCGCTGGCCCGCGTGAAGGCGCGGACGCGGAAGGGGATTTCGGAAGAAGCCTACGATGAATTGCTGCAATCCCTGAAGATCGTGCTCCGCAATTTAACCGAACAGGAGGAGAGGCCCGAATGATCGCGACCCCATTTATCGCAGTGGACAACTGCAAGGACGAGATTCAGTACTATCAGAAGGTTTTCGGCGGCGAAATCGAGATTTTGCGGAAGCAGGGGGATACGGTGTTAAACGCGGACCTGCATGCGGCGGGCGCGACCCTGAAGTTTGCCGACACCCAGGCGGCGAAGCCGGCGCAGAAAGGCGACTATGTAAGGGTATTTCTCAATATCGAGACAGAGGATGCTTTTCGAGGCATCTACGACAAGTTGGGGGACGGCGGCACGGTCCATACGGCAATATACGAAGCGCCGTTCAACGGCCTGCTTGCGATCGTGAACGACCGGAACGGCGTGTGCTGGGTGCTGTCTTATTATCGCGATTGAATATCGTGCAAAGGGATCAACGAAGCGACCGCGAACAGCAGCTGCTCCGGGCCGAAAGGCTTGGCGGTGCCCACCGATAGATAGGTGTCGCCGCGCCGCAGGTACCAGTCGGCGGTGCCTGCGGTCTCGATCCAATAGGCCGGGCCGTCCTTCAGTACGATCTTCCTGACGCGAGTCGCGCCGGACTCAGGCCGTAGGTCGCGCTTGGACTGCCGGATGAAGAAGTGCGGGTAGCTGATGCTCAGAACGTCCTTGTCTTCGATGGAGATCCGCAGTCCGTAGTCGGTCGCGATCCCTTTGGCGGCCGCGTACGGCTCGGCGAGCCCGATGTCCCGAGCAGCGTCTTTGATGTCGTTAAGCTCCTGCTTCTCATAGGGAATGCTTACGAACGTATCTGAGGTGTATTCCTCCATCGTATATTCGGCGAACCGCGAGACACGCTCCGGCGAAAACCAATACAGACGCACCGAATCCTCGCTTCCGTCGGTCGCTTCGATCGCGAGCTCGGGGCTAATGGCGACAGATTCAGCCCCTAGCGCGGCGTTCAGGTCGCAGGTCTCGGCATGGCGGCCGTTCCAGCGATAGAGACGAGTCGACATCGGCAGCCCGCCGGTCGCCGCGATTTCCGGTTTCCCGTCAAAGTCCAGATCGACCTCTCGAACGAGGCCCTCTTCGATCGCCAGCAGCGGCTCGGGGACGCCATTTCTGATCCCTACGTATAGCGCGATCGTCGCGGATGCGCCTGTGCTGCCGGTCAGCTTCACCGTTTCGCCGTTTCCTCCGAACAAACCTGTCGCCTTCTCGACCGTTACGTTTTCCTTTTTATCATAGAGATAACCCGCGATCCGCCCCAGCCCGAACACGTCGCCGTCCATCGAAATGGCCGCATACAGCGACTCGGTATCGCCTTCCTTGGCGTACACGACGATCGATCGTCCATTTTCCCCGGGAACCGGATAGGTCCGGATCGTCCGCGTGCCGGTTGCCGGCCACTTGGCGAAGCGCTCTGCGGGCGGGGGCGGCGGTACCTGCTCCCAGCGCAGCGATGCGTGTTCGGGGTCCGCGTCGGGCGCGGGAGCGGGCGGTGTGGGGGGAGCCGTCGAAGCGGTCGACGCGCTTGGCGCGATTGAAGCGGGAGCCGCCGTCGGGACGGCTTCTTCAGTTGGCGCCTTCGTCGTATTCGTCGCCGTCGCCGCCACGGTCGCAGAGAAGCTCGCAGAGCCTGCCGGCTCCGGTGCCGCGCCGCAGCCCGCGAATGCGAGCGCAGTCGCCGCAGCTAACGCCAATGTCGCTATTTTCCGATCGATCGCCATTTCTCCCATCGCCTCCGCTCAGCTGTATATTAATTGGACGGTATGCCGGGACAAAAGGTTAACGGCGTTGAGATTTGAGGCCGGCAAGTTTTCAAAGACAGCAATTCGAAAGAAACGCGGGAAGCATGGTTATGATACCTTGGATGGGGAAGCTCAAATGAATGGGGACGGTGGCGCAGTATGGGAGCATTGAAGCCGTATATTCAGTCGGAAGACGCCAGAGCGCAGGCCGATTTTTACCTGCAGGCGCTGGGCGGCAAGCTGATGTCCGTGAGCACGCACGGCGAGCTGATGGGCGCGGAGAATGAATTCAAGGACAAGGTCATGCATATGTGCATCGCCGTTGCAGGGGAGAACTACGTATTTCTGGCGGATGCGATCGAGCCGGTCGGCTCCGGCTCGGCCGTCGCGCTGTCGATCGGCTACGCGGCGCAGGACGAAGCGCGCGAGGCTTTCGGCAAGTTAGCCGAGGGCGGTCAGATCAGGCATCCGATCGAGACGCAGCCTTTCGGCCTGTATTTTGGCGAGCTGACGGACAAGTTCGGCATCCGATGGATGATTACCGCAGGGTAGATAAACGGAAGGGTTTGACTATACGGCGAGGGAGCGGTGGGTGAATTGATTAACCGAGTAGGACAGATTATGGTGTACGTCGACGATCTGGACAAGGCGCGGAATTTCTGGACGGAAAAAGCGGGATTCCGCGTCGCGAACGAGGAAAACAACGGCGAGGGCATGCGGTGGATCGAGATCGCGCCGGCGGACGGGGCGGAGACGAACATCGTGCTGCACGACAGGGCTTTCGTCGCCAAAATGTCGCCCGAGCTCAACCTCGGCACGCCTTCCCTCATGTTTTTCACGAGCGAATTGGACAAGCTGTATGCCGACTACAAAAGCAAGGAAGTCAAGGTCGGAGACCTTGTCGAACTGCCCTTCGGCCGCGTGTTCAACTTCGCCGACGACGAGGACAACTACTTCGCCGTGATGGAGAAGAAGTAAGAGGAAACGATTGACTGCCTATGAATGCGGAGACCGCCTGACCGATGGGGCGGTTTTTGGCATTTGCGCGAGTATGACGGTAAAACGGAAACTTTGATCAATCAAGCCCTTGTTGCGCGATAGAGGGCCGGGCTCGGTATAAGTGAATGTCTTGAGGCGATTGCACTTTGCCGGGCTGCGCCGATAAGCGCAAAAAGGAGCTAACGCGGCCTTCAAGGCGCCTTGGCTGCTCCGATAAGCGCAAAAAGGAGCTATCGCAGCCTTTCAAGCCGCCTTGGCTGCGCCGATAAGCGCAAAAAGGAGCTATCGCAGCCTTTCTAGGCGCCTTGGCTGCGCCGATAAGTGCAAAAAGGAGCTATCGCGGCCTTTCTAGGCGCCTTGGCTGCGCCGATAAGCGCAAAAAGGAGCTATCGCAGCCTTTCAAGCCGCCTTGGCTGCGCCGATAAGCGCAAAAAGGAGCTATCGCAGCCTTCGAGGCGCCTTGGCTGCGCCGATAAGCGCAAAAAGGAGCTATCGCAGCCTTTCTAGGCGCCTTGGCTGCGCCGATAAGTGCAAAAAGGAGATATCGCAGCCTTTCTAGGCGCCTTGGCTGCGCCGATAAGCGCAAAAAGGAGCTATCGCAGCCTTCAAACCACTCGGTACATTACCGATACCACTGAAAACCGATACCACTGAAAATCAAACTTCTGCTGCTATTGGAGGGCGGCATCCCGCCACCGTTAGCCGGAAAAACCGGGCTGCCTTGTCGTCGCGGTCTGGGGCGGATCCTAGTTTGTCCCGAACACCCCCGCGATGATATGCTAGACATATATCTACTCAACAGAGGAGCGATAATACGATGTATCAATCGATCGAACAAGTCGTGAACGACTGGAACCAGGAAGCCGCGCTGACGCTTAAGGTATTTGAAGCGATGAACGACGCTTCGCTGAAGCAGGCCGTATCCGAGACGCGTCACAGAACGCTTGGCGATATCGCCTGGCATGTGGCCAGCGCGCCCGTCGGCATTCTCGGCAGCGCCGGGCTTCAGATCGCCGGACCGGATTTTAAGAAGCCCGTGCCTGCGAGCGCCGTGGAGATCGCGGACGCTTACCGCAGCATGAGCGTCGCCGTGGCCGACGCGATCAAGGCGCAGTGGACGGACGCGCGTCTGGCCGAGAGCTTGCTTCTGTTCGGCGCGATGAACATGACCTATACCGGCGTTGTCACCCTGGTGGTCCGCCATCAGATCCACCACCGCGGACAGATGACCATCCTCATGCGTCAGGCGGATGCCGTTCCTCCGGGCGTATACGGTCCGAACGAGGAAGAAGGCGCCGCGATCAAAGCCGCACGGGGCCAGTAAATAACGCAGCCGATCGAAATGACGGAGACCTCGCCGGAGGCTCCGTTTTTTACTGCCGTACGTTTGCCGATCGTGCGTATGAATGCAGCTTTGGTCAGTCTCTGCCACCTTTGCCAATGCGAGGGAGCGGGGCGATTCGGTTTTAACGAACACACGGCCATGTTACAATAAAGGGATGTGAAAGCGTTTATATACGCTACGTTCAGAACCGATCGCCGCATTCGAAAGGGGCGCACCACTTGCAGCAAAGCTGGTTTCGACGACTGCTGTTGTCCTACTTCCCCATTTTCCTGATCACCATCACGATCATCGTGTTTCTCTCATTTTTGATGGTCAACGAGATTTCCCGCAAAGAAACCGCCAAGGCGGATGCCGTCTCCACCCGATTCATTATGGAAAACCTGGAGCGGTCCGTTAACGATATCGAGATGAGCGTGCTCAAGGAAATGGAGACGAACGCAAGCTACTCCACGTATCTGAACCGGTCTTCCGAGGACGACCAGTCGCTGATCTATACGCTGGCGCCTCGCCTTCGCGCGCTTAACGAGAACAGTGAGCTGGTCCAATCCGTCTACCTTTACCGGGAAGCCGACAAGACGGTGCTGACGGAGAGGGGGCGGAGCGATTTGTCCCTTTTCCCGGACCGCGCCTTTATTCAGGAAGCGCTGCAAAAGCCGGCGTATCGCGGCTGGTCCAAGGTGCGCAGCCTGCAGGAGGTTGGCAGCACGACGCCGACGCGGGTCATCTCTATGTACAAGCACCTGCCGCTGCCGTTCGGCAGCCAGGGCTTGCTCGTCATCAACGTGAGCATGTATCCGCTTGAGCAGGTCGTAAACGCAATGACGAACGCCAGCATCTCGTTCATGATCATTAATGACGATTCGGGCAACCTAATTTATGAAGCGCACAAGGCCGAAGGCGTCCGCGGCTCCTCATCCGGCGGCAAGGTGCTGACGACGCTCCATTCGGACCGGCTGGGCTGGGCGTTCGAGAGCGGCATCCGTACGGGCCAGCTGTACGCGTGGGTATCGGTCATCTCCTACGTATGGATCGCGATCGGCATCCTCACGGTGCTGCTCGCCATCGTTTATATCGTGTACATTACGCGCAAAAACTATCGGCCGATCCAGTTGGTCATGAACCGCCTGCAGACGATCCAGCTGCGCAACGATGCGCCGCCGTCCAAAAAGGACGAGCTGGCGATGATCGACAACGCCTTGACCAGCCTGATCTCCCGGTCCATGGATTACGAGAAGCAGTATCACGAGAACCTGGTCCTGCAGCGCAGCCAGTTGTTCGTCGATCTGATCGGCGGTCAACAGCTCGGGGCGGACATTGACGAGAAAATGCGCAAGCTGAGCCCGCTGCCTCCCGTCTCGGAGACGGACCGCTACGCGGTCATGCTCGCCGAGATCGACGAGTATGCCGGCTTCCAGCGCGTATATTCGGTCAAGGATCAGAACGTGCTCAAGTTCGCGCTGATGAACGTATTCCAGGAGCTCGCCGCGGGCGAGAACCTGCACAGCTGGGCCGAGTGGATCGGCGGCGACCGCGTCGCCGTTCTGATCGCCCTTCCCGAAGGAGAAGCGGGCAAGACGACGGAGGATCTGCGGGCGATCGCGGATCAATGCCGCGACTGGGTCGAGGACAAGCTGCGCATCTCGCTCAGCTTCGGGATCGGGCTCGCCGTCGGACGGATTGCGGATGTCGAGCATTCGTTCCGCGCGGCAACCGAGGCGCTTCGTCACAAGCTGTCGCTCGGACAGGGCACGATTTTGTTCGGCGAAGAGATGTCGAGCGGCGATCTGAGTCCGGTGCTGCCGTACCTCGGGACGATTGCGGAGCTGGTCAAAGATTTCCGGCTGAACAACGAGGCGTGGCGGGACGGTCTGCAGGACATGTTCGAGCGCTTCCGCAAGGACAAGCTCAAGGACGACGGCATCCGCTCGCTGCTGCAGACGATGCTGCGGATGCTGGGGCACGAGCTGGACGCCTTCTCCGACGAGCTGCGATCCCGGTTTTCCGGAGACAAGGGAGAAGGCTGGCAGCGCATTTTGGACGAGGCCCGATCGCTTGAAGAGCTGGAGACCCGGATCGGCGAATTTTTGAGCGAGGCCTATCGCTCCTACGTCGTCGTCAGCAAGACGAATACGTACCGCGCGATGATAGGCGAAATGAAGAGTTATATCGAGGAGCATTTTTCCGATCCCGATCTTTCTCTTAAGCACTTGAGCGACCGCTTCCAGATCTCCGGGAAGTACGCGAGCTATTTGTTCAAAATGGAGTTCGATATGAAGTTCGTCGACTTTCTCGTGCATCTGCGGATGGAACGCGCGGAGAAGCTGCTGCTCGAGACGAAGCTGCCGATCCAGGATATCGCCCTGCAGATCGGATATGCGAACTCGATCACGTTCGGCCGCGTCTTCAAGCGGACCTACGGCGTCGCTCCCGGCGATTACCGCAAGCTGAAGCTGCGCTCGCCGTCGGAATAGCCGCGAACCCGCGGTGCGACAAGGAATAATGGCTGCAGTTCCGTTAAAGTTTAGTTCGGGAATTCGGTTTATTCCGTTCGATTTTGGCTACGAAATGGGTGCGATCGTCCGCTTTGGGGCGCACTCGTTTCGTTTTTTTAATTCGGAAGCGTCGGATCGACGCGATGCCGTATACGGAAACGAATGACGGTCCGGACGGTAAAAACGAGGCGGCAGGCGGGATGGCGCGGACGATCGGAATTCGGTTTAGTTCGGGAAAACCGTCGGGTATTCCATGAGCCTCGCCGAAAAATCGCCGTATTCTGGCCGCTGAGCGCTTCAGGGACAGCATCGGAATTTAGTTTATTGTCCCTTTGTCCGAAGTGAAGGCATACTGGGGACATCCCGATCGAAGCGCTTTCAAGTGGCGGAGCACGCAGCGTTAAACAGGCGGCTCCCAGGCGGCGGCGAAATGGGCGAACCTATTCATAAGATAAGGGGTTGTGACAATGGCACCAAAGATGACGAAGGCAGCAAGCCTGTCGCTGGCAGCCGTACTCGCAAGCATGAGCCTGCTGAGCGCATGTTCATCCAATTCCAATTCGAATTCGAACGCAGGAAACGCCGGCAGCGACGGAGGATCGGCTTCGGCCGGCACCGCATCCTCGCCTGCCGCTTCCGGCAAGCAAGTCACCCTCAAGGTCGAACTGTTCGACCGCGGCAACTCGCCTAGCCCATACACGATTACCGACAGCTACCTGACGAAGTACATCCAAGACAACTTCGGCACGCCTAACAATATTAAGATGGAGTTCGTGCCAGTGCCCCGCTCCGAAGAGATCAAGAAGCTGAACGTGCTGATGGCGAGCGGCAGCGACGTGCCGGATATCGTCTTCACCTACGACTCCGCGACCTTCAACCGGTACGCTCAGCAGGGGGGCCTGACCGATCTGTCGGACCTCCTAAACCAGTACGGCTCGAACTTGAAAACGTTCCTCGGGGACGATGCGCTCGCCTACGGCGTCTATGACGGCAAGCAGCTCGCGATTCCCGGCAAGCGTTCGATCCTCGGCAAGTATTCGTCGTTCATCCGCACGGACTGGCTGGACGCGCTCGGCATGAAGGCGCCGACGACAACGCAGGAGCTTTACGACACGCTGGTCGCGTTCAAACAGAAGGACCCGGGCAAGACGGGCGGCAAGGTGATCCCTTACGGCATGTCGATCGAGCCGGCGCAGTACGATCCGCTCATCTGGTCGTTCATTCAGCCGATGACGGACGAACAGCGCTTTACGCTGACGCAGAAGCTTGGCTCCAACGAGTATCCGACGCTGCTGCCGGGCTTCAAGGACGCGCTTCAGTTCTATAACAAGCTTTACAACGAAGGGCTGATCAGCAAGGACTTCGGTCTCGACAAGGACAAGAAGCAGATGACGCAGGACATCCAGAACGGCCTGGTCGGATTCCTGACCGAAGATTATCCGAACCTTTACTACGCGGACGGCACGTACGAGAATCTGCTCAAGACGGTGCCGACGGCGAAGCTCGATCCGATCGACGCGTTCACCAATTCCGAAGGCAAGCACGCGAAGCCGGCATACGCGCCGAACGGCATGTATATCATGATTCCCAAGTCGAGCGAGCATGCGGCCGAAGCGGTCAAGTATCTGGACTGGATGGCGCAGAAGGACAATATGCTCGCGCTGCAAAACGGCGTAGAAGGCGAGAACTACGAGATGAAGGACGGCATTCCGATCGTGAAGACGGACGCGCCGCAGGACATTATCGACCGCATCTACAACTATGGCGACATCGTCATCCTCGCGAACGGCAAATTCACGGGCGACGAAGAGAAAGACAAGCAAGCGTTCGCGGCAGGCTTCCCGCCGGCGTACCAGGAAAATCTCCGCAAAGCGCTGGACATCTCGGTCACCGATACGTTTGCGCCGCTCCTCATCGATCGTCCGATCGAGGCGGAAGCCAAGTACGGCACGGCGCTGCAGGATAAATACGAAGAGTTCATCGTCAAGGCCGCCACGGCCAAGCCGGCCAATTTCGAGAGCGCGTACGAATCCGCGCTGAAGGATTACATGCAGAGCGGCGGTCAAGCGATTCTCGACGAACGCACGAAGCTCTACCAAGAGAAGAAGTAAGTTTAAGTTTCAGGCACGAGACAAACAAGGGAGAAGCGGCGGCCCTGCAGGGCCGCCCTTAACTTCCAGCCTCAGGAGAGGAGACCGGCAATCATGAGAGGAACCGTTTACTTTCGCCGTTATTGGCAGCTATACGCTCTGCTAGTCCTGCCTCTCGCCTATTTCGTCATCTTCAAATACGGTCCCATGTGGGGCGTGCAGATCGCGTTCAAGGACTTTAACTTCTTTCAAGGCATCATGGGCAGCGAATGGATCGGACTGGATGCGTTCCGCGAGGTGTTCCATTCTCACGATTTCTTCAAAACGCTCCGCAATACGCTCATGCTGAACATCCTGGACCTGATCGTATCCTTTCCGGCGCCGCTGATCCTCGCGATCATGCTGTTCGAGGTCAAGTTCCAATGGTTCAAGCGGCTGTCCCAAACGATATTGTACATTCCCCACTTTATCTCCTGGGTTATCATAGGCGGCATCGTGTATCAGGTGTTCGGCACGCAATCCGGACTCGTCAACAACTTCCTCGCCTCGCTAGGCTTCGGCCCGGTGCCGTTCCTGTCGGACAAACATTATTGGCTGTTCACGTACCTTGCGACAGGCGTGTGGCAGAGCGCAGGCTGGGGCACGATTCTGTATTTGGCCGCCCTCACCGGCATCAACCGCGACTTGTTCGAAGCGGCCGAAGTGGACGGCGCCGGACGGCTCAAGCGGATCTGGCATATCACGCTGCCAGGCCTCAAGACGACGATCGCCACCCTGCTCATCATCAATCTCGGCAATATGATCGCGATCGGCTTCGACCGCCCGTTCGTCATCGGCAACAAGATGGTCATGGATTATTCCGACGTGCTCAGCACCTACGTGTACCGCACGGGCCTGGAGTCCGGTCAGTATACGCTGGCGACGGTCGTCGGGCTGTTCCAGGCGGTCGTCGGACTGGTATTCGTTCTCGGCGCCAACTACGCGTCCAAGAAGCTGACCGACGAAGGGATTCTATAAGCTATCTACCGAAAGGAGCGGGCTACCGTGACCGAGCGTACGTCCAACCGCATCTTCGATACCGTCAACGTCATTCTCCTTACGATTTTTGTCCTTATCTGCCTGGCGCCTTTCTTTCACATCGTCGCGATCTCACTCAGCTCCACCCGCGCAGTCGTATCGGGCGCCGTCACGCTGCTGCCGATCGATCTGGATCTAAAAGCGTACCGCAGCGTCTTGTCGGATATGTCGATGGTCCATTCGCTTGGCTTTACCGTCTTTCTGACCGCGCTGACTACCGTGTTTTGCATGATCATGACGGTCGCGGCCGCTTACCCCCTGACGCATACCAAGCTGAAGGGCCGCAAGGTGTTCATGTTCATTATCGTCGTCACGATGTTCTTCAGCGGCGGGATCATCCCGGAGTACATCCTGGTTCAGAATTTGCATCTGCTTAATACGGTGTGGGCGCTCGTTTTGCCGGGTTTGATTAGCCCATTTTATCTGATTATTCTGATTTCATTCTTTAATGGAATCCCGAACAGCCTGGTCGAGGCTGCCGAGATCGACGGCGCGACCCAGTTCGGCACCCTCTTTAAGATCATCCTCCCGCTCTCGCTGCCGGTCATCGCGACGCTCAGCCTGTTCTATGCCGTCGGTCGCTGGAACGGCTTCCAGGATTCGCTCCTCTATATCACCAAGACCGAACTCTATCCGCTGCAGCTGAAGCTGTACCAGCTGGTGCAAAACAGCATGATCTCGGACGTGACGCGGAATGAAGGGCCTGGCGTCCTCCACTCGACGCCCGAGAGCCTGAAGGCGGCGAGCGTCGTGTTCGCCACCGTGCCGATTCTGCTCGTCTATCCATGGCTGCAGCGTTACTTCGTCAGCGGCGTCATGCTGGGAGCGGTCAAGGGATGAGCGGCTTGGACAAGGCAGCGGACCTTGCAGGGGATAAAGCCGGCTACTCGTTCTCGACCTGCTGGAACATCAAGCGCCATACGCGCGGCAGCGAGATGATCGAGGAGATCCGCAGCCTCGGCTTCCGGCAGGTCGAGTTGAATTACAACGTCACCGAAGAACTCCTGGCAACGATCGAGCCGATGATCGAGCGCGGCGAGATCGGCGTGTCGAGCGTGCACAATACGTTCCCGCACGTGGCGGACCCGGATTATGGCACCGACTCGGTGCTGCTCGGCTTCGAAGATGCGGAGAGACGCGGACGGGCAATCGAGCTGCTCGTCCGGTCGGCTGAGTACGCGCATCGCTATGGGGCGAAAGCCGTCGTCGTCCACCCGGGCGAAGTGCCTTTCCCCTACGATATCAGCCGTAGTCTCCAGGAAATCTATCGGGAGCAAGGACCGGACGCGGAGGCGTACCGGATCCTGTGGGAAGAGATGCTGGAGCGGCGCCAAGCGCTGGCCGGCGGGTATCTCGCGCGCATCCGCGACAGTCTGGAGCAGGCGTCCGAGACGCTCGCCGCGAGAGGCTACGATCTGATCCTCGGCATCGAGACGCGCTCGCGCTGCAATCAGATCCCGACGCTCGCCGAAGCCAGATGGATCATCGATCAATTGAAGGGCTCGCCTGTGAAATTGTGGTTCGACATCGGGCACGGGATGATGATGGAGCGGATGGGGCTGTACGACAACGCAGCCGAGCTGCCGGGCTTGATCGACGACATCGGCGGGCTCCACATCCACGAGACGATCGGGCTGTCCGATCATTGGTGTCCGTACGTCCACAGCGGCGACGACGAGACGTTCGACCTGTACCTCGAGGCGATCGACCGCGTCCCGCTCAAGGTATACGAGCTTAAAGCGGCCTGCGAGCCCGAGGCGATTCACCGCAGTCATGCGATACTGCAGCAAAAGCTGTCGGCGCGAAAGAAAGCGTTCGATTCGGAGCCGGCAGCGAATGGAGGGATTCGAGCGTGAACAGGGCGTACCGGAACGTATTCGAGATTAACGACAAATGGGTGCTGGAGGGCATGGACCGCCAGGATCTGGATGAAAACAGCCGAAGCTACGGCGGCATCGTGAGCGCCGAGTACGGCCTGGCCTCGCCGAATCACTCCACAGGGACGCCGACGACGATGGCCATCTGGGCGGCTTCGCTATGCCAGCCTGGCTCGCCCTTTTACAGAGACGCGGAGCTCGCAGGCAGATTCGCCCTCGCCGCCCGCTATATGCTGGGCGCGCAGCACGAGGACGGCACGATCTCGCCGGGCTGGACCAACTTCCACTCGCCGCCGGATACGGCGTTCGTCGTCGTCGGCTACGCGCAGGTTTACCAGCTGCTTGCGCAGGACGACTGGGCGCCGCTCCGCGAGGCGGCTTCCGACGTTCGCCTGTTCCTCGAGCGGACGATCCCGGCGCTCGTTACGGGCGGCGTCCACACGCCGAATCACCGCTGGGTCGTCAGCGCTGCGCTCGGCTTTCTGCATGAGCTGTTCGGCACCCCGGAGACGGTGCGCCGGGCGGAGCAGTGGATTGCCGAGGGCATGGATATCACGCCGGACGGCGAATGGACCGAACGCAGCAACGGCATCTACAACGCCGTGAGCGACATCATGCTCGTCCACGCCGCCCGTCTGCTCGGAAAGCCCGAGCTGCTCGCGCCCGTCCGCGCCAATTTGCGCATGATGCTTTATCTCGTTCATCCGAACGGCGACGTCGTGACCGATTACTCCGGCCGCCAGGATTTCGGGCATAAGCACGACCTGTCCTCCTATTTTCTGCCCTACGCCATGATGGCGCGTCTCGACGGAGATGCCGAGTTCCAGGCGGCCGCCGACCTCGCCTACGGACAGCTGCGTCATCCGGGCAGCTGCCCGACGAACGCTGCGGTCCGGCTGCTGCTGGATCCGTCGCTGCAGGAGCAGGCGGTTCAGCCGGCCGCGCTGCCGACCGATTACCGCAAGCTGCTGCATGCGGACTTCCCGCGCCAGCAATACCTGGTGGCGATGGAAGGCGCGGGGCATAACGGCCGCATCTATCACAGCCGCCTGCACCCCGACTTCGGCGCAGCCGTCGCCCGGGTGCGCAACGGGGACGAGAGCGTCACGATCAGCGCGGAGACGCCTTCCTTCTTCGCGTTGCGGCACGGCGCCGCGCGGCTGCTCGGCGTTCAGGTAGCCACCTATTTCGCGCCGGGCTTCGTCCCGATGAACAGCCTGATCGAAGCGGAGGGCGGATACCGGCTTGCCGGCGAGCAGCTCAAAGGCTACTACGGCCCGGTGGCGGCCGGGCGCCTGCCGGCGACGGCGGGCGAAGCGACCAGCCCTTGGTACCTGCTGCCGCACCATTTGCGCGAGGAGACGCACGTACAGCGGCTTCGCGTCGAAGTCGACGTGCTGGAGACGGCCGACGGTTGGGAGCTCGTCATCCGTTCCGGCGAACCCGAGGACGCGATGGCGCAGATCTCCGTCATTCTGGCCGCGGACGGCGAGCTGACCGGCGGCGAGCTGGCGCCTGCGGGCGAGGGCAAGCAGTTCTGGAAGTCCGGCACGCTGCGGTACGAAGCGGGCGGGGGCGTGCTTGAACTGGAAGGCGGCGCCTTCGCGCACACGGCCGGGTTCGTGCGCGAGGCGAACCTGCCGACCGACTGCCAAACGCTGCTGCTGAACGTCGTCGCGCCGTTCGAGACGCGGATCCGCATCCGGACCGTGCCGCGCGCGGAGGGTTGACCGCGACTTGCGTGATTGCCACTTGCCTGATTGCCACTTGCTTGATTGGGATCTGCTTGATTGCGACTTGCCTTAACCCTTTAGCCATTTTGTCATTTTAAGCCTGGAGTGATCATCCATGACCGATTATATCGAACGGCGCGAGAGCATCGGCTACTGGCTGGGCGAGGATGCCGCCGGCATCCTCGGCGCGGTGGCCGGGCGCTACCTGGGCGCCAATCCCGAGATTCCCTTCGCGCTGCGCGCGTTCTCGGCGGACGGCATTCTCCAGACCGAAGAAGGCTATTACGACTTCGACATGGGCCGGCGGCTGCCGGACGCCAGGCACGGTGAGGTCGCTTATGCGTGCGGACTCGCATGGAGCGACGACGAGCGCTCGCTGGACGCGGGGATCATGCCCGCGAGCCCGGTCCGCTTTTACTTGAACGGTACGCTGCTGTACCGTTCCGGCGCGGTCGACGAGATGAAGCCGGACGCCAAGGCGATCGTCCCGCTCCTGCTGCGCAAGGGCTGGAATACGCTCCTGCTCGAAATGCGCAGGACGGAAGCGGGCTTCGGCTGCCGCTTCGGCGCGGAGGAAGGCAAGGTACGCATCCTGCAGGTGCTGGCGCCGTTCGCCGAGCGCCGCGAGACTGCGGGCTGGGCGTATTCCGAAGCGCTTCCGGCCGCCGCATATGGCGAAGGGCTCGGGTTCCCCGATTTCGGCGGCGAGGAAGCGGATACGGGCATCGCCTGGCTGCCGGCGCGCGAGTGGCCGGCGGAAGCGGCGGCCAGGCCGAACTTCGAGCGCATCTTCGGCGTGCCGGAAGGCGCGGCTGCGGGCTATGCCTGGAGCAAGCTGCCGCCGGCGGTGCGAGGCGTGAGCAGCATCTGGCGAGGCTGGGCGCACGGCCCGCTCACCGTCTGGCTCGACGGGCAGCCGGTCATCGAGCTGACCGGGGCTGGCGCATTCGAACACGATCTGCCGTTGGCGTTCAAGGACGGCCATGTGCTGGTCCGCGCGGAGACGGGCGAGCAAGGCTGGGGCTTTGAGCTCGCGGTGTCCGCGGCGGAGTCGGGCGCACCGGTGAGCTTCGAGCTGCCGGCGCCGGTTCACGGGGCGGACTTAGCTGGCGGCTGGCTTTACGCGGGACCGCTGCCGGCCGATCATCGCGAGGTGCCTGCTGCCGTGCAGTCGGTCAAGCGGCTGTTTAAGCTGGCCGACGGTGCGGCTGCAGCCGGGGCTGGTGCTTTTGCAGGCGCGAACGGCATGACCGGCTGGGCGCTGAACGGTCCGGGCCTCAGGCTGCGGCCGTATTACGAGAACGCAATGCTGAGCAACCGCTGGACGGCGGGCGCAGCGACCAACTTCGGCCGCTGGGACTACCCGCTCGGCGTGACGATGTACGGCCTGCTGCAGACGGCCCGCGAACTCGGACGTCCGGAGATCGCGGACTATGCCCGCGCCCATATCGACAGCTGCACCGATTGGTACGAATATTCCCTCTGGGACAAGGCCGCTTACGGCTTTCCTTCGATCAATCACCAGCTTGTGCTCGTGAAGATGCTGGACAACTGCGGCTCGTTCGGCTCGGCGATGCTCGAGGCGTATCCGTCCGAAGGCAACGCGGATTGCCTGGCGATCGCGAACGTCATCGCGGACTTTATCGCGAACCGGCTGGAGCGGCGAGACGACGGCGCGTATTACCGTCTATGCGTCGGCGAATACGCCGCCGATACGATGTGGGCGGACGACCTGTACATGAGCGCGCCTTTTCTGAGCCGTTATGCGGGCATTACCGGGGACCGGCGTTATCTGGACGACGCGGCGAGCCAGTTCTTGCATTACCGGCGCTACCTGTACATGGAAGACCGGGGCGTCATGAGCCATGTGTACGACTTCAAATACGGCAAGGCGACGCGCATTCCGTGGGGCAGAGGCAACGGCTGGACGCTGTTCTCGCTGTCGGAGCTGCTGGAGCGGCTGCCTTTGGCCCACGAGGACCGGCCGGCGCTGCTCGCGTTTTTCCGCGAGCTGTGCGCGGGGATCGCGGCGCAGCAGGGCGAGTCCGGCCTGTGGCGGCAGGTGCTGACCGATCCGGACGCGTACGAGGAGGCCTCCTGCACGGCGATGTTCGCCTACGCCTTCGCGCGCGGCGTCCGGTTCGGATGGCTGGACGATTCCATCCGCTTCTCGGAAGCCGCGCTGCGCGGCTGGCGGGGACTCGCTTCGAAGGCGATCGACCGCAACGGCAACGTGCACGGCGTTTGCAGCGGCTCGCGTTATTCGTTTACCGAGGACTACTACAAATACGATCTGCTCACCGTCGTCAACGACAACCATGGCACAGGCATTATGATGCTGGCGGGCGTGGAGATCTGCCGACTTGAAGCGTTCCTGCGCGAGCGGGATTCGTCCAAGACGCGGAGGGCCGTGCAGGCGCCGGGCGGCGTTTGATCGACAATCCCCGGACAGACCCCGGCAAAAGACGGCAAGAGACTGGCGAGCGGCCGAGAGGAGAGAGCGAATTGACCCTACGATTAACGATGGCCCAGGCGCTGCTGAAGTTTCTGGACAACCAATATATATCGGTAGACGGCGCAGAGACCAAGTTCGTGCAAGGCGTGATGGGCATCTTCGGCCACGGCAACGTGACCGGCATCGGCGAGGCGCTTGAGCGCAGCGCGGGCGAGCTTGTCTATGTGCAGGGCAAAAACGAGCAGGGCATGGTTCACGCAGCCGCCGCCTATGCGAAGCAGAAAAACCGCCGGCAGATCTGGGCGTGCACGTCGTCCATCGGCCCGGGCGCGCTGAACATGGTGACGGCCGCGGCGACAGCGACCGTCAACCGGATCCCGGTGCTGCTGCTGCCCGGCGACAACTTCGCCGGCCGTCAGCCCGATCCGGTGCTGCAGCAGCTGGAGGTGGCGTCCGACTACAACGTCTCCGCGGCGGACGCCTTCAAACCGGTCAGTCGCTATTGGGACCGGATCGCCCGGCCCGAGCAGCTCATGGCGGCGGCGCTCCAGGCGATGCGCGTGCTGACCGATCCCGCCGAGACGGGCGCGGTGACGCTGGCGCTGCCGCAGGACGTGCAGGCCGAAGCGTACGACTATCCGGACGCGTTTTTTGTGAAAAGGGTGCATGTCGTCGACCGCCGTCCGCCTTCGGCTGCCGCAGTAGAGCGGGCTGCGGCGCTGATCGCGGCCGCCAAGCGGCCGCTGATCATCGCTGGCGGAGGCGTGCTGTACGCGGACGCGACGGCCGAGCTGGCCGCGTTCGCAGAGCGCTTCGGCATCCCCGTGGCGGAGACGCAGGCGGGTAACAGCGCGCTGCCTTGGGATCACCCGCTCAACCTGGGCGCGATCGGCGTCACCGGCTCGCTGGCGGCCAACCGGGTCGCGGCCGATGCCGATCTCGTCATCGGCATCGGCACGCGGTACTCGGACTTCACGACCGCGTCGAAGCGGGCGTTCAGAGGCGAAGGCGTGAAGTTCGTGAACCTGAACGTGCAGGCCGCGGATGCGGCGAAGCTGGAAGGGACCGCGCTCGTCGCGGACGCGAAGGCGGGGCTGTCCGACTTGCAAGCTTCATTGGATGCGGCAGGCTACCGCAGCGCTTACGTCGAGAACGAGCTCGCGGCCTTGAAGGCAGAATGGGACCGCGAGGTCGACCGTCTCTTCGCGGCGCAACATCCGGACGGGCTGTCCCAGACGAGGGCGCTCGGCGTTATCCAGGACACGCTCGATCCGTCGTCGGTGGTCGTATGCGCGGCGGGCAGTCTGCCCGGGGACCTGCATCGCCTATGGCGTCCCGCGCAGCCCAAGACGTACCACATGGAATACGGCTTTTCCTGCATGGGCTACGAGGTGGCGGGCGCGTTCGGCGCCGCGCTGGCCGAGCCATCGCGCGAAGTGTACGCGTTCGTGGGCGACGGCAGCTACCTGATGATGCATTCGGAGCTGGTCACGAGCCTGCAGGAAGGCCGCAAGATTACGATCCTTCTTTTCGACAACCATGGCTTCCAATGCATTCACAACCTGCAGCGCGCGAACGGCAGCGACGGCTTCGGCAATGAATTCCGCTACCGCAGCGCCGATACGGGCCGTTTGACGGGCGCGACGCTCCCGATCGACTTCGCGGCGCATGCCCGCAGCCTTGGCGCGGTCGCATATACCGCGAGGACGCCCGAGGAACTGCGCGAAGCGCTGACGCGCGCCAAGCGGGAGACGACGACCACGCTGATCGAGATTCCGGTCGTGCCCGGCACGAACACGGACGGCTACGAATCCTGGTGGCGCGTCGAGGTGCCGGAGGTGTCCGTCTCGGCCAAGGTCGGCGCGGCGCAGCGGGAGATGGCCGCGAGGACCGCGGAAGCGAAGCCATACTAATAACGACGCCTTATTAATATAGAGGAAGAGGTGAGCCGCATGGCCGATCGGCCGTTCAAACTAGGCATCCACCCGATCAACTGGGTGGGCGAAGACGTGTCTGAGCACGGCGCGGACACGACGTTCGAGATCATCGTGGACGATATCGCATCCCTCGGCCTGACCGGGACGGAGATGGGACGCAAGTTTCCGAAGGATCCGGCCGTGCTGAAGCGGGAGCTCGATGCCCGCGGCATCCGGCTCGTCTCCCAATGGAAGTCCGTGCTGTTCTCCGATCCGGCTTACCTCGATCGGGAGCTCGAAGATTACCGCCGCCACGCGGCGTTTCTGGCCGAGTTCGGCAGCACGGTCATCAGCACGGCGGAGGTCGGAGGCTCCCTGCACTTCGATCCCCGGCGCTCCGCGAACGAGAAGACGGTGCTGCGGCTGGACGAAGCGGGCTGGGACAATCTCGCGAAGGGACTCAACGCGGCCGGAGAGATTGCGCGGAGCTTCGGCATGAAGCTGGCGTACCACCATCACGGCGGCACGGTCGTCGAGCGGCCGGAAGAGATCGACGAGCTGCTCCGCCGGACCGACCCTGCGCTTGTCCACCTGCTGTACGATACGGGTCACGCCTTTTACGGCGGTTCCGATCCGCTGGCGCTGCTGCGCAAGCATTACGACAGAGTCGCCTATATCCACCTGAAAGATATTCGGCCGAGGGTGCTCGCCGAAGCTCGGACGGAAGACGCCGACTTCGTCACCTGCATCCGCAAGGGCGTGTTTACTGTCCCCGGCGACGGCTGCATCGACTTCGAGCCGATCGTGCGCGAGCTGCGGGCGCGCGGCTACGACGGCTGGGCGATGCTGGAGGGCGAGCAGGACCCGACGCTCCACCAGCCCCGCGAATACGCGCACAGGGCGATCGTGTACCTCGACGCGATCCTGGACCGGGTTCAAGGGACTGCCGACACAAAGGAGGCTTAACAGCGATGGGGATCATCGAGTTTAACGCGGCGAAAAAGGTGGATTTCGCGGCCATCGGCCGCCTGTGCATCGACCTCAACGCCAACGAGATCAACCGGCCGATGGAGGAAACGATCACGTTCACCAAGTACGTAGGCGGCTCTCCGGCCAATATTTGCATCGGCATGTCTCGCCTCGGCCTCGCCACCGGCTTCATCGGCAAGGTAGCGAACGACCAGATGGGCCGTTTTATCACGCAGTATCTCGTCAAAGAAGGCATCAGCGCGTCGAGCGTGTCGATCGACCGCACGGGCGCGACGACGGGGCTTGCGTTCACCGAGATCAAGAGCCCGACCGATTGCAGCATCCTGATGTACCGCGACAACGCCGCCGATCTGCTGCTGGCGCCGGACGAAGTGAGCGAAGCGCTTGTCGCGGACGCCAAGATGCTGCTGATCTCCGGGACGGCGCTCGCGGCCAGCCCGTCGCGGGAAGCGGTGTTCCTCGCGCTCGACTACGCGAAGCGCCACGGCGCCGTCATCGCGTTCGATCTCGACTACCGGCCCTATACGTGGCGCTCGGAGCAAGAGACGGCCGTCTATTATAACCTCGCCGCAGAGAAATGCGATATCATCCTCGGCACGCGCGAGGAGTTCGACATGATGGAGCGCTTCGAACGCAATCCGGACCGCGACGACCGCGTCACGGCATCCAAGTGGTTCGCGTACAGCGCGCAGCTTGTCGTTATCAAGCATGGCAAGGAAGGCTCCGTCGCCTATACGAAGGACGGGGCCTCGCACACGGCCCGCAGCTTCCCGGCCAAGGTCGTCAATACTTTCGGCGCCGGCGACTCGTACGCGGCGGGCTTCCTGTATGGTCTGCTGCAGGGGTGGGAGGTCGAGCGCTGCATGGAATTCGGTAGCGCCGCGGCCTGCATCGTCATCTCCAGCCACAGCTGCTCGGACGCGATGCCGACGACAGGCGCCGTCCACGACTATATCGAGCGCTGCAACCGCGGCGAGATTACGGCAAACAGCTAATTTACTAGAACCTATCAGATGGACATAGGAAAGGGGCAATCACGCCATGACGAATCGGATCGACGCCGCGGTGGAGACGCTGAGCAACCGGATCGGAGGCAAGCAGGTGCCGTCCGCCTCCGGGAAGGTAGAGCCGGTGTACAATCCGGCCACCGAAGAGGTGATCGCTTACGTCCCGCTGTCGAGCAAAGCGGACGTGGACGCGGCTGTTCAAGCGGCCGCGGAAGCGGGACGCGCATGGGCGAAGACGGCGGTGCCGCGCCGCGCCCGGATCCTGTTCAAATACCAGCAGCTGCTCGTCGAACGCTGGGAAGAGCTGGCGAGGCTCATCACGCTTGAAAACGGCAAGAGCTATGCCGAAGCCTATGGCGAGGTGCAGCGCGGCATCGAATGCGTAGAGTTCGCCGCCGGCGCGCCTTCGCTCATGATGGGCAAGCAGCTGCCCGACATCGCCACGAATCTCGAATCGGGCATGTACCGCTACCCGGTCGGCGTGGCGGCGGGCATTACGCCGTTTAATTTCCCGATGATGGTGCCTTGCTGGATGTTCCCGCTCGCGATCGCCTGCGGCAACGCGTTCGTGCTCAAACCGTCCGAGCGCACGCCGCTCCTGGCGCAGCGTCTCGCCGAGCTGTTCGACGAAGCCGGGCTGCCGCCCGGCGTGCTGAACATCGTGCACGGCGCGCATGACGCGGTCAACGGCATCCTCGAGCATCCCGGCATCGCGGCCGTCTCGTTCGTCGGCTCGCAGCCGGTCGCCGAGTACGTGTACAAGACCGCTTCGGCGCACGGCAAGCGCGTCCAGGCGCTGGCCGGCGCCAAAAACCATAGCATCGTCATGCCGGACGCCGATCTCGATGCGGCGGTCACCCAGATCGTCGCCGCCGCCTTCGGCTCCGCGGGCGAGCGCTGCATGGCCTGCTCCGTCGTCGTGGCGGTCGGCGACATCGGCGACGCGCTGGTGGAGAAGCTGAAGCAGGCTGCAGACGCGATCTCAATTGGCAACGGCCTGGAGGAGGGCGTCTTCCTCGGCCCGGTTATCCGCGATTCGCACAAGGCCCGCACGCTTGGCTATATCGAAGCCGGCGAGCGGGAGGGCGCGAAGCTCGTGCGCGACGGACGCCGGGATGCGGCTTCGGATGGCAAGGGCTACTTCGTCGGGCCGACGATTTTCGACGACGTCGCCTGCGAGATGAAGATCTGGAAGGACGAGATTTTCGCGCCGGTGCTGTCCGTCATGCGCGCAGCTACGCTAAGCGAGGCGATCGAGATCGCCAACCGCTCCGAATTCGCGAACGGGGCCTGCCTGTTCACGGACAGCGGCAGCGCCGTGCGCCAATTCCGCGAGACGATCGACGCCGGCATGCTCGGCATCAATCTGGGCGTGCCCGCGCCGATGGCGTTTTTCCCGTTCTCGGGCTGGAAGAAGTCGTTCTACGGCGATCTCCACGCGAACGGCACGGACGGCGTCGAGTTCTATACGCGCAAAAAAATGGTGACGGCGCGGTGGTAAGCCGCTGCGCGACCGGAATTCGAGCCTGAGTCCGAGCCATATGCCTGGTTCAGAGCGCGAAGCTGCGAATGCAGCCTTCCGGACGACGACACCAAAACGGTCTTACGCGGAATCAACAGGGAGGAACCTACGTTGAGCAACAATTCGAAAACGATCGGAATCGGCGTCATCGGCGCCGGCCGGATCGGCAAGATCCATGCGGACAATCTGCTGCGCATGCCCGGCGTCACGGTCGCGGGGATCGCGGACCCGTTCGCGGGCCAGGCGCTCGAGGCTTGGGCCGCGGAGCGCGGAATCGCCCGGGTGACGTCCGACGCGGGCGAGCTTCTGACGGATTCCGCCATTGAAGCAGTCGTCATCTGTTCGCCGACCGACACCCACGTCCCGCTGATCGTGGCAGCCGCCGCGAACGGCAAGGCGATTTTCTGCGAAAAACCGATCAGCATGAGCGTCGAAGGCACGCGCGAAGCGCTGCGCGCAGTCGCTGCGGCGGGCGTCAGTTTGCAGATCGGCTTCAACCGGCGGTTCGACCATAACTTCCGGCGCGTGAAGGAGATCGTGGGCGAGGGACGCGTCGGCGAACCTCATCTGATCAAGATCACCTCCCGCGATCCGAGCCCGCCGCCGATCGAGTACGTCAAAGTTTCCGGCGGGCTGTTCATGGACATGGCGATCCACGACTTCGACATCGCCCGCTTCCTCTCGGGCAGCGAGGTGGAGGAAGTATTCGCGCAGGGCGCGGTGCTGGTCGATCCGTCCATCGGCGAGGCCGGCGATATCGACACGGCGATCACGACGCTGAAGTTCGCGAACGGCGCGCTGGGCGTTATCGACAACAGCCGCAAGGCCGTCTACGGCTACGATCAGCGGGTCGAGGTGTTCGGCTCGGGCGGCAGCGTGTCGATCGCCAACGACTACCCGAACACGGCGGTCGTGAGCGGAGCGGATGCCATTACGCGGGATAAGCCGCTGCACTTTTTCCTCGAGCGGTATACGGAAGCGTACCGTGACGAGATGCGGCAGTTCGTCGACAGCGTGCGTTCCGGTCGGCCCGTGCCGGTGAGCGGGCAAGACGGTCTGCAGGCGGAGCTGATTGCCCTGGCGGCGAAGCGTTCGCTCGAGACGGGACGCCCGGTCAAGCTTGCGGAGCTCGCCGAGGCCGCCGTCGATTCTGCTGCCGTTCCGGCTGTCTAGGCCTAGGAGAGGAGAAGAACGCATGGGGATGTCCGAATTGATCGTTCCTTCGCGCGCCGTCCCCGACGAGCGGGGCTGCGCGCTGTCCGTCACGCCGGAGAGCGCCGGATGGACATATGTCGGCTTCGAGGTGTTCCGGCTCGCGGCCGGGGACAAGCTCGGTCGGGAGACCGGCGGCCAAGAGGCGGCGCTTGTGCTGCTGTCCGGCCGCGCGGACGTGAGCGCCGGCGGACAGACGTGGCAGGACGTCGGCAAGCGCATGAGCGTATTCGAAAAGACGCCGCCTTACACCGTCTACGTGCCGTCGGGGAACCAGTGGGACCTGGAGGCGTTGACCGACGTTGAGCTGGCGGTGTGTCTGGCGCCCGGCCGCGGCAGCCATCCGGCGCGGCTGATCGCGCCGGACGATGTCGGCGTGGAGCACCGGGGGAGCGGCAGCATGTCGCGCCTCGTGCACAACATTCTTCCGGAGAGCGAACCGGCGGATAGCCTGCTCGTCGTCGAAGTGTTCACGCCTGCCGGACACTGGTCCAGCTATCCGCCGCACAAGCACGACCAAGACGACCTGCCGAACGAGTCGCTGCTCGAGGAAACCTATTACTTCCGCGTGGAGCCCGAGCAGGGCTTCGCGGTGCAGCGCGTCTACACCGACGACCGCTCGCTCGACGAGACGCTCGCGGTCAAAGACCGCGAAGCGGTCCTCGTGCCCCGCGGCTATCACCCCGTATCCGCGCCGCCGGGCTACGACGTCTATTACCTGAACGTCATGGCCGGCCCGACGCGTACGTGGCGTTTCCACAACGACCCCGACCACGCATGGCTGATGCGCTAACGCACATAAACACATTCAACTCCCAGACCGAAACCGCGCCGCCCCGGCGCGGTTTCTTTTTTTGCTGAAGCAGCATAAGTACCTCTCCCTCATGAGCATAATCGCAAACTGCGCCGGAGGGCGACAGGCTGGAGCGAGGCGATAAGTGTTAAAAAGCATTTAATTTCGTTCATTTTCAATATGCGGGTCCATTAAGTGTTAAAAAGCAGTTAATCTCTCTCGTTTTGCTCGGTTGCGGCGTTCTGGGAGCCATTAACTGCTCTTCAACACTTATTTCTGTATGAACGGGCAAGTCTTGCCGAAATAAATGCTTTTTAGCAGCTATCTCGGCGGGGGAGGGGGGGATTTGCCAGGAATCCGCGGAATCGGAGTTGGTATGCCAGGAATCCGCGGAATCGGAGTTGATTAGCCAAGCATCCGCGGGATCGGATTGCTGCGATCATCTCCTTGGTGACGGCCAGCTTCCTTTCCGCCAGTCCTGCCTCCAGCGCGTTATCCTTCATCAACGTCCTTTATCAAATCTCCGTCCTTTATCGAATCATCGTCCTTCATCGAATCTTCGTCCTTAGGCCATTTAGTATATTTTGTATCCTAACCTTTACACAGATTTGTTTTTTCGGACATACTGCTCGAACATTTCGGCTTTAAATTAATAGCTGTGGGATCGTTCCCATACAAAGGCATTTAAAAGAGGGAGTCCTGTCATGCTGATCGATATCCGAGCGAACGCGACCCCTGAAGATTCCCGTACGCATGTCCGCTTCCCTTTTAAGCTGGACGAGCCGGCGTGCGCGGTCGGCATTCATTTTGAATATTCGCCTAAATGTTTGGACGACGACAGCAGGGCGCGCGAATTGCTGGAACAGAGCTTTGAAAAATACGTCCTGCCCGAGCAGCTGGCACTCGCCAAGGAGAGGCTCGATCGGCATCTGCCGCTCAAAAATCTCATCACGTTATCGGTGGACGATCCGGCCGGCTACCGCGGCGCCTGCCATCGCCATGATCCGGTCCAGTCCTTATGGATCTCCGAGCACGACGCTTCCCCGGGCTTGATGAAGGGCAAGATCGCGGCGGGGGAATGGACGATCACGCTTAGCGTGCATGCCGTCGTCACCGAGCGCTGCGCCTACCGTCTGCAAGTATGGGCGGCGGACGAGGTAGAGAAGGGGGAGCAGCCATGAGATGGACAGCATGCGAGTTGCACGCCCATACGCTTCATAGTGACGGGAAAATGACGTTGCTGGAGCTCGCGTCGGCGGCGGCCAAGCTTGGCTTCGAGTGCGTGGCGCTCACCGATCACAATACGATGTCGGGCTTGGCGGACAAGGAAGCGGCGGAGCGGCAGGCGGGGATCGCGATATTGCCCGGCATGGAGTGGACGACGTTCCACGGACACATGGTCACCGTCGGCCTGGCGGAATACGTCGATTGGCGGGAAGCGAATACCGGCAATATCCACGATGGCGTGTCCGCCGTTCATGCGCGCGGAGGCGTCGCCGGGCTTGCGCATCCGTTCCGCATCGGAAGTCCGGCATGCACGGGCTGTTACTGGGAGTACGAGATGGAGGACTGGAACGACTTCGACTATATCGAAGCCTGGTCGGGCACGTTCGCGCCGATCAAGACGGACAATGCGCGCGCGTTCTCGCTGTGGACGGACAAGCTGAACGAGGGCTATCGCCTGGCGGCCACGTCCGGACGCGATTGGCACGACGCTGCGGAGACGGAAGAGCCGATCTCGGTCACCTATCTCCGCCTTGAAGACGAGTCGAGACCGATCGGCGAAGAGGCGGCAGAGGCGCTGCGCCGGGGCCGGGTGTCGGTAACGATCGGTCCGCTGGTCACGCTGGAGGCCCAGACGCCCGCCGCCTCCTACCGGATCGGAGATGTCATCCCGGTCGGCGAACGCACGGTGACCGCACGCATCGGCATTGATTTTTCCGTCCGCCAGGGACTGTGGACCCTTGCCGATCCCGCATGCCGCATACGCTTGTCCAGCAATAAGGGTGTGTTGGAGGAGAGCGCGGTTCAGGCAACGGAGGGAACGCAAGAGGCGCGCATAACCGTGCAAACGGAAGGCTTGTCGTGGATGCGGGCCGAATTGTGGGGGATCGTGCGCGGCGTGACCACGATGATCGCTTTTACCAACGCCATTTATTTCGATTAGGAGCAGACCGACGATGAACGATTTTCCACTGATCACCGCGCATACCGGATGCATGGGCACGCCCGACAATTCCGTCGAATCTGCCCGGGCGGGTCTGTCTCTCGGCGCGGACATTATCGAAGACGACATCCGGGTCACCCGCGACGGCGTCCTCGTGCTGAGTCATGACGATCGCATCGTGCTGGCCGACGGCCGGATCGCAAGCTTGTCCCGATTGACGCTTCAAGAGCTGAACGAAGGGTTGGCGGCGCCGATCGTCCGGCTCGAGACGGTCATCGATCTGCTGGTCGGCGGCGGCGGTCAAGCCAGAATGAATCTGGATCTCAAGACGGACGATTGCGTCGAGCCCGTCATGGCCCTCATACGGGAGCGGGACATTGCCGACCGGGTGCTGCTGACAGGCTGCGAATACGGCAGAGCCGTTCGGGCGAACGATCTGGACGGCGGTATCGCGAAGCTCCTGAACGTCGATATCGGCAGCTTCCGGACGTCCGTCTATGCCGAAGCCGCCAGGACGGCCTGCGAGGAAGCGCTGCAAGCCGGCTGCTTCGGCCTCAACGTTCCCTATCAGCTGGCGCTGCCGGAGCTGCTGGAACTCGCTTTCGATCGCGGACTGTCGGTATTCGTCTGGACCGTCGGCGAAGCGCGGGAGATGAGGAAGTACGCGGAGCTGGGCGTTCGGTCCATCACGACGCGGGATGTCGCGACGCTGCTGCGCGTAAAACAAGGCTGGCACGAAGAGGGGATAAGCGGGGATGACCTATAACATCAAGGAAATCGCTTCGCTGGCCGGCGTGTCCAAGTCGACGGCTTCCAGAGTCATATCCGGCAACGGGTATGCGAGTCCCGAAGCCAGGGCGCGCGTGCTCGAAGTCGTCGAGCAATTGCAGTACAAGCCGAACGCGGTGGCGAGGGCGATGGTCGCCAAGCGGACGAACAACATCGGCGTGATCGTGTTCCGAGAGCAACAGCCGATCGTCTCTCATCCGCTGTACGGCAAGCTGATCGACGCGATCCTCGAAGCGGCCGAAGGGCTGGGCTACTCGGTGCTGCTCAAGACCGACCGGGAGATGTCGGTTCGCTCGGCGGATCACATGCTGGAGCGGCGCGTCGACGGCCTCATTCTGATCAGCAGGCTGCGCAAAAACGTCGTCGATCACGTCAAAAAGTACAACCTTCCTTACCTGATGGTGAACGGCTCGACCGACGATCCGGACGTCATCCACCTCGTCAGCAACGACGAGGAGGGCGGTGCCAAGGCGGCCGCTTACTTGCATGGGCTTGGGCACCGGCGGTTTTTCGTCATCGCGGGACCCCAGGAGCATCGAAGCCACCATCTCCGGCTGGAGGGGTTCAAGCAAGGGCTGCAGCGGCTCGGCGTCCCGGCGTCGGACCTGACCGTCGTCCTGTCCCCGGAGTCGAACCTCGAGCAGGGTGCCCGGCTTATGGCGGAGCACTTCGAGACTTTCATCGGCGGCGGCTATACCGTGCTTTTCACCACGAACGACATGCTGGCGCTCGGCGCCATGAAGGTGCTGCTGCAGCGATCGGTCCGCGTCCCGGAACAAGCGGCGGTGATGGGCTTCGACGACATCGACTTCGCGGCGGCTTACTCGCCGGCGCTGACGACGGTCAAGGTAGACACGAACCGGATGGGGCACGACGCCGTCGCTTTGCTCGACCGTCTCATTCATCAAGAAGAGGTCCTGTCTAAAAAGAACGAATTCGCCAGCGAAATTCTGATTCGCGAGTCCACTTGAGAAAGGAGGAGCGAGCCTAGTGGGATGGTACTTTAAAGCCATCGGCAAACGAAGAATCATCGAGTTTATTTTACTGACGATTTTTGCCGTGTTTTTCGCGGGGCCCTTGCTGAATCTGGTAGTACTGGCCTTCAGCGGCCAATGGACGTACCCCGATCTGCTGCCCCATCAATGGTCCTTTAAATGGTGGAGGTTCGTGTTCGAACAGGACGACGTCGCGAAGTCGATCGGGCTGTCCTTCCTGATCGCGACGATCGTCACCGCGCTGTCCATCGTTCTCTGCATTCCGGCAGCCTACGCGTTCGCCCGTATTCGTTTCCCTTTCAAAAGAGTGTTTTTGTTTTCCTTCCTGCTGACGCACGCCTTTCCGAAAATGGGCCTCTACGTGTCGATCGCCGTGCTGTTCTACAAAGTGGGACTCATGAACACGATGCTCGGGGTCGTTCTCGTGCACATGATCAACGTCCTCATGTTCATGACCTGGATTCCGACCGCGGCCTTCCGCAACATTCAAGCCGCCCAGGAGGAATCGGCCCGGGACGTCGGCGCGACGCCGCTTCGTGTATTCCGGAGCATCACGCTGCCGATGGCGATGCCGGGCATCATGGTCGCCTCCGTATTCACGTTCCTCAACTCGCTCGACGAAGCGCAAGGGACGTTCCTGGTCGGCATTCCCGACATCAAGACGATGCCGATCATCATGTATTCGATCATATCGGACTTTCCGAGCAGCGCCGGCGCGGTATTTTCGATCATCCTGACGGCGCCGACCATCATTCTGCTCGTGGCCGCCCAGCGGCTCATCAGCGCGGACGTGATGGCCAGCGGATTCCAAGTGAAATAACGAGATGGAGGGGATCGACGAGATGAGCGTCCAACTGGCCGTCCGCGGCCTGACCAAACGCTACAAGACGGGCGAGGGCGTCACCGGCATTAACCTCGAAGTGAACAAAGGCGAGCTCGTGACGCTGCTCGGACCTTCCGGCTGCGGCAAAACGACCGTGCTCCGCGGCATCGGAGGATTCCTCGAGCCGGATGCGGGAGAGATCCTGATCGAGGGCAAGAGCGTAACCAAGCTGCCGCCGGAGAAGCGCCCGACCTCGATGGTGTTCCAAAGCTACAATTTATGGCCCCATATGTCCGTCTTCGATAACCTGGCGTTCGGACTCAAGATTCGCGGCATGCCCAAAGCCGACATCAAGAGCGCCGTCTCGGACGCGCTGCGGCTCGTGCGGCTGCCGGGCGCGGAGAAGAAATATCCGACGCAGCTGTCCGGCGGCCAGCAGCAGCGCGTCGCGCTCGCCCGGTCGCTGCTGCTGAAGCCGGCCGTGCTGCTCCTGGACGAGCCTTTCTCGGCGCTGGATGCCAAGCTGAGGCACGAGATGCGCGAAGAGCTTCGGGACATCCAGACGCAGACGGGCCTCACGATGGTGTTCGTCACCCACGACCAGGAAGAAGCGCTCTCCCTGTCCGACCGGATCATCGTGATGAATCACGGGCATATCGAGCAGATCGCGCCGCCGCAGCGCATATACAACGAGCCGGAGACGCTGTACGTCGCGCAATTTATCGGGAAAATGAACTTTTTGGAGGGGGTGGTGGACGGGGAGCGGATACGGGTCGGCGAGCTGTCTTGGCCGAACGCGAAGCGTCTCTCGGGGAAGGTAAAGGTGGCCGTCAGACCGGAAGACGTCGGCTTGACCGCGAGCTCGAATCATCAGGACGAACAGGGGCAAGCATTGCCGGGGAAAATCAAACAAATCATGATTCTCGGACACTACGCGGAAGTATCGGTCGACATGGGCCAGCACGGCACGCTCAAGGCCTTTCAATCCAAGGAAGCCATCGAGCGGCTGCGAACGGGAGAAAGCGTGCGCGTTTCCTTGGCTTCCATGATCGCTTATCCAAACGATTGACTCAATCTGAGGAGGATGATTATCCATGGTTCGTTTGAAAAAAAGCTTGACGGCGCTGTCTGCGCTGACGTTAACGGTTGCGGCATTATCGGCTTGCGGCGGCAAAAACGACGCGAATGCGAACTCCGCCGCCTCCGACTCGTCCTCTAACTCTCCATCCAGTTCTGCGTCCAGCTCTCCTTCCGCCCCTTCCTCGTCCGCAGAGCCCGTCCAATTTTCCTTCTATTTTACCGGCTCGCAAAACGTCAAAGACCTGTGGGACACGCTCATCCCGATGTTCGAAAAGCAGAACGACAAGGTCAAAGTCAAAGAAGTGTATATCCCGTCCGGCGCCGGCGCCGAGCCGACCTACGACCGGATCCTGGCGGCGAAGAAAGCGGGCAAAGGCTCGGGAGACATCGATCTGTACGAGGACGGCATTAACGTCGTGTCGCAAGGAACGAAGGACGACGTATGGGCGCCGCTCGACACGAGCGGCATTCCGAACCTCGCCAATATCGATCCGAAGACGATGGCCGACGTATCCAACATGGCGGTTCCTTACCGTTCCTCCGCCGTCGTGCTCGCCTATGACAGCTCCAAAGTGTCCGCTCCGCCGAAGACGTTAAGCGAGCTGCTGGACTGGATCAAGCAAAACCCGGGCAAATTTGCGTACAACGATCCGTCTACCGGCGGCTCCGGCAGCTCCTTCGTCACGACCGTGCTGTACGACGGTTTGCCGGAGGACGATATTCACGACAGCGATCCCGCCGTCATGGCCAAGTGGGACGCGGGCTTCAGCAAGCTCAAGGACCTGAACAAATTCGTGTACGGCAAAGGCATTTACCCGAAGAAAAACCAGGGCACGCTCGACCTGCTGGCGAACGGCGAAGTGGAGATCATCCCGGCCTGGTCCGATATGGTACTTCAGCAGCTCGGCGAGAAACTTCTGCCCGACACGGTGAAGATGCAGCAAATTACGCCGGGCTTCAACGGCGGCCCGACCTACCTGATGGTCAACAAGCTGTCGGACAAGCAGGACGCCGTCAATCAATTCCTGGACTTCGTGCTGTCCCCGGAGGCGCAAGAAGTGATCGTGACCAAGATGAACGGGTTCCCGGGCATCGAGCTCTCCAACATGTCCCAAGCGATGCAGGATAAGTTCAAAGGCGTATCGGAAGGCTTTCGGACGTTTAATATCGGAGATCTCGGCACGGAAATCAACAAACGCTGGCAGAGCGACGTAGCGGCACAATGAGGAAGGAAGTCAAACAAGCGATCGGGGGGCTGATCATGGTCAGCCCTTCCTTCGTTCTGCTGCTCGTCATCGTCGTCATTCCGATCGTTCAATCGTTCGTCACGAGTCTGAGCAACGGCGAAGGCGGGTACGATCTGAGCCGTTATCAATTTTTGTTCACCGACAAGGGGATGCGCGCGAACATCTTCTTCACCCTCAAGGTGACGGTCGTCTCTTGCGCGCTGGTGCTGCTCGTCAGCTATTCGCTCGCGCTGTATATGCGGTTCAGCTCGGGGAAGCTGGTCGACTGGATCCGCAAGACGTATATGATCCCGTTGTTCATTCCGGGCGTGATCGCCACGTACGGGCTGATGAACCTGCTGGGCAACCACGGCTGGCTGGCCCGGCTGCTGCTGCCGCTCGGCATCGCGCTGCCTCGTCTCATTTTCGACGAGAAAGGCATCGTCATCGCGAACATCTGGTTCAACATCCCGTTCGCCACGATGCTTCTGAGCTCTGCGCTGACGGGAATCCCCGCCTCGATCATCGAGAGCGCCCGCGACACGGGGGCAGGCAAGCTGCGCATTTTCCTGCGGTTCATTTTCCCCTTGTCCTACAAGACGTTCCTCGTCGCGCTGACCTTCGTATTCATGGGCGTCATCGGCTCCTTCACCGCGCCGTTCCTGCTCGGACCGAACGCGCCGCAAATGCTCGGCGTATCCATGCAGCAGGTATTCGGCGTCTTCCAGGAACGCGAGCAGGCGGCGGCCATGGCCTTCTTCACCTTTTTGCTCTGCTCGGTGCTGGGTTACTTCTACATTCGCTCGATGGCCGGCGAAGAAGTCGCGAACCGTTGAACTCCCCTTCGGGGGAGTTTTTACGATGTGGGTCCGTCGCTTCGCATCGCCTGCTTCGGGATCACGACCCGCATGCACGTTCCCCGGCCAATCTCGCTTTCGATCAGCAGTCCGTATTCGGCGCCGAACATGAGCTTGATTCGTTCGTCCACATTCTTCAAGCCGTAGCCGGCGGTAGGCTTGGTCAGCAATTCGCTCAGCGGGCGCGGTTCGATCCCGGGCCCGTTGTCGCCAACGCTGAATTCAATTGTGTCCTCGCCGACGCGCAGGCTGATTTCCAGCAAGCCTTTGCCGTCGGTCTTTTTGTTAATGCCGTGCTTGACCGCGTTTTCGACGAGCGGCTGCAGAATCAGATTGATGGCGCCATACTCGTAGCCACTCTCGTCCAAGTCGCAGACAACGTCGAAGCGGTGGCCGCTGGTCATGAGCACGATGTCCACGTAGGACTTCATGTTCTCGATCTCGTCGCGCACGGAGATCATATTATCCCCGCGATTAAGCGCCGTCCGGTAAAATTTGGATAGGCTCGTGACCATCCGGCTGAGCTCGAGGTCGTCGCTTTTCACGGCTTTCCAGTTGATGAAGCTGAGCGTGTTGTAAAGGAAATGCGGCGTAATCTGCGACTTCAAGGCGCTCAGCTCGGCTTCCTTCTGCTTGATCTTATTTTTGTAGCCTTCGTTGATCAGCTCGTTGATCCGCTGCAGCATATTGCCGAACCTTCGCGTCAGCTCGCCGATCTCGTCCATCGACGTGCTCTTGATTCTCAGCTCGAGCTCTCCTTCTTCGACGCGCCGCATCCAGTTGTTCAGCTTGTAAATCTGCCGGATCATCGATTTGGCGAACACCGCGATGATGACGATCAGGATGAGCAGGCAAAGTCCCGCGACGATAAGCGTAGCCCGGACGATGCTGCCCGAATGCTGGGCCAGGTTGCGATAGGGAACGAGGCAATACAGCAGCCAGTCGGTCGCGGCAACGGGCTGCTTGATCAGGATCATATCGGTTCCGCCGATTTTCAGATGGCCCTCGGGTCTATCGACGATGCCGGCGAGCGTGCGCGTCATCTGTTCGTCCATGGTCTGATTGGCGTAGACCGTCGCTCCCGAGGCATCCACGAGGAACACCCACTGGTCCTTCATCGCGTCGGGCAGACTTGCGAACAAATTGCGATTGTTGACGCGGATGTAGAGGACATTGTCGTCGCCGGCGCTTCCTGCCGCGCCGTCCGCATTGCTGGTCGGGCGCAGCTTCGGGAAGCGGCTCGCGAGGAACAGCTGGTTCGGGTCGTGGAACCACTGCGGCCGATTGCCGTTCCGCAGCGCCGCATACCACGGCATGTCTTCGATGCGTTCGATCCGATTGATGTAGTCGCCGTACTCGGGCATCTGATTCTCGGTGTAGATAGTGAGCTGCAGCGTGTCCTTGTTCAAGTTAAGCAGCATGTTCAAATACGGGTTCAGAAACTCCGTCAAGTCATCGTACAAATTGAACAGGTCCAGATAACGTTTGGACAGAATCTTTTGAATGATATCGTTGTAAAGCACCAGGCTGGCCATCGTTTCGTACCGGTCCATGTTGGCGCGGATGCTTTCCGCGAAGATGCCCGCGCTGCTGCGGAAGTCGCCCATCGCCTGGTCGTTCAGGAAATGCTTCGACTGATTATAGGAATACGTCCCGAGAAACAAAATGGGGATCAAGCTGATAAACAAGTAGGATAGCACTAGCTTCTGCCTGAACCTCAGCCGATTGATCGCATGCCGGATTGCGGCGATCATGCCCGGCCTTCCTCTCGGATTTGCGTGGGCGTTTTGCCGAAATAGTTTTTGAGCAGCGAGCAAAAATACGGATAGTTGGCATAGCCCACTTCGGCGCCGATCTCGACGATTTTGCGGTTGGTTTCTTGCAGCAGCTTTCTGGCCTTCTCCAGCCGGTGCATCGTCAAATACTTGATCAGGCTCACGCCGGTCTGCTTGGCGAACAAGTGGCTTAAGTAGCTCGGCGTCAGAAAGACGCGTTCGGCGATCGTGTCGACCGACAAGTCGGTATGATATTCCCGCTCGATGATCTGAATGACCTCGTCCACGACTTTATGATTCGCTTCCGGTGGGACCGCTTGATCCGATCGGGCGCCGCATTCTCTGAACAGGTCGAGCATCAACTGCCGCAGCTCCTTCAGCGCGGCCGTGCGGAAGATCGCTTCGAGCGTGTCCCGAAAGTAGTCCGAGTCTCCTTTTCGTTTCGTTTGAAGGAGGGGCCGGATAATTTCGGAGCAGATGTATTTGACGTAGATCACCGAGAAATGCCCGCCGTTCTTCAAATCGTCGAACAGCTTGACGAAGCGGACCTGCGCGACGTCCCACTCCTTGCGCGACAAGCACTGGGAAATATCCGCAATCGCCCGCTCCGCAATCGCTGACGATTGCAGCTGTGGCAGGGCGGATTCGGTGAACAAGACGAAGCCTTCTTCGTAGAAAAACTTGCTTTCGAGCATGGACTCCAACTTGCGATATTCGGCCCGCATCTGCGCGAAGTCATAGAACGATCCGCTGCATACGATGCTCAGCTCCTTGCCGTAATGCCCTTTGAACCAGCGCACCAAATCCCCGCACATCCGCTCCAGCGAACGCTCCGTCTCTCCGGCGCGCGCTTCCAGGAGAACGAGCGCCTGATACTCGTTCAAGACGATGACGGCACCTTCGCCGTTCAGCCGCTCGCCCAGAAGCGCTTCGAATCCGGCGTCGACCGTATCGAAAAACCGCAGGCGCGTATCCAGCATCAAGAAGCGGTACGAGCGATCCTCGGAAACGCCGGGGCCGGCGAACAAACGGTTCAACCGCAGCAGCTCGCCTTGGGCGTCTTCCCCGGACAAAGTCCCGTTTTCCCCTTCGCCCATGAGATCGGCAAGCAGCGTGCTCTTCTCCGACTGAATGCCGCGCCGGTATACCTGCTGCAGCCGGGATTGCCGTTCCGATTCCCGCTTTTCCTCCGCGCACAGCGCGATCGCTTTTTGAAGCGTCTCCATGAAGCTCTCGACTTCGACGGGCTTCAGCACGTATTGAACGGCCTTCAGGTCGATCGCTTGCTGCGCGTATTCGAATTGTCCGTAGGCGCTCAAGATGACGATTTTAACGTTCGGCTGCAGATCCCGCGCATGACGCGCCAGCTGGAGACCGTCCATCCCGGTCATCCGGATGTCGGTCAGCAGAATATCGACGTCATGCGCTTGCATATGCGCAAGCGCTTGTTCGCCGCTCTCCGCTTCGGCGATAGACAGATCCAGACCGAACTTGCGAATGAGATAGACGACGCCGTCGCGCTCGAAGGGCTCATCGTCGACGATCAGGATGCGGAACATGGCCAGCCTTCTTTCCGTTGCAGGTTAGCGTAAGCGCTTTAATCGATTATTGCTTACCTGAAGAAATGGCGTCAAGCGCTATGAGGCATCCTCGGCCAACAACGAAAAAAACTGAAATGAATCGAAGAAATGAGAACGATACAAAGACATTCCGGCTTGCTAAGATTACTCATGCAAGGCACAAACACAGGTGCAAGGCACAAGCACAGGGCGTTCGGCAAGCGCTGGAAAGGAAGCGAGCGATGCAGGCAACCGCAACGGAATCCGCCGTCCAGACCCGGTCGAGCGGTCGGGCGAAGGGACGGTTCAACAAGTTCAAGCAATATCGGATGTTGTTTTTAATGCTCGTCCCCGGCTTTATCTTCTTGCTGGTATTCAATTACGTGCCGATGTACGGGCTGGTGCTCGCCTTCAAGGATTTCCGCATAACCTCGGGCATTTTGGACAGTCCCTGGGTCGGCACGAAGTACTTTCACAAAGTGTTCGACGATCCGCACTTCTATGTCGTACTCAAAAATACGATTTTGATCAGCGTCTACAAGCTCATCTTCGGTTTCCCGGCGCCGATCGCGTTCGCGCTGCTGCTTAACGAGATGAGACGACCGCTTTTCCGCAAATGGGTGCAGACGGTATCGTACTTGCCGCATTTTATTTCCTGGATCGTGCTTGCGGGCATCTTCACGACGCTGTTCTCGCTCGACGGACCCGTCAATGCCCTTGTCAAGGCGTTCGGTCATGCGCCGGTCGTATTTATGGCCGACGAGCGTTACTTCAGAAGCATCCTGGTCGGCACTTCGGTTTTTCAAAGCTTCGGCTGGAGCTCGATTATTTTTCTGGCGGCGATCGCAGGGGTCGATCCGCAGCTTCACGAGGCGGCGATCATGGACGGGGCCGGCCGCTTCAGGCGCATGATTCAGATTACGCTGCCGATGCTGGCGCCCGTCATCTCCATCATGCTCATTCTCTCGATGGGAACGATTCTGGATGCCGGCTTCGATCAGATCTTTAATATGTACAACTCGCAGGTGTACGGCGTTGCCGACGTCATCGACACCTACGTGTACCGGCTGGGGCTCATTAATGCCGATTACAGCTATTCCACGGCGGTCGGCATGTTCAAATCGGTAGTGGCGTTAATCCTGCTGCTAAGCGTCAATCGTCTGGTCAAAGCCGTCGGAGGCAACGATCACACGCTTTGGTAGACCAACGTATGAGAAGAGGTGAGTAGATGGTTTACCGTAAAACGCGGCTCGGCATGGCTGCGGATCTATGCTTGTATGCGTCGATGACGCTGCTCATGCTGCTCACGCTTTATCCGTTTTGGACGCAGCTGGTTACCTCGTTGGAAACAGGCGCTTCCGTCTATTCGACCCGCCTGATGTTCGTTCCGGAGCATGTCTCATTCGAGGCTTATCGCCTGGCCTTTCACTTTACGCCGCTGTGGACGGGTTATCTCAATACGATCGTCAGAACCGTGCTTGGCGTGCTGTGCATGCTCGTCGTGACTTCCTTGACCGCCTATCCCTTGTCCAAGAAGGACTTGCCCTTCAATCGCGCCTTGACCGGCTTTCTGCTGCTGACGATGCTTTTTACCGGCGGCCTGATCCCGAATTACTTGTTGATTCGTGAGCTGCATCTGCTGAATTCGGTATGGGCGCTCGTGCTGCCCGGGACGCTAAGCGCTTTTAACGCGCTGGTCATGCGCAATTTCTTCCGTTCCATACCCGACAGCCTGGAGGAATCGGCGCGCGTGGACGGCGCGGGTTATTTGCGGATATACGTCTCGGTCATTCTGCCGCTGTCCGCGCCCGTGCTGGCGACGCTTGCTTTGTGGGTCGGCGTCGGTCACTGGAACGCGTGGTTCGACAGTCTGATTTATATGACCGACGGACACAAGCAGGTGCTTCAGGTCGTTCTGCGCAAGATTCTCATCGAAAACGATACGACGGATATGAACGCGATGATCCAGAAGATGAATACGCACAGCGAATATACGGACAGGCAGCTGCAGGCGGCGGTCGTCATGCTGTCGATCATACCGATGCTGGTCGTCTACCCGTTCGTGCAAAAGTATTTCGTCCAAGGGGTTATGGTAGGCGCTATAAAAGGCTGAGCCTTTTATATACAGATTCGAAAAACGACAATCGAGGGAGCGGTTCAGATGGATAAACAGAAGAAAAAAATCTCGTTGCTGCTGGGGGCGGTGCTGCTGGCGACGACGGTGACGGCATGCGGCAACGACAATGAGGGCAATGCCGCGGCATCGTCCGGCGCGTCTACGGCCTCGGCGTCTGCATCCGGCGAAAAAATGAAATTAATGGTTTGGAACTTCGACGCGGACAAGACGAATCTCGACGGGTATGCGATGAACGCGATTCGCGAGAAGTTCGGCGTCGATATCGGATTTTACAATTCGACGAACGACGCGGCGGCTATCAAGGAGAAGCTGCTGCTGCAGATCGCCTCGGGCGACATCCCGGATTGGTGGAAGGAAGTGCCGTTCGCCGACGCCGACAAGTTCGCCGATCAAGGGGCGGCGGCGGAGATTCCGATCGATATGCTGCAGCAGAACGCGCCGAAATATATGGCTTGGCTGGAGAAAAATCTGGGCGCCGATCCGATGCGGTTCGTCCGGCACGAGGACGGGAAGATCTATAATCTGCCGGTGCTGTGGACGCTCGCTTCCTCCTCCGAGATCATCGGCTATCGCCAGGACTGGCTGAAGAAGGTCGGCATCTCAAAGACGCCGGACACCGTCGAGGAGATGGAGGCGGCGCTCACCAAGTTCCGCAACGACGATCCGGACGGCAACGGGAAGAAGGACACCTACGGCATGACGGCCAGCGCCACGACGATCCAGACCATCTTCTCGTCCGTCTTCGGCGCGTACGGCGTATATCCGGGTGCCACCGTCGATGCGGACGGCAAGGCGGTGCGGGGCGAGATCGAGCCGGGCGCCAAGGAAGCGTTGACGACGTTGAACAAGTGGTTCAAGGCCGATTTGATCGATCCGGAATTTTTCGTCAACAAAGACTCCAATGTGGACGACAAAGTCATTTCCAGCAAAGTCGGCGTCGTGCAGCGGTCGTGGTGGGAATTCATCCAGCCCGAGGCGTTTTACGAGGGGAAATATTACGCCCAATTGCGCAAAAACGTGCCGGAGGCGGACTGGGCGCTGTCCAGCGGTCCGAAGGGACCGGGCGACAGCTTCGGCATCACGCAGGGCAATCCGATGCTCGGAACGGGCATCCAGTTCGGCAAGCAGCTCGAGAAGGATCCCGCAAAGATGGCTGCTTATCTGAAAATGTTCGACGCGACCTCCTTCGATCTCGACCTGTATACGAAAATCCACTACGGAGAAAAAGGCAAGACTTTCGAGATCAAGAGCGACGGCACCTACGCCTACATCCCGCCTTACGACACGGACGAGGCGCGCACGAAGTTCGGCATCGGCAACTATTATCACGCGCCGGCCAGCTTCAACGATTACGACTTCCAGGCGCCGTTCATGACGCGGGGCGACCTGATGCCGGTCAAGGAAGCGGCCGCGAGCAAAGGGATCGGCAAGTACGACTTCATGACGCCGCTGGCCAAGCCGGCTTACGACGAGTTCCAGGACGCGCTGACGCAGCTTACGATCAAGAGCTTTATCGACTTCATCACCGGCCGCAGGCCGATTAGCGAATTCGACAAGTATGTAGCGGATTGGAAAAAGGCCGGAGGCGACAAGGTGTTGGCCGAAGCGCAGGCGACTTTGGACCAGCTCAATAAGAAATAAGAGGGAGCGGATGTCCGTGTCGTCCAATCGAAAGAACGTTAACGCAGCGCGCGTCGAAATATCGGGCTTGCCCCGCAAGAAGGGCGCGCTGCAAGCCAGGGTCCTTCCGCCGGAGCGGGAATCCGACCGGCACGAGGGGCACGAGGGGCCATCCTACCGTTGGCTCACTTCGGATGCCAAGGACGGGATTTATACGCCCATAGCCGGCGCGTACTACGATGTTCTGCCGCTCTCCGCGGCCGCAGTCGGCCGATATGTCTGTTGCGAGGCTGCGCTTGTTAGCGGAGATGAGCGTCTCGTCTTGGCCAGCGACACGATCGGACCCATTGCCGATGCGGAAGGAAATCCGAATACGGATTGGCTGCATGACGCCCGATATGGCATCTCGCACCATTTACTGGCGGAGTTCATGAACCGGGTGGCGCCGAACGACGGCGAGAAATGGCAGGACGTGGAGAGCTGGAACGAGGTGATCGACGGCTTCGACGTCGATCGTTATGTGGAGCAGGTCGTAGAGAGCGGAGCCGGCTTTGTCATCCTGACCCTCGGCCAGAACAGCGGCTACTTGCTCTCGCCCAACGCAACCTACGATCGCATCGCCGGCCTGCAGCCCGGCGAACGCGCCTCGATACGCGATCTGCCGCTTGAGATCGCCGACGCCCTGGCGCCTCACGGCATTAAGCTGATCCTATATGTGCCGGCCAATCCGCCGAGCAAGGCGCATCTGGAAGAAGGGGATAACGCGATCAACCGGGCATTCGGTTATCCGGTGGAGGTCGCGCCCTCCCAGGAGACGCAGGCCAAGTGGCAGGCGGTCATCCGCGAATGGTCGGACCGGTACGGGGAAAAGCTGGCGGGCTGGTGGTTCGACGGCATGTGGTTCCAGGAGGCATACGACGATCTGGCGCAGCCATACAACTGGTACAGTCTGGCCGGCGCCGCAAAGTCGGGCAACCCGTCGCGCATCGTGGCCTTTAACGGCGGCATCTTCCGAGACCGGCTCGTCAATTCGCCGCTGGAGGACTATACGGCGGGAGAGACCAACGAGATCGGTCCATTGCCTCCGATCGGGCGCTGGGCGGACGAACGGGAAGGCGTTCAGTGGTTCCATTGGACGTTCCTGGGGCGGTTCGTCACGGATCTGGCGGGCTGGGGCAATACGGGACTGAACTGGCCGACCGGCGAGTTGGCGGATTGGGTCAAGTCCGCCATCGAACTGCAGGGGGTCATCGCGTTGGACGTTCACGTCAACCGGTTCGGCCGTCTCGATCCGCAGCAACTGGAGCAACTGCAAGCCATTAAGCAAGCTATCCGCTAAGGGGGGGTTCAAGCATGACGACGCGTCAAAGACCGTTTAGACGTTCTAATCGTACGTACTCGCTGGTTCTGGCTTTACTGGTTGTTCTGGCACTCATCCCGCCTCACCGCGCGCAGGCCCAGACGTACAATGCCAACACGGATTGGTTCATGCAGGGGAAATTCGGGCTGTTCGTTCAGTGGCTGTACGGCGGCGGGGATATTACGGGCGATTGGAACACGCTGGTCAACAACTTTGACGTCGATTATTTTGCGAAGCAAGTGAGCGAGACCGGGGCGAAGTACGTCATTTTTACGCTCGGGCAGAACAGCGGTTACTTCGCTTCGCCCAATGCGACTTATGACAGTCTTGTCGGGCGCACTGCTTCTACATCAAAGATGTCGACGCGGGATTTGCCGGAAGACCTGTACGACGCGCTGAATCCTTACGGCATCAAGCTGATGCTTTACTTGCCCGCCCGCTCGCCTTCGGACGACCCGGACGCGGTCGCGGCGCTCGGCGATCCGACGCCGATCTACGACCATCTGGCGCCGCAAGCCTTCCAGGCCAAGTGGGAGAGCGTCGTTCAGGAATGGTCGGACCGTTACGGCGCGAAGGTGGCGGGCTGGTGGTTCGACGGGACTTACAATAACGGCGCCATGTACGGCAAACCGGATATTTCGCAAGCCTATACGGATTACACCGCCGCGCACAACTTTCAGACCTTTGCAGCCGCCGCCAAGCACGGCAATGCCGATGCGATCGTCTCCTTCGATCCGGGTCTGTCGGTAGAAGCGCCGATGACCACGCATGCGGATTATATTACAGGCGAGCAAAACCTGCTCCAATACGTGCCTTCCCAATACAACGCGGCGCCTTATTCCAGATGGATCGGCGGGGTCCAGTGGAGCGAGACGGCCTATCAGGGCTACGATTGGGCGCGCAACGGCTTCAAGTATTCGACGCTGGATTTAACCAACTATTTTTCGACGGTGACCAATCAGAGCGGCGTCATCTCCATCGGACCGAACGTGAGCAAGGAAGGTCATATCAATTCTCCGCAATATGCGCAGCTGGTCAACATGCATAACGCGATCGCGGGCGTAGGGCCAGGCGTGACCGTTGTCGAAGACAACGACGCCGGCATCTCCTATTCCGGAACCTGGCTGACCAGCGTGCCGTCGGGGACGGGATATTCGGGGAACAACGGTCACTTTACGACGACCGCGGGCAGCTACTCGGAATATACGTTTAACGGCACCAACGTGGTCTGGTCCGGCGTCAAAGGTCCCGATCACGGCACGGCGGACGTGTATATCGACGGCGCGCTGGACAATTCGGTCGATTTGTACGCGGCCCATCGCTTCGTCAATACGGAGATTTACTCCAAGGTGGGTCTGACAAACGGCCCGCATACGATCAAGATCGTCGCTCGGAGCGACAAAAACAGCGCTTCGACGGGCACCTACGTAGAAGTGGATCGCTTCAATATTACGACGGGGACGCCGACGGTCATCGACGATACGGCCAGCGGGTTTACCTACGCCGGCACGTGGCTGACCAGCGTACCTTCGGGAACCGGTTATTGGAACAATACGGGCCATTTCTCGACGACAAGCGGAAGCTACGCGCAATATGTGTTTAACGGCGCCAGCATCGAATGGTACGGCGCCATCGGTCCGGATCACGGCAAAGCCGACGTGTATATCGACGGCACGCTCGATCAGACCGTCGATCTCTACAATGCCAACCGGTATATCGATGATCAAATTTACGTTAAACGCGGGCTCTCGAACGGGTCGCATACGATCCAGATCGTCGCACGCAGCGACAAGAACGCGGCTTCGACCGACTATTACGTGGAAGTCGATCGGCTGAACAGCTCGAAGGGCACGCCGATCGTCACCTGGGACGACAGCAACTCGCAGCTGGCTTATTCCGGTACGTGGAGCACAGGGATCTCGACCGGCACCGGCTATTATCGCGATACCGGCCATCACACGACGGCAGCCGGCGCGTATATGCAGGCCAGCTTCACGGGAACGAGCGTGGAATGGCGCGGCAAGACGGACGCCGACCACGGGATGGCCGACGTGTATATCGACGGCGTGCTGGACCAGACGGTCGATCTGTACAGCGAAGAACGCTTCACCGACGTGGCCGTCTACCGCAAGCAAGGCCTGACGACCGGCACGCATACGATCAAAGTGGTGGCCAAGAACAGTAAAAACGTGAGATCGACGAATTATTATGTAGAAGTGGATGCCTTGTCGTTCCAGTAGACAGAAGAAGCCAGTAATTACAGCCCTTGGCAGCTCCGAATGGAGCGACCAAGGGCTGTTTGCGGCGCGGTTGCTTCAAATCGGCGTGCAGGCGGGGGATGGGCGCGGTGACGATGCAGGGGCAGGTGGCGGTGTAGGTGCAGGGGGTGGGGAATGGCGCGGTGACGATGCAGGGGCAGGTGACGATGCAGGGGCAGGCGATAAAAGTGCAAGTGCGAGTAAAGTGCAAGTGCGAGTAAAGTGCAAGTGCGAGTAAAGTGCAAGTGCGAGTAAAGTGCAAGTGCGAGTAAAGTGCAAGTGCGAGTAAAGTGCAAGTGCGAGTAAAGTGCATGTGCGAGTAAAGTGCATGTGCGAGTAAAGTGCAGGTGTGAGTAAAGTGCGGGTGTGCAGGTTCAGGTACAGGTGACGGTGCAAGCGGAAGTCTGGCGGCAATACCTGCAAAAGTGCATCTATTTTCGCCCAAACGCCCCGGTATGCGTCCGATACCTGCAAAAATGCAGTTATTTCCGCTCGCTTGGCGCCAAACGAGCTCAGCCGGAGAAAATAACTGCACATTCGCAGGTATTTTCTCGGACTCCGTTTCCCTCCCATGATTAACTGCATATTTGGTTACTACTTAGGTCAACCGAAAGTAAAAGTGCCGCGGAGTGCGGCTGAAAGGGAGGAGAGTACAGGGAGTTGTTGCTTGAGAAGCGTGGAAATGAAGCCGCGTACGCGCGCAAAAACCTTTGCACCTTGCTCTGTGCGAAAGCAGCCTGAAACCTTATCTTTAACTTTCACCATGCGAATATCGCGTTCGGCTTGGTTATTGTCAAAGGGCGCCTTGGCATCATAAAGAAAGCGGAGAATGGCGTCCTTGTAACTCAGGAACCGCTGTCCCAAATTCGCCGCTTTGCTTTTCGTTTTTCGGCCTCTCGGGCCGGTTTTGGGGCGAACGGGGTCTTTAGACCATTCCAGTTCACCTTGTTTTAGAATTTCGTCGTACTGTTGCTGCATCTGCTGGATGTGTTCCTGTCTCAAAGGCTCACCTCGTTTTCGGTGGTCCGAAGCTGTCTTCCAGCTTTCCTGCAGCAACGTTTTCATCCGCGTCGACCAGGTATGCTTGTCATGCTCGCTTATCCCCTGGCATTCACGAAGCAGATGGGCGCAGCAGAGCGAGTGGGAGAAGGAGAATTCATCTTTAAAGTAAGCGCCGTAGCTGTCATGCATCACCGTTCCCGTGTAAGTAGACAAGATTTCTCCTGCTTTCATGCCCACACTTCCGCGGCTGGGATGAACGGTAAATAGCGTGTAATCGGCAGTGGAGGCAGTATGTAGCCAGTGCTCGTGATCTTGGACACGAAGGCCCGTTTCGTCGCAATGCAGATGGTCGCTTTTCAGCAGCGCCTCGCGCGCATGTTGCTCAGCCGGTGCTAGTCGGTGATGCATGACTTTAAGGTACGACAAGAGTGTGGCATCGCTCGGACGGTAACGGGTTAAATCGGCAAAGAGCTGCCCAATACGCGCAAGCGGAATCATTTGAAACGCGCTCAAATACGCAGTCCAGGCTGCAAACCCGTCGCCGTATTGTGTGGCAGCATTCACGCCCTCAGGAAATAGGGCGCGCTGCGTACACCTGCAATGCGGACAACGCTTTTTCTCTGAGCGATACTCGGTGACCACTACGCGTGGCGCAGGCAGGTCAAAAACCTGACGTCTCTCGTAGTCCAAAGGCGGCACGGCTTCGAGCGACGCCTGACAAGCGCCACAGACGGATAGGGTTTGATGAACGACGTGATCCGGCGCTTCAGAAAATAGCAGCGTATGTCCGTCATGGCCCTTTGGCGCTCCCTTTTTTCCGCCGGGTTGCCGCGAGTTGGTCGGTTTGCGGAAACCATCACTTGAAGGCGGTTTGCTGCTATTGCGGGAGTTTTGGCCAAGCTGACGTTCGAGGTCTTTGATTCGGTTTTCAAGCTTCTCAATTTTAGCGGTATACTGCTCGATTGTAGCGGTAAACTGATCGACCAGCGATGTAATGAACGCCTCGATGGTCTCAGGATCGCTATGGCTGATCTGCTTGATGAGTTTCTTATCTATCATTCGGTTACCCCGTTTCTGAACGTATAGGTATAATCTTTTACACCTATATCCAGAAAACTAAAAGGGTGGACCTAAGTAGTAACCATATTTGCATCTATCTTGCGCGGCCCGCCATCGCAACCCTAGCAAAAACGGCTTATTGCGGCTATTCTCCGTTGCCCGTCCCAACGCCACCCGCCCCAACGCTGCGGATCCCATCGCCGCCCGCCCCGACTGCCGCCGCTTCGCGAAGCTCCTGCACGTCCTGCATCGGCGGCCGTCCGTACAGGCGGGCGTACTCCCGGCTGAATTGAGACGGGCTCTCGTAGCCTACGCGAAAAGCCGCCTCGGCCGCCGGCAAGGCTTCCGACAGCATCAGGCGCTTCGCTTCCTGCAGACGCACCGTCTTCTGATATTGCAGCGGGCTCATGGCTGTGACGCGCTTGAAGTGCTTGTGGAACGCCGACACGCTCATGTTGACGGCGTCCGCCAGCTCTTCGACGCGAATCGGACGCTCGTATTGCCGGTTGATCAATCGGACAGACTGGGCGATGAGATGCGATTGGCTGCCGACCGTCGCGAACGAGCGAAGGAGCGGTCCTTGTTCACCTTGGAGCAGGCGGTACACCATCTCGCGGATGACGAGGGGAGCGAGCGCCGGGATGTCCTCCGGCGCATCGAGCAGCTCGATCAGCCGACAGGCGGCTTCGAGCAGGGCGGGGGACATGCGGCTCACGGTAATGCCGCGGACCGGCTCCGAAGAGACGAGCTCGGGACGCCGGATCTCGCCGGCGACGTCCAGAATGACATCGGCATCGAAGCACAGCTTCAGGCTTAAATAGGGAATCTCGGGCGAAGCCTCGACGATTTTGCCGAAGATCGGCAGCTCGACGGAAGTCACCAGGTAGGTCATCGGGTCGTAAGTATAGGTACCGTCCGCCACGGCAGCCGTTTTGGCGCCCTGCGCCACGATGCAGATCGAGGGCTTGTAGACGGACTCCAGCGGTTCGGACGTTCTAATAGCGTGCAGCAGCGTTAAATCCGGTATGGCAGTTCGATGCGTGCCGCTTCTCGGAGCATGGCGCAGAATGGCGTTCGCCAATCGCTGACTGGCCTGCTTCAGGCGCGAAGTTTCATTCATCGGTCGACGTCTCCTTCCCGCGCGCTTCACGTTTTTTTTATCATACCCGGTCCGAAGAGAAATAGGCAAGGATCGAATACATCTGTTCTACCCGGCGGCGGTCAACCTTTTCTATAATGAGTTCATCAGGTCGGACGCGGACAGCGGCGACCGTTCAACCAAAAGGAGAGATTCGATATGGAATTGCAGGGAAAAGTCGCGATCGTCACAGGGGCTTCGAGAGGAATCGGGCGGCAGATCGCCATCCAACTGGCAGGCTCCGGCGCGAAGGTGATCGTCAATTATGCTTCGAATCCGGGCAAGGCGGACGAAGTCGTAGCGACGATCAAGCAAGCCGGCGGCGAAGCGTTCGCCATCGGCGCCGACGTTAGCAAAGTAAGCGACGTCGAAGCGCTGTTCGAGCAGACGCTCGGGCAATACGGCCGCGTTGACATCGTCGTCAACAATGCCGGCATCATGGATAACGCGGCGATCGCGGAAGTGACGGAGGCGGCGTTCGACCGTCAATTCGCCATCAACGTAAAAGGAACATACTTCGCTTGCCAGCAAGCGATGAAGCATATGTCGCCGGGCGGATCGATCATCAACTTCTCGACCTCCGTAGCGGGCGCGATGCTGCCGACGTACAGCGTCTATGCGGCGACCAAGGGCGCCGTCGAGCAATTGACCCGCCAACTGGCCAAGGAATTCGGTCCCAAGGACATCACGATCAACTGCATCGCGCCGGGACAGGTGTCGACCGAACTGTTTCTCACCGGGAAGTCGGAAGAGCTGGTCGAATCGTTCCGTCGGATGAACGCCTTCGGACGCCTGGGAGAGCCGGAGGACATCGCGAACGCGGTGGAGCTGCTCGTGGGAGGCAAAGGCCGCTGGATCACCGGGCAAACCCTTCGCGTGAACGGCGGCTTCAATTGATTTTCCGGTAAAATTCGTTTACCCGCAGGCAAGCGTGAAGTATGCTTACAGCATAATCGCGTATTTTGTCGAACGAAGAGGCGGGGTCGGATGCACGAAAGATGGATGCCCGGAAGATGGATGGGGAAGCTGGCCCCGTTGTTGATCTTGTTGATGCTGGCAGCCGCTGCGGCATCGCTTCCGCAGCGCGCGTTCGCGGCGGGAGACGCCGGATCGCAGCAGCCGCAACCGAAAACGCAGTCGCAATCCCAGCCGCACGCGGCGGATGGCGCTTTGCAGATCGACGAGGCTGCCGAAGCCGGCGGGCAGAAGATCGCGCTTGACGGCGAGTGGGAATTTTACTGGAACAAGCTCCTCGAACCGCAGGACCTTCAATCAAGCCGCGTTCAGCCGTCCTACCGGACGGTTCCTTCCTCATGGGATACGCACGGATACGGCACCTACCGACTACAGCTGCGCGTGCCCGCATCCGACGTGGGCCAGGGCAAGGCGCTCTTCATCCGTTCCGTCGGCAGCGCTTACCGGCTCTGGATCGACGGCGCGGAGATGGAGGGGCTGGGCAAGGTGGGGACCGCGCTGGGCGAAGAGCGTCCGCAGGCGCATATCAACATGGTCTTTTTCCAGCCTCGCGACCGGACGGTGGAGATCGTCATGCAGGTGTCCAACTATTCGTTCCGCGAAGGCGGGATTAACCGGGACATCGTGTACGGCGATACGGCCGCGCTCATTCCGTTCGTCCTCAAGGAACTGCTGATCGATATTTGCGTCATCGGCGGCTTTCTGATGATCGGCGTTTATCATCTGATCCTCTTCGCCATGCGCAGGAGAGACCAAGCGACGCTGTGGGTCGGTCTGCTGGCGTTGGCCGTGTCGCTGCGGACGCTGTTTATCAACGGCTACGTGTCTACGCAGCTGCTCGGCATCGAGAGCTGGGAGCTGCTCGTCAAGCTCGAATATATGAGCGAGATCGGCGGCCTCGTCGCCTGCATCTTCCTGATGAAGCGGCTGTACCCGCAGGAGACCGGGCGATGGATGTTGAGAATCTCGCTCACCGTCACGCTCGCACTGGCGCTGTTCGTGGCGCTGACGCCGGCCCGCGTCTACACGGAGACGATGCTCCTTCAGACCGTCGTCAAGGCGGCCGTGCTGCTTTATTTTTTGTTTTATGTCGGCGTAAGGGCGTATCTGCGAAAAAGAGAAGGCGCGCTCATCCATCTCGTTGCGCTTGGCGTCATCGTCGCGGCATCGATGAACGACATGCTGTATTATCTGCGGCTGGCCGATACGCCGGAGCTGCTCGGCTACAGCGTCATTCCTTTTATTATGGCGCAGGCAATCATCGTATCGTACCGCTATACGCAGCTGTCGACGCGCAACAACGCGCTGCTGGCGGAGATGAACCGGCTGAACGCGGAGCTGGAACACAAGGTGGCGCTGCGTACACGCAGCCTTCGCGAGGCGAACGATACCCGGACGAAGATGCTGCTTAATATCGCGCACGATCTGGGCACGCCGCTTGTCGGCATACAGACGTATTTGCAATTAATGCTGCGGGGGAAAGCCGGGACGAATCGGGAGGTGCTGATGCAGCAACTGCTCGATCATACCGGGTATATGAAACGCCTGGTCGACGATCTGTTCGAGCTGTCCAAGCTGGAATCGGGCGGACAGGCATTCCAATTCGAGCCGGTCGTCATGGGACCCTGGCTGGAAGCGGCGTATCGCAAGCTCGAGTCCGATCTGCGTCACGCGGGTATGACGCTGCGCCGGGGCAAGTGGCACATGGCGGCGGAGAACGGCGAAGATGCGGTCGCCGCGATCGATCCGGGCCGCATCGCGCAGGCGCTGCAAAATTATATCGACAACGCGGTCAAGTTCAGCAGAGGCTTCGGCGAGGCGATCGAGCTCGAGGCATACGTCCGCCCGGATCCGACGCATTCGCGAGGCATCCTTGTCATCGCCGTTCGCGATTACGGCACGGGCATTCCGGAGGAGATGCGGCCGCATGTATTCCGCCGTTTTTTCACGCAGCGGGAAAACAATGAGGGCGGCAGCGGTCTGGGGCTGGCGATCGTAAAGGAAATCGTCGAGCGGCATGGTGGCGCGGTCGGCGTCGAGAGCAAGAGGGGGGCGGGAAGCACGTTCAGCATCGCGCTGCCGCTCTTGGCCGGCACTGAGGCGGAGCGCTCGCTTCAGGTACCCGAATCAAAGCCATGAATATATTCGTTCAACAGCCGGGCGGCATCGTACCGGCTGTTCGCGTTTAATTTGTCGTAAATGACGGTGAGTTTGTTCTTTACCGTGCCTTCGGTGAGGGAGAGCCTGACCGCGATTTCCTTGTTGGACAGCTTGAGCATCAGAAGCGAGATCATCTGCCGTTCCTTGTGCGTGAACAGGGTATCGTGCGTCATGAACCTGTCCATCATCTGTTGCTGCCGCGCGGACTGCGAATTGTTGACGGCGTAGCGGGCGACCTTGGCCGCGACCTCCGCCGGCAGGACGAACGCATCGTTAGCGGCATCGCGAATCGTCCGGATCAGCTTGTCGATATCGAGACTTTTGAGCAAGTACCCGTTCGCCCCGCTGGCCAAGCCTTCGAATATATATTCCTCTTCGTTAAACGTCGTCAAGATGATGATCTTCACCCGGTCGTCTTGCTTGCGAATCTCCTTGATGCAGGCAATCCCATCCATCTTGGGCATCTGCACGTCCATGAGGATGATGTCGGGCCGAAGCCGCTCCCAACTTTCAAGTGCCTCCAGGCCGTTCGCGGCAGTTCCTACGACGTTCAGATCCTCCTCGCTGTCGATGGCCAGCTGCAGGCCTCCCCGCATCAACGCATTGTCTTCCACGATCAGCACGTTCCATGTTTTTGTCATCACGATGTAGGTCCTTTCCGCTTCACGGGTTGCGCAGGAAGAAGTGACTAAACGTCATTGCTGCAGTGTCTTTCCGTTACTAGGCGTAGTCTATCGTATCTATTATACTTCATATCGTTTCATACAACTTGGTTAATTATGTCGAAAGCGGCGGCTGAGGCAAGCGCTTACCGTTGCGCCGCCAACCGATAGGGGGAGATTCGATTGAAAATGGTGTATATCAGAAAACGAGCCGCAATCGCGGGCGCGTTGGCATTGCTCATCGTTCTGATGACCTTCCGGATGCCGACAGCCCTGGCCGAATCCTGGAGCTTCATCGACGGCAACGGCACCACAGGACTCAACTTCGATACGACAAAAAGCGCATCGACGCCGAGGATGGTTGATCTTAACGGAACGCTATACTCCGTATGGTCGGAGTCGATCGGTTCTACCAGCCAGATCCGGGTCAAGAAATACGACGATGCGACGGGCACATGGGTCGTCGCGGACGGCGGCGCATCAATAAACCAAAACAGTGCCAAGAATGCGATCAATCCCTGGTTGACGGTATACAACAATGAGCTGTATGCCGCATGGGAAGAGCAGTACTCGCCTTATTGGCAGCTTCGCGTCAAGAAGCTGAGCGGCTCGTCCTGGGTATCCGTCGACGGCAACGGCGTGGAAGGCCTGAATATCGGCGCGAATTCCAATGCGAGAAACGCCAGACTGATCGGTTATAACAATGAGCTTTATGTGGTATGGGACGAAGCGGGCGGAGACGGCATTAATAAGCTCCGGGTCAAAAAGTACGGAGGCAGCGGCTCTTCATGGAGCATTGTCGACGGCGGCGCGGGTCTTAATTTTTCCGCTTCGCGGTCTGCCCAGAATGCCAAGCCGAAAGTGTGGAACGGCAAGCTATACGTGACATGGGGAGAATCCGACGGCGTCGCCACTCAGGTCCGGGTCAAGGCGTACAACGGTACGAGCTGGAGCTGGGCGGACGGAGGCGGGGTTCAAGGTTTAAATGTCGATAAGTCCCAGGGGGTCACAAATACGGGTCTCGAGGCCTACGGCGAAGGCGCAGGCGACTTGTATTTGGTATGGTCGGAGTCGGTCAATTATATCAGCAAGATCCGAATCAAGAAATATAACGGCACGTCCTGGACTTTCGCGGAGGGCGACGCGTCCGCTGAGGGCATTAACCAAAAGGCTAGCGATTCAGGCAGCTTGGCGTACCTCTACGCTTTCGACGGCAAGCTTTATGCGATATGGCAAGAAGGAAACACCGCCAAAATTCGCGTCAAAAGCTTTGACGGCACGTCTTGGACTTCGGTTGACGGCAACGGTGCGCAGGGGCTGAACAAGTCGTCGACAAGGGCTGCCCTGTTTGGCTACCTTGCCAGCCATTCAGAGGCATCGGGGAGCTCATTGTATGCCGCGTTTGTGGAGACGGACGGCACCGCCAATCAGGTGCGGGTCGTTAAGATGGGGCCGTCCAACGCGGCGCCGACGGCGAGCGCGGTGAGCATCGGCGGGACGCTGAAGGTCGGCAACATGTTGACCGGTACGTACACGTACGGGGATGCCGAGAGCGACGCGGAAGGCGCGACGACGTTCAAGTGGTATACGGCCAGCGACGCGGCGGGCACGGGCAAGACGGCGATCGCCGGCGCGACGACGTCGACGCTTGCGCTGACGAGCGCGGAGGCTGGCAAATATATCGTCTTCGAAGTGACGCCGGTCGCGGCAGCAGGTACGGCTTCCGGCACGCCGGTCTCGTACACGAGCGCGGCGGCGGTCGTCGACAACTCGGCGCCGACGGCGAGCGCGGTAAGCTTCGGCGGCACGCTCAAGGTCGGCAATACGCTGACCGGCGCGTACACGTACGGGGATGCGGAGAGCGACGCGGAAGGCGCGACGACGTTCAAGTGGTATACGGCCAGCGACGCGGCAGGCACGGGCAAGACGGCGATCGCCGGCGCGACGACGTCGACGCTTGCGCTGACGAGCGCGCAGGCCGGCAAATATATCGTCTTCGAAGTGACGCCGGTCGCGGCAGCAGGTACGGCTTCCGGCACGCCGGTCTCGTACACGAGCGCGGCGGCGGTCGTCGACAACGCGGCGCCGACGGCAAGCGCGGTGAGCTTCGGCGGCACGCTGAAGGTCGGCAACACGCTGACCGGCACGTACATTTATGCGGATGCCGAGAGCGATGCGGAAGGCGCAACGACGTTCAAGTGGTATACGGCCAGTGATGCGGCGGGCACGGGCAAGACGGCGATCGCCGGCGCGACGACGTCCACGCTGGCGCTGACGAGCGCGCAGGTCGGCAAATATATTATTTTCGAAGTGACGCCGGTCGCGGCGGCGGGTACGACATCCGGCACGCCGGTCACTTATACGAGTTCGTCTGCGGTCGTCGACAACGCGGCGCCGACGGCAAGCGCGGTAAGCTTCGGCGGCACGCTCAAGGTCGGCCATACGCTGACGGGAGCGTACACGTACGGGGATGCCGAGAGCGACGCGGAAGGCGAGACGACGTTCAAGTGGTATACGGCTAGCGACGCGGCGGGTACGGGCAAGACGGCCATCGCGGGCGAGTCGACGTCCACTTTGGCGCTGACAAGCGCGCAGGTCGGCAAGTATATTATTTTCGAAGTGACGCCGGTCGCGGCGGCGGGTACGACATCCGGCACGCCGGTCACGTTTACGAGCACTTCTGCGGTCGTTGCGAACGCAGCGCCGGTTGTGAGCAACGTCCATATCGCCGGCGGCATTAAATTAGGCCAGATTCTGACCGGTTCATATTCCTATACGGACTTGGAAGGCGATGCAGAAGGATTGCCCGTTTTCAAATGGTACACGGCTGACGATACCGGCGGCTCGAACAAGACGGTCATCGCCGGCGCGACCGGCATTACGCTGGAGCTCAAGGCGGCGCAATACGGCAAATACGTAAGCTTCGAGGTCACGCCTGCCGCGTCGGCCGGCACGACGCCGGGAACGCCTGTCGAGAGCGAAGCCCTCGGGCCGGTCGGCGTCAATAAGGGCGACGCCAACGGCGACGGCATCATCTCGCCCGCCGATGCGCTTTTGGTCACCAAGTACGTATCCGGCAAGGCGGCGCTGACCGACGAGCAGAAGCTCATGCTGGACATGGACGGCGACGGCGACGTCGACGCGAACGATGCCATGCTTATTCTAAACATTTATAACGGCAAGGGGGCGTAAGGATCGATGAATATTAAGTTCGTGACCGCGAAACGATCCGCCTATCGCCGACTGGCCGCGCTGGCAGTGGCTCTATGCTTAATTTTCGGCCTGCTGCCAGTCGCCCAGGCGGAACCGATGCAGCGTTTTAAAGCCGAGATTGCCGATGGCTCAGGCATCGGCGGCCAGTCGGTCGCCGTCTCGGTCTACCTCGAACCCGGACTCTTTGCCGATTACGACGATGCCTTTTGGGCTTACTCGCTGAATCTGACCTACGATACGGATGTGCTGACGCTGTCGGCTCCCGTAGTCGATGAAGCGGCTGCGCTGCAGTTCGAAGCGGATACGTCGACGGCGGGGACAGTCGATATCGAAGCGAATACGTTCGGCGATCTCGGCTTCGTCTTCGAGAGGCAGAAGGTCGCTACATTGTACTTTACGGTTAACAAGGACGCGGCGCCGGGCAGTACTGCCGTCTCTCTGACGTCCGCATCCTACACGATTGAAGCGGATCCGGTCGATATCGAGTCACTGACATCCGGTACGGTTAGCGTAATGAACGACGCGCCGACAGCAGGGAGTGTAGCAATCGACGGCACGCCGTCGGTCGGCCAGACGTTGACGGGCAAGTACGCCTATGCGGATCGGGAAGGCAATGCCGAAGGCGTCTCGACGTACCAATGGTACGCGGCGTCCGATGCAGCCGGCGCGGACAAGACCGCGATCGCAGGCGCGAATGCGACTACGCTGGAGACGACGGCAGCGCTGGCGGGCAAATATGTATTTTTTGAGGTGACGCCGGTCGCGACGGGCGGAGCGACTGTGGGTGCTGCTGCGCTTAGCGAGGCGGAGGGACCCGTTGAGGCAATCCGGGAGACGGCTGCAGTGACGATCGGTCAAGCATCCGGTCTGCCGGGAGCAACCGTCGAGGTGCCGGTAACGCTGACTGCAGCCTCGGCGGATGTCGGCTCGTACGGCATGAAGCTCGCGTTCGACCCGGCTGCGCTTGAGGTGACGGGCATTGCCGGACCCGGCGGCGAGCTGTTTGACAGCGGCTTTGACAATGAAGCGGGCTGGCTGAGAGCGGCATGGGCCGATATCGGCGGCGGCGACGGCGCGCTCAAAGCGGGAGACAAGTTGTTCACGGTGACGTTCAAGATCAAGACGGGCGCGGCATACGGCAGTTATGCGTTGAAGGTCGCCGACGAGGCGGATCTGCGGCAGTTCACGGTCACGGACGCCGAAGCTTACGAGACGGCCAAGACGCTGGCCGCGGGCAGCGTCGCGGTTTACGCGCCGTCGACGGCGCAGCCGGACAAGGAGATCATCACGGTCGACGTGAAGGATGGCGGCGCTACGAACGGCGGCGCGGTCGCCAAGGCGCAGATCGAGCGTACGAAAAAAGCGGACGGCACGAAGAGCGACAAGGTCGTGCTGACGGCGGACCAGGCGAAGCAGACGGTGGCGAGCATCGTGGCCGCAGGGTCGAAGATGGCGAACATCATCATTCCGGATACGAAAGACGAAGTATCCGACTTGAACGTGACCGTGCCGAAGGATGCGGGCCAGCTGATCCGGGACGCGAAAATCGGTCTCGGCATCGTGACCGACAACGTGAAGGTACAGATTCCGTCGGCGTCGCTGCAGGACTTCACGGACGAGCTGTACTTCCGGTTCGTGCCGATCAAGAGCGAGGCGGGCAAGCAAGAAGTCAAGGCGCGCGCCGAGCAGGATGCGGCCGTGAAGGCGGCGGCAGGTGAGCTTGGCGTCACGGTCGTGGGCCGTCCGATGATGATCGAGACGAATCTGCAGAACCGCGAAGTGACGCTGATCATGCCGCTCAAGGACGCGGCGCTCAGCGAGACGGAGCTGGCGAACCTGGGCATCTATGTCGAGCACAGCGATGGAACGAAGGAGCTGCTGCACGGCAAGCCCGTGGCGTACGAAGACGGCATGCGGGGCATGGAGTTCAAGATGAGCAAGTTCAGCACGTTCACGCTCGTGAAGACGGCGGGCGATGTGCACGAAGCTTATGTGCAAGGCTATGCGGACGGCACGTTCCGTCCGGAGCGGACGATCACGCGGGCGGAGATCGCGGCGATTCTGTCGCGTACGGTGAAGCTGCCGGCTGCGGCAGCCGACATCGCTTACGGCGACGTGGCGAGCGGCTACTGGGCAAAAAGCGCGATCTCGTCGGTGACGAAGATGGGACTGATGAAGGGCTACGCGGACGGCACGTTCGGCGCGGAGAAGCCGATCACGCGCGCCGAGCTGGCGAGCTTGGCGGCGAAACTGCTGGATGGCGCCGCGACGGGCGATGTAGCTGCCGGAGCAGGCTTCGCGGACACCGCCGGCACGTGGGCGGAAGCGGCGATCAAGCAGGTGCAAAGCGCCGGCATCATCAAGGGCTATGAAGACGGCAGCTTCCGTCCGAACAAGCCCGTGACGCGTGCCGAGGCGGTCGCGATCGTGAACAAGCTGCTCGGACGCGACGGTTCATCCGCGCAGGCGGCAGGCAAGACATGGAGAGACGTTCCCGGCACGCACTGGGCATACGGCGACATCCTCGAGGCGTCGGTAACGCATCGCTACACAACGAGTAGCGAAGGCTACGAGCAGTGGAGCATAAAATAGCAAAAAAAGGAAATCCTCGTCCACGAGGGTTTCCTTTTTTTTCCGCGGTCGCAATCGGTGCATCCCTTGACAAGGAATTGGCGGATATGGAAAGTGAGTTCGCTTGCAGATACCCCTATGACCGCCCTGTTACCCGGTTGATTTTTCATACCCTTAACGAATTCCCGGATTGCGCCTCGAAATAGCCGAAGACGACCTCGCGAAAATCGAGCGCTGCCTGCGACAGGTAACGGCTCTTATGCCACAGCAAAGCGATCTCCCGCGTCAATCCGGCATCCTCCAGATGAAGATACCGGACATTTTCCTGCGGGTACTTTGCCGTACTGGGCATGAAAGCCACGCCGATCTCAGCCTCGACAAGGGCGCTCAGCCTTGCGGGCTCGTTTCCCTCGTACACGTACCGGGGGACGAATCCGGCAGCCTCGCAGACGACATCCAGCAAATCGCGCGTGCCGTAGCCCTTTTTTACGCCGACAAACCATTCGTCCCTAAGCTCGCCCAGCGATACGCTGTCTCGATCCGCCAGCCGATGTCCCTTCGGAACCGCCAGCACGAAAGGATCGACGAACACGACCTGGCAGTGAATGTCCTCCTCCTCGACGGGAGGCGAAGTGATACAGAAGTCGACCTCTCCGCGACGAAGCAGCGCGATCATTTCTGTCAGGTTCGCCATTTGCGCATGAAAATGAACGGAAGGCCGCTTTTTCCGAAACTCTCTCAATATGCCGGGCAGCGTGCTCGCGGTCGTCATCGCCAATTTGAGCGTGCCTTCTTTTAATTCGGACAGATCGCCGAGCTCCTGCTTCCCTTGCTCCAATTCGAACAAAGCCCGTTCCGCGCGGCGCAGAAACCGGCTGCCGAACGCGTTCAACCGCAGCTGCCTCCCCGTTCGGTCGAACAGCGGCACGCCGAGGCTCTCCTCCAGGCGCTGAATCGTCTTGCTGAGCGACGATTGGGTCACGTGCAGGCTCCGCGCGGCCTCGGTCATATGCTCCAGGCGGGCAACCGCGATAAAATACTGCAGCTGTAGAAGCTCCATGCGATCCCTCGATTCATTCCCTATTGTCAATGATAGTATAGCTTAAAATGCGTTGGAGTAAATGGAAGGCGTTAAGTAAGATGGCTGTAGACGGTTTTTGAGGGGGAAGCAAAAATGGATGTCCGCAGCAGAAAGCTGTTGATCGCGGTCGGATTGGGCATTTTGTTAAATCCGTTAAATTCTTCGATGATCGCCGTGGCGATCCCGCGGCTGCAGCATGCTTACAAGCTCGATTACACGGCCGTTTCCTGGGTTGTCTTTTCTTTTTATTTGGCGAGCGCGATCGCTCAGCCCGTCATGGGCAAAGCCAGCGATCTGTTCGGCCGCAAAAAAATCTTTCTGGCGGGTCTCGTCGTATCCTTCGTCTCCTCCATGCTCGCCCCGCTGTCGCCGAGCTTCGGATGGTTGGTCGCGGCGCGCGTCGCGCAGTCGATCGGAACGAGCATGATGATCGCGGTGGGCATGGCGATCGTAAGAATTCACGTGACGGAAAAGCAGGCGACGGCACTGTCCGTCCTGTCGATGTTTCTGTCCGGAGCGGCGGCGATCGGTCCTTTTGCGGGGGGCGTCTTGCTGGATCGTTGGGACTGGCATGCGCTCTTTATCGTCAATATTCCGTTCGTGGCGGCGAGCTTTCTGTTGGCGCGGCATGCGATTCCCGAGGACGGTCCGGCGGCAGAGTCAGGTAAGCTGTCTATGCGAAAATGGGCGGCGAGGATCGATGCGATCGGGATCCTGCTTTTTACGGCTGGACTGCTGGGTTTGCTCGTAGGTTTGCTGTCGATCAAGTCATCCGGTCATGCTTCGTTCCGGAACGTCGCTATCGGGTCGATCGGGCTTGTGTCACTGGCCGTTTTTGCGAGGCACGAGTTGAGAACGCCGTCGCCGTTTATCCCGCTGCGCACCTTTGCCAAGTACCCGGCCATGACTTGGGTCAATGTGCAGTTCATGCTCGTCAACCTGCTCTTTTATGCGCTCTTCTTCGGTATTCCTTCTTATTTGCAAACGGTTCGTCATGTCGGCGAGTTCCACACGGGCCTTCTGATGCTGATTCTTGGCGTGTGCTCGCTCGTCGCTTCTCCGTTCGCTGGCAAATGGATTGACCGGTCGGGACCGAGGCCTGCACTGATTACGGCCGCTATGCTTATGTTGCTGGGCTCCCTGTGGCTTGTTATGCTGGGCGAATCTACGCCGGTAATCGGCGTGGGCCTGGCGTTGGCAGCGTTCGGGATCGGCAACGGGCTGAACGCCGTCGGCATGCAGGCGGCCTTGTTCAGAAGCTCGCCCAAAGAAATTGCCGGCGTTGCCTCCGGTCTCTTCCTTACATCGCGATACCTCGGGACGATACTCTCTTCGCTGCTGACGGGCATGATCATGGGCGGGACGTTCAGCTTTGCCGGATTTCGGCTGCTTGGCGTCTTCCTCGCGGCAATCGCGCTGGTGCTGGTCTTAATGAACTTGCGGCGCAGCGCGTCCGCGCCGGCGGCGGTCGTCCGGGATTAGCCGGTTAGTAGGCGGGGAAGAATGGTCGTCGGCGCGGCTGCTTCGCAGATGCACAATATATGTGCACGGTGACGCAGGCGGGCGAGAAAGTCGGCGCGGCTGCTTCGTAGATGCACAATATATGTGCACGGTGACGCAGGCGGGCGAGAAAGTCGGCGCGGCTGCTTCGTAGATGCACAATATATGTGCCCGGTGACGCAGGCGGGCGAGAAAGTCGGCGCGGCGACACCGCAGATGCACAATATATGTGCACGGTGACGCAGGCGGGCGAGAAAGTCGGCGCGGCTGCTTCGCAGATGCACAATATATGTGCACGGTGACGCAGGCGGGCGAGAAAGTCGGCGCGGCTGCTTCGTAGATGCACATTATATGTGCACGGTGACGCAGGTCAGCGAGAATATCGGCGCGACGACTTCGCAGATGCACAATATATGTGCATGGTGACGCAGGCGGGCGAGAAAGTCGGCGCGGCGACTCCGCAGATGCACAGTATATGTGCACGGTGACGCAGGCGGGCGAGAAAGTCGGCGCGGCGACACCGCAGATGCACAATATATGCACTAGCCTTGCATAAACCCTTACATCCAACCAGCTCAAGTTGTAAAATGTATGAAAAATACGAATGATGTATATTTTTACATTCGCGATTTTGCTCGACAATGCGAAAAGATTGAGCTCTACTTAGATGTAGACGTGAGTATCCATTTTCAGGAATTTATGTCTTCTTTCGCGGCTTCCGTTTTTTTGGATTCGGATTTCTTTCTTTAATCCATCCAACGCGGCTTTCAGGGGGCGAGTCGCGCGTAGTTGGTTTGCTCGCTCGCTGTCGTCCCCGAGAATGACGGCTTGCTTCACGGTTCATCTCTTCACATAGCTCAGTCCATGCCCGCATCAAGTATGCGTTTACAGCCTGCAGCACTTTCCAAGTTCGCTGACGCCAACCTTGCTCTTCTTGGAGCTTTAGGAGGAGCAAGCTGCAGATCAAGGCGAGAAACAACTGGTTCCAAATCCCCTGCACCTTGGTGCTGTACAGCTTCGTCAACTTCAGATGTTGCTTCATCCATTTGAAGTACAACTCGATCCACCAGCGACGGCGGTAAATATCCGCGATCTCCTCGGCCGTCAGATCGAAACGCGTGGTGGCCAGACGATAACGGCGCGCTTTGTCGTCGAGAAACTCAACCACCCGCAAAGCACCTTTCATACGCTTGGACCCGCGGCCGAGCCGAACGATGGCGTCTAGAAGGATCGGTGATGCATGAGGAACTTCCCTTTGTTCCAGCAGGGTTATGCTCATGTTATGGTTGATGCGCATCACGAAACGTACGTTGTCATGGACCCATTGGTCCATCGTCTCATACTTCACGTAGCCACGATCCATGACGTAGGTGAGATCGGGATCGGTGACCATCGATACGGCCACTTCCCGGTCGTCATAATTGCGCGTCGATGGAATCATATGATCCGGATAGACCTCGTCGGGCGAAGCCGCTACGATTCGCAGGTGCATTTTTACACTGCTGTCGAACACGGAAAGCTTGGCGAAATCGTGTACCGAGTAAGGAACGTGAATCGACGTCGAATCAATGATGCCGAGCTTCCCAATCTTCTTGGAAATACCGCTTTTAGGCTCGACCGGACACTGGCGCTCCACGACCAACTGCGCGAAAAGTGTCTCAAAGAATTCCGTCGGAATCTCATTAAACTTACGACTGAGTTGAGAAGCGCTAATTTGCTTTAAATCCAGCGCCTGCTGCAAATAAGGGTTGGCACGCACTTGCATGGAAATCGCGTCGTAAGAGGGCCATTTGGCCATAACCGCAATCGCGAGCAGCCCCATCGTCTTGGCGACAGTAAGCTTTTTAGCACCGTGGTCGAAAAAGGAACACTTATGATCCATATCAAATGGAAGCAAAGAAAACAATTGCGATATGACGGTATTTTGAGTTATGATATCCACGCTGATCTCCTAAGCTAAAGGGATGTGTGGATACACGTCGACCCCTTTAGATTAGGAGATTTTTCTATGTTTGTCCTTGAAGATAAGTAGAATACTTCAAAATATAGTAAGTTTAGTAGAGCAAAATATACATGTGAGGTTTAATGCAAGGCTAGTGCAATAAATGTGCACGGTGACGCAGGCGGGCGAGAAAGTCGGCGCGGCGACTCCGCAGATGCACAGTATATGTGCACGGTGACGCAGGTCAGCGAGAAAGTCGGCGCGGCGACTCCGCAGATGCACAATAAATGTGCACGGTGACGCAGGCGGGCGAGAAAGTCGACGCCGCTGCTTCGCAGATGCACCATATATGTGCACGGTGACGCAGGTCAGCGAGAAAGTCGGCGCGGCGACTCCGCAGATGCACAATAAATGTGCACGGTGACGCAGGCGGGCGAGAAAGTCGGCGCAGCGACGTTGATCCTCTTCATGTCGGGCTACGGCGTTACGGACGTCATTAATGCGGTATTCGACACCTATCGGACGGAGATCGGCATCCAGGTGCTGATCGCCCTGTTCAGCTCCGGTGCGGGTCAGCTCATCAAGGATGGGGCAAGTACAAGTTCGTGATCGAGAAGATCTTTACGATCATCAGCAAAAACGTAAAGAATTGATCGGCTGAACGAACGGAGAAAAAATCGGGATTTCGTTAAGTTAAAACCGTCTCTCACTTATGGTTGCCAAGCGCATCCGTTGGGGGGGGACGGTTTTTTAGTCGTTCTGGGAGGGGGGAGCGAGAATCGCCGGCGTCTTTACAAAGGTCCTAAGAAACTTAGTACTGCTTCTCATATAAGCTTCTCGGTACAATCGAAGAAATCCGTTATGTGGGGTGAGAAGTTGAAGCAATTCCTGTCACCGTTTTTAAAAAACACGCTCATTTCTTTGCTTGCCACTGCATCCTACAGCTTTTTTCTTTCAGTATTCGTTTTGATTGTTACATACAGTCCAGGTCGTCATGAAACCGGTGAAATTATTTTTAGCTTTATCTTGGGCTTCGTTTTAGGTTTGCCGTTTTACGGTGCAGGTTTCTTATTGGTTGGAATCGTGCTCTCTATACTGATCGAGATAACCATTATAAAAAGAAAAATGAACTTTACAAGGAAAAGCAAAATAATAATCTTACTGCTTGCTTATGGGATCGGCAGCAGCCTTCTATTAAATATAACTCGGGTATTCGTATTCAAGTCAGAGTGGGTCTGGTTTTCCTCAAACGACTTCATAATCGGGGATTATTATTTAATCTCATCGTGGATATACAATAAAATGTTTGATTAAAGGATGCATCCAGAAAATGATGGAGAGGCGATCAAGACGCAAAGAACGGGGCTGTGGGAACAGCCCCGTTTTTGTGCCTCTAAACGTGAGTGACGCTCACCCTACACCGTCGTGCCCACCGGCGCGACCGACTTGCGCACGATCAGCTTATTCGGCGTGATGATCTTGCGGCGCTCCTGCTTGGGGTTGTCGATGATCGACGCGAGCAGGCGCGCGGCTTCCCTGCCCATAAGCTCCTCTTCCTGGCTGATGCAGGTCGGAGGGACGCTCGACAGCGCCGACAGCTCATAATTGTCGAAGAAGACGACCGACAGCTGCTCGGGCACCTGGATGCCGATCTCGCGGGCCGCCTCGATCACCGTCAAACCGACAGCAGCGTTGATGGCGAAGACGGCCGTCATGTCCGCATTCTGACGCAGGAAGGCTTGAATCTCCTCCTTGATCCCCGGATCCGCCTCGCCGTCCTTCAGCACGACGTTGATCCGCTCGCCGTCGAAGTGATGCAGGCGAAGCCGATGCTCGACGGGGATCTGGTGTTCGGCCAGCGCCTTTTCGTATCCGACCAGGCGGTCCTCGATGCTGGTCGTCCCCTGATAGGGCGTCGAGATGAAGCCGATCCGGTTATGGCCGTTCTCGATCAGATGCGCGGTCGCTTTGTGGGCGCCGTCCACGTTGTCCGAGCAGACGCAGTTCGTCTCGATCCCGCGTAGATAGCGGTCCACCACGACGAGCGGGAATTCGTTCAGCGTGAGCCGCAGAATCTCCTCGCTATAGGACTCTCCATCGACCGGGAAAACGATAATGCCTTTTACGCCGAGCTGAATGACCTCGCGCAGCACTTCTTTTTCGGTCTCCTGGGAATCGTCTGTCTTGCAGAAAAGCAGCCGGTAATTCAGCTTGGTCAGCTCGCTCTCGATGCCGCTGAGCAGCTGGGCGGTAAATGTGTTGCCCAGTCTCGGCATCAGGTAGGCGACGAGCCGTTTTTCCTCCGTCCGCGCAGGCTCGCCCTCCTGATATAGCTTGGGCTCTCCGGCCAGGTCGCGCGAGACAAACGAGCCTTTGCCCTGAATCCGATAGATCAGGTTATCCTCGATTAATTGCGCGAGCGCGTTTTTTACCGTGATCCGGCTAACGTTGAACTGCTCCGCGAACTCGTTTTCGGAAGGCAGCCTGTCTCCGGGCTTCCACACCTTGTCCGATATTTGCTTAAATACGTAATCTCGTATTTGCGTATATAACGGGACGCGCTGCACGCCTTTATTCATCCTTAACACTCCTAACCTTTTCTATGACAAATATATAACTTAAAGCCAGGGTTGTACAGTTACATTCCTTAATTTACAGGTTGGCATGAACATGATAATATTTTATTACAAGCTTGTTATAAAGTATACAAGTTAATTCATAAAATGAGGAAGACGGGAGGGCAGGGAGATGGAGAAAGCGACGGTACACATCATTTCGCATTCTCACTGGGACCGCGAATGGTACATGTCCTTCGAAAAGTTCCGGATGCGGCTCGTGAAGCTGATCGACGATGTGCTGGACTTGCTGGAGGCGGAAAATAACGGTTTCGCTTTTTTTCATCTCGACGGGCATGTGCTGCTCGTCGACGATTATCTCGAGATCCGCCCCGAACAGGAGGCGCGCCTTCGATCCGTGGTCCGGCAAGGCAAGCTGAGCATCGGTCCCTGGTATGTCCTGCAGGACGCATTTCTGACGAGCGGCGAGGCGCAGATCCGCAACATGCAGCTCGGCCTGGCGCGCGCCGAGGAGCTTGGCGGCGCGACCGAGATCGGCTACTTTCCCGATACGTTCGGCAACATCTCCCAATCCGCGCAGCTGCTGCAGGGCTTCGGAATCGGGCGCGCCGTGTTCGGCCGCGGAATCAATGCCATCGCCGAGAATAACGGCGTCCGCAACACGGACAGCTCGGGCTACCCGTCGGAGCTGTGGTGGGCGTCGCCCGACGGTTCTCGGGTGCTGTCCGTATTTCTCGCGAATTGGTACCACAACGGCATGGAGCTGCCGACCGACCCGCTGCGTGCCGCGGAGCGGGGAAGGCAGGCGCTGGACAACGTTGAGCGGTTCGCCTCGACGCCGCATCTGCTGCTCATGAACGGATGCGATCATCAGCCGGTACAGTCCGACGTCGGTCAGGCCATTGCGGCTCTGAACGAGGGATTGCCGGCGTACCGGTTCGTTCACAGCCGGTTCCAGGACTATTTCGACAAGCTGGAAGCGTGCGAGCCTCCGAATGCGACGGTGGCCGGAGAATTGATCGGCGAGCGGACCGACGGTTGGACTACGCTGGTGAACACCGCCTCCTCGCGGATGTACCTGAAGCAGTGGAATACGCGCGTCCAGGGCGAATTGGAGCGGTGGGCTGAGCCCTTTTCCACAATCGCCGGTCTGCTGGGAAAGGAATACCCGGCCGCTTTCTTGAAGCAAGCCTGGAAGCTGCTCCTCCAGAATCATCCGCACGACAGCATCTGCGGCTGCAGCGTCGATCCGGTCCACGAGGAGATGGTGACGCGCTTCATGAAGAGCGCGCAGATCGCGGAGGCATTGAGCTTCGAGGCGATGACTTATATCGCGGACCGCACGGATACGACTGCGTTCGCGGCTCAACAATCAGGGCAGCCGGCGGACGTTTACGCCACGGATACAAAAGCTCCCGGGACGCAACTAACAGGGCAGTCGGCCGATGCGTACCCGTTCGTCGTATTCAATCCGCTCGGCTGGACGCGGGACGAATGGACGACGGTCGACATCGACGCCCACGAAGAGCTTGAGCCAGATCGGTTCGCGTTGTTGGACCGTGACCGCGCCGAAGTCGCGTGCGCATGGGAGGACCTTGGCTGGATCAGCGGGTTTACGCTGCCGGACGATCGTTTTCGGATACCGTGGCGGAAAAGAAGATATCGGTTGACCTTCCTCGCAAGCGGAATCCCGGGAACGGGGCATGCGTCCTTTGCATGGGTGCGACGGAAGGACGCAGGCAGCGCGCCAATCGGCGACGGCGATGAAGCCGCATGCATCGTGGAACCGGATTCGGCGATTTTGGAAAACGCTTACCTGCGAATCGCGGCGGACGCCGGCGGCAAGTTGACACTGGAGGACAAGGCAACCGGCCAAGTGTACCGCGATCTTCTGGCGCTCGAGGACAGCGGGGATATCGGTAACGAATACCTGTATCGCGCAGCAGAGGGAGCCGTCCCGATCGTTACCGGGGTGGACCCGGTCCGGCTGGTGGATCGTTCGACCGCCGGATGCGCGCGCCTTGCCGTCTTGCACCGGCTCGACCTGCCGGCGGAGCGGGAGGGGAGCGGTCGTACGGCGCGTACGGTCAGTCAGGAGATCGAGGTCGCCGTCAGCCTTAAAACCGGTGCCAAGTACGCTGAGATCGTCGTCAGCCTGGACAATGCGGCCAAGGACCACCGGCTGCGCGCGCTGTTTCCGAGCGACGCGGATACGGCGTTCGTCCGCGCGGCTGCGCCGTTCGACGTCGTGAAGCGGTCGATCGCGCCATGGGAAGGCTGGCGCAATCCGTCGCGCAACGAGCGGATGCAGTCGTTCGTCGACGTGTCCGACGGCGTGCGGGGCTTGGCGATCGTCACGGAGGGGCTGCCCGAGTACGAGGCGCTGCGCGACGGCCGCGGCACGATCGCGCTGACGCTGCTCCGCTGCGTGGGCGAGCTCGGCGACTGGAACTACTTTCCCACGCCGGGCGCGCAGTGTCTCGGACCTTACAGCTGCCGCTTCGCCATCGTGCCCCATGGCGGCGATTACAGGGAGGTCGTCGGTGTCGCCCAGTCGTTCAATGCGCCGCTGCGCGCGGTACCGACCGGCGTTCATGGCGGCCCGCTGCCGTCGGCTCTGTCTTGGGCGAGCGTCGAATCGCCCGGCGGCGCCGTCGTGACGACTGCGCTCAAGCGTGCGGAGGATGCCGGCGGCGCGGTGCTCCGGCTGGTCAATCTTGGTGAGTCGGAGGAGAGGGTCACGGTGAAGGGACGCTTGTTCGACGTTGGATCGGAAGTCAGCGAGCGGATGCTGAATGAGCGAGTCGCGGCTGACGCGGTGCCGGTCGAAGCGGGTCCGATCGCCTTCGCGCTTGCGCCGAAAAAGATACTGACGCTAGGCATTAAAGACGCGCCAGCAATGTTAAAATAACCCTTTACAACATGTTGTTCTAAAAGTATAATCTCAATATACAAGCAACATATAAGTTTATAACAATATAACAAGTTAGTTGGATGAAAGTGAAGAGATGCAGAATGGGATTGCAGAATGGGATTGCAGATTGGGGATTGCAGATTGCAGTTTGAGGGGGGCAGTTGAGGGGGGGCAGTTGAGGGGGGGCAGTTGGGAGTTGAAGTTTTAGTCTGAGGGTTGAGATTCAAAGCCGACAATTGAAAGCGCTTCATGATAGCGGTTACGAGAAATAAACAACGAGGTGAAACGGATGGACGCAGGCCGGCAGCGCGGCAAAACGAAGGCGATCGCCTTCGAGCTCAACAAAAACGCGTTCTTGTACTTAATGGCCGTGCCAGGCCTGGTCGTATTGTTCTTCTTTAACTATCTTCCGATGGCGGGCGTGCTGATCGCCTTCAAAAACTTCGACTTTGGCAAAGGCATCTTCGGCAGCGAATGGACGAAGCCAATCTTCAACAACTTCAACTTTCTGTTTACGTCGGATACGACCTTCCGGGCGACGCGCAATACCATTCTGCTGAACCTGCTGTTCATTGCGAGCAGCACGGTCGTCGCGGTTGGGCTGGCGCTTTTGCTCAACGAGGTGAGGAAGAAGACGTTCAAGAAGCTCGTTCAGTCGTTTACGCTGCTGCCCTTCTTCGTCTCCTGGATCGTCGTCAGCGTGTTCGCTTACAGCATCTTCGCGTTCGATCAAGGCATGCTTAACCAGCTGCTGCAGTGGTTCGGCCTTTCCAAGGTCAACTGGTACAACACGCCGCAGGCGTGGCCGATCATTCTGACGCTGATCATGGTCTGGAAAAGCGCGGGCTACAACTCGATCCTGTACATCGCGACCTTGTCCGGCGTCGACACCAGCTATTACGAGGCTGCGGAGATCGACGGGGCAACGCGTTTCCAGCAGATGCGCTACATTAGCCTGCCGATGCTGAAGCCGACCATCATCATCCTGACGCTGCTGGCGATCGGACGAATCATGAACGCGGACTTCGGCATGTTCTACGGCATCATCGGCGACAATCCGAACCTGTACGCGACGACCGACGTGCTGGACACCTTTATTTTCCGCAATCTGCGCGTCCTTGGCGATGTCGGCATGGCGTCCGCGGCCAGCTTCTATCAATCGGTCATCGCCTTTATTCTCGTGCTCGCCTGCAATCGCTGGGCCAACAAATATCAGAACGGCTCCGGTCTGTTCTAGGAGGGAAGCACATGACAAGCAAGTTGGGCGCCATTCGCTATTCGGATCTGGTCATTTATGCGATCGTACTCGCGTTCTCGCTTCTGTGCCTGCTGCCGTTTCTGATGGTCATCGGAGGCTCCTTTACGGACGAACTCGAGATTCAGGCGCACGGCTACCAGCTGATCCCGGGCCAATTCAGCCTGGAGGCCTATCACATCTTGTTCGTGCAGTGGAAGGTGCTGGTGAACGGCTACAAGATCTCGACCATCGTGACGGTTATCGGGACGGCGGCGAGCGTGATGATCTGCGCGATGCTGGCTTATCCCATGTCGCTCCGGCGGGTGAAGTACAGAAGGTTTCTGTCGGTGTACGCGATGCTGACGCTGCTGTTCAGCGGCGGCATGGTTCCGTGGTATATCGTCTGCGTCAACTACCTGCATCTCAAAGACAGCATCGCCGCGCTTATCATTCCGTATCTGTGCAGCGCGTTTAACGTTTTCTTGATCCGCAACTACTTCCAATCGCTGCCGGAGGAGCTGTCCGAATCGGCCAAGATCGACGGGGCGGGGGAAGCGACGATCTTCTTCAAGATCGTGATGCGGCTGTCGACGCCGGTCATCGCGACCGTATCGCTGTTCATCGCGCTGACCTACTGGAACGACTGGTACCTCGGCGTCATGCTCATCGACAGCAGCGACCTGCAGCCGCTGCAGCTTCTGCTGCGGTCCATCGTTTCCAACATCATGTTCCTCAAGACGTCGGACGCGGCGGCCCGGATGCTGTCGGGCAGTCTGGTTCCTTCCGAAGGCATTAAGCTCGCGACCTGCGTCTTAACGATCGGCCCGATGGTCTTTTTGTATCCGTTCGTCCAGCGTTATTTTGTCAAAGGCATCATGATCGGCGCAGTCAAAGGCTGACTACTCTGGGGGTCAAAGCCCTTATGTAGAATATAGATGAAGGAGATTACGACGATGAAAAAAAGAAACGTTCGTCTGACCGGCGCGGTCCTGTCCGCGCTTATGCTGGGGGGCTCGCTGGCGGCATGCGGCAACAACAATAACGACAATGCCGCATCCTCGTCCGCGCCGCCTCAAGGTTCCGGCACATCCGCATCCGCTTCCGCATCGGACACCCCCGCTTCCTCGCCCGCCGCGGAGAAGCTCGATCCGGTCACGCTCAAGATTTATTTCGCCGGAGACAAGAGACCCGCCACTGACGAGGTATGGAAAGCCGTCGAAGAAAAAGTGAAGGATACGCTGAACGCCAAATTCGAAATCAACTTCATCCCTTTTAACGACTATGCGACCAAGATCAAGCTGCTCGCGACGTCCGGCGACGACTACGACCTCAACTTCGACGCCGACTGGCTAGCCTATCCGCAGATGGTCAACAACTATCTGGACATCAAGGACCTGCTCCCGAAGTTCGCGCCACACTATTACGAGCAGCTGCAGTCGCGCAACATGGTCGACTCCATCACGTCCGGCGGCAAGATCACGGCGATGCCCTGGACGCAAATCACGAACGACCACGCCTTCGTCTCGGTCGACTTCAAGAAGTCGGGCCTGGAAGGCAAAGTCGCCCAACCGGAGAACGGCTCCATCAAGACGGTCGAGGAGCTGGACGCCTTTCTGCAGGAAGCCAAGAAAGCCGCGCCGAACAGCCACATTCTGGAGTGGGACGGCGGCCTGACCTACAGCAAGATTCTCTCGATGCTCGCGCCTAAATACAACTACGCGGATCCCGTCGACGGCCTGTACGGTCTCACCTACAAGCTGGATGATCCGGCGATGAAGCTGGTCCCGGTCGAGCAGACCGACTGGTACAAGGAAGCGGTCACCTGGGCCAAGAAATGGGCCGACGAGGGCATCATTCCAACCGACCTCATGATCAATCGCGACGCGCACGCGGGCGAATCCAGCAATCTGAAGGTCGTCGGGTTCAACTCGAACGAATACATCAACTTCAACGACTTCCTGGGCAAGCCGGAGAACTTCTACTCCGAGTTGTACCCTGAGGGCAACTATCTGCGACGGTCGCCGCTGGCGAACATGATGGCGATCAACAAAAACGCCAAAAACCCGGAACGAGCGCTCATGTTCATGGACATGATGGCCACCGACCAGAGCTTGTACGACATGGTGCTGTTCGGTATCGAAGGCAAGACGTATGTCAAAAACGGCGACACCTTCGTTTATCCGGAGGGCATGACGGCCGAGACCTCGAACTACATGGACTGGCAGGGACAATGGGGCTTCTGGCGCGACAACCTGGTGCGTCCGACCCAATCCAGAACGGCCGAAGGCTGGAAGGCGATCGCCGACTTCACGAACCAGCCGAACAGTCTCGTCTCCGGCCTCACGGGCTTCTTCCCGGTGACGGACGCGATCAAAAACGAGATCGCCAAGCGCACCGCGCTCACGACCGAAGCGGGCAAGCCGCTCATGTACGGCATTGTCAAAGACGCGGATAAAGCGCTCGCGGACTATATCGAAAAGCAGAAGAAGGCGGGTACGGACAAGATCGTAGCCGAGATCCAGAAGCAAGCGGACGCCTTCCTGGCCGCGAAAAAATAAGGCTTATCGCAATTCCACGTATCGGGCTGCCGGAGGCGGGCGCGTCTCCGGCAGCTGCTTGACCTATGCCTGTACCCTATTCGTAAAGGTGGTCAATGAAGTGGGAAAAATTCGAAGCGGCTGGAAGAAGTATGCGTGGAGCGCGGCGCTCTCGCTGGGCTTGGGAGCGTTTTGGTTCGCGGCAGGTCCGTCGGGCAGCGCTTATGCGGCCGGGGACGTGACCTATCAAGCCGAAAACGGCGTCATCGGCGGCACCGCGTCCGTCACGGCGGACAGCAACGCGTCGGCGGGCTACAAGGTCGGCAACCTGAACGACGTCGGCTCGTACGTGCAGCTGAATAATGTAAGCGTAGCCAACGCGGGCACTTACACCATTACGATTCGTTACTCCAACGGTTACCCGGATACCCGAACCAAGAGCCTGTACGTGAACGGCGTCGACGTTGCGACGGTGAGCTTCCCTGCGACCGGCAACTGGAACATTTACGCCACGGTTACGGCAAGCGTCTCGCTGAACGAAGGCAGCAACACGATCAAGATCCAGCGCGACAGCGCGGACAGTCCGGCCAGCGATATCGACAGCATTTACGTGCCGGGCGCGACGTCGGCCTGGACGATCGTGAACAATTACGGACCGTACTATTACATCAACTACTACTCCCCTGGGGGGACGATCGTTTACGACGGCGGGGCGACGGGCTATTACAACAACGACGTCCAATTCTCCGAGACGACGAACGATGCGATCGAGTTTACGTTCCACGGCACGGGCGTCCGCTGGATCGGCGCCAAGAACAACAACCACGGAAAGGCGAACGTATCTATCGACGGCGGGGTGCCGATCTCCGTCGATACGTATGGACCGGTCTGGGAAAAGCAGCTGATTCTGTACGAACAACGTGGCCTGCCGGAAGGCGTCCACACGCTGAGAGTCGCCGTCAGCGGCACCAAAAACGCGGCGTCCACGGGGAACGCGATCGATTGGGACGCCTTCGAGACGATCCAGTCGGGCACCAAGTACGAGGCCGAGAGCGGCACGGTCGGCGGCGGCGCTGCGACCGTCGCGGACACTTACGCGTCCGGCGGCTCCAAGGTCGGCACGCTGAACAGCGACGGCGCTTATGTGCAGTTCGGCAGCGTGAACACCCCGTCAACTACGGGCGCGGGCTACTACGACGTGACGATCCGCTACTCCAACGGCTACCCCGATACGCGTACCAAGAGTTTGTACGTCAACGGGACGAAGGTCATGGGCGTCGCTTTCCCCGCGACGGGCAATTGGAACATCTATAAGGAAGCCAAAGTCGCGGTCCATCTGAACGCAGGCTCGAACACGATCAAGATCCAGAAGGATAGCGCCGATGCGGGCGGCACCGACATCGACCGGATCTACGTGGCGACGACGCCGCGCAAGACGAAGGTCGTCACGCCGACCTACGCGACGGAGGACGTCGTCATCTCCGACTTCGACGTCACCGACTACGGCGCGGACAAGACCGGCGCGGCCGACGCGACCGCAGCCGTGCAGAAGGCGCTCGACGATTGCTTCGTCATGGGCGGCGGCACGGTATGGATGCCGTCGGGCACGTACAAGATCAGCTCCACGCTTAAGGTGTACTCGTTCTGCTCCATTCGCGGCGACTGGCGCGACCCGGACAGCGGCACGGGCAGCTACGGTACGGTCATCTCGGCGAACGTATCGAGCGATATCGGCGAGCTGATCCGTCTGCAAGGCACGAACGCCGGCGTCGTCGGACTCACGTTCTACTATCCGAACCAAAACCACTCGAACCCGATCGTCCCGATCAATCTGGGCTATGTCATCCGCGCCGACCAGGACGCGGCATCCGTTCACAATGTGACTTTCCTGAATGCTTATAAGGGAATTCTGGTCGGCGCGGTGCACGGCTTCGATACGTTCGAGAACATCAAAGGAACGGCCCTCAATGTGGGACTTGAGCTGCGCGAGACGGCGGCGGTCGATTCCACCCAGAAGATCACGTTCAGCAATGCCTACTGGGCGAACGCAGGCAGCACTTACAACGCTCCCGCCAAGAGCGTGATCGACACCTATACGCGCGCGAACGGAACGGCGTTCCTGTTCTCCGATAACGACGCGGCCCAGCATTACAAGCTGAAGGCTTCGGACTATAAATACGGGATCCGGGACGTGGACGGACCGCGCGACGGATCGTGGGCCTCGAACTTTGCGCTGCTGGACCTTCAGAATACCGATTATGCGCTGAAAATGGAGTCGGGCTTCCGCAAAAACGCCGTGCTGGGCAGTACGCTCTCCGGAAGCGTGAATTCGATCAACTTCAGCCGAATCAATACGTACGCGGAGCTATTCGCGTCGAACAACACGCTGACGGGCGCGACGACGGGCACGGGGCTCACTGTCACGTCGCCGACCCCGCCACCGCCGGCAGCCTATACCGAGGGCACGCCGAGCAAAACGACGAGCACGACGCTCTATGACGTGACCAAAGCGCCTTATTATGCGCCGTACGTCAAGGCATCGCGCGGCAATCTGCCGACCGTGGACGCCACGTCGGCCATCCAGGCCGCGCTGAACGCGGCCGGCACGGCGGGCGGCGGCATCGTGTACCTGCCGCCGGGCTGGTACAAGGTGAGCACGCACCTGACGGTGCCGGCGAACGTCGAGCTGCGCGGCGCGAGCTCCACCGCGATCGAAGCCCGGGCGACCGGCGAAGGCACGGCGCTGCTCGCCTACGAGGGCGAGGGCACGGCGACGCCGACGACGGACACCGCCTTCATCACGCTGAACGGCAACAAGTCGGGCCTTCGCGGTCTGCGCGTCTTTTATCCGAACAACCCGATGAACACGTCGACGAACATCAAGAAGTTCCCGTATACGGTGCGGATCAACAATGCGGACGACGTCTATGTCGTCAACGTCGAGTTCGAGAACGGCTCCTACGGCCTCGACATCACGAATGGCAGCGACCGTCACTTCGTCAAGCGGCTGTTCGGCTTCTGCGCCGAAAACTTCGTACGGGTCGGCACGAGCACGGAAGGGTGGATCGAGCAAATGCACGATCTCAACCCGACGTCCATGGACGGCGAGGCGGAGCGCTACGGCATCGCCGGATTCTTCAACAACTGGGCGGGCACCGACAACTTCTCGGCCATCCGCGACAGCTACATGTGGCTGCATACGCAGTGGATTATCGTCAACGGCGCTTCGAACGAACACTTGCTGAACATCGGCGGCTGCGGCGTCAAGAACGGCGTCGTCGTCAATTCCGGCACCGTCGAGATCTGGAACCTCGTGACCGACCAGCTGTCTAGGGACGACTATGCCGTCGTTGCGGCCAGCGGCTCGAGCGTTAAGGTCATGAACTCGGCGGTCGTGTTCGGCCAGAATACGACCGGCGCCGGCATCGCGGCGAGCTACAACCCGACGCGCCACCTGGAAGGCCAGCCTTAAGCGTCAAGCCTGCAGCGACTGCAGTCGACGCTAGCGTTCGCACCCGTCCGGATTTTTTAAGGCCGGGTGCGACTCTATTTTATTGAAGAGAGGAATCATGCCCGATGAACGATACCGTCCTGAACAAACGAACGCTCACGAACGCTCCCGCCAGTCCCTTCCTGCCCAAGCCGAAAAGCAACGCGCTTTTGTGGGGCGGCAGCGCCGGCTGGTCCGGCTGGACGCCGGCCGGCGGCTGGCGCCTGGCCGTACGAGCCGACGGCGATGACGCCGAGCCGGGGGCCGAGGTCTGGGAGAAGGTCGCCGGCGCTTCAGAGAGCCTGCGTTCGCCGACATTCACGATCGAGAGCGAGCAGCTCCGGCTGCGGATCGCCGGCTACGACGTTCTGAACCACGCATCCGCCGAAGGCGGCTGCTTCCTGCGGCTGGCGGAAAGCGGAGAGGTCGTTCAGGAAGCGGCGGCGCCGCTGAAGGACGCGTTCGCCGTCCGGGAATGGTTCGTCCGCCATCTGAAGGGCAAGCAGGTCTATCTGGAGGTCAAGGGCAGCAAGTCCTTCGCAGGCGAGGGACTCGCGCTCTCCCGGGTCGAGGAGGTCCGGCTTCACGGGACGGAAACGCAGGACGTCTACTACTGTCTGGAAGCGCCGGCTGCGAATTCGGGCATTTGGGGCCTAACCGACATCGACTACGAAGGAAACAAGACGGACAGGCACCTGTCCTCTTGTCTTGCGGGCGACGACGGCGTCGGCATCATCCAATCGCCCTCGTTTGTCATCGGCGCCCCGACGCTCCGCTTAAAACTGCGCGGCTACTATCAGCGCTACCAGGTCAACAAAAACCGGATCGAGCTCGTGGACGCCGCGACCGGGGACATCCTGCGCACCGTCTACCCGCCCAATACGAATCCGCCGGCCTGGAGCGAGACCGACGTGTCGGACCTGACGGGACGAACGACGTTCATCCGGGTCGTGGACTGCGACAACGGTCCGCATACGGCATGGATCGGCGTCGACGCGATCGACGCGGGCGAAGCGTTCCGGGTGGACTTCGGCGCGGAAGGCGGCGACGTCCTGGCCGGATGGCAGGTCGTCGCCGAGCCGCCGAGATATACGGAGCTGTACGGCGTGCCGTTCGTGGCGGGCGCGAGTACGCTGTTCGCGAGCCGCAAGCCGTATTCGCTGCCCGTTGGCATTGCCGCGAGGCACTTGCTCATCGCCGGGATGAAGGTAAGCGAGCGCAATAGCTATTCGCCGGAAGACAAGCAGGTAACGGTCGGGCAGAGCCTGGGCTCCTTGCGGGTGTGCTATAAGGACGGCGAGATCGGCGTGTACCCGATCGTCATCGGCGAGAGCGCTTGGTGGGGGGAGAAGTTCGTCAAGTACCCCGAACCGTTCGTCTCCTTTACCGAAGTCCGGCGCACGCTGCAGGAGTCGCTTCGCATCTACCCGGCGCAGCCGACGCCGACGCATCAGTACGTCGCTTCGATCAATCCCGCGGCCAAGCCGATCGCGCGGATCGAATACGCGCCGGAGCCCGGCTCGGGTCTCACGCCCGTCGTGACCGGCATCACCGTCGTCCCGCTTCGCGAGGGCGAATGTCCGGAGGGCGGTCTTCTCGCAAGAAGCACCGGCCTGTCGGCAGCGCTGACGGAGAGCATCGAGCGCCGTCCCCTTCGCCTCGCGGGCGTCGACGAGGAAGCTTCGCTCGCGCGCATTCGTCGGCTTCAGGACTATATGTACGTGACCGACGACAACTTCCCGAAGCGGTTTCCGCTGGATATCCCGATCGGCTACAAGGGACCGGAGGTTCGCTTCACAGGCGGCCGGGAAACCGACTTTTTCACCAATGCGTTCTATCACAACGTACTGGATATGGCGGCAAAGGTCGACGACAAAGGCGTGTATCACACCTCTTCGGCCGGCGCGCTCTCCTATGGATACGACGGCATCGGCGGCACCTTCTCGATGGACTTCAAGCTGTATCCGAACCAGGAGCATCCCGGCATGTACTACGACGAAGCCTGGTCGCGGGACATCGGCCGCACGCTCATGGAGATGATCGCCTTCGGCTTCGTGGACCAGGCGGTCGCCTGCGCGGACTGGTGCCTCAAGATGGCCCGCGTATGGGAGGAGGACGAGTCGCTCACGGTGAACGGCTATCGTCTGCCGCGCCACATTCACCGCATCCTGCAGTTCCCGCGCACCGAGATCGGCACCGGCTGCTTCGAGAACGACGGGCACGGACTGACGTCGCTCTTCATCTATCAACTGTGGAAGCGTCTGCCCGAGCGGGAAGCCTGGCTGCGCCCGAGATGGGAGGACGTCAAGGGGCTGGGCGACTGGATCATCTGGCAGTTCGAGCATCCCGAGGTGTCCAAGGCAACGGACGTGCTGTGGTCGGACAGCGAAGGTTCGGGCTACCCGATCTCGGTCGGGCACTCGATCTTCTGCGATCTGCCGTGCATCGAGGCGCTGCATGGCTTGGCGGAGATGGCCGCGTCCATCGGCGAATCCGAATCCGCCCGCGTCTGGGAAGAGACGGCGGTACGGCTGAAGCTCGCCAGCGAACGGTTCTATATCGTGGACGATGCGGAAAAGGGGCGGGTCTGGACCGACCAATACCGCGGCTTCGGCCGGGGCAGTCTGCTCGGCCCGCTGCTGCTGCCGACGGATACGAAGGGACTGTTTCCGGAAAATACGTATCCGGAGTGGTACGCGCTGAACGAGAAGGAATATGCCGTCAACAAGGAGCAGTTCGTCCCGTGGGCGATGGGCTACAACGCGGCCTTCACGACGCAGGCTTCCCTGCTGCTCGACCGCACGGCGGACGCGTCCGAATTCATGAAGCTGAACGCCAAGCTCATCTACGGTCCGGTCTACCGCCAGTACATCGTGCCCGAGATCGGCGGCGCCGTGAACAGGGCCAAGAAGATCTATTCGCGCTTCGGTGATCTGGGCAACGCAGTACAGCAGGCGGAGATTCTCAAGGCGCTCAAGATCATCATCGGCGTCGACGACAGCCGGCAGCCCGAGCTCGGCCTCATCTCGCGGCTCCCGCAGGGCTGGGACGGCGTGTGGGTCCGCGACTATCCGTTCCTGATCGAGGACGGGGCCCGCCGCTTGACGGCGAAGCTGGAATATTCGTTAAAGCTGGCGACGGACGGCGCGCAGATTCGCGTGCAGTCAAGCGACGAGCTGCCTGCGGTGAAGCTGCGCGTCGGGCCGTTCGAGCTGAAGCATCTGGACGCGGCACCTACGGTGCTCGCGGACGGCGAGCGGCTGGAGGCCGCGGTCGAGCGCAGCGGCGATGCCGCATGGGTGCGGTTCAACGTGCCGGCCGGCAAGCCAGGGTTTTCGGCCAGCGTTCAATTTTGAGCGGGGACGGTCGAGCAGGAAGGATCGCCGGGGAAATTTTCGGTCGGCCAATCGCCGGGAAGCTTCGAAGCAGGAGGAGCGCGTAAATGAAGTACGACTTGAAGGATCTCAAGTGGGAGCTCAAAGGCTTTTATCCCTACGTGCCGCTGCTGGCCAACAGCGTGGAGACCGGGGAAGCCATGAAGGGCGTGACGGCTTGGATGCCTGCCGTCGTCCCCGGCGGCGTACAGCACGATCTGTACAGAGCGGGCTACATTCAGCATCCGCACCGGGATCTGAACAGTCTGTCCTGCGAATGGGTGGAGCACCGGTGGTGGATGTACCGGACCTCCTTCCCGCGCCCGGCGTATCTGGGCCGCAAGGTCGAGCTCGTCTGCAAGGGATTGGACTACAAAGCCCATGTTTACTTGAACAATGTGCCGCTCGGCGAGCATGAAGGGATGTTCGTTCCGGCCGTCTTCGATATTACGGACATCGCGCTGGCACATGAGACCCTGGAGCTTCGCATCCTGTTCGAGCATGCGCCTCTGGAGCAGTCGCAGATCGGGCGGACGTCGCTGACGCATACCCAGAAGAGCCGGTTCGGGTACAAATGGGATTTTTCCGCGCGGCTCGTGTCGCTCGGCATTTGGGACGACGTGTACCTGCGCGTCCACGAAGAGCTGTCGCTCGGCGAAGCGCACATTCGCACGGATGTCTCGGAAGACGGCACTGGCGTCGTTGGCTTGAAGATGCGGGTCGAGGGTGCGGTGCAGGAGGCCGATACGCTGATGGGGGTTGCTTTGTCGGAGGATTATGCCGCGGAAGCGGTGCTGACCGATCCGGACGGCCGCGAGATCGGGACGCAGCGGATAGTCATCGGTCCGGACCGGGCGGAGGCCGACTTTTCTTTTCGCGTGGAACGGCCCCGGCTCTGGTATCCAAACGGGCACGGAGCGCAGCCGCTGTACGGGCTTGAAGTGCGCCTGCTGAACGGGGATGCGCTGCTGGATGCGCGCGCGTTCAAGCCCGGCATCCGCAAGCTCGGCTACATGCTTAACGAGGAGAGTCCCGCGTCCGCGCTGCCGTATACGTTCGTAATGAACGGCGAGAAGGTGTACGTCAAAGGCGTGAACTTGACGCCGCTCGATATGCTGTACGGCACCGTGACGCCCGAGCGCTACGAATGGACGGTGCTCCTCATGAAGCGCGCCGGCGTCAACATGGTTCGCGTGTGGGGCGGCGGCGTGATCGAGAAAAACGTGTTCTACGAGCTGTGCGACCGTCACGGCATCCTCGTCTGGCAGGAGTTCGTCCAGTCCGGCTCGGGGATGGACTCGGTGCCGCCAGAGGATCCGAAGTATCTCGCGCTGCTGGCCGATGCAGCCGAGGCCGCGATCAAGGACCGGCGCAACTACGTATCGCTGACGGTCTGGAGCGGCGGCAACGAGCTGAAGGAAGCCCCGAACCGGCCTTGCGGCTACGACAACGGCAATCTTGCGCAGCTCCAGGCGCTCGTTCGGGCGCACGATCCGGACCGGATGTTCCTCCCGACGTCCGCTTCCGGTCCGCAGGAAATGCTGTCGCTGGACGAGGGGCAGAACCATGACGTTCACGGCGGCTGGAAGTACAGGGGACATCCCGAGCATTACGAATTTTACGGGCAGTCGGACAGCTTGTTCCACAGCGAGTTCGGGGTCGACGGACTGTGCGCCGTGAAGAGCATGCGCAAGTTTTTGAGCCCGGCTCATGTCCGGGTGTCCGATATGGACGAGAGTCTCGTCTGGCGCCACCATGGCGATTGGTGGGACACGCGGGAGCGGGATGCCTGGTTTTTCGGCGAGCCGGCGGGCATCGACGCATTCATCCGCGGCAGCCAGTGGATCCAGGCGGAGGGCCTGCGGTTCATCGTCGAGGCCAACCGGCGCCGGCAGTTCCGCAACAGCGGCAGCATCGTCTGGCAGTTCAACGAGCCTTGGCCCAACGTCGGCTGCACGTCGCTGACGGACTATTACGGCGAATCCAAGATGGCGTACTACTGGATCGGGCAGGCGTTTGCCAGGGTGCATGTGTCTCTCGATTATCGCCGGCTCATCTATCCGGTGGGGGATACGTTTCAGGCGGAGCTGTTCGCGGAAAGTGGAAAGAGCGGATCGCGCGACGGCGACGAGGCGGAGGTCGAGGCGCTGACGACGGCGGGCAGACGGCTGTGGCACGGAAGATTTCGGGCGGAGCCCGGCGCCGCCATGCAGAAGGTAGGCGCGCTCGCGTTCGAGATCACGTCCGATTTCACGGCGCTGTTTGTCGTACGTCTTCGTTTGCTGCGAGAGGGACGGACGCTGCATGAGAACGTCTACTATTTTTCCACGCAGGCCGAGACATGCTACCGGCCGGCGCTAGGCCTTGGCGCGCACGGCTTCCGCTTCGAGGCGGAAGGCGAGTGGGAGGAAGCGGGCGAAGAATGGAAGACCGAGTCTCTCGAATTGTTCAAGCGGACGTACCTGCTCGCGAACGAAGGCGACGAAGCGATCCTTCACGCGCATGCAGAGGAACTGACGGACCGGTATTGGACGATGGCGGACGAAGGCTTCGTCACGCTTTTCCCCGGCGAACGGAAACGAGTGACGGTCTACTGCGCGAACCGGCGCCTCGGCGGGCTGGGCACGGAGGCCGATGAAAGCGACGGCGAGGAGCGAGCCGGGCTGCCGGAAATCCGGTTCACTCATTTTAATGAACAAGATTCGCAGGAAGAAAGGAAGATTTCCAAATGACCGACCTGGCTAAAATCCGGGAAACGCACGAGCGGGGCAAAGGCATCTTCAGGCTCGCCCCCGTATTCGTACCGCGCCGTTTCGCGCAGGCGGGCAAGCGGCTGCGGCTCCATCCCGACGACTATTACGCTTATGGGGCCGCACGCGGCTCCATTAAAGAAAGATGGTTTTCCTCGGTCATTCCCGCGATGAACGGGCCGCTGGCGAAGCCGGACGAGGGCATGAGCTACGTGGCTGCGAACGACGACGCGAGCGACAAATTTTTGTTCCGAGACGCGGTCGAAGCGCTCGGGCCCCAAGTCATCGGCGAGGCGCTGCATGCCAAGTACGGCACGTGGCCGATGTATTCCAAGTTTTTCGATTATGAGACGCCGCTGTTCCACCATCTGCACCTGGACGAAGCTTCCGCCCAGCTGGTCGGCCGGATGGGCAAGCCCGAAGCGTACTATTTTCCGCCGCAGCTCAACAATCATCCGGGCGTCTTCCCCGTCACGTACTTCGGGTACGACCCGGACACGACGATCGAGCAGGTGCGCGAGCGCCTGCTTCAATTCGAAGCGGGCGACAACCGGATCACCGAGCTGTCCCGGGCTTACCGGCTCGAGCTTGGCACCGGCTGGTATACGCCGCCGGGCGTCGTGCACGCGCCGGGCTCGTATCTGACGTACGAGCCGCAGTGGAACAGCGACGTCAATTCCGTCCACGAGAACGTCGTGTGGGGCGAGGTGTATCCGTACGAATTTCTGACGGAAAACTGCCCGGAGCCGAAAAAGCGCGATATCGACTACATCCTCGGGCTGATGGACTGGGAAAAAAACGTGGACCCGCATTACAAGAAAAACTACTTCCGCCCGCCGATCGCGTGCGCGCATTCGGACGAACGCCATACGGAGAAGTGGATCACGTACGGCAACGAATACTTCGGCGCCAAGGAGCTTACCGTGCAGCCGGGCCATACCGTCGTCGTGAAGGACCCCGCGGCTTATGGTACGATACTGGTGCAAGGCCACGGCACATTCGGCGTTCACGACGCCGAAGCCGCCGTCATGCTGCGGTTCGGGCAGATGAGCGGCGACGAGTTTTTCGTCGGCGAAGATGCGGCGCGGGAGGGCGTCACGATCGTCAATCGGAGCAAGTGGGAGCCGATGGTGTTCCTGAAGCACTTTGGACCGAACCATCCGGAGATGCCCTGATTCGGGCACCCGCGACATAAAGGAGAGTAAGACACGATGTCCCGACAAGCCTATGAACTGAAGAACGAGAAGATCCGCGAAGCGTTCGAGGTACTGAAGAAGAACGATCCCAAGCGGCTCGAGCGGCGCTTGAACCTGTCCTGGAGCAACTGGGGCTTCGGCATGGAATCGCTTGCGGACACGGCCGAGCGGCTGCAGCGGGCAGGCATCGGCTTCATCGAGCTGCACGGCAACCACTATGGTCCGGATCTCGGTTACCGCAAGGCGGAAACGCTGGACATTTTGAGCGCGCACGGCATCAAGGTCGCGGGCATTTGCGGCATGTTTTCCGCGGACAACGATCTGTCCAGCAACCGCGCCTTCCAGCGCCAGGCCGCCCTCGACTACCTGAAGCGGGAGATCCAGTTCGCGGCTGCGGTCGGCGGCTCCTACATCCTCGTCGTGCCGGGCGCTGTCGGCAGGCCGACGCCTTACGACGCGATGGAGCTTGCGCGCAGCGCCGAGACGCTCCGGCTCGTCGCCGACCTGTTCGTCTCGCACGGCGTAAAGGCGGCCATCGAGCCGATTCGCTCCGCCGAGACGAGCTACGTCCATACGATCGCCGACGCCGAAGCTTATATTCAGTCCGTTAATCATCCCGGCGTGCAGCATATTAATGCGGACGTCTACCATATGCAGTCCGAAGAGTCGCACATTGGCGAGGCGCTGCTGGCGGCCGGCGACCGGCTGCTTAATCTGCATATGGCCGACAGCAACCGCGGCGCGCTCGGCGACGGCTCGCTGGACGTGGATACCGTCATCATGGCGCTGTACCTGCTCGGCTTCAACCGCGACGGCCGCTACGTCACGCCGGAGCCGCTAGGTCCGGGCGGCGACCCGTACCCGGCGATGTACGGCAAGCCGGACAAGGCTCTGCTGGACCGCATGGTCCAGCAGACGGCCGCCTACTTCCGCGAGCGGGAGGAAGTGCTGTTGGGACGGTAGGCAGCCGTAGCTTGGAGCGCCGTTGCGCGGAAAAACCGTGCAACTCGGCCGGATCAGTCGCGTGAGAGCGCCGTTGTACGGAAAAGCCGTGTAACTCGGTCGGATCAGTCGCGTGAGAGCGGCGTTGTACGGAAAAACCGTGAAACTCGGTCGGATCAGTCGCGTGAGAGCGGCGTTGTACGGAAAAACCGTGCAACTCGGCCGGATCAGGCACGTGGGAGCGGCGTTGTACGGAAAAACCGTGTAACTCAACCCCTCTTTGGCCAAACAACCGGCGTGCGCCAGCGGGATATCTGCCAGCCTTAAAGAAAAGACCGGAAGCGGCGAGGGGCGTGAGTCCCTGCAGCCGTTTCCGGTCTCTTTTGGTTTTCCTCGCGATCAGCCTTTCGTCGTCGCGATCCGAATGACGTTCCAGGAAGCGCGGCCGAGTACGGCTTGCACGCGTCCGGCATCGATCTTGGATTCGCCGCCGGTGCGAGGGACGACCCGGTTCGGATTGTTGTTGGTGTTGGTGGCCCTCAGATCGTCGCTCTCCAGCACGATGTGCTCCAGCAGACGCGTTTCGCAGAAGCTGCGGACGTCGACATCGAGCGCCATCGATTCTTCCAGGTGACGGTTCACTGCAAAAATCGTCAGCAGGCCCTGTTCCTCGTCGAACACGCTGACCGATTCCAGGTAAGGAACGTCGGTGAAGTCTTTGGCGTCGTACTTCGGTGAATCGACGACCGATTGCAGAACCGTGCCTCTGCCGTAATTCGAAGCGTGAAGGAACGGATAGTACGTCGTCTGCAGCCAGAGCGAGCCGCCCGTCTCCGTCATGATCGGCGCGATCGTATTGATCAGCTGGGCGAGGCAGCCCATCTTCACCCGGTCGGCGTGCTTCAGCATCGTGATCAGGTAGCATCCGACAGCGAGCGCGTCTTCGAAGGTGTACGCGTCCTCGAACTCCGGCGGCGCGATCTGCCAGCGTTCGCTCGCGCGGCTTGTGCCGATCGAATGCCAGACGTTCCACTCGTCGAGCGACAGCATGATTTTTTTCTTGCTTCGCTTTTTCGCCTGGACGTAATCGGCAATCGAAGCTACGCCCCCGATGAACTGGTCGAGATCGAGCGAGCTGGCCAGGAAGTTGGCCGTGTCTCCCGCGTTATTGTTGTAATAGGCGTGCAGCGAAAGATAGTCGACCTGATCGTACGCGAGATCGAGGACGGTCGCTTCCCACTCGGCAAACGTCGGCATGCCTCTGGAGGAGCTGCCGCAGGCGACGAGCTCGATCGACGGATCGACCCAGCGCATCACTTTGCCCGTCTCGTTGGCAATACGTCCATACTCGACCGCGGTTTTCGCGCCGATCTGCCAGGGGCCGTCCATCTCGTTGCCCAGACACCACGTCTTGAAGCGATGGGGCTCGCGATAGCCGTGGGCGATGCGCAAGTCGCTGTAATAAGAGCCTGAAGGATGGTTGCAATATTCGACGAGATTTCTGGCGTCGTCGGGCCCTCGCGTGCCGAGGTTGACGGCCATCATCACTTCCGTGCCGGCCAGCTTGGCCCAATCCGCGAATTCGTTCGTACCGACGGCGTTCGTCTCGGTCGTCCACCAGGCGAGTTCGAGCTTGCGCTTGCGCTCCGACTTGGGGCCGACGCCGTCTTCCCAGTTGTAGCCGGACACGAAGTTGCCGCCCGGGTAGCGCACGATCGGAACCTGAAGCGCGCGGATCGCCTCCAGCGCGTCTCGGCGGAAGCCGTTCTCGTCCGCGGTCGGGTGCCCGGGCTCGTAGATGCCCCCGTAAACGGCGCGCCCCAGGTGCTCGATAAAGGAACCGTACATCCGGGGATCCACGACGGATACGGCGAAGTGCTTGTCGATCAGCATATGAGAGCGGATTGTCATGTGATTGACCTCCTTAAGGATTAAGGTAAAACTAAATTCAATAATCTTGAAAACCTATATTATTCGTAACATAATAGAAAATGACAGACAATCTTTTATTACAGAATTCACTTAAAACAAAATCCTGATCGGATGGTGAGCGCGTGCTGATCTCTACCGATTCAAAAGCGCTTCGCATCTACGAGGCACTGGCCAGCGAGGTGCGATTAAAGATCATCGATAAGCTGTACGAGCGGGAACGTCACGTGAAGGAGTTGGCGGAGGAGCTGTTCCTGAGCAACGCGGTCGTCAGCGGACACATTCGCAAGCTCGAAGAGGCCGGTATCGTCGGCAGCAGAATGAAGCGGATGGACGGTGGGACCTACAAGCTTTGTTACGTAAAAACGGAGTTCATGCAGATCAAACTGTCCCCGGATGCCCCGGCCTCATTGAACTGTCACGAGCTGTCGCTGCCGATTGGCCAGTATACCGATTACGAGGCTTGGCCGACCTGCGGCATCGCGACGACGGAGAAGGTCATCGGCCAGTTCGACAATCCGATCTGCTTCATGGATCCGGAGCGGGTGAACGCGGGCATCCTGTGGATGGCCAAGGGGTGGGTCGAGTACAAGCTGCCGAACTATTTGTACAAAGACCAGCGGCTGCGCGAGATCGAGATCTCGCTCGAGATCGGTTCGGAGGCGCCGCGCGTGAACGAGAATTGGCCCTCGGACATCCGCTTCGATCTGGGCGGAAAAACCGTAGGGGTATGGACGAGTCCCGGCGACTTCGGCGATCGGCGGGGACGGTTGACGCCGGAGTGGTGGCATTCGGACGTCAATCAATATGGTTTGATGAAGGTGCTTCGCATCAAGGAGAAGGGCACCTACGTCGACGGTCAGAAAATATCGGGCGTCGGCCTGCGCGATATCGAGACGGACGCGATGAACTGGACACTGCGGATCGCCGCGGAGGATACAGGGCGGGGCCGGGGCGGTCTCACGCTCTACGGCAAGGGCTTCGGCAACTACGATCAGGACATTGTCGTGCGGAGCTATTACGAGTAAGGGCGAGCGTTAACATTTGATGAGACCAGGCGGCGACGCCTCGGTCTTTTTTTGTGGTTTGGCCGGTTCGGAGCGGGGGGAGCGATACATTTGGCGGGTGGCACGGCGAGGACCAGATCGCGATGCAAAGGTGGGACAGACGTTACGGACCGTAGGGGCGTTATTTTAGCGCATGAAGCGAATATTGACGTACTTGCGGACTGTGGTTCTGTTATCTCTCCCGAATCGGGCGGGAAAGACCGGTTTTGAGCGAAATAGCGTCCGCAGTGTCCGGTGAGCCTCCGATGTCGTCAATGCGGGCGCAAATAGCGGATCCTGGGTCCGGTGGGCTGGGCAAATCCGTGCGACAGCGGGTTTTAAGTACATCAGTATGTCCAAGTGCGGAGCAGCAATCCCTCTTAAAAATAAGGAATCAAACTAAAAAATGACGCGCTTCTGGCGGCGGCCGGCGGCCCTTACAATGAAAAATGTAAGCGGCTAACAAGCTGCAAGATCATGAGGGGGAGTCAAATATGAAGTCATTGAAATCCCAAGTCGCCGGCGTCGCCGTAGCGTCGCTGTTCACCGTCGCGCTCGCCGCGTGCGGCAGCAATAACAATAATACGGCATCGCCTTCCGCCGCGAGCTCGTCCGCCGCCAGCCCGTCGGCGTCCGCATCCGCGGCGGCCAGTCCGTCCGCAAGTACGCCGAGCGCCGATCCGGTCACGCTCACCATGCTCGTCTCCGGCTCCAAGGCCGCCGACGGCGCCGACTTCGAGCTCGACACGCTGCCCAAGCTCGTCAAAGAAAAATTCCCGAACGTCACGCTCGAAGTCCAGAAGCTGCCCGACGAGCAGTATTACACGTCGGTCAAGACGAAGCTGGCGGCAGGCGAAGGCCCGGACATCTTCCTCGTCTTCCCGAACATGGCGAACATGGGCGCGATCGAGGTGGCGAAGGCCGGCTACGCGGCCGACCTGTCCGGCCTCAGCTTCTGGAACAACGTGAGCAAGGCCGCCATGAACGACATGAGCTACGAAGGCAAGCCGTACGCGGTCGCCAAGGGGATGGACATCCTCGGCACTTATTACAACAAGGATCTGTTCGCGAAGGCCGGCATCACGGAGGTGCCGAAGGATTGGGACAGCTTCCTGGCCGCATCCGAAAAGCTCAAGGCTTCCGGCGTTACGCCGATCGTCATGGGCGACAAGGACCCGTGGGTCGTGCAGTTCGGCATGTACCAGCTCGCCGCCAACACGGTCTACCCGTCCGATCCGGACTTCGACAAGAAGCTGCAAACCGGCGAGACGCAGTTGACCGACGCCAAGTGGGTCGAGACGGTCAACCAGTACAAGACGCTGTACGACAAAGGCTATGTGTCCAAAAACTCGCTCGGCATGGCCAGCGCGCAGGCGATGCAGCAGTTCGTCGACGGCAAGGCGGCCATGATCTTCACGGGCACTTGGGACCTGCCGGGCGTCACCGCCAAGGGCGCGGCCGACTTCGAGCGCGGCTTCTTCTCCCTCCCGGGCAACAAGGCGGGCGAGCCGGTATACGCATCCGCGGCAACGGCGGCAGGCTACGCGCTGAACGCCAAGTCCAAGCACCTCGACGTCGCCAAGCAAATTTTCGAATATCTGTACGACGGCCAATCGCCGCTCTTCCAGGCGTGGGTGGAGTCGAACCCGTCCATCAGCGTATTTAACGGCGTGACGCTCAAGAACGACATCTTCAAGGATGTGCTGACCGAGATTCAGAGCACGGGCCACGCGTTCTACTTCTCGAATCAAATGTGGCCGGCGGGCGTCAGCGACGTCATGCAGTCCAAGTTCGGCGAGATCATCGGGGGCAAGAAGACGACGGCCGAAGACGTCACCAAGGCGATGCAGGACAAGTACAAAGAACTTTATAAAGGCTGATCGCCAGCGAGATCAAGGGGGAGCGAGATTCCCCCTTGATGCAATTCACGCCGAAAGGAAAGAAGCATCATGAATAGTGCCGTGATGAAAAAAACGATGTTTTGGTTCGTGCTCCCGGCCCTCCTTTTTTACTGCTTGTTCTGGGTATTCCCGATCCTCAAGCTGTTCCAGTACAGCATCACCGACTACAACGGCTACGTCCAGAAGTTCAACTACGTCGGCGCGGGCAACTTCAAGACGCTGTTCCACGAGGAGATCCTCGGTTTGTCCGTCCGCAATACGCTCATTTACACGTTCGTCACCGTCATCCTGGGCAACATTGTCGCGCTTGCGATAGCGTTCCTGCTGAATGCGAATATTCGAGCTAAAGGTCTGTATCGTTCGGCATTTTACATTCCGACGCTGTTCAGCGCGATCGTCGTCGGCTTCATCTGGAGCTACGTGTACATGCCGGACGAAGGGCTGATTGCCTCTTTTCTCCATAAGATCGGATTGAACGGGATCGATACGAACTTCCTCGGCAGCTACGACAAGGCGCTTTACTCCATTATCGCGGTAGATATTTGGAAAAACATCGGCACGAGCACGATCATCTTCCTGGCGGGCCTGCAGACGGTACCGATGGATTTGATCGAAGCGGGGAAAATCGACGGCGCCGGACGCTGGAAGCTCGTGCGCTTTATCAAGATTCCGCTGCTCGCGACGTCCGTCACGATCAACGTCACGCTCAGCGTCATCAACGGGCTGAAGGCATTCGACTATCCGTTCGTCATGACCAACGGGGGCCCGGGCACGTCGACCAACACGCTGATCTACGCGATGTACAAAATGGCGTTCACCGACCAGCTGTTCGGCAAGGCGTCGGCGCTCGGCATCATCTCGTTCGCGCTCATCATCGTCATCACTGCCGCCTTCGTCTTCACGCTGAACAGAAGGGAGATATCCGCATGACCTCCGCGCCCGCCGTCAAGCGCTCGTTCACCCATATCGCGCTGCTCGCGCTCGTCTTTCTCAACCTGGTGCCGCTCATCATCGTGCTGTCCAGCTCGCTGCGGTCGCCGAAGAACATGACCGACCCGCTGAACTGGTTCAACGAATTCACGTTCGCGAGCTTCCGCTCGGCCTTCACGCGCATGCACTTCCCGACCGCGCTGTGGAACAGCGTCGTGCTGACCGGCGTCTCGGTCGTCTTCGTCGTCCTGCTGGCCGCGATGGCCGCCTACCCGATGGCGCGCATCCGCAGCCGGACGAGCAAGTTCCTGTACATCTTCTTCCTGTCCGGCCTCGTCGTGCCCGGCCAGATGGTGCTCATCCCGATCATTCAGATGATCAAATCATTCGGCATCCCGATGAACCAATACACGCCGATCCTCATGTTCATCACGTGCAGCCTGCCGTTTTCCACGTTTCTGTACACCGGCTTCATCCGCAGCGGTGTGCCCGAAGAACTGGAGGAGGCGGCCCATATCGACGGCGCGGGCATGTTCCGCAGATACTGGCAGATCGTGTTCCCGCTGCTGCTGCCCGTGACCGTCTCGGTCGTCATTACGCAAGGCGTTTGGATCTGGAACGACTACTTCTTCAACATGGTGTTTATCACGAAAACGTTGGCGGCGCCGCTTCCGGTCGCCATGCTCGGCTTCCTCGGCGACCAGCAGAACCCCGCGCAGTGGAACGTGCTGTTCGCGGCCTGCATTCTGTGCGCGCTGCCGCTGCTGCTCGCGTTCCTCGCGCTGCAGAAGTACTTCGTCGGCGGCATGACCGTCGGCGCGGTGAAGGGCTGAACGCGGCGGACCTTTGAGGGGCCGCCTCCTCCGGTTCGCTATGCCTGCGGCCGGATATCGGATATGATGAGAAGACTCCGGGCGGAGTCTTTTTGCCGTCTGTCACTTCCACAGAATGAAGGATTAGCCGATGATAATCGATTGGTGCCGAATGATGCCGCGCGCGGCGCGGGCAGCGCTGCTCTCCGCTTGGACGGCGACGGCGCTGACAGGCTGTGCGAACACGAAGGCGGATACGGCCGCAACGCCGCCGCTTCCCGAGACGGTCCCTGTCCTTTATATGACTGCCGGCAATCCGAGCTCGGGCAGCACGAGCGTCATCCGCGAGCTTGCGGCGGAATACGCCAAGACGCACCCGGACTTCAAGTTCCGGATCGAGAGCGTGCAGAACAACGATTTGTCGCAAAAAGTGCAGCTGCTCGCCGCAAGCAACGACCTGCCGGCCATGTTCAGCTACCAGTCCGGCGAGCCGCTCCTGGACCTGATTCGCAGCGGCGCCGTTCTTGAGCTGCAGGGCACGTTCGAGCAGCTCGGCATTGCCGGCCAGCTCAATCCGGTCGCCGTCGATTTGCTGAAGCGGATGACCGACGGCATGGGGCTGTACGCGCTGCCGCTGGAGCTTAATATCGAGGGCTTCTGGTACAACAAGACGCTGTTCGCCCGTTATCATCTGGATGAGCCGCGGACCTGGGACGATATGCTGCGGGCGGCCGACGTGTTCAAAAACGCGGGGATTCAGCCGTTTGCCGTCGCTGGGAAGGACAAGTGGCCGATCACCCGCCTGATCAACGCTTACGCCATCCGCAAGCTGGGCGCTGATGCAATGGAACGGGTTTACCGCGGCGAATTGAAACTGACCGACCCTGGTTTCGTCGAAGCCGCCGGAACCGTGAAGCAAATGGCGCAGGCAGGATACTTCGGGCAGGATCCCAATACGGTGGACATCGGCTCGGCCATGCGAGCGTTCACGCAGGGACGCGCCGCCATGATCTATACGGGCAGCTGGTCGATTCGCGACCTGAACAAAACCGTCGAAGGACGGATCCCGCCCGAAGCGATCGGCTTCTTCAGCATCCCGCTCGCGGCGGAAGGCTTGGGCGCGCTGGACGAATATCCGATGAATGCGGGACTCACCACGTCCTTCTCAAGCGAGGCATACGACGACGAGCTGGGCGATTTTATGAAGTATGCGTTCGCGCGGTATGGGCAGCGGTCGATGGACGAGCTGGGCCTGATTACGGGCTTCAAGGCCGATACGACCGGAGCTGGCGTGCCGCCCCTTACCCGTATGGTGCAAAGCAAGCTGGACGGCGCCGCGAGGACTGCGCTCTGGTTTGAGGCGCGCTTCGATACGCTTGCCCAGATGACGGCATGGAACGGCGCCCAGCTGCTGATTCAGGATCCAAGCTATACCCCGGCTTTCTATATGAGCGAGCTTCAGGCGGCGCTGGACGGCCATTCCGGCTGATCCGGCTTGCAGTTGCCGCGAGATGCATTCCGTTTCCCTGCGGCAAGGCGTATTCCGTCTCCCTTCGGGGAGGCGGAATTTTTTTGTCTTAAAAATGAGGACTAAAACCAAAATATGGCGCACTTATGACGCGCGAAGCAACCGCTTACAATGAAACATGACATCGGCGATCCTGCGCCGGCACGGGGGAGTGATGGAGGGCGGGCGAGGGGCCCGAATGCGGCGGGCAGGAGACGATCGATCCATAATTAGAGAAACGGCAGGTGTGCAAATGAACAAGACAATCGTCCGCACGGGCAAAAAAAGCGTATCCGCGCTGCTGGCCGGCGTGCTGTCGGCGGGACTTGCGCTCGGCGCGCATGCGCCGGCGGTTTCGGCGGCGGAGCCGGGAGGCGCCATCTCCTTTAAAACGCAGACGGGCGGCATATTCGACGGCATGCCGCTGTTCGACGGCAATCCGACCCATCTCGACGCCTTCGTTGACCAGTACTACGATTACATCGGGCTCGAAGGAGCGGCGCTGTACGCAACGGGCATCCGGGACAATTATACGTTCGTCATGGACGGCGCGGACAACAACGGTCACAAGGGAAAGACGGTTCCCGGCGGGCTCGCGGCGGCCGACAACGTGTACGGCGTATCCACGGACTTTCCCGCGCTCGTCGGTCTGGGCCAGACCTGGAACAAAGCGCTCGTCTCGCAGGTCGGCAAGGTCATGGGCAGCGAGAAAATCAGCCAGCTGAACGTCAAGCAAGGAACGGCCAACATCCATAACGGCTCCAACACGTCGCGTTCGATCGCCTTCACCGCGCTCTCCGACGTTCGCGTCAATCCGCTCAACGGCCGGACGCCCGAAGGCTATGGCGAAGATCCTTACCTGTCGGCGACGCTGATCGACAATATGGCTGCGGGCCTTGCCGGCACCGACCAGGAAGCGAGCCAGGACGGGTTCTGGCAGCGCGCGGTCGTCGGCACCAAGCACTTTTCCTTGTACAACGCGGAGTGGTTCCGCCAGACGTCGAGCACGAACGCCGGCGCGCGGGCCATCTACGAATATCAGATTCCGTCGGCGTTCAAGGGGCTGGAGTCGGGTTCGGTAGCCGGCGTCATGACGTCCTTCGGCCGTACGAACGGCGTTCCGAACATCATCTCGCCATACATGATTCTGGGCAGCCAGCTCGCCCGCTACGGGATGTACTCTTCGCCGGACTTTAACGGCGAGAATCATCTGTTCAACACGAGCTTCAGCAACGGGTTCGACACCCAATACACGCTCGATCGCAAGCACGCGCTCGCGCTGATGGTCCTGGCGCATTCGGAGTCCGTACGCGCTTCGGGCACGGACAAGACGGACGTCGTCACCCTGGCGAACGCGGTCAAGGAAGGCTTGTACGGCATCACGCTTCAGGACGTGGAGGAAGCCGGCCGTCCGATCGTGAACCAGCTCGCCCGCCTGGGCATTTTTAACGAAGTCGACGCCAGCGGCGTGCCGATCAACTATCCGTTCGCCGGCCAGGCGAAGGACGTGGCCGCTACGCTGACCAGCTTCAGTACGCCGGCGCATCAAGAGGTGGCATTGCAAGCCGCGCGCGAATCCGTCGTTCTGCTGAAGAACACGGACGAAGCGCTCCCGCTGGCCAAGAGCAAGAAGGCCGCCGTCGTCGGCGCTTACGCCGACATGCGGATGCGTCCGGGCTACGCCGCGGCGACGCCGACGACGCTCGCGAATGCCGGCAAAACGCCGCTGTATTCGATCCTGAATACGATCGGCGCGGACAACGTGAAGTTCTCGACCGGCAGCGCGGTCGTCGCGCTGAAGTCGGCCGCGAACGGCAATTATGTCACGGCAGGCACGGGCGCGGGCTCTCAATTGAACGCGAGCTTCCCAGGCGCGGCGAACGCGCTGACCGATGCGCAGCTGTTCGAATACTACGACTGGGGCCAGAACGCAGCCAGCTTGAAGTCCAAGGCCAACGGCCTTTGGGTGACGGCGCCTACGACGAACAGCGCGAGCGTGGGCAACACGGCCACCGCCAACCTGCTGCTGACCAATCCGGACTGGACGACGCTGGCCTCTACGGGCAACAACAGCACCGTGCCGGCCAAGCTCCGCTTCGAATCGAACGGCGGAAGCTCCGTATCGATCGTCTCGGGCGGCCTGGCGATTCAAACGGGCTTGTTCAGCGGACGCCTGCTGACGGCCGGCGCCGATGGCTCGGTGTCGACAGCCGCTTCGACGATCGGCACGATCGCGAACTTCAATGCGCGGGACAATAGCGCGAAGTTCGACAAGACGGTCGTGCAGGAAGCGGGCATGGGCGCCGATATCGCGGCGATGGCGAACACGCAGGACTACGCGCTCGTATTCGTCGGCGCGCATCCGAACAACAGCGGCGGCGAAGGCTCCGATCGCGCCGACCTGTACCTGGGCGCCGACGATTACAAAATCGCGCACAATGTCGCGGCGGCGTTCGCGGCCAAAAACAAGAAGACGGTCGTCGTGCTCCTCGCGAGCTCGCCGGTCATCATGGAAGAGATCCAGAAGGATCCGAACGTATCGGCCGTTATCACGCAGCCATACTCCGGCGAGTTCGACGCGCAAGGCCTGACGGACGTTCTGTTCGGCGACTACGCGCCGACCGGCCGCCTGTCGGCGACCTGGTACGCGGATATGTCCGCGCTGCCGGCGATCGACAAATATTCGATTCCGGAAGGCAATACGGCGATCTCGGGCGTCGACCAGCTCGATCCCCGTTTCGTGTCGGACATGTTTAACGCCGATCCGGTCGAAGCCAAGCTCACTTATATGTTTACGAATGCGCCGATTACTTACGAATTCGGCTATGGCCTTTCCTACGGCGACTTCACGTACAAGGAATTCACCGCGCCGAGCGCCGCGGTGGCGAATCAGAAGTTTAACGTGTCCGTCGAGCTTACCAACGAAGGCTCGATCACGACCTCCGAGGTCGTGCAGCTGTACGCGCGGAAAAACGGTTCCGCCTACGGCGAAGAAGTGCCCGCCAAGAAGCTGGTGGCCTATGACAAGGTCGAGCTGACCCAGGGCGAGCACAAGATCGTCACGCTCAGCGTCGATCCGAAGGACCTGGCGATCTGGGACGTCAACAAGGGCGATTATATCGTCGAAGACGGCGCTTATACGTTCATGATCGGACGTTCCTCCAAGGACATTCGGTCGACCAAGGACGTTACGATCTCCGGCGACTCGCTCGCGACGCTGGATGCCAAGACGGCATTTAACGTATTCGACCATGCGTACGATTCTTATGCGGTCGCGTACCGCGAAGCTTCGAAGGAGCGTACGGTCGAGAGTCTGCGCGACGACAAGATCGCGGGCGAATACTACGCGGTCATGTCCAAGGGTTCGGGATCCTGGGTCGCGCTGCCGAAGGCGGACTTCACGGGCGCCAAGAAAATCGAAGCGTACGTCGGCACGAACGGAGCGGGCGGCAATATTACGCTGCGCGCGGACTCGCCGACGGCCGAGCCGTTCGCGACGATCGCGGTGCCGGTCACGGGTAAGACGACCTATGTCATGCCGACGGCTGCCGATCAGACGGTTAACGAGCTGGGCTATACGAAAGTCGAGGCCGCCGTGGCAGCGGCGCCTGCGGGCGCGCATACCGTGTACGTCGTATTCGAAGCCGCCGATCTGCGCATCGACTCGCTGCAGGTGACGCAGACGGCCGTGAACATCGCGAAGCCGCTGGACGGCGCGGCGCTTCCAGCCGCGAAGCCGGGCGTGGCGTACGAGCAGACGCTGGCGCTCGAAGCGAGCGGCGGTACCGCGCCTTATGCGTGGAGCGTGACCGGACTGCCCGAAGGGCTGAGCTTCGACGCCGCGACGGGCAAGATCACGGGCACCGTTTCGGACGGCGCAGTAGATAACAGTCCGTATACGGTGACGATCTCGGCGACGGATGCGAACGACGAGACGGTATCGGTTACGAATACGCTGGCCATCGGCGACGTGCTGGGCATCGGCTCGCAGGAAGGCGGAGCTGTACCTGCGGCCAAGGTTGGCGCGGCCTACAGCGTGCAGCTGGCGGCTTATGGCGGCACGGAGCCTTACACCTGGACGGTGACGGGATTGCCGGAAGGCCTTGCGTTGGATGCGGCAGCACAGAAGATTAGCGGCGTTCCGGCTGCGGGCACGGATGTCGACAGCCCGTACGAGGTTGTCATTCGCGTGACGGATTCCGCCAATGTTTCCCGGGAAATGACGGCTTCTCTGACGGTCTCGCCGTCGGATCCGGTCGATCCGGGTACGGAGGAACTGGAGATTGTAGCGCCGGTTGCGGGAAGTGCGATCGTATCTGGCAATGAAGGCAGCGCGTACGATCAGTTGCTGACGCTGACGGCCACGGGCGGCACGGAGCCGTACGTATGGAGCATTAGCGGATTGCCGACGGGACTGACGTTCGATCCGGCGACCTTGCGGATCACGGGTACGCCGTCGAGCAGCGGTACATTCCCGTTGACGATCACGGCGACGGATGCGGAAGAACGCACGGCAACGGTGGCGGCAAGTCTCACGATCGCGCCGATCTATGTACCGCCATACGTCCCGCCGGTGACGACGCCGAACACGGGAACTGGAACGGAAACGCCTTCGGCAGACGGCACGCTAAAGGTATCGGACGCGATGTTGACGGTTGGCGACACGGGAGCGTCCGTGACGCTGCCAGCAGGCACGAAGACTGCGCAGCTGTCGGCGAGCCTGCTCGGCAAGGCGGAAGGCAAGAGCCTGGAGCTGAAGGCGGGCGACCTGTCGCTCACGCTTCCGGCAACCGTATTGAAGCAACTTGCGGCCGCAATTCCAGCGGATCGCCTTGGCGATGCGCAGGTGCAAGTATCGTTTAAGGCAGTTGACGCGACCGCGGCTGCGCAGGCAGTGGGCGGATCGACCGACGCGACGAACGTGCGCCTTGCAGGTGACGTTATCGAGTTCACGCTGACCGTCGTCGTTGGCGACGCGAACACGGCCGTGACGACGTTCGACGCGCCGATCACGCTGACGCTGAAGGCGCCTGGCGTCACAAATCCGAAGCTCGGCGGCATCTTCTATCTGACGGGCAACGGACAGCGCCAGTATGTCGACAGCAAGTACGTGGATGGCGCTTATGTGGCGCAACTCCAGCACTTTAGCAAGTACGCGGTACTTGAAGTGAACAAGAACTTCGCCGACGTTCCGGCTTCGCACTGGGCGATCGACGTGATCAAGGAACTGGCGGCCAAGCAAATCGTCGGCGGTACGAGCGAGACGACGTTCGAGCCGGGCCGCACGATCACGCGCGCCGAGTTCACGCAGCTGCTGGCAGGCGCGCTGAAGCTGACGGACGAAGGCACGCAGTCCTTCGCCGACGTATCGGCTGGCGTCTGGTACGCGAAGCCGATCGCGCTGGCGGCGGAAGCCGGCATCGTGACGGGCCGCGGCGACGGCAAGTTCGACCCGAGCGGCGCGATCACCCGCCAGGAGATGGCGACGATGATCGTGAAGGCGTACCGCTATCTGCACGGCAGCGCGGCAGCGGCCGGCGCAGGCGCGAGCTTCGCCGACGCGGACCGCATCGCGGCCTGGGCGGCGCCGTACGTGGCCGAAGCCTCGTCGCTCGGCCTGCTGTCGGGCCGGGGTGCAGGGCAGTTCGCGCCGCAAGGCGTGACGACCCGCGCCGAAGCCGCGCAGTCGGTGTACAATTTGCTGCAGAAGTAACAGTGAGAGCAAGAAACGCCAAGCCCGCGGGCTTGGCGTTTTTTCTGTGCAGCGGCGGGAGGTGTCGAGACATCGAGGGCATCAAGGGCATGAGGGCATTGGGAGCGTTTGGGACACCGATGGCACCGGTAGCGTCGGAGGAGATAGTGGTTAAAAGGCATCTATTTCCGCGTTATAATCGCAAAACGAGCAAATTAGTTGCTGAAAAGCAGTTAATGCCCTGAATTATGGGCGGAAACGCCCCCCTCGCAGGAATTAACTGCCTTCTGACACTTATTTACTTTGGCGCGGATCGATGGGGAAAATTAGTGGCCTTTCAGCAATTATCTGAACGGCGGTATTAGCCGATAGGCGGCGGGTGAGAAGCAAGGTGCGATGGTTGTACCAGCTAGGAAGCAGATGGTTTAACGCGACGGTCACGCCACAGCGAGGGATAACGGATTGCGAGTCGGCGCGGTTATGGGCGGCAAGCATCGTGCAAGTTCGCTGCAAGGAGCGCGAATACCGCGGGCTTGACCTTTCAACTGCGCAGTGGCGGGGGCCATAGTAGACGGCGGAGGTGTGAGACAATAGTGGTTAAAAGGCATCTATTTCCGCGTTGTAATCGCATAATGAGCAAATTAGTTGTTGAAAGGCAGTTAATGTCCTCCGAAGATGGGGAGAAACGCTACTTGCGCGGGAATTAACTGCCTTCTGACAACTATTTACTTGGGTGCGGGACCGTGAGCGGAAATAACTGCTTTTCAACAACTAATCGATGGGAATACGGGTGGACGGCCAACCGGCGTCGGCGGGTGGTTTGGCGAATCTGCGACGGGCGGCGAGTATGAATGGTCAACCAGCGGCGACAGGTGGCTGGGGAATCTACGACGGGCGGCTGGTACGAATGGGCCAACCAGCGTAGGCAGGTGGTTTGGCGAATCCAGGATAGCCCGGCTAATCCGCCTCCTAAAAAACGCGGAGTCTTCCCAAAAAATCCGTACCTTAATATTGCTGGCCCGATTGGTTAGAATGAAAGGAAACGGGTCGTGCCGCCGCACCGTCGTACGCTATTCGCTAAAAGCGCGGCATATCGGGCCGATCCCATGTTTGTTTCCGCTTACAACAAGCCCGCGACGCCCGTAAAGGATGCTTGCCATGATAACGAGACTCCGCCGCTTTTTGCTCAAGCTCAGGCCGCCGCGAATCCGCAGCCGATTTCTGGCTACCATGATCCTGGTGTCGCTGCCGCCGCTGTTCGTGCTGGGCTACGTCTCCCTGAACATTTCCAAGGACATGCTCGTGCAAAACCATATACAGGCCAACGCGGACCACCTCAAGACGTCCAGCGAGGTCGCCGATCTGCTCATGCGCAACATCATCAACATGAATCGCATTATCCTGTCCAACGACCAGCTCCGGCAGGAGCTGTATCGAAGCGGCGCTGCGAAGGCGGACGGGCAGGGCGTCATCGACGTCCGCACGGCCAACCTGCTGCAAAATATCGTCGTGTCGAACCTGTTCGACATCCAGAACATCGACTCGATCTGCCTGTTCGACCGCAACTTCCGGTCCGTCTGCTACGGACGCTCGGAGCAGGCGGGCAAGTACGGCTCCGAGGAAACGCGCGGCCTGATCGAACGCACGGACTGGTACGCGCAGGCCGAGCAGGCCAAGGGCAAGGAAGTGTTTTTCGGCTACAACGTGCTCGAGGAATCGCCCTACGGCAATGCGTTTTCCAGCGTCAAGCTGCTGCGCGATCCGAACCGGCTGAGCGGGGACAAGATCGGCCTGCTCGTCATTAACATCCGCAAGTCGATTTTCGAGCAGACGGTCAACGAGAGCGACGAGAGCGGGTTTCTTGTGCTCGATACGCGGGAGACGAATCCGGTCGTCGTCTACGACCTGCGTCCCGAGCTCACGGCCGGCGTCGGTATCGGCGGCAGCCTGGACGCGACGTTCGCGAACATGCGCAAGGCCGGCTACCTGTACAGCCAATACCGGAACGCGACGAGCGGCTGGATGTTCGTCCACTTCGTCGAGGCCAAGACGCTGCTTCAACAATCCCAGCGCATCACGCTGACGACGGGACTGCTGGCCGCGCTGATGGCCGGCATCGCGCTCGCGGTATCTTATTTTGTGTCGGGTACGATCACCAAGCCGCTGCTGCAGCTGAAAAAAATGATCGGCGACTGGGCCAAGGGCCATTCGGCCGCCGATGCGGGCGAGGCGTTTCTCGCGGACGAGGTCGGCGTCATCGGGCAGACGTTCCAGCGGGTAACGGCGGACTATCAGGTGCTGAGCGAGCGGCTGCTGCAGGCGCAGCTCAAGGAGCGGGAAGCGGAGCTGCGCTCGCTGCAGGCGCAGATCAAGCCGCATTTTTTATACAATACGCTCGATTCGATCTACTGGATGTCGATGCTCGAGGAGAAGCACGATATTGCCCAGATGGCGCTGTCGCTGTCCGAGAGCTTCAAGCTAAGCCTCAACAAAGGCAGGGAGACGATCCCGGTTTACAAGGAGCTCAAGCATATCGAGCACTACATGATCATTCAGAATCTGCGCTATGACAATCGTTTCAAGTACGAGCAAGAGGTCGATTCGGACATCATGAGCTACGAGATCATGAAGCTGATGCTGCAGCCGCTCGTCGAGAACGCCATCTATCACGGCCTCGAGCCCAAAGTCGGCGAAGGTACGGTGCGGTTGACCGGGAGAATGGACGGGGAATTCCTGTCGTTCACGGTGACCGACGACGGCGTCGGCATGGCGGATGTCCGGAAAACGGAGGAAGGTTACGGCATGCGCAACGTGCGGGAACGTCTGGAAATTTACTACGGGCCGACGAGCTCGTTTACGATCCGCAGCCGGCCGGGCGAAGGCACGTCGATCGAGCTGCGCTTTCCGCACAAGTTATACAAGGAGGAGTAGACATGCTGAAGGCGGTCGTGTTCGACGACGAATTCATCGTGCTGAAAGGGCTGGAGCGGCTCATCGACTGGCGCGAGCACGGCGTCGAGCTGGCGGGGACGGCCAAGGACGGGCTATCCGCGCTGGAGATGTTCAGGACGCTGCGGCCCGATATCGTCATGACCGACATTCGCATGCCGGGCATGGACGGGCTTCAGCTGATCGAACACATCCAGGAGGAAGCGCCGGATACGATGTGCATCGTGTTCAGCGGCTACAACGAGTTCGATTACGTCAAGCGCGCGATCAAGCTCGGCGTCGTCGACTACCTGGAGAAGCCGATCACGATCTCGAAGATCCGGGAAGGCATCGAGAAGGCGGTTGCGCGCATCGGAGAGCGAAGCGAGATGTCGAGCCTGAAACGGAGATGGCAGGAGGGGCTGCTGGAAAAGGCGACGCTCGATCTGCTCCTCTATGGAAGCGATGCCGAAGACGCATGGAGGGTGCAGTTCGGTCCGGAAGCGGAGGACGTACAGGGCGTCACGGTCGTCGCCAGCGCGGATTCGGCGTTCGAGCTGCCGGAGGGGCCTGGCTTTCGCGTCGTCCCGGTGCGGAACGGCGCCGAATATTTGCATGCCGTATTCCATCTGGGGGAGATCGGCAGCGATTGGACCGGCACCCTGCAGGCGTGGGATCGCACGGCAGTGGGCTCCGGGACGACGCACGCCGATGTCGGCGAAGCTGCCGCCGGCTACCGCGAGGCGCTCCGGGCGCTTCGCTACGGCAAATATCTCGAGGGTACCGGCTGGACCCGGTACGAAGACTTGGGCGACGGCCATTCGCCGGCGCCCGAATTGTCCGATCTGGAGGAAGGCATCCTCTTCGACCTGCGTCTCGGGGATAAGGACAGCCTGATGCTGAAGCTGGACGATTATCTGGCGTCGTTCAAGCAGGGAAAGGTCGATCCGGAGATCGCCGAGCTCGAGCTGCTCAAACTGCTGCTTCATGCGGTCGAAGCCGCCAAAGAAACGGGTGGCGACGCCTCCGAGCTCGATCGCGCAGGCGAGCCGCCGCAGCTCGCGCTGCGCAAGCTCGAAACGCGGTCGGCGCAGGCCGCCTGGCTGCGGGCGGAGATCGAGCGGATCGCGGACTGGATGCGCGGCGTGCGGCAGCGGACGAAGCATTCGGCGGTGGAAAAGGCGCTCGCCTACATGGAGCTCCATTACGGCAGAGACCTGACCCAGCAGGAGGTCGCGGCCCATGTCGAGATGAACGCCGCTTATTTCAGCCTGCTTTTCAAGGAACAGATGGGCCTCTCTTATATCAAATATTTGACCAAGCTGCGCATGGAAAAGGCGAAGACGCTATTGGAGGAAGGCATTCCGACCCAGGAAATCAGCGAGCGAGTGGGATATTATCATGCCCGTCACTTTGCCGAGGTGTTCAAAAAGCAGACCGGCATGACGCCCGGACAATACCGGTCTACCGGGAGAGGGCGATGATCGGCATGCGGCAAAAGGGACGGTGCGGCTTGTTCCGGCGGACGGCGCTCCGCCTCGCGCTTCCCGCGCTCTCCGTGCTGCTGGCGTCCTGCGGCGGCGCCCCGACGCCTACGCTCGTACCTGCGGACGATACGACGACGATTCTCTACCTTTCCTCCAACAAAGAAAACGAAGGCAGCTCCAGGATCATCAGCGAGCTTGCCAGGGAATATCAGAACGCGCATCCATCGGTCCGGTACAAGTTCGAGAATGTCTCGGAGAGCGACCTGAACCAGCGCGTGCAGCTGCTCGCGGCGAGCAACGATCTGCCCGTGCTGTTCAGCTATCAATCGGGCAAGCCGCTGCTCGATCTCATTGACAGCAACGCTGCGCTCGACCTGGAGCGGACGTTCGCGGCGCTCGGCATGGCAGACAGCCTTAACCCCGCGGCCGTCGAGCTGCTCAAGGCGTACGCGGAAGGGAAGGGGCTGTACGCGCTGCCGCTCGAGATGAACATCGAAGGCTTCTGGTATAACAAGGCGCTATTCGCAAAATACGGCCTGCAGGAGCCTCGAACCTGGGACGATATGCTGGCGGCGGCGGAAACGTTCAAGCGCGAGGGCATCCAGCCGTTCGCCGTGGCCGGCAAGGAGAAGTGGCCGATCACGCGGCTGATCAACGCCTACGCGATCCGCAAGCTCGGCGTCGGCGCGATGGAAAAGGTGGACAAAGGGGAACTGTCGCTCGCGGATCCTGGCTTCGTCGAGGCGGCGGACGTCGTGCAGCGGATGGGGCTCCAAGGATACTTCGGCTCTCGCGTGAACACGATCGACATGGGCACGTCGGTCAACCTTTTTCTGCAGGGCAAGGCCGCTATGTTCTATATGGGCAGCTGGCAGCTGCGTGCCTTTAACGACCGGACGCAGAACAAGATCGGGGCGGACAACGTCGGTTTTTTCAGCATCCCGCTCGTGCGGGACGGCTTGGGCTCGCTCGACGAATATCCGGTGAACGCCGGCCTGACCACTTCTTTCTCCAAATCCGCTTATACACCCGAGGTCGGCGACTGGATGAGGTTCGTGTTCGAGCGTTACGGGGACCGCGCCATGTCGGAGCTCGGCATGGTAACCGGATTTAACGTGAAGGACGTACCCGAGGACGCGCCGCCGCTCACGAGAATGGTGCAGAGCAAGATCGGCGAGGTGAAAAAGGGCGCGCTGTGGTTCGAGGCCCGCTTCAGCACCAAAGCGCAGCTGCTGGCCTGGGACAACGCGCAGCTGCTCGTCACGAGCGCGGGTTATTCGCCTAAGGAATATCTGGGCGAGCTGCAGCGGCAACTGGGGGCCGATCGCGCGGCGGAGGGACGGTAGGAGACGGATTGCGAGGGAGCGCGAAGGGATGGCGGATCGATGAACCGGCAGACCGGCGGACGGATGGACCCCAGGATCACCGGATCGCCGGATCGCCGAATCGCCGGTTCGCTGAAGCCGGCACATCGCGACGGAATCGGATCATTTTATGCGGGATTCGGTTCTATGGCGGAGATGGGCGGGTTTGCTAGAGTAAGAGACAGATGCGAAAAGAGAGAGGTGCTTAAGGATGGCGGATACGATAAAGATGCAAACCGGGCAGGTCGCGATCGTGCGCAACGAAGCGTTCGTCGGGAAGGCGGAGGCGCTGAAGCCCGTTTTGCTCGAAGAGGCGCTCAAGGCTGCGCGCATCGTCGAGGTCGTAGCGGACGCTCAGGCCATGCACGGCTGGCGGGCGCGTGAGGCGGCGCCTGCCGAAGCGTTGCAGGAGAGGGAATATAAAAAGGGAGACGCCGTCGTACTGGACTTCGGCGACCACCGGGTCGGCTACGTTTCTTTCGATGTCCGCCCGGTCGGCAGTCCGCCCGATGCGCCGCTGAAGCTGAGGCTGACTTTCGGTGAGATGCCGGTGGAGATGGCGGAGCCGTTCTCCTCGTACAACGGCTGGATTAGCAGCTCCTGGCTGCAGGAGGAAATCCTGCTCGTCGACGTGCTGCCGGCTCGGATCTCGCTGCCGCGAAGATACAGCTTCCGTTATCTGAAGCTGGAGGTGCTGGATACGTCCCAGAAATACCGCGTCGCATTTAGCGACGTGACGGTCCGTACCGTCACGTCGGCCGACACGTCCGCTGTGATCGAGCTGTCGCATCCCGATCCCGTAATCCGCGAGATCGACCGCGTGAGCGTCAAGACGCTGCAGGACTGCATGCAGGACGTGTTCGAGGACGGTCCCAAGCGGGACCGCAGGCTCTGGCTGGGCGATCTGAGGCTGCAGGCGCTGGCGAACTACGAGACGTTCCGGAGCGACGATCTGGTCAAACGCTGTCTTTACCTGTTCGCGGCCGTGCCTGACGAGTTGGGCCGGGTGACGGCGAACCTGTTCATCGAGCCTTCTCTGATCGCCGACGACACGTATCTGTACGACTACTCGCTTTTTTTCGCCGCAACTTTGCACGATTATGCGGAGGCCACGGGAGACGAGGAGACGATGCGCGAGCTGTGGCCGCTTGCGCGTCGACAGGTAGAGCTTGGCCTCGAGCGGCTGGATGAAACGGGCGTGGTGCGGGACGAGGAGTCCTGGTGGGCGTTCATCGACTGGCACGAGTCGCTCAACAAGCAGGCGCCTGCGCAGGGCGTGCTAATTTATACGCTGAAGCGCGCGATCGCCATGGCCGAGCGGCTGGGCTGCGAATCGGCGACCGAGCTGACGGCGCGGCTCGCCGAGGTCGAAGCCGCGACGCTGGCGCGGCTGTGGGACTCGGAGCTCGGCTTCTTCATAAGCGGCGCGGACCGGCAGGTGTCTTGGGCGTCGCAGGCCTGGCTGGCGCTGGCGGAGGTGCTGCCACCCGAGGACAACCAGGCGCTCATGCTGCGGCTGCTCGCCGAGTCGCCGGACATCGGCCCGACCACGCCGTACATGTACCATCATGTCGTCGAGGCGCTGCTCCTGACGGGCTGCCGTGACGAGGCGGTCGCGATGCTCAAGCAATACTGGGGCGGCATGCTCGAGGACGGCGCGGACACGTTCTGGGAGCTGTACGATCCGCAGGACAAGAGCTTCTCGCCATACGGCAGCCACCTCATAAACAGCTACTGTCACGCGTGGAGCTGCACGCCGACCTATCTGATACGCAAGTTCGGGCTGTAGGGTCGAAGAGCTTATTTTTAACGTTTGAACAGTATCCCCTGCGATCAGGACCGTGTTAAAAGCATCTATTTTACGTTTTAACAGTATCCCCTTTGATCAGGACCATCTTCAAAACCAGCGACTGAGCGTCCTTCCTGATCGAGGGGGATATCGTTAAAATGCAGCGAAGAAAGATTTGGGGAGTTCAGAATGTGCATGCGAAAATGAGAAAAAGCGCCGATCCCGCCGGGCATCGGTGCTTTTTTATGTCTGGGACCGTCTGTATGCGCTCGGCGTCCTGCCGAACCGCGATTTGAAATTTGCGGTAAAAGAAGCCGTGGCTCTCATACCGCACTGCCGCGCGATCTCTGCGGCGTCGAGCGCGGTCGTCTGCAGAGCTTGGCGGCCCGATTGAGGCGATAGGTTTGCACAAGCTCGCCGAACGTGCAGCCGGTATGGTGGTTCAGCTGGCGTCCGAGTTAATCGGGCGAGTAGCCGTACCGCGCCGCGCGCTCCCCGGTACCCGGCGTCTGCTCGGGATCGCGTTGCAATGTCCTCGCCGCGTACGCGCATCAGCTCCAGAAATAGCAGTGGCACTTAGTGATGCAGCATGCCCAGTGCGTATTTGTCCCGTTGTAATACTCGCGCAGCATGTTCACGATGATCGTCCGCAGACGGTCGCGCTCCGACGTGCGAAACACGATGAAGCGTTCATGCGTCCGGTGATCCGACAACTCGCGGCCGATGAACCGTTCCACAACACGCCGCCGCGCAGGCGCTGGCCGTAAAACGCGGATAGCGCTTCGTCGCCCGGCTCGACGGTTCGATGCGCCTCTTAGCCGCGCAGCAGCTCGTCGAGCTGGCGTTCATCCATCGTCAATGCTCCTTAAGATCGTTTCGCGTCTCCGTTACGCGATGCCGCCTCGCAAGTTTATGCTTCACACCTCTAAGTTCGCTTCCATTATGCGATATCATCGCACAACTTGCGCACGCGCGCCAGATTTCGCCGCCGTAATACGAAAGACGTGGCTTGTACTTCTTGAACAAGGAGCATAGGATAAAGTAGATTCCGCACGCAGCTGCAAGAGTTTGCAAAAATCCAATTTCACCGATAAGGACGTGAATAAAATGGCATTTCCCGTTGCTTTGCAACCGTTTACGATTCGTGACGAGCTCGATCGCGATTACTTCGGCGCCTTCGAGCGCGTCGCGCAGATCGGCTATGCCGCAGTCGAAGTCGGCCCGCCGCCCGCGGGAATCGAAGTCGCCGATATGAAAGCGCGGTTTGATCGGCTGGGCCTGAAGGTGATCGGCGCCCATGCCGGACTCGGGCAGCTGACGGACGGACTGGACGGGTTCGACGATTTCTTGAAGCTGTTCGACGCCAAGTACGCCATCCTGTCGCATCGCTTCGAAACGCGCGAGGCGGTGCTCGAGAGCGCCGCGCTTTTCAACCGGATCGGGGAAGCTTGCCGGGCGCGCGGGCTGCAATTTCTGTACCATAACCACGACTGGGAGTTCGTACGGTTCGGCGAAGAGACGGCGCTCGACCTGCTTCTCCGAGAGACTGATCCGGAGCTTGTGAAAATGGAGCTGGACGTCTATTGGGCTCAAAAGGGCGGCGTCGATCCGGCTGCGTATTTGCGCGGCCTTCGCGGGCGCTGTCCGCTGCTGCACGTCAAGGACATGGAGCCGGGCGAGGAGCGGTTCTTCGCGGAAGTGGGAGAGGGCATCCTCGACTTCGGCGATATTTTGAAGGCGGCCGAGGAAGCGGGAACCGAGTGGCTCGTGGTCGAGCAAGATCATTGCCGCAGGCCCGTCTTTGAATGCATCGAGACGAGCTACCGCAATCTGCAGCGGATGGGCGCCGTTCGTACTTGAGCTGGCTGGCCGGCCTGCTGGCAGCCATTGACGAGACGAAGGAAGCGAGAAGGAGGAGAAGACGAGATGTTTCCATTTAAAGCGGCGTTGAATGCATCGACGCTTTTTCCATTTGAGCTTGAGGTGCCGGAGCAGATTGCCGTCGCGGCCCGGGCGGGATATGAGGGCATCGAGCTGTGGGTGCCGCAGATCAAATCTTATCTTGCCGGCGGCGGAACGATCGCCGCGCTGAGATCGTGTCTGGAAGAGAGCGGCCTCGCGTTCCCGAACGCGATCGCCTTCTTTAGGTGGGCGGACGAGGTCGAGACCGAACGGGAAGCGGCCTTTGAGCAGGCGGAGCGAGAAATGCAGCTGCTGTCCGAGCTGGGCTGCGGCGCGGTGGCCGCGCCGCCGTTCGGTGAGGTCGGGCGCGTATCCGCGGATGAGCTGGCCGCGAGGTTCGCGCGCCTCGTCGAGCTGGGGCGAAGCATCGGCATCGAGCCGTACCTGGAGTTCTGGGGACGGGCGCCGAAGCTGTCGAGGCTGGACGAAGCCCGCGACATCCTCCGCCGGAGCGGCGTGTCGGATGGCAAGCTGCTGCTCGACCCGTTCCATATGTACACGGGCGGGAGCGCGATCGCGGAGCTTGGCGCGCTGACGGGCGCCGAGATCGGCATTTGCCACGCCAACGACTACCCGGCCTCGCCCGGCGTAGAATCGATCGGCGACGGGGACCGCGTGTTCCCGGGCGAGGGCATCGCGCCATTGCATGACGCAGCGAAAATTTTGCATCGGGTCGGGTACGACGGCTACTTGTCTCTGGAGCTGTTTGTCGCCGATTTCGGCGGGCTGACCGCCGACGAAGCGGCAAGCAAGGGGCTGCAAGCGATGAGGGAAGCGTTCGACGTCGAATCCGGAATGTGAGTGGATGGGGCTAGGAGTCCACTTGACAGAATTAACTGGTAATACCGTGTAACTCCCCGCGAACCCAGCCAACGTCGTCGAATTGGTTTCCAATTGGGGGAGAACTCGACGGTCCGTCCAGCATTCGCCGATGACACGTTAAGAGGCGGTCGATTGGACGTTAGCTGTTCGAGGATAACGGCGTTCAGGTGCCCGAGACCTGGGACGAGCTTTTACAGTCGGCCGAAGATCTCCATTAGGCGGGGGGTCAACCCTTTGCCGTGGCAGGCTCCCGGAAGTGGACGCTTACCCGGCTGATCAACGGGTACGTCGTGCGCAAATACGGCTTCGACGCCATGGCTCGTGTGAGCCGAGGCGAGCTCAGCCTGACCAATCCGGGATTTCTCGAGGCGGCGGATGTCGTCCGGCGCATGGCGCTGCAGGGCTACTTCGGCGAACACGTGAACACGGCCGATCTGGACGAAGCGATTGCGACATTCCTGCAGGGCCGGGCCGCGATCAACTGCTCGTATCGAGCGCGAACTAAACGCCGGACTGTACATGGCGGATCTGCAGGTGGCGCTGGACAAGCAATCACGGAGCGAGAGATAAGCGGGAAGGCGGCCGGATACCGGTCGCCTTTTGTTATGAAGCTCGTGCAGCTGGTTATTTTTACATCTTATTGAAACTTTTCATAAGGAGCGGTCGTCATGCATGATATGGAAAATCAATCATGGAAGGATGATACCGTGACAATCCCATTCGGCAGACCTGTTTTATTGTTTACGTTGGTATTCGTGCTCTTCGGCGCTTTTGTTCGACCGATATACGCGGACACGCCGCACTCGTCATACCAGGGGATGAACTGGACTTCCCCCGATACGACCGCTACCGTCAAGCCGAAATGGACTGTCGCGATCGATAGCCCCAAAGACTTAAACACAATTAATGCCGGCACGATTGCGTCCGGGGAAGGCAAAGTATTTGTCTTCCAGCATGGCCGCTTGCTCGCGCTAAATGCGAAGACAGGCAAGACGTTATGGGCTTACGGCTCTAAAATGATCTCTCCTATAGCTTACCGCGACGGGGTCGTATACGCGATTTCTGAAGAAGGGGTCTTACATGCGATCCAAGCCATAAACGGAAAGAAGAAATGGGCGACGGCCAGCCGAACGTCAGGAATCGCAAGGCTACTCGTCAACGGAGACAAAGTTTACGTTTACAACGGCCATATCCGCGCGTTTGATGCCAAATCCGGAACGTTACTGTGGACAGACCATTTTCCCAACGCATATAGTGACCAAGACATTCAGTTCGCTGCAGGGAAAGTACTGGTAAGTACTTCTTTTTCAGGCGCTTATACCTATCAGACGCTTCTCGCATTCAATGAGAGCAACGGTCAGCTTGCCTGGGAAGCACCAAACGCGAGCGCGCCGTTATATATACAGGGAAATCAAATCATAGTCCAGCGCACCTCAAACTTGCTGGATCAACTTGAGAAGACCACTTTAGACACGATCGACACGTTGTCCGGAAAGATTGTCAAAACGGTCGAATACGAGGAAAACGGCCAAGCCTGGATCGATTCCGGACATGTATATATTTTTGCAGCCGGGGTCGTCTATGCCTACCCGTTGAATGCGGTTCCCGATCAAGTAGCGAGGGATTCTTACCGGTCGGACAGCGCTTATAAAAATTTCTGGGCCGGGGGTCCGGACGCGGGCAGAATTTTATTTACCGACGGAGATCAAATAACGGGCTCAAAGCTTGTCAACAAGTCAGTCGTGTACTACGGATCCGCGGGTACTCAGGGTACTTCGATCGCCCGATTCGACACGTTCGGCAACGGCCTATACGTCGCTTACTCGGATGGGCGGCTGGAAGCTAAAGATTTGATTACGGCTAAGCGCGTATTTGTCATTCAAACCAAGGGGAGAGTCTTCGGTCCGACGCTGCGTGAAGACGGCATGATCATCGTCCAATCCCAAGGAAGCGTCAATGCCGTGTCCGAACCGGCACTTTTAAAGGCCAAGTAACAGTGATTATTCAGCGTATAGCAAGAAAATCATATCGTAAAAACCTAGTCGATGGGAAAGCACAAAAGATAAGCGACGACAAACCTTTTACCTTCACATCCTGGGCAACAAAGAAATCAGTGTTGAATGAAATGGGCATTGAATCCCCTCGTTGCCGAACGGAAGTAATGATAGAAACTCTGAAAACCCTGCGGAGTGGAGCTGATCCTATGATAAATTCAGCTGAAGAATTTGTTCGGCTTCGCGAGAGTGCAATCCAAAGTGAATATCTTAGAGCTGCTTGGGCTGAAGCCACCTTGGAAGTGTGGGTGGAGATTATTGAAAAGTATCCGGAAATGAAGTTTTTGGTAGCGCAGAATAAGACCATCCCCCTTGAAATTATGGAGATTCTTTCTGACGATCCTTCAGAACGCGTGAGGGGAATGATTGCTTCGAAGAACAGGCTACCGGAGCATCTTCAGATTAAAATGGCAAAAGACAGTCATCCATCGGTCAGAGAAAGAATCATTTACAACAAAAGGACGCAAGCAGTAGTTTTGCAGTTACTTGTTCATGATGAAGATGAGTCGATCCGGGAAAAAGCCAGAAATCGATTAGCTCAACTTTGAGCTTTCATATGCTATCGGAGAACGTTAGTTTCTTGTACAAAGCTAATAGAGCATGTGCTATACATCGTATTTTTAGCATGCGTCTCAATAGGCCCATTTTTATACTACCAGAAAAGGTGGCGGTACATTGAGCAATTTTACAATAACGTCGTTTGCCCCGTACTCATTAAACTACTTGGTCTATATACAAAATTCGTTTCTAAGTAGTAAAGGTGAACCAAATAAATTTCCATCGACTAAAAGGAATTGGGGACTTCTTGAGGAGCAGTATTTTTGTGATGTCTTTAAAGATGTATGGTCCGAGATGGTAGGAAGATTATCTCAGAACCATTTGTCCGATCATAATAGAATTATAGAAACGGAACGCGAATTATTTCAACGATTATTCAATCAAGAAGGGCAAGGAAGAAAAGGATTTGAAGAAAGCAAGAATTCGTTTTACGCTTGGTTTTCAAGCTTTGCTGGACAAATAACTATTGAGAGAGCATCCGATCACATGATGTATTACGACATAGATATTTACAATAAATTGTCAAGGGAAATGAACTTCAGCAGGATTTCTAACCCTGAACTTCTTATAAGCCTAATCTACGATGATTGCAGCTTGGGAAGCCGTGGAAGTTATTATTGGCATTCGGTTATCTCACTTCGAGATCTTTATATGGACGGAAAATCCTTAGTTCCCAAAATTGCAGATCAGTGGAACAATAATGTTGGAAGACAGTAAACGTTTTATTGCAGACTGAGCGGAGCGCAGTAATATGCGTTCTGGCCGGGTGCGTTTGCGCCGCAATTTTTCACCCATGTAGGCAGTTACGTTAAGTAGCATTTTGTGAAACAATGCAACCTACATATTTGACTTTACGTCTCCTATTAAAATGGAAAATCGAGGGAGTGTGCCCCGATTGAAAATCATTGTTTTGTTTGCATTTTTTTGTCTTGCGTTGCTGGTTGGCTGCGATAATGAAACACTCGAGCAGAATAATGTTAATCCTATTGCGTACATTAATTCGTTTGGTTGGCATGTTGAGGGTGAAATGGATAAAGTGATGCTTGAAACCAAAAACACTGATCCAAGCATCGCAGCTATTGTTAATTTGAAGCCGTATGTGAATGACGAAATTTATATTACAACCTACTTGCTGAGAGAAAAGCACAAAAGCGGAAAGAAACTATACGCTCATATTTACCAAGTAAATGAAAAAATTATTGGTGGTAACGGGCATATAGAGACTTGGGAGCCAGGCGTTTTCTCTTTGAGGGATAAGGAGAGGTTAACCAGCGAAGGAACAATCATTGAATAACGCAGCAACGCGCTTCAGGCCATTTAGCGATATCTCAAACGCGGATATTCCGGACCGAGCAGCCGCTATTCACGGAAAAAGGGGGCTGCAGCGTACAGGGAACGATGAATAATGAACGCTGAGTCCGCAGAAAAGAATAAAGGGGAGATTTCGGAAAAATAGCGGATCCTGGGTCCAAACAGAACCCTCCCATCCATCCTCGTGTGCTCGCCTCCAACCATGTTCCTTTTTCAACCCTTTACAGCCCCTGCGGTCATGACCGCGACGATCTTTTTATTGAAGAAAATGAACAGGACGAGCGGCGGAATGGAGATCAGGATGATATCGGCGAACAGCAGGTTCCACGACGTGTTGTGCAGGCTCGTGAAGTTGTAGAGCGTGAGCTGAATCGTAGCGTTGCGCGCGCCGGGGAAGAAGTAGAGCGGGTTTACGAAGTCATTGTAGATGCCGACGACGGATAGGACGACCACGGTGGAGGTAACCGGCGCAGGCGCGAGCTTCGCCGACACGGACCGCATCGCGGCCTGGGCGGCGCCGTACGTGGCCGAAGCCTCGTCGCTCGGCCTGCTATCCGGCCGGAGCGCGGGACAGTTCGCGCCGCAAGGCGTAACGACCCGCGCCGAAGCCGCGCAGTCGGTGTACAATTTGCTGCAAAAGTAACAGCATGCGCAAGTAACATCGTTAATGAACGCCAAGCCCGCGGACTTGGCGTTTTTTCTACGCAGAGGCGGAAGGTAGTGAGAGACGGCAGGGGCGGGACGTGGCATAGGCGGGGACTTGGAAGAGGCGGTGGAGCTGGAGGCAGAGGTAGAGGTAGAGGTAGAGGTAGAGGTAGAGGTAGAGGTAGAGGTAGAGGTAGAGGTAGAGGTAGAGGTAGAGGTAGAGGTAGAGGTAGAGGTAGAGGTAGAGGTAGAGGTAGAGGTAGAGGTAGAGGTGGAAGTGACGGAGTTGGCGTAGGCGATCGTAGGGAGACGATAGTTGTTAAAAGGCGGCTAATTCCGCGTTGTAATCGCAAAACGAGCAAATTAGTTGCTAGAAGGCAGTTAATTCCCTGAATTATGGGCGGAAACGCCCCTCTCGCAGGAATTAACTGCCTTCTGACACTTATTTACGCAGGCACGATTCGATGAGTGGAGATAAATGCTTTTGAGCAACTAATCGATCGGCGGCGGTATAAGCCCCCTCAGACGCGAGCCAGCTTGAGCAGCCAGGAGGAGGTGCGGTCCAGCGTCCGCGCATTCCGCGCGCTATTGCGGACGGAGATGTTCAGGAAGATCCGAACGGCGTCGCCGGTCCTGTTGTTGAAAAGCACCTTGTTCGGCGTCAAATCGCCAGCCCCGCCCCTGGCGGTAAACGTACCCGTCGAAGGCAACGCCTCGATTTTAAATACGAACGCATCGTTGGACAACAGGAAATTCAAGCTTTTCAGCACCAGCTTTTTTCCTTTTGGCACGTCGATCACGATCGTCTGCACGTCGATGCTCTTTCCGGCACCAAGCGAGATGGACGATTTTCCGCCGACGATTCCGTTTAATTGAAGCACGGCTGCACCTCCGGATGGAATATACGACAGCATATTCGATGCGCGATGGACAAGTTTGGACGTTTGTCCGAATCGGCGAGCGGAGCGGACGCATGCCGCGGCATCCGATGACAATTGGTCGCGCTTGCAGGCATGCAAGCGAACAATGTTCATGTCAGTATACTTGACGTCGGTCTGCGGCCTAGTATATTTGGATGTAATTCACACAGGGAGGTCATTCAAATGATCAGGTTGGTACATGCCAAACGCTCGACCTTGCTGATGCTTCTGACGATTGTCTTCTTCGTACTGCTGGCAAGCGGCTGCGGCGAATCGTCCAACGGGTCCCCGTCTTCGGCGAGCGCGTCCGCGAGCGTAGCGGCCGCCTCGGCGCCGGACGCTTCTCCCGCGGACGCGGAAGGCGGGAACAAAAAGCCGCGCGTCGCATTCGTGTATTTAGGCGTGGCGGGAGACGGCGGCTGGACGTACCAGCACGACGCCGGCGTCAAATACATGGAGCAAGAACTCGGCATCAAGGCGGACATCGTCGAGAACGTGCCGGATACCGCCGACTCGGAGCGGGTGTTCACGGAGCTCGCGCAAAATCACGACATTATTTTCGGAACGAGCTACGGCTATATGGACGCGATGTATAACGTGGCTCAAAAATACCCCGACGTCATCTTCATGCACTGCTCGGGCTACAAGACGCTGCCCAATATGGGGACCTACCTCGGCAGGGAATGGGAATCGAGCTACCTGGTCGGCATGGCCGCGGGCAAGATGACCAAAACCGGACATCTGGGCTATGTCGGCGCGTTTCCCATTCCCGAAGTAATCTACACGATCAACGCTTTTGCGCTTGGCGCGCAGAGCGTGAACCCCGACGCGAAGGTGGATGTGGTGTGGAGCAATACCTGGTTCGATCCGACGATCGAGCGCCAAGCGGCGGATAGCTTGCTGGACAAAGGCGTCGACGTGCTGGCCGCTTACCAGGACTCGCCTGCAAGCCTGCAGGCCGCGGCCGAGCGGGGCGCCTTCGGCGTAGGCAACGATTCGGACATGGGCAAATACGCGCCGGACCATTACATTTCGAATAACGTCTGGAACTGGGGCCCTTACTACGCGAAGGTTGTCCGCTCGGTCATGGAAGGCACGTGGAAAAGCGAGGCCTACATGGGCGACATGAAGGACGGCCTCGTCAATCTGGCGCCGCTGGGCGCCAAGGTGCCGCAGGACGTGAAGGATCTGGTCGAGAAGACGAAGGCCGGCATTTTGGACGGAAGCGTGCAGGTGTTCAAGGGGCCGATCTACGACCAGTCCGGCAAGCTGCGGGCCGAGAACGGAGCGACAATGACGCTGGAACAAATCCTGGCGCAAGATTGGCTCGCGAAAGGCGTTAACGGAACCGTATCGTAGAAGGAGGCGAATGAATTGCATCAACCGGATCCCGCTTTGACCAAGGAATGGCTGCCGGCGCTCTCGTCCGACCGGCTGGGCGCCGAGCCGCTATCGGTAGAACTGCTCGGCGTAAAGCTCGCGATCGTACGGTTGGGGGGCAAGGTGCGCGCCTTCCGCGACCTGTGCATTCACCGCGGCGTACCGCTCTCCATGGGACGCGTCGAGGGGGAGCGCCTGATCTGCGCTTATCACGGATGGTCGTACGACGGCTGCGGCGCATGCGTGCGAATTCCGGCCCAGGCGGCGAACAAAGCGATCCCGGAAAAAGCCAAGGCCCAGGTATTCGCGTGCGCCGAGCAATCCGGCTTGATCTGGGTCTGCCTGGGCGAGCCGTCCGGCGCCCCGCCGACGGCATCGCTCGGCGAATTCGACTCGCCCGCTTATCGCCGCGTGCATTGCGATCCTTATCTCTTGCAGGCGGCGGGGCCGCGGATCGTCGAGAACTTCCTGGACGTTTCCCATCTGATGTTCGTCCACGAGGGGCTGCTCGGCGATCCCGAGGCGGCGGAGATCGGGGAGCACCGGGTCCATCGGACGCCGGAAGGACTCGCGAGCGACGAGATCGCGGTGTACCAGCCCGACGGGGACGGCACCGGGCAAGGTCTCGTTAACCGGTACGTATACAAAGTGCTGGGACCGCTCACTGCTTGGCTGGAGAAACGCGATTCCGCCAACCCTGGCCACGTGTTCGGGCTGCTGCTGACGGTGACGCCGCATTCGGAGCGGCACAGCACGGCGTTTGCGGTCATCTACCGCAACTACGAACTGGACACGCCGGACGAAGTCTTCTCTTCCTTCCAGGACCGGCTGATCGAGCAGGATCGCGCGATTGTCGAGGCCCAGAAGCCCGAGCTGCTGCCGTTGGATCTGCAAGCGGAGCTGCACCTGGTGTCGGACCGCATCAGCATCGCGTACCGGCAGTGGCTGCGCGAGCTCGGCGTCTCCTTCGGTACGGCGTGACGCGCGCCTAGGCTTAGAACTGTCAGCTTCGGCTGCCGGTTCTTTTTCGTGCTTGCAACGGATCGTTGATCGGGCTTGCCGTCAGACCGCGGTTGACCCCGCCAGTTTAAACCGTTACGGTATAACGTAGAAGCATGACCTTATGCCGTTGGAGATGATCCCATGTTCTTGCGCAGTCTGACGGTGACCGGCGGGGCGGATCGCAAGGGTTACCCGTTCGACATACCGGCGATACGTGGGCTTGCGTCGCTGGCGTTCGAGTCCAACGTGACCTTTTTCGTCGGAGAAAACGGGTCGGGCAAGTCGACGCTTCTGGAAGCGATCGCCTACCAATGCGGATTTAACGAGGCGGGCGGCGGAAGGAACAATACGTACGAGGTCGACGCAGCCGGCTCGGTGCTCGGGGACGCGATCCGGCTGTCCTGGATGCCCAAGGTGACGAACGGCTTTTTTCTCCGCGCCGAAACGTTCTATCACTTCGCTTCGCATCTGGACACGTTGCCCGAGAGTCTGGGCGCCTACGGCGGACGGTCGCTGCACCGGCAGTCGCATGGCGAAGCGTTTTTGTCATTGTTCAAGCACAGGTTCGGCAAGAGAGCGATCTATTTGCTGGACGAGCCCGAGGCCGCGCTTTCTCCGGCCAGGCAGCTGGCGCTCATGCGCATCGTCAAGGATCTGGAGAAGGATGCGCAGTTTATCGTCGCGACACATTCGCCGATCCTGCTCGGCTATCCGGGGGCGCGCATCCTGAGCTTCGACGAGACGCCGATCCGGGAGATCCGGTACGAGGACACGCTGCACTATATCGTGACCAAGCGGTTTTTGGAAAATCGGCACAAAGTGCTGGACGAGCTGTTCGACGACGGGGAGGAAGATTGATAGGGAGAGGAGAGGCAGGGCATGTCGTACGAGGTTCATGACCAGCTTCGCATCACCGTATTGAACGTGACGAAGGTCCAGTACAAATCCAGGATCATTTTCGACTACGTCCAATCCTGTTATACCGTCTCTTATATTCAAAAGGGTGAGGTCATCACGACGCTCGAGGACAAGGAGTTCGTGGCGAAGACGGGCGATGTAATGATTCACCGGCCGCACAAGCCGTTTAACGTGATCTCCCAGACCGACGGCGTGCACTATCTGTTCAACGTCGATATCAAGGTCAAGGGGGAGCAAGATTTCTTTGACGTTTTCCCGCTCGGCAAGGTAGTCAAGGTGCGCGATCCCGGCCTGTACGAAAAAAAGTTCGACGAGCTTCGAAGCTTATGGCTGCAGGAGGACGACGACTTCCGCACCGTGCAAACCGGTTTTCTCGCCTTCTTCCTGCTGCACGAGATTCTGGAGAGCACGAAGCTCGGGGAGCGGCGGTCCTCGCGGGACCCGATCATCACCGACCGCTTCAACAACGCGCTCCATTATATCGAGAACGGGCTTGAAGAAGACATTTCCCGCGAAGAGCTCGCCCAGATCTATCATATGAACCCGGTCTATTTCAGCCGGGCGTTCCAGAAAATCTACGGAATCACGCCAATGAAGATGTTGAAGAAGATGCGGCTGCAAAAGGCCAGGCAGATGCTCGAAAATACGGAACATACGATCGATCATATCGCCCAGCAAAGCGGTCATTACGACGCGGCGCACTTCAGCCGGGCGTTCCAGAAGGCGTTCGGGCAATCGCCGACCGATTATCGCAAAAGTATCAAAATTACAAGAAGAAGCATCGTCCCTACATGGTTCGATTACCAAATATAAATTAACATAAACTTCAAGAACACCTGCTGTAAGCGTCCGCAAACGCTGAGAGCAAGGGAATCTTGAAGTTTTTTGTTCTGCGGATCCAACCAAATCAGAGGGGGATTATCGTTGAGAATGAAATGGAAGCACGCAGGATCGCTCGTGTCTGCAGCACTAATCGTACAAGTGATGACAGCTTGCTCGGGGTCCTCGAACAACGGGACGAGCAGCGACTCGGCAAGCTCGCCGTCCGCATCCGCCGGCGCGTCCGCCAGCCCTTCTTCCTCGTCCTCGGCCGCGGCGCCGTCCTCGCCGACCGGCGAAAAGGTCACGCTTCGGGTCATGGACTGGGCCGACAGCGAGAAGGCTTACCGCGAACAATTCATCAAAGACTTCGAAGCGAAATACCCGAACATCAAGATCGAATACACGCTGCTGACGGTCGACCAGTTTCAGAATACGATCCTGACCGCCATCAAATCGGGCGACGCGCCCGACCTGTTCCCGATCCCCGCGACGATGAAGCTGAGCACAGCGGTGAAGGAAGGCTGGTACCAGCCGCTCGACGCCTATCTCGACGATGCGTTCAAAAGCAGCTTCGTGGACGGTGCGTTCACCGAAGGCACGACGATGCTCGACGGCAAGATCTATTCGATCCCCGCGCTCGCCGGCGTGCCCAGCACGCTCGTCTTTTACAACAAAAAGCTGTTTCAGGAAGCCGGTCTTGATGCGAACAGCCCGCCCAAGACATATAGCGAATTCCGCGAAGCCGCGAAGAAGATCACGGCGGCCGGCAAAGGCAAGTATTACGGCATCATCGAAGGCGGCAAGCAGATCGGCCGCTGGAAGCTCGCAGCGACCGAATGGTCGGCGCTCGCCGGCAGCGGCTTCGCCTCCGAATCGCCGGTCAGCCTGAAGGACGGACTGGCCTCCTACGACTCCAAGGCGATGCTGGGCGTGTTCGACCTGTTCAAGGGATTGAAGCAGGACGGCAGTTACCACCCGAAGACGATGAGCCTCTCCGCACCGGAAGCCCGCGCCCTGTTCGCCGAAGGACAGGCCGGCTTCATCGTCCAGGGCGAATGGAATGTCGGCACCTGGACGAAAAACAATCCCGATCTCGACTTCGGGGTCATGGCGCCGCCCGTGCCGGACGAAGGACAGGCCGGTTATCTGCCGCGTTCGACCTATGCGCCTTGGATCGGCCTGTCTGCTTCCACCAAGCACCCGAAGGAAGCGGCGATCTATCTGAAGGAATACTTCAGCAAGGACTACCAATCGGTCCTCGTCCAGAACGGCGACCGATTCTCCATCCTGAAGGACGTGAACGAGTCGTCCGCGGAGATTCCGCAGTTCAAGCAGTACTACGAGATCGTGCAGCAGTACGCCCGTCTCGTGCCGAGCGTCGCTGTGCGCAACCCCGAAGCGTCGGCCGTCATGGCGAGCTTTAAGGACCCGAAGCCGGGCCTGGGCGATATCCTCCAGGGCGTCGTCGCCGGCTCGCTCAAGGATCCGGCCGCGCCGCTCAAGCAGCTGTCGGGCCAGATCGACAAGGCGCTGGATGCGGCGATCGACCAGGCCAAGGCAGGCGGCGCGAAGGTCGAGCGCAGCGACTTCGCCTTCTCCAGCTGGAGCCCGGATAAGGATTTTTCCGCAGAAGACTATCAAGCGCTGAAGTGAGGACCCCTCAGCCGATGTGGAGGACAACATGGGACGGACCGGAGAGACCAAGAAGTCGCGCCTGAAGGTTCAAGCCTGGTGCTGGCTGTTTCTAACGCCCACGCTGCTGTTATTCCTGGCTTTTCAAGCCTGGCCGATCGTGGCCGGCGTGTATTACGCCATGCTGGACTGGTCGGGTCTGACGTCGGACGCGACTTTCGTGGGAGCGGACAACTTCGTTAACGTGGCGAACGATTATTACTTCTGGAACGCGTTCAAGAACAGCTTCAAGTTCATGCTCGGCGTCGTGCCGCTTCACCTGATCGTCCCGCTTATTCTGGCCGTCATCTTGAACCGTCCGGGGCTTCGGGGCGCGAGCTTCTATCGCACCTTGATCTTTCTGCCCGTCGTCACGACGACGTCGATCGTCGGGATCATCATGGTGTTCATCTGGGGCAGCGACGGCGCGGTGAACGGCGCGCTGCGCGGCATCGGCCTGCTCGACGAGCCGATCGACTGGCTCGGCGATCCGAGCTGGTCGATGTTCACGGTCGTCATCGTGTCGGTATGGAAAAACCTCGGCATCAACATGGTGTACTGGCTGGCCGGGCTGCAGAGCATCCCGAAGGAGCTCTACGAGGCGGCGGAGATGGACGGCGCGCGCGGCTCCAAGTTATTTTTCCGCATCACCGTGCCGCTGCTTCTGCCCATCGGGGCGGTCATCCTGCTGCTGAACGTCGTCAACTCGCTCAAGGCGTTCGACCTGATCAAGACGATGACGAACGGCGGGCCGTTTTTCGCCACCGACGTCGTGTCGACTTACATTTACCGCTATGCGTTCTCCAGCGAGATGGGGCTGCCGCAGCTCGGATACGCCGCCGCCGCGGGCATCTTCTTCGCCGTCACCATCTGCGTGCTGGCCGTCGCGCAAAACGTGATCACCAAGCGGATAAAGGGGCGTTCCTCGCTATGAGACAGCTGAGAAAATCGCTATTTCACGTCTTCATGGTCGCGTTCTGCTTCGTCTGGATTTACCCGTTCTTGTGGATGCTGTCGGCCGCCTTCAAGACGGACGGCGAGTTTTTCTCGAATGGCCTTAAGCTGATTCCGGACCGCTTCAAGCTGGATAACTTCAAGCGCGCCTGGGAAGGGGCGAACTTCGACACCTACTTTCTGAACAGCGTCGTCATCTCCGCGAGCACGATCGTTCTGGTTCTCTTCGCGACGGCGACCTGCGGCTACATCATGGGCAGGCATTCGTTCCGCGGCAAAAAGATCGTGTTCGCGCTTCTCGTGGCCAGCATGTTCGTGCCGATGGAGTTCGCGATCATTCCGATCTTCGATCTGATTAAAAATCTCGGCCTTATGAACAATCTGTTCGGCGTGATCCTGGCGGAAGCGGGCGGCAATCACATCATTTTCATTCTGCTGTTCGCCACGTTCTTCCGCGAGATCCCGAACGAGCTGGAGGAAGCCGCCGTCGTGGACGGCAGCGGGTTTTTCCGGACGTTCGCGCAGATCATGCTGCCGCTGGCCAAGCCGGTCGTCGGGAGCGTGACGATCATGCAGTTCATCTGGTCGTGGAATTCGTTCATGCTGCCGCTCATCCTGACGCTCAGCAAGCCCGATCTGCGTCCGCTCGCCGTCGGTCTCTATGCGCTCCAGGGCGAGAACGTCGTAGACTGGACCGGCATCGCGGCGGGCGGCGCGATCGCGATCCTTCCAATCGTCGTCATCTTCCTGCTGCTCCAGCGCTTCTTCGTAGACGGGGTCGCCGGAGCGGTCAAAGGCTAAATCCAGCAAAGGCAGGTACCGCATAATGAGAATTTTGTATCTCGATCTGGACTCTCTTCGTCCCGATCACTTAGGCTGCTACGGCTATCATCGTGACACGTCGCCGAACATAGACGCGCTGGCCCGGGAAGGCGTGCGCTTCACGAATTACTACTGCTCGGACGCGCCGTGCCTGCCGTCGCGCTCGGCTCTGATGTCCGGCCGGTTCGGCATCCACAACGGCATCGTCGGACACGGCGGCACCGCTGCGGACATGCGGCGCGACGGTCCGGGCCGAGAATTCAACGACCGGCTGGCCATGGAGAGCCTTCCTGCCGTGCTGCGTCAGGCGGCTATGAAGACGGCGTCCATCAGCACGTTCTCCGAGCGGCACTCGGCGTGGACGTTCAACGCCGGCTTCAACGAAGTTTTTAACGTAGGCGCCAAGGGTCAGGAGTCGGCCGAGCAGGTGCTGCCGGTCGCGCTCAAGTGGCTGGAGGACAACGGGGCGGAGGACGACTGGTTCCTGCACCTGAACTTCTGGGATCCGCATACGCCGTATCGCGCGCCGGCGCACTACGGCAGCCCGTTCGCGGGCGATCCGTTGCCCGACTGGCTGACCGAGGACGTATTCGTGCGCCATCTGGCGAAGAAGGGCCAGCATAGCATCGACGATATGAACGCGCTCGCCAAGTCGCACTACTACCGGCATCCGCGGCACGGCAAGCCGATCGAGAAGCGGGAAGACCTGCGGGAGATCCTCGACAACTACGACGCCGCGATCCGCTACATGGACGAGCACGTCGGCAGGGTGCTGGCGAAGCTCGACAGCCTCGGCGTGCTGAAGGATACGGCTATTCTGATCAGCGCGGATCACGGGGAAAACATGGGCGAGCTCGGCATCTACTCCGAGCACGGGACCGCGGACCAAGCGACTTGCCGCATTCCGATGATCGTCCGCTGGCCGGGCGGCACGCGGGGCGCCGTCAACGAGGGGCTGCATTATCATCTGGACCTGGGACCGACGCTGGCCGGCCTCCTCGGCATCCCGGGCGCGCCGTCTTGGGACGGAGAGAGCTATGCGGACGCGGTGCTGCAGGGCGATTCCCCGGGGCGCGAGTTCCTCGTCGTCTCGCAGTGCGCGCACGTATGCCAGCGCAGCGTCCGTTTCGGGAACTGGCTGTACATCCGCACCTATCACGACGGCCATCACGGCTTCCCGCGGGAGATGCTGTTCGATCTTAAAAACGATCCGTTCGAGCAGCATGATCTTGCCGGAGAGCGCCGCGATATCTGCAAAGAGGCCGTGTATCTGCTGAACGAATGGCACGACGGCATGATGGCCTCGATGCCGCACGACACGGACCCGCTGTGGACGGTCATGCGCGAGGGCGGGCCGTATCATGCGAAGGATTATGCACGTTAACAATCGATTAGAGCCTCCCGGGCGATCGGGAGGCTCTTCGGTTCTGCCGGAACGCCGTATCACAATACCGGGCTGCCGGGATGGGATGAACGGCCGCTTCTTCAGCGAACAGGCAGGATAGAAGAGTCTCCTTAGCGGATATTGGTTTTGTTTTAGACCAAAACGCAGGGGATCCCGTGATGAACCTGAGGCGATGCAACGCCTTCAGCGCGCAACAGCTCTGACATGCTGCTTTATTTTTTGCTGCGCATCTTGGTTAATTCCACTTTCGCCGTTCGCATCCAGGGGTGAATAATAGATTTGCAAGCGATTGCAGACCTCGCGGGAGGAGGCGCACGGCAGCGTTAATTGGCAGCGGAAGGCGGCGGGGGCAAGGTATACTACTGCGGGAGGAAGGAACGAATAATGGGCGTGATTAACAGTCGGTCCATGGAGAAGAACGATCTCGGTTGTATTGGCTACGGTCTTGATCTTCGGCGGGGTCGGCGGCTGGATCGGACAAGAGCGGGCGCACGCGTCGCCTGCGCAAACGACGGTAGATCTGAACGGGGCATTCAACGAGGATGCCTTCAGCTTCGACGCGAACCGTGCGGACGGCAACTTCGACGGTTCGGGTTACACCTATGCGGCGGACAACCGCAAGGCGGCGTTCGTGTACGAGTGGACGAACTATCGCCTCGGCTCCTTCGCCGCCGGCAAGAATAATTCAGTCAAGGCGACCGGGCAGACGCTGACGATCCCTGCTGGCAAGTATGCCTCTATTCGCATACTGGGCGCTTCGACGAACGGGGACAAGACAGGCACGTTCAGAATCCGGTACAGCGACTCGACGTACGCCGACGTGAGCGTCACGATGAAGGATTGGAGCACGGCCTCGCCGTCCGGGCACGTCGTGCAGAAGACGCCCCATCGACACAATGGCTCCGGCGATGCGAATCTGACGAACTAGAGCGGAAAGGCGGTTGATATGCCCGGTTCCAGCACGACGGCGGGCACGCAGTTCGTTCAGTACGCGGCGGGCGGCGGCGACAACCAAAAGCTGATGCTCGTTCAAGTCGTTTAAAGATCGGCCGTCGATAGCCGACGTTATGAAGAGAGGCCCATCCGACAGGGACGCGGCCTCTTTTCGTTTTTTTTGTTCCATTTCCACGGCAACTCAGCACGGCTTGCGCAAGATTAAGCCCCACCGCCAGTCAAGGCCGCGGGCACGGCAGAATGCCTCGACCTCACCCATGTCGGGGATGCCGTCCTGCGAGCCGTGCCGCGTTACTTTAAGCGCGCTGACGATGGTAGCGAACCGGGCGGCGTCCGCCAAGCGCCGTCCCTTTGCCAATGCGTAAGCCAGCGCTCCTGCGAAGGTATCTCCCGCTCCGACCGTGTCGACGGCTTCGACGGGGACGGCCGGGATATGTTCATGGGCGCCGTCTTGATAAACCAGGGAGCCCCGGCGTCCCATTTTGACGATCGACTTGGCGATTCCGAACTGCCGGTGCAAATATAGGGCAGCTTCGACGGCCGTATCGACGCTGCGCACGTCAATCTGCGTCAGGATCTTCGTCTCCTGTTGGTTCGGGACGATGATATCCGCATAGGGCAGGGCGGCCAGGTCGATCCCGCCGGCAGGCGCAGGATCGAGGATCACGGTCGCGCCGTGCCGCTTCGCCGCGCGCATCGCATGAATCGTTACCGCCGCCGGAACTTCCATTTGCACGAGCAAAATCTTGCATCTGCCCATGTATTCACCGCAGGCGTCGATATCCTCGACCGACAGGCTGTCGTTGGCTCCCCGATGGACAATAATCGTATTTTCGCCGGAGGCATCGATCGTGATCTGCGCGGTTCCGCTTCGCGTCTCGCTTGTCTTTCGCGTGCAAGCCGTAAGAACGCCGTTGCCGCGCAGCCGATCGATCAACGCATGGCCGAACGCATCCTCGCCGACGCAGCCGATGAAGCAGGTTTCCATGCCCAGCTTCGCGACGGTTGTCGCCTGATTGGCGCCCTTGCCGCCGGGGGAGAAGCGCAGACCGGAGCCGAACACCGTCTCTCCGCGCTCGGGATATCGCTCCGTCGACAACACGATATCCATCATGACGCTTCCCGCTACGACGATTGTCATCGCTTCATCCCTCCGTTCCGAACGCTCTCGCTTGCCGAACGATCTGATTCACTTGGTCGACGGCTTGCGCAAGAGGCCGATCAGGCAGGAATAGGCTTGACGTACCGCATACGAGCATATCGGCGCCTTGACGGATGACTTCCGGGATGATGGCATGGCTAATGTTGCCGTCTACCTCGATCCTGATATCGCGATTGAGGCGGCTGAGCTTCGCCTTCAGATCGCCGATCTTGCCGAGCGTGCTCGGTATGAACCGTTGTCCGGCGAATCCGGGGTTGACCGTCATCATGCACACGTAATCGAGCGCATCTCCTACATAGTCCAACGCGCAGAGCGGGGTGGACGGATTCAGCGCCACGCCCGCTTTGGCGCCGGAGCCGCGGATCTGCTGCAGCGCCCGTTCCAAATGCACCTTGGATTCCGCGTGGACCGAGATCATGTCCGCTCCCGCTTCGGCGATCGCTCCGATGAACCGTTCGGGCTCGTCGATCATCAGATGCACGTCGAAGGGCTTGTCCGTATGCGGACGCAGCGCCCGGATGAGATCGGGGCCAAGCGCGATATTGGGCACGAAGCTGCCGTCCATAATATCGAAGTGATAGAAGTCGACGCCTGCGCGATCCAACTCCTGAACGTTCTCCGTCAAGCGGCCGAGATCGGCGCACATGACGGACGGTCCGATCGTAACCATTCGCATTCTCTCCTTATAGACCCGTATGATCTTTGCGCCTTGCGCAATAATCAAACTATATAAACGGAGAGCCGCGTACGGAATGAACATATCCATCGATCCGCTTGCACAAAACGTAGGGTATCCGGTGGCGATATCAGGGATTTGTTCCATATAAATAAGAGGTTTGTTCCATCTGCCCGATCCGCAAATCGATTAGAATAGGGTTACTACGGTCGAACATGAAAGAAGGTATACCGGATGGGCATCAAGAGGCTGTACGATAGAATCAAACCGAAGAGGCTGGGATCGAAGCTCTTCTTGTCGCTGCTGGTCGTGATCATCGCGCCGCTGACCGGCATGTACCTGTATTTGTTCAACCAGTTCGAGAAGGCGCTGCAGGACAAGATCGTCGCGCAAAGCGCCAAAGGTCTGGATCAAGCGCAGCAGTCGACCGAAGACCTCATGAGCCTGGTTTATAAAACGCTGGTGATGGTACAGAACGATACGACGATCCAAAACGTGCTGACGATGCCCGAGCGCTACACCGTGCTCGAGCGGGTGCACGATACCGAACAGGTGCTGAAAAACATCGACAACAGCATTTTTCTATTCAATTCGCAGATCGTGTATTACACGCTTCTTGATTTTCACGGTCATGTATACGCTTCCTATCAGCCGGAGGAGAGCCTGGACTACAACGCAATCAAGAAAAAGTACTGGGCGGAGCTCTTGAGCGTGGAGCGACCTTATAAATGGATCGCGAACGACGCCAATTATGTGTCGCGCAACATATCCGGCAGCGAGCATCTGCTGACCTTGAGCACGATCATGCGGAATTCCGGGAATACGCCGTTCGGTATGGCGAGGATCAGCATCGATTACGATATTTGGTTCAAATCGTTCATCCGCAGCGACAAGGAGCATCAATACTATATCGTCTCAGGAACGGGCGCGCTCGTATCGGCCTTCAACAGCGAGCTTGCGCTGGACCCGCAGGTGCTCGCCCGCTTTCGGGAGACGGCGGACAAGGGCGGGTTCTACTTCGACAAGCGCTCGGATTCGTTAATCAACTACCGCAGCATCCCCCAGCTGGATTGGTACTTCGTCGACGTTGTCCCCCGCAAAGTGCTGTTCCACGAGACCTCGCAGCTGCGCATCGAGTTTTTCGGCATCTTTCTAGCCTTTGTCGCGCTGTTCGTCGTCATGAACATGCTGATCTCGTACAAGTTCACCAAGCCCTTGACGGTGCTGGAGAAAAAAATGAGCGGCATCGCCAATCAGAACCTCAAAATCACGATTGACGAGAGCAAATATACAGGAGAAATTCTCCAGGTCATACGGTCGTTCAACAAAATGACGACGGATTTGAACGCGATGGTCAGACTGCTCAAAGACGAGCAAAAGCAGAAGGAATGGGTCCATTTTCAGATGCTTCTGTCGCAGATCAATCCCCACTTTTTGCTGAACACGCTGAATACGATCAAATGGCTCGCCATCCGACAGGGAGACAAGGACATCCCCGATATATGCGTGTCGCTCGGCAATATCCTGGAGACCAGTCTGCACGCGGAGACCGAATTAATCCATCTTAAGGATGAGATCAAGCTCATCGAAGATTATTTGCTCATCCATGAACTGCGGTACAATGACCAGCTCGACGTGGACTACGAATTCGGCTCCGCGATGGAGTATGCGCTCGTCCCGAAGCTGAGCATCCAGCCTTTGGTCGAGAACGCGATCATCCACGGAATCGTACCGCTTAAGGCCAAGGGCTATATTCTCATCCGCGTTTTCACCCAAAACAAGCTGCTGTATATCGATATCGAGGACAGCGGCGTAGGATTCCGGCAGCAGAGCAAGCAGCAGAAGGATCGCAGCCGCAAGGGCATCGGCCTGCAGAACCTGCGGGACAGGCTCCAGATTCTGTTCAAGGAGGACGGCAAGCTGGAGGTCATCCCGCTCGAGCAAGGGTCGCTGGTGCGCATGCAATTGCCATACCTGCTATCAAGACCTTATGAAAAGGGCTGACGACGATGTGGAAAGTACTGCTCGTGGAAGATGAATTGTTCGTAAGAGAGTCGATCAAGATGACCGTTAAATGGGAGGAGCATGGCTTCACCGTAGCGGGAGAAGCGAACGACGGCGAAGAGGCGCTGCAGATGCTGAAGTCCATGCCGTACGATCTGGTCATTACGGACATCAAGATGCCGATCATGGACGGGGTCGAATTGCTGAAGCAGGCGAGAGCGCTGGATATGAAATGCAAGTTCGTCATGCTGAGCTGCCTGAACGAATTCGAATACGTGCGGCAAGCGCTGGAATACGGGGCTTCGAACTACATTCTGAAGCTCTCCATGAGCATTTCCAGCTTGGTCGATTCGCTGTCGAAGATCAAGGGAGAGCTTGAGCAGCAGTCCCAATATGCCGATCAGAAGGTGAATTTGTTTTACGGGCAAATATGGCGCCGGATAACCGAACCGGAGCAGGACGAGCAGGAGCACGACGAGCAGGCGGAGAAGGAAAAGCCGCCGGCGGCGATCGCCGGGCTCCGGGAGCTGACGCTCACCCTGGCGACGGTCATCCGCGGCGGTGAGCGCTGGGCTGCCGGCGACCACAAGCGCGTATTGTCCTTCCTCGACTTCCGCTTCGCCGAGGCGGTGCATCAATATCATGGCTACGGACTGACGACCGTCTTCGTCTGGCACCGACCCGGATCGCAGCCCGTGGACGAAGCGGCGGCGCCGAGCGCCGGCTACGCGATCGTCTATGCGACGGACGTCCCTTATTCGCAGCTGGAGGCGCAGTGGAGAAGAATCATTCAGCAGTCGTGGCTCGCCTGGTACGAAGGCGCAGCGGGCGCCCTCTCCGCGGATCGGATCGAGCCGCGGGAGTCCGCGCCGTATTTTTCCTGGAGGAAAAAGAGAGAGCTCGTGTCCAGCTTCGAGAAGCTGGACGAACAAAAATGCGACGCGCTCATCGACGAGATCTGGCGGGAGATGCAAAGGAGCTGTCTGTCGCCGGTGCACGTGAAGAAGATCGCGGCGGACATCGATTATACGCTGTATTCGATGATTCAGAAGGGCGGCAGCCATCCGAGCGCGATCCATGACGCGCGCACGCACGAAGAGCTGAAGCAGGCGATCCGCTCGAGGCTGCGCCACTACCTGGATCAATACCAGCAGACGCGGCCGGCGATCCTAACGGATCACCCGGAGGTGAACAAAGTGATCGCGTATATCAACGATCGCTACGACACGGATATATCGGTCAAAAGCATGGCTGCGATGATCGCGATGGACGAGAACTACTTCAGCACGCTCTTCAAGGCGAAGACCAAGGAGAGCTTGATCGCTTATGTGCACCGGGTGCGAATGGATAAGGCGATGTTCTACCTGACGCAGACCGATCTGACGATCAACCAGATCTCGGAGCAGATAGGCTATCGCAATATCAACTATTTCAACCGCGTCTTTAAACGAATCACCGGGGCTACGCCTTCCCAATACCGGGAATGACGAGAGAGCTCCCGCAGATCCATGGATTTGTGCAACACGATCATAGGATATGTTCATTCCTGCCGGCCTCCGATCCTCGCTAAGATAGACACCGTAAGCTAAAAACAGATGGAGGTTCAGACGCAGATGAAGAGATTCGGCAAAGCATCCCTATCCCTCGCCCTTGCGGCGGCCGTCTTGTCCGCGTGTTCGGGAAACAACAACGACAGTCAGGGCTCCGGCAATACGGCAGGCTCGTCGGGAGCGTCGAAAGGTTCCTCGGGCGAAGTCGTCAACCTGACGTTCTGGGGCGGCGTTCCGGCGGAGTCCGGACCGCAGGAAATCGTGGATACCTGGAACAAGGAGCATCCGAATATCCAGGTGAATTACGTGCGCTACGTCAACGACGACAGCGGCAATCTGAAGCTGGATACGGCGCTGGTCTCCGGACAAAGCGTGGATATCTTCGCGAACTACACGAAGCCGCTGCTCGTGAAGCGCGTATCCGCCGGCTCGGCACTCGATCTGAGCGCCTTCAAGGACTACGATATCGACGACAAGATGGGCGCGGGCGCCAAAGAATGGGCGATCGAAGACAAGTACTTCGCCATGCCCACGAAGCGTAACATGCACTTCGTATGGCTGAACAAGGATGCGCTGGACGAGGCGGGCCTGCCCGTACCTACGGACTGGACGCTGGCGGACGTCGAGCGGTACGCCAAGGCGCTGAAGACGGACAGCCGGTGGGGCTACGCGGAGTTCCCGTTCTGGCGCGACATCGTGACGTTCGACGGCTCGCTCGCGGTGCAGGGCTACGTCAAGGCGGACGGCACGTCGAACTTGGGCGCCCCGGTCGTCGGGCAGGCGTTGCAGCTCGAATACGACATGATGCACACGTCCAAGGTAAGTCCGCCGGTCAGCCTGATCGAGTCGACCAAGATGAACATGAACGCGGAATTCCTGGGCGGCAAGCTGGCCATCTTCACCGCGGGCGAGTGGATCTTCCGCGACGCCAACAATACCAAGGATTACCCGCGCGAGTTCACGATCGCCTTCGCCCCGCTGCCGCGCGTGGCCGAGGGACAGGACGACTTCCGCTATCTGGGCGGCTTAGGCGACGCGATCTCCATCAATGCCCGGTCCGAACACCAAGAAGAGGCATGGGCGTTCCTGAAGTGGTACGCGGACGGCGGCATGCTGCCCCAAGCGTCGGGAGGCCGGATCCCGGCGTCCAAGGATGCGGACCAGAGCAAGGCGCTCGAGCTGCTGCTAGGCGATAACAAGGACAAGTACGACACGGAATCGCTGCAGCGCATCCTGGCTAACGAGCGTCCGACCTTCCAGGTCACGCTGCCTCAAGAGGTCATCGATATCCGGCGCGAAGAGTTCGACAAGTACTATATCAAGGCCCAGTCGCTGGAGCAGACGCTCGCCAACGTCGTCAAACGGCATAATGAATACCTAAAGAGGCAATAACGCGGAATTATAGGGGCCGGGAGCACGGGGATTGTGTTCCCGTTCCGTAGGGAGAGCTGAAACATGAAATTGAACTGGATGAGACGACAGCAGCTGATCGGGTATTTATTCATCGCTCCGAACATGATAGGCGTCGTACTATTCATTCTTATGCCCGCGCTGTTTTCAATCTTTCTCGCTTTTACGAATTGGGAGTTTCCGGCGCTTCATGCCGACTTCGTAGGGATCGCGAACTTCGAGCGCCTGCTTCAAGACGTCTCGTTCTATCATGCCTTGCAAAATACGTTGATCTTTCTCGGATCCGTCCCCATATCGGTCTGCCTGGCTTTTTTGGCCGCGCTCGTACTGAACAAAAGCGTATTTTTGAAAAACGCGCTGCGGACGATGTTCTTTCTGCCGTATATCACGACCGGCGTAGCGATCGCCTTCGTGTGGATGCTGATTTTCCAGCCGATCGACGGACCGATCAATCAGCTGCTCAAGGGAATGGGAATCGAGCATCCGCCGGAATGGCTGGCCTCTACTTCGTCCGCGATGTTCGCGTTCGACATCATCTGGATCTGGTTTTTGCTGGGCTACAATATCATTATTTATCTGGCGGCCCTTCAGGAGGTATCCGGCGAGCTGCTCGAGGCGTCCCGGATCGACGGAGCCCGCCGCTGGCATACAACGCGCTACATTTTATGGCCGCTGGTCAGTCCGACGACGCTCTTCCTGCTCATGACCGGCTTTATCGTGTCGATCAAGCAGATGGGCATTTTCCAGGCGATCACGAACGGCGGGCCCGGAGACAGCTCGACCGTGTTGTCCCTGCTCATCTACAAGACTGCTTTCCGCTACTACGACATGGGCTATGCCGCCGCCGTCTCCGTCTTTCTGCTGCTCGTCATCGTCGTCATTACGGCGATCCAATGGGCGGCGCAGCGCAAATGGGTTCACTATTCATGAAGGGAACGAACGTATGCCTACCGTGCGCAAGCTTTTAACTACCGTCGTCATGTTCGTTTTCGCGCTACTCATGATTTATCCGTTTTTGTGGATGATCAGCACATCTTTTAAGCAGCCCTTCGAGGTGTTCGAATATCCGTTCCAATGGATCTCCGACCATCCCACGCTTAAATATCACGAGAAGGTATGGACGGGCCCCGCCAGCTTTATCCACTATTATCTGAATTCTCTGAAAATATCGTCCATCAGCACGGTCGGAGCCGTGTTTCTGGCCGCGGTCGCCGCTTACGGTTTTTCGCGGATCGAATTCAAAGGCCGGGATACGCTTTTCCTGATCTATCTCGTCGCGATGATGATTCCGAACCAGATCATTTTCGTGCCGAAATTTATCCTGTTCAACGAGCTCGGCATCTACAACACGCATCTGGCCTTGATCCTGCCCGGCATATTTACCGTGCTTGGCGTGTTCATGCTCCGGCAGTTTTTCCTGGCGGTCCCGAAGGATATCTCGGAGTCGGCCATGCTTGACGGCGCTGGACACTTCGGCATCTTCCTGCGGATGATGCTCCCGATGGCGAAGCCGTCGCTCGCGACCTTGGCGATCATCGACTTCTCCTGGCACTGGAACGACTTCGAGAACGCGCTGGTCTTCCTGCTGGACGAGAAGCTGTACACGGTTCCGCTCGGTCTGCAGAACTTCGTCCTGGAAAACAGCGTGGACTACAACGGGATGATGGCGGCCGCGACGGCGGGGATGATCCCGATGATCGTCGTCTTCCTGCTCGGCCAGCGGTTCATCGTCGAAGGGCTGGCAAGCTCCGCCGTCAAAGGCTGATAGCGGCAAATTATAAATTCGCAAATTCGCGAGAGGGGAACATGCAATGAGATTCGAATCGATCAAATCGGACGTAACCGTAATCGGCGGAGGATTGTCCGGCGTATGTGCGGCCGTGGCGGCCGCGAGGAACGGCAAGTCCGTCGCATTGGTGCAGAACCGGCCGGTGCTGGGCGGCAACTCCAGCAGCGAGATCCGCGTGTGGGTCGTCGGCGCGACGGGACACGGCGTGAACCGGTATGCGCGGGAGACGGGCATCATGGGCGAGATGTTCCTCAAAAATCAATACGTCAATCCGGAAGGCAATCCGTATCTGTGGGACATGGTCGTGCTGGAGACGGTCCGTGCCGAGCCTAATATTAGGCTCTTCCTGAATACCGACGTGCACGAGATCGAAGCCAACGGTCCGGCGGACAGCCGCGAGATCGCGGCTGTGACGGGCTGGATGATGGGCTCCGAACGACGTATCCGGTTCGAAAGCCCCGTGTTCATGGATTGCACCGGCGACGGGCTGATCGGCTTCCTCGCGGGAGCGAAGTACCGGATCGGACGCGAGGCCCGTTCGGAATACGGGGAGAAGTGGGCGCCCGAAGAGGCGGACGGCCTCACGCTCGGCAGCACGCTGCTGTTTTACACCAAGGAAGCCGAACGCCCCGTCAAGTATATTCCCCCGAGCTTCGCCAAGGACATTACGAAAACGCCGATTCCGATGAAACGCGTGCTGAAGAGCGGCGATTCCGGCTGCCACTACTGGTGGATCGAGTGGGGCGGCGAGATCGATACGCTGCACGACAACGAACGGATCCGGGACGAACTGTGGTCGGTCATCTACGGCATCTGGGACTATATCAAAAACTCGGGCAACTTCGATGCGGAGCGCGCGACGCTGGAGTGGGTAGGCAGCGTGCCCGGCAAGCGGGAGTACCGGCGCTTCATCGGGGACTACGTCCTCACCCAGAACGATATCGAGGCCCAGACGACCTTCGACGACTGCGTCACCTTCGGGGGCTGGTCGATCGATCTGCATCACAAGGAAGGCATGTACGCCAATACGAACAAGTCGATGCATTATCAGAGCGACGGCATCTTCCAGGTGCCATACCGCACGATGTATTCGGTCAACGTGAACAACCTGCTGTTCGCCGGGCGGAATATCAGCGCGACGCACATCGCCTTCGGCGCCACCCGCGTCATGGGCACCTGCGCGACGATCGGCGAGGCGGCGGGAACCGCGGCCGCTTTGTGCGTCGAGCACGGGGTCACGCCGCGGGAGCTCTACCGCGATCATCTGAAGGAGCTTCAGCGTGCGTTGCTGTGGCAGGATGCCTCCGTCATCGGGCTTAAGCACGACGGCGCGGGAGATCTGGCCGCGCGCGCGAAGGCGACGGCATCGGGCCATGCGGAGACCATCCGCATCGAGTCGCCGGATGAGCCGTATCGGCTCGATTCGGACATCGGCATGCTGGTGCCGGCCGATCCCGGCATCGAGGGCATCGAGATCCTGCTCGACGCCGACCAAGCGACGACGTTGGAGGCGGAGCTCTGGACGACGGGACGGCCAGAGAACTACATCCCCGTCGAGCTCGTGGCGAAGGCGTCCGTGCCGGTGCATCCGGGTGAGCGTCAGTGGGTATCGATTCGCCTGCCTTGGCGTCCGGCCGAGACGCAGAATGCCTTCGTCGTCATCCGGGAGAACGCGGGCGTACGCCTGTATTTATCCCATAAGCCTTGGAGCGGCGTGCTGTCGTTCGTCCGGGAAAAGAGTCTGAACGCGGCGCGCGGACTGGAGGGGCTCGATCCGAACCAGCCGACCGTGCAGTGGAGCATGCGACGCTCGGTGCGCAAGCCCTTCTGCATGCGTCTGCTGGGGACGACGGGGGCTTATCTGCCTTCCAAGGCGACCGACGGCTATTTGAGACCGTACGGCGGTCCGCATATGTGGTCGGCCGACGCCGCCGGCGGGGAGGCTTGGCTGAGCCTCAAATGGGAGGAGCCGATCGAAGCCGGGGAAGTGCATCTGACGTTTAACGACGACGTGAACGAGGATCTGATCAATTTGCATCACCATCGGACGCCTTTCGAGGCGATCCCCGAGCTGGTGAAGCGATACCGGATCGAGATCCGGCGGGACGACCGGTGGGTCGTCGTCGCAGAGACGGACGACAACCGCCAGCGCAAGCGCGTGCATGCCTTCGCGCAGCCGCTTCGGACGGACGAGATGCGCATCGTATGCCTAGAGACCAACGGCCATTCGCAATTCGAGATCGCTGCGGTACAAATCCGATAGTTGGCAGAGGGGAGAGGCTGAGCAATGGACAACAAGACGATGAATGCGGCAGTCATGAAAGAAAAAGGCCGGATCGAGGTAGAGCGGATCGATCGGCCTTCGCCGGGTCCCGACGAAGCGCTGATTAAAGTCGCGTGCATCGGGATATGCGGTTCGGACATCCATTACTACGAGCACGGCCGTATCGGGCGATACGTCGTTGACGGTCCCTTGATCCTGGGGCACGAGGTTGCGGGGACGGTCGTCGAGATCGGCGAGCGTGTCGCCAACTTAAAGGTTGGCGACCGGGTGGCGATCGAGCCCGGCATCCCTTGCGGACGATGCGAATATTGCAAGGGCGGCAGGTACAATCTCTGCCCGGACGTGTTTTTTCTGGCGACGCCGCCCGACGACGGCGCTTGGGCGGACTACATCGCCATGCGCGCGGACGTGCTGTTCCCGCTGCCCGATTCGATGAGCTTCGAGGAAGGCGCGCTGCTCGAGCCGCTATCCGTGGGCTATCACGCGATGAACCGCGCAAACGTGAAGCCGAGCGACAGGCTATTCATCACGGGCCTCGGTCCGATCGGTCTGTTGGCCATCCAGGCGGCCAAGCTGTTCGGCGTCCGGGAGATTTACGCGAGCGACGTGGTCGCCTTCCGGCGGGAATACGCGCTGAAGCTGGGCGCGACTGCGGTCTTCGACCCGCTGTCCGATTCGATCGCGGCGGAGCTGGCCAATCGGACGGGCGGCGAGGGGGTCGACGTGATCGTCGAATCATCGGGCAACCACGGCTCCATCGCAAGTACGGTGAGCCTGGCGAAGCGGGGCGGCCGCATCGTGTTCGTCGGCTTGCCGCCCGAGAACGGGGTGTCGCTCAACGTCGACAAGATCATCGATTCGGAGCTGAACATTTACGGCGTATTCCGGTACGCGAACACCTACAAGGCGGCTATCCAGGCTTATGCGGGGAGCGGGCTCGACATCGCCGAAGTCATCACGCATTCATTCGGCTTGAAGGATATCAACGAAGCGCTGCACGCAGCCCGCACGCAGAAGGACAAGGCGATCAAGATCATGATTTATCCTGGAGCCGAACAGGAAGCGTGAATTCGCAGACGCGTTGTCGAATGAGCCGCCCCGGTAACCGGGCGGCTTTTCAATATTAGCCGCGGCACGGCATGCGCCATCATCGTTAAATTTAGCTACTGCGGTAATTTAAAAGGGAAGCACAACGACGCCGTTCACTCGGGAGGTAGTCACTTGATAAAACCTTCATCCTATTAATGACAACTTTTGTCGCCGGGTTCTTCCTAATGTTCATCGCCGTGCCGCTCGTCTGCATCGTCCAACCGCAAAGGGATAGCAGAATCCGGGCTGCCGAAAGGGGAAACTTGCGCTTTAAAAAGATTCGTCCGGACGATACGCAAAGCAACCATTATATCGTTTATACTTGGGGGAGCAGCGATTTCCCGCTAAACGACCTTGATATGCGAGGGCATTAAACCAGAATAGACCGTCCTTCAACCACGTCGACATCTTCGTCAGGCGCGCCCCGGATCTCCGGCATGAAAAGCTGAACGTGCACGTGATCGACTTCGACGCGCCGGAACGGTGGAAGCACTGTGGTGGAGGGCGATGTCTTGTTTTCGTGCCTTGGAACGACGCTCAAAGCGGCAGGGAGCAAAGAAGCGCAGTGGAAAATTGATTACGATACCAGTATCGATTTGCCAAGATCGCCAGCGACAACGGGGGGCGGCCGTTACGTATTGGTCTCTGCCGGCTTTGCTTCGCCGGATGCCCGCTTTTTCTATTCAAGGATGAAGGGCAAGTTGGAGGAAGCCGTTAAGGCGCTGCCGTTCGATAAGCTGACGATCTTCAATCCGCCCGTATTGATTCGGAAGAATAGCGATAGGGCGATGGAGGTGGCCGGCATGAAGGCGATCCGGTATCTGAATAAGCTCGGCGTGCTGCGCAGCCAGAAGCCGCTGCCGACGGAGACGCTGGCCCGCGCGATGGCGAATTCCGCCAAACGAACAGAAAACGGCGTCGTTGCGCTGGATGGGCAAGCGATCTGGGACGCCGCTGAATGCTACTAAAGCGGATTAAGGCCGTCATGAACGGCAAAACGAGTGAATGGAGAGGAAGGCTTTTATGAGAAAAATCAATTCGTTCGCGGAAGCGGAAAGCTTCGCAGGGGAAGGGATCGAGGCCATCCTGAATGCGTCGCTCGTGACCCCCGAAGCCGCGGGCATCGCATCCGCCGGCGATGATCGGGCGAAGGAGGCGTCCATTACCGCTTACGTCCGGGAAGGCCGGGAGACCTCGGCGCATTACGTGCTTGATTGCCGTTCCGCCGCGGGGCAGTCGTATTTGCTTTGCGTTCATGTAGGCAACGGCCCCTCGATACAGCATTTTAACGAGGACGATTGGCTTTCCTTTCAAGAAGCTTGCGAGGATGAAGAGATCGCCTTGGGTGGCAAGCCGGTGCTGGCCTATACCTTTAAAGGTTTGGTGAGGGTGCGATAATGACCGGATTCGCCATTTTGCTTGGGTTTAATTTGCTAGGATTGGTTGCGGAGCACGTACTGCATCTGCCGATTCCGGGCAATGTCATCGGCCTTATTCTGTTCACGGCCGCCTTGTTTCTGCGTATTGTCAAGCTGGAGTGGGTCGAGCGCTCCGCCGAGCTGCTGACGCGGCATATGATGCTGTTCTTCGTGCCGTATATCGTAGGTACGATCGCCTTCCTGCCAGTGCTGCGGGAGAACGGGCTCGCGATCGCCGTCAGTCTTGCGGGAAGCACCTTGATCGTCATGCTGGTCGCCGGGAGCGTCGCCGCCCGGGTCGGCCGCAAGGCGTCGCTGGCGCCCGAGTCCGAGCAGGGAAAGGCGAGTGCCGGCTTATGAACTTGCACGAGATCTATGCGCACCCGTTGTTCGGCGTGACGGTTACCGTCGGCGCTTACGTCATCGCCCTGAAGGTGCAGGGCAAGTGGAAGTCGATCCATCCGCTATTCGTCTGCTCGGGCGCGATCATCGCGCTGCTGCTTATGCTTGATATTCCCTATGACGACTATCGGGCCGGCGGCGATCTGATCACCTTTTTCCTGGGACCCGCGACCGTGGCGCTGGGCGTTCCGCTCTACAAGCAGCGGCACTTCCTGCGTCGATACTTCGCCGCGATCCTATCCGGGGTTACGATCGGATCGGTGAGCGGCATCGCCGGCGCCGGGCTGCTCGTCTGGCTGATGGGCGGGACGCGGGAGCTCATGGCGACCATGATGCCGAAGTCCGTCTCCAGCGCGATCTCGGTCGAGATCGCCCGCCAGGCCGGCGGCATTCCGGAGCTCGCCGCCGTGCTGACGGTCCTGACCGGGCTGCTCGGCAGCATGGTCGGCCCCGCGCTGCTGCGCCGGGCGGGCATCTCCGGCGATATGCCGATCGGCGTCGCCATCGGCACCTCCTCCCACGGCATCGGCACCGGCCGCGTGATCCGGGATTCCGAGCTGCAGGGCAGCGTCAGCGGCGTGTCCATGGCGCTGGCCGGCATCGTGACGTCGCTGCTGTTTATTCCGTTGTACGGAAGGTTCCATTAACGCGAGCGGCGAGAAATGCCGTGGCTGCGGGCGCCGCGGCATTTCTCGCCGCTCGGACGGCATCATCCTACGCCGCTAAACAGCCTTATCCCGGGGCCTTCAGACCGCCTCATCCCCGGACCGCGTATCGTTTGCATCCGCCCGGCGGCCCGTCAGCGTCAGCACGACCTTCGTCCCGCGTCCGGGCTCGCTCTCCAGCCGAACGCCGCAGGGCTCCCCGTACTTGAGCCACAGCCGGTTATGCACGTTGCGGACGCCGATATGCCCGCTCGCCTCCGCGTTCCTGCTCGCGAGCGACGCCGTCAAGAGCGCCAAGCGATCCGGCTCGATGCCGACGCCGTTGTCTTCGACGGCGATCTCGAGCCGGCCGTCCGCGTTTTCCGAGGCGCAGATGAGCAGGACGCCGCCTCGGCCGCGTGGCTCTAGCCCGTGTCCGAGGGCGTTCTCGACGATCGGCTGGACGATCATCCGCGGCACGGGGATGTCCTGCAGCTCCTCCGGGCAGACGAGCTTGAACGTCAGCCTGCCGGGGAACCGGCCCTGGTGGATCTTGACGCAGGCCTCCGCGATTTTCAGCTCGTCCGCCAGACTCACCTCGTCCTTGCCTTTGATGCTGTAGCGCAGCATCGAGCTGAGCGCCGTCGTCATCTCGAAGATGTCCTGGTTCCCCTTTACGATGGCGATGCCTTTGATCGAATCCAGCGTGTTGCTCAGGAAGTGAGGGTTGATCTGGCTCTGCAGGTAGGCGTATTCGGCCCTCTGTTTCTCCAGATCGACCTGGTACAGCTTCGACGTCGCGTCTACGAGCTGCCCGGTCAGGTCGTTGATGCGTCCCATCATCGTGTTGAATTCGCTCGAGATGACCTCGATCTCCGCATACCCCTTCAGGTCCACCTTGTCGTGGAGCACCTCCAGATTGCCGCCCTTCAGCCGCTTCATGAACCGCATAAGCCGGGTCAGCGGCCTTAAAATATTGACCATGAGCATTGCGTAAGGGATCGAGACGACCAGCAGCGTGACGGCGAGCAGCCAATAGCTGGTCTTGCGCAGCCGCTCGAGCTCCTTCATTAGGTTGTGGATCGGGACGGCCGTCACGATCTTGCCCGAGATCTCCGGCAGCGCGAACGTCTGGACGGCGTATTTCTTGCCGCCGATCTTCCGGACGGCCGCTTTGCCCGCTTCCGCCGCTTGGTTCTCATCGCCCTCGTCGCCGATCCCCATATTGTCGAGCATGCGCTCCCAATCGCCGCCGTTCGCGTAGATTACGCCTTTATCGTCCATCATGAAGAAGTTCGTGCCGGCCAGCCGAGGATAGCCTTCGAACGCCGAATGAATGGACTGGATGTCTAAGACGACCAGGATGTAACCGATCTTCTCGCCGTAGAACTGGGTGTCGCCCGAAGCGAAGATGTTCATGCCGAACAGCAGCTTGCCCTTGTCGAGCACCTTGTCCGGCGGGCTGTAGCCGCGGTAGTGCACGGTGCCGTCCCCGCCCGCCGTCGCCATCAGCTCCCGGATGCGCTGGGTTCTGCCCGCCAAGGACGTATAAGAGCCGGTGCGCCCGACCGCGACGATGTCGAGGATATCCTGGTTCGTATTGCGCGCGATGCTCATCAGGCTCTCGACCTTCTGCGACAGGTCGTACTGCTTGAGCTTGTCGGGCTCCAGCAGAAACTTCTGCAGGGTGGCGTCGTAGCCGAGGTTCATCATGAGCGCGGACACGTTGGCATAGTTGGCCGATACCCGCTGCTTGAGGATCGAGACGAGCTCCGTATTGTACTCGGTGTTCTGGCTGATGACCGTCGCGCTGGACTGCTGGTACACGCGTACGATGACGAAAGGGATGATGGCGACGATGAGCGCGCCGATCAGGAGCACCTGCGTCCGGATGGACAGCCTGCCGAATGCGTTCATGACCGCTCCCGGTATTGCGTCGGCGTCATTTTGCGGTATCGCTTGAAGATCCGGGTGAAGTAGAAATAATCGTGGAACCCGCACTTTTCCCCCACCTGATAGATGGACAGATCGGTATCCTCCAGCAGCTTGCAGGCGTATTCGATGCGCTGCCGCGAGATATGCTCCACGATCGTCTCGCCGACCTCGCGCTTGAACAACTGGCACAAATAATTCGGGCTCAAATAGAACTGCTCCGCCAGACTTTGGATCGAGAGCTCCTGGTTGAAGCGGTTGCGAATGTAGAGGACGATCTCCTTCACCTTTTTGTGGGAGATCCCGGCTTCCGCCGCTTCGACGCCTTCCTCGAACGAATCCAGCGTCATCGCCGTCAGGTCGTCCACCATCGCCTCCGCGGTGCCGTACCGGTAATAGAGCTGCTCGTAGCCTTCGAAAAAGCGACCGCTCGGCTTGGAGCCCTCCCGCGGGAACAGATACAGCACCGACGTATAGAGCACGTACGCTTCCTTGATCGTGAGGGCGCCGTCGCGGAATCCCGCCTTGGCCGAATCCATGGCCGCGATGAAGCCCAGCCGGTCCTTGCGCTCGAGCGTCTTGGCGATCTCCCGGAGCCGCTCTTCGATCGGGCGCTCGACGGCAGCGGCGGCCGCCGGGTAGACGCCGGGCCGGCCCGTGGCGAACATGCCGTAGGCCGCGAGCGAAGCGGCTTCGAGAGCGGCGTCCAGCTCCGCGACGTCCGAGAGGGACGGGCCGACGCCGACGCCGAATTCGACCGGCCGTCCGGCGCCGCCGATCCCCTGGAGGAAAGCCGCCTTTCGGCGCTCCTCCATTAAATAACCGTGCCGCCTGCTGCTCATGGGGAACGACAGGCAGACGATGCCCGGCACGGCGGGCGGCGTATGCCGGCCTTGCACCACGACGGGGACGAGTGGCGTCCCGACCGATACCGGCATGCCGCTCTTATCCAAGAGTCGGCTGATCCGATCCAGGTCGCCCGAGCAGATGGCTTCGTAGAGCGCGTACGAATGGGAGGTCGGCGCTTTCTTTTCGCTCGATTCGAGATGCTGCGCGATCCGCGAGAGCATCCCGTGAATCTCGTCGATCTCGAAGGGCTTCAGGCAGTAGCCGAAGGTGCCGTAGTTGATCGCCTTTTGCGCGTAGGCGAACTCCGCGTGTCCGCTAAGCACGACGAACAGCGTGTCCGGAGAGACGGCTTTGCCCCGCTGGATCAGCTCCAGGCCGTTCATCGCCGGCATCTTGATGTCGGTGAAGACCAGCGTCGGGCGCAGCGCCTCGATCAGCGCCAGCGCCGCCTGTCCGTCCTCGGCGTCCCCGATCACCTCGAAGCCGTACTTGGCCCAGTCCACCGCCGCTTTGATGCCCTCCACGATCCATGGTTCGTCGTCGGCGATTATCGCTGTATGCATGTTAGTCCTCCCGAATCGCTTTTTTGCTTTTTTGCTCGCTCCTGTTTAGGTTCATCCTATCGGCTCCCGCAGGGCGCGGGTATGGACGATCTTACGTTCGATATGTCCGATCCTCCGAACCTGCAGCACCCTGTGCCGTCACGTATGTAAAGTCCACATCTTCGGCGTGAATCCTCTATACTCGGCCGCTTTTGCGCTCCTTATAATTTAGCATATAAAACGCTTACTTGGCGCCAAAGACAACATGGAAGGCGGGGGAGAGGGTTGGCCGATCCGACGACGGCCCGGGCTCCGAGGCGGAGCTTGGGCAAGACGATATTGCAGTACAAGTACTTCTATCTCATGGTGCTGCCGATCCTGGTCTGGTACGCGCTCTTCAGCTACGGACCGATGTACGGCGTGACGCTGGCGTTCAAGACCTTTAACTACGGCAAGGGCATCCTGGGCAGTCCGTGGACGGGCTTGGACAATTTCAAGACGCTGCTGACCGATCCCGAGTTCCGCACGGCCTTTTTCAACACGATTGTCATCAGCGTCATGAAGCTGGTCATTCACTTTCCCATGCCGATCGTCCTGGCGATCGTGCTGTACGAATTTTCCCGCAACAAGGCCCGGCGGTTTTTCCAGACGATCCTCACGTTTCCGCACTTCATCTCCTGGGTCGTGCTCGCTGGCATCGTCATGAACATCCTGAGCAAGGACGGCATTTACAACCAAATCGCGATGCTGTTCGGGGCCGACCCGAGCTCGCCGCTCGTGGACGAGAGGGCGTTCAGGCCGATCCTGTACATCACCCACGTCTGGCGGGAGATCGGCTGGGATTCGATCATCTATCTGGCGGCGCTGGCGGGCATCAATCCCGAGCTGTTCGAGGCCGCGGAGGTGGACGGCGCCGGACGATTCCGCAGGCTGCTGAGCATCGCGTGGCCGGGCATCAAGAGCACCGTCTCCGTGCTGCTGATCCTTCACGTCGGGCAGATGCTGACGCAGGGAGCCAGCTTCGAGCAGATTTTTAACCTCTACAGCTCTCCGGTCTATTCCGTAGCGGACACGATCGACACGTACATCTACCGGACGTCCTTCACCGTCGGCGGAGACTTCGGCTATATGACCGCGGTCGGCGTCGTCAAGTCGGTCATCAGCCTCGTGCTGCTGTGGGCGGCCAATACGTTCGCCAAGCGGATGGGGGAGCAGGGGCTCTATTAACGAAGACAGCATAGGAGGATCGCCCATGAGCGCCAGCGCGGCCGCTGCGAAGAAAAAATGGAGTCCGTTCGATATCGGGGCGTTTATCGTCCTGGGGCTCCTAGCCGTCATTACTTTTTTTCCGTTCTACAACGTCCTGATCGTCTCGGTGGCCAAGTTCGAGGCGATCAGCAAGAGCGACTTCTACATTCTCCCGCTCTCGTTCGACCTGACCGCCTACAAGCTGCTGCTCGAGGACACGAAGTTCTGGACGTCGTTCCTGAACTCCGTTATCGTCACCGCCGCGGGCGTCGCGTTCAGCATGGCGATCTCCGTGGCGGGCGCGTATGCCTTGTCCAAGCGGGGCATGCCGGGGCGCAATGCGATGCTGAGCCTTATCCTGTTCACCATGTTTTTCAACGGCGGCCTGATTCCGTTTTACCTGATCGTCAAGGACCTCGGTCTCGTCAATAACCTGCTGGTCATGATCGTCCCGGCCGGACTCAATACGTTTTACCTGATTATCATGAAAAATTACTTCGGCGGTATCCCGGAGAGCCTGGAGGAATCGGCCAAGCTGGACGGGGCGAACGACCTGTACATTCTCTACAAGATCATCCTGCCGATCTCGGCGCCGTTCATGGCGACCTTCGCGCTCTTCTACGCGGTGGAGCGGTGGAACGAATGGTGGTACGCGCTCATCTTCATCAGCGACGCCTCGAAGGCCCCGCTGCAGATCTACCTGCGGGAAACGCTGATCACGTCCAACTCCATGCTGAGCCTGATGGCCCAAACGCTGGCGGAGCAGCGGCAGTCCGCCAAGGTGTACGCGCCGGCGCTGCAGATGGCCGCGATCGTCGTCTCCAGCCTGCCGATCATCGCCGTCTATCCGTTCCTGCAGAAGCACTTCGACAAGGGCATCATGGTCGGCTCCATCAAAGGATAGGACCAACAAAGGACAGGGATAAGAAATTTTTTAACCATATAAAAATTTTATCCTATAATCGTCAAAGGGAGGATTCATTCGCATGGTTAAAAAACTTACGGCAGTCGCGGCCGGTCTGGCGCTGTCCACGGCATTGCTCGCCGGCTGCGGAGGCAACGACAACAACGGCAACAATCAGGCCGCATCCCCCGCGGCATCGGGCTTCGCCGCGTCGCAAGGCGCTTCCGCCGCGGCGGACAATCCGTACAAGGATCCGATGGAGATCTCGGTCGCGTTCTGGGACGCGGACGCCGAGATCGCCAAGATCGCCAAGGACCCGATCGCGCAGGAAGTGCTCCAAAAATTCAATATTACGCTGAAGCCCGTCAACACGACATGGGACGACTACGCGCAAAAAATCCAGATGTGGGCGGCGTCGGACCAGCTGCCGGACATCTTCGCGATCGACGCGATCGGCACCCAGTATCAGCGCAAGTGGGTCGAGCAGGGCGTCGTCAAGGCGCTGCCGGACCTGGCCAAGTACCCGAACCTCGCCGAATACTTCGAGGCGCCGGACATCAAGGGACTGAGCGTGGACGGCAAATATTATACGGTGCCGCGGAGAATGTTCCCGAGCGTCGATTGGAGCGCGCTCGACCGCGTCGTGCTGTATCGCTGGGACTTGGCCCAAAAGGCCGGCATTACGAAGGAGCCTGAGACTTGGGACGAGTTCGAGGCGATGCTCGAAGCGATCACGAAGGCGGACCCGGAAGGCAAGCGCATCGCGGGCCTCACGACGACGCAGAACAAGCTGATCGGCGGCCTGTTCTGGCTGTACGGCAATCCCGTCGCCACGAGCGACGGCAGCGGCAGCGACTTCAAGTGGATCGAGGAGGACGGCAAGCTCGTGCCCGCGGTATTTTCCAAAAAGGCGCTGCCCGCGCTGCAGAACATGCGGGACATGTACGACAAGGGACTGATCGATCCGGACATCGCGCTCGCCAAGGGCTCCGATTCGTACGATAAATTCGTGTCCGGCAAGGCGGCGGCCCTGCTCAGCGGCGGCGGCTTCGTCAACTTCAACGGCGAGATCTACGAGAAGCGCTGGAAGACCGCATATCCGGATACGGACATCACGCAGAGCGTCAAGGTGCTGAAGCCGCTCGTCGGTCCCGACGGCGAGCGCGCGCACGCGGTCTTCAAGACGTATTGGTCGGAGAGCTACTTCAGCAGCAGGGTCGACGACAAGAAGATGGACCGCATCATGGCGCTGTACGACTATATCCTGTCGCCCGAAGGCAAGGACCTGCTGATCTACGGCAAAGAAGGCGTGGACTACAAGGTCGAAGGCGGCAAAAAGGTTATGATCGAAACGGCCTCGCTGAACGAAAAGTACCCGGCTCGCAATTTCCTGCGGCAGCTGGTCGCCTACGAGACGTCCGACAGCTACGACATGAACAATCCGCTCATCGCGAACGAGTCGATCCGCAAGGAAGCCGTCGATTATATCGATTGGGTGCTGAAAAACACGAAAGTGCCGGATTACGACATACGTTTGACCTATATGTCTACGCCGACCAAGGATAAGTTCTCCGTGCTCGATCAGGACGACCTGCTTAAGGTCATGCTGTCCAAGGAGCCGGTCGAGAAGGCCTGGAACGATATCCTGAAAAGCTACAAGGCGAAGGGCCTCGACAAGATGATCGAGGAAGTGAACGCGAAGGCGAAGGAAGAAGGCATTCAGTAACACCGTCTTTTATTCGCCGGGTCCTGCCGGACCCGGCACCCGATTTGAACAGCTTCCTGACAGCCGCTTGCGAGAGAGGGTCGTCCGGAAGCTGTTCGTCTTTAACGCGCACCGAATCCAAAGGAGGAATATTCATGAAAGCGCAATATTGGATGTACGGCCTCGTCATTCTTTTTGCTTGTCTCTTCGTGAACGGAACGGCGCATGCGGACAACAAGACGTATTACGTAGATGCGGCGGCGGGCAGCGACGGCAATACCGGACTGTCGCAGACGGCCGCCTGGAAGTCGCTGACCAAAGTAAACGCAACGACGTTCGGACCGGGTGACAAGATTCTGCTGAAGGCCGGGGGAACGTGGACCGGCACGCTGCAGCCGCAAGGCTCCGGGACCGCCAGCAGCCGGATCGTGATAGACCGGTACGGCACGGGCGCGGATCCGCGGATCGACGGCCAGGGCGCGAACGCGGTCATCCGGCTCTACAACCAGGAATATTGGAGCATCGGCCATCTCGAGATTACGAATCAGACCGCGACGCAGGGGACGACGGCCCGCAGCGGCGTGCTTGTCATCGGCGAAGACTATCAAGCGGGCGCCTCGAGCGATATCGTCAATGTCGCCGTGCTTCACGACATTCACCTGCACGACTTGTATATCCACGACGTCAACGGTCTGCACACAAAGACAGTGTACGGCAGCGCGGGCATCAACGTCGTCGTGCGGGCCAGGTCCGACGGCTCGCCGAACCGCGTCACCAAGTTCGATCAGGTGCTGATCGAGAACAACAAGGTCGAGCGCGTCACCCGCACCGGGATCATGATCAACTCCGAATGGTACGACCGCGACCAGCAGGGCGGGGTCCGCAACCCGAACCGGCCGTGGACGCCCGCGACCGGGGTGGTCATCCGGGGCAACGAAGTGCTTCACGTGAGCGGCGACGGCATCGTCCCGCACGTGTCGACGGGCGCGCTCGTCGAGCGCAACCGCGTCGACGGCTACAATGAGGCGCAGGTCGACTACAACGCCGGCATGTGGACGTACAACGGCGACTATACGGTCTTTCAGTACAACGAGGTGTCCGGCGGCAAGACGATTAAGGACGGCATGTCCTTCGACTTCGACAACGGCACGAAGGGACTCGTCTTCCAATACAATTACAGCCACGACAACGAGGGCGGCACGGTGCTCATCTGCCAGAACGAGACGGGCGGCTCGGTGACGGACGGCATCTTCCGTTACAATATCAGCCAGAACGACAAGTACCAGATGATCACGGTGTGCAGCGGGGCCAATTACGGCAATATGCAGTTTTACAACAACGTGTTCTACGTCGGATCCGGCATCGCGAATAATCTGCTGGTGAATCAAGGCGGCAACGGCGCCGCGACGTTCAAGAACAACATTTTCTACAATCTGGGCACGGGCGGCTATACGAAAAAAACAACCTGGACGTACGACAGCAACGTATTCTACGGCAACAATGTGCCGACGGCGAACGTTATTCCCGACGCCAACGCGATCACGTCCAATCCGCTGTTCGTCGGCCCGGGGAGCGGGACTGGGATCGATGCGCTGGACGGCTACAAGCTGCAGCCCGCCTCGCCGGCCATCGACCGCGGCATCGCCTTCGCGTCCAACGGAGGCAAGGACTTTTGGGGCAATGCGCTCTACGTTCAAAAGCCCGACCGCGGCGCGTTCGAGCATCCGGCGGTCGCGAACGCGGTGGCGGGTAAGACGCCGACCTCGGGCAGCTTCGTCAATAATGCCGCTTATGCGACGGACGGCGCGGCGGGGGACAAAAACTTGTACGCGGGACTGGATCAGGGATTGCAGTACCTGCAGATCGACCTGGGCGCGAGCTACGCCGTGAACCGCGTGAAGCTGTGGCGCTTCTACGACAACCGGATCTACCGGGACGTCATCGTTCAACTGTCGACGACGGCCGACTTCTCCTCGGGCGTGACGACGGTGTTTAACAACGACGCGAACAACAGCGCCGGCAAGGGCGCGGGCACGGACGCCGAGTATGCCGAGACGGCGGCGGGCAAGGAGATCGTCTTTAATCCCGTGACGGCAAGGTACGTGCGGATCTGGTCGAACGGCAGCAGCGTTAACGCGTGGAATCACTACGTGGAGACGCAGGTGTACGGCATTCCGCTCTAAGCGCGGGATTAAGAGGCATGATGCAAAAAAAAGCGGCAGTCCCGGACGCGTTTTAATCGTCTTGGGCTGCCGCTTTTTTGGTCCTGCGGTCGACTAAGGATCGCCGAGCGCGGACACCGATTCATCTACCAATTCGCCTGCCGCACGGGCAAGGGATCTTGGTCCCGGATCATGCGCTGCACGAGCAGCTCCATCATCCGGCGGCGGAGTTCGCGGCTGGCCGGGTCCTCGAACAGGTTGCGATTCTCGCCCGGATCTTCCTGCAGGTCGTACAGCTCGCCGTACGTCTCTCCGGCGAAGACGACGAGCTTATAGCGCGAAGTGCGCAGGCACTTGGTGCTAATGCCGCGGTCGTGGGCGTCATAGGCCGTCATGGCCGAGTCCCGGACGCCGGCCGAGCGCCCGCGGAGCGTCTCCATGAGCGATGCGCCCAGCAAGCCGGAGGCGCGTTCGAGCCCTGCGGCGTCGATCAGGGTCGGCACGATGTCGACGTGTTCCATCAGCGCGGATACGCGCTGTCCGGGAAGGATGCCCGGTCCGCGAACGATCATGGGGACGCGGTCGCGGAAACGAGGATCCTCCGGCTCGGAAGAGAAGCACGGTTTGCACTGCGGGCGAAAATGCATCTTTCCGATGCCGACCGTCCGATAGCCTGCCGCCTTCAGAAGGTCGGCCAGCGTGACTTCGTCTTCATTTAACGACAACCCGATATTCCACGCGCCGTGAACGTGCGGATACCGGCCGGTAAAGATCTACGCGCGGGAAGGCGTGCATACGGGGCTCGCGCAGTAGGCGCTCTCGACGACGGCGCCTTCGGCGGCCAGCGCGTCAAGCGACGGCGTGCGCACGGCCGGATTTTCGATTCCCAGCGCGTCCGCCCGCATCTGATCCGCGGTAATCAGCCAGATATGCGTCTTCTTTGCCATCCGATTTCCCTCCTCAGCGCGATCGCGCGATGCGGAATCCGCAGTTGCCGCCGGAGCTGTCCGGCGTGTTCGAGCTGCGCGCGGCGACGCGGTACCGGTTGCAGTAGGAACGGTGGCACAGATAAGAACCGCCCCGCATGGAGCGCTTGTCTGTCGGCTGGTCGAATCTTGGATTCGACGCGGCGGTAACCGCATGGTAGGCGGGCGTAAACCAATCCGCGCACCATTCCCACACGTTGCCCGCCATGTTGTAGAGGCCGTAGCCGTTGGGGGCGTACGCGTCGACGGGCGCGGTGCCCGCATAGCCGTCGCTCTCGCTGTTTTTCACCGGAAACTTGCCCTGCCAGATGTTGCAGCGGTGCTCCCCGCCTTCCTTCAGCAGATCCCCCCACGGATAAGTCTTGCGCGCAAGACCGCCTCTGGCGGCATACTCCCACTCGGCCTCGGTCGGCAGTCGTCCGCCGGCCCAGCTGCAGTAGGCGGCTGCGTCTTGCCAGGTGACGTGGACGACCGGATGGTCCATTCGTTCCCCGATGCCGGAGTCGGGCCCTTCGGGCTTGTCCCAGCGGGCGCCGTTCACGACGTACCACCAAGGCGTCGACTGCGGCACGTTGCTCACGCTTTGCCTGACGCTCTCGGAGACGAACAGATGAAAAACGTAGGACCAGCCGAAACGCTCCGCTTCGGTGACGTAGCCGGTAGCTGCCACGAACGCTTGGAATTGGGCATTGGAGACCGCATGGGCCGACAGGTAAAAGCCGTCCACCCGAACGTGACGCGGCGGGCCTTCGCCGTCTGCGGGAAATCCGTCGGCCGCGTCCGTACCCATGACGAACTCGCCGCCTGGGAGCAAAATCATTTGCGCATCAAGCTCGGGTCCCGGAGGCGTCCCGCGGCCAAGCGGGGCGATCGCTTCAGGCGGCGGCGCGACGGCTCCGGCCATGTCCGCTTGTACGGACGATCTGCGCGCGGCGCAGCAAGGGCTGACTTGCTCTTCCAATGTAGGTTCGCTCCATTCGGTAGGGGATTGAAGGATTCTCAAAAAAAGTCGGCTAGCCGTAAAGCGCGATGCCGACCAAGCCGGATAATAGGATGACGACGAACGGATGCTTGTGCAAATAGATGAGCGCGAACAGGGAGCCTACGAAAATAGCGAGCTGGCACCAAGTTTGCCAATCCGGCGTTGCCGTCAGCATGCCGGCATGCCGCGCGAACGATACGGCCGCATACGCAATCAGTCCGACGACGACGGCGCGCAGTCCGTAGAAGGCCGCCGCCACCCTGGGGTTATCGCGATATTTGAAAAAAAGCTTGCCCGCCGCCAGAATCAACGCAAACGAAGGCAGTACGACCGCCAGCGCCGCCATAGCCGCCCCAAGCCATCCGGCCTCTTGATAGCCGACCGCCACCGCGATGTTGGTGGCGATCGGACCGGGAGACATGCCCGCGACCGCTACGATGTCCGCGAGTTGTCCGGCAGCCATCCAGTGATGGCGGTTCAGGATCTCTTCCTGAATGAGCGGGATCATCGCGTACCCGCCTCCGAAGGAGACGAGCCCGACGAGGAAGAACATGGCGAACAGTTGGATCAGCATGTCTCAAACCTCATTTGCTCAAATTATATCATGTAATCGAAGACCGGCTCTTTTTCCTTGATCTTCGGGCCCTTGCCCGTCAACGCCCGGAATTGTACCAAGAGGATGCCTGCGGTTGCGCCCAGCGCGACGACCCATAGCGGATGGATGCCTGTAAAAAGCAGGAGCGCGGCCGCCGTGGCGAGCGCGCCGGATGCGAAGTCCACGATCGAAGATCGGGCGACTTTGATCGCCGCGAAGGCGATGAGCGCGGCGACCGTGGCACGTATAGCGGTAAAAGCCGCTTCGATTTTCGGATTGTCCTTGAATTGAACGTAAAAGATCGACAAGACGATCATGAGGGCGAAGGTAGGCAGACAGATGCCGAGCAGCGCCGCGATCGCGCCGGATACGCCGCCGATGCGATAGCCGATGAAGGCGGCCGAATTAGCCGCGACCGCGCCGGGCACCGTTCCCGATACCGCGAACAAATCGGCGATTTCCTCTTCGTGAAGCCACTGCTTTTTTTCGACGACCTCGCGTTCGATTGCCGGGATCAGCGCGTATCCGCCGCCGAACGTAAAAGGACTCATTTTCAAAAACACGAGGAAAAGCGAGAGATGGAGCTTTCTATTAGCGGTCATGGCTATGCCTCCCGTCTCCATCAGTATAACATCTTTATTCCAAAATGGAATTAAGTATTCAATATTAAGGCTATAATATCTTTTTATATGGAATAATAATTTTTACTTTAATTCATTTTGGCATTAAACCGACCGGAAGACCGTGGTATGGCTCGTGGTAGGGCGTTTCGATATAATAGAAGGAATAATGAGAGCCGAACGAACGAGTGAGGAAGTGCCCCGCCCATGAATCGCGCCAATCGAGTGCCCACGTCCAAGGAATTGATCTATCGCCATATCGCCGAGCAGGGCTTCGCTTCCAAGGCCGAGCTGTTGGATCGCTTCCGGATACCGAGCAGCACCCTTACGCGCACGCTTGAAGAGATGACCGCGGACCGGCTGATCCAAGCTTCGGGCCTTGGCCCGTCCAGCGGCGGCAGAAGGCCGATCGTGTACGAGACGAATCCGGCATTCGGTTACTTTTTCGGCCTGGAGATTTCCCGGTCCCATGCCTCGCTCGGCTTCTTCGACGTCCGCATGAACCCGATGTCGTTCACCCGCTGGCGCATGGACGAAGCGATGACGCCGGACAAGCTGATCGCGCATGCGGAGAAAACGATCAAGGCCATTTTGTTCGACCACAAGATCGAGCCAAGCCAGGTGAAGGGTTTCGGCATCGGCGCAGTCGGTCCGCTGGACCGCGAGCAAGGCGTCGTGCTTCGGCCGCTTCACTTCGCGGCGCCGGGCTGGCAGGACGTCCCGATCTGCCGAATGGCCGAGGAGGCGACCGGCTTCAATTCGCATCTCGAGAACGGCGCGAACGCGGCGCTCATGGGCGAGCGCTGGGCGCTGCGGCGTTCCAATCCTCAGCATATGCTGTACGTGCATGCCGGGATCGGGCTGCGGTCCGCGATGATGTCGAACGGCAGGATCGTTCACGGCTCGATCGATTTGGAAGGTGCCGTCGGACAGATGATTATCCAGGCGGACGGTACCCGGCTGCACGAGGGGGGCAACTTTGGCGCCCTGGAGGCGTACGCCTCCATTCAGGCGCTGGAAAAGCAGGCGCAAGCGCAGGCGAAGCTGGGGCGCGGAGGCTGGGCGGAGCAGCTGCGGCTCGCGCCGGAGCAGATCCGCTACGAAGACCTGCTGCAGGCGCTGAGGCAGGGGCATCCGGCCGCGCTCGAACTGTTCGACGGCGCGGCCGTGTATCTCGGCATCGGCCTCGCCAACATGATTAACATGTTCCACCCGGAGACCGTCATCCTGGGCGGATCGCTCATCTACTCGGATGAACGCTTTTACAAAACCGCCATCGAGACTGCCCGCCAGAACGTTTACTACTATCCGATGTACCAGCCGATCTTCACCAAAGGCGAGCTGCGCGAGGACGCGGTCGCCACCGGCGCCGCGCTCATGATGTGGAGAAGCATGGAGATTTAAAATGGCGCAACAAAAACCGCGAAGACGGCAGGAGCGTATACCCTGCGCGTATTTTGTCAGGAAAAAACGACGGTTCCTGAAATGAAAAAGGCCCGCTCCCCGGATATTCCGGAAAGCGGGTCTTCGCGCATCACGAAGGGTAGTGAATGAGCGTAATATAGGTAGTGACCTGGTCGGTGTTGTTCCGGTAGGCGTGCGGCTGGTCCGCGGGGAAGCGCACGGCGTTGCCCGCGCCGACCGCGTACGTCTCGCCGCCGACCTCGACGTCGAGCGAGCCGTCCGTCACGACGATATACTCCTCGACCTCTTCGTTGTGCGGCTCGGATTCGTGGCTGCAGCCCGGATCCATGCTGACCGCGTAGATCTCGAAGCCTTTGCGCTGGTCGTAGGGGAACATCGGGAACGAGCGGTAAGCGCCGTCTTCCTCCAGGAAAGGCTCGATCTCGCCAATGTCGACGACCGTGACTTCCGCTTTGGTCTCTTCAATGAGCGACGTAAACGAAATTTTTAAGCCGTTGACGATTTTCCACAGCACGGAGATCGTCGGATTGGAGTCGCCCCGTTCGATCTGGCCGATCATCGCCTTGCTGACGCCCGTCAGCTCGGCCACCTGATCCAGGCTGAGGCCGCGCGATTTGCGCACGGCTTGCAGGTTCTTGCCGACTTTCTTATGAATCGCGTCCATCGTATCCACCCAAGCCTCGTTATTTTCTCTCCATTATACCGGACGCTAGGCGGATATAAACCCCATAATAAATCCGTTGTACAATATATAATACAATTGTATAATATATTGTACATAGCGAGTTTAACTCGATGCGAGGGTGATGACAATGCGGGAGAAAACGATGCTCGGGCTGGTGAAAACGGAACGGGGGCCTGGTGCGGCACTTTTGGAGGTGCCGGTGCCCGTCCCGGGGCCGGAGGATATACTGGTCCGAGTGAAAGCGTCTTCCATCTGCGGCACGGATCTGCATATTTACAACTGGGACGCCTGGGCCGAGAGCGCCGTCGTGACGCCGAACGTCTTCGGGCACGAATTCGCGGGCGTCGTCGAAGCCGTCGGCGAGCGGGTGACCAACGTCAAGGTCGGAGACCGCGTGTCCGGCGAAGGACACATCGTGTGCGGCCACTGCAAGGCCTGCCGGACGGGGAACGGGCATGTATGCGCCAACACACGCAGCTTCGGCATCTCGGCGCCGGGCTGCTTCGCCAAGTATGCGGTGCTGCCCGCAGGCAACGTCATTCACAACCGTCCCGAGATGCCGTTCGAGCTGGCGTGCTTGCAGGATCCGCTGGGCAACGCCGTGCAGACGGTCCTCGCCGGCAACATCGTCGGCAGGTCCGTCGCCGTCATCGGCACAGGCGCCATCGGCTTGATGGCGATCGCGGTGGCGCGCGCATGCGGCGCCGGCAAGATCATCGCCGTCGACGTCCGCGCCAACCGCCTGGAGATGGCGAGACAGATGGGCGCCGACGCGCTCGTCAACAGCGCGCAGACGCCGATGGCCGAAGCGATTCGCGAGCTCACCGGCGGCGAAGGCGCCGAGGTCGTGCTCGAGATGTCGGGCCACCCGGCGGCCATCCGCGGCGGGTTCGAGGCGGCTGCGAACGCGGGCCGCATCTCGCTGCTCGGCATCCCGACGGACGACGTGCCGATCGACCTGGCGCGTCACCTGATTTTCAAAGGCATTAGCGTTCACGGCATTACCGGCCGCCGCATGTACGAGACATGGTACCAAATGAAAGGGCTGCTCGATTCGGGGGCGCTGCGGCTGGACGGACTGGTCACGCATACGTTCACGCTGGACCGCTACGAAGAGGCGTTCGAGCTGGTGAAGTCGGGCAATTGCGGCAAGGTCGTATTTACGCACAGTTAATCATAGAAACGAACGATAGGGAAGGAGTCGACAGATGACGATGGCAAACCTGGACTTTTTATCGAAGGAGCTCGAGCAGCTCCGGGCTGACGGCAGATACCGAAAATTGACGGAATGGGAGGGCGGATCGGGCAGCTGGATGACGCTCGGCGAACGCCGGGTGCTGCAGATGTCCTCCAACAACTACCTGGGCCTGACCGCGCATCCGGAGCTGAAGCGCGCAGCGATCGAAGCGATTGAAAAATACGGCGTCGGCAGCGGCTCCGTACGTACGATCGCCGGCACGCTCGACATTCACGGAGAGCTCGAGCGCGAGCTGGCCGCGTTCAAGGGCACGGAGGCGACGCTCGTTTTCCAATCCGGATTTACGACGAATCAGGGCATCCTCGGGTCGATCCTGGGTCCCGACGACGTCGTTATCAGCGACGAGCTCAACCATGCCAGCATCATCGACGGCATCCGGCTGACCAAGGCAAGCCGCAAGGTTTTCGCGCACAAAGACCTCGATCAGCTGGAGCAAGCGCTGAAGGAGAGCGCTTCCTACCGCGCGCGCGTAGTGGTCACCGACGGCGTGTTCAGCATGGACGGCGACATCGCGCCGCTGCCGGCCATCGTCGAGCTCGCCGAGCGGTACGATGCTATCGTATACGTCGACGACGCGCATGCAAGCGGCGTGCTTGGACGCAACGGCAAAGGCTCGACCGACCACTTCGACCTGCACGGCCGCGTGCACATCCAGGTCGGTACGCTGTCCAAGGCGATCGGCGTCTCGGGCGGATATATGGCGGGCTCCGCGCTGCTCAAGGATTACTTGATCCACAAAGCGCGCTCGTTTCTGTTCAGCACATCGCAGACGCCTGCCGTCGCGGCATCGTGCCTGGCGGCCGTTCGCGTGCTGGGGCGCAGTCCGGAGCTGATCGAGCGGCTGTGGAGCAACGCAAATTATTGCAGGGAGAAGCTGCGCGCGCTCGGCTTTGACTGCGGCATGAGCGAGACGCCGATCATCCCGATCATCGTCGGATCGCCGGCGGACACGATGCGCTTCTCCGACGCGCTGCTCGCCGAAGGCGTCTATGCGCAGGGCATCGTCTACCCGACCGTCGCGATGGACAAGGGTCGAGTCAGGCTGATCGTGACGGCTTCCCATACGCGGGAGGATCTGGATTTTGCCTTGGATGTGCTGGCCCGCACGGGAAGGATCGCCGGTCTGATCTGACCGGGAGGACGGATGCTATCAGGCGTGCGGATGCTATCAAGGCGTGCGGCTGCCGGCATTCCGCGATCATGCCGCGGTTCTCGGTCGAATAGGTTAGATCGTATCCATTCGATCGAAGGGGGGATGAGGTTGGAATATCGGAGATTGGGCGCTTCCGGACTCAAGGTAAGCGAGATCAGCCTGGGAAGCTGGCTCACCTACGGCGGCTACGTCGGCAAGGAAGCGGCGCGGCAAACCATACTTAAGGCGTACGAATCGGGCGTCAATTTTTTCGATACCGCCAACGTCTACATGCGCGGAGAAGCGGAACGCGCGGTCGGCGAGGCGCTGTCGCAGCTCCCGAGATCTACTTATGTGCTGGCTACGAAGGTGAGAGGTCCGATGGGCGATCTGCCCAACCAGCAGGGCTTGTCGCGCAAGCATATTATGGAGGCGTGCGATGCCTCGCTGAAGCGGCTCGGAACCGAATATATCGATCTTTATTACTGCCATTATCCCGATGCCGATACGCCGAAGGAAGAGACTTACCGGGCGATGGACGATTTAGTGAGGCAGGGCAAGGTGCTGTACGTGGGCTTCAGCAACATGTCGGCTTCGGACATCGCGCAGGCCGTCGGTATCGTCGAACGGCAAGGCCTGCATCCAGTCGTGGCTAACCAGCCTCTTTACAATATGTTCGCGCCGGGGATCGAGGATGAGATTATACCGCTCTGCGATCGCCACGGCATCGGGCAGGTCGTCTATTCTCCGCTTGCGCAAGGCGTATTGGCCGGACGTTTCGAGTCCGTTACCGATCTGTCGGGCTCCGCGCGTGCAGCCGACGCGAGCGGCGGCGAGGCCGTCCGGTCGTGGCTTAAGGAAGAATACGTCGTCCGCGCGCGGTTATTGCAGGAGATGGCCTCCGACTTCGGTCTGTCGCTGTCCCAGCTGGCGCTCGCCTGGACGCTTCGCCATCCGCAGGTGGCGAGCGCCATCGTCGGCGCCAGCAGGCCCGAGCAGATCGAAGAGAACGTCCGCGCCTCAGGCGTCCGGCTCGCCGGCGCGCAGTGGGCGGAGTTCGAATCCGCAGTGGGCCGAACGCCCGCTTCCGTATGACGAAAAAGCCCTTGTCGTTCCGGCTTCAGCCGGCGGACGAGGGCTTTTCGGCAATCGGATGCGTTCGCTTTCTTCGCGCTTTGCCTTTTACAATTGATATACTGGACATAGCGACTTAGCCAAAAACGAGGGACGTGCAGCGATTGAAGGAGAACAAATACGACGACCGCGGTTTTTTTGAAAATTACAGCCGGATGCCGAGATCCATCGGCGGTTTGGAGGCGGCAGGAGAGTGGACGGAGCTTCGTTCGATGCTGCCGGAGCTGGCGGGCAAGCGCGTGCTGGACCTCGGCTGTGGCTACGGCTGGCACTGCAGATACGCGCGCGAGCAGGGGGCGCGGTCCGTCATCGGCGTCGATCTGTCGGAAAAGATGCTGGCGCGGGCGCGAGAGATGACTGCCGATCCTGCAATTTCATATGTGCGCAGCGGTATCGAGGATTTTGAATTTACGGAAGGCGCGTTCGACGTCGTACTTAGCTCGCTTGCGCTCCACTATGTGGCGGAATTCGGCGGGATCTGCCGGGATGTGCATCGCAGCCTGTCGGCGGGTGGCGCCTTCGTGTTCACCGTCGAGCATCCGGCATATACGGCAGTTGAGGCACAGGATTGGCATTATGGTCCGGAAGGGGAAAAGCTGCACTGGCCGCTCGACCGCTACCACGAGGAAGGGCAGCGGCTGACGAGATTTCTGGGACATGACGTCGTCAAGTACCACCGGACCGTCGCCGGTTATCTGAATCCTCTGATCGAAGCGGGCTTCCGCGTGGATCGATTGTCCGAGCTCAAGCCGACGCCCGACTTGCTGGCGCAGCACCCGGCTTGGGCGGACGAGGTGCGACGCCCGATGTTCCTGCTGGTCGCGGCGACCGCGCCATCAGACGCTTAAGATTAAAGCGTAAGGTCATAGCGCTAGTTAACGCTATTTATGATAAAGGGTCGGGCGGCTGGCGCCTGCTTGACTAACCGGCCGGTCCCCGATGCGGACAGCGATGCCCTGCGAGTTGGCTTCGGCGCCATTTTCCGCGACTTCTTTCTCGCCAGGACTCAGCGCTTCCTTCACCGAGTGCGCGATCGTGTGCAGCACGTCGCCTACCTCGTGCGTCGTCTCGAGGAGCGGATCGACGGTATTGATGCGTCCCTTAACGTCCTTAACGGTACGGTTAACGGTATGAATTAATGCCGTCGCCTCGTGCGTGGCCTGGAGGGCGGATTTCTTCACGTCGACCAGCGTGCGGTTGGCTTCGTCAAGGGTCGCCATCGTCTTCTTCATCGTCTTGACGGCGTAGAGGACGAAGACGGACAGAGAGACGGAAGCCAGCGCCGCGCTTTTGCCTCGCATTTGTCACACCTCCCGGGATTCGTGGGGAATGACGAATTCCTTCACGGGTGTCTGCACGTCGCCATCCTTGGCGCTAATGTAGACGCGCATCTCGTCGGCAGGCTCGGGCGCGGCATCCGGCAGCGGAGGCTGCTCCAACGAGACGGCGGTAGAGCGCGGCTCTATGGCGCCGAAAGCCTGGAAAATGCTCTCCACATGCGACCGGTTCTCGGCCCCGGTCTTCACGATGACGAGCAGATGATCCTGCTCGACCAATGTCTTGTAAATCTCGGCCTCGCGGTCCGGAATGCCGAGTCCGACGAGTCCGCCGATGAGCGTGCCCGTGCTTCCACCGACGGCTGCGCCGGCGATGACGGTCGCGATCGGTCCGGCCGCGAGCAGCGGGCCGAGACCCGGAATGAACAGCAGACCGGCCGTAGCGAGGAGTCCTGCGGTTCCACCGAGAAAGGCGCCCGCTACGCCGCCCGTAACCATGCCTTCCGCGCTGTTCGTGCCGGTGACCGTATCCACGTGATGGACAGCTTCGCGTTTATGGCTGACGACGGAGATATCATCCTTGTTCCAGCCTGCCGCTTTCAACGCTTCGATCGCGCCAATGACGTCTTGTTCATTTCTAAACGTTCCAACGACTGGTGTAAGCATCGCAATCGCCTCCGTGCTGATTTTTTTTCGCTGGGCGCGCCAGCTGAATACTGATTCTTCACCACGTTGGAATTGGAAATAACAGGGTGGACAAGCAGTGGGCGAACTTTATTTTCGGAGGCTTGTCCGTTGGCGGGGTTGTCTCCATGGCTTCGGAGAGGTGGTGATTCGCCTGCATTAGAAAGTCGAAGAGTCGCGCCTCCAGCATGCGCCGGGACACCGTTACGCACTTGGGATAGCCCAATTTTGCGCTATACGTGGAAATTTCGATAGTGAGGAAGAGAGGACCGAAGTCTCGTGAGCGAGCATAGCCCAATATTGCGCTATACGTGGGCATCTCGATTGGATGGACGAGTGGGCCGAGGTCTAGCGATCGAGAATAGCTCAATTTTGCGCTATATGTGGGAATCTCGATTGGATAGACGAGTGGACCGAAGTCTCGCGATCGAGAATAGCCCAATTTTGCGCTATACGTGGGAATCTCGATTGGATGGACGAGTGGGCCGAGGTCTCGCGAGCGAGCATAGCCCAATATTGCGCTATACGTGGGCATCTCGATTGGATGGACGAGTGGACCGAGGTCTCGCGATCGAGAATAGCCCAATTTTAAATTTTGCGCTATACGTGGGCATCTCGATTGGATGGACGAGTGGACCGAGGTCTCGCGATCGAGAATAGCCCAATATTGAGCTATTCGTGGGAATCTCGATTGGGAGGACGAGTGGACCGAGGTCTCGCGATCGAGAATAGCCCAATTTTGAGCTATACGTGGGAATCTCGATTGGGTGGAAGAGTGGACCGAGGTCTTGCGATCGAGAATAGCCCAATATTGAGCTATTCGTGGGAATCTCGATTGGATGGGAGAGGTAGCCGAGGCCATGCGAGTGCGGCTGTCTCAAAGGTTATATCGGCTCGAGAAAGGCCCTCTTTTGCGTTTACAAAAAAAAGAAACCTTTCTTTGGTAAAATGGCGGTACCACCCGACCATATACCCAAAGAACGATTTCTTTTTACACGCTATGTGGCATGAAAACTAGCTTTCTTTCGGCTTCCGGCCGCGCCTGCTCGATTGCTTGGGCGCGCTCGGCCCGCTTGGCGCATCCTCGGGAGGAGCCTGAACCTCCATTTCGGTTGCCGCTTGCTTCCTCGCACCTCTCGGTCTGCCGGCAGTCTTCGGCGTTCCAGTCGTCGCTTTCGCGGCAGCCTGCGCCGGTTTTTCACCAGCAACAGCTTCTCCACCGCCATTTGCCTGCTGGTCAGCCGCCTTCCTGTGCGCCCTGGCAGGCTTGCCGTCGCCAGCTTCTCCACCGCCATCTGCCTGCTGGACATCCGCCTTCCTGCGCGTCCTGACCGGCTTGCCGTCGCCAGCTTCTCCATCGCCATTGGCCTGCGGGACAGCCGCCTTCCTGCGCCCCCTCGTCGGCTTGTTCTCCGCAGCCGCTTCGAGGCTGACATTCAAGGCATTGCCGGCCGCCGCCTTCCTGCGGCCTCTCGCCGGCTTGGCGGCAGCGTCCGCATCATCATCCGCCGGCTTGCCGTCGGCGGCCTCCTCGCGCACCTGCTTCCGCTCGCTATCGTCCCCGCCAACAGCAGGCTCGCTATCGTCCCCGCCAACAGCAGGCTCGCTATCCGAGCTGCCTTCGCCAGCCTTCGCAAGTGCTTCATCCGCCGCTTCTCCGGCATTCTGCGCCGCATCTTCGCGAACCTCCCCGGCTTCCCCGGTCTCATCCTCGTCCGCCGATTTTTGCCGTTCGTCCCCGGTGCGGTTCCTGGCTTCCTTGCGCTTGGCGGCTGCCAGCTTGGCACGCGTCTCCGCATCCAGGTCCAAATCTCCGAAACGCTCGATATCGATCTGCGGATAAGCGAGGTCCAGCGACTCGAACGCCTCCGTAATGATTTTCAGCACGCGATAATCGCGGTACCAGCGTTTGTCCGCCGGAACGATATACCACGGGTTGCGCTTCGTGCCGGTCGCTTCGAAGACGTCTTCGTAGGCGCGGACGTACTCGTCCCAATGCTTCCGTTCCTTGAGGTCGTTCGGATCGAATTTCCACAGCTTCTCGGGACGGGTCAACCGATCTTGCAGCTTCTCGAGCTGGAACTCCTTGGAGATATGAAGGAAAATCTTGATGACCAGCACGCCGCTGTCCGCGAGCAGCTTTTCGAAATTTTTAATATGTTCGAGACGGCGCTCCGTCTCTTTCTTGTCGATGATGCCGTGTACGCGGGTGATCAGCACTTCTTCGTAATAAGAGCGGTTGAAGGAGGCGATGTATCCCTTTTGCGGGATCAGCTTGTGGGTTCGCCACAGGAAATCGTGGGAGGCTTCCTCCGCGGTCGGCGTCTTGAAGCTCTCTGCGCGGTAGCCTTGCGGATTGAGCGCGGACAGTACCTTTTTCACCGTGCCGTCCTTGCCGCTGCAGTCCATCCCCTGAAACACGATCAGCACGCCGTTCGATCGGCTTGCATACAGCTTTTCCTGCGCTTCCTGCAGTCTGTCGCGAAGATCCTCGATCTCCGCTTCCACCTGTTCTTTGCTCTCGATATCGCCCGTATCGCGGGGATCGAAGTCCTTTAGGGAAACGTGACGCTTGCGATCAAGCCTGGTGCGGTCGGCCATGCGCTCTCCTCCGATTCTCGCTCTCGATTGTGGGTCTGACCGGGTGCTAGTATCTAAGATTATATCACTCCTCCGGGCAAAATTATAAACGTTGATCGCGCAGGCTTGGGCTGTGACAAACAGGAAGCGCGTGTTATGATTTGGCTAAAAACGGAACCTGGCGTCATCTGCCGCATATCCAAAATTTTTTTGATGGCGGTGTCGATTCGGCAATTTGGCGTTCGTCGTGTATATGAAAGCGAAAGAGTGGCGGTCGAAAAAGGCTGCGGTCCCTATTCCAAAGGAGGAACAAACATGCGATTCATGATGATCGTCAAAGGTACGACGGATTCGGAAGCGGGCGTCATGCCGAGCGAGGAACTGGTGGCGGCGATGCAGCGGTACAACGAGGAGCTAGCCAAGGCAGGCGTCCTGGTAGCGGCAGACGGGCTTCACCCTACCTCGGGGGGCATTCGAATTTCTTATCCCGAGCCGGGCGGCAAACCCAAGATTACGGACGGACCGTTCACCGAAGCGAAGGAGATTATCGCCGGGTTTACGATGATCGAGGTGAAGTCCAAGGAAGAAGCGGTCGAGTGGGCGCTGCGGATGCCGGATCCGCACGGGTACGGGCAAGGCCAGATCGAGCTTCGCCAGATCTTCGACATGACGGACTTGACGCAGGATCCGGAAATGCTGGCCAAGGAGCAGGCGCTGCGCGAGCGGCTTGAAGGGCCTCGCCGGACATGAGCGACCGGGCCGCGCATCGCGCGATCGACGCCGTCTGGCGCATCGAATCGGCCAAGCTGATCGCGCGCCTGGCGACGATGGTGCGCGATGTCGGCCTTGCGGAGGACCTGGCGCAGGACGCGCTCTTGATCGCGCTCGAACGGTGGCCGGAGACGGGCATTCCGGACAACCCGGGGGCGTGGCTCATGACGACGGCGAAGCGCCGGGCGATCGATTTGCTGCGGCGCAATAAGCTGCGCGACCGAAAATACGAGGAGTACGGCCGCGCCAGCCCGTTGTATACCGAGGACGATGTGGAAAAGGAGTCGGGCGAGATCGGAGACGAGCTGCTGCGCCTCATCTTCGCGACCTGTCATCCGTCGCTGTCGCAGGAAGCTCGGGTCGCGCTGACCTTGCGGCTATTGGGCGGTCTCACGACGGACGAGATCGCGCACGCGTATCTCGTCCCCGAGCCGACTGTCGCGCAGCGGATCGTCAGGGCGAAGAAGACGCTCGGGGCGGCGCGCGTAAAGCTGGATGTGCCTGAGGGAGCGGAGCTGGAGGAGCGCATCTCGTCGGTGCTCGAGGTCGTCTATCTCATGTACAACGAGGGATACTCGGCCACCGCGGGCGGGAGCTGGATCCGGGCGCCGCTCTGCCAGGAGGCGCTGCGTCTCGGCCGGATGCTGGCGGAGGTTGCGCCGCGGGAACCCGAGGTGCACGGCCTCGTCGCCCTGATGGAGATTCAGTCGTCGCGCTTCAAGACGCGCATAGGGCTGTCCGGCGAGCCGATCCTGCTCATGGACCAGAACCGCGCGTTGTGGGACCATCTTCTGATCCGCCGCGGACTGGCGGCGCTCGAGCGCGCGCGCAGCCTGGGACGACCGCTCGGACCATACGCGCTGCAGGCCGCGATCGCCGCCTGCCATGCGCAGGCGCCTACGCCCGGCGATACCGACTGGGCCAGGATCGCGGCGCTCTACGAAGCGCTCTCGCGGGCGGCGCCTTCGCCGGTCGTCGAGCTCAACCGCGCCGTCGCGATCGCCATGGCGTTCGGATCTGCGATCGGGCTGCAGATCGTAGACCGACTGGCGGACGAGCCTGCTTTAAAGGGCTACTACTTGCTGCCGAGCGTACGCGGGGATCTGCTCGCGAAGCTCGGACGCATGGAGGAGGCGCGTGCGGCTTTCGAGCGGGCTGCCTCCATGACGCAGAACTTGCCGGAGCAAGCGCTCATGCGCCGGCGCGCGGCAGAATGCGCGGAACGTCGTGGCGAAGACACGAACGGAGTACCGGGAGCGCGCGTTTGACGTTGATCGATTCGGGCGAAGAGTCGGCGAAAAAGAGAAGCGGGGAATGAAATTTGACGAAAAGCCACTTGAACCAGGCGGCCTATGCCGTATCCAAAGACGGAACGCGGATCGCTTACGATACGATCGGCCAAGGGCCGGCGGTAATTTTGGCCGGGGGCGCGTTCAGCTACAGGAAGTTTCCGGGCTTGCAGAAGCTGGCTCGCCTCCTCGCCTCGGACTTTACGGTCGTCAATTATGACAGGCGAGGCAGAGGGGACAGCGGGGATCAGAAAACATACGCGATTCAGCGGGAGATCGAAGATCTCGAGGCTGTCATCGGGGCACACGGAGGCGTTGCGCATGTATGGGGGCTATCCTCGGGCGCGGCATTGGCGCTTGCGGCTGCAGCGAGCGGCGTCGGCATCGCAAAGCTTGCGCTTTACGAGCCTCCGTATCTAGCAGGGGGAACGGGTCCGGTCTCGCCGGCGGAACAGCGGTCGCAGCTTGAACGGCTGATCTCCGAGGGGCGCCGGGACGAAGCGGTCAAGTACTTCTTGCGCTTGATGGGCGCACCTGGATTTGCGGTAACGATGATGCGGCTGATGCCTTTTTGGCCGCGGCTTCGGGCCGTCGCGCACACGCTCCCTTACGATGCGGCGATCATGGGCGATTATTCGCTGCCTGCGGCCCGGCTCGCTTCGATCGGTTCGCCGGTGCTGGCGGTCGGCGGCGCCAAGAGCCCGGCTGCGCTTCGGGAGGCGGTGCGGCAGGTCGGCCTGGCCGTGCCGCATGGCGAGTCCCGCCTGCTCCCGGGTCAAAATCACAATGTATCTATGGACGCGCTCGCGCCGGTGCTGAAGTCGTTTTTCCTCGCTTGAGTTCGCTTGAGCTTGATCGATACAAACAAGGAGGGATGCCGCATGCGATTCATGATCCTGATCAAGGCGAACGCGCGCTTCGAAGCCGGGATCGAGCCGGCGGACGACCGGGTCGCCGCGTTCGCGGCCTACAGCCGGGAGATGAAGAAGGCGGGCGTTCTGATCGAGTCTGCGACCCTGCTGCCGAGCGCCGAAGGGCTCCGGCTGGCCTATCCCGAGAAGGGCGGTCTGCCGGCGATGACGGCCGGGCCGTTCGACGGCTCGGAGGGGCAGGTCGCAGGCTACATGCTGCTTGAAGCCGAATCGGACCGGGAGGCATACGCATGGGCGGCAGGGATGCCCGATCCTTATGGATTCGGGGAGGGCGGGATCGAGCTGCGCCGGCTCCGGGAGACGGCCGGGCCGCCGGTCGCCGGCGGTTCGAGTCCGATCGAGGCCGACCTGCGCGATCAGCTTGGCGCCTTAAGAGGCTTGCAAGCATAACGCAAACTTTTGCATGAATAAACGCAGCTTAAAAGGAGCTAAAAACATGAACCCTGAGATCACGCAATTCATCGCCGACCTCAAAGAACCCTGGCAAGCCGAGCGCTGCCAGGCGCTGCGGGAGCTAACCTTGCAGGCGATTCCGGACGCGCTCGAGCGCATGCAGTACAAAAAGCCGCATTACTTAAAAAACGGCAAGTATGCCGCCGTCATCTCGACGTCCAAGGACGCGGTGAGCTACACTATTTTTAACGCCGAGGGCATCGCGTTTCCCGAAGGCGCCTGGAGCGGACCGCCCGAGCGCAAGACGATCAAGATCGGGAAGAAGCAGGAAGTCGACAAGGAAGAAGTGGCGGATTTGCTCAAGCAAGCTTCGGCTTCGCTGTAAACGGCGGCGGCTATTGATCGTTGACAGCTCTTCCATTTTTGGACATAATCGAATTAATGAATGAAACGGGGAAGCGCCCCGTCAGAGCCGAACACGAACCGTGTCGCTTTGACGGGGCTTTTCTGTCAGGAGGACATGATGGATAAAAAGAAACGACCGGAGGATCGGGTCGGCGAGCAGCAGGTTACCTACGACATTTATGCCGCGTTGCCGGACGACGGCCTGCGCTACGAAGTGCTGGACGGCTCGCTGGAGCTGATGTCGCCGGGACCGAACACCCCGCATCAGATTTTGAGTTTTAACTTACAATCGACGCTGGCCGGCAGTTGCAAACCCGAATATCTCATTTTATATGCGCCGCTTGATGTCATTCTCAGTCCTACGAACGTAGTACAGCCCGACCTGATCTTCATTCATCCGGAACGCGCCAACATTGTAACCAAGCGAGGCATCGAAGGGCCGCCGGACCTTGTCGTCGAGATTTTGTCGCCCGGCTCGCGTCATCGGGACCGGGTCCGCAAGCTGCGAATTTACGAACGGCATGGCGTGCCGGAGTATTGGATCCTGGATCCTGTCGCCCAGACCCTGGAGCAGCATTTGCTGTCGGGCGAGCGCTACGAATTGAACTGCGTTTACGAAGGCGAAGACACGGTAACATCGGACAGGCTGCCTTGCGTATCGTTTACGGTCGCCGGACTGTTCGACGATCCGACCCTGCAGCGTCTCCTGTCCTCGAACTGAGTCGCCGGGATTGCATACAGAAGAGAAGACAGCTCGCGGCCTGTTCGGCCCGGTCGAGCTGTCTTTTTTATAAAAGACTGATTTCGATTTTTTATAGATCGACATTCGATTTTACATTTCGGATATCAGCGGAAAATACAGGCTTAATAAAGCGAATCTAGTATATGTTTGTATACTACATTTAGGAGGGGAACTATGAAACTTCGAGAAAAGAAAGTATTCAAGGCTACGATGGCCGGTACGATCACGGCTGCCCTGCTGACCGTAAGTGCCGTCACCGCTCAAACGCAGGACCGCGCGGACGCCGCATCCCCTCGCACCCAGAATGTGATCCTTTTCGTAGGAGACGGCATGGGCACCGCACAGCGCGATGCCATCCGCCTGGCCACCGTCGGCGAGAAAGGCAAGCTGGCGATGGACGCTATGCCTTATGTCGGACTGATTCATACGAGCTCCACGGTGCCGGTCACCGACTCGGCTGCCTCGGCGACCGCCTATGCCAGCGGCGTTAAGACTTACAATGGCGCGATCGGCATGGACGCCAATAAAAAGTCGGTCAAGACGATCATGGAATACGCGAAGGATAAAGGCAAGTCGACAGGCGTGGTCACGACCAGCCAGGTCACCGACGCTACCGGCGCCGCATTTGGCGCTCACGTCGAGGACCGTTCCAAGCAGAGCGATATCGCGCTGCAATATTTGACCAAGAGCAAGCTCGACGTCATTCTTGGCGGCGGGGAGGACTTCTGGTACCCGGCGGGCAATCCGGGCAAGTTCCAGGACGAGCCGGCGGAAGATCCTTCGGAAAAGAGCAAGGGCACGCAAGGAAATCTGGTAGACAAAGCCAAGTCGCTTGGATACAGCTACGTTTCCACCAAAGCGGACCTGCAAAAGGCGAAGGGCGGCAAGCTGCTCGGCCTGTTCTCCAATGAAGAGATGTTCCAGCAGAAGCCGGAGGGCGAAGGCGATATTTACAACCCGGTCGTCTCTCTGCCCGAGATGACCAAAAAAGCGATCGATACGCTGTCCACCAACAAAAAAGGCTTCTTCCTGATGGTCGAAGAAGAAGGGACGGACGAGTTCGCGCACCAGAACAATGCCAAAATGACGATCAAGTCCGGCCAGCAGCTTGACCAGGCCGTCCAGGTCGCCAAGGACTTCGCCAAGAAGCATCCGGATACGCTCGTGCTTGTGCTCGCCGACCATGAGACCGGCGGCTTCTCGATCGAGGAAGTCAACGCGGACGACGAATCCGGCGACGGCATCTCCAAGGAAGACGGACCGTTCCAGATCGTAGGCTCCGACCACAACTTCGTCGTTGACTGGACGACCTCGGGCCACACGGCTGTCGATATTCCGCTCACGGCTATGGGCCGCAACGCCGAGCTGTTCAGCGGCATCTACGAGAACACCGAGGTATTCACGAAGCTCCTGCAGGCGCTGGGGATTAAGGGCAAGTAAGCTTTGTGTTTGCCGGCGCCGGCCGATTGAAATCGCGCCGAGAGACGCCTATCGGCGGCTGGTGCGACCTTGAGCTAGCCGAGATAGCGTCCGAAAGCGCCTATCGGTGGCTGGTGCGAGCGAGAGTGTGTCGAGATAGCGCCCGAAAGCGCCTATCGGCGGCAGGTGCGAGCGAGAGTGTGTCGAGATAGCGCCCGAAAGCGCCTATCGGCGGCTGGTGCGACCTTGAGCTAGCCGAGATAGCGCCCGAAAGCGCCTATCGGCGCCTGGTGCGAGCCGAGCGTGTGTCGAGATAGCGCCTGAAAGCGCCTATCGGCGGCGAGCGGTGCCCGTCTCGCTAGTGAAACTAAAAGAGACTCTGTCTCCCGGAACACTGGGAAACGGAGTCTCTTTAAAAATGCCAAAAAGTATAAAATAACAGGTTTGTTTCAAAAAAACGCTTGGCCCCGCCGCAGATCCGATTCTACATCGAAGAAGTCAGCCAGGGCGCTATTAATCATCGGCAGGCCTTGCTTTCTTCCTCGGGACCGATTCGCGGACATATAAGCGCGCTTGCGGGGTACCGGAGCTTGTCGAAGGTTGAGCGGAGAGAAAAACATGCATTTGTACATGTATTTTTTTCCGTTACGCTACACTTGAGCAAACACATGCAAATATGCAGGTAAATTCAAAGCGCAAGCCGGAAATCCGACTGGTGGAGGAAACTAAATGCACATTTGCATGTATCCTGTCCAAAAGGGTCGACATCGGCAAAATTAGATGTATATTTGCAGGCATTTCGGCGAGAGAGCGACGCGGGCGACGACAGGCGAAGTCGGTGGCCTCCTCGGCGAGTCGGCTGTAACGCAGCTCGCGGACCGGCCGCGCAAGCAGCGCCTTGTCGAGCAAGAAACGGTGCACTGCCCCGCTTTTTCGAGCAAAAATGCACTGCCCCGCCTTGTTTGCTAGACTGCAACCTAAGGCACGTTTTATACGCAAAGTGGACACGCTCCTATTCGGATGGAGGGTGTTTTTTATTTTTCCCAATAATATGTGATTCATTTATTCTGATATGGGGCGTGTTAATTAATTTTTATTTATTTTAATGCTGCTTATTGCAATATTAATGACGCATATATATAATTATGACACACAATAAAATTATAAGGCGGCATAATTACAAACCGCCGGGAGGAGAAGCAACATGTCGAATGCGACGAACGCCTTACAGGGAACCGCTCCGGCACTTGAACTGGGTATGGTCATCTGCAAGCACTGTCAGCAGCTCATGTATACGATTCCGACCAACGGTGTGAAAAAAATATACGGCGTGTGCGGGCAGGAAGGCTGCTTGGAGACGGTCGAGGCGAGCGAGGGCGAAGATTGATGAATGTGCAATCCTGGGTTTATTCCTTTGAAGAAGGCCATGCCGGCATGCGGACGCTACTGGGCGGGAAAGGCGCCAATCTGGCGGAGATGACGCGTGTGGGACTTCCGGTGCCTCCCGGCTTCACGATAACGACCGATGCGTGTCGGGCTTTTTTCCGGGCAGGCAATCGAATCTCGGGCGAACTGCAGCTGCAGATGAGGGAAGCCGTGACGCGGCTGGAGGAGAAGAAGGGTCAGCGGCTCGGCGATGCCGCCGACCCGCTGCTCGTCTCCGTCCGGTCGGGGTCGGTCGACTCGATGCCCGGGATGATGGATACGATCCTCAATCTGGGATTGAACGACGAGACCGTGAAGGGGCTGGCCGCGGGCACGGGCAACGCCCGCTTCGCCTACGATTGTTACAGGCGGCTGATCCAGATGTTCGGCCAGGTGGTGCTCGGCATCGAATCCATCCGCTTCGAGCGGCTGCTGCGCCGCTTGAAGCGGGAGCTTGGCGTCGAGCAGGATCAAGAGGTGTCGGCCGAAGGCTGGATGCAGTTGATCGGGGAGTACAAGGATTGTGTCAAGGCGTTCTCCGGCATCGACTTTCCCCAGGACGTGCACGAACAGCTGACGCTCGCGACCGAAGCCGTGTTCAAGTCCTGGCACAATCAGCGGGCGCAGGTCTACCGCAAGATCAACCGCATTCCCGACGAACAGGGCACGGCGGTTAACGTACAGAGCATGGTGTTCGGGAATAAAGGGGATGACTGCGGCACCGGCGTCGTGTTCACGCGCAATCCGTCTACCGGCGAGCGGGCGCTGTTCGGCGAGTACCTGACGAACGCGCAGGGCGAGGACGTCGTCGCCGGCGTGCGCACGCCGCAGTCGATCGCGACTTTGAAGGATGTCATGCCGCGGGTATACGACGAGCTGTCCGAGCTGTGCGGACGCCTGGAGCTGCATTACGCGGATATGCAGGACATCGAGTTCACGGTGGAGCGCGGCGAGCTCTACGTGCTGCAGACGCGGGGCGGCAAGCGCAACGCCCAGGCCGCGCTGCGGATCGCCGTGGATCTCGCGGCCGAAGGCGTCGTCTCGCGCGAGGAAGCGCTGATGCGGATCGAGGTGTCCCATCTGGAGCAGCTGCTGCACCGCGGTATCGACGAGCAAGCGGCGGGAGACGCGATCGCGTCCGGCCTGCCCGCGTCTCCGGGCGCGGCCGTCGGCATGGCCGTCTTCGACGCGGATACGGCCGCAACGTGGGCGCAGGCTGGCAAGCCCGTCATTCTCGTGCGGGCCGAGACGACGCCGGAGGATATCCACGGCGTGCTCGCCGCGGAGGGCGTGCTCACGAGCCGAGGCGGCATGACCAGCCATGCGGCGGTCGTGGCGAGAGGCATGGGCAAGCCGTGCGTGTGCGGCTGCGAGGAGATGCGGATCGATCCGACGCTGCGGGAGGCGACGGCAGGCGGAAGGACGATCGCGGAGGGAGATTGGCTGACGCTCGACGGCACCAGCGGCAGCGTCTACGCCGGTCAGATTCCGCTCAAGGAGGCGGCGGTTACGGACGAACTGCAGCAGGTGCTGAGCTGGGCGGATGACGTCCGCCGCCTGCGCGTTTACGCGAATGCGGATACGCCGGCGGACGCCGGGATCGCGCGTGGCTTCGGCGCGGAGGGCATCGGGCTGTGCCGGACGGAGCATATGTTTTTTGCGCCGGAACGGCTGACGGTCATGCAGGCGATGATCATGGCGGATTCGCGCGAAGAACGGCTGGCTGCGCTTGCGCTGCTGCTGCCGATGCAGCAGGCCGACTTTGAGGGGCTGTTCCGGGAGATGGACGGATTGCCCGTCACGATTCGGCTGCTCGACCCGCCGCTGCACGAGTTTTTGCCGAATGCGGGAGAGCTGCAGCAGAAGCTGCGGGCGGCCGGGACCGAGGAGGAGCAGGAGCAACTGAGGCGGATGATTCGCAAGGTTCAAGCCCTGCACGAAGCGAACCCGATGCTCGGACAGCGGGGCTGCCGGCTGGGCATCGTATACCCGGAAATCTACGATATGCAGGCCGAGGCCGTATTCCGGGCGGCTGCAGCCTGCATCGGCGGGGGAATTTCCGTACATCCGGAGATAATGATCCCGCTGGTCGGCGACGCAAGCGAGCTGAGCCTGCTGCGCGAACGGGTCGAACGTGCCGCGGATCGCGTGCTCGGCGAGGCGGGCAAGAGCGCTTGCGGCTTTAAGGTCGGCACGATGATCGAGGTGCCTCGCGCCGCGTTGACGGCCGATCGCATCGCGGCCCATGCGGACTTCTTCTCTTTCGGCACGAACGACTTGACGCAGATGACCTACGGCTACAGCAGGGACGACGCGGAGGGCGGCTTCATGGCGCATTATCTGGAGCAGAAGCTGCTCCCGCACAACCCGTTCCAGGTGCTGGACCCGGACGGCGTCGGGCAGTTGATCGAACTGGCTGCGACGAAGGGACGCTCGCGCAAGCCGGGCCTGAAAACGGGGATATGCGGCGAGCATGGCGGGGACAAGGATTCGATCGCGTTTTGCCATCGCGCGGGACTCGATTATGTCAGCTGCTCGCCGTACCGTATCCCGATGGCGCGGATCGCGGCCGCCCAGGCGGCGATCGAGAACGCGGTCGAAGACAAAAAGAGCCCGACCGTTCAGGCGATCTAATTATATATATTGAAGAGGGCAGGCAACCTGGCTGAAAAGAAGAGCCTTCGCGATCCGGCGCCGATGCGCGACAGGGGTGTGATCGGGACGCGGATCGGTTACAATGGGGGAAAAGAGTCGTCCAGCCTGGAGGTTGCCATGCTCGAACTATCAACGCGCCAGCTCGAGATCGTCGATCTGGTTCGCAAGCGCGCGCCGATCACCGGCGAGCAGATCGCGGAGGCGCTTGGCGTCACCCGTCCTTCCATACGGTCGGACCTCGGCTTGCTGGCGATGCTGGGCTACATCGACGCCAAGCCCAAGGTCGGCTACTTTCCGGCCGCGGCGTCCGGCGACGCGGGAGCAGCCGGGCAAAATGCCGTCCTGCAGATGCGCGTGAAGGAAGTGATGGGCGTACCCGTCGTCCTCCGCGAGACGGCGACCGTCGGCGATGCCGTCGTCTCGCTTTTCCTCGAAAACGTGGGCAGCCTGATCGTCGTGGACGCGGCGGGTTCGCTGAGCGGCATCGTATCCCGCAAGGACCTGCTGAAGGTTGCCGTCGGCAACTCGCATGCGGACGCCGTCATCCTGGGCATGGTGATGACCCGTTATCCCAACATCGTCACCGCAGCGCCGGAGGATACGATTCTCGACGCGATGCGCAAGATGATCCAGCACGAGGTGGACGGCCTTCCTGTCGTTCAAGCGCATCCGCACGGCGGGGCGCCGGCCGCGGAAGTCGTGGGCCGGATCACCAAGACGACCATCCTCAAGCTGATCTACGAGGCGGCGGTCTCCAGGGAGATTCCCTGAAGCAACGGCCGCTGCCGGGGCGGTCCATGCCGGAATGAATCGGCAAGAGCAAGAGGCGGTTTCGACGTCGCGAGCGCGGCGCGGACCGGCCTCTTTTTTTCGGCGTTATCAGCAATTTAGTTTGCAGCGGAATTTGTTGCAGAAACAGGCGGTCCTGATCGAAGGGGATATCGTTCAAACGTCGAAGACGATGCTTTTCGTAGACGATTACAGGGGCCGAAGCGAAGCGCCAGCTATTCTGAAATCGCGGATTGCGTGCGGTTATAATACGTGTTATATTCTCGGTGAGGTGCGACTATGACAGGCAAAAGCAAGACGCCGAATACCGGTAAGCGAACAACGAGTTTTGACGTGGCCAAAGCCGCGGGCGTGTCCCGAAGCCTTGTGTCCGCCGTCATCAACGGCACGCCGGGCATCGGCGTCGGTCCCGAGACAAGAGCGAAGGTGCTCAAGGCGATCAAGGATCTGAATTACCAGGTCGACGCGCAGGCGAGAGCGATGAAAACCGGGCTTAGCCGGTGCGTGGCCGCATTCGGCGACATGAAAAATCCGCTGTTCCTTCAGCTGCTCGAAGGCATGCAGAAGGCTTGCGCGGAACGCGGCTATCACGTGCTCATCAGCGGGCAGAGCGAGGACGACCAAGACCGGCTGGACATGCTCGATCTGTACCGCCAGCGCCGAATCGACGGCATCGTGACGCTCGACGATACGGATTACGAGAGCGCGGCGTGGATCGAGCGCGTCCGCGAGTCCGGGGTCCCGTACGTTTCCGTCGAGGGCTACGCGGGGACGGATGGCGTCGCTTCCGTGCTCGCGGACTATCGCGAGAGCATTCGCGAGGCGCTGGATTACATGGGCGGCACGGCGGCACGTTACCCTGTTTACCTCGAAGCCTACGAGGACCGGCCCGAGCGGAACTGGGCGGAACGCGACCGTAAGGCCGCATACGAATCCTGGTGCGGAGCGCGGGGCTGGACGCCCGTCGTTCATCGCTTTCACGTGGGCGACGAAGCGTGGCTCGGCCGGTATTTGGATGAGAGGGCTGCCGCCGAAAGGGGACTTCCTCCAATTTTGATTAATTGGTCGGTTGGCGCTGTCCCGCTATACAGAGCGGCTTGGAGGCGAGGCGTCCGCATCGGAGAAGAGCTCGTCCTCATGGCCGGAGACAACACGCGCAGGAGCAACGCGTACATGAGTCCATCCCTCGCTTCGGTGGAGATCCCTTATGCCAGCATGGGGGAAGAGGCGGTGCGCCTGCTGCTGGAGCCGTCGGAGGACGAGCGCGCTTCCAAGCGCTGGCTGCGGGCTTCAATTCGTCCGGGAGACAGCGTCCCACAGGGTTCAGGCGGTTAACCCCGCTTTTTTTCGTAGGATGATAACACGTGTCATAACCATTGGAGGAGGACTTCATTAATGTTTTGGATCGTGGAGAAGCTTCAGAAAAGAATCGAGGAATTGGCCTCGTACCGTTATCGTCATGCGCTGGCACTCGAAGAATGGGAGATGCGGGAGGACGAGGCGGGCGCCAATGGCGTGCACCGTCCGCCTGAGATGACGGGCGAGCTTCGGATGCGCAAGGGAGATCGCTGGGTGGGATACGACCGTTATGTCTGGCTGCGGCGTACGGTACGCGTACCTGAGGAATGGAAGGATAGCGAAGTCGTCGGTGTGTTCGACTTCGGCCTGACCGGGCCTGGCAACAACTCGGCGTTCGAGTCGTTGCTGTATTTGAACGGCCGTCCTTTTCAAGGCGTCGACACCAACCATCAGGAGGTCTTTCTTCCGGCGGAGCTCGCCGGCAGCGAGATCGAGCTCGTCTTCCGTCTGTGGTCGGGACTCGAAGGCGGCGGAGGGCCTCGCGATCAGGAGCATCAGTTCAAGCGCGCCGAGCTTGCCGTGCTGGACGCGGCCGCCGACGATCTGTACTTCACCGGGCGCGCGGCGCTTGAGACGGGCAAGATACTCGAAGAATCGAACCCGTCCAAGCATGACCTGCTGACCGCCGCGGACAGGGCCTTTAAGCTAGTCGACTGGTCGCGGCCGGGCTCGGAAGCGTTTTACGCCTCGGTGGGTCTGGCGGCGGATGCGCTTCGCACGGCCGTGTCCGAGCTCGAGAAAAGCCACCCGGTTACCGTACGCGCCATCGGGCACACCCATATCGACGTCGCCTGGCTTTGGCAGCTCAAGCATACGCGCGAGAAGTCGGCGCGTTCCTTTTCCACCGTGCTGAGGCTGATGGAGAAATATCCGGAGTACGTCTTCCTCCAGACGCAGCCCCAGCTGTATGCTTATCTGAAAAAGGACTATCCCGAGATCTACGAGCAAATTCGCGAGCGGGTCAAGGAAGGGCGCTGGGAGGCCGGCGGCGCCATGTGGCTCGAGGCGGACTGTAACCTGACGAGCGGCGAGTCGCTCGTGCGGCAGATTTTGCACGGCACGCGGTTTTTCCGCGACGAGTTCGGCGTCGAGTGCGACTATCTGTGGCTGCCCGACGTGTTCGGCTACAGCTGGGCGCTGCCTCAGATTTTACGCAAATCCGGCATCAAGACGTTTATGACGACCAAGATCAGCTGGAGCCAGTACAACCGGATGCCGCACGACACGTTCAAATGGCGGGGCATCGACGGTTCGGAAATATTGACGCACTTTATCACGACGCCGGAAGTCGCGGAAGCGAACGTCTGGTGGTATACCTACAACGGCCTGATCGAACCATTTTCCGTCAAGGGGATCTGGGACACGTACCGCGACAAGGATATAAACCGCGAGCTGCTGCTGTCGTACGGCTACGGGGACGGGGGCGGGGGCGTAAACCGGCATATGCTGGAAATGCGGCGGCGGCTAGACGAGATGCCCGGCTTGCCCAAGATCGTGCCCGGGCGTGCGGGAGACTTTTTCGACAAGCTTCACGAGACGGTGGACAGCACGGACCGGTATGTCCATACGTGGGACGGGGAGCTGTATCTGGAGTACCACCGCGGGACGTATACGAGTCAAGCCTACAATAAGAGAATGAACCGTAAGCTGGAACTGATGTACCGCGAAGCGGAATGGCTGCATTCATTAAGCGCGGCTGCGGGCGGCGATTGGGCGGCTTATCCGAAGGAGGACCTGCACGAGGGCTGGACGACGATCTTGCGCAACCAGTTCCACGATATCATCCCGGGCTCGTCCATCGGCGCGGTCTATGAAGATGCGAGGGCGGAGTATGCCGAAGCGGAGCGCTTGGGCAGGAAGGCGATCGAGGCTGCGACGGAGCGGTTGGCCGGGCAGTCGGACAGCGCTGTCGTCAGCGTGTATAATAGCGCCGCGTTCGATCGGACCGAGCTGATCGAGATTCCCGCGCAGACAGGCGCCGGCTCGAAGGGAGCCTGGCTGAACGAGGCCGGCTGGCCGCTTCGGTCGGAATACACCGGCAGCCAGTGGCTCGTGCTGGCGGAAAACGTGCCGGCGACGGGCGCGGCGACGCTGCGCTTCGATCCTTCCGCGGAGGGGCTTGCTGCGGTCAAGGCGTTCGAATGGGCGGAGGCGGACAGCGTACTTCGGACGCCTTATTATGAGCTGGCATTCGACGAGGCCGGCCGGCTGATCCGCCTGTACGACCGCGGTTTGTCGCGCGAGGTGCTGCCCCGTGGAGCGCGGGCCAACGAGCTGCAGGTATTCGAGGACAAGCCGAAAATGTTCGAAGCGTGGGACATCGACGTGTTCTATCAGGAAAAGCAGCGCGAACTGACGGATCTGCGCAAGCTCGAGCTCGTCGAATGCGGCGCGCTGCGCGCGGTTTTGCGATTGGAGTGGGCGTACGGGGCATCCGTCATCGAGCAGCGCCTTATCGTCTATGCGCACGATCGGCGGATCGACTTCGTCACGCGCGCGGACTGGCGGGAGCGCCAGCAGCTGCTCAAGGTCGCGTTCCCCGTAGAGATTCGCGCCACGGAGGCGACCTACGACATCCAATTCGGCAACGTGAAGCGACCGACGCATTGGAACACGAGCTGGGACCACGCCCGGTTCGAGACCGTCGGCCATCAGTGGGTCGACCTGTCCGAGCGCGGCTACGGCGTCAGCCTGCTGAACGATTGCAAGTACGGCCATGACATTAAAGACAACGTCATCCGCCTGTCGCTCATCAAATCCGCGATCGATCCCGATCCGAATGCCGACCAGGGAGAGCATCTGTTCACGTATTCGCTTTATCCGCACGCGGGGGATTGGGCTGCCGGCGGAACGGCGACGGCGGCCTGGGCGCTCAACAATCCGCTGCTGACGGTTCCGGGCGCGAGCGCGTTCGCGGGCAAGTCGTTGCTGCGCGCGGAAGGAGAGCATATCGCCTTCGACGCGATCAAAAAAGCAGAGGACGAGGACGCGCTGATCGTCCGTCTGCACGAATATGCGGGTGGGCGTGGCGTCGCGACGCTAACGCCGGGCTGCGAGATCGCCTCCTGGCAGGAGTGCGACCTGCTGGAGCGTCCGATCGGCGAGCTTCACGCCGGCGACGAGCCGCTGCAGTTCGCGCTGGCGCCATATGAGATCAAGACGTTTTTGATTCGGCTGCGGTAAAGTGCTTCGCGGTCGATAGGATCTATCGATCGATTCGGTCACGGATCCGCCTGCGAGGAGAGGCAATGGGCCTGGAGCGTTCGGGTTGATCGCAAGTCCTGCAACAGGAGAGGCGATGGGCCTGGAGCGCCCGAACCCGAATCTACAACCTTTCGTCGCGCAGGCGGGAGCTAACGATATCGACCGCAAAGACAGCGCTTCGGGGCGATCGTGCCTTCGAAGCGCTTTTTTGGCGTCTAACCATTGGCTTGTACATAATTCCAAGGCTGTAGTGGCATACCATATTTCGCAAGCCCGATTTGTCGGTATGTCGATTAACGGATATAATAGGATGGCTGCCGACGAATTAGGCTAATATTCGACAATATTTTCATTGAGAACCCCCTTGCAAATCCAAGTAACCCGATGTACTATTGATTAACTGTTACAAAAACAGATACAGAGATACAGTGGAGGGTGAAACTATGCTTAACCGCAATAAAAAACGCTTTACCGGCATCGTCGTCCTTGCGCTGCTCACCATGCTCGCAAGCGCGTGCTCCGGCAACAACAACGCGAACAACGCTTCTCCTAGCGCCTCGGGCACTGCGTCCGCCAGCGCCTCGGCATCCGGCTCGCAGCCGGCGGCGAGCGGCGAAGCCAATGACGGCGGCAGCCTGATCGTCGCAGTCGCATCCGACCCGGTCGTGCTGAACCCGAACTACGCGGGCGACCGCGTCAGCCTGACGATCGACCAAGCGCTCTACGCGCCGCTGTTTCAAGTGAACAACGGCAAGAAGACGTTCTACCTGGCAGACAGCCTCGATCTGTCCGAGGACAAGCTTACTTATACGCTGAAGCTGAAGAGCGGCCTCACTTGGCATGACGGCCAGCCGCTGACGGCGGACGACGTCGTGTTCACGATCGACAAGATCCTCGACGAGTCCCAGAACAGCTTCCTGCGCGGCAACTTCATCATCGGCGGGAAGCCGGTCCAGGCGGTGAAGGTCGACGACACGACGGTACAGCTCAAGCTGCCGCAAGTCGCGCCGGGCTTCGAAGCGACGCTCGTACAGGTGTCCCCGATTCCGAAGCACATCTTCGAGAACGAAGCCAACATCGAGAAGAGCGAAAAGAACAAACAACCCGTCGGTTCCGGCGCGTTTAAGTTCAAAGAGTACAAGACCGGAGAATACTTGACGCTCGAGCGCTTCGACGGCTACTTCGGCGGCAAGCCGCACCTTGATTCGATCACATACCGCATCGCGAAGGATACGAACGCCGCGAACCTCGCGCTTCAAAACGGCGAGCTTAACGTCAAGTACCTCGATCCGCAGGACGTCTCCACGATCGAAGCGACGGGCAACTTCGACATTCAAGCTTACAGCGAAGGCCGCCTGGCTTACATGATGTTCAACCACAACAGCGCGACGGGCGCCCTGAAGAAAAAGGAAGTCCGCGAAGCGATCGGTTATGCGCTGAACCGCGAAGAGCTGATCCAGGTCGCTTACGCTTCCGCCGATTACGCCGATCCGGCTCATTCGTTCCTGACGCCGGACGTGCTGTACCAGACGAACGACGTACCGACTTACGACAACGACGTCGCCAAGGCAAAGGAACTGCTGAAGACGGCCGGCGTGAGCAACCTGAAGCTGCGCTTCATCGTGACAAGCGGCAACAAGGTGCAGGAAGCGATCTCCCTGTACGTGCAGCAGAAGCTGAAGGACGTCGGCATCACCGTCGAGCTGAGCAGCATGGACGCCTCGGCGTTCGTCGCGAAGTTCACCGATCCGAAGGCTACGGACTTCGACCTGGTCGTCTCCGGCTACATCATGGGCTTCGATCCCGATGCGTACAGCATGCTGTTTACGTCCGAGGGTTCGTCCAACTACTCGCACTACAGCAATCCCGAGGTCGACGAACTGTTCAAGCAAGGCGCCGGCGAAGGCGATGCCGCCAAGCGCGAGGAGATCTACAAGAAAGCCCAGACGATCGTCGCGGAAGACGCGGCCATCTATCCGATCGCTTATACCAAGACGATCGTCGCCATCGACAAGCGTTACGGCGGTCTCGACCAAGCCGTGCTGAAGCCGGTTGTCATTTTCGAAGATCCGTCCAAGCTTTACCTCAAATAAGCGCTGTTGAATACCGGGCGTTCAAGAAAATAAGCTGGTTCGCCAGCTTATTTTTTTGTACGTCCATCCCGGGGAGCGTACCGAATGAGACAACTCTTAATTAGAAGGCTCTTGCAGACGATACCGCTGCTGATATTCGTCTCGATCGTCTGCTTCGCGATGATCAAGCTGGCGCCGGGCGATCCGGTGCTGTCGTTCGTCACGCCGAACATGCATGCCGAGGACATCGAGCGCATCCGACACAATCTCGGCTTGGACAAGCCGGCCTATATCCAGTACTTTTTGTGGATCAAGGAAGCGGTGACCGGCAATCTCGGCTACTCGCTCGTCAACCACCAGCCGGTCATGGATCAGATCCTGGACCGCTTGCCCGCCACGGCCGGGCTGATGGGCGCCGCGCTGGCGCTCGCCGTGCTGCTGGCGATCCCGCTCGGTCTGCTGGCCGGCGCGAATCGTGGCCGCTGGATCGACAAGCTCGTCAACCTGGTCGCCTACGTCGGAATCTCGGTTCCGCTGTTTTGGCTCGCCATTTTGCTGATTTATTACTTCTCCATCCATCTGCACTGGCTGCCGAGCATGGGTATGCGCACGATCGGCGTCAACACCGCCGCCGACGTGCTGAAGCACGGCATCATGCCCTGCGTCGTGCTGGCATTCAGCTTCCTGGCGGTCTACGTCCGGTACATCCGTTCCAGCACGATCGGACAGCTGCGCGAGGATTACGTGCAGATTCAATACGCGTACGGCTCGACCAAGCGCATCGTGCTGCTGCGCCACGTGTTGAAGCACGTGCTGCTGCCGATCATCACGCTGCTCGGCATGTCGATGGGCGAGCTGGTCGCGGGCGCCATCGTGACGGAAACGGTGTTCTCCTGGCCGGGCATCGGATCTCTCGGCATGACGGCGGTTCGGGGGATGGATTATCCCGTCATCATGGGCATTACGCTGTTCTCCTCCATCATGCTCATCCTGGGCAATCTGGCCGCGGATCTGCTGTACGGCGTAGCGGACCCGAGAATCAATTCGAAGAGGTGAACACATGAACCGGAGCAAATGGCGAAGCGTCGCGGAGGAGCTGCGGTCGAGCGCGTTCGGCATCGCAGGCATCGTTATTCTGATCTTATTCACGGTCGCGGCCGCGCTGGCCTTCCTGTCCCCGCACGATCCCAACGCGCTGAATGCCCTCGAGCGCCTGAAGCCTCCGAGCGGCGCGCATTGGTTCGGAACGGACGACTACGGGCGCGACTACTTTACGAGGGCGCTGTACGGGGGCCGCGTCTCGCTGACGGTCGGCTTCTCGTCAATGATCCTCGCGACGGGGATCGGCGTGGTCGTGGGCGTCGTGAGCGGCTACTTCGGCGGATGGATCGACAACCTGCTCATGCGGCTGGTCGAAGTCATCATGTCGATTCCGTCCTTTCTTATCCTGCTGCTGCTGAGCGTATTCCTGAAGCCCAGCGTCGGCAATCTGATCATCATCATCTCGCTCCTCATGTGGATGAACATCTCGCGGATCGTCCGGGCGGAGACGATGTCGCTCAAGGAGCGGGAGTACGTGCTGTATGCGCGTGCGTCGGGTCAAGGCACGTTCGGCATCGTCCGGAGACACATCCTGCCCAATCTGATGCCGGTCGTCATCGTCGGGGCGACGAACAACATCGCCTCCGCGATCATGATGGAGTCGTCGCTCAGCTTTCTCGGCTTCGGCGTCCAGGCGCCGAACGCGACATGGGGCAGCATGCTGAACAACGCCCAGGGCCTGATCGCGCAGGCGCCTTATCTGGCGTTGTTTCCGGGCTTGTTCATCCTCCTCACGGTGCTCAGCTTTAACGTGCTGGGAGACATTCTGCGCGTCGGCTTCGAGCCGAAGCTGGTGAAGCGGTAAAAGACTCAGATTCGCGCCGCTCAGCGGAAGCTGTGTCCGCTCGATACGGCAGCTGAGGTTCGATGCAGCGAAGAAGAGGGAAGGCAAGGCATCATCCAATGTTAAAGGAGGGAACGGGGCATGACGGAACGGCTGCTAGAAATGGAGGATCTCCGCGTGTCGTTCTACTCCCGGAGCGGGGAGAACCAGGCAGTGCGGGGCGTGAGCCTTCACGTCGACGCCGGCGAGACGGTCGGGATCGTCGGCGAGTCCGGCAGCGGCAAAAGCGTGACGGCGAAGGCGGCGCTCGGCCTGATCGGTCCGCCGGGCCGCGTGATCGGCGGCGACATCCGCTACCGCGGCGAGAGTCTGCTGGGCTGGTCGGACAGCCGCTGGCGCAAGCTTCGGGGCAATCGGATCGCGATGGTGTTCCAGGATCCGATGACGGCGCTCAATCCGGTGAAAAAGATCGGCGCGCAGATGGTCGAAGTCATCCGCAGGCATCGCGGACTCGGCAAAGAAGCTGCGAGACTGGAGGCGGCAGCCAAGCTGCGCGAGGTCGGCATCAGCGAGCCGGAGCGCCGGCTGGAGCAATATCCGCACGAGTTCAGCGGCGGCATGCGGCAGCGGGTCATGATCGCGATGGCGCTCTCGTGCGAGCCGGAGCTGCTGCTCGCCGACGAGCCGACGACGGCGCTCGACGTGACGATCCAGGCGCAAATCCTCGATCTGTTGAAGGATATCAAGGCGAAGTCGAACATGGGCATCGTGCTGATCACGCACGACCTCGGCGTCGTCGCCCAAGTGTGCACGCGGGTCGTCGTCATGTACGGCGGCATGGTCATGGAGGAAGGGACCGTGGAGGACATCTTCTACCGTCCGGGCCATCCGTACACGCAAGGGCTGCTGAAGTCGGTGCCCAAGCGCGGCGGCGGTACGCGCGAGCGGCTCGTGCCGATCGAAGGCACGCCGCCGGATTTGCTGGATCCGCCGCCTGGCTGTCCGTTCATCGAGCGCTGTCCGCACGCCTTCGCGAAGTGCGTGGAGCGGCCGCCGCTGTTCGAGCTGGGCGACGGACACCGGGCGTTGTGTTGGCTGCACGACGCGGAGCATGCCGCGGCGGGCGGCGATTCAAGCGGGAACAAGCCGAATGCGGGTGCGTCTGCAAGCAATGACAGTGCCGACGGCGCCCGCGGGGACGGTCTTGCGGAGAGCGGCGTCGGCGAGCACGCAGGGAGGGATTCGGATGGATAATACGGCCAAGACGCTGGTAGACGTCCGGGGTCTCAAAAAGCATTTTGCCAAAGAAAAGGATGTCTGGGGCAGAACGACGCAGGTGCTGAAGGCGGTCGACGGCGTGAGCTTCGGCATTCGCAAAGGCGAGACGTTCGGCCTCGTGGGCGAGTCGGGCAGCGGCAAGTCGACGGTCGGGCGCTGTTTGCTGCGGCTGTACGACTATACCGAAGGCGAAGTTTTGTACGACGGACAACCGCTGTCCGGACTGGACGACAAAGCGCTGAGGCCTTTTCGGCGGCGAATCCAAAGCATTTTCCAGGATCCGTACTCGTCGCTGAATCCCGGAATGAGCGTGCTCGAGCTGATCGGCGAGCCGATGGACATTCACGGCGTGCATGCCGGCGGCGCCAGCAAGGAAGCGGTCGCGGACCTGCTCGTCAAGGTGGGGCTTAAGCCGGAGCATCTAACCCGTTATCCGCACGAGTTCAGCGGCGGGCAGCGGCAGCGGCTGTCGATCGCAAGAGCGCTCTCGGTTCGGCCCGAGTTCGTCGTCTGCGACGAGCCGATCTCGGCGCTTGACGTGTCTGTGCAGGCGCAGGTCGTGAACATGCTCGAGGACCTGCAAGCCGAGTTCGGTCTGACGTATCTGTTCATCGCGCACGACCTGTCGATGGTCCGCCACATCTCCGACCGGATCGGCGTCATGTACGGCGGACGTCTCGTCGAAGTGGCGGACAGCGACGAGCTGTACGACAATCCGCTGCACCCTTACACGCAGGCGCTGCTGTCGGCGATCCCGGTGCCGGACCCGGGGGCCGCGGCCAAGCGGATCGCCTGGGACCGCACAGCGTGGACCGGCGAGGGAGCGCCGCTTCGCGAGGTAGGGCCGGGGCATTTCGCCGCAATTCCGTGAATCGCGGGGACGCCGGGCGCAGGCAGGCAACGGCCGCCGGCGCAAGCGAGGAAAGCGCGGCTGCAGCCCAAGATAAGCAAAGAATGCGAATCGTTATGTTAAAAGGAGCGGGTGAGCATGAGCACAACAAGTCAAGCGAAGCTGTCCCAGTGGGACGCTCTGTTGGTGGAGTCGCTGAAGTCGCGGGGATGGTCGAACGAGGAATTAATCGCGCGAGTCCGCTCCGGCGAGCTGCCGGTCGACGAGAGTCCGTTTCAGTTTAAATACGAGGCGCTCTCGGCGTTTGCTGCGGAAGAGCCCGAGACGTTCGAAGCGGCTGTTACGCACGGATACCAGATCAAGTACAACACGGTGCGGGGCATTCATAGCTGGATTCGCGTCGCGCTCGGCCTGCAGCCGGAGCTTCTGCTCGAAGCGGGGGCGGAGGCGGTCCGTGCCACGTTGAAGCCGAACGAGAAGGAGCGCCTGGCCTCCGTACTGTCTTTTGGCTGGCAGGTTCGCGAGGAAGAGGAGAAGTCGGCGGAGGCTTCCGGCGAAGGCCGCAGCGTCTACCTGATCGAACCGATTCAGAGATAATAACATTGACAGATTATCCAGCCCTGTCCATAATGGAGACAAGAATGAACGCGGGGAAGCGCCCCGTCAGAGCCGAACACGTCATGTGTCGCTTTGACGGGGCTTTTTTGCTAAAGGGAGGACGTTTGCCATGGATAAAAAAAAGGAATGGGAAGCCGCAATCCGAGAAAAGCGCGTGACGTACGATATTTACGCGGAGCTGCCGGAGGACGGACAGCGTTACGAGGTGCTGGACGGAGCGCTCGAACTGATGTCGGGTCCTTCGCTCGTGCATCAGATGCTGGGCGGCACATTGCATCTCATCGCGCAGAGTTGCAGTTCGGAGTATTTTATTCTGCTTGCGCCGCTAGATGTCATTTTAAGCCCTAGGAACGTCACGCAGCCGGACGTCATTTTCATTCATCGGGGCCGTACGGACATCATGACGATGCGCGGCATCGAAGGCGCGCCTGATCTCGTCGTGGAGGTGCTGTCGCCAGGTTCCAGACATAGGGACAAGGTGCGTAAGCTGGACATCTACGGGAAGCACGGTGTGCAGGAGTACTGGATTCTCGATCCGGTGGCCCGAACGCTGGAGCGTTATGAGCAGGAGGGCAGCCGTCTCACGCTGACCGAGCTGTTCGAGGGAGAGGATCGCGTCATTTCGGACAAGCTGCCGTGCATCTCGTTCGCCTTGAGCGAATTGTTCGCGGAGGAGCAGATCGGACGTTTGCTCGCGGGCGGCTGAAGCCGAGCGACACGCGTTTCTGGCCGGCATGGTCAGCTGAACAAGACGTTTGACATGCTCATTCATGCGCTTATATATTAAGGCGGTAAAGGAATAAAGCCGGCCAACGGCTCAGAGGAGAGATCGAGCGCGTGAGCATTCAATTCAAGTATTTTCCGGGAGGACGTAGCAAGGCGGTTACATTCAGCTTCGACGACGGCAGGACGCAGGACCGCAGGCTGGTCGATACGATGAACCGCTATGGCCTCAAGGGGACGTTTCACCTTAACTCAGGCAAGCTGGGCCAGAAAGAATACATCGATGCCGGCGAACTCTCCGGGTTGTACGCGGGGCACGAGGTGTCGGCGCATACGATCAGCCATCCGTTCCTGGACTTGTTCCCGACCGATGCGCTGGCCGGGGAAATCTGGGCGGACCGCCAGGCGCTCGAGCGCTTGACGGGGTACCCCGTTCGCGGCATGAGCTATCCGTTCGGCACGTACGACGACCGGGTCGTCGCGACGCTGCCCGCGTTCGGCATCGAATACGCCCGCACGACCAAGAGTCACGGCGGCTTCGAGCTGCCCGCGGATTTTCTGCGCTGGCATCCGACCTGTCACCACAAGCAGATGGTCGAACGTACGGAGGAGTTCCTGAGTCACCGCGACCGATTCGGCAGAATGACGCTGCTCTACATATGGGGTCACAGCTATGAGTTCGATTCGGACGACAACTGGCATCTCGTCGATGCCGTCGGCGAGCTGCTCGCCGGCGCGGATGACGTGTGGAAGGCGACGAACGCCGAGATCGTCGCCTACAAGCAGGCGCTCGACCGCTTGCGTTTTTCCGCGGATTGCACGATCGTGCACAATCCGTCCGCGCTCGAGGTATGGATCGCAGCCGACGGAGAGGCCGTCCCGGTCGGTCCGGGCGAGCTGAAGCGTTTGTAGGCGCAGTCACCCTGGTTTCTGCGCCCCGCGCGTATCCGCGGCAAAAAGCAGAGACCGCGAGGTCCCTGCTTTGCACCGGCAATCGCTCGTCACGCCGGATTCAGAATCCGGTCGTTCGAGTAGACGCATACCGCATAATAGACGAAGTACACGACGATGTACGCGCCCATCGACAGCAGGATCGGGATCGTGAAGTTCATGCCCACGAGTCCGGCAGTGAATACCTTCATGATCACATAGCCATGAGCGGTGCCAACCGCGAGCGGCAGGACGAAGACGAACAGCGTCTGCCAGGCGATCGTCCGCCGCAGCTCCCGGCGGCTGACGCCGAGCTTGCGCAGCACCGCGTACCGCCCTATGTCCGCGTGCGCTTCCGTCATTTGCTTGAAGTAGATCATGCTGCCCGTAGCCGCGAGGAAGACGAGCCCGAGGAAGCCGACGATGAATAGAAACAGCCCCGACTCTTCCTGCGTACGTTTGTATTCCTCGTAGAACGTGCTCAGGCGCGCCTCGTCGCGGCCGGCAGCCATCGCGCTTAGCCGGTCGGCGGTCGCGCCCGCCTTCTCTTGGCCTTCGACGCTATAGACCTCGAATACCGTAGGTGCTGCCGCCTTCGCGAGCTCGGCCCACGTCCCGTCGTCGACGACCACGAACAAGTCCGGGAACCGCCAGCTCAGCACGCGGCCTTCCAGCAAATCGACGAACGGCAGCGTCTGCTTTTCGTCTCCAATGCGAAGCTCGAGCGACTGGCCCTCATACTCCGCATACGTCTGATCGTCCAGCATCGGCCGGATCGCCGCCGCTTCCCCCGAGGCCAGACGGACCGTCTCATGCCGTCCGAGCGCTTCGGATGCCTCGTTATAGGCGCTGGCGGACAATACCGATACTGTCTTGCCCGGCTCTGCGTACGAATAGTAGTGAATCGGGATGTCGCGCAGGTTGGTCAAGTCCGCGTCCAATTCAACGACGGGAATCGATAGATGCGCGGCGACCGGGTGGTCCTTGTCCGCGTCGATGACGTTCCGAACGGCATCGTCGAACGCGGGACCGGCGGACGCATGCTCGTAGCTGAACGGACGGCTCTCGGCGGTGCTGCGCTCCGCGAAGTAGTATTGGATGTATACGATGCTGAAAATGCCGAGGGTGATGCCGCTCAGCAGCGCGATCATCGAAAAGGTGCGGACATGGCCGCGCACGCGGAACAGCAGCTGGGATACCCCGATCATGGCGGTGCCCCGGTAATAGCGGGCTTTGTTCCTGCGGCAGGCGGCGAGCAGCGCCGGCACGGCCGCGCGGAACAGCAGCCAGGTGCCGAGCAGGATGCAGACCAGGGCGATGCCCATATTCAGTGCGAACTGCTCCGTGGTATGTATCTCCTGAAGCGCCGCGATGTAGCCCGCCGCGATCAGCAGCGCGGCAGCGAGCGCAGCCACGACCGAGACGCGCGGCGCGGACTCTCCCTTTTTGTCCGCCCTGAACAGCTCGATCAGCGAGAACTTGTAGATGAGCCGATAGCTGTAGAGCGAGGTCGCCAGGACGATAAGCGCGAACACGGCGATCGTGTTCGCCGCCGCTTCGAGCGAGAGTCCGAAGCCGACGGACGTCGTCGCGTCCGTGCCAAGCAGCCGGACCAGAATCATGCCGAACAGCTTGGACAGCAGCGTGCCGAGGCCGATGCCAGCGGCCAACACGACGGCGCCCAGGATCAGATTTTCGTAGAGCAGCATTTGTCCGATCGTTTTGCGCCGAACGCCGAGCAGCGCGTACAGCCCGATTTCCTTTTTGCGGTTGCGCGTGAAGAAGGCGTTGGAGTAGCCGATGAATACGGCTGCGAACAAGGCCAGCACGACCGACGAGCCCATGAATACCGTGCGGAGGTTTTGCGAGGAAGCCATCCCGGCCTCGATGTCTTTGCTGTACTGAAGGCTGACGAACGTATAATAAATGACGACGCTGACCAGCATCGAGACAAAATAAATTGCGTAGTTCCGGGCGTTGCCTCTCATGTTTTTCTTGGCCAATTCCCATGGCGTCATGGCGAGCCTCTCCTTTCCGCGACCGGGCGGCGAATCATCCGACGACCGGCGCGCCGCTGCCGAGGACCGACAGCACGTCCATGATTTTTTTAAAAAATAGCGGCCGCGCCGTCTCGCCTCTGCCGACCTCGGTGAAGACACTGCCGTCCTTGATGAACAGCACGCGGGAGCAATAGCTGGCGGCGAACGGATCGTGCGTGACCATGAGGATGGTCGCGCGCTCGCGCATGTTCAGCTCCTGCAGGCACTCTAGCAGGTCCGTGGCGGACTTCGAATCGAGCGCGCCGGTAGGTTCGTCGGCCAGCACGAGGCTTGGCTTCGCCACGATCGCGCGGGAGGCGGCCGTGCGCTGCTTTTGCCCGCCGGAGATCTGGTACGGGTACTTGTCGAGAATGTCCCGGATGCCGAAGCGCTCGGCGATCTCAAGCGCGCGGCGCTCGAGCTCCCCGAGGTCGGCGCGCGCCAGCGCCAGCGGCAGGACGATGTTCTCCCGGACCGTCAACGTATCGAGCAAATTGAAGTCCTGGAAAATGAATCCGAGCCGGTCCCTGCGGAATGCCGACATGCGGGCCTCGTCCATATTCAGAATGCTGACGCCGTCGACCTCGATCTCGCCCGAGGTCGGTCTATCAATCGTCGACAGCAGGTTCAGCAGGGTCGACTTGCCCGAGCCGGACGGCCCCATGATGCCGACGAACTCGCCTTCCGCGACGGTCAGGTCGATATGCTGCAGCGCAGTGAACAGATTGCCTCTAGCGCCGTAAGTCTTTTGCACGTTTCTCGCTTCCACGATCGGTTTCATCTACTATTCCTCCATCCCGGCCTTCAAGCGTATCCGGCCTGCGATACTTATTGTACAGGATCCCTTATACGTTCAACCGAACAGCCGGGGCGCCCAACCTAACAAAATTGTCACATAGGGCGTGTTGCGCGGGGCCGGCGGGGATGGTATGAATGACTCATGCGAAAAGGCGAGCGGCCTGAGGAGGCATGGGTATGAGCATGAAAATCATGATCGTCGAGGACGATACCACGATCCGGGAGCTGATCGCGGAAGCGCTCGGCAAGTGGGGCTTCGAGACCTGTCTCGCGGAAGACTTCGGCCAGGTGCTGGCGGCATTCGTCCGGGAGTCGCCGCATCTGGTGCTGATGGACATCAACTTGCCCTCGTTCGACGGCTTCTACTGGTGCGGCCGAATCCGGGAGATATCGAAGGTGCCCATCCTTTTTCTCTCTTCTAGGGACACGCCGATGGACATGGTCATGTCCATGAACATGGGCGGAGACGACTTCGTGCAGAAGCCGTTTCATATGGACGTGCTCGTGGCGAAGATCCAGGCCCTGCTGAGGCGGACGTATACCTATCTCGATGCGCCCGCCAGCGTCATCGAGCATGACGGCGTCATGCTCGACCTCAAGGACGGGACGGTCGTGCGGGGCGACAGCCGGGCGGAGCTGACCAAGACCGAATTCGCGATCCTGAGCCTCCTCATGCGGAACAAGGGCGCTATCGTCAGCCGCACGAAGATCATGCGCGCGCTCTGGGAAGACGAGAGCTTCGTGGACGAGAACACGCTGACCGTCAACATCGGACGGCTGCGGCGGAAGCTGGCGGAGCTCGGCCGGGAGGATTTCATCGCGACGCGCAAAGGACAGGGGTACATCGTGCCATGACATTCGCCGATTATGCCAGAGACAAAGCGCCGTTTTTTGCGTTCGCGGCAGGCCTGACGGCATTCGTCGCCTTGATGATGTCGGTCAGCAGCGTCGATTCGGGCACCATTCTGTATACGGTTTCCGCCTGCGTCGTATTTACGATCGTATATGCGTGCGCGGGTTATATGTACCGGAGAGGGTTCTACCGGGAGATTGAGCTGAGTATGGACGCCAGGGACGTCAAGGTCGACCATCTGCCGAAGCCGCAGACGCGGGGGCAAGCCCGGCTGCTGGCCTTCGTCCGGCGTCGCCAGGACGAGCACGAGGAACGGCTGAGCAGTCTGCGGGCCGAGATTCGCGAGCATCAGGACTTCGTCATGTCCTGGATTCACGAGGTGAAGCTGCCGATCGCAGCCGTGCGGCTGCTCCTTGAGCGGGAAGAGGCGCTGTCCGAGCCGCTCGCGGACAAGCTGGAGGACGAGGTCGCCAAGATCGACAGCTACGTAGAGCAGGCGTTGTATTTTTCGCGCATCGATTCCTTTTCCAGAGACTACTTCATCGCCGAGCTGCCGCTGCAGACGGTCGTCAAGGCGAGCGTGCGCAAATACGCCAAGCTGTTCATCAACAAACGGATCGCCTTCGAGATTCAGGAGGGGGAGCTCCGCGCGCACAGCGACGGCAAGTGGCTTGCCTTTATCGTCGAGCAGATCATGGCGAACGCGCTGAAGTATACGCCGGAGCAGGGCCGGATCGCGGCGGGCTGGGAGGAGGACGCGGCGGAGAAGCGGCTGTGGATCGAAGATAACGGGATCGGGATTCCACCGGAAGAGCTGGGCCGCGTCTTCGACAAAGGCTTCACGGGGACGAACGGCCGAAGTCACGCCAAGTCCACGGGGCTTGGCCTCTACCTGGCGCGGCAGATGGCGCTCAAGCTCGGGCATCGGCTTTCCGTCCGTTCCGAGCCGGGCGCGGGCACGCGGCTTACGATTCATTTTCCGAAATTCAGATCGTACATGGATGTAGGTCGCCACTGAGACAAACTTGCCCTTGCGCAAGGACGCGAATAGGCGTTTACTAGGTGGAGGAAGTGCGAGGCATCTAGAGGAGGAGGATCGGCACCGTGAACCAACATACTGATATCGTCGCATTCGTCCGGCAGGGGGCGGAGGCGAGAGGCATTCGACTGTCCGAAGTCGCGTTTCCGGACGAGATCGTCCTGGCGCCGGGCGCGGCCGCGCGACTGCCGGTTTACCTGAAGGGAAAGGGCCATCGTCGCGTGCTGCTGGTCGGCGATCCGATCACGATGGCTGCGGCGAAAGGAGACGGGCTGGCCGAGGCGCTCCGCGGGCTGGGGATCGTCGCCGAGACGACGCTCGTGAAGCCGAACGCTGCGGGCGACGTCGTGGCGGACGAGGCATCGGTCGTGCAAACGCTGCTGGATATCCAAAAGCACGGAGCGGACGTCGCCGTAGCGATCGGCGCGGGCACGCTGCACGATATCGTACGGTACGCGGCATTTTCGGCGGGACTGCCCTTCGTCTCTGTGCCAACGGCGCCGTCCGTCGACGGCTTCACCTCGAAGGGTGCGCCGCTCCTCATTCGTGGCGACAAGATCACCGTGGCGGCGATCGGGCCGTCGGCGATCTTTGCCGATACGGACGTTTTGTCGCGGGCGCCTGCCTTGATGGTAGCGGCCGGGTTTGGAGACATGCTCGGCAAATACACGTCCCTGTTCGACTGGAAGGTCGGGCATGCAATCGGCGAAGAGGACTATGATTCGTATGTCGCAGCGCTCACGGCCGGCGCGCTCGCGGAATGCGTCGCGAACGTCGAAGCAATCGGCGAGCGGACGCCGGAGGGGATCGAGACGCTGATGCGCGCACTAATCGTGTCGGGCCTCGCGATGCTGATCTTCGGTCAGTCCCATTCCGCATCCGGCGCCGAGCACCATTTATCGCATTATTGGGAAATGGAGCTGCTGCGGACGGGGCGGCGGCAAGTGCTCCACGGAGCGAAGGTGGGAGCGGCATGCGCCGTCATTGCCGAGCATTACCGTCATTGGCTGGGCCTGGCCGCAGCGGATGACGCCTTTGAGGCTGCTGCTGCGCTAAACGCTCGGCTGGGCGACCGGCTGCCTGAGATTGCCGCTTGGCTCGGCGAGATCCCGACCGCATCGCGGATTCGCGAGCTGCTGCAGATCGCCGGCGGACCCGACTTGCCGGAGGCGCTCGGCATCGGTGCCGAGCTTGTCGCCCGTTCGCTTCGCGAAGCCGATGAGATCCGCCCGGGACGCAAGACGCTGCTGCGTTTCATCAACGGCAGATCATAAAAAGGCTCGTTCCAACGTCGCATACAGGCGTAGGAGCGGCCTTTTTTTCATGGATTGGCCTTCAATGCCCCGCGAACCGGCCGCCGCGCCGCGAGTAACGCTCACCGACGCAACTTTGCCCGCAAACCCGCTGCCGCTCTGCCCTCCAGTCTCCTCACTCCCCGAGGTATGTACGAACGTATTGCCGAGGCGATACCCCTTCCGCCTGCTTAAACGCTTTGCTGAACGCATACACGCTCCCGTACCCGACCTCCTCCGCGATCGAGGTCAGCGAACGCCGCCCGTAGATCATGAAGCCCTTCGCCTTCTCGATCCGCTGCCGGATCTGGTATTGCTGCGGCGACAACCCGAACTTTTCCTTAAACAACCGCGAGAAGTGGAACACGCTCAGGCAGGCCAGCTTGGACAGCTCCTCCAGACTGACCGTCCGGTTGTAATGCTCAATAATAAAGCTGACGGCTTGCTCCAGCGTTTTCTCGTGCAAGCTTAAGTGCGCCTTGTGCTGCGCTTCCAGCCCGGTCAGCAAGAGGTGAAGTACATGCAGAACGAGCGATTTTTGCAAGATGATAAACGCTTCGTCTCTCCGGTCTGAGGCGTGGATCAGCCTCATCAGCAGCCGAAGGATCTCTCCATGACCGCCGATGCGGATGATATCGGGCATGCCAAGTACGCTTCCCAGGTGATCGGGTCGGACGAGCCGAAGTTCGGCCTCTGAGCATTCCGCGCGCGTCTTGAAGTTGACGGGGACATCCGCGAACGATGCATCGTCCATGACGTCGAAGTGGATATGCGGCATCCAGCATTCGCCCGAAGAGCCGACAAATTCGTGCTCGACGCCAGGCTTCAGCAGCAGAATGTCGCCGGGGATGAGCGTGTGCATCCGATCCTCGATTCGCAGCCGCAGCTCGCCTTTTTCTAAATAGAGCAATTCGTAGTCGAAAATCATGCGCGGCTTGAGCTTCATGCCGACGGCGCGATGGTTCCAGGCACGGCGAACGTTGGGAGACATCTGTCTCAGCAGCTCGCGCACGGTGTCGGGTGAAGCAGTCATGATTTTTCCTCCTCGATTAAAAAGCAAGATCGGTTAAATAATCACAATCCGCAATAAGGAACATTTCCCGATGGTTTGCTAAAATCATTGCTGCAAGCGCATTCACATTTAGCAATCTTTATTATAATCCCGCACGTCGATCCAGGCTACGGCTTGCGCGTGTCGATTGAGAAGGAGCTGGCTGAATTGAGCGGATTTAACGGACTGAACCTGGGGTTGGGCAATCTGGCGAGGCTGTCGGACGCAAAGACGAGATCGATCAGCGCCGAGAACTTTACGGGCGGCAAAGGACAGGGGGCCATGGCGGCGGAAGGGACGGGCGCTAATTGCGCGCGCGAGCTCGGCGTCGGCTGGAAGGTGTCGCCTTCCGTAGAAATCGAGCCGAATGAGACCTTCGTCATGGGCGAGATCGAAGGGCCCGGGGCTATCCAGCATATTTGGATGACAAACGCGCCGCACCAGTGGCGCAACATGATTTTGCGCTTCTATTGGGACGGCGAGGCGTCGCCTTCGGTCGAGGTGCCGATGTGCGACTTTTTCTGCAATGGCTGGCAGGAGCGCGCGGACGTCAATTCGCTGCCGATCGCCGTCAATCCGGCGGGCGGCTTCAACAGCTACTGGCAGATGCCTTTTCGCCGATCCGCACGCATCACGATGGAGAACCGCAATCCGGAAAAGGCCGTGCTCTACTACCAAATCGACTATACGCTAACCGAGGTGCCGGAGGACGCGGCATACTTCCATGCGCAATGGCGGCGCAGCAGCCCGGTCGCATACCAGGACGTGCACACAATCCTGGACGGAGTCCGCGGTAAAGGCCACTACGTCGGCGTCTACTTGGCGTGGCAGGTGAACAACACGGGCTGGTGGGGCGAAGGCGAGATCAAGTTCTATATGGATGGGGACAAGGAGCACCCGACGATCTGCGGCACGGGGACCGAGGATTACTTCGGCGGCGCCTGGAATTGGGAGCAGCCGCAGGGGACATATCGGACGTATTCGACCGCGTACATGGGCATGCACCAGGTCATCAAGCCTGACGGATTGTACCGCAGCCAGCAGCGCTTCGGCATGTACAGGTGGCATGTGATGGATCCGATCCGCTTCGACAGCGACTTGCGGGTGACGATCCAGGACCTGGGCTGGCGCTCGGGCGGCCGGTATTTGCCGCAGCAGAGCGATATCGCGTCGACAGCGTTCTGGTACCAGTCCGAACCGCACGCGCCGCACCCGACGCTGCCGGACAACGATGCGCGGGAGGTCATCTAGCGGAATGCAGGAAGCGCGGGGGGGCGGGGAACGGAGGACGGATTGGTTCTATATTTTAAGCGCTGCCGGGCTCCGTTACGCGGGGACCCGCATGCAGACGATGAAATAGCGATGTGCCAACGTCTTTTTCGGGCGGAAGCGGTGGTTCGGCGCGAAATAGTAGCCTGCAGCGCGAATAACGATATGCGGTGCGTCTTATTCGAGCGAACCCAAAGAGCGGCACGCCGTCCAACCGGATCCGGAATCCGGCGGACGGCGTGCCGCTCTTGACGTTACAGCGCCGGCGCCGCTCCGCCGTCGATGTTGACAGAGGTGCCCGATACGTAAGAGGCCGCGCCGGATACGAGGAACGCAATCACACGCGCAGCCTCTTCGGTGTCGCCGATACGGCCGAGCGGGATGCCGTGCTTCGGATCGCGCGCGTACTGCTCCCACGGCACCTCCGGCGCTTCGCGCTGCCACTTGGCCTCGATCTGGCTGCTGCGGATGAGCCCGATGCAGACGGTGTTGACGCGGATGCCGTCGGCAGCCAGATCGCGGCTGAGCGCCTTTGTCAGCGCGAGACCCGCAGCGCGGCTGACCGAGGTCGGCAGCGAGGAAGGGCCCGGCGTCTTGGCGAAGGCGGCGGTGACGTTGACGATGGCGCCCGTACCGCTGCGCTTCAAATATGGCAGCGCAGACTGCGTGAAGCGGATGGCGCCGAACAGCTTCAGATCCAGATCGTCCCGCCAGACGGCGGGCTCGACCTTTTCGAATGGCGCCGCGTTCGACGTCCCCGCGTTGTTGACCAGAATATCGATGCCGCCGAAGCGCTCCGCCGCCTTGACGACCGTATATTCCACGTCGCTGTCGCTCGTTACGTCGGCGACGATCGCCAGCGGCTCATGCCCCGTTTTTTCCTTGATGAGCGCTTCCGCCTTTTCCAGCTCTTCCGCCCCGCGGGCGACGATGACGACGTTCGCGCCCTCCTCCGCCAGCAGCAGGGCCGTATGCAGCCCGATCCCCTTGCTCCCGCCCGTAATAATCGCGGTCTTGCCTCGCAGTCCCAAGTCCATAATCGTACCTCCTCGTTAGCTATGCACTTGCGCTTGTCCCGCGTTGCCGTCCGACTTCTGTTCGAGCGCCGTCCGCAGCACCTTTTCCACCTTGGACAAATGCAGCCCGATCCGCTCCGAAGCCCGTTCTGAGTCCCGCGTCTCGATTGCCTCGTAGATACCGCGATGCTCCTCCAGCAGCCTGGAAGCCTCGGCCTGCTCCTGATAAAACCACAGCTCCCGCGTCCGCCCGATCGTCTCGGACAGCCGCTGCGAGATCGAATCCATCAGTTGGTTCAGCACGGGATTGCCCGAGGCTGCCGCTATCGCTTGATGAAACGCGAGATCTGCGCGTTCCCCGCCCTCGGCATCGTCCTCCCGGAGCGCCCGCTCCATCCGCGCCAAAATCTCGCGCAGCCTCGCAAGGTCGTCCTCGCCCCGCTTTAATGCCGCCAACTCGGCCGTCCCGCGCTCGAGTATTTTGCGTACCTCCAAAATCTCCATCACCGCTTCCGCGCCTTGGGAGAGATCGAAGAGAGAGCCCGTCGCCTCGCCGGGAAGCGACTTGGCCACATACGTCCCGCCGCCGTGCCGCACGTCCAGCCAGCCCATCGCTTTAAGCGCGCTAATCGCCTCCCGGATGGTCGAGCGGCCAACGCCGTAGGCTTCGGCAAGCTTTTCGAGAGAAGGCAGCTTCTGTCCGGGCACGAGCTCTCCGCGTTCCAGCTGCTGACGAATATGGCGCGAGACGATTTCATGTCCTTTTTGCGTCTCGATCTTGGTCGGTCGCATGTCCAGCGCTCCTTGCGTGTTCGATATCGTCGGACGGCGCTTATGGCCGTTGATAAGTATTAGCATAAATGATTTACCGGAAAAAGTCTTGGCGAGAGAGAGAGCGGCCGCGAGGGCGCGGGAACGGGAGGAGGTTCAACAGCTGTCTGCAAGCGGTCTTGACTGCGTTGAAGACGCAGTCCGCGGGAGGCGCAAGGAAGAAGCCGCGGCAAATCGCCGCGGCTCCCGAAACCATTATGAATTCTTTTTTTCCTCGGCGGACTTATGGTTCGTAAACGTCTCCTCGACCGAATCGACCATTTCCTCCACCGCTTCGCTCACCATGTCCGTCGCCATCAAATCTTCGTTGCCCTGCGGCGTCGGGGACGAGGCTTCGGTATAGGATTCGACGTCTCCGTCTTTGCGAATCATGGGAATCCCTCCTTTGGCATCATATCTATGATTACCCAGACCAGGCGCCCCATACCCATCCGGACACTTGCCGCAGAAAAAGGGATTTACGAAAAGGGAACAAACCGTTACAATAAAAGTCATCAGATGACCTGAACAATTAGGGGTGAAACGTAACATGGCGGAAAAGGCGCTTGCGTCCAAACTGCGTGCCATTGTCGGCGATCGTTACTATAGAGAGGATATGGAGGCCCGCGTCGCGCATTCTTACGATGGAACGCCGATGCTGCAGGCGCTTCCCGACGGCGTCGTCTATCCGGCTTCGACCGCAGAAGTCGCTGCTGTCATGAAGGTTCTGGCCGAGCACCGCGTGCCGCTGGTCAGCAGGGGCTCCGGATCGAACCTGTGCGGCGGCACGGTTCCGCTGGAGGGCGGCATCGTTATGGTCATGCACCGGATGAACCGCATTCTCGAGGTCGATCTCGAAAATCTGACGGCGACCGTGCAGCCGGGTCTCATCACGGCCGAGTTCATCGCGCACATCGAGTCGCTCGGGCTGTTCTATCCGCCGGATCCGAGCAGCATGCGCATCTCGACGATCGGAGGCAACATCGCGGAGTGCTCGGGCGGCTTGCGGGGGCTCAAGTACGGCACGACCAAGGACTACGTCATCGGCCTTGAAGCCGTGCTCGCGAGCGGCGAGATCATCCGCACGGGCGGCAAGCTGATGAAGGACGTGGCCGGCTACGACCTGACCAAGCTGCTGGTCGGCTCTGAGGGCACGCTGGCGATCATCACCGAGGCGACGCTGAAGCTCGTCCCGCCGCCGCGCGCCAAGAAGACGATGCTGGCGATGTACCGCGACCTGTACGGCGCGGCGCGCACCGTCTCGCGCATTATCGAGGCGCGGATCATTCCGGCGACGCTCGAGTTCATGGACAATCCGACGATCCGCGTCGTCGACGACTTCGCGAAGCTCGGCCTGCCGCTCGACATGGAGGCGATCCTTCTCATCGAGCAGGACGGCGATCCCGAAGCGGTGGAGCGGGACATCGCACTGATCGAGGAGATCTGCATCGCGGAGCGCGCCGACAGGGTGCAGGTGGCAGCCGACCGCGAGGAGGCGGAGCGGCTGCTGACCGCAAGGCGGAGCGCGTTCACCGCGCTCGCGCGGCTGCGTCCGACGACGATTCTCGAGGACGCGACCGTGCCGCGCTCGAAGATCGCGGACATGGTGCTGCGCATCAATGAGATCGCGCGCAAGTACAATGTTACGATCGCCACGTTCGGCCACGCCGGCGACGGCAACCTGCACCCGACGGCGACGACGGACGCGCGCGACCACGACGAGGTGCACCGGGTCGAGCAGGCATTCGCCGAAATTTTCGAAGCGTCCATCGAGCTCGGCGGCACGATAACGGGCGAGCACGGCGTCGGCATCGTCAAGGCGCCATATCTCGAGTGGAAGGTCGGGTCCGCGGGCCTCGACATGATGAAGGGCATCAAGCAGGCGTTCGATCCGCACAGGCTGCTTAACCCCGGCAAGCTGTTCGCCAAGGAGACGAGAAAAAGGGTGGTGCTGCAGCATGAGTAGTCAGACCTTCGGCAAGCCCGACATCGAGCATTCGAACCCGCTCGCGCGCACGATGCTGAAGAAGCTCGATTACGACCAGCTTACCAACTGCATGCGCTGCGGCTTCTGCCTGCCGGCTTGTCCGACCTTCCGCGAGACGGGCGTCGAGCCCGAATCGCCTCGCGGCCGGATCGCGCTCATGAAGGCCGTCGTAGACGGCGTAATGGAGCCCGACCAGGCGTTCGAGGACCAGATGAACCACTGTCTCGGCTGCCGCGCGTGCGAGCCGGTCTGCCCGGCCGACGTCAAGTACGGCCAACTGATCGAGCAGACGCGCGACGCCATCGAGGACCATGCCAAGCACGGCGCGATCGTGAGCGGGACGCGCAAGCTGTTTTTCCGCGGCGTATTCCCGCACCAGAACCGGATGAAGCTGCTGGGCCGGTCGCTCCGGCTGTACCAGAAGTCCGGTCTGCAAAAGGTTGCGCGCGGCACGGGCATCATGAAGCTGTTCCCCGCCCATATGCGGGAGATGGAGCAGATCTTGCCGGAAGCGGCGTCCCAGGGCGTCGTCGAGCGGATCGGCGAGCGCTACCCGGCCAAGGGTCAGCGGATCGCGACGGTCGCCTTGTTCAGAGGCTGCATTATGGACGTCCTGTTCGCCGACACCAACGTCAACACGGTGAAGCTGCTGTCCGAAGCGGGGTTCGACGTGGTTATCCCCAAGACGCAGGGCTGCTGCGGCGCGCTTCACGCGCATAGCGGAGAGATGGATCAGGCACGTGAGCTGGCTCGCGTCAACGTCAAAGCGTTCAAGGATGCCGGCGTCGACTATATCGTCAGCAATGCGGGCGGCTGCGGCGCCCTGCTCGTCGAGTACGATCACCTGCTGCACGAGGACGAGTCCTGGGCGGAAGACGCAGCCTGGTTCGCGAAGCGGGTCGTCGACATTAGCACCATCTTGGTGGATAAGGGTCGCGTGCCTGCCTTTGCTGAAGAGGCGGCTGAAGGCGCGGTGCCGGAGGCAGTCGCGGAGACAGGAGCTGCGGCAACGATCACGTATCAGGATTCCTGTCACCTGCGCAATGTCATGAAGGGCTCCACCGCGCCGCGCAAGCTCATGAAGTCGGTAAAGGGCGCGCACTTCTGCGAAATGCGGGATTCCGATCGCTGCTGCGGATCTGCGGGCATCTACAATGTCACGCAGCCCGAGATGGCCGGCCAGATTCTCGAGCACAAGATGGAGCATGCCAACGCCACGGAGGCGCAGTACTTGCTGACGAGCAATCCCGGCTGCCTGCTGCAGATGAAGCTGGGCATCGACAAGCACGGCCGCGGCGGTGACATGAAGGCGATGCATATCGTGGATTACTTGTACGAGCGGATCGCACGTCCCGGCGACGAGGCGTAATTAAATTTCGACGAATCGAATGCGGCGCGTGCGCACGGGCGGTCGAGCCTATATAATGATAGTTAAACAGTCTAGGAGGTTCGCCCCTTGAGGAAGTATAACTTCATCCGCCCGGTGCTGCTCATCGTGACCGCGCTGCTCGTCAGAAGCCTGGTCACCAACGTCTGCTTGATGCTGGGCATGGAGCCCGATCCGGCCAGCAGCGTAGGCTTCATGGCCATGATCGTCGCCGCCTTCATTATTTTCTCCCGCATGAACAAGCGCCGCCGCAAGCCTTCGGACAAGTGAAGGCGATCCGACAAGCAAGCGTTTTTTTATCGAATAGATCCGTATAGGCTTAGAAAGGCTGTCCCGTCATGTCGCGGCATGATCAGGACGGTCTTTTTTGTCATTTTTGCCATTAAAGAAAAGTATAAAAATGCGCAAGACCAGGCCAATCGATGAGCCGGTAATTGCAAGGAGAGAAGAGTCGGTGCTTTCCATCCTGACGCGGGCGGCGGCGATTCGCGGACAAGCAGGCGCGCTAGCGGCGTGCGGCGCTTTTCGGATGTTTCGCGGGGCTAAAAACCTGCATTTATACATGTATTTTCTACCGACCAACGACACTTGATGAATACCTGCAAATATGCAGGTAAATTCAATGCTTAAGCCCGAAATCTGACTGATAGAGGAAAATACCTGCGTTTTTGCATGTATTCGTGTCAAAAGGATAGGCATCGGCGGAAATAGATGCATATTTGCAGGCATTGCGGCGAAAGAATGACGCGGGCCACGATACGTGGGCCACGAATATGCGGGCCACGAATATGCGGGCCACGATATGCGGGCCACGAATATGCGGGCCACGATATGCGGGCCACGATACTCGGGCTAAGAATATGCAGGTCCCGTTGTAACGGCTGTCGGATGGCCATTAATAGGCGTTTCGGATGTCCGTTAAACATAAAAGAGAAGTCAGGGTGTTCTACCCCTGCTTGATCTAAAAATGTTAAAAACGAAAAAAACATTTCTTTTTAATAATTTAATAGTAGCGACGCAGTGTTAATTATGATAAATTAATGTTACAAAATAACATTGTCTAATAGAGGAGATGCGGAAATGTCCAACAAGTATCGTTTGAACCGGATGTTCAGCGCCCAAGGAAAGTGTTTTGACGTCGCGATCGATCACGGCTTTTTTAACGAGCATACGTTTCTGGCGGGTATCGAGGAGATGGACGCCGCCGTCCGCACGATCGTCGAGGCAGGTCCCGACTGCGTGCAGCTCAGCACCGGTCAGGCGCGCCGCCTGCAGTCGGTTCCGGGCAAGAAGCCGGGTCTCGTCCTGCGCACGGATGCAGCCAACATTTATGGCAGCGTTCTGCCGCGCTTCCTGTTCAGCGAGCTGATCGCGAACGCGATCGAGGAGGCTGTTCGTCTGGACGCCGTCGCCGTGTGCGTCAACCTGCTGATGCTGCCGGAGCAGCCTGAGCTGCATCATCAGTGCGTGCGCAACGTGACCGCGCTGAAGGTCGAGTGCGAGCGCTACGGCATGCCGCTCATGGTCGAGCCGCTCGTCATGCTGCCAAACGAAGCGAAGGGCGGCTATATGGTCGACGGCGATCTGAAAAAGATTATGCCGCTCGTCCGTCAGGCGGTCGAGCTGGGCGCCGACGTCATTAAAGCAGATCCGTGCGACGACGTGTCGGAATATCACCGGGTCATCGAGATCGCTTCCGGCGTTCCGGTTCTCGTCCGCGGCGGCGGCCGCGCCAGCGACGAAGAGATCGTCGCCCGCACCGTCGAGCTGATGAACCAGGGCGCTGCCGGCATCGTCTACGGCCGCAACGTCATCCAGCATCCGAACCCGGCCGGCATGACGTCCGCGCTCATGGCGATCGTGCACCAAGGCGCGTCCGCGGACGAAGCGCTCTCGATTTTGAAGGGAGGCCAGGCCTAATGGCGAAGGACAAACGCATTATCCGCTTCGGCGTTATCGGCTGCGGCCTCATGGGCAAGGAGTTCGCCAGCGCCGCCGCCCGGTGGTGCCATCTGACGGACGTCGGCTTCGAGCCGCGTATCGTCGCGGTGTGCGACGCCAATCCGGCAGCGACGGAATGGTTCGTCGACAACGTGCCGAGCGTCGTCCATTCGTACAGCGATTATCATGAGCTGCTCGCCAATCCCGACGTAGACGCCGTCTACTGCGCCGTGCCTCATAATCTTCATCAGCAAATTTACGTCGATATCATCCGTTCCGGCAAGCATCTGCTCGGCGAGAAGCCGTTCGGCATCGACCGCGAAGCCAACGCCGCGGTTACCGAGGCGCTCGCCCAGCATCCCGAAGTCATCGTACGTTGCTCGTCGGAATTTCCGTTTTACCCTGGCGCGCAGCAGATCGTAAAATGGGTGAAAGAGGGCCGTTTCGGCCGGATCATCGAGGTGGAGGCGGGCTTCTGGCATTCGAGCGACCTCGATCCGACCAAGCCGATCAACTGGAAGCGCCGCATCGCCACCAACGGCGAATACGGCTGCATGGGCGACCTCGGCATGCACGTGCTGCATCTGCCGCTTCGCTTCGGCTGGAAGCCGAAGAGCGTACGCGCGCTGCTGTCGAAAATCGTGCCGGAGCGTCCGGACGGCAAGGGCGGCATGGTGCCGTGCGAAACGTGGGACAACGCTATTCTTGCTTGCGACGTCGAGACGGACGGCCAGCAGTTCCCGATGGTGCTGTCCACCAAGCGCATCGCGCCGGGACATGCCAACACCTGGTTTATCCGCATTCAGGGGACGGAATTCTCGGCCGAATTCACGACCAAAAATCCGAAGCAGGTCGCTTCGCTCCCCTACGAGCCCGGCGCCGCGCAAGCTTGGCACGTCGTCGACGCGCCTTACAAATCGGCCTACGGGACGATTACGGGCGGCATTTTTGAATTCGGATTTTCCGATTCGATCCTGCAAATGTGGGCGGCCTTCTGCGACGAACTGGTCAGCCGCGACGGGATGAGCCAGCCGTTCCGCTGCGCGACGCCCGAAGAGGCGTCCGCCAGCCATCGCGTCTTCACCGCAGCGCTCGAGTCGGAACGCACGGGCAACACGATCGCGATCGATTGGGAGGAATAAACGTGACCGACCGCGCAGCGGACATCGTCGTCGCCGGACATATCTGTCTGGATATCATACCGGCGCTGCCCTCGCATCCAGAAGGCTTAAGCCAGCTCCTGGCGCCGGGCAAGCTGGTCGAGATCGGACCGGCCAGTCTGTCGACGGGCGGCGCCGTGGCGAACACGGGGCTTGCCCTGCGGCGGCTCGGCTTCGGCGCGCGTCTCATGGGGAAGATCGGAGACGACGCCTTCGGGCGCTCGATCAAGGAATGCCTCGACGCCTACGGCGCAGGCGCGAGCGACGGCATGATCGTGTCGGCGGGCGAGAGCAGCTCCTACACGATCGTCATCAGCCCGCCGGGGATCGATCGCCTGTTCCTGCACGCGACGGGAACCAACGATACGTTCGCCGCCTCGGATGTATCTTCGGAAGCGCTTGCCGGCATTCGCTTGTTTCACTTCGGCTACCCGCCGCTCATGCGCGGGATGTACGAGAGGGGCGGCGAAGAGCTTGAACGCCTGCTAAAGTCGGCTAAAGCGGCCGGCGCGACGGTATCGCTCGACATGGCGAGGCCCGATCCGGCGTCAGACTCCGGGCGCGCGGACTGGCCCGCGATTCTTGCCAGGGCGCTGCCGCATGTCGACGTGTTCCTGCCGAGCCTGGAGGAGATTCTGTTCATGCTCCGGCCGGATACGTACGAGGAGCTGTCCGCTCGCAGCGGCGGCGAAGAGCTGCTCGGCCTGGCTGACGGCGCGCTGCTGTCTTCGCTTGGAGCGGAGCTGCTGGCCCTTGGCGTCGCGGTGGCCGGCATCAAGCTTGGCGAGCATGGGCTGTACGTCCGCACGACAGCGGATGCCGCGCGTTTTGCGGCGATGGGCGCCTGCGCGCCGGGGGCGGAAGCGATCGGCGATTGGCTGGGGCGGGAGCTCTTGGCGCCGTGCTTCGCGGTCGAAGTCGAAGGCACGACAGGCGCCGGCGACTGCACGATCGCGGGGCTGCTCGGCGGGCTCGCGAGCGGCTTGACGCTTGAGCGCTCGCTGCTTAGCGCCGTAGGCACGGGCGCTTGCAACGTCGAGCGCGCCGATGCCGTCAGCGGAATCCCGCGCTGGGAAGAGCTTCAGCGCCGCATCGACGCCGGCTGGCGCCAGCGGACGCCGGTCCTGGCGCTGCCGGGCTGGGCGCAGCTTGCGGAGAGCGGGCTGTGGAGCGGCGGGCGTTAGATGTGGCAGAAGGCGTGTAGAGTACGCGGACTCTGTTGGAAGATCAGGCGCAAAAGCGCTTATCGTGGGGTGACGTAGGCCTGATCTGGTCGAGATAAGTCCCAAATGCGCTTATCGGTGAGTGACGTGGGCCTGATCTGATCGAGATAAGGCGCAAAAGCGCTTATCGGCCGGCGCCTGCAGCCTGATTTGATCGAGATCAGGCGCAAAAGCGCTTATCGGCCTGCGCCTGCAGCCTAATCTGACCGAGTTAAGGTGTAAATGAGCGTATCGACTGAGAGATGCGCGGTTTCACCGCGCAACTGGCGCACGCAGCCCGCGGATTGCCCAAGTTACGCGATCTCACCCCACAACTGGCGCACGCAGCCTATTTCTAAATTCTGCAACCGTAATGTAAACAAACAAACATTCCAATGAGGAGCGATTCCGATGAGCATCAGACGCAGCGAGATTCGCGAGGCGCAGCGGCGCACCGACGAATTGTTTCGCGAGGCAGGCATCGTGCTGACGGAGGAGGAGCGCGGCGGCATCGAAGTGGCGGGCTTCGGCCTCGGCGAGCTGGAGACGGAAGGACTCGAGCTCGTTACTTACGTCAATACGGACCGTTATTGCGCCAAGGAGCTGGCGTTGTTCCCTTATCAGACTTGCCCGGAGCATCTGCACCCCGACATCGACGGCCAGACGGGCAAAATGGAGACGTTTCGCTGCCGCTGGGGTCTCGTCTACTTGTATGTAGAGGGCGAGCCGGTCTCTGACGTAAAGGCGCGTATCCCGGAGCGGAGCGCCGCACACTACACCGTTCGGCATGAGATCGTGCTGACTCCAGGCGAGCAGTATACGATACCGCCGAATACGAAGCACTGGTTCCAGGGCGGTCCGGAAGGCGCGATCGTGTCGGAGTTTTCCAGCACGAGCCGGGACGAGTTCGACATTTTTACCGATCCGGCCGTCGTCCGCATCCCGCCGATCGTCGAAGATTAAGAGAGAAGGCTTGCCGGCGAAAGAGTGACCGGGCGGTTAGCGTCGCTGCGAGAACAAGAGGAAGCGGAGGCGGTTGGATGAGGCTGTACGGCAAGGATTGGACGCGCCGCGAGCTCGAAGCGCGCGTCGGGCGCATGAGCCAGATCGGCGGTGTGCGGCGCATGACGCTGTCGGAAGGCAAGGAAGCGGGCGTCGAGCTGATCCGCGTGACGACCGGCGCGGGGTTGACGCTGGATATCGTGCCGTCCAAGGGATTGGACCTTTCGCGCGCGGAACTGTGGGGCGCGCCGCTGTCCTGGCAGTCCGCGGCAGGAGACGCGCATCCGGCCTATTACGACGCATCCGGCACGGGCTGGCTGCGGACAGCCTCGGGCGGCTTGCTCATGACGTGCGGCCTGACCCATGCCGGCTCGCCCTCGGAGACGCCCGGCGGACCGCAAGGTCTGCACGGCCGCGCGCATCATACGCCCGCTTCGCAGGTAGTCGCGCGCGAGGAGTGGGAAGGCGACGAGCTCGTCTGGAGCGTTGAGGGCACGATCGAGGAAAATGCGCTGTTCGGCGCGAATCTCAGGCTTCGTCGGCGAATCTCGGGCAAACTCGGCGTCAATGAGATTCATATCGAAGACCGCGTAGAGAACCTGGGCTTCGCCCCGTCGTCTCATATGATGCTGTACCACTTCAATTTCGGATTTCCGCTGCTGGACGAACGTGCCTCTATTATTTTGCCGCCCGCCGTCGCTTCGGAGCGAGGCGGCAAGGGGAACGTAGCCGATTGCACGCGCTGGGATCGGCCCGATCCGGCTGCCAGAGAACGCGTCTTCTATCACGAACTGCACGACCGCATAAACATGGCGGAAGCATGCGTGCACCAACCCGCTTTCCCAGCGGGACCCGGAGCAGCGGCCGTATCGGTCAAGCTGCGTTGGTCCGCGGACACGCTGCCCCGGCTCGTGCAGTGGCGCATGCCGGGCGCAGGTGCGCACGTGCTGGGCCTCGAACCGGCCAACTGCCGCGTCGAAGGCTACGAGGCGGAGGTCCGCGAAGGCGGGCCGGCCATGCTCGCGCCGGGTGCAGGGGTGACGCACAGGCTGGAGTTGAAAATAGCGGCGGAACAAGCGATGATAGAGAAATAACGAGCGGACGCGCACGGCGGACGGGAGGAGCGGCGGCAGATGATCCACAATCAGGCGGACTGGAACGCGAGGCAGCGCCAGATCCATGAACAGATCGCGCAGAGCGGGGAGGTCCGCATCTCGGAGCTGAGCGAGCGGTACGGCGTGACCGAGATGACGATCCGGCGGGATCTGGAGAAGCTTGAGGAGGGCGGGAGCGTCAGGCGCACGTTCGGCGGGGCGATCTACGTCTACCGGGACGTCGCGCTGCAGGATCGTACCGGCCTGTATATGGACGAAAAGGTGCGGATCGGCAGGCAAGCGGCTTCCCTGATCGCGCCCGGCGAGTCCGTGTTCCTGGACGGCGGTACGACGACGCTGCAGATCGCGCGGGCGCTGAGGGCCGGCCAGCAGATCACGGTCGTGACCAACGCGCTGAATATCGCGGCCGAGCTCGCGTCCAAGCAGATACCGACGATTATGACCGGCGGCATGCTGCTCGAATCCACGCATTCGCTTGTCGGCCCGATCGCCGCGCAGAGCTTGTCCGGCATGGCGTTCGACCGCGCTTTCCTCGGGGCGACGGGACTGAGCGAAGCGCACGGCTTCAGCAATTCCAATCTGTACGAGGCCGAGATCAAGCGGATCGCCGTCCGCCAGGCGCGGGAGACGACGGTCGTGCTCGATCGCACGAAGTTCGGCGCGCGGGTGCTCGTATCCTTCGCCGGGCTCGCGGACGTGAAGCGCATCGTCACCGACCTTCCGCCGGACGGGGAGCTCGCGCGTGCCTGCGCGGAGGCCGAGGTTCGGATCGAAGTGGCCGAGTAGGCCCCTTTTCTCACCCTCGTCCTCGCTCTGGCCGGCATTTTAGCAATCTAGAAGAAATAAGCGCCTTCGTGTCGTGGTAGAATAACGTTAAGGTCCGATTTGGACAAAAACGATACCATGAGGTGACGACGATGGCTTTTCAAATTTCACAAACCTTCCTCAACCTGCCGGTCAAGGATCTGAAGCGCTCCATCGCCTTTTTCGAGGCGCTCGGCTTCGCGTTCAACCCGCAATTCACCGATGAAAATGCCGCCTGTCTGATCCTCAGCGACACGGCGTACGCCATGCTGCTGACCGAGCCGTACTTCAAGACGTTCATCAAAAAGGACATCTCCGACGCGACGAAAACGACGGAGTTCATCATGGCCGTCTCCGTGAGCAGCAAGGAAGAAGTGCAGGAGCTTGTCCGCAAGGCGCTGGCGTCCGGCGGCTCGGTCTCGAACGATCCGCAGGATCACGGCTTCATGTATACCGAGAGCTTCCAGGATCCGGACGGCCATCTGTGGGAAGTCTTCCATATGGATCCGACGTACGTGCACGAAGGCTAAGAAGACGTATTGTAAGGAGGGTGTTCTACGTCCCGGCGGACGAAGGACATCCTCTTTTTCATGCGAAAAAAGCCCGCCGGGAACGGTTGGCCCGGGCGGACTTCGGACGCTGGCGCTTTAACCTTGCTGCTGCTGCTGCTGCTGTTGCTGCTGCTCCGTAGACACTTGCCACTCGACGCCGTACTTGTCCTGCAGCACGCCGAACAAGGCGCCCCAGAATTGCTGCTTGAGCGGGTCTTGGACATTGCCGCCGGCAGACAGCTTGTCGAACGCCGCATGGGCTTCTTCAGGGGTATCGAACAGCAGGCTCAGCGCCGTGCCGTTGCCCCGTACGATTTGCCGGCTCGGGCTGTCGGACATGAGGATCGTGATGCCGCCCGCCACCAGGTGCAGATGCATGATCTTCTCCTTCAGCGCTTCGGGCGTGCCCGGCACGTCGCCGAACGTCATGACGGACAGCAGCTCGCCGCCCAGCGCATCTACGTAGAACTGGGCTTGCGACCTCGCGTCTTCGGAAAAAATATAGGGAACCAATCTTGCCATGTTTATCCGCCTCCTGTTTTCATCATGCGTCTGCCGCTCCTCTTTTATTCTATCACCGCGCGCGCCGCCGATTTCTTTTCGATTGCTCTTTTGCGCGCTATGAGGGACAATGTTCCTGTTGTCCGTCGGACATGTGATCGCATCGTACGGAGGTTTAGGCACATTGATCAAGCGCGCTTCGAAAATAAGCATGAACGAAATATGGCTGCTGTCGATCGTATTCGGCGGCTTTCTGGTGTTCGGATTGTCGGAGAACGTTAAAGGTCCCGCCATCCCGCGGATGCAGCTGGACTTCGGCTTAAACGAGGGGCAGCTCGGCCTGATGCTCGCGCTCAACTCGCTCGGCTATCTGGTCGCCTGCAGCTTCACTTCTTTTCTCGCCGACAGAGTCGGCATCAAGGCAACCAGCATCGCGGCTTTCGTGTCGATGGCGGCGGGGGGCGTGCTGATCGGCATTTCGAACGGCTTTCAGGCGCTGACCGCCTCGTACTTCTTTATGTACATCGGCAACGGCATGCTGGAGATCGCGCTCGCCATCCTTGCTGCGCGTATCTTTGTCAAAAATACGGGCTTCTTGATGAACTTAGCGCACTTTTTCTACGGCTTGAGCTCGATCGTCGCGCCGATCGCGGCCGCTTCGATGATGGGCTGGAGGTTGCCTGGCGGCGATGCTGCCTTGGGATGGCGGGGCATGTATGTCATCGTGCTGATGTTGTCGCTGCTGCCGGTCATTCCGGCGCTCCTCGGACGACTTCCGGTCGAGCCGGCGCACGACGAGGCGGAGGAACGTATCTCCTACAGCAAGCTGATGCGAGATCCCGTCGCTTGGCTGATCGTGCTCGTGCTTACCTCGGGCGTCATCTCTGAGCTGTCGATCGGGAGCTGGCTGGCGAACTTTTTGGAAAAAGCATATGACTGGAGCCCGACCGACGCGTCCGGCATGCTGTCGGCCTTTTTCCTTTGCTTCACGCTCGCGCGGCTGCTGATCGGTCCGCTAACCGATCGTTTCGGCTACACGTTGTCCATCATGGTCCTGTCGCTGAGCTCAGGCATTTGCAGCATCGCGGCGTTGTTCGCGGGCGAGAGCGGCGCGATGCTGTTCGCCCTGGCCGGCGTCGGCATCGCGCCGATCTATCCGACCGTGATGGCGCTGCTCGCCAAACGTTATCCCCGTGGCACGGGAACGGCGATTACCTTTACCGTCACGCTCATGGGTATCGGCAGCGTGCTTGGCAATCTCGCGATCGGCGGCCTGATCGAAGGGGTGCGCAACCTGTATGCCGGCAGAGGGGAGCGCGCGAGCCAAGTGCTCGGCCTGCAGGCTGGCTATGGGTTCATTGGCGCGATGGCGCTGCTGTGCACCGCCGCTTGCCTCGTGCTTTATTTTTATTTGCGCAAAAGAGGGGAAAGGTATTAAGCCGCCATGGACCATATTAGTATCGGCATGCTCATGCTGGTCGTTGTCGGCGGTTTTGCGGCCGCCTTCGTCGACGCGGTCGTGGGCGGGGGCGGCCTGATCTCCTTGCCCGTGCTGCTGACGGCCGGCCTGCCGCCAGCGGCGGCGCTCGGCACCAACAAGCTGGCCGGCACGCTGTCTTCGCTCACGAGCACGCTGTCCTTTTTCGCCTCGGGTCATGTCGACGTCCGTGCCGTGCGGGGGTTAATTCCATTGTCCTTGCTTGGCGCCGCAGCCGGCACGCTGACGCTTCGGCATGTACCGTCCGGATTTCTGAAGCCGATGGTCGTCGTCATGCTGACGGTCATTGCCGTATACACACTGCTGCGCCGGGAATGGGGCGAGCGGGCTTCTTTTGTACGCTTCACCGCAAGCACCGCCTGGCTGACGGGGATCGCCGCTTTTGCGCTAGGCTTTTACGATGGCTTCTTCGGTCCCGGCACCGGCTCTTTCCTCATTTTCGCCTTTTTGCTGCTTGGCTGCGACTTCGTGAAGGCAGCCGGCAACGCCAAGGCGCTCAACTTTGCCAGCAACCTCGCGAGCCTCGCGACCTTCCTCGTTCTCGGCTCCGTCCACTATGCGGTCGGCCTGCTCATGGGCGCGGCGATGATCGCCGGCTCCTGGATCGGCTCGCGCTTCGCCATCCGCCGCGGCCGTGCATACATCAAACCGCTATTTCTCGTCGTATGCGCTTTGCTGATCGGCAAGCAGTTGCTGGATTTGCTGTAGGCGAAGCAGTTCTCTCCGAGCTTCAAGACGCTTTACGCCGCTGTGGCGCATGTTCCGCTGACCTCGTCCCTCGGGGCATGCAAGCATGCCCCTGGCCGATATCCCGTCTTTAACGGCTCGCCTTGCCCATCCCTTTCACTTCCGGACACAGCGTCCGCTATTTCTGTAATTCGCGCGAATGGCTCATGCTTGTAGACAGAGGATTCGCTATGCCTTTCATAACTACCGGGATTCGACTCGGCAAAGCCGATTAGCGGACTACCAGTCCGCTAAGCCGTCAACACACTACATATTTGAAAAATAGCGGTTCCTGTGTCCGCGGCTGACAATAACGACACGAGGCATCGCTATCCGGTGGGATCTTGGTTGGTTTTACGAAATAACGACGTAAGTCTCGCACAATAACGATGGACGAAATCATTATCCGAACGACATGCAGACTCACTCTACCCAACCCGGCAACCGCGACTCGCCTGGCAGCGTCAACGACAGCTCGCCTTCCGCCTGACCGCCGGATTCGCCTGAGGTCGTGCTTCGCCAGCCCAGGATTTCTTTTCCTGCATCGCTTAGACGTCCCGAGGACAGGAGGTTTGTCGTGAGATGGTCCGTGCTGGACCAGAAAAGGTAGCTGCCGTTCATTTCCGGGGCTGTGCCCCTTTGGTCCGTTACCTTCATCTCCCACAGCAGTTCGAGCGTATCCTTCTCTCCGACGGGAATATGCGCCTGCCACTTCACGATCCAGCCGTCCTCGGTCAGTTCGGCATAGGATGCTTGATCTCCGCTCACCACGATAAAACGGTCGGAACGGCCCTCGGGGAACAGGTAAGTGACGTTGTAGCCTTCGCGCTCGTGCGTGTAAGGCAGCAAATCTACGGCATAGTGAGTGAGCTCTGGCGAGAGCGACATTGTGCGGCGTCTGGCTTCAGCCAGGTCGCCGTCGCGAAGCATCGCAAGCTGCGATGCATCCAGCGGAGCGAGGATCCGCACATTCTCATCGTCCACGGACACCCGGTAGCCGAACTGCTCCGCCAGAAAACGGAGCGGGACATACACTCTGCCTTTTACGATATGTACGGGACTGTCCAGCTTAAGGCCGCCCATATGCGCCGGATTACCGCTTGCAACTGCGGTGCTGCTGCCAACGGTGAGCCGAACGCTCTCGTTCCATTTGCCGAACGTTGCCGTTTTATCCGCCGCGTTCCATGACAACCGCAGGGCGAGCGGTCCCGCGACGGCGCTAAGCGGTACCAGCGTTCTGCCTTTCTCGACGATGGGGGAATCGGTTGCCAAGACCAGTTTGCCCTTCACGTATATGTGAGCGGGGGCTGCGGCGATTGCGGCGTCGGCGGCAGACAGCGCACTTGCGACCAAGGCGATGCAGACAATCTGCTTCAACATGCGGACACGCTCCTCTCTGACCGTATAGACGACGGCCAAGGCGAATAGTTGCTGTCCCATGCAAACTGCTGCCTGAAGCAATGTAGGTCATGCCGTCAAATGCTTCATCACCATGTCTTCCATGTCGTCGAGTATTCTCCGATATTCATTATCGTCTCCATCGAGGAGGAAGCTCAGCGCCAAACCGTCCCGGACGGCCCAGAACAGATAGGCGGCCGAAGATTCGTCCAGATCGGCGCGGAATTCGCCGGCCTGCTTGCCGGACGTCAGGATCCGGTTCAGCAGATTCAGCGCCTTATTGAGGTATGCGCGGTTCGAGGCGATTAGTTCGGGACGGCGCGAGGCATAGGTCGTGAACTCCAGGTGAAACGTCAGCCATTTGCGAAGCTCGTCCAGCGGCTGCCGGCGGAAGCGCTCGAACATATGCCGGAGCATTGCCTTGGCGCTCGAGGTCTCGACATACAGCGTGTTGAGCGACTCGATCATATCGTCCATTCGGGCATGCGCCAACTGAATGTAAATCTCCTCTTTACTAGTGAAGTAACCGTAGAGCGTGCCTTTGCTGATGCGGAGATGACGCGCGATGTCGTCGGTCGTCGTCGCCTGAAATCCTTTGTCCAAGAAGCAGCGCAGCGCGCCGGCGAGAAGGGAGGCCCGCTTCTCTTCCTTGTACGCTTCCGTCACTTTGGGCGACATCGCGAACTCTCCTTTCCCAGTGCCGAAGGTGCTGTTTTACCGGGTTCTAAGCTATGGGTTGAATATACCGTGATGCGAAGGCATGCGCAATAGCTTGGGAAAATGATGGGGGCTGGGGCTTGGCAGCTCTATGGCAATGTGCTATTCTGATGCTGACCTACTCAAAGTTATGAACATGCGCGTGAAGCATACGCCGCTTACTCCCATAGGGAGCGAGCGGCTTTTTTGTGTTTTTAGACTTATAAGAAGGGGCAGGTTTATGGCTAAAAAAGAGAAACGCTACAGCGCGGGTCAGACGGCAAATTCTATCGTAACCGAGTTTGTCGAAGCGCAGAGGAAGACGGCGAAGGGACAGCGTCTGGAGATGCTGCAGCGGGATCTGAGCGGCACGATCAAACTGTTGACCGATCTTCTGCTGCCGGTGTTCGGGTCGCTCGAGGGGTTTCAACTGGAGTACGAGATCGTGGGGGCGAATGGCTTCAAAATATATGCGGACGTGTATTATGAACCGCTGGGGCTGGTGTTCGAGTGTGACGGTTATGTGGTGCACGCCGAGCTTATTACGAGGGACCGCTTTTCGCTTGAGCGAATGCGGATGCGGACGTTCACGCTTGGCGGCTATGCGTATTTCCCGTTTAGCTGGGACGAATTGGACAAGAAACCCGAGATGTGCAGACGAGCGGTGTATGAGGTGTTGGGCAAGCGCGGTCGAGGGGGCAGCGGATTGCAGAGATTGGACGTTTATGAGCGGGAGTTGCTCAGGGTAGCGGCTAATTCAAAAATGTTTACGCCTAAGCATGTTCGAGACTGGCTGGATATAAAGCATAGAAAAGCACGCGAGCTGATTCAGAGTATGAAGCAATCTCAACTTATTGTGCGTGTTGGGGGCAGCGAGCACAGGGACTATGGCTATGCGATCGGGGAGAAGGGGAAGGAATTGTTAAGTCGGCGTTAGCCCGAGCATTGTTGGACAAGATAGTGTCCAAAAGCGCTTATCGGCGGCGCGCGAGGGGTCTTGGGAGCGGAGTAGTGTCCAAAAGCGCTTATCGGCGGCGCGCGAGGGGTCTTGGGAGCGGAGATAGTGTCCAAAAGCGCTTATCGGCGGCGCGCGAGGGGTCTTGGGAGCGGAGATAGTGTCCAAAAGCGCTTATCGACGGCGCGCGAGGGGTCTTGGGAGCGGATAGTGTCCAAAAGCGCTTATCGGCGGCGCACGAGGGGTCCTGGGAGCGGAGATAGTGTCCAAAAGGCTTATCGGCACGGTTGGAGCGGTCGGAGCTAAGAGCTGGCCGAAAAAGCCATCCAACTGGAGCAGTTAGGGCTTTGTAAGCAGCAAGTTACTTGAAATAACCGGTTGCGGCCTGCTATGGTGAGGGAGTCGTATGGTTTTGCTGCGAGCAATAATGCGAGCGATAATTGGAAGAGAGGTTGATGACGGAATGAAGTTGATCGCGCTGGTAGGCAGTCTGCGCAGGGAGTCCGTGAATCTGAAGCTGGCGTTGACCCTGCAGGAGAGATACCGCGGCAAGTTTGAGCTGGATATCGCGAACATCGGCACGCTGCCGTTTTTCGATCAGGACGAGGAGGAGAATCCGCCGGAGTCGGTACGGAAGCTGAGCGGGCAGGTCGCCGCCGCGGACGGCGTGCTGATTCTGACGCCGGAGTACAACTGGTCGGTGCCGGGCGTGCTCAAGAACGCGCTGGACTGGCTGTCGCGCGGAGATAAGGTGCTGATCGGCAAGCCCGTGCTCGCAGCCGGCGCAAGTCCCGGCATGTACGGCACGCTGCGGGGCCAGCTTCATCTGCGAGAGATTCTATCAAGCCCGGGCATCCAGGCGGCGATGCTGCCTCCGGCCGGCAACGAGATCGCCGTCGCGCAGGCGCCGCAGAAATTCGGCGAAGGCGGCGCCCGCCTGACGGACGAGCGGACATTGACTCATATTGATGTCGTCGTCGATCGCTTTTTAGAGCTGATCAGACATCGTTGATTCGCCATGATTTTGCATAAGGCCCGAATGTCCGCAGCGGCGGCATCCGGGTCTCTTTCTTGTTTGGGATGGCCGGGCAGGGGGTAAAAGCGACTATCTTCTATGTTTTGCCGCCCCTTGAGGCGGTGCCGTCTGGCTGCAGCCGGCCATTCCATCAAGTTAAAGCGAAAGGGAGATCGACGCATGGGCAAAATTTTGATTGTCGGGGGCCAAATGGAAAACAAGGGCGCCCAGGCGATGACGTTCACCGTCGTAAACGAAATCAAGATGCGATATCCGGATAAAGAGCTCGTGCTCGTCTGTCCGGACGAGGACCGCAATTACGCGTTTCAACTGGTGAAGATGGGGAAAAAAATGAAGATCGAGCTGCTGGGCGGCGTGTACACGCTGATCGGTAAGCTGATCCCGAACGACGAGCGCGTCAGCGTCACCAAGGCACAGATGAAGGAAATCCTGAAAGAAACCGATCTCATCGTCGACATCAGCGGCTTCGCCCTCTCCTCGCAGTTCAGCATCCGCCATACGATCAATTATTTGGCGAATATTCGGCTCGCCCGGCAGAACAAGATCCCGATGGTGCTGCTGTCCCAGTCGTTCGGCCCGTTCGAGTACACCGGCATTTACAAATTCGTCATTCCGCCGATGATCAAAAAATACATTCGCTATCCGAAATACATCTACGCACGCGAGCAAGAAGGCGCCGATTTTCTCGGTAAATATACGTCCGGCAATCTGCGCAGATCCGTGGACATCGTGCTGCAGGGCTCGAACCCGTACAATCTGTCTCACCTGTTCCGCGACGGCAACTACATAAAAGGCGAGCCGCTTGCGATCAAGCCGAATGCGGTCGGCATCGTGCCGAATGTCAAGACGATGAAGTACGGCACGCGCCAATCGATGCTGGCGATGTACGAGCGCATGACGCAGCATCTGCTGGATCGCGGCAAAAACGTCTATCTGTTCCGCCACTCCACGGAGGATCTGATCATTTGCCAGGAGATCAAACGCAGATTCCCGCACGACGAACGCGTGGTGCTGCTGGAGGAGGAGTACGACTGCATCGCGATTCACGACGTGCTCGTGCAATTCGAATTTCTCGTCGCGTCCCGTTATCATTCGATCGTGCACGCGTACAAGAACGGCATACCGGTCGTGGCGCTCGGCTGGGCGACCAAATACCGCGAGCTGCTGGGGCGGTTCGGACAAGGCGATTATGTGTTCGACGTGCGTGACAGCGCGCATATCGAAGCCAACATGATCGCGAAGCTCGACGCCATGATCGATAATCGCGATGTCGAAGCCGTCAAGATCGACGATACGCTCAGAGATATTCACCGGGAAAGCATTTTTGCCGAAGCTTTTGCGTTGTAAGCGATAGGTAGAAGGTGTAGATTGGCGTAAAAAGCAGCAGGCCAGGACTATGAAAACATAGTTCTTGTACTGCTGCTTATCTTTCGTTACCTCATCTGTTCGGACCGTACTAAGCGATCGGCGTCCCGTTAGGCAGTTGAACCTCGGGCCGCAAGAGAACGACATCTCCCTTCTCGGGTACGCCGCCAAGCACCAGCACTTCCGATTTGAATCCGGCAATGCGCCGGGGAGGAAAGTTGACGATTGCGATCACTTGTTTGCCGACAACCTCCTCGGCCGCGTATCGCTTCGTAATTTGCGCGCTGGACGATTTAATTCCGATCTCCGGTCCGAAATCGATTCGAAGCTTGATCGCGGGAACCTTCGCCTCTCCAAAAAACGCGGCTTCCATAATCGTCCCCACACGAATATCCAGTGCCGCAAAATCATCGATCGATGCCAATTTTTCTGCCTCCCCATTGAAGCTTAGACCAACGCTCACGCTCTTTGAGCAGCAGGCGTGTAGAATACGTCGCTATGCATATGCCGAACGTCGCCCCAGTTGGCGGGATTCGTCGTATCCGGCATATGGCGTTCCATGATGGCTTGGTACAGGGCCGTTTTTTGTTCTAAGTGGGCGATGTGCCTCTTGGCTTCTTCAAGCCGCGCGCGCGCCGCTTCTTTATGCTCCGTCATGAGCGCCGCGCGCTGTGGGATCGTCGAGTCCCCTTCGAGGCACAGTTCGACGTACGTTTTAATGACCTCAATCGGCATCCCGGATTGCTTGAGGCATTTAATGCCATGCAGCCAATTGACAGCTTCTTCGTCGAACATCCGCGTGTTGTTTTTATCGCGCCGCACGCTCGGCACCAGCCCCTTGTCCGTGTAAAAACGCACGGCATGCTCGGTAAGTCCCGTTATATTGGCGGCTTCTTTGACCGTATGCATTCGCAATCCTCCCTTAAAAATAATTTTACGATACGGCTTGCCTTCGTGTAACACGAAGGCTTTAAGCTTACTGTAACGCAAATCGGCCGTCCGCGGAATACCGCGCAGCAGGGAGGACTCCCCGGCTACGCGCCGGTTGCCGTTACACATCTGAGCAATGGGAGGAAATACCATGCAAACCGTAACGTTAAACAACGGCATAAAAATGCCGATCATCGGCTTTGGCGTCTACCAGATTCCCGATGCGGAACAATGCGAAAACGCGGTGTACGAAGCGCTGATGACCGGTTACCGCTTGATCGATACCGCGGCCGGTTACGTGAACGAGGAAGCGGTCGGCCGCGCCATCAAGCGCAGCGGCGTGCCGCGCGAGGAACTGTTCGTCACGACCAAGCTCTGGATTCAGGATGCCGGCTACGAGAGCGCCAAGCTGGCGTTTGCGAAGTCGCTTAAGAAGCTTCAGCTCGACTATCTCGATCTGTATCTCATTCACCAGCCGTTCGGCGATTACTACGGGGCTTGGCGCGCGATGGAAGAACTCTATCGGGAAGGCAAGATCAGGGCGATCGGCGTCAGCAACTTCCTGCCCGACCGGCTGATGGATCTCATCGTGCACAACGAGATCGTTCCCGCCGTCAACCAGGTCGAGACGCATCCGTTTTACCAGCAGCATGCGAGCGGCGCGTTTATGAAAGAGCAGGGCGTGCAGCATCAGTCGTGGGCGCCGTTCGCCGAAGGACTGGGCGGCATGTTCGGCAACAAAACGCTGGCCTCGATCGCGGCCAAACACGGCAAGTCCGTCGCCCAGGTCGTGCTGCGCTGGCTCGTTCAGCGACAAGTCGTCGTCATTCCGAAGTCGGTGCGAAAAGAGCGGATCGTCGAAAACTTCGACATCTTCGATTTTGAACTGGACGCGGACGATCTCAAGCGAATTACCGCCCTCGATACGCGGGAGACGCTGTTCCTGTCCTATCACGACCCGAAGTTTGCCAAGATGCTGGGGACTTTGCGGATCGAGCTGTAAGCCTAAATCACCAGGCGTTTTTCGCCGAATGCCAAATGTTGAAGAAAGGACAGGCGGGATGCCTGTCCTTTCTAAAGTTGGCTACAGGCCTGTGAACTAACTCCAAGTCTGATCCAGCTTATCCGAATAAAATAATATGGCTTTCTTATAGCTTTGGATGCCTTCGTCCGTACTCGTTTCGGCTAGCTGCTTCAATAAAACGGCCATCGCATCCCTAAATTCACCCCGGTTGTACAGGACCATCGCGTGGAAGACTTGGTACTCTCGCCGATCGGGATATTCTTGAATGGCCTTCACAAAGAGCGATTGGGCTTCATCGTACATCCCCAAGGTTCTATAGGTACTTCCAAGCCCTAACAAGGCGCCTTTTCTTTCTTCCTCCGTTAAGCCAAGCTGTAGCGCTTTTTTGTAAAAAGGGACTGCCTCGCGTTCTATTCCGAGAGCGTCATGAATCCATGCGCATTGATACCAGACAGAGGCATCCGAAGGCCGTTCTTGCAGCAGTTCAAGGATGACCGAACGCGCTTCTTCCAATTTTCCGGATTCTCTTAATTGAATGGCGGCTGTTAATCGATCCATATTTAATCCTCGCGTTCTTCATGGTTTTTTAAATTGTACTATTTTTTCTGCGATTTTGTTTGGCGTGAGCCGGCAGTAAATGTAAAAGAACCGATCGGCCTATGCCGATCGGTTGTTTGCGCCTGGTATACAAGCGCCGCAAACGTTGATTATTTCAGCTCCAGCTCGACGACCGTCCCGCGCGCATCCGGTAGCGGGTAGGTGTAGTGCACCGGAGTCGCAAAGTTGAAGAAGGCGTCGGCTTCGAACAGCGCCGCATTCCAGGGGCGGGTTACCGGCAGCTCCGAGCCGTCCGCGAGCAGCCGCGCGCGCTTGATGCGACCGGCGAGCCCGGCCAGATTGATCGCGCCTACGCTCTCCTCGAAGACGTGTGCGTACAGGGTGTTCCCCTTTTGCGTATAGCGTCCCCAGTCGGGCTTGGGCAGCTCCGCCTGTCCGCAGCCGTAGATGCTGTCGCCGTTCAGCGCCATCCAGTCGCCTACCTCGGCCAGGATGTCCAGCGATTGCTTGGGGATGCGCCCGCGGGCATCGGGACCTACGTTGAGCAGCAGGTTGCCGTTTTTGCTGACGCATTCCACCAGCTTGCGGATGACGATGGCGGGGGACTTGTAGTTCGTATCCGACGCGACGTATCCCCAGTTGTTGTTCAGCGTCACGCAGGCTTCCCAAGGGATCGGCTGTCCGTCTTCGTCGGTAACGCCGGACGGCGGGATGATCTGCTCCGGCGATGCGAAGTCGCCCGCATATGCAAGCGGCGCCTTCGTGTAGATGCTGCCGCCTCCCTCGCCGCCTGCCTCCAGGCGGTTGTCGATCACGATGTGCGGCTGAAGCGCCCGCATCATGGCGATCAGCTCCGAGGCGCGCCATTTCTCGCCCTGCATGACGTCGTAGGAAAAGTCGAACCACATCAGGTCTAGCTTGCCGTAGTTCGTCAGCAGCTCGCGAACCTGCCCGTGCATATAGTCGAGGTAGCTGCCGAACGTCGATGGATCGCGCTTGTACGCTTCATTGTCGCGCATCGGGTGATAGAGATCGCCGTGCGCGGGGAAGTCTTCATGATGCCAGTCGATCAGTGAGTAATAGAGTCCGACCTTGAGCCCCTCCGCGCGGAACGCCTCCAGGAATTCCGCCACGAGATCTCGCCCGGCCTTCGTTTTCGTCGATTTGTAATCCGTCAGCTTGCTGTCGAACAGGCAGAAGCCGTCGTGATGCTTGGCCGTCAGCACCGCGTACTTCATGCCGGCTTGACGGGCGGCGCGCGCCCAGGCACGCGGATCGTAGTCTACGGGATCGAACTCGTCGAAATAAGCCTGGTATTCCTCCACCGAAGTGCGTTCCACGTTGCGGACCCATTCGCCCCGCGCCGGAATCGCGTACAGCCCCCAATGGATAAACATGCCGAACCGGTCCTGCAAAAACCAGCGCGTCCGCTCCTGGCGGTCCAGCCATTCCTGATTATGTGCCATCGTCGCGACTTCCTCCGTTATAATAGGGATAGGCTCTCTGCCTTGCCAGCCCAGTGTATCAGCATCGGGCGGAAGATGGGAGGGACGCGGTTAAGGCTTGCGGGTATCAAATTAACCTCGTTCGAGAACGCTGCCATTCTTATGTGAACGCGGGGGAAAAACGATGGGCGACGGAACGGCCGGGATCGGCGCGCTTGACGATATATTGCCTCAGCTCCGAATCGACGTGATCGAGGCGCATTATTCGCAATGCAGTCCCGTTTGGCGGGAGATCGATTACGTGCCTGCCCACAACAAGCTGTATTACATATGCGAAGGCGAGGGCTGGCTGCGCATCGGCGACAAGGAATTCCGCCCGGAGCCGGGGGAGCTGGTCGTGATGCCGGCCAACGTGCTTCAGTCGTTTTCGGCGATCGAAGGACGAAGGCCTTTTCTAAAATATTGGTGCCACTTCAACGCGGATATCGGAGATGCGGGATTGTTTTCGTGGCTTGACGTGCCGTACCGGATGACGGTGCACGCCGAACTGCGGGAGGAAGTCGGCCGCAAGTTCGAAGCGCTCGTCGCGTGCGCGGCCGAACGGGGGATCGGGGCAAGGCTGCGGGAAAAAGCGTATTTGCTGGAGCTGCTGGCACCGGTCGTAGAGCGGGCCGCGCTCAGCCGAGCCGGCGGAACCGCGCAGGATGCGGAGCGGATCATGCTGATCACGCGTTACGTCGAGACGCATCTGGCGGACGAGCTGACGCTGGAAGGTCTGGCCGATCACCTGCATTTGCACCCCAACTATCTGGTCAAATACTTCAACCGGCGCTTCGGCATGCCGCCGATCCGTTACGTGAACCGCAAGCGCATGGAGCGGGCCCGCCTGCTGCTCCGGACGACGGACCGCAGCATCAAGGAGATTGCCGCGGCAGTCGGGTATCCGGACACGAACCACTTCGCCAAGGCGTTCCGCCGCGAGACGAGCGCGAGCCCTTCGGCGTACCGGTCGGGGGGCGGGAGAACTGGCGAAGGTTAGGCGGCGGGATCGGGCTGTCGACGCACGCTGCACGAGCATTCGACCGAAGACTTGGTCGGCGCGGCCCGTTTATCAGTTATAAGGAAAGCTTCGGGTTTCAAAAGTTAAACGAAGCACTGCTTCGCGAAGCAGGCATCGCTCCGCGCTACGTCTGCCTGGTTAACGAGCCTCAAGATGTCAGAGCGTTCATGGTCCCATTTTTGCAGACGAGTCGTCCGAACTTTTCTAAATAATCGAGAAATCTTCTAAATATCCAGATCTTCGCTACTGTCCGCGGTCGCTTTTTGCGCCGCGGCTTTTTTTTATTTCCAAGCAGCAGATAAGCCGTTTGTCCTAGTCTGTTCAGGTTTTGTTGAGTGTTATTTTAGGTTTTGTTTATTCCTGTGTGATAGAATCGGCCTAGTTTATGCGGGCTTTCCTTGTTTATTGGGAGATGCTGTCGAATTATAGCTTTCTATCATACACGAGATATGCGTCTGAAGAGGAGGAACAAACGTGCGAAAGATAAACCGGCCGATCGCTTACATCCTGATTTTTCTGCTGATGACGACCTCCCTGCCTGAATGGTTCGGGAGCAACGGCAAAGCCTATGCCGCCGGCGGGGACATGATCGTAACGGCCGTCGGCACGGGAACGTCCGGCAGTTCGGGAGACGGAAGCCCGGCGACGGATGCGGAAGTGAATTTTGCTAAAAATGTCGCAATTGACGGCAGCGGCAATTTGTATATATCCGAATTTTTCGGATCCAGGGTTCGAAAGGTCGATCGATCGACCGGAATGATCTCCACGGTGGCCGGAGACGGGAATTTCGGGTTCGGGGGAGACGGGGGCTCGGCCGAGTATGCGAGCTTGTTTGCGCCAGAGGCAATCGCGTTTGACAGCGGCGGTAATCTGTATATCGCGGACTCGGGCAACCATCGGATTCGCAAAGTAGATACGGACGGGAATATCTCCACGGTAGCCGGCAACGGAAATGACGGGAACTCGGGCGACGGCGGCGCGGCGACGGATGCCGAGTTATCCGCTCCGGTCGGGCTTGCGATCGATGGCAACGATAATTTATATATCGCGGATTCGTCGAATAACCGGGTCCGGAAAGTAGATCGTCTGTCGGGAAAAATCTCTACGGTGGCGGGCAAGGGGACCTATGGCGTTTCCGGCTATTCGGGAGACGGGGGGGCGGCGACGGATGCCGAGTTATCCGGTCCGCTCGGATTGGCCATTGACAGCTACGGCAATCTGTATATCGCAGACTCGAACAATAACGTCATTCGAAAGGTCGATCTGTCGGGCAACATCAGTACGGTGGCCGGCGTAGCCGGAAATTCCGGATTTTCGCCGGACGGAAGTCCGGCGGAGACGTCCTCCTTGGGCGTCCCGGTAGGATTGGCATTCGACAGCGGCGGGAATCTGTATGTTGCGGTTTTTAACGACAGCAGGATTCGGAAGATCGATACGTCGGGGCGCCTCGCCACGATTGCGGGAAACGGCCAAAAGACGTATTCGGGAGACGGAGGATTGCCGACATCGGCTGCTTTGAATTCCGCTACGGGGGTAGCGGTCGACAGCAGCGGTACGGTGTACATTGCGGATGCGGGCAATAACCGGATTCGGAAGATTGTGCCATCCAACAATGCGAACCTGAGCGGGCTGTCGCTGTCCGGCGGAGGCGCCGGTTTGAGTCCGGCGTTTTCCGCGAGCACGACGAACTATACGGCTACCGTAGCGAACGCTGTCAGCAGCGTTAACTTGACGCCGACGGCGAGCGACAACTCCGCGACGGTGACCGTCGGCGGAACGCCGGTAACGAGCGGTTCGGCTTCCGGCGCGATCGGCTTGCATGTGGGCAGCAACCCGATTCCGGTCGTGGTCACGGCGAACGACGGCTCGACGAAGACTTATACCGTGACGGTGACGCGGGCGCCTGGCAAGATTATCACGGTAGCGGGCACCGGAACGGACGGCTATTCGGGGGATGGCGGCTTGGCGACGTTGGCCGAGCTGTCGGAGCCGAGCGCATTGGCGCTCGATCATCAAGGGAATCTGTATTTCGTGGACGACTTCAAAAGAGTCCGGAAAGTGGATAAAACGACGCTGAAGATTATCACGGTAGCGGGTACGGGGACGTCCGGCTATTCGGGCGACGGAGATCTGGCGACAGCGGCCCAGCTGAAATTGCCGGATGCCATCGTTTTCGACAGCCATGACAATATGTATATCGGAGATAACTACGGCGTCGTTCGAAAGGTGGATGCGTCGGGCTATATCAGCACAGTCGCGGGCAATATGTCCGGCATGGATCAGGGAGACGGCTTCCCGGCGACGTCGGCCCGGCTCCGCAGCGTGTTGGCGCTGGCTGTCGACAGCCACGATAATCTGTATATCGCGGATCAAGCCGACAACAAAATCCGGAAAGTGGATGCGTCGACGGGGATCATCAGCACGGCGGCGGGAGACGGCACGCAAGGCTTTTCGGGAGACGGCGACTTGGCCACGAACGCTCAGATCGCTCGTCCGGAAGGGATTGCGGTCGACAGCGACGATAATTTGTATATATCGGATTCGCTTAACAACCGTATTCGCAAAGTGAATGCATCAGGCTACATCAGCACTGTGGCCGGCGGCGGCATTGAGGGAGACGGGGCGCTCGCGACTTTGGCTTACCTGAGTTATCCGACGCAATTGTCCGTGGACGCCGGCGGCAATCTTTACATAGCGGACTCCGATGAAAGCCGGATTCGCCAAGTCGATACGTCGGGGTTCATCACCACCGTGGCGGGTACGGGGACGGCCGGCTATTCGGGAGAAGGCGGAGACGCGACGTCGGCCAAGCTGAATCAGCCGTATGGAACGGCTGTCGACAGCAGCGGCTATCTGTACATCGCGGATGGGGGCAATCATCGGATTCGGAGAGTGGGTCCCCCCTCCCATGATACGAATCTGAGCGGCTTGCACTTGTCTAGCGGCAGCCTGAGTCCGACCTTTACGACCGGTACGGCAAGCTACGCGGCAAGCGTAAGCAACGGCGTGAGCAGCATCACGGTCATGCCGACCGCGCGCGACAGCGGTGCGACAGTAACGGTCAACGGCACGCCTGTGGCGAGCGGCTCGGCTTCGAGCGCTATCAGCCTGAGCGTGGGAAGCAACGATCCGATCGAGATCGAGGTGACGGCACAGGACGGGACGACGATTCAAACGTATACGGTAACGGTGACGCGAGCGCCAAGCTTGAGCACGAATGCGAGCTTGAGCGGTTTGAGCTTGTCTAGCGGCAGCCTGAGTCCGGCGTTTGCACCGGGCACGACGAGCTACACGGCAAGCGTGGCGAACGGCGTGGACAGCATCACGATGACGCCGACGGCGAGCGACAGCGCAGCGACGGTGAAGGTTGACGGCACGCCTGTGGCGAGCGGCTCGGCTTCGAGCGCTATCAACCTGAGCGTGGGAAGCAACGATCCGATCGAGGTCGAGGTGACGGCACAGGACGGGACGACGATTCAAATGTATACGGTGACGGTGACGCGAGCGCCGAGCCTGAGTACGAATGCGAGCTTGAGCGGCTTGAGCTTGTCGAGCGTCAGCCTGAGTCCGGCATTTGCGCCGGGCACGACGAGCTACACGGCAAGCGTGGCGAACGGCGTGGACAGCATCACGGTGACGCCGACGGCGAGCGACAGCGGTGCGACAGTAACGGTCAACGGCACGCCTGTGGCGAGCGGCTCGGCATCCGGCGCAATCCCGTTGAGCGTGGGCGGCAACCCGATTGCGGTTAAGGTAACGGCAGAGGACGGAACGGCGACGAATACGTACGCCGTGACGGTAACCAGGGCAAGCACCAATGAAACGCCGCAAGCAGCCGTGGACACGCCGCCTCCAATCGACGACACGCCGTCCGCATCCCGGGGACCGATTCTCAATGAAAAAATCTCGAATGTGGCGAAGGTAAAAGAAACGCTGCTAGCTGCGCTAAATCAGGCCGCGCCCCAACCATTGGCGGATGTTCGGGCGGACAGCTGGAGCGCGCAAGCGATTCAAGTCGCTCAGCAGCTCGGCATTGTCCGGGGAAGATCGGACGGCGGCTTCCACGGGAGCGACCCGATTACGCGCGCAGAGTTCGTCGCGATGGTGGCGAACGCGCTGTACCTCGGCTCGGCGACAAGTGGTTCGGGCTCGATCTATTCCGATACGAAGGGCCACTGGGCTGAACCGGCCATCGATGCGCTGACGGCCGCCGGCGTTGTCGAAGGCGTAGGCAACGGCGCTTTTAAGCCGAACCAGCAGATTTCCCGTGCCGAAATATCGGCCATCCTGGCACGGCTGATGGTTCTCGATCAGACGACCGAAGAGATTAATTTCCCGGATACGACCTACAGCTGGGCCCGCGCGTATATCGAGCAAATGGCGGGCGCCGATATTGTCAAAGGCTTGGACGACGGCAAGTTCTATCCGGGCGCCGCCGCGACGCGAGAGCAGGCGGTAACGATGATTCTTCGGATGCTGACCGTGAGCCGCAACATCGATCTGAAGCTCATAGACTTATAGACAACCATTTAAAAACGGCTTTTTTGACAACGGCGCGCGTCTATAACCTTTTATAGATGCGCTTTTGTCACTTTTGCACATCATCGTCCTAGTTATTTTTTAGGAGGTTCCCATGAAACGATTGCAGCTTTATATGAGGACAAGTTTGGCTTCCAAGCTGGTATCGATGATTTTATCCATTGCAATCGTATTTACAATGCTCCCCGTCGCGGCATCCGCGGAGGATACGGTTGCCGCGGCCGACATCTCGATCGGGACGGCGGCCCCGTTTAACGGCGCGGCGATCGCCGATGGCGCGATTACGTTCGGCGGCGGAACGGTGACGTCCGTACAATGGTCCGCGAACGGCGGCGCCTATGCCGCAGCTGGCGGCTTCTTTGCGCAAAGCTCGAATTATCAGACGCGTTATGTGCTGACGGCGAATTCGAGTCATGTATTCGATCCTGCAGCAGGCGCTTATCAGCAGGGCGGGGCGCGAGACTTGACGGGGAGCATCGCCAACCTGGGCTCGGGGACGTTCACCGCAACCGTAAGTCAGGCGTTCACGCTGAACGATACGCTGACGATCACGGTCACATGGCCGAACGCAACGATTGAGCCGGCCGATATCTCGATCGGCACGGTCGCTCCTGTGACTGGCGCGGCAATCGAGGACGGCACAAATACGTTCGCTCATGCTACCGCCGTCGTCACCTGGTCCGCCAACGGCACCAGCTTCAATCCGGCGAGCGGCACGTTTGCGCCCGGCACGGATTATTTCACCAAGTACGAGATTACGGCAGACGCAGGGTACGCGTTCGACACCACCAGCCGTATTTACAACGACGGGGCGAAGTCTTTGGCGAGCCGCATCGCCAATCTCGGCACGAGCTTCCTGGCGGGAGCGAACGTTTCAACGAAGGGGCGCGCGGGCGACACCTTGACCGTCGTCGTGATGTGGAACACGACGGCGACGGCATCGGGGCAGACCATCATCGGGGCCGGCGACATTCAGATCGGCACCGCCGCTCCGGCACCTTCGGCGCTCGCGACGGACGGCACGAATGTATTCAATCATGCAACGGTCGATTATATAGAATGGAATCAGGAAAGTCCCTTTAAGTATCTGAACGCTGGCGAACCATTCGTTTCCGGGATGGTTTATAAGACATCGTACGTCCTCGTCCCGGCGAACGGCTACACCTTCGACACGCCTAATGTCTACAACAAGGGCCAAGCCAGAGACTTGTCGAGCCGGATTCCGAACCTTGGCACGGGCACGTTCAACGTAATCGGCACCGTCGATTATATGTATATTGATGTGACCTGGCCGCAAACCGGACTGATCGTCCCTTCCGATCTCTCGATCGGCACGGTTGCGCCCGTACCGAAAGCGAGCATGGCGGATGGCGCAAATACGTTCGGTCACGCCGCCGCCACGGTCAAGTGGTCCGCCGACAACGGCGCGACCTTCGATACGGCAAGCGGGACCTTCGCCTACGAAACGACCTATAAGACGCAATACGTCATCGCGGCATCATCCGGGTACTTTTTCGACACCGCCGCCGGCGCGTACGAGGCGGGCGGCGCAAAGGCATTGACGAGCCGCATCGCCAATCTCGGCTCGGGCGCCTATACCGCGGTCGTTTCCGGCGCATCGCACGACACGCTGACGATTACGGTTACTTGGCCGAAGACGGCCTCCGCGCCGCAGACGACCGTCGCCGCGCACGGGCTGTCGATCGGCACGGCTGCGCCGACAACGGGAGAAAATGTCGCGGACGGCACGAATACGTTCGCGCATGCAAGCGCAAGCGTGACATGGTCTGCCAATAATGGCGGGAGCTATGCGCCGGCAAGCGGCACGTTCGCGCCAGGAAGGGCTTATAAATCGAAGTACGTGCTTACTGCGGACGCGGGCTATATTTTCGACCCGACGGCGGGTGCTTACAATGGGATTGCCGTCGCGAATATAGGCGCCGGGACGTTCACGGCCGTCGTATCGACGACGAGCACGGCGAATGACACGCTGACGATTACGGTAACCTGGCCGGCGACGGCCTTCGCGGCGATCGCTGCGTCCGATCTCTCCATCGGGACAAGCGCGCCGGCGACAGGCGAGAATATCGCGGACGGCACGAATGCATTTGCGCATGCCACCGCCAATGTCAGCTGGTCGGCGAACGGCGGAATGAATTATTCGGCGGCCGGCGGCGTTTTCACTCCGAATACGGTCTATCGAACCAAGTATGTGTTGACTGCGGCGAGCGGCTATGAATTCAGCCCGGCGGCGAATGCCTATAACGCCATCGCCGTTGCGAACCTCGGCACGGGAGAATTCAGCGCCAATGTGTCGACGGTGGGGGCGGCGAACGATACATTGACGATCGTGGTGACCTGGCCGGTCACCGGTGCGGCCACGATCGCGGCTGCGGACCTCTCTATCGGCACGGCCGCGCCGGTGACGGGCGCTGCGCAGGCGAACGGGACGAATTCGTTTGCGCACGGCTCGGCGGTCGTGACCTGGTCGGGAGACGGCGGCGCAAATTACGCGGCTGCCGGCGGCACGTTCGCGCCGATCACGGGCTACAAGACGAAATACGTGATGACCGCTTCGGCGGGTTACATGTTTGATTCAACGGCGGGCGCCTACAACAAGAACGGCGCGAGAGATCTCGCGAGCCGAATCGCCAATCTTGGTACGGGCACGTTCGCCGCGACCGTGTCGACGACAGACGCCGCTAACGATACGTTGACGCTGGTCGTCTCGTGGCCGGCGACGAACGCCATCGCAATTGCACCTGCGGATATTGCGATCGGCACGACCGCGCCGGTGACGGGCGCCCCGCAAGCGAACGGCAGCAGCACTTTCCGGCATGCGACGGCGAGCGTAGCCTGGTCCGCGGATAACGGCGGAACCTATCAGCCGGCGAGCGGGTCGTTCGCGATCGGAACGAGCTACAAGACCAAGTATGTGCTTACCGCTGCATCGGGGTATCGATTCGATGGGACGGCAGGCGCTTACGATTCAATCGTCGTTGCCAATCTGGGCACGGGCACCTTTACCGCCCAGGCGACGACGACAAGCGTGTCGAACGATACGCTGACGATCGTCGTCTCCTGGCCAGCGACGGCGGTCGCCGATACGGTCAAGGTAGTCTCGGCCAACAGCAGCGACTTTCAAACGTATTCGGGCAGCACGCTGATTCCTGCAGAAGGATTGACCGTCGCCGCAGAAGACGATTACAGCATTACGCTGGTGAACCGTTCCATCGATACGACGGAAGCATCCGCGCCGCTGACCGCCGCCATGGTATACAATGTCGTTGCCGTCGACGCGCAAGGCAACAATGTGTTAAAAAGCTTTCAAGCGGTCTCGACCGGCGTTGCCGAGCATCATCCATGGAGCTTGAAATTGACCATCGTCAAAAATGCTTCTTCGGCGGCCAGAACGATTAAGGTGACCGTCGTGAGCGCGTCCGCTCAGCGAGTCGATATCCGCAACCTGATCGGCTTCGCGAGTCCGACGATCGAACACGTGGATCCGTCGGGCTTGCGAAAAACATTCCCTTATGAATACGGCAACTACTATTACTTCATTCAGGGCGATCAATTGTTGATGAAAACGTCGTCCAGCGGATTGATCCCGGCCGGCGTCCAGCTCGTAGGCAAGAATACGTCCAAAACGTCGCCCGTGACGAATACCTTGTTCGATACGACGAATTATCAGTTCCGCTATACCTTCACGATGCCGAACGAGCCCGTCTTCTTGTCGGTTACCTCTACGGACGGCAAAGCTGCGCATGACATCCTGGTGAAGTCTACGATTCCCGGCGCCGTATCGCCGTCGTTGTCCGGAGGTTCGACCTTCGTACAGGCGACCGGAGGGAAGCCGGCGACGGATCATTCGGGCGACATCGTCACCGTCGATCCGGGCAGCTATAATACCCGAATTTACAAGGTTAAGGGCATCGAAGTCAGATCCGAGCTGCTGAACGTGACATTGCCGGTTACGGCGAACGGCAACGGCACCTATTCGTTCGTGATGCCGTTTACCGACGCGATCGTCACCGTGCTCGTCGACCGGGTCGTGTCCAACCCGCTTGTCGTGGAGATTACGAACAACAGCAGCGCGCAGGTGATTCTGAATCTCGAGGATTATTATCCGGGCGATACGATCAACTTGCAGATTGCGAACACGGATCCGACGAGATATGTGACCAACGTCCAAGTCAAACGCTCGCTCGGTGCAAGTCTGCAACTGGTCAAGCAGGGGAAACCGGCCGATCCTTACGCTTCGAAAATGGAATTCAGCATGATGCCCTATCCGGCGAATGCGCAGCTGTCTGCGAGCGGGTCCTTGCATGTGATCGTCCAGTTTGCCGAGGTCACGATTCCTATCACGACGAACAGCGCCGCGCTGTTCTCGAATTATCCGGCCCAGGTGAACATGAACCAGGCGATTACGTTCTCCTTCGCGCCGCCGAACGATCCGAGCAATATCTACACGCCGGAGATCAAGCTGCGCGATGCGCTTAATCCGGACGTGACGTCCGTCTATACCTGTACCTTCGTGAGATCCGATCCCCAGGACCAGACGAAGAGCGTATATACATGCCCGGCCGTCACGAAAAGCCGCGTCGCTTCCGTCGAATTGTTGTACGATTCTGTGAACGTGGAAGGCACGACGGCCGGAGCGGCCAAGCTGCGGAATATCTCGTCCATCGCGCCTAACTCCAAGCTGGCGGGCGTCTTCAAATCCATCGTCGTGTACGGAACGAATATGGGCGGCAAAGGCCAGCTGTATATCGGCACGTCGCCTGATCCGACGGTGCCGGCTACCGTGACTGACGTGACGTCCAATTCATTGGTCATCCTCGTGCCTGCCAATATGCTGTCCAGCAGCATGGACGTTACGTATTACGTAGCCAGCAACGGCGTGCAGCGCTCCGTCACGATCGCATCGGCACAATCCTTGAGCCACACCAAGTTCGGCAATATGGCGATTGTATCCGACGCGCAATTCAAGCATTCGGTTCTAGTTGCGGAGAGCGAGAAGGAGCTGAATCAACAGCTCGGCAACCGCAAAGCGCTTATCACCATGAAGGGCAGCTTCACGGTGAATGCGAACGTGCCGGGCGAATATAACTTCGGCGGCACGACGATCGTCAACGGCGGGTTGACGACTTATCTGCCGACCGCGCAGAGTAAGCTTCGCGTTCGCGACGATGCCGACGGCAATGTCGCGATCACGATGGACGACGTCAACCTGGTAGCAGGCTCGTTCAGCATCCTGGCGACGTCGGACGGCTCGATCGAGCTTGAAAAAGGCATCGAGTACGTGGATGAATACGCGAAGGACCCGGAAGGAGACTGGCTGGACGACGGCAAGCAGAACGTTGAGCTTGCCATCCGCAATCAGAACAGGCTTACCGTGCTGGGCAGCGGGATGCAGGCAGGAATTACGGGGGCGACGCTGCTCGGCAACGCCGTCATGTTCGAAGGCAAGGTATACTTCGGCATGGCGCTGCCCGGCAGCAGCAACGTGGGCTTCGGTCTTACGATCGATCGCCTTCAATATGGGATGAACGGCCAGGGAAGCCTGGATTTCCAAGGGGTCAAGGCGGACGGTTCCTTTACCCCCGGGAACGACATGTCCAAGAAGCTGCTGGGCGGCTTCGGCATCGGCGCGACGGCCGAAGGCTCGATCGATACGTTCGAGCAAAAATACGGGGTTGCCTTCGACATCGACGCGAAGCTGGCGAACTTCGCGGCGAGCATGAGCTTAAAGAAAAACGGCGCGAACGGACAATTTATCCCCGACACGATCAAGATCGTCGTCGGCTTAACCAACGGCATTCCGGTTACGCCGATGGTGCCGATCGCGAAGCTGACGCGCATTGGAGGCGGGGTCTCGGGTCTGGCGGACACGATGACCGGCAATTACAAAGGCGTTGCTCCAATCATGATCACGATCAACGGCGATCTTGAAGTAGGCAGCCTCGTCGCGGGGGAGGGACTGCTCGAATTCAATGACGTAGAGCTTGCGATCGGACCTTCCGGAATCACGCTGTCCGGCAACCCGACGCTGCTCAAGATGGAGCTTTTCGACAAATTCCAGGCGGGAATCTACATCACGAACACGTCGGTATCGTATCAAATGAATATCGCCGCCAACATTTTGAAAAACTTCTCGGTCATTCTGGCGGGCGGCAATGCCAACCTGACCTATTACAGCAACAACGGCTTTAACTTGAACGGGCAATTGTACGGTCGCCTCCAGATTCCGAAGATTGATGTCGGCGTTTTCGACATCGGTCCGTATACGTTGGCGAACCAAACGGTCGGCTTGAGCAACTCCAATGCTTACGCGGCCTTCAGCATTCTCGGTTTCGGCCTCAAGGTGAACTACGCGTTCGGAAGCGGCTCTGTCAGCGTAGGGCGAAGGAGCATCGGCGCGGAATCGACCGGACAGACTTTCTACGATGAGGACGGCCATGCGGTGGGGCAGTTGAATGCCTTCTCCAACGTGAGCGTGGTCGCTTCAAGCGGTTCGGCCGGTTTGTTCAGAGGCGTTGCCCTTGCGCCGTCGATCGCGACGGATGAAGCGGGTACCGTCCATACGGTGACGTTCCCCGACGGCCTGACGGACGATTATGCCGTACTCGTCAACGCCGATCCCGAGGATATCGGCATCCTCGATCCGGAAGGCAATCCGTACGGTTTGACTTATGCGGGCACCCTGAGCGACGGCACGCCATTCTACGACGATCCGAATGCGAATGCCGCGATCGTGTCCGAGCATACGATCATGATTCGTCTTGGCGCGCAGACGGGCGATTGGACGATCTCGTCGAGCCAATCGTTCGACAGCTCCATTATTGCCATTGCGCCGGTGCCGAAGCTTGCGAGCGCAGCGTACGACGCAGGAACCGGGGCGGCAAGCTGGGATTTGACCGGACTCGATACAGACGCCGAGAACTATCGCGTCGAAGTCCGTTTGTCCGCGGACAATGGCGACAACCCGGCGGATACGGGCGCAGGCGTACTCATCCATGAGATCGATATAGATCCTGAGCAAGTGACGGACCGTGCAATTAGCGGCAGCTACGTATTTACGGCGGAAGACTTGCGTTACCTGCAAAGCGGTACGTATTATCCGAGAATTACGCTGGTCGGGACGCCGAACGCGGATACGTCCAGAACGATTCCGTATGCGAGCTTGAACGCGAAGCAGCCGATGAACGTCGTCAACCCGCTTGCGCCTGGCGCGATAAGCGCGGTCACGGGTTCGGCGGGCGGCGGCGGCACGATCCATGCGGCATGGAGCGGCGTCGCTGGCGCGGACGGTTATCTGGTGCGTCTTCTCGATGCGGACGGCAATGCGGTGATGTCGCCGATCTCTTATACGGACGAGCTTGACGGCGACGACAACCCGACGGGCAACCAGGTCGCGCACGCCGGCAGGCCGATCGAGTATCAGATCTCGGCGGACGATGCGGTGAACGGCGAGTTTAAACTTGATTTTGGCGGGATGGAATCCGGCAGCAGCTACAAGCTTGCGGTGACGCCGTTTGCCGTCGCGGATGAAGCGGGCTCGTCCTACATCTACGGCACTACGACGACGACGGACGTTGTCCAAGTGCCGCTGGTCAAGATGCCGGTCCTGCATGTGGCGTCGAGCCTCGGCGCGATCGCAAGCGATTCGGTGCTGGGCAATGTCCTTTCGGTGAACGGCGACTTCGAACTGAATGTTGCGACTGCTTATGTCAGCGCCGAAGACGGACAATCCCGGGATCTGGACGCTAAGTTCTCAGTCTGGCAGAGCGACGGGACGCTGGATGAAGCGACGAATTTGCCGAACTATACGCGCATCTACGCGAGCGACGATTATGAAAATCATATCGCGGTACCGGTCTCCGTTGACGGAGATGCGGGCTCGAGTTTGATTCGCATCGTAGCCGAGAACGATCAGGGCGACGTATCCGAGTACGGTCTGGCCGTGCACTACAGCAGTCTCCCGCCGGCCTTGTTCGTCAGTACGGAGCCGGATGGGTCGATTGCGGCCGACTCGGCGGGCAAATACGAGATTCACGGCAGCACCGTGCCGTATGCGACCGTAATGGACAGTCAGGGCAATCGCGTAACGGCAAACGAAGCGGGTCGCTTCAGCATTGCCGGTACGTTAGGCGCCGGCACGCAAGCTTATAGCACGATAACGGCAATCGACGCTTTGGGCAACGTTGCGCAGGATGACGTCACTGTCGTGAAGGCGAATCCGGGCACGGACCCAGGTACGGATCCAGGTACGGACTCAGGTACGGACCCAGGCACGGACCCAGGCACGGACCCGGGTACGAATCCAGGTACAGATCCAGGTACAGATCCAGGTACAGATCCAGGTACGAATCCAGGCACGGATCCGGGGACAGATCCGGGCACAGACCCTGGAACGGATACGGGAACGAATCCGGGAACGGATCCAGGGACTAATCCAGGCACTCAACCTGGTACCGACCCAGGTACCAATCCAGGAACGAACCCGAATACGCCGCAGACGGGCGGCGGCCAGACGGAGCCGGGGCAATCCGGAGGACAAACCGACGGCGGGACGGATAGCGGAACGCCTGCAGGCTCTTCATTTAGGGATGTGCACGCACAGACGCCTTGGGCCGAGGCGGCTATTGAGCGAGCGTACAAGCTGGGCATCGTATCAGGCAGATCGCCCGAAGCTTTCGCTCCGAAAAGCGATATGCGAAGAGATGAAGCGATCGTGATGCTCGCAAGAGCCAGGCACTTGCCCCTGGGCGTTCAGGCAGATCTGGACGCTGCAGCCGCCTACTTCGACGATTGGAACGGACTGGCCGAGTGGAGCAAGCCCTATATTGCTGCCGCTTTTGCCAACGGACTGGTGACCGGTACCGTTCGCAACGGCAAGCATTATATCAACGGTGACTCTCCCATTACGAGAGCGGAAGTTGCGGTAATGCTGCAAAATGCGTATCGGCTCGCTGCGGATGCGAGCAACCGCAAGTCATTCGGAGACGCGATTCCTTCATGGGCGGTAGATAGCGTAAACGCACTCGCGTCCCGGGGCGTAATCAACGGCTATCCCGATTCAACGTTCATGGCCGGATCCCATGCGACGCGTGCAGAGTTCGTGGTCATGCTCATGGGGCTGATCGACAAGCAATAAGCGAGCGGTATCCGATTTGGTTGTGTAATCCAGCTGTAAGGCCGCATGGAGCGAAACGCTCCATACGGCTTTTTTAAGACGATTAATGGACGATAGCGGGACGCTTGCTTGCGATGGAATAAGGATGTGGGACATCGTTATGTGACTGGAAAGGCGTGTTTGCGGTGGAATAAGGACGTGGGGCATCGTTATGCGACTAGAATGGCGTGTTTGCGGTGGAATAAGAATGTGGGACATCGTTATTTTGCCGGAGTGTTGTGCGGGGGGGGGGGGAGCGTTGCACGGCTTAATGCAAAAGAGGAACGTCAGGAGCTCGCTCCCGACGTTCCTCTTTTTAAATGCGCTTGACCACTTCGGCTCTTGCAGTCCGGCAAGCGCTGAGATGGCCTTCGAGACGGCCGATCAGGTCGTCGAGCCCGTCCCGCAGCGCCTCCGGGTCGACGGAGGTGGCCGCCTGCAATTCAGCCGCCAGTGTGTCCGGCGCAGGCAGCGCCGCGAGCAATTCGCGCAGCGTGGCCATCGTTCGCGCACCGGCTGCAGCTGCCGCCATTGCCGCTACGGCCGCAGCAGAATCGGTCTGACCGAGCGCCGCCGCTCCCGGCTGCGTCGCCGCAGCGGCTGCCGGCGACGTTGCGGCGACGGCATGCGCGGCCGCGCTCTCCGCACCGGCGGTCGCATGCGGCTGGGCGCCTTCGGCTCCAGCCGCGCCTTTGGCCTCCGCCTTTTTCCGCTGCGCCTCTTCGGGCTCCGCTTCCTCGCGCTCGGCCTCGGCCTCCGCTTTGCGACGCTCCGCGTCCGCGGCCGCGCGTGCGCGTTCTTTGCGGCTCGCCTCGTACGCGGACCAAGTGTCCAAGAGCCCTGGACCGTCCTTGTACAGCAGCTGGCTCTTCGTGCGCTCCGAGATCGACGCGTCTTTGAACAGCTTGGCGATCCGCTTTACGTCGATAACGGGCATCTCGTCCTTCGCCATCGTAAGCGCGAGAGGATCGCGGTATTCCATCGGCAGATCCTTGAGCGGGAGCAGCTGGTCCTCGGTCAACGTGCCCTTGCGGATGTCGGTGCCGCTGACGACGAGCTTCTTGACCGCGGGCCCGAACTTCAGCAGCTCGCACTTGTTCTTGATATAAGACTCCGGCTTGCCGAGCTTGGCAGCCAGAAACTTCACCGAACTAGCGAACTTGGGGTCGTTCAGCAGCTTGTCGAACGCCTCGCCTTCCTCGATCGGCGTGAAGCCTTCGCGCGTCAGATTCTCGGCAACTTGCTCGAGGTAGATCTCCGTCTCGTCCGTCGATTCCGACACGATGGCGGGGATCGTATCGCGGCCAAGCTTGGAGCAAGCGAGGTACCGGCGATTGCCGTAAATGATCTTGTAGCGTCCGCCTTCGGCCTTGCGCACCTTGATCGGGGACAGCAGGCCGATCTCGTCGATACTGTTCACCAGCTCCTGCAGCGATTCCTCGCCGAACCGGTAGCGGGGCTGATCCTTGTCTTCGTCGATCAGATTCATGGGCAATTCGATAATTTGCATGCGGCATAATCTCCTGTACGAATAATGGACGCCGCGCGGACGCCATCTGCTTATCTATCTATTATAGTACAGGTTGTATCGGATAGGAACGCACGCTCCCCATTGTCTTGACGATCAATTCCTTCCTGCGAAAAAAAGAAGCCGCGAACGCCGAAGCGTCGCAGCCTCTTTTCGAAACAATGCCTTTACGGTGCGGCGATGTGTTCGACGCCCTGCGCGTCAACCGTGAACGTATGGTTGGTCGCGGCTTCTTCAACTTCGCTGTATGCCCAGTGGGTAGCAGGCACGTCCGTGAAGGTGACTGCCGTCGCCCCGCTCAGCGGGCCGCGGTCGAACAGACGGTTCAGCACCTTGACGGCTTCCGCGCGCGTCAGCTTCTGATCCGGCTTGAACGTCTGGCCGGCGTAGCCGGTCATAATTCCCGCAGCCGAGACGGAAGAGATGGCGTCCGCAGCCCAGTGGTCGGCGGCTACGTCGCCATAGCCTGCGGTGCTTCCCGGAACCGGGGTGATCTGCGCAGCAGTAGGTCCCTTCTGGAGCCAACGCGCGGCGATCGTTGCCATCTGTGCCCGTGTCACGGCGCCTTCCGGATCGAACATATCCTCCGTAATGCCGCCCATAATGCCTGTTGCCTTGGCTTTCAGAATTTCGTTAATCGCCCAGTGTCCGGACCGCACGTCCGAGTCTGCCGCGGTGCCCGTCGTAACCGTTGTGTCCGGCAGGTTACGCGCGAGCATGGCGGCCATCTGGGCGCGGGTCACGGTTGCCTCCGGACGGAAGTCCGTGCCGAATCCGTTGATATAAGGCGTATGCACAGTCGGCGTTTGGGTGCCGTTCAAGCCGTCCATGTAGACGAGCGCAAAGGTACTGAATTTTTGAACGGTGAACTGAATGCCCGTCACATTGTTGACCGTGACGACCTTGCCTTGCAGCAGTTCCTTCGTGCCGTCGCTGTGCTCTGCATAGATGCCAAGGTGGTTCAAGATGCGGTTGCGTTCGGTCGAATCGGCAGGAAGTCCGCTCTTGAGCGGCAGGAAGAGCGTCGCTTCTCTGCTTTGGAGATTCGTTTCGATCTCCATCGGACGACCATAAATTTTAATAGACTCGTTCTTTACAAATTCCTGAACGGCCTTTTCCTGCTTGGCTCTTGTCTCGACCTGTACACGTCCTTCCTCGGTCTTGACCGGCACGAGTCGGAAATACAGATCCTGGCCGAAACCGGAGAGTGAAGCGACGGGTACGGTGATGACGCCGTCGCCGGTCGACAGCTCCAGGTTCATCTTCCCGTCGTTAAGCTGTGTCAAGGCTGCTTGCGGAATGTTCACCCTAACTTCCGATACCTTGTCTCCAGAGTCGGGGAGGACGATGCGGACCGTGGTGCCGTTTTGCGCCTTGGCTTTGTCCACGGCTTCCTTGGAGATGTCGGACGACAGCGTCACGGTGTCCGTTACCTTGCCGGACGCATCCGTCGTACGCGTCACCGGCGTGCGGGCCAGGCCGCTGCCGTTGCTGCCTTGTACGTCGACGTAAACCGTTTCCGTGGTGGTGCTGCTCGGCGGGCTGTACGGTACGTTAAAAGAGACGCTGGTCGTCGGGCTCGCCGCCCTCACGCCGCTCGCCTTGACGCGAACGAGGACGGTGACATAGTTGGAGAAGACCGGCGCATTTTCGGGATCATAGCTCTTCCAGGTCGTGCCGTTGTCGGTCGAGTACTCCATCGTCGCATCGGCGCCGACAAGCTTGTCCGCATTGTCGTCGGCCGTGACCGAAGGCGCGGCCGGCGTGAAGAACTGATCGAAGGTCGACTGGATGGCAGCAAGATCGGCATAGCCGCCTTCGGGGCGCTTGTTCAGCATCCAGTCGCTGAGTTCCGCCATTGTTTCGTCTTCCGGGTTCAGATTACCCAATTTTGAAAGGTCGAGCTCCCAAGCTTCGATATCGATTTTCGGGTAAGCTTGCTTGAAGCTCTCGTATGTCATCTGGACTTGCTGGAACAAAACCCCAAGCGAAGTAGACATCATTTCCGGCGTAGTCACGCTGTTAATGGCCACTTGTGGATAGGTCGCAAAGGAGCCCAGCAGGAAATAGATCAGGCTGCCGGTTCCTATGCCTTCGCCATTTCCAGTTTCTTCTTCGTTATCGACCGGTTGTTCGTTCACCGCAGTCGCGAGCGTAATATAGAGGGAGTATTTGTAAATATATTTTTCGACCGGCGTCAGCGCGGAATAGGCTTCGCTCATCTTGGCGATCATTTCGGCGCCTTCGTAATCAGAGAAAACCGTTCCGAACTCGGCGAACTTGGCGAACGCGTCGTCGACCGCTTTACCGATCGTCGGGAGGCTCTGGTCTTTCAGCAAGACAACCGGAATCGCGGCCAGATCCGAGACATACTGGATTTGGGCCAAGCTGCTGTACGAGAAGCGGTTGCTTGGGTTCGGACTGCCGCTTCCGCTGTCATTTCCGAAGAGGCTCATGAAGGTCGCGGCCCAGGAGCGCTTGGCTGTGTCGCTCCATCCATTGAAGCCCCCGGGCAGCCGCAGGCCGAGATCTTCGTCGATCAGCGCGGACAGCAAGCCCTCGACGTCATCGTTCTCGATGGCTTGGTTCACGGCGCGAAGCGTCAAGAAGTCGTCGATGACGGACTGAATGTCGGCGACGCTCGCATAGCCGGCTTCGGGGCGCCGATCGAGCATTTGTTGGGCTAGCGCCAACCAATTTCGTATCGTCGGCTCGTCGGCTTCCAGATCAGTTCCCAATACAGTTTGGGCTTTGCTGAGGTCAATACCGATATCTGCCAACGGAATATCCTCATACTCCTCTTTAAGGCCGGAGATGTTTTCCGCATAATATAGCAGCCCCATTAGAACTTCAAACATTTGTTCAGCGGTCTGCGGCTGGCTAAAGCTCGGCGCCTGACCCTCAGGATGGAAAACGATCATTGCAATAACGAGAGGGGTATTATTTCCCTGAACGGTGCTCATGACATATTGATTTTGAATAAAAGTGTCGAAGATTTGACGGTCGGCGGGAGACAGCGCGGCGATTTGGTCAATCGTTTCTTTGTACATGTCAATGTCCGGGGAATTCGGGAAGAGCGTTTTGAGGTCGGACGACAACGCGAGTAATTGCTTGATCTTCCCGCTAATGATGTCTATGCTGACGCCATCTCGCGAGGCATACAAAACGCCGATCATGTTCAGCATATATTGCACTTGCGCCAAGCTCTCATAACCGTTATCTTGCGAGGGTTGGATGAACCCTTTAAGAAACTGAGAGACATCCGTTTTGTCTTGCAAGGTCCAATCGGCGAAGCCAGCCGGCAGCGTAAGGTTGGCGTCCGGATCTGTAAGCGCTGACATTAATGCTTCGGCATCGTTGTCATTCAGCGCTTCGTTAATTTGCTCAAGCGGCGTAATTGTCTCTGCGCTTGCGCGACTTGAGAAACTCCATCCGCCCAGCAAAGGTTGAAGCAGGAGCAGGAAGGCGAGCAGCATCGCGACCATTCGCAAGGTTTTAAGTTTCATCTCTCAGTTCCCTTCTCTAGTTGGATTTTTTAATCTCATAAAACGTTAAACGCTAGAAAAAGTTGTTAAACATCTAAAATAGAACAACAATAGATGAGATTTTTCTCAAATTGACAAAACCGGGCAGCACAAAAAGAGTTCCGCCCGCAAGCAGAACCCTGAAATTTACGTTCACATTTTTTCCTTCGGCTTGCCCTTGCTTTGCATCTCGGCCAGCAGCGCGTCCAGCCTGTCGAGTCGCGCTTCCCACGACGTGCGGAACGCAGAGAGCCACTCGTCTATTTCCTGAAGCGGCTCCTGACGAAGCTTGTACATGCGCTTGTTGGCCGCAGGCTGCGACTCGACCAGCCCCGCGTCGCTCAGCACGCGCAGATGCTTGGACGCTTGGGGCTGTCCCATCGCCAGCCGTTCGGCGATATCGCCCACCGAGAGCGGCCCTTCCCGCAGCAGCTCCACCATGCCGAGGCGATGGGGCTCCGCAAGCGCGCCGAAAGTCGCCGTATTCATAAACGAAACCTCCTAAACCGCTGCTATTGCCGTGTTGTCCAAAACCGATCAACCGCGCTTCATCGTCGGCAGCACTTCTTGCTCAAGCGTGTCCAGCGTCATTGCGGTACCTTCGCTCATGCCCATCTTGAGCGTCGCATGAAGCGCTTCTTCCGTAGGGAGGCTGAAGCTCAAGGTGAGCGTCGTCCGTCCATTCCCCGCATCCGCAAAATCCACGGTAACCTCCTGCTTCGGAATGACGTCGGTCGGATTCGCCTGCTCGTCCGCGAAGGTGATGGCGTACGATACCCGCTCGACCGGTCGAATCTCCTCGTAGATTCCAAGCACCCACTGCGTTTGACCTTCGGGCGAGCGCATGCAGTAGTGCCATTTGCCGCCCGGCCTGAGGTCGATCCGGCATACTGGAATCGTATAAGGCTTGGGCGCCCACCACTTCGACAGCAGCTCGGGGTTCACGAACGCCTCGTACACCAGTTCCTTCGGCGCGTCGAATGCGCGCTCTATGACGAACGTCCGTCCCTCGATACGCGTAGCCGGTTGACTTGTCTCAGATTGAGTCATGAGTTTTACCTCCCGCAATTTGATGTCTTTAATATATCCAAATGGATATATACATGTCAAGATATATTCAGGACGTCTATGTTACCTTCAATCCGGACCTTATGACTCGGGTCTTGCGAAGTCATGACCGGCATGACAAAAGCGATGACGGCTGTTCACTAGTGGGATCGGTCGCTAAAACTTACGCTAGATCTTAGAAGCATAGAGAATACGGAGGTATCGTGATGAAGCTCATACGTATGGAACAGCTGCACTTGATGCTGAGAATGGTAGTCGTGCTGGCCCTGATGCTCGGCAGCGTACTGCCTGGGGGGATACCGCAGTCGGCGATGGCCGAGGACACGCCCGAGGAAACAACGTCACCGCCCGAGGATGTAAGAAATCTTGACTGGAGCCTGATCGATTACAATCGCGTGCAGCTGCAATGGGAGAAGCCTTTGCTGCCCGACGGCACGGGAGAAGACCCGAATATCGAGAAATACGAGATATACGAAGCGGGGTCCGATGCGGTGTTCGAAGAAACGCAGGATACGCATGTCGTCATCGGCGACTTGGCTCCCAAGCGAATTTACAACTTCATCGTCAAGGCCGTAAATGCGGAAGGCGAACGATCCTCGGGCGAAAGGACGTATCCGGGCACGTCTCCGCAATACTCGGCCGAATTGGCGTCGGCCTCCATCGGAGGCGACGACGACCGCATGCTGGCCTTAAGCGCGGATGGCTCAACGCTGCTGCTGGCAAGCGGCGCGGGCTCCTCAATCTATGAGTACAAGACGGCGACGGGCGTTCTGCGCGCGCTCCCCTTGACAGAAGACGGGGAACCGCTTAACGAATCCATCAACGGGCTGTCCGTCAGCGGAGACGGTTCTGCGATCGTTTTTGCCACGGCTTCCGATAATTTGAAAGGAATTCCGCAGCCGGGCGGAGATAAAACCGTTTACGCATACGATGTCCACACCGACAAACTGCAAGCCGTCAGCCAGCCGGGTGCGAGAAGTACCGATCCTTCGATCAGCGCTGACGGCAAGCGTATCGTCTACGTCGAAGATTCCCAGATCTATCTTTACGAGAAGCAGTCGAATACGCGTATTCTTGTGAGCGCCAATACGGAGTCGTTGCCGAGCGACGATTTCAACTACCGTCCCGTGATCAGCGCCGACGGCAAGTTTATCGCCTATTATTCGACCGCTTCAGATCTCGCTGGCGTTCCAGCGGATGGCCCGACGCAGTCCCTGATCGTATACGACGCAGAAGCGCATGCCGTAGACAGCTATTCGCAGGAGGCGAGCAGCTATAATCAGCTCGCGATCAGCGAAGACGGATCCAGAATTGCCTTTATAGCGCGTTACAGCGGCTTTGCGAAGCCCCATGTCTTCGATAGGATTACGGGAGAAACCAAATATCTCAACAACGATCGCCCCCAATCGGAAGATAAAAACAAATCGTATTCGGGCATCTCCATCAGCGGGGACGGACGTACGGTGGCGGCGGACCTTCTGCACCACGACAAGGCACCGGGCCAAGCGAGTGCCTTCGGCGAACGCTTCGATCTGGCCGAAAATCAGGACGGAGGAATCGTCGTCGCGAAGGCTTCGCAAACGTTCAATCCCGCGTACACGACCGCGCGCAATACGCTCGATCGCGATGGAAAGCGTCTGTACTTGCTGAACGTGTCAACGCTATACGTCGAGTGCAGCGAGGCGTGCGGCTCCGGCGGCCCAGGGGGCGGCGTCCAGACCTTGTCCTGGAGCGTGCCGGGCGACGCTTGGGCAGGCAATGAGCTGAGGCAGGGAACGACATTAAATCTGCAGGCAACCGGTCAGCCGAGCCTTGCGCTGGAGGCAATCGTCGACTACAGCATGCTGTCCGAGTCGGGGCCGCCCGAGAAGGAGCAGGCGCTCGTCCAGCTGACCGAGGATCCGCAAGCCGCGGGCGTCTACCGCGGACAGTGGCAGCCGCCTGCGGGAACGAGCGCCGTCGACAAGCTGTCCGCCAGGGAAAAGAACGCGGGAGATACGGTCTCCGCGCCGGGGACGCCTATTCGGATCGCGGGCACGCTTCGCGTAACGCTCTCCGGGACGGAAGCGCTGCCTGAAGCGATGACGCTGACGGCTACGCATGAGGGCAAAGCCCCCGTATCGACGGAGATTCGGCCGGGCGCGCAGACGTACGACCTCCCGCTCGCTACGGGAACGGCCTATGCCGTCAAGTTGTTGGCGAAGCCCGAGGAAGGAGAAGAGATTGTGCTCGCTTCGGCCTCCGGCGTCCAGGTGACGGGGGGCGCCGTGACGCCGCTTGCGCTAACGCCGACGCTTCCGGCCACGTTGCGGGTTAAGGTCGAGCTATTTGGCGAGCCTACGCAAGAACTTAAGGTCGTATTCAAGCAGGACGGCAGCGACGAGACGTTCGCCGAGGTCAAGCCGGACGAGAACGGGATCGCGATGCTCCCGGGAAGTCATACGGCGGGAGAAGCGTTCAAAGTATCGATCGCCGTTCCGGCCGGTTATGTCGCGGACGCGGAGCAGCGTATCGTGCTGCGGCTCGGTGCGAACGCAATGCGCCTCACCGTTAAAAAAGAAGACGCGGCCGTACAGGATCTCTTCATGATCTACGAGCGACTATTATCTGGAGGAACTTTCGAATCATTGCCGGTGCAGGACAGCGACGCGATGCTCGTCGTGCAATCGGACGCCGGCCAGCAATTGGCCGCAGACGTCAACTATTTATTCTGGGAAAACGGGAATGACGGAGAGCCGGTCAAGCGGACTGCGCGCATCACGCTCTCCGAACAGGAAGGAACCGGGAGATACGAGGGCAGCTTTCGGATCATTGCCGGCGTATCCAGAATCGAATCGGCTCGCGTCATCTACAACGGTCATGCCGTCGACCGGGACTATGCGATCGGGAAAAATGTCGCCGGCAGAATGATTTTCCGGATGCCTGAGCCTGCAAACCCGCTTGAAGGCTGGGAGTCCGCCGCTGCGGGAAGCTGGCTGAAAGTCGCCTACTTCAAGGACAGATACATGAATTATTCCGCGAACGCCATTCTCGGAGATGACTTGACGCTAACGTTCGACGTCCCGTTCCCGGGTATCGAATATGCTGCGACGCTGATGCCCAAGAACGGCTCGGCGCTCTCCATTCTGCAATTTACAGCCAAACAAACTGGTTATGGACGGAGCGACGTAATAGAGATTCCTGCAGCTTACCATGTCGCGCTGGCAGCCGATCTTCGCTTCGAAGACGGCGCGGAGGGTGGCGCGAAGTACTGGCTGACGGACCCGGCCGGCGCTGTCGTAAGCGAAGGAACCGCTTGGATCGGCCGGGACAGCACGCTTAGACTGCCGCTCAAGCTGTCCTCGGGCGGAACCTACCGGCTGAAGGTGTTGTCGAACGATCCCGCGTATCAACCTGCCGAGCAGCCGATCGTGATCGATCGCATTAACGTAAATGCGAGCGTGACCTTGCAACCGAAGCCGCTCGGGAAGCTAGAGGGCGTCGTAAAGGGCAAGGACGGCAAGGCAGCGGCAGACGCCCAGATCGTCGCCGAGCTGCTCGACGATGGCAAGAGCAAGCTTTTCTACACGAAGACGAATGCTTCCGGCTCTTACTCGCTGCAGCTGCCGCAAGGTCAGATTCTGATTCGAGCAATCGCGGGATCGTCCGTTCAGGGCTATCAGAGCCAGCAGGAAACGGTCCGGATAGCTGCGGGCCAGACAGCGCAAAAGGCGCTACAAATCCTGGATTATGCCGATGTGGGCGTGAAGCTGTACACGCTGCAGCCGGGCGGCACCTGGCAGGGGCCCATAGCGATCGACGCATTGGTCGCAGGCACCTACAAATTAGGATCCGATCGGATCATCCAGTCGCTGCAATCCCGCATGAACCTGCGTGCGCTGCCCGGTGAGACGGTCCAGATCTGTGCGGACGGCCGCGATCTAAGATTGTCGGCCGAGTGCAAGTCGGTCGTAATCGGCGAAGACGGCAAGGCCGAAGTCGAGCTCCGTCTTAAAAACGAATCCTCCAAAGCCGCGGTCCGACTGCTCGGCAAGGACGGACAGCCGCTAACCAGCGCCTTCGTCGAACTGTTCGACAGCGAAGGTGATTATATACCTAACATTAACTACAATCTTGCGCCAGACGAGGAGCGAGGCATCTTGGCGCTGCAGGGCTCGGGCAGCTATAAAGCGACCTTCTACGCGAACGGCGGCTTTGCGGAAATTTCGTTCAGCACCTCGCAAGGCGAGACGACCGACCTTGGGGTGGTAGCGCTGCAGCCTTACGGCGCGTTCGCGAGCGGCAAGGTCAAGCAGGCCGTGACCGTATCCGATACGAAGGTGGCGCCCGGCAGCACGACGACGCTGCGCGTTCTCTATCAGAATTACTATGCGCAGTCGTTCGCCGCCGAGGATGCGGAGATCGTCGTCGCGCTGCCGGCCGGCGCCGAGCCTGTCGAAGGTACGGCTGTCGTAGCCGGCAAGGCGGCTTCCTACAAGATGGACGGCCGGAATCTGATTTTGCCGGTGGGAACGGTCGCCGACGACAAGCAGCAAAGCGCGCAAATTAAACTTCGGTTCGATGAAGCGGTTGGCGACGCGCCAGCGCTCCAGGCTTCCATCCGTTACAAGGTGAAGGGCGAGCCAACGAGCGAGCTGCTGGGAATGGCCGTGCTGTCCAAGGTGCGTGTCTCGCTCAGGGCGCCGTCGCTGACGGTCAAGCGCCAGCTGTCGCTCGGCGGTTCGGCGCCGGCGGGCGCCTCCGTGACGATCTATGACGGCAGGGATCCGATCGGCACCGCAATGGCCAACAAAGACGGTTTATGGTGGGCTGACGCGACGCTGACCGGGAGCGACGGCGTCTATATGGAGCATAGACTAAGCGTTGAGGCCGTCGAAGGTGCAGGGGCGCGAGTCTCCGGCGAAGAAGCCGTCGTCGTCTACGATCCGAACGATCCAGGTCTGGTATCGATGACGATTTTGTCGAATCACAAGGAAGTAACCTTTAACGTTGAAGGCGGCGTCGCGGTATTTCCGCTCTCCGTCGTTACCAACGCGCCGATCGCCTACCGCCTGAATTTCAGGGATCCGGAGCGGGTGTACGACGTTCGCGTGCAGAACGGAGATACGCTGTCGCAGGCGGCGAAAGGGGCCGACGGCGTATACCGGGGCGTGATGCCCTTCTCGAAGAGCTTCGGTCAAGTGTGGATCGACTACCGGACGAAGGCAGATTCCGTCGAGCTGGCCGCCCGGCCGGCGATCGCCGAGGAAGAGCTGCGGAGCTCGCTGCCGGCGGCGCTAAGGGACTTCGCCATGCCGCAAGTGACCAATGCGGGAGAAGAGACGCCCGGCGGCGAGCGATTGCCGGAAGGCGCATTCGAAGCCGAGGTCGAGCTGGCGGAGGGCGTCACATCCACGATTCGAGGAACGTTCGAATCGGTCGCCTATACGGCAAGCGACAAGGATTTAGCGTGGCAGTCGAGCACCGGTCTTCCCGTTTACAGGTTCAAGGAAAGCCACAGCGAGACCAAGGACGGATCGCTGCAGACCTCTATCAGCTTTGTTATTCCGTCATCCGCTTCGGCTTCGGCCCGCGGCATTCAGGGCGCCTCGGTCGGCGGCATCGCGATCACGCTGAGCGGGCTGATCAAGTTCGGGGAAGCGGGTTTCAAGGGTTGGTCGGCGGCCAAAGCGGGGCAGGATACGCTGGCGAACTACCGGCGCGCCCAGGATCTGCTGAAGGCGGCCGAGGCAATATGCGAGCCCGAGGCCAGAGAATATTACACGGGATTCGCCAAAGAAGTGGTCTTCGAGGTTAACGCCCACTTTACGGTGTCCAACATGCTGAAGGTCGTCAAAAACTTCGGCAAGATCGATAAAGGACCCGGCGTGCTGTTCAGCGCCGCGAGCGAGTATGCTTCCATGACGTTCAAGGAAGTCGAAAACAACGATATGGACGAACTCGAAGAACATATTAAAAAGTATACGTGCAAGCTGAAGCCTTATCCGCCGACGGATCGCAAGGATCCGCCTGCGGCATCGCCCAAGTACATCTGGGATCCGAGCGGTTACGTGTACGAAGGCATGCCGTCCAATCGCGTAGAAGGAGCGACCGCTACGGTCATGGAGCTGGTCGGCGACGTATGGACTGTATGGGACAGCGAGTGGTACGGACAAGAGAATCCGCAGTCGACCGACCGGGAGGGCCGGTACGGATGGGACGTACCTGAGGGCAAGTGGAAGGTTCGCTACGAGAAGGATGGCTACGAGACGGCATACAGCGATGCGCTGGACGTACCGCCGCCGCAGCTCGAGGTCAACGTGCCGATCGTTTCCTATGCAGCCCCCGAGGTTCAAGCGGTGCATCCGGCCCCTGGCGGCGCGGGCGTGACCGTTTACTTTACCAAACCGGTGAACGTCGACACGCTCGAAGGCGCGTTCGCGCTGAAGGATTCGGGGGCTGCGAATATCGATGGAACGATCGAGGCCAAAGATATATATACGAGCAAAGACGGACTGTCGCTCGCAATGGCGGCGGAATTCGTTCCCGGGACCGCGCTTCGGATCGGGGAAGGCTATACCTTGACGGTGCGCGGCACGGTGCAGAGCTATGCGCGCGTCCCGATTGGCGAAGACTGGGAAGCGACATTTACGGTGGAAGCCTCGGACTCGACGCCGCCGGCGGATGTCTCGGCGCTCGCAGGCGGAATGACGGACGAAGGCGTCGTGCTGACATGGCGCGATCCGTCCGACAAGGATCTTGCAGCCGTGAACATTTACTGGAAAAAAGCTGCGGACGCAGCGTACGGCTACCCTGTCACGGTGTCCGCCGGAACGATGTGGGGAGCCGTGCCCGGATTGGACGCGTCTTCCGCCTATGAATTCAAGGCCGCTGCCGTTGACGAAGCGGGTAATGAAGCGCGCGGCGTTGCATTCAACTGGACGCCGCAGAGCGTTGCGGACTTAACGGCGCCCATGCCGATCTCCGAATTGGCGGCAAAGGCGCAAGGAGACAGTGCGATTCGCATGACTTGGACAGATTCGTCTTCCGTCGATCTGGCGAAGCTGCGTATCGAATGGCGAATCTCCGGTTCAGAAGACAAATACGCGACGGCCGAAGTGGAGAAGGGCAAGGGCGAGTTTACGGCCAATGGTCTGAAGCCGCTCACCGAATACGAGCTCCGCGTATTCGCGGTCGATGCTTCGGGGAATGAATCCAAGCCCGTCGGCGTGTCGGCCTCGACCGGCGCGTCCGGTCAGAGCGGGGGACCAAGCGGATCGGGAGGCGGCGGTCAGACGGATCCGAACGAGGAGACCGGCGATCTCGGAGAAGCCGGCGCGAGCCTGAGCTTCTTCGGCGGCAAGCTCAAGCTGCAGCTGCCGGGCAGCGGCGGTGCGGCCGGCGCAGCTAAAAAGGTGACGGTATCGAAGGCGCAGAATTCGCCGGCACCGGCGGACACCCATCTTCGGCTGCTGTCGGACGTCTATGCCTGGAAGCTTGAAGCGAGTAGCCAGTTGTCCGCCGTCGCCAAGCTGACGATCGCATACGATTCGGCGAAGCTGGATGGCGGCGATATTCGCAAGCTGGGGCTGTACCGTCAAGATGCTGCCGACAAGACGCGGTGGACCTATGTTGGCGGCGTCGTGGACGGCGCGGCCGGCACGGTGGAGGCGGAGTCGACGGAGCCCGGCGCCTATGCGGTGCTCGTCGCCGAGTATACGTTCGGCGATCTGGCCAATCACTGGAGTCGCGGCGATGTCGAGGTGCTGGCGGCGCGCGGGATCGTGACCGGGGATCCGGACGGCTCGTTCCGTCCGAACGGGAAGCTGACGCGGGCGGAGTTCGTGAAGCTGCTGCTGCCGCTATTCGCGGACGCAGAAGCAGACCGCGCATCCTCCGCACCGTTTACCGACGTGCCGCAAGAAGCCTGGTACGCCGAAGCCGTAGAGAAAGCGGCGGCGGCAGGCATTGTGCAGGGCGCGGACGGCAAGTTCAGGCCGACCGATCCGGTCACGCGCGAAGAGATGGCCGTAATGCTGTATCGGGCGCTCGGGATCGTCACGGACGATCTGGATCCCGAGAAGCTGCTGAGCGTATTTAATGACGGCGCTAAAGTGTCGGGCTGGGCGAGGATGCAGGTTGCCTATGCCGTCAAGGCAGGGCTGCTCAAGGGCAGCGGCGGCAGGCTGCATCCGGGCGCGACCGCCACCCGGGCCGAGGCGGCAACCGTGCTGCTCCGCGTCCTGGAAGCGCAAGGAAAGATCATGAAAAAAGAATAGAACGCCGGTTCTAATATGGAAATCGCTTCTCCGTCGCGCACATGACGAAGGAGCGATTTTTTTGGTTGCTATGACTCGGCTTTGCGAAGTCATGACCTGCATGACAAAAGCGATGACGGCTGTTCACTAGTGGAAACGACGACTAAAACTTACGCTAGAAATAGCCATTATTGAAAATAAGGAGAATGATCCGACATGATCGCAGCATCAGCTCAAAGAACGATACACAATCCGCAGATCGGTGACGTCGTTACCTTTCTGACGACGACCCAGGAATCGGGCGGCGCTTACGAGTGGGTAGAGGTCCGCCTTCAACCCGGAGGCGGCACGCCCTTGCACTACCATACGACGTTCGAGGAGGAGTTCGAAGCGCTGGACGGCAGGCTGTCGCTTGACTGCGACGGCAGGACGCTGCTGCTGACGCCTGGCCAGAAGGCAGTGGCGCCTCTGGGCTCGAAGCATCGCTTTTACAACCAGGAGAAGACAGAGATCGTGTTCCGCGTGAAGGTGCTTCCGGCTCGCAGCTTCGAGAAGTTTCTGCGCATGCAGTACGGTCTCGCCCGCGATGGCAGGACAGGCGCGAACAGCATGCCGAAGAGCATGCTTGAGCTGGCAGTAGTCATCCGCATGGGCGAGAGCTACCTGATCGGTCCGCCGGTCTGGCTGCAGAAGGGCATGTTCGGACTGCTGTACCGGATTGCGCGGTGGCGCGGCGTGGAGCGGAGGCTGCTTGCTCTCTATTGCACGGAGACGGCGGGAAAAGAAGGCGCCGGCGAGCGGTATGCCGGGATCTCCTGACGATCCGATTATCCGCGAGGAGAAGGTGAATGAATATCGATTGGATCATGCAGGGAGCCCCGGCCGCTATCGGCCGGGGCTCTTCGCACAAAAAAACGCGAAGCCCATTAGGACGATGCGCCCGGATTTGGTAAAATAAGCGGACAATCACGATTCCAAGGAGAACCTCATGAAACTCGGCTTCGATATCGACGACACGCTGATCAACCTGCGCGAGCACGCCTTTCATCTATACAACCGGAGGTTGGGCACGCAGGTCGATATCGCGCGCATGCGCGAGCTGAACTGCATCCCCATTCACGAGGCGTTCGGCCTGATCGCGGAAGAAGGCAAGCGGATGTGGGGCGAGCTGCGCGAGGAAATTTACTTCAGCGATTGCCCGGCTTATCCCGACGCGGTAGAAGCGCTGCAGACGCTGGACCGGCAGGGGCACGAGATTTATTACATTACCGCCCGGGCGCAGGGACATTGCGACAAGACGCTTGAATGGCTGACCGCGGCGGGATTCCCGGTGCGTCCGGGCAGATTCTTCTGCGGCATGGGCGACGCGGAAAAGGTTCATGTCATCCGCGACCTCGCGCTCGATTATTATTTCGACGATAAGCCCGCTGTCATCGATACCTTAGCCGCGCTGGCGATGAAGGTATACATCCGCGATCAGCCGTATAACCGGCATTTGGACGCGCCCCGTATTCATTCATGGGGCGAACTGCTGAGCTTGTTGAATATTTCTCCGCTTGAATGACGGGCGTTGGGGGCCGATACCAGCCGCAGAAACAGCGCTTGGGAGGCTTATATGTCGGCTAGCTGGCGTATTGCGTTTTTGTAAAAAGATAGCCCGTATGCGCCTGCCGGCGTACACGGGCCTCTTGCTGTACAGTTTTAGTGCTGTGCCGCGTAAGCCTCGGCTTCTGCTTCGGCGGCCGGATCCATTCGCTCGCGGCTCATAAGTAACGCGGCGGCAAGCGCCAGCACGGCCGGGATCAGGCTCCACATAAAGGTGGCCGAGATCGAGGACGACAGCCCGTCGGTGACCTTTGCCAGCAGGTCGTGCGGAATGTGCGAGCGCGCAGCGGGCTCCATGAGCGCATGCGGGTCGCTTAGGTTGAGCCCGCCGAGCGCGTCGGGTCCGGTATTTCCGCCAGCGCCTCCGTTCGCTGCGGCGCCGCCTAAGGAGCCGGCCCCGTTGTCGCCGGCCGTCGCAGCCGTGCCGTCTGCGGTCGCGCTTCCGCCGAGCGTGCCTCCGCCGAGCGCTTCCGACAGCTTGCGGGCCATGGCGTGGCTCTGGATGATGCCGAACACCGTGATGCCGAGCGTCATCCCCAGCGAGCGCAGGAAGTTCAGCGTCGAGCTGGCGGAGCCGCGCTTGTTGGCGGGCAGGGCGTGGATGGCGGCGTTGCCCAGCACGGAGAAGGTCGCGCCGACGCCGAGCCCGACGAGCACCATGTAGACCGTGACGATCCAGCGCGGCGTATCCGACGTCAGCGTCGTCAGCAGCGCGATGCCGGCGACGAGAATGACGACGTTAGGAATAAGGATCGTACGGTAGGACAGCTTGCTCAGCAGGCTGCCGCCGAGCGTCGCGGTTACGACGGTACCCAGCATCATCGGCAGCAGGACCATGCCCGAATTCGTTGCCGATCCGCCGAGTACGCCTTGCATATAGATGGGAATGTAAACCGACGCGGTAATGAACGCGGCGCCGCTCAGCATGGCGAGCGCATTGCTCGTCGCGTACAGTCTGCTGCGGAACATCGCAAACGAGATGATCGGCTCTACGGCGCGCCGCTCCGCCCATACGAACAGCAGCGCGAGCGCGGCGGCTCCTGCGAACAAACCGATAATTTCCGCGGAGTCCCAGGCGAACGTCTTGCCGCCGAGCTCCATGGCGAACACGAGACAGACGATCGTGCCGACGAGCGAGGCGGCGCCGGTCCAATCGATCACCTGGCGGTCGTGCTGCGCCGACTCTTTGTAGAAGAAGGCGATCATCGCGAACGCGATCAGTCCGAGCGGCAGATTGATATAGAAGATCCAGTTCCACCCGATATGATCCGTGATATAGGCGCCGAGCAGCGGCCCGAAGATGCTGGAGAGGCCGAATACCGCGCCGAACAGGCCGCCCAGCTTGCCCCGGCTCTCCGGCGGCACGGCGTCGAACATGATGGTAAAGGCAATCGGCACCAGCGCGCCCGCCCCGATCCCCTGCACGGCCCGGTACAGGCTGAGCTGCAGGATCGAATCGGCCGTGCCGCAGAGGGCCGAGCCGACCATGAAGCAGATGACGCCGAAGACGAAGAATCGCTTGCGCCCGTACATATCCGAAAGTTTGCCGAAGATCGGCATGCCCGCCATTTCCGCGACCATGTAGGCCGACGTTACCCACACGAATTTGTCGAGACCGCCGAGTTCCCCGATGATGGAGCCCATGGCCGTCGCGGTGATGGAGTTGTCCATCGAGGCCATCAGGATGGAGAGCAGGAGGCCTGCGATCACGATGCCGGTGTTTTGCGTTGTTCGTACCACTCGAATCATTCCTTTGCGCTGATTTGGTTCTGCATCGTCTTGCTGTCTGTATTCATTGTATGGGAGCGTCCATGACAACAGTCTGTCAGTATTCGCGAGATTTCCGTTTACGCAGGGGCGATTTTGTTAGATGATAAGAGGAATGGTTTCGAAATAGACAGATTACAGGATGGGGAGCGAGCATGAGCTACAAAATCGTGTTTTTCGATATCGACGGAACGTTGGTGGACGAGGAAAAACGCATTCCCGAGGATACGCGTCTCGCCATCGCCGAGCTGAAGGCGAGCGGGATCGAGCCGGTCATCGCGACCGGGCGCGCGCCGTACTTTTTCAAGTGGCTGCTGGAGGAGCTCGACATCGAGTCGTTCGTCAGCCTGAACGGCGGCTATGTCGTGTATAAGGGCAAGGAGCTGTACGAGCGGCGGATTCCGATCGGCGATCTGGAAAAGCTTGTCGAGCTGTCGGGACGCGCGGGGCATCCGCTCGTATTCGAGGGCAAAGCGGCCTACCATACGAACCATGAGAACGACGAAGGCGTCTGGAAAGCCGTCGATTCGCTCCGCGTGGAGCGACCCGGATTCAATGCCGATTTTTGGCGGGGAGAGGGCATTTATCAAGTGTTCCTTCACTGCACGGAAGGCGAGGAAGCGGCATATTTGCCGGAGCTGCCGGGGCTGCGGTTCATCCGCTGGCATCCGAACGCGCTGGACGTGCTGCCGCATACCGGCTCCAAAGCCGAGGGCATCCAGGCCATGCTGGACGCGCTCGGCATTCCGGCCGAAGAAGCGATCGCCTTCGGGGACGGCCTGAACGACAAGGAGATGCTGGCGCTCGTCGGTCTCGGCATCGCGATGGGCAACAGCCATCCGGAGCTGCTGGCGCATGCGGACTATGTGACGGCGCGCGCGGACGAGGGCGGCATCCGTCAGGGGCTGGTCTATGCGAAATGCATTCCGGACGGGAAGGGGGCCACGGTATGAGTTTGGAAGTGAATTTTTGCTCGTCGTGCGGGTCCGCGATGGAGACGCGCGACGTCGACGGCACGCCGCGACGTGCGTGTACCGCATGCAGCTTCGTGCATTGGGGCAACTACAGCATCGGCGTAGGTGCGCTTGTGGAGCGGGAGGGCAAGATTCTGCTCGTGCGCAGGGCGCAGGAGCCGGGCAAAGGGTACTGGACGAACCCGGGCGGATACGCGGAGCAGCTGGAGCAAATTAACGAGACGGTGCGGCGCGAGGTGCTGGAGGAGACGGGCATCGATGCAGTCGTGACGGGCGTCGCTGCGCTGCGGGACCAGCCGAGAGTCGTGCACAATCTGTACGTCGCCTTCACGATGGCATACGTCGGCGGCGAGCCGGTGCCGGACGGCGTGGAGGTGGATGCGGCGGGATTTTACGGGCTGGAGGAGCTCGAGACGATGAACGTGGCGCCGTTCACGCGCTGGCTCGTCGACGTCGCGATGAAGCGCGACGGATCCGCAGGCCTCGCCGTCGACGAAGCGCCGATCGTGCCGCTGCCGGGGTACGGGTTGTTTCGCATTTAAGCGGCGGCCGGAGAGAGAGATGCCGCTGTTGCTCGCCGGATTGAGGCTTGGCAGGCATAAGGAACCGATGGGCCGTTACTGTATTCGCTGAAAGATGGTCTCTCGCAGAATAACGATGTGCGGCATCGTTAATCGGGTGAAACCAGGTTACTCTTGCGGAATAACGATGTGCGGCATCGTTAATCGGATGAAACTCAGACACTCTCACGGAATAACGATGAGCGGCATCGTTAATCGAGTGAAACCAGGTTACTCTCGCGGAATAACGATGAGCGGCATCGTTAATCGGACGGAATTTCTGCGATTCTAGTCAATAAGTTACCTTTTGCCGCTATCGCGTCGCCGGAGTGGGGTCCACGCAGCCATAAGGAACTTTTGTGCCGTTATTGCTTGCCGGAGTGGGGTCCACGCAGCCATAAGGAACTTTTGTGCCGTTATTACTTGCCGGAGTGGGGTCCACGCAGCCATAAGGAACTTTTGTGCCGTTATTGCTTGCCGGAGTGGGGTCCACGCAGCCATAAGGAACTTTTGTGCCGTTATTGCTTGCCGGAGTGGGGTCCACGCAGCCATAAGGAACTTTTGTGCCGCTATTGCTCGCCGGAGTGGGGGTTCACGCAGCCATTAGGAACTTTTATGCCGCTATTGCTCGCGAGAGTGGGGGGGCCGCGCAGCCATAAGGAACTTTGTGCAGCTATTGCTCGCCGGAGTGAGGGCCGCGCAGCCATAAGGAACTTTTTTGCCGCTATCGCGTCCCCGGAGTGGGGCTTCATCAAAAAAAGCAGCATCGGGGTCGCCGTTTCAGACGCCCGAGCTGCTTTTTTGAATTGCAATGTGTGTTATGACGGGCGCCAAGCCTGCTGCTCCCCGTCTTTTTCCGTGTACAAAATGAGCGTCGGCGCAAGCTTCAGGATGACGTAGTCGGGATCATGCGGGCCGTCGAGCCACTTCTCGAAGTAGCCTTTCCACACGTCCGACTTCAGCTCCTCGTCCGTCGAGATCGCGACCTCGCCCTGCACTTCGACGATCTCGCCCGGCCACAGCCGGCCCTCAAGGCCGAGCAGCAGGGACGCCTTCGGATTGGCTTTGAGCTCGTCGACTTTGTGCGTGTCGCGGTGCGTCGCGAGCAGGATCGTCAGTCCGTCGTTGAACACCCTCATATAACGCAGCGAAGGCTGGCCGTCATGGACGGTCGCGAACGCTCCGAATTTATATTTTCCGATTGCTTCTGTCAGCTTCTTCTCCAGATCGCTCATGCAGATCAGCTCCCATCTGTTTGGTCTCGTTTATCGTACCCGGATCTTGGAGTCGCCAACCATCGGCGGCCGGCCCTATGTGCAGCCATGTTATCGTCGATGGCCATGTTGAAGGGGCGACGGCTTATTAGTGTTCTTCCGATGGCGGGGCGCAAGACGCGCGCTCGATAAACGCGCCATAAATGGACAGCTTGGTCGGATTGCCGCCATAGTCGATCTTGCGGATCAAAAAGTCGACGGCCTCGTAGCCGAGCTGCTCGCGCTGTACTTGGACCGTCGTGAGCGGAGGCCTCGTACGGGCGGCTTCTTCGATGTCGTCGAAGGCTGCAACGGACAGCGAGCCGGGGATCTGTACGCCCATCGCGGTCAGCATCTCGATCAGATTGACGGCGATGCGGTCGTTGGCGCAAAACCAAGCCGTCGGATAGCCGCTCAGCCCATCCAGCCAGGCCTGCACCTCGGATGGCTGCGAATGAAGCGTCGCGAGCGGGGCCTCGCCGGTCAGGCAGTATTCCTCGGGGATGGCGAGCCCGGCCTCGCTCATCGCCTGGCAAAAACCGAGCCAGCGCTCCATAAAACTGCGGGTCATGCCGATCGCGCCTATAAATCCGATCTCGCGGTGACCGAGACCGATCAGGTACGACACGATGCGGTAAGCCTCGGTCGTATTGGCGGTAACGACGGCGTCGAGCTTCAGCGTGTCGTAGTCGTGGTCGACGATGACGAGCGGCGCGCCGAGCTCCAGCAGATGGCGGACGTAGGCTTCTCGGAAGACCCCGATTAGCAGCAAGCCTTCGAACACGGCCAGATGCCATTCTTCCGGCAGCAGTAACGCCTCCTCCATTCGCTCCGTGATCTCGCACAGTACCGCCGTGCTCCCGGTTTCCTTTGCCCGCCTGTCGATTGCCCAATAGATTTCCCTATAGAAGCCTTGGTCATGCCGGATATACTTCGGAATAAGGACGAGCAGGTTGCGGGTTCGCCGTCCCTCCTTGTCCGTACGCGCCCGGTAGCCGAGCCGGTTCGCCGTTTCGAATATGCGGTCGCGCAGCGATTCGCTCACACCAGGTTTGCCGCTCAGGGCAAGCGATACGGCGTTTTTGGAGACGCCGAGCGCGTCCGCGATCTGTTGCATGGATACTTTGCCGCTCATCGTCGTTTAACCTCGAATCTGATGGGATGCTGTCGCTTTACACATTGAAGTTTGTCAAGCGGTTTGTCAATTGATGCGCGCAAGGCAATGCTCTATGATGTGTGCGAAGGAAGACATACGGACGAGGAACGGGGCGGTACGAGAGATGAAGGAATGGCTGCTGAACGGCGAGACGTGGGAAGTTAAAGGCTATTGGCCATGGGTGCCGCTGAAGGTGAGCAGCATGGAGATCGGCCAGGAGCTGCTGGGCGTGACGGACTGGATGCCTGCGACGGTGCCGGGCGGCGTGCATGCGGACCTGCTGCGCGCGGGACTGATCGAGGACCCGTGGTCCGGCTTGAACAGCTGGAAATGCGAATGGGTGGAAAACCGGTGGTGGGTGTACCGCGCTACCTTCGCTTGCCCCGAGCCGGGGAGCGGCCGGACGGAGCTCGTGTTCAAGGGGCTCGATTACGAGGCGCAGGTGTTCGTGGACGGCAAGCTGCTCGGCGAGCACGAAGGCATGTACCACGAGGTCGTATTCGACGTGACCGAGGCGGCGCGCACGCAGGAGCGGATGGAAGTGACCGTCATGTTCAAGCACGCGCCGGACGAGATGTCGCAGATCGGGCTGACCTCGCGGACATATACGCAAAAAAGCAGGTTCAACTATAAATGGGACTTTTCCACGCGGCTAGTCAATATCGGCATCTGGGACGACGTGCTGCTGCGTGTGCACGAAGCCTGGACGCTCGACGACGTCTCGGTGACGACGGACGCGGATCCTGAAGCCGGAACGGGCGAGATTTTCGTATCGGCTGCGGCTCGCGGATTTGCGATAGCGGATGATGCCGGAGCCATTGGAAATGGTGCTGAAGTCATTGCGGGCGACGCGCAAGCGCTGACGTTGCGGGTCGACGTGACCGATCCCGATGGCGTTAATGTCGCGCACAGCGAGTCTCCGATCGGAACGGACGGCCGAACGGGGGAGCTGCGTATCCCGATCGAGCAGGCGCGCCTGTGGCAGCCGAACGGTTACGGCGAGCAGCCGTTGTACGGCGTGCGGCTGACGCTTTTGGCGGGCGGCGACGTCATGGATACGCGCGAGCTCAAGACGGGCATTCGTTCGCTGTCTTATGCGCAAAACGAGGAGAGTCCGGCGGAGGCGCTGCCTTATACGTTTGTCGTGAACGGCAAGCGCATCTACGTCCGAGGCGTCAACATGACGCCGCTCGATCATCTGTACGGCAACGTGACGCCGGAGCAATACGAATACTACGTGCTGCTCATGAAACGCGCGGGCGTCAACATGGTGCGCGTGTGGGGCGGCGGCATTATCGAAAAAGAGTCCTTTTACGACCTGTGCGACCGCCACGGCCTCCTCGTATGGCAGGAGTTCGTCCAGTCGAGCTCGGGCATCGACAACATTCCGTCGAAGCGGCCGGCGTTCCTCGAGCTGATCGCGCTGACGGCGGTGAGCGCCTTGAAGGCGAAGCGCAATCACGTTTCGCTGACCGTCTGGAGCGGCGGCAACGAGCTGATGAGCGAGCCGAACGTGCCTTCGACCTACGAAGACGCGAACCTGGCGATGCTGAAAAAGCTTGTAGAAACGCATGATCCGCGGCGGCTTTTCCTGCCGACGTCGGCATCGGGGCCGGTGCAGTACATCACGCCTGAGAAGGGCATCAGCCACGATGTGCATGGACATTGGAAGTACCAGGGCAATCCGGGTCACTACGAGCTGTATTCGGACGTGGACAATCTGTTCCACAGCGAATTCGGCGTCGACGGCGTGAGCGCGGTCAAGAGCTTGAAGAAGTTTCTGCCGGCGTCCGAGCTGCGACCGGTCTCGATGAACGACAGCCTCGTCTGGCGTCATCACGGCGAATGGTGGGACACGTACGATCGCGACATCGAGCTGTTCGGCGAGGATGTCGGGGCCGGGATCGGTCTCTTCAGCCGCGCGAGCCAGTGGATTCAGGCGGAAGGGCTGCGATTCGTGCTGGAGGCGAACCGGCGTCGTCAGTTCAAAAACAGTGGCAGCGTCATCTGGCAGCTGAACGAGCCGTACCCGAACGCTTCGAGCACGAGTCTCGTCGATTACTATGGCGAAAGTAAAATGGCTTATTATTGGACGCGCCGGGCGTACAGCCCGTATTTTGCTTCCGCGGCCTACAAGCGGCTGAACTTTAGGAGCGGGGAAACGTTCGAGGCGAGACTGTTCGCGGGCGCTCATGCGGAGACGGAAGGGTTGACGGTTCGCAGCCGGTTGCTCGGTATGGACGGCGAATTGCTGCATGAGCAGTCGGACGCCGTGAGCGTCGACGGCGAGCATACGGCGCATGCGGGCGACCTGCACACGCTCGTAACGGAAGCCTTCGGGTCGTTGTTCCTGCTGCGGCTCGAGCTCCTCGATCCGGCGGGCGCGGTACTGCATGCGAACGATTATTTCTTCTCGACGCTGGAGCGTGACGTCTATGCGCCTGCGTTGACTAGCGGCGACGGGGGGCGCCTGACGGCAACGGCGCTCGGCGATTGGGCGGCTGAAGACACGACGGCTGCCGGCGAGACGATTGCCGCGCAAGGGGACGATGCGAAGGCGAACGACGCGAAGGCGAACGATGCGAGGGCGAACGATGTGTTGAGGCGGCTAGAAGCCGTTACGCGGCGCTTCAGGCTGACCAACGACGGCGATCATGCTGCGCTGCACGTGCATGCGGAGGAGTCGACGAACGGCTGGTGGATGGCGGCCGACGACCTCTACTTCACCCTGCTGCCCGGCGAGAGCCGCGAGTTGACCGTTACCTGCTGGCGCAAGCGCGCGGGCGGATTTTTGGCAGGGGACGTAGGAGCGGCTGCGGATGCGCTGCCGGAGCTGGGGTTCAGGAGCTTTTAATGCGCTCGCCAGCTCGAATTGTGCGGAAAAACCGTGTAACTCGGGCAAGAGTAGGCTCGCCAGCTCGAATTGCACGGAAAAATCGTGTAACTCGGGCGCTGCTTGGCTCTCCGTCTCGAGTTGCGCGAAAAAACCGTGCAACTCGGCCAAAGCTCGGCTCGCCGGCTCGAACTACGCGGAAATCCCGAGCAAGCGCATCGCATCGAATCTCATCGCATCGAATCTCATCCATCTCACCGCTCCCCCTCGTCTCGCAGTTTCTCATAGGAAGAACGGTACGCACGGGGCGCAAGCCCCGTTATTTTTTTGAACACGTCCAGGAAGTAGCCCCGATCTTGATAGCCCACCGCCTCTCCAACCTCCTGAACGGAGAGCCGCGTATGCCGCAGCAGCTCGCAACTCCGTTCGATTCGCAGCCGCTGGACATATTGGTTGAAGGTAAGTCCGGTCGCTTTGGCAAACAGCCGGTAAAAATGCCGCTCGCTCAACCCGGCCGCTTCAGCCGCCTGCGCAGCCGTGATTGGCGAGGCGAGGGAAGCGCGAATGAAGGAGAGCGCATCCTCCATGCCGCCCGCACGCTCCGCGTGGGTGCCGTCTCGCTCATCGGCAAGCCTGCGCTCAATTTCCGTAAGCAGCACGATGAACAATGCGAAGATACGCGATTGATAACCTGTCCGGCGCCCCGCGAATTCCGAATAAGCGGCTGAAAAAAACGTTTCGAAGGCGCCCGTCCGGTCCTGCATCTTCCGCCAGCCGCCATCTCCAGGAGCGAGGTCCAAGCAAGACAAAGCTCCGCCTAGTCGATCGAGCCCGGGAAATCCGCGCAGCGCTTCGGCCATACGCTCGGATTCGAAGATAAAGTTGTAAACCACAAGCGGTTTGCCGGCGTTCGTCGAGCTCGGGCGAAAGACATGCGAGGCGCCGAGCGGCAGCGTGAACAAGTCCCCCCGGCGGACGCGCAGCCGCTCTTCGCCGATATATTGATGCCCTTCACCTTCGCCGACGTAGCTGATCTCCGTGAATTCGTGGGCGTGATAGCCCAGCTCGTACGACTCGGAAACGCGATTGATGTAGAACGGCAGCTCTCCGTCGAAAAAGATATGGGAAGGCGTCACTTCAACTCTCTGTTTAATCATTGCATGGCCACCCTTCTCTATGAACATACCGCGTTTCGGTGGGTCCAATCTCCTCTCGTAACGCAGGCGATCACGCCTTCCGTGCCCGTCTAGCCCCGGGGATCCGGGCCAGCAGCCGCCTGTTTCCCATGATGGCAGAATACACCCGCTTGATGGCAGTATCAACCCTTTTCTTGCGCGGACGCACAGCTACAATTGAGGATATGAAGAGATTCGGCCGCAGGCCGGGAATGGAGGCAGGAAGATGACAGGAAGGAATTGGAACGCTTCGTGGATTTGGGGAGGAGAAGAGGAGAGTCCGCGCAACGAGTGGCGGTGTTTCCGGGGGAGCTTTGACGCGCCAGAGTCGGTCGAGGGACCGGTTACGCTCCATATTACGGCGGATTCGCGCTACGTGCTGTTCGTGAACGGCGAGCAGGTCGGACGAGGCCCCGTGCGCTCCTGGCCTAAGGAACAGTTTTTCGACTCGTACGATATCGGCGGCAAACTGCGCCCTGGTGTCAACAACACGATTGCGGTGCTGGTGCTGCATTTCGGCGTGTCCAATTTTTATTACTTGCGCGGACGCGGCGGGCTGATCGCCGAGATTGAAGCCGACGGCCGCACGCTCGCGGCGACGGATGCCGGCTGGCGGACAGAGCGTCTGGGCGGGCAGCGGTCCAACTCCCCGCGGATGGCCTGTCAGCAAGCCTTTGGAGAAGTCATCGATGCGCGCGAGCTGGCAGAGGACTGGCATACGCCGGCGTTCGATGACGGCAGCTGGGCTCAAGCGCAATCGATCGGTTCCGCAGGCATGGCACCATGGACGTCTCTTGTCCCGCGCGACATTCCTTTTTTGACGGAAGAAAAGCTGTATCCGGTCTCGATCCAATCGCTCAGCCGGGTGAAAGCGCCCAAGTACGCGGCCGCGCTAGATTTGCGCAATCAGATGGTGCCCGAGAGCGTCAACCACGCTAACCCGATCTCCTACTGCGGATTTGTGGCGACGGTCCTCACGCTCGAGACAAGCGGAGTCGTCACGCTCGGATTCCCGGTCGGCGTAAGGGGGAAAGGCGTATGGGTCGATGGCGTCCTGCAGGCCGAGTGGACGGGCGTCCAGCCGGAGCGATATTATCAATTGAATCTGGCGGCTGGCGAGCATCTGGTCGTTTTCGACGTCACGGGCTCGGACCACGGCGGCAGCTATCATTTCGCAATAGACAGCGAATCGGCGTTCACGCTGCGCTCGCCTTCCGGCGACAACGGCGTGCCGCTGGCTACGATCGGAACGTTCGACCAGTCCGAGTATATCGACCACCGTCCCGGCAGACGGATGCAGGCGGATCATCCGGACTATAATGCGCTGCCGGAAGCCGCTCCCTCGGCCGTTGCGCTTGAGGCGTTCGCTTCCTGGATCAAGCCTTTCGAGCCTTCGCTGTATACGGAAGAAGATGTGTTCGGCTCGAACGTATGGCGGACGCTCGCAGAACGCAGGGCGGTGCCTAGACCCGTTTTGAATGCGATTCTGCCGGTTCCCGAGCCGGGCATCCTGCCTGTTTTTGAAAACGGGGATTGCGAGCTCGTCATCGATCTTGGCGTGGAGCGCTCCGGGTTTATCGGCTTCGAAATCGAAGCGCCGGCTGGCACGATCATCGACGCCTATGGCGTGGAGTACATGCGCGAAGGCTACGTCCAGCACACGTACGGTCTCGATAATACGTTCCGTTACGTCTGCCGCGAAGGCAGACAGTCATACGTTTCTCCCGTGCGGCGCGGGTTTCGGTACCTTTTCTTCACCGTCAGGGGCAATCGTGCGCCGGTGAAGCTACACGAGATCTATATCCGCCAGAGCACGTATCCGGTTGCTGACCAAGGGCGCTTCCGCAGCTCCGATTCGCTGCTGAACGAGGCGTGGGAGATCAGCAGGCATACGACCCGGCTGTGCATGGAGGATACGTTCGTCGACTGCCCGGCTTACGAGCAAGTATTCTGGGTGGGCGACAGCCGCAACGAAGCGCTGGTGAACTACTACGTGTTCGGAGCGACCGAGATCGTGGAACGCTGCCTCAATCTCGTGCCGGGGTCGGCAGACGAGACGCCGCTTTATCTCGACCAAGTGCCGAGCGCCTGGAGCAGCGTCATCCCGAACTGGACCTTCTTCTGGATTCTCGCCTGTCAGGAATACGCCGCGCACACGGGGAAAGACGACTTCGCCGCCCGCATTTGGCCTGCGGTGAAGCTGACGCTGACGAATTATTTGGAGCACATCGACGATAGCGGACTGCTGAATATGGCGGGCTGGAACCTGCTCGACTGGGCGCCGATCGACCAACCGAACGAGGGCATCGTCACGCACCAGAACCTGTTCCTCGTCAAGGCGCTTCGGGATTCGCGGGCGCTTGCCGCCGCGGCCGGCGCTGCAGAAGAAGCCGACGCGTTCGCGGAGCGCGCCGATCGTCTGGCAGAGGCGATCAACGCGGCATTGTGGGACGAGGAAAAGCGCGCCTATATCGACTGCATCCATGCGGACGGACGCCGCTCCGACATTTACAGCATGCAGACGCAGGTCGTCGCCTATCTCTGCGGGGTTGCGCAGGACGACCGCCTTGCCGTCATCGAAGGCTATCTCGTATCTCCGCCGCCTGCGTTCGTGCAGATCGGAAGCCCGTTCATGTCGTTTTTCTACTACGAGGCGCTCGAGAAGGCCGGCCGTCAAAAGCTGCTGCTGGACGACATCCGGCACAATTACGGCCAGATGCTGCGATACGACGCGACGACCTGCTGGGAGATGTATCCGAATTTTGCGGAAAACCGGAGCAATCCGGACATGCTGACCCGCAGCCATTGTCATGCATGGTCGGCGGCGCCGGGATACTTTCTGGGCTCGAGCATTCTCGGCGTCAAGCGGGGCGCGAAAGGGTGGCAGTCCGTCGAAATCGCGCCGCAGCCTTGCGATCTGACCTGGGCGGAAGGCGTCGTGCCGCTGCCGCAGGGCGGGCATATCGCCGTCAGCTGGGAGGTCGTGTCCGCGGGCAAGCTGAAGCTGCGGATCGAGGCGCCGGAGGACGTAGAGGTGAACGTTACGCTGCCCGAGGGAATGGAAGGCGACGTCACGCAGGTTTCTTATTTGAGTTAAGAAGCGCATCGGCTTGGGAAAACGGCGTATCGCCGCGTCACGCCCGCCCGGCCGGGCCGCATACGTTGGTTGTCGACGACGGACCGCCGGAACGAATGGCGAATTGAATTAAACTGTATTTTACCAGAATGCGCCACGATTAGGACTTGCCTGTGATATACTGAGTCGATCTCAAGACTCAGCAGAAGGATGGAACCGCCAGATGAGTTTTCGCCATACAGGCAAGAAAGTGGCCGCAATTGTGCTCGCTGCCGGCATGCTGCTGCCGGCCGCGGGATTAGATACGTCAACAGCCGCATCTGTCATATCCGCGACATCGGCCGTATCGTCGGCGAAGGCCGTTGCCATATATGTGAACGGACAGCCGCTCACGGCTGCCGTACCGCCGATTGTCGTCTCGGGAATTGCCTATGCGGAGCTGCAGCCGCTGCTTAAATCGCTCGGGTTTGCGGTCACCGTAAATCGAAACCAGATCGTGGCCAGATCGAAGGCTTTGGACTGGCGCTTCGACGCCTCGACCCTGGTTGGCAAGATCAACGGCCAGTATACGGAGTTTAAGTCTGCGATCTGGAAGAAGGACGGCCGGATTTATCTATCGCTTCGCACGGTCGCGGACGTGCTGGGCGCGGATCTGACGGCGACCTCCGGCCGCTATGAGCTTAAGACGTCACAGCCGGAGGCGCGCTTCCTGCAGGCGGTCGCAACCCGCAACCGGACCAAGGCCGCCGCGATCGTACGCAGCGGCATGAGTCTGGATTCTCCGGCATTTGCGATCAAGCCGATGCAGGCAGCCGTTGCCGCCGATGATAAAGCCATGGTCGGTTACCTGATTCAGCGGCAGGGACGCGCCAGGTTGAACGAAATCTATGCAGGAGGCGATACGCCGCTGCTGATCGCGATTCGCAACCGGTTAACGGACATGGTTTCTTATTTGATTGCGCAGGGTGCCGACCGCAATATGGCCGCTCCCAATCAAGCGTATCCGTTGTTCGCCGCAATCGATACGGGCAGCGAGGATGTCGTGCGAGCGCTGCTCGCGACATCGCCGGACCAGAATATTCTGAATCTCAAAGGGAGGACGCCTCTTCAGGAATCGCTGCTCGAAGACCGGATGGGAATTGCGCTGCTGCTGGCGCAGTCCGGCGCAAATCTGTTCGCGCCGGTGACGGCGGGAACCCGGGATGTATTCGATTATTTGAACGGGAAGCCGGCGTACGCTTCGTATGCGGCTTCCTTCGCGCAAGTGACGAACAAGACCATTCCCATGAGCGCTGGCAGCTCGGGCGCTTTGATACTTCCGTTCGGCGCAGGCATGGACGTCAAGGTCAAAAGTGCAATCGTGCTGGATCGACAACTCGTCGCCCGGATCACGGTGGAGAGCGCAGCGGCGAACCGGCTGACGGTCGTTCTCCCTTTTCGGGCGGACAAGATCTATCGTTCAAACGAGAAGGAGCAGCCTCTTTTTATTCCGATGGTTAACGTACCGCCGGAGACCTGCGTTCCCGTAGATGATCGGACTTTGGCGGAGTGCAACGCGAAAATGCAAATTTATCGCGATAAAGTCGCTGCGGCGGAAGCGGATAGGAAACGCAAGCAAGAGGAAGCGAAGAAGTCTAATATCAAGCCTTCGTCCACGAGCCCGGCCTTGGAAGCCGTGCCTCAACAGCAAGACGGTACGGCAACGCTAGTTCCCCTGACGGGCGCAAATGCCGAGTACTGGATCTACTTGCCGATCGACGGACGAAGTCAGGCCGATATGAAGCTGTCCTTGGCGGTTGACGGGCAGGTTCGCGCGAACTATACGATCCGTTACGACGCGAGCCAGCGGACGCCTCCCGCGAATGTGCCGAAGGGCATGGAAGACGCTTAAATAACTGAAAGGCTCTCCTCGCGGTACGCAAATGTACCGGCGGGGAGAGCCTTTTTCAACGTTCGACATCTGCATAATCTGTCTCGCCCTCAATCCCTTTGCCTCGTGCATCGCCGTCGCTCCTCGCCTCGCCCCCGCGCCTCGCCGTCCGCACCGCGCGCACGACGTACTCGCTCATGTCGAAGTGCAGGGGCGCAGGCCGCCCGCGCAAGGAATTCGCCGCAAGAAGAATATGCCGATCGGTCTCGCTCATATCATTGTAAATGCCCGTGATCCAGACGTCCTCGAAGCCTGTCCGATCGAGCCAAGCTTACAGCTCCGGCGACGTCACGACGGTGTCGTTGTTCAGCAGCAGAATTTCCGACCCAAAACCCGGATTGTCGTCGTTCTGCACGAACCGAACGTCTTCCTGTTCGCGGAGCCACTCCTGCGAGCCGTCGGTCGAGCCGTTGTCGACGACGATCAGCTCGTAGGTGCCGGCTCTGTATGTCTGCGAATGCTGTCGATGCATTTCTGCGTATACGCCAGTTTGTTGAATGTGGCAAAGACGATGCTGGTCGGCATGCGCCGTCTCTCCCATCGCTCATGACCATGTTCACCATGTCTACGACGACGGGGGCCGAAAGATACCTATTTTTAAAAGGAACGAGGGATCGCGATGAGGCGCGCGACCGAGGACGGTACGCAAAAAATTCAAAGGATGTACGCGGAGAATCCGGACGGTTACTATGGGGGCGCCAATCTCCATCTGTACAAGCATGTGCGGGACGAATGGCGCGAAGTGCTCGACGTCGGCTGCTCGGAGGGCGGGCTCGGCGCGCTCATCCGGGGCAAGGGCATTCGGGTAAGCGGCATCGAGGCGTATCCGGATGCGGCGAATGCCGCGCGGAAAAAGCTCGACCACGTGTTGTCCGGCGATATCGCGTCGCTCGACCTGCCGTATGAAGCGGGGCAGTTCGACTGCATCGTGTTCGGGGACGTGCTGGAGCATCTCTCCGATCCCTCGGCCGTGCTGCGTAAGGTGAGGCCTTATCTGAACGCGAGCGGCGCGATTCTTGCGAGTCTGCCGAACTTGGCGCATATCAGCGTGCTCGGACCGCTGCTCGCCGGCAGCTTTTCCTATGAAGACCGCAGGCTGCTGGATAAAACGCAGCGCTTTTTTACGATCGGGGAAATCGTGCGGATGTTCGTGGAATGCGGTTACGCGGTCACGATGGTCGAGCGGGTGGAAGTCCGGATGGACGCCTACGCGCCGCTGCTGGCCGACCTCGTAGGGGTGTGCGCGAAGCATAGGATCGGCGGCTTTCTGGAGCGAGAGGCAACCGCCTATCAATACGTTGTCCTGGCTGTACCGATCCAGGCTTCGGCCTGAGCGGAGAGGAGCGGGCATGATCGAAACGCAAATCTTCCTGTTCGTCGTCCGCGTGAATGAATTCCTCGCGAAATGTTCATCCTCGTCTACTTTAAGCGGATCGGTTTAAACGTACCGCGGTTAGCCGACACTGCTTAACACTCTGCATCCACGTCAGCCTTCGGGGAGAGACTTGTTTTGCCTTTGTTCGGAAATCGTACGCATCTGCTGTCCGGCAAGCCCAAGCGAGGCAAACGCGCGCCGGCGGGTTATTCCGGAACCGACGCCGGCCGCAAAGACGAATCGCCGGTCCGCAAATCGCTGAACGGGCGGCTGGACGAGCTGCTCGCAGAGATCACCCGGGTGCTGGGCACGGATACGACGCTGTCGATTCGCCGCTTCCGCATCTTCGGTTCGTTTCCGGCGGCCATGCTCTTTTTTCCCAATATGCTGGATCAGGCCGCTTTAAACGAAACGATTCTGAAGCCTGCGATGAGCGCCCCTCCCGGATTGGACACGGCGGAATGGACTGCCCCGCAGCTGCTGGAACGGCTGGCGAACGAAGCGCTGTGGCATACCGCCTGCAGCGAGACGCAGGACTTCGACGCGTTGATCCAAGGCCTGCTTCGAGGGGATACGATCCTGGCCGCCGACGGCTCGAATAGCGCGCTTGTTATCGGTACCCGGCAGATCGACAAACGCGGCATCGACCAGCCCGGCACGGAACAAGTCATCCGGGGTCCCCGCGAAGGTTTCGTCGAGCCGCTCGGTCCGAATCTCGCGCTTATCCGCTATCGCCTGCAGTCCGCCGAGCTTCGGATGAGGCAGATGACGATCGGACGCAAGACGCATTCCAAGGTCGTGATTTGCTACATGGACGGGTTGACGGACCCTGCGCTGCTGGCGGAGGTCGAGCGCCGGATCGGCGCGATCGATATTGACGGGATCCTCGATTCGGGTTATCTGGAGCAGTTCATCGAGGACAACCAATGGTCGCCGTTTCCCCAAGTCCAATACACCGAGCGGCCGGACAAAGTCGTAGCCAATTTGCTGGAAGGCAGAATTGCGATTCTGGTCGACGGATCGCCGCTGGCGCTGATCGTGCCGACCGTGTTCAACCAGTTCTACCAGGCGGTGGAGGACTACACCGAACGGTTCCTGCAGATGAGCGCGATCCGGATGGCGAGACTTGTGGCGCTGGTGTTTTCGCTCGTCTTTCCATCAATCTATGTCTCCGTCATCTCGTTTAATCCCGAGCTGATCCCCACCGAATTCGCCGTCGCGGTCGCCGGGGGCCGGGCGGGCGTCCCGTGGCCGGCGGTCGTCGAGGTGCTGATCATCGAGATCTCGATGGAGGTGCTGCGGGAAGCGACGATCCGCCTGCCACAGCAGGTCGGCGGCGCGCTGTCCATCGTTGGCGTGCTCGTCATCGGCCAGGCCGCCGTAGCGGCCGGGTTCGCCAGCCCGATTACGGTCGTCATCATCGCCCTGACGACGATCGGCTCCTTTGCGACCCCGGCTTATAACGCGGCGCTGGCGCTCCGCCTGCTGCGATTCCCGCTAATCATCATCGCGGGTATTTTCGGACTGTACGGCGTCATGATCGGATTGATCCTGATCGCCAACCATTTGCTGTCGCTCAAGTCGTTCGGCGTGCCTTATTTGAGTCCGCTGGTGCCGGTCAACGCCGAGGGGATGAAGGATGTGCTGATCCGCGGGCCGCTCTGGTGGATGAAGCGACGCCCCGCGTTTCTGAAGCCCAAAGATCCCGTCCGCGTCGGACCGGAGATGACCGAGCCGCCCGAGAAGAGCGGCGAGGAAAGCGGCGCATCTACCCCATCAACCGCAAAGGAATGACAGCCATGACGAAGGCAACGCGGGACATTACCGCTACGCAGGCTTCGGCCGTTTTGGTCAGCACCATCATCGGCGTCGGCGTGTTGCCCTTGCCGCTGTTCGCGGTTCGGGCGGCGGATACCGGGGGTCCGCTGGTGACGCTGCTGGCGTGCGTCCTCGCCTTGATCGGACTGATATTCATTGCCGTGCTGGGCATGCGTTTTCCCGATCAGACGATCATTCAGTACAGCGAGAGGCTGATCGGCAAGTGGCCGGCGCGCGCGCTCAGTGCTTGCGTCATTCTCTTCTTTGCGCTGCTCACTTCGCTCACCGCCAGAGAATTCGGCGAGGTCGTCGTCACGTCGGTCTTGAAGCAGACGCCCGTCGAAGTGACCGTCATCGTCATGCTGATGCTTGCGGCGATATCCGCGCGCAATACGCTGTCGACCTTCGTATATATCCATCTCTTCTATGTTCCGCTGCTGCTCGTGCCCGTGCTGATGATCGTCGCGCTGTCGCTCAAGAACGCGGAGCCTCTCAATCTTCAGCCCGTCTGGGGCAACAAGCCCGCAGGCATGCTCGGAGGAATCGTGACGATCGCCGCGCTCTTCCAGGGCTCTTTTGTCATGACGATCGTCATTCCCGCCATGCGCAAGCCGGCGAAGGCGCTCGCGGTCAGCTTCTACTCCATTCTGATCGCAGGCGGCTTGTATGTCGTCATCGTCATCGCCGTCATCGGCGTCTTCGGCGCGGAGGAAATCAGGCAGCTGCTGTGGCCGACTTTGGAGCTGGCGAAGGCGACTTCCTTGCCCGCCAACGTACTGGAGCGGCTGGACGGCGCTTTTTTGGCGGTGTGGGTCACGGCCGTCTTTACGACGCTGCTCTCCAGCTACTATTTGACCAGCCAATCCCTCACGCAGCTGCTTCGCCTGCAGGAGCCGCGCATTTTTACTTTTTTCCTGCTCCCCTTTGTATTCGTGATTGCGATGGTACCGACGAATATTGTCAGAATGTACGAGGATGTCCTGTACGTCGGACGAATCGGTCTTGCGCTGACGATCGTATACCCGGCTATGCTGCTGCTTATCGCCATTTTGCGCAAGAAAAGAGGGAATGCCCTTGAGCGTTAACGGGCTTAATCCATGGAGGCGGATCGCCCGCCTGGCTGCCCGGCTTGTCCCTCTGCTGGCGGCGACGACGCTTATGTGCGGGTGCTGGGACAGAACCGAAATTGAAGACCGGGCCATCGTGCTGGGCATCTCGATCGACAAGGCGCCGCCGGAAGACGAGAGCGAGGAGGAAGCGATCACTCATTATGTGAGGGGCCTCGGTCCTCCGGCTTCGGACCTGATCCGCGTAGGCGTGCAGATTGCGCTGCCGGGGCGTATTCCGCTGGGACCCGGGGAGAGCGGAGGCGGAGGCGGGGGCAACGATCCGCAGAAAACCGTGTGGGTTCTCGACGTCGTCGGCCATTCCGTCAACGATGCGCTTATGAACCTGCAGCAGGAGCTGTCCGCCAAGCTCTTTTTCGGTCATTTGCGCGTCATCGTCGTGTCGGAGGAGATGGCCCGGTTCGGCCTGGAGAACGTCGACGACTACTTTCACCGCAATTCGGAGGTGCGGCGCATGGCCTGGATGATGGTGGCCAAAGGAGAGGCGCTGTCGCTCATGAAGGCTTCGCCAAAGCTGGAACGGGTGCCTTCCTTATACCTGATGACGACATTGGACGAAGGCATTCGCATGGGGAAATTTCCGCAGGATTACATCGGCCTCTTCTGGAGCCGCAAGTCGAAGCTGGGACAGGAAGGCTTCCTGCCTTACGTCGAATTGAAAAAAAACCAGACGCTGCAGATACAGGGACTGGCGCTGTTTCAGAACAGCCGGATGGTCGGCGCGACGATGCCGCTCGATATCGCGGTGTATATGGCGCTCAAAGGCAATAATCCAGGCGGGTACAGTGCCTTCGTGAAGCTAAGGAATACGGAGGTAATGACGCACGTCACGCACCGTCAGGCCAAAACGTCATTCGAAATTCGCGACGGCAAGCCTTATTTTAAATTCAAGGTCGCCTTCGAGCTCAATCTGGAGGAGAAAATCAATAACGAACTGAATATCCAGGACCCTGCTGTAATCCACGAGATCGAGGAGAGTCAGAAGAAGGGCGCTACGAAGCTAATCGAGTCGTTCATCGGAAAGACGCAGTCGCTAGGTTCGGACGTGCTGGGGCTCGGGGAATACGTAAGAGCCAAAGCGCCGGCTTACTGGAACCGGAACGTGGGCACCAAGGAACGTTGGCAGCGCATGTATAAAGACATCGCTTACGAAATCGACATCGACATGAAAATCCGCCGCATCGGCATGAAGGCCGAATAATCGTTAAGGACAGGAGGGCGGCGCTGCATGCCGATTATTGTCCAGGGCGTCAACTATTTCGCATTTTCGATTCCGATCTGGTTCCTGGGCGGCGCGCTGGTTCTTTGGGTGGATTTACGCCGCTGCAAGGCGGCCGGGCAGCGGAAGGACGAGAAATTCGCCCGGTTCGCAGGCTGGCTGAATATCGCGCTGGGCGTCTGCTTTTTGGTCCGGGAGTGGGTGACTTGAAGGCGGGGAACGAAAGGGGACGATGAAGGTGGCGGCGAGCGGTAGCGGGCGGTATCGCCATCGCCGATAATCGCCAAGTTGATAATCGCCAACACCGATAATCGCCATCGATAACATTCATCCTGCGCCGCCGCCGGATTCGCTACAATCAAGTTCATACTTCCGAACGAAGAGGGGCGAACTTGAATGACGAATACGATGACAGTGCGCGAGGCAGAAGCGAGGCTGCGCGGATGGATCCGGGAGCTGCCGCCGCTTCTTGCGGACAGGTCCGAGGCGCAATTGAAGACGCGTCCAGGGCCGGACAAGTGGTCCCAGCTCGAGATCCTGGGGCATTTGTGCGACTCGGCGCTGCACAACCTGATGCGGTTCGTGCGCATCCGGATCGAGCCGCAGCCCTTGCCGCTGACGCCTTACGCCCAGGACGATTGGGTGAGCGGACAGCGTTATCAGGCGGCTTCTTACGACCATGTGCTAAGCCTGTGGCTCGCGCTGAATTCGCGTATTGCCGACGTGTGGTCGGGGCTGCCGCAAGGCGCGAGCGAATGGACGTTTGCGCTTCCGGACGGAACGACGGTCTCGCTCGAACATTGGGCGGACGACTACGTGCTGCACCTGGAGCATCACCTGAAGGCGATGAATATGGAGTGAGCTGGGACGCAGGAGATGAAATTGCAAAAAAACGTTACGGATTAACCGATCGTTTAATCGTTAATCGTTTGTTCAAAAATGGAACGTAATCCCTATCTACAACGCTGCGCCGATCCGTTATGATAGAAGCTTACTATCGCAGAATCGTGGTGCAGCTCGCTTGAACAGACTTCGCGGATTTTTGGCCTCCTATCACCCCATTGTATTTTCGCTGCTGTTCGGTCATATGATCGCGCGCATCGCCACCTCTATGAGCATGCCGTTTCTCGCGCTGTATCTGGCCGCGCATACGGATATGGGGCCGGGCGGGATCGGCTTTATCGTCGGCGCGGGGGCGCTGGCCGCCACATTCGGCGGCTTTCTCGGCGGCGCGCTATCCGACCGGTACAGCCGCCGCCTGGTCATGTTCACCTCGCTGTTCGTATGGAGCGGCGTGTTCGTCGGCTTCGCGTTGACCGATTCTCCGCTCGTCCTGCTGCTGCTCAGCCTGATGAACGGCTTGTGCCGCTCCTGGTTCGAGCCGGTGTCCCAGGTGCTCATGGCCGACCTCACGCCAAAGGACCGCCGGATGAAGGTATTCTCCATGCGCTACCTGATGGCCAACGTCGGCGTTGCGATCGGTCCGGTGCTCGGCGTCTGGCTCGGTCTGGGCAACGGCGGGCTCGCTTTTATCATCACGGGCGCGATTTATTTCGTTTACGCAGTCACGCTCTATATCATGATGATCGGCTTCGGCATCAAGGATATCGAGGGCGGCAAGCAGGCGGGAAAAGCATCGATCGCGGACGCCGGGCGCGTCATCATGCGGGACGCCGCGCTCCAACTGTTCCTGCTGGGCGGGATCGTCGTCGGCATCGGCTACAGCCAGCTGTTCGGCAACATGGCGCCGCACCTGGACCGGGTGTTCGGCCACGGAGACCGCATGTTCGGCTACCTGCTGACGATCAACGCGGTCACCGTCATCGCGCTTCAGCTTCCCCTCGGATGGCTGGCGAACAAGCGTCCGCCGCTGTTCGCGCTGCATGCGGGCAACCTGTTTTTCGCGCTCGGTCTCGCCGGCATCGGTTATGCAGAAACGTTTGCGCTGCAGGTCGTCGCGATGATCTTATTCACCGTGGGCGAGATCCTGAACTACCCCGCCGCCACCATGCTGCTGGACAAGCTGGCGCCGGAGAATCTGCGAGGCGCTTACTACGGCGCGCAGACCTTCACCAATCTCGGCCAATTCATCGGCCCCTGGGCAGGCGGCTGGCTCCTCGGCGAATACGGGGGCCGGACGATGTTCGCGTTGATGGCGGCCGTTGTGCTGCTGGCCTCGCTCATCTATTGGGCGGGCAGCCGCGGCGATCGCCGCGCAGCCGCCGCGACGGGCAAGAGAAGCGCGGTATAGCGGGAAGACACTCCGCGTGCTATTCCCGGCGAATCGTGATAAAATGCAGGCCAAGCGCGACTAGACCAGCGAAACTTGGAGGTGTCTTGCCTTGACAGCGACACGAACATTTGCCTTTATCGGTTCCTATGCGGATGCGGACGGGCCCGGCTTGTATGCCTGCGCTTACGACGGGCGCACCGGCGAGCTGACGCTGCTCGACCAGGCGGAGGGGCTGCAGAACCCGACCTTCCTCGCCGTAAACGAACAAAGTCAGACGATCTACTCGCTCACGGAGGTCAAAGACGCCGAGGGCACGCGCCGGGGCGCGGCCGCAACGTTTCGCTTCGACACAGCCGAGGGTCGGCTGCAGCGGTTGGACGAAGCGCAGACGATCCCCGCGACCGCTTGCCACATTGCGCTTGACCGGACGAACAGTCTCATCCTGACAGCGAGCTATCATGGCGGCTTGTTCGGTGTATCGGACGCTCAGGACGACGGTCATATCGGTCCTACGCTCGAGATTCACCGGCACGAAGGCGCGAGCGCGCTGCCCGTCCAGAGCCAGGCGCGGGTTCACTCGGTTATCGTCGACCGCGACAACCGTTTTGCAGCCGTTTCCGATCTGGGACTGGACAAGGTGTTCCTGTACAAGCTCGATCTGCCCAGCCGCAGTCTGACGCGCCATAGCGAGACCGACGTCGCTCCGGGCTCGGGACCGCGCCACTTCGTTTTCCACCCGCAGCTTCCTTTCGGATACGGCATCAACGAATTGAACAGCACGCTTACCGTTTACGCTTACGATGCGGAAGCCGGGAAGCTGGAGGTCGTGCAGACGATCTCTACGCTGCCCGATTCGTTCGAGGGCGACAACGCCTGCGCGGATATTCACCTGTCCCCGGACGGCAAGTTCCTGTACGGCTCCAACCGCGGCCACGACAGCCTCATCGTCTGTCGCATCGATCCGGACAACGGCTTGCTCGAGCCGGTCGAATACGCGCCGACGCTCGGCGGACATCCGCGCAACTTCGCGGTCTCGCCGGACGGCCGGTTCGTGCTCGTCGCCAACCGCGACGGCAACCACATCGTGACCTTCAGCCGCGATGCCGACACGGGCAAGCTGGTGCCTACGGGCAGCGAGCTGCGCGTGTCCAAGCCGGTGTGCGTGAGGTTCGCGTCGTTCTAAACAAAAAAAGTCCGTGATGCGCCAGTTGGCGGTCGCGGACTTTTTTTCTTGTAAACAAAGAACGGGTCATTCTTGGTCGTCTTCATAGCTAACCGTCAATACAGGGAGCGGATATAGTCCCGAAGTCTTCGGAGCTACGTCAGTGCGCGTGCGAAGCGTTCTCTTCTTCATGCTCAGCCAGATTTGACTGGCAATATAAATCGAAGAGTACATGCCTACGAGCAAACCGATCGTCAGCGCCAAGGAGAACAGCCTGATCGATTCGCTGCCCCAGAAAAGCAGAGCGACCGCTGCGAACAGTACGGCAACTACAGTATTTATCGAACGCGTCAGTGTCTGGTTTATACTGCGATTCACGATCGTCTTCAAGTCTTCGTAGGTGCGCGATCTGGAAAAACGGAGATTCTCGCGTATGCGATCAAAGATAACCACCGTGTCGTTAATGGAGTATCCGATAATCGTTAGTACGGCAGCGATAAACGGCAGGTTGACCTCAAGCCTGAACAGCGAGAAAACGCTGACGACAAAGAACGCGTCGTGCAGCAGAGCGACGATGGCCGCCAGCGCGAATCGCCATTCAAAACGAACGCATACGTACAGTAAAATACCGAGGCTAGCGAGCAGGACGGCATACACGGCTTGCCTGGCCAGTTCCCGTGCGATCGCGGGATCGACCGTGTTTTCTTCTTTGCTGATATCGTCTCCGTACTTTACGGCAAATGCTTGAATGATCTTGGCGGAGTCTTTGCCGTCGGGGTCCAGCACATGGTCGAACCGAAGCGAGATCCGGTTCTGTTGATTGCCGCCGATCGACAGGACGGAAGGCGAGAAGCCGGCACCCCTAACGATCTGCGCTGCCGTCTCCTGATCGATCGAATCGTTTAGCGTAATATCCAGGGATGTTCCGGCTTTGAAGTCGACGCCATAATTCAAATGTTGGACGAGCAAACTTCCAATGCCCAGCACCGTAACGATAATTGAGGCAAGGAAAAAGGTTTTGCGTCTCGCGACAAAATCGAAAGTTCGATGCGTGGACGGCAGCGCGACTGCCTCGGCTTTGTCGATAATGTGTTCGGGCTTGACGCCAAAGCCGCGCGTGCCGCGAACCCAGTTCGAGCGAAGCAACAAGCTCATCAGCCATTGAGAGAAGTACATATTCGTCAATACGCTCAGGATGATGCTTAAAATAAGCGTTATCGCGAAGCCTTTGATCGCGCCCGAGCCGAGCGAGAAAAGTACAAAGCCGGCAATGAGCGTCGTCACGTTGGCATCCATAACGGTCCTGAAGGACCGCTTGGAACCGGCTTTTAGCGCCGATTGGGGGCTTTTGCCGGTACGAAGCTCTTCCTTGAACCGTTCGTACTGAATGATATTCGCGTCTACCGCCATCCCGATTCCAAGCACGAAGGCGGCGATCCCAGGCAGCGTGAGCGTGGCGCTCATCAAGTTCATGACCAGCAGAAGGAGCCAGGTATAAGTAATCAGCGTAATGCTGGCAATGAGGCCTGGCAGGCGATAGAGCGCAAGCATAAACAGCAGGATCAGCGCCGAGCCCGCCACGCCGGCTTGGAGCGTCTGATTCAGGGATTGCTGGCCGAGCGAGGCACCCACGGATTGGCTGAATTTCTCCGTCAGTTTGAGAGGCAATGCGCCCATGTTAATAATGTCGACGATTTCTTTGGCTTCGTCATACGTAAAATGTCCGGTAATTCGGCAGATTCCGTTCGACATGACCGCTTGAATGACCGGATCGGTAAGCATTCTGTCGTCTAAATTGATAAAGATTTGCCGACCGAGCAATCGAGTCGACAAATCCTCGAGCTTTCCCTTGTCTTTTACTTTAACCTGGACGTTGGGGTTGCGCATTTCGTCGTAGACGACCTCCGCGCCGCCTTCTACAAAATCGGTACCAACCAACTCAACGCTGCCGTCGGGACCTGACACGGTCAGTTCTGCAGGCTTCTTTAGCATTTCCCGAACCTTCTCCTCGTCGGAAACGCCTGCGATCCGTACCCTGATCCGGTTCGTACCCTCCGTCCAAATCTCCGGTTCGGCAATGCCGAACGCATTCACGCGCTTCTCAAGGCTGTTAGCGGTCTGACGAAGATTTTCCTTGGTAATGGAGCCGCCGGGCTGCACAGGATTGGCTTCATACAACACTTCAAAGCCACCTTTTAAATCGAGACCTAGCCGCACACGATCGACAATATTCGGGAATGTGGCAGTTACAATCGTCAATGTAAAAGCGACGGTAAGCAAGAAGGCGACGACTCTTTTGATGATAATCAAGCCTAAGGGCTCCTCTCGGGCTGAATGAATGCTAACAATATAGCACAAGTCCGAATCTGAAAAAAATAAATGAAATAAATGGAAATTCATTGAGAATCTTTTCAGACGCTCCTGCTAGAGTGACATTTAGCGACAATTTTTGATAAAAACAGTTTTTCCTAGATGTGAGCGAGGCCGGCCTATTTCTTTCGCGGCGAAGTCCAAATCTACCATCATTGCGCAAAGGAGTTTGAAACGTGAAGGATAAGAAACGTATCGTCATGACCGGTATTAGCGTCGCCATGATGCTAACGTACGCGGGACAAGCGGCGGCGGCCGCCAAGGACTTTTTTACCGACATTAAGAATGTGCCTTGGGCGGAGCGCCAGATCAGCAAGATGAATCTCCTGAACGTTATCGAAGGACGCGGCAACGAGCAATTCGCACCGCAGGACAACGTAACAAAGCAGGAAGCGCTAATCATGACGATCCGCCTGATGGATGCCGAGGATCAACTGGAGAAGGGCGTCACCGGGTATTCGGCGGACACTTGGGCGCAATCGTATGTCAAGCTCGGTCTTAAGCTGGGATTGATCGATGAGGCTGAGTTGGGTTCCAACGGCAATTCGGTTTGGGGGCGCGAATCGTCCAAGCGGGAATGGGTGACTCGACTGGTGGTCAAAGCCATCCAGCAAGTTACCGAGATTAAGGACCTTGCAGGCGACTCCTCTTTCTTCAGTGACGGCTATAAGATTACGCCCGATCTGCTTGGCTATGTAAATATCGCTTCGGAGCTTAAGATTGTCGAAGGGTTCCCTGATAACACGTTTAAACCGCTGGATCTGGTCACTCGTGCCCAAATGGCGAAAATACTCACTTCGACGCTTCCCTATATGCTTAGCGGCAATGAGGAAAACGCGCAGTCGCAGCGCGTAACGTACGGCGTCGTGGCTTCCGTAAGCGGCGGCAAAATCGAGGTTAACATCGGCGGCAGCGTAAAAACGTTCGATCTGTCCGATCAAACGCTGGTTTACGGAAAAAATTCCAACAGCGCATTGGACACGTCCGCGCTGCAGGTCGGTCTTCCGGTCTCGATCGTTACGGACGGCAACACGGCGGCCAAGATGATTGAAGTTACGGATAAGGCGTTCAGCATGCAAGATATTATTGCGCAGCTGGAGAAGCTCGCTCAGAAGGGCGCTACCGGCACTACAGGGACTGCTGGCGCTACGGGGCCGACCGGGAATACCGGTGCTACCGGCGCTACTGGGCCGTCGGGTGGAAATGGGGGACCTGGTTCGACAGGTGCAACAGGCCCTGCTGGACCGGCAGGTCCGACTGGCGATGCGGGTGCAACAGGCCCTGCCGGAGCTTCAGGTCCGACTGGCGATACGGGTGCAACAGGCCCAACTGGAGCGACAGGTCCGACTGGCAATGCGGGTGCAACAGGCCCAACTGGAGTGACAGGTCCGACTGGCGAAACGGGTGCGACAGGCCCGACTGGAGCGACAGGTCCGACTGGCGAAACAGGTGCGACAGGCCCAACTGGAGCGACAGGTCCGACTGGCGATACGGGTGCGACAGGCCCAACCGGAGCGACAGGTCCGACTGGCGATACAGGTGCGACAGGCCCTACAGGTGCAACAGGCCCTACAGGTCCGACGGGCGCAACTGGCTCATCCGGAGGCACGGCTGCGTTTGCTTATGCAGGCAACAGTGGCGGAACAGTGTCGATCTTATTGGGTGGATCGGATATTACATTGAACAGCGACCAACAGTTGTCCGGATTCTCGATCGATGGATCTAACACGATTCTTTTCGCAAGCGTCGGCGGACGGTATTTGGTCGAGTACGACATTAATTTTACTTCAGCACAAATGGTTTTTACACGCGTATTGATTAATGGAGCTCAGGTCAATGCCAGCAGAATTGAACCTACCGCGTCACGTGATCACTATCATAATATGTTTATAGTCGATATTCCGGCTGGTGCAACCATTGAACTGCAATTATACGGAATGGTCGGCATGGCCAACCTGACTCAGGGCGACGGAGCCTCTATCAACTTAGTCTACCTGTCTTCTTAGGCACCGCCTCCACCCTGATCGTGCATTTGAATTAGCGGCTTGAAATTCAACCAATCAGCCCATGCCGGACTTGTCCAGCGTGGGTGTTTTCTTTTGACAAGGACGATGAATTTTGGATACTGGCGCTAAGCGATCATACTGGCAGTTAGGAGACTGGGAATGAAGACAAGCATCGTGATTCTGGCACAGCATCCGTCCTTGTTCGAGGACTGTCTGGCTGCTATTCATAAACATACGCCAGAGGCGTGTGAGCTTATTGTCGTGAACGACGGGGCGTCTTTCGAAATATTCAGTCTCATTGAGAGGTACTCGGATACTCCGATAAAGACCATAGCGACAACGGAACGTCGTGGCGTCGCTGCCGGCTACAATCTGGGCGCTTCGGCAGCGAGCGGCGAGCGTATCGTGCTTATACGCGACTCCGTCACCGTGGGACCGAACTGGTTTTCCGTTTTGTCCGCGTGTCTGAATGCGCATCCCGACGCAATGATGGCCGGGCCGCTCAGCAGCGGGATCAGCGGGCAGCAGAATGCGCGCATTGCTGCGGAGATCTTAAACAAACTGACGCCCGAGGCGAGGACCGAAGCGCTCGCTGCAAACGGGAAGTCGCAAAGCGTGAGCAGGCTACTTCATCTGTTATTATTGGTTCGCAAAGACCTATTCGACGAGCTGGGCGGATTCGACGAGCGGTTCGCGTTGGAGTCTTACGAAGACGACGATCTGTGCTATAGGGCGCTTCTAGCGGGTTACCGCTTGTTCATTGCGAATAATTGTTATGTTCGTTATACGCCGCCCCCGACGCTTTTTCCGGAAGACCCGGATTGGTTCGCCAGGCAATTGGGGCATAATCGGCAAGCCGGCATCGAGAAGTGGGGTTCCGATCTGACGGAGCTATTATATCAATGGAAGCGGTCTGTGAAGGTCAGTCTATGCATGATCGTTAAGAACGAGGAGGAAACGCTGGAGCGCTGTCTATCTAGCGTAGCGGACCTTGTAGACGAGATTGTGATTGTAGACACCGGCTCGACAGACAGGACGAAAAATATCGCCGGCAAGTTCGACGCTCGCATTTTCGATTTTCAATGGGTGAACGATTTTTCCAAAGCGCGCAATTACGCTTTTAGTCAGGCTACCCAAGAATACCTTTTATGGCTCGATGCCGACGATATTCTGCTTCCGGCGGACAGGGAGAAGTTTAAGACGCTTGTATCCGCGCTGCCCGTCCATGTAGACGTCGTCTCTATGCATTACCATCTGAGCAGAGACGAATACGGCAATGTCACCAGCAGCCTGCGGAGAAACCGGCTCTTGCGAAGGAGCATGGGCTACCGGTGGGTTGGAGCGGTGCACGAGTACGTAGAGGTTCACGGGTCGACGCTGAATAGAGATATCGCAGTCACGCATGACCGGGTACACACCAATTCGTCCCGCAACCTGCATATTTATGAAGGCAAAATGGCTGCCGGAGAGACGTTCAGCCCCAGGGATACGTACTACTTTGCCAACGAGCTTTACGAACATGGGCAATGGGAGAGGGCGGCGGAGCAGTACGAGAAGCTCCTCGCGTTCGAGCATGTCTGGATCGAGGACCGGATCGGGGCATGCGGCAAAGCTTCCGAATGCTATCACCAGCTGGGGCGCAATCATGAGGCCAAGCTCAAAGCGCTTCAGTCGTTTGCCTACGCGCTTCCGAGAGCGGAGAATTGCTGCAGGCTCGGCATGTTCCATCTCTCGGAAAATGCATACCGGGAGGCGGCATGGTGGTACAGGCTGGCCTCGGAACTGGAGATGCCGACGGATTCAAGCGCGCTGCTTCAGCATGCCTGCTGGACGTGGCTTCCGCATATCCAGCTTTGCGTTTGCCACGACCGCATGGGCGAGTATGCGCTCGCTTATGAGGAAAACGAGTTGGCGGCGCAATATATTCCGAACGACAGCCGAATCGGGGCCAACCGATCTTACTTGAAGAGTCGATTGGAGCAAACAAAGTAAGCCATATGGAGGTCTTCATTACAATGAGCAGGCCGCGGTTAACATTATCTATGGTCGTTCGAAACGAAAGCGGGGAATACCTGATGCGAGTCTTCTCGCAACATCGGAGCTATATCGACGACGGCGGTTATCGTAGACGACGGAAGTACGGACAATACCGTGTAGCTCTGTCTGCGGGCATTTGCGGGGATTCCTGTCCGAACGATCCGTAATGACGAGCTCAAGTTCGGCAACGAGATCGCGCTGCGCAAGCAGCAGCTCCGATGATTCAGCGTCAATATTATCATCAGTGAAATAAAACGCGCTCTGACTGGGAGGCCAATTTAGCTCCTGCAGCGATTCTAAAAAATAACATAGAATGACCGACGTCTGCCTAATCGGGCTACCGATGAGAATGTTGGGTCAGGACATCAGGATCCGCTCCATGTTTTTGTTATAATACGGTTTCATCGATTCGAATGACCCTTCAGACGGTCGAAGCGCTTATGCGCTTCTAACGGGTCGTCCGATCCGGACTCTTCTGAAATGCTGCCGTTTTTAACGGCTCGCCACAAAGCTGGAAAAATTGGAGTTTCGGACGGCTTCCGGAAGTACTCCTATCTGTTGAACTTGATGCGTTCGTGTTCCAAAGTCTGGAACAACCATATTTTACAATGGTTTTTCTTTGATCTCCAATGAATATTACATAGATGCTATAATCGGAACTATGAATACGACGACGAACCACGAACGATTTTTCGAACGCAAGCGGCGGGAGGCCGGCGTCCAACTGAATGAGGTCCAGAAGCAGGCGGTCCTTCATACCGAGGGGCCGCTTCTTCTGCTGGCGTCGCCCGGTTCGGGCAAGACGACGACGCTGATGATGCGGACAGGGTACCTGATCGCGGAAAAGGGGGTCAACCCGGCCCGGATCAAAGCGGTGACCTTCAGCCGGGCTTCGGCGCGGGATATGGCGGAGCGGTTTGCGGCGCTGTTCCCCGAGCTCGCCGGCGCCAAGGTCGGCTTTTCGACGATCCACAGCTTCGCCTTCGAGGTGGTGCGCGCATACTACCTGGCGCGGGGCGAAGCCTATCAGCTCATCGAGGGCGAGATCGAGCAGGAGGCAGAGGACGAGCTGCGGGCAGCGGATCTGCCGGTGCTGCACAAGAAGCCGATTCTTCGCCAGCTGTACCGGACGATGACGGGCGGCGGCAGCCTGACCGAGGACCAGATGGAGGACCTGACGACCTATATCAGCTATATCAAAAATAAAATGCTGCCCGAGGACCGTTGGAGCGAGGCGAAATGCGAGCTGAAGGACGCGGACAAGCTGCTGCGCGCCTACGAGCGCTATAAGCGCGAGGGGACCGATCGGCTGCTGCTGGATTTTGACGATATGCTGACGGTCTGCCACCTCGCGCTGTCCGAGGACCCGCGGCTGCTCCGCCGTTATCAGCACAGATACGATTACCTCTTGACCGACGAGAGCCAGGACACCTCGCTCGTCCAGTTCGGCATCGTCGGCTTGCTGGCCGCCTCGCATGGCAACCTTTGCGTCGTCGCAGACGACGATCAGAGCATCTACGGCTGGCGCGGGGCGGAACCCGGCTATCTGCTCGATTTCAAGTCCCATTATCCGGCGGCCGAGGTGCTCAAGATGGAGCGCAACTACCGATCGGCGCCCGAGATCGTGGAGACGGCTGCGCGCTTCATCCGGCGCAACAAGAACCGTTACGACAAGGCGATGTACACGAAAAATCCGTCCGGCGGCCGCGTCTCCCTGCGCATGCTGGCCGACTACAAGGCTCAGGCGAAGTACGTGACAGCGGCGCTGACGGGAACTCCTGCAGGCTCGCCTTCGGGCACGACCGCCGTGCTGTACCGCAACCATACGTCCGCCCTCGTCCTCGTCAACGCGCTCGACCGCGCGGGCATTCCGTTTAATCTGAAGGACGGGGATAAGCGCTTCTTTTCGCACTGGGTGGTCGAGGACGTGCTGAACTTCATGCGGATGGCGTACACGGACCGCAGGCCCGAGCTGCTGGAGAAGATTTATCCGAAGCTGGCGGGCTACATCACGCGGGAGCAGATGGGCGCGCTGCTGCGCATCGGAGGCTCTGCGGCTTCTGTCTTCGACACGCTGATCGAGCGAGTGCCGCTCAAAGAGTACCAGGTCAAGCAGCTCAAAGAGAACAAGGATACGTTCGGACGGATGCAGGCGATGAACGCGCGGCAGGCGATCCGCACGATCCGCTACAACCTCGGCTACGAGCGGGCGATCGAGCGGCTGTGCGAACGATTCGGCTTTCGGCAGGAGATGCTGCTCGGCGTGTTGAACACGCTCGAGGACATTGCCGACGGCCTGGATTCGATGACGGACTTCGCCGAGCGGCTGAAGTACCTCGAGACCCTGCTGCGCAGCGCCAAGTCGCGCAGTCGCGACCCGGAGGCTGTCACGCTGTCGACGTTCCATAGCGCGAAGGGACTCGAGTTCGATCGCGTATATATGATCGATCTCGCGGAAGGCGTCATTCCTTCGAACGAGGATATCAAGAAGTATGACAAGGGCGATGCGGCCGATATGGAGGAAGCCGTGCGCCTGTTCTATGTCGGCATGACGCGGGCGAAGCGGCACCTGGAGCTCATCGTCTACCAGAAGAAAGACGGGGCCGCGATCAAGGAGTCGCGCTTTATGACGGCGGTACGCAGCTTCGGCGCGGATGCGAGCGAAGCCGGAGGCGCGCGGACTTCGGCAGGCCAGACGCGCTTGGGCAGCGATGGACGGGCCGGGTACGCTGGACGAACGGGACCAGCGGGAGCGGTGGGCGCAACGCGCACATCGTCGCGGCCTGCCGGCGTCGGCGTCCCGGGCCGGCTTGCGCTGACGGCGGTTCCCCTGGCGACCGCATGGCAGGGCGAGCTGCCCGCGTACTTGAAGCCCGGGGCGCGCGTCTCGCACCGGACGTTCGGCTCCGGCGTCATCTTGTCGGCGGACGCGGAGGCGATTCGCGTGTCGTTCGCCGAGGGAGACAAAAAACTGCTTACGCAGGTGTGCATGGAGCTGGGGCTGCTGAAGCCGGAAAAGCAGCGGGTCACGTGACGCGGTGCAATGACGGGCGTGACCGGAGTCACGCATTTCGGTGACCGCTCGGACGACAGCTGTGACTGATGTCGGCGGCGGTGTGGGCTATGATAGGGGAAGCAGACGAGAAGGAGGACTTCGCGTGTCCCGTTATTCGACCAAACCCCTCTCCGAGAGACTGGGGCTCAGGCCCTACCAAAGACTTTATTTTGAAGGCGCGCCGCTGATCTATTTAGACTCGCTCGGTCCGTCGCCCGCGGGCATACGGTTTCTGGATACGCCGGCAGGGCCGATCGACTTTATTCATTTGTTCGTCAGGACGCAGGCCGAGCTGGAAGGCCGAATTCCTCTGCTGGCCGAGCAGCTGTCGTCCAGAGGCATGCTCTGGGTGTCCTGGCTGAAGAGCCGGGCGCTGCTCCATAACGGCATCGACGATAAAGATGTCGCGAGGGTCGGCGCCGCATGCGGCTTGTCCGACGTCAAAACCTGCGAGATCGACGAGACGTGGACGGGACGCAAGCTCGTTTTTCGGAAAAAAGGGCGTCCCCGGTCGAACGGTTATGCAGGCGTAACTTACGCCGCAGCGATCGGTCGGCTAGATCGGAGGGAGTTTTCGGTCGTGTCCGCGGGAATTCGATGATTCACCGCACTTACGCTACCGGACAAGAGAGCCCATACGCTGGGCTCCTTTTCGCGTTGCTCGGCTGAGCAGGCTGTGAAAATGCAGGCAGAGATGATGCGCTTCGTTGAACTCGGCGTTCGGTTCAGAGTAAAATGGACATAGCGCAGCTATAGCAGATACATAGGAGGAACATTTTTTCATGCGTATAGGAGCAATCGAAGCGGGCGGCACCAAGTTCGTCTGCGGCATCGGCAATGAGAGCGGAACGATCGAAGACCGGGTGAGTTTCCCTACGGAGCATCCGGAGAAGACGCTTGCGCAGGTTTTCGAATACTTTAAAGGCAAGGCAGTGGAGTCCATCGGCATAGGCTCCTTCGGTCCGATCAATATCGACGAGGCGAGTCCGGCTTACGGCTATGTGACGACGACGCCCAAGCCGGGATGGTCCGGTTATCCGTTTCTCCCGGCGATGAAGCAGCAGTTCGACGTGCCGCTGGGCTGGGACACGGACGTCAACGCGGCCGCGCTTGGCGAGGCGACCTGGGGCGCGGCGGCCGGTCTCGACAGCTGCGTCTACTATACGATCGGCACGGGCGTCGGCGTCGGCGTTTACGCCGAGGGCAAGCTGGTGCACGGGCTCGTGCATCCGGAAGGCGGGCACGTGCTCGTGCGGCGCCATCCGGAGGACAAATACGAAGGCTTCTGCCCGTATCACGGAGATTGCCTCGAAGGGCTCGCGGCGGGTCCCGCGCTTCAAGGCCGGTGGAAGGTGCCGGGCAGCGAACTGCCGCCGGATCATCCTGCCTGGGCGATGGAGGCTTACTACATCGGCCAAGCCGTAGCGAACGCGGTGCTGATGCTGTCGCCCAAGCGCGTCATTCTCGGCGGCGGCGTCATGCATCAGCCGCAGCTGTTCCCGCTCGTGCGCGCGGAGGTGCTGAAGGCGCTGAACGGCTATGTGCATTCCGACGCGCTGGCGGCGGGCATCGACGGCTACATCGTGTCGCCGGGCCTTGGCGATAACGCCGGGCTGTCCGGGGCGCTGGCGCTGGGCTTGCGGGCGCTGGACCGCTAAGGGCCGGCGGATGGACACGTCGCCCAGGCCAAGCGTAGGGACGCAGCCGGACAAGCCTGCAGGCCTGTCCGGCATGGGCCAGGAAGCCGCTGGACCGACGGCTGTGCGAGCTGACAATGATTGGACGGCCGAGCGTCCTGAGGGACGCCGCGGCAGGCGGATCCTGCGGGTCGGCGTCGTATTGCTCGTCTTTGCGGCAGCGCTTGCTCTGCTGGCATTCCTCATGCTGCGCACGGGCGACGGCCGATCAGGGTTGCAGGCGAAGCCGGTTCCCCATCCGCCCTCGCTTTACGATTACGGCACGGCCGCGGCCGCTAACGGCATGACGCTCCACTATCTGAAGACGGCGCCCTCCAACGTGACGCTTACGGTCGTGCGCGACAATGTCGCGATCGCACCCTATTACGGGATCAACGGGGGGTTCTTCTATGACAGCTCGCTGCTCAGCATGGCGATCGTCGACGGGATGCCCGTTGCGGGAGACGGCAGCGCGACCGGCGGTTTCGGATCGGGTGCGGAAAATGTGAAGTACGCCCGAGGAACGCTGGTGTGGGACCGCGAGTCGGAGCGGCACAGCGTACAGGTTGCGAGCAATGCGGCTGAGTTAAACGTGGCGAACCACGCCCGCTATTGGGCGCAGGGCGGAATCTCGATGAGCCTGGGCCGCGACGCGTCGTGGCACGACCAGGCGGTTGCCGAGCATGCGCCGTTCATGGACGAGCCCAGGCTGCGAACCGGCGCCGTATACGACGACGAAGGAAGCCTTTACCTCGTCGTCAGCGAGAACCGGGGGACGCTGGCCGATTTTCGCGCCGCGATCCTGGAGGTGCTCGGCGGCCAGGGACGTCCCGCGCTCGCGGACGGCATCTTCCTCGACGGAGACGGCTCCTCGCAGCTTCGCAGCCGCGAAGCTTCTCTCAGGGGAGACCTTCGGCCCGTGGTTCAGATGATTTCGCTGCTCGATTAAGGGGCTGTCCCACTTCGCATCGATTATAGGAGGTTCATATGTCGGAATCTTATGCACCGCTGTTCGTCGGATCGTACCAATCGGCGGATCGACAAGGTATTCATATCTTGCGGTTCGATACTGAGTCCGGCTCCCTGTCCAAGCTAGGCGGCGTCGCCGGCATCGACAATCCTTCGTTCCTTGCCTACCATTCGGAGACGAGCGTGCTGTACGCGGTCAGCGAGACCGATCCGGACGGTGGAGTCGTTGCCTATGCGTACGATGCGGCTACGCATGTGCTGACCGAGATCAACCGGCAGCCCTCGCAGGGCGGCGCGCCTTGCCATCTGGCGATCGATCCAACGGGAGCATGGCTTTCGTTGGTCAACTATACGGGCGGCAACATCAGCCTCTACCCGATCGGAGAGCGCGGAGCGCTGGGAGAGCCGGTTCAGTCGGTTGCCCACCAAGGCAGCAGCATCAATGCCGAACGCCAGGAAGGTCCGCATCCGCATTCAATCTATGCAGTGCCTGGCACATCCTATTTCCTGGTCAGCGATCTCGGGACGGACAAAATCTACGCATACCGTCTAGACGCGGCAGCCGGTCGACTTGAGGCCGTGCGCGAGACGAGCGTGACGCCGGGCGCCGGTCCGCGCCATCTCGCATTGCATCCGACCCGCCCGTACGTCTATCTGATCGACGAATTATTGAGCCGGATCGTCGTATTCCGACTAAATGCCGACGAAGGATCGCTTGAGCCGCTGCAAACGGTATCCGCGCTCCCGGAGGATTACGGCGGGGAGAGCTACTGCGCCGAGGTTGCGGTTTCGGCTGACGGCCGGTACGTATACGGCTCCAACCGCGGCCACGACAGCATCGTCTCCTTCCGCGTCGGAGAAGACGGCTGCCTGTCGCTGATCGGCCACACGCCGAGCGGCGGCCATTTCCCGCGCCACTTTCTGTTGCTCCCCGATGGCCGCTGGCTGCTCACCGCCAACCAGAACGGCGACAACATCGTCGTTATGCGCATCGACGAAGATGGCTTTCCGCAGCATGCGGGCAGCGAATACAGCATGATTAAGCCGGTTTGCGTACGTCTGGGTTGATTGGGCTTCAGGCGACATGAAAAAAGGGCAACTTCGAGGGCAAGCCTTCGAAGCTGCCCTTTTGTGTTTTACGTTAAAAGACGCCTTACCCCGCCCGCCCAGGGGCCTTTGTCGCCATTTACGCTCAAACTGCCCGTGCTGTATACAATCGGCCAGTGCCGCTGTCACCATGACTTCGTCATGACCGTCATATGACTTGGGATGATAGACCTATGACACGGCAGCATCAGTCATGCATTGGTCATTGCTTTGCCTGCGGCTATATCCGGTCAGCGGGGCGTCTGCTAGAATCAGGGGAGAACGGTTGCGTAAAACGGATACACATTCGGCGCGCAACGATAGAACGGGGGCATACAACATGGTCCGAATCGTCATCGCGGACGATCAGCGGCTGATGCGCGAGGGGTTGCAGACGATCCTGCAGCTGGAGGACGATATGGATGTCGTCTGCACGGCGGAGAACGGGCGGGAAGCCTACGAGGCGGCAGGCATTTATAGGCCCCATATCGTTCTCATGGACATCAAGATGCCCGTTATGGACGGCATCGAGGCGATGAAGCTGATCAAGCGCGAATATCCGAAGACGATCGTGCTTATTCTGACGACGTTCGCGGAGGATAAATATATCGTTGCCGCGATGGCGGGCGGCGCGGACGGATTTCTGCTCAAGGACATCGCGGCGGAACGCGTCGTCCTGACGGTGCGGGAGGCGATGGAAGGCGAGCTGCTTCTGCCTCCGGTCATCGCCGCGAAGCTGGCGTCCAGACTGACGGCCACCGATACGTACGACTTCGACGAGACGAAGCTGCACAAGATGGGCCTGTTTTTTACCGAGCGCGAGCGCAAGATCATTCTCCTCCTGATCGAGGGTTATTCGAACAAGCAGATTGCCGTTACGCTTTTCATGAGCGAAGGTACCGTGCGCAACTACGTCAGCGTTATCTACGGCAAGATCGGAACCAACGACCGGCGAGCGGCCGTCGGGATCATGAAGGAGCTGCTGCAGAGTGAATACCGTTAAGGCGCCTCTACCTTTTCTGTGGAGAAGTTTGGTTTTGATCGCCATATGCCTGATGACGGTGCTGCTGCCGGCGAGTCTCAAAGGGCCGCACGGCGAGGCCGGCGGCGAATATTTAATCACATACCTCGGCAAGTGGAAGGTATTATGGGGCGAGCGGAAAGAGGACAGCACCGACCGTTGGCTGCCGTTTGACGACAAGGCAAAGGAACGGCTGAAAACGTATCGGGGCGTATTTTGGCTGGAAAAAGAGATGCCCAAGCTCGAGACTGCCGATCCCAATCTGCTGCTGCTGTATGGCAAGTCTTTTGAAGTGTATGAGAACGACCGGCTCCTGCTTCGGTACAATATGGACCATCCGGATCCGTATTTGAATCCCTATTTGACCTATCAAGTCGTCAAGCTGACGCCTGGCAACCAGCCTCGCGAACTGGCGCTTAAAATGGTCTGGGATCGGCATGCGATGCCGCAAAACTGGAACGTAATCGGAAATCGTTATTTGATTGACCGTCTAACCGTGCAAAACGACTGGGTGCCCGCTCTGTTCTCAATCATATTCGCGAGCGCTTCCGCCGCGGCATTTATGATATTCGTCCGAAGACGGCAGGAGCGTCTGTATCTTTGGTTTGCGTTGATTACCGGGTGCGCTGGCATTGGATTTTTTTCCATGCTTGTGTCCGTGCGCCTGTTTTTGGATTTGCCGGTAACGCATCTGCAATATTTCCGCGATCTTTTATTTCCGCTCGCCATGTTCGGATTAATCGGCTTTATTGGCAATGTGCTTCACGGCCGTTACCGGAGATTTTACCGATGGATGGGAGCGGCGGTATTGGGGTATACGGCCGTCGCCGCCGTGTCTTCGCTTGTTTCTCCTTATTTTTATAGCAAGTTGACCTTAGAATGGGCCATTCTCCCGTTTTCAGTTGTTTTTATTCTGATGAGCTACACGGTATTGCGAAGCAGAGCCTCGCTCGTGCTGCGAAGCAGCGAGGAATTCAAGTGGCTGCTTCTCGGCTACGGCGTTCTTATACTTGGCGCTTGCTTGCATTTAATTAATCTTTCGGCTGATACCTTATTCGGAATCGATCTGGAACGCATCATGCCGTTGTGGACATTTCTTCTGGTTCTTTACGGACTTCAGCTTAGCCTGCTGATCTTCGCAGGCTGCCTGGGGATGATCGTTCTCGGCCGTTTTTCGGAAGTATATCGGTCCTTGCAGCACAATGCGGCGGAGCTGGAGACGGCGAACCGGGAACTGGGGACATTGTCGAGATTAAAGGATGATTTTCTGAGCCATACTTCCCATGAACTGCGTACGCCGCTGCACGGCATCGCAGGCTTGGCGGATGCCTTGTTGGACGGTGCTGCAGGTCCGGTCGGCGGCGAGATGCAACGTAATTTGCAGCTCATCCGGACCAGCGCGGATCGTCTGCTGAACCTGGTCAACGATATTCTGGACATGGACCGGCTTAGACACGGGGATATCAAATTGAAGCTGGCGGAAGTCGATGCGCTGGGCGCGTGCGAGACCGTTGCTGCTGCGCTGGCCCCGCTCGCGAAGCGCAAAGGGCTGGAGCTCTTGGTGGAGAGAGCCGATGTCGAAACGGGCGGCAAGCGGCTGACCGTCATTGCAGATTCGGCCAGGCTCGAACAAATCTTGTACAATCTGATCGGCAACGCCATTCGATACACGGAATCTGGGCAGGTCCTGGTGTCTGCTGTGCGTGAAGAGGAGGGCATCCGAATCGTCATAGCTGACAGTGGTTCGGGCATTTCGCCGGAGCGTCTGGAGATGCTGTTCGAGCCGTTCGGGGCCGCAGCGTCTGATTATGGGGGCGGAATGGGGCTCGGCCTTCCGATCACCAACCGCCTGGTCCGGCTGCACGGCGGCGAGCTCGCGCTTCATTCGGAGCTCGGTAAAGGAACGACGGCTTCGTTCATACTGCCAGCCGCACCCGGACGCGAGGCGGCAGCAGAGACCGGCTTCGTCGGCAACGGTCCACGAAGATATGAAGACGAAGGAGCGGAAGTCACCGCACCAACGGAAAGGAACGGCACGGGCAAGGCCGGCGATGAAGGATCCCAGGCGGAACCGGTGTTCCCGGTGCTGCCATCGGACCTAGGGAGCTACGGGAAGCTGCATGCGGGCGAGTGGCCGGTGAGTTCAACGGCGAGTGAAGAGCGCCGTCCATTGATTCTGATTGCGGACGATCAACCGGTTAATCTGGAGGTGCTGAGGCACTATCTGCGTCGAAGCGGCTATCGGCTGGTAGAGACGGCAAATGGTGCTGAAGCGGCTGCCTGGCTGGAACACAACGGGAAGCCGGACCTGATGCTGCTGGACGTCATGATGCCCGGCAAGACCGGCTACGAAGTGTGCCGTCTCGCGCGCGAGCGGTGGTCGGCCAGCGAGCTGCCGATCATCCTGCTGTCCGCGCAGAACAGGTTGGACCGACTGACGCTCGGCTTCGATTCAGGCGCGAACGATTACCTGACCAAGCCGTTCTCCCAAGGCGAACTGCTCGCGAGAGTGGATATACAGCTCAAGCTGGCTCAATTCCATCTCTCGCTCGAGGAGCTCGTGCGCAGGCGGACCGAGGAGCTCGAAGAAGCGAACCGCCATCTGGCCGGATCGGTCAAAGAGACGGCGGAGGCGTTGGCCGAAGTGTCGGTGCTCGAAGAGCGCAGTCGGATCGCGCACGACATGCACGATCTGGTCGGACATTCGCTGACGGCGGCGATCGTGCAGATCGAAGCGGCCAAAAAGCTCTCGGACCGCGATCTGCCTCGTTCCGTGGAGCGAATGAACGCAGCCGGCGAGATGATCCGCAAAGGCTTGAACGACGTCAGACGAACGGTACGGATGCTGAAGGACGACGAAGCGGGCTTCGATCTGCAGGAGGCGCTGCGGGAGCTGATCCGGGACAGCACGGGCCAGGCGGATGTTTTGTTCGAGTATCGGCCCGACCCGCTGCCGCCGATGGGGGCGCTCGCACAGAAGGTCGTCTACCACGCCTTGATGGAAGGCATTACAAACGGTCTGCGCCATGGACGGTGCGGTCGCTTCCGCTTCATTCTAGCGGAAGAGGGCAACTGGGTGAGATTCGAGCTCGTAAGCGACGGCGAGCCTTATGGAGCCTCCAAGCCAGGCTTCGGGCTCAGCGCCATGATGGAACGCGTCCACCTGCTTGGCGGCACAGTAACGATCGGCGAGGCCGATCCGGGCGTCGGCTGCAGGCTGGTTATCATGCTGCCCCTGGAAGAAACCACCGCAAGGCGGCCGGATCTACCTGCATGAATAAGCCAAGACCGGCGGCCCGAATCAAGCAAGCCAATAAGGCGGGCTCACGTAACTATTTAATTACGCGAGTCCGCTTTTTGCGTGGGGGAAATTCCAGTAAATGGAGTAATGTATTGAAAGGAAAACCTCTTCTGCCCGTTTTAACAATATCCCCTTCGTTCAGGAAAGATAAGAACCAGACATTATATCGCCGTGGGCAACGAATTTAGACAAACAGTAGCATGGATTCCTTTTGATCAGGAAGGTTAGGTACGTGGGGCAACGAAGATATACAAACAGGAACTTGGATCCCCTTTGGTCAGGAAGGTTAGGTATGAGGGGCAGCGTAGATATACAAAGAGGAATACGAATGACCTTGATCAGGGGAAGTTGACATCTGAAGGCGGCGTAGATAACGAACAGGAAATTGATCCCCTTCGCTCAGGGTCGTACGTAGAGGGGGCAGCATAGCTAAATTGAAAAAGAGCTTGGATCTTCTCGATAAGGGAAGATAGGTCTTTGCATCCCCCTCAACCGGAAAAGATCAACAGAGATGCCAGCTAACTTAAAACTGGCAGCCCAAAGAGGAGCATTCCTACTATCCGGTATGGCGCTGGCTTCGTGCTTGGCGTCTGAACGCCCAGGGGATCGGTCTGGTGCCAGAGCGAGTGCCGACCAGTCGACGATAGGTAATGGTCTCGGTTCTGCCACAGCAGGAGATAAGCTCAGCCATCATGTCGTTGCGGCAAAGGAGACGGCGGAAGCAGAACTCGTTAAGGTAGGCCTGCAGATGCTTGGGGCCGATCCCGCCGAATGTCCATGTCAGCCAGCGTACGGCCTCGCGCCAGGCGACATGCAGCGCGGTTGGGCCGCGATGACCGCGAGCCAGCCGTTCCGTACGATGCTGCCCCGTCGGCGACGTGCTTCTGTACAAACCGTTCCACTGTCTCCTCGCAGTCCGCGCTATGCCTGGTCGCATCGTCGCCTTCCGGGCCGTCGACCGCTTTCATTTTCAAATGAACGATATCTCCTACGCCATTGACAGAGGCGCCGACTACGATCGGCTGCGGCTTGAGCGCTTCCTGCATCAGAAGGCTGCCGATATAGCGATGGTATTCATAACCATAATACTCGTCCAACAGCTGCAGATCGCCGTCCAACGGCCGTTCGAGATCCCATACGCCGATCGCATGTCGGAGCTTATGGTTCATGAGCCAGGCTGTCTTATAAGTAACGCGAATCAGCTCTGCAAGCCGACGGGCGCTGATTCCAAGCTGCATCAAAAACATGGCCTGAAACCACTTCATCAGCGGCGTGCGCGAGCCTTCGAGCGCCGTGCCGGCCGTAAGAGAGGTCTGATGCGCACAGGAACGGCACTCAAACAGGGGGCGCTGGCGGCACGTTAATTGATAATATTGCGTATGCTCGCAACGGGGACAACGGAAGCCATCCGGCCACTTGGCGGCAAACAGGGCATGCTCGCAATCTTCCTGACAGAAGTCGGGCATGGCGTCCTGAATCGGGTAGCGGCTGGGCATAACGATCCCTCCATTAAGAACGTTTGTTCTCATTTTAACAGAATGTGGATGGAAATGCGACAACTTTTTTCTGAGAAAATAGAGGAAAACTGGCGGCGCTGTGCGGGACTGAGGGAGCGGGATACGGCATTCTACACGTTCCTGATTGAAGGGGATATTGTTAAAACGGACGGAGATACATATGTATAGGTGGGGTCTGTATAATTATGGAAAACCGATATGTTAGGCCTATGAATCCCGGTAAAAAAAGGCGGGGCGGTCGCAAATTAAACCGTCCCGCCCGTACTGCCCCTGTTCATTGCGCCGGCGTCGGCGAGGGCACGCGATCTGTCGCTGCGACGTCCGCCTCGGTTGAATCCGTTTGTCCGCTCGTATCGTTCGTATCGTTCGTATCGTTCGTATCGACCGACGGGGCGGCTCCGACGGCGCCTGCAGCGGTGCCGTGGAGAATGACCGGCCGACTGAGCTCGGCTCGAAGCTCCTCCAGCTGGCCCAACTCCCGGCGAAGCCGCTGCAATTCGGATTCGCGCTGCCGGATCTGCAGCACGACGGCCTTGATGCGCTCCTCCAGCTCGCGTATATCCTCGGACTCGACGATCGCAGCCTCGAGGTCGCAGCCGAACTGATCGGCCGCCCACAGATCCGCGGCGATGCGCCCCTCCGCCAGGTAATGCTCCTTGTACAGATCGAATATCGCGTTAATGGCTCTGCGGCTGTCCCATCCGAGAATCCGCACGCCGCTCTTGGCATGCTCGGCCGCCATCGCCAAGTGAAATTCCTTCAGCGGTCCCCGCGCGGCCTCCGCTTTGTCGAGAAGGGCCGCAAAAGCGGGATAAATTAATCTGAACAGTTCGGCCGCTTCCTGAAGATCGAGCTCTTCCGTGCCGGCAGCTTCCGTCATGTCATCCCAACCTTTATACTCGAATTCTTCCTATCCTACCAAAGAACGGGCGCAGTTTCGAGTTTCTCAGGAAAAGTTAATCTGAAAAGGGCTGCCGGCCCCGAAAATGCCACCAATTGTGCGACGGTTGACTGGGAAAGCTACGGACGGATCGTTACCCGCGTGCCGATAGGTACGATCTGAGAGAGCGCGAGAACGTCTTCATTGTACATGCGGATGCAGCCGTGCGATACGTAATGGCCGATCGATGCGGGATCATTCGTGCCGTGAATGCCGTAATGGGGCTTGGACAGTCCCATCCAGAACGCGCCGAACGGTCCGCCGGGCTGCGCCTGCTTGTTGACGATGCGGTACTCGCCCGTCGGCGTCTGCGTCACCATCCGGCCGATGCCGACCGGGTAGCCGTTCACGACCGTATCTTCTTGCAGCAAGTAGAGCATGCGGTCCGACAGATCGACGATAATCCGGTATGCCATACGGATCCCTCCCGTTCTATGGTCAGCTTATGCGAAAGATGGTACCGCGTTCGCGTCTTGCGCGCTAAGCATGCTTCCGATAAGCTTGGCTTCAAGGACTGACGACGGAGAAGGGGATACGGCATGCTGAAACGAACGAGCCTGCGCATGCGGCTGACCGTATTGATGATCTGCCTGACGGCGCTGCCTGTCGTCACGGTCACATGGCTGGCGGCGAACAACACGCGAAGCTCGGTGGAAAAGGAAATCGTCGGCGCCGATACTTCGCGCATGCTGTGGGCGGATCAGTACATGAACGAGCTGATCGAACAGATCGACATTCTCTTCTACACGCTTCAGATCGATCAGGAGCTGATGCGAGGACTCGGCGACATCGATAATCCTGATCCCGTCGTCCAGTATAAGACGCAGGAGCTGCTGCGGGACAAGCTGACTTCGGCGTTTCACGCCAATTCGCGGAAGATCGACGATTTGACGCTATACATGCAGGCCTATCGGAAAGCGTTTACAGTCAACTATACGACCAGCGGACTGATTCGAACATTCGATATAAGCGCCAATGCGCCCTGGGCGCGAATCTCCCGCGGGCCGGTCAATATGTACTTCAAGCAGACGCCGGACGGCACGTACGCCTATCACGGCATCAACCGGTTCGAGGATCGCGCCTTAATCGGCGGCATATCCGTCCGCATCGATCGGGAGGTATGGCAGGAGGTCGGCCGGATCCTGCGTTCGGAGCCAGATAGCCTGGTGTACGTGCTGAACGACGAAGGCGAGCTGCTGTCGGGTTCCTCCGAGCTGCCGGACGACGCCCGGCTGGCGGAAGTGCTCAGAGGTCCGGCGCCGGCGTTCGCGGCATTGGAATTCCGGCGGACGGACCGCTACTTCGTGTTCGAGAAAAGGATCGGGGACGGGCAGCTCGCGGTGATCAAGGCTGTCCCGATCTCGTCGGTCAGCCGCAGCGCGCGGCCGACGATCGAGGCGGGCATCTGGACGGGCGCGCTGTTCGCGGCGGCGTCCGCATTGCTCTCGGTCCTCGTCTCGCTCGGCATCAGCCGCCCGATCGTCCGGCTCGCCCGGATGATGCGGACGACGCCCGTTCAGAGCTTCGAGTCGATGTCCGTCAGCAGCCGGGACGAGATCGGTCTGCTCGAACGCGGCTACAACTCGATGATGGAGCGGATCAGGCAGCTGATCGAAGACGAGTACGAGCGGGAGATCGAGGTGAAGGACGCGCAGCTGTTGGCGCTTCAGGCGCAGATCAATCCGCATTTTCTGAACAATACGCTCCATATGATCGGCGGCATGGCGCTCAAGAAGAAGGCACCCGAGATTTATGAGGTTACGCGGGTCATCGGGGATCTGCTGCGCTATGCGATCGGCTCCGAGGATCGGACCGTGCCGATCGCGGACGAACTGACCCATACCCGCAACTACTTGTTCATTCAGGAGCGGAGGTTTGCGGGCCGCTGCACGATCTCGCTGGAGACGGACCCGGAAGCGCTCGAAGGCCGGCTGCCGAAGTTTACGCTGCAGCCGATCGTCGAGAACGCCTTCGAGCACGGGCTTCAGCGCAAGACCGGCAGTTGGCGGCTGACGATCCGTATCGGGCGCATCGGCGGACGGATTGTCATGCTCGTTCAGGACGAGGGGGCAGGCATGCACGCGAACGATCTGCGCCGCATCAGAGCGGAGCTGCGCGCCGGCGGTACCAGGCGCCTGGGCGCAGGCGCTGGAGGAAGCGGAGGCGCAGGCGGAAGCGGAGGCGCTGGTGGAAGCGGAGGCGCGGCGCCGGATTCTGCGCCCGCAGGCGAACCGAGGCGAGGCCGCGGCATCGGGCTGCGCAACGTCGATGCCAGGCTCAAGCTGCAGTTCGGCGGGCGCTATGGGCTCCGCGTCTGGAGCAGCGCGGGCCAGGGAACGCTGGTAGCGATCGTCGCGCCGGCGGCTAACGAAGGAGGATACGGGAATGACGTATAGCGTGCTGATCGTCGACGATGAGCCGTGGTCGCGCGAGATCGTGAAGGACCTCGCGGATTGGGAAGGGCTGGGACTGACGGTCGCCGGCGAAGCCGAGGACGGAGAAGAAGGGCTGCGCCGCATCGGGGAGCTCGGGCCGGATATCGTCGTGACCGATATGCGGATGCCGGGCCTGTCCGGGACGGAGTTGCTCAACGAGCTTGGGGCGCGTTTTCCGGCGGCCAAGATCGTCGTTATGAGCGGCTATGACGACTTCGCGTATTTGAAGCAGGCGATCCGTTCGAAGGCGGTGGATTACTTGCTGAAGCCGCTCGATCCGGCTGAACTGAATGCTGCGCTGGCAGCCTGCGTCCGGGAGCTGGATGCGGCGCCGACCGCATTAACGATGACCGTGCCAAGCACGGGAAACGCAGCTCTTTCAGGCGCCGCATCGGACGAGCCTGCGCCGGAGAGCGGCGCGCCGTCGGGCGTGTGGAGGCTGCCGGCTGCGTTCGCCGATGCGGCCGTGCTGGAACGCTATGCGCTGGAAAAGCGCCGTATCCAAGCCAGCCTGCAGGAGCTGGATCGGGCGGGCATCGCGGCGGCTTATGCCGCGCTCGGCAGATACTTGGCGCGAGCGCTGTCGCAAGAGGAGCTGCAGGGGCTGCCTGCCCGGATGGCGCAGGATGCGCTGGCGCTGCTGGAGACGTTCTCATCCGAGCAAGGGATCGACATCGTTCCGATCTGGGGCGGGATCGAGGGGCGCCTCGGCCCGGGCTCCTCGCCGGAGGAAGCGGCAATGGCGCTGGCGGAGCGGCTCGGGGAAGCCGCCGATGCGGCCGCGAAGGCGATTCGCGGCCGTGCCCGGCTCGACCTGGACGAGATTCGCGCCCACATTGACGCGCATTTCGCCGGGGAGCTGACGCTGGAGTCGCTGTCGCACCGCTTTTTCGTCAGCAAGGAGCATCTCAGCCGCGCCTTCAAAGCGCATGTCGGCACGGGCGTTACCGACTACATTACGATGCGGCGCATGGTGTATGCGGAGGCGCTGCTGCGCGAAGGCAAGGTCTCGATCAAGCAGGCGGCCAAGCTTGCCGGCTACGAGGACCTGGCTTATTTCTACAGAGTGTTCAAGAAACGCTTCGGCATCTCGCCCGGCGAGCTGAGGAGCGGAGAATAGGAGGAGGATTCGCCTGGTATCCGTTTCATATTATCCGTTTCATATCAATATCGTCCAATAAGGAAAGCTAATTTTCTCGAATGTTTCCGCTTTCAATTCTCTCTATACTGAGCTTGCAGTCATTCGATAGAGGGGGTAACACCAGATGAAAAAAGCGCTATACGCCGCGTCCTCGATGACGCTCGCGGCTGCCATGCTGGCCGGCTGCGGCGGCAACGGCAACGACAATGCCTCTCCATCCGTCGCGCCGTCCGGCTCGGCGTCCGCCTCCGCCACAGCATCCGACTCGGGCGCCCAGGCTTCGCCGTCCGCGTCCGCGCAGGAACCGGCCCGCAAGGTCGAGCTCAAGGTTTTTATGAGCCTGCCGCGATTCAAAGACCAGTTCGACAAGTACTTCGAGCAATTCAAAGCCAAGGAGCTTGCGGACAAAAACGTCGACGTCACGATCAAGCTTGAGATGCCGAACTCCGATCAGGCCGGGCAGATTCTCAAGACTCGCCTTTCCTCCAACGACGCGCCCGATCTGTTCACGCTGCATGCGATTGCGGATATCCCGACCTTTTACAAAGCCGGATATTTAAGCGATTTATCCGACCAGCCGTATGTACCGAAGGTGTACGAGAGCGTGCGCAAGACGGTGACGTACGACGGCAAGGTGGTCGCGCTGCCGCTCGAAAGCCTGTCGTGGGGCTACCTGTACAATAAGAAAATGTTCGCCGACCTCGGCATTGCTCCGCCCCAAACGCTCGACGAAATGAAGGCCGCCGTGGAGAAAATCAAGACGACAAAAGCGGCGCCGTTCGAGCTGAGCTTCCAGGAGTCGTGGATTCCGCAGCTCATGATGGCCTTGTCGCTTGGCGGCATCGTGACCGCGGAGCATCCGGACTGGATCGAGAAGATGAACAAGGGCGAAGCGTCCTACGCCGACGTACAGGACGTATTCAACATTATCGACCTGATTATGGCGAACGGTACGGCAAAGCCGTTCGAGGTCGGCAGCGCCGCCGGCTCGACGGACTTCGCGAACGGCAAAGCCGCGATGTGGGTCATGGGACCGTGGCAGGCCGAGACGATCCTGAAGGCGAATCCCGACATGGAATTCGGCGTCGCGCCGCTGCCGGTAAGCAACGATCCGGCCGGCACGATGATCAACCTGGCTACCTCCACCTCGCTCGCCGTGTCGCCGACGAGCAAGAACAAGGACGTCGCGCTCGATCTGCTGAACTACATGCTCGACGACAACGATTCCTCCGCCCTGTTCGAGGAGCTGAAGTTCAACCCCGTCGCGGAAATGCACAAGTACGATACGTTCCCGTGGATTACCGAGGCGAGCTCGTACGTCGCCCAGGGCAAAGCTTACCTCGACCTGTCGCTGCCAAACGGCGTGACCGACGAGACCGCGAAGCTGCTGCAGAGCTACTACGCCAAGAGCGTGACCAAGGAGCAGATCATCAAGACGCTGGACCGCACATGGGCGAACGCCGTCAAGAACAGCAAGTGATCCCTTCCGGCTCCGTCCCGCGGCTTCGTCCGCGGCGCGGGGCCGGATCGGCTTCGCAGGCGAAGGAGGGATCTACGAGATGATCGACAGGCTCAGACTCAAACGGCACGGCATATTGCTGGCGTTCGTGCTCCCGGCGCTGCTGTTCTACGCGACATTTCTGCTCGCGCCGGCATTCGGCGGCATCTGGTACAGCCTGACCGACTGGAACGGCCTGAACCCGCTCTACGCGTTCGTCGGGCTGGACAATTACGCCGAGGCGCTGACGGAGGACCCGTCGTTCGGGCATGCCGTCTTTTTTACGCTCAAATACGTGCTCTTCATGGTCGTGCTGCAAAACGCGCTGGCCATTCTGGTCGCCGTGCTGATCGAATCGCGCGCGAAGACCAAAGCTGTTTTTCGCACCATTTTCTTCATGCCCAACATGCTCAGCATGATCATCGGCGGCTTCATGTGGATGTTCGTGTTCACGCGCGTGCTGCCGGAGCTGGCGATGCGCACCGGCCTGACCTTCCTCGACCGCTCGTGGATCGGCGACCCGTCTTTTTCCTTTTACGCGATTCTGATCGTCTCGCTGTGGGGCGGCGTCGGCTATCTGATGGTCATCTACATCGCCGCGCTGCAGGGCGTGCCGTCCTCGCTTAAGGAGGCCGCGGCCATCGATGGCGCCGGCGTCTGGCACACGTTCCGATACATCACGCTGCCGATGATTTACCCGGCGCTCACGATCGGCATTTTCCTCACGCTGAATTCGTCGTTCAAGGTGTTCGACGCGGTCTTCGCGCTGACGGGCGGCGGCCCGGGGCGAGAGACGCAGGTCATCGCGCTCAATATCTTCGAGGAGGCGTTCGGCTTCAGCAACCGGTACGGCTACGCAAGCGCGAAGGCAATGATCCTGTTCCTCATCGTGCTCGTCATCACGATCGTCCAGCTGCGGCTAATGAAGCGGCGGGAGGTGGAGGCATGAGCGCCCAGGGTCATGGCATTCGCTCGGAAGCAGGGCACGGGGCTTCTCGCGGCATTGGCACGACGCGGACCGGCAAGCGGCACGGCCGAAGCCTCCTGCCCGGCCTGCTTGCCCTGCTGATGCTGATCGTAGGCGCGGCTTTCACGCTGCTGCCCATTTACATGGGCGTGCTGAATTCGGTGAAGACGGAGGGCGAGATGCTAAACGGCATCCTCTCCTGGCCGCGGCACTTCGCTTGGAGCAACTACGCGGACGCCTACCGGAAAATTGACTTTTTGCGCAGCTTGGGCAATACGGCGGCCGTGACCGCGGTCGGGCTCGCGGGCATCGTGCTGTTCGCCGCGATGGCGGGCTACAAGCTGTCGCGTACGCCGGGCAAACTGAGCGGCTTTCTGTTCAGCTTGTTCGTGCTGTCCATGCTGATCCCTTTCCATTCCATCATGATCACGCTCGTTCGCATCGCCAAAAACCTGGCGGTCCAGGGCTCGACCGTCGGCCTCGGGCTCATCTATATCGGCCTCGGCGTGTCGATGGCGATCTTTCTCTACCATGGCTTCGTCAAGTCGATCCCGCGCGATCTCGACGAAGCGGCGGTCATCGACGGCTGCGGCGAGTTTCGGCTGTTTTTCTCCGTGATCCTGCCGCTGCTGCTGCCCGTCACCGCGACCGTCGCGATCCTGAACGCACTGTGGATGTGGAACGACTTTTTGCTGCCGCTGCTCATGCTCACCGACGCTTCGAGCTATACGCTGCTGCTGTCGACGAACATGCTGTTCGGCCAGTACGGCAACAACGACTGGTCCGCGATTCTGGCCTCGCTCGTGCTGGCGCTGCTGCCGGTCGTCGTGCTGTATTTGCTGCTTCAAAAATACATTCTGAACGGAATTGCGGACGGAGCGATTAAAGGATGAGCGAAAACATAACGGAAAATGCTTTGCGTGGCGGCGTAGGCGATGTGTACGGCTACGTGCGAGCGGACGGCAAAGTATTGCGCAACGGCCGCGGCGAGGAGATCCTCCTGCGCGGCGTCGGATTCGGCAGTTGGCTGCTGCCGGAGGGCTATATGTGGCGCTTCCCGGATGGGGGCGACCGCCCGCGGCGGATCGAGCGGATGATCCGCGAGCTGGTCGGCGAGGAGAAGGCGGCGCGCTTCTGGGCACTGTATTACGACCGGTATGTCGCCGAAGCCGATATCGCGCGGATCGCGGCGGAGGGCTTCAACTCCGTGCGGGTGCCGCTTCTGGCGCGCACGCTGCTGGAGGAAGGCGAGCCGGTACGGTTCAAGCCGGACATGATCGCGCGCATCGACCGGGTCGTTCGCTGGTGCGAGCAATACGGTCTCTATGTCATTCTGGACCTGCACGGCGCGCCGGGCGGGCAGACGGGCACGAATATCGACGATTCGGAGCGCGATCTGCCGGAGCTGTTCCTGGACGCGGCGAACCGCGTGCGCACGGTGACGCTGTGGCGCCTGCTGGCGGAGCGGTATCGCGACGAATGGATCGTCGCCGGCTACGATCTGCTGAACGAGCCGCTGCCGGAATGGTTTGCGGCGCACAACGACAGCGTGATGCCGTTCTACGAGGAGGTTATCGCCGCCATCCGAGAAGTGGACGACCGGCATATGATCATCCTTGAGGGCGTCCACTGGGCGACCGACTGGTCGATTTTCGACGCGCTTCCGGACGACAACGTGCTGCTGCAGTTTCACAAGTACTGGAACGCGCCGGACACCGCCAGCATCCAGGTCTATCTCGAGCATCGCGAGCGGCTGAATGCGCCGCTGTTCATGGGCGAGGGCGGCGAGAACAACAAGGACTGGTACGCGGGGGCCTTCCGTCTTTTCGAGGATCACGATATCTCATGGAACTTCTGGACGTGGAAAAAGATGGACACCGGCAACTCGCCCTGCTCGATTCGACGCCCCGAGGGCTGGGACCTGCTCGTACGGTATTTGGAAGGCGGCGATAAGCCGGCACCTGATGATGCGGAGCGCATTCTGTGGGCGTATCTCGACAATCTGCCGATCGAGCGCTGCGACTACGAGCCTGCCGTCGTGCGTTCGCTGTTCTTGCGCGCGCCGGTTCGCATACCTGCCGTTTTCTACGGGTACGAGGGGGAGGGCAAGAGCTTCGGCTTGGCGCGCAGCCTGACGGAAAGGGATACGATATCGCAGCCCGCATTCGGCTCCGGCGCGCAGGTCGAAGGTTTCCGCGCCGAAGACGGCACGGATATCCGCTTTGTCGTCCCGGGACGGACGGCGCCGAACTTCCAGCATGGCGGCGGTGAGGAATGGCGGGAGGACGAGTGGATGTACGTGACGCTCAGGCCCGGCGAATGGCTGGCTTACGGCTGCGAGGCAGCGGCCCCACGAGGGACTGCTGTCGGCAGCGCAACCGGAAAAAGCGCGATCCGTCTGCGCGTGCAGAGCGAAGGCGGCGGCAAGCTGCACGTCTCCGATGGGCGCGACGCATCTGCGACGACCGTTGAGTGGGCGGAGGACGGCTGGCACACGGTAACTGCGAAGCTCGAGCGTGCCGGGCTTCCGGGTGACGCCGTCCGGCATATGGTGATCAAGGCTGCCGATCGCCCGATAGGCGTCGCGTGGCTTGAGTTGTTGGATTAAATGGCAGGCTGTCGTTTCTCTTCCGAGAGGCGGCGGCTTTTTTGATTGAAGGCAGAATTGAGTGGCGGGCCGAGATTCATTACAATAGAGGCAGAGAAGCGTTCGCTGTCTGAGAGGCGAGACGAGACTGGGAGGCGTGAGGATGAGCACAGCTCCGACGAAGCAGCAATGGAAGGAACTGTACGAAGCTGCGGAGCGTTACAAAGAGGCAGGTATCTGGAGATGGCTGTCCAACGGCCACCTGTTCGGCGTCCGGGATCCGGCGTCGGGCGAGATCGGCTACTGCTGCGTTTTCGGCAACGGCGGCGAGATGTTCGGCCTTGCCGTATACATGGGCGCCGAGGGGCTGCGGACGATCGTGGATATGCTCGCGGGCGAACTGGACGAGGATCCGATATTCAGCCAGCACTGCCTGCTGTTCTCGCTGGACGACAGAGCGGAGCTCGATCCCGCGGAGTACAAACGCATCAAGCAGCTGGGACTTAGCTATCGCGGCAAAAAAAGCTGGCCGACGTTCCGGCTGCACGAGCCTGGCTATATGCCCTGGCCGGAGCTGACGTCGGCGCAGGTCGTCTATTTTGCGCAAGCCCTGGAGCAGGCCGTGCTTGTCGGACAGGCGTTCCAACACAATCCCGACGGGCTGATCGACGGGGATAAGGACGTGTATTTGATTCGGGAAACGCGTCCTTCGGCGGAGGGCGAGCGCGAATGGTACGACGCATGGCTGGCGCCGGAGGCGCCGCAATCGGAGGAAAGGCGGCCTGCTGCAGCCGTGCCGCTGAATGAGCTCCGAATCGCCAAGGCTCTCAAGGGAGTCAGAACCAGAGGAGGCGTCTGGGAAGCCGACAGCTTCTACATGGCGATGCCGATTCAGGAGGAAGAGCGGCCCTTTTACCCGAAGATGACGCTCATTGTGGATCAATCGACGGGCCAGATCCTGAAGTTTGCGCTGAGCAAGGGCGTAGAAGCAGCCGCCGCGGCAGCTGAAAATCTGTTGACGCTGGTCGAAGAGCAGCGGATGCTTCCGCAGGAGCTGTGGGTAGGCAGCGAGGCTGCGGGTGATGCGCTGCTGCCGCTCGCCGAAGCGCTGAAGCTGGAGCTGTTATGGTCTCCCGAGCTGCCCGCTTTGTCCGAGGCGCGCGCGGCGATGGAGCAGCGATTCGGTTAGACTGTCGGAGCAAACGAAGGCCGTCTCCCCTATAACGGGAAACGGCCTGTTTTCCTATTCGGGAAACTTGCGCTCGGACGACGAATCATCCTTACTGTCCGGTTTGTTCGCTTCGTCCCGGTTCTCGATGCCGAGATCCTCGACCGGGATCGCATCGACGTTGCGTTCGCTCAGGAAGCTGTCGAAGAGGCTTTCCTTGTCCGTCGGATACTGCTCGGGATGATCGCGTTCCGTTTGGGCGCCGGCGCCGGGCTTGTCCAAGTCCGGCGGCCGCTCGAATTCGTTCATGCGAATCTCCTCCTTTGCGTATGCCGACTTTTCCCCTTCAAGGGAGCGATTGAAACAAGCGGGCCTTCAAGCCCGCAAGCCTTTGTTGTCTGTTTCGCCCGATTGTCGCGAACGGGCACGCCTCGCCGCTACAGCCGCTCCAGCGGCTTCTTGGCCGGGCCGTTCACCACTTCGCCGGAGAAGGTGAACCGCGAGCCGTGGCAGGGGCAGTCCCACGTGCGGTCGCCCGCGTTCCACTCCGTCTCGCACCCCATATGCGTACAGGTCGTGTCGACGACGTGCAGCTTGCCCTCATGGTCGCGGTAGGCGCCGCATCTGCGGCCGCGGATGCGCACGGCCGCGCCTTCGTCGAGTCCGAGTTCCTCGGGGTCTTTCTTGAGCCACTCCAGCTTTCCCTTTACGAAGTGGTAGGCGACATCGGCCGTCTCCTTCACAAGCGTCCCCATGTCCGGATCCGCTTGGAAGCGAGACGGTCCGAACAACTCCGCGTAAGGATTATCGCGGTCGAGCAGCAGGTCTGCCAGCAGCCGCCCTGCGACCGCGCTCGACGTCATTCCCCATTTGCGGTAACCGGTCGCGACGAGCAGATTGGGCGTGCCCTCCCGGGCGAGACCGATATACGGTATCTTGTCGAGCGTTACGAGATCGTGCGTAGACCACCGGTAGCGTATCTCATCCACGCCGAACGCATCCTCCGCGAACCGCTTCAGCGCTTCATAGTGTTCGATCGTGCATTCGCCCTGCCCGGTCTTGTGCGATTCGCCGCCGATCAGCAGCAGCTTTTCGCCGTTGTAGGTAACCTCGCGTATCGAGCGCTTCGGCTCGTTCGCCGTGATGTACATGCCGCCCGGATAATCGTAAGGAGATTTGATCGCGATAACGTACGAGCTCTCGGCATGCAGCCGCGCGAAATAGAAGCCGTTGTCGAAGAACGGGAAATGCGAGCAGGCCGCGACCGAATCGCAGGTCACCGTATTGCCGTCCTTCGTCGTGACCTTGGCCGGTTCTCCGTCGTGGAACTTGTCCATCGTCGTTTCTTCGAAAATTTCGCCGCCCAGCCGCACGATTTCATTGGCCAGAAAAGCGGCGTACGGCGTCGGATGAAACCGGGCCTGCCGCTTCATCGATAGCGCCGCGGTTGCGCCGAACGGCAGCGTCAGCGTATCGTAGCGTTCGCCGGGAATACCGAGCTGCTGGTAGGCCGCGTATTCCTTCTCGATCTTGTGGAGTCCTTCCTCGCGCGTCGCGTAGACGACGGCATCTTCGTCGACGAAGTCGCAATCGATGCCATGTTCGGCGACCAGGCTGCGCATGAACGCGAGCGCGCCTGCGTTGGCCTCGTAATATAATCTTGCTTTCTCCTCGCCGAAATGGGCGATTAACTCGTCGTAAATGAGATCGTGCTGAGCCGTGATTTTAGCGGTCGTATAGCCCGTCGTGCCGCTGAGCAGCCTGTCTGCCGTCAACAGAGCGACGCGGCGGCCTTCCTTGGCGAGCAGATAAGCGGTCGTGAGGCCGGTAATGCCGCCGCCGACGACGGCGAACTCGGTCTCGAGATCGCGCGTGAGCTTCGGGAAGGCGGGAAGCTCCGCCGTCCGGCGCCAATAGGATTCGGGATATTCGGGCAGCTGCATGGCAATTTCCTCCTCGCATGGACGTGTTATCCTCATCATTCCTTTTTACACGCAAAAAGATACGATGCCCCAATGCAATCGCACATAAGCTGAAAGGAGGAGAGGGAGAGGGGGCGGGTTGGATGGCCATTCGGCCGAAGGCACTGGTGAAGGGAGATACGGTGGGCGTCGTCACGCTCGGGAGTCCGCTTGCGCGGGAGACGATCGACGCAAGGGTTCGTTATTTGACTCAAATGGGTCTGAACGTCGTCGTCGGGCGCCACGTGTACGATGAAGACGGCTACCTGGCAGGGACGGACGAGGAGCGGGCGTCGGATCTGATGTCGATGTTCGCGGACGACCGGATCAGGCTGATCCTGCCGACGCGCGGGGGCGTCGGGGTGGAGGGGATTCTGCCTTATCTGGATTACGACTACATCCGCGCGCATCCCAAGATCGTGTCCGGTTACAGCGATATTACGGTGCTGCTCAATACGCTCGCTCAGCTGGCAGAGCTTGTCGCGCTGCACAGTCTGCTGCTTATCGACTTCAAGCCGGAAACGCCGGCATATAACTTCGAGCAGTTTTACGCGGCAACCTCGTCGCTTATCGTTCCAAGGCCCATCGCGAATCCGCCCGGCATGCCGATTCTGCCGCTTGTATCCGGCGTCGTCTCGGGACCGCTTGCGGGCGGCAATCTGACGTCGCTCACGGGCTCGCTTGGCACGCCGTACGAGATCGACACCCGTGGCAAAATATTGCTGCTCGAGGAGACGCACGAGCCGGTAAACACCGTCTACCGCTACGTCGAGCAATTGAAGCTTGCGGGCAAGCTCGACGACTGCGCGGGCATCGTGATGGGCGGCTGTCACGAATGTCCGGACGCGTACGGCCGGACCTATGCCGACCTCATTCGCGATGTGCTCATGCCGCTGGGCAAGCCGCTGATCGCCGGATTTGCGAGCGGACACGACATCTACAAGGCAGCCGTGCCGATCGGCGCCCGAGCGCGTCTCGATGCTGGGGCCGGGACGCTGACGCTGCTCGAGCCGGCTGTGTCCGTGTAGCATTGTGCACGAAGAGAGCCGGCACCCGAGGGGGTGCCGGCTCCTTAGCGTTATTTTAAAAGAAAGTGCTAGTTTGTCTTAAAGAAGAATCAAGGAATGAACTGCTGCACAATGCGCACGATCTTGCCGTCGACCACCGTGATGTAATAGGGGAAATTCCCCATCAGTTCCTGATTTTCCCTGCTGAACAGCGAGCGAAGCTTCGCGATGCTGATCGGCTCGTTTTCCACGATATCCGCGTCGTCCCAGCTGCCGGAACGGTTGTAAATCTGCATCAGCACCTGTACGTCGGCTGCGACGGGAAGCGTGTACGTCTTCTTTTCCTCATTCAGAATGTAGTATCCGTCCGGCGCCTGGTCCATGCCGGCATCCGGCTCCTGCTGACGGAATACCCGGTCGGCCTCCGCGCCTTGCAGGAACTGAATATAGTCGACGGTCACATAAGTGACGCCGTCCATCGAAGTGATCTTGCTAATATAAGCGGGATACGAGGGGGCCGATGCATGATTGATCGCTTCGATGCCATTTTCCTCTGCGACGGCAGTCTCCTGCTTGTCGCTCACGCCCGACACGCTGAGCGGAATCAGGCAGATACCCAACAATACGACACACAGCAACAGTTTGCGCATCGGTTCAGCCCCTCTCTCCGGTTAAATACAGGTGTTATGTATCAATATTATTTAGACAATTAGTAGACGTTTTAAACAGGCGTTTTGTTGCCGGGAAAAAGAGGCTCTAGGGCTTATATTTTTGGAAATATTTCCGGGGAAATTCGACAGGGGCACAAACATGCGCTTAAAAAAAGCCAGGTCTGCGCCTGGGCTTATGTCGAGCCAAGTCCGGACATGCGTCTGTTCTGGGCAGAACGGCTCTGGTGCTATATTTCAAATGAAAAATATACGCATGGGTTTATTTCGCCATACTTATTCCTCTGACGACGATCGGTTATTTGACTGCAATGCAAATCGAGCTCTTTATTCTGCTCCTGATGTGGGCGCCGGGACTGTCCTCCATTTTCACCCGTTTGCTGCTGCGCGAAGGCCTAGCGGATATCTCCCTGCGGATCAAGGGACCGCAGATTCGGAAAACGTTGCCTTTTATACTACTGTTTCCGGTAGCGATAGGGATTGTTGCTTATGGGATAGCCTGGGCCGCTGGTCTGGTTCAGTTCGTCACGCCGGACTCGTTTATTAAGGCTTCGCCTATTGTTACGTTTGCAGCGCTGCTCGTCATGCAAATGGTTGTCGGAACGCTAGTGGGTCTGATCGGCAGCGCGGGGGAGGAGCTTGGCTGGCGGGGCTATATGCTTACCCGGCTGATCGACGCGCGCGTTCCTTATCCGATGCTGACCAGCGGGATCATCTGGGGGCTGTGGCATCTGCCCGTGATTTTAGCCGGCAATTATTATTCCGGCCCCTATCCGGCGCTTTCCGTTCTACTATTTATGATCACGATCACTTCCTTCAGCTTTATCATCGGGGGACTGCGTCTGGCAACCGGAAGCGTATGGCCTGCCATCTTTTTGCATGCGTCATGGAACGCCGTGATTCAAGACGTTTTCGACGCTTCTTCAGGCGGGAAGAATGCGTTGTTGTGGACCGGGGAATCCGGGATTTTAGTGGCGCTCGCGTTGCTCGCGGCGGCGTGGATTGTTTCGAGGAGAGCGGTGGACGCAGAGCGGATGCAGAGGAAGGGACAGCTACGGGCGTAGGAAAAACGGTCAAAAACGCTTAACCAGGAGATGAGCGCGTAAGTGGAAATGAAGGAACTCGAGAGATTGTTTAATGAACGTTTTCCCCATTGGAAAGTTTACTATGATCAAAGTGGCATAGCGACTTGGGTCAGCATGAATGACGGTAACTATTACTTTGAAATTGAGATCGTACCCCATATGGGGGTAGGCGTTACCGATAGGCGAAATCTGGAGGAAATCGATTTTAGCGGTCACGATGAAGCTTTTCAATCGATTCGTGAAGCATTGGACTACATTGATCGAAAAGTCGCCAGTAATATGCAAGGTTCTCATTCGTCCTTGATTGGCTAAATGCCTTTCGAGGTTCTTTTTTGGGGGGCTTGAAGAAATGGGAGGATTGGATTTGTTAAATACAATGAAGCAGCTCATCGCTTCTTATCCTTTAGAAGAGATTTACTGGTCAGGCGTAGTCGATCCTTGTGAGGATGGTTTTATTGAATTTACGGGACTGGGCGGCTATCTCTTCCTCGAATTTGACAAACGCCTCGTTAAAATACAACAAGTCGAACAATATTCCAGGCTTCGCATTACGGAGGCTGCGGATTTTACTTTGGATCTTGATCTTGCGGGAATGGAGTCGGCCAAAGCTCGGATTAGTGCCTTAATATTCGATAATCCCCTTCACCGTAATGGAGTGAGGCGCTTTTTCTGGATCCCGGCTACTTGACGATTAATATCGGCGGTCCGGCAGTAGAACGTGCATGGAGAAGCGGTATCGAGGATATCGGACGTTTGTCTTCAATAGTGATTGAGGTTTAAGGAATACTTATAACGCTCCCTACGACGAATTCGGATGCATAGCGTCCATACTCGCCGTCAGGGGTTTCTTTTTGTTTTCTTAATCGCCCATCGGTTTCGCCATTGCATGATCTCGATTTCGAATAAATTCCTTTCTCCCGGAAAATGCTAAGCAAATGCTGGAAACTGCGGAAGGAGTACCTTTTGTGGAAGCAAATACCCTGGCTTTGCCGGTCACTCCGGACGAGGACTGCGATTGCCCGGAGACGCTGCGGCTGGAGCCAAGACTGTATTGGTTCAAATCTCGGTTTGCCGGCTGCTCCGATGTAGTGTTTTATAGCTTTGCCTTAGGCGGCGGCGTTGATGGCGCGCTGATTTACGTGCGCGAGATGTTCGATTATCGCGATGTAGAGGAGCATTTGCTAAAACCGCTGATGGCCTCTAACGGGGAGTGGGAAGGCGATATCGCTCGGTTGTTCTCGGAGCGTCGGGTTCCGATGGCAGGCTGCAAGGTACTAACCGATCCGGCCGAGAGCGTTAATTGGATTGTCGAGGGCTTCGGGGTGCTGCTCCTCGAGGGGAACCTCCAGATGCTGGGGCTTCCGTTTTCAAAGTTCGAGAAAAGAGCGCCGGAGGAAGCGCCGAACGAATCGGTCATACGCGGTCCGCGAGAAGCCTTCGTTGAAAGTCTGGATACGAACCTGACGCTGCTGCGGCGCCGTATTCGCAGCAGTCACCTCAAAACGGAACAGCTCCTGCTCGGACGCAACACGCGGACCTCCGTCGTCATCGTTTATCTGAATCATGTATGCCCGCCTGCTCTAGTGCAAGAAATGAAGAGAAGAATCTCCTGCATCGATATCGACGGCATCCTGGGCTCGAACTATATTGAGGAAGCCATCGAGGACAGTCCGTCTTCACCGTTCCCTCAACTGCAATATACGGAACGCCCCGATACCGTTTCTGCATCCATATTGGAAGGCAGGATAGCCGTGATCGTGGACAATACGCCGATTGCGCTGCTGGCGCCTGTCAACTTTTTTATGATGCTGCAATCCGCCGAGGACTACTACCAGCCTTTTATCGCGGCGTCGTGGATTCGCTGGATTCGTTTCGCTTTTTTGATCACTTCGCTGCTGCTGCCTTCCTTCTATATCGCAATTACGACGTTTCATCCGGAAATGATCCCCTTCGATCTGCTGATCTCGGTCTCCTCCTCGCGGGAGGTTGTTCCCTTCCCGGCGCTGATGGAGGCCTTGATGATGGAGGTGGCGTTCGAGGCGCTGCGCGAGGCGTCGGTCCGCATCCCCAAGTCCATCGGTCAGGCCGTATCCATCATCGGCGCCCTCATTATCGGCACGGCGGCGGTACAGGCAGGGATCGTGTCTGCAGCCATGGTTATTATCGTTTCGCTGACGGGCATTGCGTCGTTTATTATTCCGAATTTTGATCTGGGCCTTTCCTTTCGGCTGCTTCGCTTTCCGATGATGCTGCTCGCAGGCGCATTAGGCATTTTTGGAATCGCATGCGGCCTGATCATTATTTATGTCCATATGCTTAATCTGGAATCGTTCGGCATGCCGTATCTGTCTCCGTTGGCGCCTCAAGTTACGAATGCCCTCAAGGATACGTTCATACGGGCGCCGTGGTGGAAAATGCGAAAAAGACCGCCGACGGCGGACGGCGCAAACCGGTTCAGACAGTCTGCAGGAGCTCGCGCCTGGGCCGAGAGCAAGGGGGAGGGAGAGGATTGAAGATTCTTCTCCTGCTATGGAAGATGACCACGCTTTGCGCCGTAATCATTTTGCTTGCAGGCTGTTGGTCGGCGACTGAGTTGAAAAATCGCGCGTTTGTGAGCGTCATGATCGTAGATTTAATAAATGACGAGGTTGAGCTTACACTCGGCATACCGCTGACGAATCGTCTTATTCCGGGACAAACGGGGGGGACAGGCGGCGATGGGAGCCAGCGGCCCGTCGCTTATGTCACCCGCAGCGGCGGTACCATCGAGGAGGCGCTGCAAAAAATTCAGGGGGATATTCCCCGCAAAGTCGCTTTCGGTCAAACGCACAGCATTATTATGGGAAGCCGCTTCGCGCAGAAGGGAGTCGGTCCGCTGTTGGAGTTTGTCTCACGCAACCCGTTTTTGAAGCTGAATACGAATTTGTTTTTGGTTGAAGGCTCCGCACGAACGAAAGTCGCCGAGACGCCGGCTACTTTTGAACGATTTTTCGTTTCGGTATTGAACGGTTACATCCGCAACCATCAAATTTTAAGCACGACGGTCAAGGATTTGATGTTCTCCAAGGCGAACGGCGGAGACGGGCTCATCCCCATTTTGAGATTCGAGATGAAGGAGCCCTCCCTCAAAGCGGATACGTCCGCTAATGTAGGCACGGCGGGGGCGGCGATTCTGCGCGAAGGAAAAATGGTGGCCCCGACATTGTCTCCCGAGGAGACTTCCTCGGCGCGCGCGGCCCTGGGGCAGTTGAAGCAGTACATCTACAGCGTGCAGTCGCCTACTGACGGCAAGGAAATGGGGTTTTATACCACTTCGCTGACAACAAAGATCAGGCCGTTCAAAACCAAGGACGGACTGGGCATCACCATTCGCTCGTATTCGAATGCGGGCGTGATCGCTTCGGATTCCGACATCGATCTGAGCAAGCAGGAAAATGTCGAGCGGTTGGAAAAAGAGATCAAAAAATCTGCGGATTCGACGATAGCGTCCGTAATCGCCAGAACCCAAGGGGCCGGAGCGGATGTATTTAACTTCGGACGCTATATCTCCGTACAATACCCGAAGGACTGGGACAAGCTCAAGGGCGAATGGAGAGCGTACTATAAAAATCGTCTGCGCATCCGGATTGAATCTGTCATCTCGCTGAAGCAGGTCGGCTCTTCCACGGATTCCTTCCGCAGCGGATTCATCGACCGCGGACAAACGGGAGGAGAAAAGAACGGAGGGAATGAAGCATGGAACTTCAATCCGTAACACAGAGTCAGTTGTTCAAGCTTTTTGCGCTGCATTTGTTCTCTACGATGGTAGCCTTCATGCTGGGGATTATGCTGCAGTCGAGCGGCTATAACGCTCCGCTCGGCGTTTTGTCCGGGGCTCTGCTCGGGCTGGCGTTCGCTTACTTTGCCTTCAAGTTGGGTTTGCGCCGCCCCGACCGCTTTTTTATCGAGTACGGACAAGAGATCGTCGGACGGTGGCTTCACTATCCTTTGCTGCTTTTCATCGCATTGTCCAATCTGTTGATTGCGATTATTAATTTTTGGGAGCTGCAGGACGTGATGATCCAGTTTTATCTGATCAGCACGCCGCCCTGGGCGGTCGCCGCTCTCTGTGGGCTCTGCGTAGCGTATACCGTCCGTTTTGGCGTCAAATCGGTTTTTAGGGCGGCGGAGGGGCTGTTTTTTATCAGCCTGCTTTCGTTTTTGTTGATTCCGTTCATGGTTAGCGAAAATTTTAATTGGTTCTCCGTACGGGGAATCGCAACTTATTTTAACGTGCGGGAGGCGTGGCCGTCCGCTTATTATACGTCTTCCGTCTTCGGAGAGATGTCTTTCGCGCTGCTTATTTTTCCTTACCTGTCTTCGCCGGGCAAGACGTTTCGGTCGCTCACGGTTTCAATGTCGGTTGCCGCGGCCGTCGTGCTGCTTCATATCGTTCCGCTGCTGCTTATATTCGGCCCCGAGCTAAGCTCCAATGTTAATTACCCCGAGTTGGAACTGCTGCGATTTATGCGAAGCGGTTCCTTTCTGGAGACGCTGGACCCTGCGCTGATTGCTTTATGGCTAATCAGCCTTTTCGTTAAGCTCGGATTTATCGTTTTTGTCATTTCTCTCATATTGGCGCGTTCTTTCCGCTTGAAGGATACGAAGCCATTTGTGTTTCCGATCACCGTGTTCATTGCGGTCTGCTCGCTTGTGATCGTCAAGTCCAATGTCCAGTTCAGGAGCATGATGGGCGGCGGCATACTAACCGTGTTTTGGCTCTCCGAGCTGATCCCGGTTGTTTACTACGTCGTCGACACCTTTCGTCGTTCATGGAGCAAGGGGGAGGAGGCGGCGTCCGAGTGATCGCGATTCTTGTCGCTTATGCGTCCGTTGCCCTCGCCGAGTGGCGATATCTTCGCCGCAACAAGCGGAGGAAGAGCACGCTTTTTTTCGTATTTGGGACCCTTTCGTTTTTGCTATTATTGAGCGAATTTTTATTCGCGATCAAGGAGCGGTTCCAAATTGCCGTCTGGATCGAAGCGATATTCGGGCCGCTAGAGCGTGGTCTGCTTGGGCAAGGCTAGCGGGGCAAGTCGGCGTACTGGGGCTCTTCGATGGTTTGCAGGTGTTTGCCGGTCCCCAAAGCTGCATATATACATGTATTTTTGCCGACCGACGATATCTGATGAAATACCTGCAAATGTGCAGGCAAATGGAGTGCGCAAGCCGGAAATTCTGTTCATGGCATAAAATAAATGCGCTTTTGCGCTTTTGCATCTATTCCGTTTAAAAGCGCCGACATTGGCTGAAATAGATGTATATTTATATTTGCAGGTAATGCTGCATTTAGTCTTTATCGACTTCAATTTCATATAGCCGGACTAGATCGGAAGCTTTGTATTTATGTATGCTATGATTCACTTATCGAACAAAGGATATGGAGGGGCTAAAATGGAGCGAATTAGCCGCCCGTTACGAACAGCTTGCCCGTAAAACAGAGCGATTAACTGCTGAAATCGAAACCTGCGAAGCCTATTTGAAAGCAATGCTGGACTTTACATACAAGCATGGCGCAAAATATCCGATGGCGACAGTCGATGAGATCGTAAAGGCGGTGCATGCGGTGGAAAGCGATCGCCGGCAGCATCTGCTCAACGTCCGGTTTGAAAAATCGCCGCTAACCGCTTGTCTGAACGGCGGTGAGAAAACAGATTCACGCAAGCCGTTGCTGTAAAAGTGGCTCAACGGATCGCACTTAAAGGAGGCAGCATTCATGGCAACGGTTCAACCTTTCGGCGGTAAACGTCCGGAGATTCACGAGTCGGTATTTTTGGCCGCGGGCAGCGCCGTGACAGGGGACGTCAAGATCGGCAAGGACACGAGCATTTGGTACAATGCCGTGATTCGGGGAGACGTCGCGCCTACCGTCATTGGCGAGCGGACGAGCATACAGGATAATTCGACGCTGCATCAAAGTCCGGGCAAGCCGCTGATTATTGAAGACGAAGTCATCGTCGGACACAATGCGGTGCTGCACAGCTGTATCGTCAGGCGCGGCGCGATGGTGGGAATGGGAGCGATCGTGCTCGACGGCGCGGAAATCGGTGAAGGCGCGATGGTCGGCGCAGGCGCGTTGGTGCCTCCGGGCAAGAAGATACCGCCACGCACGCTGGTCGTCGGTTCGCCGGCCAAGCCGATGCGCGAGCTGAACGAGGCGGACGAGACGGATATGCGGCGGATCGTGAGGGAGTACGTGGAGAAAGGGCGTTTGTATAAAAATCAGCATCATTAGCATGTAAAGTATTTGAGGTGATTTATATTATTAAAATTCACACCTCTGCAAGCGATTCGCCGATTATTATCGATGCGGATTCGCTTGTTGGGGTATCTCTTGATGGATTTGACTTACATCGAGCGAATCTGAGGAATTTTGAAATGACGAAAAGCAGCTTAAGAAAGGCAAGTTTAAGGAACGCAGACTTAGCTCATTCTCTTTTAGAGAAAGCAGACCTTTCCGAGGCTTCGTTAGTTCTGTGTACATTGGATGGCGCGATCTTAACTTATGCTAACTTATCGAATGCGCTCTGTTACCACACGTCATTTATAAATTCAAATTTAAGTGGCTCAATATTAAATGGTGCTCAATTCAATCACGCGAATTTCGAAGGCGCTTCTTTATTGGGTGCTAATTTAAAAGGCTGCTCTGGGCTAGATGAAGCTAATCTAAAAGGAGCGCTCTTTGACAACGAGACGATATGGCCGGATGGATACCAACCAGAAAAACACGATGCAGTTCGAAAGAACCAGTAACGAACATTTTAACCTCTAAATAACGATATATCAACGGCATCTGAATTCTCTAGAATCAATAGTAAGCCGATAGGGGACCCTATCGGCTGTTCGAATTGCTTGTGATCTAACTAAATTTGTATACGCCTTAAACTCCGAAGTTTATATCACACTAACGAATAATAGATCATCGTTTTACCCTTATTTCGAACCTATACTTGAGAGAAGAAGGAGGTGGACCGCACGCTCGGCAAGACAGTCGATTTGACGCCTTTTACCTTGGGGAGGGACTTCATGATGTTCAAAAAAGCGGCTCGGCGTTCGGTAATCCTTTGTCTGGCGATCGCGCTTGCGAGCGCGGCGACGAGTTTACCGAATCGTCAAATGAAAGCGCATGCAGCGGATGCGTACGACGATCTGCGAGCCAAGTATGTGGAAATGCTGACGGGCGGTTCGTCGTACGACACGTCGGACCCCGATGTGGCGGCGCGCATCGCGGAGATTACGGCTACGGCTTCGGACGCGCAAACGAAAATGTACAGGACACCGACGCGCAATCGCCTCTGGCCGGACGCGGCGCTGGGCAGCGATTCGGCGGGCATTACGTTCACGTACCGCCACGTCCGCGATATGGCGTTGGCGTATCGAACGGAAGGCTCGTCGCTTGAGGGGGATCCCGCTTTGAAGGCCGACATTCTGGACGCGCTGGACTGGATGAACGCCAATCAGTTTTACGTCGGGAAATCGAAGTATCAGAACTGGTGGCATTGGGAAATCGGCGGTCCGGTGGCGCTGAACGACGTGGTCGCGCTGATGTACGACGAGCTGTCGGCCGCGCAAATCGCCGATAATATGGCGGCCATTAACTATATGCAGCCGAGCGTGGCCATGACGGGCGCGAACCGGATGTGGGAGGTTCAAGTCATCGCGCTCGAGGGCATGAACGCCAAGGACGGCGCCAAGATTACGGCGGCCCTCGACGGGATCGACGCCTTGCTGCCTTACGTGCTCAAGGGCGACGGCTATTACGCCGACGGGTCTTTTATCCAGCACACCCATTTTGCATACACCGGCGGCTATGGCGCGAGTCTGATTTCTTCGCTTGCCGACATCCTGTATTTGTTCGCCGGCTCTTCATGGTCCTACGACGATCCGAACATGGGCAACGTCTACCAATGGATCTACGATTCATACGAGCCGCTGATTTACAAAGGCAATCTGATGGACATGGTGCGGGGCAGGGAGATCTCGCGGTGGAGAAGCCAGGATAACGCGGCGAGCGCTCCGATTATCTCCGCGATCGTCCGTCTGTCCGATATTGCGCCGGCTCCGCATGGCGCAAGCTTCAAGAGCATGGTCAAATATTGGCTGCAGGAGGATCCGGAGAATGATTATTTGAAAAGCGTCTCCATCGATCTGGTCCTGGAGGCGAAGGAGATGCTAAGCGCTTCCGCCGTTGTCTCCCGAGGCGAGCTGGTCGAGTATCGGCAGTTCGCGGGCATGGACCGTGCCTTGGCGCTCAGGCCCGGATACGGATTCGGCATCAGTATGTCCTCCGACCGCATCGGCAATTATGAATGGTCGAACGCGGACAACAACAAGGGTTATCATACGGGCGATGGCATGACCTACTTATATACGTCCGATCTTGCGCAATTCAACGACAACTTCTGGCCGACGGTGAACAGCTTCCGGCTGCCGGGCACGACCGTCCTCAAGGATCACGCGCAAGACGCCAATACGAAGCCCCCGAGCAGTTGGGCGGGCGGTACGGATATGCTGGGCCTATACGGGACAAGCGGCATGGAGTACGTCGCCGCCAAGGATCGGGGCACGACGACCGCGCGTACGCTGACGGCTAAAAAATCGTGGTTCATGTTCGACGATGAGATCGTGGCGCTGGGAGCGGGCATTACGAGCGCGGACGGCATCGCGACCGAGACGATCGTCGAAAACCGCAAGCTGAATGCCGCCGGGAACAACGCGCTGACGGTCGACGGGACGACGCAGTCTTCTTCCCTCGGATGGTCGGATACGCTGGTTGACACCGATTATATCCATCTCGCCGGTAATGTTCCGGGCTCGGACGTCGGCTACTACTTCCCTGGCGGAACGACCGTCAAGGCGCTTCGCGAAGCCAGAACGGGCAATTGGAAGCAACTGAGCGGAGCGGCCGGGTGGTCGGATACGCCTTATACGCGCAATTACTTGACGCTGTGGCTGGATCACGGCATCAGCCCGACCAACGGCAGCTACGCGTATGTGCTGCTCCCGAACAAGACGAGCGCGCAGGTCGGCAGCTACGCCGCGTCGCCCGACATTGCGATTCTGGAAAATTCGGCATCCGCGCAGGCCGTCAAGGAAAACGGACTGAACATAACGGGCATTAACTTCTGGACAGACGCGCCCAAGACGGCCGGACTGGTGACCTCGTACGCCAAGGCTTCCGTCATGACCCGGGAGACAGCGAGCGAGCTCGAGGTCTCGGTGTCCGATCCGACGCAGGACAATGCGGGCATGCTGTACTTCGAGGTCGCCAAGAATGCCAAGGATCTGATCTCGAAGGACGGCGAGGTAACGATCCTACAGTACAGCCCGACGATCAAGTTTAAGGTGAACGTGAACAAGGCGGCGGGCAAATCGTTCAAGGTCAAGTTCAGCCTTGCGGGGACGCAGGCTCCGAATCCCGCGCCGATCCCCGTCCCGGCGGCGTACGAGGCCGAGACGCTGCCGATCCAGAGCATGACCGACGGCGTCACGGTTTACAATGACAACAATGCGAGCGGCGCCAAGAAGCTTGGCCTCATCAACAACGCCGTCGGCGACTATACGGAGTTCAGCCTGGACGTGCCGGAGGCGGGCGTATACGGCGTATTCGCGCGGATCGGCAAAGCGACCTCCAACGGCATCTATCAGCTATCCATCAACGGCGTAGATCAAGGCGCGGAATGGGATGGTTATTGGACGACGTCGGAGCTGTACCGCGATCTGTCGCTGGGGACTTACAGCTTCGATCATCCGGGCAGCTACCTGTTCCGATTGACCGTCAAAGGCAAAAATCCCAGCGCCGCGCAGTACCGGCTTATGCTCGACAAATTCACGTTGACGTAAATCGACGGGACGAGGCGCGATCTTTGCGCTTCGTCCCGTTTGCGTGATTTGCCGGCATGCGCCGCCGAAGGCGAGTCTGCCTGATAGGTTGCAGGCGCCTTAAGGCTGGTACAGCCTGACCGCATCGCCGAGCGGTCTCAGCGCCATTCTGTTCTTGTACATGTGAATGACGATCTGAAAGTCGACGTTCGTAATGCCTGGAAGCACGTACAGCTTCGTCTTCAAATAACCTTCCATCTCGACCTGGTCGATGAACTGGCCGTACATATGCAGCTTGCTCGGGCCGCTGAGTTGGTACAAAAGCGTAACCGGCGGATGATCCATAATGGCCCCGGCGAGCTTCTCAAGCTCTCTCGGCTCGACGCTGATCTCGAAAAACGCGGTGAGGTAGAAGCCGGCCGGCTCCGGATTGACCGCAAGCGTGAAGCGCTCGATTACGCCGTTATCCACTAGCGACTGCAGCCGCAGCTGGACTGCGACGCGCGTCAAGCCGACCTCCTTGCCGATGTCGGTGTAGGACATTCTGGCGTTATCGTTCAGTAGATCGATGATTTTGCGGTCGACGGAATCTAAAGTTACGTAAGGACGATCGTGCAGCGTTTTTATTTGCATTCCGCAAGCTCCTCACTTGAATGATGGGGAAGATCCGCCGTTATTGCAGCGAAGCCTTCGGTTTTGCGATGCGCTTCTTGCGAATCGTAAAATAGGGCGAAGGAAGGTTGCATAATTGTGTAATGTTTTATGACTTAAATCTGACTCGAATTGATTGACGTATATTTAAAAGTACTCTTATAATGATTTTATTCTTTCTGAAAGCAATAATAAAGAGAAAAAATTATCGGATTGTAAGGGGGGGCGGCTTTCTATTTCGAAATCCAGGCCATTGTGGAATGAAATATGACATACGTTTTCGAAAATGGGAGGCATTCGCATGAAGAAGATCCTGACATTAATCGTAATCGTTTTTTCCGTCTTTTCCGTCCTGACAGCCTGCGGAGGCAAGGCGAGCGACAATACTGCCGCGGGTGCGGCTACAGCGACGGCGGGCGCTTCGACTTCGGCTGGCGCCGCGGCTTCGTCGTCCGGCTCGCCGTCCGAAACGACAGGCGGGAAGAAATTGAAAGTTGCATTCGTCTACGCGACGCCGATCGGGGAGACAGGCTGGAACTACGAGATGGACAGAGGCAGATTGGCGCTGGAAAAAGAACTCGGCGTGGAGACGATGGCGATGGACAACGTCGCGGAGTCCGACGCGGGGCGGGTATTCGAGGATCTGGCGCAGAAGTACGACGTCATCTTCGGTACGACCTTCGGGTATATGGATGCGATGAATGCGGCTGCCGAGAAGCATCCGGACGTCAAGTTCCTGCACGCAACGGGCTACAAGACACTGCCTAACCTTGGCGTATACGCCGGACGCGAATATCAAAGCAACTACCTCGTCGGCATGGCGGCGGGCATGGTGTCCAAGAACGGCAAGCTCGGCTACGTCGGGACGTTCCCGATCCCCGAGGTCATCTCGGCGATCAATGCGTTCGCGCTCGGCGCGCAGAGCGTGAATCCGAACGCTCAAGTGTCCGTCGTGTGGAGCAACACGTGGTTCGATCCGACGACCGAGAAGCAGGCCGCGGACTCGCTGTTGGATACGGGCGTCGACGTTCTGGCAGCTTACCATGACGCGCCGACGATTTTGCAGGCATCCGCGGAGCGCGGCGTATGGGGCAGCGGCAAGGACTCCGACATGAGCAAGTACGCGCCGGACACTTATTTAACCAACTTCGTGTGGAATTGGACGCCGTACTTCGTGGAGACCGTCCGGGCGATCCAGGATGGAACCTGGCAGGCCGGGGCTTATTATGGCGGCATGAAGGAAGGCGTGACCGATATTGCGCCGCTGGGCAAAAACGTGCCGCAGGACGTGAAGGACGCCGTGGAGGCGAAAAAGCAGGAGATACTGGCGGGAGCGTTCGACGTCTTCGCGGGCCCGATCAAGGATCAAGTCGGCACGGAGCGCGCCGCGAAAGGCAAGGCCCTGACCGATGAGGAGATTCTGGCAATGAATTGGTTCGTGCAGGGTATCCAGGGCAAAATCGAAAGCTGAACGGGAGGCGAACGAGATGTCGGAGCATGACAAGGTGCTGATGCGGCAGTGGCATCCCGTCGCCTACGCGCACGAGATCGGCGAAAAGCCTGTCTCGCGGGTGCTCATGGGGGAGCGGCTCGTCGTATTCCGCACTTCCTCCGGGATACACGCCTGGAAGGATCTGTGCATCCATCGCGGCGCCGCACTCTCGCTCGGGTGCGTGAAGGACGATACGCTCGTCTGTCCGTACCACGGCTGGCGCTACGACGGGACGGGGGGCTGCGTGCTGATTCCGCAGCAGCCGCCGGAGCAAGCGATTACGAAGCAGGCGCGCACGATCGTATACGAATGCAGGGAAGAGAAGGAAGTTGTCTGGGTACGGCTCGGATCCGATTCGCAGGCTGCGGATCTGCCGCCTTTTCCCGAATGGGACGATCCGGCATACAAGACTGTTTTCTGTGGTCCCTATCCGCTTCGAGCCTCGGCGCCTCGCGTCATCGAAAACTTCCTCGACGTGGGCCATCTGGCTTTTCTCCACGAAGGACATCTGGGGGATTCGGCTTATCCCGAGATCGCGGATTACCGCGTCGAAATCTCCGAGGCCGGTATCCGCTCCTCCGAGATCGACATCTATCAGCCGGACCCCGACAGTACCGGCAAGTCGGGCATTGCGCGATACGTCTACGAGGTGCTGGGTCCGACGGCCGCCCGCCTCAGCAAGACGGATCCGCTGACCGGCCATGTCTTTTCCATTCTGTTCGCGGTCAGTCCGATCGCGCAGACGGAATCCGTGGTCTTCGTCGCGCTGGCGCGCAATTATGCTTTCGAGCTGCCGGACGCGCAGTTCGCCGACTTCCAGACTTTCATCCTGCAGCAGGACCAGGCCGTGCTGGAGAGTCAGCGCCCGGAGCTGCTGCCCCTGGACCTGCAAGCGGAGCTGCATCTGAAGGCCGATCGGCTGAGCATCGCCTATCGCAAATGGCTGCGCGAGCGCGGCGTCGTCTGGGGGACGGCTTGAAGAACCGGTCCTGAAGTGCGCGGCCGGATTCCGCGTCAGCGGTAGGGATGTCATTGTCGCATTGAAGCGTGAGCGGGTCGCAACGAAAAAACAGGACGAAGCGGAAATTCGGGCTTCGTCCTGTTCGCGCAGCTGACTGCCGATCAACTTCGAGCTTTATACATACGCCGTCATGCCTTTGTTTTTAAGCAGCACGACGATGTCCTTCACGTCCTGGGCGCGGTCCTTGGCGCAGATCAGCAGCGCGTCCTTGGTGTCGGCGATGATGAGGCCTTCGATGCCGATGGTAGCGATCAGCCTCTCGTCCCCGTAGACGATGGAATCGCGCGTCTGGATGCCCAGATGCTCCGCCTTGACGATGTTGCCGTTTTCGTCCGGCGGGATGATGGCGCCGAGCGCGTCCCAGCTGCCGATATCGTTCCAGCCAAAATTGCCCGGGATGACGGCCACGTCGACGCTGCGCTCCAGTATGCCGTAGTCGATCGAGGTACTTTGAAGAGTGGGGTAGACCGCTTGGATCAAGGCCGTGCGCCGCTCCGGGTCTTCGCATGCCGCGAAGGGCAGCATCGCGTTGTGCAATCGGGGTAGATAGCGCTTGAAATTATCGATGATGACCGAAGTTTTCCAGACGAATATGCCGCTGTTCCACAGATAATTGCCTGAGTTTAAATAGCCTTGGGCAACCGCGAAGCTGGGCTTCTCGACGAATTCAGATACTTCGTACACGCGACAGGGCTCGGTTCGAAGCGTATCCGAAGCATGGGAGATATACCCGTAGCCCGTGGACGGGAAGGTCGGCTTGATCCCGATCGTAATCATCTTGTCCGTCTCTTCCGCGACCGTGCACGCTTCGGTTAGCGTCTTCTTGAATTCGTCCACGTCCGTAATATGGTGATCGGAAGGGGAGACGACCATCAGGGAATCGCCGAATTGCCGGTCGATATGCATGGCTGCGAATAGGATGCTGGCTGCCGTATTGCGCGCGACGGGTTCGACGAGCACGTTGCCGGCCGGCACGCTCAAATGCATGATGCTTTCCAACTGGACGGCTTGCGACGAATTCGTCACGATGATCGTGTTCTCCAGCGGCATGACGTGCTTGAACCGGTCGATCGTGTCGTTCAGCATGATATCGTTGCCGCTCAGGTTGATCAATTGCTTGGGCATCTCTTGGCGGGACAGCGGCCAGAAGCGAGTCCCCCCGCCTCCGGCCAGAATCGTCGCGAACCTATGCATGATGGATCACCGAGTGTGCGATGCAGTAGGAGACGATATTTTCCGAGCCTTGATTAAGATTCAGCCCGCTGGCGTGAATGCCGTCGTAGCAGCCGCCCGTCTGCGGGTCGATCAGGGACAGTCCAGCGGAATTTCGACCGTGGAACCAGTCCAGGCACATTTGGGCGCGATCCAGATAAGCGGGGGTGCCGAGCATGATGTACGCTTCGTACAGGGCAAGCAGCGTCTCGCAGGCTTCGATCGGCTGCTCGTCGTACGGCGCCGCCGACTCGCCGCGAACGAGCCAGCCATCGCTGCCGACAGGCTTGAAGTAGCCTTCCTTCGAGAAGGTAAGCGACGTCAGGAATGCGAGGCTCGCCTTCGCGGTATACCGCAGATCGGCCCTGCCGCTCAGGCGTGCCGCCTTGAGCAGCGCCCATGGCAGCATCGCGTTGCCGTAGGTGACGCTGTCCTCGAACCATTGCCATTCCGCCGTCGCATACTGCTCGAATTGCGCCAGCAGGCGATCGGCCATCCGCTCGATCAGCTCGCGAATCTCCCTGTGCGGCAGGAAGGACGCAGCTTCCTCGCTCGTGTCAGTATTAGCATAAGGGAATGCATAGCGGAGAGAATCCTTGGTCTCGAGCATATAGGCAAGCCCGACGAGCGCGTAGGCAATCGCTCGAGGGGAACGTAGCTCGGCGATGCGCGGGAGCGCCCGGTCGATCATGAATCTGCACGTGTTTTGCATATTGTCCGGTACGGTCGGCTCGGAAAGCGTGAAGCCGAGCGCCCATATGCAGCGCCCGAGGCAGTCCTCCGACCCGACCGACTCGGCGAAGCTGCGGTTGTAGTTCATAAAGTTGCGAAAGCTGCCGTCCTCGTTTTGCGCATGGTGGATAAAAGATAGGTAGGTGCCTGCCAGGCGGAGCCAGTCTTCGCCCGGATGGTTGCGGTGCAGAATAACGGCTGCGATGAGCGCACGTCCGTTGTCGTCCGAAGTGTAGCCGTGGCCGCGGTCGGGCACGCCGAACTTCGTATGCTGGAAGATGCCTGTATCGTCCGTCAGGCTGCGCAGATATTCCGCACGGAGTGGCTTAACATGGGTTAGTTCCATTTAGACCACGCTCCCTTGGACGGGATAGGACGAGCCGACGACATCGCGGATGAGCGCGGCATATTCCTTGGCAATCTGGTCCCACATCATCCGCCGCCCCAGCTCTGCCGTCTTTCGCTCCATTTGCAGCTTCTTATCCGGATGGTCCAGTATGTCCAGCAGCTGCGTCTCCAGCGATTTGGCGTCGCGGAAGTCCGCGAGCAGCCCCCGGCCGTCCCCCAGCATCTCCGTCGCATAGCGATACGGGGTCGATACGATGACCCGTCCGTAGCCGACGCCGTAAGCGAGCGTGCCGCTGACCGCTTGCTCGCGGCCCAGATAGGGCGTCATATAAATATCCGACAGCACAAGCGAATGAACGACCTCCTCTTGCGTCAGCAGCTTGTCGACGAAGCGGACATGTTCGTTCAGACCCAACCGGTCCACTTGATCGGCGAGCTGCCGGCGGTATACCTCGCCGACCTCCTGCTTGACGACCGGATGCGTCTTGCCCCATACGACGTACAGCGCGTCCGGATGGCGGGACGCGACGCCGCTCATCGCCTCGATGGCGTATTCGATTCCTTTGCCCGGACTCAGGAAGCCGAACGTGGATACGATCTGCCTTCCGGCGTAGCCGTACCGGCTTTTGAGCGTATCCCGCGATTCGGCGGACAGACGAGGCACGCCGTGGTGATGCATGCGGATCTTGTCTGCGGGAATGCCGTATATATGATGAAGGTCGGCCACCGTGCTCTGCGCCATCGTGACCGAGCGATCGCTCCACTCGCCCAGCAGGGAGACGATGCGGAGCTGAGCGGGGTTCGGCGCGGTCAGCACGGTATGGAAGATGACGATGAACGGAATCGTCAACCGCTTCGCGAGCTCCAGCACGTATTCTCCGCACTCGCCGCCATAGATGCCGAACTCATGCTGGATGACGAGCAGGTCGATATCCGACCGATTGAGTTCGTAAGCGATGCGGGCGTATTCGCTTTTATTTTCTTGTTCGAAGCTCCTCGCGACGTCTTTGCCGTACGCATAGACGGCATTGTTATTGACCGCAATGACGCGCGGCGGACTAAAGTCGCCAAGCATTCCGAGTTCGTGCGCAAGGTCGTGGGTGAAGGTCGCCAGGCCGCATTCCCGCGGAAGATAAGTACCCAGAAAAGCCACGTTTATTATTTTGTTCGTTTCATTTTTCAAACAATTACCTCCTGAATTAATAATTTATTCCAAAAAATAAACAACAAAAAAAGAAATAAAGATGGCCTTCATTTCTCGACAAAAACGAAATATAAAATTGGGGGAAAGGGGTTCAGGGGAGTGGTTGATTTTCCACGAGCGGCATGATAATATAAAATATTTTGGAAAAATGTTCTCCTATCAACAATAGCACTGGAAAGTGCATCTGTCAATTTTCGGACGCCGCAGCACCGTCGACATGACATTTGTCACGTCGCGTCATGACGCTTGTGACTTATAGCGCTTTCCCCCTGCGTTTACAATGAATATAACGTCGCGGCATTCCTGTCCGTCGGACGTTCACCGAGGGGGAATTGTGCATATGAAACAAGCAAACGAAATCGCCGAGCTCAAAAAAAGCATGCTTCCTTTCGAAAAAACGGACGCGAAGTCCAGCATCCGGCAGCTGATTAACACGCTGGGACCGCTGCTTCTGCTGTGGTACGCCGGCTATGCCAGTCTCTCCATATCTTATTGGCTCGCCCTTCCGATCCTGATCGTCGCATCGGGTTTCGTCATACGCACCTTTATCTTGTTCCACGACTGCTGTCACGGCTCGTTTTTTAAAAGCAAGCGGGCGAACGACATCCTGGGCACGCTGCTGGGCGTGCTGACGCTGGTACCGTACCGGCAGTGGAAAAACAGCCATGCGAAGCATCACGCCACTAGCGGCAACCTCGACAAAAGAGGGGACGGCGACATCTGGATCCTCACCGTGGAAGAATATGCGGCGGCTCCTCTGTGGAAGCGCCTGGCGTACCGTTTTTACCGCAATCCGGTCGTCATGTTCGGGCTCGGCCCGGTCTTCGTCTTCATGCTGCAATATCGCTTTAATGCGAAAGGCGCGCGGCGCAAGGAACGCCTGAACACCTATCTGACCAACGTACTCATCGTCTCGCTTTATGCGGGCATGATCTGGGCGATCGGTTGGGAAGCATTCGTCCTCGTGCAGGGCCCGATCTTCTTCGTCTCAGGATTGCTCGGCATCTGGCTCTTCTATGTGCAGCATCAGTTCGAGGATTCTTACTTTGAAAACGATCCGGATTGGAGCTACGTGCAAGCGGCCGTCGAAGGCAGCTCGTATTACAAGCTTCCCCGCGTCCTACAATGGATCACGGGCAGCATCGGGTTTCATCATGTGCATCACCTGAATCCCAAGGTGCCCAACTACAATCTCGAAAAGGCGCATCTGGCCACGCCGCCGCTCCAGCGGGCCGCCACGCTTACGCTCTCGACGAGCCTGGAATCGTTGCGGTTCCGCCTGTGGGACGAGGAGAACAAGACGTTCGTCGGCTATCGCAAGATCAAGCGGCCGGCCGTCGGCCTGCATGCTTCCGGCACCGTATTGAAGAATCCGGCCGCGGGTAAATAGTTTTTGCATCCGGCCGGTTTAGGCTACAATGAGAGGACGACGAGAAAGAAGAGAGGAGCGGAGTCCGTGCAAAAGTGGTATCACATTTTCCAGCGGAGCACGGGTCTCAGCCCGTATATATGGGTCGTCTTTTACATCCTCCCTTTTTATTTCGTGTTCCGTTCCTCAACGATGTACCACGCGCTGATCGGCATTTTTATGATCGTCGCGTTTTTTGTTTGTTATTTGTTATCGTTCAGTTCGAAGGGTTGGCTCGTTTATTTTTGGACCTCCGTGCAAATTTTGTTTTCGATCGCGATGACGATGATGTTCGGATACGTCTATTTTTCCATTTTTACGGCCTTCTTTATCGGCAACATGCAGCGGAAGGCCGGCTTTATTACGTTGTACACGGTCCATCTGGCGATGACGCTGCTGTCGGTCTACGTCGGCTACATGCACGCCAACTCGGTGCTGATCGAGCAGGCGCCCTTCGTGTTCGTCTGCCTCATCGCTGTGACGCTGCTGCCGGTCACGACCTATAACCGCAACAAAAGCGAGCTTCTGCAGGGGGAGCTCAACGACGCGAACAAGCGGATCTCCGAGCTCGTGAAGCTGGAGGAGCGTCAGCGCATCGCGCGCGACCTGCACGACACGCTCGGGCAGAAGCTCGCCCTGATCGGGCTCAAGAGCGATCTGGTCGCCAAGCTGATCCGCAAAAACCCGGACCGGGCGGAAGCCGAGATCGACGACGTCCGGCATACGGCCCGCAACGTGCTCAAGGAGCTGCGGGAACTGGTGACGCAGATGCGCGGTACGCATGTCGAGGACGAGATTTATCGCCTGCGGCAGATTCTCGTGGCGGCGGACATCGAGTTCACGCTGACGGGCGATCCGAAGCTGGCGAACACCTCGCTGCTCAACGAGAACGTGGCGTGCATGTGCCTTAAGGAAGCCGTGACGAATATCGTCAAGCACAGCGGGGCTACCGCCTGCGCCATCGAGATCGAGCAGACCGCGGCCGAGCTGCGCATTCGGGTGCGGGACAATGGCGTAGGCCTGGGCACCGGCGCATCCTTTCATAGAGGAAACGGGCTTCGGGGAATGAAGGAAAGGCTTGAATTCGTGAACGGGTCTCTGGAGATCGCGTCGCGGGAAGGTACGGAGATCGTCGTCAAGGTGCCGAACATCTTGATTCAGGCAAAAGGGGAGGCGCAGCCATGATTCGAATCGTCATCGCCGAAGACCAGCGGCTGCTGCTCGGCGCGTTGGCGTCGGTACTCGATCTCGAGGAGGACATGGAGGTGGTCGGCAAGGCGGAGAACGGCGTGGAAGCGCTGCGGCTCGTCAAGCTCTATCAGCCGGACCTGTGCATTATGGACATCGAGATGCCGCTCAAGAGCGGATTGGACGCAGCCGAAGAGATAAGGGGGTCCGGATGCAAGGTCGTCATCCTGACGACCTTCGCCCGGGCAGGCTACTTCGAGCGCGCAGTGAAGGCGGGCGTGCACGGCTATCTGCTCAAGGACAGCCCGAGCGACGAGCTGGCCGATTCGCTGCGGACGATCATGTCCGGCCGCCGGATCTACGCCGCCGAGCTGGTCGACGAGGCGTACAACGAGGAAAACCCGCTCACGGAGCGGGAAAAGGAAGTCATCGGATTGATGGCGGACGGCAAAAATACGAAGGAAATCGCGAGCGAGCTGTTTCTGTCGAACGGAACCGTACGCAACTATATATCGGTTATCCTCGACAAGCTCGACGTCAGCAACCGGATCGAGGCCATCAAGCGTTTCAGGGAGAAGGGATGGTTCAAATAATCTCGCCGCGCCTCGCGGGGAGCGCCGAGATTCCTCCGGTGATATAATGAGAATTATTATCATTGATATTGGAGGATGAGCTTCATGTTGAGTACTCAGCTCTTCGGCGTCTTAATGAAAGGCGGGGCGCATTCGTTCTGCCTTCCTGTGTCGCTGATCGATCTGGCCGATCCCTGCGACGACGAACGCCTGCCTCTCGCTCCAGGGTCCGCAAGAATCGTCTTGGTGTGGGGCGGAAGCGGGCAACTGCGAATGGGGGTGCAAGGATACGAGCCGACACGCGGCTTCGCGATGGTCGCGCGCACGACCGGGCCGCTTATCGTCGCGAGGCCGGGCACGCTGCGAGGCGTCGTAATCGAATATATGCGATTCGGGCAGGATGGTATGTCCGCAGCGGCCGGCGGTCTGCCCGACGGATGCTTGAAGCGATGTTCTGCGGGCATTCTGCGGCTCGGCGCGGAGCTGCTCGCAGCCTGGCAGGAGCCGGACTCGACAGAGCCGTACCAAGTTCAATTGCTGTTCAGCCGGTTGCTGATCGAGCTGCGGCGGGAGATGGAGCGCCAGTACGGCCAGGCCACAGGCTGGCTGCAGGAGTTGACCGCATTCATTCGGGAGCATTACGGGGAAGAAATGTCCAGGGAGCAACTGGCCGCGGATGCAGGGGTTTCGCCGGAGCACTTTTCCCGCGCTTTCCGCAAATACACGGGGAAGACATTTAACGAATATTTGACGCTGTATCGGATCCGGGGCGCCCAACGGCGGCTGCTGACAGAGCCGGCGGATTTAAATACGATCGCGGACAAAGTCGGATACAAGGAAGGCTTATATTTCAGCCGCAAGTTCAAGTCGGTCGTCGGCATGTCGCCGACCGTATACCGAAGACAGCGCAAGCGCGTCGTTGCGCTGAACTGGAACCATACGGCGACCTTGCTGGCACTGGACAGCATGCCCGAGCTGGGGGTCTATATGCCCTGGATCAAGCGGAGATACGCCCCTGTCGGCGCATCTCTAAATCCGTTTGCCCATACGGCAGAGAGCTTGTACGAAGCGGTCGCCGATGTTCGCCCGGACGTCATCATTCATTATGGCGAGGCTTCTGAAAATGCAAGCCTCGTCCCGTTAGCACCCGTCATCGGTCTATCGTTCAGGTCGATGAGCTGGCGCGAGCAGTTCAGGGCCGTCGCCGAAGCGGTGAATAAGTCCCGGCAGGCGGAGGGATGGCTCGCGCGTTATGAGGCGCAGATCGGGCAGATCCGGATGGCGATGGACAAGCGGCACGGACGCCGGGGTACGGCGATCGTCTGGGAGTTGGCGGGGGAGCTGGCTTTCGGCTGCGGGGAGTGTTTTGGCCGAGCGGCGCATATTCTGTACGGAGATCTGGGATTCAGGCCGCCTGCCGGGCTTCGAGAGCGTCTGGCGCGGGGTTATGTGGAGGCGCGGATCGAAGCGATTCCCGAATATGCCGCCGATTATGTTTTTATTACGGGAATGCCGGCCAGTCCCCATGCACGGCGGCGTCTGCGGCGTCTGTTCCGCTCTGAGACATGGCTCGCGATGGAGGCGGTGCGCAATGGCCGTGCGTATATGCTGACAGACACAGAGGTGTGCTACGGCTTCGATCCGCTCTCCACGCAGGAGCAATTGAAAATGCTGACGGATTGTTTGCTTCCAGGTCACAATTTTGAATGAGGGCACATCACTTTTAGACGTGGCCGGAATAGGGGATGTCCTGTATAGTTATCGAGAATGATTATCAATATCTATTAGGGGGACTACCACGTTGCCAGCCCGCATCTTCTCGTTCCGTCCGTTTTCACTCGTCATGCTCGTTTCTTTTGTGCTTTTCATCGCCGCAGGCTGCGGCAATGCCGGCGAAACCGCGACCGGCTCGCCCGCTGCGGCTGCTTCCGGGTCTTCGGCCGTCGCGCAGGCATTACCCGCCGAGCCGAGCTCATCCGCCGAACCGGCGTACCGGACGGTGGAGACGATTAAAGGAGAGATCCGCTTTCCTGCTAATCCGCAGCGCATCATCGCCGAGGAATATTTGGGCAGCCTGATCGCGCTCGATATTATTCCAGTCGGTGCGCCAGGGCTGACGCTGAAAAATTTTTATTATAAGGAGGCGCTCGCCGGCGTCGTCGATACGGGAGAGTACGGAAAGCTGAACGCAGAGCGCATATCGAGCCTTGACCCGGAGCTGATCATCACCGGCAGCGCCGAGAGCTACGAAGTACTCAGCAAGATCGCGCCGACGCTCCTCGTGCCCTACGGGGACCTGAAGGATGCTCACGAGGAGCTGACTTTCTTCGGCAAGGCGCTCGGCAAGGAGAAGGAGGCGCAGGCATGGCTGGCCGAGTATGATCGACGAATTGCCGAAGCCAAGGCCAAAGTAGATGCTGCAATCGGGAGCGATGCGAGCTTTTCCATCCTCGAACGGACGGACAAGGCTGTATGGGCTTACGGGGACAACTTCGGACGCGGCGGGCAGGCCGTATACCAGGCGCTTAGCCGCCAGCCTCCCAAAGCGATCGCGACTTCGTTGATGGAAAAGCAGTGGGTGGAAATATCCGCCGAGGCGCTGAACCAATATGCGGGAGACTACTTAATCGTGACGGCGAACAATCGCACGGTCGAGGATTTCAGAAAGGATTCGATCTGGGGTAGTCTGCCTGCCGTAAAAAACAACCGGCTTTATGTCTGGCCGGAAGCGCGTTCCTGGTATTACGATCCGATCGCGGTACTCGCGCAAACGGAAGAACTGGCCAAGTGGTTGACGGAATTGCCGGTGCAAGCCTCCTGAGCCGTACGAAAGCGCGGGGATCGCCAGAATGCCTCTCTGCTGCCTGGCGGCCGGAACTTGCGTTCCCCTCCTATTAGGAGCCAAAGCCTCGGACCCTTATAAGCGGGGTCCGGGGTTTTGGCTCCTTTTTCGCGCAGATTCGTTATTGCTCCTCGCTTTCGACCACCGCATCCCGGATCTGCTCGAACGTAAGCGGCGTATAGTCCCAGTGCTCGACGCAGGCGTTAAAGTAATTTTTACCCTCGTACTTCTGGCCGTGGATGTGCCCGTGAACGTTGACGTAAGGCATATGCTTGTTCATGTACATCGGCTCGTGCGAGAGGAAGAAGAAATCTTTGTAGATAATCGGATATTCGCTTACCTGCTCGAACCCGGCCTCCAGCCACCAACTCCGCGACCGGCCACGGTCATGGTTGCCCAGGATGAGCGTCTTGTTGCCGTTCAGCCGGGATACGATCCCCCGCGTCCGCTCCAGATTCAAAAACGAAAAATCCCCCAGGTGAAAGACCGCGTCATCCTTGCTGACGACCGTATTCCACCGATCGATCATGACCTTCGTCATCTCCTCGGCATCCGCGAAGGGTCTGGACTCGAAGTCGATAATGTTGCGATGTCCGAAGTGATGATCGGATATAAAAAACGTTTTGGCCATTGGAAGACCCTCCCCTGCCTCGAAGTTTTAGCGCGTTTTCCGCCTCTCGTCCGTTAGCCGCTCGCCGATCCATTCCCGAATTGCAGCCAGCACCGGCTCGCGTTCCAACTCGTTGTGCAGCTCATGCTTGTAGCCGTGCCACTCCCTGTAATCGCAGAGAGGACCGGCCCGCTCCGCGAACTGCCTGCTGGCCGCGATCGAAGTGACCCGATCGTCGTCCCCGTGCATGAGGAGAATCGGCGCGCTTAACTTCTCGGCGTGCTTGATCGCCCACAGTCCCGCGCGCTGCACGCTGAAAAAGAAGCGTACCGTGATGTGGCCGTGGCCGAGCGGATCGTCGCGATAGCGCTCGGCCATCGCGGGATCGGTCGTCAGATGGTCGACTTTCATCGGCCGCGTGTTCGTAAAGCCCGGATAGAACCGCTCGACCAGCCGGCCGATGACGACCTGCGCCTGCGGCGGCGCGAACGCCAGCCTGAACCACGGGCTGCTGATGACCGCGCCGGCGACGTTCGGCTTGCGCCGCAGCAGATAGTTCAGCGCGACATTGCCGCCCATGCTGTGCCCATACAAAATGACGGGCACGTCCGGATAGCGGCGCGCCGCCTCCTCGAACAGCTGGTCCACGCCCTCGAGCAGTCCCTCGTAGCTGGGCGTATGGCCGCGCTTGCCGGTCGTTCGGCCGTGTCCGCGCTGATCGAAGCCGATCGCAGCGTAGCCGGCCTCGTTCAGAATGGACGCGACATGGTGGTAGCGTCCCATATGCTCGCCCATGCCGTGCACGATCAGCACGACGGCCGATGGCGCGGCCGAGGAGGCGCGTTCGTTTTCGCCGCCGACTGTCCATTCGCCGGCCGCCATGACGGTTCCGTCGGACAACGTCCATGAGAAGGGTTGATAGGCCACGGGGATAACTCCTTCGCTCGATAGTCGCCGATGCATTTCTTCTATTATATGCCGACGCATGCCTGGGAAGAAAGCGGCCAGGGAGTCGTGCGGGATTGCGTCCAACGTCGACTCGCCCGCCCGCGTGGAAGCGGGGATGCGGCCGAATGGCGCAAAATTGCGCTATGATCGCATGCTCAGCCGCTGTCGACCGCCCGCCACTACCAAGGTGAGCCCGAATAGCGCAAAATTGCGCTATGATCGCATGCTCAGCCGCTATCGACTCGCCGCCACTACCGGGATGCGCCCGAATAGCACAAAATTGCGCTATGATCGCATGCTCAGCCGCTATCGACTCGCCGCCACTAACGGGATGCGCCGGAATAGCGCAAAATTGCGCTATGATCGCATGCTCAGCCGCTATCGACTCGCCGCCACTAACGGGATGCGCCGGAATAGCGCAAAATTGCGCTATCCTCATACGCATGACATGCCTCCTTGCGCAGGTTCTACAAGTCGATAGCCGGAAAAGCAAGAAGCCGCCCCCGGTCATTTTCATGACTTTTGGGGCAGCTTCTTCCGAAGGGGGCTTGCATTAAAAGATCTGCTTAAGATTCCGCGTTCGAAGGGGCGGTCGATTCACCGTCCAAGCGATCGGCTTCGCCGGCTGCTGTTCCGGACTCCAGGGCGTTCGCCGGCTGTGCGATCAGGGATGCGCCGCCCGAAAACAGCGCCGAGATCTCCGTCGCCGACAGCGCCCGCGAGTAGATGTGGAAATCGTCGATCGCGCCGTTCAGATAAGGATCGGCGTATTGGGACTTGCCGATATAGTTCAGATTCGTGCTGCCGAGGCTTGACGGCTTCAGCGTCATGGAGGTATTCGTGGCCACCTGCACGCCGTCCACATACAACCGGGCCGTCGTGCCGGACAAAGTAACGGCGACATGCTTCCAGGTCCCGGTCGCGAGCGGCGTCGAAGCTGTCATCGTCTGCTCGCTGCCGTTGCCCGAGGTCGTGATCGCGAACCGCAATCCGCCCGTGCCGCCGGACTGTGGAGCGAGGAACATATAGTTGTTCGTCCCTGTTCCGAAGTCGAAGATGCGCGCCCAGTCGCTGTTGGCGATCACCTTGACCCAAGTCGAGATCGTGAAATCGTTAAGCGAGCTTACGATGCCGGAGGGCAGGCTGGCATAGGCGTTCGTGCCGTTCAGCGCGAGGCCGTTGCCGGCTTTGCCGGCTACCCAAGAGGTGCCGCCGGACAGCGTGGCATGTTTGCCGTTGCTAGAGCCGTCGGTCGCCGTCGTGCCGGATGTCTGGTTCATGTTGTAGGAGGCGATGATCTCGGGCTGAACGGGCGGCGTGCCGGCCTGCAGCTTGATGTCGTAGGTTGCAGCCGTGCCGATGCTGAGCGAGACGGTGGTCGTCTGTCCGTTCGCGGCCGTGACGCTGCCGACGACGGCGTTGTTCACGAGTACGTTGTACGAGCCGGCGGCCAATCCCGTGAAGGCGACTTTTGTCGTGTGCGCCGTGCCGCTCGTCACGTTTTGAAGCGTGAAGTTGACGTAGTTTTTCGCTTGGGCGACGGTCGCCGCCGTATATTTGTCGCGCTCGAGCGTCATGCCGAGCTTTTCGGTGATGAGGTTCAGCCGCTGTCCGACGCCGTCCTTAGGCGTGATGACGTAATTGCCGCCGGTAAGCGCAACGTCGGCGCCATAGCCGTACAGGCCGAAGATGGGATCGACGGCGATGTCGGCGCTCAGGATCTTGATCGCGCCGAACAGGCCTAGATCGGCTTCGCCGGACATGCCGCGCCAGCCGTTGAACAGCGGTCCGCCGTCCAGACCGAGCGCGCCTGCGTTGCCTTTGGTCATCTGGTACGTCCAGGACACGGCGCCGATGTTGGCCGGATCGGAGCTGATCTGGCCGGAGTTGATCGCGCTGACGTTGGCGATCTTCGCTGCGTACGTGAGCCGCTGCTCGACCTCTGGGCTCGTCGAGCCGGTGCGTACCCAATCGTCCATCGCGTAGCCTGCCAGCGAGACGGTGTACTGGAAGTTCCACCAGGGCTCTCCAGTGATCGTGACCGGTACAGAGTAGAGGTACCACAGCGGCATCTGGCCGCGCGTGGCCCGCGTTTTCGTATTGATCTTGCTCTTGATCGTGCTGTTGTTGTTCATCTTGGCCAGGGTGTAGACGGCTTCCTCGCCCGTGTTATCGTAGTTGTACTCGGAGCCGTACGGATAGGCGGCGCCGCTGAAGTTGTTGTACTTGGTCGCCATCTTGGCGATGATGTCGTTCGCCTGCGTCGTGTAGCCTTCGTCCTGCAGCGCCTTGATGATCTCTGGCGTCGTCAGCTCGCCCATCAGGCCGGTGTTCCAGTTGTAGGCGACCGGACCATCGTATAACGCCTTCATGATATTGTAGGCGCGGAGCAGGTAGGTCGTCCGCGGCTGGATATAGGTGACCAGTCCGGGATACAGCTTGGCGATCTTATACATGCTGAAGTAGGTATTGTAAATGTGAGGGTAGGCATAGCCGCGATAAGTCGGCGTCGTGTTGGGCGAGGCCATCAGGAAGTCGGGCACGAGATAGTCGATGTGGTGGCCGTTCATCAGATTGGTCCATATCGCCGTCTCCAAATACTGATCGAGGGACGTGACCTCCGAAGCGACTGGCGTCTGCACGTTTTTCTCGGCGAGGAATTGCCCGTGGGTCAGGCCCCAGTCGTCGCCCCAGCCCCAGTAGCCCGTGAAGTTGTTGCGCTTGGCTTTGGTCTGCATCATCCAGTCGTCGTACACTTTGTCCTTGATCGTGCCGGGAGCGTTCCACTGCTGATTGTTCACCATGAAGGTCGCGTGGCGCTGCAAGGCAAGGTCGATCGGTTCGATCGCATAGAACTGCAGGACCGTCTTCTCGCCGCTGCCGTACGTCACGGTGATATTGTTCGGTCCGAGCTTGCTCATCGAGAGCGAGTAGAGCTTGTGGTCGGTGCCGGTCGTGCCGAGCGAGGCGATCGTCGTCTGCGAAGGGGCGTCCGAAGTCACGGAGGCAATCGTCTTGGACGTATGGAGATCGAATTTCGCCGTCTGGTTGGTGGGGACAATCATGCCGGGGACGACGTTGACGTCGATAAGTCCTTCGCTGTACAGCCGGTCCTTGACGCCTTGTTCGCCGTTCGCCTTGAAAAACTTGAAGGCGTACGTCTTGCTTGCGCCCGGCGCGAGCGTCAAGCTTGTATTGGTCAGGTAGCCGCGGTTCGTGCTCTTGATGACGTTGGAATGGATGTAGAAAACGGTCAGGCCCTCCGGCCATCCGCCCTGATCCGCCGCCCAGGTGCTGCCCGGGTGCTCCTCGGTCCGCCAGTTGTCCATGTACTCGAATCCGGCGCCGGTCGTCGCGTCGGGGACCATCAGGAGCGACGGTCCGATACCGCTCGGACGCTGCGCGGTGATGTAGGAGTTGTTGTTGCCGACGAACGAATGCGTGACGACGCGGGTCTCGTAGATCTCTTCATTGTTGCCGCCGGACCAGAATTCATTGAACGGTAGCGGCAGTCCGAAGTCGCCGATCTCCAGCGTCTGCGTGCTGGTGTTCGTGACCGTGATCTGCCAGCGCAGATAGTCGCTCGCAAGGGAGTAGGATTGGTCCACCTTGAAGTTGCGGATGCCTTCTGCATTGGCGGAGTTCTGGTAGGTAACGTTGACCGTGCTGCCGGACTGGCTTTGCGTCCGCGCATCCGCCGATTTGCTCGTCCAGGCCTTGGTCCAGGCCCCGCTGCCTAGCCGGTAGGTGAACATCAGCTCGCCCAGCCATTGATGATCGGACGTATTCTGGTTGGGAGCGTTGGTGCCGTTCATCACATAGTTCGTGGCGAACGAGTCGCCGGCAATCGTCAGACTGCTGATTTCGCCATTCGTGCCGGTCGTGACGTTGAAGCTGCCGCTGCTTAGCGTGTAGGCTGAAGCATCCTTGGGGGAAACCAGCCATACTGCAGCTGCTGCCGCCAGGATCGCCGAGTAGTAGAGCGCCTTTCTGCGTGGCTTTAACCCGGACTCGATCATTATCTTATTCCTCCTTAGTGTGAGGCTCGATGCACAGGACCATCTCTCTCGACTCCGCTCCCGAGAATGCGCCAAGCTTGCCTGGACATCACCGCCCTTTTTTTGCATAGTTTTAAATAAATCTAAAACTGTTTTTCGATTACATCATATTTCCAGTCAAACGAATTGTCAATCCAATGATGTAAGCGTTATATAAACTATTTTTTGGATATTTTCCTTGCTTTTCTTATGGATTTGGCTAAAATTAAGTTGCAGAAAGTTTTAAACTATTTTTAATTTGTTTAAATTAAATGCGAAGCGGAGGTTCGGAAATCCGGAGGGGAAAGGATAAGGGGGCATCTGAAAGAAAACCCCGCTCGATGGGCCAAGTGCAACAATTGGCCTATCCGGCAGGGCGGAGGCAGACGGACTGTCGTTATTCTTCCAGATACAGCACGCGGATCAGAATGTCGTGATCGTAATTTCCGAAGTTGCGGCCGAACACGGTCAGCCCTTTTTTATTCGCCGATTCCGGATCGACCTCGATCCGGAACATCAGATCGCTCTTGTAGTCCAGATCGAGCTCGGGCAACGTCAATTGGCCGATCCGGTAACCGTCGATGAAGCTGCCCTCGTCGTTGATGCGGACGATCTTGAGCAAGCCGTATTGATTGCAGTTCTGCGGCCACCAATCGGGATTGTAAGTGCCGCGCACGTCGCCGAAGTCGCCCGGACAAGTCCAGGTGCCAAGCTTCATGCCGTTCAGGGAGAAGGTGATATCCGACGGCCAATTCTCGGAGGTGCCGGGCGCCTCCGAGCCGATCTCCATCATGAACTGGAGTTCCTTGAAGCTCTGGGTCGGCTTCAAATAGTTGGGAACCCGGTATTCGAGGAAGCCTTCGGTGAGCCATACGATGCCGGCGTCCACGCGGCTCGGATCGGCGAAGTAACGCGGATCGTCGAACGTGCCGATCAGGCTGTCCTTGGTTGCCAGTCCGCAAGTAGGGACGGCAGCATAGTTGCTGTAGTGGCCGACCCGCAGCTCCGTTTCGTAGAAGTTGTCCTCCTCTTTTCCCCGCAGCTCCACCAGCAGCTTGTCCTCGTTCAGATGGCACATCTTTTGCAGCCCGTGCTTGCCCACGTTCGTGACGATGTGAATGAGCCCGCTCTCCTCCAGCTTTTTGATATGCATCGTGATGGCCCCGTTGGTCAAGTTGAGCTTCTGCGCCAAGTCGTTCAGATTCAGGTTATGGTGCTTGACCAGCAGGTCGAGGATCTGGATGCGGATCTCGGAGCTAAGCGCCTTGAATATATTTATTCCCGATTTGAGTTCCTTGATATGGATCATGAACGGCGTTCTCCTCTGCTTGCGGATAGTCGTCCGGCGAAGACGCGTTTTGGCATTTTTCTAATTATATTTCATCTATGGGGTCAAATAAATGTTTAAAACAATGATTCTGTTTGAAGCGAAGGAAGGCGTGGCGGAAAAGGCCGCAGGACAATAAAAATTCAGTCGATTAAGCGAAAGTGGGCGATACTTTAATTTTAAATAAATTTATAACACTTTTTCGGAAAGCGCATTCAATCTTATTGACAGGGAGAATTATACAAAATATTATAAAAATATAAATTGTTTTAAATAGTTTTAAAATAAATAGAATAAAAGAGCTGAACATGAGGGAGAGAGCGTATTGGATGCAAAGCAAAGCAAGCTGATACTCGATAAGGATTATATCGCGGGAGAGGTCGACAACAGGCTGTTCGGTTCCTTTGTCGAGCACCTGGGCAGGGCCGTATACGGCGGTATTTACGAGCCGGGGCATCCTGAAGCCGACGAGAGCGGATTCCGTCGGGACGTGGCGGCGCTTGTCCGCGAGCTGCGCGTTCCGCTGCTTCGGTATCCCGGGGGCAACTTCTTGTCCGGCTACAATTGGGAGGACGGGGTAGGTCCCGCCGCGGAGCGGCCCCGCAGGCTCGATCTGGCCTGGCGCACGGTCGAGCCGAACGCTGTCGGTACGAACGAATTCGCAGTCTGGGCGAATTCGGTCGGCGCCGAGGTGAACATGGCCGTCAATCTGGGAACGAGAGGCGTCGATGCGGCACGCAGCCTGGTCGAGTATTGCAATCATCCTTCCGGCACGTACTGGAGCGACCTGCGCATCGCTCACGGTTATCCGGAGCCGCATGGCTTCAAGACATGGTGTCTGGGCAACGAGATGGACGGTTCCTGGCAGATCGGACGCAAAACGGCGGCGGAATACGGCAGGCTGGCGTCCGAGACGGCGAAGGCGATGAAGTGGGTGGACGACTCGATCGAGCTGGTCGTCTGCGGCAGTTCGGCCCGCAAAATGGCGACCTACGCCGAATGGGAGGCGACCGTGCTCGATCACACGTACGACGAGGTCGACTATTTGTCGCTCCATACGTACTACGGCAATCTGGACGGCGATACGGGCAACTACTTGGCCGCCTCGCTGGACATGGACGCCTTTATCCGCGAGGTGACGGCGATCTGCGATTATATCAAAGCCAAGAAGCGGAGCAAAAAAACGATGCGGCTGTCGTTCGACGAGTGGAACGTCTGGTTCCATTCGAACGATGCGGACGCCAAGCAGCGGCCCTGGCAGACGGCGCCGCCGCTGCTCGAGGACGTCTATACGCACGAGGACGCGCTTCTCGTAGGCAGCATGCTGATCACCCTGCTGCGCCACGCGGACCGGGTGAAAATCGCTTGCCTGGCCCAGCTAGTCAACGTCATTGCGCCGATTATGACCGAGACGGGCGGAGCCGCCTGGCGGCAGACGATCTTTTATCCGTTCATGCAGGCTTCGCTGTACGGTCGCGGCGTATCCTTGCATCCGCTGATCGAGTCGCCCAAGTACGACAGCAAAGACTATACGGACGTGCCCTACCTGGATGTCGCGGCCGTATACGACGAGGCGGCGGGAGAGCTCGCGGTGTTTCTCGTCAACAAGGATCAGCGGGAGCCGATGCGGCTGGCGGCGGATATTCGCAGCTTTGGCGACCTTGCGGTCATCGAGCATCAGACGCTGGAGAGCGACGATCCGAAGGCGACCAACACGGCGCGCGAGCCTTACCGCGTCGTTCCTCATGGCCGCGGGGACGCCATAGTAGACGGCGGACGGCTCGCGGCCACGCTCGGTCCGCTGTCCTGGCACATGATCCGGCTGCGTCTGGCGCACGGCGAGACGCAGACGTCGGCGTGATACCCGGCGCGAAGGCTGACGGCGAAGCACGAGGGAATACGGCCTATCCCGCTATCCCGCCCTGGAGACTTCGGCCTGTCCCTCGGTTAACCGGGGGACCGACGGGCGCTCGCCGCGTTGCTTGACCAAGCGCATCCATGCGTAGGTCAGCGCCGCGCATTGCGCCAGCGTGAGGAAGGATATCAAGATCTCCTGCAGTACGCCAGGGTTCGCATGGGTCCGTCCGAGCGCGAGCAGGTCGAGCTTGATCAACAGCGTATGGCCGAAAAAAGTCACGAGGCTGAATCGGTTGAGCAGCCGATGATGCCGCCTGACCGCATCCCAGCGTATGCGCACGATGCCGTAGAACATCAATACCGAAGCCGGCAGCGTCGAAAAGGCCAGTCTGTAATCGTCGCTCCAGTCTGCCGTTCTCCATAGAAAGGCGGTCTCCGCGGCGGCTAGGAGGCCGGTGAGCGCGAGCAGCGGACGGACCGGCAGCCTTTTGAACGCTTCCTCATGCCGTGCCAGCAGCACGCCCGCGCCGACGAAGACGAGTCCGAAGCCGCCGTAGTTGACGAGCGCCTTCGCCGCCATCCGCGCGCCTTCAGACCCGAACAGCTCGGGCCAGGCCGATCTGACCGGTCCGCTCGGCGTGCCGGCGAGGCACTGCGCTGCCGCGAGCGCCAGCGCCGCGAGCCCGATCAACTGCCGCTCGCGTCCGCCCGATACGAGCGCATACGATACGAGAATACCGAAGATCAGCGGCGGGATGAACCAAAGCTGCTGGTAAGCGCCCTCGACGAAGATCCGGAGCGCGACTCTTTTTCCCAATGCCAGCAGTCCGCTCGCGCTCGTATCGCCGTGCAGGATCGCGCCCGCGATCTGACGTCCCGTGTTGAGCAGGCACAACAGCCCGTACACGATCGCAATCCGAGATACATACTTCCGCACATACGCGCCCGCATCGGCGGCATGCATCCAGCCTTGATAAGCGAGAAAGCCTGCGATCAGGTAAAAACCCGGCACGACGGTGCCAAACGACAGGCCGGCAAAAGACAGTTGGCGGTTGTCCATCGTCGACATGATCGGAAGGAACAGCTCGTGGGAAAAAACGACGAGTATGCAGCCAAGCACCTTGAACAGCGTGATGCCGGGATAATAGCTACGCATTGCGCCTGCTCTCCGCGGGTTCCCCGAGCTGGGCGAGCGCCAGTCCGCGCACGTCTGCCACCGCGATTTTGCCAGTCGGGGACATGGGCAGATACGGCACGTATAGAATGTGTGCGGGAATCTTGAAGGCGGACAGCATGCCGGCGAGGTCGTGCCTGATTTTCTCGGTGATGAGCGTGGCGTCGCGGCGGGGGACGATGCAGGCGCACACCTGCTCTCCGTATTTGTCGTCGGGCACGCCTACGACAAACGCCGCTTCGACGCCGGGAAGCTTGAGCAGCGCATGTTCGATCTCGACGGGCGAGATCTTTTCCCCGCCGCGGGAGATGATGCGCTTGATACGGCCGGTAACGATCAGATGGCCGCTCGCGTCCAGGTAACCGAGATCGCCGGAGCGGAACCAGCCGTCTGCAGAAGGTCCTGCGTCTTCGGCATCCGACTGTCCGGCATAACGCATGACCCGGTGGCTCCGGATGCGGATCTCGCCTTGTTCCCCGGCCGGCAGCCGGGCGCCGGTCTCGGCGTCCACGATCGCCACCTCTACGTTTTTATCCACCTTGCCGGCCAGACTGTATTCGCACGACATGAACTGCTGCAGTCCGATGAACCCGCTCACCAGCTTCGATTGCATGAACAGGCCATACAGCGGCGACAGCACCGGATGGGGTTTGCGGTCCGTAATGCAGACACCGTTGGCGACCGCGCCCGCCTCGGTCGAGCCGTAGCTGACCATGAAAAAGTAGATATGCAGCTCCCGCGCGATGCGATCGAGCACGCGGCGGTCGACGGCGGAAGACGTGAATACGAGCCCGAGCAGGCTGCGCAGGTCGTGCTTGTCCCTCGCTTCGGAGGAGAGCATCTGCTCGATCATGAACGGGGTGCCGATCAGAACGCGGCATTTGAAGCGTTCGATGAAGGCGAGCGCGCTGTTCGGACTGTAGTGGCTGAGCATGACGATGCGGATCGAGCAGGCCTTCAAGGCAGTGAAGATCGTACCGAACCCGCCCATATGGTAGAGGGGCAGCAGACTCATGACGGACAGCTTGCGCGTCAGCCGGTCCGTCAGCCGAATCAGCAAGGCCGAGGCCGGGCCTGTGCGTTTGGGAGATCGGGCGGCAGTCATAAAGGACGCTGTGGAGCGGAGTACGCCCTTGGGTTTGCCGGAGGTGCCGGATGTATAAAGGAGGACGAGCGGGTCGCGGAGGTCGCGCCCGGCGGCGGCATTTCCGAATGCTTGCGGTCCGACCTTGGCCGCTTCTTCGGCCAGCTCCGCGTAGGCGCGGAAAGGCGCGCGGACCTCCGCCCGCTCCGCGAGCACGAACAGATGACGCGGCACCGGGCATTCGGCATGATGGCCTTGCGCGCCTCCCGTCTCCGCGAGCAGCTCGGCGACCATGGTCACGTACGATTGTCGCTGGCCCTCTTTGTCCAACAACAAGGCAGCCGGCTTGCAGTCCGCGAGGAGCGCGCGCAGCTCTTCTTTTTTGCTGTATGTATTAAGGGGGACCGCGACGGCCCCGATGCAGGCTGAAGCGAAGATAAGAAGGACGAGTTCTATTCGTCCCTGCATGAGCAAGGCGACTCTGTCTCCGGGGCGTATGCCGAGCGAGAGCATGCCCTCGGACAACCTTCGGACTTCCTCCCAGATCGTCCGCCAGTCGTAATGCTGATCGAAGCCGGGGAAGCTGAATGCGATGTCGTTCGGCGATCGTCTGGCGCGGTTTCGCAGAAGTTCGGGAACCGTGTCGCGCGGCGCCGTCCATGCCCTGTCCTTCATAGGGCGTCCTCCTCTATGATTTTGATACAATTAGTATACATAACGTTACAATTTGTTGATATAGGAAAAATGCCGATACGCCGCTATCCGACGGAATCTCCGTCAAACGGCGCAATAACGACAAAAAGCCTGAAGCGGCCGTCCGGGAAACGGTCCTGCTCCGGCTTTTAGCGGACTGGCTGTCGGTCAGGCTGGCGCGGTGCGTCCGCGCAGGGAGGAAGGGGAGACGCCGCAATAGCTCTTGAACAGTCGGCTGAAATAATAGATATCGCTGAAGCCGTGCTCGAGCGCGATCTCCGACACCGTCTTGTTCGTATAGCGCAGGTCCTGGGCGCAGCGGCCGATTCGCACGAAGTTCACGTAATCGGTGACCGAGCGGCTGGTAAGCTCCTTGAAGACGCGGCTGAAATGATAACGGCTCATGCCCGCGATGCCGGCCAGCGTCTCCACGTCAAGCCGCTTGGCATAGTTATCTTCGATATACTGCAGCACCGGCTCGATCCGAGTCAGCCGTCTGATGCGGGAAGCCAACTCGCCTTGCGGCATGCTCTCGGCGACATGTCCGCGGAGCATGACCGCGAGCAGCCGGAACAGACACGATTTAACCGAGAGCTCGTAAGCGACATCTTTTTTTTGAAACTCGGCGATCAGTTCGTCGAGACTGTCCTTGATGGCGGCATCGCCGGCGATCAGGTTCGCGAAGCGGATGCGGGACCGGACGATCGGCGTAATAAACTTCGTCTCGGCCGAGTCGATCCGATGGCTGTGCAGCAGGTCGGGATCGAAGATGACCGCATAATAAAACAAATGATCCGAAAGGCTCACGCCATGATGAAGATCGGCACAGTTGACGACGATCAAGTCTCCGGGACCGACGTCAAAGCTGTCGGCGTTGCAGGAAATGCGCGCCCGGCCTTCGACGATATATAGAAACTCCATATGCTCGTGCCAATGAGAAGGAAAAGCGGTGGTCCCGATCCGCTCGATGCGGCATTGATGGATCTTGAGCGGAAATTGGGGATCGGGCATATCCATGGGCTCCAGCAGCGCGGGATTGCGGTCCATGCGGCGGCACCTCCATATCGCACAATATTACAAATTGCCAGCATAGCTATTCATGGCTGGTCTGCTCTATTCATTTTATAGTACAGGTAGACAAATGAGTAGAGGGAGGCAATACCTGTGAAAAAGCTGGGCATCGGCGTTATCGGCACGGGTTCGATCTCTGAATCGCACTTGAATGCATACGCGGCCAACAAGAACGCAACGATCGTCGCGGTCTGCGACCTGAACAGAGAGCGCGCGGACAAGGCGGCGGAGAAATACGGCGCTTCGAGCGTCTACACGAACTATCATGACCTGCTGGCGAATCCGGAAGTGGAAGCCGTCAGCGTTTGCACATGGAACCATACGCACGCGGAGATCGCGATCGCCGCGGTCAAGGCGGGCAAGCACGTGCTCGTGGAAAAGCCGCTCAGCATGACGGTGGAAGAAGCCGAAGCCGTACGCGACGCGGTTCGGTCGAGCGACCGTATACTGCAAGTGGGCTTCGTCCGCCGCTACGACGCAAACGCTCAACTGGCCAAGCGCTTCACGGAGCAAGGCGAATTCGGCGAGCTTTATTATGCAAAAGCGTCCCTGATCCGACGTCTGGGCAATCCGGGCGGCTGGTTCGCTGACAAGGACCGTTCGGGCGGCGGTCCGCTGATCGATATCGGCGTGCACGTCATCGACTTGTCCTGGTATCTGATGGGCCGTCCGAAGGTGAAGTCGGTCAGCGGCAACGTATACAACAAGCTCGGCAACCGCTCGAACGTCAAGGGTCTGTCCTTCTACCAGGCGGCCGACTACGACGCTTCGCGCAATACGGTCGAGGATCTGGCGAACGCGCTCATCCGGTTCGAGAACGGCGCGTCCCTGCTCGTCGAAGTCAGCTACGCGCTGCATGCCAAGAGCGACGAGTCCGCGGTCAGGCTGTACGGCACCAAGGGCGGCTTCGAGATCGATCCGGAGCTGACGATCGTCTCGGAGCGGCATGACACGATCCTGAACGTGACCCCGCAGGTCGACAGCCTGAAGTTCAACTTCCAGCAAGCGTTCCAGTCGGAAATCGACAGCTTTATCGCTTCGGCGACTTCCGGCACGGAGCCGCTGAGCCCGGTCGAGGACGGTCTGACGATGATGCGGATTCTGCGCGCGATCTATGAGTCGGCTGAGCTGGGCAAAGAGATTGAGCTGTAATTTAAGACGCAAGGGGTATAAAGGAGTGAACGGGAATGAAGCTGGGACTCAGCACATATAGCTTGTACCGCGCGATCGAATCGGGCGAGTTGACGGTGACGGGCGCGATCGACTGGATCGCGGAGCAGGGCTGCGAGCACGTCGAGATCGTACCGATCGGCTTCGATATCCGGACGCCGGGATTGATTGAAGAGATCGTGGCCCGTGCTGCTGCTGCGGGGCTCGAGATTTCCAACTACGCGGTTGGGGCGAATTTTGCGGTCGAAGACGAAGAGGCGTACGAAGCGGAGATCGAACGCGTCAAGGGCGAAGTCGACATCGCGCTCGCGCTCGGCGTCAAGAAGATGCGGCACGACGTCGCCTCGCGCCAAGGCGCATCGGTCGGACAATTCTGGCGCGAGCTGCCGAGATTGGCGGATGCTTGCCGCCGCATCGCGGAGTACGCGGCATCGGTCGGCGTCGTGACCAGCGTGGAAAATCACGGCTACTACATGCAGTCCAGCGAGCGGGTGCTGGGATTGCTGGCGGAGACGAATCATCCGAACTTCCGCCTTACCCTCGACATCGGCAATTACATGTGCCTGGACGAGGATCCGGCGGCGGCTGTCAAGCGGTCGATCGGCGAGGCGTCTATCGTGCACTTGAAGGATTTCTACCTGCGGCGCGGCGACCGAGATCCCGGCGAGGGCTGGTTTAAGACGGCGGCCGGCAATTACCTGCGGGGCTCGATTTTCGGCCAGGGCGACATCGACGTGCGCGAGGTGCTGCGCGCAGTGAAGGCTTCCGGCTACGACGGCTATCTGTCGCTGGAGTTCGAGGGCATGGAAGAGTGCAAGCAGGGCTCGCGCATCGGGCTGGCTAACGCGCGGCGCATCTGGTCGGAAGTGTAAGTTGGAAATGCAGGTTAAAGGATAAGCCGGGTAAAGGCAACTTGAAAGAGGAAGGGGACAAAAACGTATGGTGCAAATCGCGAATCCGATCGGCGTCATCGTCGACAGCTTCCGGGTGGGCGTGCGCGACGGACTGCTGAAGGCGAAGGAGATCGGCGCCGAGGGCGTACAGATCTACGCTGTGGAAGGCGAGATGGATCCGGACAAGCTGGATGCGGCGGCTAGAGCGGAACTGCGCGCATACGTAGATTCGCTGGGCCTGCGGATCTCCGCGCTCGTCGGGGATCTCGCGGGACACGGCTTCCAGGACCGTCGCGAGAACGGCTGGAAGGTCGAGAAGTCCAAGCGGATTCTCGATCTGGCGCTCGACCTCGGCACGAACGTGGTCACGACGCATATCGGCATCGTGCCCGAGGACGAGTCAAGCGACGTGTACGCCGCGATGCACGATGCGGTCGAGGAACTCGGCCGTTACGCGAGCGAGCGTGGCGCCTTTTTCGCGATCGAGACCGGCCCCGAGACTTCGGCGCGTCTGAAGGGCTTCCTCGACAAGATGAGCACGAAGGGCGTGTCGGTCAATTTCGATCCGGCCAACATGGTCATGGTGACGGGCGACGATCCGGTGCAAGGCGTCTACAATCTTCGCGATTATATCGTGCACACGCACGCCAAGGACGGCATCCGGCTGCAGGAGACGGATCCCCGCAATATTTACGGCGCGCTCGGCTACGAGGCGATGTCGCACGAAAAGCTGGCGGAGCAGGGCGAGTCCGGCGAATACTACCGCGAGCTGCCGCTCGGCGAGGGCGGCGTGGATTGGCCCGCTTACCTGCAGGCGCTGCAGGATATCGGCTACGAGGGCTTCCTGACGATCGAGCGCGAGGTCGGCGAGAGTCCGGAGCGGGATATTAAGCTGGCCGTCGATTTTCTTCGCGGGTTCAGGTAATCGGAAGGGAAGTTGCCGCGGTCGTGCCGCGATGGTAAGATGATCGCATAGATGCGATACGGACGCAAAGCATGCGCCGCTCGGCTCCTACGGGAGCCCGGGCGGCGTTTTTGCGTTCGGGCGAGGAGGCGCGGAGGTTGAAGCTGGATCACGATCAGTTGTTCAAGACGCTCATTCGAACGTTTTTCAAGGAATTCATGGAGCTGTTTTTTCCCGACGTCGCGAAGGAAATCGATTTTTCGCATACGGTGTTTCTGTCGGAGGAGGTCGCGACAGACTTGGCGGGCGGCCGGAAAGGGCGCGTGGATTTGCTGATCGAGACTAGGCTAAGGGGCGAGGAGACGCTAATCATCATCCACATTGAACCGCAATCCTATTATGAGCCGGCATTCGCGGAGCGGATGTTTTTGTACGCATCGAAGCTGTACGAGACGCACCGCAGGCGCATCTTGCCGATCGCGGTGTTCAGCCACGGGCGCAAGCGTGCCGAGCCGGACCGGTTCGGCTGGTCGTTTCCGTTCCTTGACGTCATGCGCTTCCGTTATCTGCGGCTGCAGCTCAAACATCGCAACTGGCGGGAGTTCGTTGGGTCTGCCAATCCCGTCGCTGCTGCGCTGCTCAGCAGTTTGGGCTATAATAAAAGCGAATCGCTGCAGGTCAAGCTGGCATTTTTGCGGATGCTGATCCGGTTGGAGCTCGATCCGGCGCGGATGGAGCTGTTGGCCGTCTTTTTTGAATCGTACATCAGGCTCGGTCCGGACGAGGAAGAGCTGTTGAAACTTGAAGTCGACCGAATGAAGCAAGGGGAGGCGAGTCAAGTGGCCAAGATCATGGAATGGGAAAACAGCTGGTGGAAGCAGGGCAGGGCGGACGGCCGGGAAGAAGGTCGTGAAGCAGGGATGGCCGAGAGCCAGCGCACTATCGCCGTCCGTATGCTCGGCAAAGGAATGGCGCCGGAGCTCATCCAGGATCTGACCGGCTTGCCGATCGACGAGATCGAACGGCTACGCGCCGAGACTAGATAAGAAGCGGAAGATAAGCTGTCCAGCCGACATGGCGCATGCTTGGGCGCCTTGCCGGCTTTTCGTGTGGTTGCCTGCTGTGGAGAAGGCGATGGGCCGGAAACGTTGGGCGCGAGCATGATCGCCTTCTGTAGGGAAGGCAATGGGGCGAAAACGCGGCATGCGAGCATGATCGCCTTCTGTAGAGAAGGCGATGGGGCGAAAACGCGGCATGCGAGCATGATCGCCTTCTGTAGAGAAGGCGATGGGCCGGAAACGTTGGGCGCGAGCATGATCGCCTTCTGTAGAGAAGGCAATGGGGCGAAAACGCGGCATGCGAGCATGATCGCCTTCTGTAGAGAAGGCGATGGGGCGAAAACGCGGCGTGCGAACGTGATCGCCTTCTGTAGAGAAGGCGATTGGCCGTAAACGCGGCGTGCGAACGTGATCGCAGGCTGTAGAGAAGGCGATGGACCTGAAACTTGGGCCGCAAGCGCGGTGCGCGAGCATAATCGCCTTCTGGGCTCGCGAACGCGGACGGCGGTTGCGATATCGGGGTAATAGGAGATAATAAGAGAATCGACAGGGTTCGCATAGATGGGAGAGTCGGAATGGGCGCAAGCGCAGAGCAGCCGATCATCCGCTTCGAGCGGGTGACCAAAAGTTACGATGACGGGGAGACCGTCCTGAAGGAAGTGAGCTTCGAGATTCGGCGCGGGCAGTTCTATACGCTGCTCGGGCCGTCGGGCTGCGGCAAAACGACGATTTTGCGGTTGATCGCGGGGTTTCAGGAACCGTCGTCGGGCGAGATTTATTTTGACGGGAAAGTGATCAACCGCGTACCCGCCAACGAGCGCCAGGTGAATACGGTGTTCCAGGACTACGCGCTGTTCCCGCATCTCGATGTGTTCGAGAACGTCGCCTTCGGCCTGCGGATCAAGCGCATGAAGCAGGCGGACGTCGAGAACAAGGTGCTTGAGGCGCTGCGCTTCGTCAACCTGAAGGGCTACGAGAAGCGGCAGATCACCGAGCTGTCCGGCGGCCAGCGGCAGCGGGTGGCGATCGCGCGGGCGATCGTGAACGAGCCGCAGGTGCTGCTGCTGGACGAGCCGCTGTCGGCGCTCGACCTCAAACTGCGCACAGAGATGCAGTACGAGCTGCGCGAGCTGCAGCGACGGCTTGGCATTACGTTCATCTTCGTCACGCACGACCAGGAGGAAGCGCTGGCGATGTCGGACGAGATCTTCGTCATGAAGGAAGGCACGATCCAGCAGAGCGGCACGCCGACGGACATTTACGATGAGCCGATCAACCGCTTCGTGGCCGACTTTATCGGGGAGTCGAATATCGTGGCGGGGCAGATGGTCCGCGACTACGAGGTCCGCTTCGCGGGGCATACGTTCGAGTGCGTGGACGGCGGCTTCCGGCCGGACGAGCCTGTCGAGATCGTCATCCGTCCCGAGGATCTGGAGATTACGCCGCCCGAATCGGGCAAGCTGGTCGTGAAGGTCGATTCGCAGCTGTTCCGCGGGGTACACTACGAGATCATCGGCTACGACGACGCGGGCAACGAGTGGATGGTGCATTCGACGAAGCGAGCGACGGTTGGGGAAAGGGTCGGACTCGGCTTCGATCCGGAGGCGATTCATGTCATGCGCTTCGGCGAGACCGAGGAAGAGTTCGACCGGCGGCTGCTCGCGTACGAGGAGAGCGCCAATGAACGCTAAGCGCAACGTCTACCTGGCGCCATATCTGGCCTGGATGGCGCTGTTCATCGTCATTCCGATCGCTCTTATTGTCTACGATTCCTTCTTCGACATCGATGGTGGCTTCACGTTCGGCAACTACGAGAAGTTTCTGACGCCGATCTATCTGAAAATGACGGTCAGCTCGATCTGGTACGCCTTCTTGATTACCGTGTTCTCACTGCTGATCGCCTACCCGGCCGCATACGCGCTGACCAAGATGAAGCACAAGCAGCTGTGGCTGCTGCTGCTCATCCTGCCGAGCTGGGTCAATCTGCTGCTAAAGGTGTACGCTTTCCTCGGCATCTTCGGCACGTACGGCTTCGTCAACGGCGCGCTCGAGGCGCTCGGGATCGGCCGCCAACAGATTCTGTTCACCGACTTCAGCTTCGTGTTCGTATCGGTGTACATTTTTATCCCGTTCATGATCCTGCCGGTCTATAATGCGCTCGAGGACCTGAATCCTTCGCTCGTATTCGCGGCGCGGGATCTCGGGGCCTCCGGCTGGACGACGTTCCGCAAGGTCGTCTTCCCGCTCACGCTTGACGGCGTCAAGGCGGGCTGCCAAGCTGTGTTCATCCCTGCGCTGTCGCTGTTCATGATCACGCGGCTCGTGGCGGGCAACCGGGTCATCACGCTCGGCACCGCGATCGAGCAGCACTTTCTGGTCACGCAGGACTGGGGAATGGGCGCGGCCATCGCGGTGTTCCTGATCATCGCCATGGTCGTCATCATGCTGCTCACGGGGACCGGCCAGGCAGGAAGGGTGAGACGATGAGGGCGGCAAGACGCTGGCAGTCGGCTTATTTGATCGTCGTGTTCGCGGTTTTGTACGCGCCGATCGCTTACATGATCTTTTACTCGTTCAACAGCGGCGGCACGATGCATGGCTTTGAGGGCTTCACGCTTGAATATTACGGCGAAGTATTTCAGGACGCGCGCCTGCTCATCATCGTGCTGAACACGGTCGTCATCGCGCTGCTGTCGTCGACCATTTCGACGATTCTCGGCGTGATCGGGGCGCTCGCCATCATGCGGACGCGAACGAGGCGTTCGCGCAATGCGCTGCTATCGATGAACAATGTGCTGATCGTCAGTCCGGACGTCATCATCGGCGCGTCGCTGCTCGTCATGTTCACGATGGCCGGCATCCGGCTCGGCTTCACGTCCGTGCTGCTGTCGCACATCGCGTTCAGCGTGCCGATCGTCGTGCTCATGGTGCTGCCCAAGCTGCAGGAGATGAGCCCAACGCTTATCGATGCGGCGCGCGATCTGGGCGCGAGCGGCTGGCAGGTGCTGTCGCGGGTCATCGTGCCGTTTATCAAGCCGGGCATTTTTGCCGGATTTTTCATGGCGCTGACATACTCGCTCGACGACTTCGCCGTCACCTTTTTCGTCACCGGCAACGGCTTCTCCACGCTGTCCGTCGAGATCTACTCGCGCGCGCGGCAGGGCGTCTCTCTGTCGATCAACGCACTGTCGGCGCTTATCTTCCTGTTCACGCTGCTCATCGTGCTCGGCTACTACGTGCTGAACCGGCGCAGCGCGAAGCGACTCGGAACGGGGGTGCCGCGATGAACAGCCTGGTCCGGACATTCATCGCCGTCCTCGTCATCGCGGGCGGCCTGCTCATCGCTATCAACAGGCTCAATTCCTCGCAGGGCTACTCGGGCGCGGATACGCTCACCGTATACAACTGGGGCGATTACATCGATCCCGACCTGCTGGACAAGTTCAAGCAAGAGACCGGTATCAAGGTCATCTACCAGACGTTCGACTCGAACGAGGCGATGATGACCAAGATCGAGCAGGGCGGCACGACGTTCGACATCGCGGTCCCGTCCGACTATGCGATCGGCAAGATGCGCGAGGAAAACCTGCTGCTGCCGATCGACCATGCCAAGCTGCCAAACCTTGCGAATATAGACGCCCGTTTCCTGAACCAGTCGTTCGACCCGGGCAACGTTTACTCGATCCCCTACTTCTGGGGAACGGTCGGCATCGTATACAACCCCGAGCTGGTCGGCGACCTGAAGTTCGACAGCTGGGACGATCTGTGGGATCCGTCGCTGCGCAACAACATCCTGCTCGTCGACAGCGCGCGCGAGGTCATCGGGATGGGACTCAACAGCCTCGGCTATTCGCTTAACGATACGAATGAAGCGCATTTGCAGGAGGCGCTCGCCAAGCTCAAGAAGCTGACGCCGAACGTCAAGGCGCTCGTCGGGGACGAGATCAAGATGCTGCTGGCGGGCGAAGAGGCCGCTGTCGGCCTTGTCTGGTCCGGGGACGCCTCGGAGATCATGGACGAGAACGACAAGCTCGACTACGTCATTCCGAAGGACGGCTCGAACCTTTGGTTCGACAACATGGTCGTTCCGAAGACGGCCCGCAACCTGGACGGCGCGCTCAAGTTCATGAACTTCATGCTCGAGCCGGAAAACGCGGCGCAAAACGCCGAGTACGTCGGCTACGCGACTCCCAACGCCAAGGCGATTCCGGTCCTGCCGGCCGAGATCGCGGAGGACAAGCGCTTCTATCCGGAGCCCGCGTTGACGGATAAGCTTGAAGTATACGATAATTTGGGCAAGCGGATGCTCGCGCACTACAACGAGCTGTTCCTCGAATTTAAAATGCACAAAAAGTAAATCATTGCGTATAAGAAGCGTAGCATACGCGGAAGGAGCGATGGGGAAATGAGCCAAACATTTGAAAAAGCGACGTTCGCAGGAGGCTGCTTCTGGTGCATGGTGACGCCGTTCGACGAGCTGCCGGGCATTAACGGGATCGTATCCGGCTATACGGGCGGTCATGTGCCGAATCCGACCTACGAGCAGGTTTGCTCGGAAACGACGGGACATCAGGAGGCCGTGCAAATCACGTTCGATCCGGACCTGTTCCCGTATCGCAAGCTGCTCGGCATCTACTGGCAATCCGTGGACCCGACGGACGGCGGCGGCCAGTTTTTCGATCGCGGGGAGTCGTATCGCCCGGTCATCTTCTACCATAACGAGGAGCAGCGGCAAGCCGCCGAGGAGACGAAGGCGGAGCTGGACGCCAGCGGACGCTTCGACAAGCCGATCGCGGTGACGATCGAGCCTGCCTCCGAATTTTACCCGGCCGAAGACTATCATCAGGATTATCATAAGAAAAACCCGCTTCGCTACAAAATGTACCGCAAAGGCTCCGGGCGCGACGCCTATATCAAGCGGCACTGGAACACGGACAAGGATAAGGAAGCGCTGCGCTCGCGGCTCACGCCGCTGCAGTTCGAGGTGACGCAGAACAACGCGACGGAGCATCCGTTCCGCAACGAATTCTGGGACAATCACCGCGAAGGGCTGTACGTGGATATCGTATCCGGCGTACCGCTGTTCAGTTCGAAGGATAAGTTCGATTCCGGCTGCGGCTGGCCGAGCTTCGCGAAGCCGCTCGAATCGGGCGGCGTCCGCGAGGAAGAGGATCTCACGCACGGCATGGTCCGCACGGAGGTGCGCAGCCGCGAGGCCGATTCGCATCTCGGCCACGTGTTCAACGACGGTCCGCGCGAGCTCGGCGGCCTGCGCTATTGCATTAACTCCGCCGCGCTGCGCTTCATTCCCGTCGAGGACCTCGAGCAAGAGGGATACGGACGGTACAAGAGCCTGTTCGGCCAGGCTTAACCCGCCGCGTCTTTTATCGGACCGTTAAGCAGTTTTCGCTGCCTAACGGTTCTTTGTTTAGAAAATCTTTATAAATGCTTCAGCTTTACCAAATGTTTGACCGACTGGTTTTTTCTATACTGAATGGAAAACGGAAAAAGGGGGGGACCGGATGAACGCCGCTCAGATTCTGATCGCAGACGACGACCGGGAGATCGCGGACCTGATCGCCATCTATCTGCTGAACGAAGGCTACCGCGTGCTGAAGGCGGCGGACGGCCGCCAGGCCCTGTCGCTGATCCGGTCGGAATCGGTCCAGCTCGTCATCCTCGACGTGATGATGCCCGAGATGGACGGGCTCGAGGTGTGCCGCGCGGTGCGCGCCGACGATGCGGTGCCGATCTTGATGCTTAGCGCCAAGGCAGAGGATATGGACAAGATCATGGGGCTGATGACCGGTGCGGACGATTATATGGTCAAGCCGTTCAACCCGCTGGAGCTCGTCGCCCGGGTCAAGTCGCTGCTTCGCCGTACGTTCGGACTGAACGCCAGGCTGCGGCACAACCGCGAGGAGGACGACATCCAGATTCAGTCGCTGCGGATTAACAAGAAGACGCACACCGTCATGGCGGAGGACAAGCATATTAACCTGACCTCGACGGAGTTCGATATTTTGCATTTGCTGGCGAGCCATCCCGGGCAGGTGTTCAGCGCCGAGTCGATCTTCGAGGCGGTATGGAAGGACAAGTATCTGGAATCGAACAACACCGTCATGGTGCACATCAGCAACCTGCGGGACAAGCTGGAGCACGCGCTGGACGGCGCCAAGCCGATCCAGACGGTGTGGGGAGTTGGTTATAAAATTGAACCCTAATCCGCTGCTCGGCCTGCGATTTAAGCTGCTGATCCTGGTCGCGTTCAGTCTCGGGTTCGCGGGCGGTACTGCGATGCTGTTGTACGTCCTTGCCGTCCAATTCGATATTACGATTCTGAATGCGCTGGCATGGTGGTTTTACGAACGCTTTGGCAGGTCGATCACGCTCGCGCTCGCGATTCTCGGGCTGTTTATCGTCTATTTGTTCGTCTTCAGCCATGGCACCATCCGTTATCTGCTGCGGATCACGCAAGGGGTGGGCGAGATCGCCGAAGGAAAATTCGACAGCCGCATCCCCGTCCGGACGGGCGACGAGCTCGGCGTACTGGCGGATCGCATCAATCGCATGAGCGAGCAGCTTAAACGCGCTATCGAGGAAGAGCGGCGGACGGAGCGTGCCAAGACGGAACTCGTCACGAACGTCTCCCACGATCTTCGCACGCCGCTTACCTCGATCGTCGGCTATTTGGGACTGATCGAGCAGGACCGCTATCGCGACGAGGTCGAGCTGCGCCATTACACGGGCATCGCGTACGACAAGGCGCTCCGGCTGCAAGGATTGATCAGCGACCTGTTCGAATATACTCGCACGAGCGCCGGGCTGCCGCTTCGGCTCTCCCCGCTCAATCTGGTCGAGATGCTGGGGCAGCTGGCCGTCCAGTTCCGGCTTCAATTCGAGCAGGCGGGCGTCGAAGGCGTAACGATGCTCGCGGAGAAGGAGCTGATCGTGTCGGCGGACGGCGACAAGCTGGTGCGTGTGTTCGAAAATCTCGTCGACAACGCCATTCGGTACAGCAAGGAAGGCGGTAGAATCGAAATCAAGGCGCGGCGAGAAGGGACGGAGGCGGTGGCGGAGATCGTGAATTACGGCGAGCCCCTGCCGGCCTCGGCGATCCCGCTGCTGTTCGACCGATTCTACCGGATGGAGCAATCCCGTTCTCGACATACCGGCGGATCGGGCCTCGGGCTTGCCATCGCCAAAAATATCGTCGAGCTGCACGGCGGCAAGATCGCGGTCAGGAGCAGCGAGGCGGGCACGGTGTTCCAGGTGCGGCTGCCGCTCGCGACATAGTTTATCTTAACGATTTTTGCTGGAAGCGCCGGATCGATGCCGATCCGGTTTTTTGACGTCCGTTTTCTCCGAATTTCGATTTGCGCCGGTTTATTTTCGGCCTTTTGCTCCTATTCCTTCCCGGCATGCACAGAATTGAACGAATCGACGCAATTTGAAGTATACATAACCGCGCTGGGACGCTAGATTTAGGCTGCGGCGGTCGTGCAAATCGCATTGCGACGAGCGTTTCCGAACGCGAAGCGCGCAGCGAAAGTTGCTGGCCGCGAAGCACGCAGCATCGGTTCAGTTAAAGGAGTGCGCAGGATGAAGAAACTGAAAGTCGGAATTATCGGCGTGGGCGAGATCGCGCAAATCATTCATTTGCCGATTCTGCAATCGCTGCCGGAGCTCTACGAGATCGTCGCCTTGTGCGACATCTCTCAGCGGCTGTTGAACGTAATGGGGGAGAAGTACGGCGTCAAAAACTTATATGCAAACGCTGCGGATATGCTCGACCGGACCGCCATGGACGCTGTATTCGTGCTGAATAACATGGAGTACCACACCGAATGCGCGATTGCGGCGCTCCAAAGAAATATTCATGTATTCGTAGAAAAGCCGATGTGCGTGACTGAAGCGGAGGCCCGCGACATTATTCAGGCCCGCGACGCTTCGCAAGCGCAGGTGATGGTCGGCTACATGCGCAGATTCGCGCCGGCTTACCTGCGTGCGCTGGAGGAAGTGCGGGAGCTTGGGCCGATCAACTATGCGCGGGTCCGCGACATGATCGGGCCCAACGCGTACTTTACCGGCCAGTCCGGCACCCATGTGTACCGGTTCGACGATATCCCGGCCGAAGCGGCTAGGGACCGCAAGGAGCGAAACGCAAGATTGATGAAGGAAGCGATCGGCGAAGCCTCCGGCGAAGAATACGCCGCTTACGGTCTGCTGCTTGGTTTAAACAGCCACGATATATCCGCGATGCGGGAGATGCTCGGCATGCCCCTGCGCGTGAAGGCGGCCGCGTCCCGGCAAGGCGGCAGATTCAAAAACGCCATTCTGGAATACGACGGCTACGATGTCATGTTCGAGACCGGCGTCGACGGGCAGGGACGTTTCGATGCCCATATCGAGGTGTTCGGCGAGCAAAGATCGATTCTCGTTCAGTACGATACGCCCTACCTGCGTCAATTGCCGACGACGCTTCGGATCCGGGATACGATCGGGCATGCGCTGCAAGAGACGGTCATTCGTCCGACCTATAAGGACGCGTATACATGCGAGCTGGAACATTTCTATGAGGTGGCGGCCAACGGTTTGTCTCCCAAGACGACGCCGGAGGACTATGTACAGGATCTGGCGATTATCAAAATGATCATGGATGCGGTCAGGCGGGGGGCGTAGCAATGGTGCCGACAGGACGACCGGAAACGAAAAAGGCTCTCCGGCGGGTCACGCTGGAAATGAGTTTAAAGCCGTTTACGAGCATGGCGCTGCCTGCAATCGAAGCGGTATGCGAAGAAGCGATCCGGCAATGGCTGCCGCTGATCGGTATGGCGGACGGCTGCTCGATGCTGCTGTGGGTGGCCGACGGCAGCGAGATTCTGGAATGGGACGGCAACGGGGAGCGCGAGATCGAGTGGGGGCGTTATATCGGCTTTGCGAACGAGGATCGGTTCGGGCATATCCAACCGAACGATCCCCGCATCGCCAAGCTTTACCGTCCCGACGCCTGCGAGATTACGTACGATAACCTGCGTACGATCGTCGCGGCATTCAAGCGAATCGCCCGCGACCGGTTCGGCGTCACGATGGAAGTGGGCGCCACGTTCGATGCGGGTCCCGAATTCGCCTATTCCGACTTTAAGTATACGCGGCATCCGGAGATCAACCGGGCGAAGCTGGGAGGCAAAGAGGTCGCGCTGAAGGCCGATTATACGGTCGTCTGCACATGGTCTGAGCTTTGCGGGGATTCGGTCGCCTATGCGGCCTATCCGGACGGCATTCCCGAGGGCACCCCGTTCGGCGAATTTCTCGGACGCCAGTGCGCCAGCTTCCTCCCCGCGCTCGGCTTCGATTATATTTGGTTTTCGAACGGCTTCGGCTTCTCCTATTTTCCTTGGACGTATCTTGGCGCGAACTACGACGGCACCTCGATGCCGACGGCGGACTACCGGGAGCTGGCGGACCAGACCCTGTCGTTCTGGGAACATTTCAAACGGGAATGTCCCAGCTACCGCACGGAGGTGCGCGGGACGAACTTCGGAACGGGAATGGATCTGGCCAAGGATTTCATTCCGCTGCAGGAGATGTACCGCAGAAAATATATCGAGCTGCCGCCTCCGAACTCGCCTTGGGGCGCGCTCAACTTCGACTTTGGCCTGGAGATCGCGTCCTATATGTCACGCATTGCGGTATTGCCAGGCGAGACCTACCCTTATCGCTTCTATCCGAACGATCCTTGGTTCTGGCAGAACCCCTGGTGGGATCTGTACGACCGGGAGCCGCACGATATTTATTGCCCGCTGTCGGTCGCACGGATGAATGGTGACGGCGAGCTTGAGAATCCGGGCATTATCGAGCTGCTGACGATCGACACGGAGAAAGGCGAATTGAACGCGGATTGTCCGGCGGAGGTCATTCCCCACCTGCGCAGGGCGATCAAGGACTTTCCCGACCAAGCCGGCATTCTGACCTGGCTATATCCGTTCAGCGAGTACCATGCCGCCGTTGAAAAGTCGGAGGAAGCCGCCAAGTCGATCTTCTTCGAGGAATGGTTCGTGCGCAACGCGGTGAACGAGGGGCTGCCGCTCAATACGGTGCTCAGCACGGACGACTTCGCGGCGATGCAAGGGGGAGCGCAGGGCAAGCTGCGGGATACGATCCTATGGACGCCGGCGTCCTGGCTGACGGGGGCGAATGCCGCAAGGCTTGCGGCTTTTGTCCGGGAAGGCGGAAGGGCGATTGTCTACGGCAGTGCCCTGGATCCGGAGCTGCAGCAGATGCTGAACCTCCGGCAGGATGAAGGGCTTCAGGGAGAGCTTCAGCTCTCCAGTACGCTGCCGCAGGACCGATTGTCCGAGGCTTCCGCTTCCTCCGCCGTCTTCCTGCACGATCCGCTGATCGGCGGAGGCGCGCTGAGCGAAGTGCTGGACCATGCGGACGATCCCGGCACGAAGGTATGCGCGACGGGCAGCCAAGGCGATCGGGTGCGCGTGTTGGCACTGACGCGGGAGCTGCCGGCATGGAACGGCGGCAAGATCGGATGGGTTCGCGGTTCCTTGCCGTTCGAATCGGGCGCCGTATCCCATCTGCCGAACCGACAGCCCGAGCGGTTCAAGGACCTCTCGGTTCTCGCCCGCCGGCTGCTTGCCGAGTTCGGGTACGAGCTGCAGCAGGTCAAGCAGGCCGAAGCGGATAAGCCGCCCCTCCTTTTCGTGACGCGCAGCGACAACGGATTTTTGTTTACGGGCTGCCGTCAGGATACGTCCGTGACCCTTCGTCTGCGCTTCCCCGAAGGGGTGCCCGCGATTATCGGCCAGACGACGAGGGCGGGCGAAGATGCCGCTCCGTATGCGCCGGACAGGACCTTCCACGACGAATGTCGCGTCTTCGTCAAGCAGCGTGAGACGACCTCCGTCTCCTGCCGGGAGCTCGCGCCCGGACCGACGCCGAGGAAGAGCTCGGAGCGGATGCTCTTCGTCGCAGGTCTGCGGGATGCAGAGGTGACGATTTATCCGCCGCTGGCAAGCCTGCATGCGGGTCGCGTAGAAGTGCGTGGCGAGACTGCGTATCTGGATCTTGCGGACTGCATACGGGGCGATCGACTCGTGTTGACCGATATCAGCGGCGCGATCGAGATCACATGGTAGAGCCGATAGAAACGATAGAAATGTCAGAGAAGGGGGAAATCGGGTGAAGCACAAGTTTGCGGTGCAGCTGTACACGCTGCGCGAGGCATGCGAGCGGGATTTTCCCGGGACGCTCCGGACGCTCGGCCGGATGGGCTGGGCCGGCGTCGAAACGGCCGGTTTGCACGGCCATGCGGCAGCGGAGATCGCGGAGGTGCTGAGAGAAGCGGGACTGAAAACGGCGGGCATGCATATTTCCGTCGAGCGTCTGCGCGCAGAGCCGGACAGCGTCAAAGCGGAGGCGAGAGCGCTCGGCACCAACCGATTGATTTGCCCGTCCGTGCCGCATGAATGGCGCAACGAGCAGGGCTATATCCGACTGCGCGAGGAATTGAACGCGGCGGCGCGCGAGCTGCGGGGCGAGGGGTTCACGGTCGCTTTTCACAACCACGCCTTCGAATTCGAGACGCGCGTCGGCACGACGGATGCTCTGTCTTATCTGCTCGAGCCTGCGCCCGACAACGCCATATTGGCCGAGATTGATGTATACTGGGTGAGCAAAGCCGGAAAAGACCCGGCGGCATTCGTGGCGCCGTATCGCGGCCGCATGCCGACGATGCACCTGAAGGACATGACCGCCGACGAACGCAGCACGTACGCCGAGATCGGAACGGGCGTGATCGACTTCGAGCCCTTGCTTGTATGGGGGGAGCGCAGCGGCGTGGAATGGTATGTCGTCGAGCAGGATATCTGCGAGGGAGACGCGCTGGAAAGCGTTCGGATCAGCCTGGACAACCTGCATGCGCTGGCCGACAGACTGGGCGTCTAGACCGTTATATTAGATCAAAAGCAAGGGGCTGGCGGATGCCGGTCCTCTTCGGCATTTGGCACGCAAGGCAGCGAAGACTACCACCCCTGCCTCGAAGAAGGAGAGGAGATTCCCGCATGAAGCGATTCGGGGCCAAGGCTTACTATATCAAAATGCTTCTATGGATCAGCGTGGCGATTCTGCTCATCGTCGTCGTGCTGTCCGCCGTCGTCTACATCAACGCCCAGAAGCTGCTCGTCAAAAACGAATACGCTTCCAACCAGAAAATACTGTACCAAGTCAAATACAATATGGAATTCATGGATCAGACGATAGCGAGCCTGTGCCAGTCGCTTTATCTGAACAGCGACGTAGCCGCGGTCATGTACGCCAGACAGGAGAATATGGTCGAGGTGGCCAACAGGCTGAACAAAGTCACCAGCTCCGTCACCTCGGCCAATCCGTATATTCATTCGCTCACGATCTATAACCGGAATCTGGATCAGACGTACAATGCGGGCAGACCTTTGTTTTTTGAAGACCAGCTGCTGGGCGAACTGTACGATTCGGACCGGCTGCTTCCCAAGATGAAGCCGATTTTCCGCAACATTCAGAAGCTCGTGAACGGGAAGACCGAGCCTGAGTACGTATTCTCCTATATGATGTACGAGACATCGGCGAGCGATCAGAAGCCGGACGGCGTCATCGTGGTCAATGTCCGGTCCGAATGGCTGCTCGACAACATCGGCGAGATCAACATGATCGACAAGCGCAAGGGCGACAATATATTCATTATGGACCAGGCCGGCGAGTACCTGGACGACGGTACGGGCGACCGGGAGATCATGAAGTGGCTGAAAAGCGACTTTTCGGCCTACCAAGCCGCGCATCCCGAGGCCGATTCGGAAGGTTTTTTTCAGCGCAAGCACGGGGGCAAGCCGTATTTGATCACGTATTCGAACGTCGACGGCGCCGGTATGACGCTGCTCAAGACGCAGCCTGTCCTGGAAGTGTATCAATCGATCGACCGGCTCCGGACCAGCATTCTGCTCATTACGCTAATCGCTTTGCTGCTCGCTTTCGTCGTTTCCATCCTGATTTCCCGGACGATTTACCGGCCGATCGGCAATCTGGTGAACGCGGTGAAGCAGAACAGGCCGGGCAGATCGGTCGAGGCCGAGGGCGAGGTCGGCGACGAGATTTCTTATTTGAGCACCGTTTATCGGCAGTCCATGGAGGAGCTGAATCTTTTCTACAAGGAAAAAGATCAGTACAAGGATGTCATGAAGCATTATTGGCTGAGCCGGCTGCTGGCCGAGCGTTTTTCCATCCCGGAGCCCGAGCTGGCATCGTTGTTCAGAGAGATGAGAATTTCTTTGCCGCCCTTCGGCGCGTATGCGGTCTGTTTGATGAAGATCGACAACTACAAGGAATTCCAGCAGCGCTTCTCCGCGCGGGACAAGGAAACGATCCGGTTCGCCCTGATCAATATCGCCTCCGAGATCGTGGCCGGCAAGTATGCGAACGAAGGCATCGACATGAAGGAAGATCATGTCCTGCTGATCGTCAGCGTACCGGAGACGGGAACGGCCTGGCAAGACGGACTCGCGGCGCTGATCGCCGAGGCGCAGGACAATTTCTCCCGTTTTTTCAAGACGACCTTCACCGCGTCGATCAGCGGCAAAGCCGAGGCGCTCAGCGGATTGCACGCGCAGTACACGCAAGCGATGGACCAGTCGATGTACCGTTTGCAGCTGGGCCATGGCGCCGTCATCACGCAGGAACGCCTCCGGGGATGCGCCGACAACAAAAAAACGGGCTACTCCAAGGAATTGGAGGAATGGCTGATGGAGACGATCAAGTCGGGCAACGTCGCCGCGATGCGGGACGTGCTCTCGAACCTGTTCGAGGAGATGGCGGCGCTCAATTACCATAACGCCCTGATTTCGATCCTCCGTCTCGCGGATGCCGTAATCGAAGGATTGGACAGGGCCAAGGTCGCGGCGGCGCCTTCCCTGCAAAAGGCTTCGATCGGCAGGCATATCCTGGAGAAGGAGACGATGGCCGAGATCGAGCGTATCGTCTGGGGCGGCTTGCAGGATTCGTTCAACAAGGATCCGTCCGAGGAGACCGAAGCGCTCAACTACTTTGTCGTGGATGCCGTGACGGAATACGTTCACCGCAATTATCAGGATCCGTCCTTGAGCCTGTCCTCGATCGCATCGATGATGAAGATCTCCTCGCGAAGCTTGAGCAAGATCTACAAGGAAGCGACGCAGCTGTCGATCGCGGATCTGATCAACGGCGTGCGACTGACCAAAGCGGCGGAGCTGCTCATTCAGGAAGACTTGAGCGTCTACGAGATCGTGCAGAAGGTCGGCATTACGAACGAGACGTATTTTTTCAGCCTGTTCAAGAAGAAATACAAGATGACGCCGAAGGAATACGCGCTGCAGCGCAATGCGAACCAGATCAACTAGCGTTGTCCCTGCCGTCGTCGTAGGACCGCGGAGTCATTCGGAGTCCCGCTGAACAAGTCCGCTTGAAAAGCAAGGTACAGTCCCTGGGGAAGCTCAGGGACCGTACCTTTTTTGTGCATGGCATTATCCGACAAGATGTTTATTTTGGGAGGACCAGAAAGGATGAATTTGGGAGGAAGTATGCGGAAAGTTAAATGCGCTTTCGGCTTGCCCGGCTTTATGGAGGGGGCGGGATAAAAACCTGCATCTGTACATGTATTTTCTAACGGCTCGCGCCACCCCAAGAAATGCCTGCAAATGCGCAGGTATATTCAAAAAAAAAGCCAAAAATCCGGTTAGCGGTAAGAAATAACTGCGTTTTAGCATCTATCGCATACAAATGGGGCGAAAATGGCGAAAAAAGATGTATATTTGCAGGCATTGCCGCGAAAGAATGACGCCGGCAGCGATACGCTGGTTCGTGGGAACGGAAGTCGGACGAGTCAGCGGTAGTCGTTCCGCGCGCGGTTCTATTGCGACCACAGCACCTCCGCGACCGCAGCACCTCCGTGACCACAGCACCTCCGTGACCATAACACCTCCGCGCCCACAGCACCTCCGCGCCCGCTGCACCTACGCGCCCACAGCACCTCCGCGCCCACAGTATCTCCGCGACCTCCGCGACCGCAGCACCTCCGCGACCACAGCACCTTCGCCACCTCCGTGACCATAACACCTCCGCGATCACCATCTTGCACCGCCTTCCTTTAACTTGCGGCTTCGGGAATACGCATATTGCTCCGATCAAACGCTCCGTTGCGGCTTTTTATAGGAAAATACCGTTTTTAAAATATACATTCCCGCCTTCCGCGCCTTAAAGTTGGCTTATCACGACAAGCAATGCGAAAAGGAAGTGCGGTCACATGATCAGGACGATCAAAAGAAACTTCGGATTATCGATGTTGGCGCTGCCGGGATTTCTGCTCATTATTCTTTTTAACTACGTGCCGCTATACGGTATGCTGCTGCCTTTTAAGAGCTATCGCTACAATCTGGGCATCTGGAACAGCCCCTGGGTTGGCTTCGACAACTTCGGCTTCCTGTTCAACGGGGATGTGCTCTTCCGGGTGCTGAGAAATACGCTCCTCTACAATATGACCTTTATCGTGCTGGGCACCACGCTGTCCGTGACGATCGCGCTGCTGCTGTACGAGCTGAGCCGCAGATTCGTCAAAGCCTATCAGACCATCCTGTTTATCCCTTACTTTATTTCCTGGGTTGTGGCAGGCTTTGCCTTCCGCTCGCTGTTCGATATGGATTACGGCGTCATCAACCGCGTGCTGGTATCCCTGGGCGAAGAACCGATCCTCTGGTACAGCGACCCCAAGTATTGGCCTTACATTCTAGTGGCGGCCGCCGTATGGAAGGGGCTCGGATACGGTTCGGTTATCTACTACGCCGCCCTAATGGGCATCGATTCGGAGTATTACGACGCTGCCAAGATCGATGGGGCGAGCAAGTTCAGGCAGGCGATCTCGATCTCGGTGCCGATGATCAAGCCGATCGTCATCATGATGGTCATCCTGCAGATCGGCAGCATCTGCTACAGCGATTTCGGGCTGTTCTACAACGTGACGCTCAATTCGTCCCTGCTCTACAAGACGACGGATGTCATCGATACGTTCGTCTACCGGTCGCTGATCGACATGGGCGACATCGGAATGGCATCGGCAGCGGGCTTTTTCCAATCGATCGTCGGCTTCTGCCTCGTGCTCACGACCAATTACATCGTCAAAAAAATCAATCCGGAAAATTCTCTTTTTTAAGGAGTGCAGCCATGAACGGTTCCGTAACGGCCCTCAAGCGGAGTCAACCGACCGCCGGGAAAATGTTCATTCATCTCGTCTTTATCCTGTTGTGCGTGGCCAGCCTGTTTCCGTTTCTCGTCATCATCGGCACGTCGTTTCAGAGCGAGAACGACATCGTCAAATTTGGTTACTCGGTCATTCCGAAAAACTTTACGTTCGACGCCTACCGCGTCATCCTGCACGAGCCCAAGGTGCTGTTCCAGTCTTACTTCGTCACGATCGCGACGACCGTCATCGGCTCCCTGGTCGGGATGTGGGTGACGACGACTTACGCTTACGCGATATCCCGCAAGGACTATCGTTTCCGATCGTTTCTCGCCTTCTTCATCTTTTTTACGATGCTCTTCCACGGCGGGATGGTTCCTTCGTACATTCTGATGGTCAAGTGGCTGGGGTTAAAGAACAACATTCTCGCGCTCATCCTGCCCTATCTGATCAGCGGCTGGTTCGTGCTGCTGATGAAAGGCTTCCTCCAGACGATCCCGGAGGCGGTCATCGAATCGGCGAAGATCGACGGCGCCGGCGAACTGCGCATCTTCGCGCAGATCGTCATCCCGATCTCCAAGCCGGCCTTGGCGACACTGGGCTTGTTCTTCGCCCTTCAATATTGGAACGACTGGTGGCTGACGCTGCTTTACGTCGAGCACGACAACCTGATGAAGCTGCAATACTTGCTCATTCGCGTGCTGAAAAACATGGAGTACCTGAATTCGGCTGAAGCCATTCAATACGGACTGGTCAAACCGGGCATGCTCGTGCCCTCCTTAAGCGCCAGAATGGCCATGTGTATTTTGGCGGCCGGTCCGATGCTGCTCGTGTTCCCGCTCTTTCAGAAATATTTCGTACAGGGCTTGACGGTAGGCTCGGTCAAAGGGTGATAATTACAGCCGTGAGTCTTTTGAGCTTACGGCTGCTGATTATAAATGTAAGGCATATACAAGGGAGGCAATCCGAGTGAGTCCGACAATGGGGAAGAAGGCAAGATGGCTTGGAACGGGTACGTCCGCCATGCTGGCGGCGGCCATGATCGTAAGCGGTTGCAGCAGTTCGAAGGAAGAGGGCTCTTCGAGTCCGTCCGCAAGCTCCGGCGCCAGTGAGAGCGCGAGTCCAAGCGCCAGCCCGAGCGCCAGCGCGCCCGCTTCGCAGCCGGCGGATACCGGAGGCGATACCAAAGACTTCGTCAAGCTCAGCTGGTACATGCCGAAGCCGATCGACAATATGAAGGATCAAGCCGCCGTCGAAGCGGAAGCGAACAAGGTCATCAAGGAAAAGCTGAACGCGGAGCTGCATCTCAATCTGATCGACAATGCCGGCTGGGAAGACAAGATGAAGCTGATCTCCGCGGCGGGCGAGCCTTACGACATCGTATTTTCCACGTTTTCCTCCAATCGCATTAGCGACAATGTCCAAAAGGGCGCTTTCCTGCCCCTGGATGAGCTGCTGCAAAAGTACGGCCAAAACATTCTGGCGAAGGTGGACCAACGCGCCTGGAAGGCGGTTACGTATAAAGGGAAGATCATGGCCATTCCCGCGCAGACGCCGTACGCGCCAGCCGGCGCGCACGTTTTCAAGAAGGATATGGTGGAGAAGTACAAATTCGACTATAAGAGCGTCAAGAGCATCAAGGACCTGGAGCCGTTCCTGGCCGAGATCAAGAAAAACGAGCCGAACATGATTCCGCTCCTGGCCACGGCCAACGGTACCGCGGCGGGCGTCAGCTTGTACGACTATACGACGATCACGCCGGGCATCTCCTATAGCGAGAAGGACGGAAAGATTGTCAAGATTTTGGGCGTGCCCGAGAATAAGGAGAACTATAAGACGATCAACGACTTTTACAAAAAAGGCTATATCGCCAAGGATGCGGCCATCAAGACGGACTATCTGGCCGAAGCCAAGTCGGGCAAGTACGCGGTCATGCGCGATTCGGGCGGCTATACGGAGGACGGATCGAAGTCGACGGCGACTTACGGCTTCCCGACGGTAGAGACGCTGGCCGGCTACCCGACGATCTCGACCAACTCGATGACTTCCGCCGCGACGGCGATCAGCGCCACCTCCAAGAACCCCGAGCGGGCGATGATGCTGCTCAACGAGATCTGGGGCGACAAGTACCTGCTGAATACGCTGGCCTACGGCGTCGAGGGCAAAAACTATACAGTCAAGTCCGGCACGGTGAAGGATGACAATCCGACGATCGAAGCGACGACCGGCGCGGATCAGACTTGGGCGATCTGGCACAACTGGCTCGGCCCGCTGTGGGATCAATGGGATTCGAACTGGAACTCCACCGCAGCGCTTCAGGAGATGAAGAAAAACAACGACAACGGCAAGGCGTCGGGTATCCTCGGCTTCATCTTCAATCCGGAGCCCGTCAAGACGGAGATCGCTCAGGTGAGCGCCATCCAGAAGGAATCGAATCCGATTTTGACGACCGGCTCGATGCCGGACTTCGAGAGCTACTATACCGATCTTCAGAAACGATTGGATGCGGCGGGCATGGACAAGATCATGGCCGAAGCGCAAAAGCAGTTCGATGCGTGGAAGGCGGAAAACAGCTAAGCGAAAACGGTTCGGCAAGGCGGCCCAGCTTGGAGAAAGTCGGGCCGCTTTTTATGAATAAGCGTCTGCCTCCACTAACCATGCAAAGGGGAATCTTCATTTATGCGCTCAATGAAGAACGGCTGGACCGCTTTTTGTGCGATTGCGTTTGTATGCGTTTTCTTTTTGGCGGCCGCGCCGCGCTCCGCCTCGGCCGACAGCGCGCCGGCGGGAGCCGGATATTTGGTGGACGAAGACTTTGCGTTTCTGTCCAATCTGGTGCCGGGGGAGAGCCAGCCGTCCGGCTGGGACATCCGCGCCGCGGGCGGCGCGCTGACGAGCATTTATAACAACACGTTAAAAATCAGCGATGCCAGTACGAAGCTCCCTGTATCGATGAGCCGCAAGTTCGTGGCCCAGAGCGAAGGGACGCTGACGATGGAATTTCGATTCAAGCCGTTTAGCGTCATTAATGGCTTGCATTGGCAGCTGCTCGGCGGCGATACGCCCGGCGTCAGCATCGCGACCAGCGCGAGCGGGAGCAATCTCGTGCTGGAGACGTCGGGAGGCGCCGCGGTGACCTTGCAGGCGTATTCGGCGAACCAGGAATACGGCATCAAGGTCATTGCGGATCTGTCCGCGCAAAAGGCGGACGTGTACGTCAACGGCATCCTGCGGGCGAGCGCCCAAAATTTCGCGAACGCGGTGTCCGCGCTGAACCGCTTCCAGTTGACGACGGGCGTCGCTTCGACGGGCGACTTCTTCTTTACGCCGCTTCATATCTATAAAGGCTACGCCGTCAACGAAAGGCTGCTGTCGGTGACCCCTGAATCGGGTAACTTGCCGCAGGATTGGACGGCCGCCCTTAACGGAGGCACGATCCAGGTCGCCCAGATGCTCAGCGCCCCGAAGCCGGACGTCAACAGCCTGAAGATCGATGCGTCCGCCTCGACCGGCAGCATGACGCTTGGGAAGAGCTTTGCCGCGATCTCGGGTGATCTGACCGCGGAATACAAGATTTTCATCCCGGTAAAGACCGACGGTCTCACGGCCGAATTGAGAAGCGGCAGTACGACGGCGCTCAAGCTGTTCAGCTCCAACGGGAACCTGGTTTACGAGGACACGACCGGACAGCCCGTAAAGCTTTACGACGACTACAAGGCTAACTTGTGGTACCGCCTTAAAGTGGTCCTGAAGCCGGGTACGCACAAGGCCGACCTCTACGTCAACGGCAAGCTGCAAAAAGCGAACGTCGATATCGCTTCCGGGATCGCTTCCGTCGACGGGATCCGGTTCTCCACCTCCGCCGCGAACAAGGGCTTGATGTGGCTCGACGATATCCTTGTGTCTGCGAATACGCCGGAGCCTGCGGACTATGTGCCCGCGCCGGCAGTCGCGAGCACAGGCAGCACGTTCGTCGGCGTGCAGAGCTGCCCGATGTGGCGGGAGGGGCATCATCTGGGCTGGGACGTGATCAATCCGTTCCCGGACCGGACGCCGTATCTGGGCTTCTACGACGAAGGCAATCGGGAGACGGCGGACTGGGAGATCAAGTGGATGCTCGAGCACGGCATCGACTTCCAGATGTCCTGCTGGTTCAGGCCGATCGGGGGAGAAGGCGCGCCGATCAAGGATTCCTACCTGTCCGATGCGCTGGACGACGGCTATTTCAATGCCAAGTACAGCAATCTGGCCCATTTTGCCATCATGTGGGAGAACCTGAACTCGGCGGCGAAGGACATCGCCGATTTCCGCGACAATCTGGTTCCCTACTGGATCGAATATTATTTCAAGGACCCCCGGTATTTGAAGGTTGACGGCAAGCCCGTGTTCACCATCTATAACTACGATCAATTCGTCAAGCTGGCAGGCGGCGACAGCACAAAAGCGAAGGCGTTGATGGATATTCTGCGAAGCGCGGCGCGCGATGCCGGCGTCGGCGAGCTAACCATCCTGAACGTATATAACGGCACGAATGCCCAGGATCTGCAGAATCGCAAGGATGCGGGCTTCGACGGCGTCTACGCCTATTCGTGGGGCTCCTTCGGCGGGCATCCCGATTTTCAGAAGCTCAAGCTGACGCTGGAAAACAACGCCGGCGTGATGGACGTCATTCCGGGCCTCAGCATGGGCAGAGACGATACCGCCTGGGGGCTGAGCTCTGGGTATTATGCGACTCCGGCCGAATTCAAGTCGCTGGCGCAGTGGACGAAGGACACCTATATTCCGTCGCTGTCGGCGGGCAATCTGGGCAAGAAGCTCATCATGCTGGACAACTGGAACGAATTCGGGGAAGGCCATTTCATCATGCCGGCAGGGCTCGCGGGCTTCGGCTACGTGGATGCGATCCGCGATGTGTTCTCAGGCGTCAGCACCCATACGGATGCCGTGCCGACCGCAACGCAGAAGGCGCGAATCAACGTGCTGTATCCGGAAGGGCGCGTCGTGCAAAACCGCACCCTGACGCCTCCGGCGATATCGAGCAATTCGGTCGCCTCGTGGGAGTTCAACACGCCGGGCGACAGCGAAGGCTGGAGCGTGCTGAAGCAGATCGACGCGGTGAGCGTCGCGGGCGGCACCTTCACCGGCACCACCAATAACACCGACCCGGGCATCATCTCGGCGGACCATCTGGGGATTAAGGCGGAGGACGCGCCTTATCTCAAGATCCGGATGAAGAACAGCGCCAACGATATCGACGGCCGCGTATTTTTCACGACGGAGCTGGACGGCGACTGGAACGAGACAAAAGCGATGGGCTTCTTCGTAATCCCGCAAGACAACGGGTACACGGATTATTACGTGGAAATGTGGCGGAACAAGAGCTGGACCGGCAATATCCGGCAGATCCGGATCGATCCGATCTCGGCGATCGGCACGATCAGCATCGACTACATCCGGGCCGTCGCCGACGATTCGACGGCCATCAAGCTGTACATCGACGGCAAACGGAAAAACTTCAGCCAGCCGGCGCTCGTGCAGGACGGCGTCGTCATGGTGCCGATCAAGGACATCTGGCTACAGCTCGGCGTCAGGTCCGAATGGGACGCGGCGAATCAGAAGTTTATCGCGGTCAAGGGTGGCAGCGTCTACGAATTAACGGTCGGCAGTACGACGGCGCTCAAGGACAATCAGTCCATCACGCTCGAACACGCGCCGGTGAAGCTGGCCAACGGAACGGTGCTCGCGCCGCTCTCGTACCTCAAGCAAGCCTTCGGGGCGACCTTGAAGTGGGATGCGGCCGCGCAGAAAATCCAGATCTATCCGGCAGGCGTCGTCTGGGACTTTGAATTCGGAGACGGTTGGACGGCGAACGGGAGCATCGCCGGCGGGCAGGCGATGGGCGGCCGATTCAGCGGTACGTCCCTCGGCGTATCCGGCGGTGTAGAACCATCGGTCGAATCGCCGGATCAGTTGGGGCTGGACGCGTCCACGATCAAGCGGGTTCGCGTGCAGCTCGGCAACCAGACGACTGGCTCGCAGGCGAAGCTCTATTATACGACGGATGCCGATCCCGTATGGAATGCGGCCAAGTCGTTCTCGACCTATATCCTGCCAAGCGATTCGACTCTCCGCGAGTACGTGTTCGATACGACTTCCGCGGCCGCCTGGACAGGGACGATCAAGCAAATCCGGGTCGTGCCTACGCTGTCGGCCGGCAGCTTCAGCATCGATTCCGTGCAGCTGGATACGGCAACCTCGCTGCCGACGCTGGGCGCCAACCTTGTCGCGGATCCCGGCATGGAAGGGAGCACGATTCAGGCGCGCGTACAGAACGGCGCGCTGGGACTGGACGTCACGCAATCCCACAGCGGCCATCAGTCGCTCAAGGTCGTCAAGGACAATCGTTACGGCAGCGCTTCCTTCCCGATCGCCGTCACGCAAGGCCAAGAGTACCATTATTCGGTCTGGGCGAAGCTCGCGAAGGCGCCGACGCTCACCGAACCGCTGCGTCTTTGCTTGCAGTATACGGTTGACGGCAATATCAAGCAGATGATTATTTACACCAGTGCCGGGCTCTCCGCCGATCAATGGACGCAGCTGCAGGGCAACTACACGATCGCGGAGACCAGTCCCATTTCCAATGTGCTGCTTTACTTTTATACGGAGATCGACGGCACCAATCACGACTACTATCTCGACGATGTCGAAGCGAGGCTCGTGACCTACTCGTCCAGTCCGGCATGGACCTATGCGACGGGACTGAGTATCAACCCGACGACGACGATGAACATGGGCGAGACGAAGACGCTCGTTCCGACGTTCCAGCCCTCGAGCAGCGTCAATAACCAAGCGCTGATCTGGAACTCCGACAATCCGGACGTGGCCGTCGTAGACATTAGCGGCACGGTGTTCGCGAAGAACGCGGGCATTGCGCATATTACGGCAACAGCCATCGACGGCGGATTCACGGCGACGACGGCGGTGACGGTGGCGCTCGGTTCCGGGCAGCCCGCCGGCGCGGTGCTGGGAAGCAATCTCATTCTCAACCCCGACATGGAGGGCGCCGCGATTCCTTCGTCTTATTACGGCTCCAGCGCCAGCGTGGCCTTGACGACGTCGGAGCATCGCCTGGGGGCGCAGTCTTTGCAGGTGACGAAGCTGAACGACAACAAATACGCGTCGTTCTTCATGCCCACATCGATCGAGCAGGGAAAGACGTATTATTATTCGGCCTGGGCGAAACTGGCTGCAGCACCCGCACAGCCTGCGCTGTTCCGGATCTGCCTGCAATACAAGCTGGACGGCGTCGCGCAGCAGAAAATTTTGTTCACCAGCGCGCCGCTGCTCAGAGGAGGCTGGACGCAGGCATCGGGTTTCTACAAGATCGAGGAGACGGGGACGGTCACTGATGTCCGGGTGTTCCTGTATACGGAGCAGAGCGGTCCGGTGCAAACCTTCTACGTCGACGATATAGAGGTTCGTCCGGTCATAGCAGACAGTACCCCGCCGGTCACGACGGTCGCGCTGAATCCGTCGCCGCCGGACGGTCCGGGCGGCGCTTATAACGGCCCGGTTACGCTGACGCTTGCGGCATCGGACAGCGTGTCCAGCGTCGCGCAGACTGTGTACAGCGTCGATAACGGGACGACTTGGACCCCGTACACGGCGCCGCTGGCGTTCGGCAAACAGGGCTCGTATACGGTTCTTTACAAGTCGACCGACCTGGCGGGCAATGCCGAGACGCAGCAGAGCGTAAGCTTCAGCCTGGCCGCGACGGTGACCACGGTCTCCCTGCAGGATAGCGCGGGACAGCCGCTGAGCGGCGGCACGGTCAAGTATTACGACGGCAGCTGGAAGGACTTGGGGACGACGGACGCCTCGGGGCAGGCGACGAAGGCGCTGCCGGAGCGGAGCTATATTTTCTCCGTGACCTATCTAGGCACGACCAAGCAGTTAACGCAAAATACGGCGACAGGTCCCGCGTCCGTCGTCTTCCAGACGGTAAAAGCGAAGGTGCAGCTCAAGGACAGTCAGGGCAATCCGCTGAACGGCGCCGTCGCGAAGGTATATGCCGGAGGCAGCTGGCAGACGATCGGCACGACTGCGGGCGGCGAAACGACGAAGGAGCTCCTGCCGGGCACGTATACGTTCGGCATTACCTATGACGGCGTGTACAAGGAAAAGAGCCAGAACGTCGGCGACGATCCGGCCGTGGTATTCCAGACGGCGAGCGTTCTTATCCAACTGAAGGATGCCGGCGGCAACCCGGTGAACGGCGGCACGGCCAAGGTGTATGCGGGAGGCAGCTGGCGGACGATCGGCAGCACGGCGGGCGGCGAGATCCGCGTGGAGCTGCTGCCCGGCTCCTACACTTTCGGCATGACGTACGGAACGGCGCTCGCGAACATCGTGAAGGATATCGGGACGGATCCGACCGTCGTGTTCCAACTGCCTTAATGTTATAAGAACGCAAGAGGATGCTCCCGCCGGACCCTGGCCATGCGCGTCGGTCCGCGTCGGTGAGCATCCTCTTTTGGGGAGGAAGATTGCAAATGAGAAGATCGATAGAGTTGACAGGCGCTTGGCAGCTGAAAGGCGAAGGCATAGACCCTTCGGGAAAGGAAGCGAGTGTCGCGATCGATGCGCAGATTCCCGGTCATGTGCACCAGGATCTGCTCGCGGCGGGCCTGATCGCGGATCCGGGTTACCGCAAGCAGGCGGACGATTGCCAGTGGGTGGAGCATTGGCGGTGGACGTACAGCCGGACGTTCGAGCTTGAGCGATTGGAGCCGGGACGTCCCCTGCTGGAATTCGAAGGGCTGGATACGTACGCGGAGATCGAGTTGAACGGCATCCGGCTCGCCCGGACCGACAACATGTTCGTCCGCTACCGCTTCGACGTGTCGGGGCTGCTGCAGGAGGGCACGAACGAGCTCGTGGTGAGGTTCCGGACGGTCGCGGAAGGGCTTGCGGGCAAGTCGTACGCCGGTCTCGGCGCAGCCTTCACGAACGAGCGGCTGTTCGTCAGGCGCATGCAATGCACTTTCGGCTGGGACTGGGTAGGGCGCCTCGTCAGCTACGGCATATGGCGGCCCGTCCGTCTCGTGTTCGAAGACGTGGCGGCGATCAAGGACCTTTTCGTGTACACGAAGGCTGTGGACACGCGAGGCGCGTCCCTTGCAGTAGCGGTCGAGACGAGCATCCGCGCCGAAGAGCCGCTGCGGCTGTCGCTTGCGATTGAGGGTCCGTCCGGCGGTATCGTCTGGCAGGCCGAGCGCCGGCTGAACGGCGGCAAGCTGGAGCTGACGGCCGATCTGACGGAGCCGGAGCTGTGGTGGCCGGCAGGATACGGCGGCCAGCCGCTGTATACGCTCGTCGCAAAGCTGTACGACAAGTCGGGATTGCTCGATGAGCGTTCTCGCGCGTTCGGCATCCGGACGGTGCGCATCGAGCAGCTCGCGGACCGGGCGGGAAGTGCAGAGGCGCGGATGACCGAAAAGATTCGCTCGCAAGTCATGATAGGGGATACGAACGCCGACAATCCGGACGGTATGGCCTGGGAGGCGAACGGCGACCGCCCCGGCAGCGGTTTCCGTCTGCTGGTCAACGGCGTTCCCGTCTTTTGCAAGGGAGCGAACTGGGTGCCTTGCGATCCCTTCCCGTCGCGCGTACCGGATTCGCGCTACGAGCACCTGCTCCGGCTCGCCCGCGATGCCGGCATGACGATGCTCCGCTGTTGGGGCGGCGGCATCTACGAGCCGGAGCCGTTCTGGGATTGGTGCGACCGGCTCGGCATCGTCGTCGTTCAGGACTTCATGATGGCATGCGGGACGTACCCTGAGTCGGACCGGGAGTGGACGGCATCGCTGACCGCCGAGGTCGAGGGCGCGATTCGCGCGCTGCGGAATCACCCCAGTCTCGTCTGGTGGAACGGGGACAACGAGAACGGCATGTTCGCAGGCGAGGAAGACCCGGGTTATCCGGGGCGGGGCATCGCCGAGCGGATCACGGGCAGGCTGTGCGCGGATCTGGATCCGTCCAGGCCGTTTCAACCCACGAGCCCTTACGGCGGCAGCACCAACAATTCGTTTACGATCGGCACTGCGCACTATACGGGGGCGCTGTTTGAGATGTTCGATGTTTTCCGCAATACGGATTTGCGCCACTACCGCTCCTACTTTGCCGGCCTGTTAAGTCGATTCTGTCCGGAGTTTCCGATGTTCGGCACGCCGGAGGTTCATACGCTGCAGCGGATGATGAACGACGAGGATCTAGCCGATCCGTCGTACGACATGATCGAATACCACACGAAGAATCACCCGGGTCTGAAGGACTTCTCGCTCTTCCGTGCGCTCGCGACGCTGGCCGACAAGCTTACCCCGCCCGCCGCGTCGACGCCCGACCAGATCCGCCGCATGTCGTTCGTCCAGCACGAGCTTACCCGGCTGACCGTGGAGGCTTACAGGCGCAACCGGCATTATGCGGGCGGTCTCCTGTTCTGGATGTACAACGATTGCTGGCCGGCGAGCGGCTGGAGCCTGGTGGATTACTACGGGTACCCGAAGGGCGGGTATTACGGCTTCAAACAGGCGGCGCGGCCGGTAATCGCTTCGATCGAAAAAGACGCGGCAACCGGGACGTACGATTGTTGGGTGTGCAGCGACAAGCCCGAAGAGATCCGGGGAACGGGGACGCTGCGCGCGCTGAAGCTTGACAGCTCCGCCGAAGACGCCGAGGTCTGGTCCAGGACGTTCGACTTTGCGGTGGAAGCGGGCGTTTCGGCTGTAGCAGCCGGGATTCCGGCAGAAGAGCTGGACGCTTTGCTGGATCATCGTCATGTGCTGGTCATGGATATCGCCGGTGAATTCGGCAGCGATCGCTGCATCTATTTCGCGGGACTTCCGGCGGAGATGAAGCTCGCGCCATCGGGCTTGCGGATCGAATCCCGCGCGGGCGGGCCTGAAGCCGGCAGCGTGACCGTCGCGGCGGACCGCTATGCCAAAGCCGTTCATTTACATGGCGCATACGTCTTTTCGGACAATTACTTCGACCTGCTGCCAGGGGAGCGCAAAACGATCGAATACCGCAGCTTGGAGGCTGCAGTATATGCCGGTGAGCAGGGAGACGAAGAGCCGGCGATCGAGCTGATCGCCTGGAACTGATTTTTACCCGAAACACCCAAGCTCTCGCTAAAAGAGACGAGCTACCGTGTACGATTGCGCGATAGTATTAGTGCCGGGTCGATGCCGATCCGGCTACTTTGGCGCGAGGACGCCAGACGGTCCGAATCGTTCGAAGGGAAGGGAGGCGGACGGCGACGGCCGCGAGCGCGACGGACAGCAAGCAGACGGCGACGAAGTGAACAAGGCTGTTGCCGATCAGCCACGGCTGCAGCCCCGTCGTCTTGGCGGCGCCCCGCACGAGCACGATGGCGAGCGGATGCAGCACGTAGATCCACGCCCGTCCCTCCCGCAGCGTCCGGTTCGCCGGTCCTTTGTAAGGGAGCGCCAGCAGCAGCAGAAAATAGGCGGCCGGTACCGCGAAAATATACATGCTGTCTTGCCGGGGGATGCCGCCTTCGCGCAGCCAGAGCGCCTCCGCCAGCATTGCGGACAGCGAGACGAGAAAAAGCACGGCATGCAAGGCCGGACGGCTCGGACGCTGCTTCTCGCTTCGGGCAACGAACGCGCCGAGCGCCAGATAGACTGGCGCGAAGAACAGCCCGTTGCGCGTATAGTCGAAGACGTGGAACATTGCGCTATACCATCCCGTCAGGACGCCGCTGCCCGCGATCAAGCCGTAGTAGCTGTCGCCGAGCAGTCCGACGGCGTACAGTAAGAAGGCGACGATCATGACGGCGGCCGGCTTCAGCGCGCGGTACAGTCCGTGCAGCATGGCGATGCCGATCATCAGCGCAGGCAAGTACCAGAGGTGGTAGAAGGTACCGTCGAACACCAGATCCCGCAGCAAGTCAAGCGTGCCGAACTTGGGGGAGGAGAAGTAGCCATTGTATACGTTGAGCGGCACATAGAGCAGAATGGCGATGGCATACAGTTTGGCGATGCTGCCGAGATAGCGCAGAAGATGGCGACGGTCGGCTAGCGGGTCGCCCGTCAGCTTGCGAAAGTAGAAGAAGCCGGAGGTCATGAAAAAGATCGGCACGGCGATTCTCGTGAGCGCGCCGTCGATCAAAAAGTCGGCGGACGGACCGAAGCGGGCGAGCGGACCCGTATGGTTGGCGATGACGAGCAGGGCGGCTATGAATTTGAGCCAGGACAGGCCGAGATAATCCGTTTTAGCCGTTTTAGCCGGTCTGGCGAGTTTAGCCGACAAAGGACCGCCGCCTTTTGCCGGTTGAAGCCGTCACGATAATGCCGCCCGCGTTGTCGCCGGACAGGCGGTAATAATCGCAGGCCGGGATCGGCACGTCCGCAGAAGCGCCCGGGCCGACGGGTACATAATAGATCTCGACGCGCTCGCGTTCCTCCTCCGCCAACAGCCGCTCGCCGTCGAACGCGAAGGAGCGCAGCCGCTCGACGTATTCCTCGAGGCACAGATTCTCTTGCTCCATGATCTCGGCGTGCGGGGTTCCGACGTAGCGGAAATGCCACGGCTCGCAGGCGATGCCGGTGACGGCTTCCTTGCCCGCGCGATAGCGCTGGACGAAGCCGAACTGCGCGGCGAGCCGTTTGAAGTCGAGACAGACGCCGCTGTCCGGAAAATCGGGCGCGATGAAGTCGAGCTCGCCGCCGCCCGCCAGCCCGACGTCGATGGCAAGGCCCGTCTGATGCTCGCTGCAGCCGGGCAGGGCGACATAGGCGGCCGTATACCGAGGTCCGTTTTCCCGCAGCGACGATTCATAAATTTCGGTCTGTTCGTCGGCCGACCGATACCCGCTCACGGCCACGATGTCGGACGCCCCGCCGCAAGCTGCGAGCAGCTCCGCCAAACGAGAGAGCGCCGTCGCTTCCAGCAGCATGCCCGGCGAGCGCGCGCGCATCGCGGGATAATCGTCCAGCGCCGACAGCCTGTCCGCCGGGAACGGCTCCCGCACGGGATGCGTCTGGTTGACCAGGATGAGATGTCCCTCATGGATGGCGGATGGAGCGACGCGGATCGTGCGAAGCGTGCTCAGATCACGGTCGGCTCCCGCCGCTGCGGTTGAAAATAGGCGTTGTCCCATGCGTATTCAGCCTCCTTCTTTGAATTCGCGTAAACCTTGGCCAAGCGGTCCGTCAGCGACGTCGTGATCTCCTGGGCCGCGCCGTCGATATGGGCGGCCAGCTCGGCGAACGTGACGCGCTCGCCGCCCTGGCGTCCGATCAGCGTCACACGGTCTCCCGGCGCGCAGGGACCGGGCAGCCGAAGCATCAGCTGATCCATGGAGATTCGGCCGACGATCACGGCGCGCTGTCCGCGCACGAGGACAGGGGCGCCTCGCATCCGCTGCGACCAGCCGTCCGCGTAGCCGATCGGCGCGGTGCCGATCCATTCGTCGGACTCGGCGCGGTAGGCGTTGTCGTACCCGATATACTCGCCCTGCCGAACGCGCTTGATTTGCATCAGCGTGCTGTGCAGGCTAAGCGCAGGCTTAAGCGGCACGGGCGGCGTCAGCCGGGACGGATAAAAGCCGTACATGGCGGCGCCGATCCGCACCATGTCGAGCGCAAGACCCGGGAACCGCAGGGCGGCGACGCTGCCGGCGCAGTGGTAGTGCCGAACGGCGATGCCGCTCGCCTTGCATCGCGTCATCAGCTCCGCGAACCGGCGGGCCTGCCGCTTCAGGTAGGCCGTGTCAGCTTGTCCAGCGGTCGCAAAGTGCGTATAGAAGCCGTCGACGTCGATATCCGGCGCGGCGAGCCACGGGACGAGCGCATCCCATTCCGCCTCCGTTCGGAAGCCGATCCGGCCAAGCCCGGTGTCGGCTTTGACGTGCACGCGCAGCTTGCGTCCGGCAAGCGTTGGCGAACGCCTCCGCAGCTCCCGGAACCAGTCCGCGCCGGTGACCGTCAGCGTCAGATCCCGTTCCATCGCCAGGTCGACCTGGTCCGGCCGGATCGGCGTCAGAATCAGGATCGGGAGCCGTACGCCTCCCGCCCGCAGCCGCAGCGCCTCCTCGAGAAAAGCCACGGCCAAATAATCCGCTCCCGCCTGCCTTGCCGCTTCGGCCGCTTCCAGATCGCCGTGGCCGTAGCCGTTCGCCTTGACGACGGCCATCAGCTTGACGCCCGCGGGCAGCGTGCCTCGAACGGCGCGCAGATTGTCCGCGATCCGCCGGGGATCAATCTCCGCCCAAGTCTCCCTTAACATGGGGCCAGCCTCTCATAACTGAGCGACTGCCTGGCTTCGTGACGGGTGAACGCGTAGTCGATCAGCCGCTCGATCAGCTTGGCGTACGTCGTACCGTCCGTTTTTTCCCACATGACCGGATACATGCTGGCGGACGTGAAGCCGGGCAGCGCGTTGATCTCGTTCAAGTACAGCAGCCCGTCCCGGTCCAGGAAAAAGTCCACCCGGGCGAGACCCTCGCAGCCAAGCGTCCGGTACGCCTGCAGGGCGAGTGCCCGGACTTGTCCGATCAGCGCTTCGCCGATCTCGGCCGGAATGGACATTTGCAGCCGCGGATCGGAATATTTCGACGCAAAGTCGAAGAAGCGGTTGTCGTGTATGAACTCGCCCGGCAGCGAAGCGATCGGCTCCTCATTGCCCATGACGGCGACCTGAATCTCCCGTCCGGGAAGCTCCCGCTCGACGACCAGCTTGGCGTCGTACTGCAACGCCTCCGCGATGCCGGCCGTCAGTTCGCCGCGGTTCTCGCAGCGGTTGATGCCGATGCTCGAGCCAAGCGATGCCGGCTTGACATAGCAAGGGTAGCCGATCGTATCCTCCAGCCACGCGATGCAGCCCCGCTCGTCCGCCAGCCATTGTTCGCGTAGGACGGCGCGGTGTTCGACCTGCCGAATGCCGGCTTGCGCCAGCGTCAGCTTCGACATCGCCTTGTCCAGCGTCAGCGCCGCGGCGAGTACGCCGTTTCCCACGTAAGGCACGTTCAGCATCTCCAGCAGCCCCTGGAGCGTCCCGTCCTCCCCGTTGGAGCCGTGGATGAGCGGCAGGACGACCTTTTTGCCGGGCAGCGCCAGCTTGCGAAGCAGAATATCGCCGATGGAGGCGGCTTCGCTGTCGTGCGCCGGCTCGGCGACGAGTCGCTCCGCCGCTTCGGCGCCTGCGAGACCTTGCGCGTCCGGCGCGCACCAGCGTCCGTCCCTCGCGATATAGATGGGATGCAGCTCGAATTTGGATTCGTCGACCGCGCCGAGGACGGTGCGGGCGGTTTTGAGTGAGATGTCGTGCTCGACGGATTTGCCGCCGTACACGACGTACAATTTGGTTTTCATCGTTCGGGTTACCTCCGGTTCGCGATTTGTCTTCGTTGATTACAAGATAACCGCTAACTTTTAAAAAGGTTGAAACGAAAGTTTAAGGATTGCTTAAGATTGTTTGAATACGGGGGCAGGGGCGGCGAATACGGGTGCGAGCGCAGCACGAAGAAACCCGTCGGAGAGTAAGCCCTACGGGTCCCTTCTATAGTAGCGATGGCTTTAGCCTTGCAGGGTCGCCTTGCCGCTGGAGCGATCCCAATTCGCCCGAATGCCGAAGACGCTGCAGATATAGTCAAGTGGAAATTGAGTCGAATCGGCCGCCCAGCGGAGTGAGGGCACGTCCCGGACAAGTTTTCCGTCGACGTATGCCTCAACCGGATCCGAGGCTCTGATCGAGAGCGTCTTGCCTTGGCGCGAGAACGTCCACGTCGTGTAGGTCGCGTTGTAATGTTTCGGATCCGGCTTGGATACGGACGATCGGACCTCGAAGCCAAGCGCCTTAAACACGCTCGTGTAGGGCATCCCGCGACGGTGCCGTCGCTTCGCATTGCGAGGCCGTGTTCCGATCCGCCCGCGACGGATACAGAGATCGGGAGACGCTCTGCAGCGGCAGTCGAAGTCAAGGTCATTTGATCCGCAGCGTACGCCGTTTGCGTCATTGGAACTGTCGGCATTCGCTGTCGGCGTCGCTCGGTCTCTTCGCGGTTGACCTTCGTTGGATTCGTTGCGCATGCAAGCTGTATAATAGGGAGGTGGCCGCGTCTTGAAGCATTCAAGCCGCCCCGAATTCAATCGCTATCGGAGGTTTGCCGCTCCATGAACAATTTTGAATTGTACAACCCCACGAAGCTGGTGTTCGGCAAGGATACGGTCTCGAAGCTGGGATCGCTGGTCGAGCCTTACGGGAAAAAAATTCTGCTCGTCTACGGCGGCGGCAGCATCAAAAAGTCGGGGCTATACGACCGCGTGCTGTCCGAGCTCGCGGCGATCGGCGCGACCGTGCATGAGCTGCCGGGCGTCGAGCCCAATCCGCGCCTGTCCACGGTACATAAAGGCGTCGATATCGTCCGCGCCGAAGGGATCGAATTCATCCTCGCCGTCGGCGGCGGCAGCGTCATCGACGCGGCCAAGGCGGTGGCGGCGGGCGCGAAGTACGCGGGCGATCCGTGGGACTTCACGATCGGCAAGGCCAGGATCGAGGACGCGCTGCCGCTCGGCACGGTGCTGACGCTGGCGGCGACGGGCTCCGAGATGAACGGCAATGCCGTCATCTCCAATTGGGAGACCAAGCAGAAGCGCGGTTTGGGGAGCAAGCTGGTCTATCCTCGTTTCTCCATTCTGGATCCGCAGCTGACCTACTCGGTGCCGCGGGACCAGACCGTGAACGGCATCGTGGATATCATGTCGCACGTGTTCGAGCAGTACTTCACGCTGACCGACGGCGTGCCGCTTCAATCCCGCTTCGCGGAGTCCGTTCTGCTGACGGTCATCGAGAACGGCGAGAAGGCGCTCGCCAACGGCGAAGACTACGAGGCGCGCGCGAACCTGCTGCTGGCAGGCACTTATGCGCTGAACGGCACATTGCCTAACGGTGTCGTCACCGACTGGGCGACCCACGGCATCGAGCACGAGGTCAGCGCCATTTACGACATCGCGCACGGCGCGGGTCTCGCGATCATTTTCCCGAACTGGATGAAGTACGTGTACGATGCCAAGCCCGAGCGATTCGCCCAGTTCGCCGAGCGCGTATGGGGCATCGATCCGGCCGGCAAGTCGTCGGAGGAGCTCGCGCTCGCCGGCATTCAGGCGACCCGCGACTACTTCACGCGCATCGGCGCGCCGGCTACGCTCGGCGAGCTCGGCATCGGCGCCGAACAGCTGGATCGCATGGCGGACGAAGCGGTGCAGTTCGGACCGATCGGCTCCTTCAAGAAGCTCGAGAAGGCGGACGTGAAACGAATTCTCGAGATGAGTCTGTAGGAGGCTTCGGCATGGCGTTGAAGTGGGACGGACATACGCATACGAAATTTTGTTATCATGGCAGTCCGGCGGAATCGGAGGCCTACCTGGACCGGGCGATCGAGCTGGGCTTCGCCAGATACACGCTGAGCGAGCATCCGCCGCTGCCGGACCGGTACGTGGACGATCCGAAGCTGATGGCGGAGCTCGCAATGCCCGAGCGCGAGCTGCCTGAGTATATGGCATACGCAGCCGCTGTCAAAGCGCGCTACGCCGATCGCATCGAGGTTGCCGTCGGCCTCGAGATGGACTACCTGCCCGGCATGACGGACTATTCCGACCGGCTGATCGCGCCTTGGCTCGGCGAGCTGGAGGACATCGTCGTGTCCGTGCATTATTTGCCGGGCAAGGGCGGCATGCGCTGCATCGACTTCACGCCGACGGACTTCGCGGACGCGTTCCTGGACCACTACGGCTCCATGGATGCGGTAGCGGAAGCCTATTACGATGCGGTAGAAGGGGCGATCGCCTGGGCATCGACGCTGCCCGGATCGATTCGCAGGCGCATCGGCCACGTCAACCTGATCCGCAAGTTCCAGCGCGAGCTGCCGCCGATGAACGCGGAGCGGGCGCGGGCGCGGCTTGAGGCGCTGCTGCCCAAGCTGAAGGCTGCTGGTGTCGGTCTGGACGTGAACGTTTCGGGCTTCCGCAAGCCCACCTGCGGCGAGGCGTACGTGCCGGAGTGGCTCATCGACCGCTGCATCGCCGAGGGCATCGAGCTGGTGTACGGTTCGGATACGCACAAGCCGGCTGAGGTCGGCGCCGATTGGGATTGGTTCGAGCGGGCGATCGCTCAGGGCGGCGCACGTTGAGAAAGCTGGGAAACAGAAGAAGACGCGAATCCACTGGATCGCGTCTTTTTTCATATCGTACACTCCGCCTCGCAGCGAGATTTCACGCCATTACTCGATCCCACTTCATTAGCACGGTCTGCCTTCTTGCAAATAAGTGTTCAAAATGGCGTCGCAGTTCGAATAAGACGCTGGCTGATCGCAACTCCGTTGGACAATATTCGATAGGGGGTTCGCCAATCCTTTTCTTTCCGTAATGTGTTTTTCAAACCATTTGTAAACTATGTGTAAAGTATAATGACGTACAATGATAAACTTTGTCCTGTTTCGCCATTCTCTTATTTACAAGTGAAAGGTATATAAACTATATTGAAGAAAGGAAAACATATGTAACATTTTGGTTTTTACATTTGTTCACACCTTGGCTTGTTTGCTTAAGCATCTGATCAGCGATGTCGGCTGATGGCTGAAAGGGGCGCTGCGATGACCGCAACGAATCGTAAATAAACCGTTACCCGATGGCTTTTGGCGAGGCGCTCGGATAACGGTTCGTCGACCCGCACTTGGACAGGGTTTATTTCCTGTTGCGCGCAAAGTCTTTTTTAATTTACCGGATGAAGGAATTTATTTCAAGTTGATCCCCGCGAACGATGGCAACTAATCGTAATATTTCAGGAGGTCTCCCATGACCAATCGCATCAGATATACGAAAAAGTGGCCGGCAGCCGCGATGGCCCTAATCATGCTGTTCTCGCTGCTTGTTCAAATGGTTGGCGTTCAGCCGGCCGCGGCCGCAGGCCCTGCTAAAATTGCCGCATGGAACTGGAGTTTTGCATCCGGCTCGCCCAAAGCGTCTTCTTTTGAAGCGACCTCCGGCACACTGGCCAGTGGGGCCGTTCTCCAGTTAAGCGGAGGTAGGCAGGCTACGCCGAGTTCGGCAACGCTTTACACCGATGGTTGGTCTTCCCCGACGCTGGGTTATTGGGAAGCCTCCGTCCAAACGTTGGGCTATTCAGGTATCTCAGTATCGTCCAAGCAGTACGGGACAAATACCGGACCGCGCGATTTTAAGCTCCAATACAGCGTGAACGGCGGAGAATTCAAGGACGCTTCGGAAGTTTACGCCGTTACCAGTTCCCTGCCTTCTGAAGCTAGGGAAGTGGTTCTGCCCGCCGAGGCAGACAATCAGTCTGATCTGAAGATTCGCTGGGTAAACGCAACAAGCGTATCCGTGAACGGCGGAACCGTCGCGCAATCGAATGGCAACGGCAGAATTGCCGACATCGTCGTCTCCGGCACCCCGATCTCGGGCGGCGGCGAAACGCCGGTCGAAACGACGGCCGCGCCTATTGCCGGCAAGCTCTCGCTCGCTGAAGATCTGCAGACACTCTCCGGCGCAGCGGGCGCTGTGTCCGTGAATGCTTCGGTATACGTATACTCCGACGCCACTACGCTGATCGATTCGACGGTGGCCGACGGCAGCGGCGCATTCAGCATGACGGTGAACAATTCGTCGGGCAAGACGTCGCTGCTCGTATCCGCCGTTGAAGCAGGCAAAGCGGAGAGCGCCAAGGTTAGCGTTTCTGCTCCTGTTACGACAACTCCCGTTTCCTCCAAGATTACTTATAAAGATTACAAGACCGTGACGGGACTTCCGGGTGCCGTATCCGCCGGCGCATCTGTCTACGCGCTCCTGGCCGACGGCACGACGGCAGTCGGCGACACGACGGCCGCTTCGGACGGTTCTTTCGGACTGACATTTTCTCCCGTACTTACTGCGGAGAAGCTGACGATCGTCGCCAAGTCCGCGGGCAAGCTGCTCAGTGCGGCCATAACGGTCAACCGCACCAGCTCGACTTCGACCCTGGTTAATGCCGGCGATGTCGTGTTCAGCCAGGTTATGGTGAACGGCGGTGGGGCGGGTATTTTCAAAAATCGTTTCTTCGAGCTTTATAACCGCACCGACAGCGACATCGACCTCTCCGGTTGGGTCGTAGCTTACTCCTCTTCCGGCACCTCGAGCTTCTCGGCGACCAGCAATCAGATGCCGATCAGCGGCGTGATCAAGGCGCATAGCTATTTCCTTGTAATGGGCTCGACTTCGACCAGCGCTACGGCGCCGGCGCTGCCGGTTGCTGCAGACTCCGATGCCACTTCGGGGACGACCCTCAACACTTCCGGCGCCAGCTCGGCGGGCACGGGCGGCGTCATCGGCCTGATCCAGAAGAGCGGCGTCGCGGTCACGACCCCGACGGACGCCAACCTGGTCGACCTGCTCGCCTACGCCAACGCGGACTCGGTCTTCGCGGGCAAGACGATGTACTGGGGCGCGCCGTTCATTGCGACGGATATCGCAAACGGCGTCATCATCCGCAAGTCGGCGGCATGTACGGACCCGCGCGCGGCGTTTGGCATCGCAGGCGTTTGCTACACCAAGGACGCTTCCAAAGACTTCACGACGTGGGTGCCTAAGGCTGCGGCCAATCCGGCCGAGATTGTCGTAAAGAACAGCGCCTATAAAGGCCAGCCTGCAGCGGATAAAATCGTCTTCAACGGCACGACCGGGTTGGCGGGAGCGGCAGGCGCAGTTGTAGCCGGCTCCACCGTTCGCGCATATACGTTAAGCGGCGGCGTTCTCTCTTCCGCGGGCAGCACGACTGCAGGCGCGGACGGCGCCTTCAGCCTGTCCGTCACGAATCCGGGCGGCGAGAAAAGCGTTTATGTCACGCACGCTTATGCCGGCACCGAGAGCGTCTATACGCGGGTCAACGCTGCGGGCTACACGCCTGACCCGCTGACGATCGCCGACGCGAAGATCGTCGACAGCCGCGGACTCCCGGTGCATACGGGCGAGCACGCCGAGTTGACGGGCGTCGTCACGGTGGGCAACGGCGTGCTCGGCGCCTCTCCGACGCATTACTACATCCAGGACGAAGAGGGTGCAGTAAACGTGATCGGCGCAGCCGCTCCCGCCGCGCCGGTCGCGCTCGGCACGAAGGTCAAGGTGACCGGCACGATCGCGTTCGCCGGCGGCGCGACGCAGCTGCTAGCCGACAGCGCCGCAGCGCTCGGGGCCGACGTTCTCCCGGCGCCGGTCTCAGTCGACGCGGCGAAGATCAATGCCGCCACGACGGCCGAGCCACTTGAAGGCAAGCTGATCTCGTTTAAAGGCAAAGTCACGAACATCCCGATCTCTGATTCCGACGTCAGCCTGACCGTGACAGATGCGGCGGGCAATACGGCGGTCGTACAGCTTCTCAAGTCGACGGGCATTTCCGCGGCTGCCGCCGTCGCGCTGAACGAGACCTTCACGTTCACGGGCATTTTGGCACAGTCGGATCTGGTGTCGCCGTACGACAGCGGCTACAAGCTGCTGCCGCGTAGCATTGCGGACATCAAGGGCGAGCTGCAGCTGGCGTATACGCCACCCGCCAAGCTTTACACGGGGATGGACCTGTCCTTCGACGCGATGGCCAAGTTCGCTGACGCCGTTACCCTTTTCTACAAGGGCGCCGAGGGCGACGCTTATACGTCCGTGCCTCTGACGACGGCCGACCAACTGAGCTACAACGGCAAGATCACGCAAGCGAACGTGCCGCAGTCGGGCAAGCTGTACTTCTACGTCAAGGCGGTATCCGGCGCCGACAGCGTCACTTCCGGATCGGCGGCAGAGCCTTACGTCGTCGATATAGTCGAGGACCTCGACGGACCTGCGGTCACGAACCTGAAGCCGGCCGAAGGCGATAGGATCGAGACCCAGCATCCCGTTATCTCGGCTACGCTGTCCGATCCGAACGGCATCGCGACCGGTACCGTCAGCCTGAAGATCGATGGAACGGATTATACGTCTTCGGCGGTCGTTAACCCCGGCAGCGTCGAGCTGACGCTGACTTCGGCGCAGGACCTGGCGATCGGTGATCACGAGGTCGCGATTGCGGTCAAGGACAATCTCGGCAATACCACGGTAAAAAAGTGGACCTTCACCATCGAGGCGCGGTTCACCGGCGGCAATCATTATTACGGCACGACGCACAATCATACGAATATTTCCCATGATGCCGCGGGCACGCCGCAGCAGGCGCTGGACGATGCCAAGTACTACGGCTACGACTGGTTCGCCTTCTCCGACCACTCGCACGACATCGACGCTTCGATCCGCGGCACGGACGCGGATACGGCCTCGCACGGCGGCATGCCGGAGCGCAAGGGCGGCTCCGACTGGGCGCTGACGAAGCAGATCTCGGCGGATAACACGAAGGACGGAGAATTCGTCGTTTTCCCGGCGTTCGAGATGACTTCGACGACTTGGGGACACTCCAACGTATTCGGCACGGAGAACTTCATCGACCGGATACAGGACGGCGGCAAGTATCAAAATTTGAGCCAATATTACGCTTGGGTGCTGACGTACGACGACGTCGTTGCGCAGTTCAACCATGCGAACGCGCCGACGGGCGCATTCAACAGCTTCCTGCCTTACGATAAAAAAGTGGACAAGCTGTTCACCATGTTCGAAGTGGGCAACGGTTCGGGCAAGTACTCCTACACAAACATGGAAGACATCTACTTCAGCGCGCTCGACAAGGGCTGGCATATCGCGCCGACCTACGGCGAGGACAATCATGATGCGACCTGGGGCAAAACGAAGCGGCGCACGGTTATCGTCGCGAAGGATCTGACGATGGACTCGCTCATGGATGCCATGAAAAAAATGCGCGTGTACATGACGGAGGACCCGAATGCCAAACTGGACGCGACCGCGAACGGCTGGTATATGGGTTCGACCGTGGACAGCAAGACGCTGTCGTTCGACATCTCGGGCAGCGACGACGTGCAGGAAGACAAATCGGACCCGCATTACGCGTATATGACGACGGCGACCAACGACAATGTCGCCAAGGTCGACCTGATCACCAACGGCGGCACCATCGCCGAAACTTACAAGCCGTCCTCGGCCTCGACTTCGTTTAACTGGAAGCCGACCGTGACGGTGGCTGGCGGACAGCAATGGTTTATCGTGCGCGTGACGCAAGCGGACGGCGATCAGATCTACTCGGCGCCGTTCTGGTCCGAAGAAGTGCCGATCGCCGTCAAAGTAAGCAGCGTAGAAGCAGCTGACGGCGCGATCGTCGGCGGCAATTCAGCCACGCTGAACGCGATCCTCAGCAATCAGGGCACGGAGGACGTCTCGGGGATTACGGCGACGTTCTATGTGGACAAGCAGGATGCCGAGCATCTCATCGGCACGGCTTCGATCGAGGCGCTCGCGAGCAGCCAGTCCGCGACGGCAAGCGTCGTGTGGGCAACGCCGCCGGTCGGCGAGCACAAGTTGATTGTCACGCTGAAGACGGCGGATCAGGAGCTAAGCACCTACGAGAAAGCCTTGTCCATCAAGGCTCCGCTCGGGAAAACCATTTTAATCGACGCTTCCAAAAACAATGAAAACACGACGAAGGATACGGGCACGTACAAGGACAACTTGAAATCCTTCACCAAGCAGATGAGGCTTGAAGGCTATACCGTCGCTGAAAATGCGAACGCAATTACGAGCGCGGCGCTCGGCGGCGTATCGATTCTCTACATTTCGCATCCGTCCTCGGCTTACGGATCGTCGGAGATCGACGCAATCAAAGCGTTCGTCGAAGCCGGCGGCTCGCTCTGGCTCGCGGACAAGAGTAATTTCAGCGGCTCAAACCAAAACCTCAACCCGCTCTTGTCGGCGATCGGCTCGTCGATTCTGATCAACAACGACGGTATCGCGGACGAAACGGCGTACGGCAACTTCTGGGGCACGCCGCTCACCTCCAACTATTCCGTGCGCCTGCACCCGGCGCCTGTAGCCAGCTACGTGACCGACTTCGTGTCGACGCTGGAGTATTACAGCGGCTCGAGCTTGGCCAAAAATGACGGCGCAGGCAACAAGGTTCCGCTCGCGGGCAGCGATACCGTCACGATTTTGGCGCGAGGCAACGACTCGACGTTCCAAATCTCGGCGCAGATGAAGTCCGATACGGCGACTTACAACGTGTCGACCTCGCCGGCACCGGCGAATCTGACCGGCGGCGCCGTCATCCCGGCCGTCGCGAGCGAGCAGCTCGGGGCCGGACGTATCATCGTTTCGGGCATGAACGTATTTAACGACAAGCAGATGGACGAGAGCTATAACGATAAAGGAAACAACGAGCTCGCCATGAACGCGATGAACTGGCTTGCTCACCGCGAGACGATCGTCACTGCGATCGGCGATGCGCGCAAGCTTGCCGAAGGCTCGGAAGTCGTCGTCCAAGGCACCGTAACCAGCGCGGCAGGCGTATTCTTTGACGCCTTCTATCTGGAGGACGCGACCGGCGGCATCATGGCGTTTAATGAGGTTCCGGAAAATGCGCTGAAGCTTGGAGACGTCGTTCGGGTATACGGTCACGTCAAAGTGTTCGAGAACAATCTCGAGCTCGAATTTGACGGCTTCGAAAAGAGCGTCGTCAAGGTGAGCGCAGGCGCGCCGAAGGAGCCAACCCAGGTGTCGACGGCGGCTTCAGTATCTTCGGATAACCAGGGACGATTGGTAAAAGTGACAGGTGCGGTAACGGAAATTCCGGACAACACCTCTTACGTCATCGACGACGGATCGGGACCGGTGCTCGTGTTCGCAGACGGTTATATCATCAATCAAAGCGGACCGCTCCCGGTTCTGCAGATCGGCGATAAGCTCGAAGCGGTCGGCATGTCCGGCGGGTATTCCGGCGGCCTGCGGATTCGCGTGCGGAATACGACGGAGCTTAAAAAGGTGGACGCGACGGCGGCGGAGATCGCGGCCGACATCACAAGCATCGAGGCACCTGAAAAGGATGCGACGCAGCTCGTGCTGCCGACGGTGCCAAGCGGATTTACGGTCGCGATCAAGAGCAGCGACTCTGCGGTCATCGGCACGGACGGCAAAATCGTGCCGCCAGCTGCCGAGACGACGGTGAAACTGATCTTGACGGTCACGCGCACGTCGGATGCGACGACAGCGGACACGGGCGAGATCAGCGTGATCGTGCCGGCGAAGAGCGAGGAGCCGCCGGTCGAAAAGACGGCGGCGGAAATCGCAGCCGGTATCACCAGCATTACGGCGCCGGTGAAGGACGCGACGCAGCTCGTGCTACCGATGGTGCCGAGCGGATTTACGGTCGCGATTAAGAACAGCGACTCCGCGGTCATCGGCACGGACGGCAAAATCGTGCCGCCAGCAGCGGAGACGACGGTGAAGCTGATTCTGACGGTCACACGCACGTCGGATGCAACGACAGCGGACACGGGCGAGATCAGCGTGGTTGTGCCGGCGAAGACGGAAACTTCGTCGACGCCTCCGCCATCGACATCGACTCCGCCGCCGTCGTCATCGACGCCGACACCATCGCCAACGCCGACACCGACGCCAGCCGGTACGGTAACGATTTCGAAAGACAGCATCAAGCTGGACAGCGGCCGGGCAAGCGTGGAACTGGCTGCAGGCACGACCGATGTCAAGCTGAACGCCGACGCACTGGCGGCGATCGGGAATAGCGCGCTTGTACTGAACAAAGGTGGCTTGTCGGTGCAACTGCCATCCGTCTTGCTGACGCAGCTCCTGGCTCAACTGCCGGCTGGCGCGCGCGCGGATGCGAGCATTGAGCTGCAAATGATCCCTGTCAGCGCGTTCGATACGGAAGCGACGATCGGGAAAAACGCTCAAAACGGCAGAAGCACGATCAGGCTAGCGGGAGAAGCGTACGAATTCAGCTTAAAAGCAAACGGTTCTGACGGCACGACGACGACGATGAGTCAATTCAGTACGCCGATTACGCTCAGCCTAGCAGCGAATGGCGCCACGGATCCGGGTTTTACGGGCGTGTACTACATCAGCGACGATGGCAAGCTGGAGTATGTCGGAGGTACGATCGCGAACGGCGTATGGACCGTCAATGTCCGTCACTTCAGCAAATACGCGGTGCTGGAGGTCAAGCGTTCATTCGCCGACGTGACCGCTACGTTCTGGGCGTCCCGCGCGATCGCTTCGCTCGCGGCCAAGCAGATCGTCTCCGGCGTGACGGATACGACGTTCGAACCGGGCCGCACCGTCACCCGGGCCGAGTTCACCAAGCTGCTCGTCGAGACGCTCGGGCTGACGGAACCAGGCGCGATTTCCTTTAAGGACGTCGCTTCGAATGCCTGGTACGCCCAATATGTCGCGATCGCAGTGAATGCCGGTCTCGTATCCGGCAAAAGCGCGGACATTTTTGACCCGAAGCGACGCATCACGCGCGAAGAAATGGCCGTGATGCTCGTGAAGGCTTACAAGACGCTCCACGCGAGTGCAGCAACATCTGGCGTTGCAGCAGCCGTATTCTCCGACGACGGCAGCATCGCCCCATGGGCGAAGGCCGACGTCGATACGGCAACCGCGCTTGGCTTGCTCAAGGGACGCGCTGCCGGCACGTTTGCGCCGAAAGGCACGGCAACGCGCGCGGAAGCCGCGCAAGCAATCTTTAATCTGATCGAAATGAAATAAAACATGCGCTTCGGGACCGGACGCCACGCGACGTGGCGTCCTGCTCCGGGCCGTACGAACTTCGAACAATAGGTTCATAGAGGCATGCAGCGCTATGAACCTATTTTTGGACGTTGGTAAGACGTACGAAGAACCGACGCCGAGGAGGCCCCAAACAGATGAGCAAACGAAGAGCAGGCCGGAGAAGCGCCTGGATCGCCGCGATCGCCTTGTTCGCTATGCTGCCGTTCGGCGGCGCAGCCTCCGCGCATGCCTACAGCGCGGGCTATTCGACGCTGACGATCGCGAAGTCGGAGATCCGGCTGGAATATGCCATCGACGAGCTGTCCGTGATCGAGTGGGCCGGCGGAGACGCGAATGACGACAAGATGCTCGATCAGGCGGAGTTCGAGGCGGTGAAGGATTCCTTTGCAGCCATACTGGAGAAGCATCTCGCGCTCAAGACCGGCGGCACCGAGCTGCCATGGTCGAGCATTGAAAACTATCGGCTAGAACGGAAAGGGGATGCGTCCGACGTCATTCTGGATCTCATATACCCCGCGTTGTCCGAAGACGGCACCATCTCGCTGTCGGACAAGCTGTACGTCGACGACCAGAAAACGAATTACGTCGACCTGCTGACGGTTAACTACGGATCGAGCCAGAGTACCGCGGCGCTGTCGGGCAAGGACCGAACCTGGTCTCTTCGAATGACGGACGAGGAGTATGCGTCGCTTCCCGCGGACCTGCAGCAGCAGACAACGCAAAGCGCCGAACAGGCGGAACCGGATTCTGCCGCAAATGCCCCGGTGCCGGAGGAAGGCGCAGCAGCCCATGGCACGGGCACCGCAACGTCGGGCTGGTTCAGCTTTTTCAAGCTGGGGATGAATCATATTTTAGGCGGATACGATCATCTCCTCTTCCTGTTCTCGCTCATCATCGCCCGGCAAACCTTCAAGCAGTATGCGGCCATGATTACGGCCTTCACCGTTGCGCACAGCATTACGCTCACGCTGACGGTGCTCGGATGGATCTCCGTGCCGGGCAGCATCGTTGAGCCGCTGATCGCGCTCAGCATCTGCTATGTGGCCGTCGACAATATGCTCCGCGCCAATGTGCGCTACCGCTGGGTGCTGACTTTTCTTTTCGGCTTGGTTCACGGCATGGGATTTGCGGACATTCTCGTCGAAATGAATTTGCCGCGAGCCAGCCTCGGCGTCGATCTGGCAAGCTTCAATCTCGGTATCGAAGCGGTGCAACTGGGCCTGATCGCCATCTGTCTGCCGCTGCTATACGCGCTGCATCGGTACAGACACGAAAAAAGAATCGTTTACGCGGCGTCGAGTCTGGCGCTGCTGCTCGGCGGCATCTGGCTGTTCGAGCGTACGTTCGGTTGATCGACGAATCGCGTTAGGAGGAGAACCCGCTTGAATGTAACGACAGCCGCAGCACGCAAACTGTGAGCATGGCAGAATCGCATGACTTTATGAGGTGAACGAATGATCCTATATATAGGATGCTACTTGTTTATCGTGCTATCTTCCGCTTGGGCGATCCGGACCTCCTGCAACGGCAATAAGCTGGGGTGGTTGACGGCTGCGCTGGCCGGCGCGATCTCGGGCTGCCTCGCCATATTGGCGCTGGACGGCGGTTGTAGAATTGAACGCGGCCAGCTTTAATCCGCTTCATATCGACTTTCAGCCGGATGTCATGATCAAGCTCGTCGTCTCGGTAAGCGACGGCGTTGCTGCGTCCGGCCTCGATTTCGAGTGCGAGCGCTTGGCCTGCGGGCTTCTTTGCATAAAGGAGACAACGTTTTTCTGCTGAATAAACCGAAGCCGGGCACCTTCGATTTCCATGCGGGAAGTCACGACGGAACGTTTGCCGTAGGGGACGGAGCCTACGAGCCTGGCACCGTCGGTTGAACTGAACACCGGGAATGGATTATGATGGTTCCAAATCCCGGACGGAGTGTTGCGCATGAATCCAGAGACAGGCGGCGACCGACTGGCCCGCATGATCGATACGGCGAAGATGTATTACGAACTGAATTACAGCCAGCAGGAGATTGCCGAGCGGCTAGGGATCTCGCGGCCGACTGTGTCCCGCTTTCTTCAGCAGGCGAAGGACGAAGGCTACGTCCGCATTCAGATCGTCGACCCGCGCGAGAGCAACGACTCGCTCGCTTGCGGGCTGGAGCGCAAGTTCAAGCTGCGCAAGGCGGTTATCGTGCCCGTGCCTCAATACGAAGACAACGTCGTTAAAAAGTACATCGGCGAAGCGGCCGCCGCATACTTGCACGAAACGCTGGAGGACGGCGACACGATTGGCGTGACCTGGGGCACGACGCTCTACGAGGTGGCTTGCCGCCTGCGGGACCGGCAGCTCAAGGACGTGCGGGTTGTGCAGCTTAACGGCGGCGTCAGCCATTCGGAGACGAACACGTATGCTTACGAGATCGTCCAGCTGTTCGGCAAAGCCTTTCACACGGTACCGTATTTCATCCATCTGCCCGCCATCGTCGACCATGCGATCGTGCGTCACACGATCGAGGCGGACCGGCACATCGGCAGAATACTGGAGCTCGGCCGGCGCGCGAACGTAGCCGTGATCACCGTCGGTTCGCCGACCGACGATTCGGTGCTGATCAAGGCGAACTATTTTACGGAAAACGACCTGGCGTTGATCAAGGAGCGAGGCGCCGGCGACCTGTGCTCTCGTTACATCGATCGCGAAGGCAAGCTCTGCTCGGAGGAGTTGAACCAGCGGACGATCGGGATCGAACTCGACGATCTGAGGCACAAGGAGCGCTCGGTGCTCGTTGCGGGCGGGCGCAAGAAGGCCGAGGGCATTTACGGCGCTTTGCGAGGCGAATACGCCAATGTGCTGATTACGGATCAGTATACGGCCCAATACTTGTTGGAGAGATAATAGGAAGGAGATGGACTGACATGACGACGAATGCGACAAACGGGACAAACCCTTCTTCCGAATCGCTGGCCGCCTATATTGACCATACCGCGCTCAAGCCGGAAACAAGCCGCGACGATATCGTTCGACTGTGCGAGGAAGCGAAGCAGCACCGGTTCGCGACTGTCTGCGTAAACCCGTATTGGGTTAAGACGGCGGCTGGCCTGCTTGCCGGATCCGGCGTAGGGACCACGACGGTGATTGGCTTCCCGCTGGGAGCGACCAGCACCTTTGCGAAAGTGGCGGAAGCCCGGGACGCGATCGCCGCGGGCGCGAACGAGATCGACATGGTGCTCAATGTCGGCGCGCTGAAGTCCGGGCTATACGAGGATGTTCAAAAAGACATCGCGCGCGTAGCCGAGGCTTGCGAAGACGCGGCGGTGCTTAAGGTCATTCTTGAGACGGGCCTGCTGTCCGATGAGGAAAAGGTAAAAGCATGCGAGCTCTGCGTCGCCGCCGGCGCGGACTTCGTCAAGACGTCGACGGGCTTTGGACCGGGCGGCGCGACGGCGGACGATATCGCCTTGATGCGGCGCACCGTAGGACCGGATCTCGGCGTGAAGGCGTCCGGCGGCGTTCGCGATGCCGCGACCGCGCGCGCGATGATCGCGGCCGGCGCCACGCGCATCGGCGCGAGCGCCAGCGTTGCGATCGTATCCGGCGGCAAGGGCGAAGGATACTGAGATTGCGGCTAACGGGCAGGCTTCGATTCGCAGAGCGTTAGGATAAGACACGGAATCACCGTCTTGCGGCGGATGAATTCCGTGTTTTTTGTTTCCTTTTTTTCCTCTTGAATGGTAATAATAAATAAGAACACCAGTTCTATTTCTGGAAGGATTGCTGCATCCGTGTGTTCGATTTAAGTCGGAATAGGGGATGGACGGAATGCGGCAAACAGTTATACTGAGAGAAGACAAGGAAATTTATTCGCCTCGGACCTATGTAGATTTAAAGGCGGATTTTGCGTTTAAACGCATGTTCGGACAGCCGGACGGCGAAGCTGTGTTGGTTGCCTTCCTGAATGCTCTGCTGGGCGTGGCGAATACGGAGACGAAAATTACGTCGGCGAGCATTTTGAACACGGATCTTGAGCGGGAGCACGAAGGGGACAAAAAGGCTGTACTTGATCTTTTGGCACGGAAGGATCGGGGCGACTTAACCCACGTCGAGATACAAGTAACGGGCAGTCCGCATCTGGGTAGGCGGCAGCTCTATTACTGGAGCCGGATCTATGCTAAGCAGATGGAAAAAGGAAGGCCATATTCAGATTTGCGCCGCACAATATCCATTCTTATTTCGAATGTGGACGTGCTGCCTCAGACCGAGCGATATCACAGCGTGTTCGGACTTTACGAAAAACAGGAGCATTTCCCGCTCACCGACGTAATTGAGCTGCATGTCATCGAACTGCAGAAGCTGCTTCGACGGGCTGCGAAAAGCGAAGCGGATCCGTGGACCGAACCGGAGATACGATGGCTGCTGCTGCTTGGTGCAGTGCAGGGCGGGGAAGTGCAATCGAAGCTGATGGAAAAACTGGAGGCGATCGCGATGAGCGGGGATTTGGAGCTGCTGGAGGCGTTCGGGCGATGGGAGGACATGAGCCGCGACCCGAAGGTATGGGCCAAGTACGAGATGTGGCACAAGGCGATGATGGACGATGCGGCCTACAAGGCGGAGATGGAACAGTTGTTGACAGCACAGGCGCGGTGGGAGTCGGAAACCAAGAGCCTGAAGTCGGAAACCGAGAGCCTGAAGTCAGAAAAGGAACAGATGCATGCCCGGCTGCTGGAATCGGGTCGGACGCTGCTGCTTAACGGCATGGATGCAACCGAAGTTGCGCGCCTGACAGGCTTGTCGCCGGAAGAGCTGGAAGCCTAATTTGTTAGGATCGTTTGTTATAGCGTCATTCGACAGGCTGCTGAAGCAAGGCAGCCTTTTTGCTGTGTTGCGCCAGCGGCTATTTCTCTGTTTCAACCTATACCCCGTTGTCGGACCCAGGATCCGCTATTTATCGGACTTATCCACTTACTCGATACCCAACGGACCGTACGACCGCTAACTAGCTCAAAACAACCGCCAATGCCCCGTTTTATCTCAAATAGCGTCGCCTCAGTCCGCAATGATTGCCATCTGCCCGCATCCGATGCAAATAGAGGCTTCTCGGTCCGTCCAAAACGGGAATCACTAATATACGGATTCATTGCCTGCCCCAACCTCCCCGTTCAAACATAGACGTCCAGCCCAGCCTGCATATACAATGGCATCAGGCCGCTTTCGTGTGCGTTATTACGCAAATCGTGCGTCGTCCCACGGACATTCCGCAAACGCATACACGGGGACGAGGCCGATCCGCCATACTGGAGGAGCCGATAGACGACGGGGGGGCCCGCATTGAAGCTTCATCTAACGAATCCGCTGACGAGAATGAAGGTCAAGCAGCAGCTGATTCTGTTGTTTCTGCTGCTGGTCAGTCCCGTGTTCGCGCTGAACTGGTACGCCAACGCGAGAGCCGAGGACATTCTGAAGCAGCATGTGACGAGCGCGTATGCGGAGCTGAACAAGCAGAACCTCGCGCTCATGAACCGTGACATGGACACGGTCAGCCGTGTCATGACGACGCTCATCCAGCATTCGCTCATTCAATCGCTGAACCCGATGAGCGGTGAGACCGCCGACCGGGTACGGCAGTACGCGGATGCCGATAAGCTGCTTTCCTCCTATTCGATGGGAATGAACGGTGGCGAAGCCGTCTATTATTACTTGTACGCCTACGATCCGAACAACCGGTACGAATTCGCGCCGACACCTTCTTCGAAGTTCAAGGCAGTGGGCGGCGTATACTTTTATAACGATAAGCAGAAGCCCGAATGGATCGACGAAATTCTGAGCAAACGGGGCAAAGGCTACCTTCGCATCATGAACGATCTGGGCTCTTCCTCCAGACCGGATACGCTTGCTTACGTGCGCGCCGTATACAGTACGAGCCAGGGCAATCAGGTCGTGGGCGTGCTGGTCGCCACGAACATCAACCGCAAGCTGGTCGAGTCGATGCGGACGGTCTCGCTGCCCGACAAGGGCGAGATTTACCTGACCGATTACGAAAACAGAGTGCTGGCGTCTTCGGTCGGCCCTATCGGAGATCGACTCTCGCTGCCGGCGGAGATGGAAGCGGGGGACGACTTCGAGGGTCAGTCCAACGTCATTACGGACGGTTATATTTACGTGCAGAGCTATCAATATCTCGCCCAGCAGAAGCTCATTTACAAGATTCCGACGCGCTCGCTGCTCCAGCAGCAGAACGAGCTGAAGTTCGTCATCCAGCTGATCTCCATCGTCTACTTCGTCTTTTGCATCGTCGTGATGGCGTATTTCTGGCGTTCTCTTCTGACGCCGCTTCAGCGTCTCGCCGTATTCACGCGGTCGTACGTGCCGGGGAAAAAGGTGCCCGAGCAGGCGGCGATCGATCGCAACGACGAGGTGGGGGTGCTCATGCACTCGGTTTACGGGATGGCAGGAAGGCTCAACTCGCTCATCGAGGACCGTTACCTGCTGGAGATCAAGCAGAAGGAGTCGCAGCTGCAGCTGCTCTACCAGCAGATCAATCCGCACCTGCTTTACAATACGCTAGAGAGCATTTACTGGAAAAGCACGCTTGAGGGGCAATCCGAGTCCGGCGAGATGATCAAGGAGCTGGCGCAATTGATGCGGATCGGGCTGAGCCGCGGACGCGACCTGATCACGCTCGAGGAGGAGCTGGCGCACGCGAAGGCGTATACGAGCCTGCAGCAGAAACGCTACGAGTACGGTTTTTCCGTAGCCTGGGAGATCGACGAGCGGACGCTAGCCAATCCGATCCCGAAAATCGTCATTCAGCCGTTGATCGAAAACGCAATTCTCCATGGTGTGCGTTATATGGGCGAGGATGGAGAAATCAGGGTCATTGCGAGGCTGACCGAAGATCGCGTGGAGATCAGCGTCGAAGACAACGGCTACAAGGAAACCGACTACGAGGCGATCGGACGTATGCTCGAAGATAAAGAGGGGATCGAGGGAGCGGGCTACGGTATCCGCAATGTGCAGCAGCGCATTCGCTTGCAGTTCGGCGCCGACTACGGCTTGACTTACAGGCCCCGCAAGGGCGGGGGGACGGTCGCACGCATCGTGCTGCCGGTCCAGCACGAACAATAAAGGGGGACTCATGATGTACAACATATTGATCGTCGACGACGAACCGCTCATCTGCAAAGGTCTCGGCAACCTGCTGCAATCGTCGGGATTGAACATCAAGGAAATTTTCACGGCGGGCAGCGGTCACGAGGCGCTCGATTATTTGCGGATGGAAGATATCGATCTTCTGGTCACGGACATCCAGATGGGCGCAATGAACGGCATCGAGCTCATGCACCAGGCCAAGATCATCAAGCCTTGGGTGCAGGCGATCGTCATTTCCGCGCACGAGACGTTTCAGTATGCGCAGCTCGCGATCAAGCTGGGCGCCAAGGATTACATCATCAAGCCGATTAAAAGCGAGCAATTCCTCGACTCCGTGCGCGAGGTGCTGCTTCATATGGATAAGCCGGCGCCGGCGGAGAACGATTTGCTGTCCCAGCTGCGCGAGCATTTTCGGATGGATACGCCGGCGCAGCCGCGCACGGATCGCCTGAACGCCGTCTTGTCGGGCGTCGCCGATATGCCCGAAGAAGCGGAGCTGGCCGCGCTGGAGCTCACGGGTCCCTATTTCGCCGTCATCAAGGTCAAGCTTGATCCCGACCACGAGCAATCCGGCCACCGCTACGGCGAGGGCGACGAAGCGCTGCTTCAATATGCCGCGCTGAACATTGTGAACGAGCTGCTGGGCAAAGATTGGCGCTATGACGCCTTTTATACGCCCGGACTAGAGGTCACCGTGCTGATCCAATGGGACGATGAGAGCTTCGGCGACTCCAGCGTCGACAAGATCAACCAGCTCGAGCTGATCGGACGCAGCCTGCAACATAACATTTTCAAGTATCTGAATCTGCCCTGCGTCGTCGGCATCAGCCAGATTCTCAAGGGAGCCGCCTTCCTGCCGGCGCTCGGCGAACAGGCCCGCAAGGCGATTTTGTGGAATCGCGAGCACAAGGACCATCATGTGTTTTACTATGGGGACTTCAAGTGGAGCCTGTTCGGCAAGGAGCCGACCGAGGAAGAGTGGACGGAGCAGAACAATCAGATCGTGGAAAAGGCAATGGCCTACATTCAGCAAAATTTTGCGCAAAAAGGTCTGACGCTTCATGAGGTGGCACAGCGGAATCACGTCAGTCCGAACTATTTAAGCTACCTGTTCAAGAAAAATACCGGCTTCAACCTGTGGGAGTATGTCATCAAGCTCCGTATGGAGGAGAGCAAGCGCCTGCTGCAGCAGACCGATCTGCGCCGCTACGAGATCGCCGAGCGGGTAGGCTACGAATCGCCGGAACATTTTAGCAAAATATTCAAGAAATACTACGGAATCTCGCCGAGCGAGCTGAAGAAGTAAGATCACTCACGATCCGAATAGATACGCACATATTCAGCGGGGGGCCCTTTTTCTAAAATAAGGAGGAGGCACACAAAGAAAGAGGGAGACCGTATGAATCAGACAACCGCCGTAGCCAGTCCGCTTGGCGCGGAAGCGACCAAGTCACGGGGCCGATGGAGGAAGCACTTCTGGGGCTATGCCTTCGTGCTGCCGGCCGTCGTGATTTTCCTGCTGTTCCTGTGGCTGCCGATCGTCAAGGGGATCGTGTTCAGCTTCTACCACATCGACTTCGTGAAGGGCAATTCCTACGTCGGACTCGACAATTACAAGCTGATCTTCAAGGACCCGGACGTCGGGACCGCCGTGAAGAACACCTTGTACTATATGTTTTTGTGTATCGTCATCGGATTTTGGGTGCCGATCCTGTTCGCCATCTCGATCTCCGAGCTGAGGCGCTTTCAGGGTTTCGCGCGGATCGCGGCCTATCTGCCTTACGTCGTGCCGGTCGTCGTGCTTTACGGTCTGTGGCGCTGGCTGTACGATCCGGTCGGCCCGTTCAACGCGGCGCTCGAAAAGGTGGGCATCGAACCGATCAGCTTCATGACCGACAAGAGCTGGTCGATGATCTCGATCGTCATCATGGAGACATGGCAGCAGTTCGGATCCGCGATGCTCATCTACCTCGCTGCCATCCTAAGCATTCCCCGCGACTGGTACGAGGCTGCCGAGATCGACGGGGCCGGCGTCTGGCGACGCATCTGGCACATCACGCTGCCGGCGATCCGCAATCAGATCGGCCTGCTGCTCCTGCTGCAGCTGATCGGCACCTCCCAGGGCTACCAATCGCAGCTCGCCATGCTCGACGGAGGCCCGAACAACGCCACGCTGACCTATGCGCTCTATATCGTCAAGTATGCGTTCAACAGCTTTAATTACGGCGTCGCTTCCGCCCTCGGGGTGCTCATGTTCCTCGTTCTCGGCGTGCTGGCCGTCATCCAGCACCGGCTGTCAGCCAGAGGAGGGAATGCGGCATGAAAAACGCGGAACGCGGCATCGTTTCCAGTTACGATATGAAGAAGCCGCTGAACAAAGCGGTATACATCCTGATGTGCGTCGTCGTCGCCGTCATGTGCGTCAGCATGCTGTATCCGATCGCGACCGCCTTGTTCAACGGGCTCAAGGCCAATGTCGAAGTGAACTCCTTTCCGCCGCACTTCCTGCCGCAGGAATGGCATTTCGACAATTACAAGAAGGGCTGGGGCTTTATCGACCTCCCGCTATATTTGAGGAATACGATGCTGATCTTCGTCGGCAATATGGTCGTCACCGTCGTCGTCATCGGGTTCGCGGCGTTCAGCCTGTCGCGGCTGGATTGGCCGTACCGCAAGGCTGTCTACTATTTTTTCCTGGCGACGCTGTTCATCCCGCCGACGACGTATATCATCCCTAACTTCATCAACCTGCGCGATTTGCATCTGATGAACACATTCTGGGCGTTCTGGCTGCCGGCCGGGGCCAATGCGTTTTACCTGCTGCTGCTTAAGAGCTTCTTCGACGGCATCAACCAGGAGCTGTTCGAGGCGTTCCGCGTCGACGGCGCATCCGAGCCGCGCGTCTTCTGGCAGCTCGCCTTCCCGCTGTCCGTGCCGATTTTTGCGACGCTGGCCATTTTCGTCTTCGCCACGTCCTGGAACGACTGGTTCTGGCCGAGCATGGTCATGGGCGGAGAGCATTACCCGCTCGCGACCGCGATCAAGAAGTTCGTCATCGACGCGCGTCGGCTCGACCTCAATATCCGCTTCGCCATCCTGACGATGATCATGATCCCGCCGATCGTAATCTTCCTGGTGTTCCAGCGCTTCATCGTGCGAGGTCTGCATCTGGGCGGGGTCAAAGGCTAACGGGGCAACGAGTCGAAAAGTATGTGTTTATACGGAAAGTGTGCGGTTCTACGGTTCCGCAATGTGCGATATTACGCACCTCGCCGGATCGTAAACCTGCACACGATCGAAGTAGGAATGCACATCGCCCTGATGCAAACGCCTCCATTATGATGAGCGTGTAACCATTTTATACCTATCGAAAAGGGGAGTTACCATGCGCAAGACTTCAATAACCCTGGCCACGCTGGCCGCCTCGGCACTGCTGCTGTCCGCTTGCGGCGGCAATAACAACAACAATGCTTCGAGTTCCTCGTCCGCCGCGCCGGCTTCGTCCTCGGCCGCGCCTTCCACGGAAGCCAGCGGCAGCCCGAGCGCCGCGCCCGCCGATGACCTTACGCAAAAGAAAGTGACGATCAGCATCTACTACCCGACGCCGGACCTCGTGGAGAAGCGCGCGCTCGAAGACGACAAGATCAAGCGTTTCAACGAAGTTTATCCGAACGTCACGATCGTCAAGAGCGACTGGCAGTACAACCCCAACGAGATCGGCATGAAGATGGGCGCTGGCGAAGCGCCGACCCTGTTCAACACGTACGCCACCGAAGGCAAGTTCCTCGCCGAAAAAGGCTGGGCGGCCGACATTACGGACCTGTTCAACGCCTACCAATATAAGGACCAGATGAACCCGATCCTCCAGGATCAATTCATTCTCGGCGACAAAGTATACGGCATCGCGCAGCAGGGCTACGTGACCGGCACCGTCGTCAACAAGAAGCTGCTTGATGACAAGGGCGTGGCCGTACCGTCCTACGACTGGACGTGGGACGACATGCTGAAGACGGCGCAGGGCGTCGCCGATCCGGGCAAGGGCATCGCGGGCATCGCGCCGATGGGCAAGGGCAACGAGGCCGGCTGGAACTGGACCAACTTCCTGTTCGAAGCGGGCGGCGAGATCCAGAACGTCGCGGACGGCAAGGTTACTTCGGCGTTCAATAGCGACGCAGGCGTTAAAGCGATGGACTTCTACAACAAGCTGGCATGGGAAGCCAAGGCGATTCCGAAGGATTGGGCGCTCGGATGGGGCGATGCCGTAGGCGCATTCGCGCAAGGACGCACGGCCATGGTCATCGCAGGTCCGGACGGTCCCGTCGACCAGGCGTTGAATCAAGGCGGCATGAAGCCGGAGGATGTGCTCGTGTACCCGATGCCGGCAGCCCAAGCAGGCGGCAAGCACACCGGCGTACTCGGCGGCGACTTCCTCGTCATCAACCCGAACGCCACCAAGGATGAGCAGGCGATCGCGTTCCAATACGCCGTGTTCGACTACTTCTCCGACAAAGGCCTCGCTTCCGTCGAAGAGAACATCCAGGCGCGCAAGAAGGACAACAAGTACTTCATTCCGCCGGTCATCCAGTACTTCAAGGACGACTCCGAATACGGCAAAAAGGTCCGCGACGTCTACGCCAAGTACGACAACGTCTACCAATACAACGCGGATTCCCAGGCGCTGCTCGACGGCAAGCCGGAAGCGCAGTACAACACGCAGGACTACTACGCCACGATGACCAACGTCATCCAGGAAGTGTTCTCCAAGAAGGGCACCGATGTCAAAGCTCAGCTTGACGCCGCTGCCAAGACGATGCAATCCAAGTTCTACGACGCCATCAAGCCTGAATAATTCGTTGAAAGAAGCGCCGTGCGGGCTCTGGCTCGCGCGGCGTTTTCTTATGTAGCTACTCAAGAGACGGCTCACCGTGTGTTGCGGAAGTAATCCCGGTTGGAAATAAATGAACGAGCTCAGGCCGACGGTCTGCCGCCGAAGTCTCGGTCAGGAACAAACGAACCCGCCCACCTTGTCTTCCGCCACCGAAGTCTCGGTCAGGAACAAGCTAGCCATTTTGCGCCGTAGTACCGCCTTTGATGTTCTGGTTTAGGAACAAACTAGCTAACTAGCATCGGCGCTCCGCCATCAAAGTCTCAGTCAGGAACAAACTAGCCATCTTGCGCCGTAGTACCGCCTTTGAAGTCCTGAATAGGAACAAACTAGCTAACTCGTGCCGACAAACTGCCGCCGAAGTCTCGATCAGGAACAAACGAACCCGCCCACCTTGTCTTCCGCCACCGAAGTCTTGGTTAGGAACAAACTAGCTAACTAGCATCGGCGCTCCGCCGTCAAAGTCTCAGTCAGGAACAAACTAGCTAACTCACACCGGCGGTCTGCCGCCGAGGTCTCGGTTAGGAACAAAAACCTTCTATGACGTCGCTCCCCCTCCAATTCTGGTCACATCTGATTTCTATACAGTCTCGGCAGCACAGCGTAACTTGTTATCCGTCCGCTTGGCGATCGGTTTGATTTAACGAATCCTTTGGCGTCAAGCGCTTGCAATCCTATGAAGGCAGCTTGATGGCCTATTTTGAGCGCGGACATGACCTCTCTGATTTTAATTGTATTTCTCTGCTTGCCGCACCAATGCAGAATGGCACGTTCATGCAGGCTGATCTCCGCAGAGGTTGCTCCCAAGTTGCCGTATCCCCAAGCCGCCATCGCAACTAGTAGCGTTTGCTGGCAACGTTTAGGTTTCTCCAACATATCGTCTCTACTAAAACGTAGTATGTGCCAGCCGTCGATGAGGAGGAGATTTTGCCGTTCCAGATTATCCGCGAATCGATATCGGTTAACATCTCTTAAATGAGTTCCGAAAGCGTCCGACTCCACGAACATCCCCCTATATGCGCCAGGCGGTATGTAAGCATTGTCAACGAATCGAATGACTCCATTATAGTCAGCCACTTCGTATTCGGGATGGATATAATTGAGATTGCCCACGGCTGGCCACCATACATTCTTAAGCGCCAACTTTTCATTGTATCTGTCGACGTCCTTCAATCTCCTTTTTCTCTCGCCTTTGCTGCTACGAATCGCCTTTGCCAGCATTTCTTGATACGCGGCCTCGAACAAGCGGTCTGCCATCATTAATTCCTCCCTCGGTAACAAAATAAAAAAGCCGCCCGTCCGAATGACTTCGGAGCAGACGGCCTGTGCTTCAGGCTGACATTTGATTGCTTATGTTATTAACATATATGAATTTTCCCAAATACACAAGAGACAGGAATTTCAGCCCAGGCTTGAGTGAGGGAGTTCCTGACCGAGACTTCTGCGGCAGAATGGCGCGGAAAATAGTCGAGTTAGTTTCTAGCCGAGACTTCTGCGACTGAGAGGCGTGGAGAGCGGCTGGTTAGTTCCTGACCGAGACTTCTGTGGCAGAATGGTGCGGTAAATAGTCGAGTTAGTTTCTAACTGAGACTACGGCGGCAGAAAGAAGGTAAGCATGTTCACTCGCTCAATTCCGTAATCCTGCGCATACATTGCGTAGCCCCGCTTATTACGCTCCCGCACGGCGTTTGCTAAGATGGAGCAATCTTAATAGGCAGAGGGGTTACGGCGCATGTTGACTAGCGAAGAGATTCATCCCGATCATCAAGGTCCGGGCAAGGACCCGTATAAGCACTCGCTCAGCCGGATCGGTAACCTGACCGGCGCCGCACGGTTGGAAGACGGAGCCGTTATTCTTTACGGCGACAACGCGAATCTGGCGGTCGTCCCCGTGGCGCCGGGCATTTTAAGACTCAAAGTCTTTTTCGGCGAAAACGCTCCCGATCTCGGTACGACGCCCGCCATCTTGCCGCTAGCCGGACCTGGAGACAGCGTGTTGACCGAAGACGAGGAAGCTTACACGATCGCTTCGCCGGGCCTGCGGGCGGTCGCCGTCAAGTCTCCTTTCGGCGTCAAGGTCTATGACGACCGCGGCGGGCTGCTGGCCAACCTGTTCGGCATCGAATGGAACGAGAAGCGGGCGCAGACGGCGCTGCTGGCGATGGACGATCAATCTCACTTTTACGGGCTCGGCGAGAAGACGGGCTTTCTCGATAAAAAAGGCGAGCGCTACGAAATGTGGAACAGCGACGTATACGCGCCGCATGTGCCGGATATCGAGGCGCTGTACCAGTCCATCCCGTGGAGCATTCATTTCCGTTACGGCGCTCCTGCTTACGGCGCGTTGCTGGACAACCCGGGCCGGACCGCATTCGATATGCGCACCCGCGCGGACCGCTATCAGATCTCGGCGGAGAAAGGCGCGCTGGATCTCTACATCGTCCAGGGACCGACGCTCAAGGATATCGTCCGCAACCTCACGGCGCTCACCGGGCGCATGCCGCTGCCGCCGAAGTGGTCGATCGGCTATCAGCAGTCCCGCTACAGCTATATGAGCCAGGATGAAGTGCTGCAGGTGGCGCGGACCTTCAGGAAAAAGAAGATTCCTTGCGACGTGCTGTACCTGGACATTCATTATATGGACGAGTACCGCGTGTTCACCTGGGATCCCGTGGCGTTCCCGCGTCCGCTGGAGATGATGCGCGAGCTTGAGGCGCTTGGCTTCAACCTGGTTCCGATCGTCGATCCGGGGGTGAAAAAGGACCCCTCGTATCCCGTCTATCGGCAGGGCGTCCACAACGGGTACTTTTGCCGCAAGCTCGAGGGCGAGATCTTCATTGGTCCGGTGTGGCCGGGTCCGAGCGCGTTTCCGGACTTTACGGACGACGGCGCAGCAGCTTGGTGGGGGGATCTTCACGTTCATTACGCGAGCCACGGCATCAAAGGCATCTGGAACGATATGAACGAACCGTCCGTCTTCAACGATTCCAAGACGATGGACCTTGATGTCGTTCACGCCAACAATGGCGATCCCAGGACGCACGGCGAGCTGCACAATTTGTACGGCATGCTGATGTCGAAGGCGACGCAGGAAGGCATGAAGCGTCACCTGAACGGCGAGCGGCCCTTTGTTCTGACGCGTGCGGGCTATGCGGGCATCCAGCGATATGCGACCGTATGGACGGGCGACAACCGGGCTTATTGGGAGCATCTAGCGATGAGCATTCCGATGGTGCTTAATCTGGGCTTGTCGGGCGTCGCGTTCGCGGGACCGGATATCGGCGGCTTCTCGCATCATACGACGGGCGAGCTGCTGGCGCGATGGACGCAGGTTGGCGCGTTCACTCCATTCTGCCGCAATCACAGCGCCATCGATACGATCCGGCAAGAACCGTGGCTGTTCGGGGAAAAGGTGGAAGACATCTGCCGCAGCTATATCGGTCTGCGATATCGGCTCATGCCGACGCTGTATTCGTTGTTCTACGAGGCGTCCGAATCGGGACTCCCGATCGTGCGGCCGCTGCTCATGGAATATCCGGACGATGCGAACGTATATAACCTGTGCGATCAGTTCCTTTTCGGTCCAGACCTGCTGATCGCACCCATCTTGCGTCCCGGCACGTTCTCGCGTGCCGTCTACTTGCCGGCAGGCATCTGGTTCGATTACTGGACGGGCGAGCGTCACGAAGGCGGCCGTTGGATCTTGGCTCATGCGCCACTCGAGACGATGCCGATGTACATCCGCGCGGGCGGGATCCTTGCCGAGCAGCCGCTCGCGATGTATGCGGACGACGCAGCCGCGCAGTCAGAGCCGCTCGCGCTGACCGTATTTGCGGGAGAAGACGGTCGATTCCGTCTATATGAAGACGATGGCAGGACATACGCCTATGAGCAAGGGTCGTATCGGCTTCGCGAATTCAGCTGGTCGGAGCAAAAAGGCGCTGGCACGCTGCGCTGCGAGCTGGCGCACGACGGCTTGCCGCACGACCGCGAGGCGGAGGAGGCGGGCTCGGCTGTCGCCAAGCAGACGCTTCGGATTGTCGTACGGCAGATGCCTTCGGCGCCTGCGCAGGCGATCTCCTCTGGCGCTTCGCTGCGCGAATGGACATACGACATCGAATCCCGGCAGCTTCGCGCTGTCGTCGAAGACGTGGCGGGCAGCTTCGAGCTGCGGTTTTTCTAAAAAAATACGACTTCGCACAAAGCATTCGGCGGCACGTTCGCTCGATCACACAAATAAACGTTCATGAACAGGCGGTCTACGGCACTTCAGCCGGAGACCGTTTTCCGTATGTTCGGGGCTTACCCGGCATGCAGCAATAGCATTTAATAAATATAATATATAATATATTTTATTGAACAACTCATTATCATTATATATAATACATAATTATCACACTGAATGATGAAGGAGGATTGCCATGAAGGCTTTAGTTTGGACCGCAGCGGAACAAATGGCATGGGAGGAGAGGGAGCTTCCCGTTCCTCATGCGCATGAAGTCCTCGCACGCGTGGAGGCAGTAGGCATTTGCGGCTCGGAGATTGAAGGTTTCCTCGGCCATAACAGTCTTCGCAAGCCCCCATTAATTATGGGGCATGAGTTCTGCGGCGTGGTTGAACAAGTAGGAAGCCAAGCGGACGAAGCGCTGATCGGCAAAAAAATCGTGGCGAATCCGTTGCTCTTCTGCGGGATTTGCGCCCGGTGCCGCAAAGGTGCGACTCATTTGTGCGACAACCGGAAGATTATCGGCATCCACCGTTCCGGCGCGTTTGCGGAACGAGTGATCGTTCCCGCCGCGTCGGTCGTCGAAGTGCCCGATTCGATGAGCGCGCATCGCGCGGCGCTCGCGGAGCCGCTCGCTTGCTCGCTTCGCGCGACCCGCAGGGCGATGGAGCGCCATCTCGTCCCGCATGTCGTCGTATTCGGCGCCGGCGGCATCGGTTTGCTTAGCGCGATGACGGCTTCCCTCCTGGGAGCGGCGAAGGTGATGGTGGTCGATACCAACCCGGATCGGCTCGCGATGTGCCGGAGGATTGGCATCCAAGAGACGGTCAACGCTCGCGAGGACAAGCTGGAAGAGAAGGCGAAGCTTGCGTTCGGTTCGAAAGGGGTCGATGTCGTCATCGACGCCGCAGGCTTTCAACCGTCCAGGGAAGCGGCGATTCGGCTGCTCAATCCCGGCGGAAACTTGATGAATATCGGGCTTGGAATCGATGAGACGATACTGCCGATCAATTATGCCATCCGCCATGAAATCGAGATTCTGGGCTCGTTCTGTTACTCGCGCCAGGATTTTCAGGATGCGGTGGATTTATTGGCCGCCGGAAAAATAACGGAGGCGGGTTGGACGGAGACTCGTTCGCTTTCCGAAGGGTTCCAAGCGTTTAAACAATTAGTTGCAGGGCAAGTCACCAGCGGAAAGATCCTTTTAATTCCGCAGTAAGCCCAGGTCCTTCGTTTTGACAGCATCCCCGTCTCGCTTGACGTCATTGTTATTCGCTATTCTTGAGCAAAGGATCGGATACTGTGAAACGGACAAAGACGGTATTAATTATTAAAGAAGAAGCGTGGGAAAGCCATCTGGCCGAACAAAGTCTATGCAAGGACGGCTGGCGCACGATCGCCGTGAACTGGGGACCGCATGGTATGCGCTTATTCGAAGACGAGCCGCCGGATCTTGCCATTCTCAAACTAAAGGCGGATTCGGCATGCGCGGAAAATTTGTGCCAGAAAATCAGGGAACGCTCCCATGTTCCGATTATCGTTGTCCTGCCGCTCAGGTCCGACGCAAGCGCGCTCAGCGTCCTGTACCAAGGCGCCGACGCCTACCTGCTGTCCCCCGTTAACTCTGACGAGCTCGTCGCCAAGGCGCACGCGGCTTACCGACGTTCCGCGATTTACATGAATCAAGTTTCGCATTACGCAAGTTATGGTCGCGGCCGGCTGGTGATCGACTATCGAAAGTCGAACGTGGGGATCGATGGTCGGCAAGTGATGCTGACCAACACGGAGTATGCGCTGCTGACGACGATCTGCGAGGGCATGAACCGGATATTGACGCGCTCCGAGTTGATGCGCCACATTCTCGGTTATCGGATCGAAGTGGATACCCGATCGATTGATGTGCATATTAAAAATATTCGCAGAAAATTGGAAGCGAATCCAAGGGAACCTGAGATCGTGCTGACCGTAAGAGGCAGGGGATATAAATTAGGCCTGTCGAAAGACGATGTTAACGAAAGCGCGGTATAAGGACAACAGAGAACCCTTCAGGCATTTGCCTGAAGGGCTCTTTGGCGTGGAACCGCCGGCTATTCGGCTGCCCGCTATTCGGCGAGGAAGCTGACGCCGTTTAACGACAGATAGTCGTTGCCGCCTCTCATGAACAGCACTTGGCCCGTCGCGAGAACTTGAATCTCGCCGATTTGCGCGACGCCGCCTTCGAGCGTGCTTACGATGAATTTACGGGCCTTTGCAGGGCGGTAGCCTTCCGGGAGCTGGAAGATGACGCTGCCCACGGTTGCGCTGCCGTCCTTGATCAAGCCGTCCAAACTGACTTTACCGTTCATGTCGCGGCTGAAAGAGGCTTGCCCGAAATCGGTTGGGTCGTAATCCGTCCAACCGTTCGACAGCGTCGCCGGCTTCTCTACGCCTAACGTCGTAACGCCGTCGTCATCGATCGCGTCCGCGCGGGGGATAAATCCGGTGCTGCCCAGGAACTGGTTGTCGTAACCGATCTCCGTGAGCGTAGCCTCGGGCTCCAGCTTGATCGTGCCTATCGTGCCGGTGGCCAACGTGTTGCCGCTTATTTTCGTGCTGACGGCATTGCCGATTTTAATCGCATAATCCACATGTCCCGCATATCCCCAGCCGTTTACGTTGTTGCCTACGATCTGAGAGAACACGACGGGATTGACTTCGCCGTCCAAGGAGATGGCGGCTTGATGCGCGCTGGTGTGCGGCACGTTTTGTTCGATCTGGTTGTACAAAATTTTGACCTGGTTGCCTTCCGTCACGCGAATGGCACCGCCGGCAGCCGTTATATTGTTGAATGCGACGACGACTTTTGCGGCGCCGACCACCTGGCTTAATTCGACGCCGATGTTGTCCCCGGTAATCGTGTTACCCAGGATGTTGATCGAATCGCCTGCGTTCAGCAGCGATAACCCGCCGTAGAAGACGTTATTCTCGAAGGAAGAGGTGAACAAGCTCGGGTCGCCTTTGGGGTTGGTCAGCTTGACGGCGTTGCCGCCCAGTTGCCAGAAGTAATTGTTCTGCAGAAGCAGCTTGGACATGAATTGCGGATAGGTGGAGATGTCGATATTCAGCGCGTGTCGGGCAGGTTTGCTGCCTTCCTGAGGAATAATGTTAATGGAGTCGATGCCGAATTGCCAGCCGATGCCAAGCTCCGGAGAAATTCGGATGACATCGGTCGTATTCGGAACGGTGGCCGCAACGACCAGGCGGCTAAAAAATCCGTCTCCCAAAATATGAATGGGGCGCTTAATGAGGAGCAGCTCGGTTCCGGTGCCATTGATCAGGTAGTCGCCGCCGGGAATGTACACGGTGCCGCCCTTTACGCCGGCCGCCGTGATCGCGTCTTGAATCGCTTGTCGGTCGTTCGTCGTTCCGTCGCCCTTCGCCCCGTAATCCATGACGTTAAAAAACGTTCGGGCCGCATCCTTCTTCTTTTTCTCCGCCTCCTTGCCTGTGCTGGCGCTAGCGGAAACCCCGAATAGTGAGACGGCAAGACAAACGGCGAGTGCGGCAAAGCTCCATCTTCGTAATGCTTTCATCGTCCAACTTCCTTTCATTAGGGGATTGTGTCTTTCCGAAGTCAACGATAGCACAGCCAATATGAAGAGAATGTAAAGATAAGCCGATGGAAGAAGGGGAGTTAACAACGTTGTAAATGTGATATAATATATAATGTAAAATTTATATTGTAGAGAGCGGGACACGAATGAACAATATAACCAAGCAGTCCTTTTTGGAAAAGAAGAGCATGAGCCAAGATTTAGCTACGCTCATTAAGCAGCAAATTCTGAACGGAGAACTTAATCCGGGAGACAGAATCGTCGAAACGAAGGTCGCCAAGGAACTGGGAATCAGCCAAACGCCGGTTCGCGAAGCCGTTCGATTGCTATCGGGAGAGGGAATCATCAACATTGTCCCGAACCGGGGACCGATTGTGAAGGACATGGAAGAAAAAGATATTTTTGAAATTTATTCGCTGCGCGCTTCCCTGGAGGGCTTGGCGATGCGGCTGACGACGTTAAACGCGACCAAGGAACAGCTTCAGCTTCTCGTGCAACTTTACGCGGAGATGGGCGAAAAGCTCAAAGATCCTGAAGTAGACTCGCTGCTTAAAGAATCGTTGAACCTTCACCAGAGCATCATTCAGTTCTCGCGTCATTCCAGGCTGATTCAAATTTACGATTCGATTTCTTTCCAAATCGAGCTGGCCAACCGAATCATCGGCATGAAGTCGACGAAGCAGAAGGAATACGACGAGCATAAAGAGCTGATCGACGCGCTTCAAAAAGGCGATCCCGACGAGGCGGAAAAGGTCATGAGAAGGCATATCCACCGGTCATTCAAAGAGTGCATCCAAACGCTGCAGAACAACGGATCCGCGGATCGTACGAGCATTTTGGAATTGTGGCCTGAAGAGAAAATGGATATATAAGTGGTTATTCGTAGCGGCAGGGCTTTTGGCTTGCCGCTTCGGCGTTTTTCGCGTTTTTGTAATCGATACCAAAGAAACGGGAGATTTCGTTGAATCGGTTGACAAATACATATTAAATATTATATATAATTTATTATATTTTAAATTTAACGAATGGGGGATGTTGGGTCAGAGGGACGCTTTAATAGGAGATGAGCGTACCAAGAGAGATTTTCCGATGAAAGCCATGCCATTCAAATGCGTTAATTACGAGGAGGATGTCCATGAAACGGTTCGGTACTATGATAACGCTATCATCCATGCTCGCAATCTCCGCCCTGCTGCCTGCCTGCAGCAACAACGCGCCGTCGAACGAGGCGAGCAAGTCGTCATCCGCAAGCACAGGCTCTAGCGAGAGCTCGGCGACCGCAACTGCAAGCAATGCTTCGAGCGAAACGGCTCCGACCGGCTTGCCGGCCAAGTTCGATCCCCCGGTAGAGATGAGCTATGTCAGCTATCAGTTCGCCACGCTGAAATACGATAAAGGCGACGACGTGAACAACAACAACTGGACGCGCATGCTGAAGGACGAATACGGCATCGTCGCCAAAAACGTCTGGGAAGTCCCCTACGCCCAATATCCTCAAAAAACGGATTTGATGATCGCATCGGGCGATATTCCGGATTTCTTCCTCGCCAGCCCGACCCAACTCAAACAGCTGTACGAAGCCGACATGATCGAGGATTTGACCGACGTTTACAATAAATACGCGCCGGAGCTGGTGCGCAAGGTGCAAGATGCCGCAGGCGAATACCCGAGAAAGGCTGCGACGATCGACGGCAAGTTGATGGGCATCCCGTTTACGGGCGTTCTGCGCGAGAGCGTGAACGGTCTTTGGGTACGCATGGACTGGATCAAGAAGCTTGGCCTGCCCGAACCCAAGACGCTCGAAGACTTCTTGACGATCGCCGACGCCTTCGCCAACAAGGACCCCGACGGCAACAACAAGAAGGACACGATCGGCCTGGGACTCGATAAGGATCTGGCCATGACGGCTCCTTTTATGAACATGCTGCACGCCTACAAATCGATCTGGACGAAAGACGCGGACGGCAAGCTGGTGTACAGCAGTACGCAGCCCGCAATGAAAGAAGCGCTTGTTAAGCTGCACGACTTGTACGCGAAAGGCATTTTGGATAAGGAATTCGTGGTCAAGGACGTAACGAAGCTGTTCGAGGACGTAACCGCCAACAAGGTCGGCATGTTCTACTCGGCCGGCACGGCGGGCGCGTATCCGCTGCAAGGCAGCAAGGATAACGACCCCAACGTGGAGTGGAAGATGTTCCCGCTGCCGGCATACGACGACGAGCCGGGCAAATTCCAGACGGAGCTAGATATTTTCCACGGATTCTGGGTCGTGAAGAAGGGCTTCAAGCATCCGGAAGCGTTGCTGCGAATCCAGGAGCAATGGCTGGCGAACTTCTACTTCAACAACAGCGACGAGACGCATCAGAAGTTCGTGAGCAACGCGGACAACGATACGATCTGGATGGAATCTCCGGCCAAGCTGTATATGCCGACCCGGAACCGGGACTTCTATCTGCTCGTCAACGACGTCTTGTCGGGCAAGGCGGATAAATCCACGGTGCCTCCTGGCGTAAGAGATATTTTAGGCATGATCGAGAAGTACAAAGCCGGCGACAACCAGTTCTGGGGCCAAAATCTGATTTACGGCGAAGGCGGCTCCATGGGCGTGGCGGATCACTATATCAATGAAAATCTTTACGTTCAAAACGAGTTCATCGCCGCGCCTCTGCAGGTCATGGTGGACAAAGGCGTCAACCTGACCAAGCTGGAGCTGGACGCATTCACGAAGATCATCACCGGCAACGAACCGATCGAGTCTTTCGACAAGTTCGTGACGAATTGGAAGAAGCAAGGCGGAGACGACGTCACAAAAGCGATTAACGAATGGTATACGGCTAACCAATAGCGCGACAGCGCGACGAAATGCCAGAGGAGTAAAGTGTTCTCTTCTGGCATTTTACGAACGGGGCGAAACGAGGGATCGCAATGCTGAAAAAATCATGGAAACGCGAGCTGCCGCTTCACCTCCTGCTGCTGCCGGCAGCAGCGATCGTCTTTATTTTCAACTATATTCCGATGGCCGGCATCCTGATGGCTTTCGAACGGTATATTCCGACGAAAGGCATATGGGGCTCCAAATGGGTGGGCTTCGATAACTTCAGCTATATTTTTTCGCTGCCGGATACGTACACCGTGCTGTGGAATACCCTTTTCATCGCCTGCATGAAAATTGTCGTCGGGCAAGTGACGCCGATCGCCGTTGCCCTGCTGCTGAACGAGATGCGTTCGGCATTGATCAAGCGCGGCGTACAAACGCTCATCTATTTGCCTCACTTCCTGTCCTGGACGATATTGGGCGGCATTATGATTGACATTTTGTCCCCATCGTCCGGGATCGTCAATCAAATGCTGACCGCGATCGGCGGCAAGCCGATTTTTTTCCTGGGGGACAATAACTGGTTTCCGTTCACGATCGTGATCTCCAACGAATGGAAGGAATTCGGCTTCAGTACGATCGTTTACCTGGCCGCGCTGACCGGCATTTCTCCCGCCCTGTACGAGGCCGCCGTCATGGACGGCGCGGGCAGATGGCGACAGACCTGGCATATTACGCTGCCGGGAATGAGACCCGTCATTATTCTGCTGGTAACGCTCAGCCTTGGACAAGTGTTAAACGCCGGCTTCGAGCAAATCTTCGTCCTGTACAGTCCGCAGGTGTACGAGAGCGGCGATATCATCGACACGATGGTGTACAGAATGGGGATGCTGAGCGCGCAGTACGGCCCGGCTACCGCGATCGGCCTGATGAAGTCCTTCGTTTCGTTAATTCTCATATCCGTTGCGTATTTCCTGGCCTACAGGCTGGCCAATTATCGAATATTTTAGCTGACGAGGAGGTGAGCTCTTGGTAAAAGAATCGCTTGGCCGCAAGCTGTTTCTGGGCTTCGACTATACGTTCATGATCTTGCTGTCCCTGCTCTGCATGTTCCCGCTGGTTCACGTGCTGGCCGTATCGTTCAGCTCCAATGCCGCATCGTCCGCGGGGCTGGTCACGTTGTGGCCCATCGGCTTCAATTTCAAATCCTATGAATTCGTCATGCAAAACGCCGAGTTTTTGCGATCTCTTGGCGTCTCCGTTCAGCGCGTGCTGCTCGGAAGCCTCATTCAAATGCTGCTGATCGTCATTACGGCCTATCCGTTGTCCATGGAGGCCTCCAGATTCCGTTTTCGTACCGCGTATGCCTGGTATTTTCTCGTTACGATATTGTTCGGCGGCGGGCTGATTCCCACCTATATGGTCATCAAGGATCTGGGCATGCTGGATACCCTTTGGGCGCTCATCGTTCCATCGTCGGTGCCGGTATTCAGCGTCGTGCTCCTGCTTAACTTCTACAGAGGGCTCCCGCGAGAACTGGAAGAAGCCGCATTCATCGACGGCGCCAGCCTGCTGCGTACGTTGTTCAGCATTATCCTTCCGCTTTCTCTGCCAGCGATCGCTACGCTTCTGTTGTTCTCGATGGTCGGCCACTGGAATGCCTGGTTCGACGGACTGCTCTATATGAACCGGCCGGAAAATTATCCGCTGCAGAGCTACCTGCAGACGCTTATTATCAATAACGACTTCAAGGCGACGACGGCGGAGGAACTGCAAATGCTGAAATCGATCTCGAACCGCTCCGTTAAAGCCGCTCAAATATTTCTTGGCGCGCTCCCGATTTTGCTCGTTTACCCGTTTCTGCAAAAGTATTTCATGAAAGGCATCGTTCTTGGCAGCGTGAAGGAATGACGAACGGTTGAACAAATAAGCAGCTCGGAGGTAGGGAAATGGCAGCTCTGGATTCGAAAATCGGCATCATCAATCCGCTTGAAAACGGAGGCGACTGCTTCGGGCCGGTCCTGCATTACGGATTGGACGTCTGTCAATTGGTCAGCTGGGACATGAGCCAGGCGACGGAAGCGATAGCGGACACCGTCAAGGCGGCTGCCGGCAAGGCGGGCGTGCGCATCGCCGCCATGTGGGCGGGCGTACCCGGACCGCAAGTGTGGAATTTCGTGGAGGGCCCCCTTACCCTGGGCATCGTGCCGCAAGCCTACAGAGCGGAAAGAGTCGCCGCGCTTAAGCAATGGGCCGACTTCGCGGCCCGGATCGGGGCGCCGGCGATCATCACGCACTGCGGCTTCATACCGGAAAACATGACGGATCCCGAATATCCGGCCGTCGTCGAGGCGATCCGTGAAGTCGCGTTATATTGCTTGGATCTGGGACTCGAATTCTGGCTCGAGACGGGTCAGGAGACGCCGGTCGTCCTGTTGAGAACGATCGAACGCGTCGGAACGGGCAATCTCGGCCTCAACTTCGACCCGGCCAACCTGATTATGTACGGCAAGGGCAATCCGATCGATGCGCTGGATACGGTGGGCGATTACGTACGCAACATTCACGTGAAGGACGGATTGTATCCGGTCAGCGGCGACCATCTTGGCGCGGAGGTGCGTCCGGGACTCGGCAAGGTGAGATTTCCGGCGTTCGTCCGCAAGCTGACGGAGCGGGGATTTGCCGGCGATTGGATCATCGAGCGGGAAATTCATGGGGAACAGCAGGAGCAGGACATCCGCAGTACGATTACCGATCTGATTCGGTGGGCGCAAACAGCGGATTCGAATCGCGGCGAATGAGGGGGAAGACGGCATGTTAAAGGTAGGACTTATCGGCATCGGTTTTATCGGAAGGGCGCATCTCGACCAGTATTTGCGGCTTGAGCAGGAGGATTATCCCATCCGCGTTACGGCCATTTGCGATACGGATCCCAAGAAATTCGAAGGCGAATTTACCGAGGGCAATATCGGGGTGGGCAACGCCGATTACGATTTTTCCAAATACCGTTTATATACGAATCTGGACGACATGCTCGCCTCTGAATCGTTCGATTACGTGGACATCGCGCTGCCGACGTTTTTGCATGACGCGGTCGCGATTCAGGTGCTGAAGAAGGGATTTAACGTCCTCTGCGAAAAACCGATGGCGCTCGATTCCAAGCGCTGCAAAGCGATGCTCGAGGCGGCGGGGAGAAGCGGCAAGCATTTGATGATCGGCCAATGTCTTCGCTTCTGGCCGGCTTACGAATACTTGAAGGATTGCGTAGACAAGAGCGTGTGGGGCGCTGTCAGGTCTGCGCGCTTCTATAGGGGCAGCAGCGCGCCGGTCTGGTCGAACCAGAACTGGCTGCTGGACGAATCGCGAAGCGGCGGGGCATTGGTCGATTTTCACGTGCATGATGCGGACATGATCCGGTGGCTGTTCGGAAATCCGGCTTCCGTCTCCGCGCTCGGACGTAATGTGTATCCGGGCAGCGGCTACGACATTCTCTCGGCGCAATACGTTTACCCCGACGGCAAGATCGTATCCGCCGAGGCGGACTGGTCGCTGCCGCCGAGCATTCCGTTCGAGATGTCGTACCGCGTGGGATTCGACGAAGCCGCCGTTGTGTTTACGGGAGGCAAGGTGACTGTATATCCCAAAGAAGGTTCTGCTTTTACGCCGGAGCTGTCCGCGGATACGGGTTTTTACCGGGAGATCGTCTACTTGGCCGATTGCTTGCTGAACGGGCGAGTTCCGTCCGTCTCGCCGGGAGACGACGTAGCGGCTTCGATTCGTCTGGTGGAAGCCGAGAAAAGATCAGCCGACGGCGGAGGCAAGTGGATCAAGCTTAAATAATAACGAAACGCAAAGATCGGGGAGTGAGAGTCTTTGGAATCCTTGCTGAACAAGCAGCTTTTTATCGGAATGGAGCAATGCGCCTGGTTTTATAGCGGGGCGGAGACGCCGCCGCTCAAGGGAAGCATGGATGCGATTAACGACTATATGACCAGGCGGAGCGAAGGACCGGCAGGACGGGAAAACAATGCGGCCATCGAGGCGTCCTGCAAGGCGAATCTAGCGCTTCTGCTTGGAGGAAAGCCCGATCATATCAGCTTTCTGTCCAATTCTTCGGAGATCATCTCCACGATCGCGGGCGCCGTTGCGTTTCGCCCCGGAGACAATGTCGTCGTCAACCGGCTGGAATTTCCGTCGGGCGTCCTTCCGTGGCTCGTGCTGCAGGACCGGGGCATCGAAGTGAGGTTCGTGGAGCACGCGAATTGGCGCGTGACGCCGGACGATATTATGGCCGAGGTAGACGATCGGACCCGGCTCGTCATTACGAGCCATGTCAGTTATTTGTCGGGCGCGCGCCTCGATTATCGAGCGTTGTACCAACGCCTGAAGGAGACGGACACGCTGCTCCTGCTCGATGCCACGCAATCGCTGGGCGCGGTGCCCGTCGATATGAACGAAACCGATTTTCTGGTGTGCAGCTCCTATAAATGGCTCCTCGGTATTCATGGCATCGGAATCCTGGGCGTCAATCCGGTCCGGCTGGAGGCGTTCATGCCGCGTTCGGTCGGCTGGCGCAGCGTTACGGATATGTTTGCCCCGATCAGGCGTAGCAGCTATGAATTCCATCGCGATGCCAAACGGTTCGAGACCGGCTATCCGAGCTATCCGACGATCTATGCGCTTAATTATTCGACAAAGCTGCTGCTGGATACCGGAATCGAACGTATCGAAAACCATATTTTGCGGCTGGGGGATGAATTGATCGGCAAGCTCGAAGCGATGGGCTTCACGATCATTACGCCGCAAGAGCCGCAGCTGCGGGCCGGCAACGTATGCGTCGCCTCCGACCGGGGGGAAGCGGTATCCGAGTATCTTCAGAAGCAAGGCATCTATTTATGGGGGGGCGACGGGCGGTTCCGCGCTTCGATTCACTCCTTCAACGACAGCGCGGACGTGGACCGGTTGATCGGCGCTTTGTCCGGCGCGAGAGAAACCGCTTAACGGCAGTGCACGCATCCCAATCCGGATAATAAGGAGTCGTGGACATGAATCAAGCGAAAAAAGCGTTTGTTCTCCTGACGATTTGGCTGGCCATTTTTATATTTTGGGGAACCGGCAGGACCTCGGCAGCCGACTCGGACTTCATCGTCGAGGAAAATCAATTTCAATATTACAACGACGGCGTAACCGTGGCCGATGCGAGCGCGTTAAACGGGTCTGCCGGAAAAATGCTGAATACGAGCGTCAATTGGAACATCACGCACGTTCGCTCGGACTTCAGCGCCCTGCAGCCGGGGAAATCTTACGATGTCTTTTTTCGCATAAAAGTGAACCATGTTCCCGCGGCTCCTTCGGGCAACGCATTCGAGTTCGGCGTTTGGGATAATACGTACGGCGACTATATTCTCCCTCAAAAAGCCGTGCCTGCCAGCGCGACGCAGGATATGACGTGGAAAGAATTCAGGGCGGGGACGTTCGTGCCGAATGCCGGCGTCAATCAGCTTGTTTTTTTCGTAGCGGGAACCAATAACGCCAGTCAAATATCGGAAATCTACGTGGACCAAATCATACTCCGGCCGCACGCGCCGATCGATATTCAAGATAGCGACTTTATTTTGAGCGGCTCGTCTGTCCTGACCGCAAGCCCGCTCGCTTCAAATAACAGCGCGGCGATTCTGTACAATGGAGCCGGCAGCAACTGGAACGTCCAGGCGCCGATCGACGGCACGAAGCTGCGGACCGACGAAACGTACGATGTCACGGCGGTCGTGCAGATCGATCGGTCCAACTGGAACGCCTCCGCCGGCGACATTCTCGGCGTTCTGCTGTACGATACGACGACAGGCACCTACGTCGTGCCGCCCAAGGTCTACACGACGGCCAGCCCGGAAACGCAAGACAAATTCAAGTTCTACATCGGAATCAAGATCAATGCCGCGCCGCTCGCCCTGAATCCGACGCACGTCTATCGCGTAGGTTTCTATCAAGTGAACAACGCATCCAACTTTCCTTCTGTTAAAATCGACACCGTGACGGTTAGCGAAGCGCAGGTCAACGACAATCCCGCGCAGTCGATCACCGTCAAGCCTTATAAAATCTCTCCCGGCAACCAGGACGATCTGAACGATGCCGCGGGCATTACGTATTCCCTGGCAGCGCCGCAAACGATCAGCGCCAAAATCGTCGATAGCAGCGGCAGCCTGGTCAAAACGCTCGTGAGCGGCGCGAGTCAAAGCGGCACGGTGAAAATCTCGTGGGACGGCAGAAACAACGCCAACGCGATCGTAGCCAACGGAATGTACAAAGTCGTGGTCAGCAATGCTGGCGGGGAATTGTACCGAAAAAATATCCAGGTCATTACCGGCGTTACGTTAAGCGCGCCCGTGGCGCCCGCGCCTTTCGTGGCACGGGGAACCTGGTTCGAGGGAGGCGAGATCCCGTACCAATCCGCAGCCAGAATCTCTTATTTGAACAACAGCTTCCAGGATTTGAAGGATGCCGACATGAACGTGGTCAGCATTGCCAACTGGGTCGGCCCTGCTGCGGTATACACGGATACGTTAGACCGGGCGGCCGCTTACGGCATTAAAGTCATGGCTTTTCCGATGGCGTACGCCGTGTTCAGCAACCCGGCGCTGGAAAACGATGAGATCGCGTTATACAACGAGATCAACGATAAAATCGGTCCGATCAAAAATCACGCCGCCTTATATGCGTACGTCCTGAAAGACGAGCCCATGAATCTGGACGCGGAAAATGCGATTTTCCTGAGAAACGCCAAAAGAATAACGGAAACGATCGATCCCAACCATCAGGCGCTGATCGACTACGTTGCGCCGGAATATACGGAGTTCCACTACGACATCCAGCGGACGCAGACGCTGTTAACGGATCCTTACGGGGCGGCGCTGGGATATCCGGTCGGGGATTTTACCCATTACATGAATCATCCCTACTATTCGAATATCGATTATATCCCGTACCTGGATTTTCTCCATATGCTCACCAAAAAGGACATCCAGAACAAGGCGCCATGGTGGACCGTCGTTCAGAACTACGGACATGAGCCGACAGGCTTAAGAGATCCGATTCCAGCGGAAACGAGGGCCATGACGTATCTGAACATCGGCCACGGCTCCAAGGGGTTCCTGTACTTTATCTATCAAACCGAAAGCTTATGGAAAGGCATGGTCGACGAGAATTACGTTCGAGGGCCCAAGTTTACCACCGTGCAAACCTTGCTTAGCGAAATAAAGACGCTCGAGCCGACCCTTTTGTCGATGACCAGGATCGCGAACGTCGCGACGACGATCGGCGGCGGCAACACGACGAGCGCCGCTCATCCCAGCGCGGACGTGACGACGCACGAGAATCTGGCGACAGGAGACAAGTACCTGGTCGTCGTCAATCACGACGCTTTGAACAGCGCCAACGTCACAATTAAGATCGATCGGGCCAAACTCGGCATGAATATTACGGATATCACAAACGTCCTTACCGGCACGGCCGTCAGCTATACGACGTATCCGGATCGTTATGAAATCAGCGCCTTAAACTTTGCGGCGGGGGACGGAAAGATCCTCAAGCTGACGAAGAGTACTGTTCAAACGGTATACGTCGGCCAGGATAACGACCTGACCATGTTCGGCGGAGCCACGAAAAACAATCCGGACGTGTCGGCTTCGGACGGGAAAACAGCGCTGAAGACCGTAGCCACCACAAATGGATGGGACTTCCAGTGGTTCTGGGATAAGACGAAGCTCGTTCCCGGCGCAACGTACGATCTGTACGCGGTCGTTAAAATTAAATACGCCGACGACCTGTACTTCGACGCGAACGGGAAGCCCAAATTCGTAACGCCGACCGGGAATGCGTTCTCTTACGGCGTCTACGATGCGACGACGTCGTCGTATCCGTTCGGAACGACGGCCGTGCCCGCCTCCAATATGGAAAATATGCTGTGGCGCACGATCAAGATCGGATCGTTTATCCCTTCCCAGACGAATAACCAATACGCCTATATCTGGCCGGCGGATAATGCCGCCAACGTGAAGGCGGTTTACGTAGACAAAATGTATTTCGTAAAACAGTAGGCAGTGAAATTCGGACCGTTGCAGGGGTGAGGAGTGAGGAATATGGAAGTGCAGGAATTCGACGAAAAGGCTCACCCCGCGGTGCGGATCTTGGACGATTTGGTGCGCATTCAAAGCGTTAACCCGCATTACGGAGAGGACGCGCGCGGAGAGCGGGACGTGGCCGATTATATCGAAGCGCGTATGCGCAAAGCGGGGTTAAAGGTGACCAGACAGCCGGTCGCCGAAGGCCGCGACAATATAATCGCCGAGCTTCGGGTTGGCAAGCCGGAATCCGCGCTGCTGTTCGAGGCGCATATGGACACCGTATCGATCGGGAGCATGGACGACGCGCTGACGCCGATTTATCGAGACGGCAAAATGTACGGCAGGGGCGCTTGCGACACGAAGGGCGCGCTGGCAGGCATGATCCATATGATGGAGCGCTGCGCCGCCCATCCGGAGCGCTTGAACGCGGACCTCGTCTTCTGCGCGTCGGTCGACGAGGAGTACGCCTATCAGGGCCTTAGGGCGTTCATGTCTCTTGATATGCCGCTCACGGGCGCCGTCGTCGGCGAGCCGACCGAGCTTGGCATCGTGGTCGAACACAAGGGATGCTCCCGGTTTTCCATTCGGACGTTCGGCGTAGCCGCCCACAGCTCGGTGCCGCACGAGGGGATAAATGCCATCTATGCGATGATGGACGTCGTCCGGCACGTAAGGGAGAAAGTCGAGCCGGTGCTGGCGCAGACGAGCAGCGCGCTATGCGGGAATCCGACGATCGTCGTCAGTACGGTGAGCGGAGGCAGTCAGATCAACATCGTGCCGGAAGCCTGCGAGATCCGGATCGACCGGCGCATCGTTCCCGGAGAATCCCCGGAGCGCGTACTGGCCGAGTTCGAGCGGGAGCTAAGGGCTTCTCTTCCAGGCGTCCGACTGTCGGTCGAGCCGCTGCTGCTCGACCCCGCGCTCCACACGCCGCACGACGCAGCGGTCGTCCATACGGCGCGGCGTATCGCCGAATCGCTCGGCCTAAGCCCGGTTCTACGCGGCGTATCTTACGGCAGCAACGCAAGCAAGCTGCAGGCCTGGAAGGGGATCCCGTCCATCGTGTACGGTCCGGGATCGATCGCGCAGGCGCACTCCGCGCAGGAATGGGTTCCCGTCGCGGAGGTCGCGCAGGCGGCCGAATTTTATTATCGGCTGGCTTGCGGCTACAAGATCGAACAAGAGGAGAGCGCGCGAAGATGAAAAAAGAAATCATACGTACCGATAAAGCGCCGAAGCCCAGCGGCTCCTATTCGCAGGCCGTCAAGCTGGGCGACATGGTCTACGTAGCGGGCACGTGTCCGTTCGATCTCGTTACCGGCGAAGTGCTGTTTCCCGGAGACATGGCGCGGCAAACGCAAGTCGTTCTGGAATATATGGCGCAAATCCTGATCGCGGCGGGCACTTCGACGGAACATGTCGTCAAAGTGACTTCCTTTATCGACGAGCTGAACGACTTTGCGGCATATAACGACGTTTACGCGCGGTTTTTCCAAGCGGATCCGCCCGCGCGCAGCACGTTCGAAATCGTTAAGTTTCCTCCCGGCATGCGCGTCGAGATCGAATGCATCGCCTATATCCCGTCATGATCCAGGTCGATGAAGGCATCTATCTGGTCGGCAGCGGAAAATACGGCTTTCGGCTCAGCGATCCGATGGATTGCAACGTTTATTTGCTGGATGGGGGAAACGGCAAATACGCGATGGTCGATGCCGGCGGAGGCATGGAGCCCGAGCGGATCGCGGCGAATATCGAGCGCTTGGGCGTCTCGCCGACGCAAATCCAGGTGCTGCTGCTCACGCACGGCCATGGCGACCATGCGGCCGGCGCCGCTTATTTTCAGCGACAATACGGCATGCAGGTGATGGCCTCCGAGGAAATCATGCCCTGGATCCAAAGCGGAGACCGGGAGAAGACGAGCATCGACGCAGCGGTCAGGGCGGGCGTCTATCCGGCGGATTATGAATTTCCGCCTTGTCCGGTAGCCAGAGGCTTGCGGGAGAGCGACGAGATCGCGATCGGCGATCTCGTGCTGAAGGCGATCGATACGCCCGGCCATGCGCGGGGGCATCTTTCCTTTCTGCTCGAACGAGACGGAAGGAAGCTGTTGTTCGGCGGCGACTCGGTATTCGCGGGAGGCAAGGTCGTCATTCAAAACGTCTGGGACTGCGTCATTTCCGAATACGCGGCTACGGTGGAAAAGCTGCACGGGCTCCGCATCGACAGCTTGTTCCCCGGGCATGGCGTCGTCTTGCTGACGGAAGCGTGGAGAGCCGTCGCCGAAGCGCATGCCTGCTTCGAGCGGCTTGACGTACCGCCGAACTTATAGGTAGGAGTGGAAAACGGAATGGATAAAGTGAGAGTGGGAATTCTCGGCTTGGGCCGATGGGGCATGTGCCATCTGGAAGCGTTCAGCTCGCTCGGAACGGCGGAAGTCGTGGCGATATGCGACAGCTCCCCGGAACGCTTGGAGCAAGCCGGGAAGGCCTATGGCATTGCGAATCTGTACCAGAATGCCGATGACCTGATCCGGCGCGACGATATCGATCTCGTCAGCGTCGTCACCTTCGAGAGCCAGCATCTGGAGCCGGCCGTTAAAGCGTTGAAGTCGGGCAAACATGCCATCGTGGAAAAGCCGGTAACGACCAGGCCTAACGAGGCGAGGGCGATGCAGGAAGCGGCCGCCGCGAGCGGCAAGCTGCTGTTCCCGGGGCACCTGCTTCGCTTCGATCCGCGTTATGCCGCGATCAAGGAAGCCTTGCAGTCCGATCGGGTCGGCGCGCCGGTCAGCATGTACATGAAGCGTTCGCGGGAGCAATTTTTATTCCAGACGTTTCAGCGCGTTCACACCGTCTTCGAGTTAATGATCCACGATATCGATCTGGCGATCTGGTACGCCGGATGCCGCGTCAGAAGCGTGAAGGCTTACGGCAGATCCGTCCGCCATTCCGGCGCCGCCGCTCCGGAAGTGCTGTGGGCGAACCTCGAATTCGAGGACGGGACGCTGGCCGTGCTGAACAGCAGCTGGACGACGCCCGACCAGGCGGGCGTCGAGATCGCGGATGCGATCGAAGTGATCGGACGGAGCGGCACTGCCCGATTCGAGACGAGCGACGGGGGATTGCAGTTCTGGAACGACGCGGGCAGACTGACGCCCGATACGGACATTCATGCCAGGCTGCATGGACAATCGGTAGGCTGCCTGCGGGAGCAACTGACGTATATATGCCGTTGTATCGGACGGGGAGAAGCGCCGACCGTGATCTCTTTTAGCGATGCCGTTCACGGCGTCGAGGTCGCCGACGCGATCGTCGCCTCCTGCAAGTCGGGGCGTGAAGTGTCGTTAGAAGAGCCCGTCGTTCATGAATGATAGAGAAGGGGGCGCAAACGCAAAATGAAATTGATGACTTATGCAACGGATGAAGGACTAAGGCTGGGCGTCCGGACCAAGGACGGCGTAGTGGAAATTCCGCTGGCGGGGGACTGGCCGCGGACGATGGAGGCGCTGATCGCCGGCGGCGAACCGGTCGTCGGACGGATCGAGGCGCATGTGCGCGAAGCGGTCGGGACGGGCGCTATTTTGCGCGAAGAAGACCTGACGTTCGGCCCTTGCGTGCCGAATCCGGGGAAAATCATTTGCGTCGGGTTGAATTATCGCGAGCACGCCGCGGAATCGAACATGAGCATCCCCGAATTCCCCGTGCTATTCAACAAATTCAACAATGCCGTCGCCGCCCACGGACAGACGATTCCTTTGCCCGCATACGTAAAAGAAGGCGATTACGAGGTCGAGCTGGCCATCGTGATCGGCCGGACCGCGAGCGGCGTATCCAAAGACGAGGCGCTGGATTACGTTTTCGGCTACTGCATCGCCAACGACCTGTCGGCCAGGGATTTGCAGTTCAGGACGAATCAGTGGCTGCTCGGTAAAAGCCTGGACCATTTCTGTCCGATCGGCCCCTACCTGGTGACGGCCGACGAGGTCGGGAATCCGAATGACCTCGAACTGAGCTGCCGCTTAAACGGCGAAGTCCGGCAGCGTTCCAATACGTCGGACATGATCTTTTATTGCGACGAGCTGGTCAGCTACATTAGTGAATATATGACGCTCAGCCCGGGGGACATCATTCTTACGGGAACGCCCCAAGGCGTCATTTTCGGCTACCCGACGGAGAAGCGCGAGTGGCTGAAGGACGGGGACGAGATCGTGCTTGCGATCGACAAGCTGGGCAGGCTGGAAAATCGGATGCGCGCCAGGACGGGGGAGTGAGGCTGCCATGATGCTGGAGCTGCGGACGGATCCGGATCGACAAGCGCTTCCGACGCCTCATTTTCCTACGCGTATGCAGGCCGTCGTCTGGCGGAATTGGGGTTTGGTTCCGATCAAGCGACTGGCCTCGGTGCTCGGCGCTTCCGAAAAGCAGATCAAGGAAGTCGCGTCCGGCTTGGGACTCGAAATGTCGGCGACGGGAAACGAAGAGATATGGCTCAAGAGAGGCTACATTACGATCATTCGCGCCAATTGGCATTTGCTGCCGTTCGGACAGCTGCTTGAGCTGCTCGGCTGGACGGAGGCGCAGCTGGCTTTTACGCTGAAGGAGGACGATTTCCTCTGGATCAAGCTGGGCAGCTTCAAGCCGTGGATGGAGCCGGTCCGATACCGGCCATTGACTGCGGAGGAACAGGAGCTGACGCAGCAAATCCGGGAAACGGTCGCCGAGCAGCCGGATTTGCGGCGGGCCGGAACGGAATCGGGAACAGGAACGGCGTCGGGAGCAGGAGCGGCGTCAGGAACAGGATCGGCACCGGGAGCAAGGCTTGAAAAACCATTCGCCTTTCTCGATTACGGTCGAAAACCCGCTGCGCTGCATCAAGGTGAGCTTAGGGAACCCGCTCCGGGGGAGATTCGGCTGGACATCCCCTGGACGATCGAGGCGCCGGACGCCACTCCCATTCTCGAATCGGCGTTAGAGCGGTTCGCAACGAGGCATGAGCAGGTCTGGGGGACGAAGTGGAGCGTTCGTCGAAGTTCCGGTCGAGCACCCGAGGCGCCTGCGAATCCGGTCGTACGAATCGAGATCGCGGCCGATGCGTCCGTACGCTCCGAGGATCACGCGGTTATCGTGGAGGCGGACCGGATCACGATCCGGGCGGCGGCGGAGACCGGCATCATGCGGGGGCTGCAATGGATTGCCGGGCAGACCGGTCAAGGCCGGATTCCGTACCTGATGGCGGGAACGTACAGAAGGACGACCAAATTCGATTTGCGGATCATTTACTCGTACAGCGCCGTATATGGAGACCCGCTTTTGACGCCGGAATCGGATCCTTACCCGGAAGACCTGCTGGAACGGCTGTCCGAGGCGGGCGTCAACGGCATTTGGCTGCAGAGCGTGCTCTACAATCTCGTTCCTTTGAACGGTCTGCCGGACGGAATGTCCGCGAATTGGGAAAAACGGATCGCCGGCTTGCGCCTGCTCGTAGCGCGCGCGGCGAAGTACGGCATCGGCGTTTATTTGTACTGCAACGAACCGCGTTCGATGCCCTTATCTTTTTTTGCCGACAAGCCCGATTGGCGGGGACATACGGAGGACGGCTCCGCGACGATGTGCACGTCTCACCCCGAGGTGCAGGCCATATTGCGCGACGGGATATCCCGGCTATTCGGCGAGGTTCCCGAACTGGCCGGCTTGTTTACGATTACGATGTCGGAAAATTGGACGCATTGCTATTCCCGCGCGGTGAACGGAATCACCAATTGCCCTCGCTGCGCGCAGCGGAGGCCGGGCGAGGTGGCGGCGGAAGTGAACGGCATCATTGCCGAAGGCGCATTCCGGGTCAAGCCCGAAGCGCGCATTCTATGCTGGACGTGGGGATGGGCTTCCGGCTGGGGATGGACGGAAAAAGAGATTGAATTCGCCATCGAAAAGCTGCCGGATAACGTCGTCGTGATGGCCACGAGCGAAGAGGCGATTCCGACGAGCGTCGCCGGCGTCCGGGGACGGGTCGCCGATTATTCGATGTCCGTCGTCGGACCGGGCGACAAGTCGCTGCGAAGCTGGCAAGCGGCGCAGGCCAGAGGGCTGCGCACGGCGGCGAAGGTCCAATTCAACAATACGTGGGAATGCTCGGCCGTGCCTTTCCTGCCCGTATTTCAACTGATCGAGGAGCACCTGGGCCGCTTGAACGAATCCGGCGTCACGGGCCTGATGCTGAGCTGGACGCTGGGCGGTTATCCTTCCCTGAATCTCGCGCTCGCGGCGGACTACTACTGGGATACCGATTCGCATGCCAGGCCTAGTATCCGCGAACGGATGGAAAACAAGTTCGGCAGCGCGGCGGGGCGAGCGATCGCCGACGCCTCGGCTGCTTTCGGCAGCGCGTTCCGGCAGTTTCCCTTCGATCTGGCCGTGCTGTATTTCGCGCCTCAAAACTTCGGGCCGGCCAACCTGCTTCATTTGAACCCGACCGGCTATGAGGCGACGATGATCGGCTACCCTTACGACGATCTGAAGAGTTGGCGGGGGATTTATTCGGCGGCCCAATTCGCCGGCCAATTCAAGAAACTGGCGAGCGGCTGGAAGAAAGGACTGCGTCTGCTGGAAGCGGCGGGGAGGAAGCTTTCTCCCGGAACGGAGCGTGCTTATGACGAATTAATGACGGCTGCGACGGCTGCCTATCTTCATTTCTACAGCACGTTCCTTCAGATTGATTTCGTACGGACACGCGACCGGTATGACGCCGCGAAAAGCCCGTCCGTCCGACTGAAGGCTTGCCGCAAGCTGATCGACATCGCGCGTGCGGAAGCCGGCAACGCCGGGCAGCTGCGCGAGCTTGTTGTCCGGGATTCCCGGATCGGATTCGAGGCCAGCAATCATTACTATTATACGGTTCAGGATTTGCGGGAAAAAACGCTGAATTGCCGCAGCGTAATCGAGGAGCTTCAACGGATAGAACGACAGCTAAGCGATCGGTAAGCGTGTCTGCTTCGTTTGCTACAGTTAGCCGCGACCCACCGCCGCCCGCCGCCGAAAACGCGGCGGGCGATTTTTACATATAAGGAAACCTTTAAACCCTGCCCGGCGTCTAATCAAGAGTGAACGTCATCGACGAAAGGATGAATGCAATTGCCAATATTAAATAAAGGACTGATGGCGCTGCTCACGGCCGCGCTGCTGCTGCCGGCCGGCGCGTCCGCGGCGAGCCCGGGCAGAGCGGTATCCGCGACGGCCGCGGCAACGTCGTCCGAGGTCGGCACCGTCGCTTCCACGGCTTTTGTCCAAGTCGTCGCCGGGGAATATTATTCGACCGCCCTCCGTGCAGACGGCACGGTATGGGCTTGGGGACGGACGCTGTTCGGCGAGCTCGGCGTCCTGGAGTCCCGCGTCACGAGCGAGATCGACAGGCCGGTCCGGCTCTCGGGATTGCCGGCGATCGCCGCGATCTCGACGAACGGCGCCGGCACGCAGACGGGCGTCGCGACGGACGGAACGATCTGGGAGTGGGGCTCGAGAGGCGCTGTGCAGGGCGGCACGACGCTGCCGACGAAGATTCCCGGCCTGCAGAACGTGAAGGCGGCCGTTCCGGGATTCGCTCTCAAGAAGGACGGCACATTGTGGAGATGGACCTACGAGCCGCAGGCAGGGGACAAGCCCAGGATCGTAGTCGCGCAGATCGCGGGAACTTATCGCTTTGCGAGCATGATCGCCGCGGGTAATCTCGTCTATGCGCTCGACGGCGCAGGCGCCGTCTGGGGCTTCGGGTCGATCCGGAAGCTGGACGGCAGCGGGCTTGCGTTCTTGACCCCCGCGCGTCTCGCAGGCTTTTCGGCGATGAAGCAGCTGTCCGCCTACCAGGATCGCCTCGTCGGCGTCGATACTTCGGGCCGGGTATGGCAGGCGCAGTTGGACTTTGAAGCGCTGTACCAGCAGGCCAGTCCCGGGCCGATGAAGGTAAAGGGCAAGCCGGCGCGGATCGCGACTTCGCTGAAGGCCGAGGAGGCGGAGATCGCGAACTTCGACGCCGTGCTGATCCGAACGTCAGGCGGCGAAGTATGGTCGACGAACAAGTGGCTGACCGGCACGGCAGGAAAGATAAGCGGCTGGTCGGGCATTCGCGAGATCGCCGCCGGCTATCATCACGGTCTGGGAATCGATGCCAGGGGCAAATTGTGGGGCGTCGGCGGGAATCAATGGTTCGAAGCGGGATCGGCTAACGTGAACGACGCGCGGATGCTGTACAGGCCCGCGCCCGTGCTGCCGGCAATCGGCGTGATGATCGACGGCAAGCCGCTCTCGACGGCCTTTCCTGCCGTGATGGAGAACGAACGCCTCCTTGTCCCGCTGAAGGACACCCTGAAGGCGCTCGGCGGCACCTTGAAGGTGAATGCGGACGCCACGTTTGAACTGACAGTCGGCCGTTCCACGGCCGTCATCAATCTTCGCTCGCCTGAGGCGGAGGTGGACGGGCAAAAGTTCATGCTGCCGCAGCAGCCGTACACAAGGCTGGGCGCTGTCATGGTGCCGGCCGCTTTGCTGAAACAAATGGGCGTAGCGGTCTCCTGGAATTCCAAGCTGGCGGAGCTTAGCATGAGCCGGCCGTAGGCGGCTAATCAAACAAGCATAAAACAGGGACCGGGCGTTTGCCCGGTCCCTGTCGTGCATATGGCCGCCCGATTAGAGCTTGGTGACCGTATAACCGTCGTTTTTCAGCCGCGTAATGATGCCGTCGTCGCCAAGCATATGAAGCGCGCCGACGATGATCATGCGGGTGACGTTCTGGTCGTCGTTCAGGTAAGCTTCGATCTTGCTGGACATCGTCAGGTTGCGGTCGAGGACCAGCGCTTTGTAATACTCCTGGTCTTCGGCGGAAGCCTTGACGAGCGCGCGGAGCGCGTCTTCGTCGCCCGTGACCCACATGCGCGTGAGCGCATCCATCTCGCCGCTGCTGCTCGCGCTATAAGCGTTGATCGCTTCCTGGAGCTGCTCTTCCTGCAGCGTCGGGGAGAAGCGATCGAACAAGGCCAACTGGCTCTCGGCCGATTCCAGCGGCACGATCAGCTTATTGTCCGAGACGGCTTTCCCCATGAAGTAAGCGTCAATGCCGAGGTTGGCCTGGTATTCTTCCGACGCGGTCGGAATCGATTGGGCGACGACCCAGGGCTCGTATTGATCGAACGTATTTGTCGGCATTTCGTTCGCCTTGAGAATGTCGACGAGCGCCTGATACGTTTCCGGGGATACGTGATCCTTGAGCGTCGTTCCGTCCTTGTACATGCCTTTGTCCGCAATCAGCTTTTCGATCGATTCATCGTCGGTCTTGGTCAGATCGACTTCGACGCCCAGATACTGCGACGCCTTGTACGCGGCTTCGATCTGGGCGCGCAGCGGATACATCTGCGCCTGCGCGACGTGGATGGAGCCGAGCAGGTAGACCGTGTTGCCGTTTTTCTCGGCCTTCCACAGGAAGCCGGTGCTTCCGCCGGGCTGGCCAAGCGGCGTCAGCGAGACCGCGTTGTTTTTTGCGTCCCAGGTCACCTTGTAGCCGATCGCTTCGGCAACGAAGCGCAGCGGGACATAAGTCGTACCGCGAATGATGCGCGGAGGCACGTCTAGAGATACGACCACGCCGTTGACGACCGCAGTGCGATTGCCCGCTTGAAGCGCGAAGGACAATCCGCTTTTCGTTCCCATGACCGACTGGCTTTTGGCATCCCAGTTCAAAGCGACGCCCAGCTTTTCAAGCAGCGGGCGCACCGGCACGAGCGTCGTCCCGTTTTCCACCATCGGAACGCCTTGCTTGAACTGCACGGCCGCGCCGTCCATCCAGACACTGACAGGCTTGGCAGCGGCCGAAGCCGCGCCGGAGAACACGCTTACTGCCAGGATGAGAGAAAGAAATAGTGCTCCGATCTTTTTCAACTTCACAACACTCCTGTCCGTCTGATTAGGTCGCACGACCCGTTTTAAATGATAAAACTTTAATCCTACCTGAATGTATACAAAATTAGGAAGAATGAAACATAAGAGATTTGGCCCCGTTCCAGGGACATGGTGCGGATTCTCAGTTGCGGAAGGCGGGTTCGCCGGGTATAGACGTATAAGCGGTCCGCAATGACTTACAGACAGACGCGCTATATTCTAAAATAGTCGACCGATCGAGGCAGGAGGAACCCGATATGCAATGGCAGGGAAGAAGAGGCAGCGCGAACGTGGAGGACCGGCGGGGCATGAGCGGCGGCGGCAAGCTGGTTGGCGGCGGCATCGGCGGAATTATCGTGCTGGTGATCGCGCTGCTGTTCGGCGGCGGGGATTTGGGAAGCATTTTGAACAATATGACGGGCACGACGACGAGCTCCGTCAGCGATACGCCATACCAGGGCAGTCAGGAGGAAGACGAACTCGCCCAGTTCGTGTCGGTGGTGCTCGCGGATACGGAGGACGTCTGGTCGCAGCTGTTTGCGGAAAAAGGACTCACGTACGAGGACCCGAAGCTGGTGCTCTATAACGGCAGCGTACAGTCCGCGTGCGGCACGGCGGGGTCGTCCGTCGGCCCCTTCTATTGCCCGGGCGACCACAAGCTGTATATTGATCTCAGTTTCTATGACGAGCTCAAGACGAAGTTCCAGGCGCCGGGCGACTTCGCCATGGCTTACGTCATCGCGCACGAGGTCGGGCATCACGTACAGACGCTGCTCGGCACGACGAACATGGGCGCCAAGCAGTCCAACGCCCAATCCGTGCGTACCGAACTTCAGGCAGACTACTTCGCGGGCGTGTGGGCGCATCATGCGCAAGATATGAACGTGCTGGAGCAGGGCGATCTGGAGGAAGCGATCAAGGCGGCCAGCGCGGTGGGCGACGACACGCTGCAAAAGAAGGCGCAAGGCTACGTCGTGCCGGAGAGCTTCACGCACGGCAGCTCCGAGCAGCGGATGCGGTGGTTCAAGAAGGGCTTCGACAGCGGCACGATCGAGGGCGGAGACACGTTTAGCGCCAAAAATCTGTAGGCTGCTGGAAGTTGCGGGAAGTTTGAGCGAGGGCTGCCGGGAACTTCCGGCGGCTCTCTTCCTGATTAGGGCGGCGGCGCATCGAAGACAGGAGTGAGTGCGGTTGGCGTGCCGAGGCTTTACGGAAGTTTGGCGGGGCGGGGTGGGCCCGCCTGCCGTCCTCGCTCTGCCTGCCGTCCCCGGCCTTACCCGCCTGCCGGCCCCGCCCCGCCTGTCGGCCCCGGTCTGTCTGCCGGCCTCGCCCCGTCTGCCGGCCTCGGTCTGTCTGCCGGCCTCGGTCTGTCTGCCGGCCTCGCCCCGCCTGTCGGCCTCGGTCTTGCCCGCCCCCGTCCGAAAACCTGCAAATATACACGTATTTCCTGCCGGCTCGCGACACTTGATGAAATACCTGCAAATGTGCAGGTAAAAGCAAAGGGCAAGCCTGAAAATTCAGCTGATGAAGGAAAATAACTGCACCTGAGCATCTTTTGTGCACAAAAGGGTCGACATTGGCAAAAAAAGATGGATGTGTGCAGGTATTTGCGGTGGAGAAGCGGCTCGGGGCACGATTGCGGGATCATAGGGACGGTTGTCGGATGAGCCATAGTCAGGCGTTCGGCGCGAACCGAGTTTCGCATATCCGCCAAACAAATAGGAACGTCAGGGTGATCTGTGATGTGCCCTGGCGTTTTTTAGCGTTGTCGCTACGGAGGATAAGTGCAAAATGACGCTATTGCCGGTTCTGAGGGAGACTGGGGCTGTACGATAAGCGCTATAAGGCGCAAACGTGGTATTTATGGTGCCGTTACGGTTGCAGCTAAAGGGTGCTAACGTAGGCGTTAAGACGGTCGATGTGCCGAGGATGAGCATTTTTCGCTTTATAAACTTCCTCCCTACCGGACAATTGCGCCTGATCTCCAACTTCGTAATTTTGCGCCTAGAACGCCCATAAACGCACATCGTCATGGAATCGTTTTCATTTTACGATGAGAAGGATTCCATATTATGGGGAGGCCACCAGACCATGTCCAGTTGGAGAAAATGGCTTGCGGCGTGCATGACGGCGCTGTTGATGCTGACTTCGATGCCTGCATTCGCGGCGGAGAACGCGCAGCAGGAGCCGCATCGCATGCAGGAAGCGGATGCGGGAGGCGCAGGCGTTACGGCGCCGGCCTACATACGCATCAAGAATAAATGGCAGAGCAATTACCTGTACGAAGGCTCGGACGGTACCGTACGCTACGGGCGGACGGCGCTGGACGACGCCTCGTCGCAGTGGCGGCTGGAGCCGGCAGCCGGCGGAACGCGCATCCAGAACCGCGCCACCGGCCACTATATCACGATCGCCGAGACGGCGAAGCGCCGGGATGCGCTCGTCGCCCGCGAGATCGGCGTCAGCACCGCCGCCGATCAGTGGCTCATCGAGGATGCGAGCCGACCGGGCTACAAGGTCATCAAAAGCGCGACGGCAGATGCGAGCGCGAACCTCGTTATTCACGAGGAGGACCAGCTCGGCTATGCCGAAGCCAGCAACGACATCAATATTACGTTCGAAAGCCCGCAATGGATGTTCGAACCGGCGGAGACGCTGCAGCCGGTGCTCATCGCAAACGAGTTCCGGGCGGGGCAGTTCCTGTACGAAACGGCCAATCCGGAGGAGGGGCGCGCGCGGAACGTAGTCGCATTCGGCAAGATCGATCCGACGGATCCGAAGGCGCACTGGTATGTGGAGGTCGAGTCGGGCGAAGCCGGCGCGGCACAGACCGTGCGCCTCCGCAACCGGGCGACGGGCGACTATATCGAACAGTTCGACGCGGACAATTATTGGCGCAGGATCGAGACGGCTCCGGCGTCCTCGGCCGGGGCGCAGCGATGGACGATCGCGTCTGCCGCGGCGGAGAACGGCGATCCCGTTCCGGGATTCGTCTCCATCGCAAGCGCAGACCATCCTGCCTTTGTGCTCAATACGCAGTTCGAGGATACGTACGCGCGGTCCAACGATTGGTCGAACGCGGGGAGGAGCAACGCGCATTGGAAAATCGCGCCTGCCTATGACGTCAAGCCGGTTCGCATCGTGAATTACACGGCAGCGGACGCAGGCACGGACTATCTCTATGAAGGAGACGGCGGCCTGCTGAAGCACGGCGCGTTGGCGGCCGGCGGGGAGAACGATCCGGCCTATCAATGGATCGTCGAGGATCAGGACGGCAAGAAGCGCATCCGCAACGCGGCCAGTGGCAGCTATCTGGCCTCCGGCGACCCGCTCGCGGTTAGCCCGGCCGGCTCGGTGACATCGGCGGTTTATCAATGGCAGCTCTCGCCTTCCGAGATGTACGACGACTACGTAAACATTGCCGCAGCGGACGGCTCCGGCCTGCTTCTGCTCCAGGGCGGTGTCCTGCGCACGGGCGCTTCCGATCCGGATACCGACGCCGCACAGTGGTTGTTCGAGGATCCGGCCGCGCGGACGGACGGATCGCCGCAGTACGTACGCATTCAGAACGAGTGGAAGCCCTATGTCTGGTACGAGGACGATCATGGGGATTTGAAGTATGGCAATCCGCGCACGGACGGCCGGGATCAATGGCTGATCGAGAAATATCAGGGCCGCAAGCGGATCCAGAACCGCGCCACTGGCCACTATGTCAACCTGCAGAACATGACGGACGGCCATATCCGCGTCACCGCCGTCTCGGACGGCTGGACGAGCGCCGTATGGGTCGTCGAATCGCTCGCAGGCGGCTCCAAGCTGATCTACAACGTGGCGGACCGGGTGAAAAACCAGGAGGTTCAAAAGCTGGTCAACCTGCAAAACCTGAACAAGTATGCCGAGTACGCCGAGATCAACCGGAATTGGGGCAGTCCGCACTGGACGCTGATTCCGGTGGACGACGCGGGTCCGTCGCACCTGCGTTTTACGAATAAGCAAGGGCAATCGCTCTACGAGGAAACGGAAGGCGATGCGGCAGGCAAGGTGCGCTACGGGGAGGCGACCGACGCCGACTTGCGCGCCGTATGGTACGTCGAAGATGCGGGCGGCGAAGCTAAGCGCCTGAAAAACGTCGAGACAGGCCACTATATCGCGATGGAAAACATGGCGGGACACGAGTCGGAGGACGCGCCGGATATCCCGCTCGGCACGGAAGCGGTCGTATACGAATCGTGGGGAAGCGCCAAGTGGTATCTGGAGGCTGCGTCCGGAAGCGGATATACTGCGATCCGCAGCGGCTGGGCAGGCCACTATATATACGCGGACGGCGCAGGCGGCACGAAGGTAAGCAAGACAGTCAAGTCGGGCGGCGACTTCGCGGACGAAGCGCTGTTCAAGGCGGAACCCGTCGAGCTGAAGCCCGAGGTACCCGAAGGCTACATTCGCATCCAGAACGAAGCGAACGGCCAGTACCTTTATGAAAACCTCGGCGGCGTCGTTCTGTACGGCAGCATCGCCGAGAACAACGGGTACGGCCATTGGCGGCTCGTCCGGCAGGATGGCGCCATCCGCATCGAGAACCGGGCGACCGGGCACCTGATGACGCTGACCCCGGATTACCGTTACATCGAGAGTTTGCCGGCCTCGGACGCTGCAAATGAAGCTGCGAACTGGTCGATCGAGGCTTCGGCATCGTCGGCCGGACATTGGCTGATTCGCAATCTGTCTGGGGGCTATGACGACGAATTCGTCCATACGGACAATGCCGCCGGCTACGCGGAGCGGGGCCTCGTGCCGGTGTCCTTCGGGACGGCGAGATGGAGCTTCGCGGCGGCGCCGGCGGACTACGAAACGCCGGATGACGACGGCGCGGCGAATACGGACACGGCAACGCCGGTATTCGACGATACCGCCTACACGCGGATCGGCAGCGGCGGCGTATGGCTCGCGGACCGGGATGGAACGATCGCGCTAGCGAATGAGAGCGGTGCGGCTGCGCAGTGGCTGCTGCAGGACTTCAACGGCCGCAAGCTGCTTAAGAATCGGGCGAGCGGACGGCTGCTGGCGCTGGACCAGGCGGGACAGCCGATCGCCGCGGCCGAAGGCACGCGCGGACAGGCGACCTCGCAGTGGGAGGTCGTCGAGACACAGGGGCTGCTGGAGCTGCGGAGCGCCGCCGATCGCGCAGGCATGCTCCTGCATGCAAGCGGAGCCGCCGAATATGGCGGCGCCGCGAATGCCGCGCAAGGGCGCTGGAACTATGAACGCTTGCCGGGCGATGTCGTCTATGAAGCGGAAAATGCATTCATGGGCGGAGGCGTCGCGGCGAATCGAGACCTGTCCGGCTATACCGGGGACGGATATGCATCCGGATGGGCTGCGGGCACGGAGAACGCTAATGGCGCAACCGGCACAAGCGATCCGGAACGCGCGCACGCCAAGCTGACGTTTACCGTCCATGCGCAGTCCGCAGGAGACTACGACGCGATCGTTCGTTACGCTGCGCCGGGCGCATCCGTCTCGTCGACGCTGGGCGTCGCCGTCAACGGACTCTCGACCAACGCGATCAGCCTCCTGCCGACCGGCGCGGGTTGGTCGACGGCGGCCCTGCGCCTGACGCTGCGCCAAGGGCTGAACACGATCGCGCTGCAGCCGGCGGACGCAGGAGCGGGTGCCGGTCAGACGGCCGCTCTTGCCGTCGATTCGCTCACGCTCAAGAACAGCGTCGCACCGGCATACCGAGGCGCCACGACGCCTTACGCGACCTACGAGGCGGAGGACGCCGAGACGAACGGCGAGCTGCTTCGCGCTTCCCGCTCATATTACAATCCCGCCTCCGAAGCCTCCGGCCGCCGGGCCGTGAAGCTGAGCGAGACCGGCGATTATGTCTCGTTCACGCTGGCGCATCCGGCCAATTCAATCGTGCTGCGCTACTCGATTCCCGACAGCCAGGACGGCGCGGGCCGCACCGAGACGCTGGGGTTGTACGTGAACGGCCAGTTCAGACAGAAGCTGACGCTGACGTCCAAGTACGCGTGGGAATACGGCAGCTACCCGTGGTCGAACGATCCGACGCAGGGCAGCGGACACCGCTTCTTCGACGATGTGCACACGTTGATTGGCGATGTGCCTGCGGGCGCAAAGATCATGCTTAAAAAGGATGCCGAAAGCACCTCGCCTTTTTACACGATCGATCTGGCGGACTTCGAGCAGGCGGCGGCTCCGCTGCGGATGCCCGAGGGCTTCCTGTCCGTGGACGATTACGGCGCGGCGCCGGATGACGGCATCGACGACACCGCAGCCTTCAAGCGCACGATGGATGCCGCAAAAAACGAAGGCAAGGGCGTCTGGTTCCCAGCCGGCGAATACGAGCTGCGGGACGGCCTGCTTAACCTGGACCGCATCCAGATCCGGGGCGCGGGCATGTGGCACACGCAGCTGACGGGCGCCAAGTTCGTGGGCAGAGGGGACGATATCGGCGTCTACGATCTGCTGATCGACGGGGACATCAACGTGCGCGACGACGAAGCGATCACCAATGCCTTTCATGGCGGTTTCGGTCCGGGCTCCGTGCTGCAAAACGTCTGGATCGAGCATACGAAGGCGGGGCTGTGGCTCACCAAGGTGAAGGACGGCGAGGCCTACACGCACGGCCTGCATATGGTCGGCTTGCGCATGCGCAACCTGATGGCGGACGGCATCAACTTCAGTGTCGGCACGAAGGACAGCATGCTCGAGCAGAGCGACGTCAGGTACCCGGGGGACGACGGCATCGCGATGTGGTCGACCGACGGTCTTTCGAGCGTTAACAATACGGCGCGTTTCAACACGGTGAGCCTGCCGTGGCTCGCCAACAATATCGCCGTCTTCGGCGGCACGGACAACCGGATTCAGGATAACGTAGCCAAGGATACGATCATCAACGGCTCCGGCATTACGGTGTCCACACGGTTCAACCCGCTTCCGTTCGCGGGGATGACGGTCGTCGAACGCAATACGCTCATCCGCACGGGCAGCTACGATACGGGCCTGCAAACAAATCTCGGCGCAATCTGGCTGTTTGCAGACACGAAGAACATGACCGGTGACATCGTGATACGAGACAACACGGCGATGGACAGCACGTATGCAGGCGTTGTGGTCAACGGAACTCAGGCCGTTAAGGGCGGCAGGCTGCTGCTGCAAAACCTCGTGCTCGACGGCGCAGGCACGGCGGGCGTGCAGGTCGCGCAGGCTGTCACGGGTGCGGCCGAGATCGATAATGTCATCGTTCGCGGCGCTAAAATCGCGGACGTATCGAACGCCTCGGCAGGCTTCGTTCTTCGCGAGGTCAACGCGGGCTTCGCATCCGCGGCCAAACCGTTTGCGGCGACGGCCGAGGGCGGGGCGCTGAACGGCTTTGTCCTGACCGCCGGCGCCTCGCTGGCGATCAAGGTAGCCGACGCCGCAGGCAAGGACGTCACGGCGCAGTCGACGTTCGCGACAGAGCAGGCATCGGTCGCGGCCGTAGATGCCGCGGGCATGCTGAGCGGCATCGCGAAGGGCGAGACGCGTCTGCGTATCGCCTATGACGGAGCAGAGCGGACTTATACGGTCAAAGTCGTGTCCGCTCAGGTCGTGAACCCGCCTGCCACCGGCGGGGGCGGCAATGGCGGAACGGCCGGCAGCATGCTCGACGCCGCGGCTGCGGCTAACGACGCCAAGCTGAAGGCGGCGACGGGAGAGGCGATCGCGATAGCCGCGTCGGCGGACGGCACCGCGCCGTTTACCGCGCAAGCGCTGCTCGCGGCTGCAGCTGACCACGCGGACGCCGTCCTGACAATCGCAAGCGGCGACAGCACCTACAGGTTCCCGCTGTCGTTGGCCGCCAAGCTCATCAAGGCGCGCGGCTACGATCAGGATCCGAAGGCATTGTGGATCTTCGAGATCAAGCCGCTCGAAGACACATCCCTGGCACCGATCCGGGAGGCGGCGAAGCGTCAGCATCTCGAGCTGGTCGCGGCGCCGGTCGAATTCGCGATCATCCTCCGCAGCGGCGGGAAAACAGAGACGATCGCCGACTTCGGCGGCGTCTACGTCGACCGCACGCTCAAGACAGCGAACCGTCTCGATGAAGCTTCGGTTACGGCGGTCGTCTACCGGCAGGACCAGGACGGTACGGGAACGTTTGTCTACGTGCCGGCGTTGTTCCGGGCTGGCGAGGATGGCGGCACGATCGTTACGATCCGCAGTCCCGGCAACAGCGTGTATGCGGTCGCGTCGCATACCGCCAAGTTTGCGGATCTGGCGAATCATTGGGCCAAGCAGGAAATCGAGCGGATGGCGTCGAAACTAATCGTCAAAGGCGTCGGAGGAGATGCTTTCGGACCATCGCGCAGCATCACGCGGGCCGAATTCGCGGCGCTGCTCGTCCGGGGGCTCGGCCTTCGGGATCCCGGCGGCGACGACGGCTTCGAAGACGTGGCCGGCAGCGCCTGGTATGCGTCAGAGGTGCGTACGGCAGCCAGTTACGGTCTCGTTCGCGGCTTCGAGGACGGCAGCTTCCGTCCGCAGGCGACGGTCACCCGCGAAGAGATCGCGGTTATGGTGGCGCAAGCGCTGAAGCTGGCCGGCGTATCTGACTTAACGGGCACGGGCGCGGGCGCGGTTGCGCAGGCAGCATTCGCGGATGCGGTCCGGACTGCAGCGGCGCTCGGCATCGTGAAGGGACTGCCGGACGGACGCTTCGCGCCTCGTGCCACGGCAACCCGGGCGGAGGCCGTCGCGATGCTCAGCCGCACGCTGCAGGCTGCGGGGCTGTCGAACGCAGCCGATTAACCGGCGCGTCATGATGAGTCAACGCAGGGCGTACCGTAACAAAAACAGGTATCGGATCGTCAATAAGTTTTGAACACGGAAATGCGCGTCTTCGCTCCGAAGCGGAGAGGCGCATTTCTTGCCGGTTAGCGGCTGACGGCGCCATTGCAGGCACCGCGGCAGTCCGGGCGCCGCGCAGCTGGCGCGAGTACAAAGGGATCGTCGGGGGGAAGCATGAAGAGAACGTTAGGAGTATGGGTGTTGGCGCTGCTGCTCGGCGTGTTGGGCTGTGCGGGCGGGGTTTCCGCCGCGTACGCGGAAGAGGCTGCGACGCTTATACGCAACGGCGGCGCCGAGATCGCGGCGAGCGGGAGCGGGCAGCCGGATGGCTGGGCGCAAGACGTATATACGTCGGACGCGGGAGGCGCTGCGATCAGCACGCTGACGGTCGGACAGGACGGCGGCCATAGCGGGCAAGCCTATTTGAGCGTCTCCAACGCGAGCGAGAACGATGCGCGCTGGATCCAGGAGGTACCGGTCGAGGCCGATACGGTCTACCGACTGTCCGGCTGGATTCGGGTCGCTGGCGGTCTCGCCGATCGAACCGGCGGCAACCTGTCCGTACTCGGCATCGCCGCCCCGTTCCCGGCGGTCGGCGACTCGCAAGGCGAATGGCGCCAGGTCGAATGGTACGGGAAGACAGGCGCCGACCAGACGAGCGTCACCGTCGCAGCCCGCCTCGGGAGCTACGGCAGCCTGAACAGCGGGAAGGCGGACTTCGACGATATTGCGCTCGAAAAGCTGGCGGAAGCGCCTGCGGGCGCCGTCGTCATTCCGTTGTGGCCTGAAGCCTACGCAGGAGCGGCTTCGGGCGGCGAAAGCGCGGGTGGCGGTCATGGCACGTATACGGCCATGATGTTTTTGCTGGCCGCTGCCTATGCCGCCTTGGCTTGGGGAATCGTCTCCTACTTGCGCCGCGCAGGAGAAGCGCGTCTGCCGATCCCGGGCAAGGAACGCGCAGGCAAAGGCGCCGTTCTGCTGCTTTTCGGGGGCGCATTGCTGATCCGCGCGGCCTGCGCGCCGATTATGCAGGGACATCCGATCGACGCGCTGGACTTTTACTTCTGGGCGAATCATGCCTACGAAGCGGGCCTTCACGGCTTTTATACGGCCGACATCTTCGTGGACTATCCTCCTGGCTACATCTATGTGCTCTACGTCGTCGGCCTGCTGCAGAAGCTGATGCATATCGGCTATCCGTCCGCCGGCTCGGCGCTGCTTCTCAAGCTGCCGTCGATCGCGGCCGATCTTGCAGCCTCGTACGTCCTGCTGCGCATTGCGCGTCCGCGTTTCGGCGCGGCGGCGGGTGCTGCGATCGCTTCTCTTTACCTATTCAACCCGATGGTGTTTCACAATTCGGTCGTATGGGGCCAGATCGATTCGTTCCTCTCGCTGTTCATTCTGCTGGCCGTGTGGGCGATCGCGGCGGGCAGGCTTCCTTATGCGACAGCCGCTGTCGTCGTCGCCGTGCTGATCAAGCCGCAGGCGATCGTCGCCATTCCGGTGCTGCTGCTGGCGCTCGCCGTCCGGCGCAGCCGCAGAGCCTGGGGCGAATCGCTGCTCTACGGCGCGGCCGTCTTCGTTCTGCTCGTACTGCCGTTTTCCATCCATCAATCCCCGGACTGGATCGTCGAGCGCTACAAGGCGATGTTCGACAGCTATCCGTACGCGACGCTGAACGCCGCCAACCTGTACGGACTGCTCGGACTGAACGGCGTCAAAGTATCGGCAGCGATGGCGTTCTGGAGCAACCTGTCCGTCGTGCTCATCGTCGCTTATATCGTCTGGCTGGCCTGGCGGCATCGCAAGCTCGAGGCTGCGCCGCGCTGGACGTACCTGGCATACTTGACCTTTCTGCTCGTTTTCGCCCTCAAGACCAGCATGCACGAGCGATACGGCTATCCGGCCGTCGCGCTCGCGCTGCTCGCGTTTATCCTGCTCAAAGACCGCCGCTTGCTGTGGATGTTCCTCGGTCTTACGTTTACGCATTTCGCGGACGCGGCCTACGTGCTCTACTTCGGGCTGGATAAAAACTACTACTTGTCTGCAACGGATGGCTTTTTCCGCTTCCTGTCGCTCGTCAACCTGGCGATATCGATCTATGCCGTCTACGTCGGCTGGACGCTGGACAAGGGCAGGGCGCTGGCGGCCGCGCCGGTTGCAACAGCAGACTCCGCTAGAGGCGGCAAAGGCGGCGTTTCGTCCAAATCGGCGTCAGCCAAAAACGCGCTGTCCAAATCGACGCCCGCCAAACCTGCGTTCGCGACCGCCATATCGGCCTCCGACGCCAAGTTTTCCCGGCTCGATCGCCTGCTGGTCATCGGCTTGACGCTCGTCTACGGCATCCTCGCGCTCGTCAACCTCGGCTCGATGCGCGCGCCCGAATCCGGCTGGACGCCGGCCTCGCCGGCCAGCGCCATCGTGTATGACTTCGGCGAGCCGCAGGCGGTCGCCTCCGTCATCTGGTTCGGCGGTACGCGCGACGAGGGGCGCGCGGAAGACAGCACGATCGAGCTGTCGCAGTCGGCGGACGGCAGCAACTGGACGAGCGCCCTTTCCTTCGTGTTGAACGGCGGCTCCGTCTTCCAATGGAAGGAGCAGCCTGTCGCGATCAACCAGCGGTTCGTACGCGTGTCGGCATCGAATCCGGGCTGGACGCTGTACGAGCTGTCCTTCCGGGACGCGGAGGGAGGCACCTTGACGCCGGCCAAGACGAGCGAAGGCGGTACGGCGCTGCTTGACGAGCCGGGCGACGTGCCGAAGAAGCCGTCCTATCTCAACAGCATGTATTTCGACGAGATCTATCACGGCCGCACCGCCTATGAGTTCCTGCATCATATCGAGCCTTACGAGACGACGCACCCGCCGCTAGGCAAGGGGCTGATGGCGCTCGGCGTCTCCCTGTTCGGCATGAACCCGTTCGGCTGGCGGATTATGGGCACGCTGCTAGGCATCGCGATGGTTCCGCTCATGTATTTGCTCGCCAAGCGGATGTTCGGGCGTACCGAGCTTGCTTTTGCGGCTGCGTTCCTGCTGACGTTCGACTTCATGCACTTCACGCAGACACGCATCGCGACGGTCGACGTCTACGGCGTTTTCTTCATTCTGCTCATGTATCTGTACATGTACAAGTATTACGAACGGGCGCTCGCGGGAGAAAGTTTCCGCCGCGTCGCCGTGCCGCTCGCGCTGGCGGGCCTGTTCTTCGGTCTCGGGGCAGCGAGCAAATGGATCGATATTTACGCGGGGGGCGGACTTGCGGTGTTGTTCGCGATCACGCTGTGGCGGCGCCGGGCGGAGCATTCGTTCCTGCTGCGCACCGTGCTGTGGTGCGTGCCGTTTTTCCTGGTCGTGCCCGCGCTGATCTATACGGCGAGCTACATTCCGTTTTTCCTCGTACCCGGTCCGGGACACGGCTTCCACGACATGCTGACCTACCAGAAGTTCATGTATAACTACCATGCGCATCTGGTGGCGACCCATCCGTTCGCGTCGAGCTGGTGGGAGTGGCCGCTGATGATCAAGCCGATCTGGTATTACGGCGGCGCCGTCGCGGCGGACCAGGTGTCGAGCATCGTGGCGATGGGCAATCCGGCCGTATGGTGGATCGGCATCCCGGCCGTCGCAGGCGCGATTATCCTGCTCTTCAAGGGCCGGGCGCGCGACCCGCGGCTTGTCTTCCTGCTGATCGGGCTGGCTGCCGAGTATCTTCCTTGGGTAGGGGTGTCCCGCCTGACCTTTATCTACCATTTTTTTGCAAGCGTACCGTTTATCATTCTTCTGATCGTATATTTATTGAAGGAAGGCAAGGAGAGCGGGCGTCTGACGCGCGGTCATGTCTATGGCTATCTCGGCGCGACGCTGCTGCTGTTCGTTCTGTTCTATCCGATCCTGTCCGGCATGACCGTGGACAAATCGTACGTCGTTCACGCGCTCCGTTGGTTCAATTCCTGGATTTTTAACGGCTAAGGAGGAGCGGAGGGGATGACGACGGACAAAACGAACGCCCAGCGCGAAGATGCGGAAGATATGCCGTACGATCGCGCCGATCGCAACCGCTGCCCGCTCTGCGGCGGTCCGAACGGCTGCGCGATCGAGGCGGGCAAGCCTGCCGAGTCCTGCTGGTGCATGCGCGCTACGATCGAGAAAAATGTCCTCGCAAGCGTACCCCTGCCGCTGCAGGGGCGAGCCTGCATCTGCCCGGCTTGCGCGGCGGGCGGCAAATAAATAAAAGGTGTCCGATCCCGTCTGGGTGGACACCTTTTTTTATTAAGCCTCGCTGCCGGCCTGCTTCGACCCATTCCTCCGCGTGCCGGAGCCTATGGATGTTTGTCGGGCTAAATAACTGCATTTGTACATGTATTCTCTACCGACTCGCGCCACATGATGAAATACCTGCAAATATGCAGGTAAATGCAAAGCATAAGCCGAAAATCGGGCTGATGGAGGAAAATACCTGCGTATTCGCATCTTTTCTGAACAAAAGGGGCGATATCGGCCTAAAAAGATGTAAATTTGCAGGCATTGAAGAAAATACAATAAGGGCGAAAACATGCCCGTCAGAACTGCTGTCGGACGAGCATCGGTAGGCGTTCCGCGCGACTCCAGTTTCCGATATCCATCTTATCAAGCCTTGCTCCCAGCCTGCTGCGCCCATTCCTCCGCGAGCCGGAGATCCTCGGGCGGCCGGTGCCCGCGCTGCAGCTCCGGGATGGACAGGCCGAAGTCCATCTGCAGGTGCGGATAATCCGGGAAGCTCTCCCAGTCGCCGCCCCAAGAGAAGCCGAGCCGCTTGGCGATCCCGACGACTTCCATCCAGTCGGCTTTCCCGTTGCGATTGCCGTCGTACGCCGTATCCCATAGGACTTTGCCCTTCTTCGTACGGATGGCGAAGTCGATGGCAAGGCCGTAGTTATGATACGATTGGCCGCCTCTGGCGTTGGTCACGATGTCGCCTGGAGCGCTCCGTCCCTTGAGATAAAGCGCGTTCTGCTCGGCCTCGCTGCGAAATCCGTCCGTAATCGCAATCCGGATGCCCTGCGCTTCGGATTCGGCCTTCAACGTTTTCATTTTTTCGGCGACGATCGGGTGCAAGGAGACGACCGGAGCCACTTCGCGCCACAGCTCGGCGGGCAGCAACAATTTGACGGCAGGCAGATTCGCGGCGACGATCAGCGCGGCGGCGACGCATGCGGCCAGCAGCAGGCGTCCGCGTCTGCGGGTTGAGGCAGCCCGCCTTCTCGCCAGCGATGCCCCGGAGGGTTCCAATTTCATCAATCTCTTCCTTTCAACGCTATCTTTACTCCCTATTATTCTCCCTAATGCGGTTCGTAATCCTATTTTCTATTATAAGGTTGCAAGGGGAGGAATCCCAAACGTTCCAAGGGGGGCAAGACAGCGTAAAAGGTGACGATTCGGGTTTTGAGGGAATTAATCCCCTCTATTAACTTGAAATGAAGTAGATAGGGTCAAATGCTTATTGCCGTCCAAGTCGCGCAGCACATGCTTTATTTTTTCATTCGCGGCTTTATAAGCATCGGGTCCTAAAAACAGATGCAGCGGAGGCGTGGAGGTTGAGGCGACTTGCATCAAAACTTCAGCGGCCTTGACGGGATCTCCCTGCTGTTTGCCCGACATTTCGCGATAACGATCGATTGAAGCCTGTGCTTCCGTATACGCAAGAATTGGATTCGGCGAGACGGCCAACGATCGTTCGGTCAGGAAGCTGGTACGGAAAGCGCCGGGATAAACAACGGTGGCCGATACGCCGAACGGCTTCATCTCGGCTGCCAAAGCCTCCGTAAGGCCGGATACGGCGAATTTGGTGGCGGAGTAGCTGCCCCAACCGGTATAACCGCCTGCGAACCCGCCGATGGAGGACATATTAAAAATGTGACCCTGGCCCGCTTTTCGAAGATGAGGAATAGCATGACGGAGTACATTCATAATGCTAAATACGTTGATGTCAAAATGGTCGCGTATCTCTTGGTCGGTCAGCGATTCGAACGTTCCTTGCAGTCCATAGCCGGCGTTATTGACGACGACATCGATATGGCCGAATTTGGCGATGACAGACGTAATGGCGGCTTCAACCTCTCGCTCATGGGCAAGGTTCACCTGTAAGGGCAGAAACCGATCCGTTTCCCGAGTGCCGACCGCCGTCATAAGCGCATCCGGATTTCTTGACGTCGCAGCGACCCGGCAGCCTTCCGCCAACAGCTTTTGGGTTAGTGCAAGCCCTAAGCCTTTAGAGGCTCCTGTTACGAACCAAACATGGGGATGCTTCATCGATAAAATCCTCCTGTATTAAAACGATTGCTGGCCGGTCAGTTGGACATGTTTTTTCGGTTCTCCGCTCGATATAGGAACGTTTATTTTTCCCGATAAAAAATCATGCCGCCGTGGTAGAGAATGCCGTCTCGAAACTCGCCGTCGGCAGTGAAGCCGGTATCGTCCACATAGTCGATATGATCTCCCTTAATGGTATAGCTGCCCTGATAAGCGCTTTTCCGATTGCCGCGAGCCTCGTCATAGCGGCCATTCGGCAGAAGCGCTTGACGAACGTAACCGTCCCTCGTAACCCACATGCCGACATAGGATTGTTGTTCGCCCCTGTTGTTTTCCATTTTGATTTCCTCCTTTGATGAATGGGGATTGCTTACGAACGCCTGCTTAAATGAACGATGGCGCCAGTAAGCATTTCAGTGACTTCAGTATGTAATAAATAAGAGGCTGCCCAGTAGACGAATCCAGTTGAGTTATTGCATAATACTCCAAATCGGAATAAAATAGTTCGCAAACGGGGCGAGGAAGGAGCTTGTGAGGAGACGATGACAGGGGCTGACGAGATCGTTAAAAAGCAGAAGGAATTGGCTTTTATTATCGACCGGTATCCTGAGGGAACGCATGCTACGGCCATTCCTTCCTTGAAGTTCATTCGCTCAGACGGAGCGTCCCAACCGATCTATTCGATCTATAATCCGTCCTTGTGTATCGTTGCACAAGGATCCAAGTTGATTATGCTGGGTCAAGAGAGTTATCGATACGATCCGGCATCCTACCTGGTCGCCTCCGTCCACTTGCCGATTACCGGACAGATCGTCCAGGCCACGCCGCAGCATCCTTACCTTAGTCTGCAACTGGATTTTAGTACGGATCAGATCGTAGATATGATCAAGGAATTCAACTCGGAGCGGGATCTTAAGGAAGTTTCCAGACGCGGCCTAGTGGTAAGTCAAACGACTCCGTCCCTTCTCGAGGCCGTATTGAGGTTAGTCCGTCTGTTAGACACGCCGCGGGATATCCCCGCGCTTGCCCCTTTGGTCATTCGTGAAATTCTTTATCGGATTTTACAGGCCGAGCAGGGCGCTGCCGTCCTGCAGTTCGCCGTGGCCGGCAGCAATGCCGGGCGGATCGCGAAGGTCATTCATCTCATCAACCGTGATTTCGCCAAGCCTCTGCGTATAGACGAGCTCGCCAAAGCTGCAAGCATGAGCGCGTCTTCCTTGCACGCTCATTTCAAGGAAGTCACCGCGATGAGCCCCTTGCAGTATCAAAAACAAGTGAGGCTGCAGGAGGCTCGCCGTTTATTGCTATCGGATATCCCGGAAGCCGCGAATGCCGGATTCCAAGTGGGCTACGATAGTCCGTCCCAGTTCAGCCGCGAATATGCCCGGATGTTCGGTCGGCCTCCCTTAAGCGACATCAAACGCCTTCGCGAGTCTTTATCCCTGCAAGACGCCATAACTCAGGTCGTCTCGCGGTATTCCGAAGGACTCACGCCTGTAACGGACTTGAACAGTCGGCTCATATAATAAGGATCGTCGTACCCGATGGCGGCGGCTACGTCCCTGATCGTCAGCGGGGGGGAGATGCAGAGCAACTGTTTAGCCTTCTCGATGCGCAGCCTGATGATGAACTCCATCGGAGGAATGCCTTTGTGTTTTTTGAAAAGACTGCTGACCAAGGCGGGCGTGACGCCAAAGTGCGCCGCGACGGACGGCAACGACAGCAGCTCGGTATAGCGGCTGCGAATATAGCGTTCCATCTCAAGGACCAGCGCGGGCTGGTCCTCTTTAACATGCTTTTCGGCCCCCGCGAGCTGGAATAGCTCGTCCAGCAGCACCGACATGCCTTCCAGGAGAGAAGCGTACTTGTACGAGCCGGAGATCAACTCGTCGATCTCGAGTTCGATCTCGAGGATACGCGGTTGGCTGGGCCCGGGACTCGTCTGCTGGAATAGCTGGACGACCCGCTTGAGCACGCCTTCCAGCCTGATCTGCGGGCATGCCTGGCGCTCGCAGTCGCCGAGCAGCGCGGCAAATTCCGCCTTGAAGGGGTCGGGCTGCCGCTTCTCGATCCAGTTCAGCAGCAACTTTTCCGCATTGGCGGCCAGCGGATGATCGGGAGTCCGCTCGCTTGGCTCGTTAGCATGCGGATCGATTCGCCGAGACTGGCCGAAGATGGCGAATTTCTGCAAGAGAATCCGGTCCCGCTGGAGCAGGTAGGGAAGGTCATCCATGGCGGAGAAGGGAGGGCGGGCGACCATCGTGACCGGGAACCGGCACGCCAGCAGCTTGTCGTACAAACGGCCGGCGATGTCCGCAAATGCCGGGCCGGGCGCGCCGGGAGAAGCGAGAATGACCAGCTTCTCGTTGGCATAGTTCAGCTGCACGATCCAGAACCGGAGCGGCTCCGGCACGAGCTCGCCAAGAAGCCCTGACAGATCGTTTTTAAGCCAGAAGTCCTTGGCCGGCGTCAGCCAATTGCCTCCGAATCTGCTGACGGATCCCGCGCACAGCAGCAGCCCGCCAAAGGCGCGATAGTCCCGGAACATCCGCTCCAGCTCGACCGCAGGGGGGAGAAAATCGATCTCCTTGCGGACAATGTCATCCAGCAGCTCGTCCTGCCGTTTTCTTTTCTCCGCTTCAAGAACGTCGTGCAGCTTGCTTAACAAGTCGCCCAGCGCCCGGGGAGAGAGCGGCTTCAGCAGATAATCCTCCACGCCGAACTGCAACGCCCTTTTCGCATAATCGAACTCCTGATAACCGCTCAGCAGCACGATTTTCGCGTCGATCCCCCGCCTGCGCAGCTCTCCGATCAGCGTCAGCCCGTCCATCGTCGGCATTTTGATATCCGTGAAGACGACGTCCGGCCGCTCGGCTGCGATCAGCTCGAGCGCCTCGTCGCCGTCGGCAGCCTCCCCGACAATCGCAAATCCGTCATGCGCCTGCATGATGCTGTTCTTAATGTTCCGCAGCAGCAGCGGCTCGTCGTCGACGACCACGATTTTGTACATGTCGTTCTAGCTCCTCCTCTCGGGTGCGGTCTTACCGCCGATCGTGACGATCGCGCCGCCCGTCTCGGCGCTGCCTAGCCGGAAGACGGCCTCGTTTTTGTACAGATTTCTCAGTCGAATGTAAATGTTCGCGAGCGCCATGCCGCCGATTTGCAGACGGTTCTCGAAATCGTGGCTGTCCATGCGCCTCTCGAATTCCTCGATTTTGGCCATGAGCGTCTCCAGCGTCCCGGGTCGGAAGCCTTTGCCGTTGTCACGCACGGACACCGTCCACGTATCGCCTTCCGCTGCCCCGCCGATGCGAATGCGATAGGGCGGCTTGACGCCCGCGAAGCCGTGGTTGAACGCATTTTCGACGAGCGGCTGCAGGATGAGCTTGGGCACGGGAATCGATGCCATGTCGCCGTCGAAGCCGATCTCGTAGTCCAGCCGGTCTTCATAGCGGAAATGCTGCATGGCCAAGTAGTTGGCCGCATGCGCGAATTCGTCCGCCAGGCTCGTCCGCGAGGCATCATAGGAGCCGATGTAGCGGAGCATCTGGCCCAGGCGGCTGCACATCTCTACGATGTTGTCGTTGCCCTGCTCCTGGCCGACAGCGCTGATGCCCATCAGCGAGTTGAAGAGAAAATGGGGATCCATCTGGGCCTGCAGCGCTCGCATATGCGCCTCCATCTCCTTGGAACGCGATTGAATCGTTTCGTTCATCGACTCCTGGAGCCGTTGAAGCGTCTTGCGAAAAGCCATGTTGAGCAGCGTAATCTCGTTGTTGGCGCCTGGCAGCCGAATCGGATCGCCCGGGTTGTGCAGCGAGATCGTCTGCAGCGACTTGCGCAGCTGCTTGATCGGAACGGTCAATCGATTGGTGATAAGCAGCAGGAGCAGCGACGTGCCTAGAATCAGTCCGATTCCCGCGTACAGGATCATCCGCTGCATCCGGTAGACCGGCGCCATGAAGTCCGCTTTGGGAAGCGCTTCGTAGACAGACCAGCCAGAGAGCGGCGCGACCCCGCGGTAGACGAGCGTATCCGAGCCGAATGCCGCCATCTGCCGTCCCTGCCGGTCAGCCGGGTAGACGATCGTGCCGCTGCCGTCGGCGACGACAATCTCCGCCTGCCCGACGAGAGAAGGCGCGCAGATCTCTTCCAGCAAGGCATAGGGCTGCTGGATGACAACGTAGCCGAGCGGGGACGAATTGCCCCAGGAATACACCATTTTTCTCGCAAAGGAGATGAGCTTGACGGGATTCTGCTCCCGAAAAATCTGCTGATCGTCGGCTGGAAGCAGCACCGAGTTGCCGTCCTTTGCCCGGATGTCCTTCAGCCAGGGAACCTGGCGCAAATCCGACTCTACGGAGAAATTGTTGTCCGGCAGCACCGACCAGGACACGTAGTTGCTTTTCCCGTTAAAAATAACGACTCTTCTGGCCTGATTTTTGGTCCCGACGATCGAGAGGAGGACGTCGATGATCCGCTTGCGCTGATCCGGGAACCTGTCGAAATAGTTGACATCCCCGTTCTCGTAACCGACCGTGTCCACCAGCATCTCCTGCAAATCTTTATTGAAAAAAATGACATTGGACAGGTCGTCCATCCGGTCCACGAGCGAATCGATCTGCGTCGCGATCCGGCCGACCGACTGTTCCATTCCCTTGTATGAATTGTCTTTGAGCGTGTGGCTGATATAAACGTAGAACAGCGCGGCCAATCCCAGTATGATTGCGGATACGAAGGTCGAGTAGATGATGAACATCTTGAACGGAAAAGAGATTCTCATCCGCAAGCGGCATTCTTCCTTTCGTTCGGGTCGTCGCCGTAAACCGGCAGGCAACTTGCGCTCGCCGGCTGCTCCTACGATAACATAAGGCTTGTCGGCGTGTAAGTCCTTTAAAAATAATCCATCGTGACCGGCCGAAATTGTCCATTTTGAGAGATGGCATATTGCTTTATGATGAATGGCGAGAGCTCTCGCACCGACGAACGAACAGGGAGGTTGCAAAAAGTGAGAAACGGACGGAAAGCGGCATTATCCTTATTGACCCTGAGCGTGCTGCTTATGGCCGCCTGCGGCGGCAACGACGGAAGCAACGCGGCGGCATCGCCGAATGCATCTCCGGATGCAAGCACGGCGTCAGCTGGCGCTTCGGCGCCCGCAGAGACGAATAAAACGCCGGTCAAGCTGACGTTCGCCACTTATAATGCCTGGTGGAACATGGAGAACCTTCAAAAGGCGATCAAGATGTACGAGGAGGAAACCGGCAATACGATCGAGCCGCAGATCTACCCGGACGATCAATTCATGAACGTGCTCAAGGCGAAGCTGGCGACGGGCGACGTACCGGACGTGTTCGCCTTCAACCCAAGCGTTAAGGACTTCGGACAGGATCAGCTCGCGCCATTGAATGGACCCTGGGTGGATAAGCTCGACAAATCGAGGGCCGTGAAAAACGGATATACGTGGGCCGGCGACGACAAAGTCTATGTGGCGCCATACGGCAGCACCTCGTTCATGGGGCTGATGTACAACAAGGACGTCGTCGCTAAGGCGGGCGTGACGCTCCCGCTCAAAACGTACGGCGACCTTCTCGCGGCGGCGGAGAAAATCAAGGCGGCCGGCGCCATCCCGCTGTACATGCCCAATAAGGAAGCGTGGACCGCGCAGATCGACGTCTTCGCCGGCTCGCAGTACATCGCGATGAAGAACCCCGACTTCGCGCAGCAGGTCGCGTCAGGCAAGCTGAAATACCAGGACGAGCCACTGCTTGTCGATATGTTCAAGCGCATCGCGGATTTCCAGAAGAAGGGCTATATGAACGCCGATATGGCTTCGGCGACGATGCCGATGGCAGAGCAGGCGCTGGCGGAGGGCAAGACCGCGTTCGTGGCGGGAGGCAACTGGCTGTACCAGGATTTCGTCCTTAACTATCCGGACAAGGCGGCCTCGATCGGCATGACGCCGTTCACGTGGGGAGACGACCCCGCCGATCTGAGCGTCTTCAAGGGCGGCTCCGGCAACGGTCTGTATATTCCCGCGGCGTCCAAGCAGCCGGAAGCGGCGATGGACTTCATCAACTTCGTCATGAGCGACAAGGTCATGCAGGCGATGTACGAGATCGCGCCCGGCGCGAACGACGTGGGCGCGCCGACCAAGGCGAGCCCCTGGGACACCGAGCTGCAGGCGCTCATCGACAACGGCACCGCGAAGACGGGCGACGCCTTCAACGATGCCGCCAATGCGATCGAACCGAACTTCGATTCGGGCGACATGGGCGCCGCCGGCCAGGCGCTGTTCGCGGGCAAGGATCCGGTGAAGGCGCTTGAGGATCTGTACAACAGCGTAGCCAAGAAAAACAAAGCCAAAAAAATTCCCGGCTTCTGATCCCGATCCGGCAGCAAGATTCATAAAAAGCAGAAATAAGTCCTGCCCGTCAGGGCGGGCTTATTTCTTGATCGAAGGTGATTTACGATGACAGGCAAACGCAAATCTTTCTATTCTTTGACCTTTCTCATACCCGGCATGGCCATCTACCTGGTCTTTTTCATCGGACCGAACCTGCTCAGCCTCGGACTCGGCTTTACGGACTGGTCCGTATACAGCATGACGGAGTTCGGCTTCAACGGCCTCGATAACTTCAAGCAGATGCTCTCCGAGTCGATTTTCAAAAAATCGATCGTCAACACGTTTTATTTCGCTTTCGCTACCGTCATTCTTAGCAATGTAATCGGTTTTTTGCTCGCTGTCATTATGAACGCCAAGCTGAAGCTCGAGTCGTTTTACCGCAGCGCGTTTTTTATACCGACGACGCTGAGCTTCCTGGTCGTCGGGCCGGTGTTCAACGCGCTGTACAACCCGGAGTCGGGACCGATCAACACCTTTCTGCGCGCGGTTGGGCTCGGTTCGCTCGCCAAGGGATGGCTGGTCGATCCGAATTATGCCATGAATAGCGTCATCGTCATGAGCGTATGGTCGGGTATCGGGGTCACGATTCTGCTTTATATTTCCGGCTTGCAGTCCGTACCGCCGGAATACTACGAGGCCGCGGAGATCGACGGCTGCACGGCGTGGCAGAAGCTGCGGCATGTCTCGATTCCGCTGATCGTGCCGTCGATCACGGTCAACGTCGTGCTGTCGCTCATCGGCGGCTTAAAGGTATTCGGCCAGGTGTTCGTGCTGACGAACGGCGGCCCGAACGACGCTACACAGGTGTTCGGAACACTTATATTCAAGACGTTCGGGGAGGGGCTGCTCGGATATTCCTCTGCTGTCGGCCTCGTATTCACAGTGATCGTCTGTCTGATGAGTTTTGTGCTCGTCTATGCATTAAGGAAGCTGGAGGCGGAGTATTGAGATGAGAAAATCTGTCGCCAAAAGATGGCTGCCGGAGCTTGCCATGCTGCTCGTCACGCTCGTGTTCGTCATTCCGGTATGGATGGTGCTCGTCAACTCCTTCAAAAACGAGAAGGACGCCGCTTTTTTCGGCATCGGCCTGCCGGGAACACTGCACTTCGAAAATTACCAAAAGGTGTTCGAAGAAGCCGACATCATCGGGGCGTTTCTGAATGGCATGCTGTACTGCGCGGTCGTCGGCGTGCTGTCGCTCGCCTTCGCTTCAATGGCCGCCTTTGTCATCGCACGGTCGAAGGGGAGGCTGACCGAGCTGTCCTACTACGTATTCTTGTCGGGCATCGTGCTGCCAGGGGCGATCATCCCGACCTTCTTCCTGCTGCAGCGGATGGGCTTGATCGGCACCTATGCCTCGGTCATCGTCGTGCTGCTGTCGATGACGATGCCGATCGGCGTCTTCCTGTACACCGGGTTCGTCAAAACCGTGCCCGTCGAGCTGGACGAGGCGGCGATCATCGACGGAGCGGGCAGACTGCGGCTGTTTTTCCGCATCGTGTTCCCGCTGCTGACGCCGGTTACGATCACGCTCGTCATTTTCAACTTTATGGGCGTCTGGAATGATATCACGACGCAGCTTTATTTCGTGGACGCGAGCAAATGGACGATGCCGATGATGGTGTACCGATTTCAAGGGATGTACAGCACCAAGTGGAACCTTGTGTTCGCGGACTTGGTTCTTACTTCGCTGCCCGTTATCGTCGTGTACATCCTCGGCCAAAAGTACATGGTGTCGGGCATGACGCAAGGAGCTGTCAAAGGTTAGCCGGTCACAAGTGAGTTTGACGACGTTCGAAATTATGGGAGGGATACCCGAATGATCGAAAAAAAAACGAGAAGGGGACTCATCGTTTTGATTGCAGCGTTGTTGGCGCTGGCGGGAGCGCCGGCCGGGTACGCGCAGCAAAGCAACGTCAACGCATCGGCATCCAAGTACGGCTCCAACAAAAACGAGGCGATTGTGTACGATTTTTATAATTCGACCGCGCCGACTTCTTATTATTACGATCCGAACGACCGCTATCAAGGCTGGAACGGCTGGACCCAGCTCACGCCGTCGCTCGACAATCATGCGCTCAAGCTGGCGATCTCGGGCGCCAATCCGCAGTTTTACAGCGAAGACCAGCTGCAATTGAACGCCTCGATCTACAAATACATCCGCATCCGCATGATGAATCCGAATCCGACCGAGAGTGCGAGCATCTCATGGACGACGACGGCGGATACGACCTGGAACGCGGCCAAATCGAAAGCGTTTACGATCCGCGGGAACGATGTCAGCTATTACGAATACGTGATCGATCTCAGCCAGACAGCCTCCTGGAGCGGCACGATCAAGCAGCTGATGATCAAGCCGGAGATCGGCGTCAGCAGCGGCAACGTCTATATCGACTACATCAAGCTCGATACTGAAAACCTGAATCCGGGTGTGCTGACGTATAACTTCGACTACGATATGAACGGGTGGGGCGTCACCGGCGGCTACGGCGGCGCGACTGTGAGCGCGACTCGCGGCATCATGACGATCGCGAACACGAACACCGCACCGTATGTATATTCGCCGGACTGGCTGCTGTTCGATCCGACAGCCGTCAAATATATTCGCATCAAAATGAAAAACCGTTCCGCGGCGACCTCCGGCAAAATGTATTGGAATACCGTCGCCGATCCGAGCTTTAATGAAGCCAAGTCGGCCTCGTTCACGATCAATCCAAACGACTCGGAATTCACGGAATATGTGGTCGACCTTAGCCAGACGGCAGCCTGGACAGGCGGCGGGACAGTTCGCCAGCTTCGGCTCGATCCGGAGCGCGGCGTCGCCTCGGGCGTCGAGGAGGTCGACTATGTCATCCTCGATACGATCAATCCATCCGACCTCGCGTACACATTCGGCAGCGGCACGGCCGGCTGGACCTCGGACGATTCGCTGTCCGCTACGGGCGGCGCGCTGACCGTGACGAACACGACGGCGGACACGAAAATCTTTTCTCCCAACAATCTAAACGTTAACGCCAGCCTGCTGAAATACGTCAAAATTACGCTAAAAAACAACACCTACTGCAATGTGGGGCAGCTCTATTGGACCACGACGGACGATCCCGATTTTGACGAGCGCAAGTCGCAAACCTTCATTATCAATGAGATGGACGGCGGCTATACGACGTACACGATCGGGCTGAATCAAAATCAATACTGGCGGGGCACGATCAAGCAGCTCCGGATCGATCCGTCGAGTCTGCAACCGAGCGGCAGCTCCCAGATTACGCGAATCGCCGTGGTTGCCGACGGGGATACGTCCGCGCAGAACGGCCAGGTTCGGGAAGGCTTTTTGGACTATACGGTGGAAGACACGGCCGGCGGAACGATCGATCAGACCGGGGGACCCGTGCAGGGGAAATACCAGAAGGACACGGTATGGAATCCCGTGACGCTAGATAAGGGCTTCACCCGTTATAACGGGGAGCTGACGCCCTTTAAGATTGACGATGTGTCCGATTCGGCAAAAAGCTCAGTGTCGCGAAGCATCGCCCCGCAAAAGAGCGGCTTGCTGGAATGGGACTTCCTGTTCGCAATGGACAACCCGTCCGCCAATGGCACCGAATGGCGCCTGATGGACGGCAATACGCGAATCATCGGATTCGTGATGGAAAACAACGGCTACTTCAGCAGCTATCCCGCCAACACGCTCGCCCAGATTACGCCTTATCAATGGTATATGGCGAAGGTCGTCGCGAATCTGGATAACCATACCTACAATGTGTGGCTCAACGGCCAGCAGGTCGGGACGAATCTGTCGTTCGAAAATGTACCCTCACGCAGCATCGACAGTGTCTACACGGGCACCTCGGTGAGCGGAAAGGTGAAGCTGTACGGTAAAAACCGGATTTATAAAATCGGTTATCTATATAACGATTTCTTCGGCGACCGGCCGAATACGGGGCCGACGGGACTAACGACCGGCGTCGGCGGGGGCACCGCGCTCGTACAACTGGTCAACGCGTCCCGGAACGGACTCGTGCTGACGGATAATTCGGCCTCGAACAATGTCACGGTCGGCGGCAACTTCCCGGCCGCGCATGGCGTCGTAGAATACGAGACAGATTTTATGCTGCCGACCAAGCAGGACGGCGTAAGCTTCAAGCTGAAGAGCGGTACGACGGACGCGGTGCAAATCGTGACCGGCGGCGGCAATCTCGCCTACGTCGATGCGGCAGGCGCCGCGCATACGCTGTGGGCCAATTATAAGTCCAATGTATGGTATAACCTGATCGTGCGGGTCGATTTGTTCGGCGGCAAAGCGACCTTTTATGTGAACGGGCAGGACAAGTCGGGGAGCGTCGGGCTGCGGAATGCCGTCACCACGATCGACCGCTTCGAGACGGGCACTTCGCCGCAAAATCAGGGCGTTCTGAAGCTGAGGACGGTGCGAGTGGCGCACTATTATCCGTCAACGGTTCCTTACGTGGACAAGACGGCCAGCACGACTGGCTGGACCGGGATTCAGCAGTGGAACGGGCTCGGCACGGTGCTGAACCGGATGATGATCGGCTACGGTACCTCGGACAAGACGCCATATTTGGGCTATTACGACGATATGAACAAAGAGGCGGTCGACTGGCAGGTTAAGTTTATGGCCGAGCACGGCATCGATTTTGTCGCTCCGTTTTTTTACGCGGACGCGTTCGACTTTGCGAACCCGGTATTTACGCCGCGCGGCACGAGCTTCATGGATACGCTGATCAAGCAGTCTGCCTATAAGGACAAGCTGAAGTTCGCGATGACGATGGGCGAGCTGTTGCAGGCGGGCGACAACTACGAAGCGGAGGGTGGCACGCTGACCGGCGGCGCGCAGCTTCTGACGAATCGGCAAGGGTATAAGGGCTGGGGCTTCGTCGGCTTTGCCGGCTTGAACAATGCGGCCTCGTATGCCGTGAGCGGCGGAGCGGGCGGCGCGCGGAAGCTGAACATTCGGTATGAAAACGCGCAAGCCGGCGCGCGCTCGTTAAGTTTGTACGTGAACGGAGCGAAAACGGGGCAGATAAGCTTCCCGGTTACGACCGCAGGCAGCGGGGATAAATGGGGCATGGTCACCGTCGACGTCACGCTTGCTGCGGGCGTCAATACACTCAAGCTGCAATACGATTCAGGAGACACCGGCAATGTCGCGATCGACAATCTGAATCCGGTCGATCCGATCCCGCTGCATGACGAGATCATGAACAATCTGCTGCCGTTCTGGATCGAAATGTACTTTAAGAACCCCGCCTACCTGCTGGACGACAACAAGCCGGTCATTCTGGTCTACGATTCGGGTTCCCTCATCGCCCAGCTCGGCTCCCCCGGGGCGGTCGCCGGTCTGCTGAACGAGATCAAGCAGGCCTTGACCGCCGAAGGCTTTGCCGGGGCGACGTTTATCGCAGAACAGCGGCCGAACGGCGGGGGCGACGGGCATATCGGGGACGGATCCGCGGCGGCGCTGGACGATCTGCGGGACGCCGGGTTCGACTACATTTACGCCTACTCCAATCTGTACAACAACTCGCAAATGAACAACTGGACGACCCAGGCCAAAAACGCCGGCATCGATGCAATCGCCTCGCCGGGGGTCTCCTGGGATTCCCGCTACTGGTACCCGGATTACAGCGGCGTATATGTACAGATCAATACGCCGTCGCAGTACGAGGATCATCTGAAATGGGTGCGGGATTCTTATTTTACGCAAAGTGGATTCAACAAAGGCACCGGCTCGCTGGCCCGGAAAATGACGCTGTTCGACAACTTCACGGAATTCGGAGAGGGGCACAGCATCAGTCCGAGCAGCCTGTTCGGCTTCGGGTGGCTGAACGCGATCCGCAAAACCTTTACGACGGCTTCCGAGGGCCATTCCGACGTCAGGCCGGAGGGGCCGTACAACGCATTGTACAGCACGCTCGTCAGCTATAATATGCCGACCGTAGCCAAGGGAGAGTTCGAGCTGCTCGGATCGGCCGAAAACACAAGGTACGGACCGCTGACGGACCGCTGGACGTTTAATGGCTCTGCCGGCGTGCAGCGCAACGGCAGCATCTGGAGCGCGCCGGATGCGCCGGACGGCGTTCAAGCGGCGTTCATCCAGGGGCCGGGCACGATCGCCCAGCCGGTCGTGTTCGATACGGCCGGCGTATACAAGCTGCACTTCAAGATGGCCCGCCGCACCGGGAGCACGCAGACGGTCAACGTCTACTTCGACAACACGCTGATCGGGACCTATACGCCTTCGTCGCTGGCTTACGTTGACTTTTATACCGATGCGGTCGCGGCAGCCGCGGGTACGCATACGATCCAGTTCAAGGGAATGACGAACAACGACAATACCGTGTTCATCGACAGCGTCAGCCTCGTCCAGTAAGTGCCGCGGACGGACCGACTACAGCAAAGAGAGCAGCCTTCGGGCTGCTTTTTTCTTTGGCAGCGAGGCAAAAGCACTTTTGACCTATGAACAATACAGCACAGTCACAACCAAAAATAGGAAGCAGGCGGCAGAATCATTTACAAAATTGATTGTTCCAAACGCCACAAAATTCCTGGCAGAACTTAAAAAGGTTCAGGTCAACAATAAAGAAATAAGTGCTTATCATAAGTCCTACATAAAGGCTTCTTCCTTGCAGTTGGAAGGGTATACCCTTATCAGCCAAGCCATTTCTAAAAGCAAAATAGATAATGCAACATACAAGAAAGGCAAACAGAAAGTAGAGGAGTCTACAGCACTTATTCAACAATTTTGGATTGGATTTAATTCATATGATGACTATTTGCATGGAAGTAACTAAACCACATTTAGACTTATCGGTTGCAGAGAAACTCAAGGATACCTAGGGTCAAATAATACTCGCCATTTAAGTCGCATTGGATGCGACTTTTTTATTTATATGACGCCGTTTCTTTTCGTTGTTTACGTGTCAAGTAGAAGCTAATAAGTAGATTTTCTTGTCGTTGTACTTTTTGAGGGCGGGAAGGCACAAAAATGGGCTTGCTAAAACTAATGCAGTTAGTTATATTAAAACTAATAACATTAGTTTACCAAAGCGGAGGTTCAAAACATCCGAATAACGACGCGTACGAACGTGCACCAACTATCCTTTATGCCGCGGTTTTTCCCGGTTAATGCATACTTCGTGGAGGAGCGGGACGGCCTGACGTTGATCGACGCGGCGCTGCCTTACAGCGCCAAAGGCATTATCGACGCCGCGGCCCGCATCGGCAAGCCGATCCGCCGCATCCTGCTGACGCATGCGCACGGCGACCATATCGGCGCGCTCGATCGGCTGAAGTCGGCGCTGCCCGATGCCGAGGTGCTGATCTCCGCGCGGGATGCCAGACTGCTCGCCGGAGACAAGACGCTGGATCCGAGCGAGATCCAATCTCCCATCCGGGGCGGCGTGCCGAAGCCGGGGGCCATTCTTACCCGGCCCGACACGCTCCTCGCCGACGGCGACCGCGTAGGCTCGCTGCTCGCGGTAGCGACGCCCGGCCACACGCCCGGCTCGATGTCTTTTCTGGATACGCGCACGGGCACTTTGATCGCGGGAGACGCCTTCCAGGAGCGCGGCGGTATGGCCGTGTCCGGGAAGATGCAGCCGCTGTTCCCGTTTCCGGCGATGGCGACCTGGAGTCCTGCCGAAGCGCTCCGTTCGGCCAAGCGGCTCGTCGGACTGAAGCCGACGCTGCTCGGGGTCGGACACGGCCGGATAGTCACGGATCCGCTCGAGGCGATGACCGCTGCGGTGCACGCCGCGGAGCGTAGCCTTGGAGCGCAAGGAACAGGAGGGGCCAGCCATGTCACCGCGAATCGGTCTTGACCGGGCGACGCTGCTGCAGGCTGCCACGGAGATGGCCGACGAGTACGGCCTGGAGTCCGTGACGCTGTCGTCCCTCGCGCAGAAGCTAAAAATCCGCTCGCCTTCGCTTTATAATCACGTGAAGGGCTTGCCCGATTTGCGGCGGGAGCTGGCGCTGTCCGGTCTCTCCAAGATGGCGGCCCGTTTTGAAGCCGTGCTTCCCGAAGCTTGCGGCGACGAAGTCTTGCACGATTTTAGCGTGGCTTACCTCGACTTCGCTCGCCAACATCCGGGCTTGTACGAAGCGGTACAGCGGGCTCCGGATCCCGAAGACCGCGAGCTGAGCGAAGCCGGCGGCCAGGTCGTCTCTCTCGTCGTCCGCGTCATCGAAACCTACGGCCTAAGCGGGGACGCAGCTATCCACGCCGTGCGCGGCATCCGCAGCGTCCTGCACGGCTTCGTCTCGATCGAGCGTCAAGGCGGCTTCGGCATGCCGCTGGATCTGGACGTCACGTTTCGCCTGCTGGTGGATACGTTCATTGCCGGCATCAAAGCGTTGAGAGTGCAGGGAGAGACTTGAGATTGAACAAGTGCGCTTGAACGGGCTGAGGTGACGGAGGGGCCGCCCGGCCCAAACGAAAAAGCTTCGTTTTTACCGTTTTAACAATATCCCCTTCGAACAGGAAAACGGCTCAGGCACACCTTTATCCGCGATCCTATAGCCTTATCCACGTCCTGCCTATGTCGTTCAGTCGCTCCGATGCGTGGGCATTCTAAATGAGGAAGCCGTTCCTGATTCATGGGGATACTGTTAAAACGTGACGAAGACCTGTGTGCCGGGTTCCTGACGTAAGGGGATACTGTTAAAACGTAACGAAGACCCCCCGCCTCGCCTCTCCTGACTGGAGGGGATATCGTTCAAACGCAGCGAGACTCGTGCGGCAGCGCCCTGAAGCCGTCATACCTGCGCGGCTTGACAGCCAGTGCCGAATCGGATAAAGTGGTACTTACCAAAAGTAATTTACTTTATAAAATGGTAGAGAGGACGGTCCTTATGACGCGTTCCATCCATCCCGATACGGACCTCGGTACCGTGCATTTAAAGGTGGCCGAACTTGATCGATCCATCCGGTTCTATGAAGAGATCATCGGCCTCCAGCTGATCTCACGCGAGGGCGAGACGGCTCGACTGGGCGCAGGCGGGCCAGCCGCGCTGCTCCAGCTTGAACAGTTGTCCGAAGGCGCGGTTCCGGCGCCTCGCAGGCGCACGGGCCTCTACCACTTCGCGATCCTCGTGCCGACGCGGGAGGCACTCGGACTTGCGGTGCGCAACTTCCTCCAACGCCGGGTCCCGATCGGGCAAGGGGATCACCTCGTCAGCGAGGCGATCTACCTGAACGATCCGGACGACAACGGCATCGAAGTATACGCCGACCGTCCGCGGGAAAACTGGACTTATACCCCGCAAGGCGAAGTCGCGATGGCGACGGATCCGGTCGATATCGAGGGTTTGCTTGCCCTGGCCGGCGACAAGCCATGGACGGGACTGCCCGCCGGTACCGTGATGGGGCATGTGCATCTGCATGTGAGGGATCTTCAGGAGGCCAAGCGATTTTATGTCGATATGCTCGGCTTCGATATTGCGGCCAACTACGGCGGCCAGGCTTTGTTCGTATCCGCAGGCGGCTATCATCACCATGTCGGCCTGAATACATGGGCGGGCGTGGGCGCACCGCCGCCTCCCGCGAACGCGCCAGGGCTGATCTTCTTCACGGTCCGGCTGCCGGACACCGCAGAGCTCGCGCGCATCCTGACTGCGGTTGGCGAGCAGGGCATCCCGTCGGAGCAGTTCGAGGACGGCTACCTCGTCGCCGATCCTTCGTCGAATCGCGTGCTGCTGACGGTGCGCGCCTAACGCGGCTCCAATAATAAAAAGCCTTCGGCTCTACCGAACCCGGTAGCCGAAGGCTTTTTGTGCGCTTGGCAGCGCAACCGACTAACGGGTGAAAGTCCCGCGTACGCCGCGAGGTGGCGGAAGTACATAGCAGAGGCGTAGTGCCGGGGCCCGCAAGGGACGGTGCGGAGGATGCCAAGGCAAAACCCGGAACAGGCGGCATACACCAAGTTGGCTGACGGAGCCGGATAACCCTGCAAAAGAAGGGTAGTCCTATACCATCCATAGGCTCCGTAAGTTAAGAGGACTGGATTCGGGGGAAAGCCGGTTGACGTGACCCAAGGAGAGCCCATCGTCTCCGCGCAGAAAGTTTTTTTTGTAGCGGTATCAGAGTTCAAGATCGTGAGGATCAAGAAGGAAGGTACGGACGGTGGGCAGTCAGAAGAAGGGATAGTAGCGAGAAAGCCTGCCGGAAAGGCCGCAAAGGTAGGTGAATCGGCGTCAGGTCGCCGATGCGTGCCCCGACTCAAAAGGCGGGGACACGTGTGAAGCCCGGAACCGTGAAAGAAGCGTGAATGAGGGAAACCATGCGCCAGGCAGGAGCCGGGGAGCTAAGATGTGCGTAGATCCGGGGAATGAACAAAAGGAGAAGCCGTCTGGGGCGAGTACCGACCGGGACACGGAGATTGCCGCAAGGCTACGAGCCGAGGAACGGGAAGGGAAGGAGAACGAGCATGGAGGGACCAAGGCAAGACAAACACGCACACGTAGGAGCTGAAGTGCCAAGCAAACGCAAATGGTACAGCCTCATCGACAAGATTTGGGCGAAGCCAAACCTGGAGGAAGCGTTCCGGGAGGTCAAGCGAAACCGCGGAGCGGCAGGGATCGATCGCGTGACCGTAAAGGCATACGAATCGAAGCTGGAGCCTAATCTAGAGGGGCTTCAGCTGGCGCTGCGAAACAAGACTTACCGGTCTAAGCCGGTAAAACGCGTGTATATCCCGAAAGCTGACGGGACGCAAAGACCGCTGGGCATTCCTACCGTGGAAGACCGAGTCGTGCAAGCGGCGGCAAGGCGTATCATAGAACCCCTATTCGAAGCGCAGTTCAAGGACTGCAGCTATGGATTCCGGCCGGGAAGAAGCGCGCATATGGCGCTGGCCAACATCCGCAAGGATCTGGAAGCAGGCTACCGGTACGTGATCGACGCCGACCTGAAGTCATACTTTGACACCATCCCGCATGAGAAGCTCATTGAAAAGGTGAGAGAGACCATCGTGGACGGCAGTGTACTGCGGTTGCTGGAGAGCTTCCTGAAGGCCGGGATCATGGAAGGCGGCAGCTTCCACCTGAACGAGACGGGGACGCCGCAGGGCGGGGTGATTAGTCCGCTTTTAGCGAACATCTATCTGCATCCGCTGGACGAAGCGATGACGGCGCGCGGACACCGAATGACGCGATATGCAGACGACTTCGTCATCTGTTGCAAAACGGCAAAAGGCGCTGAGCGTGTACTGAATTCGGTCGTGGGACTGCTGGAACGCGAGATGGGACTTATCATACACCCGGAGAAAACGAAAATCGTAAACAGCTACAAGGAAACATTCGTATTCCTGGGTCATGCGTTCAAGCCGGGAAAACGGATGGTGCCGTCGGAAAAAGCGATGAAGCGATTCAAAGAACGGGTGAAGGAGATCACGCGAAGAAACCAGACGGTGAAGGTCGAGCAGATCGTGAAGAAGCGACTAAACCCATACTTGCGGGGATGGGGGAACTACTTTGGGACGGGAGATGTGTTGAGCCGATTCCGAGGACTGGATGCCTGGATTCGAAGACGAATACGGGCCGTGCAACTAAGGAGTTGGAAGAAAATTCGCAAACTCCACCGGGAAATGAGGAGACGGGGATGGGACAATAAAGATATGCCCGGACTCCGAATGACGGCCTGGCGGAGCTCGCATTCCACCTATGCCCAATACGCAATGCCAAACGAATGGTTTGCCGAAATCGGACTATGCAGTTTGCTTGAGCGAAGCCAAGAACTGCGTCCCCAACGGGGATAAGCACGGAGGAGCCGGATGCGTCGACCCGCATGTCCGGATCTGTGAGAGGCCCATGCAATTGCGCATGGGCCTACTCGATTTTCAGTCTTGCGAAGTGAGAATAACAGGGCCGTCCTTGGTGATCGCGATCGTGTGCTCGAACTGCGCGGACAGCTTGCCGTCCATGGTGCGCGCGGTCCAGCCGTCTTCGTCGATCGTCATGCGCCAGGTTCCCTCGTTGATCATCGGTTCGATCGTGATAACCATGCCTTCTTTGAAGCGGAAGCCTCTGCCGGGGATGCCGACGTGAATGAAGTTCGGCTCTTCGTGCAGCTCTCTTCCGATGCCATGCGCGGCCAATTCCCGGACACAGGAAAAACCGTTTGCTTGCGCATGCTTGTGCAGCGGGTACATCGCGTCGCCGATCCGGTTGCCGATAACGGCGTGCCGGATGCCGATATCAAGACATTCCTTCGTCACGCGCATGAGCTTCTCGGCGGTCGGCGACACATCGCCGACCGCGTATGTCCATGCCGAATCTCCGAGCCAGCCGTTCAACTCCGCAACCGTATCGATCTTCACGATATCCCCGTTTTTAAGCGGCGTATGGTTGGGAAAGCCGTGGGCGATTACATCATTGACAGAGGCGCAGGTGGCGAATTTGTAGTCCTTGTAGGTCTTCGTGAACGGCCTGGCGCCGTAGCTGGCCATGACATCCTCCACGAGCTCTTCGATCTGCCACGTCGTCACGCCCGGACGGATCATCTTGCGGATTTCTTTGTGACAAGCGGCTACGACCGCTCCCGCCGCTCTGATATGCTCGATCTCCTGAGGAGATTTCAGCGTCACCATGGCTTACAGGCTCCTCTCTTCTCTACGGTCACGATACACCTTTTGACATTAAGGCGTCAATTCGCCCGCTATAGGCAAAGTATGCGGGGGAGAGGGGAGTGGTGCTCGCATTGTACGAAAGACGCCTGCAGCCCGATCATTGTATCGCGTTCCGAATTCGGGCGCTCGTTTCAGCCCTGCGAACAACGATGTCCTTGAGACGTAGCGCCGTTCACTTGCCGTTTACTACAATAGAGGCCAAATGAGCGCCTTAAGATAGCCGGTCAATCCGGCATCTGGGGGAAGAACGGAGGAACGGCATGATCAAGCAGCTGGTGGATTTGTTTGTCGCATTCGGGAGATCGACGATGCTCGGCTACGGCGGAGGACCTTCGATAATTCCTTTGTATCAGAACGAAGTCGTGAACCGGTATCAATGGATGGGAAACGAGGATTTCGGCAAGGCGCTCGCTTTCGGCAACGCGCTGCCCGGTCCGATCGCCACCAAGCTGGCGGCTTATATCGGATTCAAGGTCGCAGGCTGGCTCGGCGCGCTCATGGCCGTGACGGCCGTCGTCCTGCCGACGGCTTTGCTTATGGTGCTGCTTGTCGGTTTAATGCACAAGCTGCAAGGCAATCCGTATATCAAAGGAATGATCAAGGGCGTGCAGCCGGTCATCTTCGTCATGCTCGCGATGCTTGCCTACGACTTCGCCAAGTTCGCGTTTCAGCGCAGCGGCGGACCGGTCGTCTTTCTGCCGTTCGCGCTTGCTGGGATTTACTTTATCATGGTACAGTATCTCAAGATCAATGCGGTGTGGGGCATTCTCGGCGCGCTGGTCATCGGAGCCTTTTTCATGCGGGAAAACGCAGGCTGAGGAGATTTGCCGAGACTAGAGACGAACGGCGGTTCGAGCCGACTCATCCATTCCGATAGGAAACCGCGGAGCGCTCCGGCATTGGCCGGAGCGCTTTGTCGCAGGCTGAGCCGTCTAAGGGATTAGAAGAGGAGCTGGAAATAACGATGATCAAGGCTGTCGTGTTCGATTTTGACGGAACGATACTGGATACGGAAACCGTAACCTACGAAGCGATGAACGGCGTATTCAGAGAGCGGGGACACGAGCTGCCGATGGATAAATGGGCAGGCGCGATCGGCACGCTTCACGGTTTTGACGCATACGCGGAGCTGTCCGCATTTACGGGAGAGACTATCGATCGCGGATGGCTCGACGCCCGGTTCGGAGAGCTGTACGCCGGGATGGTGCACCAGGTGCCGCTGCTGCCGGGTATCCTCGACGCGCTCGAAGAAGCGAAGCGGCTCGGGCTCGCGGTCGGGCTCGCCACGAGCTCTTACCGCGCATGGATCGAACCGCATCTGGAGCGACTCGATCTTCGTAGGCATTTTGACGCGATCCATACGGCGGACGACGTGGAAAAGGTGAAGCCGGATCCGGCGCTGTACCGGCTGGCCGTTCGTTCGCTAGGCGTGGAGCCGGGCGAAGCGGTCGCCATCGAGGATTCGCTGAACGGGCTGAGAGCCGCCAAGGCCGCCGGCTTGTACGGCATCGCCGTACCGAATGCCATGACGGCGGGGCTCGACTTTTCCGAAGCGGATCTCGTCGTGCCGACGCTGGACGGGCAAAAGCTCGAGATGCTCGTTGCGCGGTGGAACGGCTGAACGGCCAACCACAAGCGGCTGCGACTTTGATTGTACGTACAAGTGCGTCGCTGTGTTATAATAGCTGCTATACGTTTTGCGCGAGGTGAACGGGTTGAATCCGCAATACCCCAAGTATCAGCGGTTAAAGGAAGAGATCGTCTCCTGGATCGCCGGGGGCAAATACCGTCCGGGAGACAAGCTGCCGTCCGAGAACGAGCTGGCCGAGCAGTTCGGCTTAAGCCGCCAGACGGTCAGGCAGTCGATCGGCGAGTTGGTCAGCGAAGGCTGGCTGTCCCGCGAACAGGGCAAGGGCACGTTCGTGGCGAAGCTCCAGGGCGACCGCAGAGGACCCGGCGCCAATCGGATGGTCGGCTTGATCACGACGCATATTTCCGATTATATTTTCCCTTCCATTGTGCGTGGCGTCGAGGCTGCGCTTAAGGAGAAAGGCTACCGGCTGCTGCTGTCAAGCACGGAGGGCAGCAAGGAGAAGGAGCGGGAGAGCCTGGAGACGATGCTGACGCAGGGCGTGTGCGGACTCATCGTAGAGCCGACGAAAAGCGCGGAGGGCAACCCGAATTACGAGACGTTTATGGCGCTGGAATACCATGGCATTCCGATGCTGATGATCAACGAGCAGTATCCGGATCTGGACTGGCCCTGCGTGAAGGTGGACGACGAAGCCGGCGGCTTCCTGGCAACGGAGCATCTGCTCGCGGCGGGACATCGGGCGATCGCCGGACTGTTCAAGACGGACGACCTGCAGGGCGTGCAGCGGATGAAGGGCTTCGTCCAGGCGCATCGCGAACGCCGCTTGTCCGTACCGCCCGAACTGCTCGTGCGCTACCGGACGGAAAACCGCGCATCGCGGCCGCACGAGGCGCTGCGCGAGCTGCTCTCGCGGCCGGAGCCGCCGACCGCGATCGTCTGCTACAACGACCAACTGGCCGTATCGCTGCTGGATGTCATCCGCGAGGCGGGGCTGCGGGTCCCCGAGGATCTGTCCATCGTCGGCTACGACGACTCGTTCCTTGCGACCGCCACAGAGGTGAAGCTGACGACGGTCTCCCATCCGAAGGCCGAGCTAGGCGAGCTTGCCGCGAATCTGCTCGTGACGATGCTGGACAAGGACGCAGTCGGCCGTGGCGGCCATATCTACAAGCCTCAGCTGATCGTGCGCGAATCAACGGCCGGGCCTTCGGTTCGTTAATGCGGATCGGCTGCGGGCCTTCTTCAAGCTCCGTTCTTTCACGATCCCCGATCGTTGCATTGCATGCTGGTCGGACCGTTGTGCGCTTCTCTAAAATGAGAAGAGCACGGGAAAGGGAGGCGCAAGACGGAACGGTGGCCATGTGCAGGAATGCGGAAGACATGCTTTGGACATTAGCCGTACACAACAATTCAGGAGAAATCACGTTGTGGCGGGGGCCCTGCGCGGACGAACTGAGGAAGATTTATGCAATCGCTTACAATTTTGAAATGGGTTATCGTCTGCGATACGGATACGTTCGGCCGGGTCCAGGACACCGGCCGGTCGTTCCGCCTGCTCGCTGAGAGCAACGGCACGGACGTCTATCCGTGTCAGGCGATGCTTCCATAGGATAAAAAATGGAGCAGGTTAAAAAATGGAGCCGGCTCGGTCCTTCGGGACCGGGCGGCTTTTTTAGACTACCAGGATTGCGAGATGATAAAAGATGAAGTTCAAGCTGCTTATCGTCGACGACTTCTTCGTCGAGCGGGAGACGGTCAAAGAGCTGATCTCGGCGTCGGGACTCGAATTGGAGGTTGCCGGAGAAGCGTGCGACGGGCTGGAGGCGCTCGCGATGATCGAGAGGGAAGCGCCTGATTTCGTGCTGACGGACATCGAGATGCCTTTTATGAACGGGATCGAGTTCGCCGAGGAGCTGCGCCGTCGTCGTCCCGGGGTCGACATTATTTTTTTCACCTACTACGAGAAGTTCGAATATGCCAAAAAAGCGATAGATTTGAATGCGTTTTCATTTGTGTTGAAGCCGATTGTAGACGAGGAGCTCGTAGGCGCCCTGCAGCGAATCGTCGAAGACAAGAAGCGCAAAATGCGCGAGGTTGACGAGCGTGCCCAGTTGGAGGAAGCCTTGCAGGCAAGCATGCCATTGTTAAAGGAACGCTTTGTGCGCAGCTGGTTCGCGGGGCTCGGCGGCGACGACGAGAAGATCGAAGCGCAGCTGCGCTTCTTCTCCTTGCCCGTGCCGACCGGTCCCTATGCGGTGCTGGCGGTAGAGCTGGACGATCCGGGCGCCCGCTTCGACGAAGCGCCCGTGGCGGAGCGGGAGCTGCTGCTGCTGCGCGTATCGGACATCGTGAAAAGAGCGGTGGCGGATCGTCCGGGCTGTCTGATCTGCAAAGCGGAGGGCTTGCGCTGGGGCGTTGGCCTGTTCGACAGCCAGGCGGAAGAGGACGCAGCCTCGACGTCGGATCGGGCATTCGCCGCGGCCGAGCGGATCTGGCAGGAGGCGGCCGAAGCGGGGCTCAGCCTGACGATCGGCATTGGCAGTCCGGTATGCGGACTGGCCCGGCTGGCGGAAGGCTACCGGCAGGCTTCGCAGGCGCTGTCGCACAAGTTCCGGCTTGGTCACGGGCAGCTGATCAGCGCGGACGAAGTCGAACAGAGCGGCGAAACGGACGAAAGCGGCGGACGCCTGTCCCAAGGGATGATGGACGAGGTGAACCGGGCGCTGCTAAGCGGAGAGGCGGAGCGATTCGCCGACAGGCTGCTTGCCGATGGCGGCGTGCGCGGCGCGCATGCCGTTCGCGGGCTATGTCTCGGCATCGTCTCCTGCGTCCAGCTGCTGCTCAGCGAACGCAATCTGGATCTGGCGCAGAGCGGCGCAGCGCCCGAATTCCAGTGGGAGCGGCTGCTGAAGCTGGAGACGATCGCGGATATCCGGCAGTGGCTGATCGCCTTCCTGGACGCGTCGGCCCGGTGGATGGAGGCGCAGTGCGAGCACAAGTCCGGCGCCGTCGTGCGAGAAGCCAAGCGGCTGATGGAGTCTCGCTATGACGAGCCGCTTACGATTAAGACGATATCCGACAGCCTTCACTACAGCCCGAATTATTTGAATTACGTATTCAAGCAGGAGACGGGACAGACGATCCTGGAATACTTGACGCACGTACGCATCAAGGCGGCACAGAAACTGCTCCGGGAATCGCCCGCCAAAATGTACGAGATCGCCCGCATGGTCGGCTACGGGCAGGAGACGTATTTTCGCAGCGTGTTCAAGCAGCTTACCGGGCTGACGCCCAAGGAATACCGGGAAAAGACACGGGGGCCGGGAAGCCTATGAAGGCCTGGTTCAGGGATTTGACGCTGAGGAGCAAGCTTGTCCTTACCTTTACGCTGCTGATCGCGGTTGTCGTGCTGCTCGGCGGATGGATCAACTACCGAATCGCGGAGAGCCGGATCGAACGGACGGAGACGATGCTTCTCCTGCAAAACCTGAAGCAGACGGCAGCCCTCGTCGATTACAATCTCGATTCCTATCAGCGCAAGACGGAGATCGTATTTGCCAATTCCAGCTTTCAGGAGACGCTGGCGTCCAGGTACGACGATTTCTCGTCGCTGTACGACGCTTACCGCAACCGGATATACAGCGTGCTCGAGCCCGTGCTGCTGGACATGACCTATTCGTCCACGGAGATTTTCACCGAGGGCAACGAGCTGATCAATGTCATTATTTATTCCGACAACCCGTCGCTGCCGAGGGACACGGGCATCATTCGCGATTTGACCGCCGTCCATGGCGAATCCTGGGTTCGAGCGCTGCGCGCCGCGCCAAGTCAGATTATATGGCGGGGACTGTACGAGGAGAACGGCGAGCGCTATATCTCGGTCAGCCATACGCTGAAGTCGTTCCGGACGCTTGAGGAGCTGGGCATTCTGACCATTATGATCCCCGAGGTCAAGCTGAAAAAACTGCTGGAGGAAAACAACGAAAACTCGGAGGCGGCGCTGCTGCTGTTCGATGCGGACGGAAACAGCATCGGCGCCAGTCGCCCGGATATGCCAGCGGGGGAGATCGAAGCGGTTCTGCAACGCATGCGGACGGCAGGCAGCGAGGTAGATCGAATCCGTTTGCAGGACGGCGACTATTTGGTCGCCGCTTCGGAATCCCGCATCACGGGCTGGCAGCTCACCTCGGTCGTGCCCTATCATGTCGTGACAGACTCGCTGCGGGGAATCGCGCTGACGACGGCGACGATCCTGATCGTCAGCGTGCTGCTCTGTCTGGGCGCGACGGTGTTCATCTCTCATCTGACGACGCGCAGACTGATCAAGATTACGAACAAGATGAATCGCGTGAAGGAGTACGGACTGGAGCCGCTCTCCGTCATCGCGGGCAAGGACGAGATCGGACAGCTCGACGGCGCATTTAACAGGCTGATCACTTCGCTGAACGACATGACGGAGGAGCGGGTCCGGTTGGAGCGGCAGAAGACGACGCTTCAGATCGACCTGCTGCAGCTTCAGATCAACCCGCACCTGCTCTACAATACGCTGGCGACCATTCAGTGGAGGGCGAAGCAGGCCGGGACGGCGGATATCCAGCGCGTGACGGAAAGCCTGATTCGCTTTTTCAAGCGCTTTTTGAACAAAGGCGGCGGCGAGACGACGTTCGGCCAGGAGCTTGAGATGATCCGGGAATACACGCAAATTTTGCAGTTCACCTATAACATGTCCTTTGCGGTCGAGATCGACGTAGCGCCCGAGCTGCTGGACGTTCCCGCGCTTCATTTGCTGCTGCAGCCGATCGTCGAGAACGCGGTCGTGCACGGCATCAGGCCGTCGAAGCGGCAAGGGCTGCTGCGAATTGAAGGATATGGCACGGCGGACGGCAAGGTCGTATTTGTCGTCTTCGACAACGGGATCGGCATCCAGGCGGATATCGTAGCGAAAATCAACCGCAACGAGGAGCTGGGTCGGCTGAAGCCGGGGTACGGATTGTCCAACGTGAAGAAGCGGATCGCGCTCGTCTATGGCGAAGGCTGCGGCGTAAGCGTGAACAGCGGAGAGAGCGGAACGTCCGTTATCGTCACGCTGCCTGCCGCCGGCGGGGTCGAAGACAGCTAAGCGCTTGTCGTTCTTCTGCATCTCCCAATCGGTGTTTTACGTTCTGTATTCGCTTTCATTGACGGGCTACAATGACACCACAGACACAGAACGACATACCGACGGAGGGAGACAACTGTGAAATCAATTGGTTTGACGCTGTGGAGGCAGCGTGTCCTGTTCCTGTTTTTGCTGCCGGGCGCGGCAGCCGTACTGGTCTTTTCTTACGCGCCCATGGCGGGTCTCGTGATGGCGTTCCAGGATTACCGGGTATCCGACGGATTTCTGCGCGGCGAATTCGTCGGGCTGGATCAATTCAGGGCGTTCCTGACGGACCCCGACTTCTATGCGGCGCTCCGCAACACGCTGGCGATCAGCGGCCTTACCTTGCTGATCGGATTTCCCGCGCCGGTCGCGCTGGCGCTGATGATCGATGCCGTCGCCTCGTCCAGGTTCCGCAAGGTCGTGCAGTCCGTGACGTACCTGCCTCATTTCATCACCTGGGTATTCATCGCCAGTCTCGTCTACCGGCTGCTCGACACCGAGAGCGGCATCGTCAATCTGGCGCTGGTCAAGCTGGGCTTCGAGCCCGTCAGCTTCATGCAGTCGCCGGGGTACTTCTGGTTCATCCTCGTGCTGGCGTCCGTGTGGAAGAGCATCGGCTGGAATTCGATCATCTATCTGGCGGCGATCTCCGGCATCGATCCGGAGCTTCACAATGCGGGCATGGTAGACGGGGCAAGCCGGTTCCAGCGCATGATGTACATCACGCTGCCGTCGATCGTGCCGACGATCGCGCTCATGTTCGTCTTGTCGCTCGGCTCGCTCGTATCCGTGAACTTCGAAGCGGTGTTCAACCTCATGAACGGATTCGTGCAGGAAAAGGCGGACGTCATCGACACGTTCGTGTATCGCAACGGCGTCCAGATGATCAAGTTTTCCTACGCGACCGCGATCGGGCTGGCCCAATCGGTCATCGCCTCGATTCTCGTATTCGCCGGCTTCAAGCTCAGCAACAAAATGAACGGCACCAAGCTGCTGTAAGGAGGAGAAGACGTTGAACATCCGAGCGACCGGCGGGGAACGGCTTTTCTCCATCCTGAACGTCGTCTTGCTGATATTGTTGTCCGCCGTCATGGCGTATCCGTTTCTTTATGTGCTTTTCTATTCGATCAGCGACGGCGTCGCCGCCGGAGCGACGACGATTACGTTCGCGCCAGTCAAGCCCACGCTGGACAACTACAAAGCGGTGCTCGGCAATGCCGGCATCATGAATGCATTCTTTATTTCCGCGGCCCGCACGGTTCTCGGCACGGTGCTGCATGTTCTCGTCGTCTGCTTGGTCGCCTACGCCATCACCAAAAAGCAGCTGCTGTGGCGCAAGCCCATCATCGTGTTTTTTATGATTCCGATGTTCGTCAGCGGCGGATTGCTTCCCTTCTATGTCATCATCGTGAAGCTGGGACTGTCCAACCACTTTCTCGTGTACATTTTGCCGATGCTCTTCAGCGCCTTTAACATGCTGCTCGCCAAAGTGTTTTTCGATCAGATTCCGGCTTCGCTCGAGGAATCGGCGCGCATCGACGGGGCAGGCGACGCGATCGTCTTCTTCCGGATCGTGCTGCCTTCGAGCCTGCCGCTGCTGGCGACGTTGTCGATATTCGCCGGGGTCTCCCAGTGGAACGCCTGGTTCGACGCGCTGCTGTTCGTAACGAAGCAGAATCTGCTGCCGATCCAGACGCTGCTTTACAAGATCATTCTGGAATCGCAGGCGACGACGGTCGAACAGATCATGCGAATGACTCAGAGCAAGACGCAGGTCACTTCCGAAGCGGTCAAGATGACGACGCTCATGGTATCCACGCTTCCGATCCTATGCATTTACCCGTTCATGCAGCGCTATTTCGTCAAAGGCATGATGATCGGGGCGGTCAAAGGCTAACGCATTATTAGCATTATTAGCGTACGACATGTCGTGCGTTAGTATCGTTCAGATCAATCACTGGAGGGTCACTCACATGGCAGAGAAAAAAGCACTACCGCTTGCGCTCGCAGCTGCGCTGGCTTTAACCGCATTGGCCGGCTGCTCCGACGGCGGCAACAACAACGCGAACCCCGCCTCAGGCAGTCCGGCCGCCTCGGGAGCCGCTTCCGCGCAGTCTTCGGCAGAAGCGCCTTTTTCCTACACGTTCCTTGACACGGTACACCCGACGGCGCTGTTCGGGTACAACAATCCGAACGATGTCGTCACGCCGGTCGTCGAGCAAAAATTCAACGTCAAAGTGTCGGACATCGTGTTTTCGGCAGGTCAAAGCCCGGTCGAGCGGGTGAACATGCTGGTCGCCGCCAACAATCTGCCCGACGTCGTGCTCGTCGACAATCCCAACCTGTCTCTGTTGTATTCGACCGGCGCGTTCGCCGATCTGAGCGAGTATCAGAATCTCATGGTCAATACCGACAAGTATGTGTCGGATACGGGCTGGAATTCGCTCAAGGTCGCCGGCAAGCTGGTCGCCCTGCCGACCAGCGCCATGCCGGATGCGGGCAACCCCGAAGTCGCCGCAGCCATGCAAGCCGATATTTTCCACCGCGATCCGGTGAACTGGGCGTTCATGCTTCGCGAAGACATTCTGAAGAAGCTCGGCTACAAGTTCAAGACGGTCAAGGAGATTCAAGCCGAGCTCGATCAAAATCCGCGGCAGCTGACCGACGCCGATCTGCGTCTCGATCCGCCGATCGAGACGCCGGAGGATTTCGAGAAGCTGCTCTATGACATTCAGAAGCTGGATCTCAAGGTAGACGGCAAACCGGTCATCCCGCTGTCGATCCCCGATTGGGGCGCCTATCACATCAGCTCCCTTTATGCGCCTACGGGCGGCTATTACGCCAATCCGGATACGGGAGCGGTCGCCGGGTTCATCGACAATCCGAACATGAAGACCTATTACGCCAAGCTCCGCCAATGGTTCAAGGACGGCGTGCTCGACAAGGATTACCTGCTGCAGAAGCCGGAGCAGCTTCAGCAGAAGATCGCCTCCGGGCGCGTGGCCGCCATGTTCAGCGTGCCGGATACGAACGGCGCCCGCACGAGTCTGAAGCAGCTCGATCCCGAAGCGGAGCTTCGCCCGATCCCGTGGCCCAAATCGCAGTACGAGATCGAGACGGGGCACGCTTCCTATGTAGACCCCTCGTACCCGGCCGGTTTTTACAACATCATGATCAACAAAAACGTCAAGGACATCCCGCGTCTGCTGAAGTACTTCGACTGGTTCCAAACCGAGGAGGCGATGGATCTGTCCGTCTGGGGGCCGGAGAGCGCCGGCTTGTACGAATTAAAGGACGGCGTCAAAGTGTTCAAGGATCAGGCGCTGTACGAAGCGATTCGCGACGGTAAAAAAACGGCGGACGGCAAAAACGCGGAGTACTACGGCATCTACGACAAAAACAACACCGTATCGACCTACACGAGCAAGGCGTTCCTGACGGCGCCGGCGCCGTTCTACAACAACAAAACGTTCGAGCACAGCTATCCGGCCAAATTCGACGCCTGGAACGACATGTGGGCGTTCGTCTCCACCGTCAAGCTGAGCAAGGACGGCACCGTGCTGTCGCCGAGCGGCGAAAAGTCGAACGCGCTGTCCAATTATTACTGGAACACGTTCCGAACGTCGGATACGGCGAAATTGCTGTCTACGAAGAGCGAAGCGGAGTTCGACAAGAAGTGGGAGGAACTCAAGAAGACGTTCGAGGAGAAGGGCGGCTACGACGCGGCGATCGCGGAGATGAAGCCGCTGTTCGACCGGGCGCTGGGCAAATCCTAAAAACTCGCGAACGATCGGTGCCGGCTTGAAGGGGATTCGCACGGTTTTTGCCGGATCTGTTATCGGGGCGGGGCGTTTTCGCCGGCTGGCGGAGCGTCCCGCTACTTCTTAAAGGCGGTGTTTCGGATGAAAAGAAGGTTCATCGCGGCGCTGGGCGCCTCGTCGATATTACTGGCGTCGGGAATCGTTGCGCCGGTCGGATATGCAAGCGCTTCCGCGCCTTCCGTAGGCGCCTGGTACAGCACCTGGTACGCCAAGAAGACGACGCCGAACGCGACGTGGATCACGGGCTTCGGCGGCGCGAGCGCGAACCGGTTCGTCGGCGACGTCACCGGCGACGGTAAATCCGACGCCGTCATATTCAACAGCGACGGCAGCTGGCAGGTCGCGGTCTCGAACGGCAACGGCTTCAATACGCCGTCCGTATGGACGACCGGACACGGCGCCGGTTCGAGCAGCCAGCTGCTCGCCGACGTGAACGGGGACGGCAAGCAGGATGCGCTCGCGTTCTTCGGCTCGAGCGGGAGCTGGTACGCGGCACTGTCGAACGGCACGGGCTTCGGCGGCTATACGCTGTGGGTATCGGGGCTCGGCGCCGGCTCGACGACGCAGCTCGCGGGCGACGTGAACGGCGACGGCAAGGCCGACGCCGTTGCCTATCAGAGCGGCACGGGCGCATGGTCGGCAGCGCTCTCGACCGGCAGCGCATTCGGGACGCCGGCCGTATGGGCTTCGAGCTTCGGCGCCGGCACGAGCCGGCAGTTTCTCGGCGACGCGAACGGCGACGGCAAAGCGGACGCGATCGCTTTTGACGGCACCACCGGCAACTGGTACCGGGCGCTGTCCGGGGGCGCTTCGTTCGGCGCCTCCTCGCTATGGACGGCCGGGCACGGCGTCGGCTCCCAACATCAGCTCGTCGGGGACGGCAATGCGGACGGCTACGCGGACCCGTTCGTCATATTCAACGGCGACGTGAACGGCGATGCGCTGCCCGGCGATTGGTACGCGCGTTTGTACAGCAAGTACGCGGGCGCGCTCGATGGCTACGACTTTGTGATGAACACCGGCTTCGGGAGCGGCGCGACCGCGGTCATGCAGGGCAACGTCAACGGCGACCCGGACGGCTTCAAGGCTTCCGTCGCTTTCGAAGCATCTACCGGAACCTGGAAAGTCCAGCCCTATCACGCAACCAAGGCGAACGAGCAGGACACATGGTCCGCCTGGAACATCCGTTACAAACCGCTTACGCTCGGCGCTTACCAGCAATACGACAGCGGCACGACGGCGGTCATCGACGAGCATCTGGCTGCGCTCGCCGACGCCAAGGTCGATTTCCTCCTGCTCGACCAGACCAACAATATTTACGTGGACGACGGCTATATTTTTAAGCGATCGGTCAAGGTGGCCGGCCGCATCGCGGCCTGGAATGCCGCGGGGAGTCACCGGACGATCAAGTACGCCAACGCGATCGGCGGCGTTCAATGGTCGCACGATCCGGCCCATATCGAATGGGAAGCGGGCGAGATTTGGTCGCAATTTAACGATACGCCGTCGGGCGGGCCCGCCAACGCCTTTTATTTGAACGGCAAACCGCTGCTCGTCATTTACTGTACGCCTGCCGACCGTGCCGCTTGGGAGAGCTGGACCGGCTCGAAAACGAATACGAATCGCTTCACCGTCCGCTGGGCGCACAGTCCGAGCACGGCGGGCACGTACGGCTGGGAGGTTCGAAACGGCACGCTCGACGACGACGAGGTCATGCTGGTCATGCCGGGCTGGAACAACAACAAGGGAGCGACGCCGGTCTCCCGCGCGAACGGCGACTACTATGCGCTGTCCGGCTGGGAGAAGGTGCTTCGCAAATCGCCGAAGCCGCAGGTCGTCATCTTGAACTCCTTTAACGAGTACGGCGAAGAGACGGCGGTCGCGGATGCGGACACCGGCAGCCTGCTGTCACCTTCCGAGAAGTGGTACGACAAGAGCGGGCAAATCGACAATGCGATGTACTGGAATATGACGAAGAATTATATCGGATTGCTCCATACTCCGAGTTATCAAGCATCCGCGCTGTTCTCCAAGGGACAGGGCTGGTACGGCTGGTCCTACAAGCAGTGGAACGGCAGCGCCTACAGCGACATGACCTGGAATTCGGCGGCGGGCAGATGGCAGGGGACGCAGCCATACGTGCTGATTCTGGCCGATCGGCAGCACCCGGATACGTACGACGCGGTGCGCGCCTGGACCGCCCCGTATGCGGGCACCGTCACGGTGAGCGGTACGGTGCGGCTTGAGTCGATCGGCGGCGACGGCATCGTCGCTGCCGTCAAGAAAAACGGCACAACGGTATGGGGGCCTCAGACGGTGACGACCACGACAGGCATCGCGCACAGCTTCACGGTATCCGTTGCCGCAGGGGACGTCCTCTACTTTATCGTGAACAAGAACGGCACCAACAGCTACGATACGACGATCTGGAACCCGACAATCGCTTATTAAGGCTGGCCGACAAGGAAGGACGTTAGACAATGACGAGCAAGGAAACGACGAGCAAGGAAACGACGGTCGATGTATCGATCAAAGCCGCCGGCTATTTGGGCGCGCGATCCGCATTGAGCTATGACAGGCTGGAGCAAGGGGAGTACCGGGCGGATACGATCTTTAAGAAGGCGTACAGCTGGCCAGGAGACTGGGAGGGCCGAATCATGCTGGCTTTGGCGATGCTGGAGCGGGCGACGGGCCGGCAGCCGCTTTATTTGGAAGAGATGCTGGACGCAGTCGGCGGCCATTTGAACGAGAAGGGCTATTTCGGAAACATGTACCCCGCGGGCGAGCTGGATGAACAGCAGCTTTCCGGACATAGCTGGTTTTTGCGCGCGATGTGCGAGATTTACGAGACGAATGGAGACGGGCGGGCGCTGCATCACATCCAAAATATCGTGCGTGAATTGCTGCTGCCCGCAGCGGGGTATTACCGCACCTATCCCGTCGAACGCAACGGGCGGGTTCTCGAAGGAGAAGCGATCGGAGAGCCGACCGGCGAGCGGATCGGCAGCTGGTATCCGTCTACGGATGTCGGCTGCGCCTTCATTTTGCTGGATGGCGCTACCCATGCGTACCGGGTGCTCCGTTGTCCGGAGCTCCGCGAGTTGATCGATGAAATGATCGATGTGTTCCAAGCGATCGATTGGACCGGGCAGTCGTTTCAGACCCATGCGACGTTATCTGCCGCCAGAGGCATACTCCGGCATTACGAATCGACGGAAGAGCCTGCATTACTGCGCCTGGCGCTCAGCATCTACGGGCTGTACGTCCGGGAGGGGATGACGGAAAATTACGCCAACTACAACTGGTTCGGACGTCCGGAATGGACCGAGCCGTGCGCGGTCGTCGACTCGTTCTTGTTGGCCAAAGCGCTGTGGAAGCATACCGGCGAGATCCGATATCTGGAGGATGCGCAGTCGATCCTTTACAACGGGCTAAGCTATGGCCAGCGTCCGAACGGCGGGTTCGGCTGCGATTGCTGCGCAGGGGCGAAGGATGCGTATCTGTCGCCGCGCCGGGATTTGTTCGAGGCGTACTGGTGCTGCTCGATGCGGGGCGGCGACGGCCTGGCGCAGGCGGTGCTGTCGCTGTACGCAGCGGAAGATCGCACGGTCACGCTCCCGCTTTACAACGACAGCGCGTTCTCGGCAGACTGGGCGGACGGGGGGCGGCTCTCCCTCGAACAGAAGACGGCTTATCCGTTCGAGGGAAACGTGCGCCTGCGCGTGAACGAGGCCTGTGGAGCGGCGGCTGTGCGTCTTCGGCTGTACGTGCCCTCCTGGTGCGGGGAACGGGAAGCGGAGCTGCTGGTTAACGGCAGGCCCGTTGCTTATTCAATCGCGGACGGATTCGCCGTGTTGACGCGCGTATGGCTTGCGGGCGATACGATCGAATTTCGATTTCCCGTGACGCTGCGGGCCGAGGCCCCGCGCAACGACCGCCATGGCGGCTATGGGCGGGTCATCCGGCACGGCGTGCTGGTGCTCGGTGCGGCCGGTAGCGGCGCACGGGTGCATCTGGCGGCGCTCCGCCATATCGGCCCGGCCGTTTATAAGTCCGAGGAAGACGGCGCCGTGTTTGCCCCGTTGACCGAACTGACGGGCATGAGCGAATCCGACGCGATGGAAGATCGGCGCAGGGTGCTGTTCGAGATTCACGCGTGAGTCGACGTGAGAGGCATGGCGCCCGGATGAGGCGGAATCACCGTTATGGACCCTCAGGGATAACCCCTGAGGGTTTTCTTGCTCGACAGCATGTACGTACAAGTATATAATGTAAGCGACGTCAGGGATGCGCCTGTGTAGACATTTATTCGCGGCGACCCGCAAAACAACAATCGATCGATAGCCATTTTGAAAATAAAGGATGTGCGTACATGCTGGAGCGATTAAAAGCGGAAGTATGCCAGGCGAACGCCGAGCTGCCCAAGTACGGACTTGTCACGTTCACCTGGGGCAATGTCAGCGGCTTCGACCGCGAATCCGGCCTGATGGTCATCAAGCCGAGCGGCATGCCGTACGAGGAGCTGCGGCCGGAGCAGATGGTCGTGCTCGATCTGGAAGGCAACGTCGTCGAAGGCGATCTGCGGCCGTCCTCGGATACGCCGACGCATCTCGTGCTGTACCGCTCGTTTCCCGGCATCGGCGGCATCGTGCATACGCACTCGCCGTGGGCGACGATCTGGTCGCAGGCCGGCCAGGGCATACCGGCGCTCGGCACGACGCAGGCGGACTACTTTTACGGAACGATCCCGTGCACGCGGGCGATGACGCCGGCGGAGATCGAAGGCGCTTACGAGCATGAGACGGGCAACGTCATCGTCGAGGCGTTCCGCGGGATCGATCCGCAGCAGGTGCCGGGCGTGCTGGTGTACAGCCATGCGCCGTTCGCCTGGGGCAAGAACGCCATGAACGCGCTGCACAATGCCGTCGTGCTGGAGGAGGTCGCCAAGATGGCGTACCATACGCGGCAGCTGAATGCCGGCATTCCGTCGATGCAGCAGGAGCTGCTCGACAAGCACTATCTGCGCAAGCACGGCGCGAACGCGTATTACGGCCAGCCGGGCGACGAGCATTGATTCATCGAAATCGATAATCGACGCGATCATTCGTAAGACGGATCTACAAACCTAAGCTGAACCATCATACGAGGAGGCAATAACATGAGCGCAAAATACGCCATCGGCGTCGACTACGGTACGCAATCGGGACGCGCGGTACTGGTCGACCTGTCGAACGGCCACGAGATCGCGGATCACGTCACGCCATACCCGCACGGCGTCATCGACGAGAAGCTGCCGGTCTCCGGCATCGAACTCGGCCACGACTGGGCGCTGCAGCATCCGGACGACTACCTGGAGGTGCTGCGCCGTTCGGTGCCGGCCGTGCTGCAGGCATCCGGCGTCGCGGCGGCGGACGTCATCGGCCTTGGCATCGACTTCACGGCCTGCACGATGCTGCCCGTGGACGAGAGCGGCACGCCGCTCTGCTTCCTGCCCGATTGGAAGGATAACCCGCACGGCTGGGTCAAGCTGTGGAAGCACCACGCCGCCCAGGACGAGGCCGACCGCTTGAATGCCATCGCGGCGGAGCGGGGCGAGAAGTTCCTGCCGCGCTACGGCGGCAAAATCTCCTCGGAGTGGATGGTCGCCAAGGTGTGGCAGATTCTGAACGAAGCGCCTGAAGTGTACGAGGCGACTGACCTGTTCACGGAGGCGACCGACTGGGTCATCTCGCAATTGACGGGCGGGTTCGTGCGCAACAGCTGCACGGCCGGCTACAAGTCGATCTGGCACAAGCAGGAGGGCTACCCGAGCCCGGACTTCTTCAAGGCGCTCGATCCGCGGCTCGAGAACCTGACGGCGACCAAGCTGCGCGGCGACATCAAGCCGCTCGGCTCGAAGGCCGGCGAATTGACGGCTAAAATGGCCGAGCTGACGGGCCTTGTCGCCGGCACGGCGATCGCGGTCGGCAACGTGGACGCGCACGCGGCGGTGCCGGCGGTCGGCGTCGTCGACGAGGGCAAGCTGGTCATGGCGATGGGCACGTCGATCTGCCATATGGTGCTCGGCAAGGAAGAAGTCGAAGTCGAGGGCATGTGCGGCGTCGTCGAGGACGGCATCATCGAAGGCTACATGGGCTACGAAGCCGGACAATCGGCGGTCGGCGATATCTTCGAATGGTTCGTCGAGGAAGCGGTACCGGCGTATGTGAAGGAAGCGGCGGAAAAAGACGGCGTCGGCGTGCACCAATGGCTGACGGAACGCGCGGCGCACTACAAGCCGGGCGAGACGGGCCTTGTAGCGCTGGACTGGTGGAACGGCAACCGCTCGGTGCTGGTGGACACAAACCTGACGGGCGTCGTCGTCGGCTACACGCTGCTGACCAAGCCGGAGGAAATGTACCGTACGCTGCTCGAGGCGACGGCGTTCGGGACGCGGACGATCATCGACGCGTTCCATCACAACGGCGTGCCGGTTCACGAAGTGTACGCGTGCGGCGGACTGCCGCAGAAGAACGCGCTGCTGATGCAGATCTACGCGGATGTAACGAACCGGGAGATCAAGGTGGCGGATTCGAAGCAGACGCCTGCGGTCGGCGCGGCGATGTTCGGCGCGGTGGCGGCGGGCGCGGCGAAGGGCGGCTACGACAGCGTCGTCGACGCGGCGAAGGCGATGGCGCGCGTGCGGGAGGAGACGTTCAAGCCGATCCCCGAGAATGTGGCGGTATACGAGCGGCTGTACGCGGAGTACCGGACGCTGCACGACTACTTCGGCCGCGGCGCGAACGACGTCATGAAGCGCCTGAAGGCGCTGAAGGAAGAGGCTTCGAAGTAAGAGGTATAACAACAAGCTAGGCGTCATCAGCGTTTCGTTTGCTGCTAAGAAGGCTCGCATTCATCGTTCCCCAAGGGAGAGCGCGGATGCGGGCCTTTCTTTCGTTTCAGCCGAGCATATCGTATGTCGCATACCGAAAATATCCGATTCCGCCCGCCTCGCATTCCTGATAGAGTAGAAGCATACTCCCTTCGAAACGGCGTCGGCGGGAGCCGTTGACGTACCCGGAGGCGATGCACCTTGTTCTACAGCTTGCGATCCAGACTGACGCTGACGTTCGTCGTGCTGCTGGTCGTTCCGTTCATGATCCTTGTGGCGGTAGTCACCCAGATCTCCAACAGCGTCATCGGCCGTTCGATCGAGGGGTCGACCTCGCAGACGATGGACCAGTACGCATCGCTCGTCACGACGCTGACGACGCAGGCGGAGGACGTCGCCAACCAGGTGCTGAGCAACGAGATCACGCAGCAGTGGATCTCCGCCCGCATGGACGCGCAGCTGTCGACCGAACGCAGCCTGTCGCTCGACGCCGAGCTCCGCAAATATTTGTCCTCCATCGCGCTCAACCATTCCTCGATTTCCTCCATAACGATTTTTAACAAAAACGGCACCGCGGTCGGCATCCGCGACCAGAGCTTCCGCGATCCTTCGTTCCTGCAGACCGTCTGGTACCGGGACTTCATGCGGCAGGGCACGCGTTGGGTGACGGCCCACATGGACCCTTACCAGCCCGCCTATTTAACCGGCGAGAGCGTGAACAGCCTGTTGTTCAACCTCGTGCAGCTCAGCTCGTTCCGCAAGCTCGGCGTGCTTAAGGTCAACGTCCTCACCTCCTCGATCCAGGACCCGCTCGACAAGATCGCGTTCGGCGAGCAGGGCGGCGTCTACCTGGTCGACCGCGACGGCGAGCCCGTGCTGCGCCAGCAAATTCCGGCGGACATGTCCTTATTCAAGCGCGCGCTGCCGCAGATCGCTGCAGACAAGCGGTCAGGGGGCAAGCTCACGCTGGACGGCAAAGGCGGCAAGCATATCGTCCTTTACCGCAAAATCAAAAACGCGGACTGGCTGCTGGTCGGCGAGGTGCCCAAATACGAGCTGTTCCAGAAAATGAGCTGGGTCCGCCATACGATGCTGTGGGTCGGCGCGCTGCTGCTCGTCGCGACGACCGGCGCGGCCTTCTGGCTGTCGTCGGGCATCGCACGGCCGCTTAGCCGGCTGGCCGGCGCCATGCGAAGCGCGGAGCGCAGCGGCTTCAAGACGACGACGGTGCACGGTCCGCCGGCAGCGCTGCCGGTGCCGGCCAACGAGGTCGGCTACGTGACCCAGGTGTTCAGCAGCATGATGGGCAGGCTCGGCGAGCTGATCGAGACGGAGTTCAAGGCGAACCTGCGCCGGCAGGACGCCGAGTACAAGGCGCTGCTCATGCAGATCAATCCTCATTTTCTGTACAACACGCTCGAGGCGATCGGCAGCCTGTCGGCGCAAGAGCGCAGCGACGAGGTTATCGACGTGACCGAATGGCTCGGACAGATGCTGCGTTACTCCCTGCGCGCGGACAGCGACCTGGTGGCGCTCAAGGAGGAGCTTCGTTATATCCGGCATTACGTGTCGATCATGAGCGTCCGGTTCGGCGACCGGCTCCAGGTGTCCATCGAGGAGGAAGAGGGGCTCGGGGAGCAGCAGATCGTAAAGTTTATTTTGCAGCCGCTCGTGGAGAATGCGATCAAGTTCGGCGCCGAGAGCGGCGGCGAAGCGGTCGTGACGGTTCGGGCGGGCCGGCGGGGACGCCGGCTTGAGATCGAAGTCGCGGACAATGGGCCGGGCATATCGCCCGAGATGGCCGAGGAGTTGGCGCGGGGCATCGCGCGCAGCGACCTGGCGGACGTGCTGAGCGCGGGCGGCAGCAGCATCGGGCTGCGCAATGTGCTGGCGCGCTGCGGGCTGTATTACGGCAGGGCGTTCGACGCGGAAATCGGGCGCTCGGCGCACGGCGGCGCTTCGATCAAGCTGCTCATACCGGCAAAGGAGGAATGAACGATGTATCGCGTAATCTTGGCGGACGACGAGCCGGAGATTTGCAAGGGGCTGCGGCTGAAAATCGCATGGGAACGGCTGGGCTTCGAGATCGTAGGCGAAGCGCGCAACGGCAAGGAAGCGCTCTCCGCCATCGCGAGCGAGCGGCCGCAGCTGCTGCTGACCGACATCCGCATGCCGGTCATGGACGGGCTCGAACTGCTGCAGGCCTGCAAGCGCCTGCATCCCGAGCTGCGTATCGTCGTGCTATCCGGGCACGACGACTTCCAATACGTCCAGACGGCGCTGCGCTGCGGGGCTAGAGACTATGTGCTCAAGCCGGTCGTCCGCCGGGACCTGACCGAGCTGCTTGAGACAATCCGCGGCGAGCTGGATGCGGAGCGGGAAAACGCGCGGGCGCGCGAAGCAATCGGCCTGCAGTGGCGGCGACGGCTGCCGCTGCTGCAGGAACAATACGTGCTCGGCCGGATCTATGGCGGCGACGAGACGCCCGGCATCGCGGAGCGCGAAGAGGCGCGGCGGCTCGAGCTGGCCGGCTTCGACGGCGCGGACGGCGAGGGGGCCGCGCTGCGCTTCATGGGCGCCGAGTACCGGGTGCCGCCGGGCCGGCTGCCTGCTGGCAAGGAAGACGACGAGCGCCTGGCGCTTGCCTTTCGGCTCGTCTGCCGCGAGGTCGCGGCGGAAGCGCGCTGGTCGGGCCGGGTGACGCCGTTCACCGACAAGGCTTATCCGCGCTTCATGTTCTTCGCGGCGGCTGCCGAGGATGAAGCGGGGAGCGAGGCGCTGCTCGCGGAGCTGGCCGCAGCGCTGCTGGCCGCGGCCGAGGGCAGCCTGCGCCTCGCCGCCGTCGCGGGGATCGGCGCCGCCTGTTCCCCCTCGGCGGGGAGCACCGCGCTGCGGCGCGCCTACCTCTCCGCCGTGACGGCCTTAAGCCGCACGCCTGCCGGACCTGCGTCCCGGATCGTTCGTGCCGACGATCCGGAAGGACGCGCCGCCAGGCCGAGCGCCGGCACCGAGACGATCGAGGCGATCCGGCGTCACATCGAGGACGCCTACAAGGACGAGATCAGTCTGGCGATGATGGCCGAACGCTTCCACATGAACGTCACCTACCTGTCGGAGCTGTTCAAAAAGCAGACCGGCTCCACGTTCAGCGATTATGTCGCCGAGGTGCGGCTTGGCCGGGCGGAGCTGCTGCTGCGGGACACGGCGATGCGACTCGCCGATATCGCCGAGTGGACCGGCTTTTCCACCGCGAGCTATCTGAGCGCCGCGTTCAAGAAGCGCTACGGCCTCAGTCCGGCGGATTACAGGGCGCGGCTGCGGGGCGATAGGCCCTAGAGACCTTCGCCGTTTAACAAGTAGCCGTATTGCTGCGGATGCTGGCGGATCGAATCGCCTAGTTTGCCGTACGCTTCGGATAAAACGACAGTTCGTACGCGCTGGGCGTTCGGGTCCTTCGGCCTCAAAAAGCCGGATTCAGTCCATTGTTTGATTTTAGCGCGCGCAGTACGGTCGCCCATGTCCAGCAGCAGCATGATTTCGGTAATGCTCATTTCTTCTTGCTTAAAAACAAATTGCCGAAAGACTTGTCTTTGGTGCACGTCGAGCTTGCGAATCATCTCGGGCTCGGCACGAAGAAGCTCCGCGTTTTTTTCCAGCGCGATCTGTGCGGCTTGCGCGTAGACTGCGGCAAGGCCCTCAAGGAAATAGTCGAGCCAAACGGTGAGATCGGCATCGTGTCTGCCGAAATAATAGTTATGTGACAAGCCCATTTGCAGGTTCTTATAGTAGGCATTCAGGTTGCGATCGTAGAAATTTTCGAGAATAAACAGACCTTTTAAACCGAACCGGTGGCGTCTTAGGATGTAGGTTGCGATCATTCGCGACGTTCGTCCGTTACCGTCCATATAAGGATGGATGGTTAAAAATTGCCACATCGCGATTCCTGCCCGAATGGGAGCAGGTATATCCAGCGACTCTGGCGCGTTTAACCAGGCGACGTAGTCCTCCATCAATGCTGGGACGTCCGTATGTTCCGGAGGCATATAAAAGCCTGACTGATTGCGGCTGCCCACCCGATTTTGTTCCGTACGATATTCGCTTAAACGGGGCTTTCGGCCGTGCGAGACTCGAATGATCGCATGAAATTTTTTAATCCATTCTTCCGTAATCGGGAGGTTTCTGCGTTCGGAGTCGTCCAGAAAGTCAATCGCCTTCATGAGATTGAATACTTCTTGTTCGAGATCGTTATCGCTGTTCCGGTATAACGACTTGCGTTTTTGATCGTCGTCAAGCTCGTTGCCTTCCATTCTGGTGGACAGCAAGACAGTCGTTTCTTTGGCTTCTTTTTGCAATTCTTTTAGAATGTCGGCCGGCAAAGGCAGTTGATCGATAATCGTACTGGCGCGTTGGATTTCCAACAGATGGTGAACCATCTTCATCGTGGTTGAGAATCTGGGTTTGAACATTGTTTTCACCTCACTATAATTATAGTATTACCGCTAAATTGCCGCAATATATGTAGGATGAGGTGTGCCCACACCCGAACAAATCGCATGCCAACAACCGAGCTCAGCGGATTCAGGCGCCGTCCGGCTGATGGTAGCATGAACTTGCAAGCCAAACTATCGAAGGGCGAGGGGTACGCATGAAAAAGAAATGGCCGCTGACGCTCGGCATGCTGCTGGCTGTAGGGGGATTGTCCGCGTGCGGCGATTCCAACGGAAACAAAGCCGAATCCGGCGCATCCGGTTCGCAAGGCGCGGACGGCGAGGTCGTCGAGCTGTCGTTCTGGCGCCACGATTACGCGCCCGAGGCGGAGGCGCTTAAGAAGCTGATCGCCTCGTTCGAGGAGAGCCACAAGAACATCAAGATCGATTTTCAGATGATCCCGAACGACCAGTACGAGACCAAGATCCGCACGGCGCTCGCCGGCGGCAACCCGCCCGACATCATGGCGCTCGACGCGCCGACGCTCGCGTCCTACGCGGCGCAGAAGGCGATCATCCCGCTCGACGATTATTTCGCCAAGAACGGGAGCAAGGACGACCTGCTGAAGCCGGTCATCGAGGGTCTCACCTACGACGGCAAGATGTACGCCGCGCCGAACAACGAGGGCACGATCGTTATGTTCTACAACAAGAAGATGTTCGAGGAAAAAGGCATCCCGCTCCCGTCCAAAAACGTGGACGAAGCATGGACATGGGACCAGGTGCTGGACGCCGCCAAGAAGCTGAGCGATCCTGGCAAGGGCGTTTACGGCTGGAACCCGACGCCTTGGGGCTTCGTCGGCCACGAGGGCGCGCCGTATTCGGAAATGGCATTCCTCTGGCAGGCCGGCGCGGAGATCCTGAGCCCGGACGGCAAGACGGCCAAGGGCTACCTGGATTCCGCCGAATCGAAGCGGGCGCTGACGTTCTGGAAGGGACTGTTCAATACGGACAAGGTGTCGCCGAAGGAGCTGCCGCAGGACGCGTTCTGGAACGGCAAAGTCGCGATCCACGTGGACGGACCGTTCGCGTTCCAGTACCAGGAGCAGAACTTCCCGAACTTCAAGCTCGGCGAAGACTACGACGTTGCGCCGCTCTGGAAGGACAAGAAGATGATCGGCACGACGGGCAGCTGGGGCATGGCGATCACGTCCAAGTCCGAGCATCCGGACGAGGCGTGGGAGTTCGTCAACTGGGTGACGGGCGTCGAAGGCTCGAAGGTGTGGTATCAGGAGACGAAAAACTTGCCGGCTCGCCAGTCGACGTTCGACGCGTTCGACGAACTGAAGGCGTATCCGATGAACATTTACGCGGAGCAGCTCGCGAAGTACGGCCACCCGCGTCCGGTCACGCCGGCCTATCCGGCGATCAGCGAGGCGATCCGCCAATTGTTCGAAGACGTCGGACTCGGCAATGCCGACGTCGACGAATCGCTCGCCAAGGCCGTCAAGAAAATCGAAGACGGCATCGCCACGCTCGACAAGGAATAATCCGTATGGGGGCAGGGGGCAGGACCGACCCTGCCCTTGCCATGTCCGCCCGCGGTCATCCGCAGAAGGAGGGATACTGAATGACAACGCCCGCAAGCTCCGCAAGAACGCCAAGCTCCACAATCGCCGCTGTCGCCTCAAGCATTCCTGGAGCCTCAAGCACGGCCGGATCGGCCGACGCTTCGGCGTCCGCAAACGCCATGCGATCCGCCAAACCGTCCAAGCGCCCCTCCGCATCCTACGAACGCCAGGAGGCCAAGGCCGCGCTGCTGTTTATCCTGCCGGCCTTCGCGCTGCTCGCCGTCTTCATTTTTTACCCGATGCTCCAGGCGCTGTGGATCAGCTTCCGCCACTACAATCTCATCTCGGCAGAGTCGGCCTTCGCCGGCTTCGGCAACTACGGCAAGCTGCTGAGCGACGACGCTTTCCTCGCAAGCCTGCGCCACTCGTTCTACTTCACGGTCGTCGTGCTGCCGGTGCAGACCGCGATCTCGCTCGGCCTCGCGCTGCTCATCCAGCGCAGGTTCAGGGGCGTCGGCTTTTTCCGCACCGTGTACTTCCTGCCCGTCGCCGTCTCGTTCGCGATCGCCTCGACGATCTTCAGGCTCATCTACAACAAGGATTACGGCATGCTGAACATCGTGCTCAAGGGGCTCGGGCTGCCCGTCCTCGACTTCCTGTCCAACCCCGACATCTCGATGCTGGGCATCATCATCCTCTGCATCTGGCGCGCGATGGGCTTCGTCATGGTCATTTTCCTGGCGGGGCTGAACAACATCCCGGACTACCTGTACGAGGCAGCGCACGTCGACGGGGCCGGGCCGCTGCAGCGCTTTTACTACGTAACGATTCCGCTGCTGAAGCGCACGCTCGCCTTCGTCGTCATCATCACCACGATGGACGCGCTCAAAATTTTCATTCCAATTTACATCACGACCAGCGGCGGGCCCGCGGGCTCGACAAGCACGGTCGTACATTTCATCTACGAGACGGCTTTCAAGCAGATGAATATGGGTTACGCCGCAGCGGCCGCGTTCCTGTTTTTCCTGCTCGTGCTGGCGATCTCCGCCGTGCAGCTGCGCCTGTTCCGCAGCGACGTCGAGTACTAAAAGGAGGCGCGATATGTCAAAATCGATCGGCTTCACGCTCCGGTGGGCGACGCTGCTGCTCGTGGCGGCCGTTTCCCTGTTCCCGATTTACTGGATGGTCATGAGCTCGTTCCGCACGCACGAAGAAATCTTCCGCTATACCGAGCTCGGCCGCGGCTTGTTCCTGCCAGTCGACTGGACCCTGCAAAATTACCGCGACATCTTCCTCGACCCCGCCAAGCCGTTCGGCAGATACCTGCTCAACACGCTGTCCGTCTCCGTTGTCGTCACCGCGGCCGGGCTGCTGATCAACGCAATGGCGGCTTTCTCCTTCGCCAAGCTGAGGTTCCCTTTTAAAAAAGGCTTGCTGGCGCTGTTCCTCTCCTCGCTCGTCATTCCGTACGAGGTGATCATGATCCCGCAGTACCTGCTTATGCGGGACCTCGGCTGGATCAACAGCTACAAGGCGCTTATTTTCCCGCAGATCGTCTGGGTGTTCGGCATCTTCATGCTCATCCAGTTTTTTGCCGACATCCCGCGCGACATTCTCGACGCGGCGCGGATGGACGGCGCCCGCTGGCCGCGCATCTTCGGCGTGATCGTGCTTCCGGCGGCAGTGCCCGCGCTCATCACGCTCGGCATCATGACGTTCCTGAACCAGTGGGATTCGTTCCTCTGGCCGCTCGTCGTCATCAACGAAGAGAAGCGGCAGGTGATCCAGGTGGCGATCTCCTCCTACCAGTCGCTGCGCGGCATCTCGTGGGGCAAGATCATGGCGGCGACGACGATCAGCTCGGTGCCGATCCTGGCGGTGTTCGTGCTGCTGCAGCGCTATTACGTTCAGGGCATTACGATGTCCGGGGTGAAAGGATGACGGCGATGTTAACGGAACTTCCGGACTGGCTGACGGGAGAGTGGACGTTCAAGTGGGCGGAGTCGGCGATTGGTTCGGCGGCCCGGGAGACTGCCGGCGGCGACCGGGATTCGGGCGCGGGCGGCGAGGCGCCGCCCGTCGTATGGCGCGAGGCGAAGGGAGCGCCCGGCTCGGGAAGCGTGTCGCTGGGGGGCGCCGCGACCTTGGCGCTGACGGTCCGCCGCGAGGCGCGGAGTGATTCGGCTGCGGGTGCCGGCGAGGAAGGGCTGGAGCTCGCGACGCTGGACATCGAGCTCGCACCCCCTGCGGGCGGGACGCTCCCGCTCGCGGGCTGGCAGCTGCTGATGCCGGTCGTGGCGCCGCTCGCCTGCGTCTGGAAGCCGCATTTGTCGCCCGAAGACGGCATGGCGATCGGGGATAAGGCATTCCGCTCGCCGGCGATCGTCTTCGAGGATGAGACGCGCATGACGGCGCTGCTGCCGAGTTTGGACAGCGTCGGGAGCGAGCGGCTGCTGCCGCATATTTGCGACTATACGGCGGCCGACCGGACGTTGATGTATGGAGGCTGCGATTACGAGGAAGAGGGCCATGTCTATTACCGGCTGACGCCCCGGGTCCGCACGCTGGACCGCGCACTGCGCGTGCGACTGCGCCTGGTATCCTGGCGCAAGGCGGCAGGCGCGGCGCCGCGGGACTTAAGGCGCGTCGAGCGTCTGCTGTGGACGCTGGAGGCCGGGTGCCGGATGGCGCCTGGTGCGGACCCAGGTGCGGCAACGGCCACCAAGCCGGAGTGGGCTGCCGGAAGGGCAACGGCCGGTGACACAGCCGCGGACGACGCTTCATGGACGGTTGCGCGCGCACGGGCAGGTACTTTGGCTGCGCGAGAAGATGCCGCGCTTTTCGAGGCAAAGATCGCCGCGCTGCGGCCCTATGTCGACCATGCCTACGGCTGGGCGTTCGAGCGCTGGGGCGACGTCAGCTGGCAGCAGTTCCGGCTGGGCGGCACGGAGGTCGGCGGCGTCGCCTTCCTCGTAACCGCGCGGCAGCAGCCGGGCGGCGGCCGCGAGGACAGCTGGCGCGAGCCCAAAAGCCTGTGGAACCAGGCCTGGTTCTGCGGTCTGCGCAGCGCTTATGGATACGCCAGCTGGGGCAAGCGAATGGACCGAGACGACTGGCTTGCCAAGGCGGGGCTCGCGCTGAACTTCGCGCTGGCCGCGCCGAAGACGCAAGGACTGTTCCCCGGCTACTATCAGGCCGGCGAGGACGGGAGCTGGGAGAGCGGCCGATGGTACATGTCCGGACCGCGCAGGCCGCACGGACACGAGGATTTCGTCCATCTGCTGGATTCGTCCTGGACCTGCTATTGGCTGCTCAAGTGGTACCGGGACATCGGCTCCGACGCCCGCATCCTGCCGTACGTCGGCGCCTACGTCGAAGCTCTGCTGGCGCTGCAGCGGGAGGACGGCAGCTTTCCCGCCTGGGTGCGGCCCGATACGCGCGAGGCGTCGCCTTTCCTGGCCGTCAGCCCGGAGACGAGCGCGCATGTCATGCTGCTCTGTCTGTACGGGAAATTGACAGGCGACGCGCGAAGCATCGAAGCGGCCGCGCGGGGCGGCGGGTTCGTCGCGGCGCATATTTTGCCCGAAGGCCGCTGGGAGGACTTCGAGACGTACTGGTCGTGCTCCCGGGAGTGGGCGGGCAAGCTGTACGGCGAACGGGACGCGCGCAGCGGCCTGTACAACCAATGCAACTTCGGCATGTACTGGACGGCCGAGGCGTTCAAGGACTTGTACGAGACGAGCGGCGAAGCGAGCTGGCTGGCGCTTGGCGAGCAGGTGCTCGCGGAAGCCTCACTCTACCAGCAAATCTGGCAGCCGCCGTATGTTCCGGTGCCGACGATCGGCGGCTTCGGCGTCATGAATACGGACGACGAATGGAACGACGCAAGGCAGAGCCTGTTCGCGCTCACGTATCTCTCTTACGCGAACTTGACCGGCGACGAGCGTTATCGCATACGGGCGCTTCGGGCGATGGAAGCCTCCTTTTACATGATGTACTGCCCGGAAAACGACGTCGTGAAGCGCCTGTACGAGCGGGTGCATCCCGGCTTCGGGACGCGGGAATACGGCTTCCATATGGAAAACTTCAACCATCACGACGGCACGCCGGTTGACGGCCTCGGGGAGTTTACGATATTCGACTGGGGCTGCGGCGCGGCGTCCGCGTCGCTGGCAGAATTCACCGCGATGCTGAACGGCGGGACGACAGCCGCCGACAAAGGAGCGCACGCATGAGTACGCAAAAATACGCCATCGGCGTCGACTACGGCACGCAGTCGGGACGCGCGGTGCTGGTCGACCTCTCGAACGGCCACGAAATCGCGGATCACGTCACGCCTTACCCGCACGGCGTCATCGACGAGAAACTGCCGGTCTCCGGCATCGAACTCGGCCACGACTGGGCGCTGCAGCACCCGGACGACTACCTGGAGGTGCTGCGCCGTTCGGTGCCCGCCGTGCTGCAGGCTTCCGGCATCGCGGCGGAGGACGTCATCGGCCTTGGCATCGACTTCACGGCTTGCACGATGCTGCCCGTGGACGAGAGCGGCACGCCGCTTTGCTTCCTGCCCGAATGGCGGGACAATCCGCACGGCTGGGTCAAGCTGTGGAAGCACCACGCCGCGCAGGACGAGGCGGACCGCCTGAACGCCATTGCGGCGGAGCGGGGCGAGAAGTTCCTGCCGCGCTACGGCGGCAAGATCTCGTCGGAGTGGATGGTCGCCAAGGTGTGGCAGATTCTGAACGAAGCGCCCGAAGTATACGAGGCGACAGACCTGTTCACCGAGGCGACCGACTGGGTCGTCTCGCAGCTGACGGGACAGTTCGTACGCAACAGCTGCACGGCCGGCTACAAGTCGATTTGGCATAAGCGGGAGGGCTACCCGAGCCGGGAATTCTTCAAGGCGCTCGATCCGCGGCTGGAGAACCTGACGGCGACCAAGCTGCGCGGCGACATTAAGCCGCTTGGCTCGAAGGCCGGCGAATTGACGGCTAAAATGGCCGAGCTGACGGGCCTTAAGGCCGGCACGGCGATCACGGTCGGCAACGTGGACGCGCATGCGGCGGTGCCTGCGGTCGGCGTCGTGGACGAGGGCAAGCTGGTCATGGCGATGGGCACGTCGATCTGCCATATGGTGCTCGGCAAGGAAGAGGTTGAGGTAGAAGGCATGTGCGGCGTCGTCGAGGACGGCATCATCGAAGGCTATATGGGCTACGAGGCCGGGCAATCGGCTGTCGGCGACATCTTCGAATGGTTCGTCGAGGAAGCGGTACCGGCGTATGTGAAGGAAGCGGCGGAAAAAGACGGCGTCGGCGTGCACCAATGGCTGACGGAACGCGCGGCGCACTACAAGCCGGGCGAGACGGGCCTTGTAGCGCTGGACTGGTGGAACGGCAATCGCTCGGTGCTCGTGGACACGAACCTGACGGGCGTCGTCGTCGGCTACACGCTGCTGACCAAGCCGGAGGAAATGTACCGGACGCTGCTCGAGGCGACGGCGTTCGGGACGCGGACGATTATCGACGCGTTCCATAACAACGGCGTGCCGGTTCACGAAGTGTACGCGTGCGGCGGATTGCCGCAGAAGAACGCGCTGCTCATGCAGATCTACGCGGACGTAACGAACCGCGAGATCAAGGTGGCGGATTCGAAGCAGACGCCGGCGGTCGGCGCGGCGATGTTCGGCGCGGTGGCGGCGGGCGCGGCAAAGGGCGGCTACGACAGCGTCGTCGACGCGGCGAAGGCGATGGCGCGCGTGCGGGAGGAGACGTTTAAGCCGATTCCGGAGAACGTGGCGGTGTACGAGCGGCTGTACGCGGAGTACCGGACGCTGCACGACTACTTCGGCCGCGGCGCGAACAACATCATGAAGCGCCTGAAGGCGCTGAAGAAAGAGGCAGCAAGGTAAGCGCGGCTTCAACTTAAACAACCGTATTCAAGGCCCTGCCGGGCACGCGAATACGGTTGTTTTATTTATGGATTTTTTATTTACGAAATATTAGCGTGCCGGATCGCGGCCTCGATATAATGGCGCAGCGTCTTGATGAAGGTCCGCATCGCATAGCTGACGTATCTGTCGCTTCGGTAGACAAGGCAAATGTCCTGGCTCGGCGTAGGCTGGATCAGGCGCAAGGTTCGTATGTCGGCGCCATCCAGGTTTTCCAGCAGCAGGCGCGGAAGCACGCAGGCGCCGAAGCCCTGTTCGACCATTCGCAGCAGGGAGGCCAGCGTCGTCGTTTCCAAATGGGGCTGTACGCGAAAACCCTGCTCCAGGCAGTACTGCTCGAGCAGCCTGCGGCATTGATGATCGCCCGGGAACAGGACGAGCTTGAGCGACGCCAGCTTGGCCAGGGGCACTGCGCTCTCGGCCGCGAGCGGATGCTGACTGTTCACGGCCAGCGCGAACTCCTCGCGGAACAAGGGGATCGTCGTCAGACGTTCGTCGGCGACGGGACGGATCGTCACGCCGATATCGATGCTGCGGTCGAGCACCTGCTCCGTCACTTTCATCGTTTCCAGCAGCGATACCGACACCTGCGGGTAGGCACGGTGAAAATCGAGCAGCAGCGCGTCGAACAACAGGTCCGCGTCTCCGGGCAGGACGCCGATGGAGAGCGCCCCGCCTTGCTTGTGCTTGAGATCCGCGATGGCGTCGCCCGCCTGCCGCAGCTGTCCGAGGGCGGCGGAGCCATGCTCCCGCAAAATCGCGCCGGCGTCGGTGAGCACGATTTTTCGGCCGATGCGGTCGAACAGCAGCACGCCGAGCTCCTCCTCCAACGCCCGGATTTGCTGGCTGATATTCGGCGCGCTCACGCCCATTCGCTCGGCCGCCCGCGAGAAGTGCAGTTCCTCGCAGACAGCCATAAAATATTGAAGCTGCTTGAACTCCATTTTCCATCCCCTTCCCGTACGCGAACCTTCCGTATTCATCTGCCGGTCCCTTTATTTTCAAACGCGGGCTTCGTTTATGTCAACGTCCGATCGTTAAGTTTCGCTTAACGATTCGATAAGGGCGGCTGCATTGATGGTACATGTGAACGGACGTAAACTGAGGTCAGTTTCAGATTCCGCCATTCGCCGAGGAGGTATGATTCATGTCCACGATCATCGTCGATTCCGCCAAAACCGTCCGCCGCTTGTCCATGGATGCGATCGAAGCCATTCCCGAATCGCTGTTCGACATCCGTCCCGAAGGCTTTAACAACACGATACGTTGGAATGCGGGCCATCTGATCTACTGGATGGACGCTTACCGGTCGCTCTGCTTTTCCGCCGAGTCGGCTATTCCGCCCTCTTATGCCGCCTTCTTTAACTCCGGCACGAAGCCTGCGGATTGGACCGCGACGCCGCCGGACAAAGAGGAACTCCTCGCGATGATGGCGCGCCAGCTCGCGTCCTTCGACGAGATCGCGACGTCCAGGCTGAACGAGCCGCTGCCGTCGCCGCTGCAGTTCGGACCGCTCACGTTCCGCCTTGCAGGCGAGCTGTTCAACTTCGGCCTGATGCACGAGTCGATGCACCTGGCGACTTGCGGGAGTCTGGTCAAGGCGGCAAGCGTTCGATCGGCAGGCGTATCCGCGTCCTGAAGACGAAAAAGCGGTGAAGCAATGATGGCAGCCGCTCCAAAAAGATCGCCTCCCCCTGAACCTTTCCGGCCGGGCGAAGGCGATCTTCTTATTTTGCGGACCCGTCGCTTAATAATCGAACGAGAAGCTTGAAGAGAGGCCATACTGCGAGATGGCTTTTTTGATATGGATCATCGCCCACAGGCCTTCCGCGGACGATTCGCCGCCCGCTCCCCGGTTGACCGTCGGCACGCCGCCGTTGACGGTGATGCCGTCGAACACGGCCCCCTGGCCCTTATACGTCCCCGTGCCGGAAGCCCCGTCATACATATCCGCCAGCGCGTTGTTATTGCCGATGAACCAGGTCGCCACTCTTTTCGCATACTCGAGATACTGCGTTCGCTTGGCCGCCGCGTCCGATCGTCCCGACAGGTAATAAGCTTCGGCAAGCGCCTTAAGCCCGACCACGAGCGAGGAGTTCTGGTAGGCGAACTGCCCGGAATTCGTATGGAACTGCGCGTTCCAGCCGATGATCTGCGTGATCCGCTCCTTGGTGCGGCTGAAGTTGTTGACGCCGTCCATATAGTGATAAGCTTCGAGACCGTAGAAGTTGTCCGCCGAATACGTAATGATATCCAGCAGGCCGTTCAATTGCGCCGGCGTTTGGCCGATCGAGCGCTTCATCGCATACACGTTGGAGAGGGCGTAGATTTGGAGCTCGCCCCAAGCGTACCAATTGCCGGCGGTCGCGTCGTCGACGAAGATGCCGTTTCTCCAATCGGTCGTGTGAAGCTGCTTGGCGGTGATGCTGTTCAGAAGCACGTCGATCTGCGCGTAAAGAGTACTCTGTGACGGACGGTCGTCATAGGTCGCGGTCGTGTTGCTGTTGGCCGGAAGGACGGGCGTATAAGTGCCGTAATCCGTCGTGCCGTACAGCAGCCTGTAATAATCGGTGAAGGCGATAAGCAGGTTGCTGGCCATTTTCGAGTCGAAGCCCGACAAGTTGTAGGCGAGCACGTTGTTCATCATGCGCTGGATATGATTTTCGAGGAATTTGGCGAAATAGAGCTGGTCGGCGGTCAGCGAACCGTTCGTGTATTTGAGTTTTTGCAGCATGTGCAGCCCTTTGACCATCGCCCACAAATTACGCGCGTCGTCGAGCCCGATCTCATGCGTGCTGGTGGTCCAGGTCTTCTTGATGCCGGTCTTGTAGCCCGTGACGCTGCCCGATGCGGTCGTATAGAGCGGACCGTCGTAAACGGGGGCGATATCGGCGCCTGTCGGATCTCGCAGGTCGTCCATGTAAATCGAGTATTTCGGATGCGAGATAAAGGGCGGGGCGGCGACAGGTTGGTTTGAGGCGTTCTTCAAAATATGGGAAGGGTCCGAGGCGGCGTCCATCCAGTCGCCGTTCGGCAGCGCGGACGGATACTGCGTGCGCTTGACGAACTCCGACCGGTACATAAAGTGCTTGTCGACGCCCTGCTGCACCGGGTCCCAGCCGAATAGCGCGGGCGCGTCCAGCCAGGCGAAATTGTATACCTTTCCGCTTAAAGTCGTCATATAGGCCGTAAACGTGAGCAGATCCCGCGCGCTCTGGTAGGACGCCAAATTGCCGTTCAGCAAGTAATCGTCGGCCAGCGCGATGGCCGCCCGGGCGGAATCGTCGACCGCGCTGGCGCCTTCCGCCATATCCTGCGTGTAGTTCCAGCCATTCGCCAGCCAGTTGCCGTTTTTCTCCGTCGCATAGAGGACGAGGGACTTCATGGGCCAACCGTTTACGGCCGTATAACCGCCGCTGCCGAGCACCGTGTCGTAATAGGCGATGTCCGGCCAGGAGACGCCGTGCTGATTGGTGCGCTGACCGTTGCCCGTACCGAGCGTATAGGAAAAGCCGGTAGAGGCCGAGTGCGAAGTCACCGCTTGCCAGTTGAGATGCGCGAAGTTGACGGGAAAGCTGGCGAAGTCGACGGTTTTGGTGGCCGCGTACGCGGAAGGGGCATAGCCGGCGAGCAGCGAACCGGTTATGGCGAGGGCGATCGCCTTGATTAAAAGCTTCATGATCTTTTTCCTCCTTTGGTTGCGCTTTCAATTTTTGGAGTCCGCAGCGTCTTAAACCACAGGCAACGACATTCTCCTTTCTTGTTTCTGAAAGAGTTTCATTTTTGTTTTCGTAACTCATCATAAAGTTTGTCATGTGCGATCGTCAAGCGTCTGGTTCTAGAACGCCCTACAGCAAGTAGAAACGATTTGGGTGGCACAGAAGTTTGTAAGTCTTTCATAATCGGTGCTATACTGAATTAAAAACGGGAGCAACGATTCGATGAATATTTACGATATCGCAAAGGAAGCGGGCGTCTCCATCGCCACCGTATCCCGCGTTATGAATAAGCCGGAGGCCGTCAACGTCAAGACGCGCGATCGCGTGCTCCAGATCATGGACCGGCATGATTTCTCGCCCAAGCTCGGCGCCTCCGTGCAGCGGCCCAAGGAGCTGGCATTTTTCACTTCGACGCGGTCGCTTCCCATGGAGAGCAGCATTATTTCCGGCATCGGCGAGGTTGCATTCGCCGAGCGGATGAGCGTGAAGCTATGCGCGCTCGAGGATGTGCCCAAGAAAAAGGAAGATCTTCAGGCGTACTTTGCGGAGAAAGGGATCGGGAGCGCGATCTTTACGACCGTTCCCTATACGGAGGAGCATTTTGCCGAGCTGGCATCGGCCGTTCCGGCCGTACTCGTTTTCAACCGGCTGCAATCGGCCAAGGTGCCCAGCATTCGAGCCGATCATCGCAAGGGCGGCTATGCCGCCATCCAGCACTTGGCCGCCATGGGACATGCCCATATCGCGATCGTCGACGAGTTCACGTCGCCGGATCATTACGAACGGCTGGCTGGAGCAAGAGAGGCGGCGGCTGATTGTGGGCTGCGGGACTTCGGCGAAGAGCATCTCATTCGCGTGCGGGATCTCGAAGACGCGGACCGTTGCGCGCAGATCGATCACTACCTGTCCCGCTATCCGTTTACGACGGCGCTGTTCGTGGCGAACGATCATTTCGTGCCGACGCTCTACAGACATTTTCGCATCAAAGGCGTGCGGATACCCGAAGCGCTCTCGATCGTCGGCGCCGATGACGTGCCGGGCAGCGCCGACCTGTTCCCGCCGCTGACGACGATCCGGCAGCCCGTGAAGCAGATGAGCATGGCCGCCGCCCGGTATCTGATCGACCGCATGCAGGGCGCCGTGCAGGCGACGGAGCCGCTTGACGAGGTATACGACGTGCAGCTCGTCGTCCGGGCCTCCACCCGGATGCTGGAGCGGGAAGCGCGTGATTAGGCGGCGTGCTCTCCGGAAAACCGAATCACTGAAGCACGAGCAGCCGGGCCGCGAGGTCCGGCTTTTTGAAGCAAATAGTTGCCAGAAAGCAGTTAATTTTGACTCCCGGAGGTTACACGGCGCAAATAGTTGTTGAAAGGCATCTAGCTGGGCCGTTGGACTTCTCCAGGAGCAAAAATCCGGAAAATAACTGCCTTTTAGCAACTATCGGATGACAACTCCCAGTCTCGCGGAAAAATAACTGCCTTCTAACAACTGTCCGTCGGCGCCAACCATTTCCTCGCCCTACCCCCAACCTGCTTGCCAACCACGCCGGCATCGGCCAACTACCCAACGCCCAGCCAACACTCCAAGCCTCATACAGTCACTCACCGCCAACTACCCACCGCCAAGTCACATACCATCCAGCCACCCACCGCCCAGTCACATACCATCCAGCCACCCACCGCCCAGTCACACACCATCCAGCCACACACCGCACAAAGACCAATCGGCCAACTACCACCCGCCACTTCCCGCCCGCCAACCGCACACAGATAAAAGGCGCGCGGATCAGCACCGTTCCCTCAAGGCCGCTGCCGATGCACCTGCACGTCGAATTTCGGTTAGAGCGGGTTCGAAAGCAGCAGGCACAGTAAACGAAGACGCGATCGCGGAGGGCAGCGGCGAAAGGCAAGTTAGTCGGACGGTACCGGATTAGCGCCAACTGTGTCTGTTTGCGCGAGATTAAATAGTTAGTTTGTAAGGGGCGGTTAATTTGGCGACCGTTGCGGATTTTCGGAGCGATTACCGGACAAGCGGAGGCGCACGAACGTCATCATGGAGAGGTGCGGACCTGTGAGCGCGAGCGGAAATAAAGAAAACATCGTCCGTGGGCTGCGCAGCCTTTACGCGCTAATCGTCAGGTTAATTGGCGTTTTCGGCTTTTTCCAAGCGAACAGATCGGTTGACAGCGGCAAGAGAATGAATCTATAATCAAAATGTAAGTAAAATTGTAAGACTTACAGTAAGTTAAAGGAATAGCTTGCGTTGTACGCTGCCCGCGCATCTGATTTCGTTTTCCGTTCCTAACTGTAAGCGGATTCATGCCTTGCCTAGCCATGCAACCAAACGAAGGAGGGGATTTTGTGCTGCGCAAATGGACGTCCGTCACGTTGGCCATCGCAATTGCAGCCGCATTGGCATTACCGTCGGGAGCCTGGAACGCTTCCCGCGCATCGGCGGCGGAGAAGTCCGTCGTCTACGACATGCCGAACGGAAGCTTCGAATCGCCGCTCGCCGGTACTTGGGACAGCGCGGGCGTCACGGAGACGGAGCATTATCTCGCCATGGAGCCGGGCAGCGCCGTCTGGCAGGGCATCCCGGTGACGAACGACGGCAAGGGCCCTTCGGCCGGCGATGTCGTCTATGGCGAAGTGGAGGTCACCTTGAGCGCCGACGCGGACGGCGATGCGAACGTCATGCTGCGGATCAACGACGGCGGACCGGCGCTCGCGGAGGTCAACGATCTCTCGGATACCGCGAGGGGCGAGACCGTCAAGCTGACGACGAAAACGATCCATGCCGGCGGCATAATAGCCGCGGGCAAGCCGGTTATCTACGTGGAGCTGCACAACGATACGCAGGGCGAGATCGACGTGCACCGCGTCAAGCTGTGGGGCGTGAGGGAGGATGGCACGCGGGTGGCGTATCCGGTCGCCAATGCGGACTTCGCCGCGCCGCTCGCCGGCGCCACGGACTGGTCGAGCGCCGGCGCCGTTTCGCGCAAGTCGGCGCTGGTCATGCAGCCGGGCTCGGCCGTATGGAGAAGCCTCCCGGTCGGCAGCGGCGAGCGTCAGCCTCATGCCGGCGACAAGCCGGCCGTCTCGCTCCGGCTGATGCTTCACCCGGACGCGAGACTGACGTCCTCCGTGACGGCCAGAGTGAACGACGGCGCGAACACGCTGCTCGAGATCTCGGATCTGTCCGCCGTCAAGCGCGGCGTCTGGCGCACCGTCAGCGACGAATCGGGACCGCCCGTTCCGGATGGCGCGGCCCAGCTCTGGCTGGAGCTGCACAACGACAATACGGGGCCCATCCGCGTGACGGACGTACAGGTGACGGCCATGCGGGATGACCGCAGCTACGACCTGGACGGCAGCGGCAGCGTGGACGCGGCGGACCTCGCCTTCCTGCAGGCGAAAATAAAACGCGGCACGCTGGTTGCTGAGCTGGACTACGACAAGGACGGTCAACTGACGGGCAAGGACGCCTCCTTTTTCCGAAAATTCGCCTTGAAGGATCCGGCCGAGATTTATGCCAACTTCGATCACTTCCGGTTCATGAACGAGAAGATCGCGATAGACGGGGTTCCGATGTTCATCTCCCATCTGTACGCGGAACCCGTCGACCGGAGCGATCTGGGCAAAGGCTACAAGTGGGTCGGCGATCCGCAGGAGGGGGTGGCCGCGCTCGACGACGTCGCCCGCGCCGTTCTCGTCTATGTCGAGCATTACAAGACGTACGGAGACGCGTACAGCTACGACATGATCAAGCGCGGGCTGTCGTTCGCCATGTGGATGCAGTCGCCGGAAGGCGACTTCGACAACTTCGTGGCCCAGGATGCCCAGGGGAAGCTGTATAAAAAAGACAGCCACTCGTCGTTCACCGGCTTCAGCTTCTGGGCGGTCCGCGCCTATGAGGCGATGGCGACGGCGCTCCCCGTGCTTGAAGCCAAGGACGCGGCATTCGCGGAAAAGGTGCGGACGCGTGCGGCGCTCTGCCTCGAGCGCGTCCGGCAGCTGGTGAAGCCGCTTTACGGCACGTACGACGATGTCGGCGGCAAAAAAGTGCCCGCATGGCTGCTGCAGCGCGACAACTGGCTAAGCGCGGCCGCGATCTCGGCGCTTGCGCAGCATCAGGAGGCGCTGCCTGCCGGGGCGCAGAAAAACACATCGCTTGCGCTCATCCGGATGCTCGGGGAAGGCCTGGCGATGTCTCAGGAAGGCGACTTCATAACGTATCCACTCTCCGCATTCCTGCATAGCGACGGCACCTGGTACGAATGGGGCAGCATCCAGGCAAAAGCGATGGCGATCGCCGGGCAGCTGAGCGGGAGAAGCGATTGGATTCAGGCGGCCGAGCAGGCGGCGGACAGCTTCCTGAGCGATCTGCTCATCTCGGGCAGGGCCTATCGGCTGTCGCCGAACAAGGCGTCTTATCCGCAGATTAATTACGGCACGGCCAGTTACGTGGAAAATCTGCTGGCCTTGTACAGGATAACCGGCAAAACGAAATACGCCGAAATGGCCGGGATCGCCGCGGCCTGGTGGACCGGCGATACGCGCGACGGCGTCGCCATGTTCGACCAGGCGACAGGCGCGGCGTTCGACGGCGTCACCGATAGCGGCGTGAATACGAACAGCGGCGCCGAGTCGGTCGACGAAGCGCTGCGGGCGATTCTGCGGATCAAGCGGGTGCCGGCCGCCGCGCGTCTGATGACGGCAACGAAGGTGGAGAGCCGCGGCGTTCAGACGTTGGAGGCCGAGCAACTCTACAGGCAAGGCGCCGGAGACGACGAAGAGATTGCCGTGGCGGATCTCGGTTTGAACGATCCTGCCAGGGCGCTCCGCAAGCAAAGCAACATTCCGAGCGCGGAAGAAGCCGCCGTTTATGCGGATGCGACTTCCTCGGATGCAGAAGCGGAAGTATACGCCGGCTGGTTCGGCAAGCGGGCGATCTTCGTGGAGGCGACGGGCCACAACAACGTGCGGATCTTCGGCGACGGCTATTTGTACCGTGATGTGCCGATCGGCGGCCCGGACGGATTCAGGGCCGGCGACACCGTCAAGCTGGATTTTGCGGCGCTGCTGCAGTTCGATACCGACCTTGCGGCGGAGGTGCTGGCGGTCGACGCGCAAGGCCAAACGACGCTCCTCGCCGACGACAGCGCGATGACGTACGCCAGCCGCATGTGGTACTCGGGACAATCGACGGTCAAGACGACGCCAAAAGCGCAAATTCCGGAAGGGACGGCCAAGCTGCGCATCCGCTTCTCCAATCGGTCGACGAATCCGCTGCCGCACGAAGGCTATGCGACGGTCACGCTGACCAAGCTCTATCGAATGAGCGTGCCGGAGATCCGGTACGGCAGCCCGTCGCTGTCGCAGGGCAGCTACGTGCGGATGACGGCCGGCGCGAGCCGCAGCTTCGCCGCCGAGGTGCCGGCAGCGGGCGAATACGACGTCTACGCGAGCGTCATTCAGCGCGCGCCGGGCCAGGCTGCGACGCTGTCGGCTTCCCTGAACGGATCTGCTCCGATGAAAACGACGCTGGCCGGGACCGAAGGGCGGATCGCCATTCTCCGGCTCGGGTCCGCCAGTCTGACGCAAGGCGCGGGCACGCTTGTCCTGGGAAGCGACGGCGCCGAGGCGGAGCTCGATGCCGTGTACCTGTACCCCGTCGAAACCTATGCCACGTATCGCGCGCTGGACGGCAGCCTGCACGCGATCGTTCGCGACAGCCGCAGCCGCAGCCTGACCGCCGGTACGCCGGCGGCGGTCGCAGCACGCGACCGCGTCGCAATCGCATCCATAGAGGTCGAAGGCGCGGGCCGGATCGTTCGGGTGGAAGGAACGGTCAAGACGGCCGGCGGCAAGGCGGCAAGCAAGACCGACGTTCGCGTCACGATCGGCGGCATCTCGCAAGAGGAGCGGGTACGCACGGATGCGAACGGCCGGTTCAAGGCGGTGCTCCATCTGACGAAAGGTTGGCAGGCTGGCCTGTACCGGGTGGAAGCCGCGACGGCGACCGGATCGGGCACCGGGCGGATCGCGCTGGCGGGCGACAAGAAGAAGGGATGAGGAAGATGGCAAGCGATGCGGGAACGGTTGAAGGCGTCGATTTGTGCGAAAGGGAGCGGCCGGTCTCGGCGCCGGCTTCGGAGCGGGTCTCCGACCTTGCTTCGGGGGCTACCTACGAGCTTAAAGACGCAGCGGCTGAGGAGCTGTCGCTCAGCGGCGCGGACTGGCGGCTGACGGGCTGGTACCCGAATCAATGGCAGCCCCGGCTGTCCATGGAGCTCGGCGTCTCGATCCTGCCGGCCGTCGCGGAGCTTCCGGCTACGGTGCCGGGCTCCGTGCAGACAGATCTGCGCGCAGCCGGGCGAATGGCGGATCCGTTCGTCGGCCTGGACAGTCTGCACGGCGAGTGGGTGACGCAGCGGGAATGGATCTATTCGAAGACAGTACAAATTCCGGACGGCTGGGAACGGGAACGCTGCGAGCTGGTGTTCGAGGGTCTGGATTACGCCGGCAGCGTGTTCTGGAACGGACGGAAGGCGGCGGACTTCGAGGGGACGTTCCTGCCGGTCGTCGTCGACGTGACAGGCAGCCTGGCGCCGGGCGGCGTGAATCTGCTGCAGGTCATGTTCCGGCAGCCGCCGGAGCTGGACGGCCAGGTCGGCTACTCGTCGCGGATCCGCCATCTGAAGGCGCGCTTCGGCTACGGGTGGGACTGGATCCCGCGGATGGTCGCCGTCGGCATCTGGCGGGACGTCCGGCTTCGCACGTACGAAGGCGTGGCCGTCCGGGACTTCTACCCGGAGGCCGCGCCTGCGGCAGCTGCCGGACAGGGCGCGGTGAGCTTCCGGACGGAGCTCGAGGTCATGCGGTCCGGCGCGTACGATTGCCTGTACGCGCTTGAGGATGCCGAGGGCCGCACGATCTGGCAAGCGAGCCGGCGGGAGGTGCTGCGTGCCGGCCCCGTAAGGCTGACGCTTGCGGCGGAGGTAGCCGGCATCGACCTGTGGTGGCCTGCCGGCATGGGCGCGCAGCCGCTCTACCGGGCGCGCATCGAGCTGCGGGACGGCGATGGCCGCATCCTCGCCGCCGCGGCAAGAACGATAGGCTTCCGCCGCATCGAGTGGCGCGCCAATCCGGGATCGCCGGCTGAAGCCCTGCCTTACACGGCCGTCGTCAACGGCATTCCCGTTTTTCTCCGGGGCGTGAACTGGGTGCCCGTCTCTCCCTATTACGGCGCGGTCACGGAGGCGGACTACCGGGCCCGGCTCGACCCGCTAGCGGACATGAACGTCAACGTGCTGCGCGTCTGGGGCGGAGGCATCATCGAAACGCCCGCGTTCTACGATTATTGCGATCGCCGGGGCCTGCTCGTCTGGCAGGAACTGCTCCAGTCGTCCAGCGCGCTAGACAACTGCCCGCCGGACGATCCGCAGCTGCTTGAGAGGCTCGCGGCCGTCACGACGGCCGCCGTGCGCGAGAAGCGGGCTCATCCGAGCCTGCTGCTCTGGTGCGGGGGCAATGAATTGATGTGGGAAGGCTTCCGCCCGGTCGACGAGCGTCACGCGAACATCGCCATGCTCGCCGGACTGATTCGCGAGCTCGATCCGGGCCGGCGTTTCCTGCCGGCCAGCGCGTCGGGGCCGGCGTTCTGCGCGGATGCGAGAGATTTCGGACGCGGCGTCCATCATGACGTGCACGGCCCGTGGCTTTATGCCGGGAGTCCCGGCCACTACGCCTTCTTCAACGGAGACGACGCGCTTTTCCGCTCGGAGACCGGCACGCCGGGCGCCTCCCGCGCCGGTCTGCTCCGGGCGCTGCGCGGCGCGTGCGACGTTTGGCCGCCGACCGCGGACAATCCGTACTGGACGCATCGCGGCAGCTGGTGGGTGCCGTGGGATGCGGTCAGCGAGTCATTCGGGCCGTGGCGCCGAGACGTGGACGAACTGGAGGAATTCGCGCGCTGCAGCCGTTTTTTGCAGAAGGAATCGCTTCGTTATTCGTCCGAAGCGACGCGCAGGCGCGCGCCGCAAGCATCCGGATTTCTCGTGTGGATGGGCAACGAGCCGTTCCCGAATAACGCCAACACGTCGGTTCTGGAGTACGACGGCATGCCGAAGCCAGCTTATTATGCCTTAAAAAAAGCGTTTGCGCCGATTCACGTGTCGGCCCGATACGACCGGACGGATTATCGGACCGGCGACGCCTTCCGCGCGGAGATCCATCTTCACGCCGAATATGCCGAAGCTTTGCATCCGGCGGCCGGTGCCGTCGTCCGCGCGGCTGCCTTCGATTTCGGCGGCGCGCTGCTGGCGGAGCGGGATTTTGCCGCTTTTCCGCTGCCGTCCGGGTCCACGTCGCTCGGCGCGGTTGCGTTTGCCGTGCCCGAGCTGGCGGAGCCGGTCTTCCTGCTGCGGCTTGAAGCCGCGGCTATGGACGGCCGGACGCTCGCGGAGACGACGTACTTGTTCACGGCGGCGGACGTCGGCTGCTCATGGGAGGCGCTGCGATCGCTGCCCGAGGCGGGGACCGTGACGGTCCTGCCGGCCTCGGCGGCGGACCGCGAAGTTCTGATCTCCAACCAATCAAGCGTCGCGGCGGTCGAGCTGTGGATCGAGGCGGAGGACGACGAGGGACGCCCGGTTCGCTTCGCGGACAACGGATTGACGCTGCTGCCCGGCGAATGCCGGACGGTCGGCTGGTCCGGCGGGAACGGCAGGCTGTCTTCGCTTCGCGCGGAGGGCTTCAACGCAAGAGCAGAATACCGCGGGGAGCATTCATAAAAACAAAGCCGCATCACGGCAAAGGAAGCGAGAGGGGAAACCATGTTGAACGACATTCAAACGGTCCGTCAGGACTACGAACTGGCAAGCGGCGGGCAGACGAAGCTGATCTGGCAATACGATGAGGCGGTCGGCGGTTACGGCTACACGCTGGCATCGCAGGAGGGCGAACAGGCCAGGGCGATGACGCCGGCGCTGCAGCCGCTCGTGCGGGGCGCGCGGTTTAATCTGTTCCCGGCGCGAATAGAGCGGCGTTCGCCGCACGCGCTGGCGTTCGAAGGCGCCGTATTCGAAGACGGACGCCCGCTGTACGAGTGGACCGGCACGGCCGAAACCGATCCGGCGACCGGCTGGGTGCGAATCGAGATCGCGCTCCAGGGTGAAGGGAAGGTGGCGATCGGGAGCGGTCCGCTCGAGCCGGAGATCGCCGTCAACCTGGGCGAATTGCCGCCTTACGAGCGCGGCGACCACGTCTGGTTCAAGACGAACATCGACAATCCGACCAAGTGGAACGACGAAGCGAGAGGCAACGATTTTCCGGCTTGCTATTATTACGATTCGTACAAAAAATTCGGCGTCATGCTTTTCTTCGATATGTCTGCCATGGGGTGGATGGCGGAGGCGGGCATCGAGCGCTTCCTCCATTATCGGTGCGGCTTGCGCAGAACCTACGGCTATGGCCCGGGCGAGCTGGCGGTCGGCCTGATCGGAGACCGCGCGTTCTCGGCCGACATCCCGGTGGCGGGCACCCGTTTCTCTTACGGCATCCGCTGCTTCTCGCTGGACGCGCCGCCGACCGAGCAGAGCGCCGTGGTCGATCTGGTGGAAGCCTGTCTCCATTTCGTCCCGAAGTCGACGGCTTCGCCTCCCAACCGCGCGAGCTGGCGCGAGTTCGGCTTGAAGTGCGCCGCGGACCTGCTGGATACGAACGCGTGCTGGAGCAACGACGGCAGCTGCGACATGCTGATTCCTTACGTCAACGGCGTATCGCCGGCGTGGGAGGAGTCGTTCAAGGCGAAGGGGCTGACGATCGACTTCCGCAACCAGCCCGGACTCGACGCGGCGCTGATGATGATCCATCCGCTTACGGAGCTCGCGGAAACGGCCCCCGCGTCCGAATACACGCTGCTGCGGGATAAGGTGTGGCAATATATCAACCACGCGGGAGGCGAGTTTCTCGGCGAACAGCCGCGGATCTGGGGCACCTGGCAGTACGTTTACCTGCTGCACGAATGGTGGCGGGCCGCCTGGTTCAGAGAAGACGAGGCAGCCTGCGCGCGCATCGAGGAAGCCGTAAACCGGATCGTCATTCCGCTCGCCCGGAAGACGGGCTATCTGTTTCCGCTGTCGTTCCGCGTGCCCGAGCTTCGCAAGCACGGCAACGGCGACAACTATCCGGTAGCCGGCGCCTACGCTTACTTTATGCTGCTGCTGTACAAGGCAAGGAAAGACGCGGAATATCTGGCGGAAGCCGAGCGCTCGCTCCAGGTGCTGCTGCAGCTGCCGGTGAACAGCCTGCACCAGGAGTCGTTCCTGCTGTCGATGGCGGTGCAGGCGGCGGACGGGCTGGAGAGAGAGACCGGGGACGCGTCCTACGGGGAGGCCTACCGCTATCTGCTCGCGCAAAACCTCCGCATGATGTATTGGTACGACGATCCGTCTTTTGCCGATTACCGGATTTGTGGCATGTTCCAGGCATGCACGCCGATGCTGTATCCCGCGTTTTTCGAAAATATCGAATGTTCGGCCCGTATTGCTTCGACGCTGAAGGACAGAGACGCATCGCACGGGTTGCTGCTGGCGTTTAACCAGGCGAGGACCAACAATTACTATTGCTTCCCGCGCTGCCTGCCCGACAAATTCCGGCTGTCGGAGCTCGAATATATTCCGCTGGAAAATCTGGGGACGCTCGAAGACGACAAGACCGGCTACGCGGGCCAGGAAATTTACGGAGCCGGGCAGACCTTCCGCGCGGCGATGCTGTGGGATCAATGGCTGTCCTGTAGCGAGCCGGATATCTACGTCATGAACCTGGACGGCTACGAGCTGACGCGCCGCTCCGACGTCCGCGAAGTGCGAACCTTCCTGGTCGCGAACCTTGGGGAAACGGAAAAGAGCTGCGCACTGGAGACGGGCTTGCCGTCCGCCGGCGCCGTCTTCGAGATGCTGCGCGGCGCGGCCGCGGCGGAGGAGCGCGTCCTGCCGGACGCTGCCGGCCGGGTTGCCGTACGGCTCGCGCCGAACGAGCGGGTGAAGGTTCGGGTGAAGGTTGTCGGTTGAGGCCTGAAGGCCGATGCCTGATTCAAAGGGATGGATGACTCGGCACGGCGAACTGTTCTATACTGTAGGAACTTAAGCCGTAGACGGGAAGGAGCAGCGTCATGAGCCGTGCCGTTGGTTCGAGCCTCTGGCGCGCGATCCGTCTGGACACGCTGCGGGGCCGGCTCAGCATTCTGCTGATCGTCGTGACCATTACGCCGATCGTGTTGATCGGATTTACCTCTTATTACTGGATGTACAAAGGCCAGAGCGAGAAAATCGTCGCGAACTATCAATCCATGGTCGACGGACAGCGGGCCGCCATCGAGAAGGCCGCCGCCACGCTGGGCAGCGTATCGCAGCTGCTCGTCGTGGACGGCGGCCTTGGCGACGATATCATCGCCTATCTGACGGCCGCGGATCCGGTGGAGAAGACGGAGCTGTTCCGCAGCATCGACAAGTCGCTCATCAATATCGCTTACTCGAATCTGATCGTGAACGGACTGTTCTTTTTCATGCCGGATTATCCGTCCGCCTACCAGTTCGAATCCGCGCCGATCAAGCCCGACCTGCCAGACACGGTGCTGCGGCCGCGGCCGGAGGATGTGCTGTACCGGGCAAACCAGCTGATATTTCTCGGACCGCATCCGTCGGCGCTGGCGGGGCACGACGAGCCCGTCCTTTCCCTGACGCGGCTCGTCGAATACGGGGCGGGCCGTTCCTATTATATGTATCTGGAGGCCGATTTCGGCGAGCTGCTGCGGCCGGCGGGAACGGAGGCGGAGGGCGCCCCGCTTAACGTGCTGACGCAAGCCGACGGCACTGTGATGTACAGCGATTTGCCGGAGGGGGCCGAGGTCGGACAGCGCCTGGATCCGCAAAGCGAAGGCTTGAACACATTCAAGCGTTTCGAGTCGGCCGGCGGCGGAGGCTGGAGGCTGTATTCGCTCGTTGGGCTCGACGACTTCCGCCGGGAGCTGCGTCAGTGGCAGCGCCAATTTTTGCTCGTAGCCGCCTTGTCCATTCTGGTGACCATTTTGGCCGCTTCTTATATATGGCGCATGGTGTATCATCCGATTCAGCGCATGAACCGCGCGATCAGGCGCTTCAGTCACGATCCGTCGGCAAAAACGGCGATCGCAACGAAGCTGCAGGAGTTCGATATGCTGTTCGCGAGCTTCCAGTCGATGCGGGAGCGGATCATCGATCTGATCTCGGAGGTCGAGCGCAAGGAGAAGCGCAGGAGCGAGCTCGAAGTCGAAAAGCTGATGAGCCAGATCAATCCGCATTTTCTGCACAATTCGCTCAATACGATCCAATGGCTTGCCAAGGCGAACGGCCAGGACGAGATTTACAATCTCGTCAAGGTGTTCACGCGCGTGCTGCATTACAACCTGGGCAAGGGCAGCATGGTCGTGACGGTCCGCGACGAGATCGTCGCCCTCCGCGATTATATCGAGCTGCAGAACGTCCGGTACGATCACCGGTTCAACGTCTCGATCGATTGCGATCCCAGGTTGGGCGAGACGCCGATCCCGCGGTTCGTGCTCCAGCCGCTCGTCGAGAATTCGCTGTACCACGGGCTGCTGAGCGAGCAGGGCGACATCCGCGTGACGATCCGGGAGGAAGGCGGCGAACGCCTGGACATTACCGTCGCCGACGACGGCAAAGGCATGACCGAGGCGCGGATGAACGAGCTGCTCGAGGGCGGCGGACGCGGACAGGGTCTTGGCATCGGCCTTCAATACGTCAAAAAAATGCTGGACGTGCACTACGGCGGCGCGGCGCGGCTCGAGATCGACAGCGAGCCGGACAAAGGCACGCGCATTCGAATCCTGGTGCCGATCCGGCCTGAAGGAGGCGTCCTCGATGATTAAAGTGCTCATGGTGGAGGACGAGCCGCTCGTTCGCCGGGGCATCGCGAGCATGATGCCGTTCGAGCGGTTCGGCATGACGCTCGTCGGCGAAGCCTCGAGCGGCGAAGAGGCGCTGGAGGCGCTGAAGCGGCTGCAGGCCGACGTGCTGCTGGCCGATATCTCGATGCCGGGCATGAGCGGGCTCGAGCTGCTCGCCATTGTAAGGGAGCGTTATCCCCGCATGCTGCCCGTCATGCTGACCTGCCACCAGGACTTTCATTATCTGCAGCAGGCGATGAGGCTCGGGGCGGTCGATTATATGGTCAAAACGCAGCTCGACGACGATTCGGTCCAGGAGCTGCTCGGGCGCGTGGCCAGGCGGCTGCAGGAGCAGCAAGGCGAGTCTTCGGCCGGCGCTGTCGGAACCGGGATCCAGGGAGACGACATCGCCGCCGCATGGGAGACGCTTAGCTGGCTGGTCGACGACCGCCGGTACGGGCAGATGCTGGACGATACGGCCCGCGCCTTGCCTGCCGCCGTCTGGCGGGGCAAGCTCGAGGAGTCGCTGCAGTTGTGGCTGGACAAATGTCCGTCGCTCGAGCCAGCGCGTCCGGCATCCGGATGGCCGGCCGGTAGCTCGGTATCCGAGCTTGCCGAGGAAGCGGAAGCGTTCCGGTCGGCAGCCCGCCGCCTGCTTCGCGGCACCATGTACTCGGAAGAGGTGATCCGGTCCGTCATCCGGGCGGTGGACCTGCTGCACGAGCGGCCGGGCGAGCGGCCGAGCCAGGCGGACGTGTGCAAGGCGGTGACGTTGAGCGTCGGCTATTTCAGCAAATGCTTCAAGGAGATTACCGGGCAGTCCTACGTTGCGGCAGTGCAGCGCATGTCCCTCCGCGAGGCGGAGCAGCTGCTGCGCAACACGAACGAGCCGGTGTACCGGATCGCGGAGCTGTCGGGCTTCGAGGACGAAAAGTATTTCGGCAAAATCTTCAGGCTCAAGACCGGTCTTACGCCGGGCGAGTACCGTCTCCGCAGCCGGAACGAAATCAAGGCACAGGAAGACGAATAGCCATCCGGGCCATCCAATGACATCCAATGACATCCAATGACATCCAATGACATCCAGTGCCCTCCAGTGCCCTCCAGTACCACCCGGTACGACCCGGTACGACCCGGTGCCCTCAGGTGCCCTCAGGTGCAGTCCGGTGCCATTCGGTGCAACCCGGTGCCATCCGGCCATTTACGGCGAATCTTATCGCCGAAATGGCCGGTTTTTTTGCTTTTTGCGGCGAATCAGCGCAAAAAAACCTTCCCAATGCAGCAAACCGTTCCGTCCCGGGATTTCCCTGAAAGGGGTTACAATAAAAAGCGAAAGGGGGGCGGGCAGATGAGCCGCATAACGAACAAACATAGAGGCATCCGGGAAATCGTTCATAATCGTTCCCTTTACCTGCTGGCCGTTCCGGCCGTCCTGTTCAGCGTCGTGTTCTCGTATTTGCCCATGGCGGGCGTCGCGATCGCGTTCCAGGATTTTAATCCGCTCGCCGGCTTGTTCGGCAGCGAGTGGGTCGGCCTCGACAACTTCCGGTTTTTCTTCCGGGGCAGCGATTGGCTGATCATTACGTTTCACACGGTGTTCTTCAACCTGATGTTCATTCTCACCGGAACCGCGCTGGCGCTGGCGCTTGCCGTCATGCTGACCGAGCTCGGGCGCAATGCGGTCGTTCGGACCGTACAGTCCGTCATGATCCTGCCGAACTTTATCTCGTGGCCGATCATCGGGCTGTTCTCCGTCACCTTCTTTACGGCGGATACCGGCGCGATCAACCAGTTCCTGCATGCGGCTGGACTTGCGCCCATCGATTTCTACACGGAGCCCGGCGTATGGCCGCCGATCCTCGTACTTGTTAATCTGTGGAAAACGGCGGGCTTCGGCGCGATCGTCTACATGGCCGCGATCGTCGGCATCGACCGCGAGCTATACGAGGCGGCGCGGATCGACGGCGCTACCCGCTTCCAGTGCATCTTCCGCATTACGCTGCCGCTGCTGAAGAGCACGATCGTCATGCTGTTCCTGCTCAGTCTGGGCAACATTTTCGGCGGCAATCTGGAGATGATCTACTCCCTCGTCGGCGACAACTCGTTCCTCTTCGGAAGCACGGACACGATCGACACCTACGTGTTCAGAGCGCTGAGGACGTCCGGCTCGCTGGGCATGACGCAGGCCATCGCGCTGTACCAATCCGTGGTCGGCTTCCTGCTCGTCGTCACGGCGAACAAGATCGCGGCCAAGCTCGATCGCGAATCCGCCCTATTCTAAACAGCAAGGAGGCGACACGTCCGCAATGCAAAATTCCCGCAACGACAAATGGCTGGCGGTCCTATTCTATGCCTTTACGATTGTTTTCGCCGCCTTGTGCCTGTATCCGTTCCTGCTCGTGATCGCCAGCTCCTTTACGGAGGAAGCGACGCTGCTGCGTAACGGATACCGGCTGCTGCCGGAGGCGGTTTCGCTTAACGCCTACAAAGCGATCTTCAGCACGAATACGATACCGGACGCTTACCTCGTCACCATTTTTATCACGGTCGCCGGCACGGCGCTCAGTCTTCTGGTCACTAGCCTTGCCGCGTATTCCCTGTCCGGAAACCGGCTCCGTTATGCGCCGCAGCTCGCCCTGTTTTTCTACTTTACGATGCTGTTCAGCGGCGGCATGGTGTCCAGCTACATTCTGACGACCCGGTATCTCCATCTGCAGGATACGATCTTGGTTTACATCCTTCCTGCCGTGCTGTCGCCATGGAATCTGTTTTTGATGCGAAACTTTTTCAACGACATTCCGAAGGAGCTGTTCGAATCCGTGAAGCTGGACGGCGCGGGGGAGCTGCGGATCTTGCGGTCCATCGTACTCCCGCTGTCGCTGCCGGCGCTGGCCACGATCGGGCTGTTCTATGCGCTCGCCTACTGGTCCTCCTGGGCGCCGGCTATGCTGTACATTGAAAACCCGAAGCTTTATTCGCTGCAATATATCATTATGCAGATTATCCGAAACATCGATATGGCGCAAAATATCGCCGTGTCCGGCACGCCGTCAACGGTCCAGGCGGTTCCGGCCTACACGGTGCGGCTCGCCACTGCGATGGTCACGGTCGGGCCGATCATTTTCCTCTATCCGTTCCTGCAGCGTTATTTCGTCGGGGGATTGAAGGTCGGCGCTATTAAAGGCTGAGCACGGCCGCAAGGCCGGTTGACATAGCTTCAGCACGGCAATTCGATACGGCTTAGATGGCATCATTCATAATCGGGAGGGCTAGACATGAAGAGAAACGCAATAGGAAAGCTGGCGCCGATGCTGGCATCCGCGCTGGCGCTGAGCCTGCTTGCGGCGTGCAGCAACGGCGGAAACGGCGGCGGCAATGCCGCAAGCGGAACCAGTAGCGAAGCAAGCGCGTCCGGCAGCGCGGCGGCGACGCAGACGGCGGGGACGGCCGGGGAAAAGACGCCGGAACCGCTGACGCTTAACATTATGCTGTGGGGCGACAAGCCGAAGCAGTTCGACGAGGTGGTGGCCGAGTTCGAGCGCCGGACGAAGGATACGCTGAACCTGAAGCTGAAGGTTACGTTCACCCCGCAGGCGGATTACGTCAACAAGCTCAAGCTGAAGCTGGCGGCGGGCGAGCAGGTCGACATCGCGTTCGACGCGCCCTGGATGAACATGAACGCGTTCATCGCCAAGGACAACTATACGAATCTCGACGGCTATTTCAACAACGACCAATATCCCGGGCTAAAGAAGGCGTTCGGCAGCGGCTACCTGGACAACAACAAGTTCACCGGCGCGGACGGGCAGCTGCATACGTACGGCGTGCCGCTGGGCCAGTACCTGAGCGATATGGCGGTCATCTACTACCGCAAGGACCTGGCCGCCAAGTACGGGATGAGCGACATCAAGTCCTACGAGGAGCTGACGGCCTACTTCGACCAAGTGCTGGCGAACGACAAAAACATGATTCCGTTCGTCATCCGCAACGACGGGAACTACGGCGCGACGGCCGCGATCGACTTCAACAAGGACTTGCCCGTGAAGTATGAGGCGGGACTGTGGGACCTGAACCTGGCGCCGAACGTCGTCGCGACGCTGCAACTGGACGGCAAGACGGTCAAGGGCGTCAAGCTGACGGGCGACAAGCAGGATAGCGCCGCGGCGTTTCCCGCGCCTTTCAATCAGCCGGACTATACGACGTATCAGACCATCCGTGAATGGCACGACAAAGGGTACATCGAAAAGGAGCCGATCGTCCGCAAGGACGCGCGCGGCACGTTCACGGCCGGCAAGGCGGCTTCGATGATGGAGGGCGTCGCCAACCTGGACGCCGTCAACGCACAGCTCAAAGCGGGCGTTCCGTCGGCGGAGCTCGGCATGTTCGTCGTGCAGAAGACCGTGCGCGACATGGTTCAGCCGAATCCGACGCTCATCTCGGATTTCCGCGTCTGGAACTTCCTCTGCATTCCGAAAACCTCGGCCAACGCGGACCGCGCAATGGCGTTCATCAACTGGATTTTCGAAAACCAGGACAACCACGATCTGTTCGAGCTCGGCATTAAAGGCAAGAACTGGGAGCCGGTCGGCGACGACAAGTTCAAGTACCCCGACGGCATCGATACGCTGCAAAATTATACGTTCCCGGGCTACATGCTGACCTGGAATCCGAATTATATCCGTCTGTCCGCCAACGTTCCGGACGATCTGGTCGCGTACTACCGGTACGTCGCCGACGAAAAGTCCTACGTGCGTTCCGCGCTTGCGGGCTTCGCCTTTAACCAGGAGCCGGTGAAGAACCAGCTTGCCAACCCGGACTTCGCCAAGATCTCCACCGAAACGCTGGCCTACCAGCTCGGCATGGTCGAGACGCCTGAGACAGGTCTGCAGAAGCTGCAAGCGAAGTGGGAAAGCAACAAAGCGCTGCAAACCGATATCGCGGCGATCAAGGCGGAGCTGAAGAAGCAGGTCGAGGCGTTCCTGGCGCAGCAGAGCGGGACGTAACGCGGCGTGAGAGCGGACGATCGCAATTTCGGGTGCCGGATCAAGCGTGATCTGGTCTACAAGGGCTACGAAGCCGTGGTCATGGAAAACGAGGCGTTCCGCCTGACCGTGCTGCCCGGCAAGGGAACGGATCTGATCGAGCTGCTGCACAAGCCGACCGATACCGACTTCGCGTGGTTCACGCGGCTTGGGCTTCGTCCGAAGGAGGCGGCCTTCGGCGATTTTCAGAGCCAATACGAGGGCGGATGGCAGGAGATCCTCCCCAATTTGGGAGGTCGCCACCAACATCGGGGAACGGAGCTTGAAGCGTACGGAGAGGCGGCGTTGTCCGCCTGGCGCTACGAGATCGCGGAAGACGGCCCGGCGCGCATCCGCGTCGTCTTCCGGCTGGAGCTGCGGTCGCTGCCGCTGGCGATCGAGAAAAGCATCGAGATGACGAGCGGCGAAGCCGGCTTTCGGCTGGAAGAGCGGCTGACGAACGTTTCGCCGTCCGTCGTACATGCCGATTGGGGACACCATATCACGTTCGGCGAGCCGTTTCTCGTCCCGGGCACGCTCATTTCCTTGCCGGATGGGGAGACATGTTATGCGCTTCCTGCGAAGGGCAGCCCGGGAGGCTTCGGCGTGTTGCCGGCCGGGGCCGGCCGCTACGCGCTGAGGCGGCCGGGCGGCATCGGCGCAGAGGTGAGCTGGGATGCCGAAGTATGGCCGTATCTCTGGTTTTGGCGGGATCACGGCGGCGAGGCAAGCCCGCCGTACTTCGGCAGCCACTACAACGTGGGGCTGGAGATGTTCTCCTCGCCGCCGGCGGCCGCGCTGGAGGACAGCATCGCTGCCGGGACGGCCGTATGTCTGGCGCCGTACGGTACGGTTAGCGCGAGTTTGGCGTTTCAGGTATTGCTCCCTTGATCATTGGCTCTTTGGGTCATTTGCTTCCCTTTGTCATGCGGGCAGGCAGCAAACTTTCTCTCATTCACGGTACGGACAACGAAACGGAGTGAAGCGCATGAGCGACGGAAAGGGTAAGACGATTTTATTTCAAGGCGATTCGATTACGGACGGCAGCTGGAGGCGCGACGGCAACGACCCGAATGCGGCGCTCGGGCACAGCTATGCGTACTTGATCGCGGCGCAGCTCGGCTGCGAGTACCCGGAAAGCAGCCACCGGTTTATCAATCGGGGCGTGGGCGGCAACCGCGTGTCCGATCTGTACGCGAGATGGAACGAGGACGCTTTTCATTTGAAGCCGGATCTGATCAGCGTGCTGATCGGCGTTAACGACGCATGGCGGATCATGGCGGGCGAGCCGAGCGGGGCGACGGACCGGTTCGAGCGGGCGTACCGCCATCTGCTGGAGGAAACGCGGGAGGTATTGCCCGAAGCCGGTCTCGTGCTTTGCGAGCCGTTTATTCTGAAAGGGGGCGCCACCGAGGAAAACTGGGGAGAATGGCGGACCCGAATCGACGGTTACGGCGTCATCGCCCGGCAGCTGGCGCGGGAGTTCCAGGCGCTATTCGTTCCGCTTCAGGAGCCGTTCGATCGGGCGGCCGAGCGTACCAAGGCCTCGGACTGGATCTTCGACGGCGTTCACCCGACGGCGGCGGGCAACCGATTGATCGCGAACGAGTGGCTTGACGTCGTTCAACACAGTATTTTGGCTATTCGATAAAACGCAAGAAGCCGGCAGGATCTCCTTGATCCTGCCGGCTTTCTTATGCGCTTTGTCATTGGCGGGAAATTAACGTCCCCGCTCGTACCAATACCCCGTCACGCCGCGCTCCAGACGCAGGAGCGCCTCCAGGTAATAATAGTCGCCCCAGATCGTGTAATCGTCGGGCGAAATGCCGCCGCGCACGTGATAGGAGCCGCGGCGGATGAAGCCTTCGGCTTCGCCGTCGTCGCGCTCGGCGTAGCCGTCGCGCAGCGCGGAGACGGTCGCCTTCGCCGCGTCGATGAAGCGCTGGCGCTCGGGATCGCTCTCGTCGAGCTGGCTCGCGATCTCCAGCAGGCCGCATGCCGTGATGGCGGAGGCGGAGCTGTCGCGGTACGAGGACGGCACCTGCGGCACCTCGAAGTCCCAGTAGACGACGCCGTCCTCTGGCACGCGGGCGAGGAAGTGCCGGGCCATGCGCTTTGCAGTCTCCAGCAGGTCGGCATTGCCGAGATAACGGCTGTTCAGCGCGAAGCCGTAGATGCCCCAAGCTTGGCCGCGCGTCCACGTGCTGCCGTCCGTATCGCCCTGGTGCGTGCCGCCGCGGATCGCGTTTCCGTTTTCCGGATCGAAGTAAAACGTATGATAGCTCGAATCGTCGCCGCGCACGAGGAAGCGGCGGCTCTTCAGCGCGTGCGCCTCGGCGACGCGACGGTATTCGGGATCGCCCGTCTGTTCGCCTGCCCAGAGCAGGAGCGGCAGATTCAGCAGGCAGTCGATGATGATGCGGCCGCCGTTTTCCGGATCGCCCTTCGGTCCCCAGGCTTGGATGATGCCGGCATCCGCACGCCAGCGGCGCATGAGTACGTCTGCCGCTTCAAGCGCCAGCTTGCGCGCGGCCTCGTCCTTTTCCACGATCCATTGGGCCTTGGCCGACAGCGAGTAGAGGAAGCCGATATCGTGGTGATCCAGATTGCCGAATTGCGCCAGCCGGTTGCGGAAGCTCTCGACCGTCCGGGCGGCGCCGTCGCGGTATTGCTTGTCTCCCGTATATTCGTAGCAGAGCCACAAGATGCCGGACCAGAAGCCGTCGGTCCAGTCGGTATTGTCGTTGAGCACGTACTTGTTGGAGCCGTCGCTGACATGGGGAAATTGGTCCCCGAACCGCTCGAGGTTGCGGGCGGTAATGCCGAGCGCGTCGTTGATCGCTTGCTGCCACATATCGAATTGCCTCCCTGATCCGAAGTTCTTTTCACCCCCATTATATAGAGGATGCCTTCGGGCGGGTTGCGGGAGTATATGGCTAAGTTGCGGTCAGCGGTCCATAGTCAGGGAGCGGCGGAAAAACCTTGTTGCACGGTCCGGCGGAACGTCTCGGGGCTCATTCCCTTGCTTTTTTTAAAAAGCTGGCAAAAATGCGAGGCCCCGAAGCCCCCGACCTGCTCCGCGATCGACCGGATCGAATCCGAGGTCGAGCTGAGCAGCCTGCATGCCTCGCGAATCCGGCGGGCGGTGATGTAGTCCCGAAGGCTGCTGCCCGTATGCTCCTTGAACAGGTGCGACAGATAGTACGGCGACAGATGCAGCTCGCCCGAGAGCGACTGAAGATCGAACGGACGCGCGTACCTCGCCTCGATCCAATCCATGATGCGGTCGATATGCAGAGAGCGTCCTTCGGCTTCGGGAGAGACGTCGCGGACGCCTTCCGGGAACACCCGATGCCGCAGCTCATGGAGCAGCGATACGAGGAACAGCGAACGCTCCTCCTCTTTGTCCGGGCCGGAAGCGCCATAAAGCTCGTGGAAGTCTCGCAGCAGGCCGGGCAGACGCTCCGACGTCCCAAGATCGCAAAAGGAGCCGGTCAGCAGGCCCCGTTTCAGCATCAGAAACCAGCGGGCAAGCCCAGGGTAGGGCGCCAGGTAAGGCTCGACGATCCGGGGATCGAACTTCACAAGCGAACGTATATAAGGCGCGCCGGGCACGGACGGTACCTCGACCTTGTGGAGCTGATAGGGCAAAAACAGCAGCAGCGTGCCGGCGCGGATCGGGTAGCGGGCGTCCTCGGTCATCGCTTCTCCGAGTCCCTGGTGGACGTACAGCAGCTCGATGCCTTGATGGGCGTGATAGGCCAGCCAGTCCTGATCGCCCGTCGTCTGCCGATAAGAAGAAAAAAAAGCGTCCGGTCCCAGGTTCAACGTCATAATTCGATTCAAACGGCCCATCCCCCCGTCTCCGCATTCATGATAGATTATACCATGTAAGGGTGCAAAGGTTACGAAGCGCCGCGAATCGCTGTACAAGCATGCAGACCCGGAGGGAGAGCGAGAGATGACCGCGTCCAAACGAAAGCTAAGGGCCATTACCGGATTTTTATTGTCTTCCGCGCTGCTGCTGGCTTCCTCGGTATGGCCTTACCGCGATACGGCCGTGGCCGCCGTCTCGGCGGAAGAGGCGACGACGCTCCAGAGCAATCTCAAGCAGAAGCTGGGCGCCCGCAGCGAATCCTTCAGCGTCGTGCTCAAGGGCAAGCTGGCCACCGCGGACGTAACCAAGGCGTTCGACAACGTCTTCGCGGCCGACGATTATCTCAAGTACGCGATCCGCTCCTATCGTTATACCGTAAGCACCAACGGCACCACCTCCACCTTAAGCGTGAATATGAAATATTGGGAAAATGCGGAGCAAACCGCATATGTAAATACGCGGTCGAAGCAGATCCTCGCGTCCATCGTCTCCAAGAGCATGAACGCCCATCAAAAGGTAAAAGCCATTCACGACTGGGTGCTGCTCCATGTCGCTTACGACCGTTCGCTCGTTCGCCACTCGGCTTACGATGCGCTTAAGAACGGATTGACCGTCTGCCAGGGCTATGCCTCGCTTACCTACAGGCTGCTGACGGACGCCGGCATTCCCGCCCGCATCGTCGAAGGCACCGTGAGCACCGGCGCGCACACGTGGAATCTCGTCAAGCTGGACGGCGTCTGGTACCAGCTGGACACGACGTTCGACGACCCGGTGCCGGACGTCAAGGGGAGGACGACGTACGGCTATTATCTGGTGACGGACAGCGCTTTGAAAAAGGATCATACGTGGAAGTCCGTTTATCCCCAGGCTGTCACTTCGTACAAGAACACGCTCGATGCGCTGATGGCCAAAGACAAGACGCGTACGGCATTTTACGAGGATCTGCGCGAGGATATGGGGCTGGACTACCTGGATCCGTCCCGTACGGTGTCCACGGTCAAAGAGATCGCCGCGAAGATTCGTGCGGCTGCCGCGGCCGGCCAGACGACGGCCAAGATGCGCTACACGTCCGAGGCCAAGCCCGACCTCGACGCGCTGCTCAAGCTGATGCCCGAGCTGTCGTCGGTCAGCTATACGATGGAGTCGCTTGCTGGCGGAGAGGACGGAGACAGCATGCTGACCGTGAAGTTCAAGCTTCGTCAGTAGTTTCGTTCGATTTGGAAAAAGGCTTACAAATCTTGTATGATGCTTTCATGGGACTCAAGACGGGAGTGTTCGTGTGAGCCGCAAGGTCGTTCTGCTGTCGCTAGCCATCGCCGCGGTTGCGTGCGCGCTGCTGTGGGTCAACTTCCATTACTTGAAAATAACGCCGAACACGCTGCGCGACTGGATGCTGTCCTTCGGTTGGATCGCGCCCGCCGTTTACATCGGTCTATTCGTCGCCAGACCGTTCGTGCTGTTCCCTGCGTCGGTGCTGACGCTGGCGGGCGGGCTTGCTTTCGGCACGTGGTACGGCATGCTTTATACGTTTTTGGGCGAAATTCCGGGGGCAGTGCTGTCGTTTCTGCTGGCGCGCCAGGTCGGGCTCGGCTTTTTCAAGGGACGCGACGATCCGCGGCTGCGCAAGCTTGAGGGCGCGATGCAGCGCCGCGGCTTTCCGATGGTGCTCATGCTGCGGATCGCGCCGTTCGTGCCGTTCGATCTTGTCAGCTACGCCGCCGGAGCCGCGCGGGTGCCGCTGCGCGCGTATGTGCCCGCGACGGTGATCGGCACGCTGCCGGGCACGTTCGCCTTCTGTTTTCTCGGCGCGAGCCTGACGCGAGGCGACTGGCGCGAGATCGCGCTGGCGATCGCGGTGTTCGCCGCCGCCATGCTTGTCCCGCTGCTGCTTAAGCGGCGGGTACGGCGCGAGGTCGGTTGAGCGCGAACCGGTGTCGATGCTATCGTTACACAACAAAAGGAACCGTACTCGTTAAGGTACGGTTCTTTTGCGTTGGCCTAGTTATTAAAAGTAAAACAGGCTAAGGGTGATCGTACTGCCCGGCGTAATCGGCTGATCCAGCAGCGTCTGCGGAATTACGCGGCCGTTATAGCGTACCATCAGCCCGATCGGTCCACCTACAGGGATGCCGGCCACGCTAACGATAAATCCGTTTGGCCCGAACTGCACCCTGCCGGTCGCAAAAAGCGCTTGACGCAGCGTCATGCCGGGATAAAACGTCACGTAGCTGGTGCCGGAGATGTTCGGGAAGCCGATGCCGCCTTCGACCGTTACGGCTACGAAGCTGGCCGGTTCGGGGAGCGGAACGGGAACAGGAACGGGCACGGGTCCGGGAACGGGAATCGGCAGCGGGATCGGAATCGGAATGGGGAACGGCCCCGGACCTGGCGGGAACGGCGGTCTAGGAGGCGGAAACGGACCTGGTCCTGGCGGGAACGGCCCCGGTCCGGGTGGGAATGGCCCCGGCGGAAATGGTCCAGGCCCCGGATGCGGACCAGGTCCTGGAGGAAAAGGGCCCGGATGCGGACCTGGTCCATGCCCCGGATGCAAGCCATGGCCAGGCGGCCGCGGCGGCAGCAAGCCGCCTATGTGAGCGCCGCCTCCCGGTCCGAGCGCGCGCTGGTGTTCGGGCGTGAACCACCATGGGATTTGTCTTACCGGGATGTCCGGCTCGAAGGACGCCGATTGCGGACTCTGCTTAACGGCGATGCCCGTCTTTTTTTTAACGGGCGCTTTGGCGTGGAGCGTCGCTTCGCTCTTCGCTCCTTGCTGCCGTCGCGTTTGCTTGGCTGCCGGCTGCCGACGGTTCTGCCCTTTATTTGTCATGCACGTATTCCTCCTCGGCTGGGCGAATGTCGCTAAGGTACGATATGCGCCTGCCCAGAAGAAGGTGCGGAGGAACCCTGGACAAAAAAAAAGCGGGCCTGCAGCCGAAGCTGCAAGCCCAAAAGATATATTATTGAAAAGGGGGGTCATGTCTGTATTGTAACCGGCGAAGATGAAGGTAAGATGAAAGCTATATTACGATTGCATTACAATCTGTTCGCTTGACGTCGGATTTATATCCGGCAGATCTCTTTAGGGCAGCCGGGGCAGGTCGGGCAATGGCAGATCTCGCGCAGCGCGTTCAGTTGAAGCACGTAAATGCGGCCTTGGCGGATGTCGATGACGCCTTCTTCTTTCAGTCCGTTCAGCATCCGGTTCACGCTCTCGCGTGAAGTGCCGATCATGTCCGCGATCTCCGTATGGGTCAGCTTAAGCGTGATTTTGATGCCTTCTGCCGTAGCGATGCCGTACGTGTTGGCCATGCGGATCAAGGTCGAAGCGAGCGCGCCAGGTTTGCCGAACAACAGCAGGTCGCGGAATTTGGATTCGCTCACGCGCTGCGTGATCGCCATCCAATTCATGAAGCGGACGGCGAAGTCGCCGTACCGATACAACAGAATCTCCAAGTCCCTCCACTGCACGACGCCAAGCTCGGCGTCCTCCAGTACCTCCGCGCTAAACGAATGAACCTTTGTCAGCCCGTTTTCAGGCTCCCAGATGAGATCCCCCGCCTGCATGACCGAGAGCATGAAGTCCTTGCCTTCTGCCGTCGACTTCCGCAGCTTTACCTTGCCCGACCGCAGGTAGTACAACTTGCCGGCCTGCTCGCCTTCCCAGAATAAATAGCTGCCTTTTTCGACATGCTTCGGGTACATCAGCTCTTCCAGACGGGCGAACTGATCCTCCGAGAAGAAGCGGTGAATCCCAAGTTCATTTTCTTGCGCCCGTTCGCCTGCTACCCTTTTCTTCAACGCTTCGCCCATGACCGCGTCCCCCATCCGAATCCCTTTGATGACTCCATCATACCGTATTCCCGGTTCGGCTTTTATCGGGGAACCTCCTGATTCTGGCGCGGGAATTCCCTTATCTTTTTGTGAGTATCGTCACAGTCAGGGGCGGAATCAGGAGTTTCCCCCTGATGAAATCGGGGAATTCCCCGAATCACGTGGAGGCGGCGCTCCATTACACTAGAGGGAAGGGAACGTGATACGCAAGGCTTGGAGGGATGGAAAATGATCGAACATAGGAGCCGCGAGGCGATTCTGGCGATCCTGGCGACGCTGCGCGCGGAGATGGGGTGCGACTTTTGCGCGATCGGCCTGACCGAGGCGCCGCTGCTGAACCTGAGATGGCCGGCGGCGTCCGGTCAAACCAACGAACGATATGCCGGCATTTCCGAAAAACCGGGACGCGGCTTATCCGCGACCGTGTTGAAGATAGGAAGAGCAATGCCGCTCAGCATGTCGGAGTTGCTTTATACGCGCCGGCTGCAGGAGTATCCGCTGCTGCTCGCGGAAGATCTGCGCGTGGCCTATGCTGTTCCGCTTTATCTTCGTGGTTCGCCGTCAGGCATTCTCATCGCCGGCGACCGCAGGAAAAGGGTGTATCGCACCGAGGAACGCAGGATGGTGGCCGCCGCAGGCGAACGAATCGCCGTTCTGTTGACGGGACTGTCTACGGCAGGATCGATGTAGATGGCGTCGCGATACGCCAAGTTTTCGATCGCTATGGTAAAATGGTAAAAAAAGCGGTGCTTTGCGCGACGGGGAGGAATAAAAATGATCCGCATACTGGTCGTCGACGACCACGCTATCGTTCGTTCCGGGCTAATGATGCTCCTGAACGGCAGACAGGAGATGGAGGTCGTCGGAGAGGCCGCGGACGGAGACGAAGCGATCGCGCAAGCCGGCGCCCTTCGGCCGGACGTCGTGCTTATGGATCTCAGCATGCCTCACGGCAAAGACGGTCTTACGGCGGCCGCAGAGCTTAAAAAGTCGTTTCCGGACATCGCCGTCCTCATCTTGACGATGCACGATGATGAAGGCTATCTATTCAGGGCGATTCAATCGGGCGCGTCGGGCTATATCCTTAAGAGCGCGCCGCACGAGGAGCTTTTGTCGGCGATACGCCATGTGGCAGAGGGGCAGGCTTATCTATATCCGACCGCGACCAAGCGGCTGATGAGCGACTATCTGGACAAGCTGAAGAACGGTGATCACGCAGGTACTTACGAGTCCCTGTCGGATCGGGAGAAGGAGATCCTCGCCAAGGTCGCGCAGGGATACTCTAACAAGGAAATCGCTGAGCAGCTTGTTATCAGCGTCAAGACCGTGGAGTCCCACAAGAGCAACCTAATGGAGAAGCTAGAGCTGCGGACACGCCCTGACCTTGTCAAATTCGCGATGAAAAAGGGGCTGTTGACCTTTGACTAAAAAAGAACATGCCGGATTTCCCGAGTATCATGCGGAAATGTTGGCGGCACAGGTAGAGAGCTTGCTCTCGAGACTGGACATTGGCGTGGCCGACGGCGAGTACAGGGAAGAACTTCGCCGCTCGCTCAAGCAGCTTGCGGACGTCAAGTTCGCGCTCGACGAGTCGGCGATCGTTGCCATCACCGACCGCAGGGGGAAGATCCGCTACGTAAATGACAAGTTCTGCGAAATTTCCGGTTACGATCGCTCCGAGCTCATCGGACAAGATCATCGTCTCGTCAACTCGGGCTACCATGGCAAATCGTTCATGAAAGAACTTTGGACGACGATCTCGTCCGGCCGAGTGTGGCGCGGGGAGATTAAAAACCGGGGCAAAACTGGGCGCGAGTATTGGGTAGATACGACCATCGTGCCGTTCGCGGACGGCGAAGGCCATCCGTATCAATACCTGGCGATCCGCCACGAGGTCACGCGCCTCAAGGAGGCGGAAGCCGAGCTGCAGTCGATGCTGGCACAGATGATGCAAATTCAGGAGGAAGAGCGACGGCGCTTTTCTCGGGATTTGCACGACGGAATCGGACAGAGCTTGTTCTTCTTCAAGATCACGATCGATCGGCTGCTGGCCGAACGGGAGGACGAGGGCCTCGCGATGCTGGGACAGCAAGTATCGCAGCTGATGTCGGAGGTCCGGGGACTCGCCTGGGAGATGCGGCCGTCCGTGCTGGACGACCTCGGCGTCGTGCCGGCGCTTCGGACTTACATCGAGCACTTCGAGGGCCATTACGGGATCCAGGTGCGCTTCGATTGCGAGCTTAAGCGCCGTCCGGCGCTTCTCGCCGAGACGACCATCTACCGCGTCGTCCAGGAAGCGCTGACCAATGTCGGCAAATATGCTGGCGTGTCCGAAGCCTTCGTATCGCTGCGGGAGATCGACGGTCTAATTCGGGTCGTTATTATGGACAAAGGCGTCGGCTTCATCCGTACGTCGGCAAGCTCCGGCGTCGGCCTTTTCAGCATGGAAGAACGCGCGCGTGCCGTTTCCGGCGAATTAAAGCTGCATTCTGAACCGGGCCACGGCACGACCGTCACGTTGACGGTACCGGCTGGTTGAAGTTGGGAGCTCTTGCTTTCAATACCACGAATATCCATATTCCGCGCGTACAGGTTCCTTTTTCCGGTGTTTTAACAATATCCCCTTAAATCAGGGAAAGATGCGCGCCCGAGCAGCGATGCTATTCTGGCAAGTCGGCTGAAGGTCCGCGCTTAACCGGCATGCCGCCTGCTCCGTTCCGGTTGTCTAAACGCCCAGCGGATCGGGCGAATGCCGGAACGCGCGCTTACCAAGCTTCGATACGTGATCGTTCTCGATGTGCCGATGCACGCGATCAGCGCTTCCAGCGTTCTGCTCCCGGAAACGTAGCGGAAACAAAATTCGTTCAAATACGACTGCAGATGCTTAGGGCCGATTCCGCCGAACGTCCAGGCCAACCAACGTACAACGCCGAGCCATGCGTGATGCGGCGCTTTGCGGCCGCGATGGCTGCGCTGCAGCAGTTCCGTTTTACCGAAGTCCCCGCGATTTGCAGTATGGTTATGCAAAAACCGCTCCACCGCTTCCTCATCCTCCGAACCGCCTCTGCCAGGAACGGCAGTCCCATCGATTCCGTCGACGGCCTTCATTTTGAGATGAACGACCTCTCCCGTCTGATCGAGCGAGGCACCGATCACGATCGGCTGCGGTTTCAACGCACCCTGAGCGAGCTTATCGCTGAAATACCGGTGGTATTCATAGCCGTAATATTCACCCAACAGTTGCAGGCTCCCCTCAAGAGGCCGGGCGCCATCTTGTTCACCGATGACATGGCGCAATTTGTGGTTGATCAGCCAGGCGGTCTTATAAGTCACGCAGATCAACTCGGCGAGCAGCACGGCGCTGATGCCGAATTGCATCAGGTACATGGCCTTGAACCACTTGGTCAGCGGCGTGCGCGTGCCCTCGAGCGCGGTGCCGGCCGTAAGCGATGTCTGATGGGAGCAGGAGCGGCATTCGAAAAGCCGGCGTCCGCGGGAGGCTATATCGTAGTAACGTGAATGCCAGCAGCGGGGGCAACGGAAGCCGTCGGGCCACTTGGCTGCAAAAAGCGCGCCAGCGCAATCTTCTTCGGCATAGCAAGGTATGGAATCCCGAATCGAAAAACCGCTGGACATATGAATCCTCCCTTTTAATAGGAACTAATGTTCTCATATTACCAGATAATAGGTTTTATTGCACGCTCTTTTTTTGCTCAAAAATACGCTGCTCAATCATCCGCTTGCTTAGCTGCATGAAAGATATGAACCTGTTCGAAGGGGATGTCGTTAAAACGCGATCGGCCCCCTTTATCGGTTTTCCTTACTAAAGGGGATATTGTTAAAACGGGATAAATAGAGTCGAGTTGCCCGCCCTACTGAGCCAGCATCGCGCGCCGCGCGTTACCAGGCAACAAACGACAGCTCCTGAAAGAAGGGGATGTCTTTCAAACGAGAGAAGTGAGGTTGTGTCTATTTCGTGGCCGCTCCAATATTGTGATTTTTTTCACATTACTTAATTCCGAATCACGTTATATTTAATTCATCAAAAGAAGCAATGCCCCGATAAACCTGAAGGAGGAACCACCGATGAAAACGACAACCAACACGGACAACGCGCTGAAGCCTTACGGCGGCGACGACGAGCGATACACACTGCTAAACGATGCGGTCGTCAGAGCCCGGCAGGAGCACGACGCTTTGGAAGAGGAACTCGCGGACCTGTACGCGCAGGTGTGCACGGTACGCAAGGACGAGGACATTATTCACCTGAACGTTAATGTCCGAATCCTGAACGAACGCGTGAAGCACTTCATGACCGAGTGGAGCGCGCATATCGCATGGGAAAAAACGGAACTCTTCCCCTACGCGGTATGGTACCTTGAGACGGAGCCCGATCTGTTCACGCTCATGGAACAGGATTACGGTCTCGCGGAACGGTTCATCGGCTCTTTCCTGAACACGTTGGAACAGTCGGTGCTGCCGATCTCGCCGGAGGAAGCGAAGGCGCTGTCGTCCTATCTTCTCCAAGCTTACGCCTTCTTGAAGAACCGGCTGAACGAGGAGGAGGAGATCATCGATACTTTGGAGGATCACTCGAACGTTTACAGTTATTAAGGGCATGCGAAGATAAGTGAAAAAATTCACAAGAAATAATAACGAATTGTGAGATCCGTCACATTCGAAATGGATCGCAGCCTTCATACTGAGGTTGTAAGGCGAGCAAGACAAACGACAGTCACTATTAAACGCCTTAAAGGCGAAAAGGGAGATGGCCATTATGGTCACCAAGTGGTTCAAAGAAAACGTATGGGCAGCAGTCGCAGTAACGCTTCTCCGTATCTATGTCGGCTGGCAGTGGATCGACGCAGGATGGCATAAGCTGACGGGCGGTTTCACTGCAAAAGGATTCCTGCAAGGAGCGGTCGCCAAGCCGGTAGCCGACCACGCGACGAACGAAGTCATCTTCCCCAACTACACCTACTTCATCGAGCACTTCGCGCTGCCGAACGTCAAATTGATCGACGTGCTTATCCCGCTTGGCGAGTTCCTGATCGGCGTAGGGCTGATCGTCGGGGGACTCACGGTAACCGCCGCCTTCTTCGGAATGCTGCTCAACACGCTGTTCCTCTTCGCGGGCACCGTAAGCACGAACCCATGGCTGCTCGTCCTCGGCTTCATCGTCTTCACGGCGGGCGCCAATGCCGGACGCTTCGGACTCGACTACTACCTGCTCCCGCTTATCCGCAAGGGCTTCGGCAAAATCAAGCACGCCATCACGGACAAGAAGCATGACGGCGGCACGCACGGCACGCCTGTCGCGCACTGATTCATCGCCTGGCTGATTGGCACGGCGGCCGGAGTTCTCCGGCCGCCGTCCATATCGTCAGGCCGCCGAGACCGACGGAGGAAATCAATATTTGACGGGAGGCCACGAGGATGGCGACGAAAGAAAAAGCGCAAGCCGAATTTATGTCCGCGCAAGACGAAGTGAATCTGCTCGCGGAGCGAGCCAACAGGGCGCTCGAAGCGTACATGCGGCTGAATCAGGAGCAGGTCGACCGGATCGTGCAGGCGATGGCTTTGGCCGGACTTGATCAGCATATGCCGCTCGCGAAGATCGCGGTCGAGGAGACCGGCAGAGGCGTCTATGAAGACAAGATCACGAAGAACATTTTCGCGACGGAATACATTTATCACAGCATCAAGGCGGAGAAGACGGTAGGCGTGATCGAGGAGAATGTCTACGAAAACTACCGCATGGTCGCCGAGCCGGTCGGTGTGATCGCCGGCATCACGCCGGTGACGAACCCCACCTCGACGACGATGTTCAAGTCGCTGATCGCCGCCAAGACGCGCAATCCGATCGTCTTCGCTTTTCATCCGTCGGCGCAGAAGTCGAGCTCGGCCGCGGCGAGAACGCTGCTCGAAGCGGCACTGGCCGCCGGAGCGCCCGAGCATTGCATTCAGTGGATCGAGCACCCTTCCGTTGAAGCGACGGGGCTGTTGATTAATCACAAGGACATCGCGCTCGTGCTGGCCACCGGCGGTTCCGCGATGGTGAAGGCGGCCTACAGCACCGGCAAGCCGGCGTTAGGCGTAGGTCCGGGCAACGTCCCTTGCTTCATTGAACGCACGGCGGATCTCGAGCAGGCTGTGACCGACCTGATCCTGTCCAAGACGTTCGACAACGGCATGATTTGCGCATCAGAGCAAGCGGTCATCCTCGACGAGCCAATCTACGACCAGGCGAAGGCGCTCATGGCGCGCCAAGGCTGCTATTTCCTCAATAAAGAAGAAATCGAGGCCGTATCGCGGCTCGTCATCAATCCTGAGAAATGCGCGGTCAACGCAGTCATCGTCGGACAACCGGCCGTGAAGATCGCGGAGATGGCCGGCATTCAGGTGCCGCCGGCGACGAAGGTGCTCGTGGCAGAGCTGGCCGGCGTAGGCGAAAAGTTTCCTTTGTCCGCCGAGAAACTGAGCCCGGTGCTCGCGTGTTACAAAGTAAAAACGGCCGAGCAGGGCATCGATCGCGCCGCGCAGGTCATCGCCTTCGGCGGCATGGGCCACTCGTCGGTCATTCATTCGAACGACCAAGCCGTCATCACGGCGTTCTCGGCCCGACTGCAGACAGGGCGCATTATCGTCAACGCGCCTTCGACCCACGGGGCGATCGGCGACATTTACAACACGAACCTGCCTTCGCTCACGCTCGGCTGTGGCTCGTACGGCCACAACTCGACGACCTCGAACGTCACCGCCGTCAACCTGATCAACGTCAAGCGGGTGGCGTACCGTACGGTCAACATGCAGTGGTTCAAGGTGCCGCCGAAAATCTACTTCGAGAAGGGCGCCACGCAGTATCTCGAGAAGATGCCGGATATCAGCCGCGTCATGATCGTGACCGACGAAGCGATGGTGAAGCTCGGGTATGTGGAGAAGGTTGCTTACTACCTGCGCAAGCGCAAGGACCCGGTATCCGTCGAGATCTTCAGCGACGTCGAGCCAGATCCGTCGGTCGACACGGTCGAGCGCGGCACGCGCATGATGGCTCAGTTCAAGCCGGACTGCATCATCGCCCTCGGCGGCGGCTCGCCGATGGACGCGGCGAAGGCCATGTGGCTGTTCTACGAATATCCGGACACCAGCTTCGATTCGCTCAAGCAGAAGTTCATGGATATCCGCAAGCGGATCTACAAATATCCGCGCCTCGGCAAAAACGCCAAGTTCGTCGCGATCCCGACGACATCGGGTACCGGCTCGGAGGTGACGTCGTTCGCGGTCATCACCGACAAGAACAAAGGCAATACGAAGTATCCGCTCGCAGACTATGAGCTCACGCCGGACGTCGCCATCGTAGACCCGGATTACGTCTACAGCCTGCCGAAGACGGCGGTCGCCGATACCGGCATGGACGTGCTGACGCATGCGATCGAGGCCTACGTCTCGGTCATGGCCAACGACTTTACGGACGGTCTCGCGCTTAAGGCGATCCAACTGGTGTTCGACAACTTGGAAGCTTCGTATCACAAGGCCGATCCGGTCGCCCGGGAAAAGATGCACAATGCGTCCACGATTGCCGGCATGGCCTTCGCAAACGCGTTTCTGGGCATTAACCACAGCCTCGCGCACAAATGGGGCGGACAGTATCACACGGCGCACGGCCGCACCAACGCGATCCTGCTGCCGCACGTCATCCGGTACAACGCGCAGCAGCCGACGAAGTTCGCTTCGTTCCCGAAATACAGCCACTTCGTCGCCGACAAGCGCTATGCCGACATCGCCAGGCTGCTCGGTCTGCAGGCCCGCACGACGGAAGAGGGCGTCACGAGCTTGATTAACGCCATTCGCCAGCTGAACCTGTCGCTGCAGATTCCGGAATCGTTCCAGGCGCTCGGCTTTGACGCCGCCGACTTCGAGTCGCGGGTAGACCAGCTTGCCGACCGCGCGTTCGAGGACCAATGCACGACCGCAAACCCGCGCATGCCGCTCGTCACCGAGCTCGCGGACGTGTACAGAAACGCGTTTTACGGCAAGTTCTAATTGGGATTTCGATCAAGGGAGGGTAACGATCATGAGCATCCTGAACAAAACGATAGGCGAATCCGCCGCCAGGCTGGACGGCTGGCGCGGATTCAAGGGAGGCGTTTGGCAGACGTCGGTGGACGTGAACGACTTTCTCGGCCTGAATCTGACGTCTTACACGGGCGCCGCAGGATTTTTGGCCGAACCGACGGAGGCCACCAGACAGCTGTGGGTACAGGTGCTCGCGTTGATGAAGCGGGAGCGGGAAAACGGGGGCGTGCTTGACGTCGACACCGACACGGTGTCGACGATCACCTCCCACCGCGCCGGCTATATAGACGAAGCGCTCGAGAAGATCGTCGGCCTGCAGACGGATGCGCCGCTGAAGCGTTCGATCCAGCCGTTCGGGGGCATCCGAATGGCGCAGGACGCCTGCGAAGCTTACGGCTACAAGCTGCCGGACGAGATGGTCCGCACCTTCACCGACATCCGCAAGACGCATAACCAGGGCGTGTTCGATGCCTACACCGCCGAGATGCGCCTCGCCCGCAAAGCGGCCATCATCACCGGCCTTCCGGACGCTTACGGCCGCGGCCGGATCATCGGCGACTACCGCAGGGCTGCGCTGTACGGCGTCGATCGGCTGATCGCGGCGAAGGAGGCCGACCTGACGGCGCTGGAAAAAGACGTCATGGGCGAAGATTTGATCCGACTGCGCGAAGAGGTGTCGGAGCAGATCCGGGCGCTTGGCGAACTGAAGGCGATGGCCGCGTCCTACGAGTACGACATCTCGGGCCCGGCGACGAACGCGCGCGAAGCGGTGCAGTGGCTTTACTTCGCCTACCTGGCCGCCATCAAAGAGCAGAACGGCGCAGCCATGAGCCTCGGGCGCGTATCCAGCTTCCTCGACGTTTATATCGAGCGCGACCTGAAGGAAGGCACGCTGAACGAAGAACAGGCGCAAGAGCTGATCGACCATCTGGTCATGAAGCTGCGGCTGGTCAAGTTCCTGCGCACGCCGGATTATAACGAGCTGTTCAGCGGCGACCCGACGTGGGTAACCGAATCGATCGGCGGCATGGGCAAGGACGGCAAGACCCGCGTCACCAAAAACTCGTTCCGATTCCTTCACACGCTGTACAATCTCGGACCCGCTCCCGAGCCCAACCTCACGGTGCTTTGGTCGACGGAGCTGCCCGAGGGCTTCAAGGACTACTGCGCTAAAGTATCCGTCGATACGAGCTCGATCCAGTACGAGAACGACGACCTCATGCGTCCAATCTACGGCGACGACTACGGCATCGCCTGCTGCGTCTCCGCGATGCGGATCGGCAAGCAGATGCAGTTCTTCGGCGCCCGCGCCAACCTCGCCAAAGCTTTGCTGTACGCGATCAACGGCGGCAAGGACGAGAAGCTGGGCGTGCAGGTCGGTCCGGAACTTGCGCCGCTTACCGGCGAATATCTCGACTACGACCAGGTTATGGCGCGGTACGACGAGGTGCTGGAGTGGCTGTCGAAGCTATACATCAACACGCTGAACGTCATTCACTACATGCATGACAAGTACAGCTACGAACGCATCGAGATGGCGCTGCACGACACGGAGATCCTGCGAACGATGGCGACCGGCATCGCCGGCCTTTCGGTCGTCGCCGACTCGCTGTCCGCGATCAAGTACGCGAAGGTCAAGCCGATTCGCAACGAGAAGGGTTTGGCCGTCGACTTCGAGATCGAAGGCGAATATCCGCAGTTCGGCAACAACGACTCGCGCGTCGACGATATGGCGGTCGACCTGACGGATGCCTTTATGTCGAAGCTGCGCAAACACCAGACCTACCGCGGCTCGATGCCGACGCTGTCGTTGCTGACGATCACGTCGAACGTCGTCTACGGCAAGAAAACCGGCAGCACGCCGGACGGCCGCAAGGCCGGCGAGCCGTTCGCGCCGGGAGCGAACCCGATGCACGGCCGCGACCGCAAGGGCGCGCTCGCCTCGCTCAGCTCGGTCGCCAAGCTGCCGTATTACAACTGTCTCGACGGCATCTCGAACACGTTCTCGATCGTGCCGAAGGCGCTCGGCCGCGAAGAGGAGACGCGCGTCGGCAATCTCGTGTCGCTGCTCGACGGCTACGCCGACAAGGGCGGTCACCATCTCAACATCAACGTGTTCAACCGGGAGCAACTGCTCGACGCGATGGAGCATCCGGAGCAGTACCCGCAACTGACGATCCGCGTGTCGGGCTATGCGGTCAACTTCATTAAGCTTACGCGCGAGCAGCAACTCGATGTCATTAATCGCACGTTCCACGGCACGATCTGACAGCGGCCGAAGCCCGGTCGCCCGCGGATGCGGAGGCCGGGCGAGGAAGCGGGAAATCGGCTAAGCAGCACAGACAGACGATGGTCGAGAGCGGGGCGGACGCACCGGCCGTTGATCAGGATTCGAATCTTCAGAGGGGGACTTGACGATGCATCACGCCGGAAGAATACATTCTCTGGAGACATTCGGGACGGTCGACGGTCCGGGTATCCGCTTCGTGCTCTTCATGCAAGGCTGCGCGCTCCAATGCGCGTACTGCCACAATCCGGACTCTTGGGATACCAAAGGCGGACAGCTGCGTTCGGTCGACGAGATCTTGGCCGAGATCGAGCCGTACGTACCGTTTTACAAAAGATCGGGCGGCGGCATCACCGTCACGGGCGGAGAGCCGACGCTGCAGGCGCCTTTCGTCGCCGAGCTGTTCGAAAAGTGCAAGGAACGATGGGGGTTGCATACGGCGCTCGATTCGTCGGGCTTCTGCGATCCGTACCACGCGAAGCGGCTGCTCGACGCGACTGATCTCGTGCTGCTCGATCTGAAAATGATCGACCGCGCCGGACACGAGCATCTGACTTTGCAGCCTAACGATCGCATTCTCGCCTTCGCCAGGCATCTGTCGGACGCCGGCGCCAAGATGTGGATCCGCCGAGTTCTCGTGCCGGGCTGGACCGACGGCCTGTCGGAGCTGCTGGCGCTTGGAGAATTCATCGGCGAGCTGAACGGCGTTGAGAAGGTAGAAGTGCTGCCCTACCACCGGATGGGCGTGTACAAATGGGAGCAGCTCGGCAGAGCCTACAGGCTTGAGGGCGTGTCCGAACCGTCGCCGGATGAGGTGGAGCGGGCTTACCGGTTGATCGAGCAAGGCAAGCGGGCGGCTAAGGCCGCCAGGTAATAGCGGACGGACGCTTCTCCCCGGCGATAATCGGCGGGGAAGCGTCTTCGTTCGTACCGCCGACGAAAAGTCGGCTTGACGGCGAGCATCGATTCGTATCCGGCCGCTCCTGTCGCTACCAATTGAAAGGAGAGGATGATAGATGTCCGCGGCATCCGTTACCGGCGCGATTCTAGCAGGCGGCCCGAAGGCGCTTTTGGGCGGAACGCTGAAAGCGCTTCTGCCATTGCAAGGAGAGGCAGCGATCGTCAGACAAGTGCGGGAAATGCGCAAGCTATGCAAGGAAATCATCGTCGTCACCGATACGCCGAAGCCTTTTTTCGACGTGTTGGATTCGTCCGTACGTATTATCACGGATTATTACCCGGGGCGAGGACCGCTCGGCGGCATGCATTCGGCGCTTCGTCTCGCGCGGAATCCGCTGGTATGGATCGCCGGCTCGGACATGCCGTTTCTTTCGGCGGAGGAAGCGCGCCGGCTAATGACGGGCTTATCGGATGGGGTTCAAGCGGTAATTCCCATCGTGAACGAGCGGCCGGTCCCGCTGCACGGGCTTTACGACAGCCGCTGCTCGGAGACGGTCGCCATGCTGCTGAACGCGGGCGGCGATAGCATGGAGGGCCTGCTTGGGCGGATACAGTGGCTGGGGGTGCCAACGGAGAGCGGGACGGACCAAAACGGGCCCGGATTTTCGTTCGAGATCCATAGCGAAGCGGACTACGAGCGCGCCCAAAGCCTGCTGCACATGGCTCGTTCCACCGGCTGACCCGGTCTCGTTTTCCACTGGCAGTCGCTATTTCGAACCGAATCAAACCGACGTGCGATCCTCATTGCAGGATTATGTCGTTTTGTGTTGAAATAGCTTAAGTACAGTCCGACTCCGGGGGAAAGTCATTCATGCATGCAACTGAACCGATCCATACATCCGCCAGAAAAGCAGCGCTGGGCGTTTGGGCGCTGCTTCTTGTCATTTTTATTATTCTCTCCGTTCCGATCGCTTGGAGCACGTCTCTATACGAGGACAGAATCGTGCGGAAAGCCGACCAGGACGCGGCCGCAGCGCTTGCCGCCCAAGCCAATTCGCTAAGGCTCGCAGTGGAGCGGAGGCTGCTGCTGTCGGAAAGTCTCAAGGCGTTCGCGGACACGGAGCTCATGAACGGCAAGGAGATCGACAGTGCGCGCTTTAACGAATTCGCGTCTCATTTCGTGCCTAGAATTCCGGACGTTCGCAATATATCCCTTTATCCGGACGGCATCGCGCGCTACGTGTATCCATCAGCGGGAAATGAAACGCTGTTCGGGCTTAACCTTTTCGAACACCCGGACCCCGAGGTCCGGGATAACGCGACGCGCACGATGAAGATGGATGGGGTTACCCTCATAGGGCCGCGAGAGCTGACGCAGGGCGGCATCGGCCTGTTGACGCGGCAGTCGATCTTCGTGAACGGCCGTTTCTGGGGTTTTGCCTCGATCGTACTGGACGTGCCGGCGCTGATTCGGGAGGGCATCCAGACTTCGGATACCGGGGAGCTCGATATCGCGCTGCGGGCCAACGGCCGCCTCCTGCTCGGCGACGAGAGCCTGTTCGATGGAGAGGGCTTGAGGGAGAGGGTCAAGCTCCCGGAAGGAGAATGGGCGTTCGCCGGGAAGTTGAAAGAGAGCCAACTGCGCGAGATCGAGAGCAAGGTGCTCCTGATCCGCGTGATCAGCATGATTTGCGTGGCGCTCATCCTGTATTTGCTGTACGTGCAGTTGACCGGCAAAGCCAACCTCGACGTAAAGGTTCGCGAGCGAACGAGCGAGCTTCAGCGGGCGAACGAGACAATCGAAGCCTCCAACGAGGAACTGATCGCGATCGAAGAGGAACTACGCGAACAGAATCGGATGCTCGAGAGCAAGGAGCAGGAGCTGCGCTACCTGGCTTATCACGATGCGGTGACCGGCGCGTACAATCGAACGTACTTCAACCAGCATCTCGAGGAACAACGGGCGGCCGCCGAGCGCAGGGGACGCAAGCTAGCGCTGCTGTACTTGGATCTCGACCAGTTTAAGCTGGTGAACGATACGCTCGGCCATACTTTCGGAGATATTCTGCTGAAGGATGCCGCGATGCGTCTTCAGGGCATTCAAAACGAGGGATACCCGGGGGTGGCGTTTTACAGGATAGGCGGAGACGAGTTCACGATCATTCTCCCGCACATCGAGGATTCGGAAGCCGGTACGCAGCTCGCGGCGCAAGTGATCGAGCTGTTCCGTCAGCCCTTCTATCTCAAGGGAGCCGAGTATTACTTGACCGCGAGCATTGGCATCGCGCTGTATCCCGATCACGGGGCCGATGCGCCGACGCTGATCAAGCACGCCGACAAAGCGATGTACGCGGCCAAGGAGGCCGGGAAAAACCGCTATAAATGCTACGACGGAACGGACCAGGCAGGAGCTAGCGAGCTGATGGAGCTGCGGAGCTATCTGCGCAAGGCGCTGTCGCGGGGCGAGCTGGAGCTGTATTATCAGCCGCAGATCCAAGCGGGTAGCGCGCAGCTGGTCGGCATGGAGGCGCTTCTGCGCTGGAATCACCCTAAGCTTGGACCGGTATCGCCGCAGCAGTTCATACCGCTTGCCGAGGAGACGGGGCTCATCGTCGAGATCGGAGAGTGGGTGCTTCGTGTCGCCTGCGCGCAGAACAAAGCGTGGCAGGAGGCGGGTTTTCCCGAGCTGCGCATAGCGGTCAACCTGTCCGCCCGACAGTTCGCTTCCGGTGACGTGGCGGCGTCCGTCCGCGGCGCATTGGAAGCGTCGGGGCTCGAGCCGCGGTACCTGGAGCTCGAGATCACCGAGAACATGGCCATGAAAAACGAAAATCTCCCGACGCTCGAGCTGCTGCGGGATATGGGCATCACGCTGTCCATCGACGACTTCGGTACCCAGCATTCCTCGCTCGGCTATCTGAAGTCGCTGCCGATCAGCCGGATCAAGATCGATCGTTCCTTTGTCAGCGGCATCGGCAAAGACGAGCGGGACGAGGCGATCATCCATGCGATGATGCTCGTCGCCCGCCGCCTGAAGTTGTCAGTCGTGGCCGAGGGCGTCGAGACGGAGGCGCAATACCGCTTCCTCGCCGAGCATGAGTGCGACGATATCCAGGGCTTCCTGTTCTATCGCCCGCAGCCGGCGGAACTGATTCGGAAGGTACTGCTGCAGCATTGGAAATCGTAGCAGAAGCGTCGATCCGCGAAAAAAGGCTTACAACGAATTCGTTGCCCATCAAAAATCCCCTCGCGCATTTGATAGCGCCAGAGGATTTTTTTCGTAGGCTCGGTTATGCGTCTTCGTCTTGCTCCTCCACCAGATGCTTCAGCATCGCCAGCTTGTTGTCCCAGAACTGCTCGAAGTAACCGAGCCAATCTTTGAGCTCCGCGAGCGGCTCGGGGCGGAAAGCGTAACGCGTCTCGCGCCCGGCTCGCCGCTCGGTGACGAGCCCTGCTTCCCGCAGGACGCGCAAATGCTTGGAGACGGCGGTCCGGCTCATGTCGAACTGTCCGCTGAGCGCCGACAATGGCTGCTCGCCCTGCGTCAGAAGGCGCAGCAGGCGCCGTCGGCTCGGGTCCGCGATCGCCTGGTAGACGTCGTGCTGCGGCAGCGCTTGTCCCATTAGGCCTCGACCAGCCGCTGCAGCTTGGCGACGATGCCGTCCCAGCCGCCTGCCATATGTTCGCGAATGATGCCGTGCGGTTGACCGAACTCGGTCAGCGTGTCCTCGTCCCAACCGGCGTGCGTGAGCGTGAACGCGGTGCGCGCGTCCGGCAGCTCCTTCAGCTCGAACGACAGCGTCCAGTCCTTGCCCCAGTTCATAGAGAATCGCTCGGGCGGATCGAATACGGTCACTTTGCACGGCGACATGCCGAACTGTCCTGCATTGAGCGTAAATTCATGGCCGACGACCGGCTCGAAGTCGTTCGGCGGCATAAACCAGGCGGAGATGCCTTCGGCCGTGGATACCATTTTCCAAACCTTCTCAATAGGCGCGTTCAGCTCCAGGGTTCGTACGATATCGGGGAGTTTGCGGGAGTTGCTCATGTAATAAACCTCCTCTGGAATAAAGGAAACCATTTGGTTTCGCATGACTATCATACGAAACCAAATGGTTTCATGTCAATTGGAAGTTGTGCCTGCTTGAACGGAACGGCGTTTTTCCGTTTTAACAGTATCCCCTTTAAACAGGAAAGCGAATGCGGTAACGTCCGCATTCGCCTATTATTGGTTGGCAGCTCCCGCCGCTGTAAGTGCAAGATCAGCGCGATCCTACCGCATTCGGCATGTGGTCCTGCCCTGTCTTCCTGACCCAAAGGGATATTGTTAAAACGCGCGGAAGAAGCCTCGTTCGGATTGATCGCGTCCATCCGGCGGAAAAGCGCGTGCTGTAGGCGGCAGTGATTATTTTGGTGCCTCATCCTCGCCTTGCCGCTGCTCGCGCATGCGCGTCATTTGCTGCCAGACCGAGCCTGCGGCTTCCTCGCCGCTGCGAATGCGCGCGATCGCGATCTCGGCCTGCAGCTTCACCTCGAACTCGGGCTCGGCTGCGGTCACGCGCTCCAGCGCCTCCAGCGCGGCTTCGTCGCCGGCTTCGTAGAGGAAGCGCGCGGCGCGCCAGCGCACCAGCTTGTTGGCGTCGCCCAATGCCTCCGCCATGGCCGGACCTGCGGCGGGATCGCCGATGTCCGAGAGCGTGTCGCCCGCCGTGCGGCGCACGGCCGCCGACGAATCCTTAAGCGCGGCCAGCAGCGGCGGCAGCGCTTCGGGAATGCGCAGGTCGCCGAGGTAGACGACGGCGAGCCGGCGCACCGACACCTGCGGGTCGCGCGCGGCCTGCGCGAGCAGCGGCAGCAGCTCCGCGTCGGGCTTCGCCCGCGACAGCGCCGCGTAGCGCGTCTGCCAGTCCGGCGCGCCAAGCGCCGCCTCCAGCTCGTCCGGCGTCGTCGCCCGGCTTGCCGCGGCGCCGCCTGCAGACCCGTCTTCGGCGGCCGCGCCTTCGCCCGCGCCCGCCGACTGCGCGGCCGCGATCAGCTCGCGCAGCCGCTCGTCAGGGTAGGCCGCGTCCAGCTCGCGCGCGACCTCCTCGAGAATCTCCTGCGGTTCGCCGTAGCGGACGCCGAACTCCGCCAGGCGCCGCTCGCGGATGAACGTGCCGGCAGCCGCCTCGTTCACGGCGTCCGTGAACCGCTGGCCAAGCGCGGCCCGCGATTCCTGGCCGCCGCTCTGCACGCGAATCTGCATCGGGATGCCGCGGTACATCTGCACGAGCACGCGGGCTTCGCCGAAGCTGTAGGCCAGCGCGTCGCCCGCTCCGGCGCCAGCGCCGTCGGCGGAAGCGCCGAACAGTTCGCGCACCGCCGCTAGGATGCCCGCCCAGTCGGCGCTCGGCCTCCGGTCTACAGCGAAGAAGTCGGCGGTCCGGAAGACCGACTTCACGCCGGGAATCTCTAGCAGCTTCAGCGCAAACGGCGGCAGCTGCTCCTTTTTGTCCATCGTATAGGTGTGGCGTTCGCCGGCCGGCAGCTTTTCGTCCACGTTCAGCTTCATAGAATTGGGGCTGGGCGTTGGCTCAATTGACAGCAGCTTCATGTACACACGACCTCGCTTTGCATATGGTGATCTCGCCAATCTCTATCTATACAATACCGCACCGCGTTCCGTATTGCCAAAGGAGGGGTATTTAAGTGACATATCGGCCTTGGTACATTGGCCTGATTCCTGCTATAGTAAGATTAGTACGTCAACGGAGGGGTACCATGCCTAAGAGCCGCTTCGGCAACCTGGATGCCATTCGCGCGGGCGCCGCGGGGAAGGACCAGTTCGCGCGATGGCGTCAGGAACGCCTGCAGAAGATGAGGAACAAAGGTTATCTGGAATGCGTCCCGAACGTGAAGCCGGATCTCCCGTTTCTACATCATAACCGTCAAGAGCCGTCCGTTACCTGGATCGGGCATTCTACGTTTTTGCTGCAGATGGGCGGCCTTAATATCGTCACCGACCCGGTATGGGCGCGCCGGATGGCGCTTCAGAAGCGGCTGGCGCCGCCCGGCGTCGAGCTGTCCGACATGCCGTCCGTCGACCTCGTGCTCGTTTCCCATTCCCATTACGATCACCTGCACTTCGGCTCGCTGCGTCGTTTGCGGGGACCCAAGCGGCTGTACGTACCGGCCGGCCTGAAGCGCAAGATGGCGATCCGGGGATTCGGCGAAGTTCACGAGATGCACTGGTGGGAGAATTGCACCGTGCACGGCGTGAAGTTCACCTTCGTGCCGGCCCAGCATTGGACCCGGCGCAATCCCTGGGACATGAACAATTCCCATTGGGGCGGCTGGGTCATGGAGACGCATCACGGTCCGACGATCTACTTCGCCGGGGACAGCGGTTACTTCAGGGGCTTCGAGGAGATCGGCCGCCGCTTCAAGATCGACGTCGCGCTTATGCCGATCGGCGCTTACGATCCCGAGTGGTTCATGGCTGCGCAGCACGTGAGTCCCGAGGAGGCGCTCAAGGCCTATCAGGACCTGAAGGCCGATATTTTCGTCCCCATGCATTACGGCGCCTTCAAGCTGTCGGACGACACGCCGATGGAGGCGCTCGAGAGGCTCGAGGCGGAGCGCGCGCGCCTCGGCATTCCGCAGGAGAAGATCTTCCTGCTCCAGCACGGAGAGACCATGCGCTTCTCGCAGAGCCATGTCATCGATAACGAAGCAAAGGATGGATTGGATTGATCACAGTTAACAATGTCAGCCTCAGATTCGGCAAGCGTCCGCTCTTTGAGGATGTCAACATCAAGTTCACGCCGGGCAACTGCTATGGCTTGATCGGCGCGAACGGAGCAGGCAAGTCGACGTTCCTGAAAATTCTGTCGGGCGAAGTGGAGCCTTCGAGCGGCGAAGTATTCATCACGCCGGGCGAGCGCCTCGCTGTGCTCAAGCAGAACCACTTCGAGTACGACGAGTTCAAGGTGCTCGATACCGTTATTATGGGCTACGAGCGCTTGTACCAGGTCATGAAGGAGAAGGACGCCATCTATGCGAAGGCGGACTTCACCGACGAGGACGGCATGCGCGCGGGCGAGCTCGAGGCCGACTTCGCGGAGATGAACGGCTGGGAAGCCGAGAGTGACGCAGCCGAGATGCTGAACGGCCTCGGCATCACGACCGACCTGCACGACAAGCAGATGTCCGAGCTCGGCGGCAACGAGAAGGTCCGCGTCCTGCTGGCGCAGGCTTTGTTCGGCCAGCCTAACATTCTGCTGCTCGACGAGCCTACCAACCACTTGGACATTGAATCGATCAACTGGCTCGAAGAGTTCCTGGCTCGTTATACGGGTACCGTCATCGTCGTATCGCATGACCGGCACTTCCTGAACCAGGTTTGTACGCATATCGCGGACATCGACTTCGCCAAGATCCAGATGTACGTGGGCAACTACGACTTCTGGTACGAGTCGAGCCAGCTTGCTACGCAGCTGATGCGCGACCAGAACAAGAAAAAGGAAGACAAGATTAAGGAGCTGCAGGCATTCATCCAGCGCTTCTCGGCGAACAAGTCCAAGGCCAAGCAAGCGACCAGCCGCCGCAAGATGCTCGACAAAATCTCGCTGGACGACATCCGTCCGTCGAGCCGCAAATATCCGTTTATCCAGTTCAAGCCGGAGCGCGAAGCGGGCAAGCAGATCGTTACGATCGACAACGTCAGTCTGACGGTCGACGGCGAGAAGCTGCTGGACGGCGTGTCCTTCGTCGTGAACAAGGGCGACAAGATCGCGCTGGTCGGACCGTACGGGCAGGCCAAGACCGCGCTGTTCCAAGTGATGATGAACGAGATCCAGCCGGACGAAGGCTCCGTGCAATGGGGCGTCACGATTACGCCTGCGTATTTCCCCAAGGACAACTCGGCTTACTTCGAAGGCAACGACGATTCGCTCGTCGATTGGCTGCGCCAGTACTCCAAGGACCAGGACGAGTCGTTCATCCGCGGCTTCCTCGGCCGCATGCTGTTCTCCGGCGACGAAGCGCTGAAGAAGGCATCCGTGCTGTCGGGAGGCGAGAAGGTCCGCTGCATGCTGTCCAAGATGATGCTGACCAGCGCGAACACGCTGCTGCTCGACGAGCCGACCAACCACTTGGACCTCGAGTCCATCACGGCGCTGAACAACGCGCTCGTCGACACCGACGAGACGATGATTTTTACGTCGCATGACCATCAGTTCATCCAGACGATCGCCAACCGCATCATCGAGATCACGCCGAACGGCCTGATCGACCGGATGACGACGTACGACGAATACCTGGAGAATCCGGAGATCGCAGCGCTGCGCGCGCGCATGCTGCCGGCCTGATCCCGGGGCGGAGCGCTTCCGGTATGCTTCCGGAATGACTCTTCGGCCGCTTTGGACGCTTCGACATTTTTGTAATACAATTGTAATGTGCGTTTTCGTTTCAATGGCGGTCGTTTTGTACAATGTATGAGTGACCCCCCTTTTCAATATATCTTTCTTAAGAGCCTTCCGGTCGAATACCGGAGGCTCTCTTTTTTTTGTGGTATGATGTTTAAACTTATACCGCGATGAAGGGGACGACTATGTTTTATTCGCTGAGAAACCGGCTGATCGCTTTTTTCGTCCTGCTGTTCGTTCTGTCGTTCGGCGCGCTGTCCGTGCTGATCTTCAACGAATCCCGCTCGATCATCCGCTCTTACATCGAATCGTCGGCGCTGGAGAAAATGGACGAGTACGGCTCGTACGTCGATATGGTTCAGACGCAGATTTACGACCTCGCCTCGCTCATATTCAATAGCGACCTGACTGACGAGTGGGACGAGGCCGCGTCGGACCCGAAGCTGCCGGAAGGCGAGAAGATGCTGGCGCATCTGCAGATGAGCAAGTATCTGTCGCAGACGAACAACAGCTACTCCAGCATCTCTTCCGTTGCGATCTATCGTCAGGAAGGCTTATGGGTCAGCATGGGCAATCAGGTCGTCCGCGACAAAGCGTTCTTGGACCAGGAATGGTACCGAAGCTTCAAGACCGCGAACGAACGCTGGCTGCCGGCGCATACCGACGACGTCGAGCTGCAAATTCGCGGCAGCGCGAATCCAGTGGTCAGCATGCTCATGCCGCTTGGCGTCTTCGAGCCGTCGCAGGCTCGCAACGTGCTCAAGGTAAATGTAAGCGCAGACTACTTCCTCGAGCCGCTGAACCGGATTCACCTTGGGGAGAGCGGCACGATCTATCTGCTCGACCGCTCTGGGAGCCCCATGCTCTCCCAGAACGAATACGGCTCGCACGGCGAAGCGCAGAGTCAGGTTCAAGCCGCGCGGGAAGGCTGGCGCAAGCAAGGCGTCCTTTACTTCAAAAACGAGCAGGGACAATCCCAGATTCTCGTGTACAAGAAGCTGGCGCTGACGGATTGGATGCTGGTCGGCTTCGTCTCGGAGCGGGACCTGTACGCGCAGCTCCTCAAGCTGCGCAACAGCATCGTGTTCCTGTTCGCGCTCCTGCTGGCCGTCTCGCTGTTCCTCGCCTTTTGGCTGTCGCACGGCGTCACCAAGCCGCTCTCGCGCCTCGTGTCCGCGATGCGCCACGTGCAGCGGGGCGACTTCGACAGCGCCGAGAGCCGGCTGCCGCCTGCAAGGCGCGTCCGGAGCGAGGTCGACTTTGCGACTTCGACCTTCCGCAACATGATCATTCGCCTCCGCCAGCATATCCAAAGCGAATTCGAGCTAAAGCTGCTTCGGCAGCAGGCCGAATACAAGGCGCTGCTTATGCAGATCAACCCGCACTTTCTGTTCAACACGCTGGAGCTGCTCAGCAGCCTCGCCATGCAGAAGCGGACGGACGACACGGTCAAGGTGATCGTATCTCTCGGCAAAATGCTGCGCTTCTCGCTTCGCCTGAGCGACGACCTCGTCGGCCTGAAGGAAGAGATGAAGTATGTGCGGGATTATGCGTCCATCCTGCAGGTGCGCTTCGGCGACAAGCTCCGGCTTCGGATCGTGGAAGAGGGCGATCTGGCGTCGCTGACCGTCGTGAAATTCATTTTGCAGCCGCTCATCGAAAATGCCGTGAAATACGGCTTCAGGCAGCATCCGGAGGCGGTCGTGGAGGTCCGTTTGTTCCGGTCGGACGGACGTCTGCATCTTTGCGTATCCGACAACGGACCCGGCATGCCGGAGCAGCTGCGCTTGCAACTGATCGAGGGTACCGCCTCGTCCAGGCTAGACGAGATCCTGAGCAGCCGCGAACGGCAAATCGGATTGGGCAACGTGCTTGCGCGCTGCCGCTTGTATTACGGCTCGCTATTCGAAGTGCGCATCAATGCCGCCGACGGAACCGGCGCGCACATCGAACTCATCATTCCCGTACAGGAGGCGTCCAGCGATGTACCGAGTATTGATCGTGGATGACGAGCCGGAGATCCGGCAAGGACTCAGGCTGAAAATCGATGCGGACAAGCTGGGGCTCGAGCTGGCGGGAGAGGCTTCGAACGGCGTCGAAGCGCTGGAGCGCCTGGAGGACGAAGCCTTCGATATCGTCATTACGGATATGAACATGCCGGTCATGGACGGCGTATCGTTCCTCGAGGCGTGCCGCGAGCGCCATCCGGACATCCGTCTCGTCGTGATTACCGGCTACGAGGATTTCCAGTATGCCAGAGCCGCGCTCCGGCACCAGGCCAGCGACTACTTGCTCAAGCCCGTCGCCGCGGACGAGCTGGCGGACGTGCTCGCCAAGGTGACCGGCGAGCTGGACGGCGAACGGCAGGAGACGGCGCGCGAGGAGCGGACCCGGTGGGAGCTGTCGCAGTACTACAAGGAGATGAAGGAGCACTTCATCGTCCGCCTGATCAAAGGCGAAGCGGACCGGGAGAATGCAGCCTTGGAGAGGGCGCGCAGATTCGGGCTGGACGCGTGGGCGGAGGCGGAGGTCCGCTTCCTGACCGTCGGCCTGCGAGAGCGATCGGCGGCTACGGTTCGCCGTCCGGCGCCGCAGGCAGCCGGCGAAGGCGAGGCAGCGCATCGCCCGGACAAGTGGGGCGAGGAGGGCAATGGGACGGCGGGCCGCTATTCGACGCGTACGCCGGACCAGTTCCGGCTGGCGCTTGAGCTGATCTGCAGGGAGCGTGCGCTGGAGAGCGGGGCTTGCGAGGCGTTTCGCGATGCGAGCTATCCCGGTCTCGTGCACTTCGCGACCGCGGAGAGCGAGGCTTGGCTGCGGGACTTCGCGGAGACACTCGCGGAGCAGGTGGCCGCTCTGCTCGGCTTTGAGCTGGCTGTGGGACTCGGCCGATCCGCGACGGGCTTCAGGTCGTGGAAGGAAGGTTATCTCTCCTCGCTGCTCGCGTGGAATCTGTCAGAGAGCGGACTCGCGGAAGAGGACCGCCGGTCGCCTGCCGGCCGAACCGCGCTGACCGGCGAGGAGCTCAAGGTGCTCGAGCGCTATCTGTCGCGCGGAGAGCTCGAGGCGTTCGAGCGCGCGATCCGGCAGCCGCTGGACGAAGCGTTCAAAGCTTCGCAGACCGGCTTCGTCAAGGTCATTTTCCAGCTGTACCTGGCGCTGGAGGCGCAAGCATTCGAGTCGCACATCGCGTTGGACCATGCGGAACAGCTGTGGCTGCGGCCCGAACTGGCGCTCGCGCTGGACTCGGCGGACAAGGCCGTCGAATTTTTGATGCGGATCGCCGATAAAGTGGCGCGGCAGCAAAGGCATGAAGCCGAAGAGAGCGACCATGCGCTCATCGACGCGGTGCTGCGCTATATCGACGAGAACTATATGACGGACTTGAACCTGACAGACCTGGCCGAACGGTTCAACTATAATCCCTCCTATTTCTCGGAAATGTTCAAGAGCAAGGTCGGCAAGACGTTTATCCAATACGTGACCGATGCCCGGATGACGCAGGCGATCCGGCTGCTGGAGGGCACGCAGCTTAGCCTGTGGGACATCGCGGAGCTGACGGGCTTCTCCAATGCCAGCTACTTCAGCTCCAAGTTCAAGCGGATGCATGGCGTGTCGCCGTCGGATTATCGGAAGGGGGTGAAGTAAAGGGATACAAGGAACTCCCCTTGGTTAGAAAAGCAAATGAAAATCCCCGGCGACCGCGCCGGGGAAGTCGTTTATACAGCGTTATTGAGCGGCGCGCCGGGCGTGATGATCCGGTACTGAATGAGGGCGGATTGCGCCCACTCGTCCGCAGGAGCATAACCCTTTTCAAGGAGGGATCGAACGTAATGACCGTTGTAAGCCCACCAAGAGATGATTCCGTAGATTCCCAGTGTCACGATGCTGAGGCCCCAGATACGGAAGAAATTGCGAAAATCACCGCGGAACAAGGGAACCCAAAGTCCGAAGAAAAAGAAGGTCCAAGAGAATCCGAGCTTTGCTTGTTTGGTAACTCCGGAGGAGTGCCTAAGACTTATTCTCAACGACATCACCGTAAAAAGTCCCCATCGGTTGGGGTATTTGCTCCTATATATGCGCTATAATTCTACAACATTTGGGGGAATTTGGCGATAGAAAAAGACGTACCCAAATGAGGTTCATTTTGTATACCTGATTTGGCATGGCGCGATGCCGTCCGATTACCAACAGTGGTCGTCAGTATCAGGAAAAATTGATAGCGAATTGCCGAAGAAATAGAATTCAGCGAGCCGCCTCCAATGCTTATGATGAATTTATCATCATCGCAAAGGAGGCGTCGCCATATGCGGACTGCGCGCCGGCAACGGCTTTATCCCCACAACCGTACGGCCTATTTGTTTTTGCTGCCATGGCTGATCGGTCTATTCTGCCTGACGCTCGGGCCGATGCTCGGCTCGCTGTATCTGTCGCTGACGAAGTACAATCTGCTCAGCGCGCCCGAGTGGATCGGCTTCGCCAATTTCAAAACCATTTTTACGGACGACTCGACCTTCACCGGATCGCTGAAGCTGACGTTCAAATACGTCATCCTGTCGGTCCCGCTGCGCCTGATCTTCGCGCTGTTCGTGGCCATGGCGCTGAACAAGGGAATCAAGGCGCTTGGCATCTACCGCACCGTCTACTACATTCCGTCCCTGCTCGGCGGCAGCGTCGCCATCTCGATCGTCTGGCGCCAGATCTTCGACACCGACGGTCTGATTAACGGCTTCCTCGGCTGGTTCGGCATCCACGGCCCCGCCTGGATCGCTCACCCCGATTATCTGATCTACCCGATCGTGTCGCTGTCGATCTGGCAGTTCGGCTCCGCGATGGTCATCTTCCTGGCGGGGCTCAAGCAGATACCGGCCGACCTGTACGAGGCCTCGCAGGTAGACGGCGCGGGCAAGGTCCGCCAGTTTTTCAAAATCTCGCTGCCGATGTTGACGCCCGTCATTTTTTTCAACCTGATCATGAGCATCATCAATTCTTTCCAGGCATTCACGCCGGCCTACGTCATCGGCGACGGACACGGGGGACCCCTCGACGCATCGATGTTCTATACGCTGTACCTGTACCTGAAGGGCTTTTCTTACTTCGATATGGGATATGCCAGCGCGTTGGCCTGGATCATGCTCGTCATCATCGCCGTCTTCACCGGCATCATCTTCGCCACGTCCCGGTTTTGGGTGTTCTACGGCGACGGCAAGGAAGGGAGGTAATCGGGCATGCTGACGTTTAGACGCTATTCCGGCAGCGGGCTGCGGCATCTGCTTATCATCGCGATCGGCCTCGCGATGCTCTACCCGGTGCTGTGGCTGCTCGCAAGCTCGTTCAAGCCGAATCAGGACATCTTCACGGATACCGGCCTCTGGCCGAGCACATGGACGCTGGACAACTACCGCAACGGGTGGAGAGGCTTCCAGGGCATCACGTTCGCCCGCTTCTTCGGCAACTCGGCGCTGGTGTCCGTGCTGGCCGTGCTTGGCAACATCATTACGTGCTCGTTCGCGGCCTATGCGTTCGCGCGGCTCGAGTTCCGGTTCAAAAAAATCTGGTTCGCCATGATGCTGGTAACGATCATGCTGCCGTACCACGTGACGCTCGTGCCGCAGTACATCATTTTCAGCGAGCTGCACTGGATCAACACGTACCTGCCGCTGTTTTTGCCGAAGTGGCTGGCGCACGATTCGTTTTTTATTCTTCTCATGGTCCAATTCATCCGCGGCATCCCGAAGGAGCTCGACGAGAGCGCGACGATCGACGGCTGCAGCCAGCAAAAGCTGTACTTCCGCATCATCATGCCGCTGCTGTTGCCCGCGCTCATTACGACCGCGATTTTCACCTTCATCTGGACGTGGGACGACTTTTTCAGCCAAATGATCTACCTGAGCGATATCAAGCTGTTCACCGTGCAGCTCGGCATCCGGGCGCTGTTCGATCCGTCGGGCACCTCGGACTGGGGGGCGCTGATGGCCATTTCCGTGCTGTCGCTCATACCGATCACGCTCATCTTCCTCGTCTTCCAGCGATACTTCCTGGACGGCATCGCGACGACGGGACTAAAGTGAACGAAGCGAGCCGCTGCGGGGCCGCCTGAAAAAATTGATAGCGAACAGCCGAAGGAATGACATTCAAGCGGCCGGCGAATCCAAGTAGGATGAGCATTGTAAACGCTTCTCATCTCAATAACGATTAGGGGAGAGCTCACGATGAAAAAAAGATGGCTTCCGATCGCAGTGACCGCCATGGCGGTCGCGCTCAGCGCATGCGGCAATTCCGGCGGCGCAGGTGCAGGAAATAACGCGGCAGGATCAAGCTCGCCGGCAGGCTCGAGCAATGCGGGCGGCGCCGGCGGAGACCAAAAGCAGGTCGAGCTTCGCATGATGTGGTGGGGCGACCAGAAGCGCGCCGACCTGACGAACAAGGCGATCGAGCTGTTCGAGCAGAAAAATCCGGGCATTACGATCACCGGCGAATTCGGGCCTTCGGACGGCTATTTCGACAAGCTGAACACCCAGCTCGCTTCCGGCACCGCGCCGGACATTTTCTTCCTGGGGGGCAACGTGGTCGATTACGCCAACAAAGGCGTTCTGCTCGATCTGGGATCGTACAAGGACAAGGAACTGAACCTGTCCGACATGGACACGACGATGGTGGAGTACGGCACGATCGGCGGCAAGCTGGTGCACATCTCCGCCGGCGCGAACGCCCGCGGCATCGTCATCAACAAGACGATGTTCGAGAAGGGCGGCGTCGAAGTGCCGCAGGACGGCTGGAACTGGGACGACTACTCCCGCATCAGCAAGGAAATTTCCGACAAGCTGGGCAAAGGCTACTACGGCACCTACAACTTCACGACAGACAGCCTGGACATTTACCTGAAGCAGAACGGCAAGCAGCTGTACGACATGGCGAACAACAAGCTGGGCTTCGAGGAGGCCGATCTGCTGCCGTGGTTCCAGTTCTGGGATAAAGCTTCCAAAGCCGGCGGCGTCGTGACGCCTGACCTGCAGGTGTCCAATCCGCCGACCGACGCCAGCAAGTCGCTGATCCTCACCGGCAAGGTCGCGATGACGCTGCTCCCGTCCAACATGCTGGCTTCGTTCCAAAGCACGACGAAGGACGAACTGACGATGGTGCAGGTGCCTCGCGGTCCGAAGGGAACGGGCGTCGTCTTCGAATCGAGCCAGGGCATCTCGGGCTACGGAAAGACGGAGCATCCGGCGGAAGTAGCCAAGTTCATGAACTTCTGGATCAACGATCCCGAGGCGGCGAAAATTCTCGGCAGCAACCGCGGCGTGCCGGTAACGGCTTCGAGCCGCGCGGCGCTGGAAGCGGACGCAACCGCGGCCGACAAGATCGTATACGACTTCACGAGCCGGGTCTCCGAGGCGAACAAGAAGGAACCGTTCGCGATCAGCTACAACCCCCCGGGCAACGCGGAGTTCATCAAGCTGTCGGACAACACGGTGCAGAAGATCGGCTTCGGTAAGGAAAGCGTAGAGAAGGCGGTCGCCGAGTTCTATAGCGGCACGGTCAAGATTTTCAACAGCAACAACGATTCCTAAATGGCGAAAACGCGTCAGGGTGGCGAGGACAGCGGCGCCCAACGTGACGCACGGTCCCCCGGGATCGCGGGAACGGCCTCGCCGCCGTCGCCGCTTCCCGGGGGATTTTATTCGGAGGAGAAAGGGGCGAAGCCGAGATGGTCATGCAAGCGAAGCAATTGCTCGACAAGCTAAGGAGACTGCGCCAGGGGACCGGCGACAAGCGGCAGCGCCTCATTCCCGATGCGCTGCGGCGCTCTGGCGTCGGGTTCGCGGCTTCGGACGGACGGCTCGAAGGCGTCTACTACCGGGCGATGCGCCAACTCATGGAATGCATCAAGCCGACGGGCGGCGGCGATCCGATCCTGCAGGAAGGCGGCATCTATTACGGCTGTTGGCTGGAAAGCACGGGAACGATCAATGCGGAGCTGCTCTCCCGTTTCCTGCCGGAGGTGTCGGAGGCGACCTACCTGTCGTTCGCGCGGCATCAGCGCGCGGACGGCTTGTTTCCCTACAAGGTGACGGACAACGGTCCGTCTTTCCGGCAGATCCAGCTCGTCACGCCGCTCGCCCGCAGCGTATGGAACCATTTCGCGCTTCATGGCGGAGATCCCGCGTTCTTGCGCGATATGTACGATGCCATGGTCCGTTATGACGGCTGGCTTGCCGCGAACCGCGACACGCGCGGGACCGGCTGCGTAGAGGCGTTCAGCGCCTTCGATACGGGGCACGATCTGTCGCCGCGCTTTTGGCATGCGCCGGATGCGCCTTACCAGGGCGACGCCTCTCGGTGGGATCCGGACTCGCCGGTGCTGCCTTTTCTCGCGCCCGACTTGACGGCCAACGTCTACTGCCAGCGGCTGTACTTGGCTCGCATCGCGGAGGCGCTAGGCGAATCGGGGGACGAATGGCGGGAGAAGGCAGGCGCGAGCTTGCAGAGCTTGTTCCGGGCGTGCTTCGACGAAGCCGATCACTTCTTCTACGATCGCGACCGGCATGGGCGGCTGGTGCGGGTGCAGTCCGATATCCTGCTCCGCGTGATGGCGTGCGAAGTCGGCGACCGGGCTTTCTTCGATGAAATGCTGAAGCGTTATCTGCTGAACACGAGGAAGTTTTTCGCCAAATATCCGTTCACCTCGATTGCGATGGACGACCCGCGGTTCGATCCCTTTTCCAATTACAACAGCTGGGCCGGACCGTCGAACTATCTCAGCCTGATCCGCGCGCCGCATGCATTCGAGCATCATGGCCGCCATGTGGAGCTGACCTGGGCAATGCAGCCGATTCTGTCGTCCTTCGCGCGCGCGCCGCGGTTCGGGCAGACGGTGAGCCCCTGGACAGGGGAGATCGGCTTCACCGAAGCCTATTCGCCTTCGATTCTGTGTATGCTCGACTACGTGGAACGGCTCTGCGGCATCCTGCCGACGCCCGAAGGCGAGCTCTGGTTCACGGGGCTGATGCCCGACGCCAGAGATCACGGGGAAGAGACGACGGGGGAAACGGCTTACAGCCGGACGGTGGACGGCGTCGTCTACGAATTGGTCAACACCCGCGAGGCTTCGCATGTATTCCGCGACGAGCGGCAGTGGATCACCTTCCCTTCGGGCATTCGCGCGATCACGGACCGTACGGGCCGGCTCACCGGGCTGCTCGGCATGAGCGCACGCGCGGTCACGGGCGAGCTGCAGTGGGACGGGCGTACCGTGCCCTTCAGCGTCCAGGGCAACGAGCTGCTCGCCTATGCGGACGAAAGCTTCGAACGCGTGCTCAATATCGGACTTGTGTATCCGACATACGAATAAGGAGGTGCGGTCTTGCTGAAATCCGTTTTGAAAAGCAAAGACATTCAGATTCGCGATCCGTTCGTGCTTCCCTTGGAGGAAGAGGGCAAGTACTATTTGTTCGGCAGCACCGACAAAAATATTTGGGGACCGGGAACCGGCTTTGACGCGTATGTCAGCGATGATCTTTCTAATTGGGAGGGGCCGCATCCGGTATTTCGTCCGCCGGCGGACTTCTTCGCCGAGGCGAACTTCTGGGCGCCGGAGGTGTACGCGTACGGGGGGCGCTATTATATGTTCGCCACGTTCCGGCGCAAGGACAACGACCGGCTCGGCACGGCGGTGCTCGCCGCGGATCTGCCGCTGGGTCCGTTTGAGCCGGTGAGCGCCGGGCCCGTTACGCCTGAAGCCTGGAGCTCGCTGGACGGCAGCCTGTTCGTCGACGACGCGGGAGCGCCATGGATGGTGTTCTGCCACGAGTGGCAGCAGATCGGTGACGGGGACATCTGCGCGGTTCGGCTGGCGCCTGACTTGTCGTGCGCGGCAGGCGAGCCGGTCACGCTGTTTCGCGCTTCGCAGGCGCCATGGACGACGCCGTACGAGTCGCCGCGCTATCCGGATGCAATTAACTACGTGACCGACGGCCCCTATTTGTTCCGCGGGGAAGAAGGCGTATTGTACATGCTCTGGGCGAGCTTCATCGACAACACGTACGCGCTCGGCGTCGCCAAGTCGGAAAGCGGCGGTCTCCTGGGCCCGTGGACGCATCAGCCGGAGGCGCTCTACCGCGACGACGGCGGGCATGGGATGGTATTCCGTCTGTTCGACGGCCGGCGGGCGCTGGCGATCCATGCGCCCAACCGGACGCCCGAAGAGCGGCCGCTGTTCCTTGAGATCGCCGAGCGGGACGGTCGAATGGTCATTGCGGGGCCGCTATTGGGATAGATCATCCATCCATATTTATTGTGCCTGAAGACGAGTGACGCTTTGGCTTGATGAGGGGGATCGCGGCGGACAATCCGTACAGAACGGCAGTCACGGCAAAGACGGCCTGAATCCCGAGGATGTCCGCCAGCCCGCTCAGCAGAACGACCGATATTCCGTAGGTCATATAAGCCAGTGTCCCGAAAGCGGAAAAGCTCTTGGGAAGCAAAGCCGGCGGGATGCAGGTCTGATAAGCCGTTTTTTGGATAATGCCTCGCAATTGATAGGCGGGACCGGCTAAAAAAGCATATAGCAGGCACAGCCAGCCGTTGTTGCTGTACGCGAATAGCAGCAGCAGCAGGCCGATCAGGAGCGAAGAGACGATCATGCTGGTCTGAAAGCTGTTTTTAATCCTGTCGGCGACCGCGTATACGGCGAGACCGCCCGCAATCGCGCCGCCTAACGATCCTGCGTTGATGTAGCCCCACCAGCTTTCGTTTTCCCTAAGAACCTCCTTGACGAATACTAAAATGATTGAACCTGCCCATACGCTCCCTCCAAGACCGGCGACGATCTCCATCAGCGTGATTTGTCTGACGAACGGATGACGAAAAATAGCCGCCCACCCTTCTTTGAGACTTTGCCAATAATCCTGCCTGACCTCCGCAAGAGGGGCTTGCTTCAGGCCGAACCTCCTGATCAGAGACAATGCAAGCGTTGAAAGGAAGAGGAGCGCGGCTACGCCCAGCAGCACTTGCGCACTCCCGTAGCGCGCCACCAGTATGCCGCCCGTCGTCCACCCGGTCATTAATATCGCTTGGTCCGAAGCGGCCAGCAAACTGTTGGCGTTAAGCATACGCGCAGGCTCGACCAACTGCGGCACGAGGGCATTGCGAACGGAGATGGCCCATCCATGCTGAACGGATACGCAAAAAACGGTTCCTAATATAAACGCGATTCCGCCATGAGCCGGCATCCCCCATACGGCTGCGCACAGCAGCAGCATACAGGCGGTCTGTCCGATCTCGAATACCCAGAGCAGCGCTGCGAGACGCCAGCGGTCCAGCAACAAGGGAGCCAAAATGCCGCTCAGGCCTTGTCCGATCACCCGTGCCAGCGGAAAGGCGCCCGCTGCCACAGCAGAGCCGGTCCGTTCGTAAATAAGCGTGACGACAGCAACGATATAAAAGGAATCGCCAAGATTGGCGAGCGATTGGCTCAGCCATAAAATGCGAAACGGAGCCCCGTTCATTTTAGAGACTGGCGGTGCCGTATCTGTCGAGCTTCAAGGAATCGGAGATACTGTCAAAGTCCAGTTTTTTAATGAATCCGTTCATTTCGTTTAAAATAATCCGGCCTTGTTCGCCCAGGTACTTCAGCTTGCCGTTCATCTCGGAGATGGTCAGCGCGAGCGGTTCTTTGAAGCTGGAGATTTTGTCGTAGTCGCTCAAGAGATGATAAAAATGCATGAGACCGATCGCGACGGCAGCGGAATGGAAGGAACGGTCGAGCGGTCTTTTTATTTTCAGAATGGTTGAAGTGACAAGGGCTTCTTCAGTGGCGATGATGGCGGTATCGGGAAAAATAGAGTTGACCATGTCGTCAAGGAACAGACTGTTGTGAATAAATTCGTGATACAGCGCTTCCGCATAATCGACGACATTCCATTTGGCAAGCGGGTTGAACCAGATCGCGCCGATCAAACTCGAGACGGACCCTCCGCCATACCCCGGTTTTCTGAAGCAGACGATGGTTCCGATCAGTTCATTCATGACATGATAAAGCTCGGGCTGCAGCAATTTAAGCAGGCCCAGCGCTTTGGCGATATTGTCGCTGATGATCCGCTGGTCCTCGTCTTCAAAAACATGCGCACTCGAAACGGTGTCTTCCCTGTCCAGCATCCCGTCTCGGATTAAGTGTTCGAGCAGGTTATGGTTATTAAAATCGATGAGTATCTCTTCCTTGCTAAACGGAATATTCGAGTGCTGCAGCGCATTCAAAGAAGCGAACAAACGCTCTTTTCGGGTAGAAGGCGCATCCCCGGGCAGACTGCCCTGCGAGATATCGATCAATCGATCGATGTTGGATAAAATATGGTCTCCGTTCAAAAAGCTGAAGTTACTTTTGGCGTTCGTACCGGACATGTTGGGTCCCTCCTTGGATTTGGATAGAACAGCACATGCGCTTGCGAGCATGTGCTGTTCTTGCTTAATCGGAGATCAGGCTCGACCTGAAGTCCCTGATCGACAGGGAGTATGCTCCTTGCTCGTGAATCTTCATCTGGAGCAATACGGGAGACGACATTTGCGCATCGGCTTCATGAATTTTCATTTTGAGCAGGGACGGCGAATGCATGGATGGCTCCAACTGATCCCGAAAATGGTTTCGCGCGTAATTGGCAATGTTGCCCTCCAGCTTCTTCGTTGCCGTTTCAATCATCTGAATTCCTCCTAAAATTTAGAATGGCCTTGCGATTAAAAGTATACTTAGAATGACTTGTAATTACAGTAATGTAATATTTATGATTATATTGGACTAGGAGACAGATTGTGTCGCGCGAGGATATTACGCTGTCTTGCAGAAAGCGGCTAAAAAGGCTTTTACATACCCAATGAAGTCCCAAATTAAACTGGTAAATAATTGAATGCGGAGCAGCCATGCGCTGTGAGCGGCAAAGGCTTTCCTTCTTTTTTCCTATACATCCATGGAACTGTTTTCCTACAGGTAAGGCATGTCCTGAGCATTCCGCATGATGGGAGTAAATTTCCGCGCCTCTTATAATGAATTGGAGGGAAAATCGACATGTTTCCCCAAAATTCAACATGGGAGGCGTTGGCATGAGCAACAAGGTTTGGGCGGCAAGGTTGATGCTCGCGACGATGCTGACGGCGTTCGTGCCGGAGATGGCTTCGGCGGCTTCGGTACAAGCGGGCGCGGTGGAGGTCGTATCAACGGTCAGCCTACGGGAGTCGCCAAGCACGAGCGGCAATTTGGTTAAGTACTTGAAGGCGGGGGAGTCGGTGACGCTGCTGCAGGTGGTTAACGATTATTGGCTGCAAGTGCGGGATGCCGACGGTAAGACCGGGTACGTATCGTCGAACGAGAAGTACGTTAAAACCTTAAGCGCGCCTGCCGCTCCGGCACGAACGGCGACCATTAAGGCAGCCGTGACTTTTCGAACGCAGCCTTCCACGGCGGGACACAAGATTCGCATGCTGAGGGCAGGAGAAACAGTGACCGTAACCGGAGAGCCGAACAGCTATTGGTTCGCGGTCCGGGATGCGGGAGGCGTTGTCGGTTACGTCAGCTCATCCAATGATTACATAAGCTTGAACGGCGCTGCACCGGCGCCAACGCCATCGCCGACGCCAACTCCGAAGCCGACACCGACACCGACCCCGAAGTCGACACCGACGCCGACGCCCACACCAACTCCGAAGCCGACACCGACACCGACGCCCACACCAACTCCGAAGCCGACGGCTACGCCCACGCCCGAGCCGACGAAAGCACCGGCACAAACGGCAACGATTCTGGCAGCGGTCAACTTTCGAACCCAGCCGTCAACTTCGGGGGATAAAATCCGCTTCCTGAAAGCCGGCGAAATCGTGGTCGTGACCGGCCAGCCTAACAGCTACTGGTACGCGGTTCAGGATGCGGCGGGCGTATCCGGATACGTGAGCGCTTCCGACGCGTATATCAGCCTGAACGGCGTGACGGCTACACCGACGCCAACAGCTACGCCGACTCCTTCCGATTCGGAGAAGGTCGAAGCGGTGATCGCAGCCGGGATGAAGTACCTTGGCACGCCATACGAGTACGGCTCCGACCGGGGCAACACCGACACGTTCGATTGCTCGGACTTCGTCCGGCAGGCGTTCAAGGACGGGCTGGGGCTCGTGCTGCCGGCGGACTCGCGTACGCAGGCCGCTTACGTGAAGAACAACGCGAACGGCGTGACGACCGACTGGCACCAGCTGAAACGCGGGGATATCATGTTTTTTATGAGCTATAAAGGCTCCAAAGCTTCGCTCTACGAGGACAAGCAGCCGTTCGGCGAGACGGTCACCCATACGGGCATTTATCTCGGCGACGGCCAGGTGCTGCAGACGTACTCCATCGCATCGGGCGGCGTGCGCATCGACAGCATCGAAGGCAAGCACTGGGAATACCGCTTCCTGTTCGGCGGCAGCGCGCTATAGTGTTCAATAAAAAACGGCCTAACGTCCAGTAGACGTCAGGCCGTTTTTCATGCATTTCAAATGGTCATTCCGCCGCGGGCGCGACGTCCTCCAGCAGCAAGGACAGCACCGCTTCCGAGCACTTGGCGGGGTTGTACTCCGCGTTGCGCAGCGCAAGGAGGTTGCCTCTGTGCTGGTCGGAAGCGTAAGGCTCCTGAATCAGGCGAAACCAGCGGTCGATCGTATCCGTTGCCGTCAGCGGTTCGCCGAAGCCGTGGGTCACGAAGTATTCCAGGTTTTCTTCCTCCTGGCCCGGGATCGGTTCGTAGAACAGCATCGGGATGCCCTTGGCCATCCCTTCGGTGCAGGTCATGCCGCCCGGCTTCGTGACGAGCAGGTCCGAGACGTCCATCAGCTTGGACACTTCCTTTGTGAAGCCGAGCACCTTGATGTTCGGGTGCTGGAAGCGCGGCTCCGCCATCAGCTTTTCCCTGGCTTTGTCGTTGCTGCCCATGCATATGATGAGCTGCACTTTATCGGCGAACGAGGTCATATACTCGACCATCTGCTCTTCGGCCATCAGCCCCCAGCCGCCGCCCATGACCAGCACCGTCGGCATATCCGACAGCTTGAACTGGGACAGAATCTCGGCGCGGTCGTGCGGATGCCAGAAGTTCGGGTGCACCGGAATGCCGGTGACCACCACCTGCGACGGCGCCACGCCCTGCGAGATCAGCCGGCTGCGCACGGTCGGAGAGCTGACAAGGTAGGCGGTCACCTCGGGATTGGTCCAGGTGGCATGCGCGTCATAGTCTGTAATCAATGTATAGAGCGGCACGTCGAGACCGAGTCGCTTGAGCCGGCTGACGACCGCGTTTGGAAATGGATGCGTGCATACGATCATATCGGGCTTCAGTTGCCGTACGACATCCGAAACATGATTGTAGAACAGTCGATGCAATGCGAAGCGGGTCAGTCTGTTAAGCGATTTGTGATAGTGGCCGCGATACAGCTTGCCGACCAGCTTGGGCTGCTTGCTGACGGTCTTGCGGTAGGCGGACAGGATGAGCGGTCCGATGACGGGGTTCAGGAACGTCCCCAGCTCGATGACCCTCGTCTGCACGCGGGGCGACAATTGTCTGAGCCCTACGGATAGAGCGTAAGCCGCCTGCGTATGTCCGGTGCCGAAGCCTTCGGAGAGCAGTAGAATTCGTTTTTTGCGCATCGGAAGAGATCCCCCACTTTACCTACTACCATATTACGCGAAATGGAAGCTCCCGTACAAGTCCGTCGGATAACGTTTACAGCAATTACGTCTATCAGACAAAAATAGACATCGCCTGCCATGCATTTCGGAGGCTTCTCCTGTACAATGGTGGCAATAAGATTACGGGAGGCTGCGCGAGATGCTTGACGTCGGACAAATCGTGAAGGCGGAACACAAGACGGGACAATATATAGGAAAGGTTGCGAGCGTAGACGAGCGCAGGGTGCTGGTGGAGATCATGGCGGTGCTGCGGCATCCGCAGCAGGGTGACCTGCACAGCGCCTACGACCCGGACGCGGCGTTGTTTCATGAGCGGAGGGCATCGGCTGAGCGGGAAAAGGTGTGGATCATGCTGCGGGACGCCGTCCCTTACGCCGGCGAGGTGCCGCCTTACCGGGAATCGCTCGCTGCCGCATGGGAGGCCGAGATTCGCAGGATCGACCGTATGCGGCGCTGGTCGGAGCAGTGTCTTCAGTGCCTGGATACGCTCGGAACGGATTATGGCTTGAAGGACAAATCATAATTGAACAGGGAAGCTGCAATGCGGGATTGAATCTTAGCGACTGATGTGATAATGTATTCTACAGAACGAAATGACTGAATCGGTAATTTAGTCAGTTGTTTATTAAAAGTAAAGGGGGGAGCGCGCAATGGAGACGATGATCGACCGCAAACCTACGGATCGGCGCAAGCAAGTGCTTGAGGCGGCTTCGCGTTCGTTTGCCGCATTCGGCTACAAGGCGACGACGATGGACCAGGTCGCGAAGGCAGCCGGGGTGGGCAAGGGGACGATCTATACCTTTTTCGCCAACAAAGAAGAGCTGTTCGAGCAGATCGTGAAGGATCTGATCGCCGAGCTGAAGGCGGTAGCCGAACGGACGCTCGATCCCGCGCTCCCCTTTTCGGATAATCTGCTTGGCATCCTCCAGCAGGTGCTGGCCTATCGCGACAGGCATGGATTGGTCGTCAAGCTCTCTCAAGAGGTCAAGGAATTCGGCACGCCAATGGCGAAGGGCGGCCTGGAGGCCGTGGAGCGCTCGATCGTCGACTATATCGCCGGCCATGTGAGCGATGCAATCGCCAAAGGCGAGGTAAGGCGTTCGGATCCGGCACTCACGGCGTACATGATGCTGAAGATGTATCTGGCCCTGACCGCAGAGGGCGACCATCTGCACGAGCCGCTGGATGCGGAGCAGGTGCTTGCCCATTTTCGTTTTTACTGCCTGGAAGGCTTGGCGGTCGTTTGATCGCTTCTTTTTTTGTTTAACAGTGACCAAATGAGAAAAACAGTCATTTTGTAAATAGTATGATCATTAGATCGGGAGAGATGCTGCGTGGGAAAATTTAAAGCGGCTGGCGGCGTCGTCGCCGGCGAATTCAAGAGGCTGACGGGCAGCAAGATGGCCATGATCTCGATTTTGGGCCTTGCGTTGATCCCGCTCATGTACAGCGGCATGCTGATCGGCGCGTTCTGGGACCCCTACGGCAAGCTGGATCGTATGCCGGTTGCCGTCGTTAACGAGGACAAGGGCGCATCGCTTAACGGGCAAAAGCTGGCTGCGGGCAGCGACCTGGTCGAAGAGCTGAAGAAAAACGCGGAGTTCAAATGGGTGTTTACGGATGAAAAGGACGCGATGGACGGACTCGCCGATCATCGCTACTCGCTGGCGTTCGTCGTGCCGGAGGACTTCTCGGCGAAAACCGCGACGCTGCAAGATGATGCCCCGCAGCAGGCGAACGTTCAATATTACGTCGACGACGGTTGGAACTACCTGACGAGCCGGATCGGCGAATCGGCGGCGGAAAAGCTCAAGGCCGACGTCGGCCGCGAGGTGACGAAGGCTTATGCCAAGGCGACGCTCGAGTCGGTAGGCCAAGCGGCGAGCGGCTTCGGCGACGCGGCCGACGGCGCGCAGAAGCTCGCGGACGGCGCCAAGGACGCGGCGGGCGGCGCGAAGACGCTGCACGATAATCTGGCGAAGCTGGCCGACGGCTCAATCAAGCTGCAGCAAGGGGTCGGCAAGCTGTCCGGCGGCGCGGCGAGCCTGAAGAGCGGCGCGGGTACGCTGGCGGGCGGCGCGGCTGAATTGGACGGCGGCCTCAAGCAGCTGGCATCGGCGCAAGGCAAGCTGGCTACGGGTGCCGCGCAGGCGGATTCGGCCGCCGGCAAGCTGGCTGCGGGCGCGGGCGGACTCGCCGCAAGCGCCGACAAGCTGGCGGCCGGAGCAGGCCAGGTGGAGCAGGGCGCAGCCCAGGTCGCCGACGGCGCGGGTCAGCTCGCCGAAGGGCTGAAGCAGTACGCGGCGGCGCATCCCGACGACGAGATGCTGCAGCAGCTTGTCGCCGCCTCGCAGCGCGTGGCGGACGGCGCGACGAAGACGCAGCAGGGGGCGGCGACAGCCGCGGCGGGCGCCGAGCGGTTGTCGGCCGGTCAGCGGCAGCTGGCCGACGGGGCGAATCAGCTGCATGCGGGCACGGCCTCGCTTAGCAAGGGGCTCGGGCAGTTCGGCGCGAGGCTCGGCGAAGCCGAATCCGGCGCGGCGCGCCTGACCGATGGCGCCCGCAAGTTGTCCGCGGGCGCGGGCACGCTCGCGAACGGTATCGAGAGCGCCGGTTCGGGCGTCGGCACGGTGAAGAGCGGTGCGACGCAGCTGGCCGACGGTTCGGCGTCGCTCGAGGACGGGCTGCACAAGCTCGAGTCGGGCTCGAGCGAGCTGGGCGCCAAGCTGCAGGATGCGTCCGCCGAAGCTGGCAGCGTAAAGAGCGGAGACGATCAGGCGGCGATGTTCGCCGATCCGATCGCCGTCTCCGAGCACAAGCTGACGGATGTGCCGAACTATGGCACGGGCATGGCGCCGTACTTCCTGGCGCTGGGGCTCTACGTGGGCGTGCTCATGTCCACCGTCATTTTGCCGCTGCGCGACGCTGCGGGCAAGGTAAAGAACGGCTGGACCTGGTATGCGTCCAAGCTGCTGCTGTTCGCGCCGGTCGTGCTGCTGCAGGTAGCGCTGGCGGATACGGTGCTGATTTACGGCATCGGGCTGAAGGTGCCCGATGTCGCCGCCTTCTACGGCATCAGCGCAGTCATCGCCTTGACTTATATGACGATCGTGCAATTTCTCGTCACGCTGGCGGATACGGTGGGGCGCTTCGTCGCCGTCGTCCTGCTCACTTTGCAGCTGGCTGCCAGCGAGGGCACGTATCCGAAGGAGCTGTTGCCGCAATGGCTGCAGGCGATCGGCGAATGGATGCCGATGACGCATGCGATCGAGGCGCTGCGTCTCGCGCTCTCAGGCCGATCGGCGTCGCTGATCGGCGAGCAGCTGCTCGATCTGGCTGCTTTCGCGGCGGTATTCGTTGCGCTGACGCTCGGTTTGTTCGCGCTTCGCAGCCGCAAGATCCGGCCGGCGCAGGCCCAGCCTGGCACGCTGCAGGCCTAGTGCCAGAGTTTGTCGGACGTTATGCAGGTCGAAAAACCTGCATATGTGCATGTATTTTCCATCGTCGAGCGACATTAAACAAAATGCCTGCATATATACATGTAAAATCGATGTAAAAGCCGAAATAGGGGCTGATGAAGGAGAAGTAACTGCTTTTCTGCATCTATTTTGTTTATAAGAGCCGATGTCGGTGAAAAGGATGTATATTCGGCTAGGCCCCCTAAAACTGGAGTCATACCCTACAATGATTCCAATTTCATAGCGCAGCTCGTTATTTCAAGCGATTACACCGATCTGTAAAAGGCTGAAGCATCGTCCAATGTCTTAACCCACGCTGCGAACGCTGTTGGAGCCATGTTTTTTAGGCTGCCGTGCATCTTACGGTTGTTATAAAAATCCATGAATTGGTCGAGCGCTTCATAAGCTTCCTCCAGCGTCATGAATGTACGATTGCTAAACAAACAACGCTCAAGGATGCTGTGGAAAGACTCGATGTAGGCATTCATATTCGGTGTCCGCGGCGGAATCCGTTCATGGACCATCTCCCAGCACTCGCACATGTCTTGAAACAGCTTGCTGACGAACTGGGGGCCGTTGTCCGTGCGGATGATAGGCAGTGCTTCACCCGGCTGAAGGCGCTGCTGCAGCGCGATCCCCAGGGTCTGCACCGCGTGCTTGGCCTCGCAAACAGGGCCGCGGTATTGCCCTACGACGACGCGGTCGAACACGTCGATGATGCTGAGTACGAAAAAGAAACGCTCCTGACCCAAGGCATAGCCATATTTGATATCCATTTGCCAAAGTTGATTCGATGCGGTGATGGTGTGATTTCTCGGCAATCGCCGAGGATGCGTCTGTAGGCGTTGCCGCTTTTTTTGAAGAATGCCGAGTGCCTTGCACATGCGATAAGCCTTTTTCTTGTTCAGCTTCACCCCGTACTGCTTGCGAATACAGCGCGCTAACAGCTTATAGCCATAGACGTGCTCTTCGCCCTCCAGCAGTAGCAACAGCCATTCCTGGATTTGCTCGTCGCAGACTTTCTCGCCCGATTCGTTGTAGGCGTATCCGGGCACAGGGCGTCCCCTGCGGACCGGCTCGACGCGTTCTGCGTCAGGCTGAGCGGCACGCTTACGCCGCTCATAATAGGTGGACTCATTCAACTCGAGAATGCGCAGAACCCGTGCTACAGGCTCCCCCCGTTTAATAAATGGTTCTGCTACTTCGAATTTTTCGGATAAACGGGGGTTGTTTTTTTTAGCAGTTCACGCAGAATTTCAATTTCGAGTTCTTTTTCACCAAGCGCTTTAACCGCTCTGTCATACCGCTGCTCGACTTCCTGCAACCGCTGGATTTCTTGCAAATGCTCGTCTGCCGAGGGAATGTCCTCCGGTGGAATAAAGTCACGATGCTCGCGTATCCACAAACGAATGGTTTCGGGGTGAATGTCGTACATGCGAGCAAGCACCCCCACCTTAACCCCAGCCAATGCTTCCTTAACAATTCTAAGCCGTGTTTCTTCCTTTAACCTTTTTCCCATCCCGCTCATCTCCCTTATCCCTAGTTTAAATCATTGTAGGGGGGGACTCCAATTCGATTAGGGGGCCTAGGAGTATTTGCAGGTATTTTAACGTAAAAGCAACGCGGGCGGCGAATGAGCGAGTCGACGAAGAAATGCACAAAGCGGGCGACGGATGCACAAAGCGGGTAACGAATGCACACCGCGTGCCACGAAAGCACAATGCAGGCGGAGAAGGAACGCAAAGCGGGCCACGAATGCACAATGCCGGCTGCGAAGGATCAATGCGGGCAACGAATACACAACGCGGGTCACGAAAACACAACGCCGGCGGCGAAGGATCAATGCGGGCAACGGATGCACAATGCGGGCAACGGATGCACAAAGCGGGCAACGGATGCACAAAGCGGACCACGAAAGCACAACGCCGGCGGCGAATGCGCAATTCGGCGGCGAATGCAACGCGGTCGGTGCCTCAATTGCCCAACCTGTCGGAACGGCTGTCCGCTGCGCCGTCGACAGGCTTTCGTCACGATTCAAGTTTCTCCTATCCGCCAAATCCAAACGGACCGTCAGGGTGCTCTTCCCTGACGGTTTCGTATTAGTTGGCCATGAGCAACATTATTTATTTTCCGATTAGGCTCGATTTTTGAGACTTATGTCCCGATTTTCGGCGTATTTATTCATTTCCGCGGCGCGCAAGCCGTTAATGATGATAAGACTGTCCATTTCGCCAATACCGGGAATTCAAGATTAGGAGGCACAAACACAAGATGATGATGACCCAAAGACCGCCGCAACGCCGGATCGGAAGACTGGGACGGCTGACGGCGGCGCTTCTGGCCGCGCTATTGTTTTCGGGAGTGCTGGGCACCACGGGGGCTGTCAAGGCTGCTACGACGATTACGTCCGTCAAGCTGGACGAGCTGAGCGACAACGAGAAAACGATATATGTAGACGACGGATCGCTGGTCCTGCTGCTGTGGGCGACGACCACGGACAGCTCGACCGGCGGCAGTGCGACGAGCAACGTGACGAACGACGCGACATGGGTATCCTCCAATTCGGCCGTTTCCGTCTCCAAGGGCATCGTGACCGCCACGGGCGAAGCGAACAATGTCGTCATCACCGGTAAATATCAAGGATATTCGGCGAGCGTGACGCTGAACGCCAAGTATCATTACTCCGAGCTGAAGCTTCGGACAAAAGGGTCCTCCACCGACGCTGCGGACAAGCTGGACGTCAAGGTGGGAGACGAGATCTCGCTTCAAGCTTACGGCGTCAACGGCAGCGCGCTGGACGATCTGACCGACAAAGCGACGTGGACCTCTTCGGACGCGTCCGTCGCCGGCGTCAGCGCAGGCAAGCTTACGATCAACGTTGCCGGGAAGACGACGATAACGGCCAAGTACCAGGGCCGTACGGATACGGTCGACTTGACTGTGGCGTCGCCTTATAAGTCAATGTCGATTACCGATGCCGAAGGCGCTAAGGGACCTTTCGAAATGCAGGTCGGCGAAGCTGCCAAAGCGCTTGTCGGGAAGGCGCTCAGCGCTTCCGGACCGACGGAATCGGTAACCGGCAAGGCCACATGGAAAAGCAGCAACGAAGCCGTGGCGACCGTGGACGAAAACGGCACGCTTACGCCGGTGGCCGCGGGTACTGCTACGATTACCGCGACCTACCTGGGCGTTACGGCTACCGCCACGGTCGCTGTACGTACGCCGTTCGAGGCCATTCTCTTTACGCCAAGCGCGGCGCAGCATCTCGCGCTGTCCGGCGCGCCGGTGACGATTACGGCGAAGACGGTTAACGGTGCGACTACGGTTACGTCGCTTGACGGCGCGCAGTGGGAATCCACCAACCTGAACGTCATCTCCGTCAGCGGCACAGGCGCTACGGCGACCATCACCCCGCGAGGCAAGGGCACGGCAACTGTCAAGCTGACGTACAAAAGCGTTGTCAAAGAGCTTTCCGTGACGGTCTATCCGACGGTCAGCAAGATCGAGATCGCCAAGGACAAGCTCGAAGTATACGTAGACGATACCGGCGATCTGCCGCAGGTCAAGGGAACTTCGCTGGACGAGAGCTCTGCCGACGTCACCAAGCTGGCCAAGTGGACCAGTTCGGACAGCTCGGTCGTCAGCATCGGGGACGACGGCAAGTGGACCGCATTGAAGTCTGGCAAGGTGACGTTGACCGCAACGGTGACATCGGGCTCCACCAGCACGGACACGATCGAAGTAACGGTGAGCAAGAAGCTGCTTACGCTGCTGCCGGAGCAAGACAACGTCAGCTTGATTATCGGCCAAACGGTATCGCTGCCGAAGGTAACCGCCGTATATGAAGACGGCGACGAGGCCGACATCAGCGCGGATATCGTCTGGAAGTCCGCCTCCACGAGCGTGCTCGTCAAGGACGCGACCCTGAAGGGACTGCTGGCGGTCAAGACGACGCTGACCGGCACATACCTGAACAAGACGGTGAAGGTAACGGCTACCGTCGAGGAAGAGTATGTGAGCTACGCGATCGAGCCGGCCGCCGTGTCGCTCACGCTGAACAAGTCGCAGAGCATCAAGGTGACCGGCAAGACCAAGTCCGGCAAGCTCATCAACCTGAGTTCCCGCATGGTCTGGACGTCCGAAGACGAGACGATCGCTACGGTGAAGGGCGGCTCGGCGAAGTCGCTGCTCGCAGAAGGGTCGACCAAGCTAACGGCCGCGTACCAGGGCAAGGCTTTGTCCGTGCCGATAACCGTAAAGGCTAAGCTGACCAAGCTGACCGTTTCGGATACGTCGCTGGATCTGGCTGCCGGCGCGACCGACTCGATCAAGGTGACGGCGGTCTACGAAAACGGAAGAACGCTGGACGTCACCGCCTACTCCGCCTGGACCGCTGCATCCACCAAGGTCGCCAAGGTGACCGGCGGCGTCGTGACGGGCGTCGGTAAAGGCAGCGTGACCATCAAGGCCGCTTATGGCGGAAAAACGGTTAACGTACGCGTTAAAGTGAAATAAAGCGTCGGTTATTGTAAAGGCCGCCTCGCGTCCGAATGGATGCAAGGCGGCCTTCGATGTGCGATAAACTTTCAAGCTTGAATAGTTATATGCCAAGAATGCCATCCTTCATGGTATAGGATTTACAGCTGTCGGGTCTTCGTCAGGAATTAATGAATGCCGTATGCAGCTTGGCCTGGTAGACCACCTGATAGTCGAGGCCCTGGGTGATCGCGGCGAGCGGCACGTACGTTTTGCTTTCTTTGCCGACCGTCTGCAGGTAGGCGGGCACGTTCAGCGCCTGTTTGACGCCGCCTACGACGATCGTCTTCGCGCCGATGGTGAGCTTCACCTCGCGGCCGTTTTGCTTGAAAGTGGCGGTCTTGTTCTTGTTGTCCCACTGCAGCTCGGCACCGGTCGCGGCGGCGATGTCGCTCAACGCGAGAAAAGTGGTGTTGCTCTTGAGCTGAGGCTTGTTCTGCGTCTTGAGCAGCTTGCCTTTGATGTAGACGGTGGGCGCCGGATCCGCCGCCTTGTCCGAAGGGGCGACCTCCGTATATTCCGGCCAGACGGGTGCTGCGAACGCCCGTGCGATCGACTCGTAGCCGGCCTGGGTCGGATGAATGTCCGTTACGCCGAAAATCGGGCTGAAGTGCGTATACTGGACTTCCTTGCCCTGGAACGCGGCGCCGATATGTACGATGTCGACAGCGACGCCTTCGGCCGCAAGCGAAGTCTTGAGCTCGTCGAGCTTGGCGCTCAGCTTGGCGATCGAGGCGTTAAGCTGGGCATATAAGGCGTCGCCGACGATCTTGGACACGGGCGAGTATTGATCGGCGACTTCAATGCGCGCCTGGGGCGCCAGGCTGCGAAGCGTTCGGAGATTCGCTTGCAATTGCTCTGCATAATTATTCAATTTTTCGTCGAACGTCTTCTCGAAGGAAGCCGTGGCGTCGGCGTCGGTCTTGCCGACCAAGTCGCGGACGAGAGCGGCGAAATCGTTGCCGCCGATCGTAAGCGTCACCAGATCGGCATCGGCCAGACTGTCCCGAAGCGCCGGAGCGCTGGCGGCTACCGCGTCCGCTTGCGCCTTGGCGGCAGGATCGTAAGCAGAGTAGTCCTGCAGCTGGTCCGCCGTCAGCTTCCGGCCTTGGGCGGCGCCGGCGAGCAGCTGGGTCAAGCCCGCGCTTTGCAAGCCGAGCGCGCCGTAATTGGCAAGCTCAGCGCGTCCGTGAAGGAGCGCGTTCACATATAACCTGTCTGCATAACCATAGATATCCGTGGCGCGGGTCACGCCGGGCTCGTAGCCTAGCGAAACAGAGTCCCCGAGCGATACGATCTTGAATGCTTCGTGCGCGGGCGCTGACAGCTCGGGCTGCTCTCCCGCGGCATAAGCGGCAGCAGGCACCGCGCCTAAGGCGAGGGCGACGAGCAGCGCGCCGGAACGGCGTCTTGCTTGGTTCGACATTGCGTTCTCCTCTCGAAGGCGGGCTGCGGGATCAGCCAAACATTGATTATCGCCTTCATAAAAATATTAAATTGCCTTTGCCGACGCTGTAATGTTAAAATAGCATAACAATAAAAATGAATATTTATTAGTTTTGCACGAATTTTCGAAGCAATTCCCGAACGATTTCCCGTTACCTCGCCGTTTTCCTTCGATTATTCGGGCGTTTATGCGCTGCCAATAATATTGTAGCAGATCATATTATTCCGCGCCGCATCCCGCCTGCCGTTCGTCGAACTTTATTTGACCGGCCGGACGCCGTCGAACCGTTGGCTCTCGACACCCTATTTTTTCTATAGAAAGGTTGCGCTTCATCATGACACAATTCGTGAACGGATTGCCCCCGAAGCAGGGGTTGTACGATCCGCAATATGAGCGGGATGCTTGCGGAATGGGATTCGTCGCCCATATCAAAGGCCGGAAGTCGCATGAGATCGTCGAGCAGGCGCTAAGTCTTCTTATTAACATGGAGCACCGCGGCGGCCAAGGCGCGGAGCCGAATTCCGGGGACGGAGCAGGCATCCTGCTGCAGATCCCCCACGATTTCTTTGCGCGCGAGACCGGTTTTTCCCTGCCCGAGCCCGGACAGTATGCGGTCGGCATGGTATTCCTGACGCAGGACGATTCGCGCCGCGCCGAACACGAGGCGCTGCTGGAAGGCATCGCTGCAGAAGAAGGTCTGTCCGTTATCGGATGGCGTACGGTTCCGACCGACGACAGCACGCTGGGCATCTCCGCGAAGCGCGTCAAGCCGTTCGTGCGCCAGGTGTTCATCGGTCGTCCCGCGGCGCTCGCCGACGATCTGGCGTACGAGCGCAAGCTGTACGTGCTGCGCAAGCGCGCCGAGAAGGCGATCCGCTATTCCGGCATTCCGGACGGCGAGATCTTCTACGTGCCGAGCTTGTCTTCCAAGAAGATCATCTACAAAGGCATGCTCACTACGGAGCAGGTCGGGCATTTCTATACGGAGCTTCACGACCCCGCGCTCGTTTCGGCGATCGCGCTCGTCCACTCCCGTTTCTCGACGAATACTTTTCCGAGCTGGGAGCGCGCGCATCCGTTCCATTATCTGATTCACAACGGGGAGATCAACACGCTCCGCGGCAACGAGAACTGGATGCACGCCCGTCAGACGCTGTTCGAATCCGAGCTGTTCGGAGACGATCTGGAGAAGGTCAAGCCGGTTATCAACCATGACGGCTCCGACACCGGCAAGTTCGACAACACGTTCGAGTTCATGTACCTTGCGGGCCGTCCGCTCGCACACTGCGCGATGATGATGGTTCCTGAGCCTTGGCAGAACGACGAGCAAATGGACGACGACAAGCGCGCCTTCTACGAATACCACAGCACCTTGATGGAGCCATGGGACGGTCCGGCCGCGATGGGCTTCACCGACGGCGTCCAGATCGGCGCCGTCCTGGACCGCAACGGCCTGCGTCCAGCACGCTATTGCGTAACCAAGGACGATATCATCATCATGGCTTCCGAAGCCGGCGTCATCGAGATTCCGCAAGAGGAGATCGTGCTCAAGGACCGTCTGCGTCCGGGCCGCATGCTGATGGTCGATACCAAGGAAGGCCGGATCATCGCCGACGAGGAGCTCAAGAAAGGGATCGTATCCGAGCATCCTTATCGCGAATGGCTCAGCGAGCATCTCGTCGACCTGGAGGAGCTGCCGGAGGCGCTCGAATTGCCTGAACTCGACCACGCGACTGTACAGCAGCGCCAACAGGCGTTCGGCTATTCGTTCGAGGACGTGCGCAAGATCATCGAGCCGATGGCGACCGCAGGCGTCGAGCCGCTCGCTTCGATGGGCTACGATGCGCCGCTCGCGGTGCTGTCCGATCGTCCGCAGCGTCTGTTCAACTACTTCAAGCAGCTGTTCGCGCAGGTGACGAACCCGCCGATCGACGCGATTCGCGAAGAGATCGTCACGTCCACCTACACGACGGTCGGACCGGAGCGCAATCTGCTCAATCCGGAACCGGAGAGCTGCCGTCATATCCGTCTCGTCTCGCCGATTCTGTCCAACGAGGACTTCGCCAAGCTGCGCCATGTCCATCGTCCGGGCTTCAAGTCGATCACGCTGCCGATCTACTTCCCGGCAGGCGAGGGCGAAGCCGGCCTGAAGCAGGCGCTCGACGAGCTGTGCGCGGCGGTCGACCGCGTCATGAAGCACGGCCACAACATCCTGATTTTGTCGGACCGCGGCATCGACGCTGACAATGCGGCCATTCCTTCGCTGCTCGCCGTCTCGACGGTACATCACCATCTGATCCGTCAGGGCACGCGGACCAAGGTCAGCATCCTGCTCGAATCCGGCGAGCCGCGCGAAGTGCATCACTTCGCGCTGCTGATCGGCTACGGCGTCAGCGCGGTCAATCCGTATCTGGCGTTCGAGACGCTCGACGATCTGATCCGTCAGGGCATGATGCGCAATATTTCGCACGAGAAGGCAGTCAAGAACTATCTGAAGGCCGCAAATAAAGGCGTCGTGAAGGTGCTGTCCAAGATGGGCATCTCCACGATCCAATCTTACCGCGGCGCGCAGATCTTCGAAGCGATCGGGCTGCGCGGCGACCTGATCGACAGTCACTTCACGTGGACGCCTTCACGGATCGGCGGCGTCGGTCTCGAGACGATCGCAAGCGACACGCTGAAGGCGCATGCCCGTGCTTATGCAACGCAAGAAGGCGCGGAGCGCGAGCTGGACTCCGGCGGCGATTATCAGTGGCGCAAGGACGGCGAGGATCACCTCTTCAATCCGAAGACGATCCACACGCTCCAGATGGCGACGCGGTCCAACGACTACAAGCTGTACAAGAAGTTCGCCTCGCTCGTCCAGGGAGAATACGAGGAGATCCGTACGCTGCGCTCGCTGCTCGACTTTAAGCTCGATCAGCCGCCGGTGCCGATCGAGGAGGTCGAGCCGGCCGAGTCGATCTTCAAGCGGTTCAAGTCCGGCGCGATGTCGTTCGGCTCGATCTCGAAGGAAGCGCACGAATCGCTCGCGATCGCGATGAACCGCATCGGCGGCAAGTCCAACTCGGGCGAGGGCGGCGAAGATCCCGCGCGCTTCATCCCGGATGCCAACGGCGATTCCCGCCGCAGCGCGATCAAGCAGGTCGCTTCGGGACGCTTCGGCGTCACGAGCTACTACCTGTCCAACGCCGACGAGATCCAGATCAAGATGGCGCAAGGCGCGAAGCCGGGCGAAGGCGGACAGCTGATGGGCCGCAAGGTATATCCTTGGGTCGCCGAAGTGCGCGGCACGACGCCGGGCGTAGGCCTGATCTCGCCGCCGCCGCATCACGATATTTATTCGATCGAGGATCTGGCCGAGCTGATCCACGATCTGAAGAACGCGAATCCGAAGGCGCGGATCAACGTCAAGCTCGTCTCCGAAGTCGGCGTAGGCACGATCGCTGCAGGCGTAGCCAAGGGACGCGCGGACGTCATCCTCGTCAGCGGCTACGACGGCGGCACCGGCGCTTCGCCGATCGGCTCGATCCGCCATGCGGGTCTGCCGTGGGAGCTGGGCCTCGCCGAGACCCATCAGACGCTGATCCTGAACAATCTGCGCGACCGCGTGGTCGTGGAGACGGACGGCAAGATGATGACCGGCCGCGACATCGCGGTCGCAGCGCTGCTCGGCGCCGAAGAATACGGCTTCTCGACCGCTCCGCTCGTCGTGCTGGGCTGCATCATGATGCGCGTCTGCCAGCTCGACACTTGTCCGGTCGGCGTCGCGACGCAGAACCCCGAGCTTCGCAAGAAGTTCATGGGCGATCCGGAGTACGTCGTCAACTATATGCGCTTCCTCGCCGAAGACCTTCGCGAGATCATGGCGCAGCTGGGCTTCCGCACGATCGAAGAGATGGTCGGCCGTACGGACCGCCTCGATACGAAGAAGGCGATCTCGCACTTCAAGGCGAACGGCGTGGATCTGACCGACCTGCTGTATATGCCGGAGCTGCCGGAAGGCTCGTTCCGTTACAACCGCAAATCGCAGAATCACGGCCTCGAGGAGTCGCTCGACATGCAGCATCTGCTGCAGGCGGCGCTCCCGGCGATCGAGAACGGCGAGCGCGTGCGCGGCACGTTCCCGATCAGGAACACGAACCGCGTCGTCGGCACGATCGTCGGCCACGAAGTGACGAGCCGCCACGGCAAAGCCGGGCTGCCCGAAGACACGATCGCGTTCCACTTCGTCGGTACGGCCGGACAGAGCTTCGGCGCGTTCATTCCGAAGGGCATGACACTGACGCTTGAAGGCGACGCCAACGACTACATCGGCAAAGGACTGTCGGGCGGCAAGCTTGCCGTGTTCCCTTCACAGTCCGCGACCTTCAAGGCGGAGGACAACATCATTGCCGGCAACACGGCGCTATACGGCGCGACCGGCGGAGAAGCTTATATCCGCGGCGTTGCGGGCGAGCGGTTCGCAGTCCGCAACAGCGGCGCGAATGTCGTCGTCGAAGGCGTGGGCGACCACGGCTGCGAATACATGACGGGCGGACGCGTCGTCATCCTCGGGCGTACGGGGCGCAACTTTGCAGCCGGCATGTCAGGTGGCATCGCATACGTCGTCGATTGGAACGGCGACTTCGTCAAGCGCTGCAATTTCGAGATGGTCAGCCTGGAGTCTCTCGAGGATGAGCGGGAGATCGCCGAAGTGCGCGGCCTGATCGAGAACCATGTCCGCTACACCGACAGCGAGCTCGGCGAGCGTGTCCTGAGCGATTGGGAAGCCGTCCTGCCCAAGGTAGTCAAGGTCATTCCGAAGGACTACAAGCGGATGATGGAGCAGATCGAAAAGGTGCAGGCGCAAGGACTTAGCGGCGAGCAAGCGCTCCTTGCTGCGTTCGAAGCCAATATGCGCGATCTGTCGCGTGTCGGCGGCAATTGACGATTTTCGCGTTATGACGACAATCGACACGATCCTTCGACTGCGGAAAAAGCGGTAAGAAGGGGAATAAAACAGACTTTTAACACATAAAAATACGGAATCGGGCGAAGGATCATGCGCTCCGTTCCGTATTTTTTTTATACCGGAAATGCAGGAATACCGATTGCGAGAATGGGCTTTTCAAATTCGGCGCGAGAAGCCGTTCAAAGCCTGGAATCCCGCGCGATAAGCGGGTTTTTGGACTTTTTGCTCCTATGTCAGAGAAGCTATCCTGGCGCGAAGAACGGATCGGTCTGTGTCCCGAATGCATGACTCCGGTAGGATCAGGCAGCGTTTTTCATCCCTCGACTCGACAAGTCGATAAAAAAAATTCGGCGACATACATCACTCGACACCCTCCGCATTCCTTGTCCCTTATAATAAGGATTAGTTGAATTAGGTTTCATTTTCCAGAGAGGGGATTTAGGTGCGGAGATGGAGAGGGAGAGGGATCCAGGCTTAGAATCGTCCGGGAATAACCCCGTCGAGATTAGCATTCATACCATTCTTACCCAGCTTGGCATCGACGTCAGCAAATGGGAAGCGTTTGAAGAGGAAGAAAAGAGGAAAGAACAACAGAATATCGTGTAATCAAAGAAAAATACCCCGACCGCCCCAAGCGGCATCGGGGTATCTTGCATATGGTGCACATCATGCGTTCAGCCCAGCGACCTCTCGGCTCTGATAAAAGCGATAAAGCGCTTGGCTTCTTCCTTGGACAGCCGCCGGCCGTCGATCGTTAACGCAAAGCTCTCCAGCAGTTGGTCTGCATCGGAAAGCTCTAATTGATCGGTGAACTGGCGCACCTCAGCATCCAACGTCATCTGGGGCTGGTGTGTTCTTCCCACAAGATAGTCGATCGATACTTGGAATAGATCGGCCAACTTGGTCAGCATTTCCGTATCAGGTTCTCGCCTGTTTTTCTCGTAATGCGAGAGGGCGGCCCGGGTAATGCCAAGGGAAGAGGACAATTCTTCTTGTGTCCAGCCGGATTGATCACGAAGATAGGCGATGCGGCTGCCAATATTCATACGAATTCCCTCCTTTTATCCCGTCACTTTTAATGATAAACGTTTACCGATACATTTGCATTAGTTGATACGAAACGTCACATTAAGTTAAGTTAAGCGCTTTTATAAACAGTATACGTAGTGTATCGGATTGATATACATTTCCCCAAGGAATGGCCCTTACGCCGATTGCGGGTAAGGGCCTGTTCAATCGTTTGGACGTTTAAGTCAACGGTTGAATGCTTATCTGACCTTGATCGTTAACCGTCAGCCGAAAGCGCTTGCCGCCAGGAGACGTAAGAATGATGCCGTCTCCTGGCCGTACAAGCTCGACATCGTCATCGGCGGCGATATGGTAGCGCGGCGAAAAGGCGGCTAACGGTCCTTCGGAAAGCATCAGGCCGGCAAAATAGGTAGGGCGGTCGCGGGGGAGCTCGAGCGATACCTGTGAATAGATTACGGCTTGATCCGTCGGCGTATTGTCGATGCCCGTTATTTTGGACCAGGAACCACGAGGATAGACAGTTTGACTGTAATAGGCGCGTCTGTCGATCGCGGCGGCTGTGCTGGCAGGGCCGGTTGCGTTCAAGCGGACATTGACGCCGCTCTGGGAAGTCGAATAAGCCCACAAGCTAAGCGACAGCGGAATGGAAGACGACGGATAAGATGCGGTTGCCAGATTGATTTGCAGCTGGCACAGGGCTGCATTGGCCGCAGGCGAGAATTGCAGAATCGCGGGAACGGGACCCAGCTCTTCGCGAAATATGCCGGGTGGCGGAACCGGCGAAGCTGCAGAAACCGTCAGCGTACCTCCAACGACTTTGTAAGAAGAGGGCGACTCCGGATTTTGCAGCAGGTTGCCGCGAACGACAGGATTAAAGGCGCGCAGCGTCCGGTCCCGGAGCAACGTTGCCGCGCTAAGCGACCGTTCAACATAAGGTTCTTTGGAAACGATCGTAGAGTAGTCCAGCGAGAGTCCTTCGAGGTCGGAAGTCGTCGCGAGCTTTTCGATTCTGGCCGCCCCCAAGGCACCGGGAGCCGGCGATGAGTAAAGATTGCCGGTTACGTGGCCGCGAGGGATATCGCTGTTGCCCAGCGTTCCGAGCCAAACGGCATATTGCTGACGTTGGGCGGCAGGGAGCAAGCTGTCGGGCAGCGCGAACTGCCATCCCTGCCTTGGATTCGAGTACTGGTAAGCGCTCCAGCTAAGTCCGAATCCGCCGGTGACGATGATATTCGACTCGGATTTGGGCAGCAGCTTGATGGCCGCTTCTCCGACCTGTTCATGCTGCACGGTATTAAATATACAGCTTAGACCTAACACCGAGTTGACCGAGGCATACAAGTCTGTATCGTCTATGACCTGATAGACCGAATAAGGAGAAAATCCCATATGAACGCGATGGAGCTGGGCGCCGAAGCCGCCGCTGTGATTGGAGACCGACTTGACGCCGAGCATCAATCCGCTGAACACGCCCGTGATATCGCAGCTTTCAAAATAGTAATCCCCGGTATTGCGCGAACAGTAGACGCCGACGAGCCCGCTCAGCATACAATTGTAGAAGTATACGTGCCCGACGTCGTTATCGAGCAGTACGCCGGCTTTGAGCGAACTTGTACGGACTTCATGGAACGACGGCCTGGCGGAGCCGGTTATGCGAATACCGCTGCTGCCGGATACGAACATATCGTAATGTTGTCCGCCGAACAAGGAAGGATCCGCCCAGGTCGGCGTATTCAAGGAGTAGGTCTCCCGGCCGCTGCCTACGCTGATGCCGGATAAGACGGTATTGGCGCCCGAGATTTCCAGGCAAGGCTTCAGATCGTACGGCGCATACGGTTTAAACAGCAGATTGACGGTACCGTTGCCCGAAAGAGCGGCAGTCTGGACTGCGAGCGTGTCCCACACCGGGTAATAACCGGAGGGGAATGCAAGCTTGCCCAGGGCTCCCGAAGCGGCCAACGCGCGTTTGATTGGAATCGTATCGTCGTGCTCAATGAACTTGTTTACCGCAATCGGAGAGGAAGCGGCCAACGTCAGCTCCGTCGTGCCGCCGCCTGCGACGATCCGGGCTACGAACGAGCCGGGTGCCGGCAGCAGCGCAGGAATTGCCGGCGCATCGCTGCGAATCCCCGCGCCGCTGTCGGTCCATGTCGTATTCTGGACGCGTGCGAGCAGCTTGGCGGAGGCGGCGGTTCTTCCGTAAATGGCATAAGCTGCGGCATTAGTTGCCGGCGCCCAGCTCAAGACGACGGCGTTCAACGGCGTTATGGCGGCCGGCGCGTTGTTTACGGTTAGCGTCGCAGGCGCCGATATGCCGCCCGTGTCGTCCAACGCTACAACAGCGTAGCTGTATGCGGTTTTTCCGGTCATTCCTTTGATGGCTGCTTGTAACTTCGTTGGTGCCGCTGCGCGACAGGGTGCCGCATCCGGAATCGACACATATTCTCCATTGCGGAAATCGAGCTTGCTTTGAAGCTTTAATAGATTGGCGTTTTTACCGATTGCGCCCATAACGCTGTTCCTGCTGCCCGATGCGCCAAACCACTGGGGATAAACCTCCGGGACGTCCATCGGTCCGGCAATTTGACCTTCTCCTCCGAATATCGGATAAAGCCCCGCGGAGATTTGACTGAGCATAGAGACGGTCACGCCCGGATCGGGTTCAAGTATAGCCTGATCGGTCATCAGGACGGACAGGCTCTTGGGAAATTCCAAGCTCGTTCCCAGCCTGTAGCGGCCGGGAGGGAACAAGATCCCCGCCGTTTTAGGCGTCGAACCCGTATTCGAGGCGTTGGCTGCTGCAATCGCATTCGCAATCGCTCGCGTGTCGTCGTTCGTGCCGTTGCCTGCGGCGCCGTAATCTTTGACGTTCAGATAGCCTTCCATGGCGGTCTTCACCTCTCCCGATACTTAGATTGGCCATAATAGCGGCTACTCTATGTTATTCGGGTCGGGAGTTCGAGCGACGGCGCTTGTACGCATGATTAACCGGCTTGCGGCCAGAGTACGCCTTGAACATCGTAATTCCAAGCGGGATATCGCGTTTGAACGGAATCCGCGTCACCCTGCAATTCGATGCTGACGCCGTCTCCGACATGGAAATCGGGTAAAAAGATACTTGCCGGGGCGCCCTCATTCACGAGCAATTCAGCGATATTATCGTCTCCGTCGACGACGGTCACGGGTTCTTTGACCTGACTGTCGCTTGCCCAATATAACGTATAGTCGAAAGGCTTGTTCTGGTTGTTTTCGACGGTAAACACAAAATCGTAAGATTGACCGGCGGCAAGGCGAATCGAACCGGACTTATTGTTGGTCGTACCGCAGCCGTTAATTACATATTTGCTGTCTATCATCAACGAGAACTTGCAAGGGTTCATATCGATCAGGAATGTATACTCTTCAGCGTACTCCGGTTGAATCTTGCCTTTGAACACCCATACGCCCTTGCCCAATTGCGCTTTTTTGCTTGTTATCATCGGAACCGAGACGACCGAAGCGGGCGTTGGCGAAGATATATTCTCGTATCGGCTGAGCGTGAACGTTCCTCCGCTTCGTATCGGATAGGGGCCCCATCGGATTTTTGCGGTGCCCGACCGATTGGAACTAAAGGTCAAATTGGCGCCGGAATCCTTTTTCTCCAGGCGGACATCGCTGATAAGCGGGCTTGGATTTGACTTGTTTTCTTCAATCATTAAAAAGCGGGGGTAATCCGAGCTGCTTACCTCGACCGTCAAGGAACGGGGCGTGCTCTCCAGAATAAGCGCAGGAATCCGCTGATCGGAGATAGGATCGTATGAATATGCCGTTACCCCCTGACCGTTCACATTGTTTAACGTAATCTCAAATTTCTGATTGGGCATGGCGTATCGGAGCGGGTCGAGGACGGACTTGTCTTTTTGCCATTCCTTCGTCAAATCCCTCGTTACGACGTAGTACCCGATCGCAAACCGATTGGCATTCAACTGATAGGGCAAAATAGCGAGATCGTCCATGTTGTTCGTGTCCGGATGATCGGCCGTACCGTTGCCGGGAAGGGCGACTTGCGGATTCTTTTCGACGATGCGCGACACTTCGATAGACCTGGGATTGTCGATAAGCTGCCCCGATCTCATGACCTTGGTTACTCTGGCAAGAGCGTCTATTTGAGGACCTGCAAGATTTCGCGCTTTTTCGGTCAGCTTGTAGCCGTTTCTGCTCAACTCTTCAAAGAAGGCGTCGTTAATAAGTCCATAGTTGAGATCTCCGCCTTTCGCGGAATAAAGCTCTACGGTTTGCACGCCTTTGTGGCTGTAGAAGGTGAAGAGCCGGAGCGTGGACTTGGCGCCGATTTGCTGCATGAGCGATCGAAGACGGTTGTCGTTTTTGCTTACGCCCGCTTGCGAAGCGATCTTTTCCGAGAACGGGCTTCGCCACCAGTTGGTTTCGGTCATCCATACCTCTGCCTGCCGGCCGTCTCCGGAATTCGAATAGCGTCCATGCGGGCTGAAGGGCCCGGGGAAGGGCTGCAGGTCTCTGACGATGTATTCGGTATGGTAGGCGTAGAACCAATATTCGGGCATGGCATACGTATGAGCGGGGAGGTAATCTTTGCTACCCGGATTGATTTGCCCATTCGCGGAGATGTACTTTTTGTTATCGGTCTGCGCATTGTGCGCGAATGACGATTGCGGTCCGTTATAGCCCGTATAGTAATGTCTGCTGAAGCCGGCCTCTCCGGCAAAGAGCTCCGCTCCATTTTCCCACGGCCGCTGGTTCGAGAAGCCGCTGATAACGCGCACGCCGGCGAGCTTTTTTTGTTTGGCAAAAGCGATGGTCATCGGCAGCAGGACTTCGCCACCTGAGGCTTTGCGGTTGCCTAGCGTATACACGGGGTATTGAGAAAATTGCAGCTTCGGGTCGTAGTAATTGCCGATATCGAGAAATTGGCTTCCGAACGTCATTTCATTCCACACTTCGAGATCGAATCCCTTGTCCGCCGGATTGTTTTGCGTACCTAAAGCGTCCATAAGCATCTTCGTGACCGTGTTCAAGTATACGTTCCAGCCGTTCAGGGTTTGCTGGGCTGCGGGGTTGTCCTTTCCGTCGGCGAATTTCGTCCCGGAAAGCGGGCGGTATTTCAGTCGAGTAAGATTGAGCATGCCTGCCTTCAAGTCTTTTGATAGGGGGGCCGACAGCGTCAATTTGCCTGTCTTGGCGTCGACGGCCGTAATGACCGGGTACATGGTCTGATAAGCTTGACCGCTTAAGCCGGTATACTGGGGGACGATGCCTGAAACGTTGTCTACGTAGATGGCCTTGTCTCCTTTGGAAGCGCTTTTCTTTAAATGAAGCTTTAGCGTTTTGCCGGGAACGGGATTGCCTGCATTGGCATTCAACAGGACAATCGGCCGGATGCCGTGCTTCTTGAGCGCAGAGACGATAGAAACGAATCGGCTGCCCTGCGGCTCGCTCAGCACGTTTTCATTATCGAAAGAAACATTGCCCCAGCCGATTTCGATTCGAGCGGAACCGATTCCGGCTTCGGAGAGCAGCTGGGCCGTCGCGTCCGCTTCTTGCGGACTCACGCCGTTCAGGACTACGCCAAGCGTGTCGAGGAAACGGCTGCCATCCCAGGTGTCCATGTATGAGCGCCAGGGCGCGCGGTCGATCGAGGAAACGCCGAACGGTATTTCTTGCTGTTTCCAATCGACATAGGGCCGATTCATCGTTTTTTCGTTCGGGCTTGCTTGGTCGACCGCCGCCGAAGTTCGAGGCTCCGCAAAACCTGACCATTCATAACCGATCGCCCCAAGCAGCAATAACAATCCTAGTACAGCGGCACCTGTCCATAGCGAACGCAAACGACGGTACCTTTTAAATAAAATGACGAGCAAAGCTCAACACCTGCCTAACGGGTCTATAGGTTTATTGATACACAATGTATCATATATAGGCGAAAAAATCGAGAAGGGGATCTGATTCGCATTTTAAAAAAGTGGTTGACACATGTTGGCATGTAAGTTAAATTAAAACCACAAACGATACAGATAGTATCAAAAACCGAACGAGACGATACGAATGGGATCGGAGGGGGAGCTTGGATGAGCGCAATAGCAGGCATATTTAATTACGGAAGCGCGGATACGAGGAGCCCTTATGACGAAGGGATATCGCTCATGGGTTCCCTCTCCCGATATCCCGCGGACGACGTTCGAATGTGGAGCAGCGGAAGGCTGTTTCTCGGCTGCCATGCCCAGTGGGTGACGCCGGAATCGATCGGGGAAATTCTCCCCTGGTATGACGGCCAACGCGGACTTGCCATTACGGCCGATGCGATTCTCGACAATCGTGAGGAATTGGCGAATCAATTAGGCGTTCCGCCTGCCGAACTTGCCGAACTGCCCGACGCTCGCTTGCTTTTGCTAGCCTATACGAAATGGGGAGAAGACATGCCCCGGCATTTAATCGGGGACTTCGCCTTCGCCATTTGGGACGAATCCGAGGAGACGCTCTTCGGGGCAAGAGATTTCACTGGCAACAGAACCCTCTATTATAACGATAACGGCGCTCGTTTCGCCTTTTGCACGACCATCGCTCCTTTGCTGCCGCTGGACGGCGTCGGCGACAAGCTGAATGAAACCTGGATCGCGGAATACCTGGCCAGCCCCAGCCGACTGGAGACCATCGATGCTGCCTCGACCGTATTCGGGCGCGTCAAACAGTTGCCTCCGTCCCATACCTTTACGATGCGGGCCGGGAACTTGCGAGTGAAAAGGTACGGCACGTTCGAACATGCCGGTACGTTAAAGCTCTCCTCCGACGGAGAATACCACGAGGCTTTTTTAGAGGTATTTGGAAAAGCGGTCGCCAGTCGATTGCGGACCTATAAGGAAGCGGGTTCCTTCTTGAGCGGTGGCCTCGACTCGGGCACGGTCGTAGGTCTGGCAGCAAGAGAATTGCGGCGAAGAAATAAGGTCTTGCATACATACAGCGCGATACCGCTGGAGTCCGGAGGGGCCTGGACGTCCAAAAGCCGGGTTGCCGACGAGCGTCCCATGATCTCTGCGACGGTGGCGCACGTAGGCAATATTCGTGAGAACTATTTACGATTCGAAGATCGAAGCCCCCTTACCGAGATGGACGAATGGCTCGACACGATGGAGATGCCCTATAAATTTATCGAAAACTCCTATTGGTTCGGAAATATTTTCGAGCAAGCGGCAAAGGATGGCGTCGGCGTCCTGCTTAACGGCGCGCGCGGCAATTTCACCGTATCGTTCGGACCCGCGCTGGAATATTACGCTTTACTGCTCAAACGGCTCAGGTTCGTGAAGCTTTACAGAGAAATTTATCAGTACAGCCGGTTTAAAGGCATCGGCCGCCGAAGAGTGCTGGGCTTTATGAAGGACAGGTTGTTTCCCGCGAAGATCCCTGCGGACGAGAGAAGCGCGCTGACCGGATTGATCGCGCCGGAGCTTGCGGCGCGGACCGGCATTTTCGCGAAATTGACGGAAGCGGGCATCGACTTGTCCGGTAAGCGACTGCCCGACATGATCTCCGCACGGCGCGATCAATTCGAGCAGGTTCATCATTGGACGAACAGCGGCACTAGCGGTACAAAGTTGTCGCTGCGGCACGGCGTCTGGTATCGGGATCCTACCAACGATCTGAGAGTCGTCCGATTCTGTCTGTCCGTGCCGCTCGATCAATATGTGAGGGACGGAATGGACAGAGCTTTAATACGGAGGGCTACGGAGGGTTTGCTTCCCGACGAAGTGCGGTTAAACGGCAAAACGAGAGGAATTCAAGGCGCCGACGGCATCGCGCGACTCGCGCCTTCATGGCCGCAATTCGTCAAGGAAATCGAGGAGATGTGCCGGAACGACACGATGGCCGAGTGGCTGCATATGCCGGTCGTCCGCGCTGCGGCATCAAAATACAAGGACATACCCGGACCTGCTGCCATCTACGAAGCCGATCTTACGCTGCTCATGCGCAGTCTCGTCTTATTCAGATTCGTTAACCGCTTGAAAGGAGGTGATTTACATGAACAAAGAATGGACGAAGCCTTCGCTGGAAGTGCTTGAGGTAAAACTGACGTTCGCCGGCCCTGGCGTAACGATTCCGGACTCCCTTGATCCGGACGAAGCGACTCAGCACCACAGCTAATGCATCCTCAGCAAGGGCCCTTATACGCAAACGTATGAGGGCCTTTGCGATGAAAAATCCCCCTGGAGTGAAGCGGATGGCGACAAGCACGTTAAAAAAGCAGGCTTACAAGGCTTTCGGATGCACGATGCTGAGCGATATCGCGTTTCCCGAATTACCGAAATGCGAAGGGCATGAAGGATATGCCGAGTCGCAAGGCATAATCGTCGAACTGGCTGATCTCACCGAATCGTGGTCAGCGCTGTCGCAGCCGGGGCGCAGCTCGTACGCAGCGCCGGGCCGGGTTATGTTCCGAGTGCCGGGAACGGCGATCTACGATATCAAAGATGGACGGCATATTGCCGTATGCCCGGAGGAAACCGCAGACGAAGACGAGCTGCGCTTGTTCATTCTCGGTTCGTGCATGGGCGCGGCATTAATGCAGCGGGGACTCCTGCCGCTTCACGGCAGCGCGGTGGCGATTGACGGACAGGCCTACGGTATCGTGGGCGATTCGGGTGCAGGAAAGTCGACGTTGGCTGCAGCGTTTCTTCAGGCGGGTTTCCCGCTCATTAGCGATGACGTTATCGCGCTCGATTTTTCCGGCGGGTATGCCAGACCGCTGGTCATCCCTTCTTATCCGCAGCAGAAACTATGGCAGCAAAGTCTGGACGGCTTCGGCATTTCGAATGAATCGCTCCGTCCGATCTTTAAGCGCGAGACCAAATTTGCCGTACCGCTTAAAGCGGGCTATCATTCGCAGCCGATTCCGCTCGCCGGCATCTTCGAGCTCGTAAAGTCCGATCAGAAAGAGCCGTCGCTTGTTCCTGTGGTCAAGCTGGATAGGCTGTCTCTCCTGCGACGTCATACGTACCGGCAATTTTGGCTGGATCGGTTGGGGTTGACGGATTGGCATTTTCGCAAGACGGCCGAATTGGCCGCCCGTATCGACATTTTTAGGCTGGAACGTCCTGACGCGGGCTTTACCGCACCGGACTTGGTGAAGCGTATGCTTCATATTTTATCAAAGGAAGGCTGGTCACCATGACGATTGAAACGGCGATTCCGCAACAGGCTACGATTCGGCAGACGCCAGGCAATATTGTCAGCGATATGGACGGAGAAAAAGTGATGCTGAACGTTCAACTCGGCAAATATTTTAATCTTGGCGAAATCGGCGGGCGAGTCTGGGAACTGATCGGGAACGTAACGACCGTCGAAGCGCTTGTCGATCAATTGACAGCCGAGTATGCGGTCGAGCGGGAGACTTGCGAGGCGCATGTCCGGTCTTTTCTGGCGCAGCTCTCCGAGCAGCAATTAATTACGGTATCGGCCGCAGGAGGGCCGGATGAGCGCGCTTAGATGGGTGACGCGCATCGCTTCCGCGGACAGCCAAGACAGACGAATGTTCTTGGAGGCTCTGGCCTATCTTTCATGGGCACGGTTTCTAATCCTACTCCCCTTCCATAAATATGCGCGTTTACTAGGGCAACCTATGTCGGAAACTTCCCTTGAAACGGAACCAGGCAACCGAGAACTCGCTTCCCGCGTCTCCTCCGCCATTCGCAGAGCCGGAAGGCTGACTCCGCTAGATACGAGATGTTTGGTCCGCGCGATCGCGGCAATGAAAATGCTTAAGCGAAGAGGCGTCGAGAGTACGTTGTACTTAGGTACGGCCAAGGACAAGGACGGGCGTATGATCGCTCATGCCTGGCTTCGGTGCGGAAACCTGTACGTGACCGGGGCTACAGAGATGCGGGGGTTCACGGTCGTCGGCAAATTTGCCCGGCATATCATTCCAGCGGAACATGAGGGATCGCAATGACGGCAATCGTTAGAGACGAAAATGTTGGCTTCTTTTGCGACGAGATGGCGCTATTGCAGGACTTGCTGCGCCGGAGCGCAGCGGAAGCGTCGATGGATGACGATCCATTCGCTTCGGTGGATTGGCCCCGTTTTTTGAAGCTTGCCAAAAACCATCGGGTATATCCCGTATTGTCGGCGTACCTCAACAAAAAAACGACTGAAATTCCCGACTACGTGAAGGCCGAGCTGGATACGGAAAGTCGGTACAACCGATTCAAGATGCTTTCGCTGGCTGCAGAGATGAGCAGAATTTCGGCTTGCCTGGCATCGGGCGGCATCCGTTCTCTTGTGCTCAAAGGGCCGTTGCTTGCGCAGGATCTGTACGGGGATCTCTCGAAAAGAACCTCCAAGGATCTGGACATCCTCATTCCTGCCGCAAAACTTGATAAGGCAAGGTCCTTATTGGCGGAGCTGGGATATGAATGCGAGAGAGAGCAGCTGCCGAACGTGCTGAACGGCTGGAAATGGAGACATCACCATGTTTCCTTCATTCATCCCTCTCATTCCTTACAGATCGAGATCCATTGGCGTCTGGCGCCGGGACCGGGAAGAGAGCCGGGCTTTGACGATTTATGGTCGCGCAGGCGCGAGCATTCGTTCGGCAGCGGCCAAGTCGCCTATCTGGGTCCGGAAGATCAATTTTTGTATTTGATTCATCATGGCGCGCGCCACGGCTGGTTCCGGCTCCGCTGGCTCTGCGACATAGACGTTCTGGCCCGTCGCGAGCTCGATTGGTCCTCATGCGCGCGGTTATCGGCGCGGTACGGGACCGGACATTTGGTCGGGCAGGCGCTTATACTTGCCTCTCGATTTTTTCATACGCCCGTTCCCAAGGAACTGGAGAGCTTTACAAGATTAAAGCGGGCAGGCGAGCGAATTCCGCAAGTGCTCCTGTTTATTCGGGAATCGCTGGAAAATGCGCCGCCCGAGCGCGTACGGACATACGAGCGGTATTTGTTTGCCATTAAGCCGCGGAGACAAAAGCTTCTATATTTGCTCAGCCTGCTCTATCCCTATCCTATGGATGCCAAAACGCTCCCGTTGCCTGCATCGTTCCACTTTTTGTATTTTCCGTTGCGTCCCGTGCTATGGATATGGAGAAAGCTGGACAGAACGGGCAAACCTTCTCTTGTCAAAGGCGGTGAATCTAAACTCCTATGAGATCCGCACTGTTTTTTTTGATGCAGCTGCGTGCATTTGCGGGGCGCGGGCTTTACTGGAACGTGCTGGGCATGATTGCGGTCAGCATGTTGGAGGGAATCGGGCTGATACTGCTCATCCCGATGCTTGGCATGGGCGGCATCTCCGGCATAGACGCAGCTTCATCGCCGATATCGGCCTGGCTCGCTCCGATCAGCGGCCTTCCATCCGCCTGGCAGCTTCCGGTCGTGCTCGGATTATTCGTTTTTATCGTGCTTACGCAAGCGCTGCTCAAACAAAGGGTCTCTCTGCAAAATGCCAGAATGAATCAAAAGTTTGAATTTCGGCTGCGCAGCGATACGTATCGCGGCATTTTGCAGGCAAACTGGGAGTATTTCATCCGCATGCGCAAATCCGATCTCATCAATGCGCTAACCGGAGAGCTGGCTCGCGTAAACGGAGGCATCACGCTATCGCTTCAATTGCTCGCTTCCGTTATCTTTACCATCATCCAGATCGGCCTGGCGTTCTGGCTGTCGCCGGTCATTACGTTAATCGTGCTGATTTGCGGGGCCGTTTTGGCATTTTTCATGCGTCGTACGCTGCGTAAAGCGAAAACACTCGGCAACCGGTCGTCCGATCTGGCGAGACAATATCTGGCGGGCATCTCCGATCAGCTTAGCGGGATCAGGGAGATCAAGACGAATGCGCTGGAGCGATCGCGACTATCCTGGTTAGAGTCGGTTAGCGCTGAAATTCACGAAGAGCAATACGCGTTTTTAAAGCTCAGAAGCAAATCGCAATCCGCCTACCAGGCCGTCTCCGCCATTCTAATCGCGCTATTTTTGTTCGTATTCGTGCATATGCTCCATACCCGGCTCGAACAACTGATTTTGATCGTCCTTATCTTCTCCCGTCTATGGCCGCGTTTTACCGGCATTCAATCCAATCTCGAACAGATCGCTTCCTATTTGCCGTCTTTACGGTCCGTGCTGGGCATTCAAGCCGATTGCAGGGCCGCGGCGGAGTTGTCCTTCGGGGACGAGATAAAGTCCGAAGGCATGGCGATCCGTCAAGCGCTGGCGTGCCGATCCGTATACTATCGTTACGATGTCACGCAGCCTCGTTATGCCCTGCGCAATATAGACCTGTCCATTCCGGCGCTGGGCATGACGGCCGTCGTAGGGCGTTCCGGCGCGGGCAAGAGCACGCTTATCGATTTGCTCATGGGATTGACGACGCCCGAACGGGGAAGCATCGCCATCGACGGAATCCCGTTAACCCGGGAGCGATTGCACGCGTTCAGACAATCGGTTGGATACGTTCCGCAGGATCCGTTTTTGTTTAACGATACGATTCGCAACAATCTCTTGCTGGTCAAGCAGGATGCCTCGGAAAATGAACTTTGGGAGTGTCTGGAATTTTCTGCGTCCGCGGATTTCGTACGCAAGCTTCCGCAAGGGCTGGATACATTTATTGGAGACCGCGGCGTACGCTTATCGGGCGGAGAGAGACAGCGGCTCGTCCTGGCCAGGGCGATTCTCCGAAAACCTTCCATCCTTATTTTGGATGAGGCGACAAGCGCGCTTGATTCGGAAAACGAATTAAAAATCCAGGAGGCGCTGGAGAAGCTGAGAGGCCGTATGACGCTTGTCGTCATCGCTCATCGCTTGTCCACGATTAGAGGCGCGAATCAAGTTATCGTTCTGGATCAAGGCGAAGTCGTACAATCCGGCTCGTTTTCCGAGCTGGCCGCCGAGAAAAGGGGACTATTCGGCAGTCTTCTGGAAAACCAGACCTTGGCCGCTTCGGGTTAAAGCGCGTAAATACGCGGCATGTTTCTATAAGAATATGCAACGAATCAACGGAACAACGCGAGTCCATTCGCTTGTTCCGTTTTTTCTCGTTTTTGAAGCCGAGCCCGGCTTCTTTTTTCGACAAACGCGAGAGGTTGCCGAACCGTATCGTTGGAAGCGCTTAAGAGAAAATTGCAGGTATATCGCCGATTTTTTGCCGCAACGCCGTTTGGACGAAGCCGACAAAACTCCAAAAATCATTTGACAGGATACAAATTGTATCATAAACTAATGCTGTCCTAGGATACGAAGTGTATCCTTTGTTTACATCACATCGTCCAAATCAATCTTCTGTATCACCACATTAATGCTTAGGGGCGGATAAACATGGATCTGGAATTCAAAAAGTACATGACGGCAGTCAAGAAGCGCTTCTGGGTCATTGTTCTTGCGGTGTTGGTGGCCTGCGCTTCCGCTTTCTTTTATTCGCGAAGCATGGAGGCCGATTACTATTCGGCCAGCACCAAGCTGATCGTGAACAAAACGTCCCAGGTGCTCGGCGGCGAGCAGATGGATCTCAACGCAATTGGCGTGAGCATGCAGCTCATGGGAACGTATGCGCAAATCATTTTATCGCCGGCCATTATGGATAAGGTCGTCGAACAATATCCCGATCTGGGACTCACATCGAATGGGCTTACGGGCATGATCACCGTGCGGCCTCTCGGCGAGACCCAGGTCATGGTCATCGCTGCGCGCGATACGAGCTACGCACGGGCCGCCGAGGCCGTAAACGCCGTGACGGACGTGTTCCAGGCGGAGATTCCCAAGATCATGAAAGTAGACAATGTGACGGTCCTGAACAAGGCTAAAGAAAATGAACCCACCGCTCCTACCGGTCAAAGCCTTACTAAAAATATGATGATTGCTTTTCTCGTCGCCTTCACGCTGGCGACCGGCGTTATCGTTCTTTTAGAGTATTTGGACACGTCAATCAAATCCGAAGAGGAAATCTGGCAGCTATTCGGGGTGCAAACCTTCGCGGTCGTTCCCCGCATACGAAAGAGAGACTTTCGCCGGAAACTCAAAAAAGCAGAAGGGGCCGAGCGGCCTGTCCATGCAACGGCAACGATTAGAACGGAGGGCAAAGCCTGATGACCACCCCCGCATTGAGATCCGCGACTATTATGGACAGCAACCCCTTTTCGCCAGTCTCCGAAACGTACCACACGCTAAGGGCCAACATTGAATTTCTGTCGAACAAAAATCCGATCGAAGCGATTACGATCACCTCCACCGAATGGGGCGAAGGCCGGACGACAACGGCGGTCAATCTGGCGCTTGCCTACTCGAGATCCGGCAAAAAGGTGCTTTTGATCGACGCGGATTTGAGGAGGCCTACGCTGCATGCGATTCTGGGGCAGCTTCGCAGAGACGGGCTAAGCAACTACCTGGCTAACCAGCAGACGCTTCAAGACATCGTTAAAGAATCCGGCTATTCCAATCTTCATGTGATTACGGCTGGCGATCAACTGCCAGGGCCGACCGAGCTGCTGTCCTCGGGCAGACTCGCAGAGCTGTTCGAAGAGCTGAAAGGTCGTTACGATCGCGTCATCGTGGACGCATCGCCTTTGACGGCCGCGGCCGACGCGCAGATCGTGGCTGCCGCTACAGATGGCGTCGTGCTCGTCGTCGCGTACGCGAGCACGAAGCGGGCCGAGCTGCAGAAGACCGCGAAGACGCTCTCCCAGAACGGAACGCCATTGCTCGGAATCGTGCTTAATAAGGCCGAACGCAACGGATAAAGGACTACGGATAAAAGACTTCTACATAAATCGATGCGTCGTATCGACGGACGCAAGGTAATGCCTACCGGACCTTTATCACCGTAGGCACTCGGCCATGCTGTGGGTGATTCGTCACCTTAGGCGTGCATCGTCAAGGGTGTGGCGTGAGGAGGGGTTAGATGCCCCGATTTCTATTTTTATTGATTTTCGAAAGACTGACCGGAGGTGACGCAGTTTTATGAGCAAAGTCCGCAAAGCGATTATTCCCGCGGCAGGGCTGGGCACCAGGTTCTTGCCCGCTACCAAAGCTATGCCGAAGGAGATGCTGCCGATCATCGATAAGCCTACGATCCAATATATCGTAGAAGAAGCGGTGGAATCGGGCATCGAAGATATCATTATCGTGACGGGCAAGGGCAAGCGGTCGATCGAAGATCATTTCGATCACGCCTTCGAATTGGAGAGCAACCTGGCCGAGAAGGGGAAGCTCAAGCTGCTGGAGGAGGTCCGACGGTCCTCGAAGGTCGAGATTCACTACATCCGGCAAAAGGAACCGAAGGGACTTGGCCACGCGGTTTGGTGCGCGCGCCGGTTTATCGGCGACGAGCCCTTTGCCGTCCTGCTCGGCGACGACATCGTTCGCTCCGAGGTGCCTTGCCTCAAGCAGCTCATCCATCAATACGAGCACACCGAATCGCCGATTATCGGCGTGCAGCCGGTATCGGATCAGGAGACGCAGCGCTATGGCATTATCGATCCCGCCAGCAAAGACGGCCCGATGTACAAGGTGGCCAATTTCGTTGAAAAGCCGGCTCTCGGCACGGCGCCGTCCAATCTGGCCATTATGGGGCGATATGTTTTAACGCCCGAGATCTTCCCGTTTCTCGAGCTGCAGGAACAAGGCGTCGGGGGCGAGATTCAACTGACCGATGCGATCTCCAAGCTGAACGCTGTCCGGCAGGCGTACGCCTACCATTTCTCTGGGAAGCGGTACGATGTGGGCGAAAAGCTGGGCTTCATTTTAACGACGATCGACTTTGCCTTGCAGAACGAGGAGCTTCGTAAACCGCTGCTGGAAGCCATGGAGATTCTCATGCAGTCCGCATATACGACTGGCGCGATCAGTTAAGGAGGACACATGGCGAAATCTTCCAAGGAAATGGAAATGGCATACGCCGGCGTCTCCTATCCCTCAGCGGGGCTCGCGAGGAGCGCGCCGAGATCGCATCGATCTTACGAACGTTCCAAGCGGCTGCTCGATATCTTGATGGCGGCGATCGGATTGGTCGTGCTGAGTCCGCTGATGGTCATGGTGGCCGTCTTGATCAAGATCGACGATCCGCGCGGCGGCGTCCTGTTCAGGCAGGTGCGGGTCGGCAAGTGGGGACAAGAGTTCACGATGTTCAAGTTCCGGTCGATGGCCGTAGATGCGGAGCAAAGGCTGGAACAACTGCTGCAGCTTAACGAGATCCAGGGCAAAATGTTCAAAATGAAAAACGATCCGAGAATTACGAGAATCGGCCGGTTGCTGCGAAAGACGAGCCTAGACGAGCTGCCCCAGCTCTGGAACGTGCTGACGGGAGAGATGAGCCTCGTCGGTCCGAGACCTTCGCTGCCGCGAGAGGTGGAGCAATATACGATCGCGGAGCGGGAACGGCTGCATGTCATTCCGGGCTGCACGGGATTGTGGCAGGTCAGCGGGAGAAGCCGACTGAGCTTCGAGCAGATGGTAGCGCTCGACTTATATTACATTCGCCACCGGAACCTGCGCATGGATATCGGATTGATATTCCGTACGTTCAAGGTCATGATTTTGAAAAGCGATGCGTTTTAAGAAACGCATGGCGATGCCGGAGGTTAACGATGAAAGTAACGGTGATCGGCACGGGCTACGTGGGCCTGACAACGGGCATTTGCTTGGCCTATATCGGGCATGAGGTCGTGTGCGCAGATACGAACGAGAGCAAGGTCCGGCAATTGCGGGACGGCCATATTCCGATTTATGAGTACGGCTTGCCGGAGATGCTTGCAGCGAGCGGGGAACGGATTCGTTTTACCGCACAATGCCGGCAAGCTGTCGGAACCGCCGATATCGTCATTCTGGCCGTGGGTACGCCGGCAAAGGCGGAGGGCGCTCCGGAGCTTGCTTACCTGTACGCGGCCATGGAAACGGTACTGGACGGCATAGCCGAAAAGCAGACCCCGACGCTCGTCGTCAATAAAAGCACGGTACCCGTCGGCACCGGCGATAAGCTGGCGGCGATGGCGGCATCCCGCGGAATCTCCCATCGCGTCGAGATTGCCTCGAATCCGGAGTTTCTCCGTCAAGGCAGCGCGATGCCGGATACGCTCTATCCCGAACGAATCGTCGCCGGCGGCTCTCCGACTGCTCAAGCGGCGTTAAAAGAGCTTTACGGTCCGCTCCTCCGACAGGATTTTTCTCCTCCCGCGCTTGCTCCCAGGCCGCCCGGCCTTGCGTCGGTTCCCTTTTTTGCCGTGGATCTGAAAAGCGCGGAGCTCGGCAAGTATGCGGCCAACGCCTTTCTGGCTATGAAAATCAGCTTTATTAACGAGATGGCCAACCTGTGCGATCGCGTCGGTGCGGACGTTTCGGAGATCGCCGGGATATTGGGATCCGACTCCCGTATCGGCAAGGCGTTTTTGCAGGCTGGCATCGGCTACGGCGGAAGCTGTTTTCCGAAGGATACCAAAGCGCTGCACCACATTGCGGGCACGAGCGGCTACGATTTTAAGCTGTTATCCTCCGTGATCGAAGTCAACCGGTTCCAGAAATACGTGCTCGTCGGAAAGCTTCGCAGCGCCTTGGGCGCGCTTGACGGCCGGCGGGTGACGATCTTGGGCCTCACCTTCAAACCCGAAACGGACGATATGCGCGAAGCGCCCAGCCTGCCGATCATCGAGGCGCTGCTTGCCGAAGGCGCATGCGTTACGGCGCACGATCCGGTCGGCCTGCCTGCGGCTAAGGCATTGCTGCCCGCCGAGGCGAAGACGACGACGAATCTGGACGAAGCGCTCCAGGACGCGGATGCGGCGGTGCTCGTGACCGAATGGCCGGTCTACCTGAATTATGGAGGACGTACATATCGCCAGCGGATGAGGCAGCCTATTTTCGTGGACGGCCGCAACGCTTTGCCGGTCTCCGACAGAGGCTGGCTGGACTATTACGGGGTAGGGATGCGCGCGTTGCCCTCGGCGGCACTCTCGACCTGAACGGCAAGGAAGACATGAATGGCAGGGAAGAAGAATGCCGTCGGAAAGGATGAGGATTGTGGGCACGACAAGCAAGGCGATAGCGGTCATCGCCTACGAGCTTCCGTCCGACCGGGAGCGCACGGGCGGCGTGAGCCATTTTAACCATCGCTTGTGCAACCGGTTAAGCGAGATGGGACATCGCGTTACTGCCTATTCGGTGCGAACGGCCGAAGAGGTGCAGAATGCCGCGTACCGGATCGTGACCGTTGCGGAGAATGCGACGCAGGGCAGATTGCGCCGTTACTATACGGCACCGTTATTAGGACGGAAGCTGTCGTTCGACGATTACGATCTCGTGCTTTCGAGCGGCGACGATTGGGCGATGAGACGGTCCGGGGCACCATGGGTCAGGATCATGCACGGCAGCGCCTGGCGAGAGATGACGCACAACAAGCGCGCGATTCGAAAAGCCAATCTGCTGCTGCAATACGCGCTCGAGCAAATCTCGGCCGTGCGTTCGACCGTCACGCTGTTTAATTCGAGGGATACCAAGAGGCTGTATCCGAAGAGAGCGGCCGACCGGATCGTGCATCTTCCCGTCGATACGCGACGCTTTTCCCCGGGTCCTAAGAACGATGCGCCTACGCTGTTGTTCGTAGGGGGACTTGATAGCCGTAAGAGAGGGAGATGGCTGCTCGAGCTGTTCAACGAGCGGATCAGGCCTTCGATTCCGTCGGCGCAGCTGTGGATGGTTTGCGAGCCCGGTGAGGAAGCTCCCGGCGTCACTTATTTTCGAATGGTTTCGCAGGAGCGATTGGCCGATCTGTATAGACAGGCTCATGTTTTTTGCATGCCATCGACATACGAAGGCTTTGGCATTCCTTATCTGGAGGCGATGGCCAGCGGCACGCTGGTCGTGACGACGCCGAACCCTGGCGCTATCGAGCTGTTGGACGGCGGGCAATATGGGCGAATCGTAGAAGACGGCGCTCTGGCGGACGCGTTAATCGAGTCGCTGCGTGAGCCTGTCGGTCACGGGCGCTGGACGGCCCCGGCTCTCCGTTGGGCAAGGAATCACGACTGGTCCGTGCTGGTTGACGAATTTTTACTGGCGGGCGCGGGAGCGGTCGGGATTAATACGCGATAAATGAGGGATAAAGGTTGAGAGCGACGGACGTTGCAAGCATACGAACGAAGCAAAAAAATGCGTGGATGCCGGTCGTTCAAAAGGCGGCGATGCTAACGATAGGTTTGGGCGTCTCCGCGTGGATCGGCAAGACGGTCATTTTACGGCCCGAGTGGCTGCTGCAAGCTTCGATCCTGATTCTGATCCTTATCCCCGGTTTTATTCTCGCGGCGACGAACTCCTCCAAGCTGATATCTTACGTCATCTTGATCTGGCTGGTCGGGCCGGAAATACGCAGATTGATGGATTGGGCGGTTCTGGGGTCGTATTCCACGCTGACGCTGCTCAGCCTGTCTCCCGTTCTAACGACTTCGCTGCTGGCGTTGCCGCTGCTTCGAAGAGACCGAGCGACTTCCAGAAAAGAGCTTCAAGCGCTGAAGGCGTTTATGCTGCCTTTTATTTATGCGGGCGCGATCGGCGTGCTTCTTAACAAGCTCGCAGGTTTTTACGGGGTGCTCAATTATTTCGCGCCTCTATTCCTCTTCTTCTACATGATGCTGCGCAAGTCGGACGACAGAGAGCGGGCGGCATGGATCCGGTTTTATGTCACGATGGGCTCGCTGCTGTCCATTTACGCTTGGTTTCAGTATCTGTACTTGCCTGCCTGGGACAAAATGTGGATCGAAGGGGCCAAAATGGTCTCTCTGGGACCAGCCGATCCGATGATGTTCAAAGCGTTCTCCACGCTGAACGCCAACGGCGCTTTCTCCATTTTCCTCGTTTCCGCGATCATGCCCGCGATCATCAACCGCAAATGGCGCGGTCCGTTCGGCTGGGCCGGTATTTTGTTAATGATCTCCGCGCTTTCTATCACGCTCGTGAGGGCGTCGTGGATCGTTCTGATCATTGAGATCGTTCTTTATGTACTGCTAGCTTCCGGCGCCAGCAGGCTTCGGATGATCAGCATCGTGGGCGTGCTCGTCGTTGCGGGTTTTCTCGTATTTCCGCATCTTCCGGGGGGAGATGCGCTGTCGGATCGAATATCGACGATGGGCAATTTAAAGGAGGATGCTTCCGCGAATGCCCGGCTGCTCATCGTACTGAATACGATTCCCGATCTGATCTCCCATCCGCTCGGGAGCGGATTTGGAGGCATCGGCAGAAGCACGCTGCTCAACGGAGGTTCGACCGACTTTTCCAGCCTAGCTTCCGTCGATAACGGGTACTTGGGCGTATTTGCCACCTTCGGTTTATTGGGCGGGGTGCTTGTGTTCAGAGCGATGTACCTTCAAGGCAGGCTTATCCATAGCAGCGGCACGGGCCCCTTTCGAACATTGGGTTTGATTACGCTCTTCGGACTGCTCGCAAGCTTCTTTTTCGGAGGAGAGCTTGCGACCTTGCAAGCTGTCATCTTCTGGTTGTTCACGGGACTGGCGCTTGGCAGAATCGAAGATCAAGATAACGTTGCATCGAAGGAAGAATTGCATTTGAAGCGGGAAAGGATGACGGTATGAGCGCGATTCCAGTTGTCGTCGTCAATCATGTCGCAGCGCTTGGCGGCGCTGAACGCGTGCTGATGAACTGGCTAGAACGGGTGGACAGGGAACGCTTCCGGCCGGAGATCGTGCTGCTGGATGAAGGGCCCATGGCGGCGCAGATAAGCGAATTAGGGTTAAACGTGCACGTCATCCCCTCCGGTCGGATCAGGCAGCCCATTCGATTTTCGCGAACGGTAGGCGCGATTCGTCAAGTGATACGCCATTCGAAGGCGCGTATCGTCGTAAGCTGGTCGCCCAAGCCGCACTTTTACGGCGGAACGGCCGCATGGATCGAAAAGGTGCCCGCTATTTGGTGGCAGCATGGCGTGCCTTCGGGCGGACTGTTCGACAAGTCGGTGAGCTGGCTGCCTGCCAAAGCCGTCGTATGTCCATCGTCCGTCATATCCGATGCGCAGCGCAAGGTATGGGCACCAAGGCCAACCTTCGTGCAGCCTCCGGGCATCCCGATCGCCACTTACGAGGCGGACAGCGAGATAAGGCGTTCGGTTCGCGCTTCGTTCGGATTGGCGGACTCCACCACCCTGTTTTCGTTCATCGGCCGCCTGCAGAGATGGAAGCGGACGGATATGGTGATTCGCTCGTTTCATAACGCGCTAAAAGGAAAGGACGCACAGCTGCTGATCGTAGGCGGTGCGTTATTTGGCGTCGACGGCGACTTTGAGGATGAGTTAAAACGGATGGTCGCGACCGCCGGACTGTCCGGGCAGGTTCATTTCGTTGGCCATCAGAGCAGGATCGAGCCTTATTTATGGGCGAGCGACGTCGTGGTCAGCAGCTCCATTTCCGAGCCCTTCGGCATGGTTGTCGTCGAGGCGATGGCTGCCGGCCGGATCGTATTGGCCGTTAACAGCGGCGGGCCGGCCGAGATCGTGCGAGACGGCGTTAACGGCATCCTGTATGACGGGAGCGAGGACGACTTGAGCCGCTGGATGGCCCGGATCGTATCTAGCCGCGGCACCTACGAGAAGATCGGCACGGCGGCGGCGAGCCGGGCCAGAGAAGCCTATGCATCGCAGGTCATGAGCGAGCGGTTCGGCGAATTGCTCGAGCGGTCGCTGTCATCGTAATGCACGCAGAAAGGGGAATTTCTCGTGAAGCGCCTGTTCATATCCAGCTTCATGCTTAATATCGCAGTCATGGCGCTCAACATCGTAACCGGGATCATGATGGCAAGGTGGCTGGGCCCTTATTCCAGAGGGGAGTTCGCGGCGGCTACCCGTTGGGCGATGCTGCTTATCGGACTGTTCGCGGTAGGCTTGCCCGGTGCCATGATCTACTTGGGCAAACAGTATCAAGGACGCCAGCGGGAGCTGCTCGGCGCCTACTTGATCCTTGGCCTCGGATTCGGCGCGTTCGGATTGATCGTCGGCGAGCTGGCGCTGCCCTTATTGATGGGCGACGAATCGGGCGAGCTTCTGACATACGCCCGCATTGCCATGCTGTGCCTGCCCTTCGCCGTGCTGACCGACGGATTGATTGGCGCGCTGCAAAGCCGCAACCAATTTAAAAAAGTGCTGTTTCTTCGCATTCTCAGTCCGCTTGGACAAATCGCGGTCATCGGCGGTCTGGAAGCGTCCGGCCGGTTAACGGTGGGCGGTCTGATCTGGTTTAATACGGTGCTTTGGGGCGCCCTTACATTCGTATTGACCATGATCTGGGTCGTCCGTGCGATCCGCCCCACGCTGCGCAACTTTCGGACGCAGGCCAAGGATCTTACGTCGAACGGCGTCAAGATTTTCGGCGGTTCGATCGTTGCCATTTTCGGGGGGAACTTCGATCAGCTTGTGCTATCTCTTGCTTTATCTCCGTACTCGCTCGGTCTGTACGCGGTCGCTTCGAGCATAGGCGGCTTGCTGCCTTCGATTGTCTTCGGCGCGCTTGGCGTATTTTTATGGCCAAAACTGATGGATTTGAACGAGGAACAGCGTCAGCGCAAGGTGGAGAGTATCCACGCCCTTTTGTTTTACGGCAGCCTGGCGGTTACCGCAGCCGGCGCCGCTCTTCTTCCCTTTGCGCTGCCGCTGCTCTACGGACGAGCGTACGAACCTGCCGTTTGGATGGGACTTCTCTTGCTTGCCGGCTCTCCGCTTCGGATATGCAGTGCCGTACTCATCAACTATTTGAACACCATCGGCAAGTTCCATGCCGTGACGCTGTCCGAGATCGTCAGCTTATCCTCGGGATTTGCAATCATGCTGGCGCTTCTGCCGGTCTCGGGCGGGATGTCGGCAGCCATTGCCATGCTGGCTGCAGCTGCCGTCAAATGGCTGTACGCGACGATTGTCGCTTGCCGGTCCGGTTTGTCCGTTACCGATTTGTTCAAGCCCGACGTAAGCATGCTGGACAGAAGAAAGATCAGAGCTATGCGGAGGCCCGCCGTAAATTCCGGGTCAGAAGGTTAAATCTCATCAATCTGTTGGAGGGTGCGGGATGCTGCATGTAACCGTCATTGTTCCCTCGTACAGGCGGCCGGACGATCTGGCCCGTTGCCTGGAGGGGCTGAGTCGACAGCAATATTCGAGTTATGACGTCGCGATTGTCGTCAGGGACAGCGACGAAGAGACGAAAGCGCTGACCCGGCGCTGGATCGATTCCCCTTCCGGCTACAGAAAATCGGTCGTAGAAGTTTCGGAAACGGGCGTGCTTGCGGCGATGAAGGCGGGGACAAAGCAGGCCGACGGAAGCATTGTCGCTTTTACGGACGACGATGCCGTCCCGCGTCCGGACTGGCTGGAAAAATTGGTTCGGCACTATGCGGATCCGCTGGTGGGCGGGACGGGAGGACGAGACGTTCAGCCTGGCATTCCGGCCAAGCCGGGATGCGGCGTCGGCATCGTTACCTGGTACGGGAAGCTGATCGGCAACCATCACGTCGGCGACGGTCCCGCTCGCGAAGCGGACGTTCTCAAGGGTGTAAATATGTCGTTTCGCAGGGAACTTGCCGTCTTTCCTTATGACTTGCACGGGACAGGCGCGCAAGCGCATTTCGAGGTTCATATGTGTCTCAGGGCGAGGCGGCTCGGCTACAAGCTTATTTACGACGCGTCGGCCGTCGTGGACCATTATCCTGCACCCCGTTTCGATGAGGATCAGCGCGGCAAAGCCGTTCCCGAGGCTGCCGCCAATGCCGCGTACAATCTGCAGCTCGGCATACTCAGATGGGGCGGCTCGTTCCGGGCGACAGCGCGTCTCGTTTATGCGGCGTTGATAGGAGACAGGACATCGCCGGGTTTAATGCGGCTTGCGATCGCCTGGATTCGCGGAGAACGCATCGTCGTATCGTCTTTCATACCGGGGCAGCGGGGGTATTGGCGAGGATTGAAACAATGGATGACCGGCGCCCAAAGCGCTCGACTCGGTTCAGCGAATGCGGGGATTGGTGAGCGGGAATGAACATTTTGCAAATCGCGGATCACTTCGGCCCCGCCGGAGGGCTGGAAAGGTTCATTTACGAATTCACGAAGCGTCTGAACGAACGCACGATTACGACAAAAGTCGTCGTGATGGAATTGGATTCGCGGCACGACTGGGGAGAAGAGCGCATCGATGTCAGCCGTCTCCCGGAAGACAGGGAGGCGTGGAGGGCATTGGCGGCCCGCTTTAGGCCCGATCTGATCGTGTGGCACGCAGGTCCGGAAACGGCAGGGATCGCCGAGCTGTTGTCGGCGTATGCGCCTGTCACCGCGACGGTTCATCGTCCGCTTTGCCCGTCGGGGGCGCGGCTGTTTCGCGATGCCGACGAGATTTGCGTGCACCCGACAGGCGCGGGATGCTTGTTCAGATGGTATGCGCGCAAATGCGGTACGGACATTTCGCCGCTTGAGGCGCTAAGGGCATTGAAGCGGAGCGGGGGACTGATCGGAGCGCTGCGCGGCTGCGACCGCGTTTATGCGGTCAGCCGCTCGACGAGCGATTTTCTGGCGCTGGAAGGAATCGAACCTGAACGGCTGAGAGTGATCGACAACTCCTTCGACGACGACGATATGACGGTGTATCCTCCATTGCAGCGACGACACGCCAAGGAAGAGCTGGAGTTGCTATATGTCGGAAGGATTAACTATACCAAGGGCGTGCAGTACCTGTTGCGGGCGGTTCGGCGTCTGTTGGACGGCGGTCACCGCGTCCGGGTGACGATCGTCGGGGACGGCTGGTTTACGGATAAAATGAAAGCTCTTGCTCTTGAGCTGGGCTTGCGCGGCGAGGTCGTTTTCACGGGGCATGTGAGCGGCTCGGCCATCGACGCCTATTACGACAAGGCGGATATGCTGGTCGTGCCGTCCGTCTGGCCGGAACCGGCAGGGCTTGTCGTACCTGAGGCCAGGCGCAGAGGAAAGCCGGTCGTCGTATTTGACGCGGGCGGCTTATCGGAATGGCAATCGTACATGGATGGCGTGTATACCGCGAAGCACGCCAATATCCAGGATCTGGCCGAAACGATCATAAAAGCTTCAAAGGATGATTTTTCAAGGAAAATTGCGGTTCCGATCCACTCGGACGCGGACAAGCGCACGAATCTGATCGAGGACCTGGTGGCGATGAGCCTCGACCTCGGAAAGGAGATCGTCGGAAAATGATGTTACCGATCTATGCCGGAAGCTCGTCCGGGTTCGGCGAAGGCGGACTTGGCGGGCATCTCAGCTTTATTCAAAAAGCGGCTCTTGCAGCCGGGCGTCCCATCCAGATCCTGTGCCGGGACCAAACATCGAAGCTGCCCGTTGAACGCTGTCACGCCATTCCCGCGCCAGCCTGGACGCGGGCGATGAAATATACGCCTATCCGGTGGTCTCCGGCGATCCAGTCGAGCCTGATCGGGCGCCAATTCGACGCCAGGGCCGCGGAGCGTCTGCCGGAACGTCCGATCGTTTATCATTGCTTTCCCGGATTCGCGGAACAATCTTTCGAAAAGGTGAAGCGTTGGGGCGGGGTCACCGTGCTGGAAGCTGCTACGACGCATGCCGACCATGTCTATGAAGTGACCGAAGCCGAGCATCGAAAATATCGAATGGGCGGATCGCCTTTTTCTCGTCAATGGCTTCGCCGGGTTCGGCGGGAGTACGAGCTTGCGGATTTTATAACGATTGCGTCGGCCCTTCAGCGAGACAGCTTTATCAGCCGCGGCGTGCCTGCCGAGAGATTGCTCTACGCGCCGCTTGGCATCGATACCGACAGATTTACGGGACCCTCGCCGGAATACCGGCGCAGACCGAACGGCTCGAAGTTCCGCATCGTACAAGTGGGGCAGATCACGCTGAGAAAAGGGTTTATTTACCTGCTCGAAGCCGTTCGGCTCCTGAATGATCCCGAGATCGAAGTCGTGCTGATCGGCGGTATCGGCTGGAGAGCCGTACGGGAAACGATCGAGCATTACAGAACGATGGGCGTAGCGGTACGCCATGCGAGCGGGGATCCGCTGCCGGCGCTTCGGGAAGCCCACCTTTACGTACACGCCTCCGTGGAGGACGGCTTCGGCCTTGCGCCGCTGGAAGCGATGGCGTCAGGCCTGCCTGCCGTCGTGACAGACCAGACAGGCATGCAGGATCTGATCGAGGACGGCAAGGACGGTCTCGTCGTGCCGAGCAAAGATCCGCGGCGTCTCGCAGACGCGATCGCGCTGCTCAAGAACGACGAGCCAAGACGGCTCGCAATGGGCGAGGCCGCGGCGCGCAAAGCGAGAAATTACGATGCGGTCGCTGCGGCCAGGCGCTACGCAAGCGCGCTGCGTCCGGCTTGGGGGTGAATGGCATGCTGACGCGCTCGTTTAAGATATTGCTCGCCTCGAACTTGCAACGACTGCTTCGTTTTATTCAATACTGGTCCGTGCAGCGAGGCGGTCCCGATGCCGATCTTACGGTCACCATCGAGAGCGGCTGCAGAATTCATCCGGACGTGAAGATCGGACGCCATACGTACATCGGCTATCATGTTCATGCGGATGCAGGCTCGATCGGCGCGTTCTGCTCGATTTCCTGGAACGTGACCATCGGGGCGGATGAACACCCGCTTTCCGGCGTCTCCAGACATCCTTTTTGGTACGCGCCGGACCATCCCGGGCTTCGCGCCACCGAGCGCAGATGGTCTCAGTCCAAACCGGCCCCCGTCATCGGCAACGACGTATGGATCGGCGCGGGGGCGACGATATTGCGCGGCGCGGTCATCGAAGACGGCGCGGTCGTAGCGGCCGGAGCGCTTGTAACCGGACACGTACCGGCCTATTCCGTTGTTGGCGGCGTGCCGGCCAAGGTCATCCGAACCCTGTTCGACGATACGACCGCCGCGGCGCTTCGCGAACTGCGCTGGTGGGAATGGGATACCGCCAGGCTGCGGCAGATGGCTCCTTTTTTCGGCGATCCGGCGGCTCTGCTTGCCCAGTGCCGGCAATCGGTCGGCGATCCGGCGGAGAAGCTGGGGGAGCGGGCCATATGAACGATAATCCAAACGGCCGCAACCGACTGAAGAAATTGAAAAAAACTGTCGCATTGCGTTTGCATGCTTTCCTTCAATATTGGACGACTCAAAACGTTCAAAATCAGCCGCTCATTCATGAGACGGCTTTTATTTTGCCGCTTGCGAAAGTAAGTCCGTCCGTATCCGTCGGGCGTTACAGTTACGTTCGCGGTGGAGCTTTGATCGACTCGGGCAGTGTCGGCGCTTTTTGCTCGATCGGGCCGAATGTGCTCATCGGGGGCGACGATCATCCGCTGGATGCGGTATCCACGCATCCTTTCTGGTATTGCGAGGACGGCTTGACGATGCCGCGCGAAGCGGCGGGCGAGCCCGGCTGGACGCAGCCCAAGCCCGCGCCCGTTATCGGCAATGATGTCTGGATCGGCGCCGGCGCGCAGGTGCTGCGCGGAGCGATCGTCGAAGACGGCGCCGTCATCGGAGCGGGGGCAATCGTCACTGGTCGGGTACCGGCATACGCCATCGTTGTCGGCGCGCCTGCCAAAGTCGCGCGATACCGATTTGGCGTGGAACAAAGAGAGCGCCTGCTGAGGAGCCGTTGGTGGGAAAAAGAAGCGGATGAGATCGCGCGCATAAGGCATCTGTTCGCGGATCCCCAAGCGTTCTTGAGCGAGTTGACGACCGGGGAAAGGCGCTGCGAAGCTGACGACAATCCGGAGCAAGCGGAGGCTGCCGACAAGGGGGAAGCGGTATGAATATTTTAACGACGGGCATGGGCTGGATCGATCACAAACCGGGCGGGTTAAACCGGTATTTTGCGGATTATTCGCAAGCGATGACGGAAGCGGGTCACGAGCTGCGGGCGCTCGTCACCGCGGACGGAGATCGGCCTACGGCGCCGGCATATGTAGAGGCCGTCCCGGGCAGCGGCGACGGAACGGGAACCTGGGATCGGATGCGGGCGTTTCGAAGGGCGATCGGCAGGGGCGGACAATCCTGGATCCCGGACGTATACAACCCTCATTTTGCGTTGTACGCATCTCTCGTTAATAGAGGCAGGCTGCCTCGGGACATTCCGATTGTTACGCATTTTCACGGTCCTTGGGCGGAGGAATCGATGGTGGAGGACAAGGGAGCATCGACGGCTCGATTGCTTCGTTATCGTATGAAAAAATCGGTAGAGAGCCTGGCCTATCGGCGGTCGGATCGGTTTATCGTGCTAAGCCGGCACTTTGCCGAGATTTTAAAGCGCGATTACGGGATCCCCGAAGAACGTATCGTACGGATTCCGGGGGCCGTGGATGCGTTACGCTTTCGGCCGGCCGAGAGCGTTCGCCAGGTTCGCGCGGAGCTCGGTATCGGAGAGGGGCAGCGCGTACTCTTTTGTGTGCGCAGGCTAGTCAGAAGGATGGGAATCGACAGGCTGATTCAGGCAATGGCGGCGGTATCCGCAGAGCATCCTGAAGCGCTCCTCGTTATCGCAGGAGACGGATCGATGCGCAGCGAGCTGGAATCGCTGGCTTCCAGGCTCGGGTTAGCCGGAAAAGTCGTATTTACCGGGCGCTTGTCTAACGAGTTGTTAGTGAAGTGGTTCCAAGCCGCCGATTGCAGCGTCGTGCCGACCGTCACGCTTGAAGGCTTCGGCCTGGTGACCGTTGAGTCTCTCGCTTGCGGCACGCCTGTGCTGGGAACGCCGAACGGCGGTACGCGGGAAATACTGGAGGCGTTCGAGCCTTCGCTGCTCTTTGACGACGAGTCGGCGGAGGCGATGGCCAGGACGATTAAACGCTGGCTTGCCGGCGACGCCCGCTTGCCGAGTCGCGAGAATTGCCGGAAGCATGTCCTGGAGCGCTACACATGGTCCGAAGTCGCGGGACGGGTCACCGAAGTATTTGAAGCGACATTAGAAGCGCGCAGGAGGAGGTCTGCCCGATGAAGGTCGGTTACTACAACCACACGGCCGATGTTAGCGGCGCGGAGATCAGCTTGTTAGCCATGGCAACCCACCTTCGCGAAGCTGAGCCCCTATTGCTCTGTCCTTCCGGCGAGTTGGCCGAACGGGCACGAGCCTCGGGGCTTCAACACGTGGCGGTGCCGGGCTACCGCGCGCGAATGACCCGGAATCCGCTCAGACTGGCCCGCCATTTGCTTGGTATGGCAGCAGAAGGCCGGCAGATCGCCAGGATCGTGCGGGAACAAGGAATCGATATCGTCCATGCAAATTCGATCCGCGGCGGTCTGACGGTATCCCTGTTCGCGCGCCTGCGCGGCGTCCCCGTCATTTGGCATATTCGGGACCATATGCCGGGAGGTCTGATCGGGAGGCTCGTCAAGACGGTTGCGGCACGCAAGGCGAGCTCGCTTGTCTGTATCTCCGAAGCCGTGAAAAAGGGAACCGCCGAATTGGGGGACGATCTTACGCCGGTGATTCTGGACGGCCTGGAGGCCAGGGTGGGCGAGCTTGCCACCGTCATCCATAACGGCGTCCCCCTGGATAGCGAGGACGATACCGATTGGGCGGCGGACCGCGACCGCATCCGCCGCGAGCTCGGCGCATCGCCGGATACGGTCGTCGTGACGATCATCGGCCAGATCGCGCCGTGGAAACGGCAGGAGGATGCGATCGAGTCGCTCCGGCTGCTGCTCGCGCGCGGGCTGGACGTGAAGCTCTGGATCGTCGGCGAGCCGAAGTTCCGGGAGGAAAACATGGCGTACGCCGAACGGCTGAAGGCGATGGCCGCCGCGCCGGACCTGGCGAGACGCGTCGTATTCACCGGCTTTAGAAGCGATATCAAGGAGATCTGCCGGGCGGCGGATCTTCTTGTCTTATGTTCGGACAACGAGCCCTTCGGCCGCGTGCTGATCGAGGCCATGGCAGAAGGAATTCCGGTTGTGGGAACGAGGGCCGGCGGCGTTCTTGAGATTGTGACGGAAGGCGAGACCGGGATGCTCTACGGGATCGGCGACGTTCCGGCGCTGGCCGACAGCATCGGCGCGCTCGCGACCGACCCGGAGCGCAGGCAACGGATGGGACGTGCCGCATTCGTCCGCATCCGGGAGAAATTCGGCATCACCTCGACAGTCGCCAAGGTCGAAGCGCTTTATCGCGAGCTTCGTCCAGTGCGTGGCGCGGGACCGCGGGTAGCGATCGTCCACGATTATCTGAACCAGATGGGCGGGGCGGAGCGCGTCGTTTCTTCGCTGCTGCGCATCTATCCGGACGCCCCCGTGTTTACGACGATCGCGGACAGGGCCAAGCTGCCCGCGGATCTCCGGTCGGCGGATATCCGGACGACGTGGATGCAGCGCATTCCGGGCATCAACAAGCGCTTCAAGCTTTTTTTCTGGCTGTATCCGCTTGCGGTGCGGTCGATGGACCTGAGCGGCTTCGATCTGATAATCAGCTCGAGCAGCGCTTACGCCAAAGGGGTGCGCGTGCCCGAAGGCGCCGTGCACGTGTGCTATTGCCATACGCCGATGCGATTCGCCTGGGACTTCGACAATTACGTCAAGGACATGGAGCTGTCCGCAGCGGTAAAGAAGCTGTCGCGTCTCATGATCGCGCCGCTGCGCCGCTGGGATGCGGCCAACACGGCCGGGGCGGACGAACTGATCGCCAACTCGAGCATCGTGCAGGAGCGGATTCGCGACCATTACGGCAGGCAGGCGGCGATCATCCATCCGCCGGTCGATACGGAACGGTTCAGCCGTGGAAAATCAGAGGCGCGCGCGCCCGGCGACTATTATCTCGTCGTCTCGCGGCTCGTCTCCTACAAGCGGATCGATGTGGCCGTCGAGGCCTGTTCCTTGCTCGGCGAGCGGCTGATCGTCGTCGGCGACGGCCCGGACCGCGAGCGGCTAGCGCGGCTGGCGGGCCCGAACGTCTCTTTTCTCGGACGCCTGCCGGACGGCGAAGTCGAGCGCCTCATGCGGGGATGCCGCGCGCTCCTATTTCCGGGCGTCGAGGATTTCGGCATCACGCCGCTGGAGGTCAACGCTTGCGGGCGGCCTGTCATCGCCTACAGGGAAGGCGGAGCGCAGGATACGATCCGGCAGGGCCTGAACGGTCTGTTTTTTGACAAGCAGACGCGCGAGTCGCTCGCGCGGACGCTGCTTGGATTCCAGTCGTGGACCTGGGACCCGGCGCGCATCCGCGCGTATGCGGCGGGCTTCGGCGAAGAGCGGTTCGAGCGAGAGATCCGGGCGGCCGTATCCGCGGCGCTGTCCGCCAGAGAGCAGCCGGCGGCAAGTCCGGCAGGACAAAGAAAGGAAGCGGTCGTATGAAGCTGGTTTTATTGTCGGGAGGATCGGGCAAGCGGCTGTGGCCGCTCTCCAACGAGACCCGGTCCAAGCAGTTTTTGAAAGTGCTCGAGCGCGAGGACGGCACGATGGAATCGATGGTTCAGCGCGTATGGCGCCAGCTCGGCGCTTCCGGTCTCGCGAGGGACGCCTATATCGCGACCGGCAGCAATCAGGCGGAGATGATCCGCTCGCAGCTTGGCGAAGTTCCGATGGTGCTGGAGCCGAATCGCCGGGATACGTTTCCGGCGATCGCGCTGGCCGCCGTCTACCTGTACGCGATCGAAGGCGTCTCGCTGCAGGAGACGGTCGCCGTGCTTCCGGTCGATCCGTACGTGGAGGATCGTTTTTTCGACCGCGTCGCCGAGCTGGATCGCGTGCTCCGGACGTCCGGCGCGCCGCTTGCGTTGATGGGCGTCAAGCCGCTCCATCCTTCCGAGAAATACGGCTATATCGTCCCGAAGCCCGCGAGCGGCGTCACTTCGTCCGACTGGCAGCTTGTCGGCAGGTTCACCGAGAAGCCGTCCGAGGCAGAGGCGAAGCGGCTCATCGGGGAGGGTGCGCTGTGGAATTGCGGCGTATTCGCGTTCCGCCTCGGCATGCTGATCGATCTGCTGATCGAAAAGCAGCTGCCCATCAATTACGAAGAGCTGGTCCGCAGCTACGAAAGGATGCCGAAGATCAGCTTCGATTATGAGGTCGTCGAGCAAGCCGGCACGATCGCGGTCTCGGAGTATGACGGCTATTGGAAGGATCTCGGGACGTGGAACACGCTCACCGAAGAGATCAAGACGGGCGTCATCGGCAACGGAACGAAATGCGACGAATCCACGGGGTCGCATATCGTCAACGAGCTTGGGCTGCCGATCGTGCTGCTCGGGCTGCAGAACGTGATCGTCTCCGCCAGTCCGGACGGCATATTGGTGGCCGACAAGCAAAAAAGCCCCAAGGTGAAGGAAATCGTAGGGAGCCGGGACGACGAGCCGATGTTCGAGGAACGCGTGTGGGGATCCTACCGGGTGCTCGATTGCAGCGTATCCGGGGCGGACAAGGTCACGAAGGTCGGTTTGATCCAGATGCATGCCGGCAAGCAGCTGCCGTACCATGCGCATCTGTTTCGCAGCGAGACATGGACGGTCGCTTCGGGCGAGGGCGAGCTGCTGCTGGACGGAATCTGGCGCAAAATGAAGGCGGGCGATGTCGTGCATATCCCCGCAGCCGCGAAGCACGGCATGCTCGCGTTGACGGATCTGTCGCTGGTCGAGGTGCAGATCGGGACTGACCTGTCCGTCGACGATGTCAGGGAGGCGGCTTGGGACGGGAAGGATCGGGCGTCTATCGGCGGAGGGGAGTGATATCCGATTGGCAAGAACAAGTTCGTCAAATGGGGCCTGCATTACAACGGCGGCACGTACTGCGCAATCTACGGCAAGAAAAAAGCGCATGACATGCTGTATCGGCTGAGCTATTGCGTCAACGGCTTGTCCGTCGTGCCGATGGGGACCCGCCGAAGATCGCCGGCGCCCTGCAAGGAAAACGGCGAAGAAGGGCGCGAGGCGTGAGCAGCGCCGGAGCCGCGCGGCTCGCTCGGGCGCTGCCGGCCGTCGCCTGCCTGGCGCTGATCTTTTTTTTCTCGTCCCAAACGTACGGCGAGCAGAGCATTATCCCGCTGCTGCGTCGCCATATTTCGGAGTATCGGTTGTCCGGCATGCTGCCCGACATCTCGTTCCGGTACGGCCATTCGCTCGTTTCAGCCCGGCAGGCTCCTTACCAATTCATCGAGTTTTTGTTTCGCAAGGGCGCCCACGTATTTTGGTACGCGATGCTGTGCGTCAGTCTCTATCTTGCGCTGAAGGCGCTGCCGCGCCTCGCGCCGAGCGCGCTTCTGCGGCTAAGCGCGGCTGCAGTCCTTTTGGCGGCGGCCGCATGCGTAGACGAGTGGAACCAGGCGCGCATCGCCGGCAGAACCGGCCAACCGGTCGACGTGCTGCTGGACGTTGTCGGCGGGCTGCTTGCGGCCGCGATATTTCTGATGGCGGCGGGCTCGATCAAAGCGGCACGGCGGCGGGCCGGATCTTCGCCCCGTTGACGCCGCTATTCTCTATTGACGGAGGGTGTATCATGCAACTCGAATCATTCGAGCCGGAGCAAATGAGCCGTATATCGACGCAGCCGGACAACAAGCGGGAGCAGCGCCGTCAGATTCGCTTGCGATTGAACGGCAGAGCTTCGGCACGCATTCATATCGTCCGGCTCGGCGACGTTCGCCCGACGCTGCCGCCCGCTCTGGTCGAAATGCTAGACTTAAGCCCGGGAGGCTGCTCGGTCCGCACGGCACTTCGGCTTCCGCTAAGAGAAGACGCGTTATATCTGATGGATTGGCAGCTCGAAGGCATGACGATGAAGATTAAAGGCAGGATCGTCTGGTGCCGCGAAGACGAATACGGGTACCGGTATGGCCTTCAATTCGCGTCCGGCGCGGTGGAAACGATTCTGCTAGTTCGCCTTCTCAATGCGCTGATTTTGAAAACTTGTCCGCATCAAAGCCGTATTCATCGTCTCTACCGCTCGCAACTGGATAAACTGTTGCGGCGGTAGTTTTTCTTTCTATAAATTTGTAAGCGCTATCAATTAAAATTAATTCAGATTGAAATAGAACAATTCGTGCTTGACAAGCAAGAAGTGGGTAAGTAAGATCAAGTAATAAGATACAGGATGTATCAATATGTTACAGACTGTGTAATGGATGGCGATCCTGAGTATAGGACAGGAGGCGGCTCGCGATGAATCAAGGTCAATTCTACTGCGTGGCATGCAATGAGCTGATAGGATTGAAAGAAGCGAGATTGCTTTTTAAGTCGGGCTACTACACGGTTATCTATCCGCTGGGCTGCTGCCGGAGCTGTTGCGCGAAGCACGGACTAAGCGAGACCGGAAGTTCCTCGGAACTGCTCAAATTGCAGAAAAGCGAGGATTGGCGCACGCCTTCCTCCGTCATGATCGCAATCTAGCTTCCGATCCTTGCGGCGACGCGCCGGTCTCCGGTCTATCGCTTGACCCTCCGCAGCCATGGCCCGATAATGATAGAAAACGGGATGAGCGGAGGATCGAAGGCGATGGCAAACTTGATCTTCGTAGTTGGCGGCGCGGGGGCCGGCAAGACGACATTGGCCAAGCTGGTGGCGGCACGTCGTCATGTCGCACTTTTCGACATGGACACCATGCTGCGTCCGGCGGCCGAAGCGCTCATGACCCAGGCCGGGCTCGATCCGACGGACAGGGATTCGGAGGCATATAAGGCGCTATGCCGGGACCTCGGCTATCGGATCACGATGGATGCCGCGCTCGAGAATGTCGCGATCGGCACGGATGCGATCGTCATCGGTCCTTTTTCCCGGGAGTTGAACGATCCTGCGTGGCTGAGCGACGAGCTGGGCCGTGCAGGTCTGGATCCGGCTGCCGTCCGGGTCAAGGTCGTATCGGTATTTCTGGCGGACGAATCGCGGTACAAGGAACGAATCGCGGGCAGAGGCGGTTCACTGGATCAATGGAAGCTCGCGCATTGGGAGCGATTCAGCCTAAGCCTGGGCCGCAAGACGGTTGCCTGGCAGCTGCCGTCGAATGCCGTCTTGTACGTCGACAATTCGACGGCATCCCCCGATCGCGCCGCGGAAGAGATCGAACGGTTCATTTACGGCTGACAGCCCCTCCTCCAGCCTTGCCGCAATTCTCCTTAAGTCCCATTCTCCTTATGTCTCCGTCTCCTTATGTCTCATTCTCTTGAAGTCCAATTCTCCGTTATCCCAAGTTCCCCTTGCCGACAGCCCGATTATCCTTCTTGGTCGCGCCTGTCGACATTTGCTATAATGGTGAAGATTTACAAATCTACATACGGAGGAGAAATCATGTCCCAAGCGCCCGTCGTCAGCCTGCAGAACGTATCGAAGCGCATTGGCGGCCGGACGATCATCGATCGTCTCACGCTTGAAGTGAATCCCGGCGAAGTGTTCGGATTCCTCGGCCCCAACGGTTCAGGCAAGACGACGACCATCCGCATGATGGTCGGATTGATCACGATGTCGGGCGGCGATATCTCGATCGCCGGCCATAGCGTCAAGACATCCTTTCCCCAAGCGATCGCCCGCGTCGGCGCCATCGTCGAGAACCCGGAGATGTATAAATACCTGACGGGTTATCAGAATCTGATTCACTTCGGACGCATGAACCCGGGCATCACCAAGGCGCGCATCGACGAGGTCGTCGCGCTGGTCGGCCTGCAGGACCGCATTCACGACAAAGTCAAGAAGTATTCGCTCGGCATGCGCCAGCGGCTCGGCGTCGCGCAGGCGATCCTGCACCGTCCGGCGCTGCTGATCCTGGACGAGCCGACCAACGGCCTCGACCCGGCGGGCATCCGCGAGCTGCGCGACTATTTGCGCAAGCTGTCCAGGGAAGAAGGCACGGCCGTGTTCGTATCGAGCCACCTCCTCTCCGAGATGGAGCTTATGTGCGACCGCGTCGCCATCATCCAGAAGGGCGAGCTCATCGACATCCGGTCGCTGCGCGCCGAATCGGCGGGAGCGGTCGCAGGACTGGAAGAAGTGCTGTTCGATGTCGACCGCCCGAGCGAGGCCGTGACCGTATTGGAGGGCCGCGGCTCCGCGCGCTTCGCCGAAGGCGGCTTCACCGTGACGGCCGACCGCGAGACGATCGCCGACATGAACGCCCGGCTGGTCGCGGCGGGGATCCGGGTCTACGGCATCCGCGTCAAGCTCAAGTCGCTCGAGGACCAATTCCTCGAGGTTACCGGGGGTGAGACCATTGGCTAGCTTCTGGAATCTCGTGCAAAACGAAAATATGAAAATTTATCGCCGGGTCAGCACGTGGATCATGCTGGGCATTACGGTCCTTATCCCGCTGTTGTTCACGGTTGCGCTGGCCCTGCTCGCCGATGAAGAAAATGCGAACAACTGGGAAGCGATGATGCTCGAATCCCAGATTTTGTTCCTTCTGATCACGATTTTTGCGGTCGTCAAGTCTTCGGAGACCGTCGCGGGCGAGTTCTCCCGCGGCACGATCAAGCTGCTGCTGATTCGTCCGTGGAGCCGCTCGTCGATCCTGCTGTCGAAGTTCATCTCGATCGTTCTGTTCGCGCTGCTGTTCACCGTCGTCGGCTTTGCGGTAACCTGGCTGGGCAACGTCATCGCCTTCGGCTATACGGCGAATCCGGCCAACCTGATCTCCGAACAGTCGCCGCTCGCGGGCAGCTCGCCCTGGGCATACGCGCTTCGGTATTATCTCGATGAATTCATTACGCTGATCGTGGTCGTCACCTTCGGCTTCATGCTGTCCTCCGCATTCCGCAGCAGCGGCCTCGCGATCGGACTGTCGCTGTTCCTGCTGTTCTCCGGGAGCATGATCTCGGGACTGCTGGCGCTGACGGACAAGGCATGGGTTAAATACGTGCTGTTCCCGCATCTCGGGCTGTCCACTTACGTGAACGGCGGCACCCCGGTACCCGATCATCCGACGACCTATGCGTTCTCGCTGGGCGTACTGGCGGTTTACTTCGTCATTTTTAACGTGATCTCCTGGACGGTGTTCACCAAGCGCGACGTATCGGCCTGACAAGGCTCGGTCCGGTTTCGCATTAACGGTATTCGAGCGCGATAGCGCGGTCTCTGCGATTGCTGCGGAGGCCGCGCTTTTTTGTGTTGCATTCGCATAATTAATCCCGTGATAACACGGCAGAAATACCCGGTTAATAGTAGGCATTTAATGTGAAATGGCATACGACTATCTCCACATTGAGGTGTACATATGATCAGAAGAACGTTCAGTAAAATCGTTTCCGCGCTAATCGCCGTGGAGATGGTGTTCGGCTTAATGTTTGCAGGGGGGCCGGCCTTCGCGGCTGCGACAACACCGGGTACGCCGTACAAGGCGGACGGAAGTTATGACGTAACCGTCCCGCACGTCTTCGTCAATCAGGTATTCGGCAGCGGACTGTCGAGCGCGACGGGCACGTTCGTTTCAAACGGGTTTATCGAGCTCTATAATCCGACGAGCGGCGATGTGGACCTCGGCGGCTGGTCGCTGCAATATGCGGATTGCGCCAAGCCGACGGACGTCTGCAAAACCACCGGAGCAAGCGGCGCGTGGGACAAGCTCGATCTTCAGGGGACGATCAAAGCGCATTCTTCTTTTCTGATCAAAGCAAATCCTACGGGAGATACGACTTATAACCTGGACCTCACGAACAAGGGCGACCAGGTATGGAACCGCAGCATTCACAGCAAGGGCGTCAAGGTTGTGCTGATGAGCAACCGGACGCTGCTGGAAGAGAGCAACAAAAACCCGTTTGCCACAAAGCCGGAAGGCTACGTGGATATGGTAGGGACGGTCGGCAACGATGCAGGCTCGAAAATCGACGGATATGAGACGACTTCCCTGACCTACACGACGGGAACCTCGAAGAAAAAAGCGGCTATTCGGCTCAGTCTGAGCGATACGGACGATACCGGCAAGGATTTTGGCATCATCGATTATGATAGCGCCAGCGCACAAGACCGCGCGGCCAAAGGTCCCCGCGACGGCAATGACGGCGTTTGGGGCGTCGAGCCGCTAGGACTCACGAACGCCTCATTGCCGACCGGACTGGTTGGTTCGCCTTACGCTGTAACCTTGGCCGCGTACGGCGGGGTTAAGCCTTACACATTCACGGCAACCGGATTGCCTTCCGGACTGACGCTGAATGCAGCCACGGGCGTCATCTCCGGTACGCCGGCACCCGATGCGCAAGGAACGGCATCCGTTTCCTTGACGGTACAGGATAACGCGCAGCCTGCGGCTTCCGTATCGACTATATTATCGCTTGTAATCGCACCTGCAGCTGTCACAGGCGCTGAACGTGCAGCTCTACTGAAACAATCCATTCAAGCGAACAATACGAACTTCAACGATCCGGTCATGAAAGCCGGGAAATACGTCCTGCAAGCGGCAAGCGGCTTTAACTTTTATCGGGGCAATCCCAACTTGTTCTTTAACGATCTGGATGCTTTGATTGCCGTTCCGGATGCGTGGAAGCAATGGGATTTGAACACGTGGATTCAAGGCGACGCCCACTTGCAAAATGTCGGCACCTTCGAGAACGTCGGCGGCGAAGCCCAGTTTTCGCTGAACGATTTCGATGCTTCGTATGCCGGGCCCTTTTACCTGGATCTGCTGCGGATGGTTCCGAGCATCTACCTGGAACGCGACCAAGGGGCAAGCGCCGCGGAACGGAACCTGTCCGACGGCGATATCGCAGGGATCGCAGCGGACTTCCTGGACGAGTACCGGGATACGCTGCTTGACATTAGAAATAGCGTCATCGATACGACGTATACGCTAACTTCCGATCATCTGGACGGATTCACGAAAACGATGCTTGATAAAATGGCGACCACGACCAGGAAGCAGCAGCTCGACAAAGCCGCGCCGGTCGGCGGCAATGGACAACGCGCATTTAAATCCGACGCCAAGTATGTCGTGATGACCGAAACGGAAAAGAATGCGTTCCTGGCTTCATGGCAGGAATACTTGAACAGCATTCAGAGTTTTGCGGCTGATAAAACGGCAGAAAATCCGGATTATTTCAAGGTGAAGGACGTTGTCTATCGTGTCAATCAAGGGAACGCGAGCATTGGTTCGATCCGCTACAATGCGGTAATCGAAGGTGCGAGCAGCGGTCCTGACGATGACATTCTGATGGATATCAAACAAGAAGCGATGCCCGTCTATTTGCAATCTCTTGGGATGGACCTGACGGATTATGTGAAGCAATTCGGCGACAACCATGGGAAACGCGCGACGGAAGCCTATCGAAAATTGACGCAAAATCCCGATCCGTTTGCCGGCTGGATGCAGCTTGGCGGCAACTCGTTCGTCGTACGCCCGATCGCGGTCAGCAAGGGCGACTACACCGACATGAGCGGGGCATTCGCTTCGGGCAATGACCTGGATAATTATCTGAAGTACTCGGCGCAAGCTTTGGCATTGGGTCATGCCCGCGCCACCGCGGGGTTTGCAGGCAGCTTTGCGGCAGCGCTCGCGGACGACGCCGCATGGAGCGCCTTCAAGCTAACGCTGATGAATGCTGCGGAGACCTATTATCGCCAAGTCGTGGCGGATTACGGCTCGGTAAAATCCGACATGAACGGCGGGGCGCTGTTAGACGTCAAGCATCTGCAAGCGCTGACTGTTAGCGGCGGAACGTTGTCCCCGGCATTCGGCGCGTTCGATGCCCGCGGCGCTTACGGCGATACGGCTCCGGCACGCAGCTATTCCGTATCCGTAGCGGAAGGCGCCTCTTCAATTACCGTTCAAGCTGCGGCGGCGGACAGCCTGGCGGGCGTGGATGTAGCAGGAACTAGCGGAACGGGCACGGCGTCGAAAACGATAGAAGTCGTCGCCGGCATGTCCCCGGTCGAAGTGAAAGTAACGGCCCGAGACGGTTCGACCATGACGTATTCGCTGGCGGTCAAACTTCCGGCAGAACCGGAAAGTCCGACGTATACGATCGGCGAATTGTCCAATCTGACCATGAAGCCGTTGACGATCGGCTACGCGGCAGCCGCGCAGGAGACCAAAAAGGTTACTTTGACGCGGACGGGTACGGGAGATCTGACCAACCTGGCAGCGCAGCTAAGCGGCACGAACGCGGGCAGCTTCACAGTCGCGCAGCCGGCCTTAACGACGCTGGACAATACGGCAGCCGCTACGACGTTTAGCGTGCAAGCAAAAGACGGGCTGATCGCCGGAACCTATACGGCGACGGTTACCGTGACGGCGGACAAAATGACGCCGGTGACTTTTACCGTGACGCAGGTCGTGAACGTGGCGGAATCGTCTACGGGCCCGGCGATGACGGACAAAATTGTCGTCGAGAAGCTCGGCTCGTTTATCGCCGACAGTCCGAATGACGACGGCGGCGTCGCGGAGATCGTGAAGTACAACAAGGATAACGGCCGCTTCTATCTGGTAGACGGCGCGGGCAACCCGCCGACGCTGAAAATCGTCGCGCTTGGCGACGGTACGTCCCCCAAGCTGGTCGAGACGGTGCGCGTCAATGAGCTGGCCGAGAAGGACGGCTTCGTCTACGGGGACCTGACGAGCGTCGACATCAATACGACAGCGAAGCGGGTAGCGATCTCCGTTCAGGAGAAGGATCCGATGAAGGCCGGCAAAATTTTGGTGCTGGACTACGACGGCAAGCTGATCCGCGAATATGAGGCGGGCGTGCAGCCGGATATGATCAAATCGACGGCCGACGGCAGATACATTTTGACGGCCGACGAAGGCGAGCCGCGCACGAAGGGCCTCGATCCGGAAGGCAGCGTCACGATTGTCGATACGTCGACAAATACGGTGAAGCATGCGAAGTTTGACGACCCGACGGTCATCGGCGACGGCGTGCAAATCCGCGGCGCCGGCGACGCAACGACCGGACAGATCACGAGCAGCGGGTCGAAGGCGGACGCGGTGCGCGATCTGGAGCCCGAATACATCGCGCTCTCGATCGACGAGAAGACGGCTTATGTATCGCTTCAGGAAAACAATGCGGTAGCGGCGATCGATGTCGCTTCCGGCAAGGTGCTCTGGGTAAAGGGACTTGGACTGAAGGATTTGAACGATCCGAGCAATAAGCTCGATCTGGTCAAGGACGGCCGGATTCAGCTTGAAAACGTGCCTTTCTACGGCGTCTACATGCCCGACGGCATCGCTTCGTTCCGCGTCGGGAACAAGACGTACCTCGTGACCGGCAACGAAGGCGATGCGACCGAGTGGGACGGACGGATCAATTCGAGCTCGGTCAAAAAAATGAAGAGCAGCCTGACGCCGGGCTCGGCCGCGGCCGAATTCATCAAGAACACGACGCGCTACGACAGCGTCGAGGTTATGAGCGATATGGGCACGGACAGCCTCTATATGTACGGCGGACGTTCGATCTCCATTCGCGATGCGGATACGCTTGGTCTCGTATGGGACAGCGGCAGCGACTTCGAGCGCGTCACGGCGCAGCGGCTGCCGGAGCACTTCAACGCCAGCCACAGCAGCAGCAAGGCAGGCGTCGACGAACGCAGCGCGAAGAAGGGGCCGGAGCCCGAGGACGTGAAGACGGGCGTTGTCGGCACGCACACCTTGGCGTTTGCGGGGTTCGAGCGCATCGGCGGCGTAATCACCTATGACGTAACGAAACCGGAGAGCCCGCAGTTCCTGAACTATGTGAATACGCGCGACTTCAGCGCCGGCAAAGGCGAGAACGTCGACAGCGGGCCGGAAGGACTGGAATTCATCCAGGCGTCCGACAGCCCGACGGGTTACCCGCTGCTGCTGGTCGCCAACGAAGTGGGCGGCACCGTGTCGGTGCTGCAACTGAAAGTATCGAAGGTGTCGCTGGACCGTTCTTCGTTGTCGCTGACCGCAGGCGGTTCCGCCGGCAAGCTGGCTGCGACGGCTGTAGGTCCTGACGGCCAAACGGTCGCAGTCACGTGGAGCAGCTCCAATCCAGGCATCGCGACGGTAAGCGCCGATGGCGCGGTTGCGCCGCTGAATGCGGGATCCGCGACGGTAACGGCAACCACGGCGGACGGTTATGCGATCGCCCAGGCGGCGGTGACGGTCGTAACGGGCGGCGGTCCGTCCGCCTCCACGCCGACACCGAGCGCGACGCCGTCCCCGACGCCAAGCGCGACGCCGACGCCGACGGCCGCACCGGGCACGGAGGTCGAACAATTCGGCGACGTGACGCTCGAGACGACCGGCAGCAAGGCCGTGCTGAAAGCAACGACCACGACCGGAACCGACGGTTCAGCAAAGGCGGAGCTCGCGATTCCGTCGACGGCCCTCGCGAAGATCGCGGACGGCTCGGTCCGTTCGCTCACCGTCGATACCGGCACCGGCTCGCTTACGCTTGACGCGGCCGCTATCAAGGCGCTCTCTGCGGCGGCAGGCGGCGGAGAAGTGAAGCTTGCCATCGAGCGACTTGATGGCACGTCCGTCGCGGCGAAGCTGCCGGCTGCGCAGCAGCAGGCGGTGAAGGACGCGATCGGAGATCGTCCGGTGTTCGATCTGACCGTGACGACCGCTTCCGGCAAGCTGTCCGCCTTCGGCGGCGGCAAGCTCAAGATCGAAGTTCCTTATACGATCAAGGCAGGCGAGACCGCCGAGGCGCTGATCGTACACTACATCGCCGAAGACGGACATATCGAGACGCTGCCAGGCGGCGTATACGATGCGGCTTCGGGCACGCTGAGCTTCAGCACGCCGCACTTGTCCATGTACGGCATCGGCTACAGCCTGAAGACGTTCGGCGATGCGCAGAACAGCTTCGCCAAGACGGCGATCGGCTATCTCGCGGCCCGCGGCATCATTGCCGGCGTCGGATCGGACAGCTTTGCGCCGAAGCGCAGCGTCACCCGCGGAGATCTAGCGCTGATGCTGGCCCGCATGGCTGGCGTCGATCTGAGCAAGTATAACGCCGCAGGCGCAGGCTTCGGGGATGTGCGCAGCGCCGATTACTTCGGCAGCGCCGTCGCCTGGGCCGCATCCGAGAACATCGTCGCAGGCACGGCCGCCGGCAAGTTCGAGCCGCGGGCGGAAGTGACACGCGACCAGCTTGCGGTCATGCTCGTCAAGTACGCGGCTGCGATGAATTACACGCTGCCTTCGCAGCAGGAAGCAGTCGCGTTCGCGGATGCGAAGGCCATACCGGCCTATGCGGCGAACGCGGTATCCGTCGTGCAGCGCGCGGGCATCGTAGGCGGCAAGCCGCGCGGCGACGGCGCCGTATACTACGCGCCGAAGGACAAGGCGACCCGCGAGGAGATTGCCAAGATGCTGGCCGGCTTGATGCAGCGCATGGAAGGTTAACGCGAATTAGACGCACGCTTGAAGATCGCGTACAATCGAGGGATGAAGCGGGGCAGCCCGCTTCATCCCTTTTGTTATGCCGTTAAGGCGGCCGGGATTGCCAAGCCCAACCGTGGGTAAAAATAAAATAGATTGTCTCGCACGATTGCATAAAGGAGGGTTGACGGGTGACAACGTGGCTCATGCTGGCGCTGCTCATTTTCATATTCCAGTCCGGCACGATCCTCGTGCTGGAGTACCGCCGCCCGGCCAACGCCATGGCATGGCTGTTCATCTTGTTTTTATTTCCGATCGTCGGCTTCATTCTTTACTACTTCCTTGCCCGAGAGTACGTCAGGCGCCGCAAGGTGCGGCGGAGAGGCGGCCTGGACGAACAGCGCCGCGGCGAGATATTGAAGAAAAGCCATCTGATCAACGAGCCGGAAGAAATACCGGGCGGCCGGTTCGCCGACGAGGAGCGGTTGTTTCGGACGCTGCGCAAGGCCGGCGCGTCTCCCATTACGGGCTGCAACAAATCGAGAGTGCTTACCAACGGGCAAATGACGTACGATGCGATGATGCAAGCGATTCGCAGCGCCCGGCACCACATTCATTTCGCTACATACATATACCGCGACGACGAGATCGGCCGCATGTTCCGCGATATCATGATCCAGAAGGCGAAGGAAGGCGTTCAGGTCCGGCTCATTTACGACGGAATCGGCAGCGTCAAGCTGAGCAGGTCCTTTTTCGCCGCGTTCGAGGAGGCCGGCGCCGAATACGCCTGCTTTTTCCCGCTCCGTCCGGCTTTTATGAAGAAGCGCATGAATTACCGCAATCACCGCAAGATTCTTGTCGTAGACGGCACCAAAGGCTTCGTCGGCGGCATCAATGTGGGCGAGGAATATTTGGGCAGACACAAAAAGCTCGGCTTTTGGCGCGATACGCATCTCGAGCTGGAGGGCGACGCGGTATACGGGCTGCAGGAGGTGTTCTTGAAGGACTGGGAGCTCGCGACCAAGCAGCGGCCGAGCGATCCCGGATTTCTGCCGGAGCATGGCTGTGCGGGATACGAGGTCGTGCAGATCGTCGCGGGGGGACCGAACAGAAGGGCGGATGCGATCCATGAGACGTTGTTCGCGGCGCTGGCGACGGCGAAACGGCGGATCTGGATTACTACGCCTTACTTTATCCCGAGCGCAGGCGTTGTTATGGCGCTCAAGACGGCCGCGATGAGCGGCGTCGATGTCCGCATGATCGTGCCGCTGATTCCCGATACGAAGCTCGTGCATGCGGCGACGATGTCCTACGTGGACGAAATGATGAGCTGCGGCATCCGCTTTTGGCAGTATGAGCGCGGCTTCATTCATGCAAAAGTCGTCATCGTCGACGACCTGATCGCTTCGGTGGGGACGGCGAACATGGATCTGCGCAGCTTCTTCAGCAACTTCGAGACGAATGCCTACCTGTTCCACCAGGACGCGATCGCCGCGCTTGAGCGCGACTTCCAGCAGGATCTGAAGGACAGCAGGGAGCTGGAGCTGTCGTCGTTTCGCAAGCGCTCCGGCGGACGCAAGGCCGCGGAGGCGCTATGCCGCATGCTGTCCCCGCTGCTGTAGCATCATCTATTGAAGAAAGGCGCCTCAATTAGGCTTAAGCTGCTTCAATACGTCTCCCAGCCGCTGCGGCTTCATCGAGCCGATAAGATCGCCCCGCTCCCGCAGCCGCGCGGCGATGTTCAAGAGGTTGAAGTCGGTCGGGCTCGGATCGGCCCGCACCTCGCTCCAATCGAGCGGCGTCGATACCGGCGCTCCCGCGCGGGCGCGCGGCGAGTAGGCGGAGACGAGCGTGCGGCCGGGGTAAAATTGCAGGTAATCGAGGTAAATGAGCGATCCGCGGTTTTTCTTCAGCCGTTCGACGGTGAAGAGCTGCGGATTTTTTGCGGTCAAATACTCGGACACGAACTTGCCGAACCGGCGGAGATCGTCGTAGGTCGGACCGGGCTCGATGCGCATGACGACCTGGATGCCCGTCGCGCCGGACGTTTTGGGGACCGCTTCAAGACCGAGCGAGTGGAGCAGATCGCCCACTTTGTCCGCAGCCTCCATGATTCTCGGCTCGACCTCGAGGCTCGGATCGATATCCAGCATCCAGCGGTCGGGCTGCGGCTGGGCGATGCGCTCGCAGGATACGTGGAATTCCAGCGCATACAGGCTGCCCATCCAGAGCAGAGTCGGCAGCGAGTCGAGCACGACGTAACGGATGCCGCCTTCGGTCTCGATTCTGACATAATCGGGAACCGGCGTAGGTGCGTTTTTTTGATAAAAGGACTTGCCCGCATAGCCTTCGGGAAAACGAATCGTCGTTAAAAAACGGCCTTCGCTGTGAGGCAGCAGATAGGGCGCCAACTCCGCCAGCGTTTGGACGTAGCGAAGCTTATCGATGCCCATGTCTGGCCAGAGCAGTTTGTCGGGATGAGAGATGAGCAGCTCGCGGTCGCCGAGCCGAAGCGTGACCGGGGACATCGTGGCCGGTGCCATAACGCGTTCCTCCGTTCTGAAGCCATCCCTTTGAAGAGACGGCGCTCTCCCTAGTTTAGCCGGTAATCCGGCGCCCCATCCCTATGGCCATCCCCATGGCCCTTCCCGACAGCCGTCCTGGCGACTCGTTTGTCGGAGCGATTGGCGGTTACTGACCGCCTTGCGATCAAACCGCATTTTCCGCACTTTTGCCTCCGCACGCTCATACAACAATAAGGAAAGCGCTTGGGGAGGGATCGCTACGGATATGCCGCTGCTACAGCACGCAGGCGCGCTGTTGTCGCTCGCTTTAGTATTTTGGACGGGGTCGTCGCTGTTCGCCGTACTCCATCCCGGAACCGTGCTCGTCCTCACTCGCGGCGGTCAAGATCGGGAGGCCGAAAGTCAGGGGACGGCGCCTGAAAGTCGTATACGGCTGCAAGGCGGCTTGATGAGCTTGGCGGGATTGCTCCTGCTGGCGCTGCCGATGCTGATGTAGCCCGGTTGACGCCCGGATGTCGCAACATTAAAAAGAATGGCGCCGCAGTCAAGTGCTTGACTGCGGCGCCATTCTTTTTTTGTTATTCAGATCAGCCCGTGAACTCTTGTACCCATTCGCCGTTGTAGTAGGCGACGCCAATCGATTTGAAGTTTGCGTTCAAGATGTTTGCCTTGTGCCCGGCGCTGTTCATCCACGCGTTCATGACCTCAGTAGGCGACTGTTGGCCCATGGCGATATTTTCGCCGGCGTAGTTATAAGATACGCCGAACTGCTTCATCATATCGAAAGGCGAACCGTATGTCGGCGAATTGTGATCGAAGTAATTGTTGTTGTACATATCCTTCGCCTTCGCGTCGGCGACCGTCGTCAGTTTGGCGTCGGACGCGAGCGCGGACAGGCCGGCTTTGGCGCGTTCCTGATTGACCAGATCGACGACTTGAGCGGCAAAGCCGGATCGCTGAACGCTCGTGCCGGAGCCCGTAGAACCACTGCCTGAACCAGCCGGTACGGAAGGCGAGGTCGTCGGCGACGGTTTGGCCGTAGGTGCCGGCTTAGCTGTAGGTGCCGGCGTAGCCGCAGGTACCGGCGTAGCTGTAGGTGCCGGTGTAGCAGTCGGTGCCGGGGGCGCCGTCGGTTTAGGCGAAGCCACGGGAGCCGTCGTCGGCTGGGCGGGAGCGGCAGGCGAGGTCGTCGGCGTCGCGACCGGCGTCGATGGCTTCAGTCCGCCAAGCGTACCGCCATTCATCTGCGACAAAAGCGATTGCCAGTCGAACGAGCCGAGCAATTGCTGAAGCTGCGAAGCGTCGATCTTATATGTGTAAGTCTGTGTCGTCTGGGTGCCGGCAGTCGTCGCAGCGTTCGCGGAAGCGCCGAACGGAACGGCGAGCGACAACAAGAGTGCGCCGGATACAGCCAGTTGACCGATACGTTTATTATTCATACGTGCGAATTCCTCCTTAGAATGTAAGCCTGCGAGGTTAGCTGACGGGTTAGGTCGGAGTACGCCCCGCCGCGGTTGCGGCTTCACCCCGTATACTTGGTTCCCCCGTGCCCTGTCGGGCTTCGGCTCGGATGTCTCACATTCTATCAGCGGAATCTCGCTAGTTCACGGCATAAATATTACCACGGCCTATATATTGGGAATTATGAAAACGGCCGGTCCTTGTCCCGCGCGGCTTTCGATAGGGCCGGTCGCCGGTTCTTAGAATATTCTCATCGTCTTTTTTAGCAAGCCGATAGCCCAAGGAAGCAAAAGAGCCATACCCCATCTTAACGGCTTGGGTACGGCTCCATACGCAAAACAAATTCTGATTTGTCGGTGGCTGGACTGGAGGAAGGCTGCCGATTAAGGCTGCGGCTCGCTTGCCTTCCGTCTGCGCGACGTCGCAGCCTTGGTGCTTGCGCCGACGGCTTCCTCGCCGCCCGCTGCGGCAGCCCCGGGTACGGCTGGCTTCGCGCGCGTGCGCTTCGGCTTGTCGGCCGCAGGCGCCGCACCCGCCTCGCCTGTATCGCCCCGTATCGCCGACTTGCGTCCGGCGCCTCGGCTGGCGGCCGCGCCGGCGGCTGGCGCGTCACCCGTCTTTACGGCGGCAAGGCTGGCCTGCAGCGCGGACATCAGGTCGATGACGTTGGTCCGCTCCGCCGCCGGCGCGGTGACTACGTCGAGGCCTTGCCCGGCGACCTTGCGGTTGATGGCGTCCAGCATCGCCGTTCGATAATCGTCCGTATATTTGGCCGCATCGAAAGGCGCGGACAGCTGCTCGATCAGCAGCTTGGCCATGTCCAGCTCGCGGTCGTTGACGTTCTGGCTTTGCGGCAGGCCGGGCACGCCCGAGATCGCGCGGATCTCGTCCGGATAGAACATCGTCTCCATGCAGATGCAATTGTCTACGCAGCGAATGGCGGCGAGACTGCTCTTGCTGCGAATCGCGATCTTCGCGATGCCGATCCGCCCCGATTGACGCATCGCTTCGAGCAGCAGACCGTAGGCGCCGGCGCCGGCCTGATCGGGAGACAGATAGTACGTTTTTTGATAGAACATCGGGTCGATCTCTTCGAGCGCGACGAAGTCGAGGATCTGGATCGTTCGCGTATTTTCCGGCTTGATGGCCTCGAGCTCGTCTTCGTCAAAAAGCACAAACCGTCCCTTTTCATATTCGTAGCCCTTGGTGATTTCCTCCCACTCCACCGCACGTTCGCAGTGCGGGCAGCTTTTTGCGTAGGAGATCGGCGTGCCGCAAGCTTTGTGAATTTGCCGCAGATGAACGTCCTTGTCCTCCGTTGCGGTGAACATCTTCACGGGCACGTGCACGAGCCCGAAGCTGATGGCGCCTTTCCATACCGTATGCATGACGCTTAGCCCTCCTCATGATCCCTATATGCCTTCAGGATTCCCATCGTCGTATGTAGTTCATACCGTCTGGGCATCCTGTACCGGACGATCTTTCAATTCGATACGAACAACCTTGGGCGAAGGGAGCGACGTTCATGAGCGAAGACGGCGCAGCGGACGGTCGGGACCACATTTACGAAGGCCGCGACAACTACGACATGGACATCGACCGGATGATCAACGAGGGGCTCGGCGGCGGTCAGGTGACTTTTGACAACGGGCTTATCGAGGAGACGACAACCGATACGATGCGCGAAAAAGAAGGGGACGATCCGTCATGAATACGCAGCGGGCCAAGCAAATTTTCGAATCGAAAGATATGATTGCCGTATCGCTGGAAGGCCAGCCGGTTTGGATCGAAGAGGTGGATGAAGCGAACGGCATGGCGACGGTTCAAGTCGGGCAGAAACCGACAAACGTGCAGACGGTCGCTGTCGACCGCTTAACGGAGTAGCGCGGGGTTGGTCAAAATAGCGGCGAGGTCCCACGAAGAGACGCTGTACAGCGTCTCTTCGCCATGAATGGCACCGAAGTCCCGCCAAGAAACGCTGTACAGCACTTCTTCGCCACGGTTGGCACCGAAATCCCGCAAAGAGACGCTGCCCAGCGCTTCTTCGACACGATTGGCGCCGAAGTCCCGCGGATTCTTAATTCTTGTCGGGGACGTCGAATTCGGCAGCAAGTTTAACCTTCGTTTTCCCGAACGTCGCTTCTTTCACGACGCGATAGCGTCCGGGCTCCGGCCAGGATTCAAGCATTTTGAAGCCAAAGCTGGCCTCATAGCTTTCGCCTTTTTGAAGATGGGCCAAATTGGCTGTAAAAGCGATATCGGCTTTGTATGGGACAATGATCCATGTGCCGTATGCCTGCTTCTCGATCATGTAGTCGGAGCCGCATTCGAGAATCTGTTCGCCGAGGTTGCGCATCTCGATCCGGTAGGCGGCGACCGCCCCATCCTCGTTATTCCCCGACGGCAGCGGGTCTAATAGAAGCTCCGCGCCATAATCGGCTGTTTCTACGTTCGGCGCAAGAATCAGCTTAGGCACGACGGCCAGCTCCATCTCTGCGCTTCCGCATCCTGTCACCATATAGGTATCCGCCTCAGCGCCGCCCCTTTTCTCGATGCCGCCGCAAACTGCGGTTGATGTTGCGCTGCCGCCTTCGAGCCGCTGCTCTCTTGTTAGCTGAACGGACTGTCCGTCGAACTCGGCGGTCATCACGATCGGTTCTGCTTCCGCCGGATAGGTCACGACTTGGACGACTGCGGACCGCCGCTCCGCGACCGACTGCACGAACGCTGCGAGCGGTCCGGGGTTGAGGATGCGTCCGTCCGCTTCGACGACGGCACCCCTCGACAGTGCTGCTTTCCGCGACCAATCGGTGTCGACGGTTCTCGCGCATGCCGTAGACAGGATTGCAAGTATCGCCGCAGCGACAATGAAGCAGCTCCGCGCAAACCTCCGAAATACTCGCTCGGTAGGCACCATCTCTTTTTCTCCTTTGTCAGGTCCATAATTGGAGTTTCCTTACAAATGAGACGCGATATGTTTCCTGAAGGTTGCTTCTTCCCGGCAGAAAGCTCGTTTTCGCCGCATATGCGAACGAAGCAAGGAATAGGTATGAGGATGCGCTTCGCTGCGACGACTCAGGCGCGGAATCGGCGACGCAGCGTTGCGGCGGGAGTGGTCGCGGTCCAATGCCGGATAGGAGATTAATTGGCGATTAAATTATCGCCGCCAGGCGCCCGTCCGATGTTTGGAAACGCTATCTCCCGGGTAAGGTATTGTATATCCAACTTATGCAAGAGAAGGGAGAGCATTCATATGGATCGGCATACGGAAGGCTGGAGCGACAAAATTAAAGGTGCGGTCAACCAGGCTAAGGGCGAAGCCAAGGACCAATGGGGCAACCTCACCGACGATCCCGGTCTCCAGGCAAGGGGCAAGTGGGATAAAGCCAAAGGCAAGGTTCAAGAGCAGATCGGCGAGTGGAAGGAAAACACCAAGTCACGCACCGATCACTGACGCGATCCTCCTTATATACGGTTCCGCAGGGCGTATGAGCTTGCGGGACAAAAAAGCGCAGCCTAAAGGCTGCGCTTTTGCTATAATCTAGCAAGTCGGCGAATAGAGAGACGATGCCAGGCATACAATCGATATGGACAAGGACAGGCCAGTAGGCCTGAAGGGGCGGTTAATATGGAAAAGAAAACGGCGATTCGCAAAATTCCGGTACAGTACCCTTTAGGTACGAAGCAGATATCGGGATTCGTTCTGCTCTTCCTGCTCTCGGTGGGCAACGTGATACACGGCGCGAACCAATCCTTTTGGTACGTCCACGCGGGACTCATGACGCTGAGCGGCGGATGTCTCGCCTACCTGCTCATTCGCCGGAAAGCGCTCAAGGCCGAGCTCACGCTTGCGGGCAGCCGACTGACCGTAAATGGCCTAACGATCGAAGGGAAATCGCTGCGGGAGCTGCGGATCAATCGGGGTCTCGTCGGACTGCTGCCGCGCGGCAGACGGGTTGTGCCCGTGCGTTTATGCCTCGACCTGAAGGACAGAAGCGCCGGGCTTCTGTTGCTGCGCTGGGCCGAGAAGCAAGGCGTGCCCGTCCGGCAGGGGAGCTTCATGCGTTGGCTGTAATGAAGAAGTCAGGTTTCCTCGGATTCGACGATCGATTTGCCGGCGGCAAAGAGTACGGCGAGCCCGCCGACCATGCAGAGGGACAAAATACATATATACAGCATGCTGCGAAAACACCTCCTAGAACGATCAGCGATTGAGCAGGGCGAAAAAGACGGCAAGCACGATGGCGATACAGAGCGCATAAATCGAGCCCAGGCGCGTCCATTTCTTGCCCGTTCCGCTGCCGTAGCCCGCATTTTCGCTCCGGTTGGCCTTGGACCAGCCGACGGCCAGCGTGGCCGTGAAGCCGGCGATCATGACGAAGAATACCAAGCCGATCAGATAGGCCATGCTCATTGGACGGCATCTCCTTTTCGAAGCTCCCCTTTCGCCGGACTCCGGCTACGCAGTTCGCCTCCTTGTCGTTGCTACAAGCATAGGAGGCTTTTCGTCTGTCCGCATCCTCCAATCCGACGTTTTTTTAACCATCCAATTTACCATCCAATTATGGTCGTGCCTCCCTGTCCATGCTTGCCGGACAACCATGCGTAAGGCGATAATGGTAGCATTGGAGGGACGGCGTATGTGGCTACCCGATCGCGCGTCAAGCAAGCCGGTCTATCGGCAGATCGCCGAGCATTTCGAACGAAGAATTAAATCGGGGGAGCTGACGGCAGGCAGTCCGCTGCCCGCGGAGCGCAAGCTTGCCGCCGAGCTGGCGGTCAACCGGACGACCGTGATCCAGGCCTACGAGGAGCTTCGCGCTTCGGGCTGGGTCGTAAGCAAGGTCGGCAGCGGCACGGTCGTGGCCGGCGGAGACGCCTCTCCGCTGCGCACGGCAGACTGGCGCAAGTATTTGGACGTGGGAACGATGCTGCCGAATTCGGATGCGATGCGCCGGATCCGGTCCGGCTTGCGCAGGGAAGCCGGTCTCGTGGATTTCGCCAGCGGCGAGTTGTCGGAGGATCTGTTCCCGGGAGAGACGGTGCGCAGCATTTTTTCCGAACAGCCCTATGACGGTCCGCTGGGTTACGACGATCCGCAGGGCTACGGCCCGTTTCGCGAAGCGCTGGCCGCCTTTTTGTTGCGGCAGCTGCGCATCGGGACGTCAGCTTCTTCGTTGCTGATCACGTCGGGGTCTCAGCAATCGCTCTTTTTAATCATGCAATGCTTGTTGAGCCAGGGCGATGCCGTAGGCGTCGAGACGCCATCCTATTGCTTCTCGCTGCCGCTGCTTCAATCGGCGGGGCTGCGCGTCTATCCGCTGCAGGTTGGCCCGGCGGGCATCGATCCGGAGGATGTGGTGCGGCTGCATCGCAGACACCGGCTCAAGATGCTGTTTTTGAATCCCAACTTCCAGAACCCGACGGGGACGGTGCTCTCCGCCGAACGAAGAGCCGCATTGCTGAGAATCGCGGAAAAGGAAGGCATTCCGATCGTGGAGGACGATCCGTTCAGCTTGACCGCCTTCGACGGAAGGCCGCCGCTGCCGCTGAAGGCGGAGGACGCGGGCGGCCGCATTTTATACGTAGGCTCGTTGTCGAAGGTCGCGGCGTCCGGCCTTCGGGTCGGCTGGCTGGCGGGGCCGCAGGAGATCGTCTCGAGGCTGGCTGACGCGCGGCAGCAGATGGACTTCGGGATGAGCGTCATCCCGCAATGGCTGGCCGCCAAGCTGATTGAAGGAGAGGCTTTTGACAGGCAAATCGGCCGGTTGAGGGCCGGATTGGCGCTTCGCCTGGACGAGCTGCGCGCGAGCCTCGATTATCATCTGTCCGGCAGCGTGTCCTTCGAGCCGCCGGGCGGCGGCTTGAACCTGTGGGTGAAGTGGCTTGGAGATAACGATCCGCGACAGCTCCGGATGCTCGAGCGCGCGATGTCGGTTGGCGTCGCCTACGTGCCAGGTCAAGTATTCGGCGCGGAGGAGCCGAGCCTGCGGTTGTGCTATGCGAAGCCGGAAGCCGGGCAGATCGAGCGCGGCGTCATCCGACTGAAGGAGGCGCTGCTGCGAAGTTAGAGGAGGGCTGGGTGCCGGGAGGACGGCGAGCGGGTGAAATATCCGGCGAACGGTACGGTCTGAACCAGCGCTATCGCGGAACGGTTCAGCAGGAGCCAGCGGGCGATGCCGCTACCGCGATACGGGGGCTGCGGCTTGCTTGATGCGCCGCCGGCGAAGCATCCACAGCGCAGCGAAGAGCGCAGCGTATGCGATCGCGGGGGCGGCCGTGCCCCAGGCAGCCGGCGCGCTGAATACGAGGCTGGCGCCGGCGCCGTACGCGGCTGCCCGATAGGGCGCGACAAGCGCGGCGGAAGCCGATCTCGCCGCAAGCCGGGCGGGCACGGGAGCGCCGTTCAGCCGCGCGGCGCCCTGCCACAGGCGCCAGACGCCGGGCAGGGCCGTCAGCCAGACGGCCGCCATCGGCAGCGCGATCAGCGTCAGCTGCAGGGACGCCCGCCCGACCGATAGCGAGCTGTCGGCGGACTGCGACAGCTGCCAGACGGCTGCGGCTGCGCCGGTCGCCGACAGCGTGGCGAGCGCGGTCCACGTGAGCAGCTTGCGGGACCTGCGGGAGAGCCGCTCGGCCGATCCGAACCATCTCAGCTTGCCGGCCTTGCTGGCAGCCATCCATGCAAACGCGAGCAGGAGCAGCGTGAAGCCCGCAGCGATGCCGTTCAAAGCGCTGTACACAAGTTATTCCCCCGATCCATTCGTTCATTGTCTATAGCCATCATAACCTGGCGTGCGGGTCTGCCGGCACGTCCCTGGGTATAAAATGACTCCCGACTTCGGACGGGGGCGAGGGATAGACTTGCGGAGGGTGCTTTTACCCCGTCCACCGCGCCTTCACTAGCTTTGCAAGTTAGCCCCGGCACCGATATAATTAAGGACAACCTGCGGTCTGACCGCATTGAAGGAGAACGATCGACATGCACGACTGGAGCGAGGGCGGGAGACAGGCCGCCGGCGCCGGACGATTCGTGCTGGAGCTGCGGTCCGAGGCGGATACGGTGCGTTTCGCCGAACGGCTGGCGGACCTGTGCGTACCTGGCGCGCTGATCGCGCTAGACGGCGATCTGGGCGCGGGCAAGACCCGCTTCGCGAAGGCATTCGCGGCCGGACTGGGCGTGCCGGGTATGGTGAACAGCCCGACGTTCACGATCGTCAAGGAATACGAAGGCGGCCGGTTGCCGCTTTATCATATGGACGTGTATCGCTTGTCGATCGAAGAAGCCGACGAGCTGGGACTGGACGAATATTTCGATGGAAACGGCGTCTCGCTCGTCGAATGGGCTTCGCTCGTCGAGCCGCTGCTGCCCCCGGAGCGTCTGCATATCCGGCTGGAGTTGACCGGTCCCGAGAGCAGGCTGGCGACATGCGAGCCGATCGGCGCCCGGTACGAGGACTGGTGCCGGGAGCTCGGTCTGCGGTTGTCGAAGGAGGAGGGAAGCGGCGATGACGACAAGGGGTAAAAAGACGGCAGGCGAAAATCCGCTCATGCTGTGCTTCGACACGTCTACGGCCGTGTTGGCCGCGTCGGTCTGCCGCGGCGACGAGGTGTTGGCGAGCCGCCATTCGCATGCCGAGCGCAACCATGCCGTGCGCATCGTGTCCGATCTGAAGGCGCTGCTGGAAGAGGCCGGTGCGGGTGAGGTCGACGCCATTGCAGTGGGGAAGGGTCCGGGCTCTTATACGGGCGTGCGCATCGGCGTGTCGGCTGCCAAGACGCTGGCTTGGGCCTGGGACAAGCCGCTCGTCGGCCTCTCGAGCCTCGAGACGCTGGCGATGGCGGCCGGGCCTTATTTGCGTGGCGAAAAACAGGCGACAGAGACGGATTCGTTCCCATCGCTCCGTGCGGGCCGGTCCGTCTGGATCGTCCCGATCATGGACGCCAGGCGCGGTCAAGTATACGGCGCCCGCTTCGGAACGACCGACGGAGCCGTGTGGCACCGTCTCGACGATGACGCGATCCGTCTTATCGGCGATTGGGGGCCGTCGCTTGCCGCGAGCGCGGCCGAAGAGGGCGCGCTGCTCGCGTTCGTCGGCGAGATCGGGCCGCACGCGGCCGTCCTTGCGGCGCTCGAGGGCGCGTTCGCGCTGCCGCTGACGATAGACGCGGGCGAGATGGGCCGACTCGCGGCGGCGCGATTGGCACAGGGGCTCGTTGACGACGTTCATCGCTTCGCGCCTAACTACACGCAGCTGACCGAAGCCGAGACCAAACTCGGCGACGGCGCTCGGACGGAGGGACAGGCTTGAACGACAAGATCGAGTTCCGGTCGATGACGCTGGCGGACATCGATGCCATCGTGGAGATCGAACGGGAGGCTTTTACCGCTCCCTGGACGCCGGAAGCTTTCCATAACGAACTGACGCAGAACTTGTTCGCCAAGTATATGGTGATGTCCAAGGGCGACGAAGTGCTCGGCTATGGCGGCATGTGGCTCATCGTGGACGAAGCGCACGTGACGAACATCGCGGTCCGCGAGGCGTACCGCGGCAAAGGGCTGGGCGAGCGCCTGCTGAGGGAACTGATGCGTACCGCGGCCTGGCTCGGCGCGGCGCGGATGACGCTCGAGGTGCGGGTGTCCAACGAACGCGCGCAGCGCCTCTATCGCAAGCTCGGTTTTGGCCCCGCGGGCCTTCGGCCGGGCTATTATTCGGATAACAACGAGGATGCCCTCATTATGTGGGCCGACCTGGACCCGTCGCTTGGCCGGGAGCGCGGAGGAATGTCATCATGACCACTAAGATGTCAGGTAACAAGGACGAGGGGCTGCTGCTTGCGATCGAGACCAGCTGCGACGAGACCTCGGCAGCCGTCGTGCGCGGCGGACGCGAGGTGCTCTCCAACATCGTCTCCAGTCAGATCGAGACGCATCGGCGCTTCGGCGGCGTCGTGCCGGAGATCGCTTCGCGCAAGCATGTCGAGAGCATCACGATGATCGTGCAGGAGGCGTTGACGGAAGCCGGCGTATCGCGCAGCGACATCGACGCGGTCGCCGTCACGCAAGGTCCGGGCCTGATCGGCGCGCTGCTGGTCGGCGTTGTGGCCGCCAAGGCGCTTGCACTTGCGCTCGACGTTCCGCTCATCGGTACGCATCATATCGCAGGCCATATTTATGCGAACCGGCTTGTCGGAGATATCGTATATCCGGCGCTTGCGCTCGTCGTGTCGGGCGGCCATACCGAGCTGGTTCTGCTTCCCGAAGAAGGCGTCTTTCAAATCATCGGTCGCACGCGGGACGATGCGGTCGGCGAGGCTTACGACAAGGTCGCGCGCGCGCTGTCTTTCCCTTATCCGGGGGGACCGCACGTAGACAAGCTGGCACGGCAGTCGGACGAAGAAATCGTGCTGCCGCGCGCCTGGCTCGAGGATGGCTCGTACGACTTCAGCTTCAGCGGGTTGAAGTCCGCCGTGCTTGCCGAGATCAACCGGACCAAGATGAAGGGACTCGATCCCGACTTCGCAGCGCTTGCGCGAGGCTTTCAGAACTCGGTGGTCGATGTCGTGACGACGAAGGCAATGAAGGCGGCAGCCGAGTTTGGCGCCCGCCAGCTGCTGCTGTGCGGCGGCGTCGCGGCCAACCGGGGCATTCGCGAGCGGCTGGCCGCGCTCTGCGAGGAAGCCGGATTGCCGATGCTCGTGCCGCCGCTGTCGCTGTGCAGCGACAATGCCGCGATGATCGGCGCCGCCGCGGATCTCAAATGGCGCAGGGGGCAGTTCTCATCGCTGGATCTGGCAGCTTCCGCGCAGGTGTCGCTGGAGGAATGGTAGGTTTAAGGGCGAAGTGTGAAATCTCGTGTTAATTAATAGATCAAATCATGTTATATATGTTGACATGTATATATCTGCATGTTAAAGTATTGACATACCCCCTTTTGAAAAGCGTTTGAACGATCGACACCGACCCCGTCGATCGTTCAGGCGCTTTTCTTCGTCCTGTGTGTCCATTCCTCCTAGTTTTCAACGTGACGGAAACTTTTTGCAGTAAATCCCGTCTTTTAGAAATAAAGGGGGCGGGATATTTGAGCAGAACATGGTTCGTTCCGATGATGATCGCAATTTTGTTTTTGTGCGGCTGCAGTCATTTGAAGACGATTCCGTTCGAGGGAAATACCGTAATCGACTGGGTCGATTTCGTCAGACTGGGAGAACGGGATTATTCGAGCGAGTATGGAACCGTGCTGGCCGATCCCTCGCTTGTGACCGACGAAGTCGTAGGCACGGTAAAGTTCAAGGTGGCGGATGTCGTCACGAATCCGCGCTATCGGACTAAGTCGGGGGATGCCGCGTTTTTGCCAAAAGGGACAAAGCTTTACCGGATCGAAGGTTACTCGGCCGACAAAGCGATTGCAGCCCGCGACGAGAAGCGGATCGGCGGCTATCGGCTTTACTTCGAGGATGGCATAAGGGGACAAATGGCGCTTCAATACGATACCTTGCCTAAAGACCGGATCGCTCGCATCGACCTGATCCGAAGCGGCGATATAGTGCCATATCGGTCGCTTGTGAATGTGGAGAAGGATGCATTCATGGGGTTGCTTGCATCCGGCGTAGAGGCGGCACCTACCTCGGCAGCAGGCGAGCCGGATCCCGTTTACACAAGCGTCGTATTTTATATGGACGGACCGTTCGCGTTCGTTTGCACTTTAATGGATGACGGCTTAAACGTGTATTTTATGCCGGGCAGCACGTTACGGATGGAAGGTGAAGTCAGGCGGCTGATCGAGGGGTAACAGCGGAATGTGGAAGCGGTTCGTCGAAAAAAGTCAATGGATTCGACTCCCAAATGAGCGCGTAGTAGGTGTGGGCAAAGTTATCCACACCCCCTGTGAACATTGGGGATAAGCGGGCTGAATGTGTTGGGAGAGTAAACGGAATGTAATCTTGAAAACGTGGATGATATTTTCATGGCCATCGCTTCCATTCTGGGGATTATGGGGGTAACATCATAAGCTGCCGCATGGACCTGCATGATCAATCCAGGAATATGGCGATAAGACGCCTTCCGCCCGATTTACAGTGTGTCCCCTGTAGCGCCGAAAGCGATGATTAAATGTGGATAAAACTGTGGGCAACCTGACTTTCAAACTTTTTGTGAAAATTTCGTCAAGGGGAGATCAACTTGGAAGTTAGGCTGGAGGATTGCAGGATCTAAGCCGAATCGCGGACGAGATCCTCGAGTCTCTCTGGTGATGGGACCGATATACCAACCTTAACGCCGAAAGCAGAAAGAAAAACCGCCCGTAAGCTTCGTCGGATGACAAAGCCGGGCGGCGTCGTATTTATAGCCTTCATGTCCCTGGAAAAGCAAGCGGAGACTTACTTGCTTGAACCGAACGTTGACTGTCTTGCGACAACTTTTGAATTCCATTCATAGCTTCCAAGTCGACCGGAAGTCTTCAGCTAAGTCGGATGTACGGCTTGCGCAAGGTGACGCCGCAGGCGCCCGCGCTTATTCCATCAATGACTCCCACAAGGCGAATGTCGTCTCAAGCGCCTGCTGTTTCTCTTCAAGTTTCGCTTGAACCTCGCGCAGCCGGACGAAGTCCGTGCACACTTCCGGCAGCGCCATCTCTTCCTCGAGGGCCGCGATCTCCGCTTCCAGCTTCGAGATGTCGGCTTCGGCTTGCTCACGCTTGCGCTGCTTCGCGCGTTCTTCGCGCTTTGCCTGTTTGTCGGCCTCATAGTCCGTTGCGGGCGCCTGCGCGGCCTGGGCAGTTCCTCCGGAGGCTGAGGCGCCGCCGGATGCGGATGCCGCGGCCCATTCTTCCAATTCGCGCTTTTTCGCGACCATTTCGTCATAATTTCCCAGGAAATGCGCAGCGCCATCCGGCCCGAGCTCAATGACGCGGTCCGCGAGCCTGTTCAGGAAGTAACGGTCATGCGAAACGAAGAGCAGCGTCCCGTCATACTCCTCCAAAGCGCCTTCGAGCACCTCGCGGCTCCAGAGGTCAAGATGGTTCGTCGGCTCGTCCAGCACCAGCACGTTGGCTTTCATCAGCATGAGCTTGGACAGCGCGACGCGCGCCTTTTCCCCGCCGCTGAGCGATCCGACCGTCTTGCGGACATCCTCGCCGCTGAACAGGAAGTTGCCGAGCACGGTGCGAATCTCAGCCTCGGGCAGCGTCGGATAACGGCTCCAGACCTCCTCCAGCACCGTGTTGGACGGGGTCAGACCTCGCTGCTCCTGGTCGTAATAGCCGAGCTGCACGCCGGTGCCCCAGCGGATCGTGCCCGCCGCGAGGGGGAGCTGGCCGACGAGCGCGCGCAGCAGCGTCGTCTTGCCGACGCCGTTGGGACCGAGCAGCGCGATGCGCTCGCCCCGCTTGACCTCGAAGCCGACATGGCGGAAAAGAGGGCTGATGTCTTCTTTCGGCGAGGCCGACGCGTCGTACACCTGCAGCACGTCTTTGCCTGTGCGGCGTTCGGCCGTAAAGGAAAAGCTTGCCTGCTTCAGCGTGCCCGGACGCTCCAGCCGTTCGATGCGTTCCAACGCGTTCCGGCGACTCTGCGCGCGGCGCGTGGTGGTGGCTCGAACGATGTTTTTCTGGATGAATTCCTCCATCCGCTGAATCTCTTTGCGCTGCTGATCGTACAGCTTGACCTTCTGCGCGAAATCCGCCGCCTTGAGCTCCATGAAGCGCGTATAATTGCCGGTGTAGCGCGTCGCCGCATGGCGCTCGATCTCTACAATAGAAGAGACTGTCGCATCCAAGAAGTAACGGTCATGCGAAACGATGACCATGGCGCCAGAATACGTCCGCAAATATTGCTCAAGCCAGGTCAACGTGTCGATGTCGAGGTGGTTCGTCGGTTCGTCCAGCAGGAGCAGCTCGGGCTGGACGACGAGCAGTCTGGCGAGCGCGAGGCGCGTCCGCTGTCCGCCGCTCAGCGAGGAGACGACCGTATCGCGCGAAAAGTCGCCGAAGCCCATGCCGTGGAGCACGGCCTTGATGCGATTGTTCATCTCGAAGCCGCCCGCTTCGCGGAATCTGTCGTTCGCGTCGGCATACTGCGCGAGCAGCGCTTCATAGCGGGCCGCGTCGGCTTGCTCGGCCGGATCGGCGATGCGCGTCTCGAGCCGTCCGAGGGCGCGCTCCTGCTCGAGCAGCGGTCCGAACGCGGCGTTCATCACTTCCTGGATGGTCAACTGCGGAGCCAGCCCGCTATTTTGCGCCAAGTAACCGATCCGCAGCTCGCGAGGCTTGGACACCGAACCTTGGTCGGAGTCCAGTTCGCCCGCCAAAATTTTGAGAAAAGTAGATTTGCCCGCCCCGTTCACGCCGACGAGACCGATGCGATCGCGTTCGCCGATTTGCAGCGAGACGCCTTCTAGTATAGGGGTGACGCCGTAATGCTTGACGATGCCGGATGCCTGTAAAAGCAAGAGGATTCCCTCCGAACGAGAACTTTTTAGTTGAAACAAGTTTATCGCAAATCCGCTCGAACGTCCAAAACGCAACACGGGGGCCGATTCGTGGCCACCCGATTCTGTGAAAAAGCTCTTTGGCGTCCTGTCCGGAAAAATGATACACTGTTGCTATCTATGAATATGAATAGCACTGAAGAGGGATGGCGGATGAACGCAAAGGAGCCGGACGGCACGGGGAAGCCCGCACTGCGCAAGGCGATGGCGGTCAAGCGCGACGCGCTGACGCCGTACGAGCGCGAGGCGCGTTCGCGAAGGCTGTGCGATGTCGTCGTCGCACAGGCGCTGCAGCCGCTTGGCCTGAAGCTGGGGAGGCCGCTGACCGTGGTCTTGTACGGCGCATTCCGCTCGGAGGCCGATCCGGCCGGCGTGCTGGATTGGTGCGTCGCTTCGGGCCATCGGGCGGTCGCCCCTCGCGTTCGGGAGGACGGCAGCGGAATGGAGCTGCGGATCGTCGCTTCATCGGCGGACTGGCGGCCGGAGCGCTATGGCGTGCCCAGTCCGGATCCGCTCCGTACCGAGCCGCTTGCGGCAGACGTTCGTCCCGACGTAGTGCTGGTTCCGGGCATGGCATTCGACCGGCATGGCGGCCGTCTCGGCTATGGCGGCGGTTATTACGATCGTTTGGCCGAAGCGCTAGGACCGGGAAGCCTGCCTTATTGGATCGGCTTTGCCTTTGCGCTTCAGCTGTCCGGCCAAGTCTTGCCCAAGGAAGCGCACGATCTGGCGCTCCACGGCGTGGCGACGGAAGAAGGCTTGATATGGTTTGCGGAGGAGGGGCTTTAGTGACCGGCGGCGATGGACGATTGACGCATTTTAACGAACAGGGCCGCGCCGTCATGGTAGACGTATCGGACAAGGCGGTAACGGCGCGGACGGCCGTGGCGGAGAGCCGGATTACGATGGCGCCTGCGACGCTGTCGCGGATTTTGGACCGTACCGTGGAGAAGGGCGACGTCCTGGCGGTTGCGCAGGTGGCGGCGATTCAGGCGGCCAAGCGGACATCCGATTGGATTCCGATGTGCCATCCGCTGCCGCTGACCGGCGTGAACGTGCGCTTTGGCACGAGCGGAGACGACACGCTGACGATCGCGGCCGAGGTCAAGACGACGGGCAAGACCGGCGTCGAGATGGAGGCGCTGACGGCGGTGTCCGCGGCTGCGCTGACCGTCTACGATATGTGCAAGGCGCTGCAGAAGGACATGGTAATCGGGCCAACCTTGCTGCAGAGCAAGACAGGCGGCAAGAGCGGGGATTACCGGGCGGAAGGCTAGGCCGATCGAGCCGAAGCCGCTTGCGAAGTTTGAGGAGACGCGAATCGGGGGGATGGGCATGATTTGGAAAGTAGCGCTGCTGACAGCCAGCGACAAAGGCTCCCGGGGCGAACGCGAGGATACGAGCGCGCAGGTAATCCGGGAGTTGGTCGAAGAGGAGCTTGGCGGGGAGATCGTCGACTATCGCGTCGTGCCCGACGAACAGGACGAGCTGCGAGCCGCCCTGATCGAGATGTGCGACTACTTTCAGGCCGATCTGGTGCTTACCACGGGCGGGACGAGTCTGGGTCTGCGCGACGTGACGCCCGAGGCCACGCTGATGGTATCCGAGCGGACCGTGCCGGGCATGACGGAGGCGATGCGGGCTGCGGTCATGCAGCGAAGTCGGCATTATATGCTCTATCGCGGCATTATCGCCATCCGGGGACGCTCGCTGATCGTTAATCTGCCGGGCGATCCGAAGGGCGTCAACGACATGCTGATGGCGATCATGGATCAACTGCCCGACGCCTTGCTGCTCGTATCGGGCATCGGGAAGGACAGAGACTACTGATGAGCGGTACTTCTGGACCTCGGGAGACCGTGCTTCGCGAGGTGAAGGTCGAGGACGCCGTCGGCTTGACGCTTGCGCACGACCTGACGCAGATTTTGCCCGGCGCCTTCAAGGGAAGGCTGTTTAGCAAGGGGCACCGCGTCACGGCGGACGACATCCCGAAGCTGAAGGATATCGGCAAGGAGCATCTGTATGTAATGGAGCTTGCGCCGGGCGATCTGCACGAGGACGACGCCGCGCTGCGGCTGGCTGCCGCGCTCGGCGGAGAAGGGATCGTTTACGGCGAACCGCACGAGGGCAAGGTGACGCTCAAGGCTGCCGGCCCGGGGCTCGCCGTCATCGCTCGCGAGGTCGTGGACGGGATTAACGCGCTGGGCGAGATCGCCCTCGCCACGATCGTCGGCGGACGGTTCGTGCAGGCCGGAGAAGCGATTGCCGCGTCCAGAGCGATCCCGCTGGTCGTGCCCGAAGCCAAGATCGCGGCCGCCGAACAGATCATGGCGCAATACAAAGCGAAGCATGGCGGAGCCGATGCCGTTGCGGTCAAGCCGCTTCGCCGGATGCGTGCGGGCCTGCTCTCCACGGGAACCGAGGTATTCACGGGACGGATCGCGGACAAGTTCGGCCCGGCGGTCCGGGCCAAGCTGGAAGCGCTCGGTTCGGAACTGGCCGAACAGCGCTTCGCACCCGACGATCGACAAATAATTGTCAACCACTTGTACTACTTCCTGGAACAACGTTATGATATGATACTGGTATCCGGCGGGATGTCCGTCGATCCGGACGACCGGACGCCGGGCGCCATCGCCGACGCGGGCGCCGACATTGTCAGCTACGGGACACCGATGCTGCCTGGTTCGATGCTGCTGTTCGGGTATCTGCAAGGAGTGCCGATCTTCGGATTGCCGGGCTGCGTCATGCACGATCCGTATACGTCGTTCGACGTGCTGCTTCCGCGCGTATTGGCGGGAGAGGCGATCACGCGGCAAGAGATCGCCGCGATGGGGTATGGCGGACTGCATCGTTGACCGGTCGGGGCGTTTTCGGCGGTACGTACTTTTACGCTACTGACCGGGGAATTAAGCGCATCAAATGGATGGAAGATCGTTGCGGGCGCCATGTTTTAGGTTGAAGGCAGGCGGCCGTTTTTCTTTTTTCGTTTAAGTTGCTCTGCATGACAGCTAGACAGGGGAGGGATAACTATGGGAGGTATTGGTGCATCGGGCTTGATCCTGCTGATCCTAATCGCCTTGCTGCTGTTCGGACCGAACAAGCTGCCTGAGCTGGGCAGGGCATTCGGCCGCACGCTGCGCGAGTTCAAGAAGGGCGCGAACGATCTGATGGACGACAGCGAACGTCCGGCACGCCGCGAAGTCGCGGCCGCTCCGGAAGCGGAGCCGGTGAAGTCCGAACGTCGTCTGCCTGAATAACGGGCGGGAGACCGTCAACGTACAGTATGGTCGCGGGTAACCCGGACGAACGGAACTCATGAATACGGAGGGCGGCTTGCGTTTCGGAGGCCGTCCTGATTTTTTGTGCCCGGTAGGGCGGAGGTCGCATATGGCGGAGCGCTCGGGCGCTAAGGCCGATACGATGGAAATGGGCGGAATGCCGCTCATGGAGCATATCGGAGAATTGCGCAAAAGGGTCATTTTAATCATCATCGTGCTGGTGCTCGCGCTGGTCGGGGGCTTGTTCGGCGCAGAGCCGCTGTTCGATTATCTCGTCGACGCCGCACCGTCGGGACAGATCGATCTCAGCGCCTTTTCGCCGTGGGACGCGATCAGCCTATATATGAAGTTCGCTTTTATCATCTCGTTTATCGTCGTAATTCCGTTCACCTTGTTCCAGCTGTGGGCATTCGTCAAGCCCGCGCTCGGGAAAAAGGAACAGCGCGCGACGCTGCGTTACATACCCGGAGCGCTCTTCATGTTTTTGGCGGGGCTGGCATTCGCCTACTACGTCATTTTCCCGATGGCCTATTCATTCACGGAGAAGGTCACGGCAAACTTGGGGCTGAAGCAAGTATACGGGGCCAACCAATACTTCAGCTTCCTGTTTAACATTCTGGTGCCGATGTCGCTCTTGTTCGAGCTGCCCATCGTCATATTGTTTCTCACGCGGATCGGCATTCTGAGTCCGGATCTGCTGCGCAAGCTAAGGAAGCTGGCCTGGTTCGTCATGGCCGTGGTCGGCGTCGTCGTGACGCCGCCGGACGTCATCTCGGACTTGCTCGTGGCGGTGCCGCTCATTCTGCTGTACGAGGTTAGCGTGCTGCTGTCGGCGAGCGCCTACAACAAGCGCCTGCGTCGCGCCGCCGAACGAGAAGCCGAATTTGACGAAGAGGATTAACGGGTTTTACAAGCGTTTGCCGTATTGAGGGCAGTGCCAGCCTTCGCGGCAGACGCTTTTTTGTCGATTTCACCGATCCCGGGGGCGGATGAGACCACGCAGCGCGTTTGAACGGTATCCCTTTGAATCAGGAAAGGTCCCATGCTAGGAGCGACGACGGCACTGCACGACGACGCATGACTCGCATCCCTGGCATCCTTTCAGATGACATGTCTTTGCAGGGATGCTTTCGCTGCCTTCATATAGGCGATTTGACCGAGCTCCTGACCGAAAGGGATACCTTTAAAACGGGAAAAAGTGGCCATGTAGGGCCATCGTATCATTCGTTTTAGGGCGCCCGATTCAAGTTTGCCGACAAAAAATTAAAATCCTTTCACATATTCGACATATTCCGATATTATCCAAAACGATCTTGTGCTAAAATGTGTCTGAGATTCGAAATGGAAGTGCTTACATAGACGAGAGCAAGCGACTTTAATTCGGAGGGGTAAAGCATGCGCAATTCGGGAATCAGCTTGCAAACGAAGTTTTTGATCGGCTACGTCTCGCTGGTCGTTCTGTTGGTGCTGTCTTTTATTTTACTTGCGGCAGCTTCGGTGTTCAAAGGACATACGGCGTTATTAATTGAAGTTATCGTCATTGATGCGCTGATCCTGGTGGGCGGCGGCTCTGCGCTGCTGACCGTCTCTCGCAAGCTTCTCCATTCGATCGGAGGCGTGACGGGCACGCTCAAGAACATCGCGGGTTCGGGCGGCGACCTGACCCAGCGCATCCCGGTATATACGCACGACGAAGTCGGCGACCTGGCTAAGGCCGCTAACGCCATGCTGGAGGGCCTTCAGAAGATGATGAAGGAGCTCCGTGAAAATACCGCCGAGCTCGCGGCGTCCGCCATCCAGCTAAAAACGGGCGCTGACGAAAACGCGAGAGTGAGCAGCGAAGTGTCCAGAGCCGTCGAGCGGGTAGCGGCAGGCTCGGAGACGCAAGTATCGCAGTCGCAGCAGATCTCGGCAGTCATGACCGAAACGATCAGCGGGCTGACGCAGGTTGCCACGACGACGACGGGCGTATCGGATGCCGCTCAGCTTACGCGGGACAGGGCCGAAGGCGGCTCCACGCTGCTCCAGACGACGTCGAGCGATATCGCGCAGGTCGAGTCGGCGTTCCGCTCGCTGCAGGAGACGGTTCGCGGCCTTAACCATAAGTCCGAGAAAGTCATCGAGGTCATCGGTTATATTTCGGAGATCTCGAGCCAGACGAATTTGCTCGCTTTGAATGCGGCGATCGAGGCCGCGCGCGCGGGAGAGCACGGCCGCGGCTTTGCCGTCGTTGCCGGCGAGATCCGCAAGCTGGCCGATCAGACGCAGCAGTCCGCCGTACAGATCGCGACGACGCTAGAGGCGATGTCAGGCGATATCACCAAGGTGGCCGCAATGTTCGAGCAGAGCGCGGAGCAGGTGTTCGGCGCCGTGTCCGGCATGCAGCACGCGGAGTCGGCATTCAGGGAGATCGTCGGCGAGGTCGGCAAGCTGAGCGCCAATATCGGCGACGTCGCCGCGGCGGTCGAACAGATGTCTGCGGGCAGCCAGTCGGTACAGCAGTCGATCAACGATATTACGCGCGTCACGGAAGAGAACGCGTCCTTTACCGAGCAAGTGACCGCGATGAGCCAGCAGCAGCTGTCGTCGACGGAAGAGATGGCCCGCACGGCCGACAGGCTCAGTACGATGGCGGCCCGCTTGAAGACGCTGGTCGGCAACTTCAGAACGTAAGACGGCGCAAAAAGCAACGGCGTATGCGTATAGTCCGGGGCAATTTGCGGAAACGATAAAAGCATGTCGAATGAGCGCGGATCCGCACTTGATGCGGATCCGCCTTTATTTTTTTAACGCAAAGGGACTTGAAATGGTTATCCAAAATCAGTATTATAGGTAGTGGTTATTAGCACTTAACACGATTGAGTGCTAAACTTCGCAAACTTCTCCGTAACGGAGTACAAAAGGAGGCAATTTTCATGATCAAACCTTTGGGTGATCGCGTGCTTGTCGAAGCAAGCGCCAAGGAAGAAAAGACGCTGAGCGGTATCGTTCTGCCGGATACGGCCAAGGAAAAGCCGCAAGAAGGCACCATTATCGCGGTAGGCGCCGGCGCAGTCGGCAAAGACGGCGCGCGCATCGCGCTGGAAGTCAGCGTAGGCGATCGCGTTCTGTTCTCCAAATATGCGGGAACCGAGATCAAGTACGAAGGCAAAGAGTATTTGATTATGAAAGAAAGCGACATTCACGCGATCGTCGGCTAAGCCGGCGGACAACCGCTGACATAAGCAATCGCAAGCATTACCTATCCTGACAAGGGAACCAAAATCGAGGAGGGTTATTGAAGAATGGCTAAAGAAATCAAGTTTAGCGAAGACGCGCGCCGCGCGATGCTCCGCGGTGTAGACGCACTGGCCAATGCCGTAAAGGTAACGCTTGGACCGAAGGGCCGTAACGTCGTGCTCGAGAAGAAGTTCGGCTCCCCGCTGATCACGAACGACGGCGTGACGATTGCCAAGGAGATTGAGCTTGAGGACGCGTTCGAAAACGCGGGCGCTCAACTCGTCAAAGAAGTCGCCACGAAGACCAACGACGTTGCCGGCGACGGCACGACGACCGCTACCGTCCTGGCGCAAGCCATCATCCGCGAAGGCCTGAAGAACGTCACGGCCGGCGCGAACCCGATGGTCGTCCGCAAGGGCATCGACAAGGCCGTACGCGCCGCTGTCGAGCAGCTGAAGGCGATCTCCAAGCAAGTCGAAGGCAGCAACGACATCGCGCAAGTCGCTTCCATCTCCGCGGCTGACGAAGAAGTCGGCAAGCTGATCGCCGAAGCGATGGAGAAGGTCGGCAAAGACGGCGTCATCACCGTCGAAGAATCCAAGGGCTTCTTGACCGAGCTGGACGTCGTCGAAGGCATGCAGTTCGACCGCGGCTATGTGTCCCCTTATATGATCACCGACACGGACAAGATGGAAGCGGTGCTGGACAATCCGTACATCCTGATCACGGATAAGAAGATCTCCAACATCCAAGAGATTCTGCCTGTTCTGGAGAAGGTCGTACAATCCGGCAAGCAGCTGCTGATCATCGCCGAGGACGTCGAAGGCGAAGCGCAAGCGACGCTGATCGTCAACCGTCTGCGCGGCACGTTCACTTGCGTAGCCGTCAAGGCGCCTGGCTTCGGCGATCGCCGCAAGGCGATGCTGCAAGACATCGCGGCTCTGACCGGCGGTCAAGTGATCACCGAAGAGCTCGGTCTTGAGCTGAAATCCACGAACGTGAACCAACTGGGCTCCGCCCGCCAAATTCGCGTCAACAAAGAAAACACGATTATCGTCGACGGTGCGGGCGATTCGAACGATATCAAGGCGCGCGTCAACCAAATCCGCGCACAAATCGAAGAAACGACTTCCGACTTCGACCGCGAAAAGCTCCAAGAGCGTCTGGCGAAGCTGGCAGGCGGCGTTGCCGTCATCAAGGTTGGCGCTGCTACCGAGACCGAACTGAAGGAGCGCAAGCTCCGCATCGAAGACGCACTGAACGCGACTCGCGCAGCCGTCGAAGAAGGCATCGTTTCCGGCGGCGGCACGGCGCTGGTTAACGTTTACAACGCGGTTGCGGCCGTTAACGCCGAAGGCGACGAGAAGACGGGCGTCAACATCATCCTTCGCTCGCTCGAAGAGCCGATCCGCACGATCGCTGCCAACGCGGGCCAAGAAGGCTCCGTCATCGTCGAGCGTCTGAAGAAGGAAGAAGTCGGCGTCGGCTACAATGCCGCTACCGGCGAGTGGGTCAACATGTTCGAAGCCGGCATCATCGATCCGGTGAAGGTGACTCGCTCCGCGCTTCAAAACGCAGCATCCGTTGCAGGCCTGTTCCTGACGACCGAAGCGGTCATCACCGACAAGCCTGAGAAGGACAAAGCGCCTGCCGGCATGCCTGGCGGCATGGGCGATATGGGCGGCATGGGCGGATTCTAATTCCATCCACCGCGAATATAGCAATACCTGGCCGGACTCCAAATCGGAGTCCGGTTTTTTGCGTTGCGGAAGATCGCCAGCAAGGGTAATAAAACGGTTATGGGTACTTTTTTATGCAACAAATTAAAAAGAGAGGGCGTGATCGGGTGGAATGGGAATGGCTGCTCCGAATCGCGGCCGCAGGATTGTGCGGGGCGATTATCGGCTACGAACGCAAGAGCAGGATGAAGGAAGCTGGAATCAAGACGCACTTTATCGTAGGCATAGGCGCAGCGCTCATGATGGTGCTGTCCAAATACGGCTTCGGGGACCAGAGCGATTGGCCCAATCTCTCGCTCGACCCTTCGCGGATCGCGGCGCAGGTCGTCAGCGGCGTCGGCTTTCTGGGGGCCGGCATGATTATTTTGCAGAAGCAGACGATCAAGGGGCTGACGACGGCGGCCGGCGTATGGTCCACGGCAGGGATGGGGATGGCGATCGGTGCGGGCTTATACATCGTCGGAGGCGGCGCGGTGATTTTGATCGTACTCGGACAGACGCTCCTGCAGCGCAGCATCGGCCGTCTCGGGCAGGCGGCGGCAGAGCATGTCGGGATCCGGATGGAGGGCGGGGAAGGCGCAATGGAAGAATTGCTTGCCAAGCTGAAGGAGCTTCAGGTGTCGCTGATCGCGATACAGACGGACCGGGACGACAAGCGGGAGATTTCCGTCGATCTGTCGCTCAAGCTGCCGGCTTCCTGCGACAAGGAAAACTTGCTTGCGGCGCTGCACGAACTCGTCCATGTCCGGCACATCGAATGGCAATAAAGCCAAAAAAGCGCGCAAAAAGCGCAAGAATTGCAGGGGGACAGTTTTTCCAGTCTATGGTACAATGAATACGCTTCAATTCGGACGGAGCCGGGAATGCCATCCCGCAATACCTATTTGTCAAAGGGGAAGATCATTGTGCCTGCGCTTGACATGCCTTTAGAGCAGTTAAAAGAGTACCGGGGACGCAACCCGCGCCCGGCCGATTTCGACGAGTACTGGGAGCGCGCGCTAGCCGAGCTGAAGGCGACCGATCCGCAGGTCGAGCTCGTTCCGAGCGAATTCCAGACGCCGAAGGCCGAGTGCTTCGACCTGTACTTCACGGGCGTCAGAGGCGCACGCATCCATGCGAAGTACGTTCGTCCCAAAAACGTGCAGGAGCCGCATCCGGCCCTCGTGCAGTTCCACGGTTATTCGGGCAGCGCAGGCGATTGGAACGACAAGCTCGCATACGCCGCGCTCGGCTATTCCGTGCTGTCTATGGATGCCCGCGGTCAAGGCGGCCAATCAGAGGATGTCGGCGGCGTGAAGGGCAATACGCTGAACGGCCATATTATCCGCGGTCTGGACGATCATCCTGACAATCTGCTGTTCCGACATATTTTCCTCGATACGGCACAGCTCGCCGGCATCGCGCTCGGCCTGCCGGAGGTCGATTCGTCCCGCGTATACGCGGCCGGCGGCTCGCAGGGCGGCGCGCTCACGATCGCTTGCGCGGCGCTTGAACCGCGTATATCCAAGCTTGCTCCGGTATTCCCTTTCCTTTGCGACTACAAGCGGGTCTGGGAGATGGACTTGGCGAAGGATGCCTATCAGGAGCTGCGCGACTACTTCCGCCGCTTCGACCCGACGCACGAGCGAGAGGAAGAGGTGTTCACCAAACTCGGCTATATCGATCTTCAGTACCTGGCCGACCGCATTCAAGGCGAAGTGCTCATGTTCGTCGGGCTGATGGACTCGGTCTGTCCGCCATCGACGCAGTTCGCCGCCTACAACAAGATCACGGCGAAGAAGGATCTCGTCATCTATCCCGACTTCGGTCACGAAGGTCTGCCTGGCTCTTCGGACAAGACGATGCAGTTCTTTATGCGGGACTAATCCGGTATATCGTGTTATACTCATTACAGTACGGACTCCCCCTGAGCGGGGGGGTCTGCTTTTGTTATTTCACCCGAGGAAGTGAATGGCTTTGAACGTTTCATGGAAGAGGAATCTGTACGTACTCTGGACCGGCGTGTTTTTTTGCAGCATGGCTTACTCGGCCGCCATACCGTTCATCCCTTTGTTCCTGAAAAACGACCTGGGCGTCGAGCATCACGTCAACCAGTGGTCGGGGTTCGCGTTCGGCGTTACTTTTCTCGCAAGCGCGCTGATCGCGCCATATTGGGGGTCGCTTGCCGACAAATACGGGCGCAGACCGATGTTGATCCGCTCCGGCTACAGTCTCGCGGCGTTGTACCTGATCACCTATTTCGTGCACGATCCGTATGTGTTTCTGTTGGTGCGGGTGTGCCAAGGCTTGCTTGCAGGCTATGTTCCGGCTTCGATCGCGCTGGTCGCGACGAATACGCCGGAGGAAAAATCGGGATACGCGCTCGGCGTCATGGCGACGGCCGGCGCCAGCGGCGGCATCATCGGGCCGCTCGTCGGCGGCGTCGTGAGCCATCTGACGGGCAACCGGGAGGCTTTTTTATTTTCGGCGGCAGTCGTTTTCGTATCGGCACTGATCGCGAGCTTTTTCGTCAAAGAGGAGAAATTCAACCGTTCGGCAAAGCGGTCCAGCATCCGCGAGGATCTGTCGCAGGCGGTCCACAACCGCACGTTCATCACGCTGCTCCTGCTTGTCGGCCTTAGCACCTTCTCCGTCATGATCCTGGAGCCGCTGCTGACGATCTACATGACACAGCTAGGCGGGGAGCAATCCGATGCTTCGCTGCAGGCAGGAATCGTCTTCTCGGCCGTCGGTATCGCGACGCTGATCGCGGCGCCGCAGTGGGGCAAGATCGGCCAGCGGATCGGCTTCATCAAAGTGCTCGTCATCGGTCTCGCAGGCGGGGGCATCGGCAATCTACTCCAATTTTTCGTCGGGCATTATACCGAGTTCGGCGCGCTCCGTTTCGTATACGGCCTATTCTTCGCCGGCGTCTATCCCGCGCTTAACGCCATGATCGTACGCGTCACGGCGCCGGAATTTCGGGGCCGCGCCTTCAGCCTCAGCCAATCGTCCACACAGCTGGCCACGATGCTCGGACCGGTGCTCGGCGGCTTGCTCTCCGGCTGGATTCCGATCCGCTGGGTGTTCGTGCTTAACGGGTTGATGCTCTTATGTTCGGCCCTCTTGCTGTTCCGCAAGCGGCACTTGGACCGCCCCGAGCCCAGCTCGGCCGGGGAGGGCGCCGCATGACCGTTTTTTTGCATATTCTCGTGAACAACGTACTTCCGATTTCGATTTTGATCGCGCTCGGCATCATCTTGCAACGCTGCTTTAAGCTGGACATTCGGACGCTGTCGAAGCTGAACTTTTATTTATTTTCTCCCGCGATCATGTTCAAGCTGCTCTACAATACGGCCATCTCGCTCTCTCTGTTTGGCATGGTCATGGCGTTTTTCGCCATTTTTATGCTGCTCCAGTACGCGCTCGTTTCGGCGGTCGTCCGTCTTCGCGGATACGGTCCGTCGATGCGCAGCGCGATGCAGTGCAGCGTGCTGTTCTACAACAGCGCAAACTACGGGATCCCGCTTAACCAGCTGGCGTTCCACAACAACCCGTATACGTTGTCCGTACAGGTGCTGATCATGATGATGCAGTCCCTCATTCCAAATACATACGGCGTTTACAGCGTCAATGCGCACAAGTCGGATTGGCGCCAGATTCGCCGGGTCATTCTGTCGATGCCGGTCATCTACGTGATTCCCGTGGCGCTGCTGATGCGCTACCTCTCGGTGCCGCTGCCGGACTCCGTCGTGACCTCCGTCGATTATTTATCCAATGCCTTCATCGGCACGGCGCTGATCACGCTCGGCGTGCAGCTGGGGAGCATGGCTTGGCGCATCAGCCGCCAGCTGTTGTCGGACATCGGGTTATCCCTGGTGCTGCGCTTGGCAGCCGGTCCGCTGCTTGCATGGGGCGCTTGCGAAATCATAGGCGCGCACGGCTTGCTGGCAAGCGCTTTGATCGTCTCGTCCGCCGTTCCCACCTCGCTAAGCAGCGTACTGCTCGCCGTCGAATTCGACAACGAACCCGAGTTTGCCTCGCAGACGGTTTTCGCCTCGACTGCGGTCAGCACCGTGACGGTGGCGGCGGTTATCGCGATACTGGGCGTGTAACGACTGTTTTGTACAGGTGCATGGTCATGGGGACTGGGCGCGGTGTACATAGGTTACCCCTGGTATATTGTGCGCCCCATGCAACTTCTCCTGATCTGGAAGCGTCTGGATGTTAGACGGATACAGATCGGGGGAATATGGATGAAAAAATATGCGGTATATTGGATCCTAGGCGCGCTGCTGATCTTGCAGGGCTGCGGAGCTCGCGAGGTTTTTACGGGAGCGGAGACCGGAGGAGAGCTGCCGAAGTCTCCTTCGGCACCCGCTTCGTCCGTGCAGTTGCCCGCGCCTTCCGCAGACTCTTATAAGATGCCGGATGTCGTGCCGCATCTTGAGGTGTCCGTTGGCGGCACGACCTTCGAGGCACAGACCGGCAGCTTCTGCTGGAGCGACAACAAAAAAGGCATCGGCGTGTGCGCGGATGCCGCAGCGATGCCGCCTAGCTTCGAGGACGTCAAGGTCAAGCCGTTCGCGAACGCAGGCGACGAGATCGCGCTTGCCTGGTCGGGGGATCCGCCGGACAGCGTTCACAGTATTGCGTACTTCCCCGGGACGGAGCGGCCCGTCGAGGCCATTGAGCTGCGGGATGGGAAGCTTCGAGTCGCAGCAGGCAAAGGCGATCAATTGTACGAGGTGACGGCAACCTGGCCGCAAGGTACGGTTCCTTTCTTTTTCGGTATTCGCGCCGACGCCGAAGAAAATGCAGCGAACGCAGAAGAAGCTGACTCCGCTCTGCGCAAGCTTGCCTGGGAGGCAATGCCTGAGAGCGACAGGGCATCCGTCGTCGGCGATTGGTGGGAGGCCGAGATTGACGTGCCGGGATTTCATCCGGCCGGCCTCTCTGCCGTCGATGGCGAGGGTGAGGTGATCGAACTTCCTTCGGCCGACCCCGAGCAGTTGAGAAAGGTGACCTTTCATACGAAAAATGAACCCAAGCTCGGACCGATGGTCGCGGTGATCGATCGCGAATCCCGCGATCTGCTCGGCTGGCTGCTCCGTGATTAAACTTAAAAATGGCTTGTGCGATCGGCCGTTCCCGCCGGATGACGGGGCGGCTTTTTTTAAATGTAAAGATAAATTACACAGTTGACAGCCGCCCGATATTACTCTATATTTAGGATATGTTACTTAACTTAATAAAGCATGTTCCTAAATGTTAGTTAATTATGAGGAGGAAAATAAAATGGCAAAATCCGCTTGGGGTATTGACGCATCGCACAGCTCGATCGATTTCTCGATCCGCCACTTGATGATCTCGAAGGTAAAGGGCACGTTCCACACGTTCGAAGCGAACGTAAACGCGGATGCAGACGACCTGACGACGGCCGACATCGAGCTGTCCATCGACCTGTCCAGCATCGACACGCGCAATGCCGACCGCGACGCGCACCTGCGCAACGCCGATTTCTTTGATGTCGAGAACCATCCGAAGCTGATCTTCAAGGCGACCAACATCGTCAAGACCGGCGCAGGCGAATACGACGTCACAGGCGACGTGACGCTGCATGGCGTTACGAAGCAAGAAACGTTCGAAGTGACGTACGAAGGCGCATCGAAGGATCCGTGGGGCAACCAGCGCGCGGGCTTCAGCGCGAAGGGCAAGATCAAGCGCAGCGACTATGGACTGACGTACAACGCAGCACTGGAAACGGGCGGCGTCATGCTGGGCGACGATGTGGCCATCTCGCTCGAACTGGAAGCCGTTAAGGCGTAAGCTGGCACTAATTATGGATAAGAAGGGCTGTTCCTCAGTCATGAAAATGACCGAGGGGCGGTCCTTCGTTTTTTTTGTTGCCGAACATCCCTGTCGCAGGTATATTAGCGCTAAAAGCGACGGGCCGCTATCGGCGCGATCGCAAGGAGAATCGAGATGCTCGAGATGTTCAGCTTCGACGCCGCAGTGCCGCTTCATCTGTTCGAATACAGCCTGAAAACGGAGCGTACAGAGCAGCATTGGCACTCCTTTTTCGAGATCGGCTACTGCCTCGAGGGTCGCGGCACTTTTTTTATCGGGGAGGAGACAGTGACTGTCGAGCCGGGCGCGCTGATGCTGTTCCCGCCTTACGAGCCTCACATCGCCATGGCCGAGGCAGCGGGTTGCCGGTTCGCGTTCGTATATTTCAGCGAGTCTTTATTTGCCCCCGAGGATCGGTATTTGCTGCGGCCGTTCGCGCGCGCGGCGACCTGGAACGAGCCTGAATGGCGCTTGCATCGGCCTGCGGCGTCCGAACAACCCGGGCCGTTGCTGGCTGCCATGCTGGGCGAGTATGAAGCGAAGCGGTCGTCGTACGGTCCGCTTCTGCGATCGTCGATGCTGACGCTCGCCGTCTGGCTGTACCGAGCCGAAGAAGCGCGATACGGACGCAGGGAATGGCGGGAGCGAAGCGATGCGCTCGAGCGTTTGCGCCCTGCGCTGGATGCGGTAGCCCAGAGATTCAGGGAGCCGTTCGGGCTGCGAGAGGCGGCGAAGACGCTGTCGCTGAGCGAGTCTCGTACGCGTCATCTTTTTGTCGAGGGCGTGGGCAAGCGGTTTAAGGAGTACCTGACGTTCGTGAGGGTGCAGGAGGCCAAGCGTTTGCTGGCGACGAGCGATTTGTCGGTGACGGACGTGTACCTTGCCTGCGGTTTTCAGAGCGCGGCTCCGTTTTACCGTTCGTTTCGGCAGTTGGTAGGATTGAATCCACAGCAATACCGCGAAAGATACACGGTCGGAGGATAGCCGTTTTTAAGAATGGAATCGGGTCAAAAAGAGATGAAAGCGCATCCCCTACAAGTTAAGGTGAGAGTAGGAAAATTACCGATACCGAAGGGGTGCGTGAACGATGGCTGGATGGGAAAAGTTGAGCGAGCTCATGCGCAGGGAAATCATTCAACGGAACGAGGAAGGTTGTGTCGTAGACGGATTCGAGAGCCGGCTGGCACAGTGCGGGGAAGACGAGGAGCAGCTTATGGCGTTGTACCGAGAGTTAAGCGCGCTCGAGCCGAGCCCGGACTTTCCGTTTGTGGAGCCGTCGGATCTGGCGGGTATTCGTGCGCTGCGTCCCGATGCGAGCCGCAGCCGGGGCGGCAGCGTCCCTGAGCTGAGCGAAGCGGCTTGGCGCGACAAGTTTCTCGGCGCCTGGTCGGGCAGGCTGAGCGGCTGCGCGCTCGGCAAACCGCTGGAGTCATGGCCGATGATGGGCGGCTCGAACGGCAACCCGGGCTGGCGCAACGTGCAGCTCTGGTTCGAGGGCGCCGATGCCTGGCCGATCCGCGGTTATACGCCTGAGCGGTCGCGCGCGGAGTCCGAACACATTTTCATTTCAGATTGGTGCATGAAGAGCACGCGCGAGCGGATCCGCTTCATGGAGAGCGACGACGACGTCCGGTACACGGTGCTCGGACTTCTGATGCTGGAAGAGAAAGGTCTGGACTGGGATGCGTGGGATATCGGCAAGCTCTGGCACAGCCGTTTGACCTACCAGCAGGTGTGTACGGCGGAGACGCAGGCATACTTAAACTTCGCGCAGGTAACCTCCCATATGAAACGGGATAAGCCGGCGGACTGGACGTTCAAGCAGGAATGGGTGCGCACGCACCTGAATCCGTATCGCGAATGGATTGGCGCGCAGATCCGGGCGGACGGCTTCGCTTACGGCGCTGCGGGCAATCCGGAGCTGGCGGCCGAGCTGGCTTGGCGGGACGCATCCTTTTCCCACGTAAAGAACGGCATCTACGGGGAAATGTTCGCGGCCGCGATGATTGCGGCAGCCTTTACGGAAACGGATCCGGAGCGGATCGTCGAAGCGGGCCTGCGCGAGATCCCTGGCACTTCCCGGCTCGCGTGCGACATCGCACAGGCGGTAGACATCGCGAAGGACGCGAAGGACCAGCTCGAGCTCGTGGATCGCATCTGGGAGGCGTTCAAACACTACGATGCGGTTCATACGAACAACAACGCGGCCTTGGTGGCGGCGGCGCTCATTTATTCGGGCGGCGACTTTGAAAAAGGAATCACGACCGCGGTGCTCGGCGGCTGGGATACGGACTGCAACGGCGCGACCGTCGGTTCGATTCTGGGGGCCTGCCTCGGCGCGTCGGCTTTGCCGACATCGTGGATCGAGCCGCTGAACGATACGTTTTACGCGGATCTGACCGGATTTGACCCGATTTCTATTTCCGCTTGCGCGGAACGCAGCTACCAGGTCTTTCTGCGAATTCGCGATCAAGCGGCCGCGTTGGCGGGAAGATAAGCGAACGCCGATCTATTTTGCGGCTTCCCGACATAAGCATGAAGAGAGTTCGTCCTGAATTCGGCATGCTTAGGGAAGGGATGTGAAGTCCCGGATGCGTAGAAAATGGGGACGCTGGCCGCCGGCCAGCAGAAGCTGGAGCCTGAGATTGCCTGCCTCGCGAGGCTGGAGGAACGCGAGAAGCGCGCCGTTCCGAGCGAGGGCGTCGTCGGGTTTTGGCAGAAGCAGGGGCTTCGTCGCCAGACCCGCCAGGAGCAAGCCTGCCGTATCGGCCCGCGCTTATTCCCACCGGCCCCGCATGGCCGGCAGCCGGGCGGGCAGGACGCCGCGCCTTCCGCGCAAATACTTTTTTTTCGCGCTGCTTGCGATCGCGCTTTTCGCCGCCGTTCAGTCCTTTATCTACTTGGACCGTTATCTGAGAGAGCCGCTCATGTTCCTTGCCAAGCAGCGAATTACCGAGATGGCCGTCCAGGCGATCAATTCGGCCATTACCGAGAATATCGCGGCAGGCGCGGACGGCAGCAAGATGGTGCAATGGAAAACGAACGCGGACGGGAAGACGGCCGGCATCGAGATCGATTACAAGGAACAAATGCGAATCACCGCGCAGACGATCACGGTCGTCGAGGCCGCGTTGAAGGAGCAGGAGGCGCTGCACGAGCGTATCCCGATCGGCCATGCCGTCGACAGTCCGTTCCTGTCGTCGCTCGGCCCGAGCGTGGCGGTCAGGCTGCATCCGATCAGCACGGTGCAGGCGGAGGTGCGGACCCGCCAGACGAGCGCGGGCATCAACAACGTTCTCGTCGAGGTGTACATTCACGTCGCGACCGAGATCGCGATCGTCATTCCGTTCGACCGGGAGCCGAATAGGATCGAGACGGACATCCCGCTCTCTTATGTGATGGTGGCGGGAGACACGCCGCTGTACTATTACGACGGCAGCGGCAATCCCGTCGGCAGCGGCGCTGCTCAGGCGCCGGTGCTGAGCCTGCCGGAGCCGGCGATGTCTGCAAGCCGCTGACCGCCGGCTTGTTCCCTTCGAAGCCGGACTGCTATAATACAGGCAGCTAGCATCGAGAATGGAGGGTCGGCGACATGGAGCTTCGCATATCGAAGGCCGCTGCGGCCTGCTTCCTGGAGGAATGGGAATACAGGCGGGGCGACAAGGTCCGCGTCTACGTCCGTTATATCAGCGGAGGCAGCGAGCCCTACGGCTTCGGCATCATGCTGGACGATCCGGTGGATCCTGCCGCAGAAGCGGATGCGGACGGTCTTCATTTTTATATGGAAAGCAAGGACGTCTGGTTCATCGAGCACGGCACGCTCACGATCGACCGCGACGAGGGCGGCATCGCCTTCAAGGTCGGTTAAAGCGGGAGTGAGGCTGCGTCAGGAGCAGTATGGGCCGTCACCGGGTCGTGCGATACGACGGCGGGACGGTCTTTTTTGCTGCAACTTCATTTGCCGGGAGAGCTGTTAGGCTGCCGCGCGCGCCGACAACGAATTGACAAACGGGCGGACGTCCGGGAAAATGACAAGCATACACTGATATCGCCGGGGGTTGAAGACTTGAGCAAGATCGCAGTCATTGGCAGCATTAATATGGATATCGTGAATCAGGTCGAACAATTCCCGCAGCCGGGCGAGACGATCCACGGTCGCGGAACCGCTTACCAGCCGGGCGGCAAAGGCGCTAATCAGGCCGTTGCGGCCGCATTGGCGGGAGACGGTGCGGTAATGATCGGCGCCGTGGGCGACGACGCGTTCGGCAGCGTGCTGACAGACTCGCTGCGGTCGCGCAGCGTAAATACCGCCTACGTATCGGTGAAGGCAGGCTCTTCGGGGCTCGCGTTCATCACCGTCTCCGAGAGCGGAGAAAATACGATCGTGTTGTCCGCGGGCAGCAACGGCAAGCTGACGGAGACGGACGTCTCGGGCAGCGCGTTGGCTGGCGTAGAGATCGCGCTGCTGCAGAACGAGATTCCGCCCGAGGTCAACCTGCATGCGCTGAAGCTGTGCGCGCAGCTGGGGATCAAGGCTTGCTACAATCCGGCGCCTGCGGCGAAGATTCCCGCGGAGGCGCTGCCGCTCATCGATACGATGGTCGTCAACGAGACCGAGGCGGAAGTCGTGAGCGGCTTGCCGGTGAACGGCCTGGAAGACGCCGAGCGAGCGGCGCGCGAGCTGCAGGCCGGAGGCGTCGGGCGAGTCATCGTGACGCTGGGCGGCAAAGGCGCGCTCGCGCTTGATCGGGACGGCGCTGCGCTGCGCGTGCCGGCCTTCAAGGTCGAGCCTGCGGACACGACCGCCGCGGGCGACACCTTTATCGGCGCCTACGCGGCGGCGACGGCGGCTGGCCTGGCGCTGAAGGAGGCGCTTCGCTACGCGGCGGCCGCGGCGGCGATCTCGGTTACGCGTCATGGCGCGCAGAGCTCGATTCCGGCGAAGGAAGAGATCGAGCGGTTTTTGCGGGAACGGGCGTAATGAAGCAGTGTCGCGCAGAGGAGGCCGCGTAGGAGGCCTAACTCTTGCGGATTAAACAAACAAACGGCGCATAGAGCGCCGTTTTTGTTTTTGCCGGAGATGCAGGAGAGCAAATGTGTTACAAGGACCTGAGCGGCAGGGAGCGCGAGCGTTGCACAGGTTTTCCGTGTAACTGTGCCGGGCCGAGCGCTGATAAGCCGGAGATGCATTGTTTTACCGTGTAACTGCCCCGGAAACACGGCGAAGTGCCGGAGATGCACGGTTTTACCGTGTAACTGTCCCGGAAACACGGCGGTGTGCCGGAGATGCATGGTTTTACCGTGTAACTGCCCCTCGGCCCCGCGATGTTGCGTTATCCGCCGCCTCCGCCACGGTTTTGAAGCGCCTTGCGCTCAGACCGCTCCCAGCTGTGAAGCATCGGATAAGGGTCGAATGCCCATTCCACCAATCCGCGGTCCCGGTAAACGCCATAATGCAGATGCGGCGGGAATTTACCCTGCGTGCCCGGTCTTCCGTAACCCGAGCTGCCGACCCATCCGATCACGCGGCCGGGCTCGACGACATCCCCGGTCCTGATGCTTTTATCGAATCCCGACAGGTGCGCGTAGTAATGATACAGGTTGTCGATATCCCTGATGCCGATGCGCCAACCGCCGAATTTGTTCCAGCCTTTAACCTCCACTACGCCGTAGCAGGTACTGCGTACAGGTACTCCCTGGCCGGCGAAAATGTCCGTCCCTTCGTGGATTCTCACGCCTCCCCATCCGCGCCTGTTGCCCCAGGTGCTACGGTAGGAATAGACGCTGTTCAGCGGCAGCGGAAATACGTGCTTGGACAAGTTCAGCGTACCGAACGACGAGTAGAGCTTGTCGAATTGCTGCACTCTTTGTACAGCTCTCGAGCTCTGGTAGTACTCCCACAGCCCGATCGCCATATTGTCGGCGCCCGGCCCCTGGAGCATGGTCTGCCGCACGACCGTATAGAGCCTGTCTACGTCGTTGTTCCTGTCGGCTTTGCCGTCGCCGGACCCATCGCGGCCGATGCCGCCGAACAAAGCGATCGAGAGCGGCGAGCGGTCCTCCGGGTCTGGATTGAGCGCGCCGGCCCATCGCTCGGGCGCGACGTAAGCCCCACTGACCGCATGCTCGCCGAGCGGGCGCTCCTTGGGCCGTAGACGCGACATCGAGCGCTCGTATTGATCGACGGCGGCCACCTTTTGCCAGGTCATTCCCGTGATCGCCGCGACATGGTCGTACAGCTCACGCCGCGCTTTGTCCTCGGCGCCCGGCTCCTGGCCGTGAACTTGAGATGCCAACGCAAAGCCCAAGGCAAATGCCGCCGCCACCCGTAGCGGACACCGGAGGCAGCTTGCCTGCCGTCTTAACCGTTCTAACATGATGCCACCTCGCATCGACTCCCCTTTCCCAAGTATCCGTAGCCTTTGCAGAACGTTGGTTTTTATGTGAATCATGCTATAATAAAGGACAGAAAGCGGGGGAATGGCATGAAGAACGGCGAGAAGACGCCCAAGCCCGACTGGCTGCGCATCAAGCTGACGACAGGCGACAATTACCAGGAAATCAAGCAGATGATGAGGACCAAGACGCTCCACACGGTCTGCGAAGAAGCACGTTGTCCCAATATATACGAATGCTGGGCGAACCGCACGGCAACCTTTATGATACTTGGCGATATTTGCACGAGAGCGTGCCGCTTCTGCGCGGTGAAGACGGGACTTCCGACGGAGCTCGACTTGCAGGAGCCGGAGCGTGTGGCCGAGGCCGCAGAGCAGATGAATCTGCAGCACTGCGTCGTCACCTCGGTGGCGCGGGACGACCTCAAGGACGGCGGGGCATCCATATTTGCGGCTACGATCAAGGCGATTCGGCGCAAGCTGCCGCTTTGCAGCGTCGAGGTGTTGATCCCTGACTTCCAGGGGGACCTCGAGTCTCTGCGTATCGTCATGGACGCGAAGCCGGACATTCTGAACCATAACATCGAGACGGTAGCGCGGATGTCGAACCGCGTGCGCGCGAAGGCCAAGTATCCGCGCTCGCTCGAGCTGCTGCGCAGAGCCAAGGAACTCGCGCCGAATATTCCGACCAAGTCGAGCATCATGCTCGGCGTCGGCGAGACCTACGAGGAAGTGCTGGCCGCGATGGACGATCTTCGCGCGAACGACGTGGACATTCTGACGCTCGGTCAGTATCTCCAGCCGAGTCCGGCGCATATGGCGATCGCGCGCTACGTCCATCCGGACGAATTCAAGCAGCTCAAGGCCGAAGGCCTGGCGCGCGGATTCTCGCACGTGGAGTCCGCGCCGCTCGTGCGCAGCTCCTATCATGCGCACTCGCAGGTGAAGTCCGCGGCGGCGACCGCGTCCGCCGTTCAAGCGACGCCCGAGACTGTACCGGCCACGGCGGCATCGGGCGGCTGACGGCTATCGCGCCGGCGGCCATGAATACCTTATTCGAGCGCGGCCCCTGCGGCCGGTGCACGGGAGACGGAAGGAGAGCCTTGCGTGATCTATCTGACCGGGAACAACGCCTATTCGGTTGTTCACGACCATAAGAACGGGTGGAATCCCGAAGCGTTCCGGGAAAGATTCAGCGAAGTGCTGGAGCGATACGATTATGTCGTGGGCGATTGGGGCTACAGCCAGCTGCGGCTGCGCGGCTTTTTCCGCGAGCCGCAGCCGAAGACGCCCAAAGAATCGGTCATTTCGCACCTGTATGAATATATACACGAGTACTGCAACTTCGGCTGCGCTTACTTCGTGATCGAGAAGCTCGATCCTGCCGCCGTGCCTGAAGGCGCAGGCGTCCGCCTGGAGGAGCTGCCGACCGGTGCGCCTGCCGAGGAGCAAGCCGCCGGCGACGTCGACGGCGGCCAAGAAGGCGAGCCGGCCGCTCAGGTTCCGGCAGCCGCAATCTCGCTGCCGACCGGCGGCATGCTTATGCGCTGGCCGCTCAAGGAACGGCCGGGCGGCCGGGTGCCTGGCACGAGCCCGTCCGCGGTCGCTCGCGCCGTGTCCGAGGGCGCGGAGCGCCGGGCCGCCGCAGCGCAGACTGCGGCAGCGAGCGCACGCGACGAGATGTACGGGCGCGGCAGCCCCTTCGACGGCGTCCGCCAGGATCGCGGCGGCGACGGCCGGGACCGCAAGCCGGGAGGCGGCGGTTACCGCGGCGCTTCGAGCGGCGGCGGATATGAGCGGCGGACCCAGGGCGGCGGCTACAACAAGCAGGAGCATCGCCAGCATCCGAGAGACGGGGGCGAGCGCGCGACGACTTCCGGCGCCGAGGGCGGCGGCGGTTATCGCGGCGGCGGACACAAATCCGGCGGTGCGCCGGACGGCGGTCATCGCAGCGGCGGCGCGCCCGGCAAGTGGCAGAATAAGAATCGGCGCCGAGGACCGCAAGGCGGCGGGCAGCCGGGAGTCCCGTTTCCGGGCGGCGGCTCGCAATCGCGGTATTCGTCAGGCGGGCAGCAGGGCCAGCCTCCCGGCAAGCCTCGGCATGACGGGGGCCAACGGCCCGAGCAAGGACAGCGGGGCGAACGGGCCGATCGGGCGGCCGATCACGGTCCCCGGGCGGACCACGGCCAGCGCGGCGAACGGCCGGGCGGCGGCGCCTCCAGATCGGGCGGCGCACCGCGTGGCGATGGCGGGGGCAGACCCGATCGGGGAGCGCCTGCGGGCGAATAAGCTTGACATGCAAGACCGGCAGTGCGGCGGAATGGAGGCCGCGTTGCCGGTCTTTTGTGCGCTTGGCAGCGCAACCGACTAACGGGTGAAAGTCCCGCGTACGCCGCGAGGTGGCGGAAGTACATAGCAGAGGCGTAGTGCCGGGGCCCGCAAGGGACGGTGCGGAGGATGCCAAGGCAAAACCCGGAACAGGCGGCATACACCAAGTTGGCTGACGGAGCCGGATAACCCTGCAAAAGAAGGGTAGTCCTATACCATCCATAGGCTCCGTAAGTTAAGAGGACTGGATTCGGGGGAAAGCCGGTTGACGTGACCCAAGGAGAGCCCATCGTCTCCGCGCAGAAAGTTTTTTTTGTAGCGGTATCAGAGTTCAAGATCGTGAGGATCAAGAAGGAAGGTACGGACGGTGGGCAGTCAGAAGAAGGGATAGTAGCGAGAAAGCCTGCCGGAAAGGCCGCAAAGGTAGGTGAATCGGCGTCAGGTCGCCGATGCGTGCCCCGACTCAAAAGGCGGGGACACGTGTGAAGCCCGGAACCGTGAAAGAAGCGTGAATGAGGGAAACCATGCGCCAGGCAGGAGCCGGGGAGCTAAGATGTGCGTAGATCCGGGGAATGAACAAAAGGAGAAGCCGTCTGGGGCGAGTACCGACCGGGACACGGAGATTGCCGCAAGGCTACGAGCCGAGGAACGGGAAGGGAAGGAGAACGAGCATGGAGGGACCAAGGCAAGACAAACACGCACACGTAGGAGCTGAAGTGCCAAGCAAACGCAAATGGTACAGCCTCATCGACAAGATTTGGGCGAAGCCAAACCTGGAGGAAGCGTTCCGGGAGGTCAAGCGAAACCGCGGAGCGGCAGGGATCGATCGCGTGACCGTAAAGGCATACGAATCGAAGCTGGAGCCTAATCTAGAGGGGCTTCAGCTGGCGCTGCGAAACAAGACTTACCGGTCTAAGCCGGTAAAACGCGTGTATATCCCGAAAGCTGACGGGACGCAAAGACCGCTGGGCATTCCTACCGTGGAAGACCGAGTCGTGCAAGCGGCGGCAAGGCGTATCATAGAACCCCTATTCGAAGCGCAGTTCAAGGACTGCAGCTATGGATTCCGGCCGGGAAGAAGCGCGCATATGGCGCTGGCCAACATCCGCAAGGATCTGGAAGCAGGCTACCGGTACGTGATCGACGCCGACCTGAAGTCATACTTTGACACCATCCCGCATGAGAAGCTCATTGAAAAGGTGAGAGAGACCATCGTGGACGGCAGTGTACTGCGGTTGCTGGAGAGCTTCCTGAAGGCCGGGATCATGGAAGGCGGCAGCTTCCACCTGAACGAGACGGGGACGCCGCAGGGCGGGGTGATTAGTCCGCTTTTAGCGAACATCTATCTGCATCCGCTGGACGAAGCGATGACGGCGCGCGGACACCGAATGACGCGATATGCAGACGACTTCGTCATCTGTTGCAAAACGGCAAAAGGCGCTGAGCGTGTACTGAATTCGGTCGTGGGACTGCTGGAACGCGAGATGGGACTTATCATACACCCGGAGAAAACGAAAATCGTAAACAGCTACAAGGAAACATTCGTATTCCTGGGTCATGCGTTCAAGCCGGGAAAACGGATGGTGCCGTCGGAAAAAGCGATGAAGCGATTCAAAGAACGGGTGAAGGAGATCACGCGAAGAAACCAGACGGTGAAGGTCGAGCAGATCGTGAAGAAGCGACTAAACCCATACTTGCGGGGATGGGGGAACTACTTTGGGACGGGAGATGTGTTGAGCCGATTCCGAGGACTGGATGCCTGGATTCGAAGACGAATACGGGCCGTGCAACTAAGGAGTTGGAAGAAAATTCGCAAACTCCACCGGGAAATGAGGAGACGGGGATGGGACAATAAAGATATGCCCGGACTCCGAATGACGGCCTGGCGGAGCTCGCATTCCACCTATGCCCAATACGCAATGCCAAACGAATGGTTTGCCGAAATCGGACTATGCAGTTTGCTTGAGCGAAGCCAAGAACTGCGTCCCCAACGGGGATAAGCACGGAGGAGCCGGATGCGTCGACCCGCATGTCCGGATCTGTGAGAGGCCCATGCAATTGCGCATGGGCCTACTCGATTTGTGGTTTATTAGATGGACGCTTAAGGACTGCGGAGCTATTCGGATGTTTGGCGATTCGAAAAACCTGCGATTTTACATGTATTTTTTACCGACCAAAGGCTCTAAATGAAATACCTGCAATTATGCAGATAAATGAACAGCACAAGCCGGAAATCCGGCTGATGGTGGAAAATAACTGCGTTTTTGCATCTTTCCTGTCCATAACGGGCGACAGTGGCGAAAATAGATGTATATTTGCAGGCATTGCAGCGAACGCGCGGACGTACGACTATTAGCTGGCCCATGGGACCGGCTGCCTGGTAAGCGTCGATAGGCGTTCCGCAACAATCCAGCTTGAATATTTTTCTTTTTTTATCACGAAAAAGCCCGCTGCTTCCGCCGCCGCACCGTGGAGCGACAGAGAAGCGAGGGGGCTATGCGGCAGGTCGTTCAACCTATGCCGGGCTTATTTGTTTTCTTGCTCGTTCTTGTTTTCGTTTTCGTCCAGGCTGCTGAACTTTTTGCGAGGGAAATTTTGGCTCAAAATCTCCTTGGGCGATCCGATAAACGCGTTGCGTACCCGGTTCCAGAACGGATGCGGCCGATAGCGGGCGAAATGGATCTTCTCCTCCGCGACTCTGCAAATAATCGAACGAACGCCTTGGAAACGCAAGGTCAGGTGATCGACGAGCAGCGAAAGGTCATCGGACGGATCGGTCACGATGTCGCAATGATGATGCTTCGGAAGAATGACGGACGACCCGAGCGTACGGTATATCCGGTTGTTAATGGACGCCAGCTCCGCGATCTGCAGCGCCTCGAGCGACGGATGGAGGATGGCGCCGTGCACGCTCTTGTTATAACCCGTACTTCCCGAAGGCGTGGATACGACGATGCCGTCGCCGCGGAACATCTCGAAAGGCTCGTCGTTAATATTAAGCTGGGCGACGAGCGTGCCGCCCGGCCGTTTGAGCGTGAATTCGTTGAGGGCGAGATAGGACTTGGTCTCCGTATCCGTGACGACCTGAATGTTCAGCAGCGGATAGCTGACCTTCTGCGGCTCGGTGGACGCGATCAGCGTGACCAGCTCCTCGAGCTCGTTCTTTTTCCAATCCGCGTAAAATCCCAGGTGGCCCGTGTGCACGCCGACGAAGGCCACGTCCTCGATGTGGTCCGCAAAGGAATGAAAGGCTTGCAGCAGCGTACCGTCGCCTCCGATCGAGACGATCAGATCCGGACTGCCGGGGTTGGACGTCAGCCCGCGTTCGCGCGCAAGCTTGTGGAACGTCTCCGCAAGTTCGCGGGACAGCGAATCGCCCCGGTCGAGCAGCGCATATTTCAATGGAATGCTCCTTCCCAGCTTAAGCGCTCAATCGTTGTCTGACATAGATGATAAACAATATCCGCGCTTAAGACAATGCCGGCGCGGCGCTCAGCCTCCGTAAAGCCAGGGCCAGAGCAAGTAGACGAGCGCGACGCTCATTCCCGCGTGCAGCAGGCGCGAACGCGCGAACGGGCCGTACCGCCAGCCTGTGCGTCCCATCAGTCCGGCGACCTGCGCGTGTACGGACAGGCCGGCCCAGGAGAGGACAAACGCGGCGGCGGCAACGCGGTCGATCAAGGCGGCGGGGATGCCGTCCGGCGCAGCGCCGGCTGCCGCCGCTGCATTGCCCAGCGTCACCTCGAACGCGCCCTGCACGAAGGCGCCGGCGAGGCCGGGCTCGAGCCCGAACATTCGCAACACCAGGACGATGGCGTGCTTCAACGGCAGCAGCAATCCGCTGTGCAGGAGCAGCTGGAGCGTAGCCGAAAAGCAGACGACCAGTCCGCCGACGACGATCATGAGGGCAAGCGAGGACTTTACGGCCTGGTTGAGCACGATGCCGAACGGCCGTCCGTCCGCCATTCGCGCCCGGTGCATCGCCAGGATCGCCTGCTTGATTCTGCCTAGTCCGAGCTTTGAAGGCTGCGGCGGGTAGCCGTCGGCGGAAGGAGGCGTTTTCGGAACCTTCCGCGACCGTTCCTCCAGCGCCGGCTCAGGCTCGGGCACGTCCTTGCGCCACCGCAGCAGCAGTCCGAGCAGCATCGCTCCGCCGTAGTGCGCCGCGGCCAGCACCGGCACAATGTCGAGTCGTCCGAAAAATCCCAGACAGACCGCGCCGATGAGGAAAATCGGGTCGCTGGTCGTCGTCATCGCCACCAGTCGCTCGCCTTCGCCGCGGCTGAGCAGGTTTTGCTCCATGAGCTGAGAGGTCAGACGCGCGCCGATCGGGTAGCCGGCACCGAAGCTCAGCGCCAGCACGAAGCCGCCGGCTCCCGGGATGCGGAACAGCGGACGCATGAGCGGATCGAGCAGCGTGGCGGCCAGATGGACGATGCCGAAGCCGAGCAGTACTTCGGACAGGACGAAGAAGGGGAACAAAGCGGGAAACAGCACTTCCCACCAAACGGACAAGCCCTTGAGCGAAGCTTCGAGCGCGACGCCGGGCATGAGCAGCGCGAGCAGCCCGACGAGCAGGACGCAGGCGCCCGCCGCGGTCGCCGCCGCCAGTCGCAGCCCTCTACGGACGAACAAGCCGCCGCCTTTTCTCGACAAGATGAAGTCGGTCACGAGCGCACTTCCTTCCTGGACCAAGCTAACCTCTTGTCCGAGTATATGCGAGGCTCGACGGGAAAATTTCATGACGCGCAATTGCGTTTCTCCGGACCGAGGTTGCTTAATGGGAGCCGCTGCTATATATTGCAAGCGTAAGCCTATCGACGCGGCTTGCCGCACGGGCTTTTTTCGAAAACGATTCGAGAGTAAGGAGGCTGAGGCGATTGAGCGGCGAGAACGTGCAATCCAGACTTTACGGGGGCGAGTGTCCCGTTATCCCATACTTCGAGGCGTTGTCCGCCATACCGCGGAGCTCCGGCCACGAACAGGCTGCGAGCGACTATGTGGCAGCCTTTGCAAGGGCGCGGGGCTACGAAGCCGTGCAGGACGCCTCATGGAATCTGGTCATTCGCAAGCCTGCCTCTCAGGGCTACGAGCAAGCGCCGCCGGTCATCGTACAAGGCCATCTGGATATGGTCGGCGAAAAAAACGAGGGCGTCGCGCACGACTTTCTCAAGGATCCGATCCGGCTGAGGCTGGACGGCGACTTCATGACGGCCGAAGGCACCACGCTTGGCGGGGACAATGGTCTGGGCGTGGCCTACGCGATGGCGCTGCTCGACTCTCGCGAAGCCGAGCATCCCGCGCTCGAGATCGTGCTCACGACGGAGGAAGAGACGTCGATGAAAGGCGCGCGGAAGCTGGATACCGGTCTGCTGCGCGGTCGTATGCTGATCAACCTGGATTCCGACAGGGAAGGCATCCTTTACGTCAGCAGCGCCGGTGGCGCGCGGGCCTATCATACGGTGCCGGTCGCCCGGACGGTGGCGAGCGACGCGGGACGCCCGGCGCGGCTGCGCGTATCGGGACTCGTGGGCGGCCATTCGGGCGACGATATCGTGCACGAACGCGCCAACGCTTGCGAGCTGCTCGGACGGGTGCTGGACGGCTTGCGCAAGCGGCTGCCCTACGGCATTGCGGATGTGCGGGGCGGCTTGGCGTCCAATGCGATTCCGCGGGAAGCCGAAGCAGCCTTGTATGTGCCGGCGGAACAGTGGGCAGAGGCCGAAGTGACCGTGCGGGAGTGGGAGGCGCATTTCAAGGCGGAGTATGCGGTCTCCGACCCGGGCGTGAGCGTCTCCCTCGAAGCGGTCGCTTACGGCACCGTTGCGGCCGAAGGCAAGGCGCAGGTTTTTTCCGAAGCGTCCAAAAGCATGCTCGTCGATTCGCTGCTGCTTATCCCGAACGGCGTCCTCCGGATGGACAAGGCGATCCCGGGATTGCCGCGCACGTCGACCAACGTCGGAATCGTGAAAATGACGGCCGAAGGCGTGCGGTTCGAAAGTCTGTTGCGGAGCTCGCTCAGATCGGAGCTCGACGCGGCCATGAGCAGGATGGAGGCGCTCGCCCGCGTGATAGGCTGTGTTTTCGAGGCGGGCGATTATTATCCCGGCTGGCCTTATCGGATGGCGTCCCGGCTGCGCGAGGTATTTCTGGATGTCTATGAGCGCGAATACGGCAAACCGATGGAGGTCAAGGCCGTGCATGCCGGCATCGAATGCGGCATTCTCGCGGACCGGATACCCGATCTGGATGCCGTATCGTACGGACCGGATCTATTCGACATCCACACTCCCGAAGAGCGGTTCCGCATCTCCTCCGTCGAGCGGACCTGGCATTATTTGCTGAAGGTGCTGCGGGCGCTCAAGGAGTCGACCGTCTGAGAAGGCGAAGAGACCTGTCCGAACAAGGACGGTCTCTTTTTTCTTGTCGCAAGCCTACTGAGGCAGACTGCAAATAAAGAGCATGTTCCGCCCGCCAGCATTTTTGTAAGCGATTGCAAAAAAGTAATGTCGCTGTTACATTCGTGTGGTACAATAGAACCAAGCTTTCGAGATTGCTTCAGGGAGTGATGAACATGGCAGGAATCGTTGCAGGGCTCCTCATGTGCGCGTTCGTGTATGTCATTCGGGAGTCGCTCAGCGGTCCCGAGGAAGAGATTTAACTTCCGGGTTCACCGGTTTTCTTATCTTATTAGATCGCCCGACGAGGGCGATTTTTGTTTTGTGCAAAAACAGTAAAATTAGGATAGAAGTCTTAAATGTTTATGGTATAATCAAGGGACATCAGGAAGTAAGTCCCGATACCGGCAAGCGAATCGGGAGGAGATTGCAACCTATGAACTACGGAAGCGTGTACGAAGCGATCGGCGGAGCGGATACCGTCCGCAAAATGGTCGAAGGATTTTACCCGAAGGTGCTGCAGCATCCGCTGCTCGCACCGCTGTTTCCGGAAGACATCACGCCTGTCATGGACAAGCAGTACATGTTTCTTACGCAGTTCTTCGGGGGACCTACTTTATATTCAGACGCCTATGGGCATCCGATGATGCGGGGCAGGCATTTGCCTTTTCCGATCACGCCAGCGAGAGCCGAAGCATGGCTGGATTGCATGCGGAGATCGCTCGACGAGACCGAGTTGTCCGAGGAGCTCAAGGCCTTCGTGCTGGAACGGCTGTCAGGTCCGGCGCATCATTTTGTTAACACCGAAGAGTAACTGACCGTCTCGCGCGTTCGCCGGGACGCGTCCCACATGGAGGGATTGGGATGGAACCCCTGTACCAGACCAAGGTTGCATGCGTATGCTGCGAAGCCGAATTCGTGACCTCCCGGGTAAGGCCGAGCCTGAAGCGAGCGATTCGATCGGATACGGACTTTTGTTCTTATTTCAAATCGGTGAATCCCGATTATTATGTCGTGCGCGTGTGCCCGTATTGCGGGTATGCTTCGACGGAGAATTCAAGCCAGCGCCTTGTGGACTGGCAGCGGAGCGCCTATCTAGAGCGCATCGGCAAGCATTGGAAGATGCACGACTACGGCGGGGAGCGCAGCGCGGCGGACGCGTTGGCCTGCTACAAGCTCGCGCTTCTGACAGGACAGACGATCAAGGAAAAGGATCGCGTCGTGGCGGGCATTCTGCATCATATCGCGTGGCTGTACCGCTATGAGGGCAATGGCGAGCAAGAGCGCAGGTTCCTGCAGTACGCGCTTGAAGCTTATATCAAGACGTACCAGTCCGAGCGCGAGCTGATGAATAACGCCCGTCTGCTGTACCTAATCGGCGAACTAAACCGGAGGCTCGGCCATTTCCACGAGGCGGTCAGATGGTTCAGCCGGGTTATCCACGACAAGAGCATCCTGGATTCGGCGATGATACGCGCCTCGCGCGAAGGCTGGCAAGCTGTCCGCGACGAGATGTCGGGCAGGGGTGCCGAGCTGCCCGAAGAAATGCAGCGAATCGGCAGTTGAGCGCGGTTACGTACGAAGCGGCTTGTTCGCGAGCAAGTAGTCGCTGTCGGCGTCCACGAGCTGCAGCCTCGACCGGCAGCAGGGCATTACGACCATGCGCTTCATGAGGCCGCCGCGGAGTTGTTCAAGCTCCGCGGGCTTGAGCGGCAGTCTAACGTGGGATTGGCCGCAGAACGGGCATTCGGAGGCGTAAACCTCGTTCATCTGGATGTCGTAAGGCAGGCTGTTGCGAAATGGAATCATGATCTTCCCCGCTCCTCTCTGGCAAAACCGTGTCCATTAACGATACAATAGATGGGACGGGCTGACAATGTCCGGGTGCCATAGGCGATCGGTTCGCCGGTCGCCGGCAACGCAGGAGAGGACGGGATTGAATATGACGGACAGCTACTCCCTCATCTGGGATCTGGACAAAATTTTCTCCGGGGGTTCCGAATCCCCGGATTTTGCCGCGTTTGCGGAGGCGCTTGAAAAAGATACGGGCGCGCTGCTAGCGGAGCTTCAAGCCGCCGGCGAGGACGGGGGCGCGGGAGACGATGCGTTGAACGATTGGACATCCAGGCTTCAGGACCTAATGGCCAGACTGCGAGAGGCATTCTCCTATGTCGGTTGTCTGTCGGCGCAAAATATGGAGGACCGGAAGGCGACCGCCTGGACGGAGAAGCTCCAGACATTGTCAGCAAAGCTTGGCCAGTCGCTCGATCTGTACGATGCGGCGCTGGCGCTGGTGCCGGAGGGACGGCTTGAGGCTTGGATCGCCGGGGGATCCGTCTCCGAGATCGCATTCGTCATCCGCGAACGCAGGGACTTCGTCAAGGAAAAGCTGACGCCTGCGCTGGAGGCGCTCGCCGGCGAGTTGGCCGTCGACGGTTATCACGGCTGGGGCGAGAACTATCAGACGATCGTCAGCCGAATCGCGATTCCGTGGGAAGAAGAAGGAACGGTCAAGACGTTGTCGGCGGGGCAGGCCTTTAACAAGCTGTCGCACCCGAGCCAGCAGGTGCGCGACGAGATGGGTGCCAAGTGGGAATCGGCCTGGGCCGGGCAGGCGGATCTGGCGGCGGACGCGCTGAACCGCCTAGCGGGTTTCCGCCTCAAGCTGTACCAGGCGCGACGCTGGCAAGACCCACTTAAGGAGCCGCTGCTTATTAACCGGATGAGCCGGGATACGCTCGATGCGATGTGGGAAGGCGTCTCGGGCGGTATGGAGCCGCTTAAGCGCTATATGGCGGCCAAAGCCCGTCTGCTCGGCAAGGAACGGCTCGACTGGCACGACGTATCGGCGCCGGTGGGCGCGGAAGGCGGCGCGATCGGTTACGACGATGCGGCGGCATTGATCAAGAATGCATTCGGCAGCTTCTCGCCCGCGCAAGCCAAGCTGGCAGAGCGCGCCTTCAGCGGGCGCTGGATCGAGGCCGAGGATCGTGCGGGCAAGCGGCCGGGCGGCTTCTGCACGGACTTCCCGCTGACCGGGGAGACGCGCATTTTCATGACCTACTCCGGAACGCCCGACAACGTCTCGACGCTGGCGCACGAGCTTGGGCATGCTTATCACGACGTATGCGTCGACGGATTGCCGCAGTTCGGACGCAACTATGCGATGAACGTCGCCGAGACGGCATCCACGTTCGCCGAAGGCCTCGTTAGCGACGCATTGCTGCGGGCGGCAGGCAGCGACGCGGCGCGGCTGTCGCTGCTGGACGAGCGGTTGCAGCGGGCTTCGGCGTTCTGCAACAACATCAGGGCGAGGTTCCTGTTCGAGACGAGATTTTACGAAGCGCGCAAGAGCGGGATGCTCGACGTCGAGGCGCTGAACGAGCTGATGGTGGCGGCGCAGAAGGAAGCGTTCGGGGACGCGCTGTCGTCCTGGCATCCGCATTTCTGGGCGGCCAAGCTGCACTTTTATGCGACCGACGTGCCGTTTTACAATTTCCCGTACACGTTCGGGTACTTGTTCAGCACAGGTATCGCAGCCGTCGCCGAAGCCGAGGGCGCGGGCTTCCACGAACGTTACGACCGGCTGCTGCGCGATACCGGCCTGATGACGGTCGAGGAGCTCGGCCGGCGCCATCTGGGCGTCGAGCTCGACAAGCCGGCGTTCTGGCAGGCTGCCGTGCGCCGCGCGACGGCCGATGTCGATGCGTTTGAAGCGCTGTGCGCGCGTTGAACGGTCGAGAATGGTAGCGGATATAGGCGTTCGGCTGATATAATGGAGACATAGGCATTAACGGTAGGCATGATTTCGCTGGAGCTTCTGCGAATGATGCTGGAAAAAATGAGATGGTAGCGGAAGAACCGCACACATGAGGTGTGCGGTTCTTTGCGTTGTTCGGGATCTGCGTTGTTCGGGATCTGAGATGGCCGTGCGGCAGGCGGAAAAAGGGCTTATTGCCTGCTGAATAGAAGGCGATGGCAGGGCGGCAGGCAGGCTGGCGCGGCGCCTTGTTAAACGAACGCGTCGGCCGATTGGATAGGCCTTTAATCGACTTCTAAACTATATATATAATGTGATATAGCTTCATAAAAAGAAAAAAATGCATCTTTTAGTCGAATATTCTAAATTTTTTGTTGAAATATTTAAGGTGTATGCCCTATAATGATTCTTAAGTCGTAGGCAATACATGGCGACAATAGGTGGTATATCCCAAATCAGAGGAGGAGAATTATGGTTTATGAGTTTGAAGTCCCGCTCGCGAGGCAAGTGGATATGGCTTTTCGGCAGATGGAAGGCGAACTGAAGGGCATGACGGCCGGTACGATCGTTCTGCAAGTGCGCAACGATACGGTAGGAAAGTTCGGCATTCGTCATCTGCCGGTGGATCTGGCGGAACGCCGGACAACGGGAGATGCCAAGCCGGATGGGCTGACGGATGACTCGATCGGCGAGCTTCGCAATGCGGCAGTGGCGTCGATCAAGGGCAAGAAGAGCTGGACGCATGGCGAAGTTACATATGATTTTGTGATTAAACAAGGCAAGCTATACTTAAGCGTTATGTTCGAATCGAACTATAATATGGCAAATGTATTATTTCATGTAAATCATAAAAAATTGGGCAAGCGAGACCGGTCCGGCGAGCATTAAGCGGCGGCGTTCACGATAGAGGAGGCAAGCGCCGCGGCGCTTGCCTCCTCTTTGAATGCTTTTAATTCAACCACTGCAGCCGTTCCACCGCAACCGAGCCGACCAGTACGAGCGCGAAGACGAGCAGCGCGAAGCGGATTACGAACCCTTTTCGGAAGACGGACAGCATGACGGTTAATCCCTTGAGATCGATCATCGGTCCGAAAACGAGGAAGGCCAGAATGGCGCCGGGATGAAATAAACCGTCCAGCGGAGCTGCGACGAAGGCGTCGGACGTGGAGCAAAGAGAGAGCAGGAATGCGAAGCCCATCAGGAAAATATGGGACATCCAGCTATGACCCGCCGCTGCCTCCAACGTCTGCGCACGCAGCACGGTTTGAACGAGTGCGGTCAATGCGGCGCCGATCAACAAATACTTGCCCATATCGCGAAGGTCGAACATCGCATGGGAGAATATCGACGTAACGGCGCCTGTCACGCGTGTCCGTAAACCGGCTCCCTCGAGCCCCTCGTGTCCGTGCCCGTGCCCGTGCCCATGCCCATGCCCATGCCCATGCCCATGCCCGTGCCCATGCCCATGCCCGTGCCCATGCCCATGATCGTGCCCGTGCACATGCTCATGCTTATGCCCATGCTTATGCCCATGCTCATGCTCATGCCCGTGTCCATGCTCGTGCCCGTGCCCATGGTCGTGCGAGCGCCTCTCAGCGCTGTCGTCTTCTCTGAGCGGGTTGCGCCGCAGGAAGAGCAGCAGGGCCGTTCCGGCGGCTAGCGCGACGGCCAGGGCGAGCAGCACGCGCGCGAAAGCCATCGACGGGTCGCCTTCGAAGGCGGCGACGGTGGACGCGAAGACGATCGGATTGACGACGGGACCTGCGATGATGTAGACGATGCCGACATAAGCGGGCAGTCCTTTGCGGATCAGGCGGCGGGCGACGGGAATCATTCCGCATTCGCAGAGCGGGAGCGCGAGGCCGAGCAGGCTGCCGAACAGCACGCCGCCCAATCGGCTTTTGGGCGCCGCAGCGCGGACGAGCTTGTCGCTGACGAAGGTTTCGAGCGCAGCGGAGACAAGCGCGCCCAGCAGGAGAAAGGGAAACGCGTCGAGCAGAACGGAAAAGAAGGAACGAAAAAAGACCGACGACCAATTCGGATTTAATTTCCAAACGACATATAAGCATCCTGCGGCAGCCGCCCAGGTCGCGCCTCGCAGTGCGGTTAAGGTCATGGCCGTGCACGCTCCTTTCCGTTCGGACGTGAGCGCGATATCGTCTCTTGCAAAGCCGGAGAGCTGCGCCAGCGCCAACGATTACAAATATGCGCGTCTTGTCCCGTTCCAGAACCGCAAATTGACAAGCCCTTCGCAAACGCGGCCCCGCCGAGCTATAAAATAAACCCTCACGGCTGCCCGGTTGACATCTATCGCACCTCGCGTATAATGGACGATAACATACGAGGCGATGATGAGAACAAGTAAGCGTGGCAAGGAACTTCAGAGAGCCGGTGGCTGCTGCGAACCGGCGTTCCTCCAAGCCGAATGGATCTCGGAGCCGACTGGGAAACGAACCATTGCTTTACTCGGGCCAGCTTGCGGGCTTGATGTGCAGGGCTTCCCATCCAGTCCGTCCGTTCCCCGTTACCGGAACCAAAGGCTCACGTACGGCACGCCGTTTTCCATCGGCGCTGCGATCGGCGCGAGCGAATTAAGGGTGGCACCACGACCTCTTCGTCCCTTTGACGAAAGAGGTCTTTTTGCGTTCGACGCGAGCTTGCAAGGCAGGCTCCGAATCCTGCGAATCGAAGGAGCAATGGACAATGAGCGAAGCAAACGGTAAAAAGCGCGTCCTTTCGGGCATTCAGCCGAGCGGCCAGCTGACGCTCGGCAATTACATCGGCGCAATGAAAAATTATGTCTCGCTGCAGCACGAATGCGACAGCTACTTTATGATCGTCGATTTGCACGCGATCACTGTACCGCAAGAACCGGCGGCGCTGCGCGAAAATACCGAGTCGGTAGCCGCGCTATACCTTGCCGCGGGCATCGATCCTGCCAAGGCTGCGATTTTTGTGCAGTCCCACGTGCACGAGCATGCCGAGCTGGGCTGGATGATGACGACGCTCTCTTACATGGGCGAGCTGGAGCGGATGACGCAATTCAAGGACAAATCGGCTGGCAAAGAAGCGGTCGGCGCGGGATTGTTCGTCTATCCGCCGCTGATGAGCGCGGACATTCTGCTCTACAAAGCGGATCTGGTGCCGGTCGGCGACGATCAGAAGCAGCATTTGGAGCTCACGCGCGATCTCGCCGGCCGCTTCAATCACCGTTTCGGCGAGACGCTTGTCGTGCCGGAGCCGTTTATCCCGAAGGTGGGGGCGCGCATCATGTCGCTTGACGACGCCTCCAAGAAGATGAGCAAGAGCAACCCGAATGCGGGCAGCTACATCGCGCTGCTCGATCCCCCGGACGTGATCCGGAAAAAGCTGTCCCGCGCGAAAACCGACCTTGGCCGAGAGGTCGTCTACGATCCGCAGAACAAGCCGGAGATCAGCAATCTGCTCAGCGTCTACGCGAACTGCTCGGGAGAGTCGATCGAAGACATTCAAGCCAGGTACGAAGGCAGAGGCTACGGGGATTTCAAAAAAGATCTGGCTGAGCAGGTCGTCGGCGTGCTCGAGCCGCTGCAGCGCCGTTACGCCGAGATCCGATCCTCCGGCGAGATTCACCGCATCCTCCGGCAGGGCGCCGAGCAGGCGAGCGCCGTCGCCGCGAATACGCTGTCGGAGGTCAAAGCGGCGATGGGCTTCCTGCCTCCGCTAAAATAAATCAAAAAGCCTGCAAAGCACTCCGAAGAGGCTTGCAGGCTTTTTTCGTACGATTAACGCTGCTGAATCTCCTGGCGCTTCGCGATCTTCGCCTTGAGCGTGAAGCCCCAGCCGATGAAGGCAAACGCCAGCACGGCAAGGCCTGACGCGAGCCATCCGCTATAGTCGATCGATATCGCCGTACCCAGCAATAGCAGCATCGAGACGACCGCAAACAAAAGTCCCAAAGGTTTGTTCAAAATGTGTTCACCTCCGAGTATAGTTTTCTTCAAGCATAGCATAATAACAACGCAAGCTTGCAACCAACACCACTCTAAGCAGGACGAAAGGAGAAATATCAATCATGGCAAGCAATAGCTCCGGTTCCCGTAATCAAGTTCTGGTCCCGCAAGCCCGCCAAGCCCTGGAAAACATGAAGATGGAGGCCGCTCAATCCCTGGGCGTGCAAATCCCTTCCGACGGCTACTATGGCAACGTAACGTCCCGCGACGCAGGCTCCCTTGGCGGTTACATCACCAAGAAGCTGGTTCAAATCGCTGAGCAACAACTTTCCGGTGGCAGCCGCTAACATCCGTTAGCTCACCGAAAGCCCGAGGCAACCCCTCGGGCTTTTATTGTGCGCTTATCCGGCGCCGAGGTCAACCGTTGCACGCAAAAAATTGAGCTTAAACATAAAAAAAGACGGCGTCCAGCCGTCTCCTTTGCGTTCGAGCGTGCTATATTTTTTGGTCAATAAGCGTTCATGCGCAGCCTCTTCTCCAGGCGATCGTCGCTTAGCCAACCGACATAGGATTGAAAAACCTTATAGGAAGCATCCATCATAACCGTCGCGACGAAAGGATATTGCTTGCGGTGGCGATACCGGATATCGATCCAGCGTACCTCGTAGCCCCATGGCTGCTCCCGGACCTGCGCGCATGGGAAGGGCGTGACATTCAGCAGCGCTTGCACGTCTTTGTTCTTTTTAGAGGCTTCGACAGCCGGGTGGATGTCGCACTTCGTATGATCGATCCATTGCACGGCGCCTTTGTCCCACTCGCCGATGGCGAACGTGCAGTCCGTGGACTGGCGCACCAGATTCCACCGGTGCAAATTCAGCGTGGGCAGCAGCGTATACTGATCGCCTTCGCGCCGTTCCGGATCTAACTCGGGGATGCGTGCCGACAAACGGCGATGAACGACGCTGCGCCAGCCATAATAAACGGCCAGCAAGGCGTACAGCACGGGAAAGACGACGGTGGGACGCGCCAAGCCGGTCAGCCAGAGCAGAATGGCGACCAGATGCGCGCCGAAGATGAACGGGTCGAAAATATGGATGATATTCCAGGCGATCCATTTGCGCGTCACGGGCCGAAACGCTTGCGTGCCATAAGAGTTGAACAGGTCGCTCAGCACATGGACCATGACGGCGAGCAGTACCCACAGGCCGATATGCCACCACGATACGCTGCGGAAAATAAGGGAGAGTACCAGCGTGATCAGCACGGTCCAACCGGCGATGGCGGGAAAAGAGTGGGACATGCCCCTGTGGTTTTTGATATAATCGGCATTGCTCTTGAAGCGCAGCACGGTGTCGAAATCTGGGGCCTGGGAGCCAACGATGGTGCCGATCAGCACGGCGACGGGGCCGTACGGCTCTGAGGCGACGACGGGATCGATCAAGGCGAGTCCGCCCAGTCCGAGCCCGAATACAAGATGCGTCCCGGAATCCATGAGAATGATCTCCTTTGCCGGCGAATTGGCCGCTTGGCGCGGCATCGGTTTATTATGGGCGCCGCACGATTGAAATATGAGGGGAGAGATGCCGAATGTCCATAATCCTGTTTTGCGAATACAGCATTCCTGACGCGCATCGGGACCGTTTCCTGACCTGGGTGCGCGAGGCGCCGTCAAGATGGATAGGAGCGGAGCTCGCCGAAAACCGGGAGCAGCCCGGCGTATTTGTGGAGCTGCGCAGGCCTGCGGACGAGAGGGAAGCGTCCGAAATGAAAAAAGAACGCCTCGAAGGGCGTTCCTGGACGGAAATGGAGAACTGGGTCAAAGGCGGACGCGGCGGTCTGCGCGTATGGACCTTCGTCCCGTTGCTGCCTTAACGGAAGATTAACGGCGGGTGACCGGATTGCCCGCAGTGCCGAAGGGCAAATTATAATTAAGCGGTTCGTCGAACGTAATGTAATCGAGGTTCAGCGTGAGCAGCAGGTAGCGCATGCCGGTCGCGGGGTCGCTGATGATGATATGATCGCGCCCTGCAGCCTCGAGTACGCCCTTGAAGATTTTGGCGTTCCACTCGCTGTTGTTCTCGTAAGTCATGTAAAGAGTGGCCACTTTGCCGAGGTTCATCCGCAGGATATTCTCGACGTAGGATTCCTCGCGGCCGGAGGTCGGGAGGAACGTGGTGACCGGCAGCGCGGCCGGCGGAGTCATATTCATCGGCATCATGTTCGCCGGCATCGTACCGTTCGGAACGGAGACCATGCCGGAAGGCATTGCGGGCATTGCGCCCATGTTCGGCTGGACGCCGGTCGTTGCGTTCATGGGCATTTGCTGCATGCTGCCTTGGGGCCAAGCCATACGATTGTACAATGGATATCCTCCTTTAATTAGGGGCGCCTTAGCGCGGGTTAATAAACGAGCGGGCAATCGGACCGGAGCGGGACGTAGAATCCTTGTGTTTTGAACCGCGGCGTTCCGCTGCGAATTCTCTCCTGCCCGGTCGCCTGGGCGAATGTCTCCATACAATGTATTGCACCCCTGGGCAAAGTGTGACAGAAGGCGACAGTACTTTTTGACGCTTTGAGGGCGGACGAATGTCAGGCGGATGGCGCGCAGGTGGCGATTTGATGAACAGCCCCGCGCGAACATTGTCAAGGTGTGCAGATTTGGTTATCATCTAATAGAAGGAAATAGATAAACGTTTCGGCCGTTCGCGGCTTTTTATGTTTGAAGGAGGCTCATCGTGTTCAAAGATCTTGTGGCCCTGACCAAGCCGCGCATCATTCGTCTTAACCTCGTCGCGGCATTTGGCGGGTTCTGGGTCGCATCAAGGTGGCAAGTCCAGAGCTGGGACTTCTGGCTGGACCTGATCTGGATGCTGATCGGCACCACGCTGACGATGGCCGCGGCTTGCGTCTTCAACAATTATTGGGACCGGGACTTCGACACCAAGATGTCCCGCACGAGCGATCGCGCGCTCCCGCAGGGACGATTATCCCCAGGCTTCGTTCTGGGCTATTCGATCGTGCTGGGCGTGCTTGGAATCGCAATGCTCTTTCTCCTCGTCAATCCGCTCTGCGGCTGGCTGGGACTGCTTGGCATGTTTGTTTACGGCATCGTCTACACGATCTGGCTGAAGCGCACCTCCACCTGGAGTACGTCGATCGGCGGAATCTCCGGCGCGATGCCGCCCGTGATCGGGTACTGCGCGGTGACCGGCGAAGTGGACGCAGGCGCATGGATTTTGTTCGCGCTCCTGTTCCTCTGGCAGCCGCCGCACTTCTGGTCGCTGACGATCCGCCGCGTGGAGGAGTACAGAGCCGCAGGCTTCCCCGTACTGCCGGTCGTGAAGGGCATTCTTCGCACCAAGTGGCAGATGATTCCGTATATCCTGCTGCTGCTGGTTGCTTCGATTTTGCTGTATACGTACGATTATGTCGGCATTTATTATCTCGTCCTGTCGGTCGTCATCGTCGGTGCCTGGCTCATCCACGCCATATCCGGACTTGTGGCGAAGGATACCGAGAAGTGGGCGAAAATGGACTTTCTGTTTTCCGTCAATTACCTGATGATTATGTTTCTTGTGATGATACTCGATACGAACGGAGTGTAGCTTAATCATGTCCCAAGAGTTCGAAGGACCCGGCGTATCCGGGAATCAAGATCGGCCCGGCGCGGGTCCGGGAGCCGTGAACGTCAATCCGAACGGTACCGTTCAGGTCAAGCCGGCGAAGCCTTGGTATGTGCGCTACGGTTTCTCGCTGGCGCTGTTCGCGCTCCTGCTTGTGCTGATCGCCTGGCTACTGATCCGTCAGCAGCAGGCGGACAAGCTTCCCGACCTTGGTGCCGCACCCGACTTTACTTACCAGGATATCGACGGCAAGGACGTCAGCATGAGCTCGCTCGACGGCAAGGTTCGCCTGGTGTACTTCTTCTTCACCAACTGCCCGGACGTGTGCCCGCCGACGACGTTCATGCTCTCGCAGGTGCAGAAGAAGTTCCAGGTCGAAGGCGAATTCGGCAAGAGCGTCGACATCGTCTCGGTCACCATCGACCCGGTCCGCGATACGCCCGAGGCGCTCCGCAAGTTCGGGGACAAGTTCGAAGCCGACTATACAGGCTGGAAGTTCTTGCGCGGCGACGAAGCCGAGACCGCGGATCTGGCGTACAAGTACGGCTTGCTTGCGGTCAAAGATGCGGACGGATTTTTCTCCCACGCCAACCTGATCGTCCTCGTCGACAAGAAGGGACGCATGCGCGAGCAGATCTTGCCCGAATCTTCGCAGGTTCCGAATTCGGCGACGGCCGACGATGTGTACGCAAAGGTCAAAAAGCTGTTATAAAACCGAAAAGGCACCCCTTAGCGCGTCGTTCGCGGCGCTGAGGGGTGCTTTGTTTTTGCCAAGGCTGTCTGTTATGGCCTGCAAGCTGTCACTATGGGCTATTCCCGCCACTTGTCCGTCTCGGGGGGCGGATACAGGATAAAGTCTTCGAGCCCCGCTTTTTCCAATTGCTGAATCAAATACTCTTCGGGCGTGCCCTCTACGCCGGCATAACCACGTCTGGTATAGATATGGTCTGCATCGGGAAAGACGTCGCGGAGGACGCCACGGATGCGCCGGCCGGAAGAATCGTTGTCCATGTAGAGGTACACATGCCGGCGGCCGATTGCCTTGCGCAGCGCTTCGATGCGACTCGTGCTGAGCGTGCCGAACGTGCAGTGAATCGGCACTTCCGGGTCCAGAACGCGCGCGAGCCGGCTTCGGTCGTTTTTGCCTTCGACGATGATAGCGATGTCCAAACGCGCTGGTGCCTCCTCGTGCTGCGAAGAACCGTGTCCGCATCGGTTCCCGCCGTCAGTATTGGTTTTATTGTACCACAGGGACCGGGTATTCTAAGCGTAGGGTGGGACAGACGTGTTTGAGACCGCTGTCAAAAAGTTTTAGAATAGGGCCTATACGAAAGGACCATCTCTCACCGGGAAGTGATGCAGGTTGAAGCCCAAGCGAATGCTCAGGGATTATATCAAGTCGAAATGGCATGTATACGGCTTCGCGATCCTGCTCATCGCGGCGGGCAATGCGATCCAATCTTACTATCCGAGACTGCTCGGAAGCTTCACGGACCGGCTGCAGCAGGGAAGCCTGTCGCATGGGACGATCGTCGACTACAGCCTGCGGCTGCTGGCCGTCGGCGTCGCGTTCGGCGTGTTGGCCGGGGCAGGCCAATATGTCGTCATGCGGCTGGGCAGATTGTACGAGTTCGACATGCGCAAAAAGCTATTCGCCCACTTCACCACGCTGAGCGAGCGCTTTTATTCGAAGAACGGCGTGGGCAAGCTGCTCAGCTACGTGATGAACGACGTGACCGCCGTCCGGGAATCGATCTCTATGGGCATCAACCAGACGACCAACGCGACGATCCTGATCCTGTCGGCGATCGTCATGATGACGCTCAGCGACATCCCGCTGTATCTCGTATTCGTCTGCGTGCTGCCGCTGCTGTTGATTCCCTGGATCGTCACGCGGTTCGGTCCGGTCATCCGCAAGCGTTCCCTAAGCGTCCAGGACTCACTCGGCAAAATGACCGAGTCGGCTGAGGAACAGTTCGGCGGTATTCGCGTGACCAAAAAATTCGCGGCCGAGGAGACGATGAACCGACGCTTCGGGGAGGCGGTCGATCGTATTCGCGACAGCCAGCTGCGGCTCGTTCGCGTCTCCTCGCTGTTTCAGGCGATTATACCTTTTCTTGGCGCGCTATCCATGATCGTGACGATCGCCTACGGCGGCTATCTGACGATCCGGCATACGATCACGCTGGGGAACTTTGTCGAGCTCACGCTGTATATCCGCCTGATGGTCGCGCCACTGCAGCAGATCGGCAACGTTATCAATACGATGCAGCGTTCGCGCGCTTCGCTGGAGCGGATCGGCGACCTGATGGCGGTTGAGCCGGATATCCGGGAGTCGGACGGGGCTCGCCATCGCAGTCTCGATCAGGCTGCGGTCAGCATCCGGCATCTCAGCTTCGCATATCCCGACGCCGAGCGGTCTTCGCTGCGCGATATCAGCCTCGACATCCCTCCGGGCCGGACGCTCGGCATCCTGGGCAAGACGGGCAGCGGCAAGACGACGCTCGTCAAGCTGCTGCTGCGCGCGTACGATCCGCCGCCGGGAACGATCCGCCTCGCAGGTGCGGACATTCGGGATCTCACGCTCGAGAGCCTGCGGGATCAGATCGCGTACGTTCCTCAGGAAGGTTTCCTTTTCAGCACGACGATTCGCGACAATATCGCTTTTTACAAACGGGATACGGCGCTGCCCACGGTCGAAAAAGCCGCCAAGCAGGCGCAGATCTACGGTTCGATCGCCGAGCTGCCGGAGAGCTTCGACACGAGATTGGGCGAACGGGGCGTCACGCTCTCCGGCGGACAGCGGCAGCGGACCGGACTCGCCCGCGGCCTGATCAAGGACGCGCCGGTGCTCATCATGGACGACAGCGTCAGCGCCGTCGACGCGGTCACGGAGAAGCGGATCATCGACGGCATCCGCAAGGCCCGCAAGGGCAAGACGACGATTATTATCGCGCACCGGATCAGCGCGCTCAAGCATGCGGACGAAATCGTCGTGATGGACGAAGGACGCATCGTGCAGCGTGGCACGCACCTGGAGCTGCTGGCGCAAACGGGCTTGTACGCGACCTTGCATGCCATTCAGGAGGAGGGAGGACGCGAAGATGCAGAGCCGACCGCCCGCTGACAAGAGACCGTCTGCCGATCGGGGACAGTTTGCGGACCAGAGACAGTCGACAGACCAGAGACATTCCACAGACCAGTCCGCAGATAAAAGACCGCCCGCTGACCGGAAGCTGCCCGCTGACAGGAAGGCCCCTGTAGACCAGAAGGCCGCATTCCGCGCTTTTTTCGGTTACGTTCGCCCGCACCGGTTTTCGTTTCTACTCGTTTTCTGCTGTACGGTACTGGCCATTGCGGCCGATCTGGCACAGCCGTATCTCGTCAAAATCGCCATCGACGACAACATTTTGAAGGGACGCGACGACTTCGGGACGCTGCTCGTGATCTGCGCGATCTACCTGGGACTTGCGCTGTCCGGCTTCCTGTTTACGTATTTGCAGAACAATCTGCTGCAGTATCTCGGGCAGAACATCATAGGGCGCATCCGCAAGGATCTGTTCGCGCATATCGGCAAGCAGTCGATGTCGTTTTTTGACCGAATGCCCGCAGGCAGCCTGATTACGAACGTGTCGAGCGACACGGAGACGCTGAATCAGTTTTTCTCGCAGGTGCTGCTCTCTCTCGTGCGCGACGGACTGACGCTTATTTTTATTATCGCGATCATGTTCCGGCTCGACGTCACGCTCACGCTCTATTGTCTCATCCTGCTGCCCGTCATCGCGTGTATCGCGATCGGCTTCCGGACTTATATGAGAAAAACGTATCAGATCTCCCGTGCGGCGCTGTCGCGTCTGATCGCCTTCGCGGCGGAAAATCTGGCGGGGATGAACCTCATCCAGGCGTTCCACCAGGAGAGGGAGCAGCAGAATCGGTTTACCGACAACAATCGGACGTACCTGCGGGCCAATTTGCGCGAGATTCGCACCAACGTGCTGTTCAACCGGTCGTTCGACATCCTGGGCAGCCTGTCCATCGCGCTTGTGACCTGGCTGGGCGGCGTGGCGGTATTTAACAGCGCGATCGAGTTTGGCGTGCTGTACGCGTTTATCACGTATATCCGCCAGTTTTTCCAACCGATCAGTACGATTACGTCGCAGTGGAACACGCTGCAGTCGACTACCGTCTCCGTCGGCCGAATCTGGAGTCTGTTCGCCGTCAAGCCGGAGATCGAGGATGCGGAGGAGGCGCGGGCGCTGGCGCACGATCAGGTGACCGGGCGAATCGACTTTAATCATGTCAGGTTCGGCTATCAAACGGGCACGCCCGTCCTTCACGATCTCGATCTGCACATCGCGCCCGGCGAGATGATCGGCATCGTCGGTACGACCGGCGCGGGCAAGAGTTCGCTCATCAGTCTGTTGTGCCGCTTCTATGACGTGTGGGAAGGCGACATTCGCATCGACGGCACGGACATCCGGGCGCTCCCGCAATCGTCGCTGCACCGGCTGGTCGGGCTCGTGCAGCAGGAGCCGTACTTGTATTCGGGCAGCATCGTCGACAACATCCGCATGTTCGACGAGGAGATCGAGCGCGAGGAAGTCATCCGCGCTTGCCGGTTCGTCGGCGCGGACGATCTGATCGGCAGGCTCAAGGACGGCTACGACACGATGCTGTCGGAGCGCGGGAGCGGGCTGTCCGCGGGCGAGCGGCAGATGATCTCGTTTGCGCGGATCATCGTGTTCAAGCCGAAGATCCTCATCCTCGACGAAGCGACGGCGAACCTGGATTCGTACACCGAGCACCTGATCCAGCGCGCGCTGCGTGTCGTGTCGCGGGAGCGGACCACGCTCGTCATCGCGCATCGGCTGTCGACGGTCATGCGGGCGAACCGCATCATCGTCATGAGCGGCGGCCGGATCGTAGAATCGGGCAGTCACGCGGAGCTGCTTGAGCAGCATGGGTACTACGAAGAGTTATATTTGCATTCGCAGGGCAAGGAGGAGCGGGGGACGGGGTAAACGGCGTGCGATGGATGATGTCTGATGGCAGGCTGGCGCAGACGGAGGAGAATAAGGATGCGGCACATCGCTATATCGAGGTCGCGCCCCGTATGATGTGAAATAAAGATGCGGCACATCGCTATATCGCGGTCGCGCCCCTACTCAAACCGACTGCCGCACCCGTATCGGATGCGGCAGTCGGTTTTTCGGCTTCAAGCGTGAGGCACCGCAGGCTGCGGATGCCAGCCTTCTCGGTAGGCAGGCTTTGGAGCCAGCGCGAGCAGCGCGATCATGAGAATGGCGAAGGACAGGAAAAAAGGCGACAAATGTCCGCGGAAGGCGCCCGCCGCCACCGGGCCGAGGAAGGCGCCGATGGAAGAGGCGATCGCCATCATCGAAAATGTCCGGCCGTACCGCGCGGGTCCGCTGAGCTGCAGCAGGAACGATGTCATTGCCGGAAATACGACGCCTTTGGCCATGCCGACGACGAACAGGAGCGCCATCATGGGAACCGGCCAATCCGAGGCAAGCCCGTAATAAGCGAGCGCGAGCAGCAGCACGCCGATGATGCAGCGCGAATAGGGCAGGTACCGCTGCAAAAACAGCAGGCCAAGCGTGGCAAGCGCGCCAAGGCTGACGACGGAAAAAAGGATGCCCGTCTTCAGGACGCCGCCGTCCTCTGCGGAGATCGCCCTCAGCGGCAGCTCGAAGGATAGGATGCCTTGCGCGAATGCCATGGCCACGGGCAACAAGAATACCGCCCAGGGAAACCTGCGCGGCGCAGCCCCGGGCGAGGCCCCTTCCGCTTCTTCGGCCGGCACAGGCGCGCCGACCGAAGCCTGCTCCGCCAGCGCGGCTTCGCTTGCGACCGCAGCTGCGCCATCGGCAGTCGCGTCAGCCGTAGGCACGTCTGCATCTGCGTCTCGCTTCGGATCCCGCACGAACCAAAGCGACAGCAAGCCGGTCGCGAGCAGCCCCCAACCAAGAAGCGCGAACGACTGGGCGAAGCCGACCTTGGCTGCGAGATAGGCGCCTGCGGCGGGAGACACGACGGATGCGATCGTATGGACGAGCCCGTTGCCTGCCATCAGTTTGCCGCGCTTAATATGGTCCCTCGTAAGCTTCGCCAGCAGCGACAGGCATGCCGGGGACAAGAAAGCGAGCACGAAGCCGCTCACTGAGCGGACGTAGAGCAGATGCCAGGGATCGGTGACCCTGGATTGCAGCAGGAGCAGCACGCCGGCGCCGACGAGGCTGGCCGAGATAAAAAATCGGCTTCCGTACCGGTCCACGCCGTAGCCGGCGAGCAGATTGCCCGGCAGGTGCGTGAGCGAGTACATCCCCATCACCAGTCCGATGAACGAGGGCGCTGCGCCAAGCGATACGGCGAACGGCGTGAGCATCGGGTACTGGGCGTGAAGATCGAAGAACGCGACGAATAGAAACAAATACAGCCATACGGCCATTCTCACCGGCGTTCGCCTCCATTTGCAAAGACGCAGGACGGGCGTCTTAAACGTTATTTCTACTTGTACGCCCAGTGGGACGAGGATATGACCTTTTCGCGGGAAAGCGTGACTTGAAGTGTATGGCGGTGCGTGGTACACTATGCTCAAAGTGTATGGTGTGTAACCAAACACTTCATACAATGGAAGCGGGGTGTGACCATGCCGCCGATCCGCCTATGGAAGCCGGAGGATTTCCGACTCGATCCCTCCAGACCGCTGTACGAACAGTTCGTGGAGCAGATACGCGCGATGATCGCCAGAGGCGAGCTCGAGCCCGGTACGCGTCTGCCATCCGTCCGCGAGGCGGCGTCCAGCCTGCGCGTCAATCCGACGACAATCATGAAGACGTACCAGGAGCTGGAGCGCCCGGGATTAATCGTGACTTACAGGGGGCAGGGGACGTTCGTGACGGAGGATGAAGCGGCGATAGGGATCTCGCGCAGAGAGCTGGCTCGGGAAGCAGTCGCGAGGCTCGAGGAGACGGCCCGCTCGATCGGATTGACTCTCGATCAATTATTGGCGTTAGCCCGTGAAAAGGAGTGATCTTCATGACGGATACGCGTTATTCGGAGTCGAAGTTCTCTGTGCCCGCCGGAGCCAAGGCGCCGGCCATTCGCTGCGTGGATGTATCGCTTCGCGTGAAAAAGAAAATCGTGCTCGACGGCGTATCCTTCGAGATACCGGCTGGCAGCCTGGCAGGACTGCTCGGTCCGAACGGCGCGGGCAAGTCGTCGCTCATGCGAATTCTGACGGGCATGTTCCCGCCGGACAGTGGGCGGGCGGAGCTTTTCGGCGCCCCTGCCGGGCCCGAGCGGCTCGGCGTCCTGTCTTTCCTGCCGGACCGGGGACAGCTGCCGCCGTATCTCGGCGCGGGAGAGTGGCTGCGGCTCGCGGCCGGGCTTTATCCGGATTGGAGTCAAGCGCGGATGGAGGATCTGGCCGTGAAGCTGGACGTGAATCGCGGTCAGCGGATCGGAGCGATGTCCCGCGGCCAGGAAGCGCGGCTTCAACTGCTCACCTGCCTGTCGCGGCAGGCCCCGATCATTATTCTCGACGAGCCGTTCGCGGGCGTCGACATGGTCTCGCGCGAGTCGATCGCCCAGGCGGTGGTCGGAGAGTTGGCGGACGGAGAGCGCACATTCCTGATCGCTACGCACGATATCCGCGAGATGGAAAACCTTTTTGACCGGATCGTGCTCATCGGCGAAGGGCGCATGCTCGGCTGCCATGACGTGGAGGCGCTCCGTGCCGGCGGACGCTCTGTCGAATCGTGTTATCGGGACGTGTTCGCATGAGCGCGCGCGATCGGATCCGCAATCGGTTCCTTCCGGAGCCGCAAGAAGTTACGCTGCTGACGCTCGAATGGCGGGCTTATCGTTCGATGCTGCCGAGGGACGCCGCATCGCTGGCTTACTGGGCATTGGCCCTGGCCGCGCTGCTCGTCGCTTCGCTCCTTTTTTTCGGAGACGGTTTTTCGGCCGAATCGGTCTTCGCGCTTGGCGCGCTGCTTGTCTTGCTGATCTCGTTATACACGGGGGGCGGCATGGCCATGACGGTATGGGAAAACGGATTTCGAGAATGGTGGCTAAGTGTGCCCGTCTCGCGGCACAGTCTGGTCAAGGCCAAGCTGATTGCCGCTTGCGGAATTCAGTACGTCTCGGCTGCCGGCATTTGGCTCGTATGCTTAGGCCACGGCGCTGTCGGATTCGCGGGACAAGCGGAGGCCGGGACGACGCTCGCCGGAGACGAATTCGCAAGCCTCGCGCTCGCTCACGCGCTGTTGTATGCCGCGCTCGTTCCGATTGGCACATTCGCCGGGTACAGCTTGCTCGGTATGTATTACGGCTGGCGAAGATGGCTCCTCATTCCATGGATCGCGATATTGATCCTGCCGTTCAGCTTGTTCGGACTCGTCTCCAATCTCCAAACGGACGCGACGCCATACCTGGGCGCCGGTCCTGTCGTCTTGTACGCGATCGTCGGCCTTATGCTTGCCGCGCTGGCCTATCGCGCCTGCTTATGGCTCGCAGTCCATTATGGAATGCGCGATCTCGCCCGTCATCGCCCTGGCAGCTTCGCGGGCATGGGCGGGAAGCGGGGGCGGCAGGATGCCGCCGTCAAGAGCGGGCGCGTCGGTACCGGGTTCTCCGCGCTATACGCACTGGAGCGTTCGCGGTATGCCTATTGGTCTTCGATCAAGCCCGTGCGGCTGATTTACGCAGGGTTCCTCCTGCTGGCAGGCGTCGGCGGCTATTTCGGGGCCAGGGATCCCATGGGTCTGTTGAGCGCTCTGCGGGCAATGCTGGTCATCCCTTGCATCTTTCCGTTGCTGGCGATTACGATTCAGATGTCCCACGAGGGGAACAAGCGCAGGCTGGAGTGGTGGCTTGGGCTCCCATATCCGCGGCATCGCCTGCTGCTGGCCAGATTTATCGCCTTATGGGCGTTCGTGCTGCGAGCCGCGGGAGGCTTGCTGGCCATCTTGTTCGCGGGCGTCGCGCTGAGCGGAAGAGAGGGGCTTGCCTACTTTTCGCATGTCGATCGGATCGGGAGCATATTTTATTTACTGACCGCTTATTTACTATGCGGGCTGATCGTCAGCGCGCTTGCGTTCGTGCAGGCTAGCACGCTGCGCAGTTCTATTTTCGGATGGCTGTACATGCCTGTTTGGCTTACGATCTATTTTTTGCCGGGGACATTGATGCTCTGGGCCGTTCCGGAGACGCTGCTGGCCGCAAGGATCGGTCTCATTTATTGGATTCGGTTGGGCGCGGGGGCTGCGCTGATGCTGGCCGTCGTCCCGCTGGCGATCCGGATCGGTGCCAAGTGGACCCATCTTTACGTCTACAATACGATCGAAGACCGCCAGCGCCGGCGGGGCGAGCAAGCGTTCAAATTCCGGTCCTAAGTCCGGGGTTTTACGCGGGGCAAATCTGTAAAGTATAATAGAGTACAGATTTATAGCTATGGAGGAGATCCTATGAGCTTCGAACCCGAGGCCTGGAAGCAGTTCGTCACCGATCATTGGGTGTTGATCCTGATCGCGGTCGTCGCGCTGCTGGTCATATTGAACGTGGTCAAAACCGTGTTAAAGTGGGTGCTGGCCGCTGCGATCATCGTGGGTGTTGTCGTTTATGGCGGCTATACGGTGAACGATCTGAAGGAGATCGGCGGGCAGGTCGTGGAGACCGCTACGTCCGCCGTCAAGGACGAGGCAGCCAAGGCGATGGCCGACGAGGCCAAAAAAGCGACTTATACGTTGAACCCGGACGGCACCTATCTCGTCAAATCTCCGAATCTGGAATTGACGGGCACCCCCAACTCCGGCGAGGTGGACGTGAAGTTCCGGAGCGTATCGCTGGGCACGTGGAAAATGGAAGGGCCCGTTCGCGACTTCGTGACGACGGCGCTGCAAGCATCGAAATGAGTTGGCTGGACGGGAACTTCGTCACTATCGCGCTGCTCGCGCTCGTAGCGGTGTCCCTGCTCCAAGGCATGAGGCGGGGCGCCAAAGGCTCCGCCAAGCAGTTGTTTCTGTTTCTGTCCGGCGCGATCTTGACGCTGCTCGCGATGGGAGCCGCCGCCTGGTGCGCGTCGGCGGCGTCGCCCGCGGTCCAGCGCTGGCTCGCGGATCGCGAATGGGCGCAGCCCGCCGCGGACGCGTCGACGTGGCGCCAGCTTGGCTACACCGCCTATTCAGGCGTGCGGGATCTCCCGCTGCTGCGTTTTGCCGTTTTGTTCTTGATCGCCTACTTGCTGCTCCGGTATGTGCTTGGCACGGTCTCCTCGCTGCTCATTCGCGTGGGCGCCGCGCCTTTTGTTCTTGTACCGGGCGGCGGGCCGGTCAGCCGGACCGTCGGTGGCCTCATCGGCGCGGCGCTGGGCGGCGGACGGGCGATCCTCGTGACCGCCGTCCTGTTCGCTTATTGCGCGCTGTCGCCGCAGAGCGTTTTCGCCCAGTATATCGAGCAGTCCGCGCTTTATCGCGAGGCGGCTGCGCAGATTATCCGGCCTGCTGCCGGCGACTTGCTGACCGAGCGGCTGCCGGTGCTCGCCGCTTCGATGCAGGGCGAGATGGATAAGCTATGGCAGAAGCGCTACGACATCATCGACGCCGACCTGCCGACGGATATCGTGAGCGCGGCGAAGGAAGTGACGGCGCAATCCGACGGCGACGAGGCGAAGGCGAGGGCGCTGTACGATTGGGTCGGCACGCGCGTCGCCTACGACAACGGAAAAGCCGAGGCGTACGAGCAGCGCGGGGAGTGGCGCGAGCAGTCGCCGGAGGATACGTTCCGCACGCGCGAGGGCGTGTGCATCGACTATGCTCGATTGTACGCGGCGATGGCGCGTTCGGTCGGTCTCAACGTGCGCGTCGTGACCGGCCAGGGCTACAACGGGCAGGGCGGCTACGGCCCGCATGCCTGGAACGAGGTGCTGCTCGGCGACCGGGGCGAGTGGATTCCGCTCGATTCGACGTGGGCGAAGACGGGGGACTGGTTCAACCCGCCGCGTTTCGACGACACGCACATTCGCTCGGCGTAGGCGGGCGCAGGAAAAAGTGCCGCTAATGGCAGATAACATGGGTTCAGCGCCTATAGCGGCAAAGACTGCCGCTATAGTGTCAAGCAGCACTTGTTTTGGGCCGATAGCGGCAAACGATGCCGTAATTCCATCTGACAACGTGTGCGGTGAAAGCGATAGCGGCAAACCGTGCCGCTAAGCGCCGCGAAGTGTGGGTTATGCGGCTGATAGCGGCAAACCGTGCCGCTATGCGCCGGAAGTGTGGGTTATGCAGCCGATAGCGGCAAATCGTGCCGCTAAGCGCCGGAAATTGTGGGGTATGCAGCCGATAGCGGCAAACCGTGCCGCTAAGCGCCGCGAAGTGTGGGTTATGCAGCCGATAGCGGCAAACCGTGCCGCTATGCGCCGGAAGTGTGGGTTATGCAGCCAATAGCGGCAAACCGTGCCGCTATTGCGCCAGGTAACTTTTGTTCTGCGCCGATAGGCATTGCCGCTATCGCAGCGCCGCCATTCAGACAGTGGCCCAAAGCACGGCCGCTTCGGCAAGATGGCTCGCTTGCGGGCCAAGCCTTTACAGGAGGAACTGACTTATGAGCGACAAGCTGACGGAAGAGGCGGAGCGGAGAGGGATACGCAACCGCCGTCACTTCAGCATTCGTCTGAACTTTTTCTTTTTTACCGTTTTCGGATTGTTTTCCGTTTTGATTATTCGTCTTGCTTATCTGCAATTCGTAGAAGGTCCCAGCCTGAAAGAGCAAGAGCATCAGATGGCGACCAAGGACGTGTCGATTCCGCCGATCCGCGGCAACATTTACGATTCGACGGGGTTTCCGATCGCGTATTCCACGTCGACGCAGTCGCTTTACTTCACGCTGGAGCCGGGCACCAAGAAGGCGGCAGGTCTCGCGCTGGCCGCAAACATTGAGGCGGTGTTCAAGCAGTACGGCGATAAGACGAAGGAACCGCTCACGGCGTCCGAGATTTACGACGATATGGACTTCGAGGGCAAAGTCCATTATCCGTTTCAGCAGCGCCGGATCAAGTCGGGGCTGACGAAGGAAGAGATCGCCTACTTCAGCGAGCACCGCGACGAGTTCAAGGGCATTGATATCGTCGAGGAAAGCATCCGCCAATACAGCACGGAGCGCGTCGCGACGCAGCTCGTCGGCTATATGAAGCAGCTGTCGGGCGCGACCTCGCTGGATTTTTACAAAAATATCAACAAGGATCAAGACGACCCTACGCTTAAATACCTGGACACGGAGGACGTCGGATTCGACGGTCTCGAGCTCATGTATCAGTCCGAGCTGCGCGGCCGCAACGGGCTGAAAACTTATCCGGTCAACAACCAGAGCCAGATTATCGGTCCTATGGAGCTGACCAAGCCGGTTAAGGGAGACAACCTGTATCTGACGATTAACAAGGATGTCCAGCTGGCCACCCAGAACGCGATTACCGAGCATCTGCAAAAAATTCGCACGTCAAACAACAAGCAGGAGCGCGCGCCGAACGCCAAGACCGGATACGCGGTGGCGATGGAGGTCAAGACGGGCAAGGTCGTCGCGATGGCGAGTATGCCCAATTACGACGCGAACGTATGGCAGGGCGGCATCAGCGCGAAAAATTACGAGCAGTTTCAGTTTTACCTAAGCAACGGCGCGATCCGCGAGGTTCAAGCGCCATACGAAGACGAGAAGGAACGCAAGAAGCACCCGTCCTCGCTCGTCAACCTGGGGTCTACGCAGAAGCCGCTCACCATCTTGCTCGGCCTGAACGAAGGTTTGATCAATACCGGCTCCCCGATGTCCGATCCGGGCTACTTCGAGTTCGGCGCCGAAGGCCACAAGACGAAGGTCCGCAACGCGGGCAGCGCCGCCAACGGCACGCTGACGCCGTCGTCGGCGATCGCCCACTCGTCCAACGCCTACATGGCCAAAATGGTCGGCAATGCGCTTTATTTGCGCGATGGAACCAAAGGACTGGACGTCTGGGACAGTTATATGAAGGAGTTCGGTCTCGGCGTCAAGACGGAGAGCGGACTGCCGGGCGAATCCAAAGGATCGGTCAACTATTATATCGAGTCCAAGCGGGGCAGCGCGCAGTCCGCGCTCATCTATTCCTCGTTCGGCCAACAGGGCCGTTATACGGCGCTGCAGCTGGCGCAGTACGCGACGACCCTCGCGAGCCGCGGCACGCGACTCAAACCGCAATTCGTCGACCGCATCGAAGATACGGACGGCAACGTCGTGCAAGACTACGAGGCTGAAGTGCTCAATAAGATCGAATTTCCGAAGAGCTACTGGCAGACGATCGAGAGCGGCATGTCGCAGGTCAAGGTGCAGGGCTTCGAGGACTTCAAGTACTCGTTTCGGCGCAAGACCGGTACGTCGGAGCAGGACGTCGGCGGCGGACGCGTCGAGAACGCGGTGTTCATCGCCTACGCGCCTGCCAACGATCCCAAGCTCGCGGTTGCGGTCGTCGTCCCTGAGGGCGGCTACGGCGGCTGGGGCGCGGCGCCGATCGCGCGCAAGATTTTCGACGCTTACGATGCAGCGGTCGGCTTGACGGATGCGGGACCTGCGAAGTCCGCGACGAACACGTCAGCAGGGCAGTGAGAAACAAATGAACCAGAGTGATTAGAAGTATCGATTATTGCTCCGTCTGCACGACCGTGTTCTCCCGCGAGAGCCGATCTGCGGGCGGGGCTTTTTTAAATGAAAGGAAATTGGGGAATTTATCCTTATCTTTTAATAACGGAGGACCCGCCCATGCACGAAAAAGTGATGGTGATCGAAGACGAGCGGAAAATTGCCGACGCCATCGCCTACGCCTTGAAGCGTGAAGGCTATGAGGTCGAGACGGTCTACGACGGCGGCAAGGCGTTGGCGAGACTGAGCGTCTACCAGCCGGAAGCCATTGTCCTGGACGTAATGCTGCCGGGCATGGACGGTTATGACATTCTCAAGAAGCTGCAGAACAAAGGACGTATCGGCGTCATTATGCTGACGGCCAAGGAGGATATCGTCAACAAAATTCTCGGGCTGGAGCTTGGCGCCGACGATTATATGACCAAGCCGTTCGATATGCGGGAGCTGCTGGCGCGTCTCCGGTCGCTGCTGCGGAGAATGCAGGCGGCCGGGGGTAAAGAGGAAGCGGCCGAGATCGAGTTGGAAGGCGTCTCGCTGCATATCGGCAAAAGGCGGGCGGAGGCGGGTGGGAGACAGCTTGACCTGACGCCCAAGGAGTTCGACCTGCTGGCGCAGCTGGCAGCACGGCCCGGCCTGGTATACACAAGGGAGCAGCTGCTGGACCTGGTGTGGGGTATGGATTTTGCAGGAGGTACGAGGACCGTTGATATCCATGTGCAGCGGCTGAGAAAAAAACTGGGCGAGCCGTACAGCGAGGTTATTCAGACCGTGCACGGGATCGGTTATAAAGCCGCGGGAGGCGGGCGCGTTGAGAATTAGCATCAAGCTCAAGACAAGCGCTTTTTTGGCCGCGCTTCTGCTGTTGACGGTTATCGTGCTGAGTCTGCTCGTGCTCCAGGGCATTCAGAAAAATCAGCGGGTGCAGGTCGAGCAGTTCTTGGCCCAGCAGGCTGCGACGGCGAATACGTACTTGCGCCAGTCGCTGACGGCCCAGTTGAACAAAGTACCCGAGACTTACCTCGCTTCCAAGGGAGCGGAATTCGGCAAGCAGCTGGAAATGATCAGCGGTCAGGCGATCGAATTGTACGACGCCGACGGGAAGGCTATCTATAAAAACAAATCCGGCGCCTTGTCTGCGGGCATCGGCCAGACGTTGACTTATGCCCTTCAGCAAAAAACGGCTTACCTGGTCGAAGGTGATTCTCTTTACTACCTTTCTCCCTTGAAAGTCGCCAACGAGCAGGTAGGCGTCGTGCAGTTTTATTACGACCTGGCTGCGAACGACGTTTTTTACCACGAGATCAGGCAGCTTTTCGTATATATCGGCGCCGGTACGTTTTTGCTCAGCTTTATTTTGGCTTATTTTTATTTTAACGCGCTCTCCGGCAGCATTATCAAGCTGAATCGGACGGTGAACCGGATCAGGGAAGGCAGCTACGAGACGGCCGGCGTGAAGCGCAGGGACGAGATCGGCGAGCTTGGCGAAGGCATTCGCATGATGAGCGAGCGCATCAGGCAGACGATCCGGGACAAGGACGACGAGCGGGAAAAGCTGAAGCTGGCGGTCGACAAGCTGTCCCAGCTGGATCAACAGCAGAAGGAGTTTATCGGCAATGTCACGCATGAATTCAAAACGCCCTTAACTTCGATTAAAGCCTATCTCGATCTCATGGATATGTATCCGGACGACGAGGAGCTGCTGCAGACGGCCAAGACGAACATCGCCGGCGACACGCAACGCTTGTACGAAATGGTCGAGAAGGTGCTGAGGCTATCCGCGCTGGAGAAATACGATTTTGAATTTTCCAAGGAAAAGGTGGATGTGCGTCAGACGACCGAGTCGGTGCTCGGCAGTCTGCAGGGCAAGATGGAGAAGTTCGGCCTCCGTCTGGAGACGAACCTGTCGGAAGCCAGCGCGGACGCGGACCGCGACAGCTTGACGATTGTGCTGATGAATCTGCTGGACAACGCGATCAAGTATAACAAGGCCAAAGGCAGCATCAGCGTCAGCTGCGCGGAGCGGGCCGGTCAAGTCGTCATCGAGATTGCCGATACGGGCATCGGCATTCCGCAAGCGGTCGTGCACAAAATTTTCGAGCCTTTTTATACGGTGGATAAGAACCGGTCGCGGGAAAACGGCGGCGCCGGCCTGGGACTTGCGTTGGCTAAAAAGTATGCGGAAATGCAAGGCGGCTCCATCGCGCTCCTGCGGTCGGATGCGGAGGGGACGACGTTCAGCGTCGCGTATCCGGCGTGGAGCGGCGGAGAATCCTCGTAATTGTGGCGTAAATTCGATATGTTTGTTTACATTTTCGAAACATTCGGTCGTACTTTATCAACATTCGGCTGTTAAATTGAAGGGCAAGGAGGGGATAACAATGAAAGCAAACGTATTGAAATTCGCAGTGGCCGTTCCGGCGCTGCTCATGACGCTCGCCGCATGCAGCGACAATCAGGCCGGCAACCGCGAGGTGATCAAGGAGCCCGGCAAAACGATAACGGTCATCGACGATGCCGGCAAGGAAGCGGGCACGCCCGATATAACACTGGGTAAAATCGAACCTCACGAGCATGTCGCGATTACCGGCTGGCTTGACGAAGAGACTACGGTCGCGATTAAAGCCAATGAAGCGCTGGGCAAGATGAGTCTGGAAGAGCTGGCCGATTCCTACCCGAGGAGTCTTTACCGCTACAATCTCGGAACCAAGAAGTTCGAACCGCTGAAGGAACAGAAAAACGTGAATTTGGGCGACGGGGAGCTGTCGCCTGATAAAAAGCATCTGCTCTACAGCGAGTTTTCGATGGGCGATCCAATCTACCGCGTGCTGGACCTTGCGACGATGGATTCGTTCCCGATTACCGGCGGACCGACGGCCGGCGCGATGAGCGCGCATTGGACGGACGACGGCAAGGTAATCGGCGCCGCATACAGCGGTGGAGCCTATACGGCGAGTACCGACGGCAAGATCGAGGCTGTCAAAGGGGTTCCGGCGGAAGGTCTGATCATCGTGAGGCAGATGAACGGCAAGATTTATTACAATAGCAATGCGGACGAGACGCTGCATATGGCAGACCCGGCCACAGGTACGCAGACCAATCTGAATCTGGCGCGCGTAGCCGATCTGGTGCCGTCCCCGGACGGTAAGCAGATGCTTGTGCTGCAGTACGCCGATTCCAAAAAGACGTTGACGATGTACGATGCCGACGGGAAAAATCCGAAAGTCATCGCGGAGGGCACGGAGCTTGACGGCGTTTCCTGGTCGCCGGATCAGCGGCTGATCGCATACGGTCTCAAAGGCGCCGCGTCGGGAACGAATGTGATGGGACTTTACGTGTACGATCTGCTGGCCGACAAGTCGACCAGCATCGCGGTGGACGTCGAGAATCCGCAGACCGTCTGGAGTCCTTCCGGGCAAGCCTTTGCTTATACCGTATGGGACGGCAAGGAATTTAACAGCAGCGTCGTTCATCTGACGTTGGGGATGAAATAACGCTTGGATACGAGGATCGTCACCATGCCCGAAGCACTTCGCGCCGGGCGGCTGACGATCTTTTTTTGTCGTTATGGCGCTTGCCGATGATGTTAAGCACCTGTTAAGCCCTCAATGATAATTTGGGCTAGATAGGTCAACGAATTAACGATGAACCTAACTTTCAGACAGAGGTGCAAGATGCGAACTCATCCGGCTATGCGTGTGCTTAACTTGATCGTATTAGGCATCCTCATTCTGACGGCCGCCAATCCGGGCGGCGCGGCTTATGCCAATATCGATCCGGAGAACCCGTCGACGGGTCTGATCTACAATCAGGACGGCTTCGGCTACAGCGGGCAGATCGCTCCCCATCCGCTTGGCTCGGTTGTTGAGATGAAGGCCTACAGCAATTGGCCTGCGGGATTAAACAAAGGGACGTTTGCGTTCTCGGGCGGCGTATTCGACGGGCAAAACGTATGGATGATTCCATACCAGGCCGACGGCGTCTTAAAGATCGACAAAGATTCTGCGGCGATGTCCGTATACAAGGACTGGCCGAGCGGTTTTGTTAAAACGCCGCCAACGGGCACGATCGCGTTTTCTTCGGGCGTATTCGACGGACAATCGATCTGGATGATTCCTTATAGCGCGGACCGGGTCATCAAAGTGGACAAGGATACGGGCGTTATGACGGGGTATAACAATTGGCCCGCCGGTACCACTTCGATCGGCATTACCGCGTTCAGCGGCGGCGTGTATGACGGGCATAACATTTGGCTCGTGCCCGCGGCCGTGAATAAGGTGGTCAAGCTGGACCCGACAACAGGCGCGATGACGGGATATGACTCATGGCCAACCGGTTTTAATGGCGCAGGCGGCTTTAGGGGCGGTCTTTTCGACGGCCGGTATGTGTGGCTGATTCCAAGCAGCGCCAATCAGGTCGTCAGGCTGGATCCCGCTACGGGCGCGATGGTCGGCTACAGCGTTTGGCCTGGAGGTTTTGATAAGTCGAAGAATAGCTTTAGCGGCGGCGTGCTGGCAGGGCAGTACCTGTGGATGTTCCCCGCTAGCGGAAACGGGACGAACGAAACGGTCAAGCTGAAGACGTCATCTGGCGAGATGACTGCATACAGCGACTGGCCGTCCGATCTGGCGTCAGCGTCATACTACCGAAGATTCAGCGGCGGCACATTCGATGGACAAAGCATCTGGATGGCGCCAAGTACCCAGCAAGGGAAAACTGTTCTGCGAATCGACAAGGACAGCGGCGCAATGACAGGCTATTCCGATTGGCCTTCAAGCTTCGTTCCTTCTGGAACCAATATGTTCAGCGGCGGCGTCTTCGACGGCAAGCGGATCTGGCTGGTGCCGATGCAGGCCACTCAGGTCATCGTGCTGCAGACGAAATCGTATGCCGTTACTTACGCGGCAGGGGCGCACGGCAGCATCTCCGGCGACGCCAATCAGTCGGTCGCGCACGGCGAGTCCAGCACATCGGTTACAGCCATTGCGGATGACGGATACCAATTCGTCGATTGGAGCGACGGCAATCCGCAGGCAACCCGGTCGGACGCGAATATAACGGCTGCACTGAGCGTGACGGCCAACTTCATCGAGCAGCAGGGCCCGACGCAGGTAACCCTAGAATCGGCGGTGGCCGACGGGGTGTCCAGGGCAGCGACTTCCACCAAAATCGCGTTTACGTTCGATAAAGATATCGCGGGACTGACGGCGAACGATATCTCGATCATTGACGACACAGGCTCCGTCGTAGCGGGATCGCTCACGGGTTCGGGACGGAATTGGAGCGTGGCGTTGTCATCCGTCGTTTCTGAAGGCAACGTGAAGCTGTCCGTGAATTCGCCCGAAGGTTATGTCGTCGAGGGATTGCCTGCGACCGTTGCGGTCTACAAGGCGGCCGTGCCTGCCGCGGGCCTGACAGTGACGTCGACCGATCCGACCGGCGCGGTCAACGATGGCAAAACCAAGCTTGAGGCCGCAGAAATTCAGCCGAGCGGCAACAAGCTGATGTATCGCAATTTCGCAACCGACGCGGTCGTCGTGCCGAACGTCGGCGACACCCTGACGGGCTACACGGACCTGCCGAGCGGCGGTCTGATCGCAGCCGCGAACGGCGACAAGATTGGCGTTGCGGAAGTCGATGCCGACGGCAAAGTCGCACGCTATGGCAGTACGACGGCCGTATCGGCGAACGAGCCGGTCGTTGAGACGCCGTACGTTAATCCGACGGCTCCGGTTGAATCGTCGGTCGAGGTGCTCGTCAACGGCAAGGTCGAGAACGCCGGCAAAGCAACGACAACGGAAGTAAACGGCGTTAAAACGATGAGCATTTCTATTGACGCCGCCAAGCTTCAGGCGAAACTGGATGCCGAAGGCAACGGGGCGATCGTCATGATTCCGGTCAAGTCGGAATCGAGCGTTATCGTCGGCGAGCTCACGGGCCAGATGGTCAAAAACATGGCGAACCGGGCGGCAACGCTAGAGCTGAAGACGGACAAGGCCATCTATACGCTGCCGGCGCAGCAAATCAATATCGATGCGATGTCCGCGCAGTTTGGTGCGGACGTGAAGCTTGAAGATATCAAGATTAAGATTACGATTGCACAGACGCCGGCTTCGACGTCGCAGGTCGTCGAGAATGCGGCAACGGAAGGCGGGTTCTCCCTCCTCGTGCCGTCGATCGACTTCACGGTGACCGGTACTTATAACGGTAAAACAATCGAAGTTTCCAAGTTCAACGCTTATGTGGCGCGCACGATTGCGCTGCCTGACGGTATCGATCCCGACAAGATCACGACGGGTATCGTGGTCGATCCGGACGGTACGCTTCGCCATGTGCCGACGAAAATTACCTTGATCGACGGCAAGTACTACGCCGAGATTCACAGCCTGACGAATAGCACGTATTCAATCGTCTGGCATCCGCAGACGTTCGCGGACGTGGAAACCCATTGGGCGAAGGATGCAGTGAACGACATGGGCTCTCGCTTCGTCATCAACGGCGTAAGCGATACGACGTTTAGTCCGAACATGAGTATCACGCGGGCGGAATTCGCTGCAATCGTCGTGCGCGGGCTGGGCCTGAAGCTTGGAGAAGTCGACAATACATTCGCCGACGTGGCGGCCGATGCCTGGTATGCGAGCGCGGTTCGGGCGGCCGTCGCAAACGGCTTGATCGCGGGCTTTGAGGACGGCACGTTCCGTCCGGACGCCAAGATCACGCGCGAGCAAGCGATGTCGGTCGTCGCCAAAGCGATGAAGCTGACGGGACTGGCCGACAAAGTAGGCACGGTCGACGTATCTGCGGCATTGGCCGAATTTCCGGACAGCGCGAGCGCAGGCGGCTGGGCGAAGGATAGCATCGCGCTGGCGGCCAAGGCCGGCTTAATCAGCGGTCGCAGCGGCGGCAAGCTGGAGCCCAAAGCAGACGTGACGCGTGCAGAGGTAGCGACGCTGATCGAGCGGCTGCTCAAACAATCGGATTTGATTTAAGATCTGCCACCGGTCCCGCTTTCAAAAGCGGAACCGGTTCTTTTTTAGTCATAATTGTATTCAGTTGTTAAGTGATTGTTTAGTTTTTAGTGATAAATTGGAAATATGTCGACAAAAGTCGAGTAATCGGATTTATTCTCGGGGGAGGATTCATCTTGTACAAACGTAAAACGCAAAGACTAATGGCAATGCTTTTATTTTTCGCGATCATAGCGGGATTGCTGCCTGTCGGAGCCGTCAACGCCGGCATGCCGGCAAGCGGCGATCCGGTTTATATCTACTACTTATCGTCCGACGGCAGCAGTTCAACTGCAGGCGCTAACGACGCGCTGGTTCGCATCGGTACCGATGGCTCGAACGAGACTACGATCGCGACCGAAGTTGCTTTTATTCCAAGCGATCTGACTTTGAATATTGCCGACGAGAAGGCTTACTACTTCGCGGGAAATACTGCATCCGGGGCTGAAAAGTCCATTCAAAGCACAAGCCTGACGGCAGATTTAAAAAGCAAGGTAAAGGTTCTGGCGCAAAACCCGGCGTATAACGGTATGTTCTACGACGCTGCTAACGGCTATCTCTACTATGTATCCAATGATGGCACGGTATCTACGCCAACGGGGGGCTCGCTTAGAAGAATGAGTCCGGATGGAACGAATGACACAGTCATTAAAGACGGACTCGCTACATCGCTGGGTGATCTGGCAATGGATGTCGTCGGCGGCGTAGTTTATTACTTCGATAACACCGCAAAGCAGATCAAGAGTATTGATATCGTCTCCGGGACGACCGGTACTGTAGGACCGACGTTGGCGTCCTCTCCGGCTTATTCCGGTATGGTGTTTAACCCGGTTGACGGCTACCTTTATTATTTAACGGCGGACAGTGATTCTAGTAACGTTGGCGTCGGTGATGCATTGTTGAAAATCAAGCCCGGCGAACTAACCGGTACAACCATCAAAACGGAAGTCGCCGCAAATCCGGGCGATTTGGCAATCGATTTTGCAAGCGGTACGGCTTATTTTTTTGATACAAAAACTACAGGGTCGGCTATCAAAAAGCTGGATCTGGCTAACGGCGAAATATCTACGTTTAAGTCGCAGACTACAATGTCATACGCCGGCATGTACGTCACCTCCGGACGGCAGATCGGCTTCGACCGGGCGGCGTCAAGCCCGGCGGACGATGCGACGGCCGTAGACCCGGCTGCCGATCTGTCGCTTAAATTCAGCGGTAAAGTTCTGAAGGGAATTGCCGGCAATTTCGTTATTAAGGACCTGACGAGCAATACCGTGCTGGAGACGATTGCGAACGGCAGCTCGCAAATCACCGGTTGGGGTTCGAACATGCTGACGGTTAATCCGTCGAGTGATCTGCCGGCAGGCCATGAGATCGCGGTCACTTGGCAGAAGGCGGTCGTACAGGACTACTACAACAGCTTTATTTCGGACAATAGTTCGGATTCGTATTATAACTTTACTGTTGCCGGAACTGCCGGCGGCGGCAGCACGTTCACCGTCGTCAACACGAACGACAGCGGTGAAGGCTCGCTGCGCTGGGCGATCGCGCAGGCGGGCGCCGTAGCCGACGGCAAGGTCGTATTCGATCCGGCGCTGGCAGGGCAGACGATCACGCTGGCGTCGGATCTGACAGGCTGGGACGAATTGGCTAGTGAAGGTACGACAATCGGAAACGATTCGACGAACTTTATGCTGACCGGTCTTAAGGATGCGTCCGGCTTGCCGGCCATCACGGTGGATGGCAACGGACACGCGGGTATTCGGGCTACGGGTTCCGGTACGTTCAGCCTGTCCGATATTCGGTTTACGGGCTTCGAGCTTAACGATTCGACTGGCGTCTACAATGGATCCGGGGCCGTGCTCGCGGTCTCCGGAAGCGACTATAGCAGCGTTACGATCAGCAATGTACGCTTCGACCACAACAGAATGACATCCGAGAATAACACTTCGATCGTTGCGCTTAGCAATGATGCGCATATCGATCGGGTCGTTTTTGCGGACAATGAACTGAACGCCTTCAGGGCGGACGGACCAGCTTATCAGGCAACTTTATTATTTATGGAAACACAGAACGGCGAGATCACAAACTCCCTGTTCTTTAATAACAGCACTAGCAGTCATACAAGCGGAGATGCATACGGCGGCACGATCGGCAATTTCATGGATTTTAATTTGAAAGTAGTAAACAACACTTTCTACGGCAACAGTGTGTCCAATACGGGGACGGGTCAGGCATTGGGACCGGTCGGCTATGCCATTGAGTCCAACGTCAGTTCCGTTGAATTCTATAACAACTTAATGATTGATAACATAGCGCAAGGTCAAACGGTTTCGGCATTCGGAACGGTCTTTTATGATGATGGCGGCAAAGTTACGACACCAAACGGAAATAATGTGTACGCAGGCTTCCCTTTTATTGACGCCATAGGGGGAGACTTCCGTCTGGCAAGCTCTGCGACGGGAGCGATCGATCAGGGCGACGACAGCAAGTCCGTCGGCAGCTTTGATCTGAGCGGCAAGGCGCGCAAGGTCGGCAGCGCTGTCGATATCGGCGCATTCGAGTACGTGCCGGGACCCGTGAGCAACGATGCGTCGCTGACGAGCATCCTCGGCAAAACGGACGCTGCGCCGGGAGGCGGAGCCGGGACATACAGTGATCCGATTACATGGTCGATCAACGTGGCGAACAACGTGACGAAGCTGGACAAGGCCGATATCGTACCTGCCGACAGCAACGCGATCGTCTGGTTCTACGACAATTCGGATTTTACAAGCGGCAGCGTTTATGGCGTTCGATCGTTGAATCTGCCGGCGGGCGGATCGGCGACCGCATACATTCAGATCGATAGCGGCAGCGCAACTCGATACTACGCCGTTACCGTTAACAGAGCTGCGGCCGCAGCACCCGCCTATACAATTAACGGTACCTCGCAGCCTTGGCAAGACGCCACGCTGGCTGCGGACGGCGACGTGCTGGAGATCACGACGGACGATTCTCCCGCTTCGGCGACGCGCATTCACGTGACCGCCCCTGCGGGCTCGACCGTTACGCTGAAGGGCAAAGCAGGCAAAATCTATGACAACGTGCATGTGCTGGTCGACGAGCCGATTACGTTGAAGCTTGAAAACTTCAATATCGCGGCGCCCGCCGGCGACACCTACAACGGCATAGGCTTCGTCAAGCATAACAGTCCCGGCGATATCGTGCTTGAAACGGCGGGGAGCAATACGATCGAGGGCTTCAACGGCATTTTTTCGGATTCCAACCATCAGCTTACGATTAACGGTACGGGCACGCTAACGGCGAAGGGACGCGCTGCCGCGGATCCTGCCGCAGATAGCGGCAACGGCATCTACCTGTTGTCGGACAACACTAGCGGCAATACGAATCCCGTGGCTTCGCTGACGGTGGACGGCAGCGTCATGGTCAAGGCATACGGCGGGGATTCGGTTGGTGCCTCGGGCGGCAACGGCATTGCGCTTAATTGGGGCAATCTGCTCATAAAGAGCGGCGACGTAGAGGCGTACGGCGGCAGGACAAACGGTGATCGTACCGACCTTCCGGCCGGTTCCAGCGTCACTCACCGGGGAGGGGCGGGCGTCTATCTGGAGGAGTTCGGCTCCCAGGGCGAGGCAGGCAAGCTGAGCGTCGAAGGCGGTTCGCTGAAGGCCGTCGGCGGCGAGGCGCTGGCGGACAATGTCCGGGGCGATTTTTACGAAGGCGGCAGAGGCATTCGGGCTTACCATAGCGTGGCCGTCAGCGGCGGCACGGTGCAGAGCACCGGCGGGACCAGCGTTACGGAAAAGGGCGGCGACGGCATTTTTACGCTGAAACTCGATATTACGGGCGCTGCAGCGTCGGTTACGGCAAACGGCGGAACGAGCTTGTCCGGCTTTGAAGCGGGCACCGGACTGTACGTGACTAACGACATCGTTATCGACGGCGGTCTTGTATCGGCATCGGGCGGCAATGGCATGGCGAGTGAATACGGCATTTATTCGCCGAGCGGCAGCCTGATGATCAAGGGCGGGGCGGACGTGACCGCTTCCGGCGGCAGCGGGGCTGCTGCTGGAGCCTCGGGTGGCCCGGCGGTTTACGTGCAAGGCAATATCGTCGTCACCGATTCGTCGCGGATCAGGGCGACCGGCGGCGCCGGGCAAGTCAATGGCTCTCACGGGTTGTTTACCTATACGGGTCAAATATCGATTGATGACAACTCGTTCGTTACGGCAAGAGGCGGTAACGGCGCTACCGGAGTTGGCGGCGTAGGTCTGCGTGCCTTTGGCAACGGCAGCGGCAGCACGGTCGTGATCGCTAACGACGCAGGAGACGTCTATGTGCGTGGCGGCCAAGGCGCGTCTGTGACGCGGCCTGCTGTCATCGCGAAGGATGTGCGGATCGCGGCCGGCAACGTGGGGCCGATCGCCATGGAGGGCACGGGCAATCCTCGCTTGATCAAAAATAAATCCGGCGGCGACGATGTCTACCTGGTGACTGTCACGACGAATCCGGCCGCGGCGACATCGGTATTTTCGCAAGTGAGCGGAACGCTGGCCGGCAATTATACGTATGAGGCGCCTACGCTGGCGGACGGTCTCGCTTATATGTGGCTCCCTTCGGGAACGCAGACGGTTGGGGCGGCAGGTTATCAAAATAAAACGCCGGACGTCGTGACAGACGATACGGCATCAACCGAATTAACGCCGCTTCCAGTCATCGCCCACCTGAAGCATGGCAGTACGACGACCGATTTTACAAGCATTCAGGCTGCGCTTGACGCATCCGTGGACGGCGATACGGTTACGATTGAGGCAGGCACATATCGGGACCAATTATCAGTGACGAAAAACATCACGCTGCAAGGCGCGGGAATCGGTCAGACGATCATTGAATCTCCGAATTCCAACGAATTGGTTGCAGCCAACTGGAAGACGCTTAAAAATCAAACCTTGTATCCTGTCATCGGCGTCAAGACCTCGACGACCGGAGAAGTCGTCATTAAGGACCTGACAATAGACGGGCGCAAACAGGGCTATATTGCCGCACATGCTGGAGACGCAAACGTCTATACGTTCAACGGCATCGCAGTTCGCGATACTTCGGCGACGATCGACCAGGTAAAGGTCATCGATGTGCGGGACGTTTATTCGGATTACAGCGGAAGCCCGGTCGCTCCGCTGCCAGTCGATTATTTGCCGCAAGATCAACCTTCCGGCGCGAACCATAACGAGAGCATTCTGCTAGAAGGCGCGGCCGGCACAGGCGCGCACAAGGTGACGGTACAGAACTCGGAAATTGTTCGTTTCCACAAGACAGGCATACTTGCATGGGGACCGGCGCTTGAGGTCGACATTCATGACAACAAGTTGCAGGGACACGGCAAGACGCTTTACAGCACGGGCAACGGTATCCAAATCTCATCCTCGGATTGGAGCGTGAACGGCGGAGGCGACCGCCGAGGCACGACCGGGATCGTGAAGGACAACGAGATCTATGACATCGGCCTGGTCATTCCGGAGCCTGGAGAGACTGGCTCTTACTTGAATCTCGGGCTGGGCGGACCGACGGGAATTCTGCTGTATCAAGCGGGTGACGGCTTTGTCATCGAAGGCAACACCATTACGGGCCCATCGGTTCCGTCTTGGCATAACAGCACGACGTCCAATGACGGCGGCTATTCGAACGACGGCATCGGATTCAGCAGCAGCAAAGACCTGACGATCAGAAACAATACGATTACGGGCTTCGGTACAGGGATCGCCGAAGGCGGAGCTGTGGCCGGCTCGACGATCGAAGACAACACGTTCAGCGCGAACGAGTTGGATATCTGGACGTTGTCGGGGAACGACACGATCACGCTTGGCGCCGGCGCCGAGACGATTGCTTACAACCAGACGGGCAACGGCATCGATACGATTGACGGCTTTGGCGCAGGCGACCGTCTGAACGTCATCGGCTTCGTAGACGGATCGGTGAACGGAGAGATCGGGACGCCCGTTAATGCGGAATACGTGACGGAGACAGGCGGTACGCTAGTAATTAACGGCTACACAGACGCGCTTCCGGTCGTCGATTTCACCGGCGGCAGCGTGACGGCCGGGGACGGCACGAACGTGGCGGCTCGCTCCGTGGAAGTCTCCGTAGCGGACGGCGTGACGACGCTGTATATCGACACGGAGGGAGACGACGACGCGGCGGAGCTTGTGATCAAGCTCGCTGGTGTGTATGCGCCTGGCAATTTCAAGTTGAATGGCGGATATATTTCTTATATAACGCTGGTTCAGGCAACGGGGCTGACGGTAACGTCGACGGATCCGGCCGGCTCGAGCAATGACGGCAAGACGAAGATTGAAGCGACGCCGATACCGGCAACCGGCCACAAGCTGGTGTACTTCAACTTCGGCACGGGCACGGTGACGATCCCGAACGTCGGCGATACGCTGCCAACTTACGAGAATCTGCCAAATGATGGTCTGGTGACCGCCGCAAACGGCGACAATATCGGTGTCGCCGAAGTGGACGCAAACGGCAAGGTCGTGCACTTTGGCCAGACGACGGCGAACGTGACGGCGGAGCCGACGCCGACGCAGGCCACAGGCCTGACGGTCACGTCGACGGACCCGACCGGCGCAAGCAACGACAACAAGACGAAGCTTGAAGCGACGCCGGCACCGGCAACCGGCCACAAGCTGGTGTACTTCAATTTCGGCACGGGCACGGTGACGATCCCGAACGTTGGCGATACGCTGCCAACTTACGAGAATCTGCCAAGCGACGGCCTCGTATCCGCAGCGAACGGCGACAACATCGGCGTGGCGGAAGTGGACGCAAACGGCAAGGTCGTGCACTTTGGCCAGACGACGGCGAACGTGACGGCGGAGCCGACGCCGACGCAGGCCACGGGCCTGACGGTAACGTCGACGGACCCAGCCGGCGCGAACAATGACGGCAAGACGAAGCTTGAAGCGACGCCGGCACCTGCAACAGGCCACAAGCTGGTGTACTACAACTTCAGCACGGGCACGGTGACGATTCCAAACGTTGGCGATACGCTGCCGACTTACGAGAACCTGCCAAGCGACGGCCTCGTATCCGCAGCGAACGGCGACAACATCGGCGTGGCGGAAGTGGACGAAGATGGCAAGGTCGTGCACTTCGGCCAGACGCCGGCGAGTGTATCGAATACACCGGGCACAACGCCGGAAGCGATACCGACTGCCGCGATCAGCTACAGTGATGAGGTACTGACGGGCCTGACGCCGGGAGCGGAATATCTCATCGGCGGCGTGACTAAGACGGCGGGTATCGACGGTAAAATTGCGATCGAAGCCGGCTGGCTCGGCACATCGCTCTCGATCGTGAAGGTCGGCAACGGCACGTCGACGACGAACTCGGCGCCACAGACGCTGGTTGTGCCATCGCGTCCAACCGCGCCGACCGGTGTCGGTAAGACGGACGAAACTTCGGCCGGGAATGACGGCACGATAACCGGCGTCAACAGCACACTGGAGTACAAGAAGGGCGCGGCAGGTGCGTGGACGCCAATCACTGGCGTGACGGTAACAGGCCTTGCACCGGATACCTACTATGTGCGTACGGCTGCGACTGCAACGGCGTTTGCGTCGGAAGCGACGTCGGTAACGGTAGGGGCGTTCACGTCTACGCCGGAGACGACGCCGAATGCGGCGATCAGCTACAGCGATGAGGTACTGACGGGCCTGACGCCGGGAGCGGAATATCTCATCGGCGGCGTGACTAAGACGGCGGGTAACGACGGTAAAATTGCGATCGAAGCCGGCTGGATCGGCTCATCGCTGTCGATCGAGAAGGTCGGCAACGGTACGTCAACGACGAACTCGGCACCGCAGACGCTGGTTGTGCCATCGCGTCCAACCACGCCGACCGGCGTAGGCAAGACGGACGAGACATCGGCCGGCGGAAACAACGGTACGATCACTGGCGTCAACAGCACACTGGAGTACAAGAAGGGCGCGTCAGGTGCGTGGACGCCAATCACTGGCGAGACGGTAACAGGCCTTGCACCGGACACCTACTATGTGCGAACGGCGGCAACGGCAACAACGTTTGCATCAGAGGCGACCTCGGTGACGGTAGGGGCGTTCACGGCGACGCCGGAAGCGATACCGACTGCCGCGATCAGCTACAGCGACGAAGTGCTGACCGGTCTGACGCCGGGCGCTACCTATCTGATCGGCGGCGTGAACAAGACAGCCGACGGCAGCGGCAAGCTCACAATCGAAGCCGGCTGGCTCGGCACATCGCTGTCGATCGTTAAGGTCGGCAACGGCGCATCGACGACCGACTCGGCGGCACAGTCGCTGAGCATTCCGTCCCGTCCGGTCGCGCCGGTCGTGACAGCCAACGATGCCGCCAACACCATTGCCGGACTCGCCCTCGGCATGGAGTACGCGGTCGACGGCGGCTCCTATGTGAAATACAACGGCACCAACGCACCTGACCTGTCCGGCACGAATACCGTTCAAGTTCGCACGTCAGCTACCGAAACCGCACTGGCTGGTACGGCGGCGACGCTGCAGTTCACGCCGAATGCGCCGGCGGCGCCAAATGTATCGGCGAACGACACATTAAATACGATTGTCGGCGCAGATGCGACGATGGAGTACGCGATCGACGAAGGCAGCTGGGTGACCTTCGATCCGGCGCATCCGCCGGTCTTGAGCGGCGATCACACGGTGAAGGTTCGCGTAAAAGCGAAAGGCAGCATCCCGGCGGGCGTTGAAAAGACGATCGTTTTCACAGCCAACGGCACGTATAGCGTCCTTGGCACAGTAGTGGACGACGCGCCGGACGCCAACTTCATTACCGGTGCGGCGGTCAAGGTGATGAAGGGCAACGTCCAGATCGGCTCCACCGCATTGACCGATGCGAACGGGCACTTCAAGGTCACCGGCGTGCCAAACGGTACCTACAACCTTGTCGTTACCAAGGAAGAACAGATCATTACGATCGCCGTTACGGTAAAAGATCAGGATTACGATTTCAGTCCGCGATTTATTGTGCTGCCGAGGGGCAATAAGAACAGCGCGCTGGAGATTAAAGGAGACACGCCAAGCGTCGTCGTAGACGGGCTGAACGATCTGTTCGCAGATACGCAGCACGCCTATACGGCGGACGACCAGCAGCTTGTCGCCGACGGCGGATCGGTCAAGATCACGCTAGGCGTGGAGAAGCAGGACGCAGCCGCAGCGACGGGCGCTTCCGATCTGCTGAATCTGGCAGGCGGACAAAGCATCGACCTGTATCTGGACATGACGCTGACTAAAACGAGGATCGATACGTCCAACCAGACGACCACGACCGCACTGTCTACGGTAGGCAGTCTGCTTAAGATTATCGTGCCGTACGATCTCTCGGGTAAAACCAACGTCACGCTTTATCGCTTCCATGACGGCGTGGCGCAAAAGATGACAAAGCTGGCTCTTTCCACTGAGACGCCATCTACGGAAGGCTATATGATCGACACAATAGCCAACCATATTATTATCTGGGCGCAGAACTTCTCGACCTATGCGGTCGCCTACGGCGAGATCGTCTCCACGCCAGGCACCGTATCCGTCGGAAGCCTGACGATCGCGGCGAGCGCGGACGCAGGCGGCAGCATCAGCCCGGCAGGCAATGTCGCGGTGTCCCGCGGAGGCAGCCAGACCTTTACGATCACGCCGGATGCGGGCTATGCGATCTCGGATGTGACGGTAGACGGCAAGAGCGTAGGCAAGGTCGGCAGCTATACGTTCGCTAATGTCACGGAGGCGCATACGATTAAGGCGGTATTTGCAAAAGCGAAAGTCTCGGGACTGCCGTTCTACTATAATGGAGACGCCAAGGTGTTCATCGGTTTCTCTAGCGAAGCTTCCGGAGAAATGAAGTATATCGCGCCTGCCGGCAAGACGATCGAGTTCCAGGCTAATCCCAAGGCGTTTGGCGACATCGCAAACCATTGGGGCAAGTCTTACATCGACTTCGTCGCCGAGCGCGAGCTCTTCGTCGGCGTTAGCGACCGCACCTTTGCGCCAAACACGGGCATGACCCGCGCCATGCTGGCGACCGTCATCGGCCGCCTGTACGAGAGAAGCTACGGCCCATTGGCCGCGACCGGACAGCATGCGTTCACGGACGTGAATTACGACAGCTGGTACGGCGCGTACTTGGATTGGGCTGCGAGCAGCGGCATCGTTCAGGGCGTCGGCGGCACACGGTTCGATCCGGACCGTCAGGTGACGCGGCAGGAGCTGGCCGCGATGCTCTATCGCTTTGCGCAGTTCCTCAAGGCGGATACGAGCGCTGCGGCAGGTACGAAACTAAACTATTCCGACGCATCGGCAATCGACGCTTGGGCTGAGCAAGCGGTATTGTACGGCCAGGACAACGGTTTGATTAACGGCAGAGAGAACGGCGCCTTCGCGCCGAAGGAATCGGCGACGAGAGCGGAAGTTTCGGCGATTCTGAAGCGATTTATCGAGACCATCGTTTAAATCCACCGATATGCACCGGCCACGCTCCCCAAGAGCGGCGGCCGGTGTTTTTTTCGGACAAGGCCTCAAGATGCCAAAGATACGGGCGCCTGCTCCGCAGCCTCATTTATGCTAGAATGATAGAGAGTCCGAGCCGGGAGGGAAGCTTCGCGATGAACGCCGAAGTCAAGACAGAAGAGCAGAAAAAAAAGGAAGTACGCAACCGCCGCCACTTCAGCATCCGGCTGAACGTTTTTTTCATGCTCACCTTTCTTCTATTTTCCATGCTGATCGTGCGGTTGGCGTATCTCCAGTTCGTTGAAGGCCCGAGCCTTAAGGAACGCCAGACGAGCTTGATCACCAAGGGCGTCTCCATTCCGCCGATCCGCGGCAATATTTACGATTCCAAAGGCCAGCCGATCGCCTATTCGATCTCCACGCAATCCCTTTACTTTACGCTCAAGACGGGCATGAAGCAGGAGACGGCGGAGGCGCTGGCAGCGAAGCTCGTCAAGCTGTTCGACGAAAAAGGCGACAAGAACGCCGAGCCGATTACGGCCGAGGACGTCGTCAAGGCTATGGATATCAAGGGACGAACGCATCTGCCCTTCCAGCAGCGGCGAATCAAATCGGGGCTGACGAAGGAAGAGATCGCCTACCTCAGCGAGCACCGCGACGAATATCCGGACGTGGAGATCGTAGAGGAGAGCATCCGCCAGTACAGTCAGGAACGGGTCGCCGCGCAACTCGTCGGGTATATGGCGAAGATGAAGGGCGCCAAGCAGAATCTCGATTTTTACAAAAAAATCAATGAAGACCAGTCGGATCCGGCACTCAAATATCTGGACACGGAGGACGTCGGCTATGACGGCATCGAGCTTATGTATCAGAAGGAACTGCGGGGCCTGAACGGGTATAAGTCCTACCAGATCGACAGCATGAGCCGGATCGTCGGCGATATGAAGCTGACCAAGCCGGTCAAGGGACAGAACCTGTATCTGACGATCAACCGCAAAGTCCAGCTCACCGCGCAGCAAGCGATCCTCGACCAGATCGCGACGACCCGCGCTTCTACGGCCAAGACGCTGAAGGACGCCCAGCCGACAACGGGCTATGCGGTCGCGATCGAGGTGGCGACGGGCAAAGTCGTGGCGATGGCGAGCATGCCGGACTACGACACGAATGTGTGGCAGGGCGGCATCAGTCAGGAGGAGCTTGACGCAATTACGCCAGCGATGGGCAACGGCGCGATCCGCGAGGTTTTCCCACCCTATGCCGACCCGAAGGAGCGATCGCAGCATCCGACGTCGCTCGTGCCGCTGGGCTCGACGCAGAAGCCGCTGACGATTCTGACCGGTTTGATGGAAAAGCTTATTACGCCTTCTTCCACTTGGAACGACCCCGGCTACTTCCAATTCGGCCGGGACGGACAGGCCGAGGTGCAGAACGCCGGTCGCGCCTACAACGGCTCGCTTACGCCGACGAAGGCGATCGCCAAGTCGTCTAACGCTTTTATGGCCAAAATGGTAGGCGACGCGCTCTACAAGCGCGAAGGCAAGAAAAGCGTCGATATTTGGGACCAGCATATGAAGCAGTTCGGTCTTGGCGTCAAAACCGGCAGCGGACTGCCGAAGGAATCGCCGGGCATCGTGGATTACTTCAACAGTGCGACGCGGGACAGCTATCAGTCCGCGATGATCTATGCCTCCTTCGGCCAGCAGGGCAAGTATACGGCGCTGCAGCTCGCCCAATATGCCGCGACGCTCGCCAGCCACGGCAAGCGCATGAAGCCACTCCTCGTCGACCATACGACCGATGCGGAGGGCAATGTCGTGACGACGATGAAACCCCAGGTTTTGAACGAGATCAAGCTGCCGGATTCATACTGGAGGACGATCGAGAACGGCATGGCGCAGGTCAAGGTGGAAGGCTTCGATAACGTGCGCTACGATTTTTACCGCAAGACCGGTACGTCGCAGCAGCAGGGCGTAGGCAAGCGCAAGTTCGTCGAGAACGCCGTCTTCATCTCCTTCGCTCCGCAGGACCATCCGAAGCTTGCCGTCGCGGTCATCGTGCCGGACGGCGGTTACGGCGGCTGGGGCGCGGCGCCGATCGCGCGCAAGATCTTCGATGCGTACGATGCCGAAGTCGGCCTTACGGACGCGGGTCCGAGGCCGCCGCTCGCAGCGAATGCGGCGATCGACATGACGCAGCAGCCATAATAGGCCGGCTTACACACTGCCGCCCGCTCCGCCCCCGTACCGCCGCTTGAACGCGGCGAGCCGGGGGCCTTGTCGTTTTTTACCCCCGGATTATGTTAGAATGACTAAGATTGCAAGCAGGCTGCGGCCGGCATCAGAAGGAGTGGTAGGCTAGGTGGTCAAGTACAAGCTGCTGGCGCTCGATCTGGACGGGACGCTGCTGAACGACCGGCAGGAAGTCAGCGACGAGAACAAAAAGTGGATTCAAAAAGCGAGCGAAGCCGGCGTGACCGTCATCGCATCGACGGGACGAGGCTTCCCGTCCGCGCTGCCGATCGTCGAGCAGCTCGGCTTGCAGACGCCCATGATTACGGTCAACGGCGGCGAGATCTGGACCAAGCCCAACAGCATCCATCGGCGCATCCCGATGGACACGGACAAGATTATGAAGCTGCATATGCTGGCGGAGCGGCACCCGGTCGCCTGGTTCTGGGCCTACGCAACGGACGGTATTTACAACAAGGAACAATGGGTGGACGACACGTACTCGCGGACATGGCTTAAGTTCGGCTATTACGACGAAGATGCATCGGTCATCGCCAAGCTGTGGGAAGAGCTGCTAACGTGGGAGGACCTGGAGCTGAGCAACTCGTCGCCCTTCAACATCGAAGTGAACCCGGCAGGCGTGAACAAGGCGGCCGCGATTCAAGAGGTGTGCCGAATGATCGGCTGCGACATCTCCGAAGCGGTAGCCGTCGGCGACAGCCTGAACGATCTGGCGGCCATCCGCGCAGCGGGCCTCGGCGTCGCGATGGGCAACGCGCAGGATGCCGTCAAGGCTGAAGCGGACGTCGTGACGGGCACGAACAACGAGCACGGCGTGGCGCAGGTGATTCAAAACTATATTTTAAAGGCGTGATGTCCGAATGGATATTTTGGGCTGGGTGCTCGTCATCGCGTTGTTCGCGATCGGCTTGGCAGGCGCTGTCTATCCGATTCTGCCGGGGGCGCTGGCAATCTACTTTGCCTTCTTCGTCTACGGCTGGTTTTTCTCGTTCGAGCCGTTCGGCTGGTGGTTCTGGAGCTTTCAGACGATTATCGTCATCATCCTGTTCATTGCGGACTACGTGGTGAACGCCTGGGGCGTGAAGCGCTTCGGCGGATCGAAGGCAAGCGTCTGGGGCAGCACCATCGGGGTTATCATCGGACCGTTCGTCATCCCGGCCTTCGGCCTGATCATCGGCCCGTTTGCGGGCGCCTTTCTGGGCGAGCTCGTGAGCGGTTCGAATTTGAAAAAGGCGATGCTCGTCGGCTGGGGCTCGCTCGTCGGGCTGTTCACCAGCACGGTGGCGAAGGTTGTCTTCCAGGTGGCGATGATCGTCATCTTCTTCATCTGGCTAATCTAGCGATAGGACTGATACCCGTAGATGGTTAAAAAGGATTCGCTTATCAAAGGCACGCTGATCCTGACGGCGGCGGCGCTCATCGCGCGCGTCATCGGGATCTTTCAGCGCGTGCCGCTTGCGCACGTAATGGATGAGGTCGGCATCAGCGCGTTCAGCATGTCGAACAATGTGTACTTGCTGCTGCTCGTCTTTGCGACCGCAGGTATCCCGAGCGCCGTGAGCAAGATGGTGTCCGAACGCGTGGAGCTTGGACGCGGGGACGAAGTCAAGCGCATATATCGGGCGGCACTCCGGTTCGGAGCGATAGCAGGCGTCACGCTCACAGTCCTTCTGCTGCTACTGGCACCCGTATACACATGGCTCGCCGGTACGCAACATGCTACGCTGGCGATTCAGGCGATCGCGCCATCGCTGCTGCTTTTTCCCATCATCGCGATGATGCGAGGTTATTTCCAAGGGCGTCAGCTTATGATGGCTGGCGGCGTATCCCAGGTAATTGAGCAGATCGCTCGGGTCGTTACGGCAATCGGCGTCGTGTTCGCCATGCACGGTTGGGGCTACGGTAACGAAAAGATGGCGGCGGGCGGCGCGCTGGGGAGTGTCGTCGGCAGTGTCGGCGCGTTTGCAGTCATGCTGTATTACGCCGTTAAGCTACGAAAGAGCGACGAGCAAACCGGCGAACTGAAGAGGAGCGGCCGGACGACGGACGCCGGGCGACGGACGGGCGGTTTGCCGATTCTTCGCACGAACAGGGACATTTACCGGGCGATATTCCGCATTTCCATCCCAATTCTTGTCACGGCTATGACTGTACAATCGATTTATATGATTGACCAGTCGCTCCTTACAAGGCTCAGCGAGTGGCGATTCGGCGAGGAAACGACCTTGAAGTGGCTCGCGGACCTCACCACCAATGCACAGTCGATCGCAGGCATTCCTCCAGTACTCGCCATTGCGCTTAGCCAGTCTATTCTTCCTGTGCTTTCCGCCGCTTTTGCGTCCGGCGACCGGGAACGGGTCACACGGCAGGCGACGCTGGCCCTGCGGATCGGCATTTTCTCGGGCATGCCGATCGTACTGTTAATGACGGTCGGCGCTCATGCGATCAACGGCCTGTTGTTCCCAAATCCGGATGCCAGCGTCATTGTCGGCATGCTGGCCGGCGGTACGATTTTTCAGATCACGATGATGACCTCGAACTCAATTTTGTACGGGCTCGGCCAGCAACGCCTCGCGATGAAGCACACACTTGTGGGCATCTTCGTCAAGTTGATCCTGACGCTGATCTTGACGCCAATCTTCGGCGTCTATGGTCTGGTATCCGCAACGACGCTGTGCTTCATGTTCGCCACCATGACCAACATGATGTCCATCCGCAAACGCGCCGGCGTGCGCGCGCTCGGCGACCGCTGGACAGGGTTTGTGGCAACCGTGCTGATCCTCTCCGCGGCGGGCGGCGCGCTTGTGTACGCCGTGCTTCACCTTGCGGCGCCGCTTGGCTGGAAATGGCCGTATCTGCTCGCGACCGGCGCGCTCGGCCTGCTCATCTGTGCCGTGTACCCGGTACTGCTCACGGCGCTCGGCGTACTTCGCGCGGACGATCTGGAGTCGTATCCGGCGCGCATCCGACGCGTACTGCGACCGTTCCTGCGCTTTGCGCGTGGCGGACAAAGGGTGAGTGACGCAAGGTAGATGCATACGTACAGGCCCCGTTCGTCCGAACGGGGCCATTTTTTGTCACCGGCAAAACATTCCGCAAACCAGGATACAATCCGCGCAACAAAAAAAGGCTGCTCCATTATGAATCGGGAGCGGGCCTTAATTTTGAACCTTTATTTTCAGCAGCTCGATGGATTCATCGGCCTTGGCGATCAGATTACGCTGCGCGTCCAAACGTTCGCTCAATGTCTTCAGTTCCGACTTAAGACCGGATACGTCTGATTTGAGTCCGGAAACATCCGATTTTAACAACGTTACATCTTCCGCAGTCTTGCCGACCTGTTCGAACGTTGCGTTTAATGTACGCTCCACGCGATCCAGACGCTCATTTACTTCTTTGAATCCTGCGGCTTGACTTTCGGCTAATCGTTGCTGACCTTCAGTCAATCGTTGTTGACCTTCGACCAACTTTTCTACAGCTGTCAGTACGCTCATCAACGTAGATGCCATTTCGTTATTCTCCATCAGACGACCGCCTTCCCTGTCTACTAATCCGATTATGCGTCCTCCCTGCGGCAAACGTCAACCCATCCTGGTCCCCCGTTTAGCGGCGCAAATTATGCTTGATTTTCCAACTGTTCCAATTGATAATTTAAGATTGCAGGATAAGGAGGGATTGTATGCAAATAACGTCGCTAAAGGCCGATGACGTCATTTTGCGGGGCAATTTCCAATGCGACGAGGTGCCTTACAATCTTGTTTATCGCGTGCTTGATTCGGACGATGCGCGGTGCTGGAAGTCGGCCGACGACGGTATCCTGTTCGTGCAGACTCCCGGTCTTAACGGCTGGCTCTGGATTTCCCCGGCATTGTCCGCCGCAAATCGGGACAGATCCATCCGTGCCTTAGTCGAGCGATTAAAGGACGACCCTCCGTTACCTGGCATCTCGGCAGAGCCGGAGACGGCCGTGGCGTTCGCGCAGGCCTATGCAGGCGACAGGGAGATGCGATTCCGCCTTCATATGGCGCTGGCATCCTATCACTGTCCTTCGGTCGTCCCGTCGAAAAGCGTAAGCGGCGGCAACGCGCGGCCGGCAGAAGAAAGGGACCTTCGCAAGATTGCGGCCTTTTTCGCGGGTTTTGCGCAGGAGGCCCACGGGGCATCCGTCGACGCGGACAGCCAATTGCAGGCTGCGTCCGCCGCCATCGCCTCGGGCAATCTGTTCGTCTGGGAAAGTGGGGGAACGGTCGTATCCATGGCAAACATCGCTCACCGCTCGCCTCGACATGGACGCATCAATGCGGTTTATACGCCGCCGGACAGCCGCAACCGCGGGTTCGCAGGCGCGTTGGTCGCCGAATTGAGCGCCATGCTGCTGCGGGAGGGGCTCACGCCGATGCTGTATACGGATGCCGCGAATCCGATTTCCAACCGGGCCTATCGCAATGTCGGCTTCATAGCAGTAGGATCGATTTCGGATATCAAATTCCAATTTGAAGACGGAGGAGATAGGCTTTGACAACATCCGCAGAGCATGGAGGAACCGCTTCATCAAGCCCGGTCCGGCAAAAGGTGGCAAGCGTATTCATCCCGGTCAGAAATATCGAGCGTTCGCGTGCATGGTATTGCCGGCTGCTCGGCTTCGAGGAGAGGGAACGCGACATTCTGTTCGGCCATCTCTGCGTGCTGCCGCTGGACGGTGCCGACGTCGTCCTCGATACGATGCCGAAGTGGGGCGGCAGCGAGCCCGGCGGCGCGGCGCCGATCGATACGCCCGTACTGATGCTGCCGACGCCGGATCTCGAGGCTTCGCTCGCTTTCGTCGATGCGCTCGGCGCGGAAAGAGTCACGGGTATCGAGGACGGCCATTGGTTTGTATTCAAAGATCCGGACGGCAACAAGCTAATGATCTGCAGGGAATGAGCGGACTGATGTCCCAATCGCCGCCCCTATCAAGTCGGGGACCGCGACGCCCGCTGCTTAAGACTCTCTAGCGCCAACGATGCGGCCTGGAGCTTGCGTTGGCCGAACGCATGCTCATGCGTCATGACGAAGACGATCGGCGCCCGCAGCGACCTGAAGTGCTTGAGCACATGCAGGTCGACCAGCCAATCCCCATCGCACACGCTGCCTAGCGGCCGGTCTGGCCAGGCGTCTTCGAGCTTTGGGCTGTACCAGGCCCGACCGGTTTCACCGCCCGATTCTCCCGCAAGCCCGACCGGATCATTCTGCGCCGTGAACCGTTCCGGCCAATAGTCGGCTCGCGAGCCTGTATGGCTGACCGTCTCCGCATAAGCCAGCGCGCCGCCCAGCACCTTGGGATAGGCGAACAGCATGGCATACAAGCTCTTGCCGAATGCGATGCGCTCGTCCACGTTGGTGAACGACTCGAGCACGCGCCCCGCCAGCACGGTGTCGGCGCGTTCCTCCTCGCTTCCTACTTCGCCTGCGTGCCGGGCAATCGAATTCCGAAGCCCTGTTTCAGCGACGCGCACGTCGCCTAGCGGCACAATCACTTGCTGCAACTGCAATGGACGCATTCCTTTGAAAGCCGTCGATCCGAGCACTGTATCCTTGTAAGCCGGATCCTGAACGACGCGGCGCTCGATCACCTGCTGCTCGTTCACGATGAGGGCGACCGTCAGCGCGGCGGCATCCCGTTCGATCCAGAAGCGCTCCCAGAACGGCCGCATGAAAGCCGATACGCCGAAGGCCGGCAGCAGCGAAAACCGGCTGCGTCCCGTCCGGCGGCTCTCCCCGTACAACCGCAGCTGCGGATAGGCGTCGCGAAAGATGAGCGCGTTGCATGATTCGAGCATGCCGAATAAAGTCGCTCTGTCCCGGTGCGTGAGCAGCTTCGGCAGCCAGGCCCCCTGAAGGTCGGTCATGTTCCATCCGCCGTTGCGCGACACCACATGTGCGAGCAGCGCCCAATGCAGCTCCGGGTACGCCTTGTACATTGCCATATAGGCAGCCGTGCGCGTTACGTTGTTGCGATTGTGCGCTTCCGTCTCTTCCCGGATGCAGGCAACGAGCGAGGCGTTGGAGGCGTCGAGGTGGGAGGAGGCGCCGCGCCATCCGCGATGGAGTCCTTCGCCGAGCTCCGACTCGGCCCAGGCGGCGATGCCTTTGGGCAGCCTCAGCGACATGCGCGGACGTGCGAGCCTGACGGATTCCAGCAGGGCAGCTCCTTTGATGGCCATACCTTTGACCAGCCCGCCGGTTACGTCGGTCCAAGCCGGCGCCGTAGGCTGTTCGCTTTTTTTCCGGAATGCGCCCGTCGTGTCTTCGATCGTCATCTCCCCCTCACGCGATGAATCGTTCTATATTGGAAGGATTTCCAAATGTCGCGTCGAACTATCCATAACCGGGTATCAAATAAATGGATATCATTGGATGGTTATATTTCGGAGGGGATGGGTTTCGTGGTTAAAATGAAGAAGCGTGGATTGTGGATGGCATTGATCGCCCTCCTGATTGTCGGGCTCGTCGGCTGTCAAGCCGTAGGCGGCGTGAATCTGAACGAGATGCTGACCAAACAGCTGGATGTTCGTTCGTCGGCAGGCAGCGGGTCCGTCGAGATTGAACTGAATTGGGACGAGGATGCGATCGCGGCCGAGGACGAGGAGACGCAGAAATTAGTCAAGCTTTTCAGCAAGATCAAACTGCAGCTCGATCAAGTGCGTTCCGATGAAAAAGGAAATATGAATGCGAGCGGCAGCTTGTCCCTGAACGAGCGGAAGGTTCCGTTTGCGCTGCAGGTCGATCAGACGACTGCCGTATTAACGGTCGAAGGCGCGAAGCGTCCGCTCGTACTGGATGCGGAAGAGCTGCAGGCGGGCGCGATTCCAGGGGAGGATCTGCTCCCGGGGATTAGCGATATGACAACCCAGGTGGCCGAGCAGGCTGTACGGGACGCGCTTAAGCAGGTTGCGTCCTTCGTGGTCGGGCATCTGCCGAATCCGCCGAAAATTGAAGCCGCAGCGGTTCAACTGCCGATCAACGGCACGCCGACCGATCTGATGAAGGTGCATGCCGAGTTGAACGGCAAGGAGCTGGGCGAGCTGATTCCGGTATTCCTGGATTCGGTGCTTGCCGACGGCCAAGGCGTGAAGAGCCTGATCGAGAAGCTCGCCGCCTGGGCGTCGGATCTGCCGCAGGATCTGAAGGACGCGCTCGGCATCGAATCCGAAGATACGGATTGGACGCCTGAGGAATTGACGGATGCCGCGCAGAGCGTGATGGACGGCGTAAAGGAGCTGCGCGACGACTACGAAGAAGCGAGCGCCGAGGAAGATTGGAAAGAGGCGTTTAACGAAGCGCTCACGTTCAAGGGCGATTTTTACGCCGACAAATCCCTGCACATCCGCAAGTCCGACATCGAGATCTCGCTTGACACGAGCTTGTTCGAGGAGGAAGACATCCCGCTTAAAAGCGTGGTCATCCGCACTTCCCAGGAGGCTTGGAACATCAACGAGGACCAAGGGCTTGGAGAAGTAGAAGTGCCTGCGAACGCCATGGACGTCGAGGAGCTGGCTGCCATGAAGCCGCGCAAGCTGCTTAACCAGCTGAGCGTGGATTCGGCCGTATACGGCTTGCTCAAAAACGACCTGCAGATCGACGACCAGTATTTCACGCTTAGCTCGGAGTGGGGCGTGCCGTTCGCGAGCGACGACGACGGCAACGTGTACTTGCCGATCAAGGAGACGATGCGCGAGCTGGGCAACCCGATTACGTTCGATGCGGCGCGCAAGCAAATCCGTTTCTACGACGAACCGACGATCCAGGAATTCGTGCTTACGCTCGGCTCGGATAAGGCGCTCGTCAACGGCGAGACCGTGCAGCTTCAGTCGCCGGTCGCAAGGCTAGGAGGCGTCTCGTACATGAGCGCCGACGACCTGCTCGGCCTGCTGCATGCGACTTATGAGCTGACCGACGGTTATGACGGCGAGCAGCTGCTCGAAGTGAAGCGGGACCTGTAACTTAGAGGCGTGCTTGCAGACGGGTTTACCTTTGCGAGCGACGGTTGTACGGCGACGGGAACGGGCGTATAATGACCGTTAACGACACGTTCGCCGAATCCGGCGCTCGTCCAAGGAGGTTATGCGGCATGGAAAAGATTACGAACGAGTCCGACTTCAGGGAGCGCGTAGGCGCGGAAGGTTTGACGGTAGCGGTATTCAAGACGACCTGGTGTCCGGATTGCCATTTCATCGATCCGTTCATGCCCGCGGTCGAGGAGGCCTATGCCGATCGGCTCCGGCTGATCGAGATCGACCGCGACGATCTGCCCGACCTTTGCAGCGAGCTCAACATTCTCGGCATCCCGAGCTTCATCGCTTTCCGCGAGGGACGCGAGTTGATCCGGTTCGTCAGCAAGCTTCGCAAGTCGCGCGAAGAGATCGAGCAGTTTCTCGACCGCGCGGTAGCGGTATCCGCCGAGATCTCGCCGCAGGCGTGAACGCTGTGCAGCCTTAGGTCGGTGATCTCGAGCGAGATAACCGGAAAAACCGGTTAACTGCGACCCGGAGGCAGGCGAACGAGCGAGATAACCGGTAGAACCGGTTAACTGCGATCTGCGAGTTGGAGGCCGTCATTTTCCGGAACAACTTCAACTTCAATCAAGGATGGGGCGAGGCAGGAAGTCAGCTGCTTCGTCCCGTCTTTTTTACTGCCGTTCGAGGCAAATTCGACGCCTTTGTGACACTCTTCACAAAGTTTGGGGGCGTTCACAGTTTGAACATAGCATTGACCGCAATCGCTCGGGTATAATGAAAACGGGCTGAAGCCGACTACTTCATTATAGAAATTAGGGATGGAATATGACTGCTAGAGCTTACAGGCTGCTGGCCTTGTGGAGCTGCATCGGCATGCTGCTCGTGCTCATCGCCGGCGTCGTCGTCACCAATACCGAATCGGGCCGCGGCTGCGGAACGGACTGGCCGCTTTGCAACGGGAAGTTTATTCCCGCCTACACGGTCGAATCGATCGTCGAATACACCCACCGCGCGGTTAGCGGTCTAGAAGGCTTCCTGGTTTTCGCCGTTTTCCTGCTCACGATGCGGCTGAAGCCGGTGAGCGGAGAGGCTCGCCTATACGCAGGCGCAGCGCTGCTATTTACGATACTTCAGGCGGTGCTCGGCATGCTGGCCGTCATCATGCCAACTTCGGACGCCGTGCTTGCCATTCATTTCGGCATCTCGATGGTCGCGTTCACAAGTACGTGGCTGCTGTATGCCTGGGCCAGACGTTGGGACCGCGCGCTTCGTACGGGCGATGCCGGGGCCTGGCCGATTATGAAGGGGAGCGTTCCTTCCCCAGCCTCGCTCGACGGTGGGCGTCAGAGCGGCCGCGCATCGCAGATTCGGCCTAACGCCACGAGTTTGCGCGCGTCTGCCGCCTCCGTTCCTGCAGGGCTGTTCGGCTGGATCTTGTCCGTCATTATTTATTGTTATGCGGTTGTCTACTTAGGCGCCTATGTGCGCCATACGGATTCGGCGGGCGGCTGCATCGGCTGGCCCCTCTGCAACGGCGAAGTCGTGCCGGAGCTGAGCGGCGCGACCGGGATCGTGTTCGCCCACAGGCTCGGCGCAATCTTGCTGTTCCTCTTCATCGGCGCGATTGTGCTGCTCGTCCGGCGGCGTACCGGCGGACACCGAGAGCTGACGCAGATCGGATACGCATCGCTAGCGCTCGTTATCCTGCAGAGCCTGAGCGGCTGGCTGCTCACCGCCACGCTCGAGCACCACGACGTATATGTCTTTACCAGTCTGCTGCACACGATTATCATAACTGTCTTGTTCAGCGCGTTGTGCCTCTGGGCGATCCGCGCCTGGCAGCTATCCCGTCGCTGACGTCATTGGAGGAATCATATGAGTTTTTCTTCGCTTCGTCCGTTTTTGGAAATGCTGAGGCAGGAGGGCGACCTGGCGGTCATCGAGACGCCGGTCGACCCTGTACTGGAGATTGCCGAGATACATCGCCGGGTCATCGATGCAGAGGGCCCGGCTTTGCTGTTCACAAATGTCAAAGGCGCCGCCTTCCCGGTCGTCACCAACTTGTTCGGGACAAGCCGGCGCGTCGATAAAGCGTTCGGACCACGCCCCGAGCAGCTAGTCAATCGGTTGATCGGCGCGATGGACACGCTGATGCCGCCGACGCTCCCTGCGCTCTGGCGGGAGAAGGATATGCTGCTGGATCTGATGAAGGTCGGCATGAAAAAGGTATCGCAGGACGCGGCGCCCGTGCTCGGCGTCGCGAAGCGCGAGCGGCCGCTGGCCGGATTGCCGGCGCTGACCTGCTGGCAGGAGGACGGCGGCCCGTTTATCACGCTGCCGCTCGTTTATACCGAATCTCCGGCGCACGGTAAAAAGCACAATCTCGGCATGTACCGAATGCAGGTGTACGACGATTCGACGACCGGCATGCACTGGCAGATTCACAAGGGCGGCGGCTTTCACTACCATGAAGCCGAGCAGATGAACCGCGCGCTGCCGGTATCCGTCTTTCTCGGCGGACCGCCGGCGCTCATCGCTTCGGCGATCGCGCCTGCGCCCGAGGGGCTGCCGGAGCTGCTGTTGACCTCGCTTATCCTGGGCGGCAAGCTGCCGATGGCGGAAGACCCGCTCGGCGGGCATCGCATCCCGGCGGAGGCCGAGTTCGCGATCAAGGGGAGCGTGCCGCCGCATCTGCGCCGCCCTGAGGGGCCGTTCGGCGATCATTTCGGCTATTACTCGCTGACGCATGACTTCCCGGTGTTTAACGTCGACCACGTCTGGCACCGCAAGGACGCGATCTACCCGGCGACCATCGTCGGCAAGCCGCGCCAGGAGGACTACTATCTGGGCGAGTTTTTGCAGCGGCTGCTGTCGCCGGCGTTTCCGATGGTCATGCCGGGCATCCGCAGTCTATGGACATATGCCGAAACGGGCTTCCACGCGCTCGCGTCCGCCGTCGTTCGCGAGAGCTACTCACGCGAGGCGCTAGGCACGGCGTTCAGCATTCTCGGGCAGGGTCAGCTGTCGCTGACCAAGTTCCTCATGCTGACGGACCGCCCGGTCGAACTGGAACACTTCTCGGCGCTGCTGACGACGGTGCTCGAGCGGTTCGACCCGCTTAAGGACCTGTTCGTGTTCGACCATACGTCGCACGACACGCTGGACTATACCGGCCGCAGGCTCAACCACGGCTCCAAGGCCGTCATGATGGGCGTCGGCGATCCGATCCGCGAGCTGCCGCGCGAATATACGGGCGGAGACCTTCCGGGCATCGCGGATATCCGCGTATTCGGCCCTGGCTGCCTCGTCGTTCGCGGCGACGTATTCGAGCGCGAGCCCGAACTGGCGGAGCGTCTTGCCGAGACGCTGTCCGCCCGCGAAGGCTGGCAATGGCCGCTCGTCGTACTGGCGGACGATGCAGGCATCGCCGCCTCCGAGCGACAATTCCTCTGGACCGTGTTCACGCGCTTCAATCCCGCGCATGACATGTACGCCAAGACGATCGCGAGCCGTCACCATATCGGTTACGGACTGCCGATCGTGATCGACGCCCGCATGAAGCCGGGCTATCCGGACGAGCTGTTCCCGCGCGAAGACATCGTGAAGCTCGTGGACGACAGATGGCGGGAATACGGAATCCGCAAAACATAATGGAGCATCGACGGGACGCAGCTTGCGTCCCGTTTTAATAAGCCTAGGAGGAATAGACTGATGGACATCGCGAGTCTTGGCGCGGCGATCGGCCTTCATCCTAAAGCAGCGGCGCTCGTACTGGAGTATGATCGAATCGAAGGCGGCGGCTATTCCGCGCATAAAGCTTCTTTTCTTCGCGATCGCGAAGCGATGCTTGCCTCGGTCAGACAGAGAGCGGATTACAGACCGTTTCTAATGTACTTTTTCGTGAGAATGGCCGTTGACGCTTATGACGAGTACAGGTTACGGGAGATTTCGGATGAGGTGTACATCGATACATTTTCGGATATCCGCATTTGGAGCGAGGTTTGCAAAACGACCTTCGGAGAGTACGGCATCGAGGAATCGGGCTGGTTGAAGGAGCATGTACGACTTGCCTTGTTCCGCCTCGGCCGGCTGCAGTTCCAGCCGATCGCACTCGATCGCGATCTAATCTTCGGAGAGCGGAAGTTTGCGCAAGGAGACCTCGTACTGAATGTCCATATCCCTGCGGGCGGGCCATTGGATCCGCAGGAGGCTTTGGCATCCTTCGCGCGTGCGCGCGCCTTTTTCCGAGGCGTACCGCCGGTATTCTTCTGCCATTCCTGGCTGCTGTACCCCGGCCTCGACCAGGTGCTCGACCCGAGCTCGAACATCATGCAGTTCCAGCGGTTGTTCCAGATCTACGAGCTGGACGAGGCCTCCAGGCAAGCTGAGGAACGGATCTTCGGCGCAAAGAAGGACGATCCCGCCGCGTATGACGCGAACACCGGCCTGCAGCGGCGCGCCAAAGCGTTCTTGGAAGCAGGAGGCAAGCTGGGCGCGGGATTAGGTATTATCGTAAGCCAATGACGGTGGCAAGGGGCGCTCCATACTTTGTCACAAACCATACAAACACAAAAAAGTCAGGGAGCTGCATCCCTGACTTTTTTACTCCCGCCTTTCGCCTACAGAATCGGCGACAGCAGCCTCGAGATCGATTCCTTGAACTTGATCCGCAGCGGCCGGCTGCGGTATTTCTCGATCGTGAGCAGCTCCGAGACCGCGATGTCCTGTTTGAACGCCTCGACAAGCTGCGACGAGAAGTTCGCGTCGTAAATAAATGCATTGACCTCGAAATTCAGCTTGAAGCTGCGTACGTCCGTGTTGGCGGTTCCGACGGAGGCGATCTCCTGGTCCACGACGAGCGTTTTCGCATGGATAAAGCCGTTTTTGTACAAATAAACGTTAGCGCCGGTCTCGAGCAGCTCTCCGATATTGTAGAGCGTCGCCCAATAAATGAACATATGGTCCGGCTTGTCCGGGATCATGACGTGGACGTGAACGCCGGACAGGACGGCGATCCGCAGCGCGTCGAGCATGCTTGTATCGGGGATGAAGTAGGGGCTCTGCAAGTAGATCGAGTGCTTCGCGGAGGCGATCATCTTGATGTAGCCCTGCTTGATGTGCTCCAGCCTGGAGTTGGGACCGCTCGCTACGATCTGCATGCCGACTTCACCGGCCGGTCCGTCCTCCGGGAACAGCTCGTTCCCATAGGTAATGTCGTGCTTGCGCGTCGCCTGGTTCCAATCGAGGATGAAACGCGTCTGAAGGCTGTGGACCGCCGAGCCGCGGATGCGAAGATGGGTGTCGCGCCAGTATCCGAACTTCGGGTCGAGTCCCAGGTACTCGTCGCCGACGTTGAAGCCGCCCACATAGCCGATTCGCCCGTCCACGATGACGAGCTTGCGGTGGTTGCGGTAATTCATCCGCAGGTTAAACACGCGGAAGCGGGAAGGGAAGAACGCAGCCGCTTCGCCGCCCGCCTCGATCAGCGGCCGCAGCATGCGCTTGCTCAATCTTCTCGAGCCGAGCTCGTCGTAGAGCAGGCGGACTTTGACGCCTTGCCTGGCCTTGACGGTCAGCGCGTTCAGTACCTCGCGGCCGAGGTTGTCGCAGCGGAAGATATACGTTTGAAAATGAATCGTCTCGGTAGCGGCGGCGATGTCCGCGAGCAGCTGGTCGAACTTGGCTCGCCCGTCCGTAAAGGTCTCCACCTCGTTGTCCCGGCTCCACAAAGCCCGGCTCCCCTTGAGATGGAGGTGAATCAGGTCCGCGTGCCGCGAGGCAATCTTGCCGAGAGAACGCATCGAATCGGGCGAGCCGAGCGAGTCGAGCTGCGCCTGAGACAGATTGCGGATGCCGATCTTGTCCAGGTCGCCCCACTTGAACAGCTTCACTCTTCGATAGTCCTGCGCCAGGAACAGGTACATGATGAAGCCCAGAATCGGGATAAAGTACAAGACGAGCAGCCATGCCCAGGTCGAGCCGATATCGCGCCGGCCCTGAAAGACGACGAAGACGGCGAAGATCATGTTCAGTACGAGAAATAACCCGAGAATAGTCGAAGTGGAGATCACAGGTTTTCCTCCTCACCGTTTCGTTTCTTTTCGGCAAACGCCCGGCTCAAATGACCTTCGTCGTCCAAGCTTCGCCGTTCCAGATATCCGTCGCGACCTCGCGGTAAAATTCGGGTTCGTGGCTGATGAGCAGGATGCTGCCCTTGTACGCCTTAAGCGCACGCTTCAGCTCTTCCTTAGCGTCGACGTCCAGGTGGTTCGTCGGTTCGTCGAGCACGAGCAGGTTGGACTCGCGGTTAATAAGCTTGCACAGCCTCACCTTGGCCTTCTCGCCGCCGCTCAGCACGGAGATGCGGCTCTCGATGTGCTTGGTCGTCAGGCCGCACTTGGCAAGCGCCGCCCGTACCTCGAACTGCGTCATCGAAGGAAACTCGCGCCATACCGACTCGATACAAGTGTCGTCCGCGCCGCCCTTGACCTCCTGCTCGAAATAGCCGGTGAACTGGTTGTCGCCGCGTTCGACGGCGCCCGCAAGCGCGGGAATCTCGCCTAGCAGGCTGCGCAGCAGCGTCGTCTTGCCGATGCCGTTGGCGCCGACGAGGGCGATCTTCTGGCCGCGCTCCATGAGCAGGTCGACCGGGCGGCTGAGCGGCTCGTCATAGCCGATGACGAGGCCCTTGGCTTCGAAGATGAGACGGCTCGAGGTCCGCGCTTCCTTGAAGTTGAACTCGGGCTTCGGCTTTTCCTTGGCGAGCTCGATGACGTCCATGGCGTCAAGCTTCTTCTGCCGCGACATCGCCATGTTCCGCGTGGACACGCGCGCCTTGTTCCGGGCGACGAAGTCCTTGAGGTCCGCGATCTCCTGCTGCTGCCGCTTGTAAGCCGACTCGAGCTGCGACTTTTTCGCTTCGTGCAGGGCCAGAAAGTTGTCGTAATCGCCGACGTAACGCGAGAGCTGCTGGTTTTCCATATGGTAAATGAGGTTGATGACGCTGTTAAGGAACGGAATATCGTGCGAGATGAGAATAAAGGCGTTCTCGTATTCCTGCAAATAGCGCTTCAGCCACTCGATGTGCTGTTCGTCCAGGTAGTTGGTGGGCTCGTCCAGCAGGAGGATGTCCGGCTTTTCCAGCAGCAGCTTCGCGAGCAGCACCTTCGTCCGCTGGCCGCCGCTCAGATCGTTGACGTCGCGTTCGAGGCCGATATCGGTCAAGCCCAGGCCACGCGCGATCTCCTCCACCTTGGCGTCGATCAGGTAGAAGTCGTTCGTGTTCAAAATGTCCTGAATCTCGCCGACCTCCTCGAGCAGACGCTCGAGCTCCTCGGGCTCCACGTCGCCCATCCGCTCGTACATGCCGTTCATCTCGGCTTCGAGATCGTTCAGATACTGGAAAGCTGTCTTCAGCGCATCGCGGATTGTCATGCCCTTTTGCAGCACCGAGTGCTGGTCGAGGTAGCCGACCCGCACCTTGCGCGCCCATTCGACCTTGCCGGCGTCGGGCTCGAGCTTGCCCATCACGATGTTCATAAAGGTCGACTTGCCTTCGCCGTTGGCGCCGACGAGGCCGACATGCTCGCCCTTCAAGAGACGGAAGGACACGTCGTTAAAGATGGCGCGGTCGCCGAAGCCGTGGCTCAAGTTTTGCACGTTCAATATGCTCATGGGAATTCCCCTTTTGTATCATGGTTGTATGGCGCTTTTGAGCACCAAGTACCATTATAGACGGCACAGGGGACATAGGGAAGAATTATTGATAGAAAAAAAGACAGCTTGGAAGGAGGCATCCAAGCGTTTAGCTTCATTTGCGACGCTGGCTTCGCGCGTTGTCCTCCAGCATGTTGGACACGCGCCGGAAAACAAGGGGCACCGCGGTGCTAAGACCGATTGCTATCCATTCGCCGCTGCCTTTATGCTTGGCGACGGCATAGATCAAGGCGCTCATCAAAATGTCGTAGATTACGAACGCGCGAATCCGTGATACGGGAATGACGATCATCACATAAGGCTTTGCCGTATGCCGGACGGGGGCGGAATCGAGCAAGCCGGTCACTCCTCTCCATCGCGCTTGCAACGATCCAGCTTATTCGCGCGGGATTGTCCGCTATGATTGGTCGGACACGATCGGAGTTGAGCGGGGATTCCCGGATGCGGTACAATGAGAAAATAGGCGATTGGCGCGATTCCTTTTTTGCTGACTCGATATATGCCGCGCCGATGGAGGCCTTTATGCTGCGAGCTTTATTCGGCGAACCCCCTTACGATTGGGGAGGTCCGCTTCGGAATACGATTGACGCGATGGAGCGCTTTGCGCTGCTGATGCAAGAGCAAGGAGAAGGGGATTCGGTCGAGGCGGCACGGATCCGCAAGTATCAGATCTGGACCGAGGGCCTGCTTCGCTCGCTGGACGAGCTGGAGTCGAGCCGATACGCGGCGCTTCGGTTCGCCAAGATGCTGAACGTGACCTCCTTCGAGGAGATGACGCCGGAGGACCGGCTCAATTATTATAATCACATCTATTTTGACAAAAATGCGTTCATTCGCCTTTTCTCGGTGCTGGACAAGCTCGGTACGCTGATGAATGAGTATTTGGAACTCGATACGGAGAATCGCGTGGAGAACCACTTCTCCTTCTTTTCAGTGCTGCGCAACATGCGTCACAACGGTCTGCACCCGGATCTGGCGGAGAAGCTTGAAGCCGTGTACGAGCCGCGGCGCGAGACGATGGGCCGGCTGCGCAGAAGGCGCAATATGGAGATTCATCAGATGAACGCCGAGCTCCAGGACGATCTGCTGCAGGTGCTGCACGTGAAGCGCGAACAGCCGCATCTCGAGAATATCGACGAGAACATGAACGATCTGAACGAGGGCTGGGAGCTTGTGTATCTGACGCTCGCGCTCGTTTTCAACCATATGTGCAAAAAGGCCAAGAAACAGGCGCATCACGCCTAAGGAGCGATCGCAAGTGGAGACGTTGAAGCTGGCAGGCAGAACGGCGCTCGTCACGGGCAGCGCCAAGGGGCTCGGCAGGCGGACCGCGCTCGAGCTGGCAAGTCTCGGCTGCGACGTGGCCGTTAACTACGTGAACAGCCGCGAAGAGGCGCTGCGCGTCTGCGAAGAGATCGAGGCGATGGGCAGACGCGCCGTCGCCGTCCAGGCCGACATCGCCAAGACTGAGGATGCGGAGCGCCTGGTGCGGACGGTCGAGGAGCGCCTCGGCGGCGTCGACATTCTCGTCAACAGCGCTGGGCCGTTCATCCGCAAGCGCAAGCTGTTCGCCGACTATACGGCCGAAGAGATCGACTTCCTGATGAACGGCAACCTGGTGGGGACGATGCATATGGATCTGCAAGTGCTGCCGGGCATGCGCGAGCGGGGCTGGGGACGCATCATCCACTTCGGCTTCGGGCATGCGGCCGAGGCGAGATCCTGGCCGCACCGGGCGGTCTACGCGGCAGCCAAGGTCGGGCTCGTCTCCTTCACCAAGACGCTTGCCGTCGAGGAGGCATCGAGCGGCATCACGGTTAATATGATCTGCCCGGGGGACATCCGCGGCAGCTTCAAGGAGAAGGGCATCGCGGACGCCGCAGGCGTGCTCGACGAGGAGTCTCCTCGCGGCCGTCCCGGCACCGGCGAGGACGTGGCGCGCGTCATCGGTTTCCTGTGCCTGCCTGAATCCGACTTCGTCACGGGCAACACGATCGACGTTTCCGGCGGCCTGGACCCGATCAAGAGCAACGTGCGGCGCGCCAAGGACGAATGAAAAAAAGAAGCCCCGCACCGCCGGCGCTAGGCCGGACGAGCAGGGCTTCGAACGTTCCCGTCAGGGAATATTAGAATACTTGTACGACTTCCTCGATGCCTTCGACTTCCTCGAGCAGCGCGCGCTCGATGCCGGCCTTCAGCGTGATCGTGGAGCTCGGGCAGCTGCCGCAAGCGCCCATGAGGCGAAGCTTGACGATGCCGTCCTCTACGTCGACGAGTTCGACGTCGCCGCCGTCGCGCTGCAGGAACGGGCGCAACTTGTCGAGCACTTCGAGCACCTCGTCGTACTTCGTTGCTTCTTGAACGTTGTCACTCACAATCATCCACTCCCTTCTTCACAATATTATAATACAAATTGCGCGCGATTAAAATGGGATGTCTCCGGGAAAGGAGAATGGCGATGAATATCGTTGAATTTTGCGTCAGCAACGCTCACCATGGCACCGACCGGCTCATCGACAAGCTGAACAAGCTGCCGGACCTGGAGACGATCGAATACGGTTGCCTGGGCAACTGCGGCGAATGTTACCTCTCTCCGTACGTGATGGTGAACGGCGCGACGGTCGTCGCCGAGACGGCTGAGGCGCTGTACGATGCAATCATGGAGGAGCTGGGCAGCCAGGACGAGCACCGCAGGGCGCTCGACAAGCTGCTGGACGATCTCTGATCAGCCGTCCGGTTTCCGATTTTAGCCGAAATGGCGGCGGCTCTTCCAGAGCACGCCGCTCTTCAGCATGCGCGGCACGCGCCCCATGATCGGCGTATGGCCCATAATGCCGAAGCCGGATTTTTTGCCGAGCGAACCCAACGTTCCGCGCAATCTGATCTTGGGCAAATGAATGCCCTTGCCGTGCACCCGCGCGGACAGCACGTGCGCGACCTGCTTGCCCTGGGCTTGCGCGAGCTGCGCGCTCGGCGAGAAGGGCTGGCTCGAGCAGTCGCCGATGACGAACACGTTCGGCGCGTCCGGCATTTCGTGGTACTCGTTGACGACGAGCCGGCCAGCCTTGTCCTTCGCATATTCGAGCCGCTGAATAAGCTCGACCGGCTGGATGCCCGCGGTCCACACAATGACGTCCGAGGCGATGTCGCCGGTCGCCGTATGGATGACGCCTTCGCCGATGCTCGTCGTCGTGATATGGGACAGCATCTCGACGTTGTGTTCGCGGAACCAGTCGGCGACGAACGATTGAAGCTTGCCCGGGAAGCCGGACATGACGCTTGGCCCGCGGTCCACGATCCGGATGTTGAGGTCCGGGCGGCTCTCGCGCAGCTCGGCTGCGACCTCGACGCCGCTAAGTCCGCCGCCGATGATCGAGATTTGTCCGTAAGGCGCCGTATTGTTCAGCATCTGATAAGTCTTGCGCGTGGCCGCAAGAGACTGGATGCTGCAGGCGAACTCCGCAGCGCCTTCGATGCCGTGGTAGCTGTCGGTACAGCCCAGCGCAAGCACCAGGTAATCGTACGTCAGCGGATCGCGCTCCGCGAAGTTAACGCGGCGATCTGCCGGCGAGATGTCCGTCACCTCGCCGTGCACGATCTCAAGCTGCGGGTGCTTCGGGTATTCGACGCGAATATCCAGGTCGGACGACGTACCTGCAGCGAGCGCGTAGTACTCGGTTTTTAACCCCTGGAATGGCATGCGATCGACCAGAAGGATCCGCACGTCAGAGGGGAGTTTATCCTCAATCAGCTCGTTCACGAGCGTCAAACCGCCGTAGCCGCCGCCGAGAATGACGATATTGCTCACATTAAACGACTCCTTCTATTCGTAGACCTTGACCTCGTTGTAAAGCGTATCGCGTTCTACCGGGATTCTACCCGCTCCCTTAATGAGCCAAACCAGGTCTTCCCGCGTGATTCCGGCCGGCGTGAGTGCACCGGCGGCATGGCTGATACGTTCCTTCACGATCGTCCCGTGTGCGTCGGAGGCGCCCATCGTGAGCGCCACTTGCGTAAGCTGCGTCCCGATATTAATGAAGTAGGCCTTGACGTGCTGGAAGTTGTCCAGCAGCAGACGGCCGATCGCGATCGCTTTGAGATCGTCGAACGCGGAGTTGCGGCGGCGGATGCCCGCCTTCGGGCTCGTCGGCTGCATGGACAGCGGGATGAACACCTGGAACCCGCCTGTCTCGTCCTGCAGCTCGCGCAGCTGCAGCATATGCTGCACGCGTTCCTCGACCGATTCGACGGGGCCGTACAGCATCGTCGTAGGCGTCCGCATGCCGAGCTGATGGGCGGTACGATGGACCTCGAGGTATTCCGATATGCCTGCCTTTTCGACACGCATCTTGTCCCGGTATTGATCAGACAGAATCTCCGCGCCGCCGCCGGTGAGCGACTCGAGGCCGACGTCCATCAGGCGCTTGAGCACGTCGCGGTAGGACAAACCCGAGATACGGGAATAAAAATCGATCTCCGCGGCCGTATAAGCCTTGATTGTCACCTGCGGGTAGCGCTCCTTGAGCGCGCGGATCGATTCTACGTAGTATTCGAAGGGGACATGCGGGTTATGACCGCCGACAATATGGAATTCTCTGGCCGTAGGCGTGATGTGCTGATCGACGTACGCGAACATTTCCTCAGGCGACAGCGTATAAGCGCCCTCTTCGCCCTGGTCCTTGCGGAAGCTGCAGAAGGCGCAGTGAGATTCGCATACGTTGGTGAAATAAAGGCTCATGGTCTCGGTAAAATAAACCTTCTTGCCGTTCTTCTTCAGGTTGACTTCGTTAGCGAGTTGGCCGATCGTGAGCAGATCTTCGGATCGATACAGGTGGATGCCGTCCTCGAGGGACAGCCTCGCGCCGGAACGAACTTTGTCGGCAATCTCCGCCATGCGCCGGTCGGGATGCGTCGTTATGAGTGTCATGGAGAACATGACCTCCTCCGGATGGAATAGGATAGACACGCCTGCCATGAATGGCACGGCGAGTTCGAGCAATAGTTTGTGAAAAAAGGAACATAAGAAAAAGATAAAAAACCTGTTTCAACACACTATTAGCATTATAAGCCTCCGCAGAGTACAGGGCAATACATAACAGGTAGGTATATTTCATCCGAAAAGTGGGAATGACCTTGAATAATAAACAAATTATGGTACTGTATTAGAAGATCAATCGAATAAAAGGGAGCCAATAAGAATGACGAAACCCGATGTTCTGCCGCTTCAGGAATTGGAGCAGCTTGAGCAATCCGACATGATCGCAACGCTGCAACAATACCGCGCAACCTACACGATCAAAGATCTGACGCAAGCTTGGGGGCTGAACAACCCGATTCAATATTATATGTGGCTTCGCAAGCATCAGATATATGAGCAGCTCGTGCGCCGGACCGATAAGTTCGAGCCGACCAAGGAGTGGAAGCGCACGCGGGATGCCGACGCCCAACATGGAGACGACAGGCGCGTCAAAGGTTTGCCGGCGGACCAGTTCCGCTACGGCATCGACACCGAGTCGACCGGGCCGGAGCTTGCGATGGTGTTCCGCAGACTTGCGGATTTTCTGGGCAACGAAGCGGGCAGCTTCCGCTGCAGGATCGAGCTCAAGGCGATCCAGATGCCGGCGGCCGCCCTGGCCGAGTGGAAGGACGAAGAACCGGGCGCGTGAGCGCCCGGTTTTTGATTGCATCGAGATGGGCTGGGCCCAGCCGACGAGTGCTTAAGTCGCGCTGAGGCACGCATCGTGCACCATCATGGTGCACGAAAGCAGGGCTGCCTTGCATAGTCGTGCTGAGGCACGCATCGTGCACCATAATGGTTGCACGAAAGCAAGGAGGCCCCGCCCTAGTCGCGCTGAGGCGCGTATCGTGCACCATAATGGTGCACGAAAGCAAGAAAGCCCCGCCCAGTCGCGCTGAGGCACGCATCGTGCACCATAATGGTGCACGAACGCAAGGAAGCTCGGCTCAAGTCGCGCTGAGGCACGCATCGTGCACCATAATGGTGCACGAACGCAAGGAAGCTCGGCTCAAGTCGCGCTGAGGCACGCATCGTGCACCATAATGGTGCACGAGCGCAAGGAAGCCCCGCCCCAGTCGCGCTGAGGCACGCATCGTGCACCATAATGGTGCACGAAAAATGGTGCACGAAAGCAAGGAACCCCGCTAAGTCGCGCTAAGGCATGCATCGTGCACCATTATGGTGCACGAAAGCAAGGAGGCCCCGCCCTAGTCGCGCTGAGGCGCGTATCGTGCACATAATATACAGTAACGCAACTCCACTCCAAAGGCTCACAGATAAGCCGAAGGTCGCGCTACGCTCAGTCCACAATCTCGATGTCCATGTTATAGAGCAGCGACGTAGCCTCCGGCAGCATAAACTTCGCCTTCTGGATGCGGTTCTGCGTCGGATTGATCGCGTAACCTGTGGCCCGCGAGAAGTCGGCGCCGGTCAGCGTCGTATCGCCGAACAGGCTCTCCGTGAGATCGGAGCCGGCAAAGCTCGTATCGGCGAGCTCGGCTTCCCTGAAGTCGGCGTTTTTAGCCATGCAATCGACGATCGCGCAGCCGGGCAGCTTCAGTCCGATAAAGGTAGAGTGGCTGATCGTACATTGGTTAAAACTAAGCATGCGCCGTCCTGCCGTTCTCGGCCAATCGGCCTCGGTCCAGTTGACGCCGACGACCTTGCATTTGACGAACGAGACGTCCGCGAACTCGCTATCCAATATCTTGATGAAGTTCAGATTGCAGCTCTCGAAGGTACAGCCGGAGAACTTGCACGCACTGAACGCAGCCTCGCTGAAGTCGCAGTTCCTGAAGGTGCAATCGTAGAAGCGTACGGACGAAAGCTCTTCATTTGCCAATTGAAGGTCGTTAAAGGTCTCGTCATAATACTCGTCTTCGGTAAACGCTATCATGCCGCATCCGCTCCGTTCCTAAGGACTTCCAGCTAAGTATAGCACAGTCGACCAACGCCCAAGCAGGTCCGATCCCCTTGAGAGAACCGGCGGAGAGGAGTATACTGTAGTCAGTTCGATTACTGTTTTTATACGTCAGGAGGGACCGTACATGATTCAGATCACTGAGGCGGCCGGTCAGAAAATACAAGAAATGCTCGCAGCGGAGGAAAACGAAGGATTGTTTCTGCGCGTCGGCGTGCAAGAGGGCGGTTGCACGGGCTTCTCATACGGAATGGGCTTTGACGACGAGCAGCACGAGGACGACCGCGTGCTCGATATTCGCGACCTGAAGGTCGTCGTCGACCAGGACAGCGCAAAGTACCTGAACGGCCTCGAGATCGACTGGAAAGAGTCGGGTCTTGGCGGCGGATTCACCATTTTTAACCCGAACGCGACCGCGACCTGCGGCTGCGGCTCCAGCTTCCGCACGGCGACCGACGCGGGCAAGCCTGCTGCGGCTGGCGAGTGCTGATTAGGGGATTTGGTATTTAATAAGCTGCCGAGGCAGCTTGATTTTGAAATACTGAATTTGCGGGCTGCAAATTTCGACCTTCCATGCTGGGTGTTGACGACAACATACAGTATGGAAGGTTTTTTTCTTTAGATATCCGTTCTATATGACTCAACGGCCTTTAATTTCAAGTTATCGATGTGGAGTCGTTTAGATTCAACGTTGAAATTGTTAAAGTCGAATGGTCCTAACCTCTTTTTTGTTTCGGTATCAAGTATCCAGTAGTAAACTTTTGATTGATCGGGAACCTGGTACGAACGATTGTCTCTTTCATATTTCAATCCAAGTTGCTTAGCTACGACATATTTGCTATTCCAAGCCAGTTCGACTACTTTTGCAGGTATGATTTCATTATCAATGCGCCACCCTTCAGATGGGGCGATGAATATTTCATGCGCAGAGTTCCTGTTCAATTTATAATCATTAGGAAGATCGTACTCATAATCCGCATATCCTGGACACCCTACTAATAAAAAGATACTGAAGAACACGATTAAACATTTCCGCATCCTCATCGTTTTCACCTCTAGCCTGTACGAACACTTTATGATGGGTAATCAAGCAATGGCATCAACTAAAATGAAATGAAGGGTAGCCTTCTACGTCTTCTATCGTTATTTGACCAGTTCCCTTCGCCAAACACTCGAAAGGCAAGCTCACGAAATATTTGAGCCGCCTCGTTTAAACCCTCATAACGATATTCGTAATATATCTCCCTGAATCTTGTGTTGCGGTGTCCGAAGTGAAGAAATAACCTGGTGTTCAACACCTGTTGATTATCATTGCTATATTGATTTACTGTGATCAAGTAATCTCGCTGAAAACATGTAACTCTTAATCGACAGTTCTCATTTTCAAATTTAATTTCCTTATCGATCAGGGCTGGTAGCAGAGGCTCATCTCCTTGATCTAGAGTGCTAAGCCTAATATTACCACATATTGTAACTGATTTGGGGGTTGAGATAAGCAGAGGATAAGAGGAGACTTCTTTATTACCGTCTGGTTTGTTGAGTAAATAATTCAAGTTGTGATGTAAAAATTTGAATGTCGTAGTTAGCATTCAGATTATTTTTTATTCTTAAGTCATTCACTTCGGATAGTTTGCGGATAAGCTCCTCGGCGACGAAGCGAATATTGTCACTTGTAAATAAATGCTTTTTATCGGTGGATTGCTCCGTAACCCAAGTTACGCTGTTTTTCTTATGATGGACATCGATATAAAACCCGCCGCAACCAAAAATGCCACAGGAGCACGTAAACATAGGGAATCTCCCGTCGGCCGCAAGAGAATTAAAAAACTCCGAGATCACGAATACTTCGTCGGAATCTTCATTGATCTTGGCTTCATTAACAAAAAGATAAACGCTTTCGTGTATTTCTGGTGCGAGCACGCGTTTGTGTTTGGACACATTCATATATTTTTTGCTTACATTCGCAACCACTGTAACAGTTAGTTTATCGTAATTCCGTTTTTTAAATAACATATCTATTCCCCCCCCCTTGAATGTACGGATAGGGCGTATAAAGTGTACTTACTCCGAATCACGCAGTTTTTATACTTCCTGGTGAAGTTTATAACCTGTTACGCTGGATGTCTGATGATCATGCACGTACACGCTCTGACATGACTTACACGACCAAACAGACCTTTCAGGCAGTGGAAATTCCTGGATGAAATCTCGATCAAGCGTGTCAAGCTCTTTATCTGTGTAAACAATGTATTGTTCAATATCCTCGCCTCCACATTTGCAAGTGCCGACTGGGAGGACCATATTATATTCGTCTACGACGTATTCCCTGGTACGTTTTACGCCCTCGAAAAGATAAAGTCGCTTGCATCGAGGACATCTCCACACCTCTTCTTCAGGCCAATCGAGTACCTGCACATTATCCTTGCATGCCGTTTTCCAATCTTTAAATTTAGTCACATGCATTTGAATATCATTTGGAACCGTACTGTTCGATAGTGTGTTGCCGCAGCTGCAACCGAATCTTGCCATATTGTCTCACCTTTCTCGTCCATGTTCGTGCCTCACGAAAACCAACTTAGTCAATCGCTGGCGCATACTCTTTTGGGGGATTGTCAAAGCCATTCCAGTACACCCAAAGCCTGCTACAGCTATCGCACTGAAAGAACATTTTCATCTTCAAGTAGAGTTCTTCAGCGTCAACTGCTCCTTGTAACTCGTCGAAATCAGTATCCGATATAAACATATACTGTATCTTGCATGGGATATCGCCCATACGAAGCATATTTCCGCAAGTGCATTGAATTTTGGGCATGGCTTTCTCTCCTAACATCTTAATAGAAGCTCTCAGTAGCCTGCAAATGAGCGCCAGCACGCTCGTCCCTGCCGGCGAAAGACCAGTCTAGTCCGTTCCGATCGACAACAGCTCCCGTATATCCGCCTCGCTGAGCGAGGACAGCGACTCCGTCCCCGGGCGGATGACCTCATCGATCAAGTGGCGCTTGCGCTGCTGCAGCTCGGCCATCTTGTCTTCCACGGTACCTTGGGCGACGAGACGGATGACTTGTACGGCGCGCTGCTGACCGATCCGGTGCACGCGGTCCGCTGCCTGCTGCTCTACTGCAGGGTTCCACCAGAGGTCGTACAGGATAACCGTATCTGCTCCGGTCAGATTCAACCCCGTGCCGCCCGCCTTGAGCGAAGCGAGGAACAGCTCGCGTTCCCCCGCGTTAAACCTGTCGCACAGCTCCACCCGCTCCGCTGCCGGCGTGTCGCCGTCCAGATAGAAATGGGTCATGCCTCGCGCCGCGAGCTCTCGCCGGATCATCGCCAGCATGGACGTAAACTGGGAAAAGACGAGCGCGCGTCTGCCGGCGCTGCGGCAATCGTCCAGCAGCTCGAGCAGCTGCTCAAGCTTGGCGGAGCCCCCGGCGTAGTCTTCGACGAACAGCGCCGGATGACAGCAGAGCTGGCGCAGCCGCGTGATGCCCGCCAGGATACGGATCCGGTTGCGGTCGAGCGTATCCTGATCCAGATGCTTGAGCGTCTCGGTCCGGAGCTTGGCCAGATAGGCCGCGTACAGCTTCTTCTGCGCCGGCAGCAGCTCCGAGGCGATGACCGACTCGATCTTGTCGGGCAGCTCGCGCAGCACGTCCGACTTGAGACGCCTCAGCACGAACGGACGGATGCGATCCGACACTTCCTCGCGGGACAGCTCGGAGAACGCGCGCCGCCCCGGGAACAAGCCCGGAAATACCGCGCCGGCAATGGAGCGAAGCTCGTCCAGCGCGTTCTCGATCGGCGTACCTGTCAGCGCGAAGCGCTGCTCTGCCACGATCCGCTTGACGGCTTGGGCCGTCTGTGTCGTCTCGTTTTTGACCGCCTGCGCCTCGTCGAGGATAAGCGTGTGGAACGTCAGGCCCGCATACAGCTGGATATCCTTGCGCAGCAGCGGATAGGAGACGACGATCGCGTCGAAACGGGATGGGTCCGCCAGCGCTTCCGCGCGCTCGCTTTTTCCGCCGTCGGCAATCCGGCACCGGATGTCCGGCGCGAACTTGCGCAGCTCGCTCTGCCAGTTGTACATGAGCGAGGCGGGGCAGACGATTAGCGCCGGCTGGCCGCGCTCGCGCATGACCGGCAGCATCGAGACGACGAAGGCGATGCTCTGCACCGTTTTGCCGAGGCCCATGTCGTCCGCCAGAATGCCGCCGAAGCGATAGTGGGCGAGCGTGCGCATCCACTGATAGCCGTACAATTGATAATCCCGCAGCGTACCGGCGAGCGCAGTCGGGGCTGAGGCTAACGCGGCTTGGTCCGGATGGCGCAGGTCGTCGAGCAATCCTCGCAGCGCGCGCCCGTGCTTGACGACAGCCCCGCCCTCCGGCTCGAGCAGATGGAGGCCGCGGACGAGCGGCAATCGCAGCTTCCCGTCCCTAAGCTCCGATGGCAGCATGCCGGTTGTGTCGAGCAGCCTGTTGACCTCCGCGAAGTCCTGGCCGTCCAGCGGCACAAGAGCGCCGCCGGTCATGCGGTAATAAGCGCGCTTCTCCACGAGCGCCTGCAGGAGCGACTTGATCTCGGCCTCCGGTATGCCCGCGATGTCGAATTTGAATTCGAGCCAGTCGGTTCGTTCGTCCGTATCGGCCGATACCTTGACGACGACCGGATCGGGCAGCAGGCGGATGCGGACCGCGGCCGTGGCGTAGACGCCGAGCAGCGGCTCGAGCAGCGGAAGCACCCGGTACAAAAATACGAACTCGCCTTCTTCGTCGCCGCTCATCACGTAGCCCGCTTCGGTGCGGACGAAGGCGCTGCCTTCCATGAGCTCGAGGATGCGCCGTTCGCGCTCGCCGTCCCTTACTAGGATCGGCCCGTCGTCCGAGCGCTTGGGACCGGCCGCCTCCAGCGGATTGATGACGACGGAGCCATAGTGGAACTCCAGTCCGGCCAGCAGCCGGTCGCGCACGCGATCCAGGTACAGCTTGGCCTTCAGCGGCTCGCGGACGATCTTGTCCGACACCGCTTCGGCGATCTTCACGCTGCCGAGCCGCATGAGCCCAGGCACGACGCGTTCCATAAAGCCGTCCGCCTGTTCGCGCGGAATGCGAACCTGCCTCACGTCGCTTACGTTCGGTGCCGCCGCCCGCCCTGTCGCTCCCGCGGCCGCCGCCGCCCGCTCGGTCCCCCGCTCTGTCGCAGACGCCGACGTCGCCGCCGGCAGCATGCGCTGGAGCTGCGCCAGCTGCGTGCAGGAGGCGCGAGGCAGCTTGACGAGCCCGTCCTCCGTCAGCACGAGCCCGTATGCCTCCAGTACGGTGACCGACTCGATGCCGCGGACATCCAACAGGCAGCCGCCGTCCGCGTCGAACGGATCGTAGTCGATCTCATAGCGCACGGGCAGCGGCCCCTCGGCCGACGGCAAGCCCGGCAGCAGGCGCTCGCCCGTCTGCAGAGAGACGTCCGAGGCACGGCAGAGCAGTGCGTAAAGCGCCTCCCAGTCCTCCGGCGGAATCCGGAGCGTCCGCTGGCTGCGCGCGCCGCCCAAGCCCGAAGGAGACCGCACGAAAGCGACGTCGCCTCGGTTGAGACGAACGAGCTCCCGAATGATGTCATCGTCGGTCTCCGAAAAGCAGTGCAGCTCCGGATCGTAAGCGAACGTCCTGGCGATCGGATACGATTCGCCGCGCTCGACGCTGTCGAGCCAGCCTCCGATCTGCTTGACCGCATGCATCCGCCCGGATTCGGAGCCAATGCGCGCTTCGAGGCCGAGCGCAGGCTCGCGGCCGTCGTCGAGCGAGACGCAGACGAAGGCGACCGACAGCTGCTCGCGCGTCTCGAACCGTTTGCGAGTGCCGCTGCGCGATACGGGCTTGGACGCGAACAGTCCGATCACTCTCGCGGCCAATCCGCCTTCAGCGTCGGCGTCTTCCGCGCCGGTCTTCTCCGCGCCGGTGCGATCGGCTTCCGAAACAGCCGCAGCTTCGGGGACGCTCCCAGCCAGCCGATGCTCGAGAATCCGCAGCAGGACGGCTGCGATATGATTGCAATATTTATCGTAGGAAGCCAGGGAGGGGCAGGTGCAGGAGGCTGCTACGTCTGCCGTTCGCGAGATCCGGATTCCCGTCTCGTAGACGGATTTCCCGCTTCCCTGGACGACCGCTTCGTATACGCCAGCTTCATCGTCGTAAGCGGTAAAGGTCACTTTGCCGGCTCGGGCATAGGCAAGACCACTCTCGTAGGCGATGCGGCCGCAGAGCGAACGAACGGTTTGGCGCGTGAAGGATGCGTTCATCGGACTAAACTCCTCTTCTCGTCGCTGCCTGGCGGCAGGCAATCCAATATGTCTTCCTATGATACCAGATGCGAACCGTTTGCGGAGTGGCCCGGGTGCGGCGGCGAATGCTGTGAATAAAGTTGTCCAGCTTTCCCACAGCGCCCGGCTTGAGGATTCGGGCTTTGTCCACAGAACATAGGTGTTTTATTCACAGTCAGTTGTGGGTAAAAGGGCAGGTTGGCCGCTATCTTTCGCCCGCCGACAAAAGGGCGGGTTGCCATGTCTATTCATCCAAGAGACTGCGCGGATGTCCGAGTATGCTGGTTATATACCGGCTAAAAGGAGGACTGGCGCATGCATCAGCAGAACGGGCGCATGCTGGCGAGCAAATGGCTCAAAACGACGGCGCTTATGACGAACGGCTATGTGGCGCGTCACATCCCGCCTACGAGAAGATACAGCACGGGGAATTTGAGTGCCATGCTGAACCTTTACGGCATGGTCGTCCTGAAGCCCGTCCGCGGCGCAGGAGGACACGGCTTGATCAAGGTAACGCGTGCCGGCGGAGGTTATCGGGTTCATGCGAAAAGCAGCGTTCGTTCTGTCGTCACGTTCGCGGGACTCTGCGCGCATATCGGCAGGCTCAAGGGAAGGCGCGCCTACCTGATCCAGCGCGGCATCCGGCTGGCCACGGTCGCCGGGAGGCCGATCGATTACCGGGTCAAGCATGTAAAGACCGCAGCAGGCTGGCAAATCAGGGCGATGGTCGGACGCGTGGCGCGCAGAGGGCTGTTTGTCACCAACCTCTGCAGGGGCGGCATGCGGGTTTCGGCCGGCCAAGGAATCGCCAGATCCCTGTCGGGGCGTCTCGTCGGGCCTAAGAAGAGCCAGATGCGCCATTTGACCCGTACGTCCACGGCACTGCTGGAGAGTCGCTTTCCGGGAATCGGGCAGTTGGGTTACGATTACGGCATCGACCGCAGCGGGCGAATCTGGATGCTCGAGGTCAATACGCGGCCGCAGTAACGGCTAGCGCAAGACGCATATCAATTATTGGCAGCTATCATCGCAAATTTCGCTATGAATTATTTTTATGGAAAAAACAGTATTTTGCCTGTGGATAAAACCATCCACATAATTCTCTACGGTCGAACACGGATAACGGGATTTTTCAACAAAATAATCACACCTTGTACACAGCTTGGTGTGGATAGCGAGATGCTTGTCCGTCAGTTGAAGAGCATGCTATGATGCATCACGAAGAGCTCGCCTGGCGGGTTCCTCGTCAGATTAGCCTGCTTAAGAAAGGGTGTAGGCCATGTTGCCGTTGTTGTCCGATGAGCTGCTCTTGGAAGCTTACCAACATGCCGTCCGCTTGAAGCTGGAAAGGGAATTCGTACATCTGCTGCACGCCGAGATCCGGCGCAGACAACTGCCTATCAAGGAAGAGCGGCTTGCGAAATAGTCGCGTGCATCCCCACCATATGGATGAAGGCATCCTCGCTTTTTCGGCCGTTCGAGCCGAGGGCAGGGATGCCTTCTTTATTATAAATGCGCCGTCCGATGCGTTTAGAACTTCGAATTCGCCCCCGGTCGGAGCATCTCCGAGGCGGACCTGGACGCGCTTTGGTTAGGTCCGGCGTCTCCGCGAACAGGCCTCGTCCGCAAGCGGGATGCGTTCAGGATAAAGCCAGGCGGAACAGGGTAAATTTGTGGAGAAGTCCAAACGATTTTGTAACAATGAACCTTGAAATAGAAGGGTAAAGCCGATATGATTCTTTTGAGGCAAAGAGACAAATATGCCTATCTTCATTGTGGATTTTTTCACATGTTGAACACCAAACTGGATTGGATGGGATCCCATGAGCAGTATACCCAAAATCGTCATCCTAGGCGCGGGGTACGGCGGCGTTCTGACGTCGCTGCGTCTCCAAAAAGAGCTTAATTATAATGAAGCTGACGTGACACTCGTCAATAAGCATGATTATCACTATATTACAACGCATCTCCATATGCCTGCAGCCGGGACGGACCATCCGGACAACGCGCGCGTGAGCATCTCCAAGCTCATCGACGAGTTCAAGATCGACTTCGTCAAGTCGACCGTCGTGCAGATTCGTCCGCAGGACCGCAAGGTCATCCTGGAGGACGGTACATTATCCTACGATTATCTGATTATCGCGCTGGGCGGCGAATCCGAGACGTTCGGCATTCCGGGCATGGCGGAGAATGCCTTCACGATCCGCAGCATCAACTCGGTCCGGCTTATTCGCGAGCATATCGAATATCAATTTGCCCGCTACAAGCGCGAGCCGCATCGCACGGACTATCTGACGTTCGTCGTAGGCGGCGCCGGCTTCACCGGGATCGAGTTCATCGGCGAGCTGGCCGACCGCGTGCCGGATCTGTGCAAGCAGTTCGACGTGGACCGCTCGCTCGTCAAGATCATCAACGTCGAGGCGGCGCCGACCGCGCTGCCGGGCTTCGATCCGGAGCTGGTCGAGTACGCGATGGAGGTGCTGCGCAAGAAGGGCGTCACCTTCCGCATCGGCACCGCCATCAAGGAATGCACCGCCGACGGCGTCATCGTCGGCGAAGGCGAAGAGATCAAGTCGCAGACGGTCATCTGGTCCGGTGGCGTCCGGGGCAACCGGCTGATCGAGGAAGCCGGCTTCGAGACGATGCGCGGACGCGTCAAGGTCGACGAGTATCTGCGCGCGCCGGGCCACGAGAATATCTACGTGCTCGGCGACAACTCGCTGATGTTCAACCCGGAAGGCCGTCCTTACCCGCCTACGGCCCAGATCGCGATGCAGCAGGGCGTCAACTGCGCGCACAATCTCGTCGCTTCGATCCGCAATCAGTCGCTGCGGCCGTTCGTGTTCAGCAACAAAGGCACGGTGGCTTCGCTGGGCAAGGGCGAGGCGATCGGGATGGCGTTCGGCAAAAAATACAAAGGCCGCACGGCAGCCTGGATCAAGAAGCTGATCGATCTTCGCTACCTGTTCATCATCGGCGGCATCCCGCTCGTGCTCCGCAAGGGCAAGTTTCTCTAATGCGGCACTGCAGCGTGCAGGTGCGCGGGCTGCTGACGCGGGACGAGCTTGACCGGTACAATGCGCTGATGGAAGTCGGCGGGTACCTCGAGTCGCAGCAGCGTTACGACCTGTCTGCAGTCGTGCAGGCGGAGGTGGACCTGCTTATCCAGCCGGGCATCGAGCGGCTCAAGGAAAAGGGACGCGAGCGCGACCGCATGTCGCAGGAATACCTGGAGGAACGCCGGCGCGCGGAGTGGGAAGCGCAAATGCGCGCGGCGATGGACGACGAGGACGACTAAGCGCGAGCGCGCGATTATAGGCAGGCCGGTTCCGATTCGATCGGAGCCGGCCTGCCTTTGCTTTGGCCGCCGGCTTGACGAAGGCGTGCCGCAGGCTGATAATAGGCCGTACTTGCAGTCATTCTAACGGTGAGGATGAAACCGCATGGCCTTCCTGAGAAGACTGTCGATCCGCTCGCAGCTGTTCATTCTGGCCGGATCGGCCATCCTCGTTATTTTGGTTATCATATTCCATACGTATACGACGATGTCCGGGATGATTACCCGCAACCACGAGACGTACGTCAAACAGACGGTCGCGGAGATCAAGAAGAACGTCGCCTCCAACCGGGACGTTCTTTTCCGCCTGATGCAGACGATTTCGTACAATGCCGACGTCCAGAGCTTCCTCGTGGAGAAAAACGAGCTGCGGCGCTACGAGATGTTCAAAGAAATCAGCCGGCTGCTCACCAGCCAGAGAGAGCTCAAGGACGGCATCCTCGACATCGTCGTGTCCGGCGACAATGGCGCCTCGATCGACATCAACGGCGGCAGCCGCTATGTAGCCGATTTGAACGCCCGGTTGCCCGACAAGTCGAACGCCTATTACGTGGACATGCGTCAGTTCGGCACGCTGTACGGGTCGGGACAAGGGCTTGTTTTCGCCACCACGATCTATTATGTGCAGCAAGGCGAGCTGTTCAATACGCGAGTGGGCACGCTGTATTTTATCGTCGATCCGGCGTCGCTCGCGGGCGAGCAGGATTATACGCTCAAGCAGACGAACACGCAAATTTACCTGCTCGACCGCTCGTACAAGATCATCGCCAGCAATACGGAGCGGGAGACGGGCAGCCGGCTCTCGGAGCTGACCGACAGACTGAAGCAGGACGGGATTCAATCGTTGAAATGGCAAGGCAAGCAATACGTCGTTCAGACCGAGAGCCTGCCGGGCGTCGACGCCGTTATTTTAAGCGCCGCGCCCAAGGACGCGCTGCTGCGGGAACTGCTCGATATCCGCAAGCAGGAGCTGATCATCCTGGCGATCGGGCTGCTCGTGCTGGCCGTGCCGTTTATGTTTATCGTCAACAACATTTTGCGGCCGCTCAAGAAAATGATTTTTTTCATGACGACCGCCGCGGGCGGCGACAGCCTGAAGTTCAGGAAGCGCATCTCGCTCAAGGGCTACATGGAGATCAGCATCATGGCGGCTGCGTTCAACGACATGCTGGACGAGATCGAGCACCTCACGCAGCGTCTGCTGGAGACGAACGCCAGGCTGTACGGAACCGAGCTGGAGCGCAAAAAGTCGGAGCTCGCCTTTCTTCGCAGCCAGATCAATCCTCATTTTCTGTACAATACGCTCGAGGCGATCACCGGCATCGCAGCCGTGAACGGACAGGGCAGCATCAAGACGATGACGCGCGCGCTGTCCAGCATCTTCCGCTACAGCGTGAAGGGCGCGGACGCCGTCCCGCTATCCGAGGAGATCCGGATCGTGGAGGCGTACGCGCGCATCCAGCAGATCAGGTTCGCGGACCGCTTCACGGTTCGCTATCGCATCTCGGAGGCGGCATCCGAACGTGTCGTGCCCAAGATGATCCTGCAGCCGCTCGTGGAAAACGCGATCTATCACGGCGTCGAGCCGACGCTGCGGCACTGCGTGCTGGAGATCGCGGGGGAGATCGACGCGTCGGGCGACCTGATCGTCGACGTGCGGGACGACGGTGTCGGAATGCCGCCGGCGCGGCTTGAGGAGCTGCGGCGCATGCTGCAGGATCCCGCTTCCGCACCGGGGGAGGCGGACGAGCCCCGCAGCATCGGGCTGGTCAACGTGAACAACCGTCTCGCGCTGACATTCGGTCAGCCGTCCGGCCTGTCGATCGACAGCTCGCCGGAATGGGGGACGCATATCAGGCTGCGGTTCGCACGCGAGAGGAGGGATTCGGATGCATAAGGCGCTGCTCGTCGACGACGAGAGCTGGGTTGTCGAGAGTCTGAAGGATCTGGTCGATTGGGAGCGCTACGGCTTTCGCGTGGTCGGACAGGCAGCCAGCGGGGAAGAGGCGCTCGCGGCCATCGGCAGGCTGCGTCCGGACGTCGTATTCACCGATATTCGGATGCCGGAAATGAATGGCTTGGAGCTGATCCGCAGAGGGAGAGAATTGCCGGAGCCGATCCAGTTCGTCGTCGTCAGCGGCTACGCGGAGTTCGCGTACGCCCAGAAGGCGCTTGCCTACGGCGCGGCGGCCTACTGCCTCAAGCCGTTCGACGAGATCGAGATCGCGGGCGTGCTCGTCAAGCTGGCGGCCAAGCTTGAAGCGCGCGGCGCGGATCCGGCCGAAACGCTGCTGCGGCTCCTCGACGAGCCCGATCCGGCGGTCGCGGAGCGGCTGCTCGGCGAGCTGCGGGAGCGCGGGCTCGCGGCGCGCATCGCCGCCGGCGTCGTGCCGGTCGTCGCGATCGGCGGGGGAGAGCCGCCGGGACTCGGGGGCGCGGTCTTTCGGCTCAAGACGGGGGCGTCCAAAACGGCCTACTTGGTCGGCGCCTCCGAGGTTCAGGCTGCCCGCGAAGGCTGGGAGGCCGAGATACCGGACGGCGTCACCGGCATCGGCATCGGACGCCAGGTCGCGGACTGGCAGGAGATCCGCGACGCCATCGCGGAGGCGGATCTCGCGGCGCACCAGCGCTTTGTCGCCGGGCGCAGCGGCGTCTTCGAACCGGTCCCCTGGCAGGAGGAAGCGTTGAATGCATGTATGCTGGACGTCGGCAATGCGGTCGAGGACAAGAACGGACCGGCGCTGTCGGACGCGTTCGCGCGTATCGGATCGCTGTTCCGGGAAGGCGGACTGTCTATCCGGCACGCTTTTCAAGTTTACAATATGACGAACTCCTTCCTGTTCAAGCTGGGCCGAACCGAGACCGCGCTGTACAGCTACGAGCAGTTGACGCATGTTTTCGCCGACGTGCATGCCATGCTGGCGGGTCTTGCGGCCGTGTCGTCCCGCTATCTCAAGCAAAGCGACGCGCCGTTGCCGGAGACGCGCAATCAGACTTTTAACGCGATCCTGCAGCACGTGACCCGGCATTACCGGGAGGATCTGTCGCTGCAGGGACTGTCCGAGCAGTTTTTCATGAACCCGAGCTATATCAGCCAGCTGTTCAAAAAGGAAACGGGCGAAACGTTCACTGCCTACGTGGCCAGACTGCGAATCGGTCAGGCTTGCGAGCTGCTGCGGGAGGGGGACGATTCCGTGCAGGACATCGCGGCCACAATCGGTTACCAGGACTACTTTTATTTCACCCGGCTGTTCAAGAAGCTCACGGGCAAGACGCCTTCGCAATATCGGGAGTCGCGGTAAGTAGCTGTAATTAGCTGTAAGTAGCAGTTGGGGGCGCTAAAACGGGCCGCGTCAAGCGCTTGCAGACCTGGCCGCATTTGCCTATGTTTTATTTTTAGAGAATCTATGGACGTATTTTAGAAAACCTTCGCCGAAGGTTTTTTCTTTTCTTGCGAACGCTTTCAAATTGCAGGCAAATCCATAAATCCCGTGCATACCCCGCGCGGCCGGCGAGAGGGATAATAAGTCCCAGAGCAATGGCAGCGCTTACGGGAGGTACGCAATGGAAAAAAGATTTGGGAAGGAAATCTACAAAAGCCGCTATTTGTACATCCTGCTCCTTCCGACCGTGTTGTTCTACGTGCTGTTTCAATACTTCCCGATGTACGGCGTTCTGCTGGCATTCAAGGAATACCACATCCGGGAAGGGATACTCCGCAGCCCGTGGATCGGCATGAACAACTTCGAGGAATTGGTCAAGCAAAGCGAGTTTTGGCGGGCGTTCCGCAATACCATCATCATCAGCGTCGGACGGATCGTGCTGGAGTTTCCGGCGGCCATCGCGCTCGCGCTGCTGATCAACGAGGTCGTCCGGCAGAAGCTGAAAAAGTTTTACCAGACCGTTTACACGTTCCCGCACTTTATCTCGTGGGTCATCGTAAGCGGCATCATGTTCAACTTTCTGAGCAACGACGGGGTACTGAACCAGATCATCGCGGCGCTGGGCTTCGGAAAGCAGACGTTTCTGACCGATCCCGGACTGTTCCGCCCGATCATCTTCCTGTCGAATATCTGGAAAGAGATCGGATGGAGCGCGATCATCTACCTGGCGGCCATCGCGGGCATCAATCCCGAGCTTTACGAAGCCGCGCGCGTCGACGGCGCCGGACGCTGGCAGCAGCTGCGGGCGATCACCTGGCCTTCGATCCGCGGCACGGCCGCGATCCTGCTCATTCTGGCCGTGGGCAACGCGATGAACGGCGGGTTCGATCAGATCTTCAATCTGTACAACCCCGGCGTCTACGCGACGGGAGATATTATCGACACCTACGTGTACCGGGCGGCCTTCTCGGACGGCTCGAGCTTCGGGGTGACGACGGCGGTCGGACTATTCAAGGCGGTGCTCAACTTCGCCCTCCTGTACGGCGCGAACTACATGGTCAAAAAACTCGGCGGAGAGGGGCTGGTCTAGATGGAGACGACGATCGAGAGAAAAGCGAACACCAAGCCGGCGCCGGCCGCTCTTCGCCGCAGAAAGCGAAGCTGGGCCGACATCGCCATCCACGCCGTTCTTATCCTGCTGACGATCGGCACGCTGTTCCCGTTTTACAACGTCTTGATCATGTCGTTCAGCGATTCGGCAGCAGTCTCCAAGCAGGTCGTCTACCTGATTCCCACGACGTTCAAGACGACGGCTTACAGCTACATCTTCCAGGAGCCGCGCTTCTTAAAGGCCTTCCTCGTCACGCTGTTTGTGACGGTCGTCGGCACGTCGGTCAACCTGATCGTCACGTTGACGGGCGCCTACGTGCTGGCGAAGAAGGGGTACCCGGGAAGAGGCATCGTCATGTCGGGCATCATCTTCACAATGTTTTTCAACGGCGGTCTCATCCCGTTCTACCTGACGATGAAAAACCTGCATCTCATCAACAACTTGTTCGTCATGGTGCTGCCGGTCGCGGTCAATACGTTTTATCTGATGATCTGCATCGCCTTTTTCCGCACGCTGCCGGCCGGTCTCGAGGAGTCCGCGAAGATCGACGGCGCGAACGATATCCAGGTGTTCTACAAGATCGCGCTTCCCGTCTCCAAGCCGATGATCGCCACGATCGCGCTCTTCTATGCGGTCGACCGCTGGAACGAGTGGTGGTACGGCGTCCTGTTCATGACCGACGTGAACCTGCTGCCGCTGCAAGCGCTGCTGCGGGAGCTGCTCACGAATTATGCGCAGGTGCTGTCCGGCATTACGACCAGCGTCCGCTTCCAGGATTCGGGCCTGTATCCAGAGATGCTCAAGATGGCGGTGCTCGTCGTCAGCGCGCTGCCGATCGTCTGCCTGTACCCGTTCATGCAGCGATATTTCGCCAAAGGCGTGCTGATCGGCTCGATCAAGGGATAGTAAGAGCGACAAGCTTTTATTATAAAAATATCGAAGGGGACTACACACATGAAAAAAGCGAAGCTTCTGGGTTCTGCTGGACTATCCGCCGTCATGCTGGCTACCGTGCTTGCGGGCTGCGGCAACGATTCGAACAAAGAACAGGCTTCGTCCTCCGCGCCGGCCGCCGCTTCTTCGCAAGCAGCGTCTTCCGCGTCGGCTTCCCCTGCGGGGGAGGCCAATCCGTACGCGGAGCACCTGGACCTGTCCGTCTCCTGGTGGGGCATCGGCGTCGGCTTCGAGAAGCATGACGAGATGCTGCAGAAGCTGGAGAAAGACTTCAACGTCACCTTGAAGCCGATGGACATCGGCTGGGACAACTACAAAGAAAAAGCGCAGGTGTGGGCCGCGGCCGGACAGCTGCCCGACATCATCACCAACAGCATCACGAACGACAATCCCGCCACGTATAACGAATGGGTCAAGCAAGGACTCGTGCATGCGCTGCCGGACGATCTGAGCGCTTATCCGAACGTCGAGAAGGTCGCCAAGGCGCCGGAGGTGCAAGGTATCTACCGCGAAGGCAAGCTGTACGCGATACCGCGCATGACGTATCCGAACACCGACCTGTGGGCCGTGGACCGCGCGATCTACGTCCGCAAGGACTGGATGGAGAAGCTGGGCATCCAGGATCCCAAGACATTCGACGAGTTCGAATCGATGCTGACCGCGTTCGCCACCAAGGACCCGGACGGCAACAACAAGCAGGACACCACCGGCATCGTCATGAATACACTGGGCTATTTCAAATCGGTGTTCGTCCCGACCTTCCCGCAATTCGGCAACCAAAGCTGGCTGAAGGAAGACGGCAAGTGGATCCCGTTCTACGCGTCCAAGCAAATGGACAACGTCGTCGTGCAAGCCCGCAAGATGTACGCGGACGGCGCGCTCGACAGGGACTTCGCGGTCGAGAAAGCCGGCGAGGCCAACCAGAAGTTCTATCAGAACAAAGCGGGCGCGCTGGCGTTTAACGTAGATTCGGCGAGCGGCTCGACGGGCATCCGGGCGGAGTGGGAGAAAAACAACCCCGGTCAGAACTTCTTCGACCACGTGAAGGTGCTTCACCTTTGGCCTGCGGCCGACGGTACGATCTATCGCCACACGACCAACTCCTGGTGGTCCGAAACGATGATCAACGCCGACGTCGACGACAAGAAGCTGGACCGCATTCTGCGTATCTACGACTGGCTGCTTTCTCCGGAAGGCAAGGAAATGTTCGACTACGGCATCGAAGACAAGGACTTCACCAAGAGCGGCGACCAGTACACGATCACGCGTCCGAAGGACGGCGATTCGTACATCGATCTGAAAAAGGAATATCCGTCGATGGACATTATCTCGCAGCTGGCGATGTGGCGCAACGTGAGCGCGATCGAGGATTCGCCGATCAACCGGGCCGCGAAGGGCGACGACGTGGTACAATTCGTCCAGGACGAGCTGAACTGGCAGATGCAGAACGCCAAGCCGATCCCGACGGCGTTCGAGATCTTCACGATGTCGACGCCGGCCAAGGATAAGCTGTCGGCCATCAACTTCGACGACGACTTTACCCGCATGATCCTGAGCAAGGACGATCCGGTCGCGATGTGGCACGACATCGTCAAGGGCTACGACGGCAAGGGGCTGCAGCAGGCGATCTCGGAAGTGACGGCGGAGATGGCGAAGCAGGGGAAGTAAGCGGTTGAAGTAGGGCTTACGGAATGCTGGCGTGCAAGAGGAAAGCTAGAGGAAGCTTGAAGGAAGCTTGAAGGAAGCTTGAAGGAAGCTTGAGGAAATGCCTGCCGGGTAGTCGGCCGGGCATTTCCTTGCTTGTGTGAAGAGCTTGAGGAGCAGGGGGAGAATCATGCGCGAAACGGATCAATTGGCGGGCGCGAAGCCGTCGATATGGCGGCTCGAAGACTTCGGCGCGCGGGCGGACTCCGGCGAGGATACGGTGTCCGCGATGCGGCGGGCGATCGCGGCGGCCGCAGGCGCCGGAGGACCGGCGTTGCTGACATGCGGGCCGGGACGATACGATTTTTATCCCGAGGAAGCCGCTCGCGTGCCTTATTTCATCACGAACACGGCCAGCGAGACAGAGAATCCGGATATCACGAAGACGATCGGCATCTATATGAAAGGCGTGCGCGATCTGACGCTGGACGGCCAGGGGGCGCTTTTCGTCTTTCACGGCAAGCAGACGATGCTCGTATTGGATGGTTGCGAACGGATCTCGATTCGTCATGTGCACATGGATTACGCGGAGCCGACGGTGACGGAGGCGATGGTGACGGGCGTCGGCGACGACTGGATCGAGCTGGAGATTCATCCGGATTCGCGATGTGTCGTTGAGGATGGCAAGCTCTATTGGATCGGAGAGGGCTGGCGCTTCCATGAAGGGCCGGTGCAGGCATACGATCCTGCGCGCGATACGACCTGGCGTATCGACAATCCGGTCGAAGCGGCGACGACGGCGGCGTTAATCGGGCCGCGAGGGGTGCGGCTGAATTTCGGAGAGGCAAGGTCTGCGGAGAAGGCATTGGCCGGGATTGAGGCAGGCTTTGTGCTGCAGTTCCGCGACGGCATTCGCGACCAGGTCGGCGCTTTCCTGCTGGACAGCCGCGATGTCGTCATGGATGGCGTTGGGATGCACTTCATGCACGGGCTCGGCATCGTGGGACAGTACAGCAAGAACTTAACTTTTGTACGGATGGCGATTGAGCCGCGTCCGGAGACGGGCAGAACCGTCGCGGCTTTTGCGGACTGCATTCATCTGATGGGCTGCCGGGGGCGGATCGAGATCGCGGACTCCAGGTTCGCCGGTGCGCACGACGATGCGATCAACGTTCACGGCACGTATTTGCAGATCGTGGGCCGGCCTGCGCCGGACACGGTCGAGGTGCGGTTTATGCATCCGCAGAGCTACGGCTTCGAGGCGTTTCGGACCGGCGACGAGATCGAGTTCGCGAGAAGCCGCTCGCTCGTGGCGTTCGGGATTGGCCGTGTCCGCTCGGTAGAGCGGGTGGACGACCGTACGCTGCGTTTGACGTTAGAGGAGCCAGCGCCGGCAGCGGCGGACGTTGAACCGGGGGATGTCGTCGAGAACGTGACCTGGACGCCGGAGGTGCGCATCGCGGGCAACCGCTTCGCCCGCATTCCGACGCGCGGCATCCTGATCACGACGCGACGCAAGGTGACGATCGAAGACAATACGTTCGAACGGATGCGGATGAGCGCCATCCTGATCGAGGGGGATGCGTCGTCCTGGTTCGAATCGGGCCCGGTGCGCGACCTGACGATCCGGAACAATCGGTTCGTCGAATGCGGCGACGCCGAATTCCCGGTGATCGCCATCACGCCGGCGGTCGACGAGCCGGACGCGGCGCGGCCGGTGCATCGCGATATTCGTATCGAAGGCAATCGTTTCGAGACGCGGGAGGCTTTGGCGCTAAAGGCGAAGGGAGCGGCAGGCGTTTCTTTTACGGACAATGAGATTCGGGCGTCGGCGGTAACCGGCGATGGCTTCGGCGCGTCGAGCGTGTCCGGCGCGTTATGTTCGTTCAGTGAGTTAAGTTCGTTCAGCGGGATCGAGGAGACGATTCGGTTGAGCGCGTGCGCGGACACGGACGTTCGGGACAACCGGTTTATCTTTTCGGAGGAGTAGATGGCAATTGCGCGGGGAAGCGCCATGCTCAAAGCGATAGTTGTCAGAAGGCATTTATTTTTGGTCGAATCCGGTATTTGGAGAGATATAGTTGTCAAATGGCATCTAATTCTTTCAAAATCCGCTTTGTGCATCATCTGCATTGAAAATAACTGCTCTTTGACACTTATCGAGAAACATCGCCTCTATATCTGAGAAATAAATGCTGAAATGCAGGTATTTCTGGGGCGGTGGGTGTGAAGGTAGAACAGGTGGTCACGATTGGGCGGCGGAAGTTAAGGTGGAGCGGATGACCACGACTTGGCGCATTTGAGAGTAGAGCAGACGGTCAATGTCGATGTGGTGGTTGTGCAGGGCGAGGGACGCTGAATGCGCGAGAGCTTCGGCATCGATTGCAATGAAGGCTCCGACATCGGATAATAGCCCTAATGCGCGTTGCGCGCTTTCTGATTCGATTGAAGTGGGGCTGCGTCTATGAAACCGACTACGATATACGATGTCGCCAGAGAGGCGGGCGTATCGATCGCCTCCGTCTCCAACGCCATCAACGGCAAAGGCAAGATCGGCAAGAAGAAACGCGAGGAAATTTTGAAGGTGATGGAACGGCTGAACTACCAGCCGAGCGTCATCGCGTCGGCGCTGACCGGCAAGAAGACGTACACGCTGGGTCTGCTCATTCCAGACGTCGCCAACCCGTTTTTCGCGGAGATCGCGCGGGCGGTCGAGGATATCGCCCATTCGGCGGGGTACAGCGTCATTACGTGCAGCACGGACAATCAGGACGAACGCGTGCTGGCGTATATCCGGTTATTGGAGCAAAAAAGCGTCGACGGCATTCTGATCGGCACCGGCGGCGGAGCGGATATTTTGGCGCAGCTCGCGGAGAAGCCGCTGCCGACGGTCACGATCGCCCGCGAGGTGCAGGGCTTGCCGGTCAGCGGCGTAGCCACCGACGACTTCCGGGGAGCGTCGCTCGCCGCCGCGCATCTGCTCGCGCTCGGCCACCGCAGGATGGCGGTGCTTGCAGAAGATTTAAAGGTGAGCAGCAGCCAGGAGCGGGTGCGGGGCTTCCGCTTCTCGTTATTCGAGGCCGGCATCCGGCTCGAAGACGGCGACATCCTCCCCTGTGCCTCCAGCATCGAAGGCGGCAAGCGAGCCACGATCGAGCTTCTGCGGCGCTCCGATCGGCCGACGGCGCTGTTCTGCAGCAATGAACTGCTTGCGGTCGGCGCGCTGCAAGCGGCCAGGGAAGCCGGTATCGCCGTACCTACCGGGCTGTCCGTCGTCGGCTACGACAACACGCTGCTCTCGACGGCGACCAACCCGCTGCTGACGACGATCGCCCAGCCGATCGAGCAGATGGTGAAGCTGGCTTTCGAGCTGCTGATCGGGAACGGGCAAGAGAGCGCCGGCCTCGTTCCCCAGCGGATCGTCATGCAGCCGGAGCTCGTCGTGCGCGAGTCGACGGCCATGCCGCAAAGGGCGGATCGCGAATAGTCATGGGCGCGGAAGATGGCCCGACCTCCCGCTTAAGGCGGCCGGCCGACTCGCCCATGCGGACGCTGCGATTGACAGTTCGACTGCCCGCTCAAGGCATCCGAAGCCATGTCGCTAATTTAGAGTTGATAACGGCGGCACTCTTTTTTTAATATTGGGTTAAGCGCTTTACCCTTTTGGCGTTTTCGTTTAAAGTAAAGGAAGTCATCTTGCGGTTGCAGGGGGAATGCGGCGGTGGCGCCAATCGAACGCGTGCATGTCATTTTTAAAACGCATCTGGATATCGGCTTCACCCACTTGGCGGAGCAAGTCATCCAGCAGTACATGGACGACTATATACCGAAGGCGATCGAACTTGCTGAACAGTTGGAAGCGGCGGGAGGCGCCGAGCGCTTCGTGTGGACGACCGGCTCCTGGCTGATCCGTCGCTTTCTGGACGAGGCGCGGCCTGAGGACAAGGCGCGCATGGAGCGCGCCATCGCGGCGGGACATATCGCCTGGCACGGCCTGCCTTTTACAACGCATACGGAACTGATGGATGCCGCGCTGTTCGACGCCGGTCTTGCGATCGGCCGCGAGCTGGACGTACGGTTCGGCAAGCGGACCGTCGCGGCCAAAATGACGGACGTCCCCGGCCATACGCTTGGCATGGTGCCGCTTATGGCGCGGTCCGGGCTGCGCTACCTGCACCTGGGCGTCAATCCGGCGTCCAAGCGGCCGGACGTGCCGCGCCTGTTCCGCTGGCAGGCCGACGACGGCTCGGAGATCATCGTCAACTACGCCGGCAATTACGGCGAAGCGGTGGAGGTCGAGGGACTCGGCGACGCGCTGCTGTTCGCCCATACCGGCGACAACTGCGGACCGCCGGATGCGGAGGAGATTCGCGCGCAGTTCAGCGATATTCAGCATCGCTATCCGGGCGCGCAGGTGCTGGCTTCGACGATGGACGCCTTCGCGCTGCAGCTTGAGACCGTACGCGACAAGCTGCCTGTCGTTCGCGAGGAGATCGGGGACACCTGGATTCACGGCGCGGGCACCGATCCGCTGAAGCTCGCCAGGCTGCGCACGCTGCAGCGGCTGCGGAGCGAGTGGCTGGCGGCCGGCCTGCTGGGCGCGGACGAGGATGCGTGCCGCACGTTGGACGATGCGCTGCTGCTCACCGCGGAGCATACGTGGGGGCTCGACGTGAAGAAGTGGCTGCCGGATTTCCGGAATTATACGAAGGCCGACTTCATGGAGGCGCGCCGCCGGGACATCGTCGATCCGCACAACCAGCCCGCGAAGTTCGCCTACATCGGCGCGTTCGCCATGGACGAATTCGACAAGCATTCGGCGGGGCTGTTCGAAGGGGAGGAGAGCGTGCGGTCGTACGCCATGATCGAGCGCTCGTGGGCGGAGCAGCGCGCGTATGCGGAGAAGGCGGCCCGGGCGCTGCCTCCGACGCTGCGGGCAGAGGCCGAGAGGGCGTTCGCCGAGCTGGCGCCGCGCCGTACGGATACGGCAGCCGGCTTCGCCGAACGACGCCCGCACGAGCGCTACAAAAGCGGCGGATTCGAGCTCTCTTTTGCGGACGACGGATCGCTCTCGCACCTGGCGGATCGCGCCGGAAAGCAGTGGATCGCCGAAGGCGAGGGCGGCGGAATCGGCGGCTACGTGTACGAGACGTTCGGCACGGACAGCTACGGTCATTATTTTCGTACGTACATGCAGAATCTGCCGGTCACCCATCCGTGGGCCGACGCCGACTTCGGCAAACCCGGCTTCGAGTTCGTCCGTCCGCTGCCGAGCTACCGGGCCTATCGGCCGACGCTGGTCGACATCAAGCATGCGGCGGATGCGTCGGGAGAACGTTACGTGCTGCGCCTGCGCATGTCCGAGGAATCGTGGACGCTGTACGGCGCGCCGCGCGAGCTGGAGCTGACATATGTTTTCGGCAGGGGCGACGGGGACGAGATCGGCCTGACGCTGCAATGGTTCGGCAAGGACGCGAACCGGCTGCCCGAGGCGAGCTGGCTCGGCTGCGGCCTCCAGGTCGGCAATCCGAACCGCTGGACGATGGATAAAATGGGCAGCGCCGTGTCGCCGCTGCAGGTCGTGCAAGGCGGCAACCGCAATCTGCATGCCGTAGGGACCGGCGTGAGCTACCGGGGCGCGGACGGCGAAGCGGACATCGTGACGCTGGACGCCGCGCTGGCGGCCCCGGGCGAGCGGCGTTTGCTCCGCTTCGATGGCACGTTCGCGCCGCTGGACGGCGGCTGGCATTTTAACCTGCACAACAACATCTGGGGCACGAACTTCCCGATGTGGTACGGGGAAGACGGGAAGTTCCGCTTCCGGCTGAAGCTGCGTTCCAATTCGATCTAATCGAACCGGGCCGGTCGAGGCTGGCATTCGAGGTTAACAGGGATTTGAGTTGGAACTAGAATTTGAGGTTGAATTAGAATTTGAGTTCGAATTAGATTTTGAGGTCGAATTAGAATCTGGAGTCGAATAGAAGATAGATGGTTGCGGAATGGCGGCGCAGCGGGATCGGATCCGATTGCGCGAGCCGTTTTTACCGCCGAAAGGATTAAGCGCTTAATCCCATTAATCGATTGGAGGACCTGGCAAATGGAAACGATCCGACTAACGATGGCGCAGGCGCTGCTCCGGTTTCTGGACGCGCAGTACATGAGCGAGGACGGCGTCGAGACGAAGTTCGTGGCGGGTGTCATGGGAATCTTCGGGCATGGCAACGTAACGGGCATCGGCGAAGCGCTCGAGCGGAGTCCGGGCAGCCTGACCTACGTGCAGGGCAAAAACGAACAGGGCATGGCCCATGCCGCGACCGCATACGCCAAGCAGAAAAACCGCAAGCAAATCTACGCCTGTACGTCCTCGATCGGACCGGGCGCGCTCAACATGGTGACGGCGGCCGGCACCGCCACCGTCAACCGGATTCCGCTGCTGCTGCTGCCGGGCGACAACTTCGCGTCCCGCCAGCCCGATCCGGTGCTGCAGCAGATCGAGGCGCCGGGCGACTACACCTTGTCCGCCACGGACTGCTTCAAGCCTGTCAGCCGCTACTGGGACCGGATCGTCCGGCCGGAGCAGCTCATGAGCGCGGCGCTGAACGCGATGCGCGTATTGACGGACCCGGCGGAGACGGGCGCCGTGACGCTCGCGCTGCCGCAGGACGTGCAGGCCGAGGCGTACGATTACCCGGCCTCCTTTTTCGCCAAGCGCGTCCATTACCGCGACCGCACCCTGCCTGCCGCCGAGGCGATCGAGCGCTGCGTTCGCCTCGCTGCCGCGGCCAAGCGGCCGCTCATCGTGGCCGGCGGCGGCGTCCGCTATTCCGGCGCGTCCGAAGCGCTCGCGGCCTTCGCGGATGCCTTCGGCATTCCGGTCGCCGAGACGCAGGCGGGACGCGGCGCCCTGCACTGGAGCCATCCGCTGAACGTTGGCGGCATCGGCGTGACGGGCGGGCTCGCGGCGAACCGGCTGGCGAAGGAGGCGGACCTGATCATCGGCATCGGCACCCGTTACTCCGACTTTACGACCGCTTCAAAGTCCGCGTTCGCCCGCGAAGGCGCAGTCTTCCTCAATATCAACGTCAGCGGCATGGACGCCGCCAAGCTGGAGGGCACGGCCTGGATCGGCGACGCGAAGGCGGCGCTCGAGGCGCTGCACGAGCGTCTGTTCGCGCTCGGCTACCGCACGGCGTACGGGGCGAATGAGATCGCCGATATCCGCGCGCTATGGAACGCCGAGATCGACCGTCTGTACGCGCTCGAGCGCGAGGACGGCCTGGCGCAGACGCGCGCGCTCGGCGTAGTTAACGAGACGATCGGCGACGAAGCCGTCATCGTCTGTGCGGCCGGCAGCCTGCCCGGCGACCTGCAGCGGCTGTGGCGGACCGGCACGCCGGACGGCTACCACCTCGAATACGGCTTTTCGTGCATGGGCTACGAGGTGAGCGGCGCCTTCGGCGCGGCGCTCGCCGCGCCGGACCGCGACGTTTACGCGTTTGTCGGCGACGGCAGCTACCTGATGCTGCACTCCGAGCTCGTCACCAGCCTGCAGGAGGGCCGCAAGTTCACGATCCTGCTGTTCGACAACCACGGCTTCCAATGTATCCACAATCTGCAGCGCGGACACGGCAGCGACGGCTTCGGCAACGAATTCCGTTACCGCGAGCCGTCTTCTTCCCGCTACACCGGCGCCTATATGCCGATGGACTTCGCGGCGCACGCCCGCAGCCTGGGGGCGGCGGCTTACAAGGCCGACTCGGCCGAGACGCTCCGCGAAGCGCTCCTTCGCGCCCGGGAAGAGTCGGTCACGACGCTCATCGAGATCGCGGTGCTGCCCGGCACGAACACGGACGGGTACGAGTCGTGGTGGAACGTAGGCGTGCCGGAGGTTTCGGCGGGCGAGCGCGTCGTCGAGGCACATGCCGCCATGAAGCGGAAGATCGGCGAAGCCAGACCTTATTAGGAGGGACTTTCAGTGAGCGATTTTCCTTGGAAAACGGGCATTCATCCGATCAACTGGGTCGGCGAGGACGTACGGGAGCATGGCGAAGATACGACCTGCGAGCAAATTTTGGACGATATCGCGGCATTGGGGCTGACCGGCACCGAGATGGGCCGCAAGTTCCCGGAGGACCGCGCGGGGCTGCGCAAGCTGCTGGACGCGCGGGGCATCCGCCTCGTCTCCCGCTGGAAATCGGTGCTGCTTAGCGATCCCGCATACCGCGAGCAAGAGCTGGCCGATTACCGGAAGCACGCCGCGTTTTTGCGCGATATGGGCAGTACGGTCATCAGCACCTGCGAAGTCGGGGGTTCGCTGCATTTCGATCCGCGGCGCACGCCGAACGAGCGCGAAGTGATCCGACTTGACGAGGACGGCTGGCGCCATCTGGCCGAAGGACTGAACGAGGCCGGACGGATCGCGCGCGAGCTCGGACTCAAGCTGACCTATCATCATCACGGCGGCACCGCGGTCGAGACGCCCGGGGAGATCGACCGGTTGATGGAAATGACCGACCCGGAAGCCGTGTTTCTGCTCTACGATACGGGGCACGCGTTATACGGCGGAGCGGACCCGCTGGCGCTGCTGCGCAAGCATTTCGACCGCATCGCCTACGTTCATCTGAAAGACGTGCGTCTGAGCGAGCTTGAGAGGGCGCGCGCGGACGGCGTCGACTTCGTCACCTGCATCCGCAGAGGCGTATTCACCGTGCCGGGCGACGGGGACATCGACTTCGGCCCGATCGTGCGGGAGCTGCGGACGCGCGGCTACGACGGCTGGGCGATGCTCGAGGGCGAGCAGGATCCGGCGGCGCATCCGCCGCGCGAGTACGCGGCAAGGGCGCTTGCTTACCTGACGGCGCTGAAGGACGAACAGGAGAAGGAGGAGCGGAGATGAGCATGGAAAACGGCCGCAGCATAAACGTAAAAACGGGCCAGGCGAGCGGGGGATTGACCTTGCCGGAAGGCCGCGACTTCGATCTGATAGCGCTCGGCCGCCTGTGCATCGATCTGAACGCGAACGAAATCAACCGTCCGATGGAGGAGACGCTCACCTTTACCAAGTATGTCGGCGGCTCTCCGGCCAATATCGCGATCGGCGCGAGCCGGCTCGGACTCCGGACGGCGTTCATCGGCAAGCTGGCGGACGACCAGATGGGCCGCTTCATCGAGGGTTATCTGCGCCGCGACGGCATCGATACGCGGGGCGTGTCGACCGACCGGACGGGCGCGGTGACCGGACTCGCTTTTACCGAGATCAAGAGCCCTTCCGACTGCAGCATCCTGATGTACCGGGACAACGTCGCGGACCTTCTGCTCTCGCCGTCCGAAGTGAGCGAGGAGCTGATCGCGCGCAGCCGGCTGCTGCTCCTGTCGGGCACGGCACTGGCCGCAAGTCCGTCCCGCGAGGCGGCGCTGCTCGCGCTGACCTATGCGCGCAGGCATGGCACCGCCGTCGCTTTCGATATCGATTACCGCCCTTATACGTGGAAGTCTCCGGAAGAGACGGCCGTTTATTACAATCTTGCCGCCGAGAAAAGCGACATCATCGTCGGCACGCGCGAGGAATTCGACAGCATGGAGCGCTTCGAGCATAACCCGGACCGCAGCGACGCGTTTACGGCGTCCAAATGGTTCGGCCATGCGGCGGGCCTCGTCATCGTCAAGCACGGCAAAGCGGGCTCCGTCGCTTATACCCGGGACGGCGGCGAGCACCGGGCCGTCTCTTATCCCGCGAATGTCATCAAGACGTTCGGCGCCGGAGATTCTTACGCAGCGGGCTTCCTGTACGGCCTGCTGTCCGGCTGGGCGGTCGACCGCAGCATGTCGTTCGGCAGCGCCGCCGCCAGCATCGTCGTCTCCAGCCACAGCTGCTCCGACGCGATGCCGACGGTGCGGCAGGTCGAGGAATATATCGCGCGCTGCGAGCGCGGAGAGATCGTCGCGAATTGACCGTCCAATCCAAATGACGCAGAAAAGAGGAATCGCATATGGCAAACACGCTAAAAAACTGGATCGCGGGCGAATGGGTCGAGGCACTGGGCGAAGGAACGGAGACGGTCGTCAATCCCGCGAACGGCGAGGTGCTGGCGCATGTCCCGCTGTCTTCGCGCGAGGACGTGGACCGCGCGGTCGCCGCAGCGGAAGCCGCCTTCAAGGAATGGAGCCGGACGCCTGTGCCGAAGCGCGCGCGCATCCTTTTCAAATACCAGCAGCTGCTGGTCGAAAACTGGGAGGAGCTCGCACGGCTCGTGACGCTCGAAAACGGCAAAAGTTACGCCGAAGCGCACGGCGAGGTGCTGCGCGGCATCGAATGCGTCGAATTCGCGGCAGGCGCGCCTTCACTCATGATGGGCAAGCAGCTGCCCGACATCGCGACAAATCTTGAATCGGGCATGTACCGTTACCCGATCGGCGTCGTAGGGGGCATCACGCCGTTCAACTTTCCGATGATGGTGCCCTGCTGGATGTTCCCGCTGGCCATCGCTTGCGGCAATGCCTTCGTGCTCAAGCCGTCGGAGCGCACGCCGCTGCTCGCGAACCGGCTCGCCGAATTGTTCCATGAGGCCGGCCTGCCGGCTGGCGTCCTGAACCTCGTGCATGGCGCGCGCGACGTGGTGAACGGCATTTTGGAGCACCCGGGCATCCGCGCGATCTCCTTCGTCGGCTCACAGCCGGTCGCCGAGTACGTATACAAGACCGGCGCCGCGCACGGCAAACGGGTCCAGGCGCTCGCGGGCGCCAAAAACCATTCGATCGTCCTGCCCGACGCCGACCTGGACCTCGCGATCAAGGAGATCGTAAGCGCGGCCTTCGGCTCGGCCGGCGAGCGCTGCATGGCCTGCGCGGTCGTCGTCGCGGTCGGCGGCATCGGCGACGAGCTCGTGCGGCGCCTGCGCGAGGCGGCCGATAAGTTGAATATTGGCGACGGCTCGAAGCCTGGCGTGTTCCTGGGACCGGTCATCCGCGATTCGCACAAGGCGCGCACGGTCGGCTATATCGAGTCCGGCGAGCGCGAGGGCGCGGAGCTGGTGCGCGACGGCCGCCAAGACGAAGCGGCCCGTGGCGAAGGCTATTTCGTCGGCCCGACGATCTTCGACCGGGTGGGCACGGACATGGCGATCTGGCGGGACGAGATTTTCGCGCCGGTGCTGTCCGTCATGCGGGCCGATACGTTGGAAGCGGCGATCGACATCGCCAATGCATCCGAGCTAGCGAACGGCGCGTGCCTGTTTACCGCGAGCGGATCGAGCGTGCGGCAATTCCGCGAAACGATCGATGCGGGCATGCTCGGCATCAATCTGGGCGTGCCGGCGCCGATGGCGTTTTTCCCCTTCTCCGGCTTCAAGAAGTCGTTCTACGGCGATCTGCATGCCAATGGCGGCGACGGCGTCGAGTTCTATACGCGCAAAAAGATGGTTACGGCGCGCTGGTAATCCATATCTACTGACGAAAGGCGATGCGGCATGAGAAAAATCAACATCGGCATCATCGGCATGGGCCGGATCGGCCGGATTCACGCGGACAACCTGCTGCGCGACCCGCAGGCGGCGCTCGTCGCGATCAGCGATCCGTACGCGGGCGAAGAGCTGCGCGAATGGGCTGCGGCCCGGGGCATCGCGATCGCGGACAGCGACGCGCTTCTCGACGACCCGGCGATCGACGCGGTATTCATCTGCTCCTCCACGGACACGCATGTCCCGTTCATCAAGCGGGCGGCGGCGAACGGCAAGCACATTTTCTGCGAAAAGCCCGTCAGCATGGATCTGTCCGCGACGGAGGAGGCGCTCGAAGCCGTCCGTATCGCGGGCGTTCAGCTGCAGGTGGGCTTCAATCGCCGGTTCGACCACAACTTCAAGCGCGTCCGCGATCATGTGCTGGAGGGATCGGCGGGCGAGCCGCACATGATCCGGATCACCTCCCGGGACCCTGCGCCGCCTCCTGCCGATTACATCAAAGTGTCGGGCGGCATCTACATGGATATGATGATCCACGACTTCGACATGGCGCGTTATCTGTCGGGCCGCGAGGTCGAGGAAGTGTTCGCGCAGGGCGCCGTGCTGGTCGATCCGGTATTCGCGGCGCACGGCGACGTAGATACCGCGATCGTCACGCTGCGCTTCGAGGGCGGCGCGCTCGGCGTCATCGACTGCAGCCGGCGGGCGGCTTACGGCTACGACCAGCGCGCGGAAGTGTTCGGTTCCGGCGGCAGCGTCGCGGCGGCCAACGACTATCCGAACACCGCGGTGGTGGCGACGAAGGAGGGAGTGCGGAGCGACAAGCCGCTCCATTTTTTCCTCGAACGCTACAATGGCGCCTATATCGAAGAAACGCGGCAATTCATCGACTGTCTGCTGAACGGAACGCCGGTGCCGGTGAGCGGCGAAGACGCCTACCGGGCCGAACGGATCGCGCTGGCGTCCAAGTTGTCGGCCAAGTATAAACGCATCGTGAAGCTGTCCGACCTGGACAGCTTGCGGGAAGGAATGTGAGCATATGTCCGAATTAATCGTGCGTCCGGCGCCCGTGCCGGATAAGGACGGACGCCTGCTGTCGGTAACGCCGGCCTCCGCGGGCTGGGACTATGTCGGTTTCGAGGCTTACAGATTGGAGCCGGGGGCGACGCTGAGTCTAGAAACCGGGGACCGGGAGTACTGCCTGGTGCTGCTGTCGGGAAAAGCGCATATCGCGACGGCGGACGGCGAGTGGAGGGACGTCGGCGGGCGAATGGACGTGTTCGAAGGCACGCCGCCCTATTCGGTCTATGTGCCGGCGGGCAACCGATTCGCCGTCGAGGCGCTGACGCCGCTCGAGCTGGCGGTGTGCGCCGCCCCCGGCGGGGAAGGCCGCGCCTCGCGCCTCATCGCGCCGGCAGACGTCGGCGCGGAGGTCCGGGGCAGTGGGTCGACGCAGCGCTATATCCACAACATTTTACCCGAATCGGAACCGGCCGACAGTCTCCTCGTCGTCGAAGTATTCACGCCGGCCGGCCACTGGTCCAGCTATCCGCCGCACAAGCACGACCGCGACGCGCTGCCGGACGAATCGCTGCTCGAGGAAACGTACTACTTCCGCGTCAAACCGGAGCAGGGCTTTGCCGTCCAGCGCGTCTACACGGACGACCGCTCGCTCGACGAGACGCTGGCCGTCGGAGACGGGCAGACGGTGCTGGTGCCGAAGGGCTATCATCCGGTGTCCGCGCCGCCCGGCTACGAGGTGTACTATCTTAACGTGATGGCGGGGCCGGAGCGCGTATGGCGGTTCCACAACGACCCGGACCATGCCTGGATCGCAAAGAAAAGCTGACGAGGTGCAGGGATGAAACTCCAATACGACAAGCCTGCGGCCGTCTGGACGGAGGCGCTGCCGCTCGGCAACGGGCGGCTCGGCGCGATGCAGTTCGGCGGTGCGGAGCGCGAGCGGATCGGGCTCAACGAAGACACGCTATGGTCCGGCTATCCGAGGGAAGTGAACAATCCGGCGGCGCTGCAGGCGCTCCCGCGGGTGCGCGAGCTCGTCCGGCAGGGCCGGTATGCAGACGCCGATCTCGCCTGCAAGGAGATGATGGGGGCGTACACGCAGTCGTACTTGCCGCTCGGCGATCTTCAACTGCGAATGGGACACGGAGATGTTTGCCGCGATTACCGGCGGTCGCTCGATCTGGGCGACGCGGTGTCACTGGTGGAATATAGCGTGGGCAACGTCCGTTATACGCGGGAGCTGTTCGCGTCGCATCCGGACCAGTCGCTCGTGCTGCGGCTGACGGCAAGCGTCCCCGGCACGATCGATCTGCATGCGACGCTGGACAGTCCGCTGCGGCATGCGGTCGGGGCCGAGGACGGGCGCCTGGTCATGCGCGGCATGGCGCCGGAGCATGTCGATCCGTCGTACTACGAGACGGATCGGCCTATCGTCTTCGCCAACGGCGACGACGCGCAGGCGATGCGGTTCGCCTGCTGCCTGCAGGCGATCGCCGAGGGAGGCTCGGTCGGCGCGGAGGCGGACGGGATTCGCGTACGCGGCGCGAACGCGGTGACGCTGATCGTCGCCGCGGCCACCGGGTTCGCGGGACCTGCGCGCGTGCCGGGCGCCGACGGCCGGGATGCGGGTGCGATCGCGCTTGCGATTGCCGGGCACGCGGCGGCTCAGCCTTACGAGAGGCTGAAGGCTGCGCATATCGTGGATTATCGTGCGCTGTTCGATCGGGTGAAGCTTGAGCTGGGCGACAAAAACGCAAACGGCGAAGGCGGCACGGAAACGAACGAGGACTCGGGGGCAATCGGGGCTGCCTCGACAGACTTGCTTGCGGATCAGCCTGCGGACTTGCCCGCAGACTTGCCCGCAGACCTGCCTCCAGACCTGCCGACGGACGAATGGCTCGCCACCTGCGGCGCGGACGATCCCCGCTTCGTCACGCTGCTTTTCGAATATGGCCGTTACCTCTTGATCGCGAGCTCGCGCCCCGGCACGCAGCCCGCAAACCTGCAGGGCATCTGGAACGCGTCGACGCGCCCGCCCTGGAGCAGCAACTGGACGCTGAACATCAACGCCCAGATGAACTACTGGCCGGCGGAAACGGCCAATCTGGCCGAATGCCATCAGCCGCTGCTCGACTTCATCGGCACGCTGTCCCGCAGCGGGCGGAGAACCGCACAGCTGCACTATGGCGCGCGAGGCTGGGTCGCCCATCACAACGCGGATATATGGGGCCACACGGCGCCGGTCGGCGACTTCGGCCACGGCGACGCGAGCTGGACGATGTGGCCGATGGGCGGCGTCTGGCTGGCCCAACATCTGTGGGAGCGCTACGCCTTCGGGCGTGACGAGAAGTATCTGCGGGATACCGCCTACCCGATCATGCGGGATGCGGCGCTGTTCGTCCTCGATTTCCTGACCGAAGACGAAGCAGGCAACCTTGTGACCAATCCGTCCACCTCGCCGGAAAATCGTTTTCTGACGTCGGACGGTCCAGCCAGCGTCTCAATGGCTTCTACGATGGACCTGTCGCTGATCTGGGACTTGTTCACCAACTGCATCGAGGCCGCGCAGGCGCTCGGCAGCGAGGGGGAATTCGCAGCGCAGCTCGCGCAGGCGAGAGAACGGCTCTACCCGCTGCGGATCGGGAAGGACGGACGGCTGCAGGAGTGGTGCGGGGAGTTCGAGGAGGAAGATCCGCATCACCGGCATACGTCCCATCTGTTCGGCGTCCATCCGGGCAGGCAGCTCACCGCGCGGGAGACGCCAGATCTGTTTGCCGCGGCGCGCAAGTCGCTGGAAATGCGCGGCGACGAGGGCACGGGCTGGAGTCTCGGCTGGAAAATCGCGTTCTGGGCCCGCTTCGGCGACGGCGACCGCGCGCTGCGGCTGCTGAAGCAGCTCACGCGGCTCGTACACGAGGACGATCGTGGCCCGCAGCACGGGGGACTGTACCCGAATCTGTTCGATGCGCATCCGCCCTTCCAGATCGACGGCAACTTCGCGGCGACCGCCGGCATCGCGGAGATGCTGGTGCAGTCGCACCAGCCGTTCATCGAACTGCTGCCTGCGTTGCCTGACGCTTGGCGCGAAGGGAGCGTCCGCGGCCTGCGGGCGCGCGGGGGCTTCGAGGTTGGCTTGCGGTGGGCAAGGGGGAGGCTGCTCGAAGCGACGATCGTATCGATGCGCGGCCTGCCTTGCGCCGTGGCCGTGCCCGGCGGCGCTTTTCTAACGGTGTCTATGGACGACGGCGCGCCATTCGATGCACATTCGTCCGCGGACGGCATCGTCCGCTTCGATACGCAGGAAGGCCGCATCTATTCGGTCAAGCTGCGTGCGGAGGCGACGCGCGAGGAAGGAGTGGCTTTTAAATGAGTGAAATAAGCGGGCGAGGACAACGGAGACGGCTCATTCTCTTTCTGGACAGCGGCGACACGATCGTCGACGAATCGACGGAGATCCGGGATGCGGACGGCATCGTCGTCAGCGCCGAGCTGATCCCCGGCGCCGACGCCATGGTGAAGACGCTGCACGAGCGGGGCTTCACGCTGGCGCTCGTCGCGGACGGCGACGCCCAGTCGTTTAAGAACGTTTACCGGCAGCACGGGCTGTACGACTATTTTGAAGCGATGATCTACTCGGAAAACATCAAGGCGGTCAAACCGAGCGCGCGCATGTTCAAAGCCGCGCTCGGCGCGCTCGAGCTCGGCGAAGAAGATTGCAGCCGCGTCGCGATGGTCGGCAACAACCTGAGCCGGGACGTCAAGGGCGCCAACGCGCTCGGCATCGCGAGCGTCCATATCGGATGGACGCCGCGCTATCCGCGCGACCCGGCCGACGAGAGCGAGCGGCCGGACTATACGATCGGCGAGCCGATTGCGTTGGTGCAGCTGGCGGAAAAGCTGGACGCGCGTCTCGCCGCGGGGCTCGGCGCCCGCCCGGACGCCTTCCCTGCCCGGGCGGCAAGTATCCTGTCCGTGCATTCGCCTGCGCATGACGGCAGCCCGACAGATGGCAACCCCGCAGACGGCAATCCCGCAGATGGCAACATCTCAGACGGCAATCCCGCAGACGGCAGTCCCGCGGACGGCAGTTCCGCGGACCTGCCCTGGCAAACGCTTGCTTCGCGCTACGCGCCGATCCTGCTGCTGGACGCGCGGGAGCCGTTTCGTCCGATCCGGGCGGGCATCACCGTATTCCGCAAAGACGGTCCCTCGCCCTCTTTTAACCGGCAGATCCTCCTGGACCCGGGACGGCATGCCTGCGTCATCGAATACGCGATTTATTGGGACTACGACATTCAGCATCTGTACGATCTGGAGCATGTCTGGATCTACGTCGGCCACCAGGGAGAAGTCGTTTCCTGCGAAGCCAGCTTTCACGGCAGGCGGCTGCTCGGGCTGAATCGCAGCCGGGACAATCTCGTCGACAGCCGTGTGCGGCTGTACGTGCAGCCGGGCAAGCACGCGATGTCGCCGATCGAGGACGCGCTGCACCTGCTCCCGGACCTGACGTCCTGCTGCATGGAGAACGCAGGGACGGGCGGTCTGCTGGAGCCCGCGATGTTCGCCGGCGAGTTCCGGGCGGGGGCGCCTGCCGATGTGGATGTTCTCGCCGAGCGGCATTTGCGGGATTTCGGCTTCATCCCGAGCTTCGACTATGCGCCTTGGTCCTGGCCGGCGGACGCGTTCGTGCGCTGGGAGGCGCTGCGCGAGGAGATTCCCGTCCGCATGCGGAGCCTGATCGCGCAAATCGCAGAGTGAACCTGGTGTCATTGTTCTTTATCCCTTTCCGACCGATTGGCGGTTTAAATACCTGCGTTTATACATGTATTATCTGCCAGCGCGCGACACTTGATGAAATGCCTGCAAATATGCAGGTAAATGCAAAGCGTAAACCCGAAATCGGGCTGATGAGGGAAAATACCTGCGTTTTTGCATCTATCCTGTCCCAAAGGGGCGACATCGGCAAAAAAAGATGTATATTTGCAGGCTTTGCGGAGGAGGAACGACGGTGGCGACGATGCGCGAGCCTAAACGAACGGCTGTCGGATGAGCCCGCGCTAGGCGTTCCGCGCAACTCCAGTTTCGGAAACCTCCAAACTTAAATAGGACCGTCAGGGCGATCTTCCCCTGGCGGTTTTTCTCGTGCCGGACAGATTCAAATCTTACTCCCCCCTGTCTCGGAAAATCGTCCGACTATGCCCGCGCAAGGCTGCGCTATAATAAAGGGATTACGAGATTTAGCCATTGGAGGAGCGCGCAACATGATGAACCCGCTTCGCCGCTTCTTTCCGCTGCGCTCCCTGAGATCGCGCCTGGCGCTGTTCCTGACGATCGCGACCGTCGTCCCGGTCCTGTGGCTCGGGTATATTTCCTATCGCTGGATCTACATCGTGCAGACGGAGAAAATCCAGCGCGATTGGATGGACAAGGCCTACCGCGAGCGGGACGAGCTGGAGCGCAAGCTGGACGAGCTTGGCCGGGTCTCGCAGCTGCTCGACGTCGAAGGTGGCATCGGGCGCGAGGTCGTCCGGTTTATCGGCAGCGCCGACCCGTACGAGCGCTCCATGCTGTACCGCGATATTAACGACTCGATCGCCAACGTTATCTTTTCCAACCCGAATCTCGGCCTTATGTTTTTCTACGACCCGGATCTGGCGGAGCCGGTGCTGTTCCCGAACCGGGAGGGCGGCGCCGCCTTGGATCTGCGATCGCTCACGCCGTTTTATCGGCAGAAGCTGTTCACCTATTACGGCCCTTATCCGTCCTTCAGCCCCGAATCGGAAGCGAAGGGGCCCGTCTTTTCCCTGCTTCGCAAGCTGACGTACGGCCAGGGGAAGTCGCTGTACGCCTATGTAGAGACGAAGACGACAGGGCTTGAATCGCTGTTCGACGCGGCGGCCGCGGGCCGGAGCGATTATCCCGTCTATCATGTGTTGACCGCTCCGAACGGGAACGTGGCCTACAGCAACCTGAAGGAAGCGGCGAAGGCGGGCGAATCGTACGCCGTGTCGTCCCGGCAGTACAAGACTTTCCGGGCGGACAGCGGGCACGGCTGGACGATCTATCAACTCATCCCCGTATCGGCGTACGACCGCGAGATGAACAAGTGGCTCCTGCAGTTCGTGCTGCTCGCTTCGCTGTCGATCTTGTTCGGCATCGCGCTTGCATGGGTCATCTGGCGGATGGTGTACCGTCCGATCCGCATCATGAATCGCGAGATCACCCGCTTCCGCTACAATCAGTCGCCGACGGGCGTATCCGCGACCGGCCTGCTGGAATTCAACCAGATGCTGGCCAACTTCCAATCGATGAGCCGCCGTATCGCCGAGCTGATCGCCGACGTCGAGGACAAGGAGAAACGCCGGGGGGAGCTGGAGGTGGAGAAAATTCTCGTCCAGATCAATCCCCATTTCCTGCACAATACGCTGAATACGATCCAGTGGCTCGCGCGCATGCAAGGACAGGCGAATATCGCGAAGCTGGTCTCGATTTTTACGCGGGTGCTGCACTACAATCTCGGGAAAAAGACGATCATCGTCACCGTGCGCGAGGAAGCCGAAGCGGTGCGGGACTATATCGAGCTCCAGAATATCCGCTACGACCATTCGTTTAACGTATCGCTCGACATCGGCCCGGATTGCCTCGACGTGCCGATTCCGCGTTTCCTGCTGCAGCCGCTTGTCGAGAACGCGCTGTATCACGGCTTCGACGAGGACGAGAGCGGCGAGATCGCCGTAACGATTCGCCGGGAGGCCCGGCATCTGCTGGTAGAGGTCGTCGATAACGGCAAGGGGATTCCGAGAGAGCGGCTCGAGGCGCTGCTCGAGACGGACGACGACAAGCTCAGGCGGTCGGGACTCGGGATCGGGCTTCGTTATGTGCGGAAAATGCTGGCGGTCTATTATGGATCGGCTGCGGAGCTCTCCATAGAGAGCGAACCGGGCGGGGGAACGCGGATCGCCATTCGACTGCCGGACGCGGTGAGAGGAGCGGAAGGACTTGATTCAAGCGTTGATCGTAGATGACGAGAGCTTGGTGCGCAAGGGGATGCGCCTCTTTTTTCCATGGGAAAAGTACGGCGTCCAGATCGCGGGGGAAGCGGCAAACGGCGAGAAGGCGCTGGCGTTTATCCGGCGGCAGCCCGTGCAGCTGTTGCTGACCGATATTACGATGCCGGGCATGTCGGGAATGGAGCTGATCAAGCGGGCGAAGGAATTGGCGCCGGCAATCAGCGTCGTCATTCTGACCTGTCATCAGGACTTCGACTTCATTCAGGAGGCGCTGCGTCTGGGGGCCGTCGACTATATCGTTAAAACGCAGCTGGAGGAGCTCGACCTGGATGAGACGATGACGCGCATGCTGCGTGCCGTACGCCCGGAAGTGTCGACCGCGGATACGGCCGGCGGAGGAGAAGCGTCGGCCGGTCCAATCTCTTCCGCCGCTCCGTCCGCCGCATCGAACAGGGCGCAGATCCGGGGGATTGCCGAGCTGGCGGCAGGCGCGCTGTGGACACTGGACGACGGGCGGTTCGCGGCGATGCTGGAGAAGGTCCGCGGCGCAAGCTCGCGCGAGGCGGCCGAATTGCACGGAGCGCTGGTCTCCGCATTCGCCCGCTGGCGGGAATGCTTGCCCATGTACGATTGGGCGCGTGAAGCGGCGGAGCGTATTCCGGCTGAGCCGCAGGATGCCGCGGCTTGGCTGCTCGGCCTCCGGGGGCGGCTGCAGCTGTGGCTCAGACGGTCGCATTACTCGGAGGACGTGCTGCTCGCGATCGTGAAGGCGGCCGATCTCATCGCGGAGCGGCGCAGCGGCGACGTAAAGCAGAGCGAGATCAGCCAAGCGGTTAACTTGAGTAAAAGCTACTTTAGCACGAGCTTCCGCGACATCATGCGCTTGACGTTTACGCAATACGTGCAATACGTCAGCGTCTACGCCGCGAGGGACATGCTGCTGCTGACCAACCATCCGGTCTATCTGATCGCGGAGCGGTGCGGCTTCGCGGATCAGCGGTACTTCAGCAAAATGTTCAAGGAGCTGACCGGCCTGCTGCCGAGCGAATACAGGCAGCGTCATACGGGACGGGTCTGATGATGCGCATCGGACCCGTCTTGCCGTTGATGCGCCGGCTGCTTGGGGGAGCGAAGAGGGCGATTCCGATCCTCGAACGGTGCGGCTCCGGTCTTGCGGCGCGAATCGCCGGACGATCGTCGTACCGGCCGCGAATGGCCGTCGCTCTCGGCATGGCCGGGCGCAAGCTTATAATGACGAGGAGCCAGAAGGACACCATTACGGAGGGGTTGTTCACGATATGGAGAGAAACAAGGCCATCGCATTATGCTTGACGTCCGCTTTGCTGATGCTGCAGCTGTCGGCATGCAGCGGAGGGAGCGAGGAGAGTCGGCCGTCCGGCGAAGGTAGCCCGACGGCGGCGTCCTCCGCATCGGCATCGGCATCGAATGCCGCGTCCGGTCCGCTGGATGCGTACGATCCGCCGATCGAAGTGACCGCCGTCCGTCCGATCGCGGAAGGGATGAAGTTTAACGAAGGCGATGCGATCGACAACAATGTATGGTCGCGGGCTTACGAGAGCGAGCTTGGCATCAAGGTCAAATACCTTTGGACGACGCCCGCTGCGCAGTACGACCAGAAGCTGAACATCGCGATCGCTTCGGACGAGCTGCCGGACATCGCCCCCGTCAGCGCCGCCCAGCTGAAGCGGCTGGTCGAGGACGGTCAGGTGGAGGACTTGTCCGCTCGCTACGACCAGTACGCCTCGGAGCAGACCAAGCGGATTCTCGCGGAGGACGGCGGCAATGCGCTCAAGTCGGCGACGTTCGACGGCAAGCTGTACGCGTTGCCCAAGATGAGCTCCGGCCAGGGACAGTCCCATGTGCTGTGGGCGCGCAAGGATTGGCTCGACAAGCTGGGTCTGCCTGAGCCGAAGACGATGGACGACCTGGTCAAGACGGCGGAAGCCTTCGTCAAGCAGGATCCCGACGGCAACGGCAAGCCGGATACGTACGGGCTCGGGCTGAACAAAGATCTCTTCGGCTTCTACGCCGCTTTGGAAGGATTTTTTAACGGCTACCATGCCTATCCGAACATCTGGTTGAAGGACGCCTCCGGCAAGCTTGTCTACGGCAGCGTGCAGCCGGAAGTGAAGACGGCGCTGGCGAAGCTGCAGGAGATGTACAAGACCGGCCTGATCGACAGAGAGTACGGCACCAAGGACGCTTCCAAGGTCAGCGAAGCGGCGAGCGCCGGGAAGCTGGGACTTTTCTACGGCTACTTCTGGAACGTGGGCTGGCAGCAGGATGCCAAAAACGCGAACCCCGGCATGGAGTGGAAAGCGCTGCCGCTTCCTTCGGCGGACGGCCAGCCGGCCAAGGCGCAGGTGCCGTTCGCGATCGGCACGTATTACGTCGTAAAAAAAGGGGCCGCCCATCCCGAAGCGGCCGTCAAGCTGCTGAACCTCGATTTGGAGAAGCTGTGGGGCGCCACCGCCGAGCCGGACGTTTACAACATCGACAAGAACGGCGTTGCCGTTTTCGACTATGCGCTGTTGTACGGCGAAGCGCCGCGCAAAAACCTGGACGCTCACGAGCATGTCGTCAAGGCGCTCGAATCCGGCGATCCATCGGGGCTTAACGCGGAGGAAAAGGGCTATTACGACAACATCGCGGCTTATAAAGGCGGAGATTCGAAGGGCTGGGGAACCGAGCGCATGTACGGCCCGGAAGGCTCGCTCGGCGTCCTCGACGGCTACGCCAAAGCCGGCTTGTTCCAGGATGACGCTTATTTCGGCGCGCCCACGCAGGGCATGACCGACAACAACGCAACGCTGCAGAAGCTACAGCTCGAGACGTTCACGCGGATCGTCATGGGCGGCTCGGCGGCGGACTTCGACAAGTTCGTCTCGCAATGGGACAGCCTGGGCGGCAAGACGATCACGGACGAAGTAAACGCCTGGCAGTCGTCGCAAAAATGAAGCATGCGTTAACGTCGAAGGCGGAGGAGGCGGACGGATCATGAGACGCAGAAGCTTCCGGGAGCTGCCCCTGCACCTGATGCTGTTGCCTGGATTCGCGCTCGTGTTTGTTTACAGCTACATTCCGATGGCGGGCATCCTGATGGCCTTCGAGCGGCTCGTACCGTCCAAGGGGATGTTCCGGTCCCCTTGGGTCGGCTGGAAAAACTTCGAATACATGCTGCACCTGCCGGGCACGATGCAAGTTCTCTGGAACACGCTGTTCATCGCCGTCATGAAGATGGGGGCGGGCATCGTCGTCCCGGTCCTGTTCGCGCTGCTGCTGAACGAGGCGCGCAGCCGGCTTTTCAAGCGGAGCATTCAGACGATCATCTATTTTCCGCACTTCTTGTCCTGGATCATCCTGAGCGGCATTCTGGTCGACATTCTGTCGCCCTCCACGGGAATCGTGAACGGGGCGCTCGGCCTGCTGGGCATTTCCCCGGTTTACTTCCTCGGCGATCCGCACTGGTTTCCGTTCGCGATGGTCGTCTCCGATACGTGGAAGGAATTCGGCTACGGCACGATCGTGTATCTGGCCGCGTTGACGGGGATCAGCCCTTCCTTGTACGAAGCGGCGGCGATGGACGGCGCGGGCCGCCTCCGGCAAACCTTCAGCGTGACGCTGCCCGGCTTGCTGCCGATGATCGTGCTGATGTCGGTGCTGAGCCTCGGGAACGTGCTGAACGCGGGGTTCGACCAGATTTACAATCTGTACAGTCCGCAGGTATACCGGACCGGCGACATTATCGACACACTCGTGTACCGCATCGGCGTGGAGAACGCCAATTACGGCGTCGCGACGGCGGTCGGCCTGTTCAAGTCGGTCGTATCGTTCATCATGATCGGAATCTCGTATATGCTGGCGTACCGGCTGACGAATTATCGGATTTTCTAGAAAAGCGGGGTGCGGAAGGATGCAAGCTTCGTTAGGCAGGCGTGCCTTCCTTGTATGCAACTACTTGTTTCTGACTGCTGCTGCGGCCGCATGTCTGCTGCCGATGCTGAACGTGCTGGCGGTCTCCTTCAGTTCAAGCTCTGCCGTCTCGGCGGGAGCGGTCAAGCTGTGGCCCGTCGGCTTCACGCTCAAGTCGTACGCGTTCGTCGTCGGCAAGCCCGAATTCGGCAAGGCGTTCCTCGTGTCGCTGGCCCGCGTGGCCGCCGGCGTCCCGCTGAACATGCTGCTGACGATTCTGGTCGCCTATCCGCTGTCCAAGGACCGGAAGCAATTCCGCTTCCGCAACTTCTATGCGTGGTACTTCGTGCTGACGATGCTGTTCAGCGGCGGACTGATTCCCTGGTATATGACGATCAAGATGACCGGGATCATCGATTCGTTCTGGGCGCTCATTCTGCCCGGGGCGGTGCCGATCTTTAACGTGATTCTGCTGCTTAACTTCTTCAAGTCGCTGCCGGAGGAGATTGAGGAGGCGGCCGAGATGGACGGCGCGGGCAGGTGGCAGGCGCTCTGGCGCATCGCGGTTCCGCTGTCGGCGCCCGCGGTCGCCACGCTGACGCTGTTCAGCATCGTCACGCACTGGAATTCTTGGTTCGAGGGTCTCATTTTGATGAACAGCCCGAGCCATTACCCGCTGCAGAGCTACCTGCAGACCGTCATCGTCGGCCGCGATTTGTCGCTGCTGACGTCGGCCGACATCGCCCGCTGGTCGGAGATCAACGACCGGACGTCGAAGGCGGCGCAGGTGTTCGTCGCGATGGTGCCCGTGCTGCTCGTCTATCCGTTCCTGCAGAAGTACTTCGCGGAAGGGATCGTCATGGGCAGCGTCAAGGGATAACGGTGAGGGATAACGGCGAGGGAGAACGGCGAGGGCAAGAGAGGCCCGAGATGCAATATCGCAACAAGACAAGTTCGCAGTAAGGCAGTTCGCAACAAGGCATAATCGCCCAAAAGGGAGAAGAGAGACATGTTAAAGATCGCATTTATCGGCGCGGGAAGCACCATCTTCGCCAAAAACGTGCTCGGCGACTGCATGATGACGCCGGCGCTGGCCGAAGCGCATATCGCGCTTCACGACATCGATCTCGCGCGGCTCAAGGAATCCGAGACGATGCTGAACAATCTGAACCGCAACAATGGCAGCAAGGCGACGATCAAGGCGTATGCCGACCGGCGCGAAGCGCTGCGGGGCGCGACCTATGTCGTCAACGCGATCACGGCGGGCGCCTTCGAGCCGTACATCCGGGGAGATCACGAGATTCCGCGCAAATATGGACTGAAGCAGACGTACGCAGACACGCTCGGCATCGGCGGCTTGTTCAGGGCGCTGCGCACGATCGGTCCGATGCTGGACTTCGCGCGCGATATGGAGGAATTGTGCCCGGACGCATGGTTCCTTAACTACACGAACCCGATGGCGATCCTGACCGGCGCGCTGCTGCGGGGAACCGGCATCAAGGCGGTCGGTCTGTGCCACAGCGTGCAGGTGTGCGCGAAGGAGCTGCTCGAGGGGCTCGGCATGAGCGCAGAGGGCGTGCGCTGGCGAATCGCGGGCATCAACCATCAGGCCTGGCTGCTGGACATTACCCGGGACGGCGAGGACCTGTATCCCGAGATCAAACGGCGCGCCGCCGCCAGGCCGGGACCGCACGACGACATGGTCCGCTACGAGATCATGAATACGTTCGGCAGCTACGTGACCGAATCGAGCATGCACGGCGCCGAATACATGCCTTATTTTATCAAGAACGCTTACCCCGAGCTGCTCGAGCGCTACAATATCCCGACGGAGAACTACAAGGGCTGGGGCAACAGCCGCCAGGAATATTGGGATCGCGTCATGAGGGAGCTGGTGAACGACGCCTCCATCGTCCATGTCCGCACGCACGAATACGCTTCTTATATTATGGAGGCGATGGAGACGAATACGCCTTTTAAGATCGCGGGCAACGTGCTGAACACGGGCGGCCTCATCTCCAACCTGCCGGAGGAAGCTTGCGTCGAGGTGCCGTGCCTCGTCGATGCCAACGGCGTCACCCCAACGCGGTTCGGTCCGCTGCCGCAGCAATTGGCGGCGCTCAACCGGACCAACATCAACATGCAACTGCTCGCCATCGAAGCCGCGCTGACCCGCAAGCGCGAATATATTTACCATGCCGCGCTGCTCGACCCGCACACGTCCGCGGAGCTGCCGATCGACAAGATCAAGGCGCTCGTCGACGAGATGCTCGAAGCGAACGGCGACATGCTGCCCACTTACGCGTAAACAGATCCGATTAGCTCCCCGGCTCGCGACCGCTGGGCAGGCAAATAAAAAGCAAGCACGCTTCCGGTCCATGCCGGATGGTGCTTGCTTTTATTTTCCCGAGACAGAGAGCGGGAGAGTCGTTTACACGCGCAGCAGATCCGCAAATCCGTCCGCCGTCAGCAGGTTGCCGACATAGAACGGACCGAACTCGCCATAGCGCGCGCTGACTTCGTCGAATCTCATTTCGTACACGAGCTTCTTGAACTGCAGCGCCTCGTCCGCGAACAGCGTGACGCCCCACTCCCAGTCGTCGAACCCGATCGAGCCCGTGATGATCTGCTTGACCTTGCCTGCGTAGTTGCGTCCGATCATGCCGTGGCTGCGCATCAGCGTCTTGCGCTCGTCCATCGAGAGCGAATACCAGTTGTCGCCGAGCAGACGGCGCTTGTTCATCGGGTAGAAGCAAATATGCTTGGACTGCGGCAGAATCGGCTTGAGGCGTGCGGCGACCTCGGGAATCTGCATCGGATCGGTGCCCGCGGGCGCGAGGTAGCTGCTCAGCTCCACGATGCTGACGTACGAATATTCAGGCTTCGCGAACTTGGCAAAGGCCGAGCGGTTAAACGCGTTCTCGATCGCGTTCAGCTCCTCCAGCGTCTCGCGCAGGTGCATGAATACAAAATCGGCCTTCTGGCCGACGATCGCGTAGACGGCAAGACTGCCTTCCTTGCGTTCCTCGGTCGCCCGCCAGTCCGCGATCAGGCCCAGCAGCTCCTGCCGCGCGGTCTCGCGTTCCTCGGGGGCAGCGGCCTTCCAGGCCGTCCAGTCGATCGTGCGGAAATCGTGCAGCGCGTACCAGCCGTCCAGCGTTTGTGCGGCTTCACTCATTTTAGCAACTCTCCTTCTCGTCGTGCCTTGTCCAACATGACTTTTCCCATTTTAGCCTATATTCGCTCCCTCGGGCAAACGCCGGCGCGTCCTCCGCGTTGACTGTCCTCAAACCGATCTTGTAAACTAATAGAGCACACATCCGACCGGGAGGCTTAACATTTAAGATGAGAGAGATTCTGCAAGAGATTCTCGGCACCATGCTGTTCTTCGTCTTGTTCTTCGGCATCGGCTTTATCCTGAACATGCTGATCAAGACCACTTGGCTGCCGACTTGGATATATGTGATCGTCGTGCTGCCGCTGGGCGTATGGCACTTCTGGAATCCGGAGCTTAGCGTGCTCGCGTTCATCGGCGTGTTCACGCTGCCGTTTATCGCCGGCATCGGCGGCGCCCTGACGAGCGGCTGGGCGATTCGCGCATTGCGGCGCGGCGGCTACAAGATGTTCTGATGTGGAAAATGGACAGCCGGGAAATCAAACGCGTCTCCAAGTTCGCCGCGATCGGCGTGCTGAATACCGGCATCGACATCGCGATATTCGCGGCGCTCGTCTATGCGCTCGACTGGCCGTCGCTGCCGGCGCAATGCGTCTCCTATTTTCTCGCGTTCCTCAACAGCTATTGGTGGAACCGGCGCTGGACGTTCGGGATGCGGGAGCGCGGCAGCGCGAGGGAGCTGCTCAAGTTCGGCATCGTCAACGCGTTGTCCTTCCTGTGCGCCACCGGCGTGCTGCTCGCCGCGGAGAAGGGACTCGACCTGTCGCCGATCGTCGCCAAGCTCGTATCCGTCGCAGCCTCGCTTGCCGTCAACTATGTCGGAAGCAAGCTGTGGGTGTTCAGGCAGGATCCGGAGCCGGGGCGCGACAATTAAGATGAGATTGGAAAAAGCCGACGGAACGCATGGCGCGTTCGCGTCGGCTTTTTTGGGTTTTTTATCCGCGCCGCGCGATGACGATGAAGCAGGTGCTGTCCGGCAGGGGGACCGGGCGCCCTTGTTCGTCGAACAAAGCGACCTTGTCCGCCAACGCCTCCGTATACCCTTCCTGCAGGTAATGCCGCATGACGACGATTTCTGCTTTTTCGCCCAGCGTATCCCGAATGAAGCGCTCGTACCCGCTCGGTGTGAAGTAGCCGAATTGCTCCTGCACCTCGTGAACGTAGGCTTCCTCGCCCCAGGTGTACGTATAGAGGAACTCCATCGCGTCGTTGACCGGCAGCGACACCTCGTTCTGGCTTAGCTGCTCGTAGACGATCTTGCGTCCGGCAAAATCCCGGCTGTACCGCGCAAGCCACGCCAGTCCGTCGGGGTGCAGAAACCGGATGACGCGCCGCTCGTCCGGTTCGGTCATGATGCCGTCGCGGATAATGATGCGCCCGCCGTCCGATAGTACGTCGAACGCGCTCCGCAGCGCAGCGGCTACCGTATCCGGGTTGAAGCGCGCGCCGTTATAAGGAATGTAGGAGTACAGCTCGTGCAGGATCGAAGAGAAGATGACGGTGTCCACGCTGCCGGCCTCCACGTAGTCCTTGAGCGCCAGGGCGTCCCCCTGGAGCACCTCCCAGCCGCGGGCTTCCGCATGCTTTTTGCGGGTCAGCGCCTCGATGACGTTCGCCGATATATCGATGCCGACGGCCTTGACGTGCGGCAGCTTCTCCTCCAGCAGGTCCAGCAGCACGCCGCCGCCGGGTCCGATGTCCAGCACTTTTTGGCCGACAACGAAGTCCAGAATGACCTTTTTATAATCCGCCGTGCTGTTCATGTCCGCCAGATAAGTTTCTTCGTTGTGGAAACGGTCGTAGGCGTCGCGACGCAGCTCGAACAGGTCGAACAGCAGCAGCACCGCTTTCTCGTAGAGCGACGATTTTTCGGCCTCCACGCAAAAGTCGATGAGCCGTTCCGCAGCCGGCGAGAATTCGAAGTCGAAAAACAGCGTATCCGGCAGCTGCGACTTGCAAATGAGGCGATGGCGCAAATGCGGGTTCCCGAGCGCGTCGGTACCCGAGCTAATTCGCTCCCAATCCAGCTCGCCCAAGTATTTCTCGATGATCCGCTTTTTATAGACGTTGATTTTTTTGCTGCCCTTGTAGTCGTAGTACATCGCGTTCATGACGTTCTCGAAGCTGATATGCTTGACTTCCGGCAGCGTGTCGTCGCAGGCGACGATGGCGAAGATCTTCAGGAATTGCGCCAGCGAAAAGTCCTTTAGCGCGGCTTCGACGTACCAGAACGTCTTGGACTCCAGCGGCGTCAAAGCCGCGAGCAGGCTGTGCTCCGCATCGAGCGCCGCGAGTTCGCCCTCGAAGTCTTCGCCGCGACGGATCGACTGGGTCCGCAGCCGGCGCAAGCGCTCGCGGATCGGCAGCTGCGTCCCGGCGGCATTACCGGCCGCAATCCGGCGTACGATCGCGGCGACTTCGGGCTCGACCTCCGTCCAAAGCGCAGGAGATACGGCGGCGATAATGCAGTAGTTCAGCGCGGTCAGCATACGCTCCCGCTCCTCCGCCGAATCCAGCGACCGTTCCAGCGCGCGCGCCAGCGGATCGTGGTCCTCCGGCGGCACTTCGCCGCGGAGCTCCTGCCCGACGAGGCCGTGCGTCTCGACGAGCGCATGGACGAGCTGCGTGCGCTCGCTTGCAGCTCCGGCGGCAGCTTCCTGGCGGGCATAGAGCTGGGCGGAGCCGATATTGTGCACGCGGAAGTTGATTCCCTGCGCCTGCCAGCCGAGCCGGTCCCGGCGCGAGCCGCCCTTGGCCGTCTCGCACCAGGCGAGCGCCTCTTCCACAAGCTCCTTGATCCAGTAAGAGACCGGCAGCGCATCAAGCAGCCGCAGGCTCCGCTCCACGTAGTCGAGCACCGGGTTGGACTGCGTAAGTTCACGGATGGAGGCAATTCGTTCAAGATTGACGACGGTCTCCTCCGCGGAAGCGAGCAGCTTCAGCCAAGGCGGCGCAGCGGACAGCGCCTCCTCGGCATAGGGAGAACGACGGTAGGCTTCAATGGCTTCGAGAGACTTCGGCATCGGTTCTCCTCCTGTCATTACATATGTTGCGCCAGCAGCGCGTTAAACCGTTCCAGCAGCCGCTGGTCGTCTTCGCTGAAGCGATCCGGCAGCGGGCTGTCGATATCAAGCACCCCGATCAGTTCGCCTGCCGCGTCATAGAGCGGCACGACGATCTCCGAGCGCGACGCGGCGTCGCAGGCGATATGCCCGGGGAACGCGTGCACGTCCGGCACGCGCAGCGTCTCGCGGCGCGCGGCCGACGTGCCGCATACGCCCTTGCCGAGCGGAATGCGAACGCAGGCGGGCAGACCTTGGAACGGGCCGAGCACCAGTCCGCCGCTATCCCCCTCAAGCAGGTAGAAACCGACCCAATTGATATCGCTCAGGTAACCGCGGAGCAGCGCCGAGGCGTTGGCCAAATTGGCGATGCGGTAAGGTTCGTCTTCGATCAGGTGCTGCAGCTGCGTCAGCAGCAGCTTTTCATTTTCCTCTCTCGTGCCTGCGTAGGCCTGCGGGTTAAACGTCATTACGAATCATCCTCTCTGATCCGATTATATAGGATAGCGGAGAGGTTCACCAAGACGCCCTTCGGAGCGGCACGGGTCCGTCGAATCATGCGGAGTCTTGATGAATCGACCGATTCACTCATGTATTAAACAGAAACTATATGTTAAAATAAGAGAGCAATTTAGGTAAAAAGTAGCTATTTTTATAGGAAGTAGGTAGTATATTTTGAGAACCTGGCTTCACAAACGTCGAACGGCCGAAGAAGGCTTCTCGTTAATCGAAGTTTTGGCGGCGATCACGATCCTGTCGATCGTCTCTTTGGCGATGACGGCGTTTTTCATACAGGCGATGAGCTACGCAAAGGGGAACCAGAACAAGACGGTGGCGGTGAATCTGGCGCGGAATGCGCTGTTTTTCGTGGAAAAGCAGAGCTTTGATGAGTTTAATAAGTACTTTAAAACTCACTTAAAAGTGGATTCCGCAAATTGCACCTATGAAAACAATCAATATAATTGTAAAAATGATGAAGAAACTGAAAATTTATTCCGAAATATCCCAGGTCTTTGGGGAGTGCTAAATACGAATATAAACGGGAAAGAGTATCAGTTGACTATTGAATACGAAGATCAAGTTTTAAAAAATACTCCAGAAGACCCTAAGAAACGGGATCTTGCTGCCTATTTAATTCCCATAAAAGTTGTGACGAATGAGAAAAATGCGAAGCCGGCGAGCCGTGGATTTGCGGAGGTAGGGGGTTATATTACGGATGAAAAGATTCGCTAAAAATAGAAACGTTAATCAAGATGGATTCACTCTAATTGAGATGATTGCTACCTTGACCGTGCTCTCAATCGTCAGTATTGCAATCTATAGTGTAATACAGTTCGGATTCAATACTTATCATAAAGTTACGATAGAGAACTCGCTAAGGGACGAAGGGGACTTAATCATGTCGAAGATTATTGCCCAATTGTATGAGCAAGGTCCTGAAAGCATAGCAGATTTGCCGAATGGAATTAAATTGATAAATAAGGAAGACAATGCGGTAACCAGTGAAAGTCAAATTCAGATTATTAATAAGAAACTTCATGTGTACCATGAGGATGGCACCGATGAATTGATTGATACAATTTCTGATATCGAGCCTGTTGATCAAGTTACGAAAGAAATTACGATAAGTTGCCAAATAGGAATCGCAGAATGCCCCAGCGGATTGATCGAGGTATCTATTAAACTGTCACAAGCTTTTTCTGGAAAAGTTCAATCATTAGAACTCGAGAGCCGATTTGGATTCTGAGGAGGTAGCTATGAAGCAGTTAAATTGGCGCGATGAAAAAGGGTCAGCGATGCTGCTCGTCGTTTTTATTATTATTGTATTTGCGATGTTAGGTATCGCATTGATGGGTGCAACGATTGGCGGCGCTCAGCGCTCCGAGACGCGGGAGAACGACGTGCAGAGTCTTCATCTCGCAGAGATGGCCTTGAACGAGGCAGCAGCAAGTGTGGCCCTCTTATTCAAGGATAAAGAGGATATTGACCTGAACACCCTTGAGAAACAGCTGAACGCTATTCAACTGACAAGCGTTCAGAGTCAAGTCGGAGGAACCGGCGAGGTCATTAAATTCAATCCTGAAGAAATCAGTGGGGAGAACGTTGGAGGAGATTCTACCAAACGATTTACTATTACTGTACAAGCTAAGGCAATGGTCAATGGAGTTGTGCGCATACTTGAACAAGAGATTAAGTTGGACTCGTACCCTGATTTTCTCAAGTATGGTCTAGGCTCAGAAAATAATGTCATCTTAAATGGAGCCCCCTATTTAAATGGCGACTTATATTCAGGCATTAAATTGTACGTTAAAAATCAAGCTAATTACCGTTATAACAAGTCTCCTAGTGACAAATCATATGATCTTGCTGACACTGTATTCCCTACAATTAAAGGAGATCTGTTTATTCAGGACAAAAACAGCATTGAGGCGACTGACCGTCTAAACAATGTTAAAACTATAGTTTCGCTCGAGGACGCAAGTAAGTTGGCTCAGACAACTGGATTGACCATTAACCATATTCAATATCGTGATCTCAAGAAATTCGTTTCTGTTAATATCGATGAAACATTTCTGGATAAGATTGCAGAAGCAGTAGGGGATACGAAAATCAATCGTAAATATAACTATCCGTCCTTTAACCAGGGGGAAGAAAATGAGTTATCCATCGGGGCCGTTAAGAGTTTTATTGCAACTAGTTTATTAACACATGATAATATTTCTTATATAAGTCTATCGACTGAAAAACCTATTGACCCAGGTCCAAATGCAAATGATGAAACCAGAGCAAACTATATTGATGATTTAACTAACTATTATGAACCTTTTGCTGGTAAGATGCCTGCCGGGACGGCAATCTTTAATGGTGATCTTACGGTGGATGGAATTGAGTTTCAAAATATTCTTTTTAGCGAAAAAGATAAAACCGATCGAACGCCAAAGGAAGAACCTTGGGTAGATCATAAGAGTAACTGGCTCATAGTGAATGGTGATCTTAATATCAAGAACATCAATAAATTAAAAGAATTAGAAGTTAAAGCTAATATACTAGTGACGGGCAATGTTTTCATTCAAGGCAAGGTGAAAATGGATGCAACTATTATCGCTTTGGGAGAATCGACGATACAGGATGCCGAAATATCTGGTCTCGATAATCGCGAATTACTATTGATTTCAAAAGGAAAAATATTGATCAATAGATTTGAATCCTTTAAAGCTCCAGCATTTCTTCACGCTTTTTTATACACTGATAGTGATGCTGAACTTTATGGTGTAGGGTCGGCATTCTGGATTAAAGGGGGTTTTTTTGCCAAAGGGGACCTTGTAATCAATGCAGTGCTAGGCGATACTACCCCTATAGATGATTCTTATTTAGAGTTTGATAGAATTAATAAACTTGAAGATGTTCCGGAAAATCGATTGAAGTCGCGATTTGTCGTCGAATATAATAAAGGGATTTATGAAGATCAAAATGTTGGGCTGCCGCGTGTTAGGCAAATTAATGTATCGATGGGCAAGAAGAAACTCGTTCCTCTCGATCAAGAGCAGTAAGCAATTAAAAAGAGCAAAAGTAGAACGGGACGAAGCAGGATTATCTGCTTCGTCCCGTTTTATTTTCCGCTAAATACTGTTCGAATCAATTAATATTTATCTTCACCATGATTATTGGTGTCCATGCCTGGCGTCGTTGATTTGTTCACGACAAATGTAGTTGATGCTTCAATAGGATCGCCGATTAATGGACTGTCGGCAGGCGGGGCGTACAGGACTTTGACCAATTCGATGCCTGTCTCAACTGGAGTGACAACCCCTGCGCTGCTTATCGTAAGAACGTTAATTTCCGGAAAATCGATCCATTGCAGTTTTCTAACGATCGAATCTCTAAGATCTTGCGGTGTTGATGGCAAGATAGACAGATTGCCTTTATTACCGTTAAGTAAGCTGTAATTGACGACCGGATTACTAAGCGTCAATTCAATCTTAGGCGGCAGACTGAGCTCGACAATATAGATGGTGAAGGTTTTGCTGACAATTTCCTTACCCGACTTCTTGTAAGTGGCCTTAACGATCGCCGTTCCTGCCGTAGTTGCCGTCAGCACGCCAGACTTTTTATCATCCTCAGCTTCGTTGTCAGCCAACGTGGATTCATTGCCGGTAATGCTCCAATACAGATTTTTCTTAACATCCGCATCCAGGTCTGGCGGAAGAAGAGCGCTCAGGTCCGTTGAGCCGTTGCGCTTGATCGTCAGCTTCTTGGAAAGCCCGAGCGCGATCGGCAGCACTTTGACCGTCGTGTAGACCGGAATGTCCGGACTGCCGTCAGAAGGCTTGTAGATCAGCGTAATTTTTTCTTCGCCGAGCTCCACGCCGGTCGCCAGGCCGTTGTCGTCTACGTCTACGATATCTTTGCCCGGTTCGTCCTGCCAGGTGAGATGTTCGAGAATCTCGTCCTTCATCGAATCCGGCGCGATCGTCAGATCGTCTTTGAGATCGCGTGGATCTGCGCCAAGACCGATCTCGATGACGTCCGGGAATGCGATGGATACGACGCGGATCTGGGTCTGCGCTTGGGCGGCCTCGTCTTTAGAAGAAGAATTCGCATATACGGCCGTGACCGTTTCCGTGCCCACCTCATGCGCCGTGAGTACGCCTGACTGATTCAAGGTAACAACCTTATTCCCGTTCGTATCGGACCAGGTTACGAAAGGCAGAACCGCCGTCTTGTCGCCGATTGGTTTAATGCCCAGCTTGTCGGACAGATTGTACTGCGTGTCCAGCAGCATCGTGAAGGTAGGCGGCAGCTCAAGCTCTACCGGAACGACATTTACGCTGAATTCCGCTCTAATCTGCGGGCTGCCGTCGCTTGGCGTATAGATCGCCATCGCCTTTTGGGTGCCGCTGCGCTCGCCGGTCACGACGCCGGCTGCAGATATCGACAGCTTGTCTAGGCCTGACTCGACCGCCCAAGTCAGATGACCTTCGATCTCGCTCCTAAGCGCGACAGGACCGCGTGTCAGATCGCCAAGCAGATTGCGCGTGAGACCGAGCGTAACCGTGACATCGCGGCCGGTCAGTTCGACGACGTTTACTTTGACTTGCTGCGACCAGAGCACTTGGTTGCTGCCCGGCAGCTTGTACTCGGCGAGCGCCGACGCGACGCCAGGCGCTTTGGCCGTCACTTGCCCTTTGTCGTTAAGATAAGCGTAGTTATCACCGTTCTTGACAGACCAGCTCAATCCGTCAATGAACCGTTGACGGTCACCGCTACCGTTAACCTTTAGATGATCGGTATCCGCCAGTTGGACCGTTGCGGATCCGGTACTCGACAGCGTGACGCTGCCGGTCATAGAAGCCTCGATGACATGCACGCGGATGCTCAAGGTCGATACGACAGGTCCGTCCGCAACCGGCTTGTACTCGGCTTTAATGGTCTCTTCGCCTGCGGCCAGGCCAGTGACCTTGCCGTTGGCATCGACGGCAGCATTGCTTTTGCCGTTTTCGTCGGTCCATACGAGATGGGTCAGTACCTCGTTCTTGAGGGAAGCCGGCGTGACGACGAGCAGGCCGGACAGATCTGCCGGCTCTCCGCCCTTGATCACGACCGTTTCCGTAGGTCCCTCCAGCAGGACCACGTTAACGACGATCTCCCAGACTGCGATGACGCGGCCGTCCGCATCCTTATAGGTCGCCGTTATCTTCTCCGCCCCGGGCGCGAGGCCTTTGACGATTCCCGTAGCGGCATCCACGGACGCAATTTCTTTGCCTTCCTCGTCGGTCCACGTGAGATGAGATTTTACGTCGTTCGTTAATCCGGCAGGAAGGACGGTAATCTGGTCCTTCAGGTTAATCGTACCGTCCTTGGCGATGATGACTTGCGTCGGACCGCCTAGTTTGACAACCTGCACTTGAATGTCCCACGAAGCGATGACCGGCCCGTTCGCGGTCTCCTTGTAGGAAGCGGTCACCGTCTCGATGCCGGCTTGCTTGCCCGTCACGATGCCTGTCCCGGCAATGGAAGCGAACTCTTTGCCCGCTTCGTCGGTCCATACCAAATGCCCTCTGACCTCTGCGTCGTACGTCGCAGGAAGCACGGTCAACAACGCCTTCAAGTTAAGCGTGCCGCCTTCTGCTACGATGACGGATGCGGGGCCGCCGAGATCGACGACATTGACCTTGATCGTCCACGAGGTAACGACAGGCACGTTAGGCGCCGGGCGGTAAGCGGCAGTCACCAGCTCGCTGCCCGCGGCGATGCCTGTCACGACGCCGGCTGCATTGACGGAAGCATAGGACTTGCCAGCTTCATCGCTCCATTCCAGATGGCTCAATACTTGGCTGCTCAGATTGCTCGGGAGCGCTTCGATCAGATCTTTGACCGTCAGCGTACGCCCTTTGCCTACGGTTACCTGTGCAGGCCCGCCAAGCGAGATCACGTTCACCTTGATTTGCCATTCGGTGATGACCGGACCGTCAGGCGTCTCCTTATAAGCGACTGTTACTGTCTCCCAGCCGGGCGCAAGTCCGGTTGCGATGCCGGCGGCCGTGACCGATGCGACCGTCTTGCCGCTCTCGTCGCTCCAATACAGCTTGCCCAGCAGTTCGGCGGACAGCTCGGCCGGCGCGCCGGAGATCAGCTTTTTCAAGTCGATCGTGCCGCCGAGGCCGACCTCGACTTCTTCGGGTCCCGCGAGCGCTACGACCTGTACTTTAATCGTACGGGATGCGATAACCGGTCCGCCCGGTACAGTCCGGTACTCGACCGTGATGTCTTCGCTTCCGGTATCGGCACCGCTGACGATGCCCGCCGCATTCACGGATGCGAAGCTTTTGCCGGCTTCGTCGCGCCAGGTCAAGTTAGTAAGCATCGTATCGCTCATGCTGGAGGGCAGCGCTGTGATGACGCTCTTCAAATCCAGCGATTTGCCTTTGCCGATCGTGACGGAAGCCGGTCCGTCAATATCCACGACGTTCACCTGGATCGTCTTCTGGATCACAACCGGTCCGCCGTCCGTCTGACGGTAGGTGACCGTGACGTTTTCGATGCCCGTCGCAGTGCCGGTGACGATCCCGGTTGCAGCGCCGACGGAAGCGAAGTCTTTACCAGCCTCGTCGCTCCAGGTCAGGCGGTTCATGACCGCAGCGCTGACTTCGGATGGCGCGGCGCCAACCAGCGCTTTGACGTCGAGCGTCTTGCCCTTGCCCAACGTGACCTGCTCGGGCAAGCTCAGATCGACGACCGTGACGCGCGTAGACGCGGTGACCGGCGTCGTCTTCGGATTTTTCTGATAGGAAGCATCGACCTTGGCGGAGCCGGTCTTTTTGCCGATGACGACGCCATTGTTCGCTCCCGCTTCTACGGTGGCGGCGTCGCCGCTCGTCCAGGTCGTATAGCTCTGGATGCCTGCTTTGCTCGCCTCCGGGGTAACACCGAGCGCGGCGTTCCACAGATCCCTTTTCCACTCCGTGCCGAGCCCGATATGAATGTCCGCTGGCAGCGTCAATTGAATCGGCTGGATGACCGTCACGCGGTACGTCTTGGTATAGGTCTTGCCCTTGCTCGTCGTGGCAACGACCGTGATGTCGATCGGGCCGGCATTGACGCCGGTCAGGATCTTCTTCATTTCGTCGGCGCCGTTGCCGAGCTCGCCAATCGCGGATTGGCCGGAGCCCACGGACCAGGTCAATCCGGTCAGCGTCTCGTTGGCCAGGATCAGCTTGGCTTCCAGATTGATGGTATCGTCAACGTTGACGGTATTCGGCCCGACGATGTTGATGCCCGGGACGACGACCGTCACGTTCGACACAGCGGTCAGTCCGCTGCCGTCCGTCGCCGTCGCGGTAATCTTAGCTGTGCCTTCGGCAATGCCCTTGATGATACCTGCGGCGTCGACCGTTACCAGATCGGGACGATCGGAGGTCCAGGTCAGCGTCTTGTTGGACGTATCGTCAGGACCGATGACCGGCGTCAGCTTCGACTCGTCGCCTTTCGCGATAATCGTGTCCGACAGGCTCAGGCTGGCCATTTTGGTGACCGCTTGAACTTGATACGGCTGGAATTGCAGGCTGCGCTCGATATCCTTGGTGACAATCGCACCGTTTACGTAGAAGTCCGTAAAGTTAAGATACGAGTTGTCGAGCAGGTAGCTGCCGTTCTGTTTTGGCGTGACCTTCACCGTGAAGCTGACCGGATCGGCCACAAAGGATCTGCCGTCCTGGCTCAGTCGGTATTGGATGTCCGCGAGCGAGCCGGTCAGACGGTATCCTGCGGCGAGCGTGCCGGAGACAGCCGGATTCAGCAACAGGGGAGACGTATCCGCCACGAGCACTTCGAGATTGACCGGCAGCTTTTCGTCCAGCTTGAAGTTCTTGATGACCAGGTCATCCGCATTAATGCCGTTTTGGAAAGGAATGCTCTTCGGCGTAATCGTGTACGTCATCGTGAATGGTACGTTCTTTTCGATCTGGTTGTTCACGACGTTGGCGGACAGCGTACGGCTCAAGTCGACATTGGCGGTTACCTTCACGACTTTGGTTGTGACCATCTGGGGGGTGCTAGCACCGCTCTTGTCCTTGGCCGTGACATAGATAACCAGATCGCCGCCGTCCGGCAGCGGATTGTCGTACGATTCGGTTACGACATCGCCTGTTTTGACATCGCTATACGCTTTGACCTGCTTTTCGGTCCAGGCATCCGTGGTATTTTTCCGGTACTTGAAGGTGACGGCCGTGCTAAGCGAACGGTCGATGACATCATAGTCCTGCGCCGTGTAGCTCAGCAGTATCTTGTTATAAGAAGGAATAATTTTGCCGGTATCCGCATAATTCGTCGGCGTGCTGATATTCACGATAGGCGCATGGTTCGAGCCTATGAACGCACGGTACATCGTATTGACGAACAGACGCTGCTCCCAGTCCGGGAAGTTGGCGTTCGTGTGACCGGTACCGGAGTAGGTGACATTGCCGTACGAATACGTGTAATAGTGGTTCCAGCTGTCGTCGTCGTCCCGCGGACCGCCCGTGATGTTGTACCAGGGGATCAGCTTGGGATCTTCGAGCTTAAGGCCGAAGTATTGGTCGTGCGTCGTATTGACCTGCGTGATGACGCTGCTGATGTTGAATGGGAAACGTGTCAGCAGGCCTTCATTGACCTTTTTAGTTGTCGTCGAAGGACTCGGTGCATTAAGACCCATGTTGGTCATCGGGCTTAATTGGCCGGTCGCCGTCTGGAAGTAGCTGATCCAGTTCGAGCTGCCCTGATATACGGTATCGTGCGTGAACATGACGCTCTGTCCGGTCGCGATGTAGGCGTTGACTGCATCGGCGGCGGTTTTGTCGATGCTGGCACTGCTGTTGTAAGAGTCCGCAAAGCCGAAGATCAGCATATCGTAATAGCCGTTAAGCGTCTTGTAACCGGAGCTATTGAAGGTGCTCATTGTCATGGTCTTGATCGTAATGTCGTAGTCGTCCGTCTTGAGGTAGCTCTGGTTCATGTTGTTGCTCTTGAGCAGGCTGCTCGTATCGCCGCTGGAAGGCAGGATTTGCAGCACGTTGATCTTAGTCAGCTCGTCGCGGAATCGGAGTACTCCGCTCTGGATATCCTTCAGCTTGCTGCCCTGGTCGACAAGCTCAAGCTTCCAATAGTGGACGCCGGAGTAGCCCTTGGGCAGACGGAAGGTGAGCGTATTGCCGGTCGTGGCGGTCACGGGCTGCGAAACGATCAGATTGTTGGAATCGAACTTCAGCACGCTATCGATGCCGATGTACAGGTTGGCCGTCATGCTTCGCTGCGCGATGTTGCCGACATTGGCCACGTTGAACGTATAAGTGAGCGTATCCCCGGCCATGTAAATTTGATTCTGGTTGACGGTATAGTCGATTGGCTTACCCGTTACGACAAGCCGCGGCCGTTCCGCGGCGCGGTTGATCAGATCGGTCTTGGTCAGGAAGGCGGTCGCGGTGTTAATGTTGGAATCGCCGACGAAAATGACATTGCTTTTGTTCGAAGTCGGGACGAACGGAGTCGGGGAACCAGTAAGGGAAGTCGCATAGGGCGAGAGTCCCGCCTTCAGGATGCCTGCCGTATTCTGATAAAGGGCGCCGCTGCTCGACGAGGCGCTGGTCTGCTGGCTATAGACGATGACGGGCAGGCCGCGATCGATGTAGTAGTCCTTCAGTTCTTTGAATTTCAAGTTCGTGATGTCGTTCATGATGCTTTTCGTATCGTGGTTCTGGCCGCTGGTGGAGACGAGCGTGGCATTGTAGGCGCCTTTGCCGATGTAGATCGCGTCGTACCGGCCGTCGAGCTCGTCCCGCTGCGCGACGAACTGCTTCATCCGGATAGAGTCGATCTTAATCACCGGATCGTTGTAGCTGCTTAAGATCGGCATGAGATCCGACGTACCGTCGTCGGTAATCTCGAGCACGCGGATTTCTTGTTTGGACGAAGCAGGAGAGACGTCGGTGATCGTAAATTTTTGTTTGGCATCGGTTGCGGTATCGCTGTTGGCTTTGATCGTAACCGTAGCATTGGCGCTGTTGTTGCTGGCAGAGGTCGTCAGGAACTTGCCGTTCGAGAGCGACTTGAATGTAAATGCGGTACCCGAGGCCTCTTTCTTGAAAGTTTCCGTGATTTTTACCGCCGTTGCACTGGCAGCCAGATCGTTGGTCCCGTTGGCCGTGACGAGCATGCCGTTCGATTGTGCGCGAAAAGACACGGTGCCGTCGCCCCAATCGGTCATGATGAATCTGGCCGCCGTCCCCGTTCCAAGCTGCAATTGCGTTCCGTTAAGAATGACGTTCTGAACGCCGTTGTTCGGCGTCGTTCCGGCGAGCGTCACTACCGAATACGTAGCTGCATGCGTGTGGGCCGGACCGAACGCCGTGACCGGCACGCCTCCGAAGATTAAAACTGCCGTTAACGCCAAGCTCAACCATTTCCGAACTCGCGACATGGTTTTTCTCCCCCTAGTGGTTATACTATGTAAGTTTCATTGATGGTTGGATTAAATAGGATGCTAGACCTAGAACCTTCCGAACCGATTTTACCATATTCTTCTGAAAAAAAACTGAACAATTTTTGTGTCGTTATTTGGGTTATTATGGCACAAAATGCTGCTTGTCTTTTCATTATGCGGCGATATATAATCCTTCTGAGAAAAAAATTGGAAAACTGTCGGTAAGTATCATTTATTTCACTGGAAATTTACATGCGTTTAACACATATAAATGCAGGACTATAGGACTATGGTTTGGGGTGACCGGGTTGGCGATCGTGAAGAAGAGATTGGGAGACTTGCTGGTCGAGAGCCAGATCATCTCCGAGGCGCAGCTTCAGGAAGCGCTCCAGGAGCAGCGCAAGACCAAGCAGAAGCTGGGAGACCTGCTCATCACGCAGGGGTACATCAACGAACAGCAGCTGATCGAAGTGCTCGAGTTCCAGCTCGGCATCCCGCATGTCAGCCTCTTCAAATACCAGATCGAGCCATCCATCACGCAGATTCTTCCCGAAGCGCTGGCGCGTCGATATCAGGCGATCCCGATCCAAAAGGAAGGCGGCAAGCTGCTCGTCGCGATGGCGGATCCGCTCGATTACTTTGCGATCGAAGAAATGCGGATGAGCACGGGATTCCGCATCGAGCCCGCCATCACGAGCCGGGACGAGCTCAATCGAGCGATCGCCCGTCACTACGGCTTGCAGGACTCGATGAGCCAGATCATGGGCGAGCTGCCCACGACGCAGGAAGAGATCCGCGAGACGGAGATTACCAACGAGGATTCTCCCGTCGTGCGACTGGTCAACCAGATGATCCAGCAAGCGATGCAGCTGCGGGTATCGGACATTCACGTCGATCCGGGCGAGGCGAGCGTATCGATCCGTTACCGGCTGGACGGCGTGCTGCGGACGGAGCGGACGATTCCCAAGCAAATGCAGGGCTTTATCACCGCTCGTCTCAAGATCATGGCCAGATTGAATATCGCCGAGCGGCGCCTGCCCCAGGACGGACGCATGAAGATGACGTTCGACAACCGTACGATCGATATCCGGGTGTCCGCGCTGCCGACAATTCACGGGGAAAAAATCGTGCTGCGGCTCCTCGATCTCAGCACCGGGGTGAAGTCGATCGACCTGCTCGGATTCGGAAAACGCAATCAGGCTATTTTCCGGGAAATGATCGAACGCCCTTACGGCATCTTGCTCATCACCGGACCGACCGGCAGCGGCAAGACGACGACGCTTTACTCGGCGCTTAACCATTTGAACCAGGAATCCGCCAATATCATCACCGTCGAAGATCCGGTCGAGTATCAACTAGAGGGCATCAACCAGGTTCACGTCAACCCGACGATTGGTTTGACTTTCGCGGCCGGCCTGCGCTCCATCCTGCGTCAGGACCCGAACATTGTCATGGTCGGCGAGATCCGGGATACGGAGACGGCGGAGATTGCGATTCGCGCTTCCCTCACGGGCCATCTCGTGCTGTCCACGCTGCACACCAACGACGCGATCAGCACGGTGACCCGGCTGCGCGACATGGGCGTCGAGCCGTATCTCGTCGCTTCGTCGCTGATCGGGGTCGTCGCCCAGCGTCTCGTGCGCCGCATCTGTCCGGAATGCAAGGCCGAGCAGACGCCGACCGAGCAGGAGACGATGCTGCTCAGAGGACGCGGCTTGCAGGTGGACAAGCTCTACGCGGGCAGAGGCTGCGGCAACTGCAACAAGACGGGCTACCGGGGACGCGTCGCCATTCACGAAGTGCTGGGCATGAACGACACGCTCCGCCGGATGGTCTCGGAAAATGCAACTGTTGAAGAGCTTAGAAACGCTGCGGCGGAGCAAGGTATGATCACCCTGATGGACGACGGCTTCGCCAAGGTGCTCGGCGGCATCACGACGCTTCAGGAAGTAATCCGCGAGACCGTCGCCTATTAGCGAGAGGGGAACAAACGATGACAGCAGTGATGAAGAGCCGCATGCTAGACTTGCTGCGGGCGGCGCACGAGGCCGGCGCGTCCGACCTGCATATCTCGGTCGATTCGCCCCCGATCCTGCGGGTGAACGGCAAACTGCAGCCGGTCGGCGAAGATAAGGTAACGGCTGAAGAGGCGGCGGATATGGCGAGAGCGCTGATCGACGAGGAGCAGACGGAGCGCTTCGAGCGAGCCGGCGAAATCGACTTTTCCTATGAACTCGAGGGATTGTCGCGCTATCGGGTGAACGCCTACCGCCAACGTGGCAAGGTCAGCATCGCGGTGCGGACGATTCCGACGCAGATTCCGACGCTCGAACAGCTGCAGCTGCCGCAGATTTTGAGCACGCTCGCCGCCAAGCCCCAAGGGTTGATCTTGGTCACCGGCCCGACCGGCTCAGGCAAGTCCTCGACGCTGGCCGCGATGATCAAGTACATCAACACACACGAGAAAAAGCACATCGTGACGCTGGAGGACCCGATCGAGTACTTGCACGGTCACGGCTCGTCGATCATCGATCAGCGCGAGGTCGGCAGCGACACGAAGAGCTTCGCCAACGGGCTCCGCGCCGCGCTGCGGCAAGATCCTGACGTCATCCTCGTCGGAGAAATGCGGGACTTGGAGACGATCTCAGCCGCAGTGACTGCCGCAGAGACCGGGCATCTCGTGTTCGCGACGCTGCACACGACCGATGCGCCGCAGACGATCGACCGGATCATCGACGCGTTCCCCGGCCATCAGCAGGGACAGATTCGCGCCCAGCTCGCGGCGGTGCTCGTCGCCGTTATCTCGCAGCGGCTGCTGCCGCGTACGCAGAACCGGGGCAGAGCCTGCGCCACGGAGATTCTGGTCAATACGCCGGCGGTAGCGAACTTGATCCGTACGGAGAAGATCCATCAGATCAAGAGCGTCATGCAGACCGGCAGACAGCTTGGCATGCATACGCTGGAGAACTCGATCAAGGAGCTGCTTCAGGCAGGTGCCGTGGAGCCGGCGTACGCACGGGCTTATCTGGCTGAGTCGGGTGTGCTCTGATGGCGGATTTTCTCTATCAGGTTCGCAGTCAGACCGGACGGCAGATCAAGGGCAAGCTGTCGGCCTCGAGCAAGTCGGCGGCGATGGACGAGCTGCGCAAGCGCAACCTCGTCGTTCTCTCCCTCAACGAGCAGAAGAGGACCTTTCTCAACACGGACATTTACATCGGCAATCCGGTCAAGCACCAGCACTTCATTATCTATTGCCGGCAGTTCGCCACGCTCATGCGCGCAGGCGTCAGCATCGTCGAGGCGACGGCCATCCTGGCCGAGCAGACCGAGAGCAAACCGCTCAAAAAAGCGCTGCTGGACGTGCACACGGGGCTGTTGAGGGGCGTGTCGTTCTCTCAGTCGGCCGGCGAACACAAGAAGATTTTTCCCGCCATCTTCCTCAGCATGATTCGCGCGGGCGAAGAGACGGGCGATATCGAAGGCACGCTGGAGCGGCTGGCCAAGTTCCTGGAGAAGCAGCATGTCACCAGGGAAAAAATCAAGTCGGCGATGACGTATCCGCTTGTCGTCGGCGTGCTGGCGATCGGCGCGGTCGTCTACCTGCTGAAGGCGGTCGTGCCGCAGTTCGTGACGATGTTCGAATCGATGAACGCGAAGCTACCGGCGATCACGCTCATGGTGCTCGCGCTCAGCAAGTCGATCGAGCATCAATGGTACCTGTGGCTGCTCGGCGCGATCGCGCTTGTCGTCGCTTATCAGGTAGCCAAGCGTACTGGCAACGGACGGTACTGGATCGACTACGGCAAACTGAAGGTGCCGATCTTCGGCAAGCTGGCGCAAAAGGGCGCGATCGCGCAGCTGACCCGCACGCTGTCCTCGCTGTATGCGAGCTCGGTGCCGGTTCTCCAATCGCTGCAGATCGTCGAGGACCTCGTCAACAACGTCGTCATCGGTGGTTACATCCGCAAGTCCGCGGATTCGCTCCGTCAGGGCAATCCGTTGTCCGAGCCGCTTAAGCAATCGTGGGTATTTCCCCCGATGGTCACCCAGATGATCTCCATCGGCGAAGAGACCGGCGCGCTCGACCAGATGCTGGAGAAGGTCGCCGACTTCTACGAGATGGACGTCGAGAACACCGTCGACCGGCTCAAGTCGCTGCTCGAACCGCTGCTGATCGTCTTCCTCGCGGCGCTCGTCGGAACCATCGTCGCGGCGATCATGCTGCCTATGTTTACGCTGTATGGGCAGATGGGTTGATGCGAGTTGTGGGAAGACGTTTGAAAGATTGCAGAAAAAAGTTGTCCATGCGTCATCAGGCGCTAGAACATATAGATTTTATAAAATGAATGAAAAGCGGAGGGATTGGAAATGAGAACGGCTGTAATGAAGCGTCTCGGCAAGGCGAAGGAAGATCAAAAGGGTTTTACGCTGATCGAGCTTTTGGCGGTAATCGTGATTCTGGCGGTTATTGCGGCGATTGCTGTGCCGTTGATCGGAAACATTATTAATAAGTCGAAGAAAGATTCGGATATTGCTACTGCTCGTCAAATCTATGACGCAGCTAGATTATACGTAACTTCTGAAGAGGCCGGAGTATTTCCAGATACCATTAAAATTGTTGGTACTAAGAATTCTTCTGGTGTAATTACTGAAAAAGGGTTAATTGTCAATGGTTATTTGGATGCAGACATTGTTCTTCCAAGTAGTAAAGAAAAGATAGTTGGTGGTACGCTGACATTTACGAGCGGGCAGTTAGATAAAGTAACGATTGTAGCGGGAACTGGAACTAAAGAAGAAACTTGGGAGTTTGCAGGTGCCGATGTAATTAAGGGTGAAGGAACAGGCGTGAAGAAGTAACTTATAAAATTAAAGGAACCGGCCCCACCGGTTCCTTTTCTCTAACTAACCTCGAAAGCGACTATCGCCATCATGACGATTCTTCTATATATATACCTGTTCGCGCACGGCGCGGTGCTCGGTTCGTTTTACAACGTCGTGGCGCTGCGCGTGCCTGCTGGCGAGTCTATCGTCTCGCCGCCGTCGCGCTGTCCGCGATGCGGGACACGGCTCAAAGGCCGCGATCTCATCCCGATCGCGAGCTGGCTGCTGTCGCGCGGCCGATGCCGCCATTGCAAGGCGCAGGTATCGCCGCTGTATCCGCTCGGCGAAGCCGCGACGGGGCTGCTGTTTGTCTGGGTATATGCCAGCTTCGGTTGGAGCCCGGCAGCGATCATTGGGCTGCTGCTCGTCAGCCTCTGCGTCATCGTGACCGTGTCGGATCTGGCGACGATGCTCATTCCGAACAAGGTGCTGCTATTCTTCGCACCGCTTCTAATTGCAGCCTGCCTTTTGCTCCCATACGACATCCCTTGGTGGAGTCATCTGCTCGGCGCGGCAGCCGGCGGCGGTGTCCTGCTGCTCGTCGTGATTGTCTCGAAAGGCGGGATGGGGCTCGGGGACGTCAAGCTGTTCGCGGTGCTAGGCTTTGTCGTCGGACTGCCGAATACGGTCGTGGCGCTCGTCGCTGCTTGTCTGGCCGGTACGCTGGTCGGCGGCGCGCTGCTCGCAACCGGCATCGTAAAACGCAAGCAGCCGATACCGTTCGGACCTTTCCTGGCGCTGGGCGCATGTCTTGCTTACGGCTACGGCAGTGACGTGATCGATTATTATTTATCTTTATTTACCTGAACGGGGCGTGACTCACAAATGTTCGGATCGGGCGCCAAGACCATCGGCCTGACCCTGGATCCGTCCGGGGCAAGACTCGTTAAACTGAAGAAAAAAAAGACCTGGGAGATCGAGCGCGTCAGCGTGCTGCCGCTGCCTCCCGGCCTTTTTGAAGAAGACCGGATCTCGGACTATACGGAGGCGCGCAGCCTCCTGACGGACTGGATCAGAAAGGAAAAGCTGCAGGGCCAATCCGTAACGCTTTCTTTTCCGACGTCGCATGTCATCGTTCGCCGCCTGCGCATCCAGAGCACCAGCGACAGAGATCTCGCGGGGCTCGTGGCGCTCGAAGTGGAGACCACGCTGCACCTGCCGTTCGAGGATCCCGTGCACGACTTTATCAAGCTCGGCACGGAAGCGGAGAGCACGAATGTACTCGTGTTTGCCGCATCCAGACAATTGATCCAGTCCTATACGGACATGGTGGAAGGCGCAGGTTTGAAAGTATCCGGCATCGAGCTGTCGGCGACAGCGCTGGCGCGCGCGATCCGGGAGCTTCAGGACGAGAAATTCGGGGAGACGATGCTGGTCAATCTGGACGCGAGCGCGCTCGAGATTTATATGTTCCATGGCGGACACCCGGTCTTCCTGAAGACGATCGCGCTTTACGGACAAAGCGACATGGACGGCGTCTTGAGCGAGGGCCAGCTGTCCGAGCTGACCGCAGAGATCGCGCGGATGCTCAATTTCTACCAGTTCAGCATCCACGAGGGCAACGCCCGGATTACCGAGGCGCTTATCGTCGGTTCGGATCAGGGCCGGAATCAGCTGCTTGCGGTATTGCAGCAGTCGCAGCCGGAAGTGAACATTCGGGCGTTTTCCTTTGACACATATGCAACGCAACACACCTATAGCGCCGATGACAACCGCGTTGCGGTCGGTCTCGCGCTGTGGCATCAGGACAAGCAGCGGATTAACCTCATGCCTCGCATCGACCGGGAGGCGCGGCTGTATCCGGTTATTCTGGCGGCATCGCTGGCCGTATGGGTACTGGCGGTTGGGGCGGTTTCCTATTATTATTTCGACAACAAGTCGGAGCTTAAAGCCGGAGAAACGACGATCTCGCAGCTGAACGATCAGATCGCGCTGCTGCAGAGCGGCCTCGAGGCGCAAAACAGCCAGCAATCCGGGCAGACGAATCCGCTCAAGGTGATCGAGGACATTCGCGGTAATCGCCGTGACGCAGTAGCTATACTTACTGAACTAGAAGGCAAGCTGCCCTCGGGCAGCAGGCTGCAGAGCGTCAGTTACAGCAGCTTGGGCCAGATCGGGCTGACCGTTCAAGTGTCGGATTTCGATAGCGCGTCCCGCTATCTGTTCGATCTGAAGCATATGTCGTTCGCCGCGTCTGCGCAGCTGCAATCGGTCGCGCAGAGCCCTGCCGGAGAAGGTCCGGTCGTTGTCGCCTCCAAAACGGCGATTTATTCGCTCGATATGAAGAAGCCGGAAGGAGGAGAAGGAAATGACGGGACTGCAGACGCAGCTCAATAAACGATCGTTGAGCCTTATCGGCGTCGTCCTGCTTTTTCTGCTCCTGCTGATGTTTGTCGTGTACAAGCAGATGCCGCTTAACTCGGAGCTGTCAGATCAGCGCGACCAGATCGCGAGTCTTCGCAGCCAATCGGACTTACTCACGAAAAAGGCCGCCGAGGGCAGTGCGGCGGGCGCTGAACTCTCGGACGCGTCCGTTCAACAGGCGCTCCCGCTGTCGGACAATACGGAACAGATGCTGCTTGATTTGAAAAAAATCAGCCAGGCAACAGGCGTAGCGCTGCTCAACGCGACCTTTAGCGCATCCGACACCAACCAGCTGCAAAGTATGCTAGGCGGGGAGCAAACGCCGTATGCGTCGGTCGGCGAGCTCAAGACGGCCGTCGCCATCGAAGGCACGTACGATCGGCTGCTGGAGTGGGTTGGCGCCTTGCAGAAGCTCGAGCGTCTCGTATCGGTAGACAATTTCGCAATCGCGAAGCCTGCAGCCGCGGATCTGGGCAAGGCGATGACGCTAAACGTCAATTTTACCGCCTACTTCGATCCGTCCTATCGCAATCTGGTAGATGAAGAGCTGCTGCCCTACAAAGAATAAATGTTCGATTCCCTATCTGAAGGGGACGCCGCGGAGCTCCGGCCCGTTCCGTCCTCTTTTCATTTTTTTCAGAGTCAGCGGGACCGAAGGATATGCTACAATAGAGAGACACTCTACGAAAAAAGGTTGTCGAATACGGTATGCGAGTGTCGAATAAGCTTGAATTTACGGAGCATCATCGCTATACCGCCTGTCGGGACTTCTCGCTCGGCGGCTTGGAGCGACGCGTGCTGGCCGAACTTTATCAACCGATGGCGGGTGCCCTCTCTATCGGCTTATATCTGTTGCTCTACCATCATCTCGGCGACGACGAGACGGGCTGCGTGCAGCCGGAGGCACAGCGCAGGCTTTTTCTCGGGCTGGGGATCGAGCCGAATACGGCAGGCAGGCAGTCGCTCGTCGAGAGCGCTTCGAAGCTGGAGGCTATCGGCCTGCTGCAGACGTTCAGGCAGCACGATCCGGCGGCGGACGAGACGCTTTATGAATACGTACTGCAGCGGCCGCTCGCGCCAGGTGAGTTTTTTGCCAACCTGCATCTGTCCTTGCTGCTCAGGGACCGCATCGGCAAGCCGGCGCTGATGGAGCTTCGCGAATCGCTCGCGCCGCGCAGCCCATCGGGGCTGGCGAGGTTTCTGAACCGCGAAGAGATCACGGTACCGTTTTACGAGCTGTTCCGCATTAATGCAGCGCAGATCGATCCGGAGCTGGAGCAGTCGCTGACGCAGTCGGCGCCCGCTCGCGAAGTCGGCGCATCCCAGCCGGAGCGCGTGCGCCACAGCGAGCTGCTGCTTCGGTTCCCGCGAGGCTCTTCGAACCGGATGCATGTCGAGCGGCTGAATCGCGCGCCGGAGTCGATGGCCCAGATCAACTTTCTGGCGTACAAATTCGACCTCGAGCTTCCCGAGATCAGCCGGTTGCTGGACGAAGACGGCGTCTTCCTGTCTGACGGGACGCTCCACTGGGACGAGTTGCAGTCCCGGGCCAATCTGATCTACCGTCAAGGCCGCAAGCGCGGCGAAGAGCGCGAACGTTATCTGTCGCGCATCGGAGAGCCCGCTTCGGATGAGGCGGCTTCCGCCGCGGTGGACGAAGCGTTGTACGCGGTCCCGCCGTTCGAGGTGCCGGAGCGACTCAGCAAGCAGGTCGCGAAAGACGAATACGGACGAATGCTCATACTCGAACCGTACACGCGGTTTTTGGAGCGATTTTTCCCGGGCTCGGTGCCTGACGTGTTCGCGCGTATTTTCGAGCGCATCGATTTGAACTATAAGCTGCCCGAAGCGGTCATTAACGTGCTGATCCACTACGTGCTGGGCACGAACCATGCGCAGCGCCTGACGGCGAGCTTCATCGATTCGGTCGCTGCAAATATGCTTGCCAAAGGCATCGATTCCTATGACAAAGCCGTCCGCTACGTGCGCGAGCAGGAGAAGCTGAACGATACGCTCGAGCGCAGGCGCAGAGGCGAGAGCGAGCCCGCATCGGCCGGCAAAGGCAAGACGTCGTCGGGGCGCAGCCGGGCAAGCACATCGGGTTCGCGCAAGCCGTCCATGCCCGTCGTCGAGGACAAAGGGCCGGCGAAGGCACTGTCCGCCGAGGAGCGTCAGCGACTGCGCGATCTCGCGCGGCAGCTGGATAAGAGCTGAGTGGCTGATACGGCTCGGTGCGTGATCGGCACCGGCCCGGCTGAATAAGAATGCGCCAACGTCTTGTTGGCCCGACATAATGAGAACTATCTTGCCATAGAAAGGAGGGAGCGCGATGGAGTCGCTTGGAGAAGCGCTGCGCAGCTGGAAGGCCGCGCCGGGTGTCGGCGACCTGGACAGCCTTACGCATCGGGTGCTGAACGACCCGCTGGTCATGCAGATTCGCCGCCGGTACCCCGGTCTGGAAGAACGGACCCTCCGCATCAACCTGAACAAGCTGTATCAGTATGCCAAGGAGGACCGGAGCTGCAGGAACTGCCCGGGGCTCGAACGTTGTCCCAACGATATGCAAGGCCATTATACGTCGATTACTTGTGCGGAGCAGAACGGCAAGTGGCAGTTGTTCGACGGGAAGACGCCGTGCGCGAGATGGCTGGCCAACGAGCATCAGGAGCAGGTCCGGCGCAGAATAACCAGTCTCAGCAGCAATGTGGACATCGAAGCCGACAGCTACGAGGCCGAACAAATGCTCGATCTCGATGACGAGCGGGAGGACGCGGTTTTGCAGCTGCTGGCTTATGTGAACCGGACGCGAACCGACGGCTTGCAGAAGAAGGGGCTGTACCTGATGGGCAGCTTCGGTACCGGCAAGACGTACATGGCCGCCTATCTGCTGCACAAGCTCGCCAAGGAAGGCAAGACAGGCGTCATCGTCTACATGCCCGACTTTGTGGAGGACGCCAAGGCGCTCATGATGGAACCGCAAAAGCTCAAAGAAACGATGACGCTTATGAAGGAAACAGATCTGCTCGTTTTCGACGATATCGGCGCAGAGAACTTGAGCCCATGGGTCAGAGATCATGTGATCGGCGCGATCCTGAATCACAGAATGAACCGCAAGCCGACCTTTTACACCTCCAATCACGATCTCGAATCGCTGGAGCGCCACTTCAGCTTCACGCACAAGGAAGGCGAGGAGCTTCATAAAGGCCAGCGTCTGATGGACCGGATCCGCCCGTTCGTAGACGTCGTGCATGTGCGAGGCCGCAATCAGCGAGGGTAGTCCCTCAATAACGCAATCCGCATTCCTTTTATCATCCAAGCCCGCAGCATTGCTGCGCGGCTTTTTTTTTGTATTTTCATCGATTGATTATTTTTGTTTTTCGTGTCCATCTATCAATGAATCTTATAAGCGAATTAAATTATACTTATTGACACTAAACCCACCGGCCTGCTATGATTTGTTAAAACCTATTGAAATGGTAGGAATTATATGAATTGCTACCGGATAACCGGAGGGGGATTGGAAAATGAAATTGAAATCGTCTAAAAAGATCATGTCGTTCGCCGTCGTTGCCCTGTTCGTCGCGTTGCTGTCCGCATGCGGCTCGAACAACAACAACAATGCCGCAAGCTCCGGCAGCGCGTCCGCGTCCTCATCCGCATCAGGAACCGCATCGCCGTCGGGTACGGCTTCCTCAGAGCCATCCGCTGCGGCCACAGACAAGCCGAAGTCCATCGAGCTGCTGAACGTATCTTACGACCCGACACGCGAACTGTACGAAGCTTTCAACAAGAGCTTTGCAGATTATTGGAAGAAAGAAACCGGCCAGACGGTCAAGATCAATCAGTCGCACGGCGGCTCCGGCGCGCAAGCGCGCAAGGTGCTCGACGGCCTCGAAGCGGACGTCGTGACGCTCGCGCTCGCCTACGACATCGATTCGCTCACCGATAGCGGCCTGATCAAAAAAGATTGGCAGCAGTCGTTCGAATCGAACAGCTCGCCATATACGTCGACGATCGTCTTCCTCGTTCGCAAGGGCAATCCGAAGGGTCTTAAGGACTGGAACGATCTGATCAAGGAAGGCGTTCAGGTCATCACGCCGAATCCGAAGACGTCGGGCGGCGCGCGTTGGAACTACCTCGCAGCGTGGGGCTACGCGCAGCAGCAGGACGGCAACGACGAGGCGAAGACCAAGGATTTCATGAAAAAGCTGTTCGCTAACGTTCCCGTGCTCGATACCGGCGCTCGGGGCGCGACGACGACGTTCGTAGAACGCAAGATCGGCGATGTGCTGCTTGCCTGGGAGAACGAAGCTTATCTCGCCAAGAAGGAGTACGGCGACGAGTTCGAGATCGTCACGCCGTCGCTCAGCATCCTGGCCGAGCCGCCGGTCGCCGTCGTCGACAAGAACGCCGACAAGCGCGGTACCCGCGAAGTCGCCGAAGCTTACCTGAAGTACCTCTACACCCCGGAAGGCCAAGAGATCGCAGCGCAGAACTTCTACCGTCCTCGTTTGCAAGAGGTCGCCGACAAGTACAAGGATCAATTCCCGACGCTTAATCTGCTCACGATCGACAAGGATTTCGGAGGATGGACCGAGGCTCAGAAAAAGCACTTCGCCGACGGCGGTACGTTCGACGAAGTGTACACCAAAGGTTAATATCTCCTAACCCGACAGCGAGGAAGGACGATCGCAATGGCTTCCCAGGTCAAAGAAAAACGAATTCTGCCCGGATTTCGGATTACAATGGGTTACTCCATTCTGTACTTGAGCTTAATCGTGCTCATCCCGCTGGCGGCGCTGATCGTGAAGACCGCGGGTCTCACGCTTCCGCAATTCTGGCATACCGTGACGAGCGAGCGCGTGCTCGCTTCGTACCGGGTCAGCTTGCTGACCTCCCTGTTCGCCGCGCTGGTCAACGTCGTTTTCGGCCTCATCGTCGCCTGGGTGCTCGTGCGCTACCGTTTCCCCGGAAAAAAGATCGTCGACGGCTTGATCGACATGCCCTTCGCGCTGCCGACGGCGGTTGCGGGCATCGCGCTCACATCGATCTACGCGCCGAACGGCTGGATCGGTTCGCTGTTGGACCCGCTCGGCATTAAGGTCGCTTATACGCCGCTCGGGATCACGGTCGCGCTCATCTTCATCGGTCTGCCGTTCGTCGTGCGGACCGTGCAGCCGGTGCTTCATGACCTGGAAAACGACATGGAAGAAGCGGCCGCACTTCTCGGCGCGCACCGCTGGCGGACATTTCGCAAGGTGCTGCTGCCCGAGCTGATCCCGCCGCTCATCACGGGCTTTGCCCTGGCCTTCTCGCGGGGGATCGGGGAGTACGGCTCGGTCGTATTTATCTCCGGCAACATGCCGATGAAGACCGAGATTACGCCGCTGCTCATCATTACGAAGCTCGAGCAGTTCGAATACAGCCAGGCGACGGCGATCGCGCTGGTGCTGCTGATTATCTCGTTCGCGCTCCTGCTGCTCATCAATACGCTGCAACGGTGGACCAACCGCCGTCTGCGGACGAGTTAAGGAGGCCTCGCGATGTCAGGAGCCTCACCGGCTGCAGTCGTATCCCAAGCTCCGCTGCCTGCGGACGTTCGTCCCAAGCATTTGAACGAATCGCGCGGCGTACGCATTCTGTTAATCTCGATCGCCCTCCTTTTCGTCGGGCTCGTCGTCGTGCTGCCGATGCTCACGGTCATCGTCCAGGCGTTCCGAAAAGGATGGGAAACCTACGCGGAAGCGATCTCCGATCCGGACGCCATCTCGGCGCTTCGGCTGACGCTTACCGTCGCGTTGGTCGCCGTGCCGCTCAACACGCTGTTCGGCGCAGCCGCGGCCTGGGCGATCACGAAGTTCAAATTTCGCGGCAAAAACCTGCTTATCACACTGATCGACCTGCCGTTCGCCGTCTCGCCGGTTATCGCCGGCCTGGTCTACATTCTGCTGTTTGGCGCGCAGGGCTTGATCGGTCCCTGGCTGATGGAGCACGATTACAAGATCGTGTTCGCGACGCCGGGCATCATCCTGGCGACGATGTTCGTCACCTTCCCGTTCGTCGCCCGCGAGCTGATCCCGCTCATGGAGACGCAAGGCGTGCAGGACGAGGAAGCGGCGGTCAGTCTGGGCGCCAAGGGCTGGCGGGTGTTCTTCAAGGTAACGCTGCCTAACATCAAGTGGGGTTTGCTGTATGGCATCATCCTCTGCAACGCCCGGGCGATGGGCGAGTTCGGCGCCGTATCGGTCGTCTCCGGCCATATTCGGGGCGAGACGAACACGCTGCCGCTGCATATCGAGATTTTGTACAACGAGTACCAGTACACCGCATCGTTCGCGGTCGCGTCGCTGCTCATGGCGCTGGCGATCGTCACCTTGATCATCAAAGGCATCATCGAGCACAAAATGGCGAACAGCCGCACGCACTAAGCCAGTGAGCGGGATTTAGACGGGGCACGCAAGACCGCGTCCGTCGCAATAATTTACAATTTATTCAAGTCATCTAAGACGATAACACGAGGAGGCGTCCAAATGGCAAAACCGTTGGAGTTGAACGATAGCTGGATTCAGCGCATCACGGAAGCCGTAGAAGGGCTTCAATACGGCAACGTGCAGATCATCGTGCACGACGGCCGTATCGTTCAGATCGAGCGCACCGAGCGCCGGCGCTTCGACGAGGTGGCGGAGCGCCGCGGCGTGCGCGAGGTACCGCAGGGCGGCGCGGCCGCGAAGTAGCAGTTATGTAAAGGTAAGCTCGCTCTCGGCGTACCGGCGCTTTTGCTTTTCGAATGTTTGGAAGGCCAAAAAAACTGCATTTGTAAATCTATTCTCTAGCGACTCGCGCCACTTGATGAAATACCTGCAAATATGCAGGTAAATGCAAAGCACAAGCCTAAAATTCGGCTAATGGCGTAAAATACCTGCACTTTTGCATCTAAACTGTTCAAAAGGGCCGAAATTGGCAGAAAAAGATGTATATTTGCAGGCATTGTGGCGAAAAACGACGCTGGCGGCGATACGCTGGCTTGTCGGAACGGCTGTAGGAACGGCTGTCGGAACGGCTGTCGGAACGGCTGTAGGATGGGCCAGCGACAGCCGTTCCGCGGGGCGCCAGTTTTCGGATATCCGCAAAACCTAAAAAGGATCGTCAGGCGATCCTTCCCTGACGATTTTTCTTAAGTTCTGCCCGGTGCCTGCACCGGGCTTTTTCACGTCCGGAACCAAGGTGCAAAAAGTACAGCATCGGCGTCGTCATGCTGAAAATTTTCCCCTTACGGCACGAGGACGAGAAGCGGACTGCTGAATAATATACGACGCAAATCGTAATGTAAGCGGTTACCGATCCTGTCGGCGACAGACATAATGGAGAAGCAAAGAGGCGTTACGATACGGCCGCGCCGATGTCACCTCCGTCTTTCTCCATCATCATTCAAACCGAAAGGGGATCTTAAAAGACATGAAAACAAAAATGTATACGACGGCTACAACGCTTGTCCTGGCAAGCGCGATCGGACTTACCGGCTGCGGTTCAAGCGGCAATAACGGCAATGCGGGCAACGAGGCGGCCGCAAACGGCGGCACGGCTTCCGGCTCCGCTTCAAGCACGGCTTCCAGCGCCGCCTCAAGCGCGGCATCGAGCGCTGCGCTTGCGGCAAGCGGCAAGAAGGTCGAGATTACGTTCTGGAACACGTACAATCAGACGTCGGCCGAGACGAAGCAGCTGCAGGAGGTCATCATCCCGGCCTTCGAGAAGGCGCATCCCAATATCCACGTCAAAAACGTGCCAATGCCGACCGAGAGCTTCAACCAGAAGCTGCTGGTGTCCGCTGCCGGCGCGCAGCTGCCGGACGCGGCCCGGATCGACATCGTCATGACGCCTCAGCTTGCCAAGCTCGGCACGCTCGTCGAGCAGGATACGCTGGAAGGCTTTGACGAGTTGAAAAACAAAGTGTTCCCGGGCCCGCTGTCCACGAACGTCTATCAAGGCAAGACGTACGGCATTCCGCTCGATACGAATACGAAGGTTCTGCTGTACAACCCGGAGCTGCTGAGCAAGGCGGGCATCGACGCGCCGCCGAAAACGATGGACGAGTTCGTGGATGCGCTCGGCAAGCTGTCCGGCGGCAAAGGCGGCAGCGCGACGTTCGGCTACCAGTTCGGCGTCGATCTGTGGTGGCTCGGTCCGTGGGTATGGAGCAACGGCGGCCAAATCCTGAGCGAGGATCTTACAAAGGCGACCGGCTATATGAACGGCGAGAAGACCGTCGCCGCCATAGAGAAGCTGGCGCAGCTCGGCAAGGACGGCAAGGTGACCGGTTTCCATAATGGCGACCTCGGCGGTACCGACGGTCTCGCCAAGGGCAAGTACGCGATGATCGACGACGGTCCGTGGGCCTTCGACGTGCTCAAGAAGCAATACCCGAACTTCAAGTTCGAAGCGGCGCCGTACCCGGCCGGCGAGGGCGGTTCGATCGGCGTAGTCGGCGGCGAAAACTTCGTGATGTTCAACACGTCGGATGCCGATCATCAGGCCGCTGCCTATGAATTCGAGAAATTTATGCTATCCGACGAAGCGCAGGTGGCCATGGCGAAAGTCGGCCAGATGCCGGTCGTCGCAAGCCTGGCCGACAATCCGGACATCAAGGCGATCACGTACTTCGCGCCTTACCTGGAGCAGTTGAAGACGGCGCAAGGCCGTCCGTCCACGCCGGCTTACGCGCAGGTCGACAAATTCTTCTCCGACGCCGTGTCCAAGGTGCTGCTCGGCAAGGCGACGACCCAACAAGCGCTGGATGAAGCGGCGAAGCAGTCCGACGCCGTGCTCGCGCCTTAACCCGTCGCCATAACCGCGCCCTAACCCGCGCCTTAACCCGCGCCCTAACCCGCGCCCTAACCGCGCCTTAACCGCGCCTAACCGCGCCCTAATACGGCCCGCTGACGTGCACATCACCCCTAGCGCTGCCCAAGTCGCGCGAACGGGTGATGTGTCTTCATTTCGCAAAGGAGGCCTCATCGCATGCAAAATTCGCTTACATTGGAGTCCGCCGCCCCCACCGGGAAGCCAAGGAGAAGCTGGCTCCGCAGGCATTACGGCATCTATCTGTTCGCGCTTCCGGCAATCGTGCTGTTCCTGACCTTCTCGGTCTATCCCATCCTGTACTCGTTCGTCAAAAGCTTCTCCGACTGGCAGTTGCTGGGTGCCAGCCCGTTCGTCGGTCTCCGCAACTACCGTACGGTCCTGAGCGATCCTAACGTAGGTATTGCGTTCAAGAACGCCCTGCTCAACTTCGTCGTCTCCATCCCGATCCAGGTCGTATTCGGCTTGCTGCTGGCCATCGTGCTGGACCGGCCGATCCGGGGACGCGGCTTTTTTCGGGCGCTGTTTTACATTCCCGTGCTCGTCACCTGGATTGTCGTCATCCAGATCTATATGTACATGTTCAACAAGGACTACGGCCTTATCAATTACCTGCTGATCAAGTCGCATCTGATCGGCGAAGGAATCGACTGGCTGGGCAGCCCGACCCGCACGCTCGTCTCCGTGTTCGCGATGGGCGGGTGGAAGGGGATCGGCTGGGCGATGCTTATTTTCCTGGCGGGGCTCCAGTCCATCCCGACCGACCTGTACGAAGCTTCCGGCCTCGACGGGGCCAGCAAATGGCAGCAATTCCGCTACATTACGGTTCCGGGGCTGCGCAACACGACCGTCTTCGTCATCGTGCTGCTGTCGATCGGCGCATTTAACGTATTCGATCAGGTATTCCTGCTATTTAATGGCGCCGCGCCTTCCGATTACGACGTGCCGCTCAGCATGATCTATAACAAGGCGTTCAGCGACCTGAACTTCGGCTATTCGGCGGCGCTGTCCTACGTCATGGCTGCCGTCATTATCCTCATCAGCCTCATCCAGTTCAAGCTGCTCCCCAAAAACAGCGGAATGGAGGGTTAACCATGGGACTGCGCAACCGTAATATCATCACGAAATCCCTTCGCTATATCGTCCTGATCGTGTTCGCCGTCATTACGATCCTGCCTTTCTGGAACATGATCGTCGTCTCGCTCAAGCCGTTCCAGTTTGCCATGTCCTACCCCCCTCAGATTGTGCCGACCGACCTGACGTTCGCAAACTACAAGGAAGCTTGGGTAACCGGCAGCTTCGGCCATTATTTCAAAAACAGCTTTCTGATCACCGTCGCGGCCACGATCGGAGGCACGCTGGTCGCGTGCATGCTGGCGTTCGCCCTTTCGCGCTACCGCTTCCCGGGCCGCCGGATCATCTTCGGCCTGTTTATCGGCACGATGATGATTCCGGGCATCACGTTCATCATTCCGCAGTATTTGCTGCTGAAAAACCTTCATCTTCTCAACACCTATACGGGCCTGACGCTGCTCTACATTGCGGGGTCCATCCCGTTCCATATGTTTCTCTATAAAGGGTTCTTCGACGATATCCCGAAGGAGCTGGAGGAGGCGGTCATTATCGACGGGGGCAACCGCTGGACGTTTTTCAGCCGGGTGGCGATCCACATTTCCCTGCCGGCCGTCGCCACGTCGGTCATCATGTTATTCAACGGCAACTGGGGCGAGTTCCTCGGTGCGTTGACCTTCATGAGCGATCCGGAAAAATGGACCCTGCCGGTCGCCATCCGGATGCTGCAGGGCGCGCATACGACGGAGTACGGTCTCATCTTCGCCGCGTCGATCATCTCGATGCTGCCGATCATTATTTTGTTCCTGACGTTCCAGCGGTTTATCATCAAGGGAATCGCCGCAGGCGCCGTCAAGGGCTAAACGCCGCCCGCCGCCACGAAACGAGTCGTCCGAACGCCAATCGCGAAGCCTTCCGGCCGGATCACTCCGGGCAGGAGGCTTTTCCGAGGGTGCATTATTTTCCGCAGCCCGGTATTTATTCAACCTTCAATCGCACTATGGAAAGGTTTACAATGAAGGGTGAAAGGGCTTCAGAAAGCAGGTGACGACGCCTTGTTTCGTTTTAAAATCGCGAATCGTATCGCGACGCGGCTGATCGTGCTGCTGCTGGCCGTCATCCTGCTGCCGACGATCTTCATCGGCGTCTTTTTTTACCGGACCTCGTCGACGATCGTCAAGGAAAACGTTCGGCAATCTTCGATCCAAGTCGCGCAGCAGGCGGCCGATTCGCTGTCCAATATTCTCAATGTCGGCAGCGATACCTCGGACCTGATCTATAGCCAGGTGGCCATTCAGGAGAAGGTGCTGCAGGAGAAGCCCAAGACGCCGGACAGCGTCAAGGTGGATAACAAGATTTATATCAACAACTTTTTGAATACGATCATCTACTCCAGCTCCTTCGTGAAAATCATCTACATTCTGGAGCCGACGGGAACGAGCTGGGGCAGCGGCATCTTCAACCAGGCCAAGGTCGACCGCTATAACATCCGGAGCTTCGACTGGATCCGGGAGGCGGAGCGGCTGAACGGCAAGCTGGCCTGGACGACTTTGCAAAAAGACAAGTTCAGCGGCGCAGGCGACAATACGGCGCTCGTCATTCCGGCCGCGCGGGTGCTCAAGGACTTCAAGACGATGCGCAACATCGGCTACATCGTCATCAATATCGACGGCGAGGCCGTACTGGACAAGATCAGCCAGATTCGGCTCGGCAAGACCGGCCATTTCTTCGTAACGGATCAGCAGGGGCGGGTGATGATCGACCGCAACCGGGAGGCGATCGGTTACCCCGTTGAGATCGACGCGTTGGGCGAGGCGATTGCGCAGCCGGATCGGGAGTTCGAGTACGCGCAGGCCGGCACGCCTTTTTATGGCGTCAAGCAGCCGCTGTCCAACGGCTGGTGGATCGTGGGCGTCGTCCCGCTCAAGGAGGTGACCGGGCAGCTCGAGTCGCTGCAGCGGTCCGTCTTTATCTGGAGCGGCGGCTTCGGCTTGCTGGCGATGGTCATCGGGCTGTTTTTCGCCCGGCGCATAACGAAGCCGATCGGTAGGCTGACTGCGCAGATGAAGCGGGTCGGCGAGGGCGATCTCTCGGCCAGAACGGCGATCCGTTCGGGCGACGAGATCGGCCAGATGAGCAACCAGTTCAACCGGATGCTCGGCAGGCTCGACCGGCTGATGAGCCAGGTCCGCGAGGAGCAGCAGAAAAAGCAGCGTGCGGAGATGCGCGCGGTCATGCACCGGATCCATCCGCACTTTATGTTCAACACGCTCAGCACTATCAAGTGGCTCATCAAGCTGGGCGACAACGATCGTGCGTACGAGGGGCTGTCGGCGTTCACCCGGCTGCTGGAGGCGAACATGGGCAAGAAGGGCCACATGGTGACGCTCGAGGAGGAAATCGAGATCATCACGAAATTTCTCGCCATTCTCGAGCTGCGCTACAGCCTCCCGTTCAAGCTGGACGTCAGGCTCGGAACGGGCGTTGCGGGCTTTTCAATCCCGCGTATGCTGATCCAGCCGCTCGTCGAAAATGCCGTCTTCCACGGTTTTGTATCCGACAATCGCGGCGGCACGATCTGGATCGAAGCGGAGGATACGGGCGCTTGCATCGCGATCCGCATTACGGACGACGGCCGCGGCATGACGCCTGAGCAGCTCGCCCAGGTGACGACGGCCGGCTCGCCGGACCATGCCGGCACCGAAGCGGGGATCGGTTTCAGGCACGTACGCGAGTGCATCGAGCTTTATTTTTCGCCCGGCTCCAAAATGAACATCCAAAGCGTCGAAGGCCAGGGGACCGTCATAGCCGTCACCCTTAACAAACCTCAGCGGCAGGAACAAGAACATCAGGCGGAAGGGGAGGCAGCGGATGCTTAACGTGGTGATCGTCGATGACGAACCGATTATTCGGCTTGGCATCAAGGCATCGATCGAGTGGGAGCGGCTGTCGCTCCGCTTCGCCGGCGAATACGCGAACGGGGCGGAGGCGCTGAACGCGCTTCGGGAAACGCCGGCGGACATTCTGATTACGGATATCAAAATGCCGCTGATGGACGGGCTGGAGCTGACCCGGCAGGCGAAGGCGCTGCGTCCGTCGACCAAGGTCATCCTGATTAGCAGCTATAACGATTTTGATTATGTCCGCCAGGGAATCGTGCTTGGCGCCAAGGATTACATTCTAAAGGCGACGATGGAGCCGGAGGAGCTTAACCGGATCATCGGCGGTTGCGTCGAGGCCATCCGCGAAGAAACCGAAACCGCGCACAAGCTGGATCTGTACCGGAAGGGCGAGGACATGCTGAGCAGGCGGCAGCTGGAGCAGGACATGAGACGCCTGCTTGCGCAGGAGCAAGAGGGGCTGGAGCGCGAGTTCGCCGTACGCTTCGAGGCTGGATATTTGCTCGTGCGTGCGGCGTTAGATCGCCTGGACGACTTGCTGCAGCAATACGGACAGCTGCATGTCGGCCTATTGATGGACGATCTGAAGGATGTCTTCTACCGCCAGTGTCCGGATGGAATCGGCTTTGTCTCCGGCGAAGGGGAGCTGCTTCTGCTGCTCGACCGCCGAAGCGCAAGCGCGGGCCGGGTGGCCCAACTAAAAGAAAAGCTGGAGCTTGAAAGCGGCGTGTCGCTGTCCGTCGGGTACATGGAGCGGCGTTCGCCCGGAAGCTGGTCCGCGAGCTGCGAATGGACGCGGCAGGTGTACGATCGTCGGTTCTTCGACGGCGCCGGCGGCATTCATGCAGGGGATCAAGCGGAGGTTGGAAAAGGGCGGGAGGACGGCGATCAGGAGCGCATCGGGTCGCATGTCGACGAGAGTGGACTGCGCATACCCGAATGGCTGCGAAAGTGGGAACGGATGAAGTACGACATGAAGCGGGTGAAGCGGGAGGCCAGCGATCTGTTCTCCCGCCTGTTCGTTCGCAGACTCGAACCGGCGCTGCTGCTGGCGTACTATCAACAATTCATGAAGGCGGAAACGCTGCCGGAGCTGGGCGAGCTGCTCGAGAACGGGATGCGGGACGGCGAGCAGCTTCCGCACGTAGAACGGACAAGCGTAAGCCAGCTCATTATCCATAAGGCGATGGCCTATATCCGCGAGCGTTACACGCAGGAGCTGACGCTGCAGATGGTCGCCGACCACGTCCACATCAGCCGCAACTACTTCAGCGTCCTTTTCAAAAAGCAGACCCAGCTCAACTTTATCGACTATATCATCCAGCTTCGCATCGCCAAGGCGAAGGAGCTGCTTGGCGACCGGTCGGCCAAGGTGTACGAGGTTGCCGAGCTGACGGGCTTCAACGACGTGAAATATTTCAGCAAGCTGTTCAAAAAAATGACGGGAAGCACGCCGGTGGACTATCGGGATAACGGAACGGCCGAGACGGGGAGCGAGTCGCATGGCTAAGCGCTTGGCAGCCCTTGTACTTGTGCTGCTTCTGGCCGGCTGCGGCTCGCCGCGGTTCATCGACGGACCGCTGCCCGGGGGAGCCGCGCCTCAAGCCCGAGAGGAGATCGTCATCTGGCATACGTATAGCGACGAGGAAACCCGAATATTTGAAAACGAGGTCATTCCCGCATTCGAGAAAGCATATCCCGGCATCCATGTCACGCCGGTACGCCAGCCGTACAGCCTGGAGCTGAAGTCTACGATTATCGCGCGGTCTACGTCGGGGAAGACGCCGGATCTGGTGCGGATGGACATTACCTGGGTGCCCGAGCTGTCTAGCCTGGGCGTCCTGTATCCGGTCGGCGACCTGCCTGATTTTAAAGCGGCGGCCGCCCGTTTGCAATCCGTGACGATGGATACGAACAAATTCAAGGACCGGTATTACGGGCTGCCGCTCGACGTCAATACGCGCGTGGCGATCTACAACCGGGAGAAGCTGGAGCGGCTCGGCATCGATCCGCCACGGACGGTGGACGAGCTGGTGCAAGCCGCCCGCAAAGCCAAGCTTCCGCTGGGGCTGGACGGTCCGTCGCTTTGGTCGTTGCTGCCCTATTTCTACGGCATGGGCGGGCGGCTGATGGATCCGGCCTACTCGAGAGCGGGCGGCTATTTAAACAGTCCGGCGAGCATTGCCGCGCTGTCGCGGATTGCGGCGCTGACGGACGAAGGCGTGTTCGACCGCAATCTGATACTTGGCCGTGGAGACCGGTGGGAAGCGGTATTGAAGGGAAATATGCTGATGGCCGACGACGGGCCGTGGTTTTATTCGGTCCTCTCGACATCGCAGGAAAATAAATTCGACCTGAAGAACGATACAATGGTGACGCCGTTCCCCGGCCGATCGGTCATCGGCGGCGAGAATCTCGTGATTCTGAGGGATACGCCGCATCTGCAGGCCGCCTGGACGTTCATGAAGTGGATGACGGGTAAAGAGGCGCAGCAGACGATGTTCGAGGCCGGACAACTGCCGACGAATCGCGAGGCCGGAATGTCGGCGTCCGTCGATGGCAATGCGTTCGTTGCGGCCACGATGCAGGGGGTCAAGGACGCGATGCTCCGTCCGCCCATCCCGGACGATCTCGAGATCGAGGACCTGTTCACCAAATACATGCTGCTCGTGTTCACGAAAAAACTGACCGTTTCCGAAGGGCTGAATCAGGCGGCAGCCGCAATCGACGCGGTCGTTTCGGCTAAATAAATAGGTGAACGGCAGGCTGGCACGGCCTGCCGGATCCTCTGGGCAGCGCCATAGCGCCGGAACACCGATTTCTCCTCCCTTCCTCCCGCGCCATCGACCTCGTAATAAAGTACACGCTAGAGCGGTATTCATTCCACCGCATTTTCGGAAAGGAAGTGATAGACTCACCCATGAAAGCGTTTTACCGCATTTCAGCTATCGAAGGAGGTTTTTTATGTTCAAGTTTGCAACGACAGCAAGCAGATCGCTGACGGCATGGCTGGTACTGGCTCTGATCATCGCCACGTTTTCCGCCGGCGTCATCCGTCCGGAGCGGGCTCACGCCTACACGGCAGGCAGTCTGATCGCCAAGGTGAGCACGGACAAGGCGAGGTACAACCCCGGCAGCCCGGTCACGATCACCGTCAAGCTGGTTAATTCGACCGGAGCGGCCGTCAACAACGGCACGGTGACCTTGTCCTTCAAGCACCTGGAAAACGAGCTTCCCGGCACGTCCCAGGTCAAGACGTTCTCGCTCGCCTCGGGCGGCTCGACGTCGCTAACGTACACGTGGACGTCGCCGTCGACGGACTTTCAGGGCTATGCCGTCGAGGCATGGGCGAAGGATTCCGCAGGCACGATAGTCGACAACCGCAATACCGCGGTGGACGTTTCCTCCAACTGGACCAAATTTCCGCGCTACGGCTTTCTGTCTATTTTCCCGAACCAATCCGCAAGCGCTTCCTCGGCGACCGTAGACATGCTCAAGGATTATCATATCAATGCGCTCCAGTTCTACGACTGGCAGTGGAAGCACCATATGCCGGTCAAAGGCAGCACGGCGAATCCGGACGCGAGCTGGCCTGACATCGCCAATCGCACGATTTACAAGCAGACGGTAGTCGACTATATCAACGCTTCCCACAACAGCAATATCTCGGCGATGAACTACAACCTGATCAACGGCGCCGTCGACGGCTACGGAGAGGACGGCTCGGGCGTCAGCAATCAATGGGGATTGTTCAACGGTCCGGACCACGGCACCCAGGCTTCCGTCTCCATGCCGGGCGGGTGGGCGACGTCCCATTTGTGGACCTTTAATCCGGCCGATACGGGCTGGCAGAACTATATTATCGGCAAGGAGCAGCAAGTGTTCGACGCCTTTGCCTTCGACGGCTGGCATGTGGACCAGCTCGGCAATCCAGGAACGAAGTACGACTATGCCGGCAACGCCGTCTCGTTTCAAAATACGTTCAAGCCGTTTCTGAACGCGGCCAAGGCCGCGCTCGGCAAGACGATCGTGTTCAACAACGTGGACGAATACGGCAGAATTCCGACGGCCCAGAGCAACGTCGATATGATGTACACGGAGCTGTGGGGCGCGCGGAGCTTCTCGAACGTCAAGACCGTGCTCGACTTCCAGACGGGCGACAGCGGCGGCAAGGCATCCGTTTTCCCGCTCTATATGAACTACAATTACCAGAACAATTTTACCGACGCCAATCCCGGCTACTTTAACACCCCGGGCGTACTGCTCGCCGATGCCGGATTTTTCGCCATGGGCGCCCAGCATCTGGAGCTCGGCGACGACCTGAAGATGCTGGACCACGAATATTTCCCGAACCACCACCTGGTTATGACCGACGATCTGAAAAAGCGGCTCCTGAATTACTATGACTTCGCGGTGGCCTATGAAAACCTGCTTCGCGACGGGCTGACCAACACCACGAATGCCGTCTCGCTGAACGGTCTGGCTTCGAGCGCGACATCCGACGCCAATAAAGTATGGACCTTCACCAAAGCGGGCAACGGCTACGATGTCATTCAGATGGTCAACCAGCTGGGCATCGCGAATACCGACATTCGCGATTCGGACGCCAACAAGCCGGCGCCGACCTCACAATCGAACGTGAGCGTCAAATACTATTACGGCTCCGGCACGGTGAACAGCGTCAACTTCGCTTCTCCCGATTACGAGAACGGGAAAACGTCTCAGCTGAACTTCACGACAGGGGCCGACACGGGCGGCGCCTATGTGCAGTTCACCATCCCGACTCTGCAATACTGGGACATGGTGTACATCAAGAAGGGCAACAGCTCCCAGAGCATCGCAGTGACGAATCCGGGCTTCGAAACGGGCGACATCTCCGGCTGGACGGAGTGGCATCCGAGCGGCCAGACGGCGAAGTACGGCGTAGACGCGAACGATGCGCACAGCGGCGGCTTCAAGCTGTATTTCTGGCATACGGCGGCTTACCAGCAGAGCGTTCATCAGGTCAAGACCGGACTCGCCAACGGTTCCTATACGCTCAGCGCATGGGTCAAAGCGACGGCCTACGGCGGCGCCCCGACATTTTGCAGGATGGAAGCGACCAACAACGGAAGCGGGGATCTATACACGAACATGACCGTGGACGGAACGTGGCGATACTATACGTCAACCGTAACGGTCAGCAACGGGCAGCTGGATATCGGATTTTACGTCAATTCGCCCGGATCGACCTCCATGCAGATCGACGACGTGGCGCTCGTTAAAAATTAAGGAGAAATAGACGCCGGCTCGCGGTCGAGCAGCGGAGTCGTGAGCAGAAGCACCTTAAGCGTGGCAACGCAGCCACGCTTGAGGCGTTTTTTTCGCGCAAAAAGAACATTAAAAAGCACCCGGTTCCGGTAGGAACGGGCGCTCTGCTCGCGGTCTGGGTAAGGGAATCAGGAAATTACTTGCTTGATGATCACGGCGATCAGGAACACGAGGAACATGAAGCCGAACATGCCGCCGAATCCGAATACGAGATCCTGCAAGTCGTCGCGGGGTTCTTCGTTCACGTGCTGGCGCGGATCTTGTACATAATTGTCCATGGGGAAATCCTCCTGAAACAAGTCATTACCGATAGTATACCCAACTTCGTAAACGCTTGTAAAGAAACTCTTTTCTTCTGTGGTACAATAGAAAATACGGGATCACATGATCGCATCGGGCGGTCGTCATCCTCCGAACTCATTTATTTTCGGGAGGCGCAATATCATCATGGACGTCCAAGCCAATCCGCCGCTGCCGAGCCGCGAGCAGGCGGCCGAACATATACGCAACAAGCTTGCGCTGCTGCCGGACCAGCCGGGCTGCTACCTGATGAAAAACGCTGACGGCGTCATCATCTACGTCGGCAAAGCCAAGGTGCTTAAAAACCGGGTACGCTCCTACTTTATAGGCAGCCACAACGGGAAAACGCAAAGGCTCGTGAGCGAGATCCGCGATTTCGAGTACATCGTCACCGGCAGCAACATGGAGGCGCTCATCCTCGAGTGCAACCTGATCAAGGAGCATATGCCCCGGTACAATGTGCTACTGAAGGACGACAAGTCCTTTCCCTATATCAAGATCACCAGCGAGAAGCATCCTAAGCTCGAGGTCGTGCGCCGCGTGCTCAAGGACAAAGGGAAATACTTCGGGCCTTATCCGAACGCCTTTGCCGCGCAGGAGACCAAGAAGCTGCTAGACCGGCTGTACCCGCTGCGCAAGTGCAATACGCTGCCGGACAAAGTATGCCTGTACTACCATCTCGGACAGTGCGTCGCGCCGTGCGAATACCCGGTCGAGCCGTCCGAATACGAGCGAATGGTGGCCGAGGTGACGCGGTTTTTGAACGGTGGCCACGGCGATATCAAGCGGGAGCTGCAGCGCAAAATGGAGGCGGCCGCAGGCGAGCTTGAATTCGAGCGCGCGCGCGAGTACCGCGACCAGATCCAGGCGATCGAGTCGCTCATGGAAAAGCAGAAGATCACGATGACAGACGCCAAAGACCGCGACGTGTTCGGCTACGCCGTCGATAAAGGCTGGATGTGCGTGCAGATTCTTTACATGCGCCAGGGCAAGATGATCCAGCGGCACGTGTCCGTTTTCCCCTATTACGGGGAAGCCTACGAGGACTTCATGACCTATGTTGCCCAATATTATTCGGAAAATCCGGCTTTGCCGCGCGAAGTGCTGCTGCCGGTGACGCCCGGCGAAGCTGCGGAAGCGGAGAGCGCGCCGGCGGCGAGCGAGGGGGCTGGCGTCATGGCCGCCGCCGGCAAGCTGAACGACGCGCTGATCGAGCGGGTCGCGGCTTCGGCGGACGAGACGGAATCGGCCGAAGGCGATGCAGAGGAGGAGGGCGCGGCGCAAGCAGGTTCGGAGGCTGCCTCCGGTACCGCGGCCGACGACGAGTCGGGCGGCGAGCTCGGCGAATCGCTGCGCAGCTGGCTCAAGATCAAGGTGTCGGTGCCGAAGCGCGGCTCCAAGCGCCATCTCGTCGCGATGGCCGCCGACAACGCCAAGGTCGCGCTCGAGGAGAAGTTCCGCATGATCGAACGCGATCAGGAGCGCAGCGTCAAGGCGTCCGAGGGGCTCGCGGAGTGGCTGGGCATCCCGTCCGCGCACCGCATCGAGGCGTTCGACAACTCCAACATGCAGGGCGCGTCGCCCGTATCTGCCATGGTCGTTTTCACCGACGGCAAGCCCGACCGCAAGGAATACCGCAAGTACAACGTTCGTACCGTCACCGGGCCGGACGACTACGAGACGATGCGCGAGGTCGTGCGCAGGCGCTACGAGCGGGTGCTAAAGGAAGGGCTGCAATTGCCCGACCTGATCGTCATCGACGGCGGCAGAGGGCAGATCGGCGCGGCCATCGATGTCCTGCAGAATGAGCTGGGCTTGTTCGTGCCGGTGTGCGGCCTCGCCAAGGACGCCAAGCACCGCACGGCGCAGCTGCTCGTAGGCGATCCCGCCGAAGTCGTGCCGCTGCCGCGCGACAGCCAGGAGTTCTACCTGCTGCAGCGCATTCAGGACGAGGTGCACCGCTTCGCGATCACGTTCCACCGCGAGAAGCGGGGCAAGTCGATGATTGCGTCCAAGCTCGACGCCATCCCCGGCATCGGCGAGAAGCGCCGCAAGCAGCTGCTCAAGCACTTCGGCTCGCTCAAGGCGATTCGCGAGGCATCGGTCGCCGACTTCAAGGCGGTGTCGATCGGCGAAGCGCTGGCCGCGCGTATTTTGGCTACTTTGAAAGAGGAGGAGGGCGGGGAATCGGCGGAGAACGCGGTTCCTTCGGTCTAGGCGAAGCCGACGCATATGAAAACGGGATGACGCAGAAACGATTTCTGCGCGATCCCGTTTTTTTGTTAGGCGACGGACGAGCGAGCGGCGTGTTCATGCACCAGAATGGTGCACGAAAGGCGTGCGAATGGTCGACGGACGAGCAAGCGGCGTGTTCGTGCACCAGAATGGTGCACGATAGACATGCCAATGGTCGACGGACGAGCGAGCGGCGTGTTCGTGCACCATTCTGGTGCACGACGAGCATCAGGCGAGGAGGATTCGCGGCGGGAGCTGCATCCGTGCACCAGAATGGTGCACGAAAGGCGTGCCAATGGTCGACGGACGAGCGAGCGGCGTGTTCGTGCACCATTCTGGTGCACGACGAGCATCAGGCGAGAATGATTTGCGGCGGGAGCTGCATCCGTGCACCAGAATGGTGCACGATAGGCGTGCGAATGGTCGACGGACGAGCGAGCGGCGTGTTCGTGCACCATTCTGGTGCACGACGGGCATCAGGCGAGGAGGATTCGCGGCCGGAGCTGCATCCGTGCACCAGAATGGTGCACGATAGACGTGCGAATGGTCGACGGACGAGCGAGCGGCAGGTCCGTGCACCATTCTGGTGCACGACGGGCATCAGGCGAGAACGATTCGCGGCGGGAGCTGCATCCGTGCACCATTCAGGTGCGCGATAGACAGGCGAATGGTGGCGTAATGAAATTGTCACAAAAAAGAGTTGACGCTGGACTCCGTTCGTTTTATATTGATAACGATTATCATTATCGAAATTAAAGCGGGGTTAGTTAATTGCGTACAAACAGAAATTGGACAATACTCGTTATGCTGCTTTTGACTGTGATCGCGAGTGCATGCGGCAAAAATGCCAACGAAGGCGCGTCTTCGACCGAATCTGCAGCTCCGGCGGCAGCGTCGGTTGGGACGTCCGCGCAGTCGGCTTCACCGGAAGCATCAGCTTCGTCCACTGCCACGAGCACTAAAAAAATTACGGACGCCAAAGGCCGCGAGGTCGAAATTCCGACCGATCCGAAGCGAGTCGTGTACGTCGGCAGCGATCCGGGTGATCTGCTGGCGCTGGGCGTTAAGCCGATCGGCGCGAGCCTGAGCGTCATCGGCAGCCAGGTGGCGTACGGCGATAGGCTTCAAGGCATTGCGGACGTCGGTTATCCCGCCAACCTTGAGAAAGTAACGGCGCAAAATCCGGATCTTATTATTTTTAACGACTGGGACGATCAGGGGCTGGCTCCGCTGGAGAAAATCGCGCCGACCGTCGCCATTTCGGAAAACGGCGGTTTCGTGCGCATGCGCGAGATCGCCGGCGTGCTGGGCAAGGAAACGGCTGCGGACGATTATATCGCGGCATACGATGCGAAGGTGAAGCAGACGAAGGAACTGTTGGCGCAACAAGGCAAGCAGGGCCGGTCGGCTACCGTGCTGCTCATGATGGGCAAGGTGCTGTACGTCATGGGCCACCAAGGACTCTCCGTGTCTCTGTATGACGCGCTCGGGTATGTGCCGCCGGCTAAAGTGCAAGCGTTGATCGACGGCGACGAGCGGTTTGCCGAGATCTCGGTAGAGGTCATGTCGGACTACATCGGAGACGAGCTGTACATTTTAAAGGACGAGGAAGACGAAACCAAAGCGCAGGCGGAGGCGCTGTTCACGAGCAGCTTGTGGAAGTCGTTGCCTGCGGTCAAAAACGGCCAGGTGCACACGATGGATAGTCAATGGAATTTCGACGATCCGGTCACGCGGACGATGCTGCTGGATGAACTGCAAGGCTTGAACGGTTCCGCAGGCTGAACCAGAACGCGGACAGGACGAATCGAGGAAAGGCAGACGCGAAGAGAAGAAAGCTTCTCTCGACGCGGCTGCCTTTTTGCTTTTTAAAAAATAACTGCACGGTAATCGCCAACTAGGCTATACTACCAATAATATGCAATTTCAGTCCGTTATTCGATTCCAAGGGAGTACTGTCATGTCAGCCTTTCTCCGTCAGTTCCGCTATTGATCCTCGCCGGTTGTATTCTCCTCGCAGGATTCGTCGTTTGCATCGTTGCTTTGATATCAGAAATTAGAAACTGGGACTTTCGTTCGCGGCCGCCGCTCCGTTTCTGATCGCAGGATACGTCGTATACGCGCGGATCGAAACGCGGAAGCTTGCGGAGACCAAGCAAAGCATGCAGCGATGGCCGCCCGGAGCTTTGCGACAGCAGAAGTGGAAGCAGGACCAAGACCAAGAACATCGGATGATCATCGATCCGCCGCAATCCAATCAAAATCGTTAACCGAGGAGCGCTCACATGCTCGCTTTTTTGCGCCAATTCGGCCCCCTCGTTCTCGCCGGCTGCATCCTCATCGCCGGTCTTTTGACGAGCGCCATCGCCTTCTTCTCCGGGTTTCATAACCGCGAATACGTCGCTCTAAACGCTAAAACGGTCGTCCATTTAAAGCCGGGCGAATATGAGATTTTTTATGAATGGATCGGCGATATAAACGGAAGCAGCGCGTCCGCCCCCATGCCAAGCCATCCAAGCGGCCGGCTGTTCGATCAGGTAATCGCCATGGTAGACGATGGAAGGATATCCCTTGATTTGACGGAGGATACGTCGGATGCCCTATATCTTAAAACGTATGAAAGGCGATCCGATGTATCGCTTTGATGTCGGGCAAAAAGGGGCGTACGGCATCACATTAATCAGCAATACGCCGGGCCTGGAGGGGCAGGTCCGGTTTGCTGTGATGAGCGACGTGATCCATTTACTGCTGTTGGCGCTCCAAAAATGGGGGCTGTTTTTTGCGGCCGCCGCTCCATTCTTGCTCGCCGACTTTGTCATGCATATACGTCTGGAGCGGCGTAAGCTCGTCAAAACAAAACTGGGCGCGCATCCCGAGATTACGCCGCAAGTCCTCTAACGAGAGAAGCCTGCGGACGAAGCCGATCCGCCCTTTCTCCGTTGGTGAAGCCAGGCGATCCCCATTGCGACGGCAGCCGGCAGGAGAACGCTGACCAAGCCTGCGAGATTGTCGGACGACAGCCCGTCGGACAGCATCTGGACGGCCATCAGGGTAGAATCGAGAACGACGTGGGCGAATATAACGGTTAGCAGGCCGAATCGCAGCATAAACCAGGCGAACAGGGCGCCGATAATCATGAGCTCGATGAAGCGGGTCTGCCACGGAAAAACGGCATAGCCGACGTGGCCGAACGCCCATACGGCGGTCGCGGGCAGAACGGCGATTGCCGTCAGCGCTCTGGAAACCGCGATATGGGAGCCTGAAGCGTCGTGCGAGCCTGCCGGTTTGGATCTGATGAAAACGCCGAGCCATTTGCGTACAAGGCCGATGCCGAAAAAGCGAGTCTGGATCTCCTCCGAGATGCCGGCGCACCAAGCAAGCAAGGGAAGCAGCCAAGGATAATACATATTGTAGGCGGATTGGCTCGGATCGGAGCCGTAATAGGTGCCGAGCATCAAGCCAAGCGCCGTCAAAACGATCGCCTGGGCGGCAAGCAAGATGACGGCGAGCATATAGCCCTGCTTCATGGCGGTCATGATCTGGCTGCCGTAATCCGCGTCCTGCCAGCGCGGCCAGAGCGAGCGGCCCAGCGAGCGCCACAGGCCGTCGCCGCCGACGGCGGCGAAGTACGTGAGCAGCGCCTGAATAAACAGAATGACGACATTCGTAACGAGCAGCGCCGACACGTTGTTTTCCGAGGCGATCGCATTCATGTCAACGGATGATGCCCGCAGTCCCGGGCGCAGGTTGAACATAAAACCCGCATACATGACAAAGAAGGCTGCGGACAAGAACAGCCCGCGTTTGAACGACGTCCATCCCCTGCAGGCCGCGGCGTAAATAACGGCGAGCACGAACATGACGATCTGCGGCAGCAGGAAGCCGGTCATGGACAGCTTGTCGGCGATTTTGCGCTGCTTCGCAATTTCGTCCGCGAATGCCTGGGGCAGCGCGTACCGGTAAGTAAGCACCTTGTCGGGCTTTACGAGCAGCTGCACATGCGCATCCGACAAGCCGGTCTTGCGGCTCTGCAGAACGACCGACCCGCCCGGCGTCAGGCTGCCGGTGGGCTCCCAGGCCGAGGCGTCGTAGTCCGGCTGCGTCTTCAGCCACGCGATCGCTTCGGCTGTCCGCGCGTCAACGTCGCCTGTGGCCGCTTTGTCCACATCGGTCATGGCATCGCCGACGCGCGCCCAGCCGACGACCTTGCCCGTCTCCATGTGGATGGAAACGCGGTCAACGCTGCCGTCGGCCGCATGGATATCGACCGCGTATACGTCCGTCGGATAGCGCGCATCCCAGTCGCGGTCGTATTCGTCGGTCAGCTTGTGCTTGGTCATATAGGCCGCCATCCGGTCGTCGCCCACATGCGTAATCGTCGCGTCGGACCCTTCGCCGAGATCCATCCCCCAGTGCTCCGCGGCGTAAGCAAGGCCGATCCGCTTCGCCTCCCCGCGGCCGATCGCTTTGGATTCGCCTTTCATAGCCGGCGCGATTGCCGGCAATACTTGCATGAACAGGAAGATAAGAAGGCCGATTCCGGCGGCGACAGCCCATTTGGATGATCTCAAATTATCCACTCCGATTCCGAATTGATCTGAAAAAGCGTATACATCCTCTATTTATCGGCAATAGCTGGCCCTTCCGCTTATTATCGATAGGAATTGAAGCCAAAACAAGAGAAAGAGCTAGAATCCCCGTAAAAAAGCTGTTACACGGCCTAATAACGTCCGTATATCCTCATACAAGGCGATTTTTCGCATTTCTGCTGTTGTGCGTACCTATCGGACAGACTATAATGCGGTGTAATGTTTTTTATGGCATCCGAACCATCGTTTCTCCATCATACTACCCAGCCGAATTTCCGCAAAGAAAACGGGGGAACCACTTAAGCTTTTCCGGGGTGAATTCTGCGCGCGTCAAGCGCCGGATAGGGCAGCCTGATCTGGCCCGAACCCGTCAGCTAACCTCGTAGGCTGCCAGACAGGATCGCCGTGCGCCAAGGCACTGGAGCTCCAGTGTCTTTTTTTGCGCGCTTTTTCAACCGTTTGCCGACATGAGGTGAATCGTACTTGCTTAAGAAAATCATCGGCTGGCTATATGCTTCCCCGCCGCGCGTGCTGACGATCGGTTTCGCCTTTATTATCGCCGTCGGCGCGCTGCTGCTCAGACTTCCGATCTCCACAGTGTCCGGCGAGCCGACGCCTTGGCTAGAAGCTTTTTTCGTCTCCAGCTCGGCTACCTGCGTGACGGGTCTAATGCGGCTTGATACGATTGGATACTTCTCCGTATTCGGCCGCTGGGTCATCCTTGTGCTCGTGCAGCTCGGCGGACTCGGCTTCATGACGATGGGCACGCTGTTCGCTTTTTTCGCCGGACGCCGCCTCTCGCTCAAGGATCGTCTCGTGCTGCAGGAAGCGATGAACCAGGGCAGCCTCGAGGGCATCGTTCGTCTCGTGAAGCGCGTCCTCATTTATGCGCTCTGCATCGAGGCGGTCGGCGCTCTGCTGTTTACCTTCCGGTTCATGCACGAGATGCATTTCAGGCAGGCGCTTTATTATGGCGTGTTCCACAGCGTTTCCTTTTTCAACAACGGCGGCTTCGATCTGTTCGGCAATTTCCGCAGCATGGCCGGGTACGTCGGTGATCCTTATATGAACATCCTTGCGATCGCGCTCGTCGTGCTCGGGGGCGTAGGCTTCGTCGTTTTATCCGACCTGGTGGAGCTGAGGACGCGACGAAAGCTGTCTTACCATTCCAAAGTCGTGCTCTGGGTATCGGCGTTTCTCATCGTGCTCGGCACTGTCACCATCCTGATCTTCGAATACACGAACGAGCTCACGTTCGGCCCGCTGTCGTTCGGAGACAAGGTGCTTGCGGCAGCGCTGCAGTCCGTATCCACCCGCTCCGCCGGCGTCAGCACCGTCGATATCGGCTCCTTGCGGGACGCGACGCAGTTTGCGATGGTGCTGCTCATGTTCGTCGGCGCCTCGCCAGGCTCCACCGGCGGCGGCATCAAGACGACTGCGTTCGCGGTGCTTGCGGCGGCTGTCTGGGCGATGCTTCGCGGCCGCACTGACGTCGTGCTGCTCGGACTGCGCGTCGAGCGGGCCAAAGTCAACCGCGCGATTACGGTTACGATGCTGTCGCTGGCGATCGTCATCACGTCCGTCATGATCCTCTCGATTACCGAGGAGCAGGCGTTTCTGGTCATACTTTTCGAAGTCATGTCCGCCTATGCGACGGTCGGATTGTCCGCCGGGATAACCGGTGACTTGTCGGCATTCGGCCAGGTTCTCATCATCGTCCTCATGTTCATCGGGCGTCTCGGCCCGCTGACGATGACGTACGCGCTGGGCTCCAAGTCCGGGCGCACGCTGTATCGCGAGGCGGAAGGCCGCATCATTATCGGGTAAACCTAGCGTGAAGGAGGAGAACGGCTTGCACAAAAAAATGTTCACATGGCTGGTTGCCTCTCCTCCGCGGACGCTGGCGCTCGGCTTCGCCTTGATCATCGGCCTGGGCTCCTTCCTGCTGCAGCTGCCCGCCGCTTCGAGCGCCGGCGTGCAGACGCGATATATAGACGCGCTTTTCACGGCGACTTCCGCCACCTGCGTCACCGGCCTGGTCGTCGTCGACACCGGCGACCACTACTCCATGTTCGGTCAGATCGTCATCCTGGCGATGATCCAGATCGGAGGTCTCGGCTTCATGTCGATGGCGACGTTGTTCGCGATCTTCCTGAAGCGGCGCATCTCGCTCAAGGAACGGCTGATCCTCCAGGAGGCGCTCAATCAGAGCAGCATCGAAGGGATCGTACGGCTCGTCCGACGCGTCGTGCTGTATGCCCTGTCGATCGAAGCGGCAGGCGCTTTGCTGTTCACGGCTTGCTTCCTTAGAGATATGAGTCCGGGAAGAGCGATATACTACGGGATCTTTCATGCGGTCTCCTTTTTCAACAACGCGGGGTTCGATCTGATGGGAAGCTTCCGCAGCCTCACTGCCTATGCGGGCGATCCTTGGGTCAATCTGATCGCGATGGCGCTCATCGTGACGGGGGGCCTGGGCTTTGTGGTGCTCTCCGACTTGACGGACCTTCGAGGCGGCCGCAGGCTGTCCCTGCATTCCAAGGTCGTCCTGACCATGTCGGGATCGCTGATTCTGTTCGGCGCCATCGTTATTCTCGCATTCGAATACTCGAATCCCGCCACGATGGGACCGTTAAAAACGGGTACTAAGATTTTATCCGCATTTACGCAGTCGGTCAGTCCCCGCACCGCCGGGATCAATACGTTGAACCTTGCGGATTTGCGGCAGGCGACGCAGTTTTTCATCATCATCCTGATGTTCATCGGCGCGTCTCCGGGCTCGACGGGCGGCGGGATCAAGACGACGACGTTCGCGGCGCTGCTCGGCGCGGTATGGGCGATCATCCGCGGGCGCGAGGATGTCGTCATGTTCCGCTACCGTCTGGCGCAAGAGCGCGTATATAAAGCGTTGACGCTTACGCTTCTTGCCTTGGCGTTGGTGCTTGCGGCGACCATGATTCTGTCCACGACGGAAGACCATCACTTCCTCATGATCCTGTTCGAGGTCGTGTCCGCCTTCGGTACCGTCGGTTTGTCGCTGGGGCTCACGTCCGATCTGACCTTGTTCGGCAAGATCGTCATCATGCTTATGATGTTCGCGGGACGGCTCGGGCCTCTCACGCTCGGATATGCGCTCGTGCCGAAGAGGGACAAGGTGCTCTATAGGGAAGCGGAAGGCAAGATCATTATCGGATAACGAAAGAGACGTGCCACCATGAAAATGAACCAATTCGTAATTATCGGCCTCGGACGGTTCGGGGCCAGCATCGGCAAGGAATTGATCGAGCTGGGATACGAGGTGCTCGGCGTCGACCGGGACGAGGAGAAGGTGCAGGAGATGAGCGGCATCCTGACCCATGCGGTCATCGCGGACGCGACGGACGAGGATACGCTGCGCTCGATCGGCGCGCGCAACTTCGACTGCGGCGTCGTCGCGATCGGAGACGACGTGCAGGCGAGCATTCTGGCGGCCATCCTGCTCAAGGAGCTGGGCGTCAAGAAGGTCGTCGCCAAGGCGGTGTCCGAGCTGCACGGGCGCGTGCTCGAGCGGATGGACGTGGACCGCGTCATCTATCCGGAGCGGGACATGGGTATCCGCGTCGCGCACCAGCTCGTGTCGCCAAACCTGCTCGACTACATCGAGCTGTCGGACAAGTATACGATCGCGGAGCTGGGCGTGCCGGCCTGCCTCGCAGGCAAGTCGATCGAGGAGACCAATCCCCGCGGCCGTTACGGCTGCAGTATCGTAGCGCTCAACAAGCCGAAGGGCATGATCGTCGCGCCGACGGCGACGGATACGCTGGCCGAAGGAGACGTCATGGTCGTCATCGGCACGAACGAGCAGATCGAGGCGTTTCAGGACGCGATCGGCCAATAAAGGCGAGAAAGGTATGATATGGGCTTCATTCGCTCACGCTAACGGCAGTGCCGCTTATGCGACGGGAGTGAATGGAGATCATGCTGCATCGTGAAAATTGGAGTCGGTGGCTGGCCGCGCTGACGGTCGGCCTGATGCTTGCCGGCACGGCGCTTGTGCCGGCGGAAGCGAGCGGCGCGGCCTCGGCAGGGTATGCGCCTGCCGTGACCGCGTCCGCATCCAAGGGGCGCAAGCCGGCATCTGCACCCGTGAGCTGGTCGGACCTGCAGCGCCGGTACAGGGGCGTATTCGTGCTGCGCGCCTCTTCGTCGGGCGGGCGGCGCGTAGCGCTGACTTTTGACGACGTGCCGGACTCGAGGTATACGCCGCTTGTGCTGAACGTGTTGAAACGCAAGCGCGTCCGCGCCACCTTCTTTGTCGTGGGGAGCCGGGCGGCCAAGCACCCCGGTCTGCTGCGAAGAATCGTGAACGAAGGCCATGCGGTGGGCAATCATACCTACTCGCATCCCGAGCTGCCTAAGCTTAGCCTGGGACAGGTCAGGCGGGAGATCGAGCGGACGGGGGCGACCATCCGGACGACGGTCGGCTTCGAGCCTGCGATGATCAGGCCGCCCTACGGCGACATCCGGCCCGCTCAGTTGGAATGGGCGAAGTCCCGGGGGTACACGGTGGTCAATTGGGACGTCGACTCGCAGGATTGGCGTCAGATTTCCGCCGGCGTCGTGCTGCGCAACGCGATCAAGGGGCTGCGCCCGGGGTCGATCGTTCTCATGCATGCGGGCGGCGGCACGGGGCAGAACTTGTTCGGCACGGTGAACGCCTTGCCGGCGCTCATCGATCAGCTCCGCGCCAGAGGCTACGAGCTGGTCACCGTGCCGGAGCTGCTGCATATTCCGGAGCGCAGGCCGAAGCGCGCTTGAAGATCTGATGGAGGCCGACGCGCAAAAAGCCGGTCTAAGAGCTGCCGGGGACGACACGCAAAAAGCCGGTTTAAGAGCTGCCGGAGGCCGATGCGCAAAAAAAGACCGCAATCGCCTTTTTGCAAAGGTGGCTGCGGTCTCGGGCGCATTCGGACTAATTTAGCACGTACAGATTGACGTATTGAATGCCGAAGCTGCTTGCCTTGTCCCGCGATCCCGGCACGAAGATATCGATGCGGTTGCCCTTGATGGCGCTCCCCGTATCGCGCGCGACGGCATACATGCCGCCGACCGGCAGTCCGTCGGCGTTGTAGCCCGTGATGTACACTTTGGTACCGAGCGGGATCACTTTGGGATCGACGGCGATCGTGCCCAGCTTCAGCGCGTTGCCGAAGTAATCGACGGGCCCCCAGGCATTTTCCTCGATGGCGGCGGAGTAGGCCGTCGCCTTCATCTGAATGGCGGTCGCGTACGACAGCGAGTCGCCCGATGTTGTCTTGACGATCTTGGCGGATTGCAGGACGGCGGCGGATTGGACCGACTTGGCGGTCACGGCCGCGGTCGTCGGTGCCGGGATCGAGAGCTTCAGGCCGGCGTATATGTTTTTTGGATCGACGTTCGTATTGAAGCTCATCAGCTTTTCCAGCGGCACGTCGAACTTTTTGGACAGCGACCAGAACGTGTCGGCATCCGTGGCCGTATAGGCCGTGGCCGCGTACGAAGCGGCTGCGGGCAGCAGCAAGGCGGCCCCAAGCGCGAGCGCGGCGGCTCGCATTCCCAAACGAAAACGCATATGTATTCACCCTCCGGTTCGAAAATCATGCGAATCAATGCGCCTAGCGTAGCATGATCCCTCGAACCGGGTTAAGAGGTAAAGGGCGCCATCGTTGGATAACCAAGGATATCTGAGAGCCGCTCTCATCCTGGATGTGCGCCCCAGCGGTAAAAACGGGACGACGATGAGAAAAATGAAAAAAATCGTTTCACTAGCTCTGACGGCTGCCCCTCCCGAACAGGGCGATCGTCTCTTCGATTAAATAGCGGGTCGAGGGTGCGAGCCATGCCAAATCGCCGTAGATAAGGGAGGTCGTGCGCTTGAACTCTTCGAGCTCCCGGATTCGGACGATATAAAGATCGTTATCGCTCAGCATTTGCGGGCGCAAGTACGACTTCGGCAGCATCGTGCCGGCGCGGCTCGCGCCGAGCAGACGGACGATTGCTTCGAACGAGTCGATCTCCATGCGGACGTCCGGCTTGACGCTGTATTGGCGAAACAGCTCATCTGTCAGGTTGCGGTACCAGGTGCCAGGCGCGAACAGAATCATCGGGAGGCCGTTCAGGTCGCTCATGGACAGCTGTGTCCGCTCTACGATAAAATGCGAGCGAGGCAGCACCAGCACGACTGTATCGTCGAACAGCGGCGTGCTCGTAATCGACGGATCGTCCTCCACCGAAGAAGCCACGAGTCCGAAGTCGACTTTTCGCTCTTTGACGAGCGTCGCGATCTCGTGCGTCTTGCCGGTGACGGCCTTGATCTCGAGATTCGGATGCTTTTCCGTCATGGCGGTAATCAGCTCGGGGAGTGTCGTCTGCAGCGTGGTAAGGCTCGCGCCGATCGTCGCGACGGGCGCTTCGGCCGTCTTGAATGCATTAAGCCGCTGCAGGTAGTCGCCGTGGAACCTGCGCAGCTCTAGGGCGAACTCGTAGGTGAATTGTCCGGCGGCGGTCAGCTCGAGCCGCTTGCCGATGCGCCGGAACAGGTCGACGCCGAGCTCACGCTCCAGACGCGCGATTCTGCGCGACAGTGCGGGTTGCGTGACGTTCAGCCGTTCCGCCGCCCTGTTCAAGCTGCTTTGCTCGACGACGGTTGCGAAAACTCTCATATCTTCCAGCATGTGGACGGCTCCTTCGCATATTTTTCTCGCTTATGTCGATTGGTTATAAGTTTTAATAATAAATAAGCAGTTCCATTATAAGCGAAAATGGAGTAACCTATAAACCGTGAAGAATTCGTGACAACGCACGGATCGAAAGGAGAACGCTCACCGACATGAAAGGAAACTCGTTTTACGCGCGCAAGATTCATTCGCTCTTGGGTGTGATTCCGCTCGGATTGTTCATCATCGAACACGCCCTGACGAATTACTCCGCGTTCGAGGGAGGCAAGGAGGGCTTCGTCGACAGCGTCAAGGGCTTGCATGGCCTGCCGCTCATTTTTTTCCTTGAGCTGTTCGTCATCTGGCTGCCGATTCTGTTCCACGGCGTCTACGGTCTGTATCTCGCCTTCACGTCGAATTACAGCACGGGCCGGTACAGCTACGGGCGCAACTGGGCGTTCGCGCTGCAGCGGATTACCGGCGTCATCACGTTCGTATTCGTCGCCTGGCACATCTGGCAGACGCGCGTGCAGGTCGCGCTCGGCAATACGACCAACGAAGAGATCGGTCAGCACATGCACGATATTGTGACACAGCCCGTCTACTTCACGATCTACTTTATCGCGGTCCTCGCCGCCGTCTTCCACTTCGCCAACGGCCTGTGGGCTTTCTTGGTGTCCTGGGGCATCACGGTCGGTCCGCGCGCGCAGCGGGTATCCTCGAACATCTGCATGGGCATCTTCGCGATCGTCGCCGTGCTGTTCCTGCTGTCGCTGTTCGCGTTCCGCAGCGATGAGTTCGCGGCGGCGCAGACGGCTGTCGTCGGTTTGTTAGGTTGATCGGAGGGAGAATCAGCAATGGCTAATCAGAAAATCATTGTCGTCGGCGGCGGACTCGCGGGTCTGATGGCGACGGTCAAGGCGGCGGAAGCCGGCATGCGGGTCGATCTGTTCTCGCTCGTGCCGGTCAAGCGGTCCCACTCTGTATGCGCCCAGGGCGGCATCAACGGAGCGGTTAACACAAAGGGCGAAGGCGACTCTCCATGGGAGCACTTTGACGATACGGTTTACGGCGGCGACTTCCTCGCGAATCAGCCTCCTGTCAAGGCGATGTGCGAAGCGGCGCCGGGCATCATCCACCTGATGGACCGGATGGGCGTTATGTTCAGCCGTACGCCGGAGGGCTTGCTCGACTTCCGCCGGTTCGGCGGCACGCAATACCACCGCACTGCGTTCGCGGGCGCGACGACCGGCCAGCAGCTGCTGTACGCGCTGGACGAGCAGGTCCGCCGCTGGGAAGTGGCGGGCCTCGTCCAGAAGTTCGAGCACTGGGAATTCACGTCCGTCGTCATCGACGATGACGGCGTCTGCCGCGGCATCGCCGCGCAGGACCTGCGTTCGATGGATACGGTCACGTTCCGCGGCGATGCGGTCATCCTGGCGACCGGCGGCCCCGGCATCATTTTCGGCAAGACGACCAACTCGGTCATCAATACGGGCACGGCGGCGAGCGCGGTGTACCAGCAGGGCGTCCATTACGCCAACGGCGAGTTCATCCAGATTCACCCGACGGCCATTCCCGGCGACGATAAGAACCGCCTCATGAGCGAATCGGCGCGCGGCGAAGGCGGACGCATCTGGACGTACAAGGACGGCAAGCCGTGGTATTTCCTCGAGGAAAAGTATCCGGCCTACGGCAACCTGGTGCCCCGCGATATCGCGACGCGCGAGATCTTCTCCGTCTGCGTCGACCAGAAGCTCGGCATCGACGGCGAGAACAAGGTGTTCCTCGACCTGTCGCACAAGGATCCGAAGGAGCTTGACGTCAAGCTCGGCGGCATCATCGAGATTTACGAGAAGTTCACGGGCGACGATCCGCGGAAGATCCCGATGAAGATTTTCCCGGCGGTTCATTACTCAATGGGTGGTCTGTGGGTCGACTACAACCAGATGACTAACGTTCCCGGCCTGTTCGCCTGCGGCGAAGTCGACTATCAATACCACGGCGCGAACCGTCTGGGCGCGAACTCGCTCCTGTCCGCCATCTTCGGCGGCATGGTGACGGGGCCCAAGGCCGTCGAATACATCAAAGGTCTCAAGAAGTCGGCGGACGACGTCGCCGAGTCGGTATTCGAGCGCGAGCGCTCCAAGCAAGCTAACAAGTACGAGTCCATTCTCAAGATGGACGGCAGCGAGAACGCCTACGTCATCCACAAGGAACTGGGCGAATGGATGACGAACAACATGACCGTCGTCCGCTTCAACGACCGTCTCGAGCAGACGATCGGCAAGATCAAAGAGCTCAAGCAGCGTTACACCAAGATCAACATCAACGATACGGCCCGCTGGAACAATGCCGGCGTCGCCTTTACGCGCCAGTTGTGGAACATGCTGGAGCTGGCCGAGGCGATGACGGTAGGCGCCCTGCTGCGCAACGAGAGCCGCGGCGCGCACTACAAGCCTGAGTTCCCGGACCGCAACGACGAGGAGTTCCTGAAGACGACCAAGGCGACCTGGACGTCCGAGGGCCCGCAGATCTCTTACGAGGACGTCGACACGTCCTTAATCAAGCCGCGGATTCGCGACTACTCCTCGAACAAGAAGAAGGAGGGCTAACCGATGGCAGATACTGCTACCGCGACCGCCAAGCGCACCGTCAGATTCATCATCAAGCGTCAGGAAAAGCCCGACGCCGCTCCATATACAGAGGAATTCGAGATTCCGTACCGTCCGAACATGAACGTCATCAGCGCGCTGATGGAGATTCAGCGGAACCCCGTCAAGGCGGACGGCGCCAAGACGACCCCGGTCGTCTGGGAGTCCAACTGTCTCGAAGAAGTGTGCGGCGCCTGCTCGATGATCATTAACGGCAAGCCGCGTCAGGCATGCTCCGCGCTGATCGACAAGCTCGAACAGCCGGTCCGCGTCGAGCCGATGTCCACGTTCCCGGTCGTGCGCGACCTGGTCATCAACCGCGAGCGCATGTTCAATGCGCTTAAGAAGGTCAAGGCATGGATCCCGATCGACGGCACGTACGATCTCGGACCGGGCCCTCGCATGGCCGAGACCAAGCGCCAATGGGCTTACGAGCTGTCCAAGTGCATGACATGCGGCGTTTGCCTTGAGGCTTGCCCGAACGTCAACGACCGTTCGAGCTTTATCGGCCCGGCGCCGATCTCGCAGGTTCGCCTGTTCAACGCACACCCGACGGGCGAGATGAACGCGCACGAGCGTCTCGAGGCGCTCATGGAAGACGAGAGCGGCATCGAAGGCTGCGGCAACTCGCAAAACTGCGTGCGTTCGTGCCCGAAGGGCATTCCACTCACAACGTCGATCGCGGCGATTAACCGCGACACGACCAAGCATATGTTCAAACGCTGGCTGAGCTTCTGATCGGAGCCCGCGTTCGCCCGGATACGCCGACTCGAGGTCGGCCGTCTCCGGGCTTTTTATTGCTGTGTCACATTCCTGTGCATTAATCATTAAACGCTTTCAAAGAACGTTAGGACATGTTGCTGGTCGAATCTCTCGGCATCGTGCGGGTCCAGGGATAATTCTCCTGTGCGAAAGCCATACTTAACATCATGTGTGCGTTTGTTGGCGAACGTTCTCATTTTGAGATCATAACGATAGGAAATCCTTATTTTAATGTCGCAAACAAATGCTTTATAATCATGGAGGATAAGCGATACCGCTTTGTCCGCGAATCGACGGGATCGATGCAATTCATCCCTTTCCGATATCGCAGACGCCGGAAGCCGCTCTTGCGGCGACGCTGCCGTTTATGTTTGGATAATTTACTTTTATAGAAGACCGAGGGATCACACAAATGGCGAATGGCGAGCAAGACCATCAGAACCCATGGGCGAAGTATTACGGCCCGAACCTTGGCTACATCGAAGAGCAGTACGAACTGTACCTACGCGATCCTGAGTCGGTCGCGCAAGAATACCGCGAACAATTCAAAGCGTGGGGCGAGCCGCCGCGCTCGGTCCGGAGCCCAGCCGCTTCGGCGCCGGGTGCGGCTGTCGCTGTGGATGTGCGTCAGCTTCGCAATGCGGTCTTGGCGGGCAAGCTTGTTTGGAACGTGCGCGCTTACGGGCATCTCGTTGCGGACATCGATCCGCTGGACATCGGCCCCGTCGCTTCGTCGAAAGTGCTCGAGCCGGAGACTTACGGCTTGACCTACGCGGACCTGGCCGCTTTGCCGGCCGACCTCGTCTGGGAAGGCGCGCCTGCCGGGGTGTCCAACGGAGCAGAGGCGATCGCCAAGCTTAAGGAAGTGTACGGCGGGACCATCGCCTACGAATTCAGCCATATTGCGGACGAAGAAGAACGCCAATGGTTGAACAACTTTGCCGAGCAGCGGGTGCCTGCGCAGCAGCTGAGTGCAGCGGAGCGAGCCGACCTGCTGAAGCGTCTGCTTGAAGCCGAGCTGTTCGAAGACTTTTTGCAGAAGACGTTTATCGGCGTCAAACGCTTCTCCGTCGAAGGCAACGATGCGCTGATCGCATTGGTCGACCGCATGGTACGGGACCTGGCCGGCGAAGGCGTCAGCGACATCGCGATCGGTATGGCGCACCGCGGCCGTCTGAACGTGCTTGCGCACATTTTGCAAAAACCGCTCACAAAGATTTTTGCCGAGTTCCAACACTCCGCGTCGAGCGGCAAGAAATCTCCGACTGAGGGGAGCTTCACGTTCGAGCCGGGCGGCACAGGCGACGTGAAGTATCATCTTGGCGCACGCCATACACTAAAAAATGCCCAGGGCGGCGAGACACGCGTCGTACTGGCGAACAACCCGAGTCACCTTGAGTACGTCAATCCGGTCGTACAGGGCTTCGCGCGCGCCGCGCAGGACGACCGTACGCAGCGCGGTTACCCGATCCAGAAAATGGATGTAGCGGCTTCTATCGTCATGCACGGCGATGCGGCGTTCCCTGGCGAAGGCATCGTCACCGAGACGATGAATTTGAGCACGCTGCGCGCCTATGGCATCGGCGGCACGATTCACATCATCGTCAACAACAAGATCGGCTTTACGACCGACAGCGTCGATTCCCGGTCCACCCAATATTCCAGCGACCCGGCCAAAGGCTTCGAGATTCCGATCGTTCACGTCAATGCCGACGATCCCGAAGCCGTGATCGCGATCGCCCGCATGGCAGTCGCATACCGCCAGCGCTTCAAGAAAGATTTTCTGATCGACCTGATCGGTTTCCGCCGCCACGGTCACAACGAGACGCTCGATCCCGAGCCGACGCAGCCGACCGTCTACAAGAAGGTCAAGGCGCATCCCGGCGTCAGCCGCGTTTACGCAGACCGTCTCGTCAAAGAAGGCAAGCTGACCGAAGCGCAGTTCGAGGAAGCGAAAAATGGCGTACTTGCGGTGTTCAAGGCGGCCTATGAGGAAATGAAGACCCTCGAGGATCACCATGAAGGTCCTCAGTCCCGCGCGGTCGAGCAGAATACGACGACGGCTGCGGCACCGACGAACGTTCCGATTGCCAAGCTCCGCGAGCTCAATGCCGAGCTGCTCAAGTGGCCCGAAGGCTTCAAGCTGTATCCGAAGCTGCAAAAGATTCTCGAGCGCCGCGCAAGTGCGCTGAACGACGGCGAAAAAGTCGATTGGAGCCATGCGGAGACGCTGGCGTTCGCTTCGATCCTCGCAGACGGACGCGCGATCCGGATGACTGGTCAGGACGCCGAGACCGCAACGTTCGCGCAGCGCAATCTGGTGCTGCACGACATCGAGACCGGCGATACGTTCTGCCCGATGCACACGCTGCCGCAGGCGAAGGCCTCCTTCGCGCTGCACAACAGCCCGCTGTCCGAGTCTGCCGTACTCGGCTTCGAATACGGCTACAACGTCTATTCGCCCGAAACGATGGTTCTCTGGGAAGCGCAATTCGGCGACTTCGCCAACGTGGCGCAAGTGCTCATCGACCAATTCATCTCGTCGGGCCGCGCCAAGTGGTCGGAGCGTTCGAGTCTGGTCATGCTGCTGCCGCACAGCTACGAAGGACAGGGGCCGGAGCACTCCAGCGCCCGCCTCGAACGCTTCCTGCAACTGTCCGCTGAGGACAACTGGACGGTAGCGAACCTGTCCAGCGCAGCGCAGTACTTCCATCTGCTGCGACGTCAGGCTTCGATTACCGGTACAGACGAAGCCAAGCCGCTCGTAGTCATGACGCCGAAGAGCCTGCTTCGCAACCCGCGCGCGACTTCGCCGGCCGCAGAGCTTGGCGAGGGCGGGTTCAAGACGATTCTCGAGCAGGCGGGTCTCGGCGCGAAGCCGGACCGCGTCGAGCGCATCGTTCTTTGCTCGGGCAAGGTCGCCATCGATCTCGAGGATGCGTTGGCCAAGGACAAAGACAGCAACAAGGACTGGCTGCATATCGTCCGCGTGGAGCAGCTGTATCCGTTCCCGGCGGAGGAGATCAAAAAGGTGTTCGCTCGCTTCCCGAAACTCAAGGAAGTCGTCTGGACGCAAGAAGAGCCTCGCAATATGGGAGCCTGGACCTTCATGGAATCCCGCATCCGCGAGATCGCGCCATCCGGCGCGGAAGTCAAGTATATCGGCCGTCCGGATCGTGCGAGCCCCGCTACCGGGTTCGCGGACGTACACGCGGATGAGCAGAACTATATCGTGACGCAATCTTTGAAGCAGAGTCCGACGTTGACTCACAATTTGGGGAGGTAAGCCGCAGTGGCAGATATTCTAGTACCGGCAATGGGCGAATCGATTACGGAAGGCACCATCTCGCGATGGGCTATCAAAGCAGGCGATAAAGTAAGCCAGGGCGATCTGCTGCTCGAACTTGAGACCGACAAGGTTAACCTGGAAATTAGCGCCGAGCAAGCGGGCGTCGTCACCGAGCTGCTGTTCGGCGAAGGCGATACCGTACAGATCGGGCAAGTCATCGGTCGGATCGCCGAAGGCGAAGGCGGAGCAGCGGCTCCCGCGGCCGCGCCTGCTCCTGCGGCAGCTCCGGCTCCTGTTGCGGCACCGGCTCCGACTGCAGCACCTGCAGCTGCCGCGCCTGCTTCCGTGCCGGCTGGGCAACCGTCCGCGACGCCTGCAGCCCGCAAGCTCGCTCGCGAGCAAGGCATCGATCTTAGCCAGACGCCTGCGCGCGATCCGCTCGGCCGTATTTATCCCGAGGACGTCCGCGCAGCCGGTTCGCAGCCAGCAGCCGCACCAGCTCCTGCTGCACCGTCGGCACCGGCAGCCAAGGCGCCCGCATCTGCGGCCTTCCAATCGGCCAAGCCGTACGAGCGCAAAAAGATGTCCCGCCGCCGCCAGACGATCGCAACCCGCCTCGTCGAAGCCCAACACACGGCTGCGATGCTCACGACCTTCAACGAAGTCGACATGAGCGCGATCCTCGACGTCCGCAAGCGCCGCAAGGACGCTTTTAAGGAGAAAAACGAAGTCAACCTCGGCTTCATGTCCTTCTTCACCAAGGCTGTCGTAGGCGCGCTGAAGCAGTATCCGCTGCTGAACGCTGAGATTGACGGCGAAGACATCATCGCCAAGCAATTTTACGATATCGGCATCGCCGTATCCGCCAAGGAAGGTCTTGTCGTACCTGTCGTTCGCGACGCCGACCGCCTGAGTTTCGCCGAGATCGAGCGCTCCATTGCCGATCTGGCCGTCAAGGCGCGCAACAACGCGCTTGCGCTGTCCGACCTGCAAGGAGGCACGTTTACGATCACGAACGGCGGCGTATTCGGCTCGCTGCTCTCGACTCCGATCCTGAACGCGCCGCAAGTCGGCATCCTCGGCATGCACAAGATCCAGCACCGTCCGATCGCGGTCAACAACAATACCGAAGTCGCGATCCGTCCGATGATGTACATCGCGCTTTCCTACGACCACCGCATCGTCGACGGCGCCGAAGCCGTACGCTTCCTGGTCGCCGTCAAGGAAATGCTCGAAGATCCGGAAACGCTGCTGCTGCAAGGCTGATCGGTCTATAAGCTCGGGCTCCGCTTAATTTAGCGGGGCTTTTTTTGATTTTCCGGATAATTCACCTTTTCATGGCAGCACTTTTAGCGTAAAGATCCTACTTTTGGACATTTGAACGGTATCCCCTTCGCACAGGGACGCTAGGCGTTAGACAGGTTTCCACAGAATGCTTTGGACCAGTTGAATTAAAAATGGAGGAGGCCGGCTCAATGATACAGTATTCGTTGAGTCTGATATACCCGGTCGAATGGAATAGCTATAAGGTGAATCAGGGGAACTTGAGCGAAAGGGATCGTTAACGAGCTTGTTCCTGTGCGAAGGGGATATCGTGCAAATGCGTGAAATTGAGCTTGTTCCTGTGCGAAGGGGATATCGTGCAAATGTGCGAAATTGAGCTTGTTCCTGTGCGAAGGGGATATCGTCAAAATGTGTGAAATTGAGCTTGTTCCTGTGCGAAAGGGATAGCGTTCAAACGTGTAAAATACAAATTTTTATGCCGGCCACTTAATCGCTATATAAAAAGAACGCCCGCGATGACGAGCGTTCTTTTCCGTTTCAATTACGCTTTGGTGGCGCCCTTTGCGGCAGCCTCGAGATAGGCTTCAAGCGTGACGCCTTGCTTCATGATTTGTTTAGCGGCTTCCTTGCCGACGTACCTTACGTGCCAGGGCTCGTACGAATAGCCGGTTACGTCCTCTTCGCCTTTAAGGAAGCGGATGATAAAGCCGTATTCCGCGCAGTGCGCCGCAAGCCATTTTCCTTCTTTGGTGTCTCCGAACTTTTGCTCAAGCTCATAGTTCGCGCTTGCGCTGGAGACGTCCATTGCGAGTCCCGTTTGGTGTTCGCTTTGGCCGGGCCTAGCGCTCGTGCGGTTCGCGACTTCTTCGCCCTTCAGGTCGGCATTGCGGGTGAAGATCGATTTTTGCGTCGCGTAGGATCGATAGCCGGAAACGGCTTTAAGTGTAATTCCGTCTTTTTTAGCTCCCGCAAACAGCTTTTCCAGCGCGCTTGCGGCGGTCTTCCTCATTTTCTGCTTAGGCGAATCGCCGGAAAATGAAAATTCGACATCCGGCTTGACCAGATCGTCCGGCGCATACGTGGAAGAAAGCTCCCGCTTTTTATTAACGAGTACAAGCATGCTATCGGAATTCGTCACGATGGCCACGCCGTTTTTGCCGACCTCGATCGTCTTGTCCGGCGCATTAAGCTTAAGCAGCGCATCGAGGCTGTCCGAATTGGAGCTGTCCCCAGGCTCCTCGGAAGCATTCGACGACGGATCGTCGGACGGTTCCGGCGATGGCGATGGCGATGGCGTTGGCTTTGCCGTGTCGGTAGGTTCACCGTTGTCGGAAGACGATGGAGAACCTCCATTGGGAGAAGCGGGGTCGGAAGGTTGTGCGCTTTCCGTCGCTTCGTTCGAATCAGTCCCCTCAGAGCTGCCTGACGGCGAGGCTGAAGCCGATGCCGTCTCCGTAACGGCCGGCGGCGCCGCGCTTTGCTGCTTATCCGTACCGATAATATCGTCTGCTTTCCATATAACGACCGCGACGACTGCGCCCGCGATCAGCCATCTTCCTATTTTCATTTCTCGATCCCTCCCGATTCTACTATTTAGACGATGATAGAGTTCGAATTGTTTCGACAAAGTCCGCAAATGAACGCGCAAAATCGACTTCACCACCAATTCCCTAAAATAAATAGGAACAAATGTTCTTGTTTTGGTTGTATAATGGGAAAGTCAGGCTCCTACATAGATGAGAAGGAAAAAACGCTACGGTAAAAGGAGGATTGGAATGGACGACGAGCTGACCTTGTTCACGGAATTCAGACAGCGGCTGACAAGAGCCGCCTGGCGCATGCAATATCGCAATCGAACCCGATTAAACCGGGAGCTCGCGATTGCCGCGGCCGAACAAATTGATAGGGGAGAGCCTGCGGATCAGGCGATATCCATGCTTTTCGTGCAGGAGGTGCTGCTGGCGATTCCATCGTATCCGAGCAGAACCGTCATGCAGAAGCTGATCGTAGACGGGAAAACAGAGCGCGAAGTCTCTCGCGAACTGGGCATTACGCAACAGGCGGTGAACAAATGCAAACAAAGAGCGGTCGCGGCGATCCGCCGACAAATGGACAGCTTCGCCAACTAGTGCAGGCCGCCGGGGGTGGCGATCAGATCGCCAAGCTGCTGATTCTTGATTTTTTTGAACAGGAGATCGACAATCTGTCGCGCTTCATGCGCATGCCGAGGGATGAAGCGAAGCAGGCGCTCAAGCTCGAGCTGCTGGAGCTCATCCGGCTCAAAGCGGAGGAGCTGGCGTCGGCGGGGCTGTGCGCGGAGCCGCAGGCTGCTTATGCAGTCGCGACCAACGAATAACGAATAAGGAGAAGGATGGACCATGGAGTATCGGAAATTTATGCGCGGCAGCGTCCCGGTTTATCCGAAGGGAACGGCATTTCCCGAACGACTCGCCCTGATGGGCGGGGAAGAAGAGACCGACTTGTCATGGCTCCGGCATACGAAGTCGGGCGCGGTGGTGTTCGTCATGAGCGCGGGCTGCGAGGCTTGCGACCTGGATGCGGCGGTCGGATTTATGGAGGAGCGGCCGGAGCTTGCGTATCTGCTGCTCGCGGAGGCGAACGATGCGGATTTTGAGCTTCTCGTACAAGAGCTTGCTCCATTTTCGGTCCGCGTCGAACGGTGTGAGATCTCGGCCGTCGCCGATCGGACGCCGATCAAGGTCATTCCCTTTATGATCGTGCTAGATAGCGAAGGCGTCGCGGTCGGGTCGGGCTTGTTCAATACGACATGGGACGCGTCGGCTCACGCTCGCACGTTAGGGGCAAACGGCAAGGCTGTCGAAGCCGGCGCTTGATGAAAAAGCTTGCGCGCATCGCGTTGGCGGCTGCGGCTTCCGTATGGCGGATCTATCGTTTCGACAAGGCCGGCGTGCTGCTCTCTGTCAGCGTGCTCGCGGGCAACGCGCTGCAGTCCTACGGGACGCTCGCCTTCACGGAGCGTACGATCAATGCCGCGATCGGCGGAGATACGGCAGATTTCATCGCGCCGCTTGCCGCACTCGCGGGCATTCAATTGCTTGGCGCCGGCCTGAACGCTTTTTCCGCTTATCGCACGTCACGGATGCATCTGGCATACGCCAACGCTTGCGAATTGGAATTGATCGAGGAGACCGGCGCGCTCCCCCTGGCCGAGCAGGAGCATCCGGAGTACGAAGAAAGGCTTACCTTGCGACGATTCGCTGCCACCAAGCCATTCGAGATGTACACACAGGCGACGCAGCTGCTGACGAAGCTGGCTACGGCGATGCTCGGTTTCCGTTACTTGTCGGGCATACATCCCGCCGTCGGCGTTTTTGCCTTCGCGGTCGGGTGCTTGAAGGGCGGTCTGTCGCTCATGCTCGTGAAGCGCAAGACGATGCTGAATGGAGAGCTCCAGCGCGCGTCTGTGCGTCCCTCTTACCTCTACGGACTGTTGACGGCGTCGTCGGCGCAAAAGGAATTGACGGTCCACGGCTCGCGACCGTACTTCAAGGGCCGGTGGCTGTCCGCCAAGGGAGTGTCCGACGCGATTCTGTCCCGCATTCAGCGGATGCAGCTGTCGGCGGGCTTCGCCGGAGAAGCGATATCCGTCGCGGGCTATGCGGCAGCCGCATGCGCTGCCGCCTGGACCGTCCGCGAACGCGGACTTGGCGCGGGCGACTTCATGGCCGTCACGATGGCGATGAGCCTGATCTCCTCCAATTTGTCGACGGTTCTCCAGAGCTGGGCCGGCGTTGCAGAGACGTATGCCTATTTATCCGAGTCCAAGCAGAAGCAACGGAAGCAGCTATCTAACCTCGATCATCGCCACCGACCAACCGTGTCCGCAGGTCACGAGGATAAACCGTTTGTTTTCAACAAGCGCATCTCGATCCCCGCGCTCCGGTACACCTATCCCAACCGGGACAAGCCTTCGCTTGATACTGGCGAGATGCAGATTCGAAGAGGAGAGAAAATCGCGATCTTGGGCGGCAACGGCTCGGGCAAGTCAACCTTGCTCAAAATCGTGCTGGGTCTTTACGTCCCTGAAGGCGCCCCCGTTCGCTATGACAATGTTCCTGTCGATGTCATCGACCGCAGCAGCATGTTTGGGCGGGTTCATGTCCTCTTCCAGGACTTCGTACGTTATCAAGGCACGGTGCGGGAAAATATGGCCGCAGGCCAAGCTGCCGCATTGGAGGACGACGCAAGGCTTCGAAATTCGCTGATGATGGCGGGGCTCGGCGAACTGGAGGCGGGCAGAGGTCCCGATACGCCGCTCGGTCAAATCGACGGCAGCTCGATTTACTTGTCGGGCGGGCAGTGGCAGAAGCTGGCTTTGTCCAGATTGTTCCTGCAAGCCGATGCGGAGCTTGTCGTGCTGGACGAGCCGACTTCGGCGCTGGATCCGCTGAGCGAGACCGCCTTGATCGATCGAATCTGGGAGCTCTGCGCGGACAAAACCGTGCTGCTCGTCACGCACCGTGTGGCCCTGGCCCGAAGAGCGGACAGGGTGTGGGTGATGGAAGACGGACGCATTGTAGAGGATGGCAATCATGAGTCGCTGATGGCGCTAGACGGGCGTTACGCCCGCGTTTGGTTGGAGCAGCAGGAGCTTCACAATCGGCCGACTTGATAAAAGGAGAGGACCGTTATGAGTTTGAGATTAAAACCGGGCGGACGAACGCCAGGCATTCCAATGTCCGGCATGGCTGTCCCCGATATAGGACGGGCGGGAGCGCCTGGACCGAACGGACAGCCGCGCTTGTTGGTATTCGCTTCCCTTTACTGCGCAGATTGCATTGAGCTGTTCCCCCGCCTGGCGCAGGCAAGCGCCGCGCTGCCGGAATATCGGCTTATGCTGGTGGTTGCCGGCGATCCGGGCGACGTTCGCGAGATGTCGGACTATTTCAAGTGGACGTTCCCTGTGTTTCCGGTTAACGCCAGGGACATGCATGACGTGCTGGGCGTGCGGATTTATCCGCTGGCCATCTTCGAGCTCGGCGACGGAAAGGTCGCACGTGCGGCGGCCGTTCACGACGAGGCAGAGATCGGGCGGTTGGCTGAAGGACTGCTCATGAAAGGAGGTGAAAAATATGGCTTGCGTATGCCCGACGAACTACACGCTTGACGGCGAGATTCCGCAATACACGTATTGCGTTGCCAAAACCTGCTCCGCAAACGGCGCGACCTACCCGAAGGAATACTGGATCAACAAGACGGTTCAATGCGTCAACAACTACGTTCCCTATGACGTAGCGTACGTGAATTGCGACCAACAAGGCGGCTGCTGCGCTTAAGGGCGCGACGGGAGCCGGGCGAATGCCCGGCTTCTTGTGTTTTATCGAGCATTCGCGATTAAAGGAGGACTTGCCGGATGTACTGGGAAAATGAAGTGGCCTGGCTGTGCGATTTTGCGATGGCTGCCGTCTTTGCTGCTTCTGCCTACGGCAAAGGACAGGCCATGACAGATATGCGCCTGGAGATGAAGGCATACAAGCTGCTGCCGGCGCGCCTCGTGCCGGCGGCCGCGTGGGCGGTGCTGGGCTTGGAGTGGGCGCTCGCGGCCGCCTTCGCTGCAGGCGGCAAGCTGGAGGGGATCAAAGAGCCCGCGGCAATCGTCGTCCTGCTGGGCATGACAGGGTTGAGCCGACGCCGCCATCCGAATGGAAAAGGGACGGCGGAACAGGCATACGGGGCGAACGGCTGCGCTTGCTTCGGTGCGAACCATCCGCTCGGCAGGCGCCCGTTGCTGCGCAACGCGATCTTCGTCGCGATCGCATTGGCCGGTTGGATGACGGATCGGCCGGCTGCTTCGGGAGCGGGGCTCGCGGGATTCGCGCTAGCCGCCTTGGCAGCCGTATGGTTGCTCGAGGCGAGCAGGCTGCAAAAGGAAATTGGCGAAGGGAGGACCGGCGATGGGCACGTCTCCGGATAAGGCGGTTGCGGCTCTGGCATGCATCATTGCTGCGCTGTCCTGGCTGTCGTACCGCCGGTCTGCGCGGGCCAGGCATCGCTTGCTGCGGGAGCTGTTCGCGCAGGCAGCGGCCGTCGCGGGGTTCGAGCCCGAGGCCGTGCTCGTGGTGCAGCCGCAGCTCGGCTCGGACGCGGAGTTTGGCACGCGGATCCGGCACGCCCCGCGAAGCTGGCATGTCGTTTTGGCCGGTCCGTCCTGGCTGGCCGAGCTTAAGAGCGTCGCTTGGCGAAGGCCGGTGAGCGGGAGGGCGCTGCTGCCGTTCGGGGCGGGCGCGCTGAAGGAGGGCTCCTACCTGGCGATGCGCAGAGGCCGGCGCTTCGAGCTGGTTCATGAACTGCTTCCCTATATGGAGAGGCTGGGTCCGCCCTGGCCGAAGGTCGGGGTCGAATCCCCTTCCGCAGCCGCTGATACGGCTTCGGACCGCCTGCTACAATGAAGCAAATGGTTCGGAAAGCGAGGTTGTTCCCCTATGAAATCCAATCCGCGCGCAAGCGCTTATGGTGCATGGAGGCTGCAGCTCGGTCTGCTGCCGCTCGGCGTGACGGCGTTTGTCCTGACACTGACGGGTATCGTGCTCGGTCTGAGCCTGTCGCTCGTAGGCATTGGCATTCCAATTTTGGCCGGTACGCTTGCCTGGAGCGCCGCGCGCATGAAGCGCGAGCAACGACGCTGGGTCGCCTGGCAAAACGGCGGCCAAGCGCTGGACGAGCCTTATGCTGTGCAGCAGCCTCCGGAGGGAGAGGCGGCCGCCCCAGTACGCTCCTCCTGGAAATCCTGGTTCCGGTCGCTGGGCAACCCGCTCGGCTATCGCGCCGCCGCGCATCAATTGCTCGGATTTCCGCTTCGCATCGCGCTATTCGTCATCTCGCTGACGGTGCCGTTGTCCGTCTTTGCGGTCATGCTGGCGCCTGCCGCCTACAAAGTGAGCGACTACTTGTACGGATACGTCCTGTACGACGACGAGACGATGCGGATGCTGCTCCCGCCGCTGTCGCCATTCGAGCGATCGCTGGTCGTCTCGGGCATCGGCGTCATCCTGATGCTGTTCGTCCCGGTGCTGCTTCGGGCATGCGGGCGCCTTTACGCTGCGTGGCTCGGCTTCTTTGCAGGACAGCTCGAGATCGCAACGCCCGCGGCAGCGATTCTGCCGGTCCAAGCGCCTGCCTTGCCCGCCGCCGAAGCGGCAGGGGATTGGCTGGCCCGCGCAGAAGCGGCTATCAGCCGCTACGACGAAGATGCGCGTCATCCCCAGACGCCGCAGGCGCACTGACGCGCAGCCCAAAAAAGCGCAATAAAAGAGCAGCCCCGCCGATAACCGGCTCGGAGCTGCTCTTTTATTGCGACGATGAACCTACATCCATTTTTCTCCCCAGTTCTGAATGGACTCGATCACGTCCTCCAGATCCCGGCCTTTGTCCGTCAATTCATATTCGATGCGCACCGGCATCTCCGGATATACGGTACGCTTGACAAGTCCGCTCGATTCAAGCTCCTTCATGCGATCCGTGAGCATCTTGTCGCTCATATCCGGAATTTGCTCCTTCATGTCCTTGAAGCGCTTGGGACCGCCCATCAGCACGCGAACGATCAGGCCCGTCCATTTCTTGCCGAGCAGTTCGGCAGCATGCTCATATTTAGGGCACATTTTGGAGTAGTCCATGCGGCTCACCCCTTTCGTCCCTTCATTTTAACATAATAAGCTCTAAATGAATAGAAGAAACAATATATTTGTACATTACTAAATAAAAGTTAGTTGAAGGCTTGTCGCGATTAAATTCGGATCAATACGAGACCGCCAAGCAAACAAATCAAAGCCGCATATTGTGGAAATGACAGCCGTTCGCGGTAAACCGCGAGCGAGAGGACGACCACCACCAGGCTGTTGGCCGCAAAAATAGGCGCGACGAGATGCGCTGGACCGCGAGCCAGCGCAACCGCGTAAAGCTGCAATCCGCCGTAGGAAAAAGCGCCGGCTGCCAGCCCCCAACCGAAGCCGATGCGGGCGGCACTGGACCGGGTCTTGACGTCGGCGCTCGGTTGCGCTTCGGAGGTCCGCCCTCCGCCGCCGTTCTGATGCCCGGCATGCTTGGACCGCCCGGCTGCCGCCAAGAACCAGAGCAACGACAGCAAATAGCCGGCCCACAGCACGTTGGCGCTGTCCAGTCCGATGCGATCGGTCACCTTCAGGCCGCCGTTGCGCAGCACGAACAGGCCCATCGCGGCAAGCGCGAGCGGATACCAGCTGCCGAGCCGGGCAGCACGCTGCGCAGGGGAAGCGCGGCTGATCGTCGTCCCGTGGTCGCCGCCCCGCAGCGAGCCCCGCAGCGACAACAGCGCGATCCCAACCAACAGCCAGCAGGCGCCGACGAGACCCGTCGCGTGCGGCGTCTCGCCGAACCAGACGATGCCTGCCGCCATCACGATCACGATATTCGCGTTCGTAAGCGGCGAGACGAGGCTGGCCGGCCCGCGCGCGAGCGCGCGCATGAAGAGCAGGTTGCCCCAGGCAGAGCCGAGGCCGATGATCGCGCCGGCGGTCCAAATGCGCCAATCGAACGGCTGCCAGGAGCGCGTCAGCAGCGCTTGAATCCAGAAGCCCGCAGTGCCGTAGGCATACAGGCCGATTAAAAGCGAAGACAGCGCGCCGCCGCGCATCTGGCTCGCCTTCATGAAGAAGCCGGCCAGACCGAAGGCAAGCGCGCTGAGAACGGCGATAGCAAACCAATGCAAGCGGCGTGCTCCTCCCTGAGATTAACGCGATCCGCCATGGAATCCGTCTTTGTAACACAATTGCAACATTGCTGTTACCGGTCTGTCTTGGACGTCGGTTACAATAACGACCAAGACCCCCTTTTTCATATCATTGAAGGCCCGCCAGCGGTGGCGGGCCTCTTTTTGTCCGTTCGGCGTTACAGCGGAACGACAACCTTCTGCTTTTGACGGAAATAAACCCAACGTTTAAAGCCAATTTCCTTCAGACGGGTGCGCACCTGCTCCCAGTCGTCGCCGACCCGCTCGGGGATATGGGCGTCCGAGCCGAACGTGACGTCCGCGCCAAAATGAAGCGCGCGTTCGAGGATGGCGTCCGACGGATACCAGCCGCCGACGTCCTTCGTGCTGCCGCTCGTATTGATTTCCAGGGCGATATCGTTTACCGCGACTGCTTGCAGCGCTTCGTCGATGTCGTCCTCGGCGCCGCGAATGTCCGAGAAGCCCGGATAATAGGCCTTCATGGCGTCGATATGGCCGAGCACCTGGAACATGCCGGCGTTCGCGGACTCGGTGATCAGCTTGTAATACAGCTTCTTCTCGGCCGTATGCTCTGACCTGTCGAGCTGCTTCCACCGGTTGCGGTTAAAGATGCTGATGCCGCGGGTCTGATGGACGGAACCGATCAGATAATCGAACGGATAGGGTTCGTAGGCGGCCCGGTAGATCTCGACGCTCTCGGGGAAGTAGTCGGATTCGACGCCGAGCAGCACCTCGATGCGGTCCTTGTACTGCTCCTTGAGCCGCAGCACCTCGGCAATGTATTTTGGGAATTCGCTTTTCGCCATCGCGATTCCCGGCTGATAACGGTCTTCCTCCCGGGCGAAGTACGGGGAGTGGTCGGATATGCCGATCGCCGTCATGCCGGCACGGATCGCGGCCTGGATATAATCCTCGATCACGCCGGAAGCGTGGCCGCAGCGCTCGTGATGCGTATGCAAATCGAATTTTTCCATAGGGTTCCGCCTCCTCAAAATCGACCTGTCTCTATATTTATCCTTATTCGCTGCCGGTGAATTGATCCTCCGGCATGCCCTTCAAGTCGTTCAGGAACTGCTTCATCGCATGACTGACATAACGGCCTGACTTGGTGATGACGCCGACGGGATGACTGACCTCCAGCTCTTCGACCGCGATCATCTTCAGGGAGCCTCGCCGCAGCTCGGTCGCGATGGACAGCTTGGACACGATAGCCGCGCCGAGATTCAGCTCCACCATTCGCTTGACCTCTTCGCTGCTGCTCAGCACCATGACGGGATTCGGCTCGATGTGATGCTCCCTGAAAATCCGGTCGACGAACCTGCGTCCCAGCGTATCGGGAGACAACAGGATCATGGGGACATCCCTCAGCATGCCGACCGTGACGCGGTTGCGGGACGCAAGCGGATGACCCGGCGCGACGACCAGCTCGAACGTATCGTAATAGAGCACCGAAGTCTCGACATGCGCGCTCCGCTCCGCGAGATAGCCGATGCCGATGTCGACGAAGCCGTTCTCCACGCTGGTCAGCACCTGGGAGGAGGGCATCGTATGGATCGTCGTCTTAATAAGCGGATATTGGTTTTGAAAATAAGACAGAACCCGCGGCAGAATCTGCATCGCGATGGAGGTCGTCGTGCCGAGCACAATATGTCCCTGGGGGTTCTGATCCAGATCGGACAGCTTCTGCTTGAGCTCCTCGACGATGGATAAGATGCGCTGGGCATGCTCGAGAAATACTTGACCGCGGTCGGTGAGCGTGACGGGATGGTTGCGATCCACCAGGATCGTCTTGAATTCGTCCTCCAGACTCTTGATCTGGGCGGACACGGCGGGCTGCGTCAGGTTCAGCGCTTCGCCGGCCTTGCGAAAGCTGAGCGTCTTGGAGATCGTCAGCAGCGTTTCCAGTTGGTTGATATTCAATCCTGTCACTCCATCCTATTTGAATAATTTATCGACAGGAGTGCACGAATAAGAAGTTTTTCTAACCCTCTTTTTATTATAGAAGGAATCCGGCGGGTAAGCAAAGGAAACGGAGCGAATATTAAGCATTGCAAGTTACTCAAATTTGAGTATAATCGATTTGAACTCCAAATTGCGAAATGAAGAAAGAGGGAGCTATCCTACCATGGATGCGAAAAAAAGCAACGTAAAACTCGCGATCGCCGGACTTCTGCTCGGCCTGTTCATGGCCGCGCTCGACCAGACGATCGTATCCACCGCGATGAAGACGATTATCCAGCGGCTGGGCGGTCTGGACAAGTTCATCTGGGTCTATTCCGCCTACATGATTGCGATGGTCGTCGCCACGCCGATTTTCGGCAAGCTGTCCGATATGTTCGGCCGCAAGCGTTTTTTCCTGCTGGGCGTGACGCTCTTCCTGCTGGGATCCATCCTGTGCGGCACCGCGCAGAACATGGATCAGCTGATTATTTACCGCGCGATCCAGGGCATCGGCGGCGGCGCGCTCATGCCGATCGTATTCACGATCATCTTCGATCTGTTCCCGCAGGAAAAGCGGGGCAAGATGATGGGGCTTTTCGGCGCCGTGTTCGGCATGTCGAGTGTATTCGGGCCGATTCTCGGGGCCGTCATTACCGACAATATCAGCTGGCGCTGGATTTTTTACATTAACGTGCCGATCGGCATACTGTCGTTTTATTTTATTTTGCGCGCCTACCACGAATCTGCAGCCCGGCGCAAGCAGAGCATCGACTGGCTCGGCGCGATACTGCTGACGGCCGGCGTCCTCGCACTTATGTTCGCGCTGGAACTGGGCGGTTCCGACGGCTGGGCGTGGGACTCGTTCAAGACGATCGGCCTGTTCGTCGCCTCCGGCGTGCTGCTGATCCTGTTCCTGATCGCAGAGCGCTTCGCCAAGGATCCGATCATCGCGCTCGGCCTGTTCAAAAAGTCGCTGTTTACGAGCAGCATGATGATCAGCTTCCTATACGGCGGCGTCATGATCGCATGTGCGACTTACATTCCGCTGTTTATCCAGGGCGTCTTCCATAAGTCAGCCACGCAGACGAGTCTCGTGCTGACCCCGATGATGATCGCGGTGGTCATCAGCAGCCAGATCGGCGGTCTGGTCGCGGGCAAGTTCCGCTTCCGGACGACGATGGTCGTCTCCTCGATCGTGCTCACGATCGGCGCCGCGCTGCTCGGCTTCGCGATGGATCTGACGACGGGCCGCGGCATCATCACGCTTTACATGATCGTCGTGGGCCTCGGGATCGGCGTGTCGTTTTCCCTGCTCAACATCTCGACGCTCGGCTCCGTGCCGCCGCAGTACAAAGGCTCCGCGTCCTCGCTGATCACGTTTTTCCGGACGATCGGCTCGGCGCTCGGCATCACCGTATTCGGCGCGATCCAGAAGCATGCCTTCCAATCCGACGTGCTGGCGATGCCGGGCTCGAGCCCGGAGCTGGCGGCTCAGATCAAGAGCGGACAGGCGCTGCTCGATCCGGCGATACAGGCGCTTATGAAAATTCCGCAGGACGTGCTGCAAAAGCTGCTTGACGAACTCGGCAACTCGATCATCACGACCTTCCAGTGGGCCGCGCTGCTGCCCGTGCTGGCGTTCGTGTTCGCGCTGCTGATGGGCAAGGCGCGCATGGCGCCTTCCAGCGCGGGCAAGCCGGACGCGAGCAAGCCGGAGGGCGCGCCGGAGCGCGGCTGACGCCATGTCCATGAAGCTGCTCATCCTCGGCATCTTGATCGAAAAGGACCGGCATCCGTACGAGATACGCCAGACGATGGTGGGTCGCAACTGGAACTATGCGTTTAGGCTGCGCGACGGCTCGCTGTACTATGCGGTGGACCAGCTGCGCGACCGTGGCTTGATCGAAGCGGTCCACACCGTCCCCGTGCCGGGGGAGCATCGTCCGGACAAGACGATCTATCGCATCACGGACGAGGGCCGGCGGGAATTCGACAAGCTGATGTACGCCCAGCTCGAACAGCCTGCCTATCCCCAGCACCCGATGATGATGGCGATGCCCTTTTTGCGCCTTGCCGATCAGGCGCGCGTCGCCGACATCGCGGAGCGGCAGCTAGCGGCCTGCGACGAGCGGATCGCCTCCCTGGAACAGGTGCTGGCGGTCAAGGCAGGCAGGATTCCGTCGAGCTCGATGCGGATGATCGAAGGCATGCTCGCCTTCGGGCGCGCGGAGCGTGCCTGGCTGGAGACGATCGTGGAAGAGGCCAGAAGCGGTGCGTACGAGGAAGAACGCGATCAAACGGGCGGATGGATCCGGAAGACGCGCCCGCCAGCGCCGCCGGCACAAGAGTAAATAGGAAAGACAAGCGGCCTGCCTGCGCGCCTTGAGCGTGCCGGCAGGTTTTTGCTTTTCCTTTCCTTTCTGACTTTCCTTTCTGACTTTGCTTTCTGGCTATCCTTTCTGACTTTCCTTTTTGATCCGGGCCAGGGCCAACCGTGGCCAGATATACGCGCGGGCCGAAAAACCTGTTCAGCGCATTTTCGGCCGAAGGCAACGCCGGCATTCGGGAGATGTCCGCCGAGAGCGAAAGGCCAGAGCCGAATGATGAGAGTGGCTGCGCCTTCCGTCGTTGAGCTGAGCTTGCACGCGACGGAGCTTCGATCGGCCATCGGCAGATACAAGCTGGGCGAAGCGGATACGTCGGCGGCCATGCCTGTGCACATGCCCGTCGCAGTAATTTTGATCGTACGAAGGAGTTGCGCCCCGCCCGTGTCGAATTGATGAGGAGGCATAAATCCGACAGAAGAGGGCGATGCGGTGCTGGACGATAAAAAAGCGATACGCGCGTGGACGATGTACGATTGGGCTAACTCTTCGTTCGCGACGACGATTATGGCGGCCGTCATGCCGATTTACTATGCGGGCGTAGCGGCAAGCGGACTGGCAGACGGAAGGGCGACGTCTTATTGGGGCTTCACGCAGACGGCCGCGGCGATTATCGTCGCCGTGCTGTCGCCGCTGCTCGGCGCAATCGCCGACCGTTCGGGCGGTAAAAAGCGTTTCCTTGGCGTTTTCACGCTTTTGGGCGCGGCGGCATGCATCGGCATGGCTTTTATCGGGGAAGGCGACTGGCTAGCGGCTTCGGCGCTCGTTATCGTCGGCATGATGGGCTTTGGCATGGGCGGCACCTTCTATGACGCGCTGCTCAACGACGTCGCCTCGCCCGCGATGAGGGAGCGCGTTAGCGCGAAGGGCTTCGCGATGGGCTACCTGGGCGGCGGCGTGCTGCTTGCTGTCAATCTCGCGCTGATCATCGGCTATAAGGCGTTCGGCTTCAAGGATTCGGCGGGCGCCTCCCAGGTTTCCTTTGCGATGGTCGGCGTGTGGTGGGCGCTTTTTTCACTGCCGCTGTTCAAGCATGTTCGCGAAGCGAAGGGCACGCCCGCCATGTCGGCGGCGGAGAGCGTGCGCGAGGGACTGGCCAGGCTCGGTCAGACCTTCCGCAGCATCCGGCGATATCCCGAGCTGTTCAAGTTTATGGTCGCTTACTGGTTTTTCTTCGATGGCATCAATACGATCATCGTTATGGCAACCAGCTACGGGACCGACATCGGCTTGGAGCAAGAGGCGTTGATCGGGGCGCTGCTGCTCACGCAGTTCGTCGGTTTCCCCGCAACCTGGCTGTTCGGTCGGCTGGCAGACCGGATCGGGGGCAAAAAGATGCTGTATGGCGCGCTATCGGTGTACGTAATCATCGTGCTGCTGGGCTATTTCATGACGAACGAGTACCATTTCTTCGCCCTCGCGCTGCTCGTCGGGCTCGTCCAGGGCGGCGCGCAATCGACGTCGCGGGCGATTTACAGCCGGCTCATTCCGCCGGGACGCACCGCGGAGTTCAACGGCTTCCTCAGCTTCACGAGCCGGTTTTTCTCGTTCGGCGGCCCGCTCGTATTCGGCGTGGTAGGCGTCCTCACCGGCTCAAGTCGCGCGGCGCTGCTCGCGATCGCGCTCTTTTTCCTCGTCGGTATCGCGCTGCTCGCCCTGGTCAAGCTGGAGAAGGGATGGCGCGAAGCGACGGAATAAATGAGGCCAGCATCCTTCTGCGGATTAGACCACCGGCTCCGCAAAAGTGATCCAGGCGCTGCCGCAGGGCAGGCCGGTCTCGTAGGAAACGTTGCCGACGAGCGATAGGAAACCGGCCTTCTCTTCTTCGGCTTCGCCGTCGCTCCTGGCGCCAAGCCAGCGAAGTCCGGCGCCGAGCGTATGCTTGCCGTCTACGAGGGCGGCGTCCCACAGTTCGAATACGCTCTCCTGCCGGATGCGCGTCCGGTCGACCGGATCGATCCATCCGCTGCGCCTCGCGTTCAGAACGTCCCAAGGCGGGATCGTCCGCGGCGGCGAAAAAGGGGCGAGCATTCCGAAGGTCAGCCTGCCTTTCCAGCCTGACGGATCGAAAAAGAGACGCTGCGCAGCGAAGAACTGTCGCACGGACGCATTCAGCATATCGACGGTCAGTTCGCTGGCGAGCCCCGGGTAATGCTTGCAGGACAGCGCATGTAAAATATCAGCCATGCCTCCGGGCAGCGTCCCGCCCGTGTCGATCTCTTTCGATACGGGCGTATTCCCCGTATGAATACCGGCCCGGCGCCACATGACGGCTGAGTCCAGCGCGGTCTCGAATTGCTGATGCTTCCACTTGCGGAAGCCGGACAGGCTGAAGATATAAGGGTGCACATGCCGATCCAGCACGTGGTGCAGCAAAAAGCCTGCGGCGTAAGCCTCGGTCTCCTTTTCGCCGGAGCTCTTGCGCGCCGCATCGAACAAGTCGTTCAAAAAAGGTCCGCAAGCGACGTTGTGCATCAAGCTTCCTAACCGGTTGGCGGCCGTATGCGACCGCTGCCAGGGGAGGAACCGGTCGTAAAATAAAAAATCGGGGCCCTGGCAGCCGAGCTGGAATGCTTTACGCAGCGCCGGGTCTTTCAGATAGGGAAGCGGCATCGCCTCCGCAAGCTCTCTACCGAATTGAATATGCGCCCACAAATTTGGCATGTTTATCCTCCGGGGTTTCGGTGAGACCATGACTTATGGTGTCGTTTTCAGGCTCTTTTTTATAGGGTCTTTTGGCCCATTATCGTTCAAAAGTACCGCGATTTAACGAAAATAAGTATACTTGTCCTACTTATTTAAGTATAATGATGGCAACGAGGCAAGAGAAGCGGTATTTTGTCGAAACGAAGCGAAGACAACGAGTTCCGGCTTATAGAATCGGCTCGCAAGGAGGCATCGCTCGCGAATGAAGGCGGAATATATCAACCCATTCCTGGAATCGGCCCGAATGGTCATCGAGCAAATGGTTCAAATTCGGCCCAGCACCGGTCAGTTGGCGGTCAAGGACATCCAGTTCGTGGACAATCACGTATGGATCCAGATCGGGCTCACGGGCCATATGAGCGGCGACATCGTATTCGGCTTGAGCGAATCGGTCGCGCTGAAGATCATCTCCGCGATGATGGGCGGGTTTGTCATCACGGAGATCGACGATATGGGCAAGAGCGCCATTTCCGAGCTGGGGAACATGATCAGCGGCAACGCATCGACCATTTTGTTCAACCAAGGCGTTCATGTCGATATTACGCCGCCCCGCATCGTCCATTCGATGCTCGAGAGTCACGGGGAGGTTCGCCGCGCGTTGGCGGTTCCTCTGATCATGGACGGGATCGGCGAGATGGAGATTCAGGTATTGATCGCTTAGTTCGCGCGATGCCGTCCCACCGGACGGCGCGACATATCGTCGTACCGCTCGATATGCTACAATAAGGAAGCCCCGCAGGGGGCTTTTTTTTAACGTTCGAGCGCCACTGAGGGGACGCAATCCGGACCAATGAACCGATAAAATAGCCCGGCAGCGGTCGGATGACCGATTCTGCGGGCGGCGGAGAAGGAGAATGGCCATGTCATCCATAGAACTGCGCGGCCGGATCGTGCTCTTGACCGGCGCCTCGAGCGGGATCGGCGCGCTGGCGGCCCGCCTTCTGGCGGAGCGGGGAGCGGTGCCCGTGCTTGCCGCCCGTTCGGCGGACAAGCTGGCGGCCGTCTCGGCCGGTATTCGCGGCGAGCATGCGAGATACGAGTGCGACGTGCGGAGCGCGGCATCCGTCGACGAGACCGTTGCGCGCACGCTCGAGCGCTTCGGACGCATCGACGCGCTGGTGAACAACGCGGGGTACGGAGAGTTCCTTTCCTTCGAGGAGACGGAGCTGTCGCGGTTTGAAGCGATGATGGACGTTAATTATATGGGTACGGTGCGGTTCTGCAAGGCCGTGTATCCGGCCATGAAGCGGGCGGGCGCCGGTCATATTGTCAACGTCGCCTCGATCGCGGGCAAGATCGGGACGGCCAAGGCGACCGGCTATGCCGCTTCCAAGCACGCTGTGCTGGGCTTTACCAATTCGCTGCGGCAAGAGCTGCGCGGCAGCGGCATCAAGATCTCCGCGCTCAATCCTGGGCCGATCGATACGCCCTTTTTCGACCGGGCGGATCCGGAAGGCACGTACAAGCGCAATATCCGGCGATTTATGATGCAGCCCGACACGGTCGCGCTTGCGTTGGTGCGGCTGCTGGAGACCGGCAAGGCGGAGCGCGATTTGCCCTTGGTATCCGCCGCGGGCGCCAAGCTGATCCAGCTGTTCCCGGTGCTGACGGCGGGCGTCGCGGCCCGGCTGCTGAACAAGAAATAACGGCCCTGTCGACAGGTACGGCCGCAAAGGAGAATGGACGATGTCGGAAGAACAAATAGAGCGACAGGAAGACATGGAGGGCGCTTCGACCGAGACGCAGGTTGAGGACCAAGCGGTTGAGGGGAATCCGGGAGAAAGCGTCGGTGAAAATGCCGAAGGACATAACGCGGAGCGTGCAGAAGGGCGTACGGAGGAAACAACAGAGGGACGTGTCGAAGGAAGTACCGAAGGAAGTGCCGAAGACACTGAGAAGCGTACGTTTAGCGGCCTCGGGCTTGAAGCGGCTCTGAGCGGCGCGCTTGCCGCGGCTGGCATTTTGGAGCCGACCTCGGTGCAGGCGGGCGTCATTCCCGAGCTGCTGGCCGGCAGAGACGGCGTGCTGCGGTCGCCGACAGGGTCGGGCAAGACGCTGGCTTACCTGCTGCCGCTGCTGCAGCGGGTCGACCCTGCGAGGCGCGAGACGCAGGCCGTCGTCATCGCGCCGACGCAGGAGCTGGCGATGCAGATCGTGCGCGTGTCGGAGAAGTTCGGCGAGCCGCTCGGCGTCAAGACGGTCGCTTTGATCGGCGGCGCCGCGCTGTCGCGGCAGCTGGACCGCATGAAGGGCAAGCCGGCGATCGTCGTCGGCACGCCGGGACGGATCCGCGAGGTCGCCTCGCTCCGCAAGCTGTCGCTCTCGGCGGTTAAGCATGTCGTCGTCGACGAGACCGACCGCGTCTTTTCGCTGGGGGGCAAGGGCGACGTCGAATTCGTGCTGAAGGGCGCAGCGAGAGACCGGCAGACGGTGTTCGTGTCGGCGACGCGCTCGGATACGATGCGGGCCGCGGAGGCCAAGTGGCTGCGCGACCCGTGGGAGACGACGGTCCGGCAGGAGCAGGAGCCGGGACTGCCGCAGACGATCGAGCATCTGTACCTGGTCAGCGATCCGCGGGACAAGATCGATCTCGTTCGGCGCCTCGTGCGCACGATGAAGCCGTCTTCGACGCTGCTTTTCGTGAACGACATCGAGCGGATCGGCGAGCTGCTTGCCAAGCTGCGCTTCGAAGGCTTTGCGGTTGACGCGTTGTACGGAGACACGCCGGGACGGGAGCGGGGAGAAGTGCTCCGCAAGTTCCGCGAGGGGAAAACGAAGCTGCTGGTCGCATCCGACGTGGCCGCTCGCGGCCTCGACGTGCAGGAGCTCGCGCTCGTGCTGCAGTTCGAGCCGGCGCTCGACGCGGATCACTACGTGCACCGGGCCGGACGTACCGGGCGGATGGGGCGGAGCGGGACGTCCATTACGATCGTAACGCCCAAGGAGCAGTTCATCATGGACAAGCTGGGCAAGCAGCTGCGCATCGAGATCCGCGAGCGGCGTCTCGCGCACGGCCGGCTTGAAGGCGTGAAGGGCGAAGCGAAGCGAGAGACGAAAGACGAGCGGTCCGGCCCGCGAGGAAAAGGATCTGCCGGCAACGGGGCCGATGCCGGCTCGAAGAAAGCTGGAGCCGGGCAACAAGCCGGAGGCGCCAAACGTCTGGCAGGTGCCGTAGCCGCAGGAGGCAAGCCGGGAGCCGGGCAGACGGTTGCCGGCGGACCGAAACGGACGATCGGCGCCGTTGGGGCGAAGCGGACCGGCAGCGCAAGCGCCGGCCAGGCTCCGCAGGCCGGTGTCGCCTCACGCGAGCAAGCCGGCGGCAGGAGCGGAGAGCGGATGCAAGCGGCCGCCGCGAAAGCCGGCACCACGAAGCGGGATGCGTCCGCTGCGGGTTCGCAGAAGGCTGGGAAGGGCAGCGGCAAATCGGCGCCGCCCGCGCGCCCGGCCGCCAAGGGCAAGGTCAAGCAGGATCGCGAGCGCGACAGCAAAAATAAAGGGGCGCCGCGCTGGTTGAAGGAAAAGCGGGCGAACAACGTCCCGCCAAACGAATAGAAGCGACGCCTGCGGGCGAACAGGACGATGCGGCTTTCATGCCGCATCGTCCTGTTTTGGCATTTGCCGCGCGCTAACGGGTCAACGATCGGGAAGCAGCGCAGCATGAGTCAAGCGTAATCGAAACCGAGCGTCACGTTTTCCGCTTTGAGAAGAGATGCAAGCGGGTTGCGGCTTCGTTATAATGAAGAGATATCCGTCCACATGAGGAGGTTGCGAACCGATGGCAACCGCGTTAACGCTAGACAAGCTTACAGGGGGCTACAGTACCCGCAAGCCCGTCCTGCACGAGGTCAGCTTCGACATACAGCCTGGGGAAATGATGGGTCTTATCGGCCTGAACGGCGCGGGCAAGAGCACCGCCATCAAGCACGTATTGGGACTGATGCTGCCGCAATCGGGCGAGGTGCGGGTTGCGGGCCTGAAGCTGGAGGACGACCGCGACCGCTATAGGTCCTCCTGCGCCTACGTTCCCGAGCAGCCTTCCCTGTTCCCCAACTTGACGGTATCCGAGCATTTGCGGTGGACGGAGACGGCGTACGGGTTGGACGCCGACACAGCGGCCCGCAGGACCGAGGCGCTCGCGGAGACCTTCCGCATGACGCATGCGATGGGGGCGCTGCCCGGGACGCTGTCCAAAGGGATGCGCCAGAAGGTGATGCTGATGAACGCGCTGCTCGTCTTGCCGCCGCTGCTTATCATTGACGAGCCGTTCCTGGGGCTCGATCCGCTGGCGACGCGGGCGCTCGTTCAGGCGCTTAACGAAGCCAGAGCGGCAGGCTCGGCGATTTTGCTCAGCTCGCACATTTTGCCTGCGCTCGAGCGCAATGCGGACCGGATCGTCGTCCTGCATCAGGGGCGCATTCTCGCCAGCGGAACCCCGAGCGAGGTCAAGGAAGCAGCCGGCGCTGCAGGCCGCGATCATACGCTCGACGATGCGTTCGAGCGATTGATCCTGTCCGCCGACGAGAAGGCCGCGCCGCCGGAAGGAGGCGCCGCCCGTGGCTGATCCGGTTCAGGAGGAAAAGCTCCGGGAAGCAAGGGATTGGCGGCGCGAGCGCGCATCGGCGTTCCGGCGCGAGATGTTCCCTTATTTGCGATACGTGGCGCAAAGCGGATTTGCAATGCTGCTGGCCGCGATCGGCATTACGCTGCTTGCCGGCTACGCCGGCCTGCTGTCCGATATGCCTCAGGCCTGGCCTGCGGACGTCGTTGGCGTCGCATTGCTTTTTTTCGCGTCGATCTATACGCCGCTGCGAAGCTATCTCCAGCCTGCCGACACCGTGTTCCTCCTGCCTGCGGAGTCGCGCGTGCTGTCGGCCAATGTGTTGCCGGCGCTCCGCAGTGCGGCGTTTTTCGGCGCGCTCCGCGCGCTGGTCGTCTTCATTATCTTTGCCCCGCTTTATGCGAAAGCGCCGGTAACGGCCGACGCTGCGCCGTCTGAGCCTGCCGGCTGGGCCGCGCTGGCGGCCGCGATTGCGCTGCTGGCCGCCTGGAATACATATGCCGCCTGGCAGGAGCGCAGAGCCGTGTCAGCAACCGCCCGCCTTGCCCTGCGCTTCGCCCGCTGGACGGCCGTTCTGCTTGCCGCAGCCGCGCTGCTTACAAAGCCGCTGCTGCTTGCAGCCGGCTTCGCGCTGCTTGCTGCGGCCGCCGTGTCGACGGCTGCGCTGCTCACGCCCCGCCACCGGATGCCGTGGGATCGCCTGATCGCGGAGGAAGGCGCAGCGCGCAGGCGCTGGCTGTCTTTCCTGGGCTGGTTCGTGGACATCCCCACCGAGGAGCCTCCGGCCGCTTCTCGCGCCTGGATTGCCTGGGTCGCGGATCGGGTGCCGCGGAGCAAGCGTTTCGCCTGGCATTTTCTATATGCAAAAACATTTTTGCGCGGCGAAGCGTTCGGCGCCTTTTGGCGTTGGTGCACGGTGATGGCAGTTATCGCGCTTTTTGCTCGTTCGACCGCTGTCGACGCGATGGTGTATATCGTCGGAATCGTCGTAGGCGGTCTGCAGCTCACGGAGCTCGGACGAATCCGTTTTGCCGAGCATGCTTCCGTCGTGCCGCTCTCCCCCGAAGGGAGAAATACGGCAGCGTCGGCGGTCGTCCGGTCGGCTGGACTTGCTGCCGCAGCGCTTCTATGGCTGATCGCCTGGGTGCCGCACGCTGCCTCCTCGCCGATCTGGTGGCTGATCGCGCTTGCCCTTGCGCTCGCATGGACGGGATGGCTGCTCCCAAGGCGACTTGCTGCCAGAGACGAAGAGGAAGAGCTATAACCAACAACTTGCAAAAAAGAGCAGGAAATCAGACCCTGTTATCGAATAGTACTTTGTAACCAAAAAATCCGGATCCCATCTCCTTCAAAGGGCGCATCGGCCCTTTTATAATTGTATGCGCGAACAATCCGGATACGGCCCGAAGCCATTTCAAATTACGCGATTAGCAATAACTACTGGAAGGAGCGGTATATGGGCGGATTTTTGACAAACCTCGCCCTTCACGTCATCCCCGGCGCGATGCTCGGCTGGCTTTCGGCCGAAGTCTTTTTTCGCAACCCGCTGCACCGGTTGAACCGTCTGGCATCCATTTTGTTCGCATTGATGTCGCTGCAGTTTGGCGCTTCGTTTTTGGCTTCGTTCTTCCCCGAGACCGCTGCCGCGAAGCTCGTCAACGGACTCCTGATTGTTCCGACTTGCGTGCTTGCCTTCCTGATCATGCTTTTCGTTCGACAGCTAGGCGGTCAGGCGGGCAAATCTCCTGCAAGCTATCTGGATATCGCGTTGGCCGTGCCTTTCGTACTCATCGTGCTGGTCGTATCCCAGCCGAATGTCTACGGTGCGTATGCGGAATACGCAGGCGAACTGAATCCGGGAACAGGTGTGTGGGCAGGATCGATCGTTTTGGCGGTTACGGTCTGGCTGTACGTTTCTGCGGTCTGGTTGATCGGCTGGAAAACGGCCCGAAGCGCGGCGGCTGCGACTCGCTCACAGCATATCCAGGCGGGGTTCGGCATATTGGCCGGAGCGGTCGTGACAGCTGTCGCAGTGCTGGCGAGACTTGGCGGCATGCCGGCGGAATGCGCGCATTTGATGGGACTATTTGCCGTTTTGCTCTTTGCTTTCTTCATTCGCAGAGCGATTCTGCACTACGGATTGATGCCCTCTGTCTTGGAAAAGTATCGGGTGCTGTTCGAGCTGTCTCCATTCGGCGTGCTGCTGCTGGATGCAGGCGGAGCGATTCGAGAAGCGAATCCGGTCGTCAAGCTGCTGCTTGGCTTGTCGCCGGCAGAACTGGTCGGCAAGCCGATATCCATGTTCCTCGACAAGGGCGAGCGCTTGCCGCTGGACGGAGTCGGATCAACGATGATGGAGGTCAGCATGGTCGACGTCGACGGCGAATCCAGGCGTATGATCGTACACCTGAGCGAGTTGACGACCGAAGGCGAGCGTATGTATTGTGTCGTGCTGCAGGACGAGACCGGCCGCAAAAAAGCGGAAGAGGAAATTTGGTATCTGGCATATCACGATGCGTTGACTGGCGTGGGCAATCGACTTTATTTCCAGGAAACGATTTCATCATTCCTTCAAAACGGTTCTGAGGGCGCGCTGCTCCTGCTTGATTTGGATCGCTTCAAGGCAGTGAACGATCGGCATGGACACCAGGCCGGGGATGTGCTTTTACGCGAGGTTGCCTTCAAATTAAGAACGTGCACGCCTACCAGCGGGATGTTGTTCAGACTAGGCGGCGACGAATTCGCAGTCGTGCTGCCCGACATTGACGATACATGGGACCCTGCGGCGACCGCGCAGCAACTGTTGGACGGGTTGACGGGGCATCGCGGCGCGATTTCGTCGGATTCTCCCGTAACGGTCAGCATCGGCATCGCCCTCTGGCCGGTACACGGGAACGACACGACCTCCCTGCTGCACGCGGCAGACATCGCCATGTACAAGTCCAAGGATCTGGGCCGCAACCGTTATAGCTTATATGAGAAAGAGTTTGCCGGAACAAGCGCGTAAACATAAAAAAGGCCTTGCCCATCATCGGAGGATGATTGAGGCAGGGCCTTTTGCATTGCATGTTTGCGCATAACGGCGGTGTTATGCTTGCACGGACGCTTCGCCTTTAATCTCGGATACGGCCGCGTAGATCCGGTCGAACAGATCTTCCAGATACGGCTCCTCGATACAAGAAAATGCGACGCGCAAATCGTGTTCGCCTAGCGCGATCGTGCCGACCTCGTAACGGTCGAGCAAGCGCTGACGGACGGTCTCGGCACTGATTCCATCGAGACGCAAGCACATGAAGTAGCCGGAATTGAACGGATAATAGCTCCAGACGCCTTCATACTTGCCGCTGTCGAGCAGGCTTTTTACCTTGTTCGCGCGGCCCTTCATGATCGCGTACTTTTCCGCTTTTTGCGCTTCGAAATCAGGCGATTTGAGCGCGTCGAGCACGAAAGTCTGCGACGGATGCGGACCGCTGGAGATCGTCGCACGGATGATGCCGAGCGTCTTCTGCTCGAGCGCAGCGAGCGCGGCCTCCGAAGTTCCGCCGTAGGTGATGAAGCCGACGCGGAAGCCCCAGACGTATTCTTCTTTGGTGGCGCCGTCGATCTTGACCGGGAGGACGCGTTCGTGCAGACCACACAGCGCGCCGAAGAGCGATTCGTGCATCGAGTCTTCAAAGAAAAGCGCAAAGTAAGCATCGTCGGTCACCGCTACGACGTTGATGCCGGCTTCGGCGGCGTCCTTAATCGCTGCGACGATCGCGGCGCCTTCCGCGCGACTTGGCGTATAGCCGGTCGGATTGTTCGGGAAGTTGAGCAGCACGATCGCTTTGCCCTGTTCTTTGCGGGAGAGCAGCGCCTCGCGCAAGCCTTGAGCATTGAAGAGGCCGTCCGCGCCGTAAAGCGGGTATTCCACGATCTCTGCGCCGCGGCGAACGCCGAAGGTCAGTTCGTAGTTTTCCCAGTTCTTGTCAGGGATAATGACGGCATCCCCGACATCGGCGAACAAATCGGCTACGATGCTGAGGCCGTGCGTCAGCGCGTTCGTGACGACGGGCAGGCTGAACGTCTTGCCCTGCAGCGAAGGGTTCTCCTTCAGCATCTTTTCGCGCCATGCGGCACGGAGCTCAGGTTTGCCGGCCGGTGGCGCATATTCGTAAATGTCCTTGGGATTATAGGCGGACAATTTGTCTTGGATCATTTTCAGGTGCATCGGCTGCCCGTTTTCCGTCGCAATACCGATCGTCGCGTTGTACGTTTTCGCTTTTTGCTTCGCTTCGGCAGATTGGCTCAGGATGCCTATCTTGGGAAAATAAATGGCCTTGCCGAGTCCGGAGAGCATCTCCGCGATTCGAGGCTGTTCCTTGGCGATGGTGTCGTTGAGCTGTTGCGCGAGGGGGTTCATTGCCGTCATCCTTCCACATGATCGAGTTCCCCGGTGAGAAAATTTCTCAGGCAGGGCATCAGTTGCTATTATACACGATCGTACCATACGCGTCACCCGCGAGGCTGCCTGGAAGTTGAACAATCCATGAGCGATTTTGCGTTAACGTACTTATTTCGGCTTTGGGGCCCATTCCTTCATGAACGCGACGGTGAGCGGATCCCCCGGACGGTCTCTTCCTTCCAAGCCATCGATGACTTCAATGCGTTTCTTTTCGGACAGGTTCTGCCCGAATTTGAACTTGCCCGTCATTTCCTCGACGCTTAGGCGTAGCACGGCTATGCCCTTAAGCTGCAATGCATACTTCGGATGGCTGGCGTCGATCGCCAGGTGCCCGCCCTCCGGTTGCAACTTGCTCATCAGCGCGGCTAGCGCCACAGCTTTATCGGCAGCCTCTTCGACCTGTTCCACCCGGCCGCGAATTCGAACGGAACGGAAGTAAAGCGTAGCGGGGCAGGCCATCAGCGGATCGCTATAATAGGAAGGGATAAAAGCGTGCGCTTCGTAAACGACAAACTCTGCCCGGTCGTCCTCTGCGATGCCGCTCATCTTCTCTCCCTTTTTGCTACCGTGAAAATAGACGGAGCCATCCTTGTAAGCATAGTTCAAAGGCACCGCCTTCGGCCAGCCGTCGATTCCTTTGAACGTCAGCACGCCGTCGTCCCGTTCGTTCAGGAACGCTTCGCATATTTCGCGATCTTCTACTTCAAACTCTTTTCTGCGCATATTGCTGCCTCCCGTCATTGTGTAAGATTTATTCTAAGTCCGACATTGACAAGTCAAAAGATCCAATTTACATTAAAAACGTTGGTCCAATGGACAGAGAAGGTTGGCTGCTATGAGTATCCAGGTTCCCTATGACGCAAAATTATCTGCCTGCGGCGTCAAGCATCTCGCCTTGTATCAGGCGATTCGCGACAGGATCGTCGGCGGACAACTTCGGCCCGGAGCCAAGCTCCCTTCGACGCGGACGTTGGCCGAGTCGTACGGTCTGTCCCGGGGCAGTGTGAGCATCGCCTACGAGATGCTCGCCGCCGAGGGATACGTGCGCGCATCGGTCGGGCGGGGTACCTATGTAGCTGGGCAAGAGTTACGCGCCTCAGACCGGGGGACGGCCTCGAATCAGGAGATTGGTGCGGCGCAGAAGCCGTCTTTGTGTGCGGAGAGCCTGGATCTCGCCGATCAGCAGGCGATGGGGTTGTCTCCCCCGCCAGCTTCCGGACTGTCGGCTTGGGGGATGCGTCTATTGCGTGAAGCGCAGTCGGACGAGGATCACAGGGAAGCCTCTCAACCGAACGTGTCCCGGCATGCCAATCCGGAAAATGAGAAACACAACGATATACATACTTCTTCCGCGGTTTCATTCAAGTCCATTTCATTCAAGCCGCGCGGCATGGGCGAGCAATGGTTCCCATGGAAGTCGTGGAAGGCAGCCGTATCGGCCGAATGGAGACGACGCGGTCCCGCTCTGGCGGAGGATACTCGTACGACAGCCGGCAGCGCAGAGCTGCGAAGAGCGATCGCAGGGCGGCTGCGGCGCGAACGAGGCATCCTTTGCGAAGAGGAGGACATCGTCGTGACGGGAGGCTCGATGCAGGCCATCGCGCTGCTTGCGCAGCTGCTGCTTGAGCCGGGCAAGGCGGCAGTCACGGAGGATCCTTGCTATAGCGGCATACAGCGCGCCATTCAGGCAAGCGGCGCGATGTTGATTCCGGCGCCGGTAGACAGACATGGCATCGTACCGGACGATTGGTCCGGGGAGCTGTTGTTTGTGACGCCGACGCGTCAATTCCCTACCGGCGCCGTGCTCACCTATGAGCGCCGGATGGCGTTATTGGAATGGGCCGCCAAGCGCGGCGCCTGGATCGTGGAGGACGATTATGACAGCGAGTTCCGCTGGTCGGGGCGTCCGATCGAGCCGCTCAAGTCGCTCGACAGACAGGAGCGGGTAGTCTACATCGGATCGTTCTCGCGAGTGATGCGGCAGGAAGTGCGGATCGGATACGCGGTGCTGCCGCCTGGGCTCCACAAGCCGTTTCTGTTGGCTAAACAGCTTTACGATCCCTACCCTGCGGGCCTTACGGAGCAGCGCGCGCTGGCTGACTGGATGAACCAAGGCGAATATGACCGCCATTTGAGGCGCGCCCGCCGGATTTTTAACCGGCTGCAAGGTCAGCTCCGCAAGGAACTTTCGAAGCTTGGGCCGATATTCCACGTACATCCGGCCGACGCGGGGCTGCTTTTGTTCGCCGCTTGGACCGGCCCGCCTGATCGGTACGACGAGCTGGTGTCGGCTTGCCGGCAAGCGGGCGTGAGCTGGGGAGACGGCTCGGTATATGCTGGCATGAAGCGGCCAGAGGAGCGTACGGCGTTGTTCGGTTTTGCGCACCTGGATGAAGCCGGAATTGCAAAAGGGATGCAGTTGATTCGAGCAATAGCCGGCAGGCTTGGCCTCATAGAAGAGCACCGGCTTGGTGAAACTGCATGGCACGAACACACAGCGAGGAAAGGAGGAACAGGAGATGCTTGACGCGTCGCCGGATGCTTACGAACTCAAGCTTTACCTGGCCAAGATTGTATGCGAGCCGGGCTGGAAGTGGCAGAAGCGAGAGAAGCCGCTTGCGAACTACGACTTATTTTACGTGTGGAGCGGAGAAGGCGAGGTCGTCCTGAACGGTCAGCCCTTTCCAGTAGAAAAAGGAAGCTGCTTCCTTTTCAGACCTGGAGATCGAACGAGCGCCACCCATAACCCGCAGAAGCCGCTCGTGCTGACTTATATCCACTTCGATGTGAGCGTTCCGGTGAAGCTCGTACCGAAGCCGTATCGCGTTTTGCAGGACACGTTCGAATTCGAGCATCTGCTCGCGAGATATGTGCGGCTCTTCCTCGTCAAAACGTTCGCTGCGGAGGAAGAAGCGAGACTTGTGCTGAAGCAGCTCATCATTCATCTGCTGCGCAACGATCTCGAGGAACCGGTCGAGCGCAAAGCGAGCAATCAACTGACAGAGAGCATTCACGAAGTTGCCAACTACATCCGCCAGCACCCGGGAGAGTCCCACCGTGTGGATGATCTGGCAGCGCGAGCGGGCTTGTCGCCGAGATACTTTTCGGTCAAGTTCAAAGAGCTGATCGGATTCTCAGTACAGACCTATATGATTCGCACCCGAATCGAGCGAGCGCAGCATCTGCTGCTGCACGCCGGTATGAACGTGACCGAAGTCGCCGATGCCCTCGGCTACCGAGATATTTTCTTTTTCAGTCGCCAATTTAAACAATACACCGGAAAGAGCCCTTCGGAGATTCGATAGGGTTCTTTACTTTTTATTACCGAGTTGTCTGTGCCCAATTGGTCTATTTCTGACATTACACTGCTATCCCCTTCGCACAGGCGAGACGTCTAATTCCGCCGTTTCGACGCTATCCCTTTCGCACAGGCAAGACTCCTAATTCCACCGTTTCGACGCTATCCCCTTCACTCAGGTAAGCGACTAGTTCCGGCGTTTCGACATTATCCCCTTCGCACAGGAAGCGTGTCTAGTCATCCATTGCACCATTATCCCATTCGTTCTGGCAATGTTCGTGTGCCTGGAATTTCGATTAAGTGTGCTCTCCCGTCCATGCAGTGCGACAATTCTTTCCTTGCTTCAAATAGTATTAAAATGGTATAATACGAACATATGATCTCTTTTTTGTAGGAGGAATGAGGATGAGCGATTCGAACCGTTTGTGCGAGCAGGCACCGGCTTTTAGCGAAGAAGATTGCGAGATCGCTCTTTTTCGTGCAAAATGGCCCGACGGCTTTCGTTGTCCGCGCTGCGGGGGGCTCGACTTTTATCGTATTGTTTCCCGCGGGCGCAGGCTGTTCGAATGCAGCTCATGCTCTCATCAGACCTCGCTTACCGCGGGCACGATTTTGCAAGGTACCGGCACGCCGCTCGTTAAGTGGTTTCAGGCATTGTTTTTAATGGGGACCGGTATCTCGGCCGTATTGCTGGCGGAGCTTATTCAAGTTACATATAAGACGGCTTGGCTCATTAATCATAAGCTTCGGTTTGCGATTCAAATGCACGATGAGGGGCGTCCGTTAACAGGTGATTTGCAATTAGTGGGTGACTTCTACGCGCGACCGGTGACGAATCGGCCCTCGGATCCTTTAGCTTATCGGGACGAGCCTGCCGTCGTAGGGGCTTCGATCGATCCGGAGAGCGGCGAGCTCGCGGAAGTCAAAATTAAAAGGGTGTCCGCCAAGACATTTAATCGTCGTACGTTCGACGTCGATTCGTTCGGCGGCTTTTTGTGGCGCCATGCAACGGAAGATCGAACAGGGGAGCGGCGCATCGAAATCGTTAAGGCATCGGGACGCGAAGGAGTGACGGCATTGGGGGCAGTGTGGCGCGGTGCAATCGCTTGGCTCGCACGGACGTTCGGGGGAATTGGACCTAAGCATCTGCAGGCGTATCTGGACGAATACTGCTTCCGCGTAAATGTAAGAACAGATGGGTTTAAGGCTTTATTATCGCTTTGTGGACGGATCGGCACCATAACACAACCCGAACTTGTGCGCAAAAGGTCTGGCATCCGCAGTATCCGCTGGACCGGCCGAACGAATGAAGCGAAGCTGTCCCGAAACATCTGCATTTCGTAAGGACGCGCGCACACGCACGTGGTTATCTCCAGGTCAAATGCCTTTATCCACACTGTTTTCTTAATATGATGTTATTATTCCAATTCGTTAAACTCACTCAAACTTTGAGTCCTTGCGTTTTGCGAACTTATGTTTGCGGCCTTATATCTTACATCCTTAACTTTTATATATTTTGCGGTTTAATAAGTTTGGTCAACTCGGCATCCAACCTGTGCGAAAGGGATATCGTGTCAATGGGGAAAATGGTGTTCGGGTGTTGGGTGATCTGGGTGTTGGGTGATCTGGGTGTTGGGTGATCTGGGTGTTGGGTGATCTGGGTGTTCGGTGATCTGGGTGTTGGGTGTTCTAGGTGTTGGGTGTTCCGGGTGTTGGGTGTTCTAGGTGTTTGGGTGCTCCGCATGTTCCGGTTGCTTGGGCATTTTGGTATTCGGGCATAGGGAGGTTCGCGTAGTTCACGTGTTTTGGTTCTGTGTTTTGGTAGTGGCTGCTTAGGTGTAAGTATATGCCTATTCCGGCAATTAAAAAGGACCGACTGCTGCGCCATGGACGGCGAGAGTTAACTCGTCGCCTCGGGACAGCGTCGGTCCGCTGGTCGTTTATTTTGAAGCGGGATCTGCAACTAATGTGCCTAGGAGCTGGCCTACCCGGACCTGATCGCCCGCTTTGAAGCCAGGCAGCGGCAGGAAGGTGTCGTCCTCTGTAAGGAGCACGACGGTGGAGCCGAATTCGAAGTAGGCCATCTCTTGTCCGCGCTCGAGCGAGCGGGGGAGAGGCTCTATGTACTTGATGCTGCTGACGTTAAACGCGCCGACCTTCACGACAGCGATCTCTCCGCTGCCATGGCGCAGGTAGGTAATGAGCCGCTCGTTTCGCGAGAGTACTCGGCGCATCAGGGTAAGCCCGCGTTCGTTCACGGGATAGACCCGGCCGGGGATATGCTCGGTCTCGACGATCTCGCCTGCGCAGGGTGTGTGGATACGGTGATAGTCGGTCGGACTAAGGTAAAGCACCCAATAGTAGCCGCTTCTGTATTGGCTTGCGCGCGGAGAGCGGTTCAGCAGCTCTTCCAGCGAGTAGTCCTGTCCCTTAATCTGCATGAGCAGGCCGTTCTCGATCGGTCCGCAGGCGGCGATTCGCGCGTCCACCGGGCTTACCAGTGCGTCGGGCGTCGCATCAATGGTCCGGCTGCCGGGGGCTAGCCGCCGGGTGAAAAACTCGTTCAGCGTTGCGTAATCGGCAAGCGGCTTCTCCGCTTCCTCAACCGGAATCCGGTATACCGCCACAAATCGGGGAATAAAGCGCCGACTCATCGGCGACTTGGCAATGCTCCCTGCTATGCGGGAAATGAATTTGCGCGAAGACAGCTCCGTCATGGCGCGCAGCAGCCAACGGTTCATCGTACGGCCACTCCTTTGCCTCGTAGATAAAATTCCGGACTGCGAATGTGATTCGGGCGCAGTCGTTCCCTAGTGTGACATATCGGTGGGCAAACTTCAACCTGCCTGGGTGGTGAATTTTATTAGAAGCGCTATTGCACACCCATTTGCGGATGATTCGCCATACCGCGGGTTACTCGCCGTGTCCGGCAACAGCCTCCGGGTGTATGCTGTCTGAAGTACAGGACGAGGGGCGTGATCCCGTGAGAGCCGCATTCGTAACGCCGGGTGCGTACCCGGTCCCTGCGCCTCGCGGGGGGTCTGTGGAGCGTGTCGTTGAAAATTTCGTGCCTTTGCTCGCGGACCATCTGGAGGTGCGCATTTACGGAAGAACCGCGAAGGGCCTGCCCCGAAGAGGAATGCTCCACGGCGCCCGCTGCGAACGCATACGGGCACCGGGACGACGAGCCTACCTGTCAGGCGTAGTCGCGGGACTTCGGGCGTACCGGCCGCAGCTCATCGAGGTGGAAAACCGGCCGCGCCTGGTGCCGCTGTTGAAGCGGCAATTTCCCGGTGCGCGCGTGTGGCTGCATTTGCACTCGAACACCTTTATCTCGGGAAAGGCGATTTCTCCCAAGGAGCTTCGAACGTGCCTCGGGGCAGCAGATCGGATACTTGTTAACAGTTTCTTTTTAAAAGCGGATGTCGAGAAGAGGTCGCCTCGTTCAACCGCCAAGCTAGGCGTCGTTTATCCGGGCGTCGATCCGGCTTGGTTTGGCGGGCGGGCTCTGCGCGAGGCCGTACGGAGCGCCCGTGGCTGGCAGCATCGTCAGATCGTTTTGTTCGCCGGCCGTCTGATCCCGTTGAAAGGCGTTCATCATCTGCTCGCAGCGCTGCCTGCGCTCGTCCGCCGTCACCCGAACGTGCTGATGGTTATCGTAGGCTCTCCATTTTACGGCTCCAACCGTACTTCCGCTTACTCGCGCAAGCTGCTGCGCATGGCTAAGCCTTGGCGTCGCTACGTTCACTTCGAGCCTTACGTATCGCACGAGCATATGCCGGCTTGGTTCGGCATGGCGGATCTGACTGTCGTTCCATCTGTGCGCCGTGAAGCCTTCGGTCTCGTCAACGTAGAAGCTATGGCTTCAGGGCTGCCGGTCGTCGCCTGCCGAGTCGGCGGCATGAAGGAGATTGTAGAGGACGGCGTTACGGGCTTTCTGGTCGATCCGCACCGCTTGGCTGTCGAGCTTCCCGAACGGATCTCGCTGCTGCTGGAGGATGAGATGCTGCGCCTGAGGATGGGCGCTATGGGGCGCGAACGCGTGCTGGAACGGTTTACTTGGCGGCACACGGCGGATCGATGGCTGGCCGAGCTCCAGCGCGACCTGGGGACGGGAGGCATGGAAGAGTAGGTGGAGGAGAGTGCGCATAACGAACAGCAGGCATGAAGAAGCCCGCGCGGTTAGTCCGCGCGGGCTTTTAACTGGTTTATTATCCGAAAAACGTGCGGAACAGCAAGTATGCGTTAAGAACCATAATGACGGCGGCAATGGTCCAAGCCAGCCACTTCAGCCATGCTTTGTTGGCGAACTCGCCCATCTTGGTGCGGTCGGACGTGAACTTGACGAGCGGAACGACGGCAAAGGACAGCTGCAAGGATAGAATAACCTGGCTTAGGATGAGCAGGTCCATCGTTCCCTTTTCCCCGTACAAGGCTGTCACGATGACTGCAGGTATGATCGCGATGAGTCGCGTGATAAGACGCCTGAGCCAAGGTTTCATCCGGAAATTCAGGAAGCCTTCCATGACGATCTGGCCAGCGAGCGTGCCGGTCAGCGTAGAGTTCTGTCCCGATGCGAGCAGCGCGACGCCGAACAGGACGGATGCCGCGGCAGTGCCAAGCAACGGCGCAAGCAGATGGTAAGCTTCGTCGATGTCCGCCACCTCGGAGTGGCCGGTCGTGTGGAATGCCGCAGCTGCAATGATTAGTATCGCCGCGTTGATAAACAGGGCGAAGAACAATGCGATCGAGGAGTCCCAGGTCGCGTACTTGATGGCTTGGCGCTTGCCTGAGGGCGTGCGTTCGTAATCGCGTGTCTGGACGATCGACGAGTGCAGGTAAAGATTGTGCGGCATAACCGTCGCGCCCAGAATACCGATTCCGATATAGAGCATGGTCGGATTGGAGATGATCTCCGCGCTCGGCACGAATCCTTTGGCGATGCCTGCGACGGAAGGGTGCGACAGGAACAGCTCGATGCCGAAGCATGCGCCGATGAGCACGATGAGCGCGATGACGAATGCCTCGATGTAACGAAAGCCTTTATTTTGAAGGAACAAAATAATAAGGACGTCGAACGCGGTTAAAATAACGCCATATAGTAGCGGAAGGCCGAACAGCAAGTTCAAAGCGATGGCGGCACCGATCACTTCGGCCAAGTCGCAGGCGGCGATCGCAAGCTCGCAGAGCGCCCAAAGTCCGACCGCTACAGGCTTGCTGTAATGATCGCGGCATGCCTGGGCAAGGTCTTTGCCCGTGACGATACCGAGCTTGCCGGACAGCGCTTGAAGCACCATCGCCATCAGGTTGGACAGTAGGATGACCGAGAGGAGCGCGTATCCGAACTGGGAACCGCCTGCTAAATCAGTGGCCCAGTTGCCCGGATCCATGTAGCCGACAGCGACGAGATAGCCGGGACCGGCAAAGGCCAAAAATTTGCGGATCAGCGAGCCCTTGTGCGGCACTTTGAGACTTCTGTGCGCTTCCGGCAGCGAAGGCATGCCATCCTTGTGGCGCCAGCCGCCGGCGGGCGGGGTGCTGAGCGCGGCTTCTTCTTTCATGACGGATCACCTCTTGTTGAGATAAATATAATCTGCATAAGGCAATAATTTTGGCATATGGGACATAAAGTTGCACTGGGGCAAAACCCTTGATAGGTTTTAATATACGCCCGAACCCTGAAAAAGTAAACTGCAATTTTGCATGGTCTCGAAGCCGTCGTGACAACAGCCCGGAAGCCTGCATAGTATGAGGCAGATCATATTCGGGAAGGAGCCTCACATGAAGACGTCCAAATCGGGAAAAAAGAAGCGGCCGGCTCGAAAACCGCTATACTTTGTAGATAACCCCAACCAACAGGAATTAAAATGGGTCGAAGAGCTGCGCACGGAAGAACAAGAGAAGGTCGGACTGCACAGTGCTGCACCTGCGACGGAACAACAAGCGCCCGTTTCCGCTGAGGATGTTCCGGCAATACGCAAGGAGTCCGGCATTACGGCGGACCAGCCACCAGTTTCGAAGGAAGCCGCTCAACCCTCTTTGAAGAGAAGTACCGACGAAGGCCAGGCCAGGCGCAACACGAAGTATCGGCCAAGAATCGACGGCGTGCCTTCCGACATTTTTTCGCCTGGGCCGACGAACGACTTTGTGACGGCAGAACCGTTAGACAACTTCGCACAGACAAACGAGCCGAACGCCACCTTCGGGTCCGATGAATTCGTGTCCGTATCCGAAACGGGAGTATCCGCTTCTGACGTCGCGAAAAAAGAAGAGGCCGAGCGCGATGCGGCAGCGCCCTCGAATGTCACCGTCTCCAATCAAAAGACCACGGCAAATGAAGCGCCCTCCCCTGCCTTCAACCGGGAGGCACGCTACGATAGACTGCTAGAGCAGCGTCTGCCAGGCAAACCGAAGCCGCTCGTTTATACGGACGATCTGGCGGATGCTTCCGTCGCGGAAAGCAAACTTGCGCCTCGCGCCGTTCGTACTTCCCACATCGATAGCGAGGCGGTTACAACGGCGCAGTTGGCCGATTACGCCGTTTCTCAAATCAAGCTGGCCGACCGATCGGTGAGCGGGCAGAAGATTGCGCAAGAGACGATCACGGGCGAGCATTTGGCCAAAAACGCTGTCTCGGGCCAAAAGCTGCGCGACAAGTCCGTCACGGGCGACAAGCTGAAGGACGGCAGCATCACTTCGGAGAAGCTGGCCGACCGGATCATCAGCGGCGACAAGCTCGCCGAGCGTTCTATTGAAGCCAAGCACCTGTCGTTATCGATCATCACGTCCGAGCTGCTGCAGGAGCAATCGATCACATCGGACAAAATCAAGCGCGGGTCCGTGCTGACTGAAAACCTGGCGCACGAAAGCGTGGATACCGCCAAACTTGCGGACGGCGCCGTGACCGGCTTGAAGATTCGCGATGGCGCGATAGGTGCAGCGAAGATCGCCGCAGGCGCCATCGGAGCCGAGCACCTGACGGCGGGGCTTATTCTGGCTGACCATGTCGCGAACGGAACGCTGCAAGGCAAGCATATCGCGGCCGGCGCGATCGGCGGCGATCGTCTGGCTAAGGGCGCCGTAAACGCCGACCAACTGGCAGACGGTGCCGTAAACGGCGCCAAAATCGCCGAACGCGCCGTCGGACCGGCGCACCTGGCGGCAGGTTCCGTGCTTGCGGACCAGCTTGCAAATGGGGCGGTAGGTTCTGTGCATCTTGCGGACGGTGCAGTCATCGCACCTAAAATCGCAGGCGGCGCCGTGCAAGGTCCTCATATCGCGCCCGGCGCGATCGAAGCGCTTCACCTCGGCAAAGGGAGCGTCGGCGGCGAACAGCTTGCGATCGGAGCGGTGGATACGGCAGCCATTCGCGTAAACGCGGTAACCGCGGATCAGTTGGCTGACGGCGCCGTCGGCGGGCAGCAGCTGGCCATCCGATCGGTAGCGGCTCATCATCTGAACGATCATGTCGTGACTTCGCTGAAGCTTGCGCCTGAGTCGGTTACGGTCGAAAAGCTCGCGGATTTGTCCGTTTCCGGCGCGAAGCTTGCGGACGGCAGCGTGACCGGCGCGAAAATTGCAGCCGGCGCGGTAAGCAGACCGGCCATCGCCAAAGGCGCAATCGGCGGAAGCGAGCTCGCGGATCGCGCGGTAGGCGAGGTGCATTTGGCTGCTGGCAGCGTACGCAGAGAAGCGATCCAACCAGGCGCGGTCGGTCCGGAGCAGTTGGCCGAAGGCAGCGTCGGACACTCGAAGCTGGCACAAGACGCGATCGGCGCCGAGCAGCTGCGATTCGGGGCGGTCACCGGGGACGCGCTTGCCGAGGGGGCCGTGTCGGAGCACCATTTGACGAACGACAGCGTGGGCACGGATTCGCTCATCGCGGGCTCGGTCACGGCCGACAAACTGGCCGAATCGAGCGTGACGGCCGGCAAGCTGGCAAACGACGCCGTGGAAGCCCGTCATTTGAGCGTGGGAAGCGTGAATGCCGCAGCGCTCGCAGAGGGGGCAATAACGTCCGAAAAGCTCAGTGAGGGCAGTGTAACGCGCGAAGCGCTGGCGGAACGTGCCGTAGGCTGGGCGCAGTTGGACGCCATGAGCGTCGGAGAAGCGCAGCTGCAGTCGGAAGCTGTGAGGGGGATCCATATCGGCAGAGGTGCGGTATCTCTCCGCCACCTGTCGTCCGATATGCTGAAAATTGCAGCGCTGGCGGAGAGCCGTATCGATGCTGAACGGATCGAGGAGGCTGCTGTTACGGCCTACCATCTTCGTTCCAATGCCGTAACGGCCGAGAAGCTGGCCGCAGGCTCGGTGACGTCCGATAAGCTCGCTGACGGCATCGTAAACGAGGAGAAGCTAGCTGACGGCGCAGTAACGGTCGACAAACTTGCCGACGCAAGCGTCACGGCTTCGAGCATCGCGAACGGCGCCGTCGGCCGCGTGCATTTGGGATCCGGCGCTGTCGGTCCCGGTCAGTTGGATCCGATTCTGCTTGCAGCGATCGCGGAGGCGGGTGCGCCGATCGGCGCGGAACGCTTGCAGGCGAATGCGATAGGCGCCGCCCAGCTGCAGAACGGGGCGGTCACTTCGAGCAAGCTGGCGGAAGGCAGCGTGGGCTCGTCGGCGCTGGCCGAGGGCAGCGTCACAGCCGACAAACTTGCTCCGGGCAGCGTTGAATCGGCGGCACTTGCGGAAGACAGCGTGACATCCGATAAGCTGGCTTCCGGCAGTGTCGGTTCGTCGGCGCTGGCAAAGGGCAGCGTGACGTTCGGCAAGCTGGCCGCCGATAGCGTGGATTCGGCAGCGCTGGCCGACGGCAGCGTAGTTTCGAGCAAGCTGGCTGCTGGTAGCGTAGGCGCCTTCGCCTTAGCCGATGGCAGCATTACGTCGAGCAAGCTGGCCTCGGGAAGCATAGATGCGGCAGCTCTGGCTGCGGGCAGCGTAGACGCAAGCAAGCTGGCTGCGGATAGCGTAGGGACTGAAGCGATGGCGGATGGCAGCGTCACTTCCAATAAGCTTGCCGTCGGCAGCGTGGATGCAGCTAAGCTGGCCGCAGGCAGTGTGACCGCAGGCAAACTGGCCGCGTGGAGCGTCGAATCCGTATCATTGGTCGACGGCAGCGTAATCGCGAGCAAGCTGGCAGCAGGCAGCGTGAACGCGGCAAAGCTGGCCGACGGCAGCGTGAACGAAGCGAAGCTGGCCGACGGCAGCGTTACGTCGAGCAAGTTGGCAGAAGGCAGCGTGGATACGGCGGCGTTGGCAGACAACAGCGTGAACGAAGCGAAGCTGGCGGATGGCAGCGTAACGGCGAATAAGTTGTCGGCAGGCAGCGTGGATGCGGCGGCGTTGGCAGACAACAGCGTTGATGAAGCGAAGCTGGTGGATGGCAGCGTAACGGCGAGCAAGTTGGCAGAAGGCAGCGTGGATGCGGCGGCGTTGGCAGACAACAGCGTTGATGAAGCGAAGCTGGCGGACGGTAGCGTCACGTCGAGCAAGTTGGCTGAAGGCAGCGTGGATGCGGCGGCGTTGGCGGTCAACAGCGTGAACGAAGCGAAGCTGGCCGATGGCAGCGTTACGTCGAGCAAGTTGGCTGAAGGCAGCGTGGATGCGTCGGCGTTGGCGGACAACAGCGTGAACGAAGCGAAGCTGGCGGATGGCAGCGTTACGTCGAGCAAGTTGGTTGCAGGCAGCGTAGATGCGTCGGCGTTGGCGGACAACAGCGTGAACGAAGCGAAGCTGGCCGACGGCAGCGTTACGTCGAGCAAGCTGGCTGCAGGCAGCGTAGATGCGTCGGCGTTGGCGGACAACAGCGTGAACGAATCGAAGCTGGCCGACGGCAGCGTTATTTCGAGCAAGCTGGCTGCAGGCAGCGTAGATGCGTCGGCGTTGGCGGACAACAGCGTGAACGAAGCGAAGCTGGCTGACGGCAGCGTAACGTCGAGCAAGTTGGCCGCAGGCAGCGTGGAATCGGTGGCGTTGGCAGACAACAGCGTGAACGAAGCGAAGCTGGCGGATGGCAGCGTGAACGAAGCGAAGCTGGCCGACGGCAGCGTAACGGCGAATAAGTTGTCGGCAGGCAGCGTGGAATCGGCGGCGTTGGCAGACAACAGCGTGAACGAAGCGAAGCTGGCGGATGGCAGCGTGAACGAAGCGAAGCTGGCCGACGGCAGCGTAACGGCGAATAAGTTGTCGGCAGGCAGCGTGGAATCAGCGGCGCTGGCGGACAATAGCGTTAATGAAGCCAAGTTGGCGGATGGCAGCGTCACGTCGAGCAAACTGGCTGCGAGCAGCGTGGATGCGGCGGCGTTGGCGGACAACAGTGTGAACGAATTGAAGCTGGCCGACGGTAGCGTCACGTCGAGCAAGTTGGCGGCAGGTAGCGTGGGTGCAACGGCCCTGGCCAATGGCAGTGTATATGCTGAGAAATTGGCAGACGGCGTTGTAACGACGAGCAAGCTTGCAGTAGGCAGTGTAGATTCGGAAGTCCTTGCTGATGGCAGTATAATTTCTGCAAAATTGGCAGACGGCATCGTGACGTCGCGCAAATTGGCAGCGGGCAGCGTGGGTTCATCGGCTCTGGCGGACAACAGCGTAAACGAAGCGAAACTGGCCGACGGCAGTGTGACGACGAGCAAGCTGGCAGCAGGCAGCGTAGAATCGTGGGCTCTGGCGGACAACAGCGTAAACGAAGCGAAACTGGCCGACGGCAGTGTGACGACGAGCAAGCTGGCAGCAGGCAGCGTAGAATCGTGGGCTCTGGCGGACAACAGTGTAAATAAAGAGAAGCTGGCCGACGGCAGTGTGACGACGAGCAAGCTGGCAGCAGGCAGCGTGGACTCGTCGGCTCTGGCGGACAACAGCGTAAACGAAGCGAAGCTTGCCGACGGCGCCGTGACGACGAGCAAGCTGGCAGCAGGCAGCGTGGACTCGTCGGCTCTGGCGGACAACAGTGTAAATAAAGAGAAGCTGGCCGACGGCAGTGTGACGACGAGCAAGCTGGCAGCGGGCAGCGTGGGTTCATCGGCTCTGGCGGACAACAGTGTAAATGAAGAGAAGCTGGCCGACGGCAGTGTGACGACGAGCAAGCTGGCAGCAGGCAGCGTGGACTCGTCGGCTCTGGCGGACAACAGCGTAAATGAAGAGAAGCTGGCCGACGGCAGTGTGACGACGAGAAAGCTGGCAGCAGGCAGCGTAGACTCGGGGGCTCTGGCGGACAACAGCGTAAACGAAGCGAAGCTGGCCGACGGCGCCGTGACGACGAGCAAGCTGGCAGCAGGCAGCGTAGAGTCGTGGGCTTTGGCGGACAACAGCGTAAATGAAGAGAAGCTGGCCGACGGCAGTGTGACGACGAGCAAGCTGGCAGCAGGCAGCGTGGACACGTCGGCGCTTGCCGACGGCAGCGTGACGCCAGAAAAACTCGCCGTGAACTTCGGAGCTTTTGCCTTGGACGCGGGCAGCGTGACGGCCGATAAGCTGGCTCCTGGCAGCGTCGATACGTCTGCGATCGCATACTTTGCGGTCGGTACGAATCACCTTGAAAACAGCGCCGTCACCTTCGACAAGCTGGCGGCCGCGAGTGTCGGCAACATCCACATCGAGGAGCGGTCGGTCGACGGCGGCAAGCTGGCCGAAGGCAGCGTGAATGCTGGTCATATAAGTCAAGGCGCTATTATGGCCTATCACCTGAGCGAAGGCTGCGTCGAGCGGGAAGCGCTCGGCGAATGGAGCGTCACCGCAAACAAGATTGCGCCTGGCTCAATCGGCTGCGAGCAACTGGCCGACGGCGCTGTCAGCGCCAATAAATTACAGGACGAGAGCGTTAATAACGCGCATCTGGCGACCGGCGCCGTTACCTTCGACAAGCTCGCGCCAGAGGTTGGCGGTCTGCTCTCGGATCTGAGCGGCGCGCTCCAGACGACGAAGCTGCAGCTCGCGCAAACGGAGATCCAGCCTGCAACGCCGGCGCTTCCGATGCTTGCTGTCGCGGCGGCCGTTCCCGGCGTCGGTCTGGCATTCGGTCATGTCGACTATGCGTTTGGCGGCATTGAGGACCGCATCGAAGTTTCCGTCTCGTTCGAAGCTCCATACGCGGACGATGCGTATGTCGTCTTCGCGATGGCCGACCATCCGGGCTGCATCTGCTCGCTGAAGGAGAAATCGGCGGATAAGGCGACGTTCGACGTCTGCCGCACGCGTCTGACACCCGCCCCGAACGGCCGCATCCAATGGCTGGCCGTCGGCAATAAAGCGAACTGATACGTGTCCGCTCGCAAGCCCTCGCCCCGCATACAGGCGGCGAGGGCTTTTCGCCGTCCCCCCTTTTTTCACAAATGGTACGGGCTCTTGTCTCTCGTACAAGTGCCGTTGCGTATGGACACGTTGCACATATGATGTCCTGTACACTGCTGCCTGACAGGGGGGGATTCGATGAAGCACCGGACCGGTAGCGGCAGACCCGCAAGTCCCAAGCGCATCCGGCAGCTTGTCCGCCGAAATCGGGCTCGCCCAGCTCGCCTGGGACGGGCGCCAGGCAAGGCATCGCGCGCGGCGGCGACGCGTCCTGCGACTGATTCTCGCGCGCAAACGACCCGGACAGGCGCTCGCGGAGAGGAAGCGTGGCGGCCGCCCGCAGTATCGGTCATCATTCCGGTGATGAACGAGAAGCGGACGCTGGCGCGCGTCATCAGGGAAGCGTACCGCGTTCATCCGCGTACCGAAGTCATCGCCGTGCTAAACGGTTCCACCGACGGCTCCCTGGCCATCGCCCGTGCGAGCGGCGCGCGCGTCCTCGTATTCGACCGTCCTCTCGGCCATGACGTTGGCCGGGCCGTCGGCGCGCGTGAGGCGTCCGGCGACACGCTGCTGTTCATTGACGCCGATATGGTCATTCCCGCCGCCCGGCTGCGCGCGTTCGCGAACGCGATCGAACGGGGCACGGATATCGCCCTGAACGATTATTCCGGTCCGCGCAAGCGTCCGGTCGTACACAATGTCATCCTGGCGAAGCATGCGCTGAACGCGCTGCTCGGCAGGCCGGATCTTGAGGGGGCGTCCATGACCGCGGTGCCTCATGCAATCAGCCGCCGCGCGTTGGCCGCGATCGGCGCGGAGGCGCTGGCGGTGCCGCCGCTCGCGATGACGAAGGCGCTCCATGCCGGCATGACCGTCAAGCGGGTGCGGCATATCGACGTGGGCATGCTGAACAGGCCGCGGACGAAGCGCGAGCGTACAGGATCGCTCGAGCCGCTTATTATCGGGGATCATCTCGAGGCGATCGGCTGGTGGCTGAAGAGCGACGGAACCGCCGGGCAGCCGCCGCAAGAAACGACCCCGCGCGGAGGTGACGGCGCATGAGGAGAAGAACCGCTTTGAGAGGCGCCAGGCCCGCGCGAAAAAGAGTCTACCGACGTATAACCGCTGCGCGCGGACGTTTCTATAAAGGAGTCACCAAAGGAGTTGCCAAAGGAGTCACCAAAGGAGTTGCCAAAAGATTTCTCAAAAGAGTCGCCAAAAGAGTTGTCAAAAGAGGCGTCGCTTCCGCGGATATGACGGGCAAGGACGCCATGCACTGGCGGCACGAAGGCGCAGTCGACGGCGCCGCGTGGCGCTCGGCCCATCCGGACGGCACACTCGAGGCGCTAAGCGATTACGCGCAGCGAACATGGGCGGAAAAAGCGAACCGACATGCGGAGGCAGGAGCTGCGGGGCGAATGCGGTTCTATCGATACGGCCCGGCTTATGCCGCCGGCATCCGTCAGGGCACCGGCATGGCGATGCAGCGCGAGCTGCTGCCTCTGCAGGGTTCGGCTTCCGCCGTCTTATATGCCAATGGCAGGGCGGCGCCGCTGCAGGCGGTGCTGGCCGAGCTTGAACGGCTGCCGCTCCAAGAGATTGTTGTCGTGCTGGGAGCGGATGCCGAGCCGGTGCTGGAGACGCTGCTGTCGCATCCCCGTATCGTCGTGGTCCATTCGCCGGCGGGGTATGAAAGTCCGCATGCGGCCCGCGCGGCCGGCGCGAGGCTGACGGGCGCGGACACCGTGCTGTTCGCGGACGGCGCGAAACTCTGCCCGGCGAGACTGCTTGGCGCGCTGCTCGTGCGGACGGACGCAGGCACGGATGCGGCGCTCAGCGACAGAACGTCGCACGAGGGATCTTTCGACCGCAGAGGCGAAGCCTCCTGGCTGCGGGAGTTCCTCAACGTTTCTCTTGGCAGACCGGATCTTCGCGCCGACGCCATCGGCGGCGTACCCTTCGCCTTGTCGCGGCGGGCGATCGACGCGATCGGAACGGAAGCGCTCGGGATTCCCGCGAGAGCGCAGGCGGCCGCGCTTGTCCTGGGATTGCGCGTATCGGTGTGCGACGGCGTTCCCTTCTCGGGAGAGCGGGATGTGCCGGTGTCCGCCGGAAGCGATCATACGGCGGCTTGGCGGGACTGCTTGTCGATGCGGGGCGCGAGACTGGGCTTCCCGGATCATAAGCGCAACCGCCAGGCGATCGGAGGGGGAGGCCTTGTTACGGACGACAGTGGTTATCCCCAGCTTTAACCGTTCCGAGCGTCTGGCGGCGTGCATTCGTGCCGTCCGGCAGCATGCCGTGCGCGCGGTGGATATGATCGTGGTCGCTGTGGGACGTTCGCCGGAAACGGCAGCCTGGTGCGTAAGAAGCGGCATCGCTTATATTGCGCTGCCCGGCGCAATCGGGTTGGCCGAAGCCTGCAACAGAGGGCTGCGGCTCGCGGCGACGGACCGTATTGTTCTGCTCGCGGAAGATTGGATCGTCCTTCCCGGCTGGCTGTCTGCGGTCGAGGAGGCGCTCGGCGCAGGAGGTCGCGGAGGGGTAGCTATACTTCCGGGCTCGCCCGAGGATGCCTTTAACGGGACGAGCGCCCTCGAGGCGTACAACGGCGGGGCTTGCCTTGCGATGCGCAGGCAGGCAATGGAGCAGATCGGGCTGCTGGATACCCGGTTTCGCAGCGGGGCTTGGGCATTCGCGGATTATGCGCTGCGCGCAAGGCTGAACGGATGCGATCCGCAGCCTGTAAGCGGGCAGATCGTCCGCCGCTCCGACGGAGCCGATCACGGCGAAGGGGACGATTTTATCGGGGCTATGGCGCTGGACAGGCGGGCGTTTGCCGAGAAATGGAGTCTGGATTCGCTCGCGAAAATCTGAAGGAGGGGTGGCCTTGAAAGCCGTAATATTGGCAGGCGGCTCAGGAACGCGGCTGAAGCCGCTCACGTATTGGACGAACAAGCATTTGCTGCCCGTCGGCAGGTATCCGATGATCTGCTACGGCATCGCGCGGCTGCGCGAGGCCGGGGTCAGGGATATCGTGCTCGTGACGGGGCGCAGCTCGCTCGGCGGCTTCGTCGAGGTGCTGGGCAGCGGTCGGGACTGGGGCGTTTCGATCGTATACCGGGTGCAGGAGGAGGCGGGCGGCATCGCGCAAGCGCTGGAGCTGGCGCGCCCGATGCTGCATCCGGGCGAGAAGTTCGCGGTGCTGCTCGGGGACAATTTATTCTCTGAGTCGGTCGCGCCGTACTTCGACGATTTCCAGCGCCAGGCGGAAGGTGCGATGGTCCTTCTTTACCCGGTGGACGATCCGCGCCGCTACGGCGTTCCCGAGATGGATGAAGCGGGAGGCAAGATCCTGCACATTGAAGAAAAGCCGGAGCATCCCGCCTCCTCTTACTGCGTGACGGGCCTTTACATGTATCACAGTGACGTGTTCGACATCATCGACGGGATCAAGCCCTCGCAGCGCGGCGAGCTGGAGATCACGGACGTGAACAACGCCTACGCCCATGCGGGCAAGCTGACGTTCCGCGAGCTGTCGGGCTGGTGGAACGACGCGGGAACCTTCGAATCGCTCGAGGAAGCGAGCGGGAAGCTGAAGGGCGTCTTGCCTTGAAAAGGATCGCCCGCGGGCGCGGCGGAGCGGCCTTGAGGCGATCTAAAGCGGTATCCCGCAGGGGCAAATGGAGCGGCAGGCGAGGCGTAGGCGGTCCCGGGCGCAAGGGGCGGATGCGGCGCAGGAAGCTGCGGCCCTCGGTCCGAGCCGCTAACGAAACGCAGCAGCGGGAGTCCCCCGGCTATGACGAAGGCTACCGGGAGGGTCTTTACGATGGCGGCGAGCGCTTGCTCGAGGCCGCCTTGCCGGGCGACCGGATCGTGCCCGACATCTCGGTGGCCGAGGTTCTCGCAGCGGGAATTCCTCACGTGCTGACGCGAAGCATTCGATTGCTCGGTCCGCAGGAGCTATGCAACGAGCTGGAAGACGCACTCGCGAGCGGTCGGCCGTACAGTGTCGTCCGGCTGGGAGACGGGGAACTGCTCACGCTGGCCCAGGATACGTTAAAGCCGGCGGCGGAGATCGCTCGGGAAAGTCCTTTTCTCTCGTATGCAGGGGTAGCTGCGCCGGACAGCGCAGCCAGAGACGTACTCGCGGCAGCCATTCGCAGAGCGACGGTCGTCGGCGTGCCGCTGTCGCGCAGACCGAACTACCAGCCGCTGCTGTTCGAGGCGCTCCGGCGCAACGGCGTACCGCCGGAGTCGCTGCGCCTAACGAGTTCTATGGTCAATTATGCGCTGCACGAGTCGGGCCTTTTGATGAGGCTAGCCGCCGGCAAGCGGATCGTCATCGTCGGCAACAGCGCGGAGGCGCTGGCGCGCGCGCTGCGCGGCGCCGGTCTCGAGGTCGTCCATACGGTCGTGCCGGTGGACGGCGTCGCGGATTATGCCAGCGCCGTGGAACGGGCGGCCGCCGTGCCGTTCGATCTGGCGCTCGTGTCCGCGGGCGTCGCGGCGGTCCCGATCTGCGTCTTGCTGGCCGAGCGGACCGGCAAAGCCGCCTTCGACTTCGGCCATATGGCAGACAGGCTGGGCGGGACGGCAACGCCCGCGGGAGAATAGCGTCGGGACGACGCTTCAGTCTTCAGGAAAGGAGGCAGGCGCAGATGGTTAAAAATCGGGTCTCTCGCGGAGGCAGGCGCGCCATTCGGCCGCGATCCCGGCGCAGCGCAGCACGCGTCCGGGCCACTCCGGGCTATCAGGACGGTTACGGCAACGGATATCGCGAAGGCGTACAGGCGGGACTTGCGAGCTTCGACACGCTTTTCGACGGCACGAGTATTATCATTCCTACCTATAATCAACGGGAGCTGCTCGCGAAGTGCATGAACAGCATCGTGCGGCATACGGAGCCTTCCTACGAAATCATCGTCATCGACAACGGCTCGACCGACGGGACTGCCGAATATTTGGCGAGACTCGGCGGGGCCGTGCGGTACCGGGTTATGGAACGTAATTTGGGCTTTGCCGGCGCCTGCAATATCGGACTCATGATGGCAAAGGGACGGACGTTGATGCTGCTGAACAACGACACCCTCGTCACTGAAAACTGGCTGGATCAATTGCTCGCATGTCTGAACAGCGATCCTGGGATCGGCATGGTGGGGCCGGTGACGAACTTCATTAGCGGCGAACAACAGATTCCGGTTCCGTATACGGATATCGACGACATGCAGTCGTTCGCGTCAAACTTCAACCGTCTCGACCCCACTCGTTGGCAGGATACGGACCGGCTCGTCGGCTTCTGCGTGCTGATGCGGCGGGAGACGTTTCTGAAAATCGGCTATCTGGACGAAGGCTTCGAGCTCGGCAACTTCGAGGACGACGACTGGGACATTCGCGTGCGGCTGCTCGGCCAACGTCTCGTGATCGCGGGCGACACGTTCATCCACCACTTCGGAAGCGTCAGCATCCGGGCGCTGGGCGACGGGTTCCTCCGCATTCATACGGCAAACGAGCGCTACTATCTAGATAAATGGCGGGGCTGGCAGCAGTACGCGGGCATCGTCGCTTCCACGTCTGCAGCGGATGAGCGCGCGGAGGCGCTGGGGATCAGCGAGCTGTTTCCAAATGGCGTCGCCGTTCGGGCTGCGGATGCCGACGTCTATTGGGTGGAAGGCGGCTTGCGCAGGCTCGTCACGGGCGTACTGCCGTTCGAGGCCGTCAAGCTCTCGCGCATCGATATGCGCCGATGGCCCGTCGGGGACCCGATCGAAGCGGCGGAGGCGGCTTTCCGCTGGCACGGCAAGGACGCCGAGCCGGTAGACGGACGGGCGTGCGCCGTCGCGCTGCTGCCGGACGGGACCGCCTATCATCTGGAGGGCGATATGGCCCGGCGCGTGCTCGGTCCCGCCGCGCTCAAGAGCTGGAATCTTCACCTTAAGCCGATGGCGGAGGTATCGGAGGGCGCGCTTGCCGGATGGCGCAGAGGCGCGCCGATCATCGCGCTGCCGAAGCTGCTTCAAGCGTTGTAAACGACTGTGCGGATGAGTGCGTGCGGGAAGGTGACAGGGCGATTAAGCGCGCGTGGGAAAGTGACGGCGCGGATAAACGCGTACGGGAAAGTGGCGGGACGCATAAGCGCGTGCGGGAAGTGAAGGTGCGGATGAGCGCGTGCGGAAAGTGACGGTGCGGATGAGCGTGTGCGCAAAGTGACGGTGCGGATGAGCGTGTGCGCAAAGTGACGGTGCGGATGAGCGCGTGCGCAAAGTGACGGTGCGGATAAGCGATATGGCGGAATGCGAGGCGAGCCGAGGCGATCGGCTCGCTTTTTGGCTTTTAAGGCCTTATATGCGCTTGAAGATGGAAGTTTCGCCATGTCGCCTAGACTCCATTTTCCCATAAGCGAGAGGTCTTCGTGTGGCAAACGGGCAAGCGCCGCATAAGATGTTGGAGGCATGAAACAACGCCGAACGGCACGAATACGATGGGCACGTACACGATGGCAATGAGCGGAGGCGGGGAGGCGGAACCATGCAAGATTTGTTGACCGAAGTGGCGGTTCACCTGTCCCATTCCCACCAGCATATGGCACGCATTATGGATGCGAAACGTCAGGTCGCGGTCCGGATGTCGCAGATGGTCACGGCTATACCGGATATGCACCCCGAATTAAGCGGATTGGACGGACTGCTGGAGGGTTCGGCCGACGTCACCAAAAATATTATCGCTTATGTGGTCGGACTGGCCGATATGCACGACGCGCTGGCGGACAGCCTCGAGCAGATCGTGAAGGCGGCGAACATTCCCGACGAGGAATAACGGGCGGACTTCGCAGGGAGGAGATCGGCGATGACGAGAGAGGAAGCCTATTACAATACATTAAACGCGATCGCCAAAATGCAGTGGAACATGGCGATGATCCTGGAAGCGAAGGCCTTCGAGGCGGAGAAGGTGCGCAACTGGCTGTGCATGCACGTCACGACGGACTCGATCCCGGATCATGCGTCCAACCTGTCTACCTCTCTGAAAATTCACGAGCAGAACGTGGAGCTGCTTGAGAGTCTGACCAAGCTGTGCCAGGGCATGAACCGCAGCATGAAAACGATCCTCACGCCCGCCGGCGACGAAGAGGAAGGCGGTCTGACCGGACTGCTCGACGGCTTCGGAGGCAGCAACTCGGAAGGATGAGCCGGCTGAACGCGGAGTGGGAAGCCAAGCTCGCCATGCTGAAGGCGATCGCGAGGAGCCAGGAAGCGATGGCGCGCATGCTGGAGAGCGCGGCCGACATCAGCGCGGCGGGCATGCCGTCAGCCGCTGCGCTTCGCGAGCATGTGCGCGTGCTGACGGGTCTGCAGGCCGAGATGGCGAGAAGCGTGGCGGGCATTTCCTGGAAGCCGCCCAAGCAGGGGAGGCCGGCAGGTCCTTGGTTGAAGAAGGCGGCGGCCGTTCGGCTGACCGTTGTGCGAGATCGCTGAGGCGACGGCAGCCGGGCGGGCGCTAGTGCGCTCGCGATGCTGGCGGCAGACCGGGGGGAGACATTGAGTCTCTTCGGCAGGGAGGCAAGGTTGGTGCGTTTGGCGTTGGCATCGGCGTTGGCAAATAAGAGCTTAATCCGATCTTGGAGGGGAAGCGGCTATGGAGACGCTGGGGGTACACGCGCTGCGTAAAAAGAGTCGGGCGAAACCGGGACGAAGAGTCCGTCCGCTGCGGCGTAAAGCCGGTTTGGTCAAGCGAAGAAGCGGTCTGAAGAAACGCGCTGGCGCGGCCGTCGGCAAACGGCGGATCAGCCGTGTAAGAAGCCGGAGACGGAAAACGACGAACCCGGGTGCCAGCTTCAACCAGGCGTACAACGAAGGGTACAACGCCGGTTTTGCCAAAGGCTTCGAAGACGGACATCAGCTGGCGTACGATCAGCAGGTTTAAATGAACTATTGACGAAATTTGCCGATTGATTATATACTATCCAAAAATAGGATAAACAAATGCGAGGAAGCACCCGCAGAGAAGCCAGATATCTCTCGTGCTTCCTTTTTTATGCTTATTTAAGGGTCGCCGCATCGTCGCTATCCCGCCTCCATGTGCGATAAGTGTTAAAAGGCAGCTAATTTAACGTTCATGGTGGGAGGGCGACGAATAGTTGTCAAAAAGCATTTAATAGTTCCGAATAGGGTGCGGGAGGCGCGATATCCGGTAAATAGATGCCTTTTAACAACTGTCGGACCAGTTGCAGGGGGTTCGAGCAGGAATAGATGTCTTCTAACAACTAATTAGATTTTGCAAATCATCAATCATGAGAAACGGGGGATTCGTAATGTTGGGTATGGAACAATTCGAACGGATGAAGAAAAAGGGGCGCGCCTTGCGACTCATATTTATTTCCTTTATGTTGACGGCGGTACTCATGCACACGGCTGACGCATACGGCGCTTCGACGGCAAACCATCTGGCAGCTGGAATAACGTCTAATGGATCCGTACCGTTGAACGACATCGGCGGCCACTGGGCCAAGCAAGCGATCGAGACCGCAGTTAGCAAAGGCTACATTAAGGGATACCCGGATGGCACATTTAAGCCGAACAAAGAAGTTACGCGCGCGGAATTTGTGAAAATGGTCTCGGATTCGCTGCACCTTCCAGTTAAGCCCGCCGCTACAGGCGCGAAGTGGTACACGCCGTACGTATCGGCGCTGAAAGCAGCTGCGCTTTTGCAGGATAGTGACCTGGGCACGGCCTGGGACGGTCAGATGAACCGCACGGAAATGTCCAAGCTGCTTGTTCGCGGCACAGATGATTCCGTTCGCGGTAAGAAGGTAACGGATGGCGAAGCATTATTTAAATCGGCTTCGGCCGGGCTGATCGGCGGGATCGCGGACGGTACATTGAACGAGAAAGGAACGACGACACGGGCGGAGGCCGTGGCCGTGATCGAACGGCTTTCGACGGTTCGGGCGGGGGGCAAGTTGACGGCGGACAAGAATGCCGTGCAGAACGCGGCCATCATCTATAAAGGAACTAACCTGGAAGAAATTTGGGGCACAAAACCAGTCACCTTGCCGTACAAGTTAGATATCAAAACAAAAGTAGAAGTAACGCTCAATAAAATGATCATTGTAGATTTGGATGATCCTAAGTCGCCGTTGCGGAATAAATTCAAAAAACTTGTACGTTATCCGGACGTTAAAATCATCCAAAGCAAAGCTTACGTCGTGGCTTTGCATATTACGATAAAAAACCCTGCGGTGCAGGGGCATAATCTTTATTCTTTTAATACCGACAGCGTCATCCCTAATCAAAGCTGGGGATACCATCTTGTTTATGAGGACGAAAATATTAATGCCTTTCCTATCTTGAACGCTATGTGGTTGGACAAAATCGCTACACAAAGCGGATGGTACATGATGGTCATTGACAAATCTGTTATTGATCAACACCCAGAGAAGAAGGTTCCAATGCTAATTACTTTCAACGGATACAGATTGATGTTTGGAGAAACTGAGGTCCAGCAGTAATATGAGAAAACTTCTTTCATACATCCTTCTCATCTGTATAATTTCTTCTATTTGGACATTCAATCCGCTATTATCGGATGCTGCATCTACAGATACACAAACGCTAACTCTGAAATTCGGCGCAGCCGAAAATCAAATTATTGATGACATAGCTTATCTACCTACCACTACCGTCGACTCAAAGGTACCGACATATTCTGGACGGACCATCAAGAGCTATACCTTGACCGTTAACGGAACATCGAAAGTTGTTAACAGCCCCAATTCAACAATTATGAACGGGTATATTCAGCTAACTGGCGTGGCCGGAAAGGCAACCCCCCTCACAGGAATCGGATTATCAAACCCAGCTTTTACTGCTGATAGAACATCGGATGGGAAAAGGTGGAGAGCCGGCGCAACAAGACCAGGGTCAACTTCTGCCACTAAAATTGAATGGACGCCACAATCCGGATCAGGGTGTATGTCAGGCAGCATTTCATCGTGCCCAGGGACAATTCCATCGAGTGTAACCTATCTCGATGGAACCACAGGCCCAATAGATCATATGCGGTACTCTAACGGCGAGGCCGTAAGCAACTCGCCAAATGTTCCGCCAATCGATAGTATGACTTTATCATCTGGGAAAACCATTCCATGGTCCTCAATTGAAAAATGTAGCTTGGAAATAACTGGTGCTACCGCAGTAAGCAAAGGAGTATCTCTCATTAGTTTCGGAAAAGGCGCGACTTGCGGAACTGGAACTCTTGTAGGAAAGAGATCTTTAAACTATAGCGATGACAGAGCTGCCAGAGATTATACGGTTACAAGCACAGGATCTGGCCTGGCTGAACAAAGACAATGGAAGTATGTTTTTGATACCACATGGAAAGCCACAACCTACGCCTACAAAGGTAGCATCACAATTAACTACGAACCAAAAACGCAACCAACCAACGGCTTTGAAGGCGACTTCGATATCCTTCCAGACAGCACGCTTACATACGGAGACACCTTCAGACTGCATCCGAAAGATATCAAAATGATCGGCAGCTGCACTTTCCAATCGATCAAATTCCGAATTGAACGAAACAGCCAGGTCTATACCGGAAATGCGATAAACAGCATGACGACTGACGATGTATACGCGCTCGCCAAGTACCCTTATGTTATACTCGCCGGCGTATCGCACGACGTGTATATGCAGATCAATACGAGCTGCGGCAGCGATTGGGTCGGACCGAAGGAGCTCTACCTGATGGATCCGAATCCTGGCGGAGGAGGGCCTACACCGATACCAACGCCTAAGCCAGGCGAAAATCATCCGCCGGTAGCAACGATCTCCTGGGTAAAAGCTGGCACGACGACGCCGACCGGCATCGTTGCCCAAGGATCGAAGATCGATCTTATCATCACGAGCATGTCGGATCCGGACTATCCCGATGATTGGGTCGAAGTACAATCCTGGAACTTTACGGATAGCACTGATTGGCTCAAGACGGTACCGGACCAGTTTGGCGGAAATATCAAGCAGAACAGCTACAACAACATCACGGCCGCCGAGCTTGGGGCGCACAAGGTAGCGATGACGGTTGTCGACCTAAAGGGAGCAACCTACACCGCCTATGCGACGTTAAATGTCGCCGATTCGAAGCCGGTCGCCATTATAACGGCTCCGCTAAACGTCAAGGAAGGGCGGGCGCTGCCGTCCCCAATCCACGGTAATATGTCCTATAGCCCGATCGGTCTGCAGCTGGTCGAGTACGTTTGGACGAACAAACTGGACAAGTACATGACGCCCGGCGTGGAGACGGTAACGCTGAAGGTACGAGACGAGGAGAATCACTGGTCGGACTTGGCGACGAAGAACATTAACGTGCTGCCCGATAATCCACCGATCGATACACTCTCTGTACCGGAAGAAAGCACACGTCTGAATTCAGTCACGATTCTGAGCAATGCTTACAGCCCGGACTATGACACGATCATTTCGCACAAGATGGAAATGAAGTATGACGCAGCGAATGACGGTTTTGCAAATGATGCTTGGCAAACGGTCGTCAACGGGAACGGCGATGCCGACAGTTTCACTTTCACGCCTAGTCGGGTCGGCAAATATTTGTTCCAGGAGACGGTCTGCGAGGACTACGGGAAATGCGGTAACACGGACGGACAAGCTGTCGCCGAACGTACCTTGAACGTCGTGAACATTGCGCCGATCGCGGACGTCAAAGCAAATTCCGATCTTTCTGACCCACCTGAGTCTACACCGATATTGATGAGCGACTTGTTCAATACTGGCCGGTTTTTCAACCTCAACAACAGTGTTGTAGGCGATAAGTCCAGCTGGGAGATTCAGAACGGCATCCTGAAAACCAAAGTGCGCACGCCGCTGGGGAATATCTCTGAGGCTCACACGCCTATCATGCAGAAATATGAAGACAATGGCTCTCGAACTGGGATTTACTTCACAACAACGATGAATAACGGTAATATGTACGGCGTATTTGCCGGCACCACGTTTGGATTCGATAATCCAAACGCCATCCCGTTCCAGAGCGCTCAAAGCTCGTTAAGCACTTCTAAACTTGAAATGGGGCTGCCGGGCCGCATTATAAGCTGGACCGAGGATGAGAAGTATACGTATGTTCAGACCACGTTAAACTATGATCCGCAATGGGGAACGCCTATTGACTCTATGTTGTATGCGTACAATAAAGACTTCACCGTAAAGTGGTCAAAAAATATAGTCGGCACACCGTCTATGCACCTCACGAGTAATTATCAGGGTCATAATCATCCAGGCCAGGATAGTCGGATCTTAAGTCATCACGGCAGACTTTACTTCTGGACGAATAGTACGACTTCAGGGATGAATCCCAAACTTATCGCCTTGGATCGAGAAACGGGTACTCAGGCTGCTTCAGTTGATATTGCGAGCAGCGATGTCGCCTATTGGTCTGACATCGTTGCCGGTGTTTCCGATGGGATAATTGTTGGATTTAAAAAATATGATTTTGATTTAAATCCAAAAGGGGTCTGGTTTAATGCGAACATGAACTTAGATTACCACCCCGTCGCGTTCTCTCAGCGCGCAGGTACGGCGGTAATCGCATCCAACGGGAATACGAATGAGGGTTTAAGAGTTGTCAGAACGACCGACGGAGCTCTTGTTGGCGGACCTTATTCCGGCACTAGCTATGACACTCCACGTGGCGTCTTTGGATTTGACAACGCAGGAAATGTTTATAGTTCGGACTGGGGCAATCAAAACATTTGGCATTTCTATAAAATCTCTCTTAATGGCATCTCGACGCGGAGCCAGGACGTCAACGAGTATGCAAATCCGTTCCTGGGGATGGATTTGAAAAATCGGATATGGACCGGCGGCTTGAATTCCACAACTGACGTCTATACGAACAATTACGTAGTCAAGGTATTTAGTGCGGACGGCACTCTCGTAAAAAAGTTCGATCTAGACGTTAACACCTACAACATTTACGACTATATGTTTGTCGGCACAGATGGTCTCGTCACTTTATGGGGAATCGTTAGAAGAACAGACGGTTATCACGGTATTTATGCCGTCATCGATCCAGATACGTTTAGCACCGTAACAAAGGGAGAAACGGCTCTCATCCATAGGTACTACGTTCCAACGTATATCCACCCTCACGGTAACCAAAGCTTTGTCATTGAAGTTCGGGATGGATATTCCAACGAGAACGCGCAATTTCTTGTAAGCACAAACGGTGCCATGACAAAGCCAATGCTGCTGGAAGTCGGCGATTCAACGCCTGACCTCAATAGCGGACCGTCTGTAGCAGCCACCCAGACACTAAAAGCAAGCCTAAAAGCAGCTGCGCCGGATGGGAAAGGAACGGGCATTGCTTTCCGGATCCGCGACGATCGGAACTACTATAGTGTTGAGTGGGAAGCGAGCGAGCTGCGCGTCAAGAAGACGGTGAACAGCACCGCGAGCATCGTTTGGAGCAAAGCGTTTCCGATGGTTGCCAATCAGGTGTACGACGTTAAAATCGTACCAGGCAGCAACACATTCGATGTTTATGTGAACCGGCTCTTTCAAGCGACAATCAACGAATCCGTCTGGAAGGACGGCAAGTTCGGGATTATCAATCGATCTCAGCAGGACGTTTCGTTCCTTGGCGCATCCACCGAGACGACACCGGCCGGCTACGGACAGATCGACGGCATCGCGCTCGTCAGCCAACAGGTGAACTACACCTTGTCCTACGCCGACGAAGAAAGCGATCCGCAACTGACGGCAAGCAGCACATGGGTGTACACGCATAATCCGAACGCGCTGCTGCAGCCGCTGGGAACGGCATCCTTTAGCGGCCAGACGTTGAATGCGCCGGTTACGAGCTTCCCGTACCCAGGTGACTATACATTCACGTATAAAACAAAGGACGATCCGCATCCGTCGCATCGCTATCCGGACACTGCATTCAGCACCTATCGCCAGGAGTCCAACACGGTAACGGGCAAAATCCGGGTGCATCGCAGGCCGATCGCGGACTTTACGGCGACCTGGAATTCAAACGGTACGATCGCCTATGCCGACGCTTCCTACGACCCGGATCGTTACAATCCGGCGAATGGCTCGTTCTCCACGGAAAACACCGGCATCAACTACCAGGCGACGCGCGGCGTGCTCGAGTATCGGTACCGGTACCGCGCAGCCGGCAGCACGACCTATATCGAGCTGAAGCCGGCCAAGCTGTTCGGCGGCACATACATAATTGAACTGTCCGTCCGCGACGAATACAATGCCTGGTCCGATTGGGCCACGCAGACGATCGTCGCCGGCGGCTCCACGCCGCTGCCGCCGAATCCGGGCTTTACGATCGCGCCGACGACGCAGTATCGGTTCACGGCCGTGACGTTCAATTCGACGGCCAGCGATCCGCAGGACGGGGCCCGGGAAAACGTGGAGCATGCTTACTATATAAAGAATGTGACGACAGGCGGGCCGGAATCGCTGCAGAGCGACGTCAGAACAAGCTGGATGAAGGAATTCAGCTCGCTCGGCGTTTTTCAGGTGCGTCAGATCGTCATCAACAGCTTCGGTCTTTACGCCGAGGCTACGCGGAATGTATCGATCGTAAACCGCAAGCCTGCCGCCGATCTAACGGAACCGGCCAGCACGAACGCGGCCTCGCCGACGATATACGAGACGCTCCGGCCGGCGTTCAAATGGACGTACAGCGACGGGGACGGCGATCCGCAGACGCAGTATCAGCTTCATTTTTATAAGGCCGACGGTACGTTCTACCGGGATTCCGGAACGATCGGCGGGTCTGATCTCGCTTGGACGCCAGCGGCGGACTTCGCGGACAATGCGACCTATTATGCATACGTGCGCGTCATGGACGGCATGGATTGGTCGAACTGGAGCGCGCCGCACTACTTCCGGATTGCGACGAACAAGCCGCCGACGGCGGACTTGACCTGGACGCCGTCTCCCGTCTGGGAGGGCGATACGGTCAAGCTGCTGCCGACTCTGTCGGATCCGGACGGCGACCGGCTCGACGTGGTTTATGAGATCGAGTCGCCGTCCGGCGTGAAGCGCACGGTGAACGAACAGCGGATGCCGCCTTACGGCGGCGCGGGACCTACGTTCGTCGCGATAACGCCGGGCAACTGGAAGGTGCGGCTGACGGTCAGCGACGGCAAGGCGCCTGCGGTCGCAGTCGTCAAGACGATCCTGGTCGCGCCGCTGGGCGTAACGGGTCAGGTGCTGCATACTGCGGCGTGGGAGGACAATCGTCAGCGCTACAATGCGGACCATCCGGGCAAGGAGCGGCCGGCCCATTGGTTCTGGGCAGGCGAGCAATTCGTGCTGGAAGCGGCGACGACGGACACCGGCGCTTCGTCGACGAAGGCCGCGACCGTCACGGCCGAAGCGGGACCAAGGCTGAAGGCGGCGCTGCAAGCCGTCATACCGGGTAAGCCCATAGCATGGAAGGGCGAGCTCGGCAGCGAGCAATTCGGAGGGCCGCTCAAGGAACTGCCGGAAGGCGACTACGCGTTCGAATTCACGGCGGTGTACACGAACGGCGTCGTCAAAAAATCGTCGGTCGTCGTCCGCGTGACCGGCACGGTGGACGGCTTCGTGAACGTGCATCGCGTTCAATAAAAACAGTGAAAAACAGCTTCGGGAAGGGATAGCGCCTTTCCGGGGCTGTTTTTGCTTGCGCACGGACAATCGTCACGGGAAACAGGCGACTTGTCCGGGGCCGATCGCCCCGAATTGGCGCTTGCGGATGGATATGCGTCCACGTCCTGTCCGAGAGAGGCGCATATATTGTATCCGGGTGATGAACATGCCGTACAAGCGCGGACACAGAGGAAGACGCCTTCGCAGGCGCATACGGTCCGGTCAGCAAGCCGCGGCCGGGCGCAGGCAAGGTTGGCTGGAAGGCTGGAGACTGGGCGCCTGCCGTCGGATCGCGGACGAGACGCCGCCCCCCGCCGCGCCTCGCAGGCCTTGGCGCGTTATGTACGTGCCCCAAGGCTTCGACGCGATCGATCAAGGCGTCGTCGCCGCGCTTGGCGCGACGACGAACCTCATCGTCGCGCCGCAGGCGGAGATGCTGTCGTACGCGGAGATCTACCGGCCCGACGCGGTGCTGGTAATGAACGGCCTTCATACGTTTCCCGCCAATCAACGGGAGCAGGTCGAAGGAATCCGGCGTCTTGGCATCAAGACGGCGATCTGGTTCGTGGACGATCCGTACGTATCGGCCGATTCGGCCGAGATCGCACCCAGCTACGACTATGTGTTCACGCACGAGCGAAGCTGCGTGGCGCGGTACGCGGAGCTCGGATGCGCGCAGGCGTATCATTTGCCGCTCGCGGCCGATCAGGAGCTGTTCAAGCCGATGGCCGTCGAAGAGGCATACAGGACGGATATTTGTTTTATCGGCGTTGCCTTTCACAATCGCGTCGAGCTGTTCGACAGCATCGCAGATTTTCTGAAAGACAAGAAGGTGCTCATCGCGGGCAGCCATTGGGACCGGATGCGCCATTACGGCCAGCTGTCGAAGTTCGTCCGCAGCGGCTGGATCGAGGTGCCGGAGACGGTCAAGTACTACAACGGCGCCAAGATCGTCATCAACATGCATCGGACGACGGAGCCGCTGAGCGACAACAAAAACACGCGTCACTGGGAAGGGCACTCCATTAATCCCCGAACGTTCGAGATCGCGTCCTGCGGCACGCTGCAGCTGACGGACCTGCGTCCCGAGCTTCCCGAGTACTATCGGGTGGGGCAGGAGATGGCGTCCTTTTCCAATCCGCAAGAACTGAAGGAAATCATCGATTATTACTTGCGCAATGAAGAGGAGCGGCTGAAGGTAGCGGCCCGGGGCTATCGGCGGACGCGCGCCGAGCACACGTTCGTCGGCCGGGTGACGCGGCTGCTCGATACGATCGGGCTTGCTGATCCCGCGAAGCCGCCCGCAGGGGAGGGATGGACGGTTGGCTAAGATCGTCGGAGTACGCAGAAAAAAAGCGATCGCGGCGTCGAGAAAGAGACGCAGCCGCGCTACGGCCGGCGTCGACGCATTCGGCTTGGGCTGGCAGCACGGGTATTGGTACGGCCAATGCGAGTCGATCGTCCAGCGTACGATCGTGCCTTCCTATATCCGGGAGCTACACGTGCTCTTCATTACCTCGGGCAAAGGCTTCCCGTACAGTCCGCTGGACGAAGCGGTCGGACAGACGCTCATGCAGCTCGTGTCCCGGCTGTCCGTGCTGTCGCCGAAGGACGATATCGTCGGCTACGCTTCCCGCGAGATGCCGGCGCTGGCCATCGTGCTGGACGGACTGGATTTTCCCGTTTCCACGATCGACACGCTCCGCTCCCTGGGCATTCGCACCGCGATCTGGTTCACGGACGATCCTTACTACACCGAGGTGACGGCGGATCTGGCGCCGCACTACGACTTCGTGTTCACGCTGGAGCGCAATTGCGTGCCGTTCTACGAGCAGCGAGGCTGCGCCCGCGTTCACTACCTGCCGCTCGGCGTCCACACGTCCGACTTCAGGCCGCGCAATCCGCGGCACGAGATCCGCGGCGACATCTGCTTCATCGGCAGCGCCTACTGGAATCGGATCCGGCTGTTCGAGGAGCTGCTCCCGCGCATGGCGAGACGCAGCTTCAAGCTGTCCGGGCTATGGTGGGATCGGCTGTCGGACTACCCGCGCTGGCGGGATCGGATCGACCTCGGCAAATGGATGGGCCCGCTCGAGACCGCCGAGCAATACAATGCGCACAAGATCGTCATCAACGTCCACCGGGCGCACGACGACAGCACGTTTAACCGCAATCTCTACAATATCCCGGCGGTCTCGCCGAACCCGCGAACCTTCGAGATCGCCGCCTGCGGCACGCTGCTCATGAGCGACAACCGCGAAGACCTGGCCCAGTTTTATACGCCGGGCGTCGAGATCGTCACCTACGACTCGGCGCAGGACATGGCCGACAAGATGGATTATTACCTCGCGCACGAAGAAGAGCGTCGGCAGATCGCCCTTCGCGGACTGTACCGGACGCTGCGGGACCACACGTACGTGTCCCGTCTGTCGCAGCTGCTGGACTTGGCCACGATCCCGCTGGCGTAACATTTTTCCAAAGGAGATGAGGGGCTGTGGGCGGAAAGCCGAAGCTGCTTCTATTCTCCCATCTAAGCGGCGTCGACGTGATGACCGGAGCGGAAAAGCTCTTCCTGCTCTTCATCCGGGAGCTCGCGTCGCACTTCGAATGCAGGCTGGTCGTGCCGCAGGAGGGGGTGCTGGCCGCGCAGGCGCGCGCCGCCGGGATCGGGACGCTTGCCATGGAGCTGCCGCTTAGCCTGGCGCTGTTCAGCGCGCTGCCCCAGGTCGACGCCGAGGTCGGCGCGCTGCCGTCGCACCCGGCATGGGAGCCGCTCGTTTTCCTGCTGCTCCGCGAGTGTCCGGATTACGTCTGGACCAACACGACCGTGCACCCGATGCCGGCGATGGCCGCGACTTCCCTCGGCATTCCGACGATCTGGTCGGTGATGGAGACGATGCGGGCCACGCCGAACCGGCCGCAGGCGGCGGCGATCGTCAGCCTCTACAGCCAGCTGATCGTCGGCATCTCCGACAGCGTGCTGGAGCCGTACGTCGAGTCGGGCGCATCAGGCAAAACGGCCGTGCTGCGTCCCTACGTCGAGCCGGCGGCGCACGCCCCGGAGCGTTGGCCGGAGATCCGCGCGCGGCAGCGCGGCAGGCTCGGCTTCCGCGAAGAAGACTTCGTGGCCGGGTTTGTCGCCGCGACGATCTACCCGAACAAGGGGCTGCTCGAATTCGTGCATGCGATGATCCCGCTGATGAAGCAGCATCCGGGCGTACGCGCGATGATCGTCGGCAAATCGGTCGACGAACCGTACGTCCATCTGTGCAGGGATTTGATCTGGCGTCAGGACCTCAGCAGCCGCTTCGCCTGGATGGAGTTTCGCGAGCGGATCGAGGAGATTTACGCTCCAATGGACGCAGTGGTCGTTCCGAGCCTGGTGCCGGAGGGCTTCGGCATGACCGCGCTCGAGGGGATGATGTTCGGCAAGCCGGTCGTCGCCTTCGCGGCGGGCGGGCTGCGCGAGATTCTCGAGCAAGCGGAGGCCGGTGCCTGGCTTGTGCCGACAGGGCATGCGCAAGGGCTGACGGAGCGGCTGCACATGCTGATGCACAATCCGGCGCTGCGGCAGTCGCTTGGCGCGCACAACGCCAGCGTCGCTGCGGAGCGCTTCGGCGTCCGGCAATTCCGCGAGGCGCTGGGCGCCTGGCTGGTCCGACTGCCGCCGCCGGCGTCGCAGCAGCCGGAAGCTCCGCCGCCCGAGATTCCGCAGCACGGCCTCGTGCGCGGCGCGGGCAGCGGCACGGTCTACTTGATTCAGCACGGGCGCAAGCGTCCCTTCGCCTCTCCGAAGGCGCTGCGGGATCACGGCTTCCGCTTCGAGGACGTACGCAACGTCCCGGATCTGGTCCTTGACTTTATCCCGGACGGCGAGCCGCTGCTCGAAGCGCATGCGGGAAGGCGCCGGCCGCGGCGGGGGCGAGGCCGGGGACGCCGCAGGCTGAAAAAGCGCGGCCGTTCGCGGGTTCGCGGGACGCGCGTCCGCGCGTCCAGGCGAGGGGGGCGCAGCCGCAGGCGTGTCGCCGCGCGAAGCGCCGGACGCAAGAGAAGAAGATCCGCATCAGCGAGGAAAAGGAAAGGAAGATGATGGCATGCGAGTCGTCACGATCCTGGGCACGCGGCCGGAGGTTATCCGGCTCAGCCTGCTCACGCGCCTTCTGGACGATCTCTCAGGTCGTCACGTCATCGTGCATACCGGGCAAAATTTCTCGCCGCGGCTGAACGATATTTTCTACGAGGAAATGGAGCTCCGTCAGCCGGACGTTCAAATTACCGCACGCAAAGAAACGGTGGGCGCGCAGCTCTCCGCCACGTTCGCCGCGGTCGAAGAGGTGCTGCTGCGCGAGCGGCCGGACCGCGTGCTGCTGCTCGGCGATACGAACAGCGCGCTGTGCGCGGTGCTCGCAGAACGGCTCGGCTATCCGGTCGTGCATATGGAAGCGGGCAACCGCTGCTTCGACCTGGCCGTGCCGGAGGAGAAAAACCGCCGCATCATCGACGCTGTATCGACCGCCAACCTACCTTACACGGAGAACAGCAAGCAAAATCTGCTGCGCGAGGGCTTCCCCGTCGCGCGAATCTTCAAGACGGGCAATCCGATCTTCGAGGTGCTCGAGCACTACAAAGCGAAAATCGACGCAAGCGACGTGCTGGAACGGCTGAAGCTGCAGCCCGGCGGCTACCTGCTGGCTACGATCCACCGCGCGGAAAACGTCGACGATCCCTCGAGGCTGCGGGAGATCGTGACCGGTCTCGGCATGGTGGCGGAGCAGCAGGGGATGCGGCTTATCTGCAGCCTGCATCCGCGGACGCGCTCGCGCCTGACGACCGACATGGCGGAGCTGATCCACCCGCTGCTCGAGTTTCACGAACCGTTCGGCTTTTTCGATTTTGTCCAGCTCGAGCGCAGCACGCGCTGCGCGCTGACCGACAGCGGCACGGTGCAGGAGGAATGCTGCATCTTCCAGGTGCCGGCCGTCACGGTGCGGCGGACGACGGAGCGGCCGGAGACGGTCGATTGCGGGAGCAATATCGTGTCGGGCGTCGAGGCGCGCGCGATCGCGAGGTCCGCGGACGCGATGATCCGTCTCGGCACGGGCTGGCAGCTGCCGGAGGGCTATGGAGACCGTCAAGTATCTGCAAAGGTGGCCAAATACGTGCTTGGAGGGATTATGGATGTATGAAGGCAAACGCATCCTCGTAACCGGGGGAACCGGCTCATGGGGGCATGAGCTGGTTCGTCAGCTTTTGACGCTCGGACCGAAGGAAATCATCGTCTATTCGCGGAGCGAATCGAGCCAGGTGGCGATGAGCCGCGAATTCGAGGACGCGAGGCTGACCTTTTTCATCGGAGACGTGCGGGACCGCGAGGCGCTCTCCAAAGCTTGCCAGGGCGTGGATATTCTGTTCCACCTGGCGGCGCTGAAGCACGTGCCCGTATGCGAGATCCAGCCATACGAAGCGCTTAAGACGAACGTGCTCGGGACGCAAAACGTCATCGAGGCGGCAATCGAAAATAAAGTGGACCGCGTCATCAACATTTCGACCGACAAGGCGGCGAATCCGTCCAACTTTTACGGCATGACCAAGGCGATCGGCGAAAAACTCATCGTGTACGCGAACCTGCTGAAGTCCGACACGAAGTTCGTCTGCGTCCGCGGCGGCAACGTGCTGGGAACGAACGGCAGCGTCATTCACCTGTTCATGGACCATATCAAAAACCGCGGCCAGGTCAACCTGACGCACCGGGACATGACGCGCTTCTTCCTCACGCTGCAGGACGCGATCACGCTGTTGTTCAAGGCGGTGGAAGTCAGCGTCGGGGGCGAGATTTTCGTGATGAAAATGCCGACCTGCCGGATCATCGACCTCGCCGAAGTGCTGATGGACGCGATGGGCAAGTCTGCGGAAGTCGTGGAGACGGGCGTGCGTCCCGGCGAAAAGCTCGACGAAATTCTGCTCACCGAGTACGAAAGCCAGAGCACCATCGAGTACGACGATCAATACTTGGTCATCTTGCCGACGCTGGAGCTCGAAGGCCTGCAAGCCCATTACGATGCCTACCCGCGCGCGGAGCTCCACAGCTACAGCTCGGGGACGGGACTCATGAATCATGAAGAAATCCGCAGCATGCTGGTGCGTGGGGGGTTCCTTCAATGAAGGTGCTAGTGCTTGGCGGTAGCGGAATGGCGGGGCATGTCATCGCGGCTCATCTGCTGAAGCGCAGCGGGTACGAGGTGACGGTCACGGTGCGGACGGAGGGGGATATCCCGGTCGTGCGGAATGCCTGCGGCCTTGCGGCAAGCGCGGCGCCGACCGGGCCCGAGGACGAAGGCGTCGGAACGGCGCTGGCCGTCCGCGTACTGGACGTCCGGCGCTTCGAGCAGGTCGCGGATCTGGTCGCGGAGACGCGGCCGGATCTCATCGTCAATGCGGTCGGCGTGCTGAACCGGCAGGCCGAGGACCATCCGCTGGACGCCTACCTCGTGAACGGCCTCCTGCCGCATTGGCTGCGCCATCTGTGCAAACGCGGAGGCGGCAGGCTGATTCATATCAGCTCGGACTGCGTGTTTCTCGGAGACCGGGGCGGCTATACGGAAGAAGAGCGGCCGGACGGCGAGACGGTATACGCGCGCAGCAAGGCGCTCGGCGAGATTACGGACCCCGCATGCCTGACGATTCGCACTTCGATTATCGGGCCTGAGCTTCGCAGTCACGGAATCGGTCTGCTCAAGTGGTTTCTCGGCAGCTCGGGCAGCGTGTCGGGTTATGTCAACGTCCAATGGAACGGCGTGACGACGCTCGAGCTCGCCAAGGCGGTGGAGTGGGCGATGGAGCACCCGGACGTCGGCGGTCTCGTGCATCTGACGGCGCCGGAGGCGGTCAACAAGCATGATCTGCTCGGCCTGTTCGCCGAGACGTTCGGACGGACGGACGTGAAAATCGTGCCGGAAGCGGAGCCCTCGATCGACCGCACGCTGGCGCCGACGAAAAGCGGCTTCGACTACCGGCCTCCGGGGTACGCGCAGATGCTGGCGGAGCTGCGGCAGTGGATGGAGGGCGAGGCGGATTGATGCGGGTGCTGGTCACTGGCGCCGCGGGCTTCAGCGGCCGGCACGCGTGCGAACGGCTGGCGCGGGAGGGCATGGAGGTGACGGCCGTCGTGTCTCCGCGGTCTTCGGCGGCCGGCACGCGCCCGCCCGTATCGGGCGCGGCGGCCGAGCTCGCCTGCGATCTGACGGACCGCGCGTCCGTCCGGTCGCTGCTCGAGCAGGTACGGCCCGATGCCGTGCTCCATCTGGCCGGTCGCAACGCGGTGGACGAATCGTGGCGGTCGCCGGACGTCGTGCTGTCAGCCAACCTGCTGTCCACGGTCTACGTGCTGGAGGGCGTCCGCGCGCTTTCGGACTGCCGGACGCTTGTCGTCGGCTCGATGCTGAGCCCGCGGCCGGACGAAGATCTGACGCGCACGCTGCATCCGTACGGCTTCAGCAAGGCGCTGCAGGTCACGGCTGCATTGGCCTGGCACCACTGGTACGGCCAGCAGGTGATCGTCGCCGAGCCGTGCAACCTCATCGGGCCCGGCGGCAGCGCCGGCATCTGCGGCAAGATCGCGCGCTGGGCCGCGGCCTGCGAACGGGACGCGGGCGAGGGGCGCGAGACGGAGGCGTTCCGGTTGTCCTCGCTGGAGGAGCGCCGCGACTTCCTCGACGTGCGCGATGCCGCCGCGGCATACGCCGTGCTGCTGCAGGCCGGAACGCCCGGCATCCGCTACGCGCTGGAGTCGGGCACGCTGCGCAGCCTGGGCGAAGTGAAGGCGGCATTCGATCAGGCGAGCCGCGTGCCGCTGCGCTGGGAGATCGGATCGGCAGGCGGCCCTTCGCCGCTGGCGCGGCGCGCGGACGCCATCCGCGGGCTCGGCTGGCAGCCGTCCGTGCCGTTCGAGCGTTCGATCGCGGATACGCTGCAATCGGAGCGGGAACGACTGGCCGGACCGACTTGAGCGGCTTGAACGGCTTGAACGACTTGAACGACTTGAACGACTTGAACGACTTGAACGACTTGACGGCTTAAACGACTTGAACGGTTTGAATGCTTGAACGATCATTGACCGGACGCATCAGTCTCACCGGGGAGGGGGAACCGCGCATGAGCGGCACAGGTGCGGGCAAGAGCGGCAGCCCGGGCGGCGGTCAGGACGCCGCGCGGCCGAAGGTGACTGCCGTCATCCCCTTTTATAACGATCCGTATATCGGGGAAGCCGTCGAGAGCGTGCTGGCGCAGCGCTTCGAAGGGCTCGAGGTGATCGTCGTGGACGACGGCTCCACGCGCGAAGCGTGGCGGCTCGACCGGTATGCGGGCCGCGTCCACGTCCTCGGCAAAGCCAACGGCGGCACGGCGAGCGCGCTTAACCACGGCTTCCGCATGGCGCGGGGCGAGTACGTCGCCTGGCTCAGCTCGGACGACCGCTGGCTGCCGGGCAAGCTGGCGCGCCAGGTCGAGCATATGGAGCGGACCGGGTCGGCGCTCAGCCACACGGCCTTCCGCACGATCGACGCCGCCGGCGTGCCGAGTCCAAAGCCGGTGCGGCTCGCCTTTGAGAGCCGGTACGACTTCTACCGGTCGCTGCTGCGCTCGAACGCGATTAACGGCTGCACGGTCATGCTGCGCAAAGCGCTGTTCGAACAGTTGGGCGGATTCGACGAAAACGCGGTTTTTACGCACGATTACGATTTATGGGTCCGTGCGGTACTGGCCGGATATCCGCCGACCTACCTGAACGAGCCGTTGACGGAATATCGCAAGCACGCCGGGATGGGAACGGTTCTCCACAAAGGCGAAGCGGAGGCGGAATTCATGGCGACGGCGGCCAAGTACAGGGGAAGCCTGAGCCGGCTGCTCATCGCGCTGCGGCCGCCGGTAGGCAGGTAGAGATAAGGAAGGCTCGCGCAAATTTGAAACCGTTCAGCCGGGAAAGTACGGCTGGACGGCTTTTGCGTGCGGCGGGTGCGGCTCATTTTTAAGCGCAACATCAAAAAGACGCCCGGCTTTTGTCGCCGCGGCGTCTCTTTATCGCGCAATCATCCGCCCACGCGGGCGATCAGCCCGTTCAGGCTGTGAACGTACCAGTTGTGAACCATGGCGAACTCTGCATTGACCTGGTCCAGATGGCGGGAGGTGCCCGAGTTGGCATGCCACCGGTAGGCGGTGAGCGGCGAGTTGACGAAGTGAAAGTCGAAGCCCGTCAAAATCACCCGCATCCAATAGTCGTAATCCTGGGTGTAGCGCAGCGCCTCGTTAAACCACCCGATGCGGTCGACGACGCTGCGATGCATCATGACGGTGCAGCCGTTGATCGGACAAAAGGTGTGAAGTCCGCGCAAAAAAGCCCCGGCGCTCGCGAACTTCACGGCCAGCTGCGGCTTGAGCAGCTCGCCGCCGGCGCCGATCAGGTCGAAGTCCGTGCTGCTGATCAGCGCACCACGGGTCATCATATGGCCAAGCTGACCCGCTACCTTGTGCGGATAAAAGATATCGTCGGAGCTGAGCCATGCGATATATTCGCCATTGGACATGCGGATGCCGTGGTTCAGAGCGCTCGCCGTGCCGCCGTTCGCCTTGCCCAGGTAGTGAATCCGGGACCGGTACGGATCGAGCAGGTGCTGGTTCGCGGTCGATCCGTCGTCCACGACGATAATCTCGATATGCGGATAGGTCTGCGCCAGCGCGCTGGCGACCGCCTGATTGACGTAGCCGTCGTTATAAAAAGGGATGATAATGCTAACCAAGGGGCTCGACATCGCATGCCCTCCTTTCCCCGCCTCTTCTACATAACAGTCTATGTCCAAGAGGGAAAGGAAGGCACGACGCTTGACCGGGGGCAAGCGTCACGGATGGCCGATTGTTGGCGACAGGCTGCGGTTAAATCAGAATGCCCAGCGAAGCAGCAGGCCCGCCTGCGTCAGACCGCTGCCGAATCCATACAGCGCGACCGTCTGCCCCGCAGCGAGGCGGCCGTCTTTTACGGCGAGATCCAACGCCAGCGGGATCGACGCCGCCGACGTGTTGCCGTACTCTGCGGCGCTCGTCAGCGCGCGCTCGTAAGGCATATTGAGCCGTTCGCAGATCGCCTCGATCATGCGCAGGTTCGCGCTGTGAGGCACGACCCAGTCCAGCGCCTCAGCGGATAGTCCGCTGTCCTGCAGCAGGCTGCGCACGCCGTCCGGCACGGTGGAGAGCGCCCACTTGTATACCTCGCGGCCATTTTGAACGATGCGCCCGTCGCCGGCGAGCGGCTGGCCGTTCCAATCGCTCGACAGGCCCGAAGCGTACACGTGGATGCCGCCGCTGCCGTCCGTCATGGCGTGCGACGCCAGGAACTGCCCTTCCTCCGCGCGCTCGACGAGCACGGCGCCGGCGCCGTCGCCGAACAGGATGCAGGTGGACCGATCCGTGTAATCCGTGATCTTGCTCAGCGTCTCGGCGCCGATGACGAGGATCTTGCGATACATGCCGGTCAGGATCAAGCCGTTCGCCGTCTGAAGCGCGGAGACGAAGCCCGCGCACGCGGCGTTCAGGTCGAACGCCAGCGCGGCCTTGAAGCCGAACGCCTCCTGCACGCGCGATGCGACCGACGGGAACGGATTGTCGGGCGTCGTGGTGGCGACGAGGACGCCGTCGATGTCGTCGGTCGAGGTCGGGTATCTGCTTAGCAGATCGCGCACGGCGGCAATCGCGAGATGGCTCGTGAACTCGTCTTCGGCAGCGATGCGACGCTCGCTGATTCCCGTGCGGCGGACGATCCACTCGTCGTTCGTATCGACCATGTCGGACAGCTCTTCGTTGTTCAGAACGCGCTGCGGCACATGGCTGCCGATCGCGGTAATGGCGGAACGGGATTGGAGCGGCATGGCAGATTCCTCCTTAGGTTGGCGCCAGGTATTAGTACCAGGTTTTAATTTTATTTTACGCCTTTGAAAAGAAAGAGTCAATTGTGTGAAATTCCGTTATTAATTAGAATTGTTCCACATTAACCTAGAGTACTTATTCCTCAATAAAATAGAATGCACAGTTATACGACTAAATGAATAGAAAGTGGGTCAGACTCCATACAAGCTGGAGAGATCCTGCGAATAAGCGAGCATTCGTGAAAAAACTACATTTTAAAATACACTGCAAAATAAATGTGGTTTGAATCACACAAGGTATAAGCGGTTACTGTGCTTCATTTTGATTACTGAAGCAAGCGAAATTGTTAAAAACTGTTTGACAATTTAAATAGTATTTTGATGAATTTGGGACATCATACGTTCATCAAACAATGAGGAGGTAAGAGCATTGGCTTGTAGCATTGCAAAACCTGGTGATTGCTTGCCTAAAATTGGTGGCTCTCTTGGAGAATGGGCAGAAGATGCGAAAAACAGCTTAAGAAAATTAGAAATCAAGGACTTGAATGATTTTTTTAACAAAATTGGATCAGATATAACTCATTTTCCGAAAGATGTGCAAAAGGCAATTGATGATACCAATGCAGAGCTCAAGCGCTTCAATATTAATATAAATGATTTTTTAGATAACACGATGGATGCACTAAAGGATGCAACGAAATCATTTGCGACTCCTGAAACAATGGCTAAGAAAGCGGCAATTGGATTAGCCAATGCATTCAAATCAAATAACAACACGGCCACCATTGCAGCTTGTTCTGTTGCAATTGGCGGAGGATTGGTAGCGATTGGAACCTCTATTCAGGTTGCCTCTGCAGGGGTTCCAAATCCTTATGCTGATTATCTTATTGCCTACGGGCCAGCCGTGTCTACTTGGGCTTGCACTGAAGCATACAAACAATAATAAAGGAGCGAATTAATAATGGGCGGTTTGGGTAGTATTGGCAATATCGGACATATTAGAATTGGTGGAACACTTGGAGATTTGGGAAACCAAATGAAGAGAATGGCGGAAGATCCAAAAAAATATATGGAGGACCTCGGGGAAAAATTCAAGGCTCTCCCAGTAGAATTTGATCAAGCCAGAATTGCCGTAATGACAGGACTTGCGCCTAATGCACTTGTTAAATTGTACGAAAAAATGACTGAATCATCAAATAAAATCAGTATTGGTATGCAATATGAAGAGCAACTTCGAATTTTTATTCACGATACAACCATTGAATATAGGACAGTAAGCGGCGGGACAAATCCTGAATCATGTCCGACATTGGTTAGTTCCTTTGTCATGACGAAATTGGCTGGAGGATTGCCTCCTGACGATCCGTTTTTAGCTTATGTAAAGGACAATGCGAAGCGTATTGCTCAAGATGAATGTTCTAAAAATTACGTGCAATAAAAATGAAGAAAGCCGCACAGATCGCTTGTGCGGTTTTCAAAATAAAAGGAGTTAAATTAACATGTCAATTAATAATCCTGTAAGTCGCTGGGTAAGAGATCATAGCACTTTTCCTTATCCTCCTCAACATCCTCATTTTAAAAAACACCCTGATTTTAATGAGGACCCAGTAGCACATATGGAAAGTGTCGGAAAAGTATTCTCATCACTTCCTCCTGAATTTGCTAAGGCAAAGGATGATTTGCTACGACGCTTTTCTGCTGAAACGATTAAGGCAGTCCTTCGAAGGTTAGATGAGAGTTCGATAACTGGGAACCACCTAGAAGACGATATACGAAAATTGATATTAACAATACTACCAGAGTATCGAAAAGATCCAGCTTATAACTCCACATCATGTCCCATTGAAGTCAGTAATTGGATTCTCTTCTATATAGGGAAAATGAATACCATAGTGGTCGAAGACAAAGTAGTGGTTGAGAATCCAATTCTGTCATCGGTTCGTCAGCTTGCTGTTAAGCTTGCGCAAGAGGAGTGTGCGAAGTCATCTTAATTCAAGGTAGCAAGTATGAGGATTGATTGGTTCTTACATCCTGGACACGCTGTGGCAACTTTCGCGTGATCTGTATATGGGTGGGGCAACACTCGCAACAGGTGCAATTAAGACCGCTCGCACGAATGTAGTCGGAACGGGTATGTTGGTCACCATTAGCCCAATATTTCTTCGAGAAATTGGCTGGAACAGCCTTTAATTTTGATAGCATAATGGTTGATATGGTAGCTGAAAAGTTGAGAGTTTTACGGAACCAGTACTAAACATATCGCGTTGAACGTCACTCCTTGGAGTGGCGTTTTTGTGTTAAAATGTGGATTTTTATCCTTGTGAATGAGGTGTGTCTTTGAAAAACTTAATCGGAACAATTATATTCTTACTACCAGGACTGTTGCTTTATTTTTGGGTTCAGTACTTTGGTGTAAATCCAGTGGTGAAGCATACACCGGCTGAATTTTCCGCAATTACAGGACTGCTGTGGTTTCCCGTATCAACTTTAAGTATATATGTATTGAACTGGATATAGATGGAATCAATATCAGCATTTTTCCGATATAATTGAGAGAAACTTTACCGAAAGAAATATGGACTCTAAGACAGCTGCAAGCGGCCGCACAATATGTCCTATTATACGCTGCAAGGAACCAAAGGCTGTTACGAAGCGCCGCGCGGACTTGGCGATACGCACAAAATTTGGATAGAAGGGGAGCCACTGGGGCGGAGATTATTTAATCGTCGAAGATTTCGTCAATGCCGTAAGAGGGGCTAGCAAACCAGCTATTGACGTCTACGATGCCTGCGAGTGGACGGCGGTCGCCCTTCTGTCGTAGCTGTCGGCGATGAACGGCGGCAGAGCCATGGACATGCCGGACTTTCGCAACGCATCTACGGTCGCGGAGCAGGGCATCAAATTTTAGAAAATGAGCGACGGTTTGCGCAGCTTTGAATGAGATGGCGGGACATTTACTTTGCATTGTCAAAATCGTGCAACTGAAGAAGACGAATCGACGGCACGACAAGAAAAAATAAGCCTTCGAAATCGGTGAAAAAGTCCAAGACCTGCAAAGACGCCCATTCGTAAATGCAGTACGATACAACTAAGCAAAAGCAATCATGTATAGAAAACGGAGGGAATACGATGGGCGGTATTGGTGTATCCGGTATCATATTGCTTGTGTTGATCGCGTTGCTGTTATTCGGACCGAACAAGCTCCCTGAACTTGGCAAAGCATTCGGTCGTACGTTGCGCGAATTCAAGAAGGGCGCTAACGATTTATTAATCGATACGAAACCTGCAAGCAGTGTCGACATTTACCCGGAACAGCCTGAGCTGCTGAAAGCGGAACGGCGACTGCCGGAATAAGGCGATTGTGTAACGAACAAATTCCATGGGGCCGGCTTCTCGATGCGAAACGACTTTTCGCTATAGGGGCGGCCTCATTGTCGCGGGGGCGAAAAGTAATATATGGCCGATAACCAAAGCGCACAACGCAGTGACGAATGGATGCCGCTCACGGATCATCTGGGCGAATTGCGCAAACGGATTATTTTTTGCTTAACCGTATTCGTTATCGGCCTTATCGGGGGCCTGTTCGGTTCTCAGCCTGTATTCGATTATTTGGTGGAAGCGGCTCCGGTGAAGAACTTGAATCTGCACGCGTTTTCACCTTGGGATGCCATCGGGCTTTATATGAAATTTGCTTTTTTAATCTCATTCGTCGCGGCGATTCCATTCGCAATGTTCCAGCTGTGGTTATTTGCGAAACCGGCGTTAGGAGAAAAAGAGCAGAAGGCAACGCTCGTATACGTGCCTTGGGCGCTTGTCATGTTTCTCGTCGGCTTGGCATTCTCTTATTTTGTCGTTTTTCCGATGGCATTCTTGTTCACAGAGAAGGTTACTATAAATTTGGGGCTTGAGGAGACATACGGGGTGTCGCAATATTTTTCGTTCTTGATCAACATATTGCTGCCGATCTCTCTGCTGTTCGAACTTCCGCTCGTCATTTTGTTCCTGAGCCGTATCGGTATTCTAAGCCCTGCACTGCTTGTGAGAATAAGGAAAATTGCTTGGCTTATTTTGATCGCGATCGGCGTAATGGTTACGCCACCGGACGTTGTATCGGATTTACTTGTCGCACTACCGCTCGTGCTATTATATGAAGTCAGCGTAATCTTGTCCAAGCTTGCCTTTGGAAGAAGACAACGGACATTGGAGCGCCAAGAGGCGTTGCAAGAAGCGTAATCCGTTTTTTGTCGAATGACCATGATCCTATAACGCCGTAATGGAGAAGGTTTTGAACTTCAATGCAATGTTGAAGTTCAAGGCTTTTTTTTTAATATCAATTAGCCGTTCAGTCGATGGAGCCCGGGCGGAAGTCAGTTTTGTGCAAACGACATGTCGCAAACGCCGTCCGGATGCCTGAAGAAAGCCCTGCCATACGCGGCATAAACAACAAACTCTGCAAAGACGTGGCCGTGTTTTCACAGTAGGATAAGACTAATCGAAAGGCTATTCATCGAAATGGAAGCAGGGAGGAACAGCAATGAAAGCGTTGCAAATCGTCGGTGCCGGGCAATTCCGAATCGTGGATGAAGAAATGCCCGATCTTCAGGATCATCAGGTGCTGGTAGAAATCCAAATGGTGTCGACTTGCCCGCGCTGGGACATGAACATGATGGCCGGGCGAGATATGTTCAATTATGACGAAGCTCCGGAATATCCGCTGCCGATCGGTTTTCCGGGGCATGAGATGGCGGGCGTCGTCAAAGCCGTGGGGCCTGGCGTATACCGCTTCGCCGTTGGAGATCGCGTCGCGGCCCTGGAGCATATCGTCCCCAAAGGAGCCTATGCACAGTTCGCCGCTTACCGCGAAGAAGAGCTGATCAAGCTTCCCGATAGCATAACGCTTAAGCAAGCGGTGTCGTTCGAGCTGTTGAAGTGCGTGGTCATCGGGTTAATGCAGCTCGGCGATCTCAGAGGAAAGTCGCTGCTGGTGTCGGGTCTCGGACCTGCCGGCATTCTGGCGGTACAGGTGGCTCGCCTGTGGGGAGCTTCCCGGGTCGTCGGTATCGATCTAAGCGAGAGCAGGATTCAATACGTTCGAAATCTGGGCATTGGTACGGTCATGCACGCGAACGAATTGCAGGATCTGCGATTTGAGCTCGGGTACGACTGCGTAGGCGCAGCCTCTTCGATTCAAAATGTACTCTCTCATGTGAACGAGCATGTCGTCATCTTCGGGGTGCTGCGCGGAGACATTACTTATCATGAAAACTTGTGGGCGCGGGGTACCAAGCTGGAATCGTATAAATACAGGCCCGTAGGTCCGCGGGATCATCAACTTCTAATCGATCTTGTCGTGAACAAGGGGCTAAACACCGAATGCCTCCAAACCCATCACGCGTCATTCGCGGATTATGGCCAAGCCGTTGAGCTGTTGAACCGGCAGGAAGCGATAAAAGTGTTCTTCTGTCCGCAGACCGATTTTCTATCGGCTGGCGATCATCCAGGACAATCCGCCGCGGCTGCCGCCAAGGAAGATCCAGCATGAAGGGCAAGGGCGTAGTCTTTACCGGCAGATTAAAGGTCTCTTATCAGGATGTGGACATTCCCGAACCGCTAGCCGATGAAGTCGTTATCGATGTCGAGCATTCCTGGATCAGTATCGGCACGGAATCGTCCTTTCTCCGGTGCGACCGAATCGCGGGTGAGACTCCCTACAGGGAAGGCGACCCTGAGCCTTTTCCCCAGATTAACGGCTATCAAAAGGTCGGCGTCATCGTCGCTGCAGGCGCTCAGGTGCAGGAATTCAAACCGGGCGATCGGGTATTCGCGACCATGGGCCGCGTGAACGGCATGGCATTTCCGAGCGGCGGCCATGTCTCTCCGGCGGTTACCCACGTCAGCCAGGTATGGAAGCTTCCCCAAAACGTCAATGCGGAAGCGTACTCCGGGATGGTATTGGCTCAAGTCGGATATAACTGCGGATCGAGACCGGACATTGGTGCCGGAGATTGCGCAGTCGTAATCGGGGACGGACTTGTCGGGCAATGGGCAGCCCATACGCTGCTTCATAGAGGCGCGCGGGTGACGGTGCTTGGCAGGCACGATGAACGGTTGAACCTGCTGCCGGATCAGGTTGCCAAGGTCAATACTCGCAGAACGCGAGCCGCCGACGCGCTTCATGAGGACAGCGGAGCAATTGCCGTCGTTGTAGATACGGTTGGCTCACTGGATTCGGTTAAGGAGCTTCAACCGCTGATGAAGCATAACAGTCACCTTGTATCTGCAGGCTTCCTGGGCAATGAAGGGATGATTGATATCCAATCGCTGCGTGCCCAAGAGATTACGCTGCATAGTCCTTCCGGCTGGGACCGGGAACGAATGGATGCCACGCTGCAGGGCATTACGGAAGGCTGGCTTCCGACAGAGCCGCTTATTACGCACCGGTACCCGGTGGAACGTGCCGAAGAAGCCTGGGCGCTTATTCTCGATCAGAGACAATTCTGTCTTGGCGTAGTGCTGAATTGGAAGTCGTAACTACGCCGCCGCACAGGAAAAGGGCTGGAACCATCCGAGTTGCGAGGAGGAAGCATAGGTTGAGCAAGAAGGCGAATCATGCGCATTTTCGTTCAGCCAGACCCATTTGGCCGAAGGATAGAGAGCTGGACAGAAATCTGACCGCCGGGTTCAGGGGCGTGGCAGCCAAACGCAAGAACGACAGATTAACGCTCCACATTGCCGCATCGACCCTGTATCGCTGCTATTTGAACGGCCAGTTCGTGGGGCACGGTCCCGCCCGCGGTCCACATGGACATTACCGGGTCGATGTCTGGGACCTGAGCGAACATGCGAACGAGGGCGACAACATCGTGGCGATAGAAGTCGCGGGCTACAATATCAACAGCTATTATGTACTCGATCAGCCTTCTTTTGTGCAAGCGGAAGTTCGGGCCGGCACGGAAGTCCTTCTCGCTACGACGGCCGAGAGCGGATTTGAGGCGGCTCTGTTAAAGGAACGCATACAGAAGGTGCAGCGATTCAGCTTTCAGCGAACTTTTGTCGAGGCATACGCGCTCCAATCGGGTTTTGACCGCTGGCGCTCGGACATGAGCGCGCCATTCGATAGCGTCATCTGCGCGGAGACAAACGAAAAGCTGCTTATTTCAAGGGATGTACCCTTGGCTGCGTTCACCGTGCGCCATCCGATTGCGCTATACGCAAGAGGTGAGGTTGCCCGCCGCAAATCGCAAGGCGTATATTGGCGCGACCGATCTCTCACAGATATAGGACCTCTCCTCGGAGGTTATGAAATGGAACAACTGGCCTTCATTCTATCGGATGAGTTGACCGACCTGCCGGCTCATAGCCTTCGTGTCATTCGGCAGCCGCTTTCGCAAGGCAGCTCGCTGAAGCTCAATCCCAACGAGTTCGGGATTGTGGATATGGGGATTAACAGGACCGGGTTCATCGGCGGTACTGTTCGATGCCGCACTCGTACATTGCTGTACATTACGTTCGACGAGGTGCTGCGAGAGGACGACGTTGATTTTTTGCGGTTCGGTTGCGTTAATGCCTTGCGATATGAGCTTGAGCCGGGAATCTACAGGCTGGAATCGTTCGAGCCGTATACGCTGCGTTATATGAAGTGGATCGCAGCCGAAGGGGCGTGCGAGGTATCCGAGGTTTACATGAGGGAGTACGCCAACGCTGCTGCCGGGAAAGCGCAGTTTGAATCCGACGACGAACGGCTCAATAAAATCTTCGAAGCAGGAAGGGAAACTTTCCGCCAGAACGTTGTCGATCTGTTCATGGATTGCCCTTCAAGGGAACGTGCCGGATGGCTCTGCGACAGCTACTTCATGGGACGGGCGGCGTTCAGCCTGACAGGTCAGACGAAGGTGGAGCGAGCCTTCTTCGAGAATTACCTCTTGCCCGATCGCTTTCCGCATTTACCTGAAGGCATGCTCCCGATGTGCTACCCCGCGGACCATTATGATGGCAATTTTATTCCGAATTGGTCGCTATGGTTCGTGATCCAGCTGGAGGAATATCTGGAACGGAGCGGAGACCGGCAGTTGATCGAAGCGATGCGGGCGAGAGTCCTTGAATTATTCGATTACTTCGAACGTTTCAAGAACGAAGACAAACTGCTGGAGCGCCTTGAAGGCTGGGTATTCCTGGAGTGGTCCAAGGCGAACGAATTCGTGCAGGACGTCAATTATCCTAGCAATATGCTTTATGCCGCTTCGCTTGCCGCCGCTGGACGACTCTATCATTTGCCGCATCTCCTGCAAGAGGCCGAGCGGGTAAATCAGGCTATTCGTGAGCAGTCCTTCAACGGAAGCTTTTTCATAGACCATGCAGTAAGAGAGGATGGCCGGTTAGTCCAAACTCAAAATAAGAGCGAGATTTGTCAGTATTATGCGTTCTATTTCGGCACAGCCGATCCCGAGAGAGATCCCGAGCTGTGGCATACGCTGCTCACCCGGTTTGGGCCATCCAGGAAGCGGACGAATGCCTATCCGGATGTTCATGAAGCGAATGCTTTTATCGGGAATTACTTACGCCTCGAATTGCTGGCTCGCTACGGATACGTACAGCAGTCGCTGGATGAATCTGCGGATTACCTGCTGTATATGGCGGAACGAACCGGGACGCTCTGGGAGAATGACGGGGATTACGCCAGCTGCAATCACGGTTTCGCTTCGCATGTCGTACACAGCCTGATACGCGATGTGCTAGGCGTCTATCAAATTGACCCGATCGCCAGAAGCATTACGCTGAGATTGAGCGATCTGGAGAATTCATGCTGTAAGGGGGTGCTGCCGTTAGAGGGCGGAGCGATCCGCGTAGCGTGGACCAAGGCAAGCGGGCGCGTGGAATATCGGATTGACGCTCCTCCGGGCTACAAGGTGAAAGTCGAGAATCGGACCGGTTTATCGCTGCATAGCAGGATGGATGAGACAAGCTGAATCTATACATCCAAGGAGGAATGATTAAATGTCGAATAACGACCGGCCTTCTGTTGATGAATTGAATAGCGCTTCGGAGCCGCTTAGCAGATTAGACAAAGCGCTCATGTCGCCCATCAGCCGCAGGAAAATGATGACGGTTCTAGGATTGACCGGGCTCTCCTTGATGACAGGCGCCAAGCTTTCTTACGCTAGCTCTACAGCGCTTACAACGAACATGAAGCTCAAGAAGACTGACCCGCTGGACGTCACCGATGTCAACGCTAACTTCGACCTCATTGATCAGGAATTTAGCCGCCGTGCCGTTACGCCCGATTTCTACAAGGTCGATACCGACCCCGACGACACCTTGGCTGTTCAAGCCGCTTTCGACTCCGGTCTTACGGTCGTCTTTACGCGGAACTACTATGTCAAGTCGGTAGAGATGAAAGGCGATACACAGACGATTAACTTTAACGGGTATTGGCTGATCGGAGTCACGGGAAGCGGAGACTCCGCGGCAGACAAGGATGCGATACTGAAAATTACAGGCATCTACCTGGAGCTGTACGATATCAAAATCAATGGACAATTCAACCGCAATTACCGTGCAGCGATTCATTGGTATTCGCGTCCCAATTTCCCCCAAGCCGGCTTTATTAATATTTACGGCATGTACATCAGAGATATCCTCGTAGGCATTCAATACGGGGCATGGCTGGATGATCCGAGTCCCCACGATGCGCCGCAGAGCGAGAATTACTTGTACGGCTTTCGCTGCCGGAGCCTGCAGAACTGCATTATTAGCAATCAGCCGAACGGATTCCTCAAGATATCCGGAAGCACGATCGATTGTCATCAGAGGGAATGGGTATTTCAAGCGGGCAACCCGTTCAGCATTCCGGATTCAACCCTCATTACTTGCAAGATCGGCCAGATCTCCGTTGAAGACAGCGAACTGTTGAAAGTTGAATACTTGGAGGGATGCGGGCTTCTGGGCCGCAATCTCGTCGTATCGAACTGCGTCATGGAGATGCCCTGCACATGGGTAAAAGCCGAGGGAGACGTGACGCTTGATGTCGTTCACGGCGGATTTATGGGCGGCAACTCCGGATTGCCCATGTTCCAGGTTGTGTCGGGATCGACGGGCTCTCTACGAATTCAGAATGTTCGGATGTCTCGCAGCGCCGGAGTCGGAGACTACTTGACGAATTACATCATATCCGGACTGGGGAACGCTCCGAACTACCATGTCAGCATAGCGCGCTGCGATCTAGGCGAATGGGCGCCTTACTACATTGCTTTATCAAAGGAAAGAAGCCGCGTATTCGTTCAGGATACCCACTTCACCTATACGGCGGGAGGCTCCATGCAGAGCCAAACGATCCACGACAAAAAAGATTATGTCAATTTGATTGCCTCTGTCGATACGACCGGCGAGAATATGGCGACAAGCGCCAACACGGCGAATAAATCCGGCTGGGTATGGACGAATGTGTATGGCGCGGGAGCCGTCTATTTCCGTAAAACCACCTCTAATATTCCGTCGGGCTATGCGAGCGCCATTGAGATCGTTGCGACAGGCGAATCGTTTATTACTTCTCAGCCGTTCACGGTAACCCCGAATGCGCTGGCCGTATTCCGGATGAAGGCCAAAAGGATTGGCGGCGGCGGTCATGCCGGGATTAAGCTTCTCTGGTTCAAGGCGAACGGCACGGCTTCGGCTACGACTGAAACCTATTTATTCGGGACTGTGGACATCGACGTCAATTGGACGGATTTAATGGTGACGGCGGCCATTCCGGGCGATGCCGCTTACGCCAAAATCAAGTTGACCGCCGAGGTCGGCTCCCTCTTCGCAACCGGTATGGCGTTCAGCACGGTGGTCGACAGCAATTATCATAACTCTTTCATTAATGAGTTGAATCGGTCGCTGGACGTGGCTGGCGAGGGCTTTATTCTGAAGGCGCCGAACGGCACGCGCTATAAAGTCACGGTAGATAATAGCGGAACGCTTGCGGCAGCCCCTTATTAGCCATTTCAACAGAAAAACGGGAGGGTCTAACGATGAACAAAAGAACGGCTGGTATTTCGTTGTTACTGTGTACGGCACTCATGGCTGCAGGATGCTCCAATACCGCCAATACGAAGGAAACGCAGCATGCAAGCAACGCTTCCGGCTCACAGGCTCCGGCAGCGAGCGGGCAGGCATCCGAGGAAGCGGCCAACTATGAGAACGGACTCCCAAAAAACGAAAAAGTGACGTTAAAGGTCGGCTTGCTCGAATCCGGCTATGGAAGAGAGTGGTTCGACCTTGCCGTCAAGCGCTTCACGGAAAAATATCCGAACGTGCAATTCGATATTACGGCTTCGCCGAAAATCGGCGATCTCATTTCGACCAAGGCTTCGGCCGGCAACGATAACGATATGTTCGATTTTTTCTACGGAGCCACCTGGACGGAATATGTAAACGCCAACAAGCTGGAGCCCGTAACGGATATTTTCGAGATGTCGCCTGACGACGCGCCGGGCCGGAAGCTGAACGATTTAATTGTCCCGGGCTTCAACGATCCCGAGAAGTATTATAAAGACAATGCGTGGGTGTTCCCGATCGCAAACTATGTAGGCGGCATGTTCTTCGATCAGAAGCTGTTCGACGAGAACGGCTGGAACAAGAATCCCAAGACCTATGACGAGTTTATCCAGCTTTGCGAAGCGATCAAGAGCAAGGGCATCGACCCGATCGTATATGCGGGCTTATACAATTACGCGCAGTTCGCCTTTGATACGAAGATATTCGAGATTGCCGATGAGCGAGGCAATAAACAATTTCGCAACGATTTCGAGTATTATAACGGTCCGCAGTATACGTCGCCGGAGAGCATCGAAGTATACAAGCGGCTGCACGATATGGGGAAGAAGGGGTATATCAGCAAGAAAAGCGTTGGCATGAATCATACGCAGTCGCAAATGCTCGTCCTTCAGCATAAAGCGGCAATGGTGCCTTCAGGCGACTGGATCGAGAACGAGATGAAGGAAACCGCTCCCGACGGCTTCCAATGGGGTTATATGGCGGTTCCTTTCACTAACAATCCGAACGGTCCCATCTATGTGACGAACGGATTGAGCTATTCCTTTGAGATATGGGCAGCCAAGCCCGACTTGAACAAGAAATGGGCAAAACAGTTCCTCCTCTCGCTCATGTCGAATGAGATCCAGCAGGTACTGGTCGAGAAGGGCGGCGCGCTTCCTCTCCGCAAGGATTACCTGGATGTCCAGACGCGGGCGGATCATATGAAGCCGCTGCAGAAATCGATCGCCACGTACCTGAAGGATAATCCGGTCGTACTCGAACTGAAGAATCGCAAGATCGAACTCACGGATCCCGATAATATGGCGTCGCTCAAGGTCATCGTGGACAACATGGCGCTCGTGTTGACGGGACAGGAAGATCCGGAACCGATCTTGGAGGACGCGGAGAAGCTGCTGCAGAACGCCATTACCAAAGACAAAAAGGCCCAGAACAAAGAGTAAGCGGATTACTTAGCGGTCGAGAGGCAGTCATCCGGACTGCCTTTCAATCGTGATATTCGGGGGAGAAAACCACTATGCATATGTTAAAAAACGCACGGCTTCAAAAAGCGATTTTTCTCTTCATTGTCGTAGCTCCAGCGTTTGCGGCCTATGTCTTATTCACGCTCTATCCGAATGCCCTCTCGATCTACTATTCCTTCTTGGAATGGGACGGCATAGGCGCCAAGACATTCGTAGGATGGGACAATTATGTCCGGCTGTTTCACGATCCTTTCATCTTGCGGGCCTTAGGGCACAATCTGATTTTGCTCGTTACGGTCATTCCTATTACGCTTGTCATCTCGTTGGTATTGGCCGATCTTCTCATAAACCGGGCATTTAAGGAGAATTCGTTCTACAAGGTACTCTATTTTTTTCCGAACGTTTTGTCTCTGGTCGTCATTGCGCTCGTCTGGTCATTTATTTATGACGGCACATTCGGCTTGCTGAACGGAATTCTTCGCGTGCTCGGCCTGGGGGGAGAACATAATTGGCTTGGCAGCAAAGGAACGGCGTTGCTCTCCATGATTCCGCTATACGTGTGGTGTTATGCAGGGTTCTACGTCGTCATATTCATGAACGCCATGCGAGGCATCCCGAAGTCTCTGTATGAATCCGCCACTTTGGACGGTATCACGCATATGCAGCGTTTTTCGAAGATTACGCTTCCTTTGTTATCCGGCGTCATTCGCGTCGGGGTTATTTTCCTGATGCTGTCCGTGATCAAAGGCTTTGAATATATGTTTATTATGACGCAAGGCGGTCCGGGCGGCGCGACGGATGTCATCTCCCTGTATATGTTCAACTTTGCCTTTGGCAGCCTGAATCTCGGCCAGCATATATACGGTTATGCATCCACGATCGGTATGATGATCTTTGTCTTGCTCGTCGGTTTAAAGCTGATATTAGACAAATTCTTCGCCAAAGACAGCATCGAATACTGAAAGGAGGGGTTCCATGAGAACCGGGATTTCTTCATGGTTATGGCGCATGGTGCTGTTCCTCTGGGCGCTTACCATCCTGCTGCCGCTGTTCTGGATATTCTACCAATCTCTCAAAACGAATCAAGCGTTTTTCGCCGATATATGGGCCTTCCCCGAGCATCTGGAGTGGAGCAATTACGAGAAGGCTTGGACAAGTCTCGGTATCGGTCAATCGGTGGTCAACACGCTATACTATGTCGGCCTGAGCCTGCTGATCAGTTTGTTTGTTTCCACGGTGAATGCCTACGCCTTTACGCGGATTGAGTGGAGACTGCGATCTTTGCTGTGGAGCATCATCATGCTTTCTTTGTTCCTGCCGGGCATCAACATCCTCGTATCCCAGTACACGTTGATGCGCGCACTGAATCTGACTGACAGCCTGAACGGACTCGTCCTGCTTGCGAGTCTGCCGGTCGGCGCCTTCGAACTGCTCTTGCTCGGGAGCTTCATGCGCAGCTTGCCGAAGGAACTGGACGAAAGCGCGTTTATTGACGGAGCCACGTTATTTCAGGTTTTTCGCAAAATCATCCTGCCTCTATCTATGCCAGGCATCGTCACGATCGGCATCTTCAAGTTCGTGGGCCTGTACAACGATTTCCTGGGTCCCTTTATTCTTATCAGCGATCCGGCCAAGTACCCGATTAGCGTGAACATGTATAATGCCAATGCCATGATGGAATACAAGGCGGACTGGGTGACGCTGCTCGCAGGTCTTGTCATCACGATCATACCTACCGTTATCGTTTACGTGTTGTTTCAGAGAAGGATCATAGAAGGCGCCACCATGGGTGGGGTCAAAGGCTAAATGGAGAATCGGGAGGGAAACGCATGATCAAAGTAGGGGTTATCGGGTACGGTCATCAAGTGAAAAGACTGCTGGGCATGATGCAGGAGATGGATCGCAGTTGCCGAATTACAGCGATCGCCGACGTTCGCCACGATGAAATCCGGGAGCGGATGAAGGCGGACGGTGGCGACCCTTCGGCGATTTCATTTTACGGGGACGCGGATGACATGCTGAACAACGAGGAGCTGGACGGCGTATTCGTCGGAACGCGCTGCTCCCTTCATACCCCCATGGCCTTAAAAGTGTTGCCCAGACAGATTCCGCTTTATTTGGAGAAACCGGTTGCGACAACGATGGAAGACCTGGTAAAGCTGCGGGATGCGGATGCCTTATACGGCAGCAAGACGGTCGTGTCGTTCCCGCTGCGGGTTACGCATCATGTGCAGCTGGTCAAGGAAATTATCGATTCAGGAAAAATCGGAACAGTGGAGCATGTACAGGCCGTAAATAACGTGAATTACGGCAATATTTATTATCATGGTTGGTTCCGCGACGAGACGGAGACGCAAGGTCTGTTCGTACAAAAAGCGACGCATGATTTTGATTATATTAATCATATTCTGGGGCTGAAGCCCGTGACTGTATGCGCGATGACGTCGAAACAAATCTTCAAGGGGAACAAGCGGGCAGGGCTGCAATGCAAGGACTGCGAAGAGACGAGCACGTGTCCGGAAAGCCCGGATAATCTTCGGAAACTTGCATTCGAGGAACCGTTGGGCCCGTATTGCTGCTTCGCGGAGGATACCGGCAACGAGGATTCGGGCAGTGCATTAGTCGCTTATGAATCGGGCATGCACGTATCCTATTCGCAAAACTTTTTTGTCAGAAAAAAAGCGGCCGCAAGAGGCGCACGGTTTCTCGGGTACAAAGGGACGGTCGAATTCGATTGGGCGACGAACCGCATTCAAGTATTTATGCACCACACGCCTCGAGTCGAATCGTACGAGATCGATGACGCAGCCACGGCAGTCGGCCATGCAGGGGGCGACTCTACGCTGCTCGACAATTTTATCTCGCTCATGCAGGGGAAGACGCAAACATCCGTGTCTACGCTGAAGGATGGCTTGAACAGCACGTTATTGTGCCTGAAAGCCAAGGAGTCCGCGGAGACCGGCACCTTCCGCGATGTTAGGTGGCCAGACTGAAATTCGGCCGATCGGGGGAGTGGTTAGTCCGAGACCGAAGTCGTCTTCTTATGCTCGCTCCTCCAATGAGCGGGGCTTTTGCCGTATTTCTGCTTGAACAGGCGGCTGAAATAATGGATGGACTGAAAACCCGTGGCGTGCGCGATATCCTGAACGCTCATCATGCTTTCCAGCAAGTACTTCTCGGCAGCGCTCATTCGAAGGTTATTAAGAAATTGCAAGGGGGAAACGCCTTTGGAGGCTTTGAAGGTGCGGATCATGTAGGAGGGATTCAAATGGGCATATTCGCACAGCTTCTCCAAGGTGAAATTCTCCCAGTAGCTGGATTCCATCCAACGGACAAGAATCTCGATGGTTTCCATCGTTGAAGCAATCCGATTGTCCGGCAGTTGACTCGACTTTCCGTAGCGCTTCGTATCCGGCTTGGCCACAGAACGAATAATAGCCAGGATGGCTTGGATGTCGGAATAACTGATTTGCCGCGCCAGATCGGGTTGGTTGCGCATCCACTCTGCGATCAGGACCTGGTGAAGCGCGTGAATACGTTCATAGACCAATCGAACGGCAGGCAAGCTTCCGTCCGGCTCAGCCTGAAGGCGGTTCCATGCCTCGCAGTCAGCAGGGACAGGAAAGGATTCGTAAGCGTCGTCTTGCAGTTCCCAGTAGGCATAACGATACTTCAGGGAAAGGAATTGCAAATGGTGGGAGGTATTCAAAGGGATAAGGAGGACGGCGGGACCCGTCATCCGATAGGTTACGTTGTTAATCGTAATTTTCAGGGTTCCTTCGATAATATAGAGTAATTCATGATGCTGAGGGTGAAGACCGCCGATTCTCGACTCCAAAGGGAAGAGAGAAAGGTTCTCATGTACAGGCTTAGACGTGTCAAGAGAATTATCGTAACCGAAGGCGCGAATCTGCATGCGATTCTCTCCCTTGCGTCAAGATGATGGGCTGATCTGGCAGGCTCATTTTAACATGTGAAAAGGATTATAGTAAACGGATACATGCGAACAAAATCAGGAGAGGCAAGGAGAAATGACGTGGACGATAACAAATTCGAACGCTTGCGCAACCGGTTGAAGGAGAAGGCGGACGATCCTAAGGCACGTGCCGTAACTTTCGTTGCCTTGGGCGATAGTGTCACCCAGGGGTGTATGGGTTATGGCGTCGTCGAATACGAATCCGTCTTCCATCAAGCGCTGAAAAGAAGAATGGAGCGAAGATTTCCGGGCACGGTGGTGAACGCGATCAATTCGGGGGTTGAGGGAGACAGCGCTGACGAATCGCGAGTTAGATGGGATCGAGATGTGTTCCTGTATCAACCCGATCTGGTCACGATCGGTTTTGGTCTAAATGACGCGCATGCCGGCCCTGCAGGCTTGGAAAGGTTCATACGCGCGATTCGCGATCTGGTTGTGCGCTTGCGAACGGAGACGGATGCCGATCTCTTGCTATTCATCCCCGGCATGATGATGAAGCGGGATAACGAGCGCATTCATCAAGCGCATCGGGCTGCCGTTCCAGGATTCATCCAGGCAGAGGAAGCGGGTTATCTCACCTTGTACATTGATGCGCTAAGAAAACTGGTTCTGGAAATGGATCTGCCTTGTGTGGATTCCTATCGTATCTGGGAGCAGATGGAGAATGACGGGGTCGATATCCACACGCGCCTGGCCAATGGTATTAATCATCCAGATCCGGCTTTCCACGAAGAGCTGGCCTTACACTTTGAGAATATTATTTTTGGAGAGTAGATCACTTCTAATGGAACGCAATCATATTCAATCAGATACACATTCTATCGCTGGCAGCAATGATGTCAGGGTTCGGTCCTCCTTGGCTCCACCAAATGCAAACTTCAGACACGCCGATGAGGCGTGTTTTTTTCACTAATAAGCCGGCGGGCAGCAACGTTGAAATATATGTTACTATTTTATTGACCATGGAACTAAGGGAATGAGCCTTCATATAAAGGAGAGGCGTATGACGATGAATTGTAACGAAGCGAGAAACATGATTAAAAGTTATATTGAAGCATACAATTCATTCGAAATTGAAAAAATGGTCGAATTGTTACATAAAGACATTGTATTCAGAAATATTTCCAACGGAGAAACCACCGCGGAGACCAGCGGAATACAAGCATTTAAAGAGCTGGCCGAACAGTCGTCAACGATGTTCTCCAGCAGAAGCCAAACAATTACAGAATACCGCATTATAGACGACAAGGTAGAAGTTGATATCGATTACGAAGGAATTGTTGCCGCCGATTTTCCGAATGGCTTAAAGCGCAGGGATAAGCTGCAATTAAAAGGAAAGTCGACATTCAAGATGAAGGAAGGAAAAATCTCGTTAATCGAAGATTACAGTTGAGTACGCTGCGTTTATTTGTGCCTACGGGAAACGGATCGTTCGAACAGCGACAGTCTAGGACTTGATTCCACCGTCCTTGGCTGTTGTTTTCTATTTTCAGGCAGCATCTATCGCTACCAAAGCTTCTTAAAACGGATGATTCCTATCCATCATGTCATCGGTCTCTCTTTGTCTGTCTCACCCGTCGAAAATGAGGGCTTGCCCGCGACGGTCCGGGACAGCAGATTACCGGCCTCGAGCGGCTGGCGGACGGAAGCGACAGCTCCCCATTAGGCAGACAGGCTCAACTATAAGAGCCGGTTGCCTCGTGGGGGCTTTTTTGTCCTTCGCGCACCTTTTCGTATGTGAGAGACGTTCTGCGATCATGTTTAGATTAAGTTTAGTGGAACGTGATAGGATGCGATAAATAGGAAAAAGAACAGCGATGCGGAGGGAAAGGCGATTATGTTGAAATTTATTCAAACGAACAAGAAGACTAAGGCCTTGTTCATGGCATTGGTCATGCTAGCGACGTTGTTCGTGCCTGTCGGCACGATCGGAAAGGCAAAAGCCGCGACGGATAATAGCAAGGTGGTGATTAGCCAGGTGTTCGGGGGAGGAGGCCAAGGCGGTAGCAGCGCAGTATATAATAGCGATTTCGTAGAATTGTATAATCCGACAGCAAATCCGATTGACATGAGCGGGTGGACGATTCGGTATGCCTCTGCTACAGGGACTACTTTTTCATCATCGGTGACACTAAACCTAAACGCGACCATTCCTGCTCATAGTTATTTTTTAGTCAAAGCAAACGGCTCCTTGATGTATGGGGCTGCTCTCCCTGATCCCGATGCGATTGCAAGCTTTGATATAAGTTCTAGCCCTACCGCTGGCGGGAGAGTGATTCTGGTCTCCAATTCAGATCCTGTGTCACCTAGCAGTGTTGCCACTAACCCTAGTGTTGTAGATTTTGTTGGCTGGGGTACCGCTGCTAGTTGGGAGGGCACTGGGGCGGCCCCTTCGGTTTCTAACGTTCTGGCACTTGTCCGCAAAGATGGGATCAACGGCGTATTTTCCACTTACGCTTCAAGCCTGGATACCGATAACAATTCAACGGACTTTGTGGCGATTACGCCATCTCCTCGTAATTCATCGACTTCGCAGCTGCCATATGCGCCGCCGAGCTACACGATCTCTCCGTTGTCGGATGTAACGCCGGCCGAGCTGACAGCAGGCTACATATCAGGAACGCAGGAGACCAAGACAGTAACGGTGACGCGCACGGGAACCGGGAATCTGGCCAACTTGACGACCGCGCTAAGCGGAACGGACGCGAGCAGCTTTACGATTACGCAGCCGGTGTTGACGACGCTTAATACCGGAACGCCGTCGACGTCCTTCACGGTAAAAGCAAAAGACGGACTCACCGCAGGTACTTATGCGGCCACGGTAACGGTGACGGCTGACAACATGGCACCGGTAACTTTTACGGTCACGCAGGTGGTGAAGGCCCCGCTGACGTACACGATCTCCGCGTTATCGGATGAAACACCGGCCGAGCTGACATCAGGCTACATATCAGGAACGCAGGAGACCAAGATAGTAACGGTGACGCGCACGGGAACCGGGGACCTGGCGAGCTTGACGACCGCACTGAGCGGAGCGAACGCAAGCAGCTTTACGATTACGCAGCCGGTGTTGACGACGCTTAATACCGGAGCGCCATCGACGACCTTTACAGTAAAAGCGAAAGACGGACTCGTAGCAGGAACCTATACGGCGACGGTAACGGTGACGGCGGACAATATGTCGCCGGTGACCTTTACGGTCACACAGGTGGTGAATGCCCCGCTGACGTACACTATTTCCGCGTTGTCGGATGTAACGCCAACTGCGCTGACGGCGGGCTATGCATCGGACACGCAGGAAACGAAGACGGTAACGGTGACGCGAACGGGAACTGGGGACCTGGCGAACTTGACGACCGCACTAAGCGGAACGAACGCCAGCAGCTTTACGATTACGCAGCCGGTGTTGACGACGCTTAATACCGGAGCGCCATCGACGACCTTTACATTAAAAGCGAAAGACGGACTCGCAGCAGGAACCTATACGGCGACGGTAACGGTAACGGCGGACAACCTGACGCCGGTAACCTTTACGGTTACGCAAGTGGTGAACGTCCCGCTGACGTACACAATTTCCGCGTTGTCGGATATAACGCCAGCTGCGCTAACAGCGGGCTATGCATCGGGTACGCAGGAAACGAAGACGGTCACGGTAACGCGCACGGGAACCGGCGACCTGACGAACATGGCGACAGGGCTGAGCGGAACGAACGCGAGCAGCTTCACGATAACGCAACCAGCGGTGACGACGCTTAATACCGGAGCGCCATCGACGACCTTTACAGTAAAAGCGAAAGACGGACTCGTAGCAGGAACCTATACGGCGACGGTAACGGTAACGGCGGACAACCTGACGCCGGTAACCTTTACGGTTACGCAAGTGGTGAATGCCCCGCTGACATACACAATCTCCCCGTTGTCGGATGTAACGCCAACTGCGCTGACGGCGGGCTATGCATCGGGCACTCAGGAAACGAAGACGGTCACGGTAACGCGAACGGGAACCGGCGACCTGACGAACATGGCGACAGGGCTGAGCGGAACGAACGCCAGCAGCTTTACGATAACGCAGCCGGTGTTGACGACGCTTAATACCGGAGCGCCATCGACGACCTTTACAGTAAAAGCGAAAGACGGACTCGTAGCAGGAACCTATACGGCGACGGTAACGGTGACGGCGGACAACATGTCGCCGGTGACCTTTACGGTCACACAGGTGGTGAATGCCCCGCTGACGTACACTATTTCCGCGTTGTCGGATGTAACGCCAGCTGCGCTGACGGCGGGCTATGCATCGGACACGCAGGAAACGAAGACGGTCACGGTAACGCGAACGGGAACCGGCGACCTGACGAACATGGCGACAGGGCTGAGCGGAACGAACGCGAGCAGCTTCACGATAACGCAACCAGCGGTGACGACGCTTAACAGCGGGACGTCGTCGACGACCTTCACGGTGAAAGCGAAAGATGGACTCGCCGCAGGAACTTATACGGCCACGGTGACGGTGTCAGCGGTCAACATGACACCGGTGACTTTTACGGTCACGCAAGTGGTGAACGTTCCGCTGACGTACAAGATCTCCTCGCTGTCGGATGTAACGCCAGCTGCGCTGACGGCGGGCTATGCATCGGGTACGCAGGAAACGAAGACGGTGACGGTGACGCGCACGGGAACTGGGGACCTGGCAAACTTGACGACCGCACTGAGTGGAACGAATGCGAGCAGCTTTACGCTTACGCAGCCAACGGTGACGACGCTTAATAACGGAATCCCATCGACGACCTTCACGGTGAAGGCCAAAGACGGACTTGCCGCAGGAACCTATACGGCGACGGTAACGGTGACGGCGGACAACATGTCGCCTGTAACCTTTACGGTCACGCAAGTGGTGAACGTCCCGCTGACGTACACAATTTCCGCGTTGTCGGATATAACGCCAGCTGCGCTGACAGCGGGCTATGCATCGGGTACGCAGGAAACGAAGACGGTAACGGTAACGCGCACGGGAACCGGCGACCTGACGAACATGGCGACAGGGCTGAGCGGAACGAACGCGAGCAGCTTCACGATAACGCAACCAGCGGTGACGACGCTTAACAGCGGGACGCCATCGACGACTTTTACGGTAAAAGCGAAAGACGGACTCGTAGCAGGAACCTATACGGCGACGGTAACGGTGACGGCGGACAACATGTCGCCAGTGACCTTTACAGTCACGCAAGTGGTGAACGTCCCGCTGACGTATACGATCTCCCCGTTGTCGGATGTAACGCCGGCCGAGTTGACGGCAGGTTATTCATCGGGCACGCAGGAGACGAAGACGGTAACGGTGACGCGAACGGGAACTGGGGACCTGGCGAGCTTGACGACCGCACTGAGCGGAACGAACGCCAGCAGCTTTACGATAACGCAGCCAGCGTTGACGACGCTTAATACCGGAGCGCCATCGACGACCTTTACATTAAAAGCGAAAGACGGACTCGCCGCAGGAACCTATACGGCGACGGTAACGGTGACGGCGGACAACATGTCGCCAGTGACCTTTACGGTCACGCAAGTGGTGAACGTCCCGCTGACGTACACAATTTCCGCGTTGTCGGATATAACGCCAGCTGCGCTGACAGCGGGCTATGCATCGGGCACGCAGGAAACGAAGACGGTAACGGTAACGCGCACGGGAACCGGCGACCTGACGAACATGGCGACAGGGCTGAGCGGAACGAACGCGAGCAGCTTCACGATAACGCAACCAGCGGTGACGACGCTTAACAGCGGGACGCCATCGACGACTTTTACGGTAAAAGCGAAAGACGGACTCGTAGCAGGAACCTATACGGCGACGGTAACGGTGACGGCGGACAACATGTCGCCAGTGACCTTTACAGTCACGCAAGTGGTGAACGTCCCGCTGACGTACACAATTTCCGCGTTGTCGGATGTAACGCCAGTTGCGCTGACGGCGGGTTATGCGTCGGGAACGCAGGAGACGAAGACGGTAACGGTGACGCGAACGGGAACCGGCGACTTGATGGGATTGACGACAGCACTGAGCGGAGCGAACGCAAGCAGCTTTACGATTACGCAGCCGGTGTTGACGACGCTTAACAGCGGGACGCCATCGACGACCTTTACAGTAAAAGCGAAAGAGGGACTCGCCGCAGGAACCTATACGGCGACGGTAACGGTGACGGCGGACAACCTGACGCCGGTAACCTTTACGGTCACGCAGGTGGTGAACGTCCCGCTGACGTACACAATTTCCGCGTTGTCCGATATAACGCCAGCAGCGCTGACGACGGGCTATGCATCGGACACGCAGGAGACGAAGACGGTAACGGTAACGCGCACGGGAACCGGCGATATGACGAACATGGCGACAGGGCTGAGCGGAACGAACGCGAGCAGCTTCACGATAACGCAACCAGCGGTGACGACGCTTAATAACGAAACGTCGTCGACGACCTTTACAGTAAAAGCGAAAGACGGACTCGCCGCAGGAACTTATACGGCCACGGTAACAGTGACGGCCGACAACATGGCGCCGGTGACCTTTACAGTCACACAGGTGGTGAACGCCTTAATGTCGTATGAAGTGCCGTCGTCACCTACACCTACGCCTGCACAGGATCCGGTTCAACCTCCTGTGGCTCCATCGGATACGCATCCTGTTTTGAAGTCGAGATTGGTTCCTAACCAGGTTGATTTCGTGGAAAGGATCAGTCAAACAATGACGAACGTTTCTCCGATTAGCTTTCCGGACGTTAATCCTACAAGTTGGGGTGCGTATTATATATCCCTTGCATCGCAACTCAGTATTGTTACGGGCAATCCGGACGGCAACTTCCGCGGGACTTCGAACGTAACGCGCTCAGAATTCGCGGCAATGGTCGTAAGAGCGCTGCATCTCGATACTTCCGACTCATCGGGGAGCGGTACGTTCTTGGATACGAAAGGTCATTGGGCAGAGGACGCGATCATTACGCTGGAAAAGGCAGGCGTAATAATGGGGACGGGCAACGGTTATTTCAAACCTGACAAACCGATTTCCCGCGCCGAGATTTCCGCGATTCTTGCTCGGATAATGGATATGAGTACCGCAACGACGAACTATTTCTCGGATACGACTAACTATTGGGCACAGCAATACATCGAGCAGCTGCACAATGCGGGCATCGTTTATGGCAAGAGCGGCAACATGTTCGGCCCTAAAGAAAATGCAAGCCGCGAAGAGTCAGTCGCAATGATTATTCGAATGTTAAATGTAACGCTTGATCTTGGATTGGATGTATAAAACTGCGCATGCCGTCCTGCGGAGCCGGGAGACGCTGCGGTCGTCGGGGCGGAGGATGGGGCTGGCGGCGAATTTCGCTGTATCGCGCTGGCGACGAGCCGCGCGCTCGGCGACGGACGCCCATGAGCGGCAGCGCGGAGTGATCGAAAAGCGGACAGAGTTCGAAATGAATATGCGGCCGGCGCCACGTGCGCCGGCCGCTTTTTTAGTATAGCGACGATGCAAGTTCCGCTCGTCCGATACAGGTCAAAATAATGCACATAAAGGAGTCGCAAGGCTGTACCGTATTCCCCGAAGCCTCTTGCTACAATGAATTCATCTTAGAATGTCAGGCGACGCCAAGTACGATGACCGCCTGGAAAGAGAGGCTAACATGGATATGTATACGTTGGAGGTAAACGCGAATGAATGATCAGATGATTGCCGGAGATTCGGTCGCGGGTGCCAATCAAAAAACATATTGGACGCGTAAAAGACGAGAGCAATGGGCCGGATGGATCTTTATCGCGCCGGAAGTCGTCGGTCTGATCGTACTCTCTCTATTTCCGTTGATCTCGAGCCTCGTGCTCAGCTTTACGGAGTGGAACCTGGTAGGCGGGTTGTCGGCGATCCGGTTTATCGGACTGGACAACTTCGTACAGTTGTTCAAGGACGATCATTTTATCCTTGCTTTGAAGAACAATGTTTGGTTTACGGTCGGCACAGTACCGCTCACGATGTTGATCGGCATCGTGCTGGCTGCGCTCATTCATAAAAAGCTGTATGCGAAGACGTATTTTAAAGTGGCCTTCTTTATTCCGTATATTTGCTCGACCGTCGCGATTGCCGCCGTATGGCAGGCGCTTTATCACCCGTCCAAGGGACCGCTCAATCAAATGCTGATGGATATGGGGATGTCTAACCCGCCGCGTTGGCTGGTCGATACGAGCTTCTCGCTGATCGCGATTATGGTCATATATATCTGGCAGGTTCTCGGCTATCAGATCATTATTTTTCTGGCCGGGATGTCTAACATCCCGGAGGAATTGTACGAAGCCGCCAGAATCGACGGCGCGACCGGCATTCAGCAGTTCAGGCGCATTACCGTTCCGCTGCTGGGGCCGACGATTTTTTTTCTGGCGATTACGAGCACCATTTCATCCTTTAAGGTGTTTGATCTGATCAAGTTTTTGACGAACGGGGGCCCGAACTACGCGAGCACGGTCATTGTGTACCAGATTTACGAGGAAGGGTTCGAGCGCTTTAAGATGGGTTATGCTTCAGCCATGTCGTGGGCGCTGTTTCTGATGATTCTGCTCGTAACGTCGATTACCTGGATCTCGCAAAACCGGAAAGTCCATTACTAGTGCCATAAGATCCATTAATAGCGCCACATGAAAGGAAACCCATGCGATGATACTGACTAGGATAAAGACAAGCAAGCTGATTTTGACCGTTTTCTTCGCGGCATTATCCGTATTCTTCTTGCTGCCGCTGTTCTGGATGCTGTCCGCCGCCGCTAAGACGGAACGGGATGTATGGACGTTCCCGATTCAATGGATTCCGAAAGAATGGAATTTGGTTGAAAACTTCAAAGCCGTATGGCTGGGCGACGTCTCCTTCGGCTTGTTCTACATGAACTCGATCAAGATTGCGGCGATCTCCACGCTGGCGACGATTCTGATCTCATCCATGGCCGGATACGCGCTATCCAAGCTGGAATTCAAAGGCCGTGGATTCGTGTTCAGCCTGATGCTCGCGTTCATGATGATCCCGGAGCAGGCTACTTTAGTTCCTCGTTATATTATGATTAAGGAAATCGGGCTGTACGACACGCACACCGCACTGATTTTGATGGGGATATTCTCCAGCTATATCTCATTCCTTCTGCGCCAATTCATGGCGGGCATCCATAACGATTTGCTCGAAGCGGCGGAATTGGACGGCGCGGGATTCTTCCGCGTATTCTGGAACGTCATGCTCCCCTTAAGCAAGCCGATATTGGCGACGGTGGGCATCATCAAATTCATCTGGACCTGGAACGATTATCAAGGGCCGCTTATCATGCTGAATTCGACGAAGCTATTCACGATTCCGCTGGGCATGCAATTTTTTCAGGAGGAGTTCGGCACGCGAATCGCGGTGATGATGATGGCTTCCGTTGCGGCGATCGTACCGCTCATCGTGCTGTTCCTCCTGCTGCAAAAACAGGTCATAAACGGAATTGCGATCGGCGGGGTCAAAGGATGATCGGCACTTGGTAGGTCAAAAATGTATACGCAAACAACTCAATTCTGTAGACGGTATAGGCAGTGGCAGGGGCTGTATAATGAGCTTGCAGCATCCACTAAAGGGGGAAATGATTTTGAAGAAAACAGCATTGTGGGCAACGAGTCTGCTCGTGGTTCTCTCCATGGCCGCATGCGGAAGCAACAACGGCAATAACGCTTCCGGGACGAAGGCATCCGGGACAAATGCATCCGGGACGAATGCATCCACGGCAAGCGGGCAGGCGGCCGGCAAAGAACAGATCAAATTTTACACGTTTAAAGCGAACAATCCGGATGAGCCGACGTACAAGGCCGTTCAGGCGTACAATGAATCGCAGGACAAGGTGGAAGTGGAATACGTCTCCCTCGTACAAAACAGCAACAGTACGGATTTTGTGAAGAAATTGGACATTATGATCGGAAGCGGCGAAGTCATTGACGTGTTCATGACCGGCAACGAAGACGAAGTGCTTGAACGGGCTTCGAGGGGCGTCGTGGAGCCGCTGAACGCGTATTTTGACAAAGAAAATGTGAAGCCGGAAGACGAATATACCAAGCTGGTTAAGTTCGACAATCAAATTTACGGTCTCTTGACGAGCTCGACACAATGGCTCACCGTATTCAATCGCGAGCATCTGGACAAGGCGGGTCTAAAGCTTCCCGAGATGGGATGGACGTGGGACGACTTCCGCGAGTATGCCAAGAAGCTGACGGTGGACGGACATTACGGGACGTACTTCCACACTTGGGGCGAATACGCCAATGTCATCGCTTATACCGAACGCCCGAATCCGCAGCTGGATGCCGACTTGAACCCGATCTTCGACGATCCTTCCTTCAAGTACTTCTTCGAACTGCGTCGCGACATGGAAGAGAAGGACAAGAGCGTGGAGCCGTATGCGGATGTGCTGGCCTCCAACTACCATGTCCTGCAGCAGTTTTTTGCCGGCAATGCCAGCATGCTGGCGGTGCCTAGCTATGTCGTACGAGCAGGTCTGAACCTGCAGAAGTTCCCGCACGACTTCCAGATGGTATACGCGCCGATTCCGCGCTCCATCGATTCGCAAGAAGTCGGCATGACCAATATTTCCGGCGCTCCGCTTGCGATCGGCGCAAAATCGAAGCATAAGGAAGCGGCCTACGACTTCGTGAGATGGATGTCGAAGGAATCTTCCAAGTACACGAACGAAGTTCCCGCCTACAAAGGTGCCGACGGAGCCGCGCTGATCAAAGATTTTTACAAAGACAATCAAAATCTGATCGACACCGAATCGTTGACCAAGACGCTGTTCGATCCGCGCATCAAAGTGCCGAATGCGTTCAGCGTGCCTTATGGATCAGAATTGAAAACGATCGTGGAGAACGGCTTCTCCAGCTATATGCTGAACCACCTCGGCTTCGATGAGGTGAAGACGACGATGACAAATGAAGTGAAAAAAGTGGTTGATGCGAACAAATAAAGCGGTTAACGGACGGAGAGCCGGCACGGGATAAGCTATAATAAAGCGTATTATGGGATTTCGGGTGGTCGATCGATATCATGGAATGGTTAAGCCGATTTTCGTTTCACCGCAAAATGCAGTTCTCGTTCCTGATGCTTATCCTCTTGCCGTTTATCGCCGTAACCTTTTGGGCCTATTCTTCGGTCAAGCAGAACGTAAGCGACAAACTCGCTCGTTCCAACGAAGAAACGCTGACGGTCATTGCGAACCAACTGGATAAGACGATCGACAGCATCTCCTTCGCATCGGTTTATTTTTCCCAAACGTACAATCCGGATATTTTGGAGAGCTTTCGGCATCTGAAGGATGCCGAAAGCTTTGCCGATTTCGCGACTTTTCAATCTTACACGCGGCTCGATTCCGTAGCCGATCTGTTGTTGATGCAATCGGCGGATGCTAACTTGAAGATGATGATTGTAAATAAGAAAAATCGATTGATCCTGGGCGATAAATCCGTTCCCTTATTTTCTGCGCTGCCGCCATCCTTTTTGCGGGAGAGCAGTCGACTGGATGAGAAGGAAACGACTTCCCTGCAATGGTTTGCTTCCGGCGAGGCTGACGTCGCTCCGGACTACTATTATGCAGCCCGCCTCATCGTCGATCCGCGCAATCGCGAGAAGCTGGCGACCATGTTCGTCGGGATCCCCCAATCGTATTTCCACAGCTTGCTGGACACCGGCAATCCCGACATGAGCTTCACGCTCGCCGACCGGTCGGGCGAGACCATTGCTGTTAAAGGCAAGCCTGTGCCCGCGGATTCCGGCGGCATGCTGACGACAAGGGTTTCCATACCGAAGACGGGCTGGGAACTCACCAGCATGATGCCTCGAACGTTTATCGACAGCCAGATTAACCGGGAGTTTTTGGTGTCCCTATCGCTCGTGGGCTTGTTTTTCTTCGCGTTCCTCATCCTGTCCCTGTTCTGGGCGGGTCATATCAACAGACCGATCAGCATGCTGCGTCTCAGTGTCAAGCAGTACGTTGGGGGCAAGCGCGATGTCCGTATTCCCGTGAAAGGCAAAGACGAGGTGGCCGTTCTGTCCGCCGCGTTTAACCAGATGCTGGACGACATTAACGGACTGCTGTTAAAGGTGGAAAGCGAGCAGGAGGAGAAAAGCCTGCTGGAGCTTAAAGCGTTGGCCGCGCAGATTCGTCCGCATTTTCTCCTGAACACGCTCAATTCGATCAAAGTCAGCTTGCTGCTGAGCGGCGACGAGCCGCACGGAACGATGATGGACGCCTTGATGAAGCTGCTGCGGGCCTACGTTCATATCGACGAACCGCTTAAGCTGGCCGAAGAGTGCAAGGTGCTGGGAAGTTATGTGCAGGTCATGCAAATTCGCAACCGGATGCGCATTGCGTTCGATTACGAGCTGGGAGAAGGAACAGAGTCGATCGAGCTGCCGAGGCTGCTACTGCAGCCGATCGTCGAGAACGCGATCCAACACGGGTTGTCTGCCAGGCCGGAAAATCCGACCATCGATCTGAGCGCCGCGATTCATGACCGCATGCTGGTGATTGCGATCGGAGACAACGGCAAGGGGCTCAGCGAGGAGAACCTCGCCCGTTTGAACCGACGGATGCTCGGGATGGCGGACGAGCTGCCGTCGCAGCCAGAGAAAGGCGTAGGCCTGGTCAACACGGCACGCCGACTGCAAGTGCTGTACGGGGATCAGGCGCGGCTGAAGGCAGCGGCTCGCGAAGGCGGCGGTACGATCTTTACCTTTTACATCCCGATCGCGATCGGAAAGGAGACGGACAATGATGATGAAGGTCATGCTGATCGATGACGATGTCCCGATGCTGGAGTATGTGGCGTATTTGCTGGAATCTCTCGATATCGAGCTGAAGCTCGTGGCTTCGGCTTCCAGCAGCGACCGGGCGCTGGAGGATTTTCATGAGACGCTGCCGGATGTCGTCATCGTCGACATCGGTCTGCCGGGCATGGACGGATTCGAGCTCGCCGAAGCGTTCCGGATGGCCAAGCCGGAGGTCCGGCTCGTATTCCTGACCTGTTATGAAGACTTCCAATATTCCAAACGAGCGTTCCAGCTCGAAGCCGACGATTATTTGATCAAGGATGAGTTATCGATCGAGCAGCTCAAGACAAGTCTGCGTAAAGCGGAAAATCGACTTCGCAACAGAGAGGAGCTGCTGGAACAATATTCGCTCCGGCAGACGGTCGAACGCAACAAAGAGGTGCTGCTGCAAAGCTTGCTGGCGCAATTGCTGTCACCGGGCATCGACGCCGCGCAGACGCTCGCATTAGGCGAACGCCTTGGCATCTCATGGAGGCTTCCGTACTTCCGCCAAGGCTTCCTTCATGTCGACGCCGCTTCCTTGATCGAGCGCTACGGCTACGCGGATGTACGCCTCATTCATTTCGCTGTGAACAATATTGCCATGGAATTATCCGCAGCGCACGGGGCGATTACGCCGATTTTAACGCAGGAATCGGGACTTTATCTCGTTTGGAATGTGACGGGCCCTGATGATTCCTATCAACCGTTGATCGATTTTATGGAATCGGTTCGCGCAAAAGTCGCGTACTATTTGAAAATCAGGGTCAGAGGGTTTTATGCGGAGCAGACCGTGCCGCTGCAGAAATTCGATACCGGTTATAAATCGCTGAGCGAACGCCGGGACAACCTTTTCTACGATAGCAATCCGGAAACCACGGCCATCACCGCCGTGGGACAATCCGGAGGATTCCGGCAAATGCCGGAGCGGGGCTGGGAAAAAGAACGGAGCATGCTGTCGCTGGCGCTCGAGGAAGGCAATGCCGCATGGATCGATATGGCCATTAATCCCTGGATTCAGCAGGTCGTCGCCGAGAGGCTCCTGCCACGGGTCGTCAAAGAAATTTGCGGCGATCTCGTCCGTCACATGGTGTTCGAATCGAAGGGCATCGCCGAGAGCCGCTTTTTCATTCTGCTGGGTCAGGCCGTACACGTCGAGGAAGCCGCGCAATTAACCAAGCGGGAACTGCGGAATCTGTGGAGACAGCATACGCTGGCGCCGGTATCCGGTCAGGAAAAAGAGATTCGACTGCAGGAGATCGACCGGTTCCTCGACGAACATATCGACCGTATGGTCTCCTCTTTGGAAATGGCGAATCACCTGCATCTGAATGCCAGCTATTTCTCGCGCTATTTTAAAAAGATGACAGGCGTCAATTTTACCGATTACGTCAACCAATACAAGATGCATATGGCCATTACGATGCTCAGCCAGCCGAACGAAACGGTGGAAAACGTGGCGTACACCCTCGGTTTCTCCAATCGCGCCTATTTTTCCAAAGTATTCAAAAAATACAGCGGCAATAGCCCAAGCGAATATAAGTTCCAGAATCATAGCAGCAGAGAGCAGGAGGAATAAAGTCAAAACTTTGCACCTGAACAGGCAATGAGATTGTACGCGCTCGTCAAGCGTTTCCATTTATGATGAAGCTACGGGAGGTGGACTAAACACACCCGTAAAAAGGAGGAACGATGGCGAATGGTGAGACGAAGAAAAGCGGTACTGCCTTTGCTCGTGTTGGTTAGTCTGCTGCTGGCAAGTCTGATGCCGGCTGCATCGCCGGTAGCCATGGCGGCGGGCACGACGTATTACGTGGACGCCGCGCAGGGGGACGACAACGCTTCGGGAACGAGCGCAACGTCGGCGTGGAAGACGCTCGCCAAGGTGAACGCGGTAACTTTCGCACCGGGAGACCGCATTTTGCTTAAAGCCGGAGGCGTGTGGAGCAATCAATATTTAGACTTGAAGGGCTCGGGAGTCAGCGGAAGTCCCATTGTCGTGGACCGTTATGGAAGCGGTTCCAAACCGATGATCCATTTCGGCAATACGAGCGTAAACGGAGAAGGATTCGGCGTTCGCCTGCGCAACGTATCCTACTGGGAGATCAATAATCTGGAGATCACGAGCGGAGAGCAGCCGACCGACATGAGGCGAAGCGGCGTTCTTGTCGTAGGAGAGGGGACCGGAGCCGGGAGTTTCAAACATATTTACATCAGGAACATCGACATTCATGACGTGTTTGGCACAGATCGCCGTACGGGAGGCATCAACTTCCATGCAAGAGGAACGAATACGTCGGTCGAGAGCACGTGGGACGACATCCTGATCGAGAATAATACGGTCGTCAACGTGGCGGATACGGGCATTCAGACGATGACGGATGCGTTCTCGAACAGCGGTTGGGCGCATAAGTACGACGCCTTCAAAAATGTTGTCATCCGCGGCAACTATGTGGAGAAAATTCACCGTGACGGTATTCTCGTTCGGGCTGCCGTGGCGCCCCTCATTGAGTACAATACAACCAATGCAATCGGCAACGCTTGCAACGTGAACACCGGCATCGTGAACTATTTAGACCACATTGCCGTAGTCGCGGCACAGTGGGCGTATTATACGACGGGAGCGGTGTTTCAGTACAACGAGGCATTCGATACCCGCAAGCTGGAAGGCGACGGTCAACCGTGGGATTTTGACATTCAGGTAACGGGAAGCGTATACCAATACAACTACAGCCACAACAATCAGGGCGGCACGCTGCTCGTGATGAACAATACGAACGACAACACGTTCCGCTACAACATCAGCCAGAATGACCTCGACGGCAACGGCGCATTTAACCTGGTTAACGGCGGAGGCAATCTTTACGTTTACAACAACGTTATTTATCGCTCCGGAACGCAGAACCGAGCGCTGACGCATGCCAGCGACACCGGGATGGCTTATTATACGAACAATATTTTCTATAACGGAGCAAGCGGACAATATACCAACAGCCCGAGAATGACCTACGATCATAACAGCTTCTACGGCTTGAACGCCAGCGTGCCAAGCGATCCGAACAAAATCGTTGGCAATCCGCAATTCGTAAGTCCGAATACCGCGACTGGCCGCGCCACGGCGGACGGGTACAAGCTTCTGTCGACGTCTCCTCTGATCAATGCGGGAGCGGCGGTTGCCAATAACGGCGGCAAGGACTTTTATGGAAACGCCCTGTACAATGGAGCACCTGACATTGGGGCATTTGAATACGCTGGTTCGATTACGCCGCCGGTGACGCTTTTGTCCGACGACTTTGAAGACAATGATATCAGCGATTGGACGGTCTCAGGCGGCTCCTGGGGGACGGCGACGGATGGAAGTGTGACGCTATCGCAAAATACGTCCGCCGGTGAAGCGGTGGCTTATAAGGGCAATGGGATCTGGAGCGATTATACGTATTCGGCGCGAGTCAAGCTGCTTACGTCTTTCGGCAACGCTGGGCTGCTATTCCGGTACGCAGACAATGCCAATTACTATTTGTTCCGCTTGAACGATAGTGGGGACAAGGCTGAGCTGTACAAGAAAAGCGGAGGCACCATGACGCTCGTGAGCAGTGCCGGCTGCACGGTCAACCCCGGCCAATGGGCGGCGATGAAGGTGAAAGTCGTCGGTTCTTCCATAACCGGCTACGTAGATGGCGTTCAGCTTGTCCAATGGACGGATTCATCGGCGCTGGCGGCCGGCAAAATCGGCATTCGGATGGTGTCCAGTACAGCCCGAATCGACGACGTAAACGTCGTACAGTAAGGCGAATGCAAGGAGGGGAAGCGGCGATGGTCAGGACCGATCGGAAAAGACGTTATGGATTTCTGATAGCGGGATTAATCGCAGCGCTCGCGCTGGCGTGCTTGGCTTCAGGGGCATTCGGATCGTTCGGACCGTTCGGATCATTCGGATTGTTCGGATCGTTGCCCGCTTCCTCTCCAAACAGGACCGCAGGGCATGCTGAGCCAACGAATGGCGATGAGGTGGTGACGCTGGTGAACGGCGATGCCGTGACGCTGAAGGAGTTTAAAGCCCGGATGCCGAGGCTGCGCGGGGAGATCATGATGTACTGCCAGCAGAACTACGGCCTGGATCCCAACGAATCGACATTTTGGAGCGCATCCTGCGGCGGGAAATCATCGCTTGAGAGGCTGAAGGAAGCGACGCTGCGTCTCCTGGAGGAAGATCGGATTCGCGAACAAGCAGCCGTTAAGGCGGGACTTCATGCTGCAATCGGTTATGACGCCTTTCTCCAAGGGTGGGAGACGGAGAACCGGGAACGCGCCAGGCGGGTTGCCGCCGGCCAGGTCATCTTCGGTCCTCGCGAATTCAGCGAATCGGCTTATTACCAATATGTCGTCGCCAACACGGTTCTCGCCCTCAAGCAGTGGCTGCAGGAGCAAAAGGGCGAAACGAATTATGAGAGATGGATCGACGAGCAGCTTGAGCAGGCAACGATAGAGCTGAACCGGCAGCTGTATGAGAAAATCGCGCTGTGAAGGCCGGCTTGCACGATCTCATTCGGCAGGAGCCTCCAACACCGTCGACCCTCTGTGGAATCCCCCTTGGAGCCGGATATGCTCATACGGAAGATTCGGATTGGACAGTCTCCACAGCATGCGATCCGCGCCGCGAACGCCAACTTCCTTGATGGGCAGCTCAGGCCTGGTCAAATCGGGCAGGTGCGCATTCGGCGCATGCTCCAGACCGATCAGGGAATAGTCGCTTGGAATGTGGCGGCCCAGCAGGCTGCATCCGTAATACACCCAGGCCAGATCCTGCTCCAGGCCGGAGAGAATGGCGGTCGGCTTTTCTCGTATGAGCAGATCCGACAGCATGGCGGTATACCATTCCTTCGATCCGGCCCGGGTCAGATGGCGGTCTTCCTCCGCAGACAATCCGGCCGAATTCATCGCTTCCTGAAATGCCTGCCAACGCAGGCGAAAGCCTCGATGCAAACGGATGTCTCCGATATACAGAATCCGCCGGTGTCCCCGATCCAGCAGGTACCGCACGGATTGATGAACGGCGGAGGAGACGTCCCAGATCAAGCTGTCCACTTGGGCGGCGGGCGGCGGATAGTTGAGCAATATTTTGGTTACAGGCAAGCGCAGCAATTGTTCTTCGATTTTTGCGGCGATCATCGGGGTCAGAAAAAGACCGTCTGTATAATGCAGGCCATTTGTATCCGCCCAATCATCGAATGCCGCCTCGGATCCTTGGTCCGGCGGCGCAAACAGCATCTCGAGCTTATGACCGAACGCCGCCAGCCTCGATTGGACCCCTTCATATAACTTTTGATGAATAACGACAAGTCCCTCATGCGGGACGATAAACGCGAATCTCCGCGGCTTCGAGGAATAAATCGGAATTCGCTCCACCGCCATGCCCCGCTCTTGTTCCTTCGTCCGGTATCCCAACCGGCCGGCCAGTCCGATCACTTCGCTGCGCGTCTCTTCGGACATGCCCGGCAAGCCGCGAAGCGCCTTGGATACGGTATGGACGGTCAGTCCCAATTGATCGGCTATCGTTTGCAGCGTGATCTTCTTCTTATTCGGCATGATGAATTCCTCGCATTCGCATCTTCTGTTTACATTATAGGGAAAAGTGAAACAAAAATAAAACTAAAAATGAAGCTTTGATGGCGGTACAATGAAAACAAATTGTTGGAGGTGTTCTCATTGACCGATCCCGTACAAACGCTGCTCTTGCCGGCGCGCGAACTATCCGTCTACGCGAATGTGGATGTCGTCGTGGCCGGAGGGGGTCCGGCCGGCGTCGGCGCCGCGCTCGCCGCTGCCAGGAACGGAGCATCCGTGCTGCTCATCGAGCAAAGAGGGTATCTGGGCGGCATGGCGACGGTGTCGCAGGTTCCCGCCTTTTGCCCGTACACCGATCATGTCAAACCGGTGATCCGAGGCATAGGCCTTGAGATCCTCGACGATATGAAGCAGAAGATGGAGGCTTCGTTCCAGGAGGAGTGGCGGGATGAGCTCGATTGGGTGCCGATTGACGCGGAAGTGTTAAAACGCTTGCTGGACCATAAAGTGGCGGAGGCCGGCGTCAAAGTGCTGTACCATACGTTCGTCGGACACGTTGTTCAACAAGGCGGCACGATCGAGGCCGTCGTCATTCACAACAAATCCGGGACGCAGGCGGTGAAGGCTGCGCTCTTCATCGACGCGACGAGCGATGCCGACCTTACGCATCTGGCCGGAGGGCGGTTGGTCAAAGGCGGGGACGACGGCGAGCTCCAGCCGGGCACGATGTGCTTCGTCCTCAACAATCTGGACCGGCAAAAGTTTCTCGCCGGCGCCGACACCCACGGCAGCGACCTGAAGCATGCGATCAACAAGGCGAAAAGCGAAGGGCGGCTGCGCGTCGCCAGAGATTGGGCCGGCATCTCATGGCTGAACGATCATACGGCGGGCTTTAACTTCGGGCACGTCTTCGGAATCGACGGCTCGAACGCGGACGACCTCACGCGCGGCGCGATTGAAGGCCGCGCGCTCGTAGAGCACATCACGGCATGGCTCCGGGAATCGATTCCGGGCTTCGAGCATGCCTTCCTTGCGCTGACGGGAGAGCAGATCGGCATCCGGGAGACCCGCCGGATCGTCGGCGATTATATCGTCACGGCAGACGATTTTCTCAAATGTCGTTCATTCCCGGACGATATCGCGCGCAACGCCTACTTCATCGATATTCATATGGCGAAGCCGACGAGCGGCATGACGATGGTCCATCTGCCGCCGGGAGAATCGCACGGCATCCCTTATCGTGCGCTGCTGCCCGTCGGCATCGACAATGTCATCGTAGCGGGCAGGGCGATCTCGACCGACCGGGCGACGCAAGGCTCCACACGGGTCATGCCGAATTGCTTCGCTATGGGCGAAGCCGCCGGCACTGCAGCGGCGATTCTGGCCGAACAAGGCTTGCGCGAGACGCGCGCCGTCGATATCGAGACCTTGCAGCGCAGGCTTGTCCGTCAGGGAGCCTGGCTGGGAGATGCGATCAACGAACGCTACGGCTGAAGATAGGCGATGAATGCCGTTCTGTACTGAAATTCGATTATAACGGAGGTATCTTCATTTGGTGGCGATTCAGAAATTGGAGCCTGACATTTTAGTAGCCGGGGGAGGAATCTCGGGCGTGTCGGCAGCGGTCGCAGCCGCCCGCAACGGCGCAAAGGTCGTGCTCTGCCAAGATCGGCCTGTGCTGGGGGGGAACGCTTCTTCCGAAATACGGATGCATATCGTCGGGGCGGCTAACTCCAAACGGAGAAAGGAGCTGGAAACGGAAGCGCGCGAAGGCGGAATGATTGAGGAAATTCTGCTGGAAAACGCTGTTCGCAATCCCCAGCGGAGCGCCTCGATGTTCGACTTGATCCTTTACGAGAAATGCAGGGCCGAGCCGAATCTGACGTTATTGCTGAACACAACGGTGATTGAAGCGGATGTGAAGGAGGGAAGGATTGCATCCGTTCTGGCGGTTAGAGAGAGCACGGAGCATCGGTTCCGGATCCATGCTAAATTGTATATGGATTGCACAGGGGACGGACGGCTTGGCATGGAAGCGGGCGCTTTATATAAGACAGGGCGCGAGGCGGCCAGCGAGTATGGGGAGACACTCGCGAGCGAGAACGGGGACCCGTATCGACAGGGATCGTCGCTGTTGTTCACGACCCGGGATACCGGGAGGCCTATGCGTTTCATACCGCCCGCTTGGGCGCGCAAATTTTCGGAAGACGATCTGAAGTTTCGAAGCCACGATACCTGGGAATACGGCTATTGGTGGGTCGAATTCGGGGGCATGATGGACACGATCGCCGAAAACGAGACGATTCGGGACGAACTGCTGGCGATTATGCTGGGCGTCTGGGATCATATCAAAAATAGCGGCAATCATCCGGAATCGGAAAATTGGGCGCTGGATTGGTTCGGATTTGTGCCGGGAAAAAGGGAGTCGCGCCGTTTTATCGGAAAATACTTGCTTACGCAGGCCGATCTGGAACAAGCGCGTCACTTTGACGATGTCATCGCATACGGCGGATGGCCGATGGACACGCATCCGCCGGAAGGCATCGATGCGACCGAGCTGAATCCGGCCCATCAACCGTTCAGCCCGTATGTGTACGGCATCCCGCTCAGAGCGCTCATCAGCGCCAACGTGGAAAACCTCATGTTCGCCGGACGAAACATCTCGGCAACGCATATCGCTTTCTCCAGTACGCGTGTGATGGGGACCTGCGCCGCGATGGGACAAGGCGCGGGCACGGCTGCCGCTTTAATCGTTCAATCCGGGATAACGCTGAACGATGCGCTTTCCGACATGGCGTTCATTCAGAACGTTCAACGGCAGCTTTTGAGGCAGGATGTCTATCTACCCGGTATCGCGCCGGCAAAGGATAACTTGGCGTCAAGTGCGGTCATTCGCGCTTCTTCCGAACAGCCGGAAGGCCAAGCTGCCAACGTAACCGACGGCTATACCCGATCGATGCATGGACCGGGCGGCGCCAGACCGGAATTGACCGTCCCCGGAACGCATCGCTGGATGTCGCAGCCCGGCGATCCGGCGCCCTGGATCGAACTGGAGTGGCCGGCGCCAGTGTCGATCAGCGAGATCGTGTTCGTCTTCGACACAGGCATGCATCGCAGACTGACCCTGACCCATTCCGATGAAGTATTGAACACGATGGAATGGGGGCCGCAGCCGGAGACGATCAAGGACTTCCGTGTGACGGTAGGGTACGCCGACCCGGAATCTCAAGATCAGCTGTTGTTTTCAGTCCAGAATAACTACCTCCGGCAAATCGTCCGAAAAGTGAACGAGGAGAATGTAAAAAAACTGCGTGTAGATATCGACGGCACGAATGGGCTGGACCATGCCCGATTATTCGAAATTCGCTGTTATGAATAAAGAAGGGCATAAAATCAATGGATAAATTTATAAATTGTCGTTTTGCGGTATAATGGGGCTATCTTACATACGGGAGGCTCACAATGACGATCCGCATCGGCAATTTGACGGACAACGCCAACGTGGTGATCCGGGAGCAACTGGGCTGTTTTAGCGTGCTCGAGTACAAAGAGGATTTGAGCTGCACGTCGGTGTCGGAGGCCGAGGCGAACTATTATATGAGAGAGAGCAACGTTCGGAAAAGGCAGGTCAAGATCGATTTGCAAGGCAACGAGGTGTCGATGAGCGCGGGCGCCATGCAGTACATGGCCGGCAATGTCGAGATGACGACTGGAATCAAAGGTGTCGGCGGACTGTTCCGCAACATGGTATCGGGCGCCGTATCCGGCGAAAGCGCGATCAAGCCGTTGTACAAAGGGTTCGGCACGGTTGTGCTCGAGCCGACGTACAAATTCATCTGGCTGATCGACGTCGACAACGATCATATTTCGATCGACGACGGCATGTTCCTGGCGTGCGACACGTCGTTGGAGCTTAAAGTGGTCTCGCGTAAATCGCTGTCGTCCGCCGCGCTCGGCGGAGAGGGACTGTTCAATCTGAGCGCCCGGGGCAAAGGGGTGTTGGCGCTGGAAGCGCCGATTCCGACGGAAGAAGCGGTCGTTGTCGAACTGGAGAACGATGTGCTTAAGGTGGACGGCAATTTCGCACTCATGTGGTCGCACTCGCTCGATTTTACCGTTGAACGGTCGAGCAAGACGCTGATCGGTTCCGCCGCCTCGGGCGAAGGGCTGGTCAACGTCTACCGCGGCACCGGAACCGTCTGGCTGGCGCCGCTGATGAACTATCGCCCGGGGATCGGAGCCGTGTGATTGAAGATTGCCGCGCGCCGTTCAGTCAGCCCTTCAGTTGTAAAGGTGCGGGCACGACCTTCAGCGCCGACCGAAACTGTCACGACATAAAAAACTGCCAATCTCCAGCTACTAAAATCAGGAGAATTGGCGATTTTTTTTAGGCAACACGTTTCCGTCCCGTTACCGAACGTTTCTCAATTATACGTGATAACAGGATCCCATTCCGTAGAGTCGTAAGAAACGGTGTTGTTGGCATTGACGATAAACAAAATGGTATCGCTCGCCGTCAACCGGGGTACTGATATTTACGCTGTAGCCGGTTGTGTCGTTATAAGCAATGCTTCTCCTGCCGCTGGCCGGCCAGATTTGAGTGCCGTTTTTCATGATTTTTACGTTGACGCCATCCGCCGGACGTATCCTTTTTCTTGACGGTGCCGGTAATCGTGATGCTGCCCGTCAACGGCGCCGGCATCCGAATGCTGCTGTCGGTCTGGCGGCTCGATAGCCCGGAAAGCGATCAGGAGCTGCCGCTGGGCCATTATTTGCAGGCAAGCAGGCGGAGGTGCGGCAGCTGTATCCAAGCGACGATTCGGATGCAAGATTTTATTACGAATCCTCCAGCGGCACACTGACCGTTCATCTGCCAAAGCGGTATCAAGCGCGGTATTTTGAAGTTACCGCCTAGCCAAAGCCAGTATTTCATCCGCAACGAGATCTGGGCGATATTGATGAATATAATGCTCGGAATCCTGGATCACAATTTGCTTCGCTTGCGAGGACCAGGAGGTAAATTCTTTTTCGTATCGCGCCCATACGTCATCGGTAACGCCCGAATAATCGGATGTCAGCACGGTGAGCGCAAGGTGGCGGTCAGATCGATCCGCTTCAGCTCGTCCGGTACGAACTTCAAGCCGTTGTGGCTTGCGCGAGAGCTGTCAATGACAGCTTGCGAGTGAAAAAGCAGCCGAATGACGCCGGTTTTGATGAGCAGCTTATTCAAAAAGCCGCCTGCGGAATCGATCGTATCGTTGTAGTAAAATTCCGGACTGCCGGCATCGAGCATCACGATGCCCTTCACTTCGTTCGGGTATTTCTGCGCAAACCGGAGCGTCTCCAGCGAGCCCAGCGAATGCGCGGCCAACACGTAAGGGGGCTTTTGGCCGGCTGCCTGCAGCGCTTCGTGTATTTCTTCCGTTACCGTATCGATGTCGCGCTTCTGGTCCGTCGTTTCACTGTATCCATAGCCGAACCGGTCGTATACCGCGAATTTGACATGCGGCGCCAGCTTCTCGTACAGGGGGGGGGGGAATCGACATACGGATTGGCCGTGCCCCAGCCGGAAGCCAATACAACCGTTACATCCCCTTGACCGCCCGCATACACATGCATATTTTCTCCGTGAACTTTGTATAGCTTGCCGCTTGGGGTATACGTTTTTAAATCCTTCCGGACGCTCGCTTGTTCATATATCGCACCAGATCCCAATATCGCCGCAACAACCAAAACGCCGACAGTTGCTGCGGGTTCAGACCGTTCTCCCAATGGATTCGAATGGATTTTCCTTGAAATAGGTTTGGGCTATCGGACACTTGGAAGTGCAGATGCGCTTCGCTGGAGTTGCCGGAATTTCCGCAAAGGCCGAGCAACTCGCCTCTCTTCACAGCGTCGCCGACGCCGACCACGACAGAGCCTTTTTTCAAATGGGCCAGAAAGCTGTACTCCCGCCGCCGTGGTCCAGGACGACGACATTGCCGATCGGTTGATCCGCATTCATCGTGCCGACCGGTTCGTTATCCGCGATGTCATTTACGACTTGCACAATGGTGCCGTCTCTCGGTGCTATCATTGCTTGACCGAACTCTAGTAACTTTCGTTTTCGGCCGGGTTCCCGCTATAGGAGCGGCCTTCCTTAGCTTGAATGAAATCGTAGGCATAACGCTGTACCTCGTAATCGTAGTGGTAGTTCGTCAGCGCATGTTCTCCTCCCCAGAATACGAACTACTCGTTTGCGAACGGCAGCGTATATTTCTGCTTCGTTTTGACAGCGTCCGTGTCAGGGAACCTTTCCAGTTGAACGATCTGGAGCAGAACAATCTCATGATCGGGCAAGCTGCCCAGCTTTAAGCCGACGCTGCCGGACTGATTCATCCAGGTGTTGTACTTGAAATCATTCAAATTCATCGTGGAGGTCCCCGTCCAAGCCGTCACATCCTTCAACAGCTCGCTCCCGGTGCCCATCATGGGCGTCATCTTCAGGCGTTTGCTCAGAACTTTTATTTTATTTATTGAGCTGCAATTTGTCGTATACTGTATTACAAAAAAAAGGAGGACGGATCAACTTTGAGGGGGACAATGCGAAGGATCTATAACATTCCGATTTTTCCAAAGCTTATTATTACTTTTTTGATTATTACGATGCCCTTATTTACGTTAAGCCTTGTTATGAATGAACTTGGCAAGCAAGAGGTGAAAAGTCAAATATCCAATTCGATTACGATGAATATCCATTATTATTTCATTTCGCTCGAGAAGGAACTGGAGCGTATTATTCGAACGCAGCAACAATTCATTAACGACGAAGATCTTTTGCAATTGAGTAACTCTTTATCGATAATGACGGATTACCAACGTGCGAAAGCGATCAACGATCTGAAGAATAAATTGACTACATTAAAAGATTCCAGCGCTTATATTAAAGACATCAGCTTATTCGTGACTTCGCTTAACGACACGATTTCGACCTCTAGCGGGGGAGAAGCGCCACGCTCCTTGGAAGAGGCGGAGCAAATAGCGAAGGCGACGTATTCGAGCGGAATACCGATCACCTTCTGGCAGGGGCGTCTTTTTTTGAATTTAACCTATCCGAACAACCAGATGAAGCAAGATAAGTCTCCGTTATTTATTCAAAATATCGAATTCTCTATGGAAGCGCTAACAAACGCGCTGAATTCGTTCCCTCAAGATGGAGGAGCTATTTTTTTCAACGACAACTGGGTTATTGCCAATAATAAATATCCCGAGCGGCTAGCCGACATCCGAGCAAAAATAGTAGAGCCCACGCAGCAATCGGCGTTATTTACGAAGCAAGTCTCCGTCGGCAAAGAAAATTACATGGTCATTTACGAAAAATCAATGTTTTTGCAAGCATCGCTTCTCTTTTATTTTCCGGAGAACATCATTATAGGTCAGTTAAAAACATATGGCGTTTGGTTCCGGATGCTTGTCATCAGTTCGTTTATCATCGTTATTCTTTTCTCCTACGGGATTTACTTATTGATTCATCGCCCCCTTCAGTCACTGGTAAGAAGATTCAGAAGCGTTGAAGGAGGCAATCTTGCAACGGTTCTTACATCGAATCGGGGAGATGAGTTCGGATATATCATTAATCGGTTCGAAAGAACCGTATTGAGCCTGAAGACGCTGATCGACGAGCTTTACGTACAGAAGATCAGGCTGCAGCAGTCGGAATTAAAGCAGCTGCAGATGCAAATTACCCCCCATTTCCTCTACAATAGTTTCTTTATTCTTCACCGCCTCATTAAGCATGGCGAGAATGAAACAGCGGAGTTGGTATCTAAAAATCTTGGGGATTATTTTCACTATATTACGAGAAACGGACTGGAGGAGGTTCCTTTCGAACATGAAGTAAACCATGTCCGGTCGTATGTTGAAATTCAAAATATCCGGTTTTCCAATCGAATCATCGTGGAGTTTGAACCGTTTCCCGAGAGCTTTCGGGGGATTATGATTCCACGCTTGATTTTGCAGCCTTTAGTCGAAAACGCGTACGAGCATGGACTCAGCGATATCATGTCGGAAGGAAGGCTGCAAATTCGATTCGCAACGGATTCGGATCGGTACTATTTTTCGGTTGAGGATAGCGGCGCGAGTTTGACGGAAGAGCGAATGGCGGAAATGATCGCAAAGCTAAGTTTGGAAAATGAAATAGAGACGACGGGGCTTATTAACATACATCGCCGCCTAAAGCTGAAATATGGCGAACGCGGTGGGCTTGAAATGATGCATAGCGCTTTGGGAGGCTTGTTGGTTCGGATATATATTCCAAATGAAAAGGAGAATTCAGATGTATCGCCTATTAATCGTCGATGATGAACCTCTTATCGTTAACAGCATGGATCTTATGATTCGTGAAGCTACGCATCTGGAACTTGAGACTTATCGCGCGTACAACGTCAACGAAGCGCTGGATTTTCTAAAGAAAGTTCGAATCGATATTGTGCTTTCGGATATTCGCATGCCGGGAATGAGCGGGATTGAGCTACATAAGCAAATCATTAAAAGCTGGCCAAGGTGTAAAATAATTTTTCTTACCGGATACAACGACTTCGAATACGCTCGTCATGCCATACGCACAGGCGGCGTAGTAGATTATGTGCTGAAAAACGAAGATGACAACGTCATTCTGGCGGCCGTGGAAAAAGCGCTCGCGGAAGTGGATCAGGTAGAAAACGGTGCCGACTATATCCTGAGCGCCAGAAAGAAGCTTCAGCTGGCTATTCCCGCGTTGCAACGAAATACGCTATTCGACCTGATGCGCGATTCCTCGATTTCTCCCAAGGATATCGAAAAAAGGTTTGAGGAGTCGGAAATCCCCTTGTTATCAAGCTCACGGGTGTTTCTTGTGACGGGCAGAGTAGACGGGGGGAAGGAGGAGGCCAGCGAAACCGACCGTATGCTGGTTCTCAATGCCTGTCAGAACATAGCGGAGGAATATTTAGCCCCGACGATCGTTCTTGTATCCGTTGCGTTCGAATCGAATAAGTTGATTTGGTTTCTGCAGCCCAGGGAATTTCTAACGAGAGACAGTTGGGATAAGGATCAGGAACAACGGGCATGGGAACAGATGAAAACAAGAGTATACAGCATTTTGGAGGCTGTGCAACAGACTTGCAAAAAGTTGCTGAAAATATCGCTCTCTCTCGTCATCGGTCGGGATCCTGTCGAATGGCTCGGCCTCGGTGCTCAATTTTACTATTTGAAGACTTTGCTCGGCCATGACGCCAATAACGGGCAAGAGTTGCTAATCCAAGACCGTGAACAGTTCGGACTGAATATGGATCAGGAGAGGCGCAGTTACTTCCCTGAGTCTCAACATATTAAAAACCAGTTAGAGTTGCTTGAGCAATACTTAGCTCGTGGAGAAAAAGAGAAGTTCAGCAAACTTTATGATGAGCTGATGAGCTTAGATGAATTGTCCGGATATAAATTTCAGCTGGAGATGTTTTACAGGGTATCTCTCAGCTTCATTTCCTATGCGATCCGGCTTGATTTGTTCGATGAGCTATTCAGCAAGGTGGATCTTGGGAAAACTACGCAGTATGATGCGCACGGATCATGGAGCGACGCCGTTTCATATTTAGCCATGGTTGCCGAATATCTGCTCGAACGATACGAATCCATTCCCGAGGAACAAAACCAAAGGCTGATTACCTCTATCCATCAATATGTCCAAGTCCATCTCGGGGGAGATCTATCCCTAACCAAGTTATCTACGTTAGTTCATCGCAGTCCGACGTATTTATCCCGTTTGTACAAGCGGATGACGGGCAAAATGCTATCGGACTATATCACCGAAGAAAGGATGAAGAATGCGCAAACGCAGCTGGCACATTCGACTATGAAAATTCAAGAAATAGCGCTTCGCGCAGGTTACGAGGCAGCGCCTCAATTTAACCGCTCGTTCAAAAAAATGTTCAAAATGACTCCACAGGAATATAGGGATCAGTTTCATGCAACAAACGAGTAGTACCGTACGGCGCAAAAGATGCCAAGGTAAAAGCAAGATTGGCAAATAGCTTCGGCTTTTTTAGTATTTTATACTTACGATGCAGGTACAAAGAAGGGGGATACGACATGAATCGTAAGTCGGCAAAATGGATTGCGTTCACGGTATTGGCGTGTTCGTTAGCGCTCACGTCTGCTTGCACCAACAACAACGGAAATAACGCAAGTTCTTCCGGTTCGCCAAAAGCAAGTTCGCAGGAAAGCGCCGCTAATAGCGGAAGCGAGTCTGCGCCGGATCCGATGGGGAAAATTGATCCGCCTATTGAGGTTACCGCGATCCGCACCTTGGATTCGACGACGAAATTTGAAAATGGAGAAACCATTGAGAATAATGCTTGGACTAAATTATACGAGAACGAATTCGGAATTAAATTGAAGTACTTATGGATTTCCGATCCGACGCAATACGAGCAAAAGTTCAATGTTGCCATGGCATCCGGACAATTAGCGGATATTATGCCCGTCAATGGCATTCAATTTAACCAACTGGTCGAATCTAATCAATTAGCTGATTTAACGGAGGTGCTTGAAAAGTACGGTACGCCTCTCGCCAAAGAGATGCTAAAGAAGGATGGCGGAGTTGGTCTTGAGTCCGCAACCTTTAACGGGAAATTGTTGGGGTTGCCGGTAAACCCGGGTTCATTCGATTTCGCTTCTCTGCTCTGGATCCGTACAGATTGGTTGGAAAAGCTGAATCTGCCCGAGCCGAAAACGATGGAGGATGTATTTAAGATCGCGGAAGCTTTCGTCAATCAAGATCCGGATGGAAACAATAAGAAGGATACGCAGGGATTGGGAGCGACTAAAGATTTCTACGGTTTGGAGCCGGGCCTGGATGGATTGTTTAACGGATATCATGCTTATCCGAAGAGCTGGGTCGAGGATGCTTCAGGGAATCTGGTGTACGGAAGCATTCAACCAGAGATGAAGCAAGCACTTGAAAAACTCCAGCAGTTATATAAAGACGGGTACATTGATCGCGAGTTCGCAGTCAAAGACAAGGAAAAATTCATACAAACTGTTAATGCCGGTAAACTGGGCATGTTCTATGGCGCCGATTGGTCGCCGCTGCTGTTCTTGGACGGCAAAGCACTGGATGAAAAGATGGAATGGAAGCCGTTCCAATTACCCTCGATTGATGACAACAAGGCTAAACCGCAAACCCCTTATAACGTAAATCAATTTTTCGTCGTTCGCAAAGGGATGGCGCATCCCGAGGCAGTCGTGAAGATGCTGAATGCCGCAAGTTACCAATGGGACAGAACGAAGTACCCCCTGACGGACATGAATCAGAATGGGGATGTCGCCAAATGGCAATATGCGTTAGTCCAAGCTTCCAATCCAATTCAGAATGTCGAACTGTACGAAGATGTGAAGAAGGCGCTGGAGAAGCAGGACGAATCTCTATTGAACATTGCCAGCAACCCGGGGCAAGCCAACTTCTATAAAGGCATTAATGATTTTAAGAACGGCAATATGTCCGGCTGGGGGTATACCCGCTTTTATGACGCGATCTCATTGTTGTACGACTATCATACGAACGACGGATTTAAAATGACGGAATTTATCTCGGGCCCTACGCCAACGATGGTGGAGAAACAATCAACGCTGCTTAAGATGGAGCTAGAAACATTCACCAAAATCGTGATGGGCGAGTCTTCGATCGATGCCTTCGATGAATTCGTGAGCAATTGGAAAAAGCTTGGCGGAGATACCATTACGAAAGAAGTAGCGGATTGGAAAGCTAGCAAATAATTCTTAAAGACATCGGAAGCCCATATTTCTCTAAGCTATAAAGCATATGCGGCTTCCGGTCGTACTTGAAAGGAATAGACACAAGCAAGCGGGAGGCGACAGCAATGTCCGTTATGACCGTAACGGGAAAGGTACGATCCGATAGTCTGGGCTGGGTATTGCCCCACGAGCATGCCTTTATCGATTTGCGCAGGCTGGTGCCTGCCGTTAGTGAAATCTCGCGGAAAAGGTTGGCGCAGGAGCAGGTCAGCCTCGCGAATTTCGGAAAGCTCATGCGTAATCCCTACGCGGTTCTGGACAATGCAGTCATCGATGACGAAAAAATTGTAAGAGATGAGTTGCTGAAATTTAAGAAAGCCGGAGGAACGACCTTCGTCGATCTGACGTTGCGCGACATCGGCAGGGACCCTGCGCTGCTAGCCGGATTGTCGAGAGAGTTGGATATTAAGATCGTAGCAGGCTGCGGTTACTATATTAACAAATCCCATCCTGGCGACATGAACCGCAAAACAGTAGAAAATATTGCAGAAGAACTTTTGAATGAAATCCGTCATGGCATGGATGGTACGGACATAAAAGCAGGCGTCATAGGCGAGATTGGAACAAGCGAGATCATCTATCCGAATGAAAAAAAGACGCTAATCGCATCGGCGATCGTTCAAAAGGAAACCGGCTTAGGGTTGCACGTGCATACGGACCTTTATGCGACGAACGGCTACGAAGTCATTTCTATTCTGACCGAGCACGGTGCGGCAGCTGAAAAAATATGCATCAATCACATCGATGTCGACCTCAAAATGGATTATATCAAGGACCTTCTTAACCTGGGAGCCTATGTGGAATTCGATAACTTCGGCAAGGAATTTTATGCCGACAGGCGGGATCGAAGCGTTTTAAGAGGACCCTTTTGCAGAGACATCGAGCGAGTGAGAGCCATCAAGCAGCTCATCGATTGGGGCTTCCTTTCAAAAATATTATTGTCCAACGATGTCTGCCTGAAAACTTGCTTGCACAGCTATGGCGGTTGGGGCTATGACCACGTTCTAACGAATATTATTCCGATGATGAAGGACGAAGGAATAACCGCCGAGCAGATTCAAACGATCATGTGCAGCAATCCTGCCGAATTTCTCGACGATGGAAAAGATTGAAGCTTTGCATCTCGTGAGGCCGCTCGCGACAAAGGAACGACAACAGCCTCGCCATAATTATTTGAAAATTCAGATAAATATTAAAGTACAGGGAGATAACCGCTCATGATCAAAATACCAAAAGCAGAATTCGCCGCAAGGATCGAAAAGCTAAAAGCGTTGATGAGAGAAAACGACATGCAAGCTTGCTTGATCTACGGGGACGAATATCGGAAAGAAAACCTCCGTTATATGAGCAACTATTGGCCCTTATTCGAAAGGGGAGCCGTCATGGTTTCGATGACAGGCGAGCCTTTTGTCATTGCAGCGCCGGAAGGCGAGATGTTTTGCCGCGAGATGAGCGCATGGCCGGACGTTCGGCTGCTTCCGGAATTCGCATGCGTGACGGTACCCGATAAAATCGAATATCCTCAGGCGCATTATACGAGCCTGACGGAGATTTGCAAAGGGCTGCAAGAAAGCGGACCGTTGCAAAGATTAGGCATTGTAGGCATCGATGCGATGCCCGAACCGTTAATGAAAATCATCGGCGACAGCTTCGCTGGCATTGAACTCGTCGATGCGGGCGAATTATTATTCCAACTTCGAATGACCAAAACGGCTAACGAAGTCGCCTGTCTGCAAGAAGCGGCAAGGATCGCCGACGCGGGATACAAGTTAATGATCGAACAAGTCAAGCCTGGCATGACGGAGCTTGAACTGGCCTCTTTAGCCTACGGGGAATGCATCAGGCAAGGCGCGGAAAATGTTCCGTTCTGCCTCTTAACGAGCGGAGATAGGGTCAATACGATCATCGGCAGAGCTTCCGGAAAAGTGATCGAGGACGGGGATATGATTATGGCCGCCATTGCCGTTCAAGTCGAGGGTTACGTGGCTACGCTCAATTTCCCATTCGTCGCCGGCCAAATGCGCGAGGAACAGAAAAAGTTTATCGATATTCTCGTCGAAGCGGAGGACGCCGCTTTAAGCCGGATCAAGGCGGGCGCGGGCCAGAGCGAAGTCGTACGCGCGGTTAAAGCGTGCTTCAAGGATAGGAACGTCACCGAATATGACCTTTATCCCCCGCTTCACGGCTGTGGGTTGGCGGAAGCCGAATCTCCTTACCCGGACGAGAATACCGAAGCGAAATTCGTGGCGGGAATGACTGTGAATACGGATGTTAGTTTATTCGGTCACCCGCACGGTTCAAATCGGATCGAGGAAAGCTTGCTCGTCACCGAAGACGGTTACGAATCGATGTCAAAGCTCGTTAGGCATTTGAGCAGGACTTGGAAAGAAACGGCGACGATATCGGTCGATTAAGGAGGACATCGCGTGAGCAAAGAGGGAGCAAAAAACTGGTATATCGTCGACGGTTATTTACCGTACAAGGGCAAAGTCGAAGGAGAAATTTTCGAAGGCCATGAAGCCGTGATGATATTGAATTGCCAGGACGAGGATGCGGAGATCTTCATGGACATCTACTACGAAGATCGAGACCCGGATGAGAACATCCGAGTGTTGGCCAAGGCGAAGCGCGTCAAATGTATCCGCATGGATCGTCCCGACGATATCGGCGGCATCCGGCTAGATCGCCAGCTCCAATATTCGTTGAGGTTCAGAAGCAATATCGAAGTCATTATTCAGTACGGCAGAATGGACATTGCCCAACCCAATCTGGCCTATATCGGTATGATGGGATACTCGGAATAAGGGAATGAACGGAATGAATATAAAAAAGACCAAGCGCGAGATGCCGTTACATCTGATGCTGGTGCCCGGCGTAGTCATACTGTTGATCTACTGCTACTATCCGATGTTAGGATTCGCAATCGCCTTTCAGAAGTTTATTCCGATCAACGGATTGTTCGGCTCGAATTGGATCGGACTCGGCAATTTCCGGTACGTGCTGCAGATGCCGGACATATGGAAGGTGCTTGGCAATACCGTATTCATCGCCACCATGAAAATTCTGTTCGGGCTGATCGTTCCGATCGTCGTTGCGATTCTTATCAATGAATTGAAGGTCATGCTGATTAAACGGGGCGTCCAGACGCTCATTTATTTACCGCATTTTCTGTCCTGGGTTATTCTTGGCGGCGTGCTCGTCGATATTTTATCGCCTTCGGAAGGCATCGTTAACCAGCTGTTAAATGCGGTCGGTTTGGATTCCGTATTTTTTCTGGGCAGCAATCATTGGTTTCCGTCCGTGCTCATCTTCTCGGATGTGTGGAAGGAATTCGGCTTCAGCACCATCGTGTTTCTGGCTGCGATTACGGGAATCAATCCTGCCTTGTACGAGGCGGCGATCGTGGATGGGGCCAGTCACACGAGACAGATGTGGCATATTACATTGCCGGGCATGGTACCGATTATCGTGTTGATGGCGACATTGAGTTTGGGCAATGTGCTTAATGCCGGTTTTGATCAAGTATTTAACTTATACAGTCCGAGCGTATATGAAAGCGGGGATATTCTGGATACGTTGATCTATCGGATCGGCCTGCTGGATGCGCAATTCGGCGTAGCGACGGCGATCGGGCTGTTCAAGTCCATCGTTTCCTTCGTACTCATTGCCGTCTCCTACTTCATGGCTTATCGGTTGGTCAATTATCGCATTTTTTAAGGAAAGGAATGTTTCACGTGCAGCACCGGGCGTCCTTAAGCCGAAGAGCTTTCGTTGTAGGCAACTATACGTTTCTCGTCGCGCTTTCCTTGCTTTGCCTGCTTCCGCTAGTTCAGGTGTTGTCCATTTCCTTTAGCTCCAGCGCCGCCGCTTCAGCCGGGCTGGTCAAGCTGTTTCCCGTCGATTTCACTCTAGCCTCTTACTCGTATATTTTGCAGAAGCAAGAATTTATAAATTCCTTCGGCATTACGTTGCAGCGGCTTATTCTTGGTTTTGTCACTAACATGGGATTGTCGCTGCTTTGCGCGTATCCATTATCCAAGGAAAGAAAGGATCTGCGAATTCGCAGCTGGTACGCCTGGTTTTTCGTATTCACCATTCTGTTCAGCGGGGGTCTTATTCCTACGTACATGGTGATCAGTATGACCGGTTTGATCGACACGCTATGGGCGCTCATTATTCCGAGTGCCGTATCGGTGTTCAATGTCATCCTGCTGCTGAATTTTTTTCGGGGATTGCCGCAAGAAGTAGAGGAATCGGCCTTCCTGGATGGCGCGGGACATTGGACCGTATTGTGGAAAATGTATGTCCCGATGTCTTACCCGGTGTTGGCTACGGTAGCCTTGTTCACGATGGTGTTTCATTGGAACTCGTGGTTCGACGGGTTGATTTATATGAATTTTCCGAAGAACTATCCGTTGTCCACGTATTTGCAGCTATTGGTCATCAACAGTAATCCAATGAAGATGGATCCCCGGAATCTGGCGGGAATTCTGGAAATATCCGAGCGAACGACTAGAGCGGCGCAGATCTTCTTGGGCGCGCTGCCGATTCTCATCGTGTATCCGTTTCTACAGCGGTTCTTCGTGAAGGGAATCGTGCTTGGAAGCGTTAAAGGATAAGTTTATTCCATGACGGAGAGGTGCAGGATGGAAGCCGCGAGTTCAAGTTATGAAAAATGGATATGGATTGAGTTAATCGGATTCGACAATCGCGAGAGCGACTTCGGCGTCACAGCCTATTTGGAAACCGTAGGATTCATTCCGCAAAGTATTTTCCTTTTGTTGTATACGCCGGACTTTATACACGCTCACAAAGGAATGGAGAGCGAGTGGCGGCTGCCGATGGAGTCATGCTCTTACGGAGCGCGTCCATACGGCAAGCTGCACGACAGGCAGGATTGGACCAACCTCCAGCTTCGCGGTCTGGTCAAGGAATTGCAAAAGCACGGCATCGACGTCTATTGCAGCTTTTTTGATATTTATCAGTTTCATGTCGGCGATTCGCTCCAAGCAGGCGCATGGTGTGCCGCTCATCCGGAGCTCTATGAAATGCGGAAGACGGGCGAGGCATTTCCGGCGATCAATCCGCTGAAGCGCTTGAAGGACGGAAGCTGGTACGAAGACTTGTTCGTCCAAGATTTAATACGCGTTATTCAGGACTACGGCTTTAATGGTTACCATGGCGCCGACGGCTATACAAGCCCGAGGCTGAGCCTGGCGGTGACCGATTACTCGGATGATATGGTCGGGCAATTCATCGCGGCTGCCGCAGTGCCGTTCGATACAGAATTCGCGGCGCGCTGCGATGACAATCCGCCGGAGATGGAGCGGAGAGCCGATTGGATCTGGCATCATAAGCGGCTGGAATGGATTCAATTTCATGTCGAACGCTGGGGCCGGCTATGGGACAAAATCATGCTAGCCATTCGCAAGGCAGGGAAGAAAGCTTATATCAATACCGCTTGGACCAGAGATCCGTTTGAAGCTTTGTACCGATTCGGCGTCGATTATCGCCGGCTTGCGGCGTCCGGGGTCGACGGCTTCGTCGTCGAAACGGTCGGCGCTTCTCTCTCCGCGGGAGCCGGGGAAACGGAATACGAGCCGGACGCGGAATTTATGGCGATGCTGCTGACGATAAAGGCCTACGTGCCGGACACGAAGCTGATATGCCTCAATGCGATTCAGGATACGAATGAGCAGTGGGATGCGTTAAGTCATGCGCCGACGGTGCTCGAGCGCGATATCTACGCGCTGTCCAACCTGTACATCCAAAAAGCTGCAGGATTAAGCCGCTGCTCGGGAGGCTTCATGGCTTGTCTGGGGGATGGCATTATCCGCGACGGATGGAATTGGATCGCCAAGCGATGGGACGGAGGGTTCGATGGAGCGCCCGAGCGGGTCGTCGGCATCACGATGGTATGGTCCGACCGGCTGCTCGATCGTTCATTGGCGGACTACGCCGTATCCCGCCAATGGCCTGTTCACAAATATATGACTGAATTCATCTCGCGCGGCGTACCCTTGCATTCCATCATAAATGTGAAGGATGTTCCGCAAGCCAACGGGCCAATTCTAGTTACTTTGCTGCACTTGTTGCCGGACGATGAATTGCAGCGGGTACTCGATTATCGGCATGCGTCTTCGGTTCTGATCGGCGTGATGACGGAGCGCATGGCCCGAATCCCCGTTATCGCGGAATGGCAAATCGGCTGCAAGATCAACGAGCTGTTTTGCGTAATCAGGAATCGCGATGGCTCCGTGCTAAGCGTCTTTACGATGAAGGGCTATGCGGAACCTGATCATCAGGAAGAACAACGGATGGCCAAGTTTAAGGAGGGGATGTCCTGGCTGGAGAGCCTTCATTTCAAACCGGTCGATGAAGCGTTTTTGAGCAGCTGCGTCGAAGGAATCATGGCGCATACGGATGTACCGATAGTATTGAGAAATAAAGCATTTATTCGTACTGCGGTATTTGAGATGGCGCCTCAACGCTGGCGGATTCTGATCTCCAATCTGCATCTCAATTACAAGTCGGCGCATCTGGACGTAGGCTGTCCCATCGAACAAGTCACGGTCTTAACCGATTTTCCGGGAATCCCGGTCACTCCGCGAGGCTCGGAGATCAATTTGTACGTTCCTGGACGAGGCGTCGTCATGATTGAACTTACTTTGCAGGCGAAGTAATGACGCAGCTGAGAATGTAAGCGGTTTATAATTCGGGTTGAGGGGTTGAGCGAGTGGAAACGGCAATGCTAAAACGTACGGGATTTCTCATGTTGATCGTGTGTTTGCTTGTCACGATGGTTACGCCCTACCGGGCAGCGGCAGCGAATAACGCGAGCGACAGCGAACAGGCAGGGACGATCGTTGAAAATCACTGGGCGAAAGAAGTATTGAACAAATGGATCATGCTTGGTTTGCTCCAGGGGGATCAAGATCAAAACTATCGTCCGGACCAACCGATCACCCGAGCTGAGTTCGCGGCATTGATCGATCGGGTATTTAACTTGCCAGAAGCGTTGGCAAGCACGAATCCGTTTGCGGATGTAAGCAATGAAGCCTGGTATGCCAAAGACATCATCAAGCTGTATTCCGCCGGCATGATTAAGGGAACAAGCGCCGATCAGTTTGAGCCCAACAAGCCGATTGCCCGCCAGGATGCCGCCGTTATCGTCGCCCGCGCCTTCCAAGTAAAGGCGGTTGAAAACCAAACGAATGGAAGTTTTTCCGATGCTTCATCCATATCCTCGTATGCGCTTGCCGAAGTGATGGCACTAAAGGCCAAGGGCTACGTTAAAGGGAACGGAAACAATCAGTTCAAGCCCAAACAATCGACGACCCGCGCTGAAGTCGTTCAGATGATCGACAACGTCATGGGGACGCTCGTCATGACAAAGAGTGTCTATGAGTCCGATGTTGAAGGAAATCTAGTCGTGAATACGGACGGAAGCTCGCTGAAAAATATAGTCGTATCGGGAGACTTGTATATCACGCAAGGCGTGGAAGAAGGAGAAGTCTTGCTCGATGGCGTAACGGTTAAAGGATCGACTTACGTACTGGGCGGGGGAAAAAATAGCGTGATCGTTCGAGATTCCAATCTGACGGGCACGTTAATCGTCGATAAATGGGATTCGCAGATTCGTATCGTAGCCGAAGGAACGACGGTCGTTCATGACGTTCAAATGCGATCCGGAGGCATTCTGAAAGAAGAGAATTTGCAAGGCATCGGATTCGTAAAAGTAAGCATTGACGTTCCAAGCGGCCAAACCAATCCATTGATCGTTCTGGACGGGGAATTCGATGAGGTGGACCATAGAGCCGGAACGGCAAGCTATGAGTTAACCAAAGCTGCCAAGGTTCTGCTCATGATTTTTAACGCTCCGGCGAGCGTAACCGGAGACGGCGTGATCCAGACCGCTACGCTAAATGTCGGCGGCGTTAAGATGAACAAGTGGCCGATCAAGATTAATTTCTCGACCGGAATAACGGTTACGATCGGGAACGAGGTTTTTTCGGCAGATCATCGAAATACGACATCAAATTCGGGAGGAACCGGAACACAACCGACACCGACGCCTTCGTCGGAACCAACAACCTCACCGACACCGACGCCATCTTCGGAACCAACAACTTCACCTACACCGACGCCTTCGTCGGGGCCTGCTTTGACGATTGCGGAATCAGGAGCAGCAAAGGCCGACATTTTCGTCGATGCTTCGGCGCAAGACATGATCGGCTTAGCCGCCAAAGAGCTTCAAGATACGATTAAGATGGTGAGCGGCGCCGTACTGCCGATCTATAGGTGGAACTCGGAAGCCACCGTAAGCGCGGTTCTTTCGGTCGATGAATTGAAGATCAACAGAGCGGGGCAGTACCCGGTTCAGATCCATCTCGTCAATAACGAGGATGCTTCGTCAATCGTTCATTTTCAGTCCGATAATGACGATTCGATAACCGTCGATTTACCTGAGCAAGTCGAGTTAGGAAGCCATGAGAAAAAAGTCATTAATGGTTCTGTTAAAATTTCGGCAGCTTTGCTCAGCGGCGAATATAAAATCGATGTTCAGGCCAGCGTATCGGGAACCCCTCTAAACCCGATGACGTTGACCATTCAGTACGAACCGAACCTGATCATGAATCCCGGTTTCGAAATCGCCAATGGAAGCGTACCGGACGGGTGGTTCTCGCCTTCCGGTATCAGGCTCGCCGGGGAGTCGTACAGCGGCGACTATGCGATGAGATTGGATTTAGGAAGCTCGGAATATATGTTTGCGCAATCGACTCAAAACCTTAAGCTAGAGCCCGGTAAGCAGTATAAACTAAGTGCGATGGTTAAAGGCAGCGCAGCCGGCGTCATGAATATGGAAATTCATGAAGTAACGAACGGGGGCAGTCCCGTCATCCATCGGACGGAACTCGCCTTAAGCGATCAATGGAAACCGGTGGAATTGGTTTACTCCCCGGCCGCAAACGCAACATTCGACTACAATTCGATTTACTTCTTTATGTCGGGAACGGCATCGATGTGGATCGACGACGTTTCGCTTGTGGAGATCGTGAAGGCTTCTCCAAACCTGATTACGAATAACGGATTCGAAGCGCCTAATCTGGCTGGCTGGTGGGGATTTTCCGGCTATGTTTTCGATGACGGCGAAGTATCCCATAGCGGCGAACATTCGATGCGGATCGAATTAAAGGGCGAGAGCTATATGTACGCCCAACAAGATTTAAACCTTCAACCGGGCAAAAGGTATAAATTGCGCGCATGGGTTAAAGCGGCATCGGCCGGAAAGCTGAGTATGACGATTCATGAAATTCAGTCTGGCGGCGGGTCTAACGCGGCTGCCAACGTGGATGCTACCGTAGGAGCGGATGAAGCTTGGCAGCTGGTGGAAATGGAGTATGCGCCGGCCAAGGAGACGCAATTCGATTCCAATCGCCTTTACATTTTCGTGTCCGAAACCAATGCTGTATGGGTCGACGACGTGTCGTTGACTGAAATGAACGAAGTTGTCGGCCAAGATGGCAGCGGCGAGACAAACGGAGAGACCAGCGATAACGGCGTTCGCTTCCTTTTGGCGACACCCGATTCTCACCCTGGCTTGACGGCGCTTTTCCCGGAAGACATCGCTTATTTGCAGCAATCCGACGGCTTTGCCGTTCGGCAAGTCGGGAATCTGATTTATATTATCGGAACGGAACCAAAAGGCGTACTTAACGGCGTCTATGATTTTATCGAGAAAAACGCAGGCGTGTTATGGACGCGTTCGCAAGAGCTTGGCACCTTGTACGATCCGCAGCCAACGATCCAAGCCTTGCATGTGAATTATAGGGAGAAGTCCCCGTTCCAAATACGCGGGTGGCATCTTACCGGGTCCGGGGCTCAAGGTCAGTTTCACTCGGATCCCGCTAGCGAAGTCATGATCTCACGCAATAAGCTGAATGCCAAGCTGGCGGAATTCGGGAACGTATCGCTCTGGGACGATCATGAGCGCGTGGGCATTAAGGCTTTTAATATCGGGCATGACCTTGTCTATTGGCTGCCGAGCGAAGAGTACTTCGCTACGCATCCGGAATACTTCAATACGGACGGAGCGGGGAATTACATTCCGGGTACGGGCGAGACGCAAATCAACTTCTATAATCCGGAAGTCGCGGACGTGATCGCCGGCCGGGTGAAGGCGTTTTTGAAAAACAACCCAAGAGAATACGTGGGAATGGGCATTAACGACACTCATTATTGGATGCAAGGGGATTTGAGCAACTCCCCGTTTGAATTGCCGGACGGCACGAAGATTTATCCGAATGAAGCGGATTATAAATCGACCGTTTTCTATTCATTCTTGAATCGGATTGCAGCTGAAGTGAAAAAGACTTATCCGGACGTCAAGATTAATACATTTGCTTACTTTTTTGCGGAGGTTCCTCCCAGAATTGAACTTGAGGACAACATTGTCATCGTCCTTGCTCCGGCTTCGGGGGATGATCGGGTGCCTATCAATACGAGCGAAGTCAGCGCCAACAACCAATATGTGGTCAAGCTGCAGGGTTGGCTGAAGAAAACCAAAAACATCGTCATGTATAACTATTACGGTTCTTTCCCTTCGGCGACCTACGAGAGACCGATTGCCGAAAAGGTACAGGCGGACATGAAATATTACAGAGATTTGGGGCTTATGGGCGTTCTCCCCGAAAATATCGTGGATGCGTCAACGGCGAGCTGGGGCGTGAATGCCCTGCAGTTTTGGCTGATGCAAAAGCTGTTCTGGAATCCGGATGCCGATCTCGAAGCATTAAAAAGCGAATTTATTCAAAAAGCGTATGGAGCGGCAGCCGAGCCGATGAAGCGGTATTACGATCTGATCGCGCAAGGCTGGAATTACGATCAACAGCCGGTCAGCTACATTACGAACACAAAAGCGTATATCCGGTCTTATATTATCGATGCCGGAATTAAGGACGAAGCGCAGCAGGCATTGAATGAAGCATGGTCATTAGCGGATCAGAAGGCGAGACAGCGGATCGAACCGATCAAAACGACCTTTGAGACGATGGTGTTCAAGTACGGGGAACAGTCCGACTTGAGCGCAAAAGCAACTAAAACGACGGCCAGCAAAGAAGAAATCGTCAGTGGGCTGGATTTTAGCCAAGGTCCATGGGCAGATGCGGAGCCGACTTCACAATTCTTTTATATGGGAACGACAGATAAGGCTCCCGTGGAAACAAAGGTACGGTTGCTTTGGGACGAGGAAAATCTCTATGTCGCCTACGAGAATTTTGACGATGACGTATCGAAGATCGTGGCAAGCGATAACGCCCCGGGCGATTGGTGGGCCAGCGGGGGAGACGACGACGTTGAGACCTACGTGACCGGCGATTTAACCGGAGGCGCCTATTATGTCTTCTTCGCCAACCCCAAGGCAGTCAAGTTCGAATACAGCGGTCCCGCTCAAAACAGCGCCTTTAGTACGCAATGGGAGGTGCATACCGAGGTTGCTTCTGACCGTTGGAAAGCGATTAAAGTCATTCCGTTCGCCAGTATTAACGTAGATCCAAACGTGAGTAAAACACTTAAGGGATTCTTCTTTAGAGAGTATCACGGCAAGGAAGGGTTTTTCGGATGGGGAGGCGGAAGCGTCTGGAGTTGGGCCGACTTCAAAACGATTACGCTTGAGGATTAATATCGTTTGCGAATTCTGTTTTAAGGCTCATCGCGTATTCCCCCTGTTGATTCAGGGGGATACGCTTTTGCGGGAAAGAGAGTGATCTTCAAGCCTATCGTACTATAGCTTATAAGGAGTGATTTCTAATGAAAAATAAGTATAAAGTCGTTTCGCTCTTGTTTTCGTTGACCTTGCTGCTTATTGTTTTAAATCCTCCGCAAACGGCATCGGCTTCGACCTCCGGTTCTACCAGCGACGGAACGCTATTGGTCGATGGGCAGCCCTTTTTCCCGTTCGGTTTTTATGAAGTGGCATGGGGGAAAATCGCATGGCAGTCCAATGATTATACCGTTGAATCTGATGTAGAGAGTTTCACTAGAGTTACAAACATAAAAGGCGTCAGGTTAAAAATACTTGAGGCCAATATGGTTCAGAACTATTTCGGCATCGTGGAAATAGAGGTGAACGACGGATCAGGACCGAACCTGGCACCATCTGCCGTCGCGAGCGCAACAAGCGTGCATCCCGACCCGAATCATCCTCCGGCTCACTTGAACGACGGCAACTTGCTCAATGATTATGCGAGCGCTACATCTCCGACGATGCCGGCGTACGTAACCCTGACATGGGGCACCGCAAAATCCTTCGATAAAATTACGCTTAAGGCATGGCTTTGCCAGACGATTGCGCCTACGCATTATGAAGTGGAAGTATCGGCGGACGGGGTAACGGGCTGGACAAAAGTGGCCAGCTCGTACAAGATGCCCGCGGGCAAGCTTTCCGCGGATATGAACCAACTCGCCGCAGACGGCTTTAATGTCATGCACCCTTCTGCCGAATTAGGGAACGGATTCGATGCGAGCTTCGTCGACGACGCCGGCGTTAAAGGAATAAAGCTCATACCCGAAAATATCGCGACGCTCGTTAATTATCATTTTTTGACGCAATTTAAAGATAAGACGGCGATTCTAGGCTGGAGCATTTGCGACGATTGCGATCCCTACAATGCGCCTTCTACGGTTCAGAGCTATCAGGATACGGTCAGGGCCATCGATACCAATCATATTACGTACGGGGCCGGTGCGCATTATACGTACGAGTCGGGATACAACGTCGGGAGTTACGTGAATATTCTCGATTCGATGGGGCGGGAGATGTATCCGATCGGTACCAGCATCCCTATGAATACCGTTTACGCCGCCATGAAGGATACTGCCGATGCCTACAGAGCCGTCGGAAAACCGGCGTTCGGAATCGTCCAAACCTTCAGTTGGTACCAGATCGCGCCGTCGCTGCAGCCGGACCCCGTATTAGGCCGCGCGCCTGATGCAAGCGAAGTAAGAAATATGACGTACCAGTCGCTTGCCGCGGGCGCAAAAGGGATTATATTTTTCCCCTACTATTACGCGCCGAATAAAACGACGATTCCGTCCAACCTCTACGCCGAGACGAAAGCGATGGTTCCGGAGATCAATGCCTTGAAGCCGGCGCTAATGCTCGGCAAGAAGACGGAAGTGGCGACTGGCAATTCCGATTTGAGAGTCACTTATTGGGAGTACGAAGGAAAAGTATATGTCATCGTAGTCAATACAAGCTATGATTCAACAGCAAATGTTCCTTACTATCAAGCAGGGGGACCCGGTACGCCCGTTAACATCAATGCGTCTATTCCTTTGCCTGCAGGCTATCAGAACGCAGTGGCTAAGAGCATGTTTGCGAGGCTTCCCGCTACGCTCTCGATCGGCGTCGATGGGAAACTGTCGGGAACAGTCGGTGCCGAGCAGGTGCAAGTATACGAATTGACCCCGGTTGGAAAGTATGACCCGCTAGTGACAGGAAAGACGCTGGGATCCTTGCAGAACAGCTTTACGGGGGAAGCCGGCTTTAATTTTACGACGGCAAATGCAGCCCGCACCGTAACCTCGTTAGGAAGATACTTCGTGAACGGAAATAACAAGACGCATACCGTATCTTTGTATAAGGAAAGCGATAAATCGTTAGTGGCATCCTGCACGGTGAACATGGCAGCTGGTACGGCGGACGCTTCGGGGTTTAAGTATTGCACCTTGCCGGCTTCGGTTACGCTCGCGGCGAATACTTCGTACAATCTCGTATCTAGCGAAACGAGCGGCGGAGATCAATATTATCACGATAATACAACGGTAACATTGGGATCTGGCACGGCTAATTTTGCGATATTTAAATGGAACGGCGCCTGGTATTACGATGGTTCGGCTTCTCAAAGCTTTGGCCCGGTTAACTTGTTATTCAAGGACAATTCGGACTTCTCCATGCTTACGGGAAAAACATTGGGAACGCCGCAAAACAGCTTTACCGGGGAAGCCGGCTTCAATTTTACGACGCCGGGAACCGCCCGTACCGTCACAGCGCTAGGCAGGTTTTTTGCCGGCGGGAACGGCGGCTCGCATACCGTATCTCTGTACAAGGAAAGCGATAAATCGTTAGTCGCGTCTTGTACGATTAACTTAGCGACAGGCAGAGCGGACGGACTCGGGTTCAAGTACTGCAATTTATCGGCGCCGGTTACGCTGTCCGCCAATACGTCTTACAATCTCGTATCGAGCGAAACGAGCGGCGGAGATCAATATTATCATGATAATACGTTAGTAACTATAGGAGCGGGGACTGCAAACTTTGCTATCTTTAAGATGAACGGCACCTGGTATTATGATGGTTCGGCTAATAATAGCTTTGGACCTGTTAACCTGTTGTATCATTAAATAGGTAATCGCATGGGGATTTATTAGGGCCGTCATCGAAGTCATGAAAATGACCGAGGGACGGCTTCTTTCTTCTAAAAAAAATAGCGCGTGAACCAACTGATCGGTTTGACACCTTATGAGAACCGTGTTACATTTTTTTGTGTAACATGTTACACAATTATGTTTAAGGGGCATACAAATGTCGAGTATTTATCAGGTCGCAGAGATGGCTGGCGTGTCCGTCGCGACGGTATCCCGCGTCATCAACGAACGGGGATACGTGAGCGAGAAAACCCGTCTAAAAGTGCAGGAAGCCATCAATATTCTTCATTACACCCCGAATCAGGCGGCGCAGAGTCTCACCACGTCCAGCACCAAGCTCATCGGGCTGCTCGTGCCCGATATCAACAATCCCGTATTTCTCGAGCAATCCAAGGGGATTAACGATTACCTCAAGGATAAAGGCTACATTCTCATGTACGCGGAATCAGGGGAAGACGACGAGGAAATGTCGAATATGGTGCGGAGATTTCTCAGCAACCGGGTGGACGGCATGATCCTGTGCTCGCGCGACTTCACGCAATTCGGCGATATGGATGCGATCATCGAGCCGGCCTTGAAAAATAACGTGCATGTCGTACTGAACGGCTACGTGGACAGTAAATTCGAGATTGACCGTGTGGGGTTCGACAATGTCAGAGGCGCCTATCTGGCGACCGAGCATTTGCTTAAGATGGGGCATTCCTCCATTGCGCTCATCGCCGGTACGGACAGCACGATTTCCGAGGAACGTTACAGAGGCTACAGAGAGGCGCATATCGACAACCATGTCTCTCTAAATCCGGCACTCGTCGTTAAGGGCGACTTTCGCCAGCATTCCGGTTACGAAGCGATGCTGAAAATCCTGCAGATGAATCCGCGGCCGACCGCCGTTTTTGCGATGAACGACGTGATGGCGATCGGTGCCATGATGGCGCTCGAGGACCATAAGGTTTCCGTTCCGGACGAGATCGCCGTCGCAGGCTTTGACGATATTATCTGGTGCTCGTTGATCCGCCCTCGCCTAACCTCGGTCGTGCAGCCCAAATACGAAATCGGCAAAAAGCTGGCCGAGTTTTTACTGTCGCGTATGAATGATAGTTACTCGGGGCCGGGCAGGCATGAGATATTCGGATCTAGACTCGCCGTACGGCAAAGCACGGTTAAATCGGAGCAGCAATGATGTTGCTCCGATTCTTTTTACGTCGAAAGAAAGCGTTGACATTCCATGAAAATGAATTTATCATACAGATGTAACTAGTTACATATTTGTGTAATGCGTTTCAATAAAAAGGGGAGGTAAGATCATTGAAGAAACTGCAGCTCACCACGTTGTTCCTCGCCACGACGCTCGTCGCATCCGCCTGCGGCAATTCGAACGGCAATAACGAAACTGCCGGATCATCGGCAAGCAGCACCGCTTCGGCCGCAACAACGCCGGCGTCAAGCTCGGCGGCGGCCACCGGCGCATCCGGCTCAGAGCCCTTTACCCTAAAGGTCTCTTATTGGGCAGATAACAAAAACGGCTATTACGAAGAGGTAGCCAAACGCTTCAAGGAAAAATACCCGAACGGAACGGTGGAATTCAATCAGCACCCCGGGGACAAATACAATGAGCTGATGAATACACGTCTCGCGGCTGGGGAAGCGGACGACGTGCTGTTCAATATGAATATGACCGCCTACGCCAAAGCGGGCTATTTGATGGATCTGTCGGGCCAGCCATGGATCGAGCGGATGAACGATTCCGCCAAGACGGCCGCGCAGTTCGAAGGGAAAACATACGGCGCCTTCCTCGAGGTCAATACCTTCGGCGTTTTCTACAATAAGAAAATTTTCGGTGAACAGCAGCTTGTTCCGCCGACAACCTGGGACGAATTCATCGCGCTGAACGAGAAGCTGAAGACGCAGAAGATTACGCCGATCGTCGAGGGCTTCAAGGATATCTGGACGCTGCAGGCCGCTTATATCCCGATTGCAATCAGCACTTATTTCGGATCCAATCCCAATTTCGAGCGCGACGTATACGACGGCAAAGCCAGCGTGAACGGCCCCGAAGTAACGGGCGCCCTGGCGCAGTTCGCGGAGTTGGCGGACAAGGGCTACTTCAACAAGAACAGCCTAAGCATCGGCAACGACCAGGCGCTGCAGGACTTTATCGACGGCAAAGCGGCGATGCACATGATGGGCAGCTGGACGCCCGGCGTCATCGACGGCAAAACGCAAAACTTCCCGCTCGGCTTCTTCATCATTCCGGCCAAGGACGGCAACACCGTCATGTCCGCGGGCACGGACAAGGGCCTGTCCATCAATGCCGCAACCAAGCATCCGGAAGAGGCCATCGCGCTGGTGCAGCTCATGCTGGAACCCGATATGCTTGAACTTTACGGCAAAGACAATGCGCTGAGCGCGTTTAATGACGTGAATCCCGTATTCGCCAATCCGGCGATGTCCGAGATCCAGACGGCGCTGCAGGCACACCCGGGGCATCGCAATCCCGGCGATTACTTCCCACCTTCCGTCCAGGATGCCCTGAACACGGCCCTGACCAAGATTCTGGCCGGCGGCGGCGTGGGCGATACGGCTGCGGAGCTGGCCAAGCTATACGAAAAGGACAAATCGAAAGTCAATTTCTAAGGCAATACCCATTCCTATTCATCCTCGGCAAGGGCGGCGTAAGGTCCGCCCTTCGCCAGGATCAGTCAGGTGAGTGATACCGCATGAGATCGAGCAGAAGCTTTTACCGGTTAAAGGTTTTCTTCGTACTGCCCGCCTTGCTGCTGTACGGCATTTTTACGCTGTACCCCTTTCTCAGCAGCCTGCTTTATTCCTTTACGAATTGGGACGGCTTGCAATCCCCCGACTATGTGGGCCTGGCCAATTACCAGGCGCTGTTCCACGACAAAGCGATCGTGCAAGCCGCTAAAAATACGCTTTACGTCCTCGCCGTCATGGTGCTGATCGGCAATCCGTTATCTCTGATTCTGGCGCTGCTGCTCAATCTGCCCTTGCGGAGCCGCGGGCTGCTCAGGACGCTTTTCTTTCTTCCCGCGCTGATGAGTCTGATGGTCATCTCGATCAGCTGGGGCTTTATCCTGCAATACGACGGCCTGCTCAACGCGATCCTGACGCTTTTCGGATTCGAAAACGGGATTCAGGACTGGCTCGGGACGATGGATTACGCGCTGCCGGCCGTTATCCTGATCTTGCTGTGGCAAGGGACCGGCTTCGGAGCGGTCATTTACCTGGCCGGGCTGCAATCCGTGCCCAGGGAGCTTCAGGAATCCGCGCAGATCGACGGGGCCACGGGCTTGCAACGAATCTATCACATCACCATTCCGCTGATCATGCCGTTTATTACGATCAATACGTTTCTCGGCATCGCGGGCAGCCTGAAGCTGTTCGACGTGCCGTTCGTTCTGACCAACGGCGGTCCGGGCACGGCGACGACGACGCTCGGGCTATTGATCTACAAGTACGCCTTCGTACATGAGTCCTACGGTTATGCGACTGCTGCGGGGATGTTGTTCATGGTATTGATCGCCGTCGTAACTTTCTTGCAACTGAGCATCACGCGCAGAAGAGAGGTGGAGATGTGAGGAAGATTCGGCTCAGCCTCGGCATTGCGGAGCTGGTTATGCTGCTCGCGGCTTGTCTTTTTCTGGTCCCTTTCTTGAATGTGCTCCTTGCCAGCTTCAAGCCTTCAAGCGAAGTGTTCGACGCGCTCCATTTCCCTTCAAGCTGGGAATTCGCGCATTACGGGGCGATTTTGGGCGAGGGCCGGTTTGCGCAGTCGTTGTTCAATACCGTCGTCATCACTTCTTTAAGTCTGGGGCTGGTCGTGCTTTTCACTTCCATGGCCGGGTATGCGATCGGGCGTTCCGGCAGGGGCTTGTTCCAGATCGTGTTCTTTATTCTGATCTCGGGCATGATCATTCCGCTGCAATCGACGATCATCCCGATTTTTAAGCTCGCAACGGCGATTTCCTTGATCAATACGCGCACGCTCATGATTTTGCTGTACACGGCCGGCGCGATCCCGTTTGCCACGATTATCTACACGGGCTTCGTCAAAGGCATCCCTTCCGAGATGGAAGAGGCCGCCGCCATGGAGGGCTGCGGGAAGACGCGCACGTTTTTTACGATTATTTTCCCGCTCCTGCTGCCTGCCACCGGCACCGTCATCGTGACGAACGTCTTTACGATCTGGAACGATTTTTTCGGACCGCTCATTTACTTGTACAGCCCAGGCAAACAAACGCTGATGACGCTCATTTATCAGTTCAAGCAGGAACGGACGACCGATTGGGGTCCGATATTCGCCTTGAGCGTTATTGCTACGATTCCGCTGATTTTATTGTTTTTCTTCGTGCAGGATAAGTTTCTAAAAGGCTTGACGGCCGGCGCGGTCAAGGGTTGAAACAAGATTACGGCATGCTGGGACAGAGACGACAAGCTGAGAACAAGCGAAGGAGAAATGAAACGATGATCATCGAGCGCTCGGCCTATACGATCGAACTGGATTCGGCGAACGGATCTTTGCTGGCATTTACGGATAAGCGATCCGGGAAAAACATGATTCATGGCGGGAGCGCAGCCAGGCCGATCTTTACGCTTCGGCTGCGGGACGACGCCGGACAAGCGCTGGACGTCACGGCGCTGCAGGCGGCGTCCGTCACGCTGGAGCCGACTTCGGAAGCGGCGGACGGTGCGACGCAGGTCCGTTTCATATATACGAAGCTGCAAAACCTGGATCTGGATGCCGTTGTTGAGGTGGATATGCCGCACGATTCCAACCTGACAGACTGGCGCATTTCCTTCGACAATCGGACGTCATACCTCGTGGAGTGGATCGACTTCCCGGACGTCGTCGTGCCGAACGATCTTGTCGCAGCAGGGGGCACGGCACGGATCCTGTGGCCGGCCCACGAGGGCGTGCTGATCGAAGATATCGGCAGGCGGGAGAAGACATGGTTGAAATACCAGGAAACCGGATATCCCAGCAAAGGCTGGGACGGAACCTACCCCGGCCCCGCACCGACGCAGTTCATGGCTTATTACGATGACGACTGCGGCTTGTACGTCGGCGCGCACGATGCGCGGCATCAAGTAAAATCGATCGAATTTCTTCCGTTCGACGGGGGCGTGAGGCTCCAGTATCGCATTTTCGTCGAGGGTGCCGGCCAAGGTTCCTATCAAATGGAATTTAATATGGTGCTGGGCGTCTTCCATGGCGATTGGCATCAGGCTGCCGAGCTCTACCGACATTGGTTTGAGCAGGGAAGCACGCCGCCGCGCATCGCGGACAATCGGGACTTGCCCGCCTGGTACCAGGAATCGCCCGTCGTCGTGACGTATCCCGTGCGGGGCGTTAAGGATACGGGCAACATGGATCCCAACGAATATTATCCTTACGTGAATGCGATCCCGCATCTGGAGCGGCTGTCCGAGCGCTTCGACAGCAAGGTGATGGCGCTGCTTATGCACTGGGAAGGATCCGCGCCGTGGGCGCCGCCTTATATCTGGCCCCCTTACGGAGGAGAAGAAGGCATGCGGCAGTTCGCCGACGAGCTGCATGCGCGCGGCCATCTGCTCGGTTTGTACGCGAGCGGCATCGCCTGGACGCAGATGAGCCTGCTCGATCCCGATTACAACCGGGAAGCGGACTTCGAACGCCTGGAGCTGGAGAAGGTCATGTGCGTGTCGCCTGAGGGCGAGCTGCCGTACTCCCTGATCTGCAACGGTGCGCAGCGCTGGGGGTACGATATGTGTCCGTCGCAGCCGTTCGTGACGGAGACGGTGCTTGAGGAGATCAGGGGCGTCGCGAATAGCGGCTGCGATTACATGCAGTATTTCGACCAGAACCTGGGCGGACTGTCTTACCTGTGCTACAGCAAGGAGCACGACCATCCGCCGGGACCCGGGCGCTGGCAGACGGAAGCGATGAAGACGTTGTTCCGCAAGATTCGGCAGGAGTGGAAGGCAATGGGCAAAGACATCGTGCTCGGCTGCGAAGCGGCTGCCGCGGAGCCGTTCTTAAGCGAGCTTCCTTTTAACGACCTGCGCTTCAATATCGGTTTGTTCACCGGAGAGCCGGTGCCCGTCTATCAGTATGTGTACCACGAATATATCAATAACTTCATGGGCAACCAGAACTCTAGCGGCCAGAGCATCGACCTGCTCAAGTCGCCGGACAATCTGCTCTGGCGGACCGCCTATTCCTTCGCGGCGGGAGACATGCTCACGGTCGTGCTCGGACGCGGAGGCGCGATCAACTGGGATTGGGGGACGGAATGGGATTATCCGGCGCCGGATCAAGAGGCGATCGGCACGCTGATCCGCAATCTCAACGCCTGGCGTAACGGCGCCGGCAAGCCGTATCTCGTGACGGGCAGGATGCTCGCGCCGGAGCGGCTGGCCAATGTGTCCGCGCAATCGATTCACATGCGGGACGGCAGCGTGCTGAAGCAGCCTTCCATTCTTAAGACGAAGTGGCAGTCTGCGGAGGGCCGGGTCGCGCAGTTCCTGGTGAATTACACGACGGAGCCGCAATCTTATGACTGGCATCGGCCGCAGGACGGGGCAACCGGCCCAGTGCTGGCCTACGAGCAGCCCGACGGCGAGGGGCTCGAGCTCGCCGCGCGTGCCGAAGGAGGGACGTACCGGGGTACGGTCGCGCCGCTATCCTGCATCATGCTGGCGTGGACGCCGTCGACACAGGCGGCGAAGTAATCGGTAATGCGGGGGAGAAGGCGTCAATCTTCTCTCCCTGCCTTAGTCCGTTTTAAGCCAAATTCCTAAACAAGGAGAAATGATAATGAAATGGATGGTTCGCAGCGCAGGTCTTTTCATGTTTATGATCGCATGTGTCTTGCTGTTAACGCCGGGCCGGCAAGTTGCCGCCTCCGACGGGGTGCCCTTTGGCACGCATACCGTGCCGGGAACCATTCAGGCGGAGGATTTCAATTCCGGCAGCATCCGTGACGCATACTTCGCGCAAGCTTCTTCTCAGGTCATTCGCGAAACCGCTTACAGAGACGTGGCGAACGTCGACCTATATTCGGATGGATCGAATCGTTATGTCGTGAGCTCGAACGATCAGGCGGCGGGTTCGTCGACCGCCGGCTATATTAGCGAGTATTTGAAATATACATTCACGGTCGGCGCGTCCGACGCGGGCTGGTACGACATCGTTTACAGGGCGAAGGCCGGGACGTCGGGACAAAAAGGCAGCATTTCGACATTGATCGATAACGTGCAAAAAGGAGCGACGAACAAAATCGATTCGACCGTGCTCCAGACGTATACGCTGCCCATGCCGGTCTATCTCGAGGCCGGTACCCACGTGCTGACGACGGAGTACAGCGGGCCGGACCCGGGCACCTATGTAGACTGGATCCGCTTCGACAAGCGCACGGCGGCTCCGGCTTTTCCGGCGCCCCAACGGATCACGGGCCTGATCGACAATAGCGAGACGGTCGTCGCGAATGTCGTAGTGACGGCAGACCCCACAGGAGCGGCGGACGCGACCGGCGCGATACAGTCCGCCTTGGATCTGGCGCGTCAAATGGGCGGCGGCGTGGTGTATTTGCCGGCAGGTACGTATCGCCTGGATTCGGGCTTGACCGTTCCCGCCAACGTCGTGCTTCGCGGCAATTGGGGCAATCCGCTGCAGGAGACGCCGCAAAACGGCACGATTCTCGCGGTTTATTCCACTACAAAAAGCGCCGTAACGCTCTCGGGCGCGAATGCGACCGTACGCGACCTAAGCTTCTGGTATCCGAACCAAGGCGCTTATTCGGCAGGCGGGTTCGCGCCGACGAGCTACCCGTATACCGTCTATTCCGAGGCCTCCTCGGTCAATGCCTACAGGCTCACGTTCTACAATTCGTTTCAAGGCATTTATTTCGACAAGGGCAGCGCGGTTAACATTCAGGACATCTACGGAACCTTCCTGTTCCAGGGCATTACGCTGGACGGCAATTACGAATACTCCTATCTGACCAATCTGTTCATGGACGGCGCGATCTGGGCGAATGCGCCGTCCGCGGTGACGGGCAAGCCGAACGCCGCCCAGCGGGCGCAGATTGCCGCATATACGAAAAGCTATTTGTACGGCATCAAGCTGTGGAAAAACGACGGCTTGACGATGTACGGCATTAGTATCAACGAGGCTAATGACGGCATCTTGATCGAGCAGGGGCCGCCTGCCTCCAACGGCGCTTACGGCGCGATGGCCAAGATCAACGCGAATGTCCGAACGGATTATGTACGTGCGGAGGTCGGGGAGTTCATCAACACGGACAAGGTATGGCAGGCGCGTCCGTTGTTCTATGCCTTTGCGCCCGTGCGCAAACCGGCGAACGAAAGCAATCTGATCAATGTGAAGGATGCGCCTTACAATGCCAAGGGGAATGGCGTCGCGGACGACGGCCCGGCGATCCAAAGCGCCTTGACGGCAGCGGGGAATGCGGGAGGCGGTACCGTGTTCCTGCCGCCGGGCTCGTATAAGGTGTCCGGATCGCTGCAAGTGCCGACGGGCGTGGAGCTGACGGGCAGCCACGGCTACGTCCATGCCCACAACAATTTGGATACGACCGTTCTGCTCGCCTACAGCGGCAAAGATACGGCAGCGCCGGATTCCGCGACGGCCTTTCTGACGCTCAGCCAGGGTGCCGGAATCAAGGGCTTCAGCGTGTATTATCCGGAGCAAGGCTTCGCCGACGGCGGCGATCCGGGCGTCCCGGCCGACATCCGTTCGCTCTATCCGGTCAAGAAGTATCCGTATACCGTGCGCGCGGCCGGAACGGATACATGGGTCAAATACGTAGAGATCGAGAACGGCTACAACGGCATCGATTACGGGACGACGGCGGCAGACCGGTTCGTCGTATCCGGAACGTGGATCAATGCCGCCAACGTGGCGGTCAACGTGGGCGCGAATACGAACGGGGGCTGGGTAGAACAAGTCGTCGTCACCTACGGGACCTTCTTCCAGTCGAAGCATGCCAACAGTCCGCACACCTACGGCTTCGACGCGGCAAAAAACTATACGCTCGCCCATACGGACGCTTTCGTCTTCGGCAACAGTACGAATGTCGCTTCTTTTGCCGCAGACTCGTTTGCCGTAAAAACGGGCCTCCATACCGCAGCGCCATCGGGCGGGACGGGGCCTCAGAATCTGACGCTGTTCCTGCCCTCCGTCGATACGTCGTCGGGCCCCAACGTACTGATTGAAAAGGGCGGCAGCATCCACATGGTCGGACTTCAGGCAGGGGTGATGCCGGGACAGCCTTACACAAAGACAGGCGCGGGCTTTACGGGCACGATGAACATTTACGATTCGCTGCTATGGGGAGATACGACGACGACCGTCCAGCAGCTGGGCGGCACGGTGAACGTTTATGACAAGGACGAAGGCGTGTACGCGGCCATCCCGATCACGCAGGGGAGGCCGGCTACGGCCAGCGCTTCCGCTGGAAGCAACGGACCCGAACGCGCGGTCGACGGCATGCGCACGTCCAAGTGGGTGTCCACGACCGGAACGACCCATTGGCTCGCCGTCGATCTCGGCTCGGTGCAGAGCCTGACCCGCTGGGTAGTGAAGCATGCTTCTTACAATGGGGAGAGTCCTGCATTCAACACGCGCGACTTCAAGCTGCAGAAGAGCGTGGACGGCGTAACCTGGACCGATCTGGAGAGCATTACCGGAAATACGGCCGGCTTGACCGATCGCTCGATCTCTGCGGACGCCAGGTACGTGCGTCTGTATATTACCCAAGGTACGCAGATTGGCTCGGACGGGTATGCGCGCATCTACGATTTCGAAGTTTATGGCAGCACGAACATCAGCCTTAACCGGTGGGCTTCCGCCAATGCCTACAACCTGGCGAGCGAGACCCCGCAAAAGGCGTTGGACGGAGACTTGAATTCGAAATGGGTCGCGATTACGAAGACGCCGAACAACGATTATTGGCTGCAGGCGGATCTGTTCGCTCCGGTTACCGTCAAGCGTTGGGTCGTCATCCATCCGGGCGCCGTCTCGTCGAGCTATGACATATACAATGCCCGGGCATACAAGCTCCAGGCGAGCGCGGACGGGACGACCTGGACCGACATCGACAGCGTCAGCGGCAATGCGAGCGCCATGACCGACCGTACGATCCCGGCCGTGACGGCGAGATATTTTAGACTCGTGATTACCGAAGGCACCCAGAGCGGATACGACGGCTATGCCCGCATTCAGGAGTTCCAGCTGTACAATTGACTTATAAGCGATATAGCTGCATTGACGTAAAAAGAAGACCGGAAGCGCACGATTGGATGTCGCGCTTCCGGTCTTTTTGGTCTTCGGTTCGCCTTATTTCTTGCCGAATACCGATTGAATCGCTTCCAGATACCCCATGCCGTTCACGGTGTCCGGCTCGATATAGCTGCCTTCCGTCCATTCGTTCCAGGAGTTGATGGTCAAGATGGGAGGGACCGTATCGCTAGACGCTTTAATGAATGCCTTGGCGGCTGCGAGCGACTCGCGGAACGCTTCGGGCGTATTGCCGACAAGAACCGGCGTGAACGGATACCCGATATTGGCGTGCACGTCGGATTGTACGGTACGCGGACTCGAGTCCCAGCCCATGGACACGTTAGGGTAGTAGGGGATGCCGTAATCGCCGAACTGCTTGCGGAACTTGCCCCAATCCGCTTCGGACTTCTTGGCGTATGCCGGATAGTCGACGGTCGGGTACGAATCCAGCGCGATATGGTGAATCCAGACGTACGAAGTGACGCTGTCGAAGCCAAGCTCCTGCACGCGTTCGCCCGGATTCTCGAGCGTGCGCTCTCCCGGCAAATTTTGAATGCCCCAGACGACGGCGTTCAGATGCAGCTCGCCGAGTCCCGCGTTCCGCACCTTGGCCCGGAATCCGTCGAGCGCCGTTTTCGTCCGTTCGATGCCTCCCAGGCTTTGAATCAGGCTCATCAATTCATAGACGGAGAAGTACAGACCGCCTTCCACGCGCCAATACGACGGATGGCCGAAGTACTTTTCGATCATATAGTCGCACGCCGCTTCGAACGCTTGCAGCGACACTTGTCCGCTGTGAAGCAGGGTATGGTCCATTCCGCGCTTGTACGGAAAAATGTTGATCCAGTCGTGATTCGCCCACATCAGGGAAAATTTCAACCGGTCATTGTTGGACGCTTGCATGAAGCCGTTCTCGAGCGCCTTATTCAGGAAGGCGCCGTCTTCGTACCAATACCAGTCGTAAATGAAGGCATCGATGCCGTGATCGGCCGCGGCGGCAATCTGTTTTTCCGCAGTCTCGGGTTTGGATTCGTCCAGATAGCCCCACAGCGGCACCTTGGGCTGCTCGTGTCCGGGGAAGCGCGGCGTCGCGCGGCGCACAAGCTCCCATTCGTTCCAGCCCGCGCCATGCGTCGCTTCGTTGCGGGGGTCGACATGATAGTTCGGAAAATAATAGACGGCGACTTCCGGTTTGTGCTTGTCGGTCATATACGCACCTTCGTTCCTTGAAATGTGATGTTGCTGACTTCAGTTTACGAGAAGTGGAAGGTGCACGTATTTGGATAAAACGACGGGGTTGTTGGACGATTCAACTGAACCTCGATCGCAGCGACTGCGCGTATTGCATCGGCGACAAGCCTTCGCAGCGCTTGAACAGCCGGCTGAAATAATGGAGGTCCGGATAACCGACTTCATCGGCGATCTGGCCGACCGTAAGGGAAGAATGAAGCAGCAGCTCCTTGGCCTTGTCCATGCGCAGAGAGACGAGCATCTCCATGGGGGATTGGCCGGTCGCTTCTTTAAACAAGGCGCGGAACCGGCTTGGCGACAAATGCACGGATGCCGCGATATCGCCCAGCTGCAGCTGGGAACGGTAATGCTCGCGCATCCATTGAACGGCTTGTCCGATCCGTTCGCTCTGCGGGTGGCGAATGCTGATCCCGGCCGGCGTCGACAACTCCAGGACGAGAAGGGCGAATAGATGAAGCAGATCGCCGCGCAAGCGCAGCTCCTTGCCGTATTCGCCGCCCTCGAACGTCGCATGCATGGAACGAAGCAGCGCTTCGTATGCGCCGGGATTAGATGTCTGAACGACGCACGGAAAATCGATATCGGACAAAAAGACGACGGGCCGCTCCGTCAGTTCCGGGTCGTCCGGAATGAACGGCGAGTGCTCGTAATCTTGGCTTAGATAGACGTCGTCGACCGAAAAGTTGTAGGCGTCCCCCATGTAGATTAAATCGAAGTGCGCGGCGAAATAGCGGAAAGTCTCGCTTGGCGGGACCGCGCAGGAATGCCGCACCATCGGCTGCAGAATGACCATATCGCCCGGACCGATGGCGTAATGGACGCCTTCGATCACATAATCGCAGCGGCCTTCGAGCACGAACTTGAACTCGTAATCATAGATGATGCGTGGAGGCAGCCGGTAGCGATCGTCGCCGTTGATATGTTGAACGAGGCGTACATAAGGCGCCAACTCCCGGAACCCGATGCCTTGCCGCGCCTCTTTTTTCTGTTCCATTGGGATCGTCTCCTTGATGGCCTTTGCATTCATTTTACATCGTCCGTGGCAAAGACCGAATACGGACAACAAAAAATAGCGCCAATATCAAATTTTTGACGCTATACGCCGATGTCGGAATGGCCCGATACTAAGGCTGTAAGAAGGATTCCTGGCCAAGCGGAAAGTCGCATTACGAATTGTAAGCGCAACCAAATTCAGGCAGGAGGAAAACAAATGAAAAGAATATCCCGGTTGGCGGCATGGATCATCGGCGTTGTCGGCGTCATCGCGTTCGGGCTTGCAGCCCATGCGGATCAGGCGGATGCCGCGGTCTACTACGTGAACAACCAGAGCGGCGCCGGCTGCAGCAACGCGTCGGCAGGCACGTCGACGACGGCGCCCTGGTGCGACTTTACCCCGGTCAACGCCCGGACGTTCGCTGCCGGAGACCAGGTGCTGCTCAGGAGCGGCGCGACCTGGACCGGACAGACGCTGACGCTTAAGGGCAGCGGAACGGCGACCAATCCCATCGTGTTATCCGCCTACGGCACGGGCGCGAAGCCGATCATCGCACCCGGCACGACGGATGCCGTCGCCGTGCTCATTGACGGTTATGCGGGGTGGAAGATAACGGGCCTGGAGCTGAAGAACGCCTGGGAAGGCATACGGCTCCAGTACGATCATGCGTACAACCGGGACTACATCTGGATCGAAAATATGACGATCCGCGATATGACGGCCGCATACAATAGCGCGCCGGCGACTTACAACCATACGTCCGCCGGCATCAGCGTCAAGACGATGGCCGACGCCGTGTCTCCCGCGTATACCGACAAGGTCAATGCGCCGGGCAGACTGACGGCGCTTACGAATTTAACGATCAAAAACGTGGCGTTCTACAATTGCGACACCGCCACCTGGTTCGGGGCGCCCGTGTCAGGCTTTAATCCGAACGAGCATTTATGGACGAAGCATGTCGTCATGGACAATCTGACGATCGACGGGGGCGGCATGTGGGGCTTCAACGTTCTCTTCGTGGATGGGGGGACGCTCACCAACCTGACGGCCAAAAACATCGGCGCCGTCTCCAATCCGTTCGGCTCGGCCGGCATGGTGGTCGCTTATTCAAAGAACGTGGAGGTGATCGGCGGCGAGATCGCGAACGTGGCCAGACACCCCGATCAAAATTACGACGGCGTCGGCTTCGACTTCGAAGGTGTCGGCAAGAACATTTCGCTGCGCGGGATGAACATTCACGATACGGCCGGAGCGGGCATATTCCACTTCAACAATTCGAGTCTGCCGGACGTCGATTCGGTCATTGAAAACAACGTCGTCAGCCATTACGGCACGAATCCGGGCAACAGCAGCGAAGGAATCCAGTTTGCCGGCGGCACCGGGATCGTAACGAACAATGTGTTCAACAACAGCCGCGGCCGCAGTACGTACGGCGGAACCTACGGCGGATTCTACTTTGCGGCGAATACGGTGAATACCGTGTCGACAGGTTACGTTCCGACGGCGCCGTCCGCCCTGCCTTCCCCGGCCGGGACCGGACTGGTCGCTTCGCAGACGCTGGGCACGCTGCGCAACGATTCCAACGGCGAAGTCGGCTTCAAGTTCACGACCGGCGCCGGCGTTGTCAGCGTGAACGGGCTGGGAAGGCGATTCACTGCAGGCAATGAAAAGTCGCATACGCTCAAGCTGTATCGCGACAGCGACAAGGCGATGCTCGGCGCATGCAGCGTCCGGACGTCCGCGGGAACGCCGGATTCGCTCGGTTATCAATATTGCAAGCTGGCGGAAAGCGTGACGCTTCTACCGGGCACCGCCTACCTGCTCGTGACGACCGAGGATAATGGCGGCGATCAGTGGTACAGCGACAATACGACGATCACGCTTGGCTTCGGGACGGTTGGCGGCTCGGTCTACAACAACGGAACCGGATGGAGTACCGGGATATCGGGCAACCGCGCCTATGGTCCCGTGACGCTGCTGTACCAGGTCAACCTGGCCTACGGCGGCACCGCATCAGCGTCGTCGACGGATACCGCCAACGGCTATTCGGCGGCAAAGGTGAACGACGGAACGGCCACCACCGACTTTAACGGCTGGGCCAGCGCTTCGCCGGTTATGCCGCAGTGGGTGCAAATCGACTTCGGCGCGAATCGGACCTTCGGCCGGGTGGAGCTGTTTACGACGAGCGGGTACGAGCTGCGGAACTACCAGCTGCAGGTATGGAACGGCACGTCCTGGGTCGATTGCGTCCCGGCCGTGACAGGTAATACGCAGGCGCATCGTACGCATATTTTTACGGCCGTCACCGGCTCCAAGATCCGGGTATACGCGACGCTCGGCGATGCCGCCAGCAGCTACGCGCGCGTCAACGAAATTCAAGTATTCAGCAGCTGACGCCGCGGTGACGTCACCGAACACATCAAAAGAAGCCCAACCGGTCCGCTTATGGACCGGAGAGGCTTCTTCGTATTATGAGGTCAGCCAGCGTTTTCTGGTTGGCTTTTTGTGCTTTAGGCTCGAGTCATCGGCCGAGTGCTTTCCTATGAAAGCACATCGCAAGATCGGAGACGCGTTACCGGCGAAGTGCTGCTCTAGGAAAGCACTTCGCACTAGCGGCGTCCGCGACCCACCTAGAGCTTTCCTATGAAAGCACATCGCACGATCGGAGTTGGGGTACCGGTGAAGTGCTGCTCTAGGAAAGCACTTCGAACCATGCGGCGATCGGCACCAACCTAGTGCTTTCCTATGAAAGCACATCGCAAGATCGGGGGCGCGTTACCGGCGAAGTGCTGCTCTAGGAAAGCACTTCGCACTATGCGGCGTCCGCGCCCCACCCAGTGCTTTCCTATGAAAACGTCATGCGTCATGCGCCACGGGCCACGGCCCATCGCCGCAGCCGTCACGACCGCCAGTCACCGCCCGCCGCATCCCCGTCACCACCGCTCGCAGTCACCGCCCGCCGCATCCCCGTCACCACCGCTCGCAGTCACCGCCCGCCGCATCCCCGTCACCACCGCTCGCAATCACCGCCCGCGCATCCCCGTCACCACCGCTCGCAGTCACCGCCCGCCGCGTCCCCGTCACCACCGCTCGCAGTCACCGCCCGCCGCGTCCCCGTCACCACCGCGCGCAGTCACCGCCCGCCGCATCCCCGTCACCACCGCGCGCAGTCACCGCTCGCCGCATCTCCGTCACCGCCGCCCGCCGTCCACTACCCGTCCATCACCGCCTGCCGCCCATCGTCGCCGTCACCACCGCCCGTCGCCGCCCGCTACCCGCCGCACCCCGACCGCACCACTGCGGCCTTCACAACGTGCGGAACTTAAACTCGCTTGGCGTAAACCCGGTCGCTTTTTTGAACACTTTGGAAAAGTATTTTTCATTTTGAAAGCCGACGAGATTCGCAATCTCGTAAGTCCGGTACCGGCCTTCGCGGATGTAAAACTTGGCTTTCTCCATGCGCAGCCTCAGCAGGAAGTCGGTGAAGTTTTCGCCGAGCTCTTTTTTAAACTCCCGGCTGAGATATTCCGGGCTGATCTGCAGGTGGTCCGCCACCAGCTCCAGGCTGATGGCCTCGTGAAAGTGCTCGGCAATATAATCGCGCGCCTTTCCCATGAGCTTCTTGGTCGACCGGGTCGACTTTTCCTGAATATGCGCGAAGGCGTCCATGCACCGCTGCCGGAACCAGGCGACCATTTCCTCCACGCTTTGCAGCGTGTTGACCTGCGTATACAAATGATACTCGTCGCCGAGCGCTTCGTCGGCGTCGAAGCCAAGCTGCTTCAGAATGGTGACGAGCAGCACGATCAGCTCATAATTCAGCTTGGCCACGTCCGCGATCTCGAACGAGCAGGGGATGCGGAACGGCGCGTATCGCTCCGCAAGGAACGCAGAAGCCTCGTCCTGACGGTGCGCTTCGAACAGGGCCAGCAGCTCCCGTTCCGCCGCAAGGTCGAGCGATATGCTCTCGGGAGCCGAATCTCGCACCGCTCTGCACGCATACACGCGACCTCCGCCATGGATCAGCTTCTGCGCGTAGGCGCGACGCGCGGAGGCGAACGAAGCCGGCGTCTCGTCGAGCCGTCCGGCAGCGTGTCCGACGCCCGCCGTTATAGACAGCTTCAGCACGTCGAGCGCGAGTCCGGATGCCCGCTCCGACAGCGCCGCAATCTTCCCAAGCCCGTTCTGCCCATCCGCATTCTGCCCATCCGCGTTCTGTCCATCCGCGTTCTGCCCATCCGCGATCTGTCCATCCGCGTTCTGCCCATCCGCGTTCTGTCCATCCGCGTTCTGCCCATCCGCGCTCTGCCCATCTGCGCTCTGCCCATCCTCGCCGTTCCCATTCAGCAGCAGGCCGATCCCGTCGTCCCAGCGAAACGGTTCTGCGACAAGCCCGCCTTCCCGAAAGACCTCGAGACAAAGATTTTCAAGTCCGTACTTCAACAGCTCGACATCGGAACGCGGCATCGCTTGCGCGATGCGAACCGCCTCGTCCATGCCGGCCAGCCATACAAAATGGAAGGGATACGGGAATCGGATGCCGTACTCTTCGCATTTGCGCGCCTGCCTGCCGGACGCTTCCTTGCCCTCGACGATCTCGGACAAGTAACGGCGGCGCAGCTCCGAGGTGCCGGCATTCAATTTGATCTGAAGCCGCAGCTCGTCATCGCGCAGGTCCCGCTTCTGCATCAATTCCTGCAGCGCGCGACGGACGACGTCCTCGAGTTCGGCTTCGGCGACGGGCTTCAGCAGATAGGCGTAGGCGCCGAATTTCAACGCTTTCTGCGCGTATTCGAACAAGTCGTAGCCGCTCAGCACGATGAACGGCACGTCGCCATGACGCTCGCGAACGCGCTCCAGCAGGGCGATGCCGTCCATTTCGGGCATTCGAATATCGGACAGGATCAGATCGGCACGCCGCTCCTCCAGCAGCGCGAGCGCCTCCGAGCCGTTGCCGGCGATCCGGATATCTTCGATGCCGAACCGGCGGAGGGTATTCTCCAGCGAGCTCCTAATTTGCGTCTCGTCTTCGACAATCAGGATGTTCATGTCAGACCGCCTCCTCTCCAAGCCTGTCGTGCAGCGGGAGCTTGATTCTTACCGTCGTGAAGGCGCCCGCCTTGCCGCTTATTTTGATGCCGAATGCCGGGCCGAAGTGCAGCCTGATGCGCGCATGCACGTTGCGAATGCCGAGCCCGCTTCCTTTGCCTTCGTCCGCGGGCGATTCGTGCACGACGGACTTGGGCAAGCCGGCTGCTGCTTCGGACGACAATTGAGCGAACCAGCCGTTCAGTCGCGATATTTCTTCTTCGGACATGCCCGAACCGTTATCGTAGATATAGATGAGCCAGTGATCGCCGGCCGGTTTGGCCGTAATGCGCAGCTCGCCGCCGATCGTCTTGTTCGCGAGTCCGTGCTGGAACGCGTTCTCGACCAACGGCTGAAGCGTCAATCTCGGCACGGGCTTTTCCCACAGCGCGTCATCGATCTCGAAAACGGTCGAGAACCTTCCGGCAAAGCGGATATCGTGAAGATAAATGTATTTCCGGATGTGATCGATCTCTTCGCGCAGCGTGACGGCGCTGCTGCCCTGATGCAGGCTGTACCGGAAAATGCCCGACAGATTCTGCACCATGGCGGAAGCGCGTTCATAATCGTGGCGGTCGATGACCGACTTGGTCGCATACAGCGTGTTGTATAAGAAGTGAGGATTGATCTGCGACTGCAGCGCATTGAGCTCCGCCTGGTTGCGAAGCAGGTTCGCTTCATACTTCTGAACGATCAGCGATTCGATGTTCCCGACCATGGTGTTGAACGCCTGGCTGATGCGGGCCAGCTCGTCGTTGCCCTTGACCGGAACCCGCGTGGAGAAGTTCCCCATCTCCAATTGCTTGAACGAGGGCATGAGCCGGCGAAGCGGCTTGACGATGAGGTACGAAACGACGATGGAGATGATCAGCACGATTCCCGAGACGACGATCAGCATGAGAGCCGTAATGCTCCGGAGAAAGCCGCTTTTCTTTTGCAGCTCGGACATCGGGAGCAGGGACACGACCTGGAATCCGTACTGGGACGGCGCGCTGGCGATGACAAGCATGCTCCGTCCCCCGATGTCGGTCTTGACCTGCCCGCGGCCAAGTCCCTTGGCGACGGACAGCAGTTTGGCGCTCTCCTGTTCCCCCCATTGGACATTGCTGTAGATGAGCTTGCCTGTCCGGCTGATGATGGCGGTCTGCTCGCCCTCCTGCAAATTGATATTGGCGATGTCGCCGAAGAACTGCTCGGTGTTCTGATCGACAAGCAAGACGCCGGCCGGTCCTTCCGCGTTATAGTCGGTGATGGACTGCGCGACCGAGATGACGACGGGCTTGGGGGCGCTGACGGGATTAAAAAGAAAATCGTTCGTGTGCGGATCGAGAAAATGGGGCGCGCCGTTAAGCGCCATCGTCTCCTTGAACCAGGGCTCGTCCAGCACGGAGCCGGCGACGGAGTTGCGGCCCTGAACGTTAATGGCGTACTTGATCTCGCCGTGCGTGTCGATCAGGGTGATGCCGTTCAGTTTGTCGTTCATCTGAATAAGGGCGAGAAAATAGCGGTCGAGTCGCTCCTTGTAGTCGAAGTAGGCATCGCTCGTGTCGCCTGGCCCGGAGCCGAGCATATAGGTAATTTCTTTGCTGATCAAAAAGAGGGATGCCGATTGCTTCTGCAGGATCAGCACGTTTTCGTCGATGTTGCGCATGATCTGGTCGGAGATGGCCGCTTTATTGCGGATATAGTTGTTCTCTACGTTGCGCGCGGACAGGGTGTAGGAGACGGCGCCGTAAAGGAAGACGGGCACCGATATCGCGAGCAGGTAGATCACGAACAGCCGATACGCGATCGAGTTGTTTGCCGGGAAGCGCCATTTACGCATCGAGCTCCACTCCAGGTTGTTAGTGTGCTTTAGGTTGCTCCTATCATAGCATGGCGCCAGAGCGCGTTCTATGGGATGATCAAGAAATTGCACCCGATGTCAAGATGTTGATTCTATTCGACGCCGCGGCGCCCGGCTTACAATGAGCATGCGGGACAGTGCCGCATGGTCTGTTCATCATAGGAGGGGTTCTCAATGAATAACGTATGGACACGAAAAAAAGTACAGACATTGATTCCGGCCAGTATCCTTGCGCTCGGCTTGCTGTCGGCATGCGGATCGAACTCGGACGCGGGCGGGAATGGCGCTGCTGCAAGCACGAATACGGGCAGCGGTACGGAAAATACCGCTGCATCAGGCACGGCAAGCAGCGGAGCGACGGCGAGCGATGCGCCGGCTGCGAGCAATGAGCCGACGCAGGATACGGAAGCGTTTACGATCAGCGTGGCGAGCTGGAACCTCGGAGACGAGCCGCTCGGAATCGTGAAGGCTTATCGCGAAGCGTTCGAGAAGGCTTACAAGGTCAAATATCCGAACGCCACGATCGAATACAAGAATACGCCGGGCGAAGCCTACTTCGATCTGCTCAAAGCGCAGATGGCTTCGGCGTCGGCGGCCGACGTCGTCCAGTTCCAGAGCGCGCAGCTCCCGCTGTTCGCGAAGGCGGGCTATATCGCCGACCTGTCGGACATGCCGTTCGTCGCGAATATCGACGGCGCGCCCAAGACGCAGAGCTCCTACGGCGGCAAAGTGTACGCCGCGCCGTTCGACCTGAACAGCAACGGCGTCTGGTATAACCGCAAGCTGTTCGAAGACAACGGCATCCAGGTGCCGAAGACGTGGGACGAGCTGGTGCAGACGGCGGAGACGCTGAAGAGCAAGGGCATCACGCCATTTGCCGGCGGCTTCAAGGACGCCTGGGTGGCGAGCATGACCGTCAGCGTATTCCTCCCTAACGAGTACGGCAGCGATACGTTCGAGAAGGACGTATACAACGGCACCAAGAAGCTGAACGGCCCGGAAATCCAGGCGGCATTCGGCAAGCTCCAGCAGTTCGTGGACAAAGGTTATTTCGGAAGCAACGCGCTCAGCAACGGCTGGGACCTGCAGCGCAAGGATTTCGAGGACGGCAAAGCGGCCATGATTATCCACGGCCCGTACATCGGCGGTCTCGTGAACAGCGAAATGAAGGACAGCGGCGGCATGGAAACCGGATTTTTCGCCCTGCCGAGCGACAAGGGCGAACCGCTGCTCAGCGTATCCGTCGGCGTATTGACGGGCGTCAACGCGCATACGAAAAACCTGCAGCGGGCCAAAGACCTGGTGACGGCGATGCACGATACGGATGCCATCATCATCCGCGACAAGGATGCGGGCGTATTCCCGGCCATCAAAGGAATCGACATCGATTACAAGGAAGTGGGCAACAAGGACTTCCTGAGCGTGCTCGGCTCCACCAAGAGCATGATCCAGGGGCAGTTCATGCCGGCGTCCGTCGGCGACATCTACGCCAAGCTGTTCACCAAGATGTTGGCCGGCAAAGCGTTCAGCCCATCCTGGCTGGACGAAGCGGACAGCGCCTTCGTTCGCGACAAGGGGCTCGTGGCTGCTCCCGAACAGTAAGATTCTTTAACAGCAACTGGCCGGTGGGCCGAGAAGGGATGCCGCGGATCGAGCTTCGCCGCCGTATCCCTTCTTCTTTCCAACGAACAACCGAAAGCAGGGAAGCGTATGAAATCGGGTTTTAGAAATGCATGGGTCGAACTCTCTTTTGCGGCGCCCGCATTGATTTTGTTCCTTATCATCGTCGTCTGGCCGTTCGTCAGTTCGTTCTATTACGCCTTGACGCAGTGGGACGGATTTTCCAAGCCGGTCTTTATCGGTTTCGACAACTTCGTCAACTTGTTCAAGGAACCCGGCTTTCGGATTGCGCTTCGCAATACGCTGCTTTTCGCGCTGGCCGGCCTTTTCCTGAGCAACGCGCTGAGCCTTGCGCTCGCGCTGGCGCTGAACAGGGCGGGACGCTCGCAGACGGTGCTGCGCACGATCTTTTATTTGCCGGGCGTCGTCAGCTTCGTCACGATGTCGATCGTCTGGACGATGATCTACCACAACGACGGCGCGCTGAACCAGCTGCTGCGGTCGATCGGACTCGGTTCGGCGGGACGGGAGTGGCTCGGCACGTACGATTCGGTCATGCCCGCACTGATCGTCATTATGGTGTGGGGCGGCGTCGGTTTTGGCGTCATCGTCTTTCTTGCCGGTCTCAGCTCGATTCCCGCCGAGCTTTACGAGGCGGCCAATCTGGACGGCGCAGGCCCGTTATCCGTTTTTCGCTACATCACCTTCCCGCTGCTCATGCCGTCGATCACGGTCGTGACTTTCCTCGGGCTGACGACGACGCTGCGGATGTTCGATCTGCCTTTTATCATGACGAACGGCGGTCCGGGCGACGCTTCGAACACGATCTCCCTGATCATTTACAAGCATGCGTTCAGCTACAGCAATTACGGGTATGCGACGGCCGGGGGCATCATTCTCTTTCTGTTCGTCGGCATCGTATCACTGCTTCAGCTCAGGCTGACGAGAAGCAAGGAGGTGCAGATCTAAGATGAGCGCACTTCAGACTTCGGCCCGGGCCAAACGGCAGGTCGATCGCGCCAATCGGGTGCCGGCGGGGGCAACCTCATCGCGGTCGTCGCTTCACGTCGTGTCCCAAGCCGCCACATGGCTCATGGGCGCGCTGTTCCTTGCTCCGTTTCTGCTGTTCTTCCTGAATACGTTCAAGGATAAAGCGCATATTTTCGACGCCTTTTACATGCCGGATCTCACGGACTTGAGCAACTACAGAACGATGCTGCGGAATACGGATTTCTTCGCTTCTCTGTCGCTAACGGTCGTCATCTGCGCCGTTACCCTGTTTTTTATCGTCCTGCTGTCCTCGATGGCCGGCTACATCATCAGCCGTTCCGAGCGCAAATGGATCAAATGGATGTACGCGCTGTTCGCGGCAGGCCAGATCATTCCCGCCCAGTCGAGCATGCTGCCGCTCTATAAGCTCGGGGTGGCGACGCATCTGATCAACACGCCCGTTTTTCTGATCATCATCTACGTGGCGGGGGGCACGGCATTTGCATCGCTGTTCTTCGCGGCCTTCACCAGAACGATCCCGCAGGCGCTGGAAGAATCGGCATTCATCGACGGCTGCGGACGGTACCAGACGTTTTTTCGCATCATCCTGCCGCTGCTGAAGCCGGCGACGGCCACGATCGTCACGACGACCGTGTACTGGTACTGGAACGATTTTCAAGGCCCGCTCATCTATCTGAATGCCGGCAAGGTCGCGCCGCTCATGATGTCCGTTTACAAATTCATGGGCGCCAACGCCACGGTGGATTGGGGACCGGTGTACGCGCTTTGCTTCCTGTCCGCCATTCCGATGATCTTGTTCTTCCTGTTTACGCAAAAGTATTTGCTGAAGGGCCTTGTCGTCGGCTCGGTGAAAGGCTAGGTTGCGAGGGCAGGCGAACGGGGAGGGTTTTTGACGATGCACGACAAGAACGAAGTGAACGACGCGGACGATGCAAACGTCGCGAACGGCGGCGGAGAAAATGCGTTCCAAACGCCTCCGCTGCGCTATCGGCCGTATCAGATCGTCCATGAATGGGGGGACGATCCGCGAACGAAGCTGGAGCGCCTGGCATCGCTCGGGATCGGCGGCATCGTGACGAACGTGCCCTGGGACGATCGTTATCTGCAGGCTGAGCGCGCATTCCGAGAGCTTGCTGCGCATATGGAAGCGGCAAGGGAAATGGGACTCGGCATCTGGCTGTACGACGAAAAAGGCTATCCCAGCGGCTCGGCGGACGGCCTCACGCTGTCAGGCCATCCGGAGCTGCAGGCGCGGGGATTGTACCGGATTTCGGTGACAGGCAGCGGACTTGCGCCGGTGGTCGTGACGCTGCCGGAAGACGGCATTCGCTTCTATTCCGCATCGCTGCACTCGCTAGAGGAAGCTGCGAATGGAACTGGGGCGCAATGCGCGGAAACGGCGGATGACGGATCGGCGGTGAGGACGAACGGCATCGAAGGCGAATGGGTGCTGCACGCTTACGTGGAGAAGTACTTGTACGAAGGCACCCATGCCCAGCGGAACGGCTGGTCGCCGCGGCGTTATCCCAATCTGTTGGACAGCCGGGCGGTTCGGCGGTTTATCGAGACGACGTACGAACCGTATGCGGCGCATATCGGCCAGGGACGAATCGGCGAAGCGGTGTCCGCCTTTTTTACCGACGAGCCAAGCCTGATGGCAGCTTATCAAAATACGGAAGAAACGTACGCGCGCGCCGTCGTGCCGTGGACGGAGGCGCTGCCCGGCCGTTTTGAGCGGGAGCATGGCTATGCGCTCGCGCCTTGCCTGCATGCGCTGTTCGAAGCCGACGGCGTAGCGGAGCGAACCGTTCGCGTGCAGTTTTACCGTACCGTCGCCGGCTTGCTTGCCGAGAGTTATTTTCGTCAGCTTGCGGATTGGTGCGGGTCGCGGGGCATTCGCTTTTCCGGCCATGCCCTGCTGGAAGAGAGCATGGTGTATCACGTCGCTTATTACGGCAGCCTCATGCGCGTGCTGCGGGAGATGCCGTTTCCCGGCGTCGACATGCTGACGACAAGGCCGCAGCGTTACCTCGACGATCCCTTCGGCTATCTGCTCGCGCCGAAGTTCGTCAGCTCCGCTGCGCGGGCCGCTGGGCGCCGGGACGTGATGGCCGAGATCTGCCCGGTTCACTTCGATCCGTCCGGCGCATTTACATACGACGGCGATGCGTCGCTAAGCGACATGACGGGAACCGCCAATCTGCTATATATGGGCGGTGTGACGCACATCAATTCCTATTACGGCGCCTTGGATATGGAGGAGGAGCGCTACCGGCGCTACTGCGCGCATGTCGGCAGGCTCGGCGTCATGCTGGAGGGCGCGGCGCATCTGCCCGATGTCGGCGTCTACTACGGCATCGAGACCTATCAGGCGGACTATAAACCGATTCGCCAGGCCGTACGCCACCAGCCGGGGCCGATGTGGGAGCGCCACGAATCGCTGCTGGCGACGGCTCGCGAGCTGCTGTCGGCAGGGCTGGATTTTAACTTCCTCGACGATCAGGCCATTTCGGATGCCAAGCTTAAGGATGGGGCGCTTGAAGTCGGCGGCATTTCTTATCGCGTTTTGCTTATGCAGGGCGTAGAGGTCATTCCGCTCGCCGTGCTGGAGAAGCTTCAGCGCTTCGAAGCGTCGGGCGGGCGGGTCGTCTGGACCGGAAAGCTGCCGGCAAGCGGCATTTACGCCGGAGAGCATGCCGAAGTCGTCCGGCGGATGCGACCGTGCGAGCTTGTCGAAAGGGGGGAAGCCGCAGTAAGGATACGGGCCGCCTGCTCCGAATCGATAGCTGAGCCTGTGCTTCGGATCGCGGGCGTCGAAGGCGGCGAACGTCTGCTCATGAGCCGTTACCGCAAGGACGGCGAGGAATTGCTGATGCTGTTCCATGCCGGCGACGGCATCGCGGAAGCGGTGCTGGAAGCGTGGCCGGAAGGCATACGAGGCGCCATCGTTTCCGACCCGGCGACGGGAAGCCAGTCCCGCGTGACTCTGCCTTTCCGGCTGCAGCTGCAGCCACACGGATGCCTGTTCTTACAGACGATGAGCGAAGGGGTTCGCCAACCATGTGGCTGATTCCCCCTTTTTTACAGGTTGATTTGAAAGCGAATTCATTTGAAGAAGGAGACGATCATCCATGATATATTCGCGTTTAAGGTTGAGGCCGGCCCTCATGACCATCTTTGCCCTGATGCTTGTCGTACAGCTTGTCGGCTTTGTGTTCTCGCCGGCAGTCGCGAATGCGGCGGCTTCGGTCGTTTATTACGTCAGCCAATCCGGGGGAGACGACGCCGCGGACGGCTTATCGGAGGCGACCGCCTGGAAGACGTTGACGCAGGTGTCGGAGAAGACTTTTCAGCCCGGAGACCGCATCCTGCTCAAGGCCGGCGACCGATGGACAGGAGAAACGCTGACCTTGCACGGCAGCGGCACGCCGGAACTTCCGATCGAGCTGTCGTCCTACGGGACGGGTGACAAGCCGCTTATTTCTCCGCAGTTGACGGACGCGTCGGCTATCACGCTCCATAATGAGGAAGGCTGGCGCATCGACGGCATCGCGATGGAAAAGGCGATGATGGGCATCAACGCGGAGTTCGACGGCGTCTACGACAAGCGGTCGCTCGCGTTCGAAAACCTCGACATCCGCGACATGGACGATACGTTCAACAGCAAGCCGAATCTGTACAATCACTTTTCGACGGGGATCGCCCTGAAGGGGAACGGAAATTCGTCGACGTACCATCTTCGCGGACTTACGATGAAGTCGATCGTGTTCGACAACGTGAATACGCCGCTTTTTCAAGGCGCCATTTCCCAATATACGAACACGGCCGGGTTCGGTACGAACGCCAGGTTCAAGGACGTTACGATCGACGGTCTGACCGCGACGAACGCCAAGCAATGGGGCTTCAACTTCCTGTTTATGGTGGATGCGGCCATCACGAATATCAGCGCGGAAAACGTAGGCGTGCTCGGCGGCACGCATGACGGCGTTAATCCCTACGGCATCGGCGGCGTTGTCGTCGCCAATTCGAAAAACGTCGTGTTTGACGGGGTTGAGCTTCGCAACATCGGCAAAGGCTCGCAGGGCTACGACGGCGTAGGCTTCGATTTTGAAGGCGGTACCGACGCTTCCAATGTAACGCTGCGCAACGCCGTCATAGACGGCATCGACGGCGCCGGCATTATGATCTTCGACAACGGCGGCGTGGGCGGCACCGACGGCGCCCATGTCGACGGCGCGACCGTTCGCAATTTTGGCAGAAGCCCCGGGAATTCCAGCGGCGGCATCAAGTTTTTCCCGAATAACAAGACGACGGGCACCATCCGGAACGTGACCATCGATCGAGGCGACGCGTTGGTTCCGTTCCTCGAAGGGACCGCCGACGGGTTCGCGCTGACGAACATGACCTACCTGCCGGAGGCCCTGCAGGCTGAATTCGTCGAGCTCGATACGACAACCTCGGGCGATTGGCGCAGCCGCTTCGGACGTGAAGGATATAAGCTGGAAAAATTCGAGTCGAAGCTTCCCGACTATGCCGTGCTGAACGAGACAAGCGGCGCGAGCGCGGTAGCCTGGCAGGCGTCGACCTCCGATCGCAGGGCGCTGACCAATGCGCAAGGCACGGCGCGTTCGGCAGGCGCGATGGTCTCGGCGGATAAGGGAGGCGCGCTTGTCTACGATCTGGATATGAAGGACGGCTTGACGCACCGGATCGCCTTTTATATGGCGGATTGGAATCGCGAGGGACTGAAGCAGTCCGTTACGGTCGAAGACGAAGCCGGAAATGTCCTGATCGAACCGCGGGAAATCAAGGATTTCGGAGACGGCGTTTATTTCGTATTCGATGCGGCGGGCCATGTCGTCGTCAAGGTGGCGGGGGCTGCGGACAGCAAGGCGGTCGTCGGCGGGATCTTTTTCGGCGATGCCAAGGCAACGCCGGTTCTGACCTTGAGCAAAGCGGCGGCCAAGCCCAGCATCGACGGCGATATTACGGATGCGGAGTGGCAGTCGGCCGAAAGCGTGGAAATGAGCGACGACGCGCAAGTGGTGCATGGGGAAGGCAGCCTGATTGGCGCGACCGAGACGGATCTGACAGGCAACGTTCGCTTGATGTGGGACGCCTTCGGCCTCTATCTGGCGGGAACCGTTCATGACAACGAGTATTTCAACCCTTATGGCCAGGGCGATCCGCTCAATAACAATGATGTCATCCAACTGACGGTCGACCCGATGAACCGCAAAACGCCGGGTACAGGCGATGCCTATATATTCGATTTCGTGCCGACGTCCGGCAGCGACCATAGCGGGCCGGCAGCGTGGTACGAGCATTGGAAATGGGGCGGCGCCGATTACCGGGCGGGCGTGAAGGTGGCCGGCAAAATAACGGCGGACGGTTATGCGCTGGAAGCGTTCGTGCCTTGGAGCGCGCTGCGCAAAAACGGGGAGTCTTTTATGCCGGGACCGAACATGAAGCTGGGCTTAGGGGTGATGATCGGCGATTTCCGCGCAAACGGCCAGCTGAAGGGGATCCTGACGAACTTCGGCCAAGGCGAAAATACGATCGGCGATGCCGCTTCGTACCGCACAGTTCTGCTCACCGAGCGCGCGACGGCCAGCGCGGCCGTATCCCGGGGCAAGCCGGTTACGGCTACCAGCAATAACGCGCCAAGCTCCGATCCCGCCATGGCGGTTGACGGAGACGAAGCGACGGCCTGGGTGGCGGCTAACGGCGATCTGCCCCAATCGCTCCAGGTGGATCTGGGCCGGTCTTATCGGCTTAACAAGATCGAACTGCTGTACCTGACGAACGACCCATGGAAATATACGCTCGAAGGCTCGAACGACGGGTCCGACTGGACCATGCTTGCCGATCGGTCGTCCAATACGGTGCAAGGTCCTGCCTTTGCGGACGACGTCGCGGGCAGCTATCGCTACGTGCGAGTCAACATGATCGCGGGCTGGGGCAACTGGGCGACGATGAAGGAGTTCAAGGTGTATACGGACGAATCGCTGCTTGCTTCGGCCGCGTACGCGATCGACGATTCCGCCCGTACGATCGCCGGCGTTCGCAGCGGAGAGTCGGTCGATACGTTCCTGAGTCAGCTCGCCTCGGTCAATTCTACGATCGGCCTGTTCCGTGCGGACGGGACGACGCCTGTGTCAGGCGGTACGATCGAGGACGGCATGAAGGTCATTCTGCAATCGACCAAGGGGCAGCAGCCTGTCGTCTACACGGTGAAGTCTGAGCCGCCGTTTACGATATCGAGCTCGTTCAAGGTCGGCAGCAGCGAGCATCCGGAAGGACTGGCGCCGGGCGAATTGCTCACGGGCATGCTGCAAGTGACGAACAACGGCGCGTCGGCTCAGACGGTCACGCTCGTGACGGCGTTGTTCGATGCCTCGGGCGAGGACGGAGCGATGGTTAACTTCTCGTATCAAACGCAAACGCTCGGCGCCGGCGCAACGTCGACGTTGACGGCGGGCTTCAAGCTGCCGAACGCGGTTGCCGGATATAAGGCCAAGCTGTTCGTCGTGAGCGGCAGCAACTTCTTGGCCCCGTCCGGAATTCTAAGCGAGCCGGCCGTCTTGGCCGGAAAGTAAGCCGTTAACAGTATTAGAAGTTCCGGACGACACAGAGCTCGTCCGGAACGGAGGAGGATATGGCCTATGAGAAAGTGGATCATAATGCTGATCGCCGCGCTGTTCATTCAGCTCTTGCCAGCCGTGGCGGGAGCAGCTTCCGGAGCTTTGACGGCCTCGATCGATCAAAGCGACCGCAAGGTAGTCATCGAGGGCAGGCTTGCGGAGCCCGGCGCCGAAGTGCTGGTCACGGTCACAGACCCGAACGGACGGCTCGACTACTTCAATCAGAAAACGACGGACGAAACCGGCGCTTTTCGCTTCAGCTACGTGAGCGGTTCGACGACGGCGGGCATCTATCGCGTTCGCGCCATCGGACCGTCGGGTGCCGGCGGCAACGACCTGCAAGCCGAATATACCTATACAGGTTCTGCAACGAACGGCAATGAGCCGGGAACGGGGGCCGTCTCACCGTCAGCAGATGTCGAGATTGTCTTGGGCGCGGACGGAACGGTTGTGTTAAAGCCGCGTCTCACCCGCGATCCGGTCAATGGCGGCCTCTACGCCACGATTGGCAGCGAGGCGCTGAAGCGGGCGATGGAATTGGCGACACCGGATTCTGGCGGGATGCGTCATCTCCTCATTCAAGCGAAGTCGGAAGAGCCGGCAAAAGCGTATCGTATCGCGCTGCCCGCAGCGGCCCTGAGCATGGATTCGAAATCGGCGTCCATTACGCTGGACACGCCGATGGCCGCCGTTACGGTCCCATCGGACATGCTGGCCGCAGAGGGAGCTTCGGTTGCGGAGTTTGCAATTGAGGAAGCGAGTCGCGACGGATGGAACGAGGCGACAAGCGCAGGCGTAGGCAATCGTCCGGCAGTCGATATCGCCCTTAAGCTCGACGGGAAGCCGGTAAATTGGCGCAGCGAGTCCTCTCAAGTGGATGTGACGATTCCCTATGCGCCCGCGTTAGCGGAACAGGACGCCGAAGAGCGGCTCATCGTCCGGTATGTCGACGATAGCGGCCAATCCGTTCCGATCCTTAACAGCCGGTATAAGGACGGCAAGGTCTCTTTCCGAACGCCGCATTTCAGCACGTATGCCGTCGCGTTCGGCGGAGAGACGTTCATGGATTTGCCCGTTGCCCACTGGGCGCACCAGGCTGTAGGCGCATTGGCGGCCAGGGGCATCGTCCAAGGGAGGACGGACGGTTCCTTCGCTCCGGCAGCTTCAGTAACGCGAGCCGAATTTTTGACGCTCCTGACGAGAACATTGGAGCTGCGCGCGGATGACGGCGGCAACATTTCAGGCGAGCTTTCTTTTAAGGACGTGTCCTCCAGCGCCTACTATGCGCCGGCGCTTCGCGCTGCGGCCAAGGCAGGTGTCGTCAAAGGCGACGGCAGCGGCAACTTTAGGCCGAGCGAGCGGATATCCAGGCAAGAGCTGAGTGCGATGGTCTATCGGGCGCTTGTCTCGACGGGACGGCTTGCCACGGCAGAGAGTCAGGCGGCAAGCATTGTTTTCAAAGATGAATCCGAGATCGCCGCTTACGCGCGAGACAGCGTCAAGGCGCTCGCTGACGCCGGCATTATGCAGGGCAGCAACGACGCGTTCCGTCCGGCTGCATCCGCTTCGCGGGCCGAAGCCGCGCAGGTTATGTATAAAATCTGGTTTGCGAATGCTGAATAAGGCGGCTCGATGGCCATTTCCGTCCGATGGGGCGGAGATGGCCATTTTTTGTTAAAATCAGTACTTTAAGAAACCGCCTCCAACCGATCATTATAGAGAGATGATATTTATAAGAGGGGTTCTTGAACAGAATGGCGAAAAAAACGATCATGCGCAAAACGTACCTCCGAGCGTTTGTCACCTCGGCTATTTTAATAACGGTCATTGTTAGCGCGTTTTCTCTGTACCTGGTGCAAAGGTTCTCCCAGTCCGCGCGGGACGAGGTTCTCTCGACCATACAGAACCAGCTGAAGCAGGTGCAAAAAAGCACGGAGTTTACGCTATACAAGCTCCGCTTGTACGGCATGCGGATGTTCGCGGACGAATTGGTCCGCGAATGGTTCTCGAGCCCGAACGATCCGCAGCTGCTCGTGCGCCTGTCGAACAGCATGAAGGAGTACGCCGCGTCCGAGCCTTTTATCCAAAATATTTATTTGATCAGCGCCAGAGAGAATCGCGTATGGACGCTGCGCGAGTCGATGTTCGACAATATCGATTTTTTCGATCAGCCGCTGCTTCAGAAGGTCAGGAACGACAGAAGTCCTTATTTCCGGTTTCAGGGGCACCGCGACGAGAAGCGGTCGTATATTTATTTGGCGATTCGCGACAACTCGATGAAAAACTCGGACGGCTATCTCGTCATGATGGTCGATAAACGCAACTTCGACGACAATGTGCTGCAGTCCGAGATATACAGCCAGATGCAGCTGCTCGTAACGGACGCCGCCGGCAATTTTATTCTTGGCAACGAGAACGAACGGCTGCTGACGGCGATCCCCACGTTCGGAGAGATGCCGGAGGGCAGCTTCGATTGGAAGGGCGACGGCCGGAAGTGGTTCGTTCATACGGCGCAAATCGAACCCGAAGGCTGGCACGTCTACCAGTTTACCCCTTGGGATGTCTGGCAGTACAAGCTGAAGGAGCTGCGCAACGCCATTTTATGGTCGGCGGTGGTCATGCTGACGCTCACGCTCATCTTCCTGTTCTGGGTTTCCCGCCGGCATTATATGCCGTTCAGCGAGCTGATCGGCTTGATTCAGCGCCATGGGACGGACGCGGACGAAAGCGGACGCCTTCAGCCCGAGCATCAGATTTTGCGCAGCGGGATCGGCAAGCTGGTGACGCAGGTCGAGCAGATGAACCAATCGGTCAAATCCAACCGGCAGACGATCCGGGAGGATATGCTGCGGTTATGGATTCGCAACGGGACGCTGCCGGCCGAAGCGCTTCAGTCGCTGATCGAGCTGACCCCGATCGCAAAAGCGATGCAGTTGGGGCTTGCGGTCGTCCGAATCGAATATTATTCCTCCTTCGAGGAGAAGTACAATTTTTATTCCAGAAAGCTGCTGAAATACGCCATGGGCAACATTGCACAGGAAACGCTGCGCTATCACCATGCAGAATGCGAAGCCGTCGATTTTGACGACGATCATATCGTATTGATCTGGGCCGGCTCGATGTCCGGCGAGGACATTCGCCGCATGCTGACGGATATGAAAGCAAATATCGACCGATGCCTGCATATCGCTACGGTATGTTCCTATCATAAGACGACCGAACAAAACTTTAATCTTCAATCCGTTTACCGGCAGGCGATAGAGTATTCCATGCTGAAGTTTTTGAACGGCGAGGACAGAATTTACGAGGAGTCGGATTGGAGCCGGTTTCAGACGCAAACGCTGGAGCCGTTCTCCGACAAGCTGATTCAACAGCTGCTTCAATCCGTCAGCAAGGGCGAGGAGCACGAGGCGTTCCTTGTCATGGAGCAGCTGTTCGCGCGCCTGCGGCATCTGCCCTTCGAAGAATGCAGATTCCAGCTCATCCGGCTCGTGTACGGCATGAAAAAAATATTTTTGCGGGCCGGCGCGCTTCAGGACTTCGACGGCGTATCGCGCCAGCTGGATCGCTTCGCCAACCTGAACGAGGTTTACGTGTGGCTGAAGAACGAGATGATCGCGTTCAAGGAACGCAACCAAAAGCCGGGCCGCGAGACGCGCAAGGAGGACGTCGTCGCTTCCGTCGTCGACTACGTAAGCAGACATTTGCAGGAAACGGTATTGACCGTCGAACAGATCGCCGAGCATATCGGTCTTTCCCCGAACTATGTGCGAACGATATTCAAGGATGTGTTGCAGCTGTCGCTCTCGGACTTTATCCTCGGCCTTAGGATCGAGAAGGCCAAAAAGCTGCTGCGCGCGACGGACTGGCCGATCACGCAAATTATGGATTCCGCCGGCTTCCAGACGAAGAGCCACTTCTTCACGGTGTTCAAGAAGGCGACTGGGATGACGCCCATGCAGTTCAGGTTCGAAGCGGACGATAGTCGCATCTAGGCAAGCATTAGAATGTAGGCAAGCATGATAGGAAGAGCCTCTATTTCATGGAACGATGAAATCGGGGTTCTTTTTTGCGTTTCGTTATAATGAGAACCTGCAAAACCGCATAGAAGCAGCCTTTTGATAGAACGAGAACTATCCAGAACCAGGAAAGCCCCGATAAGATGGGGGCACCGAAAGGGGAGGGAAATGTCCATGGGTAAAGTGTTGAAATCGTTATTGGCATTCGTAATTTTATTAGGGACATGGAGTTGGTCTGCGAACAACGCCCGTGCGGCGGAACGCGGCACGCTGAGCATGGATCAGACGGTCGTAGAACGAGGGCAGCCGTTGACGATCCGTTACGCGGGAGCTCAGGGCAAAAAGGACTGGATCGGCATTTACCTCAAAACCGAAACGCCGAAAAAGGGAACGAATGCCTGGAAATGGGGCTATGTGAACGACATCCCCGATGGCACGATCACGCTGACGGATGCAAGCGAAGGCAAAAAGGAATACCCGAGGCTGCAGGATCTGCCGCCGGGAGATTACTATCTCGCGTATTTGCTTAACGATGGTTATACGGAAAATGCGGATCGCTTTTATTTCCAAATCGTCAACAAAGCGATCACACAATTGAAAGCGGTTCCGGATTCGGTAGCGTTAAAGCTGGACGACCAGGAGAACAGCGCGCAGCTGCAAGTCGAAGCAACCTACAATACGAACGAAACGAAGGACGTGACGGCGGCAGCCGGCATTCAGTATGTCAGCAGCGATCCGCAAGTCGCGACGGTGACCGCGGCAGGATTGGTGCAAGCCGTGTCGGCGGGAGCCGCTACGATCAATATTGCGTTCGAAGGAACATCGGCAGCGGTCGAAGTCACGGTAGCGCCGGCGACGCAGGAACCCGGTCCGAAGCCGGAGATCGAGTTCAAGGTAATGAGCTTGAACCTGTGGGCGGGAGACGCCATCAAAAAGCACGGCAAAGACAAGGTGGTCGAGTTCCTCGAGAACGTGATCCGGGTGTCGGGCGCGGATGTCGTCGGCATCCAGGAATCCAACGATGCGATCGTGACGCAGGCAGCTGCAGCGCTAGGCTACAACATCAGCATCAGGACCGGCTCGGATCGCAGTCTCATCAGCAAATACCCGATTCTCGATGTCGATAAGGACAAGGACTATTACCTGATCGAGGTCGATCCGGGCAGAGCGGTGGCCGTCGGCAACGTGCATTTGAATTCCAAGCCCTACGGCCCCTACAGCATTGCGGACGGCATGGCCGTGCAAAGCGTCATTGCCGACGAAAATGTAGGGCATATGGTCGAGATGCGCAACCAGTTCGGCAAGCTTCCCGCGCTAGCCGAGCAAGGGCTGCCCGTCTTTCTGACGGGAGACTTCAATGTGCCGTCGCACCTGGATTGGACGGAGGCGACGAAGGACCGCTACTTCGGCAAAGCGGTGGAGTGGCCGGTATCGAAGAAGCTGGAGCAGCTGGGCATGATCGATTCCTATCGGGCCATCTATCCCGACCCGGCCGCGATGCCCGGCATTACCTGGGCGGTCGAAGGTACCGAGTGGAGAAAGCCGAAGGAAGTATACGATCGAATCGACTATGTGTATGCCGGAGGCCCTGCGACGACGCTCGGCAGCAAGCTGATCGGCGAGAAGGAAGTCAACGGCGGACCGACCTCCTATGCAGACGTACAACTGGACAGCTACTTGCCAGACCATCGCGCCGTCGTATCCACGTTCAAGGTGAAGCCGCGCACCTATGCGGACTTGAATTTGCCGTCGGCTCCCGAGCCCGAGCTTACCAGTACGCTGAATATGGATTTGAAGACGGTAGAGCGCGGGCAGCCATTGACCGTCCAATACACAGGGGCTCAAAGCGCTAAAGACTGGATCGGTATTTACCGCGCAAGCGAAACGCCGAAAAAAGGGACGAACGCCTGGAAATGGGCTTATGTCAGCGGTATTCCAAGCGGCACGATAACGATCACGGACGCAAGCGAAGGCCGCAAGGAATATCCGAGGCTGCAGGATTTGGCGCCGGGTGAATACTATCTCGCGTTTTTGCTTAACGACGGTTATACGGAGAACGCCAAACGCTTCTACTTCCAGATTGCGGACAAACCGACGGTATCCCAATTGACGGCTGTCCCGCAATCCGTGGAGCTGAAGCTGGGTGAAAAGGATAGCGAACAGCTGCAGGTCGATGCCACCTACAGCACGGCTGAAACCAAAGATGTGACAACGGTGGCGGGCATCCTGTATGTCAGCAACAAGCCGCAAGTGGCGACGGTCACTTCGGCAGGACTGGTAAAAGCCGTTTCGGCAGGAACGGCCGAAATCGGTATAACGCTTGAAGGGAAAACGACGACGGTCAAAGTGACGGTAAGTCCGACACCGACACCGACACCGACACCGACACCGACACCGACACCAACGCCGACGCCGACGCCGACACCGACACCGACACCGACACCGACGCCGACACCGACACCAACGCCGACGCCGACACCTACGCCGACACCGACACCGACGCCGACGCCGACGCCGACACCTACGCCTACGCCTACGCCAAGTCCGACGTCTGCACCAAGTCCGACGCCCGCGCCAACCGCCAAACCGTTGAATGAAGTGTTCAGCGATGTAGGCCGCAACAACCCTGTACAGGCTTCCATTCAGGCGATGTACGACAAAGGCGTCGTCCTCGGCACGCCGGATTATAAATTCAACGGCAATGCCGCGCTCAAGCGGGCGGACGCCATCATTTTGTTGAACCGTCTGTTCGGGATCAAGGACAACCTGACAACTGCGTTTCAGGATGTGAAGCAGGACAGCTATTTTGCCGGAGCCGTCGGGGCGGCCAGCGAGCTGGGCCTGGTTAACGGCACGGATGCGAATACGTTTAATCCCAAGGGCCATGTTAGGAATCTCGATTACCTGGTGATGTCCTATCGCTACCTGACCCTCCAGAAGTTCATTGCCGAGGGAGATCGCAACGATTCGGCAGCCGGAAAGCAGAATCTGGGCGACGTCCCGGGCTATGCCAGGGAGGCGGTCCGCTACTTCCTCGGTCAAGGTCTGATCGCGCAAGCCGATGTCTTGCGTCTGTCCGATGCGGTCACGCGCGAAGAGGCGGTCGTGCTGCTGGCGAAGCTTGATCGGATCTATCTGAACGCTGAATCGTAAGCTGTACGTTGAGGTTGCCGACTGTGCGAGCAGGGGCAGCCTCTTTTTCGTAAACCGGCGAGAAAAGAAGTTCTTGCTGCGTTTCGTTACAACGAGAACCTGCAAAAACCGCATAAGAACGGCGTTTTGGTAGAACGAGAACTATCCAGAACCGCGCGCCTTCCGATACGATGAGGACATCGAAAGGAGAGGGCACAATTGAGTTTCTTGCGGGAGCTTCACAAAAACAAAAGTATTTATGCGATGGCGTTGCCCGGTCTTCTATTCCTGCTCGTGTTCGCCTACTTGCCTATGGTGGGCCACGTGATCGCCTTTAAGAAGTTTTCCGTCTCGAAGGGCATATGGGGGAGCGAATGGAACGGCTTCAATAACTTCAAGTTCTTTTTCGGCAGCGACGACTGGATCCGCGTGACGCTCAATACGATGGGACTTAACGCGCTGTTTCTCGTCTTCGGCCTCGGCCTGGCCGTGATCCTGTCCATCGCGCTGAACGAGATTCATGCCCGACTTTACAAGAAGCTGGCGCAATCCATTATATTTCTGCCGTATTTCGTCTCCTGGCTGGTCGTCAGCCTGATGGTTTTCGGCTTGCTCAATTCGACGAACGGCATGATCAATCACGAGCTGCAGTCGCTTCATATCGGCGCGATCGATTGGTACAGCACGCCGGCGTATTGGCCGGCCATCCTGACCGTCATCTCCATCTGGAAGTTTGCCGGATACAACTCGATCATCTTTTTGGCGGCCATCTCGGGCATCTCGGACGAGCTTTACGAGAGCGCACGCATCGACGGCGCGAACCGGCTTCAACAAATCTTTTACATTACATTCCCTTTGCTGAGACCCACTTTGGTTATATTGACGCTGCTGGCGGTCGGGCGGATCTTCTATGGGGACTTCGGTATGATCTACGGCATCGTCGGCGAGAACTCGCTGCTTTATCCGACGACCGACGTGATCGATACGTTCACGTTCCGCGCGCTTCGCGGGCTGGGCGACTTCGGCATGGCATCCTCGGTGGCGCTCTACCAGTCCGTCATGGGGCTATTGACCATTCTGCTGTTTAACGGACTCGTTAAAAAATACGATCCTGATTCCAGGCTTTTCTAAAGGAGAACCCGCAAATGCAACGACGTTCGAAAACGAGTATCGGCGATCGGCTCGTCAACGGTTCCGCTTATGCGATTACGACGCTTTTCGCCCTCTTTTGCTTGATTCCGTTCTGGATGGTCATTATCGGCTCCTTTACGGACGAGAGCAGTCTGAGAGCGGAGGGCTTCAAGCTGATCCCCAGCAAGCTAAGCCTGTACGCCTATGAATTTTTGCTGCGCGGCGGGCAAGTGTACCGAAGCTATCTCGTGACGATCGAGACGACCGTCATCGGCACGCTTACGGCGGTCCTGATCAGCGCCATGTTCGCCTACGTGCTCGCCCATCGCAAGATCAAGTACAAAAATGCGTTGTCGTTTCTCACCTATTTTACGATGCTGTTCGGTTCGGGTCTTGTCGGCTTTTACATTCTCGTCGTCAACTGGCTGCATCTGAAGGATACGCTTTGGGCCTTGATCCTGCCGTATCTTCTGAACCCGTTCAATACGTTCGTTCTCGTATCGTTTTTCCGTACGGTGCCGTACGAGCTGAACGAAGCCGCGACGGTCGACGGCTCGGGCGAATGGCGGACGTTCTTCCGCATCATCCTGCCGATCACGACGCCGGTCCTCGCCACGACGACGCTGCTGTACGCCTTGCAGTACTGGAACGACTGGTGGCTCGCGCTTTTGTTCATCGACGACTATACGCTGCACCCGCTTCAGATCATGATTCGGCAGCTCATCTCCAACATGAACGCCGCAGCTTACATTCAGGGCGCGTCGACCGGCCAGCTCCAGCAGATCCCGGCCTACGGGGTGCAGCTGGCGACCGTCTGCGTGACCATCGGACCGATCGTGCTGCTGTATCCGTTTCTGCAGCGCTACTTCGTCAAAGGGCTGACGATCGGCTCGGTCAAAGGCTAATTCGGGCTATAACCGGCATTATTCGGTTGAGCATATAAAGAAACATTCCAGGGAGGCAATCGAAATGAAAAGAAAATGGATGCTGCTGGCGTGCTTGACGACGCTGACCGCCTCGGGCGCGCTGGCCGGCTGCAGCGGCGGGGACGACAACAAGGAAGCGGAGGGCTCAAGCCCTGCCGGCACGAAGCAAGCGCAACAAAGTGAGGCGCTTAGCCCCGCCACGTTAAAGATTTATATTCCCGGAGACCGCCCCAAGGATATGGACGCCGTCATCGCCGAAGCCGAGAAGCGGATGGAAGGCACGCTTAACGTCAAGCTTAACATCACGTTTATTCCATGGTCGGATCTGGACAATAAAACGTCGCTCGCGCTCGCTTCCGGGGAAGCCGTCGACCTGATCTTCGATGCGCCGTGGCTGCATATGAACAAGATGGTCGCCTCCGATACGTACGAGGATCTGGAGCCGCTGCTGCAGCAGTACGGTCAGACGATACTGAAAACCCGGCCGCAGGAAATGTGGGACGCGAACAAGTTTAACGGCCATATTTACGGCATACCGCTCGGCGTCTCTCAATATCAGATCAAGGGCTTCTACATCCGCAAAGACTTAAGAGAGAAGTACGGCATGCAGCCGCTGAAAACGTTCGACGATCTCTCGCAGTACCTGTACAAGGTGAAAGAGAACGAGCAGGGGATGAGTCCGCTGACGACGCTCGTGTCGACCGACCGCATCACGAACGCGTATCCCTTCTATTTCGATTCGACCTACGACGTCAAGCAGGAAATTCCTGAGATGTATCCTTTCTTCTATAAGAAAAACAATGACGGAAAAATCTATACGCTGTTCGAAAATAAGGACGAGGGCATCTGGTCGGGCATTCAGGGCATGCGCAAATGGTATCAGGACGGCATCGTGAACAAGGATAACCTGGCGGTGCAGAACGAGCGGGATTTGTTCACGGCGGGAAAAACGGCGGCGATCACTTCAGCGGACGTCGGCATCCCGTCATCGATCCAGGACGCCGTCGGCAAGCTCGGCGGGTCGGCCGAATGGGTCACCTTTATGGATCCGTCGCAAAAGTACCAGACCGACTTCAAGCAATGGAACTTCATCAGCGTGCCGAAGAGCAGCAAAAACAAAGAGCGCGCCATCATGTTCCTGAACTGGGCGAACGAAAAAGAAAATTACGATTTGCTCAGCTACGGCCTGGAGGGGAAAAACTGGGAGGCAGTCGGCGAAGACGGCTTCAAGGCGCTGAACGGCGATTATCCGAACTTCGGCTTCGACTGGATCTGGAACCCGACCAACGAACGCTACGACGCGTCCCTGTCGCCGGATGAGCTGAAATGGTGGAACTGGGCGAAGGACGCGGCCAACTTCACGAAGTCGAAGGATTCCGGCTTCACGTTTAATCCAGAGCCGGTGCTGCAAGAGATGGCAAGGCTGAAGGCGAACTCGTACGTTTATCCGATTCTGCTAGGCACGCTCGATCCGGACAAATCCTTTGCCGACTTCGAGGCCAAATACGGAGCGGATCTGAAAAAAATTCAAACGGAATATCAAAAGCAACTGGATGCTTATCTGGCGGCGCAGAAATAAGGAGATTCGAAAATGGCCTTGAGCAGGTTTCCGCACAATCCGATCGTAGCAACGAACGACGTAAAGCCGATCCATCCCGATTTTCAAGTCGTCGGCGTATTTAACGCAGGGGTGGCGACCTTTGGAGACGAGATTATTCTATTGCTGCGCGTCGCGGAGATGCCCATTCAGTCCGACGATAACCAGGTGTTGGTGCCCGTGCTGAGCGAAACAAGCGGACAATTGGAAATCATCCGCATCGCCAAGTCGGACGACCGGTACGATCTGTCGGATTCGCGCGTGATCAAGCAGCGGGGCAAGTACGCGTACCTGACCTCCCTCTCCTATCTAAGGATTGCGCGCAGCGCCGACGGTGTGCGCTTCACGGTGGACCCCGGTCCGGCGATGCTGCCGGACGGCCCGCTGGAGGCCTGGGGCATCGAAGACCCGCGGATTACGCAGATCGGCCGCCAATATTACATCACGTACAGCGCGATCTCGTCAAAGGGCGTGAGCGTCGGCGTCGCCGTGACGGAGGATTTCGTGACCTTTGCGCGAACCGGCACGATGCTTCCTCCTGAGAATAAAGACGTCGCGATTTTCCCCGAAAAAATCTGCGGCAGCTATTATGCGCTCCATCGTCCGGTCCCGAAGGCGATCGGTTCTCCCGAGATGTGGATCGCGCAGTCTCCCGATCTCATTCACTGGGGACGGCATCGGCATCTGATCGGCCTTCGGGAAGGTCAATGGGACGGCGGGAGAATCGGCGGCGGCGCCGTCCCGATCCGGACGCCCGAGGGCTGGCTTGCCCTGTACCACGGCGCGGACGAGACGGACCGCTATTGCATGGGCGCGCTGCTGCTGGACCTGGCGGACCCGGCCCGCGTGATCGCCAGATCCCGCGTGCCCATCCTGGAGCCGGAAGCGGAATACGAGGTGAACGGCTTTTTCGGCCGGGTCGTCTTTTCGTGCGGCGCGCTGCTGCTGGATCGGACGATCCGCATGTATTACGGCGCCGCGGACGAAGCGATGGCCGGCGTGGACATCCCGTTGGCCGATATTTACGACACGCTGTATTGAAAGGGCGGAGGGCAGTGCGAGCTGCCTTCTTTTATCCCGATATTGGAAGGCGCTTTCAAATTGCGTTGAGTTTAAAAAAAGGAGCGCATGTACATGGCTGAACCTGTGCAAAGGTTTGTGAAAAAGTGGCTTTGTCTTGTTCTGATCGGTTCGATGATATCGTCCTTGTGGGTATCGGCCTCCGCGGCGGCGAGCACGTCCGACGGGACGAACGCGGCGCAGGAGATCGCCGATATGAAGCGGATGAAACAACGGATGGTCGAATTTTACATCTCCAAAGACATCATCAACGACGGAACGAACGGCCGGGTCGAATGGACGTTCAAATCGCAGGCCGCCGCTTACTTGTCCAGCCAAAAGCCGGACGGAAGCTGGGCGGACGTCGATTATGCGAGCAAGCAATCCGCCGCCAACGGGCGAGGGTGGCCTTCCTACCTGGCCCTGGACCGGATGCAGTCGATGGCTGCGGCGTTCGCCGATCCGAAGAGCCTGAGCTATCATAGCGAAGCGATGCTGGACGGCATCAAGCGGGCGCTGGATCATTGGTTCACGGTCAAGCCCACTTCGACCAACTGGTGGGAGAACACGATCGGCACCCAATTAAGGCTGGAGAAGGTCGCGCTGCTGTGCGAAGGCTACTTGACGGCGACGCAAGCCTCCAATATCGTCGGCACGCTGGACAGCAGCCCGAACACCGTCGACGGCGCCAATTCGTCCTGGTACAACCAAAACTACATGTACCGGGGCTTGCTGCTCGAGGATGCTCAAAATGTCCGGAATGCCGTGGACGCCTTTAACGTGCTGTCGGCCGTGACGACGACGGTGACGGGCATCCAGTCGGACATGTCTTTTTTCCAGCATGGCAAAACCAACTATACGACGGGCTACGGCAGAAGCTTCGCCAGAGACATGTCGTTCTGGGCGTACGTTACTTCGGGTACCGTCTTCGCCTACAGTCAAGCGGCGATCGACTCGCTGTCGTCCTACCTGCTCGACGGCACCCGATACCAGGTGAGAGGCGACGTCGCCGACCTGGGCATGGGGATGAACGGACCGGACTGGCCGGACTACGCGAGCGCGGCCCTGACCTTCTATGAAGATCCGATGCAGTGGATGGAGGCGGCCAATCCGAAGCGGGCTTCGGAGTTTGCGAGCTTCCTGGACAATATTCGCCGGATCGGCACGAGTACGAGCAACGGACTGAACGACAACAATATGACGCAATGGCAGACGCTCGTCTCGTCCCATATGCGGGCGGACTACGGCATTACGGTCAAGATGTCCTCCAGCACGGTGAAGGGCGGCGAATGGAGAACGATCAATCCGGGCGGCTACAACCTGCTGTACTGGACGCCGCAGGGCGCGACCGCCATCCAGCGGACGGGCGACGAATACAGGCCGGTCTACCCGTTGATGGACTGGATGCACGTTCCGGGCACGACGGCTCCTTACGTACTTACGAAGGACGGGAATTTCAACAATCCCCGGACGTTCGTAGGCGGCGTGACCAACGAGCGCTACGGCGCCACCGCCTTCGACTTCAACAAGCTGAGCACCAGCGGCAAAAAGGGCTACTTCTTTTTCGACGACGAAATGGTGGCGCTCGGCGCGGGCATCGCTTCCACGAACGCCGCTCCGATCCATACGACCTTGAACCAAAGCAAGGCGGTCGGCGACGTGATCGTGGACGGCCAGACGATGGCGGAAGGGACGAAGCAGACGAACGGCAAGTGGGCCTACAACGATCGGATCGGCTATGTATTCCCGAATCCGACGGACTTCCAGGTCAAGCTGGAGACGAAAACCGGCAAATGGAGCGACGTCGTCACGGGCAGCTCGACGGAGCCGATCACGAAGCCGATCTTCTCCATCTGGCTCGATCATGGCGTCAAGCCGACCGGCGCTACCTACCAGTACATCGTGCTGCCGGACAAATCCGCCGAAGAGGTTGGCAGCTACGCGAGCGACAACCCGATCCGCATCCTTTCGAACACGGCATCGGTTCAGGCCGTTCGGCACGAAACGCTGCGCCTGTCGGAAATGCTGTTCTATCAGCCGGGAACGGTGACGGTAAGAGACGGGCTGACGGTTGCTGTGGATAAGCCCGCCATGGTCATCGTCGACGAATCTGCGTCGCCTGTGCGCATCTCGGTCGCCAATCCCGAGACGCCGGGAATTACGGTGAACGTGACGCTGGACCGGGACGGGGAAAAGACGACGACGACGTATCGGCTCGGCAAAGACATCTTCGCCGGCCGAAGCGTGACCCTGAACGAGGGAGCCGCCCTCGACGACAGCGGATTCGACCTTGCCTACACCAAAGGCGCGGCTGCTTCCTCCAGCCAAGGCAAGCAATTCGCCTCGAATGCGACGGATTTGTACAGAACGTCCTACTGGCATTCGAACGCTTCGGACGACGAATGGCTTTACGTGGATTTGCAGGACTCATATACGATCAATAAAGTCCGCTTGAAGTGGGAGTCGGCCTACGGGAAAAGCTACAAAATTCAAGTGTCGAACGATGCCGTCGCCTGGACGGACGTCTACGCCACCTCGCTTGGAGACGGCGATATCGACGACATTTCCTTCGGCAAGGTAAACGCCAGGTACGTCCGCATGCAGGGCGTCCGGCAGGGGAACGCGAACGGCTATTCGCTGGCTGAATTCAACGTCTACGAGGCGGTCGCGCCCAATCTCGCGGAAGGCAGGAACGTGGTAGCGAGCTCGATCCGGGCGGCCGACGTATCGGCGGGCAATGCGGTCGACGGCTCGCTGACGACCCGCTGGGGATCCAACTACACGGATCAACAGTCGATTTACGTCGATCTGGGCGCAAGCCAGACGATCGCGAAGGTCGTGCTGCATTGGGAGGCCGCGTACGGCAAGGAGTATCAAATCCAGGTTTCCGACAATGCGGCGGATTGGACGACCGTTTACAGCACCGCGAACGGAGACGGCGATATCGACGAGATCGCCTTCGAACCGGTGAATGCGAGATACGTCAAGATGAACGGCTTAAAAAGAGGAAGCACCTACGGCTATTCGCTCTGGGAATTTAAAGTGTACGGCGCCGAGACCGCGGAGCGGATACCCGCCCGGGTCGAGCTGAAGGCGACGCCGTCTTCCGCGACGGTCGGCGACGACGTGTCCGTCTCGGGCGTTGTGTATGACGGCGACGGGCTTCCGATATCCGGCGTGGCCGTCGAAATTTCGGCATCGCCGGGCAGTGCAGACACCGTTCGCGCGATCACGGACGAAAACGGCGGGTTCAGCCATATTTACGCGGCGCCGGGGGTTGCCGGCGACATGACGATCTCGGTCATCCTGCCTTCGAGTCCGTCTGTAACCGGAACGATCGTCGTGCCGGTGAAGCGGGCTCAGCAGGTGCCGGTTCGAATCGGGCTGCAGGCGACGCCAACTTCCGTGGCGGTCGGCGGGGCCGTGTCCGTAACGGGAATCGTCTACGACGGCGACGATCTGCCGGTTGCTGGCGTAGAGGTCGAGCTCGCTGCTTCCGCGGGCGGCTTCGAACAGACTACAGCGGTAACGGATGAGAACGGCGGATTCAGCGCGATCTTTAAGGCACCGTCTGTTGCGGGAGAAGTGACGATTACGGCCGCTTTGGCCGCGAATCCGTCCGTGGCGAACACGATTGCCGTTTCGGTTCATGAGGCCGTGCAAGTGCCCGCTCGCATCGAGCTGCAGGCGACGCCGTCTACCGTGACGGCGGGGAGCGAAGCGTCCGTCGCGGGCGTCGTATACGACGGCGACGATCTGCCTGTCCCCGGCGTAGAGGTCGAAGTCTCGGCCTCGGCGGGCAGCGTCAAAACCGTGAGACTTGTAACGGATGCGAACGGCCGGTTCGACACGGTGTACACGGCACCGTCCGCAGCCGGAGAAGCGACGATCACGGCCGCCTTGACCGCTTATCCGTCTGTGACGAACGCGGTTAAAGTGTCCGTCGGCCAAGCCGAGCAAGTGCCTGTCCGAATCGAAATGCAGGCTGCGCCATCCGCCGTGTGGACCGGAGACGAAGCGACCGTGACGGGCATCGTAACGGATCGCGACGGTCTGCCTGTGTCCGGCGCAGCGGTTGAGCTCGCGGCTTCATCGGGCAGCATTCAGGCGTCCAAAGCGACAACGGATGCGAACGGCCGGTTCAACGTTCGCTTCACGGCACCATCCGCTGCCGGAGAGGCAACGATCACGGCCACGTTGTCCAAGACGCCGTCCGTGACCGGCAAAATAAGCGTCTCCGTCCACGAGCGTCCAAACGGCGGCAATCCGAACGGAGGAACCGTGACGCCGCCGGCCAAACCCGACGAGCCAAGCGATGGTCCGGACACGCCGGACGTTCCAGGCCGCGAGTTCTCGGACATCGCCGGTCACTGGGCGCAAGCGAGTATTATGGAAGCCGCAAAAAGAGGGATCATTACAGGCTATCCGGACGGCTCGTTCCGTCCTTACCGCACGGTGACGCGCGCCGAATTCGCGGTCATGCTGGTCAAGGCGCTCAAGCTTCAGAACGAAGCGTCGGTCCTGTCCTTCGAGGACGCGGACCGAATCGGCCAATGGGCCCGGACGGCCGTTGCGCAAGCCGTAAGCATGGGGCTGATCCGGGGCGACGCGAACGACAACTTCCGTCCGGACGCGCCGTTGACAAGATCGGAAATGGCCGTCATGCTCGCGAGAGCGTTGAGCCTGACGCCTGAAGCGGCGTCCGCGGGCTTCACGGACGATCGCGACATTCCGGCCTGGGCCGTCGGCGCTGCTGCCGAGATGAAGAAGCTGGGCATCATGCAAGGCAAAGGCGGCAACGGCTTCTTCCCGAACGACGTCGCGACGAGAGCGGAAACGGTCGCCGTACTGCTCCGGATGCTGGAGGCGAAGGAAAAGGAACAGGAATAACAATAAGGATTAGCACAAGAAGAAGCGAGAAAAACCGAATGATCGAAGTGCCAGCCCCTTTCTCGATATTTTTCGAGGAAGGTTTTTTCTTAATTTGCAACACGTAGAAAATCGAGGAGCACACACTTGCTGCACTTGCTAACTTGGATGTGTCGAGCCATTTTCTAGAGTACTGAAACAGCCGGCGGAAGTAAATAGGTATAGCTCGAGCAAACAATTGGAGGGAGAAATCCGGTTCAACTACGCTAATCTTGATTCAATTGAGCGGGGAGTGTGGGGCGATAAGTGTTCAAAAGCAGTTAATCGGCGCGCTGAACCAGGACGGGGTGAAATAAGTGTTCAAACGCAATTAATGAGATCAAAATCGGACCAAAAACGTTCGAAGTTGACAATTTAACTGCACTTTAACACTTATTCCATCCAGGACGTCGCGATCAAGGGAAATAACGGCTTTTTAACAGCTATCGGACGGGGCGCGAGCGCAAGGCCACGAGCGCAAGGACGCCAAGCCCTCAGGCTTGGTGTTGTTCATAGTTCACGATCGCCCTTATCGGCCTCGGAATACTCGCAGTCCCGTCAAGTAACGCTGTACAGTGCCTATTCGGTTCGGCATACAACGCAGACCCGTCAAGTAACGCTTTAAAGCGTCTCTTTACCCCAGATTACGCCGCTGTCGTGTCAAGTAACGCTGTACAGCGTCTCTTCGGCTACGAATACGCCGCAGTTCCATCATGTAACGCTATACAACGCCTTTTCAGCTAGCGGTCGGCTATTGGAACAACTGTTTGGGACCAGACGATTTTTCTTCGTCCGCATCGGCAGGAGGCGTGCTAGGTCGCCGCTCCCGCCCGCTCCGACTCGTTTGCGCGCCGTTTGTTCGGCCGTCTGGCAATCAACAGGATTAATTCGACAAGCAGCACGGGCAGGGTCACGCGCGCAGGATAAGCCAAGTATCGCGGCTCCCAGGTCGGACGGAATTTTTCTTTATATTTGCGCAGCCCCTTGAAGCCGTACCAGTGCCCGCCGTATTCGTAAAGCCGGTTCGCCAGCTTTTCCTCGCGCATGGCGGCGCGCGCTTCGCCGACGCTGGACAGGGGAGCCATGCCCAGATTAAAGACGGAATAGCCCTGATCGTGGGTCCACTCGAGCAGGCGAATGAACAAAAAGTCCATCGTCCCGTTCGGGGTATCCGCGAGATGGCGCATCAGGTCGATGGACATCGTCCGCCCGTCGTCGTAGCTTGGCGCCAGTGTTGCGAATGCGACCTCCTGTCCGTCCGGCGCCAACAGCGCGGCGATCGGCGCATTTTGCAAATAGGCGGTCTCGAACCAGCCCAGCGAAAATCCTTTTTCCCGACGGCCTTTGAGCCATGCCGCCGAGATCCGGCCCAGTCGCTCCAGCGTTTGCGGGTCGTACGGAGGCTGCAGCACCTCGAACCGGTATCCGTCGCGTTCAAAGCGATTAATGACGTTACGAAGATTGGTATTTGCTTTTCCGGCCAGCGAAAACGTCGTCAGATTCACCAGCGCTTCTTCGCCCAGCTTAAAAAAGCGATAGCCATTTTCGTGATAAATCGGCAAATAGGCGGGGGCTACCTGGTAAAAAACGACCTCCAGATCGTATAAATCGGCATGCCGCTGGCATTCCTGAATGCCGCTGCTGATCAGCGAAGCGTCGCCCAGCGGGTCTCCGAGTACCACAAATTTATTGCGAATGATCGAATAAGGAATGAGTACGCGACCGTCGCATGCCCAGAAAAAGCGCTTGTCCCCCGTAAACAGCATATGCGTGAGCAGGTTGCCCTGGGCTCCCTTCAAAAAATCGCGAACCCGGTCCAGCTCCTCGGCGGAAGCGCCGCATGCCGTTATTTTGTTCGGTCGCAGCACAAGCGCGAGCGACAGCAGCAGCCAAGTCACGCCGAGGCCCGTCACGACGGCGATCGTGTGCTCGGTCGGGTTCAGAATCAAATGAAGGTAGCGATTGTCAGGAATCCGGCGCACAAAATTAGGCACGGTACCGGCGGCTACGATATCGTAAACATAGGCGATGAGCAGGGTGGTCGCGGCCCAGACCGCCATGCGCTCCCGAGGGATCGGCGCGCCGATCCTGTAGAAACGCGCGCGCGATAAATAAAGCAAGAGCGCGACAAACAGCAGAAAGATCGCTTCCTCGAAATCAAACGCCTTGGTGAACGTAAACAACGCGCCGGCGCACAGCAGGCCGAGCGTCCACTGATAGGCACGCTTGATTCTGCGGGAGATGCCCCATGACAGAACGATCAGCATCAATCCGATCGTGAGGCTTAATTGGTGGGAAAGGCGCATGAGCGGCGCGGATAGAAGCTCCTCGGCAAATTCCAGCCGTCCGAGCAGGCCGGGCGTCGCAGCCGACAGGAGCAGCACGCCTCCGCTTAGAAATACCAGCTTGCCGAGCGCCCATGCGCCGAATTCGGAGATCCAGGCATGCTGGCCGGGGAATTCCCACAAGCGCTGCCAGCCGTTGAGCGAATCCTCCAGCGCGGCCTCATCGTTATCCGCCGCTTTCTGCCGGTTCTGGGCAAATTCGAATGCGCCAATAATGAGCCCGATGAGCCAAGGGAACAGATAATAGAGGATGCGAAATAGAACAAGCACCGCGGCGGTGTGCTCAGGCGCGTAGCCGAGCGCTTGCAGACCGAACAGCGCGATCAGGTCAAAACCCCCGATGCCGCCGGGCGCGAGGCTCACCAGTCCCGCTACGGCAGCGACGGTGAAGATGCCCATCGCCGTAAGGAAAGGGAGATCCGGAAGCAGCGTCGATCCGACCATCCAGAACACGGCGCCCGCCAGCGCCCACTCCGCCATGGAGACGAGCACGGATGCGACGATGGTGGAGGGATTCATCCGCGGCAGGCCGCGGTTCAACCATTTCGCATAAAAAGAAGTGCGTTGAAACAGCAAATAGCCGGGCAGGTAAAGCGCCAGGGCCCAGACGGCATATAGCGTCCAGCGATGGGTTCGAATCACCGCGTCGATCGGAAAAAGCCCGCAGATCCCTCCCCAAGCCAGAATCGATATCCCTGTGATGGTGATCGTAGAGAGGAAGGCGATGACGGCCGTTATGGTCGGAACCGATAGACCGCGGTTGCGGTACAGATAGGTGCGCAGCGCGGCTCCGGCCACGCCGGCGAAACCGATGACGCTATTCGAGGTGTTGGCGATCCAAGCAATGCGAAAAGTCGCCCAGCGTCCGATGGTAAGCCGGAAATGCCGGCGAAGCACGAATTCGTAGCCGCCGACCGCCGCGACGGCAACCAGAGACGATGCGATGAGCAGCAGCAGCCGCGACGGCTCGATCTGCCGCAATACATGCAGCGTGGCCGCCCAGTCGATTCGGTGGAATTCGGCTTGTCCTTCCCAGACGATGAGTCCGATCACGGCGACTGGAATCAGGATTTGGATTACTTTTAACCGGTACAGCGTAGACAAGAGCTTCAGCGCCTTTAGGCGAGGGAGCTCTTTTTTGGTTTTTGCCATAAATGTTCTCCTCATCCACTGGTCGTACACAAAGTATACCCTGAGCGACCTTTCTGAAAAAATATTTATTTTGCGGCGAACAAGCGCAGCTCGTTTAACGTCCTTTTTGATATGACCCAAGCCAAGTGTTAAAAGACGGCGCAAGTAGGAATGATACCAACAAGTTGGCCGCACTTGTTCATCGTGGAGGCGATTACCATTGGACACGCTGACAAATTTGCTTGCGCACTACGGATATGGACTTATCTTCTTGTTCCTGTGTCTCGAGATGCTCGCGCTGCCGCTTCCCGGCGAAATGATGATGAGCTATATCGGACTTTTTGTGTATGAACAAAAATTGAGCTGGCTGTTCAGCATCGTATCGGCAGGCACGGGCGTGTTGACGGGCGTGACGCTCTCATACTGGATCGGGTACCGGCTGGGCCGGCCGTTTATCGTTCGTTACGGGCATCGCGTCCATCTGACGGAAGCGCGCATAGACAAGCTGACCCTTTGGTTTGAAAAGTACGGGGACAAGCTGCTTTTCGTCGCTTATTTTATTCCCGGCGTCCGCCATATAACCGGATATTTTTGTGGCGTGACCCGCATGCCTTTTCGGCGTTATGCGCTTTATGCTTATACTGGCGCGATATTCTGGGTGGGGTTGTTTATCTCCCTCGGCAAGGTGCTGGGTCCCAAGTGGGAACAGTATCACTCGACGGTCAACCGTTATATGATTATTTTCGGCATCGTCTCTGCGCTCGTGGCCGGCCTGGTCTATGTGTACAAAAAGTACAAGGACCGGGTCCTAGAAGCGCTCATGCAGCAGCTGGCGCATGGGGTGCGCCGTTTTCGTTCGTTCGGGAAGGTACGGCTGCTGCTGTTGGCTGCTTTCGCGGTGTTTATTGTTTTTTTCTCGCTCATGCTCGGCGTGATTCAAGACTTTTTGGGGCAGGAGTTCGGCCAATTCGACGAGATTGCGTCCTTTCTCGTCATCGCCTCCTTCGGTCCCGGTTGGGACGGATGGATGCACGTCTTCGAGCAGCTCGGCACGCTTTATTTGTATGGCCCCGTGCTTGGCCTGACAGCGATTTGGATCATGCTGCGCAGCAAGGAGCGGAGGCTCGACCTGATCTTTCTTGTATGGGTTGTCGTAGGCGGAGAGTTGCTCGACGAAATTTTGCGCACGGTCTTCCATCGTCCGGGGCCGGTCGCGGCTGATGTTCAGCTTTTTAATACGTTCCCCAGCGAAGAAACGCTGATTACCTTGACGGTCTGCGGATTTTCGGCTTTCCTGCTGCTGCGCCACTACCACTTTCGTTATGTAAGGGTGCCCCTCGTGCTGGGCGTCATCTCGATCTGTCTCGCGGTGGGCGTCAGCCGGATTTATTTCGGGGTGCAGTACCCCAGCGACGTCTTTGCGGGCTATGTGTTCGGGGGCGCATGGGTCAGTCTCCATGTGATGCTGCTGGAGATTCTCCGGAAGCTGCGAGCCGTGGGGGATTGATGGCAGTCGCAACCGGAAGTCCCGGCAGGCAATCGGCAGGCAATCGGCAGGCAATCGACAATCCTTCCGCAAGATCATGCCTATCGATGAACCGCTAATCGGAAAGGATAGAAAGAGGCCGTGCTTTCCATCCTGAGTCGGGCGGGGCGATTCGCGGGCAGATGGGCGCGCTATTGGCATGCAGACGATTTTCCGGCGGTTTGCATTTAAAAGCCTGCATTTTTACATGTATTTTCTGCCGACCAAGGGCACGTGAAAAAATACATGAAAATTTGCAGGCAAATTCAAAGCGCAAGCCGGAAAACGGGCTGATGGAGGAAAATACCTGCACATTCGCATCTTTTGTTCCCGAAAGGATAGATATCGGCGAAATTAGATGTATATTTGCAGGTTTGCGTCGAAATGAGGCGACGGGTGACGATTGACTGCTGGCGCCCCGGATTTGAAATGAAGCTCCAGGTAGAGATTCTTCGCCTAGTGACGCTGTAAAGCGTCTCTTCGCCTTGGTTGGCGTCGAGATCCCACCAAGTGGCGCTGTAAAGCGTCTCTTTGCCTTGGTTGGCGTCGAGATCCCGCCAAGTGGCGCTGTACAGCGTTTCTTCGCCACGGATGGCGGCGAGATCCCGCCGTCGTCCAATACTGTCGGCTTAGCTTAGAAGCCGATATTGTCCTTCAGGTGAATCGTGCCGTTTTTAAACGTCGTATTGGCGCCCTTATCGTTGATCAGCGTATTGCCCGTGAAGTAGATGTCCTTGATCTGACCGTCGCCCCATACGCCGATTCCGCGATGCGCGGCGTTTTTGATCGTGTTGCCCGTGAAGGTGACGTTGTCGATGACGCCGGTCGACGCATACACGAGCACGTTCGGATGGTTCTGGGGCTCCTGGATGCCAGTGTGGTCGACCGTATTGCCTTTCACCGTAACGTTGTTGACGTTGGTCGTATTGTAGGAGCCTTCGCAGGCGATATAAATGCCGGCCATTTGCGTATCCTTGACGGAGTTGCCTTCAATTAATACGTCTGTACCGCCGACGACGGAGATGCCGCGTGCGAGCGAGCCGTATCCGACATCGTTGTTGCGGATCGTGATGTTATTAACGGCCGGCTCGTCGTAGCTGACGACCGCAATCGTATCGTCGCCGACGCCCTTCACCAAGTTGCCTTCGACCGTAATGAAGCTGCTGCCGTTCGTCATATGAATGCCGTCGGCGCCAGTCGAATCGACGATGTTGTTCGTGATCCGGCCGCCCTTGGCTTCATAGGTAACCATGATGCCGGCCGTGCTGGACTTGTACACATAAATGCTGTCGATGACAAAATTCGTAGCGCTGCGGACGGTGATGCTGTTCTTCTCGTTGGCGCCGTTGCCCCGTGCTACCGTCGTCGCATACGCATGCTTGATGCCGCTCAGCGTGACGCCGTCGCCCTTGATGTCGATGGAGCCGTTTTGCGGATCGGTCGAGGTAAGCGTCGTCTGGTCCTTGCCTGCGCCGCGCAGGCTGATGCCGTCAAGCGTCAAGATCTTGCCGAGCGTGAAGTTGCCGGCCGGGACGGTCACGAGCTTGCCTTGCGTCTTGGCCTTGGTCAGGCACGAGAGGAAGGCCGCGTAGTCATCCTTGCCGTCGTCAGCGATGGCGCCGCAGCTCGTCACGTCGATGCCTGCTGCCGGCGTAGGCGTCGGAGTTGACGTAGGCGTCGCCGTTGCAGTCGGCTTGGCAGTAGGCGTCGGAGTAAGTGTTGGTGTTGGCGTTGGTGTTGGCGTCGGGGTTGACGTAAAAGCGGGCGTAGCCGTTGCTGTCGGCTTGGAGACCGGCGTCGAGGTAGCCGTAGGCGCAGCAGTCGGTTTAACCGTTGGCGTCGGAGTCGTAGTTGGTGTTGATGTTGGGGTTGGAGTAGGAGTTGGTGTTGATGTTGGGGTTGGAGTAGGAGTTGGTGTCGCAGCCGGCGCATCGGACTTGAATTCGATGGTCGGACTCCAGAGCGTTTCGTCGCTGACGGCTGTATTTTTACGGTTCACGATGAAGTAGATGGCCGTTCCCTTTTCGACAGGGACGCTTCCGACGCTTTTCGGGGCGTAGCCTTTGACGTAGATTAGCGTATTTTTCCACAGCAGCTTGCTGTCCTTCAGGACCGTAACGACGGTTCCGTCACCTTGCTCGGAGCTTCTGGAAACTTCACCGGTGATCGCGATCGTACCCTTGTCCGGCGCGACCCACTTGAGGACGGAGTCGGCGTTCTCGTCGGGACGCTGCGTATCCTTCGATACCCATGGATAATCGCTGTTCGCAGGCTGCCAGCGCTTGTTGGCAGCATTATAAACAAGGTCCGTGTAGATGGAGCCTACGAGTTTCTGATAGTACCATTGATGCTGGCCTTGCACAGTTCCGAAGTCGGCGGCGGCGGAGAAGACTTGCGTGGTCGTGCTGCTTGCGGCGTATGCCGGCTTTTCGGTAGAAGACGAGAAACCATAAACGACACCGAGAGCCAAAACAAGCGCCATAGCCACCGAACTGAACTTTTTCAAGAAAAAACCCCCATCGCATGTTTGAGTGTTGGATTGAGTGGGTAAAGACGGAGTGACAGGTCTGTAAAATGAATATCGGCGCTGCGAACGGCGGCATGAATATCTTGGCATCACCTTTTCGGGTGCCAGATTATTCCTGCTGCTTTTCGAGCTGAATTACGCCAACTTACACACCATCGCTTCCGTCCTCAGCCTTATCCCCAGTCCTACTCTTTGTTGCCTCTCCCGCATGTCCCTCAATATTCCTATTCAGCGGTATCGCCATCCGGACGAGCGCTCCCATAATCGGGCTGCACTTCCCATCCGTACGGCAATCTAAAGCCCGCACAACGTCAAAACAAAGTTTGATCGTGGATTTAAACTACCGGATCGGCAAAAACCGATGCTAAGATGAGCCTATCTTCCAAGGAAAGGGGCTCGCGAGCAATGAAATCGGTGCGCATACAGGGCAGCCGCCGCACCAGCCGATCAAGCTTCATCGTTACATTAAAACGCAACAAATGGCTGTTGTTGTTGGCCGCGCCGGCTACGATCGCCGTCATCCTGTTCTCTTACCTGCCCATGTTCGGCGTCGTACTCGCATTTAAGCGATACAACTTTACGGACGGCATATTCGGCAGCCCCTGGTCGGGCTTCGACAACTTCAAGTACTTGTTCGCGACACGGGATGCATTCAACAGTACGATCAACACAGTCTATTTAAATGCCTTGTTCATCGTATTCTCGCTTCTCGGTTCGATCGTCGTCGCCTTGCTCATGATGGAAGTGCGCAACAAGTGGCTCGTGAAGTCCTATCAATCGGTGCTGTTTTTTCCTTACTTCATCTCGTGGGTCATCGTCGGCTACTTCGCTTATGCGCTGCTCAACTACGATACCGGCACGGTGAACCGATTGCTCGAGGCTGCGGGGCTGGATGCCGTTCAGTGGTATACGAAGCCGCAATACTGGCCGGCGATACTGGTACTCGTCTATGTATGGAAAAACGTCGGCTACTTCAGTCTCATTTACTTGGCGGGAATGCTGGGCATCGACAAGGAGTATTACGAGGCGGCGACGATGGACGGGGCGACCAGGCTCCAGCAGATTCGCAAGATCACGCTGCCCCTGCTCGTCCCGCTCATCACCATTATGGTGCTGATGCAGGTCGGAAGAATTTTTTTCGCGGATTTCGGCCTTTTTTTCAACGTGACGCAGAACAGCGGCGCGTTGTACAGTACGACCGACGTCATCGACACTTACGTATTCCGCACCTTCCGCGTGCTGGGCGATGCGGGCATGGCTACGGCGGCAGGCTTGTACCAGGCCATATGCGGGCTGATTCTCGTCTGCATATCCAATTGGCTGGTCAAAAAAGTGAATCCGGACAACGCTTTGTTCTAAGAAAGGATGTAATGGCATGAGCCGCAAAACCGAATGGGGCCGAGGGCTCGTTCACCTGACGCTGCTTCTTCTCGCCGTCGTCTGCATCGTTCCGCTGCTTCTCGTCGTATCGGCATCGTTCTCGGACGAGACCGCGATCGCCGAATACGGCTATACGATCATACCGAAATCGATCAGCTTGTACGCGTACCGCTACATTCTGTCGAATCCGTCGCAAATTTTTTCGGCCTATGAAGTGACCATTATCGTCACGATCGTCGGCACTGCGCTCAGCCTGTTGATCTCGTCCTGCCTTGCTTATGCGCTGTCCCGACGGGACTTCGCGTACCGGCGCGGCTTCGCGTTTTTTATTTACTTCACGATGCTGTTCAACGGCGGACTCGTGCCGAGCTATATGCTGGTCACTCAAACGCTGCATTTGAAAAACAGTCTGGGCTCGCTCATTCTTCCGTACCTCATCGTACCGTGGTTCGTGCTGCTCCTTAGAACCTACTTTTCCGAAATACCGGAGCCGCTCCTCGAGAGCGCCAAACTGGAGGGGGCCGGGGAGCTGAGAATCCTGTGGAACATCGTGCTTCCGCTGTCGCTCCCGGCAATCGCCACCGTCGGTTTGTTCATCATTTTAATGTATTGGAACGACTGGTATCTGGCGCTTCTGTATCTGGACGACAGCCACAAGTTCCCGCTCCAATATTTGCTGTACACGATCATGCAGAACTTGTCCGCGATCAAAGCGAATCCGATGCCGGGAATGGCGATTCATCTGCCCGGCGAAAACACCAGGATGGCCATCGCCGTCCTCGCTACCGGACCGATCCTGTTCGTTTTCTTATTCGTACAGCGGTACTTCGTGGCAGGGCTGAAAGTCGGCGCGGTCAAAGGATAACGATAGGCTTATACCGGGAGCCCGGATAAGTATAGATGGACTGCCACACACAGACATAGGGAGGAAAAAGAATGAAAAGGGCGAAGCAATGGCAAGGGCTGGTCTTGTCCGCATGCATGGCAGGAACGATGATGCTGGCCGGCTGCGGCAACAACAACGGAGAGAATAGCGCAGGTTCGGAGACTGCAAAGGCATCGGCGTCCGCAGGGGCTTCGGTAAGCGCGACCGCATCCGCTTCAACGCCGTCCGCGGCCAGTCTGGCACCGGTGGAGCTGTCCTGGTACGTTCCCGGCACGCCGCAAAAAGATACCGAGCTGGTGGAAGCGGAGATCGACAAGTATCTGAAGGACAAGATCAACGCAACCGTCAAAATCAAGTTCATCGATTGGAGCTCCTTCGAGCAAAAGATCAACGCGATGACGGCGACGGGGGAGAATCTAGACCTTGTCTTCACGGCGTCGTGGTTCAACAATTACATTACCAATGCCGGCAAAGGCGCTTATCTCCCCTTGAACGATCTGCTCGATCAGTACGGCCCGCATTTGAAGGAGAAGTTCGGCAAGTACCTGCCCTCCGCGCAAGTCAACGGCAAGCTGTACGCGATTCCGTACAACATCAGCGCGATGGCGCTGCAGCGCGGGATCGACGTCAGCAAGGAGCTGGCCGACAAGTATAAGTTCGATCCGAGCGGCATTAAGAAGCTGGAAGACTTCGAGCCGCTGTACGCGCAGATCGTACAGAACGAGAAAGGGATTATCCCCGTTGGCATGGACAACAACCAACGCTCTTATCTGGCCATGTATACGCTTCCTTATATGTTCATCGACAACAAGCTCCCGGGCGCCGTCAAGCAAGGCGACGACTCGCTTACGGTCGTCAACCAATATGAGACGCCGGAGTTCAAGCAATACGTGGAGCGGATGAGAAGCTGGAACGAAAAGGGCTTCATCAACAAGGACTCCGTCTCGCTGAAGGATTCCGATACCCCGCTGAAGGCGAAGAAATTCGCCGGCATCGTCGACAATGCCGCGCCGGGCTGGGATGTGTCGTTTAAAAACAATTACGGCTTCGATATTTATCAGGTCACGACGACGGAGCCCGAGATCACGACGTCCGGCATTTTCTCCAGCATGACCGCCATCAGCAAAACGAGCAAAAATCCCGAAAGAGCGATGATGCTGCTGGACCTGGTGAACTCGGACCCCGCGCTGCTCAACCTGTTCGCGTTCGGGATCGAAGGCAAGCATTACACGGTCGTCGACGGTTCCTCGGACATCAAGATCATCAAGCGGCCGGACGGCGTCACGGCGGAGACCAACGGCTACGATCTGAACGGCGGCGGCTGGCTGTTCGCGGATCCGTGGATGCTGTACGACTACAGCCCGGACCGCGTCGCGCAGGTCGAGGCCCAGAAGGCGTTCGTGGACACTGCGAAGCTGTCGCCGATCCTCGGCTTCGTCTTTAATCCGGATGCGGTGAAGACGCAGGTGGCGAGCGTCACGGCGATATTCGATCAATATATGCCCGCGCTCGGATCGGGCTCTCTCGACACGGACAAGGCGCTCGCCGAGTTCACGGACAAGCTGAACAAAGCAGGCGCCAAGGAGATCGTACAGGAAATGCAGCGGCAGATCGATGCCTGGAAAACGCAAAAATAAGACGAGCGGATCCAGAAGTCGGAGTCGGAGTCAGCGAGCGCACGGCGATGCCGGCGCTCCGCCTGGCTCTGATTTCTTTCCCATTTTCCGCGCGGAAGGCGTTATGATAGGGGTAGCCCAGCAAAGGAGTCTGCAGCGATGAGATTTCTGAACCGTTCCTACAGCATGTACAAGAAGATGATTCTCTACATTTCGGTTCTGATCGCCGTCGTTCTTTTCGTGCAATCTCTCATCCTGAACCGGAATTTTGAGAAGATCGGATCCAGAATGACGTTCGATTCGAACGTTAATATGCTGTCCCAGATCAGTTACAGCGCGAATTATATGAACGATGCGGTGAGAAGCTTCGCCGCCACCATCTATTCCGACCCTAACAATCTTCCGCTGAGATACGCGCCATCGGCCAACCCGGAAGAGATATATGGACAGCTCCAGATCATCGATACGATGGTCAACCAGTCTCCCTATATTTATTCCGTATACATATATAACGGCGAGCAGGACCGGTTTTACTCCTCGAAAACGGGCACGATCGTCGACGCCGATCATTTTCCGGATCAGGATCTGGCGCAGCTGATCGAGCAGAATCTGCTGCCGGCCGATTATCAATTTTCGCCGATTCCCCGGCAAATTCCGCTTAACAGCTACAACGGGGCGAACCGGCTGGCTACGAACGTGCTGACCTACCTCATCTGCGATCGATACTCCGACAGCGGACGCATTCAGAGCGCCATCGTCATCAACGTGAAGGTGGACTACCTGACGGGTCTGATCAAGGAGCTGAAAAATAAAGGCTCGTCCCTGTCCAACGATGTCGCGATCGTCACCGGCGGCGGTCTCATCAGCGACGGATTGCATGCCGATGCGGAGCAGGCAGGGCCGCTCGGCAAGGCTTCCATGCAGCGGGTCGCGGGCAGCACGGAGAAGTCCGGCTACTTCAAAGCCGGTTCCGGAAAAGACAGCAAGCTCATTACCTACGTTTCCTCGGACATTTTGGACTGGAAATTCGTAAGCGCTACGCCTTTTCAAGAAATCGTCAAGGACATTAACAAGATCAGGCTGGTCACCTACTTCGCTTGTGTCGTTATCGCCGCCATCGGGCTGGTGCTTGCTTATTTTCTGTCCAAGCACCTGTACTCCCCGCTGCGCCGGGTGATCGGCACGGTCGGCAGCGCGGTCAACGCGGATCCGGCCGGGGAGCAGATCAGCGAGATCGAATTTTTGTCCCGGGTGTTCATGGATAACATCGAATCGGCCAAATCGCTGAAAATCGCCAAAAACGAGAACGACTACCGGCTAAAGCAGCAGGAGCTTCGCCATCTGCTCACCGATCGCAGCCTGAGTCCGGAACAGATCGAGAAGACGTTCCTTCGTCTGCATGTCGGCCTGCTCCCGCGCAGTCCGCTGTTCGTCTGTCATTTTGCGATCGACGATTTGGACGCGTTCCAGCGCCGATTCAGCTTGCGGGACCAGGAGCTGTTCCGGTACATGGTCGGGAACGTGAGCGGCGAGATGATCGACGGGCAGTTCCGCCACGAATTCGTCGTCCTGGGCGATCGCCAGCTGATCCTGATCTCGCAGAGCCGGTCGGACGATGCCGTGAGCGCGTATTCGCAGGTGCCGGGGCTGATGCGATGCATTCAGGAATGGTTTGCCGAGAAAACCGGTCTGTCGCTGACGGTGGCCATCGGCTATCTGGTACCCGACGTATCGGAGATCCACTCCGCTTACAACAATGCCGTTGAACTGTCCAAGTACCGTTTCATCTACGGACATCGATCCATATTGACGCCGGAGGCTGCGGATGCCGTCAGCGCGGAGGCTTTCGAGCGGCCCATCAGCCTGGAGCGCCAGCTGGACGAGAGTCTGTCCGCGGGCAAGCTGGACGACTGCATCCGCCACTATTCGGATATCGTCCGGCACATCTCGCGTTACTCGTACGATGACGTCGCTTCCTATCTGCTCTACTTTTGCTACCTGATCTATATGAAAGTCAACGATCTGGAGTCCAAGGGCTACGACAAGCTGCCCCTCGAGATCCAGCCGTTCACGCAGGAGATCGTCGCCTGCGAGACGCTCGAGCAGGTTAACGTCAAGTTCATGGAAATGTTCGCGTCGATCGCCGAGGTCGTGAAGCAGAAAAAGTTCAAACGAAAGAATGCATTGGCGGAAAAGATCATTCACATTCTGGAGACGGATTACCGCAATAAAGGCTTGTGCCAGGAAGGCGTCGCCAGCGATCTGAACGTATCGAAGGACTACGTGGGCCGCATATTCAAGGAGACGTACGCCCAGTCCTTCGGCGAGTACCTGAACGAAATCAGGCTGAATCGGGCGGCTCAGCTGCTCAGCACGACCAAAAAGAACATCGCCGAGATCGCCGAGGAGATCGGCTGGGAAAATAAAAATTACTTGTACACGCTGTTCAAAGCCAAGTTCGGCATGACGACAAGCGAATATCGAACCAAATACGGCCTGTGAGCGCACAGGCTTTTTTTGCGGAAATTTAGAGGCTTGATGTGCAGTTAAATAAACAAATGACGTGATCTTAAACTTTAAAACGAAGCGGAACGCTTGCCATAATCAAGGCGACGGACACGGCACGACCGTTACGGGCGTGCGTCGAACGCGTCGAATTTGAAGGCGGAGGCTTCCTATGGAACAAGACAGCGGTTGTCCGTTTGAAACGGTGTCGTTAACGTGCGAGTACGCGGTCAATCCCATCGGGATTGAAGAAAAGCACCCGCAGCTCGGCTGGGCGATGACGCATAAAGAGAGAGGCCAACGCCAGACAGCATACCGGATTGTCGCGGCGAGCTCGACCGGGCTGCTGGAGGCGGACCGCGGCGACTTGTGGGATACCGGCAAGATCGAGTCGGCGTTGTCCTGCGGCATCGCGTACGGCGGGAAGGCGCTCGGCAGCGGCGAAGCCTGCTACTGGAAGGTGAAGGTCTGGGATGCGGACGGACGCGAAGGTTTATTCAGCCATATGGCTTCCTTCGAAATGGGGCTGCTTGAGCCGGGAGACTGGAAGGGAGGCTGGATCGGTCCGGCCGGCGGCTGGAACGGCGCGTCGGTGCTGCTGCGCAAGGCATTTCGACTGGAGAATAGAGCGGTGAAGGCCAGGGCGTACGTGGCGGGGATCGGGTACTTCGAGCTGAGGCTGGACGGCAGCAAGGTCGGCGATCATGTGCTCGATCCGGGTCCGACCGACTACGGCAAGCGGGTGTTCTATGTAGCCTTCGACGTGACGGATCGCTTGTATGCCGGCGACCATGCCATCGGGCTCATCCTGGGCAACGGCTGGTACGGCGCGCCGAAGGCGCGCATTCAGCTGAATATCGAGCTGGAGGACGGCTCGCGGGAGCAAATCACTACGGCGTGGGATTGGGACAAAGGCTGGCATATCGCGCAAGGCCCGATCGTAAGCAACAGCATCTACGGCGGGGAAACATACGACGCCAGACTGGAGAAGGAAGGCTGGGATACTGCCGATTACGATATGGCCCGGTACAATCACCGGGCGAACGGATGGATTACCGCATCTGCGACGGACGGTCCGGGCGGCGCGCTCGTCCCGCAGACGATGGAGCCGATCCGGGTGATGGGGGAGCTGGAGCCGGCCTTGAGCCGGCTGCCAGGAGACAAGGTGCAGGTGTACGATTTCGGCCAGAACATGGCCGGCTGGGCGAAGCTCACCGTGCTCGGCGAGCGCGGCGCAATCGTCAAGATGAGGTATGCGGAGACGCTGCATGACGACGGCTTCGTGGATCAGGACAACCTCAGACTGGCCGAAGCGACGGACACTTACATCTTGCGCGGAGGTGGAGCGGAGGTTTACGCGCCCAGATTTACGTATCACGGCTTCAGATACGTGCAGGTGGAGATCGCTGCGGGGCAGGCGCAGGTCGAGGGAATCGTCGCCCAGATCGTGCGTTCCTCCGTCTTCGCAGCGGGGGATTTCGCATGCAGCGACGAGCTGGTTAACCGGCTCCATCGCAACGTCTGGTGGACGGAGGCAAGCAATCTTCACGGCATGCCGACGGATTGTCCGCAGCGGGACGAGCGGATGGCCTGGCTCAACGATGCGACTGCGAGAGCGGAGGAGGCGTTCTACAACTTCGACATGTCGCGGTTTTATCCGAAGTGGCTGGACGACATCGCGGATACGCAGGACGAACGGACAGGCGCGATCGCCGACACGGCGCCTTACCGCTGGGGCTTCCGGCCGGCCGATCCGGTGGCGAGCTGCTACCTGACGATTCCGCTGATGCTGTACGGGCATTACGGAAACAAGAACGCGCTGCGGCGGCATTATGAAGGGATGAAGGCTTGGAACCGCTATTTGGAGGAGGAAGCGGAAGATTTCATCGTGAGGCGCAGCTATTACGGCGACTGGGCTTCGCCCGTCGTCGATTGCGAGCCGAACGGCGAAGGCGACGGTGCGGTCTCGCAGCACACGCCGGGCGCGCTGGTCTCGACGGCGCACTTCTATTGGAATGCGACGCTGCTGGCCCGTGCGGCGGATATTCTGGAGCGGCCGGACGAAGCGTCGCGATTCGCGGCGTTGGCGGACAGCGTCAAGCAGGCCTTTAACGCCGCATTTCTGGAAGAGCAGACGGGCCGGTATGCAGGCGGAGGCCAAGGCCCGGCCAGCATCGCGCTCCGGTTCGGACTGGTGCCCGAAGAGCGGGCCGCCGCCGTTCTGGCCGATCTGGTCGTCGATATCGCCGATCGTTACGACTATCATTTGAGCACCGGCAATCAGTGCACCAAGCATATGCTCGAGACGCTGGCCGAGCGCGGACAGATCGAGACGGCTTACAGGCTCGTGACGCAGACGACGTATCCGAGCTGGGGCTTCATGATCCAGAACGGCGCGACGACGGTATGGGAGCGATGGGAGCTGGATATCGGCAATACGATGAATTCGCGCAATCATCCGATGCACGCCCATGTCGGCTCGTGGCTGTACAAGTATGTGGCCGGCATCGGCCTCGCGCAAGACGCGCAAGGGTTCGACCGGGTCCGGATCAAGCCTTATCCGGCGGGAGATCTCGCATTTGCAGGCGCTAGCATGCACACGGTCAAAGGGGTGGTCGCCGTCCGGTGGCAGCGAGAGGAGGGAACCTTTACGATGCGGGTCGAGCTGCCGGCCAATGCCGGCGGCACGGTCTGTCTGCCCGTTCCCGAAGGGGAGTGGGAAATTCGAGAGGAGCGCGGCCCGATCTGGCAGGCGGGGCGGTACGTGGAAGGAACGGCGGGCGTCTATGGCTGCGCGCCGAAGGACGGCTACGCCGAACTTGCGGTCGGCTCGGGCAGCTATGTTTTCATGGTACGAAAAATGAACGCGAGGGAGCGGTCTTCATGAACAAGTATGCAGTCATTCTCGGCAATCTGGGGAACACCCGGGACCGGTTCTTAAGCTCGGGCTACAAGGATCAGCCGGATCAGGCGGCGATGCTGCGCCAGGCGGCCGAGATCGATGGGATCCAAGGCGTGGAGCTTGTCGGGAGCTGGGATATTACCGATAGCACCGTCGAGGAGGTCGGGGATCTGCTCGACAAAAACAACCTGCAATGCGTATCGATCATTCCCGACTTGTTCGCCCAGAAGCGGTGGGGCGGCGGAAGCTTCGCGGCCAAGTCCGCGTCCGTCCGGGAACAGGCGTTGGAAGAGACGATGAAGATGGCGGAATTGGCGCGAAAATTGAAATGCCCGCTGATCAACGTCTGGCCGGGACAGGACGGCTACGATTACCCGCTGCAAGGGAATTTCCCGCAGGAGAGAGCCTGGCTGCAGGAAGGCTTGGCCAAGGCGTGCGCCGCCTATCCCGACCTCCGCTTCAGCCTCGAATACAAAGTCAAAGAGCCCAGGACGCACAGCTACCTGGCTCGCGCGGCCGATACGCTGCTGACCGCCGTCGGCACGGCGCTGCCGAACGTCGGCGTGACGATCGATACCGGCCACTCGATCATGGCGGGCGAGAACATGGCGGATGCGGCCGTTCTGCTGCAGCAGACGGGGAACAGGCTGTTCCACATGCATTTCAACGACAACTACAGAGCCTGGGACGACGATATGATCGTAGGCTCGATTCATTTTGTCGAATATATCGAGCTGCTCTACTGGCTGAAAACGACCGGTTACGAGGGCTGGTACTCGATGGATCAATATCCGTACAGGGAAGACGGCCAGGGCGCGGTTCGGGAAAGCGTGCGGTTTCTGCAGGGGATCGAGCGCATGCTGGACGACGCGGCGATGGACGAGATCGGGGAATTGATCCGGGAAGGCAATGCCGTCAAGTCCACGGCCTGGTTCCGCAGCAAGGTATTTAACCTACAATGAGAGGCGGAGTGCCTGTGAGAACGATAAAAGCCTGCGCAGCCGGAACGATCGTCGCCATCGCCGCTTTGCTGGGGAGCGACCGGTCGGCAAGCGCCAGCAATGCGGCATTGCCGATCAGCTACGTTGCGGCATCTTCCAGTCAGACGGGCTACGAGCCCGCCAAAGCCGTCGACCATGTTTACGACAGCGGGGCCAATCGGTGGGCGGCGAACGCCGCTCCTTCGGCCGCGAGTCCGCAGTGGATTTCTTTTGACCTCGGCAGCCTCAAATATGCCGGCGCGATCGAGATTTTCCCCGAAATCGGAAGCGGACCGAAGGATTTTACGATCGAGACGTCCGCGGACGGCGTCTCCTATACGGTCCAGCGTACGGTTCATTTAACGGCCGACAAGCGGACCTACAGCAGTTGGACGCCGCTCAAGACCCGGTATATCCGTGTCAAAGCGACGGCTGGCTTTGGCGGCAAGATGCAAATTCGGGAAGCTTATCCGTTTTCGGAGATTTACCCTTATCGCGTAGGCACGTTGGCCGCTGGCGATCCTTACGATTTCTCCAGGCTCACCGAGGCAGGCTTCGACGCATTAAAAAAGGCGAACGTTCAGCTGGTAAATATGGCTCTGGGCGGCTATGCGCCCGATTATGCGGCACAGATTCTTCCGAACGGCGGCGATCCGGACGTCGATGCCAACTACCACTGGGCGAAGGCGGACGAGACGGTCGCGCGGTTCGCGAGCCACGGCTTCGATATGGCCTTCGGCCAGAATATCGGTCTCACTACGACCGCATGGCCGCAATTAAGCGATCCGATGGTGGACGAGCACGGCAACGCGTTCGACACCTCGATCCGCGGCAATCCTTTTGCAAGCGATTACTTGACGTTATCCAAAGCCTTCGTTAAAAAAGTCGCCGCACACTTCGCGGACAATCCGTACGTCAGGTCTCATTTGATTACGGGTCCGGGATTTTTCGGCGGCATGGAAATATTCGGCGGCGATATCGTGAATCCGTCTTTGTACGTCTACGACGACAATGCCAAAGCACGGTTCCGGGAGTGGCTGCAGGCGCACTATGCCAGCCTCGCCGCGCTGAATTCGGCATGGGGAACCGCCTATGCTTCGTGGAGCGGCGTTCAGCCGCCGCTGCCGCTGAGGACCGGCATGACCGGCGCCTACGATGCCCGTCAGAGCTGGTCGGATCTCATGTTCTGGCTCCGCGACTATGTCGTGGCGTTCGCGCGGCAGACGGCTTCGGACGTCAGGGCCGTCACGGACAAGCCGCTGTCCGTCGAGATCGACGGCACGAATCTGTTCAGTCCGATGGAGAGCCAGGCCAGCGTGGGGCTGGTCGCGAGAGTGTTCGGCGATTACAAGCCGTTCGTCCTGGCGGGCAGCTCGTCCGACGAAGTGTTCGGCTCCGCGGCGCTGGCCGCCGCCGCTCGTTTTTACGGCTACGCTACGGCGATGGACAACGCCAATTATGAATCGGCCGAGATCAGCGACGATACGATGTTCGGGCTGATGTCGAAGGGCATCGGCACGTTCAACAACAGCAATCTGGCCGAGGATTTTATCGGCAGCGGCTGGGTGGGCGCGCCGCATACGACCGGCTGGGACCCCTCGGCCAGCTATACGCCTACGCACGAGCTTAACCAGTTCGCCGAGAAAACGAAGCGGCTGCTGGCGGTCGACCCGCTGCCGGCGCAGAGCGATGTCGCCGTCTATAATTCTTTTTACTCCAGCAACTACCGCAAAGGCTATCGCTATGACGACTATATGAATATTTACGACAAGGATCACGGCGTCGGCTTTAACGTCCGTCCGTTCGCCAGCTGGTCCCATTATATCGACAGTCCGGACATCGTCGACGATTTTCTGATCGAGGACGGCGCGCTGTCGAACTACAAGCTGCTGGTAACGGCCAATGCCAGCCTGACGCTCACGTCCGATACGGCGCAGAGCAACCTGCTGAGCTGGATTCAAGGCGGAGGCGCCATCGTCGGCTTTGGCAAGGACAGCTTTAACTACAAGCTGAACCTGTCGACCCGCTCCATCTCCGGCGGGACGAACGTGTCCGACTGGATGATGGGACTGTCCGGGGGCGCCGCTGCGACGACGACCGCGAGCCGCACGGCAAGCGTGGCTGCCAACAAGCCGGCCTGGCTGACTTCGCTGAAGCCGGGAGAGACGGCGACGTTCGCCGTGGAAGACGGCAGCCAGGCGCAGGCGTTCACTTCGCTCGTCAGCGGGGCGACGCCCGTGCTGGTCGACGGCAGCGGCCGTACGATCATGGCGGAATATGGCTACGGCGCCGGCAAAGTGCTGTTCAGCACCATTCCCGTCAGCGACAGCGAGCTGTTCCACGATGAATTCATGGGCAAAATCTTGCACGACTTCGCCGACCATGCGGGAATCGTGCGGGAAGTCGCGTACGACGGCGATCGCTTCCACGCGGCCTATATGGGCACGAACAAGCTGGACGACAGCAAGGTCGTCGTCGTCGCCGATCCGAAGTATATGGCCGGCGGTCAATATTCATCCAACGGAGAGGTCGCCGATCCCCAGTACCAGGGGAACGGGCAGACGATGACGATCAAGACCGGCGCCGGTCTGAACGGGCAGGCGGTGACGTTGGATGTCACAACGCCGTGGAACCATGTCAGCGGAGGCACCATTCGGGAGACCTCGCTTAATACGCCGCAGAAATTGATTACGTATACCGCTTCTTCTTCGCAGCCGCTAACGCTGCAGGCGCTGCCCTACGGGTATTTGCCGATCGCGGGCGTATCGGCCGGCATGGCCGATACGCCCTATACGCCGGATAAAGTAGCCGACGGTCTGAAGGAGGACTCGGGTTACTGGCTGGGCGGAGGCGCGTCGGTGGCGAATCCGCAAGTGCTGACCGTTGATCTCGGCAAAGCGTACCCGGTTGCCGGCATGGACTTGTACCCGTACGCCGATGCCGACGAGAACGAGCTGTTCTCGTTCGAGGACGGGCGATACGACGGCTGGACCGTCACCGGCGCCGCATTCGGCACAGCTCCGAGCTCGGGAACGCACGGCGGCTCGGTGACGAATATCAAAGGCAAGTTCTGGGCCGATTCGAGGTGGGGCGACGACTCGATCACGGGCAAGCTGCGCAGTCCGAAATTCATGATCGACAAAGACGTATTGAGCCTGCGAATCGCCGGCTACGACGGCCCGGCAGGCACGAACGGGCAAAATTACATCATGATTAAACGCGCGTCCGACAACACGCCGCTCTATGTCGTCCGTCCGCCGCAAAGCAATGCGCTCGTGCCGCGGCAGCTCGACGTGCAAGCATCGATCGGAACGGAGGTGTATCTGGAAGCGACGGATGCCGACGTCGATGCCGCCTATGGCTGGATCGGCTTCGACAGCGTCTCGCTCAGCAACTACAAAGACAAGGGAGCGGTCGCCGATTTCTCGTTCGAGCAGGGCACCTTTGCGGGCTGGAGCGCTTCCGGCGCAGCATTCGGAACGGCGCCTTCGAGCGCGGATCACGGCGGGACGGTGACGGGGGTGCGCGGCGTTTATTGGGCGGATTCCCTGGCCGGGGGGCAGGCTGCAACAGGCACGCTTAATTCGCGCCAGTTTTTGCCCGAGAAACAATTGCTGACCTTCCGCATCGCCGGCTTCGACGGAACGAGCGGCACCGACGGCAAAAACTTCGTCTATCTGCGAAGGGCGTCCGATGACGCCATATTGCTAACGGCCAAGCCGCCGCAAAGCGGCAGCTTCAAGCTTGTAAACTGGGACGTATCGGCTTACATGGGGACGCGCGTGTATATGCAGGCGGTGGACGGAAATGGCGGAAGCGCCGATGCTTGGCTCGGAATCGACGACGTCCGATATAGCGGCGATCTTGGCTTCGAACGGGGAACCTACGCCGGCTGGACCGTCACCGGAACGGGTTTCGGGTTGTCGCCTACCTACCAGAAGACGGATCCGACGCGTCCCTGGGGCAAGACCGTGGCGTCCGTGCCCGGCTACGACGGCAAATATTTCGCTTCGACGCATGCCGCAGGCAGCACCGCAACGGGAATCTTGACCAGCCGAAGCTTCGTCGTCGACAAGCCGATCCTGTCGTTCCGCGGCGCGGGCTACGACGGACCGGGCGGCAGCAACAACCAGAATTACTACTGGCTCATGCGCGCTTCGGACGATACGCCGCTCATCGTAGGCAAACCGCCGCAAAGCGATCATTTCACGACGACTTATTGGGACGTGTCCGCGTACATCGGCGAGGAAGTTTATTTCAAGGTGGAAGATACCGATGCATCGGACGGCAGCGCAGGCTGGATTGCGTTCGACGACCTGCAGCTGCTCGGCAACTTCGACTTCGAGATCGGCACTTGGGCAGGCTGGACGACGACCGGCACGGCCTTCGGCTCGTTCCCGCTGCTGTACGATCCGAACGGAAGCGTGAGCGGGTTCCGCGGATCGCGTTATGCGGCCTCTTATCTGAACGGCAATGCGCCGACGGGGACGCTGACGAGCGAGCGCTTTACGCTGGAGAGCGGGACGTTTTCTTTCCGCAAGGCCGGCTACGACGGCCCTTCGGGTACGAACGACCAGAACTTTTACTATTTGCGAAGAGCATCGGATGACGCCATCTTGTTTAGCGCCAAGCCGCCGCAGAGCGATTCATTCGTGACGGAGACGTGGGACGTATCCGCCTATGTCGGCACAAAGGTTTATTTTCAGGCGGTGGACGGGGCTGCCGATTCGTGGCTGGCGGTGGACGATATCCAGTGGCGCGGCGCCGGACCGAAGACGTTCGCGGTACAGGTATCGTCCGACGGTACGACCTGGAGCGCGCCCGTGCTCACCGTCGCCGACCAAGGCAACCGCTTCGGCAGCTATTCCTGGACGCCGGCGAACGGGCGTTATATTCGGTTGAGCATTACGGAGGGTTATGGCGATCAGGTGGCGATCAAGGAGCTCGCATTCCGCCAAGCGTTGAAGGAGCTGCCGATCGCAGCGGCCACCGCGTCGTCGGAGGGAGCGGGCTACGAGGCGGGAAAGGCGATGGACGGCATTGCCGATTCCGATAGTAACATGTGGTCGAGCGTCGGCGCTCCGCCGTCCTGGATACAATTCGACCTGGGCGCCGTTAAAAGCGTAGGAGCCGTTGAGGTATTCGCCCGCAACAGCGCGTTCGCGCAAAAGCTGGGGCCGGCAGAGTTCAGCGTTAAGGTGTCGGCCGACGGCGTCGGCTGGACGACCGTGTACATCGCGAAAAACAACGGCGAGAACGATACGACCTACACGTTCCCGGCCGCGAGCGCCAGATACGTGAGGCTGGATATCGCGAGCGGCTGGAACGGAACGTCGCAAATCAGGGAGGTCAAGATTTTCGAATGAATGATTTCATTGATTCGCGGGATTCTTTAGAGTCATTTGACTCGCTTGATTCGCTTGCGGGCGGGAAGCGGCTGTTCGATCGGGACTCTCCCGTCTACCGCATGCCCGCCGTCACAGCCTGCCCGGAGCTGGATTACCGGTCCGCTTCGGGGGACATCGTCAAGGCCTTGTATTTCCGAGGCCTTGATTATCTCGGCCGGCCGACGCGGGTATTCGCTTATATGAGCGTCCCCGCAGAAGCATCCGACGCGTCGCCGGTGCCGGCCGTCGTGCTCGTTCACGGCGGTCTTGGCACGGCGTTCGCCGAATGGGCGGACAAGTGGCGCGCTCTCGGCTATGCGGCCATCGCCATCGATACGGAAGGAAACAAGCCGATTGCGCCCGGGAGCTGGGATTACGAGCGGGACGATTCCGAATTGGCCGGTCCCAAGGGCGATCCGACGTTCGCGACGATCGGCCGGCCTTTGTCCGAGCAGTGGATGTACTTTGCCGTCGCCAAGGCGCTGCTCGCGGGCACGATCCTCCGTGCCGACGACAGGATCGACGGCGGCAAGATCGGGATCGTCGGCATCTCCTGGGGCGGATTTATCGCCAGCCTCGCGATCGGGCAGGACGACCGTTTCGCTTTTGCCGTCCCGGTATATGGTTCAGGCTATTTGCAGGAGTCCCATGGCGACTTCCGTTCGAAAATGGCGCCCGACCCCATCGCTTCGCTATGGGACCCATCCGTCTATCTCGATGCCGTGGCGATGCCGACGCTATGGCTGAACGGCGATCTCGACTACGCTTTTTCCCCGGACGCCACGAGCAAGTCCGCCGCCGCTACAGGAGGGAGCCTTTGCCTGCTGCCCGATATGGGGCACGGACATGCCGAGGGATGGGCACCTTCGGAAATTTACCAGTTTGCGGACGGCGTGACGAAGGGAGGGCCCGGGCTAATCCGAATTGTCCGCCAACCTGCGGCGTTGGCCGGCCGTGGGATCGAGCTGGCTTTTAAGTCACCGTCAGGCGTCTCCGTAACGCAGGCATACGTCCGCTGCTCGAAAAGCGCGCTATCCTATGCCGTCGACGGCGAAAACGGCGCTTGCCGGGCGACCACGCCATGGGTCACCGTTCCTGCTATCGTCGACGAGTTAAGCGGCACGATTCGCGCCGAGCCTCCACCCGCAACGCAGCTCTACTACGTGAACATCGTCGGAACGGACGGCGCAAGGTCGTTTACCGTATCTTCTCAATTGGTTCAACTGGAAGGCACGCGCTAGATTCGCATGAAACAGGCCTCGATCGCGGCGATCGAGGCCTGTTTTTAACGGGATGACCAGGGTTCGGATGTTGGGCTAGTCGAAAAAGCGGCATATGTACCGCCTCACGAGAGCGAGATAAACGGCAAAATCGCGCAGCTCCCTCAGAAACCGCCTTCCGTGACCGAAGTTACACGGAATAACCGTGCAACTCCTGTAGAGACCGCCTCCCGGATCGAAGTTACACGGAAACGCTCGTACCTCTACGCCGATAAGTGCAAATGGGCATTATTTCCTCATCGGGGACGCTCGATCCTGTGCCGATAGGCGCAAAAAGACATTATCGGAGCGTCCGCGAAGCTCGTAAAGGCAGCGATAAGCGCCAAAAGGCACGATCGTCGCCTTCGCTACCCCCGGAAAGGTACCGATAATCGAAGCAGGACACTAACGCCGGCTATTTTTTCATGTTTTATTCAAAGCTTCTGCGGCAATCCGGTTGATTGAGGGAAATAGATGCATTGTTGCTTCCGGCGGCAGACGTCGCAGCGCGAGAGACGCAATTTATGTACGATACGAATGCGCAAAATTAGCTAATGCAAAGCGCCGCACGCTAAAACAAACAAACATACTGGGACGCCCTCTCCATGAGTCTTTCCCGACGATCCGCACGAACGGGTTGTTCCATGCCGATCAACTGCTGCAGCGCGGTTCGAGCCAAATGCGAATATACGTCGTTTCCGCAACATCTCCGCTCTAGCTCCTGCGCGTCGAAAGGCTGTTTGGCAATCAGTATCTTCCGCAAGCCATTCGACCAGGTCACCCAATCGGACGGCTTATCGCAAGCTTCAAGCACCCACTCGCTCGCGACCGGTCCGGCATTCGTGGATAACAGCAAATGAATTCGATCGCAGTCGAGGTCTCTTTGAACGAAGGGTACGATGAAAAGCTCCAGCTTAAAGATGAGGACGACTGGCGATGAGCTTGCCGGAGCGGCCGGCGTTTCGATGGCTTGCACTTGCATGTTACGGTATCTCTCCCTTCGAGCCGCGACGGCTTGCCATTTATGATAGGCCGATCCGCTCGATCTGTAAAATGCAGCGATAGTGGATAGGCTTATCTTAAAGGCAAATTTTTCAGCCGCAGTAAAGCAAGGCTCGTAAAACCACTCATTTTGCGATAAATCTCGTCGTCTCTTGCATTTGCTTTGGCATTGGCATTTGTTCGGTCAGTTTCGCGAGCCAATTCCGCTATCAGTCCCGCGAACGAAAACGATAACCGACGCCCGGCTCCGTCAGTATAAACTGCGGCTGCGTCGAATCCGCCTCCAGCTTTTTGCGCAGGTGGCCGATGTACACGCGCAGGTAGTGGCTGTCGGACTCGCTATGCTGATCGCCCCACACCTGCTGCAGCAGGTGCCGCTGGGTGACGACTTTGCCGGCGCTCACGGCCAGCAGCTTGAGCAGGTCGTATTCGGTCGGCGTCAGCTTGACCCGCTCTCCGTTCAATTCGACGACGCGATGAATCAGATCGATGGTCAGCGCGCCGAACGTCAGGACCGGCTCGTTAATCGATTGAGAAGCCGCATGCCGCAGCGCCACCCGGATGCGGGCGACGAGCTCGCCCATGCTGAACGGCTTGGTCACATAATCGTCCGCCCCGCCGTCCAGCGCCACGATCTTGTCTTCCTCCCGATCCTTGGCCGTCAGCACGATAATCGGCGCCAGCGACCATTCCCGGATGCGGCTGAGCACCTCCAGGCCCGGCAGATCCGGCAGCCCGAGATCAAGCAAAATCAAATCCGGCCGAACCAGCGCCGCCTGCTGCAGCCCTTCCTCGCCGGTCGCCGCCTCGTGAATGACGAATCGGTATGCCTGTAAAGTTACGCGAAGCAGCTTGCGAATTTGCGGCTCGTCATCCACGATCAAAATTCGTGCGCCTTGCTCATTCATCGCCATCGTTCTCCGTTTCCTGTTCCTTTAACCGATCCTGCCGGTCCTGCCAGTCCCGCCGGTCCTGCCGTTCGCCGGCATCGCCCAGCGGAAGCGCGATCGTCATTACCGTGCCATGCGGCTCGTTGCGCCTTCCCGATATCGTGCCGCCGTGCAGCTCCGCGATTCCTTTGCAGATGGCGAGGCCCAAGCCCGTGCCCGTTACTTGCCTCGTGGCATCGGCACGATAAAACTTGTCGAATATCCGCCCGTATTCCTCCTCCGCAAGTCCGATCCCCTGATCGGCCACCGCAATGACCAGTGTGTCCGAGTCGAACGACACCGCGATGTCGATCTCGCTGTAATCCGGGCTGTACTTGATCGCATTGCCGACGACGTTCGCCAGCATTTGCTCCAGCAGCACTTCGTCGCCCGATACCAACGGGACGTGTTCGGGCAGCCGCACTCTAAACTTGCGATGCTCCTTGTAGTCCTGAACCTGGGCCAGCGTTACCCCGACCAGATCCTCAACGTCGCACCAGTTTCTCCGCAGCCGCAGCATGCCGCTCTCGAGCTGCACCATGCTGAGCAGATTTTTCACCAGCCGGTTCATCCGCAGCGCGCCGTCGCGAATATTGATCGACAACTCCTTCCGGTCCTCGGAGGTGAACGGCGCGTCGTCCGACGCCAGCACGGTGGCGGAGCCGATGATCGCGGCAAGCGGCGTCCGCAGCTCATGGGAAACGGAATCCAGGATCGCCGTGCGCAGACGTTCCGATTCGGCCGTCAGATGCGCGATCTTGGCTTCCTCGGCCAGCTTCGCGCGGGCGACGGCGCTAGCGGCCAGTCCGCCAAGCGCCTCGAGCATTTCTCGCTGTCCGGCAGTAAACAAGCTCTTCCGCTCCTTCAGATTAAGCGCGAGCACGCCGTATACGCGCTCCTCGGTTCGCAGCGGCAAATAGCAGCCGGGCGCGTCGCGCAGCGTATGCGAGCCATAGCCGATCGCTTCGCCGTGATCGAAGGCCAGCTTGGCGGTCGCTTTTTCCGCTTCGCCTCGTCCCCAATCGCTATCCGCGGCGGAGCGGTGGCTAAGCACCAGAGTGCCCTTTGCGTCCGGCATATAAATGGCGACCTCGCTGCCCATCGATTGCGCCGCTTGACGGGAGACGTTATCGAGCAACACGTTCACGTCGGTGATCGCGTTCATCTGCCTGCTCAGCGTATATAGCGCCGTCGTCTGCGCTTCTCTCTGCTTGGCATAAAGCAACTGCTGCTTGAGCCTTGAAGCCAGGCTGGCGGTCAGCGCGGCGACGGCCACGTAGACGGCGAACGATACCAAATAACGCAGGTCCGCCACCGAGAAGCTGAGCGTCGGCGGGACAAAAAAGAAATCCAGCGCGACGATCGCGAGTACGGCCGCATAGATCGCAGGGCGAAGACCCCACCAGACCGCGCTGACGAGGATCGGAAATAAATAGATCAGCGCAATATTCACCAGATCGAACGCGAGGCCGAGCACATGCATGACGACCGTCATGAGCGCGACCAGAAGGGTGATGCTTGCATAAGGCCGCCAGCGCGCCCATAAAGCTTGCAGGTTCCGCACGAATTTACACTTCCCGCCCGCACGAATTTCCGGACTCGTTTTCCTTAAGGTTACTGTAAACAGCGAAGAAAATAAACCGTAAAGAGGTGTAAAAATACTATAAAAATCACTCATAATCTTAATAATATTCAGTATTCGAGAGAAAACGGGAGAACAGTACCTTTTTTATTTCCATTTCTATCGATTTTAATCGAATATCCATTTAAATCCGATTTGGGTTCCTTTACAGCAAGTTCAGCCGGGCGTAAGATACGTGCAGAACGGTGCCTGGCTAGCACGGAGGCAGCGGATTGACGGTTTGATGAGGGAAGGGATTGCGAGACTGTTTTAACAAATGGCTTTCACAAAATCGTTAGACGCTGAATCCTGGAACGAGCAGGAACGGGGGAACCAATCGGGGCCATATACGGCTCCACGGGGTGAATCGCCAGGCACATGACAGTGCCCGGCGTAGGGCGGCTCTCGCGCCCGAATCCGACAGCTAACCTCGCAAGCGTATCGGAGAGGCAACACTTGTCGCGCGCGATCCAAGACGACGGTCTTGATCAGAAGCCGCGGGAAAGGTTCCTCCTTTGCCGGGCTTCTTTTTTGTTGCCTTCTTCCTACTTAGGAGGGGGAGCTTATGGAACAACGTCGTATTTTAGTGGCTGCGTCGGATGCGGCGGGGAGAGACTTCATTCGCCAGGCGCTGTACAAAAAGCTGCCTGTAGCCGCGCTTACGAACAACGGCAGAGAAGAAAAGGCGCTGCGGAAGATCGGAGTAAGCGAAGTTGTGCATGTAAATACTTCCTGTATCAACGAGAACGCCGCCGCGCCCGCATTTCCGATCGGACGGGTGTTCATTTTCGAATCCAGCCTGCCGCTGACCTGCCGGTATTTGCAATGGGCGACCGGGTGCTCGTGTCTTGCGATTACTGTCGTTACGCATGCCTGGCATCCGGAAGTCATTTACAAAAAGCTGGGCGCGAGATACGTGGTGCGTACGCAAACCGGGGAAGTCGGATTTTTGCTCAGCCGTCTGCTCGATTGATTTTAAAAAGGAGTGTATGACCTTGCTCGATATTTGGATGACGTTGACGTTACTCGCCGCCTTTGCGCTTGTCGCCGGATTCGTAATCTGGTGCGACAAATCGATCGACGATGCGGGAGGCGAGCGCGCATGACGATCGTGCTGATTTTCACCGGCCTGCTGCTGATCTACCTGGTGTACGCCTTGCTGCACCCGGAGAAATTTTAACGATACGCTTATCTGAGTCGCTTTAGCCCAAGGAGGAAAGGCCATGGATCTCTTGCAAATCGTCATCGTCATCGGCATTCTCGTGCTGATCGCCAAGCCGCTCGGAAATTATGTTTTCCACGTCTTCTCCAACGCTCCCAATCGGACCGACGGACTGTTCGGCTGGGCCGAGAAGCCGATCTTCGCGATACTCGGACTTAAAGTCCGTCCGGGGATGAGCTGGAAGCGGTACGCGCTCAGCTTCGTCGCGACCAACTTCGTGCTCGTGGCGGTCAGCTACATTCTGCTGCGGATACAAAGCGGACTGCCTTTCAATCCGAACGGCATCGGCAACATGGAGCCGACGCTGGTCCTCAATACGGTCATCAGCTTCATTACGAATACGAACCTGCAGCATTACAGCGGCGAGACGGGCTTAAGCTACTTTTCGCAGATGGCGGTCATCATGATGATGATGTTCACGTCCGCGGCGACCGGGTTCTCGGTGGCGGTGGCTTTTGTCAGAGGCATTACGAGCAAAGGAAGGACGCTGGGCAACTTCTTCGAGGACTTCGTCAAATCGCACACCCGGATTTTTTTCCCGCTTGCCATTCTCGTAACGCTCGTATTGGTGGCGCTGCAGGTGCCGCAAACGCTGGATCCGACGCTGTCGGTGACGACGCTGCAGGGCGCCGCGCAGCAGATCGCTATCGGACCGGTCGCCTCGCTGGAAGCGATCAAGCATCTGGGCACGAACGGCGGCGGCTTTTTCGGCGCGAACTCGGCGCATCCGTTCGAGAATCCAAGCGCGTTGACCAACGTGATCGAGATTCTGTCGATGTGGGCATTGCCCGCGGCGCTGCCCTTCACGTATGGCCGATTTGCGAAGAGCCGCAAGCACGGCTGGGTTATTTTCTCGGCGATGATGGCGCTGTTCCTCGTGTTTCTGACGGTCGCCTACACGGCGGAGAAGAGCGGCAATCCCGCGCTGGAAGCGCTCGGCATCGACGCTTCGCAGGGCAGCATGGAAGGGAAGGAAGTTCGCTTCGGCATCGCTCAGTCCGCGCTGTTCACGACGGTGACGACGGCGGCGACGACGGGCACGGTCAACAATATGCACGATACGCTGACTCCGCTAGGCGGTCTGGTGCCGCTCGCCGAGATGATGCTGAACGTCGTATTCGGCGGCAAAGGCGTCGGCCTCGTCAACATGCTGATGTACGCGATGCTCGCCGTGTTCATCTGCGGCCTCATGGTCGGCCGGACGCCGGAGTTCCTCGGACGCAAGATCGAGCCGCGCGAGATGAAGCTGATCGCGGTCGCGATACTGGCCCATCCGTTCATCATCTTGGCGCCGACGGCGATCGCCTTCCTGACCGATCTGGGCAAGGGATCGATATCGAATCCCGGTTTTCACGGCATCTCGCAGGTGCTGTACGAATATACGTCTTCTGCCGCCAACAACGGCTCAGGCTTTGAAGGCTTGGCGGACAATACGCCGTTCTGGAATGTTACGACCGGCCTCGTCATGTTTTTCGGACGCTACGTTTCGATGATCGCGCTGCTGGCCGTCGCCGGTTCGATGACGCGCAAGCAATGGGTGCCCGAGACGATCGGCACGTTCCGCACGGATAACGCGCTGTTCACCTTCCTGCTGATCGGGACGGTCATTCTGATCGGCGCGCTGACCTTCCTGCCTGCGATCGTGCTCGGACCCGTCGCGGAGCATCTGACGATTCGCCAATAAGAGATGGAGTGAAGCAGCCGTGAACGATAAACGCAAAAAAAGCATGTTTTCCGGACCGCTGGTCGCAGACGCCCTGAAGGCGAGCGCGATCAAGCTGAATCCGGCGGTCATGATGAAAAATCCGGTCATGTTCGTTGTCGAGGTCGGCACGGTCATCGTGCTGCTCATGACGCTCTTTCCCGGTTACTTCGATGCGAAGGACCGCATCGGCTTCAATCTGACGGTATTTCTGATCCTGCTGTTCACGGTGCTGTTCGCCAACTTCGCCGAAGCGCTGGCCGAGGGCAGAGGCAAGGCGCAGGCCGATACGCTGAAGCGGACGAAAAAAGAAATTACCGCCAATAAGGTCGTTAACGGCGGCGGCGTAAAAACGGTGCCCTCGACCGAGCTTCGCAAGGGAGATATCGTCGTCGTCTCGCAGGGAGAGATGATTCCCGGGGACGGCGAAGTGATCGAGGGGCTGGCATCCGTCGACGAGTCCGCGATCACCGGCGAATCCGCGCCTGTCATCAAGGAGGCGGGCGGGGACTTCAACTCGGTAACGGGCGGCACGCGGGTTGTCAGCGACCGGATCAAGATCCGTATTACGAGCGATCCCGGCGAGACGTTCATCGATCGGATGATCGCGCTCGTCGAAGGCGCCAAGCGGCAGAAGACCCCCAACGAGATCGCGCTGAATACGCTGCTGATCAGCCTCACGATTATTTTCCTGATCGTCGTCGTCACGCTCGGACCGATCGCGTCCTACGTGGACGTCAAGCTGGAGGTGCCGGTGCTGATCGCGCTGCTGGTCTGTCTGATTCCGACGACGATCGGCGGGCTCCTGTCCGCGATCGGCATCGCCGGCATGGACCGGGTGACACAGTTCAACGTGCTCGCGATGTCGGGCAAGGCGGTCGAGGCCGCGGGCGACATCAACACGATGATTCTCGACAAGACCGGTACGATCACCTTCGGCAACCGGATGGCGAGCGACATCGTAGCGGTCGGCGATGCCCGCATCGAAGAGACGGCCGCCTGGGCGGCGATCGCTTCGATCCGGGATGAGACGCCGGAAGGCCGCTCCGTGCTGGAATGGATGAAAAAAAACGGAAAAACGTTCGACGCTGCGATTGGCGAAGGCGGCAGCTTCGTGGAATTCAAGGCGGAAACGCGGATGAGCGGCATCGATCTGCCGGACGGACGCCAGGTCCGCAAAGGCGCCGTCGACGCGATCCGCAAATGGGTGGCGACACAGGGCGGCGTCGTACCCGAGGATCTAAGCAAGCAAGCGGACCGGATTGCCTCGGAGGGCGGCACGCCGCTCGCCGTAGCCGTCGACAAGCAGGTATTCGGCGTCATCTATCTCAAGGATACGGTGAAGCCCGGGATGAAGGAGCGGTTCGACCAGCTGCGCGCGATGGGTATCAAGACGATCATGTGCACGGGCGACAACCCGCTGACTGCGGCGACGATCGCGAGAGAAGCCGGCGTGGACGACTTTATCGCGGAGAGCAAGCCGGAGGACAAGATCGCGGTGATCCGGCGCGAGCAGGTCGACGGCAAGCTGGTCGCCATGACCGGAGACGGGACGAACGACGCGCCGGCGCTCGCGCAAGCGGACGTGGGGCTTGCGATGAACAGCGGCACGACGGCCGCCAAGGAAGCGGCCAACATGGTCGACCTCGACTCGGACCCGTCCAAGATCATCGAGGTGGTCGCGATCGGCAAGCAGCTGCTCATGACCCGCGGCGCCTTGACGACGTTCAGCATCGCCAACGATATCGCCAAGTACTTTGCGATCATCCCGGCCATGTTCATGCTGGCGATTCCGCAGATGGACGCCTTGAACGTCATGCAGCTCGGTTCGCCGCTGTCGGCTATTTTATCGGCTTTGGTGTTCAACGCCATCATCATTCCGCTGCTCATTCCGCTGGCGATGAAAGGCGTCGCTTACCGGCCGATGAGCGCTTCGCGCCTCCTCAGCCGCAATCTGCTCGTCTACGGCCTCGGCGGGATCGTGGCGCCCTTCGTCGGCATCAAGCTGATCGATATGCTCGTTCACGTGTGGATCTGATTGCGCGACAGCGAGTAACCCATTTGAAAAGAAAGAAGGAATCGGCCATGAGTACGCTTGTGCAGGACCGGCAGGACGACGACGGCGCGCGCTCGGGCGGCTCGACGCTCTGGATCGCCGTTCGCATCAGTCTGCTGTTCATCATTTTATGCGGTATCGTCTATCCGCTCGTCAGCACGGGGCTCGCGCAGCTGCTTTTCCCACACCAGGCGAACGGCAGCTTGCTTAAGGACAACGGCGGCAACGTAGTAGGCTCCGAGCTGATCGGACAGCCGTTCACGGATCCAAGCTACTTCCAGGGTCGCGTCTCAAGCATCGACTATAAAGCGGAGGCTTCCGGTTCGAATAATTACGGGCCTTCCAATCCGGACCTGCTCGCCCGCACCAAGGAATCGATCGCGAAGTGGCGGCAGGAAAATCCGGACGTGCCGGTCGATCGGCTGCCGATCGCGCTTATCACCAATTCGGGCTCGGGGCTCGATCCGCATATTACGCCACAGTCGGCGCTTGTGCAGATTGCGAGGATCGCCAAGCTGACCGGCCTATCCGCGGCCGAGCTGTCGTCGCTGGTCGACGTTTACACTGAAGACCGCGACCTGGGCATTTTCGGCGACAAGCGGGTGAACGTGCTGAAGCTCAATCTCGCCCTGAAGGAAAAGCTGGGCAAATAAAAATCGTTCAAAGCCCTGTCCGTGCCTGTTATGACGGACGGGGCGGTTGCCTATCTGTCCCTTTGTTCCGCTGCCGATCTGAAATTTTTTCATTGTGTCGCTTTGTCCGACCAACGGCGGTCTTTATCGCATTTTTCGCATATAAACGAGGTGTATCCTTTTGCCGGTAGCCAAGCTTAACGGAACGTCGCTCTACTATGAGACGCAAGGAAGCGGAACCGCTCTTCTGTTCATTCACGGGCATGGCTGGACGCATCGCATGTTCAAGCCCCAGCTCGATTACTTTTCCGACCGTTATCAGGTGATCGCCTGCGATCTGCGCGGCAACGGCCGCTCGGGCGAATTGCGGCAGTCTCCGGATGACATTATCGATACGCAGTGCCTGGATCTGATCATGCTGCTGAACGCGCTTCATATCCGGGAAGCGGTGTTCGTCGGCATCGCTTACGGCGGTTTGATCGTGCAGCAGATTGCGACGCAGTACCCGGAGCGGGTCAAGGCGATCGTCATCGCGGACAGCTTCTGCCGCAGCGAGGCATCCACGTTTCTGGGCAAGCTTCAGCTGGCTGCCGCGTATCTGAGCTGGGTAGATTACTACGCGCCCGGCGAGCTGCTGCTCCCCTCGCTGCGGCTCGCGTACCGCCGGTGGGGACGCGCTTACAGCGAGCTCCGGCGAAATGTGCTGGACCGGAGACCGCGAGAGCTGTACCGGCAGCGGCTGGCGACCAGGCGCATCGATTACTCGACACGTTTAACCGAATTTACCCGGCCTGCATTAGGCGTCGTCGGCGACTACACGGCGTTTGGCGTCGAGCGCATGAGAGAGGTCGTCGCCCACCTGCCGCAAGCCAGGCTGGCGATCATTCCCGACGCGAACGAACCGAGCAGCCTGTGCCAGCCGGATTCGTTTAACGATGTGATCGAACAATTTCTGGAACGGCAGGCGCTGCGGCCGCGGCGGGAGGAGGGGAGCGGATGACGGAGTTTCGGCGCAAAACGCCGGAGGAGATTTTATACTCGATATCGAAGCTGCATCGCGGACGCCTGAAGGTTATCATCGGCGCGGTCAGCGGGTCGGGCAAAACGTATCATATGCTGCGGGAAGGCAATCTGCTGAAGCAGCAGGGGATCGACGTGGTGATCTGCGCGGTAACGACGATGCAGCGTGCGGAAACGGTGCAGCAGACGCTCGAGCTCGAGCGCGTGCCCAGCATTCATTGGCATAAGGAAGGCATCGAGCAGAAGGATCTGCCGCTCGACGCGCTGCTTGCCCGCAACCCGGAGGTGGTGCTCGTCGACGGCCTGGCCCACCGCAACCGCGACGGCGCGCGGTTCAAGACGCGGCTGGAGGATATCCGCTACCTGATGGATCACGGCATCAGCGTGATTACGACGATCAACGTGTACGAGCTGGAAGGGGAAGACGAGATCGTCTACAAGCTTACGGGCATACGCGCGGAGGAGACGGTACCCTCCGACACGCTGGAGCTGGCGGACGAGGTGCGTCTGATCGACGTGTCGCCGGAGACGATCCTGAAGCGAATCGACGAAGGCATTCTGGGCGACCGGCGGCATCCGGCGATGTGCCGTCGCGGCAACCTCGGCGTGCTGCGCGAAATCTCGCTGCGGCTGATGGCGGAGGGCGTCAACGATTCGCTGGAAAAGCATCGCGAGGCGCTTGGGCTCGTTGGCCCTTCCGGCGCAGCGGAGCGGATCCTCGTCTCGGCGCAATACCACTGGAACGGATCGCTCCACGTGCGCAGAGGACAGCAGATTGCCAGACGGTTGAACGGGGATCTGATCGTCGTGACGTTCGTACGTCCCGGGCGGACGCTGACCAAGGACCAGCAGGTTTTCAAACGGTCCATTCAAAAGCTGGCCCAGAAGGTGGATGCGAAGTTCGAGGAGCTGCCGCTTCCCGGCCGGCGCAAGCTTCCGTCGCTCCTCGTGCGTTATGCGACCGAGAACAACGTCACGCGAATCGTGATGGGGCATTCCGATAAAAACCGCTGGCAGGAAAAGTGGCAGGGCTCCATCGCCAACCGGGTGCTGCGGAAGACGAAGAACATCGACGTGTTCATTATGGCGGATCGCGCGGAGCAGACCGGCGAGCGCATCCTGCCGATTAAGCCGAGGCCCAAGGCGGCCGCGGAGCGATATCGCCGTCTTAGCACGGGAGAGATCGAGAAAAAGATCGAAACGATCCGCCGGGGCACCTTTAAGGTTTATATCGGAGCGGCTCCCGGGGTCGGCAAAACGTTCAAGATGCTGCAGGAAGGCAACAGCTTGCTCGGCAAAGGGATCGACGTCGTCATCGGCCTTCTGGAGACGCACGGGAGGAAGGAGACGGCGGAGCAGGTCGGTGCTTTGCCTGTCGTGCCGAGAGCCGTCATCCCCTATCAGTCGGCCAGGCTGGAGGAGATGGATACGGAGGCGATCGTCGCGCGCCGGCCCGAGGTCGTCCTGGTCGACGAGCTGGCGCATACGAACGTGCCGGGAAGCCGGGACAAAAAAAGATACGAGGACGTCATCCGCCTCCTGGACAGCGGCATTTCCGTCATTTCCACCGTAAACGTGCAGCATCTGGAGAGCCTGAACGACGCGGTTGAGCAGCTGACGGGCGTTCGCGTGCGAGAAACGGTCCCGGATGCGATTCTGCGGCTGGCGGACGAGGTGGAGCTGATCGACGTTACCCCTCAAATGCTCCAGCAGCGCATGCGCGAGGGGAAAATCTATGCGGCGGATAAGGTCGATCAAGCGCTCGGATCCTTTTTCAAAATCGGCAATCTGATCGCGTTAAGGGAACTTGCGCTTCGCGAACTGGCGGACGACGTGGACGAACGCCTGGAAGCCTGGGACCGCAACGCCTCGCTTCGCGGCCAATGGCGGCGGCAGGAGATGATTTTCGTATGCGTGGACGCAGGCCCGCGCGCCGAGCGGCTGATTCGCCGCGGATTCCGCATCGCGCACCGGCTCAAGGCGGAGTGGCATGTGCACTATGTGCAGCGGGGCGCCGAGGCGAGCGGCGATGCCGCCAAACGCTTGGATACGCTGCGCCAGCTATGCGAACGGCTGGGCGGGAGGATGGAGATCGCTCCCCTTGGCGGCCGCAAGCGGATCGGCGAAGCGCTGCTGCAGCGAATGAACGAATTGAACGCGACGCTGCTGATCGTCGGCCAATCCCGCCGGCCGCTTTGGCACTCGCTGCTGAAGGAGACGGTCGTTCATTTTATGCTTCGCCGGGCCCGGGGAACCGATATGCTGATCGTCGCGGATTTCGACCGGAGCGCCGGAGAGTAAAGGGCCATAGCCGTTCGTCAAAGGAACATCCGGCAGCCGATCTCCATTTACGCACAACGTACGATCGGAATCTTCAACGGTAATGGATGAAATGCAGGAACCAATCGCAAGCCGGGCTCAGCACGAACTGTTGAAGGCGGATCAGCGTCAAGCGGGGCCAATCGTTCAGCTTGGCAAGGCTCATATAGACGCTCCAGGCGACAAGCAAGAGGAAGCCGGCCGATTCTCCCTTTCGTCCGTGCGCCAGCATCGCTTTACACCCGAAATAGGCGAACAGCAAAATTCCTGCGGCGAAAACGCCGAAGAGCGGGGTAAGCTTCATTCGTTTTCCTGCTCCTCGAGTTTTTTGAACGTTTTGGTGCTGACGCCGACTCGCTCGATTTTCATTTTAATGTCGGTTTTCAACGCGATCGACGCGAACGCCTCGTCCCAGTTGTTCTTCACCGACTTCCAGTATTTCGGATCATGCCGATGGACGGCTTCCGCGAAGCCAAGAACGTCGGCTTTGTGCATTTTGACGGCCTTCCAGGCCTCGTCGACGATATTGTCGATTTCCTCCTTTAATCGGGCTTCCAATTGCTGAAGGACGCTGGGCTCCAGCAGATCGAGCGCGCAGTCCATCTCTTCGAGCGCGCCTTCTGTCCGAATGCGGACGTCCATGGTCAGCCGTTCGCCGGCTCGCCTCGGCACGAGCTTCGTCGAAGACTTCGTGATTCGGAAGGTTCCCAGCTGCTCCGTCTGGCCCCTGTTGACGCATGGAAAAGCGAAGGTGGCAGACTTGATGCGGTCGGCGATAAAGGAGACGCCCAGCGCTTCCCGCTGGTTCAGCCAACCGACCATCCGATCGGCTTTGAACAGGGCGAGGCGTCCGAGTTTAAGCCTCGCCGTCAAGCTGGTCTTCGACAGTTGATCCGTCCGGTTTACGTCCGGCGAGCCGCCGATGTAGATTTCCGGCAATACGCCGCTTCGTCCATCCCCCACGATACTCATTGCGAACTCGTATACTTTGACGGCAGGCAGAATCGAATCGATTCTGCTTTCCTTCGCGATCAGGGCCTGCAGCCCTTCTCCGCTGATGCGCTGAATGGCGAACAACTGACTGATTATTCGCGAAGGGTCCCCTTCGGAGATCAGAATATTGACGGTCTCCCGCGCTTCCGGCAGCCTGAAGTACACGTCCAGGATGGCGTTCATGCCGGAGCGGGCGGCTCTGTCGCTTACGACCAGCACGCGATTATGCGCAAAATAGAGCTCCCGCGGGCTTTCCATGACGCTGCGGGACACGGCCTCCCTGATCGTTTTTCCCGTGGTCGAATACACCGTAATCGGCGATCCGCTGCTGCCTGCGCCGCCGCCGCCGTAGCCTGAAGAGATGGCTGAAGGGATAATGATCTGGTAGGAGATGGTCCAGCCTTTATCCGTCTTGTCGAAGCTCGTGGCGGACGTGATGGCGAGCTCGTTGAGCTCGGTCCGGTCCCAGCACCCCGACAGCAGGATGCAGAAGGCCAGGCAAGAGGCAGCCAAGATACCCTTACGAATCGTTCGGGTCATACGAACGTCGCCTCCTCATTCCTTTGGCCGTGACCCACAGACCCGCCGCGATGATTGCCGGCACCAGCGCATTGCTGAACAGCAGGTCTAAAAAACCGGTTTTAACGGTGTATGCGTAGAAGTCGGCGGCATTGCCCCACGAGTACAGCGCATTCAGCAACACGAACAGACCCAGCGCGAACAGGAATGGCCGCTCGTTGCGGATATGGAAGCTTTGCACCAAGCACTGGCTAGCCCCGAACATGAGGACCGAGAGCTTCAAATACATGGTCAGCAGCCAGATCGAGATGAATACGATCTCGAGACGCTCAAGCAGGCTGCCGATCTCGATGACGCTCACGATCAAAAAACCGGGGTAGGTGATGAGCGGCACGAGGCGCGGGCCGAACGTCGCGATCGAGACGGCGACGGTGACGGTGATCGACGCGCCGGCAAGCGCCACACCCGCGATTCCCGCACGGATCGCGCTTTTTTTTTGCCGGATATAAGGCGCTAGCAGCAGCAAGACCGCGACCTCGGACATCCAGCTGGCAGGGAGGAGACTGCCCTTCAGAACGGGCGTAAAGGAGCCTTCCCACAGCGGCAACAGCGGCTTCACGTGCATGTTTTTCATAATGAGCAGAGAACCTGCGGCGATCAACAGGACCGAGAAGAGGAACGTGATCATGTTGACTCTGACGATCGTCTCGATCCCTTGGCCGACCGCGTAGAGCACGACCAGCATGATGATCGACATCGTCAGCCATTGCGGCGTGCGATGCAGCACTTCATCGGATATAAAATACGAAAATTCGCTCAGGGTGATCACGGAGACTGTGATATAGTAGCGGGCCAGGAACAGTCCGATCAATACGCAAGCCCATCGTCCGAGTCGTTTCTCCAGCCAATTCATCAGGGGCATGCCGGGGTTTTGATTGCCAATATGGCCGACCAGCACGGCGATCCCGATTCCGATGAGCGTGCCGATCGCCGCCGACTGCCAGGCATTTTGCTTCGCGAACGATGTGATCGCTCCTGGAAGCAGCAGGATGCCCGTCGGCGCGATCGTGAACATGATGAGCGCAGACACTTGAAAGGACGTGATTTTCTCTTTCATTCGTCGTTCCTTTCGCCGGAAAAGGACGAAGGCGGCTCGGGTTTTTGGTTTTTGCCTTGCCGGACGTTCGCCTTCGGATCCGCGATCAGCCGCGGCCTCGTCGAGAGCGCCCACCAAGGCAAGCGGATGAACACATCCTTCAAATTGGGTATCGAGAGCGGTGACAACGGCAGCATGAACGGAATGCCGAACGACCGGAGACTGACCATATGGATCAACAAAAACATCAGCCCCGTCATGACGCCGAACAAGCCGAAGGTGCCGCCCAGTATCATCATGGCAAAGCGGATGAGCCGAGAGGCCGTCGCCATGTTGACCGACGGGATGACGAAGTTCGCGATGGCCGTAAAGGAAACGACGATGACCATCGCCGCCGATACGAGCCCGGCCTGCACGGCGGCTTGACCGAGCACGAGAGCGCCGACGATCGAGATCGCCGATCCCATCGCTCTCGGCATGCGCACCCCGGCTTCGCGGAGCACTTCGAAGGTGATCTCCATGATGAAGGCTTCCACGATCGCCGGGAACGGCGTCCCCTCCCGCTGCGCGGCCAGGCTGATCAGCAGCGTCGTCGGAATCATTTCCTGATGAAAGGTCGTGATCGCGATGTACAGCGAAGGGAGAAGCATTGAAACGAGGAACGAACCGAACCGGATCAATCGCAGAAAGGAAGCGATGTCGAAGCGTTGATAATAGTCTTCGCTCGATTGAAAGAAACGGTTGAACGTGACCGGCGCGAGCAGCACGAATGGCGTGCCGTCCACGATGATCGCGATCTGGCCTTCCAGGATCCCGCCGACGATCGCGTCGGGGCGCTCCAGGTTTTGCAGCGTCGGAAACGGCGTGAACGTCCGGTCCTGAATGAACTCTTCGATATAGCCGCTCTCCAGGATGCTGTCCGTATCGATGCCATCGAGCCGTTCGTGGATTTCGTCGACGATTTTTTGGTTCGCAATGTCCTTCAGGTAGACGACGGCGATTTGGGTTTGCGTCACCGTTCCGATGCTTTTATGATCGATCCTCAGTTTCGGCGACTTGATTTTTCTCCGGATGAGCGAAGCGTTCGTCCGCATGCTTTCCGTGAATCCTTCCTTCGGTCCGCGGATGACGGTCTGGGAGCTCGGTTCTTCTATGCTTCGATGCTCGCCGCCCGCCGTGTTCGCGCATACGGCGATCTCGCTCCCCTCGACAAGCACGACCGTGCTGCCCTCAAGGAGCGACTTGAGAATCTCTTCGCCGGTTCGGACCTCCGCGATGCCGCCGACGGCCAGCACCTTGTCTTTGAGCAGCCGCAAACGTTCGGAGCCCGTTATCGACTCGACGAGCGATTGTGCCGCGTCCAGAATGCGATCGACGATCCTCCCGTTGACGGACATCGGATCGACCAGTCCTTCGATGTAGACGATTGTCACGAGCGGCTGCCCATCTGCGCCGCAGGCAAAATCGCGGGTCACGATATCCGCGCCGTGGCCGAGCTCGTTCATCATCCATTCAAGCGCAACTGCGGACGATTCGGGAATCGGGGTTGAACGTCGTTTGGTCATGCGCGCACCTTCATTTGTCGGTTTTTCGCCAGCATGATCAAGAGTAGGAGCAGGGGAATGGCGATTTGAAAGATAGGGAAGTGATACTTCAAATTGTATTTAAAACCGATCCACACCTGCGCCATCTGGCTGCGAAACAGGAGGGAGCCGCCGAAGATCACCATCCCGACCGGCAGGATCATCGTGCGGTGCCGCAGCTTGAGCAGACGGGAAGCGGTGAGCGTAGCTGCCAAAAAGTAGGTCGTTTGCTTCATGAAGACGCCCGTGAACAGAAGCAGAGCGACGAAGGGATCCATCCGCTCGATGACGCTCGCGATTTGGACGAAGCTCGTGCCCATCATGAACGGAATGGAGCTGATCAGCGATACCGGACCGAGGCTGCCGATGATGGCTATATTGGTGACGACGATGAAGACGCCTGCGAACAAATAGCTGAACAAGGTGACCCGGCTTAACGTCTTGCGGTCGCCGTAATATTGCCAGAGCATCAGAAAAACGACCATTTCTCCGAATGGAAAAGAAATAACCTCGGGAATCGCGGCGTCGAAAACCGGCCGCACGCCCCCCTCCATGATCGGCTGCAGCCGTTCGAGATGAACGATATCTGCGCCGATGAGCAAGAAGATCAGCGCGCAATAGACGATGAGAACGACAGGGAGGAGAACCTCGGCCAGGCGGAAAAACACTTCCACCCCTTGATAAACCGCATAGGCGGACAAAAGAATTAATACGAGCAAAACGACAGCAAGCGGGGTATGCGGAAGCAAATATACAATCATCAAATCGCTGAATTCGCGAAAATTCCGGATGGATTTATAGCTGAAGTAGAGGATGTAGGAAACGGCGAGCACCGTGCCCGCATACTTTCCGAAGTAGGCCAGCAAGATGTCGACGAGATTCTGGCGAGGCGCGAGCTTCTGGATCGACAGGGTGACGAACGCGAGTAGCGCGAAGCCGACTAGCATGGCGAAGAGCGTGGCGATCCAGGCATCGCGCTTGGCGTCGCTGGCCAGCAGGAACAGAGACGAGCTGCCGATCTGAAACAGGATGATCAAAGCGGACAATTGAAAGCGGCTGTACTGGACGATGGCTCGCACCTCCCTCGGCAGGGTAAATATGGAACCTTCGTATTTTGCATGAGGGGGAATGAAATTATGCACCTGTCCGAATAGACGAAGAGCCGCCCCAGGTCGGAGCAGCCCTTTTCGCAAGGTCTCGAAGCTTACTCGGCTGAACGGGAGGGCATCGGTGCGATTGCGCCGCTTACGCCGTCCGGCGCAGTGGCCAAACGCCAGATCGCTACGAGCTTTAGCCTTTACGGCTAGGCAGCTTCGTCACGGAACCCGTGCCTGGGGATTGCTCGGACGCGAATTCCGTATCGCTTTGCGTCGAAGACGGAACCTTGTTCGCTTGAACGTTTTGACCTTGGCGGGTCGTGTTGTTTTGCTTGTTGTTCGGCATGTGTCGCACCTCCCGGTTTTAAATTGAAACAGCCTGAATAGGTTTCCGAATGCGCCGACGAACTATGCTGGAAGCGTCCATGAAAATAAAGGGCACAAAGGAACTGTCGTAAAAGGTTGAGAAGCCTCGGCCGACGCCACGGTTTCGCCAAGAAGCGCTAGACAGCGTCTCTTGGCCACGGTTGGTGCAAGAGCAGCCATATAATGTTGCACAGCGCCTCTTTGCCAACAATTGGCGCCGGAGCCGCCTAAGAAACGCTGTACAACGCCTCTTGGCCGCGAATATCGCCGAGGTCTCCCAAAGAAACGCTGTAAAGCGCCTCTTGGCCGCGAATATCGCCGACGTCACCCAAAGAAACGCTGTACAGCGCCTCTTGGCCGCGAATATCGCCGACGTCCTCCAAAGAAACGCTGTACAGCGCCTCTTGGCCGCGAATATCGCCGACGTCACCCAAAGAAACGCTGTACAGCGCCTCTTGGCCGCGAATATCGCCGACGTCACCGAAAGAAACGCTGTACAACGCCTCTTCGCCGCATTTTTCGCGAAGGTCCCCCAAAGAAACGCTGTGCAGCGCCTCTTGGCCGCGAATATCGCCGAGGTCCGCCAAAGAAACGCTATACAGCGCCTCTTGGCCGCGAATATCGCCGAGGTTCCCTAAAGAAACGCTGCACAACGTCTCTGCTCCAAATTTACACCGAGCTCCCGCCAAGTGGAGACGGCTTTGCTATCCCCGTAATCTACTCAAAAAGTGGCCGCAGACCGAAACGCAAACGGGACGAAGCAGGAAATTCCTCTGCTTCGCCCCATTTTTAAAATCAAATTGCTCTAACCGACAATCAGTTTTCTCCCCGTGCCTTCAGCTGCGCGAGCAGCTTGTCGCCTTCGACGTCCAGATTCGGCAGGATGCGGTCGAGCCACTTCGGCAGGCGCCAGGCGGCATTGCCGAAGATCGCCATGACGGCGGGGACGAGCGCCATGCGGACGATAAAGGCGTCGACCAGAATGCCGACCGCGAGGGCGAAGCCGATCTGCTTGATCATGATGTCCGGCGCGAAAATAAAGCCGGCAAAAACAGAGACCATGATGACAGCGGCTGCAACGACGACGCGGCTGGCTTGCTCGTAGCCGTGCACGACGCTGTCGATTCCTTTATGACCGTGTACATAGGATTCGCGCATCGAGCTGACCAGGAATACCTGGTAATCCATGGCCAACCCGTACAAAATGCCGGTGACCAGAATCGGCATGAAGCTGAGCAGCGGTCCGCCGGTGTCGAAGCCGAAAATCGCGTGGAGCCAACCCCATTGGTAGACGGCCGTCGTAATACCGAACGTCGCGAGTACGCTGAGCAGGAAGCCGACCGTCGCCTTGATCGGCACGATGATCGACCGGAAAACGAGCAGCAGGATGATCAGCGACAGAATGACGATAATGACGATGTAGACGGGGAAAGCCTCCGCCAGCTTGGCGGACATGTCGATATTGATGGCGGTGAAACCCGTGACGCCGATCTTCACGTCGTTGGTCTGCGCGATCGGCGAATCCGTGGCGCGCAGCGCCTGCACGAGATCCTTGGTCGCGTCGTCCGTCGGACCGGTCGTCGGGATCAGGCTGATGATGCCGATGTTGCCCGCTTCGTTCACGCCCATCGGCGAGACGATCGCGACGCCCGCTTGCTTCTGGAGGCCCTGAACGATCGCGCCCAGCGTCTCCATCGTGATCTTGCCCGATTCGGCGCGCGGCTCGGCAACGAGCAGAAGCGGGCCGTTGTAGCCTTCTCCGAAGCCTGCGGAGATGGCGTCGTAGCTCTGACGGGCGCCCGTGTCGAGGTTCGCCGTCGCGCCGGACGGAATGCCCATCTTCATCTCGACGACCGGAATGGCGGCGAAACCGAGGACGACGATGACGATAACGACGACGAGCCAGCGTGCCTTGACGATGCCTTTAACCCACGCATGCGCGAATCCGTGCTTCTCGGAAGCCGAAGCGCTCTTGTTGGCGCGCGCCTTGGCCGAACAGATGCGTTCGCCGATAAGGCCAAGCAGGGCGGGCAGCAAGGTCAGGGCGATCAGCACGTTGACGAGGACGGTCGCCGCGGCGACCAGGGCCATGGCCGACAGGAACGTGATGCCGATAACGAGCATGCCGCACAGGGCGATGATGACGGTCAGGCCGGCGAAAAAGACGGCGCTGCCGGCCGTGCCGATCGCCCGGCTGGCGGCCTCGCGCGCGCTTAGCCCCTGGTCGAGAATCATGCGGCGCTGCCGATTGACGATAAACAGCGCATAGTCGATGCCGACCGCGAGTCCGACCATAAGAGCGAGCACCGGCGTAATGTCGGTCATCGTGATGAATTTGGAAAACGCGAAGGCTGCGCCGACGCTGATGCCGACCCCGAGGATGGCGATCAGGAGCGGCAGGCCCGCTGCGACGACCGAGCCGAGCGTCATCAACAGCACGACGGCCGCGACGACGATGCCGACCGCTTCGGTGGAGCCGATCGCCGGTTTGCTCTTCAGCGAGTCGCTGGGCAGCGCAGTGATGCCGGAGCCGTTCTGTTGGACGCGCTCCGCGGCTTCGATGATTTGATCCGGTACTTCTTCGGGGAGCGACGTCTGCTGCATGGTAAATTGGAATTGGAACAGCGCGACGCTGCCGTCGGCGGAGATCAGGACGCTGGGTACCGGCGCGCCGTCGATCATCATCGGGCCGTAAGGCGCCGCGGCGGCCGCTGCTTGCCCGGCTCCGCTATCCTGGGCCGCGCCCGCGGCGGCCGAACCGCCCGCTTGACCGCCCGCTTGACCGCCCGCTTGACCGTCCGCCTGACCGCTCGCCTGGCTCGCATCGGCAGAAACGCCTGCCGCAGCGGCTTGCTGGGCCAGTTCGGCCGGATTGATGACGTACTCGTTGGCGTAGACATCGTTCACGGCCTTTTGAATCAAGGCGCCACGCTCCGCGGTGTCGAGGCGCTCGCCCTTCGGCGCGGTGAATACGATGCTGGCCTGGCCGCCGGACGCCGCCGGCAGCTCCTCGGCCAGCTGGTCCAGCACCTTTTGCGATTCCGTGCCCTCGATCTTCATCTCCGAGCTGACGTGGATGCCGTTCACGCCGAGCAGCGCGAGGACGACGGCGAGGATCACGAGCCAGCCGGCGATGAACGGCCACGGTTTGCCGTAGGCGGTCTTGCCCACTTTGTACAGGAATGTCGACATAACGGGGGTTTCTCTCCTTTATATATACGGTCTGTGCGAAAATCTAAATTAGAAGCCCTTGCGCAAATGGTTGAAAGCCGTATCCAGGTATTGCTCGAACGTCATTGCTTCAGCAGATTCTACCGCCGTTTCGCCGGGCAGAAATACGTTAAGACTGCCGTCGATGAGCGGCAGCATGATGCCGTACATCGCCCCGGCCAGCAAATGGGCGTAGCTCTCGGGATATCGCCCGCGGGACAGCTCGCTCAGAATCGTCTGCGCCTCGAATTGCAGCTTGCGAAGCAAGCTCAGAATGTACGGCTCGAGCGTCGGCGCTTCCTTAGACATCGTCAAGAGCGTGCGGAGCTTTCGGAACATTTCTGCGGTAATCCGCAATTTGAGCAAATGCTGCAGCGTATCGAGCGGAGGGGCATCGGGCGGTATGGCGGCGAGCACCTGCTCCGGCGGCTTGTGGTTTTCCTTGAAGGTCACTGTGGACATGACGACGGCCTCTTCCTTGCAAGAAAAGTGGTTGGCGAAGGTTCTTCTCGAATAGCCGGCGCGCTGCGCGATGTCGTCAACCACGAAGCCGTCCAGCCCGCGTTCCAGCGCGAGCTCGTAAGCCGCATCCGCCAGCGCGTGCGCGGTCGCCTCTTTTTTCATATCGCGTAAGTTTTGTTTGATCATCATATCTTCGTTATTTTTACACCCCGATTCCAAATAAGAAGCCTGCCTTGGCAAATGCCTGCGTTCTAATATAGATTATTGCCCAAAGTGCAAAGTTGCACAATGGGTAACGTATTACGAATTTGTGAACGCATTCCGGCCATCTATTTTTTGGCGCGGCATCCTTATCGTTGAATTCGTCATCGGCCCGTTGAATCCGTCATCGACGGGGCGGTCGGCTCGAATTACAATAAGGTATACTTTTAGTGCGAATGATCTGTATCCCCAATGGATATCGTTTCGGAGAAAGGGATGAAAGCGCTCTTGTATACCGTACTGGTCGTAGATGACGAAGCCATCGTATGCCGGGGCATTAAGGATTCCCTGGAGGCGTCAGGTCTGAATATCTCTCACGTGCTTACCGCGTGGAACGGCTATGAAGCGCTTGATTACGTGCGCATGGAATCCGTCGACCTCGTTCTGACCGATATTCAGATGGACGGCATGAACGGCATCGAGCTGATGGAGTCGATCTTGTCGGAGAAGCCCGATATTCCGGTCGTCGTCATCTCCGCGCACGACGAGTTTCAATACGCACAGCATTGCATACGCCTCGGCGCGCGCGATTATTTGATCAAGCCCGTGCTGCTCTCGCAGCTGACGCAGGTCGTCGAGAAGGCGCTGTCGGATCGTCACGAGAAATACAAGCGAATCGCGGAGGACTCGCTGAAGCAAAAATTTTCGCTCACGGGCATGACCTCGCTCAGAACCTACATTTTAAATGAAGCGATCGCGGGCGCGCTCATGCCGGCCGAAGACGATCCTTTTATTTTCGAGCAGCTCGAGGTTCGGTTGGAAGGTCCTTATTTTGCGGCATTCGTCATCGAGCTGCTATGGGAACGCGCGGGGTGGGAAGGAGAAGCGATCCGTTCCTTTCGAGACCAGAATCTGCTCAAATATGCTTCGCTTAACATCGTCGAGGAGACGGTATCGGATTGGGAGGCGATCTCCTTTTTCGGTCAGGGCAATCGCCTCGTTACCATTTTGCAATTCCGCGACTTCGGAGCGTCCCAGGATCGGACGGAGCAAGTGACGCAGCTGAACCTCGTTGCGGCAGGCGTCGTGAACAACATCCGCAGCTGTCTGCGGATGGAAGCCGTAATCGGCATCAGCCCGCTGCGTCGCGGACTGTCGGAGCTGCCCGAGTGCTACCGGCAAGCGGCGGAAGCCGTGAGATGGCGCGGCTTGTACGAGACGCACAACGTGTTTTATGCGGAGGATTTTCAGCGAAGAGAGGCGTCGATCCGGGTCCAGTGGCAGGAGAAAACCGACCGGCTCGTCGAATGGATGAAGACGGGGAGCAAGGGCGAAGAGGTCCATGACGCGGTCCGGCGCTTTACCTTGGATATCGCGCCCGCATTCGATACGGCGGAAGCGACCGCCGGGATCGCGCTCAGCATCGCATACCGCGTATATGCCATGCTGCTGGACATGAAGGAGACGGTAGGCGAGCGGTATCGGGCGCTGGAACCGATCGTTTATTTTCAGCTGCCTTCGGCGGCCATCGAGATCCGGCATCGTCTCGAAGCTTACCTGACGGAGGCCGCGACGCTCATTCGCACGTCCATGGACGACCGCGACCACGTCATCGTGCAGCAAGCGATCGATTATATCCGGAGGACGTACAGGCACAAAGGCTTGAAAATACAAGATATCGCGGACCATGTCCATTTGAGCCCGAACTACTTGAGTTATCTGTTCAAGCGAATCGCGGGCGATACCGTGTGGGATTTCGTCACCAGCCTGCGGATGGAGGAGTCCCGTCACTTGCTGCTTAGCACGTCCAAGAAACGATATGAGATCGCGGACGAGGTCGGCTACGAATCGCCGGAGCATTTCAGCCGGATATTTAAGCGCTTTTACGGAGAAAGTCCCAATACCGTTCGTCGATGAGGGTGACTACCATTGTTCAGGCAGGCGAATTCGTACGGATTAATGAAAAAAGCGCTGCTGTTCGTCGTCGTGCTGATCCTCGTTCCGATGCTGCTGATCTTCTGGGTCGCCTCCGACCAGGCGTCCCTGTCGATCAAGCAGCAGACGGGCAAGGCCTTTTTTGAGTTGAACAGGCAAAATCATGCGACAATGGACCGCGTGCTGGACTCGATCGACCAGACGACGGTGGCGCTGATCGCTTCGGACGCGGTGCAAAAATGGAACGACGTCGAGCGAATCGCGGACGATGAACGCGTGCAGCGGTACGTGGCCACGGAGAAGCTGCTTGCCGATTATTCCTCCCAGGTCAAATACTCGCTGTTCGTCATGACGGACCGCGTGTCCGAGTTCGAATTCGCGCCGAATTCGGACGTGTCGGACGGCGGCGTTTTTTTCGTACGGGACTTTAAGGACATTCCGTGGCTGAACACGGCCATTCAGGCGAGCGGCCTCGGTACCGTATCGCTCATCGATAAGTTCGGCTTCAAACAAAAGCCGCAAAAAACGATGGCCTATACCAGAGCGGTGACGGACATCTCCTTGGGGCGCAAGACGACCAGCGTGCTCGTCGCCACGGCGATCGAGAACAAACTCAAGACGGATATGAACGCATTCGCGCTGCCCAAAGGCACCGATGTCTTTCTCGTGAACGCCGACAACGAAGTGCTGGCCGGCACCGCTGCGCTCGGCTCGAAGTCGGAAACCCCGGAGACGGGAAAAGTGCTGTTTCCCGGCGTCCGCATCACGGGCAATGTCATGCATATCTTTCACGACAGCGTGGCTTACAATAACCGCCTCATTTACGATATCCCGGTCGAATCGCTCGTCGGCGCCCACAAGAAGGTGCAGGAGATTTTGCAGCTTTCCGCGGTGTGCTATTTTATCGTCGTCATGTTTTTCTTCTTCTATTTGGGCAAGTCCTTTTTCAGGCCGATGGCGAGGCTCGCGAGCCTCACGAGATCTTACGAGCCGGGCCAGGCGTTCGCGAGTTTCGGAGAGGCGGACCGCAAGGACGAGATCGGGTTCGTCTACCGCACCTTCTATAAAATGACGCAGAGGCTGAACCAGCTCGTCAAAGAGAAGTACCTGATGGAGATCAAGCAAAAAGAATCCGAGCTCATGCTTATGCACTCACAGATCACGCCGCATCTGCTCTACAACACGCTGGACTCGGTTTACTGGTACGGCATCCGGGGCGGCGTCCCCGAGGTGGCGCATATGGTGCGCGACCTGTCGACGATGCTGCGGATCGGCCTTAGCAGAGGCAAAGAGATCATCACGATCCGCGAAGAGCTTAATCATGTCGAAGCCTACTTAAACCTGCAGGAGAAACGGTACGAAGGCTCCTTCCTGTACCGGATCAATCTGGAGGAAGGCGCAGACGCCTATTTGCTGCCGAAGGTCGTCATCCAGCCGCTCGTGGAAAACAGCATCCTGCACGGGGTCGGCAAGATGGACGGGGAAGGCGAGGTCGCGATCGATATCCGGGTGTCCGGGGGCTTGCTGCTGATCGCGGTCGAAGACAACGGATTTCGCCCCGTCGACCTGGCGAAGATCGAGGCCATCCTGTCGGGAACGGCCGACCAGGACAAGGGCTTCGGCATCCGCAACGTCCACAAGCGGATTCAGCTGCGGTTCGGCGACGCGTACGGCCTCTCGTTCGAAGCGCGCGAAGAGGGCGGGACGAGAGCCTTGATCCGGCTGCCGGCGGTTTTATCGGAGAGCGAGATCAAGGGAACGGGATGAGGCAGGCGATCACAAGCGTGTAACAGCGGAAGCGGGAAGAAGCGGGAGGGTTCCCGCTTCTTCCCGCTTTTGATGTTTTGATAAGTGGGGACTGCATGGAGATTGCTGCGTTGGCGGGGGAGCGTCGGTGGCGGGCCGTTGCGCGGCACTGAGGTGCTTAAAGTATCGACGTAGGTTAATAGTTGGCCGGTGCGCGGGATTGTGGTGCCTAAAGAATGTAGCTTGGCCGCAGGCGGGGGCTCCAGTAGCGATGGTGCACCATGTATGCGCATCTATGGGCAATCCCGGCCACGGGTCCGCAGCCTCGTCGCCAGCCCGCTCCGCCACGCAGCGTTCTGTGAGAATCCGTCACGCGATGCATAGGTTCGATCATGGGATTGGCGGGGACCGCCATTTACAATAGAAGGTATAACTCGAATAGTAGAAAGGATGGTGGCTGGTTTGGCATCGCAATCGCCGGTTGCGCGCAAAGGGGAAGCCGGCGGCCGGCTATCGAAGTCGTTCAGAGACTATTTCTGGGGCGTCGCGTTCCTGGTCCCGGCAATCGCCGTTTTCGGCTTGTTCTTATGGACGCCGATCGTGAAGGGCGTCGTTTACAGCTTTTACAGCATCGACTTCGTCAACGGGAACCACTTCATCGGCTGGACCAACTACGTCGAAGCGCTGGCGAGCAGCGATCTGGGCATCGCGGTCCGCAATACGCTCTTTTATATGTTCCTCGGCGTCCTCATGGGATTCTGGGTGCCGAGCGTCGTGGCGATCGCCATATCGGAGCTCCGGCGATTCCAGAGCGGGATGCGGCTCATCGTTTACTTGCCGAACATCGTGCCGGCGGTGGCGCTGTACGCGATGTGGATGTGGCTGTACGATCCGCTCGGTCCGCTTAATCAGTTGTTGTCCTGGTTCGGCATCGACCGCGTCGACTGGCTGACGAACAAGCACTGGGCGACCTTCTCGATCGTCCTGGCCGAGACATGGCAAGGCTTCGGCGCGACGGCGCTCATCTATCTGGCAGGCATCGTCGGCATTCCGAAGGACCTGTACGAAGCGGCCGAGATCGACGGCGCCGGGGTGTTCAGACGAATTCGGCATATTACGCTGCCCGGCATCAGGCATTTGTACCTGCTCCTGTTCATCATGCAGCTGATCGCGACCTCTCAAGGCTTCCAGACGCAAGTGGCGCTGACCGGCGGCGGCCCGAACAACGCGACGCTGACCTATATGTATCAGATTATCAATCAGGCGTTTACGTATATGAATTACGGCAGAGCCTCCGCGATGGGCGTAATGATGTTCGTCGTGCTGACGGTGCTGTCCGCCGTTCTGTACCGCCTGCAAGGAAGGAGCCCTCAAGCATGAGCAAAGCCGTCCGCGAACGAAGCATTATGTCCTCGTTCGATATGAACAAAAAGTCGGTCATGATCGCCTACGGCGCGATGCTGGCGCTGCTCCTCGCGCTTGCCGTGACGCTCTTGTATCCGTTCGGAATGACGCTGTTCGGTTCGCTGAAGACCAAGGAGGAAATCTTCGTCTTTCCGCCGAGCTATTTTCCGCATCATCTGGAATGGGGCAATTATGCTTTAGGCTTTAAATACGTCAATCTGACGAGAGCGTTTTTGAATACGCTTTTGCTTTATGCGGGGAACGCTTTCTTCGCGCTGCTCATCCCGGGACTGGCCGCGTTCAGCCTGTCGCAGATGAAGGTCCCCTATCGCAAGACCGCGACGCTGTTTTTCATGAGCACGCTCATGATCCCGAGCGCGACCTATCTGATTCCGAACTTCCTCAATCTGCAGAGCCTCGGCATGCTCAATTCCTACTGGGCGTTCTGGCTGCCAGCCGGCGCGAATGCGTTCAACATCCTGCTGCTCAAAAGCTTCATGGACGGCATCAACAAGGAGCTGTTCGAAGCGGCGCGCATAGACGGCGCCTCGGAGCTTCGCTGCTTTGTCAGAATGGCGCTGCCCCTCTCGCTTCCCGTGTTCTCGACGCTGCTCATATTCACGTTCACGGCGACCTGGAACGATTGGTATTGGCCGTCTCTCGTGCTGTCTGTCAAAGAAAAGTATCCGATCTCGTCGCTCGTGTATTATGATATCGTAACCGCCACGATGCTGACCTGGAACGTCAAGTTCAGCGTACTTACGGCCATCATGATTCCGCCGCTTATCTTCTTCATCATTTTCCAAAAAAATATTATGCACGGTCTGAATCTGTCGGGCGTCAAAGGATAATCCGCGGTGAATCCGTCATCACAATGCTGTGGATCCGTCATCGAATCGGCAAGCCCGCACCGTTATGATGAACTTGTCAAATGAATCAAATATAGGAAGGGGAACTAAAAATGAACAACAAGAAAAAAGGTCTCGCATTTTCCTTGCTCACCATGATGCTGGTCGCCACCGCCTGCGGAGGCAACAACAATGGCAACGCAGGAGCATCCGCTTCGTCGAGCGCTTCCGCCTCGCCAAGCGCCTCCGCATCCGCTTCCGATGCGGGCGCCTCCAGCCCGGCCGCTTCCACCGAAGCGCCGAAGATTACGATGACGATCCAGTACCCGAAGCCGGACAACACGGAGGCCATCGCGCTTGAAGACAGCCGGATCAAGCGGTTCGAAGAGAAGTATCCGAACGTGACGATCAAGAAAAACGATTGGCAATACGCGCCCAGCGAGATCGGCATCAAGATGGCCGCGCACCAGGCCCAAGCCGCATTCAACACGTTCGCTACGGAAGGGAAGACGCTCTCGGAGCATCAATGGGCGGCCGATCTGACGACCCTGATGGCCGGCTATGAGCACAAGAACGACTTTAATGAAAAGCTACTCGGGCCGATGACGATCGGCGGCAAACTGTATGCGCTGCCATACGACGGCTACATCATGAACGTCATGATCAACAAAAAGCTGTTCCAAGACAAGAACATACCGCTGCCGACCGCGGATTGGACGTGGGACGACTTCTATAACGCGGCAAAAGCGACCGCAGATCCGGGGAAAGGGATCGCGGGCTTCGCGATTATGGCCAAGGGCAACGAAGGCGGCTGGAACTGGACCAACTTCCTGTATCAAGCAGGAGGCAAGGCGGAGAACGTGGCGGACGGCAAAGTGACTTCCGCGTTTAACTCCGATGCCGGCGTCAAGGCGATGGAATTCCTGAAGAAGCTGAGATGGGAAGCGAATGCGCTGCCGCAAAACTGGGCGCTGAATTATAATGAAACGTACAACTTGTTCAAGCAAGGACGCGCGGCGATGGTCATCGGCCAGAAGATCGAAGACTCGGTCAACCAGGCCGGCATGAAAAAGGAAGATCTGATGGTGCTGCCGATGCCTTCTATGGAGAAGGGCGGCGATCATGTCGGCGTGATGGGCGGCAACTATCGCGTCATTAACCCGCAAGAGCCGCCGGAAGTGCAGCAGGCCGCGTTTAACTATCTGACGCTGGATTACTTCAATCAGAGCGGTCTTGACGAGCTGAAGCGCATTCTGGATGAGCGGAAGACGAACAATCAGGTTTACTTCTGGGATCCGACGAGCGTGTATTACAACATCGATTCCGATTACGGCAATCAGATGAAGGACATCCTCGCCCAGTATCCGGATACGGTGTTCACGGTGGACGATCAAGCGGTCTCCATGATGAAGGGCGAGCCGGAAGCGACCTATAATGCGCAGGATTACTACGGGGTCATCACGACCGCCATGCAGGCAATCTTGTCCGACAAGAACGCAGACCCCAAAGCCGAGCTCGACAAGGCGGCCAAAAAGTTCGACACCGAAGTGCTCTCGAAAATCAAAGTGGAATAGGAAGCGGAGGAAAGCAGCATGACAGTAGTGCGCAGGCTGGCAAATGAGGAAATGAAATTAGCAGTCCGCTTGTCGGACGATACGTTTCGCGACGCGGAGCAGACGTCGATGGGGACCGCGTTTCCCTTTATATTCTCGGACGCGGCGGCGCACTTGTCATACGGCGCATTCGAAGCGGACGGGAGGCTCGTAGCGTTCATGGGTCTCGTGCCCTGGACGGTACGGATCGGCGCGGCCGAGCTGAGCGTGCTATCGCTCGGCTCGGTGTGCACGGAGCCTTCGGCAAGAGGCAAGGGCTATGCAAGTCAATTGCTGCAGCAGGTGTACGCGTTCGCCCGCGAAGCGGGCGCTTCGCTGCTGCTCGTATCGGGCGACCGTTCGCTCTACACGCGCAACGGATGCGCGCCCTTCGGACGGGTGCTCCGGTACCGCGTGAACCCGGCGCAGGCGCAGACGCTGCTCGCCGGCGGCCGCGGCGAGGAAGGGATCGTCCGCGAGCTGCGCGCGGACGATCTGTTCGCGCTGCACGCGGCGATGGCTTCCCGGCCCGTGCGGTATTGTCTCGGCGTCAACGAGCTGGCGATGCTGCTCAAGGCGGAGGCGTTCGCAAGCATCATGAAGATGTCGCAGCGCGTGCTCGTGCATGAATCGGGCGGATGGATAAAAGGCGCCGCCGTAATCGGCGTCTCAAGGAAGTCGGACGGGTACGGAACCGTGCTGGAGCATGCCGGAGATCCGGAGGCGCTCGCGGCGCTGTTCGGGGAAGCCGTGCGCCGGTACGGACTCTCGACGCTGGACGTTCCCGTGCCATGGCACGAGCGCGAACTGCAGACCAAGCTAGACGGCATTCCCGACGAGACGGAGAACCACCCCGGCACGGTGGGCATCATGGACGGCGATGCGCTGATCGATCAGCTTCGCCCATGGCTTCGGGAGAGGGGGGATATTAGCGAACTTATCCTTAAGCAAAGGGAAGACGGCCATTGGCTGCTAGGGAGAACGGGAGGCCCGCCACCTGCCATTTACACTTCGCAGCAGCTGATCCGGCTTATTTTCGATTGCTCCGGCGCGCGTGACGAGCCTGCACCGGAAGGCGCAGAAGCTTTCCGCGATTTGTTTCCGGTCCCTTTTCCCTACACCGCAGGACTGTGCTATATCTGAGCATTTCGATTTTATTTCATTGACGGAGGGCATCCCGATGAAAAAAACGATTGGCTTCAGCATTCAAGCATCGCTGACGGTAACCGCCATTGTAGCAGTATCGCTGGGCGTTCCGCTGGGCGCGCCGCTCAAATCCGCGCATGCGGCCGGCGTCACCGCGGTCAGAGCAGCGGACTTCCTTGATTCGCTCGGGGTCGCGATCCATCTGGGCCAGGGGCAGAGCGCGGCGTCCGTCGGCGCCGCCATGTCCTACGCGGGGCTTCGCAACGCCCGCGATATGATGAACGAGCTCGGCGACGCGAATGGCTTGCTGTACCTGTACAACACTTACGGCATCCGGACCGACGCGGGCGTGAACGGCCCGAACGACGCCAATCTGACGGATCAGCTGAACAAGGCCAGGACGCTCGCGAACGCCGGCGCGCTTATGGCGATCGAAGGGCCGAACGAGCCGGGCAACTTCCCCGTCACGTTCCAGGGTCAGACTTCTTCCCTCACCGGCACCTTCATGCCTGTTGCCAAGTACCAGCAGTCGCTGTATAGCCAGGTCAAGGCGGACTCGGCGCTGCTGAACTATCCCGTATACAGCGCGTCCAACCTCGGTGCCGAACCGGACAATGTCGGCCTGCAATTTATCAAAATCCCGAGCGGAGCGGGGACGCTGATGCCGGACGGCACGACCTATGCGGACTACGCGAACTCCCATAACTACGTATCGGGCAGCAACGGCCAGCTGTTCGGGCAGACGCTCGGCGACAACGTGACCTGGAACGCTGCCGACCCGACGCTCGAAATCTACAATTCGCTGCGTCAGGATTTCGGCGTGACCTGGAACAAGAAATTCAACGGCTATACGAACGCACAATTGCAAGCGCTACCAAGGGTGACGACCGAGACCGGCTGGCCGTCGACCGGCGGCCCGGGCAACGTCATTACGCCGCAGCAGCAAGGCAAGCTGTTCATGAACCTGTATCTGAGCCAGTTCAAACGAGGCATCAAAAATACGTTTATTTATCAGATCAAGGACGACAGCGAAGCGAACTTCGGCTTCGTCGACGTCAATTACAATTACAAGCCGGCCGCCGACTATATGCATAATTTCACGACGATCCTTAGCGACTACGGCTCCATGACGCCCGGGCAGCTGGGTTACTCCATCGCCGGCGCGCCGGCGACCGTTCACGATCTGCTGCTGCAAAAGCATGACGGCACGTTCGAGCTCGTCGTCTGGAACGACCGTTACAGCGGCACGAACAATATTACGGTCAATCTGGATGTCCCCGCGGCGATCGCGAGAACGTACGATCCGACCGTCGGGACGACGCCGACCGCGACGTATGCGGGCGCAAGCGCCATTAGCCTGGCGATGACCGATCACCCGATCGTCATCGAGATTCCTGCCGCCGCGGCGGCGACGGTATCGGGTACGTACACCTATGCGACCGGCTATTCGTCCACGCAAGGGGCCAACCAGTGGTATTACAAGCAGTGGAACGGCTCGGCTTATTCGGACATGACCTGGAACGGTGCCAGATGGAAGGGAGCGCAGACTTGGAGCCTGATCGAATCGACCATGCTGCATCCGGACACGAACGCATCCACGCTCGCCTGGAAGGCGCCGAAGGCTGGCACCGTGAACATCAGCGGCAATGTCCGGAAGCAAGACATGGGCGGCGGAGACGGCGTCAACGTCAAAATCATGAAAAACGGTACGCAAGTATGGCCGGCCAGCGGATGGCAGTACATCGCCTTCAACGACGGCACGGGGTATAACCCGAACGTGAACGTATCCGTTGCCCAGAACGACATGATCTACTTCATCGTCGACAAAAACGGCAACAACGCCAGCGACGCGACGTACTGGAATCCGATCGTCGCGTATCCGCCTTCCTACACGTTTTCGAACGGATTCTCCGCCACGCAAGCGGCCAATCAATGGTCTTACAAGCAGTGGAACGGCTCGGCCTACTCGGACATGACCTGGAACGGCACCGCTTGGAAGGGCGCGCAGACCTGGTGCCAGATCGTGCCGAACGTGCTGCATCCGGATACGAACGCCGCCGCGCTGGCCTGGCGGGCGCCGCAAGCGGGCACCGTTAATGTCAGCGGCAACGTGAGGAAGCAGGACATGGGCGGCGGAGACGGCGTCAACGTCAAGATCATGAAGAACGGCACGCAGATCTGGCCGGCGAGCGGGTGGCAGTCGATCGCCTTCAACGACGGTACGGGTTTTAACCCGAGCGTGAACGTGACCGTCGCCGTAAACGACGTGATCTACTTCGTCGTCGACAAAAAGGGCGACAACGCCAGCGACTCGACGTATTGGAATCCGACGATCGCTTATTAAATCAGTCCGACTTCGCAGCAATATAGAAGCCGTCCCCCGTTATCGCGATGAGGGGGGCGGCTCTTTTCATTTTTTCCCGATCCACACGCCAACTTCCGAAAAACGGAGACGCGATACGAAATATCGAGCCTACCCAACGTTGCGGGAGGGATCGTACAATACAAACAGATGAAAACACTTACAACGCTTGAAAAAGACAGGAGGTCGATCGTATGGATGCCCGTGCGGAGGCGCTGGAAGCGCAGCGGACGCAGGCGCGCACGCGACGGGGCGGGGCGGCCGGATGGGCCAGGAAGCTGCTCGCCCAGCGCTACCTCCAAGCGATGGCCTTGCTGGGCGTAGCCTGGATGCTCGTGTTCAACTACATCCCGATGTACGGCCTGATCATCGCGTTCAAGGAGTACAACATCATCAAGTCGGTCGGCGAGGCGCCGTGGGTAGGCCTGACGCATTTCCGCGAATTTTTCTCGGACGAACAACTGCCCGGCGTTATCCGCAATACGATCGGCATCAGCCTGCTCAAGCTGATCGTTGGCTTCCCGCTGCCGATTCTGTTCGCTCTTTTTCTGAACGAGCTCAGGTCGGTCCGGTTCAAAAAAGCGGTGCAGACGATCTCGTACCTGCCGCACTTTCTGTCATGGGTCATCCTGGGCGGCATTCTCACGACCTGGCTGTCGGACGTAGGCGTAATCAACAAATTTCTGCAGGCGCTCGGCCTCATTCGCGATCCGGTTGATTATCTGGCCAGTCCGGGATACTTCTGGACGATCGTCGTCTCCTCGGACATCTGGAAGGAGCTCGGCTGGTCGGCGATCATCTATCTGGCTGCGATGGCGAGCGTGTCGCCGGAAATGTACGAGGCGGCGACGATCGACGGCGCCGGACGCTTTCAGAAGATGCAGTACGTGACGCTGCCCGGCATCGCCGGCACGATCTCGATTCTGTTCATTCTGGCGGTCAGCGGCCTCTTAAACTCCAACTTCGATCAGATCTTCGTCATGCGCAACGCACTCAACGACAGTACGAGCAACGTCATCGACATATTCGTGTACCAGACGGGCATCTCCCAATCCCGTTATTCGTACGCGACCGCCGTCGGCCTGATCAAGTCCGTCATCACGCTCGGACTGCTGCTCGGCGCGAACGGCATCTTAAAGCGCATGAACCAATCCACGCTGTTCTGACCGAGATCTAGAGAAGGGAGGGAATCCGATGTTCGCATTAAAAAGAAGAACGAGAGGCGAGGCCGTCTTCGATGGCATCAACGTCCTGCTCATGCTCGTCATCTGCTTCGTGACGATCTACCCGGTCTGGTACGTGCTCGTCAACTCGCTGAACAGCGGGCAGGACGCCATGCGCGGCGGCATCTACTGGCTGCCCCGCGTGTTTACCCTGGACAACTACGCGGCGGTCGTCGACAATCCCGGCATCGTGACCGCGATGGGGATCACGGTCGCCAAGACGCTCGTCGGCACCGTCCTGCACGTCTTTTTCACGGCAATGGTCGCCTACGCGTTCTCCCGGCGGGAGCTGATCGGACGCAATCTGTACATGATTCTCGGCACGGTCACGATGATCTTCAACGGCGGGCTCATCCCGACCTTCCTGCTCATTCGCGACTTGCAGCTGCTGGACAATTTTTTCGTATACATCATCCCGGCCATGTTCAGCTTTTTCGACCTGATTATCTTCGTATCGTTTTTCCGCGAGCTGCCGCAGGGACTCGAGGAAGCCGCCAAGATCGACGGCGCCAACGACCTGGTGCTATTCCTGCGGGTCGTCATCCCGGTCTCGCTGCCGGTCGTCGCGACGATCGCGCTGTTCCACGGCGTGTGGCAGTGGAACGACTACTTCGCGGGCGTCATCTATATCACGCAGAACACGGAGCTGCAGCCGATCCAGACGTTCCTGTACCGCGTCGTCGCGCAGAACGATACGAGTCAGATGGTGACGGCGGCGGCAGGCGGCATTACGAAGTCCGTCACGTCCAACTCGGTGAAAATGGCGACGATGGTCGTCACGACGCTGCCGATCGTGCTCGCGTATCCGTTTTTGCAGCGATACTTCGTGAAGGGGCTCATGATCGGGTCGATCAAGGGCTGATCCGGACGGACGACGCTTCCATTAAATAGGGCAACCACGATTTTCCACATAGAAGACTGTCCATTAGAAAAGCAAAGGGGAACGAACATGAACAAACGCGTATCCAACAAAACGATCGCCTCCACGCTGCTGCTCGCGCTGACGTTCTCGCTGTCGGCCTGCGCCGGCGGCAACAACGAGAGCCAGTCGAGCTCGAGCGCACCCGCCTCAAGCAGCGCCAGCCCGTCCGCCAGCGCGTCTTCGGCTTCGGCGACCGCCTCCGCTAGCGCGGAGAGCGAAGGCGTTGCGTCATCCGACGCGCCGGGCTGGCAGGCAGATGCCGCCAAGCCGATCACCTTCGACTGGTACCTGAACTTCTCCTGGTTCCCGAACAAGTGGGGCGTCGATCCGACCTCCCAATACGTCACGAAGAAGACGGGCGTCAACATCAACTTCATCGTACCGGCGGGCAACGAGAACGAGAAGATGAACACGATGATCGCCTCGGGCAAGCTGCCGGACTTCATCACGCTCGGCTGGTACGAGGACGCGGTCAAAAAAATGCAGGAGGGAGGGCTCGTACTGCCGCTCAACGAGCTGGCCAAGGAATACGACCCGTATTTCTTCAAGGTCGCCGACCCCGCGAAGCTGAGCTGGTACACCCAGCCGGACGGCAACGTCTACGGTTATCCGAACGCATCGTCCTCGCCCAAGGACTACGAGACGTACGGTACGAATTTTACGTCCAATCAGACGTTCCTCGTGCGCAAGGACATGTACGAAGCGCTGGGCAAGCCGGACATGCGGACGCCGGAAGGCTTCCTCGCCGCCCTCAAGGCCGCGAAGGAAAAGTACAAGGACGTGAACGGCCAGCCGCTCATCCCGCTCGGCCTGCACGAGTTCACGACGACGGGCAACTATTCGCTGGAAGATTATTTGGCCGACTTCCTGGCCATTCCGCGCGACGTCGACGGCAAGCTCAACGACAAGTACGCCCTCGTCGACAACGAAGAATACGTGAAGTGGCTGAAGGTATTCCGCCAGGCGAACCAGGACGGCCTGCTCGCGAAGGACATCTTTATCGACAAGCGCACGCAGATGGAGGAAAAGATCGCGCAAGGCCGCTACTTCGCGATGATCTATCAGCGCTCCGACCTGGCCGCACAAGAGAACGTGCTGTACGCCAAGGACCCGAACTCGGTGTATATCGCCGTGGACGGTCCGGCCAACGCGAAGCTGGATCCGCCGAAGCTGGCCGGTCCTTCGATCTCCGGCTGGACGGTCACGCTCATCTCCAAGGACGTCAAGGACAAAGCGCGCGCCATCAAGTTCCTCAGCTACCTGATCAGCGAGGAAGGACAGAAAGATCTGTACCTTGGCGAGAAGGGCTTCTCGTACGATACGATCGACGGCAAGGACCAATTCAAGCCGGAAGCGCTGCAGCTCATGCAGTCCGACCGCACTTCTTTTGACAAAAAATATGGATCGTCGTACACTTTCTGGATGCTGATGGACACGAACATGAACCTGCAATGGGCGCCGCCGAGCGTCGAACCGACGAAGCAGATGGAGGACTGGACGCGCGGCAAGACGGTCAGCTATTCGCAGTACGACCTGATCGATCCGCCGGCCACGTCTCCGGAGGGCATCTCCAAGACGAAGATCGACACGCTCTGGAGCAAGGCGCTGCCGAAGCTGCTGCTGTCGAAGTCCGACGCGGATTTTGACAAGATCCTGCAGCAGTTCAAGGACGACCGCGCCAAGGCCGGCTATGACGCCATGCAGGCGTTCCGCCAGAAGAAGTTCGAAGAGAACGTCAAAAAGCTCGCGGATTTCATGAAGTAAGGCTTTGACCAAGGACTGTCGCCCCTTTCGGGACGGCATGTCCTTTTGGAGTTTTTCGGGCGAAGCTTAGAATACGACGGCAACGGAAGTGACGGCATGCGGATGCGGACATGGTGGAAAAAAACGGTGCGAAGGCTGGTCGAGCGGCAGGAGCAATGGTCGCTGCAGACGCGGCTGATCCTGGCGTACGTGATCATCCTGCTCATTCCGAGCGTCCTGATCTCGCTGCTGCTGTTCAGGCAGTTCGCGGGCAGCGCGATCGACGAGATGGAGCGGAAAAACGAAAACACGCTCGAGATCGAGCGGCTTAATATCGACAACAACATCGAGACGATCAGGCGCGCGGCCGACCTCAGCCTGGCGGACCAGGAGGTACTCGATTACATCTCCCGGTCGACGGATCCGGATACCGCCGAGTTGATCGACTTCAGCACGACGGTCGTTCCGGCGCTCGGCCGGCTTCAGTCCAACAATCCGAATATCGCGCACATCCGCATCTATTTCGACAACAAGCGGATCAACGAGATCTATCCGGTATTCGCGGACGAAGAGCGGGTCGCGAAGGAGCCGTGGTTCGGCCGCCTGACCGCTTTGGAGAACCGAACCGCGTGGAGCTTGACGCCGAACGACCCGGATCCGTTCAAGATGATATTCGAGAACGCGCCAGCCGGTCAGCCGAAGGTCGCTTTTCTGAAGGAGATCATGTACCCGCTGGGCGTTCACGCCGGCATACTCGAGGTCGACATGCTGATGTCCAGCTTCTTCCCCAAGACGTTCGGCAGCAGTGCAGACGACATGTCCCAGCTGGTCATCTCGGATTCGCAGGGACATCTGTACTACAACCCGCAGCAGAAACTGCTGGCGGCAACCGGCGTGTCGCCGGAAGAGCTCGCCGACGCGCTGAATCCGGGGGTGCGGCAGCAACCGGCGAGCTTCCGCCTGACGCTTGGGGGCCAACCGTTCCTGGCCGTCTCCCGCGAGATCGAGCCGCTGGGCGCCCGGATGATCAATGTTGTCTCGCTGCAGCGTGTGCTGGACAGCGCGAGGCAGACGCGCGACCGCCTTATCGCAGCCAACGTCATCCTGATCGCGATTCTGAGCATCGCGACGTATGCGCTCAATTCGTTTATTTTGAAAAGGCTGCACATGCTGACCGATTCGATGAAGCGGGTTCGCCAGGGCGACTTCGGATTCGACCTGACGGTCCGCGGGGGCGGCGAGGTCGGCGAGCTGGCCCATCATTTCCGCAAGATGCTGCGCAAGATCAACGAGCTGATCGCGGATGCGGTGAACAAGAAGGCCGCGTCCAAGGAAACCGAGCTGCGGTCGCTCAAGAACCAGATCGATTCGCACTTCCTGTACAATACGCTCGAAAATATCAAGATGATGGCGGAGGTGGAGGGCCAATATCCGATCTCGGACGCGCTCACCTCGCTGGGCGGTCTGATGCGCTACAACCTCAAGTGGACGAGCGAATACGTCCGGCTGCGCGACGAGATCGCGCATATCACCAATTATATCGCCATCATGAACATCCGATACGAGAACAGAATCCGTCTCGCGCTCGACATCCCGGCCGCCCTGCTCGACCAGGAGCTGCTCAAGATGTCGCTGCAGCCGATCGTGGAAAACGCGGTTAAGCACGGGCTCCGCGCGTCGTCCATGGAGGCGCTGACGATCCGCATCGAGGCGGAGGCGCGCGAGGGGACGCTGCTGCTCGCCGTTCGCGACGACGGACGCGGCATGCCGGCGGACCGCGTCGCGCAGCTCAACCGGTCGATCGCTCTCGAGGCGCCGGAATCTCCCGGCGCAGCGGCGGCCGGAGCGGACGCCGGGCGAGAAGGGGGCGGCATCGGACTACGCAATGTCCATCAGCGCATCCAGCTTTATTACGGCAAGGAGTACGGCCTCGCGGCCGAAAGCGAGGAAAGCGCTTATACGCGCGTCGTCATACGGATTCCATACTTTATTTTGACGGGAGGCGCAGGCTGATGCGAACGCTGCTCATCGTCGACGACGAGAAAAACATACGCGCGGGTCTGAAGGCCATGATCGAGCGCCAGTACCGGGACCGGTACGACGTGTCGCTGGCCGCCGACGGGACGGAGGCGCTGGACGTCATCCGGGACGGACGGATCGACATCCTGATTACGGACATTCGCATGCCGGAGATGGACGGCCTGGCGCTCATCCGGCATGTCGCGGAGCTGTCCCCGAATACCGCCGTCATCATCCTGAGCGGCCACGACGACTTCCAGTATGCGAAGGAAGCGATCAAATTCCACGTGCGGGAGTATTTGCTGAAGCCGATTGTCCGGGAAGAGATGTACGGCATTCTGGACAGGGTGGAGGCGGAGCTCGGCCGCGCCGAGGAAGCAGAGAGCCGGCTCGACGAAGCCGACCGGGTTCGCGAGGAGCTGCGGACGGCCCAGCTGCACTATATATTCGTGCACCCCGCCATCGATCCGGCTGACGCCGCGGAGCGCTGCAGGTCCGCGGGGCTGGAGCGTCTGGAGACGGCTTACCGGGTCGGCGCGCTTAGGTTCGCCGGCGACCGCGGGCAAAATGTGCTCGCGCAGGAGTTTCTTGCGCGCGGCGCGGAAGGGCGCGCGACCTTCCATCTGGAGGATCAGGACGGTTACCTGATCGTATTGACCGACGAGGCGGCGCTGTTCGACAGACTTATGCGGCATTTGAAGGACAAGAGCGTCTCCTCCGCCTACCATATCGGGCTGAGCCGCATGAAGGAGCGGCTTGAGGATGTTCGCGCCGGCTATGCCGAGGCCCGGCGCGCCGCGGGCTACAGCCTGCTGCAGCCGCGCTGCAGCTCGTCGATCATTCGCTACGAGAGCGTTATGGACCGGACGGACGCTCCTGAGCTGCCGGTCGACGACGTCCGCAGGCTCGCCAATATGCTCGGAACGGACCGCGAAGCGGATATGAAGGCGATTTTGGTGCGCTTGTTCGATCTGAAAAAGACTTCGGAGGTGTCGCTCGACTATTTGGAGCGTCTCAGCAAGCTGCTGAACGAGACGGTATTCGACGACGTATTCCGCACGTACGGCGAAGCGTCGCTGGAAATTTTGCGTCTGTATAAGCGTGTGGGCAGCATCTATCGTTTCTCGGACATCCACGAATATTTTCACGAGGCCGAAAATCTGCTGTTCCGGCTGAACGATTACGTCCGGACGGTCCGCTCCACGCTCGGGGATAACCGGGAGATGCGGAAGGCCGTTGCTTATATCGAAGCGCATTATGCCGAAGACCTGAACATGGCCACGGTGTCCAATCACGTATCGCTCAATTATTCGTACTTCAGCGAGCTGTTCAAGGAATACACGGGGCAGAGCTTCGTCTCGTACGTCAAAGCCGTGCGCATCGAGAAGGCCAAGGCGCTGCTCGCGCGTACGGACGCCAAAATATACGAGATCGGCCAAAGCGTCGGCTTCGAAAACGCGAAGCAGTTCAACCGCGTCTTCCGGGAGCTGGAGGGCGTCCCGGCGTCGGAATATCGCGTGAGGCGGCAGGGGGCGGGCCACCTTGCGGGGGAGCTGGATACCTCCGACACGTAAAACAAGCTTTTTCCCCGCTCGATATGACCGATTCCATTTTTTGTCGCAGGAATACGATGATCGTATCCTAAGACAAGGAAGTGATTGAATTGGCCAATCGAAATGTACGCCTCGCACTCTGGTCCGGCACCAACTTTACGGGCCGCCGCATCGTTTTCCGGCGCGGAGGCGTGGCGGTTCGGGACCTGGGGGCATTCCGGTTTAACAACATTTTGTCGAGCTTTCGGCTCAACAATGTCGTGCAAAGCGCCCAAGTCACGCTTGTGCTGTTTTCCCAAACGAACTTCCGCGGCTCGTTCCGCGTGTTCCGCGGGAGCCAGAGCGTAGCGAATCTGGGAAGCTTTAATTTCAACAACGTCACGTCTTCGTTCGTCCTGGTCGGGCGCAGACTGACGAACGAAGAGATCGCCCGCATACAAAGTACGGGCACTCCGCCGCGCGACGTGCTCGTCATCAGGCAATAAAGGATTCGCAGCCGAGCTCTTACTAGACAAGCTGCACCGCCGCAAACGAATCGAAATGACATGACCGTCAGGGCGATATCCCTGGCGGTTTTTTCGGTTTATTCGCCCCGTTGCCCGAAAGTTTATTTTTTTTTAATCTTTTCCTTATTTCCGGTTTATTTTCGTTTTCAGGCGATTTAGAATTGGCCGCTAATATGAATTCAGGCGGCCGACGAAGCCGCGAATCGGAATCAGGAGGTCATGAAGGATGAAAAAGAAATTGGCGATGGTAGGAGCGGGGCTGACGATCGGGAGCGCGCTGCTGGTAACGTCGGCGTTTGCGGACATCGGGGGCGCGGGCGGCGGCTACGAGGCGTATAAGACGGCGATCAAAACGACCGCGGCGACGGAGAACGCGACGCAGCATTACGTCCTCTCGGTGAAGGATAACGGCCAGGAGCTGCTGAACGTCAACGGGACGCTGAAGGAAAGCAAGGCCGCACGGGGCGTTAGCGGCAGCGCAGAGATCGCGACGGGCGCGGCGTCCGAACAGCTCGAATTTTACCATCAGGACGGTACGACGATCTTCAAGTCCGGCAGCAGCGACACGTACAACGTGGCGACAGAGACGGACGAATCGGATCGCACCGAAGGCCATGACTGGGGTCCCGAGGATCCCGCCGTTGGGCAAGGGCTGGAGAAGCTGGCCGACGCGCTCGTCGGCAATCTGAAAAATAACGTAAACCTGAGCGGCGGAACGGGCGGCGCGCAAGCGATCGACATGACGCTGAAGGGGTCGCAAATCCCGGCGACGTTTAACGTGATCGGCTCGCTCGTCGTGAAGGAAGCGCTGAGCGCGGAGAACGCGCATCGGGAGTCGGCCTTGAAGGATACGGGCGTCGTCGGTATCGATCTCTCCCGCCTGGACGCGAAGCTGCCCCGGTTGACGCAGGACGTGAACATCGACGAGGTCTCGCTGCACGCCGAGATCGACGCGAATCACTTTATCGTCCATCAGGTCGTCGAACTCGCGGTCACGGGCAAGGATGAAGCGGGCGCATCGCGTCGCCTGACCGTCAGCGCGGATATCGATACCTGGGACGTGAACGCCACGACGCCGGATACCTTGGACCTGGCCGGCAAGAAGATCAACAAGATCGAAGCCGACAAGCTTCAAGACTAACTGGCGAATGACATCCGGAAAAAGGGAGCGGCCTGGCGGCCGCTCTGCCGCTTCACTAAGAGGAGGGAGATTATGTCGGAAGCCGCGGTGCTGGACATACAAGGGCTAACGAAACGCTATAGAAACAATCGGGGCGTAAGCGAGGTCGCGCTCCAGGTAAACAGAGGCGACGTCTACGGCTTCTTCGGCCCGAACGGCGCCGGCAAGTCCACGGTCATGAAGATCGCCGCCGGCTTGGTCCGCGCGGATCGCGGAAGCGTCCGGCTGTTCGGATTCGATATCGCCGAGGACTACGAGCGCGCCATGCGCCGCGTCGGCGTGCTGATCGAGAAAGCCGAAGCCTTCGAATACATGAGCGCCTACAAAAATCTGGAGCTGGCCGCAAGGCTGTATCCGGAGCTGCCGAGGACGCGGATCGACGAGGTGCTCGAGCTGACCGGACTGTCGGCGAGCAAGCGGGAGAAGGTCGGCCATTTTTCGCTCGGCATGAAGCAGCGGCTGGGGATTGCGTCGGCGTTGATCGGCCGGCCTGAGCTGCTCATCCTGGACGAACCGACCAACGGGCTGGATATCGAAGCGACGGTCGACCTGCGGGAGCTGATCGGACGGCTTGCGAGCGAGGAACGAATCACCTTTTTCCTGTCCAGCCACCTGATCTCGGAGATGGAGTCGATCTGCAACCGGATCGGCATCATTCAGGAAGGCCGGATCATTCGGGAAGGCAGCTTGACGTCGCTGAAGCAAGCTTCGGGCCAGTCGCTGGAGAGCTACTATATCAGTCAGATTCGGTCGGAAAAAGGAGGAGAGACGAATGGAGCTGCTCAAGCGATCGACCGTTAATGAGCTGATGAAGCTGTATGCGAGAAAAAAAACGATCTGGCTGCTGTTGGTCGCCTTGCTCTTGCCCTTCGCAGGCCTGCCTGTCGTCCGGCAGTTGCAGAACGGATTGGGCGTCGCGGGTATCGCAAGCGATCAGTATGCCGTCACGATCCTGAACGCCATGACGCTGTTCGTGCTGCCGCTGCTGATCTTCATGACCGCGTCCGATATGGTATCCGGCGAGATCGGCGACAAGACGATCCGATCCGTGCTGTCCCGCCCGGTGAGCCGGTCCAAGATCTATGCCGCGAAGCTGCTCGCGCTGTTCGTTCATACCGCCGGACTGCTGCTGCTTGTTTTCGTCGCATCGGAGGCCGCGGCCTTCCTGCTGCCGGACGCCGGAATAGCGGCGGGGGGACTGGCCGAAGCCGCCGTCGCCTATGCGGCGTCCGCTCTCCCCTTGTTCGTGCTGTGCACGGCGGCGGCATGGGTATCGCTCGGCTTCAAAAACGCGAGCGGCGCGCTGACGGTATGCATCCTGCTGTACGCGGCCGCCAAGGGGCTGGCGCTCGTTTTCCCCGACTACATGGTCTTTTCGCCCGTCACGTACATGAATTGGCATCAGCTCTGGCTGGGCGGTTCGATCCCCGCAGGGAGAATATTCGCGATTCTCAGCCTCCTTGTCGGTTGCGGTATGGTATTCTATACAACGGGCTATTACTTTTTCGATAAAAAAGAAGCGTAGGAGAATGCATATGTCGATCCGCATCAGGCTCTTGCTGTCTTATCTGGCGATGCTGATCATCCCGCTCATCCTGATCGGCATCTCCTTCCTGGTGATCGTCGTCTCTGCGGTCGGCGATCTGAAGTCGGTGTTCACGCTGGATACCGGAGACGGCAATCCGCTCGCGGCGATCATGGGCGAAGAGTCAAGCATCGCATCGGATATCCGGACGCGAATCGCCGGCGACCCCGACTCCTTGCGTGACCCTTCCCTGATGAAGGCGTACGACGATCGGCTGCAGAAGATCAACATGGGATTGATCGTCCGCTTGGACGATCGGGTCGAATATATCTCGCCGGACCTGAAGGAGACGAGGGTCGCTTCCAATCTGCCGCCCTTCGGCACTGAAGTCCGCTGGATGGAAGGCCACGATATCGGCAACGGCAGCTGGATGCTGGACCGTCAGTATAACGTCGTCTTCCAGGACGGCTCCAAAGGCAGCTTTTATATGCTGCTGAACTTGGATTTTCTGGGCTGGCTCGCGGAGCGCATTTCCAAGCCCTTTTTACTCGCGCTCCTGATTATCCTGGTGGTGGTCAACGGCATATTGACGTATTTCGTTTCCCGCAGCATCATTCGCCCGCTTCGTTCCCTGCGGCGAGCCGCAGAGGAGATCAAGGAGGGCAATCTGTCCCACCCGGTCCGCCCCGAATCGCGGGACGAGATCGGCGAGCTTGCGGCCGCATTCGAGGAGATGCGGATCAAGCTGAAGGATTCGGTCGACCTGCAGCTGCAGTACGAGGACAATCGCAGCAGTCTAATTTCGAACATTTCCCACGATTTGAAATCTCCGGTCGCCGCGATTCGGGGCTACGTCGAGGGCATCATGGACGGCGTCACGCATACGCCCGAGATGCTGGACAGCTACATCAAGACAATTCACCGAAAAACGGTCCAAATGGACCGTCTGATCGACGAACTGTTCCTGTTCTCGAAGCTGGACCTGAAGCGGCTGCCGTTTCACTTTGAAGAAGTGACGCTGGACGACTATCTGTCGGATTGCGCCGAAGAGCTCCAGTTGGACGCGGAAAAGCGCGGCGTGAAGCTGATCTACGAGCCGCCCGCGCTAGCGGAGCCGGCCGTCGTCGTGGCCGACCGCGAGAAGCTGAAGCGCGTGTTCGTCAATATCGTCGAGAACGCGGTGAAGTACGCCGACAAGGCGGACGCGGCCATATGGATCGGATTTATCGAAGAAGACGGGTATTACAAGATCGGGATCCGCGACAACGGGAAGGGCATCTCCGCGGAATCCTTGCCTCATATCTTCGAACGGTTCTACAGGGCGGACGCGGCCCGCAACGTGGATACGGGCGGCAGCGGACTCGGCCTCGCGATCGCGCAACAGATCGTCGAGGAGCACGGCGGCAGACTGACGGCGACGAGCGAGCTAGGGGCGGGCACGTTGATCACGATCTCGCTTAAGAAATGGACAGGAAGGGGGGCGCCGGATGAAACGCATCCTGATCGTCGAGGACGATCTCAGCATGGCAGAGCTCGTACGGGATTATCTCGCGATTCATAACTATGAACCGCATATCGAGACCAGCGGCGACCGGGGGTTGAAGCGGGCGCTCGAAGGCAAATTCGACCTGGTCCTGCTCGACCTGATGCTGCCGGGGATGGACGGCTTCGAGATTTGCCGCCGATTGCGCAGCGAGCTCGATATCCCGATCCTCATGGTCTCCTCCAAGAAGGAGGACATCGACAAGATCCGAGGACTCGGGCTCGGCGCGGACGACTACGTCGTCAAGCCGTTCAGCCCGAGCGAGCTGGTGGCGCGCGTGAACGCGCACCTCGCCAGGTACGAGCGCCTGTCGGGTGGCGGCCAGAAGCGGGAGGAGATCCGCATCCGCGGCCTGCTCATCGACAAAGCCTCGCGCCGCGTCTTTGTTAACGACAAAGAGGTCGCGTTCACGACGAAGGAGTTCGATCTGCTCGCGTACCTCGCCTCCAATCCGAACCGCGTATTCAGCAAGGAGCAGCTGTACGAACAAATCTGGGGCATGGACTCGCTCGGCGACCTGCCTACGGTCACGGTGCACATCCGCAAGATCCGGGAGAAAATCGAGATCGATTCCTCCCGGTCGCAATACATCGATACGATATGGGGAGCCGGCTACCGCTTCCAGGTTTAAAGGAACGGAATGAGAACGCGGCCGGGCAGCGAGGTCAGGCGCGATGCCGGCACATTTCCGCGCACATGAGGATGAACGCGCCTGCGCCGTGCAGATCGTTCTTGCTGGTCGGTCGCGCGATATAGTGGGCGTAGTCCCCAATGCCCGTGCCGATGCAGATGCCGCCGATGACGACATGCCCGTCGCCGTCGAACGTCAGCGTATCGATCACACCCTGATAGCCCCTCCAGGCGTTCGCCATATACTTAGCGTCCAGGTAGCCCATCCGTACCGCTTTGGCGATCGCATGGACGTAGAGGGCGGTGCAGGAATTTTCAAGCCAATTGTCCGGCCGGTCCGTCTGGTCCACGACCTGGTACCAGCGGCCGGTGGCGGCGTCCTGATACTTCGTCAGCGCGACGAGCAGGTTCTGCAGGATGGCCGTCAGCTTGGCTCTGTCGCGGTGATCCTCGGGCATGTACTCGAATATCTCCAGCAAGGCGACCGGATACCAGCCGATGGCGCGCCCCCAGAACTCCGAGGCGAGGCCGGTCTTCGGGTCCGCCCACTCGGCGGTCCGGGTCTCGTCCCAGCCGTGGTACATCAAGCCGGTGACGGGGTCGGTCGTATGCTCCGCCATGAGCAGCGCTTGGTGCGCCATCAGATCGAAGTACGCATCGTCGCCGAACGTTCGGCCGTATTGGACGGCGATCGGGCCGCCCATGTACAGGCTGTCAAGCCACATTTGATTCGGGCAATAGTCTTTGTGCCAAAATCCCCCCGACGGATTTGTTTTCCACGATTTAATGAGCGGCACTAGCGCGTCCAGCGCTTTCTTGTAGCGTTCGTCTCGGGTTTTCTCGTACAGGTTGAACAGGAGCACGCCGGGCTGGATGTCGTCGAGCTCCTCCAGGTTGATCTTCCGGATGCTGCCGTCCTCGCTTACATGGCTGTCCACCCAACGCTTGATGTAGTCCAGGTATTTGGAATTCCCCGTCTCCCTCCAGCATTTCTCCATGCCCGACAAAAAGACGCCTTGATGATAGTGGAACCGGTCCGGGGGGAGCTGCTCGGGCTCGAACTTGGCCATCAGCGCCTCGCAAGCCAGCTCGGCCCACTGGATCGGGGAGTAGTTATCCCGGGACCGGGACGTTTCTGCGGCTGCCGTTTGCGGCTGTTCCATCTTGCGCATTCCTCCTTTGTGTTATAAACCTATAGTAGCAGCGATAAATGTTCATTTTTTGCGATTTATGCGGAATTCTTCTTATATCTTGCGGTAAAAAAGGAATGCGAAGGGCGGTGGCCGCCAGTGGAGGAGATCCGGTACGATAATGCGGAAGGAACCTTCACGGTTTCCCATCGGAAGGCGCCGCGGCATCATATGCCGGTTCGGCACTTTCACGGCACGTACGAGATTTTTTATTTGATGTCGGGCCGGCGGCGGTTTTTTATCCAGGACCGGACGATCGTCATCGGCGAAGGCGACATCGTCGTTATCGCGCCGAACGTCGTGCACCGGACGACCGATACGGATAGGCCCGAGCACGAGCGGATTGTCGTGAACCTGCGCGGGGAAGACATGCTCGCGGTGAACGGCGCAAGCGCGGATATGCTGGATGCGCTGTCTGTGCGGGAGTTCGTCGTTATCTCTGTTGGCGCTTCGGCCGAACGGCATGACCTTGACGCGCTTGCGCGGCGGATCGTGCGGGAGGTTCGCGACCGCGGGCCGGGTTTTGAGCTTTACGCGCAGACGCTTGCCATGCAGCTGCTGGTGAATTGCTTCAGGCTGGCGGGTCCGGCAGATGAGCCGCTCCGGGACGACCCGAGCCCGATGCATGCCCGAATGTCGGAGATCGTCAAGTTTATCAACGGGCATTATGCGGAGCCGCTGTCGCTGCGGATGCTGTCCGAGCGCTTTTTCGTCAGTCCCTATTACTTGAGCCGCTCCTTTAAGGAGGTAACTGGCTTTGCGTTTGTCGAATACGTCAACAGCGTCCGGGTCAAGGAGGCGAAGAAGCTGCTGGAACAGTCCACCCTTCCGGTCAATCAGATCGCGAGGAAGGCTGGCTTTCGGTCCGTCACGCATTTCGGGCGCGTGTTCAAGCTCGTCACGGGCCGCCCGCCGATGTACTACAGGAAAGGGAGATAGTCGGTTTTTGCGGTACGCAGGCCGGTTTTTCACGCGAATCTTATTGAATAAGAACAATCGTTAAATCTGCTTATTTGCCCGGTTTCCCGCTTACGTTACATTGACTAGTAGGCAAGCTCATCAAGGAATCCGGGAGGCAAAGGTACGCGATGATATTCGAGAGGTTCGAGGAGAAGCACATAGAGGGCGCGTTGGCGCTGTGGAACAAGGAGCTGGGCGCCTCGTTTCCTATGCGGCCGAGACTGCTGCGGCAGAATGCGCTTGAGGATAGCCGGCTGCTGCTCAAGGGATCTTGGGCCGCACGCGATTCCAAGAACGGGACGGTCGTAGGCTTCGCGATCTCTAAAATGCCGGGCGAGGACGACGGCCGCTTCGGTCTTCGGCGAGACGCCGGGTGGATCCAGGCGCTGCTGGTCGATTCGTCGCAACGGGGGAGCGGCCTCGGGAGCGAGCTGCTGCGTCTGGCCGAAGATGCCATACGCGAAGCCGGAGCGGAGCGAGTTGCACTGGGCAACGATCTGCATCGCCGCCTGTTCCCGGGCATACCGGGAGAACTCGCGGCGACGCGACAATGGTTCGAACGCAGGGGTTACGTTCACAGGGAAGACGTCTACGACCTGATCAAGTCGTACGGACCGGACGAGCGCGTCGCCATGCCCGCATTCGGCGGCGGCGCGTTGGCGAGAGTCGCGGGGCCGGCGGACCGGGAAGCGCTGACGGCGTTTATGGCGAGGTGCTTCCCGGGAACCTGGGATTTGCAGCATCGCGACTATTGGGAGAGGGGCGGCATGGGGCGCGAGTACGTCCTGCTTGAGAAGGACGGCGCGATCGTCGGCTTCTGCCGGATAAACGATGCGGCTTCGCCTCTGCTGGCGCAGAATGTGTACTGGGCGCCGCTATTCGAGGAGGAGCTCGGCGGCATCGGTCCGCTCGGCATCGACGAAGCGTGCAGGGGATATCGGTATGGCATCTCGATCGTGCAAGCCGCCATTCACTTCCTGACGGCGCGCGGCGTGCGGCGGATCGTCATCGACACGACGCCGTTCGTCGAATTTTACGGCAAGCTCGGCTACGAGGTGTGGAAATCGTACGCCAAATACGATAAGGAGTTGGCCGAGGCGTAAGCGGGCGCGATCGTAAAATCGCTCCCGTGACACCGCCGCGGGAACCGGCGGATAGGGGAACCTGGTCCGCGGAGACGGAAAAATGGGCAATTTAGCATAGCAAAGTAGCGAATCGTATGTCCGGAACTCACCACCCGCGCACAGCCTTTGCAGCACCACTCTCCAGTATCTTGCGCGATTCAACGCGTCAAATCGCTTCGGCGCCGTAGGACCAGCAGGTAGACTCGTTTGCTATAGGGAATATGAGCGGCACGCACGTCAAACACCGTCAGGGCGATAATCCTGACGGTGTTTGAACGTCCATCGCGCCTCGAGGCCATCAACCCGCGATTTACACTTAATTTGATGGTGCTACGCTGACTTTGAATCGCTAAATGGTCAGACTTGGAATAATAATTTTTAGACTGATCCAAATATTAAACCAGCGACGGTCAAGGACCTGAAAAATAAAGTCCTGGACCACCGCCGGTTTTATTGAACTAAAGTCTCCCGTTAGTTTAACTCCCTCTAAATCAAGTTTTCAAGCGTTTTACATCCTGTCTAGGCGGTAAGCCATACATTCGGGAATACTCGCGGCTAAATTGGGATGGACTTTCATAACCTACCCGAAATGCTACATCTGTGGCATCTGCCCCTTCGGTTAATAGTAAACGCCGTGCCTCCTGAAGTCTTAGTTGCTTTTGAAATTGTATTGGGCTCATCGCAGTAACTTCTTTAAAGTGTCGATGTAGCGTAGAAACACTCATATTAGCAATGTCGGCAAGTTCTTCAATTCGTTGTGATCGTGAAAAGTTGTTTGTCAGGTATAAAATTACATCGTTGATTTGATGAGCGGAACTACCCATAATCGCTATTTGCTGGAGCGCCCTTCCATGCTTACCTTGCAGAACTCGATATAGAATTTCCTTTGTATAGAGTGGCGCGAGCAGCGGTATATCATTTGGATGATCCATTAAACGCGCTAGCCTAAGGGCTGGATCGAGTAAAGGTAGATCTATCTGGCTTACATACATACCACGCTTAGCATTTTCCTTTGAACCTTCCTCGATATTTGAGTCGCGTATAACCTCTAAAATTTGATCTGCAGTAAATTCGAGAATATAGCCTAAATACGGTTCATTGGGTGTAGCTTTAGTGATTTTGGCGATAACGGGTAGATGAACAGAAGAAATTAGATAATCAGATGGGCAGTATCGAAATCGTTCCTCTCCGAGTAAAACCTCTTTCTCTCCCTGAACGACAATACAAAAAGAAGGGGTATACATTCCATGGTTAGTTACAAGCGCATTGGAATCGCGAACAAAACGTAAGAATGGGATATCGGTTTGATAAACGCCGTCCTTTTCCGAATATCGAGTAATAATGCCGGCCAGTTCTTGTTGCTGTTTTGCAATGACTTCAGACATTGGAACAATCCCCTTCTGCCTTTATTGTAGTTGAATTATAGTCGACTTCAGGAGCGTTTATAAGTGTCATGGGACGATTAGGCAAACATTTGACATGATCGGGATAACGGTCGCCTTTCGATTCAGTGCATAATAAGTATGTGGGAAGGGAAGAGATTCAAGGATGCTGAGCGTAGGCTTTCTTCAGTAGTGTGGAATAAAGTTCATAAAATTAACGGAGGATTTCATATGCAAAAAGTTGTTTTGAACAATGGTGTAGAGATGCCTGTACTCGGTTTTGGTGTTTTTCAGATAGCGGATCAAAATGAATGTGAACAAAGCGTTTTCGACGCCATCGCGGCAGGCTATCGGCTAATTGATACTGCGGCTTCTTATATGAATGAGGAAGCAGTGGGTAGAGCGATTAAGCGGAGTGGCGTGGCACGAGAAGAACTGTTTATTACGACAAAGCTTTGGGTGCAGGATACTGGCTACGAGAAAACTAAGAAGGCATTCGAGCGATCGCTGGCACGGTTGCAGCTTCACTACCTCGATCTATATTTAATTCATCAGCCTTTTGGTGATGTACATGGTTCTTGGCGAGCGATGGAGGAGTTGTATCACGAGGGAAAAGTCCGTGCAATTGGTGTAAGTAACTTTCATGAGGATCGTTTGATCGATATGATTATTCAAAATGAAGTTACGCCGGCCGTTAACCAGGTTGAAACGCACCCGTTTAACCAACAAATCGACAATGCAAAATTCATGAAGGAAAACAATGTTCAGATCGAGTCCTGGGCACCATTCGCTGAAGGGAAAAACGATCTTTTCCATAATGAGGTATTGGTGTCCATAGCTCAGAAGTATAATAAATCCGTTGCTCAAGTGGTTTTGCGTTGGATGACGCAACGAGAAGTTGTTGTAATACCAAAATCTGTTCGTAAGGAACGAATTATTGAGAACTTCAACATCTTTGATTTTGAATTAACCCAGCAGGACATGGAGTCGATTGCTAAGCTGGATACAAAAGAAAGCCTGTTCTTCTCGCATCGTGACCCTGCGATGGTAAAATGGATCAGTGAACGTAAGCTAGAAATTTAATCTCCATACTTTCCCTTAAACAAAGAGCAGGTAGGCATGTCTATCGCCACCTGCTCTTTAAGCTCTAACACACCGTTTGTTGAACAAATCTGCCCATTAGGAGTGTACAGTATGATCTCTAACGACATCATCTCCAACCGGCCCGCTGAAGTATCTCTGTCACAAAATCGCTTTTAGCATTCGTGTATGCCGAACGGTCGTAACTGAAGCGTTTGGCAAGTCCCAATTTTAAGTCACTGTATCTTTTGGCGTCTTCGAGATGGCCTCACAAAGCGAAAAAGTATATGTCGCTTATATTCCACATTGTCCACTGTACATACGTACAGGTGATGCCAAACGACATCGTCGGGAGGAATAAAGGCCTCTCGTCCATTAGCCCCTAAATCACCTTCATGGACATAGCCTAGAGTTGCGAGTCTTTGGATAGCCGTGTGCACATCTTCTTGTGTAGAGACCACTACGTCCATATCGACAATAGGCTTTGCTGCTATTCCTGGAACCGATGTACTACCAACGTGCTCAATTGTGATAATAAGGTCATTTAATACCGGGAGTACAAACTCCCTTAGCTCTTCAAATGTCCGAATCCAACCAGGGTCGTACTCAACAACTTTTAGCGTCAAGCCCAAGCGATCCCCTCCAGACTATTTATCATTATATTCCGGGTAATTTGTATAATACATACAATTTTCTGAACAGCCTATTGGAACACTAGGCAGGATTATTCCCCATTTTATCATGATTCCATTGAGCAAAACTGCCCTTTAGCTAATGAAAACGACAGCTGATCTTTAGATCTGCTGCCGCTGTGTATGCTTGTGCTACCGTCTGCCGTCAACTGAAACCTTATCTAAGTGATCTAGATGCAGGTGTTAGCCAGTTCAAATGTTTTATGTATTCAGCTTCAGTTCTGCTTGCTCCTAAAATACTCTGCTGTTTCATGAATTTCATCATTTTCTGAGAATAATCCTCGATCAATAAATACTTTTAATAATTCTGGGGCTACCTCTCGAGTCACTTCTAGTAATCTAATGTATTGCCATTCGTCCGCCCAATCAATACATCTAATAGCAACTTCAGAATAGTATTGTGTCAACCACTTGGGTGGTATTTTCTTCATACTGTCTCTTGCTAAAGTAATTACAGTTATGTTCTGACTCTCGCAAGCATAATTAACAAGAACCCCCAGCAAGTTCATTCCAATTTCACTTGGCATTTGGTCGAGGGTTTTTAGACTTTCATAGGCATCCGGTAGTACTTTGTTAAGCGCTTTGCGTAACTGTAACTCGTAGGGATCAACTGATGGGCTGTCCATTATTATTCACCTCCGTAATCCACTGGTAAGACCTTGAACTGACAATTGGCGGTTTCACTGTCGTACTTGTGTTTAACGACATCAAAGCAGCTACCTTTTCCACACTCCCTTTAGGAGTAAACTTACAATAATTCTTTAATGTATGTACTTCATTGCCAACCTTTAGCTGAACTGCCTGCCGGATCCTGCCGGCAGGCAGCGTAGCTGAACCATCGATCCTCGTTAGGCATAATTTTCGAATGGTTTCTTAAATAGGTTTGTCAACGGCGCGTACCCCTGTATTTTTTCATCAGGTTAAAAACCAAGTAAGCAACACTTGTACAGAGCAAGAGAATTCTATCAAGTTTTAAATTAAGCTCGGTATTACTTCCGCTGAAAATATAATCATGGTAAAAGAAATGATTTTCGAGCGTAAAAGAACGTCCTGAAGCATCCAATCATTTAACGTTAATGAATTGAATTTGTTGCGTTAAACTGCTCGTTAGGCTGAATGTCAGCTGCCGCTCTGCAACGGTCTATACTTTAATTTTCAGTCTCACACGTTATTTCATAGAACGCCCGCGTAATCCCAGTTCCTTATACAAATGCCCGTCCAGGTAATCGTGCAAATAAAACCGCGAGCGCAAGTAGTGCTCCGCCATATCGGCCGGCTGGAACGTTCGGAGCACCGTCTCCATGCGCGGCCGGACCTTGTCGAGTCCCGTTCGGGTGATCCGGTAGTGTCTTTTACTAATTATGACTTCTCCTGAACTCGCTCGGCGTAAGCCCCGTGTAGCGCTTGAACACGCGGTTGAACGAGGCGACGGTATAGTAGCCGACGAGCGAAGCGATCTCCTGGATGAGCAGATCGGTATCCCGCAGCATCTGGCTGGCTTTGTTGATGCGCACGGTCAGGATGTAGTCGCTGAGATTCGTGCCCGTCTTTTCCTTAAAGTACGTGGACAAATAAGGTCCCGTGATGCCCAGCTTGCCCGCGATCGCGTCGAGCGAGAGATCGTCGCCGAAATGCTCCTCGACGTATTCCATGACGAACTTCGTGATGATATCGGTCTCGGATTTCTTCGCGCGCACGGCTTCGGCCGACTTCGCGAGGAACTTCCCGAAGAACGCCTTGTATTGCTCCAGCGTGTAGCAGCTTTTCAATTGATCGTAGGGCGATCCGCCTTCGGCGAAGGTCGTGAACGATATATTTTGCGCGTACAAAATTTTGATCGTGCGATTGACCACGTCCTTGGCGAAGTCCTGAAATTGATGGGCGAGCGCGCCCGCCCGCGCGAGCTGGTCGAGCAGCTGGTTCACGAGCGGCACCGTCACCTCGTCGCAGCCGGCCTGCAGGTTGGCCGTAAGCTCCTGCTCCTCGGAAGGCGCCGGTATCATAAGCGAAGGCTGCGGGATCCATTCGCCGATGACCTGCACGTCCTCGCCGAGCCTGCGCTGCTTGACCAGATCGAGGACGTCCTGGTACGTCTCCGCGAAGTCGGCGGAGTGGCTGCGGACCGGGCTGATCGCGATCGTGAAGTTGCAGTACGGGATGTCCGTACCCAGCATGCGGACCAGTTCGTCCATATTTTCGCCTTGCAGGCTCGCGCCGCGATCGTTTTTGACAAACAGGATCGTCAGCACCTGATCCTTCTCCAGCTGGAAGGTGAGGGAATCGTCGTACCGGCTGGAGAAATGCGCGTCAATCAGCTCTTTGTACATGTTGAAGGCGCGTAGGGGCGCGTTCGCGATCTCCTTGGCGAAGCGCTCCTTGAATTCGATCTGCGACAGCACGAGCCGGTAATGCGCGTCCGAGTCGACGGTCACCGGCAGCTGATCGACGCCGCCGTGAATCTTTTTCAGCTTCTTCATATAAGCGAACTGCTGCAGCAGGTTGTTTTTGGCGAGCAGGTCTTCATGATATTCTCGGTTGGAGCGCGACAGGTCGCTTAACGTGTCGTGCAGCAGGTTGAATTCCTTGATCCGGCTCCCCTCGCCCGCGGGGACGCCGACCGCGCGCAGGGACTGCACGGAGCGGATCATGTTCGCAAGCGGATTGTGGAACCGCTTGGAGAACCAATACGACACAGCAAGGCCGATCAGCACCGACAGGACGAGCAGCGCCAGCATGATCAGGTTCAGCCGGCGAAGCTGCGCGGCCAGTCCTTTGTCGGGCACCATCTCAAAGTACGTAAACCCGGTCTCCCCGCCGGTCCGATAGAAGTAGTAGCTGTTGTCGATTTTTACATAGCCCTTCCCGGTCTTCCCGGCGATCTCCGTCGGAAGCGCGACACTGTCGTCGGAAGAATAGAGCGCTTGCCCCGCGGCGTCGACGATAAAAAACGTGCTGCTCGGCTTGGCCTGGTGAAAAGCCGTATAGATGCGGTCGCCGTTCAGGAAAGCGATGAAGGCGAAGTCGCGATCGTAGCCGTTTTTGACCAGAATCGGCATCAGCGTCCCGAGCGGCTTGCGCTCGAAGGGCGTGACGGAGGCGAACGAAGCGGCGGGATACACTTTGAAGCTAACCTCGCGGTCCATCTCGTGCCGCCAAAAATCGGCCGTATACGCCGGTTCATAATAAAACTTCGAAAACATCGTATCCGCGTCGCGCGTGCCGTCCCGGTCGATTATGAAGTCGTCGCCGCGGAAGTAATAGACGATATTGTCCAGGTAGAGCGAGGTGTTGTTCAAATCGTGCGCCAGCGACTTCTGCACGTCGACGACGACGTCGTACCGCCTCATCGGATCGCCGCGCTTCAAGATTTCCGTGTCGTTGTCGAATAGATAGCCGAGCATAAAGCTGCGAACCAGCTTGATATGTTTCTCGTAATTGGCGGCCGTCGCGTTCAGATTTAGGCTGCTGTTCAGGATGATCTCGTCCCGGATGTTTTGCCTGAAAAACGTGAAGGCAACCCAATTGATGGAGACCAGAAGGAGAATGATCGCGATGAAGCTGCCGAACAAGGTGTAGAAAAGAGACATCTGATTTTTGGCCGTCCCCCGGAATCGCGCCGTCCATTTCATCCGATTACTCCTTTTTAACAATTTCGTCGATCGAGCTTTACATAAAACTGAGTATAGCCCCGTGTCAGCTTTACTCTCAATACTCATCGCTTCGGAAACTTATCCTTTCTTACGATCAACCGCAAATACGCCCTTCTTTTTAAGATTCGACAAGAACCGTAAGATTCCCTGATGGCGAGCCCCTCGCCGCGCTTGCTATGATGACCGCATTCGAATGGAGGAGGCGGTCTTACAAATGGGATATCGCGTGGCCGTGATCGGAGCCGGCATCATCGCAGGCTCGCATCTGAAGGCGATGCTGGGCAGAGATGACCTCGCGCCCTGCGCGGTCGCTGACATTGCCCTGGATCGGGCGAACGCCTTGGCGGCAGAGCACGGCATCCCGTCCTACGCGGACTACAAAGAAATGATCGAAAAAGAACGGCCGGATATCGCGGTCGTCACCCTGCCTCATTTTTTGCACAGGGAAGCCGCGTGCTTCGCCGCCGCCCGAGGCTGCCATATCATGCTCGAGAAGCCGATGGCGATGAGCGTGAGCGAATGCGACGAGATCATCGAAGCCGTGTACGCCGGCGGGGTCAAGCTGATGGTCGGCCACACGCAGCATTACGACGCGGCCAATCTCGCGGCCAAGGCCTGGATCGACGGCGGCCGGCTCGGACGACTGACGATGATTAACGACAGGCGCCACCAACGGTACGACACGCCAACCAGGCCGGCATGGTTTTTCGAGAAAGACAAGGCCGGCGGAGGCATCCTGACGAATCTGGGTTCGCATTCGATCGACAAGATCTTATGGATGACTGGCGAGAGAATCGCGAGAGTGACGGCAAGCATCCGCTATGCGGATATGAGAGGGGATATCGAAGGGGGCGGCTCGGCCTTGCTCGTGACCGAATCGGGCATACCCGCGACGCTGTCGCAATCGGGCTACCCGGGCGCCGTCGTCGACGAGACGGAATTCCGGTTCACGGGCGGCTGCATGAAGCTGCTGACGGGTAGAGGGCTCTGGGTAAGCGACGGAGGCGATTATGAGCAAGTGAACGTGCCGCCGCAGCCGGACCCGTTCGTCCGCCAGTTCGAGGACCTGATCGGCGCGATTCGCGACAACCGCGAGCCCGAATGCTCGATGGCTTACTCCCGCAGCGTCGTGGCAGTCGTAGAGAGTCTGTACCGCTCGCATGAACGAGGGGCGGAAACGGAGGTCGAACGTTAAGAAGCTTCGCGAATGTAACGAAAACCGAAGAAATGCGAGGTTTCCGCATATCGCATCATTGCGCCGCCTTCGGAACATTCATTAAGCTAGGCGGCATAGACACATCGCTTCAGACTGGAGGGTCGCAAGTGGCGTTATTCCGATTGAAATTCAATAGAAGCAAGTACCTGCTGCTGCTCTTTTTGCCGGCGCTGATCTACTACATTCTGTTCAAGTACGTGCCGATGTTCGGCATCCTCATCTCGTTCAAGGATTACAACCCGTTCAAGGGGATCTGGCAGAGCGACTGGGTGGGACTCAAGTATTATTCGATGTTTTTTCACAGTCCGGACTTCCCCAAGCTGCTGAAAAACACCGTCCTGCTCGGCGTCTACAAGGTCGTCTTCGGCTTCCCGGCCCCGATCATTCTGGCGCTGCTGCTTAACGAAGTGAGGAAGGGCGTCGTCAAGCGGCTCGTGCAGTCGATCAGCTACCTGCCTCACTTCATCTCGAACGTTGTCGTGGTGAGCATGATGTTCCTCTTCCTGTCACCGACAAGCGGCCTCGTCAACCACTTGATCGAATGGATGGGCTACAGTTCCGTCAACTTCATGCAAAACGAGAACTATTTCCGCACGCTCTACATCTTGTCGGAGATCTGGCAGCATATCGGCTGGGAAACGATTATTTATCTGGCCGCGCTCAGCGCCATCGATCCGCAGCTGTACGAAGCGGCGACCGTGGACGGAGCGAGCCGTTGGCATCAGTTGCGCCATATTACGGTACCCGGCATCATGCCGGCGATCGTCATCCTGTTTATCCTGAACATCGGTCACGTCCTCGACATCGGCTTCGAAAAGGTGTTGCTCATGCTCAATCCGTCGATCTATTCGACCGCGGACGTGCTGAGCACGTACGTGTTCCGGACGGGCATCCAGGCGATGAACTACAGCTACGGTACCGCGATCGACCTGTTCACGAGCGTCGTTAACCTGCTCTTCATCCTCACGGCGAACTGGATCAGCCGCAAGACGAGCGAGACGAGCCTATGGTGAGGAAAGGAGCGAACGCGTCATGAAGCCTAAATTCGGTCTATTCGATGTCATTTTGTATGTCGTGCTGTTCGCCGTCGCCGCGTCTGCGCTGTATCCGTTCATTTATATGATCGCGGTCTCGCTCAGCGGCACCGTGCCCGTGCTGAAGGGCGAAGTGTTCTTCTGGCCCAAGGAATTCAACCTGAACACGTACGCGGCCGTCTTCGACAATCCGGAGATCGGACGCGCCTACGTCAATACGATTATCTATACGGCGATCGGCACGGCCATCTCGCTCATCGTCAGCGCGGCGGGAGCTTACTCGCTCTCCAAGCGTGATATGCTGTTCCGCAACGGTTTTATGGTCATGGTCGTCATTACGCTCTTTTTCAGCGGCGGCATGATCCCGACCTTTCTCGTCGTCAAAAGCTATCATCTCATCGATACGATCTGGGCGATGGTACTGCCGGGCGCAGTCAGCACGTGGAACCTGATCGTCATGCGCACGTTTTTCTCCGGCATGCCCCAGGAGGTGGAGGAGTCCGGCAAGATCGACGGGTTGACCGACATCGGCATCTTTTTCCGGCTCGTGCTTCCGCTGTCCAAAGCGATTCTCGCGACGATCGGCCTGTTCTACGGCGTCGCCATCTGGAACAACTTTTTCTCCGCGCTGCTCTATCTGCGGGATGCCGACTTGTTCCCGCTGCAGGTCATCGTTCGCAATATGGTGCTGCAAGGCTCGGGCGGCGCCAATGGCGCGGGCAACATCGGCGGCGACAGCATGATCGTCGACGAAGCGCTCAAGTACGCCACCATTATCGTGACCACGGTTCCCATCCTCTTGATCTACCCGTTCCTCCAGAAGTATTTTGCCAAGGGGGCGCTCATCGGGTCGGTCAAAGGTTAACATACAGACATGGGAAAATTCGATCGGAAAACAGAAAGTGAGGGGCAACAATGAACAAAAAGACAGCAGTCGTATTGTCCGCGGTCATGGGCGCGAGCGTCGTGCTCGGTGCATGCTCGAAAAACAACAACGAAGGGGCGAGTCCGTCGCCGTCCGCCTCGGCCACGACTTCCGCAAGCGCAGGGGCCAGCGCGTCCGCCGCGCCGACGACGATTACGCCGCAAACGTTCACGTTCCTGGATTACAGCAATCCGAGCTGGCCGTACGACGCGAACTGGAAGATCTGGTCCTATATCAAGGAGAAGACCGGCGTCACGCTCGACATCCAGCTGCCCGCGGGCAATCTGCTCGAGGACGCGATCAGCCTGGCCATCGCCGGCGGCGACATGCCCGATATCATGTGGACGCAGGAGAAGCGCCTCGCCGACAAGTTCGGCCAGCAGGGCGCGCTCGTCAACATTCTCGACTACGTCGACGACATGCCGAACTTCAAAGCCTGGATGGAGAAGTACCCGGCCGAGACGCAGAACATGCTGTCCTCGGACGGCAAGATGTACGAATTCCCGAACCAGGGGCTCGGGGAGTCGAATCGCCGGACATGGATGTACCGCGAGGACGTCTTCAAGAAGCTGAACCTGTCGACGCCGAAGACGTGGGACGAGCTGTACGAGACGCTCAAAAAGCTCAAGGCGGAATATCCGGACAGCTACCCGCTTACGGTGCGCAACGGACTGCGTTACTTCGAGGACTTCGCGGCGGGCTTCGGCGTATCGGCGCCGGTCGACGCGCAGCGGGTGAGCGCTTATCTGGACGGGACGAGCGGCGAATGGAAGTACGCGCCGATTCAGCCTGCGTACAAGGACATGCTCGTCTATTTCAACAAGTTCTATAAAGACGGACTTATTCCGAAGGACTTCCTGACGATCGATACGAAAATGTGGCAGGACATCGTGTCCACGAACCGCGCGTTCGTCACGCTTGACTACATCGGGCGGATCGACTTCTACAACAGCGCGCTGCGCAAGGACAATCCGGACTTCTCCATGAACTTCATGGCGCCGCCGGCGGGTCCGACCGGTCTGCAGAAGAACGCGTTTACGGCTGTCACGGAAGAAGGCTTCATGATCTCCTCCAAATCCAAGAAGATCAAGGACATCGTCAAGTTCATCGATTTCTTCTACTCCGAGGAAGGGCACAAGCTGGTGAGCTGGGGCAAGGAAGGCGACACCGTCAGCGGCGACAGCTTCATCGAGAAGTACACGGACATCTCGGACCTGCGCAAGAAGACGGGTCTGTCGACCGACGGCACGTACACCTGGTTCGACTTTAACGCCCACATCTCGGTCTCCTCGCCGGAACTGAAGTCCGCCTACGAGCAGGCGCCGCAGTACGACAACGCCAAGACGTCGACGCCGCCGTTCACGCCGGAGGAGCAGCAGGTGCTGAGCACGAAGGGCGATTCGCTCAACAGCCACCGCGACGAGAACTTCGCGAAGTTCATCATGGGCACGCGCAGCTTCGATACGTGGGACAAGTTCGTCGAAGAGCAGAAGAAGCTCGGCTACGAAGAGATTTTAGAGATATACAAAAAAGCGGACGAGCGCGCGAAGGCGGCCGTGAAGTAAGCAAGCAGCAAAAGGAAACATCGCAAGCCCCGTTGGTCGAATCGGCGGGGCTTTGCCATACCCGAAGGCGCGAAAGGAAGGTTCTGTATGACACTTCTCAAGTTGAAAAAGAAGCTGGCGGCCGCGATGGCCGCGCTCCTGCTCGTCTCAAGCGCGCTCGCCGCGCTGCCGCCGAACGAGGCGGATGCGGCCGGCGGGGACGACTCGCCCTTGATCGTTCCTTATTCGCAGCAGCTGAACGCCATGGATTCCACGACGAACGTAGCGGGCGACACGGTCGGCACCGCTGGCGTCGCCCTCGTCCCGAATGCCGATCCGACCTACATCAAGGAAGGCACGGGCTCAAAAAAGTGGCTGCTTGCAATCAACGTAGATGCCGCGAATCCGACCGCGTACATCGCAGGCGCGGCACTGATTTATCCGAAGGCCGCGCCAAGCGTCGATCTGAACGGCTACGGCACGTTCAAGTTCTGGGCGTACAACGTGAAGGCCCGGACGGGCGATCAGGCGGACAAGCCGATCCAGCTCCGGTTTTTCATGAAGGGAGACAGCGAATATTATTATTACCGGCTGCCGCTCGATTGGACGGGATGGAAGGAAGTCGAGATTCCGCTTGACGTCGTCAAGACGCAGAAGAGCTCGGCCAATGTCAAGGCGTGGGGGCCGCTCGACTACGTTCGTCTAGACCAGGCCGGCGTCGGCGGCACGACGCTCGATCCGAGCTTAAGCATGTATCTCGACGACTTCCGCCTGACGGGGACCGGCGAAGTATATCCGGCTGTCGCGGACAAGCCTTCAGGCGAATACGTCAACAAGACGACGGTGACACTCTCGAGCGCGACGAAGCCCTCGACGCTTGCGGGCGTTTACTACAAGCGGGTCGGCGTCGACGACGATTTTCAGCGCTATTCAGCGCCGCTCGTGCTGACCGAGAATACGACGCTTGTGGTTAAATCGTCTCTCGCCGGGACGGACAGCGCGGAGACGACCTATAACTATACGTTCGTCTACCGCGACTTCGTGGAAAACGTGACGGCCAGCCCGTCCGCCGGCACGTACGCCGAACCGAAAACGGTTGCCTTGCGTTCGGCGACGGAAGGCGCGGCAATTTATTACAAGATCGAGGGCACGGATGCGGACTTCAAGCCTTATACGGCGCCGCTGCCCGTCGATCGTTCGCAGACGATTACCGCCAAGGCGGAGTTCGAAGGCAAGGTCAGCGAGGAGACGCGCTATGCGTACGACATCGATCTGTCCAGCAGCTCGAGCCTGCAAATCGGCAATACGGAAACTTTCGCCGGCTGGACGAACACCGTCCCTGCGGCCGAGCCTGCCGTCATGGGCGGCTTCTCCGGCCGCTGGCTCGATCCGACAACGCCGATCGACGTCACGGACATTACGAATGCGCCCTGGCAAGCGAACGACCAGCTCGAATTCTGGCTGTATTCGGACCGCTTGTCCAACAAAAAAATATACGTCATCGTCAGCACGCCGGACGACGCCAATCCGGGCAACGAATATTTCATGAGCTCCTTTTTCGTCGATTGGCAGGGCTGGAAGAAGATCGAGCTGCCGTTTAACAAATTCCTGAATTCCAACGGCGGTGCGAAGCTCGAGAATATCCGCAAAGTCATCTTCCATCCGCGGTGGTACGATTCGGATCCGGTATCGAGTCCGGACGACAAGCTGTACTTCGACGCGATGGCGCTCGCCAAAAACGCGGTTGAGCCGTCGATCCGGCAGATCGACAAGAGCGCGCTACCGGGCAGCGAGGTTCACTACGCCTTTTCGTTGAAAAACATCGGCGGCGCCGATACGGCTTATGCGCTGTCGCTGAAAACGCCGATGGGCGCGGGTTATGGGACGACGTTCCCGGCGACGACCGCGGTCGTGGCAAACGGCGCCGAGACAGACGTCGACTTGTTGGCGACCGTGCCGGCCGCCGCGCAAGCGGGCAGCGCGACGAAGGCGGTCCTGAACGTCCATCCGCTCGCGGGCGGCAAGGATACGACGATCGAACTGAATCTAAAGGTCGGCGCGCCGAGAACGGCGACGAAGCAGCATCCATACGTGATGCTCTCCGGAGATCAGCTCGCCGAGGCGAAGGCCAAGATTCAGGAGTATGGCTGGGCGGCGGATTACCTGGCCGCGATCCGGATCAAAGCGGACGAATGGGTGAATAAATCCGTATATTACCCGTCCAAGCCCGGCGGAGAGAGCACGCTGTACGTGTGCGGGGACACGCCGCTCGTCTTCGATTACGACAAGCCGCACGAGCACAGGTGTCCGACAGACGGCACCTGGCTTACGGGCGACGACCTGGACGCCGCCTGGCGGTTCACCGCCCACACGGTGAACATCGAAGCCGCGCGCAATCTCGCGCTTGTCTACGCGTTGACCGGCGAGACGAAGTATGCGGCGAAGGCCAAGGAGATACTGACGCATTATGCGGCGCTGTATCCGAGCTACCCGCTGCAGCCGCTGAACGGCAGAATCTACTATCAATCGCTCGACGAAGCCGTCCAGATCATCGAGCTGGCGCATGCCTACGATCTGATCGAGCCGAGCGGCCTGCTGACCGCCGCCGAGAAGTACGACATCGAACAAAACCTGTTTGCGCCTTCGGCGAAGACGCTGCAGGGCTACGATGTCGGCAAGTCCAACTGGCAGACGTGGCACAACGCGGCCATCGGCACGATCGGGGCGATTCTGGAGGACAAGACGCTGATGGACTTCTCGGTAGATGGCCGCAGCGGCTTTAACTTCCAGATGAACAACAGCGTGCTGTCCGACGGATTTTGGTACGAGGGAGCGATCGGGTACCATTTCTACGCGCAGTCCGCGTTGTTCGACCATGCGCAGGCATTGCTCGGCATGGGCTACGATTTATTCGCCAACCCGAACTTCAAGAAAATGTACGACGCGACGCTGCAGTACGCGTTTCCGGACCTGGGCATTATCAACGGCAACGATTCCGGCAAGTACCCGACGAGCCTGGCGGCGCCGGGACGGGTCGTGCCGATGGACTACGAGGCCGTCTACGCGCACTATGGCGATCCGGCCTACGGCGCGCTGCTGAACAAGCTGTATGTGGACAAAGGACGCGTGCGCGGCGGATTCGTCGTGCCAGGCAATACGTCTTCCGGCATTGCCGGCGAGCAGGCGGTTTTCTATGGCGCGGAGGTTATCCCAAGCGGCGGATCGCTGTCAGCGGAGAGCATGAACTTCACCGGACTCGGCCATTCGGTGCTGCGCGCCGGGGAAGGCGAAAATCAGCTGTACGCGCTCGTCGATTACGGCTTGCACGGCGGCTACCACGGGCACCCGGACAAGCTGCACCTCGAGATTTTCGGCCAAGGCGAGCGTCTCGCGCCGGATCTCGGCATTCCGCCTTACAGCAATTCGATGTACGAGTCCTACTATAAAAAGTCGTTCGCGCACAATACGGTGCTGGTCGACGGGGATACGCAGCAGATTCCGACCGTAAACGGCGCGGAGACGTACGAGCCGACGAAGCTGTTCCTGCAGTCGGGGCCGCTCGGCATCATGACCAATACATCAAGCAAAGCCTACGCGGGTATGGATCGGTACGAGCGCACCGTCGCGGTGACGAAGGACTACCTGATCGATCTGTTCAGCGTCGCCTCAGGCACGGAGCGCCAGTACGATTGGGTGCTGCACGGCATGGGCGACTTCCAGGCGGACCAGGCGATGGCGCCGTATGCGGGTCCGCTCGGCACGAAGGATGCATACTCCTTTTTCCGAAACGGCAAATCGCAGACGGTGGCAGGTCAGTGGGAGGGCGCTTGGAAGCTGCCGTCCGGCAACGGGCTGAAGCTGTTCAGCCTGACCGGCACGCCGTCCGCGCCGACGCAGATCATCGTGGGCGAAGCGCCGGGACCGGGCAATGCGACCGACGTCTACACGCCAACGCTGGTGAACCGCGTCCAGGCGAAGAGCGCGCAATTCGTCAGCGTGCTGGAGCCGTACGCCGGCGAGAGCGCGATCGCCTCCGTTGGCAGGACGGAGGACGGGCGGATCCAAGTGAAGCTGAAGGACGGACGCGAGCAAGTCTTCTATTATAATGCGAATGCCGAGACGGCAGGCGCGCTGCAATATTACTTTGTGGACGGGAAGGAAGGGACCGCGGCGCAGGTGCGGCCGGAGGCGAGCTTCGCAGGCGGCGTGCTGGATCTTGCTGCCGGCGATGACGGCGCGTTCGACAGCCTGACGGCCGTCGTGTATGCGCCGGGCGCGACCAAGGTCCGCTGGAACGGCGAGGAGATCGCCTTCAAGTCGGACAACGGTTTCGTCATGGCGAGCGTGCAGGCGAAAGACGAGCCTGAGCCATCGACTTCGCCGTCGCCAACGCCGACACCGACACCGACACCGACACCGACACCGACACCAACTTATGTGCCTTCGCCGACGCCATCGCCGGCCAAGCAAGCGGAAAAGCAGGTGCAGCCAGGCGAGGCCGTCTCGCTGTCGCTTGGCCAGGAAGTTACCGTATCCGTACCGGCTGGCGCGTTGAACCGGCCTGTGACCTACAAGATCGTCAAGCTGGAAGACGCGGCCTTCATCGCGCAGCTGCTGAAGGATAGCGATCCAGCTGCCAGCGCGATCTACGAGATCGACAAAAGCGAGTCGGGCAAGTTCGCGGTGCCGATTACGATTCGCTTGACGTTCGATCCGGCCAAGGTCGGCGATGGCCGGAAGCCTTCCATCCATTATTACGACGAGTCGAAAAAGCAATGGATCGAGATGGGCGGTACTGCAAGCGGCACCTCCGTCGAGGTCACATCCGACCATCTCACCAAGTTCGCCGTATTCGCGGTGAACGCATCGCCGGTCTCGATATTCGCCGATACGCAGGGGCACTGGGCGAGCGCCGACATTCAGACCGCTGTGAAGGCAGGTATCGTGAAGGGCTATGAGAACGGCACCTTCAAGCCGAATCAAAGCGTCACTCGCGCGGAGTTCAGCGTCATGCTGATGAACGCGCTGCAGCCCGAAGGGCAGGCCGGCGCCGTGCCGGACTTCGCCGACCGCGACCAGCTTGGCGACTGGGCGGCGGAGGCCGTCGCGCAGGCGGTCAAAGCCGGCATCCTGCACGGCTACGACGATCGCACGCTCCGCCCGAACACCGGGCTGACCCGCGCGCAGCTCGCGGTCATGCTCGCAGCCGCGCTGGGCAGCGATCCCGCCTCGGATCCTGACGCCGCGTCCGCCTTCACCGACGCCGCGCGCATCCCGTCCTGGGCGTCGAGCGCCGTGCGCGCGGTTCAGGCGGCGGGCCTCATGAAAGGCCGCGCCGGCGGCCGCTTCGAGCCGGGCGGAACCGTGACCCGCGCCGAAGCGGCGACCGTCGCCGTACGTATAATCGAGCTCTTGAAGGTGAAGGGGCGTCCATAAGGTCGCCGTAAAAAATGCCGCTGGCGCCCGTATCGGGCTGCCGGCGGCATTCTTAGTATCCCGAGTGATTTAAAAAAGGTAAAATTAAAAACCACAAATTGCAGCAAAAACCGCGACAGCCTTCGTTAAACAAATGGAAAAAGACACTTCAATTATGCAGCCTGCCAGTAGATCCGGCGGGCTGTTAAGTTAACTGGCAGGATAGTTAAATCATTGGTGCTAAGAACTTTTTGTTACAATACCTTGCTATATAGAGTATTATGCTATATAAATATAATACAAGTTATTTCCAAGTTTGTGAGACGTGGAGGTGTACATGTGGAAGTAAATAAAGAGGTATTAAAAGGTCATATAGACACGATAATACTTTCCTTGTTGTGCAACAAGGAAATGTACGGTTACGAACTTGCCAAATTAGTTAGAGAAAATAGCAAAGAACAATTCGAATTGAAAGAAGGCACGCTTTACTTGTCACTGAAGCGGTTGGAAAAAAACGAGTGGATATATTCCTACTGGAGTGACGAGCAAGGACCTGGTGGAAGAAGGAAATATTATAAAACCACGCCATCGGGCGAAGAAACTTTCCAACAAAAACTTTCGGAATGGCGGTTCATCAAAGGGATAATCGATTCATTTTTGGAAGGGGAAGATAAGAAATGAAGAAAGTCGAAGCATTCGTGGATTCTGTTTATCAAAACGCAGTAGGAAACAAAAGAGAAATAAAAGAATTAAAAGCTGAAATGAGGAGCCACCTTCTGGAAGCAATTCATGAATTGAAAAAAGAAGGAAAACCAGAACAAGAAGCAATTCAGCTCGCAATCGAACGTTTTGGTGGAGAACAGGAAATGCGTTATGAAATTTCTCAGCTTTACCACAAACAAAAGCTCTTTGCAAAAGGGCTGTTATTTACAGCCATAGCGGTACTTTTAGTCGCTATATTCTCGTTTCAATTCCTGTATCAACGAGATTATTTGAGCAGTCATGATTTTCCGCATCGCATGAATGAGAAGATAATTGGCGTTCTAAACGACCACGAATCCATCACGGAAGAAGTCAAAAAAGAAGTTGAGTCTATCATGCAAAGCAATAAGAGAGTCGACAAAATGGAAATTTACTATACGAAAGGTTCTGATGGAAAACCGTTAGAGGGAACTGAATTATTTAATTATTTGGAAAACGCAAAACCTATTTATTCATACTCTGAAGATGTTGATACACCAAGATGGCTATGGGCTGGGTATTATCGCGGCGGTAACGGTATGGGAAACTGGTTTATTTACACGTCGGCATTCGGTTATTACGTAATATCCATTTTAATTCTGGTATTGGGAACCACTCTTTATTGGGCTTTATTCACAATCTGGGCAATTGTCTATGCTTTCCATACGACAAAGAAAGCGAGCGTCTTATGGGTGCTTATTTTCTTGCTTTTTAACATCATCGGTTTCGCGGCCTTCCTTTTGACTAATAAGAGGATTTCCAAACGTATTCAAATCTAATTAATAATTATTTGATTAGGGACGGGAATTGAAAATGAAACGTAGAGACTCTTAAGCTCCTAACGGGAGACTTTAGCTTCCCAGGACACAGCGGCAGCCGGCCACAGCTATCAATATAGATGACCTAAGAATATCAACTAGACAGTTCAACTAGCGTTTCGAGGCCCGGGTAGCCAAGTCAAGTTCAGACCCGTGTAAACAGGTACATGGCGCTCCTCATTGTCAGTCCTCCGGATAGCCGCATCATCCTTGACGTCATTGGCCGCGAGGAGTATGCCTTTCTTTTCAAGTCATGCCGTTCGCCGCTGCCACGGAAGCACCCTTCAGAAAAGAACCAGCGAGCCGCACATGCTCGAACGGCAGCTGAGGATTCGCAATACGGCGCAGCATCAGCTCCGCCGCTCGCTCCGCTGCCTCCTTTAGGAGCAGCACAGGCCGCGCAATGTCGGGATAGAGCGGATGGACTTCACTGTCCATCCTGATCACCGACACGTCGCCCGGAACGGACAGCCCCGCCGCCTGAAGCGACGCCATCGCCCAGGTCACGTCCTCGTTAACCGCGCAGACGATCGCCGTAAAATCCGACTCTCTTAGCCTCGCGCCAAGCATCCCCGGGCTTTCCGTACGATTCGCCGCGATATCCGTAATATGCTCGTTCGGCTGCAGCGGCAATCCGAGCCGACTGCACGCGGCCTGAAACGACTGCCAGCGCAAGCGGAAGCCTCGCTGCGCCTTGATATCGCCGATGAACAGGATGTGGCGATGCGCGTACGCGACAAGCAGGTTCACCGCCAGATGGACGGCGTGCTGCACATCCCAAATGACACTGTCGACCTCCACGGCATCCGGCGGGTAATTGATCATCACCTTAGGCAGAGGAAGATGGAGCAGCGCCGCCTCAGTCCAATACGGCAGCGCCGGAGACAGAAACAGCCCGTCCATATAAAGCACCCCGCTCCGCTCAAGCCATTCCTGCGAATCTCGTTCGCCAACCAATCTTGCGGGGATAACGAGCGAGACAAGGTGATGCCCGAGCTCATGCAGCCGCCGATCGAGCCCCTCGACCTGCAGACTGTAAAAAGGCCCCTCACCCGCCATCACCGTGGCGAACCGGCGGGGCTTCCCCGCACCGACCCACGGAATCTGCTCGGCGGACAGACCGGCGGCTTGCGCCTTTGTCCGATAGCCGAGCTCCCGGGCGGCTTGCCAAATATCCCGGCGAGTCGACTCTGACATGCCAGGCAGTCCCCGCAGTGCTTTGGACACAAGCTGAGACGCTCTGCGATCGTTTGCAGACTGATTTCTTTTTTGCGAGGCATGCCGCTCTCCTCCACGCGCTTTTTCCATTAATGTAACAAAAGTGAAACTATAATGAAACCCGTACCTCTCCTATAATGAAGCCAAATCGAGGATTGAAAGGATGGAGATGGCGGTGAGTATACATTCGTCCGTTCCGCTTCAACGTGCTGTAGAAATATACGACGAGGCCGATATTGTCGTAGTGGGAGGAGGGCCTGCGGGCACGGCAGCGGCCATTAGCGGAGCTCGCTGCGGCAAAAAGGTCGTACTCCTCGAGCACTCGGGACAGCTCGGCGGCATGGGGACTTTGGGGAATGTTAGCGTATTCATGGGCGTCGGGAATGTGACGGGGATATACCGGGAAATGGTGTCGGAGGTGTTGCCGGATCACCTGCCGCAATCGCACGAGGGCTCCATCTGGCCGCAATATTCGCCGTTCGAGCTGCGGCATTATCTCAACACAAAGCTTGAGCGGGAAGGCATCAAAGTTTACTATCATACGAGCTTCGTCGCTGCCGCGATGGTAGGCGATACGGTAACCGGGGTGATCGCGAATACGCGCCAGGGGCTGAAGGCGTTCCTCGGCCGGACCGTGCTCGATTGCACCGGCGACGCCCGTGTGGCTCAGGACGCCGGCGTGCCCATTCGCACCGGACGGAGCGAAGACGGGCTGACTCAGCCCATGACGCTCATGTTCATGATGCAAAACACCGGTAAGCCGGTGAAGCCATATCTGCCCGACGACTGCTACTACTACGAGACGGTCGATGAACTCCCGCAAGGCCGCCATTTGTATTGGGAGCGCAACGGCAATGGCACACTCCTCGTTAATATGACCCGGGTCAAAGGCAACGGCGCCATGATCGAGGATATTAATTTCGCGGAAAAAGAATCCCTTCGCCAAGTATTCTCCGTGGCCAACTACTTGCAGCGCCACGGCTTCGAGACGTATGTGCTGTCGCATGTGCCCGGTCAGGTCGGCGTCCGGGAGACAAACTAGATCGAAGGACGCTATACGTTGACGGAGAACGATGTGACGGGCGGCCGGCGCTTCGAGGACGTCGTGGCGCAGACGAACTACGAGATCGATATACACAGCCCGGACGGGCGCAAAGGAACAGACGAACGCCACGTAAGCGGCTACGATATCCCGTACCGCTGCATGTTACCCGTTAGCGTGAATGGCTTGCTGGTCGCAGGGCGTTCGATATCGGCCACCCACGTCGCCATGTCATCGATGCGCATTCAGGCCACGTGCTACGCGCTCGGTCAGGCCGCCGGTATCGCGGCCGCATGTGCCATCGATGACGGCGTGGACCTCGCCCAGGTGCCGATCCCTAGACTGCATGAGCGAATGCAGGAGCAAGGCGTTAAGTTTCTAAAGTAGGACGAGAAGAGAAGAGCGCCAAGGAGCAGGCGCAGCTCCCGGCGGTCTTTTTGCTATGGGTGATGCGTATGGGCTCTTACGGATTCGTAGAAGTTCTTCATCTTCAAATGTTGACAATAATAAGCTGTGTAACTATTATAGTTACATAAAGAAGGGGGTGAGCGAAGTCAAAATCAGCACCAGATTCTCTGTAGCGATTCATATACTGAGCATGTTGTCGATAGGTAAAAATACGATTTGTACTTCTGAGCTGTTTGCGAGCAGTGTAAACACAAATCCGGTAGTTATTCGTCGAATAACCGGTATGTTGAAAAAAGCAGGCTTTATTAATGTGAATTTAGGTTATGGGGGAACAACGCTTTTAAAGCCAATTGAGCAGATAACCTTGCTTGACGTATATCGGGCGGTTGATGTTGTGAAAGAGGGGCACCTGTTTCAGATTCATGAAGATACAGAACTGTCGTGCATTGTTGGAGCTAATATTCAAAATGTTCTTGCGATTATATTTAAAAAAGTTGAAATTTCTATGGAAGATGTTCTCGCTAGCTTCACTATACAAGATATTGTAAATGATTTATTAAAAAAGGCACAGTAAGATTAAAGCCTTTTTTTAGATCACTATGTAACCGAAACGGTTCCAGTTACATTAAAGCGAATTACACATAAAATTTCAAAGGAGAAATTAAAATGGGTAAAATACTTATCACTGGAGCAACAGGTAATCTCGGCATCAGGACACTAGATCTTCTTCTTCAAAAAGTTCCGTCAAATCAGATCGCTGTATTGGTACGTGATCCGGAATCTGAAAAGATAGAAAGATTTGTTAAGGAAGGTGTAGAAGCTCACCAGGGCGACTATTTTGATTATAACTCCCTTTTGCGAGCCTTTAATGGTGTTGAAAAAGTGATGCTCATTTCCGCGGTAGCATTTACCGACCGCAATACACAACATTTCAACGTCATCGCGGCTGCAAAGCAGGCTGGGGTTAAACAAGTGATCTACACGTCGATCATACGAAAAGAAAATTCAAATCTTATTTTGCCCGAAGTAACGATGTCAGACTTATTTGCTGAACAAACGCTTAGAGCATCCGGATTAGACTATACCATTCTGCGGAATCCACCGTACCTTGAAACCTTGCATTCGTTTTATGGAGATGCGCTTAAAGTTGGCGGCGTGCGAGTACCGGAGGGTTCCGGTAAAGTAGCCGCTGCATCTCTGGATGATTTGGCGGCAGTCAACGTGGCTATTCTCACCCAAAACGGGCACGAAAATCATACATACAATCTAAGTGGCAGTGAGGGAAGCTCTTTTGCAGACATCGCTGAAGCCCTCACGGAGATAAGTGAGAAAAATATCGCTTATGAGACCCTTAGCGAAAATGATTATCTTGAAGCCATGGGCATGCCTGCTTTTACAAATGATTTCTTATTAGGTTGGGTGCGAGCAGTCAACACTGGAGAATTCTCGGAAACGTCCGGGGATCTTGAACGTCTAATTGGCCGAAAACCAATGACATATAAGGAGTTCTTTAAAAAACAAATATCCATTTCTAAATAGGAAGATTAAAAGCTGTTAGTGCGCCTGGGAAAAAAGGCAACATCGTTTTGAAATTTTAATTGCTGGCTCCTGCGGCGCTGGTTACACCCTTCAGGGAACCAGCGCAGTTTTTTAAATGAGATCAAGATGTTTTTAATCTGATGGCATCGTAGAAGGTAAGTCGGTTTTTCCCGGAAATTTTTGATGCATAGAGAGCATCATCGGCTGCAGCTAATAATTGTGCCGGGTCTTGTGCCGTCTGTGGCCAGAAAGCCGCACCGATACTGCATCCAATATGGATGACACGGCCATTAAAAATGAATGGATCATTTAACAATTTAATCATTCGATTAGCCACTGTCGTTGTTCCATCTAAAACGGTCTCCGGAGAGAATTGGAGGATGGCAAGGAATTCATCTCCTCCAAGACGTACAGCCATCTCACCTTCTCTCAAACAGGAGACTAGTCGATGTGCTACGTTTTTTAGTAATTCATCGCCTGTTTGATGACCGTACGTGTCGTTTACACGTTTAAATCCATCCAGATCGAGGTACAGGAAAGCCAACGCACTTTCGGACTCCTTTGTTTGAGAGATTGTGTCTTCTAGATACGAATCCAGTGCGTTTCTGTTAGGTAGGCCGGTTAGGTGGTCATGGTTAGCTATTGTTTCCATCTGATCAAGTGCACGTTCCGTGCGGGTAAGTTCGCTAACAAGACTCTGCAGAGATTTTGACATGATCTCTATATCCTTGATCCCTCGATGCTGTGGAATCGACACACTCTCGCCATTTCGTAATTGATCTGCAGCACGTGTAATTCGTTTCAGCGGAACGGCGATAAAGCCCTAACAAACCAGTTGATCAAGGTGAAATAATAGATGCAGCAGCACAGATTAACAATAGCCGTTCTTTGAGAGTTGAAACCGGTGCGAATGCGTTATCGACCGGCTCACGAACGATCACGGTCCAACCAAGCCCTGGATAATCCAAATAACCATCGCCATAAGCGAATGCGGTCAAATAGTTATGACCGCCGGCCATTTGACAGTGGCGTAACTATTTTTTCCTTCTTGGGCGGCAGATAGCCCAGGGATGTCCAATCGTGTACCCACCATTTGTTCTGGACCAAGAAGGATTGTATTATCATTCTTGCTCACAATGAAGATATCGTAATAGCTGTTTCGGTCCATTAATGGCTGAAGGATCGATGCACTTACTTCCTTGGACCATTCCCAACTCAAATGTGTCGCAAGCACACCAACCGTAGCTCCAGAATCATCGGTTACTGGGATACTGATATCGACGAATTCAAGCGGATCACCGCTTGGATTGGGAAGCAACTTTGCCAAAAGAACGGCTTCATGAACGTCACCAATGAAGGTTCCTTTAATCCCATTTTGAAATACCGGACGTTGTGCTACATTTTTTCCTTTTAAGATGCCGCCAGTCGAGGCAATAACATTCCCTTTAGAGTCTGTAAATCCTACCCAGGTGAAAGAGGGAATGTGAGTCTGCAAACTTTCTAGAACACGTTGAATGGCAACAGGATCACTCGGATTGTTAATGACATCGAGCGTCCCTACTACGTTAATTTCGCCGGCACGTGACCACATATAGTGGTCGAGTTTTTCCGCCATCTGAAAGGAGATTTCAGTCAGCGATTTACCGATCTCATTCTTAATTGCAGAACAGAACTTGTATGATTAGAGATGACCATTGTGAGTATCGTTGAAAGCATGATGATAATAACGGCTGACTTGACTGAAAGTATGGTTCGTAAATTAAGTGACATTGTTCAAGCCTCCTGCAAAAACTATCAGCTATAACCAATAGGAATTTAAGGGGCAGGAGCTTGGATATCTTTCCAATAGCTGCGAGGAAGGTCTTTCGAGCAAGTTAATTTTAAACTTTGGGTAAAATAGGGGGCGCGAAAATACAAGTCGCATTAACGAAAGGGTGACGTCCAACATGACGAACAAAAGGTTGGAAGGCATTCGGGCGCTCGTGACGGGAGCGTCCGGCGGTCTGGGCTATGCGATGACGGAAGCGCTGCTGGCGGAAGGGGCCAAGGTAGCGGTATCCTTTAGAGCGGGAGATAAGCTGGATCAAGCGGTTGCAGGCTTTAATGAAAAAGGATACGATGCGCACGCCCTGCCGCTTGACGTGCGATCCGAGCAGTCAGCAGAGGAAGCTGCACGTTGGGTCCGCCGCGAATGGGGCGGGCTCGATGTGCTGGTGAACAACGCCGGCATCGGAATGAAGACAGTAAATCCGCGCTTTCTCACCGAGCCTCAGCCTTTTTACCAGGTAACGCCCGAAGGCTTTCGGAATTTAATCGATACCAACGTGACGGGCTATTTCCTCGTCGCCCGCGCTTTTGCGCCTCTTATGATCGAGCAGGGCAAGGGGCGTATTATCAACATTTCAATGAACTATGAAACCATGAAAAGAAAAGGCTTCGTGCCTTACGGTCCGTCACGCGCGGCAACCGAATCGCTCTCTTATATCATGGCAGAAGACCTAAGGGAACACGGCGTGGCGGTCAATATGCTGCTTCCCGGCGGGGCGACGGTGACGGGGATGATTCCTGACGAACTGCGCAAGGAACTTGGCCCGCAGACACGTCTGCTCACGCCGGAAATTATGGCAGCACCCATTGTCTACCTCGCTTCACCGGACGCGGAGGGCGTGACGGGAGAACGGATCGTGGCAATCGAATTTGAGCAATGGTTGTTCAACCGGGACAATAAAGGATAACCAACGATGGAGGAGCACGATAATTTTAAATACTTGGATGAGCAGTTACAACATAAACATTCCAAGGAATAAGTGCAATAGGAGCCATTCCTGTAATGAAGCATCAAGGGTTGACGAAACTGTCGTCGTCCTGGAAGGGACGGCTCTGTTCCCGCATACGCGCTCAAGTAGCTGACATTCTCTCCCAAGTCGTTTCGTCATCTCGTTAAAGTTGAAATCCTGCGATGAGCGAGAAAACAGACGAACAAAATTTCTTTTGAGCGGGGGGGAGTCAAATGGCACAAGAATCTGATGAGCGCGAGTTGCAACAAATCAAACAATTGCAACAGATGTTTCTGGAGAAACTGATAACTCAACCTTATCCCATGTATCCGAATTACGGAAAAATCACACGTTATGAAGAAATCCCCATTAATTTACCTGAACAACGTCAACTTCGTCATCCTGGTGTAGAGGGATTAATGGTGCCGCTTCCAATCATTGAAAATCCGAATTACAAAGGGAGCGGTAAGTTAGCGGGTAAAGTTGCTCTTATTACGGGAGGGGATAGTGGCATTGGTGCGGCAGCAGCCATTGCCTTCGCAAAGGAAGGTGCTGACGTTGCCATTGCATACTTGGACGAACATGAAGATGCTAATCGAACAAAAGCAAGAATCGAAGAACTAGGGCAACGTTGCCTGTTGATGCAAGGAGACTTGCGAGATAAACAACAATGTATCGCCATTGTAGAGCAAACCGTAAAAACCTTCGGATGCCTGGACGTTTTATGTAACCATGTTGGCATCCAATTTCAACAACTAAGCCTTCTTGACATTACAGACGAACAATTCGACGACACCTTCAAAGTCAACATATACTCACATTTTTACACAACGAGAGCAGCGATTCCTTACTTAAAACCAGGCAGTTCCATTATCGGTACTTCTTCCGTCGTAACGTATGTAGGCGAGCAGCAAATGATCGATTATACAGCCACAAAAGGCGCAATTGTCGGTTGGACACGTGCTTTGGCTAAAAATGTTGTGAAACAAGGCATTCGAGTAAACGCCGTTGCTCCGGGTCGAATCTGGACGCCACTCATTGCAGCCAGCTTCTCGTCGGACCAAGTGGCTGTTTATGGCGCATCTAACCCCATGGAACGAGTGGCTCATCCATTTGAACTCGCACCGACGTATGTTTATCTAGCTTCTGACGATTCGCGTTTTGTTACAGGTCAAGTGCTGCATGTGGACGGTGGGGAATCCACGAATTCTTAATACAAGGAGGTCCTTGGATTGAGATATGAATTTAGTCCAGAAGTTAAGTTATTGCTTGTGAATCGTTCAACGGAAAAAGTGACTATGATCTATATTGAGGATTCATGGCAGATGCCTCGAATAGGACTTAGACCGCCTTATTATTGCTACCCAAATTATAAAATGAATTATCCAATCCTATAACCAGAGATTCGCTCGATGTGAGCGCCAGAAGCCCGTGTATCAGCTAAACTGACACGGGCTTTGCCGTTTGTAGAAATCTTCAGGAAATGGCTGTGCATTCGGTAGTACGCAGTATACAAAAGCCGCCAGCCTGATCGCGGACGAACCCCCGATTGTGCCGGATGACAAAAGTGATTAGAGCCACTTTAAGCGCATTTTCAGTACCCGTTCAACCAAGCATCAGTTGGCATTCACGCGGCATTCAGCCTGGGGGGCTATCCTTGTCTTACCGGAACAACCGGTGAGAGAAGGAGGTGAGAACGTGAAACGCGCTTCAATACTTAAGGGAATCGCCATCGGTTCGCTCGTCGTTTTGTTCATGATCCTCGTGGCCAAGCTGTTCGGGCTGCCCCATCACGAAGCGGTCGCCCATCCGCAGGCATGGGGCCATGGCTTCGGGCGGCGCGGCTGGCAGCCGCCTTCGACGGACGGACAAGCTGTCGCCGTCCTGCCAATCGTGACGGTCGTCCTGCGCGTCATCGTGCTGTTCTGCGGCGCCGTCGTGCTTTTCAAAGCGAAGGGTCTGCTAAGATGGGCGGGCGCCCTGATCGCCGCCGTCTCTCTGATGAGCCTGCTGACGCCGTTCTGGGGACTTGCGGTCGTCGCCCTCGTCATCTGGCTGACGTTCAGAATCAAGCGAAACGAAGCCTTCGAAGCCTCCGCTCAAGAGGCTGTACCGTCGCCGTATACGACCAGCATGAACCGCGGCCAATTTTTGGACGAGTGGGAACGCAGCCAATATAAGGAGGAACGATAAAATGGGAATTTTCTCGAGAATGAAGGATATCGCAATCGCAGACGTCAACCGGGTACTGGACCGCATCGAAGATCCGATCAGCATGGCCCGTCATTATATCAGGCAGTTTGAAGAGCAAATCGACCGCGCCCGAGGCGCGCTGGCTACCCAGCTCGCGGCCGAGCAGCAGTACGATCTGCTCGTGGCGCAGACGGGACAGCTCGTGGACAAGCGCGCGAGGCAGGCGGAGCTGGCCGTAGACCGCGGCCAGGACGATATCGCTGCGCTGGCCTTGCAGGAGAAGCTGCATCACGGCAAGCTGCTGCAGACCTACCTCGAGCAGCGGGATGTCATCCGCAATCAGACGGCGAATCTGCGCCGGGAGATCGAACGGCTGCAGGAGCTGCATCGCGAGCTGAACAATAAGCTTTCCTTCCTCATGGCCCGCGCCAATGCCGCGGCGGCGATCCGGGAAACGGTAAAAGCCGTTCCTTACGGCGATGCCGACAAAATTTCCAGGGAGTTCGGACGCATCGAACAAAAGGTCATGCGGTGGGAGGCGGGCGCCGAAGCGCATCTGTCCACGGGCCGTCCGTCGGTCAATCTGGCGGAATGGTCGGAGCGGGACGAGATCCAGTCGGAGCTCGAGAAATTGAAGGCCGCAAGGCAGGCGTAATTTTCAAATCGTCCTATCCCTCAAGCTGGTTCCGGCACTTGGCCGTGGCCGGCTTGTTTCTTATGATTTGGAGGTCGTTGTTTAAGGGCGTTATTTGCAGGCGGCATGGACAAGATTTTAGAGAAGTCATCGTAAAAATGAATTTTGTACATGGCGTAGGGTGCGAATACTGGACTATACTCTGACATAAGGAGGAGAGGACGCAATGAGAATCGATGCTCACCAGCACTATTGGTCGATCGCGCGGACGGACTACGGATGGCTGACGCCGGACAAAGGCATCTTGTATCGGGATTACGGGCCTGATGACCTTAAGCCGTTATTGGCCCGCTATGAATTCGATGCGACGATCGCCGTTCAGGCCGCCCCCTCGGTGGAGGAGACGCTTTATTTGCTAGGCTTGAGCGAGTCGGAGCCTACGCTGGCAGGCGTTGTAGGATGGCTGGACCTGACGGATCCGCGGATGGAACGGGAATTCGTCAAGCTGAGGGAACACTCGTCATTCGTCGGCATACGCCCGATGATCCAGGATCTTCCCGACGGCTGGATCCTGCAGGATGCGGTTGTGGAAAATATCCGGATGCTTTCGGAGGCCGATTTTCCGATCGACCTTCAAGCGCGTCCGCGTCATCTCACCGACCTGATCCGCCTGGCCGAGCGCGTGCCGAAGCTTCGCGCGGTCGTCGATCACCTGGCCAAGCCGGAAATCGATCGAAGCGCCTGGCTGCCCTGGAGCGAACATTTCGCCGAATTAGCCGGTCACGAAGGGATTTTTGCCAAAATATCCGGCTTTTCCGCAGAGCCCGGACGTGAGTGGAAGTTGAAGGAGGCCCGGCCTTATGTCCGCCACGCTCTGGAAGCGTTCGGTCCGGACCGGGTCATGTACGGAAGCGATTGGCCGGTTTGCCTGGAGTCTTCCACCTACGATGCGGTTTTGCAAGCGACGATCGATTTCGTACCCGATAGTTGGACCGAAGAAAATCTCGACTTTTTATTCGGCAAGAACGCCGAGAAGTTTTATAAGTTAACCTTGAATCCCGGCAAGTGACGCGACGAACGAGGGGCAAGCGCATGCGGCAATGATTCCGGTCCTAAGGAGTTGGAGAAATGGCAGACATACAACGTGCGATGCAAGATCTTTTGGAACGAAAGGTCGAGGAGGGAAACGAGCGGGGCCTTCAGCTTGCCGTGTATTATCAGGGCGAGCTCATCGTCGACGCTTATGCCGGAATTGCCGACCAAGCAAGCGGGAGAGCGGTTGATGGGAGTACGCTTTTCCCGGTTTTCTCGACAACCAAAGGTGTCGTTGCAACCGTAATCCATTTGCTGGCAGAACGTGGACGATTACAATACGATACGAAAATCGCGGATATTTGGCCCGAATTCGGCGTGAACGGCAAATCGGATGCGACAATCGGGCATGCGCTTTACCATACGACAGGAATCCCGCACATGCCGACGGGGATCGGTATTGCGGATGTGGGCGATTGGGATAAGATGTGCGAGGAGATCGCAAGGCTGACTCCCCAATGGCCCCCGGGCGAACGTATGGAATACCATGCGATTACATATGGCTGGATATTAGGCGAGGTTGCGCGCCGGGTAGACGGGCGTCCGTTTTCGCAGATACTCAAGGAAGATATTAGCGTGCCCCTCGGCATTACGGACATGTACGTGGGCTTGCCGGAGGGAATGGAACATCGGGTGGCCGTTCTCGAGGAGCCTGGTTACGTTCAGCCAACCGAAGAAGCGGATTCTCTGCAGGCCATCCCCGCCTGGATCTGTCCGCTGCATGCGTGGATGAATACGCCGGCAGCCAGACGGGCATGCGTACCGGCCAGCAACGGCATCATGTCGGCCCGGGCGGCGGCCAGGCATTATGCCGCGCTGCTTCCCGGCGGGATCGACGGCGTCCAGCTGTTGCCGGATTCGCGTATGAAGGTCGCGACAGCGCCGCTAAGACTGAAGGACAATGTTCCGTTGCCCAGAGGAATGGGATATGGACTCGGGAAAGAGGGCGATATCATGGGCGACCGTCTTGTGATATTCGGGCATGGCGGGTATGGCGGCTCTATTGCGTTCGCCGATCCGGAGTTGGGGCTTGCCGTCGGTTTTACGAAAAATTTGTATTCCCCAAACGATGCCGGCTCGTCTATCATGGAGGAATTGAGAAGAAGAGTAGCCGGATTGTGAAGTCAAACAAGAGGTGACGGGAAACCCGCCTCCTCTTGCTCAACCTCAAACGATCAATACAGCTGCGTGATCTTCCACCAGTTGATATCGAAGCCGCCCGTGACGGCATAGAGGCCGAACTGGTAAGTGCCGGCCGTTATCTGCACGACGTGCGAGACGGTCCGGTAGCTGGAGAAGCTGCCGGTATTCGGCACATTGATTTCGCCCAGCACGGTCGCGCCGGAATTAATGTCGAGCGAAATCTTGCCGTTGTTGTTCGGCGTCGCCACGCGATATTCCACGAGATAGGTGCCGGTCCGCGGAATTTGCACGTTGCTGAACGCGATCCAATCTTGGCTGTCGATGCCGCCGACGTTTTGTCCGCCCCCGGTATCCGGCGTCGTCTCCTTCATGACGCCGCTCATCGACGTGTAGTCCTCCGCCTGGAACGTGCGCGTGAAGCAGTCCCCCGTACTGAGCTCGCAGATGTCCGCACGGTTCGTGGATACCTTCAGGTCGTCGTACCAAACGTACGAGTCGTTCGCGGGCGCGAACGACGACGTAGCGCCGCCGAAGAACGAGGAGAAGTACGCTTTGTCCACCAGATCCGTATTCCGCACGAACCGAAGACCGGTAATGTTGGCCGCCGATACGCCGTTGTACCAGATCTGGATCTCGCCGTCCGGGTTGGCGTTGCCGTTCGTCACCGTGTTCACCTTCAGCCGCTGGACGATGTTCACCCACGTGCCCTTTGGATAGTAGATGTCGGAGCCGTTAGGATTTTTCAGCACCGCGTAGTCTCCATACTGCCCCGCATCGTCCATATGATAGTAGTAAATGGCGGCTTGGCCGCCGCTGCGCCAGATCATGCGCGAGGTGAAGCCGTTGTAGCCCGTGCATGGAATTCCGCCCGAACATGCACCGCCTCCAGCTAACCCAAGCCCTAGCTTCCCCGCGAACTCGGTCGTTCCCCAACTGTAATCGCTGCTGAAGCGAACCCAGTAAGACAAATAGTACTCTCTTCCCGGCGTCACCTCGAACGGCGCCTGGGCGCCTGAATTGGGCGGATCGATCTGACCTTGCGGATAAAAGACGCGCAGCGACTGGCCGCCGGAATGGTTGAAGTTGTAGCCGTCAATCCAGGTGCGCGTGCTCATGCCGTTGTCCCAAGGCGCGTTCCATCCGTCGAGCGCCCACTGGCTCAGCGTATAGGCGCTGCCTCTGGCCGGACGCTCGAACGTATTGATCTTGGGCGCGGCGAAGGCGGCGCCTGCATCCGTCAGCAGTAGCAGCAGTACGATCAGCGATACTAATTTTTTCATCGTATCCCTCCTCGATTTGTTAACGCTTCCAAATTTGCCGTCACATCCGATCCGTTCTGGTTCGCCGGGGCTCCATCCGCCACCCCCTTATTCGCGCAAGTCGCCGGCTTATGTTTCTTTTCCAAGCTCTTCGTACCGTTTGGCGCAGAAATAACGTAACATGCGGGATATCCGGGGCGAAATTGGCATGTATGCTGAATATTCTCATTGCTTAAACAAGCAAGCCCCGACGCGCGCATGAATGATTTCGATTCTTTGCAATCGACCTGAAGCGGGGGCGCTCGAATCCGGAATGCGGTATAGTTAAGCCTGAAAATGTAAATGGCAGGTGTTCGCTGATGATCGGCTCTTATTTGTTTCCCATTTCCTATGCTTTCTTAAGTTTTCCGATTGCGGCCGCGATCTTTACCGTTCCGTTCCTGGTCGTGCAGTACCGGCGCCATGGCTATGTCCACAAATGGCGGGCGTTGATCCTGTACCTGCTGCTGCTGTACCTGCTGAACGCCGTGTTTTTAATCTTGCTGCCGCTGCCGTCGTCGATCCACAATGCGCCGCCGGATGCGGGCTCGTACTTCCAATGGATTCCGTTTCACTTCCTGACCGATATCGTTAGGGAAACGGGTGTCTCGCTCGATCGTCCGTCGACGTATCCGCATCTGCTGATCGAGCGGGCGGTGCTCCAGGTGGCCTTTAACGTGCTGCTGACGATTCCGTTCGGGCTGTTCCTCCGCTATTATTTGAGAGCTCACTGGGTTCGCTGCTTGCTGTTGTCCTTCGGCTTGTCCTTATTGTTCGAGACGACGCAGGTGACGGGCATCTTCGGCATCTACGATTATCCGTACAGGCTGTTCGATGTCGACGATCTGATGACCAATACGGCCGGGGGAATGGTCGGATATGTATTGGCGCAATGGTTCGCAAGCCTCCTGCCCCGAATCGACCGGCTGGACGCGGGAGTCGACCTATCGCTGAAGCGGGTGAGCTACACCCGAAGAGCGATCGCCGCCGGAATCGATTGGTGCTTGCTGCTGCCGGTTTGCGCCGTTTTGGGGATGCTTCGCTTACCGATCCTTTACGTCTTCGGCTTCATCGTCATCGTTTATTTTATCGTCATTCCTTATGCGACGAACGGCCGGACGGCCGGCAAATGGGTCGTGCGCATCCGCGTGCGCGGAAAAGGGGAGCGCGTATCGCTGCGGGAGCTGATCGTGCGGTACGGCTTGTTGTATCTGCTGGCCGGCGGCATCAACCTGACCTATCCGATCGTGGCCGTCCGCGACTTTTCGCCGCTCGTCCTCATCCCTTACGCCGTCGGACTGTTCGCGATGGACGTCTGGCTCGGCATCCATGGGATCCGCTGCGTCTTGAGCCGTCGGCGCATGCCGTTCCACGATAAGTGGAGCGGTACGCGACAGGTCGTCAGTTAGGGGAATGCGGCTTTGAATTGAAAAGGCTATTTCTCAAAATAAAGTTGTGATCGACGACATGTTCGTGCACCATCTCCGGATAATAGTGAGCGATGACCGTCTCGTTGGGGACATCTTTGGGTACGCGCAAAGCTCGCGAATACAGCTCCGTGCCTGATTGCAGATTTTCATCAAATAAGATGAAACAATCTAAAGACCGGACGAAAATCCATTCGACCGTTTCGCCATATGGATTTTCATAATCCATTTCATTCTGCTTGGCTTTCTTTTCGGCGATAGTATAAGCGTGGTCGGGCGACTGCGCATTTACGAGGAGAATGCTTTCTTCGAATGACTTATGCGTGTTGGAATAGTTTTCGTCTATCGTTGCAGGATCAGGATGGCCGGTTATGACGGCTTCGTACAATACCTTTACCGCGTACCATCCCCAGGTTGATTTTCTGTTTTTTTGATTTTTCATGGGATCGACTCCTTACGAGATGCCTGGAAAAACCGAATATTCTAGCGTATTCTAGTTACTACCCGCTTTAAATGCCTCAAAAAAACGATCTTGGGTATCACGTGAATGGCGTGGACGGGCGAGTGGAGTCCGTGCATATGAAAATAGCGCATTTCTGCGCTATTGTTAAGCATCCTATAATTGAAGGGCGGTCGAGTGGAGTCCGGGCATGCAAGCGATCAACGAACAGGCGTGTAGCTGAGCGCCATGACGCCGGAGTCGAAGCGTTTGGTATCGATCAGTATCAGATTGAGTCGGTCGCGAATGCCACCCAACAACCGGGGGCCATGTCCGGCAACGATGGGCTGTACCAGGAAGTGATACTCATCTACCAAGCCTAGCTGCGCCAGGGTCGAACCGAGGCCCGGACCGCCGTTAACGAGCAGCGTTTTCCCTTCCGCCAGAAGCTTCGGCACTTCCTCGGAAACGGGTCCTTTCAACAAAAAGGAGTTGTGCCACGACACGTGATCCAGCGTCCTCGAGAAGACGTACTTGGGTTTTTGATCGAGCTTGCGTGCGAAGTCGACCAGGAATGGAGGTCCTTTGCCGCTGCTGGCGATGGCTGGCCAGGCACTTTCCATCAGTTGGTAAGTTTCTCGTCCGAACAGCCCGCCATCGGTCCGGTCCATCAGATCCTCCGAGTACTGGTGAAGTTCCTCATCCGCAATCGCCTGTCTGTGGTCGCAGCAACCGTCCAACGTCACATTCATTTGCAGAATTACGCGTCCCATATGCATGCAGCCTCCTTTATGTATGCATTCTATCATTAGAAATGCGTGGCGGTTTCTTATCGATTGCTATTGTGCAAAAGCCGGCTCCGCATGTGCGGATCCGGCTTCTTTGGCAATCTCGGCAGGCGATTATGCTTCCTGAACTTTGACTTCCGTCCGCGCTGACAGGTCCTTGACCTCGTGCGGATGATCCTTGCGTTTGATGAAAAAGGAGAGCAGCAGGCCGACAACGCCGATTGCGACGATAACGAGGTACGCATCGTTGATGCCCTGGATCATCGCTTCCATCGACATATGCGCCTGGTCGGTGCCGCCGGCGGCAGCCATCTCCGTGTAGTGCGTCTTGGTGCGGTCCGTCATCACGGTGACCAACAGCGAGGTGCCGATGGCGCCTGCAACCTGCTTGATCGTATTCGAGATCGCCGTGCCGTGGGCGCCGAGCCGCGGCGGCAGCTGGTTGAGACCCGCCGTCGTGATCGGCATCAGGAACATCGCCATGCCGATACGTCGGCCCGTCGACATGAGCACCAGGTACGTATAACTGGTCGAGTCGGTCAAGTTCATAAAGCCGATCGTCGTGCCGATCGTGATGGCCATGCCGATGACGGACAGCCACTTCGCGCCGAAGCGGTCGAACAGCTTGCCTGTGATCGGCATCATGAAGCCCATCAGGAGCGAACCGGGGAGCATCAGCAGGCCGGACTCCAGCGCGGTGTAACCCCGTGCGTTCTGCAAATACAGCGGCAGCAGCATCATGTCCGCGTACATCATCATCGTGACGGCGATGTTGATGATGGTCGTGAGCGTGAACATGTCGTACCTGAAAGCGCGAAGATCGAGCAGCGGATTGTCGGACGCCAGTTGACGCCAAGTAAAGAGAACTAAGGCGACGACGCCCGCGATCAAATACGTGATGACCTCGGTGCTCGACCATCCCAGGCTGCCTGCCCGGCTAAAACCGAATAGCACGGCGCCAAAGCCGATCGTGGACAGAAGCACGCTGACGATATCGATTTTCGGGAACGACCGCTCCGACACGTTGCGAAGATAGATAAAGCCCAAAATGATGACGAGTACGACAAACGGCAGCATGCCGTAGAACATCGTTTCCCAAGGGAAGTTCTCGAGGACGTACCCGGCAAGCGTCGGTCCGATCGCAGGCGCGAAGATGATGGCGAAACCGACCATGCCCATTGCCGCGCCGCGTTTGTTGGGCGGGAACAGAGTCAGAATGACGTTCATCAGCAGCGGCATAATAATACCGGCACCGGCCGCTTGTATGAGGCGTCCGGTCAGCAGCACCGGGAAGCCGGTTGCGACAGCCGACACGATCGTACCTGCCAGGAAAATAATCATGGAAGCCTGGAACAGCTCCCGGGTCGTGAACCGCTGCATTAAAAAGGCCGTAATCGGAATCAGCACGCCATTGACCAGCATATATCCGGTCGTCAGCCATTGCGCCGTCGTGGCCGAAATTCCGAAGTCAGTCATCAGTTCCGGCGTAGCGACGCTCATGATCGTCTGATTCAAGGTCGCAAGGAATGCCCCCAGAATCATGATGAACAGGATCGGCCCCTTTTTAAGCGAACCGCCCTCACCAACCAAGGTTTTACTCAACTGCCTCATCCCTCTCAAGTCCGCGGTGGACTAAATTTACACAGTGTAATATAATTAACACGGCATAAATTAGATTTTAACCGGATCTGCGAGCTTTGCAATCGACAGTAATCGATGGATTGTAAATTATCTCGCATGGAAACGGAATCTCGTCGTTTAGTTTCGATATGATAGACAAAACGAAGAGGAACTGTAGTCCAGCCAGCGGAATTCGATTGGAGGGTTACTATGAGTCAGGCCACGCCGCGCACCGATCCCCGTATCGTTCGCACGCGCCGCATGCTGCGCGATGCATTAGTCGAACTGCTGGAGGAGATGGACGTCGAGAAAATCTCGGTGAACCGACTGGCAGAGCGCGCTACGATCAACCGGGTGACGTTCTACCTGCATTACCGGGACATCCCGGACATGATGGAAAAGATGGCGGACGAGATGATCGAGGACCTGCGCGCGATCCTGCAATCGCCCGCAGCCCGGCAAAGTCCCGCCCAACAGGCCGAAGGCTGGCCGCTGATGGTCAATCTGCTGGAGCATATCGCCGAGAACTTCCGGTTTTACAAGGTCATTTTGACGACCAGGCGGACGACGGTTTTTACGGAGAAATTTTTAAGGCTGCTGACCGATATGGTCGTGGAGCGAATCGACAGCCCGGAGGGGGAAGCGAACCTTGCCGCCCTGGGCATCCAGCGGGATGTCGTCGTCTGGTACGGCTCCTCGGCATTGATCGGCACGATTATCTCATGGCTGCGCAACGACATGCCCTACACGCCGCTATATTTGGCCAAGCAGTTCATGCTGATGAGGCGTCAGCACGAGAAGCCTCCGGTATTGCCGAGAGCGACCGATCAGTAGACGTATCTCCGCTGCCACCAGTAGCTGAACAGAAACAGCAAACCTTCGGTCAGCAGCTTGGAGGCAAAGAGCGGGAAGCCGATCGTCTCGTGGAGCGAATAAAGCAGCGCATAATTGAAGATCAGAATAATGACGGCCAATGCATAGTAGCGGGGGAGAGAGCGTCGGACACCCGTACGCTTGCCGCCGAACACGAATTTGCGGTTCATCGCATAATTAAAGGCGGAGCTGAAAATGCGGGCGCCGACGACGGCGACCAGCAGGTTGGACGTTATCCATTGCAGCAGGAACAGCAGGGTGAAGTCGAGCGCAGCCGACAGAACGGACGATGCGCCGAACTTGAGAAACGGAAAGTAAATGCGTGCCGAGTCGGCGAGCGGACGGAAATGCGAGGACTTGTTGTCGTCGAGGTAGACGGTGTCGATCGGCACCTCGACGGTCGCGTATCCCGCCGGCTTGGAGGCGAGCAGCATGTTCATCTCGTACTCGAACCGCTCCCCGGGCACGCGGCAGAGCCAATCGAGCATATCGGTCGAATATCCGCGCAGACCGGTCTGCGTGTCCTGAATGGGCGCACCCGTCGCAAAAGCGTATATCAATCGGGTGGCCGAGTTGCCGAAGCGGCTGCGCAGCGGCACTTTGCCGGTGAAGCGACGGCTGCCGAGTACGATATGGCGCCGGTGCGTGCGAACCTTTTGCGCGATTCGCATAATATCGTGGGGCAGATGCTGCCCGTCGCTGTCCGCGCATACGACGCCTTCCGTGTCGCCCGTGCGCTTAATAAAGTCGAAGCCGGTTTTTAACGCCTTGCCCTTGCCTTTGTTATCTTCATGCGTCAAAACGGTGCATCCGGCCTCCCGCGCCGATTGGAAAATGCCGTTGTATTTGTCCCCGCTGCCGTCGTCCACGATCAAGATCGGCGTATCGGTTACCTTTTTCAAGTCGTGAATCAGACCCAGCAGCCGCTCGTCGGGTTCGTAAGAAGGAATTAAAATCGTCATAGCCATGCCTCCTCGGCGAGATTGTCGTCAGCCCTTATTCGGGAAGAAAGATGATGTCGCTTACGCCCCGTTCCTTTTCCTTGCCTTGCGGATTGTTCACGACCTTGCCGTTGAAATACATCGTAGAGGAGCCGCCGCCGTCCAGGTTGTAAGCCTCGGTCGCGCCGAGCTCGGCGAACAGGTCCGCAAATTCATTCAGCGTCATGCCTCTGCTGTCCGACGAGCGTCCGTCCACGACGACGAATACATAGTGGTTGGGCGCGATCATGCCGATGCCCGTCCGCGGATTTGCCCCGTCGATCGTGCGGTTGCCGAAGTTGGTGTCGATCTTGACGTTGTCGAAGTTGTCGACGGCGACGCCATTCTGGACGAGCGTCGGGCCGAACGAGAAGGTGTTGGTCACGCCGTCGGCCAGCAGGGAGGCGGAAGTCTCTTCCTCCTCGTCATAGGACTTCATCGATCCGTCCGAGAGCAGGGCCAGCCCTTCGCGCGCCGGTTCGTCCCGGTAGAGCGTGCCGTTACGAATGACGACGCCGTCGTTGCGGAAGCCGTAGTAATCGCCGTTAATCGCGAATACGGCGCCGTGGTTGGCCGCGATGGTGGACGTGTTTTGCGTGATATTCGTGCCGAAGGCGTCTTTGGCGAACGCCGTTTGGATGCTCGTGCCGTTTTTGAGGATCACGTCCGCGACATAGTAGGTGATCAGGTCGTCGCCCGAGCCCTTTTGCACCTTTTGGATGCTGATTTTTTCGTTGTCGCTCTCGTAGTTCCAGTCGTCGGACTGAACGCTGCCGGTCGAGGCTGTCGTCGAGTCGGACGCTGAGCCAGTCGTCGACGTTGATGACGAGGCTGCCGCAGAACCGTTTGTTGAGGCGTCCGGGGTCGTCCCCGCGGTAGAGCCGGCCGACAGATTGGATACGTTCGACGAAGTCTGCGCGCTCGCAACCCGGACCTCCACGTGCTCGATCAAGTACCGGTCGGCGAGCTTATACGTGACGGTTCCGAGCGTCGCGAGGACCAGGACGACGGATGCAATGATTTTGGTTTTTCGCTTCAGGCGTTTAATGGCGACCACTCCCTGTCGGTATGAAGAGGATGTATGCTGTACGGGATTCATTATCGCGGAGGGAACTGAATCGACCTTGAACGCAGGCTGAAGGAAGGGTGAGCCGAAGCTGACCGATTGCTGAAAGTGTGAATAGGGGCGAATTGCAGCTTGAGCTGCGGATGCGAGAGGGGCTATTCGCCGGGCGGAAGGGGAAATTCGGGGAGAGGGCGTGAAGGTACCGGGAAGGTACCGGGAAGGGGGCGAGAGGTGATAGGAGGAAGCAGTCAGAGGTTCTAAAGGTACCGTCTTTTACCGTGTAACTCGGCCACTCATGGCCCTCGCCGGGGCCGTAACACGGTTTTTCCGTGTAACTCGGTCGCTGCCGCGAATGCCAAAAAAGCCCCCTCTCGGCCGATTGCCGAGAAAGGGCGCACATGGATGCTCAAGTCGTCGGTAAGCTCGCGCGCTTCTGCTGCTCCTCCCGGTATTGGCGGGGGGACAGTCCGTAGCGCATGCGGAATTGCCGATGGAAGTAGGTGTAGCTGTTGAAGCCGCAGGACGCCGCGACGGCATCGAGCGACATGGACGTGTGCCGGATGCGCTCGCAGGCGGTCGCGAGACGGACTTCGATCGCGTAACTCATGATCGATTGGTTGAAGCAGCGCTTGAACAGCGACACGGTGCGGGATACGCTGACCCCGGCGTGTCTCGCGATCTGCTCGAGCGTCAGCGCCTCGGCCGCGTGCTGGTCGATGAAACGCTTGATGCTGTAAGCGACATAAGCGGGAGTAGAGGCCTTTTCCGTACCGGCCGTCTCGTACAGCCGCTGCAGCGACAGGCAGAAGGCGCGCAGCAGGTAATCGGTCAGCTCGTCTCTCGCGTTGCCGGACCGGAGCGTTTCCCGCTCGAGCCGGCTCCATAACTTCAGCAGCTCGTCGTCGAGCGGGACGGCGGTTTTTCTCGGCGGGTCGAAGCGCGCCCACCATTCATCGATCCATGTGCCCGTGCAGATGACGTAATAATCGATGCTGTTGTCCCTCAGGATCAGCTCGTACGGATCGCCGGGCCTGAATAGGAGCAGGTCGCCGGGAAAAATTTCGGAGAATTCGCCGTCGATCAGCGCCTCGCAGCTGCCGCTCGTTTGCAGCCGAATTACGTATGTATATAACTGCTGTACAGGATTGCGGGACCGCCTCTTGTGATGCGCCATGCCGACGTAAAGCGGATCGGCGCGCAGCTGCTGATCGTTCGACATGGCGGTTCTCCCTCCTCCGACTCGGGCATTGCGGCTTCGCAGGCTCCCCGCCGCAAGCATTCGTTCGTCGTTAATAACCGCGCTCGCGAAGCCACTCCCTGCTGACGCGAACGCTCTCGAGCGCCGGACCCGCGCAGTCGTCCTGCTCCACGATGAGCCATTCGGTGCCGGCCGCTTCGGACGCCGCCAGCACGGCGGGCAGATCCATGTCGCCGCGCCCGAGCTCCACCGTCTCGACTTCGCCGGCCGGGGATTTGCGCATATCCTTCAGATGGATAAGCGGCACGCGTCCCGCGTATTTCCGAATATATGCAACCGGATCGCATCCACCGTGCGCGACCCAGCATACGTCGAGCTCGCTCTTCATGAAGCCGGGCGAGACGCGGCCGAAGAACGCGTCGAACCACCGCTCGTCCTCGTACGTCTCCGTAAATTCGATCCAATGGTTGTGGAAGCCGAACGTAATCCCCTGCTCCGCGAAGCGCGTGCCGCAAGCTTCAAAAAAAGCCGCCGCTTCCGGCAGAGGCATTCGCTCCGATGCGGTGATCCCCGGGCAGACGGCGAAGCGGTTGCCAAGAGCAGCGCTCATGGCAAGCTCCTCGTCCAGGTGATGGCGCAGCCGGTTCACGTTCACGTGCGTGCTGACCGTCTTCAGCGACAGCCCATCCATCAACTCGCGCAGCCGCTCCGGGTCATATCCGTAATAGCCCGCGAATTCGACGCCCTCGTAGCCTAGCTCGGCCACCCGCCGCAGCGTTTGCTCGAAGTCCCGCTCCAGCTCGTCCCTTAACGTATACAATTGCAATCCGACCTTCATTTTCGTCATCGTCCGCATCCTCCGATTTCGCTGCTCGCTTAAGCTTTGTTTCTATTATAGAAGCAGCAGATCGGCGCGAACATAAAGGATGTCATTAGAACATGAACGATCTGACTGCCGCAGGCGATCGGGATCAGGCCTGATGCTTGCGATAATCGCCCGGCGTGAGCCCGGTGTGCTTTTTAAAGGTGCGGTTGAAATGGCTGATATGATTGTAGCCCGCGCGCGTCGCGATCTCGGTCACGCTGAGGTCCGTGCCCAGCAGCAGCTCCATGGCCGCCTGGATGCGGAGCGCGGACAGCAGCTCGATGTACGATTTGCCCTTGACCAGCTTCAGCAGGTTGCTGAAGTAAGACGGCGCCATAAGCGCCCTGGCCGCCATATCCTCCAGATGAAGGTCCTCGTCGTAGTGCGACTCCATATAGGCGATCGTTTCGAAAAAAGCTTTGCGGTGGTAAGCGACCTGCTGCCGCTCGCGGGGGCTCTCGGCGCCGGAATATCGTTTGTACTGCCGGCAGGTCAGCACGAGCAGCTTGAGCAGCTCGGCCCGGATCGCGAGCCGATAGCCTTCCTCTTTTTCCTCCCACTCGGCCGCGATGACGTCCAGCAAGCTTTCGACGACGGCCTGCGCGGGCAGCGTCAGCGTCATCTTGGGCATCAGGTCGGCCTCGGCGATAAGCGGGCGGATGAAGGCGAAGTCGACGAATGTCTCGATGCTTGCCAGGTCCCGCAGGCTCTCATGGATCGCATGAGGCATGAAGTCGACCTGGTACATGACGAAGTCCATCCCTTCGCGCCGCTCAAGCCGATGCTCCTGAAAGGGCGGAATCGAAAAAAGGTCGCCTTTGGCCAGCACGTGGCACTGTCCGCCCGCCCAATGAAGGCAGCTGCCGGAGCGCATATAGCAAAGCTGCAGATGCTCGTGCGCGTGCAAAACGTCGTTCATCGTCCGGGGCCGCCGAATCTCGATCTTAAAGGGAAACGCGTCGTCCAGCATCTCTTTGGAGCCGTAAATCGGATAATCGGGCATAGGACCTCCGCTGCGTCTCGTTCTATTCCTATCATCGTACACGGATTCTCGGAAATGTTCAAAAGAAGCGCGGAAAAAGGGAGGCGATCCCCCTGAAAGCCCTGCCATAATCATCATGTCCGGTTGCGAGAGACGAAAACGAAAGTGAGGTGCGGCATGAATCGATTGGCATTCAGCACGCTCCCTTGCGAGGGCCTGACATTGGACCAGATGCTGGAGCTGGCCGTCCGCTGGGGCTTCGGCGGGATGGAGCTCAGGGAGGGCGCGTCATGGGGCGTATCCACGGACATGACGGCCGAGGCGCGCAAGTCGGCATTCCGCAGCTTTGAACGGGCCGGCGTCCGGGCGACCGACATCGCCTCTGGCGTTTGTCTTACCGGTCTTGACAGCGATGAGGCGCAGCTCGAAAACTTGCGGCGCTCGGTCAGGCTGGCGCATGACCTGCAGGCGGGTGGCGTACGGATTTTCCTCGGCTACTTCACCGAACGAAGGGACCAGATTATGCCGGCCATCCCCTACGGGGCGCTTGTCGCGCATATCGCGGCCGCCTGCGACGATGCGGTGCCGCTCGGCGTGCCGATCTGGATCGAGACGCACAACGAGTTCGCGACCGGCCGCTCGCTCCGCAAGCTGCTGGACGATGTGGGGCGCGACAACTGCGCGGTCATCTACGATATCATCCACCCGCTCGAAGAGGGCGAGCAGCCGGAGGAGACGGTGGCGCTGCTGGGTGCGCAGTGCGCCCACGTCCATATGAAGGACGGCGTCCCGTTCGAGGATCCGATGCGGAGCAGCTGGAAGTACACGCGGATCGGAGAGGGCCGGGTTCCGGTCGTTTCTATCGTAGAAACGCTGGAGCGCGCGGGCTATTCGGGCAGCTACTCCCTGGAGTGGGAGACCAAATGGCGGCCCGAGCTGCAGGCGCCGGGCATGGAGCCCGAGACGATTTTTCCCGCCTATGCGGCGAAGATGCGCGATATTTTAGACCAACTTGGGAAATGAGGGACGCAATATGAAAACATTGGTTACGATTGCGGATCTTGGACTGCTGGAGCTGTTCTGGCGGCCCGCGGTCCGCGACAAGCTGGCAAGCTTTTCCGAAGCCGACTTCGTCGAGCCGGGGCAGCCGTTCGACACTGCGGCGCTGGCCGAGCGGATCGGCGATTACGACGCCTGCATCACGTCGTGGGGATCGCCGTTTTTCTCGCCGGACGCGCTCGCGTCCGCCGGCAAGCTGAAGTTCATCGGCCATGGCGCCGGCAGCGTCGCCTCGATCGTCGGCGACGACGTGTTCGATACGCCGATCGTCGTGACGAGCGCCAACACGGTGCTCGGACGTTCGACCGCCGAGCTCGCCGTATCGCTCATCCTGGCAGGCGCCTGGAATCACGCCGGCTACGCCGCCAGGCTGAAGCGCGGACAGTGGAGCAACAACAACCGCGAATCCGTGCTCGGCGTGACGAGCAGAACCGTCGGCATCGTCGGCTACGGCGAGATCTCGAAGCAGGTCATCGCCATGCTGAAGCCGTTCGACGTCCGGCTGCTTATCCATTCGGGCTATTGCCCGCCGGAGGAGGCGGCCGCGCTGGGCGCGGAGCTCGTGGGCTTGAACGAGCTGTTCGAGCGCAGCGATATCGTCTCGCTGCACAATACGTGGACGCCGCGGACAGAGGGCATGATCGGCGCGGAGCAGCTCACGCGCCTGCGCGACGGAGCGCTGTTCGTCAACACGGCGCGCGGCCCGATCGTGCAGGAGCAGGCGCTGGCGGACGAGCTGCAAGGCGGGCGCATATTCGCGGCGCTCGACGTATACGCGTCGGAGCCGCTGCCGCGGGAGCACGAATGGCTCTCGATGGACAACGTGCTCTGCCTGCCGCATATCGGCGGCTTCCACGGCCTCCTGAAGCGCGATCTGTGCGATTTTATCGTCGACGAGCTGCATCGGTTCACGAAGGGCGAGACGCCGATCGGCACCGTCACCCGCGAGCATTTCCGCCGGTTGACGCCGAGATAACGATCCCGAAGGCAAAGCGCGTCCGAATAACCAAGACCCAACAGAATAAGCGGGATGCCGCGGCTTAGATTCCGGAAGCCGAGGCATCCCGCTTTTTGGCGTTCTTTTCAAAATATCAGAATTGACTGCTTGCCTAACAAATTTGACCATCCTTTTGGCGGAGATCTTTAAAATAAAAGAAACAAAAGGAGGATGGAAGAGATGAACATCGGTTTAATCGGGTGCGGCGCAATGGGAAGCGTTTATGCCGATCGTTTGGCATGGATGAATGGGGTACGGGTGACCGCAGTCTGCCATCCCGAGCGGGCTAAGGCAGCGCGTTTAGCTGAGTTGCTGCATGCCGGCGTCCACGAGTCCTACGGCGAGATGATCGCGCGTCCGGATCTGGATATCGTCTGCGTGACTTTGCCGACTTATTTGCATAAGGAATACGTGCTGCAGGCGCTGAACGCCGGAAAACACGTGATTTGCGAAAAACCGCTTGCGCTTACAGAAGCCGATTGTTTGGAACTCATAGAGGCAAGCCGAAAGAATAAGGTCAGGTTGTGCGTCGCGCATGTGGTCCGATTTTTTCCGGAATATAGAGATGCCCGAACGCTCATGCGCGCTGGGAAGGCGGGATCGGTCGCGTCCGTGCGTGCGGCAAGAGCTAGCCTAATGCCGACGGAGAACAGTTGGTTTTTGGATAAGCGCAAAAAGTTGACCGCCGGACACAAGAAAATCCGGTTTACCAAAGGCGCGAATTCAGCGGAAATCGACTATTTGGATGTCATGCTTAAGCCTTGAAGCGAAAAAAGCAGTCTGTCTCCATTAGAGGGCAGGCTGCTTTTTGTTGCGCCTCATCGGGGAAACTTTTTTTAAAGCTCATCCCAGCCATTCCGCCGAGACCGACGATATGCTCGCAAGTTGCCTTAACGGGTGGAAAAAACGCATAGCGCCTCATCGCGTTGGTGATGCTAACGATTGGCGCAACACTTTCAATTCCAAACATTCCAAGCATGGAGACAAAGGGGAGTCGGATCTGATGTGGCAAAGGGCAATGGCGGCCGCGCTCGTATTGACGACGTCGCTGACGATGGCAGGATGCGCGAGCAAGCAGGGCGACGTCGGCAATTCGAACATCAAGCCTCAGAGTATCAATGACCGGTTCTCCGACGACGGTCGCAACGAAATGAACCGCATGCACGGCACGCAGCGAATGAACAACAATGTGGTCGGCCTTCACGGCAACAGCCACCTGGAGATGGACCAGAAGATCGCGGATAAACTCGCCGCGCGGTCCGACGTACAATCGGCTTACGTCGTCCGCTCCGATCGCAATGCCTACGTCGCGATCATGTCCGAAGGACATGGAGACCATGAGCTCTCGAGCACGCTGAAGGGCGAGATCGCCGACGAAGTCAAAACAATGTCGCCGGCCACGGACCACGTGTACGTGTCGTCCAATCCCGAATGGGGCGACCGGATGCGCGGCTACGCCGAGCAAGTGCGGCAAGGGCACCCGATCCAAGGGCTCCTGACCGAGTTTAACGCGATCGTGAACCGGATCTTCCCGACGGCCGAAGACGGACACCGCAATGCCGGCTATGAGGGAACGGCAGGCAATGCCGGAGACAACGGCCTCCATGGTAACGGTGCTTATAGTGGCGGCATCCATGGCAGCAGCCTTCAAGGCAACGGCACCCACAGCGGTGGTGTCCACGGCAGCGGCGTAACCGGGGGCGCAAACGGCGGCCCGGCATTTGGCACGAACGCCCGTCACCCGCATATGAACAACGTTTCCCGGCCGTAGCATTCAACCGAAATATAAACATGAAACAGCCTGTCGCGAAGCGTGCGACAGGCTGTTTGCATGGACTTCAATCGTTTCCCGCAGTGTTGCGCCCAATTTACGCACTCACCGCACCAGCCAATGGTACGCTTCATATGATAGATCGACTGTACCCTTCACCCTGCAAGCATCTGAATCCCGGGCAAGGAGGGGTGACATACGTTGAGAAGCAGCGACCACAAGAACAAATTCCTTCTTACCAATCGGGAACGCGAAGTGTTCGAGCTATTGGTACAGGACAAGACGACCCGTGACATTGCCCAACAGCTGTTCATTAGCGAGAAGACGGTTCGAAATCATATTTCGAACGTCATGCAAAAGCTGAACGTCAAGGGTCGTTCGCAAGCGGTCGTTGAGCTGATTAAGCTCGGGGAATTGAAAATCTGATCCGGAGCGATCCGGACGCGGACCGGCCTTCTTTTCACCGCTTTAGGCGGAGGAAAGAAGGTTTTTGGTTTGCGAAAAAACGGGGAAGGGTGCTAATTTCACTTGACCCCGCACCGGTCCATACGGTTTAGCCTCCAACCGAATACGTTAAGAAAGAAGGATATTCGCGATCTGAACGGGGGGGCCGGTGCGTTTGAGGCTTCTATTCGCCTATTATTTGCCGAGCGGCGGCATGGAGACGTTAAACCGCTTGAGGGCCGAGCATCTCCGCCGCCATGGCGTCGATTGCCACCTTTTGTATTTTTGGAGCGGCGAAGGACTGGGCAACAACACGACGGGCATCCCGACAATCATTACGAACGACGATTCCGAAATCAAGCATCTGATAATTAACGGCGGCTACGACGCGATTTTCGTTTCCACCGACGCGCTGACGCTTGCGCGCTTCCGCCGATTGGGGTTCGCAAAGCCGCTCATATACGAAACGCAGGGTCTCGGCTCCAAGGAGCAGGCGCGCGAGACGCTGCTCGGGGCCGCGCCGTTTATTCGCAGCTTCGCGAGCGCCGTCCTCTATCCGCGGACCTCGCATTTGCACGAGCTGTTCCAGGGCATGTTCAGCGACATTGCCCAGTTTTCCTTCGACAACCTGCTCGACACGGAGCGGTTCGGATACCATCCGGTCCCGATTCATCCGCACCCGATCATCGGCTGGATCGGCCGGATCGAGCCCAACAAAAATTGGCGGGCGTATCTGCAAATCGGCGCGGAGCTGCTCCGACGGGGACACGACGTGCATCTGTGGATGTTCGAGGATCCGACGCTGAACCAGCCGGACGATGAAGCCGCGTTCAAGGGCCAGCTCGCCGCGCTCGGGCTCTCGGATCGCGTCGTACGCCACTATAACGTCCCGAACCTTGTCATGTCCGACTATTTGTCCATCATCGGCGATTCGGGCGGCTTTCTCGCGTCGACCTCCATTGCCGAAGGATTCGGATATGCGGTCGGTGAAGCATTGCTATGCCGTTGTCCCGTCGTCGCGGCGGATTCCGACGGCGTCAGGGCGTTCATCGAGCATAGCCTGACCGGTTTACTGTATCCGCAGCACGGCATCGGCATCGCCGCCGACCTGGGCGAAGCCCTGCTCCTCGACGGCGCGTTCCGAGAGCAGATGAGAACGATCGGCAGGCACTACGTGACGCAGCGGTTCGCGCCTTCCTTGTACGTGAACAATTTGCTGCTCATGCTGAGGGCGCTTGGCATCGGCTAAGCGCTCTTCTTGTCGATTTTTGAGGGAAATCGCTTCAATTCCGCATAATCGCGCGCAATCCTGGGGTTGCTGCGGCATTACGGCGACTTATCCCGTCAATTGCGCGCTAAGCTCTCGTTTTTATCGTTTTGTTCAGGTTTACATATCGTTCCGAATGCTTGAGAATGAGGAAGTTAATCAATCTGTGAACACGCGTTAACAGCTTGTTCTAAAGGAGTGTTCGCGATGAATACCGCCGCGGTCCCGAAGTCGGAGCCGACCTCGTACGGACTGGAGCATCTATTCGAAAACGAAGCGTTGACGGATCGGCGCCCTTCGAGAATTTTGTATCTACTATATAAAGACCACTGGATCAAGCTGTTATGGTCGGCCTTTTATTTTCTGATCAAGCACTCGCCGGTCTATGTGCTCCCGATCATCACCGCCAACCTGATCAACATGGCAACCAAGCCGGATAAATACAGCACGAGCTCGTTATGGTGGAATATCGGCATTCTGTTCGTCGTTATCGTACAAAACGTACCTACTCAGGTGCTCCATATCAGCTATATGAGCAAGGCCATCCGCTACGTCGAAGCCAGCCTGCGAAGCACGCTCGTCCGCAAGCTGCAGCGGCTGTCGATGTCCGCGCACGGCGAGCTGGCCGCGGGCAGGCTGCAGTCGAAGGTGCTTCGCGACGTCGAAGCGATCGAGTTTTTGTCGCGGCAGATGATGCTGTCGGTGCTGCCCGCGATCGTCAGCGTCGTCGTGGCGGTCGTCATCACGGCGGGGAAGAGCTGGACGGTCATGCTGTTCTTCCTGCTGACGATTCCGGCGGGCGTCGCGATGGTGACGTTTTTCCGCAAAAAAATACAGCGCACGAACAGCGACTTCCGCAAGCAGATCGAGTCGATGTCGGGTCAGGTGTCGGAAATGGTCGGCATGATGCCGGTCACGCGGGCGCACGGCCTGCAGGAGACGGAGATCAACAAAATCGACAGTACGCTTAGCAAGCTGCGCACCAAAGGGTACAAGCTCGACATCGTGGAAGCCTACTTCGGCTCGGCCGCCTGGGTAACGTTCCAGACGTTCCAGGTGCTGTGTCTGGCGTTCACCGTGCTGCTCGCGTTCCGCGGAGAAATCCCGGTCGGCGACATCGTGCTGTATCAGTCGTACTTCGCCATGATTCTCGGCGCGATCACGCAGCTGATCAACATTTACCCCAACATTGCCAAGGGCTTCGAATCGATCTATTCCGTCACGGAGATTCTGCTCTCGCAGGACACGGAGGAGTATCGCGGCCATCGCAAGCTGGAAGAAGTCAGAGGCGAATTCGATTTCCGAAACGTAAACTTTGGCTACCCCAACTCGGATCGGCACGTGCTAAATGGCTTTGATCTGCAGGTCAAGGCCGGCGAATGCATCGCGCTCGTCGGCGCCTCGGGCGCCGGCAAGTCGACGGTGCTCAACCTGGCGATCGGCTTCAGCAGGCCGACGTTCGGCGAAGTCGCGATCGACGGCGTGCCGATGGACGAGCTCGACATGACGTCCTACCGGTCCCGGATCGCGGTCGTCCATCAGAGCACGGTGCTGTTCTCCGGGACGATACGCGAGAACATCACGTACGGGCTCCCCTCGGTCAGCGAGGAGCGGCTCGACGAAGTTATCCGGATGACCTATTTGCAGGATGTAATCGCGCAGCTGCCGCAGGGCCTCGACACCGCGGTCGGCGAGCATGGCGGCAAGCTGTCGGGCGGCCAGCGTCAGCGGATCGCCATCGCGCGCGCGCTCGTGCGCGATCCGAAGATCATCCTCCTGGACGAGGCGACCTCCGCGCTCGACAATGAATCCGAGTACTACGTGCAGCAGGCGATGCAGAAGCTGATTCAAAATCGCACGACGTTTATCGTGGCGCACCGATTGTCCACGATCCGGGACGCCGACCGCATCGTTGTCATGAAGCGCGGACAGGTGGCAGAGATCGGCACCTACGACGAGCTGATGGCAAAGGGCGGCGAATTTTACCAGTTGAAGCAGCTTCAGGCGTGATGGAGCGGCTGCAGGCTGTCGTGGTCTTCCTGAGAGGCCGTCACGACAATGGCTCGTCCGGCTGCGGCGAGTTCCGCTAGGAGGCTCTGTCCGGAGCCTCTTTTTGCTGATAATGGGACCTGTTCGATCAGGAGCCTCCGCCCGGCGCTTCTCGGCCTCTGTCGCACGCCCTTGCCAGCTCGCAGGCGCATGACTAACTTATTTAATGGAAGGAATCGGGCGATCGGCGTCGAAAGAGGGGAATAGTACGCTTTTGCAGCGTAAAATGTCGAGGGGGTTGTCGAAAATGAGCCGGGAGCGTTTTTCCGCGAATCCCCGTTTGCTGCTGGCGCTGCTGCGCAATCCGTCGGCCGCGCTCGCGCTGCGCGGCGCCGAGGATTTGCCGCTCGGCTTGATCGGAGCTGCGGTGTCCGTCGCCGGATTTTATGTTTGGGTGCTGGCGGTTCAAAACCGGATCGAGCATGCGATGTCGTTTTTTTCGGTCCTCTTCGTGAGCCGGCTCTTCAGCTCGGGGCTGGCGTTCAAGCTGCTGCTGCTTGGCCTGCTGTCTTTATTGGCCGTAACGGCATCTCTATCCGCAGTGGGGAACCGACTCGGCCGCCGCAAGCGCTCCTGGATCGAGATCGTCACGTATCAAGGAAGCTCGCAGCTGATGTTCGGGGCGGGCTACATCGTCTCCGCGCTGGCAGCGTTTCTGTCGGTCAAGCTGTCGTTGGCGCTGACGGGCGGCCTGCTGCTGCTCAGCCTGCTCACCTTGGTCATCCATGCATTGGAGCTGCACGAGGTGGACCGCAAGGACAACTTCGCCGCGGTGCTCATGTCCGTCGCCAGCTATGTCGTTCTGTTTTCCATATGCTGGCTGCTGCTTTTCTAATGCGGTATAAGCCGGATATACGCGATCGCAAATGGCAAGCCGGAGCCGCTCAGGATAGCTGGGCGGCTTTTTGCGGCAGCCGGACCTGGAATACGGTGCCCCGCTTCTCGTCCGAATGGACCGTCAGCGTGCCGGCGTAGTGAGCGACACGCTCCCGCACGATCGGCAGTCCGAGCCCCCGATTGCTCCCCGGTTTGGTCGAAAATCCCGGCTCGAACAGCCGCGCGCGCGCCGCTTCGCTGATCGGCGGGCCAGGATTGGACACGGTCAACTCGAGATAACCGTCATACAGTCGGAAGCCCGCTCGTACGCGGCGCTCGCTTGGCGGCATTTTCACAACCTCGTCAAAGGCATTGTCAATCAGATTGCCGGCGATCTTCACGATGTCGATGACCTTGACCGGGGATTGCGGGTTCCACCGACCGGCGAATTCGCTGGAAAAGTCAATCCCGAGGCCTAGCGCGACGGCTGTCTTCGCTTGGAGCAGCGCGGCGACGGCGGGGATATCGTGATGAACGATGTCGCCGACCTCATGCGTCTCTTTCACGATATCCGACATGAAGGCTTTCAGCTCTTGGATCTTGCCGAGCTTCAGCATCGTATGCATGACCTGGATGTGGTTGAGAAAGTCGTGGCGCTGCCCCCTGATGGAGGTGAACATGCCGCTGATCTGTTCGATATAGTGCTCTTGCGTGGACAGCACGGTATCCTTCTGCGTGCGGTCGATCAGACGAACGACATAGAAGATGGTCGGCAAGGTCAGCAGCACGGTCGCGTAAAACAGGCAATCGAAAACGGCGTAATGCGCGTTTGCGCCCGGCGCGACGCGGAACAGAAGCGCGGTTGTGCCGGCGAGAAGCTGGAGCAGCAGACAGACGAGCACGCGGACCAGCCCGTTGCGGCGAATGTAGCCGCCTGCCGCGCGCAGACCGGCGTACCAGCGGACGGCCAGCGGTCCGACGGCCGCCGCGATCGTCCATTGGACGAACAGCGCCGGATACAAGCAAACGATGAACTCCAGGAAGTTTTCCTTTGCCGAGAAGCCTTCCGTATTCCCGTAAATCACGCCTTGGAGGTAGAGCACGGTCAAATCGCTCAGGGCGCTGATGACATAGGAGAGCAGAACAATCATCAGCTTTTTTTTGGCGCCGATATTTCTGAACAGAACGAAGAGCAGCAGGGTCGTAGCGGCTATGGAATTCAACATGTGGACGGGCATCGTCAGGACGGGGAATAAAAGATCCGTATAGATCGATTGAAGTGCCGCGAGCGCGAAGATGCGCCGCCAGCGGCCTGCAGGCCGCAGTCCAAGCACCGCAAAGGAGAGCCACAGAAGCGTGAACGATTGCGGAATGGAGATGAGCAGGTCTTGCCGGGCAAACGATGCCAGATCTTGCATGATGACGTTCTCCTTTTAAGCGCGGCTCGACTAGGCTGCATTCTCTATGCTACATTGAGGGCGAGGGCAGTGTATGTTTATACTTTAAATCGTTTTGCCGATTTTGCCCACTGCGTTCGATACGAATCGATAAAGAGAGGCGTCGAAAATGGCGGGCAACGACAATGCCGGAGAAGAATTAACCAAGCACGAGCAGCTGCTCGAATACATAAGAGACCTGCCGATCGGCACGCGCATTTCCGTGCGGCAGATGGCAAAGGACAGGGAAGTATCGGAGGGAACGGCCTACCGGGCGCTCAAGGAAGCGGGACTGGCGGGGTACGTCAGCACGAAAGAGAGGATCGGGACGGTCCGCGTGGGCCGGAAGCGGCGCAGCCATCCCGAGCAGCTGACGTTCGCCGAGGTGCTGGAGATCGTGCAGGGCAGTCTGCTCGGCGGCGGCGAGGGTCTCGACAAGACGCTGCACAAGCTGGTCATCGGCGCGATGGAACTGGACGAAATGACGGGCTATATCGACGCGGGGAGCCTGCTTATCGTCGGCAATCGCGAAGGCGCTCACCGCATCGCGCTGGCGCATGGGGCCGGCGTACTCGTCACGGGGGGCTTCGGGACGAGCGAAGACGTGAAGGAGCTGGCGGACGACCGCCAGCTCCCGATTTTGACCTGCAAGCACGATACATTTACTGTCGCGTCGATGATCAACCGGGCGATGTACGACCGGCTCATCAAGCGCAAGATCATGATGATCGCGGATCTGGTCGAGCCGACGGCCAAGGTCGGCTCCATCAAGCAATCCGCGACGGTGGCGGACTTCCTCAAGACGAGCGCGGAGACGGGGTACTCGCGCTTCCCGGTCGTCGACGAGTGGAACCGCGTCGTCGGCATGGTGACGTCCAAGGACGTCGTCGGCCGGCCCCCGGATCAATCGGTGGACAAGCTCATGACGCGCAGGCCGATGACGGTCACAATGAACACGCCGATCGCGTCGGCGGCACACCGGATGGTGTCCGAGGGCATCGAGCTGCTGCCCGTCGTCGACCGCCAGCGCAAGCTTGCGGGCGCGGTCAGCCGGGCCGAGCTGCTGCGGGCGATGCAGTTCGCTAACCGTCCCGAGCAGCTTGGCGAGACGTTCGACGCGCTCGTGTGGGCGGGCTTCGCCGAGGTGCGCGACACCGAAGGCCGCCAGTCGTTCACGGGCCTCGTGACGCCCCAGATGTCGGGGGCGCTCGGCACGCTGTCCGAGGGCGTGCTGACCATGCTCATGCAGCAAGCCGTCGCCAGGATGGCGGCGGAGCTCGGCCGGCATGAGCATATCGTCGAGAATATGACGGTGTATTATCTGAGGACGATCCCGATCGACGCGCAGCTCTTGATCCGGCCGCATCTCATCGAGGCGAGCCGGCGCCATCTTAAGCTGGAGGTCACCGCGTCGCTCGCCGACGGGGAGGTCATGGCCAAGGCGATGATCACTGCGCAGACGATCGACGCTTCGTGAAGAAGGCGTGATTGCGCATGCCGGCGAACAGGTTAAAGATGCCGAGCACGAGGAAGGCGGAACCGACGATAACGCGGAGCGTCGAGCCGCTGTAAATGAACATCTGCAGCAGCGCCAGCGCGATCAGCATGATGCCGAGGCAGATGTTCATGCGGGCGGTCATCAGACCGCGCTGCGTCGGATCGGCGCTGCGCCGCGACCGGAAGCTGAAGCCGACCGACAAGATCAGCGAGACGAGAATGGCGATGCCGAAGATCCAGGACAGGATCGCTTCAAGATTGGACAAAGGGGGCAGCTCCTTCAAATGGCGAATTGTCCCTCATTGTACCATATTCCCTATTCCGATTGAATGGCGCTTGCGCTCACCTTCTGAGCAGCGGCGCCGCTTCCGCCCATATCGTCAGCCGTCCGTCCGCCGCCAGCGCCGTGCGGATATGCACAGCGTAATCTTTTTTTTCGATATCCGGATATACGGCGCCGTCCAATAGGCTGCGGGCGAGTGCGGCGTCGGAGCCGATATCGTAGATTTTTCTCCCCATGAAGCTCCGCTTCAGGCTCGTCATGAGCCGCTCCTTGAGCGCGCTTTCCGTCACGGCGTCGAGGGGCTCCCGGCCGGGCGCCTCGTTGACGTACAGGACGATGCTCGAGATGATCGTTTCGCCGGCTTCCGGCTTCTCCTTTTGCCGTGCCTGCTGCTCCGCCAGTTCCGCCTGCTCCTTGAGCTCGTAATTGTTCAGGACGATCCTGTTCGTCTGATCGAGCACGATCGCGCTGTAGACCGCCGCGCCCACGATCATGCCGCATAGAAAAAAGGCCGCGGCCTGCATCCCTCGCCCGTATTTCGCAAAAACGGGTACTCTCATACGTCTCACCCCGGATTTCTGCACATCCATTGCACCAGCTCCGTCGCCAGATGGGCGCCCAGGAAAGCGCAGACGATGTAGCCGATCTGCTGAACGGCCGGCGACAAATACCCTTCCATCACATTCGCTTCGATCACGCGGATGGGATCGATCGAGCCCCCTACGGCGACGACGACCGCCCAGATCTTGATCCGGCTCGCGATCTCGAGCACCGTCTCTGCCGGCGGACGCCAGAGGAACAGCGCCGCCATGCCTGCCAGCATCGCTCCGCCGAGCACCACGCCGAAGGCGATACAGAAGTCGAGCACCGCATGCGCGTATACGCGGTTCATGTCCATCCCCTCCTATGCTTATATGTATGGGACGTGCCCGCGCCGATATGATACAATTCGATTAATGGGAACAAAAACGGGAACACGGGGAGGCATGGCGATGTGCGGATTCGTCCATCTTCATAACCATAGCGAATACAGTCTGCTGGACGGGGCTTCGCGCATCAAGGACATGACCGCAAAGGCGGCGCAGCTCGGCATGAAGGCGCTGGCGCTGACCGATCACGGCGTCATGTACGGGGCGATTCCTTTTTACAAGGCTTGCCGGGAACGCGGGATCAAGCCGATTATCGGCATGGAGGCGTACGTCGCCGCCGGATCCCGGCTGGAGAAGGCCTCGCGCCGCGACCAGCCGATCTATCATCTCACGCTGCTCGCCAAAAACGCGGTCGGCTACCGCAATCTGATGAAGCTAAGCTCGATCGGACACCTCGAAGGCTTTCACTACCGCCCTCGCATCGACTTCGAAGCGCTGTCCGGGCATGCCGAGGGGCTCGTCTGCCTGAGCGGCTGCATGAGCAGCGAGCTGTCCCAGCATCTGCTGCAGGGGCGGGACGCCGAGGCGCGGGAGACGGCGCTGCGCTATCGGGAGCTGTTCGGCGAGGACTATTTCCTCGAGATCCAGGACCACGGCCTGACCGATCAGAAGCGGATTACGACAGGCGTGCTGAAGCTGTCCGACGAGCTGGGCATACCGCTCGCAGCGACCAACGACTCGCATTATTTGAACGAAGAGGATCACGTCCTTCAGGACGTGCTCATCTGCATCGGAACCGGCAAGACAGTGGATGACCAGGACCGGTTCCGGATCGGCACGTCGCAGCTGTACATGAAGACCGGCGAGGAGATGTCCGCGCTGTTCCGCCACCGGCCCGAGGCGGTGACCAACACGGCGCTGATCGCGGATCGCTGCGAGCTGGAGATCGATCTTGGCGCGCATATCTTGCCGAAGTTCTCGCCGATACCCGAAGGGATGACGGCGGAGACTTATCTGGCCGAGCTATGCCTGGCAGGTCTGCGGAAACGGTACGGCGAAACGGCGGCATCGGCAGGCGCGGGCGGGGCGTACGTAGGGGCCAACGGCGCTACGGACGACGCGGCTGCGGCGGAGACCGTTGCCTCCGAGGCAGAGGCGCGGCTGCGTTACGAGCTCGACGTCATCGCCAGGATGGGCTTCAGCAATTACTTCCTGATCGTCTGGGACTTCATCCGCTACGCGCGCGAGCAAGGAATCGCCGTCGGGCCGGGGCGGGGCTCGTCGGCGGGCAGCATCGTCGCTTACAGCCTGCGCATCACGGACGTCGATCCGCTCAAGCACAAGCTGCTGTTCGAGCGTTTTCTGAACCCGGAGCGCGTGAGCATGCCCGATATCGACGTCGACTTCAGCGACGAACGGCGGGACGAGGTCATCCGCTATGTCGCGGCCAAGTACGGCAGAGGCCACGTCGCGCAGATCATCACGTTCGGCACGCTCGCCGCGCGCGCCGCGGTGCGCGACGTGGGCCGCGTCCTCAATCTGCCTTACGGGGACGTGGACCGGGCCGCCAAGCTCATTCCCGGCATGCCCGGCATGTCCATCGAGCGGGCAGCGAAGGACAACCCGGACTTTCGAGCTCTGACGGAGAAGGGCGGACCGATCGCGGACCTGATCGCGATGGCGCGGCGCGCGGAGGGCATGCCCCGGCACGCGTCGACGCACGCGGCCGGTGTCGTGATCTCGTCCGAGCCGCTCACGGATTACGTCCCCCTGCAGGAGGGGGCGGAGGGCGTGCCGCTGACGCAATATTCGATGGAGCACCTCGAGGCGGTCGGCTTGCTCAAGATGGATTTTCTCGGCCTGCGCAATTTGTCGATCATCGAACGAGCGATGCAGAGCGTGCTCGAGTCGACGGGCCATGCGCTGCGGTGGGAGGAGATTCCGTACGACGACCCGGCTACGTACGAGCTGCTCGGACGCGGCGACACGACGGGCGTCTTCCAGATGGAGTCCGCCGGGGTGCGGCGGGTGCTGCGCGACATGAAGCCCAAGTCGTTCGAGGACATCGTGTCCGTCGTGGCACTGTATCGGCCGGGACCGATGGACTTCATCCCGCAGTTCATCAAGACGATGCACGGGGAGATCGCAGCCGAATATCCGCATCCGGACCTGGAGCCGATCCTGCGGGATACGCACGGCATCATCGTCTATCAGGAGCAGATCATGCAGATCGCGTCCCGGATGGCAGGGTTCTCGCTGGGCGAGGCGGATCTGCTGCGGAGGGCGGTCGGCAAAAAGAAACGGGAGATTCTCGACGAGCAGCGCGCACACTTTGTGAAGGGCAGCCAGGGGCAGGGGTATACGGACGAAGAAGCGAACCGGGTATACGATATGATCCTGCGCTTCGCGGACTACGGATTTCCGCGGGCGCATGCTGCCGCCTACGGCGTGCTCGCTTTCCAGACAGCGTACCTGAAGGCGCACTATCCGGTTCCGTTCATGGCGTCCATGCTTACTTCGATCATCGGCAACCAGCGCAAAACGGCAGAGTACGTCGACGAATGCCGCCGCATGGGCATTCCCGTGCTGCCGCCGGACGTGAACGAGAGCCGGGTGCTTTTTACGCCCGTTTGCACGGCTGCCGCGTCCGAGCAAGAGGAGACTCGGGGACACGGCGCCGCGTCAGACGATCCTGCTCGCGCGTTTGCAGTGTCCGGCGATCCCGCTCGTACGTTTGCAGTGTCCGGTGATCCCGCTCGCTCCTTCAATGCCATCCGCTTCGGGCTTGCCGCCGTCAAAAACGTCGGCACCCAGGCCATCGAGAGCATCATGAAGGAGCGGACCGACAGGCCGTTCGAGAGCCTGTCCGATCTGTGCAGACGCGTCGATCCGCGCGCTTGCAACAAGCGCGTGCTCGAGTCTCTGCTGCTGTGCGGCGCGCTCGACGCGCTGCCCGGCCACCGGGCGCAGCTGCTCGCCGCGCTCGACGAGTCCGTCGAGGCCGCGGCGATCTGGCGCAAGGAAAAGGAGGAGCTGCAGCTCGAGCTGTTCGACCTCGGCGACGCCCCGAATTGGGAGGTGGACCTGCCGGAGGTCGCTCCTTACACGCAGAGCCAGACGCTGGAGCTCGAGCGCGAGCTCCTCGGATTGTATTTGTCCGGCCATCCGCTGGACGCGTTCGACGGGCTGTGGCAGGAAGCGGGCCTGGACCGGCTCGCCGATCTGGCCGAGGCGGAGGACGGCGCACAGGTCGTCACGGCGGGCATGGTCGTCTCGCTCAAGCCGATCGTGGCCAAGAGCGGCCAGGCAATGGCCTTTCTCGAACTCGAGGATCGGATCATGGGCGCGGAGCTCGTGGTGTTCCCGTCCGTCTGGAAGTCGGCATCGGCCTTCGCGGGAAAAGGCGCGCTCCTGCTCGTACGGGCCAAGCTCCAGCAGGGCGACGAGGACTTCAAGCTGCTGGCGGACGAGATCGTGCCGCTGGCTGCGGATACGCTAAGGCGCGAAGCGGCCCGCATGCGCAGAGGCGGTCCCGGCGGCTATCGCAGCGGCGGGACCCGCCCGGGTGCCGATGCGGGCCGCGGCGCCGACCGGTCCGAAGCCAAGCCGGCTGCAGCGGAGGGCGCGCGCCGGACGACGTCGGTCGTCAAGCCGGCAGCGTCGCCGGACAAGGCCCGGGCAGGCAGCGGCGAAGCGGGAGCGAGCGCCCAGCGCTTCTACGTCCGGATCGACGCCGGTCACGAGGCGCCGTCCGTGCTCAAGGATCTGCAGGCGCTGCTTGCCAGGCACAAAGGGCCGCTGCAGACTGTATTGTTCTACGAGCGCGAGCGCAAATCGCTGGCGTTGAACGATTCTTACCGCGTCCTGCCCTCGGCTGCGCTTACGGCCTCCGTCGAGCGCCTGCTCGGCGAGGGTACAGCGAAGGTTAAATAGATGGCGACTTTTCGCGGCATTGTTGCGCAACTCCGCCGAAACCGCCATCAAGTAGCTGAGTAACACGGAAAAACCGCGCAATTCCGCCGAAACCGCTACCCGGTAGCTGAGTAACACGGAAAAACCGCGCAACTCCGCCGAAACCGCTACCCGGTAGCTGAGTAACACGGAAAAACCGTGCAATTCCGCCGAATCCGCCATCAAGTAGCTGAGTAACACGGAAACCGCGCAACTGTGTGCCGATAAGCGCCCAAAGACACTAACGCCACCTCCGCTACACGCGGGACTGTGCCGATAAGCGCCAAAAGACACTAACACCACCTCCGCTCCACGCGGGACTGTGCGGATAAGCGCCCAAAGACACTAACGCCACCTCCGCTACACGCAGGACTGTGCCGATAAGCGCCAAAAGACACTAACACCACCTCCGCTACAGGGAGTGATTTTCTGCGCTAATGATCGTGGAGCGGGCAGCTTCCCTTCAATGTACAGCGCGTTGGCATGATGACATAACGTCCAATCGGTTTACCAAGACGTCTCCAGCAGCCTGCAGCGTCCGAACAAAATAAATTCGGCGCCGCGAACGCGGGTTTTTGCGGCGGTTCGCATACGCGCCAAAGCCGCGCCGCAAGCGGACATCGCCGCCGTTTTCGTCCGCCGGCCCGCAGCGCTTTGGGCGGCGCCGCCGCCCGCCGGCCCAGTCGCCATGGCGGCTCACGGTTGCTAGTCCCGATCTTTGTATGCTATCATTTCCTTATTGTAGAATCGATCACCTTTGGAGGTACCGCGTCATGTGGACGGTCATTTATATCGCGCCGACCGCCAAGATTGCGGAGCGGATTCAGAGTCGTCTGGAGGGCGAGGGCTTTCTCGTCCGGGTCCGGTCGATCAACCTGGTCAAGCCGCAGTACGAGATATTGGTGCCTTCCGGTGAAGTGCAAGAAGTTCAAGAAGTGCTCGGCAGTATATTGCATATGTGACTCATGCGGCAGATTGCCGTCCTTCGCGGGTCGGATCGTCCTATGCATGTCGCGCCTGATAGCTGCGGATTTCGTCCGCGCGGGCCGCGTTTTCTCCGTACGGGACACGCCCGTGCGGAGCACCGCCCGCCGCCGGCGGGACCGCCATTTTTGCGCCTTGTGAGGTGTCGCTGTGTTTAAGGATTTATTCCAGAAGAAGAAATATGCTACCGTACCTTCCGTCTCCCAGGCCCCGGCGGCCAGCGAGCGGCCCAAGCGCGAGATTCCCGAAGGATTGATGAATCGCTGCCCGAAGTGCGGGAACATTCAGTTCAGCAAGGAATGGGAGAAGAACCTCAAGGTGTGCTCCACCTGCGGTCATCATTCGCGGCTCAACGCCCTGGAGCGCATTGCGATGACGCTCGACGACGGGCGTTTTTTTGAGACCGATGCGGACCTGACCTCGGAGGATCCGCTAGAATTTCCTGGCTACAAGGCCAAGCTGGAGCAGCAGAAGGCGAGCTCCGGACTCAAGGACGCGGTCGTTACGGGCGAAGGTGAGCTCGGGGGCATCAAGGTCGTCGTCGGCGTCATGAGCTTCGACTTTTTCAGCGGCAGCATGGGGTCCGTCGTCGGTGAAAAAGTGACGCGCGCCATCGAGCTTGCGGCCGCCAAGAAGCTTCCGCTGCTGCTCTTCTCGACTTCCGGCGGCGCCCGGATGCAAGAGAGCATCCTGAGCCTGATGCAGATGGCGAAGACAAGCGCGGCGCTCGCGAAGTTTCAGGAAGAAGGCGGACTGTTCATCTCCGTGTTCACCGATCCGACGCTAGGCGGCGTATCCGCCAGTTTCGCGAGCCTCGGCGATTATATTTTGGCCGAACCTGGCGCGATCGTCGGTTTTGCCGGACGCATCGTCATCGAGCAGACGATCCGGCAGAAGCTGCCCGACAACTTCCAGACGGCCGAGTTCAATCTCAAGCACGGCCAGCTGGACAAGGTCGTGCATCGCAAGGACATGAAGGCTTTCTTGATCAATCTGCTGGAGATGCATGTCGCGGGAGGTGCTTCAGATGGACAATAAGCTCCCCTTCGAAGGCCCGTTGTCCGAGCAGCGCCGCAAGATCGACCATCTCAAAAAAGTCGGCGTCGAGCAGAACATCGACTTCAGCGAGGAGATCGCCCGGCTCGAAGAAGCGTACAAGAAGCTTGAAGACGAGATATACAGCAACCTGTCCGGCGCTCAGATCATGCACCTGGCCCGCGTTCATTCCAGACCGACTACGCTCGATTATATCAACGAGATTTTCGACGATTTCATCGAGCTGCACGGCGATCGGCTATACGGAGACGATCTGGCGATCGTTGGCGGCATTGCCAGGCTTAACGGCGTGCCGGTGACGGTAGTCGGCCACCAGCGGGGCAAAGACACGAAGGACAACATCCAGCGGTTTTTCGGCAGTCCGCATCCCGAAGGCTTCCGCAAGGCGCTTCGCTTCATGCAGCAGGCGAACAAGTTCGGCCGGCCTATCATTACCTTTATTGATACGAAGGGCGCTTACCCCGGCGATTCCGCCGAGGCGAGAGGGCAATCCGAAGCGATCGCCCGCAACCTTAAGGAAATGGCGCTGCTGCGCGTCCCCGTCATCTGCGTCGTGATCGGCGAAGGCGGGAGCGGCGGCGCGCTGGCGCTCGGCGTAGGCAATCGCGTGCTGATGCTGGAGAATTCCATTTACTCCGTTATCTCGCCGAACGGTGCGGCTTCGATCCTCTGGAAGGACGCCTCCAAAGCCGACCAGGCGGCGGAAGCGATGAAGATTACGGCCAAGGATCTGCTCGAATTCGGCATCATCGAGGAGATCGTGCCCGAGCCCAAGGGCGGCGCGCATCTGGATCCCGCCCGGACGGCCGAGGCCGTCAAGGCCGCGGTGTGGCGCCATCTCGAGGAGCTGTCCGGCATGTCGCCGGAGGCGCTCGTGGAAGACCGATACCGCAAGTTCCGCAGCGTGGGCAAGTTCGCCGCGCCAGAGCTCGTATGAGTATGACCGTGCGCCCTTCCGATCCCCGGACGGGCGTTCGGCATGAGTTTTAACATCCGCATTACCGTTCCGGCGTCTGAATCGGCGTCCGGGCGGGTACAATCGGTGGTATACGGTATAATTCCGTCCGCTTGACATCCAATGGAGGTAATCTTAATCATGCGCAAAACGAAAATCGTCTGTACGATCGGCCCATCCAGCGAATCGCTCGAAAACACGAAAAAACTGATCAACGCAGGCATGAACGTGGCACGCTTAAACTTTTCCCACGGCGACTACGAGGAGCATGGCAACCGGATTAAAAATATCCGTCAGGCGTGCGAGGAGCTCGGCAAGACCGTCGCCATCCTGCTCGACACCAAGGGACCCGAGATTCGCCTCGGCAAGCTGAAGGAAGAGCCGATCGAGCTGGTGGCCGGCGATCACATCACGCTGACGACCGAAGAGATTCTCGGCGACCGCGACCGCATCCCGGTTACCTACAAGGAGCTGCCGGGCGACGTGCACGTCGGCTCGACGATCCTCATCGACGACGGCCTGATCGGCCTGACGGTCACCAAGATCGAAGGCACCGAGATCGAATGCCAGATCGTCAACAGCGGCCCCATCAAGAGCAAGAAGGGCGTCAACGTGCCGGGCGTCGCGATCTCCATGCCGGGCATTACCGAGAAGGACGCCAACGACATCCGCTTCGGCATCGAGCAGGGCGTCGACTTCATCGCCGCTTCGTTCGTCCGCCGCGCGAGCGACGTGCTCGAGATCCGCGAGCTGCTCGAGAAGCACGACGCGCGTTACATCCAGATCATCTCCAAGATCGAGAACCAGCAGGGCGTGGACAACCTCGACGAGATCCTCGAAGTTTCCGACGGGCTGATGGTCGCGCGCGGCGACCTCGGCGTCGAGATTCCGGCCGAAGAAGTGCCGCTCGTACAAAAGCAGATGATCGAGAAGTGCAACCGCGTCGGCAAGCCGGTCATCACGGCGACCCAGATGCTCGACTCGATGCAGCGCAACCCGCGTCCGACGCGCGCCGAAGCGTCCGACGTCGCCAACGCCATCTTCGACGGCACCGACGCCATCATGCTCTCCGGAGAGACGGCCGCGGGCAAGTATCCGGTCGAATCGGTTCAGACGATGTCCCGCATCGCCGAGCGCGCGGAGTCCGCGCTTCGCTATCGCGAGATCTTCACGAAGCAGGCCGAAGCCCAGCAGACGACCGTCACCGAAGCGATCAGCCAAGCGGTCGCCAACTCGTCGCTCGACCTGAACGCCAAGGCGATCGTCACGTCCACGGAGAGCGGCTATACGGCACGGATGGTATCCAAGTACCGTCCGAAGTCCCCGATCATCGCGGTAACGCCGGTCGAGCAGGTTCGCCGCCGTCTGCAGCTCGTCTGGGGCGTCATCACGGTGGACGGCAAGTCCGCTTCCACGATCGACGAGATGGTTGACATCGCCGTTCAGGGCGCGATCCACTCCGGCATCGTGCGCCTCGGCGACACCGTCATCATCACGGCGGGCGTACCGGTCGGCCGCTCCGGCACGACAAACCTGATCAAGATCCACAACATCGGCGAGCTCATCGCCAAGGGCCAAGGCATCGGGTCGCAGAGCGCGACCGGCCGCGTAGTCGTCGCGACTTCGCCGGACGAAGCCATCAGCAAGATGACCGAGGGCGCGATCCTCGTCACCCCGGCGACGGACAGGGAGTACATGCCTGCGATTCAGCAAGCGGCTGCCGTCATTACCGAGACGGGCGGCATCACGTCGCATACGGCGGTTGTCGGTCTTAACCTCGGCATTCCGGTCATCATCGGCGTCGAGAATGCGACGCAGCTGCTGCACGACGGCATGGAGATCACGTTGTACGCGGAGCACGGCGTCATCTATACCGGACAAGCCAAGGTACTGTAATACGACGATAACGACTAACGGGACGACAGACGGAGCAAGCTCCGCTTGCGTCCCGTTTCTTTTGAGCGAACGAGGGAGGATTAAGCAATGGCAAGCGCATGGCTTCTGCACCCGCTTCGAGTGAGGTACCAGGAATGCGACCAGATGGGCGTCGTCTATCACGCGAATTACGTGAACTGGTTCGAGATCGGGCGAACCGAATGGGTGAGGCGGATCGGCTGCGATTACCGGGAGATCGAGACGAAGGGACTGCTGCTGCCGCTCGTCAAGCTCGACGTCAACTTCGCGCAGCCTGCCCGTTACGACGACTGGGTCACGGTGTGCACACGGGTCGCGGACAAGACGGCGTTGCGGATCGAGTTCGAATCGCGGATCATGAAGGGCGACCTGACGGCGAGCGTAGGACGCGTGTCCAAGGACGACCCGGCGGGAGAACTTCTCGTGTCGGGCGTCACGAAACACGTCTGGGTGAATAACGAATGGAAGCCGGTCCGGCTCGACCGGGAAGCGCCGGAGGTTTGGACTGCGTTCAAAGCATTAGCGGAAGCGTAACGGGCGGTTTTAGACGCATATCCCCGATGATTGCCATTCGCCGCCATACGAATAGACGTGCCAGAGACCCTTTTAACGACATCCTCTTCGTTCTGGAAAGCAGCTTCTGCTGCAACGCCGTTTCGCACGCGCCGTATAAGAGAAGACGGAAAGGGGAGTTTGCCATGATAAAACGCTTGATGTGGATCGTCATTGTCGCCGTCCTGCTCGAGGCATGCGGTATTTATATGATGCAGCGATGGATCGGCGGTTGGCCAACCTTCCTGCTGCTCCTTACCGGCGCAGTCGCAGGTGCGCTGCTGATGCAATCCGAGGGACGTAAAGTGTGGGGCGAGGCGCGCCTCCAGCTTTCTTCCGGCCAAATGCCTGGACATGCGATTCTCGACGGCATCTGCGTGCTTGCAGGCGGGCTGCTTTTGATCGTGCCGGGATTTCTGTCCGACCTCGTCGGGCTCGCCATGCTGCTTCCGTGGACGCGCTCGTTATTCAGGATGGGGCTGTACGGCTGGCTCGCAGGCAAAGTACAGTCGGGCGCGTTTCGGATCTCAGGCGGCGGGTTTCGCAGATTCTGACGAAAAGGATCATAACCGCTCGATTTTACATTCCCTTCACGTTCGTTTGACGCTGCGATAACATCCCACTAACATAATGGTCATAAGACTGTAGCTTCAATTATTGCAGCGCAATGGTTCGAATTGAAAAGGGGAGAGCGACAAGCATGCACGGATCCCAGAAATACATTAACCGTGATCTTAGCTGGACTGAATTCAACCGGCGCGTTCTTGAAGAAGCCGAGGACCCGGGCACGCCGCTGCTCGAGAGATTTCAATTTCTCTCGATCGTGGCGAGCAATCTGGACGAATTTATGAGCGTGCGCGTAGCCGGACTGCGCGAGCAGCTTAAGGCCGGCTTCAACAAGCCGGACTTTACCGGATATACCCAGGGCGGCTTGCTCAAGCGGCTGTCCAAGCGGGTCGCGCGCATGGTGAGACTCCAGTACAAAACGTACCGAGAGCTGCTGCGCCTGCTTTCCAAGGAAAATATTGCGCTGGCTTCCTGGGAAGATCTGAACGAGGAGCAGCAAGAGGCGATGACGGTCTATTTTCAGGAGATCGTCTTCCCGGTTTTGACGCCGATGGCGGTCGACACGAGCCGCCCGTTTCCGTTGCTTCACAACAAGGAGCTGTATCTGGCGGTCGTGCTGAGACCTGAGGATATGGTGGGCGCGGACCAGGAAAACGGGATTTATTTCGCCATCGTGCAAGTGCCGTCCATTCTTACGAGAACGGTGGAGGTCGCCAAGCGCAAAGGAAGCCGCAAAAACGCGTATTTGCTCCTGGAGGAGCTGATCCGGGTACAGATCGGACAGCTGTTCAGCGGTTACGTGACCGAGTCCGTGCACGCATTTCGCGTAACGCGCAATGCCGACCTGGCGCTTAACGAGGAAGGCGCGGAGGATCTTATCAAGGAAATGGAAAAGGAGCTGCGCCGCAGGCGAAGAGGCTTCCCGGTAAGGCTCGAGATCGAGAAGGGAATGTCGATTCAGGCCAGGGAGCTGCTCATGGAGGAGCTCGAGGTCGGCGAGGAGGATATCTTCGAGATCGACGGACCGCTCGACCTGACGTTCCTCTCGAAGTTTACGGGCTCGCTACCAAATATGGAGCATTTGCGATACCCGCCGATCGAGCCCGTCTACCCGGCTGCCTTCGACGTAGCGGACGATATTCTCTCCGTGCTGCGCGAGCGCGGGGATGCGCTCGTCTATCATCCTTACGAATCGTTCGAAGTCGTCAACGACTTTATCAGCGAGGCGGCGGAAGATCCCGACGTGCTCGCGATCAAGATGACGCTTTATCGGGTCAGCGTCAATTCGGTGCTCGTCCAGGCGCTTGCGAGGGCCGCAGAATCGGGCAAACAGGTGACGGTTGTCGTCGAGATTAAAGCACGGTTCGACGAAGCCCGCAACATTGCATGGGCCAAGCAGTTAGAACGCGCGGGCTGCCACGTCGTCTACGGCCTGGTCGGTCTGAAAACGCATGCCAAGATCACGCTAGTCGTGCGTCGGGAAGCCGGATCGCTGCGCCGGTACGTGCATGTAGGGACGGGCAACTACAATGAAAATACGGCCAAACTTTACACGGATGCCGGACTGTTCACCACTAACCCGTGGATCGGCGCGGACGCGTCGGCGCTTTTCAACGAGATGACTGGCTATTCGTCGCCGCACGATTGGCGTGCGTTTGCCGTTGCGCCTGCAGGTCTCCGTCCCCGGCTGTATGAGCTGATCGACCGCGAGATCGAGAGCGCCAAGCAGGGTAAGCCTGCGCGCATCGTCGCGAAAATCAATTCCTTATCCAGCCAGCCTATGGTGGATAAGTTGTACGAAGCGTCGCAAGCGGGCGTCAAGGTAGATCTGATCGTGCGCGGCGTATGCTGTCTGCGTCCCGGCGTGCCGGGCTTAAGCGACAACGTGCGCGTCATCAGCATTGTGGATCGATTTCTCGAGCACTCCCGCATCCTGTACGTGTCCGCTGGCGGCGAGGACGAGGTTTTCATCTCGAGCGCGGACTGGATGAGCCGCAACCTGAGCCGGCGCGTCGAGCTGCTGTGTCCGGTATACGACCGCGGTCTCCGGCTTGCGCTTCGCAATATGCTGGAGCTGAACTTGCAGGATAACGTCAAGGCCAGGGAGCTTATGTCTTCGGGCGGCTACGTTCGCGTCCAGAACGATCAGCCGCCGCTTCGCAGCCAGTTCGCTTCCAGCGATATTCCGCTATGGAAGACGATCGCCGACGCCAAAGATTTCACATGAATAACTAATTCGTCTAATCTGCCATTTACATTCCGGGCATAAGATAAGACTGCGGGATGGAAATGGAGAGGAGGGACGAGGATGATCGAGTTCGATGTCATCGTCGGCGGCGAAGTCAAGGAGACGCTCAGGCCGAACACGTCGAGGCTGAAGGAAGTTTACGACTACATCAACGAACAGATGAAGCTGATGCGCGGCAAGTACGGCTACGAAGTCAGAGTAATGCGCAGAATTTTATATTAAAAAAAAAGGAAGCCCGCAGGCGTCCTTTTTTTTATGAAGAGATATATAGCGATCAATGGAATGATGGCTATACGAACTAGACGAGGCGTAACGAGGGCGTCAGTCCCCAGCATTTTTTGAAATCTTTGCCGAGCGCCTGGACCTCGGTCGTCTCCACGGGAAGCGCATGGCTGGCTGCGGCATCCAGCAGCAGGCGGCCGGCTGCGCCGCTGGTTACGCGAAGCGACGTAATCGCTTGGGATTCGCTGCGGTCCAGCGCCGCGGCGAGCTGCAGCAGCATGCCGAGCTTGGCGCAGAGCTCTTCGTCGCCGGGGCGTACCAACGCCCGATAGGCTGTCAGGCTGCGCCTCAGCGCATTGGCGTTGCGATAGGAGGCGATCGCCGCGACGAGCAGCTTTTCGCGGTGGGACATGCCGTTCCAATGCGCATGCATGAGGATATAGAACGTATGCTGGGCGCAATCGTTGTAATCGAGCACGGCTCCGATCCGGAAGAGCCGGGATGCCGCGCTAAGCAGGCGGCGCCAATCGGCAGGCAGCTCGATGCCCGGCGCAAGCTGGTCGTACAGGGCGAGCGAGAGCCGGTTCACCTGGGCCAAATGGCTCAAGGGCGCGCCGGGGTACAATGCGCACAAATTGCGGATGCTTTCTTCCGCAACGGCGTCCTCGCCGTCCGTCTGCAGCTCCGGCAAGCAGGTATCGTAGAACAAGCCGTCGCGAAGACCCGCGCCGCAGACCACGATTCCCGAAGAGCGGCAGGCGCGGAGCACCGCTTGAAGAATGATAAGTCCGGGCACGATGACGTCCGCGCGATCCTTCGACAAACCCGGGAGCTTCCGGCGCTTTTCCACCGTCAGGGGGGCGAGCAGGTCGATAGACGAAGCCAGCTGCTCCGACGTAATCTCGTACCCGTGCAGGTTGGCGAAGGGATATTCGTCCAGACGCTGGCGCAGCTTGCCGAGCGCGCGAACCGTGCCCCCCAGACCAATGACGGGGAGTCCGGGATGCTGGGAGATCCAGGCCTGCGCGCCGAGCTTGTCCAGAATGTCCGCCTCCATCGCGTCGAGCGTCGACTTAACGACGGGCGCTTCGCCAAGGCTGAATCGGGTAGACGTATTGACGCAGCCGATGGGAAACGAAACCGACGAGACGATCTGGCGGTTGCGAAGAAGCGTGATCTCCGTGCTCCCGCCGCCGATATCGACCACGAAGCCGTCTTCCACGTTCATCGTGCGCAGCATGGCAAGACTGCCGAGCCGGGCTTCCTCCTCGCCGGGCAGCAGCTCGATGACAAGGCCCGTTTCCTCGAAAAGCGCGGACAGCGCCTGGTCCCGGTTCGAAGCCTGGCGCACCGCGGCCGTCGCGACCGTCCGGATGCGTTCGGCGCCGTGAATGCGGCAGATGCGCTTGTAATGGCGCAGCACCTCGCCGAGCTCGGATACGGCTTCGGCAGGCAGCCTGCCGTCGGGCGTCAAGCGCTGGCTCAGCCTGGCCGGCCAGCGGCCTTGGTCGATGACGCGGTACGCGCCTTCTTCCGTCACGCGGTAGACGGACAGACGAACCGTATTGGAGCCGATATCGATCATACCCGTCGTCTGGGCTGTAAATGACATAAAATCCTCCTCCGGCAGCGTTCGCCCTGAAGCGAGCGTCCGCCCTGAACGCTATATCGCTCTATTCTAACATCATGGGCTCGCGCGCAAAAGCACGGAGCCGCCCGGATAGGGCGAAAGGGCATAATTCCGCGTAACGCTTGGACACAATATGTGTAACATCAGCCAGCGCGGGGAGGATCTTATGGAAAAATCCAAGTATTACGTGTCGGTCCAGGCCAGGACGATCAATACGCAGCGCGGAGACGCCGCTTACGAGTTTGAGATCGAGGCGGGCGAAGAAGAACTGGTTCAGCTGCAGGAGCTGTTCGATTCGATGGACGAATTCGACCAGGCCGGCTTTTGGCGGTCGCATCAGCCTTTTTTGGAATACAGCCACGATCCGGAAAACGACGGCTACGATTACTACCTGAAAGAAATCTATCGCCGTCTGAGCGATTGGGGCACGGAAGAGACCAAACGCCATATCGCTACGATGGATGTCGGTTCGATGTGAAGGATAGACCCGGTCCTATAAAAAGCGCAGCGGCGTTCCGGGTGTTCCGGAATCGCCGCGCCGACGCGTCAGCGCGCGAATGTGAGAGTATTCGTCTATATATGCGATAAAGCATTTTTATGCTTCGTTCGGTTCCATTCCCAATTGAAATCGTTTATCATTAATGAAGGCTTTAAAAACCGAAAGTAATATGGGTTTACGTGGACGAAGCGGACGGCAAGGTTGACGGCGCGTCCGGACCGCCGGCCCCGAATTTCCGTAAAGCGCATTGTGCGCTTATTTGATTCGTTATCTTGGAATTGAAGGAGAGAGAACCATGACAGCTACCAAAGGCCTTGAAGGAATCGTCGCCGCATCCTCGTCCATCAGTTCCATTATCGACGGCGTGCTGACGTATCGCGGGTACAATATCGACGAGCTGGCCGAGAAGGCGAGCTTCGAAGAAGTCGCATATCTGCTCTGGAACGGCAAGCTCCCGACGCAGGGCGAGCTGGATGCGCTGAAGTCTCAGCTTAGCGATGCTGCGGCAGTGCCGAGCGAAGTCATCGACGGACTTCGTCTCTATCCGAAGGGCGCGAACTCGATGGCCGCGCTCCGCACGGCGATCTCGAGCCTGGCGCTGTACGACGCCGAAGCGAACGACCCGAGCCGGGAGGCCAACTACCGCAAGGCGATCAAGCTGCAAGCCCAGATGGGCACCGTGATCGCCGCCTTCGCGCGTCTGCGCCAAGGCCAAGAGCCGGTCGCGCCCAAGCCCGGCGTCGGCGTCGCTCACAACTTCCTTTACATGCTGACCGGCGAAGAGCCGGCCGAAGTCGCGGTCACCGCGCTCGACAAGGCGCTTGTCCTGCACGCGGACCACGAGCTTAACGCTTCTACGTTCGCTGCTCGCGTTACCGTCGCGACGCTGTCGGACATTTACTCCGGCGTCACGTCCGCGATCGGCGCGCTGAAGGGCCCGCTGCACGGCGGCGCCAACGAAGCGGTCATGGTCATGCTGGACGAGATCGGCACGCTGGACAACGTCGAGCCGTACATCCAGAACAAGCTTAACAACAAAGAGAAGATCATGGGCTTCGGCCACCGCGTCTACCGCACGGGCGACCCGCGCGCCAAGCATCTTCAGCAAATGTCCAAAAACCTGAGCGAGCTGAAGGGCGACAGCCGTCTGTACGACATGTCCGTCCGCATCGAAGAGCTCGTGACCGGCCAGAAGGGGCTGAAGCCGAACGTCGACTTCTACTCGGCTTCCTGCTACACGCTCCTCGGCATTCCGCGGGACCTGTTTACGCCGATCTTCGCCATCAGCCGCGTCTCGGGCTGGACCGCGCACATTCTCGAACAGCTCGGCGACAACCGTCTGATCCGCCCTCGCGCGGAGTATGTCGGCCCTGTCGACCAGCACTACGTGTCGATCGCCCAGCGCTAAGTTCAAGCTCTGCGGCAAGCCGCGGGCTGTCCGTCCCCTTCGGGCCGGCCGGCACGCCGGTTTGTCGCGCTGCTACGCGTGCACCGGCGAGCATTCATGGTGCGAATTCATTACCTACATCTACTATCCAGGAGGCTACCTACCCATGCAACTCGAAAAATTCGAACTGCCGCAATCCGGCGAACCGATCAAAGTGGACCAAAACGGCGTCCTGAACGTCCCTAACAACCCGATCATCCCGTTCATCGAAGGCGACGGTACGGGCCGCGATATCTGGGCCGCTGCCAAGCGCGTGCTCGACGCAGCCGTTGAAAAAGCATACGGCGGCGAAAAGCAAATCTCCTGGTACGAAGTATTCGCAGGCGAGAAGGCGTTCAACGCTTACGGCGAATGGCTGCCTGCCGATACGCTTACCGCGATCCGCGAATACATCATCGCGATCAAAGGCCCGCTGACCACGCCGATCGGCGGCGGCATCCGCTCCCTGAACGTTGCGCTTCGCCAAGAGCTTGACCTGTACGTGTGCCTGCGTCCGGTTCGCTACTTCGACGGCGTTCCTTCGCCGGTCAAGCGTCCGGAGCTGGTCGACATGGTTATCTTCCGCGAAAACACCGAGGACATCTACGCTGGTATCGAGTATCAAGCTGAGACCGCCGACGCAAAGAAGGTCATCGAGTTCCTGCAGCAGCAAATGGGCGTTAAGAAGATCCGCTTCCCCGAGACTTCGGGCATCGGCATCAAGCCGGTATCCAAGGACGGCTCCGAGCGCCTGATCCGCGCAGCCATCGAGTACGCGATCAAGCACAAGCGCAAGTCGGTTACGCTCGTCCACAAGGGCAACATCATGAAGTTCACCGAGGGCGCGTTCAAGAACTGGGGCTACGAGCTGGCTGAGCGCGAATTCGGCGACCAAGTGTTCACCTGGAACCAATACGACGCAATCAAGGCTGAGCAAGGCGAAGAAGCGGCTAACGCAGCGCAAAAGTCCGCGCTGGCAGAAGGCAAGCTCCTCGTGAAGGACGCGATCGCCGACATCGCGCTGCAGCAAGTGCTGACGCGTCCGACGGACTTCGACGTCATCGCGACGCTGAACCTGAACGGCGACTACCTGTCCGACGCCCTGGCTGCCCAAGTCGGCGGCATCGGCATCGCTCCTGGCGCGAACATCAACTACTTGACCGGCCACGCGATTTTCGAAGCGACGCACGGTACCGCGCCTAAGTACGCCGACAAGGACGTCGTCAACCCGGGCTCCGTGATCCTGTCCGGCGTCATGATGTTCGAGCACCTCGGCTGGCTCGAAGCGGCCGACCTGATCTACAAGGGTCTGGAAAAGTCCATCAACAGCAAGATCGTCACGTACGACTTCGCTCGTCTGATGGAAGGCGCGACCGAGGTCAAGTGCTCGGCGTTTGCGGATGAAATCATTAAAAACATGTAGTTTTTTCGGGGGCTTAGCCCCCGGATCCCCCGGCACGACCCCTTAGATCCCCCTTCGGGATGCTACAACCCTCTAGATCCCCCATTCGGGGATGCACAACCCCCTAGATCCCCCTTCCAAGGGGGACTCCGAGGGCGTTGCCCTCTGGACACCCTGTCGAATAACGGTTGGGAGACAGAGGCGCAATGGTGAGGGAATGCCGGGGGAGAAGAGCAAATTATAACAGTCCTCTTTGTCGGTGCTTATGTGTCGGCGAGGGGGATTGTTGTTTTTAGGGGATACAGAGAGCAAGGGACAGAGCAGGGCAAGAGCAAGAGCATGGCAAGTGCAAGAGCATGGCAAGTGCAAGTACAAGGCAAGGATAGTGCTAGGGAAGAGTAAGGCAGGCGAGGTAACGGGTAACCTATTCGTGAGGAACTTTTAGGAGGGAATACGAATGGCAATGAAACGGGCGAAAATTACGGTCGTAGGGGCCGGGTTTACCGGGGCTACTACGGCATTGATGTTGGCGCAGAAGGAACTGGGGGATGTCGTCCTAGTCGACATTCCGCAGCTGGAAAACCCGACGAAGGGGAAGGCGCTGGACATGGCCGAGGCCGCGCCGGTGCAAGGCTTCGACGCCAGAATCGTCGGCACCGCGGATTATTCGGATACGGCCGAGTCGGACGTTGTCATCATTACGGCCGGCATCGCGCGCAAGCCGGGCATGAGCCGCGACGACCTGGTGAGCACGAACGCGGGCATCGTCAGGTCCGTCTGCGAAAACGTAAAGACGACCAGCCCGAACGCTTATGTCATTATTCTCTCGAACCCGGTCGATGCGATGACTTACGTCGCCAACAAGGCGCTCGGTTTTCCTAAAAACCGCGTCATTGGCCAGTCCGGCGTTCTCGATACCGCCCGTTACAACACGTTTTTGGCCCAAGCGCTGAATGTGTCCGTCGAGGACGTGCGCGGCGTCGTGCTAGGCGGACACGGGGACGATATGGTTCCGCTCGTGCGGTACACGACGGTGGGCGGCATCCCGGTCGAGCATCTGCTGCCCAAGGACGAGATCGAAGCGATCGTTGCGCGCACGCGCGTCGGCGGCGGCGAGATCGTCAGCCTGCTCGGCAACGGCAGCGCCTACTATGCGCCGGCGGCCTCGCTCGTCCAGATGACCGAAGCGATTTTGAAGGACAAGAAGCGTATCCTTCCGGTCATCGCCCTTCTGCAAGGCGAATACGGCTATGACAATCTGTTTATGGGCGTTTTGGCCGTGCTCGGCGGCGACGGCATCGAGAAGGTGTTCGAGCTCGACTTGACCGATGACGAGAAGGCGGCGCTCGCCAAGTCCGCGGCGTCGGTCCGCAGCGTCATCCAGATCGTCGAAAACGCCTGACGGCCTTACCGTCTTCTTGTGCATTCCCGACTCCAAGGTCCGACGACCTTGGAGTTGTTTATGCGAAAGAGAGCAAAACCGGAAAAGGAGATGATCCGATTGTCATTGGATTTATATAGAGAACGTCGAGATCGGCTTATTTCCTTTATGAAAAAGGAAAGGATCCGGATCGGACTGGTGACTTCGCCCACCAACGTCGCCTATCTCACGGGCTTCGCTTGCAATCCGCACGAACGTTTTCTCGCGCTTGCGCTGGACAGCGCCAATCGCGCCGAGAAGCTGTTTGTGCCGCTGCTGGACGCGACCGCTGCCCAAGAGGCCGCGCCTGGCCTCGCTATCGTACCGATCTCGGACGTCGACGATGCCTATGCGTTGCTGGGCGGGCACATGCCCGCGCCGGGCGTGGATTCGATCGGCGTGGAGAAAGGAGCCGTGTCGCTGGCCAAGGCTGAACGGCTTCAGACGGTGTATTCCGGCGCCGTCTTTGCCGATCTGGAGCAGTCGATTCTGGATATGCGGATCGTCAAAAGCGCGGACGAGATCGGCCGGATTCAACGGGCTGTCGATATCGTCGAGGCGGTTATGGCCCATGCGGTGTCGCAGGTTCGCATTGGAATGACCGAGCTTGCGCTTGCGGCGGAGATCGAGCGCAAGATGAGGGAGCTCGGCGCGGACCGCCCGGCCTTCGAGACGATCGTGCTCACGGGGCCGCGTTCGGCGCTGCCCCACGGCGTGCCGGGCCAGCATGAGATTCGCAAGGGCGACTTTTTGCTTATCGACATCGGCGTGCAGGCGGACGGTTATTGCTCCGACATCACGCGAACCTTTGTGGTCGGCGAAGCATCGAAAGCCCAGCGTGACATATATGAGGCGGTGCTGGCCGCCAATGAAGCGGGGATCGCGGCATCCGCGGCTGGCGTCCCCGTGTCCGCGGTCGATGGGGCCGCTCGCGAGACCATCGAGAAAGCGGGCTTCGGTCCGCTGTTCACGCATCGGGTCGGGCATGGCTTCGGCATGGACATTCACGAGCAGCCGTCCATGTCGGGCGCAAGCGGTACGCCACTGGCTCCGGGAATGGTTTTTACGGTTGAGCCGGGCGTATACGATTCTGTCGTCGGGGGCGTACGAATCGAGGATGATGTCTATATCATGGATGACGGCAAGGCCGGCGTCCTCACGCGTTTTCCGAAGCAGTTGACCGTCATCTCCGCGAAAGATCATTAAGGAGGGCATTTCCATGAGCGATTTTGCGCAAAAGCTGGATCGGTACGCGGAGCTTATCGTCAAGGTAGGCGCCAATGTGCAGTCGGGTCAGACGGTCGCGGTCAACGCGTCACTGGACAGCGTGGAGCTGGCAAGGTTGGTCGTGCGAAAGGCATACGAGGCCGGAGCGCGCAACGTGAAGGTATTTTGGACGGACGAGGTCGTCACGAGACTGAAATACGATCTGGCTCCCGACGAGGCTTTCCTGGAGGAGCCCAAGTGGTCTGCGGCAGAAAAGCTGGAGCTGGCCCGCGCGGGCGCGGCTTCGATCAATCTGATGTCGGACGATCCGGACCTGCTGAGCGGCGTGCCTGGCGAGCGGATCGCCAACGCGCAGAAGGCGGCGAGCCGCGTCATGAAGGACTATCGCGTGCTGTCTAGGGGCTTCAAGTTCAGCTGGACGATCGCCACTGCGCCTTCGAAGGGGTGGGCGGACAAAGTGTTCCCCGATGCGCCAGAGCAGGAACGGATCGGGCTTCTATGGGAAGCGATCTTCAAGCTTGTACGGGCCGACCGTGAGGATACCCTGGCCGCATGGGAGACGCATCTCTCCGAACTGAAGCGCAGAGCGGATATTTTGAATGCCAAGCAATACCGCGCGCTAAGGTACGCGGCTCCGGGTACGGTTCTGACCATCTCGCTTCCGGACGATCACATATGGCTCGGCGGGCGCAAGCAAAATGCAGACGGCGTCTGGTTCGTGCCGAATCTGCCGACCGAAGAGGTGTATACGGCGCCGAAGCGGGACGGCGTGCGGGGGATCGTGTCCAGCACCAAGCCGCTAAGCTACGCCGGACAGATCATCGACGGCTTCTCCTTCGAATTCGAAGAAGGCCGGGCGATTCGGACTTCGGCTGCGAAAGGCGCCGAAGCGCTCGCGACGTTGGTGCAAATGGACGAAGGTGCCGCCTATCTCGGCGAAGTCGCGCTCGTGCCCCATCGCTCGCCGATCTCGGACAGCGGCCTGCTATTTTACAAGACGCTCTATGACGAAAATGCGTCCTGTCACCTCGCCGTTGGCGGCGCCTACTCCTCTTGCGTCGCAGGCGGCGCGGATATGAGCCAGGAGGAGCTGTCTGCCCGCGGCTTGAACAACAGCACCGTTCATACCGACTTCATGGTCGGCTCGGGCGAGCTGGACATTTTCGGGGTGAACGCGGACGGGAGCGAAGAACCGGTATTCATCAAAGGCGCATGGGCGTTTTAAAGGTGTTTTAAAGACGTTTTAATGGCTTTTTGAAGTCATTTTGAAGACGTTTTGAAGCGAGCCTTCACGGCCTTTTTTACTTGTCCGCCATGTTTGTGTATACTAGGTGTGACTTGTCTTATTATGGTTGTGGAGGTACATTTCGCGATGTATGAGGTTATGATTTTTCTGCACATCGTCGGGGCGGTAGGAATGGGGATTTACGCCATTTTGCCGTTTCTGGCCAAGCGCTTCCGGCAGTTGTCCACACCGGCTCAGGAAGGCCTTGCCAGCGGTCTGGTAACTGCGGGGCGAATCGGCCAGTATTCCTTGGTCCTGCAGCTGCTGACGGGCGGCTACCTGATCTCTCAATCGGATTACAAGGTTTCGTGGATGGTAACGGTCATCGTATTGTTCGTCGCACTCGGCGCATTGTCGGGCATCGTACAGGCACCACTCAAGCGGATCGCTGCCGCTGCTGCCGGCGGACAAGACGCCTCGAGCAGCATTTCGCGCGTGCAGACGCTGAGCTTCGTGATCCTCGTTATTTTCCTGGTCGTCATCTGGCTGATGGAGAATCGTTGGTACGCTTAAACGTATTTTTAATTTAGCGGATCGACCAAAAAGGCTCTGCCGCGCGACATGCGCAGGCGGAGCCTTTTGCTTGGAGAGAACGAAAAGGCAGAGCACGGCAGCGACCCATGTCGGTATGATGGCCATCGGCGAACTTTTGCGATGGAAGGCGCGCGCCTGAAGCCCGTAAGCTTAATCGGCATCGGCATCGGCATCGGCATCGGCATCGGCATCGGCATCGGCATCGGCATCGGCATCGGCATCGGCATCTCGCTCGCGTTCGGACAGCTCGTCGATCGTCTTTTCAAAACTCGGCGCGAGCCGGTTCAGGAACCAGTCGATTTCGGGCATTCCAAGTGCGGCGAGCCGGTCTTCGAACTGCCTGCGCGCGGTAGCGAACTCGCGGTTGCCGGCCGACATTTCCGATACGCATTTGAGATAACCGTCCAGAATATCGGCCGCTTTGACGTACCGGTTCAGCTCGTCGTCCTGCATCTGCCGCATAAGCAGCGGCTCATAGACATGGATCAGCTCCGGGGGCACGGTGCCGAGCAGCCGTTCGGCGGCCAGTCGCTCGAGGTCCCTGAAGTTGGACAGCAGCGCGGGGTTATGATGCTTGACGGGCGTCGGGATATCCCCCGTGATGACTTCGGTCGCATCGTGGAACAATGCTCGGCTTGCCGCCTTGTCGGGGTCGACGTCGCGGCCGAATACGTCTCTCGCGATCGTGCACAACAAATGGGAGAGCAGCGCGGTATGATATGAATGCTCGGCAACGTTTTCCTTGGTCGAGTTGCGCATGAGGCTCCACCGTTCGATGTACCGCAGACGGTATAAATAAGCCAAAAAATGATGCTCCTGCATATCGCGGCTCCTCCTTATCCATTCCTCCATTTACTATAACTTACATGAGACTGCCCGGCATCCCCTCCGGTCTGTTAAGTTCGTCTGAATTTACACTGCGCTAATACTCCTGTGTTAAGATAAAGAAAAGTCGGCATTTGGAGGATTGGCTATACGCATGGCAAGCCGCACGGGAGCGCAGATGAGCAAGTTCCGCTTGAAGCTTACCGCACTGTTTATGCTGCTCATCGGATTGTCCGTGCTCACGGCGGGCATTTTCACGGGACAATTTTACAAGCACAACCATCTCGAAGCGCTCGGCAGCCACATGGAGACGCAGCTCCGCGTACTCTCTGCCGCGGCGCCCTGGCCGAAGGGCGAATCCAGGGAAGCGCAGACCGCGTATTTGCAGGCACAGGCCGTCCGGTTCAAGGAGCTCGCGGACATGCGGGTGACGTACATCGCGACGGACGGCGAGGTGGTCGGCGATTCCGACCATGAGCCCGGCACGATGGACAACCACGCGGGTCGCGAAGAGGTAAGGGAAGCGCTGGCGGACGGCATGGGCAGGAGCATCCGGCACAGCGACACTTTGAACGAGAACATGCTCTATGTCGCATACGCCGTCAAGGACGGAGCGACCGGGGAAGCGCTTGGCGTTATCCGGCTGGCGATGTCGCTCTCGGCCGTCGAGCACAGTCTCGATCGCATGTGGATGGCGCTTGCGCTCGGCCTGCTCGCGGTATTCGCGCTGGCAGCGGTCGTCAGCTACAGGGTGGCGCTTAGCGTCACGCGTCCGCTGGAGCGCATGACGTCCGCAGCCAAACGGATGGCGGGCATGGACTACAAGGTGCGAATTCCCGACGCGGGCAAGGACGAGGTCGGCGAGCTGGGCCGCGCGCTGAACGCCATGGCCGCCAATCTGCAGGACCATATGGGCGAGATTCGCAGGAACGAGCTGCATCTCCAGTCGGTGCTCGACCATATGATCAGCGGCGTCGTCATGATCGGTCCGGACGGCCGGATCCGCATCTACAACCGGAGCGCCGAGCTTCTGCTCGGCAGCCTGGCGCGCGAGCGGGTGGGCCGCAGCTATACCGAGGCCAAGCAGCAGTACGAGCTGCTGCAGCTGATTCGCACCGGCTTCGAGACCGGCGAGCCGATTCACGAGGAGCTGACGGTCTATTATCCGGAAGAACGGCTGCTCGAGCTGAATCTGGTACCGATCCCGATGGACGACGATACGGCGCCTGGCCTGCTTCTCGTCTTGCAGGACGTGAGCGCGATCCGACGTCTCGAGCGGATGCGCAGCGAGTTCGTCGCCAACGTATCGCATGAGCTCAAGACGCCCGTCGCTGCCGTCAAAGGCTTCGCGGAGACGCTGCTCGCCGGCGCGGTCAACGATCCGGAGACGGCCCGTTCCTTCTTGAAGATCATTCAGGACGAGAGCGACAGGCTGAACCGTCTGATCGGGGATATTTTAGAGCTGTCGAAGATCGAGTCGCGCCGCTCGCCGCTGCAATTTTCACCGATTGATCTTCGCACTTTCCTGGAGAGACAGCTGGAGTTCCTCGGCACGGAGGCCGCGAAGAAGGAAATCTCCCTGGAGCTCGACGCACCCGAGGAGCTGTTCATCGAGGCCGACGAGGACCGGCTCGGACAGATCGCGCTGAACCTGCTGCAAAACGGAATCAGCTATACGCCGGAGGGCGGACGTGTGCGGGTGAAAGCAGTCATCGTAGAGGCCGAGAGAGAAGAGGGCGGAGAAGTCGAGGAGTATGTCCGCATTACGGTTTCCGACACGGGCATCGGCATTCCGAAGAAAGACCTGCCCCGCATTTTCGAACGCTTCTACCGGGTCGACAAAGCCCGCTCGCGCAGTTCCGGCGGCACGGGACTTGGGCTTTCGATCGTCAAGCACCTGGTAGAGCTGCATCACGGCACGATTCGGGTGGAGAGCACGGTGGGCGTCGGATCGACTTTTGTGATTGAACTGCCGCTTATTCAAGACTATTAGCATTACGTTATTTTACGTGGCGTTAACATTCGGATGATGCTGAATTTACGGCGGCATGATAAATTGACTGAAGAGGCCGGGACGTCATACGGACCGATCGGACTGGAGGAGCTTATGTCGGACAAGGTGCTCATTATTGAAGACGAACCTACCATAGCGCGTCTGGTCACCTACAATTTGTCGCAAGACGGATACGAGACCGAAGTGATCGGCAACGGCGCGGAGGGACTTCACAAGGCGATTCAAGACGAATATGCGATCATATTCCTGGATCTGATGCTGCCCGGGATGAATGGCTTCGAGGTGCTTCAGAAGCTGCGCCAGCATGGCGTGAAGACGCCGGTCATCATCTTGACCGCCCGCAACGCGGAAGAAGAGGTCGTTCAAGGGCTCAAGCTGGGCGCGGACGACTACATCACCAAGCCGTTCGGGGTTGCGGAGCTGCTTGCCCGCACGTCTGCGGTATTGAGGCGCTCGCGCAACGAGGAGGCTCGACCCAAGTCCGATCCTACCGGCGAAAAGGTGATCTCGCTCGGCGCGCTGCAGATCTATCCGGACAAATACGAAGTGCAGGTCGGCTCCGAATGGATCACGCTTCGTCCCAAGGAGTTCGAGGTGCTGCTGTACCTGGCCGAGCGCCCGGGCATCGTCATTACGCGCGACGACCTGATGAATGTCGTATGGGGCTTCGATTATATCGGCGGACAGCGGACGGTGGACGTACATGTCAGTTCGCTGCGCAAGAAGTTGGAGCTGAACCAGCAATCGGTGCAGATCGAGTCGATCCGCGGCGTCGGCTACAAGCTGACGGTCAGCCGGAAGACGGGAATTGCCGGTAAGGTATAATAGGCTTGGCAAGCGGGACGGATTCGCCGGTTACGGACGGCGGATTCGTCTTCTTTGTGCTAAAATGGGAGCACGGATTTAAAGGAGTTGACGCGGAAATGAACGACTATACTGCGCAGCCGGACGGCGTGTTCCGTTCGGTCTGCTCGCTTGATTGTCCGGACCAATGCGGCTTGCTCGTGCACAAGCGGGACGGCGTTATCGTCAAGGTCGAGGGAGACCCCGATCACCCGGTCACCCGCGGCGCGATCTGCAATAAGGTACGCAATATGGCGTCCCGCATTTATGACGACAAACGGCTGACGACGCCCCTTAGGCGTGTCGGTTCCAAGGGCGAGGGGAGATTCGTGCCGATCTCCTGGGACGAAGCGGTCGCAGAGATTACAGATCGGTGGAAAACGCTGATCGCGGAATTCGGTTCTGAAAGTATACTTCCGTATAGTTTTTACGGAAACATGGGCCGGATCGGGACGGAGGGGATGGGGAACCGTTTTTTTAACCGGATGAACGCTTCCCATCTCGACCAGACCATCTGCGAGGCGGCAGGCACGGTCGGTTATCGGTATACGATGGGCGGCAGCTACGGCACCGATCCGGAGCAGACGGTTCATGCCAAGCTGTTCATCTTCTGGGGTATCAACGCGGTAAGCACCAACATGCATCAGGTCACGATCGCGGAGCAGGCCCGCAAGGCCGGCGCCAAGATCGTAGTCATCGACGTCCACCGCAACCGGACCGGCAAGTGGGCGGATTGGTTCATGCCGCTGCGTCCGGGTACGGACACGGCGCTTGCGCTTGGCATCATGCACGTCCTGTTCGCGGAAGGCATGACGGACGAAGCCTTTTTGCGCGAGTATACGGTCGGTCACGAGGAACTGCGGGCGCATGCGGCAGCATACGATCCAGCCACCGTGTCGGGCATCACCGGCGTACCCGAGTCGGACATCTTGGAGCTCGCCCGGCTATATGGACGGACGTCGCCCTCGTTCATTCGGATCGGCAACGGCATCCAGCATCACGACAACGGCGGCATGAACGTGCGTGCGATCGCCTGCCTGCCGGCGCTGACGGGACAATGGCTCGTGCCGGGCGGCGGCGCGATCAAGGGCAACGGAGGATACGTCAGGCACAACGCCAAGGCGCTCGAGCGTCCGGAGCTGCGCGGCGGGCGGCAGGCGCGGCGCATCAATATGAACCGGATCGGCGGCGCACTGCTGGAGCTGGAGCGACCGATCTCATCGCTTTATGTCTACAACAGCAATCCGGCAGTCGTCGCGCCGGAGTCGAACAAAGTCCGGAAGGGACTTGCCCGTGAGGATCTTTTTACCGTCGTGCACGACCTGTTCCTGACCGAGACCGCCAAGTACGCGGATATCGTGCTTCCGGCGACGTCCGCCTTCGAGAATACGGACCTGTACCATTCGTACTGGCATCATTACGTGCAGATCCAGCAGCCGGTGGTGGCTCCATACGGGGAGAGCAAATCGAACAACGAGGTGTTCCGAATGCTCGCCGCGTCAATGGGTTATTCCGAGGACGCGTTCAACGACGACGATGCGGAGCTGATTCGACAGGCTGTCGATTTCCCGGGCAATTCCGCTTACGACCCTGTCACTTACGAGGCGTTGGTCGAAAACAAATTCGTGCGCGCGAACGTGAAGCCGTTGTTCCCGGGCCGGTTGTCGACGCCCAGCGGCAAGATCGAGCTGTATTCCCAGGCGATGGAGCGTCATGGCTTGCCGCCGCTGCCGACGTATTCTCCGTTGGCGGAGACGGGGGACAATGCTTTCCCATTTGCCTTCATTCCGGCGCCGAACCATAACTTTTTGAACTCGACGTTCTCCAACAACGACAAGCATGTCCGCATGGAAAAGGTGCCGAAGCTGCACATGAACGCGGCGGACGCGGAATCCCTGGACATCGGCGAAGGGGACGAGGTACGCATCTGGAACGAGCGCGGCGAGGCTTGGCTGATCGCGTCGATCGGCGAGGACGTGCTGCCCGGCATCGTCGTAAGCCAGGGACTGTGGGCGGACAAGAGCGAGGGCCGCAATGCGACGGTCAATGCGCTTACGCCGGACCGCCTGTCCGACATGGGGGGCGGCGCCGTGTTTTTCTCAGGCCGGGTAGCGGTTGCGAAGGCGTCCGTATCTGTCGATGCGGTCGGCAGCGCGACCTGAAGCGTGATTGTATCGACAGAGAAGAAGCAGGGGGGCTCCTGCTTCTTTTTTGTGTTTTGAACGAGGCCGGCTGCTGCCGCCGCATACGCTTGACAAAGTCATGATATAAATTTAAACTAAATCTAAATATAAATGACTTGGAGTGGGTATTTAGGCTGGAACAGCGATGCGACACATCGTTATTTTCAGCGACTGCCACCTGAACTGGTAAGCTTTTTATAAACTCAATTTCAAATAAAGAGGGGATTCCCATGACCAAACGCAATCTGACGGCCCCCCGCAAGCTCGTCTACGACATCGTGATGCAGGCCCACGACCACCCGACCGCCGCCGACATCATCGATCGTCTCAAGTCGCAGGGACAGTCCGTCGCCTACGCCACCGTTTACAACTCGCTCCGCTATTTGACCGACGAAGGCCTGATTCATGAGCTCAAACTCGAGGGCAAGACGAGTCGATACGACGGCCGCGGCGAGGACCATGCGCATATCGTGTGCGTCTCCTGCGGCAAAGTCGACGAGGTGATGACGCCGCCGCCCGCAGAATGGCTCGCTAAGGTCGCAGAGGAGAGCGGATACGCGCTCACGGAAGAGCAATTTATTTTCAAAGGAGAGTGCCCCGCATGCCGGATATCCAAGCAGAAGAATTAATGGGCGCGTACTGCGACACGACGCGCAGGATCGTCGTCGTCAGCGCGTACCCGGCGCGGCTGCAGCCGCTGCTTGCGGAATTGACGACACGCTGCTATGACGTGCTCGTCTTCCGTCACGGGCAGGAGGCGCTGCTCTCGAGCCTTCAGATCGATCTGCTGATCGCGGACCGATCGGTCGCAGGGCAGGACCCGCTAAGCGGAATGTCAGAGCTTAAGACGCCTGCACTCTATCTCGTGGAGCCGACCGCGCTGCAGGCTGACCTTAAAGCTCCCGATCCGGCTTCCAACGCAAACGAAGCCTGGCCGGGCGATGTCGGCACGCTGCTTTCCCGAATCGAGGATATGGCCGGCAAGAGCGCCCCGATAGCCGGCCCGGATGAAGCGATATTTAAGGACATCCGTATGGACCTCCGGCGCGTCACCGTCCAGCGGGACGGACGGCGGATCGAGCTGACCAAGACGGAGTTCGATATTTTGCGGGCTTTGCTAATGGCCGGCGGCGGCGTGTTGTCTCGCCAGGACCTGATGGAAAAGCTGTGGGGAGAAGGCTACTTCGGCGGCAGCAATTCGATCGATGTCCATATCAAAAGCTTGCGCAAAAAGCTCGGCGACGACCCGAAAAATCCACTTTATATCGTAACCGTTCGCGGCGTGGGCTACCGGACGGCCGACTAGCCCGGTCGCATCCACCGGAAGAGCGTAAACGACGGAGCACCGCATTTTCTTCATCAAACGTTCATGCCGCCTTCATGGGGCCTTCATGCCCGCACGGCTGTCCGGTGATAAGATGAATTCATCGAACGCCAAGCGCCTGAGAGGAGAGAGTCATATGAGACATACGATTATCGTCGGCACGGGTCCTGCGGGACTGACCGCGGCCATCTATCTTGCCCGCGCGGGGCTCGCTCCGCTCGTCATCGAAGGTCCCGAGCCCGGCGGCCAACTGACGACGACGACCGAGGTCGAGAACTTCCCGGGATTCCCCGAAGGTATCATGGGCCCGGAATTGATGGATAATATGCGCAAGCAAGCGCAGCGGTTCGGCGCCGAGTTTCGCAGCGGCTGGGTGACGAAGGCGGATTTGTCCAAGCGTCCGTTCACGCTGACGGTCGACGGCAAAGAAGAACTGCAAGCGCAGACCGTTATCGTCTCCACGGGCGCGTCTGCCAAGTACCTGGGCATTCCCGGGGAAAAGGACAACGTCGGACGCGGCGTCAGCACCTGCGCGACCTGCGACGGCTTCTTTTTCAGAGGCAAGAAGATCATCGTCATCGGCGGCGGCGACTCCGCGATGGAGGAAGCGAACTTCCTGACCCGCTTCGCGTCGGAAGTCGTGCTGGTTAACCGGCGCACCGAGCTCCGCGCCTCGAAGATCATGCAGGAGCGCGCCCGCGAGAATGCGAAGATCAGCTGGAGCCTGAACCGCACGCCGCTCGAAGTCGTCGCCGGACCGCTCGGCGTGAAGGGCCTTAGGGTGCTGAACAACGAGACAGGCGAGGAAGAATGGATCGAAGCGGAGGGCGTATTCGTCGCGATCGGCCACACGCCGAACACGAAGTTTCTGGAAGGTCAGCTCCAGACGGACGAGACCGGCTATATTCTTGTCACGCCAGGCACGACCGAGACGAACGTACCGGGCGTGTTCGCTTGCGGCGACGTTCAGGACAGCAAGTACCGCCAGGCGATCAGCGCTGCGGGCACCGGTTGTATGGCCGCGCTGGACGCCGAACGGTTCCTGGAAGCGAACGAATCGCCGGCTTCCATCGCAGCCGTTTTCTAAGAGAACGCGAAATCGCAGTCTCTGGCGAAATAAACGTACTTTATCCATCACACTACACCTAGGAGGATTCATCCCATATGACGACCATCGCCAATCCGTATCCGTTCGCCAAAGTCGGCCTTCCCGCCCCAACGTTCAACCTGCTGTCCACGAAAAATCTCGATTCGCTAGAGGAGAAGGTGTCGCTTGAAGATTATCGCGGCAAATGGCTCGTGTTCTTCTTCTGGCCGTTCGACTTCACCTTCGTCTGCCCGACCGAGATTCGCGGCTTCAGCGACAGCTACGACGAATTCAAAGCGCTGAATTGCGAGGTGCTGGGCGCGTCGGTGGACAGTATCTATACGCACAAAGCCTGGATCGATACGCCGGTCGACCAGAACGGCATCGGCGCGATCAAGTTCCCGATCGTGTCCGACTTCACCAAGGAAACGGCGCATGCCTACGGCATTCTCGACGATGCGTCCGGCGCCGCCCACCGCGGTCTCTTCATCGTCGATCCCGAAGGCGTGCTGCGTTACCAGGTCGTGACCGACATGAACGTCGGCCGCAGCGTGGACGAGACGCTTCGCATCTTGCAGGCGCTCCAATCCGGCGGCCTGTGTCCGGTGAACTGGAAGCCGGGGCAAAAGACGCTTGGCTGATACCAAGCTATAACATAATAATGGACCGGAAGCGCGACTTCCGGTCCATTTGCCCGTTTGCTGCGCCATCGCTTCATCGAGGGGAGTTATGGGGAAAATGGGAAGAGGCTTGCCGACTGTCACCGCTTCAATGGAGGCGCAGGCGGCAGCCGAAAGGAGGAAAACGCGATGAACGAGGTCGTCGTAAAGCTCATGCAGCACCGCTCCGTACGATCCTTTGATCCGGCGCCGATTCCCGAAGCGCATCTGCGCGAGATCGTTGCGGCCGGCCAAATGGCATCGACTTCGAGCAATGTGCAGGCTTACAGCGTCGTCGCGGTCACGGACCCGGCGCTTAAGCGGGAATTGTCCGTCCTGACGGGGAATCAGGCTTATGTCGAGACCTGCCCGGCGTTTCTCGTCTGGTGCGCGGATTTGAATCGTCTCTCCAGCGCCGCAGCGGCGCATATCGAACCGGGCGACGAGACTTATGCGGATTCCGCGGAAAGTTTTATCGTCGCGACGGTGGACGCTTCGCTGGCCGCGCAGAACGCGGCGGCTGCCGCAGAATCGATGGGCTACGGCATTTGTTATATTGGGGGCATCCGCAACCGAATCGAGGAGGTATCGTCGCTTCTCGGCATTCCGAGTCTGGCATACCCGGTGTTCGGCATGTGCGTGGGGCTGCCGGACCAACCTGGTGGACAGCGCCCGCGCCTGCCCGTCGAAGCGGTGCTTCACTGGAATCGGTATAACGCTGAACAAGGGCTCGGCCCCGTCGGCGAGTACGACGAAACGATGACCCGATATTTGCAGATGAGAACGGAAGGCCGTAAAAGTACGCCGTGGACGAAAATCATGGCGGAATGGCTGACGAGGCCTAATCGCCTGGAAATGATGGAATACTTAAAGAAGCGGGGCTTCCTGCGGCGCTGAATCCGCGTCTTTTTTGTGACAGCGTGCATCGCGCTTGAGATCGCGTCGTTCATTGTCCTATACTACTATCTATTGCGACATACCGGCTTAAAACGAGCCGCTTGAAGGAGGATGGACGCGATTTTGAGCCCAACATGGAAAGGGGCGGCAGCGGCACTGCTGGCGATGACGCTGCTCGCAGGATGCGGGGCGGGACGGTCGGATTCGAACGGAGAATCGGCGTCTCCGACCGCATCGTCCGCGACCGCTTCGGCGACGGCATCGTCCTCGGCTGACCGGGCACTGCCGGCCGACGGGGAGGCGAAGACCTACCGTTTCGACCTCAAGTCAACGTCGGTCGAGCCGCTGCCCAAGTGGGCCGGCCAAGTCGACATGACCAAGAAGGATCCGTTGTACGTATCCGGTACCGACCTCGAAGGCGCGCTTACAATCAATCTGAAGCTGTCGCGCAAAGGCAATTACTTGATCGCCGGCGGCGAGGGCGTGCTGTGGAACGGGCAGCGCTCCGTCAAGTTCGCCATGCCGGACAATTCCACGCTGCTCGAGAAGCCGCTGAGCGCTGACGGCACCCTTGTATACGGAGGCCTCCAGGCGCGTTCGGATGAGATCGACCGGGACTTTTCCTTCGACCTGCGTCTCGTTCCGGAAGCGGGCGAGCTCGAGCTGCGGCTGCCGAACAAGGACGGTCTTATCCGCTTCGGACAGAGTGCGGTGCTCGAACGGCACGAGGAAGAGGTCGCCCAGGTCGTCTCGGCACCCTGAATTTCGAAGCCCCATCTTCCGGCGGGATGGGGCTTTTGGCGATGACGAAGCTTGACGCCCGAGGAACGCTGCACGTATAATTAATTAAAATCCGATTGACAATATCGGAATAAGGAAAAAGGTGTGAGCATTCATGTCCAAGATCGTCATTTTGCAAGGCAGCCCGACAGCTAAATCCCGATTGAACGGCGTGCTGGATCGCGTGCGCAGCCAGATCGAAGAGAGCGGCGCCGAAGTGTCTGTGATCAACGTTCGCGATTTGCCCGCGGAGGACCTGCTCCATGCCCGGTTCGACAGCCAGGCAATCGCGGAGGCCAACGCGCTGGTAGCGGACGCGGACGCCGTCGTCATCGCTTCTCCCGTATACAAGGCATCCTTCACCGGGATTCTGAAGGCTTACCTCGACCTGCTGCCGCAGAAGGGTCTGGAAAATAAAATCGTGCTGCCGCTCGTCGTCGGCGGAACGATCGCGCATTTGCTGGCGATCGACTACGCTTTCAAGCCGGTCCTGTCCGTACTTGGCGCCCGCAACATCCTGACCGGCGTCTTCGTGCTGGATACGCAGGTGACCTGGGGCGACGACGGCCAAGCGCGGATCGAAGAGGATATCGCAGGCCGCATCGATGCGGCGACTTCGCTGCTCGTGCAGGAAGCGCGCTGGCAAACCTCGCGGGCGCAGGGCTAAACGGATCGGCAGCCTCTTTTCTCAACATCAGATGCAACCATAAATGCAACCGATCCGCGGCGATTGAGCCCGGTCGGTTGCGTTTTTGTTAAATAATAAGCAAAAGCTTGTGGACGACCGCCCTTTCGTTATAAAATTGATGTCATGTTGTGTCTTGCGGGGATATGTTGAGGATACGAACGAAAGTCGTTAGCGATAAGGCAGCCAAAAGGAGAAGGTATCATGATGACCATTCACAGCAAAACGAGCCATTGCAAAATCGTCGATTGTACGGTACGCGACGGCGGACTCGTCAACAATTGGGATTTCAGCGTTGAATTCGTGCAGGATCTGTACCAGAGCCTGAACGAGTCCGGCGTCGAATATATGGAGATCGGCTACAAAAATTCGCCGCGCCTCCTGAAGGGCGCCGACCAAGCGGGACCTTGGCGTTTCCTGGACGACGACTTCCTGCGCAAGGTCATTCCGCACAAGCTGAATACGAAGCTGTCCGCGCTGGTGGACGTCGGCCGCGTCGACGAGAACGATATTTTGCCGCGGAGCGAGTCGCTGCTGGATCTGATCCGCGTCGCCACCTACGCGCGCGATACGGAGAAGGCGATCGAGCTCGGCACGCTGTTCCACGAGCGCGGCTACGAGACGACGATCAACATCATGGCGCTGTCCAACGTGATGGACAACGAACTGAACGAAGCGCTGGCTATGATCGGCGACAGCCCGATCGACGTCGTCTACATCGTCGACTCGTACGGCAGCCTCGATCCGGACGACATGCGTTTTCTGGTGGAGAAATTCAAGCGTACGCTGAAGCACAAGCGTCTTGGCGTGCACACGCACAACAACATGCAGCTGGCGTTCGCCAACACGCTGGCCGCCGCCGACCTCGGCGTCGAGCTGCTTGACGCATCCGTCTACGGCATGGGCCGCGCAGCCGGCAACACGCCGACCGAGCTGCTGCTCGCCAAGCTCACCAATCCGAGCTACAGCCTGCGTCCCGTGCTGGGCATGATCGAGCGCCATATGCTGAAGCTGCGGGAAAAAGAGGAGTGGGGCTACCTCATTCCGGATATGATCACCGGTACGCTCGACGAGCATCCGCGTTCGGCTATGGGCTGGCGCGCTTCGGCGGAGCGCGACCGCTTCACGGATTTCTACGACAAGATGACGACGCCCGAGATTTTCCCCGGCAAATAAAGTCGAAACGGCTCGAAAAAGGGACGAAGCAGCGCAGTCTGCTTCGTCCCTTCGCGTTAATGGTAGCCGCCGAGCTCGCCTTGGCCGCGGACGGCGGCGGCATGCTTTTGGGGGTTGGGGTGGAAGAAGGCGTCGCCGCTCAGCGACTTGCCGCCAACCGTAACCGCTTGGACGGATACGGCGATGTCGAGCGATTCGGCGAACCGCCGAAGGAGCGCCTCCTGCTGCATGCCGTCCAGCTCGATGTACCAGGAAAAGGTGCCGTAATGCTGAATGACGAACAACCTCGCTCGCTCGAAGGCGACCTGCCACTCTTCGTCGCCTTGCCGGACGAGCAGGGACGCAAGTTCAAAGGTTTCCATATTCGCATAATCTCCAGTCGTTAAAGGGAATGCCGATCCGATAGAATTGGCGTGACGGACGCGGCGGGCTATGATAGGGATAAGAAGCCGTCGCGTAGTCGATGCATTCATTGTAGCCGTTCGCAGGGCGGGCGCGCAACGCGGGAAGGAGCGGAGAGCATGCCGGGGATGGGAAAAGAAGAGGGGCTGCATGCGATATTTGTCTATGGATCGCTGCTGCCGGGGCTGGAGAACGCAAGCCTGCTTTGGCCCTTCGCCAGGTCCGATCCGCAGCGGGGATCGGTTCACGGAAGACTCGTGATTGCGGACGGTTATCCGGCATTGATCCTGCCTCCGCCCGGCACGACATCCGCAAGGCGCGTACGCGGCTTATGGACGCTTGTAGACCGGGAGACGCTGAGTCGGCTCGACCGGCTGGAAGAATACTTCGGCCCGGAGGAGGCGAACGACTATGAACGCGTCTGGGTGCGCGACGCCGCTCGCGACGAGCTGGCAGGCTGGGTCTACGTCTGGCCGGACGACCGTGGACGGGCCGATGCCCTGGTCGAATGGTGGCCTGACGCGCAGTTAGGTTTTTGACGCGCGATTCGTAGCGGCATATGCGTCCAAGATGGCCCCTTCGCGTCATGCGGACAGGCAGCGACATCGCTTATACTGGTAGTTACGAATTTTACGGACCGATGGAAGGCGGTAATGCGGCGATATGAGAAAAATCGAAATGGCCGGAACGGGCAGCGACAGATCGCGGACCCTATTCTCGCCGGCGGTTCGGCGGATGGGCATGCTGGCGCTATGGCTCGTCCTGATCGCTTCTTTGGCAGCGGTCTTCGCGCCGGCGGCGGCAGCGCATGCGATCTTGGAGAAGGCTGCGCCCGCGCAGGACGCACAGCTCGCAGACAGTCCCGGCGCTGTCGAACTGACGTTCAACGAACGGCTCGACGGCGGTGCGTCCGCGCGCGTCTCCGTCTTGAACAGCGACTCCAAGACCGTGGCCGCCGGCAAGCCGGAGCGAACCTCCCAAGGGAAGGGCATTCGTCTTGCGCTGCCCAAGCTGGGCGAGGGTCATTATACGGTGACTTATTCGGTTATCTCGGCAGACGGACATCCGGTCGAGGGCGCATACGTATTCACCGTGGGTAACCCTCCTCCGCTGACAGACGCCGCCGAGCTCGATCCGCATGCCCAGCTGGGACATAACGCCCACAATCATGGCGGCGAACAGGACCTGACGACGACCCGCTTTATTTTTTATGCCAGCCGAGTACTGTATTTCGCTTCCGTGCTGGTGCTGTCAGGGTTGCTGTTATGGGGGCTGCGACGCAAGTCGTCTGCCGCGGAGCAAACGTCCCGGGAGACCTGGATCGGCTGGACGGCACAGTTCGGCGCGCTTGCGACGCTAGTGTACGTCGTTCTGCAGATGTCGAACCTGACGGAGGGCGAGCCGTTCTCCGAATGGGGGCGCATCTTGACCGATACGACGGTCGGACGCCTCTATGCCGCGCAGCTCGTGCTTGCGTTTGCCGCGCTGCTGCTTCGCGGGGTGGGCACTTACGTCAGGCTGGTCTGGGTGCTGCTCGCGCTTGCGACGGAGGCTTGGAACGGACATGCCGCTGCGTTCGCGCCGGAAGCCTACACGCTGGCGCTCGATTTCGTTCATCTGCTGGCTGCGGCCGTCTGGTCGGGCGGGCTGGTGCTTCTCGCCGCCGTGTGGCATCGCGAGAGACCGGAGGCGGGCAGGTTCGCGATCGACTTTTCCAAATGGGCGCTGCTCTCCTTCCTGCTGCTCGCGCTGACCGGCACGCTCAGCACGTTGAAGTTTTTGCCCACGCTCTCCTATCTGTTCGAGACGTCCTGGGGTACGTGGCTCCTCATCAAGATCGGCCTGTCGCTGCTGGTCGTCGTCACGGCGTTTCTTATCCGCTTGCGTCTGCGAAAGGGCGAGCTGCCTCGCGCCGGGCTGCTTCGCGCGGATCTCGGCCTGCTCGGCGCCATCGTGCTTAGCGTGGGCGTATTGACTTACCAGAACCCGCTGCCGGCCAACCAGCCGATCTCCTACCACGAGATGGGAAATGACATGCACGTGACGCTTCGCATTACGCCCGGCGTGCCGGGAGACAATGCGTTTACGCTGAAAATATGGCTGCCGGACAGCGTCGGCGCGCCCAAGAAGGTCGCGCTTCGCCTTCGTCCGCTCGGCAGCGGAGACGTCGGATTTATCGACGTGCCGCTCGAAGCCTACGAAGATTCGGAGCTAGACGATTTCCCCGACTTCACCAAGGCGACCTTCCGGTCCAAGGGGCCTTACCTGGCGGTGCGGGGACGCTGGGAGGCGCAAATCCGGGTGACGGACAGCACCGATACCGAGATCGTGAAGTCCACGACCTTCCGCATTTATTAACGGCTCCAATCGGTGCCGCAGCCTCTGGGGACGGGAGAGAAGCCGATGAACGACCGCCGCATCAAATGGATGATCCTGCTCATCCCCACGCTGACGATCGGCCTGTGGGAGTATGTCAGGCATGCCTTCCTGCTGCCGTACATGACGATGGACCTGGGCAATTTTCTGGCGCCCTTCATCGTTCTCGCGGTGACGCTGACGCTCGTGCGGGGCTTGTTCGCGCGGCTGGAATCGTCCCAGCGGGCGCTCCAGCGCGAACGTTCGCTCAGCGCGGCGCTGGAAGAGCGGGAGCGGCTCGCGGGCGAGCTTCACGACGGCATCGCGCAGTCGCTGTTCTTGCTGGCGGTCAAGCTGGACAAGCTGGATGCGTCGCCGAACGAGGCGGCACGCGCAGCGACGGCGGGCGAACTGAGGGAGACCGTGCGCGACGTGCACGAGGATGTGCGTCAGGCGATCGCAAGGCTTCGTCTGCCTCCAGAAGCGGCCGACCATGCCTGGGTGGAGCCGCTGCGCGAGCTGCTCGGCGAGACGGCCGCTCTGACCGAGGCGAAGGCGGAATTCCGCTGGGAGATTCCCGAAGATATGCTCGGCGTTAAGGAAAAAGTCGAGCTGCACGCCTGTCTCCGCGAGGCGCTGGTCAACGTGCGCAAGCATGCCCGCGCGGAGCGCGTATACGTCGTGGGCGAGCGCGACAAGAGCGGCGGCTTCCGCTGCGCGGTCATCGACGACGGCGTCGGCTTCGCGGGCGATCCGCTGGAGGCGCCGGGCAGATTCGGCCTGCGCATGGTTCGCGAGCGCGCGAGCCGCATGGGGTGGACGTTCGGCGCCGAGTGCCGGGACGGTCTGACCGTGATCGAGCTGACCAAAAAAGGAGCGAACGAAAATGGACGGCGGATGGCGCATTCTGCTCGTTGACGACCATCGGCATGCGAGGCAGGGCATGCGGGAGATTGTAGAAGGATGTCCCGACTTCATCATCGTCGGTGAGGCCGCGAGCGGCGAGGAAGCGATCGGTTGCATGCCGGTTGCCAAGCCCGATCTCGTACTCATGGACATTCATATGCCGGGAATGGGAGGGCTGGCAGCCTCCAAGGTCATCAAAGACGCGTATCCCTGGGTCAAGATCGTCATCGCGACCGTATCCGACGAGCCCGCCCATCTGTTCGAGGCGCTCAAGAAGGGAGCGCAGGGTTACCTGCTCAAGAATCTGAATCCTTCGGCCTGGCGGGAATATTTGCGCGCAGTCGCTTCGGACGACGCCCCGCTGAGCCCGGATATCGCGCTATCGATTCTTAGAGAATTCGCCGGTCGCGGACGGGATGGCGGAGGCGATAGCCCGGCAGAAGCGCGAAGCCCTGTCAGACGGGTCGGCTTGCCGGAGAGCGACGAGCCGCCGCGCGAGGATCTGACGCCGAGGGAAAAGGAGATTCTCCTGGAAGTGGCGAGAGGACTCACCAACCGGGACGTCGCTTCCGCGCTCGGCGTATCGGAGCACACGGTCAAAAACCATCTGAAAAACATTTTGCAAAAGCTTCATCTCGGCAACCGGGTGCAGCTGGCGCGCTACGCATACGAGCAGGGCATCGTCGAACCGTGACGCTCCCTGCTTTTTCATTTTGACCCGATGGCTTTCCTTTTCAGAAAATAAGCTGATTTTGACATGAAAAATAGTATACTTGATGAGGTTTCCGGTATTTGCGAGTGTGGCTAAAATCAAGCTAAGCGAAAAAATGGTAGCGCTTACCTTATTTAACGCGCGAAGGAGGGGCGGATCATGCGGAATTTTTTCCGTCACTTCACCAATCACATGAAAATCAGGAACAAGCTGATTATTTCCTTTATCGCTGTCGTATTGGTGCCCACGCTGATCGTCGGCGTCTATCTGACCGTGGAGCTGCGGAAAATGGCGCTGCGAGGAGCGGCGGAGCAGATCGAGACGAACATGGATCGGGTTAAGAAACGAACGATGGACCTGCTTAACGTCTCCTACGATATCTCCTACCGTCTGTCCAACGATACGCGTCTCGGCCAGCTCGCCAATGGCGCCTACGATTCGACCTATAGCGTGGTGGACGCCTACCGCGAGTATCCCGACTTCAAGGAGTACGTGAACCTGTACCGAGAGATTACGAGCATGCGGCTGTACGTAGAAAACCCGACGCTCCTCGACAATTGGGAGATCATCCCTACCGACGAGCAGACGAAAAAAACGGACTGGTACCAATGGGCGAAAAAATCGGACGGCCTGATTCGTTGGAGCTATGTCACCGACGCGCGGGACGGCTTGCGTTATCTCAGCCTGATCCGCCGCATCGATTTTTACAAGCATTCCACGAACGGCGTGCTCGTCATCAACGCGAATTCGGCGATGCTCAACGGCATCCTGAGCCAGGAATCGTTCGATACGATGCTCGTCGCGGACCGCGATATCGTAGCCGCGAACCATCCCGAGCTGGTCGGCAAGACGCTGGAGGACCTGGCGATCGATCCCGATATCGTCGACCGGCGAAGCGGCGCGTTCATGACCAAGCTCGGAGATCGTCGCGTGCGGATTCAAATCGCGGATCTGTATCCGGACAACCCGCTGATCAACCTGCGAATTCTGTCCATCTTCTCGGTCGACGATATCGTGCGCGAGCCGAATCGGATCATTCGGTCGGCGGTGGCCGCGATCGGACTGGGCCTCGTCGTCGCCCTCGTTCTGATCCTGATCCTGTCCAAGCTGATCGGGGACCGGCTGCTCCGCTTGAGCAAGCATATCTCCAGGGTCGCGACGGGCAAGCTCGACCTGAGGCTGTCGATTGACGGCAAGGACGAGATCGGGCAGCTGTCTCGTCAGTTCAACGCCATGCTCGGCAGCATTCGGGCGCTGATGGGCGAAGTGAACGAATCCAATCGGCAAAAAAGAGAGCTGGAGACGAGGCAGAACGAGATCAAGCTTCGAATGCTCGCCAGCCAGATCAACCCTCATTTTTTGTTCAACACGCTGGAATCCATCCGCATGAAGGCGGTCGTGAGGAAAGAAACCGATATCGCCCGGACGGTAAAGCTGCTCGGCAAAATGATGCGCAAAAACCTCGAGGCCGGCAGCGGCGTCATCCCCGTATCCGCGGAGATCGATATGATCGGATGTTATCTGGACATTCAAAAATTCCGCTACGAAGACAGGCTGCAGTACAAGCTGAATATCGATCCGGAGGCGTTGTCCGAGCGCATCCCGTCGCTCGTCATCCAGCCGATCGTCGAGAATGCCGTCATCCACGGCATGGAAAACAAAGAGGAGGCGGTAACCGTGGAGGTCACGCTGCAAAGCCGCGTTGACGGCCTGTTCGTCGAGGTGAGGGACGACGGCGCCGGCATGTCCGCGGCGCGCTTGGCCGAGGTGACGGCAAGCCTGCGAGACCCGGGGGGCGCGGAATCCTCCGATCACATCGGCCTGCGCAACGTCAACGCACGCCTCGAGCTGTCTTATGGCCCGGAGCATGGGCTCGCGATCGAGAGCGCGCCTGACGAGGGAACCTGCGTCCGGTTCGTCATACCTCGGGGAAAGGGGGATCAAGCAGATGTATAAGGTCGTTCTCGTCGACGACGAGCCGTCGATCCGGGAAGGGCTCGCGGAGCTGCTCGACTGGGAATCGCTCGGGTACCGGATCGCCGGCTCGGCGGCCAGCGGCAAGGAGGCGTTAGGTTTGAACGCGCAAATCCGCCCCGAACTCATGATCGTCGATATTCGGATGCCGGGCATGGACGGCATGGAGCTGATTCGCGAGCTGAAGAAGGAGGACGCCGGTGTCCGCGTGCTTGTCCTCAGCGGCTATGCCGATTTTAATTACGCCCGCCAGGCCATCGCTCTTGGCGTCGACAATTATTTGCTGAAGCCCGTGGACGAGGATGAGCTGGCGGACAATCTATGCGCGATCAAGCGGGCGCTAGACGAGAGGGAAGCGCAGCGCGAAGCGGAAAAGCGAACGAAAGAGGAGCGTCTCTCCGAACGGCTGGAGACGATGCTGTCGGAAGCGCCGGCGAGCGCCGAGACGTGGGCTGCGGAGATGGCATCATGGGGCGAGGCAGATGCGGGCTTCCGGGTCGTGCTGATCGACATCGACGCGGACGGCGGAGAGACGGCGCTTGTGCGGCGGCAGATCTGCGAACGGCTTAAGGCCAGTTACGAGAAAACGGGAGCGGGCATCGTCTTCGGTGCGGGCGCTTCGATCGGGCTGCTGCTTGCGGACAGCGTGCTCCGGGATTCTGCCCGACGCAGATTAACGGCTTCTCTCCGCGATTGGGGCGAGCTTGCCGGCTGCCGGGTATTCGCGGCGGCAGGCGAGGGTGTGACCGATGCCGCTGGCATTCCTTTGTCGTTCGCTGCGGCCAAGCTGCGCGCGCAGCACCGCTTCTTTTACGACGGCGCGGACTTTATCGACGACGAGACGGCACGGCGGCTGCCGTCCCCGGAGGCGGTGGCCTTCGAGCCGGACCTGCTGCAACGGCAGGCGGAGCGCCTATACCTCGCGGTCTGCACGGGCAGCGAAGCCCGCGTGGCGCCGATCGTCGAGGAGATCGGCGATCTCATGCTGGGCGCCGGCGAAGGAGAAGATTCGCTCAAAGCCCGGTTCGTCCAGCTGCTGACGCGCCTGCTCGAGAAACTGTCGGCCCGCCAGCCGGGCGCCGGCTCCGCCCCGACGCTGCTTGAGTCGAAGCTGCTGGCGATTCACCGCGCATGCGGGTATCAAACGATGCTCGCGCAAATCTCAGGCCTCCTCGTTGAAGCGATTCGATTGACGGACGACGGCGGGGGAGAGCGTCAGATTCGCAAAATGACGCAGCTGATCGATGCCCACTACAAGGACAATCTGAAGCTGGAAAAGCTGGCCGAGGCGTTTAATTACAACAGCGCTTATCTGGGGAAGCTTTTCAAGTCCGTGACCGGGGATTCGTTTAACACCTATCTCGACAAAGTACGGATCGCCAAGGCCAAGCAGTTGCTCCAGACCGGGCTCAAAGTGTACGAGGCGGCGGAGCAGGTCGGCTATCCCAACCCGGATTATTTCCACGGCAAATTCCGCAAATACGAGGGCCTTTCGCCTGGCGCCTACCGCAGTCAATTCGAATCGTCGTGATCGCGAAGCATAAAGGACGGACAAGGCAGCAAATTCAGCTGTTGGGTCCGTCTTTTTTAGAGGCTTTCTGAAAACGTTTTCTGAAATCCCTGATTTTAGGAGGAAAGTGGGGCGGATTTGCCGGGTAGGACCGCTGAAAGCGTTCTCTTATAATAAAGCCAAGCAAGGAGGTGATCGCATGAGGACAATGACGGCAAACCAAGAAAGGCAAATGGAGAGCGTGTCACGGAAAAAGGGCGGCGCCTTTTGGAAAAAGTTTTTCCAGCAGCGATATCTGTATCTGATGTCCGTGCCGTTCGTCTTGTGGGCCTTCGTATTCAGCTACTTGCCGCTCTGGGGCTGGACGATGGCCTTCCAGAAGTTCAAGCCTGGCATTCCGTTCGGGGATCAGAAGTGGGTCGGTCTTCAGTACTTTAGGGAGTTGTTCGCGGACGAACAATTCTACCGGGTGCTGCGCAACACGCTCGCGATGAGCACGATGGGACTCGTCGCCGGCTTCGTCGTACCGATCGTGTTCGCGGTCGTCCTGAACGAAGTGCGGGCGATGCCGGTCAAACGATTCGTGCAGACCGTCTCCTATCTCCCTCACTTCGTCTCTTGGGTGGTGGTGGCGGGGATCGTCACGAAAATGCTGTCGACCGAGGGCGGCGTGGTCAACGATATCCTCGTCTCTCTCCATATCGTCGACGAGCCGATCCAGTTCATGGCCAAGGGCGGTTTGTTCTGGTACATCGTCACCGCCTCGGACGTGTGGAAGGAGATGGGCTGGAACACGATCATCTACCTCGCGGCGATCGCGGGCATCGGACCCGAACTATACGAGGCGGCCAAAGTGGACGGGGCGAGCCGGCTGCGCCAGATCTGGCATATTACGCTGCCGGGCATTCGCCCGACGATCGTCGTCCTGCTCATTATGTCGATCGGGCACTTGGTCGGGATCGGCTTCGAAAAGCAGTTCCTGCTCGGCAATCCGCTCGTCAGCGATTATTCCCAGGTGCTTGACCTGTACGCGCTCAATTACGGTCTCGGCCTCGGACGCTTCTCGTTCGGCACCGCCATCAACATTTTTAATTCCGTCATCAGTGTGTTCCTGCTCCTCGTCGCCAACGGCATCTTCAAACGCACGACCAAAGAAAGCATCTTCTAAGGAGGCCGGCCCGCATGCAAGCGATCAGACGTTTCGCCGGCCGTCCCTGGTCGGATCAGCTTTTCGAAGTCGTCGTGTACGTGATTTTGATCCTCGTCACCGTCGTTACGCTCTACCCGTTTCTCAACGTGCTGGCCATCTCGCTGAACGACTCGACCGACAGCGTGCGGGGCGGCCTGACGATCTACCCCCGTGTGCCGACATTCAAAAACTACGAGACCATATTCGCATTCGGCGGCCTGATGACCGGACTCAAGATTTCCGTGCTGCGAACGGTCGTCGGCACGCTGATGGGGCTCGTCAGCGCCTCCATGCTGGCCTTCACGATCAGCCGGGCGGATTTTCAGGGCAGACGCTTCATCTCCGCTTTCCTGGCGCTGACGATGTACGTGTCCGGCGGTCTGATCCCGTTCTACATTCTGATCCGCGACCTCAACATGATGAACACCTTTGCGGTCTACGTGCTGCCCGGACTCGTGAGCGCCTTCAACGTCTTTATCATCCGTTCGTTCATCGACGGCATTCCCTTTGCGCTGCAGGAATCCGCGAAGCTCGACGGCGCCAACGACTGGACGATTTTCTGGCGCGTCATCCTGCCGCTTACGAAGCCGGCCCTCGCCACCATCGCCCTATTCCTGGCGGTAGGGCAGTGGAACGCCTGGTTCGACACCTATCTGTACAACGGCTCCAGCGAGAAGCTCACCACGCTGCAATTCGAACTCATGAAGGTGCTGCAGAGCACGACGACGAACGCCGACCAGTTCCGCGGACGCAACATGACCGAGGTCATGCGGCAGATCTCGCCCGAATCGGTCAAAATGGCGATCACGATCGTCGTGACCGTGCCAATCCTCGTCGTTTATCCGTTTCTGCAAAAGTACTTCGTCAAAGGCATGACGCTCGGCGCCGTCAAAAGCTGACGCCCGCCGGCTGGACGCCGCGACAACCGAAGGGATCCGCAGGATTCGATCCTGTCCAAATAAGATCCATCATTCAGAGCAAACGGAGGGTTTAGTGATGAAAAAGAGAATGAAGGTAAACGCGCTGCTGCTCGCCGGCGCCATGACGCTGAGCTTCCTGTCCGCCTGCAGCAAGGATAACGGCGGCAATGGCGCCGCTTCCGGGGCCGCGCCATCCGGATCGTCGACGGCAACGGAAGCGGCCAAGGAAGGCGAGGATCTTAAGCCTGTCACGTTTACTTACTTTTCCGAAGACCCGAATCCGAACTGGAACAACATGCAGGACGACGTCTCCAAAGAGATCACGAAAAAGACCGGCGTCACGCTCGATGCCGAATTCGCGGTCGGCGACCCGGCGCAAAAAGTCGCGCTCATGGCCGCAAGCGGCGAGTATCCGGACATCATCGCGGCCAAAGGCGACATCGGCAAGCTCGTCGACGCCGGCGCGGTGCTCGACCTGACCGAGCTGATCGACAAATACGCGCCGAACATCAAAAAGGTGCTCGGGCCTTATATGAGCCGGGCGAAGTATACGACCGAAGACCAATCGATCTATTCGATCCCGACCTGGTCCGCGGTTGACGAGGTTAAGGCGGTCGCGGGCGGCGGCTTCGAGCTTCAGCACCGCGTCGTCAAGGAAGCGGGGTACCCGACCATCCGCACGGTACAGGATTACGAAAAGGTCATCAAGGATTATCTCGCCAAGCATCCGACGGACGAGAACGGCAACAAAAACATCGGCCTGTCCCTGAACGCGGACGACTGGCATATGTACATCTCCGTCACGAATCCGGCGACCTTCGTGACGGGCGGCTCGGATGACGGCGAATATTTCGTCGATCAGCAGACGCACGAAGCGATCTACCATTTCCGGCGTCCGGAGGAGAAGGAATATTTTCGCTGGCTGAACCACATGAACGCGGAAGGGCTGCTCGACAAGGAGAGCTTCGTGCAAAAATACGATCAGTACAAAGCGAAGGTCGCCTCGGGCCGCGTGCTCGGACTTATCGACCAGGACTGGGATTACAACGACGGCCAGCAGGCGCTCAAGACCGCGGGCAAATTCGACCAGACGTACGGCCACTATCCGGTCACGATGGGCGAACAGTTCAAGGAGACGTCGTTCTGGCCGACGGGCTTCATGGGCGGGTACGGCATCTCGATCTCCAGCAAGGCGAAGGATCCAGTGCGCATCATCAAGTTCCTCGACTACCTCGCTTCGGACGAAGGCCAGGTGCTCAACAACTGGGGTATCGAAGGCAAGCATTACGTCGTCGAAAACGGCAAGCGCGTCGTGCCCAAGGAAATCCAGGACCGCATCAACAACGACAACACCGCGTTCACCAAGGAGTCCGGCCTCGGCTTCTACTGGAACATCATGGTCCACTACGGCGACGGCGTGAAGGACCCGACGGGCAACTATTATACGAAAAACAGTCCGGAATTGATCACCGAGGGCTACAGCGACGCGGAGAAGGAAACGCTTGCGGCGTACAAGGCGACGACGTGGAAGGACCTGTTCCCGAAGGAAGACGAGTTTAACGTGAAGGCGTACGGCGCCGCGTGGAACATTCAGATTCCGGGAGAGGACGAAGTGTCGATCCTCGGCAACAAGATGAAGGACATCACCTGGAAGCGAATTCCGGAGGCCATCCTCGCGAAGCCCGAGGACTTCGACAAGATCTGGGACGCCTATCAGAACGACCTGATCAAGGCAGGCGTCGAAAAGATGGAGAAGGGCTACACCAAGTACGTGCAGGACCGCGTGAAGCTGTGGAGCGCGGACGAAGGGAAATAACGATTGGCGAGCCTCCGCGCCCTCTCCGGGCTGTGGAGGCTTTTTCATTTGCGGCCATGGCTCTTTGGGGTCATGCGCTTCGATGAGGACGGCCTCTATAATAGGCATATCCCATAGAAACGAAAGGTTGATCGTAGATGAAAAAAATCGGAGCCCTGCTCTTCGCCGCTACGATGGCGTTCGGGTATACGGGCTTGGCGAGCGCGCACGTCCGGGTCGAGCCGGCGGAGGTGGCGCAGAACGCTTACCAGGTGTTCACGATCCGCGTCCCGAGCGAAAACGAGGGCGTCAACACGACGCAGGTCAAGCTGGACGTCCCTGCGGGCGTGGAGGTGTCGCGCTTCGAGCCGTATCCGGGCTGGACGAGCACGACCGAAAAGGACGCGGACGGCAAGGTCGTCTCCGTCACCTGGAAGTCCGACGGCCAAGGCATCACCGAGACGGAGTTCGTGCAGTTTCTGTTCCAGGGGCATGTCGCGGAGGACGCGAAGGAGCTCGTATGGAAGGCGCACCAGACGTATTCGGACGGCGCCGTCGTCGACTGGAGCGGCGCGCCCGACGCCGATACGCCGGCTTCGGTGACCGCGGTAACGGCGGCTGCGGCCGACGGGGACGGGCACGGGCATGCGGATGCCGCATCGACGGAAGCGTCGGACGGCGATCGGGATCCGCTGACGCTGGGCCTTGCGATCGCGGGCCTGGTGGCGGGCCTGGCCGCGCTGGCGATCGCGCTCCTGCGCAGGAAGTCGCGCTGAGGGGAGCGCGAGGGCGCTCGGGCGAGCATAGCGGACTTGCGTGCCGCCATGGACGCCAAACCAACGCCTCGGGGCCGATAGCGGCAGAAAGTCCCGCTGTGGCCTGCAAACTAGCTGCCTCGCGGCGCTCTCCAGCGAGCGATAGGGGCAGCGCGTGCCGCTAATGGCCGGAGGGACGCTCTCCAGCGAGCGATAGGGGCAGCGCGTGCCGCTAATGGCCGGAGTGACGTTCTCCAGCGAGCGATAGGGGCAGCGCTTGCCGCTAATGGCCGGAGGGACGCTCTCCAGCGAGCGATAGGGGCAGCGCGTGCCGCTAATGGCCGGAGGGACGCTCTCCAGCGAGCGATAGGGGCAGCGCGTGCCGCTAATGGCCGGAGGGGGCGCTCTCCAGTGAGCGATAGGGGCAGCGCGTGCCGCTAATGGCTGGAGGCCGTGCTTGCCAGCGAGCGATAGCGGACGCTGGCGCCTTTATTTGTCGGCGCGTATCGCAACTGGGAGCGTAGCCGGATTGACACCCGGTCCGCGCCCGTGTACAGTTGAACCATGAATTCCACTGGGGGCGCCCGCGAGGGCTGAGATAAGGCAGCGATGCCTTGGTCCCTTTGAACCTGATCTGGGTCATGCCAGCGTAGGAAAGTGGACCAATGTGCGTAGCAAGCTGCATCGGATCGCAGCGCCGCAAGCCGTCAGGCCGCGTCGTTGCAGACCGCGTCGTTGCAGGCCGAGCCGTCTTTCCGCATCCGCGGGGAGCGTTCGTCCTTACGTCCGCCCCATGCAGCTCGAAGCTGCTCGTTTTGGCCGCTCCCGACGGGGCGGCTTTTTTGCATGCCGAATCGTGCGCAAAAAGCCGCGTCTCGTACGGAGCGCCGATCCAGGCGTATTTACGTCCGCCGACGGCTCAAACCGTCTTCGTGCGCGAATGCGTTTGCGGCTTCGTCCATCCGTCATTGTGTTTTCTTTTTTCGCAGCGCGCCCTTGTCGGCCTCCCGGAGGAATTCGTTCGAATTCATTCCAGGGAGGTTTTTTAGCGATGGAGAACATGACCGGGGCGCTGCCCGGAAGCCGCAAAGTCTATCTGAACGGAGAGGGAGACGTTCGCGTGCCGATGCGCGAGATCCGCCTATCCGATAGCACGGGACGGGACGGCTCCTCTCAGCCGAACGCGCCGCTGCTCGTTTACGATGCCAGCGGCCCTTACACGGACGATAGTTACGAGGCCGATATCCGAAAAGGACTGCCGACGATCAGGGACGCATGGATCGCATCCAGAGGGGACACGTTCGAATACGCCGGAAGGAATCCCGTTCCGTCAGACGACGGCTACAGATTCGAAGCGCAACCGCCACAAGCGCAGGCTTATCCGGGACTGAAGCGCAGACCCCGCCGGGCGGCGGCGGGACGGAATATCACGCAGCTCCATTACGCGCGCCGCGGCATCGTCACGCCCGAGATGGCTTATATCGCCGTCAGGGAAGGCATGACGCCCGAATTCGTGCGAGACGAGGTGGCTGCCGGACGCGCAGTCATCCCCGCCAACGTCAACCATCCGGAGTGTGAGCCGATGATCATCGGACGGCATTTCCACGTGAAAATCAACGCGAATATCGGCAACTCCGCCGTCGTTTCCTCCATCGAAGAAGAAGTGGAAAAGATGACCTGGGCGACCCGGTGGGGCGCGGATACGATCATGGATCTGTCGACGGGCAAAAACATTCACGCGACCCGCGAATGGATCTTGCGCAACGCCCCGGTCCCCGTCGGCACGGTGCCTATTTACCAGGCGCTCGAAAAAGTCGGCGGACGGGCCGAAGCGCTCACCTGGGAAATTTACCGCGACACGCTGATCGAGCAAGCGGAGCAGGGCGTCGATTATTTTACGATTCATGCCGGCGTGCTCTTGCGCTATATCCGGCTGACGGCCGAGCGGGTGACCGGCATCGTGTCGCGCGGCGGCTCCATCATGGCGGCCTGGTGCCTCGCGCATCACGAGGAGAACTTCCTCTACACGCACTTCGAGGAGATCTGCGAAATCATGAAGGCATACGACATCACCTTTTCGCTCGGCGACGGCCTCAGGCCCGGCTCGATCGCGGACGCCAACGACGAGGCGCAGTTCGCGGAGCTGGAGACGCTCGGCGAGCTTACCCGCATCGCCTGGAAGCACGACGTGCAAGTCATGATCGAAGGGCCTGGCCATGTGCCGATGCACCTGATCAAGGAAAACGTCGACCGGCAGATGGCGGTATGCCAAGAGGCGCCATTTTACACGCTCGGACCGCTCACGACGGATATCGCGCCCGGCTACGATCATATTACTTCGGCCATCGGTGCTGCGATGATCGGCTGGTTCGGCACGGCCATGCTCTGCTATGTTACGCCTAAAGAGCATCTGGGTTTGCCGAACAAAGAGGACGTCAAGGACGGCGTCATTGCTTACAAGATCGCGGCCCATGCGGCCGACCTGGCCAAAGGCCATCCGCGGGCCAAGCTTCGCGACGACGCGCTTTCGAAAGCCCGGTTCGAATTCAGGTGGCGCGACCAGTTCCATCTGTCGCTCGACCCGGAGCGCGCGATGGCCTACCACGACGAGACGCTGCCTGCCGAAGGGGCGAAGTCCGCCCACTTCTGCTCGATGTGCGGACCGAAGTTCTGCAGCATGCGGATCACGCAGGATATACGCGACTATGCGGCCGCCCGCGGACTGAACGACGAGGAAGCGGTGGAAACGGGCATGCGCGAGCAGGCGGACGGTTTCAAGGCAGCGGGCGGGAAAATCTATGTCTAGCGCCGGGTTTGGGGCATGGGCATCCGGCAGAGGCAGTCCCGCTCCCTGGGAAGTCGGCAACGCGCATGTCGAATCTCTGTCCAGATACGACCGTCAAATCCGCTTCGCGCCGATCGGAGCCGAAGGTCAGCACCTGCTCGAAGGCGCGTGCGTCCTCGTGGCCGGCGTCGGCGCACTCGGGTGCGCGCTCGCGCAGCAGATGGTCCGCGCCGGCGTAGGCACGGTCAGGCTCGTGGACCGGGATTTCGTCGAACGCGGCAATTTGCACCGCCAGTCGTTGTACGACGAGGCGGATGCCGCAGCGTCGGCGCCGAAGGCCGTCGCAGCGGCGGCACGACTGAGAGAGATCAACAGCGACGTCCGGATCGAGCCTTTCGTTGGCGAGATCGGGCCCGGGAGCGTCGGGACGCTGCTCGCAGGCGCGGACCTGGCGCTCGACGGAACGGACAACGCCGAGACCCGCCTCTTATTAAGCGACGCTTGTTTCGTCAGGGGCATTCCTTTCTTGTACGGCGGGGCGACGGGATCGGCAGCCAGCGCGGCGTCGCTGATACCGGGCCTGACGCCATGCCTGCGCTGCCTCATCGGAGGAGAACGAGAGGCGGAAGCAGGGGATACGTGCGATACGGCAGGTATCGTCGGCCCGGCGGTCGAGCTGACCGCTTCGCTTCAAGCGGCGGAGGCGCTCAAGTGGCTGAGCGGCAATCGCGGCGCGATGCGGCGAACATGGATTACAACGGATGTCTGGCGCTTCTCGCTGCGGGAGACGAAGCTGCCGCCAGGACGGCCATCCTGTCCTTTTTGCGGGGATGCGAGCTCCTCAAGCGCTGGGGAGCCGGAGATAGCAGGCTCTGCCGGGTTGGAAGCGACCGTCTTGTGCGGAAGAGGCACGATCCAGGTGGCGACGGGCCGCCCGCTTGCGCTGCAAGCTTGCGCAGACCGCCTCGCGCGCCGCGGCTGCCGGATTCTCGTCGTCAACGACTATCTCGTCCGGGCGCTGACGCCGTGCGGCGCCACGCTTGCGGCGTTCGGCGATGGTCGGGTGCTCGTACGCGGCCAGGCCGGCATTGCAGACGACGCAGACGAGGCGATCCGGCTATGCCGGACCTACGTGATGGAGAAACCCGGATATTCGGGGCCGGAGGAGGAGCTGCATTGAGAACGATCGAGGATTGCAAGCTGTACGTGATAACAGGCGAACAGTATCATCCGGGCAGGCCGTTAGCCGAGGTGATGGAAGCCGCAATCGCCGGCGGGGCGGACATCGTCCAGCTTCGGGACAAGAACGGTACGCCCGCGGAGCGGTTTGCGAAGGCTAAGTTTCTCCGCGCGTTGACCCGCCGCCACGGCGCGCTGTTCATCGTTAACGACGACACAGAGCTAGCTCTCGCCGCCGATGCGGACGGCGTCCATCTTGGGCAGGACGACCTGCCTTTGGAAGAAGCGAGGCGGAGAGTGGGCAGAGGCATGCTGATCGGCATATCCACGCACGAGATCGCGCAGGCGCTGGAGGCTGAACGCGCCGGCGCGGACTATGTCGGCGTTGGACCGGTTTATCCGACGGCGACCAAGCCGGGAAGGAAAGCCGTTACGACTTCTTACGTTTCCGAGGCTGCCGCGATGCTGCGGATTCCCTTTTTCGCGATTGGCGGCATTGCGCCCGAGACGGCCGGTGACGTGCTTGCGGCGGGCGCGCGGCGGCTATGCGCGGTATCGGCCGTGGTCGGGCATCCCGATCCGGCCGCCGTATGCGTATCGCTGAAACGCAGCATCGAGAAATGGGAGGCGCTGGACGCCGGGCGCATGAACGGCTGGACGACGGCCGAAAGCATGGAGACCGAGGAGACGAAAAAGTCCGAGAAGATTAAAGAGACTGAGGAGACTAAGGTGACTGAGGAGACTAAGGTGACTGAGGAGACTAAGGTGACTGAGGAGACTGAAGAGTCTGAAGTGACTAAGGTGACTGAGGAGAGTTTGGTGACCGAAGAGTGCATGAAAACGGCGGCTGTCGTCTCCCCGGTAGCCGCGACTGCCGACGGGATGCGGATCCCGTTGCTGCTGAACGGCAAACGCGCCTGGAGCGAAGCTTCCACGCTCGGCGCGCTCGCGACGGCTCTCGGCCTTGCCGAAAGAAGGGTCATGGCGGAGCTGAACGGCGAAGCGGTGCCGAGGGAGGACTGGAACACCGTTCAGATTCGCGCTGACGATCGCGTTGAGTTCGTACAATTCGTGGGAGGTGGATGATCGATGAACGCACCATCTTCGAAGCTAGCGATCGGCGGCATCGCGCTCAGGTCCAGGCTGTTCTTGGGCACGGGACGATATCCGAGTCCTGCCGTCATGCGCGAGGCGCTGGAAGCTTCGGGCGCGCAAGTCGTTACGTTCGCGGTACGCAGAGTCGACCTCGACGACGCCGGGGACGACCCGCTGCTGCGGCATACGGAAGGGAGGGACCTGGTCTATCTGCCGAATACGTCAGGCGCGTCGACGGCGGACGAGGCCGTCCGGATCGCCAGGCTGGCGAGGGAAGCGGGCCTCGGCAATTGGGTCAAAGTGGAGATCAGCGGACATCCGCGGCTGCTTCTGCCCGACCCGGTCGAGACGCTGAAGGCGACGGAACGCCTGGCGCGCGAGGGATTTACCGTCCTGCCTTATACGTCCGACGACCCGATGCAGGCGTTAAGGCTGGAGGAGGCGGGAGCCGCGGCCGTCATGCCGGGCGGTTCGCCGATCGGCACGGGGCTCGGCATTCTCAACCCTTACAGTTTAGGTTGGATCGCGGAACAGGCCGGCGTACCCGTCATCGTGGACGCAGGGCTCGGCTCGGCCGCCGACGCCGCGACAGCGATGGAGCTCGGCGCAGACGGCATCCTGGTCAATACGCCCGTGGCAAAGGCGCGGGATCCTGTCGCTATGGCCGCAGCTATGAGGCTCGGCGTCGAGGCCGGATGGCTGTCGCGGCAGGCAGGCCGAATCCCTCGGCGCGCGTACGCTTCGGCGAGCAGCGACGAGGCCGGCGCGTGGTTCGCGAGGCCGCCGGCGACAGGGGGGATTCGGCCTTGAAGCGGACCTTGCTCGTGCTGGGCGGCGGCATCGTCGGCTTGTCCTGCGCCTATGAAGCGCTGAAGCAAGGATGGCGCGTGATCATCGCCGACCGCGGCGAGATCGGCGGGCAAGCTTCGGGAGCGGCCGCGGGCATGCTCGCGCCTTATTACGAAAACGGAGACAGTCCCGACGCCTTTTTCCGACTTTGCATGGACAGCTTCGCCCGATATCCGGCTTGGACGGCGGAGATCGAGGATGCTGCCGGTGTGCGCGCGGGCTTGGTCCGATCGGGCAGCTTGCATGTCGCCCACCGCGACGCGGATCGGCTGTCGCTTCTTGGACGGCTCGCTTGGCAGTCGGGCCTAAGCAGGGGCATGGAGTGGCTGAACGAGACGGCATTGTCGCAGCTCGAGCCGTCTTTGCCACGAGGGCTTGCAGGCGCGCTCTATTGTCCGGAGGAAGCGCACGTGCAGGCACCTCTGCTGGTCAAGGCGCTCGCAAGAGCCTGCGAGCGGCTCGGCGCGCGGCTGCTGCCGCACGCGGGAGAGATGACCGCCGTGAACCAAGGCGCGTCCGGCGGACTCTCCGTCCGCTTCGAGGAATACGGCACGATCGGCGCGGACGCCCTCTGCTGCTGTCTCGGCGCATGGAGCGGTCAGCTGGCGGATTGGCTGGGACTGCGCATTCCCGTTCATCCGATACGAGGGCAAATTTGCGCCTACGACCCGGCGCCCGTCTCCCTGCGACATATCGTATTCGGCGCGCAGGCGTACTGGGTGTGCAAGCCGGACGGCTCGCTCGTCTGCGGCGCGTCCGAAGACGAAGCCGGCTTCGATCGGACGGTGACCGAGGGCGGCGTCGGAAGGCTCGTTCGGGCGAGCGGGTGGATGTTTCCCGGATTGGCCGGCGCCGCGCCGGCCCGGAGCTGGGCGGGGCTGCGTCCCGCCACGCTGGATGGGTGGCCGCTGATCGGCCCCGTGCCCGGCAGATCCGGCGTATATGTAGCCGCCGGTCATTATCGCAACGGCATCCTGTTGAGTCCGGCGACGGCAGCCGCATTCGGGGGGTGGCTGGCTGCGGGAGGAGGAGCGCGCGGCGTAGGCGGCGAAGCGGCGAGTCACGCGTTCCGGCCCGGTCGCTTCGGCCACTATGCAGGAGACGAGCGGAAGGAGGCGACGTCCGTATGAATGAGCCGGCGATGGCCGATCGGACAGGCGCCGAACGCATGGGGAGCGGAAGCGGCCCGGCCCGGGCGCTCACGATCGCCGGCTCGGACTCTGGCGGCGGGGCCGGCATCCAAGGCGACTTGAAAACCTTTCAGGAGCTCGGCGTATACGGTATGAGCGCCGTTACGGCGGTCACGGCGCAAAACAGCCTGGGCGTGCAGCAAGCCGAGCCCATGCCGCCGCGGCTCATCGCGGCCCAGCTCGACAGTGTGCTCGCCGATCTGGGCGCGGACGCGGCCAAGACCGGCATGGTTCCAACACCGGCGGCGGCGGAGGCCATCGCCGGCGTGCTGCGGCGCTTCGGCGTCCGCAGGCTTGTGGTAGACCCGGTGCGGCTGTCCAAGGACGGTTTCGCGTTAGCCGGACCCGGCGCATTCGAAGCGACGGCGAAGCTGCTGCTCCCGCTGGCCGAGCTGGCGACCCCGAACGTGCCCGAAGCGGCGGCCCTGCTCGGCGTTCGCGAGGGGGAGCTCGCCGAGATCGGCGCCCGCGTCGAGGCCGCCAGGTCGCTGCTCGCTTGGGGACCGCACTATGTGCTGCTTAAGGGCGGACATGCCCAGGATGACGCGTGCACGGATATATTGGTCGGCGCGGCGGACGGCGGCGCCGAGCCGATGCTGCTCCGCGGGCCGCGCCTGCCGGGCCCGGGCGCTCACGGCACGGGCTGTGCATTCGCCGCAGCCGCCTGCGCAGCCATGGCGCTCGGCCGGGACGTGCCGGCCGCTTGCCGCAGCGCCAAGGCGTTCGTCGCCGCTGCGCTCGCGGCGAGCTTCCGGCTGGGCGCCGGGACGGCAAGCCTGAATCATGCGTGCGGGAAGCCAAAAAAATAGTCCGAATGAAGAACGAAGTTAGCTTCCAACGCGAATCGGTTTTACAAAAGTCGCGTCTTTGTTTAATGCCGTGTTTACCTCCATCGGATAAAGTGGAGCAAATCACCGATGGAGAGGAACATGGATCCGTATGCAAACCTGGAAAACGACACTGGCCGCGCTGCTCGTCGCGGGCGCGATTCTCCCCGCCGCATCGTCGGCTCGCGCGGCAACGGTCTCAACGGTGCAAGGCTACGAGCCGCTCCGCAATCAGATGGATCAGATCGGCGCCACGATCACTTGGGACAGCGACGATAAATCCGCTTTGGTCAAGCTGAAGAACGGACTCGCGGGCACCTTCACGTCAGGCGAGAAGGCTTATCGACTGGCCGGCAAGGCAGGCGAGACGACGGACGAGGTTAAAATCGTCGGCGGCAAAATGTATATCCCGTCCAAGCTGTTGCAGGCCATCCTCGACGAGAATGCCAAGTACGCCGATCCGGCGGATATCATCGTCCCTTATTCGGTTACCGCCAAGGCCGAGACGGCCGCCGTGGAGGATGGCGAGGATGCGGCCGACGATCCGGCCATCTGGCTCGATCCGAACGATCCCGCTCAATCTAAAATCATCGCGACCAACAAGGGCGGCGGCGTCCTCGTTTACGATCTGAACGGCAAAGAGCTTCAGAACTACAAGGTCGGGAAGATGAACAACATTGACGTGCGCTACGGGTTCCGGCTCGGCGGCAACAAAGTCGATATCGTCGGCGCGACCAACCGTTCCACGAACACGGTCGACATCTTCAAGATCGACGGTGCGACCGGCGAGCTCACCGACATCGTGGCGGAGCCCATCAAGGCCAAGATGGAGGAAGTGTACGGATTCAGCCTGTATCACAGCCTGCGGACGGACAAGTTCTATGCGCTGGTGCTCGGCAAGGAAGGCGAGTTCGAGCAGTACGAGCTGAAGGATGACGGAAAAGGGAAGCTCGCGGGCAAGCTGGTCCGCGAATTCAAGCTCGCTACGCAATCGGAAGGCTTGGTTGCAGATGACGAATACGGCATGATGTATATTGCGGAAGAGGATTATGCGGTCTATAAATACGATGCCGAGCCGGACGGGGGAGCCGATCCACTGTCTACGGTGGACGAAGCGGACGGCCGCCGGCTGCAGGACGATATTGAAGGGCTGACGATCTACTACGGCGCGGACGGCCGCGGCTATTTGATCGCGTCCAGCCAAGGCAGCGACAGCTATGCGGTCTATGATCGCGAAGGCGACAATGCCTACATCGACAGTTTCAAGATCGCGGACGGCCCGTCGACCGATGGAACCTCGGTGACGGACGGCATCGACGTGCTGGGATTCGGGCTGGGCGAACAATATCCCTATGGCGTGTTCATCGCCCAGGACGACACCAATATCGACGGCGGCAAAAAGCTCAACCAGAACTTCAAAATGGTCGCCTGGGAACAGATCGCGCGCGGAGCGAAGACGCCGCTCCTGCTCGACAACCAAGTGGATCCGCGCATGCTCCAGAACCGCAGCGCCAAGTAATATTTCAAAGCGCTTCGTCATATCCTGAACGCGCCGAGCGCCGGAGGCTATTCCTCCGGCGCTTCTTTGCCGCGTGTAGAAGAGGAATTAATCGACGGCGCGGTTTGATCTCGTTTTGTCGCGAGCGACCCGAAAATCGCGCCATTCTATTAAGGTTATGATATATTTATTTCGTTATGGTCGTCGAGCAGCAAGCACATCGTCTTTTCCATCATGCATGGAGAAGGAAGGGGGACTTTTATGAATCAGGTTTATCAGGAAGGCAAGGTTTTTGCAAAGTCCTACATAGAACCCTTCACGGAGCGGACGGACGCGGAATCGAGATTTCCGGAGGAATCCTTTAAGGCGTTGGCCGAACATGGCTTTCTGAAGCTGCTGGTACCCGAGGCGTACGGCGGTTCGGGCAAGGGGCTGGAGGCGCATGCCGAGGCTTGCCTGGCTTTTGCGGAGACGTGCGCTACGACCGCGCTTTGCTATATGATGCACAATGTCGCAGTCATGTGCCTGGTCACGCACGGCAGCGAGGAGCTGAAGAAGCGGGTTTTTGCGGACATCGTCGAGAACGGAAAGTTCATGGCGCTGGCCTACAGCGAATTCGGAACGGGCACCCACTTTTATATTACGGAAACGACTGCCGAGGTTAACGGCGAATACACCACGTTCAACGGCAAAAAGAGCATGGTCACGTCCGCTTCCTATGCGTCCTACTATCTCGTGCTCGCGCCGTCTGCCGAAGAAGGCAAAATCAACAACTGGGTGTTCCCGCTGGCGTCAGAAGGCCTGTCGTTCGGACTGTCGGAATGGAACGGCTTGGGGATGAGAGGCAACTCGTCTTGTCCCGTGAACATCGATCATGTAACGCTGGATTCGACGCACCGCATCGGAGCGGAAGGTTCGGGCCAGGAGCAAGTATTCAATGTCGTCGCTCCGTTCTTCATCACGGGGCTGGGCGCGATCTACAGCGGTACGGCCATGCATATATTCGAGATCGCCAGCGGGCATGCTTCGGGCAGAAAATACCCCGACGGGAGAACGTTGTCCAATATCGAGACGATCCAAATTCATATCGGAAGCATCTACAAACAAGCGTCCGCAGCTAAAGCCCTTACGATGGAAGCCGCCAGAGCGGGCGCGAACGGAGAGGCCGACGCGTTGGCGAAGATTCTGTCGGCCAGAATCTTTGCCTCGGAAGCCGCGATCGAATGCGGAAGGCTCGCCATGAGGGTCGGCGGCGGCAAAGCCTACAATAAGGCGCTTCCGCTCGAAAGGCTGCTCAGGGACGCCTATGCCGGCCAGATCATGGCGCCAAGCGCGGACGTCCTGACCGTCTGGCTCGGAAAAGCATTGACGGGTCAGATGATCCCATAAACACGCAAAGGAGCGAGCGCGGTTGAGCAAGGATCCGATTAAGGTCGGGGCGGTTATCTACGATCCGCGGGTTACCGTGATCTGGGGAATCATCTCCGATTTTTTCAAAGAGGAAGGGCTCGAGATCGAATGCGTCTACTATAAGGATTACGAAGGACAAGTCGACGGCCTGATGAGCCGGGAGATCGACATCGCTTGGAATTCCCCGCTGGCCTGGCTGGATACGTATTTAAGGACGGACGGCAAGTGCCTGATGGGTTCCATGAGAGATACGGATCGTGACAGAAAAACCGTCTTCGTCGTTCGAAAAGACAGCGGCATCGCCGAGCTGGATGGACTGAGAGGAAAGACGATCGGCTTCGGCGCGGTCGATTCTCCGCAAGCCCGATTAATTCCGATCAATCATCTGCATCGGCATGGACTTGAATACGGAGCGGACTATACGGAGCAAAGGTTCGATATCGGCGTCGGCCTCCACGGCGACCACGTCGGCGGAGAGCTGGACGCGATGAAAGCATTGACGGCGGGAACGGTCGACGCCGCCGTCGCGCTGGACCTGAACTGGGAAGCTTGGAAAAAGGACGGCACCGTCGACGAGAACCAGCTGGTGTGCATAGATACGACGCCATTGTTCGACCACTGCATTTTCACGGCGCATCCCGATTTTTCGTCGGAACGATTCGCCGAATGGCAGAACGTGCTCCATCGGATGGACTACGGCAATGAAGCCCACCGGAAGATGATGGACATGGAGGGCTTGAAGGAATGGGTGGAGGGCCGAATCTCGGGATTCAGCCAGCTGCGCGAAGCCAACGGCTATTTAAAGTTTCTGAATACGTAAGGCCGATGAAAAGAGAAGCGTGGAAGCCTCCGCTACTTCTCTTTTCCCTATTTATATTCACTTCGGGAGATCGAACCTATGAAAAAACCGTTGCCGCTATTCCCCGTTTCCTTGATCGGAAGCATGCCCAGATCCAAAGAGGTGCTTGGCGCCTTAAGAATGACGAGAAGCGGAAGAATGGAACCCGGCGACTTCGACCGGCTGATCGAGGCGGAAACGCGCAAAGTCGTCCGGCTGCAGGAGGAATCGGGTATCGATATCGTCACGAGCGGCGAGCTGGGTCGGGATAACTACGTATCCTTCGTCGCTGGCAAAATCGGCGGCGTTCGAATGATGAGCATGAGCGACATGCTCGAATATATCGACGATAAAAAGGCGTTCGAGGATATGCTGACCGCGCTGGACGTGCCCGCCGTGAGCATTAAAAACGCGATTTGCGCGGGCAAGCTGCAGTACGATGGGGACATCGTCGCGAGCGAGCTTCGGATGCTTAAAAGGCTCACCGACAAACCCGTCAAGATTACGTTGCCGGGTCCCTATTTGCTGACCCGATCGATGTGGCTTCCGAATCTCTCCGGCCAGGCTTACGGGGGCAAGGAAGAGCTCGGGCAGGATGTCGTCCGGATCTTGAAGGCAGAGATCGACAACCTGGCGAGCATCGGCGTCGACGTGATCCAGTTCGACGAACCGGTATTGACCGAGGTCGTATTCACGGAGGGCAAGCCCAGATCCTTTATGTGCGCGGCGCTCTCCGAGAGAAAGGATCCGAAGGAGGAGCTCGAATTCGCCGCTTCCTTGATTGGACAGGTCATGGCGCACGTAGACCGAACCCGGACCGTCGCTTCTTTGCATGTGTGCAGAGGCAACTGGAGCAAAAACGAAAGCACGTTGTTGACAGGCCCATACACGCCGCTGCTCGAGTTGTTCGCCAAAGTGAATCCGGACCTGCTGACGCTTGAGTTTTCGACGCCAAGAGCAGGGGAGCTGAGCTCCTTGCTGGCCGATCCGAGGATTGCGGCCCATACGTCGCTCGGTCTAGGCACGATCAATCCGCGCACGGATGACGTCGAAACGATAGATTCGATCCTCTCAAAAGCGCAAGAGGCTGCGACCTACTTGCCGGTCGATCGAATATGGCTGAATCCGGACTGCGGCTTCGCTACCTTCTCCAATAGTCCCGTCAATGTACTGGAGACGATCGCGGGCAAAATTCGTTCGCTAACGGAAGCGGCTTCCGTGCTAAGGAGCAAGCATCATGAAGCGAACGGATGAACGATTAAACGCCTTGTACGAGTCCAAGATATTCGATATGAACTTTAGAGGCACGTCGGCCGACCTCTCCTCCGTAAAGATTTATACGAATAAAAACAGCGTACACGTCGAAAAGCAAATCAGCTTCGACTCGGAATACAAGCCGATCACCAGTCTTGAATATTTCGCGGGGTCCGTGCTCAGCAGCATCCTGTTGGCGTTTTTGGAGCGGCCGAATAGGGGCTCGGTCGTGGAAGAGATCGAGGGCGTGTTGAACCTTTCTCTGGAGAACCCTTTATCTCTGGTTGGCGTCAAAGGCTACGAGGAAGAACCGCGAATAACCAAAATGACGGTGACCGTCTTTCTATACGTAGACTTGGAGGACAAGGCTTTTGACGATTTTTGCTCGGGCGCGCTTGCGCGTTCCCCGATTTACAATACGTTAAAAAGATCGATGTCGCTTGAAGTCCTGTTTAAAAAGCTAATTTGAAGCGATCAATCGGAGACCGTCTCCGATGCCCGCTTGCTTGACGCGGCGCGTTCCCCTATAATAGTCAGTAATTCAAAGCAAAAATGGATAAATGCGACGATGGAGACAAGTAAGCAGCGCCTGCCTGACCAGGGAGGGTACGCCGAGACTGAGAGCGCGCCCGAGGAGAAGAGCTGCCGAATTTCACTCCGGAGCAGTCGCTTGAACGCCGACCATGCTAAGCAGCGTTGGCCAGTAGAGCGGACCGGCAGCGGCCCGTTACGCCGTTCGAGCGGGAATTCCGGCTTGACGCCGCTGCCGAACCGGCAGGCTGTCGTCAGCTAGTTTCCAATTAGGGTGGTACCACGGTCCTTTCGTCCCTTTTACGGGGAGGAAGGGCCTTTTTTGTCGGTTCGCCAACGGGCAAGCCGGCCGATAGACCAAGCGATGAAGGAGAGAGGCATCATGAAGGACCGGTTGGAGGCGCTGCGCGTCGAGGCGCTCGCGCAAATGCAGGAGGTGGCCGATGCCGGCCGCCTGAACGACCTGCGCGTGCATTACCTGGGCAAGAAAGGTCAACTTACGGAAATTTTGCGCGGCATGGGCGGACTCAGCGCCGAGGAGCGTCCGGTGATCGGGCAGGTCGCCAACGACGTGCGTGCGGCCATCGAAGCCGTGCTCGCCGACAAGCAAGCCGCCTTCGATCGCGCCGAGACGGAGCGGAGGCTGGCCGCGGAGACGATCGACGTTACGCTGCCGGGCAGGAGCGTCGCGGCAGGCAGCGTTCATCCGCTGACCAAGGTGACGCAGGAAATCGAAGACATTTTCCTCGGCATGGGTTATACGATTGCGGAAGGCCCTGAAGTCGAGACCGACTATTTCAACTTCGAGGCATTGAATCTGCCGAAGGATCACCCGGCGCGGGACATGCAGGACTCCTTTTACATTACGGACGAGATTCTGCTGCGCACGCACACTTCGCCGGTCCAGATCCGCGCGATGAAAAACGCGGACGGCGCGACGCCGCTTAAGGTCATTTGCCCGGGCCGCGTATACCGCCGCGACGACGACGACGCGACGCACTCGTTCATGTTCCACCAGATCGAAGGTCTGGTCGTCGGCCCCGACATCCGCATGAGCGACCTGAAGGGCACGCTGCTGCAATTCGTCCAGGCGATGTACGGCCCGCAGGTTCAGATTCGGCTGCGTCCAAGCTTCTTCCCGTTCACCGAGCCGAGCGCCGAGGTCGACGTCACCTGCACGCAGTGCGGCGGACAAGGCTGCCGGATGTGCAAGCAATCGGGCTGGATCGAGATTCTCGGCTGCGGCATGGTGCATCCGAAGGTGCTCGAGCACGGCGGCTTCGACCCCGAGCAAGTGTCCGGCTTCGCCTTCGGCATGGGCGTCGAGCGCATCGCGCTGCTGAAGTACGACATCGACGATATTCGTCACTTCTACAACAACGATCTGCGATTCCTCGGGCAATTCGCCCGCATGTGACGGCTGCTGCCGGTATTTTAGCGAAGGTGAAAAAGGAAGGAGCGGTATAACCCGTGAACGTATCCTATCAATGGTTAAGCGAATATATCGATCTCGGCGGCATCGAGCCGCAAGAGCTCGCAGATCTGCTCACGAGGGGCGGCATCGAGATCGACGGCGTCGCTTCCCGCAACGCAGGCGTCACGAAGACGGTCGTCGGCTATGTATTGGAAAAGGAAAAGCATCCGGACGCGGATAAGCTGAACGTCTGCAAGATCGATGCGGGCACCGGCGAAACGCTGCAAATCGTCTGCGGCGCGCCTAACGTTGCGGCCGGGCAGAAGGTGCCCGTCGCGCTCGTCGGCGCGAAGCTGCCGGGCGACCTGCAGATCAAGCGCGCCAAGCTGCGCGGCGTCGAATCGCAGGGCATGATCTGCTCCGCAAGGGAGCTCGGCATCAACGACAAGCTGCTGCCGAAGGAGCTGCAGGAGGGCATCCTCGTGCTGCCGGCTGATACGGCGGTGGGCACGGATATCGCCGACCTGCTCGGCCTGAACGATTCGGTGCTGGAGCTCGATCTGACACCGAACCGCTCGGACTGCCTGAGCCTGCTCGGCGTCGCTTACGAGACCGCCGCGCTGACCGGCCGGCCGCTGACGCTGCCCGAGCCGGAGAAGGCGCTGTACCCCGCGGCGGACAAGACCGCGGACGCGATCGCGGTCGCCATCGAATCGGGCGAAGCTTGCAGCCACTACGCGATGCGCGCCGTGAAGGGCGTCAAGATCGGCCCGTCCCCGCTCTGGCTGCAAAACAGGCTGATCGCCGCCGGCATCCGGCCGATCAGCAACGTCGTCGACGTCACGAATTTCGTCATGCTGGAGTACGGCCAGCCGCTGCACGCGTTTGACGCGGCCAAGGTCAAAGGCACCGTCCGCGTTCGTTTCGCACACGAAGGCGAGACGCTGGTCACGCTCGACGGACAGGAGCGCAAGCTGGAGCCGCACATGCCCGTCATCGCCGACGACGTACATGCGATCGCGCTCGCCGGCGTCATGGGCGGTCTCGATACCGAAGTGACGGCGGACACGGTCGATATTCTGCTCGAATCCGCCCGGTTCGCGGGCGCTCCGGTTCGCAAAACCTCGCGCCAGCTGGGGCTTCGTTCCGAGGCCTCGGCGCGCTTCGAGAAAGGCGTCGATCCGGATCGCGTGCTCGGCGCGCTGGACCGCGCGGCTTCGCTGATCGCGCAGACGGCCGGCGGACTCGTCACCGACGGGGTCGCCGAGGTGCGCCTCGCAACGCCTGCCCCGGCGGTCATCGAACTCTCGCTTGAGCGGATCAACCGGATGCTCGGCACTTCGCTCTCCTCGCTCGAAGTCAAGACGATCTGGTCGCGGCTTCAGTTCGCAGCCGAGCCGGCCGGCGAAGGAGTCTGGCGGCTGACAGTGCCCACGCGCCGCGGCGATATTACGCGCGCGGTGGACCTGATCGAGGAAGTTGCGCGGCTGAACGGCTACGACCGCATCCCGACGACCCGCATCGAAGGGCCGACGACCACGGGCGCGCTTACGAAATCCCAGTCGATCCGCCGGGAACTTCGGAAGCTGCTGTCGGAAGCCGGGCTCAGCGAGGCCGTGACCTATTCGGTCACCTCCGCAAGCCGCGCCGCGCTGTTTCCGGAGCTGTCCGGGGCTGCCGAAGGCATGCGGCCGATCGGTCTGGCCATGCCGATGAGCGAGGAACGCAGCTCGCTTCGCGCGACGCTGCTGCCGAATCTGCTCGAGGCCGCTTCCTACAACAAGTCCCGCCGCAACGCGAACGCCGCGGTGTTCGAGATCGCGAGCGTGTACCATTCCGCGGAGGAACGCCTTACGACCCTGCCCGCGGAGCATCCGCGGCTGGCCTTTCTGCTGACGGGCAACCGTCTGGGCGCAGGCTGGAACCAAACGGCGTCCGCCTACGATTTCTACGATGCGAAGGGCATCGTCGAGAAGCTGTTGGCGCGGCTCGGTCTGACCGGCGCGGTCCGCTTCGAGCAGGCGCAGCCGGCTGACTTCCATCCGGGCCGTACCGCGGCGTTGAAGCTGGCGACCGCGTCCGGCGAATCTACGATCGGCTACGTCGGCCAGCTGCATCCGGAGCTTCAACGCGAGTTCGATCTGGGCGACGCCTACGCCGCCGAGATCGATTTGAAGCCGCTCTATGAAGCGGCGGATTTCCGCATCGTATACAGCACGCTGCCGCGCTTCCCGTCCGCGGAGCGGGATCTGGCCGTCGTCGTCGACGGATCGTTGCCGGGAGCGTCCCTCGTGGAGGCTGCGCAGCAGGCTGCGGGCGAATGGCTGGAGTCCGTCCGCGTGTTCGACGTTTATGCGGGAGAGCGCCTCGGCGCAGGCAAAAAGAGCGTGGCGCTCTCGCTTGTGTACCGTCATCCCGACCGTACGCTGAACGACGAGGAGATCGCCGAAGCACAGCAATCCGTCGTTGCCCGGCTGGAACAATCTTTCAGCGCGGAGCTTCGAAAATAAGCAGGAAACGGCGCAAAGCGCAGCGAATACATCAGAACGCGAAAAGCGGGCTGAGAGACGTTCGCTGCGATTTTGCTTAATTGGAACGTGGGAGGAATAACCGTGAATGCTGACGACAAGACACGCGTAACGGTTGACATATACGGCACGCAATACACGTTGACCGGACACACCAGCAGCGAGTACATGAAGCGGGTAGCGGTACTCGTGAGCGATCAGATGCACAAGATTGCAAGCGGCTCGCCGCGGCTTGATCTCGCGAGGCTCGGCGTGCTCGCTTCGGTTAATATGGCCGACGAGCTCATGCGCATCCGCCGGGAAAACGAGCGGCTCCTCCACGAGGAAATAGAACGCAAGCGGTTGTCCGCCGAGATCGAGACGCTGCTGGCCGACTGGGACAAGCATAAGGCCGAGAGCGCTGCTGCACTGGAGACTGCGGAGCGGGAATACGCCGAGCGGCAGGCCGAGCTGCAGCAAAAATCCGAACAAGCCATCGCGGAAGCGACGGCAAGGGCGGACGAAGAGCGCGAACGGCTGCGCAGCGTTCATCAAGCCGAGCTCGATCGGATCATGGCCGACCACGCGGCCGAGACCGAGCTGTATGCCGAAGAGGCCGAAGAGCTCCGTACGGCCCACGCGGCAGAGCTCGATCGGCGCTCGTCAAGCTATCAGGCCGAGCTCGAGAGCCTGAAGTCCGCGCAGCGCGTCGAGCTTGAACGGCTTCAGGCTGAGCAGGCGTCGGAGCTTGCGAGCGCCAGGTCGGCGCACGAAGACGAATTGGAGCAAGCGACAGCGGCATTGCGCGCCGAGTTGGATGCGGCTGCCGCCAGACACGCGGCCGAGCTTGAAAGCGTCGTCTCGGCTCATGGAGCCGAGCTCGAGCGGATTCAGTCCGACCACGCCGCAGAAGCCGAGCTCTTTGCGGAGGAGAACGATTCCCTCAGGCAGGCGCATGCCTCCGCGATGGACGAGATCAAGTCCGCGCACGCGACGGAGCTTGCCCGGCTGCGGTCCGCGCACGAAGCGGAGCGAGAGCGGGTCCAAGCGACGTTCGAGGCCGAGCTGCGCGACGAGCGCGTCTCGCGCGCCGAAGAGCTGGAATCGCTGCGATCGGCGCATGCGGACGAGCTGGGGACGCTGAAGAGCGGACACGAGCAGACGTTGGCCGAGCGGACGGAGCGGCACGACGAAGAGCTGCGTACGATGCGCCAAGGCTACGAGGACGAGCTGGCCTTGCTGCTGGAGGGCAAGCAGGAAGAATTGCAGCGGCTGACGCTGACGCTGGAGACGGCGCTGCGGGAGCGCGAGGAGATTCGCGCGCGCATGCAGGATGCGCTGGATGCGGCGCTTATCGAGGGCGAGGACCGCGTGAACGCGCTTCGGGAGAACCATGCGGCGGAGCTGGCAAGTCTCGAGGCACGGCAGGCCGAGGAGAAGGAACGCCACGAGGCGGAACGCGTTTCCGAGCTTGAGGCGCTGAAGGCCGGTCATCTGGCGGACCTGGAGCGGCTTAGCGCGGGACATAATGCCGTGCTTGAGGAGCTCCGTCTGGAGCTTGCGCTCGAGCGCGAAGCCCGCGAGGCGGAAGGCGCGGCGGCCGGTGCCCGTTTGGCCGAGGCGCTGGAGCGAGCAGCGGCCGATCGTGAGGCCGCGATCGGCAAGCTGCGCGCCGAGCATGCGGGAGAGCTTGACCGCGTGCTCAAGGAGAGCCGCGGCGAAGCCGAAAGTCTGCGCGCCGCCCATCAGGCGGAGCTAGAGACGCTGAAGCAGCAAAGTTTGGACACGCTGGAGGCCTTCAAGAGCGAGAGCCGGGACGAGCTGGAGGCTGCCAAGACGGAGCTGGGCGGCGAGCTCGAAGCCGCCAAGGCGGCAGTGGAGCGCCTACATACGCAGCTGGCTGAGCAAATGTCCGCGGCGAGACAAGCCGTAGCGGCTGCGGAGGCGAACTTCGACGAGGAACGCCTTGCGCTGACGGTGTCGCTGGATGCCGCCAGGCAGGAGGCTGAAGCGGCCGGGCAGGCAGTTGCCGCTGCGAAGCAAGAGGCGGATGCGGCCAAGTGGCAGATCGATGCCCAAGCGCAGCGCTTCGCGGAGGAGCGCGGGCAACTGGCTGCGCAGGCGGACCGCCAAATGGCGGAGGCCGCAGCGCTGCTGGAGGAGCGCTTGCGCGAGGCTAACGAAGCCGCAGAACGGCGTCTTGCGGAAGAAAGAGCGGCGGCTGCCGCGGAACGCGAGGCTGCCGTGAAGGAAGCGGCTGCGCCGCTTGAAGCCGAGCTCGCTTCGACGCGCAGCGCCGCGGACGAAGCGCAGCTGGAACTGGAGCTGCAGCGCGAAGAGAGCGCTGAGGAGCTGGCGCGTTTGCGCGCGGCTCAGGCGGAGGAGCTTGCGAGACTTCGCGAAGCGCAAACGGAGGAGCTGTCGAAGCTTCGCGCAGCGCGAGACGAGGAACTTGCCGGCCTTGCTGCGGAAGGCGAAGCTGCGCTGAAGGAAGCCGTGGCGCCGCTTGAGGCTGAGCTCGCTTCGGCGCGCAGCGCCGCGGACGATGCGCGGCTGGAGCTGGAGCTGCAGCGCGAAGAGAGCGCCGAGGAGCTGACGCGTCTGCGCGCGGCTCAGGCGGAGGAGCTGGCGAGACTTCGCGACGCGCAGGCTGAAGCGTTGTCGAAGCTCCAAGCAGAACGGGCTGAAGAACTGTCGCGGCTTGCGGCCCAGCGTGAGACGGCGTTGAAGGAGGCTGTCGCGCCCCTCGAGACCGAGCTCGCCGCGGCACGAAGCGCAGTGGACGACGCGCATCTCGAACTGGAACTGCAGCGCGAGGCAAGCGACGAGGAGCTGACGCGTCTGACCGCGGCACAGCGAGAGGAACTGGCGCGTCTGCACGCGGCAAAAGACGAAGAACTGGCGAAGCTTCGCGCAGCGCATGCCGAGGAGCTGACGCGCCTTGCGGCCGAACGCGAAGCAGCCCTCAAGGAAGCTGCCGCGCCGCTTGAAGCCGAACTGGCCGCGGCGCGCAGCGCCGCGGACGACGCGCGGCTGGAGCTGGAGCTGCAGCGCGAAGAAGCCAGCGAGCAACTGTCTCGTCTGAGCGCGGTGCAGCGCGAGGAGCTGGTCCGTTTGCAAGCGGCAAGGGACGAAGAGCTGTCGCAGCTTCGCGCGGCGCAGGCCGAGGAGATGTCAAAGCTCCGCGCGGCGCAGGCGGAAGAACGCTCGCGACTTGCGGCCGAACGCGAGACCGCTCTCAAGGAAGCTGTCTCGCCGCTGGAAGCCGAAATTGCCGCAGCGCGGCAAGCTGCGGACGATGCGCAGTTGGAGCTGGAGCTGCAACGCGAGGAGAGCGCCGAGCAGATCGAGCGTCTGATCGGGGCACAGCGCGACGAATTGGCGCGTCTGCAGGCGGCAAAGGACGAAGAGCTGGCGCAGCTTCGCACGGCACAGGCCGAAGAGCTGTCGCGCATCCGCGAAGCGCAGGCCGAGGAGCAGTCGCGGCTCCGTGCCGCGCAAGACGAAGCGCTGCGCCAGGCGAAGGCCGAGGCGGAAGCTGGCGCGGCCTCTGGGCGTCAAGCGCTTGAGGAAGAGCTGCGCGTGACGCAGGAACTGTACGAGGCCGAGTTGAAGCAGGCGCTCGGCAGCCAGGACGCGGCACTCGCCGCCGCCGAGGCAGCCGGCGCAGAGAACGACCGATTCCAGGCGCGTTGGTCCGAGCGCGAGCGCGAATGGCAGTCGCAGCGCGCGAAGCTGGAAGCCGAAGCGGAGGCGCTGCGCGCAGCCGCGGAGCAGCGGGCTCAGACTGCTGCAGCGCATGAAGCTGCTCTGATCGAGGCGGAAAAGGCGGCTTCCGAGCGCTTGCGCGACGAAGCCGACGCCCGCGAAGCAGCCGAGCGTGAGGCGAACCGGCTCAAGGAGCTCGCGGATGAGCTCGCGGAACGCGAACAGACCGCGGCAGATGCGATCCGGCAGCTCCAGCGGCGGGCAGAAGAGGCGGCGCGCGAGCGAGATGCCGCGTCCGAGCGCCTGGAATCGCTGGAGAGCAAGCTTCGCCAGGCGACCGGCGAGCAGCAGCGCGAACGCGAGTCGCTGCAACGCGCCGAAGAAGAGTTGAGGTCGGCCCGCGAGCAGGCGGCTGCCGCCGTCGCGCTTCAGGCCGAGCGCGACGCACTCGAGCGGCAGCTGCAGGCTGTCGGCGAAGCCGAGCCGAGTCAGGCTGGCGAGGAAGCGACGGAACGGCTGACGCAGGAGCTCGAACGCGTCCGCAACGAGCATGAGGCGCTTAAGATCGAGTACAACAAGCTGCAGAACGAATACAACGAGTGGATCGACATGCTCGAGGAGCATACCTGACCGTCGCCGGAAGACTCGAAAGACCCGCCCTCCTGCGAATAAAATCGCCCTTCCGAACGGATGCAGATCCGGCCGGAAGGGCGATTTCTTTTTGCGCGTTATTTAACGATCAGGGTGGCCTTCATCGCTAAATGTCCTTGCCCGCAGACGATATTGCATTTGATCGTATAAGTGCCCGCCGCAAGCGTTGCGACCTTCGATTTTTTTCCGTTGCTCAACTTGACACCTGCCTTCTCGATCTCGACGCCGTGCGCGCCTTGCTCGTTCTCGAGCATGTAGCGGATCGGCGTATCCTTCGGCACGGTGTACTCGGCCTTGTCGAATTGCCAGTTGGTCGCCCGGATAACCAAGTCCTGCGATGCGACGGCGGTCTCCTGCTCTGCGGCATTTTCGTTCTTGCCTCCGCAAGCGGCGAGCGCTCCCGTCAATGCAAGCGCGGCCATTGCGGCAGCTATTCTTTTGCGTACCATTCTCATTTTCCCCCATCCCTCGTTTGCCGGGTATGAGCGGGTCATGCCCAGACTTTTCTATATTAGCACATCCTGCCGCAAGGATAAAAATGGCACTTTCGCCTGGCTTCGAGCCTACAAAGGGATGTCCGAAATCGACATGGACGAAGTCCGAAACGGGCATGGTCAAACGCGCAAGCATTATTTATAATGTGATAACGATTATCATTTTCATATAAGGAGCGTTATTCGAATGTTTGCAAGAACGAAGCCATGGCGGTTGGCCGTGATATGCATGTTTGTACTCTTGCTGCTCGCAGGCTGCGGAAAGAATTCCAATGCCGGGAACGGAAACGAAGCGGCAGGATCGTCTCCCGCTCCATCCTCCCAAGCTGCGGACCGCGGAGCCGATACGACCGTCTATAAAGACGCTTTGGACAGGGAAGTTACGATTCCGGCGCGTCCGCAGCGAATCGTTACGACGCAGTACTTGCCCGAGCTGCTGGCGGTAGGCGTCAAGCCGATCGGCGTCGTCTCTCACTTACTCACGGGATTCGTATCGGTGAAGGACGAGATCGACGGTATCGAAGACATCGGTCCCGCCAACAACATCAATCTGGAAAAGACGCTCGAGCTCAAGCCGGACCTCATCATCGCCGCGGATTGGGACAAGGACCAGCTGGACAAGCTGCAGGCAATCGCGCCGACGGTCGTCGTGGCCTGGGAGGGCGAGGATGCCTTCGCGCATTTGGACCAAGTCGCCGCCTTGCTCGGAAAGACCGAACAAGCGGAGGATTGGAAACGGGCGTTCGACGAAAAAGCCGCCTCCGCCGCAGAAAAGCTGAAGGCGTTCGTCAAGCCCGGCGAAACGTTCGGCGTCGTCGTCATCGGCGGATACGAAAAAGGCCAGCTGCGGGTTTATGGATCCGGCAACGTGGGTTATACGTTGTTCGAGACGCTCGGCTTCCCGATGACGGACGTCGTCAAGCAGGAATGGGATAAAGGCGGCCATGAGCTCGGCATACAGCTTTCTCTGGAAAAGCTGCCCGAATTCGCGTCCGCGGATCGTCTTTTCCTCGTCAAGTTCGACAACGACCCGGACTTTGCGGACCAGGTGCTGAACAGCGCACTGTGGAAAAAGCTGCCTGCCGTTCAAAACGGCCGCGTCTACGAGGTAAGCGACACGCTGTGGTTTTCCTACGACGTTCTGTCCTTCGACAAGCAGCTGGACGACGCAATCCGTCTGCTTGCCAAATAATCGAATAGAAGGCCAAGATCATTCCCGCTATGGGCATGGTCTTCCTGCATGTTAGGGGGATACCTCATGTTATCGAATCAAAAGGCGTCCGCTGCCGCTGCACGGCTTCCGTTTTTGTACCGTTGGACAGATATTGAGCGCGTCGAACCGCTTCCAGGGCAACCTGCGGAACTGCCAAGCCGATCTTCCTTCATGCTTGTCGCGGCCGAGTCCGGAGCGATGAAGCTGTCCGACGCGTGCGGCGTGCGGATCTGCGAATTGTCCGCCGGCGATCTCTGCGTGACCCGCGCGACCGTTCGCATCCATTCCGACGCAGACGCGGGTGCGGACGCCTGCGGGTTTGCCGTCGCCTTTCGCCGGCTGTCGCTTAATGAGACGGAGGCGAACCAGCGCGACATCATGGATGACGGGGGCGGAGGGCTGCCTTTAAATATGCGGCTGAACGTCGATCCGCAAGCGATCGGATGGATCGGCGAATTGTTCGCGCTCCGCGATGCCGAGAACCTGTCCGGGATGTATAACGCTCAAGCGTTGTTTCAACGGTTGATGGCCAGCGTGATTGAAGCCGGGAACGGGAACGGGAACGGGAAGGGGAGAGGCGCCATGGCGCCCGAACGGCTCGGTTTCCGGTACGCGGTAAGAGCGACGGTCGCTAAAATGGAGGCGCAGCCCGCCTTGGCTTGGACGGTCGAACGATTGGCGCGCGAGGCGGGGTGCTCCGTCCGGCAATACGCAAGAATATTCAAGACGCTGACCGGAAAAAGTCCGCTCAAGCATTTGACAGGGCTGCGGATGGCGGAGGCGAAGCGCAGGCTGCATAGCGGGGAAACACCGCTCGCCGACATTTCTGGCGCGCTTGGGTTTGCGGATCCTTTTCATTTCAGCCGCGTATTTAAACGTCACGAAGGGTTGTCGCCGAGCGTATACGCGCGCGCCGGAAGCCAGGGCGCTCGAATCGTGGCATTCCAATATCTCGGCGAGCTGCTCGCACTGGGCCTCAAGCCACTGGGCGCTCCGAGCCGATTAATGGACTGCCGTTTTTTTACCCCGCGCATCCGGGGGATCGCGTCTACAGGCGGCTCCGTCGTTGAACCGAATCTCGACCGGGTTCGGGCGCTTGAACCAAATCTGATCCTCACCTTCGACGGCCACCATTACGAACAGTACGCTGGCATTTCGGATACCTTGAATTTATCCTGGTCTTTGTCCCCGGAGGAGCGATTAATGGCCGTAGCCGATAAGGTGGGCAAGCAGGAGGAAGCGGCACGCTGGGTGCGGGCCTATCGCAAAAAAACCGAGGAGGCTGCCGACCGGTTCGCAAGAGGACCCGATCATGTTCGTACTGTGACGTTCATTTGGACGAACGGGCTGCCGGAGACCGTTCAAGTGTACAAGGAAGCGGGGTTAATCCACGATCTCGGCTGGCGTTCGCCAAGAACGGTAAGAGAAAGGAAGACCGAGGATTGCCGGCCATATAAGTTTGATATTCCCGTGGCGCTTTTGCCGCACTACGCGGGAGAGGCGCTGTTCGTCGCCGTCAGTCCCGATGAACGATCGCGGCTGCAGTTCGAGCTGCTGAAGCAGAGCGCCATATGGTCGGAGCTGGAGGCCGTTCGCCAAGGCCGGGCGTACGTCCTGGGGCAGGAGTGGCTGCGCGACGATCCTATATCGTTGGCAGGTCAGCTTCGAGAGCTGCAAGCGATCGTGCAAAAACCTCGCGGCATCCTTTGACGGAGCCGCGAGGTTTTTGATGGCAAGAACGGATTTAGCGCAGCCGGACGGCTCCATTAATGGTGCCGTTTGCCGGCTTTGTACGGGTTGCCGATCGGGATGAACAGGTCGATGATCCCGATGACCAGCGCCGCCAGCAGTGCGCCCAGGATCGAAGCCGTGACGCCGCTGACGACGAACTGAGCGAGCCAGATTACGAGCGCGCTGCACAGGAAGCCGACGATGCCGCGTCCGAACGGCGTCACGTTTTTGCCGAAAATCGCCTCGATAATCCAGCCGAGCACGGCAATCACGAGCGCGAGCATGAGGGCGCTCCAGAAGCCGCCGACCGTGAAATGGGGAACCAGGTATCCGACGATCATCAAAACGATCGCGGACACGATAAAGCGTACGACATGTCCTAAGAAATGCATGGCTTAATTACCTCCCGTTGTGGGGCTGTCGTCCGGCGAGCCGCCGGCATTAAAGGTATTGTATCCAGATTGATCGCCGGTTATAACGGAGTCGTAATGCAAGCGCAGCCGCCATCGGATATAATGGGAGGCGAGAGGAGTTGGCGCAACGCCGTGAACGACAAGGCGCTATATACATTGGAATACGATAAAATCGGCGAGCGGCTCCGCGAGCTTGGAGAGACCTCGCTTGGCAAGGAGCAGGCGGCCCTCATCCGTCCTTCCTCCGATCTCAGGGACGTGAACCGGCGGCTCGACGCGACGGCCGAAGCCGTACGCGCGATCGACGTCAAGGGCACTCCGCCGTTCGGCGGCATCACGGACGTCCGGCCAGCGCTCGGCCGCGCGAAGCTCGGGGCGATGCTGCTGCCGACCGAGCTCATCGATATCGCGCAGTTCATCATGGGCTCGAGGCGCATCCGCAAGTATGTAGGCGCCGTGTCCGAAGAAGCGGACATCCCGCTGCTCGAGGATCTTTGCGAGCCGCTGATCGATGCCAAGCAGCAGGAAGACGAGATACGGCGTTGCATCGACGAGCAGGGAGATGTCCTGGACGCAGCGAGCGCCGAACTGGCGGCGATCCGCAGGGAGATCCGCACGAACGAAGGACGCGCCCGGGAAAAGCTTGAGAGCATGATCCGCTCGTCCTCGGTGCAGAAGATGCTGCAGGACGCGCTTATTACGATGCGCGGAGACCGGTATGTCATACCGGTCAAGGCTGAATACCGCTCGAACTTCGGCGGCATCGTGCATGACCAGTCGGGCAGCGGCGCGACGCTGTTCATCGAACCGGAGGCCGTTCTCACGATCAACAACAAGCTCCGCGAGCTCAAGCTTCGCGAGACGCGCGAGATCGAACGGATTTTGCGCCAGCTGTCCGAGAGCGTGGGCGTCAAAGGCGAGCTGCTCATCGGGGACGCCGAAGCGCTCGGCTATATCGATTCGATCTTCGCGCGGGCGAAGCTGGCCGACCGGATGCAAGCGACCAAGCCACAGATGAACGGCGAGGGTCGCCTGCGGCTGAAGCGGGCCCGGCATCCGCTGATCGACGCCAAAAAAGTCGTGCCGATCGATATCGAGCTTGACGATACGCATTCGGCAATCATCGTCACCGGGCCGAATACGGGAGGCAAGACCGTATCGCTCAAGACAGTCGGCCTGCTTAGCTTGATGGCGATGTCCGGCTTGTTCGTGCCCGCCGACGAAGGTACGATCCTGTGCGTCTTCGACGGCATTTACGCAGATATAGGCGACGAGCAGAGCATCGAGCAAAGTCTGAGTACGTTCTCAAGCCATATGACGAATCTGATCGGCATGCTGGGCCAAGTGACGAGCCGAAGTCTCGTGCTGCTCGACGAGCTCGGCGCGGGCACCGACCCTGCTGAGGGCTCGGCGCTCGCGATCGCCATCCTCGAGCATCTGCATCGCCTGCGCTGCAGGCTGCTCGCCACGACGCACTACAGCGAGCTGAAGGCGTATGCGTACAACCGCGAGGGCATCATGAACGCCAGCATGGAGTTCGACGTCGCGACGCTGAGTCCGACCTACCGGCTGCTTGTCGGCGTGCCCGGCCGAAGCAACGCCTTTGCGATCGCGGAGCGGCTCGGTCTGCCCCGGTCGATCATCGACCACGCGCGGGGCGAGGTGTCCGACGACGAGCTCAAGGTCGACACGATGATCGCCTCGCTCGAGCGGGATCGGAGGACGGCCGAGTCGGAGCGCCAGCTGGCCGAGCGGATCAAGCGCGAGGCCGAGGAGCTGCGTCTCAAGATCGAAGAAGACCGCGCGAAGCTTCAGGATCAGCGCGTCAAGCTGCTCGAAGACGCCCGCGAGGAAGCCAGGCTTCAAGTGGCGAAGGCGCGGCGCGAGGCCGAGGAGATCATCTCCGATCTGCGCAAGCTCGCTCTGGAAGAAGCGGCGAGCGTCAAGGAGCACAAGCTTATCGAAGCCCGCCGCAGACTGGACGATGCCGTGCCGGCGCCGGTGGCGAAGCCGCGTCCGTCCGCATCCAAGAGCGCGAAGCTCGGACCGGGCGACGAGGTCAAGGTTTACAGCCTTGGCGGCCAAAAAGGCCATATCGTCGAACTGGCGGGCAACGACGCGTTCGTCCAGCTCGGCATCATGAAGATGAAGGTGGCGCTGGCGGATCTGGAGCCGGTCAAAGCGCCGAAGGACGCGGCAGCCAAAAAGTCGCAGCCAGTCGCGGCCGGCGCGACCGTGAAGCGTGCGGCTTCGGACCAGATCCGGACGGAGCTGGATCTGCGGGGCGCCACGCTCGACGAGGCGATCATCGAGACCGACCGCTTCCTCGACGAATCGTTCCTTTCGAATCTGCATCAGGTATATATCATTCATGGCAAAGGAACCGGGGCGCTGCGTACGGGCATTCAGGAGTTTCTGCGCAGGCACAAGCACGTGAAGAGCTACAGGCTCGGCAATTATGGCGAGGGCGGCGCCGGCGTTACCGTGGCGGAGCTGAACTAGCGTTAGGAGCGTTCCGCATGAATGAGCCCAGTTCCATCGACCGGCTGCTGTCCCATCCGGCGGTCGCGATCCCGGCGTATTTTTCCGTCGGCATTCTGATGCTGATCATCTGCCTGTACTGCTTCGAGCGGGTGACCAAGTACGAATGCTGGCAGGAAATCCGCAAAGGCAACTTAGCGGTCGCCATGGCGACCGGCGGCAAAATATTCGGCATCTGCAACATTTTTCGGTTTTCCATCCAATCCAAAGACAGCATCTACGAAAGCATGCTATGGGCGGGCGGCGGATTTCTGCTCCTGCTCGCCGCGTACCTGCTGTTCGAATTCGTCACGCCGGTATTCCGGATCGACGAGGAGATCGGCAAGGACAATCGCGCGGTGGGATTTATCTCCCTGCTGCTGTCCGTATCGCTTTCCTATATTATCGGCGCGGCGGTGACGCTGGACTGACAGCGGCCGCCGCAGGAGGTTTCGTATGAAGTATTTATGGGGAACGCTGTTCGCGCTTGCGGCCCTTTTCTTTATTTTAGGCATCGTCTATATGGTGAGGGAGGGTTAAAGCCGTGGCTGCCAACGTAATTATTTGCCCCTGGTGTCAATCCGAGATTATTCAGGAACCGGGCGAGGAGCCGGACAAGTACTGTCCGGTCTGCGACAATGAGCTAAGCGGGTACCGGACGCTTCGCTTCGGTCTGGGAGAAGAAGAGCCGGAAGAGGACGAAGAGGAAGAAGCGGAGGACGACTCGCGTTACGGACGCCCGGGTCGGCGCGGCCTGCCCGAAGACCTCGAGGGGCTTGGCCTGGACGGCGACGACGACTTGCGCGGCAAGGACGAAGCGCTGCTCCGTTACGAGGACACGGTCGAAGCGATTCTGGACGAGCAGGAATTCGTGCCGGAATGTCCGCAATGCCGGGAGTATATGATCGAGACGGGACGTCAGGTCGTTCAGACGGCCTCCTTCACGCCCAAACGGCCGGAGCGGCTGCGCGGCAAGGCGGTCCTCGAAGCTCCGTTTTCGATGACGCTGTATATGTGCCCTTCGTGCTTCACGATGGAATATGCGTTGTCCGAGGAGGACCGCAGCCGTATCGGAGACAATCTGAGCCGGGAACCCGAAGCCGACGGAAAGTGAGACGACGAATATGAAGAAGTTGGTGTATCAGAGCGTGACGGAGCTGATCGGCGATACGCCGGCCGTTCGGCTTAATCGCTTGACCGGACCCGACGACGCGGAGGTGCTGGTCAAGCTCGAACGATTCAATCCGAGCGGGAGCGTGAAGGACCGGGCGGCGAGCTCGCTCATCGAAGACGCCGAAGCGAGGGGCTTGATCGGACCGGGATCGCTGATCGTCGAGCCGACGAGCGGCAACACGGGCATCGGTCTGGCGATGAACGCAGCGGCCAGGGGCTACAGGCTCATCCTCGTCATGCCGGACAATATGTCCAAGGAAAGAATCGACCTGCTGAAGGCTTACGGCGCCGAGGTCGTGCTGACCCCCGCATCGCAGCGCATGCCCGGAGCGATCCGGGAAGCGCAGTCCATTGCGGCGGGCACGCCAGGCAGCTTTATGCCGAACCAGTTCGAGAACGCCGCCAACCCCGATGTCCATCGCAGAACGACGGCGCTTGAGATACTGGAGCAGACGGAAGGAAGGCTGGACGCGTTCGTGGCTACAGCGGGCACGGGGGGGACGATTACCGGCACTGGCGAGGTACTCAAGGCCAGGTTGCCCGGCCTTTACGTGTCCGTCGTAGAGCCGGCCGGCTCTCCCGTGCTGTCGGGCGGCGTGCCGGGACCGCACAAGCTCGTCGGCACGAGCCCAGGCTTCGTTCCGTCCATCCTCAATACCGACGTCTACGATGAGATCGTTCAGGTGACGGACGACGACGCCATCGACACGATGAGGCGGCTGGCGCGCGAGGAAGGGATATTGGCGGGACCTTCGTCCGGCGCTTCGGTATGGGCTGCGCTCCAGCTCGCCCGCAAGCTCGGCAAGGGCAAGCGGGTGCTGTGCATCGCGCCAGATACGGGCGAGCGATATTTGTCGATGGATTTGTTTTAAGATTCGCCTCGAGAGCCGCGTACTCAGTGAAGATCGTTTATGCCGTGCCGGCGGCTGCCTGTACGGTCTTTAACGAGCTGTCCCAATGTCATGCAATGACGGGGCGGCTTTTTCGCTTTTTAGGCTGCGTCTCGACTTGCTAAACCCGCGCTCAGGTGCGTGGAGAGCGGGCTTGTGCGGGAAGCGTGCACGAGAATAACGCAAATTTGGGCTATATTGAGTTCTGCGTGAGTGGCGGGTGAGCTGCCGGCAGTGTGGATACAACAATAGCGCAATTTATGCGATCTTTAAGTTTCTCTTGCGTGTGCCGTTCGCGGATAAGCAACCGGGGTTGGCCGCATACTATGCCCGATTGTCCATTTACAGGAGGGATTGTCATGCTTCAACCGATCACCGGCAAAGAGCTCGAGTACATCGCGGATTCGATGTCCAACGAGGATCTGCTCATCAAGCAATGTACGGCCGCTTCCGCGTCCTGCTCGAACCAGCAAATCAAGCAGGTGCTCGATCATCAGGCGCAGGTGCATACGCAGCATTACCAAACGCTGATGTCGCTGCTTCAGCAGCACCAGCCGCTCGCACCCACGCAACCCCAAGCCTAGAATCGCATCCGAAAGGGAGGTCACACGAAATGACGCCAGCAAACCAGTTTATGCCTGACGAGGATTTGGCTTATACCGTGCTCGCCGATCTGAAGCGCGTAACGCGCGAATACGCGACTGCGGCCACCGAGTCGGTCTGTCCGACCGTTCGCCAGCAATTCACGCAGCTGCTGAATGTGACGCTGCAGATGCAGGGCGAATTGTACACCACGATGCAATCTGCCAACATGTATAACGCCTCCTCGCCGACGCTGCGGCAGGAGATCGACAAGAACCTGAAGACGTATCAGGACACCCAAACGAAGACGCAGCAATTCGTGCAGCAAACGAAGCAGAACGCGATCCCGGCTTGGCAGCAGCAACAGCAAAACGCCCAGCAGCAAATGCAGCAGCACTGAGCGCGCAGCGCGCCCCGAGCAACATCCTCCCCCGGACGGCAGTAATCCGGCGGGAGGTTTTTTGTAAACGGGGGATATTGAAATTTCTTTTCACGGGGCCTGTATTTGATGTAATATGAGAGGTATTCAGGAGGGATCCCCATGAACGAATTTAAGTTGAAGATTCTGGATCTGCTCAAGGAAGACGCGAGATTGTCCGCTTCGACCATCGCTACGATGCTTGGGGCGGACGAAGTCGAAGTGTCTGCCGCCATCGCGGAGATGGAGCGGGACCATGTAATCGTGAAGTACGCTACGGTTGTGAATTGGAGCAAGGTAGACGACGAGAAAGTGACGGCGCTCATTCAAGTCGAGTGCACGCCGGAGCGCGGACGGGGCTTCGAGAGCATCGCGGAGCGCATTTATCTGTATCCCGAGGTCAAATCGGTATACCTTATGTCGGGCGCGTACGACTTGCAGGTGGAGATCGAAGGCAAGACGCTTAAGGAAGTCGCTTCGTTCGTCTCCAACAAGCTGTCGACCATCGAATCCGTTATCGCGACCAAGACCTTTTTCATTCTCAAAAAATATAAACAGGACGGGATTATCTTCGAGGAGTTCGAGGGTGATCAGCGCCTGCTCGTTTCTCCTTGACGCGATAAGGGAGCGAGTATTTCGAAAAGGACGGTTGTCCAATGATTACGAACCAACAGACGCGCGGCAAGGAATCGACCCAAGGGATGAATCGTTATTTGTCCGCCGGCGCGCGCGCCATCCCGCCGTCCGGCATCCGCAGGTTTTTCGATCTGGTCAGCGCCAGCAAGGACGGCAGCATCATCTCGCTGGGCGTGGGCGAGCCGGACTTCGTGACGCCGTGGCATATTCGCGACGCAGCGGTCTATTCGCTTGAAAAGGGCAAGACGCAGTATACGTCCAACGCGGGCATGCTGGAGCTGCGCGAAGAGATAGCTTCCTATTTGAACAAGCAGTTCAATCTGCAATACGAGCCAGGCAACGAAGTGCTCGTGACGATCGGCGGCAGCGAAGCGATCGACCTTGCGATCCGGGCGCTCGTCGAGCCGGGGGACGAGGTGCTGATCCCCGAGCCTTGCTACGTTCCGTACAACCCGATCACGGCGCTCGGCGGCGGCGTTGCCGTCGGCATCGAGACATTCGCCAAGGACGGCTTCCGGCTGACGGAGGAGGGCTTGCGCGCAGCGATCACGCCGCGTTCCAAGCTGCTGATCCTTTCTTATCCTAGCAATCCGACGGGCGCGATCATGAGCTACGAGGATATGCTGCCGATCGCAAGACTCGTCGAGGAGCACGATCTGATCGTCGTGTCCGACGAGATCTACGCAGAGCTGACCTACGGTTCCAAGCACGTCAGCTTCGCCTCCTTGCCAGGCATGAAGGATCGTACGATACTGGTGAGCGGCTTCTCCAAGGCGTTCGCGATGACGGGTTGGCGCATGGGTTACGCTTGCGGCCATTCCGAATTGATCGGCGCCATGCTGAAGATCCATCAGTATACCGTTATGTGCGCCCCGATCATGGGGCAGGTCGCCGCGCTAGAAGCGCTGAAGAACGGCATGGAAGAAATGTACCGCATGGTCGAGTCCTACAACCAGAGAAGAAGGCTCGTCGTTCAAGGCTTCCGGGATATCGGCCTGGACTGCCACGAGCCGCAAGGCGCGTTTTACGTTTTCCCTTCGATCGAGTCGACCGGCCTGTCGTCCGAGGAATTTTCCATGCGGCTCGTGAGGGACGCGAAGGTCGCGGCCGTGCCCGGACACGTGTTCGGCAGCGGGGGAGAAGGCTTTATCCGGTGTTCCTACGCATCCTCCGTCGCCCAATTGACCGAGGCGCTGGAGCGTATCGGACAGTTCGTTCGGCAGCTAAAATAGGGAAAATGGAAAAAGGATGTTATTTTTTCTAAAGTTCTGCTATAATTACCCTTGTTTTGCAGACTTGCCCGTAGCTGCGGAGAGGGGGAAAACGATGGCGACAGCAAGCAATCATTCTTTGGATTCGGCTCAGCCCGCAACGTGGGTGTCGGCCAGGAATGCCTACAGTGAAGCCGGTGCGTCTCCCTCTTATAACGACCGAAGCCTCATCGAAGAAATCGACTTGCTCAGGCGCCGCATGACGGAGACCTTCTTGCGGGAAGACTCCTTCACCGCGGAGCCCGTCATGGAGATCAGCCGCATGCTTGACGTGAAGATCAACGAATACATGAGACTCAGCTATCATGCCCGTTAAGTCCGGAGCTTCGCTCCGGGCTTTTTATTTTGCCGCGCACATGCACCGGCTCGACGCTTTTTCAAGTCGCCGCTCGATTGTGCTATAGTTAAGCTAGTTATTTTTGCGCCTGGGAGGTGTCGGGAGATGCTCCTGTTGGTAACCGGCGGCACCGGATCGGGCAAATCGGCTTATGCCAGGCAGTTGGCGGAGTCGCTGGGACGGGAGGCGATCGGCTTCAACTGTCCGGCGTGGCCGCAGATTGACGCCAACCCGGCGGGAAAGGCGGGCGCCGTATCCAATACCCTTGCCGCGGACGCGTTCGCGGACGTCAAGCATGCTTCCGGACGGCACGGCTTCGCATGGACCGAGCTGCCCGCAGACGGCTCCTGCGCGCAGACGCTGACACGCGTCAATCTGGACTCGAATCCTTACCGTGCCGAGCGAAGGGCGCTGGTGCTGGACAGCCTGTCAGGCTGGCTGCGGCATCGCGTGCTCGAAGACCGTCCGGGCGAAGGGGAGGAAGAGCGCGTGTCTGCCGAAGCGGGCAAGCTGCTCGGCGCGCTGCTGGCGTTCGAGGGCGTCGTCATCGTCGTGACCGAGGAGGCGACCGCGGGTCTGGCCTCGGAGCCGCGCGAGAGAGCCTTTATCAAGCTGCTGGCCGAATCCAACCGGAGACTGGCCGCGGCTTCGCATACGATCTACCGTCTGTCGTTCGGGATCGCCGAGGCGATCCGGGGCGAACGGATCTGATTCGGGAGGACAGGGCGATGAAGCTGTATACGAGAACCGGCGACAAAGGCACGACTTCGGTCATCGGCGGCAAGGTAAACAAGGACGACGAGCGGGTGGAGGCTTTCGGGACGATCGACGAGCTTAACGCGTTCGTCGGCCAGGCTGCGGCTACTGCAGGGACGGGAGCGGAAAAGACGGCGGATGCAGCAAACGAACCTCCGGGGGGAATCCGTGCGTTCCAAGTCCGGCTGCTCGAGGAACTGACCGTCATCCAGCACGAGCTGTTCGACTGCGGCTCGGATCTGTCCTACGCTGAGCCTCAGCCTGAACAGCTCAAGGTCAAGTCCGAGCTGGTGGAGCGGCTTGAGGCCTGGATCGACCGCCATGAGGCGGGCAATCCGCCGATCGCGAGGTTCATTTTGCCGGGCGGTACGGCGACGGCCGCCGCGCTGCATGTCTGCCGCACCGTCTGTCGACGGGCGGAGCGCGCCGTCGTGACTTTGGCGGCGACGGGCAGGCCGTGTCCGCCAGAAGTCGCAAAGTATCTCAACCGGCTGTCGGATTACTTTTTTGCGGCGGCGCGCGCCGCCAACGCCAAGGCAGGCGTGCAGGACGTCGAATACGAGCGGGGAGCGGCGGTTTTCCGCCGCATCGGCAAGGAGCTATAGCAGCGATGGAATGGGAACGCACGGAAGGGTATTACAAACCGCTCGTACACGTTGCGGACGAGCGGGACGAAGGCCGTATGCTGCGTGACGTACTTCGCAGCCGGGTCGGGATCTCGCGGCGGCTGTGGACGAAGCTGAAGGCTTCGGAAGAAGGCGTGACCGTGAACGGGAACGCGGTTTTTTCCAGTTTTATTTTATCGGCCGGCGACATCGTGGCGCTGCGGATGGCGGAAGAGTCCTCGGACGACATTCTGCCGCAGCCGATGGCGCTCGATATCGTGCATGAGGACGATGACCTGCTCGTGCTTAACAAGCCTGCGGGCGTCATCGTCCACCCGACGACCGGCCATTACGCGAATACGCTTGCGAACGGCGTCGTGCATTACTGGCGGGAGCGCGGCGAGCGCTGCCGGTTCCGACCGGTCAACCGGCTGGACGAAGATACGTCCGGCCTCGTGATCGTCGCCAAGCACCCGTACGCGCAGCAGCAGCTGTCCGCCCAGATGACGGCCGGCACGGTGCTCAAGCAGTACCGCGCCTATGCCTACGGACGTCCGCCTGCGGACGAGGGCGAGGTGAACGCGCCGATCGGCCGCGTGCCCGAAGACCCGCACAGGCGGGCCGTCCGGGAGGACGGTCAGCCTTCGCTTACGTACTACTCGCTGTCCGAAGCTTACCCTTGCGGCGCGAGCGCGCTGGACATCAGGCTCGGCACGGGCAGGACGCACCAGATTCGCGTGCATATGGGCGCGATCGGATGCCCGCTCGTCGGCGACGCCTATTACGCCGATCCGGCCTGGATGCGCACGCCGCTCGCCGGCGCGCTGTCCTGCGCGATCGGCAGGCAGGCGCTCCATGCGGCGCAGCTGGCGTTCCGTCATCCGGTGACGGGCGCCGAGACGAAGCTCGAAGCGCCGCTGCCCGCGGACCTTCGCGAGCTGGAGCGCGTCCTGCGCGAGCTTCCGTCGCGTCTGGACGTCCTTTGAGCATGCATTTATCGAACCTGGAGGAACGCAGCGATGTCTAAAAAGTTGACCGTTTACCAATACCCGTCTTGCGATACCTGCCGCAAAGCGATCAAAACGCTGCAGGGCGAGGGACATGAACTGGATTTGATTCATATCAAGGAGTCTCCGCCGTCCGTCGAGGAGCTGCGCAAGCTGGTCGCGGACAGCGGACTTGCGATAGGCAAATGGTTCAATACGGCGGGCGACGTCTACCGGTCGCTGGGCCTGAAGGATCGCATGGCGAAGCTGTCCGACGACGAGAAGCTCGAGCTGCTCGCGGGCAACGGCATGCTGATCAAGCGGCCGGTCGTCTCCGACGGACGCAAGGCGACCGTAGGCTACCGCGAGGAGGAGCTGAAGCGTGCCTATGCCGAATGACGGCCGGGAGCACGAAGAGAAGCTGGACGATCGGAAGCTTGCGGACGGCGGACAGGAAAGGCTGACGGATGCGGGCGACGGGATGGGCACTGACCAGCCTCAAGCCAATCCGCCCGGCCCCGACCTGCCGACCCCGAAGCCGATCGACCCGAACGCGCCGCCCGTTCCGCCGACGCATGGCGATGAGGAGCGGGTCGACACCCCGGAAGAGGGCGGCCGGCGCAAAGGGGGCGGCGGATCGTGGGCGGCGATCGGCGCCGTGCTCGCTTTTTTGCTGGGCAAGGGCAAGGCCGCGCTGCTGCTGTTCCTGAAGTTCGGCAAGCCGCTGATCTCGATGGCGATCACGGTCGGTGCCTACGCCATTATTTATCCATGGTCGTTCGCCGTCGGATTCGTAGCACTCATCTTCGTTCACGAGATGGGTCATGTATGGGTCGCGAAGCGAAAAGGCTTGCCGGTGACGGCGCCGGTGTTCATTCCTTTTCTCGGTGCGGCCATCATGATGAAGCGCAATCCGAAGGACGCGGCGACCGAGGCCGATATTGCGCTCGGAGGTCCGTATTTGGGCACGGCCGCAGCCTTCGTCTGTTACGGAATCGGCGTCTATACGGACAGCCCCGTTTGGCATATGCTGGCGTACGTCGGTTTTTTCCTCAACCTGTTTAACCTCGTTCCGGTCCGTCCGCTTGACGGCGGCAGAATCGCTTCGGCCGTGAACCGCTGGATCTGGCTCGCGGGCGTCGTTATCGGTCCGTTCATCATCTGGTACACGCATAGCGTTATTTTTATCCTGATCTGGGTGTGGTTCCTGTTCACAACCTACCGGAAGTTCAAGGCGAAGAAAGGCGAAGGCCCGGTTCACGTCGCCGAAGGCGTCTATCAGGCTAAGGCGGATCCCGCGCTGCCGGACTGGTTTTACCGCGGTTCCAGCCATTTGCGCGAGCTGCCGTATACAGCCTATTGCAAGCTGGACGGCCAGCATATGGTCGAGTTCGAATGGGAGGCGCTGTCCTTCAAGGGTGAGCTGCCGATCGACCAGGCGATTCTTATCCGGCGCGTCTACGCCCATCAACTCGAAGGCCCGGACGCCGAGCAGAACTTGACGCTGAAAGTGCGGGTCGAAGGCAATGTCTATGAGCCGGACAACTATTACGAAGTAAAAAGCCGCGACAGATGGCGGATCGGAAGCTTGTACATCGGTCTGATTGTCGTACTGGTCTATATGATGTGGGTCATTCAAGAAGCAGGCTGGACGAACCCGGCGCAATAACGCGGCCGGGTCGCTGCGCGCATACAGGAAGGATGCTGTAAACGATGAATCGGCAAGCTTGGAGATCGGATCGGCTGGACCGTCTGGGTTCGGCTATTTTTTCGGAGGTGGCCGGATGGAAGGCCGCAGCCCGCTCCGCGGGGCTCGACGTCATTCAGCTTGATATCGGCAGTCCGGACAGGCCGCCCGCAATGGGGATTCGCGAGCGGCTGGCCGCGGCGAGCCTGCGGCCCGAGCTTTACCGCTATCCGGGCACGGAGGGCAGTTCCGCGTTTCGCCAGAAGGCCGCGGAATGGTTCAAGCACCGTTTCGGCGTCGCCCTCGAACCAGAAAGGGAGATACTCTCGCTTATGGGAACGCAGGACGGGCTGGCCCATCTGGCGCTAGCCGTGACGAATCCGGGAGATGCGGCGCTGCTGCCCGACCCGGGCTATCCCGTCTATCAGGCCGGCCTGGCCGTAGCCGGCGTGGAGACCGTGCCGCTGCCGCTGACGGCGGAGCGCGGCTACCTGCCTGACTTCGAGGCGATCCCGGACGACGTCTGGGCCAAAGTCAAGTTCATGCTCCTCAGCTATCCGAGCAATCCGACCGCAGCAGTCGCCGACCTGTCCTTCTTCAAGGAAGCGGTAGCCTTCGCGAAGCGGCGCGGCGTTCTGCTCGTGCACGACAACGCCTACAGCGAGATGGCGTTCGACGGCTTCAAGCCGCCGAGCGTGCTGGAGGTGCCCGGAGCCAAGGAGATCGCGATCGAGTTCCATTCGCTGTCCAAGTCGTTCCATCTGGCCGGCGCGCGCATCGGCTTTGCGGTGGGCAATCCCGAAGTGCTGGACAGTCTTCGCGCTCTGAAGAACAATATCGACTTCGGCGTATTTCTCGCCGTGCAGGAAGCGGCCGTCGAAGCGCTGGAGCTGGACTTAAACGCGCCCGACCCCGTCGCGCCCGAGTACGAGTGTCGCCGGGACGCCTTCATCTCGGCGATGGCCGAGGCAGGCTGGACGATTCCGGCGCCGCGAGGCTCGATGTTCGCCTGGGCGCCGGTGCCGGCAGGCTGGAGCTCGCGCGAGCTCGCAAGATCCATGCTCGAGCATGTCGGCGTGGCGGTCATTCCCGGCAACGCGTTCGGCGCGCTCGGCGAAGGCTATGTGCGTTTCGCGCTTGTCGAGCCCGAGGAGCGGCTGCGCGAAGCGGCAGCCCGCATCGGGCGATTTTTGCGGGAGCGCGTTCCATCCGAATGACAGAGATACGACGATGCCTGGATAAACAAGGGGCCGAGTCCAATCCGTGCGTTATGCTATAATAGGGTGATAGTTTAACGCGCGAGGGTGAGAGATAAATGAATGGCAACGATCAAAGAGTGCTGCTGGTCGACGGCATGGCGATCTTATTCAGGGCCTACTTTGCGACCTCCTATACCGGATACATCCGCAAGACGAAGGCCGGACTGCCGACCAACGCGGTCCACGGCTTCGTACAATACTTTTTCGATGCGATCAAGACGTTTCGTCCTACGCACGTCGTCTGCTGCTGGGACATGGGGAGCTCGACCTTCAGGACGGAGCAGTTCGGCGCTTACAAGGGCAACCGCCCGGAGCCTCCGCTGGAGCTGATTCCGCAGTTCGACCTGGTCAAGGAAGTCGTCGCGGAGATGGGCGTCCTTAACGTTGGCATGCGCGGCTTCGAGGCGGACGATTGCATCGGCACGCTCGCTGCGGCGCTCTGCGCGGACGCCGAGGTGTATGTGCTTACCGGCGACCATGACCTGCTGCAGCTCGTATCGGAACGTGTGAAGGTCGTTATCATGAAAAAAGGCAAGCTCAATTATGCGGTATACGATCTGGACACGCTGATGAGCGAGAGGCAGTTGACGCCTGAGCAGATCGTCGATCTGAAAGCGTTCATGGGAGATACGAGCGACAATTACCCGGGCGTGCCCGGCATCGGCGAGAAGACGGCGCACAAGCTGCTGCTCGAGTATCGGTCCGTCGAGGGTGTGCTGGACAATCTCGACAAGCTGGCCAAAGGCGTTCGCGCCAAGATCGAGGCGAACCTGGAGCTGCTGCATCTTTCGCGCGAGCTGGCCAAGATTCGCCTGGACGCGCCGATCGCTTGCACGCTGGATGAATGCGTGCTGGAGATCAGGCGCGAAGCGGCGACGCGCAAGTTCGAGGAGCTGGAGTTCGGCGGCTTGTACAAGCTGCTGGGCGCGGCGGAATTGCTCGGCCGAGCCGAGGCTGCGGCGGCCATGGAGGATCCGTTTGCGGAGCCCGATGTTTTGCAGGCTGAGCTCACGTTTGCCGAAGCCGATGCCAAGCTCCGATCGTTCGGTTCATAGAGAGTAACAAAGAAGCGGTTAAAAGGGAGTACTCTCCTTTTAACCGTTTTTTGTTACTAACGATCTATCGCGTTTCTTTAACGGTCGTCATCCGTATCTCCGAGCGGATCTTCGCCCGGGTAAATGCGGGGCAGGTCCTCGTGAAGCTCGATATTTTCGTATCCGGAATGCGTATCCTGGTCGATGCGCCAAGGTTTTGACCGGCCCAGCTTCAGATTCGTGACGAGACTTGCGCCGTAAGGCCCTTCCGGGAACTCTTCAAGAAATAAGTCGTTGCGGGCAGACTCCACGGTGCTCAGATCTGTAGTGGTCCGGCGGTCTTCGGAGAGGAATCGGGACATGGAAAAAGCCCTCCTTTTATAAGGATGGGCTTATTGTGCGTTCCGGGTGGGCGGTTCATGCATAAGGATTGTTCAGGACCGTCAGTCCGTAAAATGAACCTCGCCGAGAACAAGCGCCAAAAACTGGGACAGCTCGGCTGCCGCTTCTTCCTCCAAACGGAAGACGGACGCGATGACGCCTTCTTCCTCCAGATCGTCGTAAGCGAGCACGCCGCTGCGGCCGGACTGCATGTCGACGACAAGCTTTTTGCCATAAAATCGGTTTGTCGTCACAATCGCCAAGTCGAAGCGGTTCAATCCCGGAGACACGAAGGTCACGAAGCGCGTGGACGTCTGCTCGGTACTGTCCGAAAGAAAATCGAAGTCTGCCATTTCCATGCGGGGAACTCCCTTCAGCTAAGTTTATTCGTACGGCGGTTTTTGATGAATGAATTGCGGGCTTACGATGCGATCCTCATAGCTCTTGTGGAACACGGAGGTTGCGGAAGGGGACATTGGAGGAATCAGCCAAGACCAGCGTCCGGTTACGTCTCTGCCGGCTTTTTCTTCATTGCGCTCGAAAACGCTGAACTGCTGCGCGGCCGTATGGTGATCGACGATCGTCACGCCGGCAAGCCGGTAGGAGTGAAGCACCGCGGCGTTAAGCTCGACCAGCGCCCGATCCTTCCAGAGCGACGCATTCGAAGACGTGTCCAGACCAAGATTGGCCGCAATCCGGGGCAGCAAATTGTACCTGGCCTCGTCGCCAAGATTGCGCGAGCCGATCTCCGTTCCCATGTACCAGCCGTTAAAAGGTGCCGCAGGGTACCGGATGCCTCCGATCTCAAGCAGCATGTCGGAGATGACGGGGACGGCGTACCATTTGGCAGGAAAGCCGGCGAACACATCCCGGTCCGGGTGGCTGAGAGGAACCTCCAGCGCGTGCGTTCGCGGAATTTCGAACAAACGCGGCGGCTTGCTGCCATGCTGGACGACGAGTGGCAGCAGATCGAACGGCGTTCCTTCGCCGCGCCAGCCAAGCCGCTCGCAGACCCGTGTAAACCCGACCGAAGCGGGGTCGCCCATTACGCCTGTCGTACTCTCGTAGCCTGCGTACCGCAGCAGCTGGTGATTCCAAATCCGAAACGTATCGCAGCCCTCTCCGGCCTGCGGCAGAATCGTGATCGCCGGTCGAATCTCCCCGCCGTTGACGGCGAACGCGAGATGCCGCAGCAGAGCGTCGAACACCTCTTGCTCGCTGGTTGCATCGCGCTCGTCGAACACATGCATCCTGTTCCAGAACAATCGGCCTATGCAGCGGTTGGCATTGCGCCACGCCATCTTTGCGCCGTGCGTCAGCTCTTCGGGGGTATGGCTGTAAGTGCCCGTCGCCGCAATCTCGGCAAGTACTTCACGACGTCTGGCGGCGGCAGCGGTTTCCTCCATTCCGGTTTCCTCGGCGACGCGCGTCAGAAAAAGCTCCGCCTCGGATCGCAGCGACCGTACGCCAATATCGGATGAAGTCGTCGTGTGCATAGTTACCCGCACTCCTTCGCGGTCAAGTTGGCAAGATGTTGAGTTTACCTTACCATAACGGTTCTGACCCGGCAAAAGTCGATCCTGTGAATATCGTCCCTTGAGGCTCTTGTCAAAATCGTCTAATTTTGGTACGCTGGAGCAGAACAGGTCGAACGGATGAGGAAGCACCTCTATCGCCAAGCGCGGGACGAGGTGCTTCTTTTTTGTCGCCTTTTTTCTCCCTTGGACGACTTGGTATCCCAGCGCCGGCGCATGCCGGACCCATACAAGGAGGACGAAGGCTATGAAGATCGTGTTTTTGAATCGGCTTGAGCAAGGCAGCGGTTACCCGGCGGGACGCGAAGGACAGGTATTCATCGGGGAGGAACAGGGCAATTGGACCGCAGGCTGGCAAGAGACGGCCGAAAACGGAGATGCCGAGCGGACGATCTGGTACGAGGGCACGAGCTGGGAGGAGCTGTTGTCGTCGTTCCGTCATGGCGTTGCGGGCAGGATGAAGGAAGGGTACCGTCCGATGCTGGACGGCATGCTCGAGGATACGCCGTTCTGGGAGCGCAAGCCGCAGCTGCAGACGCTGCTTCAATGCTATGCGGACGGACAACCGGCTTCGGACGAAGTGATCGAATCGCTTCGCGTATGGCGAAGAACGAAGGCGGCCGAGGAGAAGAGGCCGGCTTATATGATCGCGACCAACCGCGAGCTCCACGGGTTGGCGGTATTTTTGCCGCATAACCAGGCGGAGATGCAGCAGGTGCCGGGTTTCGGCAAGCTGAAGGCGGAGCGGTACGGCGTGGAGCTTGTCGCGATGCTGGCCAAGACGGAGCGCAGCCATTCATTCCCGCTGGACTGGGTATCCGGTGCGGTATCCGCCGATCAATACGCCGCTTGGATGTTCTCCCAGCGGGAGGATCGCTACGGCAAAAGCTTGTCGCTTATTCAGGAGAAGCGCAAGCTGCTGGCAGGCATTCGCGAGGGCAGCTCGCTGACGGAGCTCGCGCAGCAGATGCAGTGCGCGCGCAGAGAGCTGATCGCGCGGATCGAGCAGCTTGACGAAGAAGGCTACGACGTACTGCCGCTGATCGATCAGGAGCTGGCCGCCGTGCCCGAGCAGGAGAAGGAGGTCGCCTTGGGGGCGATGGACGAGCTGGGAGACCGCTTTCTCAAGCCGCTGCAGCAACGGGTGTACGGAGGCCAGACGGGCACCGAATATGCCGAGACCGAGCGACAGTACGAGAAGCTGCGCATGCTCCGCATAACGTTCCGTAGGAGCAGGAAGATCGCGATTTAAGGTCGAATTCGGCTATAAACCCGCGTTCATGGCAATAAAGCGCCCTTTTGCAGCCGAACCGGACGTGATATGATGCCAAGGATATTGAATCGGCACGCATGCGGGTTCGGCGAGGGGCGCTTACTTACATGGAATTGGACAAAAAAATGAAGCTCGGCCGTCTCACCTGGCCTATTATGATCGAGATGTTCCTCGCGTTTGCCATCGGCACGTCGGACACGCTGATGGTGAGCCGCATCTCGGACGATGCGGTAGCTGTCGTAGGCTTTTCCAATCAGTTTTTTAATGCCGTAATCGTCGTTTTTATGCTGGTCGCAAGCGGCGCGGGCATCTTGATCGCCAATCGTCTCGGCGCCGGTGAAGCTTACGAGGCGCGCAAGCTTGCGATCGTCTCGGTCGTCCTGACCGGCGCGATCGGGCTCGTCGTCAGCCTGCTCATGATATTCGGGGCAAGCCAATTCGCCGGATGGCTTGGCATGCCGCACGATATAAGGCCGCTCGCGAAGGATTACTTGGCGATCGTGGGCGGCGGTATGGTCTTCACCGCGATCGGCAATGCGTTGTCTACGGCCATCCGCAACACGGGCAATACACGCTCTCCGATGTACATCGCGATTATGATGAACGTCGTTCACATTTTTCTGAACGCGCTGTTTATTTTCGGCCTGCTCGGCTTTCCGAAGTGGGGGCTGTTCGGCGTAGCGTTGTCCACGCTGTTCGTGCGGGCGGCGTCGGTCGTGCTGCTGCTCTACGTGTTCCGCTCGTCCTTCGGCGGCCGGATCGGCCTCCGCGAATTTCTGCGTCCGGACTGGAGCAAGTCGCGGGAGATCTTGCGGATCGGCTGGCCGCTCAGCATCAACGGCGGCTCATGGCAGATCTCCCAGCTCGCGATCACGGGGCTCATCGGCGTGATGGGCGCGCAGGAGCTGGCGGCGCGAACCTATATGAACACGATGGAATCGTTCGCTTTCACGATCGGGTGGTCGTACGCGATGGCGGTGCAGATCCTGATCGCCTACCTGTTCGGGCAGGGAAGGCTGACCGAGGCGTATCGAAGCGCTTATCGCGCGATGGGGTACGGCATGGCGTTCGTCATGTTCAACACGGCGCTTATGCTCTTGTTCCGCAAGCAGATCATCACCTTTTTCACGGACGATCCGTGGATCGTGGATATGGCGATCGTGCTGCTGTGGCTCAATCTGATTCTCCAGCCGGGCAAGATGCTCAATATGGCACTCGGCCAATCGATCGTGGCGGTCGGCGACAGCCGTTATATGATGAAGATATCGATACCCAGCCAGTGGCTGGTGTCCGTCGGCCTTACTTATTTGCTGGGCATCCAGCTGGAATGGGGGCTTTACGGCGTCTATGCCGGCATGATCCTCGACGAGTATATCCGGGGCGTCGTGCTGTACCTTCGCTGGCGGCATCACCACAAGCGCGGTCTGTTCGCCGATAGCGGCGACCGCGGCGCGGGGGCGTTGGCCGCGACAGCGGGCGGCGTACAGGTCTAATCTTCGTTCAACGACAAAGGCGCTCCCGTTCGCTGCCGCTGCAGCGTATCAGGAGCGCCTTGTCTGAGGTAGCGGACCGGCGTCGTTCATAGCCAATCCTTCTTGCGGAATATATAGAACATTCCGAAGCCGAGACCGATCATGATGCACAGCAGTACGACGGAACCATACTGGTCGTGCATCCCGGGAATGTAATCGAAGTTCATCCCGTACACCCCGGTGAGGAAGGTGAGCGGCATGAAGATGGTCGTCAGCGCCGTGAATACGCGCATGATCTCGTTGGCGCGGTTGGCGACGCTGGACTGGTAGGCTTCGCGCAAGTTGCCCATCAGGTCCCGGTACGTCTCGAACGTTTCGTAAATTTTGACGGCATTTTCGTGAATGTCAATGAAGTATTTTTGCAGCTGGTGATCGATGAGCCTGAGATCCCGCTTGTTGAGCGTGGCGATGACGTCGCGCTGCGGGCCCAGCACCTTCTTGAGCCACAGAATCTCGCTTCGCAGCCCGATGATCTCGGTGAGATGCGACTTTTTGGTGTGCATCAGAATATCTTCCTCGAGCTGCTCGATGCGGGCCTCGATCCGGTCGCCGACGGAGAAATAGTTGTCGACCACGATATCGACGAGGTGGTACATCAAGCGGTCGGCCGAGTTGACTTCCTGCTCCCAGAGAATCGGCTTGATGCTGCGCAGCTCGTTGATCTTCTGACGCGTGACGGTGATCAGATAGTGACGTCCCAGGAAGACGTTAAGGGAGCGGAGGAAAATCTCCTCGTCGTCGAACCGGATGCTGTTGATGACCAGGAAATAATGGCTCTCGTAAACCTCGAGCTTGGGTCGCTGCTCTTCCTCCGTCAGACAGTCTTCGACGGCCAGATCATGGATGCCGAACAGCGGCTGCAGGACGACCAGGTCGTCGACGTCCGCGTCGATCCAGTAGAAGCCTTCATCCGGCGGAATAAGCGTTTGGGTAATATCTTCAACAGGCGTGAATACGCCTTGACGGACCAGGCGGATTTTCATGAATATCGCTCCTTGTCATAATCGGCTTAAGCGCCGCCCGGCGCGCCTGTCTAAGGTCGCATGGGTACGGCGCTGTCGTATTATGCAGGGCGAACATCCGCGCGCGAAGGGGTTTACTCGGCGGAGCCGGGCAAGCGCGGGGCTTCGGCGGCGGACTCTCGTCCTGCGGCAATGCGTCTTGAAGTGCGACTTGGCCCAGGATGATCTCCTTCCATGACCGGCTCCCCCCTTCCGTTTTTCGGATCGCTGCTTAGCTCCGAATCCGCCCTGTCCGGGCGCAATCCGTGTTAAGTATAATCCTCCGCTTGATCCCTTTCAAGGACAATTTCTCGCGGCTGTCTAGGCGCTTGACGGAAGCGGGACGATCGGTTACATTAATTGTAGTTTAACCCTTACAACCGAATAGTTTTGCCCATCTTATCAAGAGCAGGCGGAGGGACTAGCCCGATGAAGCCCGGCAACCGGCGTAGCGTACGCACGGTGCTAATTCTTGCGAAGACGTCCGTTTCGGACGTTTCTGGGAGATGAGAGAGGCGATCGCGCGACCGTTTGTTCACGACGACCCCTTTCCGACGAAAGCGGGTCTTTTGTTTTGCCAACACACCTGATTAGGAGTGATATTATGCCCATCAAGGTACCCGACAATTTGCCCGCCAAGGAGATACTGGCCGGAGAAAACATATTCGTCATGGACGAAAGCGTCGCCTACCACCAGGATATTCGGCCGCTTCGGATTGCGATACTGAATTTGATGCCGACGAAGGAAACGACCGAGACGCAATTGCTCAGGCTGATCGGGAATACGCCGCTGCAGGTAGAGGTCGTGCTTCTCCATCCGAAGACGCACACGTCCAAGAATACGTCTTCCGAGCATCTGGAGAGCTTCTACAAGACGTTTGACGAGATCTCCCACCAGCGCTACGACGGTCTGATCATCACAGGCGCGCCTGTCGAGACTTTACCCTTCGAAGAGGTCAACTATTGGGAAGAACTGAAGGACATTATGGATTGGAGCGCCAAGTACGTTACTTCGACCTTCCATATATGTTGGGCGGCCCAGGCGGGCCTTTATCACCACTTCGGCGTGCCCAAGCTGCCGCTTGAAGAAAAGCTGTTCGGCGTGTTCCCGCATACGATCGCGAAGCGCAACGTGCCGCTGCTGCGGGGATTCGACGAAATGTTCTACGTGCCTCAGTCCCGGCACACCGAGGTGAGACGCGAGGATATCGATAAGGTGCAGCAGCTCGAGGTGTGGGCCGAGTCCGAGGAAGCGGGCGTGTATATCGTGGCGTCGCGCGGGGGCAAGCAGATTTTCGTTACCGGACATTCCGAATACGACCCGAACACGCTGAAGTGGGAGTACGATCGCGACAAGGCCAAGGGGCTGCGGATCGACGTGCCGAAAAATTATTATCCGAAGGACGATCCGTCGAAAATGCCGCTGTCCACCTGGCGGGCGCACGCAAACCTGCTGTATTCCAACTGGCTGAACTATTACGTCTACCAGGAGACGCCGTACGACCTGGGCGCGGGCATCTGAGCGGAGGAGCCGCAGGAGAAGCGCTTGTACGCATGCATGCGTAGAGACGGCAGGATCGATCGAGTTAGCGGGCGCAAGCCCAACCTAATGAAGATGGAGGAATTCTATTTATGAAAATCGAAAGCCGTCTTGCCCAAATCGGTTCGCAGGAGGATCCGGCTACCGGCGCCGTGAGCTTCCCGGTTTACCAAGCGACCGCATTCCGCCATCCCAAGCTCGGTCAGAGCACGGGCTTCGACTACGCCCGCACGAAGAGTCCGACGAGAGCCGTGCTCGAAGAAGCGGCCGCGCAGCTCGAGAGCGGAGACCGAGGCTTCGCCTGCAGCTCGGGCATGGCCGCGCTCCAGACGATCTTCGCCCTCTTTAAGCAAGGCGATCACTTGATCGTCTCGCTCGACTTATACGGCGGCACCTACCGGCTGCTGGAAAAAATCATGTCCCGCTTCGGCGTGACGGCATCGTATGTGGACACGAACGATCTGGACGCGCTCGAATCGCTGCGTACGCCGGCTACCCGCGCTGTCCTGATCGAGACGCCGACCAACCCGCTTATGATGATTACGGACATCGCCGCGGTCGCTTCCTGGGCCAAGGTGCATGGGCTGCTGACGATCGTCGACAACACACTGCTCACGCCGTACCTCCAGCGGCCGATCGAGCTCGGCGCCGATATCGTCATCCATAGCGCTACCAAGTACTTGGGCGGTCACAACGACGTGCTGGCTGGACTGATCGTGACGAAGGGGCAAGCCTTGTCCGACGAAATGGCGTTTCTGCACAACTCGATCGGCGCGGTGCTCGGGCCGCAGGATTCGTGGCTGCTGATGCGGGGCATGAAGACGCTGGCGCTGCGGATGGAGAGGCACGAGTTCAATTCCGTCAAGCTGGCGGAGTGGCTGGACGAGCACCCGGCCGTGGCGTCGGTATACCACCCCGCGCTGCCGGCGCATCCGGGTCACGAGATTCAAAAACGACAGGCATCGGGCAGCACGGGCATCTTCTCCTTCCGCATGAAGGACGCCCGCACGATCGAGCCCATTTTACGCCATTTGCGCCTGATCGCGTTCGCGGAGAGCCTTGGCGGCGTCGAGTCGCTGCTGACCTATCCGGCAGTGCAGACGCACGCGGACATTCCCGAGGAGATCCGCCGTAAGGTTGGCGTGGACGACCGCCTGCTGCGCTTTTCCGTCGGCATCGAGCATATCGACGATCTGATCGGCGATTTGGGGCAGGCCATCGAGGCCGCCACGGCCGAGATCGGAGGGGAACGCGCGTGACGCATCCAAGCGACCGGCACGCGGGAGACCGCGAGTTCGCCACCAAGCTGATCCACTTCGGCGCGGAGATCGACGAGGCGACCGGCGCCTCCAGCGTACCGATCTATCAGGCGTCGACGTTTCACCACTTCGACCTGGAGCAGCCGCCCAAGCACGATTACAGCCGCTCGGGCAATCCGACGCGGGAAGCGCTGGAATCTTATATCGCGCTGCTCGAAGGCGGTACGCGCGGGTTCGCGTTTTCCTCCGGGATGTCGGCGATCTCGACGGCGTTCCTGCTGCTCTCGGCAGGCGACCACGTCATCGTCACGGAGGATGTTTACGGCGGCACCTACCGCCTGTTGACGACCGTGCTGAACCGACTGGCGATCGAATCCACCTTCGTGGACATGACCGACTTCGAGCAAGTCATCGCGGCGCGCAGGCCGAATACGAAGGCGCTGTTTATGGAGACGCCGTCCAATCCGACGCTCAAGATCACCGATATCAAGCGGATTGCTGGCTGGGCCAAGGAACAAGGGCTGCTCACGATGCTGGACAATACGTTCATGACGCCGTACCACCAACGTCCGATCGAGCTTGGCGTCGACCTGGTGCTGCACAGCGCGACCAAGTTTCTGGGCGGCCACAGCGACGTGCTGGCGGGCTTGATCGTTACGGCGGACGCGGAGCTCGGCAAACGGGTCAAGGCGCTGCAGAACGGCCTGGGGACGGTGCTCGGCACACAGGAGAGCTGGCTCCTCATGCGCGGCATGAAGACGCTGCAGGTACGCATGGAAGCGAGCGAACGCGGCGCGCGCAAGCTCGCGCAATGGTTGAGCGAGCATCCGGGCGTGGCGCGCGTTTATTATCCTGGACTGGAAGGTCATCCGGGTAAGGAAATTCACGAGCGGCAATCGCAAGGCTACGGCGCCGTCGTCTCGTTCGATGCGGGGAGCGGGGAAAAGGCGAGGCGCCTGCTCGGCAAGGTTCGCATACCGATCGTGGCGGTCAGCCTTGGCGCAGTCGAGAGCATTCTGTCCTATCCGGCGATGATGTCCCACGCCGCGATGCCTGCTGAAGTAAGGGCGGCGAGGGGCATTACCGACGGACTCGTGCGCTATTCGATCGGGCTCGAGGATATCGACGATCTCATTCGCGACCTCGCGCAGGCGTTGGAAGACTAAGAAGATCAAGGTCTAGCCGTGGTTTTGGACGGATAGAAGCGGCTGGAGGATCTGCTGGACGACGGCTAGAGGACGGCTAGAGGACGGCTAGAGGACGGCTAGAGGACGGCTAGAGGACGGCTAGAGGACGGCTAGAGGACGGCTAGAAACCAGCTAGAAACCAGCTTCCATAATTCGCCTTTCCGAGCATTCCGATTCGTGATAAAATAACAATATTCGACAAGAACGATTCGACAAAAAGATTCGACAAGACAAGGCAGGCGATGACGTGACCGCGACGATGCTGCTTGAGAGATTAAAGACGATGGCCAAGGCATTTCTGCCGGATCGCCGGTTGAATGCCTTCCCGCCGGATTTTACGATCCGGCGGCCGATCCTGTCTCTTCTACGGCAGTGTCTCGGTCGCGGAGAAGCCTGCTTTTTAGCGTTGTACCGCTGGGAGAGCAAGTTCGATCCCGAGCATCGGAAGCATGGCCGCGAGGACGAAAAGCGGCTGTCCGCCGCCAGCCGAAGGCAGCTCGCGCTGCTGGCGCGCGAGCAGTTCGGCAAGCGGGAGCTGATCGGCATGGATCAGTACGGCCCGCAAGATTATGTCGTGCTCGTCAGCGCGACGCAGGATCCTGACGAATCGTTCGTGCCCGTCTCGCTGTTTCGCAGGCTGGAGCTGCTGCGGCACGCCTTCGAAGGCGGCACAGCAGCCGTCTTGTCCGAAGCCGCGGAGCAATGGCAGCTGACCGGCACTTACGTGCCGGTATCGAGCGCTTCTTGGGCGGCAGATCGGGATGCGGCGACGTTGTTCAAGGAGACTTTCGATTTTGCGTTGGCGCTCGCCACGGGTGCGGTTACGCCGCAAGTAATCGAGGCCCGCAGGCAGCTCGACGAGATCTTGGCGGAAGGCCGGATCTCGGTGCTGGCGCAGCCGATCATGGACCTTAGAAGCGGCGATGTGTACGGCTGGGAAATTTTGACGCGTGGTCCGGCCGCTAGCGTGTTCCATATGCCGGACGAGCTGTTCCGCTTCGCTGGACAGAGCAAGCTGCTGAGCAAGCTTGAGTTTATCGTCGTACGGCATGCGCTGGACGAGATCGCGAGCCGGCGCATCTGCGAGCCCGTCTTTCTGAACGTCACGCCGGTGACATTGGCGCATCCCTTGTTCATGGCACATCTGGAGCAGTGCCTTGAACGGCATCCGTCGCTGTCCGCCGGGCAGATCGTGCTCGAGATTACCGAGCGCCACGAGATTCACGATCTGTCGGAGATGTCCCGGATATTGGACCGCTTCCGCGAGAAGGGTTATCGCTTTGCGATCGACGATGCAGGTTCGGGATACTCGAGCCTGCAATGGATCGGCGAGCTGATGCCGGAGCTGATCAAGATCGATCGCTCGGTTATCCAGTTCGTGGATCGGTACAAGGTCAAGGAAAGCCTGCTGCGCGCGATCGTGACCGCGGCCGGCGAGATGAGCTGCGATGTCGTGGCGGAAGGCGTCGAGCGCGAGGAAGAGGCGGACGTGCTGTTCCGGCTCAACGTCAGCATGGGACAAGGTTATTATTTCGCACGTCCGAATCCGCTGCTGCACGAGCATGAGCGTGGTATTTTCCAAGAGATGAAGGAACGGATACAAAGTCGGCGCGGATTGGTTGCTTCCTGATAATGGAAGCGCCTTTTCATTCGGAAGTAATCGTGATTTATTTCACAAAGAAATGCATGACAAGGACGGCGAACAGCGTTAAAATAAGTGCATAGTGAAGGAGGCTTGAACGATGAGTGCGGTGGATGGAATACTATCACGCGCGCTGCAGGGCCAGCGCTTGGAATTGGAAGATGTCGTCAAGCTGTTCGAGTCGGAAGAGATCGAGAAAATGGGTGCGGCAGCGAACGAGCTGATGCTGCGCCGCCACCCGGATCCGATTACGACATTCGTAGTCGGCCGGAATGTGAATTATACGAATATTTGCGACGTATATTGCCGTTTTTGTGCCTTTTACCGCGCGCCGGGCTCCAACGAAGGCTACGTGCTGCCGGACGAACTGATTTTGCAAAAGATTCAGGAGACGGTCGACGTCGGCGGTACCGAGATCCTGATGCAAGGCGGTACGAATCCGAACCTGAAGTTCGGCTATTATCTCGATCTGCTGCGCAAGATCAAGGCGCGTTTCCCCGATATTACGATGCACTCCTTCTCCCCTGCCGAGATTCACAAGATGAAGGATGTTTCGGATGGACTGTCGCTCGAGGAGGTCATTCGTCAGATACACGAGGCGGGCCTGGACTCTTTGCCGGGCGGCGGCGCCGAGATTCTCGACGATCGTACGCGCAAGAAGATCAGCCGGCTCAAAGGCTCTTGGCGCGATTGGATGGACGTCATGACGACCGCGCACAAGATCGGCATGAACACGACCGCGACGATGGTCATCGGCTTCGGCGAGACGATGGAAGAGCGCGCGCTGCATCTGTTGCGCGTGCGCGAAGCGCAGGATGAGTGCCTGAACAATGGCTACCCGTCCAAGGGCTTCCTGGCGTTCATCCCGTGGACCTTCCAGCCGGACAATACGAACATGAAGCGCGAGAAGGCGACGCCGGAAGAATATCTGAAGACGCTGGCGATCAGCCGCATCGCGCTCGACAATATCGACAACTTCCAGTCCTCCTGGGTTACGATGGGACCGGAGATCGGCAAGCTGTCGCTTACCTATGGCTGCAACGACTTCGGCAGCACGATGATGGAGGAAAACGTCGTCTCGGCGGCGGGCACCACGCATAAGGTCAACATCGAGCTCATCCTGAAGCTGATCCGCGAGGCAGGCAAGATTCCTGCGCAGCGGAATACGCGGTACGAGATTTTGAAGGTGTACAACGAGGACGAGAGCGTGACGCGGGACTTTATTATGCAGAACTGATTCCACTTCTTTTTTTGAACGCTTATCCAGCTTCTATCCCTTTGGGAAAAAGCGCGGATAAGCGTTTTTTTCGGCTGCCTGGAGGTTAGTGAAAACGAGGGCGGCGCTGCTCGGGCGTCTTAGCGGCAACGGGTGCCAGGTGTGCTCGTTAATACCGCCGGCAGGCCCACTACATCGCCCGTGACAGCCTCTGATATCGTCCCTGATCGCGGAGGATGCCCCACTTTTCCCATGTCGCCTTGCTCGTTACTCTATGTTGCCTGTTTGCCTGCTCCAAAAACATCTCTTCGGATTCCGCATTTTACCAACCCGAAATTAATAAAATATACCACATGCGGCGAGCGATCGTATATGGCGATTCCGGTCACCATATAGCTTAAGAACAGGAAGCCGGGGGTGAGCGGATGAACAGGGAGCGGTGGGCAGTTAGTTTGTACGGGGGGCTGGAGATGAGAAGCAGGCTTCAGCGCATGATGAACGATGCCTTTGAGGGGCTGGCCGACAGTGCGGGACAAGGCCCGTGGCGCCTTGCCGAACGCGGCGACGCCATCGTGTGCGGGCTGGATATTTCCGCTGGACAAAGGGAGTTTTGCGACAAGATCGGCATGGTGCTGGCGGAATTCGTGCTGGCGGTCAAGGAGCCTCAGGCGCTCGAACGATTTATGCAGCGGAGATTAGGAACGCGCGACCAGAAGGAAATCAAGACGGGGATCCGGGAAGCGATCGTCTTGCTGAACGGGGAGCTGCCGGACGGCGAAGCGGGCGGCCCGGACGCCGTCGCCGGCGAAGGCAGGAAACGAAGGCTGGTCAAGATAGCGGTGAAGCTTGGCGATTATTTATGGCGAAACGGCTCGCTTCATCTGGATGGCTTCATGCGGTTCCGTATGCGCGAGCATGCCGAAGAACTGAAGGAAGCGGCCGAAACTGCGGTGGAAGAAATGCTGATGGACCGGCAGTACCAGGAGTTCATGCGCCTGCTTCAATCGATGGTGAAGGGGCAGGAGACGGGACTGCCGGCAATCCACGTATTGCACGGCGGAGGACAAGGACCGACGCTGCTCGACGAGAAAATGCGTCCTTTGCAGGACGAACCGGTTACCGAACCGATCCTGCAGGCGGCATCCGATCAGCAGGACCGCGAGAGCTTGCTGGTCACTCGGCTGCTCGCGGCGAGCCCGAGAAGACTTTATATCCATACGGACGAACCGGATGCGCAGGTCGTGCGGACGCTGATGGGCATTTTTGGCGAGAGAGCCGCCATTTGCGACCATCCTGTGCCGCGCTGAAGCGGGCGCATGAAAAACCCATGCACAGGAGGCCGGAAGCTCCGAATCGAGTCCTATGTCCGCTTGACGCATGCGGCCGGCAGCGGGTATAATTCATCGTATCGGCTGTGAGAAAGACAGCGGCGCTGCAACGGACGGCCCAGAGAGAGGAACCTTGGCTGCAAGTTCCTTCCGGCAACGGCAAGCGTCGACCCCTTTCGAGCTGCAGCTCCGAACGCAAGCGGCATTCTGCACGGTTCGCAAGCAAGCGAACGGGCAGCGAGGCGCGCATCGCCACTAAGGGCTGCCGGGTCATGACCGTTACTCATGCCTAGAGAATCGTCCGTACGCCGTCTTGAGCGGCAGGCGCGACGGTTGAACGAGGGTGGAACCACGGACGCCATTAGACAGGCGCTCGTCCCTTACCGGGGACGGGCGCTTTTTTGCGTTGATTTGTCCCCAATAATAAATTCAACGCTGCCAAGGAGGCCAACGCAATGACTGTACAGATCAAATTGCCGGACGGAGCGGTCCGCGAATACGAGGACGGCTCCAACATCGCCGACGTCGCCGGTTCGATCAGCCCGGGACTGAAGAAAAACGCCGTAGCCGGCAAGCTGGACGGCAAAGTCGTCGACCTGAACGCCGAGCTGACGCCGGACGCCAAGGTCGAAATCGTGACGCTCGATTCCGCCGACGGCGTCGAAGTGATGCGCCACAGTACCGCTCACCTTATGGCGCAGGCGATCAAGCGCATTTACGGCGATACGGCCGTGAAGCTGGGCATCGGCCCGGTAATCGAGGACGGCTTTTACTACGATATCGACATGGAGCAGTCGATCACCCCCGACGACCTGGCGAAGATCGAAGCCGAGATGGAGAAAATCGTCAAGGAGGACCTGCCAATCGTGCGGCGCGTCGTCAGCCGCGAAGAAGCGCTTCGGATCTATACCGAGCTCGGCGATCCGCTCAAGCTGGATCTGATCAACGGGCTTCCCGAAAGCGCTGAGATCACCATCTACGACCAAGGCGAATTTTTCGATCTGTGCCGCGGGCCTCACCTGCCGTCGACCGGCCGCATCAAGTCGTTTAAGCTGCTCAGCGTGGCCGGCGCTTACTGGCGCGGAGACAGCAAGAACAAGATGCTGCAGCGCATTTACGGCACCGCCTTCGCGAAGAAGGCGCAGCTCGACGAGCATCTCCATTTCCTTGAGGAGGCCAAGAAGCGCGATCACCGCAAACTCGGCAAGGAGCTCGGCATGTTCACCTTCTCCCGCGAGGTCGGCCAGGGTCTGCCACTGTGGCTGCCGAACGGCGCTAAGGTGCGCCAGATGCTCGAACGCTACATCGTCGATCTCGAGGAGAAGCTCGGCTATCAGCATGTTTATACGCCCGTTCTCGCCAACGTCGACTTGTACAAGATCTCGGGGCACTGGGAGCACTACCAGGAGGACATGTTCCCGCCGATGCAGCTGGACAATGAGGAGCTTGTCCTTCGTCCGATGAACTGCCCGCATCACATGATGGTGTACAAGAGCGAGATGCGCAGCTACCGCGATCTGCCGATCCGGATTGCCGAGCTCGGCACGATGCACCGCTACGAGATGTCGGGGGCGTTGACCGGCCTGCACCGCGTGCGTGCGATGACGCTCAACGACTCGCATATCTTCTGCCGTCTCGACCAGATCAAGGAAGAGTTCAAGCGCGTCGTACAGCTGATCCAGCGCGTGTACGAGGACTTCGGACTCAAGGAATACCGCTTCCGCCTGTCCTACCGCGATCCGGCGGACAAGGAGAAGTACTGGCCGGACGACAATATGTGGGAAACGACGCAGCGCATGCTGCGCGAGGTTGTGGACGAGCTCGGGCTCCCGTACTTCGAGGCGGAAGGCGAGGCGGCGTTCTACGGACCGAAGCTGGACGTACAGGTAAAAACGGCGCTCGGCAAGGAAGAGACGCTCTCGACCGCCCAGATCGACGTGCTCCTGCCCGAGCGCTTCGAGCTTGAGTATGTCGGCGACGACGGCAAAAAGCATCGTCCGGTCGTCATCCACCGCGGCATCATCAGCACGATGGAGCGTATGACTGCGTTCTTGCTGGAGAACTTTGCCGGCGCGCTGCCGGTATGGCTGTGCCCGGTGCAGGCCAAGATCCTGCCGGTCAGCCAGGCGTTCGAGGCCTATGCGCGCGAGCTCGAGGACAAGCTTCGCGAATCCGGCGTTCGCGTCGTGGCGGATCTTCGCAACGAGAAGCTGGGCTACAAAATTCGCGAGGCGCAGCTCGAGAAGGTTCCTTATATGCTCGTCGTAGGCGAGAACGAGTCCGCAGCCGGTACCGTATCCGTACGCCGCCGCGGCGAAGGCGATATCGGCGCCGAGCCGATCGACGCATTTATCGCGCGAATCAGGGGCGATATCGACAGCAAGCGCACCGACTGACAGGTTTCGAATCGCGACGAATAAAGCTTGCGGGCTTGGGGCATTCTCCCTCTAGGAGGAATGCTACCAATGCCCGCAAGCTTTTTTTTCAGATCGGCCATCGTACTTCTCGTCGTTTCCGCCGCATGGACATCGTCCGACGCTCCGCGCGCGGTCGCGGAAGCAAAAGCGGAAGAAGAACGGGAGGAATCGTATCCCGCCACAGTATCGGTACTGGCGACCGGCTACACGGCCGGCGTCGAGTCGACCGGCAAGCGCCCGGGGCACCCGCAATACGGCGTGACCTATTCCGGCGTCAAAGTGAGGCGCAGCAAAGTATCGACGATCGCGGCCGATACGCGCCTATTTCCATTGGGGACGCTTCTTTATATCCCGGGCTACGGCTATGGCTGCGTGGCGGATACCGGCTCGCGAATCAAAGGAAGACGGATCGACCTCTATTTCCCGTCGACTCGCCAGGTTTTCAAGGAATGGGGGAAAAAGCAAGTCAAGGTCAAGGTCATCCGCCGCGGTAACGGGAGAGTGACGGAGACGATGCTGGACGAGATGAACGAGGTCGCGGTGGCGGGCCAGGACTTGTCCGACAAAAAATTCGATTCTTAGTATATTTATGATATTACGATCGGAATCCATATGTTAAAATAAAGGAGATGAGGATCAAAAGGCCTAAGGAGTGACATTGAGGCATGACGAACTCCCGCGGAGAAATCGGAAGTCGCGAACAATCCGCTATCGAGGACGAACTTCTGAACGAGTTGTATCGGGAGATGCTGCGGGTGGCCCGTCACAGGCTTCATCACAAGAGCGACGCGATCGACGTGGTCCAGGAAGCATGGGTTAGAATCTTGGAAAAGCGGGACACGCTTCGGGAGAGCAACAAAATTATCCCGTGGGCGAAGACGATCGCCGCCAATCTGGCGTTGAACGCCAACCGCGCCAGGCGCGTCAAGCCCGTCAGCGAGCTGAGCGAAGCTTATGCGGCCGGCGAGTCGGGGGCAGGCAGATTAAGCGAGCCGGAGACGATGGCGGAGCTGACCGATATTCTCGGACGGCTTGAGCCGGCGACGCGCACGCTGCTGCTTTACAAGTTTTATTACGGGTTCAAGGACGATGAGATCGCGGCTGCCCTGCAGGTGCCGGTCGGTACCGTCAAAGCCCGCATCCACCGGGGGAAGGCCAGGCTGAAGGCCGAGGCCGGTGGCGCAGGAGCCATGGATTTATAGCGATTCGAATATAAGAGAGGGGAACCGCGAGGTTCCTCTTTTATTTTGCCCGGCAGACAGATATAATGTTAGCTATTATTACATTCTGTCGATCCGATGTAGAATGTGTCGACGGAAGTCGGGGGCGATTCGCAATGGCCGGATGGCGGAAGTGGTTCAACGGAACGGACGGGACCGAAGCGAAGCGGGCGGCGTCCGATACGGCAACCGCCGTGTCGGCGGGGAGCGCGGCAGCAGGGCATGACGCGGATCAGGACAAGCTGCGGACGATGGTCGGCGAAGCCGTCGTCATTTCCGACCGGCTGCAGGCTGCGGTCGGCGAGGTGGATTCGAGCGTCGGGCAGCTGGAAGCGATCGCGGACCGTTCTGCCGTGCAGGAGGACCGGCTGCGGCAGCAGAGCAGGCTGGCTTCAGGGCGGCTGGACGAAGCGTTTTCGGCATTGCAGGAGGTTGCGGCCGCTTCGGAGGAGATTCGCGCCACCTCGGAGGGAATGAGCCGGCAGAGCCGGGAAGCCAGGGACGTCGTAATCGACGTATGCAAGTCGATGCTGCAGACCGACGAGGTCATGAACGATCTCGCGGTCCATCACGGTACGATGGAGGAGCGGGTAAGCGTACTCATTGCCGAAGCCTCCAAAATTACGCAAATGAACGATTTGATCCAGGAGATCGTCTCGCAGACTTCCCTTTTGGCGCTGAATGCGGCTATCGAGGCTGCGCATGCGGGCGAATTCGGCAGCGGCTTCACCGTGGTTGCCCAGGAGATTCGCAAGCTTGCCGAGCAGAGCAGCATTGCGGTCAAACGCTCGTCGGGCATCGTCCGCGACATCGAGGCGGGCATCCGGCAGGTCGTCGCTTCTGTAGCCGAGGAGAAGCAGTCGGTCGCGAGAGGCTTGGCCGAAATGCAGGTCAATCGGGACCGGATGGACGCGATTTACAACCATATCGTCAAAGTGGACGGACAGGTCGGCAAGACGCTCACCGCGGCGGCGGAGCAGGCGAGCCGGACTTCGGCAGCCAATGCGATGCTCAAGGATGTGGTCGACTCCGTCAATCAAATGATGTCCAGCATTGACGATACGCTCGCGCAAAATCTCAAGCAGCGCGAAGAGACGGCCAAGCTCGGCAGAGTGTCTACGGAGCTTAAGGCGGCGGCGGACGAGCTGATCGGCGCCGTTCATCAGGCCGGCGGCAAGGTTTGGTCGGATACCGGGCTCGCGGAAAAAGAACGTTGGATGCAGTTCCTCACGACGATGGCGGCCGATCCTGCGCTCGCCGGACTGAATGAGGATATCCACCGCAAGGTGCTCTCCGGTTGGCTGGCGCAGACGGCCGGCGTCGAAGCGATCTGGTCCAACAGGGCGGACGGATCCTTCGTTTTTTCCGAACCGGTCGCGGGCCTGCTCAACGCACGGAGCAGGGAGTGGTGGAAAAAAGCGATGGATGGCGAGATTTTCGTATCGGAGGTATACTTGTCCGCCATCACGAAAAAGCCCTGCGTGACAGTGTCGACGCCGCTGCAGGGAGCGGATGGCCGTCCGATCGGCGTCGTCGGCATCGATATTGTCATCTCTTCCTAAAAAATAGCTGACATAAGGGTTCTCATGCTGGCTGTTTTCCGATACAATTGGCTTACGTGTGATGAATCTTCACAAGAATAGACAGGTGATATTTCATGACAAAGCTCATTGTGCAAGGAATCCCGTCATCGGCGGCGCCGTCCCGGCAAGCGGAGGTGCACTCGCTGGTCGACGCGCTCATCGAGAAGCGGCTTGAGGAAGTCGCGGAGATCGAGCAGATGGTCCAGCGCTATGAGCGCCGCGTGCAGAAGGAAGAGCAGGCCTACCGGACGATGTCCACCTTTCGCAAGTTCCTGAGCGGCAAGAAGCCGGATCACCATGCGGCGGTCGAATATATCCATTACGTTAAAAAGCCGCTTGAAAAGGCCAGGAAGCTGCGCGAGGAGATTGCGCGGTACGAGGCGATGAAGCTGAACGGCGAATATATAGAAGAATAAGCATTTGCGCGGTTTGCGCGACATCAAAGAAGCTTTTCCGAGGACCTGCGGGTCGCATTCGGAAGAGCTTCTTTTGTCTTGCTGTCAGGCGTGATGAATTCGGGGCATCGGCATCGGTTCCTTGCCGAGTTCGGCCCAAATGTACTTCAATAGAAGCTCCGTCTTCAACCGCTCGGCTGCCGGCTCGTCCCACAGATTGCGCAGCTCGCCCGGATCCTCTTGCAAGTCGAAAATCTCGCCGTAGGTTTGATTGTAGTAAACGGTAATTTTGTACCGCTCGTCCACGTACGTTTTTTGGTGGATCGTCGTCGGTTCGTGGCGGAACTCGCAGATCGCGTGATCCCGCGCGCTGGAGCGGTTGCCGAGCCATGTCTCTTTTTGATCGACGCCCGTCATGGCATGCGGGATCGGAATGCCGCAGAAAGACAAGAAGGTCGGCGCGAGATCGACCAAGGATTGAATGGCGTCTGACCTGCGCCCTGCGGGTACACGTCCTGGATAACGGACGACGAAGGGGAGCTTGATCAGGTCTTCGTAATGAAACCCGCCTTTCGCCTGAAGCCCGTGCTGACCGAAAAAATGGCCGTGATCCGTCGTAAAAACGACAAGGGTGTCCTCGGCCAACCCGAGCTCGTCCAGCCGGTCGAGAATTTTGCCGATATACTTGTCCATCATGCTGATCATGCCATAGTAAACGGCGACCAGCTTTTTTTTGTCGTACGCCGTCATTTTGAACTTCGAGCCGTACTCGTAATAAAGATGCGAACGATAGCCATGGATGCCGTATCCGGTCTCGACAAGGTGCGAAAAGTCGGGATCCGCCTCTTGGGTGAGTCCGAAGTGCGGCGGATTGCGGTCGTGCTCTCCCGGAACAAGTGCAGGTATCGTCAGCTTGTCCGGGTCGTACATCGTATCCCAGGGTTCCGGCGCCAAATATTCGGGATGCGGATCAAAGAAGCTGGCCCAGAGGAAGAAAGGTTCGTCGGAATTTTTAAATGTTTCCATCATCGCGTTGGTCCGCTCTGCGATCCATGTATTGTAATGATATTTTTCCGGAATCGGCCATTTGTACGTCGCCGCGGGGTCCATCGTGCCGGTCGGCGCCAGGAAGTAATCCCGCCAGTTCGCGCAGCCTTGCTCCTCCATCCACAGCGCATAATGCTGTCCGACATGGGCTTCGTTCGTATGGTTGCGAGCCAGCTCGACGTGGTCGAAGCCGTAGAACCGTTTGTCGAAATTATGCCAATAATCCAGGTCCTGGAGAAGCGGATAAGCTTCGAGCGATTCGTATTCGGGGGTCGACATCAGCGGTTGGAAATGCGCTTTGCCGATCAAAGCGGTTCGATATCCTGCTTCCGCGAAGTCCTCGCCTACGGTGTGCCTGTCCTCCATTAGCTTCGTGCCGAGCGTCCAGGCGCCGTGCTGGCTTGGATACATGCCGGTTAGAATCGATGCCCTGCTTGGGGTGCAGGTCGGATTCGGGCAATAGGCTCTGTCGAACGTCGTGCCCTCCCGAACGAGACGGTCCAGGTTGGGCGTCGATATTTCGGGATTGCGAGCGCCGATGGTATTCCAGTGCTGCTGATCGCTTGTAATTAGCAAAATGTTAGGTTTTCTCGACAAGGATAATCCCCTCCTAGTATGATATTAGTGAAATGATAGCGTTTGATAAATAGCTATTTGTTAGATTTCTATTGTCATTTTGTTGTCTTCTGGAGAGAAAAGGAAATGGGTGAAAGGAGCAGGCGGGGATGATGCAGGAGTACGAATACGAGTATGCCCAGTTCATTTACTATACGCCCGGCCGTCTGGACAAACAGAGTCAGCTCTGGCCGGTCCGGGCGGGACGCAGCATCGCCAAGCCTTCATACGAGGTCGGACCGAAGCGGATCGAGTGCCACAGCCTTCATTTTGTATACGAGGGCAAAGTGAGGATCGAGTGGGCGGGGAAATGGGCGGAGCTGCACAAAGGCGATCTGTTCTGCTTGTTCCCCGGACGAACGTACCATTACCGTCAGCTTCCGTCCGAAGCGCCGCTTCGAATGAACTGGCTGGCGCTCGACGGCGCGAGAGTAGGGTCGCTGCTCGAACTGGCTGGGGTGACGCCGGATCGTCCCTTTCGGAAAAAGGCGGTCACGTCAAGCGTTAAGGCATCGGCCGAGCGCGTCATCGATGCGCTCTCCGCAGCCGAACGCCGGAAGCCGGCCGCGGCGTTGGCGCTGCAAGGCATAGTCTGCGAGCTGTTCGCCGGTCTGATCTTGGATGCGGCGCCGATCGATGCCAAGGAGCATGTCGGATGGATTCGCGAATGCCTGGATTTTATCGAGCTTCACGCGACGGAAGGCATCTCCGTGCAGCAGGTGGCGTCATTCGCGGGCGTGCACCGCTCGTACTTTTCCGACGTGTTCGCCGAACAAGTCGGCATGCCGCCGATGAAGTACATTCAGAAGATTCGAATGGAAAAGGCCATAAGTCTGCTGACCGAAACGGACGCGACGATTACGGAAGTCGCACTGTCTCTGGGCTACCCAAATTTGTACACGTTTACAAGAGCGTTCAAAGTCTATTACAAAGTCCCTCCTTTATCCGTTCGATCGACGAGAAGCGCACCTTCCGTGCAAGGATGACTACAAAGGAGAACGCTAAAAATGAAGCTGGCGGCTTTTCGAAGGCGGATTTCGCCCAGATTGAACATGCAAGGGAAGATTTTTATCGCATTTGCCCTGGTTACGCTGCTGTCCATCGTATCCGTGACGGGCATCGTTTACGTGAACATGCGCGATACGATCAAGCAAAATGCGGTCACCTCGGTGCTGGACAGCATCCGTCAGGCGGATGAATCGCTCAATATTATGCTGCAGGAAATCGACCGGCTGAACACGGTCGTCGTGTCCAACAAATACGCCGTCATCGACACGATCATGAGCCCGAGCGAGGAGATCAGCTATGAATGGTTTCAGGAGCAGAAGCTGATCACCGGTTTTCTCTCGGGGCTTATCGATTATAAGCCCTATATTTCGCGAATCGCCGTCGTTGGGCTGAACGGGAAGGTGTTTTTTTCCGGCAGTCCTTGGATCGACCGTACGTTCCTGGAGACGCCGACGATGGACTTTATTCTGCGCAACGGCTCGCGTCATGCTTATTTTAAGCCGGTGGGGACGGCTGACGCCATTACGGTCGGGCGCGAGATCCGATATAATCGCGAGGCGATCGGGGTCGTGATGGTGGATCTGAATTATGATTTTATCAAAAAAACGTATGCGGTAAAGCCGACTGCGGACAGTCTGCTGTACGTCCTGGACGAGCAGGACGAATTCGTCTACGCGACCGAGTCTGCGCCTTCCTCCGCGCCATCGAACGAAACCTTGGTCAGCGTCAAGCAGCGATTCGCCGGTGCGGGAGATGCTGCCGAAATGAAAATCGACGGAAGATCTTACATCGTCGTCCGCCGTCAATCCGCATATACGGGATGGACGACGCTGGCGCTGATCCCGATGGACTCGCTGCTCAGCGAATCCACGAGAATCCGCAATCTGATGATCGAAGTATCGCTCATCGTATTTGCCGTCGTCCTGATTGGCTCGCTTCAGATGTCCTCCCGCACGACCATCGACATCAGGAGGCTGAAGTCGATGATGACCCGGGTCAAAGACGGCAATCTATCCTTTCCCAAAACCGAGATCAGAACCAAGGACGAGATCGGCGAACTCTACCATGTCTTTATCAACATGGTGGAGGAGCTGAAGCGGCTGATGGAAGATATCCGGAACAGCGAGAAAAAGAAGCGCGAAGCGGAATTGACCGCGCTGCAGGCGCAAATCAGGCCCCATTTTCTCTACAATTCGCTCAATACGATCAAATACCTGGCCAAGCTCAACGGGGTGCCCAACATTGAAGAGGCGTCGGGCGCGTTGATCGAGCTGATGCGGGGCGTATTGGGCAACGCCAATGAATTTCTCTCGGTACGGGAGGAATTGAACTATGTGGCCAGCTACGTCGCGCTCGAAAAATACAAGTTCATGGAGCCGATCAAGCTGCAAACGCAAATCGAGGACGACGAATTGCTGGCGTGCCCGGTACTCAAGCTGATGATCCAGCCGCTGGTGGAAAATGCGATCGTTCATGGCGTCGGTCCGTCCGGAGGCGTCGTGCTCATTCGCGTCTTTGCGGAACAGGGAGACCTCAAGATCGAAGTGACCGACAACGGCAAAGGCATGACGCAGGAACGCATGGATATGCTCCTGGGAGAGCCGGACGCCTCGGAGCAGCCGTCCCGCTTCTCCGGCATGGGCGTGCGCAACGTGCATGAGCGGATCAATCGGATGTACGGCGAGCCGTACGGCGTGAAGCTATACAGCGAGCCGGGTCTGTACACGACGGCGGAAGTTCGTTTCCCCTTGCTCGGACAGACGGATCAATCATGGAAAGAGGAGCGTTGAGCCATGTTTCGAGTGCTGCTTGTAGACGACGAGCCGTTGGTGCGCCATCACCTGGCGACGCTTCTGGATTGGAATAAAGAAGGATTCGAATTGAGCGGCGAAGCGCATACCGGCGCCATGGCGCTGGCTTCGATCGGAAGATCGGCGCCTGATGTCGCGATCATCGACGTGAACATGCCGGAGATGAACGGCGTAGAGCTCAATCGAACGATTAAAGAAAAGCATCCGTCCGTGCGGACGATCATGCTGAGCAGCTACGACGATTACGACTACGTGCGCGAATGCCTGAAGGACGGCGCCGTCGATTATCTGTTAAAGCACCGGCTGAATGAGACGGCCCTTCTGGCGGTATTGAACAAAGCGGTCGAGATACGGCCTTTGGACGATCGGCAGCGCGGGGAAAATACCGGAGAGGAAGTGGCCGAGGATCGGGAAAATCCCGCGGTCATAAGAGATTTTCTTGCGGACTTGGCGAGAGGGAGGCCGGAGGCGGCGTCAAATTTGGAGGCCGAGGCAGGTCGACACGGAATGTTCCGGGGGGCGATCCGCTATGTGGCGGCCGCCGTGCAGATCGTGTCTTTCAGGCTGTTGACGGAGTCTTACAGCGACGTGCAGACGAATCGGCTTGCGCAGCAGGCCGTCGATATCATGCAGCAGAGTCTCGGAGACATGCGCGAGCGGATCGTGGCATATGCGGAGGATGGACGCTTGATCGTCTTGTTCGCGTTCAAGGAACGGAGCGAGCATATCGTCGCCGGCGAAGTCGGGAGAATGATCGCGAAGCTTCAGCATGCGCTCGAGTTATTGCTGAATCTCAAGTGCATGGCCGCGCCCGGTTATATTTGCGGCAACCTGGCGCAGTTTGCCGCCAGCTATGGCGCCGCGGTACGGGCGCTCGACGCTTCGCCGTCCTCGGAGCGGCCAAGCTTGTTCAACGGGCGCGTGTCGCTGACGATCGAGGAGCAGAAGGACCTTTTGCTCTCGATCGAGCGCTTGGACAAGGAAGGCATGCATCAGCTGCTCGCCTCCGTGTTTTCTTCCGTGCGCGGACAGCCCGTTCATTCCCAGACCGTTCAGATGATCGTCAGCGAGCTTCTTCATACCGGAGACAAAGCCGTCAAGAAGTGGATGCCGACTTTGTCGTCCGAAGCGATCAAGAGCGAGCTGCCGTCCCGCGCCGATCTCGGAAAAATCGCCGAGCTCGCCGAGTTGGAGCTGTGGCTCCAATCCTACTATGCCGGATTGCTCAAGCTGCTGAAGCGCCAACGCGCGAACGGGCCTTACTCCCGGCATGTATCGCAGGCGATCGAGCTGATTCTTGAAAAGTATCAAGGCTATATTACGCTGGAGCTGGCAGCCGGCGCGATCGGCCTCAATCCGTCTTATTTAAGCCGGATATTCAAAGAGGAGACGCATGCGACTTTTTCTGAATATTTGAACCGCGTGCGGATCGACGTCAGCTGCAAGCTGCTGGAGAGCGGCCGGTATTCGATCAAACAGATCAGCACGCAGGCGGGCTTTGCCAACTACAATTACTTTTTCAAGGTGTTCAAGGAAATGAAGGGCGTGACCCCGCAAGCCTATCTGAACGGCGACCGAACCGTCAAATAAGTGGAGTGAAAAGTCATAATATTGCAATTGGCAGCGTTTGCAGCGCGCTTACAATGAAAACACGCCGGTAAAACGCTTACAACGTCGGTTCGGTGAAAAACACATTAAGCGGAGGTCATAGAGGTATGCGTAAAAACTGGAAAAGCTACGCGATCGGCACGATGGTCGCGTCCAGTCTGGCGCTCGCCGGGTGCAGCTCGAATTCCGGCGCAAGCGGAGGTGCAGAGCCGGCTGCTTCGACTAGCAGTGCCGTAAAAGCAAGCGGATTCCCGATCGTGGATCAGCCGATCAAGCTGAAGATGTTCACTCGGACCGCGCCCGTTAACGGACCGTTCAAGGATATGCCGGTGTTCCAGGAATACGAGAAAATGAGCAACGTTCAGGTGGAATTCACCGAAGCGCCGACGGACGGATTTCAAGAGAAGAAAAATCTGCTCTTCGCGTCCAACGAGCTGCCCGACGCTCTCTACCGATCGGGACTCTCGCAGCTCGAGGCGACGCGATACGGAGCGGCCGGCCAGTTGATTCCTTTGGAGAACCTGATCGATCAGTACGCGCCGAACCTGAAGCAGCTGATGGATCAATATCCGGAGATTCGCGCGGGGATCACGACGCCGGAAGGCCATATCTACGCCATTCCGGGCATCGTCACCCTGGACGCCGCCCGCACGGACAAGAAGTGGATCAATCAGGCGTGGCTGAAAAAGCTGAACTTGAAGATGCCGGAGACGACGGACGACTTGTACAACGTGCTCGTCGCCTTCAGGGACCAAGACCCGAACGGAAACGGCAAAAAAGACGAGCTGCCGATGACCGCCCGCGCTCCGGTAGCCGGCCAGGGACTGCCTATACTCGCGATGATGAGCGGGTCGTTCGGTCTGGATTTGCAGTTCGGCTACAACATTAATCTTGAGAACGATAAAGTGAATATTTGGATGGGCAACGACCGGAACAAAGAAATGCTCATGTATTTGAACAAGCTTTATAAGGAAAAGCTGCTCGATCCCGAGATGTTTTCGCAGAAGGAAGCGGATTATCTGGCCAAGCAAGGATCGGGCAATACCGGATTTTTCTTCGATCAAACGAATAATAACTTCTTGTCGATCCAGGATCAGTATACCGGCATCGCTCCGCTGAAAGGTCCGCACGGCGATCAGCTGCAGAGCCAAGGTGCGCCGGTCGCGCGGGATTTCGGGGCATTCGCCATCACGTCCGTCAACAAATATCCGGAAGTCACAATGCGCTGGATCGATTACTTCTATAGCGACGAGGGATCCACGCTGCTGCGATTCGGCAGAGAGGGCGAGAACTACGAAGTGAAGGACGGTATTCCATACTACACCAAGGCATTCATCGACTCGGGCAACCAGTCGAAGCTCACGCCTTACGCCGGCGGCGGCGCGCCGCACCTCATCAGCGAAAAGGTCGCCTCCTTCATCAACCCGCCGCAAGTGCAGGAAGCGCAAAAGAAGCTTGATCCGTTCATGCCGAAGGTCCGCTACGCGGCGCCGATGTTCGACGAAGCGACCGCGCAAAAGGTAAACATCCTGCGCAACGATCTTGACAAGTACTACGAGGAGCAGAGCACGAAGTTCATCGCCGGCGCGCTCAGCTTCGACAAGTGGGATGAATTCCAGGCGACGCTGAAAAAGCTGAAGATCGACGAGCTGCAGCAGATCTACCAGGACGCCTACGATAAGATGAAAAAGTAATCCTGGCTTAGGCTTCCTCGAAAAGCGAGCAGAAGAAGAACGGAGTCCTCTCTTCGGACGAACGTGCCCGCAAGGGAAGTCCGGAGAGAGGCATCCTCCGCTCAGATAGGAGTAGATACGCATGGAGAGCGTGCAACCCAAAGCGGCCGCCGCAGCGACCGTCAGCCGCAAGCGGCAGGGCAGCGGACTGCTGAGACGGATGGCCAAACGGTATGATTTGTACCTGATGCTCCTTTTGCCGATCGCCTGGTATTTGATATTCAACTACGGGCCGTTGTACGGGCTGCAGATCGCGTTCAAAAATTTCAATCCGGGCAAGGGCATCGCGGGCAGCGAATGGGTGGGCTTCGAGCATTTTCAGCGGTTTTTCGAATCGTATTACTTTAAGAGATTGCTGTGGAATACGTTATCCATTAACCTGTTCTCCCTGCTGATCGCGTTCCCGGTGCCGATCCTGCTGGCATTGATCGTGAACGAGCTTCGCAGCAAGTCCTTCGGCAAATGGCTGCAGAACATTACCTTTATCCCGCACTTCATGTCGGTCGTCGTCATCGTAGGCATCCTCTCGGTCTTTCTGTCTCCGAGCACCGGACCTGTCAACAAACTGATCGAGTGGCTCGGGGGGGAGCCTGTCCGCTTCATGGAGTCCGTGGGCTGGTTCAAGACGATCTTCATCAGTTCGAATATCTGGCAGAATATGGGCTGGCAGTCGATCATCTATATCGCGGCGCTCAGCGGCGTGAATCCTCAGCTGTACGAGGCGGCGAAGATGGACGGAGCTTCCAGGCTGCGGCGAATATGGCATGTCTCCTTGCCGGGGATCGTGCCGGTCATCGTCATTTTGCTTATATTGGATATCGGCCACTTCATGGATGTCGGATTCGAGAAAATACTGCTCATGCAGAACAACCTGAATCTCGAAACGAGCGACGTCATCTCGACGTTCGTCTACACGACAGGCATCCTCAAGGGCGAATACAGCTATACCGCGGCGATCGGTCTGTTCAACTCGCTGATCAATCTGACGCTCCTGCTGCTCGTGAACCGGTTCGCGCGCAAGACCGCGGAGACGAGTCTATGGTAAAGGAGGCAACTTGCGATGGCTAGACCAACGACCGTTAAAAGCGCATCGGACGGCCGCGTATTCGACATTGTCGTGAACGTCTTCGCCGTGCTGATCATCCTCGTCGTCTTGTATCCGCTGATCTTCGTCGTCAGCGCTTCGTTCAGCGATCCGGCCAAGGTGCTCGGCGGAGAGGTGTGGCTGCTGCCCAAGGGGTTCACGCTGGCCGCCTACGAGAACATCCTGCACAACGGGAAAATCTGGACGGGCTACCGCAATACGATCTTTTACGCCGCGGCCGGCACGCTCATCAATATGATCATGACCGTTCTGGCGGCCTATCCGCTGTCGAGGCCGGATCTTCCGGGACGCAGGCTGCTCATGGTGATCATTACACTTACGATGTTTTTTAACGGAGGCCTCATTCCTACTTATATGCTTGTCAAAAACCTGCATATGGTCGATACGGTTTGGGCGCTGCTCGTACCCGGCGCGATCGCCACTTACAATCTGATCGTCATGCGCACGTACTTTCAGGCCAGCATTCCCTGGGAGCTGCAGGAGGCCGCCCACATGGACGGCTGCTCGAACTGGCGGCTGCTCTGGAATATCATCCTGCCTCTGTCCAAGCCGATTCTGGCGGTCATGGTGTTGTTTTACGCGGTCGGTCACTGGAACTCTTTTTTTAACGCACTCATCTATATTCGCCGGGAATCGCTCTACCCGCTGCAGCTCGTGCTGCGCGAGATTCTGATGATCAGCCAAAGCGACGCGGTGGACGCCAGCGTCGGGATCGAGGACAAAATCCTGCTCGCCGAGAGCATCAAGTACGCGGTCATCATCGTATCCAGCCTGCCGGTGCTGGTCATGTATCCTTTTGTCCAGCGGCACTTCGTCAAGGGCGTCATGATCGGATCGATCAAAGGTTGAAGACGCAATGAACCATTAATCACGTTCTATGGAGGCCGACCTTGAAAAAGAATGCAACGATATCGATCGACTGCAGCAGACCGAGCGACCATACGGTTAACCCTTATCTATTCGGACATTTCGTCGAGGACATACGCGATCATATGGACGCGATGCTCGCTTTCCCGCTGAAGGACATGGACTTCGAGAGCGAGGCGGAGGAAAAGCAAGCGGTCTCCGGCCGCTGGCGCGCCTATACGAACGGGAAAAACACGCAGTACGCCCTCGAGGCGTCCGCCCAGCGGCATTCGGGACGCGCTCAGCGTATCCGACTGCTGAGCGACGACGAGGCCTATGCCGGCATCGCGCAGAAGGCGGCGCTCAAGGGACCGATCGCATACGCGGTCAAGCTGGTCGCACGCGCTTCCGTCGAGCTGCGCTATTTGCTCGTCGAGGCGGTCGACCGGCGTACGGAGGCGTCGCTCGGCAGCGTCCGCATCGACTTGGCCAGCCACAACTGGCGCGAATACGAAGCGCGGCTGCCGGTCTCGGGCGCCTGCGCCGACGCGGAGATTCGCGTGTACGTACCTGCCTCGCATCCGAGGTGGATCGATCACGTGTCTACCGGCATGCTGTGGATCGATCACGTGTCCCTGCTCCCCGAGGACAGCGTCGGCATCGTGAAGCGGGAAGTCGTGGAGATGACGCGCGACCTGAACGCGGGCATGATGAGGCTCGCAGGCAACTACATCAGCGCCTACCACTGGGAGCACGGCGTAGGTCCCGCGCTCGAGCGGCCCGTCATGTACAACGAGGCGTGGGGCGGTTGGACGAGCAAGTACTTCGGAACGGACGAATTCATCGGCTTCTGCAAGGCGCTTGGGGTAGAGCCGCTCATCTGCGTGAACGACGGCTCTGGCACGCCGGAGGAAGCCGCGCAGTGGGTCGAATACTGCAACGGCGGGATCGACACTCCGATGGGCGCTCTGCGGGCCGCCAACGGGTATCCCGAGCCATACCGTGTCCGCTATTGGGAGATCGGCAACGAAGTATGGGGGCAGTGGCAGGTCGGCACCTGCTCCGCCGAGCGATTCGGCGAGCGCTGCGTCGCCTTCGCGCAGGCGATGAAGGCGGCGGACCCTTCCCTCGCGCTGATGGCCTGCGGCCATACCGACCAGGACTGGAACCGGGCCGTACTCGACATCGCGGGCGAGCATATCGACTATTTGACGCTGCATCTGTATCACGGCTACGGACGCTTCGGCATGAACCGGGAGACGCCGGCCGAGGAACGGTACAAGGCAATGGCTGCCTTCTCCGAATGGACGCGGTCGGATATCGGGCGGACGGCGGCGCAGATCGCCGCGAATCCGAAGCACGCCCATATCAAGCTGGCGATCACCGAGTACAACACGATGTATTATCCGAATACGATCCGCAAGGGATTGCCCGAGGAGCATACGCTCGGCGCGGCGGTCGCCAACGCCGCCAATCTGAACGAGATGCTGCGCGCGAGCGACCTGGTTCAGATCGGCAGCTTCTCCGATCTTGTGAACGGCTGGCTCGGCGGCTGCATTCGCGTCGGCGACTACTATGCGGATCAATACTGCGGCAAAGAGGCGGGCTGGAGCGGTCTGCCCCTGACCGTATACGGCACGCCGACTTATGAAGTGATGAAGCTGTACGCGGGCAGCGACATCAGCCGCATGCTGCCGGTCGATACTGTCTGCGGCAGCTTTTCCGTCCAATCTCCCAAGCCGGCGCCATTCGCACTGGACGTCCTGCCGGACCTGGACGTCGCGGCTTGCGCGAACGAGGACGGTACCGTCGTTACCGTATTTATCGTAAACCGCAGCCTGGAAGAGGTCAGGACGGAGCTTCGTCTGGACGACTTCGCGGCTTCGGACGCGACTTCGCTGCACGAGATCACCGGCGATTCGGCAGACGAGATCAACTCCGTATTCGAGCCGGCGAAGATCGCTTGCACGACCCGGGTCATATCCGCCGCCGAATGGCAGAGCGGATATCCACTGCGTCCGTCGTCGGTGTATGCCCTTAAGATCGCGACCAAGACCGGCAAGGGAGGCGCCGAATGACGACCAAATCGTATATCAAGGATTATCCGCGGCCGCAGTTCGTGCGCGACAGCTGGCTGAACCTGAACGGCCGATGGAGCTTCCGCTTTGACGATGAAAACGCGGGGGAAAAACTAAGATGGCAGGAGACGTTCGAAGGCACGCATACGATCAACGTACCGTTCACGTACGAGACGCAGGCGAGCGGGATCGGCGAAGAAGCGTTCCATCCGCAAGTCTGGTACAGCCGGTCCGTTCCGATCCCGAAGGAGGCCGAGGGCAAGCGAGTGCTGCTGCACTTCCAGGCCGTCGACTATATCGCCAAAGTATGGGTGAACGGGACGATGGCGGGCGCCCATCAGGGCGGCTATGCGGCTTTTAGCTTCGATATCACGCCGTATCTGGTCTTCGGGGCCGACAATACGATTACGCTCAAGGCCGAGGACAGCGACAGCTGCACGCAGCCGCGGGGCAAACAGCGCTGGACGAAGGACAACTTCGAATGCTTCTATGTTCAGACCACCGGCATCTGGCAGACGGTGTGGCTGGAGTACGCGGCGGAGCAGCGGCTCGATCGCGTCAAGATCACGCCGGACATCGACCGCAATCGGGTTCGCTTCGACTATGAGGTAACCGGGACGGAGGCGGCGAACGGGCTTCGGCTCGAAGCGATCGTCACGTTGAAGGACAGGCCGGTGAAGCGCGTCGGTCTCGATATCGATCGTCCGTGCCTATCGGTCGAGGTCGATCTCGTGCATGAAGCGAACGGTCCGTGGAAAAAAAGCTGGTGGTCGCCGGAGCTTCCGAATCTGTACGACGTGGAATTTGTGCTGTACGCAGGCGGCGAAGTGGTGGACCGCGTCGGCTCCTACTTCGGCATGCGCAAGATCTCGATCGAGAAAAACAAGGTGCTGTTGAACAACGTGCCGTTCTATCAGCGATTGATCCTCGATCAAGGTTACTGGACGGAGAGCCATCTGACGCCGCCGAACGAGGAGGCGCTTATCGAAGACATCGACAAGGTAATGGAGATGGGCTACAACGGCGTGCGCAAGCATATGAAAATCGAGGATGCTCGCTTTCTTTATTGGTGCGACGTGAAGGGACTGCTCGTGTGGTCCGAGATGGCGGCGACGTTCGAGTACCACGACCGGGCCGTCGAGGCGTTTTCGAAGGAATGGCTGGAGATCGTCCGTCAGCAGTACAATCATCCGAGCATCGTCGCATGGGTGCCGTTCAACGAATCGTGGGGCATCTCCTCCATTCTCCGCGACCGCAGCCAGCAGAAGTTCACGGAGGGCATCTACCATCTGACCAAGGCGATCGATCCGAATCGTCCGGTCATCGCGAACGACGGCTGGGAGCATACCGTGTCGGATATTCTGACGCTGCACGATTATGTCGAAACCGGGGACGAATTTCTGAAGCGGTATGCGGATCTCGAAGCGATCACAGATAACGATACGACTTGCAACAAGTGGAAGTATGCTTTTGCCGAAGGCTACGGTTACAGGGGGCAGCCAATTATGATCACCGAGTTCGGCGGGATCGCGTACCGGTCGGAAAAAGGCTGGGGCTATGGCCGCCAAGTCGATTCGGACGAAGCGTTCATCGAGCGATTCGAGGGTCTGACCCGCGCGATCCGCAGCGTAGAAGGCATCTGCGGCTACTGCTATACGCAGGTGACCGACGTGCAGCAGGAGGTTAACGGATTGCTGACCGAGGACCGCAAGCCCAAGATCCCGCTGGAACGGATCCGGGAGATTAATTTGTCCTAAGCATTTGGACCTTAGCAAACGAAAAGCCGATTCCGGAGTCGTCCGGGATCGGCTTTTTCTGATCAGTTTGAACCTTTCATGCGGGAGAGCTCAGGCATTCGTCGAGTCGTCAGACGTATTCTTACGAAGTCGGGTCCGCCCAAAAAAAGGGGGCGCTACTCTGCCTTCAGCCGCTCGATATCAAGGAAATCGTGCTCTTGGCTGTAAGCGGGCACACCGTGGATGCCGACGTCGAGACCGACGAGCTCTTCGTCGCGGGAGACGCGCACGGGTCGCCAGGCATTGATGAGCTTAAGGGCGCCCCAGGTGAGCGCGAAGCCCCAGACGGCGACGACGGCAAGCCCGAGGGCTTGAACGCCAAGCAGCTTCCAGCCGCCGCCGTAAAACAAGCCGGCGTTAGGGGACAGGCTCGGCACGGCGAACAGACCGACCGCGAGCGTGCCGATACTGCCGCATATCCCGTGAACGGCGAAGGCGCCTACCGGATCGTCGACGCGACGACGCTCGAGCCATTCGGTTGCCAGCACCATCGCGATGCCGCTGAACGCGCCGATGAAAATGGCCGCTCCGTCCGATACGAAGGCGCAGCCTGCGGTGATGCCGACAAGGCCGGCTAGCGCGCCGTTAATAACCGTAGGCGGGTCCGCTTTTTGATAGCGCAAAATGGTAAACAAGATGCAGGCAGCGCTGCCTGCCGCGGAGGCGAGCATCGTCGTTACGGCAATGTGGCCGATGTTCGGATTGGTCGCGCTGAGCGTGCTCCCCGAATTGAAGCCGAACCAGCCGAACCAAAGAATGAAGGCGCCGACGGAAGCGAGCGGGAGGTTGGAGGGCGGGACGATGTTGACCCGGCCGTCCTCGGCGAACCTGCCGATGCGCGGACCGAGGAACAGGGCGGCTGCCAGCGCGGCGAAGCCTCCGAGCGCATGAATGGCCGCAGAGCCGGCGAAGTCGACCATTCCCAGCTTCGCGAGCCAGCCGCCGGCGGACCAGATCCAGTGACCGGAGATCGGATAGATAAGCCCGGTCATGACAATCGTGTAGACGATGTACGCGCGGAAATGAATGCGCTCGGCGACGGCGCCGGATACGATGGAGATGACGGCAATGACGAATGCGCATTGGAACAGCCAGAAGGTGTCCGTCGAGATGTTCAGGCTGAGATGGGACAAGTCGCCCTTCATGCCGAAGCCGGACGTTCCGATCAAGCCGCCGGCATCCTTGCCGTACATTAGCGCGAAACCGACGGCGTAGAACAACAGGGCGCCGAACGAGATGTCCACGAATACCTTCATGATGATGCTGACCGCGTTTTTTTGCCGGACGAAGCCTGCTTCGAGCAGCGCAAAGCCGCCTTCCATCAATAAGATCATCGCGGCGGTCAATACAACCCATATTGTATCGACGCCGCTGGAGAGCGTCTCCAACGTCATTCTACTTCCCCCAGAATGCTTCGATTTTTTGTCGCATGACCACAAGAAGAATAAAAATACGACCAAATTATATATTTAGAAGTCATATATGTCAACGAAACATGTTATGAAAAATGACATGTTAAAGAGGCTGGGTAGCGCCTCAGTCCCGAGACCGAGGCAAGTTACATCCCGCGCCGCTATGGATGCGATTCGACTTTCCTTTATAATGTAACCAGCAGAACCTATTCGTACAGAAAACTGGAGGAACCCCTATGCAGCAATCGGTGCTTCACCGCATTTTTTGGGGCTTTATTCTGATCGGCGGCGGCCTGATCTTTTTATTGAATCAGAGCGGGATCATCGAGGTGGATATCGGCTATCTATTTTCGAACTACTGGCCCGTCTTGATGATCTTTTTCGGCATTCAGGGGATGCTGCTGCAGCGGAGAAACGGATTCGGCTGGAATTCGATCGTCGTTTTGATGGGACTTTTTTTCCTGGGGCGCAATTTGGGATGGCTGCATTGGGAGCTCGGCGATTTGATTCGTTTCGCCATTCCCGCCGCTCTTATCATAGCCGGTCTCAATATGGTTTTCAGAGGAAGCGGTTGCGGAAAATCGAAAAAGAAATGGGAGGAAAGCGGCTGGAACGAAGTGACGCCTCCGCCCGCTCCCAAGCCGTTCGAAGCTCCGCTGCCGCCGCCTCCTCCGCCGCAACCGTATGACAGCCCGACTGCTTTTGCCGATGATCCCGTTCCGGGAGACTCGCACGCGGCCGAGCGGCGTTCGGAGGATCCTGGCGAAGGCGATGCGCGAGGGCGCGGCTGGGATCCGACCGATCGTCTGAGCCAGCGCATGGAGCGGCGCCAGGAACGGATGGACCACTTCAACGCCAGGATGCAGGAGCGCGTCGAACGGATCCATGCCAAGCACCGCGAGCGTCATCAAGCCAAGGCGCGTGAACGTCATGCGAGGCACGGACATTTCGATGAGCAAGCTTATGGCGGGGGCAACGAAACCGAGCGGATGTGGAAGGAATATCACCGCCCGCCCGGCCATTCGATGCGAGGATCCCGTATCGACCACAGCCGATTCATCGGCGACGTGCACATCGGACAGGAGATGTGGGAGCTTCAGCCGATGAGCATCTCGCATTTTATCGGAGACACGACGATCGATCTGACGCGCGCACATATTCCCGTCGGCGAGACCCGTATCTACGTATCCGCGTTTATCGGGGACGTCAAGGCGTATGTGCCGGGCGATCACAGCGTCGGCATCCGCGTCGTCTCGAGCTGCCTGATCGGAGACGTGAAGGTGCTGGAGCAGAAACGCGGCGGCCTCTTCAATCAGATGTCTGCGGAGACGCCGGGATTTCAGGATACAGACAAACAAGTGGTGCTTATCGTTAGCTGCTTCATTGGCGACGTGCGCGTGACGAAGGTGGGATAACGACTGATGCCGAAGCTGCTTCGCAATATCAAGTGGGAGTGGGCTTTTTATGCGACGCTCTCGGGCGCCGTCGTGGTGGGCGTCATCTACGGCCTGTGGCGTCCTCATATTGAGGCGCTGCCTGCGGGCGCGGCCATCTACAGGCTGATTCCCTTGCTGATCGCCGTCCGGATCGTCAGCGCGTACTTCCGGGGCAGGAGGTATCAGAGCCGTATCGACGCGCTCCAGGAGGCGCTCAAGCAGTCGGCCGCCGGCAATTGGGAGGCGAGGCTCCCGGAGGAGCGGACCGATGCGTTCGCCGGCTCGTATCGCGAATTCAACCGGCTGCAGCTGGGGCTGGCCGAACGGCTTCGCCTGCTGCAGCAGCTCGGCGAGAAGGAAGTGATGGGCAAGGCGGCCACCGTAGAGGAAGCGGTGCTCGAGGAGCGCAGGCGGCTGGCCAGGGACCTTCACGATACGGTGAGCCAGCAGCTGTTCGCCATCCATATGAGCGCTTCGGCGCTGCCGGCGCTCGTGGACAAGAACCCCGAGCATGCCGGCCGCGTCATGCAGCAGCTCATCGAGATGTCCAAGGCCGCGCAGCGCCAGATGCGCGGCCTGATCGCGCAGTTGCGGCCGCTGGAGCTGCAGGGCAGGACGCTGCCGGAGGCGCTGGACCGCTGGTTCCCGGATTACTGCCGGCAAAACGGCATGCAGGGCACGCTCGACGTGCGCGTATCCGCTGCGCTGCCGCCCGCCATGGAGCATCAGCTCTTTTTGATCATTCAAGAGGCGATGGCCAACGTCATGAAGCATTCGGGCGCGGACGAAGTCAGGCTCGTCCTGGGAGAGACCGACAGGCAAGTACTGTTATCGATCGACGACGACGGCGATGGCTTCAGCGCGGATCGGGTCAAGGCGGGCTCGTACGGGCTGACCACCATGCGCGAGCGCGCGATTCAGCTCGGAGGCGACGTCGAGATTGCGACCAAACCAGGCGCTGGCACGCGTATCAAGGTCGGATTGCCCAAGTTCGCCCATGCGATCGAAGGAAACGGAAGGGGATAATCGGAAATGAGCGGAATAAGCGCGATGCAAAGCCCGAGCGGCGTATTGATCGTAGACGATCACGAGATGGTGAGGGCCGGCATTCGGACGTATCTGATGCTGGACGACCGTTTTGAGGTGATCGGGGAGGCTTCGGGCGGGCAGGAAGCGATCGACCGGCTTGACGCCGGCGCGTACGGAGGCCGAGTCCCCCAGCTTGTGCTGATGGATCTGATGATGCCCGGCATGGACGGCGTCGAGTCGACCCGCGCCATGCTGGCCAAGTATCCGCATGTACGCGTCATTATACTGACGAGCTTTCTGGAGGATGACAAAATTGTGGCCGCGATCGAAGCGGGAGCCGTAAGCTATGTGCTCAAGACGGTGTCGGCGGACGAGCTCGTCTATGCGATGCAGGGGGCGCTGCGCGGCATGCCGGTCATGAGCGGCGACGTCTCGCAGGCATTGACCCGCGGCCTTCGCAGACGGACGGCGCAGGATGAGGACGAGGGACTGACGGAGCGCGAGCGGGAGGTGCTGCTGCTCATTGCCGAGGGCAAGTCCAACAAGGAGATCGGGGACGAGCTGCATATCAGCATCAAAACGGTGAAGACCCACGTCAGCAACCTTCTTATGAAATGCGAGCTCGAGGACCGGACGCAGCTGGCTATTTTCGCGCACCGCAAGGGGTGGGCCAAGGCGTAGGCGAAGCGCAGGAAAAGGGGCGAGCGCATAGTCGATTCGCGAAATAACGATGCGCCGCATACTTATTTGGCGCGTACGATGTGCCGTATTCTTATTTGGCGCGTAGCTGGCTGGAATGGCGGAACAACGATGTACCGCATTCTTAAGCGGAGCGTGGCGGGCCATCTGACTGAATGACGAACGGGTGACGATGCCGGCGAGGTTTAGCTTACCAGTCAATCGGGCATTATATGGCTAAAAAGGCGGAATACCCATGCAGCAGCTGTCATCGCGACTTGCTTCGACGCAGGTTTCATACATTCAGGCGCAGGAAGGCCTTGACGATCTCGGATTTAACCTGGGCGGCAACTGGGATTACAAGACCGGCTCGTTCGACCGGGCGCTCGACAGAGAGCACAAGGTCTGGCTGCGGCTCCCCTTCGAGGTGGAACGGGGCGAGCTCGACGCAGAAGCGGAGAAGACCGATGCGATCATCCGGTTTGGCCAACCTTATGTCCTGAGGCACGAATATGAGGAAGGCCTGGATCAGGACGCGCAGCCGCGCACGCTCGGCGGTTTTTTCGACCAGTTCGCCGCGCCTTCGAACCCCGATGCCCAAATCGACGAATCATGGATCCGCGAAGCGGAGAGAGTGCTAGAGCAAGCGGAGGCTAAGTTTTTACACTAACCGCTATTAACCGGATTTACTAAGCGATCGTCCGCCAGTTAGATGGGGATATTCGAACGGCAGCCCTCCGGCGACACGGGGGGCATTTCTCTTTTTTTAACTTTTTAATATTGATTCAGTTCACTTTAAGATTGTTTTAAGGTAAGTAGGCGAATATGTAGTCAAGAAGAACAACGACCGCAGGCGCTAACGCCACGGTGACATGGGAGGAATCGAACATGGACGATCAGAACAAAAAGCCGGAAGACAATCTCTTCGGGTTCCGATATGGCAACGAACGCGAAGAGAACGGCGAAGAGGGAACGGCGAAAGGGCCGGAGTTCCGGTATGCGGATCATGCGGAAACGCGCGAGACGAACGCACGCGAGGAAGGCTACAGCGAAGCGGCTTCGGGTTCGGATACGCCGGACGCCGGATTTACGCCTCACAGAGAAGAAGAAACGAGGTTCACTTACGGACCTTTTGGCTCGGACCGCGAGCGCAGCACATCGTATGGCTCAGCCTACGATAGCGGCAGCGGCGCGAGCGAGCGTCCCGCGACGCCGGCGGTTCAGCAGACCGAAAGGGAGTACCGGCCGTTCACTGTATCGGGCAACGGCAGGAACTGGGAAGCCTCCAAGCCTCCGCGCAGATCTTCGATCCGGTCGGTATTCGCTTCGTTCATGGCCGGCGTAGTCGTCGTCGGCGGACTGATGTTCGCGGCCGATCGCGGCGACTGGTTCAGCACCAAGGCCGCTGCACCGGCATCGGCCGCGGTATCGACGCCCAGCGACAATGGCGGCGCCAAGACGGTAGCCAATGTCACCGATACGGTAAGGCCGAACAACATCTCGAAGATTTTCGAGCAGGCTAGCCCGGCAGTCGTTAAAATCGAAACCTACGTCAAGGCTTCCAGCCGCGGCAGCTCGGGCAACAGCTGGATGGACGACAATCCGCTGTTCCGTCAGTTTTTCGGCGATGATTATGGTGACGGCTCCGGCGGAAACGGGGGCAACGGCGGCAACGGCAGTGGCAACGGGTCGGACGGCAGCGGTTCGCTGCAGGAGGAAGGCATGGGCTCTGGTTTCATTTTCGACTCCACGGGCTATATCCTGACCAACCAGCACGTAATCGCCGACGCGGACGAGATCAAAGTTACCGTTACCGGCCATCAAGAGCCCTATACGGCGAAGCTGCTCGGCTCGAGCTACGATCTGGACCTCGCGGTGCTGAAGATCGAAGGCACGGACTTCCCGACGCTTAAGCTTGGCGATTCCGGCGCTTCCAACATGGGCGACTGGGTCGTGGCGATCGGCAATCCGTACGGCTTCGACCACACGGTCACCGTCGGCGTACTCAGCTCCAACGAACGCGAGATCAGCATCCAGGATTCGGACGGCACGCGCAACTACGAGCACCTGCTGCAAACGGATGCTTCGATCAACCCCGGCAACTCCGGCGGACCGCTGATCAATCTCAACGGCGAAGTCATCGGCATCAACACCGCCGTCAGCTCGCAGGCGCAAGGCATCGGCTTCGCAATCCCGACGAGCACGATTACCGAAGTGCTGGATAACCTTAAATCCAATACCAAGATTCCGGCGAAGCCGTCTCCGTTCATCGGCGCGACGCTGCAGGACATCAGCAGCTCCGCCGCACGCCAACTGGGACTGTCAAGCACGGACGGTTCGCTCGTCAACAGCATTTTGTACAACTCGCCGGCTTACAAGGCTGATCTCCGTCAATACGACGTCATCCTCGGCATGGACGGCACGAATTACAAGACGAAGGAAGAGCTGATTGCCGCGATTCAGAAGAAAGGCGTAGGCGACAAGGCAGTGCTGAACGTGTACCGCGACGGCAAGAAGATCGATCTGACGCTCACGATCGGCAACAAGAGCGATTTCGAGGATCAATCGACGCAGCAGCAACAGCAACAGCAACAACCGTAAAATTATCTGCTACAATAGCGTTAACGGGGCAGTCGCCGAGACTGCCCTATTCTTTTAGACGGAGGAACACATGAGACCGCATATTCTCGTTATCGACGACGACGACAAAATCACCTCCCTGCTGAGGCGCAGCCTGGCTTTCGAAGGCTATGAAGTTTCCACCGCATCGAACGGTCCCGCGGGACTTGGCATTGTGGCGGACAAGTCCGCTGACCTGGTCATCCTTGATGTTATGATGCCGGGGATCGACGGCTGGGAAGTGTGCCGCAGACTGCGGACCGCAGGAATCAACGTGCCTGTGCTGATGCTGACGGCCAAGGACGACGTGCAGGACCGGGTGAAGGGACTGGACCTCGGGGCCGATGATTACCTCGTGAAGCCGTTTGCGCTCGAGGAGTTAATGGCCCGCGTACGAGCACTCATGCGTCGTCGCCCCGAGCCTGCCGGAGAGAACAATCGGCTGCGCTTCGACGATCTGGTGCTCGATGTCGACGGACGCGAGGCGATCCGCGGCGACAAGCGCATCGAGCTGACCGCCAAGGAGTTCGACCTGCTCCACCTGTTCATGCAAAATCCGAAGCGCGTCCTGTCGCGCGATCAAATCATGGACAAGATCTGGGGTTACGACTATAGCGGGGAGTCCAACGTCCTCGAGGTCTACGTGGCGATGCTGCGCCAGAAACTGGAGGAATACGGGGACAAGCGTCTCATTCAGACGGTGCGGGGAGCGGGCTATGTCCTGAAGGGAGACAGCTAGGTCATGTCGATCAGGCTGCGATTGACTTTGTGGTATTCGGGGCTGCTGGCAATTGTTCTAATCGCATTCAGCGTCATTATGTATGTGGTCGTATCCCAGAATACGATGGGCGTCATTAAAACGCGTCTGGCTAACGAAGCCGATAAAATAGTGGTACAAGTATCGCCGGATGATCTGGATCTTAAGCCAAGGGCCTCTTCTCCTTTCGATCTCATCATCGCCGTACAGGTCGTAAATTACACGCAATCGTTCGAAGGGGTCGTAAACACCAAGTCCAGCAATCTGATCGCTTCCAATATCACTTTTCCTTTCCCCTCGGCCAAGCAAGCGATAGACGGCACCTATCGGACGGTCACGCTCTCGGGAACTCCCTTTTTAATTTATGAGAAGCGGCTGGAGCTCGGCGGACAATTGCTGGGGCTGCTGCAAGTTGGCGCTTATACGGGGAAGGAAATCGACTATTTATCCCAGATGAGGGTCATTATCGGCGCCGCCGGCCTCGCCAGCCTCGTTCTTGCCTTCGTTATCGGCCTCTTTCTCGCGCGTAAGGCGCTTCGTCCGATCGAGAAGGTCACGGAAGCGGCGGAGCGCGTGCAAAGCGGTTCGGATCTGAAGCTGCGGATTCCCGGCGAGAGCCAGGACGAGATCGGCCGCCTCACGCGAACGCTCAATCATATGCTGGAGCGGGTCGAAAAGGCGTATAATGTACTTGAAGAATCGAACACGGCGCAGCGCAGGTTCGTATCGGACGCATCGCATGAACTGCGGACGCCGCTGACCACGATTCGGGGCAATGTGGATCTGTTGGAAAAGGTCTGGACGGAGACGAGCTCCGGCGCGGCGGCCGAAGAGCAGGACGGCGCAATTGCGAAGCCTCGGCTGTCCCTGGCGGAGCGGGAGGAGCTGTCGCGCGAAGCGCTGCACGACATCTCGGACGAAGCGCGGCGGATGAGCCGGCTCGTCAACGATCTGCTGTCGCTGGCGCGCGCGGACGCCGGTTATGTCGTGGACAAGGAGCCCATCGAGCTGCTGCCCCTGGTCGAAGAGGTGGCCCGCAGGGCCGGATTTCTGCCTCGCAAGGCGGAGTGGGTTGTCGGCCCGCTGGACGCGCTTGTCGGCATACGTGTCGTGGGCAACCGGGATTACCTCATGCAGCTGCTGTTCATTTTTATCGAAAACGGATTTAAATACACGCCCGCCGGCGAAGTTCGCCTGGAGGTATACCGTCAGGATGATCGTGTAGGCTTATCCGTCACCGATACGGGCATCGGCATCTCCAAAGCCGATATGCCCCGCATCTTCGACCGCTTCTATCGGGCCGACGAATCTCGCGGACAGACATCCGGCACTGGACTAGGTCTCTCGATCGCCAAGTGGATCGCGGACATGCACCGCGCTTCCCTGGACGTCCAGTCCCGGCCCGAAGGCGGCAGCCGCTTTACCGTTTGGCTTCCCGTCGACTTTTCCGATCGCCCGGATTACGGTATAATAGAGGCATCGGTACGCCCGGCTGTTCCCGAATCGGAACAAAGCTGACAGGTACGGGCGAGAAAGCGGGTTACGAAAATGGAGATCGTTAAAATTTCCCCTCGCGGATATTGCTACGGCGTGGTGGATGCCATGGTGCTTGCCCTTCAGACGGCGCGCAACCTGGATCTGCCGCGCCCCATTTATATTTTAGGGATGATCGTGCACAACAGCCACGTGACCGAATCGTTCAAGGACGAGGGCATCATCACGCTGGACGGCGCTAACCGCCTGGAGATTCTGGAAGGCGTCGAGTCCGGCACCGTTATTTTCACAGCGCATGGCGTCTCGCCCGAGGTCCGCAGAAGGGCCAGGGAAAAAGGACTGACCATCGTGGATGCCACCTGCCCGGACGTGACGAAGACGCACGATCTGATCCGCGAAAAGGTCGGAGAAGGCTACGATATCATTTACATCGGCAAAAAAGGACACCCCGAGCCGGAGGGCGCTATCGGGATCGCGCCAGACCGCGTGCATCTGATCGAGAACGATGCAGATATTGCGGAACTTCGACTTGCCGGCGACCGTATTATAATAACGAATCAGACGACGATGTCGCAGTGGGATATCCGACATCTCATCTCGAAGCTGCTCGAGACGTTTCCCCGAGCGGAGGTCCACAACGAGATATGCTTGGCGACGCAGGTTCGTCAGGAAGCCGTTGCCGAGCAAGCTAAGAATGCGCAGCTCTGCATCGTTGTGGGCGATCCCCGGAGCAACAATTCCAATCGACTCGCCCAAGTATCGGAGGAGATCTCCGGCGTGAAGGCTTACCGCGTCTCCGACGTCACGGAGATCAAGCGGGAGTGGCTAGCAGGCATCGAACGCGTGGCCGTCACTTCCGGCGCATCCACGCCGACTCCGCTGACCAAGGAAGTCATCCAATACCTGGAACGATATGATCAGAACGACCCTTCGACCTGGGAGATCCGCCGCACCGTCAACATGAGCAAGCTGCTGCCGACGGTTAGAGAAAAAACAACCATTTGAGCCTTTCTTGGCTGGAGTGGCGCCGCAGGCCGCGAGAAAGGAGCGCCATGCAACAACGTCTTCGCAAGTTCGTCCGCTATCTGAAGCTGCAGTACGTCAAGCTGCTTCGCGCCAAGGGCGGGGCTTATTCAATAGCGATGGGATTTGCGATCGGGCTGTTCGTCGAGATGTTTAATCTGCCGACCTACGGCACCTCGTTCGTTCTCATCTTTCCGCTGATCTACCTGCTTCGGGGCAACTTGCCCTCGGCGCTGGTCGGATTCGTTTTCGGCAAGCTGATCTATATCCCGATGTCCGTGCTGAACAAGATGGTGGCGGACGCGGTGATGCCTGCGCACTTCGCGGTGAACTTCTCGTTCCTGCCGGAGAAAGTTAACCATTTTCTGCTGTTTAACCTCAAGATGATCGTCGGGGGGATGATCGACGGTCTCGCGCTCGGCATTTTGTTTTTCTTTCCGATCTGGTACAGCGTCCAGGCGTTCAAGCGCAAACGGAGAGAAAAGCGCCGCGCGAGAAAAATCGTCATTGAAGCGAACAAGCCGGCCATGGAATGACATGAGAAGACGATAGCCCCGGGGATTGACACCCGGGGTTTTATCGTCTATATTTACTTTAGTGCTTAAAAGCGTATAAGCGTCGAAGCGAACAAGCGCGAAAGTGAATGTGATGATAACCAATATCGAATCCGGGAGCGTGTCCTTATGATCGTCATAACTTCTCCGCATATCTCCGAAGAACGCATCTTGGAGATTGCCGAATATATTCAAAAAAGCGGCGTACAGCCTCATATCTCGCGCGGTACGGACCGCACGGTCATCGGCATCATCGGCAAAGCCGAGCCGTCGCTCGCGGAGCATATCCGCTCCATGCACGGCGTGGAAAACGTCATCAAGATTTCCAAGTCCTACAAGCTGGCAAGCAGAGACTTCCACCCGGACGATACGATCATCGAGGTGAAGGGCGTGAAGATCGGCGGCGACAACCTGGTCGTCATGGGCGGACCGTGCGCGGTCGAGACGCCGGAGCAGATCGACGAGATCGCGCGTCTGGTCAAGGCGGCCGGCGGCCAGGTGCTTCGCGGCGGCGCGTTCAAGCCGCGTACCGGTCCTTACAGCTTCCAAGGAATCGGCGTGGAAGGCCTGAAGTGGATGAAGGAAGCCGGCGAGAAATACGGCTTGCTCACCATCACGGAGGTCATGGCGCCGGAGTTCGTCGACATTTGCGCAGAATACGCGGACATCATGCAGGTCGGCACGCGCAACATGCAGAACTTCGATCTGCTTCGCAAGCTCGGCACGATTCAGAATCCGGTGCTGCTGAAGCGCGGGTTCAGCGCAACGTATGACGAATGGCTGAACGCGGCGGAGTACATCCTGGCGGGAGGCAATCCGAACGTCATGCTGTGCGAACGCGGCATCCGTACCTTCGAGACTTACACGCGCAATACGTTCGACCTGGCTGCCATCCCGGTCATCCAGCAACTGTCTCATCTGCCGGTCATCGCCGACCCGAGCCATGCGACGGGACGCCGCGAGCTGGTCGAGACGATGACGAAGGCATCCGTCGCCGCAGGGGCAAACGGTCTCATTATCGAGATGCATACCGATCCGGACAACTCGGCGACGGGAGACGGCGTGCAGTCGCTATTCCCGGACCAGTTCGCGAACCTGCTCAAGGAGCTCGAGCAGCTCTCGCCGCTGCTCGGCAAGCGTTTCGATACCGCCAAGGAGCCGGCCGAAGCGTTTGCGACTTGGAAGAAGTAATAGAGCATTGGATGAAGGACCGCCAGGCATGCCGGCGGTTCTTTTTTATATGTTGAGAGAGTTGTGTCGCGGCCTTTTAAACGATGGAAGCGGACTTCAGGCGAGCTATTCGCAAAGAAGTAGTTGTGATGCGAAATGTGGACCCGAGATCACACGGAGCAGCGTTACACGAAGAAACCGTGTAAGTTGCGCAGAATCCGCCGCCTGGGAGCGACGTTACACAGAAAAACCGCGCAACGCTCGAAGAAACCGCCATCCGGAAGGAAAGTTATACGGAAAAACCGTGAAACTCTGCAGAAACCGCCACCGAGGAGTTGAGGCACACGGAAAAATCGCATAACTCCAAGTCAATTTCATAATTCAAAAAATCGCTAGTTTAAACAAACCTAATCAAAGATTTGACGAATAACGTTCGGTTTTGGGCTTATTTCCGAATCTCAGAGGTTCTATTTTGTATTAAAAGTTCGGAATTATTCTGGTAAAAAATGTTTATGAAATTGACTTCTCCTGCAGAAATTGCCATCCTGGGGCAGAGTTACACTGAAAAATCGCATAACTCTAAGTCGATAAGCGCATATGGGCGCTAACGCCGTATTTGCGGTGCCTCGGATTGTGTCGATAAGCGAAAAAAGGCATTAACGCCGCTTCCGCACCGCTTGGATAGGTGTCGATAAGTGCAAAAAGACATTAACGCCACTTTCGCACCGCTTGGATAGGTGTCGATAAGTGCAAAAAGACATTAACGCCACTTTCGCACCGCTTGGATAGGTGTCGATAAGTGCAAAAAGACATTAACGCCTTTCCCCCCCCCATACGTCGGACTGAAGCAATAAGATCAAAAGGGCGCTAACGCCGGCTGTCAGGAGCACAGACACGCACGAAAAAGTCCGCCAGCGCATCGCGCTGGCGGACTTTGCAATCAACACATTTTAAAGCGTACGCTTCGGCTTGCGGTTGCGAAGCCGGATAGCGAACAGGATGAGCGATGCTGCGATCAGGCCGTAGCCGATAAGCGGGTAGATCGGCGCAGTTTCGCCGGTCTTCGGCAGCTGGCCGCCGCCGTTAGCCGAGCCGGAGCCGGAAGCGCCTGAGGATGCGCCGTTCGAGCCGCCATCCGCGCCGCCGTCTTCGCTGCCGTTGTTCCCGCCCGCGTCTACGCCGCCCGAACCGTTGCCGCCGGTTCCGTCGGTACCGCCGGTGCTGCCGTTGCCTTGGCCAGGGTTATCCGAGCCAGGATTGTCGGTACCGCCGTTGTCGGTGCCTGTACCGGTGTCAGGCGTTTGCGGCTCACCCTTCTTGAGGACGAGACCCGCATCGACGGTCAGGTCGCTCGCGCCAGGCTGCAGCGAGATGACGCCCGTGCGTCCGTCAGGGCCGGCATCCGAATCGTTGTCGCCCTTCGAACCGGCGGCATGAACGGTTGTCCACGCATATCCGTTCGGAAGCTTGAAGCCGACTCGGTAAGCGCCAGGCGCAAGATCCTTGAACGCGTAGTAACCCGGTTTGCCGCCGGCGTCTTGGCCGGTCAGCTGCGTGGCGATCTCGTTGCCGTCGGCATCGTAGAGGGTTACCTCCACGTCGTTCAAGCCGACTTCGCCTGCATCCTGCTTGCCGTTCGCATTGCTGTCGATCCATACGTAATCGCCTATCGACGACAGCGGGATCAGGCCCGCGTCGATTGTCTTGTCATTCATGCCGGCGATCAGAGAGACGACCGGCGTCTTGCCAAGCGAGTCCGCGTTGGAATCCTTGCTTCGGTCCGTTCCTTGCGCAGGCTTCGTGAATTGATAGCCGGCCGGCAAGATGAATTTGACCGTATAATCTTCAGGATTCAAGCCTGTGAAAGCATAGTATCCAGGCTTGCCGTCAGCGTCGTTGGCCGTGACCTTCGTCGCGACGAGCGCGTTAAAGCGATTGTAGAGCTCGACGGTCACGCCGTTCAGACCCGTTTCGGAATCGTCCTGCAGACCATTGCCGTTCACGTCCAGCCACACGCGGTCGCCGAGAGCGGCAGGGATGATGGCCGGTACCGGATAGAAGCCGGCGTCGATATCGTCGCGGTACTCGCCAGGCGTCAGCGTGACGGCTGCCGTATCGCCTTCAAGTCCGGCATCGGAGTCGCGCGTGGCGTCCGGCGTAGCGCCTTTGCTCGTGAACAGCTGGCCGTCCGGAATGTAGAACTTGATTTTGTACGTATCCGGCATGAGGCCATCGAACTTATAATAGCCCGGCTTGCCGGCCAGATCGGCGGTCGTCGTCGTCTTCAGCACGTTGCCGAGGGCGTCGAGCAGCTCGACCTTAAGTCCGTTGCGTCCTTTCTCGTCGGGGCCTTGGATACCGTTGGAGTCCGCATCCTCCCAGACAAAGTCGCCGATCGCCGCCGGCAGGACGATGCCTGCGTCGATGCTCATGTCGTCCTGGCCGGCCGTCAGCGAGATCGGACCGGTCGTTCCCGACGCGTCGACATTGGAATCGTTATCGGTCGTGTAACCCGTGCCTGTAACGAGACTCTTCGTGAACATATAGCCAGCCGGCAGATCGAAGCGCACCTTGTAGCTGCCGGGGTACAGATTCGTAAACAGATAGTTGCCCGAGGCGTCCGTTACGGTCGTCACCGGCGCACCGCCGCTAAGGACAGGCGAACCGTCGCCTTGGAGCAGGCGGACGATTACGCCGGCTGCAGCCGAATCGGCAGGCTCTCCGTCCTGACGCCCGATGGCGCCGAGGTCCACCCACAGCTTGTCGCCCAGGTTGACGAGCTTGATAAGGCCTGCGTCAAGCGTCGTGTTGATATCGCCCGAGGACAGCGTCACGGATGCCGTGCGCCCGCCATCGCTTGCATTCGCATCGGAATCCGCAGTGTCAAGCGGCCCGGCATCCTGCGCCGTAAACACATAGCCGGCCGGCAGGTCGAAGGAAACCCGATAAGTTCCGGGAACCAGACGGTCGAACAAGTACTTCCCGTCCGCATCCGTCGTTGTCGTGACCGGCAAGCCGCCGCTCATCACAGGCGAACCGGCTCCGTCCAGCAAGCGGACGGTCACGCCCGCCACGCCTGTCTCGCCGGCATCTTGGATGCCGTTCAGATTGCGGTCCATCCAGACATAGTCGCCGAGCGCGGTCAGCTTGACGAGACCCGCGTCGGTGTCGACGTCGTTCTCTCCCGGGCTGAGCGAGACGATCGCCGAGTGTCCGGTGATCGGATCGGCATCCGAATCATTGCTGGCGGTGCTGCCCGTTGCATTCTTTTTCGCGAAAATATAGTCGGTCGGCAATTCGAACTGTACGATGTAGTCGCCGGGAACGAGCTTCGTGAACTTGTAGCGTCCGTTCAGATCGGTCGTCGTCGTGACGGGTACACCGCCCTTCAGGACCGGATTGCCGCTGCCGTCCAGCAGGTTGACCTTGGCGCCGGCAAAGCCGTTTTCGCCGACATCCTGAATGCCGTTGTCGTTCGCGTCGTGCCAGACGGTATCGCCGAGGGAAGCCAGCTCGACGAGCCCCGCGTCGATCGTCAGATCGTCCTGCTCGGAGACGAGCGTTATGGCATCGCTAAAGCCGAAGTTCGTGCCGGACACGTCGTCGTCCGCGTTGGAATCGATCTCGCGATTTGAGCCGGCCTGCGATTGCGTGAACATATAATCGTCGTTCGGCAGAATGAATTGCACGACATATTCGCCGGGCCACAGATTGGTAAACAGGTAAGAGCCGTCTGCGTCCGTTACTGCCGTCTTGATGACGGTCGTCAGATCGGCCGCATCGTACAGCTTGACGGTGACGCCTTCGACGCCGGGTTCGCCTGCGTCCTGAATGCCGTCGAAGTCCTTGTCGCTCCATACAAAGTTGCCGAGCGATACTCGGTCTACGATGCCGGCATCGATGTCGGTGCGCTGTTGTCCGATGGCGAGCGTCACCGTATCGGTAAGGCCAAGGTCCGCATCCGCGTTCGAGGCGTCCGAGTCAACCGCGCTTGTGCTTTGATGCTTGCCGGTAAATTTGAAGCCGGCAGGCAGCAGGCTGAACTTGACCTTGTAGTCGCCGGCGGACAAGTTAATGAATTTGTAGTTGCCGTTCGCATCCGTCGTTTGCGAAGCGACGGGATTGCCGTAAGCGTCGTTCGCAGGCGTCGTGCCGTCCGCCTCGAACAGCTCGACCTTGATGCCGCTCTTGCCCGGTTCGCCCGCATTCTGGATGCCGTCTCCGTTCAGATCGTGCCATACCAGGTCTCCGAGCGATGCAAGCGTGTGAATGCCCGCGTCGATCGTCATATCATGCTCGCCCGTGGACAGCGTCTTGTCCGCGAGACCGACGGAGCCGGTGCCTTGCTTGATCGCGTCCGAATCCTTTGCGTCGTCGCTGCCTTGATTAGGCTGTACGAACCAGTAGCCGGTCGGCAGCGTGAATTTAACCGTATAGCTTCCCGCATTGAGGTATTGGAACTTGTACAGTCCGTCGGCAGCCGTCGTTTGGGTGGAAATCGCCGTACCGTACGCGTCGGCCGTCACCGGATCTCCCGTGCCGTCCAGCAATTGTACTTGAACGCCGGCTACTCCCGTTTCTCCGGCATCCTGCACGCCGTCGCCGTTCGTATCCAGCCACACCTTGTCGCCAAGGGATGAGAGCTCGTACAGTCCCGCATCGATGTCCATATTGTCGACGGCATTCATGGCGATCGTGGCCGTCTTTGCTTTAGTCGCCGTAGGCAGCGCCGGCACGATCGCGTCGGAATCGCTGGCCGCGGTGCCCGCGCCATTGATCGTGAACAGGTAGCCGTTGCCCCGGACGAACTCGACTTTGTAATTGCCCGGATAAAGATTCGAGAATTTGTAGAGGCCGTCCACGGCGGTCGTCGCCGTGCGATAAACGGCAGTCGTCGAGTCGTCCTCGTAATACAGGTTGACGACAACGCCGCTCACGCCTGGCTCGCCGGCATCCTGCACGCCGTCTTGATCCTTGTCGTTCCACACGTAGTCGCCGAGCGCCACGAGCTTGACGAGGCCTGCATCGATTCGCATATCGCGGGCGCCAGGCGCCACTACGGTCAAGATCGTATCCGTTTGGCCGGACGTCTGCAGCGTCGGCTCGTTGTTGGCCGAGCGATTGACGTCGGAGTCCGAAGCTGCGCCTCCTTGACCCTTGCGCGTAAATCCGTAACCGGTCGGCAGGACGAATTCGACCTTGTACTTGCGCGGCAGCAAATGATCGAACAAATACTTGCCGTTCGAATCGGTCGTAGCCGTTACGAAATTGTCGTTACGGTCTTTGACCTGTGCGCCGGATTCGGTCAACAGACGGACGGTAACGCCCGACTTAGGAACATCGGTCGGATCTGTCCCCTGCTTGCCGTCGGCGTTGCCGTCGACCCATACTTCGTCGCCGAGCTCGACGGGAAGCACATAGCCCGCATCGATGGTCAGATTTTTCTCCCCGAGCCGCAGGTCGATCACGTCCGAAAATCCGAGCGGCTTCGCTTTGTCGGCCGTCGCTGCGCTGCCGAAGGTCGTAGCGCTCGCCAGATCATAAGCGTTGGAATCCTCGAATCGCTTGCTGCCCTTATCCTTATAAGTCAGCAGAATATCTTCGGCTGTTCCGTCGGAATCCGTATCGAACGCGTACTGGGAAGGGAACTTGACCTTGTACTTGCCCGGGAGCAGGTTGTCGAACAGATATTTGCCGTTCGCATCTGTCGTTTGCGTGCCCTGGGTAACCCAATTCGAGCCGATTTGCTTGAACAACTCGACCAGAACGCCGGACACGCCGTGTCCCGCTGCCGGTTCATTTTGCGTACCGGAGCCGTCAGCGTCGTACCATACATAGTCGCCGATTGCGCCGAGCGGAGGCTCGAGTCCCGCATCGATCGTGAGATCGTTTGCGGTCAAGTGTATCACGTCCGTAATGACGGTAGGCGACGTGTCCGACGAACCAACCACGCCAACATTGGAGTCTACGGCGTTGTTGCTGCCGGCTTCCTTTTGGGTCCATGCGGTAAAATGACGCGCTTCGTTCGTATAAGCGTCGGCACCGCTGCCGTATTTGTAATCCTCGGGCAGGGAGGTCGGCATCGTGAACTTCACTTTGTAGTCGCCGGCCGGCAGGTTCGGGAACAAGTAGTAGCCCGCCTTGCCGCTGGCGTCGGGACCGGTCACCGTGGTCACCGGGATATGAACGGTCGTGCCGTCGTCCTTGAAATCCTTCGTGAACGGCGTGTTGTCGGATTTCAACAGCTCGACCTTGACGCCGTTGACGCCCGGCTCTCCGGCATCCTGTATGCCGTCCTTATTAACGTCGGCCCAGACATAATCGCCAAGCGACAGGCCGGTAGGCGGATTGATATGCACGCCGACTTTTGGCGGCTCGGCCGGCTCGAGCTTGGAGCTCGTGCCTTTTTCCTGCGCCTGATGCGCAAAGGAGTTCCAGGCGATCCGGTCAACGGTCGTGCCGAGCGGCGCTTTCATCATCCAGACGATCGGATATTCCTGGCCGGGAGCGAGCGAGAACGCCGCCGCGAATTCGAACTTAAGCGCCGTGACGGTCGTCAGGTCGGCCGGCGGCGTCGCGCTCCAACCGGAGGCCGTGTTGATCTTGGCATGGACATCCGTACTGTAATAGACGGTGTAGTCCGCATTGGCGGCCAACGGCTCGGTCAGCACCGTGCCCCATTCGGATCCGCGCGAACCGAGAAGCGCGCCTTCGTCGCCTTGGCGGGGCAGCGTATCGACAACGACCACATGGTCGACGTCGAAGTTCGAGTTGTTTTTGACGGTCAGCTTGTAGTCGACCCGTCCGCCGGCAACCGTGTTGCCAAGCTGGTCGCAGGAGACATCGCCGAACGTACAGCCGGTCGGGAAGGTGCCGGCCTTCCAGTCGTCGTCCAATTCGCCGCGAACCCGCTTGTACGAGCCGAGCTCGGCTACTCGGTTGACGGTGACGTCGGCAGAGGAGCCGATGTAACGGTTGGTCGGACTGCCGTCGCCATCGTAATCGTTCGTATCCGTCTTGAGCGGATTGAAATAGTAGTCGTTTAGGTAAGCTTCGTTGTTGGACGTAACGCCCGCCTGATTCGTATAGGTCGTAGCCGGCGCGTATTCCGCGATTTTGGCTTTGACGCGAATCGTGAACGAGCTGTTTAATGGCATCTTGGTGCCGGGCGCGAATTTCCAGCGCAGCAGCGTTCTGTCGCCGCTTAGCGCCGTCGGCGTGGGGGCATCGAGCGCGAACGAAGCGGCAGAGAAGTTGGCGCTCGAATCCGAGATCGCCGCGGAGACGTATTCCAGTCCCTTCGGCAGCACATCGAATACGATCGGATCGTGGAACTCTGCGCTCGAGAACGAAGTATTCGATACTTTGAGATCGAATTCCGCGTAGCTGTCCGTCGTTGTATTAGAAGGGACGAACGGGCCGCTGCTCACAAGCGTCTTGTCGAGCCGCACGAGCGGCCGGTCCTGCCAGACGTAAACGTCGGCGCTGTCGCTGCCATGCTTCGGCGTGGAGTCGAACGTATAATCCAGGTTCGCCGTATTGCGAATATAATTGCCGTTCGTGATGGAAGATCCGCTTCTCAGCGTATACGTAAGGGTAAAATTCGTCGTCTGGCTGAACGAGACGGGAAGCGAACCCGCGAAGCGGAACTGAACGCCCATCACCCGATCTGCGCCCAGATTCAACGAAGAGGCGGAGAGCTTCTCGGAGGTCTCGGGGCTGACGGACTGCCAGTACACCCAGTCACCCGCGACGGGGCTTGCCTTCGTCGTGTAGTACACCGCATAGTTTACGCTGACTTCATGGAACGTCGCGGTGTCGATTTCCTTCAAATCGAGATTCACCGGATTGCCGCCCGAATCTTGCGTCGGTGTCATGTCGGCGATGACGGCATCCTCGAGCGTGCTGTTGGAGCGGTTGCTGAAGCCGCCGACATAGAACTTGACGTCCTGTCCGGGAGAAATTTCTTTTTGACGATCTTCCACGTTTTTATAGAAGCCGCCGGGGCCAGTGTCGATTTTCGTGTCGGTAAAGCCATGGCTGACATTGGCGCTAGTCGACAGCTGCGGCTTGCCCAGCGGGTTGTAGGTGACGTTCGCGATATTCGTCACGGTCGTCGACGTGTCTACGCTGCTTGCTGGATATCGTACGGTCACGTAATAGACCGCGTCGTCGGCAAGCGTACCTGCGGGGCTCCAGGTGACGACGCCGGTCGCGCCGGGCGCCGGCGCCGAGCTCGGCGTCGGATAGGCGGATACGAACTCGGCTTCGGCCGGCAGCGTATCCTTCAGCACGACATTTTCAATATCGAGCACGCCGATATCGGTGCCGGACTTCTTATTGTTGAACGTCAGCTTGTACTGGACTTGACCGTCTACGAGCGGCGTCGGAATCGGAGAGACCCGTTCCTTGACGAGCTCCCAGTCCGCGGCGGCTTGTGCCTTGACGGTTACGGGATTGGACGCTTCCAGTTCGACCGTCGGATTGCCGCCGGCGTCCGGTCCGTAGATCTTGGCGGTCGTCGTGGTCTCCGTGCCGTCGGGCGTCGTATGCGCGGTATAATGCGCGTTGATCTGCAGCATGTACGACGTGCCTGCGACCGGGCCGCCGGCGCTTGAATTTTTGAAGCTGAACTCAAGATTGTTCCCGACCTGCGTCATGCCGGAAAGAATGGATAGCGGGATATAGTTGTTGAATTCGACGCCTGCCGGAAGCGGCAGCACGAGCTTCAGCTTCTCGGTGTCGATCCCGCTGTCCACCAGATCGGAAAAGCTGAAATTGATCGTATAAATGAAGGTGCGTCCGGAATCGACGACCGGCACGTCGGTCGACATGCTCATCAGAATGCCGTTAGCGGCGTCGCTATCGGCGTTCGCATCCGGCTCCGGCAGCCAGGAGCGGCTCCACAGCAGTCCGAAGACAAGCGTAATGGCTAGAAAAGACTTAAAAATCTTCATTGCTTACAGGTCTCCTGTTCCATCTGAATTTTGGATTAATACGGCGTGGACAATAAGGCGATGCGTCGGATTTTTGCGCGGATGACAGGTGACCAGCGTCAGCTCGGAGACACCGTTCCCGGCGTCGTCCAGCACGGACAAATCGTTCGGTTCAACGATCTTGATGGTTGTAACCCGGTATGTAGAACGTCCGATCGAAGTGTCCACCTGCACGGTGTCCCCGACCGCTACTTCGCCGAGCCGGTTGAAGTGTCTGCCGCGGGTCAGGCTTCTGTGTCCCGCGAGGACGAAGTTGCCCGGTTCGCCGGGCAGCCTGTCCGGCACGACCGTCCCGGCGCCCCGCTTCAAGGCGGACGCGTCCGATCCGTAGACGATCGGCTCGCTGATGCCGATCCGGTCGATCGAGACCGTCCCGAGCACCTTGGCGCCGTCGATCTCCCGCCACTCGGGCAGCGGCATGACGGCTGCCGCCATATTCGTCGCGGCAGGGGAGGGCTGCGCAGCCGCCGCCTGGGAGCTCCATGCGGCGAGCAGACGCAGCTCGCGTTCGTCTTCACGGTGTTCGGCCAGGCGGGGATACAGCACGAGCGCGATGCCCGCAGCCAACAAAAGCAGCGCCGTCAGTGTCAGCGCGGGCCTGCCGCGCTTCGGTGTTCCTGTCAAATCAAACCGTTCCTCCTCCATTGCAGTCGAATTTCTATACTAGCAGCCAGTCTAAAGGACAAAACTCTACAAAAACTGAACAAGCTGCTTTCAAAAATTTCAAAAATCAAAAAAACCGGCAACGTCCTTTTTGAAAGGGCGTTGCCGGTTTTTCATGAACGAACGTATTTGGCGACGAATGAGAAGGTGAGCAGGACGGCAGTCAGAAAACGATCCCTGGCGTACGCATCGCCGTCATGGGTTAGGCGTCGAAGAAGAGTGATCAGGTCGACGGGCGGCGTACCAAGCCGCAATCTCTGCTGAAGGCGGGTGAGCATATTGGTCCTCGCTCATCTTGACGAGCAGCGCATACTGCTGGTCGACCATGCTGTTTTCCCCGAGCGCCGCGTGGAGCTTCATTATAAGGAAGTAAACCTCTTCGGAATACGGGAACCGCGACTGTACGCGGTAAAGCCAATCCAGGCCGTAGGCTGGCATGCCGTGCTCTTCGAGCAGGACGGCCAGCCGGAGCGCATATCTGTACCAAAGCACGCGCAGTCGCCGACGCTCCGTGTCGGCCCATTCGTAGTCTTGCTCCTCGAAGTAATCGCCGGTGAATGCCTCGAGCCAAGATTCGTAATATTGCAGCTCATTTTGTAGTGTCTCGTCGGCCGGCGGCATGCGCCGTTCCCAGTCGTCCACGTCGATGAGAATATCGTCGGTCATCAGCTCGTAGCCGGCTTTCGTATTCAGAATTCGAATGCCGAGGCCCGCCGACTCCATGGACTTGCGCAGCTGGTAAACCGTCGTGTAGAGGAGCGCATAGCTGCGATCGGGAGCAAGCTCCGGCCAGAGCAGCTCGATCAGCGTATCCTTTCGCGTCTGCTGCCCGCGTCTGTGAAGCAGGAAGGCGAACAGCTCTTGCGCCTTGTTCGTCCTCCAGGCGAGCTGCGACGGGACAGGTCCGTATTCGACGGACAAGCTGCGGAAGCAGCGGATGACCGTATGGACGCCGGACGGATCGGCGTTCGTCTGCGCCGGAAGGCCTGCCGTGCTCTCCAGCCGTTGAAGCGTCTGCGCGAGACGCGGCAGCAGCACCGGTTTGAGCAGGTAGTCCAGCGCGTTTACCTCGAATGCCTTGAGGGCGTATTCCTGATAGGCGGTCACGAACACGATCCGGGCGCCGGGGAGCGCCTCTTGGAAATGAAGGGAGGCTTCGAGTCCGTTCATGACAGGCATATCGATATCGAGAAAAATGACGTTCGGCTGAAGCGCATCGAGCGCGTCGAGCGCGTCTTTGGCGTTGCCGAATTTGCCGCAGATCTCGATGCCGCCTAGTTTTTTTAGCTGCCTTTCCATATCGTTCAATGCCAAGGGTTCGTCATCGACGATTATGCATTTCAAATCGATCCCGCCTCGTTCAAGTTCCGGCGCCGCCAGCGATCGCCATTTTTCTACATTATATCGAAGTCCGGGGGGAAATGGGGCTTGAAACCATAAATTCTGCGCTTCTGCCCGCCGGCGTACAATAAGTAACGAGGTGATGGACGAATGCTGAAGCTGGGCGTATTGGATCAATCTCCGGTTTTGAGCGGAGGGGACGCGGCACAAGCGCTGCGGGACACGGTCGAGCTGGCGAGGCTCGCCGAAGGGCTCGGCTATTCGCGCTTCTGGGTATCGGAGCACCACAATGCGACAGGACTCGCCGGTTCCTCTCCGGAAGTGCTGCTTGCCGCGCTCGGGGCGCGAACTTCGCATATTCGCATCGGTTCGGGCGGCGTCCTTCTGCCGCATTACAGTCCCTACAAGATTGCCGAAAATTTCAGGGTGCTCGAAGGCTTGTATCCGGGAAGAATCGATCTGGGCATCGGCCGGGCGCCGGGAGGCATGCCTCTCGTATCGCGTGCGATGGGCAGGGAGGCGGGCAAGGACAAAGAAGCGGGGTTCGTGAACTCGCTGCATGAGCTCGCAGCTTATCTCAATCTGGGACCGCCGCTGGGCGCCGGCCACCCGTTGGCCGGACTTACAGCTTCGCCGGCCGTCCAGACGCGGCCGGAGGCATGGCTGCTCGGCTCCAGCGGCCATAGCGCGCAGGTCGCTTCGGCGCTGGGCGCCGGCTTTGCATTTGCCCATTTTATTAATGGGCAGGGCGGGCAAGGCGCCGCGCGAGAGTACAGAAGGCGATTCAGGCCGGGACTGCTCGGCGCTTCGCCCCGTGTCGCGGTATGCGTATACGTCGTCTGCATGGAAGACGACAGCCAGGCGGAGCGGGAGGCGACCTCGCTCGACCTGCGGCTGCTGCTGAACGAAAAAGGCGAATTCGGCCGGCCGGTACCGAGCCGCGAAGAAGCGCGCGCTTACCCGTACAACGCGGCCGACCGGGCGAGGATCGCGGAGAACAGAAGCCGAATGGTCGTCGGCGGACCCGCACGCGTGAAGCAGATGCTGTACGCGCTCGCTGCAAGCTATGGCGCCGACGAGATCGTCGTCAATTGCATCACGGCGGACGCCGCGTCCCGATCCGCCAGTTTGGCGCGCGTCGCCGGCTTGATCCGCCAGCGGATCGCCAGGTAATTAACCGGCAGGCGGGAATTGGCGGAATGTGATAAGAATCGGGCGGAAGCCGGACGTTCGGCTTTTCGCGCGCCGGACGGATCGAGCGGTCCGAAGGCTTGCGCGCCGCCCGCCGGACGCGGGTTTTCCTTCCCGTAAGGGCGTGGTTTTTCGGTATGTCAAAAGTGTTAACATACCTCACACTTCCACAAAAAATACCTTACATAAGTATTGACGCTCTTCTATCAAAAAATTTATAATAGCGACAGAGTTCAGGTGAAAAGTTGAACGTTGTTTCGTTTCATAAGACCTAATGTTCGGAAATGGGGAGGAAATTCGAAATGTCTGCACAAAACGTTTTGGATCTCATCAAGGAAAAGAATATTGAGTTTGTTGATTTTCGTTTCGTCGATCTGAACGGCCGCGCCCACCACATTACGCTGCCGGCGACGGAAGTGGACGAAGATACTTTCGTTAACGGCGTAGCATTCGACGGTTCTTCGATCACCGGCTTCCGCGGCATCGAACAATCCGACATGGTCATGATGCCCGACACCGAATCGGTCTACGTGGATCCGTTCACCGCTCACGCGACCCTGATCGTCATGTCCAACATCTACACGCCGGACGGCGAACGTTACGACCGCGACCCGCGTTCGATCGCGCACAAAGCCGAAGAATTCCTGCAACAATCCGGCGTAGGCACGACTGCTTTCTTCGCGCCTGAATCCGAGTTCTTCATTTTCGACGACGTACGTTACGAGAGCACGATGAATTCTTCTTCCTTCTTCGTCGATTCCGAAGAAGCCGCATGGAATACCAACCGCAAGGAAGAGGGCGGCAACCTGGCGTTCAAAGTAGGCGTCAAGGGCGGTTACGTGCCGGTTGCTCCGGTCGACTCCCAGCAAGACATCCGCAGCGAGATGGTCCGCCTGATGCAGGATTCCGGCCTTCGCGTCGAGCGTCACCACCACGAAGTGGCGACGGCCGGCCAAGCGGAGATCAACTTCCGCTTCGATACGCTGACCAAGACTGCCGACAACCTGATGAAGTACAAATATATCGTACACAACGTTGCACGCCAATATGGCAAGGTCGCTACGTTCATGCCGAAGCCGCTGTTCGGCGACAACGGTTCGGGCATGCACGTGCACACGTCGATCTTCAACGAAGGCGAGCCGCTCTTCTACGAGAAGGGCGCATACGCGAACCTGAGCGAGCTTGCGCTGAACTACATCGGCGGCATCCTGTACCATGCGCCTGCGCTGATCGCGATCACGAATCCGTCCACGAACTCCTTCAAGCGTCTGGTTCCTGGCTACGAAGCGCCGGTTAACCTCGTATTCTCCGCCGGCAACCGTTCTGCAGCCGTCCGTATTCCGGTCGCTGCCGTTACGCCGAAGGGCTGCCGCATCGAGTTCCGTACGCCGGACTCCACGGCTAACCCATATCTGGCCTTCGCAGCCATGCTGATGGCAGGCTTGGACGGCATCAAGCGCAAGATCGACCCGAGCGCCCTGGGCTACGGTCCGTTCGACAAGAACATCTACGAGCTGTCCGACGAAGAGAAGGCAGAAATCCGCAGCGTACCGGGCAACCTGGACGAGGCGCTTGACGCCCTCGAAGCGGATTTCGAATTCCTGACCGAAGGCGGCGTCTTCACCAAGGAATTCATCGATAACTACGTCGACGTGAAGCGCGCCGAAGCAAAGGCTGTGGCAATCCGCATTCACCCGCACGAATACGGCCTCTACTTCGATTGCTAATCGATGCGTATTTTCGGAAAAGCTCCCGCAAGGGAGCTTTTCTTGCGTATGCTCAGCCTTTTTCGGCAAACGGAATCGTGTCGAGCGGTTCATAAGAGGGCGACCGACCGAGATGCGATCGAAATATCGTGATTGAGCTCGCGGGCCAGACGATATGCAAATTCTCTTCCTGAGCGGAGAAAGAACGCCATAGCTCCTGCAGCTTATCCTTGGTGCAAGAGCCCCCTTCGCAGCTTCGGGCGAGCGTAACATGCGGATGATAAGGCCTGTCCTCGGGCTCGTAGCCGATCCGCTCCCGCAAGCGTTCGCCAAGCAGGCGGTGCAGCTGGTGCAGCGGCGAGATTGCAGGATCCGCCTCCTGACTGGCGGCGACCGCATTGTCGTCGTTAGATTCTTCTACGCCGCACCAGAGCACGCGCGGCGCGGAGGCGGGGCCGAAGGTGCCCGGGACGGAGAGCGACAATCGGGGAGGACTCGTCTGCCCGGCGGCTTCCGTCGCTGCGAGCCGGATGTCGGACAGCTTGTTCTGCGGCGTATTGCCCAAGTAATGAAGCGTGATATGGTAATCCGCGGGATGCGTCCATTTTCGATAAGACAGTGCGGGCTTCATTCCTTGCGATATGCCGCCTAGCGCGCGTTCGATGGGCTGTGGGAGTGCAATTCCTAGGAAAAGACGAAGGTTTTCCATGATGGCCTCCTCATTCGTTCGGGAATTTTGTGTTTTGTCATCCTTTTGTCCTTTAAAGCGGTTGAACACGCCTGGCAGCTTTGTTATGATGTTTGAAGATGAAACGACTACAAGGTGGGAAATGAAATGTCCAATCGTGCCTACAATTTTAACGCGGGTCCGGCCGCTTTGCCCTTAGAGGTTCTGCAGCGGGCGCAGGAGCAATTTGTCGATTTTGAGAACAGCGGCATGTCGCTGATGGAGATGTCCCACCGCGGCGCCATTTACGAACGCGTACATAATGAGACGGAGCAGCTGGTACGCGAGCTGATGGGCGTGCCCGAGGGTTACAAGGTGCTGCTCGTCCAAGGCGGCGCCAGCACGCAGTTCGCCATGGTGCCGATGAATCTGCTTAAGCCGGACAAGGTGTCCGCTTATGTCGGGACCGGCAGCTGGGCGACCAAAGCAATCAAGGAAGCGAAGCTGTTCGGCGAGGTCTCGATCGCAGCCTCCTCCGAAGCGGACGCTTACAAGCGCATTCCGTCCCCGGGCGAGCTTAGCGTGCCGGACAACGCCGCATACGTCCATCTGACTTCGAACGAGACGATCGAAGGGACCCAGTGGGCCGAATACCCGGACACCGGCGAGATTCCGCTCGTGGCGGACATGTCCAGCGATATTTTGTGCCGGCCGGTCGACGTATCTCGTTTTGGACTTATCTATGCAGGGGCGCAAAAAAATCTCGGACCGTCCGGCGTCACCATCGTCATCGTGCGCGAAGATCTGGTCGGCGCACCCTCGATGACCGTGCCGACGATGCTTCGTTACGACACCCATGCGAAGAGCGGCTCTCTGTATAATACCCCGCCTTCGTTCGCCATTTACATGGCCAACCAGGTTTTGCACTGGGTGAAGGCGCAGGGCGGCGCCGCCGGCGTAGAGCGATTGAACCGGGAAAAAGCGAATCTCATCTACTCGACGATCGACGCGAGCGGCGGCTTCTACAAAGGCTTCGCGAATCCGGACAGCCGTTCCATCATGAACGTCACCTTCCGACTCGGCAGCGAAGAGCTCGAGAAGAAGTTCGTCAAGGACTCCGAGGCCGCAGGCTTCATCGGACTCAAAGGCCACCGCGACGTCGGAGGGCTGCGCGCTTCGATCTACAACGCCGTACCGCTCAGCAGCGTCAAGGCGCTTGTGGACTTCATGGGCGAATTTGCCCGCACCAACGGTTAGGGACGTCCGGCTGCTGCCGACGCATGCATAGCAGGCCGAATTGGATTAACCGCGGCGCCCGCCGCGGTTTTTTCGCATCGGCTGATGCATCGCCTGATGATATTTGCTAAAGGAGGATGGCATCGAATGCCTTTTCATATTGTACTCGTCGAGCCCGAGATTCCCGCGAATACCGGCAATATCGCCCGTACTTGCGCCGCTACGGGCACTCACCTGCATCTGGTGCGCCCGCTCGGCTTCTCGACCGACGACAAGGTGCTGAAGCGCGCGGGTCTCGATTATTGGTACGCCGTCAACATCACGTATTACGATTCATTCGGAGAGGTAAGAAGCGCATTCCCCGAAGGGCGGTTTTTCTACGCCAGCACCCGCAGCTCGCGACGCTACAGCGAGATGCAGTACAGGGACGGGGACTTGTTCGTCTTCGGCAAAGAAACCAAGGGCTTGCCGCAAGCGCTCCTCGACGAGAATCCGGGACAGAGCATCCGCATGCCGATGACGGACAAGGTCCGGTCGCTTAATCTCGCCAACTCCGCTGCGATCGTGGTGTACGAAGCGCTTAGGCAAACCGGTTTTCCTGGATTGGAAGGCTAAAAAGCTAATTTTTTCGACATAAATCGGCAAGATTCTTGCATTATTTTAAGCAAAATCTATTTTTTGCAGGGATTGTCGAGGAAGTTAGCGAACCTTAGGTTAAGACTTGGGCATAATCCGCACTTGTTATGAATAACGAAAGAATGGGAGAGGACTGCTTTGAAGCCTGCTGGTGTCGTAAGAAAAGTGGACCAACTCGGCCGGATCGTGCTGCCGAAATCGCTGCGTAAACGTTATCAGATGAATGAAGGAGATCCCGTAGAGATTCTGGTGCAGGGAGATCATATTATTCTGGAGCGTTACCGCCCGCGGTGCGTATTCTGCTCGTCCATGGAGAACGTCACCGAATACAAGGAACGCCATGTTTGCGGCGCTTGCCTGAAGGAAATGAACACGCTCTAATTCACAATTCCATCGACTGTTAACGAGAGCCCTTCCCGACCGGCAGCTGTGCCGGACCGGAAGCGGCTCTTATTCGTTTCAGGACGCCTATCATTAAAAGACCCCCAGTACAGCCCGCTCGCGCGGAGTTGTCTTGGGGGTCTTGCCGCTTCGCGAAGCCTGAGGCGGATGCCTGTCCGAAATCGGGATCAGAGACCTTTGGTCTTGTCCTCGTTGTACGCGGCAGTCAGCATCGCCGTGATGAACAGCGCGAATACAAGCATGACGATCCAGAACTTGTCGCTCATACCCAGTAACATGTTCGACACCTCCACTAAACTTCCTCTATTATAACCAAGCCCGCCCAAAAAGAAAACGCAAAAAACGGCGTTCGCGCAGCATACACTGTATTGTGGGCAAAACGCCCGGCGCGCGAGCGCACGGAAGCGATTGGAGATGGGGGCCATGATCAATTGGATGGGCGGCTGGCCTGCGGACGGTTTGTTGGCTGAAGCCGAGTGGCAGGAAAAGCGCCAGGCGTCGTCTGCTGCGGCGGCGGAAGCGATCGCGTACAGACTGCGCCGGCAGGAAACGGAGAAACGGCTCTCCTCGCTCGTTTTGTCGGGCCAGCTCGGTCCTTATTGGCAGCCTGCGGACGACCCGGGACAATGGCTCCTTACGGATGACGCGGACGAAGCGCTCAGATTGACGACGAAGGAGCTGCTGCGGCCGGGCGATGCGGTGCTGGTCGAGCGTCCCACGAGCCGTACGGCATTGCAGCTGTTCGCCCGGGCGGGCGCGGCCGTATTCGAGGTGCCGGGCGGCACGGAGGGTATGAATCCGGAAGCGTTGTCGGACGCCATCGCCGCCGTGAAGCCGCGCGCCGTCTATGTATCCCTGACCTGCTCGGATCCGGCGGGCTGCAGGTGGAGCGACGAACGGCGCGCCGCGCTGTTAAGACTGTGCGCGCAAGCCGGCGTAGCGCTCGTTCTCGACGAGCGGCAAAGTCTGACCTGCGACTGGACGGCAAACCTGGCGGATGGTCAAGAAGCCGGGCCGACCGCGGTCATCGGCGGCCTGCCGTCCGGACTCGTGTCAGGCATGCGCCTCGGGTGGCTTCAATGGACCGGGTGGACCGAGGCCGACCGGACATTCATACCCCTTCCTCCTGCGAGAAGACCGGACCGCGAGCGGGATGCGCTGGACAACCGCGAGGCACTGCTTCGTTATTGGAGCGAATCGTCTCCGATCCCGGCGCTCGAGACGCTAAGGTTCATCTATCGGACGCGACACGCCTTGCTTGCGGAGCAAATCGCGCAGACTGGAATTCCGGGCTTGATCTGCAAGCAGCCCGAAGCGGGGAGCCACGCCTGGCTGAAGCTCCCGGACGGATTGGAGGGCGAGCCGCTGCTGAAGGCGGCATGGCTCGAAGGCGTACTGTTCCAGCCGGGGGCCGGTTATTACGCGACGGCGGCGGATCGATCGCGGCTGCGCCTGACGCCTGTTCATTCGGATGAGCGGGAAATCACGGAGGGCGTCAAGCGGCTGCGCCAGACGATCGAGGCTTTTACGGGAAGATCGGGATAAAGCTCAGTAATCGGAGCCGATCGCGTATAGCTGGCCGTCGACGAGTTCGACGTTGCGGCGCATGAGGCGCTCGTCGCCGCGGTTCGTGCACGCGCCGGAGCGTCCGTCGAACGTCCAATAGTGGAGCGGACAGTAAAAATCGCCGTCGGCAAGCAGCACCTCTCCGCCGGCATGCGGACAAAACGAGAGAAGGAGCAGCAGGCGTCCTTCCTCGTCCTTCGTCAGCCAGTAAGGCGTGCCGTCCAGCTCCAACGATAAAGGCGAGCCGTCGAACATCTCGGCGGAACCGAGCAGAATGCGCGAATCGGTCATGTGCGCTGCAACTCCTCTATATAGTAGATAGCCGATTCAAGCGCGTCGGCATTTATGGCTGCTTCGTCTTCTAAGGCATCTAACCGTTCGGCGGATTCAGCTTCGGCAGCCTCCGCGCCGGACTCCGTCCGCTCAGCGGCATCTGCGGCAGCGGCACCGGCCCACGGAAACAGGGTCGTCCAATACGATACCGCTTCACGATATTCAAGCAACGCGGCATGACCGGCCGGCGTCAACGCGTACAGCCCGCGGCCTGTCTTGGAGAACCAGCCGTAATAGTTGCTGCGCAGCAGCTGGCCCGGATCGGCGACGCCGGTGAGCGCGCCGACCTGCCTCGGGGCTAGCGCAGGCGCGTCGGCGCAGCGGAGCGCCAGCGCGCATTGGAGCGCGCGCTCCCTGTAAGCCGTGACGAGCTTGCGCTTCGTACTGCCGCCGATATTGTAATCGCCGCTGCGTCCCGCGAATTCCTTGAGCAGCTTGGCGGCGCCCTTGCGCCGGCCGCCGGACCTGGCCGTCGGCGCGGCGGCCGGCAGAAGCGGAACGGCCGATGCCGCGTAGCGCTCGGCCGCGTTCTCGGCGACGGCGGGCGAGACGCCTCCAGTCGGAATTACTCCGGCCGGCGGGGCGCCGATCTCGCACCATACCTCGATAACCGGCCGCTTGGTTTTGTAAAAGGTCACCGTCATGAAGCCGAGAGAGAGCCTGCGGCACAGATCCGAAATCTCGCCGAAGCGCTGGTTATGCGCCCCCTTCTTGACCCGGTTGCGCTCGACGGCGAGCCATACGGCGGCGCCAGTGCGCTGACGATCCAGGCCTTGCAGCAGCAGGGCGAGCGTAAACGTTTTTTTCATCTCGACGATGACGGGCAGCGATTCGCCATGCCGGAGCGCGACCAGGTCGCAGCCCTTGATCTCCGCTTTGACCTCGTAGCCCCTCGCCGTCCAGAACGCTTTGAGCGCAGGATACAGCTCCGTCTCGTATTTGACCGCCATGCCGATTCCCCCGTTCGCCGCTTGATTCACACATTATAGCACGGTCATTTATTTTCATCCCGTTTTCGGGGCAAATTCGTCCACCTCCCCGCATAGGTATAGAGTACGTTGCGAAGACGATGAATGGTCACACCGATAGAGAGACGGAAGAGACAGGGAGGATAGCGGCATGGACATCTTCAAGCGGCTCGCCGAGTACCGGACTGCTAGCGAGAGGTTGACGTGGACGGGATCATTTCGCGACTATATCGAATTGCTGAAAAACGACCCCGTACCTGCGATGACCGCGCATTCCAGGGTATACGACATGATCGTCTCCCACGGTGTGGAAGAGCAGAACGGCGTCAAGAAGTACAAGTTTTTTGAAAACGACATTTACGGCCTCGATCGTACGCTCGAGCGGCTGGTCGAAGAGTATTTTCATTCCGCGGCCAGACGGCTCGACGTCCGCAAGCGGATCCTGCTGCTCATGGGACCGGTCAGCGGAGGCAAGTCCACGATCGTCACGCTGCTGAAAAGAGGGCTGGAGCAATATTCGAGAACGGAAAGGGGAGCGGTTTTCGCGTTGCAGGGCTGTCCGATGCACGAGGAGCCGCTTCATCTGGTGCCCAGCGAGCTTCGGCCTGACTTTGAAAAGGAGCTGAACGTCCGCATCGAGGGCAATCTCTGCCCGTCCTGCGCGCTCCGGCTGCGCAGCGAATACGGTGGCGATATCGAGTCTTTCCCGGTCGAGCGCGTGTTTCTGTCAGAAGATACGCGCACCGGCATCGGCACGTTCAGCCCGTCCGACCCCAAGTCGCAGGACATTGCGGACTTGACGGGCAGCATCGACTTTTCGACCATCACCGAGTTCGGTTCGGAGTCCGATCCGCGCGCCTACCGCTTCGACGGCGAGCTCAACAAAGCGAACCGCGGTCTTATGGAGTTTCAGGAAATGCTGAAGTGCGACGAGAAGTTCCTGTGGAATCTGCTGTCGCTGACGCAGGAGGGCAACTTCAAGGCGGGCCGGTTCGCGCTCATCAGCGCCGATGAGCTCATCGTGGCGCATACGAACGAATCGGAGTACAAGACGTTTATCGCCAACAAGAAAAACGAGGCGCTGCAGTCGCGGATGATCGTCATGCCGGTACCGTACAACCTGCGCGTAAGCGACGAGGAGAAAATCTACGGCAAGCTGATCGGCCAGTCCGATATGAGCCACATCCATATTGCGCCGCATGCGCTGCGGGCCGCTGCCATCTTCAGCATCCTGACGCGGCTCAAGGAATCCAAGAAGCAGGGCATGGACCTGGTCAAAAAGATGCGGCTTTACGACGGCGAAGAGGTCGAAGGCTTCAAGGACGCGGACCTGAAGGAAATGCAAAACGAGTTCAACGACGAAGGCATGTCGGGCATCGACCCTCGCTACGTCATCAACCGCATCTCCAGCGCCCTGATCAAGCAGGACCAGGAATACATCAATGCCCTCGACGTGCTGCGCGCGCTCAAGGACGGACTCGATCAGCATCCTTCGATTACGAAGGAGGAACGCGAGCGGTACTTAGGCTTCATCTCCGTCGCGCGCAAGGAATACGACGCGCTGGCGAAGAAAGAAGTGCAGAAGGCGTTCGTCTACTCGTTCGAGGAATCGGCGCGCACCTTGTTCGAGAACTATCTCGACAATATCGAAGCCTACTGCAACTGGCAAAAAATCAAGGATCCGTTGACGGGCGAATCGATGGATCCCGACGAGCGCCTCATGCGCTCCATCGAGGAGCAGATCGGCATATCCGAAAACGCGAAAAAGGCGTTCCGCGAAGAGATTCTGATCCGCATCTCCGCTTATTCGCGCAAAGGACGCAAGTTCGACTACAGCACGCACGAGCGCCTGCGCGAAGCGATCGAGAAAAAGCTGTTCGCCGACCTCAAGGATATCGTCAAGATTACGACCTCCACCAAGACGCCGGACGAAAATCAGCTGAAGCGCATCAACGAGGTCATCAACCGCCTTGTCGAAGAGCACGGCTACACGACCGCCAGCGCCAACGAGCTGCTGCGTTACGTCGGCAGTCTGCTGAACCGCTGATCGCAACGCCCCCATTTTCATACCGCATCGCCGATCCTGCCTCCGGCAGGATTTTTTTTATGGTGTTCTCCGGACTCGGGCGGCGAAAATTGGCGATTTGTCTTTCAGGCCAGCGCGCGATCGGTGCGCCCGGAGCCGGTCGGACGTTTGACGTAATCGGCCCTGCATCCACGCCATTCTATCGCCTTGCTGCGAAAGAAAGCGGAAGACGACTGTTGACGGAATCGCGCGGAGCTACTATGATCTAACTAAGATCTAAGATAGATTTTAAAATGGTTCAAGAGGTGGCGCCGAGGTGAAGCCTTCCGCTTTTTTGAAAATGGGGCCCATGCAAGCTGCGTTCGAGAACGGCGGGTTGCGCGCGATTACGTATGGCGGCACGGAAATCGTACGAGGCTTGTATGCAGCGGTTAGAGATCGGAATTGGGGGACCGTCGAGCCGCGATTGTCGGATGTTCGATCGACAAAATCCACGGACGAGTGGACGCTTCGTTTTGTCAGCCGTCACGTTCAAGGCGATATTGACTTCGAATGGAGCGGCTTTATCGCGATGCGTCCGGATCGGCTCCGCTTCGACTTCGACGGCGTCGCCCGTACCTCTTTCCTGAAAAACCGGATCGGCTTCTGCCTCTTGCATCCGATGACCTTCGCCGGCTTGCCGGCGGTCGTCCGGACGGAAGGGGGACTCGTGCACGGCGCCTTTCCGGGCGCGATCTCGCCGAATCAGCCGTACAAGGCGATGCAGGGAATCGAATTCGAGCCGCTCCCCGGCCTGCGGGTGGATACGACCTTCAACGGGGACCTGTTCGAAATGGAGGATCAACGGAACTGGACGGACGCCTCTTTCAAAACCTATTGCACGCCGCTGGATCTCCCCTTCCCGGTCCGGATGGAGGCGGGGCAGCGGCTGACGCAATCCGTGATCATCGAGGTCGCCCAAACCGAAACCGGGTCTGACGGCGGCAGCGCGAATGATCGGCCGCGAGGCATCCGGGCCGGTATCGGCAAGCAGGTACAGGACGCAGCCGTCCGGATTAATGCAGATCGAGCGGCCGTGTGCCGACTTCCGGATATCGGGCTCGCGATGGCCGAAGAGGTGCCGGATGAAGCCTCTGCCGCATTGCTGGAGCAGCTGCGGCCGGCGCACCTGCACGTTTCGCTCGACCTCGGCGAAGACGGGTGGCGCGCATCGCTGAGGTCGGCAGCTGCCGCAGCAGCCCGATACGAATGCGGCTTGACGCTGGAACTGCTGCTGGACGGCGGCAAGGAGCGGCTATCGGAGCTCGTCCGGCTGATCGCTGGCGACGGAACCGGACAGCCGATGCCGGTCTTGCGAATCCTTCCGTATGCGTCCGGTACGTTTACGACGGATGCGGCTGCACTGCAACGTGTCCGGGAAGCGCTTGCGAATGCCGGTCTGTCGCTGCCCGTCGGCGGCGGTACGCGCGCTTATTATGCGGAGTTCAATCGCGCAGCCCTGCCGCTGCAAGAGATGGAACTGGCTGTCTATACGATCAATCCGCAAGTGCATGCCTTCGACGATCGTTCCTTGATGGAGACGCCGGCTGCGCAGCGGGAGACGGCGATCGACGCCGCAGCCAAGTCCGGGAAGCCGCTCTATATCGGACCGATCACCTTCAAGCCTCGTCTTAATCCGAACGCGACGAGCGGCGGCGGGGCGATACCACTCTCGGAGCGGACGGACCCGAGACAACACGGGGCGTTCGGCGCGGCATGGACGCTGGCGAGCGTCTCGGCGCTGTGCGCACCGCAGGTGCGCGCGCTCACTTATTTCGAGACGTCAGGCCCGCTTGGACTGGTATGCGGCGGCAAGGCAAGTCCGCTTTACTTCTTATTGCGGGACCTCATGCGGATGCCCGGCGCCGACGTGCTGTCCGTCGGCCGTTCGTCCGAGGACGTCGCCGTTCTGGCGCTTCGGACGATCGACGGTCGGCTTCGCCTGCTGCTGTCCAATACGACGGCTGCGCCTCGGGCCGTAGAGATCGACGCAGGAGATTCCTATGCGTTCCGGTCCGAGGTCTCTTACGATTCGAACGATGTCGCTTCAACGGGCAGTCGCGCTTCGGCGACTGTCGAAGCGATAAAGGAACAGCGTCCGGAAGTGACGGTCGACCGCAGAGTTAGCAGAATACTGGCACCTTATGCGTGCATATGTGTGGATTTTGAGAAAAGCCGCGATATCGATACTTAAGAAAAGAGGGTGAAACGCGGGTGCAGCAATCCTTTGTCCGCGCGACTTATTTAATCGAAACGCCGCACGAGCCGCAGCGCGCCGCTGCCATTATGGCCGGCGAGCAATCGACCGGAACCTTCGTCGCCGTGCCGGGAGAGACGGACGAGGTGAAGGCACGCAGCGCCGCCCGGATCGTCTCCGTCCGGCTACTGGAGATCGTCCGCGAGCCTTCGCTGCCTGGCGCCACCGTGCCGGCGGGGCATAACGGAGACTACTACCGCTGCGAGGTGACGCTCGATTTTCCGTACGCTAACTTTGGACCGTCCATACCGAATCTGATGGCAACCGTCGCCGGCAACCTGTACGAGCTGCAGGAATTTTCGGGACTGCGCTTGATCGATCTGACCTTGCCGGATGAATTCGTGGAGGCTTATCCGGGGCCCAAGTTCGGGATGGCGGGCACGCGCAGGCTGGCAGGCGTCTACGACGGTCCGATCATAGGAACGATCGTGAAGCCGAGCATCGGGCTGACGATCGAGGAACTCGGCGCGACCGTAAGAGGGTTGGCCGAGGCGGGACTGGACTTCATCAAGGACGACGAGCTGAACGCGAGCCCGCTGTTTGCGCCGTTCGAACGCAAGGTCAAGGCCGTCATGGAAGAGATCGAGCGCGTCGCGGACCGGACCGGACGCAAGACGATGTATGCCTTTAACATTACCGGGGACATCGACGAGCTGCGGCGTCGTCACGATCTCGTGCTCGAGGCCGGCGGCACCTGCATCATGGTCAGCATACAGAGCATCGGACTCGCAGGCCTGGCCGCGCTGAACCGCTACAGCCAGCTGCCGATCCACGGCCACCGCAATCAATGGGGCATGATGACCCGGCATCCGATGCTTGGCATGGCGTTTCCGGCGTATCAGAAGCTGTGCAGGCTCGCGGGAGCCGACCACCTGCATGTCAATGCGCTGAACAGCAAGTTTTACGAGAGCAACGCGTCCGTCATCCGCTCGGTCGAGGCGATCCGCGAGCCGCTGCTTGGCGGCTACGAAGCGGTGCCGGTGCTTTCCTCGGGCCAATCCGCGGTCACCGCCGCGGAGACCTATCGGGCGCTCGGCACGTGCGACCTGCTGAACGTGGCCGGTGGCGGCATCATGGCGCATCCGGACGGACCGGCTGCCGGCGTGCGCAGCATGAGGCAGGCCTGGGAAGCGGCCCGGCAGGACGTAAGCGCCGAAGACTACGCCCGGTCGCATCCGGAGCTGCGGCGGGCGCTCGACAAATTCGGCAGACCGCAAGTCGCGCAGGCGGAGAAAGAGGGATAGAGCCATGATGGGACGCAAACAGGAGCGGCTACAGGAGTATGGGCAGGAGCGTTATCAGGCTGCCGGCCTGCTGCTGTCTTTTTACGGGGACGACTTTACGGGCTCGACGGACGTGATGGAGGCTTTGGCGCTGAACGGAGTGAGGACGGTGCTTTTCCTGGAGCCGCCTGCGCCGGAAGCGCTTGCCGCCGAATTTCCGGACGTCCGGGCCTTTGGCGTGGCGGGCGTAAGCCGGGCGATGAGCCCCGCCGAGATGCAGCGTGAGCTGGAGCCCATCTTCGAGCGGCTGCGGGCCATCCCGACTCCGCTCGTCCACTATAAAATATGCTCGACCTTCGATTCGTCGCCGGAGGTCGGCAGCATCGGAAGGGCGATCGAACTTGCCTCGGCCGTCTGCCCGGCGCAGCGCTGCGTGCCGCTGCTGGTCGGCGTTCCCGAGCTTAGGCGGTATACCGTCTTCGGCAATCACTTTGCCGGCGTAGGCGCGCAGACCTACCGGCTCGATTTGCATCCGACGATGTCGCGCCATCCGGTCACGCCGATGGACGAAGCCGATCTGCGCGTCCATCTGTCGCGTCAGACGGACAAGACGATCGGCCTGATGGATATTTTAGACCTGGCAGGAGACGGGGCGCGCGTCCGAAGCAGGCTGGCGGAGCGACTGGCGGAGCGGCCCGACATCCTCCTGTACGACGTGCTCGACGAAGAGCGCCTCAAGCGCGCCGGCGAGCTGATCTGGGAAGCTGCCGGGCAAGGGGATAATCGTGTCGTATTCGGTTCGTCCGGCGTCGAATACGCGCTCGTCGCGCACTGGCGGGAGGTCGGTCTCGCAGCCCCCGATACCGGGATGCTGCAGCCGCGGGGGGCCGTCGACCGCCTGCTGGTCGTCTCGGGGAGCTGCTCGCCGACGACGGAGTCGCAGATCCGCTACGCGATCGCCGCCGGATTCGCTCCCGTACCGATTCAGGCGGAGAAGCTCGTCGATCCGGCGACGGCGGATCAGGAGCGGCGCAGATTGACCGAGCAAGCGAACGCGCTGCTGCGCGAAGGCCGCAGCCCGCTTCTATATACGGCGCTCGGTGCCGAGGATCTGGCCATCGGCGCGACGAGAGAAAAGCTGGCGGGGACCGGCCATGCCGCATCCGATACGGGCAAGCTGATCGGCGAGCAGCTCGGGCGGCTGACCCGCGAAGTCGTCGCGGACAACCGGCTGCAAAGGTTTTTGGTGGCGGGCGGGGATACGTCGGGCTTTGTCATGCGAGAGCTTGGCATCTATGCGCTCGAATGCCTGATGCCGATCGCGCCCGGCGGTCCGCTGTGCCGGGGCTACGCCAAGGACGACCGATTCAACGGCGTCGAGCTGGCGCTTAAGGGCGGCCAGGTAGGCAAGGCGGATTATTTTGTCCGCGTGCTGGAGGGCAAATAGGCGGAAGATGCCGCGCTTTTCGAGCCGGGCAATTCCTTTCATCATTCATATGGTTTCATAGATCTCTTATTCTAAGGAGTGTGTCAGATGGCAACGACAATCGCGTTAATCGGAGCGGGCGGGAAGATGGGCTGCCGGATTACGGACAACTTGAAGAACGGCGATTACGCTATGAAATACGTGGAGATCAGCGAACGCGGTCTGGAAAACCTGAGCGCCCGCGGCCTGACCGCTACGCCCCAGAACGAGGCGGTGCAGGCGGCGGACGCGGTCATTCTAGCCGTCCCCGACGTCGCCATCGGGACAGTGTCCGCTGTCGTCGTGCCGCTGATGAAAGCGGGCGCCATGCTGATCGTGCTCGATCCCGCGGCGGCCTATATGGGACATCTGCCGGAGCGGAGCGATGTGACCTATTATGTGGCTCACCCCTGTCATCCTCCCGTGTTCAACGACGAGACGGAGCCGGCCGCACGCAAGGATTACTTTGGCGGCATCCATGCCAGGCAGGCGGTCGTATGCGCGTTGATGCAGGGACCGGAGGCGCATTATGCGCTTGGCGAAGGCATCGTCCGCGACATGTACGCGCCGATTCTGCGCGTGCACCGCATCAACGTGGAGCAGATGGCGATGCTCGAGCCGACGATGGCGGAGACGATCGGCGCCGCAGCCGCGATGTTTTTGCGTCAGGCGATGGACGAGGCGGTTCGTCGCGGGGTGCCGCAGGAGGCGGCGCGGGACTTTATGCTCGGCCATATCCAGATCGAGCTGGCGATCGCCTTCGGCGAAGCGGGCAACCCCTTCTCCGACGCTTGCCTTGTCGCGATGGAATACGGACGCCGTTATTGGCTCAAGGACGGCTGGGAGCGCCTGTTCGAGCCGGAGCAGGTGCGCGAGCAGATCGACGTGATGCTGCACCCGGAAAAGCTGGACGCGATCGCTGGGCAGCATTGAGAGGAGCGCGATGTCGATGTGGAAGGTCGGATTGATCGGCACCGGGTACTGGTCCGTGAATCATCTTGCGGCGTGGCGGCGGATTCCCGGCGTAGAGATCGCAGCCTTATGCAACAGGGGCCGGGGGAAATTGGAGCAGCGGGGAGCGGAATTCGGCGTTCCGGCTTCATCCTTGTATACGAGTCTGGACGACTTTTTCGCCCGCGACGACGTGAATATCGTGGACATTGTCACCGGTCCGGAGACGCATCTCGAGCTCGTTACGCGCGCCGCGCGCGCGGGCAAGCATATCATGTGCCAGAAGCCGTTCGCGTCCACCCCGGAGGAAGCCGAGGAAATGGTACGGATCGCCGCGGAATGCGGCATCCGGCTGATGGTGACCGAGAACTGGCGATGGCTGCAGCCGAATCAGATCATCAAGCGGGCGCTCGATGAAGGGACGATCGGCCGGCCCCAGGTCGGCAGGTATATCCATACGGACTACTACACGTCCCGGATGGCGCCAGGGGTTCCGCTGCCACAGCCCTTTTTTCGCGAAATGCCCAGGTTGCTCTTCTACGAGATGGGCGCGCACTGGTTCGACACCCTCCGTTTCTTCTTCGGCGATCCGAGTCGGTTGTACGCGGAGACGCTTCGGATCAGCCCGCATATCGCCGGCGAAGATTCGGGCATCGTGACGCTCGGCTACGACGACGCTTACGTCGTCATGGACATGAGCTGGGCGACCCGGCGGGAGCTGGACGGACCGCCCGCGGAGCAGGTACTGGCCGAGCATCGCGAGCAGATCGTCATCGAAGGCGAGCGCGGGACGATGAAGCTTTATGTCGATGGCAAAATCGCCCTGATCGACCAGCGCGGCGCGGAGACGATCGTGGCCGAGCGGACGGAGCTTGACCATGCGGAGAGCCACTTCAGGCTCCAATCGCATTTTATCGACCGGCTCAACGACGGACATCCCTTCCAGACGAGCGGCGAGGACAACCTGAAGACGCTGAATCTGATATTCGCCGTGTATCGGAGCGCGGAGCGGCACGAAGTCGTTCACGATCCGGCGGCAGGGGCGCGGTTGGGGCAGGCATAGCGGCAAGGTATGCCGCTATTGCGCCTGGGGCCGCGAATTGGGCGGGCATAGCGGCAAAGCATGCCGCTATCGCGCCTGGGGCCGCGGCTTGGGCGGGCATAGCGGCAAGGCGTGCCGCTATTGCGCCTAGGGCTGCGGCATGGGCGGGCATAGCGGCAAAGCATGCCGCTATTTCTCCTGGGGCCGCGGTTTGGGCGGGCATAGCGGCAAAGCATGCCGCTATTGCGCCTAGGGCTGCGACTTGGGCCGGCATAGCGGCAAAGCATGCCGCTATTTCTCCTGGGGCCGCGGCTTGGGCGGGCATAGCGGCAAAGCATGCCGCTATTGCGCCTAGGGCTGCGACTTGGGCCGGCATAGCGGCAAGGCGTGCCGTTATCGCGCCTGGGGCTGCGACTTGGGCGGGCATAGCGGCAAAGCGTGCCGCTATCGCGCCTGGGGCAATCTTTTGGACCTCGCTCTTCGCGGCATTGTAAGCCTCGCGGGCCGAACCTGGAAGGGGACCGAACCCGACCCGGATGTTAAAATAGGGTTGCAATAAGATCACGCATAAGGGCGGTTGATTTTCAGTGACCGATTCAAACGTACAAAAGCCGGCCGAGTTGATGAAGGAACGTGCCTACAGGCAAATTCACGAGGCCATTTTAAATGAACTGTTTCCGCCGGGCGCCTTTTTGTCGGAGCGCAAGCTGATCGATTTTCTCGGCATGAGCAAGACGCCGATCAAGTCGGCGCTCGACCGTCTGGAGGCCGAAGGCTTCGTGCAGGTGTCGCCCAAGCAGGGCATCCTCGTCAAGGATCTGGCGATCGACAAGGTCCGTGATATTTTTGAATTGCGGATGGTGCTCGAGCTGTATATATGCGAACAGCTGGCCGGACGCCTCAAACCGCAGGAGGCCGCCCTGCTCGAGCAAAATCTCGAGCTGCAGAAGCGGACGGCCGACGAAGAAGACGAGACCGGCTTCACCCGGGCGGACTCTGAATTTCACCTGCTCCTGAGCCGATTGTCAGGCAACGAAGAGATTCATGCGGTGATGACGATGTATCAGGCGCATCTGTACCGCTTCGCGCTTCGCATTATTCGCCGGGTGCCGAACCGGATGCAGGCCGCTTATCAGGACCACCTGGATATTTATCGCGCGCTGGCCGGCGGGGACGCCGATCAGTGCAGGCGGCTGATTCAGGAACATCTGGCGTTCGGCAAAGGCGTATTGACCAACTAAAAAGGAACCTTGCTGCGTAAGCGGCATGTCGGGGAGGATGTTAACGGATGAGCACGGCAATGCAAGCGCTGCGAGTCGGCGACAACGGACGTATTTTAACGACGGAAGACGGTAAGCCCTTCTTTTGGCTGGGGGATACCGCCTGGGAGCTGTTCCACAAGCTGAACCTGGAGGAAGCGGAGCTGTATCTGCGCACTAGAGCCGCACAGTCGTACAATGTGGTGCAGGCCGTCGCGCTGGCCGAGTTCGAAGGCGTCACGACGAGCAACGCATACGGGCGCAAGCCATTGACGTTCCTAGGCGACGGCGCTGCCGATCCTTCGCAGCCGGACACGGCAGGCGAATATTCCTATTGGGACCATGTCGATGCCGTCGTCCGTCTGGCTGCGGAGCTGGGCATCTATATCGCGCTGCTGCCGACCTGGGGGGACAAGTTCAATCAGATGTGGGGCAAGGGGCCGGATATTTTCACGCCGGACAATGCCTATGCTTACGGACGCTGGCTCGGCGACCGGTACAAGGACGAGCCGAATATCGTATGGGTGCTCGGCGGCGACCGTCCGCTGTATGCAAGACGTCATTTTGAAATCGTAAACCGGATGGCTCAGGGCTTGACCGAAGGGGACGAGGGGCGTCATCTTCGCACCTTCCATCCGAACGGGGGCATCTCGTCTTCGCTGCATCTCCATGACGAACCATGGCTCGACTTCAATATGATCCAGTCCTCGCATGATATCGGGGAACGCACGAATTACAAGCTCGTACAAGCCGATTACGCCAAGCTTCCCGTAAAGCCGACGTTCGATGCGGAGCCCTGCTATGAAGACATCCCGCGCAGCTACAACGCCGACAACGGGTACTTCGACGAGGCGGACGTGCGAAAAGCTGCCTATTACGCCGTATTCGCAGGCGGCTTCGGCCATACGTACGGCCATCATTCCGTCTGGTCGATGAGCGACGGCGCCTACGCCTCCGTCGAATTCGACGCGCCCGGCGCGTTTTTCATCATGAGCTGGCAGGAAGCGCTCCATCGTCCCGGCGCCGAGCAGATGCGGCATCTGCGCAAGCTGATGGAGTCGCGGGATCTCGTATCGCGTGTACCGAATCAATCGCTCATCGCGGACAATTACACGGGTTCCAATTATATGACGGCTACGAGCGGCCCCGGTTACGGATTGATCTACTGTCCGAACGGACTGCCCGTCCGAGCGGTGCTGTCGCAGATCCCCGGCCGGCACGTAAAGGCGTCCTGGTATTGCCCGCGTACGGGTAACGCCACCTTCATTGGAGAATACGACAAAGAAGACGTATTGAGCTTCACGCCGCCTTCCCGCGGAAGAGGAAACGACTGGATACTATGTCTGGATCATGAATGAGACATTTGAAACCATTGACTTCCTCCATGGCCTGATGCAGACTATATGAACATCTGACAAAAGAGGTTCATATTTTAATGCCCTTATTCCGCAACTGGCTTCAAATCATGATGCTCGCGTTGCCGTCGCTGTTCGCTTTCGCCACGCAGACGGTTACCGGCACAGTCAACCTCATTATGGTCGGTCATCTGGGCGTCGTCGTCATCGCCGTCGTCGGCGTCTCCAACATTATCATGTACAACGTGTTCGCGCTGTTCTCCGGCATCGGGCATACGGTCAATTATCTCGTCGCGCAAAATTACGGGGCGGGGGAGATGCGCAAGGGGATCGGCCGGACTTATCTGGCGTTGATCGCAAGCGCCTGCATCGGCGCGCTTATCGTACTCGCGGGATGGCTGGCCAGCGAGGGCGTACTCGCGCTCACCGGCGGCTCCGACAACGTCGTGGCAACGGGGGCCGACTATCTCGAGCTGCGTTTCTACGCGATGGCGTTCGGCATCGTCAGCTTCGTGTTCCACGGCTTCTTCCGCGGCGTCGGCAATACCCGCGTCTCGATGATCGTGGCGATCGTCTCCAATCTGATCATGATCGGCTTGACTTACGGCTTCGTCAATGGCACGCTCGGCTTGCCGGAACTTGGCGTCAAGGGCGCCGGTTGGGCGATTCTCATCGGGGAAGCGATCCAGCTCCTGCTGTGCCTGATCGTTTTCTACGGCCCGATGCATCGCAAGTTCGCGACGCGTGCCGTACCGAAGCCCGACTGGCGGGAGCTGCGGCTCGTCGCCCAGGAGAGCGGCAAGCTCGGTCTGATGGAATTTTCGATGAGCGTGTCGATGTACATCTTCACGATGTTCGTCGCCCGGCTCGGGGATGCTGCGCTCGCGGCCAACGAGGTGGCGCTGAACATCATGTCGTTCGGCTTCATGCCGGCGTTCGCCTTCGGATCGACGGCGACGATCCTCGTCGGTCAGGAGATCGGGCGCGGCAAGCCGCTGCTCGCGCGGAGGGCGGGGACGGATACGGCCGTGATGGGGAGCGTGTTCCTGCTGCTGCTTGGTACGGCAGAACTGATCTGGGCGGTTCCGATCGCGCGGATGTTCAGCCACGATCCGCTCGTGTACGAGACGGCGGCGCATCTCATCCAGGTATCGGCCTATTTGCAGATCTTCGACGGACTGTACAATTTCTATGCGGGCGGTCTGCGCGGCATCGGAGATACGACGTTCCTGATGCGGGCGTCGCTCGCGCTCAGCTTCTTGCTGTTCGTGCCGCTCACGTACCTGCTCGTCCAAGTCGCGGACTGGGGCAGCATGGGCGCGTGGCTTGCGCTGTATACGTTCCTGACCGTCCTCGGCACGACCGTAGCCGTACGTTATTACAGGACGGACTGGCACGCGGTCCGGCTCAAGGAAGCGCACGGCTAGCGTCACGATTCACATAAAAAAGCACCGTTCCTAAACAAGATCTTCGAGATCTTCGTTGGAAACGGTGCTTTTTTATCAGCCGTTGATGACCGTGCCGCCGTTCACGTGCAGCACCTGCCCCGTCACGTACGAGGAGTCCTCGCAAGCGAGGTAGACATACGCCGGCGCGAGCTCGTCCGGCTGTCCCGGACGCTTCATCGGGCTGTCGGTACCGAACTGCGCTACCTTCTGTTCGTCAAAAGTCGAAGGGATGAGCGGCGTCCAGATCGGGCCCGGCGCGACGGCATTGACGCGGATGCCCTTGTCGACGACGTTGCCCGACAGCGAACGGGTGAAGGCGACGATCGCGCCCTTGGTCGAGCTGTAATCGAGCAGCTCCGGGCTGCCGCGGTAGGCGGTAATCGACGTCGTGTTGATGATCGTAGCGCCTTTCTTCAGATGCGGCATCGCTGCCTGCGTCAGGTAGAACATGCCGAAGACGTTCGTGCGGAACGTTTTTTCCAGCTGCTCCGGCGTGATGTCCTCGATCGTCTTCTGCGGATGCTGCTCGGCCGCGTTGTTCACGAGTACGTCCAGCTTGCCGAGCTGGGAAACCGTCTGTTCGACCGCTTGCCTGCAAAAAGCCGGGTCGCCCACATCGCCGTCCAATATGATGCACTTCCGGCCCTCGGACTCAACCTGGCGCTGCGTCTCGCGCGCGTCGGTGTATTCGCTGAGGTAGAGGATCGCGACATCGGCGCCCTCCTTGGCGAAGGTGATCGCGACGGAACGGCCGATTCCGCTGTCGCCGCCCGTAATAAGCGCCACCGTCCCGAGCAGCTTGCCGGCGGCTTTGTATGTCGGAGATTCGACCTCGGGGGCCGGATACATATCGCTCTGAATGCCAGGTTGTTGATCCTGATGCTGCGGCGGGACATGGGACGGACGCGCAGGCGTCTCGGTCGGGCTCGTCGTCTGGTTGGTTGGCGTCATGGCCTATCACTCCTTCAATAGTGTTCTAGGAGTAAGTTAAACCAAACGCCGCCGTTCTACGCACGATTCTCCGAATTTGGCGCGAACTTACAGGTTTTTACGCGTCGAACTCCGTCGGCTTGCCGCCGTCGCAAATGTACTGGCGATTTCCGCATGTCAGATCACTTTTGTCCAGGATTTGAATCGGAATGTGCATTTTCAAACGATAAAAGCGGATCTATAATCATATCCGCGCAAGGCAGGAAGCTGACCAGGGAAAGGGGAGTTGCAGGGTGAATGCCATTTTCGAAAGGTTTCCTTACCGGGTTCCGGCGAGCAAACGCGTCCGCGTCATCGTGAACACCGATGCCGCGAATGAGGCCGACGACCAATTTGCGATCGTACAGGCGCTGCTGACGCCCAAACTGGACATTCGCGGCTTTGTGGCGACGCATTTCGGCGCGCAACGGACGGAGACGTCGATGGAGCAGTCGTTCGACGAGATCGAGCGAATTCTGGCGTTGATGGAAATGAGCGGGGATTACCCGGTGTACCGGGGATCCGCCGGACGGCTGAACGACGAAGCCCCGATCGTCAACGAAGGCGCGCAGTTCATCATCGACGAAGCGATGCGCGACGATGCGGAAGAGCCGCTGTTCGCGATCTTCCTCGGCGCGATTACCGATCTCGCGGCGGCCTACAAGGCCAAGCCGGAGATCGCCGGAAGGCTGACCGCCGTATGGATCGGTGGCGCTTATCCGGACGGCGGGGAGGAGTTCAATCTCGGCAACGACATCGCCGCGGCCGACATTGTGTTCGGATCCGATATCCCGCTATGGCAGGTTCCGAGGGACGTCTATAAAATGCCGCGCGTCTCGCTGGCAGAGCTTGCCGTCAAAGTGAGGCCGTGGGGGACAATCGGCGAGTACCTGTTCAGACAGCTGGAACAATTCAATCTGTTGCCCACCCATTCGCCGCGCTGGCCGCCGGGGGAGTCGTGGAATATGGGCGATTCGCCGGCGGTCTCCCTGCTGATCGACGACCAGAATTTCGATTGCGAGCTCCGGCACGCGCCGGAGATCGGCGCGGATATGGGCTATGTCCATTCCGGGGCGCGCAGGCAAATCCGGGTGTACAAAAGCGTCGATTCCCGGTTTATTTTGGAGGATCTGTACGCCAAGCTTCAGCTTTTTCACGAACTGCAAGGTTTTCATTTCTGATATTCGCGCGGCGTCATGCCGGTCGCCTGCTTGAAGATGCGGCTGAAATAAAACGGATCGGCGTATCCGACCTGCTCGCCGACCGCCTTGACGGGCAGGTCCTTGCGCTGCTTGAGCAGTCGCTTCGCTTCATTGATCCGAAGCGTGGCGATGTACTTAGAAGGCGCTTCGCCGACGTGCTTCAGAAAAACTTTGCTTAAATAAGCGGACGAGAAGCTGAACTGCTTCGAGAGCTGCTCCAGGCTGATCTCCTCGTGAAAATGCTCCCGTAAATATTGCTGAATGCGCTGCACGGTCTTTTCGATGTCATTGACTTCGACGATGGGTTCTCTCGACAGCTGCGCCCGGACGTCGTCCAGTACGTCCGCCAGGTCCTGCTGCTTGAACGGCTTGAGCAGATAGTGCTTGACGTTAAACTTCATCGCCTGCCGGGCATATTCAAAATCGGCGTATCCGCTGGCGATGACGATCGCGGTGCGCGGATAGTAGTTGTGCACTTCTTCGATCAGCTTCAGGCCGTCCATCACGGGCATGCGAATGTCCGTGACCAGCACTTGCGGCTGCAGCCGCCTGACGAGCTCCAAAGCTTCCTCGCCGTGCGTGGCTTCGCCGACGACGGAGAAGCTTTGGCGGCTTTGCTCGATTTTGCGGATCAGGCCGCTGCGGATCAAATCCTCGTCCTCGGCGACTACCATTGAATACTGAATGTCCTGCATGCCGATCACTCCTTGTGCAGCAGCCCTCCGATGCGTACGGACGCACCGCCCTCCGGAAGGTTGCGGATTTCGAAGATTCTGTTTTCGCCGTAAATGAGCTTCAATCTTAAATAAATGTTGAGCAGCCCCATGCCGTTCAGCTCGAGCGCAGGGAGGTTGCTTGACGTCTCCAGCGAGGCCAGTCGCTCTTGAAGCTGCGCGAGCTTGTCCGGCTCGAAGCCGCTGCCGTAATCCCTCACTTCGATCTGCCAGTTGGCCGCGGATAAAGTGCCGATAATATCGATCCGCCAGGGCGGCGCTTGGGACATGCCGAATTTGATGCTGTTTTCGGCGAGCGGCTGTACGACCAGCTTGGGCACCGTCTGCGCGAGCATCTCCTCGGGCACCGCAACCCGGTAAGTCAATTTGTCTCCGAACCGCACTTTGTTGATTTCCAAATAATTCACCGTGTGCGTCAGCTCGTCCCGCAGCGGTGCCTGCCGTTCCTTCGAGGTGATGTAGCGCAAGCCGTCCGACATATGCTCGATCATCGCGATCAGCGGTTCGTTCATGCGCTGTTCGGCCATTTCCTGAAGGTTGGTCAGCGTGTTGTACAGGTAATGCGGATTCATCTGCGTCTGCAGGGCGTTGAGCTGCGATTGCAGGCTTTGCGCCTCGGCCAGCAGCAGGTGGTCCAGCGACTGCTTCAGCCGCTCGCTCATGCGCTGGAACGCGTCGTGCAGTTCGTCCAGCTCGATGAAGCCGCTTTTCATTTTTTGCTGGGCGATAATGTTGGACCCGATATGCTCGAACGAAAAGTTGCGCACCGCGCGCCGGATCCGGTAGATCGGGAACGTGATCTTGTTGGCCGCATAGAAGGAGAGGCCGATGCCGAGCGCAAGCAGCACGAAGGCGGTTCCGAACAGCTGAAACGTAAATTTTTTGAGCGGCCTGAACAGGTCTCTCTCGGAAGTCGTCAAAATCGTGTACCAGCCCGTCGAAGCCGAATAGTGCAGCGAAAGCAGCTGCTTCTCGCCCGTGACCGGATCTTTGAACGGAAAGCTGCGGTAAGCGTCGGCGTCCTTGTCCAACGGGGCGATCAGGCTGCTAAAAGCTTCGCTGCGCTTGTCGTCGTGCTCAAACGGATAGAGGGTCCCGCCGTCCCGATTCAGCACGTAAATATGGCCGCGATACGGATTGTTGCTTTCGAAGTCGGCGGCGCTTGCAAGCACGCGGTAGGCGTATTGCTTGACTTCGATGGCCCCGATCGGCACGTTGTACTCGTCGTACAGCAGCCGGTAAAGCGAGATGGAATACCTCCCGGCCGCGGAAGAATAATACTTGGAAAGCTGCAGATCCAGCTTCGGATCAGAGACGAGCTTGCCGGGCTGCTGCTGCAGCAGCTGATCGATAAACGGCGTGTCCTCCTTTTTATAGACATGCTCCCGGTTGTCGAAGCCGGTTCCGTAATAACGGCCGTTAAAAGAATACAAATAAATTTGCTCGACGAGCCGGGAAGGCCCGATAATGGCGGTCAACGCATCCGTGAGCACCTTGGCGTCGTCGTTCTGCCGAATGCGCTCCTGCTGCTCGGCGGAAGCCGAGCCGTAATCGGACGACGGCGCCCCCTTGGACGCGTCTTCCCCGTCCGTACTGTCCGTTTCTTGCCCGCTGCCGTCGGACATATAGCTGGCAAATCGCGACTTGACCAGATTGGAGTACATCACGTTCAGCGAAACCCCGTTTAGCTGCTCGATCTGCTGAACGAGCTGGTCCTGGATCGAGACGCCGAAGCTCTCCAGCGTGCTCATGGCCTGTCCCCGGAGTTGACGGGTCGACCAGGCATTGAAAAAGAGAACGAATATCGCGAATACGATCAGGATAATGGAGGAATAAGTCAGGAACAAAGCCGTTTTCATACTTTTGAACATGATCTCGTACTCCCCGATGCCAAACTGGACGAAACGCAATTAAATTATAGCGCAACCTTATGGGAATGTAAGCGGTTAAATTCAGACAAGTTTTGGACCGATTATTCTATGGAGGAAAAAATTCAGCCCATTATACTGAAACTATCATCCTTCGATGAACCAGCCGTAAACGAACAGGGGGACTATTCGAATGAAAAAGTGGACGATAACCTTGCTTTCCTTATCCGTCGCGATGTCGGTCGCACTGGCCGGTTGCGGAGGCAATAACGCCAAGGAAACGGGCGACGGCAGCGCTTCTTCGTCTGACGGAGCGAGCGGAGCCTCCGAGCAGGGGGGCGGCCAAAAGAACGTGACGCTGACCTATATGGCGAGCCAGGGTTGGATCAAGGATTCGGAAATGGAGCTGGCGAAAAAGTTCGAAGAGGAAACGGGCATCAAGATCGATTATCAGATCGTGCCTTCCGACCAATATTTTAACGTGCTGAAAACGAAGCTGAACGCCGGCGAAGGCCCGGACATTTTCGGCGGACAAAGCGGTTATAGCGAGATCACGATGAACTACAACGTCGAAAAAAACGCCGTCGACCTTAGCGACCAGGAATGGGTGAAACGCGAAGATCCTTTGTCCGTCGAGCAGCTAACCGCAAACGGCAAAGTGTATGCGCTTACGATCTGGGACACGTACAGCAGCTTCGTGGTCGCGTATAACAAAAAGCTGTTCAATAAGCTCGGGCTGGAAATTCCAAAATCGTACGAGGAGTTCAAAAACGCGGCATTGAAGATCCAGAAAGACGGCGTCACGCCGATTTACGAGCCGATCGCCGACGGATGGCACCATGTGCTCTGGTTCGCAGAGCCAGGACCGAACTACGACAAGCTCGAGCCGAATCTGTACGACGATCTGAACCAGAACAAAAAGAAATTCGTGGATAGCAAGGCGATGCTGGATTCCATGACGCAGCTGAAAGAAATGTATGACCTGGGCTTCTTCGGCGACAACACGCTTTCCGACACCGGCTCCGACACGGTCGCCAAGCTGGGCAGCGGCGAATTCGGGATGAGCCTGGTGGCGCAGAGCGTAGCGACGGAGCTGGCGGGACAATATCCGGAATATAAAGTCGAGGACATCGGGTTCTTCCCGATCCCGCTGACGGACAACCAGATTTACTACATCAATCCGGGCGGCCCGAGCAAGTTTATTTATTCCGGCTCGAAGCACATCGACGAGGCGAAGCGGTACTTCGACTTCCTGACGAAGCAGGAAAACCTGCAGTTCATGCTCGACAACGATCCGACGATCTCCAATTTGAACTTCCCGGATCTGAAGAACAAATATACATCGGAGCAGCAAAAGCTGTTCAGCAGCTATCCGGAGCGCGGAACAGACATTCAAGACTACGTCAACTACGTAAACCCGCAATGGATGGACATCGGAAAAGATATCGTCTCGATGCTGTCGGGCGCCATTCAGCCGATCGACGTGTTGAAAAGCATCGACCAGCGCCGCGCGGACATGGCCAAGGTGGCCAAGGATCCGAACTGGAAATAATTGACGGACCGGCAGGGATCGGGGTTGGCAACGGCTGCGGAAACGGCCGTTGCCAATCTTTCTTACAAGGGAAGTGAGGGGAATCGCGATGAATCGCGCCATGTATCCGTTTTATTTCGGCATTGCGGCCTTGGTCGTCTACTCGGTGTTTTTCGTCGTGCCGGGTCTTATGGGCATTTACTACTCGTTTACCGACTGGAACAGCTACTCGGACGAGATTCATTACATCGGCTTCGACAATCTGGCGAAAATCTTCTCCGGAGACGCGAAGTATATCAGCTACATCGAAAATACGCTCGTGTTCACGGTCAGCACGGTCGTGCTCAAGACGGCGCTCGGCTTGCTCTTCGCGATCATGCTGAACGACGGCATCCGGGCGAAGGGGCTTCACCGCGTCATGCTGTTCATGCCCTCCATCCTTCCGATGCTCGTCGTCGGCCTGATTTTCAAATCGATTTTAAATCCCGCCACGGGGCTGTTGAACGAATCGCTGCGGGCGATCGGACTCGATTTTATGGCGCAGAAGTGGCTGACCGACCTGAGCTGGGCTTTCAAATCGATCATTGCCGTCGACGTCTGGAAGGGCGTCGGCTACATTATGATCATTTTGCTGGCCGGCCTGCAATCGATCGACAAAACCTATTACGAGGCCGCCGCCATCGACGGCGCGAACTTCTGGCAGAAGCTGCGGCGCATTACGATTCCGCTCCTCGTTCCGGCGCTTGTCGTTACGACCGTGCTGAACTTGCTGCACGGCCTTAAGGTGTTCGAAGCGGTCTACGTATTGACGAACGGAGGGCCAGGCTATGCGACGGACGTCATGTATACGGCGATTTTCAAAGAGTTTTCCAACGGCAACTACGGCATGGGCACTGCGCTGTCCTCCGTCCTGTTCGTCGTCATGACGGCGCTCGGCTACTTCGTCGTACGCCTGATGTCGAGGGAGGGGGACGAACGATGATGAACAGGGCCCTATTGCCCGGGCTGCGCAATGCGCTTGCCTGGATCCTGAGCGCGATGATGTTTATTCCGCTGTTGCTCGTCGCGGTCAACTCCATGAAGACGAAGGCCGAAGCGAACGGCATGAATATGTCGCTGCCGAAGGCGTTGCAGTGGTCGAACTATTCGGTCGTCATCAAGGACGGGAAACTGATCCAATCGTTCTTCAACAGTCTGCTGTACGCCTGCGGGGCGACCGTCGGCAGCATCCTGCTCGCTTCGCTGGCTGCCTACGTCCTGTCGCGCAACCGTACGAGGCTGAACAAGGCGACATACTTTTATTTGATCATGGGCATCGCGATGCCGACCAACTTCGTCACCTTGATGAAGGTGATGCAGTGGACGCATCTGGTCAATACGCAGATCGGCATCATTCTTATGCTCGCGGCGTCCAGCATTCCGTTCAGCGTGTTTCTGATCTACGGCTTCGTCGGCGGCGTCCCCCGCGAGCTGGACGAAGCGGGAATCGTCGACGGCTGCTCGCCGATCCGCCTGTTCCTCACGGTCGTTCTGCCGCTGCTGACGCCGGTGCTGGTGACGGTGGCGATTTTGAACTTTATGGGGACGTGGAGCGACTTTATCCATCCGCTGTACTTTTTGAACCATTCGGAAAAATGGCCGATGACGCTGGCGGTATACAATTTCTTCGGCCGCTTCCAGGTCAATTGGAACCTCGTGTCGGCGGACATCGTGCTGACGACGCTGCCGGTCATCGTCATTTATTTGCTCGGCCAACGGTTCATCATCTCCGGCATGACGGCCGGTTCGGTCAAAGGTTGAATCCAGGATAAGGGGAGGCGCGAAAAAAGTGACGCATGACAGCTCTCGAGCGGACGCGGCGACGGCCCGGCAGCAGGAGGTATCGCCGGCGCACGATCCGCGCAGCGCTTGGTTCACGGAGGCCCGGTTCGGGCTGTACATTCACTGGGGCTTGTATGCGCTGGGGGCGCGCCACGAATGGATGCGTTCCCGGGAGTTTATGAGCAACGAGGCCTACGAGAGATATTTCCGGCATTTCGATCCCGATCTGTACGATCCGGCGAAATGGGCGAAGCTGGCGGGCGCTGCCGGGATGAAATACATGGTAGTGACGACCAAGCACCACGAAGGCTTTTGTCTATGGGATTCCAAGTTGACCGAGTACAAGGCGACCAACGCGCCTTGCGGCAAGGATCTGCTGCGGCCGATGCTCGAGGCGTTCCGTGCGGAGGGTATCCGCACGGGGCTGTATTATTCGCTGCTGGATTGGCATCATCCCGACTATACGGTGGACGTCAAGCATCCGCTGCGCTACGACGAGGCATTCGTCGCGCGGGACGCGCTGCGGAAGTGGCAGAACTACGTGGACTATATACACGGCCAGACGAGGGAACTGTTGACGGAATACGGCGACATCGACGTGTTGTTTCTCGATTTTTCGATTCCGGGCGAGGAAGGCTTCCCGGGAAAAGGCAAGGACGAATGGCAAAGCGAGCGGTTCGTGGACATGGTCCGAACGCTCCAGCCGAATACGCTGATTAACGATCGGCTCGGCGTGCCGGGCGACATCACGACGCCGGAGCAGTATCAGCCGCGCGAGTGGATCAAGATCGACGGCAAGCCCGTGCTGTGGGAGGCGTGCCATACGTTCAGCGGCTCCTGGGGGTATCACCGGGACGAGGAATCCTGGAAGAGCACGGAGCAGATTCTGCGCATGCTGATCGACACGGTGAGCAAGGGAGGCAACTTCCTGCTGAACGTGGGCCCCAATGCCCGCGGCGAGCTGGACGAACGGGCGGTAGAGCGGCTGGAGGAGATCGGCGTCTGGATGAGGAAGCACCAGCGCGCCATTCACGGCTGCACGGCTTCGCCCGCCCATCTGCCGGCTTGCCCGGAGGACTGCAGGTTCACGTACAACCCGAAGACGAACCGGTTGTATGTTCATTTGTTCGCGTGGCCGTTCAAGCAGCTTCATCTGGCGAATTTCTCGGGACGCGTCGAATACGCCCAGCTGCTGGACGACGCTTCGGAAATCCGGATGGTCGAAGGCGAGAAGAAGCTGACGATCGAGGCGGGCGCGTTCGACGAGGGCCGTCCGGCGAACATGCTGACGCTGCAGCTTCCGGTCAAGAAGCCGAAGGCGGCGATTCCGGTCATTGAGCTGTTTTTGAAAAGCTAGCGGCAGCCCGCGAGAAGGAGAAGATCGGGATGAAAAAGAAGTACCGGATGGGCGTCATCGGCCTGGGCGAAGGCCGCAGCATCATGTCGGCCGCGCTGCAAAGCGAGCAATGGGAGCTGGCGCAAGTATGCGATTTGAACGAGGAGCTGTGCCGGCAGCGGGCACAGGAATTCGATTTTCATCACTGGACGACCTCCTACGAGGAAATGCTTGCGAACGCCGAGATCGACGTCATCGCGATCTATACGCCGGATCAGCTTCACTTTACGCATATCAAGCAGGCGGTCGAGGCCGGCAAGCATGCGATCTGCACGAAGCCGGTGCTGCCTTCGCTGGACGATGCGCCTGAGCTGCTTGCCGTCATGAATCAGACTGACCGCAAGCTCTTTATCGGGCAGAGCACGCGTTATTTCGAGCCGATGCTCCATCAGCGCCGGGATTTCGAAGCCGGCAGGCACGGCGAGCTATCTGTGGTGGAGGCGCATTACATTACGGACGGGCGCTGGTTTCTGGATAAGGGCTGGAGCAGGCAGAAGAGCTTCAGCTGGTTTTACGGCTTCATGATTCACGCGGTCGATCTCGTGCGCTGGTACCTCCCGGACGCTTCGGAGGTGTCCGGTTTTGCGCTGACGAGCGCCAATACGAAGGCATTCGGACTTGAGGCTTGGGATTCGCTGCGATTCGTCGCCCGCAACGAAGCGGGGCAGATCGCCACGATGGCCGGCGACTACGCGCTGCCTACGCTCGGACAGCATGCGCAATCGCAGATCGGCTGCGTCCTTCGCGGCACGGAAGGCACGACTCGCGCGGAGTATTCGAATTTGGCCTACTATACGAATTTTGCCGGAGAGGGGCCTAAGGTGCACACTTTTGACGACAAGGAGCCCTATTATTTCCGATTCGAAAATAAGAGCCACCATGCGGGAGAGTATCAGAACTATATCGAATACTTCGCCGATTGCCTGGATCGGGGTGAAACGCCGCTGCCGGACGCCGGGGAAGCCGTTCGCACGCTGGCATTCATGGAGGCGATGACCCGAAGCGTTCAGCGAGGCGGGCAGCCGGTCAAGCTGGCCGAAGTCCTCGAAGCGTACGGACTGTAAAACGAACGGGGGGATCGTCGGGATGGAGCTGCACTACAATCGGCCAGCCGAAACATGGACCGAGGCGTTGCCGGTCGGCAACGGCAGGCTCGGCGGCATGGTCTTCGGCGGCATCGAGCAGGAGCGCGTCTGTCTGAACGAGGACACGCTATGGTCGGGCTATCCGCGCGACTGGAACAACCCGAAGGCGCTGCAGGTCCTCCCAGAAGTGCGGCGGGCCGTGCTGGAGGAGCGCTACGAGGACGCCGAGCGGCTTAGCAAGGCGGGCATGATGGGCCCTTATACGCAGGCCTACATGCCGCTGGGCGATTGGCATATACGCTTTTTCCACGGCCATTTCGCGGACGGCTACCGGCGTTCCCTGAACTTGGAGGATGCTTGCGCGAAGGTCGGCTACGACATCGGCGGCGTCCGCTATACCCGGGAGCTGCTGGCCTCGTATCCCGATCAGGCGCTCCTGTACCGCATCGCCGTCAGCCAGCCGGGCAAGCTGTCGCTGAAGGCTTGGCTGGACAGCCCGCTGCGCTCGACGACGGCCTGGCGGGACGGCGGGGCGGACGAGGCGTTTTTCGCGGTGCGGGGCGATTGTCCGTACGAAGTCAGTCCGAATTATGTGCAGGACACCGAGCCGGTCAAGTACGAGGCGGAAGCGGACAGCCGCACGATCGCGTTCGAGGGCCGGCTGGCCTGCCGGACCGATGCCGGCGCCAAGCTGAGCGTCGACCATTCGGGCATCCATATCGAGCAAGCGACGGAGGTCGTGTTTTATTTTACGGCAGGGACGAGCTTTGCGGGTTTTGACCGGATGCCGGACCGCGCGGCGTTCCCTCCTGGCGAGCTGGCTGAACGGCAGCTGGCGCAAGCGATGGCGATGCCGTTCGCGGAGCTGAAGCGCCGGCATGAGGAAGATTACCGGCCCTTGTTCGGACGCGTTCGCTTCCGCCTGGGCTCCGATTTGCCGGTAGCGGCAAGGGATAGGGCGACTGACGAGCGGCTGCGGCAGTACGGCTCGCAGGACCCGGAACTCATCGCGCTGTTCGTGCAATACGGTAGGTACCTGCTGCTCGCGTCCTCCCGTCCGGGCACGCAGCCGGCTAACTTGCAGGGCATCTGGAATCGGCATATCCGGCCGATCTGGAGCTGCAATTATACGCTCAACATTAATTTACAAATGAACTATTGGCTGGCGGAAACGGCGAACCTGAGCGAATGTCACGAGCCGCTGCTGCAATTCGTAGAGGATCTGTCCGTCACCGGCGAGGAGACGGCCCGCGTCCATTACGGCTGCAGAGGCTGGACGGCGCACCATAATTCGGACCTGTGGCGGCAGTCCGCGCCTCCGGGCAACTACGGCGACGGCAATCCGCTGTGGGCGAATTGGCCGATGGGCGGCGTTTGGCTCTGCGCACATCTGTGGGAGCATTACTTGTTTACGAACGACCAAGCTTTTCTGCGGCAAAAAGCCTATCCGGTGCTCAGGAAGTCTGCGCTGTTCTGCCTCGACTGGGTGCAGCCGAATGAGCAAGGGGAATACATGACGAATCCCTCCACTTCTCCCGAGCACCGCTTCCGGCTGCCCGACGGCAGAACGCCCGCGCTTACCGTGTCTTCCACGATGGACGTCAGCCTCATTCGCGAGCTTCTGACTTATTGCATCGAGGCGGCTGAGCAGCTTGGGCTGGAGGAGCCTCTTCTGCCGGAAATGCGGGAGGTTTTGGAGAAGCTGCCCGCGACGAAAATCGGGAGCCACGGGCAAATTCAGGAGTGGTATTCTGATTTTGCCGACGAGGACGAGGAGCACCGCCACGTGTCTCATTTGTACGACCTGTTTCCCGGCGCGGCTTGGGGCGAGAACAAGCAGGCGCATCTGTACGAGGCGGCGAGACGGACGCTGAAGCTGAGGGGAGACGGAGGAACGGGCTGGAGCATCGGTTGGAAAATCGCGTTATGGGCGCGTCTACGGGACGGCAACCGCGCGCTTGATATCGTGCGCAGGCTCTTGATGCAGGTCGAGGACGACGGCGTCATGGATTTCCATCGAGGCGGCGTGTACGCGAACCTGTTCGACGCGCATCCGCCGTTTCAGATCGACGGCAACTTCGGCGCAGCGGCAGGCATCGTCGAGATGCTGCTGCAATCGCACGAAGATCGGATCGATCTGCTGCCGGCCTTGCCCGACGAATGGACGGAGGGCGAGATCAGCGGGTTCAAGGCAAGGGGCGGCTTCACCGTCGATCTGAAGTGGGAGCGGGGGGAGCTGGAGACGGCCCGCATCGTTTCTGCGTCCGACCGGCCGCTGCGGGTCGCCTACAGAGAGCCGATCCAGCTGCTCTGCGCTCGGTCCGGCTCGCCGCTGGCGGCGGACGCCGCCGCGGAGCAGACGATTGCGGCGGAAAAAGGCCGAACCTATACGGTTCGGCTCGTGCGAGACTGAGGCTTCTTGCTCCACGGCGATGTGGAGCGAGAAGCCTTTTTTCGTTTTTTAAATATTTTTACGCGTCGTCTTGCCGCCGTCGCAGGTATACAGCACGGGTTTGCCGTCGACGACCGTCTCGAGGTGAACCGGCTTGCCCCAGAGCCTTGCCATATAGGGAAGCGTGCGCTCGGTATACTTGGCGTCCAGCTCGACGCCTTCGTACCGGTGGCTGACGTACAGCTCGCCATTGCGGTGGTAATCGCCGTCGGTCACGACCAGATACGGAAATCCTCCGTTTACCCTCGAATACACGAGCTGATCCCGGACGTTTTCCCATTCCTTGTCGGTGATCGTCCAGTCCGCGCCTTTTTTCTCGAACACGTACAGGTCCAGGTCCTCCGTCAGTTTCTTCGTCAAGTAGTTGCGGATGAACGAAGGGTCCGAATCGAGCTCGCGCACCTCGAACATCGCCTCGCGGCCGAACCGCTTCTCGATATCCTCGAACATCTTGAGACCCAGGTAATAGGGATTAAGCGAACTGCGGGACGGCTGGACGACGGAGGCGTTCAGCTTGGCGTATTCGATCGTCTCTTCGGAATCGAGATTCAGCTCGCGGATAATGCGCTGATGCCAGAAGGTCGCCCAGCCCTCGTTCATGATTTTGGTCTCGATCTGCGGCCAGAAATACAGCATTTCGTCGCGAAGCATGGACAGAATGTCCCGCTGCCAGTCTTCCATGAAAGGCGCGTATTCCTGGATAAACCAGAGGATGTCCTTCTCCGGTTCCGGCGGAAACTTGCGCAGCTCGGGCTTATGGTCTTGGATTCGCAGCCGCTCCGCGCGCTCTTCGTCGTCGAGCATCCAGATATCGTCGTAAGCCGAAGTCGGCGCGGACTTGCGCCCGAGCTTCTGATCGCGCTGCTGCGCCTCCATATAACGGCGCTTGTCGAGGCCTTGCGGTCGCACGATGCCGGGTTCCACGTGCTCCTGGATCGCGAGCACCGCATCAAGGAATTTCTCTACCTCTTCGCTGCCGTATTCAAGCTCGTATTGACTGATTCGCTCGGCCGTCGCGGACATGCTCTCGACCATATCGCGGTTGGATGTGGAGAAGCGGGCGTTGTTTTTGAAAAAATCGCAGTGCGCGAGCACGTGCGCCACGATCAGCTTGTTCTGGATGAGCGAGTTGCCGTCGAGCAGGAAGGCGTAGCAGGGGTTGGAGTTGATGACGAGCTCGTAAATCTTGCTGAGCCCCAGGTCGTACTGCAGCTTCATTTTATTGAAGGTTTTGCCGAAGCTCCAGTGGCTGAAGCGCGTCGGCATGCCGTACGCCCCGAACGTGTAGATGATGTCGGACGGGCAAATCTCGTAGCGCATCGGGTAGAAATCGAGCCCGAAGCCTTGGGCGATCTCCGTAATCTCTCCGATGGCCGATTCCAGTTGGCGTTGATATTCGATATGGGACATGGGCGCGTTTCCCCCTCGGATTGGCATGACATGATTACTCATGTATATGCGGGGAGGAGGCGCGGCTTGACTAGGTTGTGTTCGGAGCGGATACCGAGCGTTTACGAAGGCGCAATAAGAACGATGCGTTAATTTATATGTAATGAACCCGTTAATCTTCGATTGTATACATGGCTAACACAATAATGACGTTAAGGACAATCAGCGACCAAAAAATGAGATTGGATTTATATTTTCGAATGAAGTTCATGCCAACACCTGCTTAGTTAAAGGATTGAAATTTTTCTAGAAGAACGTTTAGTAGATACCTGCCAATTTTATCAGAAAATAAAGATATTTCCTATGCCTCTTGAAGTAGATTGTGGAAAAGGGCCGAAATTGCTCACAAAGTTGAAATTTTTGTCTGTTAATAGGAGAATAGGAGAAGGCGGTGCTAGAACTGCTTATGGGCGGGAAGCCGTCCAGGTCGGGCTAGGCATTCATTTAAAGACAGGTAGGAGGAATTTTTTTGAGCGCGCTAAACAAGTTTCAATCGTGGCTGTCTTCTACGCAGTCGAATTTGAAGGATCAGGTCAAACGCTTCAAAAATAAGGATCTGATGGATGCGATCGTGGCTGGGTGCGCCATCGTCGCGGTAGCGGACGGGACTGTGTCTGCGGAAGAAAAACAGAAAATGGCTGGCTACCTGGGTCGCAGCGAGGATCTTAAGGTATTCAATATGTCGGAGGTCATCGCACGATTCAATCACTTTGCAGGCAACATGGATTTCGACATCATGATCGGCAAGCAAGAGGCGCTGCGCACGATCGCCAAATTCAAAGGTAAATCCGAAATCGGACGCGTTATTATCGGCGTCTGCTGTGCCGTCGCTTCCGCCGATAACGATTTTGACGAGTTGGAAAAATCCGCGGTTCGCGGTATTTGCCAAGTGCTGGAGCTTAGTCCGGGCGAATTCGGACTTTAATCTCTTTCAATATCCCTTTTTTGTATTTTATGGCGAAAAAGCTCTGATTCTCCGGAACCATCCCGTATTTGCCTCGTATTCTATCATGATTAATCGGAAAGAGAGGTGCACCATTTGTCAATTTCACTCGTAAAGGGACAAAAAATCGATCTGACGAAGGGAAATCCGGGCCTCAGCAAAATCATCGTCGGATTGGGCTGGGACCCCGCCGAGACAGAGAAAAAGGGACTGTTCGGTACCAAGAGATCGACGCCGAACATTGACTGCGACGCCTCCGCATTGATGCTGGACGCGAACGGCAAGCTGGCGAAACAGACCGACCTCGTATGTTTTCACAATAAGACGAGCGGCGACGGTTCGGTTGTCCACTCCGGCGACAATCTGACCGGCGAAGGCGACGGGGACGACGAGCAGATCTTTATCGATCTGGCCCGCGTGCCGTCCAACGTAGATAAAATTTTGTTCGTCGTCAATATCTACGACTGCGTGAACCGCAAGCAGGACTTTGGAATGATCAAGGCGGCCTATATCCGAACCTTGAATCAGGCGAACGGCCAAGAGCTGCTCCGCTACAACCTGTCCGACAACTACGCGGGCAAGACAGCGCTGATCGTCGGCGAAGTTTATCGCAACGGCGGAGAGTGGAAGTTCAATGCCATCGGCGAGAGCGGACACGCCCCGCATATCGATCTTCTCGCTAAACAATACCAATAAAATAACAATCGAAAAGAGGTAATATTTCATGGCTATCAGCTTATCCAAAGGGCAAAAAATCGATCTGACCAAGACAAATCCCGGTCTCTCCAAAATTCTCGTAGGACTCGGCTGGGATACGAACAAATACGATGGCGGCAAGGATTTTGACCTTGATGCCTCTATTTTTTGCCTCAACGAACAGGGCAAGACAGGTTCAGACACCGACTTCATTTTCTACAACAATCCTAAGAACGCCAACGGCTCGGTAGAGCACACCGGCGACAATCGTACCGGCGAAGGCGACGGAGACGACGAAAAAGTAAAGGTAGACCTGGCTGCAGTACCTGCCGAGGTAAGCAAGATCGCCTTCTGCATCACGATTCACGATGCTGTCGAGCGCTCCCAGAATTTCGGACAAGTATCCAACGCCTTCGTTCGCATCGTGGACGAGCAAAGCGGTGCCGAACTGATCCGTTACGATCTCGGCGAAGACTTCTCCATCGAGACGGCCGTCGTCGTCGGCGAACTGTACCGCAACGCAGGCGAGTGGAAGTTCAGCGCGGTCGGCAGCGGCTATAAGGACGGTCTGGCAGGTCTCGCGCGCGACTTCGGTTTGTCCGTATCCTAAAAAGCAAGGAGCCGAGTGCATGTCCATCAATTTGTCCAAAGGGCAACGCATAGACTTGACGAAGTCCAACCCGGGTCTGACCAAGGTCGTATTGGGATTGGGCTGGGACACGAACAAGTACAATGGCGGTAACGAATTCGACTTGGACGCCAGCGCTTTCCTGCTTCACGAAGAAGGCAAGGCCAAAAGCGAAGAAGACTTTGTCTTCTATAACCATCTCAGCGCTTATAACGGCGGCGTAGAGCATACGGGCGACAACCGTACTGGCGAAGGCGACGGAGACGACGAACAGATTAAGATCGACTTTTCGAAACTGCCGCCCGCCATTTCGCGAATCGGAATCACCGTAACCATCCATGAGGCGGATGTCCGGGGTCAGAATTTCGGCCAGGTTTCAAATGCATTCGTGCGACTGGTGGACGAAACGACCGGACGCGAGATTTTGCGCTACGATTTGGGCGAAGACTTTTCGGTCGAGACTGCGATCGTATTTTGCGAAGTATACCGTAGCGGCACGGATTGGAAATTCCAGGCGGTAGGCTCCGGTTTTACCGGCGGCCTTTCCGCACTGGTTCGGAATTACGGTCTTTCATAACTCGAACCGGGATGCGGGCGGCGATGGGCATGTTCGTCTCCGCTCGCTCCCGGCACCCGAAGGGGAAGATGATACGTTGTCATTACAGGTGATCAAAGGCCAGAAAGCGGACTTGACAAAAAATAATCCGAACGCCTCGGCCGTCGTTTGCGGCATTGGCTGGCAGGGCGGCAACGGAATTGAAGTAGATTTTTCCGCATTTTTACTCGGACCGGGCGGTAAAGTATCGGGAGATGCGGATTTGATTTTTTACGGAAACCCGACAGGAGCCGGCGGCTCGGTAAAGCTGGCACAGAACGACAAACGGAGCATTGGCGGTCGTACCGATCTGGAACAGCTCAGCATCCGATTAAAAGAAGTGCCTTCAGCGATCGAGCGGATTGCCTTTGCGCTCACGATCTATGAGGGAGAGAGCCGAAGGCAGAGCTTTAAAGATTTAAGCGGCCTCTATATTCGGTTTGTCGAAGAAAGCGGCGGCTCCGAATTGCTGCAGTTTAACCTTGACAATTCTTTCTCCGTCGAGACAGCTATCGTTGTTGGAGAGTTATATAGACATAACGGCGAATGGAAGTTCAATGCGATCGCTTCAGGGTACTCTGGTGGGCTCGCTGCGCTTTGTGCAAGTTTCGGTATTGAAGTGAAGGAGGCGGATGCTTCGGGCCCTGCGGACAAGCAGCCTGCAGGCGCACCTCCGCAATCGTCCGCTCCCACGCCGCCGGCCCAACAGCAGCCTGCCTTGCCGCCAGCCCCGCCGGCACCCCCGGTCAACTTGAGCAAGATCTCGCTCAAGAAGCGCGGCGACACCATCAACCTGGAGAAGAAAAGCGGACAGCTTGGCGAGATTCTGATTAACCTGAACTGGAATCAGAAGAAAAAGAAAGCCGGTCTATTTGGCGGCACGAGCGGCGTAGATCTGGACCTGGGATGCCTGTTCGAGATGAAGGACGGTTACAAGGGCGTGGTGCAGGCGCTAGGTAAATCGTTCGGAAGTTTCTTGGACGAGCCCTATGTATCGCTGGACGGAGACGACCGGACAGGGGCGGTGACGACCGGCGAGAACCTGCGGATCAACGGCAACAAAATCAAAGAAATTAAGCGTATTCTCGTGTTTGCCTTTATCTATGAGGGCGTCGCGAACTGGGCCCAAGCGGACGGCGTCGCAACGATCAAGCAGTCCGGCGGCCCGGATATCGAAGTGCGAATGGACGAGCACGACAACCGCAACGGGATGTGCGCTATTGCGCTGATCGAAAACGTAAACGACGATACATTCAGCATTAAGCGGCTGGTAGAGTATTACCAAGGACATAAAAAATTGGATGAGGCTTACCGTTGGGGTATGAGATGGACGGCAGGCAGCAAATAACCCTAGAAGGGAACAGGCTCCTGAATGGACTTTTTCCAGAGTGTCATCGACAACTTTACAAGCTTTTTTAACTGGCACAATCTGACGGATATATTAACGGACCCTGTAAGTTGGGGCATTATCGCGACGCTGGTCGTGCTCGAAGGACTGTTGTCGGCGGACAACGCGCTCGTGCTGGCTGTCATGGTTCGGCATTTACCTAAGGATCAGCAGCGAAAGGCGTTATTCTACGGTATTATAGGCGCGTATATCTTCCGCTTCGTCGCGATCGGCGTGGGCACGTACCTTGTCCAGATCACATGGATCAAGGTGGCCGGCGGGTTGTACCTGTTGTGGATCGCGCTCAGCAATCTCTTCTCCCTCGAATTCCGGATGATTCGAATCGGCGGCATCCCGTTGATTCCCATTATCGGCATCAAGTCCGGCGAAGAGGAAGAGGTGGAGAACAAGGGTCTCGGCTTCTGGCGTACCGTGTTTGCCGTAGAGCTGATGGACATCGCCTTTAGCATCGACAGCGTCCTCGCGGCGTTTGGCGTCAGCGAGCAGGTTTGGGTACTGTTTCTTGGCGGCATCATCGGCGTATTGATGATGCGCGGCGTTGCACAGGTGTTCCTCAAGCTCATTGAGAAAATCCCTGAGCTCGAAAAGACGGCCTTTATTCTGATCGTCATTATCGGGTTAAAGATGATTGTCGGCGCATTTGGCGTGCATGTATCCCATGTCTTGTTCTTCGGCTTGCTGATCGCGATTTTCGGAGGCACCATCATCTGGAGCATGCTGAAGAAAAGGCGCGAAAGCAGTTCGACCCAGTATTAAGAGCCCGCATGGTTTACAAAATCCCTCATGGAGACATGAGGGATATTTAAATAACGGGCATGTGCGCATAGCTTATCGCGAGGCGAGAGGGGAGCAATAATTTTGAGATATTTCAATTATCTGACGCCTGACAGCGCCCAGTCTATTTTTTATCGGATGCCCGAACCATTCAATAATGGATCGGACAAGGAACTCATTGCCCATGCTGTCGGGGCTGCCCTCTATATGCCTGCGACAAAAGAAACGATTGCCGAAGACCTCGTTTCTTCCAAACACGAAGGTCTCGTGTCGGTTGTCATTGACCTGGAGGATGCGATCGGCGACAACCAGGTTCACATGGCCGAACAAATCTTGCTGCGGCAACTCGCGAAGCTCGAGCATTCGATGCAGGAAGGCCATTTGGCTTGGGACAAGCTGCCGCTTTTGTTTGTGCGCGTGCGCAGCGCCTTGCAGTTGAGCAGCCTGCTGGAACGATTAGGAGATAGTCGATATCTCTTGACAGGCTTCGTATTTCCAAAGTTCACGCCGGACATGGCGAGCGAATACTTCGATGTGCTGACTGCCTATAATGCGAATCGTCCGCAAGGAGCTTCGGTGCTTTACGGCATGCCGATTTTGGAAACGCCAGAGATCATTTATCTGGAATCGCGAAGCGAGACATTGCACAGGCTGTCCGAGCAGCTTGCCTTGTATAAGCCGTACGTACTTAACGTGCGGATCGGCGCGACGGATTTTTCAAGCCTTTTCGGTCTGCGACGAAGCCCGGACAATACAATATACGACATCGGCGTCATAAGGGATTGCATCGCCGATATCGTCAACGTGTTCGGCCGAACGAGCAGCGGCTACGTTATTTCCGGTCCGGTGTGGGAGTACTTCAAAAGCGACAGATTGTTTAAGCCGCAGCTGCGGCAGACGCCCTTCGAGGAGAGTATGGGGTACCGGGGAAAGCTGCTGCGGATGTCGTATGTGAACCGATACGAGGACGGTCTACTCCGCGAAGTGGCAATGGACAAGGAGAACGGCATCGCAGGCAAGACGATTATCCATCCGTCCCATATTAAGCCTGTACAGGCCATGTACGTCGTTACGCACGAGGAATATCTGGACGCTCTCCATATCCGAGAGAACGATCGTGGTCATCTCGGCGTGATGGGCAGCGCGTATGCGAACAAGATGAACGAAATCAAGCCTCATCTTTCCTGGGCCAATCGGATCCTGATGAGAGCCAGAATATATGGGGTGCTGCATGAGAATCAAAACTACACCTGCCTCCTCGCCGAGGAACGGCAGTCCGCGACGGTATGAGATCGGACGAGATCTTGCAGTCGAGGTCAGCCTGACGTGGAACCCGCTCGATCTCCAGCAGGATATGTTGTTCGGCATGGCGGCACGCAAAAACAAGAAGCGAGGTTTCCTTTTCGTAAGTAAAGTGCTGGGCAAGCATATCCCTGTGCAGCCTCAGCTATCTTTGCTTGCAGGAAGGGCGTTGGCGGAATTGCTCGCAGCCCCGGACGGCATACCGTCGGATACGCTGATCAGGATCGGAGAGGCGCTTGGACGGCCGGGCGCGGGGGAGGCGGACGCAACGGAACTGCTGCGGACGCTTCGACCGCTCGATGCTGCTCGGCCTACGTTGTTCATCGGCTTCGCAGAGACTGCGACCGCGCTCGGGCACAGCATGTTCGCGGCCTTTCGCGGGGATGCATATTATCTGCATACGACCCGGGAGCACATCTTAGGGCGCAGCGTGAGCATCGCCTTCGAGGAGGAGCATTCCCATGCGACCTCGCACCGCTGTTACATAGACGAGCCGGAGCGGGTCGCGCGCGCCGAGCGGGTCGTGCTGGTTGACGACGAACTGACGACCGGGAAGACGGCGCTCAACATCATCGGCGACTTGAAGCGTCAGTACGGCATCGCCGAATATGTTATCGCCAGTCTGCTGGATTGGCGGTCGGAGACGGACCGCGCTCGCTTCTCGGCCTTCGAGGCCGAGCAAGGCGTCCGCATCCGGACGCTGGCGCTGATGTCCGGCCGAATCGAAGTGGCGGGCCAGCCGATCGAAGGGGAGGACGATGAGTCGGAAGCTTCGGGGTTCGAAGCCGAGGACGTGCAGTTCCGCGAGCTGGACTTAAGCGATTCGTTCAGCGAAGCGGAAACCGGCGAGGGACTCCCGTATATGCGGTTCAGCGGACGCTTCGGTCTAGGCGCGGAGGCGCAAAAACAATTGGACGGCGAGCTCGCGCGTGCGGCCGAGCGCTGCAGGTCTGCGAGAGCGGGGGAGCGTACCCTGTGCATGGGAACGGGGGAGTTCATGTACATACCGATGCGCATCGCCGCGGAGATGGGAGGAGGCGTCCGATACCAGTCCACGACGCGCAGCCCGATTTATCCTTCGGAGGCGAATGCGTATGCGGTTCGAAGCGCTTGGTCCTACGAAGCGCCCGACCATCCCGGCACCGTCAATTATATGTACAACGTTCCCAGCGGCCGATATGACGAGCTGTTTCTGTTCCTTGAACGTCCTTTCCCGTTGAACGAGGAGCTAAGACGCACGCTTCGAAGCTTGCGGATCCCCGTCGTCCATCTTGTCACTTGTACGCGGAGGCGAGCAGACCATGAATAGATCAAAAGCGCCGACGAACATCAAGGGACCGAAGCCCATGGGCAGTTACAACAAAGAGGACGTCGTTTTTCTGCTGAAGGATCTCAGCGACGCGTCTCTCGAGCGGGGGGCAGCAGAGAGGGAGAAGGAGATGCAGCGGGGCGGACACTACTCGGAGTCTCTCCCGATCGAATATCGTCCGACCGAAGAATACGTGCGTCTGTTCCACGGAACGCTGCAGGATTCCGCCGAGGCGCTGGCACTCGCCGCGGGCACGGTGGCCGAACTGATCCTGCAAAAGCGGGGCAAGGATATCGTCCTTGCTTCACTCGCGAGAGCAGGGACGCCGATCGGCATCTTGATCAAGCGTTATATGAAGGCAACGTACGGATACGATTGGGCGCATTACAGTCTTTCCATCATTCGCGGCAAAGGGATTGACGAGAATGCGCTGCTGTACATCAGTCAGCGGCATCCGGACATTCCGATCCAGTTTGTGGACGGTTGGACGGGAAAAGGCGCGATTCGTCGCGTGCTGAGCGAAGCGTGCCGGGACTTCCGGGAGAAGTACGGCATCGCACTGGTAGACGACCTCGCGGTGCTTGCCGATCCGGGGCGTTGCGCGGAGACGTTTGGCACGCGGGACGACTATTTGATCCCCAGCGCCTGCCTCAATGCGACGGTGTCCGGCCTGATGAGCCGCACCGTACTGCGCGGCGACTTGATCGGACCGGACGATTTTCACGGGGCGAAGTATTACCGCGAGTGGGAGGCGGAGGACGTCTCGAACCTGTTCGTCGATACCGTCTCCGCCCGCTTCGAGCTGATCAAGGAAGAAGCCCGGCTTCGGGCGGAATGGCTGCTGGCTGATCGGGAGGCGACGAGACCGACCTGGCAGGGCATGCGGGACATCGAGCGCATCCAGCAAGACTTCGGCATTGAAGACGTGAATTTGGTCAAGCCCGGCGTAGGGGAGACGACGCGTGTTCTGCTGCGCCGCGTGCCCTGGCGCATTCTCGTCGACAGAAAGGACAATCCGGATCTAAAGCATATTCTGCTGCTCGCGGCGGATCGCGGCGTTCCCGTGGAGGTATATCCGGAGCTGACCTATTCATGCTGTGGTATTATTCGGCCGGTCAAGGGGGAGTCCGATTGATTTTCGCAAGCGATTTGGATCAAACGCTAATCTACTCGGAGCGCTCCATGGGCAACGTGTCGAAGGAAGAAATCGTGCCGGTCGAGTTATACGAGGGCCGCTTTATCTCCTTCATGACCAAGACGGCGATGGACAAGCTCGAACAGCTGACCGAGCTGGCCTCGTTCGTACCGGTCACGACGCGTACGCCTGAACAGTACAGGCGCATTTTTGCCATATCGGACCGCTATCGTCCGACATACGCAATCGTCAGCAACGGCGGGACGGTGCTCGTGAACGGGGAACCGGATCCCGAGTGGCGAGAGACGGTCGGACAAGCGCTGCGGAGCGGGTGCGCCGGGCATGCCGAGGTCCGGGAACGCTTCGACCGGATCGCACACGAAAGCTGGGTGAAATCGTCGCGACTGTGCGACGAGCTGTTCTTCTCGATCGTCGTCGAGCGGGAGCTGGTTCCCGAAGCGGAGATCGAAGCGCTCAAGGCGGAGTTGTCGATGCTCGGCTGGCACTTTTCTCTTCAGGGCCGCAAGATCTACCTGGTGCCGGACTCGGTGACTAAGGGAGCCGCACTGCTGTACGTGAAGCAGCGGATCGGCTCTGAATTTGTTTTCGGCGCGGGAGACAGCCTGCTGGACGAGAGCCTGCTGCTCGCTTCCGACTTTGCCGTCGCGCCCGTACACGGCGAATTGGGGGTACGTTACGACGCCCATACGCATATTCATTTCACCCGAAGCACAGGCATACTCGCATCCGAAGAACTGCTCGATATCGCGAATGAATACGCGCGCGGGCGATCCCGACCAGGCGGCGCGACTTCTATATGAGACTCGGAGGAAACATGAGATGATCCGTATTTACATGAACCGCTGGTTCTCGACTGCTTATCACTACATCCGGATGATTCGCGACAATCCGGACGGGGAGACGTTCAGGTTCTACGGCACGCATCCCGACATTCAACATCTGTCGCTGCTGGCGGCGGATCATCGGGAAACCGAGCCGCCGCTGCTCGGTGAACAATATGCGCAATTTTGCGCCGATTACTGCCGCCGCCACGAGATCGATTTGTTTATTCCCCGCCTGCACATGGAGGAAATCGCCCGGCATATTCATCTTTTCGACGAGGTAGGAACAAGGGTGATGGTATGCCGGGATCTGCCGCTGCTCGATGCGATGACGGTCAAAGACCGATTCTATGAAAAGCTGCGCGCTACCGACGTTGTCGACATTCCGGCGTACGAGGTGGTCGACACGCCCGAGGCGTTCAAGCAGGCTTACGAACGCTTAAGCGCCGAAGGGCATCGGATCTGCTTCAAGCCGACCAAAGCTGAGGGCGGCATGGGCTTTCGGATTATAGACAATAATAGAAATCCGCTGGCCGATCTATACGGCTATGTGACGCTGTCGACGTCTTTCGAGCAAGCTTATTCCGCCTTGTCGGCCGCCGATCGGTTCGACGATCTGATGGTGATGGAGTGGTTGGAAGGGCCCGAATACAGCATCGATTGCCTCGCTTCTGCCGCGGGCGAGCTGCTGGCTGCCATACCGAGGCGCAAGTCGGACGGACGCAAGTACGTACTGGAGAGCGTGCCGGAATTGCTCGACATTTCGAATAAAATCGCTAAAGAATTCAGAATCCCCTATGCCTTTAATATTCAAGTCCGTTATAATAATGGCATTCCGAAATTGCTGGAAATCAACCCGAGGATGTCCGGCGGGCTTTATATATCTTGTTTGTCTGGCGTGAATCTGCCTTATCTGGCTGTAAAGGCCGCGCTGGGCAGGCCCGTCGGACCCGTGGAGCCGCAGTTCGGCATCACGGCCAGCTATATCGAGCACCCGCTGGTATTAAGATAGTCGCTGCAGACAGTCCCGTCGAGACCGCGGCATCAACCGGAATGGAGGGGATTCCTTTTGTCCAGCTTCAAGAGAAACTTTTTCATCGCGCTGGGAAGCTTCATCGTGGGCATCGTCGTCTATCGTTTATTTTCAGTCTATGCGGCGATTGCAGTTCCGTCCGTTGTGTTGTTGTTTTCCGCTTCGCTTCCCGGCCGCCGTTCAAAGGACAACGCACCCGTCGTACCGACAGTGACGCAACCGGCTCAGTCGCCTCCGCCATTTGAAGCCAGCCGTTCCAACTGGGGCAGAGAGCAGCCCTCCGCAGACGGACCGCAGACGGATGCTGCATCCGGGAGAACGGGTACGCCGATCGCAACGCCAGATGCCGCACATCGCGAGATTACAGATCCCGAGCTTGCTTCCGCCAGCGAGTACATAGACGTCTTGCAGGATATGATCTTGCTCGAAGGCGAGAAAAACACGCTCGACGACGAGATCGTGCAAAAAACGCTCGCACTGCTTTCGCGAATCAACCGGTTGATACCTGATCTCGATACACTGGGCGACAGCAACATCAATTATAATATCGTTCGTCTGGTGCGAAGGGATCTGAACTCGACGATTAATCCTTTTCTCCGTCTAAGCGGAGAAGCCAAGCGCCATAACCGACGCCTGTTGCTGGACGGCATCAAGGACATCAATTCCAAGCTGACCGCATACACGCAGACGATCGAACAGAAAGATCTGCTAGAACTCCGTACGAAGGCAGAGCTGATCCAGCAGCGATACCGTTATAACGATTAATTCGAGGAGGCGTGTATCTTGGCAACGACGACACCAGCCTTGCAGGTTCAGGTCAAGCCCGACGATATCGAACGACTTGAACAGGAAGCGAAGCAGACCATGCAGCGGGTCGCAACTGCGGACGTCACACAGCTTGATACGCTCATGGACGAGATCGCGAAGCGCGGCCAAAAGACGTTGGATCGCTCCACCCAGACGTTGTCCATGCTGGAGCGGCCGCTGAATGACCTGTCTTCGGGCAAGCGCTCGGAGATTACGGGCAACATGCTCAAGCTCCGGACCGAAGTCGAAGAGCTTAGCCGCGCCAAGCAGCTCGGTTTTTTCCAGAAGCTGCTGCGGAAGTCTTCGCTGCAGCAGTATGTATATAAGTACCAGTCCGTCAAGACCAACGTCAATGCGATCGTTACGTCCCTCCGGCACGGCCGCGAGAACCTAGAAGAGAACGTCGTCTTGATGCGGAATCTGAAGCGCAGCAGCCTGGAGAATGTATATGATCTTCAGATGCTGATCGAATACGGCAATCGACTGAAGGCGCTTTTCGAGGCCGAGATCGCGAAGCCCGAGAACGATAGCCGCAAGATTCAGCTCGAGCGTGGACTCCGCAAGGTCGTTACCCGACTGCAGACGTATACCGAGATGGTTATGCTCTACCAGCAGGCGATCGCTGGTACGGACATTATCAACGATACGAACGATAAGCTGATCGATGCTGTCGACGGCGCCATTGACAAGACGCAGCACCTGCTGTCCGTCTCCGTTCTGATCGCGCAGGCGATCGACGACCAGTTCAAGGTCATTGACGCGGTCAATTCGACGAATGAGATGCTGGGAAACCAGTTTGCCGAAAATGCCCGCATGCTTAACGAGTCCAGCGAAAAAGCGACCCAGGCGCTGGTGAAGCCTGCGATGAGCCTTGAGCTGGTGGAACGAGCGATGTCGGATTTGTTCCAGGCGATGGACAAGTACGAGAATTCCAACCGTCAGATCATTCAGACGGTATCGGCGCAGACCGCCAAGATGACCGAGATCAATCAGAAGGTTGGACAGCGAATCGGCATCGAAGCCGGCGAGCGAGTCGATAGATCGTCTGCGGCGACGATTCAGGAGCCTGCGGCCAAAGGTTTTTTGGAATAACGATGAAACGATAATTTTCGGGAAAACCGTTGGGGACGATTTTAGTCCTTGACGGTTTTTTTATCGGTCAAGGTATATAAAACGTCTCATTCTCCCAAAATTTATCATAGGCGCTCCTGATAGAAGCATATATTTCGAATGAGGAGCCCGAGTTTGATAAACGGAGTGTGCGAGATGTTAACATTTTTAATGATGTTGGCGATTATTATCATGCTGATCGGGGCAGCTGCTTCCGAACGAACGGAAGCTATACTAGAACTGAACGACGACCTGTCACGATGATTTAATGAAAACCTTCCACCTTTTAGTTCTGTCCTTTTGGGTCGCTCATAATCTTTCCTTCTTTGTCGGACGTCTGCAGCTTATAGTCGTTCGCGCTTCCATCGACGATCGCGAACCAAAAACGGCCGTCCTCGTTCTGCGTAATTTCTGCGTTCGTCTGCGTTCCGTCAGCCTTCTTAAGGTTTACGGATGAAATGTCGTCGCCCAATTGCCCCGCTATTACGGTAACTCCTTCGAGATCAAAGGTGTGCGCTAACAATCCTGCTTTTGAAAGACGGGACTCCTCCGCGGTGTCCGTGAAGTTGGCGGTCGCCAGGAGGTTCCATTCCCCGGAACTTCCGTCCTTGTCGTAGTAATCGGCGCCGAATTTGTAGGCGTCATCCCCATAGCGAACCGACCAGAACTGGAGCTTAGCATGCTCGCCCGGCAGGATCCAAGTCAGGTCGCGGCGGTTATCTTCATCGTATGCCTGCGCCTCTGTGCGACCGTCGGCTAATATAGCAGGGCCGAATTTGATTCCGATCGGCCCTTCGATGCCAATGGCGGAAGTAATTTGGCCAGATTCGGGTTTGTCCAGGATTACATGTGTCTGAGAGTCGGAAAGTCCGGCGTAAAAAATCGCGCAAGAAGCGGCGACCGCGGCGGTCAGACTCGCAGCCGTGACGCGGCGATAAGTCGGTCCGCGGCTTTCGGGCATCACCGTTCGCTCCTTAATTCGAGCGGCTAGCGTTTCCTTAAAGTTGCGCTCGCGCAGCGGTTCGCCTTTTAACTGATCGTACCACTTCGGATCGTTAGGCTCGTTCATCTTCCTCGTCCTCCTTTAATAGAAACGCTATGCGACGCCTCGCCGCGAATAAACGCGATTTGACGGTGCCTTCCGGAATCCGCTGCAGATCGGCAATCTCCGCGACGGAGAGCTCGTATTTGGCATGCAGCACGAGCGTCTCCCGCAGCTTCACGGGCAGGTCCAATACGTATCGCCAAATCTCACTCGCCGCCTCGCGCGCCAGATAATCCTGCTCGGCGGACCGTCCGGGCTGCCGCGGCGACACGATATCCATCAGCAGCACTTTGCGAAAAAAAGCGGCGTTGCGATAATTGAAGCTGACGTTGCGCGCGATCCGGAGCAGCCAGGTTTTTAACGATGCTTCTTGCCGGAAGCCGTAAAAATGGCGATATGCCTGGATAAACGTATCCTGGGCGATATCGTCGGCCATCGCGCGATGCTTGACGAGGAAATAGGCGTAGTTCCATACGTCCTGCCCGTACCGGTCCATCAGCTCCCCCAACAATGCCGGGTCCGGGTTGACCCGGTGGGCCAGGTCTTCTTTGTCCACGACTGATCACCTCGGCATATAGACAAGCGAAGCGGGCATCCGGTTCACTCGTTTAAGGAAATAATCGGGATTTTTACGTAATTGCGTTAAACCGTCCGACTTGCTAGACTAATAGGTAGAATGTATGTTCGGGAGGAAAACAAAGTTGCCCGCATTCTTATTCGAACCCGCCAGATACCCGGAGCAGCCGGGCGTATACATCATGAAGAATAACGAAGGCCGGGTGCTGTACGTCGGCAAGTCCAAGTGCATCCGGGACAGGCTGCGCGCCTATTTCAACGGCGCCGACAAGCGGAGGCGGATTCCCGCGCTGACCGCGGAGATCGCCGAGATTGCCGTCATCGTCGTGAACAACGAGCACGAGAGCCTGATTCTCGAGAACAATCTGATCAAGATTCACAAGCCTCCTTACAATCGCGCTCTGAAGAAGGACAACAGCGGATATGCATACTTGCAGCTGACCCGGGAGCCATTGCCGAGATTGATCGCGCATTATCGCGACCGGCGCGCGGTGCGCGAGGTGGCCGGCGAGGCGGCAGCCGCCAGGAGCTTCGGCGGCGCCGCGGAGCACGAGCTGCGTCTTGCGCTCGAGCAGACGGCGGCGGGCGCAGAGGCGCTGGACTTCGTAGCGCATCGGCCCGGGCGTCAAGTCCCGCTTCCCGCCACGGCCGCGGAAGACCAGCCCGCCGAGCGGTTCGGGCCGTTCGTCAGCAGCCGGTTCCGCGAGGCGGTCATCGCCTTCGTGACGGAGCACTATAAGCTCCGTACCTGCGTCACGCTGCCCAAGCGGGCGTGCCTTGAGTACCATCTCGGCAAGTGCAGCGGGGTCTGCGCGGGCCATATCTCGCACGACGAATACCGCGAGACGGCACGTGCGGCGGCCAGGCTGCTGGCGGGCGGCGGCGAGCGGCTGGTCGGCGCGATGTACAGCCAGATGGAGGCGTACGCTGAGCGGCTCGCCTTCGAGAAGGCGGAGCATATGCTGCGTCATATCCGCATCCTCGAACGCACGCCGGAGCGACAGATCGTCGATACCGAGACCGACGGCACGCAGGAGGCCGTCTACTTCGGCGAGTCGGACGTTTGCATCGCGCAGCTGCACGAGGGGATGCTCCACCGCCTCGAGTGCATCCCCTGGTCGCGCGGGGAAGTCGGGGCGGCCGCATGCGACCGCTTCCTGATGGAGCGGTACAAGACGCTGTCGCGTCCCGACGAGATCATCGCGAGCGAGATCGGCGACGCGCGCCTGCTTCGCGCGGCGCTGCGAAGGCGGGGCCAGCCGGCGGTGAGAATCACGGTGCCGCAGCGCGGCATGAAGCGGGACCTGCTCGGCTTGTGCCGGCGCAATCTCGAGGAGACGAAACGCGCGAAAGGCTGAATCGCACGACGGTCCGCCGTTCGTGCGATTTGCATTTTTTTCGCGAATAGGCTTACTTGCACGGGACTTAAGGTCATGTTACAACAGGTGGATAACGTAAACGAAACGAATGCGATGCGGAGGAGAAGACAGGTGTCTGAACAGGAACGGACGGATGCACGGACCGGCGAGACCGAGCGCCTCGCCGAGGTGATCAGGATCATTGACCGCAAGCTGCTGAAGGAAATGTCCGTACAAGGCGAGCGGCGGGGAGACGTCGTCGGCATTCGCCAGGAGTTCTGGGACGATCTGGCGATCAACTTTTCCGACGAGACGGAGCTCGGAGAGACGTGGAGCAGCATCGTGCAGCAGGCCGAGCTGCTGGCGGAGCGCGAGCGGAGCCACAGGGTCGCTTCGGAGGCCGCCGAGCGGCTGGCGCATCAGCACGACAATCCTTATTTCGCGAGGATCGACTTTGCCGAAAAGGCGGCTGCCTCGAACGACGCCGGCGAAGGAGCAGCAGGGGAGACTGCGGAGCCCGAGGTCATCTATATCGGCAGAGCGTCTCTCGTCGGCGATGATGGAGAGACGTTCTACATTTATGACTGGCGCGCGCCGGTCTCGAGCCTTTTTTACGATCACGAGCCGGGTCCCGCGTCCTATGAGACGCCGGGGGGAGAGATCGCGGGCGAGCTGACGCTCAAGCGCCAGTTCGTCATTCGCGGCGGGCGGCTGAGGCATATGTTCGACACGGACGAGACGATCGGCGACGATATCTTGCAGGCGGTGCTGTCCGAAAAGTCCGACACGGCGATGAAAAGCATCGTCGCCACCATACAGAAGGAGCAGAACCGCATCATCCGCGACGAACGCCACCGCCTCATCGTCGTGCAGGGCGCGGCCGGCAGCGGCAAGACCTCTGCCGCTTTGCAGCGCGTCGCTTATCTGCTCTATCGTTACCGGGACAGCCTCACGGCCGAGCAGATCGTGCTTTTTTCGCCGAACCCGGTGTTCAAAGGCTATATCTCTCGCGTTTTGCCGGATCTGGGCGAAGCCAATATGCGCCAGATGACGTTCCGCGAGCTGATCGAGGCGCGGCTTGGCAGGCGCTTCGACGCGGAGGACCTGTTCGCGCAGACCGAAGATCTTGCGGCGACGGAGGGTACGCGGGAGGGCGATGCCAGGGCGCGCGCGGTACGGTATAAGGGCTCGGAGCATTTTTTCGAGACGGTCGCGGCGTATTTGGACCGTCTAAAGCGGGAGGGCGTCGTCTTCCGTCAGCTCCGCTTCAAGGGCGATACGATTGTGTCCGCCGATGAGATGAGCCGTCAATTTTACGGCGAGTACGGAGAAGACAGCTTCGGCGACCGGCTGGCCAAGCTGCGGCGGTGGCTGAACGGGCGCCTGACGGCGTGGGTGGACGACCAGTTGCAAGAGCCGTGGGTCGAACAAGCCGCAGAGCTGCTGGAGGAAGAGGATATTCAGCGGGCTTACGTAAGCGTTAGGCGGAAGGGCGGCTTCCACGAAGGCGCGTTCGACGACGAGGACAAGATGACGGAGCTCTTGCTGCGGCAGGCCGCCGAGAACGCGATCGGTCCATTGCGCCGTGCGGTCAAGGGCTTCCGGTTCATGGACGCTCCCGAGACGTATCGTCAGTTGTTCGTCAGCCGCTCGTTGTTCGCCGCTTGCGCGCCGGACGGCCGCCTGCCGGAGGGGTGGGACTGGATGGCGCAGCGCGTCGAGGACAAGCTCGGCCGCAAGGAGCTGGATCACGAAGACGCCACGCCGCTGCTGTATCTGATGGAAGCGCTCGAAGGCTTCCGCAAGGTCGAGGGCGAAGTGAAGCATCTGTTCGTCGACGAGGCGCAGGATTATTCGCCGTTCCAGGCGGCTTACCTGCGGAGGCGGTTCCCGCGCGCGCGGATGACGGTGCTGGGCGACTTCAACCAGGCGATCTACGCGCAGGCGGAGGACAGCGGCGGCTTCGGGGGCTGGACGCGTCTGGCCGAACCGTCCGACACGGCCGTCTGGCGGCTCACGACGAGCTACCGCTCCACGAAGCCCATCGTCGAGCTGTCGAAACGGATTCTGAAGCCGGAGGACGCCGAAGGGATCCGCCCGTTCAACCGCGAAGGGGAGGAGCCCCGCCTGATCCGCTGCCGGGATCGCGCGCATCTGGCAGAGCTGGCAGCCGCGGATGTGACGGCGCTGCTCGCGGCGGGCCACGCGACGATCGGCGTTATCGCGAAGACGGCGCAGGAGGCCGGCGACGCATGTTCCCTGCTGAAGGAGCAGCTCGGCGAGGACGTGCCGGTGACGCTCGTCAGCGGCGGTTCGGCCAACCTGCCGAAAGGCGTCTCGGTGCTGCCCTCCTATTTGTCGAAAGGCATTGAATTCGACGCCGTCCTCGTCTGGGATGGCTCGGCGGAGCGATACGGGCAGGAGCGGCACCGCAAGCTGCTGTACACGGTGAGTACGCGCGCGCTGCACGTGCTGCACATTTATTATACGGGCGAGCTGTCGCCGTACCTGACATAGCGACAGGGCTTGTTGAAGCGCATCGGACTTGGCCGGACTTGCGCCCCAAGGCGATTGGCTGCGGGGACCGGACGATTGCATTAACGAACGATTGCATTAACGAGCGACTGCATTTAACGAACGAAAGCATTAACGAATGACCAAGCAGGAACTTATGAAAGAGGCTTTTTGCGGAGACTGCCCGTTAATCGGCAGCTTCCGCGCGGAAATTCAAGGAGGAACCTATATGCCTGACACGATAGATAAGGACATCGGCCGGTCGATGGGGGAGGCGCGCAGCGTGCTGAAGCGCTTCTTTGGGTACGATGCGTTTCGGCGGGGACAGGAGGAGCTGATCGAAGCGATTCTGAGCGGCCGGGATGCGCTCGGCGTCATGCCGACCGGCGCGGGCAAGTCGATCTGTTATCAAGTACCTGCGCTCCTGATGCCGGGGGTGACGATCGTCGTATCGCCGCTGATCTCGCTCATGAAGGACCAGGTGGATGCCTTGAACGCGGCAGGCATCGAGGCGACGCTCATCAACAGCACGCTTTCGGCCAAGGAAACCAACGACCGGCTGCGCGATATTTATTACGGACACTACAAACTTGTGTACGTCGCGCCTGAGCGGCTCGAGTCCGAGCGCTTTCGCGGGATGCTGCGTCATATCAAGGTGCCGCTCGTCGCCGTCGACGAGGCGCACTGCGTCTCGCAATGGGGGCATGACTTCCGTCCGAGCTACATGGGAATTTCCCGCATGCTGCAGGATATTGAGCCGCGCCCGGTGATGGCGGCCTTCACCGCGACGGCGACGGACGTCGTCAAGGACGATATCGTCGACCGGCTCAGGCTGGCGTCGCCGGCTCGCATCACGACGGGCTATGCGCGGGAGAATCTGTCGCTGTCGGTCGTCAAAAATGCGGACAAGCGCGACTATCTCGTCCGCTACATCCGGGAGCGCGCCGGCCAGTCCGGCATTATTTACGCGGCGACGCGGCGGGAGGTCGAGGGGCTTGCCGGGTTTCTGACCTCGCTGGGGCTTCCGGCCGGCATGTATCATGCCGGCTTGCCGGAGGAGGAGCGCGCGCGGACCCAGGAGGCGTTCATCCGCGACGATCTTCAGCTGATCGTGGCGACCAACGCGTTCGGCATGGGCATCGACAAATCAAATGTGCGCTACGTGGTGCACTTCAATATGCCGAAAAATCTGGAGGCCTATTACCAGGAGGCCGGCCGCGCGGGACGGGACGGCGAGCCGGGCGAGTGCGTGATGCTGTTTTCCGCGCAGGACGTCGTGACGCAAAAGTTTTTTATAGAGCGGAGCGAAGCGGAAGACGAGCGCAAGCGGAACGACTATCGGCTGCTGAACGATATGGTGGAATATGCGCATACGTCGGATTGCCTGCAGCGCGCGATCGTCCGGTATTTCGGCGAGGACGGCGGCGAGCCGTGCGGAAGATGCAGCAGCTGCAACGACGAGCGGGAGCTGCGAGACGTGACCGACCAGGCCAAGCTGGTTTTCGCGTGCGTTTCCGCCATGAAGCAGCGCTTCGGCATTACGCTGACGGCGAAGGTGCTGCGGGGCGCGAGCGATGCCAAGGTACGGCAGTTCGGCTTCGACAGCTTGCCTTGGTACGGCAGGCTCGGGAGTCTGTCGGAAAAGGAAATTGTGCAGCTGATCCACGGGCTCGTCGCGGACGGTTATCTCAAGCTTACGGACAGCCAGTATCCGGTCGTGCAGCTGGCGGCCAAGGTGCGCGGCGTCATGAGCGAGGGTGAGCAGGTATTCCAGCGAATCGAGCCGCAGCAGAGCGGCGGGCGGACGAGCAGCCGCTCGCGCTCGGGCGGCGTATCGGCCGTGCCGCCTGCCGATGCCGAGCTGTTCGAGCGGCTGCGGGAGGTTCGCAAGTCGCTCGCGACGCGCGAGGGCGTGCCGCCGTTCATCATCTTTGGCGACGCCACGCTGCGGGAGATGTGCGCGCTGCGCCCCACGTCGGAGCATGAGATGCGCCGCGTCAAAGGCGTGGGCGACGCCAAGCTAGAGAAGTACGGCGAGGCGTTCGCGGAAGCGATTCGGGTTTATGTGGAGGGCTAGCGATGAACTAGTTGCGCAGCTGTAGACAATTCCGTCCTTTCGGGGCTATAATTACATCATCATTAATCGACGTGAAGCACACGCCGCTTTCATGCGTTTTCCCGGTCTCCAGGATCGGGAAGATGCGGGGAGCGGCTTTTGTTGTTCCGGCGGATTAGAGGAGGCGTGTCCAGTGTCCCGGTTCGATGAATCGTACACAGTTTGGCTGCAAGCGCATATTGAGGCGGAAACGAATCCGCGGAGGAGGGAAAGGCTCGAGAAAGGCTTAGGACACAGTACGGTCGAGTTTTTGCGAACGATATGGTTTCCCCGTGTCGGCCATTTCGACGATTTGTATCCCGAATGGGAAGTGCGCGACTTCGGCGGGGGCTACAGGTATATCGATCTCGCCTATATGCCGGGAGGAGCGAAGGGAGCGATAGAGATTCAGGGCTATGGTCCGCATGCCAGAGATCTCGATGTAAGACGGTTCAAGGATTTGTGCCGAAGGCATTGCCTAATGGCGCTCGATGGATGGACGTTTTTGCCTATCGCTTACCCGTCGATCGTAGAGGAGCCGGGACAGTGCCAGCAGCTGGTTCTTGCATTTATCGGCCATTTTATCGCGTCGGATGCCTCCTCTTCTCTTGATTGGCTGGAAGCGGAAACCGTGCGGTTGGCTCGGCGCATGCTGCGACCGATTAGGCCGCTGGAACTGGCCGACCATCTGAGGGTAAGCGACCGGCACGCCAGGCGCGTTCTTCAGAGGCTGGTGGCGATGCATTTGCTGGAGCCCGCCGGGGGCGGCGAAAGAGTACGCGCATACAGACTTAGAAGTTGAGTTCAACGGACAACGGACAGCGGTTGCGGACAAGCGGACCCGGGAGGCGTTATTTTTACAAAAGCCAACCTCTTTGTAGAGGATCCGGACTCAGGTTCCGTTATTCGCGCAAAAGAGGGGGGATTGGGTTGCTGAAAAGCAAAATAAGGGCTCTCTTGTCCGCAAACAGTCCAAAAAAGACCGAATAAGTGAGAATAGCGGAACTAAGGTCCGCGAGCTAGAGAGCGGCGCAGCGGAGCTTGGCTGGGGAGCGCGTAGCGGTTAACACTTCTCCATCTTTCAAGCGCCGCTCTCGCCGACCGATAGCGCGCCGCGGCGATACATGGCGAAGCGGACCGCATCCGACAAGCCGGCAGGGCATTGGACGATGACCGTCACTTCAGGCGCCGGCGCCGAGGTGCCGGAACGGGCGGGACCTCGCAGCCATAGACGGTGCAGGCAGAAGCCCATGCCGAAGCCGACGACCGCTCCGACGATCCCCCAGACGATGGGTCCCCATGCGAGTCCGAAGCCGCAGGCTACGCCGACGACGGCCAATGCCGTCGCCCAAGCGGCTCCCATCTCGACGGCGTCGCTGTGCCTGGCTTCGGCTGCCGAGTCGGCGCGCAGATTCATGCCCACCGCCAGAATATGCCTACGCTCGATCCCGCTACGCTCGATGTCGGCAAGCGCCTGCTCCAGCTCTAGCGAATGGGCGAAGCATCCGATCAACAGCATAATCTCACCCCGAATCTAAAAATATCGCGATTTCTGTCCGTTCGTACGTTTTTTTTAAGTATTCCCGCTGCTCCACGCAGAACAGCCGATTCTGCTCGATCGTCACCCGGTAAGCATGGTAAGCCGCGCCTCCGAGCACGGAAGGCATGAACATGAACCAGTGCTGCGACAGCATCCCGGTCGAACGCGAGACGGACCCGTACAGCAGCTCGACGCTTGCGGCAAGCGAATGGGACATGCCGATATAGACCCACCACCAGAACATCAGGTAAAAGGCCAGGCAGAACCGCTGGTTGTACAGCTGTCCGAGCCCGGGGAAGAGCAGCGAGTAAAAAAAGCCGGTCAGCGGCTTTTTACGCTCGATATACTGAACCTCCATCGGATGAATCATCATGCGCGGAAGCGGCTGTTCTTCGGCCGACAGCGAGCGCAGGCGACCCTGGTAACGGGCGGCGCGGTAGCTGTCCCAGATGGTAAACAAATAAATGGTCGCGTACCCGAACGCCCAGTCGGCGTGGAGCACGGCCGTGGCGTCGTCGAAGCGTCCGCAGAACGTGTACACGATCGCATCGTTCAGCCGGGACAGCCTGTTGATCAGCATCTCCGTCAGCGTGAGCAGGACGCCGCGCGCATACTGATTGATAATAAAATGGCCGAAGCCGGGAAAGGCCGACGACCACCAGGCGACCATAAGCGGGCGAGGGACTGACGCATAGGTGACGCCGAGCATGCTCATGCGAAGAATCGGGTACCGTGTGCGAGAGAAGGTATTTTCCATGCCTCTAGTTTGCAATTTATTACAGTAATTATGCGTCCTTCCAGCTCGGAGTAGAAACGCCGAAGTGTGGATATACTTGGCAAGTCGAAGGTCTGCTGGTCGCGGCATCCCTCGTATAACTGACAAAATGGGCGGTGAGAATTGTGAACGATTCGCAATCGGCGTCTCCGCCTGCCAAGCTGGCTGTCGTCCTAAGCGAAAATATCGACATGATCCGTTCAAAGCTCGGTCATGCGTCGGACCTGCTCGTCAGCGAGCATCAATCCAAGAGCGGCATCCGGTATGCGGTTTTTTGCATCGATGGCTTGTCCAGCCGCTTGGTCGTCCAGGAGCATCTGCTCGAGCCGTTGATCGGCTCGGATGCCGGCAAGGCGAATCTGCCCGTCCAGGAAGTCAGAACGACGAACTCGCTGGACGAAGCCCTCATCGCAATCTTGTCCGGCGATGCAGCGGTGCTGTCCGAGGACAGCGACTGCGCGCAGATCGTCGGCACGAAGTTCTGGAATTCGAGATCCGTGGAGGAACCGCAGACCGAGGCGCTGATTCGCGGACCGCGGGACGGCTTTACGGAAGATTTCCGCACGAATACGGCGTTGATCCGAAGAAGGCTTCGCGATCCGAATCTGCGCTTCGAGACGTTCCAGCTGGGCAGACGCTCGCGGACGGACATCGCCGTCGCCTATGTCGAAGGCATCGTCCACGACGAGCTGCTGCAAGAGGTACGCAGACGGATTCATACGATTGACGTGGACGAGATAGCGGGATCGGGCTTCATCGAGCAGTGGCTGACGGACCATCAATTGTCCCCTTTTCCCCAGATCATGAGCACGGAGCGTCCCGACAAGCTGTCGGCCGCGCTGCTGCAGGGCAAGATCGGCATTATCGTGGACAACACGCCGTTTCAGCTCATCATGCCGATGACGTTCTTTTCGTTTTTTCATTCGCCTGAGGATTATTACCAAAATTGGATTATATCTACAGTTATCCGGGTCATGCGGTTCGGGGCCGCTTTTCTCGCGACCTTCATGCCGGCCTTTTATATCGCGCTGACCGAATTCCACCACGGCATGCTGCCTTCGGAGCTCGCCTTCTCGATCGCAGGCTCCAGAGAGGGCGTGCCGTTTCCTTCGGTCGTCGAAGCGTTCGCCATGGAAGCGACGCTCGAGCTGCTCAGAGAGGCGGGCATACGGCTGCCCAGGCCGATCGGCCAGACGATCGGCATCGTGGGCGGTCTCGTTATCGGGGAAGCCGCGGTCAGAGCGGGCATCGTCAGTCCGATTATGGTTATCGTCGTCGCGATTACGGCCATTTCCTCGTTTTCTTTGCCCTCGTATACCTTTGCGATCTCGCTGCGTTTGCTGCGCTTCTTGGTCATGATGGCGGCGGCGTTGTTCGGCCTATATGGAATCGTGCTGGCCTACATCATGCTGAATATTCATATCGCCAATCTGAAGAGCTTCGGGATCCCGTATTCGACGCCGTTCGCGCCGACTTTCCTGAACGATTGGAAGGATCTCATCCTGCGCGCGCCGCTTAAGCTGTTGGCCACCCGGCCGCAGATGATGCGCACGAAGGACAAAAATCGCATGAAATAAGTGCAAAGGGCGGCTCACCATGAAAACATTCGACTACGGGGACAATCAGATCGGAACCCGCGAAGTGTCGATGACGATCTCGTCGATCATGATCGGAATCGGCATTCTCACGCTGCCAAGCATGCTGGCCAGTCATATCGAGGCATCCGACGGCTGGGTGTCCATCTTGGCTGCGGGGTCGATCGCTGCCGCATGCGGACTCGTCGTCTGCAGGTTAACGAGCCGATTCCAAGGCAGCACCTTTCACAACTATACGGCAAAAATAGCCACGAAACCGATCGCCTCGCTCATATCGGCGATTTACGGCATCTATTTTTTGTTATATCTCGCTTACGAGGTTCGATCGATCGCCAAGATTTCCCGGATGTATTTGCTCGAAAATACGCCGATCGCCTTTATTACGGTCGCTTTTTTACTTATCGTCGTTTATGCCGTATCCGGCACGACCGCAGCGATGCTCCGCTTGAACACGATGTTTTTGCCGATCGTGCTCCTTATTTCCGGCGTCGTGCTTCTGTTCGGCATTGAACTGATGAGTTTTAACAACCTGAAGCCGTTCATGACGACCAGCCCGCTCGAGCTCGTCGCCGGCACGAAGGATACGACCTTCGCCCTGCTGGGCTTTGAAGTGCTGCTCTTCTATGCGCCATTGCTCAGGCCGACTGTCCGCACGGAAAAGGCCATGCTGATCGGCATCGCGATTCCCGTCGTGCTGTGTTTGCTGACTTACCTCTATTCGGTCGCGATTTTCACGAGGGAGGCGACCGCGCAGATTTTGTTTCCGACCGTCGAGATCGCCAAAGAGGTGCGATTGCCGGGGCAATTTTTCGAGCGCCTGGAATCGATTTTTTTCACGGTTTGGATTATGACGATATTCAATACCTCCTGTATGGCCATGGAAGCCAGCGTCAGCTGCCTGCAGGCGATCGTCTCCAAGTTCGACAAGCGCTTGTGCATATTGATCTTGTGTCCGATCGCGTACTTCATCAACATGCTGCCCGAGAACATGCTGCAGTACCAGAGGTTCGGATGGATCGTCAGCTATATCGGGTACGGGACCGCCGGCGCGATCCCGATCATTTTGTTGATCGTGGCGCGGCTAAGGAAGGGCGAGACCGGTGGTTAGCCTTCGAAGTATACGTATGCCGCTGCTGCTGACAGCCGTCTTCGCATTGCTGGCGACGGGCTGCTGGGACCGTGTTGAGATTAACAATCGGGGCTTCGTGGTGGGTATATCGATCGATGCGGTGGCCCCGGCCGACGACGAAGAGGAGCAGGCCGCGGATTCGCAGTTCCGGATTTGCTATCAAATCGTCATTCCCGGCGGGCAGAGCGGGGACGGGGAGGGCGGTAAAGGCAGCACCGGCTATTCGAATATTTGCGGGCAAGCGGCAAGCGTGTCTTCGTTTGACCAATACGCGACCGACAAGCTTAGCCGGGCACCTTTTTACGATCATCTGAAGGTCATACTCGTCTCCGAACGGGTGGCCAGCCAGACTGCCGGGTTTGCCGATATGCTCGATTTTTTCATGAGAGGCACCGGCGTCAGGCGCTCGATCAAGATTCTGGTCTCCAGGGGCAACGCTGCCGACGCGCTGTATGCCCAGTCGCCGAACGAAGGGCTGCCGGCTGCCGATATCGAGAAGATATCCGGCAACCGCAGCAGCCTGGAAAAGCTTCCGGCTACGCAGATCGGATATATTCACGAGCGATTCATGAACGAAACGAGTTATGCGGTGCAAGCGCTCGAGACGAAGGACAAATCCGCCTTTGTCTCCGGAAGCGCGATCTTCGACGGCAAAACGAATCGCCAGCAAGGGGCGCTCGACGCCAGACAAACGGCCGGACTTAATTTTCTGCGCGGCTATCAGATGAGGGGGACGATCATGGTTCGTTCAGCCGGGTCGCGTATCGGGCTTAACGTCTACGAGATCAGATCCCGCATCCGTGCCGACGTCCAAGATCCGGCGCACATCGTCTTCAAGGTCTCGGTCAGCGCCGTCGTGTCGATTCGCGAGACCACCGGCGCCATCGACGTGATGCAGCGGCCGATCGCGGATCGGATCCAGCGCGATGCCGCTTCCGAGATTGAATCGATGATCGAGGAAGCGGTCTATGCCGTGCAGGGGATCGGCAAGGACGCGCTCGGTCTCGGCGAAGAGTTGAAGCGAAACCATCCCCGCACGTGGAAAAAAGTAAAAAACGATTGGGATCAGGGCAAAAATCTGCTGACGGCTTGCGAAGTCAGGGCGCACGCACGCGTCGGCATTCGCTTGACCGGGACCGTCGACCAGACGGAGCGGGGATAACCTTGCGAGGAGAGAAACGCCAGTGCTGTTCACCGGAGAGATGTTGATCGGGCTGTTCCTGAGCTTTGCCGTTCCGTACGCGTTAGGCAAATTGAGCCGCTTCCTGCAAGTAAAGTCGGACCCGCCATGGAAAAAGAAGCCTTAGCGCGTATTGCCCGCGATGCCCGTCTGACATACAATTGGAATAGTCAGGAGCGGGAAGCGGGGGAAACGACAGCATGAAAAAGGGAGTCGGCGTTATTCTCGCGGCTATGCTGCTGCTGCCTGTCGGCGGATGCGGATCATCTTCGTCGACCGCCTCGTCATCGGCCATCGGCAAGGGAAATGTGCAATGGGCGTTCACGCAAGGCGACCAGCACCCGGAGAAGCTGTTGATCGGCGTCATCCAGAGTGCCAAAGAGACGCTTGACGTCGCCATCTACAGCTTGACTTATCCGGATATCGTCGCGGCCATCCGCGACGCTCATCGGCGCGGCGTCGCCGTGCGTCTGCTGACGGATCGCATTCAGGCATCCGGCAAGACGCAGAAGGAAGCGCTCAAGCTGCTCGGCAGCGCAGGGATCCCGATCAAGATCAACAGTCACAGCGGATTGATGCATCTGAAAATGACCGTCGCCGACGGGCAAGTGGCGACAACGGGCTCTTTCAACTATTCCAAGGCAGCGAGCACGACGAATGACGAGATGCTGGTCGTGCTGCGCGATGCGACTGCGGCCGCATCGTTCGAGGAAGCGTTCGAGCGCGCCTGGAACGATCGCGAGGGATACGAGACGCTGTCAGCCGCCATTGCCGAGGACGATTCGCCGTCGAAGCAGGGCAAGCCGGCGCCATCGGTGCAGGCGCAGCAGCCCGACGAGGGAGAGGACGTCGCAGAGCCGCCCGTCGCGTCGTGCGCATCGCCTCAGATCAAAGGCAATATCAATTCCAAAGGGGACAAGCTCTACCATGTGCCCGGCGGCAAGAGCTACGATCGCACGAAGCCCGAACAATGGTTTTGCAGCGAAGCGGATGCGGAGGCTGCCGGATTTCGCAAGGCTGCCGGGTAGACGGGTAGACGATACGAGGGAAGATAGGGGGAATCGCAATGAAGTTTTCGTTATGCATCGGCGCGTATCAGGGCGAGGACGAGATCTATCATCTCGAAAAAGTAAAAGCGCTCGGATTCCACGGCTTGGAATATTACGCCTGGTGGCAGCTCGACGATTTGAAGCGCACGGCGAGAGCCCAGGAGCGGATCGGCGTCGGTATCGTCGCGACCTGCACGCCTTTCATCAGCCTGGTGGACGAGTCGCTGCGCGGCGACTATCTGGACGGGATCAGCCGCACGATTGAAGCGTGCAAGACGCTTGGTACCAAGTCGATCATCTCTCAGACCGGCAACGAGCTGGACGGCGTGCCGCGAGACGTTCAGCAGCTCACGATGGTGGAGACGCTGAAGCGGGCCGCGCCGCTGCTCGAAGCGGCCGACATCGTACTGGAGCTTGAGCCGCTGAACGGTCTTGTCGATCACAAAGGTCATTACCTGCAGCGCTCGGACGAGGGAGCGGAGATTGTAGACAAGGTAGGCAGCAGCCACGTGAAGCTTGTGTTCGACGTCTACCATCAGCAGATTACCGAAGGCAACGTCATTCGCAATGCGACGGCGTATCGCCATCGGATCAACCATTACCATATTGCGGACAACCCGGGTCGCCATCAACCGGGTACCGGCGAGCTCAACTACATCAATATTTTAAAGGCGATCAAGGAGACGGGCTTCGAGGGTTATGTGGGCCTGGAGTGCGGCTTTACGATCGATCCCGACGACGCGGTCGAGCAGTTCCACGAGGAAATCGTCGCACGTCTCGGGTAATATAAGTTTACATCTGTGCATACCACCCCTGGATTTGGCTATTCTAGCCAACGGGGGTGTTTTTTTTTGCTCACCGAATGGTTATGGACGGGGGGCAGTTTCGTGCTCCTGCTGATGTTAGTCGTCCCGTATCTGTCGGGCAGCCGCATACGGGAGATTTGGACGGTCTTTTTAACGATGCAGACGATAAAATGGCTCTTCGGCGTGCTGAAGGCGGAGTTCCGGCTGGTAGAATTTCCGGTGCGATTCTTTCCCTATGCCACCCAACAAGATTTCGCGACGGACTTCGCGCTATGTCCTGCGATGGCCGTTTTTTACGCGATGATCGTCCGCGGGCGCACGCTTCGCGTTCAACTGGGCTATGCCGCGTGCTTTGCGGCCGTTTATGCGCTGTGGAGCTGGGCGATGACGAAATGGACGAACCTGCAGGTTCATCTGCACTGGCGTTCTGAATTCGACTTTTTGTTCGTATGGGTCATGCTGCCGGCAGTGAAGCGAATCTCGGACTGGATCCTCGCGAAGCCGACAGCCGCTTCAGACGGAGAGGTCCGCCGATGAAGCTCGAGCACTGGATCGAGACTTTCGTCTGGATGCTGTCTGCCGCGCTGCTATATGGGTTCATCCCGGCCGACAAACGAAGGGAAGCTGCGCTAAGCATCATCTTCATGCAGTTTATTGCTTGGCTTCTAGGCTTGGTTGTCGTCGAACTGCATTGGATCAGCTATCCTCAGCGCATCTTTACCGAAGCGACTCGGGCTAACGTAACTTTCGAATTTTGTGCCCTGCCGGCAATCGGCGCGATTTTTAACGTCCGTTATCCCGCAGAGAAGCCTTTCTGGCACCGCACGGTTTACGCGCTTGCATTTCCGACGGTTTTGGCAGCGGTAGAATGGCCGATCGAGATATACACCGATCTTGTCCGTTACGAGCATTGGAACCTCGCGGCGACCTGGATCAGCGAGCTTGCGGTGCTGCAGGCCTGCTACAGGTTTTACCGATGGTACTTCGGCTCTGGGGACAGGGCGCGGCTGGACGTATGAGCAGGCGTATGGCGCTGGGTTCGTCCGGGCAAAATGGAGGAGAATGCCAGCGCTGAATGGAGGCTGACGATGGCTGACCCGAAGGACGTGGACGGGGGAACGAAGTCCGACGAAAACACGAAACCAACCCTCGAAGCCGTGGCCGAGGCGATGAAGGGCTGCGTGGATTGCCTTCATGAGAAGCTCGAGGGCAGCGGCGCCGACCTGGTCTATTTTCCGACGCTCGTCGACCTGAACAACCTTCAGCGGGATCTGATACGTCCCTTGTCCCAGGCGTCCTCCGAAGCGTTGAACACGCTGCTGTCCGGTGCGCCCTTCAGGGCCGCGACCGACCTGAAGTCGTGCATCAAGTCCATCATGGACGGAGCTGCCGCCGTTTTTGCTGGACAGAAGGTGTACCTTTTCGATGCGCCCAAATCGACAGGGAGGCAAGTCGAGCAGTCGGAGACGGAGACCGTCATTACCGGACCGCACGACGGCTTCGTCGAAAGCCTCGAGGAGAACCTTGGCGTCATCCGTAAAAGGCTCCGCAGTCCCAAGCTGAAGACCGTCGCGCTCGAGGTCGGAGAAATCGCCAAAACCCGCGTCATTTTAATGTATGTCGAAGGAATCGCAAACGAAGAATTCGTGACTTTGTTAACCGGCCGCATTCGTGACATCGAGATCGACGGCGTGTCGGATTCCAATATGCTCGTTCAGCTGATCGATGAAAATCCGAACTCGCTTTTCCCGCAGTATCTGACGACCGAGCGGCCGGATGCTGTCGTATCGAAGCTGCTCGGCGGACGGCTGGCGGTCATTCTGGACGGGAGTCCGGGCGTGTTTTCGGCGCCGACGGCATTTCTCGAATTTTTCTCGTCGCCGGACGATTATTACCAGCGGTGGCCGATCGGCACCGGCTTGCGCATCCTTCGGCTGATCGGCTTTTTGATCACAATCTGTTTTACTGCCTTTTATGTATCGGTGACGACGTTCCACTACGAGATGATTCCCCACACGATGCTGCTCAATCTCGCCGAGTCCAGAAGCCGGGTGCCTTTCCCGCCGTTGATCGAGGCGCTCCTTATGGAGACGACGATCGAGCTGCTGCGGGAAGCGGGCGCGCGCCTGCCGACGAAGATCGGTCAGACCATCGGCATCGTCGGCGGTATCGTTATCGGGCAAGCCGCCGTCCAAGCCGGATTCACGAGCAACATCCTGATCATCGCAGTCGCGATCTCCGCGATCGCTTCGTTCGTTATTCCGAGCTATATCATGAGCGCATCGCTGCGCCTGATCCGCTTTGGCCTGATCATCCTGGCCGGCATACTCGGCAACTTGGGCCTGATCTTTGGCATCGGGTTTATCGTCGTCCATATGGCCGGCGTGACGAATCTCGGCACTTCGTATTTGACGCCTATCGCCCCGGCGAAGTTCATGGATATCCTCGACACGCTCGTCAGAGGCCCGTTCTGGGCGCTGCGCGAGCGGCCTACGCTCAGCCGAACGAAGAACAAGGTTCGTACGAAAGTCAAAAGATAGCGGAGGCAACCCGTGAAGGAAAAACTGAACAGCTTTCATGTGGCGCTTCTAATTTACATGATCGAGCTCGACGTCACCGTATTAATGCTGCCTCGCATGGTCGCCGTTCAGATCGGCACGAACGGCTGGCTCGGATTCCTGGGCTTGTCGCTCATCGCGGCTTTTAACATTTGGCTCTATAAGCTCGTCTACAGTGCGGGACAAGGAAGATCCGTGTTCGAAATCTCCGAGGCGGTCCTTCCAAAGTTCGTTTTGTATCCGGTTTATGCGGTGCTGTCTCTTCTGTGGCTCGGAATCGGCGCATTTGCCGGCAAGAGCTTTGTGCTTGTGTTCCAGACGCTAAGCTTCCAGACGAGCTCGCCGATGCTGATTTTTGCCGTTTATTGCCTGCTTGTATACGTGCTGCTCTGCAAGGATCTCTACAGCATCGTCAAGGCCTCCACGGTGTTTTTTTTGCTATCCATCTGGATGCTGCTGCTGGCGCCGAATTTTTTTAAAGACTGGAGCTTCCACCGGTTCACATCGTTTTTGTTTCAGGGCACGACAAACGGCCACAGCTTGAACGGCATGCTCGACGTGTATTCCGTTTTTATCGGCTATGAGCTTTGCGTGTTTCTGTTTCCTTTTTCGGATGCCAAGACAAAACTGTTTAAAGGTGTCTTTGCCGGTCATGCGATCATTACGTCGACCCATTTGTTTACGATCCTGATTTCCTTCGGTTTTTTCAGCTTCGAGGAAGTGAAAATATTGCAGTTTCCCGTCATTCACACGCTGGAGTACATCGAGATGCCTTTTATCAACCGCGTTGAAAATCTGGTTTTTCCCTTTTTCCTGTTCTCCAATCTGGTCACCACCGTCATGTTCGCTTTTGCCGCCCGAAGCGCGCTACGCCGCATGCTGCCCCATATCGAAGACAAGCGCCTAGCGCTGCCGTTAGCGGCGGCGATATTCGCGCTCGGCTTTTTGCCGACGGTATTTCGGGAGGCCGCCGATTGGATTCGGCTTACGTACTTCACGGAGACCGGCGTCGCGTTCGCGCTGCCGCTGCTCCTGCTGCTGCTCGTCAAGCTCGGCGGCAAACGGACCAAGGAGGTCTCTTGACGGTGAGAAGGAACAAGGGAATCGTCTGGCTGCTTGCCGTCGTCGCGATGCTTGCCGGATGCAGGGATCAAAAAATACTGGAGAAAATCGGGTTTGCGCGCACGATCATTCTTGAGAAAGCGGATGGCCCCGACAAAGCCTTGAAGGTCACGATCAGCATCCCAAAAACGAATCAGACGGAAAGCATCGTTTACACGGATATTGCGAAGAGCTTCAAGCAAGCGAAAATTCATTTTGATATGCAAAACGATCGCCGGATCGTGTTAGGCCAGCTGAGGCAAGTCATGTTCGGAGAGTCGCTGGCGCGCGTGGGCGTATGGCTCCCGATGGAATCGATCTTCCGCGATCCTGCGATCGGCATCCGCACGCACGTCCTGGTCGCGGAGGGAGACATCCAGCGGTACGTCAAAAGAACGTTCGCGCAGGGTGGGACGATGGGCGAATATATCGATAATCTGGTGCGCTCCGATGCCGCCACCCGGGGGCAATACGATACGAACCTGCATACGTTTCTGCGGGATTATTACGACGACGGGACGGAGCCGATCGCCACGATTATAGGCGAGACGGACGAGGGGTTGAAGGTCAACGGCATCGCGCTGTTCGTCAGGGACCGGTACGTCGCCAAAATAAAAGCGGACGACGCGATGTATTTTTCCCTGCTTCGCGCGGATGCCAAGAATGCCGCTTTGTTTATGGACGAAGTTGAAACGCCGCGCGGAACGGGCAACATCTCGCTGGCTAACGTCTCGGGCAAGCGCAAGATCAAGATTTTGTCGCTGCCGGATACGAACCGGAACAAGCCCGCGCGAATCGTCATCGGAATCAAGCTCAGAGGCTCCCTTATGGAATACGACGACCTGCTGCAAATGAACAATCTCGCCAGTCAGCCCGTACTTGAGCGGGCCATGAGCAAGTTCGTTGCGGAACGATGCGAGCGTTTGATCCGCGAGATGCAAAAGCCGGGGGCGGACGGCATCGGGATCGGCAGCTACGTCCGCGACAAGATGCGCTATGCGGACTGGAAAGCGCTCAATTGGAACAAGGCTTTTTCGGAGGCCGAGATTCAAGTCGTCGCAGAGGTCAAGATCACAGATTACGGCAGACTGATCGATGCCAGCGCGTGAGCGGTCGCATCGGTGTGACGAATGTCATTGCCTGCGGCGGCAGGTTGTGGCAAGCTGATGGGGTAAGCGGGATGATATAAACGGTCCCGAAGAGGAGGCTTCCCCATGAAGTTCGATTATCTACCTCCGGCCGATCAGATCATCGAGATGATCGGCCGCATCTACCGGTTCGGCATGACGACGACGTCCGGCGGCAACTTATCCGTCCTGGACGACGACGGCGATATATGGATTACGCCTGCCGGTGTGGACAAGGGTTCCCTGCGCCGGGAAGATATCGTGCGCGTGCGCGCGGACGGGAGCCATGCGGGCCTGCACAAGCCATCGAGCGAATTTCCGTTTCACCAGGCGATCTATCGAGCGAGGCCGGACCTGCGGTCAGTCGTGCATGCGCATCCTCCGGCGCTTGTCTCGTTCAGCATTGTCCGCAAGGTTCCCAACGTGGACATGCTGCCCGGCGAACGCGAGATTTGCGGCGAGGTCGGGATCGCGCCCTATGCGCTGCCCGGCAGCGCGCAGCTCGGGGAGAACATCGCCGCCGTATTCGCGGAGGGCAAGCGCTGCGTGATGCTCGAGAACCATGGCATCGTCGTAGGCGGCGATTCGCTGGCCGATGCTTACAAGGCGTTCGAGACGCTGGAGTTTTGCGCGCGCATGGAGATTCAGGCCTCCGGCATCGGCCGACCGCGTTCGCTCACGTCGGCGCAGCAAGCGCTGGCGGCATCCGCTGCCCCGGCGCTTCAGGTGCTTCCGGCGCGAAGCGGTCCGATAACGACAGCCGAGCGCGAGGCGCGCGTGCGGATGTGCGACTTCATTCGCCGCTCCTATGAGCAGCGTTTGTTCACGAGCACGCAGGGCACCTTTTCCGTGAAACTGGCGGACGACGCTTTTCTAATCGCGCCGCACGGATTGGACCGCAAGTATCTGGAGCCGGAAGATCTTGTGTTAATTAAGGACGGCTTGGCTGAGCCGGGCAAGCAGCCGAGCCGCTCCGTCCTGCTGCACCGGGCGATCTACGCGCAGCAGCCTCACGTAGGCTCGGTGCTGGTCGCCCACTCGCCCTACACGATGGCGTTCGCCCTGACGGACCGTCCCTTCGAGTCGAAGACGATTCCCGAAGCGTATATTTTGCTGCGCGGAATGCCTAAGCTTCCGTTCGAATCCGTCTACGAGTCGGTGGAGGAGACGGCGGCGCGGTTTACGCCGGACGTCCCGCTCGCGCTCGTCGATAACAACTGCGTTATCGCCACGGGCAGCAGCCTGCTGAACGCCTTCGACCGGCTGGAGGTCGCGGAGTACAGCGCCAAATCGATCATCGAGACGGCGAATCTCGGCTCCATCGTTCATATGGACGACGATAGCATCCGGGATATCGAAGAGGCGTTCGGACTATAGATGAGCCTTAACCGGGAGCGAGATCGCTCGGGCGCTAACGAGGACTTTCTCTTCGTTGGCGCTTTTTTGCGTTCCTTTTTTACTTTCATTCATGCGTCCGGGCGACGGCGTCAGAACGCCAAACGAATCTCCGCAGGAAGCGTGTGACCGTCACGACGCTCGGCGAATATGGAGTAGGAGACGGCAGCCGTCCCTAAGCGGCTAGCTTCATGAGCGAGGTGCTGGAGCATGGTCAAAACTTGGCGGGGCGCGCCTGCGGCAGACGGCTACCGCATGCCGGGCGAATTCGATGCGCACGCCGGCACCTGGATGCTGTGGCCGGCGAGGACCGATACGTGGCGCCTGGGAGCGAAGCCCGCGCAGGAGGCTTTCCGGAGGGTGGCGCTCGCGATCGCGTCCTTCGAGCCGGTCACGATCGGCGTGAACGGGAGCGGGTTCGAGCATGTGCGGCGGATTATGCCTGGCGCGGTTCGCGTCGTCGAGCTGTCCTCGAACGACGCCTGGATGCGGGACATCGGACCGACCTTCGTGAGAAACGATACGACCGGAGAGGTGCGCGGCATCGATTGGGGATTTAACGCATGGGGCGGGTTGAACGGCGGGCTTTATTTTCCATGGGACCAGGATCAGCTCGTAAAGCAGAAGGTGCTCGAGATCGAAGGCAAGGATCGATACGATGCCCGGGACTTTGTCATGGAGGGCGGTGCGATCGCCGTGGACGGCGAAGGAACGCTGCTCGCAACGGAGCAATGCCTGCTGCATCCGAACCGCAATCCCCGCCTCTCGCGGACGGAGATAGAGTCGCGGCTCGCGAGGTCTCTTGGCGTGCGGCGGATCGTCTGGATCAAGCGCGGCCTCGCCGACGACGAGACGGACGGCCACATCGACGAGTTGGCGGCGTTCGCTGCGCCGGGGATTGTCTTGCTGGCATGGACGGACGATCCGGATCATCCGCAGTACGAGATCGTGCGGGAGGCGGAGGCGGCGCTTGAGGCGCAGCCGGACGCGAGCGGACGGCGCCTGCGGCTCGAGCGGATTCCGCTGCCGGACCCGATCGAGCTGACCGCCTCGGATTGCCGGACGATCGATCGCGCGGCGCAAAGCTTCGGTCGCAAGCCGGGCACGCGCATCGCGGCGTCGTATGTCAATTTTTACTATTGCAACGGCGGCTTGATTGTCCCGGCCTTCGGCGATCGCCGGGACAGGGAGGCGCTTGCGAGGTTTTCCGCTCTCTTCCCGGACCGCAAGGTGGTGCAGGTGTATACGCGGGAAATCGCGTTTGGCGGCGGCAACGTCCACTGCATTACGCAGCAGGTTCCGGATGGGGGGCGCGGGTGATCTGATTACGGAAAGGAAACTGATTTATATCTGACTCACAAATTAATTGACCTTCCAATTTTTACAGGATATAATGCCTTTATTGTAATCCAGATATAAGTTAGAAATCGAACGATGGATACGGTAAAGGAGCCTGCACGATATGGCCTACATTTTATCTCAACTGAACAAAACCGGCCTGCCGCCGCTGCTTGCAGGCATTGCCGACAAGACGCAATGGCTGGAGAAACGGACGCAGATCCGCAGGACCTGGCTGGAATATATCGGGACGCTGCCGGAGCGGCCGCCTGCCCGCCTGCGGTACGTGTCCGCGACAGAGGAAGCGGGTTATACCCGTCATCGCGTCGAGTACGACACGGCATACGGGGATACGGTCCCCGCTTATCTGCTCGTGCCGGCCCCGCTTGCGGACGGCTCCCGCCCGTCATCGGGATATCCCGCCGTCATGGCGCTTCATCCGACCCATGAGATCGGCAAGGACGACATTGCGATCGTGCCGGGCAGGCCCAACCGCGGCTATGCCGTCGAGCTGGTCCTGCGCGGATATGTCGTGCTTGCGCCGGATGCGCTCACGGCCGGAGAACGTATTTATCCCGGCTATCCCGCTTTTGACAGCACCGCGTTCTATGAAGCGCATCCGGAATGGTCGACCGTCGCCAAAAATGCGACGGACCATATGCAGGGCATCGACGTCCTCGCGTCGCTCGCGTTCGTCGACCGGCGCGCGATCGGGGCGATCGGGCATTCCTTCGGCGGCTACAATGCTTATTTTCTGGCGGGCCTGGACGATCGCATCCGCGCCGTCGTATCGAGCTGCGGCTTCAGCCCCTTCGCCGGCGATCCGCACCCGGACCATTGGGGCTACCGGTCGTATCCGTACACGCATATCCCGAAGGTGAGTGCCGACCTGCAGGAAGATCGGGTTCCGTTCGATTTCCACGAGATCGCAGCCCTGTGCGCGCCCGTGCCCTTTTTTAACTATGCGGGCCAGCAGGATGCCATCTTTCCGCACTGGCGCTCGGTCGCCGAAGGGATGGGGGAGCTGGCCAAGCTGTACGGCTTGCTGGGCCGCGAGGACCGGTTCCGGTTCTATCTCGGCGAGGGCAAGCACGATTTTCCCGAAGAGATCCGCTTGCTGGCATACCGCTTCTTGGATCGCTGGCTCAAGCAAGAAGGAGAATAAGCGATGAATCCGCTAAAAATCGTCATGCTGCAAAGCCGTCATTTTACGGACCGCATCTTTAACGAAGCGCACTTGTCCCGAATCCGGCAGTTCGGCGAGTTGATCGTCAACGACAGCGTAGGCAATCCGACGCCCGAGCGGGCGGCAGAGTTGGCCGAAGGCGCGGATATGATCATCACGTCATGGGGCTGCCCGCCGCTTGACGCGCAGGTCCTCGACCGCTGTCCGAAGCTCGGCATCGCCCTGCATGCGGCCGGCACGGTCAAGCCGATCGTAAGTCCGGCGCTGCAGGAGCGCGGCATCCGGGTCGGTACGGCGAACGAAGCGCTGGCCCGCGGCGTGGCGGAGACGGCGCTCGGTCTCGCCATCGTATCGCTCAAGAACATGTGGCAGCTGGCCCGCAACACGCGCGAAGGCGAGTGGGACAAGCAGCGGGAGCGCGTGCGCGAGCTTTACGAGGTCACCGTCGGCGTCATTGGCGCAGGGCTGTCCGGCCGCCACTTGATCAAGCTGCTCCAGGCGTTCGAGGTTCGGGTGCTCGTGTACGACCCGTTCGTGAACGAAGCCGCGATCGCGGGCATGGGCGCCGAGAAGGTCGAGCTGGACGCGCTGCTCTCCGGCTCGGACGTCGTCTCGATTCATGCGCCGTCGATTCCGGAGACGGAGCGCATGATGAACGCGCGCACGCTCGGACTGATGAAGGAAGACGCGATTCTCATCAATACGGCCCGCGGCTCGCTCGTCGACGAGGAGGCGCTTGTCGCGGAGCTGCGCAAAGGACGGCTGTGGGCGTGCCTTGACGTCACGGACCCCGAGCCCCCTTGCGCCGATCATCCGTTCCGCTCGCTGCCCAACGTCACGCTGCTTCCGCATATCGCCGGTGCCGAGAACAATGGCCTGCGCCGGATCGGCGCCTATATCGCGACCGAAGTCGAGCGATACGCCGTCGGCAAGCCGCTTCAGGGTGAAGTCGACGTAACCCAGCTGTTCAGGTTGGCTTAGGTCGTGTTGACACTGCGCGAAGCGCGCAACTAAGATAAGAAGAACATCGGATTCCGACTCGCCCGCGGGTACGCGAATCCTTTTTATTTCTTAGAGGCGGTTGGGAGAGAGTTATGAAAACGAAGCAAAGCCGCAAAACGTTCCGGATCCGCCAGGACGAGATGCTGAGCCGCCTGAGGCAGGACATCCTCGAGGGCGTTCGCAAGCCGGGGGAGTTCCTTCCTTCGGAGAAGGATTTGTCGGACCGGTTTGCGCTTAGCAATAAAATCGTACGGGACGTGCTGGCCGAGCTGGCCGCGGAAGGCCTGATCGAAAAAAAGCCGCGGATCGGCAGCGTCGTCTCGCAGCGCAGCGAGCCGGAACGCATCGTCTTGAAGCTCGGCCACCACGGATCGACGCTCCGGGAGACGGAGCTGAAGGCGCTGCTGTCGAGCTTCGAGGCGCGGTATCCGCACATCCGCGTGCAGGACGTTACGCTGCCGGGCCACGATCCGATCGCGCTGAAGCCGTACTTGGAACATGGACTGGTCGACGTGATCACGCTCAACGATGCCGAGCTTCGGACCTTCCGGGAAACGGGAGATGCGGACGGGCTGCTGCCGCTGGTAGGGGAGCCGGAGTGCTACCCTTTTTTAACCGGCGCGATGACGGCCGGCGGCACGCTGTTAGCGAGGCCGTTTACGTTCAGTCCGACGATTTTGTGTTACAACCGCGAGCATTTCCGCGAGCGCGAGATGTGGGAGCCAGACAGCGGTTGGGGCTGGGACGAGCTGCTTGGCGCGGCGGACCGGCTCACGGTGCCTCAAGAACGGGCAGGCTTTCATTTTTCGGCTACCCAGCGCAACCGGATCGCCGTATTTTTGCTGCAAAGCGGGGCGAAGGCGGAGCGGGATGCCGCCGGCCGGCTTCGCATGCGCGGCACGCGGATGCTCGCAGGCATTCGGCGTTATAAGGAAATCGTCACGGACCGGATGACGCCGCTCATGTCCGAGCGCGATGCCGGATTTCGTGTCGAGGAGCTGTTCGCGCAGGGCAAGCTGTCGATGATGCTGACGACGTATTACGGCTTGAACGCGCTCCGGCAGGCCGACATCGCTTACGATATCGCGCCGCTTCCCCGGCTGTCCGATCCGGTCACGCTGGTCATCGCGATCGGGCTCGCCGTCAACAGGCATTCCCCTCGCGCGGCGGAGGCCAGGCTGCTGACGGAGTACTTGACCGGGCCGGCCGCGCAGGCGGCCATTCGCCGCGATACGCTCAGCCTGCCCGCCTTGCGCGCGGCCGCCGACGAGCCGGGCAACGGCGACGGCGCCGAAGGTTTTTCCCGCCCCTCGAGGTTCGGCATGTACCGGGAGATCATTCCGACGTATCGATTCGGCGATGCGCTAGGCCTGCTGGAGCGGGAGTGGAGCCGTCTGCTGCCCGAGGTCATGCTGTATTTGTCCGGGCTTCAGTCGGAGGAAGCGTTTTGCGACAAAGTCGAGGCGGCCGGACAGTTTTCGTGATCGCCGGCATTCAAAAAAACGCGCGAGCCGCATTCGCTCGCGCGTTTTTTTATCGTTTACGTCGGCCTTGCTCATACTTCTCCTGCCGCTTGCACGAATGATCCGCTAACGGTTCCGTGACTTTACCCGATGATCCGAACGGCGATGAAGGCAAGATCCTCGCTATCGACCGCGCCGTCCCTGTTGATGTCCGCCCGCTTGGCTTCCGTCCATTCGGCGCTCGTGGCGTCCTTGCCGTAGTAAGTCGATACCTGGACGAAGTCGGCGATATTGAACAGCGGGTCGTCGTCCATGTTGCCCGTCGCGTCGGTTATCCGGTGGGATTCGAAAGCCGCGATCGCGGCCGACAGGTTCGATTTCGCCGCTTGCACCTGCGCCTCGGTCGCGCCGGTCTGATGAAGCACGGCTTTAGCCGCGTCGATGGCCGCAGTCAGGGCCGACTTCAAACCGGTCAGCATAGCGCCGAAAAAGTTGCCAGTAGCCGTTCCCGCGACCGCCTGGTCGCGCGTCGATTCCGCCTGCGCGATCAGCGCTGCGAGCGACGCCTGATCGGATATATTCACTTCTGCGGAGCTTGCCGCCAGCGCGGTGACAACGCCGGCTTCCGTGGATACCGATACCTCAGAAGCTGCGAAGCTCGACGGACCCGTGGGCGCGTCCGTCTTCGCCCGAAGCTTTAAGGTCAGGAACGGCGTGCCCGCCGGCAGCGTCCCGGTTCCGGTGCGACCCGCCAATATCCGCAGCTTGCCTGCCGTCGCATCGTTCGTGACGATAACCGCCTGCTGCGCAAAGTCCTTAGCGTAATCGTCATAAACGAACTTGTCAGGGTCGTAAGAGAAGGTAAGATCGACGCCGGCCGCCTGGCCCGCTTGATCAAGGCTCAGGCGAACGTCAAGCGGCTGGCCGGGACTGACAGCGCTCGCGCTTGTCGTCAGTTTGACCGAAGCTTCCGCCTGCGGCTCCGTTTTTTTCAAGCCGACCCAGTCGATATTCGCAGCCCCGGCGACGTTCCACATCTTGAGCGTCACGGGTCCGGCGGGCAGATAGGTGCCGGCGCGTACCCTAATCGCTCGCCATTCCTCCGGCGTGGTTCCCCAACTCGGCGTGCTCGGAATTTCAGCCGAATACAGGTCCGAGCCCAGCTGAATCAGCCGCTTCATCGGAACGCCGCCGAGCTCCCAGCCGCCCACGTATTTCATCGCCACATCGTAGTAGCCGGCTTCGGGAACGTTAAGCTGCCAAGTAATCGTTTGACCCGGATTGCTCCACCCGCTGACGCCTGCGCCGCCCGAGAGAAAGCTGCGCGTGTTATATGTCGCGATCCCGCTATCCGCGCTGCTGAAGCTTTCCGCTTCTGCAAATACGTCTAGACCTGCCTTGACAGCCTCGAAGTCGGACGTTTGTTCCGACGGCGTCACCGCACCCGATCCTGCGCTGCGCAGCTTAAGGGCTCCCGTCGGATTCGGTACGACGATCTTGGCGTTTGCGCCGACGAACATGGCGGGCTTGACGCCGCCGCTCCCCTCGATCAAGAGTCCGGCCGGCGCTTCGAGCACCTCGTACAACCCTGCCGCGTTCGATAAGGTCCCCCAGGCCGCGGTGCCGCCGTGGCCGTCCCCATAAACGGACAGCGTTACCGTTGAAGCCGAGCCGTTGATTGCAACCGGATACGAAATGGGAGCGAGCGGCGCGGGGGCCGGAATATCGCGCAAGAGCAGCCGATGCTGACCCGGTTCGACATTCAAGGTTAATGCGCTGGCTGCCGTATCCCAGTGCACGCCGCGCGAATACACGGCTTGCGTTACGCTGCCGCCCTTGGGCAGACTGCGGTATTTTTCATCCAGAACGGTCGTCACGCCGGATTTCAGCAAGCTGACTTGCGCATCCTGCGTGCCTGTAATCGACAGCTCGTCGCCGGAGAGGGCGACGGTCGCAGGCTGCGTGCTGCTAATCCGCGTCTGGCCGTTTACGGACAGCTGGGTGCCGCCGACCAATAGAACGGAATCTCCTCTGACGGTAGCCGCGATGCCGTCGAATTGAACGTTGTCCTCGGTAACGACGACGCCGCTTTGACCCGTGCGTACATACACGTTCGTGCCATCGGCGAAGTGCAGCTTCCTGTACGTATCGTGCGCCTCGGATACGATGCTCTGCGGCGTGGAGCCGGCCTCGTAAGGAACATAGGTGGATACGATCGTCGCATTTTTGGTTTTTGGCGTTTTGAATCCGCCATGTTGCCGGATTCTGCCCACATAGGGCTGTGCTTCAGGGTTGTATTCCGCGCCGTCGGCGCCGACGTACTTGTCGGTTACCGGGATGGCGCTTAGCCCCGGGTAGTACAGATTGACTTTAAGAGCAGCCTGGTTTTTGACGATCGTGGCGCTGTCGTTCGTTTCGTCGAGGCTTAAGCTTTTATCGGCGTGAAGCCAATATTCGAAGCTCGAGCCGCCCGGCTCGCGCGCCTTCAAATTATCGACGACCACGAAGGCGCCCGGTTTTACGTAGATGACGCTTCGCTGCGCCAGATCGAGACCGGCGTTGCTTCCGGCATTGTAAGCTTCCTTTGCGTCGCCGACCGCCGCGTCGAAATCTTTATTCGTGGCGAAGCCCGTAATCTGTCCGGATGCCCGCATATCGTTTGTGCTCTGGCCTTTTTTGCCGTCGTACGTAATCGCGTTATGGGAAAAGGTTTGCTTGGCGTATTTGGTGTAATGGCCGCTGTCGTAAGCGTCGTAGAATCCCCCTTCCACCGTAAGCTCCTCGCCGAAGGCTTTGATGATCAAGCTGTTCTGATCCGCCTGGCTGTGATTGTAGCTGCCGAACGGACTCGACTTCATAAAGAGCGAGATCCGCTTCGGATCGATGAGGCTGGAGTGCATCGCGACCGTTCCGATTTGCTCGAAATAGCGGGCCGTCGGCAGCTCTACGGGAGGACGCGCCGGCAGGTCCGCGTCTTCGTATAAGTAAGTCATGAAGTTATCGATATCGTACTGATATTGCCGCGCGTACCATTGCATCGTCTGATCCTGCTGCATTTGGGCGTTGCGGGTGATGCTGGCGGACACATAATTGCGGGAGATGCCGTCGTTGCCGTTGCCGAACGCGCCGCCAAGCTGGCCTGGCGGCAGCATATACATCGCATACGAGGACTCGTTGCGAAAATACGCCTTCCGGTAGCCGTTGAAGCCGGTGGCCGCATAGAGCGTATCCAGAAATTGCTTGCCGGACATGCTGGACCACTGCCAGTAGCCTTCGCCGTTGCCCCAGCCGCCGTCTTCCCCGCCCCATGTCGGAGACAGATTAATGTAAGCCGGCACGATGAGATTGAACCATTCCTGCGCTTTCTGCGAAACGACGGTGCCGTTAATGTCGACGTCCTCATGCAGCAAAGCGGTCGCGATGATGCCGAGGTAGCCGTTGACCGTCCAGCCGTGGGAATCGTACGGGTTGCTGGTAATCGGCGCTTCGTCGTACAGAACGTCGTCCGCGATCGTCTGCGCGCGGTCCAGCACCATCGCGAGCGCCGTTTCCCTTTGCGCCGGGCTCAACAGATCGTAAATCCAGTCGTAAGTCATCGCGCTCGTCAACACGATGTCCCTGTGAACCTGGTCGTTGCCGCCTGCAGCGTTGTCATATTGAGTAGGGCCTTCCTGGGTTCTCCAGGTGGAGACATGCAGCAGCCGTTCCTTGGCGAACTCGCCGTATACGGGGTCTCCGGTAACCAGATAGACAAAGGCGGCATTGATCATTGGAGCGGTTACTTTTTGCGTTTGCGCGAGCACGGTCGGACCGGTTTGCGTTTTGACCGGTTCGCCCGGCATTTGATGGTCGTTCGTATTAATGATTGATTTAATCCGGTCGAACGTTTTTTTGCCGGCCCCGTCTTTTCTGGCGCGGAATTCCGTCAGCTTGTCGGCTGTCGTCAGCACGCGGGGATGCGAATCGGGCACGTTCGCGATGAGCTCGGATACGGGCGGAACCGGAAAGGGCACGGCATCGTCGTCGATCCGGAATTGCCGGACGTCGCTCCAACCCGACCATCCCGCCGGTTTATGAAACCGAACCCTCCAGAAGTACGATTGACCGTCCGCGAACGCGGTCGGGAAATTATAGTAGTTGACGGCGATATCGTTCTTCTGGTACATCACGTTCTCGAAGCCGCTGTCGGCCGCCACCTGCAGCTCGTAGGCATCGGCGCCCGAAATGACGGGCCAGCCGAAGTCGGGGGGATTTTGCGTCGTTACGAGACGGTCGATCGGTTGAAAATGCCGCGAGCCCGCAGGATTCAGATTTGTCGGCCACGACAGCGAACCGTTCGGCGGCGGCGTCGCTGTCGGCGTAGCGGTCGGTGTCGCTGTCGGTGTCGCGGTCGGCGTCGGCGTCGGCGTCGGCCCGGAGGTGGCGTCCGCTGCGGTCAGCGTTGCCTGATCCCAATACAGGTCCGCCGTTCCCGTGCCGGACGTAGAGAGCTCCACCTGTACGGCGGTCGTCCCGGCAGGAGGTTCGGCCGTTAAGGTTAACGCTTCCCAACTGCCCGTGCCGGTCGTTTGCGCTTCGGCGAATGGCTGTCCGGCGGCGCCGATAAAGCGGAGGATCAGGCTGCCGCCGCCCGACAAGGCTTTCGCGTTCACCGCGGCCGTATAGGCTTTGCCGGGTACGGCAGGGGCCGTCGCGCTTTTTACGCTGTAAGCGTCCGTCGCGGATTGGTCCGACACGTGCAGCGATTTAATGCCGTGCGTAGCATAGGCGGCGCCTGTCGCCGTAGCGATGCTGGACGCCAAGCCGTGGTCGACCGCGGTCCAGTCGGACGGCCTGACGGTTGTGGCGGCCGCCTCGAAGCTCGGATTCAGAAGCAATTCGGTCGTCTTCAGGGAGGCTTCGTCCACGTAGACGGTTCCGGTTCCGGCGCTGCTCGGGATGACGACGATCATTTGCAAATAGGCAGTATCCGCCGGCGCCGTCCCGCTGGCGAGAATCGTCTGCCACTGATTGCCGGCCGCGCCAGGAACCGATTTTTGCGCGTTCGAACTCCCATTGGCATCGAAATACCTGATAATCAGCGTAAGCGCGCCGCTCTCGATTTTTCCTTTGATGCCGGCCGTAAAAGAAGCCCCCGGAGAATAAGGGATCAACGGACTTTGAATGCCGCCCGTATTATTGGAGATCTTGACGCTGCGCGTCCCTTCCGTAGCTTGTTCGGTCGTGGATTCGACGGTTACGGCCGCATTGAACTTGGTCCAGCCGGCGGGCATATTGCCGGACGCCTGCTCGAACCCGGGATTGGGCAGCAGCTCGGGTCCGAGGACCGGATTCGTTCCGGCCGCGCTGGCAAACGAAAAGGAAAACAAGTTCAGGAGCAGACTTAAGCCCATGACGCATACGAGCGTAATCGACGTCTTGCGTTGAAACGTACGGATGTTCAAATGATGTCGCCTCCATGGTTAAAGTAATTGCGGGTGCAAATCCGAATGACGAACGATTTCACCTCCGATCGATGCCGATACGCAAGCGCATTGTATTGTGTTCATCAGGAGATCTGAATACGCTTTCACCATGGGGGTCGTCGCCTGACAAGATGATGGTAAGACGCCCGTCCGCGGCAGTAAACGAACGATCCTGACGGACCTTCAACTCCTTTCATATTTTCTGATAAAAGTATCAGCTTTCGAAAAACCGACCAAGGCGCGCTTTACGGCGTATTCACGAGCATTTGCGGCTGGGCTTTTTTATAGATTCTTATCGTTTTTGAATGAACCCGAAAGAAGTTGCAACTTGCGGAATACCGCTCATTTCCCGCCGCCCGCCGCCCTTATATGATGAAGGTATAGGCAAAAGGCAAATAAGGGGAGCGCGCAAAAGATGAAAAAAAGACTAGTTTCCGCGCAGGCCACGGACGGCATCGGACGGCTGCGCGCCAAGTGGGCGGACCCGCCCATGGATTGCAGGCCGGTTCCGTTCTGGTCCTGGAACGGAACGCTTGAGCAGGATGAGCTGAACGCGCAGGTCGATGGCTTCAAGACGCAAGGCATGGGCGGCTTCATGATGCACGTGCGGGAAGGCCTCGAGACGCCTTATCTCGGCGAAGCTTTCATGGACCGCATTCGGGATACGGTGGCGAAGGCCGAGGCGGAAGGAATGCAGGCCTGGCTGTACGACGAAGACAAGTATTCCTCGGGAATGGGCGGCGGCCAAGTCGGGCGAATCGGGGGAGACGCCGTCCGCGCAAAGGCGTTGTCGTTGACCGTTGCGCGAACGCTGGATACTGATGATTCGATTCAAGCCGCGTACGTCGCGGTCATCGAAGGCGACGCCCTTCGCAGCTGCGAGAGGCTCGCGAAGCCGGATGCGGACGCAGCCGGCCATGCGCTTGCGGAGGGCGAAGTTTATCTCGTCCTGCGACGCCATGTCGCGGCGCCGAACGAGTGGTGCCACGGCGACGCGTATCCGGACGCGCTGAATCCCGAGGCGGCCAGGCTGTTCATCGAGACGACGCACGAGAAGTACAAGGTCGCGGTCGGCGAGGCCTTCGGGCGAACGATTCCCGCCATTTTTACCGACGAGCCTTCGATCCGCGGCTTCCACGAGGGCTTAAACCGGCCGGACATGACCTGGATCGCCTGGTCGGACGTGCTGCCGGAAGCTTTTCTCGTGCGTAACGGATACGAGGTTTGGGAGCTGCTGCCGTATTTTTTCTTTTGCGGCCCCCACGCGGCGCGCATCCGGCACGACTATTGGGCGACGGTGACGGAGCGGTTCGTCGATGCCTATACGAGGCAGCTCGCGGATTGGTGCCGGACGAACGGCATCGCGCTTGCCGGACACTACTGCGAGGAAGGGAGCTTGATCGGGGCCGCGCTTCATTGCGGCGCCGTCATGCCGCATTACCGTTATCTGGACGTGCCCGGCATCGACACGCTGTGCGAGCAGACGGACGAGAGTCTGACGGTGAAGCAAGCGTCGAGCGTCGCGAACCAGTACGGCCGAAAAAAGGTCATTACGGAAACGTACGGCGTAACCGGGTGGGGGCTCACCTTCGAGAGCCGCAAGTGGATCGGCGACTGGCAGCTCGCGCTCGGCGTCAACGTGCTGACGCACCATCTTGCGCTGTACACGCTCCGCGGCTGCCGCAAGCGGGATTATCCGCCTTCGTTTAACTATAACGTCAACTGGTGGCCGCACAATCGGACGATCGAAGATTACTTCGCGCGTCTTGGCGCCGTGCTGAGCGAGGGCAACGTTCGAAGGGACGTGCTCGTCGTCCACCCCACGTCCTCGGTATGGACGATGCTCGGCCGGGACGTGCAGGCGGGACCATGGCGCAATAGGGCGGGAATCGCGGAGGAGCTGGAGGCTTACAATAAGGCATTTAATGAGCTGATCGACCTGCTGCACGGCGAGCACTACGACTTCGATCTGGGCGACGAAACCATCCTGCGCGAAGTCGGCGCCGTGGAGGGCGATCGGCTCATCGTCGGGCAAGCCGGCTACCGCGTCGCGGTGCTGCCGGATCTGCGCAATCTGGCGCGTCCGACCCTGGAGCTGCTGATCGCTTATATGGAGGCCGGCGGCATCGTGCTGTCGTACGGGGACGGGCCGAATCTGCTGGACGGCAGGGAGGCGGGGAAGGCGCTGTCCGTGCTTACCGGGCATTCCCGGTTCATGAGGCTGAACGGCATGCTTGAGCTGCCGGCGGCGCTTGCCGGCCTGTTCCCGCGCCCCGTCAGCCTGCGCGGGCGTGACGGCGCAGAGCTGCGCCGGTTGCTCTGCATGCGCAGGGAGCTGCCGGACGGCATCGTCGTGTTCGCGGCGAACAACGACCGCGAAGCGGGCTGCGAGGCCCGGATCCGCATCGAAGGCACCGGGACCGTCGAGCGGTGGGATCCGCTGTCCGGGGAGTCGACGCCCGTCGCGTCCAGGCAGGAGAACGGATTCGCGGTTTTCGAGGATCGGTTCGGTCCCGCGGATTCCAGGCTATACGTGCTGCGCGCCGGAGAAGCGGAGCACGGCGCCGCCGCTGCCGCGGCAGGCACGACGACCGACGGGACTGCTCTGAACGACGAGCTCGCGCGTCAATTACCTTTTTCCGAGCCTTGGCTTGTCCTCGACGCCCCGGTTTCCTTCTCCCGGTCCGCTCCCAACGCGCTGGTTCTCGACCGCTGCAGGTATCGGCTCGGGGACGAGGCGTGGTTGGAGGAAATGGACGTATGGCAGGCGCAGCGGGAGCTGCGCGAACGGCTGGGCATGCGTCAGGTTTACGCCAACGGCAAGCTCCAGCGCTACTTATGGATCGGCGAGCCGCATCCGCGAGACGGGGCGGAGGCTGCATTCCGATTTTCTTTTGATGTCAGCCGCGTCCCCGAGGGGGAGGTCAGGCTGGCCTTCGAGCAGGCGGAGCGTTTCCGTTTTGCCTTAAACGGCCGTCCCCTCGCGCATTCGCCCGACGGCTGGTATTTGGACCGATGCCTGGGGACGGTCAAGCTGCCGCGGCTAGCGCAAGGGGAGAACGCGCTGGACGTTTCTTGCGCCTACACGCACGATATGGAGCTGGAGGACGCGTACCTTCTCGGCAGCTTCGCGCTTGATTCTCGCCGCGGCCTGATCCGCGAATCCGAGCGCTTGACCCTTGGGGATTGGTGCGGGCAGGGCTACCCGCATTATTGCGGAAGCATGATTTACCGTTTTGAGTTCACGGCCCCAAGACGCCGGCATGCGCGCGTATTTATGGAGATGGGGCCGTACGAGGCGGTAACGGTAAAGCTGACGATCAACTCTCTCCGCGAGCATGCGATTCCTTGGCGGGCCGCAGGTACGGTCGAACTGACGCCATGGCTGACGGACGGCATCAATGCGCTCGATATCGAGATCGCGGGCAGCCCTCGCAATCTTCTCGGTCCGCTCCACGAGGCCAAGCCGGGCGCCGCATGGACGGACTGGTGGTCGTTTCGCCCGACCGGAGACGCGTATTCCCCGGAATACCGGCTGCAGCCCTACGGCCTCATGGGGCCTGTCAAGCTTTTTGCGATCCCCAATTCAGATTATTAATGGTACGATCAGAGGAAAAAGGAGGGAGTCGCATGAGAAAATTCAATCCGATCCCGCTGTTCAAAGACCGGTCCACTTCCTTGTTTTTGCGGCTTCTCTCGGGTTTCCTCTGCATTATCCTGCTGATGAGCTCCCTCGTGCTTTACTTTTATTCCGAATCCAAAGAAAACGTCCGCGAGCAGATCGTCAAATACAACACGCTGATGCTCCAGCACACGACGGAAAGCTACGAAAAGCATCTCGACATGGTCAAGCGCCAGATGCTCGTTTTTCTGCTCAGCGAGAAGGCGCAGAACCTGCGCGCGGCTCCCAATTACCGGGAGATTCCGCTTCTGCAGCAGGAGATCAACGGATGGACCTCGGACCTGCAGATGTATATGAACAATATCGTTTTTTTCACCCGGTCCAAAGATTTGATCGTCGAAAAGGGAACGAGCGCGCCCGCGAATTCGATGTTTAACGTATTTTACGAGAGCGAGGCGTACGATGCCGCGTTCTGGGAAAAGCAGTTCGACGAGGATTACAGCGCTCGCGTGCTGCCGGCCGACGTTTTCCGCAACCATATGTTTCGCAGCGCGACCACGATCGTCGGAGAGCTCGTTCCGATCGTTTTCAAAACCAAGGGCAGCCATGACTTTTTAATGATCGTCTTTCTGGACGCCCGGAAAATGTTCGAATCCTTTCACCAGGCCGCGGGCGACGATTTTATGGTGATGGACGATACGGGCCGCGCGATCTTCCGGAGCGCAGGCCAAACGCCGGAGATCGACCCCGCCGGGCTGCGCCAGGCGAGCGGAGGCGAGTACGTCTCGGACGGCAAGTACTATTTTCAGTCGAAAGGAACCCTGACCGGCTTCACTTACGTTCAGCGCGTGCCCGTCGAGCGGATCGCCTCGCAGACCCGCATGAACATCACGCTTATCGTCGCGACCGGCTTCTCGATCGCCGCCGGCATCGTCATCTCCTGGCTGTTCGCGACCGGCATCAACAACCCGCTCCAGAAGGTGATCGGCGCCATCCGCGGCGAGGCCGGCAGCGCGTCGTTCCGGTCGTCGATCCGGGAGTTCAACATTATTCGCGGCCAGCTCCAGGACAAGGAAAAAATGCATAAACAGCTCGCGTTCCTGCAGCAGCTTAAAGCGATCCCCAGTCACGGCGCCCCGCCGCCCGCCGCCTTCAAGGACGAGCCGTTCGTCATCGTGCTGTTCCACGCGATGAGCAGGCGGGAGGAAGACGACGAGCAGGCGTATTTCCGGACGTGGCTCAGTTATATGAAGGTACATATGGAAGACCGGCTCGGCCGGGCCTTTCCCGAATCGATGACCTTCCACATCGAGGCCTATCAAATCTTAAGTCTCGTCTACACGAGCCAGCGCGAGGAAATCATCATTCGCCTGAAGCAAATGGAGCCGCTCTTCGAGCAGGATCGGGCGTTCGGCACGGTGACGGTCGCCGTCTCCTCCGTATACGGCAACGCGGGCCGGATCGGCGCCGCCTACCGGGAAGCGCAGGACCTCGTGCTCGAGCGCAAGCTGGCCGATCGGATGCAGATCGTGACCGCACGTACGGCCGGAGCGGAAACGATCGGGTTCGCGCCCGACCAATGGAAGGAATTCCAGTCGAACCTGCGCGAAGGCAACGAGGCGCAGCTGACCAGCCTGATCAAGCGAGTTTTCGCCAAATGGCAGGGGAAAGAAGTGCCCGCGTCCGCCTGGCTGGCGTTCGGCGAGGGGCTGATCGGCAAGATCAAGAGCGAGGCCAGTCCGCTCGTCATCGCGCCGGACCGGCTGCAGGAGATTTTCACGGACGTCGACCGTCAGCTGCAGCGCTGCATTACGGTATCCGAGCTGGAGGCGCTGCTGACGCGCAAGACGGCGCTCGCCGCGCAGGCGTTCCGGGAGAAAAAGCAGCTGCGCGACCCGATCACGACGTTTGTCGTCGAATACGTCAACCAGCATTTGTCCGAAGAAATCTACCTGGATACGCTGGCCGAGCGGCTCAACCTGAGCGGCGGCTACCTGTCCTCCTATTTCAAAGAAAAGACGGGAATGAACATCGTCGACTTTATCAACGAAACCCGGATCATGAAGTCGGCGAGCCTGCTGGTGGACAGCAAGTACAAGGTGCAGGACGTGGCCGAAGCCGTCGGCTACCGCAACATTACCTCCTTCAACCGCATGTTCAAAAAGTACATGGGACTCACCCCGAGCGAATTCCGCAGAAAGCCGGGCGCGGAGCGTTGAAACAGAAAACGTTCTTGCCGAAGAGACAGCCGATACGTGTGAAAAGAAGCCGGCTCTTCCGGGCGGACACAGGTTCCGCTATTTGCGCCAAAAAGGTCATTATTTGGTTAGTCGCGGACCGAGCGTCCGTTATTTCGGTCAATACAGCGGCCAAAGCTTCACTTTAGACGAAATAGCGGACCTCGTGTCCGATACGCCATGGAGATGAGCCAGTACGAGGCGGATAACTGATCCTGTGTCCGGAAATAGATAGGCGACGCGTACGTCACCGTCAAATCCTGTCCCCTCGCCGGACTTTGAGGGCGACGGCAAGCGCCTGGGCTGATGTTTAGGAAAGTGGGCTTTTTTTCGACTATCCGAAAAAAGCTGCAAAAGAGCCGCATTCCGGTGATTTACGGACCGGCTGCCGCTGATTACGATGGGTTGCATAAGGCGGCCGGCGAAAAAGCGAACGCGCCGCACTGCCGCCTTGCAATCGCAGCCGGCTTCATCGGCTCAGCCAAAACCATTTTCGGAAGGGGTTTCCTATGAAAAAGAAAACGACGGGCAGAAGCGCAGCAGGCGTGCTGGTCGCCTCCGCGCTGACAGCGGCCATGCTGGCAGGCTGCAGCGGCAACAACAACAATAATGCCGGCGCATCGAGCTCTGCGCCGGCATCGCCGAGCGCCAGCGCCAGTTCCTCCGCCGGCGGCAGCGCCTCCGCATCCGCCTCGCCGAGCGCGGCGCTGCCGGAGCCGGGCAAGATCTCGATCTTCACCGAATATTCGACCGCATGGCCGCCTCAGGCGGACTGGGGCGTCTGGAAATGGGTGAAGGAGGAGACCAACATCACCGTCGAGCAAAAGACGGCTACGACGACCACGCCTTCGGAAGCGCTTGCGCTCGCCGTCTCGTCCGGCGATATGGCGGACGTGATGTCCGTATTTCCTGCTGACGTCCAGAAGTTCGGCTCGCAGGGCGCCTTCCTCGATCTGTCGAAGCATATGGACAAAATGCCGAACGTCAAAGCCTATCTGGACAGTCACCCCGTCATTAAGATGCGGGTGACGCAGCCTGACGGCAAAATTTTGAATATCATCAACGACGGTGCCGGCGCCGGCAACCAGCTGGTCTGGTTCTATCGGGAAGACATCTTCGACAAGAACGGACTGACGCCGCCCAAGACTTGGGATGAGCTGTATACGACGTCCAAGAAACTGAAGGAGCTGTATCCGGACAGCTACCCGCTCGTGTTCAGGCATGGCCTCGGCACGTTGCAAATCTTCGCCCCGTCCTTCGGCATCCTGCCGGAATATCAGAAGGATCCGGCGACCGGCAAGATGACGTACGGGCCGCTTAACCCGAACTACAAGACGATGGTCGAATACCTGAACAAGTTCTACAAAGAAGGGCTGTTCCCGCCGGACTGGCTGTCGATGGACTACAAGGCGTGGACGCAGTTTATGGCCACGAACAAATCTTTCATCAGCGTCCAGTATATCGGCCAGATCGAAACGATGAACAACCAGCTGACCGAAGGCCGCCTCAAGTTTATGGCGCCTCCGCTCGGCGCGGGCGACAAAGCCTACCTGCCTCAGGGCGGTTACGAGGATTACGGCTTCTCCATCGCTTCGAATACCAAAAATCTCGACGCCGCGCTCCGTTACCTGGACTATATTTACTCGGAAAAGGGACGCGACATCCAAAGCTGGGGCAAGGAAGGCGAAACGTACACCGTCGTCGACGGCAAGCGCAAGCTGAATGACGTTTATAAGGAATCGAACGACCTGCGCCGCATATCCGGCATTCTGTCGGCGGGTACGTACGGCTGGTTCGACTTCGAAGCGCCGTTGTCCTTGATCAAGGAAAGCGAGCGGGAAGCCTACGTCGAGTCGCCGAAGTACCAGTTCCCGGTCGCCAGCACGATGCCGATCCTGTCCAAGGAAGAGACGGATTCGATCACTACGCAGATCGACGCGGTCTACAAATATTACTCGACATCCATCAGCAAGTTCATCATGGGCGAGACGCCGCTCACCGAGTGGGACAACTTCCTCAAAGAGCTGGATAAGTACGGCCTGCAAAAAGTGCTGCAAACGTATCAGGTCGCGCTCGATCGCCAGAACGCGTCCAAATAAGAACGAGTCGAAGAGCGGGGCCGTCGTCGGAGCATCGATCGACGGTCCTCTCCATATCGCGGAAAGGGGATGAAGCCGTGAAGCCAATGCTAATCCGGAATCTGAAGCGAGACCGGACTTACTTCCTGCTGCTCGCCCCCGTGTTGCTGTACTACGTGCTGTTCAAGTATGTCCCCATGTTCGGGATCATCGTATCCTTCAAGGACTACAATCTGTTCGCAGGCGTATGGAAAAGCGACTGGGTCGGGCTGAAATATTACAAGATGTTTTTCCAGAACCCCGACGCTTACGACATCATCAAAAATACGTTCGTACTCGGCATTTATAAAGTGGTATTCGGGTTCCCCGCGCCGATCATTCTGGCGCTGCTGCTCAACGAGCTGCGGTGGAAGGCTTACAAGCGCTTCGTTCAGACCGTCAGCTACCTCCCGCACTTTTTGTCCGCCGTCGTCGCCTCGGGCATCATCATCATGCTGCTGTCGCCGAGCACGGGCTGGATCAACCATGTCATCCAAAGCTTCGGCTTCGAGCCGATCAACTTCTTGCAGCAAGCGTCCTGGTTCAGGACGGTCTATATCAGCTCGGAAATCTGGCAGGAGATCGGCTGGGGCTCGATCATCTACCTGGCCGCGCTCACCGCGATCGATCCGCAGCTGTACGAGGCGGCGCGCATCGACGGCGCGAACCGGTGGAAGCAGACGCTCCACGTGACGCTGCCCGGCATCGCGCCGGCGATCGTCATCCTGTTTATATTGCAGATCGGCAAAATCCTCGAGTTCGGGTTCGATAAGGTGTACCTGCTCTCCAATCCGGCCACGTACGGAACGTCCGACATCATCGCGACTTATGTCTACCGCATGGGGATCATTCAAGGCAACTTCAGCTATGCGACGGCGATCGACCTGTTCATGGGGCTCATCGGCCTGGTCTTCGTCTACTCCGCCAACCAGGTGAGCCGCAGACTCGGAGAGACCAGTCTATGGTAAGGAGCGACTCTCATGACTAAACGCATCGGCGTCTTCGATATCGTCAACGTCCTCATTTTGGCCTTCGTCGCGGCAGTGGCATTGTTTCCGTTTATCCACATGGCGTCCGTATCTCTCAGCTCGGCGCATTACGTCGTCCGCAACGAGGTATCGTTTTGGCCGCGGGGATTGCAGTTCGACGTCTATGGCGAGGTGCTGCGGGACAATCGGCTGCTGGTCGGTTACAAAAATACGATTATTTACGTGGTGCTCGGCACCGTGCTGTCGCTTTTTTTCACGTCATTGGGCGCTTACTCGCTCTCGAAGCGGACGCTGACGTTCGGCAAGCCAATCATGCTGTTCATCGTGTTCACGATGCTGTTCAGCGGCGGGATGATCCCGACGTACCTGGTCGTGCGCAGTTACCACCTGATGGATACCGTTTGGGCGATGGTGCTGCCCGGCCTCGTCTCGACCTGGAATCTGATCGTCATGCGCACCTTTTTCCAAGGGATACCGGCGGAGATCGAGGAGTCCGGCAAGATCGATGGTCTATCCGATATGCGCACGCTCTTCAGCATCGTGCTTCCGCTGTCCAAGCCGGTGCTGATGACGATCGGGCTGTTCTACGCCGTCGGCATTTGGAACAATTTCTTCTATGCGCTCCTTTATTTGCGGGAAGAGAGCCTGTACCCGCTGCAGCTCGTCATCCGCAATATCGTCATGGTCGGCCAGATCGGCGACGCGATCACGAGCGCGGCCAGCGACCAGCAGGGCATCGTGCTCGAATCGCTCAAGTACGCGTTTATCCTCGTCGGCACGCTCCCGATTCTCGTCGTCTATCCGTTCATCCAGCGTCACTTCGTGAACGGCGTGCTGATCGGCTCGGTAAAGGGCTGACGGCGCGAAGCGCTCTTCGGCTGCATATAAAGTCAAATTAATCCCAGTAATCCGTCACTTCATCCCATATTCAAGCGAATCTTCCATATGGTAAGGTGTACAAAGATAGATTTACGGTTCATGAAGCGGGGAGGGTGCTCGTTGGTCGGCTATGCGGTCGTGCTCGGCGCGGTATTCATCTGGGGCGTCTCTTACATCGTCATGAAGGAAGCGACGACGGACTACCCGCATTTGCTTTTTCAGTTCTGGCGTTATGCGGCGGTGTCGCTCATTTATCTCGCCTGGTCTTACCGCTCGCTCAGGTCGATTCCGGCGAAGGTATGGAGGGACGGGCTGTTGCGGCTCGGCCTCGCGAACTTCACACTGGGCATCTTCTCGATCTTCGCCGTGCAGTATACGACGCCGACGCGGGTCGTCGTCATCAACAGCTTCATCATCGCGGTCGTCCCCTTGCTGCGCTGGATTCACGACAAGGCGCGACCCGAGCGGCACGAAAAATGGGCGATCGGCATCGCGCTCGTCGCCATCGCGCTGCTGATCGATCCGCGGGACGGCGGCTTGAAGCCGGGGGACGGGCTCGCGCTGCTCGGCATGATCGGCTATGCCTACTCGATCGTACTGACGAACCGGCTCCTGCTTCGGGACCGGGTCTCCGTCGTGCAAGTTTCCATGCTCGGGATCGTAGGCTGCACCTTATACTTTAGCGTTGCAGGCATCGTCTATGCCTCCCTGCGTCCGGAGGGCTTCGGGCTCAAGCTTCTGGTTTCGCAGCCGGGCACGCTGACGGGCATTCTTTTTATGATTTTGTTCGTTTCGCTCGCCGCCAATCTGCTGCAGGTGTTCGGCCAGCGCAAGCTCCCCCCGGTGACGGTATCGATCCTCTTCTGCCTGGAGCCCGCCGTGACGGCGGCGCTCGATTACGTCCTGCTCGGCAATCCGCCGTCGCTTCGCATGGCGCTGTGCGGGACGCTGCTGATCGCGGCGACGCTTGTCGTCGCGCTGCGGGGCCTGACGGGACTCCCGCGCAAGCGGCGCCCTGAGGCGGGGGATCGCGCAAGGTCCGCGAGTGGCGATCGACGCGGGGAGAGTCCGCCTCTGTGAATCGGCGACCGGAATACATAGACGAGGGGAAGGAAAGCAGCATGCAGATTCGCGATGGAGATTACTTGACCGCTTGCGCCGCGTTAGCGGACACGGGGGCTTACCTCACCCCGGACACGCAAACGGACTGCGCGTACGACGCCGTAACCCGATTGCTGGCCGAAGCGCGCGTCCCTGCGCCGGCAGAGCTCGCCTACCGGTCGGCGACCTTTGAAGAGCAATGGCCGCCATCGCTCGCCGCACGCGTACGAGCCGAATTCGGGGACCTCGCGACGGAAGATCCGGAGGCGTACGCGATCGTGACGGAGGAGGACAGGATCGCCGTGTACGCCGCCTCTGCACGAGGCCTGCTGTACGGCGCGGCGACGCTGGTTCGGATGGCGGAGGACGGCTTCGTCCGGCACGGTCTTATTTACAATCGGCCCGCTTGTCCGGTTCGCGGCGTAAAGCTGTATTTGCCGACCCGCGACGGCATCGCCTATTTTAAACGATTCGTCGACTTGCTGTGCCGCTTCCAGTTCAACACGGTCATGCTGGAAGTGGGCGGAGCGATGGCCTACGAGCGTCACCCGGAGATCAACGAGGGCTGGGTTCGTTACTGCGCGGAGATGCGCGAATACAGCGGCAAGACGATACGCATCCAGGAGCAGACCTTCCCTTGGTACAAAAACTCGATGCACGTCGAGAACGGCGGCGGAGGCTTCCTGACGCAAGACGAGGTGCGGGAGCTCGTGCTGTATTGCAAGGCCCGCTTCATGGACGTCATCCCGGAAGTGCCTTCCCTCAGCCACTGCGATTACTTGCTGATCAACCATCCCGAGCTCGCCGAGCGGAAAAACGATCCGTATCCGGATACGTATTGCCCGTCCGACGAACGTTCGTACGCGCTGCTGTTCGACGTGCTCGACGAGGTCCTGGACGTATTCGAGCCGAAGACGGTGCATGTCGGTCACGACGAGTACTACAGCATCGGCCTTTGCGAACGCTGCAAGGGCAAAGCGGCCGAGAAGTTGTATGCGGACGACCTCGCGCGCATTCATGGCTATTTGGGCGAAAAAGGCGTGCGGACGATGATCTGGTGCGAGAAGCTGATCGACGCGAAGGACGGAAGCGGCAAGCCTTGGGGCGGCGCGGAGCGTCCGATGGTCAGCCACGAGACCGGCGAGCCGTTCGGCGAGACGATTCCGCCCACGCACGAGGCGATCGATCTGGTGCCGCGGGATGTCCGTATGCTCCATTGGTACTGGCAGATCGACGCGTCGTACGACAGGCTGTTCCTGGATCGCGGCATGCCGCTCGTCTACGGCAATTTTGACGGCCCTTCTTTCTTGAATTGGAAAGAACGGCTCGGCGCCGGCGCGCAAGGCGGCATCATCTCGAATTGGAGCGAGACCGCGGAAGGCAACCTGCAGCGCAACGGGATTCTCTTCTCGATGGCCTATTCGGCCTTTATGTTCTGGCGGGCGGATTACGAAGAGGGCGCATACGCGGCGATCGCGGACGCTTCGTTCGAGGCGTTGTACCGCGACAAGTATCGGTCGCTCAAGAGACGCGCTGCGGCGGCCGGGGCCGACTCGGGCACCGCTTACCTTGAGATCGTGCACGCGACGGACGACTTTTGGCCGTACCGCCGCTTTTTCGACGGTATCTTCCTGGACGAAAACGAGTACCGGATCGGCGCGTACACGCTTGCGTACGACGACGGCAGCGAAGCGGAGGTTCCGATCTGCTACGGCACGAATATATCCGGCTTCGAACGCAGCTGGGAACGCGCAGTGCCGGACGACGAACCGCTGATGAAAGACGCCTATAAGGTCGACGATTCCTTGCTGGAAGCCGCGTATACGACACGTCCGACGCAAACGCCTTCTGGCACCTATTACCGCTGGCTTCTCGAAAATCCGTTCCCGCGCAAAAACGTTGCGCGCGTTCGGCTGACCGTGGACGACCCGGCCGCCGCCAACATTTTCGTCAAGGAAATCCGGCCCGTGCCGATGTCTTCCGCCTGGACGGCCGGACGAACGGCACGCCGGCCGCTGGTACGAATATTAGGCGAAGGCGGCATCGTCTGACGCGAGCGCATTCTCCTTCGCCTTCCGGCGGAGTAAGAATGCGCGTTTTTGCGGTTTATGCCGTTCAGCCCAGCGCGTCCAGCATCGCCTCGCCCAGAACACGATCGAACGGTCCCCAGCCGGTATCTTCGTTTCCGAACGCGTGATTGACCATATTGCCTTTGAGCTCCGTAACGAAGTATTTGCCGAACCGATGCAGGTTGTCGAAATATTCGAATCCGCCGACGAACGCTACGCCGTATTCGGAAGCCAGCCTTCGGTACAAGGCGTAATACCGGCGGATATTACGCTTCGCGCCGTGCTTCGTGAAAAGCGGATTGACGCCGTTCGCCATGACGATCATGCAGGCCGCGCCGTATTCGAGAACACGCTCCACGATCGCCCGGACCGTCCGTTCGATATGCGCCTCGGCATGGCCGGAGCACGCATCGTTGATCATATATTCGAGGACGACGAGATCAGGGGCGACGGCAAGCACCTCTTTTTCCAGCCGATGAATGCCCATGACCGATTGCTCTCCGCCGACCGCGACGTTCGAGCTGAACAGCCTCGCGTCCGGGTAACGCGCACGGAGGCCCTCCATGACCTGATAGGGCCACAATCCCGAGCGTGTCGCGCTCTCGCCGAAAAAGGCGATGCGGAGCGGACGTCCTTCCGCTATCGCCCGCCTGAAATCCGCGAGATGTCCGGTCTGTTCGAGGGGGATCGTCGATGCCGGCGTGGTCCCGGCAAGCACCGGCCTGCAGTCCAGAATCATTTCGGGAATCGCTTCGATTACGAAGCGCAGAGGCGCGTCCACATCGCCTCGGGAAGGCAGCGGAAATGCCAGGCCGAGTCCCCAGTCGACTTCAAAACCGTAAGCCGTCTCCATGACAAGCGGCAGTTCCTCGTCCCACTCGAACGTACGGGCCGTCGTCCAGCGCAGCGATTCCCGCGTAAGCGTCAGTCCGGTGCCGTAATCTTCGCCCGAGGCGCCCATCCTAATCAGAGGGCTGCCGCCGGGGTTGGGCTCGATCTCGATATAATACGTCCGTCTGACTATATCTTCGTAACGGCCGCGCAGCGTGACGGGCGGGGAAGACGTGGACATGCTCGAGACCGCGCTCTCTCCGCCGTACACGCAGGATTGTCCCCAACCGGTAAAAATATGGGCAAGGACGAAGCCGTCCTTCACGCGCGGAGGCTCCGGCAGCAGAAGCTCTCGCGAATCCGGCGCATCGACATCCCCTTCGACGACGGTCAAGGAACCGTCTTCCCGGAGCGCGATCGCATCGTATCGGCAGAGCCATACGGCATAATCGAGCGAGAGCGTCTCGCCTTCCGCGATCCGTCCGCCGGACATTCGCTTCACCGTGCCCCAGTGATAGTCGTACGCATAGTCTGCATCGGGCGCATATTTCGTCCCGCGGTCGCTCGAATACACCGCCAGCGTACCCGGCACCATCCGCTGGTAGGGGACGCCGCCGCTGCCGCGAATATCTTCGCCGTTCCACCAGGAAGGCGAGGCAGTGCCGACGCCGCGAATCGTATAGACCTGGTCAAGGTATTGCCTTTGGCCCGCCGGCCGGATAGGCAGCTTCGTCTCGGCGGGGACCTCCACGACGCGGTCCGCGATCGTAAGAAAGCCGGGTTGAACGATAACCGCCATCGAGGCGGGAGCGGTAGAGACGACGGAAAGGCCGGATACCTGCGCGTTCAAGGGGGGGAGTCACTCCTTCGAGCTCTGTTTGGTTTGCCCCTATTGTAGAACGCGTTCTCCCGAACCTGAATAGATAATCGTACAACCGCGTATTGATTTTTGTGCGGCTTTAAAACTCGGGAAAATTTCGCCGCTTTTATAGGTATTGTCGCGCAAACTGATAGCGTTTATATAAGACGATTTCGAAGCTCGTCATGGCGAAGACGGACGATGAGTTCAATTCCGTCTACGACGCTTTCGTCAAGCAAATCAACCAAGTCGGCGCGGGGAAAGCAGAGAAGGTCTTGTACCAGCGTCATCTCGCGGATCTGCAGAAAAAAGGGCTAAAGTAAGAAGGTAGCCCGCTACTTTCCCCCGCGGATGAACTTGTTGATCAAAGCGTAAAAGGGGCTCGAATCCAGGTCCGCGAATCCGTTCAGGTCGCCGATCAGATCGGCAAAAAGGAAAGGCAGCAGACCGATCGCGAGCGCGGCGACGATCATCCCGACCGTTAAGCTCCGAAGCATGCGGCTCCATGCGATCATGAAGTTCATCTCCTCCAATCTAAATTCTAAATACGACGAAGAAGCGATCGCCCCGGATGAGAGGCGATCGCTTCTTCTTTTTACACGACGATCTCCCGCTTCTTGAAGAACGTCTTCAGCGCGTTGTACACCTCGGACTTCTCGCGGATAACGTAGTAGAGGAATTGCTGATGATCCAGGTGTTTGTAAGCCGACATCAGCGTGCTCGAGCGATTGTATTGGTTGACTTCGCCGTAGCCGAAAATGTTGGCGCGTCCGAGCAGCTCCTTGATCAGACGCACGCAGCGCTCATTGTCGCTCGTCAGGTTGTCGCCGTCGGAGAAGTGGAACGGGTAAATGTTGTAGCTCGACGACGGATAACGGTTGTCGAGAATCTCGAGCGCCTTGATGTAGGCGGACGAGCAGATCGTGCCGCCGCTCTCCCCGCGCGTGAAGAACTCCTCCTCCGTCACTTCCTTCGCCTCGGTATGGTGCGCGATGAAGACGATTTCCACCTTCTCGTACTGCCGCCGCAGGAAGCGGGTCATCCAGAAGAAAAAGGAGCGCGCGCAGTATTTTTCGAAGGAACCCATCGATCCGGATGTATCCATCATCGCGATGATGACGGCGTTGTTCTGCGGCTTCACGATCTCCTCCCACGTCTTGAAGCGCAGATCGTCCGGCGAGATGCCGGCGATCTCGGCCCGGCCGTCGCGGGAATTGCGCCGCAGGTTCTCGAGGATCGTCCGCTTCTTGTCGATGTTGGACATGATGCCCTTGCGCCGCACGTCCGTGAACCGGATCTCGGTCGACTCGATGATCTCCTTGTCCTTGCGCTTCAGGTAGGGCAGCTCGAGCTCCTCGAACAGCATATTCTCGAGCTCCGCGATCGAGATTTCGGCCTCGACGACGTCCTCGCCGGGCTCGCTGCCCGCGCCTTCCCCTTTGCCCCCTTTCGCAGCCGGATCGGTCCCGAGCACGTCGCCAACCTGGCTGTCGCCGTCTCCCTGGCCGACATGCTTCTTCTTATTGTGATTGTAAACGATATGGTATTCGTCCATGCTGCGGATCGGGATCTTAATGATCTGCTTGCCGTTCGACATGACGATATTTTCCTCGGACAGCAGGTCGGGCAGATTTTGCTTGAGCGCCTCGCGGACTTTTTTCTGGTGACGCGACTGATCCTGGTAGCCCTTGCGGTGGAGAGACCAATCCTCTCTCGACAAGATGAACGATGGCTTGTTCACGATTTTTCGCACCCCTTTTCGGCCTTGTGCTCCGGTATGCATTTAATATATTCGGCTTCGACCGTTCGATGTGTGCGAATTGGAGCGGATGCTGCCGCACCTGTTTGATTTTCCGATTCTGGAGCGCATACAATGGGGTAAGGGGATGAAAAAGAAGGTTTTGCATCATCATGAAAATGGTGACAAATGAAAAGGAGCGATGAGACGGGTGAAGGATACGATCGATAAAATGATCTCGCTGGGATTGGGCGTCGTCGTCGCAAGCAAGGAACAGATCGAGAAGACGGTTGACGAGCTTGTGCGAAAGGGAGAAGTCGGGCGCGAGGAGTCCAAGGGGCTGGTCGACGAGCTGATGCGAAAGGGCGCGGAGGCGCGGAGCAAGATCGAGGATATGGCGCAGGAGAAGGCGAGCGCCTTCCGCGGCGACGGCCGGTTCGTCACCCGCGAGGAATTCGCGGCGCTCCAGCTGCGGATCGAGGCGCTCGAGGAAAAGCTGCGTCAGATCGAGATACGTCCGGCAGAGATGTGAGCGCGGTGCTGTCATGAATGCGGGAAAAAGGATACGGCAGCTCCGGCGATACCGGACGATCGCGACGGCGCTGGCGCGCAACGGGTTCGGGTATGTGTCCGACGAGCTTGGGCTGGTCGACAAGCTTGCGTTTTTCCGCGTTGCCGAACGCAAGGACATCCGGACGAAGAGCATCGGCGAGCGAATCCGTCTCATGCTGGAGGAGCTCGGACCGACGTTCGTGAAGCTCGGCCAGTTGGCGAGCACGCGTCCGGATTTGATACCGGCTCCGATCCTGAAGGAGCTCGAGCTGCTCCAGGACCAGGTGCCGCCGTTTGCCTTCGCCGAAGCGTCGCGCATTATCGAGCGCGAGCTGGGCGCTCCCGTGATCGACTTGTTCGACCGCTTCGAAGAGACGCCGATTGCGGCTGCCTCCATCGGACAAGTCTACCGGGCGACGCTTATAGGCGGGACCGATGTCGCGGTGAAGGTGCAGCGGCCGGGCATCTCCGCTCAAATGGAGACGGACCTGGAGATTCTGGCGGATCTGACGCGGCTGGCCGAGCATCGTCTCGAATGGGCGCGGCAGTATCGGCTGCGCGACATGGTCGAAGAGTTGGCGAAGGCGCTGCGAACCGAGCTCGATTACGGCGCGGAAGCGCGCAACGGCGAGCGGTTCGCCAGAATGAGCGTGAATTGGGCGCATATCGAGGTGCCGAACGTGCATTGGGACTATTGCTCGCGGCGCGTGCTGACGACGGATTACATAGAAGGCATCAAGCTATCCGATCGTATGCAGCTCGACGCTGCGGGGCTCCCCCGCCGTCTTCTCGCCGAGCGATATGCTTCGACCTTGTTCGAACAGACGCTTGTCGAGGGCTTTTTTCACGGCGATCCGCATCCCGGCAACGTGCTTGCGCTCCCGGACGGGCGGCTCGCCCTGCTGGACTTCGGCATGGTCGGGCGCCTGACGCCGGCAGCCAAGCGCAACTTCGCCGCTTTCGTGATCGCGCTTCGCAATCAGAGCACCAAAGGCGTGCTGCGCGCGATCGGCAATATGGGCGCGGTTCCGGAGGATGTGGACGAGGAACGGCTTTTTGCCGACATCGACGAGATGCGGGAAAAGTACTATAAGGTTCCCTTCGACCAGATCTCGATGGGGGAAGCGGTGCAGGATCTGTTCGCCGTCGCGTTCCGCCACCGGATCCAGGTGCCTGCGGAGCTCACGCTGCTCGGCAAGACGATGCTGACGATGGAAGGCGTCGTGTCGTCGCTCGACCCGGACTTCAGCGTCTTCGACGTGGCCGAGCCGTTCGGCAAAAAGCTGCTGCGCGAGCAGCTGAGCCCTGCGCGTATCGCGAGGGCCTGGATCGAGGAAGCGCCGGAGTTCGCCGAGCTGATCCGCGACGTGCCTGCCGGACTTCGGCAATGGTCCAAGCTGGTGCACAAGGGCCGCATTCGGGCGGAGATCGAGATCGCCCAGGTCGACAAGATGACCAAGAAGCTGAACCGGATCAGCAACCGGCTGTCGTTCAGCATCGTATTGCTTGCCCTCAGCATCATTATGGCCGGGCTCATCATCGGCGCCGCGCTCGGGCATGCGGAGACGTCGATTTGGCGATTTCCGATCATCGAGACGGGCTTCGTGATCGCCGCGCTCATGTTCGGCTGGCTCATCTACGCTATTATTCGTTCCGGCAGATTTTAGCCTCTACCCGCAGCACAGCCTCGGGGACGTTCCTGCGCTTTTGCAGGATGCCCCCGAGGCTGTCTCGCGTTAAAAGCCGCATGAGATGCTGTCGGAGCCGGCTCTCGCGGTTATTTGACCGCGCCGGCCGTGATGCCGCTCGCGATCTTGCGCTGGAACAAAATGTAGACGACGAGCACCGGTATAATCGTGATCAGCAGCGCGGCGAACAGCGGGCCCCATTCGGTGCGGTACTGCATCTCGGCCTGCAGGACGCCGATCTCGACCGGCAGCGTGTATTGCTTCGGATCGTTGATCAGCACCGTGCCCACGACATATTCGTTCCAGATGTTCAGGACGTTGATGATGGCGACGGTGACGAGCCCGGGCTGCGAAAGGGGAAGCATGATCCTGAAGAACGTTCCATAATACGAGGCCCCGTCGATGACCGCCGACTCCTCGAGCTCCTTGGGCAGCGACTTGAAAAATCCGACGAGGACGAACACGCCGAAGGCGAGCACGCTCGAGGCGTACACGAGGATGAGGCCGAACCAGGTGTTGATCAGGTGGAGCGAATTCAGCAGGAAAAACAGCGGAATGAGCGCCAGCACGAACGGCACCATCATCGAAGCGATGTAGAACAGGTAGAGAAGGCCGCTGCCCTTGAAGGAATAGCGGGCGAGGACGTAAGCCGTCGAGGCCGAGAGCAGAAGCCCGAGCGCGGTCGATCCGGCGGTGATGACGAGCGAATTGACGAAGTAAGCATCGAAATTGTATTTATCCCATACATACGAGAAGTTGGACCAGAGCAGCGGCAGCTTCGGCAGCGCCCAAGGCGCATTGGCCAGAAACTGGGCGTTGTTTTTCAAGGCGTCCAGCAGCGTCCATGCGAGCGGGTACAGCACCGCGAGGCTCCATACGAGCAGGATCGCGTAAAATATCGTTTTGGCGGCCGGATTGCGAAGTCCCAGTTTCATCGTCGTATCCCCCTAACTCATCTCGATCGTTTCCCGGTGCAGCAGCCGCTGTAAGGCGACGGTGGTGATCAGCGACGTGACCAGGATGAGCACGCCGATCGCGGCGCCGAAGCCGAAGTGGTATTGGCGGAACGCCATTTGGTACAAATACGAGCCCATGACCTGCGTCGTATTGTCCGGGCCGCCCTCGGTCATGATCCAGACGATGACGAAGGAGCCGTTCAGCGTCGTCATCATGATGTTGATAATGGACACCTTCATTTGTTCCCATACGAGCGGCAGCGTGATATGGCAAAATTGGTGCCATTGGTTGGCGCCCTCCAGCTCGGCGGCCTCGTACAGAGAATCCGGCACGTTCTGGATCGCCGCGATGAGCAAGATCATGTAGAAGCCGATTCCCGCCCAGACCGACGGCGGCAGCAGCATCCAGATCGTATGCGACGTGAAGCCGAGCCAGGTGATCGCGACGGGCTCCTTCGTGAAGAGGGAGAGGAAGGCGTTCAGGAAGCCGATCTGCGGATTGTATATGAAGTTCCAGAGGACGCCGATGACGACCACGGAGATGACGTTCGGGATAAAGTAGATCGAGCGGAAAAAGCCGGACATTCGGAAGCCGAATCGGGTGAGCGCTACCGCGAAAAACGTCGCGAGCAGCATGATGCCGACGATCTTGCCGACCACGAGGAAGTAATCGTTGCCGAGCGCCTGCCAGACGATCGGGTCGCGCAGCATGTCCTTAAAATTTTGCAGGCCGATGAAGTCCATATGATCCGACATGCCGGACCAGTCGAAGAGCGAATAGTATAAGGCTTTGATGACCGGATAGATGGTAAATACGCAGAAAAACGCAAGCGTCGGAATCGTAAAGCTGGCGATGAACAAGCCGCGCTGCCATTTGGCGGTACCGGATGTCTTCAAGTGGGCCCCCGTCCTTTCCTATCCATGAGCCGAAGGAGACCCGGCTGCCGGGCCTCCTCGAGCCTAATGCATGGATGTTTTTTTATTTGCTGACCTTGGCGGCGGCGTCGGTCACGCGCTTTACCCATTCGTCCGGCGTGATTTTGCCGATCGAGAGCGCGTCGGTCGCGTCCCACATGACTTTCTCGACGTCTGCGTTAAACGTGATCATCGGGATGACGACCGTGTTCGGGTCGGTCAGGAACTTGGCCGCGTCCTTGACGAAGTTCGGCGCGTTAGAGCTTGAGATATCGCCCTTGATGTTGGATGGCGCGCCGCTCAGCTCTGCCCACTGCGAAGCTTGCGCCTCGGAGAAGATGAAGGACAGGAACGCCTTGGCCGCTTCCTTGTTTTTCGCCTTGCTCGCGATGGCGACCGAAGCGGTGGACGTGTTGGCGACGACTTTGCCGCCGGCCTTCTGCGTGACCGAAGGGATGAAGCCGAAGTCGAAGCCGGAAGGAATGTCCTTGCTCATCTCGTTCGGCAGCCAGAGGCCGTTCGGAATGAATGCGTCCTTGTGCTGCAGGAACGACATTTGCGAATCCGTATGATTGATTTGAATGGACGCTTTGTCGATGAAGCCCTTGTCGCGCAGCTCCACGATCTTGTTCAAGCCGGCCATGACGGCCGGACTCTTGAACGCGTCGACCTTCGAATCCGCCATGTCTTGCAAAATTTTATAGTCGTCGTTGTTCGCCGAGACGATCGCGGGGAAGAGGAAGGCGTCCTGGATGTAATACGGGTATTTGCCGGTATGGATGAACGGCGTGACGCCCGCCGCCTTGATCGTTTCCGCGGCCGCGATGAACGAATCGTAGTCGGTCGGCTCGGTCCAGCCCTTTTCCTTGAACAGCGCCTTATCCCAGAAGATTCCCCATGAGTTCAGGACGAGCGGGATGTTGTAGATCTTGCCGTCATACTGCTGCGGCTGCTGCGCGAGAATGTCCTTGATCAGGGTGCCGTCCACGTTTTTTGCCGTCTTGTACCATTCGGTCAGGTCTTCGACCTGGCCGTCTTCGACCATCTGGCGGTCGTTCAGTCCCGCGCCGTCGATGTAGACGAAGTCCGGCGGATTGCCGCCGATCCAGCGCGGCTTGTTCTGCTCGTTGATCTTGGGGCCGCCGCTTTCGATGACGTTCAGGTCGGGATTGGCCGCCTTGAAGTCGGCGATGACCTTTTTCCACCACTTGTCGCCGTAGCCGCCGACGAAGTATTGGATCTCGAAGTCGCCGGTCAGCTTCGTTGCCGCGGCTTCGCCGCTAGCGCCGGCGGAAGCGCTAGGAGCGGCCGATGCGCTTGCCGAAGCTGTCGCCGCGGCGGAGGAAGCGCTCCCCGCGCCGTTATCCTTGTCGTTCGAGCCGCAGCCCGCCAGCGGCAGCACCGCCATTGCGGCGGCCAGGCCGACGGCCGCCATCTTTTTGTTCAATACCAATACCATGCAGCAAAACCCTCCCCGGATATGGATGATACGGTCGCTTAACTTGGCGCCTGCAATCATCATACCGGGGAGGGCGTCGGGGCTCTATCGAATATATTACGGGAAATCTAGAGGATCTTATGATTGTATTACTGGGCGGCGTAGGCGGCGCTGCGGGTGATCGCGAACGATTGCAGCTGGTCCAGCGCTGCTTTGGGCGAGAGGTGGTCGTACAGCACCGCGTCTCCCATTTTGCGCGTCTTGTCCAGGACGGCTTGCCAGGCGGGCTCCTGGATCGGGTAGAACTTGGCCGCCGCCAGGGCGGCGATATCTCGCTTCATCGAAGGATCGTCGGCCGACAGCGTATCGCCGACCGTCGACGTCACCGGGATGAAGCCTTCGCGCACGACCATGTCCCCGTAGTTCGCGTCGTCGTAGAGGAAGTCGAGGAACTTGGACAGGGCGACCGGGTCCGTATGGTCCGTCTTGAACGAGACGAGCACGTCCTGCACGCCGAACGAGACGGGCGCCTGCCCGTCCTTCACCGGAATCGGTCCCGATCCCCATTCAAAGCCCGGAAATTCGCGCGGCACGACGGACGAGAAGTAATTGCCCGAGATCATCATGCCGAGCTTGCCGTCGCCCATGATGCGCTGCTTTTCGTCCCGCGTCGTCACGGTCGGCTCCTCGTCGGTCAGCCCTTCGTCGTACAGCCGCTTGAGGAAGGACAGCGCCTCCACGTTGGCCGGCGAGTTGACGGCCCAACGCCCGTCCTTGATCCAGTCGCCCCCCGCTCCGAAAAAAAAGTAGGAAAGATAAGCTTGCACCTCGTCGTCCGTCAGGTCGACGCCGAAGCCGCGAGCGTCACCGGCGGAGACGAGCTTGCGCGCGCTCGCTTCGAGCTCGGACCAGGTGGCCGGCGGCTGCCCGATGCCTGCGGCGGCGAACAGCTTCTTGTTGTAGTACAGATTGCGGACAGATGCAACGTAGGGGATCGCGTATTGTTTGTCGTCGAGTCGGTCCATGGCGGCCAGATTCGGATAAAACTTGGACAGCAGCCGGGGCGAGGCGATCTCGCTTAGATCGTTCAGGATGCCGGCCTTGGAAAAATGCGCGTAGACGTTCGTGTTGAGCAAGTCGGGCGGCTGGTTGCGGCTGATCATCGCGGTGTAGATGCCGTCCAGCACGTTCCAATTGGCGACCTGCAGCTCGACGATGATGTCCGGATTTTTGAGCTCGAATTCGTGGACGAGCTTCTCGAGGTTCGCCTTCGTCTCCGTGCTGTACTCCGCGGCGACGAACCGGATGAGCGATTGCTTGGGCTCCGCAGGCGCGGCAGGCGCAGGCTGCCGCTTGGCGCAGGCGCCGAGCGGGAGCGCGAGGCAAGCGGCGGCGACCAATCCCGCGGCTGCCGCGCGATAGAGGCTTGGCATATGGAGGCCTCCTTTGAGGTGGATGAGATGATTCCGTCGACTAGCTGCCGTCGCCGTCGAACGGGAAAAGCAGCTTCTGATTTTCCGGCGCATACATGTTGGACTTGGTCACTACGACCGAATCCGTGTACGAGACCCGGCTTGCGCCTCGCGGTTCCGCGCGCTTCAGCGCCGCCTTCACGCCCAAGTACCCCATGTTGAACGGCTTCTGCACGATCAGCGCGCTCATGACGCCGTCCTCGAGCAGCCGGATCTCGTAGACCGAGCTGTCGAAGCCGATCAGCTTGATTCGTTGGTCCCCGGCTTCTATGATCGCGCGGGCCGCGCCGAGGGCCGCCGTCTCGTTCAGCGCGACGACGACGCTCGGAGGCTCCGGCATGGCGAGCACGGCTTTCATGATCTCGTAAGCCTTGTCCTCCGAATCCTCGCAGTAATAAATCTCCGTCACGCCGCCTGGATACCCGTTAACCGCTTCCCTGACGCCCGCCTCGCGCTCGCCGGATACGCGAGAGCGCTCGAAGTCGCTCACGATCGCGACGTTCGGCCGTCCGTCCGTCAGATCGGCGGCGGTCTGGCCGGCTTGTCTGCCGGCTTCGCGGTGATCGTTCAGGACGGACACCGGCGCCGTCCCCGACTGAAGCGGCATGTCGATGACGACGACCCGGATGCCCGCCTTGCGGATCGCTTGCACCGCCTCGGAGACGCGCGGATCGTCGACGGGGGCGACGACGACGGAGGAGCGGCGGGCGGCCAGCGCATCCTGGAGAAGTCGGACCTGCGTATCCGCATCCGTCTCCTCCAGCGGGCCCTGGATATCGATCGTCGCGCCCGATTCCTTGGCGGCCGCCGCGGCGCCCGCGCTGACGGCCTGCCAGAAGTTCGAGCGCACGCTGCTCGACTTGAGCACGACGGAGACGGAGCGGTCGCCGCCCTCGGCGAAATAGTAGATCTTGATATACAAGCCTGCGCAGAGCGCGGCCGCAGCCAGCAGCAAGGTCAATGCCCAGGCGTATTTATGATTGCGCATCGCTAGTTTTCCACCTTCGGTATTTTGATCGTGACGCGCGTTCCTTCGTACGGCTCGCTCTTGATGAAGATGCCGTACGCCGGACCGAAGAACAGGCGGATGCGTTCGTGCGCGTTGCCGACGCCGATCCCTTTGGCGAAACCGGCCTCGACCGGCGCGGGATTCCAGATTTTCTCGATCGTCTCGGCGGTCATCCCGACGCCGTCGTCTTCCACCTCGAAGACGATCGCGCCGTCCTGCTCCCTGCCGCTGATAACGATCGTTCCTTTCTCCGGCAGGCTGCGGATTCCGTGGTAGATGGCGTTCTCCACGAAAGGCTGGAGCAGAATCTTGAGTGTCTTGTACTTTAGAATGCCTTCCTCGAATTCGATCCGGTATTCGAGCTGGTTCGCGTAGCGCATCTTCTGGATCAGCATGTAGCTGCGGATATGCTCCTGCTCCACGCTGATCGTCACGAGCTCCTGGTCTTTGGCGATGCTCGCGCGGAACAGGCGGGCGAGCGCGGACGTCATGAGCACGACCTGTTCGTGCTGCTTCTGCTCGGCCATCCAGACGATCGAATCCAGCGTGTTGTACAGGAAGTGCGGATTGATCTGCGACTGCAGCAGGGCGAGCTCGCTCTTGCGCTTGTTTTCCTGCGTGGAGATGGCCTCGGACATGAGGTTTTTGATCTGGCCGACCATCATGTTGAAGGTCCGGCTGAGCTGTCCGATCTCGTCCATCTGCCGTACCGGTGCCTTAACCTCGAAATTGCCTTTTTCCACGAGCCGCATGTTCCGCTGCAGGTTGCGGATCGGCCTTGACAGCCGGTGGGAGAGCGCCACCGAGAGCAGGAGCGCGACCGCGATGCCGATCAGGGAGATGAGCAGCGAATTGCGAAGCGTCTCCTTGTATCCGATCAGGTCGCCCGCATAAGCGACGCCGACGATCTTCCAGCCGAAGTTCGTGTCCTGCACCGAGTAGAAGCGCTTGCCGTCCTCGTCGTCTACCGCGAAGGAGGTGCCGCTGGGTGCCCGGAGCACGTCCGCGATGCGCTCCGTCCGAAGTGAGCTGTAGATGAGCTGCTGCTGAGGATGATAGACGATATCGCCCTCGCGGTCGACGATGAACACGTAACCTTTTTTACCGATGTCGATTCGTCTCAGCAGGTCGCTAACCACGCTCAGGTTCAGGTCGACGAGGAAAATGCCGTCCGCGGTGATTCCGTCCGTATTTTTCAGCTCGCGCGAGAGCGATACGACCCAGCGGTATTCATCCTTGATGATGTTTTGCACATGCGGCGCGGAGATGACGGACTTGCCTCCGGCCTGGCGGGCGCCGATATACCAGGACTGCTCCTTGGGCGGCGCGTTCGGGTTCAGCGTCGTGATGCGGCGGTCGCTCACGTACCGTCCGTTGTAGCCGAACACCATGATGGAGGCGATATCCTTGCGGGTGTACAAAATGGACTGGAACAAATCCGAGATGCGCTTTTCGTACGGCCGTCGCTCTTCGTCGGTAATAAAGCTGTTGCTGGAAATGTAGTATTTGACGTCCTTGTTCGTCAATGCGAGCAGGGAAATGTTCTCCATGTTGTCGACGTAGGATTGAATGTTCGTGTTGACCTGCTTGATGACCTCCTCAATGTAGTTCTCGGAGTTGTGCCGGACGGCGCCGGCGGACAAGCGGTAGCTGAAGAAGGTCGTCGCGGCGATCGTCAGCAGGATGAGGCTGGAGAAGGCGACGGCGATGCTGGCCTGAATGCTCTTGAGCGGGAAAATCGGCAGAAAAGGCCTGAATTTTCGCAGCATGTCAGCGGCGCTCCTCCCGGTCCGCGAGATCGCGGTAGTCCCGAGGCGACATGCCGGCATGCTTTTTGAACAGCAGGCTGAAGTAATTCGGATCGGCGTACCCGACCTGGCCGGCGATCTCGTAAAACTTGAGCGGCGTCGATCGAAGCAGCGTTTTGGCCTTGTCCATCCGCACCCGGGTCAAATAGTTCGACGAACGTCTCGCCTGTGTGCTGCTTGAACATTTGGCTGAAGTAGCTCGTACTCATCAGGACATGCCTGCAAATCTCCTGCAGGGTCAGCTGGTCGCTTGCGTAATTGGTTTCGATATAGGCCGTTGCCTTGCCGATCTGCTCGCGAATGAACCGGTTGCGGCTGCTCGCCGCGGCCTCTACCATGGCGGCGACGATCTCTTTGAGCCAGCGTTCGATCTCGTCGAGCGTCTTGAATTTATAGACGTCGGTGATCCAGAGCGGGAGCGCCTCCGAGCCGCTGCGAATTCCCATTTCCTGCATGACGTCGGTCAACGTCAGGACGAGCTTCTGCATATGAAGAAAACAGGCTTCGATCGGCAGCCGCGACATTTTAAGCTCGCGTACGCTGTCTTCGATATGCGCGTAAGCTTCGGCGGATGAGCCCGTCCGCACGGCAGCGGCAAGACGGCGGCACCCGTCGTCCGGCGAAGGCGCGGCGGGCGGCTCGCCCTCCAGGTCGGCGATGCCCAGCACGCGGTTTTTGCCCATCAGGAAGCGGTAGTCCAGCGCCGACAGCGCCCCGCGGTACGACTGCGGCAACTGCTCCGCCGAAGCACAAGGCCTGCCGATGCCGACGGTAAGCGTGAAGCCGAGGAACCGGTCCACATGATGCCTTACCTCCTCGGCGATGCCGAACGCCTGCTCGTAGAGCGCACTCTCGTCCTCGTGGCCGAACAGGATTGCGACCATGCGCTCCTCCCGCGTGCGGAACAGCAGGACGTCTTCGCGGCCTTGCACCGTTTCCTCGAAAATATTGTAAGCGGCGAAGCGAAGAAACTCCGCGTCGTGCGCGTCGCTGAAGTGGGTCTCTCGATCGCCGAAGTCGTCGATGTCCGCGGCCAGCGCCAGATACGGCGGAGAAGCGGCAGGAATGCCAAAGTAGGCGAATCGCTCCTCGATCTCAGGCCGGGAAAGGCCGAGCGCGACGAGACGCTCCAGAAAACGTTCCTTGAGCAGCGGCAGACTCTGATGCAGCTGGCTGTGCAGGCGGGTGAGATCCTCGCGGCGCTGCGTCTCCTGGTCCATTTCCGCGCGGACCTTGTCCAGGAGCGCCCGGATTTCCGCCGCCGTGACGGGCTTCAGGATGAAGTCGGACACCTTCAGCCGGATCGCCTGCTGCGCGTATTCGAACTGATCGTAGCCGGTCAGGATCAGCACTTTGATATAAGGATAGTTGGCGGCGATCAGGCCGGTCAGCTCGAGTCCGTCCATAAAGGGCATGCTGATGTCGGAGATGACGAGATCGGGCCTCGCGTCTTCGATCGCATCCCACGCTTCTCGGCCGTTGGCGTAGTCGCCGACGAGCGCGAAGCCGTGCTTTTGCCAATCGATCGTGTTTTTCAAGCCGTCGCGGACGACGGCCTCGTCGTCGACGAGGATGACTTTGTACATGGCGCGTTCGCCCCCTCTCTTGGATCCTCGTTCTCATCATAATCGAAGCGCTGCCGGACGAGGGGGTAAAAATATACGATGAGGGGTAAATAATCGCCGTTCGAAGGCGCGGCCGCGGCGCTGTGGCGCAAAATGCCGCCGCCGTGTTATCATTTGGGTAGTAGCGCGAGCGCGGCGAAGCACGCCCCCGGACGACGGTCCTCTGTCAGCCGGGGGTTCGTTTTGCGCATCGACAATTGCCACGCAGGAGGAGAGCGCCGTTGAAGACACTGGTCATCGCGGAGAAGCCGGACATGGGCCGCAATATCGCCGCCGTCATCGAGCCGAAGGCACAGAACAGACGCTCCTACCTTGAAGGAGAACAATACATCATCACGTGGGCCATCGGCCACCTGATCGGTCTCGCCGAGCCGGATCTGTACGACGACAAGTACAAAAAGTGGCGGCTCGGCGATCTGCCGATCATTCCCGAGCGGTTCAAGCTGCTGCCCAACCCGCGTACCAAGGACCAGCTGGAGACGATCCGCGAGGTGGCCAAGCGTTGCGACCGGCTGGTCAACGCATGCGACGCCGGACGGGAGGGCCAGCATATATTTTCGCTGATCCAGCGGCATCTCGGGCTCTCACAGCCGGTCAAGCGGCTGTGGATCTCGGACCTGACGGCCGAGACCATACGCAAGGGGTTCGCCGAGCTTAAGGAAGGCGCCGAATACGAGAATCTGACGCGCGCGGCCAGAGCCCGTAGCGAAGCGGACTGGCTCATCGGCATGAACGGCTCGCGCGCTTTCACGACCCGGCACAACGAGCTGCTGTCCGTCGGCCGGGTGCAGACGCCCGTCCTCGCGCTGATCTACGACCGGCAGGTGCAGATCGAGTCGTTCGACTCGCTCAAGTTCTATGAGGTGTCGGCGCAGTTCGTCCAGGGCGATACCGAATATCGCGGGCTATGGCAGGGGGAGCGGATCTCGGACGGCGACAAGGCGAAATCGATTGCGGACAAGGTGCGGGGCAAAGAGGGGAAAATCGCGAGCTACGAGGTGAAGGATACCAAGGAGTATCCCTGGCGGTTGTACGATCTGACGCTGTTGCAGCGGGAAGCGAACGGCAAGCTCGGCTTTTCGGCCAAGAAGACGCTGGACGTCGCGCAAGCGCTGTACGAGAAGCACAAGGTCATCACCTACCCCCGCACCAACTCCAACTATGTGAACAACGAGAATATACCGGAGATGCACAAGGCGCTGGACGCGCTGCGGGGGACGGACTACGAGGCGATCGCGGCCGGCGGCAACAAGCGGCTCGTCCATACGGGCAACAAGGGCGTTTGCAATCCGGCCAAGGTTGAGGATCACCACGCGATCATGCCGACCGCCAAGAAGGTGGGGGCGTTGTCGCCGGACGAGCGCAAGCTGTACGACATGATCGTGCGCCGGTTCGTCTCGCACTTTTACCCGCCGGCGGAGTTCAAGATGCACACGGTGCTCACCGAGGTCGCGGGCGAGACGTTCAAGACGACGGTCAAGCAGCTGATCGCCAAAGGCTGGAAGGTCGTCTATGAGGATGCGGGGAGCGGCGGAGCATCGTCCGGCGGAGGCGCGAAGAAGGGCAAGGCGGATGCGCCTTCGACCGGCAAGGACGACGATGCGGAGTCCGAGCGCGGCGAAGAGGTGGAGACGAGCGGGGAGTTCTCGCTGCTGGCGGAGCTGCCGGTACAGTGCGCCGAGGCGGAGGCCAAGGAGAAGGAGACGCAGCCGCCCAAGCCTTACACCGAGGGGACGCTGCTGAAGGCGATGGAGAGCGCGGGCAAGCAGATCGAGGACGAGGAGCTGCGCGACGCGATGAAGGATTCGGGCCTTGGCACGCCTGCGACGCGAGCGGCGACGATCGAGCGGCTCAAGCAGGTCGGCTACGTGGACATGCAGGGCAAGCGCATCGTCATCACGCCAAAGGGGCGGTCGGCGATCCAATTGATCCGGGGAGCTGGCGTCGAGCTGCTCGCCTCGCCGGAGATGACGGGGCAGTGGGAGCGGCGGCTTGCCGAGATCTCGCGCGGACAAGCCTCGGCCGATGTATTCATGGCGAATGTGCAGAAGTTCACGCGGCTCATCGTCGACAAGGTCCGCGTGCAGCCGCCGGCGACGAAGGCGGCGTTCGCGAGGCCTGAGCCGGCCGCGGGCCGCGGGCGCGGGAAGGGCAAGACTGCCGGCGACGGCGGGGCGGCGGGAGGCTCGCGCGGGCGCGGGAGAAGTAATGAGGCCGGCGATGCCGAGGCGGCGGGAGGCGCGGGCGGCCGCGGGCGGGGCAAAGCCCAGGCCGATGGCAGCGCGAGCGCGGGCGATGCGCCGTCGCGCAGCCGGGCAAAGGGCACCGGCGCCAAGAGCGCCGAAGGGCGCTCGAGCGGGACGGCTGCCGGCCGCTCGCCCGGCGCCACGGGCGCTGCGACCGCGGCAGGCGCCAGGTCGCGCGGGGCGGCAGCCGGATCAAGGGCGGCGACCGCATTGGCGACATCTGCTGCGCCAGCGGCTGCAGGACCGTCTGCACCGCCGGCATCGGCCGGATCAAGGGCTCCGTCTGCGCCTGCCGGATCGACGAGCCTGCCAGCGTCCGCCGGAGCGTCGGCTTCACCGGCAGCCCGCCCAGCCGTCATCGCCAAGTGCCCACGCCCGGGATGCGGCGGTTCGATCTTTATGGGCCGCAAAGGCTACGGCTGCAGCGAGTACAAGTCCGGTTGCGGCTTCGTCGTCTGGCGGGACAGCTTCGGATTGACGCTGGACGAACGGCTCGCCGCCGAACTTATTCGTACGGGCCGGACGTCCAAGCTGAGCCTGCGGGACGAAGCCGGCTCGATGCGCGAAGCGCGAATCGTGCTGGCCGATCCGTCCACGGGCAGGCTGGCGATCGAGGACTAAAGTACGGATTTGCCCAAGCGAGATACAAGGAAAACCGTGTAACTCGCGTCATTTAGCGCCATGCAAGCCGAGATACGCGGAAAAACCGTGTAACTCGCACCATCAAGCGCCGTGCACGCCGAAATACACGGAAAAACCGTGTAACTCGCGTCATGCAGCGCCATGCACGCCGAAATACACGGAAAAATCGTGTAACTCGCACCATCAAGCGCCGTGCAAGCCGAGATACGCGGAAAAACCGTGTATCTCACGCCATACAGCGCCGTGCACGCCGAAATACACGGAAAAACCGTGTAACTCGCGTCATGCAGCGCCGTGCACGCCGGAATACAAGGGAAAACCGCCTATCCCCGGCGTCGCAGCGCGTTTTCGCACGAATATCGCGTTCATTCAAACTCAATCTAATGGAGGTAAAAAAGATGCTGCTCAAAAAATACATCGGCATCGGCGCGATCGTCGCCGGCTTGGCCGTGGCGTTTGGGGCGTTCGGCGCCCATTCGCTCAAAGAGACGCTGTCGGAGCATTACTTGGAAGTGTTCGAGACCGGCGTTCGCTACCAAATGTACCACGGCCTCGGACTTTTGCTCGTCGCGCTGCTGTCGGACCGACTGCCGTCGGCGACAAAGCTGATGCGCTGGTCCGCCAGGCTGCTGCTTATCGGCACCGTCTTGTTTTCGGGTAGTCTATACATTTTGTCCCTTAGCAGCACCGACTGGCTTGGCGCGATTACGCCGCTCGGAGGCGTCGCTTTTCTCGCCGGCTGGGCATGTGTGGCGATCGCGGCATTTAAAGGCGGCCGAGACGCTGCCTGAATCGCTTCAAAATCTCCTCTTTGTCAGTCAAGCGCTATTTGCCTCTATGGAATAATGCTGTACGATTGGAAAGTTTGCACTATAATGATACCTATAGCAAACTGCAAGCGGACGATCTTCCATAGAGAAAGAGGGGGCGTATCATGGATCATTGGAGCGCGCTTGCGCTCGCCTCGGCCGTCTTCGCTGCGCTGCTGCTCGGAACCGCCGCCTTCTTGCTCGTTTTGCTCCGGCGAGAGCGACAGCGATCGCGTAAGATCGCAAGTGCCGTCGATTCCGACTGGATCAACCTGCTGCGAGAGAGCCCGATCTCGCTCACGATCATCAATAGCGACGGCATCGTGGAGAATATTAGCAGTCAACTGCTCCCCATGCTAGGCACCTCCTCCGACCGCGTATTCGGCCTTCATTTCCGGGACATTGTTCATGCGGACTCGGCCGGTCAAGCCGCGTCTCTCTTCGCCCGCACGCTTAGCGGAGAGAAATGCGTCGCGGATGTGAAGCTGCTGCGCTCGGACGGTGCGGCCATCGAGGCGCACGTCGAGACGAGTCCCTACATGCGCGAAGGCGCCATCGCCGGCATCGTCGTATTTACCCAGGACCAGAGCGATCAAAAGCGCTCGATGGAACGAATCCGTTATATGGCCTATTACGACGATATGACGGGGTTGCCGAACCGACGGTTTTTCATGAACCGGCTGACGGAGCGGCTGCACGCCGCGGCCCAATCGGTGACCAGGGTCGCCGTCTGGTACATGGACATCGACCGCTTCAAGCTGGTCAATGCGTCATACGGTCGCGATTATGGCGATATGCTGCTGCTTCAGGTCGCAGAGAGGCTGACGCGCTGGTTCCCGGATTCGACCAATATCGCCCGGGTTGAAGGCGACGAGTTCGTCGGCATGTTCGACGATTTCGAGCGGGACGACCAGGCCATCGCGCGGATCGAAGGGGTGACGAAGCAATTCGAGGCGCCGTTCGAGCTTGGCGGCGTCACAGTTCATGTGACGGTCAGCGTAGGTCTGGCGACCTGCGGCTCCGAATATCCGGATGCGAACGTGCTCCTGAAACAGGCCGACACCGCCTTGCACCGGCTTAAGGAAAACGGGCGCAACGGCTGCCTGCTCTACGATCCGGCCTTCGAACATACGGCAATCAACAAGCTGACGCTACAGCACGAGCTGATGGAGGCGATGAGCCGCCGTCAATTCCTGCTGTACTATCAGCCTCAATACGATCTTCGAAGCGGAAGGCTTGTCGGCTTCGAAGCGCTGATCCGGTGGAGGCACCCCGAGCGGGGAATGGTACCGCCGTCTCATTTCATCCCCGCGGCCGAAGAGAGCGGACTGATCATGACGCTTGGAGACTGGGTGCTCTTCGAGGCATGCAGGCAGAATCGCGCCTGGCAGCGCGCGGGACTCCCTTCCTATCCGATCTCCGTCAACCTGTCGATCCGACAGTTCGCGCAGCCCAATCTGGTCGGGAGAATTGCCGAGATTCTGGACGAGACGGGACTGGCGGCTCCCTATCTGAAGCTGGAGATCACGGAGAGCATCGCCATGGACGTCGAGCGGGCGACCGCCATTCTGGAATCGCTCAGCGACCTGGGCGTCGGCATCAGCGTGGACGACTTCGGCACGGGCTACAGCTCCTTCAGCTACCTCAAGCGGCTGCCCATCGATTGTCTGAAGATCGACCGCTCGTTCGTAAGGGATATCCATCAGGATCCTAACGACAGGGCGATCGTTGCAGCGATTATTGCAATGGCGCATAATTTGCAGATCGGCGTCATCGCAGAGGGGGTAGAGACCGAGGAGCAGGTGCGATTTCTACAGCAGCATGCCTGCGACGAGATGCAAGGATATTACGGAAGCCCGCCGCTGCCTGCCGAAGAGGCGGGCACGATGCTGGGTAGAGATCACGGCTTGGCGATAGCCGGCTTAGACAACGACAACGCCGCGGCCCTTTGAGGGACTGCGGCGTTTGTTTTGTTATATGGGCTTAATCGGCAAAGTCGTCAATCTCGTTCAGTCGGAAGGAGTAGACGCTTTTTTCGTCGACATGGTAGACGGTCAACAGCTCGTTGTCCGGATCGAAGTTGACGACACGGCAAGGGACGCTGAGCTTATCGCCCTTGGCCCTGTTCACGGTGATGCGGATTAAGCGGGAAGTTTTGATATATTCGCGAATCCGCGAATCGAGCGAATCTGTAAGCACCTGATGCTTGGACTTCGCTGTCTTTAATTCGTGTTGAATGGTCTCGCCGAGCACGATGCCGGATTGAATGCGAAAGTCAGCATAGCCTCCCGCATTCAACGATCTCAGCAGCTGCTCCAGCGCTTCTCCGTTTGTACCCGCCTTCACCATAATATCAACAGAGAATAGATAGGAACGTTCTGGGTTGTTGTCTGAAGCTTTAGTCATGAGTTGCCCCCTATCTAACGGCGTTCTGTATCCATAGGATCAGGTTTGCTAGGAATAATATATCATGAATGCCAGGTGCGACAAAGTATTATTTTGGGTACCAGTCTATATCCTTATAGGTCGAAAGGAGCATATGCTGAACTCGGATAGCCGTGCTCCTCATTGTATCCGTTGGAGGTGAACGATAATGATCAAACTGGTTCCGATCGTCATCGACGGGTACACCGCCCTCGGCGTCGAGGTGCTGCTCCCGAAAACGACGTTGCTGGCAGTGACGGCTGGATGCGGTTACATTATGTGCGGTGCGCTTGATGTCGCCCTGCTCAACGACAAACTGAAGGACAGGGGCATCCTCGCCGGCCGCGCGGTCGGCGTGAAAACGCTCGATCAGCTGCTGGATGCGCCCCTGGAATCCGTCACTTACGAAGCCGAGCGCGCTGGCATCGTTCCGGGCATGCAAGGGCGTGCTGCCGTCGCTCGCATGGCGTCGATGTCCGCGCAACAGGAAGGGTAAGCCGTTCGAAGGCAAATGCGGTTACTCTTTGAGTAACCGCATTTAGTCGCCGCCATTGCCTTTATTCGTCGAACAGCTTGCGAAGACCGATGTCGTAAGGCGCAGTCACGATGCCTTTCTCGGTAATAATCGCCGTTACGAGCTCGCTTGGCGTGACGTCGAAGGCGGGATTGTATACCTTGACGCCCTCGGGAGCCGTCCGCTTGCCGAAACCTACGGTCACCTCGTCTGCATGCCGCTCTTCGATCGGGATGCTCGCCCCTGTCGGCGTCGACAGGTCGATCGTGGACATCGGACAAGCCACGTAGAAGGGAATGTTGTGCGCCTTGGCCAATACGGCAACGCCGTATGTGCCGATCTTATTCGCTACGTCGCCGTTCGCCGCGACCCGGTCGGTACCGACGATGACGGCTTGTACCCAGCCCTTGGACATCACGTGCGCAGCCATGTTATCCGTGATCAGCGTCACGTCGACGCCCGCCTGCTGCAGCTCGAACGCGGTAAGGCGCGCGCCTTGCAGGACCGGCCTTGTCTCGTCCGCGTAAACCTTAAGCGCAATGCCTTGCTCCAGCGCAAGGTAGAAGGGGGCAAGCGCCGTGCCGTATTTGGAGGTGGCAAGTCCCCCGGCGTTGCAATGGGTAAGAACGCCCATGCCGTCCTCGAACAGCGTAAGCGCATGCTCGCCGATTCGCCGGTTGGTCTCGATGTCCTCGGCTTGAATCTGCTTTGCCTCCGCGAGCAGCGCTTCTACGGCTTCGCGCGACGAAACGCCGGAGGCAGCCAGCGTCTTCGCGCGTTCCTTCATGCGGTCGAGCGCCCAGAACAGATTCACGGCCGTCGGTCTTGACGTTGCGAGATGCGCGGCATGGCGCAGGGCCTCGTCCGCCATCGCGGTCACGGGACCCGGGAAATGCTGTACGCCCAGCACGACGCCGAACGCCGCGGAGATGCCGATCGCAGGCGCGCCTCGCACGGCCAGATTGCGAATGGCTTCCCAAACTTCTTGTACGGTCGTCAGGTTTAAATATACCGTTTGCTCGGGCAGCAGTCGCTGGTCGAGCAGCTCAAGCGTCCCTTCGTTCCATCGGATCGGCTCAAGCACGCCTTTGATCGGGGCGCCCGATTGTTGAATGTCGCTCATTGATCGCTCTCCTTAAGCTCTAGTTAGTCGGTTGGGTCAGCTGCGGTAGCCGGCAGCGGTCTCCGCGATCCGGACGAGATCCTCGATCGACGTCGCGCTGCGGTTGGACACGATCAAGTTGCGGGCGATGTCGAGCGCAAGGCGCTGCGCCCGTTCGCGCGCATCCCGGTCGGGGATCGTCGCGATGTCGGCGACCTGCGCGAGTCCGTAAATGCGTCTAAGCGCCTTGGCGCCAGCAAAGCCGATCGTATCCTGCAGCAACCGTTTCATATAATCGTCTTGGTAGCCGCGGACGCTAAGGCGCTTGTCGACGCCATGCTCGTCCCACAGCGCGCGGAATTTGCGCTCGAACCGCGTCCACAGCTCCGTAATCGTATGAATCAGATAAGCTCTGCGGTCTCGTCGGCCGGCTTCGTCCGGACTCCAGTGCTCTTGCCCCGCAAAATTCAGCAGCAGGTTCGCGACCGTTGCCCCGATATCGAAGCCTATCGGACCGTAATAGGCGAATTCCGGATCGATGACCTTGGTCGAAGCCGGTGTTACGAAAATGCTGCCGGTATGCAGATCCCCGTGAAGCAGCGCTTGCGCCTGGGTCAGGAACTTCTCGCGCAGCTTGGCCGCCTCGAGCAGCAGCTCTTCGTCGTGCCAGACAGATTCGGCTGCGTCCCGCAGATGGGGCTCGATATTGTTGGATTCCGCATCGAAGTAAGGGAAATTAAGGACGAAATCTTCCGTAATCTTGCACAGATCCGGATTGATGAAACGGCCGAGCTGCACCTTTTTGTCCTGCTGGTTCATGCCAAGATCCGAAGTGAAGAACAGCGTGCGGGACAAAAACTCTGCGAGATGTTCGGCAAAATCGGGATAAACGCCGCCTTCGATCAAACCTTTGCGCATAATAACGTGATCGCTCAGGTCTTCCATGATCGTGAGCGCCATATCGGCGTCGGAGCGGTAGACGACCGGCACGAGACCGGGAGCGAGCTCGCCCTGCTTGATAAGCGCTTCGCCTTCGATCCGCGCGCGGTCGAGACTGAGCGGCCAGGAGTCGCCGATAATTTTGACATAAGGGAGCGCTTGCTTGACGATGAGGCTGCGTCCGGTCGCCGGCTGCGTAATATGGAAGACGAGATTCAGGTTGCCGTCCCCGATCTCGCGGGAGACGAGCTCCTCACCTGTAGGAAATACTTCGACGATCGAACGGGCGATCTCGATGGCTTCCGCTTCGCTCAGCGGGTGATACTTGCTCATGGACAGGGCACCTCCGATAATGTACGCGGCTTGTCTGCAGCTGGGCGGACAATCTACAAGACAGTATAGAACAAATCACCCTGCAAGGCGAATGTCGACGGTCTCGATCCGGTTACTATTATAAAGGAAAAAGGCGGCGGCGGAACAGCCGATTTCGCGGCCGGTTTGATGTTCGCCGACTTGGCATGTTAAGGTAATTCCGAAAGAAGATACCGGGAGGGATATGGATGAACGGTTCAAATCTCATCGTGCGTCTCGAAATGGATACGGACAGAGCCGTCTTCGGCGCGATCGCGACCGCGATCGGCGCGGCCGGAGGCGATATCGTCGCGATCGACGTCATTCGGCCGGGGCAGAAGAGCATTCGCGATCTGACGATCCGCAGCGATGCGGGCCAGGAGGCGATCGCTTCGGCGATCCGCTCCGTCGATGGTGTCCGGATCGTTAACATCTCGGACCAGACGTTGCTGATCCATCTCGGCGGCAAGCTCGAGGTGACGCCGCGCATCAAGATCCGTACGCGCGACGATCTATCCCGTGTCTACACGCCGGGCGTGGCAAAGGTTTGCATGGCCATCCACGAGGACCCGGCTTCGGCGTTTTCACTCACGATCAAACGCAACACGGTCGCCGTCGTCAGCGACGGCAGCGCCGTGCTCGGTCTGGGCAACATCGGCCCCGCCGCGGCGATGCCTGTCATGGAAGGCAAGGCGATGCTCTTTAAGGAGCTTGCAGGCGTCGACGCCTTCCCGATCTGCCTCGACACGCAGGATTCGGACGCCATCGTCGAGATCGTTCGCAGTCTCGCGCCAGGATTCGGGGGCATCAACCTTGAGGACATCTCGTCGCCCCGATGCTTCGAGATCGAGCGCCGCTTGCAGGAGCTGCTCGATATCCCGGTTTTCCACGACGATCAGCACGGCACCGCCGTCGTACTGATCGCCTCGCTGATGAACGCGGCCAAGTGCGTCGGCAAGCGTATGGACACGCTTCGCGTTGTCGTCTGCGGGATCGGCGCGGCCGGCATGTCGATCGTCCGCATGCTGCATTCGGCCGGCGTGCCGTCGGTCGTCGCCGTCGACCGCGAGGGCATCCTGTCCGCCGATCGCGAGTACGCCAACCCGGCCTGGCAATGGTGCGCGCAGCATACCAACCCCGAAGGCCGGACAGGCGGCTTGACCGAAGCCATCGCGGGAGCGGACGTTTTCATCGGCGTATCCGGTCCCGGCGTGCTGAACGTAGACCAGGTCAAGTCGATGGCCGCCGACCCGATCGTGTTCGCGATGGCGAATCCCGAGCCCGAGATCCGTCCCGACCTCATCCAGGGCATCGCGGCCGTCATCGGCACCGGCCGCAGCGATTACCCGAACCAGATCAACAACGTGCTCTGCTTTCCCGGCATCTTCCGGGGCGCGCTCGACTGCCGCGCGTCTCGCATTACGGAAGGCATGAAGCTGGCCGCAGCCAAGGCGATCGCCGCCGTCGTTACGGACGAGCAGCTCAGCAGCGAATATATCGTTCCGAGCGTGTTCAACGCCGATGTGGTCGAAAACGTGCGAAAAGCCGTCATCGAAGCGGCCTACGCAGATAAGGTCGCACGACGTCAGGTCAAGCGCAGCCTGGGCGACGAAGATAAAACATCGCACGCGGAGCATGGCATTTGAAGCTGTTCATCCATCGCAAGGACCTGCGGATCTCGGACCTGCCGGCGTTGGACTATATGGCCGCCGGCGGAGAGCCAGGCATGCATGCGCTGTTCCTCGATCCGTTTCTTCTTCGCGGGGAGAGATACCGGGAGCACAGCGGCGCCGGGTTTCTTCGGGCGGCGGGCCGACTCGAACGCGCCTATGAAAAAGCGGGGCGCAAGCTGAACATATTATACGGCGAGCCGGCTGCCCTGCTGGATCGTGTGCTCGACGCACGGCCGGATATTCGCGAGGTCATCGTGCACGAGGACTACACCCCTTATGCGAACAAGCGAGACCGCGAGTTGAGGGAAGCGGCGCTGGCGCGCGGCGCCGCTTTTACCGCGCTTCCGGATCTGTCGCTCGCGCCGATGCGCGATTTTCACGAATGGACGGGCCGCCAGACGCCATACAAGGTGTTTACGCCTTTTTACCGGCAATGGCGCGCCTTTCTCGCTGAACGCTATACGACCGTATACGCAAGCGAAGTGAGCGACCTGGACACGGTCGCCGCGCCGAGCCTGCCGGATTGCGGCCTGCCGGCGCACCTCAAGTCCGTCATGGAAGACCGGGACGGACAAGCGCACGAGCCGGAGCGACGGCTGCGAAGCTTCCTTAACGGCGCGCTGTCTCGCTACGCCGAAGCGAGAGACGCCTATGCGCAGGACGGCACAAGCAGGTTGTCGGCTTCGCTGAACCGCGGCGAGATCTCTGCCAGACGCCTGTACGTCGCCGTCGGCGAACTCGGCTCGATCCAGTCGGAGAGCTGGCTGCGGCAGCTGGCGTGGCGCGACTTTTACCTCTATCAATCTCGTATGGACCCCGATTACTATCATTACGAGAGAAAGTTCGATCTGTCCGGCCTGGACGACCGCCACTTCGCCGCCTGGCGCGACGCAAGGACAGGCATTCCGGTGATCGACGCGGCCATGACGCATTTGAACGAGACCGGCTGGATGCCGAATCGGCTGCGAATGATCGCGGCGATGTTTCTGACAAAAAACTTGCGCTGCCCGTTTATTTACGGCGAACGGTATTTTCGGCTGAAACTATCGGATTACGACAACGCGCTTAATAGAGGCGGCTGGCTATGGGCTTCCTCGCTCGGCTTCGACGCCGCGCCTTACTTTCGCATCATGAATCCCGTAACCCAGTCCAAGAAGTTCGATCCGGCCGGCGACTATCTCCGAACCTGGCTGCCTCGCGCCTCGCTAGACGCCGCTGTCCCCATACACGAGCCCGCGCCGGACGCCATCGTCGACCTCCGCCAATCCCGCCTTGACGCGATCGCTGCCTACAAGGCGATTATTCAGAATGCAGCGCGTGAACCGGATGACGACTGAATCCCTCTAACAGGATAGATCGCAAGAAAAGAGGCAGGGGAAAAGCGGATGTCGGAATTGGCATGGGAAACGGATGCGTTTATTCGAAGCCGTCGAGCCTGGCACGCCTTTGACTTTTGTCACTTATACGACCGGTTCGCTCTATCGCGTTCCCGGCCTTCAAACCGTAATCGACCTGCCCAATTGAGCCGTCGCCTTGGCTTCCCCGCCCCGCATGCTATAATAAGGGAAGCAGAATTCGACAGGAGGCGCGACGCCAATGGACAATCCGATTGCGCTGCGGGAATGGGCGGTGGCGGTCAAGGCACTGGAGACGGGCAAGCAGATTGTCGTGCTGCGCAAGGGCGGCATCGCGGAGGAGACGAAGGAGTTTCGGCTGGAAAGTCCAACGTTTTTCCTTTTCCCATCCTACGAGCATCAGCGTGAGCATCTGGTCAAACCGGGGACGAGCCCGAGCGTGGCGGAGACGGTAGCGGCGTTCGAGAAGGAGCCGGGTACGGTCGTCGTCTCCTCGTACGCGGAGGTCGCGGGCGACATCGAAGTAACGGACAGCGAGACGCTGCGCAAGCTGGATCCGTTTCATTTGTGGACGGAGAACTATGCGGAGGAACGGCTCAAGTGGAAAAAAACGAAGCCGCTGCACGTTTTGCTGCTGCGCGTATACGTGCTGGATGAGCCGGTCGCGATTCCGAACGACGAGCGGTACGGCGGTTGTAAGTCCTGGATTCACCTGGCGGAGCCTCTATCCGCGCGGGAAGCCCGTCCTGCGTTAGTGGACGAGGCGTTCGACAAAGAGGTGCAAGCGGTACGTCAGGCACTCTCTGGCGTCCTATAGAATGCGGGTCGGTCTCGCTTGAGGCTCGACCCGGTTTGCAATTTTCATGACATTTTCATAAAATGGTGGTTGAGAATCACTGAGAATCACTTTAGAATAGTTATAAATAAGAAATGGATCTTAAGTGGCGACCGCAGGTTGCTGAAAAAGGGGTCAACCCCACTTGGCGTCCGTATAACCTGGAGGGAAAACAATGTCCAACTTGTTCGAAATCAAGGGCTTGAAGTCGGAAATCGAAGGCAAAGAAATTTTGAAAGGCTTCGATCTGACAATCAAGGCTGGCGAAGTGCACGCGATCATGGGCCCGAACGGCACCGGCAAGAGCACGCTCGCTTCCTCGATCATGGGCCATCCTAAATATGAAGTAACCGACGGACAAGTGCTGCTGAACGGCGAAGACGTGCTGGAAATGGGCGTCGACGAGCGCGCGCTTGCCGGCCTGTTCCTCGCTATGCAGTATCCGAGCGAGATCACGGGTGTGACCAACGCGGACTTCCTGCGCAGTGCGATCAACGCGCGCCGCGGCGAGGGCAACGAGATTTCCCTGATCAAGTTCGTCCGCCAGATGGAAGCGAAGATGAAGGAGCTCGAGATGAATCCCGAGTTCATGCACCGCTATCTGAACGAAGGCTTCTCGGGCGGCGAGAAAAAGCGCAACGAAATTTTGCAAATGATGCTGCTCGAGCCGAAGCTCGTCATTCTTGACGAGATCGACTCCGGCCTCGACATCGACGCGCTGAAGATCGTAGCCGCGGGCGTCAACGCGATGCGCTCCGAAGAGCGCAGCTTCCTGATCATCACCCACTACCAGCGCCTGCTTAATTATATTAAGCCCGATCATGTTCACGTCATGATGCAGGGCCGCATCGTCAAGTCCGGCGGTCCTGAGCTGGCTGAGCGTCTCGAAGCCGAAGGCTACGAATGGGTCAAAGAAGAACTGGGCATCGTCGACGAGACGGTCGGCCAAGCCTAAGAGGATAAGGGAGGTCATACAACCATGAGTACGCCTACCGCCTCTTTTGGCCGCGATGCCGCATCGAGCATCGCCCGTAGCAAAAACGAACCCGCTTGGCTCGTCGCCTGGCGCGAGAACGCCGGCGAGCTGGCATCCCGGCTCGAACTGCCGAAGCCCGAGAAGACGCCGATCCAGCGCTGGCCGCTGGACCTGTACGGCACGGACCGCCCGGGCGCCAAGGTCGACTCGGCATCGCAGCTGCCCGAAGCGCTAGCGAAGCTGCTGCCCGCTGAAGCCGGCGGCGCGCTGATCGTGCAGCACAATTCCTCCGTCGTCTATACGCATCTGTCCGACGAGCTGAAGGCAAAGGGCGTCGTGCTGACGAGCCTCGAGGAGGCCGCGCGCAGCCACGAGGAGATCGTCCGCAAGCATCTGATGACGGCTTATGCGCCGGATGAGCACAAGCTCGCAGCGCTGCACGCGGCGCTGTGGAACGGCGGCGTCTTCCTGTACGTGCCCCGCGGCGTCGAGATCGAGGAGCCTGTGCAGGCGCTGCTGTTCGCGGACGACGCCGAAGCGACCTTCGTGCCGCACGTGCTGATCGTCGCCGAGGCGAACAGCCGCGTGACCGTCGTCGAGAATGCCTCCACGGCCGTCGGCGAAGCCGCGCTCGTGTTGAACGGCGCCGTCGAAGTGTTCGCCAAGGACGGCAGCCAGGTCCGTTATGCGGCCGTGCACAGCCTTGAGAAGGGCGCGGTCGACGTCTCGTACCGCCGTGCCGTTCTGGAGCAGAACGCGCGCATCGAATGGATCGTCGGCGAGCTGCAGGACGGCAACATCCTGTCCGACACCAAGACGATCCTGAAGGGCAACGGTTCGACATCCGACGCCAAGATCATCACAGTCGGCACCGGCAAGCAGCGCATGAGCCTCACGACGGGCGCCGTGCACTTCGGCCTCTCGACGGAGAGCGACATGATCACGCGCGCCGTCATGAAGGAAGAGGGCACCGCCGTCATCAACGGCGTGACCAAGATCGAAAAAGGCGCGACCCGCGCCAACGGTCAGCAGACCGAGAAGGTGCTTATGCTGAGCCCCAAGGCGCGCGGCGACGCGAATCCGATCCTGCTGATCGACGAAGACGACGTCAAAGCCGGCCACGCGGCGAGCGTAGGCCAGGTCAATGCGGAGCAGGTGCATTATCTGATGTCGCGGGGCATCTCGAAGACGGAAGCGGAGCGCCTGATCATCTACGGTTTCCTTGATCCGGTCGTATCCGAGATACCGCTCGAGAGCGTTCGCGAGCAGCTGCAGCGCATTTTAGAGAGGAAGTTGGGTTAAATGGACGCTCGCGCATTAAGAAGCGAATTCCCTATTCTGGATCAGGAAATTAACGGTCATCCGCTCGTCTATCTGGACAACGCCGCGACCTCGCAGAAGCCGCGCAGCGTCATCGACGCCGTTAAGCGGTACTACGAGTTTGACAATTCCAATGTCCACCGTGGCGTGCATACGCTCGGCTCGCGCGCGACGGACGCCTACGAAGGCGCCCGCGAGAAGGTAGCCCGGTTCCTGAACGCCGCTTCTGCGCGCGAGATCATTTTTAACCGCGGCACGACGACCGGTCTCAATATGGTGGCCGGCGGGTACGCCCGTCAGCAGCTGCGAGAAGGCGATGAGATCGTCATCACGCAGTCCGAGCACCACAGCAACCTGATTCCTTGGCAGCAAGCCGCCAAGGCGACGGGCGCGACGCTGAAGTTCATTCCGCTCCAGGAGGACGGCAGCCTGAAGCTCTCCGATGTGGAGGCGACGATCACCGAGCGCACCAAGATCGTGTCGATCGCCTACGTGTCCAACGTGATGGGCACGGTCCATCCGGTCAAGGAAATCGCGGCCATCGCCCACAAGAACGGCGCGATCATGGTCGTGGACGGCGCGCAAAGCTCGCCCCACATGAAGGTCGACGTACGCGATCTCGACGTAGATTTCTATGCGTTTTCCGGCCACAAAATGTGCGGCCCGACGGGAATCGGCGCCTTGTACGGCAAGACGGCGCTGCTCGAGAAAATGGAGCCGATCGAATTCGGCGGCGAGATGATCGACTTCGTCGAGCTGTACGATTCGAGCTGGAAGGAGATCCCGTGGAAGTTCGAGGGCGGCACGCCGATCATCGCCGGCGCGGTCGGCCTCGGCGCCGCGATCGACTTCCTCGAGTCGGTAGGTCTGGACGAGATCGATCGTCACGGCAGAGAGCTGTCCCGGTACGCTTACGGTCGCCTGTCCGAGATCGAGGATATCTCGATCTACGGGCCGAGCGGCAACCGCTCGGGGCTCGTCACGTTTAATCTCGGCGATGTGCATCCGCACGATGTTGCCACGGTGCTCGACACCGAGGGCATCGCCATCCGCGCCGGACACCATTGCTGCCAGCCGCTCATGCGCTGGCTCAAGGTGAGCGCGACGGCGCGGGCAAGCTTTTACCTTTACAACACCGAAGAAGACGTCGACCGGCTGGTGGACGCGCTGGTCAAGACAAAGGAGTTTTTCCAGTTATGAGCCAGTTGGACGATTTATACCGCCGTGTTATCATGGATCACTATAAAAACCCGCGCAACCGCGGGACGATGGACGACGAATCCGTCACCGTCAACCTGAACAACCCGACCTGCGGCGACCGCATCTCGCTGCAGCTGCACATCGAAGACGGCGTCGTGAAGAACGCCCGCTTTACCGGCGAGGGCTGCTCGATCAGCATGTCCTCGGCGTCGATGATGACGGATGCGGTCAAGGGCAAGTCGACGGACGAAGCGCTGGCGCTGGCCGGCAAGTTCTCATCCCTGATGAAGGGCGAGCAGGTCGAGTTCGACGAGTACGAGGACATCGACGCGCTGTCCGGCGTCGGCAAGTTCCCGGCCCGGATCAAATGCGCCACCCTCGCCTGGAACGCGCTGCGCAAGGGCGTCGAGCACGAAGGGCAAGGCAAGGTTGAAGAAAACGTCGAGCAGTAAGCTTGATTTCGCAATTACAGCACGAACACTATGAAGGAGGGACAATCGTCATGGCGAAGCAAATGCCCGAAATGGAAGAGTACCAGTACGGTTTCCGCGACGAGCACAAGGCCGTATTCCAATCCGGCAAAGGCCTGACCCCGGAGATCGTCCGCACGATCTCGGAGATGAAGGGCGAACCGGAGTGGATGCTGAACTTCCGTCTCAAGTCGCTGGAGCAGTTCAACAAGATGGCGATGCCGCGTTGGGGCGGCGACATGGACGAACTGGACTTCAACGACATCCAGTACTACGTCAAGCCGTCGGAAAAGCAAGGCAAGACGTGGGAAGAAGTGCCGGAGGAGATCAAGGCGACGTTCGACAAGCTGGGCATCCCCGAGGCCGAGCAGAAATTCCTGGCCGGCGTCTCGGCCCAGTACGAGTCCGAGGTCGTTTACCACTCCATGCAGGCAGACCTTGAAGCCCAGGGCGTCATTTTCACCGACACCGACACGGCGCTGCGCGAGCATCCGGAGATTTTCAAGGAATACTTCTCGACCGTCGTTCCGGCAGCGGACAACAAGTTCGCCGCGCTGAACAGCGCCGTATGGTCCGGCGGCAGCTTCATCTACGTGCCGAAGGGCGTCAAGTGCGAGATCCCGCTGCAAGCCTACTTCCGCATCAACTCGGAAAACATGGGCCAGTTCGAGCGCACGCTCATCATCGCGGACGAAGGCAGCTTCGTTCACTACGTCGAAGGCTGCACGGCGCCCGTGTACAGCACCAACTCCCTGCATAGCGCCGTCGTCGAGATCATCGTCAAGAAGGACGCGCGCGTCCGCTACACGACGATCCAGAACTGGGCGCCGAATATTTACAATCTCGTCACCAAGCGCGCCGTCGCCGAAGAGAACGCGACGATGGAGTGGGTCGACGGCAACATCGGCTCCAAGCTGACGATGAAGTACCCGGCCGTCATCCTGAAGGGCCGCGGCGCTCGCGGCATGGTGCTCTCCATCGCCGTCGCCGGCAAAGGCCAGCACCAGGACGCAGGCGCGAAGATGATCCACCTGGCGCCGGACACGACGTCCACGATCGTCTCCAAGTCGATCTCCAAACACGGCGGCAAGGTCACTTACCGCGGACTCGCTTCGTTTGGCCGGAACGCCGAAGGCGCCAAGGCGAACATCAAGTGCGATACGCTCATCCTCGACAATCAGTCGACGAGCGACACGATCCCGTACAACGAGATCTTCAACGACAACGTCACCCTCGAGCATGAAGCGACCGTCTCCAAGGTATCCGAAGACCAGCTCTTCTACCTGATGAGCCGCGGCCTGTCCGAAGCCGAGGCGACGCAAATGATCGTCATGGGCTTCATCGAGCCGTTCACCAAGGAGCTGCCGATGGAGTACGCGGTCGAGATGAATCGCCTCATCAAGTTCGAAATGGAAGGCAGCATCGGTTAATCGCTGCGATTCGTCTCGGCTAGTCCGAGACAACATAGGTAAACCAGGAATCCGTAGAATTTTCTACGGATTTCTTTTTGTCAATGAAGTTCGCCTTGCTTTCCTTTTTGATCGGGAGACGACGTATTGTGGACAGGGAAGCGCACTTTTGGCGTGCGGAGCTTTCGTGGCTTCGGATGAGCCGTCCACAGACAGACGTCCGTGCGAAACGCGGGTTAAATGTCCGCCAAAACGATAAGGTTTGCCAGGGAGATCCTCGATCCTCCCTGACGGTTTCGTATTAATAGGTCAACCAGATACTTCTGGTTGGCCTATTTTTATGGCTGTTTTAAGAAGGCGGCGACCGGGAGAACGCCTGACGGTTTTGGGGCATTGACGCCCACCCAAGTCATTGAGTCTTGAAAAGTATGAGCTGGTTTTCATAAGGCAGCAAGCGCGCTCAAGCTTGTTGACATAGCCCGGAATTCATAAGCGCCGCGATGGACGTGACAAAGCGAGAATATCATGCATAGACCGAGGGGGTGCTACATGGACAGGCAGACGTTCTTTGGCCTACTTGGCCCGCAAGCGCAGCGGGCGCGAATTGAGGGCTCGCCGCTTTTCCCGAGCGTGAGATTAGCTCAGAACCTGCTGGAGACAGGCGGCAGGATCGACGAGCACTATAATCTTGGCGGCATTAAGGCAGGCGGAGGAAAGCCTAATCAGTGGTGGCGTGGGGAAACGTATACGACGCCGACATGGGAATTCGTGAATGGCAAGCGCGTACAGGCGTTGGGAACGTGGCGTTCTTACAAAAGCGTTTATCATTTTTACAAAGACCAGGATTTATTGCTCGGCCATGCCCGCTATGCCCGCGTCCGGGCCGCCAAGACGGCCCCGGAACAAGCGGAGGCGCTCCAGCTTAGCAGGTACGCGACGGATCCGGCTTATAGCAACAAGCTTTCTCAGCTTATCAAAACGTATGATCTGACGAAATATGACGATTTTGAGGAGGCGGACATACCGATGACGACGGAGGAGCGGGAACAGTTCGAGCAGCTTCAAAAAGAGGCTAGCGAGCAGACGGCGCTAATCAGATCGCTCGCCGACCGGCTTGCTTTGGTGGAAAACAGGCAGATAATCGCCGAGCCGCCCGTATGGGCTGCCGCCGCCGTGCAGGCTGCGGTTGATGCCAAGCTGATCGATACGCCGCGCGGCGGAAGTTACGACTTTTACCGGCTGCTGACCGTGCTGCATCGCAAAAACATCATATGAATCAAACTTAAGAATGCCCTCGGGCACTCTTTGCCCGTAAAACCGTTCCTGCGTTACGGCATAAATCCGTCGGCGTTTAACCATCCTAACGACAGAAAATCCACAAGGATGCTTCGGGGGGATGGTTAAGCATGCGCAATCGTGTGTTCGCAAGGGCGGCCTGTGCAGGTATAGCGGCGGCTGCAATCCTGGCAGGTGCCGGATGCACGGACAACCCGGGCGATACGGCAGATCTGAGCCAGCGATACGCGCCGGTGCGGGTGAAGTCGACAGAGCGGACAAAAGCCGACGAGAAGGCCGAGAGCAGCGTCATCAGGCTTCACAGCATTCATCGCACGGGGTATGTATCGCTTGCGGACGTGGCGAAGGCAGCGGGTTATACCGGAAGGTGGCTCGATGACGGAAGCTATGGTCTGGGCGATCATGACCCGAGATGGAAATTCCGTACGGGAGACAGCCGCGTGCAGGCTGACGGCAAGGTGAGCAGGCTGCCGGCGCCGGCGGTAAAGGAGAATGACAACTTGTACGTTCCGGCAGCAGGACTGCCCGCCTTGTTCGGAAAAGAACTGGCCATGCGTACGAATAAAGACACGATTTCCTTTCTTCCAAGAGCCTTTGGCCATGACGCAGGCCATGGAGGGTTGCCCTTCGCCGACGCGGCCCCGGGCACGGCAAGCGGCGGAAAGCTGCGGATCGCCTCCGCTTCAAGCGATGCTGCCGATATCATTTCGCACGGGCAGAAATTCCTGGGAGTCAAATACGACTTCGGAGCCGGCGACTACGAAAAAACAGGGTTGTTCGACTGCTCGTCGTTCGTAAAGTATCTGTTCGCCGAAAAGGGCATTCAGCTTCCCCGTACCGCCAGGGAGCAGGCCGAACACGGAACTGCGGTGTCAAGGAACGAGCTGCAGCCCGGGGATTTGATGTTCTATTATGTGCCCGGCCGATTCAAGACAGATAAGACGGTCGGTCACGTCGGCATCTACATGGGCGGCGGCAAAATGCTTCACTCAAGCCCGAAGCCGGAGGACGGGGTTCAGATTACGGATATCGACAAAGCCTATTGGCAGGATACGTTCTTATACGCCAAGCGGCTGCTCTAGAGACTCCGGGCAAAAGCATGAAAAAGCCCCGGCCGAATATGGCCGGGGCTGTCTGTTGTTCAGGTGGAAATCCGATCGATCTCAAGGCCGTGTTCGACGGCCAGGTCGATAAACTTATCGTCGACGTGAATAAGCGGACGGAACGGATCCGTGGGGTGCGTCATAATGATCGTCCCCCACCGTCCGTCGGACAGCTGCGCGCGCTTGCCGATAAAATTGGGGATCATCCGGTTAATGAACGTCAAAGTCATCTCCGCGTCCAGTTCGTTAAAGCTGAGCCTGTACAGTTCCTTAAGCACGCACAGCAAATCCCGCTTCTCCTGATAGACGCGATCCGAACTCATGGCGCTATATATGTCCGCGATCGCGATGACTCTGGACATCGGCATGATCGCCTGGTCATGGAGCCGCTCGGGATATCCCGTACCGTCGCGTCTCTCGTGGTGCTGGAGCGCGGCGACGGCGATCTCTTCGTCCGAATACGAGTCCTTCAGAATCTGATAGCTGTGGGCCGAATGCTTTTTGATTTCCTCAAACTCCGCATCGGTCAGGCGCCCGCTTTTCTTCAGGATCTCTTCCGGAATCCGACACTTGCCGATATCGTGCAGGAAACCGGCCATGCCCGCTCGGATCTGGTCCTCTTCGCTCCACTCCAGCCACTTGGCCATGTAGAAGGAGAGCATGCCGACCTGGACCGAGTGCTGGTACGTATATTCGTCCTGCGTATGCATGCTCAGCATGAGCGATACGACGTCCCGTTCTTCCTGGAAATGCCTGACGAGCGGCTGGAAGCTCTCCTTCGCATCCTCCTCGGAAATTTTGCCTTCGACGAGCGCCTGCTTGAACAGCAGCTCGCAGCCAGCGACTGCATCCTCGAACTTGTAGCGGAGCTCGGGCGGGAACAGGTCGGCGGCGGTCTCCGAGGCTTCGAACGAAGGGGAGACCCGCTGCTCGATGTCCACGTAGTCGATCCGATGCTGGTAAAGCCGAGACAGATCGGACTCGTTCAAGATCGCGCCGCTGGACAGAACGTGCAGGCCGTACGCGTTAAAGATATCTTGCGAGATTTGATCGCCAGCTTGCAAATCTGTAATATGAATTCGCATCGCGCACCTCGCCGTATGGTCTTCTGCGGCATCAACGTCGGATAACCGCTTTCAAACCATATGTTACCAAGTAAAAGGAGCGCTTGCAATCGATTTTTGTCGAAAGGGAGTAGGACTATTCGCCGATTAACTCGGCGTAGAGGCGCCTTGCCCGCACTGGATCGTCCGTGCCGGATACGAGCGCGCGGCCGTCGGGGAATAGCGCGAAGGCGATGCCGTCGTCCCGGCGGAGCCGAAGCAGGTAGTCGTGCAGCTCAATACGCCCGAGCGGCGCCCATCTGGCGGCGAGCAGCGGCAAATCGAGCGACGCATCGGAGGCTGCAGGCGATACCTGGACCGTCCTACGGCCGCAGAGCGAGGCGGTTAGCGGCTCGGCGGCGTCGCCGTCCAGCCATTCGAATCGGCGCTCGCCGCCGCAGACGGGGCAATCAAGCCTTCGAGCGCCTGCGATCCCGAGCTGCTGCCAGCCCGTATGCCAAAGGTCTGTCTGGAGCAGCGCGCCGTGCAGCGCCTCTTCGTGCCCGGCGAGCAGCTTGATCGCCTCCATCGACTGCACGGATGCAATAAGGTCGACGATCGGTCCGAGAACGCCTGCCGTCTCGCATGTATCGAGCGTGCCGCCGCGCGGCGGCTGCGGAAAGAGGCAGCGCAGGCAAGGACCGCCCGTGCCGGGGCGGATCGTCATCGTCATGCCGGAAGCGCCGACGGCCGCTCCGTAGATCCATGGCTTGCCATGCTTCACGCTCCACTCGTTGAGCAGGTACCGGATTCCGAAGCTGTCCGTGCCGTCAACGACAAGATCGGCGTCCGCCAGCAGCGTCTCGACATTGCCGGCGTTCAGATCGACCGCATATGACTTGTACGCGACGTCGCCGTTGATCGCGGACAGCCTTCGCGCGGCAGCGACTGCCTTCGGCGTTCCTTGGGCCGCGTCAGATTCGTCGTAGAGCAGCTGTCGCTGCAGGTTGGTCGGTTCGACGACGTCGCGGTCGATCAGGATGAGGCGGCCGATGCCGGCGCGGCTCAGATGGTTGGCCGAGACGCAGCCCAGCGCGCCGACGCCGACGATCGCGGCGGTCTTGGCCGACAGGCGCGCCTGCCCTTCGACGCCGAACGGGGCGAAGCGGGTCTGACGCGCATAGCGGTCCGCATAACGTGCGTTCCCGTCCGCCGCGCCTTCGGTGAACGAATCGGTCACGGCCCTTCACCTGCCGGAGGCGCCAGCGGATTCCAAGGGCCGGTCTGATGTCCTTTCCATTCGGAACCGTCCTCGTACACCTCGCGTTTCCAGATCGGCACCGTCTGCTTGAGTCGTTCGATCGCATACCGGCTCGCTTCATAGGCGGCAGCGCGGTGCGGCGAGGAGACGGCGATGAGGACGCTGGTCTCGCCGATGCCGACCGATCCGATGCGGTGGTGGATCGCGCACAGCGTGCCGGGCCACCGCTCGCCGATCTCGTCGCCGATCTGCCGCAGCGCCGCGAGCGCCATCGGCTCGTACGCTTCGTAATCAAGCGTGACCGTACGCTGGTCGCCCGTTAGCCCCCGCGTCGTTCCCGCGAACAGGAGCGCGGCGCCGTGATCGGGGTGGTGCACCAGCGATAACACATCGTCCGTCGACAGCGCCGCTGCCGATATCGCATAGGGCGCTGCGGATGTCGCCGCGGACCGGTCGCCTTCGACCGGTCCGCAGCCGCCGGAAACGGGCGGCAGCAGCGCAAGCTCGTCATCGTGGCCGAGCTCCGCTTCGTCCTGGGAAAACGCCTGGTTGCGCGCGACGAACGACACCGCGATCAGATCGGCCTGCTCCGGGTGGGCGGCCGCAAGGCGGCGCTTCAGCTCGCCGGCCGTAAGTCTCTCTTCCGCAAATGACGTCTCGAGCAGGCGCGAACCGAGTCGCTCCGCCAGTCCGGCGAATAAATATATTTTCCATCTGTATGTCGTCATAAATTTGCCCTGCCTTCCATACGATTCACCAGGGGATGCCTTGTCCAAGCATATCATAATGCTTCTGAAAATGTTATGCTATACCCATGTCAGCTAGTATTACAGGGAGCGATTCGAGCTTCCTGAAGGAGGGCTTCGCCATGACGGAATTGAAGGATCGATACGACCGCAAGCATACGTACCTGCGCATCTCCGTCACGGACCGCTGCAACCTGCGCTGCCTGTACTGCATGCCCGAGGAGGGCATGGAATTCATGGACCGGGACCGCCTTCTGACCTACGAACAGATCGCCGAGGTGGTGGAGACCGCCGCGGGATTCGGCATATCCAAGCTTCGGATCACCGGCGGCGAACCGCTCGTCCGCCCGGGCATCGCCGGGTTGATCGCGACCCTGAAGTCGATTCGCGGCATCGAGGAGATCTCCCTTACGACGAACGGGCTGCTGCTCGGCCCGCAGGCTGCCGCGCTTAAGCGCGCCGGACTCGATCGCGTCAATATCAGCCTGGATACGCTGGACAGCGCGCGCTTTCGCTTTATCGCGCGCAGGGGCAGGCTGGACAAAGTGCTGGAAGGCATCGAGGCCGCGGCAGAGGCCGGGCTCGGACCCATCAAGCTAAACTGCGTGCTGCTCAAAGGCGTAAACGAGGACGAGATCGGGCCCTTTCTCCGCCTGAGCGCCGAGAAGCCGCTTCATATCCGGTTTATTGAATATATGCCGATCGGGCACGACGACGCCGGCTGGCGCGATCACTATCTGCCGCTGACGCGCGTCTCCGAAGAAGCCGATCGTCTCGGACTGGCTTACGAGCCGCTGCCTGAAGGACCTGCAGGCAACGGTCCGTCCGAGAACTTCCGGATCTTGGGCGGGGCTGGCTCCTTCGGTCTGATCCATCCGGTCAGCAATCATTTCTGCGCCAATTGCAACCGTCTCCGCTTGACCGCGGAAGGCGACCTCAAGCCCTGCCTTTACTGGGTGGACGAGCTGAGCGTCCGGCCGGCGCTCGGTTCTCCGCAGGCGATGCGCGAGCTGTTCATGAAGGCGATGCGCATCAAGCCGGAGAACCACGAGATGGCGGCGTTGCTGGCGGGAGATGCCCAGTCGCACGTGCCGACGGGGCGCAGAATGTCTCAAATCGGCGGGTAGGGGGCGACAATTCGGTGCAAAGCGGCAAGCTGATTCTGCTTCATACCAACGATATCCACAGTCATTTCGAGGAGGCCGCCAGGGCGGCCGATTATATAAAGGAAGTCCGCAGATCTGTACCGGCGGAGCGGCTCCTGCTCATCGACTGCGGCGACCATCTGGACCGCGTACGGATCGAAACGGAGGGCACCGACGCCGTCGTGAACAGAGAGCTCCTGACGCGGCTTGGCTATGACGCGGTGACGTTCGGGAACAACGAAGGCCTGACCTATACGCCGGCCCAATTGTCGCGGCTTTACGAGGATGCCGCCTACCCCGTCGTCTGCGCGAATCTGAAGCTCTCCGCGACGGGACGTCCACCGGCATGGATGCGCCGGACGCTGACCCTTCAAAAAGCCGGACTGACGGTCGGCCTGTTCGGGCTAACCGTACAGTTCAGCGATTTTTACGAGCTGCTCGGCTGGGAAGTGTCCGATCCGCTGGAGGAGGCGGCCGCTTGCGTCGCCGAGCTTCGGGCCGACTGCGACGTCGTCGTGGCGATCTCGCATCTCGGACTGCGCCAGGACGAACGGATGGCGGCTGCGGTGCCCGGCATCGACGTGATCCTCGGCGCCCATACGCATCACTTGCTGGAGGTTCCGCTGCGGATCGGGGGCACGGTCGTCTGCGCGGCCGGCAAGTTCGGCCGCTATGTAGGCACAGTCGAGATCGAGCGCGGCGCCGAGGGACGGGGGCTCGCCATCGAGGGTCGAACGATCCCGACAGAGGGCCGGGAAGGGGATCCAGAGACGGCGGAGATCGTCGCCGCAGCGCTCAAGGAGGCCAAGCTGGCGATGGCTGAGCCGATCGCGCGGTTGGTCGTTCCGCTCGCCGGAGATGCAGATGCGGAGAGCCCGCTCGGGACGCTGCTCGCGGGGGCGCTGCGCCGCAAGACCGGCGCCGAGATCGGACTTACAAACGCAGGGCAGATTTTGGACGGACTTTCGGCGGGGCCGGTGACCCGCGAGCGAATCCATGCCGTATGTCCGTCGCCGATCAACCCGTGCCTGATCGAGCTGACCGGCGAGCTGCTGAAGCAGGCGTTCGAGGAGAGCCTGCTGCCGGAGTTCATCGGTTTGGAGTTTCACGGCTTCGGCTTCCGGGGCAAGGTGCTTGGCCGCTTGTGCACGGACGGCGCCGAGGTGGTCTTCGATCCCGCCGCGCCGCCGTACGAACGGGTCTGCAGCGTTCTGGTGAACGGGGAACCGCTGGACGATAAGCGGGTCTATACAGTCGGCACGCTCGACATGTTTACGTTCGGCATCGGTTATGTCGGCTTGAAGCAGGGACGCGTGTTGCGCTATTGCCTGCCCGAGTTCATTCGCGACTTGCTGGCCGAGGCGCTGAGCGACGAGCGGGCGGTAGCCGATTGTGTCCGGCGCCGCTGGTCGGAGAGCGCTGCCTCCGCGGCATTATAATCCGCATCGCGCTATTCGCGAATTCGCCTCATTAATCAAGCGTCCGCCGGTTCGCCGTCAATAGCGAACTAGCGGACGTATTTTTGTGGGTTCTTAAGGAGTTTTGGCGAATAGTGTCGACTTTTAGGAAGGAATATCTTGTCAATGGGCGTCAAATCTCTTACATTATCATAAGAGGATTCCGATGATATAGCCAGAGCCTTTGTCTGCGGAAGAGTACCAACAAGGGGGGAGTTAAAGGAATATGCGCTTGATGCCAGTGACAGCTTGCCTCCCCGGAATGAGGCTTGGTAAAAAGATTTTCTCCGAAGATGGCATCGTGCTGCTGGCTGAAGGAGTCGAGTTGACCCAGGGACTGTTGAATCGCCTGAGCAGTATGGGCATTCATTACATCTATATTTCGGACCCGAAGACCGAAGGCATCGAGATTCCCGAGCTGATCAGCGAGGAGACGCAGCGGCGGGCGCTGAAGACCGTTAAGAACGTGTTCCGCGAGATGGCCGACAGCTCCCGGCGCGGGATCTATCCCTACGTCGGCAAAGCCGTGCGCGAGACGATGTCGACGATCCTCGACGATCTGTACAGCAATCGGGACGCCATGATCATGCTGCTGAACCTGCAGAGCGTGGATCACTATTTGTATATCCATTCGCTCAACGTCTGCGTGTATACGTCGCTGCTCGGCATCGCCCGCGGCTACAGCAGGGACGAGCTGATGACGCTTGGCCTCGGTTCCCTGCTGCACGACGTCGGCAAGTCCCGGATACCGCTCGACGTGCTGCTGAAGCCGGGGGCGTTGTCCAAGCAGGAGTTCGAGGAGATGAAGCGCCATACCGAACGCGGCTTCCAGCTGCTCAAGGACGAGCCCAACCTGCCGCTCATCGTCGCTCATTGCGCCTTCCAGCACCACGAACGGCTGGACGGCTCGGGCTATCCGCGCGGCATTCGAGGCCACGAGATCCACGATTACGCCAAGTGGATCGGCATCGTCGACTCGTACGATGCGATGACGAGCCACCGGATCTACCGCAACGCCATGCTGCCGCACCAGGCGGTCGAGCTCTTGTACGCGGGCAGCGACTCGCTGTACGACACGGAGATGCTCCGCCTGTTTCGAGACAAGGTCGCCATCTATCCGGTCGGCATGACCGTAGAGCTGTCGAGCGGCCAGACCGGCGTCATCGTGGACGTGAACACGCTGACGCTGCATCGGCCGATCGTGCGAATCCTTACCAACGAAGGCGGCGAGGAGCTGAAGTCCCCGTTCGATATGGATTTGTCCAAGCACCTGTCGGTCATGATCTCCCGCGTCGTGACCAACGGTCCCGCCTTAAGCGAAGCATAGGCACGCATTCGAGCCCTTGGAGCGGCATGTCTCCAAGGGCTTTCGTTTGCGTTATCCGGCGCTTACCCGGTACAATAGCATTACATTCGACAAGACAGGGAGTATGACCGATGATTGGCTCCGCCCAAGCCGGGACGGGCGCCCTTTTCGCGCCGCCGGCCGATCTCACGCCGCTGTCGCCTGCGTACGATCCGTGGGATCCGATCCGTTCGCTGCAGGCGTACGGCAAGCATGCGCTCACGAGCGTTGAATTTACCGTTACTCATTTATGCAATATGCGATGCGAGCATTGCGCCGTCGGCGACAGCCTGACGATGACCGAAGCCGAGGCGCTGCCGATCGACCTGATGCTCCGCAGGCTGGACGAGGTCGAGCATCTGGAGACGATCAGCCTTACCGGCGGAGAGCCGACTTTTAGCATGAACACTGTCACGGGCGTGCTGATCCCGCTGCTTAAGTACGCAAGGTCGCGCGGCATCCGCACGCAGCTCAATTCCAACGTGACGCTTGATTACGGCCGTTACGAGCTGATCGCGCCTCATTTGGACGTCATGCATATTTCCTTCAATTACACGGAGGCCGAGGATTTCCACCGCATCGGCTTCGCGCGCACCGGACGGGAGGTCGGCCTCGGGGCCGCCGGGCGCATGTACGAGCGCATGATGGAAAACGCCAGACGGCTGGCCGACGGCGGTCTGTTCGTCTCGGCGGAGTCGATGATCAACTACCGGACGCACGGGAAAATGAAGGAGATCCACCGTCTCGTCGGCGAGATGGGCTGCAGCAGGCATGAGGTGCATCCGATGTATCCGAGCTCCTTTGCCTCGGGACTGCCCGCGATCACGAAGCGGCAGATGCTCGAAGCCGTCGAGGAACTGCTTGACGTCAGGCGGCGCGACATGTGGATGCTGTTCGGCACGCTGCCGTTTTACGCTTGCGGGGACGATCCGCTGGAGCGCCGCCTGCTAAGCAGGCTGGCCGACGAGCCGAATGTCACCGTGCGCAACGATCCGGACGGCCGCAACCGCGTCAACGTCAACCTGTTCAGCGGGGACGTGTACGTGACCGATTTCGCGGCCGTCCCGCCGTTCGGCAACGTCAAGACAGAGCGCCTCGACGACGTGTTCGACCGCTGGCAGGCGCACCCGATGCAGCGGGGCCTCAATTGCCATTGTCCGGCTGCGGGCTGCTGCGGTCCGAATCTTCTGGTAACCGACATGTATTACAAGGATGTCGACTTTACCCGCCGACGCGCGATCGTCTAGACGATCGCGCGCATGCAAGCGCCGAGCGCGATGTACCCGCAATTACCGCGCCGTACGAAAGGAAGCTGAAGCTGCTTGAACACGGAATTGTTATGGGGTTCGATCGCCTGGCACGCCGTACTCGTTCTTTTTCTCGTGCTGCTGAACGGATTTTTCGTAGCGGCCGAATTCGCGCTCGTCAAAGTGCGCCAATCCCGGCTCACGCAGCTGACGAACGAGGGGAATGTCAGGGCCAAGTACGCGCTTAAGGTCAACCGCAAGCTGGACGTCTATCTGTCGGCCACGCAGCTAGGCATCACGCTCGCCTCGCTCGGGCTCGGCTGGACGGGCGAGCCGGCCATCGCCGATCTGATCGTCATCCCGCTGCTTCACCAATACGGCGTGACCAACGAGACGACGATCCATACGATCTCGTATATCATCGCGTTCAGCGCGATCACGTTCCTTCATATCGTGCTGGGAGAGCTCGCGCCCAAGTCGCTCGCGATCCAAAAGTCGGAGGGCGTATCGCTGTGGCTGTCGCTTCCGCTGCTGCTCTTCTACCGGCTGTTCCTGCCGGTCATCTGGCTGCTCAACAACGCGGCGAACCTGCTGCTGCGTTTGATCGGCGTCAAGCCTGCCAGCGAACACGATGCGGCGCATACCGAAGAAGAGATCCGCATCCTCATGAATGAGAGCGCCAAGAGCGGCATCATCGACAAGGAAGAGATGACGCTGTTCGACAACGTGTTCGAGTTTTCCGAACGGGTGGCCCGCGAAGTCATGCTTCCTCGTACGGACATGGACTGCATGTTCACCAACCTGCCGTTCGACGAGAACATGAAGCTCGCTTACCGCGTCAAGCATACCCGGTATCCGGTCGGCGTCGAGGACAAGGATCAGATTATCGGATTCGTCCACATCACGGACGTGCTCACGGCCGATCCGGACGAAGAGCAGGATCTGCGCGCCTACTTGCGTCCGATATTAAGCGTGCCTGAGTCGATGGAGATCAGCCGCGTGCTCAAGCTTATGCAGCGCCACAAGTCGCAGCTCGCGATCGTCATCGACGAATACGGCGGCACGGCCGGCATGCTGACGGCCGAGATGATTCTCGAGGAGATCGTCGGGGAGATGCGGGACGAATTCGACGACGAGCCGCCGGCCGTCGAAATGCAGGGCGACGTCTATTCGGTGGACGGACGCATGCTGATCGAGGAGGTCGACGACCTGCTCGGCGTCGAGATCGAGGAAGAAGAGGTCGATTCGATCGGCGGCTGGCTGTTCAAGAGCCTTGACGGCAACGTCGAGGAGGGCCACAAGATCGTCGAGCAAGGCTATGTTTTCGAGATCGCCGAAGTGGAACGTCTAAGAGTCCAGCGCGTACATATCTATCGGTATAAACAATCGGATGCGGACGACCGTACGGACTCGCCTTCCGGTCTGTAGTTGACGTATTCCGGATTCGCCGACAGGGCGAACGATCCTCGAAAGGTGTGAATGCATGCCGCTGCGCACAGTATTGCTGATGGTTTTGGGGCTTGGATTTCTTTATTTGCTGTTTACGGTAGGCGCACCGTTCCTGCTGGCTTTGATCGTCGTGATCTTCCTTGAACCGCTGACCAAGATTTTCATGACCAAGTTTAAAATGAACCGGCTGACGGCGTCTACGGTGACGAGCACTTTGTTTACGCTCGGATTGCTCGGACTTATGGGACTGATCGGCATCAAGATTTTCGAGGAGCTGACCTCGTTCTGGAGCAATCTGCCGTCCTATCTCAAGAGCGCCAATGACTACATCCAGGACGCGCTTGAAAAAGCGAGCAACTCGTACAACGGCGTGGGCAACGACAATGAGCTGCCGATCAAGCTGGAGAGCTTGACGAACAATCTGACAGATTGGTTGTCGGGACTTGCTACGTCGATCTCCAAGCCGCTTGTCGGGTTTGCGGCGGGCATCCCGAGCTTTTTTGTCGTCATGATCGTGTTTTTTGTCGCCGTGTACCTGTTCAGCCTGAGCCTGCCGACGATGATGGCCTCGTTCCTGTCCGTCTTCGCCGAGGAATCCAGAAGCCAGGTCTCTCAAGTCATGGAAAATTTGCGCAGGTCGATATTCGGCTTCCTGCGGGCACAGTTCGTGCTGAGCCTCATGACGTATGTTCTCTCCTTTGTCGGTCTGCTTATCATCGGTACGGGCTACCCGCTCGCCATCGCGCTGCTGATCGTCGTCGTCGATATATTGCCGATCCTCGGCACGGGGTCCGTACTCGTGCCATGGGCAGCCTATATGTTGCTGACGGGAGACACTTACGCCGGCATCGGACTCATTCTGCTGTTCCTCGTCATTACCGTCGTACGCAGGATCGTAGAACCGAAGGTGCTCGGGGATGCGGTCGGCATCGGCGCGCTCCCTGCGCTCATCAGCTTGTATGTCGGCTTCGAATTGGTCGGATTGGTCGGCGTCTTCCTCGGTCCGGTCGTCGTTATCGTGTACATGGCCGCCCGCAAGGTGGGATTGATTAATCTCAAGATCAAACTATAACAGACCTTCGTTTTTAACCGCGCTGAGTCTCCGCCTTTAATAAGGCGGGGGCTTTTTTTGCAGACAAGCCAATCTAAATTTATCCGATCTTGTCGTTCAAACCGGGCCCATGGGCGCATAGGCTAGAGCAGTACGCCGTACGGTCTAGCCTAAGGAGGAATCCGCGTGTACGACAACCAGTGGAGGGAATGGCACCCTTATGTCAGCCCCGACGATCCGTGTCCCCCCGTGCCGGTAAAGAGGTATATCGTGCCGCCCAATCAGTACATTTATTTTCAACCCTCGAATTTGCCCCAATTTCCCCTCGACGAAGCTCTGTTCAGAGGTACGCTGTGGCCCGCGTTGTATAGTCCGTATACGTCGCGCTGCAACCGCAAAGGAGGCTGATGGGCGTGGCCGACAGAGAAGAAGCCGTGAACCGGAACATTGAAAATACTTATGCGCAGCATGCGCCGCAGCGAGGGGGAGAGGCTTACAAGCGGGACCTGCTGGAGATCCAGAAGGTCGACTTCGCGCTGGTGGAGCTTAATTTGTTCCTCGACACGCATCCGGCCGACCTGCAGGCGCTTCAGCAGTTCAATCAGCTTGCGCAGTTGCGCAAGCAATTGATGGCCTCGTTCGAGCAAAAGTACGGGCCGCAGATGGGGTTCGGGAACAGCTTCAGCCGCTATCCCTGGCAGTGGATCGATACGCCGTGGCCGTGGCAAGTGTAGAAGAGGGGGCGCGATATGTGGGTTTATGAGAAAAAGCTGCAGTATCCCGTCAAGGTCGGGAAATGCGATATCCGTATGGCGCGTTATTTGTCCGAGCAATACGGCGGTGCCGACGGAGAGCTCTCGGCCGCGCTTCGGTACCTCAATCAGCGCTATACGATTCCAGACAAGGTTATCGGCCTGCTGACGGACATCGGCACGGAGGAGTTTGCCCATCTCGAGATGATCGCGACCATGATTTATAAGCTCACCAAGGACGCGTCCGTCGAGCAGTTGGAGGCGGCGGGGCTGGGACCGCATTTTGCCAACCACGACAGCGCCCTATTCTACGAAAACGCCGGCGGCGTACCGTGGACGGCGACCTACATACAGGCGAAGGGCGATCCGATCGCCGACTTGTATGAGGATATCGCCGCAGAGGAAAAAGCGAGGGCGACCTATCAATGGCTCATCGATATGACGGATGACGTCGATATCCAGGACAGCCTGAAGTTCCTTCGCGAGCGGGAGATCATTCACTCGCTGCGGTTCCGCGAGGCGGTCGAGATCATCAAGGCGGACCGGGAGCAGAAGAAGATTTATTGAATTCAAGGTCCGGCGCAGGATCGGTGGCCATTGTGATTGGTTATCGGACCTGCGTCTTTGGTCATGTAAGTAAACTTTATCGGGACGCTGGCCTAGATAGAATGGAGTCGACCCTGAAACGACAGAGGGAAACTTCATCTACCAAGATTAATCTACCGGGCGCCGAACATTTTCATGAGGAGCGAGTGCAAAAAAAAAGCGGAGTCATGGACTGAAGTAAAAGTCCGAGACTACCGCTGTTTAATTGATGCATTTTTCCATTTATGCGATCTGCATAATAACAAGGTGTGCGGAATCGGGCCTCGTTCCTCCAGCTAACGGAGTAATAGTGAGTGCCGTGGAGTTGCCTGCCGGATTTCGAACCGTGAGAACAGAATTAATGACGGTGGTTTGTACAAGTGCCATTCCTACGATTTGAGAAGTTCCTGTCGCACGTCCGACTACCGTATAGGCCAGATCTGCACCGTTTAATGTTAATAGCAGTTGACCGGCTTCGTTAACATTCACCTGAAACAATACCTGATAAGTGCCAATCGCAGCCAAGTTAAATGAGCTGGCATTAATGCGGGTAATCTGAGTCCCGCTGACGGGACCATCTTGCGGAAAACTTACATCCGTATTAGGAGCGACTGTTGCTGCATTATCAGGCGGCATTAAGGCAAAAAAATCTGCAAATCCTAAAACCGATCCCGCCGGTCCTGCCGGTCCTACTGCTCCTGCAGGCCCTGCCGGTCCTACTGCTCCTGCAGGCCCTGCCGGTCCCGCCGGTCCCGCCGGTCCAACAGCTCCTGCCGGTCCCGCCGGTCCAACAGCTCCTGCCGGTCCCGCCGGTCCTGTCAATCCAGCTGCGCCGATGGCTCCCGCGAGTCCTGCGATGCCCTGTGGTCCGAGCGCTCCTGCGATTCCTTGCGGCCCGAGAGCGCCAATCGCCCCAATAATTCCTGCTGCTCCTTGCGGCCCCAATGCCCCTGCGAGTCCTTGGGGTCCGAGCTCGCCAATCGCGCCTACAAGCCCTGCAATACCTTGTGGTCCCAGCGCTCCAGCAATTCCTTGAGGTCCAAGAGCGCCGATCGCTCCAACTATTCCTGCTGCTCCCTGCGGCCCTAGCGCTCCAGCAAGTCCTTGAGGTCCAATTTCCGTGATGGCTTCCGCAAGTCCTTGAAGCAATACGCGTCCTTCAGGCGGAGGACACCTTTTACAAACGATCTTTTTGGCTACTCGAACGTGATGTTTCTTTTTTTTCTTTTTCGGAGGACACACCGTTACGGTTTTCTTTTTGCACCGTTTTTTTACATCGGGACAACTCATCACGACACCTCCCCATTAAGATTGTTCAGTGTACGTGCGTTTATTTTTTAGGCATGGACGAATAGCCTGCTATCCGCTAGACAAAGAACTATTTTTAGCAAAATGGGTTTATTCCAGCCTTCCTGTTTTTTTATCGGCCCCGACAATGGGCTTGGCCTTATACCGAGCAATGTCTAATACTGATACGTTATAGGAGCCAAGGAGTTTGCCCATCTCGAGATGATCGCGACCATGATTTATAAGCTCACCAAGGGCGCGTCCGTCGAGCAGCTGGAGGCGGCGGGACTGGGACCGCATTGCCAATCAAGATAGTGCGTTGTTTTGGGGGATTGTTCGTGCGCTTTGCGGACAGCCTTTAGTTCAAAGGTCCTGATGCTTTTGTCATTTATTTGTCATCGGGAGATGGTATAGTAGGTTCATACGTCTTGAAAATCTTGTAAAGGATGGGACATGTATTGCCCTACTACTACTTTCATGAAGTGTGGACGCCGCTGAAGCTGTTCGGGATCCGGCTGTACCGCGACGAGGAGCGCGCGTTATGGATTAAGGCATGGCATGCGAAAAAGAGAAAGCTTCGCAATCCTGCCGGTGAGCGCGCTTCCCGTTAATATCGATGATCGTTAGAAATTTGCCACTTCCGCCGGGCTCCGGTATGATGGATGAAAAAACCGAGGAGTCGACTATGAAACCGTACGATTTACCGGAGGCCATGCTTTTTGATCTGGACGGAACTTTGTTTCGTACCGAGACGCTGCTTAAAGAAGTGCATCGCCGCGTCTTCGCAACCTTGCGCGAGGAAGGTTTATACCTAGCGCCTGAGCCGCCTGTCGAGCGTTTGCTAGGCTCGCTAGGCATGCTGCTGGAGCATATCTGGCAGAAGGTCATGCCGGACGGTTCGCAAGCTGCGCAGGACCGCGCCAATGAATTGCTCTTGCAGTATGAGCTGGAGGAGCTGGAGAACGGGCGGGGCGAATTGTACGAAGGGGTGCCGGAGGTGCTGGGCGAGCTGAAGTCGCGCGGCGTGCGGTTGTTCGTGGCCAGCAACGGATTGGAATCCTACGTCAAAGAAGTGCCGAGGCTGAGAGGCATCGGCGATTTGTTCGAGGGCTTCTACAGCGCCGGCGAATACGCCACGCGCTCCAAGGTGGAGCTTGTCCGCCTGCTGCTCGAGCAAAGCGGCGCGAAGTCGGCGTGGATGGTCGGCGACCGTCACTCGGATGTCGAAGCCGGGAAAGGAAACGGCCTGTTCACGGTCGGCTGCGATTATGCCGGCTTCCGGCGCGAGGGCGAGCTGGACGGAGCGGACGTGCGGATCGCGCGCTTTTCCGAGCTGCTGGATTTGGTGCGCGGAGTTGGAATATAAAATTCCGCTCAACTTAAAAGAACCGTCAGGGTGATCTATCCCTGACGGTTCTTTGTTAACGGTTGTTTCCACGTAACGGCACGAATGGGAAGGCAAGGGGGCAGAATCGGGCAATGTGGGCTGTAATCGCCGGTTATAGAGAAAGCAAGGGTTAATTGCAGTGCCGGCAGGAGCCAATGCCTGCTATTTAGGAGGCGAGCGCGAATCGGATCCAGTCCGCGGCGGTGGCCGGATTCAGAAGTTTGCTCCTCCTCCCATGCCGCTTAAACTGCCGATGCCGCCGCTCCCGGCCGTCTCCGCAGGGAAGCTGCCGCTTACCGGCGGCACTCCGCCCGCGGATGCCTGCGGCCTGCCGGCAGCAAAGCCGGCGCCGCTCCCCCCGCCGGTGACGGGACCGCCGGCCGCAGCGCCGCCGCTGCCGCTGCCTGCACCTGCGCTGCCCACGCCCGAGCCGGCCGGCAAGCGGCTTTTGCCGGTGCGCGCGAGCCGCCGCTGGCGGTGAAGCCACACCGCGTACTCGAGCGGCCGCGACAGCGCCGTCCGGTATACGTCTCGCTCGCCCGCCTGGATGAACACCTCGCGCGCGGGCTTCGGATTGACCTCCAAGAGCCAGACGCGGCCCTCACGGTCGATCGCCAGATCGAGCGCAAGCTCGCACAGCGCGCCGTACGTGCGCTCGAGATGCCGCGCCACGCCGATGCCGAGCGTCTCGGCGGTCTTGCGGATCTGGCCGATCCGCTCCTCGCTGCCGATCCATTCGCGCAGCAGTGTATTCATGGGCACGGCTCTGCCGCCGCCATGCAAATTGCTCGTGATGCTGCGGGGCGGACCGACGCGGCCGGCACAGCCGGTCACCGTCCATTCGCCTTCGCCGTTTTTTTGCACGAGCATCCGGTAATCGTGCACTCGCCCGCTCGGCAAACGGATATGCAGTCCCTGCTGCGCGATATACCGGTCGCCGTGCTTATCCCATGACCGCAGCACGGCGGCGAGCTGCTCCTTGGACACACGCCGCGGCGTCACGATTCGCCGGGCGTGATCGCGACCCTGGACGGCGTAGGTGCCGTCCTTCATCCGCTCCACGCGCAGGATGCCGCGGCCGCCCGTGCCGTTGATTGGCTTCACGTACACAAGCGAATGCTTCCGAAGCATCGCCTGCACGTCTTCGGGCGAATCGTAGAATCGGGTCGAGGGCAGGTGAGCCTCGAAGGCGGCGACCTTGCCCAGCGTCCGGTGAACGGTCCACTTGTTGCGAAGCGGCCGGTTCAGGAACGTCAGGTGCCCGTATTTCCGCCTGAAGGCAAGCAAGCGCTGGAATCTCGGGCTGCGCTGGATTCGGCAGCGGTCGTAGATCAGCTGCGGGAAACGGACCCACTTGCGTTCCCAGGATCGGGAATCGGGGCTGTAAAACATCGCGAAAATGCGGTCGCCCGCCTCGTCGACGTCGTCCGGCGTGAAGACGAATACGGAGAGACCGAGCTTGCGTCCGATCACGGTCATGCGCGCATAGACGGACTTTTCCTCCAGCATCTTGCGTTCGTTCAAGTACAGCGTCAATATGCCAAGCGTCGGCTGCGCCGCCACGTTCGTCACCTCGGTTGGGAATCTGCCGCAAGGGCAAGCGTTCCGGCTTTACTGTCGCTTGACGGCCTTACCTTCGCTCCTGGCTGCGCCGCCGATGAATATATTGGCCGTATTGAAAAATGCGCTCGAGCGACTTTTTGCGTATATGCGGCTCATCGAATTTCATCGGCTTGGAGTTCGCTTCGAAAAACCACAGATGTCCATCCTCGTCGACGCCAAGGTCCATGGACATTTCGAACAGACGGCTGTGAGAGGAGCGCTCGATCCGTTCCGCCAGTACGAGCACGGTTTGGCGGACCTTCGTGAATACCTGCTGCGCCTTTTCGGGTCCGAACACGGCAGCGAGCAGCCGCTCCGGGTCCTCGATCGAGCCGCCTCGCGGCACATGTGTCGTGATGCTCGAGGAGCCTGCCATTCTTGCGCCGATGCCGGTCAGCTCCCAGGCGCCGTCCGCGTTTTTCTGCACGAGTGCGCGCAGGTCGAAGGGACGGCCGTTCACTTTCGCAAGCGAGATGCCCTGCTGGGCGATATACGGCTCGGATTGGGTTTTCGTATTGGCGCGCACCCGCAGCCAAAGCCGGTTCAGCGTCGAGCAGTGGTACGTGTTGCTTCCTTTTTCGTCCTGCACCTGCAGACGGTAAGGGAGGTTTTTTTCCGGCGAGATCTTGACCGTCATGATCCCGACGCCCGCTTTGCCCATGACCGGCTTGAGATACACGAGCGGATAACGCTTCAGCATGCCGGACAGCACCGTCTGCTCGGTCAGCCGCTTCGTCTCGGGGACGAAGCCGCGCGTCGTTTTATACTGGCTCAGCCATTTGAACAAGGACCATTTATTGAAGAAGCGCCGATTGAAAAACGCCATGTCGGGCTGGCTGGCGATCCGCGCCAGCTTTTTGCGCACCCAGGGCAATCTCTCATCCTCGCGGAGCGGAATGCGATTGTATACGAGCGTCGGCCGGGGGAACCAGGATTTGAGCCATATGTCCTTCGAAGGATTGTACGTGAAGCCCAGCACGCGAGGCGCGCTAAGCTTCAGATTCCGGACGGTTACGACGTAAGTCAGGAAGCCTTGGTCCTCGCCGGTCTTCAGCAGGTCCGCGAAGTTCTGTCGGTTGCCTCGAAACAACTGCAGGTCGTCGTCGATCGTCAAGATCGCGAGGACGGGCTTCTCCTGCGCCTGCACGTTTGCGCTTCCCGGCGTCACGGCAAGCACGCCCGGTTCTGCGCCGGCTGGTCGTAGCATCAGGACTCATCCTTCCTGCGGAATTTGCTGAGATACAGACAGTGGTCCAGAATATATTCAAGCGAGGCTTTGCCCTGCTCTTTAAGCGCGGGGTGCTTGAAAATCGAACGTCCGGGCTTCGCGTTCGCCTCGAACATCCAGATCTCCCCGTCCTTGTCGATGCCGATATCGAGCCCGAGCTCGCCGAGCGTATGCGAATAGTTGCGCTCGATCGCTTCGGAGAGCTTCACGGCCGCGTCCTTGGCATTTTGCAGCACTTCGGACGAGCGGTCTCCGAACGTCCGGCTTAGCGCCTGTTCGGGCGTCATGAGCTGCCCGCCGTTTTTAACGTGTGTGGTTACGCTCCCGCGGCCCGCTTTTTTGGCGCCGATGCCGGCGACAACCCAACGGTTGTCGCCGTTTTTATGCATGTGGAAGCGGAAATCGATCGGACAGTGGTCGATCTCGATCAGGCGGATCCCCTGCTGCACGACATAACCGGACAGACGCGCGCCGTGGCGCGCTCTCAGCATGCGGATCAGGCTCGCGAAGCTGGTGAACCGGAGCAGGACATTGCTCGTGCCTCTCCGGTAGCGAACGAAGTAGCCCCGCTTCGGATGATACGTCAATCGGTAAATGCCCATGCCGAGGCTGCCGCCCGTCGGCTTGTAATAGAGGAAGTGATGTTTTTCGAGCAGCTCCTTGATTTTTTCGGACGTCGGATTGTTGATCGATTCCGGAAGGTGGGCGAGCGCCTCCGGATCGTTGTCCAGCAGACTGTACACGTCGGATTTATTGAAAAAGCTCCAGTTAAAAATCGGGATGCGCCTGCGGACGAATTTTTCCCGCAGGGAAGTGATATAGCTGCCGGTCTCGGCGCGCCTGCTCGGGAGCCGATTGTATACGACGTCCGGCAGCGGTACGACGCGGCGTACCCAGCCGCCGCCGCCGTCGAGGAACCAGCCGTGCACCGTTTCCTGCTGCCAGTTGATATCCTTGGGCGTGAACGCGAAGAAATAAGCTTTCTTCTGGCCGATCGCGAGCAGCTGCTTGACGAAGCCGGTCCTCGGGCCGAAAGGCGCGGTCTGCGAGCGGTCGCCGTCCGTCAGCACGCCGATCAGCGGTCCAAGCTGGATCTCGTCGCCGTTCGCTTCGGCCAGATAGACGTTGCCCGATTTCGGGACGCGGACGGAGCGCCTGAGCCCTGCGGAGAGGAAGACGTGGTGCCCCTTGCGCTTTATGGTCTTCAGGGCGGCGGGCACGACATCCCGGCCCAGTTTTACGTTGATCGTTTTGCGGTCGTCAATTTTCAGCATTTTGGCGAGCGGGCTGGACAGCCACACGACCTTCTCCGCCTGCTGCGTGAAGTGAACGTTGCACAAGGTCAAACTCATGACATACCCTCCCAGATGATACAAGCAGGATGTAACGCGCATAGGCCAATGGGTTGTGAATCGCATCCGACATCGCCGCGTCTCCGGCCTCCGCCATGGACGCGCGTCCGGGCTTCGTGTTCGCTTCGAGGAACCAAATTCGGCCTCCGCGGTCGATGCCGTAGTCGAGGCCGAGCTCGGCGAACCGGCCGTACATTTGCTCAAGGCGGGCGACGATGGTACCGGAAGCCTCGCGCAGTCGTTCCAGCAGCAGACCTGCCGTCCGTTCGCCGAACAATTCGGCGAGGTACGGAGCGGGCGGACGGGCTACGCCTCCGCCGTGGAGGTTGGCCGTGACGGATTCGGGCGCTCCCGTTCTGACCGCGATGCCGGTCATGCCCCAGACGCCGCGTCCGTTCTTCTGCATGAGCGCGCGCAGGTCGAAGGGCTCGCCGTGCGTGCCGCGAAGCGCCAGCAGCGGCTGCATCAGGTAAGGGCGCTGCCCGACCCAGGCGCGAACCTCTTGAAGCGCGTCTCGGCGGGGAAGCCTGCGCGCGCGCACCAAACCTCCGGAGGCATCCCTGCCGCTCAGCGTCCAGCTGCCGCCGGCCGACTCCGCGATGGCGAGCGCGCCTTTTCCTTGCGAGCCGCCGGAGGGCTTCAGAAAGGCGGAGCCTCCCTTCGCTTCGACCCAGGCGACGAGCGAGGCGACACCCCGGTAGGCGGCGAATGGCGGCAGCAGCGGGCGGATCTCGCGGCAGCGGAACAGCGTGCGGAGCACGGCGGTCTTGCCAGGCAGGCTGCCGTTCAGCAGCCTGAAGCAGCCTCGCTCCCGCATCGTGCGCAGCGCAGCGAGGCTGCGCTCGCGGGACGCGCGGTCGTCAGGCCAAAGACGGTCGTAGAGCAGCGTGGGCGCCTCCACGGTCTCGCGCCGCCAGCCGCCGTCCACAAAGCGCCAGCCTGCGACCGCGTTCGTGCGGCTGTCCCAGGTCGCAGGATCGAAGGCATAGGCGGCGAGCGCATGCCGGGGGGCGGCGGCCATCAGACGCCGGATGAACTCCGCTTCGGCGAACGGCGCTGCCGTCCCTCCGTGCGTATATTCGCTGCGTTCGCAGATTAAAATGCCGATGGGTCGCAGCTCGCTCTCGTTCGCCGGCCCTTCGTGGGTGCGGTCGCGCCGGAGACCGTTCGGCGCGCGTCGCGCACCGCGGCCTGCGCCTTCAGAATCCTGCAAGGTAACGGGCATATTGAATCATCATCCGCACGGAAGGGCGGATTTTCCCCTCGTTTAATGGCGTATTGTCGTTTTTGGAAGGCTTCGAGTTCACTTCCAGCAGCCATACCCGTCCTGACGTGTCGAGCGCCAGATCGACGCCGAGCTCGCCGAAATGGGCGGGAATGCGTTCGTCGACGCCCCTGGAAATATCAAGGGCTGCCTTGTGCAGCCGCGCCGATACGTCCTTGCGGGCGCCGGGGGCCATGTTTGACTTCGCCACCGCTTCCTTCACCGTGGACAGCGTACCGCCGCGCGCAAGATTGGATACGTAATGCTGACTGCCGGCGATTCTGCCGACGATGGACGTGACGACCCATTTCCCCGAAGCGTTTTTCTGCGTCAGCGCGCGGAAGTCGACCGGCCTGCCGCCGATCTCAATGAGCGTCAATCCCTGTTGAATCAAGTAGCGCACGGTTTTCATCTTGCCGCTGATTGCAGAGAACACCTTCACCAGATTCGGATACACTTGCTTGCGCGTGCCCATGGGAGTTGTGAACGACGCCGTCCAGCCCTCCTGGCCCGAGCGGCTGAGCCGGATGATGCCTTTGCCGAGACTGCCGCGCACCGGTTTGAGGAAGACGGACGCGTACCTGGCGCACATGCTCTTCAGCGTCGTATAGCTCTGCAGCGAATGGGACTCGGGCAAATAGCGGAGCACCGCGGTATCGCCCTTAAGCGCATCGAACACTTCGGATTTGTCCAGAAACTTCTCGTTGAACACTTGGGCGCCGTAGCGCTGCTTGATGTCGATCAGAAATTGCTGGACGCTGGATTTGTTCTCGAGCTTGCGCGAGGTCAGCCGGTTGTTTACGACATCCGGCGCCGGCAGGACAGCCTGATGCCATCCGCCTTGATAGACCCAGCCCTCTACGCCGCCGCTCCTCGAACCGATGCCGCCAGGCGTGAAAAAGTAGACGAACGCGCCCTGGCTTCTGCACGCATCCACCAGCTCCCGGCAGAACATCGTGATGCTGCCGAACGGCTTGTCGGGCTGCGTCGGATAGTCCCGGCTGACCAGCACCCCGATAACGGGGCCGAGCGACAGCGTGCGGGAAACCGAGCGGTACTGAAGGCGCAACGGCGTGCCCGAGGCGAGCCCCAAGCGCCTGGCCAGGGCATGCCCGACGCGCAGCCCGTCGTACCGGGATACGGGGACCACGGTGACCGATTGGCGAAAGGAACCGAACTGCAGGATAAGCTGCTGCTGGGCCGGGATTTTGGCTGCCTTCATCACCGAATCCCCCAGCATCAGGACGTCATCGGCCATTATGCCTGAGCTTACGACCTGGACGTCGACCTTTGGGGTAGGCATGTGGACGGCTCCTTCCAACGTGCTCGCAGTCCGCCTCCGAACGGCCCGCGAAGGGCCGCCTTGCGGACGCAGGCGAGAATACACCATCATATGAGGACATCTATCCATAGGTGATTGGCCGACTCCGCCTAAAAACTCTATACTGGGAAGAAACATGCCGATCGGGGAGGCCGGGAGATGAAGGATTCGCTGCCTCTTTGGACAAGGGCGTTCGAAGGAACGCTAGTTCAGGACCATGAGAGCGATTCGGCTTCCGAAACCTCACGCATCTATTACAGGCCGGCACGCTGGGCGGCGAATTGCAACACGCAAGGGACGACGTGCACAGGGAACATTATCTGCGCCGTGTTTTGGACAAATCGAGAACAATACAAAAACGCCTCCTGGACGAGCGCTTCGGCGCGCGCCAGGAGGCGTTTTGCTTGTGCATGAGGCTGGCCATTCATCATCGAACCGTTAAGCCTGGTCGCCGAGCGCTTCCTCGACGGCTTCGCGCTCCGCCTGCTTGCGGTGAGCGATCCGGCTGGCCGCGGAAGCGGCGATGGCGCCTACGATATCGTCCAGGAACGTATGCACGTCCTTGCCGTTTTTCTCGTTGAGCTTCTTAAGTACGCCGGGCTTGAACTTGTCTACGTAGCCGAAGTTCGTGAGGCCGATGCTGCCGTACACGTTGACGATGCTGAGCGCGAGCACCTCGTCGCAGCCGTAAAGCCCCTCGTCATGCCAGATCATGTTCTGCAGCGGGGGCAGCAACTGGCCCTGCTCCGCGAGCATGTCGAGCTGTATGCCGGTCAGCACGGCGTTCTGCACCTCGCGCTTGGACAGCACGGCTTCGACGTTCGTCACGCATTCGTCGAGGGTCAAATCTTTAAAATAATCCTTTTGCAGCAGCATGACCAATTGGCCGATCTGCTCCTTGGACACGCCGCGCTTGCCGAGCCAGTCCATGGTCGCCTGTGCGACTTCCTTGCTATTAAGCCGGTAGTTGGCCGGATTGGACATGAGACACACCTCTTTCTTGTATCGCTCCCGCGTCAAGCGATCACGATCATTATATTCCTCGCCGGTGCAGGACAAACCGTACATATTTCTCCCGGGGGCTCGTATACATAGTACTACAATACGAGGGAAGCGATAAAGCGCGGCGCCCCTGCGGGAGGAATTGGCAAATATGATACCTGTTCATTTTCGAAAACCGTTGTGGAAGCTGCTTGCCGCGGGAGGACTAGCCGTCGCTGTAACGGGCTGCAGCATCTCGGGCGTAGAAAAGACCGCCACAAGTCCGATCGACGCGCCGCCGGCCGCCGTCGAAAATCAGATGCTGCAGGCCGCCGACGACGCCATGGCGCCGATGGGGAGTTCCGCGATCGCCGACGGTTTGACCGTGTATCTCAAGGACAGCAAAGGCTACGTCGCGCCCATGACGCTGGACCGGTCCAAGCAGGAGAGCGCGACCGGACAGAATGCGCCGGAAATCGAAGCGTTGGCCTGGATGACCGCCGACGCCAAGCTTGCGGGACAGCTTCCTCCCGGCTTCACGCCCGTGCTGCCCAAAGGGACGGTCGTCTCCAAGGTCGTTAAAAATCCCGAAGCGGGTTCGGTCACCGTCGATTTCGCGAAGCCGCTGTCCGGCATTCCGGCATCGGACGAGCGCAAGGCGCTCGAGGCCATCGTCTGGACGATGACGGAGCTGCCGGGCATCGACAAGGTGCATCTCACCGTCGCCGGCCAGGACATGACCGAGCTTCCGGCATCCGGCTTGCCCGTTCCCGGCGTGCTCACGCGCAATATCGGCATCAACCTGGAGCGGTCGCCGCAGGTCAAGGTGAGCGAATCGATGGCCGTGACGCTTTATTTTTCCGCCAAAAACGAGCAGGGAGACGGCTATTTCGTACCCGTAACGCGTCTTGTCGAGCGGCAGAGCGACCGTGCCCGCGCCGCGCTGAGCGAGCTGATCAAGGGGCCGCAGGATACGAAAAGCCTTGAAGCCGTCATGCTCGCGAATACGAAGGTAGAAGAACTCGCCTTAAAGTCGGATACCGTGCAGGTCAAGTTGCAGGAGCAGGATTGGGCGGCCGGAATGCCCATGCCTGCCGAAATGATGGAAGGTTTGGTGCTGACCCTGACCGAGGCGACCGGCGCGCCGAAGGTCGCGGTCGCCGTCAACGGCAGCACCAAGCTCACCGGAGCGGACAGCGAGACGTATGAGCAGCCGGTCGAACGCCCGGCGCAGATTAACGCCTTTACGGGCTGAGTCGGCCGAACCTGCTTCGCCGCAACGCGGACGGCTATCGGATCAACCCGGATCCTTGAATCGATACGTTCGCGCGCACTTCGAACCGAATCTCCGGGTAGAGACGCTTCCATTTCTCCCATCTGCCCTTCGCATTGTGATGGTCGGCCAAGTAATGCAGACCGAAGCCGTACGGATCGACGCCGGCGTCGCGGATCTTGTACAGCATTCGTTCTGCCTCCTCCGAGAAGTGCTTGCCCATTTTGCGCTCGAGCCCTCCCCAATCTTTCTCCAATAGATGGGGGGGGCTTTGCTCGAGGAAGCCCTCGATGCGGATATTGACGATCGCGACGGGATCCTCTCCGCCCTTTAAATTGATTTTAGAAGTCGTGTGCGTAGCGGCGAGCACGATGTTAAGCGGTTTATCCGGAAGCACGAGGATCGTATTGTCTACGCCGAAGGCCGTCATATTGAACAAGAGCGTCTCGTCCGAATCGAGGAAGAGACGCGTTTTGTCTTTGTCCAACACGGCGGCGCGGTCGATCTTGTAGGCGTCCCGGAACACGTTGGCCACGGGCAGCACCGGGTCAAGGCCGGTCTCGTATACCCGGCGGTACAAATCGAACAGGTAAGTCGTGACCGTGTTGGCCGCCTCCGTGCCTTCGTTGCCGAACGACAGAAAGAGCGAATTGCCCGGATATCGTTCCGACTTGGGCTTCAGGCTGACGACGGAGTAAGCGTCAGGATCGCCGACCATGACGTTCGAGACGCTCTGGATATCGCGGCGTCGGGACAGCCATTGCAATGAGTTGTCGATGCCGTCCTTCTCGATCAGCTTACGGCCGAGGATGAACTCGCGGCAGTGTCCGAATTCCAGCTCCTTGTCCACGGTCGATTTCAAATGACGGACCGCTTCTGCGATTGAGGCGGCATCCGCGGTCTGCACAACGGACATGGCGCCGCCCTCTTCGATCTTGGAGGAAGGGAGGGCCAATCGAAGCGACACCCGATAGGGTGCGGCCGGATTGTCCGAATAGTCGAATCCTGCGGAGACGACGAAGTAACGTTTGTCGATGTCTTTCAACTGGCAACCGCCGAGCATCGGGAGCATCGTCAGACCCAGGCAGAGCAGCAGCGTTCGTTTTAGGATCATCGGTTCGCACCCCCGCTCTGCGGACTCCGCGATTCGTCGATCCGCTTCATGTATCCTTTTTTCTTCATGACGACGAAGACGATTAATAGCATGACCAAAATGGATTCGATGATAAAGCGCGTGACCAGCCACAGCTCGGCAGCCACGCGGTTGAATATATCGTTGGTAAAATACGCGTAGACGAACGTCAGCCCGGCCAACACCCCGCAGATCCACCAGTTGATGGCAGGCACGTTGACTTCGTCCGTCTGCGGCTTGTACTTTTTGAAGCAGGCTTTAAAAAACTCCATGCCCGTATGCCACGTATTCATGACGAACACGAGCGATAGGAATGTATAGAGCAGCAGGAACAAGTAGAGCACGCGCTGGATAAATCCGTACTTCATCATGAGGCTGTCGGTCGTGACGCTCCAGACGTACAGATAGTTGCCGACGGCCTGGGTGCCGTGGAATCCGATCGGCACGAAAAAGGAAACGAGCAAAAAAAAGGTGCCGACGATCGGAATGATCCACCTGAACCTGAACTTAAGGTCACTCGGATTGAGTCGGTTGAACAGCGTGATGTTCATATGGCCGGAGAAGACGAAGGAGGCTGCGAAAAGGCAGACCATCGACGGCGGCTTGCGAATGCCCGCGTCGGCGACGAGCCGAATGGCGTCCCAGTCCAGCCAGTGGCTGAAGAGCGCCTTGAACAGAATCCACAGAATGATCGGCGTGCTGACGATAAGCAGCACCTCGTGCGTGAACTGTACCGATCGGGACGTGCGGGAAGCGGCCCACAGCGAGGCTGCCGCCATGATCGCCAGGTTCAAATAGGAGCTGGCCTCGGGATCGAAGAAGATGCCGACTGTGTTCGAGTAAGAGAACAAGACGATGATGCCCGCGGTGCACCAGACCACGACGCCGACCATGTTCAGGCAGTTGGCGAGCCAAACCGGCAGGAAGAGCTTGTATATCTCGGGCAGTCCGAGTCCCGGGAAGCGTTGGAAGACGGCGGACGTTACGTAGCTATACAGCGTGCCGCAAGCGATAGCCAGCGGAAAAGAAGACACTGCGCCATCGAACCTGTGGCTGATCAGCACGTAGGGAACGAGCACCATGATATTCATCATGCCGACGTAGAAGATGTGATAGTAGTAATAGCGGATCATAGGCCCGCCTCCTTTTTACGCTCGCTTATTTGATGTTGTCGCTGGCTTTGCCCGCCTTGCTCTGGAACAGGGCGAAGTAAGGCTCGCCGAAGCTTCGCATGTTGCACAAATACACGACGAGCATGAATATGCCGACCACGACGCCGACGAGTCCCGCGAAGACGGCTACGAGGACGAACGCGTACTTCAATATGCGAATGAAGTAGCTAAACGTAGAGTTCGGAATGACGAAGTTGGAGATGGCCACGACGGACGTGACGATGATCATGATGCTGCTGACCAGACCCGCCTGCTGGGCGGCTTGCCCCAGAATCAGACCGCCGACCGTCGCAGCCGTCGAGCCGACCGACCGGGGCAGTCGGAGGCTGGCCTCGATAAGCGCCTCGATCATGAACAGCATAAGCAGCACTTCGATGAAGGACGGATAAGGCACGGCCGCGCGGCTCCCGTCGATCGTGAACGCGAGCTGGACCCGGAACACCTCGGGGTTGTAGGACACGATCGAGATATAAAGCGCCGGCAGCAAAAGCGTCAGCATCATCGAGACGTATCGCAGGCCGATCAGGAAGCGGCTCATCCAGGACGGCTCGTAATGGTCGTCCATTGCATACATGAAGTCGAAAAAGTGCACGGGCAGCAAGATGGCGAACCGGCTGCCGTCCATCAGGACGGCCAGCTTCCCTTTGTTCAGATGGATGCTGAGGCGGTCCGGTCGCTCGGTGATCTGCGTGATCGGGAACAAGCGGTACTTGGCTTGCGAGATCTGCTTGGCTAGCTGTCCGGCGGACAAGAGCAGGCCTTCGTCCAGGTTGCGCAGCCGCTTGCGTACCTCCTCCAGCGTCGTTTCGTTGCGTTTGGTGCGATCGTAAAGCAAGGCGATTTTGGATTTGGACTGGTTTTGCGGCTCGAAGTTTTCTACCGTCAGCTCGGGAACGTTGTACAGGTTGCGGACAAGCGTCAGATTGAGATCGAGATTTTCGGTAAAAGCGGATTGCGGGCCCTGCAGGGACGCCTCCACTTGCGTCTGGTCGGGCTGGGTCTGCATTCTCCTTATCGCGCGGAATACGAAGACTTCTCCCTCGTATTCCAGAATGATGTATCCTTTGAGCAAAAAATCGACCCATTGGTCCTCGGGGACATCCTTCATGAATCCGATGCTCGTATGCAGCATTCTTCGGAATTCGTCCGGGTCGAACCGGTAGGAAAAAGGCACGACGATGGCGTCTTTGAGCTGGTCCATGTCGCACATGCCCGGGAAAAAGCAAATCTGCATCTTGGCGTAACCGTTGTCCATCGTTTCGGCCGTAAAATCGGAAGGCGTGCCGAGAATATCCTTTACCTTTTCAAGCATGGCGGGACCTCCTTTCATTTCCATTCCCGGCTAGGATGCCCTGAATCCGGGGACTCATTCGTTACGCAGCTTCGGCATGCTTAAGGGGACCGATGATGCTTTTGACCGTGCACTCTGGTAAAATGGGATGGATTTGTCGGGGGGACGCTTGTCCCGTCGCTTTAGCTCAAGGAGGAATGGCAATCATGAGATCGGACGGAAGAGATGCCGGCGAGCTGAGACCGATGGCCGTCGTGCTGAATCCGAACAAATACGCCGAAGGCTCGGTGCAGATCGAGATGGGCGATACGAAGGTGCTCGTCACGGCAACGGTCGAGGAGCGCGTGCCGCCGTTTCTGAAGGGGCAGGGCAAAGGCTGGGTGACGGCCGAATACGCGATGCTGCCACGAGCGACCCATTCGCGCAATCAACGGGAATCTGTGAAAGGGAAACAAGTCGGACGCACGATGGAAATCCAGCGGCTGATCGGGCGGGCGCTCCGCTCCGTCGTCAACCTGGAAGCGCTCGGTGAGCGGACGATCACCTTGGACTGTGACGTGCTGCAGGCGGACGGAGGCACGCGGACGACGTCGATTACGGGCGCGTTCATCGCGCTCGCGCTCGCCGTGCACAAGCTTGCGGGCACGAACGCGTTCGCGAAGTATCCGCTGACCGACTATTTGGCTTCGGTAAGCGTGGGCGTGCTGGGCGACGCCGCGCTGCTCGACTTGAACTACGCGGAGGATTCCAAGGCGAAGGTGGACATGAACGTCGTGATGACGGGCGCGGGCGCATTCGTTGAAGTCCAGGGAACGGGCGAGGAGAAGCCGTTCTCGCGGGCGGAGCTTGACGGCATGCTGGCGCTTGCGGAATCGGGCATCGCGAGACTGATCGAGCTGCAGAAGCAGGCGCTAGGCGAAGCGGGCGCGAGGATCGGCACGGTGCGGACATGAGGCTGGCGCCGGGGGATACGCTGCTCGTCGCAACGCGCAACAAAGGGAAGACGGCGGAGTTCAGGGCGGCCTTCGCCGCGCTTGGCGTGAAGGTAGCCGACTTGACCGAATTCGAAGGCGGGCGGGATATTCCGGAAATCGTCGAGGACGGCGATACGTTCGAGGCGAATGCTGCGATCAAGGCGAGGGCGGTGTCGCTCGCGACCGGGCTGCCCGCGCTGGCGGACGACTCGGGCCTGTGCGTCGACGCGCTCGGCGGCGCGCCCGGCGTTTATTCGGCTCGCTATGCGGGCGAAGGCGCGACCGATGCGGACAACAACGCGAAGCTCGTTCGCGAGCTGCGCGCCGCCGGGGCTTCGGTGGCCGCCGCTGAGGCGGGCGGGGCGGAGGACGCGCTTAGCTCAGGGCGCTTCGTGAGCTGCCTCGTTCTTTATAAGCCGGGCGGCGACACGCTGAGCGCGGAGGGCGCGGTCGAAGGCATCGTCACCGGCGCGCCCCGCGGTGCGGGCGGGTTCGGTTACGACCCGTTGTTCTGGCTCCCGTCGCACGGAAGAGCGATGGCGGAGCTAAGCGTAAGCGAGAAAAACGCGATCAGCCACCGCGGGCAAGCGCTGGCGAAGCTGCTTCGCCTCCTGGGCGCGCCCGAGGCGGAGCGCTGAGTCTGTCGGGATTGCAGCCAGCAAACAAAAAAGGGATAAGGCAGCTTTATTTCTGCCTCATCCCTTTTTTGTTTGATCAGAAAGCAACCAATTGCGACGATTCGCGTCAGTAAACTTTTTTGGACGTGCCGGAACTTTTCGATGGCATGCGGCCTCAATGCCTGCATTTATACATGTATTTTCTCCCCACCCACAGCACCTGATAAAATACCTGCAAATGTGCAGGTAAATTCAGCGCACAAGCCGGAAATTCGGCTGATGGAGGAAAATAACTGCGTTTTGGCATCTATCCGCTTGAAAAGGGCCGACATCGGCAGAAATAGATGTATATTTGCAGGCTTTGCGGAAAAGGAACGACGCGGGCGATCGCGGGACTATTGGAACGGCTGGCGGATGAACCATCGACAGGTTTTCCGCACCGACTATACGAGCCGGACTTTATATTCCCGCAGCCAATAATCGACCTGCAGCAGGTAGGCGAACAGCTGAGGACCGCTCATGAGCTGGCCGAACCAGGGCAGGTTCGTGCCGGCATCGGCCGTTTCGGCGATTTGCCGGACCTTTTTCCCGTCGATCAACAGCAGGAGCGGAGACGAGACATCGTCGAGGCGCTCCAGCAGACGCGATTTCACCGCTGACAGGTAATTCGGATTATGCGTTTTCGGATAGGGACTCTTTTTCCGGTACAGCACGTCGCTCGGCAGGACGCCCTCGAGCGATTTGCGAAGGATGCCTTTCTCCCGGTCGCCCGCCTGCTTGATTTTCCAGGGAACGTTAAACACGTAATCGACCAGGCGATGATCGCAGTAAGGTACCCGCACTTCAAGTCCTGCAGCCATGCTCATCCGGTCCTTGCGGTCCAGCAGCGTCGGCATGAACCGGGTGATGTTCAGGTACGACATGCGGCGCATGAGCCGCTGCTCTTCGTTTTCGCCGGGCAGCGCCGGCACCTCGCTCACGGCCTGCGCGTACCGGTCGGCTACGTACTCCCGCGGCCGGACCGTCTCGAGTACGACTGGCGACAGAATGCTCTCCCGAAGATCAACGGACAGCGACCAAGGGAACGTGTTAGCTTCCAGCGCTTCCTTGCGGTGGAACCACGGGTAGCCGCCGAACACTTCGTCCGCGGCTTCGCCGGAGACGGCGACGGTTGCGCCTTTTTTTATTTCCCTGCAGAACAGATAAAGGGAAGCGTCGATATCCGCCATCCCGGGATAGTCCTTGGCCCGGACGGCCGCCTCGAGCGCCTCGACGAGTTCGGGCGTGTCGAACTGGATCGGATGATGGACCGTACGCAGATGCTCGACCATCCGGGCGATCCACGGCGCATCGGCGTTCGGCTGGAAGGCATGTGCCTTAAAATGCTTATCGTTGTCGACGTAGTCTACCGAATACGTGTCGACGTTGCCCTGTCCCGTGCGGTTGTAATAGGCGACTGCGAGCGCGGTCAGAGCGCTGGAGTCGAGCCCGCCGGACAGCAGCGTGCATACGGGCACGTCGGAGGCGAGCTGGCGTTCGAGCGTATCGGCGAGCAGCTCGCCGATACGGGCCGCCGTCGCTGCTTCGTCGTCCTCGTGTTCCCGGCTCTCGAGCTGCCAGTACGTCCGGATGCGCAGGCCGTTCCGGTCGAAGCTGAGCGTCTGACCCGGCTTCAGCTCGGACAGTCCGCGCCAGATGCCGTGACCGGGTGTCCTCGCAGGACCGAGCACGAACAGCTCCGCGAGTCCTTCGCCGTCAATCTCCGGCTCTACGTCCGGGTGCGCCAATACCGCTTTCGGCTCTGAGCCAAATAGGAACCGGCCTTCGTCATGCCGGTAGAACAACGGCTTGACCCCAAGACGGTCGCGCGCGGCGAACAGCGTCTGTTCGAGCGAATGCCATACGGCAAACGCAAAAATGCCGTTGAGCCGCTCCACGCAAGACGGTCCCCACTCGATGTAAGCTTGCAGCAGCACTTCCGTATCGCAGTTCGTCTTGAACGCGTAGCCGAGCGTGAGCAGCTCCCTTTTCAACTCGGGCGCGTTGTACAATTCGCCGTTGTAAACGATGACGCAGTCGTGGTCCTCCGCTTCCTTGGACGGACGTATCATCGGCTGCGCGCCGTTCGCCGGATCCATGACGGACAGGCGCCGGTGTCCGAACGCGCAATGGCGGGAGAGCCACGTGCCCGAGGCGTCGGGGCCGCGCAGCTCCAGCGTTTCCGTCATGCGCTCGAGCGCGTCGGCCTGTTGCGTCAAGTCCCGGTTCCAATCGATCCAGCCTGTTATTCCGCACATGGCCTATCGCAACCTCCCCGCTGGTATTGCCTGGCTGCCTTATGAATGGGGCAAAACCAATCAAAAGATGTGTATGCGGAATTGAGAGTAAAATGTCTGTCCTTGCGGAAAAATTAAGAACGGGCGTCCGAAAGGAGAGGAATGCGGCCATGTTGACGGTTAGGCACGCCGCTTTTCGAAGAGTGCTGGCGAGAGGCAGGCAGCTGTACGGCGAGGTAGAGGTGCATACCGACTTTGCGCGCGCGCCGCGGCTGCTGGCGTATTTCCGCAAGGAAGACGACGGCAGGCTGCAGCTCGTCCGCGTGATGAAGGAGGATTCCTTCCTGGAGCCGGGCGTCATCGGCATCGCCGAGCTCCCCGTCTACGCCGCCACCGAGGACGTAACGGATCAGCTGTTCAGCGGTCCCGATCATGCGGCAGGAGAAGACAGACACCTATTCGGTCGGCAGATCGTCGCGATCGGCGAGGTGCGGGAGGCGCTCGAGCAGGCGCTTGTCTAGGGCCGGTCAGCTTAAACAGCGAGAGGAGGGATTGGCATGCCCGGAAAAAGGAAAAAGAATAAAGGCAACAGCTACGCCGAACGGGGCGAGGAATTTGCCGAAGCGGTGATCAAGTCGACGGAAGGCAACCATCCGGCGCAAAACGCGCCCGCTTCGCCCCACAACCGGTAATCCTAGAATCGCGATGGAAACCGAAACCGTGCAACTTGGCGGACCTCCGTCTCGTCTTATTTTCCAAACGGGAAAATAAGGGAGTTTGAAATGATGTTTGCGACCTCATTTGGAAATAAGGCAGCGCGGCGAATCGTAATCGCCGCGCTGTTCGTCATGGCGCCGGCCTGGCTTAGCGCCTGCGGGAATAATAACGGCGCCGACCAGGCGCAAACGGCCAAAGAGACCGTCGCAGCCGTGTCGGGAACGACTGCCGCAGGAGCTGCGCCAGTCGACGAACCGTCGTCGGGCGCCCCTGAAGTGGACAGTCTCGCCGATGCAGTCAGCCCGTCGCCAGCGTCGTCTCCATCTTCGCTCACTGCAGCCACCTCTGCGAGCGTGTCGCGGACAATCATGTTCGACGGCGAGACCGGAGAAGCCGCCGTCTCGCTGCCGCTGGTCGGCGTGCCGACCGCATACGGCGTCGACGGGGACGGGGACGGAGAACCGCCTTCCTTGCTGCCGGAGTCGGACCTGCCTGCGCAAGGGTTTGTCGTTCCGAAGAAGCTGGCGTCCAAGCTGGCAGTCTATTGGATGAATCTAGGCTACGACAACCAAGGATTCATGATGCTTGCACCGAGGGATTGGACGGTCACGGGGTCTGTCGGCGCGAATGGCTCATTCGGCATGCACGCCGAAAATTCGGTCGATGCAGGGCAGTTCCTGGATACGATCGATACGGCGGGCAGCTGCCAGGGCTGCGCGATCGCCGATATCGGCGCCTACTTTCCGGAGTTGGCGAAGTGGGCGGAGGAGCAGGGATTCCCTGCAGATACGCCTAAGACGTACTTGTCCTCGAAGCCGATCGGCGACAGGATGATCGAATTTACCGAAACGTCGGACAATGGGCGTGACGGTTACGGCGTGCTTGGGGCCGCATACGAGGAGCATGAAGGAGGCAGCTTGTTCAGAACGGCAAGAACGGGGTATGCGCAGGAGGATCGGGCTGTTGCCGAGACGATGATCGCTTTTTACGAATGGATGTACGGCGATCGCTAAGGCGCTTACTTGAGCGCGGTCAGGATGACGCCGACCGTAATCAGCCCGATGCCGATTCCGTTTAGCAGCGTAATTTTTTCTCCGAGAAAAAGAAACGCGAGCAGCGCGGCAATCACGACGCTAAGCTTGTCGACCGGGCCGACCTGCGCAACCTTGCCGTACTTGAGCGCGAGGAAGTAAAACATCCAGGATACGGCGCCGGCTACGCCGCTGAGCGCTACGAAGGTTAACGCCTTTTTGTGTCCCCAGATCGTACCCAGTTCGGCCCATTTCCCTTGGACGACCACTACGCCGAGCATGAAGACGGCCATAATGACGGATCTTACGGCCGTCGCCGCGTTCGAATCGATGTTTTGCAGTCCGATCTTGCCGAAGACGGCGACGAGCGCGGCGGCCGCTGCGGATAGCAATGCATAGATGAGCCAGATTCCCATTTTCAAGAAAACCTCCATAACGGTTGTAGGTACAGCTTCGCCTGCGCCGTCACCGTAGCGCACGATCGGTGTTATAATAGTACGGAAGCGATCGAACGCTAGATCACGGCAGCATGGAGGCAAACGGCGTGGCACATTTATACTTTAAGTATGGCACAATGAACAGCGGGAAATCGATCGAAATTATCAAAGTCGCGCACAATTACGAAGAGCAGGGGAAGCGCGTGCTTCTCTTTACCCCCGCCATCGATACGCGTATCGGCACCAACGTTGTCGGCTCCCGCACCGGCATGACGCGACCCGCGATTCCGGTAGCGGCGGACACCGACCTGTTCGAGCTCGTTCGCAGGGAGCAGAGCGGCGACGGGCAGCGTATCTCTTGCGTACTTGTGGACGAGGCGCAATTTCTCAACAAGCGGCAGGTGCTGGAGCTCACCTGGATCGTCGACGAGCTCGATATTCCCGTGATGGCGTTCGGGCTGAAGAACGATTTCCGCAACGAGTTGTTCGAGGGCAGCTACAACCTGCTCGTCAACGCCGACAAGATCGAAGAGATCAAGACGATCTGCTGGCACTGCGACCGCAAGGCGACGATGGTCGTCCGTTCCGTGGGCGGCGTGCCGGTGAACGAAGGCGATCAGATCATGATCGGCGGCAACGACGATTACAAGCCGGTGTGCAGAAGCTGTTATCGCAAGACGTTTCAGGGCGGTCTTTGAGTCGAACTTTGGAGCGCGCATCCGCTTGATCAATATGAATCCCCGAGTCTCGTGCGCGAGGCGCGGGGATTTTTTCCTTTTATTCTGCCGGGTACAAGGAAGAGGGGACGACCAGCCTAACCCTCAGTTCGCATAAAAGGGACCCTTTGTCCGACTGGAGGCTATTACGTGTATTATTACAAGGAAGAGCTTATCAATATCATCAAGCCGGACAAGCCGGCTATCAAAACGTCCAGTTCAACTTCCGGCCGGATCCGACCCGGATCGGGGAAATATTCCAAGGCCGATCCCCAAACCGCAAAGGCGGGCCGCTCTCTGTGACGCCACCGCCGCAAGGCTTCCCGGTGCCGCAGCTGCCCGACATGCCAAATGAGCACGCGCCGGGATTGGTCGACATGACGCGTTAAATTTGACCGGATGAAAGAAGTTCCGACGGCTGCCAGCCATCGGGACTTCTTTGCTTGCGGAGCGCCGTATGGAGTTGCCCGACGAGCGGGCAATAAACGGGAATCAGCCGGATTGTCCGCTTCGTCGCAAGGCGTCCGATGCGACCGACAAGCCCGCATAGTCGCCGACCCGATCGTCGAGCGCCGCAGGCAGGACGCTGCATGCGCTTAGCGCATGTGTCAGCGCCTCCCGCTTCAATGCGGCCTGCATCGGCGGCTCGAGCAACGGACGCAGCTTCGCGTAGATGCTGCCGATCACTATGCGCTCGGGATTGAACAGGTCCACGAGCACGGCAAGGCCCTGGCCCAGACGGTCGCCGCTGATGCGCATCGCCGCAAGCGCCGTCTCGTCTCCGGCCAGCGCCGCCTCGCCGACCCGCAGCGCGGTAATCCCGCCGAGCTCGGAGACGGAGGCGCAATAGGAGGGGGCATGGCCGCGCTGCAGCTGCTCCAGCGCCAGCGAGGCACCAAGCTGGGCGATGCCGCCGCCGCTGCAGAAGCCTTCGAACGAGCCGAGCTTGCCATAGCCGACCGGACCGAATTCGGACAGCCGGATATGCCCGGCTTCCCCGGCCATACCGTTAGCGCCGGCATATAGCCTGCCGTTCAGAATCAAGCCGGCGCCAAGACCCGTGCCGAAGGTCAAGAAAACCATATGGTCCGTCCCCCGGCCCGCTCCCCATTGCCACTCCGCCAGCGCGCAGGCGTTGGCGTCGTTTTGCAGCGCGACGGGTGCGGCTTGCCGCTGCCGTACGGCGCCGACGATGTCGACCAGGTCCCAGCCGGGCAGGTTGGGCGGAGATAAGATCAGTCCTCGGCTTGCGTCGAGCGGCCCGCCGCAGCTGATGCCGACGGCGTCCGGCGCGGCGGCGCCGGCTGTGGCAAGCAGCGCATCGAGCCCGTCCAGCAGGCTGCCGATCATGAATTCAGGCGTGCCGGCCGTAGGCAGCATTTGCTTGCCGACGATCTCGATGCCGTCCATCGTCGGTCGTCCCAGACTGACGGCGCACTTCGTGCCGCCGATATCGATGCCCGCGAGCAGCTTCATGAGGCGAACAGCGCCTCCTCGATCGCGATGCACAGCGCATGATAGATCGGCAGATGACGCTCCTGGACGTCCGGCGTCGTATAGGCCGGGACGGCGATGGCCGCGTCGCACAGCGCCGCGAGCCTGCCGCCGGATCGGCCCGTCATGCCGATGACCGGAATGCCGGCGGCTTTGGCGGCCTGGGCCGCGCGCACGACGTTGGCGGAGTTGCCGGACGTGCTGATCGCGATCAGCGCGTCGCCGTCTCTCGCGTAGCCGAGCACCTGCTGCGCATAGACGAGCTCGGCGTCCATATCGTTGGCGACGGCGGTGCACAGCGCTGCGTGCGCAGACAGCGAGATCGCCGGCAGCGAAGCCTGCAGGCGATCGGCGAGACGACGCCCTTCGCCGGGCAGCGCGGCTTCGAAGCGCTCGCATTCGCCGGCCGAGAGCGGCCGCTTTTTCATAAAACCCTTCATTAATTCTCCGACGATATGGTCGCAGTCGGACGCGCTGCCGCCGTTGCCGCAGAGCAGCAGCTTGCCGCCGCCGCGGTAGACTTGCAGACAGATGCGAAGAGACGCATCAAGCTCGGCTTCGAGCACATGGAGCTCGGGATAGCGAGCGAACAAATGATGCCAGACAGTCATAGGAAGGCCTCCGCCGATTGCAGGATTGGATGGATTCCTTCCGAGTGTAGCGGGGAAGCGGGTGCCTGTTCTTGTCTTTTTATCCTGCGGATTGCACTTTTTTCGGAAAATCACTGACGTTCGTTCTGCGTCGGATTCCCGTTCAAGGTCAGACGTTCATCCTGCGAAGAGCCTTCCTCCCGCTTGCGGGAAGCGCTCGGTGATATGCCGCGATACTGCTTGTACACGCGGATAAAGTAGGCAAGTGACCCGAATCCGGCATTATAGGCGATCTCAGTAATCGGGAGCGAGGAACCGGATAGCAGTCGATCCGCATAGGACACGCGGAGCCGCTGCACGTATGCGCTGAACGTCTCGCCCGTCCAATCCTTGAACTTCTCGCTGAAATAGCCCGGAGACAGATGCAGCTGCGCCGCAGCCTCGGCGAGACTGATGGATTCCCGGTAATGCAAATGAATATAACGCAGCGCGCGCCTGACTTCATACTCCCGAACGATGGGTCCTGCCGCTCCGTCGACGGCGCTGCCGCGTTCGCTCGCGCGCAGCACATCGATCACGATTCGGCCTAGCGTGTACCGCACCGCCGCGGCGCGAGCGAGCGATGTCCGCTCCGTCTCCTGGCGCAGCCGCGCCAGCTCGGCCTCGAGCAACGAAGTCGCCTCCTCTCCGAGCTGCACGGCGAGCGGCCCGGGGGCTTCCAACAGCAATTCGAGCAGCTCGTCGTCCAGCAGCGCGCCCGAAAATTTGCAGTTCACGAGCCGAAGGGCGCCTCCCGGCGCTAAAGTCACCTCATGCGCATCCGCGGGCGAGAGCAGCGAAAAAGTTCCTCGCGAGAGTGCCATCTCCGCGCCGTTGATGCGCTGGCTGCCCGCGCCTGACAGCACCAGCTCCATCTCGTAAAAGTCGTGCGCATGGAGCTCCCAGTTGCGGACGATCTCGTATTCGGACACGGCCAAAGCCTCGCCCCGGTTCAAATAGTCGGCTGCGCTGAGCCGTTCGAGCCATTTTCGGGACACGGCGGTCTCCTCCTGCATGAAAGCGTCTTTTCTCCCCACTATACTACGATTGGTGGTACGCAGGCTTTTTCGCTTGGCGGCTGACCGCAGTTTTCCGACGCGGTCGCTAGATTATTACTTGTCCAAGAAGCTTGCTTACTATTATATAAAGCGTTCGCAGCGGCCGGTCTGCCTCATGATCGACAACCCGGAGCAGAGGCGGGTTAGCTTGTCACAGGCAACGATTCGCTGGAGGTGGCGGACGAAACAGGGCGTCGTCTTCCCGCGCAGGGAGGCGGCCGCCATCCCGCATCAAGACGAGCGGGAGCCGGTGGCCCGGCGTCCCTACCTTGGACCGGGATGAGGAATAGCAAAAGAGCCGAAAACCCTTGGAAATAAAGGGCTATCGGCTCTCTTTCATTTATATGAACCAAAAGGAAACAGTCAAAACTGGCGTCCCAAGAGGGATTCGAACCCCCGACCGCACGCTTAGAAGGCGTGTGCTCTATCCAGCTGAGCTATTGGGACACAGCTTGATTATATTACCACAGGGACGGTGCTCCGCTCAAGTACTAATTTAAAATTCGGCGGCACGACCGACCGGCACGCGAAGCGGCTTGCGCATATGCCTGTACGGATGGCCGTTAATGGAGACGCGCTTGTCTTCCTCGAACCCGAGCCGGGCGTACAGGGCGCGCGCGCCGTCTTTTTCAATATCGACGTTCAGCCCGATTGCTGCGTAACCCTGCGCGACCGCCACCGACTCTGCATGGCGGATGAGCGCCTTGGCGAACCCGCGACCTTGATATGCCGGAAAGACGGCGACGGCATCGATATAAAATTCGTCTTCGTCGGCTTCGCGATCCTGCACGACGTCACTGAAGCCTGCTTCCAGCAGCAGCCGGGCGATAGGGGCGTAGAGCGCATCCGTCAGATCGCCGCCATAACACAAAATCGTGCCGGCCGGTTCATTCCCCTCGGCGACGAGCAGCGCGTGGCGTTCGGCGCTGAAACGGTTGCCGGGCAAGCGGTAGTATTCGGCAAGCTTGGCCAGCACGGCCGCCTCGGTACGTTCGCCGGTGAGCCGGTAGGCGATGTCTTCGATGGCCAGCAGCACCAGCTTGGATACCGCTGCCGCATCGGCAGGGCCTGCGGATCTGATCAGCATCGCGTATGTCGCCTCCATTATCATAATTAAAGCTTGGAAACAAAAAAGCCTCTGCGGCAACAGAGACTCGTCGGTTATGCGGTTGGAGCGGGTGATGGGAATCGAACCCACGCCTCAAGCTTGGGAAGCTGGCGTTCTGCCATTGAACTACACCCGCGTAGCAGTAGTATAATAGCATAGCTTGGCCGCGCTAGGCAATGCGCCGCTTTTTAATTTGCCGCGTCTTCATGATATAATTCCTGAATCGGACTGAACAAGCAAGCGCTCGGACAGCGATGGAGGAAGGGGTTCGCGGCGTGTCGGACTTCACTGGGGACAATCTGGTCTTGTTTCCCAAGACCTTGGACTACTATCAGATCAAATTGACGCGCATGCTCGAGACGGAGCGATACGGGGAAGCCAAGGGCCTGTTGGACTTCCTGCTGCAGTGCGGAGGCGAAGCGGAGCGGCATCATACCGAGTGGCAGGCGCTGCTTGGCTGGCTGGAGGCCGCTTTTCCGGAGGCGACGGCAACGGGACTCCCGGGAGAAGAGGCGGATGACGCGGTCGAGGAGGACGAGGACGCGGATGCCGTTCTCAGACAGCGGGTGCTGGGGCGGGCGGCAGAGGATCCCGCCTATTTGCAGCGGCTCGTATCCATGCTATTCGATAACGAGGACCCCGAGCAGCAGCTGCTGGCGCTAGGCCAAATGGCGCATCTCCCGGGACCCGAAGCCGAAGAGGCGCTGCGGCGATGGCTGTCCGAACGCGAGCGCCATCCGCTCGTGCAGTTCCGGGCGCTGCAGCTGCTCCGCAGGTTCGGGGCGGAAGGGACGGCGGTCATGCTTCGGGACGGCGAGGCGCTGTCGCTCGAGATCGAGGAGACGCCGCTGTCGTTCGAGGAATTCCCGCGCGCGGTGCTCGATGTGCCGGAGCGGCTGAGCCGAATGGCGGAGGTGTCCGATCCTGCGCTCTCTTACTTTGCCGACGAGATGTGGCGGGAATGCGTGCAGGCGGCTTACGGCTCCAACGTTTTCAAATGGATGATGGAGGCCGACGACGGCGCATCGGATCTGTGGGCGGCGGCGCTTCACCAGCATTTGCTCGAGAAGCTCCACGGTCAGACGGGCGACGAATGGACGCGGGAGCAGTACGGAATTACGGGCGAGCTGCGGTTTCGGTACGAGCAGGCGCTGCGCTGGCTGCGGATGTACGGAGCGGATACGGTCTGATTTGCGCCCGTTTTTGCCTTGAATTCGCTGCCAGTATTGTTCTATAATAAAATGGTTTATGTCAATCGGCCGCATCTGGCGGCAAGACGTCTTCGGAGGGATTGAATATTATGCAAGCAAAATGGGAAAAAATAGAGAAGAACCTTGGCGTTCTGGAGGTCGAGATCGACGAGGCGAAGGTCGCCGAGGCGCTTGACAAGGCCTTTAAGAAAGTCGTTCAAAAAGTAAACGTACCCGGCTTCCGCAAAGGCAAAGTACCGCGCGGCATCTTCGAATCCCGCTTCGGCATCGAGAGCCTGTACCAGGACGCGATCGATATTCTGCTGCCAGGCGCGTACAGCGAAGCCGTCGAACAGACGGGCATCGTGCCGGTAGACCGTCCCGACGTGGACGTCGAGCAGTTCGGCAAGGGACAGTCCTTCATTTTCAAAGCCAAAGTTACCGTTAAGCCCGAAGTGACGCTGGGCGAGTACAAGGGCCTCGAAGCTCCTGCCGCGGAGACCGAAGTCAAAGAAGAAGAAATCAATGCCGAACTCGAGCGCCTGCAGAACCGCCATGCCGAGCTCGTCGTCGTCGACGAAGGCCCCGCGCAAAACGGCGACACCACGATCATCGACTTCGAAGGCTTCCTGGACGGCGAGCCGTTCGAAGGCGGCAAGGGCGAGCGCTATTCGCTCGAACTCGGTTCCGGCTCCTTCATTCCGGGCTTCGAAGAGCAAGTTGTCGGCCTGAACATTGCCGAGGACAAGGAAATCAACGTCACGTTCCCGGAGAACTACCAAGCCGAGAACCTTGCCGGCAAGGATGTCGTGTTCAAGGTGAAGCTGCACGAGATCAAGCGCAAGAACCTGCCTGCCCTGGACGACGAGTTCGCGAAGGACGTCAGCGAGTTCGACACGTTCGACGAATACAAAGCGGACCTGACGAGCAAGCTGAAGGAGCGCAAGGAAAAAGAAGCCGAAGCAGCCAAGGAAAACGCCTTGATCGACAAGGCAGCCGAAGGCGCCGAGCTTGAGATCCCGGCTGCGATGATCGAGTCCGAGATCGACAGCATGCTGAAGGATTTCGAGAGCCGTCTGCGCATGCAAGGCATGACGCTGGACCTGTACTACCAATTCAGCGGCCAGGACGAGGAAGCGCTGAAGGGCCAGATGCGCGTCGACGCCGAGAAGCGCGTCCGCAACAACCTGGTGCTCGAAGCGATCGCGAACGCGGAGAACCTCGAGATCTCCGAGGACGAGCTGTCCGCGGAGCTGGACAACCTGTCCAAGATGTACAACCGTTCTGCCGACGAGCTGCGCACGATTTTCGGCTCCAACGGTTACATCGACACGCTGAACGCCGACCTCAAGGTCCGCAAGGCCGTCAAGTTCCTGCTGGAGAACAGCAAGAGCGCATAATCGCCGCAGGTCCGACGCATCGTCGGCCTCCGGTTCATAATCATGAGGCACGTGATCTTCGCGTGCCTCATTTTTAACCCTACATATGCTCCGAATATACGCGAAGCAAGCGGCTTTTTCGCCGACATGACATTCGGGTATGAACATGTTAGAATATTACCGAATCGCGAAGTCCATTTCAGAAAAGAGGTTGGCGCGTATGGCATTGGTCCCTATGGTCGTTGAACAGACTAACCGCGGAGAGCGGTCTTATGACATCTACTCGCGGTTGCTAAAGGACAGAATCATATTTCTAGGCAGTGCGATTGATGACGATGTCGCCAATCTCATCATGGCCCAGCTGTTGTTCCTCGCCGCAGAAGACCCGGAGAAGGACATCCATCTTTATATCAATTCCCCTGGCGGTTCGGTTACGGCCGGCATGGGTATTTACGATACGATGCAGTACATCAAGCCTCCGGTGAGCACGATCTGCGTCGGCATGGCCGCGAGCATGGGATCTCTGCTGCTGACGGCGGGCGCTCCCGGCAAGCGCTTCGCGCTTCCGAACAGCGAGATCATGATCCACCAGCCGCTCGGCGGCGTGCGGGGGCAGGCTTCCGATATCAAGATTCACGCCGATTGGATCGTCAAGACCAAGGAGAAGCTGAACAAGATCTATGTAGACCGGACCGGACAGCCGTACGAGAAGATCGAGCGGGATACCGACCGCGATAACTTCATGAGCGCCGATGAAGCGCAGGCTTACGGGCTGATCGACAAGGTCATCTCTTCTCCGACCAACGTATAAGGAGTGATTCCATGTTTAAGTTCAACGACGAGAAGGGCCAGCTGAAGTGTTCCTTCTGCGGCAAGTCGCAGGATCAGGTTCGCAAGCTGGTAGCCGGACCGGGCGTCTATATATGCGACGAGTGCATCGAGCTGTGCACGGAGATCGTCGAGGAGGAGCTCGGACACGAGGAAGAGCTCGATCTCAAGGATATTCCGAAGCCGATCGAGATTCGCAATATTCTAGACCAGTACGTCATCGGCCAGGAGCAAGCAAAAAAATCGCTGTCCGTCGCCGTTTATAATCACTACAAGCGGATTAACTCGCAAAGCAAGATCGAGGACGTCGAATTGCAGAAGAGCAACATCATGCTCGTCGGCCCTACGGGCTCGGGCAAGACGCTGCTCGCGCAGACGATGGCCAAAATTTTGAACGTGCCGTTTGCGATCGCCGACGCCACTTCCCTGACGGAAGCCGGCTACGTAGGCGAAGACGTCGAGAACATTTTGCTCAAGCTGATTCAAGCTGCGGACTACGACGTAGAAAAGGCCGAACGCGGCATTATCTATATCGATGAGATCGACAAAGTGGCTCGCAAGTCCGAGAACCCGTCGATCACTCGCGACGTGTCCGGCGAAGGCGTCCAGCAGGCGCTGCTGAAGATTCTCGAGGGCACCGTCGCCTCCGTGCCTCCGCAGGGCGGACGCAAGCACCCGCACCAGGAGTTCATCCAGATCGATACGACGAACATTCTCTTCCTGTGCGGCGGCGCATTCGACGGCCTCGAGCAGATCATCAAGCGCCGCATCGGCAAGAAGGTCATCGGCTTCAGCGCGGCCCTCGAAGGTCAGAAGGAGCTCAAGCCCGGCGAATATTTGTCCCTCGTTCAACCGGAGGATCTGCTGAAGTTCGGCCTGATCCCCGAGTTCGTCGGCCGTTTGCCGGTCATCTCCTCGCTCGAGCCGCTTGACGAAGCCGCGCTGGTGCGCATTCTGTCCGAGCCGAAGAACGCGCTGGTCAAGCAATACCAGAAGCTCCTCGAGATGGACAACGTCAAGCTCGATTTCGAGCAAGGCGCGCTCGAAGAGATCGCCCGCGAAGCGATCAAGCGCAACACGGGCGCCCGCGGCCTGCGTGCCATCATCGAAGGCATTATGCTTGAAGTGATGTACGAGGTGCCGTCCCGCGACGACGTCAATTCTTGTGTCATCACGGAGAAGGTCGTGCGCGACAAGATCGCGCCCGAGCTGACGAACAAGAAAACCAAGAAAAAAGAAGAGAGCGCATAAAGCGCCTCTATTCCGCTCAAGTTCCACCCCGCCCCCTCGCGTATGCCGTGCGGAGGCGGGGTGGACTTATGCCTTTACGGGGTGAACTGAACCATGTATTTGCGTACGGATACCGTGCCGGTCCGCGTCGGCAATCTGACGATCGGCGGCAACAATCAAGTCGTGCTGCAGAGCATGTGCACGACGAAGACGGCGGACGTCGCGGCCACGGTGGCCGAGATCAAGCGTCTTGAGGAAGCCGGCTGCCAGATCGTCCGCGTGACGGTGAACAACAAGGAAGCGGCAGCCGCCATCAAGGAGATCAAGAAGCAGATCAGCATTCCGCTCGTCGCCGACATTCACTTCGACTACAGGCTGGCGCTGCTGGCGATCGAGAACGGCATCGACAAGGTCCGGATCAACCCGGGCAACATCGGCCGCCGCGAGAAGGTCGAGGCCGTCGTCAAGGCGTGCAAGGAGCGGGGGATCCCGATCCGGATCGGCGTCAACGCCGGCTCGCTCGAGAATCATTTGCTGGAGAAGTACGGCTACCCGACAGCCGAGGCGATGGTCGAGAGCGCGTTGTTTCATATCGGCATTCTCGAAGAACTGGATTTCCACGATATTATCGTTTCTCTTAAGGCATCCGACGTTCCGATGGCGATCGAGGCTTATACCAAGGCGGCCCAGGTCATTAAATATCCGCTTCATCTGGGCATTACCGAAGCGGGCACGCTGTTCTCGGGCACGGTCAAGAGCGCGGCGGGGCTCGGCGTTCTGCTGAGCGCCGGCATCGGCAACACGATGCGTATCTCGCTCAGCGCAGATCCGGTCGAGGAGATTAAGGTAGCGCGCGAGCTGCTTAAGACCTTCGGTCTGATCACGGACGCGCCGACGCTGATTTCCTGTCCGACATGCGGGCGTCTGGACATCGATCTGTTCTCCGTCGCCAATGAGGTCGAGGAGTATTTGTCCAAGCTTAAGGTGCCGATCAAGGTATCCGTGCTCGGCTGTGCGGTCAACGGTCCGGGGGAAGCGCGCGAGGCCGATATCGGCATTGCGGGCGCCCGCGGCGAGGGCATGCTGTTCCGTTACGGCGAGATGATCCGCAAGGTCCCCGAGGCCGAGCTCGTAGGCGAGCTTAAGAAGGAAATCGACCATATCGCGGCCGTATATGCCGAGACGGGCGAGATTCCGGGCCGCAAACAGCATGCGCCGAAGCCTGGCGTCGCTGCCGGTACCGTCACCCTTTAAGGACGATTGGCCATGATTTGCGCATGAACGCTGCTGCCAGCCAGAGACGAGGGAGCCCCGCTTGCTTTTTGCGGGGCTTTTTTTGCATGCTGCTGACGATGTAAGCCGTTGCCAATCGATTCGGACGGTTTTGGGTAAAAAGGAGTAAGACATACCCTTCGACTTAAGTTTCGAAAAGGAGGAATGCGACATCATGAGTGAAGCGTCGATCGAAAGCATGTCATCCTGCATCGAAGACTGCCTGGCCTGCGTAATTGCGTGCAACGATTGCTACAGCGCATGTCTGGAGGAACCCGATATCGCTAAAATGCGTGATTGCATCCGTCTCGATCGGGAATGCGCGGACCTGTGCGCATTTACCGCGCAAGCGTTGACGATAGGCAGCAGCTATCGCGCGGAGCTCGTGCTGCTATGCGCGGAGGCTTGCCAACGCTGCGGCGAGGCTTGTGCCAAGCATGATCATGCCCATTGCAGGCGTTGTGCCGAAGCTTGCTTCAAATGCGCGGCGTCCTGCATCGGCCTGGCGCAAGAGCTTAGCATCCGCCAACGGGAAGCCTCGGGCGTATAAACTGCCATCCTCATCCTCGCATGACTATATCCGCCTACAACCGGGCAATACTAAGAATTATGCTGCCAGCTTGCCGGTTGGACGGACGTGGGAATCCACGACGCTAGTAGAGAGGATGAGGTTATATGGCACTGGGCACCGTTTTGATGCTCGTACAGGTGTTTTTCGCCGTCGTAATCGGGATTTACTTTTGGAATCTGCTTCGCAATCAGAAAACGAACAAGACAGCCGTCGATCGGGAGTCGCGCAAGGAGATGGATAAGCTGCGCAAGCTGAGATCCATCTCGCTGACGAAGCCGCTCTCCGAAAAGACGCGCCCCGTCTCGATGAACGATATCGTCGGGCAGCGCGAGGGATTGCGCGCGCTCAAGGCCGCGCTGTGCAGCGGCAATCCGCAGCACGTGATCGTGTACGGGCCTCCGGGCGTGGGCAAGACGGCCGCCGCGCGCGTCGTGCTAGAAGAGGCCAAGAAAAATCCTTCGTCGCCGTTCAGGCTCGAAGCGAAGTTCACGGAGATCGATGCGACGACCGCCCGCTTCGACGAGCGAGGCATTGCCGATCCATTGATCGGCTCTGTACACGATCCGATCTATCAGGGCGCAGGCGCCATGGGCGTAGCGGGCATTCCGCAGCCCAAGCCGGGCGCGGTCACCAAGGCTCACGGCGGCATTCTGTTCATCGACGAGATCGGCGAGCTGCATCCGATCCAGATCAACAAGCTGCTCAAGGTGCTCGAAGACCGCAAGGTGTTCCTCGAGAGCGCCTATTATCATGCGGAGGATCCGAATATTCCGCTCTATATCCATGACATCTTCCAGAACGGGCTGCCTGCCGACTTCAGGCTCGTCGGCGCGACGACAAGGTCGCCGAGCGAGCTGCCGCCCGCGCTGCGCAGCCGCTGCATGGAGATTTACTTCCGACCGCTGCTGCCGTCAGAGATCGGCGAGATCGCCCAGAACGCGGTCGCGAAGATCGGGCTGCCGGCCGATCCGGAAGCCGTCGAAGTCGTCAAGCATTATGCGACTAACGGCCGTGAAGCCGTGAATATGATCCAGCTGGCGGCGGGGCTTGCGCTGTCGGAGAATCGTCAGCGCATCTCGGCTGCCGACCTCGAATGGGTCGTCAACAGCAGCCAGCTGCCGCCGCGCCCGGACCGCAAGGTGCCCGACAAGCCTGCGGTAGGTTTCGTGAACGGCCTCGCGGTGTTCGGGCCGAGCATGGGCACGCTGCTTGAGATCGAAGTGACGGCCATCCCTGCGCTGCCGGGCAAAGGCGTCTATACAATCACCGGCGTCGTCGAGGAGGAAGAGATCGGAGGCGGGCAGCGCACGCTGCGGCGCAAGAGCATGGCTAAGGGCTCGGTCGAGAACGTGCTGACCGTGCTGCGCTCCTTTAATCTCAGGCCGGAAAATTACGACCTCCACATCAACTTCCCGGGCGGCACGCCGATCGACGGACCTTCGGCAGGGATTGCGATGGCTGTGGCGATCGCGTCGGCAATCACCGGCCAGCCGATCGACAACAAGCTTGCGCTCACCGGCGAGATCAGCATCCACGGACGCGTGAAGCCGGTCGGCGGCGTGCTTGCGAAGGTCGAGGCGGCCTTCCAGTCCGGCGCGGATACGGTGCTTATCCCGAAGGAAAACTGGCAGGCGATTTTCGAAGGTCTGCAAGGCGTCACAGTCGTTCCGGTCGAAACGGTGGAGGAAGTGTTCGTGCGCGTGTTCGGACCGGCGCCGCTCCGTCTTCCGGGCGAGCTCGAAGCCGCGGATCGGCCGATTCCGGCCGACGGCTATGCTGCCGCGCCTCTGTCGATCCTTCATGCCGGTTCGCCCGCGTCCGCGAACACGCAGGAGAGCGTGCGCGCGCCCCATCATGGAGACAGCCGTCCCGCACCAGGGGCAGGCGTCTAAGCCGCAATTCCGACTGCCGGTATAAGCGCCGTCCTTCGGGGCGGCGCCGCTCGTTTTTGCGGCGCGCAATTTCTTTTGATACAATAACTGAAGGGTTTGCCGCCGGCTACTGGCTACCCTAACCATACCGGGCCACGCCGATATCGGCTAGGCTTGAGGAGGTGCCGTCCTTATGGCTTCTAACAAGACGAAGAGCCGTTCACTGCCTTTGCTCCCTCTACGCGGGCTGCTCGTCTACCCCAGCATGGTGCTGCATCTGGACGTAGGCCGCGAGAAGTCGATCAAGGCGCTAGAGCAATGCATGATCGACGACCACATGATCCTGCTCTGCTCCCAGTCGGAGATCAATATCGAAGAACCGACGCAGGAGGACATTTACCGCGTGGGCACCATTGCCAAGGTCCGGCAGATGTTGAAGCTGCCGAACGGCACGATCCGCGTGCTGGTCGAAGGCGTCGTCCGCGCGGAGATCGAGCAATATTTGCCCAATGACGGCTTCTATGAAGTTGTCGCCCGGGAGCTCCCGGAGCCGGATTCGAACGATTCCGAACTGGATGCGCTCATGCGCGCGGTATTAAGCCAGTTTGAGCACTATATCAATCTCTCAAAGAAGGTCACGCCGGAGACGCTCGCCGCCGTATCCGACATCGACGAGCCTGGCCGCCTGGCCGACGTCATTACCAGCCATCTGTCGCTTAAGATCAAGGACAAGCAGGAGATTCTCGAGACGGTCGAAGTGCGCAGCCGTCTGGAGAAGCTGCTCGATTTCCTGAACAACGAACGCGAGGTGCTGGAGCTCGAACGCAAGATCAGCCAGCGCGTCAAGAAGCAGATGGAGAAGACGCAAAAGGAATACTATCTGCGCGAGCAAATGAAGGCGATCCAGAAGGAGCTCGGCGAGAAGGAAGGCCGGGCGGGCGAAGTCGAGGAGCTGCGGAACCAGCTTGAGGAGAAGAAGCTCCCCGAGAAGATCGCCGCCAAGGTGGAAAAGGAAATCGATCGCCTCGAAAAGATGCCGGCGTCGTCCGCGGAAGGCGCCGTCATCCGCAATTATATCGAGTGGCTGCTTGCTCTGCCGTGGAATAACTTCACGGAAGACCACCTGGATCTCTCGAAGGCCGAGCAGATCCTCGACGACGCGCATTCCGGCCTTGAAAAGCCGAAAGAACGCGTGCTCGAATATCTCGCCGTTCAGCAGCTCGTGAAGAAGCTGAAGGGACCGATTCTCTGCCTCGTAGGCCCGCCCGGCGTCGGCAAGACGTCGCTCGGCCGCTCAATCGCGGCTTCTCTCGGCCGCGAATTCGTGCGCATCTCGCTCGGCGGCGTACGCGACGAAGCCGAGATCCGCGGCCATCGGCGCACATACGTCGGCGCGATGCCCGGCCGCATCATTCAGGGGATGCGCACCGCAGGCTCGATGAACCCGGTCTTCCTGCTCGACGAGATCGACAAGATGGCGAGCGACTTCCGCGGCGATCCGTCGTCCGCGATGCTCGAGGTGCTCGATCCGGAGCAGAACGCGACGTTCAGCGATCACTACATCGAGACGCCGTTCGACCTGTCCAACGTCATGTTCGTGACGACGGCCAACGTCGCTCACCAGATTCCGCGTCCGCTGCTCGACCGGATGGAGGTCCTCTACATTCCGGGCTATACCGAGCTCGAGAAGCTGGAGATCGCCAAGCATCACCTGCTGCCGAAGCAGAAGCGCGATCACGGTCTCGAGGAGGATCAGCTTCAGATCGACGAAGAAGTACTGATGCAGCTCGTGCGCGGCTACACGCGCGAATCTGGCGTGCGCAACCTGGAGCAGCAGCTCGCCGCGATCTGCCGCAAGGCGGCCAAGATCATCGTCGGCGATTCGGAGGTCAAGTCCGTCGTGGTAGACGCCGCGAAGCTCAAGGAGTTTCTGGGCCCCTCCAAGTTCCGCTACGGGATGGCGGAGCTGGAGGACCAGATCGGCGCCGTTACGGGCCTGGCCTGGACGGAGGTGGGCGGGGATACGCTCGTCATCGAGGTGACGGTAATGCCCGGCTCGGGCAAGCTGACGCTGACCGGCAAGCTGGGCGACGTCATGAAGGAATCCGCGCAGGCCGCGTTCAGCTATACGCGCAGCCGGTCGATCGCCCTTGGCATCGATCCTCAGTTCCACGAGAAAAACGATATTCACATTCATATTCCCGAAGGCGCGATTCCGAAGGACGGACCGTCGGCCGGCATTACGATCGCCACGGCGTTGATCTCGGCGCTTACGAACCGGCCGGTCAACCGCGAGGTCGCCATGACGGGCGAGATCACGCTCCGCGGACGCGTGCTGCCGATCGGCGGCCTGAAGGAAAAGTCGCTCGCCGCCCACCGGGCCGGCATCAAGACGGTGCTGCTGCCCAAGGACAACGAGCGAGACCTTCGCGACATTCCGGACAGCGTGCGCAGCGAGATGACATTTATCCCGGTGGCGCATATGGACGAGGTGCTTGAGCACGCAATGGCGACCAAGCTTAGCGATCTGCCTAGCGGAGACGAGCCGATCACGGCCGAAGTAGCGATGTCGCGCGAAGGCGATAGGGAAGAGCTTCCCCCGATGGGGACGCATTGACGGGAGTGTACCGCTTCATATGAAGATCAAGTCCAGCGAATTTATTATCAGCGCAGTAGGACCCAAGCAATATCCCGTTGACGGCTTGCCGGAGATCGCTCTGGCAGGCCGTTCCAACGTCGGCAAGTCTTCGCTGATCAACCGCCTGCTGCTCCGGCGCAATCTGGCCCGTACGAGCTCGCAGCCCGGCAAGACGCAGCAATTGAATTATTATAAGATCAATGACGAAATGTACTTCGTGGACGTGCCGGGCTACGGTTATGCAAAAGTGTCCAAGTCCGAGCGCGAGGCGTGGGGCCGCATGATCGAAAATTATTTGCGTCAGCGGGAGGAACTTAAACTCGTGATCCAGCTGATCGACCTGCGCCATCCGCCTACCGCGCTAGACATTTCCATGTACGAGTGGCTGTCCCACTACGGCATTCCGCTATGCGTCGTCGGCACCAAAGCCGACAAGCTATCGCGCAATCAGGTGGCCAAGCACGGGCGTATCATGCGGGAGACGCTAGGCATGCCGAAGGGGGCGCCGCTCGTTTTGTTTTCATCGGAGACCGGAGAGGGTAGAGATGATTTATGGCGCATTATCGCCCACGCCGCTGATATTCCCACTGCTTCCCCTCCTGAATCGCAGCATGAACGGCAGGAAACCGAGGATAACGGTTAATTATGCGGTCCAATGCCGGGAGGAATCGATTTTTACGGCTTTTTTCGGCTAAATCGGGTTTTGTTGAGAAGATAAGATCGAGCCGAGTGTCGTATAATTAAAAAGGCAAGGAATCATCACCTTCGTGAACAAAATGGAATTGAGGAGATTTTTATGGCTAAGCGGGTAGCCACAGAGTATGTAAACGCCAGTCTGACATTGACAGAAGCCGAGATGCGAAGCTTAACCTCCCTGTGCGGAACGCAGCAGCTGCGCCAGCAGATTTTCGTGCTGGAGAACGGCAACCAAGAAATGGTTCTAGAAGACGAAGCTGGCGGCGAGACGATCCGCTTGACGTTCGAGCGTCGCGGCGGCCGCTACCGTTGCTCTTTATCCTGCAGAGTCGTCCAGCCCGGTCTTACCGACGCGCTGCGCAAGATGGTGTCCTCGTTCAAGGGGGATGCCGTCGTCAACCGTATTTATCCCGGTTTTACGATGGTTTATCATTACTTAGGCGGCAAGGTCGTGCGTATCGTCGAGTGCAAGGGCGACGCCATCCGCACCGTTTTCGAGCACGAGAGCGCTTTGTCGGCGATGGAGTCCCGTTACAAGCTGTGCGCGGTCGAAGAAGAGATTGCGATCGTACGCGGCGCCGTCAACGAACTGCTCGATCTGCGCAACGCCCTTACGGACGCAGACCGCATCGCGGAGATCGACGAGCGGCTGAGGCATCACAGCCGATTGCTGTTCGCGCTTGAAGCTTAATCTACCTATACGAATCCAGTGAGGAACCTGCCTTAGTCCAAGGCGGGTTTTTTATTATGACGGGCGTGCATGTACGAGGGCTCCTTTTCGTGATATTTTGCTTAAAAAAGTAGTTGCAATTCAACCCGATAGATGTTATTTTTAGTTTCGTTGACAAAACAATAGGAACCAGGATTCACTCAGGAATGGAATGCGATTGTTTTGCAGATTCCCTCGAGAAGTGAATGACGTAGGTCCTAGCGGATGAAATCAGCTTCACATTTTATTCCTAGGAAGGGGGAACCGAACAGTGGAATACTCTACTTTCGGACGGCACGTTGCGGTTGATACCTGGGGGGTCGATTTCGATCTTCTGAACAGCGCTGAACTTCTCCAATCGCACATGGTGGAGGCAGCCGAAGCTTGCGGAGCAACCGTTCTCTCGGTTCAAGCCAAACAATTCGAGCCGCAAGGCGCGACGGTTCTCGTTATGCTGTCGGAGAGCCATCTCTCCATTCACACGTATCCTGAGCGGGGTTTTGCCGCAATCGATTGCTACACCTGCGGCGAGACGGTCGATCCGCAGCTCGCGATCGACTACATGGTTAGTGTACTTAAGCCAAAGAACACATACGCCAAGAAGCTGATTCGCGGCGTCGGCGAGATGCAGGTCGAAGAGCCTGCTATCAAACAAGCCGAACTGGTGTAAGAGTAGTAGAGCCTACAGACGATGATGCATGTTAGCCATGGGGCCGCGTCCCCATGGCTTTTTAAATGCGATTTGCGGCAAATCGGCCGCCGAGAATAGAATGCGGTTCCGACGACGACAATAGGAAGAAACGGAATCGACTGGTTGTCGCAAAATATTCATCAAATCTTCAGGGCCGGCACGCCCGGCTATGCTATAATGAATGCTAGTTGGCGGGCAAGCCGGACGCGCTTTGCTTCGCATGAACGGCATCCAGACTCAGGAAAAGGCAGGTGAAGTCCCGTGCATCTTATAGTCGTCGGTTTGAATTACAAAACGGCACCGGTAGAAGTCCGGGAACGCTTCGCGATTCCGGACGAGGAACTGCCGCTGGCACTGGACGCGCTGAAGGCGACGACGGGCATTTTGGAGTGCGTCATCGTCGCCACCTGCAACCGCACCGAATTGTATGCTGTCGTCGATCGCCATACGCTGTGCGGGCATTATATTCGCGCTTTTATGGAGCAATGGTTCAACCTGCCCCGCGAGATGTTCAACCGTCATCTCTATATGTACGAGGACGACCTCGCGAACCGTCATCTGTTCCGCGTTGCCTGCGGTCTCGATTCGATGGTCATCGGCGAGACGCAGATTCTCGGACAGGTCCGCGACGCCTTCTTCCTCGCACGCGAGCGCAAAACGACCGGTACGTTGTTTAATCGTCTTTTCCAGCAGGCGATTACGGTCGCCAAGCGCGCGCATACCGAGACGTCGATCGGCGAGAGCGCCGTATCCGTCAGCTATGCGGCCGTGGAGCTCGGCAAGCGGATTTTCGGCCGCTTCGACGACAAAAAGGTGATGATTCTGGGCGCGGGCAAGATGAGCGAGCTTACGGCCCAGCATCTGACCGCAGGCGGGGCCAAGGAAGTGTTCGTCGTCAACCGCACGTTGTCGCGCGCAGAAGAGCTCGCGGACAAGATGGGCGGCAAGGCGATGGGGATGGACGAGGCGTTGCGCCGGATCGACGAAGCCGATATCGTCATCAGCAGCACCGGGGCGCAGCGGTTCGTGCTGGAGCGGGACGTCGTCGCACGCGCGATGAAGAGCCGCAAGAAGAGACCGCTGTTCCTGATCGATATCGCGGTTCCGAGAGACATCGATCCCGCATGCGGCGAGCTGCCCGGCGTTTACCTGTACGATATCGACGATCTCGAAGGCATCGTGGAGAACAATCTGGAGAAGCGCAGGCAGGAGACGGCTGCGATCGACGTCATGATCGACGCCGAGATGGAGTCTTACCGGCAGTGGTACGCGACGCTCGGCGTCAGCCCGCTGATCCGCGGCCTTCAGGAGAAGGCCGCGGCGATCCATGAAGAGACGCTGGACAGCCTGTTGCGCAAGCTTCCGGAGCTCGACGAGCGGCAGGTCAAGGTTATTCGCAAGCTGAGCAAGAGCATGCTGACGCAGATGATCCACGACCCGATCCTGCGGGTCAAGGAGCTGGCTGCGGAGAAGCGCAGCGAAGCTTCGCTGGATCTGTTCGTCCAGCTCTTTGCGCTCGAGGAGGAAGTCGCGCGCCTCAAGAACGAGGCGAAGGAGGCGGAGAAGGCGCGCACGGCCGGGCAAGCTGCTGCAGCGGGACCCGACAAGCAAGCCGCCTCCGCGGAGCCTCAGTCATTCCTGGCTCAGCTGGCCGGCGCGCTTCGCTGACCGGATCGCCGGCCTGGCCGGATTCGAGAGAAGCCGGAGGCGGTGCTGCATGTTAACGAACAATTGGCTGACGGATGCCATTATGTATATTTACGCCCTGAGTCTGCTGTTTTTCGTGTCGGACGCCGCCTACGGCAACCGAAACGGGAAACGGATCGGCACAGGGCTGCTTGTTTTTGTCTGGGTGCTGCAGACGGGCTTTCTCGTCGATTTGCTCCTTCGCCGCTTTGCGGTTCCCGATGTGACGCTGCACGATTACGTTTTTTTCGTATCGTGGCTGCTCGTCTCCGTGTCGTTCGCCGTGAATCGGATCGTCCGCGCCGAGCTGCTCGTCCTGCTCGTCAACGTCGTCGGGTTTGCAATACTCGGTCTTAATCTGATGGAGCGTTCCGGGCGGGAGATCGCCTTGGCCCCGTCGGAGGTGGCGAGGCGGCTGCTCGTGCTCCATGTGAGCCTGATTACCGTCGCCTTCGCCCTCCTTACCGTTTCCGCCGTGTGCGGCGCCATGTACCTTTTTCTAAACTACAGGTTAAAGAAGAAGAAGTGGGGCAGCGTGATGAACCGCATGCCAAGCCTCGAAGCGATCGACAAGTATGCGTTCAGATCGGGCTTGTTCGGCGTGCCCCTGCTGCTGCTCGCGTTGTCGACGGGAACGGCCGCTTTGCTCGTCGACGGTCATAATGCCAAGCTGCTTGACGAGAAAGTGCTTTTGTCTTTTGTCGCCGGCGCGGTTTATATAGTCTATCTGCTGCGCCGATGGATCGGAAGAGACGACGCCAGGCGATGCGCGATATGGAACTTGATCGGCTACATTCTGCTCGTTTTAGATTTTTTTGCGAATTCGCTATCGTCCTTTCATCGTTGGTTATAGAAAGGAGATTACGGCATGCAGCGCTATTATCCGATCATGTTATCCTTAGAGCATAGCCGATGCGTCGTAGTTGGCGGCGGCGCACTCGGCGAGCGCAGAACCGGCGGACTGCTGGAGGCGGGAGCGGAAGTCTTGCTCGTCTGCCCCGAGATCGTCTCGGCACGCCTGCGAGAATGGAAGGAAGCGGGGGCGATCCGTCACTTGCCGAAACCGTTCTCGCCGGACGATCTCACGGGCGCCGCGCTCGTCGTCGCGGCGACCGGCGCCGATGAGTTGAACGGCTGGATTTGCGACGAAGCGAAGCGTCGGGGCATCCCGGCGAACTCGGCTTCTGACGGCTCGCGGGGAAGCTTCATCGTGCCGGCCGTGGTCCGCAGAGGCGGATTGCTCTTGACCGTAAGCACCTCTGGCGCGGGACCGGCATGGTCGGCACGCATCGCAGGCGAGCTCAAGGCGCGATACGGGCCCGAGTATGCCGAGTTGACAAAGCGGCTTGGAGACGTGCGGCTGCGCGTGCTGGCGGAGGTTGACGAGGCATCCGAACGACGCAGGCTTATGCACGCGGCCGTTACGGATCAAGCTGTCGAGACTTGGTTATCGATGACTGAGCTGCCCGACACGGAAGCGCTAGTCGCGATGCTGCGCTGTTGGGCCGACGAAGCCTAACGATACTGACCGATTTCGACCGATGGAGGGCTCGCAGCGTTTGGGTCGGATGCCGGAATATGAGACAATAGGAATCAATTACAGCTTATTAGCCCAGATCATGTCCGATTTGAAAAGAAATACCGAGGAGTGTTACAGCGAATGCGCAAGATCAAGGTTGGAACAAGACAAAGCGCGCTGGCGATGACGCAGAGCGGACAAACGCTCGATGCGCTCAAGGCCATGGCCGCAGAGGCAGGGCTGCCGCTTGACTTCGAGGTCGTGCCGATCGTCACGCGGGGTGACCGGATTTTGGACGTGACGCTGTCCAAGGTTGGAGGCAAAGGCCTGTTTGTCAAAGAGATCGAAGAAGCGCTGCTTGGCGGCGAGATCGATATTGCAATCCACAGCATGAAGGATATGCCTTTCGAGCTGCCCGCGGGCCTCGTGATCGGATGCGTGCCGCAGCGCGAGGACCCGCGTGACGCGCTTGTGAATTTGACCTCCAGCACGCTGTCGGATCTGCCGCCGGGCGCCAGAATCGGCACGAGCAGCCTTCGCCGGTCCGCGCAGCTGCAGTCCCGGCGCCCCGATTTTCGAATCGAATCGCTCCGCGGCAATATCGATACTCGTCTTCGCAAGCTGGAATCCGAAGGGCTTGATGCGATCGTGTTGGCGGCGGCCGGCTTGAAGCGGATGGGGTGGAGCGACCGCATTACGACCTATATCGAGCCGGAGGATTGCCTGCCTGCCGTCGGACAAGGCGCGCTTGCCATTGAATGCCGGGCGTCGGACGAAGAGGTGCTGGCGCTGCTGGCAAGGCTGAACGATACAGCTGCCGAGCGCGCGGTAGCTGCCGAGCGCACATTTTTGGGATTGCTGAACGGCGGCTGTCAGGTGCCGATCGGCGCTTACGCGACCGCCGAGTCGGCGGCGCCCGATGCGGTCGTCTCCATGACGGGCATGGTCGCGGCACCCGACGGCAGACTCGTATTAAAAGCCTCGGCTTCCGGCAGCGATCCGGTCGAGGTCGGACGCCGTGTGGCGGAGGAGCTGCTGGCCAAGGGCGCGGATGCCTTGCTCGCGGAAGCGAGGGAATAGCGATGGCGCAGGGGAAAGTATATCTAATTGGCGCCGGGCCGGGAGATCCGAAGCTGATCACGGTGCGCGGACTGCGCGCGCTTCAACGCTGCGACGTCGTCGTTTACGATCGCTTGGCCGGTCCCCAGCTGCTGCAGGAGACGCGGCCCGGAACGGAGCGCATCTATGTCGGCAAGCGTCCGGACCGCCATACGATGAAGCAGGAGGAGATTAACCGGCTGCTGCTCGATCTGGCGCTCTCGGGCAAGGTCGTTTGCAGGCTCAAGGGCGGCGATCCGACCGTATTCGGACGCGTGGGCGAAGAGGCCGAGCTTCTCCGTCAGCATGAGGTGCCCTTTGAGATCGTTCCCGGCATTACGTCAGCGATCGCGGTGCCGGCCTATGCCGGCATCCCGGTGACCCACCGGGATCTGGCCTCGTCCTTTTCGATCGTGACCGGCCACGAGAGCCCGGACAAGCTGGACCGCATGATTCAATGGGATAAAGTAACAAATGCTACAGGTACGCTGCTATTTCTGATGGGCGTCGCCAAGATCGGCTATATTAGCGAACAGCTGATGAAGTTCGGTCGTTCGGCGGAGACGCCAGTGGCGCTTGTCCGCTGGGGCACGCGCGCGGAACAGGAGACGTTGACCGGTACGCTGGGCGACATCGAGCAAAAAGTGCGCGAGGCGGGCTTCCAGCCGCCGGCGGTCATCGTCGTCGGCGATGTCGTGCGGCAGCGCGAAAAATTAAAATGGATCGAAGCGAAGCCGCTGTTCGGCTGGCGCGTGCTCGTCACGCGGGCGCGTGCGCAAGCAAGCGAACTGGCCGAGCGGATCGACGACCTCGGCGGAGAGCCGTACGTTTTTCCCGTGATCGACACGGTCAAGCAGTCGAATCCGGACGAAACCCGGCGGATCGAAGCGGCGCTGAGGGATGCAGAGCGCTTTGACTGGGTCATGGTGACGAGCGCGGCTGGAGTCGAGTACTTTTTCTCCTGGCTGGCTGAAGCGCGCGTCGATATCCGCCGGTTTGCGCGGGCGCGCTTTGCCGCGGTCGGTCCGAAAACAGCCGAGGCGCTGGCGGCTCGCGGCGTCGTTGCGGACGTGATTCCTTCCGATTTCCAGGCCGAAGGCTTGCTCGACAGCTTGGCGGACAAGCTGGAGCCGGGTCAGCGGGCGCTGCTGCCAAGGGGCGACCTCGCTCGCGGCTTGCTGCCGGCAGAGCTCGCTAAAGCCGGTGTCGAAGCCGTAGAGCTCGACGTGTACGAAAACCGGCTAGTCGTTCATGAGGACGACACGATCGTCGAAATGCTGCAAGCCGGCGAGATCCACGCAGTGACTTTTACGAGCTCGTCGACGGTGGTCAACCTGCTCGAAGCACTGCGTCGGCTTGGCGCCGAGCGTCCGGTCGACCTGCTGCAGGGCTGCGTGATCGCTTGTATCGGACCGATTACCGCACGCACGGCGGAAACGCATGGTCTGCGCGTGACGCTGACGGCCGAACAATCGACGATCGAAGGCTTGCTGGCGGCGATGCTGAACCATCGCGGCGGCAACGAAATTCATTAAAGAAAGGTTCTGAAATGGAATGAATACTTCTATTGTGCGCCATCGAAGGCTCCGGCGGACAGCAGGCATCCGCAATCTGGTCAGGGAGACGCATCTGCACGTGTACGATCTGATCATGCCGATCTTTGTCGCTCATGGCGACAACGTCAAGACGGAAATTTCCTCCATGCCGGGCGTCTTTAATTTGTCGCTCGACCGTTTGGACGCGGAGATTGAAGAGATTGTGTCCCTGGGCATCCAGGCCGTCCTGCTGTTCGGCATACCGGCATCCAAGGACAGCGTCGGTACGGGCGCATATGCGGAAGACGGCATTGTGCAGCAGGCCACGCGCAGGATTAAAAAGCTGGCGCCGGATCTGGTCGTGATCGCGGATACTTGTCTGTGCGAGTTTACGGATCACGGGCACTGCGGCGTCGTACACGAAGGAGACTGCGGCGCGGTCGTGGACAACGACGAGTCGCTGGCGCTGCTGGTACGCACGGCCGTGTCCCAGGCGCAAGCGGGGGCTGACATTATCGCACCGTCGAATATGATGGACGGCTTCGTCGGCGCAATCCGGCAGGGGCTCGACGAGGCGGGGTTCGAGGACCTTCCGATTATGTCCTATGCGGTCAAATATTCCTCGGCCTATTACGGTCCGTTCCGCGAAGCCGCCCAGTCCGCGCCGAAGTTCGGCGACCGCAAGACGTACCAGATGGACTCCGCGAACGCGCGCGAGGCGCTCAGAGAAGCCGAGACGGACGTTCGCGAGGGAGCGGACATGCTGATGGTCAAGCCGGGGCTCGCGTATCTTGACATCGTGCGGCTGCTGAAGGAGCGCTACGATCTCCCGCTCGTCGTGTACAACGTGAGCGCCGAATATGCGATGGTGAAGGCTGCAGCGATGCAAGGCTGGATCGACGAGCGCGCGATCGTGCTGGAGACGCTGACCGGCATGAAACGTGCGGGCGCTGATTTGATTATTACGTATCATGCGAAGGACGCCGTGCGGTGGATGAACGGTCAGTAAAACGGTTGTGGGAGCTAGGCTTGGGTGGCATAGCGGCAAAAAGTGCCGCTAATGTGCACGGCGAGCGGTCGCGGAAGGTCATAGCGGCAAAAAGTGCCGCTAATGTGCGCGGCGAGCCGGTCGTGAGCGTCATAGCGGCAAAAAGTGCCGCTAATGTGCGTGGCGAGCCGGTCGTGAGCCTCATAGCGGCAAAAAGTGCCGCTAATGTGCGCGGCGAGCCGGTCGTGAGCCTCATAGCGGCAAAAAGTGCCGCTAATGTGCGTGGCGAGCCGGTCGTGAGCGTCATAGCGGCAAAAAGTGCCGCTAATATGCGTGGCGAGCCGGCCGTGAGCGGTCATAGCGGCAAAAAGTGCCGCTAATGTGCACGGCTAGCCGGTCGTGAGCGTCATAGCGGCAAAAAGTGCCGCTAATGTGCGCGGCGAGCCGGCCGTGAGCGGTCATAGCGGCAAAAAGTGCCGCTAATGTGCACGGCTAGCCGGTCGTGAGCGTCATAGCGGCAAAAAGTGCCGCTAATGTGCGCGGCGAGCCGGCCGTGAGCGGTCTTAGCGGCAAAAAGTGCCGCTAATGTGCGTGGCGAGCCGGCCGTGAGCGGTCTTAGCGGCAAAAAGTGCCGCTAATGTGCCCGGCGAGTGGGTCGCGGAAGGTCATAGCGGCAAAAAGTGCCGCTAATGTGCTTGGCGAGCCAGACGGCTTAGCCAGGATTAGCGGCACACCGCGCTTCAGCCCCGCAGCTTGGTCAAGTTAAGGGTGTACTGGTTCAACCCGAAGGCGAGCACGCCTTTGGCTTCGAGCTCTCGGAGCACCTCGGACAATACTTGCTTGGATACGCCGGCCATTTGCGAGAGCTCGTCGTAGTTGAGCGCGAGATGGATGCGGATGAAGATGCCGTCGCGCTTCCCGTGCTGGTTGGCGAGATTGATGAGGTTTTTCAGCACGCGCGTACGGTCGTCCAGGAAGGTGAGGTCGTTCACATGCTCGTTCGTTTGCCTGAGCCGCCGGCTTAATTCGGCAAGGATGCACTTGGTGATATCGAAGTGCGATTCCAGCAGCCGCATAAAATCGTCGCTCGCGATCTCCAGCACGAGCGACGGCTCGAGCGTGCGGGCGGATGCAGACCGCGGCAGCCCGTCGAGCAGGGCGAGTTCGCCGAAGCTGTCGCCTCCGGCTACGACGGACAATACCTTTTCGTCGCCGCCGGCGCTGCGCGTGAACAGCTTGATCGATCCGCTAAGCACGACGTAGAAGACGTTGCCCGGATCTTTTTCCTGGAAGAGGATGCTGCCCGCGGATATGCTGCGCCGCCTCGCGATGCGCGATATATGTTCAAGCTGCGAATCGCTGAGTTTGTCGAATAAAGACACCTTTTTCAGCCATTGAATCATGATGGAGCCCCCATTGCCGCGCATTTGTTGATTCAGTTTACCATAGACTTTTCCATTCCAGATAGCAGAGGTGTGCAAAAATGAGCGAATCGCGCCAAATCCGCTCGGACGCTAAGTCCAAAGCCGCATTCGAGCGGGCCAAAAGATCTATCCCCGGCGGCGTTAACAGCCCTGTCCGCGCGTTCAAGTCCGTTGGCTTGACGCCAGTCGTCATCGATCGCGGCCAAGGCAGCCGGATTACCGATATTGACGGTCAGAGCTACATCGACTACGTGTTGTCCTGGGGCCCGCTGATCGCCGGTCATGCCCATCCGGAAGTGGTCGAAGCGATCAAGCGGACTGCGGAAAAAGGAACGAGCTTCGGTGCGCCGACCGAGCTGGAGACGGAAATGGCAGAACTGGTTTGCGCCCGCGTGCCGTCAATCGAGGTCGTCCGCATGGTCAACTCGGGCACCGAGGCGACGATGAGCGCCATTCGGCTGGCACGCGGTTATACCGGCCGCAGCCGGATTTTGAAGTTCGAGGGCTCGTATCATGGCCACGCCGACAGCCTTCTGATCAAGGCGGGCTCCGGCGTAGCGACACTTGGACTGCCGGATAGCCCTGGCGTGCCGGAGAGCATCGCCTCTCATACGATTACGGTTCCGTACAACGATCTCGATTCGGTCAAGCTCGCATTCGAGCGATACGGCGAGGAGATCGCTGCGGTTATCGTGGAGCCTGTTGCCGGCAACATGGGCGTCGTCCCTCCGCTTCCCGGTTTTCTGCAGGGCTTGCGGGACGTAACGAAGCGGCATGGCAGCCTGCTCATTTTCGATGAGGTCATGACTGGCTTCCGCGTACACTTGAACTGCGCACAAGGATTGTATGGCATCACGCCAGATCTGACTTGCCTCGGCAAGGTCATCGGCGGCGGTCTTCCGGTCGGCGCCTATGGCGGCCGGCGAGAAATAATGGAGCGGATGGCGCCGGTCGGACCGATCTATCAGGCGGGAACGCTGTCGGGCAACCCGCTCGCTATGGCGGCGGGGCTTGCCACGCTCAAGCTGCTGGATACGTCCGCTTATCAGCGTTTGGAGCGTCTTGCGATGCGCCTGCAAGCGGGCCTCGACGCCAATGCGCGCGAATTCGGCATCGAAATGACGATCAACCGGGTCGGCTCGATGGTTTGCCCATTTCTGACGGGCAAGCAGGTCGTCAACTTCGAGACGGCGAAGCAGTCCAACACGGAGCGATTCCGGACGCTGTTCGGCAGAATGCTCGATTTGGGCGTCAACCTGCCGCCTTCCCAGTTCGAGGGCTGGTTCCTGTCCATCGCCCATAGCGAGGACGACATCGACGAGACGATCGCGGCCCATCGCGCTGCGCTTAGCAAGTTTTAAGCCGGATGCCACCAAAGTCCGTAGGCATGCCCACCTTTTTAGAGCATATAGATAGATAGGGAGTGAAGCCTGCCTCCGGGCGGTTCGGGCTGCGGATGATCCAGAGCATGCGGGAAAAGAGGCTTGAACCGGCCTCTCCGCGTCTGCGCCGGAGATCTTGGAATCGCGTGTCGGGCATTCGGCAGTTGCTGACCGTAGTGGCGGAGCAGTCGGTGCTGCCGGGGAGGCGGGGACTCTATGCCGAGAGGGGGAGACCTGTCGTGACGGAATCGTCGAACGGATTGAGATTCGATATTTATGAACGGGTGCAGCTGGCCAGCGACGCCTTGTCCATCGACACGCTCGAAGAGATCGAGCTGTCGCCGCACATCGAGGCGTTGGAACAGGAAGATAGCGTGCTGCTTAGGGGATATTTGTTGCTGAGCGGTACTTACCGGGCGATCGGCGAAACGGAGGCGGCCGGCACGCTGGAGCATCGCATCCCGGTCGAAATTTCTTTGCCGCAGAGCCGCGTGCGCCAATTGGAGGAGCTGGACGTCGAGATCGACCACTTCGACGTCGATCTGCTCACCGAGCGCTCGCTGAACGTGACGGGCGTATTAGGCTTGCGGGGCGTGCAGACAGAAGTCCGCGAAGCGCCGGTATGGCGCGAGGACGAGTTCACGGTCGCGCACGACGCGCCGGAGCTGATATCGGCACCGGAGGCGGAGCGGCGCGACGAAGTCAGCCAAGCCTTGGCGCTGCCGCCGCTTGGCACTGCCGCATTCGAACCGGCGAAGGAAGCCGGGGAGATCGATTATGGCAGAGCGCAGGAAACCGGACGGACGGACATCCCGTTTTCCGCCGGAAGTCAGCCTCAAGCGCCCGTCTATTCGCAGCCGGGGCCGGTTTATTTGCCGCCTGCCTGGACGGACCCGAACGCCGTTCAGGAAGCGGCCGCTTCGCCGGTCTGGTACGAGCAGCAGCGAGCGCGCGCCGAAGCGGAGGCGCGCGCTCGCGAAGAGGCGCTGCTCCGGCAGCAAGAGCTCGCCCAGGTCGCCGCCGAGGCATTGGAGCGGCAGCTCGCCGAAGCGACGAGGGCGGAGGCGGAGGCTCGCGCCGCCGAGGAAGCACGCGCGTTTGAACTGGCGGAGCGGGAAAAAGCCGAGCGTGAAGCGCTTGAGGCGTCTGCGTTGGCGGAACGCAACAGGCAGCTGGCGGAAGAACGCGACAGGCGGGAAGAGGCCGAAGCCTGGGAACGGCTGCTCGCCTATCAGCGTCTTGAGGAGGAGCCGGCGGAGTTCATCGAGCCAGCCGAGACCGTTCCTCCGAAGTCCGAAGCCCCTAGCTATCCGCAGGTGTTTGAGACGAACATCTCTGCACCGCCCCTGTGGCCGGGCGTGGAGAGCGACGCTGGTGCGCAAGATCAGACGGAAGCGGCCGAAGCCGACGATACGTCCAAGACCGAACAACGCCAGCCTGACCCGACCGGACCGAAGCTGGGATTGTCCAGCAAGGGATCGGGCGGAGCGGAGTCGTCTTTTGGCGTCGGCATCCTTTCTCAGCTGGGAGACAAAGGAGCGATCCGCGAGGCCGGTCTGAAGGCGGCCGAAGAGGCGAGGCTGGCCGCGCCGCCCGAGACGCCGCAAAACCGTGCCACAGGGGACGAGATCGAGTGGACGCGTCTCTTTCTCGCCAAAGATGCCGGCCAATCGTTTCGCAAGGTGAAAATGGTCATCGTGCAGCGGGAGGATACGCTCGACGGCATCGCGGGCAAGTACCAGCTCCAGTCCCGCGAGCTTCAGCTGTACAACAGGCTTCCCGATCCGCATCTGGCGGAAGGGCAAGTGCTCTATATCCCTTAAGCTATCAGCAGCTCGCCCTGCGGCCGCAACGGCCGCGGGCGTTTTTTGCGTTCCGCCGCCGATCTGCTCTCGTCCCTCCGGGGTCCCGCGCCTCCGGGTCCCCGACGCTGCCGCGGCAGGTTGACTGCATGTAGCCGTACGGGTATGATAGGGAAATAAGACATGGATAGGGATCAGTAAGCAGTCGTACCCTTCAGAGAGCGGAACCGCTGCCTTGCAGCGCTGCGAGGTTCCGCAGGAAGTAAGCTGCCGAAGTCGCCCTGGAGTTTCCCGTTCGAACCGAGCACGCCGTAGAACGGGACGGCCGCAGCCGTTATCTTGCGTTCGAGAGCCGCATGTCGTCCGAATGGAAGATGCGGAATGAAGGTGGTACCACGGAAGTTCAACCTTTCGTCCTTTGCGGCGGGAGGTTTTTGCTTTTTTTCGGGGTCTCGCCCTGAATCCGAGCGCGCTTCGGCAGCGCCGTCCCCGTGCGAACGGGGGGCGCGAAGAGCCGAAGGCGGATCGCCAATCGTCTGATCCACGTCCCTGGAGGTTGTGAACTTAATGAGCGACATCAATCAAAGCAAATCCCTTGAGCTGCCGACGACGTACGACCCGACCGGCGCCGAACAAAAATGGTACGAGGCCTGGCTTGAAGGCGGATATTTCAAAGCCGGATTGAGACCGGAAGCGCCCAAATACACGATCGTCATCCCGCCGCCCAACGTGACGGGCATGCTGCATATCGGCCATGCGCTCGATCTGACGCTGCAGGACATCCTGATCCGCTTCAAGCGGATGCAGGGCTTCGACGCGCTTTGGGTGCCGGGAACGGACCATGCGGGCATCGCCACGCAGACGAAGGTCGAGAGCACGCTTCGCGAGGAAGGCCTGTCCCGCTACGATCTCGGACGCGAGAAGTTCCTCGAGCGCGTTTGGGACTGGAAGGAGCAATATGCCGGTTCGATCCGCAAGCAGTGGTCGAAGATGGGGCTCAGCCTGGATTATTCCCGCGAGCGCTTCACGCTCGACGAAGGCTTGTCCAAGGCGGTTCGAGAGGTGTTCAAGCGCCTCTACGACAAGGGGCTTATCTATCGGGGCAAGCGCATCATCAACTGGGATCCGGCCGCCAAGACCGCGCTATCCGACATTGAAGTCGAATACAAAGAAGTGAACGGACATTTGTATCATCTGCAGTATCCGCTGTCCGACGGCAGCGGGCATCTGACGGTCGCGACGACGCGTCCCGAGACGATGCTCGGCGATACGGCGGTAGCCGTGCACCCCGAGGACGAACGCTACAAGCACTTGATCGGCAAGACGCTCCGGCTGCCGATCATCGGCCGCGAGATTCCGGTCATCGGCGATGAGTACGTCGACAAGGACTTCGGCAGCGGCGCGGTCAAGATCACGCCGGCTCACGATCCCAACGACTTCGAGGTCGGCGCCCGTCACGATCTGCCGCAGATCATCGTGATGGATGAGAGCGGTCGGATGAACGACCAAGCGGGCCCTTACGAAGGTATGGATCGCGCCGAATGCCGCAAGGCGATCGTCAAGGACCTGCAGGAGCAAGGCGTCCTGATCCGGATCGAAGATCACGTTCACCAGGTCGGCCACAGCGAGCGCAGCGGCGCCGTCGTCGAGCCTTACCTTTCGACGCAGTGGTTCGTCTCCATGAAGCCGCTCGCCGAAGCCGCGATCCATGCGCAGCGCTCCGGCAAGGGAGTCAATTTCGTGCCGGACCGTTTCGAGAAAATTTATCTGCACTGGATCGAGAACGTACGCGACTGGTGTATCTCCCGCCAATTGTGGTGGGGACACCGCATTCCGGCCTGGTACAAGGAAGGCACGGACGAGATTTACGTTGGCACGGAGGCGCCTGAAGGCGATGGCTGGATACAGGACGAAGACGTGCTGGACACATGGTTCAGCTCTGCGCTATGGCCGTTCTCCACGCTCGGCTGGCCGGACAATACCGAGGATCTCAAGCGCTATTATCCGACAGACGTACTCGTTACGGGCTACGACATCATCTACTTCTGGGTTGCCCGGATGATTTTCACCGCACTGGAGTTTACGGGAGAATCGCCGTTCAAGGACGTGCTTATCCACGGTCTCGTGCGCGACGCCGAGGGCCGCAAAATGTCCAAATCGCTCGGCAACGGCGTAGACCCGTTCGAGGTCATCGAGAAGTACGGCGCCGATGCCATGCGCTACATGCTGTCCACGGGCAACACGCCGGGACAGGATCTTCGTTTCCGCTGGGAGAAGGTCGAGCAGGCGCGCAACTTCGCCAACAAGATCTGGAACGCTTCGCGCTTCGCTTTGATGAATCTTGAAGGCTTCAAGGCCGAGGATATCGATCTGACCGGCAGCCTGTCCACGGCCGACCGTTGGATTTTGCACCGGTTCCACGAGACGGCGCGCGACGTGACGCGGCTTATGGAAACGTACGAATTCGGCGAAACGGGACGGCTGCTGTACAACTTCATCTGGGACGATCTGTGCGATTGGTACATCGAGTTCGCCAAGCTCACGCTGTACGGAGAAGACGCTGCCGCGAAGGCGAGCACGCAATCGGTCATCGCCTACGTCCTGGATCGTACGCTTCGTTTGCTCCATCCGTTCATGCCTTATCTGTCGGAAGAGATCTGGCAGCATCTGCCCCATGAAGCTGGCGAGACGATCACGCTGGCTGCCTGGCCGACCTACGACGCCGCGTTTGACGCGCCGGAAGCGGTCGCCGAGATGGGGCTGCTCATGGACGCGATCCGCGCGGTTCGCAACGTCCGCGCAGAGGTCGGCGTAACGCCGGGCAAAAAGATCGAGCTGCTCGCGAGGCCGACGACTGAAGCGTCCGCAGGCATACTGAAGCGCAACGAAGAGTACTTGAGAAGGTTCTGCAATACGTCGAGCTTGACGCTGGACGCGAGCCTTGCTGCGCCGGAGAAGGCCATGACCGCCATCGTGACGGGCGTCGAGCTGTATCTGCCGATCGCCGGCCTGATCGATATCGGACAGGAGATCGCGCGGCTGACCAAGGAGCTTGCTTCGCTGAACGCCGAAGTCGAGCGCGTGGAGAAGAAGCTGGCGAACGAAGGGTATATCGCGAAGGCGCCGGCCCATGTCGTCGAGCAGGAGCGCGCGAAGGGCGCCGACTATCGCGACAAGCGCGACAAGGTGCTGGCCCGGATCGAAGAGCTTAAAAACTAATGGAGGCGAGCGCAGGCATGACAACTTCGCAAGACGCGTCATCTCAGAACGCTCATGACCTGACATCCGCCAATGACGGCGGGGAAGCTTCCTTCCGTACCGCCGCCGAGGCCGTCGGCTGGATCTCCGGTCTCGCGCCGGTCGTCGGCATCAAGCCGGGTCTCGAGCGAATGGAGCTGCTGCTGGAAAGGCTGAACTATCCGCACCGCCGGCTCAGATTCATCCATGTGGCGGGCACGAACGGCAAGGGATCCGTATGCGCCATGCTGGCCTCTGTCCTGCGGCAGAGCGGCTACGATGTCGGTTTGTTCACGTCGCCCTACCTTACGTCGTTCGCGGATCGTATCGATTACAACGGCGAGGCGATGCCCGAAGAGGCTATCGTTCGCCTTGCGAACCGGTTGAAGCCGCTCTCCGACGAGCTGGCGGATTCCAAATGGGGCCCGCTGACGGCGTTCGAGCTGACGACGGCCATGGCGATTCTCTACTATGCGACGGTGACTTTTCCGGATTATGTCGTATGGGAAACGGGACTGGGCGGACGCCTTGACGTGACTAACGTCGTCACGCCGGTCGTCAGCATCATTACGAATGTCGGGCACGATCATATGGATCTTCTTGGCGATACCATCGCGGACATTGCCCGGGAAAAGGCGGGTATCGTCAAATCCGGCGTCCCCGTCGTATCCACCGTACTTCAGCCGGAGGCGGCTGCGATCGTCAAGGAAACCGCAGCATCGCGCCAAGCGACGCTCTATCAGCTGGGCGAGCAGTTTTCCTATGAAAGCCGAGGCGCGCAGGAAGAAAACGAGGCGCAAGCCTTCGATTTTCGGGATTTGTTCCGGGGACTCGACGATGTCCGGATCGGCTTGGCAGGCATGCATCAACAGACCAATGCCGCCGCCGCGATCATGGCGATCGACGTGCTGCGGACGTACTATGCGCTGATCGTCGACGAGGCGGACCTGAGAGAGGGGCTAGGCCGGGCCGCATGGCCGGGCAGGCTTGAACTTATCAGCCGCGAACCGCGCATTCTGCTTGACGGCGCGCATAATCCCGAAGGCATGGCCGCGCTCGCGGAGGCGCTTCGGCAGGGGTATCCCCGCGACAAGCTTAATGTGCTGCTCGCCATGATGCCCAACAAGAATCATGAAGGCGCCTTAAGGCATATACTACCAATGGTGAGTACGCTTGTCGTTACGGAACCGGACCATCATCGCAAGATGGGGGCTGAAGCGCTGGCGGATGTCGCCCGGCGTGCGGGGCGGGATGCGGTCGGCGCGGCATCCGTCATCGTCGAACCGGATTGGCGCAAAGCGCTCGAAAAAATACAAAGCCTCGCGGCCGCCGATCCCGAGGAAAATACGTTGACACTCGTGACGGGCACGCTCTATTTGATCGCGGATGTCCGTTCATGGCTGCTCGAACGCAAGACTTCTGACAAAGGCTGGTGAAGCGTCGTTGGCAACGGCTGAACACGTACATTTTATCGGTATCGGCGGCTATGGGATGAGCGCAATCGCCAGAGTTATGCTGGAGATGGGCTATCATGTGACCGGGTCTGACGTGGCCCGGCAAGAATTGACGGACAAACTGGCCAGCAAAGGGGCCGAGATCTACATCGGACACGAGCCAGGCAACGTCCGAGGCGCCAATCTTGTCGTCTACTCGACGGCACTGGCCCGGGACAACGTAGAGCGCGTGGAGGCAGAGAGCCTTAACATTCCGACGCTGCACCGCGCGCAGATGCTGGCCCGACTGCTTAACAGCCGTACCGGCATCGCGGTGGCAGGCGCGCACGGCAAGACGACGACCTCCTCGATGATCGCGCTCGTCATGGAGCTGTCCGGCCTGGATCCCACTTATATCATCGGGGGGGAGATCGTGAACGTCGGCACGAATGCGAAGGCCGGCAAAGGCGATCACGTCGTGGCCGAGGCGGACGAGAGCGACGGTTCGTTTCTCCAGTACGAGCCTGCGGTAGCCGTCGTCACGAACATCGAGGCGGATCATCTCGAGAACTACGACGGGGATTTTGGCAAGCTCAAGGCGGCTTACGTACAATTCCTTAAGCAGGTCCGTCCGGACGGCTGCGCCGTCGTATGCGCGGACGACGACAACGTCAGGGAGCTGCTCCCCCAGGTCGCGGGAACCAACGTGATCACCTACGGCATCGACCAGGAGGCGGATTATAAAGCGGTCTCCATCGAGTTGGGCGATCGCCAAGCTTCCTTTACTGTCGTTAAGGGCGGGGAGACGCTCGGTCTCGTTCGCCTGTCCGTGCCCGGATTGCATAACGTTTACAATGCGCTCGCCACGATCGTCGTTTGCCTGCACGCAGGCGCGCCGTTCGATCGGATCGCGTCGTCGATCGTTGAGTTCAGGGGCGCGAAGCGCCGGTTTCAGGTGCTCGGGGACGTGAACGACGTGCTCGTTATCGACGATTATGCGCACCATCCGACCGAGATCCAGGCGACGATCCTGGCGGCCAAGGCGACGGGCAAACGTATTTTGGCGGTATTCCAGCCTCAGCGGTACACGCGTACCTACTTCTTGCTGGATGCGTTCAGCCGGGCATTCGCCGAGGCGGACGAGGTGTATATTACCGATATTTACTCGCCGGCCGGCGAGAAGCGCATCGAGGGCGTCACGTCGTCGCGTCTCGTCCAGTTGATCGCCGAGAACAGCAACGCCAACGTCTCTTACGTCCCGACGCGGGAGCAGGTCCGCGACCTGCTCGCCGAGCGCGTGAAGCCCGGCGATCTCGTGCTGACGATGGGAGCCGGCGATATCTGGAAGTCGGCCGACGAGCTGGCCCGCATCCTGCGGGATCGGGCCGGGAAGCAATAGCATGACCGAAGCGCAGCGGGATCGCCCCGCTGCGCTTTTTTTTGGAATATCTCACGGAGTAGGCGGTTTTCTGGCAATCATATTCTCTCTCATTCGATCATAGACTAGGATTAATAGACGAAGCAGGGAGAGAAGCCAAGATGCAGCCAACTTCCAGAATGACCTTTAAATTCGACGGCAACCTGCCAAGGGAAGTCCGAAACGATAGCACCGATCAGCAAGCTTCCGATCTACGATTGTCGTCGCAGGGAGGCACCGGCGCCGCACTCGCGGATCCGACAGCTCCTGGCTTCAAGCCTCGCGGATTCTCGGCGCAGTCAGGCAGGCAGTCGCAGAATATCGGCAGCGGTTATCGCCTGCCGGGCAAAGGCGCGCATATCGGGCAAGGGCGACCGTCCCCGGAACCCGCGGTCGCGGCCCGTACGCAAGCCGTTTTGGCAGAGGAAAAAAAACTTGCGTCCGAAAGCGCGCAGCAGAATTCGTTCGTGGGCAATCATTCGTCCGGCGCTGCTCCGTCTGGCATTTATCCTCAAGGTGCGCTTTTCCACAACGAACATCCGCCAGGCGCACATCTGAAGCAAGCAAAATGGCCCCACAACTATCCAAACCGATCAAATTTGAACCCTACAGATTCGAAACCCGCAGATTCGAACCGCCCATATCGACCCGACACACAGCGGATCGAATCGAAAGCGCACAGCAAACCGGCTCTGCGCGACGTGCATACCGTCGCTTATCAGGACGACGTCGAAGGTCTGGAGCAGATGATCCGCGGAACAGACTGGGATCGCGACCTCCGGCAGACCGAGGGGCGTTCGGTGACTGCGAGCCGCCTGAAATCCGCGCAGCCCGGCCGCGTCGCCGGCTTTCGCAAGCCGTCTTCCGTCGAAGCGCCGCTTTCCCCTGCACTTCCTCATGGCGATGATCGTCGTGCAACGGCCGGGCCGCTAATACAAGCTGTTTATCCGCCTGCCGATGACCATGATCCATATGCGCTTAATCATACCGATGCGTATGGCGTTCGTTCGATACATGCTCACTCTGAACATGCTCACTCTGAAATGGATATGAATGCGGACGAGCGGTGGATGGATGGCGGGGAGACACGGAGATATCGCGGCGGGCCGTCATGGATGCGCATTTTCGCCTCGATCGCTGCGGCGATCTTGACGGGTGCGATATTCGGTTATATCGTGCTTGCGCTGTTCACGGGCGAGCCGATCTTGCCAACCGGAAGCGCCGCGGATCCGGCGTCCGCCGGTTTGCAGCCTGGCGCTTCGGGGGTGGCGGCAAGCGGCAGCAAGGCCGATCTTGCGGCGACAGGGAAGACGCCGACCGATAAATCTGAGGGCGCGGGCGCCGCAGGAGCAGCACACCCGGACAAGACCACGGGAGCTGCAGGCGATGCACAGGTACCGGCCTCGGTCAGCTACCTGCTGCAATACGGCGTTTTCCAGAGCGAGGCCAGCATGAACGAAGCCGTCCAGGCGTTGACGAGCCAGGGCATCGCGGCGGCTACGGATACGACGGACGGGTACCGCGTATATGCGGGAATCGCATCCGGCAAAAACGAGGCGGAGAAGCTGGCTGCGGTTTTGACGGACGAGGAACTGTACGCGAAGGCGCTGGATAACAGGGCGCTCTCGCTGCCGCAGACGCCCGCGGCGGTATCGTGGGCGGCATTTCTCGAGGAGAGCGATGCGCTCGGCCGCTTGCTGGCCGGGACTTCGGCAGAGCTGCTCGAAAAGGGAGGCAATGCGCCGCCGAGCGAGCAGTCCTCCGCCGATCTGCAAGCTGCCTGGAAACGCTGGAAGGCGACCACGGCAGATATGACCGTATGGTCCGGCAGCCGCAGCGACCCTGCGGGCGCCTTGGCCGCTCACCTCGAGGCGGCGTCCGGTCAATGGACCGCATACGTCAAGGAGCCGTCCGCAGCCCGCATGCGCGCCGTACAGGCTTCGACCATGAAAGCGGCATTGATCGCCCGCCAACTGCGCGAGGAGCTGGGCGAGGATGGCGACTAAGCTTCGACTTTAGTAACGTAACGGGCGACATCGCCCTGCGCAGAGCGCGCAAGCTGGACCACAAGACCTACTTCCGCCGTCGCTTGCCGCATTGCGCTCGCAGACAGCCCCGTCCCAGGGGCTGTCTTTGCGTTGTCCATTGTGCGTGCCGCCGCAGCCACGTATAATAATGAAGCAAGTGTCAAAAAATGGCGGGAGACGTAGATAGCGTGAAGAAAAACGGCTGGATTTTAATTTTATTCGTATTCCTCGGCATGCTGGCCGGCGCGCTTGTCGCGGACTGGCTGAAGCGCGTCCCGGGGCTCGACTTCCTCACGCGGACGGTGAAGGTACATTGGTCGCCTTCCGCCGATCTGCTGGTTCTCGTTTACAACATCAACATCTCGCTGAACGTGAGCCTGCTCAGTATGGTCGGCATCGCGGCGGCAATCTGGATTTACCGTAAGATGTAAATGAATGTCATAAGACAAAGCAAGCGATATTGAAAGGGAGATTTCCGATATGTCCCATATTGCAGCGCCGGATTCGCGCGTTACGCTCGTTCTCGCTTCCACCTCGCCTCGCAGGCAGCAATTGATCGGCTTGCTCGGTCTGCCTGTCGAGATTATTCCTAGTCATGCCGACGAGGATACGCCCGCGGACTGGAGTCCCGCCCGCATCGTCGAAGAACTCGCACACCGCAAAGCTTCCGCCGTACGGGAGCGCGCTGCGCAGACGCAGGGCGCGATCGTCGTAGGCAGCGATACGATCGTCGTGCTGGACGGGGACGTACTGGGCAAACCGAAGGACCGAGCGGACGCCGTGTCGATGCTGACGCGCCTCGCAGGCCGCGGCCACGAGGTATTCACAGGCCTATGCTGCATCGAAGCGGCGTCCGGACGTACCGTCGTGTCGCACAGCGTCACGCGCGTGTTCATGCGGCCGCTTGCCGAGAATCAGATCGTCCGTTACGTCGAATCGGGCGAGCCGATGGATAAAGCCGGCGCGTACGGCATTCAGGAAATCGGCGCGATGCTCGTCGACCGCATCGAAGGCGACTTTTTTACCGTCGTCGGCTTGCCTGTTTCCATGCTCGCGGCGCAGCTCGGCGAGTTCGGGCTTCAGCTTCCCTGACCGGGTCGGAAGAGGGATTTCGCATGGGCGACGCACGACGGCCGCGACCAGGCCGCGGGGTAGCGTCCCTCCGGAAGACCTTGAGCCGATATCCGCAGCCGATGCGGTCGATAGGGAAGAGGGTATGATCGATATGGAACAACGCGCTTACATGCTAAGGGAAATGCCGGAAAACGAAAGGCCCCGCGAACGCATGCAGAGTCGGGGGGCAGCGGCGCTCAGTCATGCCGAGCTGCTCGCCATTCTGCTGCGCACGGGCACGAAGAACGAGTCCGCGATTCATCTCGCGCAGCGCATTCTGAACGAGTGCGGCGGGCTTCGCAGACTGGCCGAGCGCGCATGGGACGAGCTTATTCATATCAAAGGCATCGGCCCGGCCAAGGCGCTGGAGCTGCAGGCTTCGATCGAGCTCGGCAGGCGCATGGCCCGCGCGCGGCTGCCCGAGATGCCGCGAATCCAGCGTCCCCAGGACGCTTCAGAGCTGCTCATGGAGGAAATGCGGCATTTGCGCGAAGAGCGCTTCGTCTGTCTGTTTCTCGATACGAAAAATCAGGTCATCGGGATGGACACGCTGTCCGTCGGCTCCTTGAGCGCTGCGATCGTGCATCCGCGCGAAGTTTTTCGTGCTGCCATCCGCCGCAGCAGCGCCTCCATTATCTGCGCGCACAACCATCCTAGCGGAGATCCGACGCCAAGCGCAGAAGATATAGCGCTTACCCGGAGGCTTGCCGAAGCCGGCCAGCTGGTCGGGATCGAATTGCTCGACCATTTGGTAATCGGTGACAATCGCTTTGTAAGTTTGAAGGAGCTAGGCTCCATGTAATATAATATACAGGATTGTCCCAACAGGAGGTTACAAAGCATGTTCGGAGGATTTACACGAGACCTGGGTATTGACCTGGGCACAGCTAACACACTTGTATACGTCAAAGGCAAAGGCATCGTCGTCAGGGAGCCCTCCGTGGTCGCCCTTCGTACCGATACAAAGAAGATCGAAGCCGTTGGCGAAGCAGCCAAGAAAATGATCGGACGGACCCCGGGCAACATCCGCGCCATTCGTCCGATGAAGGACGGCGTTATCGCCGACTTCGACACGACCGCTACCATGATCAAGTACTTTTTGAATCGCGCGCAGAAGCAGCGCTCCTTCCCTTCGCGTCATCCCAACGTGATGATCTGCGTGCCTTCCGGCATCACCGCCGTAGAGAAGCGCGCTGTCGAAGACGCCGCCAAGCAAGCAGGCGCACGTGAAGCCGTCACGATCGAGGAGCCGTTCGCGGCCGCCATCGGCGCCGATCTGCCCGTCTGGGAGCCGACCGGCAGCATGGTCGTCGACATCGGCGGCGGCACGACCGAAGTCGCGGTCATCTCGCTCGGCGGCATCGTCACGAGCCGTTCGATCCGGGTAGCCGGCGACGAGATGGACGAGTCTATCATGCAGTACATCAAGCGTCTCTACAATTTGATGATCGGCGAGCGCACGAGCGAGCAGCTCAAGATGGAGATCGGCTCGGCGATGCCGCTGGACAAGATGGAGTCGATCGAGATTCGCGGCCGCGACCTGGTCACCGGATTGCCGAAGACGCTCGCCATTACGTCCGACGAGATCACCGAAGCACTCGCCGACACGGTCAACGCGATCGTGGACGCCGTCAAGGTTACGCTGGAGAAGTGCCCGCCCGAGCTGTCGGCGGACATCATGGACCGCGGCATCGTGCTGACGGGCGGAGGCGGCCTGCTTCGCAACCTGGACAGGCTCCTCGCCAGAGAGACCGGCATGCCGGTCATCGTCGCCGAGAACCCGCTGGATTGCGTCGCGATCGGTACGGGCAGGGCGCTCGAAAATATCCATCTGTTCAAGTCCAAGGGCTCCTCGCGCGGCCGCTAATGCGCAAGGTACCGCCGTTCGGCGGCATGTCAGAAGCAGGTGATCGTTATTTTTAAATTATTCGGGACCAAACGTTTATTCATTCTCATGATCGGCTTGATCCTTTTTATCGCCGTCATGGGGTTCACCTTGCGCCGCAGCGGCCTGACGTGGCCCGAACGATTCGTTAACGATGCGTTCGGGACCGCGCAAAGCGTGCTGTATCGGCCGGTCGGAGCGGTCGCGGGCTTTTTCCGCGACCTCGGCCGGCTTTCCGACGTCTACAAGGAGAATGAGGAGCTGCGCCGTACGGTGGCGAAGTACATTCAGGATCAGATCCGGTACAATGACATCGCAAGCGTTAACGAGCGATACAAGCAGGAACTTGAGTTCAAACAGAGGCAAGAGCAATTATTCAGCTACAAGTATGTCATTTCGCAGGTCATCGCGAGTGGATCCAATCCGTACGACAAGACGATCAAGATCGATCAGGGCTCCCATGACGGCGTGAAGCCGAACATGGCGGTTGTCACTGTGGACGGTCTCGTCGGTCTCGTCAGCAAGGTGTCGGAGTTCACGTCGACGGTCATGCCGATCACCGAACTGGATTCCACGGCGCCGGATACGATCCAGATCTCCGCGACCGTATCGGGCAAGGAGCAGCAGGTATTCGGCATCGTCGATTACGACAAGGAAAACGGCGTCATGCGCATGAGCAAAATCGATGAAAACGCGAACGTGGCCGAGGGCGACACGGTCGTCACGTCGGGTCAAGGCGGCGTCCTGCCAAAAGGCCTTATTATCGGCAAAGTGCTGACCAATCAGGTCGGCGATTTTGGCCTCACGCATACGGCGACGATCCAGCCGGCTGCCAAGTTCGACCATCTATACGAAGTATTCGTCGTGATGACGCCGGATCCGGATCAGCCATGACAAAGATTCGTTTGAACCGGGCCATCGTGGTTACGCTCATTTTTCTGCTGATACAGACGTCGGTCCTGCCCTGGCTCGTTCCGTCCGCCTGGAGCGGCCGGCTGCTGCTGCATCTGCCGTTCGTCATGACGGTTTTCGTCGCACTGCTGGGCGGTCGTCATCGCGCTTTTTTGTTCGGCCTCGGGTTCGGTTTGCTCGAGGATATGCTGTTTTACGGCCATATGATCGGCGCATACGCCTTCGGCATGGCGCTGATCGGTTATCTGATCGGGCTTGCTTTCGAGCGCAAGCTGAGCACCTTGGCCTTCGTCCTCCTTTTGACCGGTATGGGCAGCGGTTTGTTGGACATGCTCGTCTATTTCGTTTACAAGCTGTTCTCCTTGACGCACCTTAGCGCAAGCTTTGTCTTCTTCTGGCAGGTGCTGCCGACGCTGCTGCTGCACATGCTGGTTGCTTTGGCGCTGTACCTGCCGTCGCGACGCTTCCTGGTTCGGCAAGTCGTATCGCAAACGGAGGCAGCCGAAGGCAATTGAGCTTCGCGCCGCACGCAGAGCGAGGCGGCCAGGCAGGAATTCGGACTTTCTTGCCCGAATTGGTTAGCAGTAGGAGGGACGAGGCGTGAATGTCAAATCGCTAGTGACGATCAAAGGGGTCAAGGACGGGCTTGTGTTTCTGCTCGACGACGCCTGCGAGCTCGAAGCGCTGATCGACGAGCTTGAAGCCAAGCTGGAGAAGCACGAGCAGCAGCTTGCCGGACCGATCGTACACATTCAGATCAAGCTCGGGGCCCGTCAGCTCCCGGAAGAGGACAAAGAGCGCATCCGCTCGATAATTCGCAAGCAGGGCAATTTCGTCGTTCAATCGATCGAGAGCGATCCGCTGCCCGTAGGACCTGCCGACTACAGTTCCTATAAGGTAGAGACGGTGACGGGCATGGTACGTTCCGGTCAGACGCTTGAGCACGAAGGACATCTGCTGCTGCTCGGAGACGTCAACCCCGGCGGGGCCGTCCGGAGCACGGGCGATATTTATATAATGGGCGCGCTGCGCGGCGTCGCGCATGCCGGCTGCGCAGGCCATGCGGAGGCGATCATCGCGGCTTCGCTCATGAAGCCGACGCAGCTTCGCATCGCCGACGTCATCAGCCGGCCGCCCGACGAATGGGCAAGCGGAGAATCGTGGATGGAGTACGCGTATCTAAAAGACGGCGCCATGCAGATCGACAAGATGGCGCATCTGCATCATATCCGCAATCGAGCCTTGCAGGCCAAAGGAGTGTAGTACGATGGGTGAAGCGATAGTCGTGACGTCGGGCAAGGGCGGCGTCGGCAAGACGACGACATCCGCAAATGTCGGCACGGCCCTGGCGCTCATGGGCAAGAAGGTATGCATGGTCGATACCGACATCGGCCTTCGCAATCTCGACGTCGTGATGGGTCTCGAAAACCGGATCATTTACGATTTGATCGATGTGGCGGAAGGGCGCTGCCGGCTGAACCAGGCACTCGTGAAGGACAAGCGTTTCGACGAGCTTTACATGCTGCCCGCCGCGCAGACGAAGGACAAAAACGACATTTCGCCCGATCAGGTACGCAAGATCGTAGAAGAACTGAAGCCCGATTTCGACTATGTCATCATCGATTGTCCGGCAGGGATCGAGCAGGGCTTCCGCAATGCGATCGCCGGCGCCGATCATGCCATCGTCGTAACGACGCCGGAAAACGCAGCCGTCCGCGACGCCGATCGCGTCATCGGACTGCTGGAGAAAACGAACATTTCGCAGCCCAAGCTTATCATCAACCGGATTCGGCCAAATCTGCTGAAGAGCGGGGACATGCTGGAGGTCGACGATATTATCCAGGTGCTGGCGATCGATCTGATCGGCATCGTGCCGGACGACGAGGATGTCATCAAGGCGGCCAACCAAGGCGAGCCGACGGTCATGAATCCGAACTCCCGCGCCGCGATGGCCTATCGCAACGTCGCGCGCCGCATTCTCGGCGAGACGGTGCCGCTCATGCATCTGGACGAAAAGGCCGGCGTGCTGCGGCGCATGCGCAAGTTTCTCGGAATGGGTTGATCTGAATTGCTTAACCGACTTAAAAAAATGGATCTGATCATGCTGCTGTGCCTGTTCGGCTTCATGGCGATCAGTGTGCTGCTCGTGCGCAGCGCGACGAGTATCGATGCCGGATATTCCGGCAAGCCGATGCAGCAACTTGTATTTTACGCTATCGGATTTGTTCTCATTTTGCTGACGACCTTGTTCAATTACCGGCTGCTCCTGAAGACGTGGTTCGTCTGGTACGGACTCGGACTCGTATTGCTGGTTGCCGTGTATTTGTTTGCGACTCCGGTCAACGGTGCTAAGAGCTGGTTTGAGCTGCCGGGCAACATTCAGTTCCAGCCCGCAGAGGTTGTGAAAATTTTCCTTATTCTCACCGTTGCTTGGCTCATGGGACGCAGGCAGGGCGATCCGTTATCGATGCGCAAGGACGTGCTGCTCATCGCGGCCGTCTCTTTTGTTCCGTTTCTGCTAGTCATGATTCAGCCCGATCTCGGCAACGCGACCATCTATATTTTTATCGTGCTCGGTATGCTCTGGATCGGCAACGTGCGTTATTCGTACGTCCTCATCGGCCTTGCCGCCGTCGTAGGCGGAGTTTTGCTATTTTATACGCTGTTTAATTCGTACAACCAAGAGATCAAGACCTACTTGGAAGGCCACGACAAAGGCCACTGGTATCAGCGGATCAACACGTACATCCATCCCGAAGAAGCGTCCGCGGACGCAAGGCGCCAGACCGAATACGCCAAAATCGCCATCGGTTCGGGCGGGCTGGCCGGGGACGGGTACATGCAGGGCGAGTCCAAAAACCGCAAATTTATCCCTTACACGTATTCGGACTCGATCTTCGTGGTCGTCGGGGAAGAATTCGGCTTTCAGGGCGCGGCGGTGCTGCTGCTCCTGTATTTCGTTTTTATCTATCGGATGATTATAATCGCATACCAGTGTATCGATATTAAAGGCTCGTTCGTCATTATCGGTATCGCCTCCATGCTGGTGTTCCAGATTTTCCAGAACGTCGGCATGATGATCGGGCTGATGCCACTGACGGGCATCACGCTTCCGTTCGTCAGTTACGGCGGCACGTCGCTCTTGCTCAACATGCTGTCCATCGGACTTGTATTCAGCATCAGGGCGCATCAAGAGAAATACACGCTCGAAGATTAAATATGTTTTGCCGTACAGCCGTCCCGTCGCGTCTTCTTCCAAGGCGCGGGGACGGCTGTTTGCGTCCGCAGAGGTCTATGAGGTCTATTCCTTGTCCTGCAGCCATAAGGTGTTAGAAGTAGAGGACAAGGAGGGCTCGGCATGGCGAAAAAACCGGACAAGCGGGAGGCGGGACGAGCGGGAATAGCCGCGGGGGACGCGGGTTCCGGAGGCGGCGCGCCGTCGGCGCCGTACGCGTACAGGCCGTATTCGCCGGAGGAGCTGGAGGCCGATCCCGAGCTGTGGTGGAAGGAAAGGCAGCGTCAGCTGCGGATGAGCGCGGCCTGGAGCCCGATCGTCAAGACGAGACGGCGCGCCGAAAACGACGGAATCGTCGCGGGCGCCGGCCCGATCGGCAGCTTGCGTTCGAGCGGAGAGAAGACGCTGGGGGATCTGCCCGCAGCGGGAGCCGGTATTCGTAACGAGCGCAACGCCGGAGCCTCCGTTTTCGCCGGGGGAGCCGCGGGCGCATCGGGGGTGTACGATAGCGGCGGAACCGCGGGGGGCCCTGCCGGCGGATCGGTTGGAGGATCTGCGAGCGGCACGGCCGGTGCTGCCGTCGGAGGCGGAGGTTTATACGGAGGGAGCGTACCGATCGCTCCCTGGTACAACGATGCGGCAGGTCCGGGCGCCGGAAGGCCTCCCGGCCGCGGCTACGAGAATCAAGGGATGCTTGCGCGACTGCGGCGGGGATTCGTCATGCGCGCGGCTGTTGCCCTTCTGTTATACGGTGCCGCCTGGGGCTGGCTAAAGTGGGATTTGCCGGGCCGCGGAGAAGCCGAAGCGTGGATGACGCTCGCGGTGACACAGGACATGAATTTCTCCGCCGCCGAAGCCTGGTACGGCCGCGCGTTCGGCGATTCGCCATCCTTCTTGCCGGTTTTCCGCCACGGCGCGAGCGACGCCGAGGAAGTGACGGCAGAGTGGGATGGCCAGGCGACGGTCGTACCCGTTCAAGGACGCGTTGCGGAGACTTTTAAGCAAAACGGCAGCGGCGTGAGGATCGAGGCGGATCCGGGCAGCGCGGTGAATGCGGTTCACAGCGGCAGGGTCATCCAGGTAACGACTTCCTCCCAGGGAGATGCGACTGTTCTCATACAGCATGCGGGACGGATCGTCACTGTCTACGGGGGCGTAAGTGCGGTGTCGGTGCGCGCAGACGACTGGGTCGAGGCGGGAGGCAAGCTCGGCGTATTGGGACAGGCGGCGGACGGCGCGGGCGCTCGTACCCTCTATTTTGCGATTCGCCTTGGCGACAGGTCGCTCGATCCGCAGGAAGTGATTCCTTTTGATTAAACTCGGGGGAATCGTCTTCAGGTTCCACCCGCTCTTCGTGCTTCTTATGCTGCTCTCCGTGCTCACCGGCCGCTTTCAGGAGATGATCGCGCTCTTTTTTATCGTCCTGCTGCACGAGCTTGCCCATCTTTGGACTGCGCTCCGTTTCAATTGGAAGGTGCGCGAGGTTAAGCTGCTGCCGTTCGGAGGCGTTGTCGAGACGGAGGAAGCGGGTTCGGTGCCGGTGCGGGAGGAGGCGCTTGTCGCTGCGGCGGGTCCCGCATACAACGCGCTGCTGTCGCTGGCGGCCTGGGGACTGGGACATTTCGGGCTGATCGATCAAGCCTGGGCCGATGATTTTGCCAGGGCGAGCGGATTGATCGCCGCGTTTAATCTGCTGCCGGTGCTGCCGCTGGATGGCGGCAGGCTGCTGCAGTGCTGGTTTTGCCTTCATTTTCCCTACCATCGCACGCTCGTATGGAGCGTCCGCATCAGCCTGCTTTTCAGCGCGGCCGTCATTCTCGGCGCTTTGTGCCCGCCGCTTTACGGCGGTCTTGTCCATCTTAATTTACTTGCGATCGGCTTGTTTCTGTTCGCCTCGAACTGGACTTATATGCGGAATCTGCCGTTCGTCTTTCTGCGCTTTCTCGTCCGGCGGGCGGAACGCTCCTCGAGCCGGATCGATTCGGGGACGCTGGCGCAGCCGATCGTCGTATCGCGTCACCGCCAGCTTTCCCACGTCGTCCGTTTGCTCATGAAGGAGCGCTATCATCTCGTCTATATGATGGATCACGGGAAAATCTCGCGCGTCCTGCCCGAGGGACAGGTCATCGACGGCTTTTTGGGCAGCTTGACGGAAGGGAATGCGGATTTTCGCTTTTTCATGTAGAATGGGTTAAAACGGCTATCGCTCGCAGCCCGGCAGCGCTCGCTCCGGGACAAGCGGGGACCGTTCGCCCAGGAGGTAGGCATGAAGCAGCTCTTCGTTCACTGCACGCGCAACGTGACTCAGTCCTCGCTTCTCGAAGACGGCGTGCTGACCGAATTCAGCGTCGAGCGCTCGGAAGGCACCTCTTTGGTCGGGAACATTTATTTGGGACGCATCGTTAATGTCCTGCCCGGCATGCAGGCTGCGTTCGTCGACATCGGGCTCCCCAAGAACGCCTTCCTGTACGTGGACGACGTGCTTCATCCTCATCTGGATCGCCAGCCGAAGACCAAGCCGTCCATCGCCGAGCTTCTGAAGCCGGGCGACAGGCGCGTCGTTCAGATTATGAAGGAGCCGCTCGGAGGCAAAGGCGCGCGGATCACGACGCACTACTCGCTGCCGGGGCGGTGCCTTGTCTATATGCCGTACGCCGACTACGTCGGCGTCTCCAAAAAGATCGAACAGGAACACGAGCGCGCCAGGCTCAAGGGACTCGCCGAGGAGCTGCGGGAGGCCGGAGAAGGCCTCATCCTGCGTACCAATGCGGAGGGCGAGTCCCGGGAATCGCTCGCGCGGGATCTGGAGGGACTTCGCAACGTGTGGCGCCATATATCGGAGCGGGGAGCGACGGCCGAGGCGCCGGCGGAGCTGCACCGGGATTTCGGGCTCGTGCAGCGGACGGTAAGAGATGTCTTCAAGCCCGATATGGAGGCGCTGATCGTCGATGACGAGCGCGCATACAGAGATGCGCGGGCGTATCTGCGCCAAGCGGCGCCGCATCTTGAGCAGCGCGTCAGGCTGCATGCCGAACCTCAGACGCTGTACGAGCATTTCGGGATCAAGGCGCAGATCGATCAGGCCTTCCAGCGACGCGTGGCGCTGCGCAGCGGCGGTTATCTGGTTATCGACCCTACGGAGGCATTGACCGTCATCGACGTCAACACCGGCAGGTACACGGGGGCGATCGACCTGGAGGAGACGGTCTTCCAGACGAATCTCGAGGCTGCCGCCGAGATCGCGAGACTGCTCCGCCTGAGGGACATCGGCGGCATCGTCATCGTCGATTTCATCGATATGACGGACGAGGAGCATCGCAAGCGGGTGGTCGACCGGATCGAGGAGACGATGCGGCTCGACCGGACCAAATGCCAGGTCGTTGGCTGGACAAGGCTTGGTTTGCTGGAGATTACGAGAAAGAAGACCCGCGCGGATCTGATGAGTTATTTTTACGAGACATGCATCGCCTGCAAAGGAACGGGCAGAACGTACGTGCGTTGAGGCGAACCATAAACAGGTTGCCACAGGCGTACGCTTGTGGTAGAATACTCTAGTGCGTGCAATGGGCTCCTGTCAATTGCAAGCTACAACCGCACTCCAAAGGGTATCGAAGACCGGACGCACGAGCGGCCGGCACCCCATGAGGCGAGTCTTAGAATGAGGGAGGTGCACACATGTACGCGATTATCGAGACTGGCGGCAAGCAATACAAGGTTCAAGCCGGCGACGTCATCTTCGTGGAGAAGCTCTCCGCAGGCGAAGGCGACAGCGTTACGTTTGACAAGGTTCTGGCCGTATCCAGCGACAAGGGCTTCGTTACCGGAGCTCCGCTTCTGTCCGGCGCAAGCGTGACGGGCAAGGTTGAGAAGCACGTCAAGGGCGAGAAGATCATCGTCTTCCACTATAAACCGAAGAAGAACGAACGCAAGAAGCAAGGCCATCGCCAACCGTACACCAAGGTGACGATCGAGAGCATTCAGGCTTAAGAGGCGCAGGATGATCAAGATCGACATTCGCCGCGACGAGCGGCAGCGGATCAAGTCCTTCGAAGTGTCCGGTCATGCGGGATACGACGATCCGGGTAAGGATATCGTATGCGCTGGCGTGTCGGCCGTTACGGTCGGGGCGGTCAACGCTATCGAGCGCCTGACCGGCATCGTGCCGAAGGCGAAGGTGAAGTCGGGCTTTCTCTCCGCGGATATGCCTCCCGAGGGCGTCGATTCCGAACGGGTCCAGCTTCTGCTGGAAGGGATGGTCGTCGCGCTCGAGGACATCGCCGAGGAATATGCGAAGCACGTTCGGCTCAAGCAATAATTAAGCACAGAAGGAGGTTGACACCATGTTGAAGCTCAATCTTCAGCTCTTCGCTTCGAAGAAGGGCGTAGGTTCCACGAAGAACGGACGCGATAGCCAATCCAAGCGTCTGGGCGCGAAGCGCGCTGACGGCCAAGCCGTTACGGGCGGCACGATCCTCGTACGCCAACGCGGCACGAAGATTCACCCGGGCAACAACGTCGGCATTGGCAAGGACGATACGCTGTTCGCTCTTGTCGAAGGCGTCGTGAAGTTCGAGCGCTGGGGACGCGATCGCAAGAAAGTTAGCGTCTATCCGGCTCCGGTGGCGCCTGTCGCCGCCGCACTTGAATAATCGACATCCAGAACCCCGGCCGCGCGTAGTGGCCGGGGTTTTTGCGTAGACGCACACGAATACATCTTCTGCCATTCAGAAGGCAGCCTGCGTCGGCTGTATCCAAAGCGGGGAAAAGTAATGATGCCCAGACAAAAAATCGACGGCTTAATGCTTGCGGCTGCGACGCTCCTGGTCCCGGCTTGTGCGGTCGTGGCGTGGCGGGATCAGTGGTGGCCGATCGTGCTCTTTCTCGTTTGGGCGTTCGCCGCTGCCTTGGTCGCAGGCATTGCCTGTCGGCGTGCCTACAGGCGGGAGACGGACAGACTGGCAGAGCGCGCCTCGAGAGACATCGTCAAGTCGCGCCAGGACCTTGTGGGTACGCTGAGCCACCATCGTCACGACTGGATGAACGAGCTGCAAATTTTATACGGATACCTGCGCATGCAAAAAATCGATAAGGCGATCGCGGTCGTGGACAGAATAAAGGAAGACATGGAGCGCGACAGCCGCATATCGCGTCTCGGAAGTCCGGAGCTGTCCGCGTACCTGCTCTCCTTTCGGACGTTCTGCGATACGATGACGCTGGATGCCCGCGTAGACGAGCATCTGCAGGCGTCCTGCGTCGTATCGGCGGGTCCGGAGCGCGTCATGCGGGCGGCGATCGGACTGATCAATGCCTACCGGGTCCGCGCGTCGGCCGCTACGGCCGAGGAGAACATGCTCCGCATCGTCTTCTTGGAGGCAAGCGGCGAGCTGCGTATCGCAACGATTTATGAAGGCGCCTGGTCCGCCTGGAGCAGCCTGCGCGAGGACGTATCGCAGTCGCTGCCGGACGGGGCGCGGCTGTCCGCGCCGGTTGAAGGGGACGAGGAAGACGATGCGCGCAAGCTGACGGTCGTCGTGCCGTTCGATTGAATGCTATTTCAGATTGCCTGCTCATCGAAGCGGAAACGAGAGTGATCACAACATGTTTGTAGACAAGGCGAAAATTTATGTCAAAGGCGGGGACGGCGGCGACGGGCTCGTCGCATTCCGCAGGGAGCTGTACGTGCCCGAAGGCGGGCCCGCGGGCGGGGACGGCGGGGACGGCGGCGACGTCGTGTTCCAGGTCGACGAAGGACTCCGTACGCTTATGGACTTCCGGTACCAAAAACACTTTAAGGCCACGCGCGGCGAAAAAGGCCGCAACAAGTCCCAGCACGGCGCCAACGCCGACGACATGATCGTGCGCGTGCCTCCGGGTACGGTCGTTTACGACGACGACACGGGCGAGATGATCGCCGACCTGACGCAGCACGGCCAGGCGGTTGTCATCGCCAAGGGCGGCCGTGGCGGCAGAGGCAATACGCGCTTCAAGAGTTCCGTCAACACGGCGCCGGCCATCGCCGAAAACGGCGAAGAAGGCAAGGAGCGTTGGGTGACGCTGGAACTGAAGGTCATGGCGGACGTCGGTCTCGTCGGATTTCCGAGCGTGGGCAAATCTACGCTCCTGTCGGTCGTATCGGGCGCGCGTCCGAAGATCGGCGCGTATCACTTCACGACGCTGACGCCGAACCTCGGCGTCGTCGAGCTTGGCGACGACAGCAGCTTCGTCATGGCCGATTTGCCCGGTCTGATCGAAGGCGCGCATGCGGGCGTCGGGCTCGGCCACGAGTTTCTGCGGCATGTGGAGCGGACTCGCGTTATCGTGCATGTCGTAGATATGTCCGGGCTCGAAGGGCGCGATCCTTTTGAAGACTGGGTCAAGATCAACGAAGAGCTCAAGCTTTACAATCTTAAGCTGACCGAGCGACCGCAGATCGTCGCGGCGAACAAGATGGACATGCCCGAATCCGAAGAGAACCTGGCGGCGTTCAAGGCCAAGCTCGCGGAAGTTCGTTCCGATATCGAAGTGTATCCGATCTCCTCGCTCACGCGAGCCGGCGTGCCGGAGCTTCTGTACAAGACGGCCGAAGTGCTGGCAACGGCACCGGATCCGGCGGAGTTGGCCGCGCAGGAGGCAAGAGAGGCAGAAGAGGCAGAAGGCGTCGTCTACCGGCTGGAACACCGGGAGGAAGTGCACGACTATACGATCTCCCGGGACAACGAGACGTTCGTCGTCGAAGGCGAATCGATCGAGCGCCTGCTAAGGCGGACGCAGTTCGGCTCGTACGAAGCGGTCATGCGCTTCGCGCGCATCATGCGCAAGATCGGACTGGACGCGGATCTGCGCAAGCGCGGAGCCAAAAACGGCAATATCATTCGGATCGGCGACTTCGAGTTCGAGTTTTTCGAAGGCGGCGAGGAAGAGTACTTGTACGAAGACGAATAAGCGCTTGGCGGCCGCTTGGAAGCGACTGGCACGGAGCCTTATCGCCAGCCGGCGTTAGCGCGGCGGGAGATAAGGCTTTTTTTATGCCATTCAACTATTGCCGCCCCGGTGCCGATCGGATATAATGTCCACTATACACAAACATGCGTCTTTCCTAGGAGGACGGGGAATGGCGGAGCAATATTACGCGGTTCGCGAGGATCTGCTGCCCGAAGGCATGCGCAAGGCCGAGCAGGCGAAGGCGATGCTGCGGCGCGGCGAAGCGGCGACGATTAATGAAGCGGCCGAGCGGGCTGGCATTAGCCGGAGTGCTTTTTACAAGTACAAAGACGGCGTATATCCGCTCGACCAGACTGCGCGGGAGTCGATCGCGACGCTGTCGATCGATCTGGAGCATCGGTCGGGGATTCTGTCCCGGATGCTGGCGCTGCTTGCGGACAGCGGGGGCAACGTGCTTACGATCACGCAGTCGATCCCGCTGCAAGGCTTGGCGAACGTCGTCGTAACGATCGATGCGGCGCAAATGACCGGCGGCATCGGCGAATTGGTCGAGCGGCTGAAGGCGCTGGACGGCGTTCGGCGCGCGTCCGTCGTCGGCCGCAGTTGACCAAAGCGGTGCAGCCTATGCGTAATAAGAACTCGCAGAGCATGAAGCGGAGGAGAAGAGCTATGAAGCCGGTAAAAGTTGGATTGATGGGATTGGGCACCGTAGGCACCGGCGTCGTCCGAATCGTGGAGGGCCATCAGGCGGATCTTCAGAGCCAGGTTGCCTCGCCGATCGAGATCGCGAAGATTCTGGTCAAGGATGCGTCCAAGTCGCGCAGCGTGGCCATCGATGCGTCGAAGCTGACCGAGGATCCGTGGGAGCTCGTACGCGACGAGGAGATCGACATCATCGTCGAAGTTATGGGCGGCGTTGGCGCCACCAAGGAGCTGCTGCTCGAGGCGCTGGAGCGGGGCAAGCATATCGTCACCGCCAACAAGGATCTGATGGCGCTTCACGGTCAGGAGATTCTGGCTAAGGCCAAGGAGAAGGGCTGCGACGTGTTTTACGAAGCGAGCGTGGCCGGCGGCATCCCGATTATCCGGACGCTCATCGAAGGCTTTTCTTCGGACCGGATTACGAAAATCATGGGCATCGTCAATGGGACGACCAATTATATTTTGACCAAGATGAGTCAAGAGGGCGCCGACTATCAGGACGTTCTGAAGGAAGCGCAGGCGCTCGGCTATGCGGAGGCCGATCCGACTTCCGACGTCGAAGGACTCGACGCCGCGCGCAAGATGACGATCTTGTCTACGCTCGGCTTCCGAGCGAACGTGGCGCTGGAGGACGTGGACGTGCGAGGCATCAGCGCCGTCACGCAGGAGGACATCCGTTACGCGCATCAGCTCGGCTGCGAGATCAAGCTGCTCGGCATCGCCGAGCGGCAGGACGATTATATCAGCGTCAGCGTGCAGCCGACGCTCGTGCGTCGCAGCCATCCGATCGCCTCCGTCAACGGCGTGTTCAACGCCGTCTACGTGCACGGCGAAGCGGTGGGCGAGACGATGTTCTACGGACCTGGCGCCGGCGAGATGCCGACCGCGACATCTATCGTGGCGGATCTCGTGGCCGTCGTCAAGAACATGAAGCTCGGCGTCAACGGACGGCAAGCCTCCCTTTCTTACAAGGAAAAGAAGCTTAAGACCGACGAGCAAATCGCTTCGAAGTACTTTATGCTGCTGCATGTCGAAGACCGGGCGGGCGTATTGATGCAGATCGCGCAGGTTTTCTCGAAGTTCGACGTCAGCATCGAATCCGTCATGCAGCCCGTCACGCCTGACCAGCAGGGCGCGCAGCTGATTATTTCTACGCACGCCGCAGACAAGGCTTCGATGAAGGCCGTGCAAAAGGCATTCGAAGAGCTGCCTGCGGTCAAGACGATCAAGAGCGTCTATCGCGTAGAGGGCTGATCAAGCGGCTGCGGCACTGAATCGGGGAGAGGGGAAAGAAGTACAATGACGGAAAAGGCAACACGTCCCGCGGCCGACCGCGTCGTCGTCCGCGTACCCGCAAGCACCGCGAATCTCGGACCGGGCTTCGACAGCTTGGGCATGGCGCTGTCGCTTTACGCCTGGGTCGATCTGGCGCCGGCGGAGCGGACTGTCGTGACGCTGCACGGCGATCATCTTGAAGGCGTCGCGCGGGACAAGAGCAATCTGATCTACGAGGTCGCGCAGTCTGTATTCGCCAAGGCGGGCGTCGAGCTTCCGGAGCTGGCGATCGGCATTCGCAGCGACATCCCGCTGACGCGCGGCCTTGGCAGCAGCGCGTCGGCAATCGTCGGCGCGCTGGTGGCGGCCAATGCACTGATCGGCGAGCGGCTGACGCAAGACGAGCTGTTCCAGATGGCGACGGCTCTCGAGAAGCATCCGGACAACGTCGGCGCTTCGATCTATGGAGGCATGATTGCAGCGGCATGGGACGGGCATCGGGCCGAAGCGGTTCGTTTCGACCCGCCCGCAGCTTTGCGCTTCCTGGCGGCGATTCCGGCATTCGAGCTGGCGACCAAGTCCGCTCGCGGCGTGCTGCCCCGGCAGGTGGCGCGGGAAGACGCGGTATTCAACGTGGCGCACAGTTCGCTGCTGACGGCGGCGCTCGCAACGGGCAGGCTCGACGTGCTGCGCCATGCCTTGCGGGACAAGCTGCACCAGCCATACCGTGCGCCGCTCATTCCGGGCATGGAGCGCGTGCTGCGCGAAGCGCCCGAGCATGGCGCGCTCGGCGCGGTGCTGTCAGGCGCGGGGCCGACGCTGCTCGCGCTTGCCGAAGCGAACGCGGACGTTCAGGGACTCGAGTCCTTCGTTCGCGAGGCGCTGGCGGAGGCCGGAGTTCAAGCGGAGCTTCGCTGGCTTATCCCCGATCTGACCGGACCGTTGGTTCGGCTTCTGCAAGCGGGCGATGCGGATTTCGCCTCGGCGCCTGACGCCGTATTGTCTTCCCGGATAGGAACGGAGGTGCGGCCTTGAATCGCGTACCGAGCGCAGCGGTGCTCCCGAAGGGGACGTTTTCCGACGAGGCGGCCCGCTACTTTTTCCGCGACCGCGAGGTCGAGCTTCGCTATCACAAGATGATCGCGGACGTCTTCAAGTCGACGGACGGCGGCACGACGGACTGGAGCGTCATCCCGATCGAGAATACGATCGACGGCTCCGTCAGCCTCCATACGGATTGGCTCGTGCACGAAGTCGAGCTGCCGATCCGGGCGGAGTGGGTATTTCCTGCCGTACAGAATCTGGTCGGGCGACTGGGCGAGCTGGCAGCGGACGGTCAAGGAGAGCAGGAACCGTCAGGCGCCTGGGATCCGGCCAAGATCGTCAAAATTTTCAGCCATCCGGTAGCGATGGCGCAATGCTACGAGTTTATTCGTGCGCACATCCCGCACGCGGAGCTGGAGACGCTCTCGAGCACGGCCGAAGCGATCCGCACCGTACACGACAATCCGGGGCGGGGCTGGGCTGCGATCGGTACGGGCACGGCTGCGGCTGATTACGGTTTGGACCTGCTGCAGGAGGCCGTGACCGACCACGACAACAATTACACGCGATTTCTACTCGTCGGTCATCGCGTATACGAACCGGTTGCAGAGCCGAAGTACAAGACGAGCATACTGATTACGCTGCCCGAAGATTATCCGGGCGCGCTGCATCAAGTGCTGTCGGCGTTTTCGTGGCGGAGGATCAACCTGTCGCGAATCGAGTCGCGTCCGACGAAGAAGAAGCTTGGCAGCTACTATTTCTGGATCGACATCGAAATGTCGCTCGACACGGTCCTGCTGCCGGCGGCCATCGCGGAGATCGAGGCGATCGGCTGCCAGGTGCGCATTCTTGGCTCTTATCCCAGTTTCCCATTCGAAGGTTGAACATTTTCGGAGGTGTCCCAAGGCATGTCTGAGCAATGGATTTATCTGAACGGGCAATATGTGAAAAAGGAAGATGCCAAGATTTCGGTCTATGATCACGGCTTCCTGTACGGGGACGGCATTTTCGAAGGAATCCGCATCTACGGAGGGAATATCTTCCGATGCCGGGAGCACCTGGACCGCCTATACGATTCGGCCAAATCGATCATGCTTAACATGCCGCTCAGCATGACGCAGATGGAAGACGCGCTATGCGAGACGATCCGGCGCAATGGTCTGCGCGACGGCTACATCAGGCTCATCGTCTCCCGCGGGCCGGGCAATCTCGGACTCGATCCGCTCCGTTGTCCGGAAGCGTTCGTCGTTATAATCGTGGAGCAGCTCGCGATCTATCCGGAGGAGGCGTACCGGGACGGACTGCGCTCGGTATCGGTCAGCCCGCGCCGCAATTTGCCGGATGCGCTTAATCCGAAGATCAAGTCGCTGAACTACTTGAACAACATTCTGGTGAAAATCCAGGCGAATCTGGCGGGCGTCGGCGAGGCGATCATGCTCAACTCGCAAGGATATGTGGCCGAGGGTTCGAGCGACAATATTTTTATCGTGAAAAGAGGCGTCGTCTATACGCCGCCTTGTTATATCGGCGCGCTCGAGGGCATTACACGGGGCGCGATCATCGAACTGTGCGCGAAGCTGGGTCTGCCGCTGCGGGAGGAGCCGTTCACGCTGCATGACGTATACACGGCCGACGAGGTCTTTTTCACTGGCACCGCTGCAGAAGTCATCGCCGTGCGCGAAGTGGACGGACGAATCATCGGCGAAGGCCGCGCAGGACCTCTGACCAGCCGGCTGCTGGACGAGTTCCGCAAGATCGTTACGGTCGAAGGCGTCAAAGTTTACGAATAATGGCATGAAAGAGGCGGCGCTCGCCATGCGGGCGGCGTCTTTTTTTTGCGAATCCGCGAAGGCGCTTATCAATGGACGCCTCTCGCAGCTCGTCTACGAAGCGGACAGCGGCGCGATCAACCAAGCGACTATTGGCATTTGTGTCCACGTGTGATTGCGACATTTACATAAGATTACAAAAGTGATATCATAATAATATAAAAATAAAATCAAATTGAATGGGAGAAGCCGCTATGAAGGAAAAACGCGCTTGGCATATGAATGGATTTTTGGCTTTGTTGTTATGTCTGGCCTCTCTTGCCGGCGGTATCGCGCTGATCGTGATCGGGGGCGATCAGGCGGAGCCGGAAGGCGGCCTAATCGGTCTTGGCGTCATACTGCTTCTGGTCGCAATGGTCGTGCTCAGTTCGCTTACGATCGTGCAGCCGAACCAGGCGAAGGTCATCACCTTTTTCGGAAGCTACATCGGCACGGTTTCCCGCAGCGGTCTGTGGATGGTGCTTCCGTTTACCGTTAAGAGACGGGTATCGCTCAAAGTTCGCAACTTCACGAGCAATACGCTGAAGGTGAACGATGCGGAGGGCAATCCGATCGAAATCGGGGCCGTCGTCGTATTCCGCGTCTCGGATACGGCCAGAGCGGTGTTCGATGTGGACGACTACGAACGGTTCGTGGAGCTGACGAGCGAGACGTCGATTCGGCATACGGCAGCCAAATACGCTTACGACACGTTTACCGACGAGCCGAGCCAGTCGCTGCGCGGCAATTCGGACGAGGTGGCTTCGGAACTGTCGGCGGAGCTGCAGAACAGGCTTCATGTCGCCGGCATCGAAGTGCTCGAGACGCGCTTGACCCATCTGGCTTACGCCCCAGAGATTGCGAGCGCCATGCTGCAACGACAGCAGGCGATCGCCATCATCGCAGCCCGGGCGAAGATCGTCGAAGGCGCCGTATTTATGGTGGATGCCGCACTGCGGCAGCTCGTACAAAACGGGATCGAGCTCGACGCGGAGCGGCGCGCGGCAATGATCAACAATCTGATGGTCGCGGTCGTGTCCGACCGTGCGGCGACGCCGGTCATCAACACGGGCACGCTCTACGGCTAAGGATGCGCGACGATGTCATCCAGACCGAAGAAGGCCTATCCCCTTCGACTCGATCCCGAGATCTACGCCGCGCTAGAGCGTTGGGCGGCGGATGAGTTCCGCAGCGTCAATGCGCATATGGAGTACCTGCTGCGGGAGGCGCTCCGCAAGTCGGGCCGACTCAAAGGCCAGCCCGAACCGCCGAATGAGGCGGACGAACGATAGAGATCCAGGCTGCCGGCGATTGCCGGCGCGTGCATAGGCGAACCGGAGCGCAACATTCCGGTTCGCCTATGTTTTTTTGCCGAAGGGATGTCAAATGCCCAGCTGCTGCATAGGATGTAAGGATTGCGCGGGGGCGGCAGCCTGCACGCGAGAGTTCAGCCACCGGGAGGGAACCGAGTGAAGATCCATATCGCCAAAAGCGGTGACACGCTGTACAACTTGGCTAAGAAATACGGCTTGTCTCTTGACGAGCTGATCGCTGCCAACACGGACATCGCGAATCCGGACGAGATCGAGGTAGGCGCCAAGATACGCATACCGAAGCCGGGCCAAAAACAGTACGAGATCGCTCAGGATTATACGATCCAGCAGGGCGATACGATGTGGAAGCTGTCCAAGACGTACCAAGTGCCACTCGCGGACCTGATTGCGGCCAATCCGCAGATTGTCAATCCGAGCGCGCTTATGACGGGCCAAGTCGTCCACATTCCGAAGCTGCCTGCGGAAGGCTCGGGCGCGTCGGAAGAAATGCAGCAACATCACCATCATCATGGCAAACCGGAAACAGGCGTCATGCCGGCTGCTGGAGAAAAGCCCAGCACCGCGGTCATGCCCGGCGCGACGGAAAAGCCGAGCACTGCAGTCATGCCGGCCGTAACGGAAAAGCCCAGCACGGCGCCTATGCCGATCGTGGAGCAGCCGCAAGTTACGGCGCCTGTCGAAGTGCAGATGCCTCCGCCTATGCCGCCCGCCCCTCCGGTGCAGCCGGTGCACGAGCAGTATCCGGTGTACATGACGACGTACCAGCAATCGACAGACCTGTTCCTGCAAATGCCCCAGCCTGCCGTCGAAGCTTCGACGGTGCCGGTCGGTTACGGTCACGCGGGTTACGGGCACGGGCAGGAAGCTGTGTCGCCAGTCTCGACGGGGCCGGCCGTGCTGCCGGCCGCCACCTATGGATACGGCTACGGTCAAAGCCAGCATACCTCCGTCAGTCCTGAGACCGCCATGCCCTATAATTATGGCGACGTCAGTCCGGCAGCTGCCAAAACGAATAGTTACAGCGCCGTCAGTCCTGCTACCGCCATGCCCAACAGCTATGGCGCAATCAGTCCCGCGACCGCCATGCCTAGCAGCTATGGCGCGGTTAGTCCTGCGACCGCCATGCCCAACAGCTATGGCGCGGTTAGTCCCGCCGCTGTCCACAGCTATAACGGTTACGGCACCGCAGTATCTCCCGCAGCGACGCAGCCTTATGGCGGCGTGCCTTGCGCGGAGGGCATCGGCCCGCTCGTCGGAGGCATACCCGCATATCCAGGATACATCGGCGGACTCGAAGGCGGCATTCCGGGGCATCTTGGAGGTCTTGAAGGCGGCATTCCCGGCCAAATCGGCGGCCTCACAGGCGGCATCCCCGGCAACCTCGGGAGCCTGAACGGGGGTATTCCGGGCCATCTCGGCGGACTTGAAGGGGGTATTCCAGGTCATCTGGGCGGTATCGAGGGAGGCATTCCCGGACAGCTTGGCGGCATCGAAGGCGGCATTCCGGGCCATCTGGGCGGCTTGAACGGCGGTCTCCCCGGTTATCTGGGCGGTCTCGAAGGCGGCATTCCGGGGCAGCTGGGCGGCCTTGGCGGCCTGCAGACCGGATGGGGCCAGGCGCCGTGCCATCCGTGCGCAGGTACCCCGGTCTCTCCAGCAGCCGCGGTAAACGCGGCGCAAACGTCCGGCTACGGCTATCCGAGCGGCGTCCTGCCGGTTCAAACGGCCGTTTCTCCCGCTTATTCCGGCTATGCTCCGAATGCCGTCTCTCCTGCATCGACGGGCTATGCTCCGAGTGCCGTCTCTCCTGCATCAACGGGCTATGTCGCGAATTCCTTCTCGCCCGGCGCCGTATCGCCGGCTGCCGTCGGTCCCGCTGCGGTTCCCTACGGCTATGGCTATGATTCGCGATTTCCGCTGACAGCGGGTTACGGTACGCAGCCGTTCGTATCCGAATATTCGCTGCCTTACCGGGACGGCTTCGGCTTCGTGCAGTATCCGTTGGCCGGCAGCGCCGTCGACACGTCCAACAAGGACCTGGCGTACGCATCGGCGGAAAACGAATCGGAACGCTTTTCGGAAGTCGATCGCTTCGGGGACGATGGCGAGAGCGAAGTAGCAGCCAAACCCAAGATCGGCGTCGCCAAGACCGCCCGTTCCTCCGCGCAGCGGCAAGGAGCCTCCGGTTCCGGCGCGGGATCGGCGAAGCGCGTAGCATCTTCCTCCGCAGGCAAAAATCAGGCGCGCGTCGCTTCCGCTCCAAAGAACGGAAAGAGCCTTCCTTGGATCAAATGGTAGGCTTTGATGAATAACCCGACGAGCCCGGGACCACAATAGGGTTAAAACGGAAAAGAAGGGATCCCGGTGCTCGGTAATCGGATTCGTCATTGGAAGAAGCGATTAAAGCGGAACAAGCGTCTGGCGTGGTCCCTCGGCATTTGGGCTGCCGCCGTATTGACGGCGGCAGCGGCGCTGGCCGTTATCCAGCCCCGCTTTGAGCGCGAGGAGCGTCAGAGCGGCGCCATGACGGACGCCGAGGCCGTATGGCTCGACAACCGGTCTTCGTACCTGTCTTTCGAAGGCCCCGACTCCGAGCGGGGGCGGGCGATCGCCGCACTTGCGGGCCTCGAGGGCAAAGTCGAGGTCGTGCTGCAGCGCATGTACGTATGCGGAGAGGAAATCCGGCGGCTCGGTTCGTTCTCCTCGACGGAAGCGATGGATTTGCTCAAGGCGCATCGCGAATGGACCGCGACGCTCCAGGACGCGGACAGGATTATCATGCGGGAGTCGGTGGACGACCTGTCGGCGTCCTGCAAAACATCGGCCAGAATCGGTCTGGACAGGGGCGGCAACCTATCTCTATTCGACGGACCCGTGAAAAAGGACAAGGTCATCCGCACCTTTTTCCACATGGATGTCAAGGCGCTGGAGAGCGGTTTGTCGCCCGAAGAACTGCGAAGACTGCGGGAAGGTTTGCCGTTGGGCGAAGGCAGCGACGACTATCATCAGGTGGTAAGCCGCCTTGGCGAGTACGCCGACAAATCCGGAGCGTCAGCAAGCGCGGCCGAATAGCCGCAGCGCGGCCGGCAAGCGGCATTCACGAAGCGCTGGAGCGTTCGCTCGAGCGCTTTTTTGGCGTGCAGGCAAGCTGTTCGGCTTTCTGTTCTCATCCCCGTCTGCAAATGGTATAATCAAGTAGTCTGTCAGTAGAAACAGGAAGCGGGGGGCCCTCATGCGGGTACTCGGAATCGACCCCGGCATTGCCATTATGGGATTCGGATTCATCGACAAGATCGGACATCGTCTCGTGCCGGTGCAGTACGGCAGCATCCAGACGACGCCGGATACGGCCCAGGAGGTCAGGCTTCAGCAGATCTACGAATCTTCCTGCAAGCTTCTGGACCAATACCAGCCGGAGACCGTTGCGGTCGAAAAGCTATTTTTCAACAAAAACGTGACAAATGCATTCAGCGTCGGCCAAGCGAGAGGCGTACTGATGCTGGCTGCCGCGCAGCGTGGCATTCCGATCGGCGAGTATACGCCGATGCAGGTCAAGCAATCGGTCGTCGGATACGGCGGTGCGGAGAAGAAGCAGGTGCAGGAAATGGTGAAGCGCCTGCTCGGTCTCGCGAGCGCGCCCAAGCCGGACGACGTTGCGGACGCGCTGGCCGTGGCGATTTGCCATGCGCATTCGAGCGGCATGAGTCAATTGATGAACGGAGCGACGCGGCGGTGATCGATTATTTAAAAGGTTTTGTAGCGCATATCGAGCTCGAGTACGTAGTTCTCGACGTGCGGGACGTTGGATACAGAGTGTTTACGCCCAATCCGTACGGTCTGGCGAGAAGCGAGGAGCAGGTACAGTTGTTCATCCATCATCACGTTCGCGAGGATGCGATCCAGCTGTTCGGCTTCACGACACGGGAGGAGCAGAGCCTCTTCCGCAAGCTGCTGGAGGTATCCGGCATTGGACCTCGCGTGGCGCTCGGGGTGCTGGCGGGCGGCAGGCCGGAGTCGGTCGTGGCTGCGATCCAGCAGGAGAATTTGACGTTTCTGACGAAGCTGCCGGGGATCGGGAAAAAGACGGCGCAGCGGATGGTTCTCGATTTGAAGGACAAGCTGGGCTCTTCTTACGATGCGGCGGGCCTCGGCTTGCCTGCGGCGGAGCGTCTATCGCTGCCTGACGACGGCCATGCGTCGTGGGTGGCGGCGAGAGAGGCGCTGGCGGGGCTCGGCTACCGGGATGCGGAGCTGGACAAGGCCTGGTCGGCGCTTAAGGACCGGATCAAGCCCGAGGACTCGCCGGACGCGCTTATGAAGCTCGCGCTTCAGCAGTTATTTACCGGTTGAGGAGCGGAAAGGGGGACGCGTAGGTGGAAGACCGCATCGTGACCGCTCATTTGATGATGGAGGACCGGCAGGCGGAGCTGAGCCTGCGTCCGCGGTATTTGAACGAATATATCGGCCAGTCGCAAGTGAAGGACAACATGAAAATTTACATCGAGGCCGCCAAGTTGAGGCAGGAGGCGCTCGATCACGTCCTGCTTTACGGACCGCCGGGGCTCGGCAAGACGACGCTCTCGAACATTATCGCCAACGAGCTTGGCGTCAGCATTCGGACGACGAGCGGTCCGGCGATCGAGCGCCCCGGCGACTTGGCCGCCATTCTGACGAATCTGCAGGAGAACGACGTCTTGTTTATCGACGAGATTCATAGATTGCACCGCACGGTCGAGGAAGTGCTGTACCCCGCGATGGAAGACTTTGCGCTCGACTTCGTCATCGGCAAAGGACCGAGCGCGAGGTCCGTGAGGCTGGATCTGCCCAAGTTTACGCTGATCGGCGCGACGACGCGCGCAGGATTGCTGTCCGCGCCGCTTCGCGACAGGTTCGGGGTCGTCAGCCGTCTCGAGTTTTACAACGAGGACGAGCTCGCCTTTATCGTATCGAGGACGAGCGATCTGCTCGGGGTGGACATCATCGGCGAGGCGTCCCGGGAGATCGCGCGCAGGGCGCGAGGCACGCCCCGTATCGCGAATCGGCTGCTCAAGCGCGTGCGCGATTATGCGCAGGTGCGCGGAGACGGCATCATCACCGAGCAGCTCGCGCATGAATCGCTCGAGCGCCTGCAGGTCGATCCGATGGGCCTGGACGCGATCGACCACAAGCTGCTCCACGCGATGATATCCCGGTACAAGGGCGGTCCGGTCGGCGTGGACACGATCGCCGCGTCGATCGGGGAAGAGAGTCAGACGATCGAAGACGTTTACGAGCCGTACCTGCTCCAGATCGGCTTTCTCCAACGCACGCCGCGCGGGCGGGTGGCGACGCCTGCCGCCTACCGGCATTTGGGACTGCCGATGCCAGAGCAGCGGACTTGAGCGCGCAGGTGGGCGCGGACGGCCGACGTGTTCTGACCGTATATTATGACGGTGAGTGCAGGCTTTGCCTGGCGGCCGTGGACCGGCTGCGCCGTTCGCGCACGAGGTCCGAGCTGCGTTTTGTGCCGCTTCAATCGCTGCCGGCAGGCAGCTTCGGAAGCGCTCCTGGCGCTCCCGAAGGCGAAGCGGGTCATCTGTCGCAAATACTCGTCAAGGATGGAGCCGCCGGCAAGGTGACCGGCGGAGCGGACGCTGTTATGCTTCTGCTGAAGGACATGCCGGGCCTGGCCTGGCTTGGTTGGTTAGGCGCACTGCCCGGACTAAGGCTTCTCAGCGCCGCCTTCTATCGACTCGTTGCAAAGTACAGATACCGATTGTTCGGAAGAAGCGACGCCTGCGAGGACGGCTCCTGCAGGACGATTGCCACAGACCAAGATGGAACACACGGAGGATCGACATGACTAAAATGAATCGCCGGGTCGCACTGGGCACTTCGGCCGCGGTCCTGCTCGCTTGGGCGGGAACGGACGGACAGGCTGCGAATGCCGCTCTCGTGCCCGATACGATACGCGTCGGCCTGTTTTTGGACCTGGGTTCCAAGTATCAATCCACGACACCCGTCGCGACGCTCGTATCCGCCGGAGGACTGGGTCTGTCATGGGTCGGCGGACAAGGGAATGCGGACTATCCCGCGCCGGGCGGAACCGTTCGGTTCGCTGTTGACGCTTACCGGGCGATGGTGCTCGAGACGGCGGATTTTTCTACAGCGCAGACGGTCCTGAAGAAAATTCAAGCTTCCTCCAAAGCAGGTTTTGTAACCAAGCTGACGAAAAAAGGAAAAACCGTTTATCAAGTGTCGGAGGGTGTGTACAGCACGGCGACCGCCGCGCAATCCGCCCTCGCCAAGTGGGCGGCGGCAACGGGCGGTCAGAGCTCGCTCACGCCGGCTTACGTGGCTGGTCCGCTTGCGCTCGAGGCCGGCCCCTACGCCGGTGCGGGCGAGGCTTCGGCAGCGGCTGTACAGCTGGGCAATGCGGGCTTCGATGCGTTCGTCGCCGTCAAGCCTTCGGCGGAAGGAACGGCGTACGTCTTGCGTATCGGATCGGCCTCCAGTCAGGCTGAGCTGACGAAGATCCAGGCCGCCGTCGCGGCAGCCGGATTTACGGCTAAGCTGCCTGCGACGAACTCCGCCTACGCCGTCATCCGGGACGACGTCACTTACACGGGCTCCGCCACGAATTCCGCCCCGCTGTATGCCCTGCCGGCCGCGGGCGGCGCTGCTTTGCAGGCGGATGTTCAGAGCGACGGCAGCATACAGGTCGTCGAGCGGAGCAAAAACAAATATCGAGGCAGCATGCAGATCAGCGTGCTGAACAACAACCTCGCCGTCGTCAACGTCGTCGGACTCGAGCCGTATCTATATTCGGTCGTCGGCGCCGAGGTCGGCTCCAGCTGGCCGGCGGAGGCGCAGAAGGCGCAGGCGGTCGCCGCCAGGTCCTACGCGCTCGCGGGCGGCGTAACCTATCAGATCGCCGACGTCGTCGACAATACCTACAGCCAAGCCTACAACGGGCTCGGTTCGGAGAACGCGAATTCTACCGCAGGCGTGCAGGCGACGGCCGGCGAAGTGATGACGTACGGCGGCAAGATCATAACCGCCATGTTCGGCGCGAGCGCGGGCGGAATGACGGCCGATCCGCTTGAGTATGCCGGCAACGCGATCCCTTATTATGCGGGAGCGGTCAAGAGTCCCGACGACGGCATCCAGAAGGGGAAGCTCGACTGGTACCGCGTCGCGCTCGATTCCGGCACGGTCGGCTATATCCGCAGCGACCTGCTCGCCGACAAGGGACAAAAAAACGAAGCGGGCCTCGCGATGCTCACCGTGACCGGGGACAACGTGCAGGTTCGCCCCAGTCCGCGCGTTCAGTCCGACGTTCAGCCGATCGCTTCCGTCAATGCAGGGACGCTCGTGCTGTCCCTCGGCAAGGCCCCGGAATATACCAACAACAGCTGGGTCGAAGGCCCGCTGACCGCGGACAAGCTGCTGGCAACGATCAATGCGAAGCTGTCCGACAAAAACAAGATTCAGGGGCCGCTCCGTACGCTTGAAGTATCCGAGACCGGCGCTTCCGGCCGGGCTGTCCGTCTCAAGGCGAACGGCACGACCGTTCAGCTGTACGGCGACAGCTGGCGCAGCGCGCTCGGCGGCGTCAAGAGCACGCTCTTCAAGATCGACGAGACCGCGCGCGCGACGATCGTCGGCGCGAACGGAACGAGCCGGGAGGTGCCGGACGGCGGGGGGACTCTTCAGGTACTCGGCGGCGACGGCACCGTGCGTTCGCTGGATTCGGCGGGCGGCAACGCCATCGTCCTGAACGGAACCGGTCAGGTCCGCGCCATAACCGCTTCGCCCCAATTCATCATAACGGGAACCGGCTACGGCCACGGTCTCGGGATGTCCCAATGGGGCGCACTCGGACTGGCGAATCAAGGGTATGACTACAAGAGTATCCTGCAATACTACTATAAGGATATTAAGATCGAGAAGGATGGCGCTTCATGAATGTCGGCGATTACGATTTTGAACTTCCCGAACGGCTGATCGCGCAGACGCCGCTGTCCGACCGGACTTCGTCCCGATTGCTCGTCCTGCACAAGGACGGCGGACGGGTCGAGCACCGTTCGTTCAAGGATCTCGCGGATTACCTCGTGCCGGGAGACACGCTCGTCCTGAACGATACGAAGGTCATTCCGGCGCGATTGTTCGGCCGCAAGGCGGACACGGGAGCGAAGGCCGAAGTGCTGCTGCTCAAGGCGCTGGGCGACGATCGCTGGGAAGCGCTCGTACGTCCGGGCAAGAAGCTTCATAAGGGCGCCTTGCTGCATTTCGGAGAAACGGAAGATTCGTTGAAACCGTTGCTGGCTGCCGTCGTAGAAGAAGAAGGCGAAATGGGTGCGAGAACGATCCGTTTTCAGTATGACGGCATTTTTAACGAAATTCTCGATCGGCTCGGCGAGATGCCGCTTCCTCCTTATATTAAGGAGCGGCTGGAAGACCGGGACCGCTATCAGACGGTCTATGCGCAGAACGAAGGCTCGGCCGCCGCGCCGACCGCCGGTCTCCATTTCACGGAGGCGTTTCTGCGGGAGCTTCAGGGCCGCGGAATCGCCGTATGCCGCGTGACGCTGCATGTCGGGCTCGGCACGTTCCGGCCGGTATCGGTCGACAACGTGCTCGAGCACAAGATGCACGAAGAATGGTACGGCGTGGACGAAGAAAACGCGACTTTGTTGAATCGGGCCCGACAAGCGGGGACGCGGATCGTGGCGGTGGGCACGACCTCGGCAAGGACGCTGGAGACGCTGGGACAACGTTTCGGAGACCAGCCGATCGAGGCGTGCAGCGGATGGACGGGCATTTTCATTTATCCCGGCTACCGATTCCGCCTTGTCTCCGCGCTGCTCACGAACTTCCACCTGCCCAAGTCGACGCTGGTGATGCTGGTTAGCGCTCTGGCAGGACGCGAAGCCGTCTTGACGGCTTACCGCGAAGCGGTCGCAGCCGAGTACCGTTTTTTCAGCTTCGGCGATGCGATGTTCATTACTTAGACGACTTCGGCGCACTAGACAAGAAGGGACCGATCGAGAACGATGCCGGCTATTACTTACGAACTGATCAAGACCTGCGCCCAGACGGGCGCAAGGCTCGGACGCGTCCACACGCCGCACGGCGTCATCGATACGCCGACCTTCATGCCGGTCGGGACGCAAGCGACCGTAAAGGGCATCAGCCCCGAGGAGCTTAAAGCGCTGAACGCCCAGATCATCCTTAGCAATACGTACCACCTGTTCGTCAGGCCGGGCCACGAGCTCGTCCGTGCGGCGGGCGGCCTGCACAAGATGATGAACTGGGACCGTCCGATCCTGACGGACAGCGGCGGCTTCCAGGTGTTCTCGCTGGCCCAGATGCGCAAGATTACCGAAGAAGGCGTCACCTTCCGTTCCCATCTGAACGGCGACAAGCTTTTTTTATCGCCGGAGGTGGCGACGGCGGTACAGAACGCGCTTGGGCCGGACATCATGATGGCGTTCGACGAATGTCCGCCTTACCCGGCCGAGTATGCTTACGTCAAGCAGTCGACGGAGCGTACGAGCCGGTGGGCCGAGCGATGTCTCAAGGCGCACGCCAGGCCGCACGACCAAGGGCTGTTCGCCATCGTGCAGGGCGGCATGCACAAGGACCTTCGCGCGCAGAGCGCGGCGGATTTGACTTCCCTGGATTTTCCGGGCTATGCTATTGGAGGTCTCAGCGTAGGCGAATCCAAGGAAATCATGTACGAGGTGCTCGACCATACGGTGCCGCTGCTACCTTCGAACAAGCCGCGCTACCTGATGGGGGTCGGCTCGCCGGATGCGCTCGTCGAGGGGAGTATCCGCGGCGTGGATATGTTCGATTGCGTGCTCCCGACCCGGATCGCCCGCAACGGCACGCTCATGACGAGCGAGGGCCGCGTCGTCGTCAAGAATGCCAAGTACGCGGAGGACTTCGGTCCGCTCGATCCAAAGTGCGACTGCTACGCTTGCAGGAATTACTCGCGGGCGTATGTCAGGCATTTGATCCGCGCGGACGAGATGTTCGGATTGCGCCTGACGACGATCCACAACCTGCATTTTCTGGTTAATCTCATGAGTCAGGTTCGCCAGGCGATCCGCGATGACCGTCTCGGCGATTTCCGCGACGAATTTTTCGAGGCGTACGGTATGGCGACCAACGAGAGCGGCTTTTGATTTTTTAAGAAGAGAGGGGAGGTATTTCCATGTGGTTAGCTGACAATTCCGCTGGCGGCAGCAATCTGCTGATGTCGCTGGCACCGTTTTTGCTCATGTTCGTCGTATTCTACTTCCTGCTTATCCGCCCGCAGCAGAAGAAATCGAAGAACCGCAACTCGATGCTCCGGGCGCTTGCCAAGGGCGACAAGGTGACGACGATCGGCGGACTGCACGGCACGATCGCCGAGATCACTGACGACACGATCGTGCTCAAGGTCAACGACGCGACGAAGCTTACGTTTGATCGTTCCGCGATTAACAACGTCGCGGCGCGCGCGATGGATTCGAAAAGCGAAAAGTAAGCTCTAAGCACACGGAGAAGCCCCCGGATCGCGAGATTCGGGGGCTTCTCTATTTGGCCTTGCCATGCTGATCCGATTTTTGTCGTCGATGAACTGCAGCATAGGGCCTGCCGATGAGCCGGCAATCGGAAACAGGATTTGCTTTCCTTCCTGATTCGGACGGAGGCAATTTGTGGATAGGCAGGCATGCATTCGGTGTATCGGCGCTTTTTCGAAAGTTTAACGGGGCGGGCCCAAAACCTACACTTATACATGTATTTTCTGCCGATTCACGACGCTTGAAGAAATACCTGCAAATGTGCAGGTAAATTCAAAGCACACGCCGGAAAGCGCAGCGATAGAGGGAAATAAATGCATATTAGCATCTTTTCTGTTGAAATGAGCATGCATCGAAGTAAAAAGATGTATATTTGCAGGCATTTGCAAAAAACGGCACAGACGACGATCGGCTGAGCCACCGGAACGGCTGTGGGCTGAACTAACGGAACAGCTGTCGGCTGAGCCATCGACTGTCGTTTCACACCAAATTGGGCTTCGGATATCCGCCAAACGTAAAATAACCGTCAGGGCGATTCCCTGACGGTTTCTTCTTATAAGTCTAAGAGTCCGTCAGCCGCGAAGGCGCCAGCTGTTTGAGCTCGTCTTTATGCAGCCGGGGTTGACGTCCGCGTCGAACCTGCGAGCGATCCACCCAGGCACCCGCTTTGAGGCCGATGGCGACTGCTAACGTCGCCAGGATGACGCCCGCGAACATGTCCGTCGCCCAGTGGATGCCGAGATAGAAGATCGAGAAAATGATAATGACTGCGTTCGCGATGCCGAACATCGCCCAGCGCTTGCTTCCGGAGCGCAGCGCCACCAGCGCCATCGTCACGGAAATGGACGTATGCAGGCTCGGAAAACAATTGTCTAACCCGGACAGGTGACGGTACTGCGTCTCGAAGGTCGGGAAAACGTCGAGCATCAAGAATCGAATATTAGACGAAGCATCCCATGCCTCGTGAACCGGAACGAACAAATAGAATGGGACCGCGATCAAGTAGTTCAGCAGCAAGGCGACGCATAGCGCATAGTATTGTTTATCCTTGCCGGCGCTGGCATAGAAGATGAGAGAAGCGACCATAAAACCCTGGAAAACGACCAAGTAGAAAAAGGCGCAAAAGTGCGTGAGCCAGGGGGACTCGAGCGCGCGCTGCAAAGTCCCTTGCCAGCTGCCCTCCCAGCCAACGAGTATCCGGGTAAGGTCTGGAGGGACAGGCAAGGCAGCCTCCAGGCTCAGTTCGAACTTGTTGAGCGCCATGATCAGAAGCAGCGACAAAAATAAAATCAAATGCCTGGGAGAAAGAAACAGCTTGCGAACGAAGACGGCCGCAGCGGCGAAAGGCTGCCGAGCCGTACCGTATCCTACGAGGAGCGCTACCGAAACGGCCGTAAGCGCGGATATCATTTTCATACTGCCGAATACGATCAATTCGTTCGCTCCTTACCGCTAGAAATCATTGTATCAGTATAACACAATTGCCATATTTCTAACGAAAGCGAACGTTTTTATTTTACATTTACAAGCGCCTTGCGCCCCCTCCGGAGCCCGCGTTCACGCCCAGCATGCCCCCGAAGGCGCCTGCAAGCGCAGCGATCAGACCCAGCAGACCCATCCGGGAATCGAAGCCGATATCCTGGGAAAGGAAACCGATAAGCACGACCGCAACCGCGTACAGCAAACCGGTGACGGCGCCGATGTACCAGCCGCGCTTCCCGGATCTTTTGGCTGCCGTAAACCCGCCCGCAAGGCTCGCCGCTCCGTGGACGCCGAATACCCAGGACAAAAGCTTCGTTTCCGGCATCGAGGAACTGTAAAGCAAGACCGATAACGCAAGCGTGCCCAGACCCAGCCAAATAAACGCCCAGACGAAGCCCGCGACCAGGGGGGATGCGATGCGAATGCCGGATACGCGTACGGGATTCATATCGATGCACTCCTTTAATTTCAAACGATTTGTATCATTGTATGGGCTTGTACCCGGCGCTAGTACTCGGAATGCCGATAATTTCCGCGAGAGGGACCGTATCGCGCGCAGGAAGCCCGGTGAGACTACAGTCGCGGGCCCTGATCCGATATCCGGCAAGGGAGGGACAGTTCTTGGAATTGACGGCGATAACGATTCGAACGTTGCTCATGTACTTATTCGTATTCCTTATCCTGCGGTTAATGGGCAAACGCGAGATCGGCAAGTTGTCGGTGTTCGATCTCGTCATCTCGATCATGATCGCGGAGATTGCCGTTATTGCGATCGAAGCGCCAAGCCGCCCGATCTTGTATGCAGCCGCGCCTATGGCCGTACTCGTCGTCGTGCAATTGATCGTGTCCAACCTCACGTTAAAAAACCGCAGGCTCCGCCTTTGGTTCGAAGGCAGGCCGAGCGTTATCATAAGCCAGGGCAATTTGAATTGGAAGGAAATGAAAAAGCAGCGCTATAGCCTGGACGATCTGATGATGCAGCTCCGGGAGAACAGAATCGACCATGTTGCGGACGTTGAGCTCGCGGTGCTTGAATCGTCAGGCAAGCTGTCTGTCATTATGGCCGACAAGCAAAAGCCTGATGTGCCGCCGCCGGTTGAAGGGACGAAACCTAAAATTCGATACGGCTTGCTCCCGCTCCCGCTTATTATGGACGGACTCGTGCAAGACGAGAGCCTCGAACGCATCGGCAAAAACCGGTTCTGGCTCAGGCAGGAGCTGCGACGGGAAGGCGTCAAGGAATTCAAGCAGGTGGCATTCTGCAGTTTGGATCACAAAGGACGGCTTTACATCAATCGCAGAACGTAAATGCCCGGATTATTTGAAAAAGCGGCGCAAGATGGGAATTCTCGCCGCGTCATGCCTGTCGATGAGCTTCATCGTCATGAGCAGAAGCAAGTAAACGACAATCGATATGATCCCGGCAGCCAGTAGATCCAGCCAGACGCCCGGCAGCTTGCCCATATTCCATATCCAGAGCGCAACGGCTCCCATAACGGTCATGGCCGCGCCAATCTTGAGAAAGTCGCCGGGAAGCAGCCGGACGCCCGTCAATCGGACGACACTGATCCAATGCAGCAGCGTAACAAGCGCCATATTGGCGCCGATGGCGATAACCGCGCCGCGGATGCCGAGCTCCGGCTTGGATGCCAGCTGTACGATCAGGACCAGCTTCACGAGCGCCCCCGCAAATGTGTTGAACAGTGCCGTGCCCGGGCGGTCGAGCGCCTGAAGCGCTGCCTGCAGCGGCGCTTGCATGTACAAAAAAACGGCGGCAGGTGCCAACAGGCTAAGCAGGGCGCCTGGCTCGGGGTCGCCGTAGATGAGCCCGCAGATCGGGCGGCCGAATAGCGCCATGAGGATGATAAAAGGCGCGCCGGTCACGACAGCCAGCCGCATCGATTGATGCAGCCGCTTCTGGATCGCGGGCCTGTCGCCTCTGGCGGCTGCCTCCGACAGCGAGGGCACCAGCGATGTGGCAAGCGAAAAGGTGAGCGAACCGGGCAGGAGCAGCAGCGGAATGACCATTCCCTGAAGAATGCCATACTGAGCAGTGGCGGCAGCGGTGACAAGGCCGGCCGCGATGAGCGCGCGAGCCGTCAGGATCGATTCGAACAAGTAGGACAAAGAGCCGATCATCCGGCTGCCCGTAACAGGTATCGCGATCCGCAGCAGGGCTCGCGTCCGGTTCTCCTTAGCCGAGGCTGGCGTTTGTGGTTTTTCGAGCGTGGCAGGTAAAGCTGAATTCGAAGGCTCCCCTTTGTCCGAGCCTCGTACGCGGAGTTCTCCTCGCAAGTGCAGCCAGAGCGCTGCAAGACCGGCCAGTTCGCCTGCGCCCGTTCCGATCATCGCGCCTGCCGCGGCCGCCTCGAGTCCCCAGGGCAGGAACAAAAATGCAAGCGTCAACGAAAGTACGATCCGGATCACCGTCTCCACCGTCTGCGAGACTGCAGTCGGCAGCATGTCCTGCTTGCCCTGGAAGTAGCCGCGCCAGATAGAGGAAACTGCTACGAGCGGAATGACTGGAATGATGGCCAAAAACGCGGTGTGAACTCGAGGGTCCGTCATCAGACTGGACGAGATCCAATCCGAAAGCGCAAAGCACAGACCGCACACGGCCAAGCTGGCCGTCAACGCGATCGTCAGCGCCGTGCGGCGGATACGGACGGCTTCCTCCGCGTCGCCGCGGGAATCGGCGGCAGCGACGAGTTTTGCGACCGCGAGCGGCAATCCCCCGGTAATAATGGTCAGCACGACGATAAAAAACGGAAAAACCAGCTGGACGAGCCCTACGCCTTCGGCGCCGATCAGCCGGGGCAATGCGATTCGCGGCACGAAGCCGAGCAATCGGTTGAGCAGACCGGCGGCGAGCAGGATCATGGCTCCTTGGATAAAGGTTTGTTTGCGCGGCGACAAGGTTCATCCCATCCTTCGCTCTTCGGTTCGACTCCTTCTCAAGCATATGCGGGGGCTGTCCGCAATCATGACAAGCCGTGCCGGATAGGGCGTGCAGGATTTCGGGAGGCGGCGGCGAAAGGTATAATAACTCACAGTACTGATTGAATGACAGGCTTGATAGACGGCACGCAGGACGGCAAGACAGCAGGCGAGAAGCGGGAAGGGGGAACTGCCGATGACGGACGAAATGCGCTTGGACGGCATGGACGAGGCGGAGTTGAATCGTACGATCAGAGAGCTTTGCGAGAGCAAGGCCGAAGAATTCCGGATGATCGGCTACGATCAGGCGACGGGACCCGAGATTTGGGAATGCGTGAGCGACAAATATCACAAAAAGGGAACGCCGGCGCTCCATGCGATCGTCAACGACATCCTGTCGCTGAAGGTGACGAACTTCATGAACTATATTACGCTGAGCATCTATCGGGGCGAAAAAAGACGATAGATTAAATAGGCGGATCGGGCGCGTTCGAGGCACAGGATGCCGGCCCGGAGGCTCCCTTTCCGGGAGCTTTTTTACGTGCGTGCCAGGACGTTTCGACAAATTGACTTCGCTTTGAACGCGTAGGTATAATAGGAACATTGAGAATCGAAAGGGGTCGGCAATACCATATGAACCGGATGCTCGCTTTCGTGCTCGTGGTTCTCGTTTCGTTCGGCGTTATCGCGGCTACCAGCCCGTATTTGCTGGACAAGACGAAGCTCGGGCTCGATTTGCAAGGCGGCTTTGAAATTTTGTACGAGGCATCCCCGCTCTCCGGATCGGGCGAAGTGACGAAGGACTCGCTCAACAAGACGGCAGAGAGTATTAAAAAGCGGATCGATGCCCGCGGCGTCGGCGAATCCGAAGTGACGCCGGAAGGCAAGAATCGGATCCGCGTCAAGATCGCGGGCGTCGCCGACGAGACCGAAGTCCGCAAAATGCTGCAGAAGCCGGCCGTGCTTACGTTCCGCAGCGCCGACGGCTGTGCCGCGGACGCCGGATACTGCAAGACCGAGCTGCAAGGCAGCGAGTTCAAGGAAGGCGCCGCCAAGGTCGTATACGACCAGTTGCGCAATCCGCTGGTAGAGATTCAAGTCAAGGACAAAAAGAAATTTGAAGAAATCTCTTCCCGCCTGACCGGCAAGAACCTTGCCATTTACTTGGATGAAGATATGCTTTCCGACCCGGTCGTCCAAGGGACGTTCACCGACGGCACGGCCACCATTTCCGGCCAGCCGACGCCTGCAGACGCCAAAGCGCTGGCCGATACGATCAATCTCGGGGCACTCCCGCTTAAGCTGACGGAGAAATACACCCAAAGCGTAGGCGCTACGCTCGGCAAGAAGTCGCTCGAAGAGACGCTGCTCGCCGGCATCATCGCGTCGGTCGCCATTTTCGTGTTCATGGTCGTATTCTACCGGCTGCCGGGCGTCATCGCGGGCTTCTGCTTGCTCGTATTCGTCTGGCTGCTTATCGCCGTCTTCTGGCTGATGGGCGCCACGCTGACGCTGCCCGGCATCGCCGCGTTCGTGCTCGGCATCGGCATCGCGGTGGACTCGAACATTATTACGGCCGAACGGATCAAGGACGAGATCCGCACCGGCAAGAGCATCGCGTCGTCGCTGCGGTCCGGCAACAAGAACAGCTTCCGCACAATCATCGACGCGCATATTACGAACATTATCGCCGGCGCCGTGCTTTACTTTATCGGCCAAGGCTCGGTCAAGGGCTTCGCGGTCGTGCTGCTCGCGTCGATCATCTGCAACATCGCGACCAACATCTTCCTGCCCCGCTACTTGATGCACCTGCTCGTGAAGAGCGGCAAATTCAACAAAGTCGGCTACTATGGCGTAAAGGAGAGTGAAATCCGTGCGCTATAAGTTTCACGACATCGATTGGATCAAATGGAGCAAGCCTTTCTTCATCGCTTCGCTCGTCATCGTGCTTATTGGCATTCTGTCGCTCTCCATCCGGGGGCTGAACTACGGCATCGATTTCCAATCGGGCACATCCGTGGATATTGCGATCACCAAGCCGGTAAGCGGCGACGACGTCAAGGCGTTTCTCGAAAAGGAAGAGCTAGGCGAGTATCACCTGACAACGGCCGCCGAGCGTTTATCGATCCGGTTCAAGGCTGCGCTGACGGAAGATCAGCAGAGCAAGCTCGAGTCGGACTTCAAGTCCAAGTTCGACGATAAGGCTTCGTTCGAGAAAAACATCGTCGACGTCGAGATCGCCAAGGAGCAGCAAACGAACGCCCTGCGCGGCATTCTGATCGCTTCGATCGGCATCATTATCTATATAGCGATCCGCTTTGAATGGCGGTACGCGATCTCATCGGTCATCGCGCTTCTCTATGACGCGTTTATCGTCATCACGCTGTTCTCGATCTTCCATCTGGAAGTCAACCTGCCGTTCATCGTGGCCGTGCTCACCATCATCGGTTACTCGATCAACGACACCGTCGTCATCTTCGACCGGATCCGTGAGAACATGCGCTTCGCGAAGGTGAAGTCGGAGGCCGATCTCGCGAAGGTCGTCAACGACAGCATCACGCAGACGCTGACCCGCTCGATCAACACGGTTATCACCGTCGCTTTCGCCGCGGTCTGCCTTTTCATATTCGGCAGCGAATCGATTAAGATGTTCTCGCTCGCCATGATCTTCGGTTTGATCAGCGGCGCCTATTCCTCCATCTTCATCGCCAGCCCGCTCTGGTTCTGGATGAAGCGCAAAGCGAAGCCTGCCAAGCCCGTCAAGGCGCAGCCGGCGCCTTGACGCAACAAGGGAATAGAGGTGTATCGATAAGATGACTCAAAAAAGGACCGGCAAAACGCTGCATGGCATCAAGGTTTCCCTGCTCGGGTTGCTCGTACTGTCGGTCTTCAAGGGTCTCGCGGGTTGGTTCACGGGCAGCAAAGCGCTGATGGCGGACGCGTGCCATTCAGCCGCCGACTTCGCCGCAGCCGTCAACTCGTATTTGCGGCATCGCCGGGCCATAGCGCCACGGGGCGCCGCCGAACGGCAGCGCGAAGCGGTGGCGGCGGTCATCTTCGCGGCGCTGCTGCTGCTCGCCGGCCTTGAGATGGCGATCTCCTCGCTGCGCGCGATCGCGTGGGGCCAGGATCGGGCGCCCGGTTGGGGCGCCGTCATCGTCATCGCGGCCAGCATGGTCGCCCGCGAAGCGTTGATCCTGTACCGGCGCAGCTACGAGCACCGCATGGGACTGCGTCCCGAAGCGTCTCGCACGGATCGCTCCGACGTGTTCGCTTCGCTGACCGCCCTGGTCGGCACGGCTGGCGCCATGACCGGCCGCATGCTCGACCTGCCCGTACTGTACGTGCTCGATCCGGCAGCGGGACTCGTGATCGGCGTGTTCGTGCTTCGGATGGGATATCGGCAAGCCGCTTCCGCGATCGGCGCGGTCGAACGCAGGCCGATGGACGAGGTGGATGCGCAGACGCTGCTTGAAGTGGTGCAACGTGTCGACGGCGTTGTTGCCGTCGATGAGATCAGAGCCAAAGAACACGGCCATTATGTAATCATTGATGTCCTTATTCGCGTGAATCCGCGCATATCGGTATTGGACGGACACGATGTCGCGCAGCGCGTTCGGCGGCAGCTGACCAAGCGGTTTCTGCACGTATCGGACGCTAGCGTGCGCGTCGAGCCGTACGATCCGGGTTATCCTTACAAATCGAATCACCAAGAGGAAGAAATGCCTACTTTAATTCAATAAATCGCTGTGGACTCCGCCGCCCAAGGCGGAGTCCACAGTGCTGTAAGGCAGAAAGGAGCGATCCCGGGTGAAATCCACCTATCGCTGGGTATTGGCGGAAGAAGACGACGAAGCGGCCGCAGCGCTCGGCGCGCAGCTTGGGCTGGCGCCGCTCGTCAGCCGTCTCCTCGTATCGCGGGGCTATCGGAACGCGGTGGACGCGGAGCGATTTTTGCATCCCGGACTCCGCGACCTGCACGATCCATTCCTACTGCTTGGCATGGACCGGGCCGTGGCGCGAATTCGGCAGGCGATCGACGGGGGAGAACGCATTCGCGTTTACGGCGATTACGACGCGGACGGCGTGACATCGACAGCGCTTATGCACAGACTGCTCAGCCGGCTCGGCGCCGAATTCGATACATACATTCCGCATCGCAGCAAGGAAGGGTACGGTCTTAACCTGCCGGCAATCGACCGGGCTGCGGAAGCGGGCGTAAAGCTCATCGTAACGGTGGATAACGGGATCAGCGCGATCGAGCAAATCGCCTACGCGGCAACGCTCGGCATCGACGTCGTCGTGACCGATCATCACGAGCCGCCCGCGGTCCTGCCGACAGCGGCGGTGGCCATCGTTAATCCGAAGCAGCCGGGCTGTCCATATCCGTTCAAGGAGCTCACGGGCTCGGCGGTTGCGTTCAAGCTGGCGCATGCGATGCTCGGCGAGCCGGATCTCGCGTTCGCGGATGTCGCCGCAATCGGCGTCGTAGCGGACCTGATGCCGCTCACCGGCGAAAATCGCGCGATCGTGAAGCTCGGGCTTGATGAGATGAATGCGCGGCCTTCTCCGGGCGTCAAAGCGCTTGCGCAAATCTCCGGCGCCGAGCCGGGGCGGCTCACGAGCGGGCGCATCGCGTTCGGACTCGCGCCCCGTTTGAACGCGGGCGGCCGCTTGGCGGAGGCGGACACTGCGCTGCGGCTCTTGATCACCGCCGAGCAGAGCGAAGCCGAGATGCTGTCGGCAGAGCTGGATATGCTCAACCAGGAGCGTCAGCAGCTCGTCGAAGATACGCTCGTACAGGCAGACACTGCCTGGCAGGCAATAGCGGCCTCCCACGGCGGGAGCGGCCCGGCGGTCATCGTCGTCGCCGGCGAGGGCTGGAACGCCGGCATTGCGGGCCTTGTCGCTTCGAAGCTCGTCGAGCGCTACTACAAGCCGACCGTCGTACTGGCGGCGGATGCTGCAACGGGGCTGTGCAAAGGCTCGGCGCGCTCGATCGAAGGCTTTGACCTTCATGCCGCGCTGACCGCCTGCTCGGAGGAGCTGGAGCACTTCGGCGGCCATAAGGCCGCAGCCGGCATGACGATGCGCACCGAACGGGTATCCGTGCTGGGCGAGAAGCTGTCCGCGCTAGCGGAGAGCTGGCTGTCTGCGGACGACTGGATTCCGCGCAAAAAAGCCGACCTCGTGTGCAGAGCTTCCGAGTTGACGCTCGAGGCTGCCGAGCAGCTGCGCGCGCTGGAGCCCTGCGGCATCGGCAACCCGTCGCCCCGCTTCGTGCTGCGCGGCGCGGAGGTCCTTGATGCCAAGGCGATGGGCAAAGAAAGCCGGCATCTGCGGGCGGTGCTGGGACAGGGCGGCCGCAAGCTGGAGGCCGTATGCTTCGGCAGGGGCGCCGACTGCGGCGCCATGCTGGGCTGCGGAACGGCGAACGTGCTGGGTGAGCTGTCCGTGAACGAATGGAACGGCAGCAAACGCGTGCAGCTCATGCTGCAGGATTGGCAGTCGGCCGCGCTGCCCGTGCACGACCGGCGGCACGAAGGCGACTGGCAGCGTATCTTGCAGACGCTGGCTGCGACGCAAGGAACGGCGGCGAGCCTGCTCGCGATTGTTGCAAGCGAGGCGGCGCTCTCCGAGCTGCGCGAGGCGCACGGAGACGCAGCGGGAGTGATAGTGGCATCCTACGCCGAAGCGGCCGCTGCCGCGACAGGCGTGGAGTCGCTGCGCCTCGCGCTTATCGATCTGCCGGAAGCGGGAGACGGCCTGGAGGGACTGCGCGGGCTGTTGACCGGCTGCGTCGTGGATGAGATCCATCTCCTCACGGCCGGACGCGTATCGGCGGGCTCCCGCAGCCGGCCGACGCAGGGCGGACGCATGCCAAGCAGAGAACAGTTCGGCGAAGTGTACGGCCTGCTCAAACGCAAAGCGAGCTGGATCGAGACGCCGGACGGATTTCTTCGCCAGGTGGCGGAGCGAACCGGACGAACGCTGGCGGACGTGGTCATGATGCAGGACGTATTTGAGGAGCTCGGCTTCCTGAGGCGGAGCCGGGCTTCGGTCGAGATCGTCGCCCAGCCCCCGAAGCGCCAGCTGGAGGAGTCACCGAGATACCGCAAGGCGCTGCTTCGGGCCGAGGTCGAGGCACTGGCAGCGATGTCTCCCGCAGAGCTGCGGAATTGGCTTCGCGCGCTCGCGGAAGGTAACGATGGCAAGCGGATAAGATCAAGTGTATAATGCAAGCTGGCGAACTTGTTTTGGAGGAGAGATTGAGCATGGATTTTAAACCATATATTCGCGTTATTCCCGATTTTCCCGTGCCCGGGATCCGTTTCAAGGATATTACGACCCTGCTTAACAACGGCGAAGTGTACCGCGCTGCGATCGACGAGCTCAAAGAACGCGTGAAGGATTGGGAGATCGACATCGTCGCCGGTCCGGAAGCGCGCGGCTTCGTCATCGGCGCGCCGCTCGCGCTGGCGCTCGGGGTCGGCTTCGTGCCCATCCGCAAGTCGGGCAAGCTTCCCGGCGAGACGGTAGAAGCAGGCTATGACCTGGAGTACGGCAAGGACACGCTGGCCGTACACAAGGACGCGATCAAGCCGGGACAGCGCGTGCTGATCGCGGACGATCTGCTGGCGACGGGCGGCACGATCGCCACGACGATCAAGCTTATCGAGCAGCTCGGCGGCGAGATTGTCGGCGCTTCCTTCCTGATCGAGCTGAGCTATCTCGACGGGCGGGACAAGCTTAAGGGCGCTCGCGTCGAGTCGCTCGTCCAATATTAACCGAATATCGCGGCGATTCGCGGCACAGCTGCCGCGGCCGGACGTTCCGCCTGACGGAGCGCCCGGCCTTTTTTGAATGGACCGTTCTTCCCGCTGGCCCAATTGCGTCATCTTCAGCCGATCTTCAGCATCGCCTCAGAGGCGCTTCAGCGCCTCGAAGGATAATGGGAATACACGAACAGCGGGCAACGCAGAGGAGCGACATCGCGATGAATCCATTAAAAGGCATTCGTATTCTCGCCGTAGACGACGAACCGAACATTTTGCAATTTCTGGAGCTGGGACTGATCAACGAAGGCTTCGAGGTACAGACCGCGCCCGACGGGATGACGGCGATCAATCTGGCCAAGAGCTTCAAGCCGCATGTCGCCGTTCTGGACGTCATGATGCCCGGCATGGACGGCTTCGAGGCGTGCAAGCTGCTGAAAAAGACGGAAAACGTAGCAGTCATCATGCTGACGGCCAAGGACGAGGTGGACGATCGGGTCAAAGGGCTTATGCTGGGCGCGGACGACTACATGGTGAAGCCGTTCAGCTTCGAGGAGCTGCTGGCTCGCATTCACGCGCGGGTGCGCAATCAATTTCCGCTTATGTCGGGTCAAGCCGTATTCGGTCCGATCAGCATCGACGACCGGCGCAAGGAGATCAGTCTGAGCGGCCGGGTGCTGGAGCTGTCGCCGACCGAATACGAGCTGCTCAAGTACATGGTCATCAACCATGGTATCGTGTTGAGCAAAGCGCTCATTCTCGACAAGGTCTGGGGCTACGACTTCGGCGGAGACGAAAATATCGTCGAGGTTTACATTCGCTCCCTGCGGGAGAAGCTCGGCGACAAGGAACATCAATTGATCCGCACGCTGCGCGGCGCGGGTTACAGGATCGATCTGCCGTGAGGCGGGCGTCGGGGAGCTCCCCGCGCACGCAGCTGAAGGGCTCGCTGCGCCTCCAACTGCTGTCGCGGTCGCTGCTCGTCGTGGCGGTGCTGCTGGTGTTCATCGGATTGTTCCAATACGTGCTCATGCGCAAGTTCACTTACGAGAACAAGGCTTCCGCGCTTCGCAGCCAGATTCTGTCGCTGCCGCCGGATATCTGGCGGGACCGTCAGGGGCATGGCGCCGGCGGGGCCGACCGCACGGTAAAATCCGGATTCGGGCCAGGCATCGGCAAGCCGCAGGATAACGGCGCGAACGGAGCGGAAGGGTGGACGAACGGAGAAGCGGAGCCAACGGACGATTCGGGCCAGATGCGGGGACGGTATTATGTTCCGGATGCGACCGTCGTATTGATAGGTACCGATCTGAGCTTTACGACGCTGTCCGAATGGACGGACCAGGCGGAGCCGCCGCGGCTCGCCGATGAGACGTACAAGGCGATCATGAACGGCGGCGAGGACGAATCGCGAAGCAAGGATTACCGGATTGCCAAGGACGCCGAAGGCCGCGAGCAGCTTGTGGTGCTTCGCTCGCTCGGCAAGGACGGCCAAGGCTCCGGCATCATCCAGTTCAGCACGGGAACGGAAGAGCTTAAGAAGACGCTGAACGGCCAGCTGCTGTTGTTCGGCGGACTTGCGCTTCTGGCGCTGTTCGCAGGGCTGTTCACGCTGCTGCCCGTGCTAAGGCGCACGCTGACGCCCCTCTCGGAGCTGGTCGACAAGGTTGAACGGATCGATGCCGGCAACCTGGACGAACGATTCCCGGCCGTCGCCAAGCCGGTGGAGATCGGGCGGTTGTCCGCGTCCTTCAACGGCATGCTGGCGCGGTTGAACGAGGCGTTCGAGACCGAAAAGGAAGCGAAGGAGCATATGCGGCAGTTCGTAGCGGATGCCTCGCATGAACTGCGTACGCCACTGACTTCGATTCACGGCTTCCTTGAAGTGCTGTTGCGGGGCGCATCAACAAATCCGGAACAGCTTGAACGCGCGCTTCGCAGCATGCACGGCGAATCGGAGCGGCTTCGCAAGCTGGTCGGGGATCTGCTGATGCTGGCGAAGCTTGACCAGCGCAGCGGCGTTCATGCCGTCCGCGGCAATCTGAGCGACACGCTGCGCGAGATGGAGCCTCAGCTGCGCATGCTGGCCGGCGCCCGCAAAGTCGACTTCGCGCTGCCGGAGGGCATGCACTGCTTGTACGATCCGGATAAAATCAAGCAGGTCGTGCTCAATTTGTTCCACAATGCCGTTCAGCATACGGACGCGGACGGAGGAGCGATCTCGCTTTCGATCCATCGCTCCGGCGGCTGCGTGAATCTCGAAGTCGAAGATAACGGTTCGGGGATCGATCCTGCTCACTTGCCGTACGTATTCGACCGTTTCTACCGCAGCGATTCCTCCCGTACGCGCAAGTACGGGGGCGCCGGCCTCGGCCTGTCGATCTCCAAGTCGATCGTCGACACCCTCGGCGGCGGCATAGCGGTATCGAGCGAGCCGGGCCGAGGCACCACCTTTACGATAAGCTTGCTCGAGGCTTGACTCCGACTTCGCCTCGGCGCCATTGACCAAAAAAGCAAATCAGGATGAAGCAGGAACGCCTCTGCTCCATCCTGATTTGTTTATTTGGGCTGCAATTGAACGCCACTCTTGCGCATGCCTCTGTACAGCAACCTTCAGCAATGGCACATGAAGCGCTCAGCTTGAGCTAAGGAGGCATTCATCACCGTTTTCTATAGTTTTAGGGGACGGCGCTTTCGTCGCGAAGGGGCGATAAAAGCGGAGGAAATGGCATTTTCACCTGGCTTTAAGCCCTTGTTCATCTTTAATTCACGCAAGTCTGCTAGTCTCCTCTTATCGTACATAGGAGGTCGTCTAGGATGAGGAAGAGCAGAAAATGGGTCGCCTGGATCGTGATCGTCTGCCTGATCGCGGCCGGCGGCGGGGGCTATTGGTGGTATACGTCCAAAGACACGAAGGCGGCGACGAACGGTCCGTCCTTCACCCAATCCCGCGTGACCAAAGGGACGATCACCAAGAGCGTCTCCGGCAGCGGCGCCGTCGAAGTGAGCGAATCGGAGACGGTGAAGCCATCCGAATCCGCGACGGTGGAGAAGGTCAAGGTAACCGAAGGCCAGACGGTCAAAAAGGGAGCCGTGCTCGCGACGTTCGAGGGCGAAGATGTCAGTCTGTCCCTGAGCAAGTCGGAGCTGAGCCTTGAGCAGCTTCAGATGCAGCTGGAGCAGGCCCAGGAAAAGTGGAAGTCGCTGCAAATATCCAGCGCCGAGCAGGCCGATATCGAATCGGCTGAGATGAACATCAAGTCGATTCAGCTGAACATCAAACAAACGAAGCTGGACATGCAGGATACGCAGGAAAAGGCGAAGGCGCCCGATCCGATCGTCGCGTCGATCGACGGCACGGTAACGGCCGTAAACATCAAGGACGGCGACACGGTAAACGGCCAGATCGAGGCGTTTACAATCGTGAATTACGACAAGCTGGATATTCAAATCTCGGCGGACGAGCTCGATATCTCGCAGTTGAAGCTTGGACAGGCCGCGAATATTACGATGGATGCGCTCAGCGGCCAGACGTTCACGGGCAAGGTGACCAAGATCGCCAAGGAAGGCACCTCCACGAACGGCGTCGCGACGTTCCCCGTCACGGTGAGCTTGGATAAGACGGACGGCGTCATGCCGGGCATGAACGGAAGCGTGGACGTCGTCATCGAGTCCAAGCAGGACGCGCTGCTCGTATCGGTCGAGGCGGTTACGCAGATGGGCACCAAGTATTTTGTGAGAGTGCCGGCAGACGGTACGACAACAGGGCAAGCGGCCGGCGGGCAATCTGTCGGCGGGCAGTCGGCGGGCGGTCAAGCGGCGGGCGGCCAGGCACAAGGCGGCCAGGCAGCGGGCGGTCAATCGGCCGGCGGCCAGGCACAAGGCGGGCAGTCACAAGGCGGCCAGGCACAAGGCGGCCAGGCACAAGGCGGCCAGGCACAAGGCGGCCAGGCACAAGGCGGCCAGGTACAAAGCGGCCAGTCACAAGGCGGTAACCAGTCGTCTGGCGGACAGGCAGCCGCAGGAGACCAGGCAGCAGACGGTCAAGCGGCAGGCGGCGTAATGCCCGAAGGGGCGCCCCGGTTCGACGGCGCCGCTCCCGGCGGCAACGGAGCGGGCGCGCAAAGCGGCCAGGGCAGGCAAGGCGGCTACGGAGGCGCAGGCCGTCAAGGCGGCTATGGCGCGGCAGGCGGCTTTACGAGAGGCGCTCAAGGCCAAACGGCCGCAGGAGCGGCGAGTACGAATTTTACGCTTAAAGAAATTACGGTCGGCATCACGACGGATTCGCAAGTCGAGGTATTGACCGGTCTGACCGAGGGACAAACGGTGCTGATCCCGGTCGTGGTATCTACGGGCTCCGGCAATCAGCAGCAAACGGGCTTTAGCTTGGGCGGCGGCTTCGGCGCAGGCGGCGGCGCGTTCCCGGCGGGCGGCGGCAACTTCGGAGGCGGAAATTTTGGCGGCAACGCCGGCAACCGTACCGGCGGCACAGGCGCCCGCACAGGCACAGGCACTGCGGGAGGTCGATGACATGAGCAAGTCCGCGCCCTCTCCTCTGATCACCATGGAGGACGTATTCAAGAAGTACACGCTGGCGGGAGAGACGCTGAACGCGCTCGACGGCATTACGCTTACGGTCAACAAAGGCGACTTCATGGCGATCATCGGGCCGTCCGGCTCGGGCAAGTCCACGCTAATGAACGTGCTCGGGTGTCTGGATACGCCGACCAGCGGCAAGTACATGCTGGACGGCGCTGAGGTCGGCAAGCTGAGCGACAATAAGCTGGCGAATATTCGCAACAACAAGATCGGCTTCATCTTTCAAAGCTTCCATCTGCTGCCGCGTCTCCGGGCGATCGAGAACGTCGAGCTGCCGCTAGTCTACCGTGGCATGTCCGGCCGCGAACGCCGGGCGCTCGCGAAGGAGGCGCTTGAGAAAGTAGGACTTGGCGAGCGTATGTACCACGTCCCGAATCAGCTGTCGGGCGGTCAGCAGCAGCGCGTCGCCATCGCCAGGGCGCTCGCGGGACGGCCGCCGCTATTGCTGGCGGACGAACCGACGGGCGCGCTCGACAGCAAGACGAGCCGGGACGTCATCGGTTTGCTCAAGGAGCTGAACGCCGAAGGCAATACGATCGTGCTCATCACGCACGATCCCAAGGTCGCGGAGCAGGCGCAGCGCGTCGTGCGCATTCAGGACGGCAAGCTGACCGAAGAGAGGAGCGTCGCTTCATGAAGCTGAGCCAAGGCATACGCATGGCTTGGGGGAGCGTCCGCGCCCAGCCCCTCCGCACGCTGCTCACCGTGCTCGGCATCCTGATCGGCGTCGCGTCCGTAACGATCATGGTCGCCATCGGCAACGGCACCTCGGAGCAGGTCAAGAGCCAGCTCCAGGGGCTCGGCACGAACATGCTGACGGTCAATGTCGTCGGCCGGGGCGCCGTCACCAGCATCAAGCAGACCGACGTGCAATCTTTGGCCGACGTGGACAACGTCGACAGCTATGCGCCGAACATCAGCGGAAACGTAACCGCGAAATCGGGTACGCTGACCTATTCCGCGTCCGTCAACGCGACCACCTCGGCTTTCGCCGACATACGCGATTACGAAGTGGCGCAGGGACGCTTCATCTTGGATATCGACGATTCGTTCAAGCAGAAGGTCGCTGTTGTCGGTTCCGAGGTCGTGACCGAGCTTAAGTTGAGCAACCCGGTCGGCAGCAAGGTTTCGTTAAACGGCATCCCTTACAAGATTGTCGGCGTCCTCGCTTCGAAGGGCAGCACGACGAACGGCTCGAGCGACAACGTCATCATCGTGCCCTTGTCCACGGCGCGCGTCGTGCTCCAGACCGACGCGATCCGCACGATCTACGTGCAGGTCGACAGCGAGAAAAACGTCGACAAGGTGCAGACCGCGCTCGAGAGCAACCTCAAGTCTTTTTTCCGCAATGACGAAGACAGCTATAATGTATTCAACCAGCAGGATCTGCTCGAGACGATTACGTCGGTATCGACTTCGGTCTCTACGCTGCTGACTTACGTGGCGGCCATCTCGCTGCTCGTCGGCGGCATCGGCGTCATGAATATGATGCTCGTCTCGGTGACGGAGCGCACACGGGAGATCGGAATCCGCAAGTCGCTCGGAGCGAAGCAGCGCGATATTCTGTTCCAGTTTCTCGTAGAAGCCTCGATGATCGGCTTGCTCGGAGGCATCGCCGGGGTGGCGGTGGGCGCGAGCGGCTCCAAATTCGTCGGCAAAATGATGGATTCGCCCGCGTCTCCATCCGTCGATATTATGGTGATCGCAGTCGTCTTTTCGATCGGCGTCGGCGTGCTGTTCGGGTTTCTCCCGGCAAGACGGGCCTCGCGGCTCAATCCGGTCGAGGCGCTGCGTCAATAACTTATCACCATCACAGGTAAAAGGAGGCAGGCCGGTTGTCCGCGCACATACTCGTCATCGAAGACGATCCGTACATCAGCGAGTTGATCGGCCTGTATCTGAAGCGAGAAGGCTTCGGGTACGACGTTGCGGGCGACGGGGAGGACGGTTGGGATTTGTATTCCTCCGGACCTCCCGATCTTGTCATTCTCGACTTGATGCTGCCCGGGCTGGACGGCTGGGCCGTCTGCCGCAAGATCCGCGCCGAGCGCTCGACGCCGATCATTATTCTGACGGGCAAGGGCGAGAGTTACGACAAGCTTAAGGGCTTTGAGCTTGGCGCGGACGATTACCTCGTGAAGCCGTTCGATCCGAAGGAGCTGATGGCGCGCGTGCGCGCCGTCCTCAGGCGGACGATGCCGGGGTTCGCGCGGGAGCCGATCCGGATCCCCGACCTGACGATCGACCTGGACCGCTATATCGTCGAGTGCTGCGGAGCGGAGCTGACGCTTCCGCCCAAGGAAATGGAGCTGCTTCATCTGCTCGCTTCGATTCCCGGCCGGGTTTTCACCAGGGACCAGCTCCTGGATCGGATATGGGGCTTCGAGTTCGACGGCGATCCACGCACGGTAGACGTGCACATCAAGAGAATCCGGGAGAAAATCGGCATGACGGAGCATTATCGAATCGAAACGATACGGGGCGTCGGCTACAAATTCGAGGTGAGCGGGGCATGAGGCGGTACAGCGGCATTACCGTCAAGCTGCTGCTCGCCTTTTTTGCCGTGCTGCTGATCTCCTTCGCCATTACGATGTTCGTCTCCGACCGCTTCGTTCGTTCGCAGCTGCGGGACCGCAACGACCAGATGGAAGCGCGGCAGCTCGACGTGACCGCAGCGCTCGTGCGCAGCGCCTACCGCGAGCAATGGAGCCGCGCGCAGCTGACGTCGGCGCTCCAGATGAGCGGCGGGCCGAACCGGACGATCGTCATTTTGAACAGTGCCGGAGAGGTCGTGCTCCAGTCGGGCAACCCGGGCGCAGGCGGGAGCGTCGAGCTCGACCCGCAAGCCTTGAAGGAGACGCTGGCTGCCCGGGACAAGCATTGGCGGCCCGGCGACGCATCCGGCGAAGGGAAGATCCGGATCGCGGCCGGACCGGTCGGCGGGGACGTCACTTGGAACGCACAGACGATTTTGGTCGTCTCGCAGGCGTTTCAGCAGGATTTCAACGTATTCAGCGGCCTGTTCCGCAATATCATGATCACGATGCTAGTCGTCTCTACGATCATGGTGCTTATCGTCTCGCGAAGCATGACGGCGAGACTCAGGCGCATGACGCAGGCGGCCAGAGACATCGCCAAAGGCAAGTTCGATATTCGTTTGCCGGACCGGCATCGCGACGAGATCGGCGAATTGGCTTCTTCGCTCAATCATATGTCCGCCGAGCTCGGGAGCCTCGACCGGATGCGCAGGGAGTTTCTCGCCAACGTCTCGCACGATCTCAGATCGCCGCTCACCTCGATTGGCGGCTTCGTCGAGGCGATGCTGGACGGCGCCGTTCCGCAGGAGAAGGAGATGCATTACCTGGGGCTCGTCCGCGAGCAGACGCAGCGGATGAACCGGCTCGTAAACGACCTGCTCGATGTCGCGCGCATGGAGGCGGGACAGCTTGAGATCTCGCCCGTGCCGTATAACCTCAGCAGCTGGATCCGGGGACTGCTCGCCCGCATGTCTCCCGATGCGGAACGCAGGGGCATCAAGCTCGAGCTGATCGGGGACGCGGAAGATCTATGGGTGACGGCGGATCCGGACCGGATCGACCAGGTGCTCGCGAACCTCGTGCTGAACGCGATTCAATTTTCGCCGAACGGACGGACCGTGCAGGTCGAAGCGGTTCGCGACGGAGAACGCGCGCGAATCAGCGTCCGGGACCGCGGTGTCGGGATTCCCGGCGGGGAGCTCGATAAAATCTGGCAGCGTTTCTATAAATCCGACAAAGCCCGCTCCGCTCGAACGGGCAGCGGACTGGGTCTGGCCATCGTCCAATTCGTGCTTGAGAAGCATGGCACCGCGGCTTCCGTAGACAGCGCCGAAGGGGTGGGCACGGTGTTCACCTTCTCGCTGCCGCTGGCGGAGCAGCCGTCCCATCCGCCTTATTCCGCCCGCGACGGCATCTGACGGCGCTCGCCGGCTGTTGACGGTTCCCTCCGCCAAGAGGCATAATGGAAGGAATACCTCACGATTCGCGGCGGCCCGCGTTTTTTCTCGCAGGCCCGGAGCGGAAAGGAACATGGCATGGGCATGGAGCAGCTGCTTGAAAAAGCGTCGACATACATGAAAGAGCAGGACTTAGAGCGCATCCGGGAGGCCTACGCGTACGCCGACGAGGCGCACCGGGGGCAGCTGCGCAAATCTGGCGAGCCCTATATTCTCCATCCTTTAGCGGTAGCGGAGATTATGGTGCAGATGCAGATGGACGTGGTCACCGTCGAAGCGGCGCTCTTGCACGATGTCGTCGAAGACACGACCGTCACGGTCGACGACGTGCGCGGCGAGTTCGGCGAGACGATCGCCGGACTCGTAGACGGGCTCACGAAGCTGGAGAAGATCCAGTTCCGGTCCAAGGAAGAACAGCAGAACGAGAATTACCGCAAGATGTTCGTCGCGATGGCGAACGACATCCGCGTCATCCTGATCAAGCTGGCGGATCGCCTGCACAATATGCGGACGCTCAAGTTTCAGTCCGAGGAGAGCCAGCGGCGCATCGCGCACGAGACGATGGAGATCTACTGCCCCATCGCGCACCGGCTCGGGATGAGCGCGATCAAGTGGGAGATGGAGGATATCGCGCTGCGCTATCTCAATCCGCAGCAATACTACCGGATCGCCAACTTGATGAAGAAAAAGCGCACGGAGCGCGAGCAGTACATCTCCGAGCTCGTCGACAAAATCCGCGAGAAGCTCGAAGAGATGGGCATCCAGGGGGATATCTCGGGGCGGCCCAAGCATATCTACAGCATTTACAAAAAAATGACGGAGCGCGGCAAGCAGTTCAACGAAATCTACGATCTGCTGGCGATTCGTATTCTCGTGGACAACGTCAAGGATTGCTACGCGACGCTGGGCATCATCCATACGCTGTGGAAGCCGATGCCGGGCCGCTTCAAGGATTATATCGCGATGCCCAAGGCGAACATGTACCAGTCGCTCCATACGACGGTCGTCGGTCCGACAGGCGAGCCGACCGAGGTGCAGATCCGTACCTGGGACATGCATCGCACGAGCGAATACGGGATCGCCGCCCACTGGGCCTATAAGGAAGGCAAGGATTCGGGCAACTTGGCGGGCAGCTTCGGAGACAAGATGAACTGGTTCCGCGAGATTATCGAGCTGCAGCAGGAGACGCGGGACGCCGCCGAGTTCATGGAGTCGCTGAAGATGGATTTCTTCACCGATCTCGTATTCGTGTTCACGCCCAAAGGCGAAGTGTACGAACTGCCCGCCGGCGCCGTGCCGCTCGACTTCGCGTACCGGATCCATACCGAGGTCGGCAACCGGACGATCGGGGCCAAGGTCAACGGACGGATCGTCCCGCTCGACCACAAGCTCAAGACCGGCGACATCGTCGAGATTCTCACGTCCAAGCATTCGTACGGACCGAGCCAGGATTGGCTGAAGGTGGCGCAGTCCTCGCATGCGCGCGCCAAGATTCGGGCGTGGTTCAAAAAGGAAAAGCGCGAGGAAAACGTCGCGAAGGGCCGGGACGCGATCGAGCGCGAGCTGAAGCGGCTCGGGCTCGAGCCCTCCGAGTGGATGTCCGACGACAAGCTGCTCGAAGCGGCGCGCAAGTTCACGTTTAACGATACCGAGGATATGATGTCGGCGATCGGCTTCAGCGGCATCACGGCCGCGCAGGTCGTCACCCGGCTGACGGAGAAGCTGCGCAGGGAAGCCGAGGAAGCGCAGCAGATCCAGCTGACGAGCGAGGTCAAGGAAGTGCGTGCGCCTTCCGCGGCTGCTGCCGCCAATCGATCGCGCACGTCAAGCGGGGTACGTGTCAAAGGCGTCGACAATCTGCTCGTCCGCTTCGCGCGCTGCTGCAACCCGGTGCCGGGCGACCCGATCATCGGCTACATTACGCGCGGGCGCGGCGTATCCGTACACCGCTCCGATTGTCAGAACCTGCCGACGGCAGCCGAGGGCGAGGAGGCGCAGCGCGTCATCGAGGTCGAATGGTGCGAGGAGGTCGAAGCGAGCTACAGCGTCGAGATCGAGATTCTCGGCCACGACCGCCGTGGCCTGCTCAACGAGGTGCTGCAGACCGTGTCGGAGAGCAAGACCAATATCGCGGCCGTCTCCGGCCGCTCGGACCGCAACAAGGTCGCGATCATGCACCTGACGATTTTGATCCGCAACAAAGAGCATCTGCAGAACGTGGTAGACAAGATCAAGCGGATCAAGGATATTTTCTCAGTGCAGCGGCTCATGCAGTAAGGAACACAGAAAGTTCAAGCGATGAATGCGGCGGCCGAATCGGCCGCCGTTTATGCGTGGAGGAGCGAATAAGACGATGAAAGTCGTATTGCAGCGGGTTTCGAATGCCCGTGTCGAGATAGACGGAAAAACGGTTGGAGAAATTGGAGCGGGCCTAGTGCTGCTCGTTGGCGTCAGTCAAGAGGATACCGAAGGGGACGCAGCATGGATGGCCGACAAGATCGCCGGCCTCCGTATTTTCGAGGACGAAGGCGGCAAGATGAACCTGTCGGTAAAGGAGACGGGCGGCGCGATCTTGTCCGTCTCCCAGTTTACGCTGTTTGGGGATACGCGCAAGGGGCGGCGACCGAATTTTATGGGGGCGGCCAGGCCGGAGGTTGCTTCGGCGCTTTATGACCGGTTTAACGAGCTGTTGCGCGAAACGGGTTTGATCGTCGCGACCGGATCATTCGGGGCGATGATGGACGTGACGCTGACGAACGACGGACCGGTGACGTTGGTTCTGGATACGAAGGAATAACAAGAGCGTTCACTTCGGGTTATGCATCTGCGATCTTCCGTCCGCCGCGGCTGAATGGAAAAAGAGGACGAGGGCAACACTACGTATCGTTACTCTTTTCAGCCTGGAAAGGAGCCGATCGTATTCGCCAGTCACCGAAGGAATCAAGGATGAATCGGGCGGCCGGCACGCTGCCGGGCGCGGACCGCCGGGAAGCGCAAGCGTTGATGGCCGAGGAATTCGCGGCCGAGCTCTCGCCTCGCAATACGTCCGCAGACGGCGGCATTCGGCCTCGCCGCCCGAAACGCGGCTGACGCGCGAGTAAGGACGTCCGATAGCGTCATTGCAAGCGCGCGGTCGAATAATTGGAAGCGACGGGTCGCTCGATTGATTTGCGTTTGTAACAAAGACGTAATGTTAGCTTCATCCGCCCTTAATGAATCCCGACTATTATAGTTGGTGACCCCCTTTTTCTATAAGCAACAAACTTAAGCCCGCTCGATCTTCGAGCGGGCTCTTTCTTTCTCTTATGCTACTTCGCGAACATTTGCTTTTTAAGCTCTGCGTTGCGTTTGGCGAACACGTCATTGTGCGAGGACACCATGCCGTAGGCATTCGCTTCGGGCGTGATGTATTGCTTCGCCTTGTTGACGGCGTTCGCTGCGTCCTGGAAGGCGCCCGCGATCAGGTGAAGCTTGCCGTCATGCGCGAGAATATCGCCTGCGGCGTAAAGGCCGGGCACGGACGTCTCGCTCATCGGCGTGCCGTCGATGCCCCAATCCGGCCGCATCCGAACGTCGATATCGCTCTTGTCGAGCATGTCGCTGTCGCGCTCGTAGCCGTGGTTGATGATCACTTCATCGACCTGAAGCTCAACGATGGAATCGTCTTCCATGTTCTTCAGCATAACGCTGCAGATCGCGTCATGGCTGTCCGAAGCGACGAGCTTGTCGATCGCCGTATTCAGCAGGCAGACGACAGTACCGCTGTTAAGCTTCGTAATCTCTGCTTCGTGGCCCTTCAGGGTTTCCTTGCGGTAGGTCAGATACACCTTGGCCGCGATCGGTTCAAGCTCGTTGGCCCAGTCGATCGCCGAATTGCCGCCGCCCGAGATCAGGACCGTTTTGTCCTTGAAGCGGGAGAGAGACTTGACGGTGTAATGGAGGTTGGACACCTCGAACCTGTCCGCGCCGTCGATATCGAGCTTGGTAGGCTTCAGTATGCCGCCGCCAACGGCGAGGATGACCGTTTTCGAATAGTGCTTGTCGCCGGAATCCGTGCACAGGACGAACAGACCGTCCTCGCCTTTGGAGATGGACGTGACCTTTTCGCCCAGGACGACTTCGGGACTGAAGGTGAGGCCCTGCTGGATCAGCTGCTTGATGAGCTGCTCGCCGGTAACCGGCGTGAGTCCCCCGACGTCCCAGATCATTTTCTCCGGATAAACGTTGACCTTGCCCCCGAGCATCGGCTGATACTCGATGAGCTTCGTCTTCATTTCCCGCAGACCGCTATAGAAGGTGGAGTATAGCCCGGCCGGGCCTCCGCCGATAATGGTGACGTCAAATACGTTCGGTTGCATAAGCGATCGATCGCTCCTTCATAGTCGCGTATTGAGCCGGCTGCAGTCGGCCTGCAGAACTCATTTCCAATATCGTACCACATTCTCATGAGAATGAGAATCGTTATTGATTCATTGCGCGTACTATTCTTTCGCAATTGAGGCCATTTCTTGACACGTCGACCCGACGAAGGGTAAAATGAAACTCAATTGTATCAAGCCATGGATTCAATGACGGGAACAAGTACTCCGGACCCACTTCTCCAGAGAGGATCGCCTTCAGGCTGCGAGCGATCCGCCGATGACCGGACGAACGACATCTCCGAGAACCTCCCGCGAACGGGTGGAAGAGAGGCGACACGCGCCGAAGCGCGAACGCCGGGATTCCGCGATCAGTAGCGAGCAGGCGTACGCCGGGCGTTAACCGGTTTTGAGAGCGATCGCGATCGCTTCCGCATCCGATGCGGAAGAGCGCGTTCGAACGACGGGTGGTACCGCGGGAGCATATAGGAGCTCTCGTCCCGGATGGCGCAGCGATGCGCAGTCCGGGACGAGAGCTTTTTTTGACGAATTTCGAGAGGGTGGTGCAGCAATGGCATTCCAAAAGCCGCCGGGCACGCAGGACTTCCTGCCGGGCGCGTCCGAGCTGTGGCAATACGTCGAGCGGACCGCGAGGGAAGTCGCCAGAAAGTACAGGTTCAGGGAGATCCGTACGCCCGTATTCGAAGCGACCGAGCTGTTCCAGCGAGGCGTCGGAGAGACGACGGACATCGTCGAGAAGGAAATGTATACGTTCGTCGACAAGGGCGACCGCAGCATGACGTTGCGGCCGGAAGGGACCGCAGGCGTCGTCCGCGCCTACGTGGAGAACAAGCTGTACGGCGAACCCGAGCTGTCCAAGCTCTACTACATCGGGCCGATGTTCAGGTACGAGCGGGCGCAAGCCGGCCGCTACCGTCAGTTCCACCAATTCGGGGTGGAGGCGATCGGATCCGAGGATCCGGCGCTCGACGCCGAGGTCGTGGCGCTTGGCTATTCCTTTTATAAGGAAGTGGGCTTGACCGGCGTGACGGTCGACATCAATTCCGTCGGCACGCCCGAGGTGCGCGCGGCGTACCGGGAGACGCTGCTCGGCTTCCTCCGTCCGATCAAGGACACGCTGTGCAAGGACTGCCAGTCGCGCATGGAGCGCAACCCGCTGCGCGTGCTCGACTGCAAGGTGGACCAGGACAAGTTCGAAGGCGCGCCATCGATCCTCGACAGCCTTGACGAGGCTTGCAGCGCGCACTTCGCGCTCGTGCGGCAGTACCTGGACGATATGGGCGTCCCGTATCGCGTCAATCCGCGGCTCGTGCGCGGGCTGGACTACTACACGCACACGGCGTTCGAGTACAAGGCGCAGGGCATCGGCGCGATCGACACGATCGGAGGCGGCGGGCGCTACAACGGCCTCGTCTCGCAGATCGGCGGCGAAGATCGTCCGGGCGTCGGCCTTGGCCTCGGACTCGAGCGCACCGTCATGCTGCTCGAGAGTCAGAACGCGAAGCCGGACTTCGGGCCGGCCGTCGACGTGTTCGTGATCGCGCTCGGCGAGCGGGCGGAGCGGGAGACGCCAGGCCTGCTCTACCGGCTGCGCGAAGCCGGCCTGTCGGTCGACAAGGACTACCAGGGTCGCAAGACGAAGACGCTGTTCAAGGCGGCCGACCGCATCGGCGCACGATATGCGGCCGTCATCGGCGACGACGAGCTCGAGCGCGGAGAGGTCGGGCTGAAAAACCTAAGGACGCAGGAGCAGCGGCAAGTGCCGCTCGCCAATCTGGCCGAAGCGGTACGCGAATGGAACCAACAAGACGAAGAGGGGTTAGCGCAATGACGATGCTTAAAACATTTGACGCAGGCAAGCTGACGAAAGAACACGTGGGACAGTCCGTCGTACTGAACGGGTGGGTACAGGGCTGGCGCGACTTCGGGGGCATTCTGTTCATCGACCTCCGCGACCGCAGCGGGATCGTGCAGATCGTATTCAATCCCGAATTTTCCGGCGACGCGCTGGAGCTGGGCGGACGCGCGCGCAACGAATACGTGCTCGCGGTGAAGGGCAAAGTCGTCGAACGCGATCCCGAGACGGTGAACGCGAACCTAGCGACCGGCGAGATCGAAGTGCAAGTGACCGAAGTCGAGATCATGAACAGCGCCAAGACGCCGCCGTTCCCGATCGAGGACGGCGTCGAGGTTGACGAGTCGCTGCGTCTGAAGTATCGCTACCTCGACCTGCGCCGTCCGGAGATGCAGCGTACGCTGTACCTGCGCTCCAAGGCGACCAAGGTATTCCGCGACTTCCTCGACGAGAACGGCTTCCTCGACGTCGAGACGCCGATCCTGACGCTGAGCACGCCGGAAGGCGCGCGCGACTACCTCGTGCCGAGCCGCGTGCATCCGGGCGAATTTTTCGCCTTGCCGCAGTCGCCGCAGCTGTTCAAGCAACTGCTCATGATCGGCGGCATCGAGCGCTATTACCAGGTCGCCCGCTGCTTCCGCGACGAAGATCTTCGCGCAGACCGCCAGCCGGAGTTCACGCAGGTCGACATCGAGACGTCGTTCCTGTCGCAGGACCAACTGCTTGGCATGATGGAAGAGCTGATGGCGCGCCTGTTCCGCGAAACGATCGGCGCCGAGATCGAGACGCCTTTCCAGCGTCTCACCTATCACGACGCCATCCACAAGTACGGCTCGGACAAGCCGGACCTGCGCTTCGGGCTCGAGATCGAGGACGTCACCGATATCGTCAAGACGAGCGAAGTCAAAGTATTCGCTTCGGTCGCTGCCGGCGGCGGCGTGGTCAAAGCGCTTAACGCCAAGGGCTGCGCGAGCTGGAGCCGCAAGGAGCTCGACGACCTGCAGCCGTTCGCCGCCCGCTACGGCGGCAAGGGCATCGCCTGGATCACGGTCAAGGACGGCGAATGGAAGGGGCCGATCGTCAAGTTCTTCAAGCCTGAAGAAATAGCCTCGCTGACCGAGCGTCTGGGCGTCGAAGACGGCGACCTGCTTTGCTTCTCCGCCGACAAGCTGAAGACGGCCGCCGACGTCATGGGCAACCTGCGTCTGAAAGTCGGCCGCGATCTCGGCCTGATCGACAACAAGAAGTTCAAGTTCCTGTGGGTCGTCGACTTTCCGCTTCTCGGCTGGGACGAAGAGGGCAAGCGCTTCGTCGCCGAGCATCATCCGTTCACCCGTCCGCGCGACGAGGACGTCGCGTTGTTCGATACCGATCCGGGCGCGATCCGCGCGCAGGCGTACGATATCGTTCTTAACGGCTATGAAGTCGGCGGCGGCTCGATGCGGATTTACCGCCGCGAAGTGCAAGAGAAGATGTTCTCGGCGCTTGGCTTCACGCTCGAAGAAGCGAAGGAACGCTTCGGCTTCTTCCTCGACGCGTTCGACTACGGCACGCCGCCGCACGGCGGCATCGCCTTCGGCCTCGACCGCCTGATCATGCTGCTGACCGGCCGCACGAACCTGCGCGAGACGATCGCCTTCCCGAAGACGGCGAGCGCGACGGATCTGCTGACGGACGCGCCTTCGGGCGTCGAGCACAAGCAGCTCGAGGACCTGCACATTCGCCTCTCGGCCAAAGCCCTCGCCGCCCAAGCGAAGGCAGCCGCGCCGGCCGAGCAGTCCGAATCCGAAGCCGGCGGCGAAGAGCCGGCTGCCGCCAAGGAATAACCGGATCTTAAGGCCAAGGGAGGAGCGATCCTATGCTGCACCAGTTCTCGCGCACGGAGCTAGCCATCGGACCCGAGGGACTCGAAACGCTTAAGGGGAGCACGGTCGCCGTGCTCGGGATCGGGGGCGTCGGCGGCATCGCCGCCGAGGCGCTCGCCCGGTCGGGTATCGGGCGTATCATCCTCATCGACAAGGACGTCGTGGACATCACCAACGTCAACCGGCAGATCCACGCGCTCACGACGACCGTCGGCCAGCCGAAGGCCGAGCTGATGCGCGACCGTATCAAGCTGATCAACCCCGAATGCGACGCGCTCGCGCTCAAGATGTTTTACACCGAGGAGACGTACGAAGAGCTGTTCAAGTATCCGCTCGACTATGTGGTCGACGCTTCCGACACGATCTCTTACAAGATTCACTTGATCAAGCAATGTCTTGAGCGGCGCATTCCGATCATCTCGAGTATGGGCGCGGCCAACAAAACGGATCCGAGCCGGTTCCAGGTCGCGGACATCTCCAAGACGACTGTCGATCCGATCGCGCGCGTCATCCGCACCAAGCTGCGCAAAGAGGGCATTAAAAAGGGCGTCAAGGTCGTCTTCTCCACGGAGGATCCGATCAAGCCGCGGGAAGACGTGACCCAGCGAATCGTGCCGGATACGGCGCCGAAGGAAATCCGCAAAGCGCAGCAGCCGCCGTCCAGCAACGCCTTCGTGCCGCCTGTCGCCGGGCTTATCATGGTGAGCGTCGTATTCCGCGAATTGGTAGAGGCGGGCAGAACCAAAGAATAGTTATTGTCATTCATTAACCAAACCGGAAAGCAGGAAGACCATAGCCTTTTGCGGACGCCTTGATTCGGCGGTTCGCAGAAGGCTTTTTGCTTTTCCGGTAAAAGAAAGGGATTGTCCGCAGCCGATTTTTCACGCCTGGCGCCCATTTGTGCCATTGTCCCTGTCACTCCGCAGTTGTCCTTCATACACTGGATCATCCTTGTCGCATGGAGGTGTAGAGTCATGAGCAAGCAATCGTCCGCCAACAAGAAAAACGTGCTGCTCTCATCCGGCTACGGCAAGCTGCATCCCAAAAAGCGCCGTAAGCACCCTAAAAAATGCGGCTGCAAGCCGCATCGGAAGCATCGCGACGACCACCACAGCCATCGCAGCCATCATAGTCACCGGAGCCACCGAAGCCAACACCATTCGCGCTCTGGCGCGGCACCTGTCCGTCCGGAGCCGATCGATCCGGTCGGGGAAGGGCTCGGCGGTCTCGGGGGCCTTGGCGGTCTCGGCGGGCTTGGCAGTCTTGAAGGCGGTCTCGGCTGGGGAGGAGAAAACGGTGGGAGTTCGCTCGGCGGACTCGGCGGAATCGGCGGTCTCGGCGAACCGGGATCCGGCCGCGACGGCGACCATCACTCGTATTCGGGCTCGCATTCGCACCGTTCCGCAAGGACGGCATCCGCAAAACGCGGACGAAAAAATCGCTAAAAGCAATATTAAGCGCGAATGTCACGAAGCTGTCGCACGGGGACTGTCTAAAACGTTCGCTGAAAACGATGCGAAAGCTGAATGAAGCCGGACTAGTCAAGCGGTACGCAGCAGAGGCCCCCTGCTGCGTACCGCTTGCGTTTTGGGCTATACAGCTCGCGATCCGGTAACGGTGCGTTCGCTTCTTTCCAACTTCCTCTCAATCGACGGATCCTTAATGACGGCAATGAACCGTCACGTTCGCCTGCCGCCCGAATAGGCTGTCGATAATCCTACAGGGCGTGCGGCCCGAAGCGGAGGCGAAGCCCGTGCCATTGCCCGTCAGAATGCTGCGCATCTCGGAACGTCATCTGAACGAAATGGAGAATAATCTATGGAACGGGCGCTTCGTTCCCGCTGCAATCGAGGGATGGCATGCCGGCGCCGCGTCTGTCGGCGTCCGCTACAGAGGCGGACATACGCGCGCCTATCCGAAGCGGTCGTTCGAAGTCGCCTCGTCCCAGGGAACTCGCCATTACAATGCCGAGCTCGACGATCCTTCAATGATCCGCAACGCGCTGTCGTTTTGGTTTCTGGAGCGCATCGGATTGCCCAGCCCTTCAGCCCGTCACGTGCTCCTTGCGCTTAACGGGGCACCGCTCGGCGTTTACTTGGAGATCGAAGCGGTGGACGACGACTTTTTTCGCAAAAGGGGGCTGCGTGCCTCGAGTTTGTTTTATGCGGTCAACGACCGCGCGGACTTTAGACCGGCTCCGCGAGCGTCGTTGCTGGACGGCTATGAATACCGTTTCGGCGGACGCGGCGGGCGGGAACGGCTGCGCGGGTTTATCGCCGGCCTTCACAGCCGGAGATCGGCTGCAAAGACAGCTGCTTACTTGTCGTCACGTCTTGATATCGACAATTACTTGCGATGGCTGGGCGGTGCCGTTCTCACTGGCAATTACGACGGCTTCGACCAGAACTACGCAATCTACCAGAACCGGGCAACCGGCCGTTGGTCGATGGTCCCGTGGGATTATGAGGGAACTTGGGGACGGAATTGCTTCGGAAAATCCATCGGCGCGGACCTTGTTGAGATCGGGGGCTACAATTCGCTGACGCGGAAGCTGCTGGGCCATCCGCCCTTTAAAAAGCGATATAAAGATTTACTTCGGGTGTTGCTTGGGAACGCCTTCACGGAGCGTTCGATCATGCCGCGAGCTGAGAAGCTGCACCGGGAGATCGCCCCTTATATGCGAGCGGAACGGCTTGCGCGCGGCGCTTATGCCGGCTTCTCCGGGGAATTGAAGACGATTCGTGAATACATTCGAGACAGGCGAGCCATATTGATTCGGGATTTGAAGAGACTGTAACTCTTATTCCGGCAGCATATTGCAGGAACGTTCGTTCCCCTGTCGCTTCCGATTACGCCTCGCGTCTGGTAAAATGAAGGCGTGGGAAAGGCGGGAATACGATGGATTTATTCAGCTACGGAGAAGAAAAGCGACCGACTGCCAGGCTGTTGGCCGATCGGATGCGGCCGGAGTCGCTCGACGAATATATCGGCCAGGAACATATCGTAGGGCCGGGCAAGCTGCTGCGCAGAGCGATCGAAGGAGACGCGGTCACGTCGATCTTGCTGTTCGGCCCGCCCGGATCGGGTAAGACGACGCTCGCGCATATTATCTCCAAGCGAACGGAAGGCGACTTTGTCCGTCTTAACGCGGTGGACGCTTCCGTGAAGGACGTGCGGGAGGTTATCGAGCAGGCGGAGCGCAACAAGAACATGTACGGCCGCAAGACGATCCTGTTCCTGGACGAGGTTCACCGGTTTAACAGCGCGCGGCAGGATGCCCTGCTGCCCGCCGTCGAGAAAGGCATTATCGTGTTCATCGGGGCAACGACGGAAAATCCGTATCATTCGGTCAACGGTGCCCTCTTGTCCCGCTCGACGCTGTTCCGGCTTGAGGCGCTTACGAAGGCGCACTCGCTTGCGGCGATGCGGCGGGCGATCGCCGATCCGGGCAAAGGGCTTGGCTTTATGAAGCTTCAGGTCGACGAGGAAGCGCTGGACCATATCGCGTCGATGGCGAACGGCGATATCCGGCGCGCGCTGACGGCGCTGGAGCTGGCGGCGGTGACGACGCCGTCCGAGCCCGACGGCTCCGTCCGCGTGACGCTCGAGGTGGCGGAAGAGTCGATTCGCCAGCCCACGATTCAGGCGGACGAGTCGACGCAGTACGACGTGCTCTCGGCCTTTCACAAGAGCGTACGCGGGTCGAGCGATGCGGCGCTGTATTGGTTTTTGTACGCGGTCGAGCGGCTCGGCATGGATCCGATGACGTTCCTGCGGCGTCTGACGGTCGCATGCAGCGAGGACATCGGCCTGGCCAACCCGCAGGCCATGGTACAGGCGGTAAGCGCGATGGAGGCGTATCACCGTATCGGATGGCCCGAATCGAAGTACATCGTCGCCCAGGCGATCCTGTTTGCGGTCGAGAGTCCGAAGTCCAATGCCATCGCAGTGACGATCGGCAAGATCGAAGCGTCGTTCGAGCTTACCAAGTCGGCCGAGGTGCCGATGCATCTGCGCGACGGCCATTACGGCGGGGCCAAGAAGCTCGGACATGTAGGGTATAAGTATCCGCACGATTTTCCCGGACACTACGTGGACCAGCAATATTTGCCCGAAAAGCTGAAAAAACGGGCATTTTACGAGGCGACCGCGCAAGGGATGGAAGAGCGAATCCGTACGAATCAATTGCGCCGAAGGAAGACGGAGCGAACATGAGATAGCTTGCTGCAACGAATTCGGACAAGCAGACAAGCCCGAACCGCTGCCAATCGGCCGCTATTCGGGATATGAGGCCTTTACGGGGCGTTCAAGCGGCATAGAAGCGGATTCAGAGCCGGGTGGACCGCTTCTTCTCCCGTTTTCGGCCCGATGCTGCGTTTGACTCGGCAACCGAACATCGACTAAGCTTAGAATATTAATTGGAACGTTGACTCGTTATCCATGTGTTTTGAATTTAAAGGAGGTGCACCTGTTCTCCGTCTCGGGGGGCAGGGACAATTTGGAAGGTGACCCTTTTCCGGTTGCGGTGAATTTAATTCTGATCCTCGTTTTGGTGTTCCTGAACGGCTTTTTCGTCGCGGCAGAGTTCGCGATGGTCAAAGTCCGCGGCTCCCGCATCGATACGCTCGTGCAGGAGGGGAACGCCCGCGCGCGCTTCGCTTCGCATTTGACCTCACATTTGGACGCTTATCTGTCCGCGTGCCAGCTCGGCATTACCTTGGCCTCCCTGGGTTTAGGCTGGATCGGCGAACCGGCGATTGCCGACACGATCGAGCCGCTATTCGTAGCGGTTGGTCTGCCCGAATCCTGGATCCATCCGATTTCCTTCGTCATTGCCTTTACGCTGATTACCGTGCTTCATATCGTGCTCGGCGAGCTTGCGCCCAAGACGCTGGCGATCCGCCAGGCGGAGAAAATTACGCTTTGGACCGCAGCCCCGCTCATTTTTTTCGCTCGTATCATGAATCCGTTCATTTGGCTGCTTAACGGGATGGCGGGCGGCCTGCTCCGCCTGTTCGGCATCGCGCCTGCGTCCGAATCTTCTTCCGCGCATACGGAAGAGGAGATTCGCATTCTCATGAAGGAAAGTCACGAGAGCGGCATTATCGACAAGACGGAGCTTGCGTTGATGGACAATATTTTCGACTTTGCGGATACGAACGCACGGGAGATCATGATACCCCGCACGGAGATGGTATGCTTGTACGCGAACCATCCGTTCGAGGCGAACAAGGCCATAGCGCTCAAGGAAATGCACACCCGTTATCCGCTGTGCGACGACGACAAGGACGATATTATCGGTTTTATTCATATCAAGGATCTGCTGAAGCTGCCTGACAACGCCGTGCACGATATCCGCGAACTGGTCCGTCCGATGACGACCGTGCCGGAGAGCATGCCGATCAGCACGCTGCTCAAGATGATGCAAAAGCGCAAGACCCAGATCGCGATTCTAATCGACGAGTATGGCGGCACGTCAGGGCTCGTCACGCTTGAGGACATCATGGAAGAACTGGTGGGCGAGATTCAGGATGAGTTCGACGAGGAGCGCCCGGAAATGGAGCGTCTTGACGAATATACCTACTCGGTGAGCGGCCTCGTTTTGATCGACGAGATCAACTCGGAGTTCCATCTCGATATTCCTTCGGACGATTACGATACGATCGGCGGCTGGATGTACTCCCAGATCGAGATTCCACCGCGCAAATACCAGACGATTGAGCTCGAATCCGGCTACCGTTTCGTCGTCACGGAGATCGACAATCTTCGGGTGTCGCGGATCTCGATCATTCGTCCCGAGGCGTATGAAGGCCATTCGCCGCTGCAGGCATCGGGTTAAAGCAGTCATTCTCAAGGGAATAGAGCCTTAACTATATATATTCGATAGTCGGTTGCAAAGCATGCGCCGCCGTTCGTTCCCCATAGCGGGAGCGAGCGGCTTTTTTGCATGCGGTCAGGTTAAGCAGCTTGGTGGTGCCGAATAACGGTTCCTGCGTCCACGCGCAAATCGGATTCGGCGAATTGTGCGCAAATAACCGCATCTGTGTCCGCCCGCTGGCTGCGTCCGCGGTCTCACACATTAGTTCTGCGCAAGTGCACGAGCATGAATCCCGCAGCCGCGATCAGGGCGGAGACGGCGCCGGTCCGGAACACGGTGGCAAGGCCGTACGCGTCAAACAGCGCGCCGCCGACGGTGCCGGCAATGAGCCCGGCGATTCCCGTCCACACGACGCTGAACAGCGCCTGGCCGGACGATCGATAGGCGTCGCTGACGATGGACTGCATGTAACGGAGCGCCGTGATGTAGTAAATGCCGAACGTCACGCTGTGCATGGCTTGGACAGCGATGAATCCAGCCGGTTCGTGGATGACGCTGATGAGAGCAAGCCTGACCGCGTAGAGCAGACTGGCGATCGCAAGCAGGGGAAGCTCCTTGAAGCGGTTGCCATAGCGAGCGAGCAGAAAAAAGATGGGGATCTCGCTGGCAGCCGACGCAAGCCAGGCGTACCCGATCAAGTCGTCGCTTGCCCCAAGATCGCGCATCGCTACGCCGAGGAAGCCCTCGTTCATCCGATGGGCGATCGATACGAATGCGACGAGCAGGAAAAACATCAGCGTGTCCCCGCGTTTGATGATGTCGACCAGTCCGCCGAAGCGGAATTTGCCGACCTTGGATTGAAAATCGGCGAGGCCCAGCGAAATGAGGAGAGACACGCACACAGTGCCTAGAGCGAGCCACAGGGTCCAGTCGGAGCCTGTCTGCTTGAGCACATAACCGAATACGAGCGAGCACACCGCAAAGCCGAGCGAGCCGAACATGCGGATCGAGGCGAAGCTGCGTTTCATCGTGCTCGCGGCAAGCAGGGACATGCTGTCCATCATCGCGTTCACCGGCGTCTGGAACAAATACATAAGTGCCATGATCAGCGAGATATGCACGAATTCTTTTTGCGGCAGCAGTAGGGCTAGAGCGACGATCTGACCGATGAAGATCAGGTTCAGCACGCGGCGCAGGCCTTGCGTCTTGTCGCTGATGATGCCGGCCAACAGATTGGCGAATATCGACATCATCGGTCCGACCGAATAGACGGCGCCGATCTGCAGCTTGGTGAAGCCGAGGTCGTAAAAATATAAGGGGAAAAACGTCGCGATAAGCGTCTGCGTGGCGTAGTTGAAAAAGTGAAGACTGCGCAGAACGGTAAGTTGGGATGAAAAAAAATTCGGTCGGTTCATCTGGCTGTATCCTCTCCCGGCATAGCCGTTAACGTGTCTAGAACTTCGGTTTTCATGGCGCGCCTGAACAACCAATAAAGCAGTCCGAGCTCAGCGATCATGCCCCCCGACTGGGCCAAGGCCCCGAGTATGCCTGTCCAGGCGGGAAGCGATATCGTCAGCACGACGATAAGCGCCGTTGTCACGACGGCATTGCCCGTCTGCGAACCGAACATCAGCTTCGTTTGGCCTTTGGAAAGGATAATGCCGTTCAGCGTGTCGAGCCAGGGGAAGATCAGCACGAAGGGAATAAAGCCGCGGAGCGCGACCATACTCTCGGTAAGCAGTCTGCCCTCAACGCCCAGCAAATGCGTCAGCATCCATTCGCCGGCAGGGGTAAAAGCGAATGTGGTCAGCAGAATGGCCGGCGTAAAGCCGATGAGCAGAACGAATCGTTTGACCTGACCCGGATCGGTCCGATAGAATTGCAGCGCGATCTGGTGGAAGTAAGTAAAAAAGCCCAGGCAAAGGTTGGTAAGGCTTCCCGCCACCGCGAACGATGAGATAGACAGCGTGCCGCGGTCCGTATTGCCCAGCAAGGCGTTCAATATGGGAGGCACCCACACGACAATAAAAGAGGAGAAGAGAAGCGGATTGTAAAAACGCAAAATCTGACGGGGGCTCTGCACCTCGCATTCGGGCGATTCCGGCGGCAGCTTGCGCGCGAGGTTTCTGCCTTCAAGCCAGCTGACGAAAGCCTCGATCATCATGCCGAACACGAAGATGACGGCGCCTTGCGTAGAACTGGTAACGCCGATATGCATAATATATTGCGCCATCAGGAACATGCCGCCTAGGCGGAACACCATGCCGATGGTCAGCCAACGCGTTCTCATTTTATAGATGATAACCCCTTGATACAGGCAGCGGATGCCCGAAAAAATGCTGAGAAACATCAGGACATGGTAGACGTTAACCGCCGCGTCGGCGACTTCCGGCTCGGCGCCGTAAGCGCCTGCGAAAACGAGCGTGCCGACGGGCGTATACCCGATCATCGCGCCGAAAACGAGCGAAGCGCCGAATACGATGAAGGCGACCTTCAGAATGGCCCGATAAGATACGCGGTCGCGAACGAGGGCGGAGCAGGTCTCGCGGAACAGCACGGCGGGCCGTTCGCTGACCGTAAGCAAGCTCATGGCCGTCGCATAACCGGCGATGACCAGCTCGGGGTCGTCGGCCCGCGCTAGCGTGCCGTTGATGATGACATGCGACAGGTTGATCAGCACGGCGGAAACGCCTAGCGGGATGAAAAATAAAAAGAGCGTTCTTAGCGATACGCGTTCAGGATGTTCAGGCAACGAGGTCATCTCCCATTCGACTTACTCGGCTATTATAGCAGTTTAGAGAGCTGGCGGGCCGTTTTCAATACTTTTTCACTGGATTTACCCCATGCGAAATGATAAATTATTAAATGATGCAAGGCAGGCTGAATGTGGTGATTCAAGTGTCGGCATACGAGGCATGGTTGGAAGCCCAATTTGCGCTGGACGGCCGGCTCGGAATCCCGCTGCCGCGTTTCGATATGCCGTGGGAGGAGATGAACGTCCTCGAACGGGCAGGTATCGTCGAGCGTTGGGAGCTGATCCGGGGACGCATACCGGATACGATTATGGCGCGGGAAGCCCAGATAAGGTGCCTGCTCGCCGAGTTGTTCGAAGAAGAAGACTTCGTCCGCTGCTGCTCGCTTAACGCAGAGATCGCCGAAGCCGCAAGCGTTATTCACGACTTGCAGATTTGGTATCGCACGCAGCAGGATCTTGAAGAAGAAAACATCAAGCGGCACGGTTAACGGACCGCGAGGATGCATGGAGGTACCGCGTGAGGGATGAACGATGGCTGGCGCGGACGTCTCCGCGCGGCCCGATCTCGCTGATGGTCCGCGTTTACAGGTATATCCTGCCCGAAGTGAAAATCGCGTTGGACGGTTGGAAGGACCGGGCGAATGGCATACCCGATCCGGAACTGCGCAAGCAAGCGCTCGCCAGCATCGCCTCCAAGAAGTTTCACTGTCAGGGCGGGGCCGTATACGCAGCGGCGAATCTCGGCAAGAGGGACGTGCTCATTCCTCTCATCGTCGCGCTGCAGACGATCAGCGATTACTTGGACAATTTATGCGACAGGAGCACTTCGCTCGACCCGGCGGACTTCAGGCTGCTGCACGAGAGCATGCTGGACGCCGTGACGCCAGGAGCGCCGATTCGCAATTATTACGCGCTGCGCAGGGAACAGGACGACGGCGGTTATCTGGCAGCGCTCGTGGAGCGCTGCCAGACATGCACGGCATCATTACCGGCTTACGGTTCGGTGCAAGCGCATGTGAGAGAGCTCGTCTCCTTGTACGGCGATCTGCAGGTGTACAAGCATATTGCGCACGACCGGAGGGAAGAGGCGCTGCTGACTTGGTGGGAGCTCCACGAATCTCGCCATCCGGGCCTTCTCTGGAACGAGTTCGCAGCCGCTACCGGCTCTACGCTGGGGATGTTCATGCTGTTCCTCGCCGCCAGCGAAGAAGAACAGTCGCCGGGCATGGGGCGCGAGATCGCGGAGAGCTATTTTCCATCGATCAACGGCCTTCATATTTTGCTCGACTATCTCATCGATCAGGCGGAGGACGAGCAAGGCGGCGATCTTAATTTTTGCAGCTATTACGACGATCAGCAGCAATTGAACGAGCGCCTGCTGCGCATGGTCAGAAGCGCGCGCGCCTCGGCGGACCGATTGCCCGCGTCACGCTTTCACCGGATGATCGTGGAAGGTCTGGTCGCGCTGTACTTGTCCGATCCGAAGGTCAAGGGCCAGGGCCGCGTGCGGCAGACAGCGAAGCAATTGATGAAGGGCAGTCCTTGGACGCGGTTGTTTTTCTGGCTCAACAGCCATCTCATACGCAAAGCGATGTAACAGCAAAGGGGTAGAAGACGATGGGAGCAGTTCAAAAAATCGCAGTATTAACGAGCGGTGGAGATTCTCAGGGGATGAATGCGGCCGTGCGGGCCGTCGTCCGCAGCGCGCTGTTCCGGGGACTTGAAGTGTACGGCGTTCAGCGCGGATACCAGGGACTTCTAAACGAAGATCTGCGCCAAATGGACCTTCGCAGCGTTGGCGATATCATCCAGCGCGGCGGTACGATTTTGCAGACGGCTCGCTGCAAGGAATTCCTGACGCCGGAAGGCCAGCAGCGCGGCGCAGACGTGCTGCGCAAGCACGGGATCGACGGCCTGGTCGTTATCGGCGGCGATGGCTCCTACCAAGGCGCCAACAAGCTGAGCAAGCTAGGCATCAAGACGATGGGGCTGCCGGGTACGATCGACAACGACATTCCGTTCACCGACGTCACGATCGGCTTCGATACGGCGACCAGCATCGTCGTAGATGCGATCAACAAGCTGCGTGACACGATGACCTCGCATGAGCGTTCGTCGGTCGTCGAGGTCATGGGCCGTCACTGCGGCGACATCGCCCTGTATGCCGGTCTTGCCAGCGGCGCCGAATCGATTCTCGTGCCGGAGGTGCCTTTCGACATTCGGGAGATCTCTCAGCGCATGCGGGAGAACTTTCAGAACGGCAAGCGCCATAGTATCGTCATCGTCGCGGAAGGCGTGTGCGGCGGCGACGAGATCGCTCGCCAGATCACCGAACACAGCGGCATCGAACCTCGCGTGACGGTCCTCGGCCACATTCAGCGCGGCGGATCCCCGACGCACAACGACCGGATCCTGGCCAGCCGGCTCGGCGACTTTGCGGTCGAACGGCTTGAAGCAGGCGATTCGGCCAAGGGGTGCGGCATCGTGAAGGGCCAACTCGTGACGACCGATATCGATACCGTCGTTTCCACGAAGAAATCGTTCGACATGGACTTGTATAATCTGGCGATCCGGCTCGCGCAATAAAACGGAAAGCATAAAAAGACCCTTTTGGCCGTGCCCGGCCAGAAGGGTCTTTTATTGTAGTTTAGAATGGCGGTAAACGCGCCTAACGATAAAACCTAGTATTGTACGCCCGACGTATAGCGATTGGTCGCGTTCCACAGAAGATACTCGTCTACGCCGCTCTCGTGCAGGGCTTTGATCTGCGCTTGCACTTCCGTTGCTCCGTACTTGATGTAATGTCCGCTCCCGAGCCAGCTGGCCGTGAAGTCCTGAATCCAGGGGCGAATGACGGGCTTGGCGTCCGCGAGCGGATCGAGCTTTTTGTGCGTATCGACCATCGCGCCTTTGATCGTGGCGTACGGCGCTTTGTCGGGATCGGTCTGCTTGAACCAGCCGGTACTGTAATGGCTCGGATAGATCATCGGGCTGATGACGTCTACGTGGGACGAGATCTTGCCGAAATCTTGGCCGATGCCATCGGCGGCCGGCACGGAGGCCGCATAGCCGAAAATATCGACCGATACGCGAACCCCGAGCGGTTCCAGCTGTTCTTTGGCATACTCGACGAAGCCGGATACGACGTCCGTGCGGGATTCGTCCGATTTCGTGAACTTGAGACTGTCCGCCTTTTTCTCGAAGCCTTCCGGGAATCGCACGTAATCGAACTGGATTTCCTTGAAGCCAAGTTTGGCGGCTTCTTTGGCGACGGCGATATTGTAGTCCCACACTTCTTTTCGGTACGGATTGACAAAGCTGTCTTTTTTCCCGTTCTGCCAGACGCTTCCGTTCGCCGTTACGAACGACAGCTCGGGATGCTTTTTCGCCAGCACCGAGTCTTTGAAGACAACGATCCGGGCGATCGGATACACCTCGTGTTTCTTAAGTGTGTCCATCAGAGCGCCGATATCCTTGATGAATCGCATCGGCGTGCCGAGCTTTTGCAATTCGGGGTTATCGGTCTTGTACGTGATGTACCCCAGGTCGTCCTTAATGTCGATGACCATGGCGTTTAACGCCGTTTTGTCGAGCAGATCGAGCAAAGTCGCCATTCGCTCGCCGCCGGCACTGTAGGCCGTGACGTATACGCCCTTTACCTTGGGTGCATCGGGCTGCGGATCCTTAGGAGGTTTGTCGGTTTCTCCTCCGCTTGGTTCGCCGTTTACCGGCGTTGTCGCCGGCGTCGTAACAGTGCCGCCGTTCGATTGCGACTTTCCCAAATTGCTCCATGCCACTTGCCACAAGCTGCTCAAACTGTTTGCGTTTTCCGGTTTTTGCTGCGGATGTCCCCACGCCGATTGGAGAAGCAGCAGCAGCGTCAATAGCACACTCATTTCACTCTCTCCTCGCTTGCTCTTCCCAACTGTAACCCGATTATAAACGAGTTCAAACAGTGGATACAGAGGTAATTTGTAGAATTTTAAATATATGAGAAGAGGACCGGAGAACTAAATACCGAGCGTTCTGCAGGAAGCGTCTGGATTAATGTGTCAACGGTTCGCCATCGCCTGCATATAGTGGTATGATCTAATGGTATGCTTTTGCCGTGGATCCTATAGGCGCTGTAACGACGGCTATTTTTGCCACTTCGCCCGCCTGCTTGAGATCGGGAATTTCGCGATAAAATAAGGATCCGCATTTCTGTTGCCGTTGGCGTGGGACGATGGTTGGAGCAAATGCAGCGCTTGCAAACGGACGGCCTGCCGGAGAGCTTGGCCTTTAGGTCGATAGCTGGAATTTGAAGGCCGTTTTGTGTTATAATGATCTGTATATTTTTTTGGCAGAGCCGTTAGTTGATGGACCGGCACCGTTAGTTGATGGCCCCATAACAGAAGGAGTATGAAACTAATTTGAGTAAATTTACGGATTTTGGTTTAGAAAGTGATGTCCTGCAAGCAATTTCCCAGCTCGGATACGAAGACGCTACGCCGATTCAGAGCCAGGCGATCCCTGTCGCCCTTAGCGGCCGCGACATGATCGGCCAGGCGCAGACGGGGACGGGCAAGACGGCCGCCTTCGGCATTCCGCTGGTCAGCAAGATCCAAGCTTCCGAAGACCGCATCGTGACGCTCGTCATGACGCCGACTCGCGAGCTCGCTATTCAGGTGGCCGAAGAGATCGAAAAGCTCGGCCGTTTCAAGGGGCTTCGCTCCCTCGCGATCTACGGCGGTCAGGATATCGGACGCCAGATTCGCGGCCTGAGACGCAAACCACAAATTATTATCGGCACGCCGGGCCGTTTGCTTGACCATATCAACCGCAAGACGATCAAGCTGGAGGACGTTCAGACAGTCGTTCTTGACGAAGCCGACGAAATGCTCGACATGGGCTTCATGGAAGATATTCAATCGATTCTGAGCCTTGTACCGGCCGAGCGCCAGACACTGCTCTTCTCCGCCACGATGCCCGCTAACATCCAGAGGCTGGCTCAGCAATTCCTTCGCACGCCCGAACATATCTCGGTCATTCCGAAGACGTCTACGACGGCCAGCTCCATCCAGCAGTTTTATGTCGAAGTGCAAGAGCGCATGAAGTTTGACGCATTGTGCCGCCTTCTCGACATGGAACCGCCGGAACTCGCGATCGTTTTCGGCCGCACCAAGCGCCGTGTTGCCGAGCTGTCCGAAGCGCTGATGAAGCGCGGATACGCGGCCGACGGGCTCCACGGCGACCTGTCGCAGAACCAGCGCGACGCGGTCATGCGCAAGTTCCGCGACGGCAGCATCGCTGTTCTGGTCGCGACTGATGTCGCGGCGCGCGGTCTCGACGTTTCCGGCGTCACTCACGTCATTAACTTCGACCTGCCGCAGGATCCGGAGAGCTATACGCACCGAATCGGCCGTACCGGCCGTGCCGGCAAGGAAGGCACGTCTTGGTCGTTCGTTACGTATCGCGAGATGGAACACCTGCACTTCATCGAGCGCGTCACGCGCTTCCGTATCGCGAAGAAGGCGCTGCCGACCGTAGCAGAAGCTGTTGAAGGCAAACAACGCGTCATCGCCGACCGCTTGATCGAAGCCGTGAGCGCGGAGGACGCGGATCTCGATTCCTTCAAGGGCATCGCGACCGAGCTGCTCGAGCGTCACGATTCGGTCGAATTATTGTCCGCAGCCATCAAGTTGCTGGCCGGCGACAAGAACGACGTGGCGGTTGAACTCACGCCGGAAGATCCGATTCGATCGAAGAAGCGCAAGTTTGGCGATCGCGGCGGCAGCGGCGGCGGTTACGGCGGTCAGCGTCGCAGCGGTTATGGCAGCGGCGGACAAAGCGGCGGCGGCTACAGAGGCGGCAGCAGCAGCGGCGGTGGCTATAGAGGCGGCAGCGGCGGCGGTTATGGCGGCGGCCAAGGCGGCCGCAGCAGCGGCAGCAGCAGCAGCTACGGCAATCGTAAGCCTTACAGCGGCGATTCCCGCCGCGAAGACAGCTACCGCGACGGCGGCCGTCAAGGCGGCGGACGCCGCGAAGATTCGCGCGGCAGCCGCAGCGAGGATTTCGTTAATATCTAACACCCGATTTATTTGAAGGGCGAGGTGCGCGGGCGGTGCGATCCGCATGCGCACCTTGCCGTATATCAGGAGGCGTTTCTCATGGAAATGCGCGGCATGATGGGCGGGTTCTACAAGATTTCCGAATGGATCATGCGCCTGTCCGTTACAAATGTGCTATGGGTGCTGACCTCGCTTCCTGTTTGGATCATTGCGTTTGGCGCTTTGAGAGCGTCTACAACGGACGAGCTGGTCTCTGTTTTTATTCCAATGGCCGTACTGATGCCGTTTACTTGGTTTCCTTCGACGTCGGCTATGTTCTCGGTCGCCCGTAAATGGGTGATGGGGGATACCGATGTGCCGTTGCTCAAGACCTTTTTTCGCAGCTATAAGCAAAACTATAAGCAGGCGATGCTCGGCGGTTTGCTGTATTCGCTGCTGTTTTTCATCTTGATCGTCGATTATCGAGTTTACTTGAGCAAGTTCGAAAATCTCGGCGTGCTGTCGATTTTGTTTCTTGCGCTGATGGTACTGCTGTTCGTATCCCTGTTCCAGTTTTTCTCGCTGCTGTCGCATTTTCATATGAAGACGTTCCAACTGCTCAAAAATGCCGTCGTACTCACCATTGGCAAACCGTTGCGTTCGCTCTCCACCGCGATCGGAAGTGGTGTGATTATCTATATCAGCCTCTTCAAGTTTACGTTTTTGATTCCGTTTTTCATGGGCAGCCTTATCGCAGTGTTCGCCTTCTACAACTTCTACCTGACCATTCAAAAAATGCAGGCGATGGCGAACAAAGAAGAGGATCCGCTTCCGATCGAGGAATCGCCTACCCGTGATGAGGACATGCCCAAGGTTTAGCTCCGGACAAGCGGTCCCGGCTGGGTAATGAAACCAACAGGCGTGTTGACGTTTACTTTTCTGGGCAGCCTGTATATAATGGGTATCAATCCTGCCTTGCACGTTACGGCGACACATGTTTTGAACCAATGCTGTTTCCTAGGGAGCTCTATATCGCCCTGCGGATGACACGCCCCCGAAAAGGGTAGTCAGCATGCAGCGCTGCGGGCACCCACCTGCGAGAGCGGGTTCAGAAACAAGCGCGTCGGACGGCAAAGGCGGGTTTTCCGTTATTTGGCTTTAAACCCCGGGACGGGCATGGTATGATTAGCTTTAGCGTAGGTCACCCGGAGGGAGAGAGTGGAATTTGCTGAAGAGAGTACTCGTCGGATTAATACGCAGCCAAGAACACACTGGCGACAAGGCGAAGGATCCGAAGCTGAAATCCCATTACTACCGATTATCAAAGGACAGGGCGTTCGAGGAAGTGGCTTCCGTCCTGAAGAAAATGCAGGGTTATAAAGTGCTTCATGAGGTACCAAATATCGGAGAGCTTGTGCTTGAAAAGCGGACGATGGCCGGACGCACGATGGATATTACCGTACAGATCGTGGGTACGGGGTTCGGCAACTCTGCTGTTGATATTTACTCCGCTTCCCGTGGGTCGCTCGGCGATCTTGGCGCGAATTACCGCGTTATCCAGGAGATTTACGGCGTTCTGGACAAGAAGCTATCCAATTACAAAAATTGAGATTTCAAACATAGATCTCGACGCAAAGAAGCGAGGTATAGGCTTGGGCCTTGCCTCGCTTCTGCATGTCGTATGAAGTCGATCGCTTCCGTATTAGAGCAGTTCGCGAACGGCGGCCACGGCTGCTTCGTAGTCCGGGTGCTCGGTCATTTCTTTAAGCACTTCGACATAGATGATTTTGTCGCTGGCGTCCAGCACGAAGATCGAACGCATGTCGAGGGCGAATTCCTTAATCAGGACGCCATAGGCTTTCCCGAAGCTGTTGTCCTTGTAATCCGACAGCAGGACGACGCGATCGATGCCTGCGGCGCCGCACCAGCGGGCTTGTGCGAAGGGGAGATCTGCGCTGACGGTAAGCACTTGCACTTGCTCGCCGAGCTTCGCCGCTTCTTCGTTAAATCTTCTCGTCTGGGCGTCGCATACGCCGGTGTCGATCGAAGGAACGACGCTGATCAGTTTGATTTTCCCTGCGTAATCCTTGAGGGAGACCGTCTCGACGAGACTTTTGCTCAGTTGAAAGTCAGGCGCTTGATCGCCGGCTTGGAGCTCGGGACCGATCAGCGTGATGGGATTGCCTTTGAACGTTGCTGCTTGATTCCGTTCTTGACTCATGGAATGTAGGGCCTCCTTCAGCGAATGGACTTGACGTAACCCATTATAAATGTCGGAATTGCCGTTGTCCAATGACGAATTGCAGCCAGACAAAGGAGCGATGGTCTTTGATTTTTATTCGTTACGAGAGCTTGAAGCAATACCTCCGGCTGTACCCCGTCAATTCGGCGATCATTGCTGCGAATCTGGTCATGTTCGTGATCATGCTGTTCAACGGCGATCCTACGCGAGGAGATACGTTGGTTAAATACGGCGCACTTACGAGTTTTCCGGGCTACGACCAGAATTGGCGATTCATTACATCGCTTTTTTTGCATGCCGGTCTTGCCCATCTTGCAATGAACATGTTTGCGATTTTCGTGTTCGCGGCGCCGCTTGAGAGACTGTTCGGACATTGGAGATATGCGTTCTTTTATTTAATCTCCGGCGTGCTCGGCAATGTGTTCGCAGCAGCCTTATCGGGACCGGAGTGGATCGCGGTCGGAGCGTCGACATCCATTTACGCCTTGTACGGCGCCTATTTGTTCATGGTGATGTTCCAACGTTTTGCGCTTGACCAAGGTTCCAGATCTACGATTCTGGGCATCCTTGTGATCGGGCTCGTCATGTCCTTTATTATCCCTGGCATCGGTTACTGGGCCCATGTGGGCGGATTGCTGTCGGGTTTTGTTCTGTACGCTTTGATGGGCAGCCGATTTTTGAATCGATAAGGAAGAGGGAAGGGGCTCTAGTCGTGGAGCTTAGGCAATTGCAATACTTTATCCAGGTGGCGCGCCTTCAGCATGTAACCAAGGCGTCAGAGGAGCTTCACGTGGCGCAGTCCGCGGTGAGCCGACAGATTCACCGACTGGAAGAGGAGCTTGGCGTTAGGCTGTTTATGCAGCGGGGGCGCAATGTGCAGTTGACTCCGGTGGGGCAGCTTTTTCTGAAGCGGGTGCAGAGCGTGCTGCAGGATCTGGATCGTGCAGTGAACGAAATCCACGAGTTCATGGATCCGGAGCTCGGCGAGATCAGGCTGGGGTTTCCGCACAGTCTGGGCACGCAGCTCATTCCGCAAGTGATCGCCTGCTTTCGCAAATTGCATCCAGGCGTCAAGTTCAGGTTTCGCCAAGGAATGTACCCTTCTTTGATTCGCGACATTGTAGAGGGAGAGATCGACCTGGCGTTCATTTCCCCGTTCCCCGAGCGCCATGAACAGGTTACTGGCGAAGTCGTTCTCACTGAAGATCTGTTTGCGATTCTGCCGCCGAGTCATCCGCTCGCTGGTGAAGAGTCGATTCATCTGGCCGAATTGAAAGACGATACGTTCGTTTTGTTCAGCAACGGGTATTCCCTGCGGCCGCTTGTGTGGGACGCTTGCCGGCTGGCCGGGTTTGTGCCTACAATCGGCTTCGAGGGAGAGGAGACGGATACGATACGCGGGTTGGTCGCAGCGGGGATGGGCGTGAGCCTGCTGCCGGAGATGGCGATCTACCAGACTGGAACGATGATGCCGGCTGTCGTGAAGGTTCGCGAGCCTCATGTAACCCGTACGATCGGTCTTATCAGGCGGGCTGGAGAAAAGCCACAGGCTGTGGTGAAGCTGTTTCACCATTTTTTGGTGGATTATTTTAACGGGCATTACAAACCTGTTTGAGCATAGACGCAAAAGAAAGGACCGGGCTTGCGCCCGGTCCTTTCTTTTGCGTCTACTGCTGTACAATTGGCCTGCATTATCAGTCGCGGCTGCTCGTATAGATCAGAACGAGGCGAATCAGCTCGAGCAGCGACATGAGGGCGGCGGCTACATAAGTTAAAGCTGCCGCATTCAGTACCTTGCCGACGCCGCGTTCTTCGTCCCTGGCGATGAAGCCTTCGGCAACCATCACTTGGCGTGCGCGGTTACTGGCATTAAATTCGACAGGCAGCGTCACCAGTTGGAAAGCGACTGCGGCGGAGAAGAAGATAACGCCCAACCCGATCAGGTTCGTAGCGGCAAAGATGATACCTGCGATGAACAGGAACGGCGCGAGGCCCGATGCGAAGCGTACGATCGGGAACATCCGGTGACGCAGCACAAGCGCCGGATAATGCTGCTGATGCTGGATGGCATGGCCGACCTCGTGGCAGGCGACGGACACTGCGGCGATAGAGCTTTCGTAATATACCGGCTCTGACAGCCTTACGACGCGATGCACGGGGTCGTAATGGTCGGAAAGCGTGCCCTGCACCGGTTCGATCGGCACGTCGTGAAGGCCGTTGCGGTCGAGCATCCGGCGTGCCGCCTCGTAACCGGTCAAGCCGGTCGACGTGCGAACCTCGGACCATTTATTGAAGGTGCCCTTCACGCGGAACTGCGCCCAGAGAGACAGTAGAAATGCGGGAATGATCAAGACGTACATCCAGTTGGCGTTCATATGCATCTACCTCCGTGACGTATTTTCCTATTAAGTGTACGAACGAGAGGCTACATAAAATTTCCCTTGTTCAGAAGAAGAAGGAGCGCTTCGATGACCGCGGCCGTCTGCGGCGTGATCGTCTTGAATAAGCGTTTGGCTTGACCCGGCTTCAACTGCTCGAGCACCGGTTCGAGCTCCTTCACTTCCCGCTCCAGTTGGGAGAGGTGGCTCGACAGGTCGGCAATCTTGCGATTCACCTGTTCGCTGGGCGATACGCGGCTTAAAGCGGTAAACATCTCCTTGATTTCTTCGAGGGAGTACTTTTGAGCCTTCAATTGTTCAATACGTTTTATTCGTTCAAGCGTTTCATCATTATATAGGCGATAATTGCCGTCCGAGCGCTTGGCGGCGGAGAGAAGGCCGAGGCCGGTGTAATAATCGATGGTTCGCGGGCTGACGCCCGATAATCGGGACAGTTCTCCGATCCGGTACAAATGGCGAGGCGGTTCCGCGGCTCCGTGTCGCATGAGCTTATCCCCTTCCTTAAGATCCTTATGCGCTTATCATACCCAATCCCAAACCGTACAGTCAAACGTTATGCTTGTGACGAATTTATGCAGGTCTGCTTACGGAGAATTCGCTCTGACAGAAATAATAACATCTTATTAAAAGATCCAAGCTTTTTATGAACTGTCAACAAAACCTGTGATGTCAGGTTATAAACGCACTACGACACGCATGAGTAGCGAGAAATTCGTGTAATCCTTAACATTCTGCTTCTATTTGAGGTTTTATGTCAGATATTTTAAGGATATTCCGAACTTTTATTCGAATTTCTTATTGTCAAATCGTAATCCTCTAACTATAATGACATTAAGGCTTTCTTAAAATGTTATGAAACATTACATGTCGGGGAGTGGTCGTATTGTTGAAGAAAAGTTTGCTTGGTCTAGGCGCATTGTTGCTGTTATTTCCTACGATGGCATTTGCGGCGGACGGTGATCCGTCTGCAGCGACGCTGAATATGGGACTTAATGCACTTTGGATCTTGGTTGCTGCCGTTCTGGTTTTGCTCATGCAAGGCGGCTTTATCCTGCTCGAGACCGGCTCCACCCGCATGAAGAATGCCGGCCACGTGGCAGGCAAAACCATTTTTACGGTAGGCCTGGCTTCTCTGATATACTGGGCGGTAGGGTACGGTATCACGTTCGGCGGCGATGCAAGCGAGAGTTTGAACAAGTTCATGGGCATCGGCAATTTCTTCTTCGATCCGTCGATTGTGGCAGGCGAAGGCGATTCCTATCCGTCGACGATCTTCTTCATTTTCCAGCTGGCGTTCGCGGCCGTGTCGCTCTCGATCGCATGGGGCGGCTTCGCGGAGCGCGCCAAGCTGTCCGTCTATCTCATCTTTACGATCGTTTTCGCAGCAGTCATTTATCCGATCATCGCGCACTGGATCTGGGGCGGCGGCTGGTTGGCTGCGGACGGCGCACAGGATTATGCGGGTTCCACCGTCGTTCACTTGACCGGTGCGATGGCCGCTCTCGCAGCGACCATTCTGCTCAAACCGCGGATCGGCAAGTTCAACAAAGATGGCTCCGCGAACGAAATTCTCGGTCACAACCAAGTATTCACATCCTTGTCCGTTTTGCTTCTGTGGGTCGGCTGGTTCGGCTTTAACGCAGGCAGCGCGGTGTCCGTAGGCGAAGGCTTCTTCGGATACGTTGCGTTCACGACCCAACTCGGCGCAGCGGGCGGCGCGGTATCCGCGCTGCTGATCTCCTGGCTCGTGAAGGGGAAGGCCGACATTCCGTCGATGTTGAACGGCGCGCTCGGCGGTCTGGTCGCCATCACCGCTTCGTGCGCATTCGTCGAACCTTGGGCGGCAGTGGTCATCGGTCTCATTGCGGGCGTGCTTGTATTCGTGAGTGCTCAATTTTTTGAAAAAATGCGCATCGACGATCCGATCTCCGCGATGTCCGTACACGGCGCAGCAGGCGTCTGGGGCACGCTAGCCAACGGATTGTTCGCAACCCAAAAGCTCGTCGATCAAGTCGGCGTCGGCAAGGCAGGTCTGTTCTATGGCGGCGGCGGCGAACAGCTGTGGGTACAATTCCTCTCCGTCGTCGTATGCGGCGCCTTCGCTTTCGCGGCATCGTTTATCGTACTGTGGGTTATTAAGCAAGTGAGCGGTCTGCGCGTCACCGAAGAGCAAGAGATCATCGGTCTGGACCTGAGCGAGCACGGCACCTATGGTTACCCGGAAGCGCTGAAGCGCGCAGGCACCAATTCGACCGCACTCTGATCGACAGCTTCAACAACTTTAGCATCGGCGTCCCGACAGGAGGTAGGACCGCATTGTACCGGATGGACTTGGCACAGCGGTTGCAAGAAATTAACGGCGCGGGCACGCTGCAACAATTGCGGATGATCCGGGAGGAGGTGCAGGAGCGCGTCAGCGCGCTCCTGCACGAAGAGCTACGGGTGGTCCCGGTCGTCGAAGCGCTGAACGAGCTGCACGACGCTTTAATCCGCCGGGTATTGACTTTGGCGGAGCAAGATACGGCACGGATGGGGCTAGTCGCCCCGCCCGTGCCGTATGCCTATTTCTTGTTCGGCAGCGGCGGAAGAGGGGAGCAGACGCTCGCGAGCGACCAAGACAGCGGCCTGGTCTACGGCGATTGCGAAAACTCCGAAGATGCCGAGCTTGCCGCGTCTTACTTCAGTGCGCTTGGGTCCCGAATTGTCGCTTCGTTATTCGAGATCGGCTATCCGCCCTGCGAAGGCAACGTCATCGTCTCGAATCCCGAATGGTGCCTTCCTATCTCGGCTTGGGAGGAAAAGGTCGATCGATGGTTCGCAGAACCAAGCTGGGAACACGTTCGATATTTGCTAATCCTTGCCGATGCGCGTCTTTTGGCGGGCGATGTCGAGCTCGGACGCAGATGGAAGGGCCGTTATATCGGTGACATGATGTCTCATGCCGACATCGCGAGGCGTATGCTTGAAAATACGCTAAGGCATAAAGTGCTGATCGGTGTGTTCGGTCAGCTTTTCGTGGAGAACTACGGGGAAAACGCAGGAAGTTTGGATATTAAGTACGGCGCTTATATTCCGATGGTCAATATATTTCGCTTGCTCGCCATGCGTGCCGATATTCCGGCGACCAGCACGCTCGGCCGCATTCAGTCGCTTCGGGAGATCGGAGCGATAAGCGGTGAAACGGCCGATGAAGCGGCTTGGGCGTTCGAGGTTTTCCTGCGTCTTCGGCTGCTTGCATCGGATCGGGATGACAGCGGACAATGGGCGGGCAGCGGCAAGCTCAGATCTGCGCTTTTAGAAAAGGAAGAGAAAGCTCCGCTCAAGAAGGCGCTGCGGATCAGCAGGCGGCTGCAGCGCCACTTGGAGAAGGAGATGCAACGCCGCTTCGGCGGGAGGTGAATGGCATGAAGGAGCCCAAAAGTCCAATGGGCCGCATGTGGCATTTATACAAGACGGGCGGCATCACGCCGGCGATCGCTTCGATGCTGGGTTCTTCCAATGCGCAGCAGATGGCATTCATCCGGCAATTGTCGCGCGACCAGCGCAAGGAATCGGCGCTGGATACGCCTTTGTCGGAAATGGAGGCGGTCGTATTCGATCTGGAGACGACCGGCTTCAATCCGTACAACGGCGACGAGATTCTCTCCATTGGAGGGGTCTTGATCAAGGGAGGCGAGCTTGAGGCCGCCGAGCCGTTCTACCGCCTTGTTAATCCGCGAAGGAAAATTCCGCCGCACATTACCGAGTTAACCGGAATCACGGACGCAATGGCGCAGGATGCCCCTGATCTGATGCAAGGTCTCCACGACTTCCTCGACTTCATAGGGAAGCGGGTGCTCATCGCCCACGGCAGCGGTCACGACAAGCAATTTCTGAACGCCGCGCTGTGGAAGACGTCCAAGGTCAATCTTTCCCATCGTGTCGTCGACACGATGATGGTCGCCAAGTGGCTGGAGCCGCGGCGCAAAAGCTACGGCCTGGACGAACTTCTCGAATCCTACGGTATCGAGATCACCTATCGTCATCATGCGCTCCACGACTCGTTGATGACGGCCAAGCTATGGTTTGCGTTCTTGGCGTTGATACAGGCCAAGCAGGTGTCGTCTCTTGGCGATTTGTACGCCTATCTCAGCAGACATTAACGAATGCACAGGCGGATTGGGGTCCATGTGCCTTCGTCATTTTGCTCATATGCGAGGGTCTCTGCCGAAGGCTGCAAGCTGACGATCAAGTGACATCCGAAGCCGTCCCATCCGCGAAGATCGCGATCGCTCGGCAGCGGCGGACCGGCCGGGTGGGAGTGGAAAAAGCCGACGACCTTTTGTCGGCTTTTTTGCGCTGCATATACGGCTTCGATCCACGCGCTCGGCTCGAAGGCGAATGTGTATGCGGGATCGGCGGCGGCATTGGGGATGAAGAGGATGTCCGATACCGCAATCATTGTCTCTTGGGAAGCTCCGAGTAAAATGCCGCAGGCTTCGAGCGGAAGCGTTTGGCGGCATCCGTCTACAAGTGTGTGCAGCAGCGTCTCGGTCATATGAACCGCTTTCGGCATCATTTCAGACTCAGCCTTTCTCCGGGTGCCATGTATTTAGTATGCGTGACCGAGAGGACCGTTGCAACGGCACAGGTTAAAGGGATGGCACGAAGCCTCTGAATCCGGTAAGATGGAGGGAGCGATCTTGGCAAAGCGAGGAGAAGGAATTGAAGCGTAACGTTATTATTATTGTCATTTTTATCGTTGCGATCGCCGGCGTGCTGGTCTATAATCTGGCCGGAAACGACAAAGGCACGCGTGAGGCCGGCAGCGGCGCTTCCGTGTCTGTGGACGGCGGTTCGCCAAAGAAGGAGGCACCGACCGTAGGGTCGTTAGCCCCTTCGTTAAAGCTGTCCTCCCTGGACGAAAGTACGACTTATGAGGTTGACCCGAAGACGCCCCGGGACAAGGTGCTGGTTATCAACTTTTGGGCGTCGTGGTGCGGGCCTTGCGATGTCGAAGCGCCGGACCTGGTCAAGCTCTACGAGGAGTACAAGGGGAAGATCGAGCTGTACGGCGTCAATGCGACCAAATACGATACGGTGAGAGGCGCGAAGGATTTCGTCAAAGAAAAGGCGATTTCGTTCCCCGTGCTGATGGACAAAGACGGCAAGGTAGGAGACGAATATAAAGTGTTCTCGTACCCGATCAGCTTTATCGTGGATCGTCAAGGCGTCGTTAGGCAGCGGATCGAAGGAGCCAAGAGCCTGAAGGAATGGAGAACGATGATTGACGCGGCGATGAAGGACGCGGCTTAGTGCGGATAACGCTGCTGCGAGCTGCAATCGCATGCGATACGAAATGCATATAAGAACCGTTCTTCCGTAAATGGTGCGCAACATCTCAAACTTATGGAAGGGCGGTTTTTATTTCGTTTGTTGCTGATGAAGTTGCGGCCTCTTGCGCTATAATTCTAAGGGCAGGCGAGGCGTTTTTGCAGATTGAAAAAAGGGATGAGGCGTACACGCCGCCTCATCCCTAATCGTGCAATATCAGTGGTTCACGAGGCCCAGCGTCTCTCGCGGCGCTTCGGGGGAGAAGTCGCTCTGCGTCATGCCGAGCAGCGCGTAGCGGATGCTGTCGATGAGCGCTTCCCAGCTAGCTTCGATGACGTTGGAGGAGACGCCGACGGTGCTCCAGCTGTCCTTGAAGTCGGACGATTCGATGAGCACGCGGACCTTCGCGGCGGTCGTTTCTTTTTCGTCCAGCACGCGGACCTTGTAGTCGGACAGATGGATCTCCTTAATGCCCGGGAAGTACTGGGAGAGCGCCTTGCGCAGCGCGTTGTCCAGCGCGTTGACCGGGCCGTTGCCCTCGGCGGCCGTGTATACTTGCTGTCCGCCTACGTTCAGCTTGACAATCGCTTCGGTTTGCGTGCCTGCTTTGGATTTTTCGACGAGAATCTTGAACGATTCGACGGAGAACACATCGACGATATCGGTATAGGCCTCCCGAAGCAGCAGCTCCAGGGACGCGTCGGCACCCTCGAATTGATAGCCTTCGTGCTCGAGCTGCTTGATTTTATCGATTACGCCTTTTGCTTTGGCGCTGTCCGTCGTAACGTCGAGTCCCATCTCCTGGGCTTTGGACAAGATGTTGCTCTGTCCGGCAAGCTCGGAGACGAGTACGCGCTGCTTGTTGCCGACAAGCTCGGGCGCGATATGCTCGTAGGTCTTGGAATCCTTCATAATCGCAGATACGTGGATGCCGCCCTTATGCGCGAATGCTGCCGTGCCGACATAAGGCTGGTTGACCGGAAGCATGACGTTGGCGATCTCGCCGACATAGCGCGCTACGGACGTGAGGGAGCGAAGCTGCTCCTCGGATACGACCGGATATCCCAGCTTGAGCTGAAGGGTCGGGATGATGGAACAAAGGTTGGCGTTGCCGCAGCGCTCGCCGTAGCCGTTGATCGTCCCTTGAATCTGGCGCGCGCCTGCGGCAACGGCAGCCAAGGTGTTGGCCACGGCGAGTTCGCAGTCATTGTGCGTATGGATGCCGATCGGCGCGTTGACTTGAGCCGTCACGCTCGACACGATCTCCGAGATCTCGCTCGGCAGCGTCCCGCCGTTCGTGTCGCACAGCACGATCCAGTCGGCGCCGGCTTCGCGGGCGCGCGTCAGCGCGGCCAATGCGTATTCGGGATTCGCCTTGTAGCCGTCGAAGAAATGCTCCGAATCGAAAACGGCTTCGAGCCCGTGACGCTTCAGGAACGCGATCGATTCGCCGATCATCGCCAGGTTCTCCTCGAGCGTCGTCTGCAGTGCCGTATGGACGTGGAAGTCCCAGGTCTTCCCGACCAGCGTCGCCGCCTTCGCGCCGGATTCGATCAGATTGCGCAGATTGCCGTCCTGCTCGCAGGAGCTGTTCTTGCGGCGCGTGCTGCCGAACGCGGTCAGCTTCGCGCGGAGATTCAGCTCGCGGGCGCGCTTGAAAAATTCGATGTCTTTGCTATTACTGCCAGGGTTGCCGCCTTCAATATAATGAATGCCCAGCGCGTCGAGCTTCAGGGCGATCTTGAGCTTGTCCTCGGCTGTAAGGCTGATGCCTTCCCCCTGGGTGCCGTCGCGAAGCGTCGTATCGAAAATGCTGATGGATTGGGTCATGGATGAGGGTACCTCCCAAGAACGTAAATAGCCAGTCGGCGAATATTCTAATTATTATAACATGCGATGTCCCAATTGTAGAGGGAGGAATGCCGTTGAGACCGGTTGTCGCATGGCCGCGGAGTGACCGCAGAGGCTTCAAGTATTATAATGAAGAAAGCCGAAAAAAGCACGAGGAGAATGAGCGAAATGGATGGCGGGGTTCGCGAGAAGCGCGGCAGGATCATATTGCATATGGACATGAACGCTTTTTATTGCTCCGTCCATGCCGCTGTACAACCCGAACTTTATAAAGGAAAGCCGACTGCCGTCGCCGGCAGCGTGGAGCTGCGCAAAGGGATTGTCGTTACGAGCTCCTACGAAGCGAGGGCTAGAGGCGTCAAGACGGGAATGACGGTCAGACAGGCTGAACGGGTATGTCCCGAGCTGATCCTGATCTCGCCGGACTTCGATCTCTACAGGCATTATTCCCGGGGCTTCCGGCGCATTGCGGGCGCCTACACGCCCCAGATCGAGTCGGTATCGATCGACGAGTGCTTCCTTGACATTACAGGCAGCTCCCAGTTCGGCACCGCGATCGAGATCGCCGAAGCGATCCGCCGCAGGGTAAAGGAGGAGCTTGGGCTGCCGTGCTCCATCGGCATCGGACCGAACAAGCTGCTTGCGAAGATGGGCTCCGATATGCGCAAGCCCGACGCGGTCACCGTCTTGCGGCGGCGGGACGTGCCCAAGCTGTTGTGGGGCAAGCCCTGCCAAACGTTGTATGGAATCGGCGGCAAAACGGCGGAGAAGCTATTAAGGATGAACATCCGTACGATCGGCGAGCTGGCCGCCGCGGACGAGAAGCTGCTGAAGGACAAATTCGGCGTCTATGGCTCCTGGATGAAGCGGGCCGCGCACGGGCAGGACGATTCGACGGTCGAACCAGTGCGCGAAGCGGCCAAGTCCGTCGGTCACACGACGACGCTTCCGGCCGATCTGACCAAGCGGGAGGAGTTCCGACGCGTTCTGCTGAATCTGGCCGACCAGACCGCTCGCCGGCTCAGGCGCGAAGGCATGATGTGCAGGGCCGTGCAAATCACGATCCGCGATCCCGACATGAAGACGATTACGCGTTCTCATACGGTCGACGTGCCGACCGAGAGCGCCGATGACGTTTACAAGGTCGCTTGCAAGCTTATGGATGCGAACTGGCGAGAAGGGGAGCCGGTCCGGCTGCTCGGCATCACGCTTCAGAGCCTGTCTCCAAAGACGGAGACGCCCGTCCAGCTCGATCTTTTCGAATACGAGGAGGCGCCGCGCAAGGCGGAGCTCGTCTCCGTGCTCGACCGGCTGCGGGATAAATTCGGCGAGAGCGCGGTGCTCACTGCAGGCATGCTGACCAACGATCCGTCGGCTTTGATCCGCAACAAAAAGATACGCGGAACGTCGCTGCAGACCGACTTTTTGCGGGAGAAGGAAGACGGCCAATAGCGTTGCTATAAGCCAAGGCTATAGCCCGGTATTCCTTATTTTTATTTGAAAGTCGCGGTCTTTTGTATTATATTTGGATTTAAACAATCGAACGTTTCCGCATATGGCAGGCGGGATTGACTTTTTTAGGAGGCTTATCATAATATGGCTAAATTTACGTATGTCGATAAGGACACTTGTATCGCTTGCGGCGCTTGCGGCGCCACAGCCCCGGATATTTACGATTACGACGACGAGGGTCTTGCGGAGGTCATCTATAAGGGCGACGCCAACCGCGGCACGACAGAGATTCCCGAGGAGTTGTACGACGATCTTCAGGACGCATCGGACGGCTGCCCGACGGATTCCATCCAGATCGCCGACGAGCCCTTTAATATGTAATTGCGCTCGATTCCGTTCGCGGATCGACAACATCAGCCTTCCCGACCGCCGCTTGGCAAGGGAAGGTTTTTTTGCGACCTTTTTTGACAAAATTTGAACAAACTTTTCCCGGATTCAAGTATACTAGCTATGGAATGTCGAACGAACGGAAAAGGGCAGGGGAACCCGTGAGAGAAAAGATTAAAAGATTGGCCATCGCGATGAACGTTTTGCTGTTGATTGCCTTATTTTTCGCGCACAACGAGCGCTGGTTAGGCCGTCTCGACAACATGCTTTACGACTACAATATGAAGCAGGCCGCGGGCAAGCCGCCCAAGGATGTCGTCGTCGTGGCGATCGATAACGATTCGTTGGCCGAGCTGGGCCGGTTTCCATGGGACCGGGCGGTCTATGCGCCCTTTCTTGACATGCTGAATCAGCCGGGCAGCGAACCGAAGGCGATCGGCTTCGATATTACGTTTAACGAAGAGACGAACGCGGACAGCGATCAAGCCTTCGCGGACGCGCTCGCGGCTTACGACAATGTCATTTTGCCCGTCATCGGACAGACGGAGGGCGACGTATTCGGCGAGACCGTAGCCAGGCCGGACGCGTTGCTGAAAGCTTATCGCATCGACGGTCCGCTGCCGCAATTCGCGGAGCATGCCAAGCTGGCGAACATCAACCGGGTCGCCAGTCCCGACGGCGTCATTCGCCAGACCTGGCTGAAGATCCAGGACGCGAACGGCGCGGTCTATCCGTCGCTCGCCTATATGGCTGCGGGGATGGCCGGCGCGGACCTGTCCGCTTACGACAAGATGACGGATCCGGGCAAAATTTTCGAAAAGAACAATGCGGTCGCCAAAAACACGATCACGATCGACTACATGCTGAACACGGAGGACGTCACGACCGTTTCGTTCAGTCGGGTGCTGAACGGAGAGATCGATCCGAGCGTCTTCAAAGATTCGGTCGTGCTGGTCGGCTTCACGGCCGTCGGCCTGTCCGACGATTCGGGGCAGGACAGCGGGACGACGCCGATCGAAAAGAAAATGCAGCTTGTCTATGTGCACGCCAACATCGTGAACCAGCTGCTTAGCGGCACTGCGGTCGATTATGCGCCGGCGTGGACGATCTGGCTGGGCGGACTCGCGCTGTTCCTTCTATTTATATTGCTGCCGTGGCGCCTCAAAAACATCTACTCGATCCTGCTGTACCTCGCGGCGGCGTCAGGCCTGGTCTACGGCCAGATGCTTGCGTACAGCGCCTACAAGATACAGATCGGCGTCTCGGACACCATCCTGGCCGTCACGCTTGCCTACCTGACCAACGTGTCGCTCAAATCGTATCTGGAAAGCGCGCAAAAGCATTTTGTCACGCGCCAATTCGGCCGTTACATATCGCCCGATCTGGTCAAGCAGATCGTCTCTCAGGATATCGACATCAAGCTCGGCGGCGACTCGAAGACGATCACCGTATTGTTCCTGGACATCCGGGGCTTCACGCCGTTGTCCGAGAAGCTCACGCCGCCCGAGTTGGTCGACACGCTGAACACGATGTTCAATATGATCACCGAGACAACGCTCTCCAACCGGGGCACGATCGACAAGTTCATCGGGGACGCGGCCATGATCCTGTTCAATGCGCCGCTCGACGTCGAGGACCATGAACGGCTCGCGGTAAAGACGGCCTACGAGATTCAACAAGGCATGAAGGAGATCAGGCGGGCGATCCGGGAAAAATACGGCTGCGAGGTAAACGTGGGCATCGGCATTCATACCGGCACCGTCGTCGTCGGCAATATCGGCTCCTATCTTCGCGTGGACTATACGGCGATCGGGGACAACGTGAACATCGCGGCGCGGATCGAATCGCAGACGAAGCCCGGCCAGATCATGGTGTCGGACGCCGTATACGCCAAGACGGCCGCCTATTTCAGATTCGACGACGGAGAGGACCGCATGTTCAAAGGCAAATCGCAGCCGATTCGCGTATACGAGCTGCTTGGCGTCGCAGGCGAGTCCGTACCGACAATTGCCGCTTCAAAAGCCGACTTTAACGCGATTTAGTGACTTTTGTCGGATTTTCCCGACTTTAAGCTTATATAGAATAGGAATTAACGGATGCAATAGATCGAGTAGCCTATGAAGGAGAATGAAAATGAAAGCATGGAATCGTAAAACGGCCGGCGCCGCGGCGGCGCTCGTACTTAGCCTGACCGTACCGGGAGCCGCGTTCGCGGCGGATACGGGCTGGCTTCAATCGGGCGGTCTATACGAGGTTCGTACCTGGGCAGGCCAGTCCGAATTGGGAAGCCAAGACGGCCCGCTTGCACGGGCAACGTTATTCAAGCCTCACTCGATCGCAGTTCGCGCGGACGGAAGCCTGGCTGTAACGGATAGCGGGAATCACCTGATCCGCTTGCTCGCTTCGGATGCGCTCGCTACATATGCCGGGCACTTCTCCGGCTCCGACGAAGGCGGCTTGCCGACGGGATCCTATCACGACGACCTGTCCGACCGCGCCCTGTTCGACCAGCCGCTCGGCATTGTTTTCGATGCGGCAGGCAGCGCCTATGTTGCGGACGCAGGCAACAATGCGATTCGCAAGGTCTCGCCTGACGGCAAAGTGACGACACTGGCCGGCAGCGGCTTGGCCGGCTCGGCCGATGGGAAGGGTAGCGCCGCTGCGTTTTACGCGCCGTCCGATGTCGCCGTCGACGCCGCAGGCAATGTATACGTGGCGGATACGCTGAACCATGCGATCCGCAAGATCGCGGCGGACGGCACCGTTACGACGCTGAACGCGCCTTCGACCCGCGTCGGCCAGTATCTGCCTGGCGCGGCAGAGAGCTTCGGAGACTATGCGGACGGCCCTCTGGCAGCGGCCAAGTTCAACGAGCCGAGCGGACTGGCGCTCGACGCCCAAGGCAATCTGTATGTGAGCGACCGCGGCAATCAACGGATCCGCTACATCGACTTCGCCGCGGGCACAGTCAGCACGGTCGCCGGGACGGCGCCGGCACTCGGCGCCGACAGCCCGTATGCCGATGGAGATTATCTGGACGGCGCAGCCGCTGCGGCGCGGTTCGACGCGCCCGAAGGCCTCGCGATTTCGGCGGACGGGACGCTTATTATTGCGGATAGCCTGAACCATGTCATAAGGCTGCTCAAGGGCGGACAGGTGACGACCCTGGCCGGCGAAGCGACGGAGCCGGGAGCGGCCGACGGCGTCCTCTACGCGGCGCAGTTCGATCATCCGACGGATGTCGCCGTCCTGCCGGACGGAAGCCTCGCGATCGCGGACGAGTCGGGCAACAAAATCCGGCGGCTCGAAAAGTACGCAGGAGCGGCAGGACTGAAAAAGGACGGCGCGATCAAGACGCTGCTGAACGGCTCGCAGCTCCGGTCGGACAAGCCTGCCTTCGTATCCGGCGGCGCGACTTATTTGCCGCTGCGGGCTGTCGGCCAGGCGACGGGATTTACGGTGACGTACGATGCCAAGACCAAATCGGGCAAGCTGACCAAGGGCGATGTCGTCTATTCGGTAACGAACGGGCAGAAAAAAGTCGCCAAGAGCAGCGGCGGTTTAAAGTCCGAGCTCACGCTTAACGCCGCGCCGGTGCTCAAGGACGGCAGCTTCTACGTGCCGGTGCGCTTTTTCGCCACGGAGGGCGATCTCGACATTCAATGGGACGCGACCGTACAGGCCGTCATCATCCGCAACAAAACGTTTTAAACGCCGCTTCACATGGGACCGTCCGCAGCGCATGCCGCTGACGTACGGTCCTTTTTAGCCGGCGCGGAGACCGACGCCGCCTCAAGGCTAATGCGATCGCGCCTTCGCACCGACATTAACGATAGCGTCCGCAGCAGGGAGGGAAAAATAATGTCTAACGACGACCGTCTCGAAGAGCAAATCAAACAGTTCTACGAGCTCGGACCGGATGTGCACGATGCGCTCCCGATCAAGGATTATTTGCTTAAGCACGGGAATAACCAAATGGCCTGGTATCTGCTCGGAAAGGAATACCTGTCCCGCGGCCAGGAGGCGAAGGCGAACTACTGCTTTGCGCAAGCCGGCCCCGTGTACGAGGCGTTCGAGTCCAAGAAGAGCCCGCAGTTGAACACGGGAGAAGGCGCCGCGGGGCTTGGTAACGATGCCAAGACGGGCTCCGGCGACAGGCGGCGGGCCGGATGGATCGCGGCCGCAGCTGGAGCGGTCCTGCTCGCGCTAGGCGTGTTTGTCTACGCAGAGCAGGCGTCGGCGCCGGAAAAGTCGGCGTTTGCGGGCGGCGAACAGGCCGCGCCATCCGCGCAAACGGGAGGCCAGCCGTCGCAAGGGGCGGCTTCGCCTACGCCGAATCAAGCAGGCGCAGGGAAAGGCGGCACGGCCGCGCAGGGCGGCGGAGGCGGCGGATCGGCGAAGCCGGCCGGCCTGATGGCGGCGGCAGCCGAGCGCGACGGCGCAGGGCAGGCCATTCTAGGAAATCTGCTCACCGCGCAAGATCAAGCGGGCCCATCGCTCTTGTTCAAGTCGCCGCGGCTGGGTAAGTGGATCGATTGGGTGAAGGCCGGCGCGCCTATCGCACAAGTCGCGGCGCCTGCAGACCGGGCTGCGGCGAGCGTCGATTGGTACGATTCCGGCTGGTGTCCATGCGGCACGGCCCAGGACGCCAAGCCGACGGCTGCGCGAATCGCGGCCTGGAAGCCGTTGCAGGAGAGCAAACTGGTGCTGCGGTCGGCGATGATCGCCTACAAGCAGCGTACGGGCAAGTGGCCGGCTTCGCCCAAGAATCTGGCGGCGGCATACCCCGCCAATACGATGTCGGGCTGGAATGCCGAGCAGACGGCATGGTTCGGCGAGCTGTCGGACGCGCTCGCGGCTAAGACGGCGCCAGCGGGCGCGCAAGCGGGGTGGCCGAACGAGACGGGACCTGCCGCAGGCAACGGTACGCCTGCAGGCGAGCTGGCGTCGCTTGCGGAGCAGCCGATCGAGATCGTCATCGACAAGACGAGACATCGGCTGGCCGTGATTAGCGGCGGCGTGCTGCTGCGCAATTATGAGGTCGGTCTGGGCGCCAAGGATACGCCAACGCCGGAAGGAACGTTCGTCATTACGGAAAAAGTGAGAAATCCGAACGGCAGCGCGACGGGAGCCTTCGGAAGCAGAGGGATGACGCTGTCGGATACGCTGTATGCGATTCACGGCACGGACGAGCCTTCGAGCGTCGGCAAGGACGAATCACACGGCTGCGCGAGGATGAACAAGGAAGACGTCGAGGAGTTGTTCGATCTGGTGCAGATCGGCACAAAGGTGACGATAAGCAAAGGGGGGCTGCCCGTCGAGCTGCGCGCGCCGGAAAAGCGCTTCAAGCTGAAGCCTGCGCAGAACGAGACCAACCCCTCCAAAAAATACGAATGGCTGAATTAACGGCCGCTCCTATGGATTAACGATCAGGAGAACGGCCACCGCGATGACGATGACGCCAAAAACGGTTCCCGCGATGATGATCCCGCGCTTGTTGACCTGCTCCTTGACCTCGGGTTTGCGGTGAATCGGTGCTTGTTTTTTTGGCGCGCTCATGGGAATCAACCTTTCCATTTTACATAATCGGCATATGCTACTATTGTAAACGCTTGATCTTTAAAACGCCAGACGAAACGGTTGCCCGCGAGGGCGATATTCCCTTTTCTTTTGGCGCAGAAAAGGCTAAACTGATACGCGAGGGTTTTATGCGGCTGAACCGTTTGACGCCGCGATTTGAAAGGATGCTGAAACGCTTGTACAAGTGGGTTAAACCCCTGTTTTTCAAAATGGATCCCGAAGACGCCCACCACCTCGTGGTCGACGGCATGGGCGCCGCTTCCCGGATCCCGGGCGTGCCGGCCCTGTTATCCGGCATATGGGGGGTCTCGGAGTCGCCGGAGCTGGCCGTCGATCTGCTCGGCTTCCAGTTCCGCCATCCCGTAGGTCTTGCGGCGGGCTTAGACAAAAACGCGAAGGCCGTCCGCGGCTTCGGCAGCATCGGCCTGTCGTTCCTCGAGGTCGGAACCGTGACGCCCAAGGGGCAGCCGGGCAACGACCGCCCCCGCCTGTTCCGGCTTCCGCCGGACGAGGCGCTCGTCAACCGGATGGGCTTCAACAACGAGGGGGCCGACGCCATGGCGGAGCGGCTCGCGCGGCTTGGCAAGCACAAGGTCCCTTTGGCGGTGAACATCGGCAAAAACAAGGCGACGCCGAACGAAGATGCGGCCTCCGATTACCGGGCTTGTCTGGCCAAGCTGTATCCTTACGGCGATCTGTTCGTCGTCAATATCAGCTCGCCCAACACCCCGGATCTGCGGGCGCTTCAGCACGGCGACGAGCTGCGCGACTTGCTGGCCGCAGTCAAGGACGAGATGGAGACCCAGTCCGCCGCTCACGGCGAGCTGCCCAAGCCGATTCTCGTCAAGCTCGCGCCGGACAACGACGAGGCGCAGCTGTCCTATATGGCGCAGGCGATCTTGGAGAGCGGCATCTCCGGCATTATCGCCACCAATACGACGATCGGCCGGGAGGGTCTTACGCACGCGAACAAGACAGAGACCGGCGGCCTAAGCGGACGACCGCTCACGAAGCGGTCCACGGAAGTGATCCGTTCCCTTTACCGCATGACCGAAGGCCGGCTGCCGATCGTCGGGTCGGGCGGCATTTTCACGGCCCAGGACGCCTATGACAAGATTCGTGCCGGCGCATCATTGGTGGAAGTATACACTTCGCTGATCTACAAAGGCCCCGGCGTCGTCAAGGAGATCGCGACAGGCTTGAAGCGTCTGCTCCGGCAGGACGGATTCACCCGGATCACCCAGGCGGTCGGCGCCGATCACCGGCGTTGAAGGCAGCTGCAGCGGCATCCGCTAGCAAAGGAATACGATAGCGCGGCAATGCGGCAGGAAAGGATGCGTAGACGTATGGACGGAAGAGACTGGAGCAAGTTCCTGTTGCCCTACCAGCAGGCCGTTGAGGAGCTTAAGATCAAGCTGAAGTCGCTGCGCACCGAGCTGAAGGCCCGCGACGAATACGCGCCGATCGAGTTCGTGACCGGCAGGGTCAAGCGGATCTCGAGCATCCTGGAAAAGGCGAAGCGGCTCAGCGTTCCGATCGACCAGATCGAGACGGGCATCGAGGATATCGCCGGCATTCGCATCATGTGCCAGTTCGTAGAGGATATTCACCGGGTCGCGGACATGATCCGCATTCGCAAGGATCTGCGGCTCGTCTACGAGAAGGATTATATTACGAATTATAAAGACAGCGGCTACCGGAGCTACCATATCATCGTCGAATATCCGGTGCAGACCTCGCTGGGCTCGATGCCGGTCCTTGCGGAGATCCAGATCCGCACGCTCGCCATGAATTTCTGGGCGACGATCGAGCATTCGCTGAACTATAAATACCGCGAGCAGCTGCCGGAGCACGTACGGGAGCGCCTGCGCAAGGCGGCGGAAGCCGCGTACGCCCTCGACCGCGAGATGTCGAGCATTCGCCAGGAGATCGTGGACGCCCAGCAGGACTTCGAAGAGAAGTCTGGCATCGTGCGCAAGGTGCTGAACGATATTCAAGGCCTGTATTTTTTCCGCCGCGTCCGCGAGGCCGCGCAGTTTCAGCTGCGGTTCAACGAGCTGTGGGAGCAGGAGGATATGTGGGCGCTGGCGGAGCTGTCGCAGGAGATCCAAGCCGCGCTCGCCCGGGCGGGCAAGAGCAACAGCCAGTAGCGTTCTGGCGTGTTCCGGCCGCATCGCAAGCATGAGAGGCTCTCCCGCGATGTGGCGACGGGCGGGCAGACTGCTGCCGGTCGTCCCATGGCCGAGCAAGGCTTTAAGAGCGTTCGGGCCGGCTGGCGTGCGGTCCGGAGGCTCTCTTTTTATTTCGGAAAATGACGGAAATGCTGCTCCCGCAAGTGGAGAGAAGGAGGCGGCGATGGCGCTGCCGAAGGAATACGTGAATCAGATGCGCGAGCTGCTTGGCGAGGAAGCCGAGGACTTTCTGGCCAGTTATGCCGAGCCCAAGAAAACGGCGATCAGGCTGAACGGTCTGAAGATCGAATCGACCGGCTTCGGTGAGAAGGAAGCGGTGGACAAGCCTTCCGCGGGACAGTCGTTCGTTGCGGGCAGAGATCCGGTGCCATGGGCGGCAGGCGCGTATTATACGGATAAGACCGAGCGCCCCGGCAAGCATCCTTATTACTACGCAGGCCTCTATTATATTCAAGAGCCGAGCGCGATGCTGCCCGCCGAGCTGCTCGATCCGCAGCCAGGACAGCGGGTCCTCGATCTGTGCGCGGCCCCGGGCGGCAAGTCGACGCAGCTGGCTGCCAAGCTTCGCGGCACGGGCTTGCTCGTGACGAACGATCTGGCGACGGAGCGCACGAAAGCGCTGGCTAAAAATATCGAGCGGGCTGGCATCGGCTGCGCAGTCGTCACGAACGAGTCGCCTGCGAAGCTGGCGGCGGCGTTCGGCGCGACGTTCGACCGGGTGCTCGTGGATGCGCCGTGCTCCGGCGAAGGGATGTTCCGCAAGGACGAGGACATGGTCCGGCAATGGGACGCCGATGCGCCGGCCAGATACGCGGCCATGCAAGACGAGATCATGCTGGAGGCGGCCAAAATGGTCGCGCCCGGTGGACGTCTCGCATACTCCACCTGCACGTTTTCTCCCGTGGAGAACGAGGGGACGATCGCCCGCTTCCTGGCCGCGCATCCGGACTTCGAGATCGTGGCGACGGAATCGCCCGCGGCATGGGGCTTTGCGCCTGGAAGGCCCGAGTGGCTGACGCCGGAGGAAGCCGCCGCGCTTGGTCCTGACCGAACGGCGCGCTTAGCCGATACGATTAGATTGTGGCCGCATCGCGTGCGGGGCGAAGGCCATTTTGCCGCGCTGCTCGAACGGGCGGCTCCGTCAGGCATGGCGGTGTCCGGCGCGTCGCCGGAGAGCGAGCCGGCTGGAGCCGCAGCTGCGGAAAGTCGAAAGGCGGGCGGTAAAACAGGCGGCGCATCGTTCAAGGACCCGAAGCCCGGCAAGCGGACGACGGCGGTTCGACGAGGCGCCGAAGCTGCCGGACGGGGACGCTCGAAGGGCTTCGACGATCGGACGGGCGGCGAATCCGATACGATCGCGCGATATGAGGCATTTTTACGGGAAAGCCTGCCTGGCTGGAAACCACCCGGAACGATCCGCATCAAAGGCGATCATGTGTATGCGGTCTCCGAACCGGCAGGAAGCATGCAGGGGCTGCGCCTCGTGCGCGAAGGCTGGCTGCTCGGCTTGTCGACCAGGCACCGGTTCGAGCCCTCGCAAGCGCTCGCCATGGGGCTCAAGCCGCACCAGGCCGCGCTAAGTCTGCAGCTCGCGGGCGAATCAGAGGATGCGATCCGGTATTTGAAGGGAGAAACGCTGCAGCCGGAACCGGCGAAAGTAACCGGGTTGAACGGCGAGCCTGCGGACAAGCGGGGCTGGACGCTGGTCTGTCTGGACGGCTGCCCGCTCGGCTGGGGCCGATGGGACGGAGCGACGCTAAAAAACGAACTGCTGCCGGGCTGGCGGCAGGTGTAGTTCAATCCTTGACGGAAACGTTGCCGGAATCGAAGGAGAAGCCATGAAAACAAAAATGAGACTGGATAAAATGCTCGGAAATCTCGGGTACGGCACACGAAGCGGTTTGAAGGCGCTCGTTCGTCAGGGGGCGGTGACCGTGAACGGCGTCCGCGTCAAGGACCCGGGCCTGCAGATCGATCCGCATGCGGACGAGGTCGTGCTGGAAGGAGAGCGTATCGTCTACCGCGATACGGTGTACGTCATGCTCCACAAGCCGGCCGGCTTCGTGTCCGCGACCGAGGACAATCGCGAACGCACGGTGCTCGAGCTGCTGCCGGAGGCGCTTCGCGTATTTACGCCTTTTCCGGTCGGACGGCTGGACAAGGACACGGAAGGGCTGCTCTTGCTCACGAACGACGGCAAGCTGTCCCACGAGCTGCTGTCTCCGCGCAAGCATGTGCCGAAGGTTTACCAGGCGCTCGTAGCGGGTCAAGTCGGCTCGGCGGACATCGCGACATTCGCTACAGGCGTCACGCTAGACGACGGCTATGTGACGCTACCGGCAGAGCTGCGCGTGCTCGCAAGTCCGAAGCATGAAGCGGACCTGGAGGCCGAAGGCGCTGCGGGCATCGCGCGGGCGTCGTCTACTTTCACGATGGATCAGGCGTTCGAACGGCTCGACGCGTTCCCCGCGCTGCGTGCGAACCGGACGAGCTGGCAAGAAGCGGTCGCTGCAGGCGAGCCTCTGAGCTGGATCGAGCTGACGATCGCCGAGGGCAAGTATCATCAGGTCAAACGCATGTTCGAGGCGGTCGGCAAAAAAGTGCTGTACCTGCGCAGAATCGAGATGGGGCCGCTGCCGCTCGACGAATCGCTGGCGCCGGGCCAGTGGCGGGAATTAACGGAGGACGAGCTCGAGCGCTTGCGCAGCTACAAGAAAACGGAGGATCCGAAGCAATGAAATACAAGCTGATCGCGCTGGATGTCGACGGCACGCTGATTAACGACGACCATGAGCTGACGCCGAGAGTGAAGCAGGCGGTAACCGCGGCTGCAGCGGCAGGCTCGGAGATCGTCCTTTGCACGGGCAGGGGCTCGGCGAGCGCGCTGTCGGTGCTGGCGCAGCTCGGGTTGTCCGGGACGGTCATCACCCACAACGGCGCCTCGATCGTGGACGGCGAGTCGCGTGAAATTTTGCAGGAATCTCCAATCGGTGCGGACGAGATAGACCGCTATTTGGCGCTGTGCAGAGAGCGCGGCATTCACTTTGATCTAAATACGGCGTTCGACATCTACGTGGAGCAATTAAACGACCAGACAGCTTCTATGTACGCACGCATGCTGTCCGAGCCGATCTTGAGATCGCGCGAGGATCGGTATCCGGAACGGACCGTCAAAATATCGCTTTTCGCCCCCAAGGAAGACCTGGACGAGCTGGAGGGACATTGGCAGGAATGGCAGCACGAGCTGCAGACGATCCGGAGCGGAGACTACTTTATCGATCTCCAGCACAGGGAAGCTTCCAAAGGAACGGCGCTTAAGCAGTGGGCGGAAAAAAGGGGAATTCCGCGCGAACAGGTGCTGGCGATCGGCAATTATTTCAACGATGTCGGCATGCTGGAGTATGCGGGATATGGCGTGGCCATGGACAATTCCCCGCCCGAGGTCAAAGCCGTCGCGGACGCGGTGACGGCCTCGAATAACGAGGACGGCGTCGCGCTGGTGCTCGAAGCCTGTCTGGCAGGCGTATCGACGATATCGCGGTAAAGCCGCGAAAAAAGTGAAAAAGCCGGCCCGAGGGCCGGCTTTTTGGCTTGCGAAAGGATTTTAAGATCAGTAGAAGCCTGCACGAAGGATAATGACGAGCAGAATGAAGAGCACCAGAACGAACGCAGCGGACGAACCGTAGCCACCTGCAACACCGGACATGCGAATTCCTCCTTTGTCATTCAATCGGGGGCTCCGAGGGGGCGGCGGGAACCTCGTTCCCTTTGCCGCGTTGCCGCTCGGAATAATGTATAGTATGACAAAGTGCCGTAGCGGATTGGACAGATGCCCGGATCGCCTTCAATTTGGGCGCGGACCGTTAATGGCGCAGGCGTCTTAATTCGTCCTCAGACCTTTGGGATAATGATTCTTCAGTTGACCGCCGCTGGCCTTGAACCAGCCCAGCGGATAGCCGTCCGCGCAGAGAAGCCCCCATCCCAGGGCGGGCGTGCCGCGGTCGTCGAACAGCGCTTCGCCGCGCAAATAGGCCACGATCGCTTCGCTGCGTGCCGGATAATCGCGAATCAGCGCGGCTTGGTCCGCGCGGACGGCATGCGCCAGCGCATGGGCAGGCTCGAATCTGCCTTTTTTGATGTCGCCGAGATGCAAGCCGGGACGATGGGTCCGCAGTCCGCCGAGAGATTCAACCGGAAGCGGGGACCCTTCGGGCTGCGGGTACCAATACAGCGACTCGCCGAACAGAAGCGGTACGCCCGCGGCCGGCAGCGCATATCCCGGCAGCGACAACGCGGCGAACGCTTCATACAGCTTGAACGCGGAGAGAGCGCCGCCAGCGTCGGCTCGCGGAGCCTTCGCGCTTTTTGCGCGTCCCTTGTCCGGCCGGCCGGAACCATCCTCCGTTGCAGCCTCCTTCTCCAGCACGGCTGCGAAGTGTCCTTCGCCTTCGCCGCGCTGCGGCCACATGCGCTTCGTAGAGACGAGCCTGAATGCCGGATGTCCGGCCAAAAACCAGGCGATCGTCTCCTCGTTCTCCTCGCGGTTGAACGTGCAAGTGGAGTAGACGAGCCTTCCGCCAGGCTTCAGCATCGCGGCTGCGTCAGGCAGGATGTCCCGCTGCCGCGCCGCGCACATGGCCACCGCTTCCGTCGACCACTCCGCGCAGGCCTCGGGCTCCTTGCGGAACATACCTTCGCCGGAGCACGGCGCGTCGAGCATGATCTTGTCGAAGGCCTCGGGCAGACGCGCCGCCAGTTCGCCAGGCGCAGCCTGCACGACGACGGCGTTCGCGATGCCGAGCCGCTCGACGTTCTCGGAGAGAATGCGCGCCCGGCCCGGATGGATCTCGTTGGCGACGAGCAGACCTTCGCCCTGCAGCATGGCGGAGATCTGCGTCGTCTTGCCGCCCGGCGCCGCGGCCAGGTCCAGCACGATGTCGCCGGGCTGCGGGTCGAGCAGCTCTGCGGCGATCATGGCGCTCGGCTCCTGAATATAATAGAGGCCGGCATGGTGGTACGGATGCTTGCCGGGCCGGGTCGTGCCGTCGTAGGTGAAGCCCGTACCGCACCAAGGAACGGGGACGAGCCCGAATTCGGCCGCAAGCGATCGCAAAGCCGGGTTGTCGTCCGCCTCGGAGAGCTTGAGCGTATGGAGGCGGAGCCCGTAGGAACGCGGGGCCTCCATGCTCCGCAGGAACGCGCCGGTCTCCTCGCCCAATTGGGCGGCGATTCGTTCGACAAAGGTTGAAGGCAGAGCTGGCATGATGAATGGACTCCTTACAGTTGATCGTATAAAGTTACGCGATTTTTACCCGAACGCTTGGAGCGGTACATCGCTTCGTCCGCATTTTTCATGAGCTGCTCGGCCCTGACGCCCGGCTGCGACAGCGCGCACCCGACGCTTACGGTCACGATCGTCTCCTTGGCGATGCGGTTCCGAATGCGCTCGGCGACGGCGGGAGCGTCCGGCGCGGCCGATTGGACGAAGGCCACCAGTTCCTCGCCGCCATAACGGCCCGCAAGCCCGATGCCTTCCGTCTCCTCGCGGAGAATGGCGGCCGCCTGCTTCAGTACGGTATCGGCCGCCTGGTGCCCCTTGGTATCGTTCAGCTTCTTGAAATCGTCGATATCGCAAAATATCGCGCCGACAGCCCCTTGGCCCGCATGCTCCAGCGACTTCTCCAGACGGGCGGTAAAGAAGCGCCGGTTGTACAAGTCGGTCAAGCCGTCCGTAATGGAGGACCGGTATGCGGTCTGCATCAGCTCGACGACTCGCTCGAAAAGAATCATAAACAGGACGATATAATAGAATACGGGCAAAATGGCTGCCAACAGATCGAGAACGGGCGATTCAACGGCAAAATCACGTGTCAGAAACGCAGCGAGCTGGCCGAAAAAAGCGAAGAAAAGACTGACGGCATAACGCGTGCGCTGTCTGAGATGAGGCGCGAACATCACCGCGAAAAGGCCGGACAGCAGGAGCACGTAGCCGTCCTCGAGCGCGAGTAGCAGGTCCGTCCGGTTCTCGGATCCCCCAGCAAGCCCCGAGGGAGGCTCTCCCGTCGCCGAAAGCAGATTGCATACCGCGATCGTGACGCCGACGGCGAGCAAGCCGTAAAACCAGGCTCGCGTGCGCGCACGCTTCCTGTAGTATAATTCGAAGAAGGCGAAGTTAAGCGCGACGAAGGCGGCGATGTAAAGGATGCCGCCAAGCCGGGGAACCGACCGCCCCTCCACTAGGTTCAAGCCGTCGGCGAGCGCCAGCCCATGATAGACGGCGAGCAGGGACAGCGCGAGCAGAAGCAGCCGAAAGGCGCTGCTGCGATTGCCGGCGATCAGCCGGTAGGCCATAAACATCATGAGGCCGATGATCACGGCGGATGCGGCTGAGGAGGAAGCGAACAGCAGCTCGCGATTGTTCCAGAAGTCTTGAACGTCCATGCGTATCCCCTTGCGTCCGGTCCTGGAATCCGCAATTCGGCAGGCGATACGTCGACTTCGGGTCGCCCGCGCCTGCCCTCGCTTGCAGAAACATATGTTCCACTATATCATAATTTAGACAATACGAGATAGTAGGGCTATAAGGAGGAATCGCCGATGAATATTTTACAGGCGCTGTTTTTCCCCCCGGAGCAACCGGGCGGCGTATCTTCCATGGTGCCTTATATCGGAGAGCGTTTCCGCAAGATCGGATGGGAAATAGAGCTGTTCTCGATTCCGAAGCGAATCCGGAACAAGGGGCAGGAACCGTTTGAATTCGATACGTTCGATTGGCGCCTTTATGCGGGCAACCCGGTCGTGGACAAATATATGCAGACGCTAAAGGATTACGTATGGTGGACGAAGCTGCGGCTGAAAAGCGGCTATGACTTGATCCATGCCCATCATCCCGTCGCGGCGCTCGCGCTGCGGAAGATTTACCCCGACACGCCGCTCGTCATGACCGTCCACTCCAGCTTCGAGCGGGAGTTGATTCTGAACGGACGCATCGCGGCGGACGGACCCGAGCACCGGTTCCTGACATCGCTATACGGCGAGCTCGAGGCCAAGACGGACAAAATGCTGACGGTGTCTCATTCGTTCGCCGGCTATATGGGCGCATATATGAAAAGTCCCGAGCGTATCGGCGTCATCCCGAACGGGTACGACGAGCGGCGCTTCAAGCCGATCTCCCACGACAACGAGGTTGCCCAGATCGTCACGGTCTGCCGCCTCGTCCCGGCGAAGGGCATCGACCTGCTCATCAAAGCCTGTGCCGAGCTGCGCAAAAGGGACCGCAAGTTCGTGCTGCATATTATCGGAGACGGCCCGATCCGTCCCGAGCTGGAGAGCCTGGCGCAGGCGCAGGGCATATACGACGACACGATTTTTTACGGTTACATGCTTCACCCCGAGGAAATGCTGCCGTTTTTCGATATTTTCGTGCTCCCGTCGCGCGCCGAAGCTTTCGGCTCCGTGTTCGCCGAGGCTGCGCTCTGCCTGCTTTCCCTGATCGGCACCGACGTCGGCGGCATCGCCGAACAGATCGAAGACGGCGTCAACGGCCTGCTCGTCCCGGGAGAGGACCCGCAGGCGCTTGCGGACGCCATCGACAAGTTTATACTCGATCCGCACTATCGCTACGAGCTGGCGCGCGCCGCCTGGAATAAGGCCAAAAAGACGTATTCGCTGAGCCGCGTCATCCAGGAGCTGAAAAAAATTTATATCGATCTCGGTCCGCCGGTCGAAGAGACGACCTGAGGCGTCTGGAACCGATAACCATCTTGAATCGGAGTTGAGAGGATGCAGCCGTCATTTCGGTTCATGCATGCCGCCGACCTTCACTTGGACAGTCCGTTCCGCGGACTGTCCAAAGTTCCTTCTGCGGTCCGCGAGCGGCTTAGAGATTCGACTTTAAAAGCGCTCGACAAGCTTGTCGAAACGGTGCTGCGGGAAGAGCTGGACTTCCTGGTGCTGTCGGGCGATCTGTACGATGCGGCAGACCGGTCGCTTCGCGCGCAGCTGCGCATGCAGAAGGCGATGGGCAGGCTTGCGGAGGCGGGCGTGCAGGTATTTGTCGTGCATGGCAATCACGATCCGTCCGGCGGCAGGTCCGCGCGGCTCGATTGGCCCGCGTCCGTGCACGTATTCGGAACGGAGGAGGTCGGCTGTCAGCCGGCCTATACGCGCAGAGGAGAACTGGCGGCGCATGTGTACGGCATTTCGTATATGGAGTCGGCTGTCAAGGACAATCTGGCCCTGCGCTACCGGGTGCGCGAAGGCGCTCCCTTTCACCTCGCCGTGCTCCACGGCAACATCGACGGCCTGGAAGGGCACGACAATTACGCGCCCTGCAGGCTCGCGGAGCTGGCGGCATCCGGCTTCGACTACTGGGCGTTCGGCCATATTCACGACCGGCGCGTGCTGCATGAATACCCGCATGTCGTCTATCCGGGCAATATCCAGGGGCGAAGCATCCGGGAAACGGGTCCGAAAGGCGCCTATCGCGTCGACGTATCGGAGCAGGGACGTATCGAGCTGGCGTTTCGCGAGCTGTCGGAAGTCAGATGGCTCGTCAGCGAGGTGCGGATCGGCGAAGAGGACGGCGAGCAGACGCTTCAGGACAGGCTGCTTGAAGCAGCCGAAGACGCGCGTCGCGAAGCCGAAGGCAGACCTCTGGTGCTTCGCCTGCGGCTCACGGGCAGCGGGGCGCTGCTTGAGCGCCTGCTGCGGGACGGCGAGGCGGAGGAGTGGGCCGCCGAGCTGAGGAACTGGCTGGGGGAGCCCGACGAGCGGGACGATTGGGTCTGGGTCGAGCGGATCGCGGTCGAGTCCGGCGGCGATTCGCGAGCGAAGGATATGGCGTCGGAGGACGGGTTTTTGGGCGAGCTGCTGCGGCTCTCCGCGGCGACCGCGTCCGATCCGGCGGCCTCGCGGACGCTGCTGCGCGAAGCGGCCGAGCCGCTGCGGCATCATCCCAAGCTGCGGCAATGGCTGGACGGGCGCGACGACGGGCAGCGGGCCGAGCTGATCTCGCGCGCGGGCGAGCTTGCGGCGGCGCTGCTTCGCGATAGCGGCGAATGAGGCATGCGCAAGGACAACAAGGCGCTGCAGGAGCGGCAATACAAGAGCGGCAATACAAGAGTGGCAAGACAAGAGCGGCATGACAAGAACGGCAATACAAGACTGGCAAGACAAGAGCGGCATGACAAGAACGGCAATACAAGACTGGCAAGACAAGAGCGGCAAGACAAGAGCGGCATGACAAGAGTAAGAAGGGTTGCCGTTGCCGCAAAAAGGATCGAGCGTAATCCGGCAAGGAGGCGCAAGGATGTACATAGAGGAACTGCATATCGACGGCTTCGGTCCGCTTGCCGGCGTGCGGCTTCGGTTCGATGCCCAGGCGATCGTCATATGGGGACCGAACGAGGCGGGCAAGAGCACGCTGCTCCGGTTCATGCGCAGCATGCTTTACGGCTTCGCGACGCGCGCCCAGCTGCCCGAGCGGGGCGAGCCCGTCGGCGGCGGCCGCCATGGAGGCAGGCTTGTTCTGCGGGACGAGCGGGGCCGCCAGCGAATTCTCGAGCGGTATGCGGACGCGCCTCAGCGCAAGGGGGCGCCTGTCGCGACGCTGCGGGAGGCCGAAGGCGGCGAACGTAGGCTGACGCAGGCCGAGGTCGAGCGGCTGCTGCTTGGCGGCGTGTCGGAGCAGCTGTTCAGGCAGCTGTACGCCGTCAGCCTGGACGAGCTGCATGAGCTTCGTTCGCTTAAGGGCGACGAGATCGGCAATTTTTTATATCACGCCGGCATGGCCGGCGGCGCGGCATTGACTGCGGCAGGCAAACGGCTGAGGGCCGAGATGGATCGTTTGTACCGGCCAAAAGGCTCCATACAGGAGATGGGCGAGCTGCTCGCTCGAATCAGGGAGCTGGAGAGCCGGCTGAGACAGGGCCGCCAAGGTCTTGGCGCCTATCAGGAGGCGCTCGAACGGCTCGCGGCGCTGAACGATCGCGCGGCTGAGCTGGAGCGCGCGCTGCCGCAGCTGCGCGCCAAAGCCGCCGAAGCGCAAGGCGCGCTCGACGGCCGCGAATGGTGGCTGCGCGCCTCCTCGCTTCGCGCGGAGGAGGAAGCGATTGCGGAAGCGCTGACGGCAGAGATGCGTTCGGCCGAACCGCTGCCGGCGGAGGCGGCTGCCGAATGGCGACAGCTGAGCGAGCGTAAAGCGTCCGCAGGCGACGCGGCGAGGCAGGCTGCGGCAGAGCGCGGGCGGCTCGAGGCGGAATATGCCGGACTCTCGTGGGACGAGCGGCTGGTAGACCGTGCGGGCGAGCTGGCGGCAATGGATGTGCGCGGCGATGCGCTCGAAGCAAGACGGGGCGAGCTGGCCGGCCTGGAATCGGACATACGCCTCGCGGAGGAGGCTGCGGCCGCTGCGCTGCTTCGGCTCGGGCCGGGGTGGCGGGAGGCGGACGCGGAGGCCGTCGCCGCGCTCGGCGAGCGGGAGGAAGCGCGCGTCATCGGCGAGCGCCTGGCCGAGGAGGAGCGAAGACGCGAGCTGCTGGCTGCCGAGGCGCAGCGATTGCGCCGCCAGCTCGCTGCGTTCGATCAGGAGGCGGAGCGCCGCATAGGCCAGGCGGCAGGGAGCCGGCGGGGCGTTTATCGCTTCAAGCCGGATACGCGCGACGGACTGCTGCACGCCTGGCATCGGCTGGACGACGCGCTGCAAGCGGCGGAAGCCGCGCGGCGCGAATGCGCATGGGCGGCTTCTGCCGCGGAGGCGGCGGGACTTGGCGCGCAAGCTGCGGCAGCTCACGTCCTCGTCGCTGAAAACGACCATGAGGTGAATATGCGCGCAGACCGCGGAGGCGGCAGACGGACTGCCGGGAGCGGCAGAGGCAGGGGGAGATCCAATCGCCGCAATAACGCGTCCCGTCCGGGTATCTCGTACGCGGCCGTGCTGCTTCTTGCGGCAGGAGCTGCGGCAGCGCTGATCGCCGCCCTCGTCTCGCGAGACGGACGGTTTGCGTATGCGGCGCTTGCGGCAGCGCTCGCGATCGGCTCATGCACTGCGGCATGGGCCTGGCGAAGGCCAACCGGCGCGGCGAGCGGCGCCGGTCTTGATCCAGCCGCTGCGAATGCGCTGCTGCGGCGACTGGCCGCTGCCCGCGAGGCAGAGCGGCGAACGCGAAGTCAGGCCGGAGATGCGCTGCGGCAGCTGCTCGCGCAGCGTGAGGCCGAAGCCGAAGCGGCGGCCTCGCTGGATCCGGAGGCAGCCGCATTTGACGAGAGCGAGGGCGCGTCCGAAGCTGGCGCTGCCGGAGAGCTGCGTCTCCGTCTGCGGGACGAGGTCTATGGCGAGCTGGATCGACTCGGAGAAGCGGAGGCGGAGCAGGGACGGCTAGCCGAACGGCAGGCGCGCAGAGAGGCGCTCGCGCGCGAACTGGCCGGCGCGGAGAGCGAACTGGCGGAGACGGTGGAAGCCCTCCGCGCCGTTCGCGCGGACTGGTCCGCATGGCTGGCCGCGCGCAGGCTGCCGGCCCAGCTGCAGCCTGCAGCGCTCCCCGAGCTCGGACAGCTCGCCGAGCAGGCGCTGCAGCAGCTGCGGCAGCGGGCTAGGCTCGCGGCGCGGGCCGATGCGCTTCGGGCGGAGCGCGACGCGTTCAGGGCGGCTGTAGCGGCGCTGCTCGCGGCATGTCCGCCCGCTGCGCATAGCGGCGGCGACGCAGCGCTCGCGGTGAAGCTGCTGCACCGCGAAGCGCGGGAGCAGCTCGACATAGCCGCCGCGGCCCGCGGGCTGGAAGAGCGGCTGCGGCAGGCGGCAGCGGCGGAGGCCGCAGCGATGTCCGCGCTCGAAACCGCCGAAGCGGCTGCCTCCGCCGTTATCCGGGCGGCAGGCGCGGACAGCGAGGACGCCTACGCGCTCCGCCTTGAAGCGGACGGCCGCCGCAGGATATTGCGCCGGGAGCGCGCGGAAGCGGAGCTTAGGCTGTCCGCCGGCCGCGGCGAAGCGGAACTGCAGTCGCTGCTTGACTTGCTGGAAGCGCATGACGAAGGCAAACTGGCGATGCTGGCAGAAGAAGCGCGAGAGGCGGTAAGCTCGTGCGAAGCGGAGCGCGCCGAGGTGCTGGACGCGCGCGGGCGCTTGTCCGAGCAGCTGGAGCGACTTCGTCGAGAGGCGGAAACGGAGGAGACGGCGTTCGAGCTGGAGGAGCAGCAGGCGGAGCTGGAACGGCTGGCAGAGCGGTACACGCTGCTCGCGGCGACGGCCGAGCTCATCCGGCGGACGCGCGTTACGTTCGAAGAGGAGCGGCAGCCCGCCGTGCTGCGGCAGGCTTCTGCCTACTTCGCGGAGTTGACGGAAGGGCGATATACGCGTATCGCGGTGCCTGGCGATACGCCTGATCTGCTCGCGGAGACCGAGGATCGCCGGATTGTCGGGAGCGCCTTCCTGAGCCGAGGAACGCAGGAGCAGCTCTATCTGTCTCTGCGGCTCGCACTGGCGGGCGCCGCTTCGCGCGAGCAGGCGCTGCCGCTGCTCCTGGACGACCTGTTCGTACATTACGACGAGGCACGGCTTAAGCGGTGCGTAAACGTCCTGAACCAATTAGCCGAGAACCGGCAGGTACTGCTGTTCACTTGCCACAGGCATGTCGCAGAGACGCTCTCGGCAGGCATGCCCGGTTCGCAGCTGCTGAAGCTGACAAAGCTGACGGCGCGGCAAGACGACAACAGGGGCTTGAGCGAATCTTGAACGCGGGATTGATGACGCGAGAAATCATACGCTCAACAACGATCGGCTTAAGAAGCGCGGATTCAAGAAAAGCCTTCGGGCGGGGCGGGCGGCGGTGCCGGGCGCACCCTGTCTCTGCCCATGAGCATGACCCATCCGAGGCTCAGCATGCCGAAGATCGGGTACAGCGTCGTCAGCAGGGGGCCAAACCCGAACTGGCCGGCCATAAAGCATAGCAGCAGCACCAGGACGACGAGCGCGTTCAACGGAATTTTCACACGTTCCTGGAGCTGCAACGACAAGCCGTAAATATCCGCGACGAGCGTCGTGAAAATTTCCATAAAGATCAGGAACACGAAGATCCAGTGAATCCACGGACCGATTTCTCTGGCGATGCCGCCCATCGGGATGTCGAACTGCTCGACGCCGGGCATGCGCGAAGACAGCGCCAGATGGCCGGCCAGCAGCATCGCGCCGATGCCGATCCCGCCGATCCATGCCCCTCTGCGCAGAACGACGGGATCGCCGATCCGCGCGCCGAGCGGCACGAGCACGGCCTGCGACATCGAGAGGTTGAAGGCGCCGTACAGGAAGGGGGACAGGATAGCCGCCCAGGGGGACAATTCCATCGGCAGCGTCATCCAACGGTCGGCGCCTGGACCACGAAGCGTTTCGATGACGAGCACGGCTGTGAATATGATCATGACCGGCACGACCAGCGTGTTGATGGCGAGAATCGCGCTCATGCCCTTGCGAAGCAAAATGAAGCAAGCAGCCATCGTAATGAGAAGGCCGCTCTGGTAGTTCAGGTTCAGATGCTCCGAAAATAGCGAGCCGGCACCGGCCAGCATGACCGCATTCACGCCCAGGAGCACGAGCAGCATCAGGTGGCTGATCCATGCGCCGGCCTTCGGTCCGAACAGATGCCTGTTCAGGTCCTCATACGATCTGGCGCGCATGGTTGCCGACATCAGCATCATTTTGGCGCCAAGCCAGACGAACAGCGCGGTGGATACGAGGATCATCGGCCCGGCCCAATTGCCGAACCGCGTAAAAAATTGCAGCACTTCGCGTCCGGTAGCGAACCCGGCGCCGACGACCGTGCCGATGAACGTGAATGCAACCTGCAGGCTTAAGCCCCATCGCCTCATCTTCGGCGGACCTCCCCCGACTCGTCCGTGTTTGTCCACTTTGTAGTCTATGAGAGAGGAGGACGCGCCATGACAAGCCTGGGGGAATGCGTCAAACGAGCGCCGAGCCGATCAGCTTGATCGTGACGACCTCGTCCGCGACAGGATCGAGATCCAGGCGCAGAATACCGCCTTCGACGTCTGCAGTCATCGACGAGGAGGACGGAGCGGCCTTCAGAGACAGGCTCCGTGCGGCATCAGCCGTCGAACTGCCGACCTCGACGTCGGAAAGGCCGGAGGGAACGGCGGCTGACGAGATTTCTACATAGACGACATGCTCGGACGTATCGAAGCCTACCGTTAATCCGCCATATTCCCGGAGCTCGACCGTAAGTCCCGCTTCAGGCAGCGTATAGCTGTCGTTGGACGGTACGCCGATCTCGGTTTCGGCGTCCGCAAGCGACATGCCGAGCGAAATGCCGCCGAGGCTGGGCTCCCGAGATAGCGATGCTTGTGGCGTACCGGCCGGATCGCCGTCAAGTGAATGTATCGTTACCTCGGGAGTCGGGCTTGAGATTGCGATCGAAGCCTCGGCGGAGGGGATGGAGGTTGCCGCCGCCGGGTCGTCTTGCGCGCTGCCGCAGGCGACGGACAGCAGAAGGACGCCGGTCGCCATTGCGCCGAGGAGCAAATGCCGCTCTATGCGTTGGCTGTTGGACATTCGGACACCGCCTTACATTCTTTTCTATATTTAGTTGGACCCGCTTGGTGGCGATAAAGTTGCTGCATGCATGGGAATTGAGCAGTTTCTCATGGGTCTCCCGTCGTAGGCGGGAGGCGGAAGAGGTACAAAGGCCCGGAAACTTTTGCTTTCCGGCCGGTGTTGCGCGAACGCGCAGGGATATGGTATTTTATTCGGAAAAGAGTGGACGGGGAGATTGTCATGGATATTTTAAAACAACGGATTTTAGAGGAAGCGACCGTCGTGAGCGCAGGCGTACTGAAGCTTGACTCGCTGCTTAATCACGGCGTCGATCCGGGCCTCACGATGGAGCTCGGCAAGGAATTCGCGCGGCGTTTCGAGGGACGGGACATCACGAAGGTCGTGACGATCGAATCATCCGGCATTCCGGTCGCGTTCGCCACTGCGCTCGTGATGAACGTGCCGCTCGTATTCGCACGCCGCAAGAAGACGCTGCTTAACGAGCCCGATGCTTATTGCGAGCGCGTGCCTTCTTTTACGAAGGGCATCGTCACCGACCTGCTCGTGTCGCGTCACCTGCTCAAGGCCGAAGACCGGGTATTGTTCATCGACGACATCATCGCCAACGGAGACGCCGCGAGAGGCTTGCTCAAGATTCTCGAACAAGCAGGCAGCTCGGTGGCAGGCATCGGGATCGTGCTGGAGAAATCTTTTCAGGCGGGCGGGAGGACGTTGCGGGAGATGGGCTATCAGGTCGAATCGCTCGTCAAAATCTCTTCTTTGGAAGGTAACGCCATAACTTTCGAGGACTAGTCCCTACTTTATGTAAGATAATCCCAAGCCCAACCTTGAAGAGAGGTCTTCCCGTCGGGCTGCCATTTGTTCTATAATAAGGCTAAGTGCAGAGGGAGGCGAGCAGCAAATGGGAGACATGAACGTGTCGCAGCAGTTTTTCGTCGACAAGCTGGAGCAAGCCAAGATCCATTTCGAGCGAGCGCTCGACTGCAAGCATACGGAGTTCGACGACCTGTATCCTTATATGATCGAACATCCGCAATTTTTCTGGTATAAACGTTACGTCGCTTGGTCGGAGCTTCTCACGATCGTGAAGCTCTGCGACGAGCTGGAGATCACGTGGACGGAGCAGTTCACGGAACGTCAGGCCGAGTACGTGCGAGGACGCGTTATGTCGAGCAAGGTGCTTGACTACTGGTACGAGACCAACGAATCGCGCGAGCATGTCGGCTGAGCAGCTGCTGCGTTGAATAGCAGGAGGACCAGGACGAGACGGCCGTCTCGTCCTGGTCCTGTTTTATGCGTTTCAAGCATACGGACAAGGAGGAGATCGCCATGGCAATCAGCGACGAACAACTGGATCAATACCGGGTCGAGGGAATCAAGGTCCGCGTCGTTCGGGACATTTTGCAGATCAACGACGTACGCGGCATCGTCGTGGCTTGGGACGACGATTACGTGCTTATCCGCAGGCCCAATCGCCGTGTCGTCAAGCTGCGCCGCAGCTATTCGATCGGTCCCGCATCGGAGCCCAGGCAGGCGCCGGCGCTCGACGGAGCGCCCTTCGAGCTCGAAGAGATCGGCGAACCGGACGATGCAAATGACTGAAAATTAGAACTTTAAGGACAGGCTTGACTTCGTTTCCCGGCCCGTGCTATTATGAGTCTCGTGATTGCGGAACATAAGGTGCTTCACCATTAACGGCCAAGCGTACATCGTTCCCGGCAAGAACATTTGCGGTCGTGGCGGAATTGGCAGACGCGCTGGATTCAGGTTCCAGTGGGCTAACCCCCCGTGGAGGTTCGAGTCCTCTCGACCGCACCACTTCGATAATCAAGATCTTGAATCCGTTCCTGGGACGGCGTTCAGGATCTTTTTTGTATGCCCGGAAAGTGCAGCGTGTTGCGTGGAAGACCAAAAAGTGGCCGGCCCGCAGGGAAAAGCGGTACGGCCACTGCGCGGTTAGAAGGGCAACAGAATCTCGATTTTCGTGCCTTGCCACACTTTGGAATGCACCTGAATTTCGCCGCCGTGCGCTTCTACGATCGTTTTCGCAATGCTCATCCCGAGCCCGGAGCCTTCCGTCGATTCTTCCGTATTCGTCCCCCGGTAGTAGCGGTTGAACAAATGATGCAGCGTTTCCTCGTCCATTCCTTTGCCGTTATCGATTACTTTTATGCATGCCATATTGTTTTCCTTGCCGATCGATATGGTGATGACTACGCCCGGAGGGTTATGCTTTACGGCGTTGGACAGCAAGTTGTCCATCAGCCTCTGCAGCCAAGTCTCATCTGCCTTTATCGGAATGGGCTGCTCATTCCCAACGTAGAGAAATTGATATTCGGACATCGTGGTGTCGTTGACATACTTCAGTACGGAGCGACGCACGAGTTCATCCAAATCCATCTCCCGGAGCTCCATGATCGATTTTCCTTGTTTGAGTTGATGAATCAAAGAAAAGTCGGAGATCAGCTCGAGCATATAATCCCCCTTCTCACGAATCGTCGCGCCCATGATCCGCATCTCTTCGTGGCTCCATTGTGCGGGCAAGCTCTCGAGCATATACCCATAACCTTGAATCGTGGCCAGAGGCGTGCGCAGATCGTGGGAGATCCCCGACATCCACTCCGTTTGCGCCTTCTCCAGCCTTATCCGTTCCTTCTCCGCCTGAGCCAATTGATGAGTCATCCGATAGAAGGATTCAATGACCTCCTTATAGAGCCTGTAACGGATTCGCAGCTTGCCGTTGCGGCGAAAAACTTTAGGCAAATCCTTGGCGGTCAGTACCTGGTCGTACTGTCCTCGGTCCATACGTTCGAACCAGCCTGCGAACATAATAAGCGGCTGACCGTAACGGTAGCCGTGCCAGACGGAGATGGACAAAGCCAAGAGCAGGATCAGAACGGCAAACCAGACAAGTTCACGGGTTGTCGTCCCCAGCACCGGATGCTTTAGAGGACCGCCGGAGGGATTGGGGGTATAGAGAATCCAGGTCATACCGCTCGGATTGTCCTTGTGGGCGACAATTTTCGTATCGTAGTTGCTGGGCGATTGCTCGATGGCCAGGATATCCAGCGGACGATATGCTTTCTGTGCGAATGCTTTATCGCCGATGGCTTGCAGGGTATGACTCCCGGCGTCGATGATCTGCAAATAGCTGCCGTTTGCGCGCAGAATCCGGTCCAGAACAGGAATCGCATCGCTCCGTAAGGTTCCATGTTGTCCGTAGGCATCGAACCAGGCAACGAGTTGGTTAAGTTCGGTACTACGATAGCCCAGCATGTAGAGAAGCGGTTCTTTGAATGAAAAATTGAGCTCTGTGTGTACGGCATACATCCCAAACGCCCGTGTATCTTGAATATCGAGCAATTGAGCGGTGTCGTAGGAAGTCGGCAAATCATCGGACGAAGTTGTATTGACGGCGTAAATCACTTCGCCTTCGGCACTGACTACCTGCAGCCACATTCCGTTCTCTTCAATTAATTTGTTCCACTTGGGGGAGATCTCAATTGTCCCATCCTTGAATTGGGCTTCTTGCGCGATCAACTGCAAGGCGCCAACCGGAAAATTCCGACGTAGCTCTTTATTCGACATGCTCTGGAAGAAAAGAATGAAAGCAACCAAAGTAATGGTCACAATCAGCAGGGCGTAGAAGATCAATTGATACGTGAAATGGAAAGCCATACGATGCTGCATCCTCATCGCTCCTGCGTCTCCTTCACCAGCTTGTAACCAAGCCCCCGTACGGTGAGCAACTGCTTCGGATTGCCGGGATCGATCTCGATCCGCTCCCGTATGCGCCGGATATGCACCATTACCGTCGAGTCATCGCCCTGTCCATTGATCCCCCATACCTTGTCATAGAGCTGTGTCTTGGAAAATACGACCCCGGGAAACTTACAGAAGTGCAGCAGCAGCTGGAATTCCTGCGCAGGGCAAGGAACCGGCTGTCCCTCGACGATCAACTCGCCTTCTGCCTCGTTGACGGTGAAGCGGCTGAACCGATAAATCCCCGGTTCGAGCCGCTTTCCCGGACCGGCCGCGGGAACTTCAGGCTCGAGACGGCGAATGCGCGCCTGAATTCTTGCGGCCACCTCCAGGGGATTGAAGGGCTTCGTAATATAATCATCTCCTCCCATCGCGAAGCCCCGGAGAACATCGAGATCGGAAGCTTTAGCAGTCAAAAACAAAATATGCGGATTCCCGTATTCGCGAAGTTTGGAGCAGAGCTCCAGGCCGCTGCCGTCCGGGAGCATAATGTCCAGAAGAACGATATCGGGGGACACTTTCGCCGCCAGGTCGAGTGCTTCCGCGCAGGTGGAAGCCGCATACAGCTGATGAAACCCTTCTCTGCGCAGAACCATCTGCAGCATCGTGACAATCGAAGGCTCGTCGTCGACGATGGCGATACGAATATCGGATACATTTGTCATCGTTTTCACCCTTGTCCATGGTAGCACATTCACTTTAACAGAACCTAAACGACGGTGGGAATCATTAATCTGTTGTTAAACGATTCGTTTAGGTTCCGTTTCAATGAGGTTGGTAGCATAGGAAATGAGCAATAGACACCTATAGACAGGAATCGGAAGGAGAAAGATAAGTTGAAAAGATTTTTAGAAGGCGTATTCCGCAACAAAGCGGCCATCTCGATTGTTGTGGTGATGGTGCTCGGCATCGGAATCTTTAGCTATTTCAAGCTTCCCATGGAACTTATGCCGGAGTCGGATAGCCCACAGGTAACGGTTAGCGTAATCGGGCCGGGGTATGACGCCGCCACGATGGAGCGGCAGGTGACGAACTCGCTGGAGCAAGCATTGTCGGCAATCAAGGGCAAGGCCGATACGTTCTCGACTTCGGGAGACGGCTTCTCCCAGATTAACCTGGTCTTCGATACCAATACAAACATGAAGCAGGCCAAAGCGGATGTCGAGCAAGCGGTAAATGCCGTGCAGTTGCCGGAGCGCATGTCGCCACCGTACGTTGTACAGTTCGACACGTCCATGATTCCGATCTCGTTCGTCTCGCTCACGTTCGCAGATGGGACAAGCGAGGCGCGGAAGGAAAAGCTGGAACAGCAGGCGATCGACGCCTTCCATTCGATCGACGGAGCCGGCGAGATTCAACTGTCCGGCAAGCCGCTGCCCGGCGTCGGCGTGTTTCCGGACACGGAGAAGCTGACGGCCAAAGGAATACCGCTTCAGTCTCTTTACGCCGTGCTGCAAGGTCGCAACGCCTCGTCTTCCGTCGGCCAGCTGTCGATCGACGGGGCAGTCGTCAACCTGAATGTCGCCTCCGACCTTCAGGGCGTTGAGACACTGAAGAGGCTGCCGGTCGCAAACGGAGTCGCCCTGGGCGACGTGGCGAACGTCAAACTGCTGAACGACAAGGAAAGCATCAATCGTCTTGACGGCAAGGACTCGCTGATGATCACCGTATCCAAAGCGGCCAGTTCCAATGCGGTAAGCGTGGGCAAAGGCGTGGAGAAGATCATTACGCAGATGAACGAGGATAACCGGGATGTCGAGCTGAAGATGATGATAAGCACGTCCGAGCAGGTCGTCCATTCCGTCAACAGCATGATGCAAGAAGTGCTCATGGGCGCCTTGTTCGCCGCGATCGTCATCCTTCTATTCATGCGCAACATCCGGGCGACGCTCGTCACGATCGTCTCGATCCCGTTGTCGCTGGCCATGACGCTGTATTTGCTCGATTTGTCCAACATCACGCTCAACATTTTGACGTTGGGCGGCGTCGCCGTCGCGGTCGGACGTCTCGTGGACGACAGCATCGTCGTTATTGAGAATATTTTCCGCCGCTTGCAGAAGGAGTCGTTCTCCATATCGGTCGTCGTCGACGCCACCAAGGAAGTGTCGAGGGCGATCACCGCTTCGACGTTAACGACAGTCGCCGTGTTTCTGCCCATGGGGCTCTTGCGCGGTTCGCTTCAATCGTTCCTGCTGCCGTTCGCCTTGACCGTCACCTATTCGCTGCTGTCGTCGCTGATCGTCGCGCTGACCGTCATCCCGCTCTTGAGCGCCAGCGTTCTTCGCAAGTCGTCGATCAAGGAGCATCCGCCATCCAAACGGTTTGCGGCGTTCCTGCACTGGAATTTGCGGCACAAGTGGGTACCGATCCTCCTCGCGTTCGTGCTGCTGATCGGCTCCGTTGGCGTCTACTTCACCATGCCGAAGGGCGCAATCGACACTTCCGACGCCACGAATCTTAACGTGACGCTCGAATATAAGCCGGATACCCCGACGGATCAAGTGTTCGAAAACGGCAAAAAGCTCGAGGCGTTCCTGATGGAGCAGGAAGGCCAGGAGTGGGTCAACATGAGCATGGGCAACAGTGCCGACGCCGCCAAGTACGGAAGCGTCCAATCGCCGACCCTCATATCTTACTTGCTGCAGGTGAAGAAAGGCGGCAGCGCCGACAAGATCGTCGAGGCTGTTAAGGCGGAGCGCCCGAACTATCCGGGAGCGGAGCTGAATGCCAGCTTCGGAGGCGTGGGAGGCACGAGCGTGTTCGTTGACGTATCCGGAGACGATCCCGGACTGCTGACGAAGACGGCTGACGAGATCGTCGCCAAGATCAAGCCGATTCCGGATGTGCTCAAAGTCGAAACGAACCAGGAAGAGAAGAAGACGGTGTATACGCTGCAAGTGAATCCGACCGAAGCCAATGCCGGAGACATCGCCTCCCAGCTCCAAGGAATGCTCAATCCGGTGCCGATCGGTGAGGTACAGTCGGAAGGCCGCTCGCTGCAAGTCTCCGTCCAGCCGGTGCTTGCTCCGAAGTCCGAGCGCGATCTGGATAGCCTGAACGTCCTGACCGAGGCCGGTTCGAAGCCGGTATCCAGCGTAGCGAAGTGGGTCAAGGAAGAGAAGCCGACTGAATTCTACCATAAAGGCGGGAAGAGCTATATTCGCGTTACAGCGACGGTTGATCCGAGCCAACTGTCCGTCGTCGGCGGCAAAATATCGCTGGAGATGAAAGACATTAAGCCTCCGGAAGGCGTCAAAATTTACGTAGGCGGAGCTTCCGCCGACCAGTCTTCCGACTTCTCCAGCCTGTTCGCAATGATGCTCATCTCCATCGGCATCGTGTACCTGATCATGGTCTTCACGTTCAAGACGCTGCGGGCGCCGATCGCCATTCTCGCTTCGATCTTGTTCGTGCCGATCGGAGCGGTGCTGGGCCTGATCGTCACCGGCGTGACGCCGGACTTCACCGCTATCTTCGGCGTCGTCATGCTGATCGGCATCGTCGTCACGAACGCGATCGTGCTGATCGACCGCGTGAAGCAGAACGAAGAAAGGATGACGATCCGCGAAGCGCTGCTGGAAGCGGTTGGCACCCGAATGCGCCCCATTCTGATGACTGCGATTGCGACCGTATGCGCTATGCTGCCGCTCGTGTTCGGCGTGTCGGAAAGCGGAAGCATCGTCTCGCAAAGTCTCGCCATCGTCGTCATCGGCGGCCTTATCATCGCTACGCTTCTCACGCTAGTGATCGTGCCTTGCATCTACGAGCTGCTGTTCTTCCGCAAGTCCCGTCGCCAGCGGGCGGTTGCCCGGCAAACGGCCTCGCTCTGAACAAAAAGGAGAATGATAACAATGTTGATTGCTACAGTCGATAACATATCCGGTAAAAATGTTGAAATCGTCGGACTGGTAAGAGGCGTTATTGTTAGTTCAAAGCATATTGGAAAAGATATTATGGCCTCGCTAAAAGAGATAAAGGGCGGGGAGATCAAATCGTACACAGATATGAAGGATGCTGCATTCGATGCGGCTACGGAAAGAATGGTTAAAGAGGCCCGAGAGCTGGGAGCGGACGGAATTATTGGCGTTCGCTATACGGCCGAGTTTGTTAAAGATGCTACCGTCAGTATTTGCTCCTATGGAACGGCCATCAAATTTGTGAAGTAGATCTAACCGCGAAACTTGTCGGATCAAGCTGATCGATTCAACGCGACCCCGACGCCGAAGCGGTCTACGTTTTCGTTCAGGCGCATGCGATCAAGCGCGTGCTGGCCAATCTGATCGACAACGCCTGCAAATACGGTCCTCAGAACGGGACGGTCAGGCTCAAGGCGTCCGTGGACGATCGTCATGCACGCGTAACGGTAGGGGACGATGGACCGGGCATCGAAGCCGGGCATTTGTCGTTGATTTTTCATCGGCGTACCCGGCTGGAACAAACGGCAGACTTGGACGGGCAAGGCATCGGCCTTTCCATCGCCAAAGAAATCGTCGATCGTCATGGCGGTGCGGTCTGGGCGGAGAGCGAGCCCGGCGAAGGCTACCGGTTTTGTTTTACGATTCCCGTATTGAAGCGGGAAGCGATACGCGAAGGCGATGCGTCATGAGCGAAGTTTAAATGCATGCTGGAAGCGCGCGCGAGGTGCGACGGGCGGCCCTCTTTTTTTGCATCGATCGAATCAATCGTGTGCTCGCGGAAACATTCGGTAATAGTGGGCAGCCGATTGGGAAACGCTAAATCCGACTGAGGACGGGAGGCTGGTACATGTCCGATTCTACTTCCCCGCCGATCCCCGCCCAATCGGAGCTGGATCGACCGATCGCGGCAGACCTGAATGCAAACAGAGCGGCGCTCGACGGCTTGCTGCAAGATTGCGCAGATGCCGTTTTCCATCCGTTTTCGATAGGCGATGGCCATTCGGCGCTTCTGATTTATTTGTGCGGACTGTCGGACAAGGCGCAGCTGGAAAAAATGGCGATTGCGCCGCTCATTCGTTCGTCTATGGAGGCCGGGGACGGTTTGTCCGGAATCGCCCGCAAGCTGCCGATCGCGGATTTGCACCAGGCGGGTACGATACGGGAACTCGTCGAAGGCTTGTTTATCGGTATGCCATCCCTGCTCGTGGACGGCGAACCGGGAGCGCTCATCCTTAATTTGGCCGATTGGGAGAAGCGCGGAATCGATGAGCCGATGGCCGAATCGGTCGTGCGCGGACCGAGAGAAGGTTTCGGAGAATCACTCGACGTCAACATGTCGCTTATGCGCAGAAGATTGAGGACGCCGAGCTTCAAGATGAAGACGATGACGGTAGGACGGTTGACCCGTACGAGAGTCGTCGTCGGCTATATCCAATCGGTGGCCAAGGATTCGCTCGTTCAAGAGGTGCTGAGCCGGCTGTCCCGCATTCATACCGACGGCGTGCTTGAGAGTGCGAATATCGAGGAGCTGATTCAGGACTCGACGCTTTCTCCGTTCCCCCAGCTGCTCTCGACCGAGCGTCCGGATGTTTGCGCCGCCTCGCTGATGGAGGGCAAAGCGATGCTCATGGTCGAAGGCACGCCTTTCGCGCTGATCGCGCCGACGTCGCTTTTCGCGCTGCTGCAGTCGCCGGAGGACTATTACCAGCGCTTCATGATGGGGACGGTGATCCGATGGCTGCGCTACACGTTTTTTTTGCTTGCGCTGCTGTTTCCTTCGCTGTACGTCGCCATTCTGACGTACCATCAGGAAATGGTACCGACGACGCTGCTGCTCAGCATCGCAAAGTCGCGCGAAGACATTCCTTTTCCGGCTTTGGTCGAGGCGCTGCTCATGGAGATCTCCTTCGAAGCGCTGCGCGAGGCGGGCGTACGCCTGCCCAAGCAAGTCGGCTCGGCCGTCAGCATCGTCGGCGCGCTCGTCATCGGCCAAGCCGCGACGGCCGCCGGGCTCGTATCGCCGCCAATGGTCATGGTGGTGGCGCTGACCGGGATCGCTTCTTTCATGATTCCGCATTATTCGGTCGGCATTTCGGTTCGGCTGCTCCGCTTTCCGGTTATGCTGCTTGCCGGGTTTCTAGGCTTGCTAGGATTAATGCTGGGCGTGATCGCGCTCGTCATTCACTTGGCGTCGCTGCGTTCGTTCGGAGAGCCGTATCTCGTCTTTTTCCGAAGAGGCGCCAGGCATTCCTGGAAAGATACGCTCATTCGCGCGCCTGCATGGGCGCTTGACGAACGGCCGGCAACCGCACAGAAGGCGAATGCCGACCGACAATCCAAGCGCAACAGGCCGGCGCCTCAAAGAGAAGGCGGTTGAATCCATGAAGTGGTCCAAGGCGTGCCGCATCCTCGCAGCGAGCATGCTCCTGCCGCTGAGCGCTGGCTGTTGGGATCGGCTGGAGATCAACGATCTGGCGCTCGTCATGGCGACAGGGCTCGACGAGGCCGAGGATGGGCAAGTCAAACTGTCCGTGCAAATCTTCGTGCCGAAAAAAGCGGGCAACACCCCAAGCGTCGGCGGCGACCAAGCATCCGGCGGCGGAGGCGGGGGTTCGCAGACGATCGTAAAGGAAGCGACGGGCATCTCGGTCGCGGACGCGGTGTCTCGCTTGCAGACGATGATGTCGAGACGGCTCACTTGGGAGCATGATGAAGTGTTTATCTTCGGAGAGAAACGCGCGGCGCACGGCATAGAGGAAGATATGGATTATTTGCTTCGATCCAGGCAGACTCGGGAGCGCGCCAATTTGTTCGTGAGCGAAGGCATGGCGATCGACGCCTTGCGGCTGAATCCGCGTCTTGAGAGAGACGTGGCGGAGACGCTGCGGGAGATGACGCTTTTGCAAATCGGACCGGACGTCTCTATGTTCGAGCTGCTGCGGATGATGCGAAGCGCGGGCAAATCCGCCGTATTGCCCTATATTCAAAAGCTCCCGAGTCAACCGGGCGTGAATCCGGAAAACACGGTCTCGTATATTACGGGCAGTACCGTGCTGAAAAACGGTAAAGCCGTCGGCCGTCTGAATATGCGGCTCACGCGGGGGCTGCTATGGCTGCACAATGAAACGAAGGAGGCTACGCTCACCTTCAAGCTCGAAGGGATGCCGGGCAGCGTCGCTTTGCATATGCTCCGATCAAGAGCTGTGCTTATCCCGTCCATTAAAGGGGATCGATGGAGCGTGCGCGTAAAGATCGACAACGAGGCCGTGCTGCTGCAAAATACGACCGGAGGCATCGTCACCGACGAAGCCTGGGTGCAAAAAATCGAACGGGCCGCTTCGCAAAGCATAAGGTCGCGCATCGAAGAAACGGTGGAGGCCGGCCAACGGCAATTCAATGCGGACATATTCGGTATCGCCGACCTTTTCCGCAAGCATTATCCCAAGCACTGGAAAGAGGCGCGGACGAACTGGGACAGCGTCTTTAAGGAGATCCGGATCGAGATAAACGTTCATACGCACGTCAAACGTCCGGGCATGTCGAACGCGTCTGTGCCCTATTGAAAGAAAGGGGTCATACCTTGCCGATGAAGCTGGTTTATCTCGCGGGCGTTCTGCTGTTGGCCGCAGCGATGACCTGGGCGGATAGAAGACATCTTAAAGGAAGTAAGCATCGCAGTTGGGCATATGGCGGCGTGATGGCCGCCGGAGTGCTGTTGTGCGGCCTTCATCTGCTCGCGCCGCGCTTGCCTGGACCTACCGACTGGGTACGTCCTTGGTTCGAGCCGCTGGGGAAATGGCTGACCCCTTAAGACCGATTGCATATAACGCAGTAGAAGGAGTCGAAGACTTATGGCGGGGAAAGTCCAAATATCCGCCGCGCAAATGGGCGCTTTGCTTTATTTATCCACCATAGGCACCGCGTTCCTTGTCATGCCTTCGGCCGCTACGCTGATGGCAGGCAGCGATATGTGGCTGACTCCGATATTCGCCTCGCTTGGCGGGTTCATCCCGATATGGGCGGCTGGGCGGTTTCATCGATTGTATCCGGGCAAGCATTTTTTTGCCGTGATCGAGGCCGTTCTGGGCCGCATTGCGGGCAAAGCGGCCGGCATTTTGTTTTTGCTGTTCCATCTGCACATCGGAGGTGCCACCATACGCGATTATTCCGAGTTCATCTCGGGCAATTTTTTTCAGCGGACGCCGATTCTCGTCATTACCGCTTCCATGCTGCTGGTTTGCGCCATGGTCGTTAAGTCAGGCGTGGAGACGATCGCCCGCTGCGCGCAAATTTTTTTGCCGGCTGTGCTGGCGCTGCTTCTGATCAATGTCGTTTTGTTAATACCTGAAATGAATATCACGGAGATGCTGCCCATCCTCGGGAACGGTCCGTTGCCCGTCGTGAAAGGGGTTTTCGTCGTCCAAGGCTGGTTCTGCCAGTTTGTCTTGATCACGTTCTTGCTGCCCTTTGTCGACGGCGACAAGGGTAACCGAGCCGGTTATTGGAGCGTGGCGGCGGCCGCGGCGACGATGGTGCTGATCAACCTGACCGTGCTTTTCCTCTTCGGCATCGACGCTGCGCAGTTTTATTATCCTTTTCTGATGGCGTCCCGCTATATTCGCGTTGCGGACTTTATCGAGCACGTGGAAGCGATGGTCATGGCCAGCTGGGTGCTTGGCACGTTCGTGCGAATTTCCCTTTTTTATTATGCGGCGACGGTGGGAACGGCATATTGCACCGGAGTCAAAGCGGAAAAGCTGTTCGTATATCCTGTGGGAATGCTGCTGATCGTGTCCGCCTTTTGGGTCGCTCCGAGCATGCAGGCGCTGCTGACCTTTATTTCGACTTGGGGCAATATGTACATCATGACCGGATACATCGCTTTTCCCGCCTTTCTAGCCTTCATGGGAATGGTCCGCCACGCTGCTTCGAGGGCGGGATCCAGCTCTCGATAAAATTCAGGCTTTACATTCATGCGAATCCCCTATATAATCAGATTTGTCGTCTTGAGATAGTAAGCTTGATCGGGACGCTCATATGCGGTCGTGGCGGAATTGGCAGACGCGCTGGATTCAGGTTCCAGTGGGCTAACCCCCCGTGGAGGTTCGAGTCCTCTCGACCGCACCACTTAACAAAGAACAGGCTCTTGAATTTGTCCTTGTGACGATTCAGGAGCTTTTTGCATGTTTGGGATCAAAGCCCTTAATCGCTCCTACTGGAGCGACCAAGGGCTGCTAAAAAGAATCGCCGAATGCGGACCCGCGTGTACGGTGATTGGCCGTTTGCTGCCCCCCTTTGGTGCCGATCGAGGAACTAGCTGGTCTATGGACAAACGGGTTACGCCAATGCTCATCCGGGAGATATTATGAAACGCCGCCCGTCCCTATGTGTCGGTTGATCCCTTTCCGCAGCGCTTTCACTTTGAGGTTCACCAGCGCAATGCCTAGGATAATAAGAACGAGCCCCGCTACCAGTTTGGAAGTAATCGTCTCCCCCAAGAAGAAGACGCCGATCACGATCGAAAGGAGCGGGACCAGAAAATTAAACGAATTGACTTTGCCCGCCTCGCCCGATCCGACAAGCAGAGAGAAAAGGAGCCAGGCCAAAGCCGTGCAGAAAATCGCAATAAACAACAACGCCGAGATGAACGGCACGTTCCAAACGACAGCCTTCCAGCCTTCCGTGGCAGCACCCGTACCGAGCAAAACGCTTCCGCCAACGATCATCTGAAAGGTGACCAACCAGATGGCCTCGACTTTTGCTGCGGATTTCTTGATATAGATCGTACCGAACGTCCAAGAGACCGCACTGGCTACTCCTAGCAGGATGCCGACTAAGGACATATTCCCGGCGCCTCCGCTTGCGCTAACGACAGCCACGCCGAGAAAACCGAGAAGCAAGCCGCTCAGTTTCGAGCCGCTCATGGATTCGCCCAGCCACAGCCAGGCGCCTATGCCAAGCAGGACAGGCTGCAAAAAAACGATCGTCGTAAACAGACCGGCCGGCATCATTTGCAAACCGAACGTTTGAAAACCATAGAAGAGAACAACATTCAGCAAGGTGGAAATGAGATAGATGTGCCGCGTCTTCTTCAGATTCAGCTTTTTGTAACTGCGTAATGCCAAGGGAAGCAAGATAAGTCCGCCGATCAACACCCTTAGTCCGGCGAAAAGCAGAGGAGACGCGAACTCGAGCGCATATTTGGACAGCGGACCGTTCACTCCCCACAGTGTTACCAGAATCGCTAAATAGACGATTGTACGCACTCGTGAAAGTTGCGGCATAAACGTTCAACTCCTGTTGTAGTATAGTGCTCCCTATGATACAATCCCCCTCGAGATAAATAAAATGAATTGTAATCATGTAGGTGATACCAATAACGTTATGACAAATTCGCAGATAATGGCGTTTGTGAAAATCGCAGAGATCGGTAACTTTACAAAAGCAGGAGAGCTATTGAATATGACGCAGCCCGCAGTAAGCCGCGCCATATCCACGCTGGAATCGGAATTGGGAGTCATCCTCGTTATTCGGGATCGAAGGAACGGAATTCTTCTCACCGATATCGGGAAGCGCTTGCTCGTCATCTTCAGAGAGATCTTGCACAGCTACAATAGGATAGAGCAGGAGGTGGAGGCCGAGAAAGGGTTCGAAGTCGGCACGATCCGCGTCGGTTCGTTTCCCATTGTGTCCACGCTCTTCTTGCCGAAAATCGTAAGGGTGATCGAGGAGAAACATCCGGGGCTGACTATCGAAGTATCCGAGGGAACCGTCGATGAGATTAAAGAATGGCTAGCGTCCAGAATCATCGATATCGGTTGGATCATCCCGCCGAACGGCGAACTGGAAGGGATTCCGTTTTTCAAGGACGAGTTGTGCCTGCTCCTTCGGGACGATCACCCTCTGCATAGCCGCCCTGTCATCCATCTCACGGATCTGGACAACGAGCCGATGATCGTTTGCAAAGGCGGATTTGTCACGCCGATCTATGCGTTGTTTCAGCAATTTGGCATTGTTCTGCGCGCCAAGTATGAAGGCCATAACTTGCATACGGCGCTTAGTATGATTCAAGAAGGGCTGGGCGTCTCGATCGTATCGAAAGCGTTGCTCTCCTGGTCGGCTCTGCCTCCCCGTGTCCGCATTCGCGAGATCGATCCGCAGCCGTCCAGACAGATTCACTTGGCGGTTCCTTCTTTGAGGGAGGCTTCTCACGGGGTAAGGTTATTCTTGCAAACCGCAAAACAGCTTTATTTGTCAGACGATCGGAATCGCTGATTAACGGGCGACCGGATCGACGACAAGGCAGTAAGGCATTTCGCACGACATGCATGCAGTGCGTAGCTAAACGGAAATGAATAGAGCTCTATGCGCATCTCTGAGGCGCATAGAGCTTTTTGCACTGCTAACTGAAATCCTTCTTGTATGATAAACGTTACTTTCTATGAGCGCGGCTTGAAGCGCAGGGTCGCGACCGACGCGGCCGCCATAGGGACCAGGTACGCTTGTCCGTCACGCTTAATGCCTTCGAAGGGCTTGACTTCGACGAGATCCGGCGCATCGAACGTATTGTGCGCGCGCATGCCGTCGCCGCTTAAAACGAAGCCTTCCATTTCGAAGTCTCCATCGGACCCGCGCAGTTCGAGCCGGACTTCGGCCGCATCAGCTGGGTGCAAATTGTACAGGCTTACGTGAACGAGGCCGTCCTTCCGCGAAGCCGTAGCGCCGACTTGCGCCATAGGCTGTTCGTCTCCCGTGCCGAAGCTGCCGAATTCGCCATGCAGGGCGAGCGCCTCGGCATCCTGGTGGACGGCGTACATCTTCAGCACGTGATAGGTCGGCGTGCGCAGCATCTTGTCGCCTTCCGTCAGCACGACCGCCTGGAGGACGTTGACGAGCTGCGCGATATTCGCCATCTGGACGCGATGCGCGTGCTTGTGGAAAATATGCAGATGCGCGGCGGCGACCAGCGCGTCCCGCATCGTGTTCTGCTGGTACAAAAATCCGGGATTCGTCCCGGGCTCGACGTCGAACCACGTGCCCCATTCGTCGACGATCAGGCCGATGCGGCGCTCGGGATCGTGACGATCCATGGCCGTGCCGTGGCGGGTGAGCAGCTCGTCCATATGAAGCGCCTTGCGCATCGTCATTTCCCAGTCGGACGCTTCGAATTCCGTCGCAGAGCCTTTTTCCTGCCACGTGCCCGGAACCGTATAGTAGTGCAGGCTCAGACCGTCCATCTGGCCGGCGGCCTTCTGCATCAGCACATCCGTCCAGCGATAATCGTCCGAGTTTGCGCCGCCGGCGATTTTATAAAGCTTGTTGTCCCCGTACTGTCTGCAGTAAGTCTGGAACTGCCTGTACAGATCGGCATAAAACTCGGGAAGCATGTTGCCGCCGCAGCCCCAGTTTTCATTGCCCACGCCGAAGTACTTGAGCTTCCAAGGCTTCTCGCGGCCGTTCTGCCTGCGCAGGTTGGCAAGCGGCGATTCGCCGTCGAACGTCATATACTCCAGCCATTCGGACATCTCTTGAACGGCGCCGCTGCCTACGTTGCCGCAAATATAAGGCTCCGCGCCGATCAGCTCGCACAGCCGGAAAAATTCGTGCGTGCCGAAGTGGTTGTTTTCTACGACGCCGCCCCAATGCGTATTGATCATGCGCTTGCGTGTCTCCCGCGGACCGATGCCGTCGCGCCAATGATATTCGTCGGCGAAGCAGCCGCCCGGCCAGCGCAGCACCGGAACCTTAAGCTCGCGAAGCGCCTCCAGTACATCGTTGCGAATGCCGTCCGTATTCGGGATCGGCGAGTCTTCTCCGACCCACAATCCTTCGTAAATGCATCGTCCGAGGTGTTCGGAAAAGTGACCGTAAATATTTTTGTTAATCGTACCCGTCGTCCAGTCCGTATGCACGATAGCCTTCAGCATGCGAATACCCCTTCCAAAGTCGCGTAATGATAAGCGGTGAACGCGTTTTCAGCTTTATTATAGAGACTTGAGAAGTCGCGAACCATCCATTATAATATCCAAAAAACTAACCGATCGTGCTATGGGGGGGGAGGACATGCTGGACTTGCTGAGCTGCGGCTATCACCATGTCCATCCGGACGGGATCACCATCGATAGGCCGAAGGGCGCGGGCAACTATGCCTTCGTTTTTTTCAAGAGCCGAGCCGAGGTCATCGTCCGCGGTCGTTCGATGAGCGTGGAACCAGGCACTCATATCGTGTTCGGCCCGAATACGCCTCATCTGTACCGGGAGCTCGAGCGTCCGTTCGCGAACGATTGGTTCCACTGCGTGGGCGAAGAGATGGGGGAGCTGATCGCCGAGCTCGAATATCCGTTGGACGAGCCGGTCAAGGCCGTTGACGCCCTACAAATCTCCCGGGGCGTCATCGAGCTGCGGCGCGTTCAGAGCAACGGGGGACGTCTGGCGGGCAGGATCCTGGACCTGGAGCTTCGCGGCTTCATGATGAAGCTGGCCAATGCGACGCAGGCGGCGCCGCTTCCGGAAAAGGTCAGCGGGTACTACGGCGCGTTCGTCGACCTGAGGAGCTCGCTGTTTAATGCGCCGCATGAGCGGACGTCCGTCGAGGAACTCGCTTCTCGGGTTAACTTGAGCAAGTCGTATTTTCAGCACTCGTACAAGCAGTTTTTCGGCGTGCCGGTCATGACGGACATGATTGCGGCCCGGCTGGAATACGCGAAGTATTTGTTGAAAAACAGCCGGCTGTCCGTGGCCGAAGTGGCGAGTCTGTGCGGCTACGACAACGATACCCACTTTATGCGCCAGTTTAAAAAGTACGTCCGCGTCACGCCCAAGCGATATCGCGATGCCGGCGAAGCGGCAGAGATCGGCCAGCGAGCCGAGTCGTATAGCCCGCCGTAATGCCGCCCCGCTTGCCGCCGATCCCGGCGCTACCGACTGCGGTCCAGTACAGATCACGACTTTAGCAGGGCACAAGTTCACGACGCTAGACGATGGGAGGCGTTCCTCGCCGAGGCTACAATGATAGAGACATAGCCGAGGATAAGGGAGGAAGCGGGATGGATGGCAGTACGCAGGCAAAAGCGCCTGGCCTCGTCAGGAGGGGCGAAGCAAGTTCGCGATTTACGGTCAGGCAAAAGGCATGGCTGCTCTGGGAGAAGGTCGTCTGGCTCGGGATGGAATGGCGCAGCGAAGACAAACTTGATTACGGCATGTGCAAGCTGCTCGTCAAGCGGTATTCGGGCGAGCCGATCGTCTGCGCGGACGGTACGCGGATCGAGACCGGCGACCGGATCGGCGAGCTGCATCTGGACAATCGTCGAATGCTGGAGCTGTCAGGGGAAGTAGGCTCGGATCGAGCGGCGCTTAAAACCGCCCGTCTGGCCCGCGCTTCGCTAAGACGCATCGCCGAGGCGATGGAAGTCGACCCGAGGCTGGCCCAGGTGAAGGGGGTGATGGGTACGACGCTGCTCCATCGGGGTCTTATTCACGGATTGGGCTTCGAGTGCCGCCCGATGCCCTCGCGTACGGTGGAGAGATGGACGGCCGCCTATTTGCAGACGCTGCTGAGCTTTCTTCATCCTGCAGGCCGAACACGCACGCAAGGCAGCAAGGACAAGCTCGTTCCGATGCAGCTGATCCACTCGCGACAATCGCTTAAGCGCTCCATGGGCGGAATCAAGCACGCTGTCTCTTAATTCAAAATCGGGTGTGGGATCATTCCGGAAGCCTTGAACTTGAAGGCTTCTTTTTTCATTTTCGACACGAATGCCTATATAGGCGCATATGTAGGCATATCGAAGCCATATACGTAAAATAGCCGGTTCGGGTCGGATTCGCCGCAACCGTACGGACGAAGGAGGATGACTGCCTTGAGTATGCCTACGATACCGCATGAGCCGTACCGCCCCAGCTTGGATCAGGTCGTCGTGGATCTGCTGAAGTCGATCGCGCTGGAAGAAACCGCTCTTGCGAATCTGCTCAACGCGGAAGCGGAGCAGATGAGGGCTCTGGCGCATCAGGGACAACATGCCGCTTCGCACCGGGCCAGATGTGAGCTGATGGCGCAAGCCGGCCGGCAATCGGTTCGGCTGCTGGACGCGGTCGTTATGAAGGAATGGCTGCTGCTGCGCAAGCTCGACAATACGCTTGACCTGTACCGGTCGGAGCACGGAGACAAGCGCTGCGATCCGGGCGGACATGACGATGACGATGAATGAAGAAGCGTTTTTTTCCTTAGATATCAAAAATACGGTCCGCGATGCTTGCTTGCCTGCACATTTGGAGCTGGTTGAAGCGCTGGCAGGCTACCGCAGGGCGCTGATTGCGTTAAGCCGGGCTTCTCATCTCGAAGATGCTTGGCATGCATTCGACTTAATAGCGGTGCAGTCGTCCGTAGGGCAATTAAAAACGCTGAAGGATGCGATCTCGAACCGCTACGATCGTTTGATAGATTCGCGCAATGCGGCTGCCGTACATGAATCGGAGCGGCTTCTCGTCCGAAAAAGCAAACTTCCAGCGCCTCCTTATGTGGTCAGCGACTCTTATACACCGAACAAAGAAGCGCGCGCGCTACTCCGTATGGAAGGAGGTGGGTCGGTTGAGCGAAAAGCTGCTCTCGCTTTGCATGATCGTCCGGGATGAAGCGGACACGCTCGGGCGGTGCCTTGCCAGCGTTAACGGGGTCGTAGACGAGACGATCGTGGTGGACACCGGGTCCGGGGACGACACGGCAGCCGTCGCGCGCGCACATGGCGCCAAGATCTACGACTTTCAGTGGACGGGAAGCTTCGCGGAGGCGCGCAACTACAGCTTATCCAAGGCGACGGGGGCTTGGATCTTGTGGATGGACGCGGATGAAGCATTGGAGCCCCGAGACGCTGACGCCTTGCGCCAGGATGTGAGAACGTCAAGCAGGCAAAAACTGCTGTATGCCGAGACCCTTCATTATATCGGCTCCGGCCGACCGGATCCCAGACGGGCTTATCGGATGGCGCAGCATCGGGTGTTCCCCAGCGGGAGCGGCTACGCATTCGAAGGCGCGATTCACGAGCGGCTTATCAGAGACGGTGCGCCAGCAGCGGATGATGCGATCTCCCTGATTCCGGCAATAATCCATCACTTTGGATATATGGACGACATCCGGCAATTGAAAAAGAAGCGAGAACGAAATCTGCTCATGCTGCAAAAGGAAAAACAAAGCGGCTGCTCTGATCCTTGGACGGATTATCACATAGCTGGCGAGCTTAACGGCGTAGGCAGCTATGAAGATGCTTTTGCGGCTGTCAACGCTGCGATCGCCGGCGCATTACAGAGCGGTCAACTGCCGCCGAACGCGTTTTACCGGCTGAAATACGCCGTCTTGCTCGCCTCGGGAAACGAACGCGGCGCTTGGCCCGGCATCGATCGCGCGCTGGCTTTGTATCCGGACGATGTGGGCTTGCGTTTTTACAAGGGTGTCATTTTATCCCGAAACGGACAGTATGGCGAAGCGATTAAGGCATTCAGGACCTGCCTGACACTCGGGGAGCGGTGCGGTCCGGAGCTTACGAAGGCGGGAATTGGCAGCTTCCGCGCTTACGAGTTTATCGGACGATGTTTTAAGCTGTTAGGCGACTCTGTAGAAGCGAATGCGGCATACCGACGTGCTGAGGCAATACTTGTCGATTACGATGAGACGATGAAAAGGCTATTGCAAATTGAGGCGGGGAGGATTGCGACATGAAGCGGCTCGGCGATCGGGAACGAACGAATCCGGCATTAGGCGCGCTGGAGCGGCAGATCGCCGCCCTTTTGTCATCGCTGGCCCGGGACAACATGGCGCTGGCGCATCTGTTGAACAGTCAAGGCGAATTGGCTGATCTCGCAACGTCCGCTTTTGCTGCGAATCGTACGGATACTGTCATTTCCGAGGATCGTTTGCTGGAGGTTCGGCATTCGGTGTTGGGCACGGTGCAGGAGACGGTGTCCAAGGAAGTTCTGCATCTTATGAAGTACGATCAGATTCTGGAACGATACGCCGGCGGCATCCCTGGGCCCCGTTGGATCGGAATTCATGACCGGAGGGGATCCGCATGTCATTTTCCGATATCCCCAACATCACGCCGTCCGCCGCGAAGTCCCGCGAGGAAGCGCTCAGCCTGTTGCTGGCCTCCATTGCCTATGAAGAGCTTGGCCTAAGTCATATCATCAACGCGGAAGGCGAAAAGCTCCAATACGTGCTTGGTACGCTCCCCGGCGTCACTGGACCCGCCCCCAATATTAATGAACTTTTAGCCATCAACGAGAGCATACGAAATACGTTGCGGGAAGTGACGCAGACCGAGCTTGAGCTTCACGGGAAGCTGGAAAGTGTGCTTTCGATTCCGATCTCGCAAGGCGCGACCGGCGCCACGGGGCCGGTTGGCCCGACGGGGCCGGCAGGCGGCGTGCTGCCCGGTTCTTTTTTGTACTATGTAATCGGTCCGACTGGTTCGGCAACGGTAGGAGCCGGCCAGAAGCTTATATTTGAGTCCGACACTTTGGATATCCAGGTCAGGCAAGGCTCTGCCATCGTGCGCATCGAGAGCGCGACACCCTCGACCGGGGCGACTGGGGCCACAGGGGCTACTGGCGCGACCGGGGAGGCAGGTGCAGCCGGTTTTACGGGGGCTATCGGAGCTACCGGAGATACAGGCCAGACAGGAGCAACAGGCGCAACCGGGGCTACAGGAGAAGCTGGATCGACGGGAGCAACAGGCGCGACTGGAGAGATAGGCGTAACGGGAGCCACAGGCAAAACGGGTTCAACCGGACCGACAGGTGAAACTGGGACAACTGGATCGACAGGAGTAACAGGCGTGACTGGAGAAATGGGCGCAACCGGACCAACCGGACCAACCGGACCAACCGGACCAACCGGTGCAACGGGAGAAACGGGTGCTAATGGGGAAACCGGATCTACCGGAGCTACCGGTCCGAACGGAGAAACCGGAGCACCTGGCGCAACCGGAGCAACAGGTGCTACTGGGGAGACTGGTGCTACGGGTGAAATGGGAGCTACAGGAGCCACAGGCCCGACAGGAGAGACTGGCGCGACTGGACTAACCGGTATCACGGGTGAATCGGGTGCTACTGGATCGACTGGCGCCATGGGAGTAACAGGAGCCACAGGAGCCACCGGACTGACAGGAGCAACGGGCGAAACGGGAACAACTGGATCAACTGGTGCAACTGGATCAACTGGTGCAACCGGAGCGACAGGCCCGACTGGACCAACCGGTGCCACTGGAGCGACAGGAACTACAGGAACTACAGGAACTACAGGAGCCACGGGGCAGACCGGAGAAACCGGGGCAACGGGTGATACTGGATCAACCGGACCAACCGGTGTCACGGGAGTAACGGGAACTACAGGCGAAACGGGTACAACCGGTGCGACAGGAGCAACGGGAACTACAGGAGTTACAGGCGCAACCGGTTCGATGGGAGCAACCGGACTGACCGGAGTTACAGGGCCGACCGGAGAAACTGGCGCACCCGGACCAACCGGTTCAACGGGTGCTACTGGTGCCACAGGCGAAACAGGAGCAACTGGTCCGACAGGTGTAACTGGTTCAACAGGAACAACAGGCTCGACGGGTATTACTGGCGCAACGGGAGCTACAGGCGAAACGGGTGCAACCGGAGCGGCAGGTACGACTGGACCAACCGGTGTTACGGGAGTTATAGGTGCAACCGGTGCCACGGGGCTGACCGGAGAAACTGGCGCAACGGGAGATACGGGCGAAACGGGTGCAACCGGTCCGACAGGTGCGACCGGACCAATCGGCGCCACGGGAGCGACGGGAACTACGGGAGCTACAGGCGCAACCGGCTCGACGGGAGCAACTGGACTGACCGGAGCTACAGGGCCGACGGGAGAAACTGGCGCAACCGGACCAACCGGTTCAACGGGTGCTACTGGTGCCACGGGAACTACAGGAGCTACAGGGCCGACTGGCGCAACGGGAGATACGGGCGAAACGGGTGCAACCGGTCCGACAGGTGCGACCGGACCAACCGGTGTTACGGGAGTTACAGGTGCAACCGGTGCCACGGGGCCGACCGGAGAAACGGGCGCAGCGGGAGCTACAGGCGAAACGGGTACAACCGGTGCGACAGGAGCAACGGGAACTACAGGAGCTACAGGCGCAACCGGATCGACGGGAGCAACTGGACTGACCGGAGCTACAGGGCCGACCGGAGAAACTGGCGCAACCGGATCGACGGGAGCAACCGGACTGAACGGAGCTACAGGGCCGACCGGAGAAACTGGCGCAACCGGCTCGACGGGAGCAACTGGACTGACCGGAGCTACAGGGCCGACGGGAGAAACTGGCGCACCCGGACCAACCGGACCAACCGGTTCAACAGGTGCTACTGGTGCCACAGGCGAAACAGGAGCCACTGGTCCGAAAGGTGTAACTGGTTCAACAGGAACAACAGGCTCGACGGGTGTTACTGGCGAAACAGGAGCTACAGGCGAAACGGGTGCAACCGGAGCGGCAGGTACGACTGGACCAACCGGTGTTACGGGAGTTACAGGTGCAACCGGTGCCACGGGGCCGACCGGAGAAACTGGCTCAAAGGGAACTACAGGAGCAACAGGTTCAACCGGACTGACCGGAGCCACAGGGCCGACCGGAGAAACAGGCGCAACCGGACCAACCGGTTCAACAGGTGTTACTGGAGCTACAGGCGAAACAGGAGCAACGGGTCCGACAGGGGGAACTGGTTCAACAGGAACAACAGGCCCGACGGGAGCAACTGGCGCAACTGGTGCCACAGGCGTAACCGGGTCAACTGGAGCTACCGGGTCAACAGGCGAAACGGGAGCTCCAGGTGCAACTGGCGCAACCGGCATCACCGGAGCTCCAGGTATAACTGGTTCAACCGGCACTAACGGCACCACCGGTGCGACCGGAGAAATTGGCGCGACTGGCCCAACCGGAGCTACAGGAGCCACCGGCGCAACCGGGGCCACTGGCTCTACCGGATCCACAGGTACAATCTCGACCGACGGCTTTTCCGGCTTCATCCCGAACCTAGCATCGATTTCGACTAGCACGCAACTGAGCGGGTTCACGGTGGCGAGTCCGTATTTTACGACGACGGGGTTTAATCCGACGACCGGCAACTACACAGTGCAGACGACGGGCCAATATGCCATAAAAGCTACCATCAACTACAGCACGACAGCAGCTTTGACCATATCGTTGGGCGCGGGCGTGAACCCTTCGTTTTTCATCAGACGGACCTCGCCCACAGCGACGACGCTGATTACCGGATTATTTCCAATCCTGAACGTCAATATCGCGCTTCTCCTTACCCTCAGAGCGATCCTCGGCAGCGGCACGGTCACGTTGGCCGGTGATGTGCAGCTTAACGCAGGAGACGTTATCGGCTTGTTCTATGACGCCAACGGGTTAACGGCATCGTTGAATCTAGGCGGTTCGACGGCCGGGATCGTATGGTCCATGCATCGATTGACCTAAAAGGAACGTGTTCTCCTAAAACCTGGCGACGCGTGCAGCGTCGTCAGGTTTATTGACACAATTTATTTATATTCATCGGAAGGGAGTGCGGGAGATATGTCGAATTATGTAGTATTCATCCTTCAGCAACTAGACTCGGTAAGTGTGGTGTAAAATGAAAAATAAGCGTACCCGGTATTTTTCCAGCCCTTCATTCGCTGCCATCGAAAAGCAGCGGCAGGTTCAGTACGTGCGATGGTTCATTTGGACGTATTGGCTTGTGATCGGCGCTCACTTCTTTGCCCAGCTTTTCTCGTATCTCTTCCTTCCTTACGAGGCCAGTGCGCACCAATTTTATTTACATATTCTGCTCTATCCCACACTGCTAATGAGTGGCGTCACAGCATGCGCCCATTTCATTCTTTTTAAAGCCGGACGCTATTCGTTTTATTCGATTTTTCTGGCGGGTACGATTATCTCGATGATTATCGTCCATTTGAATATGGACATCAGAATTATCGCGGCGATCATGCTGCTGCCCATTTTTGCTTCGATTTTATTTTTCAGATTAAACTTGACTTGGTTCACGGCAGTTTTGCAGGCTGCGGGGTTCAGCGCTTTATACGTGTGGGACGAAGGATTCCGTTCGTTCGTAACCGCTTTTGACCTGATCGCCATCGTACTGTTTTTTGTGCTCAGCACGGTTGCGGCCAGCTACATCATTATCAGCGGACGCGATCTCGTCTTCGATCTTGAAGCGGCGATGATCGCCCAACAGCAGCTGCTGGTTGAAAATACGGTCATGTCGCAGCGTTCCAAGACGGACGCATTAACGAATCTGTACAACCATATGTCCTTCCACGAATTTTACGAGAAGGCAATGGAATTCGCGGACAGAGGCGCGCCGTTTCATCTGGCATTGATCGATATCGATAACTTCAAGTCGATCAACGATACGTTCGGTCATCGCGTAGGCGATACAATCCTTGCCAACGTTGCGCGCGTCATCAAGGATCGCATATCGCCGGCCGATATCGCCTCTCGCTACGGCGGCGAGGAGTTCGCCCTGTTGTTGTTCGAGCAATCGTTCGAGGAGGCGCATGCTTTGGTCGACGGAATCCGGTCCGAGCTTGCGAAGTCGCGTCATCCTGAATTGGACGGCAGGGCCGTGACGGTGAGCGTCGGATTAAAAAGCTACGCGAACCCTTACACCAAAGAGAAGCTGTTTGAGGACGTGGACGCGCTGCTGTATCAAGCCAAGCGTACGGGTAAAAATAAGATCGCATCGGTAGCTTTGATCGTCTGACCGGAAGCGCGGAATCTCGTCAGCTTTTCGATTTTAACAGTCCTTCGTCTTGAATGATGACATGGACTTTAAAGTGGATTTTCATAAAGGGATAATATTTCGATCTCCACGCCTGCAAGTCGTCCCGTGAGAGCTTGTCCCGGAAAAGCTGCCCCAAGCCTAAGAAGTCGGCTTCTTTTGATTGAGCGTCCCTGAGCATGGTTTGAAAACGCGCCGAAAGCTGATCGTCGATTTCCCGTTTGATCTCGGATTCGGAAGGATCGCCTACGGTTTCCAGAACGGTTACTTTCAAATGCAGCAAACTGCTCAAGGTCGCTTGGCCTTCGTGCAGCTTGCTGCTGTTCGTCAATCGGTCGGCTTCTATTTTTACCGTCGCGTGATGCATGACCTCGATCTTGCCTTGCGTTCCGGCTCCCTTGAACAAGTTGTAGAGCAGCGCCTTCTCTGAATCGATGGTGCCCACCATTTTGCCGTTTTTGATAACCGCCGCGCCGGTGCTTTCGATCGTCGTCGTCCTGCCGGGCCTGATGGTGGGAATGACGACGTCTCGCGTGTACGAGTCCATGCTGCGGAACACTTCCCAGATTCGGGTTTGCACGACCTCCGGCGACCACCCCGCGTTTTTTTCGAAAAAGTCGTACACTTCCATTCCGCCGATCTTAGAGGCCGTGCTCAGCTTCTCGAAAAGCGGCTCCAGCATTCCAACGCTTATCGCACAGAACGTCTTGTTCGGGATATCCCGCGACCGCATGAAGCTCTCAATGCTTTGCCCCAATCCCTTTTCCGCTACGGACCGTTCGAAGACGATAACCTTCAAATGGAGCAAGTCGACTTTGTTCTCCATGTTTTTATTGATCTTGTCCAATATTTCATTGATGGTGTTGCCGGATTCGGAAATGATTTTAGCGCTCGTTTCGGTATCGCGGGTATCCGGCACAAGCAGCAGTACTTTGTACGATTGACCGGTCTGTTTGACGCCCATAACGATCGGCAGAGCGCGGTGATTGATATCTTTAATATCCCAACAACCGGTCAAGGCCGTCGTTCCAGCGACGATCAGCGCAAAAAGCGTCAGGCGGGCGAGGCGCATTTTCATGATTCGATCGCCTCTTTCCGGCGTCGGCTAAAGCCGAGCGCGAAGGTGACCAGCGGAATAACGAAGGCTGCGTATAAGCGCAAGTACGTATTCCACCATAACATCTGCTCGACGGCGCTCCAGTTCGGGACCAACAGGCATACGATGAATACGAAAACCGCCAACAGCACGCTAACGGCCGGCGCTTTTGCGGCAGGCAAGGCGCGTCGGAGCAGCAGCAGCATTTCCCACTTGACCAAAGCCAGGAACAATATAACGAAGCATAACAGACTGATCATGAAAAACATCGTCACTCTGTCGAACATCAGCCAGCTGACGTCCACTGTATCCACAGCCATGATAAACGGAAAAGGGAACTTGGAAGCCGTATTTTCGCCGAACGTCAAGAGCGGCACGTAGACCGATATGAGAAAAAACGGAAGCAGCACGAAGCTGAACCAGACGATCTTGCGGCGTTGGTAAGGAACGTGGGAAGGGATAAAGCCCAAAAACAAAAATCCGCCGACAAAAGCGAACATGCTCTGCAGATACGGGCGGTGGAATACGTAGGAGAAACTGGCGGCCTTGCGGTCCATGAGCGGCAGCAGGTAATGCCAGTCCGCGTTTTGAAACGATAGCACGATGACCAGGATTAAGAAGGGGAAAAACAGCAGCGCGACGAGCATGGCCGTTCTAAAAAGCGACTCGACACCCCATGAGGAAATTAAGGTGCTTACTGCGAGAAACAGCAGCATAATCGTCCAAAGCGGGGTATTGCCCAAGAAGATCACCGTGACGATCTCGGCGTACGCGCGAACGGTGATGATGATCATCATGACAAAGTAAATGGCAAGCGGCAGCAGCGCCAGAAAGGCAAAAGCGTTGCCGGCGCTTTGGAACAGATCGATCACGTTTCGCGGCGCGCAATAGCTTAAGCCTTTCGTATAGACGGCGACCATGCTGACATGGCAAATAAACCCGAACAGCACGGCGCTCCATTGTCCGACGGAGAGGCTGGCGATAATATCGGCCGGATACAGGAAAAAGATCAGGCCCATATGCGTGATCAGACACATGACGATGACCTGGCGGCTCTTATCCATAGCGTCGTCCTGCTTTCCAGCGTGATAAGTAAGGGATGCCGAAGGTGCTGACTTGTCCTAGATACGCGCAGATGACGACAATGCCTACGAACAGGCCCAATACGCCGAACATCGCCGACAGAAACAGCAGCAAATATTTGTAGAGACGAAGGGACGTCGTGTTCTGGAAGCCGATGACGGTAAAGTTGGCGATCGTCGAGGCAGCCAAAATGATGATAAGCACGTTGCTGACGAGATTGGCCTGAACGACAGCTTGTCCCAGGATGATGCCGCCCACCATCGTGATGGTCGGCCCGATCGTTTTGGGCAGACGGATCGTGGATTCGAGCGTCAATTCGAGGATCAGCAGCAGTAGCAGCGTTTCGACGAGCGCCGGATAGGGTACGCCCTCGCGACTGCCGGCGATGGATAGGGCGATTTCGATCCGGAGTACTTCGGGATTCACCGACACCAGCGCAACGTATAAACCGGGCAGCAGCACGTTGGTCAGTACGCCGAGCACGCGCAAGACCTGAAAAGAGAATTTGAAAAAAACAGGAAAGTTGCGGTCGCTTTGCGAGACGAACAAATCCGACACCAAACTGGGCAGCACAAGGGCAAATGGAAATCGGTCCAGCAGCAGGACGGCTTTGCCTCTAGCCAAAGCGGAGGCAGCTTCCTGGGGAAGCTCGGTCGTATTGTAACGGGTGATCAGCGTCCATTTTGAAAATCCGAGCAGATCGGATAAAGCTTCCAGATCGGGAACGTCCCGGTCCGGGAGCGCTTCGATTTTCCGGACGATGGACTGCAGAAGTTGTTCATGGATTTGCCCCTCCATATAAAGAAGAGCGGTCCTTCTGCGCTGATCCCCGCCTAGCGCATAGGAGCGAAGGCGCAGCTTTTCCGAGGAAAAATGCTTTTTGACGAGCCCGATATTCGTATCCAGATCTTCGTTAAAGGCGCTGATGGCGCCCCGAAGCACGTTTTCCGTCGTCGGTGCTTCTATGGCGCGGGACAATGTCCGATGGACAGGAACCAGCTTCATACAACGATCGCCTGCATACGAAAAAATAAGCATCTGGCCTGCCGCGATCGCGTCCAGGATCTCTCGTTCGCCCGGATCGTTCATTGGCGTTCCGATCCCGCTACTCGGATCGAACGGCGGTTTATCCGCGGAGGCGGCATTCAGGGCCATTTGCCTAAGCAAGGCGATCGTTTGCGGCAGATCGATCTGAGAATTGTAACCGGCCAACACGACCGGTTGATCGGTAAGGATAGTCGGATGCAGGAAAAGGTCCGAATCCAGATTCTGTCTGGACATCAAAAACGCCGGCAGGTTCATGCGTCACGCCCCTCGCGATAATTTTCCATTATCCCCTGAAAGGGAGCTGGTAAACGCACGAAGAAAATGAGGTGGCGCGGACGCAGGAATGCCGAAGCGTTAAAAGTGAGGCGTATGGTTGGCGGGAGCCGACGATGCTCTGCGCTGCCTGAACAGCGCGATGCCAAAATAAATCCACGCGGCGAAGGCGAAGGCTGCAACGACAGATGATACGATGGCGTAGCGCTTATAGGTAGGCGAACGATCGAAATGCGCGTGCCCGAGCCGCTGCTGCGCCTCCTTCATCAGCGCGAGCTGAAGCTCCGGATTATTGCTCATGCCGCCTGCGTTCAACCGGAAACCGTTTGTCTGTCCCGGCTTGTTCAGGCCGCTCTTGACGGTCAGCGTCACGTCAATGCCGCGCTTGCGGCAGATCCGCAGCAGCGACTCGGAGAAAGCGCCGTACGGAAAGGCGAGCACGTGATCGTTTTCGCCCAGCTCCTGCTTCAGCACCTCGTTCGCCTGCTTCAGATCCGCATCCACGCGCGATTCATATTCGTTCTCCGTTTCCCTGCGTCCCTTGTCCTTCAAATATAGCCGGCTCGAAAGGACGGGCTCCGGGTGCTTGCCCCGCGCGTCCGTCGGCGCGTAATAATGAAGATTATAAGTATGGCTGTAGAAGTCGATGCCGCTGCGATGCATCTCTCTGACCTGGTCCCAGGTCAGCTTCTCTACGCCGGGCATCTTGGGATTGCCGACCGTGCCTACGATAAGGAAGCTGGTAGCCGGCGCTCCATATTTCTTAAGCAGCGGATATGCGTACTTATAAAAAGACTCGTAACCGTCGTCGAACGTCAACAGGACTGCATTTTCGGGCACGGGCCGGTCGTGCAGAATAAAATTGCGGTACTGACTCATCGTGATCCAATGAAAATTGTTGTCCTTCATCAATTGAAGCTGACGCTCGAAGTTGCTTGCGGACAGCGAGTGTACGTCCGTCGGGGATGGCGAGACGTCGTGATACATCAGCACGAGCACGCGGTTGCGATAATAATGCCCGTCGGGTTGTGAGCGGCCTGCCTTCAGGCCGGGGTAGGGCGAATAATCGGCATTCGCGTGTTCACCCGTGGCGGCCGCTGTGCTTGCAGCGCCGTAGAACATGCGTTGAAGAACCGGAAATCGGCTGTGGTAGGCTTGAACGAAAAATAAACTAAACATCGCGACCGACAAAACCAGGACGACCGACAATGAGATAAACCGCGCTTTTAAACTCATGTTGCATCTCCTCGCGTAACCGGCCGCTTGCGTTCTTGCGCCCGATTGTTGGGTACCCGTATAAGACGACAAACCCTGCCGATAAGTTACCGAAAAAAAAGCTTTACTTTTGTTGGACAGACCTATATAATCTAATTTATCGTCTTGCGGAAGCAACATGACAAGACAGATATGCGGTCGTGGCGGAATTGGCAGACGCGCTGGATTCAGGTTCCAGTGGGCTAACCCCCCGTGGAGGTTCGAGTCCTCTCGACCGCACCACCCTATAAATGAACAAGCTCTTGAATCGTTTCTTATGACGGTTCAGGAGCTTTTTGCATGATTGGAATTTTCATAAGCACAAACGGGCGTTAAACATAAAAAAGGGGATGAAACAATCATTGCCGTTTCATCCCCTTTTTTATGTTTAAGTTTTACAAAGACCGCCGTTCCAGGACAGGTTCATACCGCTGTGCCCATTTAGCCCTTCTCTGCCCCTTGCGTCAAGCCCTCGACGATATAGCGCTGGGCGAAGGCGAACATGATGATCGTAGGGATAACAGAGATGACGGTTCCGGCTGACATGGATCCCCAATCGATATCGAACTTCAGCACGAACGAATTCATCCCGACCGGCAGCGTCTTCAGCGAATTCGTATCGATGAACATGACGGCCTGGAACAACTCGTTCCAGTTCTGAACGAAGGCGAATATAAACGTTGAAGCGATCCCCGGCAGCATGACCGGGATAATGATGCGGAACAGCGACGTAGTCCGCGAGCAGCCGTCGATCATCGCCGCTTCCTCGAGACTGGCTGGTATGCGCTGGAAGAAGCCTCTGAGCATAATGGTCGAGAAGGCGATGGAGCCCGTCGTGTACAGCAGGATGAGCGACATCCGCGTGTTCGTCAGCCCCATGTCCGACATCATCAGGTACAGCGGCGCCAGCGATACGAAGCCCGGCAGCATCTGCGTGAGGAAAAACGCGAGCATGATCTGCTTGTGGCCGCGGAACGAGAAGCGCGCCATGACGTACGCGCACAAAATCGAGATGACGATGACGGCGACGGCGGACACGATCGACACGATCAAGCTGTTCATGATATACACATGAAACTTGGAAACCGTAAAGATGCGGTCGAAGTTACTGAGAGAAAAGTGAGTCGGCCAATACGAGATCGGCAGCTTGAAGATGTCGCCTTTGGGCTTGAAGGCCGTGATGACGATCCAGTACAGCGGGAATACGACCACGGCCAGGTGCAGCGCCAGATAGAAGATCTTTAATCCCTTGAGGGTCGCTTTGACGGCCATCAGAAGTCACCCACTTTCTCGGACTTCGTCACGAACAGGTAGAAAATCGTGTACAGCATCAGAATCGCGAGCATGATGACGCCGATCGCGGACGCCATGCCGTAATTGCCGGCGAGCAGCTTTTCCATGAGGAGGGAGGACAGCACATGCGTGCTCCCGGCGGGACCGCCGTTGGTCATCCCGTAGATGAGCGTCGGGTCGTTGAAAATCCAGATCACGCGCAGCAGCGTCGTGGCGATGATCGTCGGCATAATATAGGGCAGGGTCACGTTAAAAAACTGGCGGAACGCGTTGGCGCCGTCGATATCGGCCGCTTCGTACAATTCGCCGGGCACGGACTGGAGGGCGGCAAGCAGCATGATGGCGAAGAAGGCGATGCCGTACCATACGTTCGCGACGATGACCGAGAACATGGCCCAATGCGGGTCCGATAAGAAGCCGATCCGCTCGTGGATGATGCCGGTCTTAAGCAGCAGGTCGTTGATGACGCCGTATTGGGAATTGAACAGCCACTTCCAGATCAGGCCGATCAGGAACCCGGACAGCGCCCAGGAGTAGAATACGAAGCCCTGATAGACGCCGCGTCCGCGGAATTGCTTCTTGAGCATAAGCGCGAGCGCAAGTCCGATAAAGAACTGAAAGACGAGCGAGAAGAAGACCCAATATACGCTGTTCTGAAGCGCGGTGAGAAACTTGCTGTCGCGGAAAGCCGTCTCGAAATTCTGGAGTCCGACGAAATCGACGTTGTTGAGGTTGAACAATTCGTAATTCTGAAAGGCCATGATCACGCCGCGCAGGAACGGATAAAACGTGAAGACGGCGAGCAGCAGAAATGCGGGAAATAGGCTGAGCCAAATAAAAGTACGCTGTTTCATTCGAAGTCACCGCCTTATAATGCAGGGAATATGGCACGCAGCGCAAGCGCCCGCCATATTCCCTTTGTGGTTAACAGTCGCTCTGCAGCTTATTTCGCGCCAAGTTCCGCTTTCGCATCGACCCAGAACTTGTCCCACTTGGCCAGCGTTTCTTCTACGGTCGCCTTGCCGAGCAGCATTTGTTGACCGGTCTCCATGGACACCGTGCCGAACTTGCTGTTCGCCGGGTAGTTGAACGGAGGCTTGTAGTTGACGAACGTCTTGGGATCGGCCGTCATATCCAGCAGCGTCTTGTAAGGACCGTCATTGAAGTATGCGTCCTCGGTCGCGGTGCTGTGGATCGGAATCGTGCCGTAGCTCTTGGACCATTCGACGTTCTGCTCGTTGGAGCTCAGGAATTCGATCAGCTTCCAAGCCGCTTCCTTCTTGGTGGAGAAGGACGTAATGCCCCATCCCGCGCCGCCGGCGCTGATCAGCGCGACGCCGCTCGGGCCGGTCGGCATCGGCGCGGTCGCCCAGGTTCCTTCTTCCATGCCATCCTTCAGCGTGTTGATAACGTCGGGATCCTGAAGCAGGAAGGCCGTCACGCCGGAAGTGAACGCTTGTACTTGCTCGGAGAAGCCCCAGCCGACGGAGTCTGCAGGCGAGCCTTCCTTAAAGAGCTTCAGGTACAGGTCGAGCGCTTGCTTCGCTTCGGGGGAAGAATAGATCGACTTGCCGTCGTTCAGGAACATCGCGTCGCTCGTGTTGACGTTAGCGCCGTTGTAAGCCAGAACCATCGTGTCCGGCACGGAGTTCGCGCCAGGGCCGCCGCGGAACGAGAAGCCGTAACGGTTCTTGGACTTGTCGGTCAGCTTGATCGAGGCATCGACCAGCTCCTGGTAGGTCTTCGGTACGGCGATTCCCGCATCTTTCAGCCAATCGGCGCGGTAAAACATTTGACGCTGATAGAGGCCGTTGGAGATGAAGTACAGCTTGTCGCCGATGCTGCCGACGTCAAGAGCTGTTTTCGTTACCGTGGAGAACTCGCTCCAGTTTTTCGTATATTCGTTAAGCGGTTCAAGATATCCGTTGTTGACGAATTCCGCTACGTTGAGGTCACGGGCTTCGACGATATCGATATCTTCTTTGGCGGAGAGCATCGTACGGATCTTGTTGTCTGCTTGGTCGAAAGGAGGCGAGATCAATTCAACATCGATATTGGAATTGGCTTTCTTAAAAGCGTCGATCATCTTTTGGAGCTCGGCCGTGCGGGTATCAGAGGTCAAGCTTTCGATCATTCTAAGTTTTACTTTTTCTCCGCTGACTGTACTGCCGCTGGAAGCGCCGGACGAATTCGTGTTTTCATTGTCTCCACAAGCAGCTAGAACCATGGCAAGTACGACCGAAGAGACCGTCAACTTCGAAAACGTTTTCATTCCTTTTTTTGTGAACATTTAAATCCCCCTTCTAGAATGGTTATCATACCGTCAAGTCATATCCCTATCAGCCTGTATGATAGGAAAGTCCGGCGACGCTTCCTCGAGAGGATTAAGCGGCGGTTATGCGTTTATGGCAGTTTGCAAGAGAAATGAAATTCTTCCCTGCCTTGACGAACATGTACGGATTGATCCGGAAGAACAACCTCCAGCTGCGCAACGGCGCTAGTCGATACGGTCAATTTGAACTGCTTCCCATCGCTCAATTCCCATGCGACATGTACGACTCCCTGCGGTGTCGCGACATCTCCGGACGCGTATGTCAGCTTGCCCGGCTGCGGTGCGACTTTAATCGTGGTATAGCCTGGGGTGGCAGGCGATACGCCCAATATTTTGGCGCTGAATTCATAGATAGGCACAGCGCCCCAGGCATGACAATCGCTGCGCTGACTGACGGGATCCTCCACCCACGATGTGAGTCCGAGCGCAGCCAGGTCCCTCCAGGTGTCCCAAAGAGAGAAGGATAGATCGTAGGAATCGATCTCCTCGAGCGCGCGGAACAAGAAAAATGACATGGCGTAGGATACTTTAGACAACGATTGGTTGGCAAGCATACGCTCGATCAGTTGCCTGGCAGCTTCTCCCTGGACGGCGCCGGCTAGTACGGCCCAGATCTGTGCATGCTGGCTGTACAGCTTCGCCTGAGGGGCATCCTGATAAAGTCCGGCAGCTTCCGAATAGCTGGTTTGGTTGACGGCTTCAATTAGCGCCGTTGCGCGAGACCTGTAGTCGTCGCCAGTTCCGTTTCTGCCTAACGCGTCCTGAAGCTCGGCGGCCAGCTTCAACGATGCGGCGTACATCAGATTATAGATGACCATGCTGCCTTCCTTTGAAGCCGTCGGTACGCCGCTTAGTTCGCGCCACTCGTCTACCCAATCCACATAGGACCAATATTCCGGGGGCATTTGATCCAGCAGTCCATCGGAAGCTATTCGTTGATGGAACCATTCCAGAATCCCGTCAATCGTGGGCAGATAGGTCCTCACCAGCGTCAAATCTCCAAAATAACGGTAATGATCGTGGACCATCATAATCCAATAGAGCGAAAAGCCTGGAATCACCTGCTGCAGCATCGACGGATATCTGCTCTGGAGCATCCCGTTAGGCAGCCGGGAGCAATGAAAATCATAGATGGCCTTCCGGGCCAGACGGTCATCGGCGCTTAGCTGGTAAGTAAACAGAGCCTGCAATCGCGTATCCATCGCGTACTGCAATTGCTCGAAATAAGGACAGTCTTCGTACGTCTCGTGCATGCAGCGCTTGAGCGTGTTGATGCTGATGTTCCAGAGCGGCTGCAAGCTGACGTCGGAGCTGGTGAAGCTCGCTTTGACCTCCAGCGGATAGCCTGTTTCTCTATAATGAAAAGATTGGATGGTCAGCGCTTCCCCAGCGGTCTCCACCTCAAGCGAAATGTACCGGAATGTCCGGAATAGGAAAGGTTCGTAACATTCCGGTTGATCTGCGGAACCATGTCCGCCGACTGTATAGAGATCAAAATTGCCGATCAGTACGCCGGTCGTATCGTTTCTGATTCCTTTAACGAATACACCCGTTGCCGGATCGATTTGCTGATAGCATTCCGCGTATAAAAGCTTTACGCTTGCGTTTTTTCCGCTGCTAAGCCGAAGAATGGGGTAGCCGGTCGTCATCTCGCCCGTATCAAGCTCGAGTTTAAAGTTTTGATGAGGGCCGATCGCGATGGGCTTTCCGATATCGTACGGGCCGGCGGACGGAATGAACGCGCGATTCGTCTCATAAAGCGGCGGAATCGGACGCGGAGCAAGATACCATGGCGAGAAATGGCCGATTACGGGATTTTCACGTTCGCTAATTTTGACGGCAAAATGCCAGTCGCAATCGTCGTATTCCGCCGTATACCAGTTGTGCGCGAGATTGCGGCCGTCCACGCGTTCCGTACCGCCTACAAACGCGGTATCCGCATCCGAGACATCATAGGCGATCGCCGTTTCCTGAAGACAACGCCAACGCTCGTCCGTATGCAGCGTCAAAATAGATTGGCCCTTTTGGTCCAACACCTCACCGGAAAGCAAAAAGCCTCCGCGACTCGATCTCCAGACGGAAACCGGACCTTCTCTGCCGTCATAGTGTACGACATGGGCAGCGATTACATTTTGGCCTTCGCGCAAGAAGGTGGTGCAGTCGACTTCTTCATAATAATAGGTTTGGTGGTCGCCTTTGGCGGGTCCGCGTGATACCGGGATGCCATTGACATACAGACGATATCTGCTGTCTGCAGAAACCTTCAACTGCAACGTCGCCTCTTCTAAACGATCCAGCACAAAGCTTCTGCGGAAATAGATTTGCTCGTGCACCTGCTCGTTCTGGATGACCTGCCGTTCTTCCATCCAGACCCATACCGCTTCGATAGCTGCGTGATCGCTCAACGTTTACTGCCCTCCCCGATTGCAAATTTCAATAATTACTATACACTAGAGGTTAATCGAAATTTGAGGCTTATTCGGACGATATATAAGGTGTAATCGGACGTTAAACACGAAAAAAAGGGTGCGCGCATGAGTATCAAACCTTTCGTCTATACGACAACCGCTGCCGAATTTCTGTCGCCGGAATATCCTGTTTTTATCAATCGGGTGCAAGAGTCGTTCGGGATGTGGCATCACGATCACGAGTTTGTAGAGATCAACTATGTGAGCGAAGGAACGGGGTTTCAGTATATCGAGGAACAGTTTTTGCCTGTGTCGAAAGGAGATCTTTTCTTTTTGCCGATCGGGGTGTCGCACGTGTTTCGGCCTTCGCATGCCGGGCCGGACGCCGGCCACTTGATCGTGTACAACTGCTTGTTCGACGGTTCGCTCAGTCAACCGCTAAGCAGTTTTTTTGCGGGAGATGAAGAGATGCTCCGGTTCATTTTCGCTCGTTATCCGGAGCAGGCTTGGCTGCACTGCAAGGATAAGGATGGCTCCTTTCAGCGGATCTTCAATACGCTGTTCGAAGAAAATAGCGTAAAACGTCCGGACTCGAATGATGTTATGCAAGCCGAGTTGGTGAAGCTGATGCTTCTTATCAGGCGCTCTAAAGAAAATGACATGGCAGTGGAAGGTGGGGCATCACGGTTCGGAGAAGATGCGCTTGAATCGGTGCTGAACCTGCTTCGTCGTGAGCCGATTAAACCGGTGCGCATGCGGGATTTGGCCGCAATGGCTGGTTTCAGCGAGAGACAGTTCAGGCGCCAGTTTGCGGCTCGTACAGGGATGAGCTATACCGATTATGTGAACAAGCTGCGTGTCGAGTTATGCTGCGACCTGCTGCTCGCGACGAACGAGAAGATCTCAGCTATTGCAAGGGTGGCGGGATACGAGGATATTAAGCATTTTAACCGGCTGTTTAAGCGTATCACCGGGCAAACGCCAAGGCAATTTCGGAGCATGCATGCAGCGAGAGGCGGCGTGGAGGGGCAGAAGGAAACGAGGAGAAATAGCGTTCAAAAGGAGAACTAAGGGATGATCGGACTCATCTTGACTCCTGGCGATCGTGCGCTTAAGGTGATTAGTAAAAAGCAAGCACTCGCTGCGGGAGCCCTTGGAAAAGGCGCGCCGGGCCGAGAGGGGATACGATGGACCAAGAAGTGACGTATGAACAGAAAGACAATCGAATCGATTTTCATTTCGACCATATTTATTTCGAGAACCCGCAGCGGTTCGGATCGATTGATCTCTTCCAGGTTGGGGATTTAAGCTGTCAAGGCGGCTACGTCGTTAACGAGCACGAGCAGATTTGCTATGAGCTCACCTACATCGTCTCCGGCCGGGGATGGCTCAAGGCCGGCGGGACGTCCCATCCGGTCAAGGAAGGCGACATCGTGCTTAACGTCCCGGGGGAGGTGCACGCCTGCCGGGCGGACGATGACGATCCGTTCCGGTACTATTATGTCGGGTTCGACTTTGCGGAAGGCGATGCGGGTGAGGTGGGCGAGGCGGGCGGGGCGCCGTCATTGGAGCCGATCCGGAAAATGTTCGATCAGACGACGCAGCCCGTCGTATCGAACATGCTGGGCATCGAAGCGCCGTTCGCAGGCATTTTCAAAGAGCTGGTCAATCTGAAGAGCTATTCCTCCTTCATGATCGGCTCGTACTTGCAGCAGCTCATCGTGCTGGCCTACCGCAGCTTCCACGACAGCCGGGAGACGGCGTATTCGCCGATGCTGCAGGGCAAGGAGATGACGAAGCCGGTCCACGACGTAATCCGATACATCGAAGACAATTGGCTTCGAATGACGGAGCTCGGCGCGATGGCGGAGGAGCTGCACTACAGCTACTCCTATTTGTCGCATCAATTTTCCAAAGAAATGGGGCTTACGATTCAGGAGTATTACAATCGTAAGCGATTCGAGCAAGCCGTCAAGCTGCTGCGCGAAGGTCGGCTGACGGTTACTCAGATCGCGGACAAGCTCCGCTATCAATCGATTCATTCGTTCAGCAAAGCGTTCCGCCTGCACTTCGGCATCTCCCCTACCGAATACCAGTCCATCGCGACAAGCGCAAATCAGGTCTAATAAAATGGCGAATCCGGCTAAATTCGCGTGACCCTCGCCGTGGTATGCTGGCATCATGACAATCGATCCGGAGGGATACACGAATGAGCAAATTAAAAGTAGCCGTCATTGGCTGCGGCATGATCGCCAGAACCCAGCATATTCAGCATTATCACGACATCGACAAGGCCGATATCAAAATGCTCGTCGATCCGTTGGAGGAGCGCGCACGCGCGCTCGCAGCCGAATTCGGCGTGCCCCATACGTCCGCGGACTACAGGGCGATCCTGGAAGACGACGAGATCGAAGCCGTATCGATCTGCACGCCGAACGACACGCATGCGCCGATCGCCATCGATTGCCTGAACGCCGGCAAGCATGTGCTCTGCGAGAAGCCGGCCGCGCTGAACATGGAGCAAGTCCGCGAGATGAAGGCGGCTGCCGACCGCAACGGCCGTATATTGAACATCGGCGTCGTCAATCGCTACGCTGCGGGAGTCAACCGGATCAAGGACATGATCGAAGGCGGCGAGCTGGGACGCGTGTATCATGTCTACTGCTCCTTCCGCTCGCATCGGTCGATTCCGGGACTGGGCGGACCGTTCACGACGAAGGCGAAGTCGGGCGGCGGCGTATTGATCGACTGGGGCGTCCACTTCCTCGACCTCATCTTCTACAGTCTGGGACAGCCAGACATTCGGACCGTATCCGGTGAAATTTACGGCGAGCTGGCGAAGGACATGAAGGCCTACGCGTATGTGAATATGTGGGCCGGTCCGCCGAATTATAACGGCACGTACGACGTGGAGGATTTTGTAACCGGCCTGGTTCGTACGACGGGGCCGACGATCAGCCTCAACGGGGCATGGGCGCAAAATATCGGGGAATCCGCGATGTTCGTGGAATTTCTGGGCGACAAGGCCGGCGTCAAGCTCGATTACGGCAGCGGCGACTTCAAGGTATACGGCGCCAAGGACGGCATGCTGCTGGAGACGAGCCCGTCGTTCGCCAAGTCGGACAAGTTCGCCTCGGAGATCGACGATTTCCTGCGCTCCGCCGCTTCGGGCATCAAGGGCCGGGCGAATATCGATCAGGTCATGACCACGTCCGAAGTGATGGACGCCCTCTATCGATCCGCCGCGCTGGGTAGAGAAATATCACTGTAGTCAGCAGCTTGCGAAGAAGCCATGGATGAGACGCCATGGCTTTTTTTGCATGCGCAGGGCAAGGATAAGGAGGTTGCGATTCTACGGATGGGAGCATACTTGCTTCCAGGAAAAACGCAATCATTCGCAATTATCGGACGTTTTCTGAAACCTGTCGGATATTTTGTCCAAGCCGGCAGCGCTATAATGATTACGAAATGCGAACTGTCCAGGCCATCATCAGTCATTCCAGGAGGTAGTCATGCTTAACATTACGAGACATCCCGAGAATCCGATCGTCGTTCCCGGATTATTCGAGTGGAGAAAAGCAACCGTATTCAATCCCGCCGTCATCATCGATAATGGAAAATTTTATATGATCGAACGTACGGCAGGCTCTTTGACGCCTTGCAAAAACTTCTTGGGCCTGCTGGAAAGCGAGGACGGCGTCCACTTCAAGCATGTGCTGGACGAGCCGGTCGTTACGCCGGACATGCTCGGCTTTCCTTACGGCAGCGTGCAGGATCCGCGCATCGTCAAGATCGACGATACGTTTTACTTGAATTATGCGCTGCGTCCTTGCGCCATGAATTATTATCCGACGGGCACGGGCATACCGGAACGATCCATTCCTCAATACCCGGACGGCTGGGGCGAGGAAGAAGTGCACTGGCGGACCCGCTCGGGCATATTGACCTCCAAAGATTTAATCCATTGGGACTACTTGTGCGATACGACGCCGCTGGAGATCAACGATCGCGACAATATTCTGTTCCCCGAGAAGATTAACGGCAAGTTCGCGCTGCTTCGCAGGCCCGAAGAGTATGTCGGCGAGGCCTACGGGACGAAGCAAGCGGCCATGTGGATCAGCTATTCGGAAGACTTGATCCATTGGGAAGAGCCGAAGCTGCTGGCCACGGCAGGTCCGGAAGCATGGGAGCAGAAGAAGATCGGCGGCTCCACACCCCCGGTGCGAACGGATAAAGGCTGGCTGGTTCTGTACCATGGCGTGGACTACGATACCGTCTATCGCGTCGGTGCGTTGCTGCTGGACCTCGACAATCCCGAGAAGATCATTGCCAGAACGAACCATTTTATTATGGAACCTGAAACCTATTACGAGAAATTCGGCTATCAGATCCCGAATGTCATCTTCCCGACGGGCAACGTAGTGAAGGACGGTCTCCTGTATATCTACTACGGCGTTACGGATACGGCCATCGCGCTCGCTACCGTTCCGCTGAACGAGATTGTCGACTATGTGCTGAACGAAAAAGATCGGGCTTAATTTAAAAAATCGGATGTTATCGTAAGTTTGTGGGATTCAGGGCTTTATGATAACGCTTTATACTAAATGAATAACATAGAGTGGGAAATAAACGAACATTATATGTTATAAAAATGCAGAAAAGAGGGTTTGCCCATGAAAAAGAGAAAAGGCATCAAGGGAGTCGCACTGCTCTCCGTGGCAACGACGCTGGCTTTGGCAACGGCCGCCTGCGGCAATTCGAACGACGCGAACAACGGGGAGGGCGCTTCGTCGAGCGACGCCGGAGGCAAGGGAACCGTAACGTTGACGATGATGCATCCGTGGACATCGCCGAATGCGGATAACGATGTATACAAAGCTCGCATCGCCGCGTTCGAAGCGGAGCATCCGAATATCAAGATCAATCAGGACGGCGTGGCTGCGGCGCAATACAAGACGAAGCTGTTCACGCTCGCCGCGGGCAACAATCTGGCCGATATCGACGTCGTATGGCCCGGCGCGGACCTTGACCCGCTGGTAAGCGGCGATCTGCTGCTGCCGCTGAACGATCAAATGTCCAACTGGAACGAGCTCGTACGGGAAGATGCGCTGGCCGGCTTCAACAAGAACGGCAATCAATATGCCGTGCCGACCAAGCAAAATTTCGTCGATATCATTTATTACAATAAGGAAATGTTCTCCAAAGTCGGATACGATACGTTCCCGGCTACTTACGAAGAGTGGATCGATGCGATCAAGAAATTAAAAGCGGCGAAGCTCACGCCGATCTCCCTCGGCAACAAAGAGCAATGGCCGCTCCAATCCTCGTATATGTCCACGTTGACGCAGCGCTTCGCAGGCGACGACTTCCTGCAGAACGTCGTGGACGGCAAGGCAAAATTCACCGACGAGGACTTCGTCAAAGCCGTTGCGGTCATTGACGAATTGACCAAGCTGGAGGCCTTCAACTCGGACGCGAACAACATGGATTCGGTCCAGGCGCAGGACTACTTCATTCAAGAAAAAGCGGCCATGCACATTACGTCGGCAACCGTGAATGCCAGAATCCGCATCGATAACCCGAACGGCAGCAAATTCGGCATCGCGTTGTTCCCGAGCGTGCCGGGCGGCAAGGGCGATCCCAAGAAGGCGGCCGGCGTGCCTCAATTCGGTATCGCGATCAAAAGCGGGCTGAGCAAGGAGAAGCAGGACGCGGCGCTCGAGTTCATGAAGTACTTCGTGAACGAGGATCTGTACAAGGATTTGTCCAAGGCGGGCATCATGGTTCCGACGAAAAAGAACGTGGCGGGCGAAGGCGAGATCAATCCGTTCCTGGAAGAATTGATGAAGCTCACCAGCAACGGCTCGACTCGCGTGTTCGACTCGGTCATCCCGACCCAGCCCTCCAAGGAATTCGAGAACGGTCTTCAAGCGCTGACCATCAAGCAGGGGACGCCGCAAGACGTTGCCAAGAAAACGCAGGCCGCGCTTGACGCCCTCAAGTAAAACGGCCGGCTGACCGGTTTGATTTTTAACTTAAAAGGCGATGGAGAAAACCCGTGCTGCGGGTTTTCTCCGTTCAGACGAAAAAGATGCTGCCGCGAAGAAACGGAGGCGACAAAATGAATACGTTAAAGGGAACAAGAGCCGCCATCTTCTTCGGCATGCTTCCCGCATTGCTCATCTATATAGGCATTGCCATCATCCCGATCTTCGTTTCGCTGTATTACTCGTTCTTCAATTGGGACGGCATTTCGGCCAAATCGGCCGTCGGCTTCGACAATTATGTCCGAATCTTTAACGACTCCGTTTTTTGGCTCTCGGTAAAAAATAACATCATCATCATGGTGACGGGCTTGATCGGCCAGATTCCGCTGGGCCTGTTGCTGGCGCTGCTGTTAAACCGCAAGATGAGGGGCTCCACCTTCTTCAGAACGGTCGGCTTCATGCCCGTTGTCATTTCCTCCGTTATGGTCTCTTTGATCTGGGGGATGATTTACAACTCGGAATACGGATTTATGAACGCGCTGCTCGGGTTTTTCGGCCTGGACAGCTGGCAGCGCAATTGGCTCGGCGACACGTCGATCTCGATGTATTCCGTCAGCCTGGCTTACATTTGGCAAAATTGCGGGCTTTATATGGTCATATTCCTCGCTGCGCTCCAGAACATTCCGGGCGAGGTCAACGAGGCGGCGGAGCTGGACGGCGCGACCGGGCTCAGACGCGTGTTCCGCATTACGATCCCGATGATTCGCTCCACGATTCTCGTGGCCGTCGTCTACAGCATCAGCAATTCGTTCCGGGTATTCGATCTCGTGCAAATCCTGACGGGAGGCGGCCCCGCCCATATGACGGAAGTCATGACCATCTACATGTACAACCATGCCTTCGTCAGCAGGCAATTCGGATACGGCAGCGCGGCATCGATGCTGATCCTGCTGTTCAGCCTGATCGTCGTAAGCTTGGTTAACCGTCTGGGACGAGAAAAAGAGATTTAATGAAAGGGGGAATCGCATTGAGCAACAATTCGAATTGGTTTCGGGTGCTGACGTATGTTTTTTTAAGCGCATTTGCGTTATTCAATATCGTCCCCCTCTTCTATATGATCGTCGATTCGTTCAAGACGGAACCGGAATACGCGGCGAGTCCGTTTTCCTTGCCGACGAAGCTGCATTTCGAGAATTACGCCAAAGCCTGGGATATCGCGAACATGGACACCTATTTCATGAACAGTCTGATCATTACGTTCGGTTCGCTGATCATCACGGTGCTGCTCGGCTCGCTGACGGCGTTCTTTTTGGCCCGGTTTAAATTTCGGTTCCGCAAATCTACGTTCGCGATCTTTCTTCTGGGCATGCTGGTGCCGATCCACGCCACGCTGATCCCGATCTTCCTGATCATGAAAAATATCGGTTTGCTGGATACGTACTGGTCGCTTATACTGCCTTATACGGCATTCCATCTATCGTTGACGATCTTCATCCTCGAAGGCTTCATGCAAGGCTTGCCGAAGGACCTGGAGGAATCCGGCGTCATGGACGGTGCCGGCGTATACCGGATCTTCTGGTCGATTATACTGCCTATTGCGAGGCCGGCCATGGCGACTGTCATCATCTTGAACTTCATCTATAACTGGAACGAATATTTATTCGCCTTGGTGTTGATCAGCTCGGAAGCGCTCAAGACGCTGCCGCTCGGCTTGGCCAACTTCGTCGGCGTCGAGACGGCGAGCATGACGCTCCAGATGTCCGCGCTTGCGATTGCGCTCGTGCCGATCATCATTTTCTATTTGCTGCTCCAGAAGCAGCTCGTTACAGGCATGACAGCCGGAGCGGTAAAAGGCTAGCGAATAGGAACAGGCGTCCGGACATCCGGGGAGGGTGTTATGCGAAGGTATTCCCGAAGAACTCGAAGCTTTGGACTTAAACGAAAAGCGGTCATCATTTTCCTGCTCCTGGTCATCCTTCCGACCTTGGGCGTGGGCGTGATCGTCCAGCTTCAGTTTAACCAAATCTTGAGCAAGCAGTTCAAGGATACGACGATTCGCAACCTCGACAGCGTGGTCAGTCAATTGGAAGAACAGACGTCCACCGTCGAGGATATCGCCGACTACATGATCCTCAGTCCAGACCTGAACGAATATTTACGGCCGTGGCCCGAGCTGAGCAACGAACGGTCCGAGAACCTGAAGCGGGCGATCGAGGGCATGCTCACCTTTCATCTATTCTCGAAAAAATATATTCGCTCCATCAGCATCGAAGGGTTCAACGGCCATCGTATCGATATGGGGGAGCCCGTCCTGGCCGACGAGGGAAAATGGCTGGACAAGGCCGCCCTCCGGAAAGGCGGTATCGTCTGGACGGACGGCTATGCGGTGCAGAGCGGCTGGAACGGGGAATTCCGCGTCGTGTCGCTCGTGCGCATACTCAATGCGTTCAGCCAGATCACGCGGCCGCAAGCCAATCTCGTCATTCGCCTGGATGAAGACAGCCTTATCGAGCTGCTGGAGAAGGGGCTGTACAAAAAATCGGGCCAAGTGTTCGTTATCGGCGCGGAAGGCCAGCAGGTGCTGCGTTCCGACAATTCGGTGCCCGCGAGCTTCGATCCGCACGACCTGATGGAGGCGTTCGCTAACGGGAACGCAAGCTATATGAAATACAGGGTCGATAACAGGAGCTATATGGCTTTTTACCGGCCGATGGATAATACGGGATGGAGCATCGTCGCGATGATTCCCGAATCGATCGTCAATCAGGAAACGGCGAACGTTCGAAGCGTGATGGCGGTCATTCTGGCTGCCATGCTGCTGCTCGGCATTAGCGCGCTTGTCGGGTTCCAGTATACGATCATCAGGCCGATTCTGCGGCTCAAAAACGAAACGAATCGCGTTAAGCTGGGCGATTTTACGGCACGGGTGCCGATCGAGTCGAATGATGAAATATCCGAGCTGAACCGCAAATTCAACGATATGGTGCTCACGATTCAGGAGCTTATCGAGCATAAGTACAAGCTCGAGCTGCGGGAGCGGGAATCCGAGCTCAGACTGCTGCAAAATCAAATGGATCCCCATTTTTTATATAATACGCTGGACATGATCCGTTGGACGGCCCGGCTGGAGAAAGCGGGAAAAACAAGCCAGCTGATCGAAATGCTGTCCAGGTTTTTCCGCTCGGCGCCGAACAAGGGCAGCTACGTAACGACCGTTCAACAGGAATTGGAATTCGTCCAATCGTACTTGTATTTGCAGGAGCGGCGGCTTGGACACACCTTCCGGTATTCGCTCTTCATGGATGCTTCCATCGCTGCGGCGCCGATGCTGAAAACGACCATTCAGCCCTTGGTCGAGAACTTCCTGAAGCACGGACGCAATCGTGGCCGTGCCGTCAACCGGATTACCGTCAAATGCTATGGCGTGGCGGAAGAAGTCTGGGTGGACGTTCAGGACAACGGACGCGGCATCGAGCCAGACAAGCTGGAAGCGATTCGTCAAGCGCTTCGGAGAGGGCGCACGGACGAAGGAAGCTCCGGCGCGTTAAGCAACATTCAGGAGCGGCTCTCGATTTATTTCGGCGAAGGCTCCGGGCTGGAGATCGTATCCAGTACGCCTGACGGCACTCTGATCCGATTGAAAATTCCCAACAGGACGGACGGCGGTGAGAGCGAAGATGACGGCAACAAACGGATATAAAACGAAAATGCTGATCGTCGATGACGAACCGGTCATCTGCGAAGGCCTGCGGCTCACGATTGACTGGGAATCGCTTGGCGTCGAAGTCGTCGGCGTCGCTTACGATGGAGAAGAAGCCTTGCAGCTGATGCGCGAGCATGGCGCGTACATCGTGCTGACGGATATTCGGATGGAAGAGATGGACGGACTGCAGCTGACGGAACGGCTGAAGCGGGAGTTCCCTCGCGTACGGGTCGTGATGATCAGCGGGTATGAGCATTTCGAATATGCCAGGCAAGCGATGCGGCTTGGCGTCACGGACTACTTGCTCAAGCCCGTCGACGTCGACGAACTGGTGCAGGTGGTGAAGGGGATCGTGGCCGAGCTGGGAGAGGCGGAGCCGTCCTCGAACGGGGACGAGGAAGCGCTGTGGTTGTCCGCGGTGCTGCGGTCGTCTCCTTCCGCCGAGCCGCCGGCGCCGCCGCAATCGATGAATGCCGAGTCCTTCCGCATGATCGTCAGTCAATTGTCCGATTTCGCCGCGCTTTATTCCGGTATGCCGGAAGACGAATATCGCGACATTCAGAGAAAATGGCTGGCGTTGATCCAGGGGAAATTGACGGCCCGCGATATTCGCAGCGTCGCCGTATTCGATCATCGGAACGTACTCTATACGCTAGCGATGTCGGATCATCACCTGGAAGAGGAGCCGGCGAGCCGGCTGCTTGAAGAGACGATGGAGGCGTGGACCGGAGCGGGGAAGCTTTATTGCGCGGTCAGCGCTTCCTTTACGAGGCTGGAGCAGACGGCTTCCGCGAGCGCCGAGGCCAGGGAGCTGCTGCAATGGCACGATCTGACCGACCGGGCGGCGCTGCTGCCCGAAGACCGCTTGTTATTATCGAAGGATCGACCCAAATCGGATTACGACTGCAAGGCCATCCTGGACAGGCTGGTCTCGTTCTTGTTCAAGCAGGACGCGGCCCAGGTCGCTGCGCTCGTCCACGAGATGTTCGCGTCGCTGGCCGCCGAGCGAAGATTGCTGCCGGAAGCGGTGCAGATCTATGACGAATTGCTTGCCCTGCTGCGTCAGCGGCTGCGCCAGAGCGGTCTGACGGATCTGGAGCATGGCCGCCATTCGCCGATCGACCTTCATGCGAACAACTCGTACGCCGCCATCGAAGCGATCGCCGTGGAAGAGATGCGGCAATTGATTCGCTTGATCGATCTGAACGGTCTCGACAAGTCGCATTGGATTATCGAGAAAGCGAAGCAGTACATGACGGGAAATTATGACCAGGATCTGAAAGCTTCGGAGGTTGCGGGCTGGCTGAAAATTACGCCGGGCTATTTCAGCTTGCTGTTCAAACAAAGCACTGGCAAAAGCTTCAAGGAATACTTGAATGAGTTTCGAATTGACCATGCCAAGCATTTGCTGGCCACGACGCACGATAAGGTGTTTGAGATCGCTGAGCGCGTCGGCTACAAGGAGTACAAATATTTCGTCTCGGTATTCAAGTCATACACCGGCATCACGCCGAAGGAGTACCGGGCGTTTAAAGCGAACCGTTAATCGGGGAGCAGGGAAGGGGAATCACGGGTGGACATCTACAAGAATCCGTCGTATTCGATCGAAGAGAGAACCGAGGACTTGCTGGCGCGCATGACGCTCAAGGAGAAGGTCGGGCAGCTGAATCAGCATATGTACGGCTGGGATGCCTACCGTCGCGAAGGCTCCAGGGTTCATCTGACGGAAGCGTTCAAGCGGCAAGTGGCTTTCGGAGACGGCATGGGGGCGCTATACGGGCTGTTCCGGGCCGATCCTTGGTCGGCGGTTACGTACAACAACGGCATTCCGACGGCGGATAGCGCCCGAGTCGCCAATGAACTGCAGCGATATGTCAAGGAACATACCAGGCTCGGCATCCCGGTCCTGCTGTCCGAGGAATGCCCGCACGGCCATCAGGCGCTGGACGGGACGCTGCTGCCCGTCAATCTGAACATCGGCTCCACATGGAATCCGCAATTGACGGAACGGGCCTACGCCAGAATCGCAGCCGAGATCCGGGCTCGCGGCGCTCATCTCGCGCTTGTCTCCACGCTGGATATATTGCAGGATCCTCGCTGGGGACGATCCGAGGAATGCTACGGCGAGGATCCTTACCTGGCTTCGCAGCTGACGGCGGCCGTCGTGCGCGGACTGCAGGGCGCGCGGCCGGAAGAGCTGAGCGCTCCGGACAAGGCTGCTGCCGTGTTGAAACATCTTTGTGCGCAGGGCGCCGGCCAGGGCGGGCACAATGCCGGTCCCGCGGCGATCGGCGAGCGGGAGCTGCGCGAGATCCATCTTCCGGCCGCTAAAGCCGGGAAGGACGCCGGCGCGGCCGGCTTTATGGCCGCCTATAACGAGATCGACGGCGTCCCGTGCCACGCCAACGAGAAGCTGCTCACCGGCATCCTGCGCGAAGAATGGGGCTTCGATGGAATCGTCATGGCCGACGGCTGCGCGATCGATCGGCTGCTGGCTTTAAGCGACGATCATGAAGAGGCGGCTGCGATCGCGCTGTCGGCGGGCGTCGATCTGAGCCTGTGGGATACCGCCTTCACGAAGCTGGAGGCTGCGGTTCGGCAGGGCAAGGCGGACGAATCGTTGATCGACCGCGCCGTTCGGCGCGTGCTGCGGCTTAAATTCCGGCTGGGGCTGTTCGAGAATCCGTATGTGGACGAACGGCTGCCGGCAGCCGTCATCGGCGCGGAGGAGACGCGCGAGCTGAACCTGCAGCTGGCGAGGGAATCGATCGTCTTGCTGCGCAACGGGGAAGCGGGACAAAAGGGCGTCCTGCCCTTGACCGACTCGGCGAGACGGATCGCGGTGATCGGCCCGAATGCGGATGCCTTGTACAATCAATTGGGGGACTATACGAGCGTTCAGCGGGGCGGGACCGGGACAACCGTGCTTCAAGGCATCGCGAAGGCGGCACCTGCCGGCACCGAGATCGTATATGAGCGGGGCTGCGGCATACGCGACCGGTCGCGGGAAGGCATCGCTGCGGCGGTCGCCGCCGCGCGCGGCGCCGATATCGCCGTCGTCGCGATCGGCGGCAGCAGCGCGCGATCCTTCGACGAAGCGTTCGACAGCAACGGCGAGGCGATCGTATCGGCAGGGAGTCCGTCGGAGATGGACTGCGGCGAAGGGGTCGATCTGGCCGATCTGCGGATGGGCGGCGTCCAGGAGGAGCTGGTGCGCGAGATCGCCGCGACGGGAACGCCGGTCGTCGCCGTCGTGATCCAGGGCCGCCCGCATGAGCTGTCGGGCCTGGCGGATCACTGCGCGGCGATCTTGTGCGCCTGGTACCCGGGCCCGGAAGGCGGCCGCGCGATCGGCGAAATTCTGTTCGGCAAGGTCAATCCGAGCGGCAAGCTTCCCGTCTCGCTGCCGCGTTCCTCGGCGCAGCTGCCGGTCTATTACAACCAGAAAAATCCGGGCCGGCCGCGCCCTTATATCGACATGCCGGCTGCAGCCTTATATCCTTTCGGATTCGGGCTCAGCTACACGATTTTCGAATACGGCCAAATCTCGCTGTCGCGCGAATCGGTCACGGCCGAGGAGATCGAAGCGGGAGGAAACGTGGAAGTCCGGCTGACCGTGTCCAACAACGGCCCGCGGGCCGGTGCGGAGACGGTGCAGCTCTACATTCAGGCCGGCGGATCGCCGATCACGCGCCGGACGTGGGAGCTCAAGGGGTTCCGCAAGGTGTGGCTGGAGCCGGGGGCGGAAGAGACGGTCGTCTTCCAGCTGGGCAAGGAAGAGCTGGCGATCTGGGATCGCAGCATGACATTCGCCGTCGCGCCGTGCCGGTTGACCGTACGGGCGGGGGACGGCAGCGCCGATGGCGCCGAAGCGAATCTGTTGATTAGGAGGCGAAGCGATTGAAGAAGATCGGATTCATCGATTATTATTTGGACGAATTTCATGCGGACAAGTATCCGGCCTGGATCGAGCAAGCGTCCGGCGGAGAGATGCAGGTGAAGTATGCTTACGCCATAAAGGACAAAGAAAACGGGGTGACCAATCGGGATTGGTGCGACAGTCGCGGGATCGAATTGCTGGATTCCATCGAAGAGGTGGTCCGGTTGAGCGATTACCTGATCGTGCTGTCGCCGGACCATCCCGAGTTCCACGAGGAGCTATCGCGCTTGCCGTTGCAGTCGGGCAAGCCCACTTATATCGACAAGACGTTCGCGCCCGATCGGGCCACGGCCGTCAAGCTGTTCGAGCTGGCCCGGCTGTACGGAACGCCAATGTACTCCACCTCCGCGCTTCGCTTCGCCGAAGAATATGCCGCCGTCGACAGAAGTGGCATCGCGGCGATCTCGAGCTGGGGACCGGGCAGGTTCGAAAATTATTCGATTCATCAGATCGAACCGATCGTCCATCTGATGGGAAGCCGTCCGAAGCGAGTCATGTATACGGGCACGCCGGCGGCGGCCTCGTTCATGATCGATTTCGGCGGCGGCAAGCAGGCGAACATCCATCATCTCGGCCGGGGATGTCCGTTTGCGTTGGGATTGACCTACGAGAGCGGAGAGTGCGCATTCATCAAGCAGGAATCCGATTTTTTCGCCGCATTTACCCGCAAACTGGTATCCTTTTTCGAATCGGGGAAGCCCGTTGTCGATCCGAAGGAGACGATCGACGTTATCGCAATTATCGAATACGGTGGTTTAGCCGTGCAGCGGCCATTCGAATGGGTTGAAATTCCGGGACAGGATTAAGGAACTTTAGGTTTAAGGAACCTTCCAACGTAAGCACTTGAGCAAAAAGCGCCCCCGACCGCATTGCGGAAGGGGGCGCTTGACGTCGATTTTACTTTCGATTGAACATATTCCAGCCGCCCATGGTAGAGGGATTGCCCGCATCGCCTTCGAGCAATTCCTTGTAATTCAACGCCGCCTTGCGGAAGGCGAGCGCGTAACGCTCGATCGCTTCGCGGCGATCATGCTTGAACCAAGGGATCGCGTACACGCGGGCGGCGATGCCGGCGCTTACCGGCAGGTTCGCATCCAGCGTCCGAACGTCGCGCGCGGCGTTCGCGATCCGCGTCGGACGGCCATGTCTGTAGACGTCCGCTTCCTGGAACAGCGGGTGGGTGTGGAGCGGCAGATTGCAGCCGGGTACGCAATCCTGGACGCCTTCGGCGCGCACCGCCTCGCAGAATCGCGAGACGGACAGGCCGCCCAGCTCTTCGGGAACGTAGTGGCCGTGCGCGGCATACCAGCCGCCCATCAGACTGTCGGATCCTTGCGTCGTGCGGTGCGCCCGAAGGCCGGGCACGTCCTCGAGCAGGTCCCAGAAGTAGTTCATGGCCCGGCGAATCTCCGCCTGTCTCGCTTCGTAATGACGAAGCTGGACGCGCCCGACAGCCGAGCTGAGCTGGTGCATCCGGTGCTTGGCTCCGCCGAGCGGAAGTCCGACGAAGGGCTTCAGCGAATCGGATCGAATGTCGTTATTGTAGCGCTCGTAATGGCCGAAGGCGAGCGCCCGCTCGTAGATCTCCCGGTCGTTTGTGACAAGCATGCCGGCTTCGCCGACCGCCAGAGACTTGCCGGCCATCAGCGACATCGCGCCGACGTGGCCGATCGTCCCCAGCTTGCGGCCTTTGTAAACGCCGCCTTGCGCGTGAGAGACGTCTTCGATGACCTTGAGGTTATACTTGTCGGCGACGGCCATGATCGGGTCCATGTCGGCGGGGTGGCCGAAGTAGTGGACGACGACGATCGCTTTGGTCCGTTCGCCGATCAAGCGCTCGAGATCGTTCGGATCGAGGCACAGGCTGACCGGATCGATGTCCGCAAACGCGACCGTCGCGCCGAGCGAGTAGGCGGGCGCGCCGGACGCCCAGTACGTGACGCTCGGGCAGATGACTTCGTCGCCGATGCCTACGCCGCAGCCGAACATGGCGGCTTGGAGCGAGGCCGTCCCGTTGTTGAAGCCGAGCGCATAATCGCACTTGAGCCATTCCTTGAAGTCCGATTCGAACTGCATCGTGACGTCCGTGCCGGACATGGCGCCTCTTCGCAGCACGTCAAGCGCCGCTTCCTCGTCTTCTTGCGTAACGATCGGCCAGGTAAACAGATCTCCGGGCGCGTCGGTTACCGCCATCGGACCGCCGAACAAGGCCAGCCGATCTACGTTATTGGTCATGATAGCATTTCCTCCAATCGCGGTATCTTTTTGACGGTCTCTTGCATCGTCTAGCTTTCCTCCGCCTTCCGGAAGAAGGCCGCGACTTTGCGGATCGCCGTCGCCATGTCGCGAATATCGTCCGGCGTATAGAATTCGCTGATCCCCATGCGGACGGACGTCTGCAGCACGGCTTCGGCGTTCGGGCAGATCCCCCGCTCGTAGGAGACGTCCGATAGACTGAACGGATAGTTCGTGCCCGGATAGGCTTCTTTTTTCTGAAACATAGGCTGCAAGTAGACCGGCTGCGGAATATACCCGCGAATGCACGGAATGCCTTCCGCGTTCAACGCGGCGACAAACGCGTCCACGGTCGCGTTCAGCAGATTCGTATCCAAACGGAACAGATAGAACCAATAAGTGCTCTCGGAATCTTCCGTGACGGCCGGGGGCACAATGCCGGGAGTGCCGGCCAGTCCTTCCGTCAGCATGGCGCCGTATGCCTTGCGCGTGTCGCAAATCCAGGCAAGCTTGTCCAATTGGGCGATGCCGACCGCGCCTTGAAGCTCGGTCATGCGGTAGTTCGGCGCCAGATGATGAATATCGCGGGATACCTTCGTATCGAATCGCTCATAGTTTTTGTCGGCGAATGCATGGACGATCGCATAATCTTGCTCGTCTCCCGAGTTGACCGTGACCATGCCGCCGTCGCCCGTCGAGATGTGTTTGAAATCGTTCGTGCTGAAGCAGCCGTAGTCGCCGATCGTGCCGACCAGCCTGCCTTTGTACACGCTCATATAGCTTTGCGCGCAGTCTTCGATCACCTTCAGCCGATGCTTGCGCGCGATCGCCATGATGGCGTCCATATCGCACGGATTGCCGGCCAGATGCACGGCGACGATCGCCTTGGTCCGCTTCGTGATCCGGGCTTCGATTGAAGCCGGGTCCAGGTTGTACGTGTCCGGCAGCACGTCGGCGAATACGGGAATCGCGTTCTGGTACAGGATGCCGATCACCGTCCCCTGGTCGGTAATCGGGCTCGTGATGACTTCGTCTCCCGCGGTGACGCCGGCCGCTCCCAGCGCGACGTGAATGGCGGCCGTGCCCGAACTGGCGGCTACGCTGTAACGCACCCCGTACATCTCGTTAAATTTTTTCAAGAAGCCTTTAACCTTCTCGCCGTAATGATAGAACAGCGTATCTTGCTCCAGCGCTTCGCGGAGCTCCTTCAATTCTTCTTCCCCGAAACGCTTTCCCGTTCCGAACGGCGTCGTCTTGACCTTGGGACCGCCGTGGATTGCCAATGATTCAGCCATTATGAATTCCTCCCGATGGATTGCTCAAGTCTGTATAAGGTGGAGTCGACCGAGAAATAAAGCCGTCCGTCATGCACGGCCGCAGCCCGGACGAAGCCGGGCACGTCGGTTACGCGGCGGCTGGCGCCGGACGCCGTATCGATCTCCCAATAGTGTTCGCCGCAAAACGCGCCTGCGGTGCGTTCGTCGATGGCGACCAGCCAGTGGCATTTGTGTTCCATAGGTACGGCATGGATCAACGTTCGGCGATCGGGATCATAGATTCTTATCTCCAGCCCGGCCCCGAAGACGACCTTGCCGCCCAGCGCGACGATGGCATTGCCCGCCTCTTGATCCTCCGGCAATATTTCTTCATGGACGATTCCGCTCCGTGGCGCCCAAATGACAAAACGGCAAGGAACCTGGCGGTGGGGCAAGCCGCTTGCGCCGCCATTCGTCGTGAAATAAACGTATTTGTCATCGGCGGCCATACCGGCGATCTGCTGCGCCGGTACGGGGTGCAGCCAGCTTTCGACCTCCAGGGAGTCGGGATCGATCCGCGACAAGCCGCCGCCGTACACGCCATAACGGGCCGACCACCCCGTCCATACGGCGTCGTCCGGGCCGACGACGCTCCGTCCTTCCGGACGGATCAGCTCGGGCGCGACGGAACGCAGGGTGCGGGGATTGACGTTGTTCAGTTGGTCCCAGGAGGAGGAAGGATCGTAAACGATGTGGTCTCCTCCCGCATAGGCGCTCATAAACAAGCGATCGCAGGCGAATTGCAAGCCGTAAACTTCTCCGCCTTCGTTGCATACGGACGAAGAGTTCCAAACGCTCCCTGTATGAGGTTCGATAGAAAAGACCGTTTGGCCGAAGCCGCTGGACCCCCATAGCTTTCCTCGGCCGTCGGATTGAAGGGTGAAGATCGCGGTGGGAGGAGGGGCCGCGGGAATTTTTTTGAGCGCCACCGGAAGCGGGCGGTCGAAGTCTTCCGGATTTTCCGGCTCCGCCGCGATAAAATAATCCTGACCTCTGACCCCGGCCAGCCGGTTATGTCCAAGCCGCCGCACGGACACCTTCTGAAGGTTCGGCAAAGTAATCGACGTACGGGGAATCTGGCCGTCGTCTACGACTTTGTCGAAAGGGAGCAAGGTCGCGGCGTCGTAGTAGGAGAGTCGTTGATCTTTTTCCGCGCAGATCAGCTTGTCCGTCACCCATTTGATTTGTTCGCCCGGCGCGCCGAAATCCCGGAACGTCCCGTCGCCGATGACATAAGCTTTCATGCCGGCGACATTGTAGCCGTAGTTCACGAGGATGTAGCCCGGAGCTTCACCCCATACCGGCCTGCTGTACTGGTTGCCTTCGACGTCCGATACTTGGCCCAGGTTGACCAGCGTATGGCTTGCCGGGTCGTACTTCATTAACGAACAGCCGGGGTAGGTGCCACCGTACACGTTTCCATCCGAGCCGAGCGTCATTTGCCAGAAGTAAGCTTCCCCTTCCGACACCAGCGTCTTGGCCCATTGCCGGGTCCGAAGATCGAACGCGTGCAGGTAAGCCTGATCGACGCAAGTACCGACGATCAGCTTCTCGTTTTTCCAGTTCACCAAACCCCATGCGCCAGGTCCGACGGGAAGCCCGAAACTTTCGCCTTCGCCGGATAGCGGGTCGATGAGGATGATGCTGCCGGTTCCGCCCATCGCGTAATTGGAAAGGACAAATTTATCCCGGCCGTCCGACGGATCCCGCACGACGGCGGTCGCCAGAATGTTGAAGTTGCTGCACGGCTGTCCCACGCGGGTGTATGCTTGCGTTGCCAATCGTCGAACACTCCTATGCGTTAAAAGATCGATCAGTTGCCGGTCGGGAAGGCGGCCGTAGAAGGGGATGAAAAAAACCCAAGGCAATCTTGGGTTTTTGAAGGGAAGCAGGGCGACCTTATTGACCCATTTTCTTAAAGCCGATCAGCGTTCTTCCTTGCAGGCTTTCGTTCATTTCCTTGATGATATCCGTGCCGCCGCTTTTCATGAAGTCGTCGACCATTTTGTCCCAGCTGGTCAACGGCAGCTCGCCCATGATCATTTTAACTTGGGCGTCCGCAACCTTTAAGATCGCGTCGGCGCCTTTGTTGCTGTTTAACGTTTCGGAATATCCCATGTACTGGGGATCCACGTACTCTTCGTAGTTCGCGTATTCACTCTCGAGCTGTTTCACGTATTCTTTGAGGATAGGGGACTGCGTCGTGTCCGAATACTTGTTGTCCAGCACGGACGGGGCCCACATGTTGCTGTCGGGCAGGTAAGAAGATACGAGCAGGCCTTGATCCGGCTGGGTGAACGTAGCGGTGCCATTGTCGAACGTGTAGCCCGTATTCAGCTTGCCGGAACGGAAGTCGAACGTCTCGTTGTCCGGCGTGCGCTGATCGATCGGAATGAACGTACGTCCAAAGTCGACCAACGACAGGATGCGGTCGATCTTGCCTTCGTCGCCGGCAAGCTTGGCGTTCAACACCGTAATCCGGTAGTAGCCGCGCTGCGCGGTCAGGCCTTGCGTGCCGTCCGGCGCTTTAAAAGGCGGGATGGAGGAGAACTTCGCGTTTGGTGCGACCGACAGCAAGGAATTGGCGAGATTCTCGTCCATGCCGCGAATGCCGCCCATGAAAATGCCCGCTTTGTTGTTGTAAAAGTCGGATTGTCCGACTTCGAAGCTGGCGTTGGCGCCGAAGCCTTTGTTAATGGCGCCTTGCTTGTACAAATCGGCGAACAGCGCTACGTTTTCCTTACGGGCGTCGGTGATGTAGCCCGGGATCAGATTGCCGTCCTTGTCCTTGTGGTACCAGGTGTCTCTGTCCCAGTAAGCGCCCATGCCGTAGCCGGGCGCGCCGCCGGGGCCCATGACCAGACCGTAGGTGTCGTTTTTACCGTTTTTGTCCGGATCGTTCTTGGTGAACGCAAGCGCGACTTGCCCGAGCTCGTCGTAAGTCGTCGGTACTTTCAGACCGAGATTGTCCAACCAATCCTGGCGAATGACCCAGCTCTGCGTCGGCGTATTTGGATAATAGCGCGGAATTCCCCAAATCTTGCCGTCCTTGTTGGTGACGGCCGCCCAGATTTCCGGCGGAACGAGCGCGAGACTCGGATACTTTTGGATATAGTCGTTTAGCGGCAGGAACGCGCCTTGCTCGGCCCATTTGTGCAAGGAGCCGGACGCTAAATATTCCTCTATGCCCATGACGTCGGGCATGTCGCCGCCTGCGATCGTGGTGGACATTTTCTCTTGATAGCCGTCGTAAGGAACGATCGTCGGTTTGTAGTCAATGTTGAATTTATCGTTCAGAAGCGCTATGGCTTTGCCGTTCGAAGGCGGGATTTTGCCATAGGTGAAATCAAGCATCGAGATGGTGTATTTCTTGCCTGTGTCCGCGCCGCTGGCGCTGCTTGCGGGCGACGCAGCGGAGGCGCTCGCGCTCGGGGAATTCTCCGAGTTGCCATTGCCGGAAGAACAGGCCGTTGCGATAGCGATCAGAGAAATGAAGGATAGCGTTGCGATCATTCGATTTTTTGTCTTTTTCATGGCGGGTTCGTCCCCTTCTTTTGAATTTGGCGGTTCGGCGGCGTTCGCTCGGACGCTGCCCGTCTTCTTTTGTTTCCCCAAGCTTTTGTTTCCCCTAGCTTTAACCTTTAACGGATCCCAGCATCACCCCTTTAGCGAAGTGCTTTTGCAGAAACGGATAGATCACGAGCACGGGCAGCGTGGCGACAAGCACGGCTGCCATCTGAACGGTTTGCGCCGGAGGCGGATCCTTCAACAAGCTGGCTATCAAATTGTTGTCGGGCGGGGAGACGATTACGATTTGCCGAAGCACGACCTGAATCGTCCATTTCGTCGTATCGTTAATGTAGAGAATCACGTTGAAGTACGCGTTCCAAGCATCGACGGCGTAGAAGAGAGCGAACGCCGCGAGGGCAGGTTTGGAGAGAGGGAGCACCAGCTTCGTGAACATTTGAAGCTCATGCGCGCCGTCGATCTTCGAAGCTTCGAAGATTTCCTTGGGCAGGTTTTGAAAAAACTGTCGAATGACGATCAAGTTAAACGTGCTGATCGCGCCGGGCAGGATAAGCGCCCAGTAGGTGTCGATCAGATGCAGGTTGCGAACCATCAAGTAGCTGGGGATGAGCCCCGGAGAAAACAATAAGGTGAAAATGATCATTCTCAGGATCAGCTTCGAACCGACGAAGGAATGGACGGTAGCGAAAGCCATCATACTGGTCATGAGCAGATTGAATAGCGTGATGACCACGGTGAGACAGGCGCTGACCAACATCGCGCGGCCGAAAACGGGCGTATCGAAAATATATTTGTACGCGCCCAAATCCCAATGCGATGGCCACAATACGATGTCCTTCTGAATAAAATCCTGCATCGTCGAGAAGGAAACGGAGAAGATGTACAGCAGCGGGAAGACCATACACAGACCGACGACGGACAGCAGCAGGTAATTGATTCCGTCGAACCACCTGTCCGATTTTGTTTTGAAATGCATGGCCAGGCACTCCTTTCCTCATGGAATCGATTAGAATAACCCGTCATTGCCGGACTTTTTGATGATCCGGTTGGCCGTGAGAACGAGCACAAGTCCGACAACGCCCTTGAACAAGCCGACGGCGGTGCTGAAGCTGAAATCGCCCTGTTTGATGCCTTTCGTGTACACGTAAGTGTCCAGCACTTCGCCGATGTCCCGATTAAACGGGTTAAGCATCAGAAAGATTTGTTCGAAGCCGGTGTCCAGAACCGTGCCGAGACGAAGAATAAGCAGAATCGCAATCGTCGAGCCGATGGAGGGCACGATAATATGCCAGATCCTTTTCCAGCGATTGGCGCCGTCGACGATCGCGGCTTCGAGCAGCTCGTGATTGATGGAGGCGAGCGCCGCCAGAAAGATAATCGTCGACCAGCCGGTTTCCTTCCAGATGAGCTCGATGATGACGATCGGTACGAACAGATGCGGATTGGTCATGAAGGATATCCAATCGTAGCCGAAGTACTGGAGTAGTTGATTGATCAGGCCTTCGGGCTTTAGAAAGATCGTCGCGATGCTGACGATGACGACCCAGGAGAAGAAATGGGGCAAATAAATAATGGATTGGATGAGTCGTTTGGTTTTTTCGCGGGCAACCTCGTTTAACATGATCGCAAGCAGGATCGGTGCGGGAAACACGAATATGATTTGCATGAGGGAAATAAACAGCGTGTTACGAAGGATCCGAAGCACGTCGGTATCCTCGAAGATTCGTTTGAAATTGCTCAAGCCGACCCAATCGCTCGCCCACATGCCCTTGAAGGGGTTGTAATCTTGAAACGCGATCACGTTGCCGAATACGGGAATGATCTTGAACAAGAGGAAATAGAGCAAGCCCGGCAGGAGAAGAATGAAAATGTAGCGGTCTCTCCAGCTTTTTTTGAGCAGCGTTCGAAAATAAGTTCTGGGTCGACGGCTACCATCAGCGGCCATTTCCGACGGCATTTTCATCTATCCTTTCCTGGATGATGTATTTCCGGCAGCGCACGCCAAACTTCGTTTCGTATATTCCGTCCGGGGAAAGCGCGTCATCCGCCGCGGGAACGTATACGACCGCCGATTGCGGAAGCGGGGCGCCTTCGGGAATCGGCTTCCCCGATTCGTCGAACCCGGCGAGGTCGACCTTTCTTCGCGCTCTTTCCCATTCGTTCACTTGATCGATCGTCCACAAAGCGTAACCGCGTTTTTTGGCGCCGGCCACGACTTCGCGCACGGCTTGTCTGACCGCTTCGAAGCTGTAGATATGGGCCTGGTGAAAAAGGAAATGCGCGACGCCTTCCGTTTCTCCTATAATGTCCAAAAAAGGATCGACGAGACTGGAATCGTACAATTGGGGGTGGTTCAGGTCCTGACTTAAAAACCCGATTTCCAGTACATCGTACAATCGGTTCCCCTCGCTGAAATCGCTGACCGGAAAGTAGGGATGACAAGTGCCGAAGAGGAGTCCGGTATTTCCCTTTTTGCTCGGCCCGCGGGTTTGATCGGATTCAATGCCGTTCGACTCGCACCAGCGGAACAACTCACCCCATCCTTCAAAGCGGGTGTAGTGGTTTTTGTTGGACGAGATCCGGTCGATGCCGGCCGCTCCCCTGAGCCACTCGCTCTGGCTGCGAAAGGCTTCTTCGCTCCAGATTCCGCCATCCATCTCCAAGGCATTATAATGAAGGCTTATATCGTGGCCGTCGGCCTTTACTTGCTCATAGATAGCCGGAGAATATCCCGGTTCAAGCATGCACCAGGTCGATCGAATGCCGACCTCCCGCAGCAGCTCCAGGGTCACGGTCGCATGCGCGTCCCGATTCAGGTCGCTGTCGTGGGAGATGGCGGTCACGGCCGGGATGCCCGCAGGCCAGTAACCAAGAAAGGGGAGCGTCTTTCCCTTCGACAGCGCGACTTCGATCAAATGCCGGACCATAGCCGCCCGCCACCAGTCGGCATAGGGGAAGGCAAAGTAGGGGATGCCCGTGGCGGTCTTCAGGCGGTCGAATTCCCAATCCAACGCGCAGCGGTCGTCCGCCTTCAACGTGTCGTCCTGGACGGGGATCGTTCCGTCGGGCGCCGATGCGCCGTCGTCGTATACAGGACTCGTGCCTTGCTGCAGGGCGACGATCGTGCCGACGATGTCGACCGACCAGCGCTCGAACGTTCCTTCGCCCCATGGGATGGAGAGCAGCGCCGGACCCGATTCGATGCCCGACGGGTTGCTCATGCGCAGCGCGCCGGACGCCTTGTGGCCGGGAACCTGACCGGCGAGCTTGCTCCAACCCGTCGCGGACAGAAAGCGAATCGGGGCAGGACCTTCGGGAAGGACGGCGTAGCCTGCGCCGAGCGGGCGTTCCTCGCAGTAGCCGAGCTTTTCCGCCATTCCTTTCAATCCCGCGTACGAGACGACGGTGCCTCCGTTTTTCACGTACGATTGCAGCTTGTCCCGATTGTCCGCGTTTTCGTCGAACAAGGCCGGAATCAGAATATCCGGCTGCCAGCCCAAGGCGTCTTCGAGCGAATCGAAGACGCGGAAGGGGAGGCGGAGACGGCCCAGCACTTCTTCGACATAACCTTCGAAGGAGTTGACGCCGTAACGTGCTTTTCGCATTCGAGTCGAGGCATCGCTTAAGATTGCTATTGTGCCCATTTCCACGTGCTGCCACTCCTTTGTGAATCAAAGCATTCGTCATTGATGGGAGACAACCTAACGTAAATGCGAGATCCATATTCTAATATTGGGATAGGTTTAGAACCAATTCCATTATATCACGAAGGAGTTGCCTGGCGTCAACAACGAAATGTCATCAAATTTCACCCCATCAAAAAAAGAAACCGCTTCATAAATAAACGGTTTCTTTGTAAACGCAAACACCTTACATATGGCGGAACACATATAAAACAGTCAAACCGGATCTTGCGTAAATAGATGCCGCAGTCTGTCGTTCAAACGCAAAATCGTCTCGGCCGGCGTTTCGAATCCCGCCCAGAACAGGTTCATCTCTTGAACGAGCGCATGCTCGAGGTTCGGATCGGGCAGCATCTCGTTCATGAAGTACAGCGGTTCCGAATTGGACGCCGTCAAGCCGAGCGCGCTGCGTTCGCGTTCCGTCCACACTTCCTCGTTTACCTTCGTATAGACGGACAGAAGCTTGGCTTCGCTTGCCATGCGCATCTGATAGTCGGCCCGCATCGCGAACTGGGCGAACTGCTTGGCCAGCGTCGGATTGCCGCTCGTCTGCGGAACCATCATGCCGTTGGCGATCGCGAGGTTGCCTTTTACGGCGTTCTTGCTTGCAGGCAGGGGGATAACGGTCACGGGGAATGCGGCGTTGTTCATGCTGGTCGTCAGCGTCGTCGTCAGGAACATGCCAAGGCGGCCTTCGTCGAACAGCTGGGCGAGAAGCTCCCAGTCGTTGACGGCCATCACCGGACTTACGCCGTCCCGATAGAGGAGCGATTGAACGAAGTCCAGAAAGCCGGCCAGCCCTTCGGTGTCCAGCATGCCGGACGGCTCCTTCCAGAACGGGTAGCTGTGCTTTCTGGCGAGTACCGGCCAGCGATACAGCGAAGAGGATAAGCCGAAGCCGTAGATGTCGTTCAGGCCGTCCCCGTTCGAATCCCTTGTCAGCGCTTTGGCCGTTTCGACGAACTGCGCCCAGCTCCATTCTTTTTGCGGAAGCTCCAGTCCGCTTTCTTCGAACAACTGCGGATTGCATGCCAGAAATACCGGCGAATAAGTGAGCGGGATGGCGTACTGCCCGTTCGGAAGGCCGAAAATTTCCATGAGCTTGTCCTGCGCGATCTCTTGCTCCAATTCAATCTCTTCCAGCGTCAAAAACTTGTCGAGCGGCAAACGCTGCATGTCGATGTCGCTCATGATGACGATGTCCGCGTTGACGCCGAAGCTGGACAAGTCCTGGAGGAAGTCCTCGTTGCTGACGCCCGTGCCGAACTGCCTGAACTCGACGTTCGGATATTGCGCTTTGAACATCTCGATCAGAATCGGCAGCGCCTTGTTCACGTAAGAGGAGTGCTGGGGACAAATGATGTTGATGACGCTCCCCGCATGCTTGCCGATGTCGAGCTCCTTGTTGACCATCGTGCCGCGGCCGACCATCTTGACCAACAGCCCCTCATTCGTAAGCAGCTCGAGCGCCTGCCGCAGCGAATTGCGGCTAATGTCGTATACCTGGCACAGCTCCTTCTCCGGAAGCAGGAATTGGCCCGGCTTCAGGTAGCCGGACAAAATCTCCGTCCGCAGCTTCCCCGCCAGCTCGATATATCGAAATTCCTTCTTAATCACAAAACCCCTCCATACGGTGGACGAACCAGAAATTAGCTTCCTATTATTATTATAACGCTTACGGCTATTTTGGTATAGGTTTGGTACAATTGTCGTTGACACTGTTCGAAAACGGGTGCTATAGTTGATTGCGTTCAGTTGCGTAAACGACTGTTTTGTATTTAGAAAATGAATTGTGGAGGAATGGGCCGTGAAAGGTAACATACCCGTCATACCGACGCCGTTCGAAAACGGCAAGATCGACTACGAAGGCTTCGAAAACTTGATTCGGCATACATCCGACTACGTGGAAGGCTATGTCATCGGCGGGAGCACAGGCGAATCTCCGGCGTTGTCCGCCGAAGAGCGCATCGAAATCGCCGAATTTTTCGGCAAGCGTCTGCCGGACAAGCATATCGTCATCGGCCTCGGACATACGAACCTGGAGGAAGCTTCGAGAATCGGCAAGGCGGCCGCGAATGCAGGCATCCGGACCGCGCTGGTGCCCAGTCCTTATTATTTCCCGAATTCGCTGGATATGGTGAAAGCCTATGTCGGCAGCCTGGCGGAGAAAACGGGACTGCAGATCGTTTTTTACGACAATCCGGTCACGACCAAGACGTTCTATACCGCGCAGCAATTGATAGAGCTGGCAGCCGCCGTTCCGGCGATCAAGGCGGTCAAGATGACCGACCATAATATGGGCAAGATCAGGTCTCTCAAGAAAAATACCGAGCTTGCCGTATTCGGCGGAGACGATATCATCGCCTATCGCGCGATCGAAGCCGGAGTCGACGGAAATATGATTATCGCGCCGATCATCTTCCCGAAGGAATTCAAGGAGAGCTGGGATTTGCACCGGGCCGGCAAGCGCGAAGAGAGCTTCGCTCTTTTCTCCAAGGCGATTCTGCCGTTCATCCATATGTTCGGTCCCGGGGACGAGATACCGACGACCAAAGCGCTTTACAAGCATCTCGGGCTGTTCAAGAGCGCCGAGACGCGGCTTCCGCTGCTCCCGTCCGACGAACATCGCGTAAGCGAGACGCTGCTGGGCTATCGATTCGGCTTGTCCCAAATCTAAGCGCGGTCGATGCCTAACGGGACGGAGGAACTTGCATGAAGAAGTGGCTGGATTTGACGGGCAGGCTGGAAAACGGCATGTGGAACTACGGCGCTCCGTTCCCCGAGATTGCCGTGGAAAAGGTGGCGAATGTCGCCGAGGACGGCTATGAAGGTCACGCCTTTCGCCTTCATTCCCTGGCGGGAACGTATCTGGAGACGGCGAATCATCTGTTCGCCGACCGGGAGTTGCTGGGCGACGTCGGCCTCGATCGCCTCACGATGAGAGCTTGGGTCGCGCAGCTGCCCGACAAACGGCCGTACGACACGATTGCGGCCGCCGAGCTGGAGCGGGCTGTCGGTTCGGCGCTGGAGCCGGGCGACGCGCTGCTGATCGCGACAGGCTGGGATTCGCGCTGGAACCGTCCCGGCTACACGGAGTCGAGTCCTTATTTCGAACCCGAGGCGATGGACTGGATTATCGGTCGCGACGTCGGCTTGCTCGGCATGGATATCACGACCATCGAAGATCCGCGCAAGCCCGGCGGGGAGATGCCCATGCTGAAGCGCTACTATGCCAAGGACCGTCTGATGGCCGCGCCTCTCGTCCGACTGAGGGAAGCGGGCGAGGGACCATGGACGCTTACGGTGCTGCCGCTTAACATACCGGATGTCTGCGCAGCCCCGTGCCGGGCGATTCTGTTCCGGCCGTAGCGGCGATTGCAGGAAACGTTCGAAGCGGGGGCTCTTTCTTATTGGATCGCGGGTCGAGAGGTCGCCGAGAATGCGAGGGAGGGCGCTGGATGAGCAACGCTACCGTGAAAGAGAATGAGCTCGAAGGCACGCTGGATTGGCAAGTGACCCGATACATCCACGAATATCCGGAGACGACGATCGGTATGGTGCATCCGCTGACCCGGGGGCTGCGGTCTCCGGCCATCGAAGGATTTGCCTCGGCCGCCAGCGTATACCCCGGGGAGCGGATCGACTTCATGGTCAGCTTGAACCCGGCTGGCGCCTATACGATCGATATTTATCGGCTGGGCTATTACGGGGGCAAGGGCGGCCGGCACGTTCGGCAGCTCGGACCGCTGGGCGGATCGCCGCAGCCGATGCCGATGGAGACGATCGAGCGGCTTCGGGAATGCGAGTGGGAGACCGGAGCGTCGCTCGTCGTTCCGGACGATTGGCCGAGCGGCGTCTATCTGGCCAAGCTGTCGAGAGAAGAACCTCAGCGGGCCCAAAGCTATATCATCTTCGTGGTGAAGCGAAGAGGACCCGCGGACATCGTCGTTCAAGTGAGCGATCTTACCTGGCAAGCGTACAACAAATGGCCGGGGATCAATTCGCTATACGACGACGGCACGCCGTATCCGTGGTATCAAGGGCCGAACGTGCGCGTGAGCTTTAACCGTCCCTATTCGAAATACTGCCAAATCGTGGACTCGCCGATGTCCTGCGGATCGGGACAATTTCTGCTATGGGAATTCCCGCTTGCGCATTGGCTCGAGGCGGAAGGCTACGACGTGGCTTATTGCTCGAACGTGGATTTGCACGAGGAATCCGATTGGGCCGGAAAATGCCGGGTATTCGTCTCCGTCGGGCATGACGAATACTGGACCCGCCGGATGTACGACAACGCCGCGGCCGCGCGGGACGAAGGCGTCAGTCTGCTGTTTCTGTCCGGCAACGCCTTATGTCACGAGATCGTGACTTACGGAGAAGAAGGCAAGCCGTTTCGTTCCTTCGCCAGGCACAAGAGATTTTACGACGAGCACAAGCTGATGGGTTCTTCGACGTTCGGCTCGGCCTACGGCGACTGGACGGTCGCGCGGCCGGAGCATTGGATGTTCGAAGGCACGGGGATGAAGAAGGGAGACGCGATCCCGGGCCTGGTCGGCTGGGAGTACCATGGGGCGCCGTTCAAGGAGATCGAAGGGCTCGAGGTCGTAGCGGAGAGCCGCCTGTTCCGTATACCGGAGCCGGACGACGACAAGCTTGTGAAGCCGGAGCACGGCATTCACGGCGCGGTCATCTATCCGGGGCCCCGGGGCAACTGGGTATTCAATGCGGGAACGATCTGGTGGGCGAACGGGCTCAGCAGCCCGCCGGGCCACATCCCGGCATCGGGGACCTTCGGCCGGACGCAAGGGGTGGACGCCAGGGTTCAGACGATCACCCGCAATCTGCTGTCCGAATGTCTGAAGGGCAAGGAAAAGTCCGAGTAATCGTCAAGTAAGCCGGCGCTAGCGAGGGCGCTCTTGCTTTTCGTCGGAATAGCCGAGCTTGGCGGATATGGCCGACGCTTTTTCTTGAAGGAGCTTGCCGTACGCGTCGAAGGAGATGCTCGGCAGCTCGCTTCTCAGCGCGGTGATCCCGATCGCGCCCGCCGTTTTCCCGCTGTGGTCGAAGATCGGCGCGGCGATGCAGCGGATGCCGGCTTCGCCTTCCTCGTCCTCGATGGCATAGCCTTTCTCCCGCACGCTGGCGAGAAACGACTTGAAGACTGCAGGCGAGGTCATCGTATGCTCCGTTGTTTTGGGCAAGCCGTGCAGCGCGATGGCATGCGTCAGCCGCTCGTCGGTCATAAAGGCGGCAAGCGCCTTGCCTACGCCCGAGTTATGGAGCAGCTGGGTTTGTCCGATCTGCGTGGAAAATTGGACGAAGCCGGGTCCGTTTACTTTATCGATGTAGCGCGCTTTGTCGTTTTCCAGAATGGCCAGGTGGACGGTGAACTTCAGTTGCTGCGCGATCGCTTCCATCTCGGGCCTGGCCGCCTGGCGGATGTCGAGCTTGGACAGTCTCTCCATGCCGACGTTGTAGAGCTTCAGGGTCAATTGATATTTGCCGGCATCGGCCCTCGCGACATAGCCGAGGTTCTCGAGCTCGCTCAGGATCGTAAAGATCGAGGACTTCGGCAATCCGCTGCGCTCGTAAATATCCGTAATGCCGAGCGCATCTCTGGAGGCCGCCAGCATCTCGATAATCGCCATTCCTTTCGCCAAAGCCGGAACGCTATACTTGTTTTTCATACGCAACACCTTTTCAATATACTGAAAAATTGATTCAAATCATTAAAGCATATTTTGCAAACGGCCGCAATATACGGAACTCTTTTCATAAAATTGATTCTTTAGACCTAGCGATTTGATCTGCTTTATGTATTGAACAGTATCGAAATTCAATTCGTCGTCTGAGTTTTTATCTATCTGAAAAAGTTGGGGTGTTTTGGAGTGGAATTTAAATTTACCGGAGACCTGGAAGGACTGGAAGCGGGACTTCGCGAGCTCGCCGCCGAAGCGGGCGTTACGCTGTCGGCCGAAGGAAGAGCGGTCGAAGTGGTGCGCCATGCCGAAAATCGCATTGTCGTGGAGGCCAAGGAAGGCGCCCTGCGAATCGCGTTCGGGCGGAAAATTCATTTCTTCCGTGCGGTCGGCCTGCTCGTCGCGGGGCTTCGCGAGAACGGCGAGTTCCGCGTCGAAGAGGTGCCTCAGTTCGATATGAACGGCCCGATGTTCGACGTCTCCCAGGGCGGAGCGGTCATCCGTACCGCATCCATAAAGGCATTCCTGCGCAAAATGGCGCTCATGGGCCTCGACATGATCATGCTGTACGCCGAGGACAGCTTCGACGTGGCCGAGCAGCCGTACTTCGGCTATATGAGAGGACGCTACACGCAGGAAGAGATCAAGGAAATGGACGATTACGCAGATCTGTTCGGCATCGAGATGATTCCCTGCATTCAGACGCTCAGCCACCTGGCGGACGTGCTCAAATGGAACGCCTTCGCCGATATCCGGGACGACCATGAGACGATGCTGGTCGGCTACGATCGCACGTATGAATTCATTGAACAGATGATCGTGGCGGCTGCGGCTCCCGTCCGGACGAAGCGCATCCATATCGGGATGGACGAGGCCTGGAAGCTCGGACTCGGCAACTATTTGTTGAAGAACGGTCTGCGGTCCAAGTTCGACATTATGAACGACCACCTCAAGCGAGTCATGGAGATCGTCGAGCGCCACGGCCTCGTGCCGATGATGTGGAGCGACATGTACTTCCGCGCCGGCTCGGAAACGGGCGACTATTACGACGTCGACGGCGTCATCTCCGACGAGGTCATCGCCGGCATGCCGAAAAACATGCAATACGTCTATTGGGACTATTACCACTACGATGAGGCGTTCTATGCCGACTTCGTCCAACGGCACAAGCGCTTCGGCTCGACCCCGATCTTCGCGGGCGGCATCTGGAACTGGAAGGGCTTCGTCCTGAACTACGGCGCGACGTTCGATTCGACCAATGCGGCGCTGAACGTGTGCAAGCGCGAGGGCGTGCGGGAAGTGATCGCCACGCTGTGGGGCGACGACGGCACCGAATGCGACTGGTTCTCCGCGCTGCTCGGCCTGCAGCTGTTCGCGGAGCACGGCTATGCGGCCGAGCTCGACGAGGACAAGCTCCGCCGGCGCTTCCATTACTGCACGGGCGCGCACATGGACGACTTCATGGCGATCAAGAACATCGACGAACCGCCGGGCATTAAGCCGGGCAACCTGGAGACTTACAACCCTTCGCGTTATATGCTCTGGCAAAACGTCATGATGGGCCTGTTCGACGCCAATATTCGCGGGCTGGAGGTCGCGGAACACTACGCCGGCCTGGAGAAGGAGATGGCGCTGTACAAAACCCGCAACGGGGAGTACGGCTTCGTGTTCGAGGTGCTGGAACGGCTGTGCGCCGTGCTCGCGCTCAAGGCGGACGCCGGCATCCGAATCGCGGACGCTTATCTGGCAGGGGACAAGGCCGCGCTGTCGCGTATGGCGCAGGAGACGCTGCCGGAGATCCGGACGCGCGTGGAGAAGCTTCGGGATTATCATATCGAGCGCTGGCATATCGTCAACAAGGCGTTCGGCTGGGATATCATCGACCTGCGCTACGGCGGATTGCTCACCAGCCTGTCCACGGCGATCGCGCGTATCGCTTCGTACGTGGAGGGCCGCACCGATCGCCTCGAAGAACTCGAAGAGCAGCGATTGCCGTTCCAGAGCCAGGAAGGCCTCGTGGATTGTTATCTGTACAAGCATATGCCGACGCCGAGCCGCATCTCTCAATAAGGCCGCGTCCGGGAAGGAAGGCGACAGCTATGAACGGGAACGAACGGCTGCAGGCGTCGATCCGGCAGTGGATCGCGTCCAACCGCGACCGGATGACCGACCTGATATCCGAGCTTGTTCGGCACGATACGGTGAACCGGGTCGTCGACGGGACGGAGCGGGAATGCCAGCTTACGCTCCATGCCAGACTGCGGGAGCTCGGCCTGGAGTCGGAGCTTTACAGCCCCGAGGAGATACCCGGCTTCCGCCAGCATCCCGCTTATTATCCGGGCAAGGACTACAGCGGCAGGCCGAACGTCAGCGCGGTATGGAAGGGGAAGGGCGGCGGACGTTCGCTGCTCTTCTCCAGCCATATCGACACGGCGGCCGTCGCGCCGGGCTGGGAGACCGATCCGCATGCGCCGTACGTCGACGGCGGCAAGCTGTACGGACTGGGCGCCTACGATATGAAGGGCGGTCTCGTCGCCTCGATCATGGCGGTGCGCTGCCTGAGAGAGCTTGGCATCGCGCTGCAAGGCGACGTCCGGATCGAGTCGGTCGTCGATGAGGAATTCGGCGGCGCGAACGGCACCGTAGCCGGGCGGGCGCGCGGCGACCATGCCGACGCCGTCATCATTCCGGAGCCGACGAATCTGGCGCTGTATGCGGCGACGCGGGGCGGCGCGCTATGGCGCGTCACCTTCCGGGGGACGACCGGGCTGTCGTTCAACGGCGAGGAAGTGCGGAATCCGGCCAACGATGCCGCGCGGTTTATCGTGTTCCTGGAGCAATACGAACGGAATCGTGCGCAGCGGCCGGGACCGGCTCCCTGGTACGCGGATTCGAAGGAGACGCTGCCGATTATCGTCACCCGACTGGAGGCGGGCGATATGCGCGCGCCCCTGTGCGACGTCGGCCCCGTCGAATGCCATGTCGATATTTGGGTCGAGTGTTATCCCGGCGTTGACGAGGACGGGCTGCGCGAGGAGCTGCTTGCCGGTTATCAGCGCTTCTGCGGCCGCAGCTACGAGCAAGGGCTGCAGAAGCCGGCGTTCGCCAGAATGATCCGCTTCCTGCCGGGCAGCGAGGTCGATCCCGGCTTCCCGCTGCTGCCGCTGTTGGCCGATGAGATCAAGGCGGCCACGGGGCGGCCGGCCGAAGTGACCGGCTCGCCGTTCGCCTGCGATGCCTTCGTATTCAACGCGTACAGCCCGTCGAAGGCGCTGATCCTCGGTCCTTCGGGCGGCAACGCGCACGCGCCGGGCGAGTTTGTCGAGCTGGACAGTCTCGACACGCTGACGGAAATTTATGCGAGAACGATCGTCCATTGGTGCGGACTGTCGTCGTAAATAACCGGCGTTCATTCATCGAGAAGGAGGAGAATGCGTGAGACAAGCAGTGAGCACAAATCATGCATCGATCGGCAGCGGTCCGTATTCCCAGGGCATCGCGGCCGGCAATATGCTGTTCGTATCGGGCCAGGGACCGCTGGATGCCGAAGGCGCGATCGTGCCTGGAGATATCGAAGCCGAGACGCGGCTGACGATGGACAATGTCAAGGCGATCGTCGAGGCCGGCGGCTTCACGATGGACGACGTCGTCAAGGTGAGCGTCTATCTGGCCAGCCTGGCGGATTTTAATCGCTTTAATGCGGTGTACGTGACGTACTTCAATGCGCCGTATCCGGCCCGGACCTGCGTCGAAGCCGGACTGGACGGCATCAAGGTCGAGATCGACGCGATCGTATGCAAGCAGAACTAAGGAGAGGAGCGGGCTGTCCATGCAACGGTTTGTAAATCGCACGGCGCTGGTCACGGGAGCGGGACAAGGCATCGGGTTCGCCATCGCGGAGCGATTCGCGGCCGAGGGGGCGCACGTTCTGCTGGCGGATATCAAGGAGTCGGTGTTGATCGAGGCGGAGGAGAAGCTGCTGGCGGCCGGTTATTCGGCTTCCCGGTACGTGCTCGACGTCTCGAGCCCGGAACAGGTGGACGAGATGGTCGGCCGGATGCTAGGGGAGCGGGGCGCGATCCATATTCTCGCCAACAATGCGGGCATCGCCTGGGAAGAGCCGTTCGTCGACATCAAGCCCGACAACTGGCGCCGCATGATCGATGTCAACCTGAACGGCATGTTCTACGTCGCGCAGCGCGTAGCGTGTCATATGAAGGAGCGGGGCGAAGGCGCCATCGTCAATATGGCTTCGACCAACGGTCTGGCCGGCGAGGCGAAGTATGCGCATTACAACGCCTCGAAGGGCGGCATCGTCCTGCTGACGAAGACGATGGCGATCGAACTGGGCGCCGCCGGCATTCGCGTGAACGCGGTTTGCCCCGGCTACATCCAGACGCCGATGTCGGAGGCGATCGACGATCCGGCTTTTGTCGAGAACTATATTAACAATCATATTCCGCTGGGCCGCGTCGGCAAGCCGAAGGATGTAGCCGGCGTATTTGCGTTCCTGGCGTCGGACGATGCCGCGTTCATTCACGGCGAATGCATCGTCGTGGACGGCGGACAGCTGGCCTGACGGGGCCGTACGGGAGGGCGAACGATATGCACAAATACGAGCTGGATACGCCATGCATCCTGGTCGACCAGGACAAGCTGACAGCCAACATCGCGCGGGTCCAGCGGCTGGCCGATGAGGCGGGCATCGCGCTTCGGCCGCATGCCAAGACGCACAAGACACCGCAGATTGCCAGAATGCAGCTGAACGCCGGCGCGGTCGGCATAACGGTCGCCAAGCTCGGAGAAGCGGAAGCGATGGCGGACGGCGGGATCGGCCCGATTCTGATCGCCTATCCGATCGTGGGCAAGACGAAGCTGGAACGGCTGATGAGGCTCGCTTCCCGCGCGGAAGTGACGGTTGCCGTGGACAGCCTGGAGGCGGCCGCCGGCATATCGGACGCCGCAGTCAAGGCGGGCATCGTCATGCCAGTCTGGATCGAGGTCGATCCGGGGTACGGACGGGCGGGCGTTCAGCCGGGAGAAGCGCTCTTGCGACTCGGTCGCGAACTGCAGACATTGGCGGGCATAAGCGTGACCGGCGTGCTTGTATTCGCCGGACAGTCGTACGACGAAGATAACGACGAAGGACGCGTCCGGATCGCCGAGCGCGAGTCGGCGATCGCCCTGGCGTCTGCCGAAGCGCTGCGCTCCCTGGGCTTCCCGATCGAATCGGTCAGCGCGGGTTCGACGCCGGTCAGCCGCTTCGCGTCCGCCATGAAGGGCGCGACGGAGATGCGTCCCGGCACTTATGTTTTCGGCGATCTCACGCAAGCGAAGGCCAAGGCCATGACCATAGAGCAATGCGCGCTGACGGTGCTTGTCACCGTCGTCAGCCGGCCGGCCCCCGACCGGGCGGTCATCGACGCCGGGACCAAAGTTTTCACGTCGGACGGCGAGGATTCGCCGATCGGCACGGGTCGCGGATACGTGATCGGCCATCCGGATATCAATGTGGCCTGGTTTAATGAAGAGCACGGCGTACTGTACCTGCCCCCGGAGGAGCGAGAGCTGAAGATCGGGGACAAGCTGGAGATCGTTCCCGTCCATTGCTGCGCCGTCGTTAATATGCTGGACATGATGCACATGGTTCACGGGGACGAAGTGAAGGACGTTCTACCGATCGCCGGGCGCGGGAAGGTGAGATAAATGATGCGTGAGAACGAATGGAACCCGGTCGTATTGTCCGTGCGGCCGGCTGCCTTAGGCGAAGGGCCGTGTTGGGACGAGCGGACTGGCACGCTGCTATGGGTCGATATCACAGGCGCGACGGTTCGCCGTCTCGATCCGTCCAGCGGACGTTCGGCGTCTTACCCGGCCCCGGAATGGATCAGCGCGATCGTGCCGTGCGCGAACGGAGGCTGGATCGCGGCTGCGAATCAAAGTCTGTACCGCTGGGAGCCGGAAAACGCGAAATTCGAAGAAATTTTGCGTCTGGAACTACCCGGCTCTATTCGCTTCAACGACGGCAAGGCGGGACCGGACGGGCGTCTGTGGGTCGGGACGATGGATCGGAGCGGGGAACGGCCGATCGGCAGCCTGTACCGGATCGACCGGGATTTGACCGTCTACGAAGCCGTGCGGGATGTGACTTGCTCCAACGGTCTGGACTGGAGTCCGGACGGCCGCGAGATGTATTACGTCGATTCGGCTATTCGCGAGGTTCGCGCCTATGCCTTCGACGCCGCGAGTGGCGAGCTCGGGGAGAGACGTACGGCGATCCGCTTGGAGGAAGGAACGAATGGGGTGCCGGACGGGATGACGCTCGATACCGAGGGCATGCTCTGGGTGGCCCAATGGGGCACCGCTCGCGTAGCGCGCTGGAATCCGGCCGACGGCTCCCTGCTGGCGGAGGTGCGTCTTCCCGCGCTGCAGCCTTCAAGCTGCGCGTTCGGCGGCGAACGGCTGCAGACGTTGTACATGACAAGCGCATCCGACGGACTGCGGGAGCCGGAGCTTGAAGCTTATCCGCATTCGGGCGCGCTGTTCGCGCTGGATTTGAGCGCCGCCGGCCTGTCCGGCAGGCGGCCGTTTGCATTCGACATCGCTTACTAACTGGAGGTATAAAGATGAAGCTTCTACACTATCGGGAAGACGGACGGATCAAATTGGGGATCTCCACCGTTCACGGCGTCGTCGACGTCGAGGCGGCGGAAGGCGGAGCTTCGCCGGAGCTGGCGTCCGCGGACGCTGCGCTTGCGGCGGGAAACGCGGCGCTGGAACGGCTTCGCGCGTTGGAGCGCCGCGTCTCGGAGCAAGGACCGGCGGCGTTCGCAGGCGCGCTTCGCCGCGAAGCCGACCTCGCGCTGGAGCCGTGCATGCTTCGCCCCGGTAAATTGATCTGCGTCGGCCTGAATTACCGCAGGCATGCCGAAGAGACGGGCTCGCCTATCCCGTCCTATCCGATATTGTTTAATAAATTCGACAACGCGCTGTCCGCCCACGGTCGGGACGTCCGATTGCCGGACACTTCCTCCAAGACGGACTACGAGGCGGAGCTTGGCATCGTCATCGGGCGGGAGGCGTTCGGCGTGTCGCCCGAGGAAGCGCTCGATTATGTCGGAGGGTACTGCAACGTCAACGACGTATCGGCCCGCGACCTGCAGCTAAGAACCTCGCAATGGCTGCTCGGCAAGAGCCTCGACGGATTTTGCCCGATCGGCCCATACCTCGTGACGGCGGACGCCGTTCCCGATCCGAACGGGCTCGGCATCCGCTGCTCGGTTAACGGCGAGCTTCGCCAGAACTCGAATACGAGCGACATGATCTTTGACTGCCGTACGATCGTCAGCTATATTTCCCGGCACATGACGCTGCGGCCGGGCGATCTGATCATGACCGGCACGCCGGAGGGCGTCGTACTCGGGTATCCGGAGGAACGCCAAGTTTATTTGAAGACGGGCGACATCGTCACGGTCGAGATCGACGGTCTCGGCGCGCTGACGAACCGGTTCGTCTAAAGGAGTGCTAAACATCATGAAAGCATTGGTCTATACCGCCCCCGAAGAGATGACGCTGATGGAATGTCCGGCGCCCGTACCCGGCCCGGACGAAGTGCTGATCCGGGTCGTCTACTCGGGCATTTGCGGCTCGGAGCTGAGCGGGTATATGGGGCATAACTCGCTGCGCAAGCCGCCGATGATCTTCGGTCACGAGCTGTCCGGCACGATCGAGATCGCAGGCCCCGAAGGCGAAGCGCTCGGTCTGCGCGCAGGCATGCGCGTCACCGCCAATCCGCTCGTGACCTGCGGCAAGTGCCGCTACTGTCTCGCCGGCCAGGAGTCCTTGTGTCCGGAACGCAAGCTGCTTAGCGCCGCCCTTCCCGGAAGCAACGCAGAGTTCGTCAAGGTGCCGGCCGCGTTCGTGCACCCGCTGCCCGATCATGTGACGCTGGCGGACGGCGCTTTGACGGAGCCCGTCGCCTGCGGCGCGCGCGTGGCCGAGCTGACGGCTGCCGGTCCCGAGGACACGGTGCTCGTCGTGGGCATGGGGCCGATCGGCGTATTCGCGCTTCAGGCGGTGCTGCTGAGCGGAGCCGGCCGGGTCATCGCGGTCGACCTGAGCGAGGATCGTCTCTCCTTTGCGTCTTCGCTGGGCGCGATCGCCGTCAACCCGCGGACCGAGGATCTCGCCGCGCGCATCCGGGAATTGACGGGCGGACTGGGCGTCAGCGCGGCGATCGACGCCGTGGGCGCCGCAGAGACGCGACGCCAGTGCGCCGATTCGGTCATGAACGGGGGCAGGCTTGTGTTCACGGGGCTTCATCGGGCCGATACCGCGCTCGACTTCAACGATCTGGTGCGCCGGGAGCTCAAGATCGCCGGCTCGTTCGCCTATTCGAAGGCGAACTTCAAGCAGGCGTTCGACTGGATCGCCGAGGGACGCATCGGGCTGGGCGACCGGATCGAGATCGCGCCGCTCGCGGACGGGGCCAAATGGTTCGACAAGCTGGTCCGGGCGCCGGGCCGTGAGATCAAGGTGCTGCTGCAAGTGTCCGAATCGCCGGACGCGACTTCATATAGATAATGGAGCTTCACGACCCGCTTGAGGTCGATAAGGGCAAGCCCTGCAAAATTTGTTAATGCTCTATGCGACAAGCGCTGCCGAAAAGGTGCCGCCAGCGATATAAGCGCCTATCCCCAAGCGGTGGGCGCTGTTCGCCGTTAATGGGAGATCTGCGGAGTTTTCGTCAGCGGATCGTTTCGTTTTGAATGCCCAGCTTCCTATCGTTGAGCACGTTTTCATTTTTTGCGTCTTTGTATCTTTATTTGCGCGCAGCCTCGCAAATATCGAGCATTTCCAATGCGTGCTGCACTCGGTATCGTAAAAAGTTGGGGAGAATCATCAGGCTTAGGAGGAGGTCGAGACATGGAATCTGTATTGGATTGTCTTCGCGGAAAGCTCGTCGTATCCTGCCAGGCATACGAAGGAGAGGCGTTGTTCGGGAGCGAGACGATGGCCCGCATGGCGCTCGCGGCCAAGCGCGGAGGGGCAGCGGGCATACGCGCCAACCATCCGGACGACATCCGGGCGATCAAGCGCAAGACGCGGCTGCCGGTTATCGGCATTTGGAAAAAAGAGGACGAAGGCTCCGACGTGTACATCACCCCGACGTTAAATGATGCGCTGGCCGTTCGCCGAGCAGGAGCGGAGATCGTCGCCATGGACGCGACACGTAGGGATCGCCCAGGCGGGGAAAGCCTGGCGTCTATCGTTCAGGAAATGAAAAAGCAGGAGGGGCTTCTGCTGATGGCCGACGTGTCCACCGTCGAGGAAGGCGAATACGCGCAGCACATCGGATTCGATATCGTCTCGACGACGCTGTCCGGCTATACGCCGTACAGTCCGAAAAGCGATGAGCCCGATTACGCGCTGCTCGAAGCGCTCGCCGGGCGGCTGTCCGTTCCCGTGGTCGCCGAGGGCCGCATCCAGACGCCTGCCCAGGCGGCAAGATGCTTGCGTCTTGGCGCTTGTTTCGTCGTCGTCGGGACGGCGATTACGCGTCCGCATTTGTTGACCGAAATGTTCGTGAAGGGCCTGGAACAAACAGACTGCTCGACCGTCGTGCCGGAATGAAACGCGTTGTGCTGGCTTTCGATATTGGCGGAACGAATGTCAAATCGGGTTTGATCGACGATAGCGGCGCGCTCCTGACCAGGCAGACGGCTCCGTCGCAAGCGAAGCTCGGAAGAGACGCGCTGCTGACGCGGCTTCATGCGTTGATCGGCGAGTACCGGAGGGCAGCGTCCGAGCGGAATGTGGAGATCGCGGCGATCGGGATCGGAACGGCAGGCTACGTCGATCGGCACGGGACGGTCGCCTACGCGACCGACAACATTCCGGGATGGACAGGCGTTCGATTGCAAGATGATCTCGAGTCCCTCTACAAAATGCCGGTCAGCGTCGTGAACGACGTATTCGCGATCGCCGCAGGCGAAGCGTGGACGGGAGCCGGCCGTTCGTTCGAACGCTTTTTATGCGTATCGCTCGGAACCGGCACCGGGGCTTGCCTCTGGGAGGACGGCAAGCCGTATCCGGGGGATGAGGGGTTTGCCGGCGCGATCGGTCATCAGGTGATCGAGATCGCAGGCAGGCTTTGCACCTGCGGACAGCGCGGCTGCTGGGAAGCGTATGCGTCCGTGAGCGCGCTGAGAGCGATACTGGACGAACCCGGCGAGAAACGTCGATTCGCGACGCCCGAGCAGTTGTTCGAATTCGCGCGCGCGGGAGACCTGAAGGCGCTTCAGCTCGTCCGCCGGTATGCCGGATACGTGGCTGCGGGCTTGCTCAATCCCTTGTACGCGTTAAATGTAAAAAAAATCGTATTGACGGGCGCGATCGCGCAACAAGGCGTTTTTCTTGCCGATCTGATCCGCCAGCGTATCGCGGATACTGCGATGCCGATCTTTGTACGGGACGACTTCGAGATCGTCACCTCCGCACTCGGAGACGATGCGGGTGTCGTCGGCGCGGCCCGTCCGGTTATACATCATGCCAAATAGAGAGGCGATTACCTTGAAAAGCATCGTATACTTGCCGTTGGACGAAAGACCTTGCAATTACGATTTCCCTCAATATCTGGCCGACTTAACCGATCTGGAGCTTCGGGTTCCCCCTCGCGCCATGTTGGGCTCCAAAAAAAGACCTTCCGATCCGGACCGCGTACGGGATTGGCTGCTCGAACAAGTCCGCACGGCGGATTATGCCATTTTGTCCATCGACCAGCTCGTATACGGCGGCATCGTTCCCTCGCGCTTGCATCGTTTGACGGAAGCCGCTTGTATGGAGCGACTGGCGCTTGCAAGAGAATTAAAAGAAATCAACCCTTCCGTCAAACTGCTCGCCTTCAACCTGATTATGCGGGCGCCGGCTTATTCGAGCAGCGAGGAGGAGCCGGATTATTACGCCCTGTACGGCGCGGAATTGTGCGAGCGGGGGAAGCTGCTCGATCGGCGTCAAATCGGATTGACGGCGGAGGAACAGTCCCGGCTTGATGAGCTGCTCAGGCGAATTCCGCCGGCAGTCGTCGCGGAGTTCGACGAGAGGAGAAGGACAAACGCTGTCGTTAATGAAGCGGCGATCGATCTGGTCCGCGAAGGGGTCATCGACCATCTGACGATTCCGCTCGACGACAACGCCGAATATGGCTTCACGGCGATGGAGCAGCGTCGATTGAAGCTGAAGGTCGTAACGTCGAAGCTGTCCCACGCCGTCTCCATCTATCCGGGTGCGGACGAGATCGGATGCACTCTGCTCGCGCGGGCGTTTACGGAAGCGAAGCAGTTCCGCCCTGGCGTATTCGTGCGGTACTCAGCCTCGAAGGGGCCGTTTGTCATTCCGAAGTATGAGGACCGCAGCCTTCAGGAGAGCATCAAGTCGCATCTACATGAAGCGGGCGCGCTGTTCGCGGATCATGCCGGCGATGCCGATGCCGTTCTGATGGTCCATGCCCCGGCCGTGGACGGAACGGCGGCCGCCGAGGTGGATGCGCCGTACGAAGAACGGCACCGCAGCTACAGCTCGGAAGCGAACCTGTCGTCGTTCGCCGATGCGGTCGCGCATTATGCCGATCGAGGCAAGGTCGTCACGCTTGCGGATGTCGCGCTGTCCAACGGAGCGGACTATGCGCTGATGGATTTGCTGGCAGCCAGACGGCTTATTCAGCGGCTGGATTCCTATGCAGGCTGGAATACCTCGGGCAATTCGCTGGGCACCGTCATCGCGCATACGGTCATCGAGGCGTATTACAGGGGCGAAGGGCAATGCGAGGACAATGCGGAGCGAAGACGTCGGAGCCGATGGAACTTCATGTACCGGCTGCTCGACGACTGGGCCTACCAGGCGAACGTGCGCACCCAAGTATGTCTGGTCGAGCTTCCGCGGCTCGGCGCCGATTATTTTAACCTGTCGCACGTGAAGGCAAAAGTGGAAGGGATCATTGAAGAAGGAATGAATGCTTTTATCCGCGAATCGATACGTCCGTTATTCGGCAAGCGTTATACCGTATCGAAGGTGGATCTGTCTTGGGAGCGGATGTTCGAGCTTTCATTTGCGCTGATCGAAGAAGAGGAAGAAGCGGAGCTGTCTGCGTTGGGAGCAGTTCAATAGTATATACAAGGGGGGCGTCCCGATGTTCAGCAAGCTCCGCTTCTTCCGCAAAATGTCCTTTCAGGCCCAAATGTTGTCCGGTACATTGTTTCTCAGCCTCTTTCCTGTCGCGTTGCTCGGAATCGCTTCCACGGTGCTGCTGGTTTCCGGCGTGCAGCAAGAAGCGGACCGAAGCCACCGCATGATCCTGAAGCAGATCGAGTATCAGCTCAACGCGTTCCTGGCCGATCTTAAGGTGTCCTCGCTGCAAATTTCCGAAGATTTGATTATCCGGGAATCGTTCATGCGAGGCATCTCCCGGGATCAGTTCCGATCGACGATGAGTATGATCGATACGATCAAAAAGTACAGAAGCGTGACCCGGACCCCGTTCGGCGTCACGCTTGTTTACCCCCGTCATCGTCAAGCCTATTCCACACAATACGGATTGTCGTCCATTGACAGTCGATACTACCGTCAAGTCGCCGCGATTGTCAATGCGCGATACATGGGCATCACGATCGTGACTCCCGATACGTATCCGGGACAGAGCGACTTGCTGATCGTGAAGCCCGTGTCGGTCGACAACGAAATCGACGGCATCGTTCTGCTGCACGTCGACATCACCAAGTTTTACGAATATTTGCACCAGATCGACATCGGCTCGACCGGCGTGCTTGTCGTGGACAGCCGCGGCCGCATCGTGCTCAGTCCGAATCGGGAGGAGATCGGCACGCGGATCTCGTCTACGTCCAGCCTGTACGCGTACTGGACGAACCCTGCCGCGACATCGGGCGTGACCGAGATCGGCGGCGAGACGTACAGTGTGACGACATTCAAGTCGCCCGCCAATTCGTGGACCTATGTGGCGATGACGCCGGAAAAGGAGCTGAACCGGAAGGCAAGTCAAATCGCTACGCTCACCTGGTGGATCGTCGCCGCCCTTGCCGTATTGTGGGGCACCGTTGTATTTGTCGGCGTCTATCGGATGTACATGCCGATCCGGCGCGTATTTCAGAAGCTGCCTGCTCCTTCGGGACAAAAAGGCGACACGATCACGGCGATCGATTCTTACATGAGCGACATCCGGGAGGCGAACGAGAAGCTGAGCGGCCAACTGTTCGTGCAGCTGCCTCTCGTCCGGGAAAACGTCGTGCTGCAGCTGCTGCACGGGAGCGTTCCGGACGAAGAGATGCTGGAGCGAATGCGTCGGTACGATCGTACTTTCCAGGGGGCTGTATTTTATACGGGGATTGTGGAGATCGACGCCCTTCACGAATTTATGCAAATGTTCCGGCAGGAGGACCGCACGTCGATGATGAGCGAGCTGTCTGCGATCGTGCGCGGCGGATGCGAAAATGCCTTCAATTGCATCGTCGTGACGCCCAGGCCGGGCCAGGTTGCCTTCATCGCCGCATCCGAACGTTCGGACGACGGCGAAGAGGCCGCGATCGCGAGCTTGTGCGACGATATTCGCCGGGAGATCCGCGAGCGCTATAAATTTACGGTCACGGCGGCCATCGCGCCGCCGACGGAAGGCCTGCGAGAGTTCGGGCAAGGCTACCAGCTTGCCCAGGAATATTTGAGCTTCCGATATTTGCTCGGTCCCGACGCGACCATTACCCGGCACGATATAGAGCGGTCGGACCGGATTCGGTCCGCAGACCGGATTACGGCAGCCTGGTACAAACGAATATTGACCAGCGTTTCCGAAGGCGATTATGTCCTTGCGGAGGAACGATTCAGCCTTATGTTCGCGGAGCTGCCCCTTCATCTGCCCGACGACCGGATGATTATGGGCGTGCTGACGTACTTCCTGGAGGAGATCGATCAGTTGATGCAGGACATTCAGGGCCGGTCACTGCAGGATTTGCTCGGCTTTAATCCATATACGGACTTGTACGCTCAAAACACGCTCGGGCGTATGCGGGACTGGTTCCACAATCGGTTTTTCCCTTCGATTCGCCTGCAGTTGGAGCAGATCACGGTGGACAAAAGCCGGCTGATCGCCGAGCGGACGCTGCAATACATCCACCAGCATTACGATGAGGATTTCTCGCTTCAGCAGCTGGCTGGGGAGTTCGGCGTGTCCTCCGCTCAGCTCAGCCGATATTTCAAGCAGACGATGAACGTCAACTTCGTCGATTACGTCATTCATTATCGGATCTCCAAGGCGAAGGAATGGCTCGCGTATACCGATATGCCGATCAAGGACATTTCCGATCGGCTGAGATATACGACCACTCAAAATTTCACGCGCGTATTCAAGCAAATCGTCGGCATGCCGCCCGGGCAATACCGCAATGACTGCATACAAGGTTCGCGTACGGCGAATGCCAAAGATAAGGGAGATAACGGCTCGAATTAAGCCGTTATCTTTTTTTGCGCGGTTGTATCTTCGTCTTTGACGATGCCGCGCAAATACCGAGAATTTCCCTTAACCGACGAATCCGATATCGTCATACCCATAAGCCGAAAGGGGGGATTACTTTGAGAGAACGAGCGGGCGACCTGGCTTTAAAACGGCCGGGCAGGACACGATTGAGAGACATCCGCAAGAACAAGTACATTTACTTGATCCTGCTGCCGGGCCTCCTCTATTACGGCATCTTCTGCTACGCGCCGATGTACGGCATCCAGCTCGCATTCAAGGATTTCAGGGCGAGCGAAGGAATCTGGGGCAGTCCGTTCGTCGGCTTGAAGCATTATGCGTACATTTTCAAGGATCAGGAGTTTTGGCAGGCATTTCGGAATACGATCGAGATCAGCTTTAGCCGTCTGCTATTTCAATTCCCGGTGCCGATCGTGCTCGCGTTGCTGCTTAATGAGCTGCGGGAAGGCAGGTACAAGAAGTGGCTTCAGACGCTTTTCACCTTCCCGAATTTCCTGTCCTGGGTCATCGTATCCGGCATGATCGTCAACGTGTTCGGCACCGAAGGGGCCGTCAATCACCTGCTGACGCTGTTCGGCGGGAACGAGCAAATGTTCCTGGCCAACCAGGAGCTGTTCCGACCGCTGCTCTACCTGTCGGATATTTGGAAAAGCTCCGGCTGGGTCGCCATCATCTACCTGGCTACGATCGCTTCGATCAGCCCGGACCTGTACGAAGCTTCGTATATGGACGGCGCCAACCGGTTCCAGCGCATGCTTTACATTACGTGGCCGGGGATCCGTTCCGCCGTCGTGCTTATGCTGCTGCTGTCGGTGGGCAATACGATGAACGCGGGCTTCGACCAGATATTCAACATGTACAATCCGGCCGTGCTGCCAGTCAGCGATATTCTGGACACCTACATCTACCGCGTCACCTTCCAAACGTCCGGTGACTTCGGCTTCAGCACCGCCGTCGGCTTATTCAAATCGCTTATCAATTTCGCGCTGTTGGTGCTGTTCGACCGGTTGGCGAAGGCAGTCGGCGAGCGGGGCATTTTCTAACATGAAGGAGGTGTCGGAGGTGGGCTCCGAACGTAATTCGGACGGACAGACGCGCAAAATCAACTGGTTTTACGTCCTCAATGCCGCGCTGCTGGGACTGCTGGCCTTGACCATCCTGTATCCGTTCTACAATGCGGTTCTAATCTCGCTGGTGTCGCAAAAGGAATACATGACGACGCCGTTCATGCTGTGGCCGACCGAGATCACGTTCGATGCGTATGCCTACATTTTCAGCAGCTCCCGTATTTACCATGGCTATACGAATACGCTGCTCATTCTGACGCTCGGCGTGCCCTACAATATGCTCGCGACAGCCTTTACCGCTTATGCGTTGTCTAGAGAACGCTTTCCCGGCAAAAAAATCGCTACCGCACTCGTCGTGTTCACGATGTACTTCAGCGGCGGTCTTATCCCGCTGTACCTGCTCGTTAGGGACCTGGGCATCATGAACAGCCTGGCCTCCGTCATTCTCGTATACGGTGCCAATACGTTCTACCTGCTGCTCATGCGCAGCTACTTCGCCGAGATTCCGTCGGCGCTGGAGGAATCGGCCAAAATCGACGGCGCCAACGATCTCGTCATCTTGCTGCGGATCATGCTGCCGCTGTCGATGCCGATCGTGGCAACCGTGACGCTGTTCTTCTCGGTCGATCGCTGGAACGAATGGTTTAATGCGATGCTGTTCCTGCGGGAAGGGGATAAGTGGCCGCTGCAGCTCGTGCTTCGCAGTATCGTCATGTCGACGATCGACGACATCGGCAGCCGCAATGTTTCCATCCGCAAAACCGTGTTCGAGGATGGCGTGAAAATGGCAGCTGTATTCATCACGATGGCGCCGATCATGTTCACGTATCCGTTCCTTCAGAAGTACTTCTTGAAAGGCATGCTGGTCGGGTCCGTCAAATCGTGACAGCCGATATTTACGGAGCTCGCGCTCTTTAAATATAAATTGTGAAAGAGAAAAGGGAGGACAAACATGAAGGCATTCAAGGCAACAACTGCAAGGTTCGCCGCCATTCTCGCGCTCATAACGGTTGTCTCGGGCTGTTCGACGGGGAAAAACAGCGAACCGTCAACCCAGCCGTCGGCGTCGACCGAAGCCGGCAGCAGCCAGCAGCCGGACAACGGACGGTTCGAGAAGCGGGTCAAATTCTCCGCCACCTCCGTCGACTTGAGCGACGACGGCAACTACATGAACGACGCCATCTTTCAGACGCTCAACGACAAATTCAACTTCGCGTACGATCTGATCCCGCTGAGCTGGGACAACTGGGTGGAGCGCGATCGCATCTGGGTCAATTCCGGCGATATGCCGGACATGATGTTCTGGAACTTCGATTTCAAGGATTATATGAATTTCTCGAAGCAGGGCCTGATCAAGCCGCTCCCGACCGACTACGAGACCCGCTATCCGAACCTTGCGAGCGCCATGTCCAAAACGGGGCTGGCCGACTACTTGAAGTCGCTCGATCCCGAAGGCCGGGTCTACATGGTGCCGAACGTCATCTACAACACGCCGGTGACGGAGACGACCGATCTCGTGCTCGACGCCAAAGTGCTCTACTATCGGAAGGACTGGGCGCAAAAGGTTGGCATCACGGTCGGAGACACGATTACCGCCGAGCAAATCTCCGAACTGGGTCGGGCATTCGTCGAAAAGGACCCGGGCGGCAACGGCGCGGGCCGTACGGTCGGGATCTCCTCGCAGCCTTACCAGTTGTACAGCGCTTTCGTGCAAACGCACAATTCATTCTACAACCAGTTCTATAAGAAGGAAGACGGCAAATACGTATGGGGCGGCAACGAGGATTCTACCTTCGAGGGCGTCAAAAGCTTCGCCTCGTACTTTGAGCAAGGCTTCATCGACAAGGACTACTACACGTTCAAGGGCAAAGAGCACTACGACAAGTTCGATACGGGCATCAGTGGCATGTTCATCGATGGCGCATCCGCGGCGAACGTTAATGAGCGTAATCAGGCGTTCGCCAAGGCGAATCCGGACATCAATCCTGCGGATGCCATCGGTCTCGCGACGGTCGTCGGACCGGACGGCAAGTTTCACGGTCAGCAAAATATTCTGAACTACTGGGCCGGCGAGATTTTTAAGCCGGACCTGAACGACGAGACATTCGACCGCATCCTGTCCATTCTCGATTACGTAGCCTCGCCGGAAGGCCAGCGCCTCATCTTTGCGGGGATCGAAGGCAAGGATTACAAGATGGAAGGCGACAAGCTGGTCATTACCCGGGAAAAAGACGAGCAGGGCAACTTTAAGTATATGGGGGACCTGTATCCGTCTTACTACTTTTTCTATACGAAGGTCGTGCTGCCGGACGACTGGTCCGCGCGCGATCCGTCGCTGCCGGATAACATTCGCAACGCTGCCGTCAACATGTTCAAGGTCAAGGAGAAGATCGCCGAGCTCGTGCCTCCGGACTACGATGTGTTGTTCCTGTCCGCGCCGAACAAGGATAAGTTCAACGTATTGATCGACGACGCCATCACGCAGCTGATCATGGGCAAAAAAGATTTGACAGTGTCCTGGAGCGAGTGGAAGAAGTCTGTCGAACCGAAGGTGAGCGCGGTTCTGAAAGAAATCAACGGAGCTTTGGCGAAATAATAATGGGAGGTCGACGATAGAATGCTGCCATCATATCGCGTACTGCGCGCCGCTTTGGCCGGCGTCATCAAGAACAAGGATCAACAAGGCCACGAGGTGGCGGATCTGGCGGAGCAGCTGGAGCGGTTGCCCGACAGCTACGACGCGCTGAGCGAATTCTCGCATCGGCTGGTCAACCTGCCGCTTCGCGAGGACTGGCCGTATGTCGAGCCAAGCGACCTGGATGCCATCCGGGCCGAGTCCGACCCGTCCAGACCGCTCGAGCTCGGCTCGCTGACGCCCGAACAGGCTGCGGCGCGCGTCGAGACGGCGTTCCTGTCCTCGCTGTGCGGCTGTGTCCTGGGCAAGCCGATCGAGGAATTCCCTTTCGCGACGATGGACGACGTTCGCGCCGCGTTGGAAAAGACGGGCGAATGGCCGCTGAACGACTACATTTCCGAGAAAATGCTGGATGTATACGGCCGCCGCAACATCTCCTGGACGGAGACGGTGCGCGAGCGCATCGCCTTCGTGGCGCCGGACGACGACATCACGTACACGATCATGGGCATGCTGCTGCTGGAAAATCACGGCACGGCTTTCACGAAGGACGACATCCGCAAGCTGTGGCTCGACTATTTGCCGATTCACCAGACTTGGGGACCCGAGCGGGGCATGCTGTTGAAGGCCGGTCTCGAATCGACGGTGCCGGATCAGCAGCATAATATCGAGACCTGGGCCGATATCCTCAATCCCGGCGACGAGCTGTGCGGCGCGCTGATTCGGGCCGACGCCTACGGCTATGCGTGCCTGGGCAAGCCCGAACTGGCTGCGGGTCTGGCATGGCGAGACGCCAGCTGGACGCATCGGCGTACGGGCGTATACGGCCCCATGTTCGTAGCGGCGGCGATCGCGGCTGCGCCTTCGGCCCGGAATCCGCTCGACATTTTCGAGACGGCGCTGAAGTTCGTGCCGCAGCGCAGCCGATTTTATCATATTGTGGCAGATTCGCTGGAGGAGATCGGACGGGCGACCGACTGGATCGACGGCTACTATCGTATTCACCACAAGTACAAAGAGTACTTCGCTTGCTGCGTCTATCAGGAAGTCGGGACACTCATCAATACGCTGCGGTTCGCGGAGAGCATCGGCGACGGCATTTGCAAGCAAGTCAGCCAGGGCAACGATACGGACAGCTTCGGCGCGACATCCGGCTCGATCCTGGGGGCCTACTTCGGTCCCGGACATCTGGAGCCGCGATGGCTTGAGCCGTTCGGCGGCCGGATCGTAACGAGCATGGGCACGTTCACGGAAGACTCGATCGAGAAGCTGACCAAGCGCATGGCTGCGCTGCCTGGTTTGGTGCGGGCGGAATAATGAACTGTAAAATGGAATAAATCGTTCGCAACCGGAGGTCCCTTTCGTCATCGCAGTTGACGAAAGGGACCTCGTCGCGGATGATGAGCAAAATATTTAATATTGACGGCAAAAGCGTTAACAATTAAACTTGAAGCGTATTACATACATGTAAAATACATGTTTGTTATTGAAAGGACAAAGCACGATATAGAAGGGGGTGAATAGGGAGCGGACTGACTGCAAGCCAGTATGAAACCACGCAGCGAATTCCGAAATTTAACAGCATGGGGACACTCGCATATTATTTAAATTTGGAGGCGTTTACCGGCCATGAAAAAAAGCGGAATCAGCGGTTTATTGGCTTGCATGATGGTATGGAGTCTACTGGCGGCAATCGGGTCCACTGGGGTTGCGGTTGCGGCCGACTATAGCAGCGAACTGCTGCCTAACGGCGGCATGGAAACGGTTGCGGGCGGAAAGCCCGCACAGTGGGTGCAGGTCGGCGCCGATGGCGTGATCGCATCCGTTACGGACAGCGCCTATGTCAAAAGCGGCCTGGCCAGCGTGAAGCTGGAGGATGCCGGCACGACGAAGTCGACGGGCTTCAGGAGCGCGAAGGTTCCGGTAACGCCCGGAGCGATCTACGTTGGAAGCGTTTATGCTTATGACACGACGGGCAGCTCCCAGTTATATTTAGAATTTTGGAATAACGCCAATCAACGGATCGGCGTTCAGGCGGAGTGGAACTTAACCGCAGGGCGGTGGAATCAAGTGAAGATTACGAAAGAAGCGCCGGAAGGCGCTGCGTACGCCACCTTGCTCCTCTATCAATGCGACAGCTGCGTGGCCGTCAGTTACTATGACGATGCATCTGTCCGGGAAGCGCCCCCGGCTAACGACTTGAACGGCGATTTCGAAATCGTTGTAGACGGCGTTCCGGCGAACTGGTCCAAAACCGATAAGGGGACTCAGCAGTCTGTGACGGATGTCGTCTACAGCGGCGCGTACAGCGTGAAGCTGGAGGACAGTGCGACAACGAGCGGCAACGGTTACCGAAGCATCCGCTTGCCGATTCAGGCAGGGGAAACGTATCGGGCATCGGCTTATTCCTATAACTGGTCAGGCCGATCCGAGCTGTACCTGGAGTATTGGAATAGCGCAGGCTCCCGGATCGGCGTGAAAAACTTGACGAACAACGCCAACAATGTTTGGGTTCCGCTCGAAGTCGAAATGAAAGCGCCCGCGGGATCGACTTATGCCACGGTTCTTTTATATCAGAACGACGGGAACCTCGGAGTCTCGTATTTTGATGGCGTTATCTTCAAGAAAATATTGCCGCTCCCGTCGATCAACCTGAAAAACGGCAGTTTTGAAACAGCTGCTCAAAACAAGCCCATGAATTGGACGGAGAAGGACGGCACCGTATCCATCAGTACGGAGCAGGCCAAAGAGGGCGGAAAGAGCGTGAAGCTGTCCGCATCGGGAGGCGGTTCGGCGCCGTCGCTTATTAGCGATCCCGTTCGCGTTGTGCCGGGCGAGTGCTACGCCGCCACCCTGCAGACCTACGTCACGCAAGGGACGCCGAGCGTTCAATTGGAATTTTATAATGATAACGCGATCCTGTTATCCTCGGTTGCTTCCGACGGAGAAGGAGCTGCGAACAGTTGGAGCCAGCTTAACGCGAGCAGCGTGGCTCCCGCCGGCGCCTTTTATGCGGTCCTTCGCATCGGCATGATGCCAGGCCAGGCGGGAACCGCATACTTTGATGACGCGAGGTTCCGGCTGTCGGCCGACACGGCGAATTTCAAAACCCGTTCGAGCTATTTCACGCCGGAAAAAGTCGCAGCCGCCCGAGAGAACGTGATCGCTTACAAGTGGGCGGCCGATCTGCGCAATAACGCCGTTGCCAAGGCGGACAAATATTTGGAGAAAGGACTCGATTATTTGTGGGAGGCCATCCCGGGTCCTCAGCTTCCGCGCAGCTATGGCGTCAACCAAGTGCTGGGCAGTCCGATTACCGGCAGAGAGATCGATCAATACGGCAATTATCCGTACAAGCTGGACCCGCTGAACGATCCGTGGAAAATTGTCGATCCGAGCAGCGGCTATAAATTCCCGACGAACGATTTCGGCGCATACTATCGCAGCGGACTGGACGAGCACGGGATATTCCAGCCGTCCTTGGCCGATCGCAGTCTGCTGGTCAACACGCTTTATCCGGAGAAAGGACCCACATGGGGAGTGGACGACGGATTCGGCTGGGTGGACGAGAAAGGCAATCGCTATACGTTCATCGCCTATTACAATCATTGGGCGCAGTGGTATCTGGACGGCGTTATCGGCGCTTCGATCGTGTCGCTGAGAGATGCGTATCTGTACACAGGCGATCCCAAGTATGCTCGGGCAGGCACGGTCGTACTGGACCGCGTCGCGGATGTTTATCCGGATATGGACACGATGCTCCATGACAAGACGATCTATTTAAATTCCCATGGCGGTTCCGGATTGGGCAAGATTGTCGGCTCGATCTGGGAGACCATCCTGATCAAAGAATTCATCTCGGCCTACGACGCCTTTTTTCCGGCGATGGACGATCCCGAGCTGATCCAATTTCTGTCGGAGAAGGCGGAGGAATATCGTCTTACGAACGGCAAGGAAACGGGAGCCGAAATCCGGCGCAATATCGAAGACGGACTGATCCGCCAGATTTTCCCCGCAGTGAAGGCGGGCCAGATCAGCGGAAACAAAGGGACGCACGAAAGCACGCTGGCTTTGGCTGCAAGAGTGTTCGATACGCTCCCGGAAACGAAAACGTGGCTCGATTATATGTTGGCGTCCGACGGAGGCGGAGTCTTTAATACCTTAGTGGATGCAGTCGACCGCGACGGACAAGGCGACGAAGGCGCTCCGGGCTACAGCGGAGGCTGGCTGGACAGCTATCGCCTGATCGCCGATATTTTGGACGGTTACGACTTGTATCCGGATGCGGATTTATACCAGAACGCCAAGTTTCGCAAAATGTTCAACGCCAACATTCCCTTAATTTTAAGCGATAATTATTTCGCCAACATCGGCGATACGGGCAAAACCGGCGATCCCGGCCTTCCTTCTCATGTATTCTCAAAGACGACGATGTTAAAAGCATTCGAAAAATACGGCGACCCGCTTTATGCGCAGATGGCGTATTTCCTGAACGGCAACAGCGCGGACGGCTTGCATCTGGACGTATTTTCGGACAAACCGAACGACGTCGCCAATCAGATTCGCGGCATTGTAGCCAAAGAAGGAACGCTTGACCTGAGAAGCGACAATCTGGCCGGTCAAGGCTTCGCCGTGCTGAGGGACGGAGTCAATTTGTCAAACGCATTTGGCGTGAGCTACGCATTTCCGTCCATGGAGATCGTAAGTCAAACCGTTCCCGCAAAGCTGTTTGAAGATTCCGGAACGATGCAGCTCGAGGCGAATCAAGCAGGGGAAGCTATCCATTATCAGTTTACGGTGCCGGATTCGGGCGACTTCGAAATCGATCTTCTTCCTTTCAGAGCTTCCTCATACGGCATTTACCGCATCGCGATCGACGGAAACCCGATCAAGGACATGGACTTCTCCGGCGTGAATACGAATCAGCTGGAAGTGATCGGAAACGTGCAGCTGTCCGCAGGCCCGCATCAAATCAGCTTCGTGGGGACCGGCAAAGCCGCATCGTCCAGCAACTATAAGATGGGTGTCCGCAAGCTCCTGCTGCTTGACGAAGCGGCGAGGGAGAAGCGGGATCAGGCAGGGCCTCAGAATACCTTGCGAGATTTTTGGATGCACTACGGACGAACGTCCAGCCACGGACATGCCGACACGTTGGAGATCGGGGTGCATAGCTTTGGGCTGGACCTCTCGCCCGATCTCGGGTATCCGGAATTTGCCGATACGGTCGATATGCACCGGGCCCAATGGGTGGTGAACACGGTCAGCCATAACACGGTTGTCGTCGACAAGAGCAAGCAGAATTCACAGTGGGTGGCGCAGCCCAAGCATTTTGACGATACGGACAGCGTGAAGCTGACGGATGTCGAAGCGCCGAACGTTTATCCACAAACGCAACAATACAGGCGGACGACGGCGATGATCAAGATTGACGACGAGAATTCGTACGGGATTGATTTCTTCCGTGTAATGGGAGGCGACGATCACGTCTTCAGCTTCCACGGAGCGGAAGGCACCGTCACTACGGAAGGCCTGACGATGGTTCCGCAAGCAACCGGAACATACGCCGGTCCGGATGTGGACTATGGGGAATGCGTAGACAGCGTGTGCAATTATACGTACAAGGGGAGCGGTTTTCACTATCTGAAGGACGTGTCGCGCGACAGCGATCCGGCCAGTCAGTTCAGCGTGGACTGGGATATTGCGGACACCTGGAAAGTGTTGACGCAGCCGGCGGACATCCATCTGCGGCTGACGATGCTCGGAGCTGTCGACGATGTGGCCCTGGCAAGCGGCGTGCCGCCTCAGAACAAGCCCGGCAATCCCAAGACCCTTTCTTACGTTCTCGCTCACCGCAGCGGGACGAATCTGGACAGCCTGTTCACCTCGGTGATCGAACCTTACAAGGATAACCGTACGATCGCGTCGATCGAGTCTGCCGTCGTGAAGCGGGACGGTCAGGCGATAGACGGCAATGAAGCGAAAGCGGTTAAGGTCACGCTGGCGAACGGCAGGATCGATTATATCGTCTATGCGCAACGGACCGACGTCGAATATACCATTGACGACAAGCTGAAGTTCAAAGGGTTCATCGGCGTGTACGCGGAGAAGGACGGCAAGACCGAATATCGGTACGTGCATGACGGGTCTTATATCGACGAAATCGACAATGAGGTTGAACCGTTCGCAGGCGCGCTAACCGGTTCGGTGATCGGCTTTACGAAGGCGCTGGCCGTCCAAAATGACATTGTCGTGGAAATGAACATGAACGGCGTGTCGGCCGATGCGCTTGCGGGCGCCAGCATTTTTGTCGCGAACGACGGCGTCCGAAACGGCGCGTATCGAATTCGAGGCGCAACGGATCTGGGAGGCAACCGCTACAAGCTGGATATCGGAGATATTACGCTCGTCAGGGGCTACAAAAATCCCGCAAACTTTGCGGAGGGCTACCGCTACGATATCGAGGAGAATGCCGCCTTCCGCATCCCGCTGACCCGTCAAATATCGCCGATTACGACAGCCGCCCAAGTAAGCGGAGAGCAGCAGAACGGCTGGTTCACAGGCGAAGCGACCGTTGCGCTGTCCGTCGTATACGGCTCAGACAGCGGAAGCGTGACCACGGCCTACCGTCTCAACGAAGGGACCGCTTGGATTCCGTATGCCGCTCCGGTAGCGATCGGCAATAGCGGCATACATGAGATTCAGTACCGCTCCACCGATGCGTCGGGCTACGAGGAGCCTGTCCGGTCATTGACGGTACGCATCGATCGGGACGCGCCCGTGAGCAGCGTGAAGGCGGAGGGGACGAAGGGGGCGGACGGCGTGTACACATCGGAAGTATCGCTCACCTTGGAGGCGACGGATCCCCTCTCGGGTGTGGAGAGAACCGAATACTCGCTTGTACCCGAAGGAGAGCCGATCGATTGGAAAAGGTATGATGGACCGATTCCTTTGGATAAGAGCGGCGCCTATGAACTGGTCTACCGCTCGACGGATAAAGCCGGGCATACGGAACCGGAGAAGCAGCTCTCCGTCCGCATCGCGACGCCTAGCCAGTCAGCTCCGGGCAAGCCTGTTCTATCCGATGACAATGGCCATGATACCGGTCTGCGGGACGGGAACTATTCGATCAAGATGGATATGTGGTGGGGGGACAACGGCCGGACCTACAAGCTGTATGAAAACGATATTCTGATCGACACGCAGCAGATGTCTGACCGCTCTCCGAACGCACAGTCGGCCGTGACATCGGTCGTTTACCGGAACAACGGGACGTACCGCTATTATGCGGAACTCACCAACGCTTACGGGACGACTCGCAGCGACATCCACATCGTGGAGGTCACGCAGGCTATGCCGGGCGATCCTGTGTTGTCCCACGACAATTATGACGGCGACGGCAGTTATAACGTCAAGATGAACATGTGGTGGGGGACGAACGGCGGCACGTATCGTCTGTACGAGAACGGCGTATTGATCGATACGCAATCCTTGACGGAAGCGACGCCGCAAGCGCAAAGCGCCGTGACGGCAGTTGCCGGCCGGCCTCCGGGCACGTATGAATACCGGTGCGAACTGGTGAACGGGGCGGGAGTAACGTCAAGCGGCACTATGCAAGTCATTGTGAAGCCACAGTAAGGGAAGCCGGGTAAGGCAAGCCAGGTAAGGCAAGCCAGGTAAGGCAAGCCGATCGCTTCATCGTCCGTCATCACGGGGGAACTCTACGCTTGATTAATCAGGAGGAGTTGACCGTTCATGAAAAAAAGCGGAATAAGCGGATTTTTGACATTTGTCATCCTATGGGGCATGTGCGTGACCCTGTGGCCGAGTGCGACCGCAGCGGCAGCAGATACGGAGATGCTGCCGAATCCCGGATTTGAATCGACGTCTGATGGGCGCCCCTCGCAATGGGAGCCGCTCCCGAATAGCTCGACCATCGAGTCCGTATCCGAAAGCGTATATGTACTTAGCGGGACATACAGCGTTAAATTGGTGGATCCGGTCAAGGGCGGGGCAACAGGGCTAAGAAGCGCCAAAATGCCGGTTACGGAAGGGAAGGATTATCGCGGGAGCGTATACGCATTCGATATGACAGGAAAGTCGCAGCTGTACATGGAATTTTGGAACGGCGCGAACCAACGGATCGGCGTTCAGGCAGAGTGGAACCCATCCGCGGCGAGTTGGAATCAAGTCGGCATCACGATGAAAGCGCCGGCAGGCTCCGCTTATGCGACCTTGCTGCTTTATCAATGCGACGACTGCATTGCCGTCAGCTACTACGACGATGCCTCTTTCCGGGAAGTATCGGGTGTTTCATCGGATCCGAATTTGGATTTTGAAACGGTAGCGGACGGCGGGCCTGCCAACTGGACGCGGTATAGCGCCTCCAGCGGCGCCATTTCCGTTACGGACATCGTCTATAGCGGCCAATACAGCATCCGAATGGACGATACTTCGCCAACCGCGGGAATCGGCATGCGCAGCATCCATCTTCCGGCTTCGCCCGGAGAGGTTTATCAGGCATCCGTTCAATCCTATAATGCTTCCGGCATTTCCGAGCTTTATCTTGAATTCTGGAACAGCGCGAATCAGCGCATCGGCGTCGCGACCTACGCCAATTCCTCCATCGGAAAATGGACGCCGCTGGTTATTGAACAAACCGCTCCTGCCGGGACGGCTTACGCCACTTTACTTCTTTACTCGAACTCGGGCAACGTGGGTACGGCTTATTTCGACGCCGCCGGGTACGGCCCGCTCTCGCCTGAACCTGTAAGGGAATTTCCGCTTCTTGTTTCCGATCATCCGCGCTTGTATTTTACGAAGCAGGACCTTCCGGCTATTCGCGGCAAGGCGGCCAATGCGACGGATTCCGCTTTCGGTCAGACGGGCAAGCTGCTGTGGAGCCAGCTGGAGAGCGTCGCAAGAGGTTACCTGCAGGACACCAGCTATACGATCACCGCCTATGGCGGGCATACGGTAACGTTATCGCTTCCGCCCGCCCAGCCTCAGCCGATGCCGAATCCCCCCGGATTTACGGACGGTGTTTACCCTTATTGGACGGCGATCGGAAGAGCGATCCAGTATCGGCTGGAGGTCCTCAGCTTAGCTTACGCGGTCACGCAAGAGCAGGCGTTTGCCGACAAAGCCAAAGAGACGGTGCTTTCTCTGACCAACTGGAATACGTGGACGGACCCGACGTACAGCTGCGGTAGTTCATGCCTGGACACTTCGCACTTGACATTGGGCGTGAGCATGGCCTACGACATCTTGTACGACGAGCTTAGCGCAGCGGAACGAACGCAAATCGAGAACGCGCTGATCACAAAAGGACTTCGTCCGTTGTATGCCGACGTACGGAGCAAGGTCGATCACAATATCCAGATGCTGCGCGCTTCCGCGCTTGCCGCCGGGGCATCCGTCGTTTTGGGGACGGACCCGGACGCCAACAAATATTTGACGCGCGCGGCCAATTTCATCTCTTGGTATCTGGACACCAGAATGAGCTCCGGCCAGCAGGAAGGGCTCGGCTACACCGGTTACTCGCTCGATAACTTGATGCGGGCCGTCGATATTATGTCTCGGACGACCGGCCTGCGAGATTATATCGACCATCCGTTCATCAATGACTTTTTCGTCCGCTGGGTTGTGTATGCCATGGCTCCCGGCGGCAGTTATTTGGCCAATTTCTCCGATTCCGCGTTGGATTCTGCACCCACGATGACGATGAGCGTCATCAACAATTGGCTCGGAAATGGCGATGCAGGCTACTTTCTGGATAAATCGAGAGTGCTCAGCGACCTGGTCGTCAGCTTCCTGTACTTCAATCCTCAGGCGGTCATCTCGAAGCCGGACACCAGCCTGCCTTCGTCGGCGACGCTCGACCCGATCGGATGGTCCTTTCTCCGGACGGGATGGGAGAAGGAAGATACCATGCTTGCTTTTGTCAGCAACCAATCGGCGCTCGGGCACAATCACTATGACCAGAACAGCTTCCAGATCGCAACAAACAACGCGTGGATTGCCGCAGATCCGGGGTATCAGGATCTCAGTGCCGGTCCTCTGAAAGAGTTTACGATCAGGGACGGTCACAGCACGATACAGGTCGACGGCAAAGGGCAGTCCAGATTAGGCGGCGGAACGCTGACCCAGGGGATGCATGCTCCCGGTTACGATTACGTTAAAGGCTCGGCGGCAGCGGCTTACGAGAACCCGAAGCTTACGAAGTTCGATCGGCATATCGTGATGATCAAGCCGGACTACTACGTCATGTTCGACGATCTGTCGGCCAACGCGAATCGGACATTTGACTGGGTGCTTAACAATGGGAACATCAGCGAATTCGCCATTGACGGACAGAACGGCACGGCGGGACAGACGATTATGGGCAACGATCTGTATACCAGCAACGGAAAGGCAGCGTTGAACGCCAAATTTTTGAGCCGCGACAAGCTTCCGATTACGGTAGGTCCGTATCCGGGCGCCGAAAGTATGGGCTATTTAACGAAGGTCTCAAGCGGCGCGGCCTCCAAAGACTACCGCTATGTCACCGTACTCAAGGCGACTCCGCTTCTGCAGCCGGATGTTATTCAAGCGGAAGACCTGCTGCCCCCCAAAGAAAGCTCGGGGAAGGAGTTCAAGATTGTCAACGTGGACGGCGCGGGAGTTGTATTTTACCGGGCCGAAACGGCGGGAGATTATATGACGCTGGAATTTGAGCTTGATAAACCCGGTACTTATCAGGTCAATGGGAAGTTTATTCAATCGCCGTCGTATGGCAAAATTCAAACTTACGTGGACGGGCAGCCTGTCGGAGACATATTCGACGGCTATGATGCGACTGTTCGAACGGCGGCCCCTTTCCCGCTCGGTCAGATTGAACTGGCGGCTGGCAAGCATACCGTCAAATTCGAGCTCGTCGGCAAAAATGCCCTTTCCGCCAATACGTTTATAGGCGTAGACGGGATTCAGTTGACGATGGACGGAACGAAAGCGCCAAGCGAGCCACAAAAAACGTTGAATGCGGAGCTGCTGGAGAACGATGGGGTGATCGGGTCCAAGGTCTGGCGCGGGGAGGCGGAAGAGATTGTCGACTCCGTACTGTTCAAGACCGGTACATCTTCCTATTCGGTAGACGGCATTGCCAGCGATGCCGACCAATCGGTCGTAACTCGCGGTTTATACGGTCGTATTCAGGGATATGCCATGACAAGAGGAACATCGCTTCAGGCTAATGGCAACACGCTGCTGCAAGCCTCCGATCCAGTCAACGCCTCCGTTCAGGGCAGCTACGGGCGATGGGAGGCGACGCTCGAGACGGGGGCGGACGGAAACGTGAGTCTGTACGTTCCCTACGCGTCGGCGGTTACCTTGAACGGCAGGCAGCTGGCTCCTGGCGAATATATATTCGACAAATCCGCCCGCAAGCTTAGCCTATTGTTGTCGGCGGGGACACACCGCATCGCGATCGCTGCCGATCACCCTATAGAGGCTCCGGGCAATCCTGTTCTGTCCGATGATAATGGTTATGATACGGGGCTATTGGACGGAAATTATCAGATTCGGATGAATCTGTGGTGGGGGAACAACGGCAGCCGCTACAGGCTGTATGAGAACGGCAAATTGATTGACGAGCAATCGCTTGAAGAACGTTCGCCTGATGCCCAGTCCGCCGTCACGGCAATATCCGGAAAGGCGAATGGAACCTATGTGTATCGGGCCGAGTTGACGAACGATTTTGGCACCACCTTAAGTAACGAGCACACGGTAACCGTCACCCAGGCACCCCCGGCCAAAGCCGTTCTGTCGCACGACAACGATGACGGAGACGGCAGTTACCGGGTCACCATGAATGTATGGTGGGGAACGAACGGCACAACCTACCGCTTGTACGAGAATGATGTGCTTATCGATTCGCAGCAGCTCGCAGACGATACACCGAATGCGCAGGTTGCGGTTACTTCTTTGGCAGGGAAGCCGCCTGGCGTTTATGCGTACCGCTGCGTGCTGGAGAACGCGGCCGGTTCGACCTCAAGCGAGGTGATTACGGTAACGGTGCGCTGAGTTATTCAAGTTCGTCGTGTCCGCTTGATAGAATAAGGTACGTTTCAGCTAAATCGTGGCGCTATGAAATGGCGTCGCAGGGATTGTATCTCTGCGACGCCATTTTCCTTTGCTCTTCTTGGCAGAAACCGATCGTTAGAAACGTGAAAGCGCCGGCGCGGATGTGCGCTCATTTTGCCAGCGCCTCCTCGTGTCGATCGAACCTGTAGCCCGCCACATCCTCCGCCTAGGCATTGATAACTGCCTGAAGCTTCGATATACTTGGAGGATAAAGCAATGGCAATTGACATTTTTGAAAAAATGTGATGTTTTCCGCCCGCTTGCGTAGAACAGTGGATCTACGCCTCATCTTCGTCTTTCAAGCGAATAGAGACGATGGATACCCAACACATGAATAAGGGATGGAATTTTTTGATGCGGAGAAGCAGATCCAGATATTCCGAGCGTTACAGCTATTTTATTCATGAACTGCGGGACCAGATCATTACGGGAGAGCTGCAGCCTGGCGAATATATTTTGCCTGAGAATACGCTGGCAGAGCAATACGAGCTGAGCCGAGTGTCGATTCGCAAGGCGCTCGCCGAATTGGTCGAAGAAGGACTTATCGAGAAGATCGCGGGCAAGGGAAGCCGGATCAAGCAACCGGTCGACGATCATTCGGCCGCCGTTCTGAAGCTGGCCTGGTTTTCGACCTCGCATGAACTTGAGATCGTTCGAAAAATTATAAACCGCTTTATGGAAAACAATCCGTTCGTTAAGGTGGAACTTCAAGTTTTGCCGACAATCGGATATACGAATGCGATTGCCCAATCCATCGAGAACGGACAAGGCCCCGATTTATTCATTATATCCGATGTTCATGTTCGGGAATGGATGGACCTGGGAAAGGAAAGCGCTTTGAATGGCTACGTCCCTGCCAAACTGAACGAAGAAAGCAGCTATCCGCAAGTGTTTGAATTGTTTAAGCGTGAAGACAAGATGCTGGGGGCGCCGTTTTTGTTTTCGCCGGTTATTATTTGTTACAATGAGACCATTTTCAAGGAAAACGGCGTGTCCGATCACCCGACGATCGCCAATTGGGAAAACTTGTTGGAGATCGCCAAACAATGTACGCCCATGCAAAGCGAGAGCACCATCGTCGAACAATACGGCTTTTGTTTTTCATCCTCCTATAACCGATGGCCCGTTTTTCTTCTGCAGAACGGGGGGAAGATCGTATCCGACGAAGGCGACAAATGCGTATTCTCCCGAGAGGAGAACGTAGAGGCGCTCAAGTTCTGTACGTCGCTGATGTATGAGCATCACGTATCGCCGATCTACGCACATGCCAACACCGCGCTGGCGGAGAGTCTGTTTTCCAGACAGCGTGTGGCGATGATCATGACTACCTATTATTTTATGAACGATTTTAAAAATCAATCGATCGAGTGGGACATTCTCCCGATGCCCAAGCATCGCGAGCAGGGGACGCTTCTTCTCGGGGGGGCGATTGCGATAAATGCCAAAAGCAATCAAACACGGGTAGCCCAAAAGCTGGTTGATTATATGACAAGTGCGGAAGCGCAGACGATGCTCAAAACTTTTGGCTCTACCATTCCCGCTTTGCGGGAGGTGGCAGAGGATGACCGTTTGTTGAACCCTGCCATTCATCCGAAGCACTACAATTATTTCAAGGAGGTTCTTCCTTATGCCAGGCCCCTGGTCGGCTTTCAACTGGGGGAGTCGCGAATATTGGAACTGTGCGGTGAACTGGATCTGCTGTGGGCCAACCTCGAAGGTGCGGAAGAAGCGTGCGCACGAATCGAGGCGAGGTTTAACGAACAATATTTTGCGTCGCAAGCTTAAGCGTACCTCGAAGGCCAGACGAGCGATCTCTGAACGAGAGAGTGCCCGGCTGGCCTTTGCCGAATAAAAAAGCGCCATTCGCAGCGATAAGCGCTGCAAATGGCGTTTTTTTTTAAAGCGTAATTGCTGTTCCTGTCCCAATCGGACTGCGGCAGCTGTTACTTGATCCAGGCCTCGGAAGCGTCTTTGATGGCGATGCCGGCATTCACTTCTTGAATAATTTGTTCGCCGCCCATTTTTTTCCACTCATCGACCATCTTGTCCCAATCGGAAACCGGGCGTTGACCGGCGATCATCTTGGTTTGTTCGTCGATCAAATACTGATCAAGCTGCGCACCTTTATCGAGATTGGTTTGAGAGATGACCGGGTAGTTAGGGCTGGCATACCAATTGGTCGAATTTAGATGATTGGCCAAGCTGCCCGTCAATTCTTGAATGAGCGGCAGCGAGTAGCCTGCCGGATAGTTCATATCCGCTTCCTTCGCCGGCCATCCGCCGTCGGGCAGGAACGTGGACGGGGCCAGACCGAGGTTGACGGCATTCTCTTTGAACTTCGGTTTGCCGTCCACCATATCGTACGATACGCCGACATTGCCGAGGTAGAAGTCGTAGTCCGGATTCGTTTCCTTGCGATCTTCCACCGGATAGAACTTGCGGGAGAACTCCAGAATCTCCAGAATCCGTTCTAGTTTCACAGGGTCCTTGGCGGCTTGTGCCGAGATGACATTAAATCCGCCGAACCCGCGGGCGGCCGTCCAGCCTTGCGAGCCATCCGGCGCCTTGAACGCCTCCAGCGATACAAACTTGGCTTCGGGCTGGATCGCGAGCAGGCCTTTGACGTAATCCTCGGACATGCCGTTGATCGCTGCGATGAAGATACCGGCTTTGCCGGAATAGAATTCCTTATTGGTATTCGCCCAGTCAAGCGTGACAAAGTCGGGCGTGACCGCGCCTTGCTTGTAAAGGTCGGCGAGCGTTTGAACGACTTCCTTGTACCCCGGAGCGATGGAGCCGGGAATGAAGCGGCCTTGCTCGTCTTTGTGATACCAAGCCGTCGGGTCCCAATACGTGCCCATGTTCAGCTTCGGATTCAGGTCTTTGCCGAGTGCGAACCCGTAAGTATCTTTTTTGCCGTTTTTGTCGGGATCGTCGTTGGTGAAGGCGAGCGCGACTTTTTTCAGTTCCTCGTAGCTCGTAGGCACGGACAGGTTCAAATTGTCCAGCCAGTCCTTCCGGATCATGATGGAAAAGACGGAGCGGGCCGGGCTGAAGGTAGGAATCGCGTAGATTTTGCCATCAACTTTGAATTGGTCGTAGATGTAGTCGGGAACGCCGGACATGCTGGGGTACTGTTGGATGATCGAGTCGAGGTCCGCAAAAGCACCTTGCTTGGCGAACTTCGGATACCGGTTCCAGGCATCGTCGCCTTCGAATGAAATAATATCCGGCAGCGTTCCCGAGGCGAATACGGCCGACAGCTTGTCGCTGTACGATCCTTGCGGGATCATATTGATTTGGTAATCAACGTTAAAATGTTCGTTGATCAGATTGACGCCGTTTTTATCGGTCGGCGGCACTTCGCCATATTTATACTTAAGCGCGGTAATGGTTACTTTCTGTTTGGCGGCATCGCCGGAGCTCGCACCGGAAGCACCCGGCGATGAGGATGCCGTCGATGCGGAAGCAGGCGATGAAGAGGCGGCCGGCTCGTTGTTGTTGCCGGAGCACCCGGCAATTACAGATATCATCATTGAAGCTGATAAGATGGAGACTACTTTTTTGTTCAATCGATTCCCCTCCAGATTCGGTTCGTATTCCCTGATTTTTTCTGATATTGCCGACTGCATGCTTGCTGACTGGCTAGGCTTAACCTTTGATTGAGCCGATCATCACCCCTTTCGCGAAGTGTTTTTGCAGAAACGGATAAACAATAAGAATCGGCAATGTCGAAATCAGAATAGCTGCCATCTGCACCGTTTCCGGCGGCGGCTGATTGGCAAGCATCTCCGGATTAATGACGCCGAGTGCGTTCATCGCATCGGACTGCACGACGATTTGCCGGAGAATAACCTGAATCGGCCATTTGGTCTGATCGTTGAGATAAAGGATGCCGGCAAAATAATTGTTCCAATGGCCGACCGCATAGAACAAGCCGAAGGCGGCCAGTATGGGCTTGGACAACGGCAGCACGATTTTCCGGAAAATGACCAGATCGCTGGCGCCGTCGATCAGCGCCGATTCGCTAAGTTCCTGAGGGAGCGACATAAAAAATTGCCTTACGATAATCAGGTTGAACGGAGCGATCGCGGCCGGCAGGATGAGCGACCAGATCGAATCAAGCAGCCCGGTCTCCTTGACGACCAGATACGTCGGTATCATCCCGGCGGAGAACAGCATCGTAAATAAAATCGCAAGCATAATGAATCTTTGACCATAAATTTTGCGCGACAGACCATAAGCCATCGTGGTTGTAAAAAATAAATTAACGAGTGTGCCCAGGATCGTGATATAGACCGTAACGCGCAGCGAGCGGATGAAGGAGTGGGAACTAAAAATGTACTCGTATGCGACAATCGACCACTTCCGCGGCCAAAGCAGCAATTGACTTCGCAAAAATTCTTCGTAGGTCGTAAATGAGACGGAGAATAAATAAAAAAACGGGAAAATCATCACAATCGCAAGCAATAACATAAAGGCATAGTTGACCCAGTCGAACACGCGGTCCTGAAACGAACGGATGTTCATGAAAATGCCCCCCCTTTAATAAACGCCTTCTTCACCCATTCGCTTGGCAATGTAGTTCGATCCAAGCACAAGAACAAGACCGACAACCCCTTTAAATAAGCCGACGGCCGTAGCAAAGCTGTAATCAGACTGCCTAACCCCTTTGGTGTACACATACGTATCCAGCACATCGCCAATATCGCGGTTAAAGGAGTTCAACATCAGGAATATTTGCTCGAAGCCGCTGTCCAGTACGCTGCCCAAACGAAGGATGAGCATGATGACGATCGTGGCGCGCAAGGCGGGAAGCGTGATATGCCACATCCGTCTCCAGCGATTCGCGCCATCCACCGAGGCGGCTTCATAGATTTCGGGATTGACTCCCGCTAGCGCGGCCAAGAAAATGATCGTTCCCCAACCGATTTCTTTCCAGATAACCTGCAAAACGATTAGGGGACGGAAGAAGTCGGGGTTCGTTAAAAAACCGATGGACTGATTCATTCCGAAAACTTGCTTCAAAATGTCATTGACGATGCCGTCTCCCCGCAAGAAAATCGTAAATACGCCTACGACAACAACCCACGAAAGAAAGTGCGGCAAGTAAACGATCGACTGAATAAAGCGTTTGAACAGTTCACTCCGCATTTCGTTCAGCAATAAAGCCAAAATGATAGGCGCAGGAAAGGCAAACAAAATTTGCAGCATGGAGAGGGAGAGCGTATTCCACAAGACGCGCCCGATTTCAGCAGAAGAAAAGATATCTCTGAAATGCTGAAGTCCGACCCATTCGCTGCCCGAGAAGCCCAGAAACGGACTGTAATCTTGAAAAGCAATCACGATGCCGAGCATCGGAACATACCGGTAAATCAAGAAAAAGAGCGCGCCCGGAAGTATAAGTAAATACATAAAACGATCTCGCCATATTTTTCGCAAAATCCGCTGTCGGGTGGAGACGACGACGGGCGAATCGGATTGCAGCTGCTTAACGAGAGTTGACACCGCATCCCCTCCAATAAAATACAGTTTAATTACATGTATTTATCTGACATAAAAAAAAGTACAGTTGCTTATATTCGATTAGCTGATGCGCAGATCCGGAACTTCCAGCCAGATCCCGCCTTGCTCGGCAGATTGCTGAGCGACGATGCCCGGCAGCGTGTAGTCGATCGCACGATAAACATCGATAGGAGGTTGACTGCGGCGATCCAGCGCGTCGATAAAATCTTGCAGCAAGTAATACTCCGAAGTACCGTGGCCGCCTTTGGCCATTGCTTCCGTCGCGTCGGGATTGCTGATTTCGCATTTCAACGATTGAGCGGTTTCGCCGAAAAGCGGGTGATTTTCGACGTAGATCCAACCGTCCCCTTCATAGCCATGTCTGCCATTTTCGATTTGACCCTTGGAACCATACAGGGCATAATGTCCGATTTCAGGGGTGCGCGGCGCAACCGAGCTTCGCAGAAGTTTGATCGTGCAGCCTTTGGACGTTTCGAACAGTGCGACCTGCATGTCGATACAGCCGACTCCGCCGTTTGGCACGACCGATTTGGAACTCCCGATCCCCATCGCTCTGACGATGCGGTCATCGAGCATCTCGAGAATGGGCCCGAGCGAGTGGGAGCAGTAATGCAACGGGGGACGTTCATTGCGCCAGTAAACGAATCCGGTATCCGGATCGATAATTCTGGAGCGGATGTCGTGCACGTATTCGCATTCCGCATGGAAGACGGTTCCGATCAGACCTTGACGAATCCACTGTTTCCAGTTTTGCAAAAAATGAAAATATACCGTGTTCTCAGCCATCATATAGGTGCGCCCGGTATCCTTCACGGTATCGACGAGACTGACGCAATCTTCAATGGTGGAGGCCGCCGTTACTTCGCACAGCACGTCTTTGCCGGCCTTCATGGCTGCGATGGCTTGTTCGGCATGTAGCGGCAACGGCGTACCGATCATGACAACATCGACATCTGAGGCCAGCAGCTTGTCAAAACGATCGAAACGTCCGGACGGATCAATGCCGAGCTCGTCTCCCGTCTGCCTGAGCAGGTCGGCGTCCTGATCGCAGATGGCCGTAACTCGAATACGCGGGTGGTGCATATAAGCGGCGGATCGACGCGAACCTCCGAGTCCTGCCAACCCCAATTTCCAAATTTTCATTCGATATCCCCTTTTCGCAACCTAGCTCCGTTGGATGTAGGTAACAACGGTTGTAACGTATAATGACATATTGACAGTTACAGCGAACTAGCGACAAAAATGCATAAGCAAAGTCCTTTCATCACGAATTTGAGTAAAATATAGCATGATTATTTTAGACGGTCAATCCAAAAACCTTTCTTTGCTATCGGCACACGATAAAACTGTATTCGCTTACAGAAGAAGGGCGGATAGCTCTGGAGAAACATAGTGTGAGGTTACCTGACTGAAAGCGCTGACGATCCGAGTCGCCGGATTGACCGTTTTATTTTTCACATGCTATACTTTAAGCATATATTTTTACAGCGCGCGGACAGAGGGGCGCTTTACTTTTTGCGAGATAAATACATGTAGTTAAACTGTCTTTAAATTGCTGAAATTACGTTTGCCGCAACTATTCAAGGAACCAAGATAAACGCAATGGAGGTATTCAGTGTGGCGGACAATGCAGAATTTACCGTCGAACCGCTGCTCGATCGCATCTATGCCGGCGACCGGGTCTTGCTGAGGGCGACGGTCAAGCTGAGCAACGGCGAACGACTGATCGTCACACCGGAGGCAGCGATTGCCATCGCAGCGGAGGAGCAGGCGGAAATCGCAACCGAGAACGGGAAAACGCTGTTGTTGGCCAAAACGGCAGGCACGGTAGAGCTGAGGGCGGCGTATAAAGGACTTCAGGCTGTCGTGCAGGTGGAGGTCATGCCGGTGAGGCCGGCCAAGGCGAGGAGTTCTTACTTTACCGCGGAAAAGGTGTCGGCCGCCCGCGCCAACATCGGGCAGTTCGGGTGGGCCGCCGATACGAAAAAGCTGGCTGTCGGCAAGGCCGACAAGTGGCTATGCGATTTTTCGCTGGGGGAGTTGTGGGAAATGGTACCATCGCAAAACATCCCTCGCAGCTACGCCGTCAACCAACTGGACGGCGGCCTGGCGTGCGCCAACGAAATCAAGCCGTACGGCAATTATCCTTACCGTTTTTCCGTCACGGAAGTCGATTGGAAGCTCACATCGCCAGTATGCGGCGTCCAGTTTCCAACCAACCATTTCAAGGCTTATTATGAGGGCGGGCTGGACGAATACGGGCGGTTTGACCCGGCGCTGGCGAAGCGGCACAATGACGAGCTGATCGCGAAGGGAGAGACGGGCAATCTGGTCAATCGGATTCGGGAACAGATCGCGGCCAATCCGTCGATCGCACACTATGTGACCGACGCGCAAATCATGGACCCGGATTGGGGCGTCGATGACGGCATGGGGTATCGATTCGATCCGAACGATACGCTGGCATACGGGCGTCCGTATACGTTTGTCGCCTATTACGCGCATTGGGCGCTCTGGTACAACGGGGGGATGATCAAGACTGCGCTGAAGGATTTTTCGGAAGCGTACTTGTTTACCGGAGAGCAGCGGTACGCCGATGCGGCGCTTGTCTTGCTGGACCGGATCGGGGATTTATACCCGGATATGCAAGTGTCGCAATTTCCGCATTCCGCCGTCTCCGGCTATCGGCATTACGGTTTTTTGCCGAGCGACGGCTGGCACTTCTATCCTGGGCGTGGGAAAATCGTCGGGAGCATATGGGAAAATGAATTGATGAAGGCGGTAATGTACGCCTACGACGCCGTATTCCCGGCGATTGGCACCTTGGGGGCCGAAGCGTCCGAAGTGCTGAACGCCAAAGCGTATTCCGAGAACAAGAGCAAACCTGATCGGATGAAGGCGAACTTCGAGGACGGCGTGCTTCGGGAAATTTGTACGGCATACAAGGCAGGCGATCTCCAGGGCAATCCGGGCATGCATCAATCGACGCTGGCGCTGGCTGCGGTCGTTCTGGACCACGATCCGGAGACGAGCGAGATGTTAAACTTCGGCTTCCGTTCAGGCGCTTCGGACTGGAAGGACGATGTCAAGACCGGCGGGAATATCATGAACATCCTCGTAGACGATGTCAGCCACGACGGTCATGGCGATGAGAGCGCTCCTTTGTACAATTCCTTATGGCTGTCCAACTGGCTGGAAGTCGCCAAGATGCTGGACGGCTACGAGCTGCCGGAAGGCGGGACGCTGGAGGGAGGGGTGGATGCGGATTTGTTTAAAAATCCGCGCTTTCGCAAAATGTTCATGGCGATGTACCCGCTCCTGCTTACCAGCCATTATACGCCGAACATCGGCGATTCCGGCCAAACGGGAAATCCGGATGTATCTGCCATTCGGCTGGACGAGCTCATTGAGGGCTACAGTCGGTACGGTAAAGACGAGCTTGCGCAAGCGATTTATCTGTTGAATGGCAAGACCGCCGGCGGCATCGCGCTCGACATTTTCTCCGACAATCCGAACGCAGTATCGCAAAAAATCAGACGGGTTATTGAAGAGAAGGGCGAGCTGCGCCTCGGCTCCGAAAATTTCTCCGGCTATGGTCTTGCCGTACTGCGGGACGGGTTCGATCTGTCCGGCTCTATGAACAATGAGCTGGATGATGCGTTACAGCAAACCGCCGACGAGACGGCGGCCAGGACGACGCAGCGAGCGCTCTGGATGTATTACGGCGGTACGGCCAGCCATGCCCACGGCGATCCGCTTAATCTGGGTTATATCGCTTACGATCTCGATCTGATGCCCGATTTGGGTTATCCCGATACGTCCAGCGACGACCTGGCGTTTTTCCCTCGGACGACTCGCTCGCACAACACGGTCATGGTAAACGGATTGCCCGTCGATGCGTTCGGCGAGCCGACGAACTTCGACGACAGCGGTTTCGTCAAGCTGGCCAGCGTTGACGCTAACGGCGTGGCCGGACTATCGAACGCGCCTGACGGCTTGTACAAGCGAACGACGGCGCTGATCCGGATCAACGAGGAAGATTCCTATATCGTCGATCTGTTCGACCTGAACGGCGGCCTTAATTACGAATACAGCTTCCATTCAGGCGAATCGGAATCCGCCAACACCGTATATCAAGGCTTGGAGCTGTCGACGTCGGGCGCGGACGAACTGTCGTTGAAAAACTTTCGCAAGGATGCCAACGGGACGAGCGGCGCGTTCAGCGTCGACTGGAACCTTAAGGATACGTACAATCGTTATGGGCATGGGGCCGGCGCCGTCACGGACGTTCATCTCAAGATGACGATGCTGGGCGATTATGACGAGGTGACGATTGCCGACGGCATTCCGCCGCAAAATTCGCTGACGAATCCAAAAAGGCTGGAATACATATTTGTTAAAAGCAACGATTCAAGAACGGTCTATACTTCCGTCATCGAGCCTTATCGGGGCGCTTCCAGCATCGCTTCGATCGAGCGGCTGCCTGTCGTCGAGAATAACGGGGCTGCGGCAGACCCGGCCGTAGTCAAGGCGCTCCGCGTGGCGTTTAAGGATGGGCGCACGGACTTTATCGTGCAATCGCTGGACGCTTCGATGGTTTATACGGTCGCCGGCAAGTTTGCGTTCTCCGGCTTTTTCGGCGTGTACTCAGAGCAAGACGGCAAGCTTGTCCGCGCTTACTTGCATGAAGGCACCCGGCTCGGCGGCCTCGTGAACGGCACGCCAGCCGTTAAAGGATTCGTGGCGGGGAGGACGGATACCCTTGCGGTCGAAAATTTTATCGACCTATCTGTCGCACTGCCGATAGAGCCGGCCCTGCTGATCGGCAAGTACATCTATATCGACAACGATGCCGATGTCAACGCCGTTTATCGGATCGAAGGGGCGAGCCGGCACGATGACCATATTCGTCTTCACATCGGCGACGTCTCGGTCGTCAACGCCTGGCGGGACAGCGCGGATTTCTCGCAGGGCTACGCTTTCAGCTTCGAGCCCGGCGACGCGTTCCGCATCCCGCTGTCGCTGAGCAAGCGCTATGCGGAGGGGATCGGTGACGACGGCTATCCGAAGCCCGCGTCTGCCGCCCCCGAATAAGGACAGTGTCGAGCGATGAGACTAGCTAAATTCAAGACAAAACGCCGTCCGGTCTTTGCGACCGGACGGCGTTTATATGCACGACAGCTTCGTCCTTCCCGGCACGGGTTAATTCAGCTGGCTCAATTCCCGGGCTCTGATGACGTACAACGAAGTCCTAACGGAGAAGTAAATGTCTCCGGCGGCCGTCAGCGTTGCCGCTCGAATCGTTCCCGGCAGCAGCGACAGCAAGGACGCTTCCCCGCTATGCAGATGGATTCGAATCAACTCGTCGCCACAGAAGGCGGCCACATGCTCGTCGTCGAGTTTGAGCAACCACAAGCAAGGCTGACTGACGGATACGGTGTGGACGACTTTTCGCTCGGCGACATCGAAGATGTGAATTTCGGTGCCGGCCGCGAACGCAACCTTGCCTTGCGAAGCTGCGATACCGAACGTTTCATTCGGACTGGCGGGATAATCATACTGATCGATCAGGCCCTTGCCCGGCTCCCAAATCCCGAGCTGCCACGGAATGTCATGGCGCGTGGCGAGTCCGCTCGTTCCGCTGTGCGTCGTAAAATATACGTATTGGTCGTCGGCCGCGACGCTTGCGATCGCCCGCTCGGGAATCGGATCGTACCAGCTCTCGACCTCCAGTGTCTCGGGGTCTACCCGCGACAGTCCTCCGCCGTAGACGCCGTAGTTGGCGGACCAGCCTGTCCAGATGCCGCCGTCGGGGCCGAGGACGCTCCGTCCCTCCGGCCGGATGAGCTGGGGACCGACCGAGCGCAAGGTGTGGGGATTGACGTTATTCAGCTGATCCCATGGCTGGTCCGGATCGTAGACCGTATGATCGCCGCCGACATAAGAGGCGGTGAACAGCCGGTCGCCGACGAACACCATGCCGTATACTTCCCCGCCTTCGTTGCAGACGGAGGAAGAGTTCCAATATTCGCCCGTCGCGGGATCGAACCGGAAGATCGTCTGGCCGAATCCGCTCGCTCCCCAAATTTGGCCCTTCGGGTCTTCGACGAGCGTGAAGATTTCCGTGACCGGTGCTTTTGCCGGAATTTGCGCAAGCGCGATCGGTTGCGGTGTATCGTAGTCTTGTGGACTCGAAGGCTTATCGACGATGAAGTAGTCTTGCCCCCTGAAGCTGGCCAGCCGATCGTCTTCCAACTCGATGAAGGGCAGCTGTTGCCCGTTGGCCAGTGTGATCTTCGATGGCTTGAGCTGGTCCGCAAGGCCGGCATCGTCGAGAGGCTGAAGGGTTTGAGGGTCGTAAAAATCCAGTTGTCCATTGGTTCGAGTGCAAATGAAGCGATCGTTGATTTCCCGAATCTCCGCTTCCGGACGGCCGAATTCTTGGAAGGTGCCTTTAGCGATGTCGTAGACCTTTAATCCTTTGGTATCGAAGCCGTAATAGACGAATATGTAGCCGGGAGCTTCTCCCCATACTGGCCGGCTGTACAGGTTTTTGGGGTTTTCGGACACTTTGCCGAGGTTGACGAGCGTGTGCGTGGCAGGGTCGTACTGCATCAGGGAGCAGCCGGGATACGTTCCCCCGTAAACTTTGCCGTCTGAGCCCAGTCCCATTTTCCAGAAATAGGATTCTCCGATCGACTTCAGCGGCTCCGCCCATGTACGCGTACGGAGATCGAGGACGTGCAGGTAAGCCTGCTCGACGCAGGTCCCGATGACGAGCTTCTCATTGTTCCAATTGACGATCCCCCATGCGCCGTTGCCTATCGGCAGCTCATGCTGTTCGCCTTCCCCCGTTAGGGTATCAATGATGACAACGGTTCCCGTTCCGCCCAACGCAAAGTTGGACAGCACATGCTTTTCTTTCCCGTCCAACGGGTCAATCAGAGAGGTTTGACCGAGGATATTAAAATTCCTGCAGGGCTGGCCGACAAATTCATAGAGCTTTGGCGCGGCTTCTCGCTTAAACAATTGGGTTCCTCTTTTCTTTTTTTCAGATTAAATTAAATACCTGTATGCGATATGTTCATAATAGTTATTATATGAGGATGTGAATGAGGGGTCAACTCGATCTGCAAGCAGTATCTCGGGGCGGGCTTAAGCGTTATGATACCTTCCACGGCACATGCAAAATTTGTTGAACAATCGAAAAGGTTCATGTATAATTAAGTACAAGTAAAATACATGTATATAAATAATGAATATTTGCTTTACAGATCTCGATCTTAATCGAAGCGGTATTGCAAAATTAGGAGGATGCAGCATGGAATTGGCACGGGTAGCCATCGTTCAAGAAAAAAAAGCCAGCCAAAAGAGATGGCAGTACGGAGTCAACATTTTTGAAGGGTATATCGAAGAGGCGCTGGCGCATTTGCGTCTCCCTTATCGCACTTATGTGACGCTTGAAGAAGCATTGGCTGCGTCGCCCGACATATTGATAGCCTCGGTATATGATGAAACGGCCGCAAACGGCAAGCTGCTGCTCGAGTATGCGGATAACGGCGGTACGGTGGTATCGTACAGCGGGACCGCACAGCTGGCATCGGCGCTCGGATTTGTCGAGCAACGGCCTGTTCAGATCGGCTATGCGTCGTTGTCTGGCCAGGATGTTCCGCTGCGGTTTATATCGGCTCGCCCGTGGGCCGCACAGGAAGGAAAGGATCCCGTGCTCACCGAGTTTGGCAGCTTGTCCGCAGGCAGTCCGGACGGAGCCCAGCAAGGTTCGGCGCTCCTATCTGTCAAGGTCGGCCGCGGTTCGGTCGAGCGCTGGTCCGTCGATATTCCGGGAACGATCGTACACTTGCAGCAAGGGACCGGTCCTGTCTACGACGACGGCGTTCAAGCGTCGGATGGCACCGTCCAACTGCGCGAAGGCATTTTGAAGGCGGATGACCGCTGCGCGATGGATTATGAGTTTGACCGGCAAACGACGGAGACCGGCGTAAACTATTTCGCTTACCCTTATGCGGATATGTGGCGCGACGAGATCGTAAAGCACCTGATCGCGATAGCCGTGAGCAAAGGCAAAACCCTTCCTTTTCTATCTTATTGGCCGTCCGGCGTAGATTCGGTAGCCGCAATCTCGCATGACAGCGATTCGAACGAAGACATCCACGCCGAGACGACGCTGGAGCTGCTGAAGGAGCTCGACATTCGAACGACCTGGTGCATGCTGGAGCCGGGCTATAGTTCTTCTATATATAATGAAGCGAAATCTCGCGGACACGAAATCGCGCTTCATTATAATGCAGTTGAATTCGATGGGGGCATATGGGATGAGACGCGCTTCAAAAATCAGGCGGCCTGGTTAAGAAGGGCGGCTGGCGTGGACCGGATTGCGACGAATAAAAATCATTATACGCGCTTCGAGGGCTGGGACGATCTGTTCCGCTGGTGCGAACGCTATGGGGTGGAGTCCGATCAGAGCCGCGGACCGAGCAAAAACGGCAATATCGGCGTCTTGTTCGGAACCTGCCATCCTTACTTTCCGATCAGCGACTTCCAGGAGCAAAATCGATTTTTTAATGTGCTGGAAATCGGATTTTTCAATCAGGACTTGAATCATCCCTACTTATACGATTCCAGTGTCATTGAACCGTTTCTCCGAATAGCCAAGCAGGCGGAAGGCGTCGCGCATTTCCTGTTCCACCAGGTTCATATTCACAAAATCGAAAATGTGCGCACGGCGTTAAGAGAAGTCGTCGAAAAGGTGAAGGAATATGGACTTGAGATGTGGACGGTCGGCGAAATTAACGACTGGGAACGCGCAAGACGTTCGCTGTTCATCGTCGACGTCGACGACCGCGGCGTTCCTGTCGTACAAGGGGCGTCGCTGCCGCAACCGGCAGACCTGTATGTGCCGGTATCCAAGGATCAATTGACGGACGGGCAGGCGTACGAGCTCAAATTCGGCGTTCCCTGCCACAAATACTCGACCGTGCGGAACGCAGATCGCGCGAAAGCGGTACTCGCATCTAAGGAGGCCTGAGCATGTCCGAGACGAAACGCGAAAAGCTGGCCATCGACGGCGGAACGCCAGTCAAGACGACGCCCTTCGGAACCGGAAAGCGGTTCGGAGAAGAAGAATTGGAACAATTGCGCGAGGCGCTGGACCAAAATACGTTGTTTTATCATTTTGGGGGCAAGGTCAGGCAATTCCTCGGCGATTTTAACGCGATGTACGGCGTCAAAAGGAGCGTCGCAACGTCGTCGGGCACGGCGGCCATCCATGTGGCGCTGGGCGCGGCGGGCGTGACGGCCGGCGACGAGGTGATCACGAGTCCGATCACCGATCAGGGCACGGTCATCGGCATCCTGTATCAGAATGCCATTCCGGTGTTCGCGGATGTACTGCCCGACACGTACAATCTCGATCCCGCATCGGTCGAGGCGAAGATTACGCCTCGCACGAAGGCGATCGTCGTCGTTCATCTTGCCGGCAACCCATGCGATATGGACGCGCTGATGTCTATAGCCCGCCGGCATAACCTGAAGCTGATCGAGGACTGCGCGCAAAGCTATCTCACAACCTACAAGGGTCGGCTTATCGGTACGATAGGCGACTACGGCTGTTTCAGCACAAACGACTTCAAGCATATCTCTACCGGGGACGGGGGGATCGTGACCGTCAACTCGGGCAACGATGAGGACTATGCGGTCACCCATGCGTTCGCGGATAAAAACTATCAGCGTTTTACGAACGCGGTGCAGCGCGAAATTCACCATCTGGCGCCAAACTACCGGATGACCGAGCTGCAAGGCGCGGTCGGCATCGCCCAACTGCGCAAGCTGCCCTGGATTTGCGCGAAGCGGACCGAGTACGGCAACCGATTGACCGAAGCGTTGGCCGGGTTACCCGGTCTTGTGCCGCCGAAGGTAACAGAAGGCGGCACGAGCACGTATTGGTTTTACCTGTTCCGCTTGGAACCGTCGCGCTTGAGCGGGACGGTCGACGAGTTCTGCGCGGCCCTTCAGGCGGAGGGGATTCCTTGCTCGCGGGGCTACATTCCGCAGCCGATCTACATGCAGTCAATGCTGCGCAACCGGGAAGCTTATCCGGGAACGCATTACCCGTTCGAGCTGTCTCCGGAGATCGCCTACGGTGAAGGACTATGTCCGGTGGCGGAAGAGGTATTGCGGACGTCGGTTCGTCTGACGATCAGCGAGTTCTACACGGGGGATGACATCGAAGCCATGATCGAGGCGGTCCGCAAAGTCGCCGCAAGCCGTATCGGGTGATATAACCTGCGACACGCCAATCCGGCTATAGGGGAGGTCGTTCGCTATAAAGATACCGGGTCGAGACGGGCGTGCCAGACAGCCTGCGCCTGGTCGAGAGATGCATAAGATCGACTGAAAAAGGTACAGTCACTCCATAAATGGAGGAGACTGTACCTTTTTATCTGGTGCAGCAAGTGCTACTGTCCAAAGGAACAGGTGTGTCGACTTGTCTAAGCGGGCGGCTCAGGATTCGTCCAGGAAGCGGGCATACGCCAGGGTGCGCTGGAGGAGCGTCGCCGCCTCGGCGCGGCTTGCTGATTCGGACAGCCGAAGTCGGCCTTGGTCGTCGCCCTTGAGAATGTCCGATGCCGTGAGTGCAGCGACGCTGGGAGATGCCCAATGCGATGCGTCGTAATCGGTGAAACGGCCCATGTCGACGAGCGCCTCCGGCAGCCTAGATCCGGTCAGCGCCAAGGCCCGCGCCAGCATGGCCGCCAATTCTTGCCGGGTGACGACATCGTCTGGACGGAAGCTGTCCGCTTTATCGCCTTCGATGACGCCGGCGCGCGCTGCGGCTGCAACACTCGCGGCATACGGCGAATCGGCAGGAACATCGCGGAAGGTTTTGTCCGCCGTAGCCGAACCTAACAAATCCAGGGCGAAGCTTCGGGCGAGCAAGGCGGCGAATTCGCCGCGGCTGACCGATGCGTCCGGGTCAAAGACCTGGGCGCTTCTTCCGTTGACCAGTCCTTTGGCCGCAAGCCGCTCTACGGCAGATTGGGCCCAGTGCTGCTTCATATCGGCAAAATATATATCACGATCCGATACAAGGGCGTAGTAGCCTTCGGCAACGAACGGCGCCGGGATCTGTATCGTGCCGTTCTCCCGCACGACAGACGGTATAAAGCGAAGCTGGCCGGAAGCTTTCGGCAGCATAACTGCATGATGTGCCGACTCCTGATCGCCACTCTTCATCATCAGCTTCAGATCGAACAGATTGAGCGAGAGCGGCTTGTTCTGATCGTCGCGGATATCGACGCCGACGGGAGTCGTCAGCAAGCGCGAGCCGCCCGACGTCGCGAGCCGGCGGGCCGAATCCGCGAGGGAAGCGGGAGCTTCCTGCAGGCGAAGCGTGATGCGCTGGCGGCCGGCACTTTTTTCTACGAGCTGTGCGACCGGTATTTCCAGCGATGCCCCTTCGGATTGCAGGACGAGGATCAACTGGTTGTTGCGTTCCGCAAGCTTCAGCAGTTCATTGATTCGCAGCTCCGCCTCGGACCCGGGCAGGATAAGCTTGCCGCTCCTGATCTGCTCATCGGTGATCGTGTAAGTAACTGTCCCGGCAGTCAGCGTAAGAGGAGCAAGGAACGGCGAAGGCGAGGGTGTTGTTGTCGGTATCGGCGTTGACGTCGGCCCGTCATCGGCGCTGACCACGATCTCGACTGTGGCCGTCCGACCGCCGTAGCTGGCGCTGACGAGGCTGCGGCCCGCGCCCAAGGCGCTGACTGCACCGGACGCTCCGACTGCGGCGACGGCCTCCGAGCTGCTGGCGTATTTGGCTTGAACCGTCACATCAACCTTGGTACCCAGGTCGGTCAGCGCATAGACCTTTGAGTGGCCCTGCTCTCCCTTTTCCCATGTACCGTTGAGGACGAGCTCGACGGCCTCCACCGCGGATGGCAGCGCGACGTCTTTGAGCGCCATACGGTACATATTGGCGCCTTTGGCGTAATAAAGCGTGCCGTCGTCAGCGCGGTCCATCAGCGATATCGTGCCTGAATCGAGTACTTTCCACGCCAGAGTGGACGGCTGAATGGCCACAAGCTGACGATTCAGCGTCGTATACAGCGTGCCGTCGTCTCCCCAGCGTATGTAGTACGGTCTCCAGGTGCTGTTGCTGACATAGTTGCTGGGGAAAATCATTTTGCTCTTGACGACTTCCAGCGTATTCGGGTCGAGTGCAAAAACGGTGCCCGATGAGATCGTCCATAACAGGCCGTCGGGGCCGAAGGACAGGTCGCCGATCATTTTGGGGGCGACATCGATCCCCGGAATGACGGGCGTGGCTTCCTTTACCACCTGCTCGGACTGGACATCCCAGACGAATATTTTGGCTTTTTCCTCCGTAGGGGTTGAACCTCCGCCGCCCCAGATCGAAGTGCCTCCGTATATTTTTCCGTCCTTGTAGGCCATGCCGATGATGCTTTGATTGTGGATGACATTGTTGAATTCCTTCCATTCGCCAGTCGTGTCATCGTAAACGGTCAGTGATCCGCCCAGGTAGCCATAGGTGGGGATCGTGCCGACAAACAGCTTGTCGTCGCCGCTCTCCAGCGCGAAGGGGCGGTCCTGCGCGTTGCCGATGTCGTAGGCAAGTCCGGGGTTGGAATCGGAAGTATAGCCGAATTGGAACGGCAGCGCAGGATCGTACCGGTACATGACGGCTCCGCCGTACGTTCCGAAATACGTTTTGCCGTTCAGAAACCCGATGCCCTCCGGCTGCGGGAAGTTGGCGGCATTATGCTCCACTGCGCCCGTGGCCGGGTTATAAATGCTCATCGCGGTCACGTAGCCGCCGGTATAGACCCGGCCGTCGTCGCCGATTTCGATCGACTGGATCTCAATGCCGGTCGTATCGATATCCATCGCCTTCGACTGCGTCCATCCGTCATCCGGATCGATCAGGATGTATTCGGTATATTCCAGCAGCATCGCCAGAACCGGCTTGCCGGCCTTTGGACCGCTGTCCGGCGTCACCCATCCGATCTGGGAAGGAACGGACATCGGCAGCGTCGGAATGCCGCCGATTTTTTCCGTTTGCTTGCCGGAGAGGCTGTATCGGTACAAGCTGCCGTCATTTTTGTAATAGATGTAGTCCGGGTTCGTCGGGGAAGGAGGAGATACTTTTTGCTTGAAGACGAGGTTGGCCTCCACTTCCAGGCTTTGTTCGTCGATCACGATCAGCGAAGATCGCTCATCCCGGATCAGCACCTTCCCGCCGTAGACCCAAACGTCTGCGCCCATACGTGCCTGGCCGCTGTACGGGGTGACGATTTCCTGCTGCGCGCCGTTCTCCCGGTCGAGCCTGACGACGGCGTCGGGCAGGCCCAACGCAACATACACATAGCGGTCAGTAACGGCGATGCCGCGCGCATAGGTTTGCGCGTCATTCACCCGGATCGGGCCGAGGTCCGTGAACGCGCCGCTTGCGATATCGTATTCGAATACTTTTGCGCTGCCGGTCGTGGAGCCGTATATTTTCCCGTCGGCGGATGCAGCCAAATCCCAGACCCATTTGTCGGACGGATTGGCGCCAAGATTCGTAATTTTTTTCTCCTGCGGGTCATAACGGTACAGGATGCCGTCGTTCGTGCCGGAGAAATAAATGCGGCCGTCCGAGCCCTGTACGATCGCGTACAGGTGCGTAATTCCCGGCACTTTTTGCGTAAATAAAATGTCGCCGTTCATGGCATTGACGGCATAGAAGGAGGCCGGGTTGTCGGTGGAGCCGGATACGGCGAAGTACAGCTCCCCGCCTTGGGCGGCATAGGGCTTGAATTCGCCGCCAACCGTAGGCGAAGCTTGGACGACCGGACCCAGAAGCTCCGGCGCTTTGAATTCCGGGCCGAAGTCGGCCGCCTGTTCAAGAGCGATATCGTCATAGTAGGCTTCGCCGACGCTGCCGTAGCCGGAGTAGATAAATACGACGGCAGCGTTCGATCCCTGCGGCGCCACGGAAGAATGCTCGACAAGCTGCCATTCCGCACCGGAAGCCGGCGCAATCGTTTCTCCGCTATAGGAAATGACGGCTCCTTCGGCATTAAAATAGGCGATATTTAACGTAACGGAACCGCTCACGGCGTGGACGTAACCGGACAGCGCGTAACTTTTGCCCGGTTCAGCCGTTATTTTCGAGCTGTACAGCCAATAGGACAGATCCGTTCGCGTATCTATAACTTGAAGGCTCTGGCTTCCGCTGCGTTTGACATCGGTGGCAAGATTGAAGCCTTCCGTACCGTACACTTGCGTCCATCCGGGAATGCCGGCTTCGGCTGCTGCTTCGAAGCCCGGATTCAGCAGAGAGGGGGGGAGCGGTTCTCCGGGTTCTTCATAAGCCGATACATCGTCAAGATAGGCGCTTCCGGTCTGGCTGCCAACGAGATAGATCAGCGCCGAAGCGGCATTGGGGGGAGCGACATCTGTCGAGGAGATATGTTGCCACTCTCCCTCGCTTCCGGAGACGGCAACCGTCTTGTGTCCGGCGATCGGGTCGCCGCTGTTGTCGATAAAGCGGAGGTTGAACTCAAACTGCGCGTTGTCTTGCATGAAGGCGTATCCTTCAATCGTGTAGGTTTTGCCGGGAGTCACAGGGAAATGGCTGCTGTACATTTTGACGCCGGAGTCGTTCAGCAACAGGCTGTAGTCGCCCGAGTGCGCCGATGCGGATGAGACGCTTGCAGGGTTTCCTTCGAATTGCCACCAGTTGCCGTCAGGAACCCCGGTTGCGTCACTTGTCTCGAAGCCGGGGTTGTCGATGGATAGCGGTATTCGCGTATCGGGCGTGTCCGCACCGTAAACCGTCGGTGCCAGCAGGGAGATCAGCAAAGCGCTTACAAGTATGATGGAGAGCGGCAGACGGATTGTGTATCCCACGTACGATTCCCCTCCTATTATTGAACAGCGATTTGGCAGTCCTTTCTTTTTTGCCTGGCAAGAACGACATCCTTTACAGCCATTAAGCCTCACCCCCTCTCCATCGTCTGCTGTCAATGGCCCGTAATCGGCTCCATCAAGTCGGATATGCGTTCCAGCATGGCTTCGGCCGTCTCCATGCCGGACCAGTAATGCTTCATTCGGCCGTACAGCTCGTGAACCGCTTCCGGATCGGGCAGCAGATCGTGAATGTACAAGCTTTGATCGAGCGTTCGGTCATCGGCCCCGATCGCTTCCATCCGTTCTTCGCCCCGAATCGATTGATTGACGTCGGTCAGCGGCGAGAGCAATCCCGACGTTTCCGACACTCGCAACTGAACCTCGCGATCCAGCAGCAGCTCCAGGAATAGCTTGGCTTCTTTCTTTTTGCGGCTGGCCCGTGTCACTAGCATCCCGTTGGCAATCAAAAGGCCGGAGTTGCTTCCGGGGATTGAAGTGAGCGGATAGTCCCAGGCATCGTCAAATCCAAGCAAGGTCGTCATGTACATCCCGATTTTGCCTTCAACGAACAGCTCCAGCGCCAGCATCTCGTCGTTCAGAGCGAACACCGGAGCCAGATGATCACGATAGATCCAGGCTCGAATTTCGTCAAATCTGCGGATCAGGCTGAGGCGGTCTTCGGGGCTGCGTGTATGACGAAACTGCCGCCACTCCGGCAGCACAAGCGCAGGCCAGCGCGTAATCAAGGAATGGATAGCCGCGCCATACAGATCAATGATTCCGTCCTGATCCAGATCGCGAGTCAGTGCAATAGCGGATCGGGCAAATTGCTCGCGGGACCAGTCGTGTTCCGGAGGGGCCATCTGGTAACGTTCGAACAGCTCCGGATTGTGCATCATCACAACCGGAGAGAAGGTCAGCGGCACGCCCAATTGACGCCCGTCGATCTGGAAGCAGCGCAGAAGCGTCGGATGAATGGCCGGGAGCTCGATTCCCATGTCTATCACTTTTTCAAAATCGTCCAATTGCTTCAGATGCTGAAAATCGCGGTCCTGGACGACGATCAGATCGGGATGAACGCCGACGGAAACAAACTGCCGGCTGTAGACTTCCTTGTTCATGTCGCTTGGAATCGAAATAACCTTGACCCGAATATCGGGATGCCTCTCGTGAAAGGAACGAATCAGAAGAGGCAGGCTGCGTCTCGTAAAGCTGGAAGGGTACGGAGATGCGATAATCAACGTGCTGGAATCGTCCTCCAGATCTAGCGCGGTCGATACCATCGTGCCTCGGCCCTGGATTTTCGTAATCAATCCTTCCAGCGCGAGCTGCTTCAACGCGTTGCGCACGGGCGTTCTGCTCATCATATACTTGTTGCACATGTCATGCTCGGACATGAGGAACTCGCCCGGCTTGATGACCCCCGATAAGATCTGGGTTCGAATCATAGCAGCCAATTCCATATACATAAACTCCGAATCTCTCTTACTCATATCTAAATCCCTCGCTTTTACAAAAACTTTTTTTATCTCTCATTATATACGGGTATTGACTGATATTTCTTTTCCCTGCATACTTATCATCAACTTGTACTTGTAATTTACTTGTACTTGTAACAAACTTATTATCGTCAATTCATTCTAGTACAGGGGCATTTGGATTGTCAAACCAATTATGTCACAGCTTGTTTGACAAGCCTGCTATTGTGGCGCAACGTTCAGCCCGACTCTTGTTCCGTTCAGGCAGAGCGAAAAAATAGAAATGGCTAATCCGGACAGCGCGCGCAGTGTTGATCGGAAGGGGGACGAGCGGCAATATCAATCGGAGACGGGTAACCAGAGCGTTTGCAGAGGCGGCTATTCCGCGTGATCGCTACTGCCGATGACAGAATCGACAGCAAGTCGCGTATTCAAAACGAAAGGCCCGCCCGGGACGGCGCTTCGGCCGCTTCCAGGCCGAGCGGCGGGGACGGACGGGGGTAATCGCACGGAGATAAGATCATATAGAAAAGATCGGGAGGGTTCAGCTTGAATCTGAAAATCCGTAGAACTTTCAAATGCGTGTCAACAGTGGTAGTGGCGGCAATGGTGCCTGCGTTTTTGCTTGGCGCGTGTTCCGGCTCGTCCGGCAATGCAATCGGTACATCGTCGACATCGCCGACATCTGCAGATGCCAGCGTTTCCAAGCCAACCGAGCTTTCGTTATGGATCCCGCTAACCGCCGATTTTAAAGGCAAGAACTACAATGAAAAACCGTCCTTTCAAAAAATGGAAAAAGAAACGAATGTTCATATCAACTTCGAACATGTAAGCGATGCGGATGTTGAAAATCTGTTCAACCTGCTGATGGCCTCCGGCGACTTGCCGGATATGATCTACTACTACAATTGGGATGCGCAGGCTACCAAATACGGCAATAGCGGCGCACTGCTGCCTCTGGAAGATCTCATTCGCGAGAAAGCGCCCAATCTCGAACGGGTATTAAATGAAAATCCGGAAATCCGGGGTCAAATTACATCGCCTGAAGGCCATATTTATTACATTCCCAATATGGCTCTCGATTCCACGCTGCTCGTTCAAATGTTCCCGCAAGTGAGACAGGACTGGTTGGACAAGCTTGGTCTTGAAGCCCCGAAGACGACAGACGACTGGTACACGGTGCTTAAAGCATTTCGCGAAAAGGATGCGAACGGAAACGGAAAAGCGGACGAGTCTCCTTTTGTTTCCATCGGTCTCGACAGCGGCATGAACGGCGCCAGCGGAGCCGCCGGTCTGTTCGCCCCGGCATTCGGCATCGAGTTTGGCTTCTTTGTGGAAGACGGAAAAGTCAAGTACGGTCCGTACGATCCGCGATTCAAGGATTTGATGGCCTTCATGCACAAGCTGGATGCCGAAAATCTGCTGGATACGTCACCGAAAGATTTTGCCGCGCTGCGCGAGAAAGTGCTATCCGGTCAAGCCGGCGCCTGGTTCGGTTGGGCCGGCTCGTATATGGGCACCTTTACCGCGTTGATGAAAGAAAAGGACGCCGCCACTTCTTTTGAAGTCAGTCCGGTGCTGCCGCCAGTCGGTCCGAACGGGGATCAGCGGCATACTTCCCATCGCTGGCCCGCGTCCTCCTTCGGCATTGCGGTCTCTTCCAAAACGGATAAGCCGGAGGAGATCATCAAGTGGCTGGACTATCAGTTCTCCGAAGAAGGCGTTATTTTGAACAACTTCGGGGTTGAAGGGGAAGGGTACACCATGCAGGACGGCAAACCGGTGTACACGGATAAAATCGTCAAGCCGGCGGACGGATCGCCGCCTTCGGTCGCGATTCTTAGCCAAACGATCGGCGGCGGCGCGTGGCCGACCATCACGAATGTAGACGGAGCGCTGCAAATGAACGCGGCGAATGGACAGGCGACAAGTCCGACGGCGCAGTTCGCCTCGTACATCGATCTCAAGAAAAAACTGCCGCCTCTGCAGTTTACAAAAGAAGAAACGGATATCATAGCGCCGATCATGGCGGATTTGAGCTCCTTTATCAAAGAAGCGAGCACCAACTTCGTCAATGGCCAACTGCCGCTGGACAACTTCGATAAATACTTGAAAAACGTAGAAAAAATGAAGTTGTCGGTTGTTCTGGAGCAGTACCAAAAGGCGTATGACCGATTTATTCAACAGTAAACCCCTGGTTTGACCAGCGATTGCAAAAAGCTGCCGCAACGTATTGCGGCAGCCGGCAATCGCAGGAGAACCGGCACAGCGTCGCGATTTTTCGGACAAGAAGGTGGAACGGTGAACAGTGTGGCAGGCGAAAAACAGGCGGACCGGAGTTTTTTCCGGATTTGGAAGCAAGTTCGCACCAATCGATATTTGTATCTCATGCTCATTCCGGTCGTCGGTTATTTTCTTATCTTTAACTATAAGCCGATGTACGGGGCGATTATTGCCTTCAAAGATTTTAATCCGTATGCGGGCATTAACGGAAGCGATTGGGTAGGGCTCAAGCATTTCCGGCAGTTTTTCGAGAGCTTTTATTTTGGGAGGCTGTTGCGCAACACCATTTTGCTCAGCGTGTACTCCCTGGCCGTCATCTTTCCGGCCTCGATTATTCTTGCGCTTCTGTTAAATGAAGTTCGGAACAAGTGGTTTAAGTCCGTGGTGCAGACATTATCCTATTTGCCGTATTTTATTTCACTGATTGTTATTTGCGGAATGATCGTCAACTTCAGCGGGCCCGACGGCATGGTCAGCAAGCTATTGGTGTCGCTGGGCGTCATTGACGCACCTGTCGATTTCCTCTCCCTATCGAGCTGGTACCGCACGATCCATGTCGGTTCTTCCTTGTGGCAGTATGTCGGATGGAATTCGATCATCTATCTGGCCGCTCTGTCCGGCATCAGTCCGTCGCTCTACGAAGCGGCTGTCATGGATGGCGCCAATCGCTGGCGCCAACTGATCCATATTACGCTGCCGGGTATTAAAAATACGATTGTCATCCTCTTGATTCTGAATATCGGATCGTTGATGGACAGCAACTGGGAAAAAATATTGCTTCTGTATTCGCCGTCGACTTACGAGACTGCGGATGTCATCTCGACCTATGTCTACCGGCGCGGTGTTCAGGAAGCCAACTACAGCTTCTCGGCGGCGATCGGGTTGTTCAACTCGATCATCAATTTCAGCTTGCTTGTGGCCGCCAACTTCTGGAGTCGGCGCTTGACATCCAACAGCTTGTGGTAGAAGGGAAGGCGAGAACATGGTAGGCAAACGATCGGTTGGAGATTACGCATTCGATATCGTAAATGTCCTGTTTTTGACAGCAGCATCCTTTCTGTTTCTATTCCCCGTTTGGTATGTAGCCGTATCTTCCTTGAGCTCGCCTGCGGCTGTTGCTTCCGGAGACGTTACGCTATGGCCGAAAGGGTTCACCTGGCAGGCCTACGAGCTCGTTCTGAAAGATAGCCGAATCTGGGAGGCATACGCCAATACCCTGTTTTATGTCGGCGCGGGAACGTTATTGAATCTGATCATGACGACGCTGGGCGCCTATCCGTTGTCCCGCCGGCAATTGCTCGGAGGCAGCGCGATAATGGCGATGATCGTGTTCACGATGTTTTTCAGCGGAGGGCTTATCCCGTCGTATCTCAACATCAGGGACCTGGGGCTTTACAACACCAGATGGGTTCTGATTGTGCCGGCCGCCGTCAGCGCTTTCAATTTGATCGTGCTGAGAACCTTCTTCCAGACGATTCCAGAGAGTCTGATCGAGTCGGCCAAAATAGACGGCGCTCAGGATATACGGGTGCTTTGGTCGGTCGTGCTGCCGCTCTCCAAGCCGGGACTGGCGGTCATGCTGCTGTTTTACGCCGTTGCCCACTGGAATTCCTGGTTTTCCGCGATGGTATATTTGCAGGATCGTTCCTTGTACCCGCTGCAGCTGGTGCTCAGAGAAATCTTGATTCATGCCCAGACGAGCGAGTTGACGGCCAACGTTCCGCAGCAGGATGTGACGCAGGTCAGCGCCACGATCCGATATGCCACGATTATGATCGCGACACTTCCGATCTTGCTGCTTTATCCGTTTTTACAAAAGCATTTTGTCAAAGGTGTCATGATCGGCGCGCTCAAAGAATAATGAAGGACGTGTTGAATGGTGTATAGATTGGCCAGGCTAGGCGTGCTCTTCGAGCAAACGACAGCTATAAAAAAATGGGCAAATGGCATTCAGGTGTTCGAAGGTTATGTACGGGAGCTGCTGGAGCAGCGTTCGATCCCTTATAGCTGGCTGGATCGTGTAGAGGAGGCCGTGTCGGGACAGTATGATCTGGTGCTGGCGGTATTGGTCGACGACTTGCCTCGGCGCACGCAGGAGGCGCTGCTCGACTACATGAACCGGGGCGGCATTGTGGTCGGCTACGGTTCTTTGAACGGCCTTGCACGCGACATGGGCTTCCGCCCGGTGCGTCATGCGCAGACCGGATACGCCTATGTGGATGGAGGAGAGCCGGCCCAAACCGGCCTTCGGTTCACACAGGGCTGCGCATGGATCAAAGCGTCCGGAGAAGGATACCGTCCGCAAATCGCGTATGCCGCAGCGGGACGTCTGGAGCCGGAAGGATATTCGGGCGGCGAGCTGCCGGCTCTGGTCTCGATTCGGGTGGGCAAAGGGAAGCTCGAACGCTGGGCGATCGACATCCCGAATACGATCGTTCGGCTGCAGCAGGGAGACGGCCCCGTCCTGTCGGATGGCATACCCGCTGCGGACGGCACGGCCGAGCTGAATGACGGCTTGCTGAAGGCCGACGACGGAGGCGTGATGGACTGGGACAAGGATCGCCTGCAGACGCCGAACGGAACGCCGTACATGGCCTACCCTTACGCGGATTACTGGCGCGAGCGGTGGCTGTCGCATCTCGTTTCCGTTTGCGCCGGCATCGGCCTGACGCTTCCCTTTGCCGATTTGCTGCCGGACGGCGTGGAAGGGATTGCGGCCATTTCCTTCGATAGCGATATGAATGACAATGACAGCGCGGAGACGGCTCTGCGGATATTGTCGGTGCATCAGGTCCGCTCCAGCTGGTGCATCCTTGAGCCGGGCTATCGTCCTTCCATATACGATGCTGCGCGGGAGGACGGGCATGAGATCGGACTGCACTTCAATGCGATGGAGTCCCAGGGAGGCCGGTGGAGCCAAGAGGAATTCGCCGATCAATGCCGCTGGTTCAAGAGCGCTGCGGGAGAGCAGCGGATCGGTTTCAACAAAAACCATTACACGAGATTTGAAGGCTGGGACGATTTGTTTTTGTGGTGCGAACAAAACGGCATTCCGCTTGATCAGTCTCGCGGTCCAAGCAAGCGGGGGAATGTCGGGTTTCTTTTCGGAACCGCGCAGCCCTATCGGCCCATCGCCTCGCTCCGCGAATCGAACCGGTTGTTCCAGGTGTTGGAGGTCGGGTTTCTATCCCAGGATATGGGGCTTGACGGATGGGGAGATCGCTCCGCCATCGGGCTTTTTCTGGACACCGTTCAATCCGTCCGGGGCGTCGCTCACTTTTTGTTCCACCAAATCTATCTGCTGACGGACCCGGCGGTCCGGGAGGGATTCAACGATGTCGTGGAGCAAGCGAAAGCAAAGGGCTTCGAGTTCTGGACAAGCGGACAACTGGTAGCTTGGGAGAATACGAGGAGAAGCTTGAAGTGGTCGCAGCCCGCTCCCGGTCGCTTGTCCGTTGAGCGCGCAGTGGACGGCCCCGGCGTCGTGGTGTATATTCCGGTCCCGGACGGGGCTCAGGCGGATGGGCCCGTTGAATACCGCTACGGTCATCCTTGCCGACGAACGGTCGTCCACAAGGAGCTAAAGCTGGACACGGCTCATCCGAATCCGAAGGAGGAGAAAAGCGATTGCGCCAACTCATTGATCTGACGGGAACGATCCGCAATGGGATGTGGGGATACGGCCATCCGTTCCCGGAGCCCCTTGTTCAGCCTTTGGCAACGGTAGAACAGGATGGATTCGCGGCTCATCGCATGCATCTGCACTCGCTGACGGGGACGTATCTGGAGACGGCCGGTCATTTGTATCCCGATCGGGAGCTTCTGGGCGATGTGCCGCTGGAGCGCTGCGTGCTGCGCGCCTGGGTAGCCCAACTGCCGGAAAAGCAGGAGCTGGAAGCGATCCTTCCGGAGGAGCTGGAGGCAGCCGTCGGCGGCTGTCTGCAGCCCGGCGATGCGCTGCTGATCGCGACGGGATGGGACCGGAACTGGCATCGGGCAGGGTATACGGATCGCTGCCCTTACTTCGGAGAGGGAACGATCGACTGGATCATCGACCGGGGCGTCTCAATGCTCGGAGTGGATGTGCCGTCGGTGCAGGACCCGCGCTCCGAGGGTGAGCTGAGCGTATTGAACGCTTATTACAAGGAAAACCGCTTGCTGCTCGCTCCCCTCGTTAATCTGCGGGCGGCCGAAGGCGCCGTTCCCTGGCAACTTGTCGTGCTGCCCTTGGCTATCCCGGAGCTCTGCGCATCTCCTTGTCGCGCGATTGTTATGCGCCTGTAACCGTCCGACCATCCAAGGCCTCTCTGTCTCGGGTAGAGAGCGATCAACCCCTTATCGGGTCAGCCAGAATATCTGGCTGGCCTTTTTGTACGGCCGGTTTAAGCTGCGCCATCCTCGAAAAAAGCGAGCCCTAAAAGGCCTCGCTTTTTTCAGCAAGAGCGGGCAGGAAATCGTTTAACTTGTTAACAAAGTTAACAAATGATGTTGACGGAATAACAAGAAATGTTCAATAATGGTATTGGTACTAGACCTATACCTAAATTTGAAAAAGAGGAGAGAAAAAAGTGCAATTAAGAAAGCGTTCTCGGAAAATGTCCCATGATCAAATCTAACCATTGATGTGAAGGAGATGACAACATCAAAATGAACAAAAGAAGCGCTAACGGCTTGTGCAGGGCGATCGTATTTTGTTTAATGCTCACTCTTTTCGCGCCGGCTGGGCGGTTTGAAGCGGCAGCGGCCGGGACGGGGGATACCGGCACTTCGGTTGCCGGCAGTGTTTATTACTTGGCTGCGGACGGCAGCGACCAAAACGCCGGTACGCAAAGCGAACCGTTCGGCACCATTACGTATGCCAGCGGCAAGCTGCGGCCCGGCGATACGCTCATCGTCGGCCCGGGTACGTATCCGGGGTATTTGCTGATCAATGGACAAGGCAAAGCCGATCCGTCAAGCCCGGCCATCGAGGTGCGCGGAGACGGCACCGGGGAGGCGATCATCCAGGGAGGCGAGCGTTCGTATGCCGCCTACATTTTGTCCAGCCGCAACATTCACCTTAGCGATTTGACATTTACATACGCGAACAGCGGCACGACGGGCGTAGCGCTGTATATGCACGATTCGATCGACGTCAGCGTGAACGACAGCGTGTTCAGCGATGCTTCAGTCGGCGTCTACGTCCGGGAGGGAACGGACCGCTTCACGATATCGAACTCCAGCTTCTCCAATATCCGTTCGGATAATGGCGCGATTACGCTGTACAATGCCAAGAACGGCCAAGTCTACAACAATACGATGACGGGCAATTACTACGGTATTCAGCTCATCGCGCAGACGACTGCCGGCAATACGCTCTACAACAATTCACTCTACAACAACGATTACGACATGTATGTGCGGGGCGACCTTAACGGTACGCCGACGTCGAACCGGTTCGTCAACAACATCTTCGGCGCGGCGATCAAGGAGCCCGGCACCTTCCTCGATCAGAATACACTCGATTACAACCTCTACAATACGCAATCCCCGACGCTGACCCGCATATTGGCGGATTCGCCGACGCTGAGCCTGGCCCCTCTGCAGGCCAAAAGCCAGGAGCGTCACGGCATCATCGGCGAGGCGCAGCTTGCAAATCCCGGCGCGGGCGACTTCCGCATTCAGGAGGGGAGCGCAGCGATCGGAGCGGGCACCGACACCTATTATTCCATCGCCGATAAAGACGGGACAACCCGGTCGCTGCCGATCGATATCGGCGCTTACAAGTACGATGCCGGTCAGGGCGGCGGAACGCAGGGCAAGCAATATTTCCTTGCGCCGAACGGCAGTGATGACAATCCCGGCACGCTCGACCGGCCTTTCGGGACGATCGCTTATGCCAGCGGCAAGCTGCAGCCCGGCGATTCGCTTTACATCCGGGGCGGCACTTATCCAGGCTACATGCTGATCGAAGGCAAAGGAAAGGGCGATCCGTCAAGCCCGGCCATTTACGTCAGCAATTATATGGGCGAGAAGGCCGTCATTCAGGGCGGCGAACGCAGCTACGCCGGCTACGTGCTGTCGAGCAGCAACGTAAAGATCAAGGGTCTGTCGTTCACGTTCGAAAACAGCGGCACGAGCGGCGTCGGTCTGTATGTGCACGACGCCCGGAACGTCACGATCCAGCACAGCGAATTCCACGATGCGACGGTCGGCGTCTATGTGCGCGAAGGCTCGGCCGGCTTCGAATTATCGGGGTCCAGGCTGTACAACATCAGCTCCGACAACGGGGCGCTGACGCTGTACAACGCTTCGGGCGGCCAGGTGTTCAACAACCTGATCTATAACAGCTATTACGGAATACAGCTTCTCGATCAGCGGACACAGGGGAATACGCTTGCGAACAATACGATGTACGGCAATTCCTACGATCTGTATGTCCGCGGCGACCTGAACGGCTTGCCGAGGGACAACCGGCTCGTCAACAATATTTTCGGCGCGAAGCTGAAGGGTGCCGATGTATCGGCTGCAGAGCCTGCGGGAACATTTCTGACGCTGAACGTGCTGGACTACAACGTCTACAATACGCAATCGCCGAATCTGGACAGCATCGTCGAAGGGCACGGCCTGACCCTCGACCCGCTGCGCGCCGCCGGTCAGGAACGGCACGGCGTCATCGGCAACGCGCGTCTGCAATCGCCGGACAGCGCTGATTTTCACCTGCCGGAACGAAGCGTCGCCATCGGGAGCGGGACGCCGGAAGGCGCGCCGTCAGAGGACCTGGACGCTGTCGCGAGGCAGGAGCCGATCGACGTCGGCGCTTATGCGTATGTGAAGTCGGCGACGGGCGGAAACACTTATTATTTGGCGCCGAACGGCGACGACAACAATCCCGGCACGATCGACAAGCCGCTGGGCACGATCGTTTATGCGAGCGGCAAGCTACAGCCGGGCGACACGCTTATTATTCGCGGCGGCACCTACAACGGCTACTTGCTCATTAATACGAAGGGGCAGAACAAGCCGGACAGCCCGCTCATCCATGTGCGCAACTATGCCAGCGAGAAGGTGGTCATCAAAAACGACCTGGCCCAAACCGCTTATGTCGGATATGTCTTGTTCAGCAGCAACGTGCTGATCGAGGGGCTCGGATTCACCTATCGCGGCACGAGCAAGAGCGGCACGGCCATGATCGTGCACGATTCGCAAAACGTCACGCTGCGCAACAATGAAATGTTCGACGCGGAATGCGGCATTATGATTCGTCAGGGCTCCAAAAATGTGACGGCGTACAACAATGTCATTCACGGCAACAACGGCTATTACGGCGGCTTGTTTTTATACGATGGCGCTCACGACAACCGCATCTTCAACAATGTTGTGTACGACAACGTATACGGTCTCGGCATGGCGGCTTCCGCCACGGCTAACAACCAAATCGACAACAACACGTTCTATGGCAATAAATTCGATGTATGGGCAAGGAATCTGTCCGGTATTCCGCAAGACAATTCATTCATGAACAACGCATTCAGCTCGGTGCTGCAAAATCCCGAGTCGTTCCTGTCCTTGAATGAGTTCGATTACAACAGCTACAATCTGGACGCTCCCGGCCTGACGAAGGAAATCATCGAAGGAGACGGACGGTTGACGCTGGAAGGCATGCATTCACTCGGACTGGAGGAGCACGGGACGATCGGAGGGGCTGCGTTCCGCGATCCGGCAGCGCTGGACTTCCATCTGACGGCTGCCAGCGCGCCTTTGATCGGCAAAGCGAATCCGGAGCGGCTGCCCGCCGAGGACAAGGAAGGAAAGAGCAGAGCGGGCAGCAGCGACATCGGCGCGTATGTCTATGACGGCAGCGCTGTCCGGTATGTGTCGCCGAATGGCTCGGACGACAATCCGGGGACGAAGGAGCTGCCGTTCCGTACGATCGAAGCCGCACTCTCGCACGCGGGAGACGGCGATACGATCGAGCTGGCGGACGGCGTCTATCCGGAGGCGCTGTCGATCGACGGCAAAGACAAGCTTACGATCCGCGGGGCTTCGTCAGGCGCTGTCCTGAACGGCGCGATGACGGTGACGGACAGCCGGCAGATCTTATTGGATCGCCTACAGCTCGGGGATGTGACGATACAGGACACATCCGAAGCGACCGTACGCGGCTCGGTCATCGACGGCCGCCTCGTGCTGTCGGGCAGCGCCGGCTTTGTGCTGGACGCGAATACGTTCAGCTACGACGAAGACGGCGCAGCCGTGACGCTCGAAGGCGCTTCGGGCGGCCAGGCGACGAACAACTTGTTCGTCGGCAACGACACGGCGCTTGCGCTTGCCGGCGCGGGCGCCGACGGGAACACCATCTCCAACAACGACTTCTATGGCGGGAAGCGTGCATCGGTGCGCTTCGGGCATGCGGGCGGGTCGCCCGCGAACAACGTCGTGCAGAACAATATATTCGCGACACGATGGATAGCGGAGCAGGCCGACAGCTTGACGGCCAACACCTTCGACTTCAATCTGTACGACAGCCGCAGCTTGACGTCGGGCGTCGCCGCCGTCGAGTCTCCCGCGCAGTCGCGGACGCTGCCGCAGTTGCAGCAAAGCGGCCTGGAAGCATCCGGCTTGCTCGACGAGCCCGGATATTTGAATGAAGCGGGGAGCGACTTCCGCCTGTATCGCTACAGCGCGGCACGAGGAACCGGGACGGATCGTAACGCACCGAGCGTCGATCGCAACGGGACGCCCCGCACGCTGCCGTACGATATCGGGGCGTTCGCGTATACCGGCGATGTGAATACGTATTATGTGTCGACGTCGGGAGACGATGCCAATCCCGGTTCGGCGGAGGCGCCCTTCCGCTCGATCCGGCAGGCTATCGCGCTGGTGAAGCCGGGCGAGACGATTGAGGTGGCCGGCGGCGTCTACGAGGAGCCGATCGTCATACACAACAAGGAAGGACGCAAGGGAGATCCCTATCAATTAAAGGCGGCGCCGGGAGCCGATGTCCTCATCCGGAGCGAGGACGGGCTGACGGTGGACGGATCGACGAGCTATTGGACGATCGCCGGGCTTTCCTTTGAAGGATTTGCCGATCGGGCGGTGCGCGTCGCTGCGGGTGCCGAGCACGTGTCGCTGCTCGATCTGACGATTCGCGGCAGCGGCGACAGCGGCGTCGAACTGGACGGCACGCTTGATGTTGTATTAAACGGGCTGGAGATCGCTGGCGAGGGTTCGTTTGGGATTGGGGTCAAAGTCGACAACGCCCGGCAGACGACGCTGGACCGCCTGCTCGTCAGCGGAGCGGAGCAGGCAGCCGTATCGATCGTCGACAGCCGGACGTCGAAGGTCAGAAGCTCGCTGCTGCTGCACAGCGGCAGCGGTCTGCGGCTAGGTGCGTCGGCGGAGGGCGTCGCCGTTTACAACAACGATTTTTACGGCAACGCTTCGACGGACGTGCAGGTTGCCGCGACCGCGAGCGGTATCAAGCTGAAAAACAATATATTCGCCTCGGCGGGCAAGACGGCGGTCGTCGCGGACCGCGCGGCGGAGGTGCTGGCGCTGGACATGGATTATAATGCCTATGCCTCCGGCACGACTTCGGTAGTCCGGGTGGGCGCCGAAGGCAGCGCGTCAGACCTGACGCTTGACGATCTGCGGCAGCAGGGCAAAGAAGCGCACGGCTTGACAGGGGACCCGCTGTTCGCCGATCCGGGGCAAAACCAGTTCGGCTTGAAGTCCGGCAGCCCGCTGCAAGGAGCGGGGATCAAGGAGCTGGATACGCCGACGATCGGGTATGACGGCGTCGCGTTTTTGAATCCGGTCGACATCGGCGCGCTGTTCTCGCCGTACAGCAACAAAACGTATTACGTAGCGACGACCGGCAGCGACAGCAACGATGGCTCGCTCGAATCGCCGTGGCGTACGATCGGCAAAGGCATGAAGTCGCTGCGGCCGACCGATACGCTGCTCATTCGCGGCGGCACGTACAATGAACGGGTCGATATTATGGGAGCCGGCGGCAGTCCGGAGCTGTGGTACACCGTTCGAAACTACCCCGGCGAAGAAGTCATTATGGATACGAAATTCCGCGAGGATGTCGGGATCAAGTTCGTCGAATCGTCTTACTGGCGGATCGAAGGGCTGAAGATGACCGGGTACACCGGAGCGGCAATATGGGTAACGGCCAACAGTAAATATATCGATATGAACAAGCTCGAGATATGGGGGATTTCCAATAAGGAGTTCGTCCTATACGGTACCGAGGGCATTCTGGGAGACGGCAGCTTCTCTTCCATCCGCAATTCGTACATTCACGACATCGCCCAAGATCGGATGTCCCAGGCGGATCACGGCATCTATATCGGCTACGGGGCTTACAACTGGACGATCGCGAACAATGTGATCGACAATGCCCCGGGCGGGGGCCTCCAGATGTACGGGCTGCCGGTAGGCAGCAACGATTCGGTCATCGTGAACAATGTATTCAGCCGCAACAAATACGGTATCATCGCCACGATGGGCGCGCGCAATACAATTACGAACAATACGTTTTACAACAACTGGTACAATGACATTTATTTCGACTACAACTTCACCGACGGATTCATACAAAATAATGTGTTCTACAACGACATTCCGGTAGGCACGAAGGTCCGCGTAGAGGATGCGGCGAACCAGGCGACCAAAGAAGCAACGGTCGACCCGACCGTTTTCGGAATGTATCATTCGGAGGAAGACAAGGAAATCGAAGGCAATGCATTCCGCAACAATACAATCGTGTATAAGACGTATGCGCCGCAAATAAAGAACGCGTCCTACGTCAAGCAAGCGGCTGCCGACTACATGAAGGCGGATCGCGCCAATACGTATGCGGACATCCGCATCGAAGCGGACGCCGGCTTTGTCGATGCGGACAATCGCGATTTCCGATTAAAGAAAGGCAGCATTCTGATCGATGCAGGCGTCGCCGATCTGGCGCCGACGACCGATCTGACCGGGGCGACCCGGGTGAACGCGCCGGATATCGGCGCCTATGAGGGAGAATCGCCGGAGACAGAAAATCCTGGCGAGAATCCCGGGAACGAGCCGGGGAATCCGCCTGGAAACGGACAAGGGAACGGGTCCGGAACGGGCGTCGGCTCCGAAGGCGATCGTTCGCTCAAGCTCGATAAGGATGACATGCAAGCGAACGTTCGTCCGGACGGGACGACGTACTGGACCGTCAAGCCGGAGGTTCGGCAGCAAGTGCTGTCCGCGCTGCGGCAGGACGGGAACGGCGTCGTAACTTTGCATGCGACGGCCGGTAAGAACGGATCGCCCGCCGACGTCGTATTGCCCGGTGCGTGGCTCGTTCAGGGGATATCGGCGAACAAGACGTTCGCGATTGATATTCAAACCGACTCAGGCAGCGTCGAATTGCCTGCGAAGGCGCTTGATCGATGGGCAAGCCGAATGAAGCGCGAGCTGGCTGGCGGCGACATCCGCGTTCGAATCGGCACAGCGGATGACGGGCGACAAGCGGACATTCGGCGGCTGACGACTTCCCTCGGAGCCGAAGCTTCCGGCGAGGCCGTTCAGTTCCAGGTATCGTATGCAACGGCTGACGGAGAGACGATGATGAACGGCTTCGGACCCGGCAAGCTGATCAAGCAGTTAAAGGCGACGAACGCCGGCTCCACTGTCGGTTTGACGCTGGCGAAGTACGATGAAGCTGCGGGAAGACTGATCTTCGTGCCGCATACGCTTCGTGTCGATGCCGACGGTACCGTTCTCGCTTCGATCGTAGACGGCGCGAATGGCACCTACGTCTTGCTGCGAATCCAGCGGTCGTTCGCGGATATACAGGGCCACTGGGCGCAGGCGAACGTTGAATCGCTGGCATCCAAGCTGCTGCTGCAGGGAGTGGCCCCGACCCGGTTCGATCCCGATGCGCAAGTGACGCGGGCGGCCTTCACCGCCATGCTCGTCCGCGCGCTCGGATTGACCGGCGACGGACCGACGCCTTCCAGCGTGTTCGGCGATGTCGGAGGCGAAGCATGGTATGCGGATTCGGTCGCTATAGCAACGCAATGGGGGCTTGTGCAAGGAACTGGCGGAAGCTCCTTCCATCCGGACGCAGCCATTACCCGCGAACAGATGAGCCAGTTGCTGTCCAGGGCGCTGGCGCTGGCCGATGCGCAATCTGCCGACGGAGCGGTCGCCGCTTCGCTGACTTCCTACAAAGACGCTTCGGACGTCAGCGGATGGGCACAGGATGCCGTACGTCAGGCGGTGAGCCTCGGGCTCGTCAAAGGTCTGGCCGACGGCATGCTGGCGCCTCAAAAACCGGCTACCCGCGCAGAGGCGGCCACCATGCTTACGCGGTTTCTGCAACGGATAAACGGATTGAATACGTGAGCTAAGCCGAATCGAATAACGCCAATCATCTGTAAAAAAGGCGCCCCCGACCGCAGCAATCGGTCAGGGGCGCCTTCATTCGTCATGGGGCAAGGATAACGCTGCAAAGCTGTACTACTCCACCTCCGCGCTTCGCTTCGCCGAAGAATATGCCGCCGTCGACAGAAGCGGCATCGCGGCGATCTCAAGCTGGGGACCGGGCAGGTTCGAAAATTATTCGATTCATCAGATCGAACCGATCGTCCATCTGATGGGATGCCGTCCGAAGCGAGTCATGTATACGGGCACGCCGGCGGCGGCCTCGTTCATGATCAATTTCGGCGGCTGCAAGCAGGCGAACATCCATCATCTCGGCCGGGGATGTCCGTTTGCGTTAGGATTGACCTACGAGAACGGCGAGTGCGCATTCATCAAGCAGGAATCCGATTTTTTCGCCGCATTTACCCGTAACCTGGTCTCCTTCTTCGAATCGGGCAAGCCCGTCGTCGATCCAAAGGAGACGATCGACGTTATCGCCATCATAATATACGGCGGTCTAGCCGCGCAGCGGCCATTCGAATGGATTGAAATTCCCGGACAGGAATAAGGCGATCCTTTCTCCTGCCCTTTTCTATCACTCAACAAGATAAGACGACTTACGGATAAATTGGGTTAACAATCTTGCTATATCTTCAGGCGGGAGTGCGCGATCCGTCATAAACCAATGCTGAATCACTCCAAACTGCGCGTTTCCCAGATAAGCAACCGCATAATCAGCCGATTCGCTTTTACCGTACACACTTTTTTTGAAATTTTCATACATGCGTGTGCCTGTCAAATACTGAAGCCGCTCTCTCAATTCTGCAGGGGCTCCCGAACAAATAAGCGTCTTGAACAGAGCGGCATGCAAATGCAAATATTGAAACGCCTTGATGAGTGGAGGATAGGCTTGATCCGGGTGATTCATCAGGTCCTGGTAGTCGAAAGGCTCGAATGCGCCCAGCAATCCTTGAAAAAAAGCCGTTTCTTCAATCAAATGAAAGATGTCTCTGTAATGCAAATAAAAGGTGCCGCGATTAATGCCGGCTGTTTTGCAAAGATGCTTAACGGTCAAACCTTTTATGCCTTCTTCTTTTAAGATACGCAATAATGCTTGCTCCATTAGCGCAAGACTTCGAATGACCCTGATGTCGGGATGCGCTTCAGTCAACGGTTTTCCCCCTGCCAAGCAAGAAGTGTTAATCGACACTTCTCTTTTATTGTTTATTGAATAGCTTCTCCTGCTTCATTATAATGAGCTCGTTGGATGTGATCAACACGTGTTCATTTTCTGCATATTAAAGATTTGGAGGGGAGAACGTGGAATATCGATATCTTGGAAGGACGGGAGTAAAAGTCAGTGAATTTTCATTAGGGGGAGCGAGCTTCGGATCAAGAGCAAGCGAAGAAGAAAGCATAAAAATAATAGATGAAGCTTTAGACTTTGGGATCAATCTGATCGATACCTCCAATATTTATGGAAAGGGGGAATCGGAACGTATTATCGGTAAAGCGCTTAAAAACAAGCGGCAGGAAGTTGTATTGGCTACAAAATTCGGTGCTGAGGCTGCCGACCAGGTCAATCAAAGCGGCGCTTCTCGTCGATGGATACGAACGGCCGTCGAACAAAGCCTATCGCGATTGCAAACCGATTATATCGATCTATATCAGCTGCATCTTCCTTTCGAATTTGTTGCCTATGAGGAAATATTATTGACTTTAAACGATTTAGTGAAAGAGGGGAAAATTCAACACATCGGCACTTCGAATCATCTGGGATGGCAAATCGTTCAAGCGCAAAATATTAGTGACCGTTATGGCTTTCAACGATTGGCCAGCGAGCAAACGCCCTATTCCATCATTAATCGAAAAATGGAATTTGAACTTGCTGAAGTCGCGCAACGCTATGATCTTTCTCTATTTGTGTATAGTCCCTTATCCGGCGGTTTACTTACGGGGAAATACAAGGCTGGCGAGGCTGCGCGAAGCGACTCGCGCGCTGCCGTGTTAAAAGGGTATGCCGATGCGTTGGACCCACAGTCTGCCGACAATAAACATAAATTTGAAGTGATTGATCAACTGCAGCAGTTGGCCAACGAATCGGGCATGTCGCTGGCAAATATGGCTATCGCATTTACCCAAGCTCATCCTGCTGTCACCTCTACGCTCTGGGGACCGCGTACATTTGAACAGTTAAAATCTTATATGTCGGGCGCGCAGACCAGACTGGGCACGGATGTGCTGGACGCGATCGATGACATTGTACCGCCGGGCAAACGCATCGACGATAAAGAGCAGACATGGATGCCTCACTGGATGAATACTGAAAGGCGCAGGAGGCATGTTTATTGATAAAGCGAAAGCGACAACCTACTCGACAACGGGCGCTAAACTTGCCGCTATAACGACCATTACGTTTCTTACGCTTGACTCCATACTGCAATTCTCAGGTTGACGAGACCATTGCAGTGCTGACCCGAATATACTCCAGCTTACGCAGATGGCCGTAGCGTTGAGGGGGCGTCGCAGGTTCTCATCGTATCCAGCAATGTCTTGGGGGATGAGGCTGTTCGTCAGCATCGTACCGCAATCGACATGGCCAATGAGGCAGGCGCCGGCCGAATCCTCTATACCAGCCATATGAGCTCGTCGCCAGCGTCTCTATTTCCTCCTGCGGTGGGTCACGCCGCTACCGAGGAAGCGCTGCAAGCTTCGGGGATTCCATTCACCTCCCTTAGAAACGGGTACTACACCGTATCCTTGCCCTGGTTTATCCGCGACGCCTTTAAGACGGGGGAGTTGATTGCGCCGGAGGACGGGCCGGTTGCCTGGACGACTCACGCCGATCTGGCCGAAGCGGCGGCTTCGGTCCTGATCGAGCAGCGACTGAGCGGGTTAACGCCAAGTCTCACGGGTTCGGAGGCTTTAGACCTCAAGGATATTGCTGCTATTCTAACAGAGTTGACCGGCCGGTCGATCCGCCGTGTCGTCGTGACCGACGACGCGTTTCGCGCCCGATTAATATCCCAGGGCTTGCAAGACCATATGGCCGATATGTTCTTGACGTTTTTCCTGGCCAGCAGAGCGGGCGAGTTCGCCCCTGCCGACCCCACGCTCGAGCGTCTGATTGGAAGACCGCCCGTCTCGGTGCGGGAGTTTTTAACGAGCTCGCCCCACCTGCTGTGAAGGTAGTGAAGCCGGGTCGTTCCGCTATGCGGTCAACAATCCATAGTTGAGTCACGTTGATGTTAATAGTATGATTATTCGAGTATAGGGATGAACGGCGATAAGTATTAAAGGGATGGGGGACGACTTGATGAGCGATAAAACGGAAGTCCCCAATAATGGCTTGGAGACTCACGAACCTGCGAATCGACGCGTACGCGCCGACGCGCAGCGCAACATCAATGCTTTGCTCCAGTCCGCGATGACGGTGTTCGCAACTTCGGGAGTGGACGCGCCGGTGCGGGAGATCGCCGAGAAGGCCGGCGTTGGCGTCGGCACGGTTTACCGCCATTTTCCGCAGCGCTCGGACCTGATCGTGGCCGTCTTTCACAACGAAGTCGATACTTGCGCGGATGCAGCGGCCGATTTGTCCGCCAAGTATGAGCCTGCTGAGGCGCTGGCACGATGGATGCAGCGATATGTGGACTTCATTGCGAATAAACGGGGACTCGCTTCGGCGCTTGGCTCGGGCAATCCGGAATACGAAACGCTGCCTGCATACTTCGAAAAGCGACTGAATCCCGTGCTGCGAAACTTGCTTGATACCGCGGCGACTGCCGGTGAACTGCGCGCCGACGTCGAGCCATATGACTTGCTGCGGGCTGCAGCGAGCCTCTGCACGGGGATACACAACGGCGATGCTAAGTTTACTCGGCAAATGGTTGCTTTGCTCGTAGATGGGCTACGCTACCGCGCAAGCGCGTCGGCAGGCGCGTCCTCCTAGCGCTTGTCGCTCAGATCCTGCTAGAAGCAAATATGCCGCCATTAAGAAAGGCAAATGAATTGGATTACGTTTTCCGCAACCCGATTCATTTGCCTTTTTCTCGACGCCCTACTCAGACATAGCGCATAGCAAGCTTCTTAGCGTTTCATTTCCATTCGACTCGACCGAGCGGATTGGATGCGTCCATCAAGGCTTCACGGGCTTCAGGCCAAGCAAGGTCCTCAGGGTAGAGCGCGGTGCGAAGAAAGGCCAAGGCAAGCGCCCGCAGCGCTGCCACGCCTTCGGGGTTCTCGTCCGTCGTGTCCTTGGCGTTGTACGCGTGGATGCCGCCAAGCGAGTGCTCTGCCCCGAAAAGCGTGAGCAGGCTCTTGCTGCCCGGGCTCAAGAAGTACGGATCGGTGAACCAGTCCGGTCCCCGAGTGGACAGTAGGGACTGGTCACGGTCCCCAGCGGCCACAAAGGTAGGTGTGCGCATATTTTCGAAGCTGGGGTGCATGAAGGGGAAGTGTTCAGCCGCGAACGGACTCAAGTCGGCTCCGCCCTTGCCGGGCGTGGCAAGCAATACGCCTGCTTTGATCCGCGGGTCGGTCATGTCTTCTCCCGGTACTCCCTCGGGATCGAGGACGCGCGCGCCGAGCAGCATGCTCGCCGTCTGGCCGCCCCAGGAATGTCCGGCTACTGCGATGCGATCTCGATCGAGACGCCCACTAAGGCCGGGAACGGAAGCTTCAATGAGATCAAGCTGGTCGAGGACGCGTATCATGTCCTCGAGTCGGAAACGCCAGATCAACGGCGTGCGCGGATCTTCCGGAGGAAGGTTCAGCGTCCTCGAGTCCAGATGGGTGGGTTGAATGACTGTGAAGCCATGGGAAGACCAGAAATCGACCAATGGGTCGTAGCTTCCGAGCGACTGGCCGAAGCCGTGCGAGAATACGATAATAGGCAATTCGCTCCCACTGGCGGGTACAGACACACGAATCTGCAGATCCTCTCCGCGGCCCGGGGCCGATAGGATGACCGGCTTCACCGAGACGACTGGCGTTGGTGCGATATTTTTGATTTCCATCTTGCGAACATCTCCTCTTTTTAAATCGGATGGGGTTCGTCGCCTTGTTGCATGTCATACAAACGTAAGCGGAACGATGTTCCGATTATAAACGGAACAAAGTTCCGTTTGCAATCTCTTTTTTTTGTTGGCTGTAAATGGGCGTTAAAAAATAAAAAACTGCCATGATAGGCAAGTGAAGCGAATTTGATCAAAAAGCAAATATTAATCCACCTATCTAATGATAATCGGCATTTTGGGATGTCGACGATTTGACTATAATAGAAGAGGCTGCGATCATCTTTAATGCTGGCCGCCGAAACAAACGAAATGGGAATGTGAAGCGCCTGTCCATAAGAAGGGGCTTTTTTCTATTCATCTGACGAGAGCGCGGACGAAAGGGTGAAACGAGATGAAAATACTGGTCGTCGACGACGAGGCGAGGCATCGCAGAGGCATGGCAAAAATGATTCACGCCCTGCGGCCCGAAGATCAAGTGCTTGTCGCGAATGACGGGGCAAGCGCCCTGGAGCTCGTCAGAGCCGAACAACCCGATGCCGTGTTAACCGACATTCGGATGCCGAATCTGGACGGTCTTTCGTTTCTGAAAATACTGGAAGACGAACGTCTCCAGACCAAGGTTGTCATGATCTCGGCTTACAATCTGTTCGAATATGCCCAGACTGCGATACGCCATGGGGCTTACGACTATCTCTTGAAGCCGGTGGAGGCCGAGAAGGTTGAAAACGTACTAAGCCGAATCGAAGAGCAGCTTGTCGAACAATCCCGGCAGCATTCGGAGGCGGAAGCGTTAAGGGATCGGCTGAATCTCACTTCCCCCGTCTATCGCAGCCGCCTTCTAATGTCCTGGCTGAATGAAAGCTTGACGGAGGCGGAGCGGAATGAACTAGATGCGCTCTCGTGGATTCATGAGAGCGGCACGGTTGTTTTCTCGGAATTCCGAATCGAACCCGGACATCGGGCGGATTGGGATAATACGGCATGGCTGCAGCGTTTGGAGCAGGCATGGTCAGCAATCGGAGAAGCGAGCACATTCTCCTTGAACGTGCTGGACGAGGAACTGTACCAGGCGGTTACGATCGTCCGAACGTCCCGGTCAGCCCGGGCAAGCAAGCATGAAATTCGTCGGACGGTCGCCTCCCTGGGGGCAGCGTGGGCCGGATATGGACAGCTCTCCCATGGCGTCGGTCCGGATTGCCGATGCTTATGGACGGAAGCGCCTCAAGCTTACCGCGCGGCGCAAGCGGCCCGGCAATACAACTTTCATGATTGCTGGAACGGCCTTATGTTCCATGACGAGCTTCGTCCGGTCCGGGCGCCGTTGCTTCTTGACGGGGAAAAGCTGTACGAAGCGCTGCAAGGAAGCGATGCGCAACCGGCCGTAGAGATGTGCCGGGATGCGTTTAATCAGCTTGCTGCGAACGGACATGCGGCGCCCGATCAGATCAAACAATGCGCCGCGCTTACCCTGATGAAGATCAAAAGCCGAATTCGCGATGATGTCGATCGGCAAATTGGAAACGCTCTCACGGAATCGGCTTTAAAGGAGGTTCCGTTTTGCCGCACCTTCAACGAGTTGATGGCGATATTGGAAACTCGTCTGCGGGAGGTGCACGATTCGATCGGGCAGTCTCGAGCGGACAAAAGCGAAAGGGTCGTGTCCGCGTGTTTGCAATGGATACGGGAACATGCGAAGGAGGAGCTGACGCTTGAGCGGGCGGCCGAGCACTTTTTCTTTAATGCGTCCTACTTCAGCACGCTGATCAAAAGCCGGACGGGAAAGACGTTCTCCGAACATGTCACGGAGGCCAGAATGCGGAAGGCCAAGGAGCTGCTGGCCGCGAACAGGCTGAAAATATACGAAATCGCCGCCGAGTGCGGCTATCAGGATACGAAATATTTTTGCAGAGTGTTTAAAAAGCAATACGGCATGTCGCCGGAAGCCTATAAACACACTTCGTTGCCGCAAAGGAGCGGCGAGGCATGAAAATGACCTTCCGCTCACGGTTGTTGGCCAGCTATATATTCCTGATCGCCGTCCCGCTGATCGTGCTGGGGACGCTTTTCTATCGTACCGGCCTGCGTGTCGTTACGGAACAAGCGCAGAAAAACGTTTACGAGATCGTCAAGAAAAATAACGAAATTATGGACAACAAGCTGCGGATTATCGAGCAAAATAGCGCGTCCATGTTCGTAGACAAAGACTTGTTCCGGGTTTTTAACAGCTTGAAGCCGGACAACAATGCGGATCTGCTTGCCGCCGATCGTCTCGTGTCCGATCGGCTGCGCGGCTACTTCTCGCAGATGGACGACGTGTACGCCTATCAGCTGTGGACGTCCTATTTTACTTTCGGTCAGCCGCTGCCCCAGGGCGATCCGACGCAATCGGATATTTATCGTGCGGCACGGGAAGCGGGAGGCAAGATGGTCTGGTACCCGACCTACGACTTCGTAAAGATGTTCGACCAGCCGTACTTGACGAAGGGGGCTTTCGACTTTCGCTATCTGTTCTCCGCGACGCGGGTCCTTGATTTCTCCTATTTAAGCAACACGACACTGGAGAAGCTGGATGCGAACGTAGAGCGGCCCGTGCTCACGATCACCTTCAAAGCGGACGCATTAAACGCCCTGTACGAGAAAAGCATTCCCGACGGTTCCCATTATTTCGTTCTGGATCCGAACAATCGCATCGTCGCCGGCAGCGAGAATGACACAATCACGCATGTTTATTCGGACGATTGGGTGAGAGAGTTGCAGCGCGACGGCAGCGGTACGCGGAGAATCAAGCTCGACGGCATCAATACGATCGTCTGCTTCGATCGCTCGCAGGTTACCGGCTGGCTGTCCGTCGTCTTGACGCCCGAATCGACGCTCGCCGGCAGTCTGGTGCCGTTTATCCGTACCTCGATCACGCTGATCGCCGTCATCATGGGAATCGTCTCCCTTCTATTCGCTTATTTTATTTCGGGCCGAATTACGAATCCGATCAAGAAGCTGCTAGGCGCGATGCGGTCGGTGGGCGAAGGGGATTTTCAGACGCAGGTTGCGGTCAGCACGAACGACGAGTTCGGCATCTTGCTTCAGCGGTTTAATCGAATGAACGATCGAATTCGTTTGCTGGTATCGGAAAATTACGAGATCAAGCTAAAAGAACAGGAAGCCGAAATCCAGGCGCTGAACATGCAGATGAATCCTCATTTTCTATACAATACGTTAAACGTCATGAACTGGACGGCCATCGAGAACGATCAGAAGGAGCTTAGCAAAATGCTTGTCTGCTTGTCGAACATGCTGCACTATACTTCGCGGAAGGAGTGGGGAGCGGTTCATCTGTCCGAGGAAATCGAATGGATGAAAAACTACTTCTACATCATGTCCGTCCGGTTCGAGGACAAGTTCACGGTCAGTTACGAGATCGATTCGGCGGTGTACCCGTACAAGCTGCCGAGGCTGCTTTTTCAGCCGTTTGTCGAGAATGCGATATTGCACGGTTTCGACCAGATCGAAGCGGGCGGGCGCATTCGCATACGCGGCTGGATCGAGGAGGGCACGCGTCATTTTGAGATCGTGGATAACGGACGGGGGATGAGCAGCGATACGGTTCATGCCATCCTATATCGGGAATCGTCTTCGGTCGGCATCAAAAATACGATCGCCCGTATCCGAATGACTTACGGCGAAGCGTATGGAATCACCATCGACTCCGCCCCGGGCGCCGGAACGAGAGTGACCGTCAGACTTCCCCTATAAACACCCAATCGAAGTCCACCATTCCAAATTGGCTCGGGTTATGTAAGCGCTGCATCCAAACTTATAATGAAAACATCATAGACTGCAGCTATGAATCAACAAGGCTGAAATCGAAAGGGGTCCTGAAGATGTCTCGACAAAGGAAATCCTTATCCGTTCTGCTTGCGTTCCTGATCATGCTCGTTACGATACTGTCGGCGTGCTCGAAGTCCGACTCGAACGCCGGAAACGGCAGCGCCTCCTCCCCTGCCGGCACGGCTTCCGGCAGCTCGGCTCCGGCCGGCACGGCCAGTGCGGCTCCAACAGGCGAAGGATTGTCTAACGAACCGATCACGCTTCGGATGACAGTATGGGGAGCGCCGGAGGAAGTCGCTGCCTATAAGGTGGCCATCAAGAAGTTCGAGGACAAATATCCGAACATCACCGTTAAGCTTCAGCATATTGCCGCCGACTATGACACCAAGCTGACGACGATGGTGGCAGGCAACGACGTGCCGGATATCGCGCAGATGGAATCCGCCAGCATTGCTTTCCCGCTTGCGGAGCAGGGTAAATTTTACAATCTCCAGGATTTTCTCTCTTCGGACACGGAGATCAATGCGGACAGACTGGTTCCGAACATTACGTATTCGCTCGAGCCGGGCAATGTGATCGGTCTGGGACCGGGCCCCGAGTCGTTCGGCTTGTTTTATAACGAAGATATTTTCAAAGATGCCGGCCTGACGCCTCCGCCTGCCAAAGCGTCGGAAGCATGGACATGGGATGAATTCATCGAAGTCGCCAAGAAGCTGACGATCGACAACAAAGGCAGGAATGCGCTTGATCCGGCCTTCGATCCAAAAAATATCAAGCAATTCGGCGTGAACTTTCCGACGTGGTGGGGAGGCTACAGCAACTTTATTTTCTCCAACGGCGGGGACTTCATCTCCGAAGACGGGAAATCGTTCGCGCTGAATCAGCCGGCAGCGGTGGATGCCCTTCAGAAAATCGCGGATTTGATCAACGTTCACCATGTCGCGCCTTCTCCGGTTCAAGCGAAAAACATTCCGGCCCCGAACATCGCGCTTCAGACCAAAAAAGTGGCGATGGCCATCGACGGACAATGGGTCAGCGCGGGATTGGCGCAATCGAAGTTCAATTTTAACGTCGGCGTATTGCCGATCATGCAAAAACCGATGACGACCGTCGTAAGCGGGATGTTCTCGATGTTCAAATCGACCAAACATCCGAAAGAGGCTTGGGAGCTGCTGAAGGCGCTGATGGACCCGGATTCGTCGATCGACCTCATTACGGCCGGCACGTGGATGCCCTCTTATCGGGACTGGTATACGGATCCGGCATTGCTCGCCAAATGGACGGAAAACCTCGATTCCCGGCCATCGGGATATAAAGACGCGATCGTTGACGTTCTGTTGAACGACAGTCACCAGACGCCGACGGGCTATGTGAAAAACTTCAACAAAATTATGGACATCGTAAATCCCGCTTTGGATAAAGTGTGGCTCGGCCAACAGTCCGCGCAAGAAGCGATGGATGCCATCGCGGCCAAGGCGCAAGCGCAGGTGAAGGGCCGCCGCGATGTGAAGGAATAAGGTTCAAGACAAAGCGTTCATCAGGGGGAAGACGGCGTTCTTGATCAAGGTCGCCGCCTTCCCGAGCGGGAAGCTTCGAGATCGGAGGCAGGCATGAGAAAAGGGCTATTTTACGGATTGTTGTTCACTTCGCCCGCCATACTCGGGTTTATCATTTTCACATTGGGTCCCATGATCGCCAGCTTGGTGCTGAGCCTGACGGATTATAACGTATTCAAAGCGCAAACCGCATTCGTCGGAATCGATAATTATACGAAGCTGTTCTCGGGTGAAGACGAACTGTTCTATAAATCGCTTGGCGTTACTTTTTACTTCGTCGTTTTACGGGTGCCTGCCGTTATTATCGTTTCATTCGTCATTGCCCTGCTGCTTAACTTGAACGTCAAGGGAAGATCCATCTTCCGCACGATCATCTACCTGCCCAGCATCGTGCCGGCGGTCGCGTCGGCGATGATCTGGATGTGGCTGCTCAATCCCGATCTGGGCCTGATCAACACCATTCTCGGTTGGCTGCATTTGCCGACGGGCAATTGGTTGTATTCGGAGGGCAGCGTCATCCCTTCCGTCGTCATCACTACGCTGTGGGGGATCGGCGGGACGGTCATCATCTTCCTCGCGGGGCTGTCGGGCATTCCCAAGCAGTATTACGAATCGATCGACGTGGATGGAGGCGGGTGGTACAGCAAGCTGCGCCACATTACGATTCCGATGGTCACGCCGACGATTTTCTTCAATACGATTATGACGATCATCGGATCTTTCCAGGTGTTTAACGAGGCTTATATATTAACGCAGGGCGGACCGAACAATAAGAGCTTGTTTTATGTATTTTATCTCTGGCGAACCGGCTTCCGGGATACCGAGATGGGATACGCGTCCGCGCTGGCATGGGTGCTGTTCGTCATCATCCTCATTTTCACCTTTTTTGTATTTAAAACCTCGAAGTCCTGGGTGCATTACGAAGGAGGGGAGCGTGCGTGAGGCAATCTAGACTGGCGCTTACCGCAGGCTATACGGCATTATTGCTCATCTCGGTCATGTTTATCGTTCCGTTCCTTTGGCTGCTGCGAAGCTCGCTCATGAACCTGTCGCAAATCTTCACCATGCCGCCGGAGTGGATTCCAAAACCGTTCCAATGGGACAATTTTCATCGCGCGCTAACGGTTCTGCCGTTCGGCACCTTCTTCACCAATACGCTGATCATCGTGGCCGGCGTGCTGATCGGCACTGTACTGACGAGCAGCATCGCAGCGTTCGGGTTCTCGCGCATTCAATGGAAGGGGAGGGACGCCGCATTCGGCATTCTGATGTCCAGCATGATGCTGCCGGCGGCCGTCACCTTAATTCCCAGCTTTCTCGGCTGGAAAATGCTCGGCTTCTACGACACATTTTACCCGTTGATCGTGCCGGCCTATTTCGGCGGGGGCATCTTCAATATTTTTCTGCTGCGTCAATTTTATTTAACGATTCCGCGGGATTTCGACGAAGCGGCCTTCGTGGACGGCGCGACTTATTTTCAAATCTACAGAAGCATCATTTTGCCGCTCAGCCGCTCGGCCATTATCGTAGTCGCCTTGTTCAGCTTCCTGGGCTCGTGGAACGACTTCATGGGACCGCTCATTTATTTGAAAAGCGACAGCCTGTTTACCCTTGCGCTCGGCCTGCAAATGTTCCAAGGCTCCTATTCCGCGCAATGGGATTTGCTTATGGCTGCTTCGGCGGCCGTCGTGCTCCCCTGCGTCATCGTATTTTTAGTCGGGCAGCGCTACTTCCTTGAAGGGATTACGCTGACCGGCCTCAAAGGATGAGATCATGAAGGAAGGAATAACCCGAATGATACCGACAGAAGCACCGCTTTTGAATTGGCAGGGCGTTCCTTTTACGAAGGTGACGATCATTGATCGTTTCTGGCGTCCGCGTCTTGAAGTGCTGAGCAAGGTCACGATCAAAGCCTGCCTGGAGCAATGCGAAAAAACCGGGCGAATCTCGAACTTCGCCAAGGCTGCCGGTCTTATGGACGGCGAGTTCGAAGGCATCTATTTTAACGACTCCGACGTGTACAAAGTGCTGGAGGGCGCAGCCTATCTGCTGATGTCGGATCGGGATCCGGAGCTGGAAGCGGAGATCGACCGGATCATCGAGCTTATCGCCGCCGCGCAGGAACCGGATGGCTATTTGTGCACCTACTTTACGTTAGTTGCGCCGGAGAGCAAATGGACGGATATGGAAAAGCACGAAATGTATAATGGCGGGCATTTAATCGAAGCGGCGATCGCGTATTTCGAAGCGACGGGCAAACGCCAGCTTCTCGACGTCGCCTGCAGAATGGTTGACCATTATGATCGCGTATTCGGTCCCGGTAAGCGTCATTGGGTGGAAGGACATGAAGAAATCGAACTGGCGCTCGTGAAGCTGTATCGCGTCACACAGGAGGAGCGATATTGGCGGCTCGCGCTTTGGCTGCTGGAGGAACGCGGTCACGGTCACGGTAAAGGCGAGATATGGGATAATGAAGAATGGGGGCCGGCCTACTGCCAGGACGACGTCCCGGTTCGAGACATCGAGCAGGTGACCGGGCACGCCGTCCGCGCCATGTATCTCTACACGGCGATGGCGGACGTCGTTCACGCTTCGGGCGATCCGACCTACGTGGATGCCTTGCATCGCGTATGGGCGCATACGGTGGAGCGCAACATGTACGTGACCGGCGGGATCGGACCTTCCCAACACAATGAAGGCTTTACCCACGATTACGATCTTCCGAACGAGTCGGCCTACTGCGAGACTTGCGCCGCCATCGCGATGGCGTTCTGGAATCATCGGATGAACCTGCTGTTCGGCGACGCCAAATATGCCGACGTGGTGGAGCGTGAGATGTACAATGGCGCTTTGGCCGGCATCTCGCTCTCGGGCGACAAGTTTTTTTACGTCAATCCGCTGGCGTCGCAGGGCGCCCACCACCGCGTTGAATGGTTCGGCACGTCCTGCTGCCCGACGAATTTGGCCAGATATCTGCCTTCCATCGGCCAGTATACCTATGCAAGGACCGACGACGGGCTCGCCGTCAATCAGTTCATGAACAGCGAAGCGGAATTCGAGACGGGTAGCGGGCTAGCCGTGAAGCTGAAGCAAACGACGAACTATCCGTGGGACGGCAGGATCGAGCTTGCGGTTCATCCTGAACGAGAAGAGAACTTTGTCATTCGATTGCGCGTGCCGGATTGGTGCAGAGGCTACAAGCTAAAGGTCGGCGGCGAGAGCCTCTTCGGAGCCGGGGCGTTGACCGACCGCGGCTATCTGATCGTCGATCGCAAATGGTCGCAGGGAGACGTCATCGTACTGGAACTCGATATGCCCGTAGAGGTCGTTCGCGCAAGGGAGGAGGTCGAAGCCGATCGCGGTCGCCTTGCCATTCAGCGCGGTCCCATCGTGTATTGCGCAGAGCAAGCCGACAATCCGGATTTGACCTACGATGCCTTTACCCTTTCTGCCCGTGAGCCGCTGAATATCCATTACCGGCCGGACCTGCTTGGCGGCGTAACCGTATTGACGGGCCGAGCGGAGGAGGGACAGCCGTGTCGGTTGATTCCTTATTATGCGTGGGATAACCGCGAAGAAGGCTTTATGCAGGTGTGGATTCGAGAGGCGGACGAAAGGCGACTCTATCTCTATTAACGATCGACATAAATTTGTTTTCCATTTTAAAATGGAGGGATTTATGTGATGAAATCAAAAATGCGATTGGCGCTTACTTTGCTGTTGATCGGTTCGCTTGTCGGCTTCTCCATACCGGCTTACGCCTACAATTTGGTCGGGACCTGGAGCTCCGCAACGGTCGTGAAGAACGATTCCGCGCACAATGTAGAGTACGGCAGGATGCTAAAGCTGTCCAACGGCAATTGGTTGTCGGTTTATTCCGTCTATTTAACGAACGTTCAGCTTGAAATCGCCAGAAGCACCGACAACGGCCGCACATGGACGCCGATCGGCAGCATATCGGATCCCGGTCGGGATGTGGACAACGGCATGCTTGCACAGTTGCCGAACGGCGACGTGCTTGTCGGCTCGCGATCGGTCATATGGGGGACCTCCTACCAGCTTAAGGTTTATAAAAGCACGGACTTGGGCGCTACCTGGAGCTACTTAAGCACGATCGATCAAAACAACGGATCGCCCGGCAGCCTGAGCAATCCGGATAAAGGAATGTACGAACCGCATTTTTATTTCCTCGATAACGGGAATCTCGCAGTCATGTATGCGAATGAAAAACATGTAACGGAAAACCCCTCCTACAGTCAAATCATATCCCAGCGGGTGTCGACGGATTACGGCGTCACCTGGGGCAACGAAATTTGGGTCGCGTGGGATCCTAACAACGCGGCCGCAAGACCCGGCATGCCCGTGTGGACCAAGATGAACAATGGACAGTATATGGTCGTCTTTGAAGTATGCGGGACCGACAATTGCAACATTCATTACAAAACCTCGATGGATGGAACGACCTGGTCAAGCGGGATCGGCAGAACGATCCCGGGCCAATACTCGGCGCCCTTCCTGCTCTCGTTGCCCGACGGTCAGCTTGCCGTTACTTCCAACAGCGGAAATCTTTCCTTCAGCGACGACTACGGCACTTCGTGGTATTTGAACGGACCCGCGCCCTGGACCCCGTTCGGCAAGGCCTGGAGCAGCCTTTATATGACGGGCCCCAATGAGATCGCCGCCATGACGAGCGTGGACCAGGGAAACTATCGAAGCAACGTTCAGTTGAAATTCGGCACGTTCGTCAGTAAAGGTTATGTGAAAAACGCCGGATTCGAGGAAAACACCGGTCAAACGCCAAATGGCTGGAATGTGTCCGGTCCCAACCCTTCGGCTAACTTCGTCGAGACGTCAGGCGTGCCGGGCGGCAGCCAAAATGGCGCTTATCATAACGCCATGTGGAGCGCAACGCCTTATGAAGCGTATGTATGCCAAACCGTCGATCATTTGTCGAACGGCAGCTACAACGTGAGCGCCTGGACGGAATCGACCGGCGGATTGGCCATTTCCCAGATGGAGATCGGCAACTACGGCAGCTCCGTTAACGTACCGATACCGACCGGTACTTCAAGCTACCAGCAAATCAACTCGGGCCATATAAACGTGACGACGGGAAGCGTGAATATATGCTTTCACGCCAAATCGACGAGAGGCAATCAGTGGATCCGAATCGACGACGTGAGCCTTCAAAAAAACCAGGGCTTTGAATCGAACGACATCAGCGGCTGGTACGTGGCCGGTGCGAATCCCGATTTCAATTTCCCCGAATCGTACGGAGGCAGCCACAGCGGCTCGTATCACGGTGCGATGTGGAGCGCGTCGCCTTTCGAAACCTGGATTTACAAGGACTTCGATCATGTGCCGAATGGCGCCCATACGATCACCGCCTGGACGGAATCGACGGGCGGCCTGGCTATTAACCGGATGGAGGTCAGCGAATACGGTGGCGCCGTGAACGTCTCCGTTCCGACGGGTACTTCCAGCTACCAGCAGATCAGTAGCGGGACGATTAACGTAACGACGGGTAAAGTGCGCGTAGCCTTCCATGTTAAATCTACGACCGGCAACCAATGGACCCGAATCGACGATGTATCGTTGAATTAAAGCCGCCAGATCATTACGCGACGGTAATCATTCTGACCAGCTCCCGATTCGTTCTTCGGAACGGACGGGAGCTTTTTGTGTTCATCTTTATTTGTTTTATTTATGATCTCCGCATGGTATCTTGAGGATGTTCCTCGCAAAGGGGATGGAAGGGGAGATGCCGGTGGGATTTTCAATAGTCGGGACGTTGATCGCCCTCATAATGCTGCTTCCCAGCCTTGTATTTTTTACTTGGTTTCCGCCCATCCGGGTGCCGCATGGGCTGCGGGAGAGCAATCGAATATTTACGATCCTGGAAAAGGCCGGCCAGGTCGGCGCTCTGGTTTTCCTGGCGATCTCAAAGGACTTTTTTCCGCCTGGCCATGGCAGTACGATCGTTATGCTTCTGATGGTCGTTTGCATCGTAATTTATTACGGCCTATGGTTCAGATATTTAAAGGACGGGCGATCCTTCGCTTCTTTGTATAAACCTTTTTTAGGCGTCCCCATACCCTTGGCGGTTTTCCCCGTGCTGGCCTTCGGCTTCGCAGCCTGGTGGGGACAATGCGTCTGGCTGGGCGTCTCAACCGCACTTCTTGCGATTGGGCATTGGACTGTAAGCTACACGATTTATAGACAATTGTGAACGGACCGCAGAAGCCGATTTAAAATAAATGTGCCACAGAGATTCCCGATCTCTGCGGCACATTTTATTTTAGGGCGTCTATCCAAGCGAGGCTTTCGCATTCCCGTCGCGGCAATTGCTCCCGTTACGATTTAAAGTTTAAATGCATCAATTGGATTTATCGATTAGTCAATCGCCTCCATGGATACGTACAATGGAATAAAACCTACTGAAATAATAGGAATATAGGAGAATAGGAGAGAAACGAAATGGCGAATCGCAGGCAGATCAAGTTCGGCGCGGCGCTTCACGGCGTGGGCGGCAATGTAAGCGGGTGGAGGCATCCCAAGATTCAAGCGGACGCAAGCGTCAACTTCGAACTGTACAAGAGCTGGACGCGCAAAGCCGAGGAGGGCAAGCTCGATTTTATTTTTATTGCGGACGGCTTGTTCATCAATGAGAAATCGATTCCTCATTTCCTCAATCGCTTCGAACCGATCGCGTTGCTGAGTGCGCTCGCTTCCCAGAGCACTAACATCGGACTTGTCGGGACGTTGTCGACGACCTACAGCGAGCCGTTCACGGTCGCGCGCCAATTCGGTACGATCGACAAGATCAGCGGCGGCAGGGCTGGCTGGAATATCGTTACCTCTCCGCTCGAGGGGACGTCCGCCAACTTCAACAATAAAGCGCATCCCGAGCACGACGAGCGGTACGAGATCGCGGCGGAATATTTGGAAGTTATGAGAGGCCTGTGGGACTCCTGGGAGGACGACGCCTTCGTTCGCGACAAGGAGACCGGCGTCTTCTTCGATCCGGAGAAGCTGCACACGCTGAATCACTCGGGCCGGTACTTCTCCGTCCAGGGGCCGCTTAACATCGCGCGTTCTCCGCAAGGACAGCCGGTGATCTTCCAGGCAGGATCGTCGGAGGTCGGCAAGAACTTCGCCTCGAAGGAAGCGGACGCCATCTTCACCGGACACGAGACGATCGAGGATGCGGTCTCCTTCTATAATGACATCAAAGAACGCGCGCGCGCGTTCGGCCGTTCTCCGGATGAAGTGCTCGTGTTCCCGGGCATCGGACCGATAGTGGGCGAGACGGAAGCCGACGCCGAACGGAAGTACCGGGAGATCGCCGAGCTTGTCACCGTCGAAAAGGCGCTGGAGCATCTCGGCCGGTTTTTCGAGCACCACGACTTCAGTCAGTATCCGCTGGACGAGCTGTTCCCGGATATCGGAGAGCTGGGGCGCAACAGCTTCCAGAGCGGTACCGACAAAATTAAGGCGGATGCCAAGGCCAATGGCTGGACGCTGCGCGAGGTCGCACTGCGTGCGGCAACGCGGCGGAGCGAATTCATTGGGACGCCCGCGCAGGTGGCGGACCGGATTCAGCAATGGTTCGAAGGTGGCGCGGCGGACGGATTCATTTTGTTCGAAGCCGTTCCCGGCGGGCTGGAAGACTTCGTTGACCTGGTCGTTCCGATCTTGCAGGAGCGCGGCTTGTTCCGCACGGAATACGAGAGCGACACGCTACGCGGCAATCTCGGCCTGCCCTTCCGGGAAAACCGGTATGTGAAGGAGCGCGCCGGTATCGGAAGCTGACAAACGAAGGATAAGGCGCTGCGACACCGGCTCTCCAGCGGCGGCGTAAGGGAGAGCGATAACGAACAGGAGGCGTCGCATTGCCCGATTGGAAACGCAACATGTATCTGCTTTGGTGCGGCCTGTTTATCAACGGCATGGCGGCCACGCTATCCACGCCCTTTTACCCTTTGTTTCTGCGACAGGACCTTGGCGTAGCTCAACATGTCGAGACGTGGGCCGGCGCCGCGATCTCGATCAGCTTCCTGGTGAGCGGCTTATGCGCGCCGTTCTGGGGCTCGCTCTCGGATCGCTTCGGCAGCAAGCCGATGCTGATCCGTTCGGGAATCGGGCTTGGTCTCGCTTATTTCGCCAACATCTTCGTCTTAGATTTGATCTCGTTCCTGGCCGTTCGCGTCTTCCAAGGCGTGATGGCAGGCTTCTATCCGGCATCCATGACGCTGGTCGGGACCAATACGCCGGAGAAACATGTCGGCTACGCGCTTGGCGTCATGTCGACGTCCACAGCCGCAGGGAGCATCATCGGCCCGCTGGCAGGCGGCTTGATCAGTACATGGATCGGGTTGCGGGGATGCTTCATTCTCTCGGGCGTTCTCATGGTTCTGTCAGCCTTGATCGTCATCGGCGTTCGGGAGGCCAACCGACGGCGCGATACGGTCCGAACGACCATTCGGCAAGACTTGCGGCAGGCGGCGATGACGCCGATGCTGCTTCGTATTTACGGCATCATCGTTGTCGTCACGGTGTCAACCTACATGCTGGAGCCGCTGCTGTCACTCTATGTCGTCGAACTCGGCGCGGACGCAAGCGATGCCATGCTCAGCTCGGGGATCGCATTCTCCGCTGTAGGGCTGGCTACCGTATTGACCGGCGCTTTCTGGGGACGAATGGGCGGGCGCTGGGGTCTGGGGAAAACGCTAATCGTCGGCCTCGTAGGCGGCGGGATCGGCAGTCTGCTGCAACTGCTTGTTCCCGGCGTCGCGGCCTTCACCGGCTTGCGCTTTGGCTACGGTCTTTTTTATGCGGCCGTCTTCCCGTCGCTGAACGCGCTGATCGTGCGATTCGCCGACAGCGACTTCCGGGGTAGAGCCGTGAGCCTGAGCCAATCGGCGAACATGCTCGGCTTCGTGCTCGGCCCGCTGCTTGGCGGCATCGTGGGCAGCGCCTTTGGCATTTCGCTCGTCTTCGCGTTGACCGGGGGCGTCCTGCTTGGCGCGGCCTGGTTCATCCAGATTAGCCGATTCGATCGGGCCGTGGTTGCGCGAACGGGCAGGGCCGCAGGGAAGTCTGCGAATGCTGCCAATTCCACATAGCTTCTCAAAGAACGAGGCCGTCCCGAAAGTCATGAAAATGACAGGGGGCGGCCTCGGGCGCGTCTTACATCTTAATCGACCCGCTGGAGATGCCTTCGACGAAGTTGCGCATCAATAGCGAGAACAGCAGCAGCAGCGGGACGGCCGCGATCAGGTAGGCGGCCATCATGCCGCCGTAGTCGCTCAGGCCGTAGTTGCCGGCGGCGGCTTCGAACGCGACGAGCGCCATCGTGATCGTCTGGTGAGCGCGGTTTAGCAGCAGCGAAGGCAGCAGGTAGTCGTTCCACAGGCTGGTAATATTGATGATGGCGACCGTCGTGCAGATCGGGACGGACAGCGGCAGCACGATCGTCGAGAAGATGCGGATGTTGCCCGCGCCGTCGATGCGGGCCGCCTCGAAGATCTCGTCCGGCAGCTGCTCGAAAAACGTCTTGAGGACAAAAATGCTGAACGCCTGTCCACCGGCGATATACGGCAGGATAAGCGCCAGATAGCTGTCGCTTAGGCCCAGCTTTTTGATCTGCAAATAAAGCGGAATGAGCGTCAGAAAGCCCGGAATCAGCAGAAGCCCGAATACGAGCAGAAACAGCGTGTTTTTGAGCGGGAAGCGAAGCTTGGAAAACGAGTAGGCGCTCATGGCGGAAAAGGCGACGATGGCCACGACGCTGGCCGCGATGATGATGGACGTATGGTACAGTGACGGGCCGACTTTGTCCCAGGCCGCGCCGTAATTGCTCCATTGCAGCGCCTTCGGGAAGGACAGCGTGCTGGACGCGAATTCGAGCGGCGATTTGACGGAGTTTTCGAGAATGAAGTAAATGGGCAGCAGATTGAACACAAGCAGCAGCAACAGCAAAAGTTGCCCCGCTCCCGGGAGGCGGTGTACGCGCATCGGTGGACCTCCTGTCCTCAGGATTCGGATTTGACCAGCTTCATGTTGACCAGCGTCAACAGCAGGATGACGACAAACATGACCAGCGCGATCGACATGCCGTACCCGAACTCGCCGTTGACGGTAGAGACGTTGTACATATGCAAAATCGGCACGTAAGTGGAGTAGCCAGGCCCCCCGTTCGTCATGATGAGCGGAGGAACGATGTTTTGGAGGCTGCCGATCAGTGTCAGGATGATGATCAGCCGCAGCTGCGGGAAGGAGGAGGGGATGTCGATCCGCCATACGCGCTTCCAGCCCGTCGCGCCTTCCAGCTTGGCGGCCTCCAGCACTTCGGTGGAGATGTTCTGCAGGCCGGAGTAGAAGATAAGAAGATTAAACGCACTAATCCACGGGAAGCCCATCAGAATGATTGAATAAAGCGCGATATTGGGATCGCCGAGCCACAGCTGCTGCAGCGAGCCGAGACCGATCAGCTCCAGCAGTTGGTTGATGGCGCCCTCTCCCTGATACAAAAACCGCCATAGCAAAATGGTGACGATGCCGGGAATGACGATCGGCAAGACGAACAGCGTCCGATAAATGTACTGCGCGCGCTCGCGCTTCAACTGGAAGATCAGCTCCGCGACAAGAAAGGGCGGTACGACGGCCAGTACGATCGACAGGACGACCCAGATCAAAGCGTTGATCGTAGATTGCCGCAGCACCTCGTCGCTCATCAGGCGAACGAAGTTGTCCAGACCGATATAGCGCGGCGCATTGAAGCCGTCCCAATCGGTGAAGGCGCCGATCAGCGCCTGATAGACCGGATAATAGGTGAACCAGATCAAGAAAACAAACGTCGGCAGTATAAAGGCGTATCCGGTCAGCGCGGTTTTCAGCTTGGCTTTTCCGGTCATGCGGCATTCGTCCTTCCATGGCTTCGGGGGATTAAAAAAGGGAGCGCTGCGAAGCGGCGGCCCCCTTTTCCTGTAAAATCTCTCGACGCCTTAGTATTTTCCGAGATCGACGCTGTTTTTGGATTGATATTCCTTGATCGCCCCGTCCAGCTCTTTTTTCACGTCCGAGGTCGCTTTGGCGATGTCGATATTGCCGCTCAGGTAGAGGCCGAAAATTCGCTGCATGTTTTTGTTCAGGTTCGGCGATGAGCCGCCGACGCCGAGCGCCTTCAATTCATTGGACGCCTGATTGGCGAGCTCGGCCATGCTCTCAGCAGGCTTCGTATCCGGCCAGGTCGGTACGAAGGTGCCGTGTTCGTTGACGATGCGCTCGACGTTTTTCGGCGTGCCGACGAATTGCAGCAAGTCGATGACGGCGGCTTGCTTGCCGGCCTCCTTCATCGAGGCGTTGGCTTGCTTGGTCGCGACGGCGAATTGGAAGGCTGCGTTGGGACCGCCGACCGCGCCGGAGACGTCGGTGCCCGTCGTATACGGCGTGTCCGCCTGCGTCAGCACCGGGAAGTTGAAGGAGCCAAGCTCGAAGCTGACTTTGGCGTCTTTCGCGTTTTCCGGGAGCCAGCTGCCGTCGTAGAAAATCGCAGTTTTGCCGGCGAGGAAGTCGTTGCGGGCGTTGCTGCCGACGACGCCGGGTTCGGACGACAGATAGTCGGGCTTCCAGTTGTCGGTCAACGATTTGAACATCGGCCACCAGCCCATGAACCGCGGGTCGGACGTGTTCAGCATGCCCTTGGCGACGGCTACGCTCTGATCGAGCGAGGAGACGCCGGGACTTTGATCGAAGCCGGCGATCTGCTCGAATTCCTTGGCGTAGAAGTCCGACAGGAAGTGCCGCTGGAACCAGTCGTAGTCAGGCGCTTGCGACATTGCCGTAATGCCGGCGTCCTTCAGCTTCTTGGTTGTCTCGATCAGCTCCGACCAGCTGGCAGGCGGCTGGGAGATGCCCGCTTTCGCGAACAGGTCCTTGTTATAGAAAAACGCGGTCGCGACATAGTCGCCGTTGATGTTGTAGCTCTTGCCGTCCGGCGACTTCGTCTCGCTCACGACGGTGGCGTTCATCGCCTCGCCCCAGGTGGCTTTGCCGGGAATATACGGGTTCGGCTGGCTGAAGTAGGGGGTCAGGTCCTCCGCGATCCCCTTGGGGAACGTATTGTTCAATTCCGCCCATTGGCCCCAGAAGACGTCGAACATCTCGCCGGCGGCCGCTTTGACCCGCACGGTCTGCGTGTAGTCCTTGAATTCTTCGTCGACGAATTCGATCTTGATGCCGGGATGCGCGGCCTCGTATTCGCTGGCGACTTCCTGCAATGCCTTCTGCTGCTTCAAACCGGCGATATTTTTGGAGTTGGGCGTGTACACCTGGGCGTACATCGTGATCGTGCCCTTCCAGCCATTCGCAGCGCCGGACGCGCCACCGGCCGTGCCGCTGGCTGTGCCGCTGGATGCCGGCGCCGACGAAGCGGACTGCCCTTCTTCGGCGTTGTTGCCGCCGCAAGCGCTAAGCACGAGACCGAGCGCGATCAGGGCTGCGGAGCTTTTGGCGAGTTTGTTCGTTATCATGGCCATCCCCCTCGAGATCGTTATTTTGAAAGCGCACTCATTCCTGTATTCATCTTAGTTCAGGCCTTCGCGCGCGGGTAGTGGGGGAGATTTTACTTTCGGATGAATTTTTTTACCTTGGTGCGCTCAGAAGCTAGTTCACTTAGAAGCTAGTGCGCTTAGAAGCCGTGACGCCGCTTGTACTCGGTGGGGGAGTACGAGGTGTATTCCTTGAATACCCGGTAGAAATGCTTGAGGTCGGCGTAGCCGATCAGCTCGCTGATCTCCTGAAGACTGCGCTCGCTCTGCTCGATCAGCGTCTTGGCCCGCTCCATGCGGCACTCCTTGAGGAACACGACGAAATTCCGTCCCGTCTCGTATTTGAAACGGCGGCTGAAGTAACTGGCGTTCATCCCGAAGCGGTCGGCGACCGACTGCAGGCTGACGCCTTCGGCCAGCGATTCCGACACGTATTGCTGGACCCGCTGCAGCAGCGGGGCGTCCTGCCCGCTCTGCTCCTGAGCGATCGTCTGTGCGAGGAGGCGCAGCAGCGTGCCGATCATGCCCATCAGCGAATCGCGCGTCACCGCCGACTCCGCCGCCTGCAGACAGTCCTCCAGCGATCTGCCGCTGATGGCGGATAGATCCAGGTCCATCAGCCGCAACTGCGCGCCGAGCCGCAGCAAATAATGGGTCGTCATCCTGCGCAGCTCGACCGGCAGCATCAGGTCGGCGCCGGCGAGCCGTTCGAAAATCGCCAGCGCTTCTTCGCCGTTGCCGAGCAGCAGCTGCTCCAAGGACAGCTCGATCTGCTCCGCCGGGCCCGAAGACAAATTCATTTTTTTGTCGGCGCGCAGCTCCGGCAGCGACAGCAGCTGTCCGCCGCCGCAGACGAGCCGGTAGGTGACGGCGAGCGAGGCGTCCCGGTAGGCGTCGGAGGCAGCGGCGAAGGGATACAGCCCGCTCATGCCGACGGTCGCGGCGCGGCGGAAGCTCTGCTCGATCGCCTGCTTGAGCGCAGCGGCCCGGCCGCGGGCTTCCGGGGCGAACGCCGAATCGCCGGCCGTCCGGCTCATCAGGACGACGACCTGGCCGATATGATCCTGCAGCACGTAGCAGCGCGGGTCTTGGGCGCACCATTCCTCGACGAACTTGGTCAGCGCATAACGGAACAGCTCCTCGTCGGACGGGCGGAAGCGCTGCGGCTCGATCCAGTCGGGACTGACGGCCAGGACGATCAGATCGTGCCCGTCGCGGTCGTGCAGGGGCGGGTAACCGGCTTCGACGAGCAGCTGGGCAAGCTCCTGATCGTCCTGTCCGAAGAGGAAATGCCGGTAATACAGTTTTTCCGCCAGCGGCGCGGCTTTTTGGAGCGACTGCTGCAGCGCGTCCAGTCTGGCCCGCTCGCCGCGCTCGTGCTCGATCGCTTGCGCGACCTTGTCCAGCGTCCGCAGCAGCTCGCCGCGGTCGAGCGGCTTGGTGATGAACGCAGCGACGCCATGGTCGATCGCCTGCTTGGCGAGCTGGAACTCCTGATAGGCGGTCAGCAAGATCCGGTGGATCTGCGGCGACTCCGCCGCGATCCGTTCGCAGCATTCGATGCCGGTCAGCCCGGGCATCCGATAGTCGAGGATAACGAGATCGGGCTGGAGCCGGACGATCTCCCGCATGGCGGCCTCGCCATCCTCGGCTTCGGCGACAAGCTCCCACTGCGGCGCGAAGCGCTGCAAAATTTTGCGGATACCTTGACGAATCGCGGTTTCGTCATCCGCGATGATAATGCGATACATAACGTTCGACCTCGCTTTCATTTGCAATGAGGGGCAGCAGCAGCGTGACCTCCGTCCCTTGACCGGGCCGGCTGTCGATGTTCATGGCATAGGGAGGACCGAAATACAGCTGGATGCGGGCCGCTACGTTGACCAGTCCGATGCTGCCGCCGCCCTGCTGCGGCCTCAGCGTCTCCATGCCGATCAGCCGCCGCAGCTCCAGCAGCCTGTCGAGCGGCATGCCGAGCCCGTCGTCCGCGACGAGCACCTTGAGGGCGCCCGGCTCGGCTGTGATCGCGACGGTCAGCCTGCCCTTGCCCTGGTTCATCTCCAGTCCGTGGTAGAACGCGTTCTCGATCAGCGGCTGCACGAGCAACCGCGGTATATAATGCGACAGCAGCGCCTTCTCGAAGCGAACCGAGATGTCGAAGCGTCTGCCGTAGCGGTTTTCCTGGATCAAAAGGTAGTTCATCAAGTAATCCTTCTCTTCCTGCAGCGTGATGAAGTCGCTACCGGACTGGAGCGACGAGCGGACGAGCTTGCCGAGCGCGGTGATCATGTCGACGGTGTCGTCGGCTTCGTCGAGCTCCGCCCGCATCTTGATCGTCTCCAGCGTGTTGAACAAAAAATGCGGATTGATCTGCGACCTAAGCGCCTGCAGCTCGCTTTCCTTGCGGACGATCTCGGCCTGATACAGGTGGCGGATCGTCTCGTCCAGCCGCCGGCTCATGCGGATGAAGCTGCGGATCAGCTGTCCGAGCTCGTTGCGCGGGGGATTGTCGTATTCGATCTGGAAGTCTTCGCGCTCGACCCGCTTGATGAGCGAGATGAGCCGGTAGATGGGCTTGGTCATGCTATAGGAAATGCCTGTGGACACCGCCAAGGCGATCGCGATGCATACGATGCCGATCAGCAGCATGGAGTTGCGGACCGAGGCGATGCCGGATACGATGCGGGAGACGGGAACGTAGCCGACGACGGTCCAGCCCATCTTTCCTACGGGATGCTGCACGACGATCGTTTTTCGTTTGTCCAGATCGATGATCCGCGGACCGTCGCCGCCCGCTTGAAGACCTGCGACGGACGCCAGCAGTTCGGGATTCACCGGATCGTCGGCATATACGACCTGGCTGTCCGCGTCGAGTACGAAAAAAGATCCGTTTTTCTCGCTGTTGACCCGGCTCATGATGCGCTCGATATCCTCGATTGTAAAGTCGACCTGAAAATACCCTGCGGTGTTCAGTATGGTTGAGGTGTAATAGATTCTGCGAATGAGGGAGAAAACCTGGAGTGGCTCGCCGTTTTGAACGAGCTGGCTGGCTTCGGGCCGATGCAGGCTTAAGGTGGCCAATAGCGCATCGGAATTGTCGAAGGTTTTGTACCAGGGCATTTGCTCAATGGAAAGGCCGGGCAGCAGGTAGCTGAGACTGTAGATGCGTCTCGCGCCTTCGCCCGGCTTGCTGAAGTACGTAATATTTTCGATGCTGCCTCGCTGCGACTGCCAGAAGCTGAAGTTTTTTTCCAGCGTGAGCTTGATATCCGTGTCCGGCGCTTCCCCGGTTGCCGTCCCGGTTGTCAGCATGTCCTGCAGCTCGCGATTGTAATAGGGCATAAGCGTGAACTGCTCCAGCTCGCGGATGTACATCTCGATGTTGGACGAGGTGCTCACAGCGACCTGCTGCACGAAATCGCTTACCTTTTTTTCCATGGCCTCGCTGTACAGACGGTAGGCGCCCAGACCGAGCACGGACATGGGAAGCACGATAAAAATGACATACGTCAGCACCAACTTCTGCTTGAACGTCCATATTTTTTTCAAAGCGTTCCCGTCCTTCCGCGCGTCGGCCACCAAGGCGCCACGACTGCCTGGCGATAGTCGTATGTTAACGGGGGATCGTCCAAATTTCAATAGGCGCGAGCAATCCGTAAGACAACAGGTCATAGTCTTCCGCCGGCGGCGGCCCTTCGAGCGGCGAGCGCTTCCAGGCGCCCGGCCACGCTATATTGCGGGGCTTGGCGGCGTCGAAATGCGGTCCGAGCAGGTTGCGGAAGGTGCCGCTCAGCCGGCAGTCGAGTGTGTGGACGGTGCCCGGACGCACGAAGGAGGTAAGCTCCAGCTCGTCGCCGCGCTCGAGACCGAGCAGCCCGGCCTGCTCGCCGTCCACCGTTACGGAGATCACCGAGCCGTGCCAGGAGGGAACGGACAAAAAGACGCGTTCTGCCTCGTCCGGCAGGGTGAACGAATGGCGATAGCGCACGGCGTCCGAATAGAACGGGTAGCCCTGATCCCGCCAGTCGCCCAGACCTAGCGGTCTGTCGGTCGCCAGACGCCAGCCTCCGTCCGGATTCGGTGCGACCGTAAACTGTCCGAACAGATAAAGGGGTTCGAGCTCCATCCAGATCGAGAACGGGCGGCCCTCCAGCCGTATCGTGTTGCGCCCCGGCCGCAGCGTCCGCGTAATATCGGCGGCGCCCATGTGACGGTCCAGCCTTGAGGTGCCGGGGACGGCTTCGACCGGGATACCGTTGACGGCGATTCGGTAACAAGAAGGCCGCTCGAGTTCGAGCCTCACCGGTCCGATGTCGTCCGGGCTGTCCACGTGGAAATGATAGTCGGCCGTAATTCCGCTGCGCGCGTCGAAGGCGGCTTCGCGGTCCAGCAGCCGCCGCTTGAACTGGACGGCGTTGTCCCACGGATTGTTCTCGAAGCCGTGATGCTCGAAGGCGAAGCGGGCGGCGTGCACTGTGTGCAAGCCGACATATTGCTTGGTGCCGGCGTACAGGTCGCAGTGCAGGATCGGGAGCACATTGTCCCGCTCCGGCACGATCTCCGGCGCGGAGAGCGCGACTGGCCTTCGCTTCGATGCGGCCGTCCGGCGCGGGAGCGGCTGCGGGACGCCGGGCACTGCTTCGGGCGCTGTGTCGGCGACATCGAACCCTGCGCCGGCGGCAGCTTCCTCGTAGACGCGCAGCAGCAGCGAGCCCGACGCGTTCAGCGACAGCTCGAGCGTCAGGCAGCCGTCGTCGTCCGGCGACTGGCCCAGCGCCGTCGCCGAGCCGTCCAAAGGATTCCACAGCTCGGCGCGCCGTCCGCGCAGCGTCGCCGTGCCTTCGAAACGGGTGCTGCGGGAGTTGGCGATGAAGTACAAGGCCGAGCCGTCCCCCAGCTCGCGGCGCAGATGCGCGATTCCGCTCGGCGCGGCCGTCCCTTCTACCGCAAGACGAAGACGCGGCGCGGCGAAGGTCGACAGCAGCGCGAGCTGGCCGGCCGCATCCGCGGCCGGATGCCAGCCGGGAAGGTGCGCCAGCGCCGCCGCTTCCTCGCTGCGCGCGCCGTCCACCCGATCCGGCGCCCGATTCGCCGCGATCACGATGCCGCCGCCCTCCAGAAAGCGGCGCAGCAGCGCGACGGTCGAAGCCTTCATGTGCGTCATCGCCGCGGGAACGATGACGATCTCATAGCGACTTTGTCCGACGCGCAGGCTGGAAGCCTCGACGTCGGCATGTCCCTCCATGATGTATTCGTCGCACAGATCGTAATCCCATTGACGGTCGGACAGCGACTGCACGAGAGCCAGCATGTCGACGATGCCCTGCTGGTAGAGCGGATCGCCTTCGACCGCCTCGGCCGTCGCGACGAAGCTGGACGTCGTCGGATTGAACAGGGCGATCCGGTTGACCGTCCGGCCCTGGGAGAGCGCATACGACAGCCGGCCGAAGTAATCGTTCAGCTGCGCATACTCGTCCCACCACGGCTGGCGCCAATCGAACGATTGGGGATGGTCCCGTTTTCTCGCGCCGACGATCGTGCCGTAGGTCAGATGCTGGTTCAGGAAGTTGATGCCGTGCACGTACAGCCAGTCGCCGATCCGCTTGTAATCCTCGAACGACGAGTCCCAGCCGCCGGCGCCGTAGGCTTCGCACAGCACGCGCTCCCTGCCGAACTGATTGGCGGCGCTGTGCGCCTCGCGCACGGTGAGCATCGCCGCGGGATCGTTGTACGCGCCTTGCGCGCGCTGCGCCTCGTTCGGCGGCACGAACGGCAAAAAAGCGGAGCTGGCGCCGGGTTTGGCGGCGTCGGCACGAAGAAGCTTGGTCTCCAGCATGTCGATGGCCGGCCATTGCATGAATTCGTAGAGCGACATGACGGCCGGGGACGTGCGATGAAACGGATGGGGCCATTGATGCTCGATATAGTGGCCCGTGTAGGCGATGCCGTTCGCTTCGCACCACTGCGAGATCGGGCGCACCGAGTTGTTCACCCACAGCTCGCGGATCGTCTCGAAATAATCGAACCGGACCTTCGCCGCATCGACTGCGGGCGCCGTCTCGAAGGCGATCGCGGCGTCGCGGAACAGAAAGGGCAAATAATCGCGAAGGTCGTAGCCGTTGCGGCGCTCGAACTCGCCGGCGAACCAGAAGCTGAACGGCAGCGGGGAGCCGTGCTCGAACAGGTTGCCCGGCGAGATCTCCGGCTCGTCGGTGAACAAAGCGGGAATCTGCGTGCCGAACCGGTCTCCGAACCGCTCGCGGTACGCTTCATGCGTGACGGCGAGGAAACGCGCCGTCACCTCCGGCCGCAGCAGGTCCGCGTACGCGAAGCCGCCGAGCCAGTTGTTGGTCATCGGCGTTCCGAGCTCGAACACCCAGAAGCGGTCCCCGTGCTCCCGCCATTGCGTCATCGGCAGCAGCGTGACGTCGCGGACGATCTCCCAGGCCGGCTTTCGCCCCGGCGCCTCCCGCACCGCGAACGCTTTGATCGGATGACCGGGACGGTTCAGCATCGGCGAAGCGTTCGCCAGCTTGCGCGCGACTTCGTCCGGCCCGTATTCGTTGAACAGCACGGAGTTCGCGAGACAGTCCGGCAGCTCCGACGGGACATGCCCGCCCGCGAAGCCCGAGGGATACGAATTTTCATCGTAAATATACAGCTTCAGTCCGAGCTTGGACGCCTCCTCCAGCGCGTCGCCCCACCGTTCAAACCACGTCTGCGACAAATATTCGGTTATGAGGCCGGGACGGGGGTGGACGAAGGCGCCGCCGAAGCCGTGCGAGGCGAGCTCGCGCAGCTGGAAGCGGATAGAATCAGACTCCATGTCGTCGTTCCACACCCAGAGCGGGGCGGGGCGGTAGATGGCAGCAGGATCGGCGAAGCTTGACAGGTGTTTGTCGGCCGATGTGGCTGGCAAGGCAGAAGCGGCAGATGTGGCAGATGTGTCAGGTGAATGCATGCGGATGCAACCTCCTCGGCGTTGTTTCAGCCAGTTTATCCCCGCGGCGTGCCGGTTGTCTTTGCAGCCGCGCCGGGAATGAGGTGCACTTTTGACAGATGATGCTTTATAATACGCCCATAACAGGAGGTGCGCTGCGGATGCAAGCGACAACAGGAATACAGCCGATCGACCTGGCGGCGATCCGGCCGATCGTTCACTTCGCCGAGCGCGCCGTGCAGGAGCCGGCTTTCGTCTGGGGGCCGCGGGTCATTCCCGACTGCCAGTTGCTCTTCGTGTTGTTCGGCCGCGTAGAGCTGACGCTCGGCCGGCATCGCTATTCGCTGTCTGCAGGCGGCTGCGCCTTCTACGGCGGCGGCAGTCCGCACCGCATCGAGACGGCGGCGAACGAGCCGACGGGCTTTTACAGCATTCATTTCGATTGGGACGGCGGAGCGCCCGTCTCCGTGCATCCGGCGTCCGCGATACGCGTATGCAACGAGGCGGAGCGGGAGGCGCCGCCGGTCCCGTACCGGGTCGATACCGGCGGGGGCCGTCAGCTGCTCGCGCTGGCGCATGTGCTCCACGCGCCCGAGCTCGAGCCGCTGTTCCGGCCGATCGTCGACGAATACAGAGAGCAGCGCCCAGGCTGCGAGGCCGCAATGCGCGGCTATATGACCGCGCTGCTGGTCGCGCTCGTACGGCGGCAGCTGCAGGAGCGCCCCGATCCGTCCGCGCGCCGCATCGCGCCGGCGCTTGCGGCGATCGCCCGCGAGCCGGCGCGCAGCTGGTCGAGCCGGGAGCTGGCGCAGCTGTGCGGCTATCATCCGACGTACTTTGCCGAGATTTTCAGAGAGGCGACGGGACTCAGCCCCAAGGTATATACGATGCGGGAGCGGATCGCGCGCGCCAAACGGCTGCTGCTGACCGGGGAGCGGATCACCGAGATCGCGGAGTCGCTCGGCTACGGCGACGTGCATTATTTCTCGCGCAGCTTCCGCGAGGCGACGGGGATGTCGCCGTCGGCGTTCCGCCTGCGGCCGGAGCCCGAGCCTGAGCCGGAGCAGAACGGGCAGAACGGGCAGAACGGGCAGAACGGGCAGAACGGGCAGAACGGGCAGAACGGGCAGAACGGGCAGAACGGGCAGCCTTAGCCGAAGAAGGGTGAAAGCCCGGCCGTAGATCGAAAGACGGCGATAGAGCACACCCTCTATATGCTTGCGAATCAACCTTCAGGCGGTGATTCCTGAATAGGTTAGCGCGCTATCGGCGTGCCGGCATTGATCGGAAGGTTAGCGGGTCAAAAACCTACATCGGGACATGTTTTTCCCGCCGACTAGCTGCGCATTTGGAAATACCTGCAAAAGTGCAGGCAATTTCCAAGTACAACCCGGAAATCCGGCTGATGGAGGAAAATACCTGCACGCTCGCATCTTTTCTGTCCGATGGAGGCGACATGGGCAATAAAAGATGTATGTTTGCAGGCTTTGCGCACAAATGAACGATGGAGACGACGCTCGTTCCGTCCATCGGAGCGGCGATCGGTTGAATCGTGGACAGGTGTTTTTTGCTGACTGCAAGGAAACAGAAGAAAACGGAAGTAAAGGAAGGCTGGGAGCGGAAAAGCAGAAACCAGACCGCAAAATGGCGAACATTTGGATGTACAAACGGATAAATGGCGGTTGAGATACTTCGGAATTTTATATTATCATTTCGATAATATCAAAATGATAAATAAAGAAACGGAGGCATTCGCCATGTTTGGATTCCGATTCGTCAAGTTCCAGCCCAGCGAGTACGTAATGAAGGTGCGCAGCGGCAAGGTCGTCAAGGAAGGGCTGGGGCTTTCCTTTTACTATTACGCGCCTGCGACGACGGCCGTGGTCATGCCCGCTTCCTCGACCGAAGCGCCGTTTATGTTCGAGGAGATCACCCGCGATTTTCAGAGCGTGACGGTCCAGGGGCAGCTGACGTTCCGGATCGCGGATTTCCGCCAGACCTCGCGCATGCTGGACTATGCGTACAATTTACGCAAAAAGACGTATTTGTCCGACGATCCGGCCAAGCTCGGCCAACGCGTCATCGGCTTGGTCAAGGTGCTGACCAAGCGTCATCTCGAGCGAATGCCGCTGCGGGAAGCGATACAGTCCGGCGACAGGCTGGCCGCCGCGATTCGCGAGGAGCTGCAGGCAAGCCCGGAGCTGGCGAAGCTGGGCATCGAAGCGATGGGCGCGTCGATCCTGGCCGTGCTGCCGAACAAGGAGACGATGCGGGCGCTGGAGGCGCAGGCCAGAGAGGAAATTCTGCGGCGCGCAGACGAAGCGGTGTACGAGCGGCGCAACGCCTCGATCGAGCAGGAGCGGACTGTTCGCGAGAACGAGCTGAGCACGGAGATCGCCGTCGAAGCCAAAAAGAAGCAAATTCGCGAGAGCCAGCTGGCAGCGGAGCGTCTCGTCCAGCAGAAGCGAAACGAGATGCAGCAGGAGCAGCTGCAGTTTGACACGGCTTACGAGGAAGAACGCAAGACGCTGCTCGAACGCTCGGCCGGCAACAGGCAGTCGGAGGCGGATGCGAAGGCCTATGAGCTTACCGCCGTCATGCGGGCGCTTGGCGGCGCGGATAACCAGGTGCTGCAGTCGCTCACCCGCGCGGGCATGAATCCGGGCCAGCTGATCGCGATTGCCTTTCAGGATCTGGCCGGTCAGGCGGAAAAGATCGGGCAGTTAAATATAACGCCTGATCTGCTGCAAGGCTTGCTTCAAGGCGGCGAGGCAAAGACGGCAGGCAGAAAGGAGAGGTAACGGATGGACGACGCGAGAGCGATTCGGCTGGTGCTCGTCAAGCGGCGCACGCGCCTTGAGGAGCTGATCGCCAGGTACAATACGGTCCGTCAGGCGCAGTTCGTCATCGAGTCGATGGGCGAGGACTTTTCCGATTATCTGAACGAAGACGAGGTCTATCGCAGTGCGCTCGCACGGACCCGGCAGTCGCTGAGCGAACTCGGCATCGTTCAGCTGCTGGATCGGACCCACGTTCCCAATTATTTGTTCGGCCCGTCCGATACGGTCGTGGCGCTCGGGCAGGACGGACTGGTGGCGGCAACGCTGAAGTATTTGGACGGCCAGCGGCTCATCGGCGTCAATCCGGATCCGCGGCGCTGGGACGGCATTCTCCTTCCTTTCGCCGTGGACGACGTGCCGAAGATCGTAACGGAGACCGCCGCCGGTCGCCGCCGGGTGCGGGAGGTGACGCTGGCGAAGGCGGTGCTTAGCGACGGACAGACGCTATACGCCGTCAACGATTTTTACGTCGGACGCAGGACGCATGTATCGGCCCGCTACCGGATCGCCGCGGGCGGACAGGAGGAGCAGCAATCGTCGAGCGGCATCATCGTATCGACGGGCGTCGGCGCCACGGGATGGCTGAGGAGCGTGCTGGCAGGCGCGTCGGGCATCGCAATGCGAGCGGGAATGGCCGGCACCGGCCAGGCGCCTGCCGATGCCGATGCCCAGCGACTTGAATGGGAGAGCGACTGGCTTCGCTTCACGGTTCGGGAGCCGTTCCCGAGCCGGACGACCGGGACCGAGCTCGTATATGGCCGCATCGAGAGCAGTCAGACACTGGAAGTGGTGTCGCAGATGCCCGAGGACGGCGTCATCTTCAGCGACGGCGTCGAAGAGGATTATCTGGCGTTCCTGTCGGGACTTCGGGCATCGATCGGCGTGGCGGAGAAGAAGGGGCGGCTGGTCGTATAGGCCTATTTTTGAGCTAAACGTTCGTGCCTTGTTCACCGATAAATAGGCTATATGATGCGATAGAGGTGAGTCGGGCGTGGCGTTGTTTTTGGTCAATCATGTGCAGGCCGGCATGAAGGTCGGCATCGATATATTTTCGGACAGCGGGATCAAGCTGCTGGCGAAGGGCACGGCGATTACGGAGCAGCATATCCAGATGCTAAGGAGCCATAAGATTCGGGAGATCGACATCGACGGAGAGGCGCCCCGGGGCGAGCTCGTCGCGGACAAGGCCCGTCAGCTCGACCCCGCCCAGCAGGCCAAAGAGGAAAAAGCGAAGCTGCGCCAGCTGATGAAGCACATTCCGCTGTTCTCCAGCCTGGCCCCCGAGCATATCGCGCTGCTCGCCGACCGGATGGAGAAGCGGGAGCCGGATGCCCAGACGATCCTGTTCCGGGAGAACGATCCGGGAGATTCGTTTTTTATCGTGCTGTCGGGCACGGTCAAGATTTACAGGACGAGCCCGGAAGGCGACGAGAAAATTTTGGCCGTTTTTAACGCGGGAGACAGCTTCGGCGAGTTGTCGCTGATCGACGGCAAGCCGCGTTCCGCGACGGCGCAGACGCTCGACAACGCGGAGCTGGTCGTCATGTCCAGAGAGCACTTCCTGGATATGCTGAAAAGCCATTTCGATCTGAACCTCGTCATTATGGCCGAGATCGTCCAACGCATGCGCGATACCAACGACCAAGTATCCGACCTGATGTTCTTCGACGTACGGACGAGGGTCATCAAGAGCATGGTCAAGCTGGCCAACCGATTCGGAGAGCGGAGCGATCATACGATCGTCGTCCAGATGCCGCTCGACAGGCACGAGCTGTCCCAGATGGCGGGCGTAAAAATGAAGGAATTGAACGAGGTGCTTTACGATTTAGAGGACCGGCAGCTTGTCAAAATGTACGCGAGCTACTTTGAGCTGAATCTCATCAAGCTGCGCTCGCTGCTGCGTTGAAGATAATTCGGCCAAAAAAATGATCATACATACACGGACCGCGGCCGCGCGCAAAGGCTGCGGTTTTTCTTGCGGAGAGATTTAAGAAATATTTAATATCCGTCCCCCGGTTTGTTTAAAATGTTTGTCCTAAGCTGTAGTTCGGGAATAGAAGGGGGACGGAAAAATGAAATCGCGATTGATACTTCTGCTGCTCATCGCCGGATTCGCAGCCGCGGCCATCGAGCACAAGGCCGATCTCGTTCGCGCGGCGGACGCGATTCTGGGCCATCCGCCCAGGACGCATGCGGAGCCATCCGGCGCCGCGGCTGCCGGCACGATCCCGGATGCCGTCCCCGCCGGCGCTGCGGATTTCGGTGCCGGTCAGCCTGCCGCGGCAACGCCGAGCATGGAAGACACGGCTGCTAGCAAGGACCTGGTTCTCGCCGCCGACCACCTGCACAGCACGCATGCCATTCTCGTCCGCCTGGAAGACGGGCATGTGCTGTTGGACAAAAATATCGGGGAGCGCGTATATCCCGCTTCGCTCACGAAGATCATGACGGCGATTGTTGCCATCGAGCGCATTCCGGATCTGGCGAAGACCGCGAAGCTCGATCCGGACATGTTCGAGACGCTGCGCAAGCAGAACGCCTCGATGGCGGGCTTTCTTCCTGGCGAGCGGGTGAGCGCGATCGACCTGCTGTACGGTGCAATGCTCCCTTCGGGCGCGGACGGCAGCGTCGGGCTCGCGATGCGCGTCGCCGGATCGGAGGCGAAGTTCGCGGCGCTCATGAACGCCAAAGCCAAAGCGCTCGGCATGACTGGTACGCACTTCGTCAACGCGACGGGATTGCACGATCCCAAGCATTATACGACGGTCAAGGATCTTTCCGTATTGCTCGCTTATGCGCTGAAAAACGAGACGTTCCGCCAGGTGTTCACCGCTTCGCGCCACGCGACGGCGCCGACGGACCTGCATCCGGACGGCATCACGCTGCGCAGCTCGATGTTCAAGGAGCTCGGCGAGTCGGGCCTTGACGGCGCGGAGATTGTGGGCGGCAAGACCGGCTATACCGAGAAGGCCGGCTTATGTCTCGCAAGCCTGGGACGCCTGGACGGCAAAGAGTACATTCTTATCACGACCGGCGCCGTCGGAGACCGCAAAACGACGGCCGCATACGACATTGCAGATGCGGTCAGCGTCTATAACGAATTAGGCAACGCGCTTTAAGATCCGCTACAATGTAGGTTGTGAAGGAGCGCGATAATACATGAATCCCACTACCATTTTGATCGCGGATGACGAGAAAGAAATCGCGGATCTCATCTCGCTGCATCTGCAGAAGGAAGGCTACCGGATCCTGCTCGCGCACGACGGCCGAGAAGCGGTCCGGGCCATCGAGTCGCAGGCGATCGATCTCGCTGTCCTGGACATCATGATGCCCGAGCTCGACGGGTTCGAGGTCGTGAGACAGATTCGCGAACGGTATCGGCTGCCCGTTCTTTTCGTGAGCGCCAAGACGTCGGATTTCGACAAAATCTCGGGTCTCGTCATCGGGGCGGACGATTATATGACCAAGCCGTTTAACCCGATGGAGCTGGTCGCGCGCGTGCAGGCGCTGCTGCGGCGTTCTACGCGGCTTAATCAAACGAGAGCGGACGAGCCGCAAGCGATCGAATCGGGCGGACTCGCCATCGTGCCGGATCAGCGCCGCGTCACCATCTACGGCGAGCCGGTCGAGCTTACGCCCAAGGAATTCGATATTTTATGTTTGCTTGCGAGCCACCCGCGGAAGGTATTCGGCGTGGAGCAGATTTTCCAGCAGGTGTGGGGCGAAGCCTACTATGAGGTCGGCAACAATACGGTCATGGTCCACATCCGGACGCTGCGCAAGAAGCTGGGCGAGGACAAAAACAAAGACAAGTGGATCAAGACGATCTGGGGAGTGGGATATACGTTTAATGGTTAGCGGCATCAGCTTTCGGTCGAAAATGATCCTGCTGCTCGGACTCAGCATGCTGACGTCGGGCTTCATCACGTATCTCGCTTATCGGGCCTTGCAGTCTTATTATCGCCAGAATGCTTACTACGGCGATTCTTTGAACGCGTTCCGCAACATCATGCGCAGCATCGGCGACGTCAACGTGTTTTTGATTATTTTTATCCCGCTGTCCGTGCTGTTTTTCTTTTTGTACACCAAGCCCTACGCCACGTACTTCAACCGGATATCGAGCGGCATTCACCGATTGGCCGTCGGCGATTTCGACACGCCGGTCCGCATCTCCTCGCAGGACGAGTTCCAGACGATCGCGGAGGACATCAATATGGCCAGCGACAAGCTTCGCCAGGCGATCGCGCGCGGCGACTTCGCGGAGACGAGCAAGGATCAGCTGGTGCTCAATCTCGCGCACGATCTGCGTACGCCGCTCACTTCCGTGATCGGCTATTTGAACTATATTTTACAGGCGGAGGACCTGAGCGAAGAACAGATCCGGCATTTCACGGCGATCGCTTATACGAAGTCCCAACGGCTGGAAAAGCTCATCGACGAGCTGTTCGAGATCACGCGGATGAATTACGGCATGCTGCCGGTTAAGCGCGAGCCGATCAATCTCGGCGAGCTGCTCGTCCAACTGGGCGAGGAGCTGTTTCCGATCTTCGAGAAAAACGGACTGACGCTCCGCTCGGAAGTGATCACCGACCTGAACATTCAGGGAGACGGCGAGCTGCTCGCGCGCGTATTCGAAAATCTGCTCAGCAACGCCGCCCGCTACGGGGCCGACGGCCGCTACATCGACGTTCGCGGCGAATGGGACGACGGGGAGGCGGTCATTCGAGTCGACAATTACGGCGACCGCATACCCGAGGAGGAGCTGCCGCATCTGTTCGAGATGTTTTTCACCGGCGACCGCGCGCGCGTGCAGCGGGAGGGAGGCACGGGCATCGGGCTCTATATCGTCAAAAACATCGTTGAGCGGCATGGCGGCACGGTCCAGGCGGAGAGCGGGCCGGTGTTGACGCGGTTTACGGTGCGGCTGCCGGTGGCGTGAGCGGGAGGCGGCATCCCATTGGCTATTCGCGTGTTCATCGAAAATGCGTCGGCGTAGACGGTAGACGGTATACCCGTTTAAACGCCAAAATCCATATCCGGATACACGTACGGATCCTTCGCCGGTTCGATCTTGGTCGCCGCGTCCGCCTTGAGCAGCAGCACTTCGGCGCCGTCGATCGTCGTCTTGGCGAACGTGCCCGAGACGGTCATCCAATCGTCGTTCGCGTACTTCGCCGCATCCGTCGATTCGACGACGATGCCGTAAGGGATCGCGTCGGCCGCGCAGCACTGGATCGCGAACCTGCCGAGCACGAACTGTCCTTGTCCGATCGTATCGTCCCGGTAGACGAAGCCAGATACCTCCGCACGGCGCCCTACGAACGAATCGGGAAAAAAGTTAAGGGTCGTAAGCGTTTCGAGATAGCGCCAATCTTTGATCTCGATCTCTGGCTTGGCATAAAGCAGCTTTCCGTAATCCGCATACGGCTTGGTGAGCGAATCGTGCGGGAACAGCCGGTCCAGCTCGTTGGCGTCAGGCGGCGCGGAGGTTGCTGCTGAATCGGTTTTTATCGCGTGCGCCGCGGTCCCGCCGCTCAGATTCATGCCCTTCCGCGCGGCCATTGCGCTGCCGATCGTCGTGTCCGGCGTCAGAAAAAACAAGGCGAGCGGCAGCGCGAACAGGACGACGGCACGAAGCTGGCTCAGCCAGGGGCTTGCCGGCGCCGATGCATGGCCGCAGGCTTCTCCGCAGCCGGCGTCGCGCTGAACGTCCCATTCTTTGAGCGACTGATAGACGAGCGCTGCTGCGATCAGATATAGGGCGGCAGCTGCCAGCTTTGTGTATACGGCCATGCGCGGCGAGATGTAGAGACCCAGGTTGCCGACCGCGGACAGCCTTGCGACATAGAGCCCGATGCCCGCGAGTACGACGGCGCGCGCCAGATGACGGGCGATCATTTTCCGATTCGTTCGTTGAGTCATGAAGACATCCCCTTTTCGGTGTCAGCGTGCAGCGCTTTCCAGCAGCCACCCTGCGAGCAGCGACGCGGCGAGTACGACCGCCGTTACGAGCACGAGGAGACGCAGCACGAAGCGGGCTTTGAACGCGGACAACAGCATCAGCGTGTTTTTGAAGTCGACCATCGGACCGTAGACGAGGAAAGCGAGCAGCGCGCCGGCGGGAAAGACGCCGGAAAAGGAGGCTGCGACAAATGCGTCCGACGTCGAGCAAAGCGAGATTACGTAGGCGAAGCCCATCATGAACAGGTGCGAGCCGAAGGCGCCGCCGCCAAGCTCGATCAGCTCTCCGCGGCTGACGAAAGTTTGGATGACTGCGGTCAGGAACGCGCCGAGCATCAGAAATTTCCCCATTTCAAAAAATTCGTCGGCCGCATGCGAGCAATAGGAGAGTAAACGGGACGAGGGAGCGCGATGTGGCGCGTGATGGTTATGATCCGCGGCAGCGGCATGCAGACTCGGTGCATCCGGTTTTAATGGATTGGAGGACTTGCCGCGTGCGCGAGACAGCAGCAGGCCGACGGCGGCCGCCGCGGCGAAGCCGAGCACGGTCCGATACAGCGCCATCTCGGGCGCGGTCCGAAAGGCGCTATAGGTGGCGAGCACCGTGACCGGATTGACGATGGGCGCCGCCAGGATGTAAGTCATGCCGATATAGGCCGGCATGCCTTTGCGAAGCAGCCTGCGCACGACCGGAATCATCCCGCACTCGCACACGGGCAGCACGACGCCGAGCAGACCGGCGCATAGCACGCCGAGCAGGGGATTCCTCGGGATGAGACGGGCGAGCGCCGTTTCGGGGACGAACAAGTGCAGCACCGTCGAGACCAGGACTCCGAGCAGCACGAAGGGGAGAGCCTCCAGAAAAAGGCTGACGAACACCGTTTTGACCGATTGCCATTGATCCGCGCCGATGCCGGATAAGGAGTCCGGCCATGGCATTTGCCGCTCCGTTGCTATGAAATAGAGCAGCGCTAGCGTCAACGCCGCCGATAGTGTTAACGTCCATTTGTAAGCTGCATTCGCCATGCTTATCACCTCGTCCACCGAAATCGATCATACTTCCTGCTATCAACGTATGCGAATCTCTGTTGAAAAGAACGCATAATCCGCTAGTTTTCTAGACTAATAGATGGCGTCGTCGTTTCGTTTGGAATTTTTACTTGCGTTTGCTAAACGTAATAATTACAATATGGAGACGGCGTGATCCTCATACATAGCAAGTCGCATTTTTTTAATCGTGTTATCGTAATAATTACAAATAGACGAAACGAGGAATGACGAACATGAAAAAGAGCTTGAAAAAAACGCTCGCGATATCGGCGAGCTTGGCGCTGCTGCTGGCGGCTTGCGGTAAAAACGAGGAGAACGAAGCCAGCGGATCGGGTGTCAAGCTGAGCGTCGTGACGACCTTTTACCCGATGTACGAATTCAGCAGACAGGTCGCGGGCGATCTTGCGAACGTCGCCCTGCTGATCCCGGCCGGATCGGAGCCGCATGATTGGGAGCCCAGCGCGCAGGATATGGCAAAGGTGAAGGAAGCGGACGTGTTCGTTTACAACGGGATCGTCGAAGGCTGGGTCGATGCGGCGCTTACGAGCGCGTCGAACGACAAGCGTGTCGTCGTGCGGGCGAGCGAGGGGCTTACGACGCTGGAGGGAACGGCGGAGGAAGAAGAGGAAGAAGCGGGCGAGGAAGCGCACGACCACGCGCATGAGCATGCGGAGGATCCGCACGTCTGGCTGGATCCGGGATTGGCGCAGCGGGAGGTCGCGGCGATCGAAGCGGCGTTCGAGAAGGCGGATCCGGCGAACAAGGATACGTACAAAAAGAACGCCGACACTTACATCGCCCAGTTGAAGGCTCTGGACGAGGACTACAGGGCGGGGCTCAAGGATGTCAGGACAAAGTCGTTCGTGACGCAGCACGCGGCCTTCGGCTACTTGGCCCAAGCCTACGGCCTGCAGCAGGTGCCGATCGCCGGACTGTCGCCCGAGCAAGAGCCGTCACCCGGCAAGATGGCCGAGATCGTGCAATTCGCGAAGGCGCATCAGGTGAAGACGATTTTTTTCGAGACGCTGGTCGATCCCCAGGTCGCGAAGACGGTAGCGGACGAGATCGGCGCGAAGACGGACGTGCTGAACCCGCTGGAAGGCTTGACGGATGAGGAAAAGAAAGACGGGCTCGATTACATCGGCATCATGAAAAAGAACCTCGAGGCTTTGGTGAAGGCGTTAAATGCATAATTAGCGAAAAGCCGGTATACCGGCGGCGGCAAAACGGGACGAAGCAGAAGCGATTTCTGCTCGGTCCCGTTTTTTTGTTTTGGCGAGCCGATAACGGCGGTACCGGTTGCAGTGTTAAGGGCTTGCGTTGTTATCGGGTTCCGCTGTTAGTAGGTTGCGCTCATACGATAAGCTGTGCCGCGGACTCGTATGACTATCGACGGCGCATTTGCCCCCCCTTTTCCAACAGGGCCCTTCTGGACAAACCGCCCAAAAAAAGGATTGACAAATTGCCCATGGGTAATTATTTTGTATATAACAACAAAAGTTTCCCGTGGGAAACAAAATTGTTGTCGTACAAGTGTCTGTCGTACAAAAGTTTGCCGTACAAGTAATTGCTGTACAAGTAATTGCCGCATACGTATTTGACGTACAAGTTTGCGTCACAAGCTTTGCCGCAGGAGGAACGACCATTACGGGGAGGACCGCAATGCTGACCAAGAAGCTGAAGAGAGTTGCACTGATGATTTTGTTTTTAGCGATTTTAGCTGCGTTGAACACCGCTTGCGCGAACGGCGGGGAGCAGGCTGGAGAGGACGAACGGTCTGGCAAAATTCGAATCGTCACGACGATCGCGCAGATCGCGGAGCCGCTTGCCGTTATCGGCGGGGACCGGGTCGAGGTCGACAGTCTGATGGGACCGGGCGTGGATCCGCATCTGTACGCGGCGACTCAGGGCGACATCAAGAAGCTCCAGAGCGGCGATATCGTGTTTTACAGCGGCCTTCATCTCGAAGCGAACATGGTGAAGGTGTTCGAGCAGATTGGCAAAGAGCGGCCGGTGCTGGCGATCGGTGAGACGCTGCCGAAGGAGAGGCTGCTGAAGGATCCGAAGGGCGCAACCGACCCGCACATCTGGTTCGACATCGACCTGTGGAAGCAGGCGCTGGGGGCGGCGACGGAGGAGCTTAAGAAGTATTCGGAGGCGGACGCGACATACTTCGAGACCAATAAGACGGCATACTTCAAGCAACTCGACGAGCTGAAGGCGGAAGCGCTCGAAGAGCTGGGCCGCATTCCCGAGGAGCGGCGGGTGCTCGTCACTGCGCACGATGCATTCGGCTACTTCGGGCGCCTGCTCGGGCTGCAGGTCGTCGGCCTGCAGGGGCTCAGCACGGAAGACGAGATCGGACTGTCCGATATCGAGGACACGATCGACCTGTTGGTCGATCGCGGCGTACCGGCCGTATTCGTGGAGAGCAGCATCAATCCCGCGTCGATCGAAGCGGTCATTGAAGGGGCCAAGAAGCGGGGGCTTAACGTGCAGCTCGGCGGTCAACTGTATTCGGACGCGATGGGCGACGGGGGCACGGCGGAAGGCACCTACCTCGGTATGTACCGACACAACGTAAACACGATCGGCGAGGCGCTTGCCTCGAAGGAGGGTTGATATGACAACAGTGCTCAAGGTATCGGACCTGAACGCTTCGTATCGGAAAAATGCGGTGCTGGAACGCGTGACGTTCGAAATTAAGCCGGGTACGCTGACGGCGATCGTCGGACCGAACGGCGCCGGCAAGTCCACGCTGCTCAAGACGCTGCTGGATCAGCATCCGCGGCTTTCCGGCGACGTTGCTTTTTTCGGCACACCCTTCAGGAAGGTCAAGTCGCGTATCGGCTACGTGCCGCAGCGCGGCTCGGTGGACTGGGACTTCCCGACCGACGCGCTGGACGTGGTGACGATGGGCTTGTACGGCAAGATCGGATGGCTGAAGCGGCCCGGCCGGACGCACAAGGAGCAAGCGATGCGGGCGCTAACCGAGATGGGCATGGCGGATTATGCGGGCCGCCAGATCAGCCAGCTCTCCGGCGGACAGCAGCAGCGGGTGTTCCTGGCGCGGGCGCTCGCGCAGGACGCCGATCTCTATATGCTCGACGAACCGCTCGCGGGCGTCGACGCCGTGACGGAGCGCGTGATTATGGATACGCTGCAGCGGCTCAAGCGGCAGGGCAAGACGGTGATGGTCGTTCATCACGACCTGCAGACGGTGGAGGATTACTTTGACCGGGTGCTGCTGCTGAACCGGACGGTCGTCGCCCACGGCACGACGGCGGAAGCTTTTACCCGGGAGTCGCTCAGCGCGGCCTACGGCGGCATGCTTCGCTGGCTGGAGGGGAAATCCGGATGAACACGCTGCTCTCGCACAACGCGCAGTGGGTGCTCCTCAGCACGCTGATCCTCGGGATGGCGGCGGGCATCATCGGCAGCTTCGCGTATTGGAAACGGCAGAGCCTGATGAGCGACGCTTTGTCGCATGCCGCGCTGCCCGGCGTGATAGTCGGCTTCGTGCTGATCGGCACCAAAAACCTGCCCGTCATGATCGCAGGAGCCGCCGTCAGCGCGCTGCTCGGTGCGCTCCTGATCGATTGGATCCGTTCGTCGACCCGCATCAAGGAAGATGCCGCGATGGGCATCGTATTATCGGTCTTTTTCGGCCTTGGCATCATGCTGCTGACGTTCGTGAACCGAACTGCAGGCGGCAGCCAGAGCGGGCTCGACAGTTTTATCTTCGGTCAGGCCGCTTCCATGGTGTCGGACGACGTCAAGCTGATGGCGGGAACCGCGGCAGTCGTCCTGCTCGTCGCGCTGCTCGGGTACAAGGAGTGGAAGCTGTTCCTGTTCGATCCCGCCTACGCCGCGGGACTCGGATTGTCCGTGCGCTTGATGAACGGGATCTACCTGGCGGTTCTGGTGCTTGTCATCGTCGTCGGCATTCAGGCGGCGGGCGTCGTGTTGATGGCGGCCCTGTTGATCATCCCCGCAGTCAGCGCCCGTTACTGGACACACTCGTTTAAATGGACGGTCGGTCTCTCGGCAACGTTCGGAGGCGGCGCCGGCGCGGCGGGAACCTTGCTCAGCGCCATGGGCGCAGGCTGGCCGACGGGACCGTTTATCGTACTGGCGGCATCAGCGACGTTCGCGGTATCGTTGTTTTTCGGTGCGAGCAAGGGCTTGCTCGTCCTGTACATCGGACAGCGCGCGAGCAGGCGACGGCTGGCTTCCAAGGTCTCAAGTCCGATCGCGGCACGAGAGGGGGCGGGACGATGAGCTATTCCGGTTGGATTCTCCTGACCGCTTCCCTTGTCGGCGTGTCCTGCGGATTGATCGGCGTGCTGCTCATCCTGCGCCGCATGGCGATGATGGCCGACGCGATCAGCCATACCGTCCTCCTTGGCATCGTCGTAGCCTACATGGTCACGCGGCAGCTTAGCGGCGTGCACATGCTGATCGGCGCAGTGTGCGCCGGTTTGCTGACGGCCTTGCTGGTGCAATGGTTCCAGTCTCGCGGCGTACAGCAGGAGGCGTCGATCGGCATCGTGTTCACGACGTTGTTCGCGGTCGGCGTCGTGCTGATCGCCACGCAGGTCGGCAACGCGCATCTCGACGTCAAGCATACGCTGATGGGCGAGATTACCTTTATCCCTTGGGAAACGATGACGCTCCCGCTCGTCGGCGAAGTGCCCGAGGCGGTCGCGCTGCTCTCGCTTGTGCTGGCGGTCGCCCTTTCGGCGATAATTGCCTTTTATAAAGAGTGGAAAATAACGTCGTTCGACCCCGCGCTGGCCGCAAGTCTCGGCATTCCCGCCGTAGTGATGCACTATGCGTTCATGTCGCTCGTGTCGGTGACGACGGTCGCTTCCTTCGATGCGGTCGGCGCGATTATGGTCGTCGCGATGCTCATCACGCCGGCTTCCGCAGCCTACCTGTGGACCGACCGGTTATCCGTTATGCTGGCGCTGGGTGCCGCCTTCGGTGCCTTGTCCGCCTGGATCGGCTACGGAATCGCCACCTGGCTCGATACGTCGATCTCGGGCTCGATGGCGTTCGCGACAGGCCTTCTGTTCGCGGCGAGCTTCCTTGGCTCCCCGCGTTACGGCGCGTTATCCCGGCTACGGAGGGGGAGGGCTTCCAAGCGCGAGCCGATGGCGGCAGAAGGCGCGGATTGACCCCGTATGACAACGAAAAAATACCGCGGCTGCGGCGCGTCTGCAAGATGACGCCACGCAGCCGTTTTCATTCTACTAAAATGCATTGACACTCAAATTGAACGCTCCTATAATGCTTAATATTGAGAATCATTTTCAAATAGCTTGGAACCAGGCTTATGGAGGCGACCACATACATTGAAGCGGCATAGACGGCCTTCCGCATTGATCCTTTTCGCAAGGATCGTATTGCTTGCCATGCTCGGTTGGGCGATCGCGCCGTTCGCCCCCCTGTTCGCCGCGACCGATTCGACGCATGCCGCCGATGCGTCCTTGCAGGCCGAAGCGCTTGTCTCCCACCTGGATGCCGGCGATGCGGCCGCGGCCGCGCAGGATTTGGCTGCGATCAAAAAGTGGTGGGCGAAGGACAAGAACGACGTCAAACAGCGTTCGCTCGATCTCGCGCTGGAGATCGACAGCCAGATCGCAGCCCTGTCGCTCGCGATGCTAAGCGGAAAGATGGACGAGGCGTCGTCGCAGGCCGGCAATCTAAGGTTTTCCGTCATCAATCTGCAGGACGGCGCGTACGCGGACAACAGCGGAAAAAGCCAGATGACATTGTCGACCTACATTCTTAAGCTTCGCGAGGCGGGCAACCTGGCCAAGAAGCAGGAATGGGTGGAAGCGGGGCAGAGGGTCAAACAGCTTCAGCAGCAATGGCTCTCCGTCGAAGGCGACGTCGTGAGCCAATCGCAGCGCGTTTACAACGACACCGAACGCGATCTGGTCATGCTGGACGGCTACTTGAGCAATCCGGATCAAAGGGCGCTTGCCGCCCCCGTGATCGACCGGTTGATCGAAGGGCTGGCGCCGCTCGCCGACGCGAAGTATTCGTGGTGGGACGCGGCGCTTATCCCGATTCGCGAAGGGATGGAGGGGCTGCTCGTCGTCGGCGCGCTGCTTATGTACGCCAAGCGGGCGGGCTCCATGCCGGCGAGACGCTGGGTCGTCGGCGGCTCCGTCACCGGTCTCCTGGCCAGCATCGCCGCGGGGTTCGCGGTCGTGCTGCTGCTGTCCTCGAGCGCATTCGGGCACAACAATCTGCTCATCAACGGTTGGACGGGCGTATGCGCCAGCGTGATGCTGCTTTACGTCAGCTACTGGCTGCATCGCCATTCGGACACCAAGCGCTTTAACCGGCTGCTTGCCGAGCGGAGTACGCGCGCGCTATCCGGCGGGCATATGTTTTCGCTCGCGCTGCTCTCCTTTTTCGCGATCGTGCGGGAGGGACTCGAGACCGTCATTTTTCTGATCGGCATGTCCGGGAAAATGTCCGCAATGGAACTTGTCGCCGGCATCGCTGCCGGGTTTCTCGTTTTGACGGCGGTCGCGTTCGTCATCGTCAAGGCCGGATCGCGCTTGCCGATTCGTCCGTTTTTTCTCGGATCGAGCCTCATCGTGTTTTATCTCTGCTTCAAATTTATGGGGTCGGGCATTCACAGCCTGCAGATGGCCGGCGTGCTGCCGTCTACGGTGAACGAAACGCTGCCCGATTTTTCGACGCTCAGCCTGTATCCCTCTTGGTACAGCACCTTGCCGCAGCTCGTTTTCCTGGCATGCGGCTGCGCCGCGGTCGTTTGGTCCCTGCTGAAGAGCAAGCGCCGTCGCGAAGTTCCCGTTTCCTAAGCTTCAACAACCTAATTTTGCGCATAGCGCCAGATGACTGGAGATCGTTATAATGATGAAGAAAACGTCCATTGGTATTGTTACAATCGCAGGAATGCTGGCTTTATCCGCCTGCAACAGCGGATCGAACAACGACGGCGCATCCGCGTCCGCTTCGGCTCCGGCTTCGACGACGGCCGCATCTCCGGTCTCGGCCTCGGCAAGCGCCGGCGGATCCAGCGCGATTCAGACGGGTACGGCTCAAATGCTCGATCAAACGAAGCAGCTGCAGGACCTTATCGGGAAAAAAGACGCGGACGGCGTTAAAGGCCTCGGCAAGACGATTAACGAAACGTGGCTGTCGTTCGAAAATGCCGTACGTCAAACGTTCCCCCTTGAATATACGGACGTGGAAAAATACGAAATGCCGATCTTTTCCGCTTCGGCTTACGACAAGATCGATTTCGACGCGCTCAAGGCCAATGCCGACGGCCTGGTCGATGCGCTCACGAAGCTTCAGAACGCGAAGCCTTCGACGGCCAGCTCTTCCGAGCTGCTGATCGAAGCCGTTAAAAAGTATCAGCAATACGTCGTCGACCAGACGAACAAGCTGACCGATCAGACGCAAGTATTCGTCAACGCCGTCAAGGCGGGCGATATCGATAAATCCAAGGCCGAATACGTAAAGGCGCGCGTCTATTACGAGAGCATCGAGCCGATTGCCGAGAGCTTCGGCGACCTTGACCCCAAGATCGACGCCAGGTTGGCCGACGTGGACGATCCGAGCGCCTGGACCGGCTTCCACGAGATCGAGCAGGCGCTGTGGGTCGACAACTCGCTGGAAGGTCAGGATAAATTCGCGGACCAGCTGATGACCGACGTGAAGGCGCTGCAGGCCGAAGTTCATAAGCTTCAGCTCGAACCCAAGACGGTCGTCGCCGGCGCCATGGAACTGCTGAACGAGGCGGCTACCTCCAAGATTACCGGCGAGGAAGAACTTTATTCGCACATCGATCTCGTCGACCTCGCTTCTAACGTAGACGGCTCGAAGACGGTCTACCTGTCGATCATCCCGGCGCTCAACGAGAGCAACGTCGAATTGGCCGACAAGCTCGACCAGGCATTTCAGGATATGGAAAAGGCGCTGTCCGGCTTCATCAAGGACGGCCAGTATGTTGCCTATACCGAGTTGACGACGGATCAGATCCGCGATATCAGCGACCGCCTCAGCGCGCTGTCCGAACTGATGTCGCAAACCGCCGCCATCCTCTAAATTACGGAGGGAGCCCAGACTTATTATGGAACCGAACCGGACAGGCATGACGCGCAAAGATTTTCTGAAGCTGTCGGCCACCGTCGGTGCCGGAATCGCGATCGGTGCCTCCGGCATCGGCGCGATTCTCGGCATACCCAAGCCTCAAGCGGAAGGCTCGAAGGCTTCCGCCCATTCGGAAGAAGACATCATTCCGATGTACGCCGACCACCAGCCGGGCATTGTGACGCCGCAGCAGACGTATTTGTATTTGGCGGCGTTCGACATTACGACCGGCAGCAAAAAAGATTTGATCGCGATGCTGAAGGATTGGACCCGTTTTTGCGATCTGAGCGCGAAGGGCGGCACGATGAGCCTGGGCGACAATCCGCTCGTACCGCCGACGGATACGGGCGAGACGCTCGAGCTGCCGCCATCCAGATTAACGGTCACGCTCGGCTTTGGTCCATCGTTTTTCGTAAGAGACGGCGTCAATCGCTTCGGTGCTGCCGGCGCCATGCCGCTGCATCTTAAGGATATTCCGCGCATGGCGCGTGACAATATCGATCCGAGCATTTCCGGCGGGGATATTTGCCTGCAAATCTGTGCGGACGATCAGCAGGTCGCCTTTCACGCGGTGCGCAACCTGATCCGGCTGTCGACAGGCCGCGCCTCGCTCAAGTGGATGCAAGAAGGCTTTGCGAGCGGGACGCCGGGCAAGACGCCGCGCAATCTGTTCGGCTTCAAGGACGGCACGGCCAACCAGCTGCACGACTCCGCGCAAGGCTATGACGATGTCGTATGGGCGGGCAGCGACGAGCCGGCATGGATGCGCGGCGGTTCCTATCTGGCCTACCGCAAGATCCAGATGAAGCTGGAGAGCTGGGATCGCACGTCGCTCTCCGATCAGGAAGCGACGTTCGGCAGAAGCAAAGTATCCGGCGCGGCATTCGGCGCGAAGGGAGAATTCGATGCGGTGGAGGCGTCCAAGCTGCCAGAAAATTCGCATGTGCGATTGGCCAAGGAGACCAGGCAGCAGATTCACCGCCGCGCCTATTCCTACACGGACAAGGTAGATCCCCGGACAGGCAACGTCGATGCCGGACTGCTGTTCATCAGCTACCAGCGCAATCCCGACGTGCAATTTCTGCCGATGCTGCGTTCGATGCAGAACAGCGATGCCTTGAACGCGTATGTTTCCCATGTTGCCAGCGCGATGTTCGCCTGCCCTGCAGGCTTGCAGCCCGGCCTCTATTTCGGCCAGCGGGTTCTTGAGGGTTAAAGCTGTTATTGAGATGAAGCATAAACGGGAACAAACCTAATGGGACAAAGCGGGAGCATTCCTGCTTTGTCTTGTTTGCGTTAGAGGCTGTATTTAAGGGTCCGAAAATGAGACTTCGGCGCGGATCGAGGCGAAGAAGCGCTGTACAGCGTTACTTCGGGTGACTTGGGCCCGCTCAGGGCGAAGAAGCGCTGTACAGCGTCACTTCAGGTGACTTCGGCCCGATTGGGGCGAACTAAAGCTTTACAGCGACACCGAGTTAACGTAACCGAGTTGTGGAGACTCCTGATAGGGGCCGCATTCACGGAAATGCGCCGCTGTCCAGGTGAAGTCACACGGGTGAGCCGATTTTTCGCTGCGAGGACGCCGAAGGCGCGCGGCCTTGTGGTATGATGAAAGGCAAACCGCACCCCAGCAGGAAGGATAACGATGCCATGACGCTGCAACAACTGCGCTATGTCATCGAAGTCGCGAACCGCGGCTCGATGAACGAAGCGGCCAAGCGGCTTTTCATCTCCCAGCCCAGTCTCTCCAACGCCATCAAGGACCTGGAGGAAGAAATCCGTATCACCATTTTCGAACGCACGAACAAAGGGATCACGCTGTCGAAGGCCGGCGCCGAGTTTCTTGGCTATGCCCGTCAAGTCATCGAGCAGGCCGAGCTGCTGGAAAATCGCTATCTGGGCGCGAAGCCCGCGCCGCAGCATTTCTCCGTGTCTACGCAGCACTATGCGTTCGCTGTTAACGCCTTCGTCCAGCTTGTCCGCGAGCACGGTCAGGACGAATACGAGCTGGCGCTTCGGGAGACCAAGACGCACGAGATCATTCAGGACGTCAAAAGCCAGCGCAGCGAGATCGGCATTCTGTACATCAACGAGTTCAACGCCAAGGTCATCACGCGACTGCTGCGCGATGCGAACCTGAAGTTCACGAGCCTGTTTACCGCCAAGGCGCATATTTTCGTCAGCGTGAACAACCCCCTTGCGAGACATCCCGTCGTGACGATCGACCAGCTCGACGACTATCCGTATTTGCACTTCGAGCAGGGCGAGTACAATTCGTTCCATTTTTCCGAAGAAATTCTGAGCACGCTGTCGCACAAAAAAAGCATCAAGGTGAACGACCGGGCAACCTTGTTTAATTTGCTTATCGGGCTCAATGGCTACACGATCTCGACCGGCGTACTGAGCGCGGATTTGAACGGCAACGAGATCATTCCGGTTCCGCTCGCAAGCGAAGAGACGCTGCATGTCGGCTGGATCAGTCATCAAAATGCCGCGTTATCGAAGCTTGCGATGGCTTATGTCGAGGCGCTGCAGCAGGCGATCGCGGTCGAGTGAGCCCGCGTCTGCCGCACAGGGGCAAGACGCGGGCTTTGATATAGCCGGAGGCTATAGCCGGCAATAGTATTTTGAAGTTACGCTATATCCAGACGCCTGTGCTATCTTTCAATTAGCAGCCAAAGCTGGCGCCGAATCAACCGGCGCGGACGCTTTGCTTCATACTTGGAAGGCAGAGGAGAAGGCATATATGAAGAGCGGCAATCTGGGGTATCCCCGCATCGGGCAAGACCGCGAATGGAAAAAAGCGCTGGAAGCATACTGGGCCGGCAAGCTGGACGAGAGCACGCTGCACGCGACGTTGAAGGAAATCCGTCTGAATAACCTGAGGAAGCAGCGAGACCAAGGAATCGACGTCATCCCGGTCGGCGACTTTACGTACTACGACCATATTCTGGACACGTCGGCGATGTTCGGTATCGTGCCCGAGCGGTTCGGCTACGGGGGCGGCGAAGTCGACCTGCCGACCTACTACGCGGTAGCTCGCGGCAATCGCGATTCGGCGGCGAGCGAGATGACCAAGTGGTTCAACACGAACTACCACTACATCGTGCCGGAGCTTGGCGCAGGCGTCAACCCGCAGCTGACGGTCAACCGCCCGCTGGCGGCTTATCGCGAAGCGAAGGCGGAGCTGGGAATCGAAGGCCGTCCGGTCATCGTCGGACCTTACACGTACTTGAAGCTGTCCAAAGGTTATGCCGCGGGGGAGCTGGATGCCTGGATCGATCGTCTGCTGCCGCTGTATGCGCATGTGCTGCGCGAGCTCGAAGCCGAGGGCGTCGCTTGGGTACAGGTGGACGAGCCGATTCTGGCCACGAGCTTGACGGAGGACGACCTGTCCCGCGTAAGGCGCATCTATGAAACGTTAACCAGCGAAGCGCCGGGAATTTCCATCATGCTGCAAACGTACTTTGAGTCGGTTGACGCGTACGGGTTCGTCGTCACGCTGCCGGTCCACGGCATCGGGCTCGACTTTGTGCATGACGGCGGACGCAACCTCGCGGCGGTACGCGAGCAGGGCTTCCCGGCGGACAAGACGCTCGGAGCGGGTCTGATCGACGGCCGCGCCATCTGGAAGGCCGATCTGCGCAGCAAGTGGGAGACACTCGGCACGCTGCGCGGCGCTGTCGCTGCAGAACGGATCGTCGTGCAGCCGTCCTCCAGCCTGCTGCACGTGCCGGTCAGCGCGGCACGAGAGAACGCGCTGCCGGCGGAGCTGCAAGGCGCGCTTGCCTTTGCCGACGAGAAGCTCGCTGAGCTCGTCCTGCTCGCCAAGGCCGGACGCCAAGGCGTCGAAGCGATCGCGGTCGACCTGGAAGCGGCCGAACGCAGCCGTGACGCGCTGCAGCGCTCCGCCGCGCGTACGAACGAGCGCGTCCGCGCGCGCATGGCATCCCTGGCTTCGGAGCCGGCGGCGCGCGCGAGCGTCTTCGAATCCCGCCGCGCGGTACAGGATGCCAAATGGCAGCTGCCGCCGCTGCCGACGACGACGATCGGCAGCTTCCCGCAGACGCCGGAAGTACGCGGCGCGCGGCAGAAGTGGCGCAAGGGCGAGCTGTCGCCTGCGAGCTACGAATCCTTCATTCAAGCGCAGATCCGCGAGTGGATCGACATTCAGAACGAGATCGGGCTTGACGTGCTGGTGCATGGCGAGTTCGAACGTACCGACATGGTGGAGTTTTTCGGCGAGAAGCTTGCCGGGTTCGCCTTCACGGCGAAGGGCTGGGTGCAATCCTACGGTTCCCGCTGCGTGAAGCCGCCGGTTATCTACGGCGACGTAGAGCTGCCGAAGCCGATGACCGTCGCCGAGACCATCTATGCGCAGTCGCTGACGTCGAAGCCCGTGAAGGGCATGCTGACCGGCCCGATCACGATTCTCAACTGGTCGTTCGTGCGTGACGACAAGTCGCGCGAGGAAGTCGCTTACCAGATCGCGCTCGCGCTCCGCGACGAGGTCGAGGCGCTGGAGGCGGCAGGCATCGGCATGATTCAGGTCGACGAGCCGGCGCTCCGCGAAGGGCTGCCGCTGAAGCGCGAGCAATGGGCGCATTACCTGGACTGGGCGGTGCGCGCGTTCCGCTTGTCCACTTCGACGGTGAAGGACGAAACGCAGATTCACACGCATATGTGCTACAGCGAGTTCCACGACATTATCGAATCGATCAGCGCGCTGGACGCGGACGTCATCTCCATCGAGACGTCGCGCAGCCACGGCGAGTTGATCGGCATTTTCGAGGAGCATACCTACGACAAGGGCATCGGGCTCGGCGTCTACGATATTCACAGCCCTCGCGTGCCATCGTCGGACGAGATGACGCAAATGATCGACCGTGCGCTTCGCGTGCTCGATCCTGGCCTGTTCTGGATCAATCCGGACTGCGGACTCAAGACTCGCGGACGCAAGGAGACGGTCGAATCGCTGCGCAACATGGTAGAGGCGACAGAAGCCGCTCGCGAACGGTATGTGGTCAAGCAGGGATAAGGTTTGCACGACCTGTTAACACGAACTTATTTACACGATCTTCTTATTAGAAGAAAGACATTTGAGGGAGCGCTCTGCCGCTCTCTTTTTTTGCGCTGCGGCGGCATGCATTGACGGAACTCCTATCGGATGTCTAAGATGAATCTATTCGGTTTACGACGGAGGTTCGGAATGAAATACGCATGGGCGGTCGGTTTGGCCGGCAGCGTCGGCGCCTTGCTTCGATACGAGGCGGGACTGTGGACGCATTCCTGGTGGCATTTTGCGTTTCCGCTCGCTACGCTCGTTATCAATCTGACGGGATGTCTCGCGCTTGGCTGGTTTACGGCATGGGCGACGACGCGCCCGGGCCTGCCGGAATGGCTGCGGCTCGGGATCGGCACCGGCTTGATCGGCGCGTATACGACGTTTTCCACGTTCAGCGTGGAGACGCTGACGCTGCTCCGAGATGGACGTGCCGGAGCGGCGGCGCTCTACGTCGGCACGAGTCTGGTCGGCGGGCTGTTGTTTGCGTGGGTCGGCTTCAGGCTCGGAGAGAGACGTCCGGCAGCGAAAAACCGCGAGGTGGTGGGACCGTGACGTTCGGTCATGAGGGGCTGGTGGCGATCGGCGGATTTTTCGGCGCCTGCGCGAGATACGGCATCGGTTTATGGGGAAAAAAGAAATTCCAAGCAAGGCTGCCCGTCTCTACGATGCTTATTAATTTAACGGGATCGTTTCTGCTCGGCATCGTTGCGGCAGCCGGCGGCAGCGGGATCTCGCTGCTTGTCGGGACAGGTTTCATGGGTGCCTATACGACGTTTTCCACCTTTAACGCGGAAAATATTCAGCTTTGGCGAAGCAGAGCCTGGCGTACGCTTGCCATTTACGTAGCGGGAAGCTATATATTGGGCGTCGTGCTCGCCTGGGCCGGCTATGCGCTTGGCGGCCGTCTGTAGGCGCATTTGCGGCAGATGCGATATTGGCATTTTGTCGATTTTACAGCTATGCACAGCTATGCGCACTATTCATAGTTCAGTTTTAGCCAGCGCCATGCTTTAATGTTGCCGTTCTGACTTATCGACAGAGGAGCGGATCGTACATGGAGCTGCAAACGGCGCATGATAAAAATCAGCTTCGGCAGGCGGCCGCGGCGCTCGATAGCGCAGGAATTCGGGTTGCTTTCCTTTCCAACCAATTCGACGGTGCCATCCTCCAGGGCTTCAGCAGAGCCGACTGGCGGGGACCGGCCAACGAAATTGCAGGAACTACGCTGGACAGCGGCGTCGGCGGCGAATGGCTGATCCGGACGAGCGGAACCGCCCTGGCCGGCCCGTACGGCGGGTTCACGTTCGGGACGGACTGGCTCCATTGCGGCACGTCGCGGCAAACGGCTGCCGAGGTCCGCTTTGAAATCGCGGCATGGTCGCCGTCGGCGTATGTGCTCGTCCCCGGCGCCGTTTATGGCGGCAACCGCTTCGAGGCGCGCAAGCTGGCGTATGCACCTTGCTGGACGTCGATCGAGGAGCAGGGGCCGAATGCGCCGGCGCTCGTCACGGATATCCCGAGGCTTGCGGCGGACGACGGGCCGTCGTCGCTCCATCTGCTGACAGGCGATGCCGCGACGCCGGCCGTTGCCTATTACGATCCGGAACGCGGGAGAGGCTGTATCCTGCTTACGGAACAGCGCACCGTTTACGGCGAGACGTCCGTGCATATCGAGGAGTCGGCGGACCGCCGCTCGGCGGCGATTTCCTTTCGTGCGCCCGGGGTGCGCGAGGAGACGAAGTACGAGATGTGCACGACTGCGGCCGTATCCGGCGACAGAGGGGCCGATTATGCCAACGGCGACCGTCTCTCTATGAAGTTTCACGTTTTTCTGTTCGCTTGCGGCAGCGTGCGCCGTCTGTTCGCCGCGTTTGCTTCGGTGCGCGATTCGTTGACAGGCCGGCCGGAGCTGGTTGCCTCCCTCCCGTTCTCCGCTGCTTGGGCGATTCAGGAGGCCAAGTTCAACGCGATGAACTGGAACGGCCAGTACGGCTATTATGCAGTCGGTACCGTGGATGAAAAACACCAGGACTGGCAGCTCGGCTGGGTCGGAGGCGGTATGTCAAGCTATGCGCTGCTGCTCGAAGGGAGCGCGGCATCGCGGGAGCGTGCGCTGCGTACGCTCGATTTTATTTTCGGCGGACAGACGGCTGCCGGCTTTTTTCCCGGCGTCTTCTACCGCGGACGTTGGTACGGCGACGAATTCGGGAGCGATCCGAACCGGGAGGCGCCGGAGCGATGGCATATCGTGCGCAAAAGCGCGGACACGCTTTATTTCGCGGCCAAGCACATGCTGGCGCTGGAGGCGATCCCTTACGGCCGTGCGGCGAGCGTGGCGTGGCTGCAGGGGCTGCGGCGTCTGGCCGACGCTTTTGTCCGTTTATGGGATGGATACGGGCAGTTCGGACAGTGGGTGAACCACGACACAGGCGAGCTGCTGGTCGGCGGATCGGCGGGCGGCGCGATGGCCGTCGGCGGCCTTGCATGGTGCGGGAGCGTACTGAACGATGAGCGATATGTTTCCGTTGCGCGGGAAGCGGGCGAATATTATTACAGGGGATTCACGATGGCCGGCGTCACGACCGGCGGTCCGGGCGAGATTCTTCAATGTCCAGACAGCGAATCGGCCTTTGCGCTTCTCGAATCTTATATGGCGCTCTACGAAACGACCGGCGACCGGCTGTGGATCGGTAGAGCGGAGGAAGCGGCCGATCAATGCCTGTCCTGGTGCGTATCGTACGATTTCGTTTTTCCGGCGACGTCGACGTTTGGCAAGCTGGGCATGCGCACTGCCGGGTCGGTCATCGCGAACGCGCAGAACAAGCACAGCTCGCCCGGCATCTGCACGCTGTCGGGAGACGCATTATTCAAGCTGTTCCGCGCAACGGGCCGCCGGCGCTACATGGATCAGTTGACGGAGACAGTGCGCAATATGAACCAATACTTATCCCGCTCGGACCGGCCGGTCATGGGGTGGGACGGCAAGGACATGCCGCCCGGCTATATGAGCGAGCGCGTCAACATGAGCGATTGGGAAGGCGCGAACCTTGTAGGCGAAGCGCTGCCGCTCTCGTGCTGGTGCGAGACGTCGAACATGCTGACGTATGCCGAGGTGCCGGGCATCTACGTTCAGCGCGACAAGGGGCTCGTATGGGCGCCCGATCACGTGACGTGCGGATTAGAGACGACGGCGGACGGCGGCGCCGCGCTGCGCGTGACGAATCCGACGTCCTGGCCGGCTTCGGTGAAGCTTTTGTCGGAAACGTCCATAGAGGCGGCGCTGCCGCTGGGCGTTTGCGCGAGCGCCGTCTGGCCGCGCATTCGGCTTGCGCCGGGCGAGACGCGGGTCTTGCCGCTGACCGATTAGCGCGCGATTACCATCCGCTCGGTCGCAGGCAATCGGAATCCGCATGCTCGAACACCTCCTTCACTAACGCTTCATCTCGCAGCCGGCTTCCCGGCAGCCCCGGTCGCCGTAAGCGATCCGGGGCTATCTTTTTACCCGTCAAATCCGATTTATTACCGACGATTCCGCGCTGGAGCAGCAATTCGAACATTGTACAGTAGAGCGTCCTGCCGCCGTATGAGATGCTGTTATCGCTGACACGCACTCGTTTCCGGTGGGAGGATAACGTCATGAAGATGCTGCAAGCCTACAAATCCAAAAAGTACCTGACGCGTATGCTAATGTCGGTCAGCGTGCTGATGATCGCCGTGCTCGTCTTCGCCTCGCTGGCGCTGCAGTACAATGCCGAGCGGAGCTCGGTCCGCATGCAGCAGGATTCTTCCCGCAAGGTCATGAACCAGATCCAGTACAACGTCTCCTACATGACGGAGGCGCTCAACAATCTGGCCGTATCGCTTTTTATGGATCCGAATATTTCGCCTTTGTTTACATTGCCGAGCTACGACGAGATGACCGTCATCCGTTCGATGAACTCGCTCAAGCAGGCGTATTTGTCTTCGTCTTTTCTTCATTCGATCCTCGTCTACAATGGCTACGACGATCAAGTCTATCCGGTCGGACAGCTTAGCTTGAACAAGCCGGACGCCGCGATGGCGGATGGACTCGTATCCCTGCTGAAGCGCGAAGAAAAGCTGCCTCGCATGAAGCTGCTGCCCATGAATTTTAGCGGCAACGCGGAAAAAATCGATTTTTTCTCGATCGTCCTCTATCAGAATTTCGGCGCCGTTCGCAGCGGACGGGAGAGTGCGCTCGTGGTCAATATCAAGCCGGAATGGCTGTACGACAACCTGCAATCGGTAAACGTGTTCGACGATCCCGCGCGATCGGGCCTTTACATGCTTGACGCGTCAGGCGACGTGATCATGTCGGGCGGAGGCGCGGCGATGGCCGACATGAAGCGGTTGGACGAAGCGTTGGCGCGGCGGGCGTATGCCGGCATGGCGTCCTTCGGCTCCTTCACGGGCAAGCTCGGCGGCTCGACGAAACAGCTCGTCACCTATATGAGCATGAAGGACACGGATTGGAAAATCGTCAGCGTGCAGCCCTACAGCGTCGTTACAGGGAGCATCCGCGAGATGCGCGCGACTTCGGTGGTCGTCATCGCGGTCGTGCTGTTGTTGGGCGTTCTGCTGACCTTCCTCATCGCTCACAAGCTGTACCGGCCGATCGAGCGGATGTTCAGCCAGATCGGAATCAAACCGGGCGAAGCGCAAGGGAGCGATGCCGGCGCTCGGCAGGACGACGAGTTTTCGACGGTAGCGACCGTGTACAGCTCGATGCTGGAGAAGCTGCATTGGGCGTCGAGCGAGCAGGACAAGCAGAAGCGGATCGTGCGCAACTATCATCTTCGCACGCTGGTCGCCAACAGCCCGTCGCTGTCGCGCGAGGAATTTCAGGACAACATCGCCTTGAACGGTCTGGACATCGATCCGGCGGGTCCCTATCGTCTGGTAGTCGTCAAGGTGGACGGCTTCGCCGAATATGAACGGTCGACGACGCCCGGCCAGCGTGCGCTCCATACGTTTGCGGTCGGCAATATCGCCGAGGAGATTATGCGGCCCGGTCCTTATCGCTGCGAGATTGCGGACATGCGCGGCGACCACGTGGCGATGCTCGTAAGCCCCGCCGGCGAAGGCGCGGATACCGAGACGCTGACTCGGCTGCTGCGCCGCGTTCAGGAGGTTGTCGGCAGTTATTACAGACTGTCCTTGTCGCTGACGGTCAGCGGCAGTTGCGACAGCCACGTCGGCATCACCGAGCGTTATGGCGAGGCGATCCGGCTGTCCCGGTACAAGCTGTTGTTCGGCCATCGTGCCATTCTGACACCGGAGGCGGTCGGCGAGCGGACGAGGAAGACGGAGTACGACGCTCCCGCGGAAGCGGAAAAGAAGCTCGTCGAGAGCATCCGCGCCAACCGTCCCGAAGATAGCGCGAATGCTGCGGACGCGATCGTACAAGGGCTCGCATCCTGCCATTTTGACCATATCGTTCATGGCATCCTGCATCTTGTCGACCTGCTGAAATCCGCCGTTCGGGACCTCAACCGCAATCGTCTCGTCTCGCTGCCTATCGATCTGAGTTCGCTCAGCAAGGAGGCGCTTGAGAAGGAAACGATGGAGGAGGTGCGCGAGCTGATCGGCGCCGCCATCCGCGAGATCCACGATAAGCTGTCCCGCACGGACGCTGACAAGAATGCCGCCTTGACCGACGCCATCAAAGAAATGATCGAGATCAACTATAAAGACAGCAATCTGAGCCTTCAGGGCATCGCGGCGATGCTGCACCTGACGCCGGCTTATGTGGGGCGTATTTTTAAGACGAGCGAGTTCGTGTCGGTGGGGGAGTATATGAACGAAGTGCGTCTGCGGCATGCGCAGGCGTATCTGGAGACGAAGGGCTTCAGCATCAAGGAAGTCATGGAATTGGTCGGATACGTGAACGAGAGTACCTTCTTCAAGCTGTTCAAAAAGACGTTCGGCGTGACGCCGAAGGAGTATCGGTTAAAGAAGGTACTGGAGTAGGGGGGGGAGGGGGCAGACGGTTTGGCTTTTGGAGGCTTGCTCCCTGTCAAGCTGCACTAAGCCTGGTGAAGGCGGATCGCCTGCACCAGGAGAGGCGATTGGTGTAACTGGCCGATATTAATTTCTTGTAAAAAAATTTAATTATAAGTATCTCAACTTTCGCAGAGCAAAAATCATCTTAAGTGCAGGTCGTTGTAAGCTCGCGAGGCGATCAGGTATTGGGCTTGTAAATAGAAAAACACCGCTCCGTTTGATAAAGTGAGAGTGTCGAGCAATCACTTCAACCGAAGAGGTGTCTACCCTTATGATAGCCCAACCCTCCAATTTGAATCAACTGCCTAACGAACTAAAACCGACGTTTCAAGAATTGAAAGTCATGCAGCATTTACAGCAAGCTGGATTTCGCAAACGCTTTGGCTTTAGCTGCGCCCAATTGTTTCAACTCGTCTTCGTTCTGTTGTTTCATCAGAAAAACTGGTTTCGTCTGCTGGAGAGCCGCAAAGATGATTCCATGCCCGGCAAAGATGCGGTTTATCGCTTTCTCAATCATACCGGCCTTGCATGGCGCCGGTTTTTGACCTCGCTTAGTGTCGCCACCGTAAAGAAGGTGGACGCGCTGACGTCTGCGGATCGGGATGCCGTCTTCATCGTCGACGATTCGATGTTCGAACGCAATCGCAGCAAAGCCGTTGAGTTGCTCGCCCGGTTCAAAGATCATGCGACAGGTGCGTACTACAAAGGTTTCCGCATGCTAACGATGGGGTGGTCGGACGGCCACACGTTCTTACCCGTGGATTTTGCATTGCTCAGTTCAAGCAAGTCGGCGATCACCGGCATGAATGAGTCCGTCGACAAACGGTCGCACGGCTACAAGCGTCGGCAGGAAGCGCTTCTGTCGGCTCCGCAAGTCGTTGCGTCCATGCTGGACCGCGTCTTGGCGGCCGGAGCAACCGCCTCTTATGTCTTGATGGACAGTTGGTTCACGCATGCGCCGCTCATTCGCGAAATCGTCTCCCGTGGACTTGATGTGATTGGCATGGTCAAGAACGACAACAAACGATTCCTTATGCAAGGCCAGAAGTTGTCGCTTAAAGAGCTTTACTCAGTCGCCACGCCTGTAGCGAGCAAGAAACGCAGCATTCTCCGCTCGATCCGAACGGTGCTGGCTTGCGGCACGCCAGTGCATGTGGTATTCGTTCGCAACCGCTCGAAGAAGAATGATTGGCTCGCCGTTCTAACGACAGACCTAGCGCTCTGTGTAGAGGACGTCATCCGAATTTACGCGATCCGCTGGGACATCGAGGTCTTCTTCAAATGCACCAAGTCACTGCTACGTTTGCAAAAGGAATTCCAAGGCCGCTCTTATGATTTGCTGATCAGCCACACCACAATTGTCTTTTCGCGTTACCTGCTACTGGCTTGGCAGCATCGACAGAGTACAGATGCACGCACGTTCGGCGGTTTGTTTTATGTGCTGTGCGACGAAGTCGGCACGCTGGATTGGACAGTCGCCTTGCAACAACTGCTTGATCTGATCAGCGAAATCGCCACGAAAGCAGGAAAGAAGCTGGGGGCTTTGATTCAGCGTCAACTCCAGCAATGGATTGCCAGTTTGCCCAGTTACATCAGGGCTTGTTTGCCGATTTCATGCTGCGAAAGTTGAGTAAGTATGATTACATTACAAATATCGCTGCCTGAAGCACAGGCCGTTCTATCCGAATCAATTCGGAGGAGCGGCCTTTTCTATTTTCTAAGGAGGTTAATAAATGTCCGATATGTTGTTTCAAAAAGCTTACGATGAATGGATGTCTCGCGTTATTCGCCATAGTCAGGGTGAAAGGAAAAGAAGATTGATGGAGATGGATTCGTACAACGAGCAACTGTTGCTTAAAAATCTTTGGTGGCCGGCGCTTGGCAGCTTCGATCATCTTCATCCGGAGTGGGAAGTTTCAGACTTTAAGGACGGACAACGGTTTGTCGATTTCGCATACATGCCTTTCGGGCTGCATCGGGGTCTGATTTTGGAAGCTGATGCCTACGGGACGCATTTACGCGACGTGAGCCGATTCAGGTTCGGCGATAACCTTGAGAGGCAAAATCATTTGCTTATGGACGGCTGGCACATGCTTCGCTTCTCGAGAGACGATTTGTTGGAAAAGCCGAAGCGCTGTCAACAGACGTTGTTGGCGGCACTATCGGCGTGGGCGTACGGGGCGGGATCGGAAGCGCCACAGCTCACGTTGTATGAGAGAGCTATTCTTCATTGGATTGGAAGACATAACAGTGAAATTAAACCGGTAGAAATAATGGCTGCTTTGAAAATCGGTTTTACGCAAGCTAGCGTGAATCTGCAATCGCTGGAATCCAAAGGTTATTTAAGGTCAACGCGATCCGCGCAAGGGAAAGCGATGAGTTACTTGGTGCTGCCAAAAACGCAGCGGATTAACTGACATTTGCGCTTCGTCTCCTTGTCAGTAGCATGCGAATGGGGAATCAAGCCCGCGAGAAAGCTGATCGCCTTCTCAATAGAAGGCGATTGAGGATTCTGGGCTGCGAGCAAGCCGATCGCCTTCTCAATAGAAGGCGATTGAGAAGTTTGGGCTGCGATCAAGCCGATCGCCTTCTCAATAGAAGGCGATTGAGAAGTTTGGGCTGCGAGCAAGCCGATCGCCTTCTCAATAGAAGGCGACGGAGTATTTAGGGCAGTGAGCAACCTGATCGCCTTCTCAATAGAAGGCGATTGAGAAGTCTGGACTGCGAGCAAGCCGATCGCCTTCTCAATAGAAGGCGATTGAGAAGTCTGGGCTGCGAGCAAGCCGATCGCCTTCTCAATAGAAGGCGATTGAGAAGTCTGGGCTGCGAGCAAGCCGATCGCCTTCTCAATAGAAGGCGATTGAGAAGTTTGGGCTGCGAGCAAGCCGATCGCCTTCTCAATAGAAGGCGATGGAGTATTCTGGGCTACGAGCAAGCCGATCACCTTCTCAATAGAAGGCGATTGAGAAGTCTGGGCTGCGAGCAAGCCGATCGCCTTCTCAATAGAAGGCGATTGAGAAGTCTGGGCTGCGAGCAAGCCGATCGCTTTCTCAATAGAAGGCGATTGAGAAGTCTGGGCTGCGAGCAAGCCGATCGCCTTCTCAATAGAAGGCGATGGTGGACCTTGCTCGAGTCAAGCCGGACGCAAACAAGCGACCGTCCTCCTGGACGGCCGCTCGCGCGCTTCGGTTAGCGTGTTATCGTTCTCTGTCTCTTGTCGTTACCTCAGTCCCTTGTCCTTCAGGAAGGCGTCCCATTGCGCGGCGACTTCGGCTTCGTACTTCTCGAGGCCGGAGGCTTTGAGCTTGTTCTCGAACTCGGGCAGCATCTTGGCCGGATCGACGGCGCCGGTCTCGAGCGCGGTCGAATACTCGTTGCCTACCGCGTTCAGGTTGGCGCCTTCGGCTTTGATCTTTTCTTCGTTGATCGAGAAGCCGTTGCTGGCCGGCACGATGGCGCTGTCGTTCAGCTCGATCGTCTTTTCCCACGTGTCGGGGTCCATGCCTGGTTTCAGGTAGGCGTTGAACTGGTTGCCGAACACCCAGTCGCCGTTCGGCGCATAGCCGGAGCCCTCGATCGGCGCGATGAACTTGTCATCCGTCTTCGTGTAGTGCTTGCCCTCGATGCCGTTGCAGATGAGGTTATACAGATACTTGTCGGTGTTGAGCAGGTTGATCAGCATGAGCGCGCGCTCGGGATTTTTGGAGTTTTTGTTGATGACGTGCATGGCGCTCGCGATACCGGTAAAGTAGCTGTCCGAGATCGGGACGTAGACGACATCGTTGCCGCCGTTGATCGCTTTTTCGCCGATCTCGCCGCCTGGCTTGGACGTGAATTCGAGCGAAACGGCCACATTGCCTTTGCCCTTCAGATCGTTGATGTTCTGAAGCACGGGCGCGTCCTTATTGATATAGCCGGCTTGGTACCAGCTGTGGATCGTCTGATAGAAGTCTTTTTTCGCTTCGAGCGAATCGATCTTGCCGATCATGGCATAGGTCGTGTCGTCCTTCTTGTAGCCGACGGCTGCGCCGTCCGGCGCAACGGCATTCGGATCGACGAACAGGCCGTTGGAATTTTGCGCGAGACCGAGCGGAACGATGCCTTTTTCGTTGTCCTTAAGCGTCTTCAGGAACGGCTCGATATCTTTGTACGAGTGGATCGAGCCGACGTCGAGATTGTACTTGTCGACGAACCGTTTTTGAATGATCAGGCTCTTCTGCTTGGCCGCGATTTGATAGATCGGGAAGCCGTATACCTTGCCGTCGGCGGCTTTCATATCCGGCCAGAACTTATCGGGAATATTGGCACGCGCGTCCGGGGCATACTTGGCGATCATGTCGTCCGGCAGTTCAAGATAAGCCCCCTTTTCGATGTACGGCTGATAGTTCCCCAGCCAGCCCTTGGAGCTCCATGCGATATCGAACGCCTCGCCGGCTGCAAGCATGGCGTTTAACTTCGGCTCGTACTCGTCGAATGTCAGCGGTTTCAGATCGACGGTTGCGTTTATTTTTTCCTTCAGATATTTGTTGATCTCGTCGTTGACCAGCTTCTGGTCGGGACCCGGGTTGGCGGCGACGGGATAGATGAACGTGAGCTTGACCTCAGGAAGCTCCGCCGGGGTCGATTGGGCACTTGCCGACGAGCTTGCGGATGCGCTCGCGCTCGCCGTCGCGGAGCCGCTATCGCTTGCCGATGCGCTCGGGCCGGCCGTATTGGCGTTGTTGTTATTGCTGCAAGCCGCAAGCGCGGCCATCGAGAGAAGCAGCATATATTGCGGAATCCGTTTTCCTTTTTTCATCTCTGAACCCTCCGTTGAATGGACCCTTATTATTTAATACGCCGTGCTCCCGTGTCTGACCTGCTGCCGCCCCAAAAGCCGATCACCTCCCTTAAACGCAGCGGCAGTTCTTTATCGATTCTTGCCGGCTCTAGCCTTTGAGCGAGCCGACCGTAATGCCTTTGACGAAGTACTTCTGGAAAAAGGGAAATACGAGAAGCATTGGACCGCTCGCGACGATCGCCATCGCCATCCGGACGGACAGCGTCGGGAATTGCGCGAACTGCAGCTTGTCGGACACCTGCGCCATCGGCGAATTCGCGAGGAACTCGGCCTGCGATAAAATGCGGACGAGCAGCAGCTGCAGCGGAATATACTTGTCGTTGTCGATGAACAGCAGCGCGTTGTACCACTCGTTCCAATAGCCGAACGCGATAAACAGTCCAAGCGTCGCAAGCGCCGGCGTCGAGAGCGGGAGGATGATACGGAAGAAGATCCGGAATTCGCGCGCGCCGTCGATCTTGGCCGATTCGACGATTTCCGGCGAGATTTTGTCCAGGAAGCCCTTCATGATCATGATGTTGAACGGGCTCATGAGCGCGGGGATGATCAAGGCGGCGAGCGAATTTTTCAAATGCAGGTACTGTGTCATCAGAATGTAGAAAGGGATCAGGCCGCCGTTGAACAGCATCGTGAAGAACACGTAAAACGTAAGCGGTCGATTGTACCTGAAGTCGCGCCGCGAGATCGGGTAAGCCATGAGCGCCGTGAGCATCAGCGACAAAAACGTGCCGATGATCGTGATCATGATCGTGACGCCGTAGCCGCGCAGGATCGTGTCCGGCTTTTCGAAGACGATCCGGTAAGCTTCGCCGCTCCATACTCGGGGGATGAACTGGTACCCGTATTCGAACAGGCTGTCCTCCGAGGAGAGCGAGATCGAGACGACGAGAATGAACGGCGCTACGATCAACAGGCAGACGACGATAAAGAAAGCGTTGATGAACCAATTGTTCGATTTGAGCGTCATAGCGGATTCGCCTCCGGATTAGAAAAGCGCGTTGTCGCGGTCGATGCGGCGGACGATATAATTGGCGGACACGACGGTGACGAGGCCGACGAACGACTGCAGGAACCCAACGGCCGCCGCGGAATTGATGTCGCCGAGCTTCGTGAGCGCGCGGTATACGTAAGTGTCGATAATGTCCGTCGTCGGAAAGTTCGGCCCGACATTGTTCGGGATGAAGTAGTGAAGCCCGAAGTCGCCGCGGAAGATGTTGCCGAGTCCGAGAATGAACAGGATGATGACGAGCGGCTTGAGCAGCGGCAGCGTGATCCGGGCCATCATCTGGATGCGGGTCGCGCCGTCGAGCTTGGCGGCTTCGTAGTACTCCGTGCTGATGCCCGTCATGCCGGCGTAGTAGACGAGCGTCGAGAAGCCGACGCCTTTCCACAGCGCGATGAGCGGCAGGATGTACATCCACGGCGTCGTCTCCAAATACCAGTTGTGCTCGGGAAATCCGAGAAACGCCAGCACCTTGTTCGCGAACCCGTTCTCGAAGTCGAGGAACGCGTTGCCGATATAGCCGACAAGCACCATCGAGAGGAAAAACGGAAGGAACAATACCGTTTGATAGATTTTCATCAGCCGTCCGGAAAGCTCGTTCAGCAGCAGTGCCAGCAGCAGCGCCGCGATCGTCCCCGTAATGATGTAGGCGAAATTGTACAGTAGCGTATTGCGGATAATCCGGTACGCGTCTTCCGCCTTGAACAAAAATTCGAAATTGCGAAATCCTACCCACTCGCTTCCGAAAATGCCGCGGTCATATCTGAAGTTTTTGAACGCCAGAATGAGGCCGATCATCGGCAGGTACGCGATGACGAGCTTGAACAGAATGCCGGGCAGCGCGAGGATGAGAAGCTCCCGGTTTTTGCGCAGCAGCCGGATCTCGTTGCGAATCCAGCCGGTTTGTCTTGCCTTAGGATCGCCCGGGACGGGGGAATCCGCGGCGCTTAGCTTGACGGGTTGGGTCTTGGCCATAGGGATCACCTCCATCGTTGATATGACCCCATCATGCCATGCGCCGAATGCCGAATATACGATTCGATGTTCGAAAAACTGTTCCGGGGATGTGTATAAAATGCGAATTCATATGTTTTTTGGGAAAAGAAGCGGGATTGCGCGGGAGAGGTGGCGGCGAAAAAGCAAAAAAACGAAGCCGGGGAGGCTTCGTTCTACAGTATCGGCCGAATAAGAATGCGCCACATCGTAATTTTGCCGATCCTACTGCCTGCTGGTCGCCATCTTCATTCACGAGCTCAGCGATCGCTTGATTCGGTATTCCTTGGGCGTGCTCCCGAACTTGCCCTTGAACAGGCGGAAAAAATAGCTTTGGTTCGAGTAGCCGCATTGATCCATGATGTCCGCGATCGTATCGTCGGTCTGGAGCAGCAGCCTGCGCGCATGCGCGAGCCGCACCTCGTTCATATACTCTGTGACCGTCGTGCCGCATTGGTCCTTGAACAGCTTGCCTACGTAGGCGGAGGTCAGCTTGACGGTGGAAGCGATCGACTGCTGGCTGAGATTCGGATCCTGAAATTTCTGCTCGATGAGCGTCTTGATCGTACCGACGATCCATTCGTAGCGCTCCGCGCCGGGCGCGCGCTGCGTCTCGCAGATTTGAGCGCATGCGGACAGGAAGGACATGTAGATATCCTCGAGCGAACGATCGCCCTCCATGATCCTCGGGATTTGCTCGGGATCGATGGAGATGGAGACGAGTCTGTTGTTGATCATCTCGGCTGCCGTATTTTTGACGGCCCACGCGAGATCGGATACGGCGCGCAGCATGTCGTCGTACTGGAAATCAGTGAGCAGGGCGAACGCCTTTTCGAGCTCGCCGCCCGCGTTCGTCAACTGTCCCTTTTTCAGCGCTTCGGTCAATCTCCGCTCGATGTCCGGGGGCAGCGTCCGCCGCCCGCCGGAGAGATTGGCGCGCACGTCCTCGGGCAGGACGATCGACTTGTAGCCTTTGGCGAACATATACAAGCAAAGCTGGCAGGATTGGCGGTAAGCGGCGGAAAGCTGACTTAGCCTTGAGACGGGATCGCCGATCCCGCAGGTCAACGACAGTCCGTAATACCGCTCGATCGTATCTTGAATATCCCAAACGATCGGCCGCGCTGCCTCCATGCCGGCACCGACGCCTGGACCAGACAGAATGAGCACCGAGTGCCCGTCGTGCATGTCGACGGTTTCGCAGCGGTAATCGCCGCTTAATTGCTCCTGCGCAATATTGAGGATAGCGAAGGCGTGGAGCCTTCTCGCCGAGGACGTCGTCGCCCGCTCGTAGTCGGCGTGCCGGTCGATGCGAAAAACGCAGACGCAGTAGGGGCCGTCGCTAGCGAGCTGCAGACCGTGGCGTTCGATAAGCTGCGCCATGTCCGCTTCGGGGATACTGCCGCCGTCCGATAGAAACGTCCGCAAATAATGCTTTTCGACGATCTGCTCGGCGCTGATCTCCCGCAGTCTCTCCGACAGCCGAAGTACGTTGTCCCCCATGAGGTCGAGCTCGTTCGAGCCGCCGCCAGTCGCCCCGTCCTTGACGTGCGGCCGTATGCGGCGCAGCATCGCGTCGATCGGACCGTACAGCTTGAACGACAGCCAAAAGGATACGGCCGCCGCGATCAATAGAAAAGCGCCCGTCACAAGCAGCGCCTTTTCGCGCGATTCCCGGACCTCCTTCATGAGCGGCGCATAGGGCTGAATGTACAGGATCGTCCAGTCTCCGATCCCCCGCATGAAGGTGACGATGCTCTTGCCGTCGCCCGCGTTGCCGACGACGAATCCGGATGACGCATCCCGATCGGGATCGGTCCCGGCGACCAGCGCAGTGACGGCTTCAGGCTTGGGCGCGTACACGCCGGACGACTGCCCGTCCGACAGCAGATTGCCGTCCGGCGTACGGATAAAGATCGCGCCCTGCCCGCTGCCGGCCCCGTTCATTCTGCGCAGGCTGTCGAACACCCAATCCGGCTTGATATACAGGATCAGCGCGGATTCTTTGCCTTCGTAAGCACGAAGCGCATCCGTCACGATAAAGGCGAACGCATCGATATCGCCGCCTTCGCGTCCGAGGCTCACGGGAATGAGCCTTGACGTGGGCAGCGGTAAGGGCGAGCGGAGCAGCCAATCCAGCATTTTTCGCTTCGTCTCGCCGCCGTCCACGAGAAATTCGCTCGAGGAGCCGTACAGCTCGCCGCTGCCGGCATTGTAAACCGCCATCGAATGCAGGAAGGAGGAGCTCTCCATCAGCTTTTCCATCTCGTTGTACCCGCGAATATAGTCCATCTGCGGAAGCGGCTCGGAATACATAAGCGGAATCAGAAAGTTGTCGCCGTAAGCAAAGGTCGACAGCCGGACGATGATCTCGTTCATATAAGACAGGTTGTATTGAATCTGCGTCAATACCTTCAGGTTGGAATCCTCCTGCACGCTTCGGACGGATCGCTCTAACACGTAGGAATTGACGGCGGACAGGCCTGTCAGGACGAGCGCCATGGCGATCATGATCGAGAACAAGACGCGTTGAAAATATCGCCTGGACTTATAAAACCCGAATCCGAACCCCAAACCTCTCATCGCTTCGCGCTCCTTCCCGCCGCTGGCCTGATTTCTCTATTTTTAAATGGAAACGCTTTGAATTGCAACCGGCTGCATCAAAGAATTTCGCATGTCGATTGTCCGGGCGGAATGGAGGAATTGATGGAATTCATAGCCGCCTCGGCTTGCTTTTCCAACTTTGTACAGTTTCTCGGCGGATCGCGCCGTGGCACGATGGAGTCACGGAGGAGGTGAGTGCGGCGCCGTCGAATATAAAGCCCGCAGCGCGGGCTAGCGTCACGGAGCGAAGCGGAGCCATGCCATCCTAATTTGAAAAGAGGGATTCGTGAAGATGTCCAAGAGGAAAGGTTTGTCGGCCATATTCAATCGTAAAGCCGCCGGCGTGTTCTGCGCATTAACGATCCTGGCGCCGGTCGTTCCGGCACCTGCCGCATTTGCCGCCACGTTTAATGTAACCGCTTACGGTGCGAACGGAGCAGACACCGCAGACGATCTGACGGCGATTCAAAATGCGATAAACGCCGCGGCGAGCGGCGACACGGTTTACGTCCCATCCGGTACCTACTATTTATCAGGCAGTCTTCAAGGGAAGACGGGGATCAAACTGCTCGGCCAGGGCCGGGACACGACGATCCTCAAGTACAACGGTACCGGCACCGGCGCCATGGTCTCGCTCAACAATACGAGCAACGTAGAGATCGGCGCGCTGACGCTCGACGCCAACAACAGCACGACGCTTGACGCCGGCATCTGGAGCGAGCCGGGGAGCGGGCACAACATACACGACAACCGAATTAAAAATCTGGCCAAGACGAGCGGCTTCGCGCCATTCGGTATCCTGATGTCGGCTTCTCCGAACGTGACGATCAAGAACAACGACTTCGTCAACATGGGGACGGGCTCGATGTGGGGCGCCGCGATGCGGGTCGGCTGGGGCTCCAATGCGCCGCTCATCGAAGGCAATACGATCGCGAACACGGGGCGCGGCGGCATCTTCGTCAACGACGGCGTCGACGGCGCGGTCATCCGCAGCAACGTCATCACCGGTTCGGGCATCTTCAACGAAGGCCTCGGCATCGAGCTGCACACGAACGTCAACCATTCGATCGTGGAAGACAACCAGGTCGACCACTGGCTGTCCGTCGTCCGCTCGGAGTACAACGCGATCCGGCGCAACACCGTGCATACGACCGACAATACGGTCAAGGGCATCGGCCTCGAGATCATGTCCAACCACTCCGTGACGTCCGACAACCTGGTCGACGGCGGTCAGCAGGTCGGCATGCAGCAGTCGCCGGGCACCGGCTACCAGCTGTGGAACTACAACACGATCAAAAACATCGTCATGTGGGGCATGCAGCTGCAGGGCGAGGGCACGGGCGAGACGGAGCAATTCCAATACTTCTATAAAAACACGATCAAGGACGGACCGATCGGCAACCCCGCTGCCGCCTATCCCGGCTACGACGGCAATGCGGTCCGCATCCACGGCAACTCGAAGAACATCACCTTCGACAGCAATACGATCACGAACAACGGCCGCAAGGCGATCGAGATTACGACCGCCGCGGGCACCGACCGAATCAGCTTCGTGAACAACATCATCACGAACAACGGCGGCCCCTCAATCGACCAATATCCGTCGTCCGCGTCGGATCTCGAATGGGGTAACAACACGGTCACCGGCAACGGTACCAACACGCAGCTGACGAGCCGCGGCTACGCAGGCGACGCCAAGCCGACCGCGAACTTCACGGCGCCGACGAGCGTGCAGCTCGGGCAGCCGGTGACGTTCACCAACACGTCGTCCGATAACGGCTCGATCGCCGAGAACCTGTGGGACTTCGGCGAAGGCGTGCCGGTCACGACGGTCAGCCCGACCTATACGTACCAGAAGGCGGGCAACTACCGCGTGTCGCTGGTCGTCTGGGACAACACGGGCCGCGCCAACATCAAGGAGCAGACGATCAACGTCTTTTCGGGACCGCCAGACACAACTGCGCCTAGCGCGCCGTCCGGCCTGACCGCGCCTTCCAAATCCAACGTCACGGTCAACCTGTCCTGGGCCGCTTCTACGGACAATGTCGGCGTCATCGGCTACGACGTCTACCGGAACGGCACGCTGCTGGGCTCCACCACGGGCGCGACGACGTACAACGTAACGGGGCTCACGCCTAGCACGGCGTACACGTTTACGGTCAAGGCAAGAGATGCGGCGGGCAACGTATCCGCCGCCAGCAACGCGCTGTCCGTGACGACGGACGCCGGCGACACGCAGGCCCCGACGGCCCCGACCGGCTTGACGTCGACGGCGAAGACCGATACGAGCATCACGCTGACGTGGAACGCGTCGACGGACAACATGGGCGTCACCGGCTACAACGTCTACAACGGCTCGACCCAGATCGGCTCCACGACCGGCGCGGTGTCGATCACGCTGACGGGCCTCAGCCCGAGTACGACGTATACGCTGACCGTCAAGGCCAAGGACGCCTCCAACAATATCTCGGCGGCGAGCAACGCGATTACGGTCACGACGAATCCGCTCGCGAACTGGGTGAACTGTGCGGGCGAAAATAACCCCTGCAACTTCACCGGCACGAAGGAAGTTCGCTATGGCGCGAACGGCAATTACGTCTATGGCACCTACACGAACACCGTCATGTGCTCAAACAACGGCTTTGGTGTAGACCCTGCGCCGGGCTACTATAAGACGTGCGACGTGAACATGGCCAGCGGCGGCACGACCGATACGCAGGCGCCTACGGCGCCGACCGGACTGACATCGCCGTCGAAGACCGCGAACTCCGTAAATTTGTCGTGGACGGCTTCCACGGACAACGTCGGCGTGACGGGCTACAACATTTACAACGGCAGCACGCTGGCCGGCACGACGACCGGCGCCACGACTTACGCCGTGACAGGACTTTCGGCCAGCACGGCCTACAGCTTCACGGTCAAGGCGAAGGACGCCGCGGGCAATCTGTCGGCTGCCAGCAACACGCTGTCGGTGACGACGAACGCCCCGGCCGGCGACACGCAAGCGCCGACGGCGCCGACGGGACTGACGTCGCCGTCAAAAACGGCAAGCAGCGTAAGTCTCTCGTGGACGGCATCGACGGACAATGTCGGCGTAACGGGCTACGACGTGTATAACGGCAGCACGCTCGCAGGCTCTACGACGGGCGCGACGACCTACACCGTGACGGGGCTGTCGGCCAGCACGACATACAGCTTCACGGTGAAGGCCAAGGACGCGGCGGGCAACCTGTCGGCTGCCAGCAGCGCGCTGTCTGTCACGACCAACGCTTCGGGCGGCACGACGCCGACGGGCACAATCGTCCGCGAGTACTGGACCGGCATCACGGGTCCGACCGTCGCCAGCATCCCGGTGTCGACGACGCCGACGGGCACGGCGGTTCTGACCAGCTTCAAGGGTCCGACGAACTGGGGCGACAACTACGGCGACCGGATTCGCGGCTATATCGTGCCGACCGTGACCGGCACGTACCAATTCGCCATCGCGGGGGACAACAACAGCCAGCTTTATCTAAGTACGGACAGCACCGCAGGCAACAAAGTCATGATCGGCGAAGTCGTCGATTGGACCAATGAAGAAGAATGGGGCCGCAACGCATCCACGCAGCAATCCGGCTCCATCACGCTCACGGCGGGACAACGATACTACGTGGAAGTGCTGCACAAGGAAGAAGGCGGCGGCGACCATCTCGCGGTCGGCTGGAAGACGCCGGGCGCGAGCGCCTTCGTCGTCATCGACGGCGCGTATTTGGCGCCGCTTCAATAATCGAATCGGACTGTCCTGACGGAGGCAGCCGGCAAGCGGAGTATGACGGGCCGCCTGCCGGCTGCCTTAGGACGGCGAAGGGGCATGACGGCATGCGCCGGGGAGGAGACGACCGAGATGGACGATTGGAAAAAGGGAGTCGCGGGCGGCGGGAGCGACAGCTTGATTCGGGAGGTTGAGGAGCTTGACGGGAGCGTCGCGGAGATTTACGTCGACGCCTGCGACGAGGCCGGCTGCGCAGAGGAGTCGGCGGACGGCAGTCCCGCGCGTCCGTACCCGACGATACGCGCCGCGCAAGCGGCGGCACGCGCGCTGGCGGGCACCGGATACGAAGGGCGGATCGACGTCCGAATCCGCGCGGGGACCTATGCGCTGTCCGAGCCGCTGCGGCTTGGCAGCGCAGATACGGGCGGCGGCCGCTGCCAGGTCGCGTACCGCTGCGACGACGAAAGCGACGGCGCCGAACCGCCCATTCTCAGCGGAGGCGTCGCGATTGCGGACTGGGAGCCGTGGCAGAACGGCATCTGGCGCGCAAAGGTGCCCCAGGGCGTTCGCCCGCGCACGCTGTACGCGGACGGCGCGCGCATCGACAAGGCGAGGCTGCCGGCCGTCGGTTACTACGAGACGGAGCCCGCAAGCGAACGCGACGGCATCTGCGTCGGCGTGCTCCCTGCTGGCGACGCGGCCGCTTTCGAACAGGCCGCGACGGTATGCGCAGGCATGCAGGCGTTCGTTTGGCCTGGAGAGGGCGAGTGGAACTGGTTCTCCGAGACGATCCCCGTCCGCAAGGCGGATGCGGAGAAGCGCCGGATCGACTTTGCGCGCCCGGCTACCTGGGGCATAGGCGGCGGGTCTCGCTATTACTTGCAAGGCTCGCTTGCATTCCTGCGCGAGCCGGGACAATTTCATTTCGACGAGGCTTCCCGCGTGCTTTACTACCGTCCCGTTACGGGAACGCCGCTCGAGCAGCGCGTGATCGCACCTGCGCTGCATCGCGTTGTCGAGATCGTCGGGGACGGCGAGCGCCAACCGGTCTCGGGCATCGCCCTACGCGGGCTGGAGCTGGCATTCACCGACTTTTACGACGATTACCGGATCGTCCCGGACGAAGAGGCGGCCAACACAGAGCCCGACGGCCAGCGCAACGGACTTGTGTACATCAGAGACGCCGACAGCGTCGCGATCGACGGCTGTCGGCTTCGCTTTTCCGGCTCGTCGGGCGTACTTCTCGATCGCTGCGCCTTGAATGTCAAGCTCACGCGCAACGTCGTCGAGCACGTGGGCCATCACGGCATCTACGCGGTCGGCTATGCGCCTGGGGAAGGCGCATTCCGCGATTCCGACGCCGCGAATTTGAATAAAGGACATCTGATCGCGGACAACGAGATTCTGCACGGCGGAGAGCTGGTCGGACACGGCGCGGGCATCCAGCTGTATCAATGCGGCGACTGCGACATCGCGCACAACCGGATCGCCCACATGCCGAGGTACGGCATCTCGATGAAGGGCGTCCGGCAGGGGGCGATGCCAAAGACGCTGTGGGGCATTCCGGTGACATGGGACAATCACTGGGATTTCCTTTTCGCGCGAAATAATCGTATCCGGCACAACGATATTTCGGACGTGATGACCGACAGCCAGGACGGCGGCATGATCGAGTCATGGGGCGTCGGTCTCGGCAATTTGATTCGCGGCAACAGGCTGCATCACAGCGGCATCCGTTTTTCGTTCGGCTTCGGCATTTATCTCGACGACGCTTCCGACGGCTTTACGGTCACGCACAACGTGCTTGATCATCTGTACAGCGCGGATACGGGCAAATTGTGGATGGCCATTTTCGCGAAGGGCATCGGCAACGTAATCGCGAACAACCTGATCGTCGACAATCCGGCAGCCGTGAATGCGATCGGCACGCAGGAGATGGTCGGTGAAGCGAATCGGGAGCTCGCGATCGAGCGCAACATCGTATCGAATGCCGGACGGATGTATGGCTTCGTCAATTGGCGCCCGGAGCGTCTTGCGCGCGCAGACCGCAATTTGTATTGGAACGGCGGAGCGCCTCGGCTCATCTCCGGCGAGCTGCCGGAACCGGCGGTGCCGCTGGGCGAAAATCCGGCCTGGGGCTTCGACTACGATTGGGAGACATGGCTCTCGGTCTCCGAAGGCCGCTTCGAGGCGAATTCGGTCGTCGCCGATCCGTTATTCGCCTCGGGCGAGGAGGGCGGCTACCGGCTGCGGCCGGATTCGCCCGCCTACGGCTTGGGCTGGGAAGACATCGACTGGTCGTTGATCGGGCCCAGGCGCCGGCAGCACGATTGAAATGCACGCATGAGAAACAGATCGCCAATGGAACGCTCAAACGCCGCCGGAACCTCTCCGGCGGTTTTTGAGTGCCGGGCTTGTGCGGCGTTATAGAACGGCTCGTCAATGATTTTCGTCACATCGCGATTTTCCGAGGGGGTATAAGATGAGAGCAGGAAAAACGCCAATTGCCCAGCCGATCGGCAGCGAGCGCAGTCGCGATCGTCGCCGTCCAAGCTGACGCAGCGAAAGGAAGTCAGGCCATGCAGCAACATAGCGATCGTCAGCGCCTCATCGTCGTCGGCAACGGAATGGCAGGCATCAATACGGTCGAACAGATCCTTAAACTGGCTCCCGAAGCCTACAGGATTACGGTATTCGGCAGCGAGCCCTATCCGAATTACAACCGCATCCAGCTCTCATACGTGCTCGAGAAAAGCAAGTCGATAGACGAGATTATATTGAACAGCCGGGAGTGGTATGCGGAAAACGATATCGAGCTCCACACCGGAACGACGGTGACGCACATCGATACGGCGGCGAAAACGGTGAAGACGGCGGACGGCGCCGACACGCCGTACGACAAGCTCATTCTCGCGACCGGCTCCAGGCCGTTCATGCTGCCCGTTCCGGGTGCGGACAAGCAAGGAATCGTCGGCTTCCGGGACATCGCGGACTGCGAGACGATGCTCGAGGCGGCGGGCAAGTACCGCAAGGCGGCGGTTATCGGCGGCGGGCTGCTCGGCCTTGAAGCGGCCAAAGGCCTGCTGAAGCTCGGCATGGACGTCACGGTCGTGCACTTGCTCGGCGAGCTGATGGAACGCCAGCTCGATCCTACGGCTTCGCATTTGCTGCAGCAGGAGCTCGAGCTGCAGGGGCTCAAGTTCGCGATGGGCCAAAAAACGGAGGAATTCCTCGGCGGGGAGCGCGTGAGCGGAATCAGGTTCGGTGACGGCTCGACGCTCGAAGCGGAGTTCGTCGTCATGGCGGTCGGCATCCGGCCGAACGTCGAGCTGGCCCGCGCGAGCGGTATAGAGACGAACCGCGGCATCGTCGTGGACGACCTGCTGCGGACGTCCGCCGAAGGCGTCTACGCGGTAGGCGAGTGCAACGAGCACCGCGGCGTCAGCTACGGACTGGTCGCGCCGCTGTTCGAGCAGGGCGCCGTGCTGGCGAAGCACTTGTGCGGCGTCGATACCGCGCCGTATGCCGGATCGGTCGTATCGACCCAGCTGAAAATCTCGGGCGTCGAGGTGTTCTCGGCAGGCGAATTCATGGACGCATCCGACCTTACGGTCGTTCGCATGCACGACGAATGGCGACGGATTTACAAGAAGGTGCTGATCCGCGGAGGCGTCATCGTCGGCGGCGTGCTGGTCGGCGACAGCAGCCAGTCGGCGCGGCTGCAGCAGTGGATCCGCACGGGCGCGGTCATGAACGACGAATACCACGCGATCGTCATGGGGGCGGCCGCGGTGTCGGCCGGCTCAGGCGTCGCGGAGCTCGCCGACGAGGAGATCGTCTGCGGCTGCAACGGCGTCACGAAAAAAATGATCGTCGAGGCAATCCGCGAGCGGGAGCTGACGACGGTAGACGAGATCAAGCTCACCACGGGCGCGACGCGTTCTTGCGGCGGCTGCAAGCCGGTCGTCGAGCAGATTCTGAAGCTGACGCTTGGAGACAAGTACGACTCGGCGGCAGCCAAGCAGGCGGGGATCTGCGACTGTACGCCGCTCAGCCGGGACGAGGTCGTCACTGCGATCAAGGAGAAGGGACTTATCACGTCCAAGGAAGTACGTTATGCCCTTGACTGGCACAACAAGGAGGGCTGCTCCAAGTGCCGCCCGGCGCTGAACTATTACCTGGGCATGATCTGGCCGCAGGAGCACGCGGACGAGAAGGACTCGCGGTTCGTCAACGAACGGATGCACGGCAACATTCAAAAGGACGGTACGTTCGGCGTCGTGCCGCGGATGTACGGCGGCGTCACGACGCCCGAGGATCTGCGGCTGATCGCGGACGTCGCGGTGAAGTACAACGTCAAGCTCGTCAAGGTGACGGGCGGCCAGCGGCTCGACCTGCTCGGCGTGAAGCGCGAGGATCTGCCCGCCATATGGTCGGATCTCGGCATGCCCTCGGGCTACGCGTACGCCAAGGCGCTGCGCACAGTCAAGACCTGCGTCGGCTCGCAGTTCTGCCGATTCGGCACGAAGGATTCGATGGGCATGGGCATCGTCTTGGAGAAAAAGTACGAGCGGCTCGACATGCCGGCCAAGTTCAAAATGGCGGTCAATGGCTGCCCGCGCAACTGCGCCGAATCGTCGACGAAGGATATCGGCATCGTAGGCAACGAAGGCGCCTGGGAGATCTATGTCGGCGGCAACGGCGGCATCAAGGCCCGGCTGGCCGAGCTGCTCTGCAAGGTGAAGACCGACGAAGAGCTGATCGAGATCATATCGGCGTTCATGCAGTATTACAGGGAAACGGGCAAATATCTGGAGCGTACGTCGGATTGGATCGAGCGGGTCGGCCTGGAGAAGGTCAAGGCGGTCATTGTCGAAGACGCAGCTGGACGCAAAGCGCTGGCGGACCGGATGGAAGCGGCGCTCGAACAGGTAAGGGAGCCCTGGCAGGAAATTCTCGACAATCCCAACCTCCGCGAGCGGTTGTTCGGAGAGATTCGCATTCCGGCCGGCGGGCCGAAGGAATAGGAGGGCGCGGGAATGACAAGAGAACAACTGGAGGCGGCTGGATATCGTCTTGTCGGGAACGTCGAGCAGTTTCCGGCGCGTATCGGCAAGCTCGTGCGGCTCGGCGAGTCGGAGATCGCCGTATTCAAGACGACGAATGGCGAACTATTCGCGCTGGAAAATCGGAGCCCCGGTCCTCGCGGCGGCACGATCGTCGACGGCATCGTGTCCGGCGGCGTGCTGTACGATCCGATCTGCGACTGGCGGATCGGCCTGGCGGACGGCGCCGTGCAGGCGCCGGACTGCGGGCAGGTCGCCGTCTACCCCGTCCGTCTCGTAGACGGTGACGTTTATATCGGCCGTCCTTAAGGATATTTGACGACCGGCCACTTCACCTTGCGCAGCGCGTTCAGCAGCTCGGGCGACGCATTCAGGTTCGCCTGAACCAAATCCCTTGGCGTGAGCGCCATCCATTGATTGAGCGAGACGTCGGCGAACCGGTCGCTGCGGAACATCTCGAGGAACCACAGTGTCTCGCTGCCCGTATTTTGCACATAATGGCCGAACGCGAAGGGGACATAGCCCACGTCCCCCGCCCTGACGTCGAACGTCCGGGCGGTGCCGTTGCCGCCGAAGACGGTCATCCGGCCCTGGCCCGAGAGATAGTACTGCCATTCGTCGTCGTTCGGATGCCAGTGCAGCTCCCGCATCGCGCCGGGCTCGATCTCGACGAGCGCGGCCGCAAACGTCTTGGATACCGGGAAGTTGGAGGAATCGACGATGCGCACGCTGCCTCCCGGAGTCCGCAGCGGCTCCTGGGCAAGCAGCTTGTGCTTGAAGGAGAGCGGGACGGCGCCATACGGCGACTCGACGGCTTCCGATGCGAGCGGTCCGGGCACGCGATCCTCGAAAATATACACCTGACTGTCCGGCCGGCCGTCGAACGCGGATTCGGGCACGCCGAAATTCGCCGCCAGCACGTCCTTGGGCGTGTGCGCGAACCAGTCCGAGATCGACAGCGTGTTAAGGTCGGAGAAGCTGCCGTCGTCGAAGACGAGCAGGAATTCGCAGCCTTCCGCGAGCGCCTGGATCGAATGCGGCAGGCCGGCAGGGAAGAACCACAGATCTCCCTTTTCAACGTCGGCAATGAAGTTGCGCCCCTGCGCGTCGACCGACGTGATGCGGGCGCAGCCCCAGATCATGTACGCCCATTCGGATTGCTGATGCCAGTGCAGCTCGCGCACGCCGCCGGGTACGAGGCTCATGTTGACGCCGGCCAGCGTCGTCGCAATCGGCAGATCCCGCACGGTGATCTCCCGGGACCAGCCGCCATGGTTCAACTGCATATGCGTATCCGAAAACGAGAACTTCATGTTGGGCAGCAAACCGGCGTCCGTAGCGGGCGGCACGAGCATATCCGGATTCTCCAGATCTCTCAGCACGTCGCGGGGGCCGAAGTCGGGACCGCCCGCGCCGTCCTTGCGGACAGGCTGGGGCGCTTTAATGGGGCCGGACTGTCGGCGGGGGACGTTTTCCATCGTCGTCAGCTCCTTCATTTTAATGCCGGGATACCGTTCTGCTTCATATGTATGAACGCCGGCTTGGGCCGTATGTGCGGGCCCGAGTGTCCAATCGCGCGATTCAAATATCACAATCGGCGATCGTCGCCGCAGTGGAGGAAAGTGCAGATCTTGCACTTTCCTTTCTTCGTTTTCCTGATATGTTCTGGGTGTAATCCAAATTCGGTTCAAGAGGAGGCAGTATGATGTCTGTTCGATCAAATTGGGTTCGCACGCTCAGCCTGGCCGGTGTGCTTGCGCTAGCGGCAGGGTTCTTACCACCGCCCGGCGCGAATGCTACGCCTACGACGTATTATGTGTCCGCTTCTTCGGGAAGTCTGACAGGTACGGGGAGTTCGGCCAGCAAGTTCAAGACGATCAGCCAGTGCGCGACGGTCATGACGGGGGGCGACACGTGCGTCATCGAGTCGGGCACGTACCGGGAGACGGTCACGCCGACGAATACGGGGACCTCCGGCGCGCCGATCCGGTTCGAGGCGGCTGCCGGCGCGACCGTCGTCGTGAGCGGCACCGAGCCGATCAGCGGCTGGAGCGTGTACAGCGGCAATATCTACTCCGCGAATTTCACCGGGAGTCTGCCGGGCAATGAAAATCAACTGTTCATTAAAAACGGCGCGACCGTCACGCCGCTTTGGGAGGCGCGGTGGCCGAACATTGGCGCCTACAGCTTGCCCGAATTGAAGAACGGCGTAGCCGTTGCCGACGCCGGCGCGCAAAATACGATTACCGACGCTGCGCTGATCTCGACCGGCGTGAACTGGAACGGCGCGAAAGTCTGGGTTCGCGGAGGCAGCGCCTACGTGGGGATGACGAGTCAGCTTACGAGCTACAATGCCAGCACGGGCGCCTTTACTTATTCATCGATAACCGGCGACTTTGACGCGCTTTACCCGAAGACTGGCAGTACTTATTTCCTCAGCGGCAAATTGGAAGCCTTGGACGCGCCCGGCGAATGGTACGTGGACGCGGCTGCCCAGAAGGTGTACTTGTGGGCGCCCGGCGGCGGCGCGCCCGCAAACGTCGAGATCAAGAAGCGCAAGACCGCTTTCAATTTGAACGGAAAAAATTACATCCAACTCGCCGGCATCCAGACATTCGCTGCCAACATTACGATGAACGGCTCGAATAATAACGTCATCGACGGCGTCAAGTCGGAATACGTCTACTTTTCGAACTACTCCCAAAGCACGACGAATGCCGACCAGCTGAACGGCGGCATCTCCATCGTCGGCAACGACAATGTGGTCCAAAACAGCACGATCGCCTATTCTTCCGGCGCGCTCGTCAACATCAACGGCAACAACAACCGGATCGTGAACAACTCGATCCATGACGGCGCCTACATGGCTTCCTACGATCCGCTGCTCAAGCTGTCCAGCGGCACGGGCAATATGATCAGCCGCAACGAAATGAAAAATTCCGGCCGGTACATTATCTACTGGGACGTCGGAGTCGGCGAAATATCCTACAACGACATTTCGAACGGCATGTGGCTGTCCCGGGACGGGGCGCTGATCTATGCCTGGGGCACCGATCTCGGCAACAGCAATATCCACCACAACTTGATTCACGACAGCGTCCACGACACCGTACCGGACGATACGCGGGTCGGTCTCTATTTCGACAACTTTACCGAAAACGTCGTCGCGCATCACAACGTCATCTACAACAACGACGTGGGCATCCAGATGAACACGCCGGGCAACTACAAGCTGATCTACAACAATACGGTCGTTAACAACCCGGTCGGCAGCGTCGCTTACTGGGGCGATTCGACCAACGCTTACAAAGAAGAACTATACGGCACCCGCGTGTTCAACAATATTTTCACCAATAAAGTGTCCCTGCCGGCAGACGTGGTCCGAGGCTTCAACACGATCACGGACGAAGGCATTAACTTCTGGAACCCTTCAAGCGGGAATTTCCGGCTGAATGCCAATTCGACCGCCGTTGATATGGGATCGTTCATCCCGGGCATTACGGACGGCAGCATCGGCGCCGCGCCGGATGCCGGCGCTTACGAGTACGGGGGAACGGACTGGACGGCCGGAACTTCCGGCACGGCGCCGGCATCGTACGTGCCGATCGTGACGCCGTATATGAACCTCGTCTCCAACAGCGGCTTCGAGAAGAATCTGCAAGGCTGGACGCCTTGGACGACATCGCCGTCTACGGCCACCGTAACGGAAGGTAACGTGAACGCTTTTGCCAATTCGGACTTCCGCAAGCGCGGCGTACGGACGCGTCTGAAGCTGGGAGCCGGCGGCGGCGTCGAGCAGCTGGTGACGGGGCTTGCGCCGAATACCAAGTATAAGTTCGTTGCTTGGGTTTATACGGACACGGGCGGCCAGGCCATTAACGTAGGCGTGCTGAACTACGGCGGCGCCGCGATCGACGTCTCTCAAAGCACGGCCAATCAATACGTGCGCAAGGAAGTCGAGTTTACGACCGGCGCGACCGACACCTCCGCCAGAGTGCGCATCTGGAGAGCGGCCGGCGCGGCCGGCACGGCTTATGCGGACGATGCAGGCCTGTTCGCGATGACGGATTACGATCCGGGCGTCTATAAGAACCAAGCGTCCGGCAAGACGGCGATTACGGCGAGCGGCGCCCTAAGCTTCCCCGAACGGCTGACGGACGGTTCCACGACGGCTTACTCCAACATGGATAATACCGGACCGCAATGGGTCAAGATCGACCTGGGCCGAAGCTACGAGCTGGATAAGATCAACTTGCTGCATTATTACACCCCGACGGACGTACGGACCTACCATGACGTCATCGTGCAGCTGTCCAACGATTCGACCTTCGCGACCAAGACGACCGTCTTCAACAACGACGCCAACAACTCGGCAGCCCAAGGAACGGGGACCGACGCCGAGTACGCGGAGACGGCGGCAGGCAAAGACATCGTTTTTGCAAAGACGAACGCCAGGTATATCCGGTTGTGGACGAACGGCAATACGAAGTACGACACGCAGCACTACACGGAAGTTCAGGCATGGGGCGTACCCGCAGTCACGCCGACTTCGCCGCTGCAGGGCCGCAAAAACGTGGCTTCTAACTTAAGCGTCAACCGTATCACCTTCAGCAAAGCTGTAGGAAGACCGGAATGGATCACGGACGGCGACAAAAGCGGCCCTTCCGCGAATCAGGACGGTCCTGTAGGCGGGCCTGCCAGCCCGCAATGGATCCAGCTCGACCTGGGACAGAAATACAGGCTCGATCAGGTAAAGGTATGGCATTTTATACCCTTTGACAGAATTTACTACGACGTCATTATTCAGTTGTCCAACGATCCCGCCTTCCCGGCATCCGCAACGACGACAGTCTTTAACAACGATGCCGACAATACGGCCGGACAAGGCGCGGGTACGGATGCGTTGTACGCGGATAATGCGACCGGAAAAACGGTTAACTTTCCGTTGACTACCGCCAGATACGTCCGTTTGTGGGCGAACGGGAACCAGAATAACCCGTCGCAGCATTACGCGGAAGTCGAGGTTTACGGATCGCCGGATTACGGCATGGGAACTTAAATAACCAATACTATTAAGAAGAAAAGTGCAGGTTTCTGCACTTTTCTTTATTTTTTCTCATTATTTATGTTGCACTATTTCTTAATTAGAGTATATTATATATAAAAAATACACACTATTAGAAGTCGGAGGCTGGATACATGGAGAGAGAGCTGGCGCTTGAGATCGTACGGGTAACGGAGCTGGCCGCGCTGGCGTCCGCGCCGTGGATGGGCAGAGGGGACAAGCATCACGCAGACGGCGCGGCCACGTCCGCCATGCGCGCGATGTTCGATTCGGTATCGGTGAGAGGGACGGTCGTTATAGGCGAAGGGGAGATGGACGAAGCCCCGATGCTCTATATAGGCGAAGCCGTCGGCAGCGCGCAGGGACCCGAAGTGGACGTTGCGGTCGATCCGCTCGAGGGCACCGAGATCGTGGCCCGCGGACTGAACAACGCGATGTCCGTCATTGCGGTTGCCGGCAAGGGCAGTCTGCTGCACGCGCCGGACATGTACATGGAGAAGCTGGCGGTCGGCCCCGAGCTCGCGGGCAAGGTGAGCTTGTCGGATCCGCTGGAGAAGACGCTGTTTACGGCGGCCGAGCATCTTGGCAAGCCCGTCCGGGAGCTTACGGTCATGCTGCTTGACCGCGACCGGCATGCGCATATCGTGCGGACGCTGCGCGAAGTTGGGGTACGCATTAAATTTCTGTCCGACGGGGACGTTGCCGGCGCGCTTGCGCCGTCGTTTCCCGAAGCGGGCATCGATCTGTACGTCGGCTCGGGCGGCGCGCCGGAGGGCGTGCTGGCCGCGGCCGCGCTGCGCTGCCTGGGAGGCGAGATTCAAGGCCGCCTCATGCCGGCGGACAGCCGCGAGTACGACCGCTGTCTCGAGATGGGACTGGCGGACCCGGAGAAGGTGCTGACGATGGACGACATGGTCGGCACCGGCGACGTCATCTTTGCCGCGACCGGCGTCACGCCGGGAGAATTCATGGGCGGCGTGCGGTACTTGCCGGGAGACCGCGCGGAGACGCATTCGATCGTGATGCGGGCCAAGACGCGGACGATCCGGCATATCCGCTCGCTCCATCATCTGCCCAGCAAGCCGCTGCTGCTCGATCTGGCCTCGCGCACCTCGGAAGCGACTCTTTCGCCCAATATTGCGGCCTATTAATCAATCCTGTACACTATTCATAGCTTCACTCCGAAAAAAGGTCCTGACGGAGTCCGGCGGGGGCGAAGTCCCCTCAAGGAGAAGCTCTCGCAATAGTTAGGACAGCCGGGAGGGAGCACCAATCGAACTGACCCCAAGACAGCTAGCCATAATCGAGCGCGTGCGCGGCCATGCCCCGATCACGGGGGATCAGATCGCCGAATCGCTCGGCATCAGCCGTCCGACCATTCGGTCGGACTTATCCGTGCTGGTCATGCTCGGGCTGATCGACGCCAAGCCGAAGGTCGGTTACTTTCCCGGACGCCAGCTGTCGGCGGACGGCAGAGCCCGGGACCGGCTCGTCGCGCTGAAGGTGAAGGACATGATGAGCAGGCCGGTCGTCATACAAGAGACGGCCAGCGTGAACGACGCCGTTATCTCGCTGTTCGTTGAGAATACCGGCATTCTGTCGGTGACGGATGACGAAGGCTATCTCGCCGGGCTGGTCACCATCAAGGATTTGCTCAAGGTGACGCTGGGCAACCCCAATGCGGCTTCGATCCCGGTGAGCATGGTGATGACCCGCTTCCCGAGGATTGTCACGGTGACGCCGGAGGACTCGCTCTGGGACGCCGCGAAGAAGCTGCTGCACCATCAGATCGGCGGGATGCCGGTCGTGCAGCCGGCAGGCGGCGACGCAGGCGGTCGACGGACGCTGCTTGAGGTCGTAGGCCGCGTATCCAAGACGACGATGACGCAGGCGCTGGTCGATCTGACCGAGATTACATAGAAGGCAAGGATGGGGGAGAAAAGATGGCTGACCACGCGGAGCATACGATATTCGTGTGCTCGGATGCACTCGGGGATACGGCCGAAGCGGTCGCGCGGGCGACGCTGCGCCAGTTCGCGACGGATAAGGCGGTCATAAGGCGCTTCGGACATATCAAGACCGAGGACGAGGTAAAGTCCATATTGAAGGAAGCGGTCGGCGGGCGCGTGCTTATCGCCTATACGCTGGTGCAGCCGGAGCTGCGGGACACGATGCGCGAGGAAGCGCTCAGGCTCGGCGTTCGCGCCGTCGACGTCATGGGACCGATGATGCAGGCGTTCATCGACACGTTTAACGACGCGCCCAAGTATCAGCCCGGATTGCTGCACGAGATGGACGAATCTTACTTTCGCAAGATCGAGGCGATCGAGTTCGCCGTCAAATACGACGACGGCAAGGACCCGCGCGGCCTGCTCAAGGCGCAGGTCGTGCTCGTCGGCGTGTCGCGGACGTCCAAGACGCCGCTTAGCATCTACCTGGCGCACAAAGGCATCCGGACGGCCAACTATCCGCTCACGATCGAGGTCAAGCCGCCGGAGGAGCTGTTCATGAGGGGGAAGGACCGTCTCTTGGTCGGATTGACGATGGATCCCGAGAGACTCACGCGCATACGTTCGGAGCGGCTCAAGGCGCTCGGCTTGCCGAGTCAAGCGCACTATGCGTCGCCGGACCGGATTCGACAGGAGATCGAGTTCGCGGGAAGGATCATGGATCGTCTTCAATGCCCGGTCATCGACGTGACGGAGCGTGCGATCGAAGAGACGGCGGGATTGATTCTGGAGATGCTGTGAGCGTTTTTGACAAAAGTTCTAATTAAGCTTGATAATCATTATCAGCCCTGTTATAATTCAAAAAGAAAAGAAGGAACCGGCGAAGTTCCTTCTCATCTAACGTATCATAGACTCATTTCACTTCAAACGTACCGCAGTCCGTCTCTTCGGACTTGGAAGGCTCCTTGCGGCTGTGCATCGTGACGAAGATGCTTTCCGCTCTGCAATGGTTCTCTTCCGCCCAGAAGCGGCAGGAATTGACTTCGCAGCGAACGTCCTTTGCCATGTTGTTCACCTCGCTCTCGCGGGCCGAGCATCGAATATCGAGGATGTCAAGTTGGCGCTTGACGCAGCCTCTGCCTCTTCCCGATCGGGTTGGGGTTATTCGATTTTCAGCGGTATTTATTCTTTTATATACTACCAGATATGCTTGTCTGAATCAATGTATGCCCCATTTAAAGCGAATATGTCGGGTTGACAAGGCTCGATCGGCATGATATCTTTAATTTAAGATAAATGATATTGAGATAATAAGAACTGGAGTGATTGACCGTGTCGGATCCTAACGTATCGGATAACCATATATCGCTGAAGCTGTTCGTCGTACTGTCGAAGGCGTACCGAAGCCTTATGGACCAAGCGATGCGGGATATGCGCGAGCAAGGCCTCAGCCCCTCGGAATTCGGCATCATGGAGGTGCTGTACGCCAAGGGGAGGACGCCGATCCAGCAGATCGCCGGCAAGATGCTGCTGACAAGCGGCACGATGACCTACAATATCGACAAGCTCGAAGACAAGGAGCTGATCCGCCGGGTGCTCAGCCGGGAGGACCGCAGGGTCGTGTTCGCGGAGCTGACCGAAAAAGGGACGGCGATGTTCGACGACATTTTCCCCAAGCATGCGAGCAAAATTCAGAGCATGATGGGTGTTCTGACCGGTGAAGAGCAGCAGGAAGCGATCCGCCTGCTCAAGCTGCTTGGCAAGGGCGGGGCAGACTAGCCTTGCTCGCTCGAACGGAATGACCGAACCGCGCCGTCATTGAATATTAAATTTAACTCGGGGGTTGAAGACGATGGAACTCAAGCTCAAAGGCATTCATCATGTATCGGCGATCACGGGCACGGCTGCGGGCAATGTCGACTTTTATACGAAGACGCTCGGAATGCGGCTGGTCAAAAAGACGGTGAATCAGGACGACACGTCCGTGTATCACCTGTTCTACGGGGACGAACGAGGGAATCCGGGCACGGAGCTGACGTTTTTCGAGTTTCCTACCGCTTGGCGGAGCCGGCCGGGGACGAGCAGCATTTCCGCGACTTCATTGCGCGTCCCGGGCGACGCGGCGCTAACCTATTGGCAGCATCGGTTTACGCAATTCGAGGTCGATCACGATGAGATCGTGGAGCGCGGCGGGCGCCTGACGCTGGCCTTCCGCGATCCTGAAGGCCAGCGGCTCATTCTCGTATCCGACGAAAACGATACCGGCGTGGCCGGGGGCAAGCCGTGGGACAAGAGCGACGTGCCGGCGGAATTCGGCATCGTCGGACTCGGGCCGGTGCAGCTTACGGTGCTCCGCGCGGATCGTACCGAACGGGTATTGACCGAGCTGATGGGCTATAGAAGGAAAGGGCAATATGCTTCTGAAGTTGCGGGCCAGCCGGATATCGTCGTATTCGAGACCGGAGAGGGCGGCAGCGGCTCGGAGATCCATCTCGAGGAGCGCGACGATCTGAAGCAGGAACGTCAAGGCATCGGTGCGGTGCATCATGTGGCCTTTCGCGTAGCGGACGAGGAGGAACTGCGCGCGTGGATCGGGAAGATTACGTCGTCGGGCCTCGTCAACTCGGGTTTTGTCGACCGCTTTTATTTCAAGTCGCTTTACTTCAGAGAGCCGAACGGCATTTTGTTCGAGCTGGCGACCGACGGTCCCGGCTTCGACACGGATGAGCCGCTGGACCGGCTTGGCGAACGGCTCGCCCTGCCGCCGTTCTTGGAACCGAAACGCGAGCGCATTGAGGCTGGATTAAAGCCGATCTAAACGCGCGAACCTGCACAAATAAAAACGCGAACCAGTACGAATAAAAAGGAGGAGAATTCCATGTCCATGATCCATATTTTTGAACCGGGCACAAACCCGAATGCGCCTACGCTGCTGTTGCTTCACGGAACGGGAGGATCCGAGCGCGATCTGGTCGGCGTCGGCCGCATGCTGAACCCCGAGGCCGCGCTGTTGGGCGTCAGAGGCAACGTATCCGAGCGCGGTATGGCCCGCTTTTTCCGGCGCATCGCCGAAGGGGTGTTCGACGAGGAAGATCTGATCGCGCGGACGGCCGAGCTGAACGCCTTCGTCGACGAGAGCGCGGACAAGTACGGCTTCGACAGGCATAACGTCATAGCCGTAGGTTACTCCAACGGCGCCAACATCGCGGCAAGCCTGCTGTATCATCACCAGAATGCGCTGAAGGGGGCCGTGCTGTTCCATCCGATGGTGCCGCGCAGAGGCATCGCGCTGCCCGATCTGTCGGGCGTGCCGGTGTTCATCGGCGCCGGCCGCAACGATCCGCTCTGCACGATGGCTGAGAGCGAGGAGCTTGCAGCGACGCTTGGAACCGCCGGCGCGACGGTCGAGACGCACTGGGAGAACGGCGGACATCAGCTGTCGCGGACCGAGGTCGAGGCGGCTGCAGCATGGCTGCGCGGGATTTAAAGAACACGGACCGAGAGGCCGGTTCGGACAGGAGGCGGAACATGAAGGTCAAGCGAATCGTAGCGAATATTAAGGCGGAAGAAGTGTCGGCCGCCAAGCGGTTTTACGAGCAGGCGCTTGGACTGGATGTCCTGATGGATCACGGCTGGATCGCCACGTACGGCACGGATGCAGAGATGAAGGTCCAGGTCAGCGTCGCGACGGAAGGAGGATCCGGGACGCCCGTCCCGGATCTGTCCGTCGAGGTCGACGACGTGGACGAGGCGCTCGCGCGTATGGAGCGCGCGGGATTCGCCGTCGAATACGGGCCGGCCGACGAGCCTTGGGGCGTGCGGCGCTTTTACGTGCGCGATCCGTTCGGCAGGCTCGTCAATGTGCTGGCGCATATCTGACATAAGCCGCCTGCCGGAGCCGGCATCCGTTCTCTAGTACGCACCGAGCAGTTATCGCGAACGGATTGTAACGCCCCTATTGTCGGCTGGTCGGATCTTGGCGCAAACGTAGCAGGCTGAAGCTCCCTGAAGTTCGTATATGGCTCCCATAAGTAGAGCTGAACCTTCAACCGCTTAGCAAAGAACATGGCTTATTAGCCGGCGTTAGCGCCAATTTGCACTTATCGCCACAGTCTGGCGAGAAGGGGAGTTGGCGTTAATGCCTTTTTGCGCTTATCGGCATAGAGTTGCACGGTTTTTCCGTGTAACTCGCACCCGGAAGGTGGTTCTTGCGAGAGATGCGCGGTTTTTTCGTTTAACTCGCAACCGGTAGGCGGTTCTTGCGAGAGATGCACGATTTTTCCGTGTAACTCCGCACCCGGCCGAAGTTCTGCAGGAGTGGCAGTCCGCGAACCCCTCGCAACGTGGCTTTAACGCGCTAGCAACAGATGCCCGGTCCGCCGGAGGGTGTACTCCGACTTGGTTTACATACAAACCCAAAAAGAGGGACGCAAGCAGATGGCTCTGCTTCGTCCCTCTTGGCATTTCTGGCCGTCCGAATCAGCGGCGGCGCGGCGCGCCGGCGGAACGGGTGGCGCCGCGGAAGCCGCCTTCGAAGTCGTCGGAGTATACGTCCTTCGTCGTACATACGGTGACGTGATGGTAGACGGGGACGCAGTGATGGCGCCGGACGACCTCGACGGTCTGCACGACCTCCACATGTTGCGGATGGTAGTAGTCCTCATATACTGTTTGCGGCGGATCGTATACGGTCTTGCTAACGCATTTTGGGCAATCCGACATATCTGCCAACTCCTTCGCTTGAGATGGTACAGTATACGGGTCGGTCGCCCTGTTGGCCTGTTCATCCGCCTAGCGGGCGATTTATTCCTCGAATTCGATGCCTGCCTCGGATAGGCGAGCGATGCGGGCGAGCGATTCGACGCGGTAGCCGGCGTCAAGCAGCAGCTGACGTCCGGGCTGAAACGCCTTTTCGATAACGATGCCGATGCCGGCCACGGATGCGCCCGCCTTCAGCACGATGCCGGCCATCGCCTGGGCGGCTTGTCCGTTCGCAAGGAAGTCGTCGATGATAAGCACCACGTCGGTCGGCGAGAGGAACTGCCTGGAGACGGAAACCTCGCTCTCTTCCTGCTTCGTGAAGGAAAACGAGCGCTCGGTCCACAGATCGTCCTTTAGCGTCAGCGATTTGCGTTTTTTGGCGAAAATAAGCGGCACACGGAGGTCGAGCGCGGTCATAAGCGCGGGCGCGATGCCGGAGGATTCGAGCGTGAGCACCTTGGTAACGCCGGCGCCCCTGAATAAAGAGGCGAAGGTCTCGCCGATATCGGCCATCAGAACGGGGTCGACCTGATGATTAAGGAAAGTGTCGACCTTGAGTACGTCAGAGCCGAGCACGCGGCCTTCCTGGCGGATTTTTGTTTTTAGCTTTTCGATGACTGGCAGCCCCTTTTGTGCGGATAATTCCCCATTATAACGGATGTCGTCCGACTTTTCTTGTCCTTGTGCGCATAATGGCTGTAATTTCCACGCAAAATGAGACAGCCGAGCGTACGCACGGGATGAAGAAAGGCGGGGGATGCGGATGAAAAAAGGATGGCGATGGAAGAGGCGTCTGCTGAAAAGAGGGGGCATTCGGCTGGCGATCGTAATAGCGGCGATATTGCTGGCCCTTAGCGCGCGGACGGCGCTGACGGCGGCGGAGGCGATAGCGCCGGCTGAGCAAAGCGTACCTGCGGAGCGAGTGGTCGCGGTCGTCATCGACGACTTCGGCAACCGGATGAAAGGAACGGCCGAGATGCTGCGGCTGCCGATTCCGATTACGGCGGCGGTCATGCCGTTTCTGCCGACCTCGCAGGCGGACGCTGAAGCGGCGCATGCCGCGGGACGCGAGGTGATCGTGCATTTGCCGATGGAGCCGGTCAAAGGCAAACCGAGCTGGCTCGGGCCGAGAGCAATATTGACCGCGTTGTCCGACGAGGAGATCCGTCTGCGCACCGAGGCTGCGATTGCCGACGTACCGCACGCGGTCGGCATGAACAATCACATGGGTTCGCGTGCGACGGCCGACGAGCGCGTCATGCGCATCGTGCTGCAGGTATGCAAGGAGCATGGCTTGTTTTTCCTGGACAGCCGCACTTCGTATAAATCCGTCGTGCCGAAGCTGGCGCGCGAGATGGGCGTACCTCTGCTTCAGAACGATCTGTTCCTTGACGACGTATATACGGACAGGCATGTAGCGGGTCAGATGCTGCTGCTCAAGGCGCGCGTGCAAAAGCATGATCGCACCGTCGTGATCGGCCACGTGGGCCCGCCGGGACTTATTACGTCGGGGCAGCTCGCGGCAGCCGTGCCGGGTCTGCGCCAAGCCTCGGTCCGGTTCGTCAAGCTGTCGGAGCTTTTAGCTCCGCCTGCGCCTTATTCGCTGCCCGGAGCGGAACTGCCGGGCTCGATCTCCTTGGAATCCGGGCTTGGCTCGAAAACGCCGGCGGTAAGTCCTACGAGGCGATAAGCTGCGATGCCGTCGGCGATCGCGGTTGCGATCGCCGTCTGGCCTGCGGGCGACGTGAGCATGTTCAAATCGCTTGGGTTGCTTAGAAAGCCGGTCTCGACGATGACGCTCGGGGGACCGGCTTTTTTTAGTACGTAAAATTGATCGCCGGCGAGCGGCGGTACATTCGTTTTCTGCTGCTTGTTCAGCCGATCCTGGATAAGCGAGGCGAGCAGCGCGCTGCCGGCATCGAGCCGGTGAAGCACAACCGGCCCGCGTACTGATTTTCGCTTGGACCAATTCACGTGAACGCTGATAAATACGCCTGCGCCGATATCGCGGGCAAGTCCCTTGCGTTGAGACAGGTCGCGCTGGTGACGGGAGGAACGAAGCCAGCGGTTGTCGTCGCTGAGCGCGTAGTCGCCCGTGCGGTTCAGCACTGCGTGCATGCCCCGGCTCTTCAGGATGAGGTAGAGCTTGCGAGAGATGGCCAGGTTGATGTCCTTCTCCAGGATGTCGCCGACGTGCGTGCCGCCGTCGATGCCGCCGTGTCCGGCATCGATCAGCACGTCCGCTGCCGGGAGGGTGTGCCTGGCCGTCGGACTGCTCGCGAACGGCAGCGCGAGGCCCGCGTCCGCAGTTTCCGCGCTGGCGGAGGGGAGCGGAAGCGGGCCGTGAGCTGCCAGGAGGCATACTAAAGCTGCGCAGAAGCGGCGTTTGTAAATGGTTAGCATTCGATTGTCCGTCTCCTTCCGGCCCGGGGCGAAGATTCTGCCGTTAGCGTGGCTCGGGAAGGGCGTTCTCATTCATAGGCTTGGCGGTGGCGAGGCAGAGATTCAGGCTTCGGCCTCCAGCTTGGCCCTGCCGTCCGGACGCAGCCACGTGCGTCTCCAGACGCCTTGCACGACCGACAGCGCAACGAGTGCGGCGAGCGCGATGCACGCCATCGTAATAAAGCCGGGCGTATAGGAGCCGGTCTTGCCGTACAGGCTGCCGAGCAGCAGCGGCAGCAAGTAGCCGCCGAAGCCGCCGGCAGCCCCGACGATGCCGGTCAGCAGACCGATATCGGCGCCGAAGCGCTGCGGGATCAGCTGGAACACCGCGCCGTTGCCTGTTCCGAGGCTCATCATCGCGAGGAACAGGAGCGGGATGACGACGGCCAGCGGCGGCAGCGAAGAGATGGTGAGGAATAGAAGGCCGGCCGCGGCGTATAAAACGATCAGCATGCGGATGCCGCCGATTTTGTCGGACAAATAACCGCCCACCGGGCGGAAGAAGCTCCCGGCGATGACGCAGATCGTCGTGAAGTCTGCCGCGCGGACGGCCGACAAGCCGTATTGGGCGTTAAAAAATATCGTCAGGTAATTAGTCAGGCCGACGAAGCCGCCGAACGTAACGCCGTACATGAGGCAAAACAGCCAGGTATCGCGTTTTTTAAGCACGCTCGCGTATTGGGACAGCTTTTTCGGCGCTGGTTGCGTCGGACTTTCTTTGGCAAAAACGGTGAAGATAATGAAAACGATGCCGATCGGGATGAGCGCAAGTCCGAATACGGTCTCCCAGCCGCCGAAGTGCGTGGCCAGTCGGTTGGCGAACAGCGTCGAAAATACCGTGCCGCTGTTGCCGGCGCCCGCGATTCCCATCGCCAGGCCTTGATATTGAGGCGGATACCACCTGCTGGCGAGCGGCAGCGCGGCGGCGAACGAAGCGCCTGCGAATCCGAGCAGAAGCGCTACGATATATAGATGATTCAGCGAATCCACGAACTGCCATCCCCACACGAGCGGCACCATCGTCGCAAGCAGCCCGAATTGCCCAGTTCGCTTGGGGCCGATGTAGTCGGTCAAAAAACCGAAGACGAGCCGGAGCAAGGAGCCGCCGAGGACGGGGAGCGCCACCAGGTTCGCCTTTTGAATCGCCGTCATCGGATAATCGTTCATCATGATAACCGCGAGCGGCCCGATCAATACCCAGACCATGAAGCTCATATCGAAATACAAGAATGCGCTAAATAATGTTGGCTTATGCCCGCTATTCCAAAATCCTTTGTCTCTTACGATTTCCATTGGAATCCGCCTCCCATGATATACAAGATTACATATGGATAGGGCATGTTCACCTGCCATGGCGGGTGTCGAAAAAACGAAAAGACGCACCTTGACCATGGCGAAAGTGACACCCCAGTGCGCGGTACATCATTGTACCGGGCGATCGGATGCTTTCGGTCACGTCATTGTGAGCCAATTTGGATTATACAGGGGTCGTAAAAGCCATGTCAATATATATAACATAATAATAAACTCTGCTGCTATCCGTGCAACAATTAGAGAATATATCTAAAATTAAGTAATGATTATTGACATGGATTGTTTCTCGTCCTATGCTGAATAAAGAATCCGCGGCACAACGACGTGCCCGAAACCGGCGACGAAGCCCGCCCCAATGGAGGGGACGGGTTTTTTATGTTCTTATTCAGGCATTTGCCGCGGCGCAGGAAGGGGGGAGTATGCATGGCGAAGCCCAAGCTCGTATTGGTCGGCAACGGCATGGCCGGCATTCGTTGTCTCGAAGAGATCCTCGAATTGGCGCCCGACGCCTTCGAAGTGACCGTGATCGGCAAGGAGCCGACGCCGAATTACAATCGCATTCAGCTCTCCAAGGTGCTGCAGGGCGGTACTTCGCTTCAGGACATTATCTTGAACGATTGGTCCTGGTATGCGGAGCGAGGCATCCGGCTGCTAACGGGTGAATCTGTCGTGCGCGTCCGCGCGGACGAACGTAAGGTGGAAACTGCTTCCGGGCTAAGCGTCGCTTATGACAAGCTTATCCTTGCAACGGGCTCGTCGGCTTTCGTGCCGCCGCTTCCCGGTGCCGGCAAGCCAGGCGTAACGGCCTTTCGGACGATCGAAGATTGCCGTCAAATCATGGAAGCTGCGGCCAATTTCAGCAAGGCGGCCGTACTCGGTGGCGGCCTGCTCGGTCTGGAGGCGGCGCGGGGCCTTCTTAACTTGGGCATGGAGGTGGAAGTCGTCCATAACTCGCCCTTTCTGATGAATCGACAGCTCGACCGGATGTCCGCCGAACTGCTGCGTGCCGCGCTGGAAGAGCAGGGCATGCGGTTCAGGCTCGGCAAGACGACGACGCGGATATTCGGACGCAAACGCGCGGAAGGGCTTCTGTTCGCGGACGGCACGAAGCTCGAAGCCGACTTGATCGTATTGTCGGTCGGCATCAGCCCGAACGTCGCGTTCGCTAAGGCGAGCGGCATCGAGACCAATCGTGCCGTCGTCGTCAACGATTATATGGAGACAAACGTGCCGGACGTTTACGCGGTCGGGGAATGCGCCGAGCACAGAGGGATTGCGTACGGGCTCGTTGCGCCGCTTTACGAACAGGGCAAAGTGCTTGCGCGCGTCGTCTGCGGACGCGAGACGGAGCCTTATGTCGGCAGCATGCCCTACGCGCAATTAAAGGTGTCGGGCATTAACGTATTTTCGGCGGGCGTGGTGCAAGGCGGAGACGAGAGTACGGTGCTTCAGGCGTACGACGCGTTGCGGGGGATGTATAAGCGGATTACGGCTGAGAATGGGCGCATATCGGGTGTCGTCCTCTACGGGGATACGGACGAAGGACAGACGCTGCTCGGCCATTTGAAGCGGCGCGCCAAGGTCGAGGTGCTGGCGCGAACGCTGTCAAGCGGTGCGACGCCAGGGAGCGCGGGCGACGAGGCTGCGACAGCTATGGCGGATGCCGACACGGTATGCGGCTGCAACGGGGTATGCAAAGGCGCGATCGTCCGCGCGGTGACGGAGGAGGGCGCGGACACGATCGAGCTCGTCCGGGAGCGGACGAAGGCTTCGAGCTCGTGCGGCGGGTGCAGCGGCATGGTCGCGTCGATCCTTCGCGCGGCGCTGGCCGGCGCCGCATCGTCCGCGACGCCGGATCCGGCACTGTGCGATTGTACGCCGCTCGGCCACCGCGCGGTTAGGCTCGCGCTTGAGAAGATGGGATTGCGGACGACAGCGGCCGCGATGGCCACGCTGGATTGGCGGACGAAGGACGGTTGCATCGTTTGCAGAGGCGCGCTTCGATATTATACCGGCGAGTCGGGCGCGACTGCCCATAACGCCCGGTTGATCTTGCACGTCGGCGCAGTGCCCGGTAGCGGCGGTTTAGAAGAAAATCAGGCTGCTGGTATGGCCGATCGCTTGAGCCAAAGGCTTGCCGATGCCGCGCTTCCCAGGACGGTGCAAGCTGCTGTCGCAGGCCTGGCCGCAGAGCCGATCGGCATCCTCGTTCGCGATATCGGCCTGGTCCGCGCGCCGGCCGGATGGGAGCTGTACGCAGGCGGTTATGCGGAGCGTCCGGTCAAGCAGGCGCAGCTCATCGCCGTAGAGCCTTCGGCGGATACAGCGCTGGAAATGGCCGAAGCGCTGCTGCGGTGGTACCGGGCGGAGGCGGATTATGGCGAGCCGGTCTGGCGATGGCTGGAGCGTACGGGGTTGTACGCCGCGCGCGAGCGCCTGCTTGACGCCGAGGCCCGCGAGGCGATGCTGGTGGAGGGCGTCGCCGCAAGCGATGGCCGAGCCGCGATCGGCATATGAAAAGCGGCGTCGGGTATCGCACGACCGCTATTGCGCTTAAGGAGGAATCGCCTATGCAAGCCATGCAGGCAAGCTTCGATACCCAATGCCCGTTCTGCAGCGTCCAGTGCAAGATGCGGGTCATCGAAGAGAAACATACGGACCGACGTTCGACTTTCAAAATCGAAGGACTGCCCAACGCAGCTTCCGAGGGGCGGCTCTGCGTCAAAGGCATCAACGCTTATCAGCACGCGCTGAGCCGGGATCGTCTGCAAAAGCCGCTGCTCAAGACGGACGGCGCATTTCGCGAGATCTCCTGGGAAGCGGCGCTGGACGTTATCGCGGACCGCTTTTTAGCCATCCAATCGGAGCATGGCGCGGATGCCGTCGGTCTCTACGGCGGCGGTTCGCTGACCAATGAGTCCGCCTACCTGCTGGGCAAGTTCGCGCGCGTGGCGCTGAAGACGAGGTATGTGGATTATAACGGCCGATTCTGCATGTCTGCTGCCGCTTCGGCGGGCGTCAAGACGTTCGGCCTTGACCGGGGGCTGACCAATCCGCTGTCGGAGGTGATGAAGACGGAATGCATCGTGCTGGCAGGCACGAACATCGCGGAATGTCAGCCGACGCTGATGCCGTACTTCACGAAGGCTAAAGAGAACGGCGCGTGTGTTATCGTCATCGATCCGCGGACGACGAAGACGGCCGAGCTGGCCGACATTCATCTGAAGGTGAAGCCCGGCACGGACCTAGCGCTCGCGAACGGCCTCCTAAAGGTAATCGTCGAAGAAAATATGACGGACCCTTCGTTCATCGCGTCGCGCACGAACGGCTTCGAAGAGGTGCTGACCTATGTGTCGTCGCTTGCGCTGTCCGACATCTGGGCGTTGACCGGCATCGACGAGGCGGACATCCGGCGTGCGGCCCGCGCATTCGGGCGGGCGGCCACCGGCATGATCTTTACCGCTCGCGGCGTCGAGCAGCACCGCGACGGCCATATGGCCGTCCGGGCGTTCCTGAACCTGATCCTTGCCACCGGCAAGATCGGCAAGCCCGGCTGCGGCTATGGCGCCGTAACCGGTCAGGGCAACGGCCAGGGAGGAAGGGAGCACGGGCAAAAGGCCGATCAGCTCCCCGGCTATCGACTCATCGAGAACGCCGAGGATCGCGCTTACGTGGCAAGCGTATGGGGCGTAGCTCCTGACGATTTGCCGGGAAAAGGCGTTTCCGCTTATGAAATGATGGAGCTCGTCCACAAGCGGGACATTCGCGCGCTGCTGGTCATGTCCTCGAATCCCGTCGTCTCGAACCCGAATGCGGGGTTTGTCGAGGAAGGTTTGCGTCGTCTCGATTTCCTGGTCGTGGCTGACCTGTTTCTGTCGGAAACGGCGCTGATGGCCGATCTGGTGCTGCCCGCGACAGCGTTCCTTGAAAACGAGGGGACTTTGACCAATCTCGAGGGCCGCGTGCTGCTGCGCGGGGGCGATCGCCCCGCGCCTGGGGAAGCACGCCACGACTGGCGTATCCTTTCCGATCTTGCGGCGAGGCTGGGCAAGAAGGCATACTTCCCGTATTCGAACGCGGAGGAGATTTTCGAAGAGCTGCGCGTTGCGAGCAAGGGCGGAGCGTCCGATTATTTCGGCATCACATATGCGCGGCTCAAGCGGGAGGAGGGCGTATACTGGCCGTGTCCCGATCCCGATGGCCCTGGTTCGGCACGGTTGTTCGAGCGAAAGTTTGCCCACCCGGACGGCAAAGCGTCCTTCGCGAAGGCGGTCCATGAAGTGCCGGGCGAGTCTGCGGATGAAGAATACCCGCTCGTAATGACCAACGGCAGAATGCTGTCCCACTATTTGACCGGGGTCCAGACGCGGCGCAGCCCGACGCTGCTCGCCAGAGAGCTCGAAAACGTGATGGAGATTCATCCGCGTACCGCCGAGCGCTATCGGATTGGCGACGGCGAGCTCGTACGAGTCGCATCGCGCAGGGGGAGCATGATCGTACGCAGCCGGCTGACGGCCGATATCCGGGAGGATACCGTGTTCGTCCCGATGCATTGGGGCGGCGTGCAAAACGTAAACAATGCGACCAATCCTCTGCTCGATCCCTTTTGCAAAATGCCGGATTTCAAAACTTCCGCCGTACGGGTTAGAGCGCTGAACGCGGCCGATCTGGCGGCCCTTCGCGCCACCGAGGGATAAATGAATCCTTATGCGGGCAAACTGACCTCATCAAGCATCGCGAGGGAGGAAAGCCCGATGAGCGATACGACGGATTACCTGAAGTATGTCGCGGAGCGGTCGGTTGCCTATCTGAACCAGCCGGCGGACGAACGCCGCGAACGGCGCAAAAAAAAGCGCGAGCCCTGGCAGATTCGCTGGTTCGGTCAGTTGCTGCCGCTCGGCATTCGGATCTGGTGGGCCAACCGCAAAAAAGAAGAAGAGCCAGCTGCCCGCGTCTGACGACCGGGTGAAGCGGGCTCTTTTGCGTCCGGAAAATTAGCGATAAAAAAGGCCTTTGTTGATCTTGGTTAAGGAATCGAGCGGAATGAATCGTTGACCGTTCATATCGAGCGCGACATCGAGCCGGCCGCTCTGCCAGCGCTGATAGCCGACGACGGACAAGGCGTAGAGCATCTTGTCGCCGAGCGGCTCGGCGACGTAGACGAGTCGGTCCTTTGCCTTGACGCGGGCGATCAGCCGATCCTGCTGAGGCGCGAAGGGCTTGTCGCCGAGCAGCCAGGACAACCGCTCGTAGGGATCGAACGTCTCGGCGGATGTCAGCAAACGGATTTCGCGGGGTTTATCCGCAACTGCGCCAGCGTCGGCGGGCAAGTACGGTTCGTTTGCCGCGGCCGACAGCCACTGCACCTCGTTGCTGATCGGCAGCAGCTCCGCGGATTTGGCGTCCAGCCAGATCGTCTCCTTCTCGAGCCGGACCTCCCAGGCCGCCGCGAGGGGATGAATATAGTGCTTGACCGCGCGAAAAGCGTTCGAGCTCGCAGCCGGGATATAGCTGCCGGCGGCGAGAGCGAGGCGTAGCGTCGTCGTATCGAACAGCGGCTTGGGGCCGAGGCCGTATTCGCCAAGCCTGCAGCTGCCGTCTTCAGCGGCGTAGACAACGGCATAGCCGAGCGGCATTCCCTTCGGCCCGACGACGGTCGCAAGCCAGCCGTGCGTGCCGGGACCGAGCGCCTCGATGCGCGGCGAACCGGTTTTCCAGGCTGTGAAGCCCGGCTGGCCCGACAGCTGCGAGACGATGGCCGCGGCGCATCGGGCGGGGGCGTTCGTATCCGCGGATACGGGCGCCGCGGCTGAGCGGGCGGAGGCAAGGACGCTTAAGAAGGACAGCAGCAGGAGGAGAAACAACGGCCTGCCGGCGGCGGACCGATTCGCATTTCGCATCGTATCACCTTTAGGAGTTGGATTGTTCGGGCTTGTCCATTCATTGTAACGGAGCCGCGCCGCCGAAGGTGCCGGATGCTGTCCGGCGGCGCATCGGGAAGGGCTTCTATTTTTGTCGCAACGGGGCTAATGAATGCCCGGCAGGTGGAACAGGCCGCAGTTCATGACGGATAACGTCACTCTCGGCCGGTACTGCCAGTCGATCTCGGACTCCCGCTGGGCGAGGCGCTGCGTCAGCGTTTCCTTTTCCTCGTCGGTCATCGCCCTGCCGATCATCGGATCGTAATAAGAGCGGATCCGGCGCAGCTCGTCCTGTCTGCGCTCCTCGGCCTCGGCAGCCCAGGTGAAATCGCCCGACCTCAGCTTGCGCTCGAGCGCCTGCTCGAGCTGGGTCATTGCCTTTTTGAGCGACAGCCCGTTAGGCAGCAGGTGAACGTTAGATGGAAGCTTCGGCGTCAGCTTACGTCCGCGAAGTCCTTCCAGGAACCGCTCGTCGATATAGCCGGTGGCCAGGGAGATGCCCCAGCCGTACATTTCCTCGCGCTTCATGTCGCATTCGTAGTCCACCTTGAAGTTGACACCGAGCCATGCCGTGTAGGGATTGGAGCCGAGCCTGTCGGCCCTGCCCCTCGGCGGCTCCTCGAACATGGCGACGCAGCGTCCGCCGTCGCGAACCGCACCGAAGATCTGCGCGAGCCGTCCCGATCCGAAGTACAGGTCCTCGCGCAGCACGCGCACAGGTGCGACGTTGAAGCCAAGCGGAGAAAGGCCGGCGGCGGTCGAACCCTGAGGTTGGGCAGCCTCCGTATCAGCTTCGGCCTCATCAGCCTCATCAGCTTCGTCTTCGTCGCGTCCGAACTGCCAGGCAAAAGTCAGCGTCTCCGGCGGCGTCCCCGTACGCTCAACAAAGCCCCAATAGTAGGGGCGGTTCGTCAGCTTTTTGTCCGCCTCCGGCGACAGCCTGACGGTCACGCTGCCCTTCGCCTTTTCGATAATGTCGCAGCCCGTCGCGTCGAGATAGGACATCACGAATTTTTCCACCTGTTTGGCATTCACCCGCTAGACCTCCTTCTCTACCTGCGCCTTGGTACGGAGCAGCGAGTCGCCGAGCCCGTCGATGCGGCTGCGCAGCTCGCCTTCGTCTTTGGCGTCCAGCATCATTTTGGCGAGGCGCTTCTCGAGCGATTCCTCGCGCTCCATGCGCTCTACGATCTCGTCGAGCTCGCCGATAACCGTCTCGAACATATTGATCTTCTCATGCAGCAGGTGAACGATATGCTCCTCGATCGTTCCATACGTACAGAGATTGTAAATCTTCACGTCCTCGGTCTGACCGAGCCGGTGCACCCGGCCGATTCGCTGCTCGACGCGCATCGGATTCCACGGCAGATCGAAGTTAATGATATGGTGGCAGAATTGCAGATTGATCCCTTCGCCGCCGGCTTCGGTCGCTACCATGACCTGCGCGCGTCTGCGGAAGAGGTCCATCATCCAGTCCTTTTTCCCCCGGTTCATCCCGCCGCGATAAGGGACGGCGTTCAGACCGTGCTCCTGGAAAAAGCGGAGGAGATACTCCTGCGTCTGGCGATACTCGGTGAATACGATGACCTTGTCGCCGATCTCATTGATCAGCTTTATCGTGGCTTCGGCTTTCGTATTCGCCTTGACCTGCCGGATGAACTCGACGAGCTCCCAAATTTTCGGACGGCGAGGGGAATCTTCCGGCGTTTTTTTGAAAAGGTTGATGAGCGTCAGGAACACCGCATCCCGGCTGGAGCAAACCTCGCGCTGTAGCGTGACGAGCGAGAGCATGCTGGACATGTCGACGCCCTCCACGGTCGCATTCTCGCGGACGTAACGGGTGACGGCCTCGTAGAGCGCCTGCTCCTCGGGGGAGAGCCGGAGCGGGACGTTGGCGACGAAACGCTTCGTGAACTCCACGCCGCCGTCGGTGCGCCGGTTGCGGATCATGACCTGTCCGAGCGCTGCCTGCAGCTTGTCTTCGTTTTTGGCGACCCGCTTGCCGGCAACGTAGTTTGCGGAGAAATCGCCTTCGCCCCCCAACTGGCCCGGCTTGAGCAGCGTGATGAGATTGTACAGCTCGTTCATATCGTTCTGTACGGGCGTCGCCGTCAACAGCAGGCAGTACTTTTTGCGGATATCGCTGACGAATTGGTAGTTGCCGGTTTTCTTGTTTTTCAGCTTGTGCGCCTCGTCGATGACGAGCATGTCGTACTCGGTATCGAGCAGCAGCTCGCGATGCGGGTCGCGCTTGGCCGTGTCGATCGAAGCGACGACGACCTCGTTGTTCCAGTGATACGCCTTCTTCTGCGCGATGGCGGGGATGCCGAACTTGGCGTTCAGCTCGCGGACCCATTGCAGCACGAGAGAGGCCGGTACGAGAATGAGCGTCCGTTTCACAAGCCCCCGCACCATATACTCCTTCAGGATCAGCCCGGCTTCGATCGTCTTGCCTAGTCCGACCTCGTCCGCGAGAATCGCTCTTCCCCGCATTTCGTGCAGAACGCGCCGCGCCGTCTCCTCCTGATGCGGAAGGGGCGTAAGGCCGGGGAGCACCCGCATGCATTGCAGTTCATGAAAATCCGTCACGAGCTGCGCTTCCTCGGCTTCCCACGACATCTTGTACAGCGACCAGTCGTCCCAAGGACCGCCCCGGTCGGCTCTTCGTTCGAGCTCGTCAAAGGCGGTGCGGTCCACGTGCAGGTCGACGAGCGGATGCAGCTTGCGGACGCTGCGCGCTGCATCCTCCTTCGAAGGGGCTGTATTCGTAGCCGGTGCGCCGGCTTGCGCGGCGCCTTGCTGTGCTGCAGCCTTGGGCGTGCCATCGGCAGGCGCGAACGAAGGCGCGATGCCGGCGGCTGTTTTGACTTCGGCCTCGGAGCCGTGCGGTAGATGGAATGGGGGGCGCAGACGCTTCTCCTCCTCTTGGGTCTATTCTTCTAGTATGAGCAAGCGCGGCGATTTCATAACCTCAAGACGTCGCGAATCGGGCGCGTTCGGCAGCTTGTGACGGGTGTCCGAATTTTTTGGGCCCATTGTCGCAATTCATGGAAGGGCCACTCGAATATCTATATTTTGTAGCGTATAATGGGTAAAGTCGCAATATATTGTGTCCTATAAGGAGAGTGGCGAAGTGAGCGTCCAATTGGAAAACGACGGGGCGAACAAGGCGGCAGGCCGTCGTCTTGAAGGCTTAAGCGAAAAAATTTTCCTCGACCGGTATGCGTGGAAAAACGCGGATACGAACGCGGTCAAGGTCGGCGACACGGTGCTGGCGCTGACGAAGGACGATCCGAAGTTTCCGGCCAAGGAGGTCGGAGAAGTTATTGCGCGTGACGGCAAACGAGTGACGGTGCGGACGCGTGGCGGCGATCTAGTCGAGACGTCGCCGGAGAAGCTGACGCTGACGATCGAACAGTCGCCGGAGGAAATGTGGGACCGGCTGGCCGGCGCGATGGCTTCGGTCGAAGCGCCGGAGCGCCAGGAGATCTGGCGCGACCGCTTCCGCTGGCTGCTCGACGACTGGAAGCTCGTGCCGGGCGGCCGCATCGCCGCGGGAGCAGGTGCCAGCGACGAGCTGACGCTTTTCAACTGCTACGTGATCCCGTCGCCCAAGGACAGCCGAGGCGGCATTATGGAGACGCTGACCGAGATGACCGAGATCATGTCGCGCGGCGGCGGCGTGGGCATCAATCTGTCGTCGCTGCGTCCGCGCCGGTCGATCGTGCGCGGGGTCAACGGCTCGTCGAGCGGCGCCGTGTCCTGGGGCGGTCTGTTCAGCTACACGACGGGACTGATCGAGCAGGGCGGCAGCCGACGCGGCGCGCTTATGCTGATGATGAACGACTGGCACCCGGACATCGTCGACTTCATCACGGTCAAGCAGACGATGGGGCAGGTAACGAATGCGAATCTGTCCGTATGCGTGAGCAACGGCTTCATGAAGGCGGTCAAAGAGGACCTGGATTGGGAGCTTGTATTCCCCGATACGTCCGATGCCGAATACGACGCACTGTGGGACGGGGATCTGGACAAGTGGAAGTCGCTTGGCAAGCAGGTCATTCCGTACCGCACCGTCCGGGCTCGCGAGGTGTGGCGCACGATCATCGAGTCCGCCTGGAAATCGGCCGAGCCGGGCGTCGTGTTTATGGAATACTACAATCAGATGTCGAACAGCTGGTATTTTAATCCTATTATTTGTACAAATCCGTGCGGAGAACAGGGACTTCCGGCATGGGGGGTCTGCAACCTGTCGGCGGTCAATCTTTCCCGTTTCTACGACGAAGCGAAGCACGACGTTGCCTGGGATGAGCTGAGCCGGGTCGTCCGATATTCGACGCGCTTCCTGGACAATGTCATCGACAAGACGCCCTACCACTTCGCGGAAAACGAGGCGAACCAGAAGCTCGAGCGGCGCGTCGGGCTAGGCACGATGGGCCTCGCAGAGTTGATGATCAGGCTAGAGATCCGTTACGGCAGCCCGGAGAGCCTGGTTTTTCTCGACAAGCTGTACGGGTTTATGGCCAAGGAGGCATATCTGGCTTCTACGGAGATCGCCGCGGAGAAAGGTTCGTTCCCGGCGTTCGACGCGGAGCCGTTCCTGCAAAGCGGCTTCATGAAAAACATCGTCGAGACGTATCCGGAAGTCGGGGCGGCGGTACGCGAGCGCGGTATGCGCAACGTTACCGTGCTGACGCAGGCGCCGACGGGCTCGACGGGCACGATGGTCGGCACGTCGACGGGCATTGAGCCGTACTTCGCGTTCGAGTTCTACAGGCAGAGCCGGCTGGGCTACGACAAACAACTCGTGCCGATCGCGCAGGAGTGGCAGGACGCGAATCCGGGCGAGCAACTGCCGGCATGGTTCGTGACCGCGATGGACCTGTCCGCGAAGGATCATATCCGCGCGCAGGCCGCAATCCAGCGCTGGGTGGACAGCTCGATCTCCAAGACGGCGAATTGCCCGGCTGACTTCACGGTCGAGGAGACGGCCGAGCTGTACGAGCTTGCCTTCGAGCTTGGATGCAAAGGCGTCACCATCTACCGCGACGGCAGCCGCGACGTTCAAGTGCTAAGCACGACGAAGGACGAGAAGAAGGAAGAGAAGCAGCAGGACAACGAGGATGAGGCCGCTCCGATCGCCGAAGCGGTAGCTGCGGTAGAGGCCGTATTGCCTGCGGCAGCCGCTTCAACGTCAGCCGTTCCTGCGGCTTCGGCCGTGCCTGTCGTATCGGCCGCGCCCGACAAAGCCTACAAAAGCCGTCCGAAAATTTTGCGCGGCGCGACGTATAAGTTCAACACCCCGTTCGGCATGGCTTATATCACGGTCAACGACCTCGACGGCACGCCGGGCGAGATCTTCCTGAACGTGGGCAAGGCCGGCTCCGACGTATTCGCGATGGCCGAAGCGCTCGGCCGCGTCTGCTCGCTGTTCCTGCGGTACGGCGACCACGGCGACAAGGTGCAGCTGCTCGTCAAGCACCTCAAGGGCATCGGCGGCTCCGGTGCGGTGGGCTTTGGGCCGAATCGCGTCGAATCGATCGCCGACGCAGTAGCCAAGGCGCTCGAGCTGCATGCGGGCATTCTCGCAGAAGAAGCGGCTGCCTCCGAGGCGTTGGATGCCGGCGCAGGCGGCAGCGCCGTTGGTTCGATCGCCGCGACCGCCATCCCGGCGCCGCCGACTTACGGCTACGGCAAGTCCAGTCACACCTCGACGGACCTGTGCCCGTCCTGCGGTTCGGCTTCGCTGATCAACGTCGAGGGGTGCAAGACGTGTACGAACTGCGGATATAGCAAATGCAATTAAAAATGGGTGCTGCACGGGTTCGCCGCTCGGACTGGTGTGAAATTCCACATTTCGCCGGATTTGTTCCATAATTCGGTTGACACTTTATTTCATAATCTTTTGGAATGAATATTTATGCATTTTATTCACAAAAAGCGACCACTCCATGGTTATTACCGGGAATGGTCGCTTTTGTGATAATTTGATGCAAGCGATTTACAACGTACAGTTAAATTTTGTGGCCGTGTTTTGTTTCTGGCGCTAACGACAAGAACATTTAAAATTATTCTTCCAGACTACAAGTAAACAACTATAATTGGGAGAAAAGGCCTGCGACATTTTTTATCAGACGGCACGGGGAGATTTGGAAATGTCTCAAGAACTAATTATTTTCAAGAAAGATACAGACGCCGTTGGCACTAATCGGGGGGTGTTTATCAATATTTAAAAACCTTGTTATGAAGTTGAAGACGATATAAAACAAATTGATCAACAAGGAATGTCGATTAATTGGACACTAATTAAATGTTATACATCAGTATTTAATTTAAATCATCAAGATATTAAAATCCATATATAACTTCTTTGTACTTCACTTAAGCAATACGGGTTATCGAGGAAGATTTTGTTTTGAAACTAACTCAAAAGTTTCTCGTGAAGATAAACTTTTAAAAGAATGGGTTAAAATCTCAGCCATTAAATGAAAACCATATGGAACTCACTTCAAGGTTGGTAGTCTTTATTTAGAAATCCTTGTAACAAATGGTTTCTGAAGCTGGTGAAGTAAAACTAAAAGAGATTGCAACAAAAATCACGACTATTGAAAAGGCAAAACCTAAGAAGGCAACAACCAAAGCAAAGTATCATTCACTAATCATTCCCTCTATCAAACTGCTGAAGTCCCTGCATATTTCGGGCGAGTTTATCGGACTGATTCTATTTTTGACGGCGCTCTACTTGCCACTTACCATCTTCATCATGAGCGGGTTCGTCCGGACGCTGCCAAGGGAACTCGACGAAGCGGCCACAATCGACGGCGCCAGCGGATTTTACACATTCAACCGGGTCATCTTCCCGCTGCTCAAGCCTTCGATCGCCACGGTGACGATTTTCGTCTCCATCTATGCCTGGAATGACTTCGCGAATACGTTGTACATCATCAGCGACAGCAATAAGTGGACCTTGCCGTTCTCCGTGTACAACTTCGTATCTCAATACGGGACGGAGTGGCAGTTCGTCTTTGCCGATCTGTTGTCGGTCATGCTCCCAATTCTGATTGTTTATCTGTTCTTGCAGCGATACATCATTGAAGGCATGATGGCGGGATCGGTTAAGGGCTAAGAATCGGAAGCACCAAACTTACAAACGCAAATTGAGAGCTTAAAGTGTTCAGTGAAATAAACGTATTAGACTGAAAAGGTTGATCCAGCGCCGATAATAGTTGTTGGAATTCTTTATATATGTAAAAATAAGTATTAGTCTGGCTTGAATATAAAAACAGCGGTAGCTTTGGACTGAAAAAAAGTCCTAGACTACCGCTGTTTTATTAAACTAACGTTTTCCTCTAGCTTAACACTCATCAATTCGCGTCGCTATTTTCCAAACCGTGGCATTTAAAATTATGGTTTGGGTTTTTTCTGACCTCGTCTTTCTGAAGATCATACATGGCTATCTTATAATTTAATTCTTCCAAGTATTTTAATTCATCTTCAATTTTCTTTTGCACTTCTATTTTATGCTTCACTAGCATCTCTTGTCTTTGCGAGAAGGTTAAATTTCCTTTACCATAAAGATCTTTATATTCTTTTATCTGAGCAAGTGACATTCCTGTTTCTCTAAGACAACGAATAAAAGAAATCCAATCCAAATGTCCTTCACTGTAAACCCTTCGCCCTATTTCATCACGCGATACATTTGGCAGAATCCCTTGCTCTTCATAAAACCGAAGTGTCTTTGCCGTGATATTAAAGTTTTCCACCACATGTTTCATTGAGTACAACAATTTACTCACCTCTAACTACAGCTACTGTAACTAAGAGAATAGCACAATCGTTTAAAATACTCCATTAAATCGTATCTATACTTTTTAAAATTTACATTTGACTTGCCCTAGGGTCAACATACTAAACTTGTGAAACAGAAGGCGATTTAACAAAACAATATGAATTGAGAGGTTATTACAGTGAATCAAAAATACAGTAAGTATTTTAAATCTTTCACATTTAAAAGCGGAGTAACGATCAAGAATAGAGTCGTTATGTCACCCATGACAACATGGTCTAGTAATGATGACCTTACCATTTCGGATGAAGAAGTACGCTACTACGAGCAAAGAGTAAATGGCGTAGGGCTTGTCATTACAGGCTGCACGCAAGTTTTGCCTAATGGACAAGGTTTTACGAATGAATTTGCTGGATACAGCGACGATTTTATTCCGAGTTTGCGAAAACTAGCCGACGCAGCTAAAAGTGGTGGTGCCCCTGCGATCCTGCAGATTTTCCATGCAGGCGATAAATCCTTGCCTGGGCTGGATAAAGTTAGCGCCAGCGTATATCTACCTGAGCCTACTGCTTTTGGTCCAAGCGCAGAAACAAGAGCGCTATCCCATGAGGAAATCCTATCTACAATACGTGCTTTTGGTGATACAACAAGAAGAGCGATCGAAGCTGGATTTGATGGCGTCGAAATTCATGGCGCTCATGGCTTCTTGATCCAAAATTTCTGGTCTCCAGCAACCAATCAACGAACAGACCAATGGGGTGGAACCCTTGAGAATCGCCTGCGTTTCCCATTGGCGATTATTGAAGAAATCAAATCGGTCATTGAAAAACATGCGACAAAGCCATTTATGCTAGGGTATCGTTTGTCGCCTGAAGAATCCTCCAAAGCAGACGGATTGCGGATGAGGGACACCTATAAATTAATCGATTTCCTTGTCGAACAAAATCTAGACTATATCCACGCTTCGTTAGATCATGTGGCTTCCAAGCCTGTAGATAGCCAAGATGAGAAGACAAGGCTTGAATTGATTCTTGAAAGAGCAAGCGGCAAGGTACCTGTATTGGCGGCTGGTTCTATCCTGACACCTGATGACGCTGCAAAAGTTATGGAATTAGGATTACCGTTATTCGCCATTGGACATGCATTAATTATGAACCCGGATTGGGTTGAAAAAGTGGAAAATGGATGTGAAGCCGAAATCGAAACCGAACTGGATACTTCGAAACTCGACCAACTTCATATTCCAGGCAAACTTTGGGACATGATTCAAGTGGCAACAGGTTGGTTTAATATCAAGAAATAAAAAAGTTGCCCTCTTTAGGGCAGCTTTTTTCATTGCAACTATCCTCCCGGCAACTTAACGCCTGCCCGCAGTCTAATACTTTATTTACGTAGTCTAATACTTTATTTTTCAGTCTAATACTTTATTTTATCAGAACATAAAGGCAGCCGAGCAAACAAACACCGGCTGCCTTTTTATGGAGAAAGAGGATAGTAAACGAATTTTCAAAAAGTCCGAATATTGCATGTCCGAGGTTAAGTATTTCCGTTCTCCGTGACCGTTTGGCCCTATAACAAGAGTTCTGAAATCGCTTTTAAGGAAAAGCGAGGCAGCAACCGCATTCCAAAACAGATCAAAGGGAGAGGAAGTCAATTGTCTAAGCCGGGCACAAGGATAAAGAAATTCGGTCTCCGGACCGTATCGCTGACGCTCGCCGCAGCTTTATCCGTTTCCGCGTTCGCGACGGCTGTGCAAGCGGACCAACCGCAAGAGGGACTAAGCGTAATTAACGCCGTAACATTCAAAACGCAGGCAGGGGGCGTCTATGACGGAATGCCGCTTTTCGACGGCAACCCCGATCACCTGAACGCCTTCGTCGATACGTACTTCGATTATATCGGGCTTGAAGGCGCTTCCTTGTATGCGACGGGCGTTCGCGACAATTATACCTTCGTCATGGAAGACAATCCGCGCAAAGGAAAAACGGTACCGGGGGGCATCGCGGCAGCGGACAACCCTTTATGGCGTTTCTACCGACTTCGCTTCGTTGCTCGGCCTGGGGCAAACATGGAACAAAGACCTGGCCGCGCAGGTCGGACAGGTGATGGGCAGCGAGAAAATCAGCCAACTGAACGTGAAGCAAGGCACGTCGAACATTCACTACGGCAGCGGCGCGTCCAAGCCGATCGCCTTCACCGCGATTACGGATATGCGGGTCAATCCGCTTAACTGCCGGTTCGCCGAAGGCTACGGCGAAGACACGCATCTGACCGCAACCATGGTGGACAGCATGTCGGCAGGTCTGGCGGGCACGAACCAAAGCGTCAGCCAAGACGGCTTCTGGCAGCGCGCGATCGTCGGCACCCGGCACTATTCGTTGTACAATGCGGAGTGGTTCCGCCAATCCGCCAGCTACAACGCCAGCGCGAGAGCGATTTACGAATATCATGCGCCGTCGGTGTTCAAGGCGTTCGCCTCGGGCTCCATGGCCGGCGCGATGACCGCGTTCGGGCGCACGAACGGCGTCCCGAACATCATTTCCCCTTATCTGGCGCTGGGCAACGAGCGTGCCCGGTTCGGCATGTATTCTTCGCCCGATTTTAACGCCGAAAATCATATGTATACGAGCGGCAACTCGGGCAACGGCTACGATACGCAGTACACGCTAGACCGCAAGCATGCGCTGGCGCTGATGGTGCTGGCGGATTCCGAGTCGACGCGCGCGTCCGGCACGGACAAGACCGATGTCGTCACGCTGACCAATGCCGTCAAGGAAGGGCTGTATGGCATCACGCTGGCGGATGTCCAGAAGGCGGTCAGGCCGCTCATTAACCAGCTCGTTCGGATCGGCGTATTTACGAGACGGATGCCAGCGGCGTGCCTTTGAAATATCCGTTCGCGAACCAGGCCAAGGATGTCGCCTCGACGCTCACGGATTACAACACGCCGGCGCATCAAGAGGTGGCCATGCAGGAGGCGCGCGAGACGGTCGTCCTGCTGAAAAACGTGGACGGCACGCTGCCGCTGTCCAAAACCAAAAAGGCGGCGATCGCGGGGCTGTACGCAGATACGCGGATCGTGGCGCAAAACGGCTTGAATACGCCGAACATCGCCGTCGCCAGCAAGTCGCCTTTGTACAGCATCTTGAAGAACGCGCTGACGGATGCGCAGCTGTTCGAGGTGGCGGACTGGGGACAGAACGCGACGGGCTTGCAGTCCAAGGCGAACGGGCTTTGGGTAACCTCGCCGACCGCGAACAGCTCGAGCGTAGCCAACACCAATACCTCCGTGCTTTATCTTACCGATTCGGACTGGTCTAACCTGACGTCCAAAGCAAGAAGCAGCACCATTTCGCCGAAGCTTCGCTTCGAATCGAATAACGACAACACGGTTTCCATCGTGGCCAACGGCCTTGCTTTCCAAACAGGCATCTTTAATGGCCGCTTCCTGACGACCGGCTCGGACGGAACGATCGCGATCGCGCCTGCTGTTATCGGCAACGCGGCAACCTTCAACGATCGCAATGATGCGGTTTTCCATTAACGCGGCCACAGTCTCGCTTATTGCCGAGGCTTCGGTTTCCTGCTCCGCCTCAATGACGATCTCTTGCGTATCGCGGTCCAGCCGACAATTCGTGATGCCTTCCACACTGTACATCAGCTTTATTAACAGAGAGTCGGCCTGCTTGGCATTCAATTGTTCGCGTGTCGGATAGGTGAGGATCATGGGCGAGCTCCTTCAATCCCGTATTGGTTGTTATTAGGCGCAGCCGACAGGGTTTGCCGACGGAGCCACATCATCTCGGCCTGTAAATATTGGCTCGGGCGCTCCCCGAACCATTCGAGCGAGAGGGGGTGAGGAACGCCGTCTCGCTCCAAGCAATCGAATAAGCCGCCATAATTGATAACGCCGCGGGCCAGCGACGCGGTCCCCCGCATATCGCCTGAGGGCGAGTAGACGTTTTCTGGTTTGTAAATGTCCAGTCGTCCGATATCCGAGATATTCTTAAGGTGGTAGTTAACCGTCCATACCTTCAGCAGCCGATAGGCCTCCAAAGGTGGACAGCCGGCTTCCCACAGATGAAGGAAGTCCAGATTGATCTTAATGTGGGCATGAGCCTTCTCCCGCATGAGCTTGACCGCTGATTCAAGCGTGTCCGCGAGTGTGCGGGGTGCGTCTCGATCGCGATCAGAAGTCGATGCTCGGCTGCGCGATCGCCTAGAAGGCGGAGCGCGGAGATCGTATCCTCCCAGTCCTGTCGGCTCGCCGCTGCGCTGGGGATCCTGCCCGCAAACAAGCGGATTTGCCCTCAACGAAAGGCGCGAGCCGCGGCAACCAATTCGTCGAATCTACCTAGGGCTCCGTTCGGTTACAGCACACAAACGCTTGAATTCACCATTGTTCCTGCTTGGCGAAAGTTATGGAACAATTAGAAATGCTCTCGTAGCGGACGCGTTATTTTTGAACGATAGCGCCGAAGGCGGTTGAAGCTGCTTTGTTCATTTAACGGGGATCATTAATCTGTTAGTTCCGCAACGTGCAGATTCGCTGTGGGTTAATCGAGTTAACATTAAGCTTAGGGGACAAGTCCCTTAAGCTTATTTGCCTTAAACGAAAATTACTTTGCGATAAAGTTGTTTTCTTGCAGAGCCAAACGCGAGAAATGGAATTCTTGCAAGCGCTTCTCGTTATTCGTCCGCGGCTCGACCGTTTCCACTCCCTGCTTCACTTTATTTAGGTGTTGGAACTGGCATTTTGGGAACGAAGATGTCGCTTTAATGATTATAGCCGTGAACACCATCTAAGATGAGTATAGACCGTAATCGCTTCCGCTCTTAAAATGAAGCCGTTATTGAGGATTAAGTCTCCGACTTACGACAGGGGAGGAGGCTCGCGAACGATTCGACTTAAAAACGGCGCGATCAAATTTGTAAAAGACAGAGGCGGAGGCTGGGGATCATCATGAACGAAGCGAAATATGAAGTGGCGGTAATCGGCGGCGGTCCAGCAGGCGTTGCGGCGGCGATTGCCGCCGCCCGTTCCGGGGCGCGAACCGTGCTGATCGAGCCGGCCTCCTATCTCGGGGGAGCGGGTACCGGGAGTCTCGTCGGTCCGTGGATGACGAACTTCTTTCGGGACGATCCGGTTATTCGAGGGATTTTTCAAGAAGTAGTCGATGAGTTGGTTGCATGCGAAGGATCGCCGGGAACGCTCAAATGCCTTTACGATAAACCAGGTTCCACACAGGGCACAGGCGGCTACATTACGCCGTTCGATACTGAAATTCTGAAATACGTGTTGAACAAACTGGTGCTGGAATCGGGCGCTACGCTGCTGCTCAATACGTATGTCGATCGGGTTGATTCCGCTGCGGGACGCATAACGTCCATCGGGCTGCGAACGAAGTCCGCCAGTACGTCGGTTTATGCCGATCAATTTGTCGATGCGACAGGTGATGGCGATATTGCCGCCGCGGCGGGCGCATCGTACGGGCAGGGAAGGAGCGAGGACGGGCTAACGCAGCCCGTATCCGCCTTGTTCAAAATGAGCTATGTCGATCTCGACGCTTTCATCGACTACACGCTCGATCACCGCGACGAATTCGTTTGGATCACGTATCCGATGCTCCCGGAATGTCTGCCCGCGCATTTCGCCAAACGGATGGTCGCTTTAAGCGGCTTCAATCGGGCCGTTGCAGAAGCGAAGTCGCGAAACGAGCTTAACCTCGGTAGGGAAAGGCTGACGCTGTTTTCGGATTACCGGGATGGCGACGTCATCTTTAACGCCACTCGCGTCAATCGGATCGACGGCACGAATAACGCCGAACTGATCAAAGCCGATCTCGATTTGCGCGAACAAGTGATGTCGCTTGTAACGTTCGCGCGCCGCTATTTGCCGGGGTTCGCCAAAGCTTCGTTATCGGCCGCCGCGGGACGCGTTGGCGTCCGAGAAACGAGGCGTATCGTGGGGGACTATGTGCTGACGCAGGACGACGTGCTGCTCGGAGCGCAATTTTTCGATCGGATTGCCAAAGGCTGCTTCCCGATCGACATCCACAGCCCGAGCGATCAAACGAATGTGTGGACTGAGCTGGCAGGCGCCTACGACATCCCGTACCGGTGTCTGACGCCGGCGGGACTTGATAATGTGCTCACGGCGGGCCGCTGCCTGTCGGCGACGCATGAGGCGCTGGCTTCCGTCCGGGTGCAGTCGCATTGCATGGCTACCGGCCAAGCGGCCGGATTGGCCGCCGCGCTGGCCGCCATGCAAAAGAGAACGACGCGCGGCATCGACATCGCCGAGCTCCAACAGCTTCTCCGGTCGCAGAGCGCCGTTATTTGACCTTTCCGCGATTCGACGGCTTCATAATATGACTAGTTTCTTCTTCCATGCAAAGCAAAGTTATCGCCGGCAACGAGCAGGTGCTGCTGCAAACTTAGTCTGTGACGGCGGCGTGACGTTGTCCGGTCCAAGTTGACCATGCAAGTTTGGATCAGACCATCGTTGCCTGGAAGAAAAAAGAGGCGTAAACGTCATCGCCGAATACGAGGCCGCCTATTTGAAGCCGTGACCGAGGCAAAGCCTCCGACTTACAACAGGGGAGGTGGCTAGCGAGCGTTTCGACTGAGACGGCTAGGGCAATTAAGGGACGAGCAGCGGGAGTAATATCAATGTTAAAGGGAGGGCTACTATATGCAAGGTCGAGTTCAGTTTAGCAGGGACGTGCCTGTCTACGCAAAAGCAGACGTGGTCGTAATCGGCGGCGGTCCTGCCGGCACCGCTGCGGCGGTAAGCGCGGCGCGAAGCGGCAAAAAGGTTCATCTAATCGAGAAGTCCGCGCAGCTCGGCGGTATGGGCACGCTGGGTAACGTGAGCGTGTTCATGCCGATCGGGAATGTCACCGGTTTCTATAGGGAGATCATCGCGGACATGCTGGAGCAGTATCTGCCTCCGCAGCACGATAGCTCTATTATTCCGCAGTATTCGCCCTTCCTGCTGCGCCACTACTTGAACGAGAAGATGCGAAAGGAAGGCGTGGACGTTTTCTACCATTCCGATTTTGTCGGATCCGTCGTAGACGGCGGTAGGCTGAAGGCCGTCGTCGCATCCACTAGGGAAGGATTGCAGGCCTTTGAGGCGCAGCAATTTATCGACTGTACGGGCGACGCGCGCGTCGCCATCGATGCCGGCGTCTCTTATTCCTCGGGACGGGAATCGGACGGCTTGACGCAGCCGATGACGTTGATGTTCACGATGCAGGACACCGGAAAGTCCGTCGTTCCGATTCTGCCGGAGGGCTGCCCCCTATACAACGACGTCGATGATCTTCCGCAGGGCAGGCGATTGTATTGGGAGCAGAACGGCGACGGCACGCTGCTAGTCAATATGACGCGCGTAAAAGGAAATGGAGCGAAAATATCCGATGTGAACCGAGCCGAGCCTGAAGCGCTTCGCCAGGTGTTCGGCGTCGTGCACTACCTTCAACGAAACGGCTTCGGCACCTATATTTTATCTCATGTCGCAGGTCAGACCGGCGTCAGGGAGACCAATCAAATTCGAGGACTGTATACGTTATCGGAAAAAGACATCTCGGATGGGCGTCGATTCGAAGACGTAGTTGCCCAGACGAATTACGAAATAGACATCCATAGCCCGGATGGCGGCAAGGCGACGGACGAGCGTCCCGTATCAGGCTACGATATCCCTTATCGCAGTATGGTGTCCGCAGAAATTGCCAATCTCCTGGTGGCGGGCCGTGCCATATCCGCGACGCATGTCGCGATGTCTTCGATGCGCGTGCAACCGACATGTTACGCGCTGGGGCAAGCTGCCGGCGTCGCTGCTTCTCTTGCAATCGACCATCAATGCGGACTCCGCGACGTACCGATCGCCGAGCTTCATGCCTGGCTTCAGTTGCAGCACGTATCGTATATTAAACCATGACGACGGCCGATGATTGCAGAAACGAGGGAACGACTTGATTGTATACGTAATTCGGCACGGCGAGTCTCTTGCGAACATTAAACAATCGACAGAAGCGGACTGCAGTCTCTCACCGCGGGGAGAACGACAAGCCATCCGGGTTCGGGACTTTTTCGATCGAAATCGACTCGACACGGTATTCAGCAGTCCGTTGCGGCGAACGATCCAGACATCGCTATCGCTGGCGCGCAGCAAGCAGCTGCCCGTCATGCTCGTGCCGGAAATGACCGAATATTAATCGAGAATGGCCAGCTTATCGCGACCACGCCTGGCTTTCGTGTCACTCGCTTCAATCCTCCTATGAGGAGATCCTTTTTCCGGAGCGCCTTCGCACGCAACAGAATTGGTGGCCGAGATGGCCCGAAGAACGCAGCGAAGTGAGCAGGAGAGTCGAGTCTTTTTACAAGAGGGAATTGGTTCCTCATTTTGGAATAGATACGCGAATCGTCGTATTCGGTTACTGGCTACGACAACGGACTTAAATCGGCTGGTTTGTCCTCATCTACAACATCCTCCCCATACCGATACGACCAATGCGGTTATTTATGAATTTCGAATGGAATCCGATGGTTCATGTTTAACTTATTCCATTCATAGCGATCATCTGGCAGGCTTCTAGCTCGTGAGAATGATAAAAAATGAATCCTGGCCAAGGTTTTGTTGCCGTATCCTTCGACCCTGTTGCTCACGGTGAACGTAGAAATGGAAGCAAAGAGCAATTTCAGACTAAGTTGCGAGAAAATAAACGTCGTTATTTCTGGCTGATTATGGCTCACTTTGCTGAAGAGTATCCCCGAATCGTGGATTGGGCGCTCGGCGGGTTCGGCATACATGGAAACGTTCTCGCAGGCGGTGTCTCAATGGGAGGAGATATTTCGGTCGTCGCTGCTGGTATTGATAGACGTATTCAAGCAGTCGCGGCCTGTATTTCGACGCCTGATTGGCTCAGACCCGGGACCGATGAAAAGCCTAGTAGCCCTGATGTGTATGCAATAAATTGTTATTTACGGTGTAATCCGATCACAAATTTGCCCTCGTATGAACATGTCCCCGCAATTTGCTACCTTAACGGGAGCGAAGACGCTCATGTTCCGCCGGACAGAGCGCGGAGATTCCGGCGGGCGTTAGAGGAAGTCTATGCTTCATCTCCAGCACGTTTCGAGATTATCGAATATATAGGAACGGGCCATCGAATGACGGAGCAAATGCTTGATGATGCGGTGCGATGGTTTCAAAGGTGGGGCTATAACCGGTGAGATAAAAGGCGTCTGAATGGAGGCGTGCAGCGGAAAAGAGACCGGGCTTCACTGTTATTAATGACGGTGTGAAGCCCGACCCCTTTCATATCGCCACGTCTGCTACAATTTTACAGCTTCTTGCTCGTACCGAAGCATGGATTGAAGTTCACGTGGCAGGTGGAGCTGAGGCGGCTCCCAATCGAGCCATTCCCCGCTCAAATAGCCTTGATACCGATTTTGTATTAAAATCTTTACCGCTGGCCGATGATCGATCTCCCCTTCGCCGAGCGGAAGAAAGACGAGCCGGTCAAGTTCGAGCAAGCCGTCATGGAAGTGAACATGCTTCAGCCAGGGCGAGAGAAGCCGATAGGCTTCCTCCATCGGAGTGCCGCCACCTCTCAGCGTGTGCATGAGATCCCAGACGACGCCGACTGACGGATGGTCTACCGCTTCCATGACGGTTCTCATCTCGGCAGGGTCGGACCAGTCGTCGTGCGTCTCGACCGCAAGCGTCACACCGGCGGCTTCAGCCAGGGGCGCAAGCTCGCGGAGCGCGGCAACGATCTGCAGGCGAGAAGCCTCGCGGCTGCGGCCGGCAGTAATTTCACCGCAGAATACGCGCAGCAGCGGTACGGCAAGTCTTTGCGCAAGCTGGATATAATCCCGCGTCAAAGCGATATTTTCGGCGACGGTATCGGGGTTGGCGTAGCGGCAGGATACGCTCAAGACCTGCAGTACGACGCCGCCGTCCGCAAATGCCTGCTTCACGTCTGCGCAAGCTTCGGCCGTCAGTGAAACCTCGATGCCGTGGCCATGACCGAACCCGCAGCGCGCTTCGAAGCCGTCGTAATTATAATCGCGAGCCATCCGCAGCACCTCGGCCAGACTGGCTTCCGGGCAAGAAAAAGATACGAAGGCATATTTCACTGCGCCGCGCCTCCTTTGCTTGTCGCCCTATCCCCCACGGACAACAATTGAACGGGCTTATCGGACTTGGCGGACAAATAGATCGCATCCATCATTCGTTGCAGCTTTAGCGCTTCCACCAGTCCAGTCATCGGGGGACGTCCTTCTATAATAGCCCGCGTAAAATCGAATAAGGCGCCTTTATCGACCCACGAAGAGTCCTCATTGCCTTCCCATATCGTTCGCGTTTCTACGCCCGTTTCCGGATGGAGAATGGAAGCGACGATTTTTTTCTCTGAAGGCCAAGTCATATGAAGCGTCAGGCTGGCCTTGCTGCCGACGATCTGCCATGATCGCTCCTGCGGCGCTGCCATGAATTCGCCGCGCTCATAAGTGAGGGAGATTCGATCCCTACATTGAATATAAGCGGCACCGTACGTTTCCGTATCCGCATCGGGCGGAAAATAGTCGGCGATCGGCTCCCCGAGTCCCCACATGCGGGCCAACGCCCATTCGGGCTCAAGCTGCCATCCCGTTAGGCCCAGCAAATAATCCAAATCGTAAATCCCCCAGTTAGAGACAATGCCGCCGCCATTCACCTCGCTGTGGACGCGCCAGTATGGCTGCGGCGTCGACGGACGTCCCGGCGAAGGGTCCGTAACGCGGCACCGGATGACGCGAATGTCGCCGAGATGGTCCTCCGCGATCCACGCGGCCGCCGCCTTGGCGTGCGCGAGATGACGGAACCGCGAGGAGCAAAAGGCGACGGTGCGGGGGCCGAAGGCTTGCCGCGCTTTTTCTGCCGCGTCGCTGATGCGCAGAATATCAGCTGAGCTCATGGCGAGGGGCTTTTCCAGCAGCACATGCTTGCCGGCTTCCAGCGCCTGCAGCGCAAGTTCTGTGCGGACATTCGTCGGGACAGCCAGCACGACGGCATCGATCATGCGGTCTGCCAGCAGGGCTGCGGCATCGTCGTACGTGCGGCCGATCCCGAAGTGTTCGGCTGCCTGCCGCGCCGCAGCAGGATAAGCGTCGGCGATGGCAATGACCGCGACCCAGGGCGCCTCAAGCGCCGATTTAATATGAAGTTTCCCGATTACGCCGCACCCGATAATGCCAATTTTTACGATTTCCGTGGTCATGTCGGATCCCTCCCAATTGTTTGCGCGGACATTTTCCGCGAAGCATGATTCCAGAACAAACCACCGATGATGGCGCACATGCCGAGCGCTACGTTCAAGGTCAGCGCCTCCGCGAGCCAGACGGCGGACAGCAGGACACCGACAGCCGGCTGCAAAAAAATAAACGGCATGACGCGATCCATCGGCAGGCGCGCCAGCGCTAACGTGTAGAGCAAATAAGCAAGTCCCGTCGTCGCCGCTCCCAAATAAACGATCGCCGTCCACTGCCCGGGCGTGTCGAATGCATGCAGGCCCATGCTTTTTTCCGTGATCGCAAGCAGCGCCCACAGGAACAAAAGACCGGCGGACATGCCGTGCGTGTTGAGCTGCAGCGGGGGCAGATCGCCGCCGTACCGTTTGGTCAACACGGTATAGGCGGAAAAAGAGAACATGGCGAGCACGGCGAGCACATCGCCCGCCAGGCTCGCGCCCGATCCCGACGCCTGCGGCGCAGCCATGATGGTCACGCCGCCCAAGCACAACAGCGTCGGCCAAAGGCTGCCGCGGGCAGCCTGCCTATCGCCGGTCAGCCGGGCGATCAGCATCGTAGAGACGGGCGCTAGCGACAGGATCAGGACGATGTGACTCGCCAGCGTCGTTCGCGCCGCCGCAAAAAAGAGCCAGATCATAAGGCCGTAGCCGAGAATGCCGGCGATCCAGACCGGGAGCCATCTTTGGAATAGCGAGGTGGCAACCGCGGAGAAGGAGTCGGCGTCATGCAGTCCGCGGACGCCGGCTCGCCGGCGGGCTCCTCGCTTGGCGGGCGGCCCGGCCAGGGCGGCCAGCCGTACGAGCCCCAGAAATACGAGGCCGAGCGCAAGCCGCCATATCGACAGCGTTAGCGGCGAGCCCGCTTCTCCCAAATAGCGGCCTACGGAGGCGGCCGAGCCCCATAACAGCACGACCGCCAGGATGCAGGCATAGCCCCAAGCGTTCGATTTTTTGATTGCAGGTTCACTCCCTCGTCTACGAAATCGGGAAGGCGCTTCCGAACCCAGCATAGCAGACGCCTATCGTTCTTCTTTTTTGCAAAAATAACGCTCTGTTGCGTATTGCGGCCGATTTTCAAAAGCTCGCTATAAATCCGGTATGATCGCAATTGTTTGATATATCGTTCGGCCGTCGCTTCTTCTTATAATTCAGTGGCGCAGGCATTGCCGAGTTGCTTAAAAAGGGGGAGCGCCCATATGTCCATGTACAGCTTCAACACGATACGCCGCGAGCTCGCACGGGACCGGCCGAGCCCGCTTTCGTTTCCGTTCGGCATCCCCGTCCGCGAGGGCAGCCTGCTGCCGTACGTGGAGGCGCGCGCTTACCTCGGTCCGCTGGTCGAGGAGATCCGCGCGCACGCTCAGCTGGCGATCGATACGCCGATTCCGCCGCTTACGTTTTCTCAATTTATAACGTTTGAGCAGACCGGCCTTCGGCAGGCGTACGAGACCCCGTATTTCGAACGAAGAGGCAGGCTCCTGGCGCTCACGCTCGATATGCTGCTGGACGGGGCGAAAGACCGAAGCGTAGAAGCTTTGGAGAATCTGGCGTGGGACATTTGCGGCGAATATACCTGGTGCTTGCCCGCCTGTCTGCCCGCCGGGGTCGAGGCGGCGACGACCGCGCGCATACCGCCCGAATGCCAGGTCGATCTGTTCGCGGCGGAGACGGCGCATGCGCTGGCCGAACTGCTGTACCTGGTCGGCGACCGGCTCCAGCCATGGATCGGCTGCCGTATTCGCAGCGAGATCGAACGCCGCGTGTTCCGTCCGATGTTCCACGATCCGGTTCCCTTCGACTGGGAGTCTCGCCAGGATAACTGGTCGGCCGTATGCGGCGGCGCCGTCGGGATGACGGCATTGCTTCTGGAGCGCGATAAGGAGCGGCTGGCGGGCATGATCGACCGGGTCCTTCGCAGCCTGACCTGTTTTCTGGAGAGTTACGGGGAGGACGGCGGCTGCCCGGAGGGGATCGGCTACTGGTTTTACGGATTCGGCTACTACGCGTACTTCGCCGACATGCTGGCCCTGTACACGGATGGCGGCCTGGATCTGCTGGCAGGCGACAAAGCGAGGGCCATCGCCGCGTTTCCAGCCGCATTCGCTCTATCGGAGAGCCGGGCTCTGAACTACTCCGACGCCGGATTGATCACTTGGCATACCGGCTTGCTGAGTCGGCTGGCGGAACGTCTGGGGACGCCTGTCCCCGAAGTAAAGATGGTGCCGCCACTTAATGCCGACGGCAGCTACCGGTGGGCGCATGTGACGCGCAATTTGCTCTGGACAGACATGGGGTTGTTTGAACGGCCTCTGCCGGATGGGGGCGTCTTTTTCCGGGATATGGAGGTGGCGGTGGACCGGCGTCATTCGGAAGGGGAGATGTTCGCCTTCTCGGCCAAAGGCGGCCATAACGGCGAATCGCACAACCACAACGATCTGGGTCACTTTATCCTGCATGTCGGCGGCGAAAATCTGCTGGCGGATCCTGGCGCCGGATTGTATACGCGCGAGTACTTCGGTCCGGAACGCTACAGTCTGCTGCACAATTCGTCCGAAGGCCATTCCGTGCCTCTCGTGGACGGTCAACCGCAGCTCGCGGGCAAGGCGCACGCTGCCGAGCTGTTATTCTGCGAATGGGAAGAGGATCGGCTTCGGATCGGCTGGGAGCTTGCCAAAGCTTACGACAATTCGAAGCTATCGAGCTTCCGGCGCGAATTCGTCTGGCATTGGCAGACAGGCAACGCAAGCGTTCCAAGCGAGTCGAACGAGACGTACGAGACGAGCGAAGCTTGCGATTCGGACCCATCTGCCGTATTGGAGCTGACCGATCGCTTCGATTGCCGGCAGACGCCTGTCCAGGTCCTACAGCAATTCGTCAGCCTGCATCGGCCGAGGCTGGAGAACGGCCATTTTGTGTGGCGCGGAAAAAAAGGCGAGGTGACGCTGCACTATGACTCCGAAGCTTTCATCGCCGAGGTCCTCGCCGATAAGGTGCAGGATTTCGCGGGACGCGAACAAATCGTATACCGGCTTCGACTCCGGGCGACTTCGGCTTCGCTTCGGATAAATCATGTCTTTCGCTTCGAGTGCAGCGCCGGAACCGGGCAAATATCGAGTTAAAATCGGCCCAAAATAAGAAAGCGGTATCATCGCAATTTTTTGTCGGTTGTGCGAAAACCGCGCTGCGACTACATTGAGACCACAGAAGCAAGAGACGGAAAGGAAGGGTGGGCATGAATAAGCGTTCGTTGTTCAAAAATTATTTGACTCATAAATACTTTTTCGTCATGCTGCTTCCAGTGCTCGTTTATTACGCGATTTTCCATTATGCCCCAATGTACGGCGTGCTGATCGCGTTCCAGGATTATCAGTTTTTGAAAGGCGTATGGGGCAGTCCGTGGGTGGGGCTGGACAATTTCCGGGACCTGTTTGGCGGGCTGTACTTCGGCCAGGTGCTGCGCAATACGCTGCTCATCAATTTCTACAAGCTGATTTTCGGGTTTACGGCGCCTATTTTGCTGGCGGTCCTTATTAATGAAGTTTCGGTCAAATGGTTTAAAAAATCGGTCCAGACGATCAGCTATTTGCCGCATTTTCTGTCCTGGGTCGTGCTGGCCGGCATGGTCATCGAGTTTTTATCTCCGAGCCGCGGACCGATCAACATGCTGCTTACCTGGCTCGGCGCGGACGCCGTTTTCTTCATGAGCGAGCCGGGCTGGTTCCGAAGCATACTCGTCAGCACGGACATTTGGCGGAATATCGGGTTCTCCTCCATTATTTATCTGGCTGCGATCGCCGGCATCAATCCGGAGATGTACGAGGCTTCGGAGGTGGACGGCATCAGCCGGATTCAGAAAATCTGGTACGTGACGATTCCGTCCATCGCGCCGGTCATCGTCATTATGCTCATTTTGAATTCGGGCTCGATCATCAACGATGATTTCGAACAGGTATTCAATCTGCTCAACGCCAAGGTCATGGACGTCGGCGAAGTGTTATCCACCTATACGTACACCGAGGGCTTGCTCAAGATGAACTATAGCTATGCCGCCGCCGTGGGCTTGTTCAAAAACGTGGTTGCGCTCGTGCTCGTCCTGTCGGCTAACTACATCGCCAGCAGATTCTCGGACGACACCATTTTCTAGCCAAGGAGGCATGCGGGAATGAGACATAGACGTACGACGTCAGACACCGTGTTTTTGGTTTTCGTATATGCGTTCCTCGGGGCGTTGTCGCTCGCGTCTTTGCTGCCGCTTATGCAAGCGATTACGATCTCGCTGAGTCCGCCCGAGGTCGTCAACAGCTACGGGTTTCACCTGATTCCGACCCGGTTCGATTTCGCAGGCTTTGAACGGGTCATTCATTACGATACGATCTGGACCGCATACGGCAATACGATCGTCCGCACGCTGCTCGGCACGGCGATCACGCTGGTCATGACGTTTCTCGGCGCTTATCCGCTCTCCAAGCGGACGCTTCCGAACCGCAAGCTTTGGACGGGAATCGTCGTACTGACGATGTTTTTCTCGGGGGGCATGATACCGGCGTATCTGCTGATCAAGAACATCGGCATCATGAACTCGATCTGGGCGCTGGTGTTGCCCGGCGCGGTTAGCGCATTTATGCTGCTGATCGTCCGGAACTTCATCATGGCGCTTCCCGAGAGCCTGGAGGAATCGGCGAAGATCGACGGCGCCAACGATATCGTCATCTTGTTCCGCATCGTGCTGCCGCTGTCTCTGCCGATCATCGCGACGGTCGGGCTCTATGCCGGCGTCGGACACTGGAACGCCTGGTTCGACAGCATGATCTACATTCAGGACGAGCGCAAGCAGGTGCTGCAGATGATTTTACGCAAAATTTTGCTGGAGGGTCAGGATGTGTCCGCAGAATCCGGCTCGGGGGTGCATGCGCAAGCGGTGAACTCCGAGACGGTCAAAATGGCCGCGCTGGTCGTGTCCGTCCTGCCGATTCTGTTCGTGTATCCGTTTCTGCAAAAGTACTTCGTAAAAGGCACGCTGATGGGCTCCGTCAAAGGTTAACGCTTGACCCCAAAGGTCAGGTTAACATACATTCATTTCTATGGAGGGTTGCGGCATGAGACAAACGACCAGAAGGATTGCCGGAATGACGCTGGCGGTCGCGATGAGCGCGGGCTTGCTCGCAGGATGCAGCAAAGGCAATGAAGAACAGACAGGGCAGGGGGCCAGCGCCAGTACGGGCGCCAGTCAAGGCGCATCCTCGGCAAGCACGCAGCCGATCGCGCTCGAATGGCTGGGCTACGATTCTTATGGCCAGCCGGATCCGAACTCGAGCGTCGTAAAGATGGTAGAGAAAAAGTTCAACGCCAAATTTGACTTCTGGTATGTCGATTCGCAAAAATGGGAGGATAACCTGAATGTGCGCCTCGCGTCGGGCGAGATGCCGGACGTGTTGAAGATCACGAACCGGCAGAACCTGCCCAAATACGTGTCGCAAGGCATTATTTCGCCCATTCCGATGGAAACGCTAGAAAAATTCGCGCCGACCTATGTTAAATTTTTGAACGAGAATTATCCCGAGACATGGGATGGCGTCAAGTACCAAGGCAATATCTACGCGATCCCCATGACGAATTTGAACGGATCCTATCCGACGGTCGTCATCTGGCGCAAGGATTGGCTCGACAAGGTGGGGATCACTAAAGTTCCCGAGACGATCGACGAATACGAGCAGGCGTTCGCGAAGTTCCGCAACGACGACCCGGATCAGGATGGCAAGAAGGACACGTACGGCCTGTCGGACTTTGCCCTGCCGAATATTTTGGGCGCATACGGCTATCCGGGCATCAGTGACTTCAAGGGCGCGGCCAAAGGAGACGCCAGCAAATCGATTCAGTTCACGATGAAGGACGACAACGTCGTCATCGCGGCGATTCAGCCAGAAATGAAGGAAGCGCTTGCAACGCTGCAGAAATGGTATAAGGCCGGACTGATTGATCCCGAGTTCGTGACATCCGAGAATACGACGGGCTATTGGGCGGATTCTCAGGCGTTCTATAACAGCAAAATCGGCATTACGGGAATGTCCATGTTCTATCACTGGCGCAACGAGCTCAATCCGGACATCCCGGACGATGCCGGCGGCGGTCAATACAAGGCGTTCAAGGAATCCGTCCCGAGCGGGGAAGCCGTCTTCGGCGTCCCGGCCGTCGGACCGAACGGCGCCGCGGGCACGCCGATGTGGGATACGGCCAGCCACCCGATCGCGATCACGACGCAGGCCATGAAGGACCCGCAAAAGCTCGAGCTGCTGCTGAAGATGATCGAAGCCGCCTGCACCGACTACGAGTACTATCTGACGCTGACCAACGGCCAAAAAGACGTGGATTGGAAGCTGGATGAGGACAAGTTCATCAACCTGACGGCTTCCGATACGCTGGCCGAAGCCAACGTGAAGGGCAAAAACGTGCTGAACGCCAAAGTGTCCTACGATCCGTTCATCAAGAAGCGCGATGCGTTCGACTACCAATTCGCCGACAAATACGCGAAGATCGCTGGCTACAGCGCCGTTTACGTTCCTAACGTAGAAGCGTACGGCAAATACTCCAACACGCTCAATAAGCTGACGGTAGACGCATACTTCAAGATCATTACCGGCGGAGCGGACGTCGATGCGTTCGACAAATACGTGGCCGACTTCCGCGCCAACGGCGGCGACGAGCTGGAAAAAGAAGCGAACGAAGCTTACAAAACGATGGTAGGAAAATAAGCACCCGGCAGTCAACAGGGGGAGGACGGCAGGCACGCTCATGCCGTCCTTCCGCATCGTTAGAGGAGGAGAAGCAGGGGATGAACAGGACGGAACGCAATGATAGCCGGATTTTTCAGCGCCTGCTGATTTTTAATTTAATTGCCGTGCTTGTCATTTCCCTTGTGCCCCTGTTCGTTTTTTTTCAATATTTTCTAAAAACGTACAATGAGGAAGTTCAAAGCCTGAACATGCAGACCGTCCGACAGTTTCAAAACGAAATCGACGAGCAGGTCGTCAAGGTTGCCGTAAACTTTCCGAATCTCTACTTGTCCGAGCTCGACAGCAACGACGCGCTCGTCTATCCGCTGACGCACGATATCAGCCGCGACGCCTCCGCGATCCTGAAGGTCGTGAGGCACATCGGCGATATCAAGAACAACACGCCGTATATCCATTCGATCGACCTGTACTATCCGCAAGGCAATTTGCTGTTCATGGGGGAACGGGTATGCATGCTGAACGAGTCGGCTTGCGACCTGGGCGGCAGAGAGGCGTGGTTCGACTCCTTTCAGCAGTCGGACGTGAACATCGGCTGGATTCCCGCAAGGGCGGCCGGACGCTACGATCCGGGCTTGATTGCAAGCTATGTGCGAAGCATTCCCTTTTTCGGCGCCAAGGAAGCCCGGCAGGGCATCATCGCCGTCAATATCGATCTGGCGGAATTGAACAACCGGCTGTCCGCCCTGAAGCCCCATGCGGAAGGCGCGCTGCTGGTCGTCGACAAAGTCGGCGACGTCATCGCCCATAACTACGGCAGCATGCCGGTGCCCGATTTGCTCGCGCTGCCTTCGATCTCCAAGCTGATGAACGCGGACGGTACGGGGAGGTTCGACGCCAATATCGACGGTCAGGAGAGCGTCGTTTCGTTTTCAGCCTCGCGCTACAATGACTGGCGCTACGTATCGATCGCATCCGTAGACAGCGTATATTTGAAGACGAATCGTCTCAAAGTGTGGATGCTGGCCGTAGGCGGCGCGTTTCTCGCTGCCAACGTACTGATATCCGTCTGGTTAACCATGCGCGCGCACAAGCCGATCTCCAGTCAAATGCAGACGCTGAAGCTAAGTCTTGCCAGGCATATGCCGATCGTTCGCCATAACTACATGGTCGGGCTGCTGTTCGGGTCCGCTCAATCTGCAGGTCGAGGCGGAGACATCGGATCGATTCTGGGGATCGGGCACGAGGGGCGCCGGATAGCAAGCTTCGCGCTGCGCGTGAAACGGCAGCCGAATGCCGATCCGCAAGAGGCGATGGCCGGCGATTTTCACATGATCGAGCAGCTGGAGCAAGCTGGCGGCGTGGCGGACGTCCGTGCGATTCGCGACGAGCAGGCGCAAATTTTAGGTTTTATCAGCTTTCCGGAGTCAATGCCGGACGCAGAAGTCGCAACGCGAATGCGAAGCTGGCTGAACGAAACGAATGAATCTTATTTACTCTGTCTGGGCGGCTGCTATCCTTCCGATGACGTCGCGATCGCACGATCGTTCGCCGAGGCGGACGAGGCGCTCGACTATGCGTTTTTATACCCGCATGCCGAAGTGCTGCGGTATGACGAGCTCCGGCTCGGGGATTTAAAGGAGCCGGTCGGCCAGCCAAGAGCGTTGGAGGAACTGCCGGCTTCGATACGCGCGGGCGATCTCAAGCGAACGCAGCAGCTGCTCGGCGAACTGTTCGCGGATATCCGCGGCGGCGAATTTACGATTCGCTACTGCCGCAATTTGATGCTGGATATCGTGCTCTACGTCGACAAGACGATGCAGCAGCTCGGTTTTTCCGCGGCGGAGATGGCGGGCGGCGATCTGCGGGAGCTGTATCAAGGCGTCGTGGATGCCGACCGGTTCGAGGGCTGGATGACCCGGCTGTCGGAGACGCTTGTAGCCGCAGTCAACGACCGCAAGCAGCATTTCGACCACGAGTTTGCCGAGAAAATCGTATCCTTCGTGAAGGGCAGCATCTCCCACCAGCTGTCGCTCGCTTTTGTGGCCGAGCATGTCGGCGTCAGTCCGACGTATTTGAGCAAGATCTTCAAGTCGATTACAGGCAGCAACTTCAACGAATACGTCACCGAGCTGAGGCTGGAGCGGGCCGAGGCGCTGCTTCGCGACAAAAAACTGTCTGTTCAGGAAATCTCGTACCGCGTCGGCTACCAGTCGACGCATCATTTTATTCGTTTGTTCAAGGAAAAGCACGCGATGACGCCCAAGCAGTATCAAAAGGCGCTGATCGGCGACGATTCCGCTGCGGACGAAGAAGAGCAGCCTTAAAAGTATCAACTAACAGGCGTCAATCAAGGAGGATTCGCATGAGAATTTTAACGGGCACGCTGATGCACGAGACCAATACGTTTAATCCGCAGTCGACCGTGTTGGCGGACTTTCGCCCGCTTCTGGGCGATGCGCTGTTCACGCATGACTTTTGGCGAGGCAACGCCGAGTCGACGGGCGGGATCGTCGAGACGCTGCAGGCCGAAGGCGTGGAGGTGCTGCCATCGGTTCATGCGGTGGCCATGGTGTCGGGCACGGTAACGGATGAAGCTTATGCGGAGATTAGGTCTTCGATTCTCGAAGCCATCCGCGCGGCCGGTCCGCTCGACGGCATTTGCTTCTGCCTGCACGGCTCGATGCGCACCGCATCGATCGCCGATCCGGAGGGCGACCTGATGAGCGCGATCCGCGGCATCGTCGGACCGCGGCTGCCGATCGTCGTCACGCTCGATATGCACGCGAAGGTGACCGACGCGCTGATCCGCAGCGTCAATGCCTTTGCCGTGTTCAGAACCGCGCCGCATACGGACCGTTACGATACGGGCGTCCGCGCGGCCGAGCTTCTGCTGCGCATCATCCGGCGCAAGCTTGACGTCGTGACGGTAGCGGCGAAAATTCCGTTTCTCGTCTGCGGCGAAAATTCGATGACGGATGTCGAGCCGATGCGGGAGCTGATCGCGGCCGTCTACGAGACGTCGCGTCAAAAGCATGTGCTGAACGCGGATTATACGCTAGGCTTCCCGTGGGCGGATACGCCGCATCACGGCGCTTGCGCGCTCATATCCGGCGAGACCGTCCATAGGGATGCGCTCATAGACGATGCGCTGAGCCTGGCAAGCCGCATGTGGGAGAAGCGCGAGCAGTTCGTGTTCTCGGAGCGCGCGTATCCGCTGGATGAGGCGCTGGACGAGGCGCTGCGCGAACGCGAGGGGCTCGCCATCGTGTCGGATACGGGCGACAATCCTACTGCCGGCGCGGCGGGCGATCTGACGATCGTGCTCGAACGGCTGCTCGCACGCGGGATCAGCGGGACGCTGGTCGCGGTGATCGCCGATCCTGCATCTTACGAGGTTTGCCTGGCGGCGGGAGCAGGAGCGGAAGTCGAGCTGGCGCTCGGCAAACGGACCACCGACAGCGACGAACCGTTTCACGCGCGCGCCATCGTGCTGTCGGTCCATGCCGGGCTCGATCGTGCGGGTCACAGCAAGGAGATCAGCGACGCCGCGGTCGTGCGGATCGGCGAGGTGGACGTCATCGTCGCGAAGCGGCGCATCGCCGTCTACGATCCGGCTTATTTGACGCAGCTCGGACTAGACATTTCGCAGTATCGGCTCATCGTCGTCAAGAGCGGCTACTTGAGTCCGCAATACCGCAGTCTCGGCACGAAGACGCTTTTTGCGCTGACGCCCGGGCATTCGAGCATCGTGCTGCGCGCGCTCCGATTTTCAAAGGCGCCGGATCCGCTGTATCCGAGGGAGCTGGACACTGTCTGGCGCGCGGACGAAGAAAGGAAGCGCATGGCTGCGGAAGCGGAGCTTCTGCCTATGAGGGGGATCATTTCGGATCACGCGCACGAGCCGATCTTCGCGATCCCGTTCAGCCCGGCCGGTTATGAGAAATACGGCGCGCACGTGACGCGGCGGAGGCTGTCGCAACTTCGTCATCTGTATGGCGATCCCGTTGCCGTCGATCAAATATTGGCACGAGAGGACCCGGTCGTCTACGAGGTATACGAGATGCCTTATCCGTACCGGGAGACCGACTTGCTCATCAATATCACGGTTCTGTATCCGGGGCGCGTCGGCGGCGAGCCGTACATGACGAAAGGCCACTTCCATGCGGAGCCGGATACGGCCGAGGCCGTTATCGGCCTTGAAGGCGATGGTGAAATGCTACTTCAACGCAGAGATGGCGAACTGCGTAAGGTACCTGTGAGCGAAGGAACGATCAGCTACGCCGGAGGCGGCTGGGCGCATCGCGTCGTTAATACGGGCTCGCGTCCGCTTGTGTTCTTTGCGGTGAGCGGCGCGAATATCGTTCACGACTATGAGACGGCGGAGCGGTTGAATTTCAGTTAAGGCGGCTGGACGGTGCCATACGGTTACCCGTCAGGTTCTTCGGCTGATCCGGTACTGCAGCGGCGTGACGCCGACATGTTTTTTAAACAGCTTGGCGAAATAAGGGACGTTCGTGAGGCCGATGCGCCTGGCGACATCCCGCACTGGCAGGGACGTCGCCGCAAGCAGCAGGCAGGCCTCGCGCAGCCTCCGCGCCTTCAAGTAATCGGTCAGCGTCGTACCCGTTTCCAGATGGAACAGCCGGGAGAGATGGGCGGGGGAGACAAATAGCGCCTCGGCCATACGGCTTAGATCGAACGCCTCCTGAAAGTGGGATTCGATCCATTGCATTGATTTTTCCGCATAACGAAGGTTTCGCAGAGGCGCATCCGGCCCCGAGACCTGCCCCCCTGCCGCTGTATATAGACGGCGAAGGAGCTGCAGGAGGCCGACGAACAACAGCGTCCACTCCTCCGTTTGCCGCTCCGATTGATCTCCCGCTTGACGCATGGCGGCTGCACCATGCGCCAGAAGCAACTCGGCTTCCGCTGCATGCTCGCCGAGCGCGATGTGCTGGATGACCAGGTCGCCTTGCCACAGCTGGCGGAAAAAACGATTTAAAGACGGAAAGCTTGCCAGCTGTGCATCCATGACGGCCGGATCGACCACAAGAACGGTGCGGACGTATGCCGTCTCCGCATTCATATGGATGCGGTGCAGCTGGTAAGGCTGAAACAGCAGTAAGGAGCCTTCCGCCACCTGAACGAGCTGGTCCCCGACGATCGCCTGGCCGCTTCCCTGATGCACGTATAGCAGCTCCATGCCTTGATGGGCATGGAAATAAAAATAGTCGGGGTGCCGGCTGAGATAATTCAGGCTGTAGTGGTTTTTGAGCTCGATCGTTTCGATCAGGCTGGCGCTTGGCGAGGACATGGCGGCGGGCTCCTTTGCTGGCTATCGGATACAGGTATCATATCACAGGGTGAAGATGAAAGAAGTCGAGGTGAGCGAATTGTTCAACAAGCGGCCGGTCAATCCGGCGCGTCACATACAGGTCCATATGATTCGCGGTTATGAGGAGCTTCTCCGTGAAGTCGTAAAGCCGTTCGACAGGGCAGGCGGACAACGAACCCTGATCGTTGACGGCACGCATGGCGCGGACTTTGACGGCTTTGTCGGAGCACTGGCGGCTTATCTGTCAGACCGTTCTATTAAATTTACGATCTATCCGACGACCAAATACATGAAAAGCGGCGCACAGTTGCAACAATGGTTCGCTGGTGACATCTCTGACAATCGCTCCTTCGGAAAAATGACGACGGGAAGCATCGGGGACTATTTCGAGCCGGAAGCGCGGGAAACACTCCGCAGCGAGCTTCGGCGCCGGTCGCCGCAAGAGGAGGAACGCCGGAACCGCTGGACGGTGATTCTCGGCCCGGGCGCTGCCTGGCTATCCGGGGACTCCGATTTTCGCCTGTTTTTAGACATAACAAGAGAAAACCAGCAGATTCTGCATCAGAAGGGCCTGCAAAACTTCGGATTCAATGACAACATGGACACGTTGGAAAAATACAAGATTGCCTTTTTTGTCGAGTGGCCGATTCTCGAAACGTATCGCAAGCGCGTAGTCGGAAAGTTTGATTTTTACGTGGACATGAATGCGGAACAAACGCCTGTCGCGGTCACTGCCGACGATTTGAGCGGGCTCATTCGTGCCGTCGCTGCCGGCCCGATGCGGGTCAAGCCGTTTTTTGCTCCCGGCGTGTGGGGCGGGCAGTACCTCAAGAAGCTGGCTGATCTGCCGGACGATTGGGTCAACTGCGCATGGAGCTTCGAGCCGATCGCTCCCGAGAACTCCATATTGATCGGATGCGAGGGTGGGGAAATCGAGGTGCCGTTCACGCTTGTCATGAACGTAGCGTACCGCGACATCCTCGGCGAGCGCGTCAGCGGACTGTTCGGCGATTACTTCCCGATTCGCTTCGACTATTTGGATACGATCGGCGGGACGAACTTGTCCGTCCAGGTACATCCGAAGCAAGCGTACATTCGGGAGCGGTTCAACTACATCCTGGAGCAGCAAGAATCCTATTATATTATGGAGAAAAAGCAAGGCTCCAAGGTGTACCTCGGATTGACCGAGACGGCGGCCGAGGATTCATTTCTGCCAGCGGTCGAGGCTGCGCAAGCGACCGGCACGCCGATCGAATTTACCGACTATGTGCAGGAATGGGACTGTGAAAAAGGGGACTTGTTTCTGATCCCGACCGGTACGGTCCACTGTTCGGGCAGCGACAACCTCGTGCTGGAAATCTCGGCAACCACCTGGTGGTTCACTTTCAAAATATACGACTACGTTCGCAAAGGTCTGGACGGCAACCCCCGGCCGATCAACATCGATCATGCCGCCGCCAATATCGATTGGTACAAGAAGCGGGACTGGGTGGAGCGGGAGCTGATCGCTAGGCCGGTAGAGACCGGGCGGCAGGGAGAGAGCGTGGAGTACGAGCTGGGCAGCCGGGAGGATCTGCTTTTCTACGTCAATCGCCTTCATCTAACCTCCGTGTGGGAGGACGATACGCGCGGCGAAGTGCTGCTGCTGAACCTGGTCGAGGGCCAGCGCGTACGGATCGAGCCGCTCGCCGTGCCGGAAGCAGCGGTCGAGTTCGCCTATGCGGAATCCTATATTTTGCCTGCGGCGGTCGGCGCTTTCCGCATTCACAATCTTGGCGACGTGCCGGCTAAGTTGATCAAGGCAGGCGTGTCCCCGCAATGGAATCAGGCGGTCATCGATGGATGAGTACATTTTGGCATTTGATGTAGGAGGCACGTACATCAAATCTGCGGCGTTAACCTCTTCCGGCCGGATTCACGAACAGACGGTGGCGGTTTACCCTGCCCAGTCCGGATTAGCCAAACGGGAGCTGCTGGATTATTTGGCTTCGCTCGCGATCGCGCAAGCCGGAAGGCTTTGCGGTCAAGCCGTATTGCGAGGGATCGGTTATGCGTTCCCTGGACCGTTCGATTATGAACGCGGGATCAGCTATATACGGGGATTGGAAAAATACGAGAGCTTGTATGGCGTCAACTTGCGGCAGGAGATCACAAGCCGATTGCTAGCGTCGGCCGATCCGACGCTGACGATGTCTCCTGCGTTTCGCATCGCGTTTGCAAATGACGCCAGTTTGTTTGCGCTTGGAGAGTGGATGAGAGGAAAGGCAAGGGGATACGCCCGAGCCGTATGCATCACGATCGGCACCGGAATCGGGTCCGCCTTTTTGGACCAAGGCCGGCTGGTCGTCGATTCAGCGAATGTGCCGCCTGACGGCTGGATTTATCGTTTGCCGTATCGCGACAGAACGGTGGATGCTTATATCTCCGAGCGCGGCATCTTGCGCTTGGCTGAGTCGCGCGGCTTCGTTAAAGACGGCTTGCAGGTGAAATGGCTAGCTGCGATGGCGCACGAAGAGGATCAGGACGCAATCATCGTCTTTCAGCAATTTGGTCGTTATCTCGGCGAAGTCTTAAACCAGTATGTGTCGCCATATCAACCTGATGCAGTGGTCCTGGGAGGCCAGATTGCTAAAAGCAGCGAGCTGTTCATGTCCGCTCTGCTTGATGAGCTGCAAAACAAAGATATGGATGTTGTCTCAACGGAAGATACTTCGACTAGTACTTATGTTGGGGCAGCCCGTTTGCTCGAAATGTATTAGCTTCATGCGCAAAGACCTCTTCCGAAGCCAGAGGATTCGGAAAAGGTACCTTAAGCTTTCTCCAGCACCTCCAATTCCATCAAGCTTATCTAATCAAGATGCGCTTGCCGTATTCAAGATGCTCTTCCATGCAGGAGCCTGCGAATGAAGCGTCTCCGTCCCGGATGGCAGAAAATATTCGGAGATGATCCTGATAAGAAACCTGGATACGGTTTCGGTCCTTGCGCAGCACACTGAGACCAGTCGCAAATAACTTATCTTGCAACTGATTCATAGCCATCGTAATCTCCTTATTGCCATACACTTCGGCCAACTTGGCATGAAAGCTTGAATCAGCTTCGGTAAATCGTTCATAATCGGCTTCGTTCATGAACGTCTCTTGTTCTGCGAGATTGGCTTCGAACCATGCGAGATCAACGGAGGCCCATTCCATTTGGGCCAATTTCCTGGCGACGAAGCCTTCAATTGCAATCCGATAATCGAACAGATCAAGTGCCCGATTTAGCGAGAATTCCGCGACGGTCAACCCTTTGTTCGGGACATAATTGGCGAGTCCCTCTGCATCGAGTCGCTCGTACGCTGCGCGGATGGGCGTGCGGCTCATTGACAGCATCTCAACAAGAAGGCGCTCTGTAAGCACGTCGCCCGGTTTAAAGCGGCCGCTCAGGATAAGTTTCCGCAGCTCTAGGTAGGCTTTTTCTTTTAACGTCAATGGTTGATCTTTCATCTTATCCTCCAATTGCATTGAACATCGGTTTTAAGAAGCCAAGGCTTCTCTCCATCCACTTTTGTTCCAGACTGACTGTGCTTTCGACCGTACCTTGATAAGGTGTCCACAGCTCCAATATTGCGTTGGCATGGTCCTTTCGCTGGCGACGAACTTCATCAAGCAAATTCGGTATATTCAATTTTCCCAGGCCAGCGGAAGTTCCAGTAATGACGAATCCCATCTGGTGTTCGACACGCTTTATTTCGAAATCTTTAAGATGCAGATTGAGCAAGTAAGGCATCAAATTGCCGATCACCTCCCTGGGGCTGTCCAGCGCACTGAAAGAATTTACCGTATCTAGACAACAGCCGACAAGCGGATCCGCGATCTCTTCGAACAGTCGTGCGAGCTGTTTCGTCGTGTGCAGGCCATGATTCTCGATGGAAAGCTGTACACCGGCTTTCTTGAAAAGTGGAAGAACTTGACGAATCTGCCGGACAGCATTGGCTGGGTCTGAGTCGATGATCAGTGTTCTCAACAGACGAGCGTCCAGCAACTGCGCGATGTGCAGATATCGAAGTAGATGAGCCGGATCCGTCCCCCGAGTGCCAATTTCCAGTTCTACGTTAAGCGATTGAGCGGTCATTTTTAACCTCAGCAATTCGCCTTCAGACATGAGGTGAAGCGGCAGGTTGTCGGCAATTTGCACTAGTTGGATCCCATGCCGATAAGCCTCAAGTAAAAGACCTTGCGCGGTCAATGGAGAGGATGGCATATCATAACCTGTAACGCCTACTCTCCATGTTAATGTATAGGAACTAATTCCTAGCTTCAAGGCAGAAACCTCCTTTTTGAGAAAAATATTTAGCATACAGATATTGTATATAAAAATATTGATATTGTATACAATGTCGTGGCGTGATAAAGTGAGGACGTTACTTAGTACAGAATATGGACATATGGGAGGTATTTATAAAAATGGATAAAAGGGATCTACTCATGAAAATGGAAAATATCGCTTTAATCGGCGCGGGTGGGAAGATGGGTTGCCGAATTTCGGACAATCTTAGGAAAGGGGTCAGAAAGGTCAACTATGTGGAGACTGGTCTGCGCGGCATTGAGCGACTGGCGGAGCGCGGCATCGTGCCAACGCCTCAGCAGGAGGCGCTGCAAGATGCGGACATCGTGATTTTGGCCGTACCGGACACGGCAATCGGTGACGTGGCCGCAGGAGTAGTGCCTGCCATGAAGCCTGGTGCGCTGCTGATTCTATTAGATCCTGCAGCGGCTTATATAGGGAAGCTGCCTAATCGGAAGGATGTCGCGTATTTCGTCGCCCACCCCTGCCATCCGCCAGTGTTCAATGACGAGACAACGCCTGAGGCAAGGCGGGACTTTTTCGGCGGTGTAGCGGCCAAGCAGGCGATCGTATGCGCGCTGATGCAGGGAAGGGAAGAGGATTACGTTAGAGGAGAGTTGGCTGCGAAGGAGATGTATGCGCCTGTCATGCGCTCTCATCGCATTACAGTCGAGCAGATGGCGATGCTTGAGCCGACGATGGCAGAGACGATAAGTTCTATGATGGTAACGGTCCTCGGCGAAGCGATGGAAGAGGCAGTGAAGCGCGGCGTGCCTTATGAGGCGGCGAAAGACTTTATGCTCGGTCATATCAACATTCAGCTCGGCATCGTGTTCGAGAAGGTTAACCCGTTTTCCGACGCCTGTCTCGTCGCGATTGAATATGGGCGAAAAGCGATCATTAAAGAAGGTTGGAGAGAGCTCTATAATCCCGACAAAGTATACGAGCAGATCGACGCGATGCTGCACCCCGAGAAATTGCAACTTCTGAAATTCGGAGAGTGACGACATGAAGAACTGGAGAATAGGACTGATTGGAACGGGTTGGTGGTCGGATAAGCATCTGCAGGCATGGAGCCGCATTCCGAATGCGGAGATTGCGGCGCTATGTAACCGAAGCCCAGAAAAGCTGGCTGCGAAGGCCGAAGCCTATCGCGTGCCAGCCAGTCGCTTGTATCGTACTGTGGACGAAATGCTGGAACGAGCGGACATTGACGTTGTCGATATCGTAACCGGCCCTGAGACGCATCTGGAAATGGTCAAGAAGGCGACGGCGGCGGGCAAGCACATCTTATGCCAAAAGCCGTTCGCTCCGACGCTTGCTGAAGCGGAGGAGATGGTTCGGCTTGCCGATAAAGCGGGCGTCCGTCTCATGGTGACGGAGAATTGGCGCTGGCTGCAGCCTTTTCAATTGATCAAAAGTTTCATCGACAACGAGGAACTTGGCCTGCTGCGGACAGCTCGATATTACCACACGGACTTTTATACGCCACGTATGACGCCGGACGCGGAGCTGCCGCAACCGTTTTTTCGCAGCATGCCAAAGCTGTTGTTCTATGAGATGGGCGTGCATTGGTTCGATACCTGGCGATTTCTGTTCGGTACGCCTGACAGGCTGTACGCGGAGACTGCCCGGATCAGCCCGTTCATATCCGGTGAGGACTCTGGTATCGTCGTGCTCGGATACGACAATTTCTATGGCTACTTGGATGCCAGTTGGGCGACGCGGCAGCAACTTGACCGCGAGCTGGGCGTACGTGTTGGCCCTGTGCATCTCGAGCGACTCGTCATTGAAGGAGACCGCGGTACTCTAAAACTGCATACATCGGGCAAAATTACCATAGTCAGCGAGGATGGCAGCAAGGAGCGCGTCGTCGCAGAGCGAACGGAGCTTGACCAGGATGAGAGCCACTTTCGTCTTCAATCGCATTTCATCAATTGTCTGAACACAGGACATCCGTTCCAGACGAGCGGTGCGCACAACTTAATTACGCTGCGGCTCGCTTTCGGTGTTTATGAGAGCGCATCGAGACATGAGGCGGTTTTGATCGGAGGAAGAAAACATGATCATTGACGCACATGCCCATCTTGGGTGGGATTACGTATTCGACGAGGACTTTACATTGCAGGAGCAGTTAGACAAGCATGCCAAATTCGGCATCGAAGCGACGATTCTGCAGCCTGCCTCCTGTCACGACATAGAAGCTGTGAAAGAACAGCACGATCGTTGCAGCAACCTATCCGGGACCAAATCCGCACTTGAAGGATGCCGAATATGAAGCTGAGGTGAGGCGATGCGTGGAATCGCTTGGTTTTGTCGGCATCAAACTGCATACATTCGCTCACGCAGTTCACCCGGCCGGACGCGACGGACGTAAAGTGTTCGAACTGGCACGGAAGCTCGGCGTGCCGGTGATGGTCCATACAGGAGCGGGCATTCCGTTCGCAAACCCAACCAACCTCATCAATGTCGCGCAAGACTATCCGGAGGTCAACATCGTAATGGCGCATTGCGGGATGATGATTCTGGCGGGCGAGACAGCTACAGCCATGCGGTTGGCAAGCAATCTATATGCGGATATCACGTGGACAGCCGGGTTCAACATGCGGCATTGGTGCGAGGAGTTCGGAGCCGAGCGTTTTTTATTCGGCACCGATCATGCCGATAACGCAGGGACTGAGATCGCCAAGGTGCGTACCTGCGGCATTGGTTTAGACGAACAAGCGTGGATTTTCGGGAAAAGCGTTGAAGAATTGTATAAACTGGGCCTTTGAAGATGGGAAAAGCTTGGATTGAAATATCGTTGAATAATTTGGAGCGCTATGCTCATAAACCCGTAATTCGATTTTTAACGGCTCGGAAGATATCCATGTCCCACCGAACAATGCTCGGAAGTTCCGCGATGCACTTATGTATGTGTATACTGGCTGCCCGATCGGTTACTGATCGTCGAATACATGGGGATTGCAATCGCGTGACCGAACGTATGCTGCAGGATGCTCTTCATTGGTTCTTCGAACTGACGTCGTCAGAGCAGATGCGTCGGAGTTGGCAAAATCGTAACGGAATTTGAAAGGATGTTTATATTCTCGAAGGGCTTCACTTCGGCGGGTTTAAATGACCAACCGAATTCCGCTAGTCTCCCCGGCAGGCACTCCACCTCCACGATAATATACTAAAGTTTAATTATTTTAGGAAATTTACAACGGTATTGCGGAGTTCTGCCACCTACCCTCCAAATGAATGCAGATCTAAACTAGAATTGCTCGATATATGCGCTCCTTCCGACTATCAAAAATAGTGGGAGCATAGAATTCGAATTAAAGTTTTTAAGGAGGTTAAGCTTTCTATGACAGAAGGAGCCAGAAGAGATAAATTCAGTTTGCCTGATGACTACCCCGAGCGCGTATATGCGGGATGGCTGGGTAAAGTAATCGGCGTGAGACATGGAGGCAATATCGAGCAATGGACGCAGGAGCGCATCGAAAGGGCATTCGGCGAGATCACGGAATATGTTCACCACTTCAAAAACTTTGCCGCGGATGACGATACGAACGGCCCTTTGTTTTTCCTGCGCGCTTTGGAGGATTACACGCATACGAGAGAGATTACGCCAGAGCAAATGGGACTAGCCTGGTTGAATTACGCGCCTGAAGGTCACGGTTTTTTCTGGTGGGGCGGCTACGGAAAATCGACCGAGCATACGGCTTACGTGAACTTGCGAAACGGAATTATGGCGCCGGAATCGGGCTCGATCCGACGGAACGGGGCGACGGTCGCCGAGCAGATCGGCGGACAGATCTTTAGCGAGACATGGGGCCTGATCGCACCCGGACAGCCGGTGTTAGCAGCGGAATATGCATGCAAAATGGCCAGCGTATCGCATGACGGAGAGGGTAAATACGGCGGTATGTTCGTTGCGGCGTGCGTAGCTGCGGCTTTTATTGAAGTAGAGATTGAGGAAATTATCGAAGCCGGGCTGTCGGTTATCCCCGCAAGCTCCCGCTATGCGGAGATGACGCGCGACGTGATGCGGATCTATCGGGAGAGGCCTGCGGACTGGAGGCAGGGGTTCGCCTATGTGCACGAGAACTACGGTTACGACAAATATCCAGGCGTCTGCCATATCATTCCCAACGCCGCCGTCGTTGTTTTGTCGCTATTATACGGCGAAGGAGATTTCTCGAGATCGATCAACATCTGCAACATGTGCGGATGGGATACCGACTGCAACGTAGCGAACGTTGGCACGATTCTCGGCGTCAAGAACGGCCTTCAAGGTATGGATGCAGCGTGGAGAAAGCCAATCAATGATTTTTTATGCTGCTCGAGCGTCATCGGTTCGCTAAACATCCTGGATTTGCCCTGGTGTGCCTCTTATATCGCCAGATTTGGCTATCTGCTATCGGAACAGCCGGTGCCGGAAGCATGGCGCTTTATATTGGACACAGACCGCATCCGATGCCACTTCGAATATCCGGGTTCCACGCATGCTTTTAAGACCGAAGCGGATCATGGCGTCGAAGCGTCCATCCTAAACGTTGCGGACAAAGCGTATTCGGGAACCAGGTCGCTGCGGATCATGTTCGATAAAGTGAATAGCGGCTGCGGTTACCGTACGTATCTTCAAACCTATTACGGTCCCGAGGATTTTAACGACAGCCGTTACGATCCTGCCTTTTCTCCTATTTTGTATCCAGGCCAGACGGTTGCCTGCAAGGCGATGGTCCCGTCCGGCACGCCGGACCCTATGCTGGCTCGGCTTTATGTCCATGATTGCAACAGCGGACATACCTATTACGGACCAAAGACGATGCTGCTACCGAATCAATGGGAGTCGTTGGAATTTCGGGTTCCGCAGTTGCACGGAGCCTGCCTGGACCGGGCAGGCGTCGAATGGATTCCGTTGCAAGCCAGGTATGCAAGCATGATCGCCTACTTGGACGATTTTGAGATTGGCGGCGCACCTGACTATACGCTCGATTTCAGCAAGGAGCGCATTGAGCGGTGGAACGGGGTTCACCAGGAGGTCAGCCAGCTGACCTATTTGAGAGGTATTTGGACGCTGGAGGAAGGGGAGCTGAGCGCGAGCTACGCCGGCGAGCCTGCCGAAGCATACACAGGGCAGCTTCACTGGAGCGATCTGGACATCGAGGCGGAATTGGTTCCGAAGCTTGGGCATGCGCACATGATCAACTTCAGGGTGCAGGGCGCGATTCGTTCCTATGCATTCGGACTCGGCGGCAGCGGTGCCAAGGCGGTTCTTCTCAAAAACGACAACGGGTATCGCGAGCTGGCGTCCTGGCCCTATGCATGGCGGCATGGCGACAGTTATAAACTTGTCGTAAAAATGCGGGGGAATCATTTTGCCATGCATATAAACGACGACCTCGTGCTGGAATTTACCGACGACGATCGGCCATACGGCAAAGGTATGGTCGGCTTCTCTTCCCATGAAAACAGCCATACCCATTACAAGTATTTAACCGTGCACGGCGCGGGCGACCGGATTTTAAACGGCGAGGCTTGCGAATGATATTTTAAGTCATTCGGCTCGATCCGAATCGGGATCGCGGCGGATTTTTCAGGCAGAGTCCGCTGCTTAGCGGGCTCTGCCTGTATTTAAAAGCACAGTATAGATAATTGCCCCCTCAGCATTGCAATGTTCGATCCCACGTCTTCTATTCAATCGTAAAGGACGGAATCGAAATGAAAGCGATTTCCCGTAACTATTGGGTCAAACTGCTCGTATTGGGCTTGTTGATCGGATCCATCCCGGTCATCCTCGTCGGCGTGTTTTCGTACTACCGTGCATCGGGCATGATCGTCAAGCAGGCGAACGAGGCGAATGCCCGACTGCTGATTCAGACGCAGCTGCGAATCGAGCAGAACTTGCTTGGCATCGATAATACGGTTACGCAATTTGTAAATTCGCCATACCTGAATAACGCGTTGCATCAAGACTTCACGGCATCCGACTTCGTTCAGATCGAAGAGCTTTCGAGCTCCCTGCATCGGTTGCAGTCGTTCCAATTCGGGATGCAAGACGTTCATTTGGCTAACTTGCAATATGGCTGGGTCATCAGCAATCGGGGATTCAGAAAGATGGCGGACTGGCAGGATGCCCGATTATGGGCGTCCTACTTGAACGGTCGGGATGCCTCGTTATGGCTCAGCTATCAGGATCTGTCGGTGTCCGGCGCTGCTGTTCAAGACGACGGTACTGCATCCGACTCGATATTTTTGTTGAAGAATCTTCCGATCAACGCCGCTAAGCCGACCGGATTTTTGCTGGCCAGCGTACCGGGCTATGAATGGAGAAAGTATCTGGGGGAGACCGATTCCGAAGAGCATGGAAGCTCCGCGATATTCGACGTCCGCTTTCAACCCCTGACTTCGATAGGGGAAGCGGCTTCCGAGCGGGCGTTCGTGCGAGTTGTCGAAGAGAAAATCCGTCCGCTCATACAGGGCGGGAAGTTAGAAGGCAGCGTCAAAGCCATCGTGGACGGAAAAAACGCGCTCGTCTCCTACAGGCGGGCATCCTATAACGACTGGACCTATGTGTCCGTCACGCCGTTGCGCGAGCTGCTGCGGGACTCCAATTCGATCGGACTGTTTACGCTCCTCGTGTGCGCTGGCAATCTTCTGCTTGCCTTCGCCTTATCCTTCTTGGGCTCCCAACGATTATATAGGCCGATTCGGGCATTATACGAAGCCGTAACGAATGAAAGCAAGGTATCGACGTCGACGTCCACGAACGGCGACACCGGCGACGAAATCCAGCAAATCGGCGAGCGGCTCAATCGCATGAGGCAATCCCAAACGGAGATGGCGGAGAAGATCGAAGGACAATCGCGATATCTCAGGGAATATTTCGCGGCGAAGCTCCTCCAAAGCCCGATCTCTAAACAAGAAATCAAAGAGAAAAAAATGCAATACGGCCTGCCCGATCAATGGCGGCTCATGAGCGTGATGGCCGTGGAGATCATGACGTTCGAGGGCACCGGCTACAGGGAAGAGGATCGGGACCTGCTGATGTTCGCGATTAACAACATCGCGGGAGAACTGCTATCCGCTTCGGAGAGGCTGGATCCGGTGCTCGTATACCCGTACCAGGCTACGGTGCTTGGTTCGCCATTGGAAGACCAGGCCGTCTGGAAGTCTGCGGTCGTCAAACTGGCTGAGATGCTTCAGTCCACCGTATTGCGCGTGCTGCGGCTGCACACCCGTATTGGGATCAGCCGCGCCTTCGGCGATTGGAACGACGCCTACATCGCAATGGGAGAAGCCGCGAACGCCTTGAAGGCGCAAAACGGTTTCGACGAACCCGCGGTGCTATTAATAGAGGATTTGCAGCCGAATCGCAACCGGGTATCTGCGTTGATGCACGAACAGTCGGGCGAACGGTTGCTAGACGCGATTTTGCTTAGGGATCGGCTTAAAGCCTTGAAAATATTAAACGCGATCTTCGCGGAACTCAATACGGAGAATTATGGGGAAGAAGAGATTCGATTCACGCTGCTTCGGCTCATGACGGTCGTCATCGGCGGACTCCAGGATCAGACCGAATCGCTACAAGCGATCTGGAACGGAGATTCGACCTCTTTGCTGGAGCAGTTCCTGAAGCTGCGCACGCTCCAGGATTACCGGCATTGGTTCGAGAACGGATTGGCGCTACCCGCGATCGCGCTTCTCGAAACGGGAAGGGACAGCCGGTTTAAGTCGATCTCGCAGAAGATCAAGGACATGATTCATTACGACTTTGCCGCAGATTTGACTCTTGAAGTTTGTGCCTCCCGGTTGAATTATCATCCAAGCTATATCAGGCAAGTTTTCCGAAAGGAGACCGGCATGAATTTTAGCGACTACCTGTCTTTGTACAGAATGGAGGTCGCGAAGAAATGGCTTACGCAGACGGACATGAAAATCAATGAAATCGCGGAACGGTTGAGATACAACAATGCCCAAAACTTCATCCGTTATTTTCGCAAATTGGAAGGTACGACGCCCGGGCAATACCGGGAAGCACATCGTCAAAACGAACGCCCGTAGGCCAGAATAGCGCGAAATGATTATCAGGTTATGCCATTTTGATTATCAGTGTCTTCCGCAGTCCCCCTCAGCCAACTGGCTCAGGAATGATTATTTACGGTAATGTTGAATCCGCTCTACGCTGAACGTATTCCGCAAGATGCAAGGGGGGATTCGGGTGAATGGGCTGCAACATCAATTTAAACAAGGAGGTATTCAGCGCAAACGACGGAGCGGAAGCGTCGGGCGTTATCTAGCAAAAAACTACAGGCTTTATTTAATGCTTTTGCCTGGCGTCGCCTTCTTTATCGTTTTTAAATACGTCCCGATGTGGGGCGTGCTCATTTCCTTTCAAAACTATCAGCCGTTTCTGGGTTTCGGAGGGAGCGATTGGGTCGGCCTCAAGCACTTCGACCGGTTTTTCTCGGAGCCTGCGTTTTGGACGCTGTTCCGCAATACCTTTTTGCTAGCCGTGTACAACCTCATTTTCTTTTTCCCGCTGCCCATCGTCCTGGCCTTGATGTTGAATGAGATCCGCCTTCAAGCTTACAAGCGCGTCATCCAGACGATCATCTACATCCCTCATTTCGTGTCCTGGGTTGTCGTCGTCGGCATCGCCTACTTGTTTTTTACGACGGAGGGCGGTCTGGTCAATGAATGGCTGGCCTCGGTGGGATTGGAGAAAATCAGCTTTCTGCTCAGCGCGGACTGGTTCCGCACCTTCATTACCGGTCAGGTGATCTGGAAGGACACGGGTTGGGGAACGATCATCTTTCTGGCGGCGTTAGCCGGCGTGGATCCCCAGCTGTACGAGGCCGCGAAAATGGATGGCGCGAACCGCCTGCGCCAGCTCTGGCATATTACGCTGCCGGCCGTCCGCAGCACGATCGTGATTTTGCTGATTTTGAGGCTGGGCCATTTTCTCGATACGGGCTTCGAGCAGATTTTTTTGAACATGAACGCAATGAACAGGGAAGTCGCGGAGGTCTTCGACACCTACGTGTATTCCGTCGGCATTCAATCGGGCCAATTCAGCTACAGCACGGCCGTCGGATTGTTCAAATCCGTCGTAGGGCTGGTGCTGGTCGTGGCAGCCAACAGACTGGCCAAGCGCTTCGGCGAAGAAGGCGTTTATTGAGAGGTGAGTACGATGATGAGAACATCGATTTCCGGCCGCGTATTCGACCTCTTTATCGTGGCATTTTCGGGCCTGTTCGGGCTGATTTGTTTCGTGCCGTTCCTGTATGTCGTCGCAGCTTCCTTTACCGCGCCTGAGGAGTTGCTTAGGAAGGGGTTCGTGCTGTTCCCCCACTCCTTCTCGCTTGACGGGTACCGGTATATCTTCTCTACGCCTACGATTACGCGCAGCCTAGTCGTGACGATTGCTCTGGCCGCAATCGGCACCTTGATCAACTTGCTCTTTACGGTATTAATGGCGTATCCGCTGGCGCGATCGGATCTCTTTGGCAGACGTCCGTTGATGTTAATGATCGTATTTACGCTCATTTTCAGCGGCGGCATGATCCCGAACTATCTCGTGGTCAAGTCGCTGCATCTGCTGGATAGCTACTGGTCGCTCGTATTGCCGGGCTTGATCAATGCTTTCAATTTGATCGTCCTTAAAAACTTTTTTCAGCAGCTGCCGGATGGCTTGGAAGAATCGGCCCGTATCGACGGGTGTACGGATTTCGGCGTCCTGTTCCGCATCGTACTGCCTTTATCGGGTTCGGCTCTGGCTACTTTCGGATTGTTCTATGCCGTGGGACATTGGAACACGTTTTTTAACGCCATTCTGTATTTAAACGACGCCGACAAATGGCCGATTCAGGTATGGCTGAGGCAGATCATCATCTTGTCTCAGGCGGGGATCGGAGACGCAAGTTCCTTCGACGATTCGTTTGTCGTTCCTCCGCCCGCCATTATCAAGATGGCCGTGATCGTCATCTCCACCGTCCCGATTTTGCTGATCTATCCCTTTTTGCAGAAGCACTTCGCAAAAGGCGTGCTGCTGGGATCGGTCAAAGGATAAGCATTCAAACCAATGGGAGGTCTTTGTCCATGTTAAAAAGAAAACGCTTGCTTATGCCCGCGCTTGCGCTCACGCTCCTGACGACAACGCTGACTGCCTGCGGCGGCAACGACAATGAAACTGGCAGTTCGGGGTCGGCCCCTGCGAGCGCCGGCAGTACGTCCAGCAACGCGACGAAAGCGAATCCAGGCAGCGAGGGCAAACCGCTGTCCCTCTCCATGATGAACATCTTCTACAGCACCGAGCCGCCCAAGCAGGACAATGAGATCCTGAAGAAGATCGAGGAATACACGAATACCGATCTGGATATCACCTGGGTGCCCTCGACGGCGTACGAAGACAAGCTTAACGTAACGGTCGCGTCCGGCCAGCTCCCGCAAACGTTGCTCGTAACGAATAATAAACTGACCTCGATCGTCAATTCCATTCGTTCGGGCATGTTCTGGGAGGTCGGGCCTTACCTTAAGGACTACCCCAACTTGTCTCAGATGAACGAGAAGGTGCTGGACAATATCTCGATCGACGGAAAAGTCTACGGTATCTATAGGTACCGTGCGCTCGCCCGTTATGGCGTCATTATCCGCAAAGACTGGCTGGATCGTCTCGGACTAAAAGAACCGACGACGGTCGACGAGCTTTACAAGGTCGCAAAAGCCTTTACGCAAAACGATCCGGACGGCAACGGAAAAAACGATACGTACGGCGTAGCCGAGGAAAAGAGCATCGGCATTTTGAACCAATTCGCGCTCTATCTCGGGGCGCCGAACAACTGGGGAGAAAAGGACGGCAAGCTGCAGCCTGCCTTTATGTATCCGGAATACAAACAAGCGCTTCAGCTCGTGAAGAAAATGTACGATGAGAAGCTCATTACGCAGGATTTTGCGGTTGCCAACCGGGCTGACCAGATCAACCAGCAAAAGGCAGGCATCTACTTCTCCGTCATTGACGACGCCGCCTACAAGCACGAGGATCTCTACAAGTTGAATTCATCGGCAAACATCGATATTTTGCAGCCAATCACGGGTCCTCTCGGCACTCGCGTACTGGCGACGACCGGCTACAACGGCACTTTTATGTTCCCTAAGACGAGCGTCAAATCCGAGGAAGAGTTAAAACGGATTTTAGGCTTCTTCGATAAATTGGCCGACGAACCGATGCAAAATTTGCTGGGCTGGGGAATCGAAGGCAAGCATTATACGCTGTCAAACGACAAGCCGGTCCGGACGGAAGAGCAGACGCAGCTGGATTCTTCGGAGATCAATCCGCTTCGGCAGCTCGTCTGGGATGACGGAGCGAAAAAAATGAGCGGCGAAAATCCGCCTATCGTACAAAAGTTCAGCGATCTCTTGAAGGCGAACGAACAATACGCCATTACCGACCAAGCGAATCCGTATCTGTCCGATACGCAGACGGAAAAGGGCAGCGAGCTCGTTAAAATCATCGATGAGGCGAAAACGAAGTATATTATGGGCGCCATCGACGACAAGGGCTGGGACAGCGCCGTTCAGAATTGGCTGAACGGCGGGGGACAGAAAATCATCGAAGAATATACGGCCGCCTACCAGAGCAGCAAGAAATAAACAAACGCGGAGGATCCGATGCCTATCCGGTATCGGATCCTGATTCTCAACTTTCATCTATAAGTCGAATGGAGAGCGCAACCGATGGTTACAAGAACGAGAGTGATGGTACTGACCGATATCAGTAGCTTGCATAGGGGATGGAAGGAACCAGACGATACGCAGTCCCTGGTGCGCTTGCTGCTGTACGCGAACGACCTGGAGCTCGAAGGTCTCGTCGCTACCTATTCCAAGCATTGGGATGGCGAAGTCAAGGCCGATTATATAGAAAAAATCGTAAAGGCATACGGCGAGGTGCGAGCCAACCTGCAGCTGCACGATAACCGTTACCCGGATGAAGCCGATTTGCTTGGAATGATCAAAGCGGGGAATCCGTGCGACGGTCCAGATAACGTAGGTGACGGTCATCGGACCGAAGGATCCGATTGGATCGAGGCGGCCATTTGCAAAGAGGACGACCGTCCGCTGTGGGTGACGGTCTGGGGCGGCACGACGGATTTGGCCCAAGCGCTATGGCAAGCGGAAACGCGACTGGGAGCTGATCGATTCCGCGAACGACTGGGTCAATTGCGCGTGTATTCGGTCGTCGACCAATATGCGATGGGGTCTTGGGTCCGGGACCGTTATCCCGAGCTTTTCTATATTCGGAGCCGTCAAGGTATTCGGGGCATGTACAAAGGAGGCGACGCTTCGCTCGTCAGCGACGAATGGCTGCGCAGGTACGTAACGGAAGGACATGGTGCGCTGGGCGCAGCTTACCCGCATTATGACGGTGGCGATATTTATTCCAGAACCGTTAAAGGGATCAAGGAAGGCGATTCGCCTTCGTTCTTATACCTGCTTCCAAACGGGCTCGGCGATTCGGAGCGACCCGAATGGGGGAGTTGGGGAGGGCGATTCATCCGAGATCTTGGGCCAAAGTCCGGAGAGGTCAATCGTCACTATGTCGACGCCGAGGAATTCGCGGGCGAAGGCATTCACCCGGACGAAGTGTATTGGTCGTCGGTTTACCGGTGGAGAGACGCCTTTCAACGCTCTTTTCAGGCACGCATGGATTGGTGCGTCCTTCCTTCGGAGAGGGGGGGCCGCGAGCCGATCTGCCTCATTTCGGGTCCGCGCGAACGGACGGTACTCTCCGGCGCCTCCGTCGAATTGGACGGATCGGCATCCTATGACCCCCGGAATCGCAGTTTGAGCTATTGTTGGCAGGTATACGAGGAAGCTGGCACCTACCGCGGAACGACGACGGATCTGGTAGGCGATCGTTCTTCGCTCGTTCGTCTGCGCGCGCCCAATGTTAGCGAGCCTGTCACCATTCACTTGATTTTGGCCGTCACGAACGACGGTGATCCGCCGCTCACTTCCTATGGGCGCGTGGTGCTGACCGTTCGTCCCGAGGCAGCCTTATGAAAATCACGTGCTCAATCAAAGAATTCACGTCTATGCTAGACCGGGCGGCGGTCTTTTAAATGACGGAGAGGAGGTGAAGCCGAAGTCGGCAAGCTGTTCAATCGCAAGAGTTCGACATTTTGCATTCACTTGCAAGCGTTTTCCAAATTTCAGTCAAACGTAAATTAGGAGGATGCATGATGAAAAGGATTCGCAAATGGTCGGTTGGTTCGCTAACAGCGGTACTCTTGTTATCCTTCGCCCTTACGGCTTCGGCCTATTCGCACCCGGGCGGACTGGTGACGTCCGACGAGCTCGCTGCCGTGAAGACGCAGGTGGATGCGAACGTCTCTCCGTGGAAGGAAGCGTACGACCGGATGATGACGGACGCCAACGCGGCGCTGACCCAGAGCAGCCACGCGATCGCCGTCCTTAACATTCCCGGCTATTATGCCGATCCGACGGGACATGACGCGGCCAAGCTCCGCCTGGAGATCGATGCCCAATCGGCATATGCGGCGGCGGTCGCTTACCGGTTTACAGGCAATACGACGTATGCCGACAAGGCGAAGGAGCTGCTTAACGGCTGGTCTTACACGAATACCGGCGTCAGCGGCACGGACGGGCGGCTGGTCTCGGCGTATGTAGGCGTAGGTCTTGTAAATGCCGCCGATATGATCAAGGATTATTCGGGCTGGAGCGCGGCGGACAAGACGCAATTCGGCAGCTGGCTTACGAACGTGATGATTCCGACCTGGGCTTCGATCACTTCCGCCAACAACTGGAAGGACTGGAGCTTGTACGCACAGATCGCGTCGTACCAGTTCCTGGACGATCCGGCGGGCATGGCGACTAAAGTGACCCAGCTCAAAAGCTGGATCGATACTTCCATCGCGTCGGATGGCTTCCTCCCGGCCGAGACGACCCGCGGCACCAACTCGCTGTGGTACCACTACTTCGCGTTAAGCCCGATGACGTCGGCCGCGGAGATCGTGAAGAACGCCACCGGCGAGGATCTGTACAACTGGGTGTCGCCAGGCGGCAAGAGCATCAAGCTCGCGCTCGACAAGCTATTTTACTACGTCGACGGACATGTGTCGGAATGGCCGACGGCTTACGGCGGACCGAACCAATCCTTTTCCAACGCGAGAAATTTGTACGAGGCGATGGCGGACGTTTATCAGGACGAGGATTATGAGGCATACGTGAAGGACGCCCGGCCGCTGGTCGGAAGAATCAATTCTGCGAGCGGCTATTATCACAACCACGCCTGGGTGTATCCAACTCTGCTCAGAACGTCGTTCCTGGAAGTGGCCGAACCAGGCCTGGTGGGGTCTTGGAGCTTCGACGAAACATCGGGGACGACGGCTGCGGACAGCTCGGGCAACGGTCTCGGCGGCACCTTGACCGGAGGACCGGTCTGGACGACGGGCCATACGAACGGCGCGCTCGGTTTCGACGGTACCGACGATTATGTTAACCTGGGGAATCCGGCCGACCTGCGGATGACGGGCGCGATGACGCTGGCCGCATGGGTTTATGTCGATACATTTACGCATGCGGGACGAATCATCTCGAAGCAAGGATCTTCCACGAACAGAGGCTGGAGCCTGAACGTGGAGACGGACGGCAAAGCGTCCTTCCAGATCGCTTCAAACAGCTCGACGGTGCAGCTCGTCAACAGCGCCGCCGCCATTCCGTCTGGGCAGTGGGTGCATCTGGCGGGCGTCTATGAACCGGGAACCGCGCTCCGGCTCTACGTCAACGGCGCACTCAGCAATTCCAATACGACATCGATCGCCGCGTCCCAGTACAACAACAATCTGAACGTCAACATTGGCCGTCGTCCGAGCGGCGACCTGTATTTCGACGGCATGCTCGACGAGGTGCAGGCCTACAACAAGTCGCTCACGGCGAGCGAGGTATCGGCGCTTGCCGCTGCGAACGTACCCGACTTGGTCGGATACTGGAACTTGGACGAGACGTCGGGAACGACGGCCGCCGACAGCTCCGGCAACGGCCTCAGCGGCATACTGACGAACGGCCCAGCGTGGACGACGGGGCATACGAACGGTGCTTTGAGCTTCGACGGCACCAACGATTACGTCAGCCTTGGCAATCCGTCTTCCTTGCAACTGACAGGCGCGATGACGCTGTCCGCTTGGGTATATGTCGATTCCTTCACGAATGCGGGACGGATTATCGCTAAGCAAGGTACGGCCAGTAACAGAGGCTGGACGCTGAACGTAGAATCGGACGGCAAAGCATCATTCCAGATCGCCACGAACAGCACGACGGTGCAGCTCGTTAACAGCGTCGCCGCGATTCCGTCCGGGCAGTGGGTCCATTTGGCGGGCGTCTACGAGCCGGGCACCGCGCTCCGTATCTACGTGAATGGGACGCTTAGCAACGCCAACACGACGTCGATCGCAGCGTCGCAATACAACAACTCGCTGAACGTCAATATCGGCCGTCGGCCGAGCGGCGACCTGTACTTCGACGGTAGCATCGATGAGGTTCGCGTGTACGGCAGAGCGTTGTCCGCCGTCGAGATTTCAGCTGTCATGTAACCGGAAGCCATTGTAGCAAGGCTGGGAAGAGCTCGCTTAGCAGCGGGCTTTTCCTTTATTACCAAGCAAGCGTAGGGGAGGAATCGTTTTGGGTTACCTGCAGCAAGCGACAGAAGAATTGTACCGGTATATGCCCTCGCTCACGAAGAGGGACGACTTCGACGACTTCTGGCGAGAGACGATCGACGAAGCAAAGAAGGTTCCGCTGGCGGCGAAGCGCACACGCGTAGATTATCCAATCCGGAGAGCGAACATTTACGAGATTCAATACGACGGCTTGGACGGCACGCCGATTCACGGCTGGATGCTCGTTCCCGATGTTGGGGTCGGGGGGCCGTTACCGTGCCTGATCCGTTATCACGGGTTCAACGGCAGCCGCAGCGAGCCGTCGGCCTTTATGCATTGGGTCCTGATGGGCTTCGTCGTGATATCCGTCGATTGTCGCGACCAAGGTGGTCGCACGGGCAACCATGCGTCGTATTCGAGCGGATTCTCGATGAACGTCGCCAGCAAAGGCGTACACAACCGTTATGAGTATTATTATCGCTACGTGTATATGGACTGTTTGAAGGCGATCGACTTTGCCTGCGAGCAGACGGAGGTGGACCGCTCTCGGATCGTCGTCGAAGGCGGCAGCCAAGGCGGCGGACTCGCGATGGCGGTCGCAGCGCTGGACGACAGACCGGTGCTGGCGCTGGCCGACGTACCCAGCAACAGCAATCTAACGAAGCGGGTCGAAGGTCAGCACGGGGCGTTCGCGAGCGTGGCCGAATACATCAAGAAGCATCCGAGCGAGCTGGATCTCGTCCTGGACAATCTAAGCTACTTCGACACAATGAACATGGCGGACCGTATCGCTTGCCGTGTGTACGCGTCCGTCGCAATGAAGGACGATACTTGCCCGCCGCAGATGTACTTTGCTACGTACAACCGGATCGCCGGAGAGAAGGACATCGCCATCTATCCGTTCAACGGCCATGAGGGAGGCGGTCCGGTACATACCGAGAAGAAAATCGCGTACGTGCACCGATGGTTCGGAGATTGGTTCGCATGATGTGAAAAATACGGTATATGGTCATAGTTCTCATGCCTGTTTAACCTAACTGGTAGCGATTACAATGAAAACAAGAACAGGCAGAAAGCAATAGCAAGGAGGATGTGGATAAGTATGGAAACCATAAGTGCCGGGGCAGCAGGGACCCAGACCAAAGAGATCCGTACGCGGCACCGACGCAAAGGACTGCTTTACGATTTAAGAAAAAACCGAATCATGTGGCTGATGGTTTTTCCCGTTCTCGTCTATTTTCTCATTAATTCTTATCTTCCGATGGTCGGCGTATACTTCGCGTTTACGAAGTTCGATTTTAATTCCGGCTTGTTCGGCAGTCCGTTCGTCGGTTTCGAAAATTTCAGAATGCTCATCAAGCTGGGCGCCCTTGAGAAAATTACGATCAATACGGTCGCGTATAACCTTGTTTTTATCGGCTTGGGCAATGCTTTCGCGGTAACGGCCGCTATTTTACTAAACGAAATCGCGGGCAAGTTTTTCAAACGAATTACGCAAACGGTCATGTTTTTGCCTTATTTCGTTTCATTCGTCCTCTTGGGCTCGATGGCGTACAGCTTTTTCAACTACGACAGCGGCTTCGTCAATACGGTTCTCCAGTGGTTCGGCATGGAGCGGCAGGATATATACAATACGCCGGCTTACTGGCCATTCATTATTACCTTCTTCTATATTTGGAAAAACCTCGGTTACAGCACGATTATTTACTTGGCGACCGTCGTCAACATCAATCAAGATTATTACGAAGCCGCCGAATTGGACGGCGCCTCCGCGTGGCAGAAAATCTGGTCGATCACCCTTCCTTTGCTGAAGCCGACCTTCATCATTCTCCTCCTGTTTGCCGTCGGACACATCATGAAAGGCCAATTCGATCTGTTCTACCAGCTCGTCGGCGCGAACGGCATGCTGTTCAATGCCACCGACATTATCGACACCTACGTTTATCGTTCGCTGAAGGTGACCTTCGATATGGGTCTTGCGAATGCGGCAGGATTGTATCAATCCTTTTTCGGCTTCGTGCTGATCATGATCGTCAACTTCATTATTAAAAAAATCAATCGCGATTACGCCCTGTTCTGAGGGAGAGAGGAGAATAGTCATGGGAAGCAGCGCCTTATCCGCCAGATCCTCTATTAAATGGACGGCTTACATCTTTATTACGGTTGCGTCGATTCTATGCCTGGTGCCGTTTCTGCTCGTGCTCTCGGGATCGCTGACCGCCAACGATTCGATCGTGAGCGAGGGCTACAATCTCCTTCCGGGCGATTGGTCGCTGGAGGGCTATCGTACGATTTTCCATAACCCGGACAAAGTACTGCGGGCTTACGGCGTGACGGGACTCACGACGCTGACGGGGACGCTCCTCGGTATGTTTATGATCACGATGACCGGATACGTGCTGCAGCGCAAGGATTTCAAATATCGCAACGCCGTTTCTTTCTTCATTTACTTTACGACGCTCTTCGGTGGCGGCCTCGTCCCATGGTATATTCTGGTCACCAAGTATCTTCGTTTGACCGATTCGCTGTGGGCGCTTATTTTGCCGGGATTGCTTTCGCCGTTTCTGATCATTCTGATGCGCAGCTTCATGAGCAGCATGATTCCGGATGAGGTGATCGAGTCCGCCAAGATCGACGGCGCCGGCGATTTTCTGATTTACTGGCGAATTACGCTGCCGATCTCGCTGCCGGGCCTGGCCACCATCGGACTTTTCCTCACGCTGCATTATTGGAACGACTGGTACCTCTCCTCGCTGTTCATTAACAATCCCGATAAATATCAGTTGCAGTATTACTTGTACAACGTCATCAACAATGCGAAAGCCATTCAGGATCTGGCGATCAGCGGCGTCACGCTGAACGCGAATCTGCCGATGGAGACGACGAAGATGGCGATGTCGATCATCGCGGTCGGTCCGATCCTGTTCCTGTACCCGTTCGTTCAACGCTATTTCGTCAAAGGCTTGACGATCGGGGCCGTCAAAGGTTAGACCCTGCCGACTCGCGAGCGGCAGGCTGACATAGATACTTATACGACTCATAGGAGGGTTCCTAAGAAATGGCGGTACCGAAAAAATGGTGGGGTCTAGGACTATCAGCGAGCTTGCTGGCAGCCATACTGTCCGGGTGCAGCAGCGGATCGAACAACGGCAACAATGGTGATGCGCAGGCGACGGCTTCCGCGTCGTCAACGGAGAGCGCTTCGCCGAGCGCGAGCGGCGCCGCGGCAACCGCCTCGCCGGCTTCGGCGCTAGATACGTCTAAGAAGGTCGAGCTTCAATTCTATATGGTTGGCGATGCTCCGGCCGACCTGAAAGAGATCGAGTCCAAGATCAATGAGATGGCGCTGCAGGATCTGAACGCCACGGTCAAATTTAACTTCACGACCTGGTCGGATTGGAGCCAGAAGTACAAGCTCCTGCTGGCGAGCGGCCAGCCGATCGACTTGATTTTCACGGCAGACTGGACGCAGTATCAAACCTATGCGAACAAGGGCGCTTTCCTCCCGCTGGACGACTTGCTGCCGAAGTCGGCGCCGGAACTGCATGGCTTTGTGCCAAAGGAAATGTGGGACGCCGTCAAGGTCGGAGGCAAGATCTATACGGTTCCTTCAACCTACGAGGAGTATGTGACGGACGGCATCGTATATCGGGAAGATCTGCGCAAGAAGTACAACCTTCCGGTTCCCGACTCGCTTGAGCACCTTGAGAATTACCTCGACGGCATCAAGAAAAACGAACCTGGCATGACACCGATCGCGGACAAGGGCAACCTTCATGTGGAAGCGTACCAGCTCCATCCCGATCTGAAAAATATGGCCTACAAGGTCGGATCGACGCCTTATGGTCTGAACATTCCTTATGACGATCCGCACAACGTGACTTCCTACTGGGGCTCGCAGGCGCATCTCGATATGCTGAAAATTTTTAAGGGATGGACCGATAAAGGCTACCTGCCGCGAAACCAGCTGAACGACGCAACAAGAGGGCCGGACCTTTTCGCATCCGGCAAAGCCGCCGTCGTGCTCTCCGCGCAAAATCCGACGGCATACGGGCAGCTGTTGTCCAAGATGGCAGGCACGGGAATGGAGATCGCTTATTTCCCGTATCCGATGTATAAGGGATACTCGACGCCAGTCCACCCGATTCACAACGGCTTCGCCATCCCGACAAGCAGCGCGAATCCCGAGCGGGCGCTGGCGTTCTACGAGAAGCTTGTGCTCGACAAACGATATAACTTACTGACGGAATACGGCGTGGAAGGCAAGCACTATGAAGTGTCGGCCGATGGGCATTATCAGGCGGTCGGCGATGCCGGCGCAAGCGGCTTCCCGCGCGAAGGCATGAACGGTTGGGCATGGCGCAATCCCGAGTACATGTTGTTTGATACGAGCTACGATGTCGTAGGTGGCATCTTCAAACAGCTCGAGACGATCTCGAAGCCGGACTTCCTGACGGGACTGGCCGAGGATTATACGCCATATCAGGCGGAGAGAGCCGCGCTCGAACAAGTCCAGCAGGAGTACCTGGCGCCGCTTGAAGCGGGCGTCGTCAAAGATGTGGAGGCCGGACTTAAGACTTTCATGGAGAAGGCCAAGGCAGCAGGGCTCGACAAAGTGCAGGATGGCTACAAGCAGCAGTTGGACAGCTATTTAACCGAGATCGGCCGTTGATCGCCCGACTCACCAGGTAAGGAAAAACGGCTCCCGCCGCGAATGCGGGGGAGCCGTTTTTGTTATAGCTGGGTCCGCTCCATGTTTTTCTGATATTGCGAAGGAGTCAGTCCCGTCCACTTTTTAAACATCTGGGTGAAGTAGCGTTCGTCCTGATAGCCGACGAGCGATGCAACGGCGAAGATGCGGAGCGGCTCGGCAGCGAGCAGCTTCTTGGCCGCTTCGATCCGATATTGGTGCAAATAATCGAGGAAGTTGATGCCCAGCTCCTGCTTGAACAACGTGCTCAAATAATTGGTCGATACGTAAGCTTCCTTGGCAAGGCCCTCCAGGGTAAGGTTCTCGCTGTATCTGGACTCGATCATCGAGAGGACGCTCGCAATCGTCCGATGAAGCGGGCGGCGCGCCTGTAGCTGCCTGGCCAAACTTTGAACGATCTCTGTCATGAGCTGGGACAGCTGCTCGTAGGAATCGACCCTGCTGGATTGATGGAGCCATAGAGCGAAAGGGCTTCGCCAGTCTGGAGAATCCGCCGGAGAAAGCGCGATCCGGTCGCGAAGGCTCGTCAGGAAGGCGGCGGTGCCGCCCTGGATGGCAATGCGGTCTCCTTGCCCGAGACGGCGCACGGCTTCCAGCCATTCGTCCTTGGTATCCAGCACGTCGGCCATCTTGTCCTCCTGGAGCAAATTGAGCATGCGCGTCTCTAGCCGGGAGATGTCCTGCTGAAGACGCAGCTCTTCCGAATCCGAACTCTGGCTTTCGCCCGATTGAACTTCGGCGAGGAACACTTTGCCGTCGTTCTCCAGCATGCGGGATTCGAGCCGTTCGTAAGCCTGTTCGTACGAAATGCGCAGGTCATCGAGAGAATCGACCGGATCTCCGGCGCTGATGCTGACGGACAGTTTGAGGAGCTCGCGGATACGATCCATAAGATGGCTCAGCGCCAGCCGAAGCTTGTCCGCTTCGAGCTTGGGCGGCTGCGCGACCCATACGATATCGTTGCCGTGCTGCAGCGCCTCGCTCTTCCCTTCACAGAAGGCACCGAGCAGTTCGGAAGCGATATTGAGCGCGGCATAGCGGAGAAGCTCAACTTCGCCCTCCGCATATTGAAGCCGTCGAACGTCCGCTCCGTGAATGCGGATGAGGCCGACATGAAAGGCGCCTCCTGCAAAAGGCAATTGCAAGGAGCCGGCCAACGATTCGCGATTCTCTCCCGGCATGCGGGGATGCTCGATCCATTGCCGGAGCGTCTGCGATCTCAGCAGGGGGACGCTGCGATGAACGGCCGATTGCAGGCTTTGCGTCAGTGCACGGTCCTTGCGAATCTCCGCTAGCTTGGTCACCGCTCTTAGCATGACTTGTTCGATCTCGGCCGGCCGGCTGGGCTTCAGGATGTATTCAGTGACTTGAAGCCGCATCGCTTCGCGGGCGTAATCAAAGTCGTTATAGCCGGAGATGACGACGACGACGGCGTCGCTGCCGCTGCCCCGCAGCTCGCGGATGAATTCGAGCCCGTCCATGCCGGGCATGCGGATGTCGGTCAGCACCAGATCCGGGTGGTGCTGACGCGCGGCGGCCAGCGCCTCGCGTCCGTCTCCAGCGGCTTGGCAGACTTCAATGCCCAGCCGATCCCAACGGACGGCGTGAATTAATCCTTTGCGTATGCGCAATTCGTCCTCAACCAGAAGCAGCTTCAACATGTTCGTACACCTCTTTGTCCGGAATGACGATATGAATTCGCGTGCCTGCGCCAGGCTTGCTTTCTATTTCGATACGGGCAGCATCTCCATAATATAGCTGCAAGCGGTGCATGCAATTCCAGATGGCATAGCCGCGCCTTGGCTTGTCCGCCCGATCCGGCCGATCGTCGTGCGGAGCGGCAAGCAGCATATCCAGTCGTTCCGGGGGAATGCCGACGCCGTTGTCAGTCAAGGCAATGACCAGGCCATCCGAGGTGCCGGTCACCGAGATGTGAAGGAATCCGTCCTGGTTGAGCGGCTCGATCCCGTGAATGATCGCATTCTCGACGAAGGGCTGAATCATGAGCTTTGGCACGAGGCGATCGCTGACGATCGGTTCGGCCTCGATCTCAAAATGGAGCCTGTTCACAAAGCGCAGCTGCTGCAAATGAAGATAGTGCCGCACGAGCTGCAATTCCTTGTGCAGCGGGATAATGTCCCTGCCGTCGTTCAGGCTAAGGCGGAACACTTGGGCGAGCGTATGGGTCATATCCGCAATCTTGGGCTGGTGTACCCGCTCCGCCTCCCAGCAGATGGTGTCGAGCATGTTGTACAGGAAATGGGGATTGATCTGCGATTGAAGCATGCGGAGCTCCGCTTCTTGACGGGCCAAGCGGAATTTGTAGACGTCGTCGATCAATTGCCTGATCCGGGACACCATCAAGTTGTAGGTGCGGGCAAGCAAGCCGATCTCGTCTTGCCCGGTGACGGGAACGTTCTGGGTGAAGTCGCCGGTCTGCAGCTTGCGCATTGACAACAGCAGACGATTAATGGGTTTGGTGACGAAGGAGGCTGTCAACCAGGTCAGGATGAGCAACAGGAGGATGCAGGCTGCGATTACCGACAAGGTGACGGACCGGATATGGCTGATTTGGGACAGGACGGAGGCTTTCGAGTGGAAAATATATATTTGCCAGCCCGTCTGCGAAGAGGCGGCGCGGGAGTAAAGCCAGCGGGACGCGTCCACCGCAGGCGTGTCGTCTGGTGAAGTGCCGTTCTTCATAAAAGGTAACTCAGCAAGGCGGCCTCCTAGCCATTGTCCGCTAGAGGAAGATAGTACGACGCCTTGATCGCTCACGATGACGGTCTCCATGTCCGCCGCGGATTGCTCGCTCAGATAGGCTTGGCGAAGATCCTTCTCGTTGAATCCGATCACGACGACGGCGAGCGGCAGTTGATTGTTGAGATCCTTGAGCGCCCGGCTGAATATCACTTTTCGTTCGTTGTCTCCGTAGAACAGGCGGTTGCTCTCCGTCTCGATGTCCCAGACGAACTTCTCCCGGTCGACCATCGGCGTCCGGTAATACGGCGTCCGCTTGAACTGCTCGGGAGGAAGCAAGGAATGGCTCCCGCTATTAGTGAATTCGATCTGCCGTCCTTCAAGCGGATAGATGGCCATCGACATGGAGAAGTCTTGGGTAATGATCATGCTGTCGATGTCGTGAAAGGCCGTTTGCCTCAAGAGGTATAGATCGGTATAGGTCGGCGTGGACAGCAGGAACCCGCGCAGCGCATTTGACAGATACATCGTGCCGAACATATTGTTGAAATCCTTGGCCACGTAGTCCAAGGTGGAGGTCGTCGCTTCGGCGACGTGCGTCTGCTGTTGCCGGATCTTATTCAACAACTGGTCCGAGGCGACCGAATACGAATAGGCGCCGATGCTACCCACAGCGACGATCATAATCGGCATCAACCAGAAAAACAATTTCATCCGAAGGGACAGTTTGCGGTATAAGCGGAGGAACCTCGAGGGGACATGCACGCACCTTTTCTCTCCTTCATCGTGCAGAATCGAGATGTTTGTGAAATAATACAATTATAGCATTTTCAATGAAAATTAAGGGGCCACTTTAAATTATACAACTTGAAAGGAAGAATTGGATGAAGCGCTCTTGGGTTCGCACCGCGGCGCTTTTCGGCTGCGCGTTTCTGTCTGCCTGCTCGGGAAGCGCGATCGACCGGGGGCAGTCAGGCAGCATACCGGAAAGGAAAGAAATCGTCTTTTACAGCAACCGAACGGATCGTACCATCGGCTTGGGAAAGGCGGAACAGACGCTGATCGACCGATATATGAAGGAGAATCCCCAAATTCAGATAACGGTGCGTACGATCGCGCCGAATTCGCAGTATCAGAGCAAGATTAAGCTTCTTCAGGCTGCCCATCGCTTGCCCGATCTGTTCGTCTCTTCGAGCGACTCTACCTTCCTGGATCCGCTCGTCCGGAGCGGGGACGTTCAGGCGCTGGGTCCCGAGGTGTTGGACGGATTCGGCTTCCCGGATGATTCGCTCGCGGCATTTACGAGAGGGGATAGGCTGTACGGCGTTCCGCGAACCCGCAGCTTCCTAGCTTTGTACTATAACCGGGATCTATTCAAAAAGTACGGCGCCAAAGTCCCACGTACGGAAGAGGAACTGCTGTCAGCCGGCAAATTGTTTGAAGCGAAAGGACTCGTGCCGATCGCTGCGGACGGTAGGGGAGCCGACACGTTTAAGCGATTATTCAACACGATGATCGAGCGCGTCAGCGGCACGAACAAGACGTTGGCTGAAGCCAACGAAGGCAGCATCGCCTTTACCGACTCCCAGATTCAGACGGCTGCTGAGCATCTACAGAGATGGGTGAAAGAGGGGCTGTTCGGCGACGATTTTCTAAATCAGGATTACGGCTCGGCGCGGACGCTCTTCGGCCAAGGCAAGGCTGCGATGTACCTACAGGGCAACTGGGAAGCAGACATTGACGGCGATGAAAATTTCGATCCTGGCATTCGGTCTTCCATCGGCATCGTTAATATTCCGTCCTTGAGTGGAGGACAAGGCAAAGCCGAGGATATATACAGCTGGTACGGCGAGGGGATCTTAGTCTTTAAAGACTCGCCTGTCAAGGAAGAAGCGCTCGTCTTCCTCAAATGGATGTTCCGGCAGGACAACTGGGCGGCGCTGACCGCGGACGACGGTCTCAGCCTTCCGATTCAGCCAGCCGCGGAGAGCGACAGCCAAGCGGCCGAAGGGATTCGATCCGATCTGACAAGGATCCAGATGGAGGCGATCGCCGGAGCGCCGCCGGTCTGGACGCCGAACCAGTCGAACGAACTAGAGGCCGCTCGCAACGTTCTCGTAGAGCAATTCGTGTCCTTAAGACTCACGCCCCAGCAGTTCGTCAATGAACTGGACCGCCTAGGGTGGGATATTACGACGATTCGCCGACTAAGCCAAATTTCATGAAGACGTCATGGCGGAAGAGTATTACGGGGAGCAAAATATCGGGGGTGCCTCTGCTAGAGTCGATTTACATAACCGGGCAGTCGCAGCCTCTTTCTCAACGCCGGGGTGGCTTAGCCTGGGGGCGAAGTGGTTTCAGCGCTCGCGAGGCACAAACCATTTGCAGCTAGTGCAAGTTCCGTACGACAGTTGGGCTTAGATTATTTATACATTATATCAACGAGCTACCTTTGAGGGATGTTGCAACTGGCATAATGCTCATAATAGTTTCGGTACGCTTTAGAGTCGACTAAATGGTCGGCTTTTTTGATGCGGTTAGTACCGAATGATGCTCAATTTTCTTTCATATCAGACCCCCGCACAGCGCACGTTACATGATGCAAGACTGGGCACTCATCTTTTATTGCTTAAACAGCTTGGTAGTAGATTTCCGGAAAGATATATTTATGAACCATTTTCAAGTGAAACTCCTGAATCGTTCAAAACATTTCGTGCCTATATTAAGAGTATTGAAAAGAACTTCCTTTATCAGAACAATCAAAACTATATGATCCTCAATTCAGTGAGAAAATATATTATGCGACTAGAGGGTACCCTCGATATTTAAATCATTTTCTGTACCATGCTTTAAAAGTTGCGTTACGAAGTGGTAAAGATAAAATTGTTGAAAATGATTTGTTCATCGGATTTTCTAAACTTAAATTTGATGATAAGCCTAAGGTTATAAATCCCTTTCACGGTAAAACATTTAATTTAAACGCTGCTTTACAAGCAGAAAAGTAACTTTATTAAATGATTTGTGCGTATGCTGTGGAAAATTACAATAAATGATTTGCAGTTTCGAGCACTCCTTTCGGAGTGCTTTTTCATTGTGTTCATAAAAAAGCAGAAGTTAGAAGCGTCCGGACAAGGGATCTGTCCATAAAGGAAATCGTTAGCCATTATCTTGAATGTGGGAGTAATGCATGCGCTGTATTTTTATTAATTTTCCGGATTTCCTTCGAAGAAAATTATACGTCCTGCTCTTTTGTGAGAGCAGGATTTTTTTATGAAAGAAGGAGTGAAGCTCATTCACGATGCGAATAACGCGCAATATCTGAAATTCAAAAGTTCGATATCCGAATATTGAAAGCAAAGCATACCCGCTATGGTGTTCAATGGAGTTATCTAATAGGGATGCCATTGAAGGGGGTGAGTGGGGGGAATACTACAGAAAAGCAAAGATGGTTGCAAACACAGAAATCCATTCCAGGATCAACGCCAAAGGGGAGTTTAACGTGATCAAAAGGCTTCTATTTGTTTCGATCGCTTTCATTTTGGTTCTTGCGGTTCTCGCAGGCTGCAGCGGGAATAAACCAAACGAGAATTCGTCATCGGGCAATAAATCCTCTTCCGGAGAGCCTTATACGGTTAATTTTGCGTATCATGCGCCGAAGGAAGGCAATCAGCAAGAAGTGAATAAACTGATTAACGAACTGACCATGAAAGATTTAAATATGAAAGTCAATTTAATTCCGCTTAGCTGGGATACGTACAATTCAAAATTGCCCATGATGCTTGCGTCCGGCGAACCGATTGACATTTCGTTTGCTTTTTCGTTCAGCATGCCCAACTTTCTTGACGGCGGGTACATCGTAGATGCTTCAAAATACGAAGAATACACGAAAGACATCTACGGAGTGTTGGGCGATGACGTGAAGGCGGGTTATATTGGCGACATGTTGGTCGGATTTCCGATGATGAACTCGCGGGCGACCCCTTCCGGGATCTTCGTGAGGAAAGATATATTCGAAGCGCTCGGATACAAGGAGTCGGACTTTAACGTAACGACGGACGATTACAGCAGCTTCGACAAGATCACGGAAATGTTCGCCAAGGTAAAGGAAAAATACCCCGACATTACGCCTTTTGACGGATTTCGGACCTTCGGTTTGAATTTTATCTCTTATATTGACGGTTTGGGCGATCAATTCGGCGTCCTGGATAACTATGGCCAGTCTACGACCTTTAAGAACTGGTACGAATCCGAACAGTTTCTGCAATTCGCCAAGTTGAACAGGAAATGGTTTACGGAAGGATATTCCTCTAAAGACATTGCGGTGGACAAAGAGTTGGGACAAGCGAAAATGAAAGCGGGAAAAACGTTCGCGATTTTTGCTTCCTATGGTCCTAACGTGCTTACGGAAATGAAATCGCAAACGGGTTATGACGTTGTGATGATCCCGGTTTCCAAGAAAATGAAAGCCACGGTGGCTGTCAGCGGCGCTATGAACGTCGTTTTGAGTACGTCCAAAGACAAGGCGAAAGCCTTCCAATTCCTGAACTGGGCGTACACGAATGCTGAATTCAACGATCTTCTCAACTGGGGCGTTCCGGGCAAAGACTGGGTCGTAAACGAAAATGGACAAGCGGATTACCCGCCAGGACAAACAGCGCAGACGGTTAATTACCACTCCGACTACGGGTTTATTTATCCGAACCAGTATTTGATGACGCCATGGGCGGGCAGTCCGAAGGATATTTGGGATAGGCTTAAGAACTTTGACCAAGATGCGATTATTTCAAAAGCCTTCGGTTTAAATTTCGATTCCGCGCCGGTTTCGGCAGAGCTATCCCAGTTGAATTCCGTACTCGCGAAATACGAAAACGCCATCAATTTCGGCGCGGTTGACCCGGAAGAAAACATCAAGAAGCTTAACGACGAATTGTACGGTGCCGGCTTGCAAAAAGTGATCGATGAAAAACAAAGGCAGCTGGATGCCTGGTTGGCTAAGCAAAAATAAACACATGACAAGATTCGGAGGCTGTTTTTCGCGGGTTGAATACAGCCTCCGACTCAACTGGGGGATCGCGACCGACGATGACGAAAAAACTCGCAAACCTAAAAGAGTTCATCCCGCTTTATCTGATGATGATACCCTGCGCGGTTTACCTTATCATCAACAACTATATTCCGATGGTCGGGATCGTGTCCGCTTTCAAGAAATTTCGCATCACGGATGGCATCCTGGGCAGTCCATGGGTCGGACTTAAAAATTTCGAGTACTTGTTCCGGTCCCATGATTTAGCCATTATCATTCGGAACACGCTCCTATATAATGCCTCGTTTATTATCGTGAATACAATCGTGGGTCTTTTTCTTGCCATCTTAATATCCGAGATCAAAAACGAAAAAATGAAGAAGCTGTATCAAAGCTCCATTCTGTTGCCGTTCACGCTCTCTATGGTCATCGTCAGCTATATTGTCTTCGCGTTTTTAAGCCAAAAGAACGGCATGCTCAATAACAGCATTTTCAAAAACAATCCCGTCGAATGGTACAGCGATCCGTCGTGGTGGCCACTGATCCTGATCCTTGTCCAATGCTGGAAAACAGTGGGGTACGGCGCTTTGATTTATATTGCGGGCATCGCTACGATCGATCGTTCATTATACGAAGCGGCAGCCATCGACGGCGCGGGAAAATGGACGCAGATCAAACATATCACGCTGCCGGCGTTGCTTCCTTCGATCATCACTATGTTTCTCTTAAGCGTCAGCAGAATCGGGTATTCGGACTTCGGTCTATTCTACTTAATTCCTCAGGGTTCAGGGACGCTGTTCAACGTAACCTCAACGATCGATACGTATGTCTATAGCACGATGATGGCACCAGGCGGAATCGGACGCTCCGCTGCCACGGGCTTAATGCAAGCGCTCGTCGGATTTATTCTGATTGTTCTAGCGAATGCCCTTGTACGCAAGCTGAGCTCGAAAGACGCAATTTTTTAATGGGGGGCAACGTCTGAATGATTGAGAATAAATCGTATCAGATCACCTTTAATGTCATTTACCTATTTATCGCTTTGATCATGATATTGCCGTTGGTTTTGCTATTCATATCCTCCATAACGGATGACAATGCGCTGCTTGCCAATGGTTATTCGTTCTTTCCATCCAAATTCAGTCTCGAGGCGTATGGATATATGGTGACGAATTCTTCTACCATCTTGCGAGCATACGGCGTTACGATTGTCGTCACCGTGCTGGGAACCGTTATCGGTCTTGTGATTACGGCTCTGATGAGTTTCTCTCTGTCGATTCGGAATTTGCCCGGAAACCGCGTGATCAGCTTCTTTGTCTTTTTCACCATGCTGTTTAATGGCGGGTTAGTGCCGACGTACATTATGTGGACGAGTTTGGGAGTCGTCAATACGATATGGGCGTATGTGTTCCCTTTCTTGTTGACGAATGCCTTCAATATCGTTTTGATCCGTTCTTATTTTGTCTCAAGCATTCCGAATGAATTATATGAATCCGCAAAAATCGACGGTGCCGGATATTTCAGAATTTTCTGGAAGATGGCAATTCCCCTTGGAAAACCGATATTAGCCACGATCGGCCTCTTCTCTTGCCTGCTCTATTGGAATGATTGGTTAAACGGCCTCTACTTCATTACCGACCCTGGTCAGTATAGCATCCAAGCGTTATTGAACAGAATGAGCCAGAACATTCAATCCGTCATCAACTCTACTTCATCGAGTACGAGTGTCATGAATCTGCCGCAGGCTTCTATTCGGATGGCGATCGCCTTCATTGCCATTTTACCGATCCTCGTTATGTATCCGTTCATTCAAAAGTATTTTGCAAACGGAATAATGAAAGGCGCAGTGAAAGGGTAATTTCAGTCGCCTTTGCCCATCATGCGCGAGATCAAAGAAGGGAATGGTAAAAGTGAAAAATGTCGATCATATTCATCCCGATCTTAGAAAAATCATGGATTCTCTGCCTGTCGTAGATTTGAAAAACACGCGAACGCTGCCCGAGGACTTTGTTCTACCGGTGCAAGTCAAATCCCCGCTTGTGAAGACGACGAATCGAATGATTCAAGGCAAGGATACGGAATTGCTAATCAAGATTTACGAACCCGTGAAGAAGCCGGAAACGTCCCTGCCCGCTTTCTTGTGGATTCATGGCGGAGGCTACTTGATGGGACATCCGGACCTGGATGATAGCTTATGCGAACAGTTTGTTCTAAGAGCCAACTGCGTAGTGGGTTCTATCGATTACAGACTTGCACCGGATCACGCTTATCCGGCCGCTATAGAGGATTGCTATGCCGGCTTGACGTGGATGGCTGAGCACGCGGACGAATTGCAAATCGATCCGGCAAGACTGGCCATCGGGGGGGCCAGCGCGGGAGGGGGGCTAACTGCTGCACTCGCCATCCTAGCCCGTGATCGAGGGGGCCCGAATATCGTATTCCAGATGCCGTTGTACCCGATGATCGACGATCGAAACCGAACACCCTCCAGCCATGAGATTAATCAGAACAATTTTCCGAAAGCCTGGAACCGGGAAATGAACCAGCTTGCTTGGAGCATGTATCTCGGTTCCGCCGCGGACGGCGATGTCCCATCCTATGCGGCTGCGGCGCGCGAAACAGATCTGTCAGGGCTCCCGCCGGCTTATACCTGCATAGGCGATCTGGATCTGTTCAGAGACGAAACGATTGATTATGTGGCTCGATTGGCTCAGGCGGACGTTCCAGTTGAATTTCATCTCTATCCGGGATGCTTCCATGGATTTGATGTTATTTTTAACGACGCGGAAATCAGCAATCGAGCAAGGAATGAATACATCGATGCGCTGTATCGTGCGCTCAACCCCTGAAATTAAGAAGGTAACAGGCCTCAGAGAGAGAGGAAAGTGGAGCATGAAGGGGAAGATTGCGATCGTGCCCGGAACACCGAATGAAGGAAACCGGGAGTATCTGCCTGAAGCGATCAAAGACTCGGATATGGTGGTCAACGAGAACGGAAACAATTCGCAGGTATATCCGTCCAGATTGGCGGAATATACCGGCGTTGTTACGGACGGTCTCCAAGATACATGGTACGAATACGTTCCGGCAACCTATGACGGAACTCGCAAGGTTCCTCTCGTAATCTCGATGCACGGCGGATTGATGACCGGATGGGGGCAGGCGATTTATTCCTCCTGGACGCTTGTGGCGGATCGGGAAGGATTGATCGTTGTATTTCCGAATGCCCACGAAAGGCGAATATGGATGCTCGAAGTAGAAAAGAAAACGTTCGAGCTTCTCGGGAAGCCCAGCCCCGGCGGATTTTACTTGCATAAACCGCCGGAGCGGCCGGAGGAAAATCATGATTTGAATCTCGTGCTTGCATTGATCGAGAAGATGAAACAAAAGTACAACATCGATGAATCCAGAATTTTTATGCAGGGCATGTCCATGGGTGAAATTATGACGAACCAGTTCGCTCGATATTACGGTCTGCTGGCAGGGCATGCGGGTTCGGCTGGTATCACCTGGCCGGAAGTGATTTTTAACGAGCATGGCGACGTCATCAATCGCGCGGGGCCGCTTCCAGTTTGGCAGTCCCGCGTAGAGCATGAAAGCATCCCGCTGCATGAAGAGGAGACTGCGGAATTCGTTAAGAAAAATCGGGCGTACTGGAAAAGAATCAACGGAATTCGCGAATTACCGGAAATCAAAATCGTGGGCGAAGACAACTTTGCATTTTATAAGGGCGAGCATGGGGATTTGGTATTCCGGGACGTGAAAAATCGGGATCATGGGCAAACCTTCGATGACGCTGAACTCGTATGGGATTATCTATTCTCGGGTATTCGGCGCGGAGAGAACGGCGAAATTGTGAATTCCGAACCCTTATGTCCTCGGAAAGGGGACGCTTATGCGATCGCCCTGGCAGCGGGCAGCGCAAAGGCGTATGTAAACAATCGGTTAGTCACGATGAACGGACCTGTCATGAAGCATCAGAAGCTGAAGTATCACGGGCTGAACGGCGGTTCGATCATAAGAGGGGAGTACTTCCTGGTGCCCGTTTCATTCCTTGCGGCAGTATTCGATGCGACTAATGCCTCTGAGGATGAAGGGCTTTCCGCAGTAATGGAGCTGAAAGACGGAAGAACGCTGCAATTCGCCCGGGGCAGTATCGGTTGTGTCGTGGATGACCGCGTCCACGCCATGTATTGCGAAGCGGTGTATAAAGATGGCGAGTTATATGTGCCGATCGAGTGGATTTGCAAGAGGCTGTTCAACAACCACGCTTCAACTTGCGAAGACGTGCTCTATATTACCGATCACGATGCCGAGCTTTCCTTGAATATGGCCCATCTTATCCGTGATGAAATCCTTGCATAAGTCGGGTGGTGAGGCATAGATGAACGAATTAAGCGGCACGGGTAACGGCGATACCGGCCAAGCGTTGCATACGGTCTGGAATAAGGCGTTTCTCAAGGTGTTTATCATGAATGTCTTTCTTATGATGGGACTGTTCATGACAAATACCCTTGTTCCAACTTATGTTGAACATTTAGGCGCAACCGCCGCCGTTGTTGGCGTAGTTACAAGTATGTTCGCCGTTACCGCTCTCGCGGCTAGACCGGTCGTTGGGCCGGCAACCAGTTATTTCAGGAACAATCGAATAATAGCGGTGGCCGTCGTCATCACGATAGCAGCATTCATATGCTATGGAATGGCGGATAGCGTTGAGATGGTCATCATGGGGAGACTGCTCCATGGGGTCGGCATGGGCTTCTTCGCGCCCGTAACCATGGCCCTTGCCAGCGATGCCTTGCCAAGCCAGAAGCTTGCTTCCGGAATCGGCATCTTTTCATTAGGCCAGGCCATTGCTACGGCAATTGGTCCAGCCTTTGGACTTGAATTGGTACATCGATACGGTTACAGATCAACTTTCTTCATCGGAGCACTCATCATGCTCATCGTGCTCGTGCTTTCAATGCGACTGAAATCCGACGCGCCGGAAAGAAAGGAAGGCTTCAGAATCAAGTTTTCTGACATTATAGACCGGGAAGTGATGCTCCCCGCGATGATGATGCTGTTCTTATCAAGCGCTTATTCTTGCATTAACGCTTTTATCTTACTTTTCGGGGGAGCTGCGGGAGTTAAGGAAATAGGTTTTTTCTTTACATCCTATGCGGCTTGTCTGTTCTTATCCAGACCCGTCAGCGGTAAGCTGGCGGATAAATACGGTGTGGATAAAACCTTGATTCCAGGAATGATCGTCTTCGCGGTGTCTTTCATCTTGATTAGCTTCTCCCGTACGCTCCCTATGTTTTTAGCGGCGGGTGCCGTGTCGGCATTCGGATACGGGATTTGTCAGCCCGCCGTTCAAACGCTTTGCATGCAGTTGGTTTCCAAGGAGCGAAGAGGCGTGGCGGGCAATACGGCATTCATCGGCGTCGATACCGGTTATTTAATCGCCCCCTCTTTGGCAGGGATGATCGTAACCTTCGTGCATGGCCAAGGCGGAGACGAGATAGCGGGATATGCCGTTATGTTTCGGGTCATGACGATCCCGATCCTATTCGCGCTCATCCTCTTTCTATGGAAGAGGAGAACGATTCTATTAAAAGTCAAAAATCTCAAAAGATAGATCAGGAGGAAGACGGATGTCCATTGCAACCCTGAATTTCGAAAGCATGTATTTAAAATCAAATCATCAGATCAGTATTATTTTACCCGACAAGCCGCGCGATCTCTCCCCGAAAAGCTATTATGAAAGCGGTAAGAAATACAAAGTATTATGGCTTCTTCATGGCACGTACGGCGATCATACGGATTGGCTTCGAAGAACGAATATTGAATTGTATGCATGTGAGAAAAACCTTATTGTCGTTATGCCAAGCGCTCTTAACAGCAATTATTCCAATTGGGATCAATGTATGATGGGCTTCGGCATGTATGACTATCTGACCGAAGAACTCATGCCGTTAATTTACAATTGGTTTCCGGCATCGGATAAGCGCGAAGACAACTTTATCGCGGGCCTTTCGATGGGCGGGCGGGGAACGATTAAGTTTGCGGCCAATCATCCGGACAAATTTGCCGCTGCAGCCGTACTTTCTGCCGCACCCACGAATTTTCAAAATTTGACGGAAGAGGATTTGCATAAGGACGATATGTTTTCTCGTCGTATGTTAGGGATGGTACAGAACGCCGGTGGGCTGGAAAGCTTTAAGAACTCTTCCGAGAACGTATGGGATATACTGAGCGCCCTTGCCGGGTCCGGCCGCTTGCCAAAACTCCTGTTTGCCTGCGGTACCGCTGATACGATGATCTACGAGAACTTGCTTCTCTTCAAGAAGCATGCCGAGGAAATCGGACTAGACGCAGAATTTTGGACATTAGACGGTTATGAACATGAATGGCGGTTTTGGGACTTAGCGATTCAGCATGCGTTGCAATTTTTCGGTCTGGAAGATACAGGGGCAAGCCCATACTAACGCCATGACGAAAGGATCTGATGATATGCAACGGAAAATCGTTATTCTTCCCGGCACGCCGAATGACGACAATCGCGAGTATCTTCCGAAAGCAATCAAGGGTTCGGATATGGTCGTGAATGAGAATGGAAACAACTCGCAGGTTTATCCGGCGAGACTGTCCGAATTTAGGGATGTTGTGGTGGGCGGCATTGAAGATACCTGGTATGAATACGTTCCGGCTTCTTATGATGGCTCCAAGGAAGTACCCTTGGTCGTATCCATGCATGGCGGATTAATGTCAGGTTGGGGGCAAGCCGTCTATACCTCTTGGTCGCTGGTTGCGGAGCGCGAAGGGTTTATTGTCCTCTTCCCCGACGCGGGCAAGCGTCGATTTTGGATCGTAGAGATGGAGAAGGAAAAAATCGAAGAAGCGCTTGCCTTTAAGGTAGACGGGCATTCTATTCAATTGCCTCCGGACAATCCGGACGATAACCACGACATGAATATGGTGCTTGAACTGATCGATCGGATGAAACAAAAATATAAGATTGATGCGAGCAGGGTTTTCATCCAAGGCATGTCTATGGGGAATTTAATGACGAGCCAGATGGCGCGTTACCATGGGGGAGTCTTCGCTGGCAAAGCGGGATCCGGAGGGCCGTCGAGCCCGGGCGTACTATTCGATAAAAACGATGCAATCATCAATCGAGCAGGCCCTCTCGCCGTGTGGCAGAGTCGGCTGGAGCACGACCAGGTTCCACCCCATTTCCAAGGGGATACCGACGATGTCGTCAAACGAAACAGGGAGTACTGGAAGCGAATCAACGGGTGCCTCGATTTGCCGGAAATCAAGATCGTCGGCGAAGACAACTTAGCGTTTTACAAGGGAGAGCATGCGGATGTGGTGTTCCGGGATGTAAAAAATCGGGACCATGGGCAAACCTTCGATGATGCTGAGCTTGTATGGGATTATTTGTTCTCGGGCATACGGCGCGGGGATAACGGAGAGATCGTACATTCCGATCCCATATGCCCGAGGCAAGGAGATGCCTATGCGATCGCTCTGGCGGAAGGCAGCGACAGGGCGTACGTCCATAATCGATTAGTCACGATGAGCGGCCCAGCGGTGAAGCGTCAAAAACTGAAATACCATGGTCTTAGCGGCGACGTTATCGTAAGGGGCGAATACTTCTTGGTGCCGATTACGTTCCTTGCCTCTATATTCGATGCGGCTTACATTCCCAGCAGCGAAGGGCTCTCCGCCGAATTGGAATTGAAGGACGGAAGAACGCTGCAATTCGCCCGAGGCAGTATCGGTTGTGTCGTGGATAACCGCGTCCATTCGATGTATTGCGAAGCGGTATATAAGAACGGCGAATTATACGTGCCGATCGAGTGGATTTGCAAGAGGCTGTTCAACAATCACACCTCAATTTGTGAAGACGTGATTTATCTAACCGACCACGATGCCGAGCTTTCCTTGAATATGGCCCATCTCATCCGAGACGAAATCTTAAAATCATAAGGCGGGGATTATCATGGCAGTTCTGAAAATGAACTTTTTATCCGCTGCGTTAAAAATGCAAACCAATATTACGGTTGTTCTGCCGACTTATAGTTTTGCCGATAGCATGCAAGGCGTTGAGGCAGCCTACGTGCCCGGTATGAAGTACCAAGTCATGTATTTGCTTCATGGCGGTTGCGGAGATGACAGTGATTATGTGAACTTTACAAATATTGTCCGCTACGCCGATACGTATAAATTGGCCGTTGTCATGCCAAGCGCCAATAACTCATCCTATACGGATTACGAGGGCATCGATTTCTATACCTATATATCCGAAGAACTGCCGAAAGTATGCGAAGCCTTGTTCCCGATCTCAACAAAACGAGCGGATACGTTTATCGCGGGTTTGTCGATGGGGTCGCACGGCGCAATGAAGATCGCAATGAATCATCCCGAGCGCTATGCAGCCGTTCTGTTAATGTCCGGGGCCTCTTATCGCCCCGGGGTGCCAAGTGTCGTGAAGACGGTGAACGGCGAGTATCATTTCGATGTCGATCTTACGCCTTCATTCAAATTCGGCGTTCAAGATAAAATCAACGATCCGGAATCGATCAAGGACACCGTGAATGACGTATATGCGATCGCGAAGAAAAACGTCGAGGAAGGAAAGAAGCTTCCGAAGCTGTTTTTCCGAGTCGGAGACAGCGATCATGCCCTTTACCGCGCGACGCTAGCGGAGAAGGACCTTCGGGAATGGGGTTATGAAACGAAGATGGAAGTCGTTCCAGGCATGGGGCATGAATGGGATCTGTGGGATGAATCCCTCCGTATCGCCATTCGCGATTGGCTGCCTTTGCGACATCAGGTCATCTATCCAGAATAGGAGCAAGGTGAGGGGAAACCGATGAAGAAGATTACAAATCAAGTGATGTTGATTACCTACGCAGACAGCATGGGGGAAAATCTGAAAGCATTATACGACCTATTAGATAACCATTTCGACGGAGTCGTAGGCGGGGTTCACATCCTTCCATTCTATCCCTCCTCGGGGGACAGGGGGTTTGCGGTGATTAACTACGATGAAGTAGATCCCGCATTCGGAAGTTGGGAAGACATCCGGAGGTTCTCGGAGAAGTATTATCTCATGGCCGACTTTATGATCAATCACGCATCGATCAGAAGCGAGGAATTCAAGAATTACATGAAAAACGGGGATACTTCGCCTTATCGCGATATGTTCATTCACTGGGATCGATTTTGGCCTAACGGCGAGCCTACCGAGAAGGATATGGAAACGCTTTATCGCCGTAAGCTGAACGGCCCTTACAAAGAATTTATACGGGATGACGGAAAGGTCGTAAAGATTTGGAATACGTTCTTCGAGGAACAGGTGGATATCGATCCATGGGCACCGGCTACGCAAGCGTATTATGAACGCAATTTGGGACGCATCGCCGAGTATGTGCCGCTCATTCGATTCGATGCTTTTGCGTATGCTTCCAAGAAGCCGGGGACGAGTTGTTTCTTCGTCGAACCGGAGGTCTGGGATGTCCTGGACATCGGGATGGAGCCGATTCGAGAGCGCGGCACGGAGATGCTGCCGGAGATTCACGAGAACTATACGATTCAGCTAAAAATGGCGGAGAAGGGGCATTGGGTATACGATTTTGCGCTGCCGATGCTCATGCTTCACGGGCTGATGACCGGACGTACGGACCGATTGATTCACTGGATGAAAATCTGTCCCCGCAAACAGTTCACCACATTGGATACCCATGATGGCATCGGCGTTGTCGACGTGGCAGGCTTATTGAACGATGACGAAATCGATCTTGTCAGGGATCGGATTAACCGGAAAACCGAAGGGTTTCAGCAATATTACAACATGCCGCCAGGTATTATAAAACAATCGGGTGCCAAGGCAAGGCAGTACCAGCTCATGAGCTCTTATTATTCTGCGCTCAATGAAGACGATGACGCATACCTGCTAGCCCGAATCGTCCAGCTGTATGCTCCCGGAATTCCTCAAGTTTACTATGTAGGGCTATTGGCCGGAGAGAATGATGTCGAATCCCTGAAACGGACCGGCGAGCCGCGGAGCGTAAACCGTCATAATTATAGCCGGGAAGAAATTGAAGAACGCTTGAAGCTTCCGATGCTGCAACGATTAATGGAGATCATGCGTTTTAGGAACGCCTATCCGGCTTTTAACGGCGAGATCGAAATCGATGAACGGGCGGACAACGGAAAATTGATCGTCACATGGCGCGAAAACGAACATTGGACAACGCTTAACGCTTGTTTTAACAGCAAACGATATCAAATCACCTATGCGCTGGAAGACGGAACGGAAGCCGTACTGTAAAGAGGAGGCAGCAATGGCGATTCTGCGTTATAACTTTCGTTCTGAAATTTTAGGCATAAATACGAATATTACCGTCTGTTATCCAGCAGGTCTCTTAACGACTGGTTTGGGCTACCGGCATCCCGTGTTCAAAGACAACAAGCTGGCTTATGAACCGGGTATGAAGTTCCAGACCGTATATGTGCTGCATGGCGGCGGAGAGGATGACACGATTCCTTACCGATATACAAGGCTGGAGCAATACGCAGAGAAAAACATGGCGATGCTGGTTTCCCCTTCCGTAAACGACAGTCTGTACATGAATACTACTTATGGATTTAAATACTTCGATTACGTTACGCAGGAGCTTCCCGTCGTGGTGCAGTCGTTATTCGCTTCCGCCTTCGGCCGAGAGAATAATTTTGTGGTCGGAATGGCCATGGGCGGGAACGGTGCCCTTGCTTTAGGATTGATGCGACCGGATCTTTATGAAGCTGTCGTGGATTTGTCCGGCGGGATCGGCGTGACGCTGGACCGGGAGGAATATATACGGAGCCTGCACTGGCATTTCCCGAAGGTTCGCGAAACGTTGCTCGGTGAACGCGAGTTTGTCGAATCGGAACATGATTTGAGAGGGTTCGCGGAGAAGAATATTTCCGATGGCGTGAAGGTTCCCAAAATTTTTATCGGCGTCGGCGCAGAGGACTTCATTCGCGACCGAGTCCATGAAGATTACGCCATCCTGAAAAACTTGGGCTATGATGTTTATTACGAGGAAGCCGAAGGAATGAAGCATGACTTCGATATGTGGGATTTTTACTTGAATAAGGCGCTGAGCGATTGGTTGCCTCTCAAGCGAATGCCGATCTACCCCAGGTAATTTGCCTGGGGCTTTTCCTTTAGCGGGTGTCAACTATTCCCATTGCCTAGAACTTATGTGGAATGCAAAATAACAATAAACGGGCAATCGATCGTTGACATCGCAGGGGGTAAAACCGATGAAACTGGCAAGGAGCGTATTGCTGTTACTAATCCTGCTGCCACTTCTCAGCGTCAGCTGTACGTTCAGCAACGATAAAGCGAACAGGACCTCTAGCGAAGGGTCAGAACCAAAGGAAGAGGGCCTGCAAAGTTTAGAGCCATATGAACTTGTTATGGCATTCCCGACCTTTTCAAATCCTAAAGACATGCAGCTGGTAGAAGATGAATTAAATAAGATCACGAGAAAGAAAATCAATACGTCGGTCAAATTTCTAACGAATACCGCAACCGCTTATGTGCAACGAATGCCCTTGCTGCTTGCGGGAAATGAAAAATTGGATATTCTGGTCAGCGGTTTCGGACAATATTACGCGCAAGTGGGGAAGGGCCAGCTTCATCCTTTAAACAGGCTTTTAAACGATTATGGTCAAGGGGTGAAGCAAGCTGTCATCAGTCAAAGTCCTCTCTATTTAGAAGCGACGTACGTGAACGGAGAGAGCTATGGGGTACCGAGTATCCGGGATTTGGCTACCGATTACGGCTTCATTATGCGCAAGGACTTGGCTGAGAAGTATGATATCGATGTAGCTGCCATGAAGAACTTAGACGACGTTGAAGCTGTGCTAAAAATATTGAGGGAAAAAGAGCCGAAGTTGACGTTGGCGAAATCTTCCGATACGACCATCGGCTTATATTTCGAGAGAATTTGGGATAACTTGGGGGACAACTTGGGTGTCGTTATGTTCAACGACGAGAATTTAAAGGTTGTAAACGGTTTTGAGTCGGAGGAATACAAGGAAATCGTAACAAGGCTCCACCATTGGTATAAAGCAGGTTTTATTTCGAGGGACGCCGCTGTTTCGACGATCGGGGGTGCTGCGGAAGTGAAAGCAGGCACGGCCTACGGTTATTTGGCCCAAATGAAGCCCGGATACGAGGCGCAAGAATCAAAAGCATCGGGTTATGAAATGGTGGCAGTTCGGCTTATGCCTCCAACAAGTTCGACCGGGAATATTACGGGTCTTGTATGGAGCATTGCCGATCAATCCGAAAATCCAGAGCGGGCCATGATGTTCTTGAATCTCATGTATTCAGACCCGGAAGTCATAAACTTGCTAAGCTGGGGGATCGAAGGCAAGCATTACGTCAAGGTAGAAGGAAAGGATCACGTCATTGATTTTCCGAAGGGAGTTAACGTCATAAATTCCGGTTTCCAGCTGAATATGGGGTGGATGTTTGGCAATCCGCTGCTTTCTTATGTCTGGAACGGGGAAGATCCGCTCATTTGGAAGAAACTGTCCAACTTCAACAGAAGCGCAAGGACATCTCCGGTGATGGGATTCAGCTTTAATCCCGACCCAGTGAAGGCTCAGATTTTAGCCGCAACGGACGTACTGAATCAGTACAGAATTGCTTTCGAAACCGGGGTGGTCAGCCCGAATAAACTTCCCGAGTTCAATGCCGCTTTGAAAGCATCGGGATTAAATGTCATTATCGCCGAAAAGCAAAAGCAACTCGACGAGTGGAGAGCGCGCTTCCATTAATGGGTCGTTCGCTCAGGGGGATCTATCCAGAGTTGGAGTTGGAAGGAGAACGACGCATGAACGCGACCAAGAATAAACCTTTCATTAACTCCATTCGTTTCAAACTTATCGCTGGATTGCTGGTTATCGTGCTCCCCATTATCGCGTATCTCATTTACAACAATGTGTATTCTATTAAGGTGGTAAGGAACCAGGTTGCCGAATCAAGCAGCAATACGGTGGGCTTATATATGGATATCGTCGATCAAACACTTGATTCTGTAGACGCCTACTTACTGAGGTTCATTATCGAGGAAAACGGTTTGCTGCCTTTGGAATCAGCGGTTTCAAAGGATCCCGATACGTATCAGCTAGAAAGAATTCGCGTTTTTCAGAAAATGAGCAAAGATATGTACTACTATCAAATGATCGATTTCAATTTCATCTACTCCTCGGTTAAGGATGAGTTGATTTTGGTGCAGAACCAGCAGGCTTATCGAACGGAAGCACCCGACTGGCGCGGCGTCAATTTTTCGTTGTCCGAATTCATACATTCCCACCTCTCAAAAGCGGAGTTCGAGAAGCGATGGTTCGATATGAAGATTGGCGACGACTATTATCTCATGCGCATGATCAGGTCAGGTAAGCTGTATGTCGGAATGGGAATCAACGTGGAACATTTGCTCGGACCGATGCACTTATTAAACTTCGGGGAAAACGTTACGGCGTTGTTCACCGATGCGAGCAATGAACCGTTGCAAGATGCGCGTGCTTTTACGCAACAAGACATTGATTTTGCATTTCAAAACGATAAATATAAGCTGACCGGGGACAGCAACCGTTACCTCCTCGTCGGGAAAGCCTCTTCCAAAGGACCGTTCAACCTGGTGGCGTTGGTGCCGGATGATGTGATTCTCGAGCAGCTTCCTTACTTGCTTCGAATTACTTACTTGATTGCCGGCGCTTTTATTGTCATTGTCGTGATTGCGCTGTTGGCATTGCGAAAAATCGTGCTACTCCCCATTTTTCGAATCCTATTCGCGATGCGCAAGGTTAAGGAAGGATCTTTAAATGCCAGGGTACCTTCTTCAAGCTCATCCAATGAGTTCGAGACGATGAACGAGACGTTCAATGACATGGTGTCCGAAATCCAACAACTCAAGATCGACATTTATGAGGAACAGCTGGCTAAACAGAAGGCGGAACTGAAGCAGCTCCAGTTGCAAATCAATCCTCACTTTTTCTTGAATTCGCTTAACATCGTTTATTATTTGGCGAAGGAGAGAAAATACTCGCTCATTCAAGAGCTGTCTTTATCGCTCATTCAATATTTCCGGTTTATGTTTCGATCGGGAACAGACTACGTTTCTTTAGGGGACGAAATTAAACATACGGAGAATTATTTGCGGATCCAAACCTTCCGTTTTCCTGAAAGCTTGACTTATAGAACGGATATTCAGGAACGAGTGCTCTCGGTTTCTTTGCCACCGCTCGTGATCCAGACTTTTGTCGAAAACTCCGTCAAGTATGCGATCGATACGGATCGGGAAACACACATTCAAATATTAGCGTGGCAATCCTCAACGGAGGAGATGTGCATACGAATTAAAGATACAGGGAACGGATTCCCGGAACATATCCTTCAAACGCTGCAGGAAAATAGGATTCCTGCCTCCGATACAGGCGAGCAAATCGGGATATGGAACGTGAAACGAAGACTGGAATTGTTATATAACGGCGAAGCAGACGTTCGCTTCTACAATGACGAGGGAGCAGTCGTTGAAATCGCCCTGCCCTTGAAATGCTTTTAAGGTCTAGAGATATGATTTGGGGAGGTTAAAGCATGTTTCGGTTGTTGATCGTGGACGATGAAGTCATTATCGCGAACGGCATCAAGTCCAGCATCGATTGGAGGGCGCTCGGCTTTACGAAGGTCGAGACCGCGTTTAATATGCGTCAAGCGATAGAGGCTTTCGCCTCACACCCATTCGACGTCATGATCTGCGATATCGAGATGCCGCAGGGTACAGGCTTTGACTTATTCGCCTGGGTACGCGAAAACCACCCGAATACCGAGTGTATTTTTCTTACCTGTCACGCGGAATTCGAATTCGCCAAAAGAGCGATACAAATGGGCAGCCTGGATTACCTCTTAAAGCCTGTTCTTGAGGAGGAGTTAAAGAGGACGATTGAAACGGCGCTCATGAAAATCCGGCGGGAACGGGACAAAACCGTAAAGCTGCTCGAACATTTTTGGCTGGAGATTCTGCATCAGGAAATCCCCGCGCGCGCTGATTTGATATTAGAGCAAGCGAAACGGCTTCAACTTGGCTATACAGAAGAGACTTTACTCCTCACCGTTCTGATTCATCTGGAATATTGGGACAAAAAACTTGATGAGCGTGATGAACGCATCTTGCTGTATGCGCTGCGAAATGCACTAGACGAGCTTATATTGAAATATTTCGAGGGTTCTCATTCGGTTCATTTAAACGAGGGTACTTTTATGATCATTCTTCCGGTGGAAGGCTCAGTTGAAGATCATTTCATTCAGGAAATGAAGGGCCGTTGCGAATCTTATGTAGAAGCCTGCAATGCCTATTTCTACAGCCATCTTTCCTGTTATATCGGAAAAACGGTTCCTGTAGAAAGAGTTGCATCTATGTATGATATGCTCTCCGAATTCCAAAAAAGTCAGGTGAATGCTGCAGATCGGGTATTGCTATTAAACAAGCAACCCCAGAGGGAGTGCGACGTCACTCTTCCCAATATGCGGGTTTGGTTTGAGATGCTTCGAAGGCAGGAGAAAACTAGGCTTTTAGATGAGATAAGCTCGCATCTTGACGCTTGGAAAAGCATTGATCATTTAGAAGCGAAACGACTTCAACTATTTTATCAAAGCTTTCTTCAAATGGTGCTTCAAACCCTAAAGGAAATCAGCTTGAGAGCAGAAGAAATGATGCAGGAATACCTGGAATTGAACAGGGCGATGATCGCAACGCGATCGATCAGGGACATGCAAAATTGGGCGTTCGAGGTTGTTGAAACCGCAATATCCAGCATGAAGGCGCTGGCAGCGAACGAGACGATAGTGGAAAAGATCCAACGATATATCGAACTGCACTTAGATGAGGAACTGTCCAGGCAGCATATTGCGGACTTTGTCGGGTTCAATCCGGATTATGTCGTGAAACTCTTTAAGAAGGAAATAGGTCTGTCGATCTCTGACTATATTTTAGACAGAAGGTTGTCGCGGGCAAAGGAATTGCTGCTTAAGTCGGATATGACAATCAGTGACGTAGCTTTGTCTGTCGGATATCCGAATTTCTCCTATTTTTCAACGCTGTTTCGCAAGGAAACTTCAATGACTCCGCAGGAATTTCGTAAGCAGCAAAACTAATTTCAATCGGGTCTCCGCAACATTGTCGCCGCGACTACAAGCAACATCGGCACCACATAACAAAGGTTATCGAGCAGCGGCCAGACGACGTTAACCATCTCGTTGAGCGAGGATTCCTTCGTGTAGGTAGTGATGGACAATAGCAGGCATACGAATGCGACCGGCAAGGTAAACAACCGCTCATCGCGGAGGTTCAGCCATTCGACGACGGTGCGGACGAGGATAAACAGCAGAATCGAAGCTTTAAAGTAAAAGCCGACGATCAGGGAGAAGCCGATGACCGACTCGATTCGTTCGATAAATTCGCGAATGAAGATCAGCCGGGCGAGTTGGAACAATGAGTACTTGAGGTCACCGGTTAACGGGCCGAGGACCAGAAGGCTGCCGAGGATGGAAACGAGGAGAAGGACACCGTTCACGGTTAAGGCGACATAAAGATGCCTGCTTAACCTGCGGGATTCCTCTCGCCGGACATGCTGCAGGATAAAAGCGAAAACGATCAGTTCGGAATAAGGAAAGCCATAAGCGATATAGGCGGATTGCAGCAAGGGGCCGATGCCGTGGGGCAGGATCGGGAGCAGAAATCCGGGCTGAAACAAATTCGATACGAGAATAAGCACGAGGAAGATAAAAACAATCATCAGCGCGAGCAGCAAAGCCGACATGCGCGCGATGACGACGATTCCGGCTCTTGCGGTTAGGGCGATCATAAGGAACATAAGCGCGTGGACGACGCTCGTCGGCGTTTCCTTCAGCATCGTGCTTTTGAAAAACAACCCGATCTCGCTGACAATGCCGGCTACGTTCCAGAACATAACGATAATGACGGGAAGCATAACGATATTTGCAGGCAACTGGCCGAAGAGGTGCCGACAGTTGGCGAGCAACGACAAGTCCGGACGCTTGCGGTAGAGGTACAAAATGCAATACAGATAGACGGCTCCCATGCTCCAGGCCAACACTAATGACAGCCAAGCCCCGGCGCCGGCTGAATGGGCAAGCGGAGCGGGAATAAGAACGATGGATGAGCCGGTCATGAAAAACAGAAACAAGGTGGCCATTTGAGCGGAACTGATATTCGACGGTTGACTCATGGCTGTGTCAAATCCTCCTTCGCAATGCTGGTCTCGGGTCCATCGGAACCGAATATTAAGACATCGAATGAACCAGTTTTCCGGCCGGGCCTTTGAGCAAATCGAACAAAGTGTCCAGATTGGGCCACGTCAACCTTTGAGTCACGTAAACGACGCCTAAATATACAGCCACGGCCAGCAATGAGCCGTATGCAGCGATCTCGCGGCGTCTGGCACGGCGCAGCTGCGCGAGATCGGCGGATACGACGGCGATGGCGAGCACTGCGAAGTACGCGAATTTATCCAACATTTTTTCTAATCCTCCTCTTGACTGAATGGCGTCCCGATGTCCATCCCCGTGCCGACGATTTCCGTCTCGACATCAAAGCGGAATCTGCATTTCGCGAAGCTTTTATCCCAGGACGATTCCATTTGACGCCACTTCTTCGGGTGTCGGCTGGCGATTCGATTGCCGATCCCGAGCGCGTCCGATTCATATTGCTGAAGAATAGACACGGTATGCTGAAGCTGCTCCTCCACCATATCGCTGACTTGTTCCTCGAATCTTTTCGTTTCTTTCGGGGAATCGAGCTTGGAGCATTGCAGCTCCCCCGCCGTGCCGCGGATTCGAATCTTCATCCCGACATGAACCCTTCCGACTTCGTCGAAGGAAACCTTCATTTTGTTGGAGAAAGACAACACTTCAAGCGACTCGGCAGTACCGATTTGCGGCGAACCGGCACCTTGGCATGGGATGGTCAGAATACCGATTCGATACCGATTGTCGAGCATCATGAACGTTGCGGTTTCCTTGCTGTCCAATATGCCTGCAAGCTTGCCTTTTTTCAGAATGGCGAGTCCCGAGAGAATCGCTTTCTTATCGGTTTCGTCCTGGTGGAGAAACGGAATAATGGCGACCCTGGCCGGACTTTTCAGGTGAATCGCCAGATCGTAGAGCGGTATGCCGGACGTTTTCGCCGAATAATGAGCGCCTTCCGTCTCCATACGCTTGAATTGTTGGCCAATCGTTTCTTCGATCAACGGCTTGATCTCGAGGAACCGGCCCGCGTCGCTCTGGGCGACTATCGGAAGGACGGTGCCGCGGGGCTCGTGATCTCTGGAGAAGAAGTCCAGAATCTCTCCCGCATCGTGAGATTTCAGCAGCCTTTCTCCGAGCAAAATGACGCGCATATGATCCCATTTCGCCTTGCGTCCCAACTTCATCGGAATTTCGCGAACCGCTTCGAAAAGCGACTCTCCCTTCGTTTGGATCGTTAGTCCGCGTTTCTCGGAGGGTTTGGAAGATCCGCCTGTAGATTGGGCGTTGGTCGGATTATAAAATAAAGTTTCAAGCGCAAACTTTCCGTCTGGCGTCGCATCGATCGCCACGCCTTGGACATAACCGTATTCGTCCATCTCCTTGTTGTCCCAGCAGCCGGATAAGCCGAGCGCAACAGACAGAATCGCGGCCAGTTTGCAAAAGAGCTTGAGGTTCATGGCCGCTGTCCATCCGCGGATCGTTTTTGGGAGGATTGCCTTGCATGGCGTCTCGATGGAACGAATAGCGCGTCTCGCAGCCTTCGCGCATTCAAAGGCGCGATCGGTGACAGGTACGGCTCTCCGAGCGAACGGAGACAGTTCAGATGGAGGTAAATCAAAAGAAAGCCGACCATAATGCCGAGACCTCCGAACGAAGCGGCCAGGAACATGAGCGGGAATCTTAATATCCGAAGCGCGATCGCCATATTGTATTGAGGCAACGCAAACGATGCGATGCCCGTCAGTGCGACGACGATAACCATCACTGGGGAAGCGATCTGCGACTGAATCGCGGCTTGTCCGATAACCAACGCGCCTACGATACTGACCGCGGAGCCGATGGGACGGGGAAGCCGAATACCGGCTTCTCTGAGCAGCTCAAAGAAAAATTCCATGAGCAGCGCTTCGACCATAGCCGGGAAGGGAATGCCTTCGCGCGTATTTAAAATGGCCAGAAGCAGTACGGTCGGTATAAGCTCGGAATGAAAGGTCGTGAGCGCGATGTACGTGCTCGGCAGAATCAGGGCAATGATAAAAGCGCTCAACCGCAGAAAGCGGATGAGTGTCGAGTAGACGATTCCATAATAATAATCCTCGCTCGCCACGAAGAATTCCATAAAATTCGCGGGGCTGATCAAGACGGATGGACTCCCGTTTATAAGCGCGACGATCTTTCCTTCCAACAAGGCGGCGACGGCCGTGTCGGGTCGTTCCGTATAGCGCACTTGGGGAAACGGGGATAAACGTTTGTTGTTAATCCAGCTTTCTAAATAAGACACATCGAGGATTTCCTCCGTATCGATGCCTTCCAAGCGGGCGCGAAATTCGTCCAGCGTAGCCGGCTTTACGGCATGATCCAAATATCCGTAGGCGACTCGCCTGCGGCTGTTCTCGCCAGTATCGAAAAAATGAAACTTTAGACGGCTCGTTTTCAGCAAGTTCCGGATGACTCCGATATTGCTGTCGAGATCTTCAATCGTACTGGCGTGCGGACCCTGAACATTCGGCTCGGTGATCGGCTCGGACACTTGGCGTTTGACGATATCGAGCGCCTGAAAACCCAGCGCACGGTTCCATCCATCGATAAGCACGACGATGCAGCCGTCCAGCATTTTCGACACGACCTGATCGACAGTATCGATCAGCTCGGCAGCAGGCTCGGAGGTGCCGTGATTCTCGAAGAAGTCTACGATTTGTTCCAAATGGACGGACTCGGCCGGTCCGATGCGTGTGGTCGTCAGATTTTGCAACGCGTCCTTGAAGTCGTTATGTCGGCGATGATTAACCAGCGTATCCAGGAAGATGGAACAAGCTCCGTTTTCGAGGCCGGTCCCGAATTGCCAGGGGAGCACTTTTAAGTCTCCGCAATTCGCGAAGAGCCGATGAACGATTGCCAGATTGTCGCTGATCCGACGGGACACTGCCAATTCGTCAAGCTTTTCGGCAAGAGGAGGCGGGGGAAGCTGACTGGGCATGGAAGCGCTCCTTCGCGATTGGTGAGGGTTTCCATTTGTATTCCCCGCAGCCGGTTTGCTTATGCAAACGATCGAATTCAAGAACTGGGCGCATTATCCCGCGTTCTGGTCCAATCTGATCCGATATTTAAAATAAAAGCGGCTGCCGTTGAACGGATTTTGATTTGAGGTTCTGGATTTGCGTCGAATCTGGATGCCGCCTTCCGAAAACAACAAATAGCCATTCTTCTGCCAATGAGAAGAATGGCTGTTTTCATGTCCGGATGTATTGCGGATCGAAATACCTGCAATTGTGCATGTGTTTTGAGCCGACTCGTTACATGGGATGAAATACATGCAAATGTACAGGTAAATTCAACACACAAGCCTAAAATCGGGCAGATGGAGGAAAATAAATGCCTATTCGCATCTTTTATTCTCAAACGGGTCGAGACCGATGAAATTAGATGTAAATTTGCAGGTATTAGCCTCCGCAGCTCCTTGCCCGACGCGAGACGGGCGCGAAGCGGGCGTGAGGCGTGCGCGAAGCATTGCGAAAGGCGGTCAACCTCGGCAAAAGATCGTGGCGTGTGTGCGGTCTGCGATCTGCGATCTTCCTTGGCAGTTTCGGACAATGACGGAGCATTCCGATTAGTAAGGACTTTCCGCCTCATGCCGGTATGTTTGCCAGCCCATATATTTGCCGAACGCTTCCTCAAGGGAATCCGCTACCGAAGACATGCTGGAGGAGACATGGTGCTCGAAGCCGCTCTCGCATATATAACGAAGCAGCTTCTGGAACTTCGGCACCTGAACGACGCCGTACCCGCCGAACGTCAGCAGCGGGTCGCGCGTGAACAGTCCTTCGCCCGTATAAGCCGCGATGCCGCCGTTCAGATCGTCCGTCGTAATGCCGCAGTACGTGAAGGGACTCGCTTTAATGCGCCCCTGGATGGTACCGAGCGTATTTTCCCTGCCCACGGTGCCGGATAAAATTTCGTGATAGTCCATATGAATCTCTTCGAATACTTCCTTCGGCAGGTTGCTGCAGTGGAATACGACGCCTTTGTCCGGATCTTCGCCATAATTGTTGTTCCAGTCCAGCAGCGCGCTCGGCCTGCCCGACGCCTGCTGAAGCGCATACATGCCGACTAGGCCGGTGATGTCGACCTCGCATGCGCTGGGGATCAAGCTGCTGCTCAGCATGCTCATGATCGTGCAGGGCACGATGCCGAAATACTCCTCCATGGACGTCCAGCATTGCAGCGCTGTGCCCGCAAGGTCGTTTTCGTTCATCCATTCCTCGACGACTACGCCGAGAGACGCCATGCGGACGAGATTCTCCTGCGGAAATCCCTTTACGTCGACATACGCCGCGATTTCCTCCAGCTTGCGCTTGACTGCGGAATCGCTTTCTTTGCGTTTATTCGCGCGGCCGAATACTTCGGACAGATCCAGCGTCTCGATCGTGATGCCGGAGCGTTCGAGCAGCTTCTCGCTATAGCGGACCGTGTTGAACGAGGCCGGCCGGGCGCCGATCGAGCCCAGACGGGCATTGCGGAGCGAGCGGACGACGCGACACGTCCCGGCGAAGCGGCGCAGATCCTTGCGGAAGCTCTCGCTGGACGGATCGACGGTGTGCAGCGTGGTCAGTGAGAAGGGAATTCCGTATTGCTTGAGATTGTTGCAGACGGACATTTTCCCGCAGAAGCTGTCGCGCCGGTCTTTGATGCTCATACGGGTCATGTCGTCATTGAAGGCGTGGACGAGTACGGGCACGTTCAGGCCTGAGTATCGAATCGTATTCGCGATGGCCTTCTCGTCGCCGAAGTTGGGCAGCGTGACGAGGATGCCGTCGATATGATCGCGGTTGGCTTTAAATAAATTTCCGCAGGCTTTGGCATCGTCCAGCGTCATGACCGCGCCGTATTTCGTATCCGCGACATCCAAAATGACCGCATCGATGCCTTCTTCCTCCAGCACGCGGAGAATTTGCGTACGTCCCGATTCGCACAGATGGTCGGGAAAAAAGCCCCGATTGCCAACGATAACGCCAAGCTTTGTCCGTTTGATCGTTTTTTGCGCCATAGATCGTCCCTCCGATGGTTAAGTCCCCTGAATAGGTTGCTTTGCTTTAAGCGTTGCTACGGCGATCTTCCGGTCCCGTCCAAATCCCTGCTTGTTCTTCCCAGCGCCAGTCCGCCAGCGGTCTGCCGACGGGGAGCCGCTCCCAATCCGAACGGATTCTTGCCTGCACCTGATCCCACGGAACGATCCCGCTCGTCGCTCCCAGCTGCTCCACGCTGCAGGCGCCGACCGCGACCGCGCTCGTCATCGTATCCTCGGGTCCAAGCTCCAAGAGGAGGCCTTGAATAAAACCGGCAATCGTGCAGTCGCCGGCGCCCGTCGTTCCCGCAACGTTCGTACGGAAGCAGGGAGCCCACAGCTCTCTGTCGCTCCATGCCGCAACCGTTGAAGCCGGCAGACGGCCGGCAAGTACGGGCGACAACTGCGCGGCCGTGCGCATATACAAGCCCGAGGCGCCGAGCTTGAGCACGACGATGCTGCAGCCCATGGCAAGCAGGCTTGCGGCAAGAGCTTGGATCGTCTCCGCGGAGACCGATTCGCAGAGCTCATCCCCGGACAGCGCCGTTCGCTCATAAAGGTCGCGATCGACCATCATCAGCATTTCTTCGAGGCTTGGCATGAACACGTCGACGCAAGGGAGCGCCTTCGCTAACAGTCCGGCCCAATCCGCCGCATAAGCCGCCGTTCCTTTGCCGGGCATGGCCATGTCGAGCGAGACGGTCATCCCTTTCTCCCGGGCGGTCTGCAAGAGGCCGGTCAGCCGCTCGCCGCCGTCGTCGTACATGCCCTTCATCAGCGGCGGGTAGCCGAAGTGGAAGTGGCGCGCCGCACTGCACTTGTCCCAGGCGATATCCCGCGCCGAGAACGTATCGTTGGTGCCGGGACAATGAATAAAAGTGCGGTCCGTTCCGGGCGGATTGACCACCAGCGTGTACGAGCTGGTTTCTCCAACCGCTTGGGCGATCCCCTCGGTCAGGGCGGGATGAACATCGCCGAGCAGTTTAAGCGTCAAGCTTCCGAAGAAATCGTCGCTGACCTTCCCGGCAAGCCGTACGCGCGTGCCCAGCCGATGCAGCGCTATCCCCGTGTTCGATACGGCGCCGCCGGTGCTAAACTCCGCTTCGCCGACCTCGATCAGCGAGCCGGGCGTCATCCGGCCGCTATCCGAATCGCCGGGGAGGAACCTTGGGATAATGTCGACCGAGATATGTCCGCATACGAGCACATCCGCCGTTTCTGACGTCCCATTGCCGTTTGCCGTCATGGTTTAATCTCCTTCGGCGCCTTCTGTTTACTGCTTGACGTATGGCCGCCAATAAGCAACCGATTCCCGATGGTCGGGGATGATGCTGAACTCCGAAGACCAGGCTTCGCGATGATAAATTTCGAAAATAAGCTCCGCTTCAGTAGCGCCGGATGCCTCGAGCGCTTCGATGACTTTGTCCGCATGGATAATGCCGATGTCGTTGTAAGCCTTTGTGAACGGCCAATGCCGGCTGTGTCCGACTTCGGTCTGCTGCAGGTGAATGATGGGGGAGACGCTGCCGAGCTCGCGGATCCAGCGGTAAGGATCGCGGTCGCTCGGATGCGGCGCGTGACCCGGGTCCAGACAAAGCTTGAAGGGGATGCCTGCGCCGTCGTTCAGCCTGGCGAGCAGCTCCCGCGTCTCTTCGACGGTATTGGCGTACTCGCGGGGAATGGACATCGGCTCGAAGATCATGCATGTCATTCCCAGCTCTTTGCAAAACCAGCTGAGCTCCTGCCAGTACTTGATGCCTTCGGCCGTCCGTTCCTCCCGGACCGCAGGACTGTCATAATCGGAGAACGTAAGAATGCCGGGATGGCCGCCCGTCATCTTGGCGCCCATTCTGGCGGAGATGACCGCGAACTTTTTGAACCAGGCCAGCCAGGCTTCCCGCTGTTTGACGTCGGGATGCATGAAGTGATTCACCCGGGTGAACGAGCTGAGAAAGCTGCTGGTGATCGACAAGCCGTATTTATCCGCGTTTTCGATAATTTGCTCGGTCTGCTCCTCGACGATGTCGTCGGGCAGATAGACGTTAAGCAGGTCGGCGACGAACTGGACGTATTTGAGACCCATTTCTTCTGCGACGATGCGGGTCCAAACGTGCGGCTCAGGGTATTTGTTGTTCGCGAAGCCCATATTGATGCCAAGCTTCAAATCGAGCGTCATTCGGGGGAGCTCCTCTCATAAATTAACATGAACGTTAACATTAACGATAATGTAAACAATAAAACAGATTGCAATCGCTGTCAATGAAAAAAAGTCGGCTCGCAGGAAGGACACTGCGAAGCCGACGCTTCAACATTTGACAGGAAAGACTGCTACAACAACGATCTTGTGCTTTCCCGGACGACAAGCCGCGTATCGACGACTTCATGATAGCGTTTGCCGGAATTTTGCTTGTGCATTTTTTTCAGCAGGATCTCAAACGCTTTTCTGGAGGTTTTTCCTTTCGCATTGCTGACGCTCGTGAGCGGGAAGGGAACGAACAGCCTGGATTGAATGTTGTCGAAGCCGACGACGCTGATCTGATCCGGCACGCGGATATGATGCTTGTTCAATACGTAAATGGACTCCCAGGCCATCATATCGTTAAAAGCGAAAAGCGCGGTATAGGCGAGCCGGGATTTGATGACTTCGCTTAGCTCGTTTTTGACGCCGCCGGTCAGATGGGGTACTTCGCGGATCAGCTCCGGATTTACGGCGAAGCCCGATTCAGCCATCGCCCTTTTGTAGCCGGCCAATCGCTCGCGCGAGCTCGATATCGAATGATGCGCATTCAGGAACAGGATGTCGCGATGTCCGAGCTCAAGCAGGTGCATGGTAGCCAGGTAGCCGCCCTTCTCGTCGTCGCTTACGACATAGTCCATCGTATCGTCTTCCAAATGCCGTCCCAACAGAACGAACGGGGTACCCGTGCGTTCCAGAAACGCCAGATTATTTTCGCTCCCCTGAGAGGGGCAGATGATGATGCCGTCCACGTTTTTGGACAACGCGGACTGGATCGCCTTGCGTTCGACCTCCTGATCCTCGTACGCGTTCAAAATAAAAGTGGTATAATCCTGCATTCTCGCGGCTCGCTCGATCTCCTTGACGGCGATGGAAAAATGCGGATTCGATACGTCCGCGACGATCACGGCGATCGTCTTCGTGGTGCCGGAACGAAGCGAGCTGGCCATGACATTGCCGATATAACCGAGCTCCTCGGCTTTTTGACGGATCAGCTTGATGGTGGCGGCAGAGATATCCCCTTTATTTTTAAGCGCGCGAGACACCGTATTGATCGTAAACCCGGTTTGCTCGGCAATGTCCTTTAAAGTTGTGGCTTTGGCCGGAGGGCGTTCTTGTTCGTCGCTCATCTCATCATTCCTTATCGCGCCTGTCGGCAAATCGGTATCAAGCATAATGTACCATTCATTTTTCGGAATATAAATGGTTGGCAGGGAGGTGAAGATGAAAGGTCGTACCCTGGCCTAATTTACTTGTGACGTTAATCGATCCTCCGTGCTGATGAATCGTTGTAAATACTTGCGTTAATCCCATGCCCGTACCGTCGTTTTTCGTCGAAAAAAAGGGCGTACCTAACATTTTCATTTGTTCTTCCGGAATCCCGACGCCCGAATCTTTAAACTTGAGATGAATGAATCCGTCTTTGTAAAAATGCTCAATCGTAAGTTCTCCTTTTCCTTCAATTGATTCCAGCGCATTTTTTATTAAATTAAAAAACGCTTTAAACAACAAATTTTTCTTGCCGCTGATTTGCTTGTCCTGATCAAGGAAAATTTTGGTTACCTTAATGTTATACAATTTTTCTTGAAACAAAAATATTAAGGAATCCAACTCCGGACATAAATGGATGGAAACGCTTGGTTCATCGTCCAAATCCGGTTTTGCGACTTGCAATAAATTGTTGAGCGTTTTAATGGCATTATCCAGCTCTTCTACGATAATATCGAAATAGGAGTGGCTGACCTGCTTTTGCAAAAGTTGAACAAACCCCTTAACGGTCGTCAAGGGGTTTCGAACCTCATGCGCAATCCCGGCCGCCATTTGCCCGATTGCGGATAATTTCTCGGCAGCGGATAAGCGTTTTTCCGCGGCTTTCCGCGTCGTGCTGTCCAGCACCCTAAGTTGAATAAGGGTCTCATGGCCCATAACGTAAGGCGCAGCCGCGATAACGACATCAATGAATTCGCCGTCTTTCCGAATCATTTTTTGTTCGACAAGCTCAACGGGCGCGCTGTTGCTGCCACTAATATTGGAAAACTGCTCGATAAAAACGCCATGATCATCCGGATGCAAAAAATGCCGAATATCGACTCCAATAATTTCATCGGGGTAGGACAATCCTAGGAAATTGAATCCGGTTTGATTCACGTAGAGGACTTTCCAATGTTGAAGCACAAATATAGCTTCGAGTGAATACTTAACCAATTGATCGTAATCCAATTCTGCTTTCCCAAGCATTTTAGTCAAGATACTGCCCTCCCGTCTATCGAATAAAATATTGCGGCGCAGCAATTCATTTCTAATTTGCTTCACAAATTCAATGTCAAGACTTGATTCCAATGCGGTGGTATAAGCTGTAAGCAATTCTTGATCGGTAATGCTGTGCATGGTAGGCCTCCGCCATTTTCAAAATGATGATTGGTGAATAAGGGATAAAAAAGGATATCCGCGCTATGTATGATCTTTACTATTATTATCCTTTTCTTCTCTAACAACTGTCAAACTATTTGGTGCGACATTCGAATGAACGCATAAAGACGAAGACCGGGCAGTAATCGCCCGGTCTCCGACTGTGTTTACGCTTAGTTTTGAGCGCTAGTCGATCATTTTTGCGCGGCTTGGCGGGCCAGCTCCTTGTGAACGATCGGCGCCACCTTCGTGCCGAGCAGCTCGATCGTGCGAAGCAGCTCACGATGGGGCAGCGTGCTGACGTCCACGTGCAGCAGGAAGCGCGTCAGGCCCAGATTCTGTCGCAGCAGTACGATCTTCTCGGCGACGTACTCCGGATCGCCGACGTAGAGCGCGCCGCGCAGGCTGCGGGCGGCGTCGAACGAATCGCGTGTGTACGGCGGCCAGCCGCGTTCGCGCCCGATGGTGTTCATTTGGGCCGCGGTCGAAGGATAGAACAAATCGGCGGCCTTCTCGGTCGTATCCGAAATGAAGCCGTGCGAATGCGTCGAGATCTGCAGCTTGCTCACGTCGTGACCGGCCTTTGCGGCCGCCTCTTTATAGAGGGTTACGAGCGGCGCAAAGCGCTCGGGCATGCCGCCGATAATGGCGAACACGACCGGAAGCCCAAGCGTACCGGCGCGAACCGCGGACTCCGGATTGCCGCCGGTGCCGATCCATACGGGCAGCGGCTCCTGGACGGCGCGCGGATAGACGCCGAGATTTTTGATCGCGGGACGATGGCCGCCGCGCCAGCTGACCTTCTCCGAATCGCGAATCGCGAGCAGAAGCTCCAGCTTTTCATCGAACAGGCTGTCGTAGTGGTCCAGGTTGTACCCGAATAACGGGAACGATTCGATAAACGAGCCGCGGCCGGCCATAATCTCCGCCCGCCCGTTCGACAGGCCGTCCAAGGTCGAAAACGCTTGATAGACGCGCACCGGATCGTCGGAGGACAAGACGGTTACAGCGCTCGAAAGCCGGATCCGCTTGGTCGTCGCCGCTGCGGCGGCCAGAATGACGGCCGGCGCGGAGCTCGCGTAGTCGGCCCGATGATGCTCGCCGATCGCATAGACGTCGAGGCCGACCTGCTCGGACAGATTGATCTCTTCGACCGCTTGCCGAAGCCGCTCGGCATGCGTGACGCCGCCCGCACGCGGGGCCGCCTCGAGAAACGTGCTGATTCCTATTTCCATTTGAGAAGTCGTTAGATCGGACATGGTGGATCGCTCCCTTCCAGATAAGTTTATTATACTATAAATATTACTGTAACTCAACATTCGTAAGTAATAGACGCATATTGCTAGCGATCTCCCGATTTGTTTTAATTAAGTTCATCTTCAAACTGCGCTGGAGGCCGGGTATGATGAAACTCACTACGTTCGGAAAAGTCATCGGGCTTATTCTTTGTTTGCTGATCCCGATCATTGTGCTGTACGGCTATTCCTACCGGGTCAGCATCGATACGGTGCGGGGGACGATCGAGGACCAGAACAGCAGCCGGCTGGGCTTTTTCGTCAATCAGATGGATATGATGGTCGATCAGCTGGTGAAGCATTCCGTAACGACAAGCCGGGACTACAGCATTCGGGAGTATCTGGAGGGCAGGTCCAGGGACGACCTCCGCGTACAGCTGCAGCGGCAATCCCGGATCGTCGACATGCTCAATATGCAGACAAGCACGAGCGCATGGAGCAACCAGATCATTTTTTATTTGAAGGACTCCAAGGAAACGATCTCCACCGATTATTCGGCCAAATACAACGAAGCGCTCATCGATGGGCGGAAGCTTGGCGAGTGGTCGCACGAGAATATGCTGACCTTCGGCATCAAGGAAAATCTGTTTACCCGCCTCCAGGAGACCGATCACCCGAATGTGCTGGTCGAGGTCCGGTTCAACGACGTGAATCTGAAAAACATGCTGGTCTCGCTCAAGCAGCAGGCGGCGCGCGAGCCGTTTCTGTATTTTCCCGGCGAAGATCCGATCATGGGCTTCAACGCCGACTTCGCCGCCGTGAAGCAGACGGCCGCCGAGCTGGACAGGCAGACGCTTGCGGGAAGCGGGAGCTTCAACGTCAAGCTGAACGGCGGCAAATATATCGTACACTATGTCCGCTCGGCGTCGCTCGGCTGGTACTTGGTGGACATGGTGCCGCTCGGGACATATTTTGCCCCGATCAACATGAGCCGCAACCTGGTATACGCTTCCATCGCGCTGCTCATGACGTTAAGCGTGCTGGCCGCGCTGCTGCTGTACCGCAACGTACAGCGGCCGATCAGCCTGCTGCTGCGGGGCGTCCGGCATATGCGGGACGGCGATTTCTCGTTCCGGCTGTCCAAGCGGCCGGGCAACGAGTTCGACTTTCTGTTCCTCGGCTTCAACGAGATGGCCAAGCAAATTCAGGAGCTGATCGACAAGGTTTACAAGGAGACGCTGCGTTCCAAAGAAGCTACGCTCAAGCAGCTTCAGTCGCAGATCAACCCGCACTTTTTGTACAACTGCCTTTTTTACATTAAAAATATGGCCAATCTGGGAGAGAAGCAGGCCGTTGTCGACATGGCGCTTAATCTGGGCGAATATTACCGGTATACGACCCGGCAGGAGCAGGAGACGACGACGCTTCAGGAGGAGCTCAAGCTGATTCGCAACTATTTGAACATCCAGTCGATGCGGCTCCAGCGCTTCCACTTCGAGATCGAAATTCCGGAGGCCATGCTCTCCTTGCGTATCCCGAGGCTGCTGCTGCAGCCCTTGGTCGAGAACGCGGTCATACACGGCGTCGAGAACAGCGTCCAGTTCGGACTGATCGTCGTCCGAGGCGAGCAGGACAACGGCGTCATTCGCGTTGCCGTGGACGATAATGGACCGGGCGTCTCCGAGGAGAAGCTGGCAGCGCTGCAGGCAAGATTGGCCGTTCCGATGGACGAGCATACCGGAACAGGCCTGTGGAACATCCATCAGCGGCTGATCTATATGTATGGCGGCCGCTCGGGACTTGCGTTCGCCAAGTCGCCGCTCGGCGGCTTCCGGGCGGAATTGATCTGGGAAGAGAAGGAGGGCGCGCTATGAGCGAGCGGGAAGAGCTTCAACTGCTGCTCGTCGATGACGAGGCGAGCGTCGTGGACAGTCTGGCGGAGACGCTGCCCTGGCCGAGCATCGGCATTGCAAACGTATTTAAAGCGTATTCCGGACAGGAAGCATTGGAAATTTTAAATACAAATTCGGTCGACGTCATCATTTCCGATATCCGGATGCCGGGCATGGACGGCCTGGAGCTGCTCGCGCAGGTGAAGCGCAGGTGGAAGAAGATCAAATTTATTTTGCTGTCCGGCCATGCGGAGTTTACTTATGCCCAGCAGGCGATGGCGCACGAAACGTTCGATTATTTGCTTAAGCCCGCCAGCGACGAAGAAATACTCGGCAAGGTGGAACTGGCGGTGGAGACGCTGCGCCGCGAGCGGGACGAATACCGCATGCAGGAGCGGGTCGCCAAGGCGTTTCAGGAGAGCTTGCCGAAGCTGAGGGGAGAGCTCTTAAGCGAGCTGCTGCAGGGCTTCAAGTATTCTCCCGAGCGGCTGGATAAGCGGATGGAATCGTTAAAAATCGGTTTGCGGCCTGGCGCGCCATTCTCGTTGATGCTGGTTCGCGTAGAGGGACAGCTTCTGGAAATGGACTTTTACAGTCTGTCCCTGATGGAGTACGCGATCGTCAATATGGCCGAGGAATGGTTCGAAGACCGGTTCAGGCTCTGGTCCTGCAAAAGCGTGCACGGGTATCTTGCGTTCGTCGTCACCGCGACGCCCGAAGCGGCCGGGGAGCTGACGATGGAAGCGTTGGAGCAGGAGCTTCGGAACAAGGCATCCCAGCTGCAGCTGAGCGTCGACCATTATTTGCACGGAACGGTATCCGTATTGATCGGCAAGCAGGGGGAGTTTCCGCGAGACGTCAAGCGCTTGTACGAAGACCTACTGCTGGCGCTGCGCAGACAAATCGGCAGCCAGACGGGCCTGTTCGTGCAGGCGGCGGACGAGATCGAGCAGCAGCCGGTCCATTCGCTGCAGCGGCTGTACGAGCCGCCGTTGCTGCTTCATTTGCTGGAATCGGGGAACTGGGAGCTGACCGAAGAAAAGCTGACCGGCATCTGGAGCGAGCTGAACCAGCGGTGGGCGCATTCGCCGGAGCATCTGACGGAAGTTTTTTTCTCCGTATACGCTTCGTTTGCTTCGTTCGCCCACAAGAACGGCAAACCGCTCGGCGATATGATCGGACCGTCGCTGTCCGATGTCGCGGGGCTGCTGCCAAGCCGGACGGCGGCGTCCCTGCAGAGCTGGATGCTCGACTCGTTCCGGATGATCCGTCAGAGCATGGTGAACGAAGAGCGTGACGATCGCGAGGTCGCTGTGGGCAAGATCAAGAGCTTCGTGCAGAAGCATCTGGTGGAGGACGTCTCGCTGCAAGCGCTGGCCGATCATATGTACATGCACCCGGTACACGTGTCGCGGCTATTCAAGCTCCAGACGGGCGAGAACCTGAGCGATTATGTGCTCCGGCTGAAAATGGAGCTGGCAGCCTCGCTGCTTGCGAACCCGGCGATGAAGAGCTATGAGATATCGCTGCGGCTCGGTTATCAAAATCCGAATTATTTTAACAAGGTGTTTAAGAAATACTACTCGTTGACGCCGCAGGAATATCGTCAGAAGCTGGGGTCATCGGTCGAGGACGACAGAACGCGCCTTTGAAAGGCGCGTTTTTTATTCGAAAGGCGGCAATAGCAACAAATGTCAGCTAAACATGCCGGATCTGCGCCGCACGGCTCGATAGCGGAACGAATTTCCGTAATGCCCGCCGCCCGGCCTAGCATCCTGTTAATTTTGTATCATCGGCGTTAAATAGTTGCCATTTTAACCGATGCGCGATCGTTTTATGATGATGGTGTAGCCGGACAGGACAGCCGGTCACGCGCAGAACTCTACTCAACTTGGAGGTTCGTCAATGAAAAAGACTTGGTGGAATAAAGTAGCGGCCGTCACTCTGCTCTCCGCGCTTCTCGCCGGTTGCGGCAATAACGGCGGCGATAGCGCCAGCAATAGCGGCACAAGCGATGCTGCGGGCTCGTCCGGCGCTGCGGCGCCTGCCGGCGAGAAGGGCAAGCTCACCTTCTGGATGAAAAAGCAGCTGTTCGAGGATCAAAACAATCTGATCGTCGAGCGAGCCAAGCAATTCGGCAAAGAGAATAACGTCGACGTCAATGTCGAAGTCATCGCATACGAGGATTTCTATCCGAAGTGGACCGCGGCGATCGAGTCGAAAAGCGTGCCAGACGTCTCCTTCTTCGGCTATCAGGAGGTCGGCCAATTTTACGGACAAGGCGTGCTTGAGGATGTAAGCGATCTCGTCGGCGATCTCGAAAGCAAAAACGGCGAAATTCGTCCGAACGTAAAGAAGGCGGTCACCTTCGGCGGCAAACAGTACGGCGTACCGTTCTGGACCGAATCGCAGGTGCTCTACTACCGCAAGGATCTGCTGCAAGCGGCCGGCTACACGGCGCCGCCGGCCACGTGGGACGAATTCAGAGACATGGCCAAAAAGCTGACCGATCCGGGCAAAGGCTTGTACGGCGCCGGTATCGGCTACGGCAAAGGAAACTCCGACGCGGAATTCCTGACGCGCGGCATCATCTGGGCGCACGGCGGCTCGGTCGATACGCAGGACGGTAAAACCGTCATCGCCGACTCTCCTGAGACGGTCCAGGCGGCATCGTTTATCCGCGACATCTTCCTGACCGACAAGAGCACGCCGCCGAGCGCGATCGGATGGGACGACAGCGGCAACAACAAGGCTTATTTGAGCGGACAGGCGGCCATGATCTTCAACACCGGAAGCGTGCTGGCGACGATCAAGAAGGACAATTCTGACCTTTACGAAAAAACGGGCATCGCGCCATATCCGGCCGGTCCGAAAGGCACGTTTATCCCGGGCATCAGCAACAACCTCGGCATTTTCAAGGATTCGAAGAACAAGGAACTGGCCAAGCGGTTCATCGCTTACATTCTCGCGCCGGACTGGTACAAGACGTGGATCGAGACGGGCGCGCCGCTGACGGGACCGATCTACACCGCGCTCACGAAGGAGGCGGTATGGCAGGAAGAGAAAAACAAGGCGTTTGTCGACTCGGTCGAAGGCTTCAACTTCCTCGGCTATCCGGGCGAATACAACCCGAAGGCCGGCGAAGTGTTCAACCTGCGGGTCGTCAACGATACGTTCCAGAAGCTGCTGCTCGAATCCAGCTATACGCCGGAGGCCGCAATCAAGGATCTGCAGGCGAAGGTGCAGGAGATATACAACAAGTAAGCTAGACAACTTGGAGTAAAGGGGGAGGGATGACGGTCCGTCCGTTCATCCCTTCATTACGAATGTAAGGCGGGATTCCATTTGAAAATACGATTGGACAACAAGCTCGCATACCTGCTGATGAGTCCCGTGCTGGTTTATCTGCTGGCAATTATGCTGCTGCCGTTCGGTTGGGCGCTTTACTTGAGCTTCACCGACAAGACGGTCGGCATGCCCGCCCATTTTATCGGCCTCGGAAATTACGTCGATCTGCTCAAGGATCCGACGTTCTGGAAAACCGTCAAAAACACGATTATTTTCACCGCGGTCGCGGTCGTGCTGAAGTCGGCTTTCGGCATGGTTATGGCGCTCGTGCTGAACGAAAAGATCATTTTCCGTAACTTGTTTCGGGTGCTGCTGTTCCTGCCCTGGACGATCCCGACCATCGTTTCCGTATTCACCTGGCAATGGATCTACTCCGACGTCGGCGGGGTGCTGAACTACCTGCTGCTGAAAATCAATGCGATCGGCCGCCCGATCGGCTGGCTGGCCAAGCCCGACCTCGCCATGATGTCCGTCATCATCGTCAACGTCTGGCGCGGTATTCCGTTCATGGGCATCGCGATCCTGGCCGGCCTGCAGTCGGTCTCCAAGGAAATGTATGAGGCGGCCATGCTGGACGGCGCCGGCGCGGTCAAGCGCTTCTTCTATATGACGCTCCCTTCGGTGAAGGAAGTCACGATCCTGGCGGCCGTCATGACGACGATCTGGACGCTGAACGACTTCGAGATCATCTGGCTGCTGACGCGCGGCGGTCCGGACAACGGAACGCAGGTACTGTCCACGCTTAGCTATACGATCGGATTTTTGAATATGAGTCTGGGCAAAGCGATCGCCATCGCCATTATGACGATGCCGCCGTTGATCATGCTGATCAACTATGTGACCAAGCGCTCGCTCGCCTCGGCGGATTAGGTGATTCCTATGGAAAACAGATCGTTAACCAAACAAGTCGTCGTTTACGTCACCCTGGCCTTCATGCTTGTATGCGCTCTATTTCCGCTTTACTGGATGTTCAACACTTCGTTTAAGTCGCAAGGCGAGATCTACAATCTGACGCCGAATTTCTGGCCGAAGGACTTCACGTGGGCGGGCTACGACAAGCTGTTCGAAAAAGGCTTCCTGAAAAACGTCAAAAACAGCCTCGTTGTCTCCCTGGTCGTCTCCGTGTTCTCGATCGGCGTGAGCATGCTGGCCGCTTACGCGATATCGAAACTGAAGTTCAGCGGACGCGGCGTCGTCTCCAAAGGCATTCTGTACGCTTATCTCATGCCGCGGTCCGTCCTGTTCATTCCGCTCTATATGCTGGTGTCCGCCCTCGGCGTGAGCAATTCGATCTGGGGACTGATGCTGATCTATCCGACGATCACGATTCCCTATGCGACGTGGATGCTCATCTCGTACTTCAAGTCGATTCCGCTCGAGATCGAGGAAGCGGCGATGATCGACGGATGCAGCCGGGCGCGCACGCTGCGGAGCGTCGTGCTCCCGCTTGCGGCGCCGGGGCTCGCGGCGACCTTCATCTTCTCCTTCACGCTTTGCTGGAGCGAATATCTCTATGCTCTCGTCGTGGTGACCAAGGGTACGGACAAGACGATCACGCTCGGCCTGGCCGATATGATCGTGGGCGATGTGTTCGCCTGGGCGCCGCTGATGGGCGGCTCGATCATCGCCTCGATCCCGGTTGTCATCATGTACCTTTTCACATCCAAATACATGGTTAGCGGCATGACCGTAGGAGGCGTCAAGTAATGGCGGCAAAAAAAGTGCTCGTAACGGCGACGAACTATGCCGCGCTCTGCGCGGAGGCCAAGCGGCTGCTGGAGGAAGCGGGCTGCGAGATCGTCGAGAACAAGCTCGGACGTCCGCATACGTACGAAGAGCTGATCCCGCTCGTCGGCGACATCGACGCCGTCGTGGCGGGCGTGGATACGTGGGACGAAGCCGTATTCAAGCATGCGCCGAAGCTGAAGGCCATCGCGCGCTTCGGCGTCGGCGTGGATAATATCGATCTGGCGCAGGCCAAGGCGTACGGCATCCAAGTGACCAACGTGCCCGGCGGCAACGCCAACGCCGTCGCGGAGCTGACGGTCGGCCTGATCCTGTCGATGATGCGCAACATCCCCGCGCTCCAGGAATCCGCCAAGCGTGCTTATTGGGACCGCCGTGTCGGCGTTGAGCTGGCGGGCAGAACCGTCGGTCTGCTGGGCTTCGGCAACATCGCGCAGATGGTTGCGAGGAAGCTGCAGGGGTTCGATGTCAAGTTGATTGCTTACGATAAATTCCCGAACGCGGCCAAAGCGGAGGCGCTTGGGGTGGATCTGGTCGGCTCGGACGAGGTGCTGCGGCAGAGCGACGTCGTCAGCATGCACCTGCCCAGTCTCAAGGAGACGCATCATATGATGAGCGACGCGCAGTTCGGCATGATGAAGGAGAGCGCCTACTTCGTTAATACGGCGCGCGGCGCGCTTGTCGACGAGCAAGCGCTGTACCGGGCGCTGCAGGGCGGGCGCATCGCCGGCGCCGCGATCGACGTCTATGAGCGCGAGCCGGTCGCTGCCGACAATCCGCTGCTGCGGCTGGACAACCTGCTCGCAACGCCGCATACGGCCGCCGAGACGGCGGAGACGTACCGGCGCGTCGGCTTGGCGACGGCGCAGGCGCTGTTGGACGTGTTCGCTGGCCGGGAACCCGCGAATTTGCTCAGATAGCTGATCTCGAATCCTAAACTATAATCCGCTGGAGGTTCCCCATGAAACGTTTATATGGCGTTACGACCGCGATGGTCACCCCGTTCGACCGGGACGGCAATGTGAATCTGGAGAAGGTCGCGCAGCTGACTGAATTTTTGATCTCGAAGGGCGTTCATTGCCTCTTCCCGCTCGGCACGACCGGCGAGATGATCCGGCTGAGCGTGCCGGAGCGCAAGGCGATCGCGGAGACGGTCGTCAAGACGGCGGCGGGCCGCGTCACCGTGTTCATTCACGCGGGTACTGCGACGCTGGGCGATACGATCGCGCTCGCCCGGCATGCGCACGAGATCGGCGCGGACGGCATCGGCGTCGTCACGCCGCTGTTCCTCGGCGCAAACGACAGAGAGATGGAAGAATACTACGTCGCCGTATCCTCCAGCATTCCGGACGACTTCCCGATGTACCTTTACAACATTCCGCAGTGCGCATCGAACGATCTGAAGACCGACGTCGCGCAGCGCGTGGCGGACCGCTGCAAAAACGTCGTCGGTGTGAAATACAGCTACCCCGACATGCTGCGGACGAACGAATACCTGGCGATCAACGGCGGTAGCTTCTCCGTTATGCAGGGAGCGGACCGCCTGCTGCTGCCCGCGCTCGCGATGGGCTGCGATGGCGTTATTTCCGGCGTGTCCTGCGTCTATCCAGAACCGTTCGTAGCGGTATACAACGCGTATCAGGAAAAGAATCTGGAAAAAGCGCGCGCGCTGCAGCGGATCGCGATCCGATACTGCGAGGCGCTGAAGAGCGGCAGCAACATGTCTTATTTCAAAGAAGCGCTGAAGCTGAGAGGCATAGACGTCGGATTCATGCGCGCGCCGCAGCTGGATCTCCCTGCCGGGGAAGTGCAGGAGCTGCAGCGCCAGTTGAGCGAACTGCCGCAATTCGGTTAAGGCGAAGGAGATGGCGGCCAATGACTGACGTTGTCGTAGCCTGCGATGAGCTGATGCGGCTTTGCTCGGAAAAACTGCAGGCTGCCGGCGTGCCAGCCGAACAGGCGGACACCGTAGCGGAGGTGCTGGTGCACGCGGATGCGCGCGGCGTCCGTTCGCACGGCGTCCTGCGTACGGAGCACTACGCACGGCGCGTTCGGGAAGGCGGCCTCAATACGAATCCTCGGTTCTCCATCCGGGATACCGGTCCCGTCACCGCCATATTCGACGGGGACGACGGCTTCGGCCATGTCGTCTCCAAGGCGGCCATGGATCATGCCATTGAGTTGGCAAGGAAGAACGGTGTCGGCATGATCGGCGTCGTGAACAGCAGCCACTGCGGGGCGTTGTCCTACTTCGTAAATCAGGCGGCACAGGCGGGCCTCATCGGTATGGCGATGACGCATACGGACAAGGGCGTCGTTCCCTTCGGCGGGGCCGAATCCTTCTTCGGTACGAATCCGATCGCCTACGGTTTCCCGGCCAGAAGCCACAGCCCGATCATTCTGGATATGGCGACGAGCAAGGTCGCTTTCGGCAAAGTGTTCCACGCGCGCGAAGCCGGCATCGACATTCCTGGCGACTGGGGCGTGGACGCGTCCGGCAACTCGACGTCGAATCCGCATGACGTCACGGCGCTGCTGCCGTTCGGCGGCCCGAAGGGCTACGGTCTGGCCATGGTCGTCGACATTATGTCGGGCATTATGGTGGGGGCTGCATTTGGACCGCATATTATGGAAATGTACGGGTCTTACGACCGAAAACGCAAGCTCGGACACTTTTATTGCGTCATTAATCCTGCGATGTTCGGCGACCCGGATTTCTTTTTGGACAACATGGACCGCATGATCGACGAGCTCCATCAGTCGAAGCCCGCGGAAGGGTTCGGACAAGTGTTGGTTCCCGGGGAGCCCGAGCAATTGCGTGAAGCGAAGAGCATGAAGGACGGCGTGGCTGTGACGGAGACGATATATAGATACTTAACGGGAAAATAGTTCTTTGAAGAGCGTCTGAGAAAACTGCGAACCCGTCATGTGACGCTGTACAGAGCTACTTTACCCTGGAGAAACCTGCTAACCCGTCATGTGGCGTTGTACAGAGCTATTTTGCCTTGGAGAAACCTGCTAACCCGTCAAGTGACGCTGTACAGAGCTCCATTACCTTGGTAAGACCGATTTGCTCCTCGAACCTCAAAGACCGGGCTTAACCGCCCGGTCTTTTCTCTTTTATCCCGTACCGCAGCTGTATAGGGTAACAACCAGTCCCGCAGCTCGGTTGAACGGCCCGGTTGAACGGCCCTAACCGCTTCACGCTCCCGGCAGACAGGAGCTGGATGAATGTGGAACAACGCCGAAATTTGGGGTATGTTTATATAAATATGATCTTCCGGAGTCCATCAACGTTTGAGAGACTCGGAGGCACACATTAACCTTTGAGGAGGCAAGCAGGCAAAGATGACTCCATCGGTGAACCTGGGCTTGAATGGCGCCAACGACGTGACTTACACCATTACGACGCAGGGGGCGACGTATCCTAACGAAGCGATAGAGGCTTCGGTCATCGTCGACATCGTAACTGGATTTGAAACTGACCTCGATGATTTTATCGTGCTTGAGCCGAGCGCTCCGGTCGGCGAAAGTGTCTACATGCAGGCGGTGCCTTCTCCGGAGGCCGGCGAAGGGTTTACGGTCGAACTGCGCTTGGAGCATGCCGACGGAGCCTTCCGTCATTACAGCTATTCGACGACGGATAAGAACGAAGTCATTCGGATGTGCCTCGATTATTGGGGCATGCAGAAGCTGCCCGATTTGAAGGTATGGGAGGACATAACCGATCAATTTTGAACAGCACCAACCGTACCGCGGTCAAGTACGAATTCGTAGTTGAAGGAACGGCACGGTTGGCTTGTTCGACGAAATTCGGTCTTTAAGTCTTAACGCCGGCGAGCAGCGAGACGCTTCGGTTTTTGGGCCCATGTACGCACAGACATCAGCAGGAGAAGCGACGCCGCCAGGGCGGATGCCTGGAAGACGGCGGAACCGAGCAAAGTATGCGAGACCGCATGCGCGAATGGCTGCCCGGAGACTTGCCCGGCTTGAATCGATGCGTTAAAAACGGTGACGAGAATCGCGAGGCCCAGCGAGGCGCCGCTCTGATGCGCTACGTTGATCAGACCCGAAGCCGCGCCGGAATCGCGAGCGTCGACGTTCGAAAGCCCAAGCGCGGTGAGCGGCTGGAACATCAAGCCGGAACCGATGCCCATAATCGCCATCAGGAAAAACATTTGCGGGAAATACGCCGTTTGCGCGGCGATCGTCCGGCTCATCAACAGCGTCCCGATGACCGCCAGCAGCAGGCCGACGATCAACAATTTGCGGTTGCCGTAACGGCGAACGAGGCTTTGCATCACGAACATCATGCCGAATTGCGCCGCGGTAAACGGAAGAAAGGCTAAACCCGCTTCAAGAGAACCGAAGCCAAGCGCATTTTGCAAATACTGCGGGATAAAGAAAAAGAGCGAAAAGTTGCCACCAACCAGCAGAAACCGACCCAGATAAGCCCCGGAGCGCTGACGGCTCGCGAACAACCGCAGCGGCACGATCGGCTCGACCGCACGCTTTTCGACAAGCACGAAGACGGTCAGCGACACGATCCCGATGCCGAGCCAGATCCATGTCTCCGTCGACCCCCAGCCTTGACCCGCGGCCTGGACAAAGCCGTAAACTAGCCCGGTCATGCCGACGACGGACGTCAGCGCGCCCCAAAGATCAAACCGGCCGGTCCTCGTCTCCGATTCCGACACGTAACGCCACACCAGGTACATTAAAACGATGCCGATGGGAACATTGATAAACATCCCGACGCGCCACGATATAAAATCGGTAAAAAATCCGCCGAGCAAGAGACCGACGCCGCCGCCCGCGCCGGCTACCGCGCTGTACATCGCGATCGCCCTCGACCGCTCCTTTTCCTCCGTAAACGTGGCCGACAGCAGGGCCAGCGCAGCTGGCGTGGCCAGCGCGGCCGCAAAGCCTTGAAACGCCCTGGAAACAAGCAACACTTCGGCAGTCGGCGCCAGACCGGCGAGCAGGGACGTCAGCGTAAATAGCCCGATCCCCGCGCCGAGCATCCTTCTGCGGCCCAGCAGGTCTCCGGCCCGGGCGCCGAGCAGCAGAAAACCGCCGAAGGCTAAAATGTAGCTGTTCTGAACCCACGTCAAACTGACGGTCGACATATGAAGTGAGCGGCCGATCTCCGGAATAGACGTCACCATGACGGAGGCGTCCAGCACGACAAGCAGCTGGCACGCGATAATGATCGTTAAAATGATGCCTTTCGATTGCAGCATGCAGGCAAGTTCCTTTCCCCGATAGAATGTGTGTCTCTGATCCGTATTATGAATCGAATCGGCGGCGGGAAGTAGACCTTTCCTGCTTGAAAATTGCCTAAAGCTGCAATATGATACTTGAAAGAGTGAAGGAGGTCGAGCGATATGCCGGAGTCGGGATCGGATGCGGGCGGGACGCACGATAAGCCGTTATCCATTCATAAGAAGGCGTTGGACCAGCTACTGGCCTTAACCAATCGGTTTTCGTTGGCAGAAGGACGTACGTCGACCGTCGTACCGTACTTCTCTATCGTGAAGCGCAGCCGGGAAACGGAGTGCATCCCGGGCGTTTTGACGCCTTCTTTTTGTCTGATCCTTCAAGGCGGGAAGAAGCTGTATCTGGGACAGGAAGTGTACCGTTATGGAGCGGGCGATTATCTGGCGTCGCTGATCGACATCCCTGCCTCCGCGCAAGTCGTGGGGGCGACGGAGCGCTCGCCGTATATCGGGCTGCGCATCGACTTTACGACGCAGGAGATCGCTTCCGTGGTGATGGAGGCGGGGATCGACGCGGAATCCTGGGAGAAAGGCTTGAGCAAGGGCGCTTTTGTCGGGAAGTCGGATGCGGAGCTGCTGGACATCTTTTCGCGGCTGCTGAAGCTGCTCGACAAGCCGAACGACGCTCGTTTTCTGTCCGAGCTGCTTAAGCGGGAAATGATTTTTCATTTGCTGTCGGGCGATAACGGCCATATGTTTTTTCAGAAGGTGCTGTTCGATCAACGGGCGGACGGCGTCGGCAAGGCGATCCAGTGGATCAAGGAAAACTACGCGCGTTCGTTCACCGTCGAGGAGCTCGCCAAATCGTGCAACATGAGCGTCTCCGGACTGCATCACAAGTTCAAGGCGATCACGACGATCGGCCCGCTGCAATATCAGAAGCAGCTTCGCCTTCAGGAGGCGCGGCGCCTGATGCTGAGCGGGCCGGTGGGCGCGACGACGGCCGCGCTGGCCGTCGGCTACGAGAGTCCGTCGCAGTTCAATCGGGAATATCGCAGGCTGTTCGGCCTGCCGCCGCTGCAGGATATCAAGGCGATGCGCAAGTCGGCCGTCCCATGGACCGGAGCCGCTGCGGTAGATTAAAGAAAGCATCGTGCGGGGGCGATCGAATTTAAAACGGTTAGACCGAGGGAGGTGCTGCGCTCGATCTGCGCTCGATCAAGGCGGTAGCGACGGAGATGTTCATGCCGCCTTCGGACGGCGACTCGTCAAGCGAGGTCGCTAGCCGGACGGCGCTGCGTACCATCTTTTCTTTGTCTACGCGAACGGTCGTCAGCTCCGGCGATACGATGACCGCTTCGGCGATATCGTCGAAGCCGATGACGGATACGTCTTCGGGAACCCGGATGCCAAGCTCCGCAAGCGACTTCATGACGCCGATCGCGATAAAATCGCTCTCGCAGAATATGGCCGTCGGCAGCGGCTTTCCGTCGTTCCGCAACTTTGCGATTTTGTTCTGAAATGCGGCTTGCGCCGCGGGCAGCATCGGGTCGACGGAATATTCATGGTCGGCCGCCACGACGACCGACCATTCCCGCATCGCATCGTCGAAGCCCCTCCGGCGCGCGTCGAAGTTAGGGATCCGGACGTCCGACGCGGCGTAGCCGATCGTCCGATGTCCGGATCGGCACAGCCAAGCCCCGGCCTGATATCCCCCCAGCACGTTGTTCGTGTAGACGAACGGGATGGAAAGCGTCTCGAAGCAAGTGTCCAGGACGATCAGCTTCGGCAGCCGCTCCGCGATGCGGGTTAACGTCTCTTTATCCAAGTTAGTGCCAAGTAAAATAACGCCGCGATCCGCGTGCATCTCGGCAATGGCCCGGAGATCGTCTTCAAAGCGCGCCATATCGATGGCCGAGATGAGCAGCGAAAAGCCGCCGGCGCGCGAACCTTGCTCGAGAAAATGAATGAGCTCGCGAAAAAAAGGCTGCCGGTCATACTGGGAAGTGACGATGCCGGCATTCGCAATGACCAAAAACAGCAGCGATGGCGCCGCGTCTTCCACAGGCGCATTCGCAACCGTCGCCGCTTCCTGCGCGGGTGCGCTCCTTCGGGGCGTATAACCCGCTTTTTTTGCGATGCTCAAAATGCGCGTTCGCGTCTCTTCCCCGATCCCCGGTTTGCCGCTGAACGCTAGGGAGACGGCAGCTTTGGAAACGCCCGCCAGCCTCGCGATATCCTCCATCTTCACGAACATTGCTCCTCGAGATTTGTTAAGTTTAGTTTAAGTGGTTTAGGCGATGGTGACAAGTTTATTGTTATAAGTTTAGTTTCGTTTAGAAAAATTCAGTTAAATGGCTATATATTAGCGCTTTCAGTTTCGTATTGACGCTAAAAACGTATAGTGATACGATAAATTACAATAAACAAACTAAATAGTATACTTAACAAAGTATTTTGAGCTTAACAAAACTAAACTTGAACGACTGGGAGGAATGAATGTGCAGTGGCAAGCGATAGACGGAAGAACGGAGTACATGATCAACCCGCTGGGCCTTGACGAGACGGCGCCCCGCTTTTTCTGGAAGCTGCAATCGGATGAACGCCACGCATCGCAATCCGCCTACCGCATTTTAGTTGCCTCCTCGCTGGAAGCGCTCGCTAGAGATGAGGGAGATATGTGGGATAGCGGCGAGGTCGCTTCGGACCGGACGACGCATGTCATTTACGAGGGCAAGCCGCTCCAATCGGAAGGCCGATACCATTGGAAGGTCCGTTCCTGGAACCGCGAGGCCATTGCTTCGGATTGGAGCGAAGCGTTTTTCTGGACGATGGGCCTTCTTCATCGCGACGAATGGAAAGGATCCTGGATCGGCGCCAAGGCGCAGCCGAACGTAGCGCTTCAACCGTCGCCTTACGTTCGCAAGCCATTCCGGACGAACGGCGCAATCAGCCGGGCGACGGTGTACGCGACTGCGCTCGGTCTGTACGAGCTGCATATCAACGGCCGCCGGATCGGCGATCTGTTCGCGCCGGGTTTTACCGATTACGACAAGCGCGTGCAGACGCAAGCCTACGACGTAACGCCGTGGCTAAATGAAGGGGCGAACGTCGTCGGCGCCGTGCTCGGCGATGGCTGGTACGCGGGAACCGTCGGTTTTCTCGGCAACCACGTGTATGGGGAACGTCCTTTTTTCCTCCTCCAACTCAATATCGAATACGAGGACGGCAGCCGCGAATCCGTCGAGACCGATGCCGGCTGGCGCACCGCCAGAGGACCGATCGTCTACTCCGACATGATCAAAGGGGAGACTTATGACGCCAGGCTGGAGCTGACGGGTTGGAATCAACCGGGCTACGACGATTCGGGCTGGGAACGTCCGGACGTTCGCGCGGGCTACAACGGCCTGCTGACCGCTTCGATCGAGCCGCCGGTCCGCGTGACGCAGGAAATGAAGCCGATCTCGATTCGCAAGACTGAGAAGGGCACTTATATATACGATATGGGGCAAAACATGGTCGGGTGGACAGAACTGCGTGTTCGCGGCGCACGGGGGACCCAAGTGACCCTGAGCCATGCCGAGATGCTGAACCCCGACGGCTCGCTCTATTTGGATAATCTGCGGGTCGCCGTTCAGCAGGAACATTACATTTTGAAGGGCGAAGGCGAAGAACGGTACGAACCGCACTTCACGTTCCACGGCTTCCGCTACGTCGAACTGATCGGCTATCCGGGCGAGCCCGGACTGGATACGATCGTCGGCAAAGTCGTTCATTCCGACACGCGTCCGACGGGAAGCCTGCGGACGTCCGATTCGATGGTCAACCAATTGATATCGAACATCTCCTGGGGACAGCGGGGCAACTTCCTCTCGGTGCCGACCGACTGCCCGCAGCGGGACGAACGGCTGGGATGGACCGGCGACGCCCAGATTTTCGCACGGACGGCTTCTTACAATATGGATGTATCGCGGTTTTTCACGAAATATATGTGGGATATGATCGATTGCCAGCAGCCGTCGGGCGCGTTCACCGACGTGGCGCCGGACGCGGGCTGGATCCGCCACAAGATGTGGAATACGAGACTCAACTGGTTCGCGCCGGACAATGCGGGCTGGGGCGACGCCGGCGTCGTCATTCCATGGACGCTGTACCTGATGTACGGGGATACGCGCATTCTGGAAACGCACTACGAAGCGATGGTGCGCTGGGTCGCGTATTTGCGGACGAACAGCAAAGGGCTGATCCGTCCCGACTACGCGAACTACGGCGACTGGCTGTCGATCGAAGCGGACACGCCGAACGAGGTGCTGGCAACGGCCTACTTCGCATACAGCGCCAAGCTGCTGAGCCGGATCGCCGGCGCGCTCGGCCGACGCGACGACGAAGAGACGTACGCGAGCCTGCATCAGGCCATCGCTCACGCGTTCCGCCGTGCATTCGTCTCGGAGGACGGCCGCATTCACGGCGAGACACAGACGGTGTACGTGCTCGCCCTGCAGTTCGAGCTGCTCACCGAAGGGCTAAGGGAGCTGGCGATCGGCCATCTCGCCGACAATATCGCTGCCCGCGGCGGCCGGCTATCCACCGGCTTCCTGGGCGTCGGCTACCTGCTGCCCGCGCTGACGGACAACGGAAGGCTGGATGTCGCATACGGCCTGCTGACGCAGGAAGAGTTCCCGTCCTGGATGTACTCGATCAAGCACGGCGCGACGACGATCTGGGAACGCTGGGACGGCTGGACCGAGCATGGCGGCTTCCAGACGCCGTCGATGAACTCCTTTAACCATTACTCGCTCGGCTCGGTGGGCGAATGGATGTACCGCTATATGGGCGGCATCGAGGCCGACCCTTCGGCCCCGGGCTTCCGCCGCGCAATTATTAAGCCCCGCCCGGGCGGGCGGATTACGTCGGTCGAAGCTTCCTACGAGTCACTATACGGCACCTACGAATCGGCCTGGACGCTGGAGGCGGACGGCGTTTTCAAGCTGCGCGTCACGGTGCCGGCGAACGCGAGCGCCATCGTCCATGTTCCGGGCAGCGGCATCGTCGCGGACGGTCGACCGGCCGAGGCAGGCGAGTCGAGCTTCGAGCTCGGATCGGGCGCGTACGCGTTCGAGAGCCGATTGGGAGAGTAAAGCGATGCCAGTCGTTCCCTGTCTTCGAACCTCTTGAAGGCGGGTCGAAGGGAATGGTATAAAGAGAAGACATTCAAGAGCAGTCGAGTTCGAGAGAGGGAGAAGATTTTATGGGAACGAACGCCGGTCGATGGATCATCGGGAGGGTTCGGGCCTGGTTCTCCCAGATCCGAACGACGCTGCTCTTTAGCTATTTTATCGTCATCCTGCTGTGCATCGCGCTCGTCGGCACGGCTTCCTTTTATATTTCCTATCAGACGATGGCCGATCGGATCGAATCCGCGGGCTCCCAGATCGTCGGACAGATCGAGAACAACATCGACAACGACTTCCACAGCAAACGCAATCTGCTGCTTGCCCCCTATTACGACCAGCAGTATATCGACGGCATCAACGCTTACGCCGAAATGAGCGAGCAGCAGAAATTTCTGTTCCGCCAAAATCTCGTGAACCTTTATTTGAAGAGCTTCAACGCCACGCCGATCCGCGGCTTCAGCCGTTTTCAGATTTATTACAGCAACGGCGAGCTGCTGGGCGCTTCCGACGACTTCAAGCCTCCCGCCGAAGCGAAAATCCGCAATGCCGACTGGTTCCTGCGCACGATCGCGGCCGACGGCGGCGTGTACTTTATGGGACGCGGCGAAGGCGACGGCAGCATCGACGCGGACAACACCTCGTATGCGTCGTCTATTCTGATCCGGGACTTTTCCAATCCCGAGCGATTCATCGTCGTTCGCGTCGAATACAACGACGAGTTGTTCCGCACGATCGGACAGAGCGACGATCTGTCGGCCGGCAGCCGAATCGTCGTCTTCGATCAGAACGACGAGACGGTATATACTTCCGGCACCTTGCCAGGCCCTGCGCCGGCAACCGAACTCGTCGCGCGGGCGACCGGTTCGAAGGGCAAGTTCTGGTTCAACAGCGATAGAGGAGACATGCTCGCCTCCTATACCCGATCGAACTATACGAACTGGAAGATTGTGCTCGTCATGCCGCGAAGCGAAATTTTCGGTCCGCTCGACCGCATCAAGACGACCGTGCTTTATACGGCACTGGTCGCATTCGCATTTACCTTCTTGTTGTCCGTCTTGTTCGGAAGAGTCATCACGAAGCCGATTCTCCATTTGTACAAGACAGTTAACAGGCTGAAGAGAGGAGACTTCTCCGAGCGCGTAGCGGTCGGACCGAACAACGAGATCGGTCGGATCGCCGCGAACTTCAACGCCATGCAGGACGAGCTGCAGACGCTGATCGAGACGAAGTACGTCAACCAGATCAAGCTGCAGGAGGTAGAGCTCAAGATGCTCTACTCGCAGATTAATCCCCATTTTCTATACAATACGCTCGACAGCATTCGCGCCATGGCGGACTACTACAAGGTCGGCGAGATCGGCGAGGTCGCGCAGGCACTCGCGGACATGTTCCGCTACAACACGAGGAACCGCGATGAGATCGTGACGCTCCAGGAAGAGCTCGAGCAGATCGACGCCTATATGAAAATACAAGGCATCCGCTTCGACGATAAAATCGTCTACGAGCAGGATATCGAGGAGTCGCTTTACGGTTTTCCCGTGCTCAAAATGACGCTGCAGCCGCTCGTCGAAAACGCCGTCTTCCACGGCATCGAGCGCAAGCGCGGGAAGGGAACGATCCGGATCTCGGCCCGCAGGGAGCCGGACGGCGTCCACCTAGCCGTCACGGACGATGGCGTCGGCATCTCCGAGACGCGCCTCGGCGAGCTCCGGGCGAAGCTGAACTGGCAGCTGCACCGCGAGGAGTGGCCCGATTCGGCTGCCGAAGGCGGCATCGGCGTGCGCAACGTCTATACGCGGTACGCGATCCGCTTCGGAGAACGCATGTCATTTCGAATCGACAGCCGCAAGGGCGTCGGAACCCGCATCACGCTTGTGCTCCCGATCGACAACGATTTTGCGCTTCCGCAGATAAGGTCGGAATATTCAACATAAACGGTCGATTTCGTGAATGGGAGCAGGGAAAGCGCTTCCCTATAATCGAGTTGTAAGCGATTACGAATTGAAGGGGTTGCTCGAATGAGAAAATCGAGAGCATTAGCATCGGTCATGGTCCTGGCAGTAAGCGCGGCGGCGCTGGCCGCTTGCGGCGGCGGCAACGGCAACAATAATGCAGGCGGCGCATCGTCCCCGGCAGCAAGCGGCGCATCGTCCCCGGCAGCAAGCGGCACGTCCGGCGCCAAGCCGGCCAAAGACCCGGTCACGCTGACTTTTGTGATCTCGAATACGGAAGACACGACGGCGTTCACGAAGATCTTCGATGCCTATCAGCAGAAGACGGGCAACAAGGTCGAGCTGCAGGCGCTGCCGGGCGGCGACTACGACAATCTGATCAAGACGCGGTTTTCCACGCAAGACTTCCCGGATCTGTTCCTCATGCAGCCGGGGACGAAGCAGTACGTGAAGCTGCGCGCGGACGAGACGCTGCACGAATGGTCGAACGAGGCCGGCGTGTGGGACAACGTCATCGATTCCATCAAGCAGGCGCAGGTACAGGACGACAAGATTTACGGCGTTCCGTACGGATCGACGGGCATGATGGGCGTGTTCTACAACAAGGACGTCTTCGCGAAAGCGGGCGTCAACCCGCCGAAGAACTACGCGGACCTCGTCGAGATCGCGAAGAAGATTAAGACAGCCGGCGTGACGCCGTTCTACGAGGGCGTCAAGGATGCATGGCCGCCTCAAATCTTCTATTTCACGGGCTGGGTGACGCAGGTTGATCCGGCGATCGGCGACGAAGGCGTGGCGAAGCTTAATTCGAACGAATTGAAGCTGGCCGACATCGCGGAGCTGAAGGATCTGTTCGCGAAGCAGAAAGAGTTGAAGGCGCTCGGCCTGTACCAAGACAACGTCATGTCGGGCACGTACGACGAGCTGCAAAACGAGTTCGGCGAAGGCAAGGTCGGGATGACGTTCATGCTGGACGGCGTCATCGCCCAGCTCGAGAAGAAGTTCGGCAAGGACTTTGTCGCGAAGAGCGTCGGCTTCTTCCCGTTCCCTTCCGCGACCGACACGGGCACGGCGATGATCACGCCGCCGAACCAGCTGATGGTGCCGGACAAGGCGAAGCACGCGGCGGAGGCGATCGAGCTCGTGAAGTTCATGCTCCAGCCGGAAAACGTCGACCTGTTCTACGCGAACAAGCCGGGAATCCCGATTTTCAAGGGAGCCACCAGCGAGCTTTATCCGGTACAGGAGGACGTCAAGAAATACATCGACGAAGGCAAGTCCAAAGTCAACATCCAGAATCGCCTGACGCCGTCCTTCGTGGACTTCTCCAAGACGCTGCAAAACTTCTTCCTCGACGGCAACATCGACAAGGCGATCAAGGAATTCAGCGACAACTACCAGAAAGACGGCAAAGCGAAGGTGCTCCCGGGCTTCTAAGTTTCAAGTCGTCGTAGCGGCAATAACGGCGCGCGGGGGACGGACGTCCCCCCGCCTCCGGCTGAACAAGCCGGGGACGACCGCCCAGGCGGCCGCCGGGAGCCAAGGAGGAGACCTTATGGAGAGACGAAAATACCCGCTTTATTTTTCCTTCCCCGCTTTGTCCGTATTTCTTCTGTTCTTCATTGCGCCGACCTTGATCGGCGTCTACTACAGCTTCACCGACTGGAACGTCAACGCCGACTCGATTTCGTTTATCGGATTCGACAATTACAAGGCGCTGTTCGGGGAACCGAGACTCGGGAAAGCCTTGTCCAATACACTCATCTTCGCCGCCGCGGTCACGCTGCTCCAGAATGCGGTCGGCCTCGGGCTCGCGCTGCTCATGAACGAAGCGATCCGCATGCGCAACCTGTTCCGCACGATTTTTTTTATGCCGTACGTCATCGCCCCGATCGTCATCGGCTACGTGTTCCGCGCGATCTACCATCCGGAGCACGGCATCGTGAACGAGGCGCTTGGCTGGATCGGGCTCGGCTCGCTGGGCCAGGATTGGCTGAACGATCCGAAGTGGGCGCTTTTCTCCATCATCGCCACGGACATCTGGCGCGTAGCCGGGTTCGCGATGGTCGTTTACCTGGCGGGCTTGCAGTTCATTCCGAAGGATCTGACCGAAAGCGCTTCGATCGACGGAGCCAGCTACTGGCGCAGGTTCCGGCACATTGTTTTCCCGCTGCTGGCCGCCTCGTTCACGGTTAACGTCCTCTTGTCCGTCATCGGCTCGATGAAGGTGTTCGAGATGGTCATGGTGCTGACCGACGGCGGGCCCGGGTATACGACCGAAGTGTTCTACACCTACATCCGCAGCACGTTCAGCATGGGGCAAATGGGGTATTCGACGGCGATCAACCTGGTGCTGTTCGTCCTCGTGACGGTCGTCGGCGTACCGGTGCTGATGGCCCTGAAGAAGCGGGAGGTGGAGATGTAATGGAGCATCCGGGCCGCAAAACGTTGGTCAGCGCCATTGTCTTCCTCGGCGCGCTGGTCATTCTGGTGCCGTTCTACATGATCCTCGTCAATTCCTTTAAGGGGATACGGGAATCCGCCCTGTTCGGGATGGGGCTACCGTCGAGTTGGAACTTCGATAACTACAAGGAAGTTTTCGACAAAGGCAACATTCTGAGAGGCTTCAAAAACAGCTTCCTCATCTCGGGCCTTGTCGTCGTCTGCGTGACGCTGTTCGCTTCGATGGCGGCGTTCGTCATTCAGCGCAGGGACGACCGGTTCATGAGATCGACGTATCTCCTCTTCATCCTGGGGCTGATCGTCCCCGTATCGATCGTGCCGACGATTCGGCTGATGGGCGAGCTGCACATCCGAGGCACCTATTTCAGCCTCATTATGTATTACACGGCCGTTTTGCTGCCGTTCGCGGTGTTTCTGCTCGTCGGCTTCATGAAGCAGATTCCGCGGGAGCTGGACGAAGCGGCGCTGCTGGAGGGCTGCGGATATTTCCGCTTGTACTGGCGAATTATCCTGCCGCTGCTCGTCACCGTGCTCATCACCGTTACGATCGTCGTCATGGTCTCGGTATGGAACGATTTCTTCGGTCCGTTCTATCTCATGACGGACAGCACCAAATGGACGATCGTCCTGCAGATCTTTAACTTCGTCTCGCTGTACAACACGAACTGGGGCATCGTATTCGCCTTCATGGTCATCGTCATCGCCCCGATTCTGCTCGTGTACTTGCTGCTTCAGCGCTACATCATCGACGGTTTGACGGCGGGCTCGGTCAAGGGCTGAACGATCATTAGGTCCATAGCGGATGGATCATTGTGAAAAAGAAACGGATGGCCGGCAGCACGATACATCGACGAGAGGGGGGCTTGACGACATGCGCAAAGTTCTCGTGGTCGACGACGAGAAGTGGATTCGGCGCGGACTCATTCAGCTCATCCCGTGGGAACGCTTCGGACTTGAACTGGCGGGAGAAGCGGCGGACGGCCAGGACGCCTACGAGCTCGCGCTCGAGGTGAAGCCAGCCCTGATGTTCCTCGACATGCGGATGCCGGGGCTCGACGGCAAGCAGCTGCTCGGGAAATTGCACGCCGAATTGCCGGAGCTGCTGACGATTGTCATCAGCGGCTACTCCGACTTTGAATATACGCAGGAAGCGATCCGCCACCGGGCTTTCGATTATTTGCTGAAGCCGGTGAAGAAGGAGGAGCTCGCTTCCGTGCTGGAGAAGGCGCTCGCCGAGATCGGGCGTCGGGAGGCGCAGCGGACGGCGGAGGCCGCAGGCGGCGACGACAAGGAAGGCGGATGGCTTGGCGAAGCGCTGACGAGGCGCGCGGGCGGCGATACGGCGGAAGGACAGCCGGCGATGCCGCCGCACGGATGGGCGGAAGGGGAGTGCGTCGTGTTCGTCGCCCAAGCGGATGCTTACCGCGAGGAGCGGCCGGACGCGGCGAAGGTGGCGGACGAGGCGCGCGGGCGGCTCGAGCTGGCGCGGGCTTTTCATCTCGGCGGCGACTGGACGTTCGCGCTGACGCCGGGCGCGGACGGACGCGCCGAGATCGTCGGCGCGATCGGCGCGCGGCGTTCGTTCGGCGGAGAGCTGGGCCGCGTGCTGGCGGAGATCCGGGGCTTTCTGAGCGAAGCCGCCTGCGCGACGTTCAGCTTGGGAGCGGCGAGCTCGTCAAGCCTGCGTCCTCTGCATTTGCAGGACGCTTGCCGGACCGCTCGGGAGGCGCTCGGCGGCCGGAAGCTCGGCGATTCGGGAACGGTAAGGCTCGCCGGCGAGCGCGGGGCTGAAGCCCCGGCGACGCCATCGTATCCGCACGAAGCGGAAAAAGCTTTTCTTCTCGCACTTCAGATGGGAGGCGGCGAGACGGCAATCGAGCTTTTCGGACAGGTGTTCGATCGCATCGCGCCGGCCGACGCGACGGTCGAGGGGATGCAGCGCAACGCCGTGCTCCTCGTTCACTCCATCGAGAAGCAGCTGCAATTCTCCGGCTCCAGCCTCGAGCGCGTCAGCGGCCGCACGCCGCTCTCCTACTCCGAGATGCTGCGTCAGCGCAACGACCGCGACTCGGCAAGCAAGCTTTTCGAGCGGGAGATCATCCCCGCCATCCTGTCGAGCGGCAGCCAGGCGGGGAGCAAGCAGGGCGAACGTCTCGTCAGGGAGATTCAGAAGCTTGTCGAAGCCCACTTCGATCAGCCGCTGTCGCTTCAGCAAATCGCCGAGACGCGCTTCGTCAATGCGGATTACTTGAGCCGGTTATTCAAGAAAACGATCGGCCATACGTTTGTCGACTACCTGACGGATTACCGGATTCACAAATCGATCGAGCTGATGAAGATTCCCGCTTACAAAAATTATGAAATCGCGAAGATGGTCGGCTACGAGGACTACCGGTACTTCAGCCAGATTTTCAAAAAGAAAACCGGCAAAACGATCGGCGAGTACCGGGGCCAGGCCGAATGCGCGAGCAAATAAAAGGAGCGAACCTGCGATGACAAGACGACTGATACCCGATACGCTGACGCTGGAGGAGAGAGCCGGGCACGCGCTGAACGCGATGGCCGGCATGGCCGATCCGGATTACGGCGGCATTCCGTTTTTCGCGGCGAACCTCATGAACGATCCGGCCAACCTGACGCACGGAGACTGGGACTTCGGATCCTCTCACGGCCGCATGATCGACGGCATGATTCTGGCGCGGCATATGTCCGGCGAGACGTTCGGCGCGGAGACCGAGCAGCGCTACCGCGACAACTTCATGACCTTCTTCAAAGACGACGGACTCAGCTATCGGCAGGAAAATCCGAACTTCGGCTGGGAGCCGAACGCCAACCTGATCGACCAGCGGGCGGTGATCCTGTCGCTGACGACCTGGTACATGGCGACGGGAGACGCCAAGGTGAGGGAGGCGGCCGACCGCCACGTCGCCGCGCTGAAGCGGATCGCGATCAAGGAGCGAGAGGTCTGGTATTATCCGGCATCGGAATACAAGGAGGGCGGCTGGCCGTCCGCGAACGCGATGCTGCTGCGCCTCGCGCCCGATCCTGCGGCGTTCTGCGGCCGGCTCGTGATGCCGCTGCTCAAGTACCACGAGCTGACGGGGAGCCAGGACGCCCTCGAGCTGTGCCAGTTCTTCGTCGCGCTTATCGTAGAGCGCAGCGGGGTGTTCAACAAGGACGGCAGCTTCAACGACGCGCTCGCTTACCGAAGCGGCCACTTCCACACCCGCCTCGGTACGCTCGACGCGATCGCGAGATTCGGCGCCTTCACCGGGGACGCTTCGCTGATCGCGTTCGCGGAGAAGAGCTACGCCTGGGCGCTGACCCAATGCACCGCCTTCGGCTGGACGCCGGGCGATATGAAGGAGCAGGCCTACGAGCACGAGACTTGCTCGCTTGTCGACCTGATCGCCACCGGCATTACGCTCGCGAAGAGCGGCTATACGAAGTATTGGGGCGTCGTGGAGCGCTACATCCGCAATCACCTGACCGAGTCCCAGCTGCTCGATCTCGACTGGGTGAAGGAGACGGACGATCGTACGGGGAATGTCGCCGGACGGATCAGCTACACGAACGTGGCCGCCAGCACGCGCGGCGCGTTCGCCGGATATTCGGCGCCTAACGACTTCTGCTGCGACGTGAACCACGGGCGCGGACACACAAACGATCTGCAAATCTGCTGCCTGGGCTCGGGAACGCGCGGCCTTTATATGGGCTGGAGCAATACGGTGACTTCCGACAAGGATGGCAAGGTGAGCGTCAACTTCCTGCTTAACCGCGGTTCGGCCTGGCTGGACGTCGAGTCGTATTTGCCTCACGAGGGCAAGGTCGTGCTTCGCGTGAACAAGGATCTGCCGTCGCTGCAGGTTCGGATTCCGGAGTGGGCGGGCTTCGCCAAAGTGCGCATCGTCCGGGAGCGGGACGGATCGGTATCCGAAGGACGGGGCTCGGAGCCGAGCCGCTGGCTGAAGGAAGTGTTCCTGCAGCTGAACGAGGCGTTCGCGGGGGAAACGATTACGATCACGTTCCCGCTATCCGAGCGCACGACGGTGGAGACGGCGATAGGTCAGACGTTCGCGACCGAATGGCGCGGAGACGACGTCGTCGGCATTACGCCGCGGGGCACGAAGCATCCGTTCTATTCGGGACGCAAGGTGTACGACGCGGCGCCGATGCGCGAGGGCGAGCTGCGTAGGCTCGATCACGAATTCGTATGGTGAGGGAGGGGATCTGACGATGAAGACGGTCGTTGCCGTATATACGGGCCAAGGCTTGGCCGACCCGCTGAAGAAGGTATTCCAGGAGCTGCTGCCGGACGTCCGGCTGGTCAATATTATCGACGACAGCCTGATCGGCGACGTCGTCAAGGCGGGGCATGTACCGCCAGGCGTCGCCAGAAGGCTCGTGCAATATTATCACAATGGCGAAGAGCTGGGCGCGGACGTCATCCTGAACACCTGCTCGTCCGTCGGGGAAGTGGCGGACGACGCACGCAAGCTGATCGGCGTGCCGATCGTCAAGATCGACGAGGCGATGGCGGCTAAGGCGGCCGCGAGCTATGAGCGGATCGCGGTGCTGGCGACGCTGCCGTCGACGCTCGAGCCGACGATGCGGCTGATCGAGAAGGAGGCAGCGGCGGCGGGGCGCGCCGTCACCTTGGTGAACGGCCTGGCCGCTGGCGCGTTCGAGGCGTTAAACGGCGGCAGTCCGGAGGATCACGACCGGCTCATTCTGGAGACGGCGCAGCGGGTTGCCGGCGATGCGGACGCGATCGTCCTCGCCCAGGGCTCGATGGCCCGCATGGAGCGGATGCTGGCCGAAGCGACGGGCAAGCCGGTGCTGTCGAGTCCGCGTCTCGGCGTCGAGCAAGTGCGCGAGACGCTGGAACGGCTCGTTCGCGGGGAGGAGGCCGCCCGATGAGCGGGGCTTTGAAAGGACAGTCGTCGGATGCTCCTAAGGTGGAGGCTCCGGCTGCGGCCGCTGGCACGGAACGCGTATTCGCCGAGTACTTCGTCGAGACGCCATGGACGCTCGCACGCGCGGCGGAGGTCATCGCGGGCGAGCAATCGACCGGGACCTTCACCGCCGTGCCGGGGGAGACGGCATCGCTGAAGGAGCGTCACGGCGCGCGGATCGAGCAGATTGTGCCGCTGGCGGAGGCTTCGGCACCGCTGCTTCCCGGAGCCAAGCCGCCTGCCGGCCATGACGGACGCTACCGGCGCGGCAAGATCACCGTTTCGTATCCGATCGTCAACTTCGGTCCGTCGATTCCGAACCTGATGAGCGCGATCGCGGGCAATCTGTTCGAGCTGCAGGAGCTGTCGGGCTTGCGTCTGCTCGATATCGAGCTGCCCGACGCCTTCGCCCGGCGGTATCCGGGGCCGAAGTTCGGTCTCTCCGGCACCCGCAGGCTGACCGGCGTTTACGGGCGGCCCATCCTCGGCTCGATCGTCAAGCCGAGCGTCGGCTTGTCGGCTAAGGAACTCGGCGGCCTCGTCTACGAGCTGGCCGTCGCCGGACTCGATTTTATCAAGGACGACGAGCTGAACGCCAACCCGCCTTATCTCCCTCTGGAACAGAAGGTCCGGGCGGTCATGGACGCGATCGAGCGGGCAGCGGACGCGACTAGCAAGAAGACGATGTACGCGTTTAACATTACCGGAGACATCGACGAGATGCGCCGTCATCACGACACCGTCGTCGAAGCGGGCGGCAACTGCGTCATGGCGAGCGTCATGAGCATCGGCTTCGCGGGGCTCGCGCACCTGAACGGCTACAGCGAGGTGCCGATCCACGCGCACCGCAATCAATGGGGCATGCTTACTCGCAGTCCGGGGCTCGGCATGGAATTCACGGCCTTCCAGAAGCTGTGCCGGCTGGCCGGTGCGGATCATCTGCACGTGAACGGGCTGAACAGCAAGTTCTATGAGAGCAACGAATCCGTCGCGCGCTCGATTGGGGCTTGCGCGAGGCCGTTGTTCGGCGGCTACGAGACCGTGCCGGTCGTCTCTTCGGCGCAGTGGGCGGGCTCGGCGCCGCCGACGTTCGAAGCGATCCGCAGCGTGGACGTGATGCATCTCGCGGGCGGCGGCATGCTCGCCCATCCGGACGGCCCCGCCGCCGGCTTCGCGAGCATGCGCCAAGGCTGGGAAGCGGCCGCGGCGGGTATCGCGCTCGATACGTACGCACAGACCCATGCCGAGCTGGCCCGCGCGATCGAGAAATACGGAAAGGGCTGAGACAGCATGCGTATATCGGATCGTAGCGACGAAGAAGGGGGCCGCGCCAAGCGGCCTCTGATCGGTTATTACGGAGACGACTTCACCGGATCGACGGACGTGCTCGAGGCGCTTTTCCGGCAGGGGCTGCGGACGATGCTGTTTCTGGATCCGCCGGATACAGGGGCGGAGCCGGGCACGGGGAGGAGCGAGCTGCTCGCCGGGCTCGACGCGTTCGGCATCGCCGGCGTCGGCCGCTCGCTCTCGCCGGAAGAGATGGCGCGCGAGCTGCCGCCGATCTTCGAGCGCTTGAAGGAGGCCGGTCCGACCGTCGTTCATTATAAAATTTGCTCCACGTTCGATTCGTCGCCGGAAACGGGAAGCATCGGCAAGGCTGCGGAGCTCGGACGCGCCGCATTCGGCGGGCGCTTCGTTCCGGTGCTTGCCGGCGTGCCCTATCTCGGACGTTATACGGTATTCGGCCATCACTTCGCGGCGGCGCCAGGCGCGGGGGTCTTTCGACTGGACCGTCACCCGACAATGTCGCGGCATCCGGTCACGCCGATGGACGAGTCCGACCTGCGCCTTCATCTGGCGAGACAGACCTCGCTCAAGACTTCCTTGCTGGATATCGTCGCGCTGGACGGCGACGCAGCCGATGCGGGCGAACGGCTTGAGGGGGTCCTCTCCGAAGAGAGCCCCGACCTCTTGCTGTTCGACGTACTCGACGAGAGGCGGCTGGCCGTTGCAGGGGCGTTAATCTGGCAAGAGGCGCTGCAACAGGAGTGCCCGCTGTTCGTGATCGGCTCCTCGGGCGTGGAGTATGCGCTTGGGGCGGCTTGGCGAGCGTCTGGCACGCGATCGAACGCGGGCAACAAGGAGCGGCCGGTCGAAAACGCGCAACGATCCGATAGCGACGCGGTCGGGCGCAATGCGGGAGCATCCGTCGCCGGCGCCGCGAAGCCGGTCGATCGCCTGCTCGTCGTGTCGGGCAGCTGCTCGCCCGCGACCGCGAGGCAGATCGCCGCAGCCGAAGAGGACGGCTTCGCGTCCATCCGCATACCGGCGCTTGAGCTGATCCGTCCCGAGCTTGCGGAGGGAGCGCGTGCGCGGCTGCTATCGAAGGCGAAGGCGCTGCTGGACGAGGGCCGCAGCGTGATCTTGTATTCGGCAGGCGGACCGGACGATCCGGGTATCGGCGAGCTGCGGCAGGCGTTGACGGAGCAGGGGCGGCGCCCGGAGGACAGCAGCCGGCTGCTCGGCGCGGAGCTCGGCGGGCTCGCCCGCACGCTTGCCGTCGAGAATGGCCTTGCGCGCATTCTCGTCGCGGGCGGCGATACGTCAGGCTACGTCGCACGGGCGCTCGGCATTTACGCGCTCGAGTGCCGCCAGACGCTGGCGCCGGGCGTGCCGCTGTGCCGCGCGTACGCGGACGATGCGCGGCTCGACGGGCTCGAGCTTGTACTCAAAGGCGGGCAGGTCGGGGGAGAACGGTTTTTTGAACGCGTAAGGAGAGGCGGCGCATGAACCGATGAACGAGCCTACGATCTCGCTAAACAAAGAACGCTTTGGCGAAAAAGATGCCGGATCGTCAAGTCTGCCTGCCCTCGACGTCCCGCCCGACTGGGCGAACCTTGCGGTGCTGGAGCGAAATGCCGAGCCGCCAAGGGCCGATCTGATTCCTTACGGCGGGACGAGCGACGCGCTCGCAGGTGAACGGGAGCGTTCCCCTTACTTCCGGCTGCTGAACGGGATATGGCGCTTCCGCTATGTCGAATCGCCGTCCGCTGTCCCGACCGGCTGCGAGCTCGCCGGCTTCGCGGACGAGAGCTGGAACTTGGTGCCGGTTCCGTCGAACTGGCAGATGCACGGATACGGCATTCCGCATTACTCGAGCTGCCCGTATCCCTTTCCGATCGATCCCCCGCATGTGCCGGCGAACAACCCGGTCGGCTGCTACCGCACCGCATTCGTCGTTCCCGAAGCTTGGGAGGGGCGAAATGTGAGGCTGTTGTTCGAAGGCGTAGATTCGGCATTCCACGTCTGGGTGAACGGAAGCTTCGCGGGTTATGGGCAAGGAAGCCACAATACGTCGGAGTTCGACGTAACGGATACGCTCCGTCCCGGCGTGAACGAGCTTGCGGTCCGCGTTTATCAATGGTCGGACGGCAGCTACCTGGAGAGCCAGGACAAGTGGCGGCTGAGCGGCATTTTTCGGGACGTCTACCTCCTGTCGCTGCCGTCCGTGACGGTGCTGGACGCCTTCGTCAACACGAGCTGGCTGCCGGACGGAGAGACGGCGGAGCTGGATGTCACGCTGCAAATCTCGAATCTGTCGCGCGAAAAGGCCGGCGGCGGCCGGATCGAAGCGTTCCTGGCGGACCCGGAGGGAAATGTCGCATTGGATCAGGCGTGGACGCTCTCGCCGTCCCTGCTCCCGGGGGAAGCCCGCGAGCTTCGGCTGCGCAAGCCGGTCGCCTCCGCGAAGCCCTGGTCGGCCGAAACGCCGAACCTGTACGTCTTGTTGTTGAAAATCATCGACGAAGACGGCCGCGTCGCGGAGGTTAAACGGATCGCGGTCGGCTTCCGGGACATCCGGATCGAAGCGGGTCGTCTGCTCGTCAACGGGCGGCCGATCGTCGTCAAAGGCGTCAACCGCAACGAATTCGACGCCCGCCTCGGTTACGTGACGACCAAAGAATCGATGCTTGAGGACGTCCTGCTCATGAAGCGGCATCATATTAACGCGGTCCGGCTGTCCCACTATCCGAACGATCCGAGATGGCTGGACCTGTGCGACCGTTACGGCCTGTACGTCATCGACGAGGCGGACCTGGAGACGCACGGTTTTTATTTTGTCGGCGACGAAGGTTATCTGGCCCGGCAGCCGGCCTGGAAAGAGGCGTTCGTGCAGCGGGCGCGACGGCTGGTCGAGCGAGACAAAAACCACCCGTCGGTCATCGTCTGGTCGCTCGGCAACGAGTCGGGCTATGGCCCGAACCATGACGCGATGGCGGAATGGGTCAGACAGCGGGACGGGACGCGGCCGATTCACTACGAACGCGCTTACGACGCGCCGGTCGTCGATATCGTCAGCAGCATGTACCCGGCCGTCGGGTCGATTGTCGAGGAGGGGCTCAAGGACGATCCGAGGCCTTACCTGATGTGCGAATTCGGCCATGCGATGGGCAATTCGACCGGCAACTTGAAGGAATATTGGGACGCGATCTACGCGCATCCGCGCCTGCTCGGCGGGTTGATCTGGGAATGGGCGGACATGGCGATCGAGGTTGAAGAGGCGTCGGCTAGCGCGAATAGGGGAAGCGGCGCCAAGTCGGATGTCGGGCAGCCGGACGTTCCGCCTTCGGACGAGACGCATGAAACGGGCGGCAAATTCTATTTGTACGGCGGGGATTTCGGCGACGAGCCGCACAGCGGATCGTTTTGCCTGGACGGGCTGCTTTTCCCGGACCGCACGCCCAAAGCGTCTTTGCTGGAATACAAGAAGGCGATCGAGCCCGTCAAAGTCGTTACTTGGAACAAAGATACGGGAGAGCTCGTTTTGGAAAACAGGTATGACTTCTTGACGCTGTCGCATTTGAAAGGCGAATGGACGCTCTATCGAGAAGGAGCGTCGCTGAAGGGCGGGCAGCTGCCTCTGCTCCGGACGCCGCCCGGCGGGCGGGAGACGCTCCGTCTCCTTTCGAAGTCGGAGCTGCCGGCCGCGCCCGGCGAGTACGGGCTGCGCATTCGTTTTTCGCTGCGCGAAGGCACGCCTTGGGCGGCAAGCGGCTTCGAGATTGCTTGGTCGGACTTGCCTATGGGCATCGTGAGCGCCGCTATATCCGACGCCGCTGCGCCGGATGCCGCTGCGCCGATCCCGTCGCCGGAGCTGCTGATCGTGGACGAGGAAGAGACCTCCGCACGTCTCGCCATCGTTCGGTGCGAGGCCGATGCGTTCGTATTCGATCTGACGCGAGGGAAGCTCGCGAGCTGGAAAAAAAGCGGAAGGGAGCTGCTGCTCTCCGGACCTTCCGTGAATCTGTGGCGCGCGCAGGTGGACAATGACGTGCACCTGGCGAAGGAGTGGCTTGGGGCAGGTTACGATCGACTGACGCACGATCTTCGTCATGCCGGGATCGAGCGGCTGGACGGGATTGGCGCGATTCGTTTCCGTACCGAGTTCGCTTTGGGCGCGAGGGGCCAGGGAACCGCCTTTCTGGCAAGCCTTGACTATACGGTGAACGGCGCGGGCGAGCTGTTCATCGAAGCGAAGCTCGAGGCGCTGCGGTCCGATTTGCCGTCTCTTCCCCGCTTCGGCCTGGAGCTGCGCCTGCCTCGCGAGCTCGATCGGCTGACCTGGTTCGGACGGGGACCGCACGAATGCTACGCGGACAGGAAGGAGAGCGGCAAGCTCGGCGTCTATGCCGGCTCGGTGTCAGAGCAGCACGTGCCCTACATCAAGCCGCAGGAAAACGGGAATAAGGCGGACATACGCTGGGTCCGCTGCGAGGACGCCGACGGGTTCGGCCTCCAGGCCGTTGCGGGCGGCGCGCCCATGAACTTCAGCGCGCACCATTACGCGACCTCGGATCTCGCGAGCGCGAAGCACAGGCATGAGCTGACGCCGCTTCGGGAGACGATTCTTAAGCTGGATGCCGCGCAGAGCGGACTCGGCAACCATAGCTGCGGCTACGCCCCGACGCTGGAGAGATATTTGCTGCCCGCGTCGGAACGCAGACTTTTTTCGGTCGTCTTGTCCGCAAAGGAAGGCCAATAATTCGAGCCGTCCTGGATGGACCTTACATCCGGGACTTTTTCTCTTGCGATGCGGCGTTGCAAGACGTAAAGGCGCTGATGAAGACCTCAGCCGGTTAGGGATTCGCGGATCGTCTAGAGTTCCAAACGTCCCATATGTATAAAAAAACGCGATAAAAAGTGCATTGTTTCCGTCCCAAGGCTGCGCTACCCTAGGTTTAATCACTGAGAATGAATATCAGTGATAATGAAACCGGGGGAGAAGAGCGTTATGGCTAAGTGGATCAAAAAATCGGCGACCACGATGGTTGTAGTGGTGGGTTTAGGCTTGCTCGCGGCTTGCGGCTCCGACAAGAACAATGAGAGCGGGGCATCGGCGCAGGCAGCGTCTTCAGCTTCCTCGTCGGCAAACGCGCAGGCATCGACGGGAGCGGGGACGACCGCGGATGCGCAAACGCGGACCGTCAGGGACGAGTTCGGCGAGGTCACCGTGCCGGCGCATCCGAAGCGGATCGCGGCCATCTATCTGGAGGACTACTTGAAGGCGTTGGGCATCGCGCCGGTCGTCCAATGGTACAACCCGAACTGGGGCAAACAGGATTATTTGAACCTGGATGTGCCGTTGTTCGACAACTCCGGCAGCATCGAGGCGCTGTTGGCGCAAAGTCCCGATCTGATCATTCTAGACGGCGCCATCGATCGCGCGGCTTACGATCAATATTCCAAAGTGGCGCCGACATTCCGGTTGCCGGAGAGCGTTTTGCAGGATTCCGGGCAGATTCTGAAGACGATTGCCGATGTCATCGGCATTCCCGAGAAGGCCGAGAGCGTGGCCGCAGCATACGAAGCCAAAGTGGCGGATGCGAAGGCGAAGCTGGCGCAAGCCGTTGGCAAAGAGACGGTGGCGGTTATCCGCGTCAATGTCGGCGATCGGACGATCGCGCTGTTCGGGGCCAAAAACCGGTATGCGGGCAGCATTTTGTTTGACGATCTGGGTCTCACCCCCCATCCGATGGTCGAAAAAATGACCGAATTCCAGGAGATCTTATCCGAAGAGGCGTTTTCGATGCTGGATGCGGATCACATCATCGTCATTCCGTCCAACGGAGACTGGAAGACCGCGGAAAACCAAGACGCTTTTACGTTATTGGACAGTCCGATGTGGAAGTCCGTACCGGCATTCAAAAACGGTCACGTGTACAAGGTTGACCGCAGCTACTGGCAGAGCGGGGCCATCACGGCCAACGGAATGAAAATCGACGATCTCCTGAAGCTGATGGTCAAGTAACGAGGCGTTCGCCTGCTCGCATACGGAAAGCTTTTCAATTTTAGGATTGAAGAGCTTTCTTTTTTTATATAAACTAAACTCACTGATGAATGAGAATGATTATCATCGCGTGGAGGGCATCATGGCAAACAACGGGCAAAGCGATGTCGGGGATAGCGGGACAGCGAGAGAGACGACCCTTTTCCGAATGGTAAAATGCGAATCGTTCACGGTCGAAGCGGGACAAGGGATGGCGATGTCGTCCGGCGACTATATGATTCTGTTGGTAGCAGGCGGCAGCGGAGCCGCGTTGCTGGAAAACAGACAAGCGATGCTTGAGCTGGGCACCGTCTTGTTGCTGCATCCGCATGCCATCTGCAGGCTCGAAGCCGGAGCGGGGGGCGCTTCCGGCTATCGCATCGACTTCGAGGCGGCGGGAAGGCAGGTGCGGCTCGGCGACAAGACCGGCGTGACGGCACTCGACGAATGGCTCGCTTCATGGACGCATCCGCTTGGAGACGCTGCGGCCGGCTTGCTGCCGGAAGCGGAGCATCTGCATCGATGCGAAGCCGAGCAGGACGAGCTCGATCGATTGGACCGGCAGGTACGTTTCCAGCGTCTGCTGCTATCGCTGCTGAGGAGCAGCCGCGGCGCTGCGATCTGCGAGCGGACGGCGAGGCAAGCCGTGGCCCGGTCGGTCGCGTACGTAAGAGACCACTATTCGGAGCCGCTGACGATTGGGCGGCTTGCGGACATGGCCGCAACGAATCGCTGGCGTTATACGCAGCTCTTCAAAGAAGAGACGGGGCAGCTCCCGATCGATTTTCTGAATACGGTCCGAATCGACAAAGCGCAGCAAATGCTGCTGCTGACCGATAATAAGCTTAAAGAGATCGCGAATGCGGTCGGATACAGCAACGAATATTATTTCAACCGCAAATTCAAACAAAAAATCGGCGTCACGCCTGGACAATATCGCAATCGCAACAGCGGGACGACGCGCATTTTCGCTCCCTTTCTGGAGGATTATTTGGTCGCGCTGGGCGTGACGCCGATTTTGCAATGCATGCATCGACCGTGGGGCAGGCAGGATTACCTGGGTCTTTACGGAGTGCCCGATTTCGATATCGCATCTGACGACTGGACGGTTCTCTCCGGCCATCAGCCCGAGTTTATCCTCTTGGACGACGGCTATCGTAGATGGGGAATGGAGCGGTACAGCCGCATTTCGCCCGTATTCAAAATTCCCTTCAACGGCGAAGATTGGAGATTTATGCTGAGATCGATCGGCAATGTGCTCGGCAGGCAGCGGCAAGCGTCGGAGGCGACGGAGCGGCTCGAACATCAAATCGCGGACGCGAGACAGCGGCTGGAGCGCTCGGCGGCCGGACAGTCCGTTGCCGTACTGAGAATCTCGGGCCGCTCGGTCGCGCTGTACGGAGGCAGCGCATGCGGTTATACGGGACCGCTGCTTTACCGCGGCCTCGGGCTCTCCGAACCGGCCATCGTGCGCAATATGGCGCCGGGCGTCCGCAGAATCGAGTTGTCTTGGGAGCAACTGGAGGAGCTGGATGCCGACCACTTGTTCGTCACTTTTGAAGGCGAAGACGGCGGGCGAGAGCTGCTCCATTCCGGTATATGGAAAAGCCTGCGGGCTGTGAGGGCAAATCAGGTGTACGAAGTCGATTTTATGGCGTGGATGAACTACGGCGTGCTCTCTCACGGCCGCAAGATTAACGATGTACTCCAGGTCATGGGCGGTTAACGGCGCTATCGCGCGATTATTCCGGCGACGGCCGGCGCCGATAGGCGGCAGGCGTACCGCCTGCGATGCGCTTGAACAGCCTGTGGAAGTGAGGCAGGCTCTCGAAGCCGCATTCGGCGGCGATCCGGGCGACGCCGTGATCCGTCGCAAGCAGCATCTCCTTGGCTTTGACGATGCGCTTCGCGGCGATAAAGCCGGTGACGTTCATGCCGGTCATCTGCTTGAACAACCGGCTGAAGTGCGCGGGACTGACCGACGCCCGCTTGCTCAGCTCGCTGAGCCCGATATCGTCGGCATAATGCGCGTCGATAAAAAGCAGCGCATCGCGCATCCAGCGCGGTCCGATCGCCGGCGCCTGCGTGGTCTGGCCGCGTCCTTCCGTTCCCAGCTCCCGATCGACGGATAGCAGAATACGCTGCAACAGCAAGGATACGGCATGCCGCGCCCCCATTTTCGAAGTCCGCAGTTCTTCGTCGATCTCTAGCAGGACTTGCTCGAATCCCGCCGTCAGCGCCGGGCTGCATAGCAATCGGTACATGCGATTCTGCTTGCTCCAATCGAAGCACTGCAAATAGGAAAAAGGCTCGCCGAGCGGCCGTACCTGTACAAGCGAAGGGTTGAAAAAGAGTGCAGTGGACGTGACCGGATCTTCCGCGTCGGGAAAGGCACGATGGATCGTATTGCCAGGGATAAGGAACAGGCTGCCGGCGTACATGTCGTAAAAGGTGCGGTCGATAAAAAAGGTTCCTTTGCCGCCGTGAACGTACACCATCTCGTACCAATCGTGCAGATGGTCGGGCAGCTCGCGCTGCTTCGTCTTGGTGTCTCTATATACGAACGAAAAAGGAAATTCCGGCGCGGCATGAAGGGGCTTGAAAATAGGCTTCATAGGTTGACACCTGCGATCGGCGGTTTCTTTTCAAAATATCAAAAAAGGATATGAAATTGCAAGCTGAAGCAATTTCATAATTGAAGTATGATGCTAGAATAATTAGAGAACGGTTACAACACCTCGTCAAAAGGGAGTTGCGGTATGAGAATCGATGCGCATCAGCACTACTGGAAGATCGATCGAGGCGATTATGGCTGGATCACGCCGGATATCCCGGTTTTGTATAGAGACTTTTTACCGCTCGATTTGAAGCCCCATCTGGACGCGCATCAGCTGGACGGGGCGATCGTCGTACAAGCGGCGCCGACGCCCGAGGAGACGGAATTCCTCTTGTCGCTGGCCGGGCAGGACGAGTCGATCAAGGGCGTCGTCGGTTTTCTCGATCTGACGGACGATCGGCATGCCGACCACTACGAAAAATTCGCCCGGCATCCGAAGTTCGTCGGCTTCCGCATCATGATCCAGGACATGCCAGACGCCGGCGTCATTCTTGCTCCGTCGTACGTCGAGGCGCTGCGTACTTACGCGGAACAAGGCGCAGCCGTCGACCTGCTCGTGAAGTCCGATCAGCTCGAGCCGCTGCTTGAGCTCGTGAAGCAGGTGCCGGGCCTGCGCGGCGTGATCGACCATATCGCCAAACCCCGTATCGCTGGGGGCTTGATGGAGCCTTGGGATCGCCAGATCGCGCAGCTGGCTTCGCATTCGAACCTGTACTGCAAGCTGTCGGGCATGGTCACCGAAGCGGATCACGAGAAATGGAAGGCCGAACAATTTGTCCCTTACGTGCGCCATGTGCTGGACTGCTTCGGGCCGGACCGGGTCATGTTCGGCAGCGATTGGCCAGTCTGCTTGCTGGCGGCCGGGTATGACGAGGTGGTCGACGTTTTGGAGCGTGCGCTGCCGGACGCGTGGGGAGCGGCGGAGTTGGAGAAGCTGTACGGTTTAAATGCCAAGACATTTTATCGGCTGTGATGGAAAGAGGTGAATTCGCGCTATGAAATATCGTCAATTGGGGAAAACGGGCCTCGACGTCTCCGTATTAAGCTTTGGCGCTTCCTCGCTCGGCTCCGTATTCCGGCAAACCGACGAAGGAGAGAGCGTCCGGACGGTGCACGCGGCGATCGATGCCGGGATCAATTATATCGACGTCTCGCCTTATTACGGATTGACCAAGGCGGAGACTGTGCTGGGCAAGGCGCTGAAGGGAATTCCGCGCGACAAGTACGTGCTGTCGACGAAGGCGGGGCGATACGGAGCGGCCGAGTTCGACTTTTCGTTTGACCGGATCGTCGCTAGCGTGGACGAGAGCCTTGCGCGGCTGAACGTGGACGAGATCGATATTTTGTATTTGCACGATATCGAGTTCGTGCCGGCCGACATCATCATGAACGATGCGATTCCGGCGCTGCAGCAGCTGAAGGAATCCGGCAAGATCCGTTTCGGCGGGATCTGCGGACTTCCGCTCGCTTTGTTCGAGGCGTTTATCCTCCGAGTCGAAGTTGACAGCATCATCTCGTATTGCCATTATTCCCTGAATGACACGAGTTTGCTCGGTTTGCTGCCATTGCTTGAAGCGAGCGGCACGGGACTCGTCAACGCTTCGCCGCTGTCCATGGGTTTGCTCGGGACGCGAGGCACGCCGGACTGGCATCCGGCTTCGCCGCAGACAAAAGCTGTATGTCTCGAAGCGGCGCGCTATTGTGAGTCGCAAGGTGCGGATATCGCCAAGCTGGCGATCCAATATTCCACGTCGAACGAACGGATTCCGACGACGCTGGTGAGCACGGCCAATCCTGCCAATATTCAGAAAAACGCTGCTTGGACGGAGGAGCCGATCGACGAAGGTCTTCTGGCCGAGGTGCTCGAGATTTTGCAGCCGGTGCACAATCGGACATGGGTTAGCGGTCGTGAGGAGTATAACGTCGGGATCGGAGGCGACGAAGCATGAGAGGCATCGTCTGCGCTGAAGTCGAGCGTTTTTCGCTGGTGGAAGATCTGCCTGAACCGGCGTTAGCGCCGGGCTTCGCCATCATCGCATTGAAGAGAATCGGCATTTGCGGAACCGATCTGCACGCCTACAAAGGCCGACAGCCGTTTTTCGCCTACCCTCGCATTCTGGGGCATGAGCTGGCGGGCGTCATCGAAGAGATCGGTCCGAACGACGAAGGGCTGCGGGTCGGCGATCGCGTCAGCGTTATCCCGTATATGCACTGTGGGACCTGCATCGCCTGCCGCGGCGGCAAGACGAACTGCTGCACGGATATGAAGGTGCTCGGCGTCCATATCGACGGCGGCATGCGGGAACGAATCGCCGTGCCGGTCTCGCATTTGATCGCGGCGAACGATCTGACGCTCGACCAGACCGCGACGCTGGAGCCGTTCGCCATCGGCGCGCATGCGGTGCGCCGGTCGGGGCTCGCGGCGGGCGAAACCTCGCTCGTCATCGGCGGCGGTCCGATCGGGCTTGGCGTCATGGCGTTCGCGAAGGCGCGCGGCGCCAAGGTCATCGCCATGGACGTCAACGAAGACCGGCTTGCGTACTGCCGGGAGTGGGCCGGGGCGGATGCGACGGTCAATGCGCTTCGCGATCCGCTCGCTGCGCTGTTGGCCGCCGGCGGAGGTGAGCTGCCGAGCGTCGTCTTCGACGCTACGGGCAATGCGCAGTCGATGACCGCCGCATTCGGCTACACGGCGCATGGAGGCAGACTGATTTACGTCGGACTCGTCAGCGCCGACATCACATTCCACGACCCCGAGTTCCACAAGCGCGAACTGACGCTGCTGGCCAGCCGCAACGCGACAAGAGAGGACTTCGAGCGCGTGCTGGAGGTGATCCGCGCCGGGAACATTGACGTAAACCGCTATATCACACACCGCGCAGACTTCAACGACATGATCGGCCAGTTCGAGGATTGGTTGAAGCCCGAGACGAAAGTGATCAAGGCGATGGTCGAGCTATGATGGAATCTTTATGAACTAAAAAAGATTGGCAGGCGATTAAGTCCTGCCAATCTTTTTTGCTTATTGAGATGGATCGAGTCGTATAATCTTTACAAAAGAAAGTCAAATTTCCTTTTTGCATGGAGTATTCTTCTAATTTCGACGAAATCAGGTTGAACGACATAAAAAACAAGGTAACTTTGAATAGCCAACATTCGATAATTCAGCAGTTGTAGCCTTAAATCGTTAGGAACGGAACCGCGCAGCGGAAAATAAGCAAGCAGGGAGATGGCTTCATCGAATTGTTGCAGAAGATTTAACGCTGCTGGCGGATTGTCCAAGGAGATGTATTCCATGACTTCCGTAATATCCTGTTCCGCCAAAGGAAGATATTTAATCGGAAGCTTTTTCTCCATGGAGACGGCTCCTTAGTTTGTTCATCAGATCCGCGTGTTCAATTTTTGGAGTAGAAGGATCCGAGCTTTCTTTTTCGGCAGCAGCGAGCTTCTGATACAATTCAATGATCGCTTGCTGCTTTTCATAAAAAGCATGACTCATCACTACCAAATCCTCATGGCCATTTTTGGTTATGAAGACGGGTTCGCCTTCCGTGTGACAGATTTCAGAGATGTAATTAAAGTTGTTCCTCAGATCCGATATCGGTTTGATGACCGGCAATTTCCTCACCTCGTCTAAAAGGGTGCATGTATGGATCATTTTATCATAATTATGATATTTTAAACATCGACCTAGACGGAGGAAATCATGAAAAACATTCAAGCCATTATTTTTGACCTGGATAATACGCTGTTAGATCGAACGCTTACTTTTCGGAACTTCATCTCCTCATTAGTAACTACATACTTTTCGCATGTTTCAAATTCGATTTCCATAGCGTCACGAATCATCGATTTAGACCAGGATGGATATAAAGATAAACATTTATTGTTTGCGGAATTGCTGGATGAGCTGCCGTGGTTAACGAAACCTGAACATCATGAATTATTGGAATTCTATAACGTGAATTATGTAAAAAACGCCTTACTTATGGAACATGCGGCAGAGATCATGCGTTATGTCAGCCGGAAGTACAAGATGGGTCTTATTACAAATGGAAAAACGATTATTCAATACGGAAAGATCGATCGATTAGGAATTCGGGATTTATTCGATTTTATCCTCGTTTCCGAGGAAGCTGGCGTTAAAAAACCGGACAATCGAATATTTGAAATGGCAATGAATAAACTGGGGCTCAGTCCTGAGCAATGCTTGTATATTGGCGACCCTCCCAAGAACGACATTGAAGGTGCAGGGCTAGCTGGGATGAAAACCATCTGGTTTGAAGTGAATCAACCGTGGAGAGCGGAGATTTCGATTAAACCCGATTATAGGATTAAACATTTAAGAGAATTAGAGGCTGTACTAAAAAGGGGAGATGATTAATCTGTTTATCAAGGTGATTTGGTTTCACCAGGATATCGAATCTCCTGTACTTCTTTATTCAGAGTTAGATCAAAGTAAGTTTGAAAAACGGAAAGTTGAACTATTTAGAAACGGCAAATTTGGAATAGCAGATACCGAAATAGAATTTAACTCAATGCTTGGGATCTGTGAAGTCCCTTCTTTAGCAGAGATTAATACGAACCCGGAATTCTTTGGATTTGAAATCAATAAAGACGAGTTTGAATGTGTGTGGAAGGAAGCGTTGCTTAAATGTCATTTAGAGGATTAAGATTTAAGACCGAACAGGGAGACAATATTCAAACCGCTAGCCTTTTTTCAACTTTGGTTGCTTCCAAATATCAATGGTTCATCGATAATTTAGACACGTGAATGCCGTTTTCGGTGAATTTATTGCTTTCGAAAAGGACTATGAACCTATCTCTTGCGAACCTGAGATCAACGATTGGGATGATTTCGTAAAAAGTCCGGCTCGAATAGTTGTGCTTATCTCCGACTGTTATTAAATTTCGTTTTATATCGAGTCAAGGGTATACGCCCGAGTTGATCGATGAAACAGATCCAAGATACAAATTTAAGGTCTGGTAATTTGTAAGGGGGAAGCGTTTGAAAAATCTGGCGACAAAGCTGATCATCTCAAGCATCTTTATTACTGTTTTAAGCGGCTTAGAAAAGATCTTGCTCTTCATGTCTTTTCAAGAGCAAAACACGAAGAGCCTCCGTCAAAGCCGGATAACGGCTGCGACAGAGGTCTATTGCTCATGACTTAACAATTGTTCGTAGTTAAGAGGTTTAACCGCACAACTGAGCTCGCTGCCAACGTTTTGCCCGGAGTTACGCGGGTTTTCCGCGCAACTACGTTCTCAGCCGACGTTTTACCCGGAGTTACGCGGTGTTTCCGCGCAACAGCGTGCCCGCGCAGGTCAGACGCGATGCAGCCGCCGATGCGCCGACGGCGTGATCCCGAGCTTGGCGCTGAATACGCGGCTGAGGTAAAATCCGTTCTCGTAGCCGCATTGCTGCGCGATCCAGTCGAGCGGCTGCGTCGTCTCCTCCAGCAGCCGACAGGCACGCCCCAGCCGCAGGCCGGTCACGAACTCGGTAGGGGTCGTCCGATATGCCGCGCGGAAGCGGCGGGTCAACTGCACCGGGCTGATGCCGAGCACATCCGAGAGCGCGCGCATTGCGAGCGGCTCAAAGGCGCGCTCGAGCAGCCATCTGCGCGCTTCCTCCATATCGGGCGCAGGCGTGTCCGCCGCCGAACGCGCGGCCGATTCGGCGCGGCTCCGCTCGATTTCCATTAACCGCCACAGATCCTCCATCATATGTTTCATCCGGCCGAGCGCAGGCTCCTGCCGAATGGCGCCTCCGATTTCCTTCATATACCGATAGGTCGACATAAGTCTCTCCCCGTCGTGGACCGTCCACTTTCCTCCTAGCGCTGCCGATTGTTCGGGGTCCGCTGCAAGCGCCCAATCGAATTTGATGAAGTGGAACGTCAGCGGCGACAGCGCGCGCCGATGAAACACGGTGCCGGGCGGACAGACGACGATGTCGCCGAACCCGGCTTCTCCCGCCTGCGCGCCGATCCGATATTCGAACCGGCCGCGCTCGACAGCGAACATCGTCCATGCCGGATCCGTATCTTGCGCCAGCTGAAATTGCATTTTTTTAAACCAGTACATATAGGCCACCGGACGCAACATCCAATCGATTCTCATGGGGAAGCTCCGTTCATCTGTGAAATATCGGATATGGTTATCGTAATAGGATGCATGTTATTTGGCAAGCGGGAGAATTAAGATGAAACAGAGGATAAACAAATGTTTCGGAGGAGAGGTCGGCAAATGCGGAGCGAAACGGTAAAAACCGATATCACCGTAGTCGGGGGCGGGTTGGCGGGGGTGAACGCGGCGATCGCGGCTGCGAGGCTTGGGCGAACCGTGGCGCTCGTCAACAACCGTCCGGTGCTCGGCGGCAATTCCAGCAGCGAGGTGCGCGTCTGGGTTTGCGGGGCGACCGCGCACGGCACCCAGCGCTATGCGAGAGAGACCGGCATCATGGGCGAGCTGTTCGTCGAAAATCAATACCGCAACAAGGACGGCAATCCTTACTTCTGGGATATGGTCGTGCTGGAGGCGGTACGCGCGGAACCGAACATCCAGCTGTTCCTGAATACGGACGTGCACGAGGTTGAAGCGGACGGTGAAGCGCAAGATCGGACGATCCGCGCGACAATCGGGTGGATGATGGGTTCGGAGCGGCGCATCCGCTTCGAGAGCGAGGTTTATCTCGACTGCACCGGCGACGGGCTGGTCGGCTTCCTGGCCGGCGCCCAATATCGGCTGGGACGCGAGGCTAGAGAGGAATTCGGCGAAGAATGGGCGCCGGACGTCGCCGACGACATCACGCTCGGCAGCACGCTTCTCTTTTATACGAAGGACGCCGGGCATCCGGTCAAGTATACGCCGCCGCGGATGGCGATCGACGTGACGAAGACGACGATTCCCGAACGGCGCATCATTCGGAGCGGCGATAACGGCTGCGCGTACTGGTGGATCGAATGGGGCGGCGAGCGCGACACCGTCCACGACAACGAGCGGATTCGCGACGAGCTGTGGTCGGTCATCTATGGGATTTGGGATTATATTAAAAATTCCGGCAAGTTCGACGCGGACAACATGACGCTGGAGTGGGTCGGCTCGCTGCCCGGCAAGCGCGAATACAGACGCTTCGTCGGCGATTACGTGCTGAACCAGAACGACATCCTGGCGCAGCGGGAATTCGACGACCGCGTCGCGTTCGGCGGCTGGTCGATCGACCTGCACCCGCCGCAAGGCGTGTACGCGACCGAGTCGGGCTCAAAGCATCTATTTTCGGATGGGATTTACCACATACCGTTCCGTTCGCTCTATTCGGCGAACGTGAACAACATGCTGATGGCCGGCCGCGACATCAGCGCGTCCCACGTCGCGTTCGGCACGACGCGCGTCATGGCGACGTGCGCCGTTATCGGCGAAGCCGCCGGCACCGGCGCGGCGCTGTGCGCTGCCATAGGCATCACGCCGCGCGAGCTTCACCGCAGTCATCTGCGCGAGCTCCAGCAGACACTGCTGCGCCAGGATGCTTCGATCATCGGGCTGCGCAGCGACGACGAGAACGACCTGGCCCGGCGTGCAAGCCTCTCGGCTTCCAGCGAGCGCAGCCGCTTTGGGATCGAGCAGCCGGCGTATGCCATCCCGCTCGCGAACGATATCGGCATCACCGTGCCGGTCGATCCGGCGCTGGACGGCATAGAACTGCTCGTGGACGCCACGGCGGACACGACGCTTGTCGTCGAGCTCTGGGACACCGGCCGACCGGAAAACTACGTGCCGTATGCCAAGCTCGCGGAGGCATCGGTCGCCTTGTCCGCCGGCAGCCTGCAGTGGGCGAAGCTTGGCTTAAGCTGGGTGCCGGAGACGGCGTGCAACGCGTTCCTCGTCGTCAAGGCGAACGAAGCGCTCGAGCTGCATTTCGCGGACCGGCCGAGCTCGGGCGTACTCGCTTATCGAAGGAGCGATCCGGCAAGCGTCTCGCGGCCGAACGAAGAACGTCAGCAGGGGCAGCCGCTTGTCGAGTGGAGCAAGCACGAATTCGACCATGCCGCGCCATGCCTTCGTTTGACTGCGCCTACCGAAGCCTTCGCCGCCGGCAAAGCGAGCGACGGATATCTCCGTCCTTATGGCGGGCCGCATTTGTGGTCGTCCGAGCGGATGGCGGATGCCCGCCCGGAATGGCTGGAGCTTACATGGAGCGAGCCGGAGTCGATCCGCGAAGTTCATCTCGTTTTTAACGACGACGTGAACGACGATCTGATTAATCTGCACCACCATGTCACGCCGTACGAGGCGATGCCGTCGCTCGTTAAGGACTACCGCGTCGAGGCGCGAGAAGGCGACGCATGGGTGACTGTCGCCGAAGGAAGCGGCAACTACAAGCGCAAATGCGTCCATCGATTCGATGATGCCATCGGCACTGAACGGCTGCGCATCGTCGTCGAAGCGACCAACGGCAGTGCATACGCGGAAATCGTCGAAGTGCGAGTGTACGCCTAATTCGGCTCCTTTACAACGCGGGAATATCGCCAAGTTCATTCAAAGATGCGGTTTTGCTTCATGAAACGAAGCGGAACCGCGTCTTTGCCGTTTCTTTAGTTCGCAAGCAGTCATTCCATATTGCTTGTTCTGTCATGAAATTTTCCTCGCATGATATCTAATCAATAAATCTCCTTCAAAATCGCGATCGCATCCTCCAAGGTCAGACCGAACGACTTGTAATACGAGGCGTCGATCGCCATTTGCTTCGATACCGTCTCATGGCGCATTAGCAGCATCTCCTCGGGCGTGAATTCGGCCACGAAACAACCTTTGCCCGTGATAGTATGGATCAATCGGCTGCGTTCGAGCTCTTCCCACGCTTTTTTGACGGTGATGACGCTGATCTGCAGCTCCAGCGCAGCTTGGCGAATCGGAGGCAAACAGTAGCCGCTCGGCAGCTCGCCTTTTAAGATCTGGGCGCTGATTTGTTCGAACAGCTGCTGATAAATCGGTTTTTCGGAAGTGCTCGAGATCGCTACGTTCATTATAGCTCCACTTTCAAGAAATGTCGGACCGACAGTCGATAAGCAACCGCCGTGAAGACGGCGAATATCGCGACCCCCGAGACCAGAATGAGCGATTGCTCCGCAAGATGGCCGGTTCCGATATCGTTAATAACGGCGGATACATCGGCATTCGCGATTCCCAGCCATTGCGCGCCTCCTGCAAATAGCATGGCGGCCGTAATCGATACGATCGCGGGGTTGCCGTATTTGTACGCCGTTTTATAGTATAAAGGCAAAAACAACAGATTAAAAATCGCCAGCATCACCAGGCATAATCCCAAGAAACCGATTGTGGGAGCGTAGAAGTAATAGATGAAGTCCGGATACAAGTAGCGATTAATAACGCCGAAAATGACCGCAAATCCAATATGCAGCACCTCCAGGCAGACGATGACGAGTACCCGGGATTTGACCATGTCTCTTTTGGTGACGGGCATCATCGAGGAAAGCATCAAGTCGTTGTGCGTGCGAAAGCCGCCAAACATATTGGGAATCGTAATCCAGCAAAAGTACAATAGCACGAGGAAGTAAATCCAGCCCGGTACGAGCATGAGGGCGCCTGTCAGCACAGGCATGGCGAAATACAAAGGATTCACGCCCAATTTAAAGTCCTTCAACCATAAATTATACATACGACTCCTCCTTTTTCGCGGAGTAAACCATGATTTCCTCGAGACTTGGCGTGGCAGCCCGGATACCGAACGCCGGATTGAGGTCCACCGCGCGGATCAGTCCCGTGAAGCCGAAGGAATTGACCTTATAAGATATAAGCTTTTCTTTCACCTGGTCCAGCTCGCTCTCTTTGCCGCTCAGCAAACGGTAGGAGGCCATAAAGTCCTCTTTGTCGGCGCTTTTGATAATTTGACCGTTTTCGATAAACGTAATGTAATCCGCGCACTTCTCCAGATCCGACGTAATATGCGTGGAAAAAAGAATGCTGATCTCGCCGCCTGTAACGAGCGACCGGAAAATATCGAGCAGGTCATCCCTTGCGACCGGATCGAGGCCGCTAGTCGGCTCGTCGAGTATAAGCAGCTTGGCGCCGTGGGACAGGGCAATAGCCAGATTGTATTTGACCCTCATCCCCGTCGACAGTTCGGCGATTTTTTTATTTTCGTCCAGTTTGAACCTTTTTAAGTAGCTGTAATAGGCATCGTCGTCCCAATGTTTATAAAATCTTTTAATGACGCCGGTCAATTTGCCGATCTTGCTCCGCGTATAAAAATCGATGCCGCCGAACGCGCACCCGATTTCCTGCTTCAGCTCAAGCTCGTGCTCCGCCATGCGTTTGCCCAAAATTCGCACGTCGCCGCTGTCCAATTGAATCATATTCATGATCGACTTGATGGTCGTCGTTTTCCCTGCGCCGTTGGCGCCGATAAATCCCATGATATAGCCCTTTTCAAGCTGAAACGAGACGTTTTTTAACTGGAAATGGCCATAATTTTTGTTTAAGTTTTGAATGTCCAACGCAAGCATGACGTGCCTCCTTTTCATATTGTGCATATCGTATATGCACAATATAACATCGCTGCGGCCTCCGGTCAATTTATGGTTGTCGGACCGATTCGGCAATAATACTGGCGGAACAGCAAAGGAGTCATGCCGGTCTGGCGCTTGAAGCAGGTGGAAAAGGAGGGCCTGATCGGCCAAGCTCGGCAGGATGACGGCTACCTGAACACCTACTTTACGGTTCAGGAGCCGGGTCAGGTCTGGTCGAACCTGTAAGAAGCCCACGAGCTCAACTGCTCGGGCCACCTGAACGAAGCAGCCGCTGCATATTACGAGGCTGCCGGCAAGCGCAAGCTGCTCGAGCAGTGCCTGCCATTATTTGAGGATAGGTATCTATTCTTCGATTGATTACGATAGAGTGCGAGAGTCTATCCAAGATCGGAGAGCGTGATATTGATGGTGTCAAAATGGTCCGCCGCAGCGCGCAAGGCGTCAGCGGTCGCGGCGCTCGCCGGGGTACTGGGCGGATGGGCGAGCGTAGCCTGGATAACGCCGTCGGCCGCTGCCGCCTCCGGTACTGCGCTTCCTTTCGACGATGTGCGCGATAATTACGCCGCCCAGGCGATATCGAACATGGCGGCCCTACATATCGTGACCGGCACGGCGGCGCGTTTGTTTGAGCCCGACAAGCCGGTTACCCGCGCGGAATTCATGACGATGCTGGACCGGCTGCTGGGCATCGAGCCTGTCGAAAGCGCGATCGCCTCTTTTTCGGACGTTCCGAGGACGGCGTGGTTTTACCGGTGGGTGCAGCCTGCAATTCAATTAGGATGGGCAAAGGGAACGTCGGTCTCGTCGTTTGAGCCGAATCGTACCGTTACGCGCGAGGAAGCGGCGGTTTTGATCGCGCGCGCCTTGAAGCAGCCGCTTGACGCGAATGTGGCCTCGTCCGTACGGATTTACCGGGACCAGGCGCTAATCCGGCGTTGGACGCTGCCCGCGATAGATCGTATGCGGCAGCTCGGAATCATGAGCGGGAACGAGGATGGCCGCTTTCGGCCCGACTCTCCGATGACAAGGCAGGAAGCGGCCGTGCTGCTCGATCGGATCTGGACATACCCAGGCTGGTCGGCGGAGATACAGGCTGCGCCGAACAACCCTATCCAGCTCGGCTGGCAATACGGGCAGTCGACCGCCCAATACGAAAAAGAGGTTCTTGCCTCCGGCATCAATACGTTGTCGCCGCGTGCCTTTTTCCTCGACAAGAACGGATCCGTCTCGGACTACACGGATGCTTCGCTGATCGCTTGGGCGCATGCCAAAGGCAAGCGGGTATGGGCGATGGTCGGCAATCGCTCCGATCAGGCCGCCACGCATGCGATGCTGTCGGACGCCGGACGGCGAAGCGCATTCGCTATGCAATTGGTCAGTCTGGTCCGACAGTATGGCATTGACGGGCTCAACATCGACTTCGAGAACATGGCGCCCGAAGACAACAAGACGTTTACCGCCTTCATAACCGAATTAAATGAAGCGCTGGACCGGATTTCTGCCGTTCTGTCTGTGGACGTCTCGCCCGACCTCGGCACGGATTGGACGGAAGTGTTCGATTATGCGGCGTTGGGGAAGGCAGCGGATCATATCGTGCTGATGGGGTACGACGAGCATTGGGGAGGCGGCGCCGCAGGTTCGGTGTCATCGCTGCCTTGGCTTAACCAAAGCTTGACGACGCTGCTGAAGCAAGTGCCCGCCGCGCGGGTCATACTGGCGCTGCCGCTGTTCAACCGGGACTGGCATACGGAAGCCGGCGCGACCGGGTCCGAAGAGATCAGCCTGGTTCAGCAGAACGAACGGGTGACGGTCATGCGCGCCAAGGTGAAATGGGAAGAGACGACCGGCCAGTATTATGCCGCCTACGGGACTGCGTCGTCGTTGCATCGGATCTGGCTGGAGGACGGGCGTTCGCTGTCGCTCAAGCTCGGACTCGGCCAGGCATATGGTTTAGCAGGCTACGCCTTTTGGTATATGGGCGGGGAGAGCAAGGACGTCTGGACGAGCATGGCCAACGCCAGGCGGTTTGCATCGTATTTGTTCGATTGAATCGGCTGAAGATGTCGCAGCTTGCGCATGAAGATGTAAGGATCAGTTCTATGAAATAGAACGCAAAGAGGACGATGCGGGAGATACCCCTGCTTCATCCTCTTTTTCTTGCTATTCGCATAGTATGACATACCTGCAAAATGCTCCTTTTTTGACGAAGCCGCGATCTCTGATCGAGAACCCTGCCGCAGTCAGCATGTCGTCGATCGGTTCTATGGAGACGATAACGACACGGCCGGCGATCCGGCGGGCGTGCCGGAGGATGGACTGCTGCTCCCCGGCGGTGATCTTGGAGACATGATTGTACGGCAAGTCCACCACCGCAGCATCGTAGCTTTTGTATACTTCGGCGATCGGACCGAGGACAACCTCGCCCTGCAGCCCGAAATGCGCGATATTTTCACGCGCGCCGCCTGCCAAAAGCGGGTTAATCTCGCGGCCGACCATATCGATACCCATGGACAGCGCCTCCACGAGAACGGTTCCGATGCCGCAGCAGGGATCGACGGCTTTAATGCCGTCAGGACGCGGAACCGCGATATTTGCCACCGCTCGCGCGATCCGCGTAGGAAGCGCCATGGAGTATTGGCGGGGTTTTTCCATATGGTCCAGCCATACGGACCGGTTTTTCGCATGAGAGCCGAAATACCAGCGTCCGCCGAGCGTCGCGATGCCGAACACTGTATCCGGCTGACGCATATCCGCTCTGCCTTTGACCCGCATGCCGACTTGCCGCTCGATCTCCCGTTGATCCTCGTAGGTCATTTTCCCATCCGCCGGCAGATCGTTCGTTTTGACGAACAATACTTTAAAAGACGCTTGGGTCGCGGGCATCTCCGCCACTTGATTCGCGATGTCCTCGATGCTGTCGCCTTCATAAAGGACCTCAAGCCTTTCCTTTATAAAGGGGCTTCGAGAAGGATCGACTTGGACAGGGCTTATAAAAATAGGCCGATCGGGGTCAATCCCGAATAATGAACGCAGCTCCAATCGGCATAGCGAATGCTCGTCTTCGTGCGCGGCATAGGTATAGATGTACATGAGGGATGATTCTGACAGTGACAAAGCCCAACCGCCCGCCTTTACCTATGAATTTCGTATAGCCGTTAAGTCCGTCTAGTCCGTTCAGCCCATTATACATGAGATGCAGGATATCAGGCGTTCCGTGTGGAATAAGATGGGAAACCTGTGCAACAAAGGAGAATAATTGTGGATGCCATCGATGCCATACTGCTATCGCAATTTAAAGAACTCACGAAAGAGGAGCAGCTGAAGATTACGTCCGGTTTATCCATACATTTCCGCGAGACGATCGAATTTTCCGAAGCCGGCTTGTCGAAGCGCAGCGCGGATGAAAAAGAAATCTGCAAAAATGTACTAAACGGCTTTATCCTCACCAAGCGGCATCAGGCGGATATTCGAGAAATGCACGAACGGCTGAAGGATACGGACTTGCCTCAAAAAGTCTCGTTTGGCCGGCTTAACGGCGATAACGGAGGGGCTTAGATGGACGTATCCGATGTGTCATTGACAAGAGCGAGTATCCATGAGGCATCAATCATACATGAAATGCAAGTCAAAGCATTCTTGCCCTTGCTTCAGAAGTATCAAGATTACGATACGAGCCCTGCTAACGAACCGGTCGAACGGATCGTCAGCCGATTAAACCAACCGATTACAGATTACTATTTCATCATGATGTCTTCCATTTCCGTCGGGGCCGTTCGAATCGTAAGACTGCAAAATAACGCGTTCCGGGTGAGCCCTATATTTATATTGCCCGAATACCAAGGTCTCGGCATCGCCCAAAAGGTATTTGAACTGCTTGAGCGTCAATATGAAGCGGCCAGAAGATGGGAACTGGACACCATCCTTCAAGAGCGAGGCAACTGCTACCTTTATGAAAAATTGGGCTATAGGAGAACTGGAAAAAGCGAAGTGATTAACGACAAGATGACGATCGTATTTTACGAGAAGCCGATGTCTGACTGCGCTGAACAATGGGATATCCTATGATCGACAACAAGACAGCAATATGGTTTATTGCAGGTTTGTTGGGCGCTTTTCTAGCGGCAGCCGCTTTGCTGATCGGCCACATCAAAGTCGTGAATCGGATGATAGAGTTTAGATTACGCGGTAGGCTTTAAAAAAGAGAGAAAAAACTAAAGTTGCGGGGACGAGGATGTATGAAAGATTTAAACCTTTTCTTGTCTCGCTTAGCATGGGATACTCCACCGGAACAACTTCTGGAGGCTAAAGAACAACTAAAGAAGCTCAGCGATCGTGTTTTTAAGTACTTGGTGCAGCCTGGTGGTAAAATGCATTGGGACCATGCTGCAGAACTCATCGTTGAAATCGGATATCCGAGAGTCGCGCCTATACTCTCTGATCTTTTGGAATGGTTAAAAGACTTAAATTGGCCAGGGGCGCGCCTTATTTCGGATCTACTGGTTTCGATTAAAGAGCCTTTAACTCCTTTCGTCAAAGACGCATTGCAATCTGGCGATCAAATATGGAATTACTGGATCATCAATCAAGTGTTAAAACGATGGCCGATTGAAGTAGTTACGTTACTAAGTGAACCCCTGATTGCGTTGGCATTTGATTTCGATGAGGAAGAAGCTCATTTAGCTGCACTTCAATTACTCGTTAATCTTAAATTGATGCCCACTGAAATCGCTTTGGGCCTAATTGATATGAAAATAGAAGACTTTAGAAACGAAGACATAATGAAAGATTTACTTGCGCTAAGAGCAAACGTTGCCGGATGGACGACATAAAAATAATACGACAACGATTCCACGTAATATAAAGTTTGTCCCACGTTCTTCTTTTGATTGAAATAAAGGATATGCCCGCGTTAACTGGGTGTATGTTAATCTGTGAATTTCATCGATAAGATAAAAAAATAGAATCAGGCATGAAAGGAAGACTGATCGTCATGGCGGAATATCCCGAGCTAGCGCTTGAGGCACTGCTTCGCGAAGCGCAAGCCAGTCTCCGGACGACGTGCAGCGCGGTCCCCGCCTGGTCGATTCCCGGCTTTTATTACGATCGCGAGGGCCATCTGAACGGCAAGCGGTTGATGGAGCCCGATGCCCAGGCCGTTTATACGACCGCGCTTGCGTATCGCATGACGGGGGAGGCGATCTACGCGTCCAAAGCGGTGGAGATTCTCGACGGCTGGGCGACCGTAAACCGGGAGATCGGCGGACATGACGGTCCGCTGGTGTCGGCCTATGTAGGCGTCGCCTTCATCCGCGCGGCCCTGTGGCTTGAACCGTTCGACGGGTGGAGTCGGGAGGCGCGGAACCGGTTCGAAGGTTGGATGACGAACGTGTGTCTTCCCGCGTGGGAGGCCATTGAAGGGCGCAACAACTGGTGGGACTGGAGCTTGTACGCGCGTCTTGCGCTTCATCGGTTGACGGGCGACGAGCCGGCGTTCGCGCTAGCGACCCAAGCGCTGAAGGCGCATATCGACCATGCGATCGCGGAGAACGGTTTCCTGCCGGAGGAAGCGGCCAGAGGCGCCAACGCCATGTGGTACCATTACTTCGCCCTGGCGCCGATGACGGCTGCGGCGAAGCTTGTGCTGGATGCGACAGGCGAGGATTTGTTTCGATGGACGTCTCCGGGGGGCAAGAGCATCAAACGCGCCCTCGATACGTTCCTTCGCTACGCGGACGGTCGTTCAGACGAATGGCCCTTCGGCGAGACGCAGAACATCCCGGCTCCGCTCGGCGCGGATACTTGGCCGGTGGATCTTTTCGAGGCGATGGCGCTAATTTATCAGGACGAAGCTTACGCGCGTTTCGCTGCACCGCATCGGCCGGTTACGGGACACCGCAACGCGAGCAGCGGCTACTTTCAGTCGTATGCATGGAATTACCCTACGCTTATTATTTGACTAATATAAAGTTGGTTCTACGGAGGCTCTCATCGCCCTCGATCGCCGCGCCTCCGTCGCCACCGTGCACATATCTTGTGCATCTCCGCGCCTATCACGACCCAGCACTACGCCCCGGCCGCCACCAAGCACATTTCTTGTGCATCTGGGCGCCTATCGCCACCCAGCACTACGCCCCGGCCGCCACCGTGCACATTTCTTGTGCATCTCCGCGCCTATCGCCACCCAGCTCCACGTCCCGGCCGCCATCGTGCACATTTCTTGTTCATCTCCGCGCCTATCACCACCCAGTACCAGGCTTCCGCCGCCACCGTGCACCTTTCGATGTACGCCATGTGAACGAGCGCAAAGAAATAACTTATATCGATCATCTCTATAGTAAACATTTATTAAAGTCGGATGGTAATAGTGTTAAAATAGATAAGGTTAATTCGGACCCGGACAATTTCGCGCAAATTTTAAGATATAAGGATGGTCACAAATGAGTAACGGACAAACAAGTTCAGACGTAATCTTGATCGGCGCGGGCATCATGAGCGCGACGCTTGGCGCGATGCTGAAGGAACTGGCGCCGAGCTGGAAAATTACCGTGCTCGAGAAGCTCGCGAGCGCGGGCGAGGAGAGCTCCAACGAATGGAATAACGCCGGAACGGGACATGCGGCGCTGTGCGAGCTCAACTATACCGTCGAAAAGCCTGACGGCTCGATCGATATCAGCAAGGCGATCAGCATCAACGAGCAATTCCAGGACTCCATGCAGTTCTGGTCGTACCTTGTCGAGAGCAAGCTGATCCGTAATCCGAACGATTTTATTATGCCCCTTCCGCATATGAGCCTTGTGCACGGGCAAAAAGACGTGTCGTTTTTGAAAAAACGGTATGAGGCGTTGTCCGTCAATCCGCTGTTCCATGGCATGGAATTCACCGAGGACCACGCCAAGCTGAAGGAATGGATCCCGCTGATCATGAAAAACCGGAGCGGAAGCGAGCCGATCGCGGCCACCAAGGTCGACGCCGGCACGGACGTCAACTTCGGCGCTTTGACGCGCATGCTGTTCGAACACCTCAAGAAAAACAATGTCGACATCAAATACAAGCACAAAGTGGACGACATCAGCCGCACGCGCGACGGCGCCTGGGAGCTGAAGGTACGCGCAGACAACGGCCGCGTCGAACGGCACGCCGCGAAGTTCGTCTTCATCGGCGGCGGCGGAGGCAGCCTCCACTTGCTGCAAAAGACCGGCATACCCGAGGGCAAGCATATCGGAGGCTTCCCGGTCAGCGGTCTGTTCATGTCCTGCACCAATCCGGAAGTCATCGCCAAGCATCATGCCAAGGTCTACGGCAAGGCCAAGGTAGGCGCGCCTCCGATGTCGGTTCCGCATCTCGATACCCGTTTCATCGACAACAAAAAGTCGCTGCTGTTCGGACCCTTTGCCGGCTTCTCGCCGAAGTTCCTGAAGACGGGCTCCATGCTCGATCTGATTACTTCGGTCAAGCCGCACAATCTCGTCACGATGATGGCTGCCGGCGCCAAGAACATGTCGCTCACCAAGTACCTGATCCAGCAGGTGATGCTGTCCAAAGAACAGCGCATGGAGGAGCTCCGCGAGTTCGTACCGGACGCGAAGAGCGAGGATTGGGAATTGGTCGTAGCCGGACAGCGCGTGCAGGTCATCAAGGATACGGCCGCAGGCGGCAAAGGAACGCTGCAATTCGGCACCGAAGTCGTGACGGCGGCCGACGGCTCCGTCGCCGCCCTGCTCGGCGCATCGCCGGGCGCTTCGACCGCCGTATCGGTCATGCTGAACGTCATCAAAAGATGCTTCCCGCAGCAAATCCAAGCCTGGGAGCCGAAGCTTAAAGAAATGATCCCGTCGTACGGCGCTTCTTTGCTTAAAAATCCGGAACTGCTCCGCGAGATTCAAGCATCGACCGCGCATACGCTCGGTTTAAGCGCCGGCAAGGCGTATCAAAAAGCGGCAAGTCAACCCGTATCCTAGCATTCCCCGTTTTAACCGCAGCGAGCGTCAGGGACATCTTCTCCTGGCGCCGCTGCTTTTTTTAGTTTCAAACGATTTCAAAACGGGTAAATGAATCGAAAAAAACGAGGCCAGCATGCAATCTTGGGCGGCTAAACGAAAATTTTGGAGGTAACCCATGCATCGCGTCAACCTGGACCAGAACTCCTTTAACGGGCAAGTTTTTCAATTCGCTTCCTTCGGCGTCGCTTTGACCGATCCGAAAGGGCTTTTCCTGACCGTAAATCCCGCTATGGAGCGGATATTCGGATATAGCAAGGAAGAGTTCGAAGGGCAGCTGTTCGGCTGCTTCTCGCATCCCGACGATCCTGTCGGTTCTATTGATGAGCTGAAGGCGTTGATGGGGGACACCGAGTCGGAGTGGCAAATGGAAAAACGTTTTATCAAAAAAGACGGTTCGACGATCTGGACGATGATGTCCGTACGTCTGTTCCGCAGCGACGAAGGAACGCCGCTTTATTATATTGTGCAAATCATCGACATTTCAAAGCAAAAAATATCCGAGATCCAGCTGCAGGAGTCCGTCGAACGCTACACGTCGCTCAAGAAGTACAATCACGATGCCGTTATCTCCTTCGACCTTGAAGGCCGGGTGATCAACGGAAACGCAGTCGCCGAAAAGCTGACGGGTTATTGCATCGAATCGGAGCTGATCGGCATGGAGCTTGCCAATATTATCGGTCAGCCCAATGTTGATCGAATATTGGCGAATGCGCTGCAGGATACGACTGTCGAGCAAGGCATCGATACGCTAGTCACCAAGGACGGCGAAATCGTCGAAGTCATCACGAGCATTGCCCCCATTTTCGTAGGCAATCGCAATATCGGCTTTTATCTCATCTGCAAGGACATCTCCGAGCAAAAACAGCTGGTGCTGGCCAAAGAAATGGCGGAGGCCACCAACCGGGCGAAAAGCGAATTTCTGGCGATGATGAGCCACGAAATCCGCACGCCGATGAACGGCGTCATCGGCATGACCGATCTGCTGCTCGATACGGAGCTGGACGAGGAAAGGCAGGGCTATGTCGAGATTATCCGCAACAGCGGGGAGGCGCTTCTCGCCATCATCAACGATATCCTGGATTTGTCGAAGATCGAGGCGGGGAGAAGCGAGCTGCAAGAAACGTCCTTCGACCTCCGGAAATGCATCAAGGACAGCTTGTCCGTCGTATCCGCAAAGGCGGACGAAAAAAATCTCGAGCTGTCGTATGCGATCCATCACGACGTCCCCGATTATATCTATGGCGATGCGGATCGCTTGAAGCAAGTGCTGCTCAACCTGCTCGGCAACGCCGTGAAGTTCACGCCAAGCGGCAAAGTGTCGGTAGCCGTCAAAAAGATCAAAGCTAAAATACCGCTGCTGTCATTTACCGTAACGGACACGGGGATCGGTATTCCGCCGGATCGGCTGGAGGAGATTTTCGAACCGTTTTCGCAGATCGACAGCTTTATGCTGCGCAAGCACGAAGGGACGGGTCTCGGTCTTTCCATCAGCCGGCGTATCGTCGAACTGATGGGCGGAGAGATCCGTGCGGAGAGCGACGGCAAAGACGGTTCGACCTTTCAGTTCTCCATCGAACTGCACGAACGGACAGCCGAAGAGCTGCCGCCCGAGACGGGGGAGCTGCGAGACGCGGTCATGACCTCGGCGAGAATACTCGTCGGCGAAGATAATCCGATCAATACGCTCGTACTGAAAAAAATGCTGGAAAAAATGGGCCATTGCGTAACGGTGGCCGCGAACGGAAAAGAAGTGATCGAAGCGGCGCTTCAGGAACCTTTCGATTGTATTTTTATGGATATTCACATGCCCGTTATCAACGGCTTGGACGCCGCGCGCTCGATCAGGGAGCGTCTGGCGCCCGGCTCATGTCCGCGAATCGTCGCGGTCACCGCGAACGCGCTTAAAGGCGACCGGGAAAAATGTTTGGCTGCCGGCATGGACGATTACGTGAGCAAGCCCGTAAAACGCGAGGTGATCTCGCAAATATTGGGACAGTACATGAGCAGAGCGGTTTAGGATTTACGTGAAAAGAACCCCGTCATGCGCATAGACTGAGCGTTCTCTCATCGCATATAAGTAGATGGAGACTTGAAGTCAACCAGAACGGGGGACGGCCATGTACGGCAACAACAAGCTCGGCAAATACAGGCTGCTGCGCAAGGATCGGACGGCGGCCGCGCATTTGCCGCCGACCGCGGTCGCCAGCCTGAAGTCGATTCAAGCGATGCTGGGGCGTTATTCGTCCGTCTACCTGAAACCGAGTCACGGCACCGGCGGCTTCGGCATCTTCAAGTTGTCGAGATCCAAGGGCCGGTACCTGCTCAAACACGGCACGCACAGTCGCGCGTACGCGAAGCTCGAACACGCTTATGGCGCATTTGCCAAGGCAAAGGCGAACAAAACGTATTTGGTCCAAATGGGAATCCCGTTGCTCAGCTACAAGCGCCGGCCCTTCGATCTTCGCGTCATGGTGCAGCGCAATCCGAAGGGGGCTTGGGAGGCGACCGGCATCGTCGGGCGGGTCGCCAGGCCGAATAAGATCGTGACCAATTATCATAACGGAGGCAAGCCGATGCCGGTCGACGTGCTGCTCTCGCAGTCGATTCCCCCGGCGGGGCGTGCCCGCTACAAGCGGCGCCTCATGGGGCTCGGGCTTCGGGTCAGCCGCCATTTGAACCGCCGTTTTCCTCAATTCCGTGCGTACGGCATCGATATCGGAATCGACCGGTCGCTGAAACCCTGGATTATCGAGGTGAATTCGCGTCCCGACAAATCCATTTTTAACGCGCTGTCCGACAAGCGGATGTATCGAAAAATAATGGCGTACGGCCGGATGCCCAAAGCGGGAGCGGCTCGAGCGAGAAAAGCGCGTCGCGTCTTCTCCAAGCGAGCTTAGCGAGAGCCGGCATCGTCAGTTTCCGGCGAAGGCCATCAACCGAAGACGCAGGTTGCGGATAATCCGTGCCTGCGTCTTTTTCGCGTTATTATCTATCCGCGCGGGCGCAGCGCAATCGTGTTATGTTTAGTATGGAAGGCACAGCACTTCTTCATGAAAGGGTGGAAGGACGATTGAGAGAAAACGCGCGAAAGCATAGCAATTGGGCCGGCAATTACGAATACCAAGCCGCCGAGATCGTCGTTCCGTCAAGCGTCGAGGAAATCCAGGAGCTTGTGGCGCACAGCAGTCGCGTCAAGGCGCTTGGCTCGCGACATTCGTTTAACGGGATCGCCGATACGAAAGGCACGCAGCTCTCGATGGACAAGCTGAACCGGGTCATCGACATGGACGAAAGAAGCGGCAGAGTCAAGGTCGAAGGCGGCATTCGATACGGAGAGCTGTGCGCATACTTGGATCAACGCGGATATGCGCTGCCCAATCTGGCTTCGCTGCCGCATATTACGGTCGCGGGCGCCTGCGCGACCGCAACGCACGGCTCCGGCATTCGCAACGGCAACCTGGCGACGTCGGTTCACGCGCTGGACCTGGTGACGGCGAACGGCGATAAGATTTCGATCTCCCGCGACGACGGAGACGGAATGCTGCAAGGCGCTGTCGTCGGCCTCGGCAGTCTTGGCATCGTGACGGCGGTTACGCTTGAGGCGATTCCGGCGTTTCGCATGAGCCAGACGGTCTACGAAGGGTTAGCGCTTGCGACGCTTGCGGGCAGCCTCGACGAGATTTTCTCCGCCGCCTACAGCGTCAGCTTGTTCACGGATTGGCGTCAGGCCGGATTTAATCAGGTGTGGCTTAAACGAAAGGAGCCGGATGAAGGAAGCGAACAATCGCTGGCGGAGCCTTCATTCTACGGCGCCACGCGTGCGACCGAGCGCAAGCATCCGGTGCCGGGACTGTCGGCGGACCCATGCAGCGAGCAGCTCGGCATCGTCGGCAGATGGTACGAGCGCCTGCCGCACTTCCGCATGAACTTCACGCCAAGCGCCGGCGAAGAGCTGCAAAGCGAGTATTTCGTTCCGCGCGCCGCGGCGTACGATGCGCTGTGCGCGATCGAACGGCTGCGCGGGCAGATCGCGCCGCTGCTGTACGTATCCGAAATCCGCACGATCGCAGCGGACGAGCTGTGGATGAGCCCTTGCTACGGGCAGGACGCGGTGGGCATCCACTTCACGTGGAAGCCCGAGCAGGCGGCCGTCTCCCGCCTGCTCCCTTTGATCGAGGAGGCGCTTGCCCCTTTCCGGGCGCGCCCGCACTGGGCCAAGCTTCATGTCATGAATCCGGCTCTGCTGCGCTCGCTTTACGAGAAGCTGCCCGATTTCCAACAACTGGCCGCGCGGTTGGATCCGAACGGCAAATTCCGCAACGCTTATACGGAAAAGTATTTGCTCGGCGCTGACAGCGTCGGTACGGGAGATTAACGCCCTTTATCTCTTCGATAATGCCCTGGCGACACGCCGTAGGCCTGCTTGAACGACCGGATGAAATAGTTGGGATCCATCCCGATTCGGCCGGCCGTCTCCGACACCGAAGCAAGCGGGTCCTCTTCCAGCCATACCGCTGCCTGATGGAGCCGGATGCGGCGAAGGTACGCCAGCGGCGGCTCGCCATAGGCTTCGCGGAACAGGCGCTGGAAGTGCTGCACCGAGTATCCGACCGCGCTGGCGACGTTCGACATGACCAATGGCTCGGCGAAGTGCTCGTGCAGGAAGTGGACGGCGCGTGCGAGCGCGGCGTCGGATTGCCGCGTCCGCAGCGGCGCTGCGGGCGAAGCGGGTCCGGCCGCGAGGGAGCCGAGCAGCAGCAGAAATTCGTATAGGCGCGCAGACAGCAGCCGGGCTGCGTCGGGATCGGCCCGGTCCGCGAGCTGCCAGAGTCCCTGGATGCCCGCGGCAGGCGCGTCCGTTTCTTTTAGCGTAAACGCCGAACGCAAAGGCAAGCCGCAAGCATCGGCTATATCCGGTGCGCATGCGCCCTCGAAGCCGATGTAGCCAAGCATCCAAGGCTGTCCGGGAAACGATTCGTAGCGATGCGGCTCGTCTGCGGGCAGCAGCAGCGCCTGACCGGCATCGACCGACAGACGGTTCCCGTCGGGGAATTCAAAGCGGCCGCGGCCGCCGAGCGCGACAAAGCATTGCATCACGGGAAAACCGGCCGGCCGGGCGACCGGATGCTGCGCATGCGCGCCAACGCAGTACAGGCTGACCGGGAGCCGTTCGCGTTGTACGGATGGGGATAACCGGAACGGGAGTTGCATCGCTTTACGCCTCCATGTTCATTTTGTGCTTATTTTGACGTTCATTGTGCTAACGATTATAGCAGGTGTAAGGCTACAATCAGACTATAGTTTAGTTTTATAACGTTGACAATGAGACGATATGCACAGAGTGAAGGAGAGAGTTGCGATGGCGAAGCGTTACGCGCCGGTCAGCGGCAAGATCAAGGGATTCATGCATGGCGCGGACTACAATCCGGACCAATGGCAGCACGACCCGAAGGTGCTCGAGGAGGACATTCGGCTGATGAAGCTGGCCGGCTGCAATGTGATGGCGGTCGGCATCTTCGCCTGGGCGGCGATCGAGCCGGAGGAGGGCCGGTTCGAATTCGCATGGCTGGACCGCGTGTTGGAACGGTTCGAAGCGAACGGCATCTATGCCTGGCTCGCGACGCCGAGCGGCGCCCGGCCGGCCTGGATGTCCGAACGCTATCCCGAAGTGCTGCGGGTGAACGCCCAGCGCGTGCGCAACCTGCACGGCTTGCGCCACAATCACTGCTACAGCTCGCCGGTGTACCGGGAAAAAACGGCGATTATGAACGGAAAGCTGGCGGAGCGGTACGCCCGGCACCCCGCCGTCGTCGGCTGGCATATTTCCAACGAATACGGCGGCGATTGTCACTGCGATTACTGTCAGGAAGCGTTTCGCGAGTGGCTGCAGGCTGAATACGGTACGCTGGAAGCGCTGAACGCGGCCTGGTGGACGTCCTTCTGGGCGCACACGTATACAAGCTGGTCGCAGGTCGAAGCGCCGTCGCCGCGGGGCGAGAACATGGTTCACGGACAAAATCTCGACTGGAAGCGCTTCGTCACCGCGCGGACCGTCGACTTCTGCAGACATGAGATTGCGGCGGTGCGTCCGTACAACCCGGACCTGCCCGTCACGACCAATCTGATGGAGGGCTACGAGGGGCTCGATTACCGCAAGTTTGCGGACATTTTGGACGTCGTTTCCTGGGACGCGTATCCGAAATGGCACGGCGCGAGGGACGACATCGAAGTCGCGGCCTGGTTCGCGTACAATCACGATCTGTTCCGCTCGCTCAAGGACAAGCCGTTCCTGCTCATGGAGAGCACGCCGAGCATGACCAACTGGCAGCCGATCAGCAAACTGAAAAAGCCGGGCATGCACAAGCTCGCTTCTCTGCAGGCCGTCGCTCACGGCTCCGATTCGGTACAGTACTTCCAGTGGCGCAAAAGCCGCGGTTCGAGCGAAAAGCTGCACGGCGCGGTCGTCGATCATGTCGGACATGAGAACACGCGCGTATTCGCCGACGTAGCGGAGCTTGGCGAGACGCTGCGGCGCATCGCGGACGCGGCGGGTACCGGCGTGAATGCCCGCGCGGCGCTGCTGACCGATTGGGACAATCGCTGGGCGGTCAACGATTCGCAAGGACCGCGCAATGCGGGCGTTCATTACGAGGACACGCTGATGGAACACTATCGCGCGCTGTGGTCGCTCGGCATCCAGGTGGATATCATCGGCTCCGAGGAGGACCGCGACCTCTCCCGCTACGACCTGATCGCAGCGCCGATGATGTACCTGTGCCGCGCATCCGTCGGCGAACGCCTGGAGCGCTTCGTCGAATCGGGCGGCACGCTCGTGGCCACCTACTGGAGCGGCGTCGTCGACGAACACGATCTGTGCCACCTGGGCGGGTTTCCCGGACCGCTACGCAAGACGCTCGGCATCTGGGCGGAGGAGATCGACGCGCTTTACGACGACGAGCGCAACGCGCTCGTGCCGGTCCCCGGCAATGCGCTCGGCCTCGAGGAGACGTACGAATCGCGCGAGCTATGCGAGCTCGTGCATCTGGAAGGCGCGACCGCACTGGCGACATACCGCGACGACTTCTATGCCGGCCATCCTGCGCTTACGGTGAACGAACTGGGCAAGGGCCGCGCCTATTACCTGGCGACTCGGGCAGACGCCTCGCTCCTCGATGCGCTTTATGCCAAGCTCGCCGGGACGCTGTCGCTGCCAAGAGCCATCGCGTCCGTTTTGCCTCGCGGCGTGACGGCGCATGTCCGCTCCGATGGCGTATCGGACTATGTGTTCGTCGAGAATTACAGCGGTGCAAGCCAGTCCGTCAAGCTCGACGGCCGGTCCTACCGGGATGCCGAGACGGGAGAGGCGCTGGCGGGCATTGAGCTGCATCTGGAGCAGAACGGCGTGCGCGTGCTGATCCGTCCGGCCGAATAAAATCATACATTGCGACCGCTTCCTTCATTGAGAGGGAGCGGTTTTCATTTGGCTGAAGAAAGCGCTATGATAAAACTTGGAAAAACTCAAGGTATGGAGGGTGGCGTTATGACGGCCGAACGTGGTTTGCCGGACGTTCTTAGGGGAAATAACGGAGAACGGATCGAGTCGGTTGACGAGTGGCGGAGCAAACGGAGACCCGAAATTTTGGCGCTTTTTCGAACGTATGTATATGGCAGGGAGCCAATCGACAGGCCGGCGTCTTTAACGTTTGAGACGGCTGTAACGCCAGGCATGCTGGATGGCAGGGCGGTCCGCAAGCAGGTCGATATCCGCTTCGAGGGTCCCGGCGGGAGGGGAACGATCCGCCTGCTGCTTTTTGTGCCGGACGAAGAAGGGAAAGGGCCATATCCGGCTTTTCTGCTGCTCAACAATCGAGGCGCGTTAACGACGGATCCACAGCGACAAGTCGGCTCCCCGTTCTGGCCGGCGGAGCGCATTGTCGCGCGCGGATACGCGGCGGCGGTGCTCGACGTCGAGGACGCGGATCCGGACGTCGACGATGGCCATCGCGACGGGGTGCACGGCATCTTCGACCGCTTCGACGGCGAACGGCCGGCGGACGCTTGGGCGACGATTGCGGCCTGGGCGTGGGCCGCGCGCCGTGCGATGGATTACCTGGAGACGGACCCTGACATCGATGCCGGGCGCGTCGCCGTTGCGGGACATTCCCGGGGAGGCAAGGCGTCGCTATGGGCAGGCGCCCTCGACGAGCGCTTTGCCCTGGTCGTCAGCAACGAGTCCGGCAGCACGGGCGCGGCGCTCTCGCGAGGCAAGCGCGGCGAGACGGTCCAGGCGATCAATGACCGTTTCCCCCACTGGTTCAACCGCAATTATAAGTCATTTAACGGTCGCGAGGAGGCGCTCCCCGTCGATCAGCATATGCTGATCGCAGCCGTGGCGCCCCGCGCCGTCTATGTGGCGAGCGCCGACCGGGACGAATGGGCGGATCCCGCATCGGAGTATGCGGCGCTTCTCGCAGCCGTACCGGTCTACAGGCTGCACGGCTTCAATGGATTGGGGGATGCGCCGTTCCCGGCGCCGGAGTCCCCGCTGATCGGGGAGCGAATGGGCTATCATCTGCGCAGCGGCGTTCACGACTTGACGGCATACGACTGGGAAAGGTTCATGGATTTTGCCGACGCCGGCGCGCTGAAGTGAGTTAGGGCAAGCTCGGCTGTAACAACGAACTTATAAATATACGACACCTTGCGCGGATAATCCGGCGCTTGGGTGTCGTTTTTTTTATGTCTCGCGGATGGTTCTCGGGTTTTTATACTTTTTTTAGAATTGCGTTGAGGATGGTTTAGACTTGCCCGTTAACATGAATTACAGGAAGCCGCAGCGCTTTAAAAATCTGATTTGCGGAGGAAACGAACATGAACAAGAAATGGTGGATGGCAGGCGGCGCGTTCGGCGTCGGAGCGGCGATGCTGCTCGCGAGCGGGCTTAGCGCGATGGCGAGCGCGTCTGGTTATAAGGCCTATGAGACGGCGATGACGAATACGACTCGGGTTTCGAGCCTGACGGCGAGCGTGAATCTGACCGTTACGGACAACGGCAAATCGCTTTTCGCCGGATCGTCTCGGATTCGCGTGGACAATGAACGGCATGCGGTCAGCTTAAGCGCAAAGGCGGAGGGCGACGGGGCGGCTCATGCTCATGCGGCCGACGTATACGTCCAGGACGGTCGGCTGATCGTCAAGGCTGCGGATAGCGACGCATACAAGGTTAAAGCATTGGACGAGGATAAAGCGAGTGCCGGTCGGGAGAAATCGGACGGCCCCCCAAAAGCGGCTCTGCAGGTATTCAACGCGCTGACGGGAAACGTGAAGGAGCTGGCCACGGTAGAGACGGAGGCGGATGGCAGCAAGCGGGCTTCGCTGCATCTGTCCGGCGGCCAGGTGCCGGCAATCGTGAACGCGCTCGGCGCGCTGGCCGTCTCGGGGCTGGCCGGGCACGACGACGCGAACGTCCAAGTGCCGGCGTTGACGGACGGGGTGACAGTCGAACGCATTGACCTCGACGCGAATATCGGTCCGGACGGACTGCTAGAGGACCAGACGGCTAGTCTCGTGTTGACAGGCAAGGACGACGCCGGCGTCAAGCACGAACTGAACCTTGCGCTGCGCATCGACATCTCGGATATTGACGGCACGACGCCGGACCGGATCGACCTGACGGGCAAAAAGGTCGAGCAGCTGGACGACGGGAAAGAGGGGCGCGGTTGGCACCGCTAAGCGGAACTGCTTGACCCAAGCGAACAATCGGGCGGCGGCGCCGCCCGATATGGCGCAAAAAGGAGCGAAGGCAAATGGAAGCCGTGTTAAAGGTGTCGAATGTCGGCAAGCGGTTTAAAAACGGTCGCGGCGTGCAGGACGTAAGCCTCGAGATCGCGGGGGGCGAAGTGTTCGGACTGATCGGCCCGAACGGCGCAGGCAAGACGACGCTGCTCAAGCTGATCGCGGGACTGGCGCGTCCGGACCGGGGCAGAATCGAGCTGTTCGGCTTGGATGCGGCGACGCGGTTCGAGCAAGCGATGGCGGGCGTCGGCTGCATCGTCGAGACGGCTCACGTCTACGAAAAGCTGACGGCTTACGGCCAGCTTCGGCAGGCCGCCCGGTTTTATCCGAGCCTGCCCGACTCGCGGATCGATCAAGCGCTCGAGCAAGTCGGCCTCTCCGCGTATCGCCATGAAAAGGCCGGAAGCTTTTCGCTCGGCATGAAGCAGCGGCTGGCGCTGGCAGCCGCGCTGCTGTCCCGGCCGAGGCTGGTCGTGCTCGACGAGCCGACCAACGGCCTGGACGTCCAGGGCATCGCGGAGCTTCGGACGGCGATTCGCAGCCTGTCGGCCGAGACGGGCGTCGCTTTTCTCATATCCAGCCACTTGGTGCATGATTTGGGTCTTATCGCGGGGCGCGTGGGCATTATGAGCGAAGGTCGTTTGATTCGAACCGAGGCCGTGGACGAAGGGCTGTGGGGCGAATCGAGCCTGGAGCAATTTTCAATGGCGCAAATTCAAAGCGACAGGGAGGCGAGGCTCGGATGAACAGTCTGTATGCCAATGCGCGCAACGAAACGGAACGGCTGTGGCGGCGCAGGAAAACGAAGGGGTTTGCGCTGGTTGCGGCCCTTCTCCCGCTCCTGTCGGTCTGGGCGCTAAATGCGCTGCCCGAGGGCGCCCTGCAGAGCGCGCTCGGCAGCGATCTCACGATGCTGATGCTGCGTCCGTTGACGCTGGTTCTGATTCCCCTGTTCCTCATGATGACGGCGGCCGACCTGTTCGCGGGCGAAGCGGCGGACGGAACGCTGAAGCTGACGCTGCTGCGCCCAATCACGAGAGCGAAGGTGTACGCCTCGAAAATATATGCGCTCTCTCTGTTTGCGGCAGCGCTGCTAGCCATCGGGTGGACCGTCTCGACGACCGCAGGCGTATTCGTCGTCGGCGCGGAAGCGGCGGACGGCTTAGCCGAGAGCCTGAAAGCCTACGCAGTCTCTCTGCTGCCGATGGTCGCGATCGGACTGCTGGCCAGCATCGTCGGCCTCCTCGTCCGAAGCGTCGCCGGCGCAATGGCGACTATGCTGCTCGTCTATCTTGCTGCGGGACTGCTGCCGTTTCTGTTTCCCCAAGCGTCTGTGTGGTCCGTCGTCGCTTATGCGCAATGGCATGTACGCTGGTCGGGCTCGGGGGCGCCTGTCGGCAGCCTGGTTCGCGCGGCAGGCATCTTGCTTGCCTATTGTATAATGGCTTATACGGCGGGCGTCGTCCTGCTGGAACGCAAGCAGCTGTAATCCAAGACGCCCCGCGTCCGAATAAAGGAGCTTTGCCGTGTCCATCAAGCTGAGGCTCGTGCTGTCCTACGTCGCCATGACGGTCATTCCCGTCGTTTTGTTCGCGCTGATCGCGGTGGGGGTCGCCTCGCTGCTGTTCAAGAAGCCGGAGGACGGAAGCGCAACCAAAATACCGGCAGCCTGGGCCGCGTCCAACGAACTCGACGAATTGACCGCTGGCCTCAAGTTCATGGCGGAGAACGATCCGGACCGGTTAGGCGACGCTGCCTTTTTAACGAAAACGAGCGAACGTCTGCAAGGGCTTCATGCAGAGCTTGTCGTTGCGAAAAACGGCGCGGTTGCTTACGCATCTCCCGAAGCAGGGGACGCTTCCGGCTTGTACGAACGCTTGCGGGAAGTCCGTCCGAACGACGAACGGCCTTCATGGGGCAAGAAAAAATTCGACGGCGAATACAGCGTCGTCAAATACGCCTTCAGTTTCAGCGATGCGGGCCAAGGCGAGATTTTCGTCCTTTACGACATGGGCGGCTTTTTCGGAAGCATGCGCTCGCTTTTCTTGATTGCCTTTGCGGCATTGCTCATCGCAGTCGCGCTGACCAACGGCCTGCTGACTTTCCTTGTTTCCCGCAGCATGATCAAGCCGCTCCGATCGCTCCAGCTGGCGGCCGAGCGAATCAAAGACGGACAGCTCGACCGGCATGTGAACCTGAAGCGCAAGGATGAGATCGGCAAGCTGGGCGAAGCGTTCGAGGCGATGCGGATCCGGCTGAACGATTCGATCCGGCTGCAGCTCCAGTACGAAGACAATCGCAAGGAGCTGATCGCGAGCATCTCCCACGATCTGAAGACGCCGATCGCCGGCATCAAAGCTTGCGTCGAGGGCATTCAGGACGGCATCGCGGACACTGCGCCAAAGCGTAACAAATACATCGGCATGATCGCCAACAAAGCAAACGACATGGATCGGTTGATCGACGAGCTGTTTCTATTTTCCAAGCTGGACTTGAACCGACTTCCGTTCCAGCTCGAGCCGACGGAGCTCGGGGCGTACCTCACGGATTGCGTGGAGGAGCTGCGGGCCGATCCGCGCTTGGCCGGCATCGATATCGTCGGCCCTGTCGGCGGTCCGGGCAAGGTTTATGTGCTTGCGGATCGGGAGAAGCTGCGCCGGGTTTTCATGAACGTCGTTGAAAACAGTCTCAGGCATATGGCCAAGCCGCATCGCGAGCTTGTCGTCGCATGGACGGGAGGCGAAGCTGAAGCCACGATCCGGATCACGGATAACGGCGCCGGCATCCCGCCCGAAGCGCTGCCTCACGTATTCGACCGCTTCTATCGCGCGGAGCGCTCCCGCAATACGGATACGGGAGGAAGCGGTCTTGGCCTGGCGATCGTCAGCCAGATTGTGGAGGGGCACGGCGGACGCGCGTGGGCCGAGAGCCGGGAAGGCGTAGGCACGAGCATTTATTTTACGCTGAAAAAGACGGAAATGGACGGTGTACGGGCATGAAGCGGATATTGATCGTCGAGGACGAGCAGGTCATCGGGGAAGTCCAAAAAGATTACTTGGAAGCGGCCGGCTGCGCCGTCGATATCGCGTCGAGCGGAGACGCGGGGCTGAAGCTGGCGCTCGAGGAGGACTACGATCTGATCGTACTCGACCTGATGCTGCCCAAGGTAGACGGCTTCGAGATCTGCAGACAGGTTCGCGAGACCAAAAACATTCCGATCTTAATGGTGTCCGCGCGCAAGGAAGACATCGACAAGATCAGAGGTCTTGGGCTGGGCGCGGACGATTATATGACCAAGCCGTTCAGCGTGGCCGAGCTGGTCGCCCGGGTGAAGGCGCATCTGACGAGGTACGATCGGCTGACGGCTTCCGGGCCGACCAAGCGACCGGAAGAGATCCGCCTGCGCGGCATCCGTATCGACAAGCCGTCGCGCAAGGCGTTCGTGAACGAGCGCGAGGTTGCGCTGACCTCCAAAGAATACGACCTGCTCCTTTTCCTGGCCTTGCATCCGAACCGCGTCTTCGGCAAAGACGAGCTCTTCGAGAAGATATGGGGGCTGGACGCAGTCGGAGATACCGCTACCGTCACCGTTTTCATCAGCAAGCTTCGCGAAAAAATCGAGGCCGATCCGTCCAGGCCGCAATATATCGAAACGATCTGGGGCGTCGGCTACCGCTTTAACGTATAACGCTTCCGTTTCGGAGCGGATTCGACGCGCCGTAAGAAAAGAGGGGGAGCATGATGAAAAACGGAAAAGCCTGGTGGATCGTTTTGTTTATTTCGCTTGCCGTCATTTTGCCGTTCGCGGCGCCTTATTTTACATTCGATCCGTCAGCCGCGCGCGTGGCGCTTTCTTCGTCGTCGCTGCAGTTCCCGATCCTGGTCGCGCACATCATAACAGCGCTGATCGCCTTGCTCGTCGGCTTCGTACAATTCCGGGAAACGGTCCGCCGCAGTCGGCCGATGCTTCACCGCTATGCGGGCCGGCTTTACGTAGCCTGCGTCGGAATTAGCGGCATTCTGGCGATCGCGCTCGTGTTTTATATGGAATCGTTCACAAAGGCGGTCGGATTTTTGACGCTGTCGGCCGTGTGGCTCTACGCGACCTGGCGCGGCTATCGCATGGCGCGTTCGGGATCGTTCGATGCGCATCGCAGATGGATGATCCGCAGCTTCGGGATTACGCTCGTGGCCGTAAGCGGACGAATCGCGGTGCCTTTTTTGCTGCTGCTGTATGCGGTCATCCATGGCTTTTCGCTTCCCGGGGGCCGCGAAGAAATGGTCGGGCAAGCATTAAACGTCAATATTTGGGTTGGACTCGTGCTGAATCTCATTGCGGTCGAGTGGATCGTGTTGAAGCCGCCCGCCGCCAGCTCCGAAGCGTAAACTCCCTCGCCGCGCAACCGTACTTTCCTCGCTTGCAGCAACCCTTGCCATCCGCCACGCCGCTCCAAACCACGAAATAAGTGCCCCTAGACCGGCAGCGGTGGGCCAATGATGCACATCGAAATGCTCGTGATCGCGTACAATCCGTCATTCGAAAATTAGAAATCCTCACAATATAGATGGCTTCGCACTGTCCAGAACGAACGAAAGACGATAATATGAGGTTAATCTATCATGCTGTGTTTAGGAATGTGACACGAAAAACGGTCGCGAAAACTCGTTCCCGAAAGGAAGGATCCCGATGAGTATTGAAGCGTTGAACGAGCGCGTTGCAATCGATCTTTCCTACTTGGCGTTCGGAGGCGCAACATGGGTCCGCCAGATCCGGCATCCGGAAGGCCATGTCTATGACGCAGTCATCGTCGGCGGCGGACAGAGCGGACTGGGAATCGCCTTCGGCCTTATGCGCGAGCGAATCTACAATATTTTGATCGTCGACGAAAATCCCGAAGGCATGGAGGGACCATGGGAAACGTACGCCCGCATGATGACGCTGCGTACGCCCAAGCATCTGACATCGATCGATCTGGGCGTCCCGTCCTTGACGTTCCGATCGTGGTGGGAAGCGCAGTTTGGTCCCGAAGGCTGGGAGGCGATCGATAAAATTCCCCGGGGCGACTGGATGAACTACCTGCGCTGGTACCGCAAGGTGCTGAATTTGCCCGTCGTCAACGAGACTAAGCTGACGATGGTGGAGCAGGCAGGGGAAGGAATCCATAGACTCCGCCTTGAAGGCGCCGGCGCGCCCTCCGTATCGGTGCTGGCTCGCAAGGTCGTGCTGGCAACGGGCATTCAGGGCGGCGGCGAATGGCATGTCCCGCCGATGATCGCGGACAGCCTGCCGCAGCATCTCTATGCGCATACGTCCCAGAGGATCGATTTCGCTGCGCTTCGCGGCAAAAAAGTAGCGGTGCTTGGCGGCGGCGCCTCCGCTTTCGACAATGCCAATTTTGCGCTGGACGCGGGCGTTGCCGAGGCGCATGTGTTTGTGCGGCGCCGGGCGCTGCCGCGGGTCAACCCGATCCGCCAGATGGAAGGCTCGGGTATGATCGAGCGCTTCCCGGCACTGCAGGATGCGGACAAATACGCAGTCATCTCCCACTTTTTCCGATTCAACCAACCGCCGACCAACGACACGTTCGAGCGAGCGAGCGCCTGGCCCGGCTTCGCGCTCCACCTGGGCGCGCCGTGGCTCGCGGTTCGGCCCGATGGGAACGGCGCGGTCGTGACGACGCCGCAGGGCGACCATTTCTTCGACTTTCTTATCGTCAGCACCGGTCTGCTCACGGACCCTGCGCTTCGTCCCGAGCTCTCGCGCGTCGAGCGACATATCGCCCGCTGGGGAGACCGCTACGCCGCCCCGGCCGAGCTCGCAAGTCCGCTGCTCGATACGCATCCTTATCTCACGCCAGGCTTCGCGTTTACAAGCCGCGACGAAGCGGGAAAGGCGCCGCTGCACGGTCTTTTCACCTTCAACTACTCCGCCCTCGTCAGCTGCGGCATATCCGCGTCCGCGCTGTCCGGCATGAAGTTCGGCATTCCGCGGCTCGTCGCCGCGCTGGCAGACCAGCTGTTCCTCGACGACCGGGAAGAGACGCTCGGCCGCTTTTACGGCTACGACGTACAGGAGTTCGTAGGCGAGTGGCCGCGGCGGTCCCAAGAAGCTTAGCGATAGCCTTAGATCTTCTGGCCTAAAGCGATAAAAAGCAGTAAAAAAGCGGACTCGCATGAAATGGCGGGTCCGCTTTTACTTGCATGCAACCAATGGAATTGAAGCACCTTCGCATCAAGTAAAACGAGTCAAGCCTCATCGAAGGGGATACCGTTCAAACGGGCAAAATCGTCAAATCGCCCGAATCCGAACCGCCCGTTGGCTAGCTGCTTTCCGCCGGCGTCGTACCGCGTTCGGTCGGCGCATGCCCGTAAATATTGCGGTAAGCGCGGAAGAAGGAGGAGTAGTGGCCGAAGCCGGCGCTCAGGGATGCGGCATTCGCAGTCTCGCCCTGCATCATGAGCTGCCTGGCGAGCGCGACCCGCTTATGAATCACGTAATTGCCGACGGTCGTGCCGGTCGCCTTGCGGAAAATTTTGTTCAAATGATGCTTGCTGACGAAGAAGCGGGCGGACAGCTCGTCCAGGGAGATGTCCTCGGCAATATGGGCGTTCAGGTAGCCGATGATCCGCTCGACGGTCTGTCTGGGACGCTCTTCGCCTTCTGCGCGGTGGATCGTTCGGCTCATATGGAGCAGCTGGGACAACAGCGCGCCGAGCCGAATTCGCAGCGACACGTCCCTGATGTCTGCGTGCATCCCGGCGCACGACATGAGCTGCTCGAAAAAGTCCTGAATGCCGAACCGGTCGGCATCGGTAAAATAAATGTCCTTTGGCTTGGCGGCGTCATGGAACGGAGACAGCAGCAGCTTCCGCTCCTCGGCCGGCAGGAAGGCCGGATCGAAATGAACCGCATAGCGCTCGTAAGGGCGGTCGCTCTCGACCCTGACCCCATGGAACACATTGGACGAGATCAACAGCAGACTATGCGGCGCGGGCACGTACTCGACCCCTTCGACAAGGTAGCTCGCGTCGCCTTCGACAAAATAAAACAGCTCGTAAAAGTGGTGACAATGCAGTGCGTACGCTTCCGTTCTGCGGCGGTCCAGGCCATGGTGGAAATACACGGAATCGGTAAACAGCTGCGCAATATTACCCATACGTCTCACTCCGTCTTCCTGATGCGACTTCAACACCGCTATATTTGCAATCTCAGTCGTGCTTTTCACAATGGATGCCGATGTTCGAATCATTATACTTAAAAGTAACATAAATCCCGTATGGATGACGAGGAGGAAGCCGTAAACGATGAAGTTGGGCGCGCAGCTGTATACCGTAAGATCGTATCTTCAGACAGAGACGGACATTCGCAGATCCCTTGAAAGGATTGCAAAAATCGGGTTTACGTCGATCCAGGTATCGGCGATGGGCAGCATATCGCCGGAGGTGCTGCGGCGCATTTGCGACGATCTTGGCCTGACGATCGCGCTGACTCATGTAAGCGCTGACCGGCTGCTTAACGATACCGAAGCCCTCATCAGGGAGCACGATATTCTGGGTTGCAAATATATCGGTCTTGGCGCGCTTGCGGAAAAGTACCGGACGACGGAATGGTATGAATACTTCGCAAGCGATTTCCGCAAGGCGGCGGCCTTGATCGCGGACGCCGGCAAGCTGTTCATGTATCATAACCACAACTTCGAGTGGCAAAAAATCGGCGGCAAGCGGCTGATCGAGCGGCTGATCGAGGATTTCTCGCCGCAGGAGATGGGGATTACGCTCGACACGTACTGGGTGCAGGCTGCCGGCGCGGACGTCTGCGAATGGATCGCGAAGCTTGCCGACCGCATCCGCTGCGTTCATCTCAAGGACATGGACGTTCGCGGCATGGAGCAGGTCATGGCGCCGGTGATGGCCGGCAACATGAACTTTACCGCCATTCTGGACGCGATCAAGCAGGCGGGTACGACCGAATACTTGTTGGTTGAACAGGATACGTGCGAGGGAAGTCCGTTCGATTGCCTGGAGACGAGCTATCGCAATCTCGCAGGACTCGGTTATCGCTAGCATTTTATTCCGAACAGGGGAGCGTTTATGATGAAGCAACTGAAGCTCGGTATCATCGGCATGGGGAACATGGGATCCTCGCATGCGAAAAACATAGCGGCGGGCGCCATACCCGAAGTGCTGCTGGCCGCGGTGGCCGAGCGCGAACCGGACCGGCTCGCGCAGGCCAAAGCTTACCTGCCCGCGCAGACCGCACTGTTCGATACGCCGGAGGCGCTCATGGACAGCGGGCTGTGCGACGCCGTCTTAATCGCGACGCCGCACTATGAGCATCCGGAGCTCGCGATCAAGGCTTTCGACCGCGGCCTGCACGTGCTGTGCGAGAAGCCGGCGGGCGTATACGCCAAGCAGGTGCGGGAGATGAACGAGCGGGCAGCGTCGAGCGGCGTTGTGTTCGCGATGATGTTCAACCAGCGGACGAACCCGGTTTACCGCAAGATGCACGAGCTGGTGAACGGCGGCGAGCTTGGCGCGATCAAGCGCGTCAACTGGATCATCACGGACTGGTACCGGACGCAAGTGTACTACGATTCGGGCAGCTGGCGGGCGACCTGGGCCGGCGAAGGGGGCGGGGTGCTGCTCAACCAGTGTCCGCACAACCTGGACCTGCTGCAGTGGATTTGCGGGATGCCGCGCCGCGTCCGCGCCTTCTGCCATAACGGCAAATGGCACGATATCGAAGTCGAGGACGACGTGACCGCTTATCTTGAATTCGAGAACGGCGCGACCGGCGTATTCGTGACGAGCACGGCGGATTGTCCGGGCACGAACCGGCTTGAGATCACGCTTGATTGGGGCAAGCTCGTCTGCGAAAACGATAAGCTCACGCTCTACAAGCTCGATCGCAACGAGCGCGAATTCTGCTACGACAAAACCGTCGGCGGCTTCGAGCGTCCATCCGCGACCGTGCACGAAATTGCCGCCGAAGGCGAGAATCCGCAGCATCTGGGCGTCATCGCCGCCTTTGCAGGATGCATTTTGAACGGCACACCGCTAACGGCGGACGGCGCGGAGGGCATTCGCAGTCTCGAGCTGTCCAACGCGATGCATTTGTCCAGCTGGCTTGAGCGCACGGTAGACATGCCGCCGGACGAGGAGCTCTTCCTCGCGGAGCTGAACAAGCGCGCGGCCGCGTCGCGGCATAAAACGGGAACAGGCGCGGTCTTCAGTACGGAAGGGAGCTACGGATCATGACCGAAACGCAAAAGAAAGACGGCATGAACTACGCGCCGAAGGGCAAGCCGAGTCCCGTGGTCTCGCCGGGCGAATTCGCGTTCGCGGCGATGGCGCTCGATCACGGCCATATTTACGGCATGACGAACGGACTGACTGAGGCCGGCGCGACGCTCAAGTGGGTGTACGACCGCGACCGGGAGAAGGCGGAGCGCTTCGCGAAATCGTTCCCCGGCGTTAAGATCGCGGACGGCGAGTCCGAGATTTTGGACGATCCGCAGATCCGGCTCGTCGCGGCTGCGGCGGTGCCTTCCGAGCGCTGCGCGCTGGGCCTGCGCGTCATGGAAGCCGGCAAGGACTACTTCACGGACAAGACGCCGTTCACGACGCTTGCGCAGCTTGCGTCCGCGCGTCAGAAGGCCACGGAGACCGGTCGCAAGTATATGGTCTATTACAGCGAACGGATTCACTCGGAGGCAGGCGTGTACGCGGGACAGCTCGTGAAGGACGGCGCGATCGGGCGCGTGCTTCAGGTCATCGGGCTCGGTCCGCACCGGCTGAACGCGCCGTCGCGACCGGAATGGTTCTTTCAAAAGGAAAAGTACGGCGGCATTCTGTGCGACATCGGCAGTCATCAGATCGAGCAGTTTCTATATTACGCCGGCTGCGCGGACGCGAAGGTGCTGCAAAGCAAGGTGTCGAATTACGCGAATCCGGATTACCCGGAGCTGGAAGACTTCGGGGACGCGACGCTTGTCGGGGACAACGGGGCCACGCAGTACTTTCGCGTCGACTGGTTGACGCCGGACGGTCTCGGTACCTGGGGTGACGGCCGCACGACGATTCTCGGCACCGAAGGCTATATCGAGCTGCGCAAGTACGTCGATATCGCGCGCGATGCTACAGGCGACCATGTATACTTGGTCAATCGGGAAGGCGAATTCCACGAAGCAGTGGGCGGCAAGGTCGGCTTTCCTTTTTTCGGCGAGCTGATCCTGGATTGCATCCATCGTACCGAACGGGCCATGACGCAGGCGCATGCCTTCAAGGCAGCGGAGCTCTGCCTCGTCGCTCAGGATCAGGCCATTCGCATCTGATTGCGTTTGGTTCGGCATTTATGCTTTTATCCATTCAGAAGAAGCGGTCCGCCCCGTCGCCGGGATGCGGACCGCTTTTCGATTTGCGCAGGAGCGCTTGTCAGACGACCAGAAATCCCGGAGGCAAGCAGCCAGTACGGCGGATCATCTTTATCTGCTCGTGCTTTAAGCAGTAGCGCGAGATGATGAGAGAGCCGGGGCCGCGTCCGCCGAACAAGCATTTCAGATCCGGAATGTTCGTCGTGCCGCGATAGATACGGAATTTCCCCTGGAAGTCGGGCCGGCTGAAGAGCACGAGCGTTGCTTCCCGGCTCGGCGAGAAGAAGCGAAGGCTTCCGAGATGGCTGTACAGGCGTCTCAAATCGCGAAGCGCCCGGTTGCCCCGCCATACGTAACGGCAGCCTTTGTAGTTTTTCTGGCTGAATAAGGAAAGCCTCGGGTAGACCTGCGATATCGTAGCGCGCATTGGCGTATCCACCTCCTTCCCTCCCCATAGGATATGGCGCGGGCGGACAGGCTGACTGGGGGAGAGGCGCGCGGTAAACGCCTGATTTCGCCGAATTGAGCTTGACAGCGGGCACTAAATCAAACTAATATTACCTCCAAACACGGAATAATAAGGAGGGATATGAATTGAATATCGAAAATATCGAAGCCTTCGTGCACGTTCTTCATTACGGCAGCTTCAACAAAGCGGCGGAAGCGCTTTTTCTGTCTCAGCCATCTGTTACGGCGCGGATTCAATCGCTCGAGCGCGAGCTGGACTGCCAGCTGTTCGACCGGGTGGGCAAACAGGTGCTGCTGACGAACAAAGGCAAGCTGTTCAGGCCGTACGCCGAGCAGCTGCTCGATACGTACCGCAAGGGCAAGCAGCAGGTTCGGCAGACGCAAGCCGCCAAGGAAGAGGTGCGGATCGGTTGTACCGTTTCGGCAGCTCAATATTTGCTGCCGCTGATTCTTCCTGCGTTCAGAAGAAAACACCCCGCGCTGCGGCTGAAGCTGACGACGGCGACTTCCGAGGAGATCGGCGCGCGCGTGCTGTCCAAGGAGCTCGACATCGGCTTCGTCCGCAAATTCAATCATCCCGGCCTCCATTCCGCCGTCCTGTACGAGGATCCGATCCGTCTATACGTTCACAGCGAGCACGCGCTGGCGACCAACCCGCAGCCTCGCATCGAGGACCTCTCGCGGGAGCCGCTTCTCTTTTTCGAGTGCGGCGCGCTCGACTGGCTGCGCATTCACCGCGTTTTCGAGAGCCAGGGGCTGCTGCCCAATCTGATTCTGCAGACGGACAACGCCGAGACGGCCAAGCGTCTGCTGCTGCAGCAGGAAGGCATCTGCTTCCTGCCTGGCATGAGCGTCCGCCGCGAGGAGCGCGAAGGAACGCTCGTTCCGATCGGTTTTCAGGAGACTGCTGGCATCGGTCTGATGACGAGTCTGATTAACGGGCAAGGGGAAAACGAAGCGTTCGCGCGCTCGTTAAAAGAGATCGCAGCCCAGGTGCTATCGGGCGCGGATTCCGCTTATCGGATAGTGTGATTTACTTATAGAACTTATCTATTAGAAATCGTATTGACGCGCTTTCGGCAAGCGTGTAGATTATTGAACATATAATCCTTACTAAACGGGTAAGAATTATTAACTATTAATCGATGGACGAATCGACCTGACATCCGGAGATCGTCGTGGCAAGCTGTATAACACGAGAAAAGGGTGGAGGATTTAAGATGAGAAACAGATTATGGACGGGCGCGGCAAGCTTGGTACTGACGGCAACGGTAGCTGTGACGGCGGGCTGCGGCAACAAAAACGACAATGGCGCGGCGGCCGCGACCAACGGCGCATCGGCAACGACAAAGGCACCGGCTTCCGCATCGTCTTCCGCCAGCGAGGCACCGGACGGCAAGGTCAAAAAAATCGTCGTCGGCACCGGCACGCAATTCCCGAAGGTGGCGTTCCTGGACGACAAAGGAAAGCTCACGGGGTTCGATGTCGAGCTCGTGAAGAAGATAGACGAGCGTCTGCCAGGTTATGAATTCGACCTTCAGACGATGGACTTCAGCAACCTGCTGCTGAGCCTGGAAACGAAAAAGATCGACTTCGTCGCGCACGAGATGGAAAAAAATCCGGAGCGCGAGCAAAAATACCTGTTCAACAAAGAGGCGTACGCGCATTGGCGCAATAAGATCATCGTGGCCAAGGACAACGATTCGATCAAATCCCTGGACGATCTCGTCGGCAAAAAGGTGCTTACGGGCGCGACGAGCGCAGAGGCGCAGATTCTCGAGAACTACAACAAAGATCACGACAAGAAGATCAATATCGTCTATCAGAACGGAGCGGCGAACGATACCGTCAGCCAAGTCGCGACCGGCCGCGTGGACGCGATCATCGGCGCCGACTTTACGCTCTCCCTCATCGATCCCGAGAGCAAGCTGAAGACGGTCGGAGACGATCTCAGCGAAGCCGACATCCTGTTCGTCTTCCGCAAGAACGAACCGGAATCGCAGCAGCTCGCCGACGACATCGATACGGCAATCAAGGAACTCAAGGCCGACGGCACGCTCGGCAGTCTCAGCAAAGAATGGCTGGGCCAGGACTTCACGGCCAACCTCTCCAAATAGCGTCAGAAAGGGTGAAAGCCGATGGGAACATCCGTTGATGTCTCCTACGTATTCGAGTATTTTGTCCGGCTGCTGCCTTCCGTGGGGATCACGCTGAAGATCGTGGTACTCTCGCTCCTGATCGGTTCGGCGGTCGGCATGCTCGTCGCCCTTCCCCGACTTTACCGGATTCCCGTGCTGCAGCGGCTGTCTCAGGTGTACGTTTCCTTTTTCCGGGGGACGCCGCTGCTCATCCAGCTGTTCCTGATCTATTACGGTCTGCCCGAGCTGCTGAAGCTGGTCCAGGTAGACGTCTCCCGGACGCCGGTGCTCGTATTCGTCGTCACCGCCTACGCCTTGCATAGCGGGGCCTTCATCTCGGAGGCGATCCGGGCGGCCGTAGGGGCCGTGGACCGCGGCCAGGTCGAGGCCGGCTATGCGATCGGTATGACCGGCTTTCAAGCGTTCCGCCGCGTCGTGCTGCCGCAGGCGATCGCCGTGGCGATGCCCGTGCTCGGCAATTTGATTATCGCCAACCTGAAGGATACGTCGCTGGCTTTTTCCCTCGGCATCATGGAGCTGACGGGCAAGGCGCAGACGCTGCCGACGATGTCCCAGCGTTTTTTCGAATCGTACCTGGCGCTTGCGCTCCTGTACTTCATCTTGAGTTTTATCCTTGAGAAGCTGCTCTTCCGGCTCGAGCGGCGGCTGCTCCGTCATGAAACCGCGGACGGCTCGTCCAGGTCGCGGGTTCGGGATCGTCGCGTGAAAGGCAAGGACGCCGGCGGCAGATTGAATCTGACCGAAGAGGGGGCGCTGCGATGAAGCTCGATCCGGCATTCATCTGGGAAGCCTTTATCAAGCTGCTGGCCGCGATTCCGACGACGCTCGAGATTACCGCCGTATCGGTCGGCTGCGGCTTTATTATCGGCATCGTCACCGCGCTCGCCCGCATTTACCGAATTCCCGTTCTTCGCGAGATCTCGTCCGCTTACGTCACATTCGTTCGCGGCACGCCGATGCTGACCCATCTGCTCATGGTCATGTTCGGCCTTCCCATCGCCATCGACGCGCTGTCCGGCGCGCTCGGACTCTCCTTCAGCTCCGTTCAAATCCCGATGATCGGCTTTGCGTACGTCGCATTCTCGCTTACGGCCGGTGCTTATATGTCGGAGGTCGTCCGTTCGGGCTTGCTCGCCGTGAACCGCGGCCAGATCGAAGCCGCATACGCGGTCGGGATGACGACCTGGCAGGCGCTTCGGCGGATCGTGTTCCCGCAGGCGTTCGCGTCCGCGCTGCCCAATCTGTCCAACTCTTTGATCGGGATGCTGCACGGCTCTACGCTCGCCTTCACCGCGTCGGTCGTCGAGATCAACGCCAAGGCGCAGATCGTCGCGTCGACCAATTGGAAGTTTTTCGAATCGTATATCGCGGCTGCGTTGATCTTCTGGGGGCTTACGATCGTCATCGAACGGTTGACGGCGCTGCTCGAGAAGCGGGTCGCCCGTTATGACAGAGGAGGGGTCGCATGATTGCCTTGAAGGAAATCCGCAAGTCGTTCGGCCGTCACGAGGTGCTGAAGGGCATCGATCTCGAAGTCGAAAAGGGCGAGGTCGTCGCTATTCTAGGGCCGAGCGGCTCCGGCAAGACGACGCTGCTGCGCTGCATCAACTACCTGGAACGTCCGGGCGGCGGTCGCATTCAGATCGGCGACGTCGCCGTCGATTGCGGCCACCCGTCCAAAAAAGACATTCACCGTCTTCGGGGCCGATCGGCCATGGTGTTCCAGCAATATCATCTGTTCCGTCACAAGACGGCGCTGCAGAACGTTATGGAAGGGCTCGTCGTCGTGCAGAACGTGCCGAAGGAGGAGGCGAGGAAGCGCAGCGTGGAGCTGCTCGAAAAGGTCGGCCTCGGCGCCAAGCTCGACGCCTATCCGAGCCAGCTGTCCGGCGGCCAGCAGCAGCGCGTAGGCATCGCCAGGGCGCTCGCGCTTAACCCCGACGTCATCCTGTTCGACGAGCCGACGTCCGCGCTCGATCCCGAGCTCGTCGGCGAGGTGCTCGCCGTCATCCGCAAGATCGCCCGGGAGGGCATTACGATGATCATCGTCACGCACGAGATGGCGTTCGCGCAGGAGGTGGCGAGCCGCATCGTGTTCATGGACGACGGAGCCGTCATCGAGGAGGGCGCGGCATCCGAATTTTTCCGGTCCCCGCGGGAAGAGCGCACGAGACAATTTCTGCGCCGCATGACGCCGGAGGGCGTTTATAACATTTAATTCGAACGGAGCTGGGATCTATGGCCTTATCCCTTGGCATCTTGGACCAAAGCATTGTTTTCACCGGCCGTACGCCGTCGGAAGCGCTGCAGGGCACGATCCGGCTGGCGCAGCTGGCCGAAGAGCTCGGCTACGACCGGTTCTGGGTCGCCGAGCATCACGATTCGCCCACGGTGGCCGGCTCGTCGCCGGAAGTGCTGATCTCTCATTTGCTCGCCCGCACCTCGAGCATCCGCATCGGTTCCGGCGGTGTCATGCTGCAGCATTACAGCCCGTACAAGGTCGCCGAGAACTTCAACGTGCTCGCGACGCTCGCCCCGGGCCGCGTGGAGCTGGGCATCGGCCGCGCGCCGGGCGGACTCCCGCGGTCGACCCGCGCGCTGCAAGGCGAAGCAGGCCAATCAGCGGATCTGGAGAGCAAGCTCGGCGAGCTGGAGCAGTATCTGATCGGTCCTGCGGGCGAAGCGCATCCGCTCGCCGGCGTCCAGGCGAACCCGCTGCCCGAATCGCCGGCGGCGATCCATCTGCTCGGCACGAGCGTGTCGAGCGCCGAGCTGGCGGCAAGGCGCGGCTATCCGTACGCGTTCGCGCTGTTCATCAACAACGACCCGGCTGCGGCGGCGCGCGCCTTCGAAACGTACCGCGCGAACTTCGACTACAGTACGGGCCGACAGCCCAGGGCCATTCTCGCCTTGTCGGTCATCGCTTCCGACACGGAAGCCGAAGCGGCTGAGCTGGCCGGCGAATTTAAGAACGTGCGCGTCACGCTGGCGAGCGGCAAGACCGTCAACGTCGGCACCCTCGAGCAGGCCGAGGAGTTCGCCCGGCAGGCCGGCGAGACGTTCACCGCGGAGGTGCGCGACGCGGATATCACCCGCGGCACCAAGGAGCAGGTGCGCGAGCGACTGATCGAGCTAGCGGAAACCTATGGCGTTAACGAGCTGCTGTTTACGACTATTTTGGCGGATTTCGAGAAGCGCGAGCGTTCGATCCGGTTGATCAAGGAAGCGTTCGAGGAGCTGCCGGTCGGCGTCGACTGACTTGCTGACCGGCAGACGAAAAGCGAAGGACGGTTGCAGGTTATCGAATGACCGCACGACCGAAGGAGGGACATGAGATGAGTCTGAAGGCAGATGAGCCGCTCGAACGGCAATTGATCGATATCCGGCGCCGGCTGCACGCCAATCCGGAGCTGTCGGGCGAAGAATACGAGACGACCGCGGCCATTCGCGAATGGCTCGGGCAGGAAGGCGTCCGGATCGCGGATTATCCGCTCAAGACCGGTCTCGTCGCCGAGATCGGCGGCTTGCGGGGAGGACCGATCGTTGCGCTGCGCGCGGACATCGACGCGCTGCCGATCCAGGAGGAGACGGGACTCCCGTTCGCCTCGCAGCGGGCGGGCGCCATGCATGCATGCGGTCACGATTTCCATACGGCGGCGCTCGTCGGCGCGGCCGTGCTGCTGAAGCGCCGCGAAGCGGAGCTGCCGGGAACGGTGAGGCTGTTGTTCCAGCCGGCGGAGGAAAAGGCGAAGGGGGCCGCGCAGGTGATCGAGAGCGGCGCGCTGGAGGGCGTTGCCGCGGTGTTCGGCCTGCACAACAAGCCGGATCTGCCCGTCGGAACGATCGGCATCCGCTCAGGTCCGATCATGGCGGCCGCGGACGGCTTCGCGGTCGAGGTCGACGGAAAAGGCACGCACGCGGCGGTGCCGGAAGCGGGGCTCGACCCGCTCGTCACGGCCGCGCATATGCTAACGGCGCTGCAGAGCATCGTCAGCCGCAACGTCAGCTCGCTCGACAGCGCGGTCGTCAGTGTCACCCGGCTCAGCGCGGGCACGTCCTGGAACGTCATTCCGGAAAAAGCGATCTTCGACGGGACGATCCGCACCTTCGACGAAGGCGTCCGCGCCGAGGTGCGCAGACGCTTCGAGCAGGTGGTGGACGGCGTTGCAGCTGCTTTCGGCACGACGGCGCGCACGCGCTGGACCGGCGGGCCGCCGCCGGTCGTCAACGACGCGCGGTGGGCGCAGTCGGCGGCAAAGGCGGCCGAACGGGCAGGTCTAACGGTCGTCGAGCCGAAGCCTTCTCCGGCTGGAGAGGACTTCGCGCTGTATTTGAAGGAAGCGCCTGGCGCCTTCGTCTTTCTGGGCACGAACGGCCCGCGCGAGTGGCATCATCCCGCCTTCGACGTCGACGAATCCGCGCTCCCGCTTGCAGCCGCCTATCTGGCATCCGTGGCCGTCGAATCGCTGGCCGAATTGTCGGCCGAGATGACGGCCGGCAGCCGGCCGGATAGTGCACGTGCTGAAGCAGGTACGCGAGCATGAGCGGCGCGAACGTATATGACGTTATTGTCGTCGGCGCCGGATCGATGGGGATGAGCGCAGGCTATCACTTGGCCGCGCGCGGGCTGAAAACGCTCCTGATCGACGCGTTCGACCCGCCCCACACGGGCGGAAGCCATCATGGAGAGCCCCGACTGATCCGCCACGTCTATCACGGCGGCGCGCATTATGTCAGGCTCGCGCTTCGGTCCGACGCGCTGTGGCGTGAACTGGAGGATCGGACGGGCGAAAAGCTGCTCGAGCGGTCCGGCGTGCTGAACGTGAGCGATCCGAACGCCTATGCTTATGACGGCCGGTTCGCCGATGCCGATCGCGAGGGCATTCGTTACGAGTCGCTGGACGCTGCCGATATCGAGCGGCGCTGGCCGGGCTGGACCGTGCCCGCGCACTACCGCGGCCTGTATGAGCCGGACGCGGGTTATCTGTTCAGCGAGCGCTGCGTCGCCGCATATCGGCGAGAAGCGCTGGCGGCCGGCGCGGAGCTGCTGACGGATACGGCCGTCCTTGGCATTGAGACAAGGCGCGGCGGCGGTCTTGCGGTGAAAACGAGTCGCGGAGAATTCGCGGCAGGCAAGGTGATCGTCAGCGTCGGCGCCTGGTTTAACACGCTTGCGCCGAGCGTGAAGCTGCCGATCCGTGCGGTCCGCAAGGTCGTCGGCTGGTTCGAGGCCGACGAGCGGCTTTACCGTGCAGGCCATCTGCCGGGTTTCACGTTCGGCGGTCCCGAAGGCGGCTACTACGGCTTCCCGAGCATCGGCGGCGCAGGCGTCAAGATCGGGCGTCACGACGGCGGCCGTCCCTGGCAGCCGGGTGAACGCTTCGAGCCATTCGGCTTTTATCCGGAGGACGAAACCGATCTGCGGGCGGCGCTCCGCGCGTTTCTCCCCGGGGCCGAAGGCCGCCTGCTCCACGGCGCGGCTTGCAAATATGAGCTGTCCCCGGACGAACAATTTATAATTGACGCACATCCCGAGCTTCCCGGCGTGCTGCTCGCCGGCGGCTTCTCGGGCCACGGCTTCAAGTTCGCCAGCGCGATCGGCGAGGCTTTGGCCGAGTGGACCCAATCGGATATTCCCCCGCCAGACCTTCTGCCGTTCACGCTCTCCCGTTTCCCGTCGGCTGCCGCAGCTTCAACCCCATAAGGAGGTCGTTTTCGCATGAGCAATCACAACGCCGATATCGACGCGTTTTCTAATACTTACGATTGGCTGACGGACGCCGTCCGCGGACTGGACGTATCCGCGCTGACCTGGAAGCCGGGTCCCGGCAAATGGAGCGCCGCCGAGGTAATCGTACACCTAACCGATCATCTGATCGTCGTGTCCTTCCGCATTCGAGAAATCTTGTCCGGCTCGCAGGTGCGTCTGCCCGCGTTCAGTCAAGACGCCTGGGTCGAAGGCCAATACGGCAACGAGGCGGAGACGGCAGACGTGCTCGAAGGCTTCCGTTCGCTCGTCGCCTACAACGCGCGCCTGCTGCATCGGCTGTCCCCTGCCGATTGGGAGAAGGTGGCGATCAACGCCAAGGGCGACCGGGTGACGCTTGCCGACGTTGTGCGCGGCTTCGCCGCCCATGCCAAGCACCATCTCGGCCAGCTCGACAGGATCAAGGCGGCAGAGGCCGCGGCGCTAGGTCGCGAGCCGTCGGCAGCGGCGCGGGAGGGGGCTTAACGGTTATGGCGCAGGCGCACATTCACGTCCGCGACGCTGAAGAACGCGACCGCGAAGCGATCAGGGAGGTGCTGCTCGCGGCTTACGGTCAATACGAGGCAACCATGCCGGCGGAACGCTGGGTCGAATACAAAAACAATATCGCCGCTTCCGTCGACGCGCCGGGACCGTTCGCCCGCCTGGTCGCCGAGCGGGAAGGCAAGCTCGTCGGCAGCGCTGTGCTATTCGACTCTTCAATCGTCGCTTACGGCCGCGACATCGGCATCGAGTCTCCGATTGTCCGCCTGATCGCCGTGAGCCCCGAAGCCCGCGGACAAGGCGTCGCTACCGCGCTGCTTCGCGAGTCCGCGCTTCGCGCGAAGGCGCACGGCGGCGAAACGCTCCACCTCCACACGTCCGACATCATGGCCTCCGCCGTCCGCCTGTACGAACGCCTCGGCTTCGAGCGCGCCTACGACAAAGACATTTATAACGGCGACATTCTCGTCAAGAGCTATCGGCTCCATCTGAACGACGCCGCGCTGCTGAAGATTTAATTTTAACCCACATCTTCTTCAATCCCCCATATTTAAGGAGGCAATACGATGAGCGCACGCAAAAAGCTGAAGTTCGGCGCACTTATCCACGGCGTAGGCGGCAACATCTCGGCATGGAGACATCCGGAGATCCCGTCCGACGCGAGCGTCAGCCTTCCATTCTATGTGCAGGCCGCGCAAAAAGCGGAGGAAGGCTTGTTCGATCTCGTCTTCATCGCGGACGGTCTTTACATTAACGAAAAGTCCATCCCGCATTTCCTCAACCGCTTCGAGCCGATCACTATCTTGTCCGCGCTAGCGGCCGTCACTAAGAAGATCGGGCTCGTTGGAACGCTATCCTCCTCTTATAGCGAGCCATTCACGGTGGCGCGCCAGTTCGGCTCGCTCGACCAGATCAGCGGCGGACGCGCCGGATGGAACGTTGTAACCTCGCCGCTCGAAGGCTCCGCGCGCAATTACGGGCGGACGGAACACCCGACCCATGACGAGCGCTACGAGATCGCGGAAGAGTACCTGGCGGTGACGAAAGGCCTCTGGGATTCGTGGGAAGACGACGCATTCGTACGCGACAAGGAATCCGGCGTATTTTTCGATCCTTCCAAGCTGCACAAGCTGAATCATAAGGGCAAGCATTTCTCCGTCGAAGGTCCGCTGAACGTCGCCCGTTCCAAGCAAGGTCAGCCGGTCATTTTCCAGGCAGGCTCTTCGGAGAGCGGCAAAAACCTGGCGGCCAAAGAAGCGGACGCCGTCTTCACCGGCCAGGAAAATCTGCAAGAGGCGAAGGCGTTCTACAAGGATGTCAAGGACCGGGCGGTCGCCTTCGGCCGTTCGCGCGACGACATCGCTATTCTGCCGGGCATCGGGCCGATCATCGGCCGCACGCAGGAAGAGGCGGAGCGCAAGTACGAGGAAATCGCGAGTCTCGTATCGATCGAAAAAGCGCTGGACTACCTTGGCCGGTTTTTCGAGCATCACGATTTCTCCCAGTATCCGCTCGACGAGCCGTTCCCGGACATCGGTGACCTTGGCAGCAACAGCTTCCGCAGCGGCACGGACAAGATCAAGAAGGACGCGCGCGAGCAAGGGCTCACGCTTCGTCAAGTCGCGCTTCGCGCAGCGACGCCCCGCGGCCAATTCATCGGCACGCCGGAGCAGATCGCGGATCAGCTTGAGCAGTGGCACAAGGAAGAGGCGGCCGACGGCTTCATCATTCACTCGACGTTGCCGAGCGGACTGAATGACTTCGTCGAGCTTGTCGTGCCGCTGCTGCAGGAGCGCGGCATCTACCGCACGGAATACGAAGCCGACACGCTTCGCGGCAACCTCGGCGTGCCGATCCCGGCGAACCGTTATACGCTGGCGAAGGCTTCGGTAGAGGTGTGAGGTTCGTTTGAAGGAGAAAAGGGATGAAATGGCGCGAAGCTTGCGCCGCTTCATCCCTTTTTTGAATATCAAAGCATACCATTGGCGCCGTTTCGAGGATAGTGGCGGCGATTAGCAGACAGGGTAAGCGTGCTTTCGGCGTGAAGGCTCCCCGGCTGCGGTTTCTGCGACAGTTACACGGTTTTTCCGTGCAACGCTGCTCCTGGAAATCAGCTTCCGCGTCGAGAGACGATCACTATAGATCCGCGCACCGGCTCGGGCTCTGAGGATCCCGACGATCCCGATGTAACTCCCAATAAAGGGCTTGCCCTTCAGGCATAAGTTCAGGCTGGAACAACTCTGCAATTCACTCGAATTGCTTATTTGATTCCATAAAATTGCAGAGATATCCATCGCTAAATTAAAAAATCCCGAGAGCCTAAGCTCCCGGGCTATTTCGTGTTGAACATTATAGCCTTATTACAACAGTGTAAATGCGGAAAAGCAACATATGGTCTACTGTGCGAATGTCTAAGCAATATATTTTAACGCGCATAAGCTAATAGCGTATTAAACAACTACGTTGGAGGTGTGCTGTATGGGTTGTGAAGTTGGTGGAGCAGGCGGAGGCGCAGCTTTCGCGCTTGTCCTCTTCGTACTGCTGGTCATTATCTTAGCCGCGGGATCCAAGGTTTGTTAATTAGTATTACTACCGTCTTATCCCCACTTCATCAACTTTTTGCCCATTTTCTTTGACTTTGTTCCGTTACCTTAAATGCACTTGTAAACCCCCGCCTATCAGGTGGGGGTTTGTTGTTATTGGCTCCTTCTGACCACTCGCCCTACGTAAGACGTTCGCCGGACGGTTGGCTTCTGCCTCACCTTTCGTGTCTCCATTGGCGCTGTCTGCAGCATAGGCTAACAAAATGCAATCGAAAAGAGACGTCGACGAGACTGCATCATTCGTCAAATAGCCGGCGGCACCGACGAAGCGAGCCGGGCGGCCCGCCGGCCGATGATGTCGGCCTGGACGATCGCTTCGGCGAGCAGCCGCTCGCTGACTGGAAATGCCAATCCTTCGGCGGTGTCTGCGTCAAACGGCACGTTTGCGGCGATTCGTGCGGCGAGATCGGAGGTGGCGCCGATGAAGCCGAGCTCCGCGAGCGTGACCGGCAGCTCCAACTGCAGATAAAAGCCCGCCCAAAAGGCGGCTTCCTCGAACTGCCCTTCCAGCGCCAGCTGGGCGATCAGGCCGAACGCGACCTTTTCCCCGTGCAGCGTTCCTTTCGTCTCGGGAAACCAGGTTAACGCATCGTGAATCGCATGGGCAAAAGCCGCGCGCTTGCCGTTGCCGCCGATGCTGCCGACGAGACCCGCCAGCAGGAAGATCGCGTCGATGACGTCTGGAAATGCGGGATGGGTCTTATCCTTTTGGGCCTCCCGGTAGACGGCGACCGCCTCGCGCTTTAAAATCTCGAGCGCAAGCAGCGACGTATGCCAGCCGATGTGGCCGTCGATGCGGCCGTATTTTCCATAGGAGACGTTGATGCGCGACGCGTACCACAGCACCACGCTGTCGGCAATGCCTGCCGACAAATACCGCAGCGGCGCGGCCGCGAGCAGGTCCGCATCGGCCAGCACGAGTGCGGGAGAACGGGTCAACGGCCGGCGGCCGACGAACCTGCCCGCATCGTCGTACAGTACAATCAGCGCCGACCAGGCTGCGCAGGTAGCGGGGACGGTCGGTATCGTCACGACAGGCAGGCCCAGCCGTTGTCCGACGGCTTTGCTCAAGTCCAGCGCGCTGCCGCCGCCGGCACCCACCACGAACTCTGCGCCGAAGGCGGTCGTTTTATCCGCATAAACGTCGATTTTCTGCGCGGTGCAGCGCCCTTCGAACGGGTAATAGGCGAATGCGATTCCGTCGTCGTAAAATCGTCCCAGCAGCCCTTCGGATACGCTTCGCCAAGCCGTGTGTCCGGCGATCACAACCGCATTTTTACCGGCGTAAGGCGCCCAAGGCGCAGCTTCTCCCAGCGCGCCGGCGCGGTTCCAATATTGCGCGGGCGTCTTGATCTCGATCATTCGACATTCCTCCTTCTTTTCCTATTAGAAACGGAACGTTAAAAGGGACCGGCGAATCCGCGGGCTGCAGCAGCATCGCGGCGTCGTCCGATCCCCGGTCGTCCGGTAGACGGTATAATACATAGTAATATAGTTGGAATAATTGGTTATGTTCCGAGTATAGGTGCAGCAAGCCGCAGTGTCAACCGTGCCTACCATAGATATTTCCGATCGATGTATCAAGGTTGCTATAATAAGGTTAATGAGTATAAGGGAAGTGAACGGAATGATTCGGGACGCGTTCCTGCTCCTGCGCAAGCTTGGCATTGATCTGCAATCGGTTAAAACGGCGTTGGCATGCGGTTTGTCATGGGTGCTGGCGGAGGCGGTCACGCCGCATTCATATCCGTATTTTGCGCCGATCGCGGCTATTCTCACGCTCCAGGTGACGGTTGCCGATTCGATCCAAAAAGGCATCTATCGCATCGTCGGGATCGTCGTGGGCATTGGAATCAGCCTGCTGGCCGGTCAATGGCTGAGCGTGAACGCTTGGACGATCGCATTGGTCATTCTGGCGGGGCTGGCGATGTCGAACGCCATGCGCCTGAACGCGCAGATCGGTGCGCAGATCGGCGTTTCGGCGCTGCTCGTGCTGGCTTTCGGCAATACGAACGGTTATGCGGCCTACCGGATCTTGGAGACGCTGCTCGGCTCGGGCGTAGCGGTGGCGATCAATCTCGCGCTCGTGCCGCGCGACACGACGCATGAGGCGTTGAACGCGGCATCGGGCCTCGGAAAAAGAATCGCCGACGTGCTGCGGCACGATGACGAGGCGGTACGCGGGAAGCGACGCCCGGCTCAGGTGCTGGAGGAGGCGCGCGGACTGCTGCTACTTATCCAACGGGGGAATGAAGCGACGGCGCTCGCCCGGCAAAGTCTGAAGTTCGTGCCGCTCGGACGCATGCGTCGCGAGCGCGTCGAGCGCGTCTCGGCCGCGATGGAGCGGTTGGAGCATCTGTCGGTACAGGCGCGGGGCATCGCGCGAAGCCTGGTCGAGCTGGACGATGCCGGTCTGCAGGTCCCGGGGCTTGTACCGGCGCTCGCTGCGGCGGCGGATTGCGTGGACCGCTACGCGGACGCGGTGACCGATCCTTCGCCGGAGGCGCAAGACAAGCTGCGAGAGGCGACCGAGCATGCGCGTCAAGTACAGCTCGGCAGCCTTGGGCAAAGCATGGCCGGCGCGGATCTGGAGCGGCTCAAGCTGATCGGCAGCGTATATGCGGATCTCGGCCGGATGCTGACCGAAGTGGCCAGAGCGGAGAAAAGTGGGAACGATTGACGAAATTAACTGTAACCATTATAATAACAGTATAGTCGAAGCCGATCATGGCTTTGGGCTTACCATTATGAACAGGCGGTGATTTGCATGCGATTTGAAATGGGAGAATGGGTAGCCGGCAGAACGAGTCAAGGTGAACTGATACAAGGCTTCGTCAATTCGATTCTATCGATGCAAGGCGCCGCAGGCATATACGTCACCGCCTCGGATCGCGTCGAAGCGATCGGCACGGAGATCGCGGTGCCTGTCGGCATGCTGCGGCCGCTGCCGCAGACGACCAAGTACAACGAGGAGCAGCTTCGCAACCTGATCGACGTATCGCTGGCAATCCGCGATACGGCATGGTTCGGCGAGCTGACGAGCGAGCTTGCCGGCCTGCAGACTTCTGCCGGCGAGCGCAGTTCCTCCGCGACGGACGTGCCGGTCGCGTGGCGCAACCGGCTCGGCCTGATCGCGCAAGAGTAAGCGCGCCGTGCGCGCTTATAAGCAGCAGACCCCCTGACCGTCCTCCAGGACGGCAGGGGGTCTGCTTTTTTTTTCGGCAATCGCCGGCGATTATACGCCTATGCTCGCGATCAGATTGCGCAGCTTGTCCGCCGAACGGTGCAGCAGCTCGCGCTCGAAGTCCGAGATCTTGATGTCGATGATCTCGCGTACGCCATGGCGGTCGACGACGCACGGTACGCCGAGGAAGATATCCGAAACGCCGTGGTAATCGTGCAGAAGGGTGGAGACATTAAGCACGGCGCCTTCGTCACGCAGGATCGCCGTGCAGATCCGGTCGAGCGCAAGCGCGATGGCGTAGTAAGTAGCGCCTTTAGCACTAATAATCTGATAGGCGGCGTCCCGCGTGTTCGTGAAGATCTCGTCCTTGTCCGCGTCGCTTAAAGACAGCTCGGCGCCGGCAATGTTGGCGAGGCTCCAGAGCGGCAGCTCGGAATCGCCGTGTTCGCCGACGATATGGCCGTGCACGCTGCGCGGGTCGATCTTCAGCTTCTCGCCGATCAGATAACGGAAGCGCGCGCTGTCGAGCAGCGTTCCCGAGCCGATGATCCGCTCGACCGGCCAGCCCGATTTTTTCCACGTGATATAGCTCATGATGTCGACCGGATTCGAAGCGATGAGCAGGATGCCCGTCGTGTTGTACTTGAGCACCTCTTCGACGATGCTGTCAATAATGACAGCGTTGCGCTTCAACAGATCGACCCGCGACTCGCCTTCCCGCTGGGCGGCGCCTGCGGTGATGACGATGATGTCCGCATCCTTGCAGTCCTCGTAGCTGCCCGCCCACAGATCGCCGCCGCCGAGAAAAGGCATGCCGTGGTTCATGTCGAGCGCGTCGCCGACCGCCTTTTTATGATTGGCATCGATGAGCACCAGCTCGTCCACCCGGTTGCGCAGCATGAGCGTATAGGCGGTCGTCGATCCCACGGCTCCCGCGCCGATGACCACGATTCTCGTTTTTTTCATCGAAATCCTCTCCTCGTATCGCTGTTATTGTTCTTCTTGCTGACCATCGTCCATAAACGGCTTATTGACATAATAATACATGTACGCCATGAGCACGCCGCCCCCGATGAGATTGCCGAGCGTGACCGGGATGAGATTGTGCAGGACGCCGCCAAGCGAGATCGTGCCCGGATGGTGCAGCACGAGCGCGATGGCGAACGTGCACATGTTGGCGATGCTGTGCTCGTAGCCCGAGATGAAGAAGCAGAACACGAACAGCATCATGGCGAACATTTTGGCGCCGTTCTCCTTCATGGACATCGGAACGAAAAAAGCGAGACAAACCAGCCAATTGCACAGGATGCCCCGGAAGAACAGCTCGACGACCGGCGTGTTCATCTTCTTGTCCACGACGCTCAGGAGGAAGCCGTTGACGCTCGCGTCCTTGAACAAGGCGGTGGCGAAGATCATGAACGCGAACAGGCAGGCGCCGATGATGTTGCCGAGGTAGCTCCAGCACCATAGCTTGATCGTGTCGGACCAACGGATTTTTTTGCGGAGCGCCGTGTAGGAGTAGTAAAACGTGTTGCCGGTGAACAGGTCGCCGCCCCCGTACACGATCAGAATGATCGCCGCGCCGAACGTAATCGCCGCCATCGGGTACGTCAACGGGGAGTGCTCGAGGTAAAAATAGTTGCCCGTCTTGAAGGCGACGATGACGCCGAAGCCGATAAACATGCTGGCGAGCGCCGATCGGGCGAGATAACGGAGCTTGCTCTGCTTGAAGATTTTCATTTTTTTCTCGGCCAGCTTTTCGACCATTCGCAGGGATTCCGTTTCCATCGATTCACCTCGCTTTGCTGCTTCCATAGATACCCAAGCCTGTTTCGATTATGCCATGTCCGCAGCTTCGGGTCCATGTTTTATTACCCGTTACGGCTGGCCTGTCGATGGGCGCCCGGCAGCCGAAGGCGGAACGGACAGGCGTTGAACGGGGAAAATGTCGCTTGGCCGCCATGGGCGATCGAGACAGATTGTGGTAAACTGATTAGCGTGCGAACAACAAACTTTGGAGGTGCGCTTCACATGATGAACGATACGCTGCACGACGCGTTAAACGAGCAGCTTAATTTTGAACTGCATTCCGCGCACGTCTACCTCGCGATGGCCGGTTACTGCTCCGCAGAGAGCCTGGACGGCTTCGCGAACTTTTTCGCGATTCAGGCCGAAGAGGAACGTTTTCACGCGTCCAAAATTTATAAGTATCTGAACGACCGCGGCAAAAAGGTGAAGCTGAAGGGCATCCCCGATCCGCAAAACGACTACGGCTCCATCCTCGAAGTATTCGAGCATGCTTATGAGCACGAGCAGGAAGTTACCCGCCGCATCTACCATCTGTCCGACCTTGCGCTTAACGACCGCGAGCACGCCACGATCCAGTTCCTGAAGTGGTTCATCGACGAGCAGGTCGAAGAGGAAGCGCTGTTCGACAGCATCATCTCCAAGCTGAAGCGCATCGCCGACGACAGCAACGCGTTTTTCATGATGGATGCCGAGTTCGCGAAGCGTACGTTCACGCCGCCGGCAGCCGAATAAAATATGAATTGGGGATGCCGGCATTCGTGCCGGCATTTTTAATCTGTCAGACGCTTGGATGAGTATTCCAACGTAGTCTTACTTCGCGTACGCGTCGCGATCGTAGACACGCTCCAATAATCGTGGTCCTCCTCCTACCCAAGCGCGGCTGTGGCCGCTACGCTAATAGGAAAAGCCCGCGCATTCGCGGGACGATCCGATCAAGGGGGAAGCAGCATGAAAAATGCGCGTCCATCGCAAAAACCGATCGACGGCGCGTTCGCCGTCGAATCGCTCGCCGGGGGGCCATGGCGCTGGCTCGATGCCGCCGACGCGTCCTTTCGCAAATGCGGACTGCCATGGTTCGACCGGGAGCGGCGCTATCGCCGGCTCCCGCAAGCGCCGGCTTGGACGATCCGCCCGGAGGTCGACCGGCTGGCCAACTTTCCGACGGGTGCGCAGATCCGCTTCCGCACGAACTCGGCCAAGCTCGCGGTTCGCGTCCGGCTGTTCGGAAGAGCCGAGTATGCCCAGCTGGCGCCGGTCGCGCAGTGCGGCATCGACTGCTATTTGGGTCCGCAGGGCAGCCAGCGCTACGTATGCTCGGCGAAGTTCCATTACGACGACGAGGCATACGAATCGCAGCTGTTCGAGAACCAGGATGAATCCGCCAAGGAAGTCACGCTCTATTTGCCGCTCTATCAGGGAATCCATAGCCTTGAAATCGGTCTTGCGCCGGATGCGGCGATCGAGCCTTTTTCGGGCTTTGCAAGCGATAAAAAGGTCGTCATCTATGGCACGTCGATCGTGCACGGCGCAGGCGCCTCGCGTCCGGGAATGGCGTATCCGAACCAGCTCAGCCGTCAGCTGCCGATCGAATTCGTAAGCCTCGCCTTCTCGGGCAACGCGCAGGGCGAGCCTGAGCTGGCCCGCCTGGCTGCGGAGATCGACGATCCGGCGCTGCTCGTTCTCGATTACGAGGGCAATACGCCGAGCACCGAGCGGCTCGGAGAGACGCTGCCTGCGTTTATCGAGATCTATCGCGAATCCCACCCGTTGACGCCGATCCTGGTCGTGTCCCAGATCAGGATGGGACGCGAGGCGTTCGTGCCGCTGTTCGACATGGAGCGGCGCCGGCGGCTGACGCTGCAGCAGGACATCGTGCAGCGGCTGCGCGACGTAGGCGATTCGCAAGTCTTTTTCCTGAGCGGCGAGGACATGCTCGGCGAGGATTACGGCGAATGCTCCGCGGACAGCGTGCATCCGTCCGACCTTGGCTACGCGCGAATGCGCGACTGCCTGCTGCCTGTGTTCGCTTCGTTGCTCGAGCCTATTCTGCGTTAACAATAAGCATGCCAACGCCCTCCCGGCGCTTTAAGGGAGGGCGTTTTTCATGGCGTTCGCCGTGTTGGAAAAAGCCATTGCAAGAGTACAAATAAGTTAAATCCGTATGAATGTGCTATGCCGAGAATTTTTGCCGCGGACCCGGCAACCGACTCAATCGTCCCGGCAAAGTCATCCTTCCGCCTTCGCCTTGCTTCTGAGCGTAAATACGCACAGTTCCGGCACGCTTCCGAATCTGACGCGAAGGCGCGTCGTGCCGATCCCGCGGTTGACGTACAGCAGGTACGGTCTGCGCGGCCGGCGCCGGTCGGATACGATGTGCAGGCCGGATAAAAATCTTCTGCCGAGCTGCGTGCGGACGAGCGCGCCGACGATTGGCAGCTTCACTTGACCGCCGTGGCTATGGCCGGACAGCTGCAGGTCGATCGGGTAGCGGACGAGGAAAGCGGCAACATCGGGTTCGTGGACGAGCAGCAGATTAAAGCCGTCCGGACGAAGCTTCGCGAGCGTGCGAGCAGGGTCCGGCTTGCCGAGCACATAGTCGTCCAACCCGGATACCGACAGAAACTCGCCATTTTCCAGCCTGATTTTTTTGGTCTCGTTCAGCAGCAGTTCGAAGCCCGCCTTCGCCAGCGACGGGTTGGTGCTGCGCCTGGTTCGCTCGTACCCGAAGTCATGATTGCCGTAGACGGCGAACTTGCCAAGAGGTGCCTGAATGCGGGATAGCAAAGCCGAGAGGTCCTTTTCCCGATCCGGGTTGTTCTTTCTGGCATCGAACAGGTCCCCCGTGAACGCGACGATATCGGGCTTTTCCGCGGCAATTGCCGAGACGAGGCCTTCGAATCTCTTGACCGAATAATTGGGCCCGATATGCGTATCGCTGAATTGCACGATCTTGATCCCGTCGAAGCCCGCGGGCAGCCACGCGGATTCGATCTCGCGCCGGGTCACGGCGAGCCTGAAAGGCTCGACGAAAAAAACGTAGATGCCGCATGCCAAGAAGAAGGCAATTAACGCAGCCGCTACGCCTATTAACCATAGCCATTCCGTGTTAGACATAACGCTTCCTCCTTCTCCCATTTTTTAAATGTATCAAAAAAAGGACCGGCAAACAAAAAAACGGCAGAAATCGGGTAAGACTAGGGAAAGCGTGATTCGACGAGTAAAAGGAGGCGGCGTCGCATGAGCAAAGCAATGGCGAATGGAAGGACTGGGCGGCGGTCCGGCTCGTTCGGACAAACCGGATCGAGCGGATCGTCCGGGTCAACCGGACGGACCGGACAACGCAAGCTGATGGTTAGCGCGGGTCTTAGCTGGCTGTTCGACGCGATGGACGTCGGGCTGATTTCGTTTGTCGCGGCTGCGCTGGCCGTCGATTGGGATCTCGGCAAGCAGCAGCTCGGATTTCTCGCCGCGATCGGTTCCGTTGGGATGGCGTTCGGCGCCGCCGTGGCCGGCTCGATGGCGGATCGCTACGGCAGACGCGCCGTGCTGCTCGCCACACTATTGGTATTCAGCGTGGCCAGCGGATTGTCGGCGCTTGCCGCCAGCTTTGCCGTATTGTGCTTGCTTCGGTTCGCGGCCGGCTTCGGACTCGGCGGCGAGCTGCCCGTGGCCTCGACGCTCGTATCCGAATCGGTGCGGCCGGAGGATCGGGGAAGAGCCGTCGTGCTGCTCGAGAGCTTCTGGGCGGTCGGCTGGATCGCCGCCGCGCTGATTGGCTATTTCGTCATCCCTGACCACGGCTGGCGTGCCGCCTTCGTCATCGGCGCGCTGCCCTGCCTATATGCGATCTATTTGCGGCGAGCGGTGCAGGACGCGCCGAGGTTCAGGGAGCAGCAGCGGTCCCGCGAGCGGATCGGGCTTCGCGAGCGGTTCGCCAAGCTGTGGGCGCCGCAATACCGGGCGTCGACCTTCGCGCTCTGGGTGCTGTGGTTCACGGTCGTTTTTTCCTACTACGGAATGTTCCTGTGGCTGCCGCAAGTGATGGTGCTCAAAGGCTACAGCCTGGTCAAAAGCTTCGAATACGTCCTTTTTATGACGCTCGCCCAGCTTCCCGGCTACTTCAGCGCGGCGTGGCTCATCGAGAAATTGGGGCGCAAACGCGTGCTGACGATCTATCTGATCGGAACGGCGATCTGCGCGTGGTGGTTCGGCTGGGCGACGAGCGATGCGACGCTCATGACGGCAGGCGCTTGTCTGTCCTTCTTTAATCTAGGCGCCTGGGGCGCGATGTATGCCTATACGCCGGAGCTGTACCCGACGCGCATCCGTTCGACCGGCGCGGGCATGGCCGCTTCGTTCGGCCGCATCGGCGGCGTGATCGGACCTTATCTGGTCGGCTATTTGCTGGAACGCGGAACGGGCATTACGGGCGTCTTCCTGATCTTCTGCGCCGCGATCGTCGTCGGGGTCGTCGTGCTGCTGGCATGGGGCAAGGAAACCCGGGGCATCGATCCCGACGCCGCAGCCGAACAGGCTTCGACTGCCGGATAACGGATAGCGTCGTACGCTGCAGCTGTTGCCGGCCTGTCCTTCGCCGCCGCATTGGGCTATAATGAATCATCTTGAATGAATAGCGCAAGCGGAGGTAGATGGAAGTGTCTGGATTGCTAAACGGTCAAAACGTCATCGTGATGGGGATCGCCAACGAACGGAGCATCGGCTGGGGGATCGCGAAGTCGCTGCACGCGCAGGGCGCCCGCCTGATTTTCACTTATCGCAAGGATAGATCGTACGAAAAGCTGGCGAAGCTGCTTGCGGAGAGCGGCATCGATCCGCTGCTGACGGTGCAATGCGACGTGTCCGACGACGCGTCGATCGAGGCGGCGTTCGGCAGAATCGGCGCTGAAGCGGGCGTCGTACATGGTGTCGTGCACTCGCTCGCTTTTGCGGATAAAGACGAGCTGGGCGGCGAGTACGTCGACACGTCGCGCGAGGGTTACTTGCTCGCGCAGGAATCGAGCGCATTTTCCCTCGTCGCCGTCGCCAAAGCTGTCAAGCCCTTGATGACGGAGGGCGGCAGCATCGTAACCCAGACGTATTTGGGCGCAGAGCGCGTCATGCGCAATTACAACGTAATGGGGGTCGCCAAGGCTGCGCTTGAGGCAAGCGTCCGCTATTTGGCCGAGGATCTCGGCAAATACGGCATTCGCGTCAACGCGGTGTCCGCCGGTCCGATCCGGACGCTTGCGGCGAAGGGAGTGTCGGGGTTCAACGACATTTTGAACGCTGTCGAGGAAAAAGCGCCGCTGCGCCGCAACGTCGACCAGTCCGAAGTAGGAGACGCGACGATGTTTCTGATCAGCGGACTATCCCGCGGTGTCACCGGCGAAGTGCTTCACGTGGATGCCGGTTTCCATATTATCGCAGGATAAATAACGAGCCGTTCTCTCGCTCTTTGCGCGGGGGACGGCTCGATTTTTAGCAATAAACAATGGCCTGTCCTGTTGACGAATCATCATTTAAGTTATATAGTTGTCATGACAACTAAATGAGGTGATCCTGTATGGCAAGTGAAGGTTTGGAGGGTTCGCTCGGCTTTACGACGGGGCTTGTCTATCGTCGAATGTCCAATAGGCTGATGCAGCGGTTAAAACCTTACGATATTACGCCCGAGCAATGGTCGGTGCTTTATTATGCCACAGAGTCCGATGGTTTGATCCAGCGAGAGCTTGGCGAACGGGCGGGCAAGGACAAGCCGACGACGACGCGAATCGTCGACCACCTGGTCCGCAAGGGCTGGATACTGAGGCGTCCTGACCAAAATGACAGGCGGGCGATTTTTATCGAGGCGACAGCGGAGGGGCGACGGCTGATCGAAGAGACGAGGCCGATCGAGACCGCCGTACTTGCCGAAGTGACGGCTTGCCTGACACCCGGGGAACTTGAGACGCTGCTCGGCCTGCTGCACCGCGTAGGCAAGCATGTAGATCAGCTAAATGGATAAGGAACGCTCGCAATCGCGCGGCATGCGCCCCGCTATCATCTAAGTCAATCACAAGAAGGAGTTTATGCAGCATGCACGAGAGTGAACGAACCGCCCCGCTTTGGACGAAGGCATTTATCGGCCTCACGCTGGGTTTCTTTTTATTGTTTCTTAATTTGCAAATGCTGCTGTCATCCCTGCCGATGTACGTAAAAGGGGATTTGGGCGGCGGGGATTTGACCGTCAGTCTCGTGACGGCGACCTTCGCGTTAGCCGCAATCGCTAGCCGTTTCGCGACGGCGTCGCTAATGCCGAAGCTCGGCCGTACCACGTTGCTTTATACGGGTTTGGCGGCAGCCGCGCTGACGACCTTTCTATGCGCCTACGCGGACGCGATCGGGTCGCTAATCGTCATCCGCGTGCTGTACGGCGTCGGCTTCGGCACGGCAAGCACGATCGTTCCGACGCTCGTGGCGCGGATTATTCCGGCGGATCGAATCGGCGAGGGCATCGGTTACTTCGGACTATCGACGAGTCTTGCGATGTCGCTCGGCCCGGTCATCGGCATGAATCTGATGAATGGATTCGGATTCCAGACGCTTACGCTATCCAGCGCCGCAGCTGCAGCTTTGTCGGCTGGCGTACTGCTGATGTCGGGATCTGCGCGCAGCGGAAAACGGGAAAAGCCGGAGACGGCATCCGGATCGGCAGCAGTGAAATCCGGTTCCGCGATCGATCAAAAACGGACGGCAATCTCGCCGATGTCAGGCGCATCCACGAACGCGGTCATGCCGCTTCTTCTGCCGGCGGTACTTAATATGCTGCTGTCTATTACGTATAGCGGCTTGCTCAGCTTCATCGCCTTGTTCGGCGAAAGTGTGCATATCGCGCAGGTCGGGTTGTTTTTCCTTTTTAATGCCATTACCGTCATTCTCGTTCGGCCGATTGCCGGACGGATTTTCGACCGCAGAGGACATGCCGCTGTTCTGATCCCGGCTGCCGCATGCGTATTGGCGAGCATGCTCGTGCTGTCGGGCGCGACGGGCATGCCGCAGCTGATCGTCTCGGCGCTGCTCTACGGTCTTGGCTTCGGCGCGATTCAGCCGACGCTTCAGGCCTGGATGCTGCGCAGCACGCCCAGAGAGCGCCACGGCTTCGCCAACAGCATGTTCTACAACTCGACCGATCTCGGCGTTGCGCTTGGCGCGGTTCTGCTCGGTGCGATCGCCGCCCGGATCGGCTATTCCCGCATGTACGGTTATTCCGCGCTGATCATGGCCGGATTTCTCTTGCTGTATGTCATCATGCGATTCGTCATGGCGTCCAGAGCGTCGAAATCGGGCGCGCAGGCGTCCGTTTAAAAATCATCCTTGAAACAAGGACATAATCGGCGCCGAGGCGCACAACGTCACAAAGGCAGTGCACACCATGGCAATGCCCGCGCACGCGCCTGCGTCGGCGTCGTATTCGAACGCCTTGGCGATGCCCGCGGCATGGGCGGCGGTTCCGAGCAGGATGCCGCGACCGACGGAGCTGCGAATGTGCAGCCAGCGCACGAGCAGGGGACCGACGAGCATGCCCGTCAATCCGGTCGCTAGCGTAGCGACCGCCGTTATCGTCGGCACGCCGCCGATCGCGTCAGAGACCGACAAGGCGACCGGCGTCGTCGCCGACTTGGGCGCGAGGCTGTCCATGATGGGCGCGGCCAGTCCGAATAAGCGGGCAAGTCCGGCGGAGACGGCGACGGCCGCGAGCCCGCCTGCGGTCACGCCGGCCGCGATGGCCCGCGCATGCTTTTTCAGCACGTTCATATGCTTGTGCATCGTGACGGCGAGCGCGATCGTCGCCGGACCGATCATCTCTCCGATCCCGTGCGAGCCCCGGTCGAACGATTCGTAGGAGGAGCCGCTGAGCGCCAGCGCGGAGATAACGATAGCGGGCGTGACGACGAGCGGCGTCAGATACAGCTTGCGCGTTCGCGCATACAGCCATTTAGAGCATACGTAGACAAAGACGGTCAGCACGGGCCAGACGAGCGGCATCATGATGCCGCCTCTTTTCTGCGCGCTCCGGCCGATCGCTCGCCGGCAAAGCCTGCGATCGCCATGACGATGGCCGTGCTAAGCAAAATGGTGGCGAGAATCGCGGCGCCGCTGTGTACAATAAGCGGCTTGTAGCGAACGATGCCGACGGTAGCGGGGACAAAAAACAGCAGCATCTGTGCGACTAACCATTCGGCGCCCAGCTCGACCCAGGCGAGCTTGACGATTTTTAACTCAAGCAGCGCGAACAGCGCGACCAGACCGAGAATGCTGCCGGGGATCGGAAGACGGACAGCTTCCGCGGCCAGATCGGACATCCGTGATAAGGCGATAAAGAAGCCGACCTGCAGCGCAGTTTTAAAGATCGTTTTTGCTTTCATTTTGTGATGCTCCTTTTATTGGCCATAAAAACAGTATACGAATACCTGTATCATAGGTAAAATGAATATAAAGAATAGAAATCATTCCATATGGCTATGGGGAAGGGAGTAAAATGGATATTCGACATTTAGAAGCCGTGGCGGAGATCGCCCGTCGGGGCAGCTTCACGCTGGCGGCGGATACCCTGCATATCGCGCAACCGACGCTCAGCAAGACGATTATTCAATTGGAGGAGGAGCTCGGCGTCCGCCTGTTCAGCCGGGAAGGGAAGCGGCCGAGGCTGACCGAGGCCGGAGAAGCGGTGGTCCGGTACGGCACGCCGATCCTGGCGCAGATGGATGCGCTGCGCCGGGAGCTGACCGATCTGGCCGACTTGCGACAGGGAACGCTCCGTCTCGGCCTTCCCCCGATGGCGGGCTCCAATTTTTTTCCGGGTGTCGTCGGCGAGTATCGAAGGCTGTACCCCGGCATCGCAATCCGCTTGTCCGAAGCGGGGGCCTTATCGCTGGACGAAGATCTGCGGGCCGGCTTGCTGGATGTCGGCGTTCTGCAGACGCCGATCGACGAATCGTTCTACAATTCGTTTATCGTCATCGACGATCGCATGAAGGTCGTGCTTCCGGCGGGTCATCGGTTAGCGGGCGAGACTGTCTTGGGACTGGGGGAGCTGGCGTCCGAGCCGTTCGTGCTGTTTCGCGCGGAGTTCACGCTTCATGGAAAGATTACGGCCGCGTGCGAAGCGGCGGGCTTCAGCCCGAATATCGTTGCCGAAAGCTCCCAGTGGGACTTCATCGTCCAGATGGTCGGCGAGGGGCTCGGCGTCGCCTTGCTGCCCGCGACGATCTGCGCACAGCTTCCCCCGGCGCGTGTGCGAACGGTGGAGCTGGCGCCGCCCGGGCTTCCTTGGCGGCTGGCGATGGCATGGAGAAAAGAGGGGTACGTGCCGCTTGCCGCGCAGGCCTGGATCGACCTCGCGCGTAATCGGTTCGAGGGTTCCCGGAACTGATTCGCAAAGAACGGATCGGTTTATTATTGAAGGAGACCAAAGCTTGCGTTCCCGTGATTACTCGTTTTTTCGCAAGAAGCGCATGGTATAATCATTACGATAAATTTCGCCATTCGGCTCAAATAGACAGGCGATTCACCTGATGACGTGGAGGCTCGCTGATGACTTCTTCGTTGGACTATGGCATCATCTTCCAGCAGGCCAGCAACTTTTCGTTGAACGGCTTCGCTGTTATCTCGGCTTTGGACGATACGCTGCTCAAGCTCAATCCCGCGTTGTGCGATATGCTTGGTTATCGGGAAGAAGAGCTGCTCGGATTGCCGTTTCCCGATATTACCGACCGCGATCCGAGCCGTCCGTCGTTCTACCGTGCGGCTGCGGAAAGATGCAAGGCGCAGCACGGCTATATGGAGGAGATCGAGAAGCGTCTGCTGCACAAGGACGGGCGCTCGATCTGGGTGCGCATGCGCTTGTCGTCGGTGAGAGATCCCCGGACGGACGAAGCGCTCTACCTGTTTGCGGAGATGCTGGACATTACGAGTCAAAAGACGGAACGCATACCCGTGTTGAACAACCGTCATCTGTATATGCTCCTTACTCGCAATTCCCACGATCTCGTATCGGTGAGCTCGCTCGAGGGAGAGCTGCTTTATATTTCTCCTTCTTGCAAGGAAGTGCTCGGATACACGCCTGAGGAAATGACCCGCAAGATGCGCCAAAGCTATTACCATCCCGAAGACGCAAGCGAGATGAGTCATCCGGGCAAGCTCTTCTCGAACGATCGATTTTTTCTGCGCCGCGTCCGTCGCAAGGACGGCCGATACCTCTGGTTCGAGGTGTGGTCGCAGGTGATCTGGGACGATACGGAACAGGCGGACCGCGTCTTGTCCGTGGCCCGGGATGTGAGCGATCGCAAGCAGTACGAGGACAAGCTCGACGAGGCGCAGCGAATCGCCAAGATGGGCACCTATGAGATCGACCTGGACCGGGACACGATCACGCTGTCCAATGGGGCAAAGCGCGTGCTTGCCTTGCCGGAGAGCTACGAGCAGGGCAGTATCGACTCCGCCATGGCGAATATTCCGGAGGAAGACCGTTTAATGATACGCGGCCATCTGGACAAAGTCTCCGCCGATACGCTCAAGGATTCTGTCATATACAGGCTTATCCATCCGGATGGTTCGATACGCATTCTCGAGGGAACCTGGGAGGTGGTCGATCCCGAATCCGCACGGCCGTCCCGCTTGCTCGGATCCGTTCAGGACATTACCGAACGAAGGCAGTTCGAGCAGCGGCTGCAAGAGAGCGAGCAGCGCTACAAATCGCTTTTCGAGTACAACCAGTCCGCCGTGTATTCGATGAATCTCAAGGGAGAATATTTAACGGCCAATCCGAATTTGGAGAAGCTGACGGGGTATACGCTCGAAGAGTTGATCGGCATGTATTACGGCCCGCTCGTACCGCCTAAATACGAGGCCAAGACGGCGCATCACTTCGCGCTTGCGGCGAGCGGCGTAGCGCAGAATTACGAAATTACGATCATCCACAAGAACGGCAGCGAGATCGAGACCAACGTGTCCAACATCCCGATCGTCGTAGACGGCGAGGTGGTCGGCGTTTACGGCATTTCCATCGATATAACCGCCCGCAAGCGCGCCGAGGATAAATTGACGGAAAGCGAGAGCCGGTACCGGTGCCTGTTCGATCTGAATAATACGCCGATTTGCTCTTTCGATCTGGCAGGCAATTTTACAAAGATTAATCCGGCGATGGAGCAGTTGACCGGATATGATCAGGACGAGCTTCGAGAACTGACGTTTGCGCCGCTTACCTATCCGGAAGATCTGGAAAAGTTGTCGCGCCACGTCAATCTCGCAATTCAAGGCACGCCGCAGACGTACGAGGCGCGTTTGATCCGCAAAGGCGGCGACATCCTTACGCTCAACATTACGAATGTCCCCATCGTCGTGAACGGCGAGACGGTCGGATTTTACGGCATCGCGACGGACATTACGGCGGCCAAGCAGCATACCGAACGCATTCATAAATTGAACGAAGAGCATGCCCGCATCCTGAACTCGGTTTCCGAGGGTATCTTCGGCTTGGATGAGGAAGGTAACTTTACGTTTATCAATCAGTCGGGCGCCTTGATGCTCGGCTTGCGGGAGGATCGTCTGCCCGACGTATCCGCACTGCGTCATCTGCTGCAGACCGGCACGGACGGCGTGAGCTATTGGGACGACGAGTCTCCGCCTCTCAGGGCGCTGCGCGAGGGCCGTGCGTATCAGGACAAGGATGCGGTTTTCTGGAAAAGCGACGGCACGAGCTTCCTCGCCGACTATCAGATCTCGCCGACCTACGAGGACGGCATGCCGAAGGGCGCCGTTGTCGTATTCCGCGACGTGACCGGCGAGAAAGAGATCATCAAGGCGAAGGAAAGCGCGGAACGCGCGGACCGTGCCAAGTCCGAGTTTCTGTCGGTAATGAGCCATGAGCTGCGTACGCCGATGAACGGCGTCATCGGGATGACCGGGCTGCTGCTCGACACCGAGCTGACCGAAGAGCAGCGGAGCTATGCGGAGGTGATCGGCCGCAGCGGCGAATCGCTGATGCATATCCTGAACGAGATTCTTGACTTCAGCAAGATTGAGGCGGGCAAGCTCGTGCTGCACTACGAGCCGATTGCGGTACGCAGCACGGTCGAAGAAGCGCTCGAACTGTTCAAGGTCCAGGCAGTGGAAAAAAAGATCGAGATCGGTCTCCGGTTCGAGGGGAGCGTACCGGAGCTCATGTTCGGCGATCCGGTTCGGCTGCGGCAGGTGCTTGTCAACCTGCTGAGCAACGCCGTCAAATTTACGGATACGGGGTCCGTATTCCTTTTCGTTAGGGCGATGCCGACGCGTAACAAGGAATCGATGCTGGTCGAATTTGCCGTGCAGGATACGGGAATCGGCATTCCGAAGGATAAACAGGGCCAGCTGTTTCAAGCCTTCTCCCAGCTGCATTCGGGTACGAATCGGAAGTACGGAGGAACCGGGCTCGGACTGTCTATCTGCAAAAAGCTGGTCGAGCTTATGGGCGGCACGATCGGCTTCGATACGATCGAGGGGCAAGGCTCGACATTCCGGTTCACGCTGTCGTCCCATGCGCAGTCCGAGCAAGCCTCCGCAGCCGAGGCAGCCGCGGATTTATCGGGGGCGTCTTCCGCAGGTACGGAAGACGCGACGCGGTTCGGTCCGATGCGGATTCTCGTAGCCGAGGATCACGCGGTAAACCAGCAAATTATCCGGGCCATGCTGAACAAGCTGGGCTACGAGCCGGTCATCGCGTCGGACGGGCAAGCCGCGGTGAACGCGGCGGTGACGCAGCCTTTCGATCTCGTGCTCATGGATGTGCAGATGCCGGCGATGGACGGCTTGCAGGCAGCCGCAAAGATCAGGGAGCTGCTGCCCGAGCATCGGCGCCCCATCATCGTAGCGCTGACGGCATTCGCTCGTCAGGAGGACAAGGCGGCTTGTCTGGCTGCGGGCATGAACGACTTCTTGAGCAAGCCGACGCGACCGGCGGAGATTCAGGAGCTGCTGTCCAAGTGGTCGGAGGATATTCGGGCGAGGCGCTCGATCCGAGGATAAGATAAGGAGGAAAACGCATGGCTTTCGGGGTGAAGCGTGAGGAGCTTGAAGCCTGGAAGCGTAAGGTAGCCGAAGGCGAGATCGCATTTTTAACGCATTATTGGTTCGAGCCCCGATTCCCGGGCGTCAAGACCATCACCAAGGTAGGCTGTGCGGATCTGCGCAAGCTGGCCGACTGGTGTACGCGTCACGGGTTAAATCCGGCATATATTCATGAGCGGAGACCTTTCCCGCATTTCGATCTGATCGGCGACAAGCAGCCCGAGATTTTGCGTCTCGAAGGACAATGGGAACAGCTGGAACGGTTCGGGATGGCTTGAACGCGAAATAGCTCAAAAACCGTCGGCGCGTCATGCGCTCGACGGTTTTTTGTATGCTGCCTTAAGTTTGTGCAAGCTGCTTTAATGCGAGGATTGCTTTTCGTTCGACCAACCGAGCTTCTCGAACAGCTTGAACAAGAGGCTCATCACGATGGCGACGACAGTAGCGAGCGCCATGCCGGAGAGCGAGAAATCACCGGCCGTAATCTTGACGCCGGACAATCCGGTGACGAGCACGATCGTTGTCAGAAAAAGGTTGACCGGCTTGCTGTAGTCGACCTTCGATTCGACGAGCATCCGCAGGCCCGAGGCGGCGATGACGCCGAACAGCAGGAGCGATACGCCGCCCATGACCGCTGTGGGAATCGCGGCGATGAGCGCGGACAGCTTGCCGAAGAAGGAGAGCACGATCGCGATGGCGGCGGCGCCGCCGATGACGAAGGTGGAGTAGACGCGCGTGATCGCAAGCACGCCGATATTTTCCCCGTAGGTCGTATTGGGCGTTGAGCCGGTAAAGGCGGACAGAATCGTCGAGATGCCGTTGCTCAGCATCGAGCGGTGCAGGCCCGGATCCTTGGACAGATCCTTGCCGACGATATTGCCGGTCACGATCAAGTGGCCGATATGCTCGACGACGACGACCAGCGCGGCCGGCAGGATCGTGAGCATAGCCGACCATTCGAACGATGGCGCCGTGAAGGTCGGCGATTCCAGCCAGCCCGCGCTCTTAACGCCGGAGAAGTCGGTCATCCCGAGCGTCCAGGCCAGGAAGTAGCCCGCTACGATGCCGAACAGAATCGGGATGATCTTCATGAATCCGCGGAACAGCACCGAGCCGAGAACGGTAACGAGCAACGTGAACACGCTCACGGCGATGGCAGTGCCATTCGGCGACCAGTCCGCGCTGCCTGAACTCGGGATCCAGCCGGCCATACCGGCCGCGACGGGGATCAGCTCGAGACCGATGACCGCGACGATCGCGCCCATGGCGGCCGGCGGGAAGACGACATCGATCCATCGCGTGCCCGCGAACTGCACGATCAGGGCGACGAGGACGAAAACGACGCCTGCCGCAAAAAATCCGCCGAGCGCTGCCGCATAGCCGTCGCCCGGGTTCGCGTAATTTCCGATGACAGCGCCGGCCGGCGCGATAAACGCGAAGCTGGAGCCGAGGTACGCCGGAATCTTGCCCTGGCATATAAAAATGTAAAGCAGCGTACCGATCCCGTTCATCAGCAAGCAGATGGCGGGGTCGACGCCAAGCAGGTTCGGCACGAGCACCGTGGAGCCGAACATGGCGAACAGGTGCTGCAAGCTGAGCATGAGGCTCTGGCCCAGCGGAGGCCGTTCGTGAATGCCGATTTCTTGCCTCGTCACTTGATGTTAACCTCCAATGATCAACGAATATGGGTAAATCCTTTGTCGATTCTATACAGTTCATTCCGATTTGACAAGCGAAGTTTTCTGCATTTCCGGATTTCTCGTCGAACGATCCGCTTCCGCGCATGCGGCGTTCCTCATATCCTATAGGGAGAGCCGATAAGCCATAAGGAAGAGAGGCGATTCGCCATGACTGCTGCTAGGAAGACCGGGGAAAAAGGAAACCGGGTTGCGCCGCTAATGGGGCGGATCGGGCATAAAACAAGCAAGCCCCTGTTGTTGAGAGGCGAAATTTGCGGCACGAACAAGTCGACGTCCTGTCGCCGCGTCGATAAGCGAGCCATTCGCAGCGTAGCCAGGGCGCTGCGGCTATCGGCGCGAGCCATGCTCCCCTTTTATCGGGAAGTCGCTGCGAGCGGCCGGTTTGCCGATCGCTGGTCCCGCAGTATCGTCGAGCTCCGGCTGGACGACATGAAGCGGCAGCTGCGGGAGGCCTCGCCACTCGCAGGTCGTCTGGAGCAAGGTCTCGGGACCAATGGCATCGGGTACTTTATCGATTATCCGTCGCCGGGTACGAAGGACGCTTATGCTACGGGCATTACGATTCCGCCGGGCAGCGTCCAGTTTTACTTCGCGCCCGGCGCGCATCGGGCTGTGGCCGCGGCCCTGCTGCCGTTTTGCTACGCGCTTGCGACGAGTCGCGAATATGCGTTCTCGCTGGCGTCGGCCATGGCGCGAACCGACCGAAGGGCCTTGGTTCGGTTTGTAAGGAGCCGTATACGGACTGCCGATCTGCGTGCGATAGACGGAGCACCGGGTTATCTCGCCCTTGATTTCAAGCCCCAGGGCTCGAAATACATCTACCGAAACTTGTTTTTCCGCGAAGGCTTGTGATCTAATTAGGAATGTAATCAGGACCTGTAAGGTAAGCCAAGCCGTTAACCTACACCAAATGCGCAAGGAGCCATACTCTCATGACGGTAAGATTCGGATTTGTCGGCACCAATTGGATCACGGACAGGCTGCTCGCGGCAGCAAAAGAAGCGGAAGGCTTCGAGGCGGCGGCGGTATGCTCGCGCTCGCTGGAGCGAGCGGAGGCGTATGCCGCGCAGCACGGCATCCCGCATGCCTATGACGATATGGAGGCGATGGCGGCGGACGGCCGGATCGACGCCGTCTACATCGCGACGCCGAACGTCTATCATGCGGAGCAAGCGCTACTGTTCATGCGGCGCGGCATTCACGTGCTCTGCGAAAAGCCGGTCGCCTCGAACGGCGCCGAGGCGCGGCGGATGATCGAGGAAGCGCGCAAGCACGGCGTGCTGCTCATGGAGGCGATGAAGCCGACGTTCATGCCCAGCTTCCAGGCGATCGAGCGGGCATTGCCTTCGATCGGCAAGGTGCGGCGCTATGTCGGCAACTATGGACAGTATTCCTCGCGCTATGACGCCTACCGCGCGGGAACGGTGCTGAACGCCTTTAATCCGGCGCTTTCGAACGGAGCATTGATGGATCTGGGCATCTACTGCCTGTATCCGGCCATCTGCTGGTTCGGCCCACCGCTGGAGGTCAAGGCGAGCGGCGTCATGCTCGAATCCGGCGCCGACGGCGAGGGCAGCGTGCTGCTGCGGTACGCGGACATGGAGGCGGTCGTCATGTACTCCAAAATCGCCAATTCGTATGCGCCGAGCGAGATTCAGGGGGAAGAGGGAAGTATCCTGATCGATCAGATCAGCCAGCCGGAGCGCGTGCGCGTCCGATACCGGGACGGCAGGGAAGAGGAACTGTCCGCGCCTCAATCCGAGCACACGATGGTTTACGAGCTGCAGGCTTTCGTGAACCTCGTCCGGGAAGGCAAGACGGAATCGGAGATCAATACGCATGAGCGGATGATCGCGGTTCTCGACGTCATGGACGAGGCCAGACGGCAGATCGGTATCGTCTATCCGGCGGATTCGCAAGCGTGAACGACGCTTGAATGGCGGGGATTGCAGATTGGTAGCTTTATTTCCGCGTGCCGGCGCTTTTCGGGTGTTTGGCGGGCATCAGAACCTGCATTTGTACATGTATTTTCGGCCGACCAACGACGCTTGATGAAATACCTGCAAATGCGCAGGCAAATCGGAAGCTCAAGCCGAAAATGAGTTTTATGGAGGAAATTACATGTATATTTGCATCTTTTCCTCTCCGAAGGGTCGATATGGGAGGGAATTGATGTATATTTGCAGGCTTTGCAGCGAAACGGTACGGGAGACGATAGTCCAACGACAGTCCATCGACAGTCCGGCGTCAGCGATTGCTGCTTCTGAATTTCGTGTGAAGCGGCAGACGCTGCAAGGTGTACAATTCGGCGACGGTAAATAAAAAGCAAACGGTACGAAGCATGCTTCGTACCGTTTGCTTTTCAACTCAGCTTTTTGCGCTGAGAGCGGCGCCGCGCGTTAACGGGATGCGGTGAACGGAAGACCGGCGCGTTCGATCAGACGGCGGCTGTCTTCGTTAAGGCCGACGATGCGAACCGTTTTGCCGTACCGCGCGTACTTCTCGGCGGCTTTCGAGACCGCGGTCACGCCCGAGTGGTCCCATACGTGCGAAGCCGAGAAATCGATGGTCACGTCCGAAGGATCTTCCTTGTAATCGAACAAATTCACGAACGGATTCATCGTGCCGAAGAAGAGCTGGCCTGCGATGCGATACGTTTTGCGGTCGCCCGCGGCCGTATCAACATGCGCTTTGATACGGGCGGAGCGCCAGCCGAAATAGACGGCGCTGAGCACGACGCCGGCGAGCACGCCAAGCGCGAGATTCGAGGTCGCGACGACGATGCCGACGGTCACGACCATGATGAGCGCGTCGCTGCGCGGAATTTTCGCCAGCGTGGCAAGCGAGCGCCAGTCGAACGTGCCGATCGACACCATGATCATGACGCCGACGAGCGCGGCCATCGGGATCACGCGGACGACGTCGCCCAGCACGAGAATCAGGAACAACAGGAAGACGCCCGCCACGAACGTCGAGAGCCGCGAACGCCCGCCGGATTTGACGTTGATGACCGTCTGGCCGATCATGGCGCAGCCGGCCATGCCGCCGAACAGGCCGGAGACGACGTTGGCGATGCCTTGTCCGCGCACCTCGCGGTTTTTATCGCTTTTGGTCTCCGTTATCTCGTCGACGATCGTCGCGGTCATGAGCGACTCGGTCAAGCCGACGACCGCAAGCGCCAGCGAGATCGGCACGATGCGCCAGATGGCATCGAAGGTGAAGTCGATGTCCGGAAAGTGGAAAAGCGGCAGCTTCTGCGTGATCGGCCCCATGTCGCCGACCGTCCGCAGGTCGTTCCCGAGGCTCACCGAGACGATCGTCATCGCGATAATCGCGACGAGCGCGGAGGGGACGGCTTTGGTCAGCAGCGGAAACAAATAAATAATGGCCAGCGTACCTGCCACCATCGCATACATTTGCCAGTTTGCGCCTTCGAAGCTCGGCAGCTGCGCCATGAAGATGATGATGGCAAGCGCATTGACGAAGCCGGTCACGACGGAATGCGGGATAAACGTAATAAACCTTCCGAACCGAAGCAGTCCCATGACGAATTGAATGATGCCGGTCAGCAGCGCGGCGGCATAAATATATTCGATGCCGTACTTGGCGACGATCGGCCCCATCAGGGAGGCCATAGCGCCGGTCGCGGCGGAGATCATGCCGGGACGGCCGCCGACGATCGAGATCGTCACGGCGATGCAGAACGACGCATACAAGCCGACCATCGGGTCGACGCCGGCCAGGATCGAGAATGCGATCGCTTCCGGAATCAACGCAAAAGCGACCGTCAACCCCGACAGAATATCTCTGCGCGTGTTGAAGAACCAGTTGCTTTTCAATTTTTGCAGCAACAAAAAAACTCCTTTCGCTTATGAACGGAGTTGCCGGGATCGTTGATGCGCCGTCGTACCAATCGCGGTTCGCTCCGAATGTCCGTTTGGTGGTAGGGCTTTCCACTCTCAGAAAAGCCGGGTCCGATTATCGTCCGGTTCATTATACATGCTGGCGGCCGATTTGAATACCTCGGGCGAATGTCTTTGGCTTGGGATAGCGGTTATAATACGAGAAGCGAGAGGCAAGGGAGGGAATAGCATGAAGATCGTATTCGTGAGGCACGGTCAGAGCGAATACAACCTGGAAAATCGGTTCACCGGCTGGACCGATTCGGATCTGTCCGAGCAGGGACTGAAGGAAGCGCGGCAAGCGGGAAAGGCGCTGCGCGCGAACGGATTCGCCTTCGACGCCGCCTTTTCGTCGGTGCTGACGCGGGCGATTCGCACGATGGGCATCATTCTGGATGAACTGGACCAGCTGTGGATACCGGTCTCGAAGAGCTGGCGGCTCAACGAACGCCATTACGGCGCGCTGCAGGGGCTCAACAAAGCGGAGACGGCGGACCGCTACGGCGCCGATCAGGTGCTGCTCTGGCGCAGGTCCGTGAGCGAGCGGCCGCCGGCGCTTGCGCGCGATGACGAGCGGTATGCAGGCGACGATCCCCGTTACAAAAACATCGACGGCGAAGTTCCGCTGACGGAAAATCTGGACGACACGGCAGAACGCGTGCTTGTCTATTGGGAGAAAAACATTCTGCCCGAGCTGGCGGCGGGCCGCAAGCTGCTGCTGTGCGCGCACGGCAACACGCTTCGGGCGTTGATCCGGTATTTGGACGACCTGCCCGAGGACGGCGTCGTCAACCTTAACATTCCGACGGCTATTCCGCTTGTCTACGAATTCGGCGACGATATGAAGCCTGTGAAGCACTACTACCTGGGCGAAGACGGACCGCTGCCGCAGGGCGAGATTCCGCACAAAATCTCGCCCGACCCGGCACAGGATATGCCCGGGAAGGGCGAGGGGCATCACGTTCCGCCGCAAACGCTTGATTAAAGCAACCGATAGACGGCGAACGGGCTGCCCTGCCTGAAGTCCTCGCTGATCTTGACCAGCCTGCCAAGCGTTTCTTCGGATAAACGCAAGGCATCCGCATCCAGATTGGCACGAAGCTGCTCGGGACGGGTTGCGCCGGCGATAACCGTGGCGACGGCGGGACGGGCGAGCAGCCAGGCGATCGCGAGTACCGCCGGCTGAACGCCCAGCTCTTGGGCCAGCGCGGCGACCTGGCGGCCAAGCTCGTCCGCCCGGCCGCCGAGAAAGCGGCGGAACGATGGATCGGTGTCCGCACGCGAGCCTTCCGGCGCCGTGTCGCCCGAAACGCCGTATTTGCCGGTCAAGATGCCGCCCGCAAGCGGGAAGTACGGGATGAGCCCGACCCCTTGGTCGAGGCACAGCGGAATGAGCTCGGTCTCCGGCGTGCGGTCCGCCAGCGAATAGCTGGCCTGCGTGCAGACAAATCGCTCGAGCCCGCGACGCTCACTGATGCCGAGCGCCTTCATGAGCTCCCACGCCGCATAATTGGAGGCGCCGATATAGCGTACTTTACCCGAAGCGACCAGGTCGTCCAGCGTGCGCAGCGTTTCCTCGAGCGGCGTTCCCGGATCGAACGTATGAATCTGGTACAGATCTACATAGTCCGTCTTCAGCCTTTTCAGGCTGCTCTCCAGCTCCCGCCGAAGATGGAAACGGGACGAACCTCTGTCGTTCGGGCCTTGTCCCATCGGCAGTCCGGCCTTGGTCGCCAGCACCGCTTCATGCCGTCTCCCCGCCAGCGCCTCTCCGATGATCGACTCCGACTGCGTGCCCGCGTAGATGTTGGCCGTGTCCAGCATATTGATGCCGCCGTCCAGCGCCTCATGAATGATCCGGATCGACGTTTCCCGGTCCGATCGCTTGCCGAACGCGTTCGTGCCGAGTCCGATCGCCGATACCTGAAGCCCGCTTTGACCCAATGAACGGTAGTGCATAGCAACAACCTCCTCGTTTTCAATCCAATTCCGCATTTCCTGATTGTCTCATGCCCATATAAGATGATCAACCGCATAAGCCAAGCGCTGCGCTAAATGCGTAAAACCTCGCTTAAAGCCCGAGCCTACTTGCCCGCAGCCGCTGCAGCTGCGCTTTTTTCGTTTCCGCCAGCCAATCCGGCCTCTTCTCTCCCTGGTCACAATCTTGCGATTACCGGTCACCAGGATGGTAGTTGATCCCTGCCGCTCTGCCTTAACATGAAGGCAAGCAAGATCAACGCGGCCAAGCGCCGCAACCATCCTACGGTCCAGAGGGAAAGGGAGTCCGAACAATGTTAAACAAAAAGGCAATCGCCATCCCGCTCGGCACGCTGCTCGTCGCCGGCGCGCTGTCCGCCTGCGGCAGCAACGACAATAACGGCGGCAACGCCGGGGCGGCTTCTCCGTCCGCGAGCCAGTCCGCCTCGCCGAGCGCATCCGCATCCACCGCTCAGAACGCTTCGCCGTCGGCGTCTGCGTCCGCATCGTCCGACCTGCCCGCCAAGCCGGCCGAGCTCACCATCTGGCAGGACGACAACGCGGACAAGATCGCCGTCTCCACGGAGATCGCCAAAAAGTACACCGAACAGACGGGCATCAAGGTCAACATCAAGCCGGTCGCGATGAACGACCAGCCGGACGTGCTCGCGCTCGACGGACCGGCGGGCAAAGGCCCGGACCTGTTCTACCAGCCCGGCATCGGCGCGCTGGTCATTAAAGGACTCGTGCAGGAGATCAAGGCGCCGCAGGAGACGCTGTCCGCCTACACGCCGGAAGCGCTGGCCGCGCTCAGCCAGGACGGCAAGCTGTATGGACTTCCCGCCGTCACGGAGACGTATGCGCTCTTTTACAACAAAAAGCTCGTACCTGAAGCGCCGAAAACGATCGCCGATCTTGAGAAGATCATGGCCGAGCAGACAGACGCCAAAAAGCAGCAGTACGGCTTCCTGTTCGAAGCGACCAACTTCTATTACGCATGGGCGTTCATGGGCGGCAATGACGGCTACATTTTCAAGCCGGACGGCAGCGGGGGCTTCGATACGAAGGACATCGGCTTCAACAAGGAAGGCGCGGTCCGAGGCGGCCAACTGATCCAAAGCTGGTTCCAGAAGGGCTACATTCCGAAGGACGTCAACGGCGACATCGTCGGCGGGCTGTTCGGCCAGGGCAAAGTCGGCGCGATCATCAATGGTCCGTGGGCGATCCAGGATTTGAAAAAGCAGCTCGGCGACAACTTGGGCGTAGCGCCTCTGCCTACGCTCGAAAACGGCAAACACCCGACCTCCTTCATCGGCGTCAAGGGCTGGATGCTGTCGAAGTTCACCAAGTCGCCGGAGTGGGCGTCCGACCTGGCCGCGTTCATGACAAACGAAGAAAACGCACTTTATTACTTCAAGCAGACGGGCGAAGTGCCGCCGGTGAAAAGCGTGCTCACGAGCCCGGACCTGACGGGAGACCCGCTGGTGTTCGGCTTCTCCCAGCAAAACACGTACGGCATGCCCTTCCCGACCGTGCCGGAGCTCGATACGGTATGGGATCCGATGGCCAACGCGCTGAAGTTCATCGCAAGCGGCAAGGACGTGCAGGGCTCGATGGACGACGCCGTGAAGCAGATCGAAGACAAGATCAAGATGACGGGCGCCTGATCGCAAGCGCGGCTCAACATAGAATCGGGAGGAGGGGCTTGCATAGAAGCCCCTCTTCTTTTTAAGGAAGGTGTCACCTCATGCAAATTCAACAAGCCGCAACGGGCGGGCCTCGCAGGAGCGAAGGTCTAAGGCCGCGGACGGCGGCGCTGCTGTCCGTCATTCCCGGCATCGGACAATATGCCAACCGCCGTTATATCAAGGGCACGATCTTCCTGCTCCTTGCCGCAGCCGTCGGCACTGCCTTGTCGGCGCCGATCGTAAACGGCATTTATGGCTTGATCACGCTCGGCAGCAATCCCGAGATCGACGACTCCAGGACGCTGCTCGTCGAAGGCATCATCGCGGCGCTCCTGCTGATCCTGTTCGCGTCGGCGTACGCGCTCAACATGCGGGACGCATACCGGGACGCGGCCAAAAAGCAGGAAGGACTGCGCATCCCGTCCGTCCGCCAGGCTTTTCACGACAGCTGGGAGCGCGGATTCCCGTACTTCGTCATCGTGCCGACGTTCATGCTGCTGACGATGATCGTCATTTTCCCGCTGCTGTTCATGATTTGTCTCGCGTTCACCAACTACAATCTATACAACTCGCCGCCCGCGCATCTGCTCGATTGGGTCGCGTTCGACAACTTCGTCGCGCTGTTTACCGAAGCCGTATGGACGAAAAGCCTGCTTGCGGTGCTCACCTGGACGGTCGTGTGGACGCTGGTCGCGACGAGCCTCCAGATCGCGCTCGCTTTTTTTCTCGCGCTCCTGGTGAACGACGCTCGCGTCCGTTTCAAAAAGCTCATCCGAACCGTGTTCATTCTGCCCTGGGCCGTGCCGTCGTTCATGACGGTGCTCGTGTTCGCCGCGATGTTCAACGATACGTTCGGCTCCGTCAACCGCGACGTCATGTCGCTGCTGGGCACTTCGATTCCGTGGCTGACCGACCCGACCTGGGCGCGGCTCGCGATTATTTTCGTGCAAATCTGGCTCGGCTTCCCCTATGTGTTCACGCTTGTGACAGGCGTGCTTCAGAGCATTTCCAAGGACTGGTACGAGGCGGCCGACGTCGACGGCGGCTCCCGCTGGGACAAGATGCGCTTTATCACGCTGCCCCACGTCCTGTACGCGACCGCGCCGCTGCTCATCATGCAGTTTTCGTACAATTTCAACAACTTCAACATCATCTACCTGTTCAATAAAGGCGGCCCGCCGGTCCCGGGACAGAGCTCGGGCGCGACCGACATTCTGATCTCCTGGGTGTACACGCTCACGTTCGACCAGAACAACTACAAGATGGCCGCCGCGATCTCGATCATTATGGGCCTTGTCGTCGCGCTGTTCGCCTTTTTTCAATTCCGCCGGACGCGCTCGTTCCGCGAGGAGGGCATGTATTGATGGGTCGCAAGCTCAAGTCCAGGCTCGAAGTGGCCGGCATTTACCTCGTCGTCCTGATCATGTTCGCCGTCATCCTGTATCCGCTGCTATGGGCGGTCAGCATCTCGCTCAATCCGGGTACGAGCATGTTCAGCTCCAAGCTGATTCCCGACTCGCTGTCGCTCGAGCACTACAGGTGGCTGTTCTACGATCCGCGCAGCGATTACGTGCTCTGGTATAAAAACACGATTTACGTCGCCGTGCTGAACGCGCTGTTTTCCGTCATCATGGTCGGACTCGTCGCGTTCGTCTTCTCCCGCTACCACTTCGCGGGCCGCAAAAACAGCATCTATGCGGTGCTGCTCATGCAGATGTTCCCCGTGCTGATGGGCATGGTGGCGATTTATTTGCTGCTCAACCTCGTCGGCCTGCTCGATACGTTCGCCGGGCTCATCATCTTCTACGTGATCGGCGGTCTGCCGATGAACGTGTTCCTCGTCAAAGGATACATGGACACGATTCCGCGGGATCTGGACGAGTCGGCGAAAATGGACGGCGCGGGGCATCTGACGACGTACATCCGCATCCTGTTCCCGCTCGTGCGGCCGATTCTGGCCGTCGTGGCGCTGTTTACGTTTATGGCGCCGTTCATGGACTTTCTGACGCCGCGCATCATCCTGCGTTCGCCGGAAAAGTTCACGATCGCGCTCGGTCTGTTCAGCTTCATCAACGACAAGGTCGGCAACAACTTCACGATGTTCGCGGCCGGCACGATTCTCGTCGCCCTGCCGATCGCGGTCGTGTTTCTCATTCTGCAGCGCTACCTGATCGCGGGACTCGCGGAAGGCGCGACGAAGGGCTAGAAGTCGGGCGCGTATGGCAAGGACGTGCCGGGTGACGACATGAGCAAGCAACCATCCGAAAAAGGAGAGGTATCCGACCTATGATACGTTGGCGGAAATGGCTGGTTTTCAGTCTGATCGCGGCGCTGCTGCTCGCGCCGCTGCAGGCTGTTTCGGCATTGGCCGGCGCAGGGGAGCCTGCAGCGCAAGACGCGGGAACTTACGTCAGGTTCAAGGACGACTGGAAGGGCATGTATTTGTACGAGGACACGGCCGGCCGAGTGCGCTACGGCACGACGGCGCTGTCCGATCCGGCCGCCGAGTGGCGGATCGAGGATGCCGGCGCGGGCAAGAAGCTCATTCGCAACCGGCTCAGCGGCCGGGTGCTGGATATGACGTCGGTGACGCCGGACGCCCGGATCACGGATCCGCTCGAGACGACGGCCGCAGACGCGTCGACGCCGGGCGCGCAGTGGCTCGTGAACGACGTTCCCGGCAAACCCGGCGCGGTGGGCGTCGTCAGCGCGGGTAATGCAAGCCGGCTGCTCAACGTTCAGACGCAGGACGGCTTCGCGCATGCTAACAACTGGGCGCAGGCCGGCTGGGGCAGCGCGACCTGGCATGTCGAGTCGGCTGAATCCAGCGAGCCCGTGCGCATTTTGAATCCGTGGCAGGGAACCTTCCTGTTCGAGGATGCGGGCAAGGTCAAATACGGCTCCCCTGCGATCACGGACGCTTCTTCGCAATGGTTCGCTGAGACGACGGACGGGAAGACGGTATTCAGGAACCGTGCGACCGGTCATGTGCTGAATATGAAAAACGTCGCCGAAGCGGATGCCGTCGCGCAGCCGCTGGAGTCGCTGCCCCCGGAGGAAGGGGAGGGCGGGATGACCGCGCAATGGGTGCTTTCCCCGCCTGACGAATCGGGCCGGGTCAGCGTGTCGAGCGCGGTATACGCGAACCGGCTCCTGAACGTTCAGACGCAGGACGGCTACGCGCATGCGAACGATTGGGCGCAGCCGAGCTGGGGGAGCGCGCTATGGAAGCTGCAGCCGGCGGCCGAGGTCGAGCCGGTTCGGCTCAAAGACGGCTGGAAGGGCGGTTATCTGTTCGAGGATGCAGCGGGCGACGTGAAATACGGCATGCCGGCGGCAGAAGATAAGGGCGCGTTATGGCTCGTCTACGACACGGCTGGCGGAACGTTGATTCGCAGCGCGCAAAGCGGCAACTACCTGACTGCGAGGGAGCCGGCGGTCTCGGGGTCCGAGCCTTTCGCCTGGGCGATGGCGCCGGCGAAGGATTCCGGCGGCAGCTCGGTGGAGGGCCATTATACGTTCGCCGATCCCGCCGATTCGTCCGCGCTGCTCAACGTCCAGGCGCAGGACGGCGCCGGACACGTCAACGACTGGGCGCAGCCGGCATGGGGGAGCGCGCAGTGGCTGCTCGAGGACCCGGCGCTGACGCCCGGCGGTCCGGGCGAGCCGCAGGCACCGAGCTATATCCGGATCAAGAGCAGCTGGCTGCAGCTGTACATGTACGAGGAGGACGGCATCGTTAAGTACGGCAACGCCGCGGCGGGAGATCCGAAGGCGGAGTGGCTGGTCGTATCCGGAGAAGGCTACAAGCGGATTCAAAACCGCGCGACGGGTCATTTCGTGACACTCGACGGGGCGACGGACGCGCGTCAGCCGCTCCGTGCTACGGATCTTCGTGAAGGCTCGACGGCGGGGGATTGGGTCATCGAGGACTATCAGGGCGCCAAGCAGATTCACAGCGTTCGCGATGCGAACGAGTCCGCAGACAAGCAGTTCTACATTCACGTCGAAAACAAGCTTAAGTTCGCGCAGTACGGGGTCATCAACCGGGATTGGAGCAGTCCCAAGTGGATTTTCGTTCCGGTTGGGGATACGGGCGTCCCGCAAGGCTACGTAACGCTTAAAAACGGCTACAGAGGAACGTATCTGTACGAGGAGAACGGCGTCGTCAAAGACGGCACGCCGGACCTGGAAGCGCCGGCCGCGCAATGGTCGCTGCGCCGGGGCGAGCAGGGTGTCTTGATCGTAAACCGTGCGACGGGACATCTCGTTTCCAACGAACATGTGACTAGTTATGAGAGCGCGCTGGAGGCGCTCGACATCGATCCGACCTGGGGCAGCGCGCAGTGGACGATGACGGACGGCGCCGAAGGCCGCAAGGTGTTCACGAACGTATGGAAAAACGACCAGCGCATCCATGACGAGGACAACAAGGGCTTCGCCCAGTCCAGCGGCGTGCCGGCCGACTGGGGCAGCGCGCAGTGGCTCGTCGATGCCGCGCCGTCTGTGCCTTCCGTGCTGCCGGATGGCTATGTCCGCATCAGGAATGACGCGACGGGGCAGTATTTGTACGAAAATGCGCGTCATGTCGTCCTTTACGGCAATCCCGCGCAGGAAGACGCGTCCTCTCACTGGCTTATCGAGAGCGGCGTTAACGGCGAGCGCCTCGCGAACAGGGCAACAGGCAACGTTATGTCGATCGCAGGCGCGCAGGCCTACCTTGAGACGGAGGACGCTTCCGGCGGCTCCGACGCTTCGCTCTGGCATATCGAGGACGCGCCGATCGCAGGCAGCCTCTTGATTCGAAGCGGGGCGGCCGGACATCTCGACGAATATTTGCACACCGAGGACCGTACGGGCTATGCCCAATACGATCTGCGGTCGATCGAGAGCGAGGGGGTCCGCTGGACGCTGGAGACCGCTGTCGGAGAAGCGCGTCCGCCGGTTCCGGAAGCCGAAGATTCAAATGGCGTTACGCCGGCGATCGCGGATACCAACGTATATGCGCTGTCGAGCGATGTTTATGGCGGGCTGCTGACCGGCGCGGGCAGCGAAGCCAGCGTGATTGCCTCAGCAACGGGAGTGGCTTCGGGGACTCGTTGGGTGCTCGAATCTTACGACGGATACACCCGCGTCAAGCAGCTGGACTCCGGACGTTATCTGTCGGCCGATTCGGCGGGCACGGTTGTCCTGTCGTCCGATGGCGCGTCGCTGGGCGCGCAGTGGCGGTTGAATGAGGATGCGGGGCTCGCCTCGCTGGGCAGCGCGCTCTTGCCGGGACAGGCGCTTGCGGTCGTAGGCGGCAGCGGCAAGCTCGGGCTTGCGGCCCAGGACGCGGCAGCGTCCCGCTGGCAGCTTCGTCCCCTTAAGGGCACGGTGACTTACGAAGCGGAAAACGCGTTTGCGCGGGGCGGCGTAGCGATCGGGACAGCTTCAGGTGTCTCGTATGCCGAGCGCTTCGAAGGCGAAGATGCCGCTTTAATCTTTGCGGCCGACGCGCCGGCAGCGGGCAGCTACTCTGCTTCGGTGCGCTATCGCGGGGCAGGCGAGCTTGCGCTGGTCGTGAACGGCGTCCGGACCGGCACGCTGTCGCTGACCGGCGACGAAGGCTGGCGCGAAGCGGCGATCTCGCTTTCGCTACGCGAGGGTTATAATAGCGTCGAGCTGCAGGGCATGGGCGCAATATCGGGTACAGTGGCGATCGACGCATTGATCGTCCGTGGCGCCGTGGCGTCGCCATCTCGCGGGGCGGACGTTCCTTACACCACGTACGAAGCCGAGCGGATGAACACCAACGCGCAGCTCGTATCGGGCAGCAGAGCCTACGGCACGTTGTCCGCCGAGTCGTCCGGGCGGCAGGCGGTAAAGCTCGCGTCAACAGGCGACTACGTATCGTTCAAGACGTCCGCCGCGGCGAACTTCCTGAATATCCGCTACAGTATACCGGATAGCGAGGACGGCGCGGGATTGGACGCTACGCTGAGTGTGTACGTGAACGGGCAGAAGCGAGGCACGCTCGCTTTGACGTCCCGATTCAGCTGGGTGTACGGCAAATATCCGTACACCAACCAGCCTGCGGACGGCGATCCGCATCGTTTCTATGACGAAGCGCAGCAATTCGTCGGCGATATTCCGGCCGGCGCAACCGTGGCGCTGCGCAAGGACGAAGGGGATATGGCCGCAAGCTACGCGATCGACTTTGCCGAGCTCGAGCTTGCGCCGGAACCGCTCGCGATGACTGCCGGCTACGTATCCGCCGTGGACTTCGGCGCCGTCCCGGACGACGGCGAGGACGATACAACGGCTCTCGAGGCGGCGATCGGCGCAGCGAAGCGCGAAGGGGCCGGCCTGTGGCTGGCGGCGGGCGATTACCTGCTTAGCAAGCCGCTCGAAGTTAGCGGCGTCGAGATTGCTGGCGCCGGCATGTGGTACTCCAAGCTGACGGGCGCCGGCTTCATGGGCCGCGGCGACCGGGTCCGCATCCGCGATTTGACCGTCGACGTCGGCGTGAACGGCAGACACGACGCATTGCCGGAGGCGGGCTTCGACGGCGCGTATGGCAAAGGCTCGTCGATCCAGCATGTATGGATCCGCCATGCGAAGGCAGGTGTCTGGACGACGCTTAGCGACGATGCTTCTGTGGCTACGGAAGGCTTGTACCTCGGCGGTTTGCGCGTCAGGGATACGTACGCGGACGGCGTGCATTTCTCGACAGGCACGAAGCACGCGATGCTCGAGCACAGCTCGGTCCGCAATACGGGCGACGACGCCGTCGCGCTATGGTCCGATCCGCGCGAAGGCGCAAGCGACGAGCTGGCCCGCACGGAAGGGAACGTCGTGCGCTTCAATACGATCCAGCTGCCGACGCTGGCGGACAATGTCGCCGTATTCGGCGGCAAGGACAACGCGATCCGCGACAACATCATCACGGATACGATGGGCTTCGGCGCCGGCATCGCGATATCGACGCGTTTTAATCCCGTGCCGTTCGCCGGCACGACGGTAGTGGAGCGGAACACGCTTCTGCGCACGGGCGGCCGCGAGCCGAACTGGGGACAGGACTTCGGCGCGATCTGGCTGTTCGCGGGCGACAAGCCGATCGATGCGGACATCGTCTTCCGCAACAACGAGGCGATCGACAGCACGTATCAGGGCTTCTACGCCAACGGAGACAAAGGCGTGCATGCCGAGCCTGGACGCAAGGTGACCGTCGAAAATCTCGTGATCGACGGCGCTGGAACCTGGGGGCTCCAAGTGAATGGAGACGCGATCGGCAGCGTGACGCTGGCGAACGTCCTCGTGCGCGACACGAAGCTCGGCAGGCAATTCAATGGTGCGGGCGTGGAGAAATTCAGGCTCGAGGCCGGCGAATCCGCCGGAGAGAATGCTTCGGCGGGCCGCAATCCGCAAGTCGTACCGGACGATGAGCGCAACGGGCCCGACGCGCCGGGCAATGCCGCCGTGCAGAATCCGACGAATGCGGCGATCCAGCAAATGGACGAGGCGCTTCGGGATGCGCTGACGGGCAAGCCATCCGTCCTTCGTCTTCGGGTGAAGGCGGAAGCGGACGGCTCGGCAGCCGTCTCGATCGGCGCCGCTGCGCTTAAGGAATCGGTCGCCGCAGTGCCGGGAGGACTGATCGCGATCGAGGCCGGCGGCGTTAGCTATATGCTGCCGATAACGCTCATCGCGCAATGGCTCGATGAAAAGGCCGGCTCGTCTTCTCCGACGTCTGCGACAGGGGCGGGCAAGCTGGTGCTGACGATCGCGCCGCCTGCCGCAGACGTTATAAAGGCCATGACACAAGCGGCCTCCGGCGCCGGTTTGACGCTCATCGAAGGCGCACAATACGAATTCGAGCTCTATTGGTCGTCGGACGGCGCAGAATCGCCGATCAACAGCTTCGGCAGCCTGTTCGTAGACAGAAGCTTGACACTGAACGGTACCCTGGACGGCGGGAGGACGACTGCGCTCGTGTACGACCCCGCAAGCCGCGCCTTCCGGCCTGTGCCTGCATTGTTCAAATCGTCTGGCGGCAAGACGACGGTTACGATCCGGAGCACGACCAACAGCATTTATGTCTTGGCCGATTCGGCGCGGTCGTTCGGCGATTTGGCAGGGCATTGGGAGAGGGCAGATATTGAACTGCTGGCGGCGAAGCGAATCGTGAACGGGACAGGAGCCGGCAAATTCTCCCCCGGCGCTGCGGTGAGCCGCGCGGAATTCGCCGCGATGCTCGTGCGGGCGCTCGGTCTGAAGGGCGACGGGGGCAAGGTGGCATTCAAGGATATTCAAGCAAGCGACTGGTTCGCCGGAGATGTGGAGGCCGCTGCCCGCTTCGGATTGGCCAGGGGGAGCGGAGACGGACGATTCCAGCCGCAGGCGGAGGTCACCAGGGAGCAGATGGCGGTCATGTTGGCGGCGACGCTGAAGCTGGCGCCCGGGGCGCACACTGCCGCCCCGGCGGATTCCGGTACGACGACTGCCGCTACCTCCGACGAAGCTGCGGTCGCACAGCCGAACGTCGCCGACGCGTCCGCCGTCGGCGCCTGGGCGCGCGAAGCGATCGCGGAGCTGATGCGCCAAGGGCTGCTTCAAGGACGGCCGGACGGTACGTTCGCGCCAAAAGCGACGGTCACGCGCGCCGAGGCAGCGACTGCGATCAAGCGGCTGATGACCGGCATGAAGCTGCTCTGATCGATCGACGAAACCTTTTATTATTCTGTCCGTGTCTCCGCCCCGAATAGGGCCGCAGGCACGGATTTTTTTGCAAGCCCATTATGTTACAATCAATGTTTGAACGCGGGGCCGCGCGCACGGCGCGACGGCTGTATGGAGGAAAAAAATATGGCAGGAAAATATTATGTCGTCTGGGAAGGCGGCGCGCCTGGCGTTTACGACTCTTGGCCGGCATGCCAGGCTCAAGTATCCGGACGCAAGGACGCAAAGTACAAATCGTACGGCAGCAAGCCGGAGGCGGAGCGGGCCTATCGCGAAGGCTGGAAGAAGCACTGGGGCCAAGGCGGCAGCAAAGGCGCATCGGGCGCTTCGCCCAAGTCCGCCGGCGCGGGAGAAAAGCTGCCGCTGTCGCCGGAGCAGGCCGCAGGCGAGATCGACTTCGACAGTGTCTCGGTCGACGTCGGCACGCGCGGCAATCCGGGTCCGGTCGAGTACAGGGGCGTCGATACGCGGACGGGCGACGTGCTGTTTTCGGTCGGCCCGATCGAGAAGGGGACGAACAACCTGGGCGAATTTCTCGCAATCGTCCACGCGCTCGCCTACCTGAAGCAAAAGGGCAGCGCCAAAACGATTTACAGCGATTCGCGCACGGCGCTCAAGTGGCTGCGCCAAAAAGAAGTCGTGACGACGCTGCCGCGGGACGACTCGACGTTCGAGATCTGGGCGCTCGTCGACCGCGCGCTTAGCTGGCTGCGGGTCAATACATATCCAAACAAGGTGCTTAAGTGGGAGACGGAGCGCTGGGGAGAGGTCAAGGCGGATTACGGCCGAAAAGGCTGACGGCGCGGCGTCCCCTCGATCGAGGTCATTATTTGAACAGCATCGGTCACAAAATTGGTTGTCCGTGGCCGGCCGCCGGCGGTATGATGAAGAATCGGAACCGATCGCGATGCGGCAAGCCGCCGCGGCCGCGATCGGGCCGGCACTTTGCCGGCGCCGAACTCCGTCAAAGGTGGTCGTCCTCTTTGGGACCGAAAAATAAGAAAGCGATTGCATGGACCGTCGCCTTCGCGTCGGCTGGCGGTCTTATCTGGCTCGCGGCCGGCTTGGCACATAACGGCGAAGTCGCCGGCCCGTCCGGCGCGACGCCGTCCGCTTCGGCCCACGCCGCCCTTTCGGCGGCAAGCGGCGGAGAAGCCCCCGACACGATCGTGATGGCCTTTCCCGCAGGCACGCCGCGGGATCTTCAGCTCGTACAAGACGAAATGAGCCGCTATCTGAACAAAAAAATCAATGCGAACGTGAAGCTGAAGCCGATCGATATGGGCAGCTGGTGGGACAAGACGGGCCTCATGTTCGCGTCCGGCGAGCAGATCGATCTCATGTTCACGGCGGGATGGATGCGCTTCGGCGACGAAGTGGCCAAGGGCAGGTTCATGCCGCTTGACGACCTGCTTGCGCGGTACGGCAGCGGAATAAGCAGCCTGCTGAGCCCGGCGATCATCGAGGCGGGCAAGGTGAACGATCGCGTCTACGGCATCGTGGCGAACAAGGAATTCGCCTCGAGCAAAGGGCTCGTCATGCGCAAAGATCTGGTCGACAAGTACGACATTGACTTGACGAAGGTGCGCTCCCTGGCGGATTTGACGCCGGTGTTCGCCAAGGTCAAAGAAAGCGAGCCCGGCATTTATCCGCTGCAGGCGAGAGCCGACCGCAGTCCGCTTACGTTCGTGCTGCAATACGGCTTGTTCGACATGCTGGGCGACGGTCCGGGCGTGCTGTCCCGCGCGGACGGCACGCTTAAGGTCGTAAACCTGGCCGACACGCCCGCATTCGAGTCGAGCGCCAAGCTTATGTTCGCCTGGAACCGGGCGGGCTATCTCAATCCCGACGCGACGGTATCCAAGGACAGCGAGTATGAGGCCGTAAAAGCAGGCAAGGCGTTCGCCTTCGCCGAATCGCTGAAGCCGGGCTTCGAGATCCAGGCCTCCCGCAATACCGGTATGCCTATGATCGCGGTCGAGCTCACCAAGCCTTACACGACGACCGCGGACACGACAAGCGCGATGTTCGCGATTACCAAAAACGCCAGGCATCCGGAAAAGGCGATGATGCTGCTGAATCTGCTTTATAAGGACCCGTATTTGCTGAACCTGCTCGATTGGGGAATCGAGGGGAAGCATTACGTCAAGCTTGCGGACGGAAGAATCGCGTATCCCGAAGGCGTGGACGCCATAACGGTCGGTTACAACCTCAATCAGTCTTGGATGTTCGGCAACCAGCTGAGCTCGTACTTGTGGAGCAACGAGGACCCGGGGCTGTGGGAGCAGTATCGCGCGTTTAATGCGGAAGCGGATAAATCGAAGGCGCTCGGCTTCGTTTTCGACCCCGAAAAGGTGAAGAACGAAATCGCCGCCGTCGCAAGCGTCGACGACGACTTCGCGCCGGCGATCAACACAGGCGCGCTCGACCCGGCCGACATTCTGCCGATGTACAGGCAAAAGCTCAAGGAGGCCGGCGCGGACGCCGTCATCGCCGAGAAGCAGCGGCAACTCGACGCCTGGCTCGCGAATCGGGGGAATGGCCGATGAGACCCGCCACGCTTCGTTCAAGGCTCGTGCTCGGCTTCGCGCTCGTCACCGTGCCGCTGGTGGTGCTGCTGATCTGGAACAATCTTTATGCGACGCGCGTCGTGCATTCGCAGGTCGCCCAATCGAACCAGAGCTTGCTGACGATGTACGTCAACGACATGGACAAAGCGCTCGAGGAGATCGAGAACTACTTGTACAAGACCGCCGAACAAGACGACAGTCTGATCTCGCTCGGGCAGAATGCCAAGGGCACATGGGCGTATTATCTCGCGCAGACGCATACGATGAACGACTTGTTTTTCAACACCAATTATTACGATGCCGCGGATGTCCTGTTCGCCTACGGCGAAGCGACCGACAATCTGCTGCTCGCGCCGCAGACGTCGGTAACGTACGCGCGCAAGCTGCTCGTCCAGGATGCGCTTAGAAAATGGCTTGCGCAAGGGGACGGCACACCGCCAAGCTTCTCCGCCTGGAACGTCGTCGAACTGGACGGCTCCTATGCGCTCGTTCGAATCGTGGATTCGGGATACCGTTCTTATATCGGCGCATGGGTCGACTTGAACCGGCTGATGGAGCCCTTCCATAGTCTTACCAGGGACGGGGGCGGCCAGGCCATCTTGTCCGACAATGCGGGAAGGCTGCTGTCCCAGAGCGGCGGGCCTCTGTCGAGCTTGGCGCCGGCGGCGCTGCGAGCGGGCACGGCGACCGGTCATGAGCGGGCTGTCTACAATATCGTCAAGCTCGACCAGCGGTATTTGCTGATCGGCAAGACGTCGAGAAACGCCGCTTTGCACCTGTCGCTTCTGCTTCCCGAGCGGCGCGTGCTGGAGGGGCTGCCCTATTTTCGCGTGCTGACGTATTTGGTGCCCGTCGTCGCCGCAGGCTTGCTCGCGGTCTACCTGATCTTTCTGCAGCGTGCCATCGTCAAGCCGATCGTCGGGCTCATCAAAGGAATGCGCCGCATCCGCTCGGGAGACTTGACCGCAAGGCTCGAGGACAATCGGCTTGTGGAATTTATCGCGATCAACGAGACGTTTAACGGCATGGCCACGCAGATCGAGCATCTGAAAATCGATATTTACGAGGAGCAGATCCGCACGCAAAAAGCGGAACTGCGCGCGCTTCAGGCGCAAATCCATCCGCATTTTTTCATGAACTCGCTGAATATCGTTTATCATCTCGCGCAGACGCGCAGCTACGACATCATTCAGCGCATGTCGCTGCATTTGGTCCGTTATTTCCGCTACGCGACGCGGACGCAGACCCCGTCGATCACGATTAAGGACGAGATGGAACATATCAACGACTATTTATCGATCCAGAAATACAGGTTTCCTGAAGCGCTCATCTTTGACTTCGACGTCGATCCCGCGCTAGCGTCCTTCGCGCTTCCTCCGCTTACGGTACAGCCGCTCGTCGAAAATGCGATGATCCACGGCTTCTCTTTCAAGGGCGGCGAGGCGTACCGGATCGCGGTGCGCGTCTATGCGGTGCGGGAGGGGGCGGAGGAGGCGGTCTGCATCGAGGTCGCGGACAACGGCAAAGGCTTGGCCGCGGGGCAGGCGGCGGCGCTGGAGGAGATGGCGGCGGCGCCGGGCCCGACGGACGGTCATGTCGGCCTGTGGAATATCGTGCGCAGATGCAGATTGTTTTACAAGGCAAGCGTGAGGCTGCGGTTCGCGGACGGCGAGCCGCGAGGCGCCGTGGCGAGGCTCACGCTGCCGTTCCAGTCCAACGTCAAGGAGGGGATCCCGCTTGATTCGGGTGCTTATCGTCGATGACGAGTATTATGCGGTTAAGGGACTGCAGTCCGGTGTGGATTGGAACGCAGCCGGCGTAAACGAAGTGTTCGAGGCGTTTCATGCGGAGATGGCCAGAGAGCTGCTGTCGAGGCAGGAGATCGACGTTATGATCTGCGATATCGAGATGCCGGAGGGCAGCGGGCTCGAGTTGATGGCTTGGGTACAGGAGCAGGGTCTTGCGATCGAAACGGTCGTGCTGACCTGTCATTCCGAATTCGCCTACGCGCAAAAAGCGCTCCAGCTCGGGGGCAGCGACTATCTGCTGAAGCCGGTCATATACGAGGAACTGGAGGAGGTGCTGCGCAAGACGATCCGCAAGGTGGAGGAGCGGCGCAAGCGCGAAGAAACGGGAGAGCTGTACCACAAGTACGCCGAGCTGTGGAAGGGCCGCAAGCCGATCCTGCTCGAACGCTTCTGGCAGGATCTGTTCGACCGGGAGATCCGGCCTTCGAGAGAGGCCGTGGCAGCTGCGCTTGCGACCTTTGATGTCAGTCCCGACGAACTGGGGCGGGTCGCGTTCGTCCTCTTGAGCGTCGAGGAATGGCTGAAACCGCTCAGCGAGCGGGAAGAGGAAATCATGGAGTTCGCGCTGCGCAAGGCCGCCGAGGAAGTGCTGCTGGAGAGCCGGGCCGGCAATGTCATCCGGGATAGACGGGGCAATGCGTTCGTCGCGGTGCACGCGGGGGGCGGGAACGGCAACGCCGATCGCCTCATGGAAGATTGCTCCGCCTATATCGCTGCGTGCCGCCAATATTTTTATTGCAAGGTGTCCTGTTACGTAAGCGATGTCGCGCCGATCGAAGACGCGCGTAAAACGTATTTGCAGCTGCTCGGAGCCGAGTACCGCAACGTCAGCCGGACGAGCGAGGCCGTCTTCGTTTCCGGCCAGCAGGGAGCGGATGACCGTGCCGACAGCTGGGGGACGGGCATGCTGCTCGATGCCGCCGATCTGATCGAGCAGCGCGACAAGGACAGCGTGATGCGCGCGCTGGATGCCAAGCTGGCGGAGGAAAGCGAGAGAGCGCTGACGCCGGAGGCGCTGGCGGCCTATTATCACGCGCTGCTTCAAGCCGTTTATTATGCGCTTCAACGCAAAGGTTTTTCCGCGCATCTGCTATATGGCGGCAAAGGCGCGACCGGTCCGGAGACGGCTGCCCGCTCGGTCGCAAGACTGCGCCAATGGGCCGGCGAGGTGCTGGACGCGGCTTATGCGCTGCTGTCCGGCGGCGAGAGCGAGAGTCCCGCCGTCCGCCAGGTCAAGGCCTATATCGCCGCCCATCTGGATCGCGATCTGACGCGAGAGGAGCTGGCCTCGCACGTATATCTGAATCCGGCCTATCTGTCCAGGCTGTTCCGGAAGGAGACGGGGATGGTGTTGACCGAGTACTTGCTTCAGGAAAAAATGCGCCGGGCATCGGATCTGCTCGTAGGCACGGAACGGACGATCAGCGAGATCGCGGACAGTCTGGGTTACGGCAACTTCTCCTATTTTGCCCGCTTGTTCCGCAAGGTGTACGGTATGTCGCCGCAAGATTACCGCAAGTCCATCCGCGGCGCGTAGACAGTTGTCGGACCTTTCGCCCGCACCGCCGTCGGCCGACGCATACAAAAAAGGCCTTCCGCTGCAGAACCGCTCTGCGGATGGCCTTTTGTCCGTTCAGACGCTGATGGGAAGTCCCTGCAGCTGCGAGATGCCCTGGCGAATGAGATGCTGCTTGCGCTTGGGAACGGGGAGCATATGGTTCAAGGCAGGACCGTCGCCGAAGTATACGGCATTGTCCGTCAAATAGGTGATCTTGGCTACGTTAACGTAGCAGTCCGAGGAGATCCGTACGAAAAGCGCGTCTCTCGTCAAAGCCTCAGCCTGCTCGGCCGTCATGCGCTTCTTAATCGTATAGTTGCGGCCGTGACAACAAATTTGCCCTTGGGCGCCGATGCGGAAGAAGTAGCAATCGTTGCGCGGTTCGAACTGCTCGTATAAATTCATCGCTGCATCCATCTTTTCGTATCCCCCTGTCATCGAAAGTTTGGGTGGTAGCGCTTTCATTATAACGCATGGGGCTTTGTCTTGGCTATAGTTATTTTGTGAAATTGCACATGATTTTTTGGATTTTTTCACGTGGGATTTTTGAGCCGGCCGAAAGGCGGATCTGCATGCGGGAAAAAAGTCGAATGCCGCCTTTTTATGACGAAGCCTTCAGCGCGGGGGTCTATGGCGCTTCTGCACGCGTCCCGAGGACAGAGCGGCTAGCCGGATTTGCATTCCTGATGTGCTATACTGGAAAAAGCAAAATTTTCAAATGGACGACTGACGGGGAGCGAAGGAAAATGGAAGATTTGCGGTATCCGATCGGCGAGTTTGCTTTTGAAGGAGACATCTCCTTCGAACAGCGCAGGCAGTGGATCCAGGAGATCGCGTCGCTGCCGGACCTGTTGTCCGAAGCGGTGCGCGGGCTAAGCGATGCGCAGCTGGATACGCCTTACCGGGAAGGCGGATGGAAGGTCCGGCAGGTCGTACACCATGTCGGCGACAGCCATATGAACAGTCTGACGCGTTTTAAACTGGCGCTCACCGAAGAGCGGCCGACGATCAAGCCTTACGAGGAGAGCCTGTGGGCGGAGCTGGCCGACTCGCGCGACTTGCCGATCGCGCCGTCGCTCGCGCTGATTGCGGCCGTGCATGTGCGTTGGACGGCGCTGCTCGCTTCGCTTTCGGACGAGCAGTTCGCGCGCGAGTTTTACCATCCGGGGAGCGGAGAGATGACGCGGCTCGATCGTTGTCTGGGGATGTACGTATGGCATGGCAAGCACCATACCGCGCATATCGAGCGGCTCAGGGATCGTATGGGCTGGTGAGCTTGCTGCGGCGCTTTTGATTCGATCGGCGACCGATGGACGGCGTACCAACCCGGTCCCTCAAGGGGCGGGTTTGTTCGCGTGCCCCCGATTCGGGTAAAATGGTAACTTGAGGTGCAAAACGACTGTCTGACCGCGCCGCCCCCGCGGCAGCGACAAGGGTCGAATCGGACAAGGAGCGCGCAGGATGGGAAGCGACTGGCTGTTTGCATTGCTGGATATGATTCTGATCAACATCGTCCTTAGCGGCGACAACGCGGTCGTCATCGCGATGGCGAGCAAAAATTTAGATCCGGTGTATCAGAAAAAAGCGATATTTTGGGGAACGTTCGGTGCGGTGGGATTGCGGATCGTGCTGACGTTCGCTGCGGTCACGCTGCTGCGGATTCCGCTCGTACAGGCTTGCGGTGGACTGCTGCTGCTGTTCATCGCATGGAAGCTGCTGAACGAGGAATCCCACGATGAGGAGATCGAAGCGAAGTCGACGCTCGGCGGGGCGATCCGTACGATCATCATCGCCGATCTGGTCATGAGCCTCGACAATGTAGTGGCCGTCGCGGGCGCGGCGCACGGCAATCTCATGCTTATCGTCATCGGCCTTGCGATCAGCGTGCCGCTGATCATCTGGTGCAGCCAATTTCTGACCAAGCTGATGACGCGGTTCCCGCCGCTCGTATGGTTCGGTGCCGGGCTGCTCGGTTATTCCGCTGGCGAGATGCTGTCCGGCGATCCATGGATCGGCGATTATATCGACGAGGCCGCCCCTGCGCTGCCGGAGGTTCTGCCGATCCTGCTGGGCGTCCTGTTTCTTGCCTACGGCGCGCTTTCGTTTTGGCGTGCGCGCAGGGTCTGGCGCCATAGACATTAATTTTAAGCTCGGCGAACACGTTTAAGGGAGACATTCGAAGATGGCAATCGATCAGAGCAGCATGCGGGAATGGGGCAAGATGCTGCTGACATACAAGTTCGCACTCGACGAAGTCAGCACGAAGCTGAACATTTTGAACGAGGAACTGCACTTCATTCAGAACTACAATCCGATCGAGCATATGAAAACGCGGATCAAGTCTCCCGAGAGCATTCGGGACAAGCTGATCCGCAAAGGGCTCGCGGTGACGATCGACAACGCGATCAACCATATTCGGGACATATCGGGCATCCGGGTCATCTGCTCTTTTTCCACCGATATTTATCAAATGTACGAGATGATCAGCAAGCAGCAGGACGTCACCGTGCTCGAAGTCAAAGACTACGTCGCGAATCCGAAGCCCAACGGCTATCAAAGCCTGCACCTGATCATTCTCGTGCCGGTGTTCCTGACCGACCGGATGGAGCAGGTGCCCGTCGAGATCCAGATCCGCACGATCGCGATGGACTTCTGGGCGAGCCTCGAGCACAAGATCTATTACAAATTCAACGCGCGGGTGCCTCACGAGATCGGACTGCAGCTGAAGGATACGGCGGACCTTATCGCTTCCCTGGACAAGCGCATGTTCTCGCTGAACGAAGAGGTGCAAAAATACCGCTCGGACGAATAGCCGGAAGTAGACGCGTGAAAGCGTTACTATGCGTTACTATAATGAAGGAAAAAAAGGAGCTACCCCGTCCGTCAGGAGACTGACTGAGGGGCAGCTCCTTTATTTTTTCGGCTATTGCATGGCCTGATCTGCGTTTAACGCAGGCGATAATAGCGCAGTTTTTGAGCTAATATCGGTCATCCCGCTGACGGCGGCGAGCGAGTGGTAGTTGTGCAGGCGATAATAACGCAATTTTGAACTAATATCGAGCATCACGATGACGGCGGGGGAGCGAGTGATAGAGTGCAGGCGATAATAGCGCATTTTTGAGCTAAAATCGGGCATCATTGGCGGCGGGAAAGCGAGCGTGTGGGTTAGCGAGGGAATTGGCGAACTGGCGGCGGCGTGAAGTCCAGAATAGCGCGTTTGTGCTAGCAACTGGCCTCCCGTTGGCGGGCGAGCGGGAGGCCATGCATCCAGTAGGCGAACCGACTAGGTCCGTCAACATTATTCGCTGCAGGCGTCAATCCTCGCGCGTGACGTCCGTCATCAAGCGACCTACGAGCTCGTCGAAGCGGGCGAGCAGCCCCTCCTTGACGGGCGGCTCTGCGAAAGCGGCCTGCAGCGCGCCGCGCATCAACTTCGCCAGCTCGGCGGGCGTGAATCCGAATCGCGTCGCGATCGCTTCGCATTCGCGGGTCATATCGGTACCGGACACGGTCGGATTGTCCGTGTTGACGGTGACGTACACACCGGCATCGTAGTAGCTGCGAATCGGGTAATCGTCCCACGACTCAACCGCCTTCGTCTGTATATTGCTTGTCGGGCACAGCTCGAGCGGGATGCGTCGTTCGCGGATCCACGCGAGCAGCCCGGGGTCCTCCCTCAGCCGGATGCCATGGCCGATGCGCGTCGCGCCGAGCTCTTCCACGGCTTCGCGGACATTAAAGGGGCCGGCCGCTTCGCCGGCATGGATCGTAATCGGGATGCCCGCTTCGCGCGCGGCGGCGAACGTGCCCCGGAATTTTTCCGCGGGGTGGGAGGCTTCGTCTCCGGCCAGGTCGACGGCCACGACGCCATGGCCTTGCCGTGCAATCGCAGCGCGGATAACGGGGAGATTAATGCTATCGTCCTGGTGCCGCATGCAGATCACGATGAGACGCGCGACGACGCCATAAGCCGCTTCTCCCCGCCGCAGACCCTCGAGCACGGCGTCGATGGCGCCAACGGGCGTAAGGCCTTCGTTCGTATGCAGCGCGGGCGCGAACCGGACTTCGATATATAGGCAATTGCGTGCGGCCGACTGCTCGACCGTCTCCTCGGCGACGCGTTTAAGGGCTTCGGCATCCTGCAGCAGCGGGAGGACGAAGTCGAACTTCCCCAAATAAGTTTTCAGGCTGTCGCAATCCGCGTCCACTTGCATGTAAGGCAGCAGATCCTCTGCCCGGCGGGCCGGCAGTGGATAACCGCGTTCCGCAGCAAGCTCCAGCAGCGTAGCAGGCGTTACGCATCCGTCCAGATGCAAATGCAGATCCGCCTTCGGCAGCGCCTCAAGCCAGTTGTCCATCCCGATCTCTCCTGTCGTCTAATCTCTAATTGCGCCTTAGCGCGTCAGCTTCGCATAAACGGCGTCCGCATACTGTTCGTAGGCGTCTTGCTGGGTCCAGCCTCGTTCGTTCATCATCAGCCGATAGCGCAGCCGTTTTTCCGACAGTTCGCCTTTTAACTTCGCCGCCTGCTCGGGATCCCGGCATGCTGAGAGCAGGTCGGAAAGCGAGACGAGATCCTTGCGAATCTGCAGCTCTTCGGGCAAGGCTCCGGCATTTTTAAGCAGCTTGTAGGAGAGGCGAAGCTCTTCGGGAACGCCAGCCAAGTCGTCTTCGGGAAGCGGCTTGCCTTGCCCGGACAGCCCTGCGAACTGTCCCGATTTTTCCGCATCGCGTATTTTTTGCTCGGCAATGGAGACAATCCAATTCATCTGCTCACCGTCCTTTGCTTGTGTTATTATAGCATTGTATCACGGGTTAAACGGTTGATTGAAGTGTTTGCGCGATGGGGCGGGTTGATTCTGTCAATTTTATTGACATGGGCCTGACTTATTAACCCTTTAAAGCCGAGTGGATTAGATGAGATTTGTCATTTTGTACGATCGCACGACACAGAAAGCAGCCGGATTCACAAAGTCGGGGCGCGGGTAAAAGGTATTTTCAATTGGGTCTGGCGTTTGTGTGATTAATGGGTTATAAAAGATAACAGGACATTCGTTCAAGACGGAATGCAAAAAGGTTCACAAAGGATGGTCGAACGTTGAGAGTTTATATGAATCATGACGGCGGCGGCGACGATTTTGTCGCGCTGCTCCTGCTGCTTCGCATGCCGAGTATTGAATTGACCGGCGTCTCGGTCATCGGGGCAGACGGGTATCTGGAGCCTTCCGTGCAGGCCAGCCGGAAGATTATCGACAGGTTCGGCGGCGAGCCGCGCGATGGGCTGGACGTGTCCCGCTCCGATTCCCGCGGCAAAAATCCGTTTCCCGCTGCATGGCGTATCATGTCGTATTACGTGGACGCATTTCCGATTCTGAACGAAGCGGAGACCATCCTGACGCCGATCTCGGACAAGCCGGCATATCGGCATCTGATCGACAGCGTGCGTGCAGGCGAAGGCAAGACAACGCTCGTGTTCACGGGTCCTCTCACGGACCTTGCGCGTGCGCTTGACATCGCGCCGGATATCGAAGAGCGAATCGAACGCGTCGTCTGGATGGGAGGCACTTTCTTGCCGAAGGGCAACGTCGAGGAGCCCGAGCATGACGGCACGGCCGAGTGGAATGCGTTCTGGGATCCCGAGGGTACGGCGCGCGTATGGGCCAGCGGTCTTCGGATCGATATGGTCGCGCTGGAGAGCACGAACCAGGTGCCGCTCACGCTGGAGGCCAGAGATGCATGGGCCAAGCTCCGGAGGCACGAGGCGATCGACTTCGTTGGACAATGCTATGCGCTTGTGCCGCCGCTCATTTTCCATGCAACGAATTCGACTTATTATTTATGGGACGTGCTCACCGCCGCTTACGTGGGCAAACCCGACCTGGTCAAGGTCAAGACGGTCAACAGCATCGTCAGAACCGACGGTATGGCGCAGGGACGTACGGAGCTGTCGGAAGGCGGCAGGCCGGTCAACCTGATCTACGACGTCGATCGCGACGGATTTTTCGCTTATATGACCGAATTGCTGAAGTAAGATTAATTTTGGCTACCGCGGCTCGCGGACCCGTTTCGCCGGCGCCTGCAGCGGCTATCGGATCGGCCCGCTTGCCGTAGATGCAAATACAAGTATGAGAGACGGGGAGAGAATCAAGCATGAAAAAGAGCACGATGAAGCCGCTTAGCCTGATGCTGGTCGCCATGGTGGCAATGCTGTTGGTGCTGTCCGGCTGCGGAAGCAAGAACAACAACAATGAAAGCGCAGCGTCCCCTAGCGCAAGCGCGCCGGCCTCCGAGTCCGCGAGCCCGAGCGCATCCGCTTCCGCAAGTGCGTCGGCTTCGGCCTCCGAATCCGCAGCTCCGAGCGAATCCATCGCGCCTGCCGACGGCAAAGGCAAAAAAGTCGGCATGGTTACCGACCTCGGCGGCGTAAACGACAAGTCGTTTAACCAACAAGCCTGGGAAGCCCTGCAGAAGATCAAGACGGATACGGGCGCGGAAACCAAGTACCTCGAGTCCAAGAAGGACAGCGACTACATTCCTTACCTGACGAAATTCGTCAAGGACGGCTACGATCTGACTTGGGGCATCGGCTTCCTGTTCGCCGAAGCGGCTACTACTGTAGCCAAAGCCAACCCTGAAGCCAAGCTCGCCCTGATCGACACGACGCCGACCGAGGCGTTGCCGAACGTCGAGTCCGTCCTGTTCAAGGAAAACGAAGGCTCGTTCCTCGTCGGCGTCGTCGCAGGTCTGACGACGAAAACGAACAAGATCGGTTTTGTCGGCGGCATGGAGCTGCCGGTCATCAAGAAGTTCGAAGCGGGCTTCAAAGCCGGCGTTGCGGCCGTTAATCCTAAAGCGACGATCGAAGTCAACTATGTCGGCGACTTCAGCAAGCCGGACCAAGGCAAGCTGGCTGCGGCTACGATGTACGACGGCGGCGCCGACATCATCTTCCACGCTGCAGGCGGTTCCGGCAACGGCGTCTTCAACGAAGCGAAGGATCGCTTTAAAGCCGGCAAAAAAGTATGGGTTATTGGCGTTGACAAGGATCAATCGATCGAGTTCGGCAACGACGTGACGCTGACTTCGATGGTCAAGAAAGTCGACGAAGCCGTTTACCGCGTCTCCAACGAACTGCTCGCCGGCAACTTCAAGGGCGGCCAGACGGTCGAGCTCGGCTTGGCCGAAGGCGGCGTAGGCTTGCCTGTGAACAATCCGAACGTGTCCCAGGACATCCTCGACAAGGTCGAAGATTACAAGAACAAGATCATCAGCGGAGAAATCAAGGTTCCGACGGAATAATTCCGCGCTGCACGGAATCTCCGCAAGGGCAAGGCCGCTTTCGCGAGCCTTGTCCTTTCTTCCGTTTTAACGCTTTTGATATGGGGACAGGAGCTGATAACAGATGGAGCAAGCGGTACCGGTGGTCGAGCTTAGAGGCATTACGAAGCGTTTTCCCGGCATCGTCGCGAACGACGCCATCAGTCTGGAGCTGCGCAAGGGCGAGATCCATGCCTTGCTCGGGGAAAACGGGGCCGGCAAATCGACGCTGATGAGCATTCTATTCGGTCTGTATCAGCCGGACGAGGGCGAGATTCGCGTAGGCGGCAAGCCGGAGACAATCGACGGTCCGGGCAAGGCGATCGAGCTCGGAATCGGCATGGTTCACCAGCACTTCAAGCTGGTCCAGCCGTTTACGGTCGCGGAGAATATCGTGCTCGGCATCGAGCCTTCCAAGGGGCTATCCATCAATTATCGTCAAGCGAACGCCAAGGTGAAGGAACTGTCCGAAAGGTACGGCCTTATGGTCGATCCCACCGTCAAGGTCGAGAATATCACGGTAGGCATGCAGCAGCGGGTCGAGATTTTGAAAACCCTTTATCGCGGCGCCGAGATTTTGATTTTCGACGAACCGACGGCAGTATTAACTGTGCAGGAGATTCATGAGCTGATGCAGATTTTGAAGCGGCTGGCCGGGGAAGGCAAGTCCATCATCCTCATCACGCACAAGCTTAAGGAGATCATGGAAGTTTCCGACCGGGTGACGATCATCCGGCGAGGCAAGGTCGTCGGTACCGTGAATACGGCGGAAACAAGCGAGAGCGAGCTCGCGGAAAAAATGGTCGGCAGGCGCGTGTCTCTCGACAAACCGAAGGAAGCCGCGAAGCCCGGCGCGCTCGTACTTGAGCTGTCCGGCGTGACGGTCGCGGGCGCCGATAAAGGGAAGCCGGTCGTCGAAGGCGTCTCGTTCAACATTCGTGCAGGCGAGATCGTGGGCATCGCCGGCGTCGACGGCAACGGACAGCACGAGTTGGTGGAAGCGCTCACGGGCATGCGGCCGGTGCAAGATGGCAGCATACGCCTGAACGGCAGGGACATCACGCAGGATTCAATTAAAGACCGCATCAAAGCGGGAATGTCGAACATCCCCGAGGACCGCCAGAAGCACGGACTCGTGCTCGATTTTAGCGTCAGCGAAAATTTAATCCTGGGATCCCCCGAGCAAGACCGTTTTTTTAAGGGCGGCTTCCTGAACAAATCCGAAATCGACCGGCACGCAACGAAGCTGATCGAAGCTTACGACGTGCGGACGCCGGATATTCATAACAAAACCCGCTCTCTCTCCGGCGGCAATCAGCAGAAGGCGATCATTGCGCGCGAGATGGAACGCGATCCGCAGCTGCTCATCGCCGTTCAACCGACGCGGGGTCTCGACATCGGCGCGATCTCGTTCGTCCACGATCGGCTGCTGCAGGCGAGAGCCGAAGGCAAGGCGGTGCTGCTGATCTCCTATGAGCTGGACGAGCTTCACCGGCTGTCCGACCGGATTCAGGTCATTTTCGACGGGCGCATCATGGGCGAGGTCGATCCCGAGAAGGCCGGGGACGACGAGATCGGTCTTATGATGGCGGGCAAAATGCAGGCTGGCAAAGGAGCGTCGGCATGAACAAAGCGGCTGAAATCTTTAATAAACCATCCACTTATATTCCATTTATCGCGATCGTGCTCGGTCTGCTGTGCGGCGGGATCGTCATGTGGATCGGCGGATACAATCCATTCGAAGCCTATGGCGCGCTTTGGAAGACGGTATTCGGCACCAAGTACGACTTCGGAGAGACGATCGTTGCGATCACGCCGATTTTGTTCACGGGCCTTGCCGTCGGCTTCGCCTTCCGGACGGGCATCTTCAACATCGGGGCGGACGGACAATACATCATCGGCATGACGGCGGCGACGTTCATCGGACTCAAGGTGCACTTGCCCGCCTTCATCCATGCGCCGCTGGCGCTGATCGTCGGCATGCTGTGCGGTGCGCTCTGGGGCGCCCTGGTCGGGTGGCTCAAGGCTTACCGCGGCGTGAACGAGGTCATTTCGGCAATCATGCTGAACTGGATCGCATTGTATCTGTCCAACTACATTCTTCGCGACTTTCTCGTCAAGAAAGGCGAGCAGAAAACGCCGAACATCGACGAGACCGCATCGCTCTCGATCGGCTGGCTCAAGGACTTCATGGAGGGCGCGCGGATGGACTGGGGCATCTGGATCGGCCTGCTGTGCGTCGTCATTTTCTACGTGCTGCTGTGGCGTACGAAGCAGGGCTACGAGCTGCGCGCCGTCGGGCACAACGCCGATGCCGCCAAAGCCGCGGGCATCAACATCAAAGCCAGCTTCATCAAGACCATGATGATCTCCGGCGCGTTCGCCGGACTCGGCGGCGTATTCTCGGTGCTCGGCGTCTTCCACTATCAGGTCGTGCAGGCAGCGTCCGCGGGCTACGGCTTCGACGGCATCGCCGTCGCGCTGCTCGGCGGCAATCACCCGGTCGGCATCCTGCTCGGCGCCATCCTGTTCGGCGGTCTCACCTACGGCTCGGCCGGGATGAACTTCGAAGCCGACGTGCCGTCCGAGATCGTCCGCATCGTCATCGGCAGCATTATCTTCTTCGTCGCCTCCCACGGATTGATCCGCACCGTGATTCAGCCATTGTTCAAAAAGCGCAAATCGCGCGAGCGGAAAGGAGCTGACATGAATGGGAACGTTGGCTGATCTGATCAGTTCCACGCTTGTATTTTCCGTCGCGCTCATTTTTGCCGCGCTCGGCGGCGTGTTCAGCGAACGCTCGGGCGTGTTCAACATCGGCCTCGAGGGCATGATGACGGCAGGGGCATTCGGCGCGGCCATCGCCAGCTATTACATGGAGACGGACGGCGGTGCGACGACGTCCTCGCCCTGGGTCGGCTTGATCGCCGGCGTCGCTTGCGGTCTCGTATTCGCGCTTCTTCACGCCTACGCCACCGTGTCGCTGAAGGCCGATCAGACGATTGTCGGCGTCGTCATCAACATTTTGGCGGTTGCCGTGACGCTGTATCTCGTCAAGATCATTTTCGAAGGTGCGGGGGATACCGCTCAGCTGCAGAACGTATTCGCCAAGTGGCCGATTCCGCTGCTGTCCGACATTCCGTTCATTGGCAGAGCGTTTTTTAACAGCTATCCGACGACGTACCTGGCGTACATCCTCGTGCCGCTCAGCTCTTACCTGCTGTTCAAGACGCCGTTCGGGCTTCGCCTGCGCTCCGTCGGCGAACACCCGGGCGCAGCCGACACGGTCGGCATTAACGTCACCAAGTACCGCTACATCGGCGTGCTGATCAGCGGCGCGCTCGCCGGTCTCGGCGGCGCCACGATCACGCTCACGACGACGAGCAATTTCTCCCACAGTACGATCTCGGGCCAAGGCTTTATCGCGATCGCGGCGCTGATCTTCGGCCGCTGGAACCCGTACGGCGTATTCGGCGCCGCATTCTTCTTCGGCATGGCGCAGGCGCTTCGAAATTTCCTGACCCGGTTCGAATTTTCCCAGTCGATTCCGACCGAGTTCCTCTACATGCTGCCTTACGTGCTGACCCTGATCGTCCTCGCCGGCGCGGTCGGCAAGTCGGTTCGCGGGCCGGCGGCGGCCGGAGAGGCATACGATCCGTCGAAGCGCTAGTTGTTCCGCACCCCGCCAAGCCGCTCGTATCCAATCGGATGCGGCGGCTTTTTTGTTGATCGATGCAAAAATCAGGTATAATCGGCAATAACGACTGCATGACTTTTCGAATATAAGCTAGGAGCGTACACCGAATGATCAATCGCAAGGTTACTCCGTCGGAGAGCGGCAAGCGCCTGCACCGCTTTCTCCGCAATCTGCTGCCGAATATCCCCCTCGGCCAAATTTACAAGATGATCGACTCGGGCAAGGTCCGGGTAAACGGAAAGCGCAAAAAGCAGGACTACGAACTGGCTGCCGGCGACGAGCTGGCGATCTATATGGAAGAGGAGCAATATAATGAGGCTTCGATCGGACAGCAGAAGACGAAGTACGTCGGCGTCAACGCCGATATTCATGTCGTCTTCGAGGACGATCAGCTGCTCGTCGCGCTGAAGCCCGCTGGCATGCTCACGCATCCGGATCAGACAGATCAAAGGGATACGCTGATCAATCGCGTGCATGCGTACTTGTACCGCAAAGGGGAGCTCGATAGCCCGCTGTTCATGCCTGCGACGGCCAACCGGCTCGACCGCAACACGAGCGGCCTCGTGCTCGTCGGCAAGACGGCGGGGATGCTGCATCAGCTTAACCAGTGGATCCAGAAGCACGAACTGCAGAAGTATTATGTGACGATCGTCGAAGGCCGGCTCGAAGGCGAGGGCGAGCTGACGGACGAGCTCGTGCGCGACGAGAAGCGCAATCGCACGCGGGTTGCCTCGGCAGCGGGGGGGACCGACGAAAAGCGGCTGTCCGCGACGACAAGATACCGGGCGCTTTCCCAGGGGGACGGCTACAGTCTCGTCGAGATCGAGCTCGTCAGCGGGCGCACGCATCAGATCCGCACGCACTTCCAGAGCATCGGCCATCCGCTGCTCGGAGACGTAAAGTACGGCGGCAAAATTTACGCGGGAATCAATCATCAGCTATTGCACGCCTGGCGGGTCGTGCTGCCTGACGGACGCGAATTCCGCGCGCCGGCTCCGCCGATTTTGAAGCGAACGGCGGATAAGCTTCGGCTCGAGGGGATCTAAGGCAATGGACGAACGTATGCTGCTCACGCTCGTTCAAGCGGACGAAGAGATGATGTCGGAGCTGCGTGCCGTTAGCTCGCTTAGATTGCCAGACTGGTGGATCGCCGCCGGATTTGTGCGGAGCAAGCTGTGGGACGTCCTGTCCGGCACGACTTCGCGCACGCGCCTGCCGGATGTCGACGTAATCTACTTCGACGCCGCCGATCCGGACGAGTCAATCGAAAAGCAATATGAGGCGGAGCTTCGCAGGCGCATGCCGAACGTACCGTGGTCCGTGAAAAACCAGGCGCGCATGCATGCCGTTAACGACAGATCGCCTTACCGGTCTTCGCTTGACGCCGTCGCGAACTATCCGGAAACAGCCACGGCGCTGGCCTTGACGTTGGATGACGCGGGCCTGCCAATGCTCGGCGCGCCGCATGGACTTGCAGACGCCGTCGCCATGCGGATCGCGCCGACGCCGGCATTCGCGGCGGATCCAGCGCTTCAGGCAATCTTCGAGCGCAGAATCGATGCCAAGCGATGGGATCGGATATGGCCTGGCGTCAGCTACGAGAGGCGATTGCAAAGCAATCAACGTGTCGAAAGGATTGACGCAGGAGAAGCGAGAGTCGTGCCTGACTAGAAACAATCGAGCGCACTTGTTGCTGGAGAGGATAGCGCTGTTCCTGACCAGGAACAACCGGACGCCTTGGCGCAAGAGAAGCAAGAGTTGTTCCTGACCAGGGACGCTTATCCGCATTAGTTGCATCGTAAGCGAAAAAAAGAAGCCGCCTCCGCCGACCTTTGGGTCTGCGGAAGGGCGGCTTCTTTTCCTGTTAAAACAAAAACTTGTCCGGATCCGCGCCGAACCGTTGATCGCGGTTGAGGTCGTCGATGAGCGCCATCTCGTCGGCGCTCAGTTCGAAGTCGAATACGTTCGCGTTCTCCGCAATCCGAGCCGGCGTCACCGACTTGGGGATCGTGACGACGCCGTGCTGGATGTCCCAGCGCAGCACGACCTGGGCAGGCGATTTGCCGTGTTTCGCGCCGATCTCGCGCAGCGCCTCGTGATCGAGGTTGCCCTGCATGAGCGGGCTCCAGGCCTCGAGCTGGATGCGGTTTTCCAGACAGTAGCGCCGAAGATCTCGCTGGGACAGCAGCGGATGATATTCCACCTGATTGACCATCGGGACGAGGTCGCTATGCCGCTTAAGCTCTTCCAGGTGACGGATGTTGAGGTTGCTGACGCCGACCGCCTTCACGCGTCCGTCCGCATACAGCTTTTCGAATGCGCGCCAAGTGTCGACGAACTTGTCGGTGCCGGGCCAGTGAATGAGGAGCAGGTCGACGTGCTCAAGGCCAAGGCGCTCAAGCGACGCGTCATAGGCGGCGAGCGTCTTGTCGTAGCCCTGATCGTCATTCCAGATTTTCGTCGTAACGAATAGCTCCGAACGAGGGACGCCGCCTTCGCGAATCGCCTGCCCGACGCCCGCTTCGTTTTTATAGATCGCCGCCGTATCGATGCTGCGGTAGCCGACGTCAAGCGCGGCCCGTACGGCCGAGACGACCTGCGCATCGTTGTCCATTTTCCAGACGCCAAGTCCCAGCCAAGGCATGCGTACGCCATTGTGCAGCGCGGTGCCGGATTGAAGAGATTGAGTCATAGCGAGAGCCTCCAGTCGAGTAAGTAATGGGTTTGTATGGTCTTCAGATCAGAAGGTCCAGCCATTCATCCATCGTGACAGCTCCAAAATAGAAGGTCAAGTCCACGCCCTCGAACGCGGCCGCGAGCGACTCACGGTCGTATCGAAGCCCCTGCAGCATCTCGGTCACGTCGCCGATCTCGCCTCGTCCGAAGAAGTCGCCATACACGGCAGCTTCCGAGATGCGGCCTTCCTGCACGTCCATGCGAATATCGAAGGTGCCGGCCGGCAGGCGCTTATGCTGCCGGACGTTAAATGCCGGCGACAGGCCATAGTTCCAATCCCAGCTCCGGTACCGCCGATCGGCGAGCTGGCGCACGGCTTCCCAATCGGCTTCAGTCAGCCGAAGCTGCGGAATCTCGGAAGCGCCGCCGAAGATGGAGGCGAGGATGCGGCTTCTGAATTGTTCGATCGTCATCGGTTCCGCCAGAAACTCCGAGATGTTGGCAACGCGCGCGCGGATGGACTTGGTCGCCTTCGATTCGAACTTGAGCGGGTTGGGCTTCAGCGCGGCCGATACGTCCTCCATGTGGGAATCGAACAGCAGCGTGCCGTGGCAGAACATCCGTCCGCCGGTCGCGAACATCGCGTTGCCCGATATTTTGCGCTCGCCGACTTGAATGTCGTTGCGGCCGGACAGCTCTGCATCGACGCCCATGTCGCGCAGCGCCTTGACGACAGGCTCGGTGAACTTGCGGAAGTTGTGGAACGAATTGCCGTCGTCCTGGGTGATAAAGCTAAAATTCAGATTGCCGAGATCATGGTAAACCGCGCCGCCGCCGGACAGTCTGCGTACGACGTCGATACTGTGCGCCTCGGTGTACGCCGAATTGACTTCTTCGGCGGTGTTCTGGTTTTTGCCGATAATAATGGAAGGCTTGTTGATGTAAAAAAGCAGAATCGGCTCGTCGCCGGACAGCCTGCGAAGGGTGTATTCCTCGAGAGCCAGATTAAGTGCGGGATCGTTGCCGCCGCCGTTGTCGATAAAAAGCAATGCCGTCTGCCTCCCGTCGAATGTGCATCCTCTTTATTTTATGCCATTTGAGACTTGCGGACAAACTTGCTTTGGTTCATATTGAATTCATAATTGAAGGATAGGGTAGGGGTATCCTTTTGTTCAAAAGCAACAACCTAGGAATCGGGAGAGGATGACGTCCATGTTAAAGTTGTTCAGACTGCTTGCGCCGTACCGGGCCCTCGTCGTCCTGGTCATGGCGCTGATCCTGCTGCAGTCGCTGTCCGAGCTGTACCTGCCGACCTTGATGGCGGACATCGTCGACGAAGGCATCGTCAAGCGCGGCGGAGATACCGCTTATATCTTGCGGATCGGCGGTTTTATGCTCGCCGTCGCGCTTGTCGGCACCGGCGTATCGATCCTGGCGAGCTACTACTCATCGCGCATCTCGGCTGGCTTCGGCCGGCTTGTCCGCGGCAAAGTGTTCTCGCGCGTGGAGCAGTATTCACTGCAGGAATTCGACAAGATCGGTACCGCCTCGCTGATCACGCGAACGACCAACGACATCAATCAGGTGCAGCAGGTGCTCATGATGATGCTGCGCATGATGGTCATGGCGCCGATGATGAGCATCGGCGGCATCATCATGGCCGTGTCCAAAGACGCCCGGCTGTCGCTCGTACTCGTCGTGGCGATTCCCGTGCTCGTCCTGACGATCGTTCTGGTCGCGCGCAAAGGCATCCCTTTGTTCAGGGTCATTCAGAAAAAGCTCGACAAGCTGAATCTCGTGCTTCGCGAGGGGCTGACGGGCATCCGCGTCATCCGGTCGTTCGGACGGATCGGCCATGAGCAGGCGCGCTTCGTCGAAGCGAACCGGGATTTAACCGAGACATCGGTCAAGGTCAACCAGATCATGGCCGTCCTCTGGCCGCTTATGATGCTGATCATGAACTTTTCGAGCGTCGCGATCATCTGGTTCGGCGGTCTGCGGGTCAGTCACGGCCATATGGAAGTCGGCGACCTGATGGCGTTCCTGCAATACGCGATGCAAATTATGTTCTCGATGCTGATGCTGTCGATGATGTTCGTCATGGTGCCGCGCGCGTCGGCTTCGGCCGTCCGCATCAACGAAGTGCTGGATATGTCGCCCGTCGTAAACGACGCGCCGCATGTACGCGTCGGCCGTACGGAGCAGCGCGGCGTCGTCGAGTTCGACGATGTCACTTTCAGCTATCCGGGCGCGGAGCAGCCGGCGCTGAAGAACGTCAGCTTCCGGGCGGAACCGGGAGAGGTGACGGCGATCATCGGCGGCACGGGCTCGGGCAAGTCGACGCTCGTCAATCTGATCCCCCGCTTCTACGACGTGGATTCGGGCAGCGTACGGATCGGCGGCACCGACGTTCGAGAGCGTCCGCAAGCGGATCTTCGTTTGCAAATCGGCCTCGTGCCGCAAAAAGCGGTGCTTTTCACGGGATCGATCGCGGACAATATCCGCTACGGCAAGGAGGACGCCACCGACGAGGAGCTGCGCCACGCCGCAGAGGTCGCGCAAGCGGCCGACTTCATCTCGGGGATGGAAGGCGGATTCGAGGCGCATATCGCACAGGGCGGGACCAACGTATCGGGCGGTCAGAAGCAGCGGCTCTCGATCGCCCGCGCGCTCGTGCGAAGGCCGGATATTTATATTTTCGACGACAGCTTCTCGGCGCTCGATTTCAAGACGGATGCCAAGCTCCGGGCTGCGCTCAAGAGCGAGACGACGGAGGCGACCGTCCTGATCGTCGCGCAGCGCGTTAGCACGGTCATGGACGCCGACCGGATCATCGTGCTCGAGGACGGCGAGATCGCCGCCGTCGGCACGCACAAGGAACTGCTGCAATCGAGCGAGATCTATAAAGAGATCGTGTCTTCGCAGCTGACGGAGGAGGAGATCGCATGAGTCAGCAACCAGGCGCAGGCAGGGGCGGACCTCCGCGGCAGGGCGGCGGACCGGGAGGACCAGGCGGTCCGGGTCCTTTCGGCGGCCATCCGGGCGGCAGGCCCGGTATGCCGGTACAGAAGGCCAAAGATTTCAAGGGGACGTTCCGCAGGCTGGTCGGCTATTTGATGCCATTCCGCTACACGTTGATTACGGTGTTCGCCGCGGCGATCGTCAGCACGATTTTTTCCATTTTGAGCCCCAAGATTCTCGGGCATGCGACGACGAAACTGTTCGCGGGCATCATGGGGAAAATGAACGGCGATCCGAACGCTGCGATCGACTGGCACGGCATCGAGCTGATCATCGCTTGGCTGATTGGATTGTACGTGCTCAGCGCCATCTTCAGCTATATCCAGCAATATTTGATGGCAGGCGTTGCTCAGCGCACCGTCTACAAGCTGCGCAACGACGTTAATGAAAAGCTCGCCAGACTGCCGCTCAAATTTTTCGACTCGCGCACGCACGGGGAGATCTTGAGCCGCGTCGTCAACGACGTGGACAATATCAGCAACACACTGCAGCAGAGCTTGACGCAGCTGATAACGTCCGTCGTCACGATCGTCGGCGTTATCGTCATGATGCTGACGATCAGTCCGCTGCTGACGGTCATTGTGCTGCTGACGCTGCCGCTGAGCTTCCTGGTCATCAAGGCGATCGCCGGCAAGTCGCAGGGCTACTTCATCGGCCAGCAAAAAAACTTGGGCGAGCTGAACGGACATGTCGAAGAGATGTTCACCGGGCATCAGGTCGTCAAAGCGTACGGACATGAACGGAAGGCGGTAGAGAAGTTCGAGGGTATCAATGACCGGCTGTACGATGCCGGCTGGCGCGCGCAGTTCGTATCGGGCATTATGATGCCGCTCATGAGCTTTATCGGCAATATCGGCTACGTGGCGATCAGCGTCGTGGGCGGCGTGCTCGTCACGCGGCAGGCGATTAATATTGGGGACATTCAGGCTTTCATTCAATACGCGCGGCAATTTACGATGCCGATCACCCAGACCGCCAATATTGCCAACATCATTCAGTCGACGATCGCCTCGGCCGAGCGGGTGTTCGAGCTGCTCGACGAGAGCGAGGAGAAGCCTGAGGAAAACAAGGAACTCGAACCTTCCCGCGTGGCCGGACATGTTGCCTTCAAACACGTTGATTTCAGTTACAAAGACGACGCGCCGCTCATCGCGGACATGAACATCGACGTGAAGGCGGGGCAGACCGTGGCCATCGTCGGACCGACCGGCGCGGGCAAGACGACGCTCGTCAATCTGCTCATGCGCTTCTACGAGGTGAACAGCGGAACGATCACGGTTGACGGTACCGACATTTCCAAGCTGAAGCGCGGCAATTTGCGGAGTTTGTTCGGCATGGTGCTGCAGGACACATGGCTGTTCGGAGGTACGATTCGCGACAACATCGCCTACGGACGAGAAGGCGCGACCGAGGCGGAAGTGGTGGATGCCGCGAAGGCCGCGTTCGCGGATCATTTCATCCGCACGCTGCCCGAGGGGTACGACACTGTCCTCAACGAGGAAGCCTCCAACCTGTCGCAGGGACAAAGGCAATTGCTTACGATCGCCCGTGCTATTTTGGCGGATCCCGCGATTCTGATCCTCGACGAAGCGACGAGCAGCGTCGATACGCGTACCGAGGCCAACATTCAGACGGCGATGAACCGCCTCATGCAGGGCCGTACGAGCTTTGTCATCGCGCACCGGCTGTCGACGATCCGGGAGGCCGATTTGATTCTTGTCATGAACAAGGGAACCGTGATCGAGCAGGGTACGCACGAAGAGCTGCTCGCCGACGGCGGATTTTACGCGGATCTGTACAACAGCCAGTTTTCCGGCGGCAAATTTTCGGAGGATGCGAGTTAAAAGGAGGTTTTATCCAAAATTCAGTATTTGTTCATGGTCCATTCATTTGCCCGTGATACCTTGCTCATAGGACATGGGAGGAGATGGTTGGGGTATGAACAAAAAATGGACGATGCTCGCAGGGGTGGCGTTATCCGTTGCTTTGCTGGCGGGTTGCGGCTCCAAAGCTGAAAACAACGGGGCAGCTGCTGCGGCGGGTGCCGGCGATCAATCGGGCGGTGCCGCAGCTGGTGATCAGGGTGGGGCCGGGCAGAACGGCGGCTTCGGCGGCATGCAGGCGATGGGAACGCTCGGCAAGATCAAGAGCGTTAACGGCAATACGATCACGATCTATAAGTCTTCGTTCCAGCCGGGACAAGGCGGCGGCCGGATGGGCGGCAACCGCCAAGGTTCCGGCCAGAACTCGGGCGACGGCGCCTCGTCAAGCGGCGACGCGCAGCCGCCGAGCGGCAATCCGCCTCAGGGTGCGGACGGTCAGGCGGGCGGACAGGCCGGACAAGGCGGTCAGGGCGGCCCAGGCGGCCAAGGCGGTCAGCGTCCCGATATGGCGAACATGTTCACCGAAGAGACCGAGGACATCACGGTTACGGATGCGACGAAGATTTACAAGACCGAGATGAAGGACGGCCAGCGGACCGAGACGGAGATCGCGATCGGCGATCTGAAGGCGGACGACGTCATTACCGTAACGCTTAAGGAAGGCACGCAGGAGGCCGAATCGATCCGGCTTGGCGGCTTTGGCGGCGGTTTCGGCGGCATGCGCGGAGGGCAGGGACAAGGACAGGGACAAGGCCAGGGCCAAACGCCGGCGGACGGCCAGCAGGCTGCAACGGGCGCCTGATCGAATTTAATTTCAGCGCGAAATGGACCGCATTTCTGTACAAAAAGACAGAGATGCGGTTTATTTGCGTTTATTTAAGTTTATTTATGTCGCATTCCTAACTTTAACTTGTCCGATGATGGTGATAAACTGAAAACATTGGCGTTTTGAATTGTATGGGGGAGAGTGGTTATCGATGAAAAAGCTGCTTGAGGAGTTGTCCCGCGAAAAAATCGTGGCGATCATCCGGGGCATCGACGAAGCGAACGGCGACCGGACGGCGAAGGCGCTGGCGGATGGGGGGATCGTGTTCCTGGAGGTTACGCTCAATACGGACGGCGCCCTCGGGATGATCTCCCGTTTCCGCGAAGGCTATGCCGGCAAGCTTCGGATCGGCGCCGGCACGGTGCTGGATATCGGGCAAGCCAAAGAAGCAGTGGCGGCGGGTGCCGAGTATCTCATCTCGCCGAACCTGGACGAAGAGATCGTCTATTACGGCGCCGAGAACGGCATCGAGGTGTGGCCGGGCACGATGACGCCGACCGAGATCGTCAAGGCGTACAAGGCAGGCGCGTCGGCCGTCAAGGTTTTTCCTTTCGCTTCGCTTGGCGCGGGTTACCTCAAGGAAATCAGGGCGCCGCTGAACCATATCCCGATGATCGCGACAGGCGGCGTTAACCTGGGCAACATTCAATCCGTATTTGATGCAGGCGCCGTCGCGGTCGGCTTGGGCGGCAATCTCGTCGACAAGCAATTGATCGCCGAAGGCCGGTTCGAAGAACTGACGGCACGCGCACGCGCGTTCGCCGACGCCGTACGCACAGGAGCGGGAGCATGAGCGCGAACTGGGCGGACGTCGTCACGATCGGCGAGAGCATGGTGCTGATGCAGCCCATCCACGACGGACCGCTGGCCTACGCGCCGCTGTTCACGCGTTCTGTCGCCGGCGCGGAATCGAACGTCGCGATCGGACTGTCGCGCATGGGACTTAAGGTACGTTGGATCAGTCGTCTCGGCAAGGATCCGTTCGGCGACCTGATCCAGTCGACACTGGCGGGCGAAGGCGTGGACACAAGCCTCGCCGAACGCGACGACAGTCATCCGACGGCGATCTACTTCAAAGAATTCAAGGGCTACGGCGATCCCAACGTATATTATTACCGCAAAGGCTCTGCCGCGAGCACGCTGACGCAGGAGCATATCCGACCGGAGTGGTTTGCGAATGCCGGCCATCTTCATGTGACGGGCATCACGCCGGCGCTCAGCCACAGTGCGGAAAACGCCGTTCGCGCAGCCATGATCGCCGCCCGCAACGCAGGCCTTTCCGTCTCCTTCGATCCGAACCTGCGCCGCAAGCTCTGGTCCGAGGAAAAGGCGCGCCAGACGCTGCTGTCTCTGATTCCGCTCTGCGACGTGTTCTTGCCGGGCCTCGAGGAGGCCGAGTTTTTGCTCGGGACGAAGAGCGAGGCCGAGTACGGTACCGACTTTATGGGCATGGGGCCGAAAACGGTCGTGCTCAAGCTTGGCGAGCAGGGCTCGATCGCCTTTTCCTCGCAGGCCGCGGTCATGGCTGAGCCGCATGTGGTGAAGCGCGTTATCGATACGGTGGGGGCGGGAGATGCCTTCGCGGCTGGTTTCTTGTCCGCTTGGCTGGAGAACGAACGTCAAAGCGACAGCGAGTATCTCAAGGCCGCGCTCGAGCGGGCCAATCTGCTCGGCGCACTGGCAACGCAGTTCAAAGGCGACTGGGAAGGCATGCCCCGCCGCGAGGAAATGCTCCGTCTGCTTGGCGGAGGCAGCGAAGTAACGCGTTAAAGAAGACAGTCCGTTTATCCGTTTAATAGAAGAAGTAGCGATGCGCAGCATCGCTATTTCTCTGGGCGCGGTGTTGCTGCCGGCCAATTATCCATTCGTGAGACCAATAACTCCCCAATAACGCTACAGGACTAAATAACGATGCGAGACATCGCTATTCCCCCAAATGCGGCTCGCGGCACGAAATAACGATGCGAGACATCGCTATTCCCCAAAAATGCGGCTCGCGTCACGAAATTACGATAGTGCAGTCCATTTTCCTGACAAAAACGCTGTTTACTGTGAAATAACGTATTCGATGTCCGCGCTGCTGCGAAGGTGGCGAAATTGAAGCCGGCTCGGGCCTGATACGCCTGACCAACGGCGAGTGTCGCCGTTTTTTTATTCGTACAGCTGCCTAAACTTCTCCGGTGGCAGCCCGGTCCTGCGCCTGAAGGTAGCGACGAAATGGCTCGTATCGCGAAATCCCGCCAGCGTCGCAATCCGCGAAACGGTCTCTTGCGGGCGGCCGATCAACATTTCCTTTGCTTTGCGGATCCGCAGGTCGATGAGGTAGTTGTAGGGAGACTGGCCGAACGCCCGTCTGAAAAGCTCGTTCATCGTGCTGGGCGGCATCCCGAGCACCGAGCGCATGTCGCTCAGCCCGGCGTTCGGATCGGCATAATGCCTTTCCATCCATTCGATTAGCGGGCGCAGCCGCTCCGAGGCGCGGTCCGCCGAGTCCTGCCTGCCCGACCTGCCGTGCCGCCGGATCGTCAGCAGAAAACGGTAAGCATCCGCGGATGCCTCCAGACCGAACGGATCGGCATCGGCTTCGATCCGATCGAGCATTTTCTCCAAAAAGTCAGACAGCGGAGATTCGTGCTCCCAGCGAATCGGCGCCGGCTCAAGGAGGCCGAGCGCGATCAGCATCGTCGCCGCCGCGCTTCCGCCAAACGTCAAGTAAGCGGTCTCCCATTGGTCGGAGACAGGTTCATACGCATGCGGCGCTTCCGGCGGCACCAAAATGCCCGATCCGGCAGGGATATTATATTTACGGTCGTCGACGGCAAATATGCCTTCTCCGCTGAGCGTTTGCAGCCAGTGGTAATACGGGTAACCGGTGGGACGGGCAATTTTGCCCGCTTCACGCACCGTTCCGATCGTCTCGACGAAAAGCGGAAGCCGGCCCGTCCGGCCGGAGGGAATCGCAAATCTTTTATACGTCCGCATGATGCGTACACTTCCTTGTTGTTTTATTATATCGAATCGGGAGATCATTATATTTAGTAAGACATTAGACTGCGATAATATGAAGATATAATTATATAGTAAGGATGTGCGCACACATGATCAACGATAAGTTGCCGAAAATTTGGTATGGCGGAGACTATAATCCGGAGCAATGGGATGCGGAAACGTGGGCCGAGGATGATCGCATGTTCAAGATTGCCGGCATCGACGTGGCGACCGTCAATGTTTTTTCCTGGGCGTTGATGCAGCCGGACGAACATACCTACGACTTCACCTGGCTGGACGAGACGATCGACCGGCTCTACAGAAACGGCATATACGTCTGTCTGGCGACGGGCACCGGCGCGCATCCGGCATGGATGGCACGCAAATATCCGGAGGTCACGCGGGTCGACTATCAGGGGCGCAAGCGTAAATTCGGCGGCAGGCACAATTCCAATCCGAACAGCCAGGTTTACCGGCAATTCGCCAAGACGATTGCGGGCAAGCTCGCAGAGCGTTACAAGGACCATCCGGCCGTACTGATCTGGCACGTATCCAACGAATACGGCGGCTACGATTACAGCGAGCAGTCGGAGGCGGCTTTCCGGGAGTGGCTGAAGGCGCGCTACGGCACGCTCGATGCGCTCAACAAGGCTTGGAACACGCGTTTTTGGGGGCACACGTTTTACGACTGGGAAGAAATCGTGCTGCCGAATGCGCTGAGCGAGGAGTGGGACGGCAACCGGACGAATTTCCAGGGGATTTCCCTCGATTTTCGCCGCTTCATGTCCGACAGCCTGCTCGATTGCTATCGCATCGAATACGACGAGATCAAGAAGCATACGCCTCACCTGCCTGTTACGACGAATCTGATGGGGCTGTACCCCGAGCTGGATTACTTTAAATGGGCGCCTTACCTGGATATCGTTTCCTGGGACAACTATCCTTCGCTCGATACGCCGGTCAGCCTGACCGCGATGACGCACGACCTGATGCGCGGCCTGCGACAAGGGCAGCCCTTTATGCTGATGGAGCAAACGCCGAGCCAGCAAAACTGGCAGCCGGTCAATTCGCTGAAGCGCCCTGGCGTCATGCGTTTGTGGAGCTACCAGGCGGTCGCGCGCGGGGCGGATACCGTCATGTTCTTCCAGCTTCGACGTTCGATCGGAGCTTGCGAGAAGTACCACGGCGCCGTCATCGAGCATGTCGGACATGAGCGCACGCGCGTATTTCGCGAATGTGCGGAGCTTGGCGCGGAGCTTGGACGGCTCGGCGACAAGCTGCTAGACGCCAGAAGCGGCGCTCGCGTGGCGATTTTGTTCGACTGGGAAAATCGCTGGGCGCTCGATCTGTCAAGCGGTCCGACCGTACATTTGAAGTATGTCGAAGAAGTGCATAAGTATTACGCCGCCTTGTTCAAGCAGCATATTCCCGTCGACATGATCGGCGTGGAGGACGACCTGTCCGCGTACGACATCGTTATCGCCCCGGTACTCTATATGGTGAAGCCAGGCTTCGCCAAACGGGCCGAAGCGTTCACGGCTGCAGGCGGCACGTTCGTAACGACGTTCTTCAGCGGCATCGTCAACGAGAACGACATCGTCACGGTCGGCGGCTATCCGGGAGAACTTCGCAAGCTGCTCGGCATATGGGCGGAGGAGATCGACGCGCTCTTCCCGGATACGAAAAATACGATCGTCGTCAAGGATGGCGGCCAAGGCCGATTGTCAGGCAGCTACGAATGCGGCATTTTATGCGATTTGATACATGCCGAAAGCGCGCAGGTTATTGCCGAGTACGGTCGCGATTTTTACGCGGGCATGCCAAGCGTGACGGTAAACCGTTTTGGAGAAGGGGAAGCCTGGTATGTCGCATCGAGCCCTGAAGCTTCCTTCCTGGAGGATCTGCTCGGACAGTTGTGCGAGGACAGAGGGATTATGCCGCTCGTCAGCGCGCCGGCCGGCGTCGAGGCGACCGTGCGCGTCAAAGGCGAGGAACGCTACATGTTCCTGCTGAATCACGCTTCGGAGCCCGCTATCGTCAAGTTCGACGTGTCCGGCACCGATCTCTTGACGGGGGCGGCAGCGCCGGGGAGTTTGGAGGTGCCCGCGCGCGGTGTCGCGATCATTGCCGCTAGAAGCTGAGCGGAGCGCGAACCGTTTACGGCGGATAAAAGGGCATCGATCGCGGCATGCTATACCTCGACAGGAGGTGGAAGACATGGCGGATCGTGAACAAGTCGTAGCCGTCCGGAAAAACGGCGATGGCGACATCGTGGAGCTGAAGCTGTCTTCGGGCCAAGTGGTAGGCTACAAGGAAGCGCAGCAGATGGCTAAAAACGACCAGATCGAAAACGTCAACGTTTTCCGCGGCCGCGACGGCGACGAGCATCTGCGCTCGAACCCGGACGGCCGGGAAGACAATAATCTCGACAATCTGCCCGGTTTCTAAGGGAAGACGCGTTTCCGAGACGCCGCCGAACCGCTTGCATCAAGCGGCTTCGTCGGCGCTTTTGCATGTATGCTTCTTTTACTAACATGTACATACAAGTGTTGATTGTAGGCGTAATCTTCGTTATTATAATAAAGTAAATGTACGTACAAGTTGAAAACGGCATTCCTTCTCATTTGCTTTTATTATAGGGAGGTTACGACATGCTTCAAGTGAAGCCTTATACGTTTTGGTTCATCATCGGCAGCCAGCATTTATACGGTCCGGAAACGATCGAAGAAGTGGCAGCCCATTCGCGGGAGATCGCAGGCGCGTTGTCCGAGCGTGTCTCGTATCCGGTTCTGTTCAAGCCGGTCGTGACGACGCCGGAGGAGATCCGCCGCGTGTTGAACGAAGCGAACGTCGACGAGCATTGCGCCGGCGTCATTACATGGATGCATACGTTTTCTCCGGCCAAGATGTGGATCGCCGGCCTGACGGAGCTTCGCAAGCCTCTGCTCCATTTGCATACGCAGTATAACCGCGACATTCCTTGGGATTCGATCGACATGGACTTCATGAATACGAACCAAGCCGCTCACGGGGACCGCGAATTCGGCTTCATCGGCGCGCGTCTCGGCATCGCGCGCAAGGTTGTCGTGGGCCATTGGACGAATGAGGACGTCCATGCCCGCGTCGGCGCATGGCAGCGCACGGCCGTCGCATGGAACGAGAGCAAGCGTCTCAAGGTCGTCCGATTCGGCGACAACATGCGTCAAGTCGCGGTGACCGAAGGCGACAAGGTCGAAGCGCAGATCAAATTCGGCTGGTCGGTCAACACGCATGGCGTAGGCGATCTAGTCCAATACGTCAACGCCGTGACCGGCGCCGAAGTCGAAGCGCTTCTTGGCGAGTATGCCGAGCGCTATGAAATTGTCGAGGCGGGGCGCACCGAAGGTGCCGTGCGCGATGCGATCGCTTATCAGGCGCGGCTGGAAATCGCGATGAAGCGATTCCTGGAAGAGGGCGGCTTCACCGCTTTCACGACGACGTTCGAGGACCTGCACGGTCTAGAGCAGCTGCCGGGCCTCGCCGTACAGCGTCTGATGGAACAGGGCTACGGATTTGCGGGCGAAGGCGACTGGAAGACCGCTGCACTTACGCGTCTGATGAAAATTATCTCGGGCGGCAAAGACACCTCCTTCATGGAGGACTATACGTACCACTTCGAGCCGGGCAACGAGCTGGTATTGGGCGCCCACATGCTGGAGGTGTGCCCGACGCTCGCGGCTTCGAAGCCGCGGATCGAGGTGCATCCGCTCGGCATCGGCGGCAAGGCCGATCCGGCCCGCATCGTCTTCGACGGCAAGGGCGGCAAAGCGTTGAACGCTTCCATCATCGATCTTGGAACCCGCTTCCGGCTGATCGTCAACGAAGTGCAGGGCTTGCCGGTGGAGCGCGAGATGCCGAAGCTGCCGGTCGCACGCGTCCTGTGGAAGCCGGAACCAACGCTTGCGGCAGGCGCGGAAGCCTGGATTCTTGCCGGCGGCGCGCATCACACCGTTTACTCGTTTGTCGTAACGACGGAGCAGCTGCTCGACTTTGCCGAGCTGGCCGGCATCGAGGCGGTCGTCATCGACGCTTCGACGAACACGAGGCAGCTTAAGAACGAGCTGCGCTTCGGACAGGTCGCCTGGGGGCGATAAGCGATTTTCAAAAAAAACCGCCGGAATGTTCGAAATTCCGGCGGTTTTTTTTGGTATTAACCTAACCGTCAGGATGTGTAAATTGGTCGGCGATTCGTGACATGGAAGCGACCTTTCGGCTTGCTGGAGCTTTCGATGTATTGCATGTCGAACAAAATTCGATCGTACACAATTCGGACATTATTTAGACGCAATATAGACACATATTTATTGCCTAATGTCACCGGATAGACAAGAGGATGGCGTCGGTCGAAGTCGAATTTTGTCTTATAGTCTTTTAGACAAAATGACGGAGGCTTCGACAATGAACAAACGGATGGGAATCGTCGCGAAGATGGTCGTCGGCATTACCCTGGTGTCGGGCATTACCTATGCGACCAGCGCATTCGTGCTGCTTGAAATGAAAAGTGCGTTCGATTTCATGCCATCATGGGTATTCGTGCTTTTGACGCTCGCGCTCGGCGTATTTTGGACGGGACTATTCGGATTTTTCGCGGCCAAATGGCTGCTGCGTCCGCTGCTCTCGCTGACGGCCGCGGCCCAGGAGGCCGAGCGGGGCAATCTTGGCGTGCGCGTGCATGCGACCGGATCTGGAGACGAGCTGGCGCAGCTCGGAACGGCCTTCCAGGGCATGCTCGACCGGCTGAAGACGATCACAGGGGGCATTCTGGATAACACGGCGCAGACGGACCAGCATGCCGCCGAGCTGCAGGGGGCGATCTCGCAAGCCGCGCTTCGGATCGAAGAGATGTCGCAGCACGCCGAGCGGATCACCGAGGGGACGGAGCGGCAGTTCGCGTCCGCCGAGGCGATGCAAGCGTCCGTCGAGCGGCTGGCCGATGCCGCGCGGATTGCCGACGAGAGCGCAGCGGCCGCCAGGGACAAGGCCGAGCGCATGAACGACACGGTCGTACACAGTGAAGCCGTCTTTAGCTCGCTCGTATCCGGCATGGATCAATTGGCCGAGCAAAATCGCACGGCGCTTGAGATCGTGAACCGTCTCAGCGACAATGCGGACAAGATCGGATCGATCTCGAACGTTGTGGGCGACTTTGCCGAGCAGACAAACCTGCTCGCGCTTAATGCCTCGATTGAGGCGGCGAGGGCGGGCGAGGAAGGTAGAGGCTTCGTGGTTGTCGCGCAGGCCGTCAAGACGCTGGCCGGACAGAGCGGCAGCGCCGTCAAAGATATCCGGCAACTGATCGCGCAAATACAGGCTGAGGTCGCCGAGTGCGTGCGGCATATACAGCGGCAAGCTCAGGTGGCGGAGCGTGAGTCGGAGCAGGGCAAGGCGTCGGCGGAAGCGTTCGGCATCGTGGCCAGAGAAGCCGCCGAGGTCGGCTCGATCGTTGAGCGCATCGCAGTGCGGATGTCCGAGCAGGCCGAGCAAGCCGGACGGGCGCTCGGCGAAGCCCGCAGAGTGGCCGAGGTGGCCGGCGTGATTCGCGGAGGGGCGGAGCAAGTGTCGTCCGCATCTCAGGAACAGACGGCTGTTATGGAAGAGATTGCGGCTTCGTCGGAATCGCTCAGAGCCAAGTCGCTGACGTTAAAGGAGCAAGCCTCGTATTTTAACCGATAAGCGCACGAGCGCTTCGGCAGCCTTCCGTGCCAGTCCGCCAGACGGGACTGACGCGGGAGGTCATTTTTATCTTACGGCCGCAAAATATTTTGGAAAAGGCGGATGAAAAGGCATGGATATTCCTCTATAATAAACATAATACAGTTGTTTTATGTGAGGAAAAATGACAAAAAAATGACGCGACTGCGATCCTTACGCTTCGTCCGCAAAGGAGGCTCGGCTATGACGACCGGTACGGCATCGGTATCGCAGCATGATCTGTATTTGTACAACAACGGAGAATTGTTTCGCGCTTATCGCGCTTTTGGCGCGCATCCGTGCGAACGGGACGGCGAGCGCGGCACGCGGTTCGCCGTATGGGCGCCGCATGCCCGCGAAGTCCGCGTGGCCGGCGAATTTAACGGGTGGCGCGGAGAGTCGCACCCCTTGAGCCTATCGGGAACGACCGGCGTATGGCAGGGGTTCTTGGGAGGCATCGGCGAGGGGACGGCTTACAAGTACGAGATCGTTGACGCTTCCGGCCGCGTTTTCCTCAAATCGGACCCGTTCGCATTCTTCTCGGAACTTCGCCCGGGAACCGCTTCCGTTGTGGCGAATTTGGATAATTATGATTGGGGAGACCATTCGTGGCAAGAGAGGAGGAGCCGGAATAAGCCTTACGAACGGCCGATGCTCATCTACGAAGTTCACCTGGGCTCCTGGCGAATCGACGGTCCCGAGCAGTTCTGGTCCTACGAGCGTCTTGCGCACGAGCTCGTCGATTATGTCGCGGATAACGGGTATACGCATATTGAGATATTGCCGGTCACGGAGCACCCGTTCGACCGCTCCTGGGGCTATCAGACGACAGGCTACTATTCGGCGACCAGCAGGTACGGTCATCCCGACGGACTCAAAAAACTCGTTGACCGGTGTCATCAGCGCGGCATCGGCGTTCTCCTGGATTGGGTGCCCGGACATTTTTGCAAGGACGATCACGGACTGCGCCGCTTCGACGGCCAGCCGCTCTACGAACCCGGCGATTGGCGCGTCGCAGAGAAGCCCCTGTGGGGCACGCTTGCCTTCGACTTCGGCCGTCCCGAAGTTCAGAGCTTCCTCATCTCGAACGCGCTCTTCTGGATGGACGTGTACCATATCGACGGCATCCGGGTAGACGCCGTGGCGAGCATGATCGACCTGAACTTCGACAAGCCGCCTGAGATGCATACGAGAAACAAGCGCGGCGGCATCGAGAATCTTGACGCCTTGTCCTGGATCCGAAAGCTGAACGAGGTCGTATTCCGCTATTATCCCGACGCGCTCGTCATCGCCGAGGATTCCTCGGCCTGGCCGGGCGTGACGGCTCCCGTCTACCTCGGGGGGCTGGGGTTCAACTACAAGTGGAACATGGGCTGGATGAACGACATGCTTAAATACATGGAGACCGATCCGGCGCATCGTCCGGGGGTGCACAATCTGGCGACCTTTTCCATGATGTACGCCTATGCCGAGAACTACGTGCTTCCGCTGTCTCACGACGAAGTCGTGCACGGCAAGCGATCGCTTCTGAACAAGATGCCGGGCGCTTACGAGCAGAAGTTTGCGAATCTGCGGCTTTTCTACGGCTATTGGATGACCCACCCGGGCAAAAAGCTGCTTTTCATGGGCGGGGAGTTCGGACAGTACGACGAGTGGAAGGACCTGGGCGAGCTGGATTGGCCGGTGCTCCGATATCCGCTGCACGATTCGATGCGGCGGTTCACGCGGGATCTCGGTTCGTTTTACCGGAACGAGGCCGCGTTGTGGGAGCAGGACCACTCGCCCGAAGGTTTTAAATGGATCGATGCGGATAATGCCGCCCAGAGCGTGCTTTCCTATATCCGGTTTGGCAAGAAAAGAAAAACGCATCTCGTGGCCGTCTGCAACTTTTCGGCAGCCCCGTATCCGGTGTTTCGCCTGGGCGTGCCGACGGGCGCTTCCTACCGTCTGGCACTCAATAGCGACGCCGCCGATTATGGCGGAACCGGCGCGGCAATGTCCCGCAAGTTCAAGGCAGAACGGAATCCGATGCACGGCCAGCCCTTCAGCATGGAGATCGTACTGCCTCCGCTGACGTTTCTGCTCTTTGAGCCGGACGCGTCCGCGGAGGACTAGCAAGCCTGGCACATTCTCAAGGAGAGCGGGGAGAGCGGAATGCATAAAAGCGAATGCATTGCCATGTTGTTGGCAGGCGGCGAAGGCCGTCGGCTCGGCGTATTGACCAAGGACCTAGCGAAGCCCGCCGTGCACTTTGGCGGGAAGTACAGAATCATCGACTTTACGCTCAGCAACTGCGTGAATTCAGGGATCGATACGGTGGGCGTCCTGACCCAATACCAACCGCTCGTGCTCAATCAATATCTCGGCATCGGCAGCCCTTGGGGACTCGACCGCAGGGGCGGCGGCATGCACGTTCTGCCGCCATACGTCCGCTCCAAGGGCGGCACGTGGTACAAGGGCACCGCAAACGCCATCTACCAGAACATGGGCTTTATCGAAGGCTACGACCCCGAGTACGTCCTTATTATTTCCGGCGATCATATTTATAAAATGGATTATGACGAGCTGCTCGAGTCCCACAAGCGCAATCGCGCCGACGCCACGATCGCTGTCATTACCGTGCCGTGGGCCGAAGCCAGCCGTTTCGGCATCCTGAGCGTGGACGAAGACGACCGGGTCGTCGAATTCGCGGAAAAACCGAAGAAGCCCAATAGCAACCTGGCGTCGATGGGCGTCTACATTTTCTCGTGGAAGGTGCTGAAGGAAGCGCTGATCCGCGACGAAGCGACGCAGGGCTCCTCCAACGACTTCGGCAAGGATATCATTCCGACGCTGCTTCAGGACGGCGCGCGCCTGTTCACCCACAGGTTCGACGGCTACTGGAAGGACGTAGGTACAATCGATTCCCTCTGGGAGGCCAATATGGACCTGCTGGAGGACGAACCGGCGCTCAACCTCAACGACCGTTCCTGGCGCATCTATTCGGTCAATCCGAACATGCCGGCCCACTATTTGTCGCCTTCTTCGAGCGTCCAGAGCTCGCTCATCAACGAGGGCTGCGTCGTCGAAGGGACGATCAACCGTTCCGTGCTCTTCCAGTGCGTCACGGTGGGAGAAGGCAGCTTCATCGAGGACTCGGTCATCATGCCGAACGCGAAGATCGGTAAAAACGTGCGGATCGTGCGCGCGATCGTCGGCGACGGGGCAATCGTCGGAGACGGCTGCGTCGTCGGCAGCGTGGATGCGGCGGAGATTGCCGTCGTCGGCAGCGGCGACCGCATCGAAGTCGAAGCTGAACTCGAGGAGGCGAAGTCCTAATGAAACTGCCGCTTATGGGCGTCATCAACCTGATTCACGAGACGGAGGACATGGGCCCGCTCACGAGCGCCCGCTGCCTCGCCACGGTGCCGTTCGGCGCCCGCTACCGCTTGATCGACTTCGTCTTGTCCTCGATGGTGAATTCGGGCATGAACAAAGTCGCCGTATTCGCCCATACCAAGTACCGCTCGCTGATGGACCACCTGGGCTCTGGCAGCAACTGGGACCTTCACAGCAAACAAAGCGGCCTGTTCGTTCTGCCTCCGTCGATGGAGGATCAGTCCGACTTCGGAAAAGGCGACCTTTATCAGTTCTATCGGCACCGGGATTATTTCGTCCGCAGTCCGCTTGATTACGTCGTCGTCGCCCGCAGCCATATGGTGTGCAACATCGACTTCGCCAAGGTGCTCGAGCAGCACCGCGAGCGCGGCTCCGACATTACGGTCGTGTGCAAGGAATGGCCGGATGCGGTGACGGGGCTGACGCGCAAGGCGAAGCTGGATTCGGACGGCCGGATCGTCGACATGCAGGATCACTTCGGCAGGCTCGCGAGCGACGTCGTGTCGATGGAGATGTACGTCCTTCGCAAAGAGCTGCTCCTCGATCTGGTCGATACCTCCCTTGCGCAAGGCAAAGACCACTTCGTCCGGCACGCCGTCATGCCGAGACTCGGCGAGCTCAAGGTGGACGCTTACATGCACGAAGGTTTCCTTGGGGTCGTAAACAACATCCCTTCCTACTACAAGCATAGCCTCGAGCTGCTGGATCCCAAGGTATGGAACGAGCTGTTCTTCGAACCGGGTCCGATCTTCACCAAGGTGAAGGACGAACCGCCTACGCGATATCGCGCCGGCTCCTCGGTGACCGGATCGCTCGTCGCGAACGGCTGCGATATCGAAGGCCGCGTGGAAGGCAGCATCCTGTTCCGCGGCGTCAAGGTGCACAAGGGCGCGGTCGTGCGCAATTCGATCGTCATGCAGAACGGCGTTATCGGCGAGCATGGATTGCTGTCCAACTGCATTTTGGACAAAGAAGTGGAGATCCGCAGCGACCAGCAGCTGATGGGGGCTTCCGATCTTCCATACATCGCGCTGAAGCGCAAAATTATATAATCTACCGTAGCGGGTAACGCTTATCCCAATTATCGGAGGTGTTCCATGAACGTTTGGTTTGTGGCGTCGGAAGGCGTCCCTCTCGTCAAGACGGGAGGGCTCGCCGACGTCATCGGGGCTCTGCCCAAGGCGCTCGGCGGACGCGGCATCGACGTGACCGTCGTTCTGCCCAAATACGGGAGCATACCCGATTCTTATTTGGAAAATGCTGTTTTCAAAGGCTATTACTATATCACGATGGGATGGCGCAGGGAGTATTGCGGCCTGTTCGAGGTCGTGGCGGACGGCGTGCGCTTTCTGCTGATCGACAACGAGTTCTACTTCAAGCGCGAGTCGCCCTACGGCTACGGAGACGATGCGGAGCGCTTCGTATTTTTCAGCTTCGCCGCCGTGGAGGCGATGCTGCGCGAGGAGACGCTGCCCGACGTCGTGCATTGTCACGATTGGCAGACGGGCCTCGTGCCGTTTCTGCTGCGCACCAGGTATGCCTACGAGCCGGCCGTGCAGCGCGTACGGACGGTCTTTACGATTCACAATTTGCAATATCAGGGCGTATTCTCGCGCGAGCTGCTGCAGGACCTGCTCTCCGTAGGTGACGATGCTTTTACGGGCGACAGCCTTGAATTCTACGGCGCGGCGAGCTGCATGAAGGCGGGGCTGCGCTTCTCGGACAAGCTGACGACGGTCAGCCCCACTTACGCGCTTGAGATTCAGACGGCCGAGTACGGGGAAAAGCTGGATGGCGTGCTGCGCGAGCGCTCCGGCGATCTCGTCGGCATCCTGAACGGGATCGATACGCAGTCGTACGATTCCATGAGCGATCGGGCGCTGCATGTGCGTTACCGGGATTCGCTGGCCAAAAAGAGGCAGAACAAGCCGGCGCTGCAGCGGGAGCTCGGTCTTGCCGAGGTCGCCGACGCTCCGCTCATCGGCGTCGTTTCCCGCATGGTGGGACAGAAAGGCTTCGATTTGATTTTGGACAGTCTTCCCGCCCTGATGGACGAAGGCGCGCAGGTTGCCGTGCTCGGTTCGGGCGATACGCACTTCGAGCATCTGCTCGCCGAGGCCATTCGCCGGTATCCGGGACAGCTCGCGGTGTGGTTCGGCTTCAACGAAGGGCTTGCGAGGCGGATCTACGCATCGTCGGATATGTTCCTGATGCCTTCGCGATTCGAGCCCTGCGGCCTCAGCCAGCTCATCTCGCTGCGGTATCGGACCGTGCCGATCGTGCGGGAGACGGGCGGCCTCAAGGACACGGTCGAGCCTTTCAACGAGTTCGCAGGCACCGGCACGGGCTTTACCTTCGGTCCTGCCAGCGCGCACGATCTGATCTATACCGTGCGTCGCGCGCTCCGTTTTTACCGGGAGGAACCCGAAGCCTGGAAGCGCCTCGTGAATAATGGCGCGAAGCGGGACTATGGCTGGGGTAGCTCGGCCAAGCAGTACGAACTACTATATAGAGAGCTCGTTAAATAGAGGACGGTCCGCAACAAAGGCGGTCCAATAGGAGAGGGGAATGCTGGCATGGCCCGACATCTCGTGATCGGCAACGGCAAGATGCTCATCAATCTGGACGATCATTGCTTCATCCGCGATCTTTATTTCCCGTTCGTCGGCCAGCTCAACCATATCGGCGGGCAGCAATGCCGGTTCGGCGTCTGGTGCAACGGCTCCTTCGTCTGGCTCGACGATCCTTCCTGGCGGATCGAGCTCGGTTACATCGAAAATTCGCTCGTCACGAACGTGGTGGCCAGACATGACGGACTCGGTCTCGAGCTATACGTCAACGACGGAATCCACCAGCGGGAGAGCATCTATATGAAACGGGTTGTCGTTCGCAATCTGACGGAGGAGCCGAAGGACGTGCGCGTGTTCTTCCATCAGGACCTGATGATCGACGGCAACGAGGTCGGCGACACGGCGGCGTATTATCCCATGAATCGCACCGTGTTCCATTACAAGCGTTCCTCCTATTTCATGTTTAACGGACGTTCGCAGACAGGCGGTATCTACCAGTTCACGACCGGCATCAAGCGGTTCCACTCGGCCGAAGGCACATGGCGCGATGCCGAGGACGGCGAGCTTATGGGCAATGCGATCGCCCAAGGCTCGGTAGACAGTACGATCAGCTTCAGGCTGGAGCTGCCGGCGAACGCCGAGAGCTCGCTGTATTACTGGATGTCCGTCGGCAGCGACCTAGAGGAGGTCAAACGGCTCGACCAGTACGTGCTGGAGAGCCATCCGGAAAAATTGCTGAGCCGCATCGTCATCTATTGGAATCACTGGCTGACGAAGGTCGGGTCGCAATATCATTTCGGCGATCTGCCGCCGGAGGTCGTGCGGCTGTTCAAGCACAGCCTGCTCATCGTGCGAACGCAGATCGACGAGCGCGGCGCCATCCTGGCCGCCAACGACACGGATATACTGCAATACAACCGGGATCACTACAGCTACATGTGGCCGCGCGACGGCGCACTCATCGCGGACGCCATGTCGCTGGCCGGTTACCACGGGACGATCGCGCCGTTCTTCCATTTTTGCAACGACGCGCTGGCGCCGGAAGGCTATTTGTACCACAAGTACAATCCGGACGGCACCGTCGGCTCGAGCTGGCATCCGTACGTCGTGCACGGACTGCCCCGCTTGCCGATCCAGGAGGACGAGACGGCGCTCGTGCTGTTCGCACTCTGGAAGGATTACGAGCGCCACGGCGAGATCGAGCTGCCCCAATCGCTCTATCCGAGCCTCGTGCGCAAGGCGGCCTCCTTCTTATGCGACTATATCGAGCCTTCGCTCGGCCTGCCGCTCCCCAGCTATGATCTATGGGAGGAACGGTATGGGATCTGGACGTACACCTCGGCGTCGGTATACGGCGGCCTGATGGGGGCTGCGTACTTTGCGGACCTTTTCGGCGATTATGAGCGCAGCGACCGCTATCGCAATGTGGCCGAGCGGATCAAGCTCGGCATGCTGACGCATCTGTGGGATGAAGACGCTGGCCGCTTCGCTCGCGGTCTCGCGCTGCGGGACGGCAAGTGGGAGAAGGACATGACGATCGAGAGCAGCGTGTTCGGCCTGTTCGAATTCGGCGTGCTGCCGGCGAGCGACGATCGCGTCGTCCGTACGATGCAGGCGATTCAGCAGGGTCTGTCGATCAAGACCGATATCGGCGGCATTGCCCGGTACACGAACGATTATTACTTTCAGCAGTCCGACGATCTCGAGCGCGTGCCCGGCAATCCCTGGATTATCTGCACGCTGTGGGTAGCGTATTTCCAGATCGAGACGGCGACCAGTCTGGCCGATCTCGAAGCGCCGCGGATCACGCTCGAGAAAATCGTCCATTCGACGCTGCAGGGCGGCAACATGCCGGAGCAGATCCATCCGACGCAAGGTACGCCGCTCTCGGTAGCCCCGCTCACCTGGTCGCATGCAACCTATATCAAGACCGTTTGCCTCTACGTTCGCAAGCACGAGGAGCTTGCCGCCGGCGCGCGCAGCGCGGTTTAAGCGCAACTTTTTCGATTTTAGCAAAGATCGACCGCCATCCCCCGGAAGCCGACGGGATGGCTTTTTTTTTCGATTTTTGAAGGTCGAACGCAACTTTTTCCCGCTGAATGGTGTAAATAGGACAGTAACTAGCGTTGAAGAGGAGGATGCGTAACGATGAGCCGCCATCAACCGAGCTCCGCAGCCGAGCCGCTCGTCACGCCGGCTTTTTTAATTCTTTGTTTTACGTCGCTGCTGTGCCTGTCCATGCTCGTCGTCAGACAAGCGCAGGTCGGCGACAGCCGTTACGGATTTCTTCTTTGGAATCTGTTCCTGGCCTGGCTTCCGCTCCTCGTCTCGATGGCGGCCGCCGGTGCGGATCGCATGCTGACGCGTATGCCGGCCGTTCGCGGCGCGATCCTGCTGATTCTTGGGATCGGCTGGCTGCTGCTCTATCCGAATGCCCCATACTTGACGACCGACTTGATCCACCTCATTATGAATCCGACGTACAGCTGGCTGCAGTCCACCGAATCGCTGATCCTTTGGTACGATTTGATCGTCTTTTTCCTTTTCGCCTGGTGCGGCTTGCTGCTCGGCTACTTGTCGATGCGCCAATTCCATCTTCTGGTCTCGCGGTATCTCGGAGCCACGGCAGGCTGGGTGTTTATTTTGGCCGTCTCGTTTCTGGGAGGCTTTGGCGTCTATTTGGGCAGAGTTATCCGTCTGAACAGCTGGGATGTCGTTTTCAGTCCGTTCAGGCTGGCGAACAGCGTTTTGGGCGGCATCAATTCGAACGGCGCGATTTTGACGATTTTGTTCGGCGTGATGATCCTGATCGTCTATTTGTCGCTTTACGGTCTCGGCGTCCAGCGCGTGCCCGGTCAAGGCGGCGTTGCCCGGGACGGGGCCGGCAGGTTATCATAGTACATAGTTATAGTTGCTCGAGTCTAGGAGGCGGAATTCATGAGTTTCTTCAAAAAGTTAACGGAGACAGTCAGCAAAGGGGTCAGCACCGCCACGGAAAAGGCCCAACAGACCGTAGAGATCACCAAGCTTCATTCGCAAATCGCGGGCAAGCGCAAGGAGATCGAGCGTCAATATAACGAAATCGGAGAAGCTGTCTACAAGGCTTATCTCGCCGGCGATTTATCCAAAGCCGAGAACGATGTCATTCCGGCCTGCCAGGTCATTGCGGACAAAGGCCGCGATATAGACACCTTGGAGGATCGCATCCGCGAGCTGCGCAACGAAAAGGAGTGCGAATGCGGACAGCGCGTCCCGTTCCAGACTCGCTTCTGCCCGGCTTGCGGCAAGCCGTTCCCTGAGCCGGCGCCGGCTGCCGAGACGCCTGTCGAAGGCGAACTGTCGGTATTGTCCGAAGACGCCAAGCCGGAGCGGGCTGCAGAGGCGATCGAAGTCTATCCGGAGGACGAGTCTGCGGATGATGCCTGGGCGGCCAGTCGCGGCGTTCCGGATGCGGAGCCGATCGTGCACGAGCCTCAGCCTCCTGCCAAGCCGCTCGTTCAAATTTGCACCGCCTGCGGGGCGGAAATGCCGGAGGAAGCGAGATTTTGCCAGGATTGCGGCAATCCGATGTATCCTTAAGTTCGAGCAACGTAAAAGTGATTGTTATCGAAAGCCGTCGAAGCGGTGTTTATGCCGCTTCGGCGGCTTTTTCGTGCTTGCCGGCGTGAGTGAAACTTCAAATGGATTATGTCATTAAATATGACGCAAAATCCTTAGTTTCATAAAATAATAATAATTTAAGTACGAAAAAGGAAGACATTTAATATTGAATGTTATAAAATATAACATAATAAAGGCGATTAGTTAGAGTGTTATTCATCGTGCATGGCGAGGAGGGGGAGTAACGTGGCTGCAATGTCCCGTAATGACGCCAATCCCGAGAGCAGATCGAAGCGCATGAGCTTTCCGATCACGGGCCCGAAGGATGAGCTTTCGGCGAAGCTGGCGGATGAGCGTACGGCGCCTGATCGGCAGTATGCTGACGAATACAGTCATTTGGCCGAGCTGAATTCGTCGCTGGCTCGGGTATCCCGTTTGCTTCTGAATGGCGGCAGCTTGGAACAGGCACTGGACGCGATGGAGGAATCGCTCGGCAATCCGATCGCGGTCTTCAGGAGCAGAGACGGCGAGTGGCGTTCCGGCGGACTCGAAGCGACGGCGGCGGCGCAAGTCGCCGCTTTTGTCGGGCGTGAAGCCGGGACCGCCGATGCATCCGGTTTTATCGGCACGGGGAACGGCAGAAGAGCATACGTGCACTGGATCGCGCGTCGCGGAGACAATCCGTCCGCCATCGCGCTGTTCGAGCAGGATCGTTCGATCGCCGCTTTGGACTTACAGATTTTAGCGCGCTTGTCTGCGTTCTTTGATTTAGAGATGGCTAATATCGACGCGGTCCGGGAGGTCGAAGGGAAATATCTTGAGCTATTCCTTCAGGATTGGCTCGCGGGCAAGATCGTCTCCGAACGGGACTGGACGGTGCGGGCGGAGGTATGCGGCTGCGAGATCAAGCGCGCAGGCCGGCTATATGCAGCCCTGGTCGGGCTCCCGGAAGCGGGCGGCGAAGCGGGTGACGCCAAGCTCGCGGAGCTGTCGCGTCTGCTTAGAACGGGAAGACGTATGCCCGGGCGAGAGCTGCTTGCAGCCGTCTATGGCGGCGATCTCGTGCTGATCCTGTCGGAGAAAGAGGAAGAGGGACCGGAATCGGCCGAAACGACGACGGAAGCGAAGTTGCTGGAGCTGCTTGGCGAGCTTCGCGCAGAGCTCGGGGCGCCGGCGATGCGGTTGTTCGCCGGACGCCCGGTCGCGAAGCCGGAGCTGCTGCCGGCCAGTCTGTCGCAAGCCAAAAGGGCGAAGCAGGTCGCCGAGGTGTGCGGGCTGGCGGGAGACGTCGTGCCCTACGATGATCTAGGCGTGTACGCGCTGCTGTATTTAATTCCGGGCGGCGAGGAACGCGAGCAATTTTTGCGCCGTTATATGGCTCCGCTGCAGCAGGCTGACCGCAAAGGAGGCGGCCGGCTTGCGGAGACGCTTGAAATGTTTTTCCGATGCAACGGCAATATCAAGCTGACCTCCGAGCGGCTGTATGCGCATTACAACACGATCGTCTACCGTCTGGACAAAATCCAGAGCATTCTCGGCGTATCTCTCGACGATCCCGAAGACAGGCTCCAGCTTCAGCTGTCGCTGAAGCTCGGCCAGCTCTCGCCCGGCAGCTACTGACCGCCGTGTGTTAACAGGCTCGAAACGTTCAAAAGCCTCCGGCCGCAGCGAATGCGGACCGGAGGCTTTTTACGCTATCGTTGCGTGCGCGGCATCGCCGCTAGTCGATTAGAAAATGCCGGCTTTGAGGATGATGACGAGAAGCACATACAGTACCAGCGCGAACGCTGCACCAGCCATGGCGCCGCCGCCGTATCCGCAACCTGCGCCTGCTACTCCGTATCCCATAGTAACAACCTCCCGAAGTGGTTTATGTGATGAGCGATCACACAGTCATCATATGCGGAGGATGGCGGGCGGCTTGTGCGTTCGCCCGTTTGTGTTGTTACGTCTTATTTAAAATCGACTTCGACCAATGGACGAGTACCGGGGATCCGATTGCGGATGTTCACGATCCTCGTCTCGGCGGTCTCCGGTCCGCCGCAGCCGATTCTCACATGGGAGGCAGCGGAGATGGCGGTAATTTGAATGGCGCCGATCTCGATCGGTGCGCAAGCCGACAAGAAGGCCGATGCGGGTCCCTGGTCAGGCGGGGGAATGGGGAGGGGACGGGTAAATAAGGAATAGGAGGCGAAAGGAAATTCGTTGTCCCTGAACGTTGCGACGCTTCGCTGCACGGCAAGCACTCGCGCATTCAGCCTCGCGCCGTCGCGGTTGTCCCCGAAATGAACGATCGACGAATCGGATGCCGAATTAATGTAGACAAGACCGACGGCCGACAGCCTGGCCGATAAATTCATCTTACTCGTTCTCTTCAGGAAGCGCCGGCAGAGGTGCGAGCGGTCCGACGATGACGGATTCGGGCGGGGTGTCGAAATACGAATAAAGCGTCATGCTGTGCGTGTCCCCAACAAGCATAGAGGAGGAGCTGGAAATACCCAGAACCCGGATCGATCCGATTCGGACCGGTTCGTTGTTGACGATCATTTGTCCGAGACTCATCGATGTCACGGCCTTTCCTGGGGAGGTTGCGGCGCACGCTTGGCCGCATAGTTTTCGAAAGCGGCCCGTACGTCCTTCCTGACTTTGCCGATCACTTCCCGTTCCCAATCCGCTATCGCTTTTTCGCCGGTTTCCTCGGGCAGCGGCGACGTACGCGCGTAATACTGGATGCGGGGGCCTAATTGATCTCTTACGTCCTTCGTTACCATCTGAATTTCGGAAGCAGGGAAAGAAACGCCGTTTTTTGAGGCGGCCGCTGCCAGATCCGCTGCGGCTTCTTTGTCAAACATATCGTTTCCCAGCTTGATTAAGCGGGGGATTAACGGCTCGGATCCCGCTGTGCCGACGGCGGGCGTTTGCCAGGTGCCTGGGGCCGGAACGTCGAAGGAATCGACGTCGCCTTTGGCGTTGGGACTAATGCCGATGTTGAGCGTGCCGTCCAGTCTGCTTACCTTGAGCTGATCGAAGTGATACTCGACATGAAGGGGAGGCTTGCTCTGCAGGTCTTCGATGCGGCTCTGCATCTCGCCTATTCGCGATTGGGCTTCGGCTTGCCGCTGACGCAGGTCGGCGATCTGCTTTTCTAACTCTCCCAATTGCGCCGCAGCCGATGCGATCCAGGATTCGAGCTCGCGAATTCGCCCTGCGCAAGCTTGGCAATCGAAGCCCGAATATCCGTTCGGAAAATGCCATACCGAGTTCAATGCAAAACGCCTCCCGCTTAGAAAAGTACCATGCGCGTTACCTGGGATTGGGCAGCGGGACGAGGGACAAAGGCGTCAAGGCGTTGGTCAGTTGCCCCTCGGTCAGCTCGGCTGCCGGTTCTGTAAAGCCTCCTGTGTTATAAAGCTGGGAGAGCGAACGAATGCTTCCGGCGCTGCCGATCTGGAGAACGGAGGAGTTGGAGACGGCATCGACGCGCAGCTGTCCGATCGATATTTGCTGATAGATCGTCCATGCCATCAGACTACGGCACCTCCCGCCGAGTTCGAATCGACGACGTCCGGATCGTTCGTATTGGTCGAGCTTATCGAGTTGGTTCTGGGCAAATCGCCGGTAACGAACGAACCTGCTCCCGCGAATGTTTTGGTCGTGCTGGATGGGGAAACTTGCAGGCAGTCTCCGAATTGAACGACGCCGCTGGAGCCGATGCTGATGATTTTGACAGCTCCTACGATGCTGGGCATGCGGCAACGACTCCCTTTTGAATGGTCATGTCGTATTGTATGAAGGCTGGAGCCCAGATGTTCCCGATTTCGGGCTTTTCGCACGCCCTCGCCCAGGGAGGCATATACTGATGTGGTTTTGATGCCGGCGGATCGACTCGCCGCGATCCGGCGACGAGCGACGTTTTTCTGCGAGGGAGGGCGCAAACCATGTCATTTTTCGACGAAGGGCCGCTGCCCAACTGGGACGAGATCCGCAAGCTGATCGGCAAGGATCTGCCATGGGACTTGATCAAACAATGGGAGAACAAGGACGATTCGTGGCTCGACGATTATATACGGAAGCTCGGCTTTGGCAAGCATGAAGATAAGACGGTGGCCGCGGCGGGAATCCGGCCCGATGCCGTCACAGCCACCCCGCAGATGGAGGCGCGAAAAGAGCCCAAGCGGGTTATCGCTACGATTAAACCGCCGCCGGGTACGGACAGGAGAGCCGTGCGCCTGCATGCGACTGCCGATCGGCTGCGCGTCTCCGGGCTGCCCGGAGACGCTACGGCGTCGCTCAAGCTGCCCTGCCTCGTTTTGCCGAAGACGGGCAGTGTGGTCTGGAAAAACGGAAAATGGGTCGTCGTATTCCGGCGAAAGCCGGCGCGGCAAGGCGAGGTCGAGCTATTTATCGGAGAGTAGCACGACTAACGATGTTCAATTCTGCCCGGATTCGATATAATGCTTTACAGCGGCATTCGCGCATGCCAAGGCGCGCGGATGCATCAGAGGATGGGGAGGAAGCTTTTTTGGAACTGGTCGACGTATCTGAAGTGTCCGCGGGTCTGTTTATCGTTGGCGTTATTTTTATTTTGTTGGTCGGAGGATTGCTCAGTATGGGCATACTCCGTTTTTTTCAGGGCAAAAAGGGACAAGGCTGGGGCTACATGGTCGGTTCGGCCGTCTCGCTCGTCGCGTTTATTTTCGTCGTAAACGAGTGGTTCGCTTGACCCTTTCGCCGATTTGACTTCGACCGGGGCTTCCCGCATCATGAGGACAAGGACAACGGGGGGAGGCGAAACGGAATGAAGCAGACAATCGTGGCGGCGATGCGGCTGCCGATCGTGTTCTATCGCCGGTTTATCTCGCCGCTTAAGCCGCCCACGTGCCGATTCGCTCCGACCTGCTCGGCCTATGCACTCGAGGCGATCGAGGTGCACGGTCCGATTAAAGGCGCGGGCTTGGCCGCGGTGCGGATCTGCAAATGCCACCCTTTTCACCCCGGCGGCTTCGATCCGGTACCTCCTCCCAAGGGGGGGCGCGAGCCGGGGCGACCCTCCGCTTGACATCGGCCCTCGCGCTGCGGTATATTTTGGCCAATACAACCGTATATCGATCCGATGAAGCGATAAGTACAAAGGCAATGATCTATCTCAGAGAGCCGGGGCCGCTGCGAGCCGGCATAGATCGACTTTGGAAGATGGTCCTGGAGGATTCGTGCTCGAGCGCTGCCGCTGCCGGCTTGCGGTGAGAGTACGACGCGCGTTCCGGCGTTAACGGAGCTGCCGGTCTTAGGCGACCGGCGCGAATGAGCCTTCGCGCGCGTACGGCGAGGGGAATTTGGGTGGTACCACGTGAGCGCAGACTCTCGTCCCATGACGGACGGGAGTCTTTTTGCGTTTCCGGCCCGATGTCTGCGCCAAATCCCCTGACAGGAGCTGAAGAGTATGACCGAAGCGGGCAAAACCTTCTATATCACGACGCCGATCTACTACCCGAGCGACAAGCTGCATATCGGGCACGCATACACGACCGTCGCCGGCGATGCCATTTCCAGGTACAAGCGGCTTCGCGGCTTCGAGGTGCGTTATCTGACGGGCACGGACGAGCATGGGCAAAAAATCGAGCGCAAGGCGCAGGACGCAGGCAAGACGCCGCAGCAGTTCGTCGACGATATTGTCGTCGGCATTAAGGATCTATGGAAAAAGCTCGAGATTTCGAACGACGACTTCATCCGCACGACGGAACCTCGGCATACGCGGGTCGTGGAGGAAATCTTCGAGAAGCTGCTGGCCCAGGGCGACATCTATAAAGGGGAGTACGAGGGCTGGTACAGCATCCCCGACGAGACGTTCTATACCGAGACGCAGCTGGTCGACGTCGTTAAGGACGAGCAGGGCAACGTCGTCGGCGGAAAAAGTCCGGATAGCGGACACCCGGTCGAGCTGGTCAAGGAAGAGTCTTACTTTTTCAAAATGAGCAATTACGTGGACCGGCTGCTTGCGCATTACGAGTCGCATCCGGACTTCATCCAGCCCGAGTCGCGCAAGACGGAGATGGTCAACAACTTCATCAAGCCAGGCCTCGAGGATCTTGCGGTGTCCCGGACGACCTACAATTGGGGCATCCCGGTTCGCTCTGATCCGGAGCATGTCATCTACGTCTGGATCGATGCGCTCTGCAACTACATTACGGCGCTCGGCTACGGAACGCCGGACGACGCGCTCATGCGCAAGTTCTGGCCGGCGGACGTCCATTTGATGAGCAAGGAAATCGTGCGCTTCCACACGATCTACTGGCCGATCATGCTGATGGCGCTCGACCTGCCGCTGCCCAAGAAGGTGTTCGCGCACGGCTGGCTGCTCATGAAGGACGGCAAAATGTCCAAGTCCAAAGGGAACGTAGTGGACCCGGTCAAGCTGATCGACCGCTACGGTCTCGATCCCGTCCGTTACTACCTGCTTCGCGAGGTGCCTTTCGGCTCGGACGGCACGTTCACGCCGGAGAACTTCGCGGAGCGGCTGAACTACGACCTCGCGAACGACCTTGGCAATTTGCTCAGCCGCACCGTCGCGATGATCGGCAAGTACTTCGACGGCGTCGTGCCCGAGGCAAATGGCGCTACGGCGTTCGACGCGGATCTGGAGGCCGTGGCGGCGGCTGCCGTGCGCAAAACCGAGGAAGCGGTCGAGGCGATGGAATTTTCCGTGGCGCTGACGGCGATCTGGACGCTCGTCAGTCGAACGAACAAGTATATCGACGAGACGCAGCCCTGGGTGCTCGCCAAGGATGAAAAAGGCCGCGGCGCGCTGGCGTCGGTCATGGCTCATCTGGCCGAGAGTCTTCGAATCGTCTCGATCCTGCTGCAGCCGTTCATGACGCATGCGCCTGCGCGAATCTGGGCGCAGCTCGGCATAGCAGAGGGGCCGGCGACCGCCTGGGATAGCATCGGCTCCTGGAGCAGCCACGCCGTCGGAGCCGGCGTCGAGAAGGGCGAGGCGCTGTTCCCGCGGCTCGATCTCGAGAGCGAGGTCGCCTGGATCGTAGAGATGATGGGCGGCGGCGCCAAGCCTGACGTATCGGCGGGCCAATCCGCGCCGGTCGTGAGGGAAGGGACCGGGGATCAGAGCGCTAGACCGGACGCGAAGGAAGAAATCGCGATCGACGACTTCGCGAAGATCGAGCTGCGCGTCGCGCAGGTCACGGCCTGCGAGCCGATTCCCAAAGCCGACAAGCTGCTGAAGCTGCAGCTCGACCTCGGCGGCGAGTCGCGCCAGGTCGTCTCGGGCATCGCCCAATACTACAAACCGGAGGAACTCCTCGGCGCCAAGGTGATCTGCGTCGCCAATTTGAAGCCGGTCAAGCTGCGCGGCGAATGGTCCCACGGGATGATTTTGGCGGCGTCGGAGGGCGGCCAGCTGAAGCTGGCTACGGTTCCGGAGGGCATGCCCAACGGGGCGTTGGTCAAATAATGTTCGGTTTTGGAGCCTGCGAAATCCACAATTTCGCAGGTTTTTTAGTTCCATTGGCCTCTAAAGTCAGTTATGATAGTAACTATTATAGTACTGGAACGAGGAGGGCCAAGTCTTGCCTAGCCAAGCAAGTCGCAGGAAAAAAATATCGATTCGCACAAAAATATTATCCGGCAACATCATCGTTATGATCTGTCTGGGCATCGCGATCGGCGCGCTGTCCATGCGAATCTCTTCGTTGCAAGACGAGATCGAATACATCAGCTCGCATGATATTCAAGTGCACGAGACCGTGAACCAGATACAAAAAGACCTTTTGGATATGGAGACGGGCTTGCGCGGCTTCATTATCAGCGGCGACGAATCTTACCTGGAGCCCTACAATTCCGGCAAAGCCCGTTGGCAGACCGATACCAACAAGTTGAAATCGCTGGTTATCGACAATCCCGCCCAAGTGCGCAACACGGAGAGCATCGAATCCGGGCTGGTCGACTGGATGACCAACGCCAGCGAAAATGCGATTGCCTATAAACGGAGCGGAGATACTGAAAAATTGACCCGATTTTTCGCCGAAAAGACGGGCAAGGACCGAACGGACGCGCTCCGCATTCAGCTGCAAAGCTTTAAAGAAACCGAGTTCGGCTTGACCGAAGCGCGCGCCGCCTCGCTGAAGGATCGCAACGAATCGCTGATCGGCCTGCTTTACTTGTTGTGGATCGTCGTAGCCGCGATCTCGGTATCCACGGCATGGATCATCTCGAATACCGTGATCAAGACCATCAGAACGGTCAGTACGACGATTCGTCAGATCGCGCATCAAGGGGAGAGCCTGAAGCAGAGGATCGAAGTGAACACCCGGGACGAGATGATGGAGCTGGGGGATTCGACCAATGCTCTGCTTGACATGCTCGAACGGCAGAACAGGCGCAAGGACCAAGTTGCGCATATCGCCACGCTCCTCCAGGAGCAGAACGATATCGATGCGGTAGGCCGGCAGTTCCTGAGCCAGCTCGTGCAGGTGTTCAACCTCCCTTACGGCGTCGTCTACGTTCGCAGCCAATCCAATCAGCTTGTGAAGACCGCATCCTTCGCCCAATCGTCGGATAACTTCGGGCGCAAGGAGTTCCAGTTAGGCGAAGGACTCGTCGGCCAATGCGCAGCCGAAAATCGGACCATCGTCTTAAGAGACGTTCCGAGCGGCTACGCGGCGATTCAGTCCGGTATCGGCCAGGCGTCGCCGACGGTCGTTGCGCTCGTGCCGATTACGTTCGAGCGGCGCGTCGTCGGCGTCATCGAGATCGGCTCGTTCAGCGGACTCGCCAGAGACGACATCGAACTTCTTGAGCAGCTCGGGGGCATGCTTGGCGTGACGATCCAATCCGTCAAGAGTCGGATGGAGATGGAGCAGCTCTATACGGAGGCCCAAGCGGCGAACGAAGAGCTTCAGGTTCAGTCCGAGGAGCTCAACGCCCAGTCGCTCGAGCTGCTGACGATGAACGACGAGCTCAAGCGCAGCTCCAACTTCAAAAGCGAATTTCTTGCGAACATGTCGCACGAGCTTAGGACGCCGCTCAACAGCATGCTCATTTTGTCCCAGATGCTCGCCGAGAACCGGCAGGGGCATCTGAGCGAAGACGACATCAGTTATGTCAACACCATTTATAGCGCAGGCAACGATCTATTGAACCTCATTAACGATATTCTCGATTTGTCCAAGGTCGAGGCCGGCAAGCTGGACATCGAGATGGGCAACATTATCCTGGCCGACTTGCAGCTTACGGTTTTGAGCAACTTCCAGGAAGTCGCCGCCAAGAAAAAGCTTGACTTCGCCGTCACGATTGCGCCTGACACGCCGGCTTGGCTGGAGACGGACGGATTCCGCCTGCAGCAAATTTTGAAAAATCTGTTATCCAATGCGTTCAAATTCACCGAGGCCGGCAAGGTCGACCTGCTGATCGGCGTGCATGCGAACAATGCGTGGGGCCAGCAGGAAATTGCCTTCACCGTTGCGGATACGGGCAAAGGCATCGCAAACGACAAGCTCGAGCTAATCTTCGAAGCCTTCACTCAGGCCGACAGCGGCACCGCCCGCAAATTCGGAGGAACCGGTCTTGGACTGACGATCTCGTCTTCCCTCGCGAATATGCTTGGCGGCCGGATCGAGGTGCAGAGCGAAGAGGGCAAGGGCAGCGAATTCACCTTGTATTTGCCGGCACAGCGTTCGATCGGCCAATCGGACGAAGCGATGGCGTCTAAGCAGCTTGCGACGTCTTCGTCTTCGCTGGCGGCAGCGGACCCGGTGTCCATTGCCGTATCCGAGATGCCGCTCAGCACGGCGGAGCTGAGGGGACGCCATGTACTGCTGGTCGACGACGATGCCCGCAATCTGTATGCGTTGTCGCATGTGCTCGAGTCGCTCGAGATGACGTTCACGATTGCGCACGACGGTCTCGAAAGTATGGACCGGCTGCGCAACGGAGACACTTACGACTGTATACTGATGGATATCATGATGCCCGACATGGACGGATTCCAGGCGATCCACGAGATCCGCCATACGTTGCAGTTGAGCACGCCGATCATCGCGGTGACAGCCAAAGCAATGAAGGAAGACCGCGACAAATGCCTGGAGGCCGGAGCCAACGCATATATCAGCAAGCCGGTTCAAGTCCAGCAGCTCATCTCGATCATGGTCGCACAGATGAAGGTAGAAGTTTAACGCGTGGGGCCGGTTTACCGGCCCCATTTTCATATCGTAAGGAGGAGCTTATGAGTCAGCTTAATTTGGGAATCGCTTTTGCGGGAGGACTCGCTTCCTTTATTTCTCCGTGCTGCCTGCCTTTATATCCGTCTTATCTGTCATACATAACGGGAATCTCGGTGACTCGCCTTAAGTCCGAGTCCGGCAAGGAAATACGCGCCAAAACGATGACGCATACGTTCTTCTTTATATTGGGTTTCTCGGCCGTATTTTTTACGCTCAGTTATACGGCCAACACGTTTGCTTATACGTTTCGCGAATATCAGGATTTGATCCGTCAGATCTCGGCCATTCTCATCGTGCTCATGGGCTTGTTTTTGCTGGGCGTGTTCCAGCCGCAGCTGCTGCTCAAGGAACGCAAGATGAACGTGAGCTGGCGCCCAGCCGGCTACCTCGGCTCCTTTATATTCGGAATCGGCTTTTCGGCAGGCTGGTCCCCATGCGTGGGGCCGATCCTGACGGCGATTCTGGCTCTGGCCGCCAGCGAGCCCGGCACTTGGGCGGGAATGACCGCCGCTTATTCGCTGGGATTCGGCGTGCCGTTTTTCGTACTGGCATTTTTTATCGGATCGGCAAGATGGATCTTGAAGTATTCCGACAAGCTGATGAAAATCGGCGGCGCGTTGATGATTCTGATGGGTATTCTTCTGTTCACGGACCGGATGACGGCCATAACGATCTGGCTGAATCGGATTACGCCGGACTGGCTTTTATTTTAATCTGCAAAATTTAGTTATATTAGGTGAAATATTCGATTTTAGCGTTCGGGAAAGCTTCGAAGATACGTTCCGTAATAAACATTCGCAGCGCATCGGCTTGCTCGTCGGGATAAACGTATTTGTTTTGGCCCCAGCGGCCCCACTTTTTTTTACGTTTTGCCTCGTCCATCTCAAGCTTGGTTTTCGGATAACGCTTTTGGATAATCGTCTTTGCCGTCTTGGTGAAGCGATGCTGAATCAGCTCGAAGGTCAGGTCGCGTCCCGCCTCCGGAGGAAGCTCGGCTGCCAGACGTTTGAGGAGTTCGGCGTAGCCGTTTTCCCAGCCGTCGAACCAGATGATGGGAGCGATAATGAAGCCGAGCGGATATCCGGCTCTTGCAATCTTGCCGGCCGCTTCGATACGTTCGGCGAATCGCGACGTTGCAGGCTCGAAGCTGCGGATCACATAATCGGCATTGACGCTGAAGCGCACGCGCGTATGGCCGCCATGCGCGATGCCGAGCAGCGAGTCGACGTGGTGGAACTTGGAGACGAACCGCAATCTCCCAAGCGGCTGTTTCGCCATAAAAGCGATGGTCTCCGCCAGCGATCCGGTAATGTGCTCAAGGCCGAGCGGATCCGACGTACAGGCCGCTTCGAACCGGGTGATCTCGGGACTGCGTTCGTCGATGTAGTTTTTTGCCGCCCCAAGAATGTCGTCGATATTGACGTACACGCGAACATAGGGCTTCGCGCCGAGCGTCGTTTGGAGATAACAATAATGGCAATGTCCCATGCATCCCGTGGCCAGCGGGATCGCATACTCGGCGGAAGGTTTGGAAGTATCGAACTTCAGCGTCTTGCGCAGACCGACGACAAGCGTTCTTTTCGCAATTTTATACTGCTCGGTCTCCGTCTCTCCGGGCAAATTCGTAATACGGTTATGCGAAGTGGTCATTTTGTGCGGAATGCCTTCGCGAAGCGCCCAGTCGCGTATGCGAATGCCCATCGGATAATGAAGCGCTTCGGGCTCAAAATAGATGAGCTCAGGAACAAATGGCTTGGTCGCAATAGCTTTGCGAGGTTTTTCAGTCATACCGATACTCATGCGTGCGCTCGCCTCCTTTGAATCCGTAGTATGCTACGGCCGAAGGCCGCAGACACGGGTTAACTTCTGGATCGGATTCCGGCAGGGAATCGGCTGCGGCTTGCCCTTGCCGGTCGAGCGTTGTATGATACAAAGAGTTATTAACCGTCGGGAAAGGGGACAGTTCGGTGCCGACGCCAAGCATGGAAGATTATCTCGAACGCATCTACAGACTGATCGACGAGAAAGGATACGCCCGCGTATCCGACATCGCCGAAGGACTGGAAGTGCACCCCTCGTCCGTGACCAAGATGATTCAGAAGCTGGACAAGGATCAATATTTAATTTACGAGAAGTACCGGGGACTTATCCTCACGAGCAAAGGGAAAAAAATCGGAAAGCGGCTCGTCGACCGGCATCATTTGCTCGAATCGTTCTTGAGCGTGATCGGCGTGCAGCATGAAAATATTTACCGCGACGTAGAAGGAATCGAGCACCATCTGAGTTGGGACTCCATCACCTGCATCGAGACGCTGGTTGAATATTTTAACCGCGACGATGCGCGAAGAGCGGAATTGATGCGCATTCGCGCCGAATTGGATACGGAATGAACCTGAGAGGGCGCGGCGGCGTCCTCTTTTGTTTTGCGCGAAGGAGAAAGGAAGGGGGTTCCCTCGGTCTGCATTTTCGTAACCCCGCATAAGCTTGCTGTAGCGGGCTTATAGCGGACGGAGGCAGGCTCATGCACTTAAAAATGATCAATGCGGTATTCGAAGGCGGCGGAGTCAAAGGAATCTCGCTCGCCGGCGCGGTGAAGGCGGCCGAATTGAACGGCTACGGTTTTAACCAGGTGGCCGGGACCTCGGCGGGAAGCATCGTAGCGGCGCTGATCGCCGCGGGTTACAATGCGTCCGAGATGAAAATGATCATCGACGGTACGCCTTTCTCCGCTTTTTTGAAGAGGGCCCCGATCTTTAATGTCAAGCTGATCGGACCCGCGGCGCGTCTCTTGATGTTCAAGGGGCTGTACAGCGGAGACGCGCTCGAAGAATGGGCCGAAAAACTGCTGGCGGCTCGCGGAATCCGGACGTTCGCGGACTTGCCTCCGGGACGCTTGCGCATCGTCGCATCGGACATCACGAACGGTAAAATACTGGTTTTACCCGATGACATCGCAGATTACGGGGTGGATCCGCGCGATCTGGGCGTGGCGCAGGCGATACGCATGAGCGTCAGCATCCCTTACTTTTTTGATCCCGTCATCGTGCGCAGCGCCCACGCCTATCGTCCGTTCAAGCGCGCCAAGCGACACGGCAAACTTTTGATCGGTCACGGCTCCTATGTCGTTGACGGCGGGCTGCTCAGCAATTTTCCGCTCTGGCTGTTCGAGGAGCCGGAGGCGAAGGGGCCGTTGCTGCCCGTGGTCGGCTTTCAAATGGTGGGAAGACCGAATCCGAAGGGCCATCGGATCAGCGGACCGTTCACGATGTTTTACGCCATGTTCGAAACGATGCTAAGCGCTCACGACGAACGGTACATCGAGAAAAACAACCGCGTCCGTACGATCAAAATTCCTACGCTCGGCGTAAGAACGACGGATTTTCATTTGTCCGAGGCGCAAAGCGAAAGTTTGTATCAATCCGGGCTGCAGGCTGGAAGCGAGTTTTTTCATTTGTTCGACTATCGGACGGGAATGTGCCCGCCGGACCTGCCGACTACGCATCCGCATTCGCAGACCGGAACGGGCTCGCCCAAGATTAAGTTCGGCTATGTCAAGCCGGCCGAGCGGCCAAATAAAAAGGATTGAGGCGGAAGGCCTCAATCCTTTTTATTGTGAATCCGTTCGTTAGTGGTAGGTCGGCGGCTCGTCGTCGCGGCCTTTGCTGCCTTCGATGACGCGGAAGGGCGAGGGGCTGCGCCGCGTTTTGGCCGTGGTATCTCTGGCTTGCTGGCGCTTCTTGCTCTGCGCCGCCGCACGCTGGTAGTCCGAGCGGGCAGAACCGCCGCGGTTCCAGCGGGCCGGCGGAAATTTGTATAAAAGCCAGACGATCGCGATGAGCACAACGGGAACGATAAGCGTCTGTCCGCCGTTCAAGATGCTGGTCGCGATTCCGATGGCGACCAGCGCCAGGAACACGACAAACCAAGTTGGCATTCGATTGCGTTTGCGCATTGGTGTCCCTCCCGTTGAATTAGAATTATACGGGCCGAATCTCGCGGTCGAGCTCTCGCATGCGATTGAACGAAGCGATGGATACGGCTACCTGATCGTCGTTCGGTTCTTTGGTCGTGAGCAGTTGAAGCCAAAGGCCGGGATACCCGAGCACGCGCAGTCCCGGAATATCGCGCGCCGCGTTCGTCCAGCGAAGCACCTCGTACGAGATGCCGATGACGACGGGCAGCAGAGCGATCCGGATCCAGATGCGCTCCCAGATCGTATCCCAGTGGAAGATCGGGAACGAATAGAGAACAACGCCGACGATGACCGTGAAAACAAGGAAGCTGCTCCCGCAGCGGTAATGAAGGCGCGTAAAACGCTGCACGTTTTCGACCGTGAGATCGACGCCCGCTTCATAAGCGCTGATCACCTTGTGCTCGGCGCCGTGGTACTGGAACAGGCGCTTGATCAAAGGCGTCTTGGAGATGAACCAAAGGTAAAAGAGCAATAATGCGATCTTGATGACGCCTTCCAACAGGTTATGCAGGATCATGCTGCTAAATACGCTAGAGAACAGAAACTGTTCGAGCAGCGCGGGCACGGTCGTGAACACCAGCTTGCCGAAGACGAACGACAGGACGCCTACGACCGCCACGCCCAGCACCATGGAAAGGCTCCATTTTTCTTTTTCCTTCGGCTTCTCGGCCGCCTCCGGCTGCGTCTCGTCCTCGGCGTAGGCTTCGGCAGAGAAGTTCAAGTGCTGTGAGCCTTTGGCCGAAGATTCGACGATGCCGACGATGCCCCGGATAAAAGGTATCCGCTTCAGCACCGCGAGCGCCCGGCTCTGCTGCTGCTTGCGGGGAACTTCAAAAAAAGCGATCTCTTGATTCTTGCGCCGCACCGCGGTCACGTGGACATTCCGTCCGGCGAACATGACGCCTTCAATCACGGCTTGTCCTCCGTATATGGAGGTCGGTTGTTCTGCCAAACCATTCACCATCTCTCGCTGAATCCTTGAAGCGCCAGGCTTCGAGTATGTTCCTATTTTACAGGATAAGGGCTTGCAATGCCACATGATCCGGCTGTCCGAAAGACTAATGCGCTTGAAGGAAGCCCATACTATGCCGGACACGCGGAAGTCCCGAAAGGATGGTAGGAATATCATGGAACAATCGCAAAACAAGAGCAAGGGAACAGGCCGTACGAAGCATCCCGCCGTCTATTGCCTGACGCTTGGATTATTTGCCGGCTTGATCTGGGGGCTGCTGCGCTGGCTTACGGTCGCAATGAATTTGACCAAGGTGCCGCAGGCTTTTTTAGCCGACCCGTTCATCAAGCGGGAACGGCTGGATACGGTCGCATGGCATTGCGTCGGTCTGGCGCTGTTTGTCGTCATGTCCATATTGGCCGCTTATTTATACTGGTTGATCCTCGGCAAGCTTAAAGGGCCCTGGCCGGGATTATTATTCGGCGCTGCCTGGTGGGGGCTATTGTTTTTATGGATCGGGCCAATGACGGGCGCCGTGCCGGCATTCAAGGAGATCGGCCTGGGCAGCATCTTTACGGAATGCTCCATTTATTTGCTATGGGGACTTTTCATCGGCTATTCGTTTGCCTTCGAATTCCACAAGGAGTCCGCGCGCGAGCCGAAAAGCCCGAATGGCGATCAGGCCGGCCGCTCCGGCGATCCGCAGCCCGCTTGATCGGCGCTTGCAACGGGGCAGCATATAGCACCGCATCGGGCCGTTATGATACAATGACTGATGAATTTATCGCTGAAAATCAAGGAAGGAGTGCCGGACTTGCCCAGTATCTTGGTTCTGAACGGGCCGAACCTGAATATGCTCGGCGTGAGGGAGCCGGGGGTTTACGGCACCGCCACGCTCGCCGACATCGAGCGAAGCCTGAGGGAGACGGCCGATCGCGAAGGGGCTTCTCTTTCCTTTTACCAATCGAATCATGAGGGCGGATTGCTCGACGAGATGCACGCAGCCTACGGGCGGCACGACGGCATCCTGATCAATCCGGGCGCCTATACGCACACGAGCATCGCGCTTCGCGACGGCATCGCGTCCGTCGGACTTCCCGTCGTCGAGGTGCATTTGTCGAACATACATAAGCGCGAGTCTTTCAGGCACACGTCGATGCTTGCGCCGTTATGCGTGGGCCAGATCGCCGGCTTCGGCGCTTACGGCTACGAGCTCGGCCTGCTCGCGCTTTTGCGGCATCTGCGGTAGTCGGATCGTCCGTAATCCGTAAACGGTAAAGAAGGAGATGCGAGAGAATGAGCGAAGCTAGAATCGCAAAATTAAGAGGCGAGATGGCGTTGCTTGGCGTCGATGCCATTTTGGTGACCAGCGGACATAACCGGCGGTACCTGACGGGATTCACCGGCACAGCTGGCGTCGTGCTGATTACGGCGTCGGACGCAGTACTGCTCACGGACTTCCGCTATACCGAGCAAGCGAGCGCCCAAGCGGAGGGCGTCGAAGTCGCGGAGCATCCGCCGACAGGTTATTACGAACGGGTTGCGGAGCGACTGCGGAGCGCCGGCGCACTGCGCCTGTTATTCGAGGACAACACGGTCAGCTACGCGGCATACGCACAGCTCAAGGACCGGCTGGCGCCTGTAGAGCTTGTGCCCGCGGGCAAGGTGCTCGAGAAGCTTCGGGCAGTGAAGGACGCCGCTGAGCTTGCCGTCATCCGGGAAGCCGCCGACGTAGCGGACAGGACCTTCGCTCATATACTGAGCTTTCTAAAGCCGGGCGCCAAGGAATCCGACATCGCCTTGGAAATGGAGTTCTATATGAGGAAACTGGGCGCCTCGGGCACGTCGTTCGACACGATCGTCGCTTCGGGCGAGCGCTCTGCCATGCCGCACGGGGTGGCGAGCGACCGGATCATCGGCGCAGGCGAATTCGTCACGCTTGATTTTGGCGCATACTACAAAGGCTACTGCTCGGACTTGACCCGCACGGTCGTCGTCGGACCGGCGACGGATCGTCACCGGGAGATTTACGGCATCGTGCTCGAAGCCCAGCTGCACGCGCTCGCGCATCTGAAGCCGGGAATGACCGGCCGTGAAGGCGATGCCTTGACGAGAGATATCATCACGCGGTATGGTTATGGAGATCAATACGGCCATAGCACCGGTCACGGGATCGGGCTCGAGATTCACGAGGAGCCGCGGCTCAGCTATTCGGCGCCGGATACGATTTTACTCCCGGGTCATGTCGTCACGGTCGAACCGGGTATTTACGTACCGGGCTTCGGCGGCGTACGGATCGAAGACGACGTCGTTCTGACGGATGACGGGATTAAAATACTTACGCGTTCCCCGAAGGAACTGATCGTTCTGGAATAGGGAGCCACGTTCCTACAGGAGGGAATTTAGCAGTGATTTCCGTTAACGATTTTAAGACAGGCCTTACCATTGAAGTGGACAACGATCTGTGCACCGTTATCGACTTCCAGCACGTCAAGCCGGGCAAGGGAGCAGCGTTCGTTCGCTCCAAGCTCAAGAACCTGCGCAACGGCAACGTGATCGAGAAAACGTTCCGCGCCGGCGAGAACGTCGTCCGCGCCCATATCGAAAACCGCGCCGTACAGTATCTGTACAACTCCGGCAGCGAGTATACGTTCATGGACAACGAGACTTACGACCAGTTCAACCTTGACAAGAAGCAGCTCGAGTGGGAAGTCAATTTCCTGAAGGAAAACATGACGGTCAACATTACCAGCTACCAGGGCGAGATTCTCGGCATCAACCTGCCGAACAACGTCGACCTTAAGGTCGTCGAGACCGAGCCTGGCATCAAGGGTAATACGGCGACCGGCGCAACCAAGAACGCGAAGCTTGAGACGGGCCTTAACGTTCAAGTGCCGCTCTTTATTAACGAAGGCGACGTGCTGCTCATCAACACCACCGAAGGCAAGTACATCTCCCGCGCTTAAGCTTCGACAAAAATCCTCCTCGTCCTTATTAAGGACTGGAGGATTTTTTTTTCGTTTCTGGGCCGTCGGCCTTATGCTATAATATATTGCTGTATGCACAGTGTAGATGAGGAGTGGAACCGCTTTGTCCTTATTCGTGATGAAATTCGGCGGCAGTTCGGTCGGGACCACGGAGCGGATGCAGCGCGTGGCCCGGCGGATTATCGACAAAAAGCTGCAGGGCCATCGCGTCGTCGTCGTTGTGTCCGCCATGGGCGATACGACCGACGATCTGATCGACAAGTCCAAGGAATTAACCGACAATCCCCCGGCACGGGAGATGGATATGCTGCTCACGACCGGCGAGCAGATCTCGGTCGCGCTGCTCGCGATGACTATTCATAAGCTCGGCCATGAAGCCAGATCGTTTACAGGCTGGCAAGCCGGCATCGTAACTGAATCGGTGCACGGAAAAGCAAGGATATCCGAGATTACGCCGACTCGTCTGCATGCTGCGCTGGACGCAGGCGCGATCGCGATCGTCGCGGGCTTCCAGGGCATGACGGAAGACGGAGAGATCACGACGCTCGGTCGCGGCGGCTCCGATACGACGGCTGTGGCGCTTGCGGCAGCGATCCGAGCCGACGTGTGCGAGATTTATACCGACGTGGACGGCATCTATTCTACCGATCCTCGCGTCGTTGCGAACGCCCGCAAGCTTGACGTCATCTCGTACGACGAGATGCTTGAGCTTGCCCATCTCGGCGCGGCGGTGCTGCACCCTCGCGCGGTCGAATATGCGAAGCACTACAACGTTCATCTTGTGGTGCGTTCGAGCTTTAACCAGAATGAAGGAACGCTCGTGAGGGAGGAAGCGGCAATGGAACAAGGCGTCGTCGTCAGCGGCATCGCTTTTGATAAAAATGTAGCCCGTATCAGCATCGTAGGCGTGGCCGATATCCCTGGCGTATTGGCAAAAATTTTCGGCGCGCTGGCGGACGAGTCGATCGATGTCGACATCATCGTGCAAAGCGGCATTTCAAACGGCAAGGCGGACTTTTCGTTTACCGTATCCTTGGCTGACCGGGCACGTGCGCTCGGCGTCATCGAACGCGTGCGCGAGGAGGTTCCTTACGACGAAGCGACCTTCGAGGAAAACCTTGTCAAGGTATCCATCGTCGGCGCGGGCATGGTGTCGAATCCTGGCGTGGCCGCCAAGATGTTCGACGTTATTTCGAAAACGGGCGTCAGTATCAAAATGGTAAGCACGTCCGAGATCAAATGCTCTTGCGTCATCGCGGCCGAGCCGCTGAACGAAGTCGTGCGCGCGCTTCATACGGCGTACGGACTCGACACGGCGGACGCGGCGTTCGTTGGCGGCCCTCAGGACCGTCGCTGATCTGTCAAGATCTTTTTAGCAATTTAAGTTCGTATTGGATATTTCTAGCGTCTTTGCTAAGCTTGCTTTAGCAAAGGTCCCTGCCTCCTTCCGACCCTATGGAGGTTATACCTGTCGAATTACAAGCTGTATTTGTCGTCGGCGGTATTATCTATCCAAGGAGGAAGCAACAATGAGCGAACAAGTATTGGACGCAATTTTGGTAGAGTTGAAGGGAATGTCGCAACGGTTTGACGGCATCGACAGGCGTCTGGACGGGATGGATCGACGATTCGATGTCATCGACCAGCGTCTGGACGGGATGGATCGACGATTCGATGTCATCGACCAGCGTCTGGACGGGATGGATCGACGATTCGATGCCATCGACCAGCGTCTGGACGGGATGGATCGGCGTTTGGACGGTATGGACAGTCGTTTTGACGGGATCGACAGGCGCTTGGATGGCCTGGAGACGACGCTGAATCAAGTGGCTACCGCCGTCATGGATACGAACGAACGGTTAACGAAGGTGATGGACGTTCAGGAGGAGCACGCGATTGCGCTCGATTCGCTGCAGACCGAACAGTCCAGGCAAGGCAAAGCGATCGAAGCGCTCGCCTTCCGGGTGCTTGAGCACGATACGGAGATCAGAGCGTTGAAGCGAGCGAGATAGCGGCAAGACAGACAGGCCTGTCCGGTAACGGACGGGTCTTTTTTTGTTTTTCTGAAAGTAATAAACGTTACGGTAAAGGCGATCGGGAAAAAGCTTCCTTTCAAGGTTTTGTTTCGATTTCAAATGAATCTCTCATTTTTTGCATAGATAGGCAAGTTGTCCGAGTTCGCCGCATAGCGTATACCACGGACATGAATCGTAGTAGCGAAAGGAGGTGAGAGCGGCTTGGATAAATCCGTATTCAGCATGGCGCTGCTCCGGATTTTGTCCGGGAGCATCGAATTGACTGCCGCGCTGGTCATGCTGAAGCTGAACGACGTCACCAAGGCGCTAAGCGTGAACGCGATGCTGGCGCTTGTCGGACCGCTGATTCTAATCTCTACGACGACGATCGGCCTTGTCGGCATGTCGGACAAGCTTTCTCCCGTCAAGTTGGTCTGGATAGGCGCGGGAGTCGCCTGCCTGCTGATCGGTATTCTCAAAAAATAATCGCGGCGGGACACCCAATCTAGCAAGGGAAAAAGAGATTTCCCAAGCATAAAAGAGAAGTGTCCAAGCATATGAATGGAAGAGCGAAGGACAACTTGCTTGCGCCGAAAAGGGGGAGGACGCTTGTCGCTGCCGTTGCTGGAACTGTTCCCTGCCGGTCTGCGGGGGAGGTTGGAAAGGCTGCCGGAATCGGTGCTGCTGTCGCTTGAAGAAATTCGCGTCAGAGAGGGAAGACCGCTGGAGATCGGCTTTGGAGGCGGCTTCGCATTCATATGCCCGCAAGGGGAGACCACGTCGGACAGCGCCGCAGCCTACCGCCCGACCCGTGATGACTGCAGGGCTTTGCTGGAACGAGTGACCAATCATTCGTTATACGCAGTGGAAGAAGAGCTCAGGCGAGGCTATGTAACCGTCGCGGGCGGCCACCGCATCGGCCTGGCAGGCCGCACGGTGCTCGAGGGCGGACATGTGCGCCACCTGCGGGACGTGGCAAGCTTCAATATCCGGATCGCGAGAGCGCGAGCCGGCTGCGCGGCGAGCCTGCTCCCCGAGCTGCTGGATCCGGTCGCGCGCACCGTCAAGCACACGTTGATCGTCTCCGCGCCTCAGCAGGGCAAGACCACGCTGCTTCGGGATTTGGCCCGATCGATCAGCGCCGGGCAGTGGTATCACCCCCAGGCATTGCGCTGGGGAGGCCGCAAGGTCGGCGTCGTGGACGAGCGCTCGGAGATTGCGGCTTGCGACCGCGGCGTGCCCGCCTTCGACCTCGGTCCGCGAACCGACGTGCTCGATGCCTGTCCAAAGGCCGAGGGACTTATGATGCTCGTGCGCTCCATGTCGCCGGAAGTCGTCGTAGCCGACGAGATCGGCCGTCCGGAGGACGCGTACGCGCTCAAGGAAGCGCTGCATGCGGGCGTACGCGTCGTCGCAACGGCGCATGCGCTCGACCTGCGCGACGTATTCGCCAGACCCGTACTGGCCGAGCTTGCAGCCGAAGGCATGTTCGGCGCCTATGTCCTGCTCTCCCGCTCGGGCGGCACAGTCAGACATCGCGTCGTAGCCGCCGAAGAAGCCGAAGCGGAGGCGCGCAAGTCCGCCGGTTGCCGGTCCGTGCCGGTCATCCGGTCGCCGAACGGAGACGGGGTGCGCCATGCTTAAGCTGGCAGGCGCAGCGCTCATTCTGTTCGCGGGCACGATGATCGGCTTCATGCAGGCTGCAAAGTTCGCGCAGCGGCCCAGGCAGATCCGGCAGCTGCTCCATGCGCTCCAGCGGCTGGAGACGGAGATCGGATACGGCCAGACGCCGCTGCCGGAGGCGCTCGCCCGGATCGCGGCCGCGCTCGCGGCGCCCGTGTCGGCACTGTTTGCGGAGGCGTCCCTCCGGCTTGCCTCGGGAACCGGCGAGACGGTGTCGGAATGTTGGGAGCGGGCCTTCAAGGCAGGCTGGCCGGCCACATCAATGCGCCCGCCCGAGCGGGATACGATGCTCAGGCTCGGAGAGACGCTTGGCGCGAGCGGCGCGGAGGACCAGCTCAAGCACCTGAAGCTGGCGATGCATCAACTGCAGGCCGAAGAACAGGCGGCACGCGAAGACCAGCAGAGATACGAGAAGCTGTGCCGTAGTCTGGGAGTGCTCACGGCCGCCCTGGTCGTCATTCTCATGATGTAGTAGGGGGCCGTATTCATGAATATCGACGTGAGCACGATTTTCCAGATAGCGGGCATCGGAATCATCGTCGCGATGATTCATACCGTGCTCAAGCAAATGAACAAGGAAGACATGGCGCACTGGGTTACGGTAATCGGGTTCGTTGTCGTGCTGTTTATGGTCGTCCGGCTGCTGAACGATCTGTTCCAGGAGATCAAGACGATCTTCCTGTTCCAGTAGGCGGCCGCCTATGGACATCCTGCAGATCGTCGGCATCGGACTGCTGACCGCCATTTTGATTCTCGTCATCCGCGAACAGAAGCCGATGTTCGCATTTCTGCTGGCCACCTTTTTCGGGATCGCCATATTCCTCGCGCTCATCGGCAAGATCGGCGGCGTCGTCTCGATGATCGAGGAATTGGCCGACCGCTCCGGCATCCAGTCCGTTTACCTCAAGACGATGCTCAAGATCATCGGCATCGCCTACATTGCCGAGTTTGGCGCCCAGATCGTCCGCGACGCGGGACTCGACAGCATCGCCTCCAAGATCGAGTTCGCCGGGAAAATGCTGATTCTCGTCATGGCGGTGCCGATCATCAGCATCATCATCGAGACGGTGCTCGGACTGTTGCCGGCGGGGGGAGGGGCTTAAGAATGAGTCGTTCGGGTTTGCTCGAGCGCCGGACCGGCTGGGTCCCGTTCGTCCTGCTCATGTGCGCCATGCTGCTGTCGTTCTGGCCGCGGCCGGCCGCTGCCTCTGCCGCGCAGGACATCCGCCAAGCCGCCGCAGGAGCGCCACGCTTGGACGCCCTCGCAGCGCCGGACGAAGACGTCACATCCGGCACAGACGGCACAGACGGCACAAACGGCATAGGCGGAGCCGATCCCCGTGCGCTGTCCGACGAGCTCGCGGAGTCGCAGACCGAGGATCTTAGCTTGGGACAGATCGAGCAATTCTGGAACAAGCTAAAAAACGACTACGGCGGTTTTTTCCCGGAAGGCGAAGCGCCGACGCTGAGGGAGCTCATGTTTCCGAAGGAAGGCGAGGGCTGGAGCGTCAAGGATGTACTGCTCGCCCTGGCGCGGTTTTTCCTTCACGAGGTGCTGTACAGCGGCAAACTGATCGTCACGATTGTTTTGCTGGCCATTTTCACGATGCTCCTGGAGACGATGCAAAGCGCATTTGAACGCCAGGCCGTCAGCCAGGTTGCCTATGCCATCGCGTACATGGTGCTGCTCATCATCGCCGTGAACAGCTTCAGGACGGGAGCCGGCTACGCGGCGGACGCAATCGCGGGCATGGTGCAGTTCATGCTCGCGATGGTGCCGCTGCTGCTCACCTTGCTCGCGAGCACGGGAGGCGTGACGACAGTAGCCGTCCTGCATCCGGTTATCGTATTTATGGTCCACACGATCGGCACCGTCATTCATCTCGTCGTGTTTCCGCTTTTGTTTTTCTCGGCGGTCCTGCATCTGGCCAGCACGGTATCGGAGCGGTTCAAGGTCACGCAGCTCGCCAACCTGCTCCGAACGGCGGCCGTCGGTCTTCTCGGCGCGATGCTGACCTTGTTTCTCGGCGTGCTGTCCATCCAGGGCGCTACGGGCGCGATCGCGGACGGCGTCGCGCTTCGGACGGCGAAGTTCGTCACGGGAAACTTCGTGCCGGTCGTCGGCCGCATGTTCTCGGACGCGGCGGATACCGTACTGTCGGCTAGTCTCCTGGTGAAAAACGCGGTTGGTCTCGCCGGTGTAGTCATCCTGATTTTTCTGTGTGCCTTCCCGGCGGTCAAGATTCTGACGCTTGCTCTGATCTATCGATTGTCCGCGGCTGTGCTCCAGCCGCTCGGCGACACGCCGATCGTGCAGTGCCTCCAGGTCATCGGCAAAACGCTGGTCTACGTCTTCGCCGCGCTCGCTTCGGTAGGACTGATGTTTTTTCTGGCCGTAACGATCGTACTGACGGCGGGCAATGCATCCATTCTGATGAGATGAGCCGGACGGCGGTAACGGAGAGGGGGCGGCTATCGTGATTGAAGCGCTTGGCGGCTGGCTTCGCCAGGTCGTGGCTGCCGTGCTTCTGGCTGCGCTGATCGACCTGCTGCTTCCGAACCGGACGATGCAGCGGTACGTGCGTCTCGTGGCGGGACTGTTCATCCTGCTGACGCTTGCCGGACCGCTGCTCACCTGGATCCAGGGAGACATCGACGTCAAGCTGGCTGCGGGAATCGAATGGGCGGAGCAGGAGCCTGAAAGCGGCGATAACGGAAGCCAGCTCCAGGCCATCATGGCCGAAGCCAAACGGATCGGAGCCGGAAGAGACGAGCAGGCCGCCAAGCTGGCCGTTTTCGGACTTGAGTCGCAAATTAAGGCCGCCGTGGAGCAGGAAGAGAGCGTCGGAGTCGAGTCGGTGGAGGTGCGGTCCCAGCCGGCTCCGGACGGAACGATCGCCGTGGATTCGGTAAAGGTTCGCCTTGCGACGCAGGAAACGGAAATCACGGCGGAGAGCGGCGAGCCGATCGCGGAGGTGGAGCCCGTCTCTCCGGTCGTCGTCGACATCGCGGTCGGCTCGGACACGGACGACCGTCGGGAGATTGAAGGCGATAGGGCGGTACCAGCGGCCGCGCAGACGGAAGAGAAGGCGGCGGACACCGGACGCGACGGCAGGATTGCGGCGCTCATCGCCGGACGGTTCGGTATCGGGACATCCAAGGTCGAAGTTATCGTGCCGGGCGGATGACAGGAGGGAGCGAGGATTATGGCCAAGTGGCTGCACAAGCTGGAGACTTATATCGGAGGCGGGCCCGGCGGACCCAAGCGGGTGAAGACGTTTCGCTGGCTCATCTTGATCGGGCTTGTCGGCGCCGCTCTCATTTTGGCCTCCTCGTTCATCAAGATGAAGCCCGTGACGCCCCCGAGCGGGGACGGCGCCGTGCAGCCGGGCGACGGAGACAAGCCGGCCCAGCAGGAGACGTTTCTCGGCACGGGAGAAGGCAAGGACGATCCTTTTGCCGAGATCGAGACGCAGCTCGATATCCGGTTGAAGGAAATGCTTGAGAAAATCGCTGGCGTCGGCACGACCGACGTCATGGTGACGGTCGATTCGACGGAGGAGACGGTCGTGCAGCTGAACGAAAAGAAAACGCAGCAAATCACCGACGAAACGGACAAAAACGGAGCCAAACGGCATATTACGGATGTAACGCAGGACGGGCAGGTCGTACTATACGAGGTGTCCGGCGGCAAAGCGCCCATCGTCGTTAAGAAAATCAAGCCTAGGCTAAGAGGCGTGCTGATCGTAGCGAAAGGCGCGGAGAGTCCGACGGTTCGCCGGATGATCTCGGAGGCTGTCGCATCCGGATTGGACGTACCCATCCATCGCGTATCGGTCATGCCGCGAACGGCAGAGTAAAGAAGATCCAGTCAAGTCCATTTCCCATTATGCAGGAGGTCAAAAACAAATGAACAACAAACGGCAAACGATCTGGCTCGTCTCGATGCTCTCCCTCATGGTCATCCTGTCCGCTTACTACCTGTTCACCGAAGATGTCACGCAGCCCGACCGCACGGCGCAGGAGCAGAAGCTCGGCACGGACGCGACTGGCGTGACCGGCTCGGCGCAGGACGACGGCATCGAGATTACGTCCGTCGACGGCGCCGGCGGTCTGAGCGACGATGGCGCGGCAGCGGCAAGCGGCGGCGACAAGTCCGCTTCAGTCGACGGCGGAACGGCGACAGGCAAGGAAGCGGCTGCGTCGCCGGACGCTTTGGCGGCGCCGAGCAAAGAGACGGCCGCATCACCGGGCGCCTCGGCGGGAACCGACAAGGCGACGTCGGCGTCGCCGGATGCGGGGAAGGACGGACAATCCGCGGGATCGCCCGCCGATAAGGAAGTGCTGAAGGGCATGAACAATCTTTCCGCGCGCGAACAGTTCGATCAAATCCAGCTCGAGCGCGAGCAAGCCGCGTCCAAGGCATACGAGGATTTGGATAAGATCGTAGCGGACAGCTCCAAGTCGCAAGAGGAAGCCGCCTCCGCGGTCGAAGAGCAAGGCCGCATCACGGCCACAGAAGAACGCATCGCAAGCCTGCAGGACAAACTCGTGTCCGACTACGAGAACGCGGTCGTCAAGCAAGAGGGCGGCAAGTTCGAGATCATCGTGCAGGCGGACGCGCTCGATTCGAAGCAGGCGGTCAAGATCGTCAAGCTCGCCACCAAAGAGCTGAGCGTTACGCCGGACGCCGTGTCCGTGCAGTTTATCCAGTAATCCGAAATGCGTGCGCCGGGCATACCGGCCAAGAGCCGGCCCGTCGGGCCGGCTCTTTCCATTTCTTTCGATTATGTTATAATGAGTCCGTTATGGGTACGTACAGGCTTTGCTATTCATACGGAAGACATGATCGGGCCGTACACAGGTTCAGTATGAACGGCGGCTTGCTTTAATTGCCCTTTGAACGAGGGCGGCGAGGCCGCTTGGATTTCATACGGCAAATGAGACAGCCAAGGAGCGTAGGGCGAATATGTTCAAACTTAGCGAAATCAAGGAATTAATCAAACTCGTGGATCAAACCTCCGTGCAGGAGCTCGAGATCGAAAACGAAGGCGCGAGGATCTCCATCCGCAAACCCGGACGCACGGAGGTCGTGAACGTGCAGACGGCTGCTTCGGTTCCTCATACATACGTACAGGCGGCCCCGGCTCCCGCAGCCGCAGCGCCTGCCGAAGCGCCGCAGCCAGCCGGCCGCGACCTGTCGGGCCTGCACCAGATCGTGTCGCCGATGGTCGGCACGTTCTATCGCGCGCCGTCTCCGGATGCGCCGTCGTTCGTGAACGAAGGCGACAAGGTCCATGACAAGACGGTCGTCTGCATTCTCGAAGCGATGAAGCTGATGAACCCTCTCGAAGCCGAAGTGAAGGGCGAGATCGTCGAAGTTCTGGCGCAGAACGGCCAGCTCGTCGAATTCGGGCAGCCGCTGTTCCTCGTCAAACCGGAATAACGCGCGCTATTTCCGGCCCCGTTCCCGGCGGCCGGAATTACGAAGGGGGACTTGTGCTTTGAACATCCATAAGATTCTGGTGGCCAACCGCGGCGAGATCGCCGTCCGCATCATCCGCGCTTGCCGCGAGCTGGGCATCTCCACGGTTGCCGTATATTCCGAAGGGGACCGCGAGTCCCTTCACCTGAAGCTTGCGGACGAGGCCTATTGCATCGGACCGATCGCTTCCAAGGACAGCTATCTCAATCTGACGAATATCATGAGCGTCGCCACGCTTACCGAATGCGACGCGATTCACCCGGGCTACGGGTTTCTTTCGGAAAACGCCGATTTCGCGGATATCTGCGAGACGTGCAATATTGTATTCATCGGACCTTCCGCAGAGGCGATCAGCCGGATGGGGGACAAGTCGGTCGCCAAGCAGACGATGAAGGACGCGGACGTACCGGTCATTCCGGGCTCCGACGGGCTCGTCGAAGATATCGACGAAGCCATCCGCGTCGCGCGGGAGATCGGTTATCCGGTCATTATCAAGGCGACCGCCGGCGGCGGCGGACGGGGCATTCGCCTCGCCGACGACGAAGAGATGCTCGTACGCGAGATCTCGACCGCGCAGCAAGAGGCGCAAAAGGCTTTCGGCAATTCCGGCGTGTATCTGGAGAAATATTTGACGGGCATGAAGCATGTCGAAATTCAGATCATTGCGGACAAGCACGGCAACGTCTGCCATCTCGGCGAACGCGATTGCTCCGTGCAGCGCCGCCGCCAGAAGCTCGTCGAGGAAGCGCCTTGCCCGGTCATGACGCCCGAGCTGCGAGAGCGCATGGGCCAGGCCGCCGTGCGAGCGGCGCGCGCCGTCGACTATTCCGGCGCCGGGACGATCGAGTTCCTGCTCGGGCCGGACGGCAACTTCTACTTTATGGAGATGAACACCCGGATCCAGGTCGAGCATCCCGTCACCGAGCTCATCACCGGCATCGATCTGATCAAAGAAATGATCTCTATCGCCGAAGGCCGCCCGCTCAGCTTCACGCAGGAAGAAGTTCGCTTCGACGGCTGGAGCATCGAGTGCCGCATTAATGCCGAGGATCCGGATCGCAATTTCATGCCTTCTCCGGGCCGAATCGGCTTCTACCTGCCGCCGGGCGGTCCCGGCGTGCGCGTAGACAGCGGCGCTTATCCAGGTTACATGATCTCCCCTCATTACGATTCAATGATCGCGAAGCTTATCGTCTGGGGTCCGACGCGCGAGGAAGCAATCGCAAGAGCCCGCAGGGCGCTCGGCGAGTTCATGATCGAAGGCGTCAAGACGACGATTCCTTTCCATTTGAAGCTTCTTAATCATCCGATTTTCAACAAAGGGACGTTCGATATCAAGTTCCTCGAGGAGCATGATGTGGACGCGCCTTACGGCGAAGAAGCCTAAAGCTTTTCGGGCCGCCGAAGACCGGGCGGGCGCGCTGCGCCCTCCTTTCGACTGTGGCGGAGAGGTTTGTCATAATTCTTGGCCTTTGCTATAGTATTATTAATGAAGGCCTGGCCGACGACAAGACGCGAGGAGGTGGACCAGCGAATGGAAGCATTGGTGTCTGATTACGAGAAAACCGATATGGGGACCATCCAGATCGCGCCCGAAGTCATCGAGATCATCGCGGGGCTGGCAACGGTCGAAGTGGAAGGCGTCGCGGGAATGAGCGGCGGCATCTCCTCGGGCATCGCCGAGCTGCTGGGGCGCAAGAATTTGTCCAAAGGCGTCAAGGTTGAAGTAGGTCAAAGAGAAGCGGCGATCGACGTATCGATTATCGTGGAGTACGGCAGGCGGATTACGGAGATCGCTTCGGAGGTTCAACACGGCGTCAAGCGCTCGATCGAGACGATGACCGGTCTGAATGTCGTCGAAGTGAATGTTCATGTCCACGACGTACTGTTCAAGCCTGCGGAAAAGATCGAAGAGGAAGATGCGCAACTGCGCGTGAGATGACGCCAGCATTTTTGGACATGGCAGTCGTCTCTCTTGAATTGCGGGTGACGGCGCCTTGATGGCCTGACCTTACGAGGGAGGGCGCATCGGGCGCTTTTTCGACCATATAGGCTGTTCGGCGTTCAGGATAGGTTCATGACAGGAGGAGTCGGTTACGTGTTCAAAGTATGGGACAGGCTGCTGCTATTCATTTATTCCCTGGCGATCGTCGTCGCCTCGGCTTTTGTCGTCGCGGCAGCGCTCGGCGCTTTTTCGATGGAATGGCTGACCCAAGTCGTCGACCAGACAACCGGCGATTATCGTCCGCTGCAGATCGGCGTAATCGTAGTGGCGGCCGTATTGATTCTGATCAGCCTCCGTTTTCTCGTGCTGTCCGTCGGACGTTTGAACACAACGGCTCCGACGATCAACCAACGGACGGAGCACGGGGATATCCAGATCTCGATCGAGACGGTCGAGAATTTGGCGCTGAAGGCGGCGTCCCGTTCGAAGGGCGTCAAGGATCTTCGCGCGCGCGTACGCGTCGCGGAAGCCGGATTGCATATTACGATTCGCGCTTTCGTGGACGGAGAAGGCTCAATTCCGACGTTGTCGGAGGATATGCAGCGCACGGTGTCCCAGCAGATCGAGGAGACGACCGGCATTCCCGTTTCGGATGTGACCGTGTATATCGCTAACGTAACGCAGGCGCCGACGACGTTCAAAAGCCGCGTGGAATAGGGGGCCTAGCCATCCATGTGGAGAATATGGTGGGAAAATTACGGCGGCCGGACGCTCGGGGTCGCCGCCGGCATGCTTTGCGGCCTTATTTATTTAATCGTGGGATTCTGGGACATGCTGTTTTGCGCGCTGCTCGTCGGCATCGGATTTGCCGTCGGCAAGCATCGGGACGAGCGGCGGGGTCCGCTTTTCCAATGGAGCAGGCTGACGGAATGGCTGACGGACAGATGGCCGGGCGGACGTAGTTAAGACTTAATTCGGGAGGATTCATGAAGCGCAGATTGGCGAGAGAGATTGCGGTACAGAGCCTGTACCAGATGGAAATGAACGGCGTGTCGGCCCAGGAGGCCGTCGATGCCGTCATGGAAGAAGCGAAGGGCGACAACGAAATGGAGACGGAGGTCGCAGAGCTGGCGGCCGTCGACGGCTTTACGCGCGAGCTCGTTTTAGGCGTGAAGGCGAATCAGGATGCGCTTGATGCGCAGTTGGCGGGTTACTTGACCGGCTGGCAGGTCGATCGGCTCTCCCGGGTGGACAGGCAGATATTAAGATTGGCCGCCTACGAGATGAGTCATCGCAAGGACGTGCCTGCCAAGGTCGCGGTGAATGAGGCGATCGAGCTGGCCAAGCACTTCGGCACGGACGAATCCGGCAAGTTCGTCAACGGCGTGCTGGGACGGTTGATCCGTGAGAGCGGTCAAGCGAATGGCAAAGTCGTTGCAGGTGAAGATGCCGGATCGGATTCCGCTGTTGAAGGAGAGGAACAAGCATGAGCGCGCAGATTATTGACGGCAAGCGAATCGCGGGCGAGATCCGCGAAGAGATCAAGCGGGAGGCCGAATCCCTGTCGACCAAGGGCGTGCGGCCCGGTCTAGCCGTGGTGCTGGTCGGCGAAGATCCGGCTTCGCAAGTATACGTACGGAACAAGGCGAAGGCGTGCGAGGAGCTAGGGTTCTACTCCGAGGTGCATCGGCTGTCTGCCGAGACGACGCAGGAGGAGCTGCTGTCGTTGATCGCACGCCTTAATGCACAGGCGGACATTAACGGCATATTGGTGCAGCTGCCGCTGCCGAAGCATATCGAGGAAAAGGCCGTCATCGACGCGATCGCGGTGGAAAAGGATGTCGACGGCTTCCATCCCGTCAGCGTTGGCAACCTGCTGATCGGCGACGATGCGCTGCAGCCTTGTACGCCTTCCGGCGTCATCGAGCTGCTGAAGCGTACGGGCAACGAGCCGGCGGGCAAGCATGCGGTCGTCATCGGACGCAGCAATATCGTGGGCAAGCCGGTGTCGATCCTCCTTTTGCGGGAGCATGCGACCGTCACGATCTGTCATTCCCGCACGCCGGATCTGCCGGCGGTCGTGCGCGGCGCGGATATCGTCGTGGCTGCCGTAGGCGTACCGAAGCTCGTCAAGGGCGATTGGGTGAAGCCGGGCGCCGTCGTCATCGACGTCGGCGTCAATCGTCTGCCTGACGGCAAGCTGTGCGGCGACGTCGATTATGAAGACGTCGCGCCGGTTGCCGGCTGGATCACACCCGTGCCTGGCGGCGTCGGACCGATGACGATCACGATGCTGATGCTCAATACGCTGAAGTCGGCAAAGCGCGCGCACGGCATCGAATAGGACGGGGGCGAGTCCAGCATGGAACAACCGGCCCGCGTTCTCAGCATCAGGGACGTCAACCGCTACATCAAGATGAAGCTCGAAGGGGACCCCAAGCTTCAAGATATATGGCTGCGCGGCGAGATTTCCAATTTCACCCACCACTCCAGCGGCCATATGTACTTCACGCTCAAGGACGAGAGCGGGCGGCTCAAGAGCATCATGTTCGCGTCCCACAATCAGCGATTGCCTTTTCGGCCCAAGGACGGCATGAAGGTTATGGCGCGCGGCGGCGTATCCGTCTACGAGCGGGACGGACAATACCAGTTTTACGTGACGGCCATGCAGCCGGACGGCATCGGCAGCCTCTTTCTCGCTTACGAGCAGCTCAAGAAGAAGCTTCACGGCGAAGGGCTGTTCGATGAGGCGGTTAAACGGCCAATTCCTAAATATCCAAAGTCGATCGGCATCATTACATCCCCGACGGGAGCGGCCGTGCGGGATATCATCATTACGCTGCAGCGCAGGCATCCGACGGTAGCGATCCTGCTGTACCCGGTATCGGTACAAGGCACGGGCGCGGCGCCGTCGATCGTGAAGGCCATCCAGGCGATGAATCGGCTGGCGGAAACGGACGTGCTGATCGTCGGCCGCGGCGGGGGCTCGCTCGAGGAACTGTGGGCGTTTAACGAGGAGGCGGTCGCGCGCGCGATTCGCGCGTCGGCGATCCCTGTCATATCCGCTGTCGGGCACGAGACGGACTTCACGATCGCGGACTTCGCGGCCGATCTCAGGGCGGCCACGCCTACGGCTGCCGCAGAGCTGGCCGTGCCTCATGTCGCGGAGCTGCAGGAGCGGCTCGGGCATCTGGAGCAGCGGATGGCACGCTCGCTCGGCAGCCAGCTCGGTCGCGCCCGGGAGCGTTACCGTCATGCCGCCAGATCGCCGTATTTTACGCAGCCCAGACGTTCTCTGCTCGCATCGGCCGAGCGGCTCGATCGGTTGCGGGACAGGCTGGGCTACAGGGTGGGCGCGCTTGCCGACCGCAACCGGGAAAAGCTCGCGCGCCTGACCGGACGACTGGCCGGCGCAAGTCCGACCGAGCAGGCGGTATACGCGCGCAGGCGCAAGGAGGCCGCGGAGAAGGCGTTGACCGCGGCCATGCGCGGTGTCGTGCGGGATGGCCGGAGCGCATTCGGCTCCGCGATCCGTCAGCTCGATGCGCTCAGCCCGCTCAAGGTCATGGCGCGCGGATACAGTCTGGCTTATGACGAAGAAGAGAAAAAACTGCTGCGCTCCGTGAGGGAGACCAAAGCCGGCGACAGGCTTGTCGTAAGGCTGGCGGACGGCAAGCTGACTTGCAGCGTAGCGGCGGTGCATGGGGAGGCGAATTCGAATGACCAATGAATCGGAGACGGCGCTTTCCTTCGAACAGGCCATGGAAAGGCTTGAAGGCATCGTATCCAAGCTCGAGAGCGGAGACGTGCCGCTTGAAGCGGCGATCGAGCTTTATCAAGAAGGCATGGCTTTGTCGAGGCTGTGCGGGCAGAAGCTGGAACAGGTGGAGCGCCGTATCGAAATGCTGATGGAGGACGGAGACGGCTTGCAGCGCAAACCGTTCGCGCCGCAGCAGGGAGAGGCAAGCGTCAAAGGAGAGTAGTCGAACAAGTGCAGACGGAAGAACTATCGGTCTATCTGGCGTCGCGAAGGGCGTTGATCGAGCAGGCGCTCGAGAATGCGATACCCGGGGATTGGCGCGTGAACGGACGGCTCAAGGAAGCCGCGATGTATTCGCTTGCCGCAGGCGGCAAACGTCTTCGTCCGATTTTCGTGCTGGCTGCGGCAGAGGCCGTTCGGGGCGACGAGCAGGCTGTGAGAATGGCCATGCCGTTCGCGATCGCCGTGGAAATGGTGCATACGTATTCGCTTATCCATGACGATCTTCCCGCGATGGACGATGACGACTACAGGCGGGGCATTCCGACCAATCACAAAGTTTTCGGGGAAGCGACGGCGATATTGGCCGGCGACGGACTGCTGACGCACGCTTTTTATGTCGCTACCGAAGCGTTGTCTCTAGGCGTGCCTGCCGAACGTACGCTTGCCGTCGTCCGCGATCTGGCCAGGATGGCGGGCTTTCCGGGCATGGTCGGCGGGCAGGCCGACGATATGGAAGGCGAGCAGGGAATTACGGCTATCGGACAGCTCGAGCATATTCACCTGCACAAGACGAGCGATCTCATCGCTTTTTCCTTGAGGGCTGGCGGACATGCGGCCGGCGCTAGCGACCGGCAGCTGGACGCGCTCGGACGTTTCGGCACGAACGTCGGATTAGCCTTTCAAATCCAAGACGACATTCTCGATATTACAGGCGATCAGGACAAGCTCGGCAAGCCTGTGGGCAGCGACGAACGGCAGGGCAAGGTGACGTATCCTTATTTGATCGGCCTTGATGAGAGCCGCAGGCGCGTCGCAGAGCTGACGGAGCAGGCGATCCAAGCGGTCAGATCCGCGGGGCTTGCGGACGGCGGGCGATTGGAACAAATCGCCAATCGACTGATCTCGCGCGACAATTAAAAACTAAATCGGCACGATGATACGCGTCATGCGTTCAATGAAGCATCTTCGCAGCAGTCCCTGCTAATCCCGGACCGCTGCGAAGGTGTTTTTTTGTTTGTTTAACGGGACGCAAGCGTGGGTAAGGTTCGTTGATAGGTGTGTTCCGATTGTCGGCGCGCCGTCTTTTTATACATACGGAAGGCCAAATTTGAAGTCGATGACACCGTGCGGATTGCAGATTCGTATGCAAATGGGAGGGATTAGGGGGAGCGGGGGAGTTTTTAAACGGTCATTATGCTATAATACGGTTAGACTAAAATCGACGAATCGTGATACGTTGACTAAATTCAACATAGCAATCGTTTTTGGAAAGCGGGGAATTCCTATTGCTGCTCGACAGCATCCATAGTCCAACCGACCTGAAGCGGCTGTCCATGTCAGAGCTTCCTCAGTTGGCCCAAGAGATCAGACAATTCCTAATTGAAAAGCTGTCCGTGACGGGCGGGCATCTCGCGCCGAATCTTGGCGTCGTCGAACTGACGCTCGCGATGCATTACTTGTACGACAGCCCGACCGACAAATTTTTGTTCGACGTGGGTCATCAGGCTTATGTGCACAAAATGCTGACCGGACGCATGGACCGGTTCGACACGCTTCGGCAGAAGGACGGACTGTGCGGCTTCGTCAAGCGCACGGAGAGCGAGCACGACGTATGGGAGGCCGGCCACAGCAGCACCTCTCTGTCCGGCGCGATGGGTATGGCGCTGGCCCGGGATATGCAGGGCCGCTCCAACAAGGTCATCGCGGTCATCGGCGACGGGGCGCTCACCGGTGGTATGGCGCTCGAGGCGCTTAACCATATCGGCCATGAAAAGCGCAAGCTTACCGTTGTCTTGAACGATAACGAGATGTCCATTGCACCCAACGTGGGGGCGCTTCACAATTATTTGGGCAAGGTTCGCAGCGACAAGACGTACCGCAAAGCCAAGGACGAGTTCGAGTGGCTGCTGCGCAAGGTGCCGGCTATCGGAGGCAAGCTGGCGCGGACCGCCGAGCGGCTCAAAGACAGCCTGAAGTATCTGGTCGTACCCGGCATGTTGTTCGAGGAGTTCGGTCTCAAGTATCTCGGACCGGTCGACGGTCACGATACGGAGAAGCTGATCGAAGCGTTCCGCCAGGCGGACAATTGCGAAGGTCCCGTGCTTGTCCACATCCTCACCGTCAAGGGGAAGGGCTATTCCCCGGCCGAGGCGGATTCACACAAATGGCACGGGATTACCGGCTCCTATAAGATCGAATCCGGCCAGGTGCTCAAGCCCGTCGGCCCGCCGATGTACACCGAGGTATTCGGCAATACGCTGATCGAGCTGGCCGAGAAGGACAGTCGGATCATGGCGATTACGCCCGCGATGCCGGGCGGATCCGGCCTGCTTGGCTTTGCGCAGCGGTTTCCGGGACGGATGATCGATGTCGGGATTGCGGAGCAGCATGCAGCCACGATGTCCGCAGCGCTTGCGATGGAGGGCATGAAGCCGGTTTATGCGGTTTATTCGACCTTCCTGCAGCGTGCCTACGATCAGGTGGTGCACGATATTTGCCGCCACAATGCCAACGTAATCTTCGCCATCGACCGCGCCGGTTTCGTCGGGGGAGACGGCGAGACGCATCAGGGGGTTTACGATATCGCGTACCTCCGCCATATTCCGAATCTCGTCCTGATGATGCCCAAGGACGAGAACGAGCTGCGCCGCATGATGGCGACGGCTGTCGCATACGACGACGGTCCGATCGCGATCCGCTACCCGCGCGAGCAAGGCAGAGGCGTCGCGATGGACGAACAACCGTCGCCCATTCCGATCGGCTCTTGGGAAGTCGTGCGAGACGGAGACTACGCGGCGATTCTCGCGATAGGTCCGATGGTACACGTCGCCGAAGAAGCGGCGGAATTGTTGAAGCGCGAAGGACTCAGCGTGCGCGTCGTCAATGCACGCTTCGTCAAGCCGCTGGACGAGGCCATGCTTGCTCAGCTTGCCAAGGAACATCTGCCGATGCTTGTCCTTGAAGAGGCGGCGGTCGCCGGCGGACTTGGGAGCGCAATCCTCGAGCACTACGCGCAGCAAGGCCTCAAGCCGACCGTGCAGCTTGCCGGCATTCCGGACCGCTTCATCGAGCATGCGACGATCAAGGAGCAGCGCGCCGAAGTCGGCCTGACCGCCGAAGAGACGGCGAAGCAGGTTCGGGCGTTTGCGCTGTTGAAGCGTCAGCGGCAGACGGCGAACTGAGGCGATGACGACCGTTGCCAAAGAACGTCTCGACGTGCTGCTCGTGGAGCAAGGTTTTTTTGACAGCAGGGAAAAGGCCAAATCCGCGATAATGGCCGGTCTTGTCCTCGTCGGTACGGAGCAAGTGGATAAAGCGGGAACGAAAATTCCCCGCGACGCGGCTCTTACCGTTAAAGGCGCCGTCCATCCCTATGTGAGCCGGGGCGGGCTTAAGCTCGAAAAAGCCATTCGCGAATTCGGCATCGATCTGCAGAACGCGGTCATGATGGACATCGGCGCTTCGACCGGCGGGTTCACGGACTGCGCCCTGCAGCATGGCGCTTCGTTCGTCTACGCGATCGATGTCGGCTACAACCAGCTCGATTGGAGACTGCGCCAGGAGCCGCGCGTTTGCGTGATGGAGCGGTGCAATTTCAGGCATATGACGCCTGACCAGCTCACGGGCCCAACGCCCGCATTCGTATCGATCGACGTATCGTTTATATCGTTGAAGCTGATCCTGCCTGCATTGCGCCCGCTGCTTGGACCGGGTGCCGGCACCGTCGCGCTCATCAAGCCTCAATTCGAAGCCGGGCGCGAGCAGGTCGGCAAATCCGGCGTGGTGCGCGATCCCGGCGTTCATCTGAGCGTTCTGCGCGAAGTGCTGTCCGCGGCCCATACGCTTGGTTTTGAGCTGAGGGGTCTAACGTACTCCCCAATAACGGGCGGCGAAGGCAATATCGAGTTCCTCGCGTATTGGCGAATGCCGGTACAAGGATCCGAACAGTCCGTCGGAGAACAGGCCCAAGGCTTGCAGTCCGATCAATGGAGCAGCGACAGCCTGTTGCAAAGTGTCGTCGAAGAGGCCGGGGCTCAATTCAGGCATCGCGCCTAAAGGCAATCTTGAGGATATTTCCAGCCACGTGTCCAGTGAAAATCCGATATCGGCAATCGGTCCCGGCTGCGAGGTCGCCCGGGCACTTACGATTTCCGCGTCCGCCGAAGCACGGCCGGCCGGTAGGCGCGCAAGCGCCCTCCGCACCGGTTTTTTTGCTTGCCCCGATAGAGGAAACCCGGCCTTCCGCCGCGAATGAATGAGGATGCGGAGGAGGCGGGGCCATGGCTCGGTTCGGAGACGGTCTGATATTTGCTGCCGCGGTTGCGGCGATCATATGGTGGTTGTGGCGCAGATTCAGGCATTGGCTGCACGAGCCGCCAAGCTCTCGGCTGCGCAGACTGGCCCGGGACGGTGCGCCAGACGCCGAAGACGAGGGTGCGGCCCTGTTGCTCGAACACGGCTACGAAGCGCTATCCGGCAAGCATCGGATTCCTCTGGGCGTATCGGTCGATGACGGGCCGTACGAGGCGACGCGCTTGTATTTCGACTACGTGGCTGCCAAGGAAGAACGATATTATCTCGTGAAGCTCGAACGGCCGAGACAGCCGATGGACTGGACGGCCAGCGGGATCCGCGAGCGGCTGCTCGCGTATGCGCTTTTGTTTCCCGAATGCGAAGGCATTATCGTCGCCGATCTGCGCGGCAGAACGATTAGAACGGTAAAATTCAGAATCGAGGAGGGCAAAGAATGAAAGGTCAGCGGCAAAGGAAAATCCGCGAGCTCATCGGCTCGAGCGAGATCGAGACGCAGGAAGACCTGGTAGAAGCCCTCCGCGCTCAAAGCTTTAATGTGACGCAAGCGACCGTCTCGCGCGATATTAAGGAGCTGCAGCTCATCAAGGTGCCGCTTGGCGACGGCAGGTATAAATACGCAATGCCGCAGGATCAGCGCTTTAACCCTTCGATGAAGCTGAAAAGAGCGATGATGGACCACTTTATCCATGCCGAGGCAGCCGAGAATCTGGTTGTCGTCAAATGTCTGCCCGGAACGGCCGGCACGATCGCCGCTCTGCTCGACGGCATGGACTGGCCCGAGATCGTCGGTACGATCGGCGGGGACGACACGACATTGCTCATATGCCGTACGAAGGCGCAGGGCGAGGAGATCGTCAACCGTGTTTTGGACATTATTCGTTAGTAGCCAGGCGACCTGTGCCGGCTGGGGAGGATGAGCGTCATATGCTGCAAGAGCTGTCCATTCGCCACTTGGCGGTTATCGAGAATATCCGGGTTTCGTTTAAACGGGGCTTCGAGGTGCTGACAGGCGAAACGGGCGCAGGCAAGTCGATTATCATCGATGCGCTGGGCCTTATCGCCGGAGGACGCGGGTCCGCCGAGATGATCCGTCACGGCTGCGACAAAGCCGAGATCGAGGCGGTATTCGATCTCGATCCCGCTCATCCCGTATGGGGCGTGCTCGACCGGCACGGCGTCAACGCCGATCCGCAGGAGGCGCTGCTGGTGCGCCGGGAGCTGCAGGCGCAAGGCAAATCTTCAGCGCGCGTGAACGGGCAGCACGTTACGCTGACGATGCTGCGCGAGATCGGCGAGAACCTCGTCAACATACACGGACAGCATGAGCATCAGTCTTTGCTGCGCACCGACCGCCATTTGGAATGGCTTGATTCCTTTGCCGGGGACGCGATCGCCTCGCTCAAGTCAGAGTATCAGAACCGGTACAGGGAGTACGCAACGGTCAGCCGCGAGCGCAGGGAGCTCGATGAGCTCACCCGTCAACAAATGCAGATGCTCGACTTGTATCGGTACCAGCTCGAGGAGATCGCCGAAGCGCGTCTGAAGCCCGGAGAAGACGAATCGCTGGCCGAGGAACGGCGCAAGCTCTCGCACGCCGAGAAGCTGGCAGAATCGGCGACGGAGGCCTACGACCTGTTGTACGGCAACAAAGGGCTCAGCGTCTTGTCCAAAGCCATCGCAAAGCTCGAGGACATCGTCAAGGTCGATCCGGCAAAGCTCGGACCGCTTGTCGAGCAGCTGCAGTCGGCCTACTATGCGGCGGAGGACGTCGCTTACCAGCTGCGCGATTATAAAGAAAGCATCGAATTCAATCCCGAGCGATTATCCGAAATCGAGATGCGAATGGACCTTCTTTTCGGGCTTCGCCGCAAGTATGGAGAGAGCGTAGCGGATATCCTACAGTATTATGCCCGAATCCAGGAAGATACGCAGCGCCTCGAAAATCGCGACGAGCTTCTGAAGGAATTAAACGAACGCGAAGTGCGTCTGGAAGCGGAACTGCGTGCGCTGGCCGAACGTCTCGGTGCCATACGCAGGGAGACGGCAGCGTTGCTCGCTGCGGAGATCGAGCAGGAGCTCAAGGGATTGCAAATGGAGCGGGCGGTATTCGAAGTGCGGCTAGTAAGCACGGAGCATTTGAGTCCGACCGGCACCGATGCCGCCGAGTTCCTCCTGTCGACCAATCCAGGCGAGCCGCCGAAGCCGCTTGCCCGCATTGCGTCGGGCGGCGAGATGTCTCGGGTCATGCTGGCATTAAAGGCGATTTTCGCCCGGATCGATCAGATTCCCGTGCTCGTGTTCGACGAAGTCGATACGGGGGTGAGCGGACGCGCCGCTCAATCGGTTGCCGACAAGCTATCAAGGCTTGCATCTTGCTGTCAGGTGTTTTGCATCACGCATTTACCGCAGGTCGCTTGCATGGCAGACGATCAATTCGAGATCGCCAAGCGCGTCACCGACGACGGCCGCACCTCGACGCGGGTCCGGATGCTCAGTGCCGAAGAACGCGTGGAGGAGCTTGCCCGTATGCTGGGCGGCGTGGAAGTGACCGATCGGACTCGCCATCACGCGCAAGAAATGTTAACGCTGGCCGAAGCTCAAAAATCGCGCCAGGACGCGTAAATTCGTGATTCGAGGAAGGTTTTCGGCAACATAAAAGGGGGAGGCCGCGGTTACCTTATAGTTACGTCGCCGGGCAGTGTCACGGTTCGCCGGTGTAGTCTGTAGGGAAGTGGTGAGAACTTGAACGGGAAGACCTCTTGGCGTCGCGTTTTTGGTCTATTCCTAGCGATTATCCTAGGATTTGCCGTCTGTTCCGCGCCGATGCGTCATTATGCCGCATTCCCGAATGAGCTTCGGTTGTTCGAGGGACAAGACAAGCACCTTCATTATGCGATGCCCGTTCACGCGCAGGGCTCGCTGGATTCGACGGTCGCTGAAGTCAACGGCTCGGCAAGTGCGAACGTGCGGATCGATCTTAATCATCCGTTGTCGATTCATTCCAAGCGCAGCGGTCAAACCGAACTCAAGCTTAAGCTATTCGGCCGGATACCGTTCAAGACCGTGAAGCTGCAAGTCGTTCCGGATCTCAAGGTCATTCCCGGCGGCCAGACGATCGGCGTCAAAGTAAAATCAGCAGGCATTATGGTGGTCGGGCATCATCTCGTTCAGACAGGCGGGCAATCCCGCGTATCGCCTGGCGAAGAAGCCAAGCTTCGCATGGGAGATCTGATCGTATCCATCAATGGGGAACCGGTCAATGACGTGAAGCGCGTCGCTCCGTTCGCGAAGCAAGCCGGTACGACCGGGCAACCGCTGAGGCTCCTCGTGCAGCGTGGCAAAGTGCAATTTCGAACGACGCTCACGCCCGTATACGATCAGGAAGACAAAGCTTGGCGCATCGGTCTTTATATCCGCGATTCGGCGGCAGGCGTCGGCACGCTGACTTTTTATGCGCCTGATCAAGGCGTATACGGAGCGCTCGGCCATGTCATCACCGACATGGATACGCAGACGCCGATTACGGTGGGCAGCGGGCAAATTCTTCAATCAAACGTCACTTCCATCGCAAAAAGCGAAAATGGAGATCCGGGCGAAAAGCGGGCGGAGTTCGTACCGGGCAGCAAGACGCTGGGCAATGTGGAGCGCAATACGCCGTTCGGCATCTTCGGTCAAATGGGCGAACTTCCGGGGCATGCCTATCAGGCGGATCCCGTACCGGTCGCATTTGCCGAAGAAGTCAGAGAAGGTCCGGCCGAGATCTGGACGGTCGTCGGCGGCCAGAAGGTCGAGCGCTTCAAGATCGAGATCGTGCACGTATCCAGACAGTCGTCTCCTGCGACCAAAGGAATGGTCATCCGCGTCACCGACCCGGACCTCATCAAGCGCACGGGCGGCATCGTTCAAGGAATGAGCGGCAGCCCGATTCTCCAGAACGGCAAGCTGGTCGGCGCCGTCACGCACGTATTCGTCAACGATCCGGCGTCCGGGTACGGCTGCTACATCGAATGGATGCTTCAAGACGCCGGCATTATGCTGAAGCCGGGCCAAACGAAATCCAAGGCGGTATGACGCCTTGGATTTTCTCGTTAGATTTAACGACATCGCTTTGTCGAAAAAAACCGAAATAGATCGTCAAATGACGTAAATTCTTAATTATATGTTATGTAGATAAAAAAATAAAGAAAAAAATTCCGACAAGAAGGAATTACAAACGCTTTGTCGAATTCGGATAATCAGGGAACGGTGAGCGTTTCTAACATTACTTAAGCTTGTGAGGGAGGATACAACATTGCCGCGGATCGAAGTATTTCTTGCAGATGATAACCGAGAATTCACCAACCTGCTGTCCGAGTACATTGAAGAGCAGGAGGACATGACCGTCATCGGCGTGGCGTACAACGGAGAAGAGGTCATTCGTCAGCTGGAAGAAACCCGGAATATTCCGGATGTGATGATTCTGGATATTATTATGCCTCATCTGGACGGCCTCGGCGTATTGGAAAAGCTGAGGGACATGAACTTGTCCCCCATGCCCAAGATCATCATGCTCACCGCATTCGGCCAAGAGAACATCACCCAACGCGCGGTACAACTGGGCGCCTCCTATTATATTTTGAAGCCGTTCGACATGGACGTGCTTGCCAACCGGATTCGTCAGCTCGCGGGCACGCCGTCGCAGAGCCCGGTATCCGTCTCATCGTCGGTCTCTTCTTCCTTCAGCGGCGGATCGCGCTCGAATATCGTGCCGATCGGCAAACCAAAAAATCTGGACGCTAACATCACGAGCATCATCCACGAGATCGGCGTGCCGGCGCATATCAAAGGTTACCAATACCTGCGCGAAGCCATCACGATGGTATACAATAACATCGAGATTCTGGGCGCGATTACGAAAACGCTGTATCCGGCCATCGCCGAAAAATTCAAGACGACGCCTAGCCGCGTCGAACGCGCCATCCGCCATGCGATCGAAGTCGCCTGGACGCGCGGCAATATCGACAGCATCAGCCACCTTTTCGGCTATACGATCAACATCGCCAAGTCCAAGCCGACGAACTCCGAGTTCATCGCGATGGTGGCGGACAAGCTTCGCATCGAGCACAAGGTTAGCTAGGAAACGGGGCGAAATAAAGCGAATCGAACGTTCGCGCAAGTTTTTCTGATAAGCCGCTCTATCATCGGATGCTTGCAGCCGATGATGGAGCGGCTTTATTTATTGTCGACACCGCTGGTATGCGATGGTAAGATAAGCCTGTTGTGTCCAATTGGTGAACGCGAACGCGAGAAAAAGCAATAGAAACAAGGGGGAAAGCACGATGAATAACGCCATCCAGAGGCGCATCGCCGATCTCGAGCAGTACCGCCCGGCCTTGACCGCCGAGCCCGATCTCGAGTCCTTTTGGACGGACACGCTGACCGCTGTCGAGGCCAAGCCGCTTAATGGCACCCGTCAATTAACCGAGACGCCGCTCGGTGGCATGGAAGCGTACAAGGTGGAATTCGAAGGATTCGACAGCACCCGGATTCACGGCTGGTTCATTTTGCCGAAAAACCGGCCGGCCGACGCCAAGCTTCCTTGCGTCGTTCTCTATCACGGTTATACGGGCAGCAAGGGTTATCCCGAGGATTTTGCGCAGTATGCGATGATGGGCATCGCCGCATTCGCCGTAGACATTCGCGGGCAAGGCGGGGATACAGGGAATCTGCTCCCTCAGCGGCACGGAATGACGCGCGGCTGGCTGACGCAAAACATTTTGGACAAAGACGAATGTTATTATAAAGCGATCTCGATCGATGCGCTGAAGGCGCTGGAGTGGGCGGCGGCGCAGCCGGAAGTCGACACCGGGCGCATCTGCGCGAGCGGCGGCAGCCAGGGCGGCGGTCTCGCGCTGATTGCCGCGGCGTTGTCGGACGTTCCCTCGATCGCCGTCGCGCATATCCCCAACATGTGCCATATGGATTTCGGCATTTTAAACTCTACCAGCTCGCTGACGGAAGCCGCCGATTTTTTAAACCGTTTTCCGGACAAGCTCGATCACGTGCTGCGTACGCTCAGCTACTTCGACATGATGAACCTGGCCCATCGCATCCGCATCCCGCTGCTTGTCTCGGTCGGACTCAAGGATCCTGTCACGATGCCCGAAACGATATTTGCCGCCTACAATCGGATCGAAACGGATAAGCGGATCGAGGTTTACCCGTTCCAGGGACATGCGGTCAGCGGCGACCAGAATCGCAAAGCGCTGGAATTTATCAGATCGCGCTTCAATTTTTAGCTGGATTTAAGGTATCTTGTCCATAATTTGATATAGTGGATGAATGATTCGTTAACATTTGAGGAGGAAGAATAGAAATGAGCGATTTGGAAAAGGACCCGAACAACCCAGCCGGAAGGGATGGGGTATCGGACGAAAATAGGGAGCAAAATCGCGTAGAAGCGATCGAAGAAGCAACAGAATCGGCCGACTTGTACAAAGAAGATATCGCGCCTGAGGCTCATGTTGCGGCGGGGGAACCAGCTGCGAACACGCCGGCGGCTGCATCCAAAGCGTCGGTCGTCGTACCTTGGATCGTCGCCGTCATTGCCGTCATCGCGCTGGCTGTCGTATTGATTCGTCAGAACGATGACGGCAATACCCTCAAGGGCGCAGTCGGAACGTTAAACGGGAAAGACATTACCAAGGCGGACTTCTACACGGTCATGTACGATCAGGTCGGCAAGGACCAGGCGGGTTCCATGCTCGACAACTATATGACGCTCAAGCTGATCGAAGGCGAAGCGGAGAAAGCGGGCCTGACCGAAGCGGCTGCGCAAGAGGCGGTCAACCAGGAAGTCGTCAAGATCAAGGCGCAGTACAACTTCGCGACGGATGCCGACTTCGAAAACGCCTTGTCGTCGAGCAACACGACGCTTGAAGCGTACAAGAAAAATCAGATTTTGCCGCAAGTCGAGCTTCGCGCGATTTTCGAAAAGAAGGTTGCACCGAAGGAAGAGGACCTCAAAGCGTATTACGATAAGAACAAAGCCAACTTCGATACGGCCGAGCAGGTACGCGCCTCGCATATTTTGCTGGCAACCAAAGCGGAGGCAGAAGCTGTCCTGAAGGATCTCAAGGGCGGCGCCGACTTCGCGACGGTCGCCAAGGAGAAGTCCACCGACACCGGCTCCCAAGCGAGCGGCGGCGATCTCGGCTTCTTCGGCAAAGGCGCTATGAACGAGCAGTTCGAGACGGCGGCCTTTAAGCTTAAGAAGGGCGAAATGAGCGGTGTCGTCGAATCTCCGAACGGCTTTCATATCATTCTTTTGACGGACCGCAAGGATGCTGTCACCTCCACCTATGACTCGGTCAAGGACAAGGTCAAGTCCGCTTATCTCGACGAAAAGGTGAACGAAGGCGCATCCGAATGGATCGAGACGGCCAAAAAAGATGCAGGCTACGAAAACCTGCTGACGAAAACAGAAGAACCGGCCGCTTCCGCATCGCCGGAGTCTTCTCCGGCCGCATCCCCGTCGGCTTCCGCTAGCGCAAGCCAATAAAGCGAGGATTGCGTCTACTGTACGCAAGCGCGACAAGTCGAGCGCCGCTTTCTCTTTGGAGAAGGCGGCGTTTTTTATATGACGTTTAACCTTTCTTTTGTCGAAAATGATTGAAATCAATAATGATATTCATTATCATTGAAACATGCGCATTCGGCTCTTGTCTAACCCGGAACGGGCGGGGTATGCTGGTCACATCGCGTTCCGTAAGCAGGAATGCAGACGTACGCGGCGTAGCTAACGTTTTTACGGCTGCCGCCTCATGGGAGGAAAATGGAATTGATTCGCCGATTTATGTCTTATTACAAACCTTATAGAGGCCTGTTTTATCTCGATTTTTGCTGTGCGATATTGGCGGCGCTGCTGGAGCTTGGCTTTCCGCTTGCGCTTAATCAAGTCGTCGACAAACTGCTGCCGGGCAAGGACTGGGAACTTATCCTGTGGGCGTGCGGCGGCTTGCTCGCCGTCTATGTGCTTAACGCTTTCATGCAGTTCGTCGTCACCTACTGGGGACATATGCTGGGAATCAACATTGAGACCGATATGCGACGCAACCTTTTCGCGCACTTGCAGAAGCTATCCTTCAAGTTTTACGACAATACGAAGACCGGCCATCTGATGTCCCGCATGTCCACCGATTTAATGGATATCGGCGAAGTCGCCCACCACGGTCCGGAGGACGTATTCATAGCCGTCATGACGCTGGCCGGGGCGTTCGGCCTCATGCTGTACATCCACCCGGGGATGGCGATCATCACGTTCGCCACCGTGCCCGTGATGATCGTGCTGTCGATTTACTTTAACGGCAAAATGACGGGCGCCATGAACAAAATGTTCGGCAGCATGGGAGATTACAATGCCCGGGTCGAGGACAACATCGGCGGCATCCGCGTCGTGCAGGCGTTCGCCAACGAAGAGCACGAGATGTCGCTGTTCAAGGTCAACAACCAGCTGTTCCGCAAAGCGAAGCTGCTCGGCTACAAGATTCTGGCGCGCAGCTCCACGGCGAGCTATATGCTGATGCGTCTCGTATCGCTGGTCGTCATGGTCGCGGGGGCCTGGTACGTGATTCGGGGCGAGCTTAAGTACGGCGAATTTCTGGCATTTGTATTGCTGACCAACGTGCTGTTCAGGCCGATCGAGAAAATCAATGCGGTCATCGAGCTGTATCCGAGGGGCATCGCCGGATTCAAGCGCTACATCGAGCTTATGGATACCGAGCCCGATGTGTCCGACGCGAACGATGCGATTGAAGTCGGTAAGCTGACGGGCGAAATTCGTTACCGGAACGTATCGTTCGGCTACGAATCGCACACGCAGGCGCTAAGCGGCATCGATCTGTCCATCCGGGCGGGCGAGACGATCGCGTTCGTCGGTCCGTCGGGCGCGGGGAAGACGACACTGTGCAGCTTGCTTCCGCGATTCTACGAGGTGTCCGGCGGCTCGATCACCATCGACGGCATGGACATCCGCCGGATGAAGCTCGCTTCGCTGCGACGGCAGATCGGTGTCGTGCAGCAGGACGTCTTTCTTTTCTCGGGAACGGTACGGGAAAATATCGCTTACGGCAAGCTTGGCGCGACCGAAGAGGAGATTTGGACGGCCGCGCGCAGAGCGAAACTGGAAGATTTCATCCGCGCGCAGCCGTTAGGTCTCGATACGGTCATCGGGGAGCGGGGCGTGAAGCTGTCGGGCGGTCAGAAGCAAAGGCTCGCCATCGCCCGCATGTTCCTGAAGAACCCGCCGATCCTCATTTTGGACGAAGCGACCTCCGCGCTCGATACCGAGACCGAAGCGGCGATCCAGCAATCGTTGGCCGAGCTTTCCGAGGGCCGCACGACACTGGTCATTGCGCACCGTCTCGCCACGATCAAGGATGCCGATCGGATCGTCGTCGTGACAGAGGACGGCATCGCGGAGCAGGGAAGGCACGAAGAACTCGTACGAACTGGCGGTGTTTACAGCCGTCTTCATCAAGCTCAATTCAGCGCAGCACGGTAGACAACAAACGTTAGAGTCGAGGCAGGTATTGAATCTATGGCAACACACTCAAACGGGGAGGGCGCGGAGGCTTCCGCAAAGAAGCTTCGCACCCGGCCTCTGGCCGCGTCCGTCATCTTGCTCGGCGGCTTGGCGCTGCTCGCCTTTTCAATGGCGTTATCCATCTCGATCGGGGCCAAGGATATCGGTTTATCCGTCGTCTGGGAAGCGATCCGGCACTTTAATCCAGATCTGACGGATCATCAGATCATCCGGTCGCTGCGAATGCCTCGCACCCTCGCCTGCGCGCTCACAGGGGCCGCATTCGCGGTCGCGGGCTCCGTCATGCAAGGCATGACGCGCAACCCGCTGGCCGATCCCGGCTTGCTCGGGATTAACGCCGGCGCCGGCTTCATGCTGGCCATCAGCTTCGCTTTTATCCCGCATCTGCTGTTCAACCAATTGATCTGGCTTTCGTTTGCAGGCGCTGCCGGCGCAACGGCGCTGATCTACGGGCTGGGCAGCCTGTCGCGGGGCGGTCTTACGCCGGTCAGACTGGCGCTGGCCGGCTCCGCTATATCGGCGCTGCTGCTTGCGATCAGCGAAGGCATCGCCTTGAAGTATCGGATCGGCCAGAGTCTGGACTTCTGGCTGTTCGGCGGCGCCGCGGGCGTTCGCTGGGCGCAGGTGGACGTGATCCTTTGGTGGATCGGAGGCGGGTTGCTGGTGGCGATGGTGCTCGCTCGCTATATCACGCTGCTGAGCCTCGGCGACGAGACGGCGGCGGGGATCGGCGTGCGTGTCGGCTTAATCAAGTTTGTCGGAGCCATCGTCATCTTGATCCTTGCAGGCGCATCCGTAGCTGTCGTGGGCTTCGTCAGCTTCATTGGTCTGATGGTGCCGCATATTACCCGTTATCTCGTCGGCGTCAGCTACCGCTGGATCATTCCTTGCTCGGCCATTCTGGGGGCGTTGTTGTTCGTGCTCGCCGATCTGGGCGCCAGAATGGTGCGGCCCGGCTCGGAGACGCCTGTCGGCGCGCTTATCGCCATCATCGGCGTACCGTTCCTCCTGTATCTTGCCAGACGCGAAGGGAGGGAGCTGTAATGGCCGCGAAGTCGATTTATGCAGCTTCGGACACCAAACGAAGAGCGAAGGCATGGTCCACCGTCGTCGGCTTGGCGCTGCTCGTCGTCGTCGTATTCGTAATAAGCATGAACACCGGATACATAAGACTCAGCCCGCTTGACGTCGGCAGAACGTTGTTCGGCTTCGGCACGGACAAGCAAGAGCTCATATTGTTCCAATTCCGATTGCCCCGCATCGTCATCTCGGTGCTTGTCGGCGCCGGCTTCGCGCTCGCCGGCTGCATCCTGCAGGGCATCACGCGCAACCCGCTCGCGGATCCCGGCCTCATCGGCGTAAACTCGGGCGCGAGCCTGATGGTCATCCTGTTCGTCGCGCTTCGCCCGTCCATCAGCGCTTCGCCGCCTTACACGCTGCCGTTCCTCGCGTTTTTAGGCGCGGCCGGAGCAGGTGCGGCAGTCTACTTCCTCGCATACAAAAGGTCGGACGGCGTTTCCGTGCTTCGTCTCGTGCTCGTGGGCATCGCAGTGCAGGCGGGCATCAGCGCGGCGATCATCGTTCTGACGCAGCGCCTGAATCCGGAGCAATATCAGTTCGCCGCGACTTGGCTCGCCGGCAGCCTGTGGGGTGCCAATTGGAAGTTCGTGCTGACCTTGCTGCCCTGGATGGCGGTATTCGTCCCGTTCGTCCTATCCAAAGCCAGAACGCTGAATGTGCTCAGCCTTGGGGATCAATTGTCCGTGGGGCTGGGCGCCAGGCTGCAGCGGGAACGGCTGCTGCTGCTTCTGGCGGCGGTGGCGCTCGCGGGCAGCTGCGTCGCCGTCGGAGGCGCGATCAGCTTCATCGGGTTGATCGGGCCGCATCTCGCCAGAAGGCTCGTTGGCTCCAGGCACGAGATCTTGCTGGCCGCCTCGGCGCTGTCCGGCAGCGTGCTCCTGATTGCTGCGGACACGATCAGCCGCATCTCCGACACGCCGACCGGTATTATCGTAGCGATCATCGGTGCGCCGTATTTTATCTATTTGCTGGCGCGGGCCAAATAACGGGCGAGAGGCTTTCGGTCCTCGCGTCTGCGAAATACGAAATGAATGGATCTTTGGTCCGGCGGGTAACGTCATATGCGTTAAAAAACGAAGGAGCCGCCCGATTGTCATTTTCATGACGATCGGGCGACTCCTTCAGTGCGTTCATGCCGAATCTTAAAGCGCGATCGTCATGCGGCGCTCGCCGATTGCGCGGCGAACCTTCATGCCAAGCCCGTCGTTCGCGGACGCCTCGCCGCCGGATACGGCTCTAATCGCTTCGATTCCGCGCAGTTGGATCGACCAGTCTGCGTTATCGGCGGCTTCCCCTGAAGCCGTGACCGTGATCGTGCTGCCGCTGCGCTCCGCAGTGACGGAGAGGCGAACTGCGCCGTCTTCGTCTACGATATCGGCGGAAGCGGACGCGCCGTCGCCGAGCTCAAACAGGTGCAGCGTCACGGCGTCCGCGTAGTCGTAGTCCGGACGGTCTTCGGTCGCGCCGACCGCGATCAGCGAGCCTTCGCGGGCGTATAACGGCAGACTCATGTAGTCGTAAGTCTCGCGATGCCAGGACCCGCCTTCGACGACGTCGCCGGTTAGGAAGTGCGTCCATTTGCCCTTCGGCAAGTAATAAGCCGATTCGCCATCGCTATTGAATATGGGCGATACGAGCAGGGAGTCGCCGAGCATGTATTGGCGATCGAGATAATCGCAAGCCGGGTCTTCGCCGAACTCGAGCAGCATCGCCCGCATCATCGGCAGACCGATCCGACTGGAATCGGCCGCCTGGGCGAACAGGTACGGCATCAGGCTGGCCTTCAGCTTGGTGAAACGGCGAAGCACGTCGACCGCTTCCTCATCGAACAGCCACGGCACCCGGTATGAGGTGCTGCCGTGCAGGCGGCTGTGGCTGGACAGCAATCCGAAGGCAACCCAGCGCTTGTAAAGGTCGGGCGTAGCGCTCTGCTCGAAGCCGCCGATATCGTGGCTCCAGAAGCCGAAGCCGGAGAGACCGAGCGACAGGCCGCCGCGCAGGCTTTCCGCCATCGATTCGAACGTCGCCTCGCAATCGCCGCCCCAGTGTACCGGGAACTGCTGACCGCCGGCCGTCGCGGACCGGGCGAACAGCGCCGCTTCGCCGCGTCCCTTTTTCTCCTCGAGCACGTCGAAAACGACCTTGTTGTACAGCTGCGTGTAATAGTTATGCATTTGCTTCGGGTCCGATCCGTCGAAATAGACGACGTCTTCTGTAGGAATCCGCTCGCCGAAGTCGGTCTTGAAGCTATCGACACCCATGTCGACAAGCGCCCGCAGCTTGTCTCCGTACCAGCGGCAGGCGTCCGGATTCGTAAAGTCCACGATGCCCATGCCATACTGCCACAGGTCGGTCTGCCAGACGCTGCCGTCCTTCCGCTTGAGCAGGTAGCCGTGCGCCATGCCTTCGTCGAACAGCTTGGAGCGCTGGGCGATATACGAGTTGATCCAGACGCAGATCTTGAGCCCCTTCGCCTTCAGCCGATCGAGCATGCCCTTCGGATCCGGGAATACGCGCTCGTCCCATTCGAAGTCGCACCATTGGTATTCCTTCATCCAGAAGCAGTCGAAATGGAAGACGGAGAGCGGAAGATCGCGTTGCGCCATGCCGTCCACGAAGCTGTTCACGGTCTCCTCGTCGTAATTCGTCGTGAACGACGTCGTCAGCCACAGTCCGAACGTCCAGGACGGAGGAAGCGCCGGCTTGCCGGTAAGCGACGTGTAGTTGGCGAGCACGTCCTTCAGCGTTTGCCCGCCGACGATCATATACTCGAGCTGTTCGCCCTGCACGCTGAACTGCGTTTTCGATACTTTTTCCGAAGCGACTTCAAAAGAAACAAGCTCCGGATGGTTGACGAACACGCCGTAGCCGCGGTTCGTGACATAGAACGGCACGTTTTTGTAGGCTTGCTCGGAAGCGGTGCCGCCGTCTTCGTTCCAGATATCGACGCTTTGGCCGTTCTTGACGAAGGCGGAGAAGCGTTCGCCGAGTCCGTAAACGGTCTCTCCGACAGCCAGATCAAGCTGCTCCCGGAAATAATGCACGCCGTCCGCGCCTTTTACGAACCCGGTCTGGCGGAATCCGCTCCCGGTGAGCTTGCGGCCTTTATAAAAATAGGTGATGCGAAGCGGATGCGCTTTCGTTATCGAGACGCTTGTATCGCCGCTTGTCAGCGTAACCCGGTCCGGACCGTTCTCGATCGTTACGGGAGAACCCTCGTTGCCGCTTGTCAGCGGGAATGCGCCTGGCGACAGCCGTTTGCGCCCTTTGTGACGATAAAGATTCACGCGGATGACGTCGGGGATCGGGGAGTCGAATTCAATCGTCGTTAGCGCTTCGTTGAGCGTATTGCCGCGATGCTCGAGATGGCGATGCGGCGCGAACACCGTCAATTTGTTCGGCGCGACGTCGATGCTGTGCACCTCGTAGGGCGTCAGTACTTCAAAGCCTTCGCGGGTCAGCCAATAGCCGTTGCTGAATTTCATGGAATCGGACCTCCTGTTCGAGCGGGTTGGAAAACGCTCTCTTTAAGTAACATAATACCGATTGATTTATCGAATTTCTTGCAATATTATGCTTATTAATAACACGATTATGAGGATGTCGGTATCGTATGGACAATAAATTGTTAAAAGAGGACCGCCGGCACGGTACCCCGGGCTTCCCGGTCGGCTTCTACCAGCAAGCGCGTACGCCCTTGGAGGGCATCCTCGATTTTCATTGGCACGAGGAAATCGAATTTCTAAGGGTTACGTCCGGTCGCGCGATGTTCCAGATCGGATTGTCCGCCTACGAAGTGTCCGCAGGAGAAGCCTTGTTCATACCCGGCGGCCTGCTGCACGGCGGCTACCCGCTTGGCGCGTCCGACTGCGCGTACGAAGCGCTCGTCTTCGATCTCGGCTGGCTGGACGGCGGTCCGGACGACGCGATGTCCGCGCGTTATTTGCGGCCGCTGCAGCGCGGAAGATCGGGACCGCCTCTTCATTGGACGCCCCGGACACCGTGGGGCGAAGCGGCGGTCGCGGCGCTTGCGGCCGTTCAACGGCTCGAGCATGCGGCAGATCCCGCCCGCGAGCTGCGCGTGAAGGCGGGGCTGCTCAATCTGATCGCCGATCTCATCGGCGCGGGGCAATGGCAATCGCGGTCGTCGGCCGACGAGGGCGAGAGTCATGCGGCGGAGCGCCTCAAGCAGGCGTTGACCTATATGGAAACGAACTTCGCGCGCAAGCTCAGCCTGAGGGAGCTGGCGGACGTGGCCGGAATGAGCGAAGGTCACTTCAGCCGCATGTTCAAGGCTTATATGCGCAAGACGCCGGTCGAATACATGAACCGATACAGACTCCGCTATGCGGCCGGCAGGCTGGCAGGATCCGACCTGACGATCTCCGAGGTCGCGCTGGAAGCGGGCTTCGACAACTTCAGCTACTTTATCAAGCTATTCCGCGGCGTCTACGGCTGTACGCCGAGAACCTACCGTAGGGCCGGTTCCGCGGACGAAGGCTTTTCGTAACGCCGAGCGCGGCATGAACCGAACGCAAAAAAAGAAACAGCGCCGTAAAAGGCGCTATTTCTTTTTTGCAATAATTTATTGGCCGCCCGTCTTGCTGCCGTCCCGCGGCGGACGCGGAGGGCGTTTGGCGCGGAAGCGCGGCGACACGTAGTTGTGCTTGCGATCGCGGAAAAAGATCCAGCCGCCGATGAAGCCGACGCCGGCGAGAAACAACACGAAGCCGAGCAAAAAATGCCAAAGATCGAAATGGGGATCGGGCAGGCTAACATTCCCGAACTGCGCGAAATAATCGAACAAGGCGTCCTTCATCAGCAGGAAGCCGTATGCGGCGGCTAAGCCGGGTACGACGAGCAAGAGAATGGCGATCAAGCGCGAGATAACGAGCTTCAACGGTCATGTCCACCTTCCTGTTCTATGTTCCTATGATAGCGATTTATCGAGAATATGTCTATTGTAAATGAGAACGGAAACAACGAATTCGTACAGGATCGTTCGCTTTTAACAAAATTGGCGGGAACTGGGCCGTTGATCCGCTTTACCGATGAATTCGTTGGGCTTATTACTCGGCGTGCCGTAGTCTGCGTCGTTCTTTCGCGACAATGCCCGCAAAAATATATCAAAACTCGCTAAGCTCGCCGCTTTGGACAAGAAAGACGCAAAAGTACATTTAATTTCCTTCATCCGTTCGTTTTCATATATGCATGTTTTTCATCAGGTGCCTCGGGTCGCTAGAAAATACATGTACAAATGCATTTGTTTAATCAGCCGAACATTCGACAAAGCTCCTGCACTTCGAAAGCGCGCTTATTATTCCAACATTCGCCGCTGTCCGGGACAGGAAGGGAAGCAAGGCCTCCGTTGTTTTTCTTATTTTCGATCATCGGTTCATCGACAGGCCCGGCCTTGCGGATTCTTCGACCTCGCTTAGCCGCGTACGCGTCCAAGCGGCTCGGCTTTTTTGTTGAGGCGGGAGGCGCTATAATGGGAGGATCAGCGGGAATCGATCGTCGGCGCGCAGTAATGCGGCGCCAAGCCCTATATACATATCCATGCTGTTTCCAACGCCTAATTTTCCGGAGGTACCTTCATGCCATTCGAAGTCGATGTCGCCATCCTCGGCGGCGGTCCCGGCGGCTATACGGCCGCCGTCCGCGCCGCCCAGGCCGGACGAAGCGTCGCCATTATTGAAAAGGACAAGCTGGGCGGCACCTGCCTGCATCGCGGCTGCATTCCGAGCAAGACGCTGCTCCGCAGCGCCGAAGTCTACGCGACGGTTCGCAGCGCCGCGGCTTACGGCGTCCTTCTGTCCGCGGGCGACGATGTCACCGTGGATTGGAGCGCCGTCATGCGCCGCAAGGAGGACGTCGTCGGCCAGCTCCACAAAGGCGTAGAGGCGCTGATGAAGCAAAATCGCATTCAGGTGATCCGCGGCGCCGGCCGGCTGACCGGTCCGTCGATCTTCTCGCCGCGCGGCGGCGCGATCGCCGTAGCGCTTGAGGACGGAGAGTCGGAGACCGTCGTGCCGCGCCACCTTATTCTGGCGACGGGGTCGCGTCCGCGCAAGCTTGAAGGGCTGCCTTACGACGGCTTGAGCGTCGTGACGAGCGACGAAGCGTTGACATGGCCGTCGCGGCCGGCCAGCGCGATTATCGTCGGCGGCGGCGTCATCGGCGTCGAGTGGGCATCGCTGCTCGTCGACTTCGGCACCGCGGTGACGCTCGTCGAGACGGCCGATCGTCTGCTGCCCGGCGAAGACAAGGATATCTCGGCGGAGCTCGCCCGCCAGCTCGAGAAGCGCGGCGTGAAGCTGCTTCTGGGCGCCAAGCTGGACGCTTCGTCCTGCATTTCGGCAGAGGATGGCGTCTCCGTACGCATCGAGACCGCTGCCGGCAAGGCCGAGACGCTCGAAGCGGAGCGCATGCTTGTCTCCGTAGGACGAATCGGCAACGTCGAGAACCTCGGCTTTGAAAATACGGACGTCAAGGCAAGCGGCGGCTTCGTGACGGTCAATCCGGCGACGCTGCAGACCGGCGAGCCGCACATTTACGCCGTCGGAGACGTCATCGGCGGCGTGCAGCTGGCGCATGCGGCGATGCACGAGGCGGAGATCGCGGTTGCCCACATTCTCGGTCAGCCGATTGTCCGCACGTCCGACCGGGATGTGCCGCGGGCCATCTACAGCCGGCCGGAGGCCGCGGCTATCGGCTGGACCGAGGCGGCGGCGAAGGCGTACGGCATCGAGACGCGCGCCGTGAAGCTGCCGATGCGGATTTTCGGCAAAGCGCTTGTGCAGGGCGAGCCGGAGGGCTTCGCGAAGGCGGTCGTGGACCGCAAGACGGGCGATCTGCTGGGCGTGCATCTGGTCGGTCCTCATGCGACCGACCTGATTGCCGAAGCCTCGCTCGCGAAGCTGCTGGATGCCGTTCCCTGGGAGATCGGGCGCGCCATTCACCCGCATCCGACGCTGTCCGAGGCGATGCAGGAAGTCATGCAGGCCGTATCCGGCTCCGCCTCGCACGGATCATAAAGGAAGAAGCGCCCGGCCGTCGCCGCGGCGCTTCGCTTACGCGGTTTCGCCGGGCATGCAGGCGAGACCGTTTTGCGTTGCGGGAGCGGCATCCCACCGGGCGCTTTGTTTCGCGGACGCGAATTCCTCGCTCTCCAACTTCCGCAGCCGGTGCCAGACTTGATTTCGCTCGCGGTTTCTTTTTCGAACGTGCCGCTGTATAATAGGTTCTAGGTTCAAGTATTAAGACCAGGTTATAACACTAACGACAACTTCTAAAAATCCGAAGTCTAAAACGAAAAGCCGGGAGGGACGCTTCATGACCCAAAAGGGCAGCTTGGATCAACAAGCGCGGCATCAAGCGCTGGGATTGACGAACGAGCGGGCCGTCGCCATGTACGAGACGATGATGCTCGCGCGCAAGTTCGACGAACGCGGCCAGGTGCTGCAGCGCGCCGGGAAGGTGAACTTCCACATATCGGGCATCACGCAGGAGCCGTCGCAGGTGGCGATGGGGTTTGCCATGGATCTCGAAAAAGACTGGTTCCTTCCGTACTACCGCGATTACGGGCTTGTGTTGACGATCGGCATGACCGTCAAAGAATTGATGCTGGCGCTGTTCGGCAAAGGCGAGGATCCCAATAGCGCGGGACGCCAGATGTCCGCGCACTTCGGCTGCCGCCGCCTGCGCATCGCGACGGGCTCGAGCCCCGTGACGACGCAGGTGCCGCACGCGGTCGGCTTCGCGCTCGCTTCGAAGATCCGCGGCGAAAAGTCCGTCGCGATTGTCTCGTTCGGCGAAGGCTCGAGCAACCAGGGCGATTTCCACGAAGGCTGCAACTTCGCGGGCGTGCAGAAGCTGCCCGTCATTTTCGTTTGCGAAAACAACGGCTATGCCATCTCGGTGCCGCTGTCCAAGCAGACGGCCGGCCGCATCAGCGACCGCGCGCTCGGCTACGGCTTCCCCGGCATCCGGGTCGACGGCCACGATCCGCTCGAAGTTTACCGCGTGTTCCGCGAAGCGCACGAGCGCGCGCTTGCGGGCGAAGGGCCGACGCTGATCGAGATCATGACCTACCGCGTCACGCCGCACTCGACTTCCGACAACGACATGGCCTATCGTACGAAGGAAGAGGTCGACGCAAATCGCACCAAGGACGCGCTGCCGGCCTTCCGCGCGTATCTCGAGCAGCTGGGGCTTTGGTCCGAAGCGCAAGAGCAGGCGCTGCAGCAGCGCATCCGCAAAGAGCTTGACGAAGCGACGGCTTATGCCGAGCAGGCCCCGTACCAGTCGGCCGAGGACGCCTTCCGCTACGTGTACGCCGAAGATAACGGGGAGGTGCGCTAACGTATGCCGATAATCGAATATATCGACGCGATCCGCTTGGCCATGAAAGAAGAGATGGAGCGGGACGACAGCGTGTTCGTCCTGGGCGAAGACGTTGGCCTCAAGGGCGGCGTGTTCGGAACGACCAGGGGGCTGCAGCAGCAATTCGGCGAAGACCGGGCGATCGATACGCCGCTCGCGGAATCCGCGATCGCTGGCGTCGCGATCGGCGCCGCGATGGCGGGCATGAAGCCGATCGCCGAGATGCAGTACTCTGACTTCATGTTCCCGGCGGCCAACCAGATCATCAGCGAGGCGGCGAAGATCCGCTATCGCTCGAACAACGACTGGAGCTGCCCCGTCGTCATTCGCGCGCCGATCGGCGGCGGCGTTTTCGGCGGCTTGTACCATTCGCAGTGCACCGAGTCGGTGTTTTTCGGCACGCCGGGCCTCAAGATCGTCGCGCCTGCGACCGCTTACGATGCCAAGGGCCTTCTGATCTCGGCGATTCGCGATCCGGATCCCGTCATTTTCTTCGAAAATAAAAAATGCTACCGTCTCGTGAGCGACGAGGTGCCCGAAGGCGAGTATACGGTGCCGATCGGCAAAGCGAACGTATTGCGCGAAGGCAGCGACATTACGGTCATCAGCTACAGCATGCCGCTTCATTTCGCGATGCAGGCCGCCGAGGAGCTGTCCCGCGAGGAAGGCATCGAAGCGCACATCCTCGATCTGCGCACGATTCAGCCGCTCGACCGCGAGGGCATCCTTGAAGCGGCTGCGCGCACCGGCAAGGTGCTGATCGTCCACGAGGACAACAAGACCGGCGGGATCGGCGGCGAAGTAGCCGCGATCATCGCCGAGGAGATGCTCTATGACCTCGACGCGCCGATCCGCCGTCTGTGCGGCCCAGACGTTCCCGCCATGCCTTATAATCCGGTGGGCGAAAAGAAGTTCATGCTGAACAAGGAAAAACTGAAGGCCGCCATGCTGGAGCTGGCGCGATACTAGAATCGTCACGGGAAGGAGCTGAACGGATTTGAGCAAAAAGATTACGGAAATCATCATGCCGAAGCTGGCCGAATCGCTGGAGACTGCAACCGTCGACCGTTGGTTGAAAAAGCCCGGCGACTATGTAGAGATGTACGAGCCGCTTTGCGAGCTGATCACGGACAAGGTGAGCGCCGAGCTGCCGTCTACGGCCCGCGGCGTACTGGTCAAGGTGCTGGCGGGCGACGGCGAGACGGTGAACGTCGGCAGCGCGATCTGCCTGATCGAGACGGAGGAGGCCGACGCGTATGCGGAAATTCCGGGCGGCGCGCTCGCCGCAGGCCTTCAGCCGACCGAAGACGCGGTCCGCGCAGCCGTGCGCGAGGCCGGCGAGAGGCCGGCGGCGAGCGCATCTGCGCCGGCCGCAGCCGTCGCTGCGGGGCAGGAGATGCGTCAGCGCTACTCGCCAGCCGTGCTGAAGCTGGCTGCCGAGCACGGCATCGACCTTGCCCGCTTGGCGGGCACCGGCATGGGCGGACGCATCACGCGCGCCGACGTGCTGGCTGCCGCGTCGTCAGGCGCGGCTTCCGCTGCACAGCCGCAAGGAGCGTCTGCGGCAACGCCTGCAGCCGCGCCGCAAACGGCGCAGGCGCCAGTCTCGCCAGCTCCCACTGGCGCTGCCGGCTCCGCGAAGCCGATCGAGCCGATGGATCCGCGCGTGCAGGTCCGTTCGGGCGGACTACACTTGTCCGAGTCGCCGCGCATTCCGACGATCGAGATCGAAGGTCATGAAGTGCCGGGCCGCGGCGAATATTTCATCGACGTGACCCCGATCCGCAATACGATCGCGACGCGCATGCGCCAGAGCGTGACCGAGATTCCGCATGCCTGGACGATGATCGAGGTGGACGTGACCAACCTTGTCGTGCTTCGCAGCAAGCTCAAGGACGAATTCAAACGGACGGAAGGCATCAACCTGACGTATATGCCATTCCTCGTCAAAGCCGCCGTAGGCGCGATCAAGGATTACCCGATCATGAATTCGGTATGGGCGACGGACAAGATCATCGTCAAGCGCGACATCAATATGGCGCTGGCGGTCGGGACCGAGGATTCGGTCATCACGCCGGTCATCAAAAACGCCGACCAGAAAAACATCGCCGGCATCGCGCACGAGATCGACGATCTGGCCAACCGCGCGCGTCACGGCAAGCTTAAGCTCGAGCATTTGCAGGGCGGCACGTTCACGGTCAACAACACGGGCTCCTTCGGCTCGATTTTGTCGCAACCGATCATCAACTATCCGCAGGCCGCGATCTTGACGTTCGAATCGATCGTCAAGCGCCCCGTCGTCATCAACGACATGATCGGCGTACGTTCGATGGTCAATCTTTGCCTGTCTCTCGACCACCGTATTCTTGACGGCGTCATTTGCGGCCGGTTCCTGCAGCGGGTCAAAGAAAACCTCGAGAGCTACAGTCTCGACACCAAGCTTTACTAAGAAGTTCGCTTAAGCCTATCGGTTAGGGTCGCCCGCGCGCGTGCAAGGAGCCGCGGGCGGCCCTTTTAACATGATGCTCAAGCAGCCTCCGCATGTTTGCGAGTGCTTTCGGCTTGCGCTACAATAGGGAGGTTAAACGGGAGGCGAGAACGACATGAGCATGCTGGACACGGCCAAGCTGGGCCGTATCGAGTACGGAGAAGCGTGGGATCTTCAAAAGGCGCTGATCCGGGACATCGGCGCGGGGCAGCGCGAGGATACGCTGCTGCTGCTCGAGCATCCGCCGACCTATACGATCGGCACGGATCGCCATCCCGAGCATTTGCTGATGTCGCCGGACGAGCTCGCTTCGCGCGGCATCGCGGTATTCGAGATCGACCGCGGCGGCGACATTACCTATCACGGCCCCGGGCAGCTCGTCGGATATCCGCTGCTCTATTTGGACGCCGAGGGTCTGGATCTGCACAAGTATTTGCGGGATCTCGAAGAGGTATTGATCCGCCTGCTCGCGGAGTTCGGACTCGTCGGCGGCAGGAAGCCGGAATATACCGGGGTCTGGATCGGCGACCGAAAGGTGGCGGCGATCGGCGTCAAGTTCAACCGCGCGCGCGCAAGACGCGGCTTCGTGACGAGCCACGGCTTTGCTTTTAACGTGAAGCGTGGCGTAGAGCAAGAGGGGTTCGGAGGCATCGTTCCTTGCGGCATCCAGGAATACGGGGTCACCTCGCTCGAAGTCGAGACGGGCCTGACGCTCGAGGTCGAGGAGATTGCGGAGCGGGTGCTCCCGCACTTCCGGGACGTATTCGGTTACGGGAGCTTGCGGACCGTTACTGAAGCAGCGATCCGATCGACAGCAGCACGGTAGAGGCCAGCATGGCGATCAGCATGACGTAGACGACGATTTTAAACCAACGCGTGTTGTTCATCGGAACCATCCTTTGCGGCAATATGATTGAATGAGCATCATTCTTATTTTAACCGATTTGACGCACGCTTACGAGGAGGATCCCCATGGTCCAAAAAGAACGGCTGATCGAGGAATTTATGGAACTGGTGCAAATCGACAGCGAGACGAAGCACGAGCAAGCGATCCGCAAGGCGCTCATCGCGAAGTTCGAAGCATTCGGGCTCGAGGTGGAAGAGGACGACGTCGCGGAAAAAATCGGTCACGGCTCGGGCAACCTGTTCGCCTGGCTGCCGGCGACGCCGGGCGCCGAGTCGGTACCCGTGCTCCTGTTCACCTCGCATATGGATACGGTCGCGCCGGGCGTCGGCGTCAAGCCGAGACTGGACGACGACGGTTATATTCGTAGCGACGGCACCACGATTCTCGGCGCCGACGACAAGGCGGGCCTCGCAGCGATCTTCGAAGCGCTGCGCGTACTGAAGGAGACAGGCGCCTCGCATGGCGCCATCCAGTTCGTCATTACGGTCGGCGAAGAGTCCGGCCTGCTCGGATCCCGCGCGATGGACGGCTCGCGCCTCAAGGCGAAGTTCGGCTATGCGCTCGATTCCAACGGCAAGATCGGAGAGATTGCGGCCGCCGCGATTACCAACTCCCGCCAGTACATTACGATTCAAGGCAAGGCGGCGCATGCCGGCGTCAATCCCGAGGACGGCATCAGCGCGATCCAGGTGGCTTCCAAGGCCGTCTCCCGGATGAAGCTCGGACGGATCGACTCGGAGACGAGCGCCAACATCGGCCGTTTCGAAGGCGGCGGCGAAGTAAACGTCGTCGTCGACAAGATCAAGATTTACGCAGAAGTGCGCAGCCGCTCGAATGCGAAGCTCGACGCGCAAGCCGAGCTGATGCGTCAGGCAGTCGCAAGCGCCTGCGAAGAGACCGGAGCGACGTTCGAATTCGTCAGCGAAGTGATCTACCCCGCGTACAGCTACACGGAAGCGGACGAAGTCATTCAGATCGCGAGCGCGGCGATCCGCAGCGTAGGTCTCAGTCCGAGCCTGTTCGCCTCCGGCGGCGGCAGCGATGCCAACATGTTCAACGGCAACGGCGTGCCGACCGTCAACCTGGCCGTCGGCTACGAGGATATCCATACGACGAAGGAACGGATCAAAGCCGACGACATCGTAAAGGTGACGGAGCTCGTCTTGGCGATAATCGAAGAAGCCAAAAACCACTGATGGCCTTGCTTTGGCAAAAAGCGACAAGCCCTTTCGGCCTCGATAAAGAGGCGAAAGGGCTTTTAATGCACGCTGCTGCACGTCCTATGCCGCTGAAAACAGATCGATTAACTGCCGGCAACGATCGGACCGATCAGCTCCGCGAATAGCGTAGGCTGCTTGCGCTTGCGGCTGTCCTGGGTCACGACCGCGACCAGCTCGGCCTCCGGGACGACATAAACGAATTGCCCGCCGAATCCCTGCGCGTAAAAGTAGTCGACGGGTTTCCTGTCACGGCTGCTCGGTAAAGCGTCTTGTCCGCCGTTGACTTTCGTAAAGACGCGGCACCACCAGTGCCAGCCGTACTCGCCTTCGTACGGCGGACTTGCAGGGGCGAAGGGGCGAACGGCTAACGCGGCCAATTCCGCCGGAAACAGCCGCGTATCGTTCCATACCCCTTTTTGCAGCATGAGCTCGCCGAGCTTCAATAGGTCGGCTGGGCGCAGGCGCAGTCCGAAGCCGCCGGTATGGATCTTTTGCGGATCGGTCTCCCATTCGTATGCTTCAATGCCGAGCGCACGGAACAGCGTATCCTCGGCGAATCGTGCGACGCTCTTGCCTGCGGCTTCCGCCAGAATTGCCGATAGCAGCTGAGAGACGCCGGAGTTATAAGTCATCCGCGTTCCCGGCGGATCGGACAGCGGCTGGTCCAGCACGTGCGCGATCCAGTTCGCTTCGCGCGTCATGCGGGGGAAAGAATTCAGCCCGCCGAATTCGTCCCACCGGAAGCCCGCCGTCATCGTCAGCAAATGCTGCAGCGTCATGTCCCGTTTGCGAATATCGGCATCCGCCTTCAGTTGCGGGAAAAAATCGGTTACGGGGGTAACCGCCGGAACAGGCAGCAAGCCCTGGCCGATCGCGATACAGATCAAAGCGGACAATACGCTTTTCGTACAGGAATTGATAATGGCCGGCTCGGACGCGAGGAGCGGATCCCGGTAATGCTCGAACAGCAAGCGGCCTTGGCGTTTGACCAAAAAGCTCCGGGGATTCAGCGACGCGATCGCCGCAGGCAGATGGTTAATCATCGTGTGCAAAAAACATTCACCTCGGCGTTCGACGTAACCTTATTTTACCCGATTCGGTCAACCGAAGCGCGAGGGGGGAGCTTCAAGATCCGACGGATGCTTCAAATCGTTTTTTTTCTCGTGACGCGCGTTTCCCACCGAAAGCGCGACAAGCGCGCCGGCGATCATGACGAACAAAGACAGGATAAAGCCGTGGGAGATAGCGCCCCCGATTTCTCCGCGCATAAAGGTGAGCAAGTCCGCAGGGAGCTGAGAGGCTCCCTTAATGACCGTCTCCGGATTTGCCAGCGTGCCGGATTGGTCCGCGGGGATGCTGAACTTGGAGATGGCCTCTCTAGAACTGTCCTTCAGACTGGCATTGACGAGCACTGCCATCACGGAGGCGCCGATGACGCCGCCGATATTGCGCCAGAAGCCGACGACCGAGGAGGAGATGCCGATATATTTGGGATGCACGGACATCGCGACCGCCGTTTGACCGAGACTCATGAGCGGACCGAGGACGCCCAGACCGAGGAGGATCATAATCGCGATCACCCGCCAATAAGCCATATCGGCGGATAGATTCATGAGAAGGATGGCCGCGACGACGCCGAGCGCCATATTGACGAACAGGACCGTGCGGAAACGAAATCTTGCGGCTAAAAATCCGGAGACGATCGCGCCGGCAATCAACGAAGCCATCATCGGCGTCAGAATGCCGTTGGAATTGGCCTTGCCCAGGACGGCGGTCGCGTACAGCGGGAGATAGGCGATGGCGGAAAACATGATGACGCCCTGGCAGAAGCAGAGCAGGCTGATGCCGAGCACGAGCCGGTTTTTAAAAATGGTCAGCGGAAGCATTGGTTCCTCGGCCTTCAGCTCCACGGCGACGAACAACGCGCCGGCGACCGCGCCGATAAGGAACAATCCAAGGATCTGCCAAGAGCCCCAAGCGTAGCTTTTTCCGCCCAGCTCGAGCGCCATGAGCGCTGAAACGGTGGCGACGACGAGCAAGACCGCGCCCCAATAGTCGATGCGAGGTTTTTTCTCCGCCTTTGATTCGCGCAGCGAGAAAACGAGCACCAGCATCGAGGCGATGCCGATCGGCACGTTCACGTAGAAGCACCAGCGCCAGCTCATATGCTCGGAAATTAATGTTCCGAGCTGCGGCCCCGCCACGGAAGAGAGGCCGAATACGGCGCCCATCACGCCGGACAGCTTCGCCGCCTGCCGCGGATCCGCGAACAGCGTGAAGATGATCGAGAAGGAAATCGGGAACACCGAGCCGGAGCCGACGCCCTGGATGACGCGGAACCAGATCAGCTGGTCGATCGTCTGCGCCATGCCGCACAACGCTGAGCCGAGAAGGAACAGTCCGATGCCGATCAAATAAAATCGCTTGCGTCCGAACATATCGGACAACTTGCCGAATATAAGCATCGTACTGGTCGAAGCGAGCATGTAGGCGGTGAATACCCAGGACACTTTCTCGAAGCCGCCGATGTTTTCAATGACCTTGTTCATGCTGGCGGACACGATCGTATTGTCCAACGTTGCCATCAGCAGGCCGAGCGCCATGGACAATACGATGAGCCCCGTTTTTTTAGAAACCGCAGACATGATTAAAATCCCTCCCGATAAATGTGGCGAGAGCGTGCGCGCACGCAGAGTGGGGCAGGCTTAGGCATCAGAGCCTGTGAGCCGCTTGAACGCCTCGCGCAGCGTTTGGGCTTTGGAGGCATTCAGATCGATGCCGATATCGAGGCACAGCGTTTTCGACGCCGGCATGCCTTGCGCCCAATCCGCCTTCATCCGATCCAGCTGCGCAGCGGCCGTTTCCGCTTTGCGGATCTCGTCGCGAATCCAGTCGGCCAGCGTCTCGTCGTCCGAATATTCGCCGAAAAACATCCGCACAAGAAAGTCGGAACGGTAGCTGTCATTCTCGACGGGGGAATGCAAGTAATGCTCGAACTGCGCCCTGCCTTCCGAGGTGAGCGAGAATACGTTTTTATTCGGACGTCCCTCCTGCACGACGCTTTCCTTGACGATATAACCGAGCGCCTCCATCTTCGCGAGCGTCGGATAGATCGTTCCGAAGCTGGCATCGAAAAAAAACGATAGCGGCATCTCCAGCTTTTGCTTGATCTCATAGCCGGACAGCGGCGCGCGGTGCAGCAAACCTAGAATGACATCCTGGCTGTTCAAGAATTGATCCCCCTCAATTGCATGCGTATTTTCGTTTATCGATCCGGCCTTATTATATCGATACGATATATATCGAGTCAATACATGAAAGGGTAAAATGCAGCCCGGAAAATCGAAGGTAAAATGCTGAAAGTAAATTTTACAAAAAAAAACGTTTGATTTATGATAGGAATTAAAATCGTCCGGAAGGGAAGAACAACAATGATCGGCTTAAAGGAGATCGCCGAGATCGCGAACGTATCCATATCCACCGTGTCGAACGTGCTGAACGGCCGCAAGAACGTCGGCGAGGAGACCAGAGAACGCGTGCTGCGAATCTGCGAGGAGCACGGCTATGCGGTCGGCGGCGGGAAGAAGGCGCGAACCGAAAAAAATCGCACGGTGCTGTTCATCTTCAGCGATTTCGATCGCGACTTTTACTTGAAGATCATCCAGGGAATCAGTGACTGCCTGACGGAAAACGGGTTTAATCTCGTCATTTGCACGAATAAGTCGAGCGGAGAATTCATGCGGGGAAGCTTCGCCGGCGGCGCCATCTGCCTCGACGCCAGCATGTCCGACGAATTCCTGGCCGGCGTCGCGGCCAGGGAAATGCCCGTGGTCCTGATGGACCGGATCATGGAGAACGGGCAGGCGAACGCCAAGAGCGTCGTCGTTGACAATTATCCGGTCATGTGCCAATTGGTCCAGTCGCTGGCGGACCGCGGGATAAAGCGCTTCGGCTACGTAGGCGGTCTCGGCTTCACGCTCGACAACCAGGAGCGGTTCGCCGGCTTTTCAGACACGCTGGCGCGCAATGGCATCGTCTTCGACCAGCGGTATTACTACCACGGCAACTATCGCGAGGACAGCGGCTATCAAGCCGCCAAGCTGATGCTGCTGAGCAACGATCTGCCCGAGGTCGTCGTCTGCGCGAACGACAACATGGCGCTTGGCGCGGTCAAGGCGTTCGAAGAACACGGCGTCAAGGTGCCCGAGGATGTGTCGGTCACCGGGTTCGACGATTCTGCGATGGCGGCGATGGCGGGGCTGACCACGGTCGCGATCCCGAGGTACGAGAGCGGTTATCTGGCAGCCAAAAAATTACTGGAGCTGATGGGCGACGAGGAAGCGTCCGTTGAGCCGTTTAAGCTTAGCGCGACGATTCGCTGGCGGAGGACGGTAAAGTAGTGCTTCACTTATCTACCATGCATTTTACTTGATTTTACTTAATGATTTACTGACTGAAGCAAATAAAACAGTAAATATCACGTTGACAGCGATTTCAAAAGCTTATATATTGGGTATATAGAACGTAAGTTTATTAATTTTTACTCGTTTTCAAACGAGAAGGGGGAGTTTTAAGTGAAATTAGTAAAAAGAACTTCGGTTTTACTTACGACAACGGCGCTTGTCGGTCTGCTGGCCGCGTGCGGTGGCAATTCGAACGATAATCAACAAGCCGGCGCCGAGAAGTTAAAAAAGATTTCCCTTTTCCAATCCAAGGTCGAGATCGCCGAACCGCTCGAGGCGCTGGCCGAGACGTATAAAAAAGAAACGGGCAATGAAGTGGAAGTATGGGGCTCCGCCGGGGACGCCTACATGACGCAGCTGCAAGCCAAGCTCGCGGCCGGCGAAGGACCGACGATTTTCAGCGTGGGTACCGGCGCGGAGGCGAATAAATTCAAGTCGTATTACGCGGATCTCTCGAATGAGGCCTTCGCCAAGAACATCGCGCCGGACATGGCCCTGAAGGACGGAGACAAGATCGTCGGCGTGCCTTACGGCGTCGAGGGCTTCGGACTCGTCTACAACAAGAGCCTTGTCGATCCGAAGGACGTCAAGGATCTCGCTTCGTTCACGAAGACGCTCGAGAAATTCAAGGCCGAAGGCAAAAACGGGCTGAGCCTTTCTCAGGAAGCGTACTTCCTGATCGGACATATCATTAATACGCCGTTCGCCCTGCAGTCCGATCCCCAGGGCTACATTGAAAAGCTGAACAAGGGCGAGGTCAAGATGGCCGATACCAAGGAGTTCCAGGAGTTCGCCAAGTTCATGGAAGCGATCAAGACCAATACGGTCAATCCGATGGAAGTGAAATACGATACGCAAATGGGCGACTTCGCAACGGGCAAGACGGCGATGGTTCACCAGGGCAACTGGAGCTACGGGATGCTGAGCGACTATGGCGACCTGGGCTTCGAAGTCGGCATGATGGCGCTCCCGCTCGCCGGCAACGATAAGATCGCGGTTGGCGTGGCCAGCAACTGGGTCGTCAACAATAAGGCGGACGCCGATCAGATCAAGGCAGCCTCGGCGTTTCTCAACTGGATGTTCACGAGCGAAGCCGGCAAAAAAGCGATCGTGGACGAGTTCAAATTCATCCCGGCGATGACCAATATCGACGCCGCCAACCTGGATCCGCTGTCTCAAACCGTTTTCGAAGCGACGAAGGCGGGCCAGACGATTCCGTGGGCGAACAACTACTTCCCGCAAGGGGTTATCGTCAACGACCTTGCCCCGGCGACGCAGGAGTTCTTCCTCTCCAAGGACATGACGGGCGAGCAGTTCCTGAAAAATCTGGATGCCGCATGGGCGAAGGGCGCCAAGTAAAACGCCCGCCCGAAAGGCCAGCGAAAGCCTAACCCGAATATGGCGTTAGGCTTTCGCTTTACTGGCGGGGGGCGACCCGCTCATCAATCGAATCGAGGTGGTTTCCCTTGTCCAAGAGCAACAAAGGCTGGTTTGCCTTATTTACCGTACCGCTGCTGCTCGTCTTCACGACGGTGGTCATCATCCCTTTTATTATCGGGATTGGTTATTCCTTCGTCTCCTGGGACGGCATTCCCGCCAATCCCAAGGTGTTCGTCGGTTTTGACAATTACGCGACGCTGTTTCGGGACGACCGCTTTTTGACCTCGGCCTGGCATACGATCGAGTTTACCGTGCTCGCGTTAATTCTCGTCAACGTGCTCGGACTCGCTTTTTCGCTGCTCGTGACGATGAAGCTGCGCGTCAGCAACGCGGCGCGGACGATGTTTTTCATGCCGAATCTGATCGGCGGCCTGATTCTGGGTTATATTTGGCAGTTTATTTTCACGGACGTGTTCAAATATTTGGGAGACAAAACGGGCTTCGACTCCGTATTTTTCAATTGGCTCATCCACCCGCATTTCGCTTTGTATGCGATGGTTATCGTCTTCACGTGGCAGATGGCAGGCTACACGATGATCATCTACATTGCCGGCATCCAGGGCATTCCCGACGAGCTCGGCGAAGCGGCTAGAGTGGACGGCGCGAATCTGTGGCAGCGCCTGACGCGAATCGTGTTCCCGCTGCTGATGCCTTCGTTTACGATCTGTTTATTCCTTACGCTGTCCGGCGCGTTTAAAATTTTCGACGTCAACCTGTCCCTTACCAAAGGGGGGCCGAACAACGCCACCGAGCTGTTCGCCATGAATATTTTCAATGAAATATTCGGTTACGGCCACTACGGTCTCGGGCAAGCGAAGGCGATTATCTTTTTCGTGCTCGTGGCCGCCGTCACCCTGACGCAGGTCATCATCACGAAGAAAAAGGAGGTCCAGTACTGATGAACAGAACAAGCCGAACGTCCGTCAGTACGCTGCTCTTTCTTCTGGCGCTGGCCTTCCTGTCGCCGATCTACCTGATGCTGGTCAACTCCTTCAAGGATCGCGCCGAGCTGTACAGGAACGCCTTGGCGCTGCCTTCGTCCTTTAGCTTCCAATATTACGCGAAGGCTATGGACAAGATGAACTTCATGACCGCCTTCGGCAATTCGCTGTTCATCACGATCGTATCAGTCGTCTTCGTCGTCGTCCTCGCCTCAATGACGGCCTGGATGCTCGTGCGGACCGACAATCGCCTCAGCCGGATCATCTTTTTGGTGTTCGTCTCGACGATGCTCATTCCGTTCCAGACTTTGATGATGCCGCTCATGCAAGTCATGGATTGGATTCGCGTCAACCTTCACATTCCGATGCTGAACACGCGCGGCGGCCTCATCTATATGAACATAGGCTTTCATGCGAGCATGGCCGTGTTTTTGTTCCACGGATTCATCAAGTCGGTGCCGGTTGCGCTCGAAGAGGCCGCCACGCTCGACGGCTGCACCAAGTTCGGCGTGTTTTGGCGCATCGTCTTTCCGATGCTGAAGACGATCACGATCACGGTCGCCATTCTGGACGTTATCGCGATGTGGAACGACTATCTGCTGCCGTCGCTTACGCTGTCCGACAAAGGGCTGCGTACCATTCCGCTCTCGACGTTCTACTTTTTCGGCGAATTCACGATTCAATGGAACCTGGCGATGGCCGGCCTCACGCTGACGATCATACCGGTCGTTATCTTCTATATGTTCGCACAGAAGTACATCATCAAAGGCATCGCAGCCGGCGCTGTCAAGTAAGCCTCGCAATGCCGCAACGACAACAGGACAAGACGGATGCTTGGGGGTAGCGCTATGACTGCGATTAAAAAGATATGGTGGAAAGAGGCCGTCGTCTATCAGGTGTACTGGAGAAGCTTCTACGATTCGGACGGCGACGGCTTCGGCGATCTCGAGGGTGTCATTCAAAAGCTCGATCATATCCAGGGGCTCGGCGTCGATATCATCTGGCTGAATCCCGTTTACGAATCGCCGGACCTTGACAACGGCTACGATATATCCGATTACGAGGCGATCATGCCGAAGGCGGGCACGATAGAAACGTGGGATCGGCTGCTTGCCGAGGTGCATCGCCGTGGCATGAAGCTCATTATGGATCTGGTCGTGAACCATACTTCGGATCGGCATCCGTGGTTCGTCGAGTCCCGGTCCTCGCGTGACAATCCGAAGCGGGACTGGTATATATGGCAAGACGCCAAGGACGGCGGTCCGCCGAACAACTGGCGATCGTACTTCGCGCCATCGGCATGGGAGCTGGACGCTGCGACGGACCAGTATTACTTTCATTCGTTTGCCGTAGAGCAGCCGGACCTGAACTGGCGCAACCCCGAGGTGCGGGAGGCGGTCTACGGAATGATGAAGCGATGGCTGGACCGGGGCATCGACGGCTTCCGTCTGGACGCGATCGCGCTGTTGGCCAAGCCAGACGGTTATCCGGACGCCGAGAAGCCCGAGGATATCCGTTATCTGACCAACAACCCCGGACTGCACGATTATCTCCGCGAAATGAACGCCCGCGCATTTGCGGGCTACGATATCGTGACCGTCGGCGAAGCAGCCTATGTGACGCCGGAGGAAGGGCTTAAGTTCGTAGGCGAGGACCGCGGAGAGCTCGACATGCTGTTCCACTTCGAAGTTTGCGACGAGATGCCCGTATGGGACATGCTTCGTTACAAGCGCATTCAGCGGCGCTGGTACGAAGGCTTGTGGGGCAAGGGCTCGAACTCTCAATTTTTGAACAACCATGACCATACGCGCCAGGTGACGCGCTACGGCAACGACGGGACGTATCGCGTGCAGTCTGCCAAGCTGCTCGCGACGATGCTCCATACGCTGCCTGGCATTCCCTATATTTATCAGGGCGAAGAGATCGGGATGACGGGCGTGCGCTTTCCGTCCATCGAGGATTACAACGATATCGCGATGAAAAACCGATATGCGGAGGAGACGGGCATGGGACGCGATCCCGCTACGACGCTCGCGAGCCTGCAGCCCTTAAGCCGGGACAACTCGCGCACGCCGATGCAGTGGGACGATTCGCCGAACGCCGGCTTCACGGCAGGCGACCCGTGGATCAAGATCAACCACAACTATCGGGAGCTAAACGTCGCGCGGGATCTGGCGGATCCCGATTCGATCTATGCGTATTACCGTCGGTTGATCGCGCTTCGCAAGGAAAACGAGGTCATGACGTACGGCGAGTTCGAGGAATGTCCGGAGTGGGCGGAGGATGAGCATTTGTACGTCTATACGCGCACGCTGAACGACGTGAGTTGGCTGATCCTGCTCAACCATGGGGACAATGCGGCAGAGCTGCGGTGGCCGGAGCGGACAAAGGGCAGGAAGCTGCGCTTGTTGCTCGGCAATTACCCGGAGCAGGTAGCCGAAGACGGGGCAGAGGTCACCGTGCTGCGCCCGCACGAAGCGCGCATCTACGCGCTTGCCTAATATAATAGAAGGGACGATGCGGCCGTTATGGCGCATCGTCCCTTTTTTTGCGCCGGTGGGGGCTTATCCCGCTCACTCACTTCCGCACGAATGATGAGCGAAGGGGATAAGCCCTATCCGGCTGCTGCACGTCCCTATACCCCGCTCGGCGCCGGTCAGGATCTCGAACGGATCTCCTGACGCATAAACGCAACGTAGGCGGCCGCGAAGGATACTGTCGTCTCCGCGACGATCGCCACGACCTGCGGCCATACGAGCAGCAGACTCTGCCCGAACGATAGAGGCGCATTGATGGCCAGGTACGCTTGATCCTGGGTAATGAACGGGTTTAACGTCCGCGTATCCGGCAGCATGAGCGTCGAAGCGGCTTCCTGGAACAAATAGGCCGGCGACAGCCTGGAGAGCAGCATCATCCAATCCTGATGGCGAATGACTGCGCTCGCTGCGGCCGTCTCGGCGGGCGAGGTCGCATTGCCCACCAGACTGACGATCATGCCGTAGAATACGAGGAAAAAGATCCACAGCGCGATGCCGCACAGCGCCGAAGTGGCAGCTTGGCGAAACCGGACGGAAAACAGCAGCGACAGGTTCAGCCACAGGCCGACATACACGACGGTGATCAACAGCATGACGACGACGCGCCAAAACTCCTCGGGCGTCGGCGGGTAGCCGATCGTGAACAAGCCCATGCCCATGACCAGGAAGCCGAGCGAGAAGATGACGACCGCGATAAGCAAAAGGCCAGCGGCAAACTTGGCGTTCAGGAAGTCGTCCCTATACAACGGCTGGGACAGCAGACGACTCAGCGTTCCTTTGTTGCGCTCCGTGTTGACGGAGTCGAAGCCGAGCGCGATGCCGATCAGGGGCGCGAGAAAGGACAGGAATGTCAGGAAGCCCGGCAGCGAGCCGTCCGTTTCGGTGAACATTTTCAGAAACAGAAAGCTGGCACTGCCTTCGCCGGACGCGGCGCTCGCCGATTGCCCGTCCTTCAGGGCCGAGACGGACGCATACAGCGAGCCTGCGCAGGCGAGGACGACGATGGCGAGCAGGATGACGAACCGCCAGCTGCGGATATGATCGCCGAATTCCTTGCGCACCATGACCCAGAAGGGGGAAGGGCCTCGGAGCGCGGACGCCGCCGGACGCCGCTCTCCCGCCCCGGCGAGCGCGGGTCTCAGCTTTTCAATGAAGTTGGCCAACGGGATTCCCTCCTTCGAAGTAACGATGATAAATCTCGTCGAGCCCGTAGCGCAGCGGGCGCAAGCCGAGGAGCGAGGCGCCGCTGCCGACGACGGCCGCGGCCAGCTCTGCGGCGATGTCGTCCGTGCCGGTTACGCGTACGGTGACGAAGCCGTCCGACCGGTCCGCCGCGCTTAAGGCGTCCGTCTCTTGCAGGTCGACGGCTGTCACGCGCTCGAGTCCGCGCAGCGCGGATTCGACGCCTTCGGACCAGCCGCCGACGTCCAGCTCGACGGCATAAGACGAGCTGCCGTCGAGCAGCTGCGACAAGGCGGCAAGGTCGCCTGACGCGATGAGCCGGCCGCCGACGAACAAGCCGACACGGTCGCAAATCTGCTGCACCTGGTGTAGATGGTGCGAGGACAGCAGCACGGTCAGTCCCTCGTCGCGGCTGAGCTCCCGAATGAGCGCGAGCAGCTCGCGCACGCCCTCGGGGTCGATCCCGAGCGTCGGCTCGTCAAGAATGACGACTTCGGGCCGCTTGATGAGCACGTCGGCGAGGCCGAGGCGTTGGCGCATGCCTCTGGAGTAAGCGCCCGTTTTTTTGCCGGCCGCGGCGCCGAGCCCTACTTTATCCAGCAGCTCGGTCGCTCTTCGCCTGGCTTCTGCTTCGGGCACCCGATTCAGCATGGCTGTATACATCAGGTTGTCGAGACCGGTCCGATCCTCGTAGAAGCCGATGTCGTCGGGCATATATCCGACTCTGCGCTTCACCTCGATCGGATTGCGCGTGGCATCGATGCCGCATACGGTCGCCTGCCCGCTCGTCGGCTCGGCGAGCCCGAGCATCATGAGAATGGTCGTCGTCTTGCCTGCGCCGTTCGGCCCGAGCAGTCCGAATATCTCCCCTCTGCGAATGGACAGATCCAGCTCGGATACGGCGGTGAATTCGCCGTAACGCTTAGTCAGGCGGCTAAGTTCGATTACCGTTTCGTCCATGGCTTAACGCCTCCCGTACTTGCGGAACAGCCAATAGACGCCGGCCAGCACGACGAGGATGATGAGCACGCCGATCCAGCCCCACAGCACCGAGGTTTTGACCGTCACGCGGATGGCGGCGTCCGCCGATTTCTCGGCTGCCTGCGCGGTCAACCCGACGACATAGTCGCCGGAGAGCGATTTGTCCGAGCTGTGGATCGTGGCCGTGACCGGTACGGATTCGCCCGCTTTAATCGAGGGGATCGTCTTCGGCTCGAATGTGACTTCCCAATCGGTCGGCGCGGTATTCGTGAGGTTGACGTTCGTCAGCTCGGCCGTGCCCGTGTTTTTCACGGCAAGCTCCAGCGTCCGCTTCCCGCCGGCCGTGACGTTCGCGCTGAGCACCTGATTACTCGTCGACAGATCGATGCCGTAGGTGCCGGTAATGACAGCTTCCATCGTCACGCTGGCCGAAGTGCTGCTGTTGGCCGCATGGACGGGAATTTTGTACGTTTGGGCTTCGGCTTTTTCGGACGGCGTCAGCGTCAGCGTAATCGACGAGGTCGCGTTCGGCTCGATATCGACGGCCGTCACGTTGTTGCCTCCGGAGCTGAACCGCGCGTCCCAGCCGGCGGGCGGCTCCGCGGTGAGCGCGTACTGCTGCTTGCTGGCGGTCCGGTTCGCGAGCGTCAGGTTGTAGGTGAACGTGGAGTCGCTGTGGCCTTCCATGTTCGGCTGCTCGGCGCTAAGCTCCGTCTTGTAGGTGCCCTGCTCGGTGACGTTGATCTTGAGCGTCAGGCTGCCGAATGCGCCCGCGTTCAGCTGGAGCGCGTAGCTGCCCTTCGCGACTTCGAACGGCACGAGCACGCTTAACGATGCCGTCTGCGACTCGTGCGGCTTGACAGCGACCTCGGAGATCGGATGGCCGCCTGCGGTCAGATCGGTCTTCCAGTCCTTGGACGGAGGCGTAAAGCTGAGCGTCGCGGTCTGAATGCCGTCGCCGTCGTTGATCAGATCGACATCGTACGCGATCGATTCTCCCGGCGCGGCGGAGAGGCTGACATAAGGCGTGTACAGCTTGGCGGTTCCTGCGGCCGACACGGGCGCGGAGAGCCCGATTAAGCCGAGCGCCATCATCAGTATGGTCGCGCAGCTTGCCCATCTTCCGAATCTTGGTTTGAACATGACGATCAAGACCTCCCGGTAATATATTTTTCACCTGGAGTACGCGGGAAAAAGCGGCCCGGATTTAATATTAGGCCGATTTTTCACATAAAAAAACGCTTAAAGCAAGCTTAAAATCAGATAAAAATCGCGCTTGCACAGTACGCGAACCGACCAAGATCTGCTATGAATATAGTAAAAACGATGACCGACGGAGGGGAACGAGCGACATGAACGGGACTTCGGCGGAGGCTGTCCTGGAGATGGCCGAATGGCTGAAAAAAATGGAAGAGGGCGATCCGCGGGCGTTCGAGAAACTGTACGAACAGGCCGTGCCTCACCTGCTGCCCTTGGCTTGCCAGCTGCTCGCGGACCGGATGGAGGCGGAGGACGTCGTCCATGACGTGCTCCTTGGCGTCATTCGGGATCCCGGCCGCTACGACGCTTCCCGCGGATCCGCGCAAGCCTGGCTCGCGGTACAGGTGAAGAGCAGATGCCTCGATCGGCTTCGCAAGCGCAGCCGGACGGTGCTGCGCGGCGAGACCGAGGACGCGACCGCCATGTCCGCCCCGAGCGCGCAGCCGGAGACGGCGGTGCTGGCGCGCATGGAACGCGAGGCGGTGCGCAGCGCGCTCCGCCAGCTGCCGGGCGTGCAGCGCGAGGCGTTGGCGGCTGCGTATTATACGCCGCGCAGCCATAAGGAGCTGGCCGATGCCTGGCATGTGCCGCTAGGCACGGTCAAATCTCGCGTGCGCTATGGCTTGGGTCATCTGCGCAAGGCGCTCGACCGCATGGGCTGGGGCGCCGGGGCAGGAGGCGGCGGTCATGAGTGAACGCTCGTGCGGCGTTCCGGAGGAGCGCTGGATCGACCTGCTCGCCGGCAGACTGCACGCCCGGGACGCGGAGGCGCTTTTGGCGCATAAGCAGGAATGTCGCGCTTGCGGTGACATATTCGCGCAGTGGGCGGAGCTCATTGAAAGCCATCCCGGCTCTGCGCCTCGGCTTCGGGCAGCTGCGGTTGATTTCACCCGGCAGCCCGGCGATGAATGGGCGTTGTCGGCGGGACGGCGACGCAGCTTGCTGATGCGCGCAGGCGCTTACGCTTTTGCGAGACGCGCAACGCGCGCGATGCTTGCCGCAGCGAGACGGCCGGCGCTTGCTGCGGCTTGCGGACTCGGTGCGAGCGTCGCCGTCGCGCTTGTGCTGCTCTACTCGTTCGCGCGCGACAACGGTCAGAACGCAGGTCGCGAATTAAGCCCGGCAGGCTATGCGCGGCTGCACGAGCCTGATAGCGTAACGATGCTAAGCGAGCCGGATACGGTCAAATACGAAGCCGGGGATCGCCGTTCCGCTGGAAAAGAGGGTGGCCTGATTGCAGGAGCGAAGGAAACGCTGTGGCTGAATATGCGAACGCATGAGCTTTTTTTGCTGATGGAAGGACTTCTGCCCTCTGCTCGTACCGACGTCCAGGCATGGGCCAGCTCCGGCCCCGAGAGCTCGAATCTCGGATTGCTGAGCTTCCATGACAGCCGCGCGCATCTGTACGCAACGAACGTACGCCCGGAGGAATGGGAGTCCGTGCTGCTCACGATCGAGCCTAAAGGCGGCAGCCCGACCCCGACGAAGCCGGAAACCGCATCGATCCGGATTCGCGAATGACCGGAATGAGACTTCGAAAAAGGAACGGTTCGACAGGCGGCGTCATGCTTGATAGGGTCTGTCCGTCTGCGCCTGTCGGCGGCCGAAGACGCCGCTCGCCGCGAAGACGGCAAGCGAGAGCGCGAGACTGGCCGATGCGAACCATCCGAGCGGCATGTATCCGCCGAGCTCGACGTAGAGCAGACCGGCGACCCAAGCTCCGAGCGTGTTCGCGCCGTTCATGGTCGCGTTGGCGAGGCTCGAGATCGTGCCTCGAAGCGCAGGGTCGAGCGAAGTGAGCGCGCCCATCACGATCGGGAAAAGGACGCCGAGCACGGCGAAGATGATAAAGTAACAAAATGTTGCTTGGGGTAGCTGCGGGAATCGGGGAAGCACAGCATACAACACGATGAGCAGCGCCATGCCGGCGTAAACAGTGCCCGCCGCGCCGAATCGGCGGGATGCGGCCGCGCTGACCGTGCTGCCGAGCATATTGCCCAACCCCAGGAACAGCATCGCGATGCCGATCTGCCCGACGGTCAGTCCGAAGCGGTCGGACAGCCACTTGCCTGCGAAGGCGAACGCGGCGCCCCCGCCCAAATGGAGAAGCAGGTAGGCGAGAAAGCCGCCGCGGGCCTTGGCGCTGCGAACCAGAGGTTGATAGCGGCTAAATATCGCAATGCGACCGACCGCGGCCGCAGGCCTGATGTCCGGCAGCTGCCGGTAGGCGAGAACGGCAAGCGCGAGCGACGACGCGCCGATCGTCCAGAACGGTACCGGCCACCCACCGGTCGCAAGCCAGCTGCCGATCGGCACGCCGAACGCCTGGGAGGCGGCAAGCCCGGCATAGGCGACGCCCATCGTTTTGGCGATTCGGGCCGGGGGCATCACGGAGGGAATGGAGGCCCAAACTTGCGGCGCGGTGAATGCGGCACTGATGCCGGCAGCCAGGCGGAACAAGCACATCGTCCAAAAGCTGTCGGCGAAGCCGCAGAGGAAAGTCGACACAGAAAAAGCGAGGAGGCCGCAAGACAGGACGGTTCGCCTGTTCCAGCCGTCCGACAGCGGTCCGGCGATCAGGGCAAAGACGGCGGAGCCAAGCGTGTAGGCGCCTAGCATCCACCCGGCCAACGCGGTCCGGACGCCGAATTCGGCTTGCAGCTCGGGGAGCAGCGGTGAGATGAGGAACGTATCCGTTCCGATCATGAACATGACGAGGAAAAAAAGCAAAACATGCTTGAACATCGATGGATCACTCCCGTGGAAAGGTTGCTTGCGGTTCCCATCGTACGTCATAATGGTGACAACAATTGTCATGAACCCGACAAGCTTTTCAGGGGAGGAATGCCGAATGCCCAAATCCAAGCGGCTGATGGAGCTGATGATGACCGTAAACCGCAAGCGGCGGTTCAAGGTACAGGAGCTGGCCGACGAATTCGGCGTATCGAAGCGCACCATTCTGAGGGATCTGCAGGAGCTGAGCGAGCTTGGCGTGCCGCTCTATTCGGAGGTCGGCCCCCACGGCGGCTACCAGGTCGTGAGGGAACGCGTGCTGCCGCCGATCGCCTTTACCGAAGAAGAGGCGGTGGCGATGTTTTTCGCGGTGCATGCGCTTCGACACTACGCTTCGCTGCCGTTCGAAGCCGAATCGGCGTCGGCGCTGAACAAATTTTACCTTCATATGCCTGGCGACGTCAGAGATCGAATCGACAGCATGAAGCATCGGGTCGACTTTGTTACGCCGGCACGCCGAGGCGATGCGCCGTGCCTCGCCGTGCTGCTCGATGCGGCCGTTCGGCAGCAGGTGCTGTCGATCGTCTATATATCCGGGGAGGAAGGGGAGCACGACAGACGGATTCAACCTGTCTGCATTTACGCTAACAACGGTCTTTGGTACTGTACGGCTTATTGCTTTCTTCGTTCGGGATTCCGCGTCTTTCGCTGCGACCGGATTCGCGAGGCCGCGCCGGATCCGACAGGCACGCCGCCGCGCGATCTGGGAGACTTGGCGCTTAACCGGCGGGAAGCGGCAGAACCGATCGCGCCCGTCCGGCTTCGAGCCGAGCTCAGCCGCGCGGGCGTGCAGCGCTGCGAGGCCGAGCTGTGGCTCGCGCCGATGCTGAACGTGCGGGAGGACGGCAGCGGCTCGATCGATCGGGACGTCCCAGGGAGCGAGCTTCCTTTTTACGCCGACTTCTTTCTGGGTCTGGGCCGAGAGGCGAGCGTCCAAGGGCCGGAGGCGCTTCGGGAAGCGATCCGCTGCAAGCTATCGGATTTGCTCGAGCGGTACAAATAACGGGTCCTCCGACGAAGGACGCCTTGCTCCATCATCGGTTTCTCAGGCCATCGAGACGAGATGCATGGAGCGTCATCTCCGGCAGCAAATCCTTCAGGCGGGCGTTCCCGCCTTTTTGCCGTTGCAGGGCGCGCAGCGCGCTTTTGATTTCCCAGGCTTTGCCCGTCCACCGGATCCGATCCGGCTCAGCGTAACGCTTTAGCATAAGATCGCCCCCATCGAAATTCGCTGCCGGCGAAACGTGCCTTTCTTGCAATCGGCCGGACAAGCCTATATGGTTGATCTATGCGCCGGCAAGCCGGCAGATGACATCAAAATACGAGCAGGGGGTTAATAAATGAGTACCGAACGATCAAATACGAAGAACGACAAGCACCCTTTTTACGAAGAAACCGTGTCCACGGATAAAAAGTTCGAAGGGAAAATCATTTCATTGCAGGTGGATACCGTTCGCCTGCCGGGAGGGGGGACGGCTACGCGGGAGATCGTAAAGCATCCGGGCGCCGTAGCTGTCATCGCGGTGCACGAAGGCAAGCTGCTGGTCGTGGATCAATTTCGCAAGCCGCTAGAGCGCATGCAGGTGGAGATTCCGGCGGGCAAGCTGGATGCCGGCGAGGAACCGGAACAAGCGGCTATCCGCGAGCTTGAGGAAGAAACGGGATTTAAGGCGCGCAGCATCCGTTTCGTGCGGACGTTCGCAACCTCGCCCGGTTTTGCGGATGAGCTGATCCATCTGTACTTCACGGACGACCTTGAAGCCGGTGAGCTTAACCCGGACGATGACGAATTTTTAAACGGCGAGGCGCTGTCGCCCGAGCAGGCGGACGAATATATCGCCAGCGGCCGCATCTGCGACGCGAAAACGCTGCTCGCCGTGCTCGTATGGCGGCATTGGCGGCAGACCGGAGAATTCGGGGCGTGAGCGGACTTCGTCCGTGCTTCGCCGATATGCACGTGCACATCGGCAGCAGCGGGGACGGCAGGGCGGTGAAAATCAGCGCGAGCCGCAACCTGACCTTCCAGGCGATCGCCGAGGAAGCGTCCGAGCGCAAGGGGATCGGGCTGCTTGGCGTAATCGACTGCCATTCGCCTGCGGTGCAGGACGATATAGACCGCCTGCTGGAGACGGGCGAGATGACGGAGGTCTCCGGCGGCGGCATCCGCTACCGGGAGACGGTTATCGTGCCGGGCGCGGAAATCGAAGTCCGCGAGCCCGGCTGGGGCGGCGGCCCCTATCATTTGCTCGCTTATTTGCCGTCGCTGGCCGCCATGAAGGCATGGACGGCGTGGATGTCGCCGCGAATGAAAAACGTGACGTTAAGCTCGCAGCGGATCCGCGCGACGGGCCGCGAGCTTCAGCGGGAGCTGCTCGATCGGGGAGGCCTGCTCGCGCCCGCTCACGTATTCACGCCGCATCGCGGCTTGCTCGGCTGCTCGGCGGACCGTCTGTCCGACCGGCTAGATCCGGACGGCATCGCGGCGATCGAGCTCGGCCTCAGCGCGGACAGCGCGATGGCGGGCCGGCTGTCGCAGCTGGACAGATACCCGGTGCTGACGAACTCTGATGCGCATTCGACGGGGATGATCGGGCGCGAATGCAATGAGCTGCTGATCGCCGAGCCGTCCTTCGCCGAATTCGCCGCCGCGCTCAGGGGACAAGACGGCAGGCAGATTACCGCGAACCTGGGCCTGCATCCGAAGCTGGGCAAGTACCATGCCAGCTATTGTCCTTCCTGCCGCTCGCCGCTGCCGGCCGGCGCTGCCGACGAAGTTTGCCCTTCCTGCGGCAGTCCGCGTCTTGTGACAGGCGTCGACGTGCGAATCGCCAGGCTTGCGGACAGGGAATCGCCGGTCCAGCCGGCGGGCAGGCCGCCCTACAGGCATCAGGTTCCGCTCGGCTTCTTCCCGGGCGTTGGACCCAAGATGAGAGAGCGGCTGCTTCGGGAGGTCGGTACGGAGATGGACATTCTTCACCGGATTGACGGGGAGCGGATCGCGGCTGTGGCAGGTGAACGTATTGCCGAGGCTATCCTCGACGCGCGCGCAGGCCGATTGCAGTTGACCGCCGGAAGCGGCGGGACATACGGCCGCATCGGCGGACGGTCAGGTGCGCAAAACGGAGCGCGAACCGACGATCGCGAATAACAGGAGCGCGAGCGGCATACGTATAGGCGTTGATACAAGCTTATGCGGCGGGAGGCGAGCGACCGATGAAGCGCGGCGCGATGGAAATGCCGTTACGCGGCAAGCTGAACCTGTATTTGTTCGTCGGCGTGCTGATCGCCGTCGGGGCGGTGTTCGGGGCGCTCGTCGTGAACGCGCTGTCGCTCGAACAGCAGCAGAATCTGTCGGACGAGCTTGGCGCATATCTTGGCGGGACGTCGGCTGGAGCCGCAGCCCCGCTTGACGTTTTTAGGGACCGGCTGTTTTTTCATCTGAAATGGCTGGGTCTGATCTGGCTCCTCGGCATCTCGGTCGTCGGCAGCCCGTTCGTGCTCGCGCTGGATTTTTTAAAAGGGGTCCTGATCGGCTTCGCGGTCGGCTTGACCGTACGCCATCTGGCCTGGAAAGGCGTGGCCGTGTCGCTTGCCGTCGTGGCGCCGCAAAACCTGGTTGTCGTCCCCGCGCTAGCGATTGCCAGCGTGTCAGCGGTCCGGTTTGCCTATTATGTTGGACGCGAGCGTCTGTTTCTCGGCAGAGGAAGGCTGCTGCCGCCCCTTGCTTCGCACACAGGCACATCCGCCGCGCTTTTTCTCGTGCTCGGGATTGCAGCGATGTGGGAGGCGTTTGTCGTACCGCACATTTTATCCGGCCTGTCCGGCTGGCTGTGATATCGAGGCGACCGAGATTGCGACCGCGAATTTTGCAGGATCGCGACGCTTGACGGCGAAGCGGGTTTGACTTCCCCGAGAAGCTCCCCCTATAATGAAATCAAGTGTGTTTTGGGGCGGAGGGGGAAGGACATGGAGGCCCGTATTGACAAAGTGAAGCAGCAGCTGCAATCGCAGGGCTACAAGCTGACCCCGCAGCGGGAGGCGACGGTCCGGGTACTTTTGGAGAACGAAGAGGACCACCTGAGCGCCGAGGACGTATTTATGCTCGTGAAGGACAAGGCGCCGGAGATCGGTCTCGCCACGGTATACCGGACGCTTGAACTGCTCAGCGAGATGCATATCGTCGAGAAAATGAACTTTGGCGACGGCGTCGCGCGCTACGATCTGCGCACCGATTCGAACAAGCACCATCATCATCATTTGATATGCGTGCAGTGCGGGACGATGACCGAGATCATGGAGGATTGGCTGACGCCGCTCGAGGAGCGGCTGGAGCGCGAATACGGCTTCAATGTTCTTGACCATCGCCTGGACTTCCAGGGCATCTGCGCCAAGTGCCAAGCGAAGAACGAAGCTGCGGCGAAGAGCGCCGAGGAAGCGGCTGCCTCAGGCGTTTGACGAATAGCTTTTACAACGAAATTGCCATTAAGCGCTAAGCCCCGGCATGGTTCATGCCGGGGTTTGGCGCTTAATGGCGTGTATTGATAATGGCGTGTATGACGTGTATTAGAGGAGGTCTTTGATTCTGCCTTCGATTTTTTCGGGCGTATCGGTCGGCGCATAGCGTTTGATGACCTTGCCGTCCCGGCCGATGAGGAATTTGGTGAAGTTCCATTTGATCTTTCTTGTTCCAAGCAAACCGGGCGCTTCACGGGTCAGATGCTTGAATAGCGGATGAGCGTCCTTGCCTTTGACATCGATTTTCGCATACAGCGGGAAGTTCACGCCATGGTTCAGCTCGCATGCCTCCGCAATCGCCTCGCCCTCAAGCGGTTCTTGGTTCGCAAATTGATTGCTCGGGAAGCCGAGTACGGCAAAACCTTCATCCTTATACTTGTCGTACAGCTTCTGCAGCCCCTTGAACTGAGGCGCGAAGCCGCACTTGGTCGCCGTGTTCACGATCAGCAGCACTTGACCTTTGTAATCGGACAGCGGGCGTACGGTGCCCCGGGCGTCGGAGACTTCGATATCGTAAAGCGACATGATGATTCCTCCCTTTTAATCTCGTCAAATTAAATTGTATGCAATTAAAATAAAAAGTCAAGCGATTGACACCGGGATGCGTAAAATATAATATTGGATTTGATTCGATTGCAGGCAATTTAATTGTGCGTGCTGCAGCGTTGTGTCGTGACATGAGATCGTAGAAAGGAGAGGAGGTTCCATGTCTTCCGAAGAAGCGTTGAAGCTGGAAAATCAAACTTGCTTTGCCGTCTACGCCTGCGCCAAAGAGATCACGAGGCTGTATCAGCCCGTGCTCAGGGAGCTGGGCTTGACCTATACGCAGTATATCGCCATGCTGGCGCTTTGGGAGCGGGACTCCGTCAGCGTCAAGGAGCTCGGCGAGCGCTTGTACCTGGATTCGGGCACGCTGACGCCTCTGCTCAAGAAGCTAGAAGCGCAAGGCCTTCTTACCCGCTCGCGAGACGCGGGCGACGAGCGCCAGCTGTTGATCCGTCTATCGGCAGCGGGGAAGGCACTTAAAGAAAAAGCGCTGGAAGTGCCGGAAAAGGTATTTTGCCAGTCCGGCGTGAACGTGGAAATGCTGCTCAAAATCCGCAGTCAAATGGGCGAGCTGATGACGGCGCTTCAGCCTGTCGCGGCAGCCGATACGAGAGGGGAATAAACCATGTCCGTATACGAATTTAAAGCGCCGTCCATTCGAGGCGAGCAAGTCGATCTGTCCGAATACCAAGGCAAGGTGCTCGTCATCGCCAATACCGCCAGCAAATGCGGCCTTACGCCGCAATACGAAGGGCTGCAGGCGCTTTACGAGAAATACGGCGACCAAGGCCTGGTCGTGCTCGGGTTCCCTTGCAACCAGTTCGCGGAGCAAGAGCCCGGCACGGAAGCGGAAGTCGAGAGCTTCTGCAAGATCAATTACGGCGTGACGTTCCCGCTGTTCGCCAAGTCTGACGTGAACGGGGACGAAGCGCTCCCGCTGTTCAAATATTTGAAGGGCGAGACCGGCGGTGCCGATATCGCCTGGAACTTCACGAAGTTCGTTATCGACCGGGAAGGCCGCGTCGCCAAGCGTTTCGAGCCGAAGGAAACGCCCGAGACGATGGCCGGGGAGATCGAGTCGCTGCTCTAAGCGCGTTTGCGAATAGGAGAAAACGTGTTGAATTCCCCAAGCCGCTAAGGGCTCGGGGAATTTTTATTCTCGCTGTTTCCCGCGATTTTTATGCTATTCCCGCTTATTGTCGCGCTCGCTTTTTGCGGACCGCTGCGTACTGCCCTTGCGGGAATGGCGGCAGCGCCGGGGGCGGAGGGCCGCGGCGGCCGGCGCGACTTGCAGCAAGCCGGCGCCCACCGCCCGGCGACCGCCCGGCAGCGGCTTGGCGGCTGAGACGAGCTTGCGCGCGATGCATGAGGCGGAAGCGCCCGGCGCAAGAGAGCGGAGCAGCGCCGCTCCGCCTGCGGCGTGCGGCGACGACATCGAGGTGCCGCTCATGCGCACATAGCCGCGTCCCGGGGCGGTGGACAGGATGTTTACGCCCGGCGCGGACAGTGCGATCCCTCTTCCGCGGCTCGAAAACGAAGCGACGCGGTTGCGCCTTGTCGTGGCGGCGATACCAAGCACGCCGGGATATCTTGCAGGCGCGTCAATACGCTTGTTGTTCGGGCCGTCGTTGCCGACGGATGCAGTCATCACGATGCCCTTGCGCCTTGCCCGAGCGACGGCTTCTCGAAGAATCCGGCTTTCTCCCGGCAGGCCGAAGCTCATATTAATCACGTCCATGCGATTTTTGACGCACCAGTCGATGCCCTCGGCGATATCGGAGACAAAGCCGAAGCCGAATTCGTCGAGCGCCTTGACGGCGAATAGCCGGACCTTGGGCGCAGCGCCGAAAATACGTTTTTTGCCTGTGGCCGCGGCGATTCCCGCGACGTGCGTGCCGTGTCCGTTGTCGTCCTTGAAGGAACCGCCGTTAATCGTATTAACGCCTCCAGCTACGGACAAGTCGGGATTCGGTCCAACGCCGGTATCGACGACGGCTAGTTTCGCGCACCTGCCAAGCGTCCGCTTCCACACCGGGGGCGCTTGGATGCGCGCAATGTTCCACGGAATTTTAAGTGGATCGATTCGGCAATTGCCCTTGGCACGCTTGTCGCGGCTCGACAGGGATATGACGGGCGTGCCGTGCGCCTTCACGAGACGGTCCTTTTCGATATAGGCAACGCTTGGATGTTTTTTCAGAGCCGTCCAGTCGACGTTGCTCGGCGCCTCGCAGCCGATCAGACGGCTGCGCCGTGCGGCTTTCACAGGACTGATGCCTGCGGCTTTAAGATGCCGCAGACAAAGGTCGTAGCCTTTCTTGTTTTTGAGCACGATGACATTTCTCGTCTTTCGCCCAGCCGATTTGCGGCCCGCTTTAAACTGCCGGGCGAGCTTACGGATCGTCTCCTTCATGACACGTTCGCCCCCGTACGGCTGTTTGCCGTTAATCGTTTGCGAGCAGTTTACGGGCGTGAGCTCCTATTGGTGCGGCGACCAGGTCATTAGCCCGGCATGATCGTCCCGCATCGTACATACGGTGATTGTAGACGAGGACGAGCAAGCAGAAGGAGGACTGCATATGGATCGATCGATCGGAAAATGGTGGGATCGTCTGCAATTTACGCTTTTGTTTTTGTCGTTGACGGTAGCCGCCCATTACGCATACGGCTGGTTGCAGACCGCCTTGTCGCCGCTGGATCCGTACCGCGTACCCGAAGGACGGGCCGAAAAAGTGTTCGGCGCCGACGGCTCGGATAACGGTCCTTCGTCTCAGGCGGACAGACTCCGGTTGTTTTACTGGCTCGGAGAATAGCGTCCGGGCAGGATTCGCGGCGGCGGACGTGGAATTAAGCGGTATAGGCAAACGAGGAAGGAAACTGCCCCATGAACCAGGACATCAATCCGTTTCTGTCTTACTTGAAGGCGACGAGACATCTGGCCGCCAACTCGCTGGACGGATACCGTCGCGATCTTGAGGATCTTGCACGCGAGCTGCAGGCGCATCACGATATCGTTCGGACGGCGAACGTCAAGCCCTTTCACTTGTCCGCATATTTGAACCGGCTGAAAGAGCAGGGGAGAACGAACGCCACGATCTCCCGTAGGATTGTCTCCTTCAAGGCATTTTTTGAATACGCGCTCGAATCCGGCTTGACGGCGGCCAACCCCGCAGTGCGGCTGGCTGCGCCAAAAGCAGAGCGGAGATCCCCGCGTGCGCTTTCCTTATCCGACGTTGAACGGCTGCTTGAAGCGCCGGACCTGAGCGACGAGGCGGGCGTCCGGGACCGCGCGATGCTCGAAACACTGTATGCGACGGGAATGCGTGTGACCGAACTTACGAACCTGAACGTCGCGGACGTACGCACCGATCTGCGTCTCTTGGCCTGCCGCGGAACGGGCGGAAGGGAACGAATGATCCCGATCAGTTCCATGTGCCGCGATTGGATGATAAAATACATGCAGGAAGCCCGACCAAGGCTGCTGCGCGACGGCGCGGTCGAGAATGCCTTATTCGTCAGCCACCTGGGCAGTCGAATGACCAGGCAAGGCTTCTGGAAGCTGATCAAGAAGCATGCGGCCTCGGCCGGCGTCAGCACCGAAGTGACTCCGCATACGCTCAGGCACTCCTTTGCCTATCATCTCGTCGACAATGGCGCCGACTTGCGTTCGGTCCAGGAGATGCTCGGGCATGCGGATTTGACGGCAACCCAGGTGTATCAGCCTTCCAGCAAGGCTAAGCTTAGAGACGTGTACGACAGTTTTCACCCCCGCACCCGCGGCGGGCAGGAAGACGAGGGAAATTGAACGAACATCGGAGTACGAGGGAGGACATCAAGCATGCCGTTTAAAAGGATAGCCGTCATCGTGCTCGACAGCGTCGGCATCGGCGAGCTTCCCGACGCAGCCGACTACGGCGACGCGGGCGCGCACACCTTGGGGCATATCGCGGAGGGGCCGACCGGATTATCGCTCCCGAATCTAAGACGTCTAGGCCTCGGCAATATCGCTCCGCTGAGCGACTGGCAGCCGCAGGATACCCCAAGTGCCTACTTTGGCAAAATGGCGGAGGTGTCGGTCGGCAAGGATACGATGACCGGACATTGGGAGTTGATGGGGCTGAAAATCCAGAAGCCTTTTCGGACGTTCCCGAACGGATTTCCTAGAGGGCTGATCGAGGCCTTCGAGAAGGAAACCGGACGCAGCGTCATCGGCAACAAGCCTGCTTCGGGCACGGAGATTTTGGACGAGCTTGGCGCGGAGCAAATGCGCAGCGGTTCCTGGATCGTTTACACGTCGGCGGACAGCGTGTTTCAAATCGCGGCGCACGAGGAGATCATCCCGCTCGAGGAGCTCTACGAAGCCTGCCGTATTGCCCGCAGGCTGACCAACAAGGACGAATATTCCGTTGGCCGCGTCATCGCCAGACCTTTTATCGGCAAGCCGGGCAGCTTCCAGCGCACGTCCAACAGACATGACTATGCCGTGAAGCCACCGGAGCCGACCGTGTTAAATGCGCTCAAGAAAGCGGGCAAAGAAGTGATCGCGGTCGGCAAAATTAACGATATTTTTTGCGGGGAAGGCATCACGAAGGCGATTCCGACAAAAAGCAACCGAGACGGCATCGAGACGACGATTCGCCAATTGGAAAGTTCTTTCGAAGGTTTGCTGTTCACGAACCTCGTCGATTTCGATTCCCTCTACGGACATCGGCGCGACGTAGCCGGCTATGCCCGTGCGCTCGAAGCGTTCGACGAAGCGCTGCCCGCGCTGCTGGAGCAACTAGGGCCCGATGACCTGATTGTCATTACTGCCGATCATGGCAACGATCCGGTTCATCCTGGAACCGACCACACTCGGGAATATGTACCGATTCTCGCGTACGGACGCTCGCTGCGGCGGCCCGGCAATCTGGGCACGCTGGCCACCTACGCCGATCTTGCGGCGACGATCTCCGACAATTTCGGCGTTTCGAAGACAGCGCACGGCACCAGCTTTCTGGACAAGCTGATTTAACCTTTTAATTCAAGTCTAAGGAGCGGATTCCCTTGGTCTATCCAACCATCAACATCATTGAAGAAGCTGCGGCCTATATTTCCGAGCGCACGAATTTGCGTCCGGAAGTCGGTCTTATTCTCGGATCCGGGCTCGGTGTCATCGGCGACGATATGGAGCAGGCCGTGACGATTCCGTACGCCGATATTCCGCATTTCCCCATTTCGACGGTCGAAGGACACGCAGGCGAGCTCATCGTCGGGCGGCTGCAAGGGCGTCCTGTAGCGTTGATGCGCGGGCGCTTCCATATGTACGAGGGTTACGAGCCTGAGCGCACGGCATTGCCGGTACGCGTAATGAAGATGCTGGGCATCAAGACGCTGTTCGTGACAAACGCGGCTGGCGGGGTGAATTTGGACTACGAGCCGGGAAATCTGATGCTCATTTCCGATCACCTGAATCTGACGGGACGCAACCCGCTGGTCGGTCCGAACGACAACGCGCTCGGCGTCCGTTTTCCCGATATGTCCGATGCCTATACGCGCAGACTGCGTCAAATCGCCAAAGAGACGGCTGCCGAACTGGGAATACCCGTGCGTGAAGGCGTGTATGCCGGCCTGCTCGGACCGAATTACGAGACCCCGTCCGAGATACGGATGCTCAGGGTCATCGGAGCCGATGCCGTCGGCATGTCGACCGTTTCCGAGGTTCTGGTCGCCCGTCACTCGGGGCTCGAGGTAATCGGCATCTCCTGTATCAGCAATATGGCAGCCGGCATTCTCGATCAGCCGTTGTCCCACGAAGAAGTCATGGAGACGACGGAGCGCGTCAAGCAGCAATTTATCCGGCTCGTACTGGCTTTGCTTCCAAAGCTATAACCGAAGGCAACCCTGTTAAGGAGGACGCTGCGACCATGAGAGCCGTAGACATCATACGCAAAAAACGGTTTGGCGGCGAACTGACCGAGCAAGAGATCGGCTTTTTGATCAAGGGCCTTGTAGACGGCGCGATACCCGATTATCAAATCTCCGCTTGGGCCATGGCGGTATGCTATATGGGGATGACGGATAAAGAAACCGCCGCGTTGACACTTGCGATGGCAAACTCGGGAGATACCGTGGATCTGTCGTCGATCGCCGGCGTCAAAGTGGACAAGCACAGTACGGGTGGCGTGGGCGACAAGACGACTTTGATCGTAGCCCCTCTTGTCGCGGCTTGCGGCGTTCCTGTCGCAAAAATGAGCGGCAGAGGTCTCGGGCATACGGGCGGTACGATCGATAAGCTCGAATCGATCCCGGGTTTCCGAACGGAACTCAGCCGCGACGACTTTTTCGCGCAGGTGGAAGACATTGGCGTCGCCGTCATCGGACAAAGCGGCAACATCGCTCCCGCAGACAAGAAGCTGTACGCGCTTCGCGACGTTACTGCTACGGTCGAGTCTATCCCGCTTATCGCCAGCTCGGTCATGAGCAAAAAAATCGCAGCCGGCGCGGATGCGATATTGCTGGACGTCAAAACGGGCGATGGCGCGTTCATGAAAACGCCTGAAGATGCCGCAAAGCTTGCCGCCGCCATGGTCGCCATCGGCAATCAGGTCGGACGGCAAACCGTAGCGGTCATCAGCGACATGGACCAGCCGCTCGGCCGCACGATCGGCAACGCGCTTGAAGTTCGCGAGGCGATCGAGGTGCTGCGGGGCGAAGGTCCCGAAGACCTGCGTGAAGTCTCGCTCGTGTTAGCCAGCCACATGCTTGTCCTGGGCGGAATTGCAGGCGACACCGACGCAGCGCGCCGAATGCTGGAAACGGCCATCTCTTCCGGCGAAGCGCTGCGCAAGTTCGCTGCCTTTGTAACGGCGCAAGGCGGAGATCCCGCCGTCACCGAGGATTTATCGAGACTGCCCCAAGCGCCGCTACGTGTGCCCGTATCATCCGCTGAGGCAGGCTATGTGCTGGGCATTGAAGCCGAAGCGATCGGCCTGGCGGCCATGACGCTGGGCGCTGGTCGCGCGACCAAAGACGACGAGATCGATTACGCCGTCGGGATCGAACTCGCGGCCAAGCCGGGCGACTTCGTTCGCGAGGGGGACCTGCTAGCGACGCTCTACGTGCGCGCTGACGACATGCGGGCTGAGAGCGCCGTTCAATCCGTTCGAGCCGCCTACAGGCTTGGCGTGGAGCAAGGCGAGCCTAGGCCGTTGCTTCATGGGATCGTACAATGACGCTCCGTGTTCGCTAGCTCGAGAATACCTCTTCCGTTGGAAGGGGTATTTTTTATGGAAATAAATGGTTCGTCCATAGGGGGGATAGCGTCTCAAAATGCGTTTCAGGGCTTATTCCACTCGCTCAGCAAAGCTCTTTGGAAGCGGTTGACAGACACAATGCAAGTGATGTAAAATGGGAACATAAGTTCCCGTTTTATGCGAGGTGCTGATGTGCTAGTGACCATTTTTCCAGACGGCCCGTGGGAGTCGTGGACCGAAGAACAGTGTATGGAAGCCCTTCGCCAAGCGCGTTGGCCGAATGGATTTCGCTGTCCGATTTGTCGCTATCCGCACTGTTCCGTGATCAGAACCCGAAGGTATCCTTTATATGCTTGTTCCTCATGCCGTCATCAAACCTCGGTGACAGCCGGAACCGTCATGCACGGGACGCGCACGCCGTTGCGTCTTTGGTTCCGAGCCATGCAGTGGCTTGGAGAGGAAACGACTTCGGTCGAGCTGGCCGAGATTTTAGGCGTGACATACAAGACCGCCTGGTTGATCGGACACAAGCTGCGGGACGCATTGTCTCCAGAGGCCGATGAGCAAAAGTTGCGCGGATCTGTCGCGGTAACGGGCGGCATATATGGATGGCGTTGTTTCTCAAGCCTCGTCAATGAACCGACGGATCAACCCATTGTGATCGGAGCCGAGATAGACGGAGAGGACATTTTAGCCGTCAAGATGGTTCAAATGGATCTGCGTTTGGCAGGTCAATCGCGGTTGTTGACGCGGTATGTTTACGATGTTTTTTCAGAGCATCATGTAGAAGCCGATTTTAAAACGGTGAAAACTTTCGCCTACCGCGGGATGAAGAGCCATAAGCCATTATCTGCGGTCTTAATGCATGCCATGCGTTGGTTCGATCACACTCTCCAAGGTTTAGGGCCGAAGCACCTTCAGGCTTATTTAATTCACCAATCGTTTGTTTACAATTTCTCTGGCAGTAGACTGCTGATGATGAATCACCTATTGCTTGCATGCAGTTCGATAAAATGCGTTACATATCGTGAATTGACGCGACGAAAGCGTCTACACAGAGCGGCGTAGAGGCGATAACCTGTCGTGCCCAAATAAGTAAATTGCTGCTGGTTATTACTGAAGCATATCTTCGTTAGGAAATAATATGGCGATTAGAATGGCTCAAATTTGTCAACTATGCGTTCTTACTGAGCGAAGGGGATAAGCCCGGAAACGTAGCTTGTTGAGCGAAAGGGATGAGCCATAGCCCATAACGAGGATGAGCGAAGGGGATAAGCCCGGAAACGCGAAATAAGAGGTTATATAGTACAGGGCCCACCAATTAATACCATATTATCCGCTTTTGGTTGCTCTCCGCCTTCCCTAACGACCTTCAGAGAATCGCCCCACAACTTGGAATATGATGCAGATGCTGCGGGCACACTAGTTCTCAAGACGAATCCAGGACGGCAACTTGGCCGGCCGGCAGGAGGGACATCATTCTTGAGCCACCAGCAACATAAACATCACAGACGTCCTTGGGGACGTGCGTTGACGCTTAGCATCGCGGCTTCGCTGCTGCTTCCCGCATCGGCTTGGGCGAAGGAAAGCGCCGCACAGCGATCCGGCGGACCGCAGACGGATCTTGCAGCGAACGCACGTTCAGCCGTGTTGATGGACGCGGACAGCGGTACCGTCGTCTACGAGAAAAACAGCCACTCTGCGCTGCCTCCGGCGAGCATCACTAAAATTATGACGATGCTGCTTGTCATGGAGGCGATCGACGACGATCGTATCAAGTTGACGGACCAGGTGTCGACCAGCGAATACGCGGCGTCGATGGGCGGTTCGCAAATTTTTCTTGAGCCGGGCGAGCAAATGACGGTCAACGATATGCTGAAGGGCGTAGCGATGGCCTCCGGCAACGATGCTTCGGTGGCGCTGGCCGAGAAACTGGCCGGGAGCGAAGAAGAGTTTGTGAAAATGATGAACAAACGCGCGGAAGAGCTCGGCATGAAGGAAACGCGGTTCGCGAATTGCAACGGTCTGCCGGCAGCGGGCCATGTATCTTCCGCACACGATATCGCGGTGATGTCGAGAGAGCTGCTGAAGCATCCCGAGATTACCAAGTACACGGGCGCTTACCAGGACTACCTTCGTAAAGACAAGGAAAAGCCGTTTTGGCTCGTCAATACGAACAAGCTCGTGCGTTTTTATCCGGGGGCGGACGGTTTGAAAACCGGGTTTACGAGCGAAGCGAAGTTCTGCTTGTCGGCCACGGCGAAGCGGGACAATCTCCGGATGATCGTCGTCGTGATGGGAGAGCCCAACACGAAGACGCGCAACGCGGAGGTTTCGAAGCTGCTGGATTATGCTTTTTCGCAATATTCGAACGTTCAGATCTATAAGGCCGGCGATCCGATCGGCAAGCTAAAGATCGAAAAAGGCGAATCTGCCGAACTGCCGCTGACGGCCAAGCATTCGTACAGCGTGCTCGTGCGAAAGGGCGAGGGCGGCAAAGAAATCCGGCACGAGCTGGCGCTTCAGGATAAGGTTACGGCGCCTGTTACCGCTGGCCAGCAGGTCGGCAAGCTGATCGTGTACCGTGGTAACGAAGTGATCGCGGAGTTCCCGATCGAAGCGCCGCAGCATGTGGACAAGGCTGGATATTGGACGCTGCTCAAGCGTTCTACGGGCAAGCTGTTTTTAGGCGAGAAATGAGCTTACGCAAGGCGGCGGGACGAAAAATCGTCTCCGCTGCTTTGCGTATTTTGTCGTCTTTTTGCAGGCTTCTTCTAGTTTTGTCGGAGAGCAGGAATGAGGAAGCGGCTCGTAGAAAGATATGCATCTACCATAAACTTGAAGGCGCATGAGAGGAGAATCGAAATGAGTTTGCAGGTGGAACTGGAGCAGCAGCGCAATGTGCTCATCGTTCGCTTGAGAGGGGAATTGGACCATCATACGGCGGATATCGTTCGCTTCAAGATGGAGGATGCGATACTGCGCGGCAGGTGCGACCATGTAGTGCTCAGTCTGAGAGACCTGCAATTCATGGACAGCTCGGGACTCGGCGTCGTCCTTGGGCGCTACAAGCTTGTGAAAGGGCGTGGCGGCCGGATGGTCGTCTGCGATGCGCACGACAACGTCAAACGGCTGTTCGAGCTGTCAGGCTTATTCAAGATTCTATCGTTCTATGACAATGAACGCTCGGCGCTGGCCGGTCTGGAGGTCGTATCATGAGTATCGACAACCATATGAAACTCTCCTTTGCCGCAAGATCGGAAAACGAAGCTTTTGCGCGGGTTGCAGTCGCCGCCTTCGTGTCGCAGCTTGATCCTACGATGGATCAGATCAACGATATTAAAACGGTCGTATCCGAGGCGGTCACCAACTCGATTATCCACGGCTATGACAACGATCCTGCCGGAATCGTCCATCTTGAGGTAGAGATCGCCGGCGATACGATCTCGATTCTGATCAGAGACGAAGGCAGAGGCATTGAAGATCTCGATATCGCGCGTCAGCCGTTGTTCACCTCTAGGCCTGAGCTGGAACGCTCGGGCATGGGCTTCACGATCATGGAAAACTTCATGGATGAATTCGAGGCGACAAGCGCGCCTCGCCAAGGGACGAGCCTCAAAATGAAGAAGCGCATCGAGTCTAAAAAAGCATTGTTCAACTAATACCGCGGCAGGGGTTGGGGGCATGGATATCGAATGGAAACGATCTTCGCCGCCGGGTTATCTTGAAGATGCGGAGGTCAAAAGGCTCATTGCGCTAAGTCAATCGGGCGATTCTTCAGCTCGCGACACGTTGGTGTCGAGCAATATCAGACTCGTCTGGTCCGTTGTACAGCGCTTTGCAGGCCGCGGGTACGACCCGGACGATTTATTCCAGATCGGATGCATTGGGCTGCTGAAGTCGGTGGATAAGTTCGATCTCTCCTACGAGGTCAAGTTTTCTACTTATGCGGTGCCGATGATTATCGGCGAGATCCAGCGTTTCTTGCGGGATGACGGTACGCTGAAGGTCAGCCGATCGCTCAAGGAAATGGCGGGAAAGGTGCGGAAAACGAAGGACGAGCTGTCCAAGGTGCTCGGAAGACAGCCGACCATCGGCGAGGTCGCCGAACGCCTTGGCGTTACGCCCGAAGAAATCGTGTTTGCGCAAGAGGCGAACAAGCCGCCAACTTCGATTCACGAGACCGTCTTTGAAAACGACGGAGATCCCATAACGCTGATGGACCAAATTTCCGACGACGCGCAAGAGAAGTGGTTTGACAAGCTTGCCTTGACACAGGCCATTCAAGCGTTGTCGGAACGAGAGCGACTGATCGTGTACTTGCGATATTTCCGCGATCAGACGCAGTCCGAGGTCGCCGGCCGGCTTGGCATTTCACAAGTACAGGTCAGCCGGCTCGAGAAAAAAATATTGCAAAGCATCAAAGAACAAATTGCGCAATAAACGAGCGATTTAAAAATGCGTAAATGAAATTTCAAGCCAGGACCGTGTGCCCGTATTTTCGGGCGGCACGGTCTTTTTGCATGGGATGCGGATGGGATGCCTGGCGTTGCTTCATACTACATGGAAACGATCGCTGGAGGTGCGGCGGTTGAAGGCTGGTATCGTATATTTGCGCTTGCGAAGGCGAGTCGACGTGAAGCCCGGCGCGCTTATCAAGCTGGGAGACATCGCGTCTATCGAGACCGATATCCGTTACGAAGATCGGATTCGGGATTTGATCGTCTGGAAAATGCGCCCTGAAGACGGCAATTTGCTGATGATCGACATGCTTCAGATTGTGCGCTTGATTCGTCGCTTCGATCCCGACCTGACGGTCGAAACGTTCGGGGAACCCCATGTATTGCTTGAAACGACGCCGGAGGGCAAGGTCAAGCCGAGATATTCGCTGCTTGTCGGCGCTTGGCTGCTCCTGTTTTTCGGGTCGGGCATGGCCATTATGAACTTTCATGCGGACGTGGACATGCCGGTCGTCCAGCGGCGTATTATCGAGCTGCTGACGGGCCATCCCGACCGTCACGCATTGTTGTTCGAAGTTCCGTATTCGCTCGGCGTCGGGCTTGGCATGCTCATTTTTTTCAACCGCGTCTTCCGTAAACGGCTGAACGATGAACCGAATCCGCTGGAGGTCGAGATGTTCATGTATCAGGAAAACGTGAATCACTACGTCATCACGGAGGAGTACGCCAAAGCCAGGGAGCGGGAGGCGGGGCCGGATGCGTGAGCTTGTCGGCGAAGCGCTCGTCGCGATCGTAGGACTGTCGGGCGGATTTGCGGTGGGAAGCGCATTTGTAGCGCTGCTCATCGTGCTGGATCTCGTGCCAAGACTTGTGCAGCTGACCCGAGCGTACAGACGTTCGGCAGTATTTGAATCCGCGCTGCTCGCAGGGGTAATCGGCTTTAATTGCGCCGACCAGTTTGATTGGCGGTTGTCGCTTGGGGAAGGATGGCTGCTCGTTCCGGCTATTTTTCAGGGCGTATTCGTCGGCATGCTGGCCGCCGCGCTGACTGAGGTGCTGAATGTCATCCCGATCGTCGCCAAGCGGCTGAGGCTCGGGCCCTATTTGTTTGCGCTGCTGATCGCGATGGTGCTCGGGAAAGTGGCGGGTTCGCTGGCGGATTGGCTGTTGTTCCAACCGATGCATGAATGACAGGAGGGGCTAGCATGGATATGACGGAACACGGAAGCATGGAGCTGAATAAGGAAGCAGGCCCTCGCTTGAATACCGAGCCGAAAGAAGAGGACATTCCGCCGATTCGGCCGTTGATACCGAACGATCCGGATCGCAGAAAACGCACGGGCAAGGATAAGTTTGTCAGGCAAGACGAAGAGCATACCGAGAAGCGAAACGAGAAGCGAACCGAGAAGCATAACGAGAGAAATAACGAGCAGCAAAAGCGGCAGACCGACGACGAAAGAAAACCGGAGGATATCATGCCGGCCGAGATGGACGATTGGCTGGAAAAGGTCAAACAGACGCTCGGCATGGCGGCTTCCTTTGACGTGCAAGTCAGGGAAATGACGTTCAGCGGACGCCGTACGGGGCTTTTGTTTTTAAGCAGCTTCGCGAAAGATACCGCGCTTACGGAAGTATTAAAACGGCTCTCTTACCTGACTCCCGACAGTGTCGGCCATGACGCGCTGGAAAGCTTCTTGAAATACTACATGCCGTCGATTCAAATCCGCGAAGTCGACTCGTTTACCGCAATGGTGAACGACGTGCTCGTGGGGAATGCTGCGTTTTATGTGGACGGCGAGCCGCGGGTGCTGCTGATGGACGTCAGGCAGTATCCGGGACGGCAGCCGGAGCAGCCCGAGCTCGAAAAGGTGGTTCGCGGCAGTAAAGACGGCTTTACCGAAAGCTTGCTGACGAATGTGGGATTGATTCGTCGCAGGCTGCGCGATCCGAAGCTGCGTTTTGAGATTACGAAGGTCGGCGAGCGCACGCAAACGGACGTCGCAATCGTATATATCGACGATGTGGCGGACACCAAGCTCGTCGAATCGGTTCGGGACAAGATCAAATCGGTCAAAATCGACGGCATACCGCTTGCGGACAAGCAGCTCGAGGAGGTTACGGTCAAAACGGGCTGGAACCCTTTTCCGCTCGTGCGTTATTCCGAACGTCCCGACGTAGTCGCCTCTCATCTGCTCGACGGAAGCGTGACCGTGCTCGTCGATACTTCGCCAAGCGTCATGATGCTCCCGACCACCTACTTCGACTTGATCCAGCATGCGGAAGAGAACCGGCAAAGTCCGTTCATCGGAACGTATTTGCGCTGGATCCGGTTTTTCGGCTTGCTGGCTTCCATGTTCCTCATGCCCCTCTGGTACATGTACGCAGAGTCCCCGGAGCTTCGCCCTTCATGGCTATGGTTTCTCGGCGCGGATAAAACGGGCGATCTGCCGCTCGTCTTGCAGTTCCTGCTTGTCGAGATCGGCGTCGACCTTATGCGTCTGGCCGCTGTCCATACCCCGACGCCGCTCGTGACCGCCATGTCGCTGGTGTCGGCTATTTTAATCGGAGATATCGCCGTCAAAACGGGGCTATTTATCAACGAGGTCATTTTATATATGGCGGTGGCCGCGATCGGAACCTTTGCGACGCCAAGCTATGAACTCGGTCTCGCCAACCGGATCGTCCGGCTGGTGCTGCTTGTCGCCGTCTTTATGTTCCAGCTGCCCGGGTTCACCGCCTGCGCCACGCTCATGCTCATCGCGCTGGTCATGATCCGCTCGTACAATACGCCGTATATGTGGCCGTTCATCCCTTTTAACGGTCCGGCGATGCTTAACGTGCTGCTGCGCAGGCCGCTGCCGAAAAGCAGGATGCGGCCCTCGATCTACAGGCCGAAGCAGAGCGATAAGCAACCTGTATAAAGCGTCCGGCCGTCCCTTGCGCGAAGGAATGCAAAAGTTGCGCCAAATCCTCCATTTCCCCAAATCGCATACTGGGATATACTCAGATTATCGCGTATAGCGTCGCCTGTTGCGACCGGTCCATCCGTACGCCGCGATCGAATTCCAGTCCGAAAAGGGGAAATCATACATGTACTTTCACGGTACCAGCCGAATCAACGACAAGGGACATCTCGAGATCGGAGGCGTCGACACGCTTGATCTCGCAGCGAACTTCGGTACGCCGCTTTACGTCGTAGACGAGGCGCTCGTACGCCAGCGCGCCCGCGAGTACGTAGAAGCCTTTAAGGCGACGGGCCTCAAGTTCCAAGTCGCTTACGCATCCAAGGCTTTCTGCGTCATGGCGATGTGCCGCGTCGCCGAAGAAGAGGGCATGAGCCTAGACGTCGTTTCGGACGGCGAGCTGTATACGGCGCTGCAGGCCGGATTCCCGCCGGAGCGCATTCACTTCCACGGCAACAACAAGACGCCGGACGAGATCGAGATGGCGCTGAATGCCGGCATCGGCTGCTTTGTCGTCGACAACTTCATCGAGCTCGCGCTGCTTAACGCCATTGCCGCAGAGCGCGGCCAAAAGGTCAACATCCTGCTGCGCGTGACGCCGGGCGTCGAGGCGCATACGCACGACTACATTTCCACCGGCCAGCAAGATTCCAAGTTCGGCTTTGACATCGGCAACGGCACCGCGCTGCGCGCCGTCGAAGAGGCGCTCGGCCAGCCGCAGCTGAACCTGCTCGGCGTGCATTCGCATATCGGTTCGCAAATCTTTGAGGTCGAAGGCTTCCGCATGGCGGTCGAAAAGGTTGCGGCGTTCTCCCTCGAGGTGCGCGCCAAGCTGGACAAGACGTTTTCCGTTATCAACCTGGGCGGCGGCTTCGGCATCCGATACGTCGAAGGCGATACGCCGCTGCCGGTCGCGACCTATGTCGAGGCGATCACCGGCGCCATCATCTCTTCGTTCACGGCAGCCGACTATCCGCTGCCCGAGATCTGGATCGAGCCTGGCCGCAGCATCGTCGGCGACGCCGGCACGACGCTGTACACGGTCGGCACAAGCAAGGATATTCCGGGCGTCCGCAAGTACATTGCCGTCGACGGCGGCATGACGGACAATCCGCGTCCTGCGCTGTACGAATCCAAGTATGAAGCGGTGCTTGCGAACCGCCCCGAAGAAGAGGCAACCGAGCTCGTATCGGTCGCGGGCAAGTGCTGCGAGAGCGGCGATATGCTGATCTGGGACCTGAAGCTGCCTGCCGTGCAGTCCGGCGACCTGCTCGCGGTGTTCTGTACCGGCGCATACAACTATGCGATGGCAAGCAACTACAACCGGATTCGCCGTCCTGCGGTCGTATTCGTGAAGGATGGACAAGCCGATTTGGTCGTTGCGCGCGAATCGTTCGAGGATATCGCCCGGAACGACCTGCTTCCCGAGCGTCTCCAAAAGCAAACGGTGCGCGGATAAAGAAGCGAAGCTTTCGTATCGGCATCGAGAGCTTGTATAGGTCCGGAGGGCCGTCGCTTGCGGCGGCCTTTTTCCTTTTTTCTCAAAATGTAGTATGATGGGACAAGTCAAAAACAGCAAATAAGAAGGAGCGTTGATTTTTCATGTCCAAGCAAGCCACGATCAAACTGGCCAACGGCAACGAGGTCGTCATCGAACTGTTCGACAAGGACGCCCCGAATACGGTTGCCAACTTCGAGAAGCTGGCCAATACGGGCTTCTATAATAACCTGAGCTTCCACCGCGTCATCCCGGGCTTCGTCGCTCAAGGCGGCTGCCCGAACGGCAATGGCACCGGCGGTCCCGGCTATGAGATCGACTGCGAAATCAACCCGAACAAGCACGAGCGTGGCGCGCTCGCGATGGCTCACCGCGGCAAGAATACGGGCGGCAGCCAGTTCTACATCGTTTACTCGCCGCAGCCTCACCTGGACGGCGTTCACACCGTCTTCGGCAAGGTTGTCTCCGGCATGGAGCATGTCGACGCGCTGCACGGCGGCGACAAGTTCGAATCCATCTCGGTTACCGAGTAATCTTTTATTCATAGGTAGGCCGGCCCGCTCTCTGAGCGGGTCTTTTAGCGTGCGAATCGTTTTTGAAATGGATTTTCATGTTGATGATTGACAAATGATTCCTATGTGATACAAAATGTATCTAAAAGCTTTAGGAGTGTTCGGTCATCGACAAGCGTATACCGCAGCTGGATTCAATTCGGGGGTTGGCGTCTCTTTCGGTATTCTTTAGCCATATTTGGCCGCTCTTTACCGGACCTTTCGTTTCGTACTTGTACGTTAATACGCCTGTACGCATGGCCGTAAACGGGCATGGGGCGGTCATGCTCTTCTTTGTTCTGAGCGGCTTTGTGTTGTCTTTGCCTTTTATCGGCGGACAAAAAGCGAGCTATAAAAATTTCGTAATCAAGCGGTTCTTCCGGATCTATATTCCGTATCTGACGGCAATTGCCGTTGCGATGATCGCATTTCGTACAACGGAGCCCATCCAGGGCTTAGGCGGTTGGATCTCGGAATTATCGACGGGTAAATTCAACCTGAAAAGTATTGTCGAGCATTTGCTGCTGCTGGGCAATTTCGATACGAAGCGTTATAACACCGTAATCTGGACCTTGGTGCAGGAAATGAGAATATCGCTCGTTTTCCCCATTCTTGCTTTTGTGGTCGTAAGGGCGCGGTGGCCGTTCAGTCTCTTCATTTGTTTATTGCTGTCCTCAATAACGGCATTGAATCAGCTGTTCGAATGGGAACCGGCGTACGGATTTAAAAATAGCTTCTCGCACACTTTTCATTATTGCGCCATTTTTATCGTTGGCGGGCTGATTGCCAAGCACCGGATGGCTTTTGTTGCGGCGTACAGCCGGATGCCCAGGATGGCAAAATACGCAGCGTTAGCTTTTGCAATGGCCATGTATACGTACGGCATTAAAATGCAGGGGGCGGCCATCAGGCTGAAGCTGCCGTTTCTCGGCGAAATTGCGCAAGACTATACCATCGTGGCCGGCATCGTTATCTTTTTGATGATCGCGCTCGGCTCGAAAAAAATGATTGCCTTCCTGTCTTTGAAAATAATGAAGTTCTTCGGGGACATTTCATACAGCTTGTATTTGTGGCATATCATCGTTCTTGTCGGTTTTATCCACTTGCTTCAAGGCGTTCTGCCCCTCGCCCTTATCGTTCCGCTTGTTTTTTGCGTCACGATAACGGTCGCTTGGCTGTCGTATCGCTGTGTCGAACTGCCGGCTATTCGGATGGGGAAGAAGTTTACGAGGGGCCGGTCTATGGCGAAGCGGCGTCAGGAAATTCAGCCTGAGTTCAAAATGTGAAATGAAACTGCAGGGATGAAAATCCTTGCTTTTTTTCATTTATGATGCTAACATGCCTATAAATCGTTCATTCCGATTCTGGCAGTCGGATATAGGCTGTCCGGCGGACAACCGGTGAAGACACCGCGGAATACGAACGATTTTTGATGCTTACCTTCGGGGCGGGGTGCAATTCCCCACCGGCGGTGATCGGCATCCTTGCGGCAGGCTCGCGAGGACAGCCGTCAGTCCGTGACCCGCGTGAGTGCCTTTCATTCCGATGATGGCGCAAGGCGGTTGACCCGGTGAGAATCCGGGACCGACAGTGACAGTCTGGATGGGAGAAGGAAGCGCAGCACGGCCGAACGTGTAAATGAGGGCAGAAAGTGCGGTTACGAATATTGCGAGCATCATGAGGCGTCGATTGTGTTTGTGCTACATTTCACAATTGATGGATGATAATTCGCCGTTCGAACCGGACGACTTCTTCATACATGCAGCAGGTCTGTTTCATGCTGTGCGTCTAATCGACCCGGGGGATGGCACTCCGGGTTTTTTGCGTTATCAGGCAAGTTGCCAATCCAGCTATGGAAAAGGAGTGACGAGGCATGGAGCTGCTGAACGACGCGTTCTATATGCGCCTCGCGCTTCAAGCGGCGGCCGGGGCGGCCGGCCAGACGGGGATTAACCCGATGGTCGGCTGCGTCGTCGTCAAGGAAGGACGCATCGTCGGGCTGGGCGCGCATCTGAAGCGCGGCGAGGCGCATGCCGAGGTACATGCGCTTCAGATGGCGGGCGCCGAAGCGTTCGGCGCGACAGCGTATGTCACGCTCGAGCCCTGCAGCCATTACGGTCGCACGCCGCCTTGCTGCGATCGCTTGATTGCGGAAGGGGTCGGCCGCGTCGTTGTGGCGACCGAGGATCCCAACCCGCTCGTCGCAGGCAGCGGCATCGCGAAGCTTCGCGCGAGCGGCATTGCGGTCGAAGTCGGACTCTTGGGCGATGAGGCGCGATTGCTGAACGAAGCGTTTAATCACTTCATCGTCACGGGCATGCCCTTTGTGACGGTGAAGACCGCCCTCACGCTGGACGGAAGGATCGCAACGCGCACAGGGCACAGCCGCTGGATTACCGGCCCTTCTTCCCGCGAAGCCGTCCACACGCTTCGGCATCGACATCAAGCGATTATGGTCGGCGCCGGCACCGTGCTGGCGGACGATCCGGAGCTCACGACGCGGCTCGCGGTGCCTGGACTGCACCCGGTTCGGGTCGTCGTCGATTCCCGTCTTCGCACTCCGTTGGACGCGCGGGTGCTGAGCGCCGTCGCCCCGACCGTCGTCCTGACGACGGACGAAGCGGATGAGGGCGCCGCAAGCCGGCTCGCCGAGGCGGGCGCAGAGGTCGTTCGCTGCGGACCGGGGCCGCGCGTGGACCTTAAGGTCGGGCTCAAGGCGCTCGGCGAACGCGGCATCGGCTCGGTGCTGGCGGAGGGGGGCGGCATGCTGAACGGCTCGCTGCTCGAAGCGGGCCTCGTGGGCAAGATGATGCTGTTCTATGCGCCCAAGATCGTCGGCGACGGGGCGCCTTCGGGCTTCGCGTTCAGCGGTCCGGAACGGATGGGAGACGCGGCGAACGTCAAGATCGCGTCTATCGAACGCTACGGGGAAGACTGGTGCGTGACCGGCTACCCGGAGCGGCGAGGAGAAGGAGGTTAGCGGATGTTCACGGGACTCATTGAAGAGGTCGGCAAGCTGCAGCGGATCGAGAGCCGCGGCGAAGCGCTGCTGCTGACGGTATCCGCGCGCAAGGTGCTGGAGGATGTGAAACTGGGGGACAGCATCGCCGTCAACGGCGTTTGCCTGACGGTCGTCTCCTTCAACGGCGGCAGCTTCAGCGCAGACGTCATGCCGGAGACGTACAGACATACGAATCTCAAGCAGCTAAAGCCGGGCGAAGCCGTCAACTTGGAGCGCGCGATGCTCGCCGGCGGCCGCTTCGGCGGACACATCGTACAAGGACATGTGGACGGTACGGCCTTGATCGTCTCCCGCACGCCCGAAGCGAATGCCGTCGTGTTCAGGCTTCGGCCCGAGCAGTCCCATCTGCTGCGGCTTGTCGTGCCGCAGGGCTCGATTACGCTCGACGGCATCAGCTTGACCGTCATCGACGCGGACCTGACATCCGGAACGCTGGCGGTGTCGATCATCCCGCACACGCTGGCGGAGACGGCGCTCGTGCACAAGCAGCCGGGCGCCTCGGTTAACGTAGAAAACGACATTTTGGGCAAATATATCGATCATCTGCTGCATGAGAGACACGGGGGCCTGGCGGCCGCGCCGGCGGCTGCGACTGCATCCGGACTTACGGAGGCGAAGCTGAGAGAATTCGGCTTCTGACCTGGAAGGTACAAGGGGGAAATGAGCCATGGAAAATGGGACTTTCGATACGATCGAATCGGCGCTCGAAGATCTGAAGCGCGGCAAGATGGTTCTCGTCGTCGACGACGAAGATAGGGAAAACGAAGGCGACCTGATCGCGCTCGCCGAAATGGCGACGCCTGAAGTGATCAATTTCATGATCACCAAAGCGCGCGGGCTCGTCTGCGCGCCGATCACCCAAGAGCGGGCCGAGCAGCTTGAGCTTCCGCCGATGGTCAGCCACAACACGGATTATCACGGCACGGCGTTTACGGTATCCGTCGACCATATCTCTACGACGACGGGGATCTCCGCTTATGAGCGGGCCATGACCGTAAAAGGCCTGATCGATCCGGATGCAAAGCCGGGCGATTTCCGCAAGCCGGGGCATATATTCCCGCTCATCGCCAAAAAAGGCGGGGTGCTGCGTCGGTCCGGCCATACGGAAGCGGCGATCGATCTCGCGATTCTATGCGATTCTGCCCCGGCAGCCGTCATCTGCGAAGTCATCAAGGAAGACGGGACGATGGCCCGGCTGCCCGATTTGCAGCTGTTCGCCCAGGAGCACGACCTGAAGCTGATCTCGATTCAAGAGTTGATCCGCTATCGCAACGATAAGGAAAAGCTCGTGAAGCGGGAAGTCGCAGTCCGCATGCCGACCGACTTCGGCGATTTTGAAATGGTCGCCTACTCCAACGAGGTGGACAACAAGGAGCATGTCGCTCTTGTCAAAGGCGTCATAGACGACAGCGAGCCCGTTCTGCTGCGGGTGCACTCGGAATGCCTGACCGGCGATATCTTCCATTCGCATCGCTGCGATTGCGGTCCGCAGCTCGAAGCTGCCATGCGTCAGATCGCCCAAGAAGGCCGCGGCATTCTCCTCTACATGCGTCAGGAAGGGCGCGGCATCGGCTTGCTTAACAAACTTCGCGCCTATCAGCTGCAAGAAGAGGGTTTGGACACGGTCGAGGCGAATATTAAATTGGGATTCGCGCCGGACCTTCGCGATTATGGCATCGGCGCGCAGATCCTCAAAGATCTGGGCGTACGTCGAATCCGCCTTCTGACGAACAATCCGCGCAAGGTCCGCGGCCTTGAAGGCTACGGCCTCGAGATCGTGGAGCGCGTGCCGATTCAGATGAACGAAAACGAGGAAAACAAATCTTACCTCCGGACGAAGCGTTCCAAACTCGGACACCTGCTTTCTTTCGCGGAGGACCAAGAGCAGCCGCTCGCAACGCTGCAGACGATCGAACAAAACGAACAGACCGGCCTTGCGCCGAAGAGAGGATGAAACAAAATGGCATTTGTATATGAAGGCAATCTCATCTCCCAAGGGTTAAAATACGGCGTCGTCGTGGGGCGCTTCAACGAGTTCATCTCCTCCAAGCTGCTGAGCGGCGCACTCGACGCATTCAAGCGCCACGGCGCCGAGGATCACGAAGTGGAGGTTGCCTGGGTGCCGGGCGCGTTCGAGATTCCGTTGATCGCGCAGAAGATGGCGGAGAGCGGCAAGTACGACGCGGTCATCACGCTTGGCGCGGTCATCCGCGGCTCCACGCCGCATTTCGATTATGTCTGCAACGAAGCCGCCAAGGGCGTGGCGGCGGTCGGACTCAAGACCGGGGTGCCGACCGTGTTCGGGGTTCTGACCGTCGACAGCATCGAGCAGGCGATCGAGCGGGCGGGCACGAAGGCCGGCAACAAGGGCTGGGAAGCCGCTGCGACTGCGATCGAGATGGCTAACCTGACGCGTGCGCTGCAAGGTTGACCGAACCGGCCTACGGCCGGAAGCTTGATGAAGGCGGCGGGCGTTTGCGCCGCCTTCGACGCTGTCCGGGGGCGCTTGAACGCTGAGGAAGGGTGATTGATCATCGGCACGACCGTCTTATACAAACTGGAAACGTTCGAAGGCCCGCTCGATCTGCTACTCCACTTGATCGACAAGGCGGAGATCGCCATCGAGGACATCTCAATCAGCGATATTACCGACCAATATATGTCCTATCTGGAGGCGATGACGGAGCTCGAGCTGGACGTGACGAGCGAGTTTCTCGTCATGGCCGCCACGCTGCTGTCGATGAAGAGCAGGCAGCTGCTGCCCAAGCCGCCGATCACGGACGAGCCGTGGCTTACGGAAGCGGACGACTTCGGAGAGGATCCGCGAGAAGAGCTTATCCGCAAGCTGATCGAATACCGAAAATTCAAGGCGATCGCCGGCCAGCTTCGCGAGCACGAGCTGGAACGCAGCCTTGTGTTCACGCGCGAGCCTTACGACCTGTCGCCGTTCGAGCCTAGCGTAAAGCGCAATCCCGTCGAAGGGCTTCATGTCGACGACCTCGTTCGGGCTTTCCGCAAGGCGCTGAGACGAGCGGCGGGAAGAAACAGGATCTCCGCCATTCAGCGCGACGAGATCTCCGTCAAGGATCGGATCCGCGATATCATGTCTGTGCTCAAGACGCGCGGCGCCGCCGGAGAGGCGAAGGTGATGTTTTCCCAGCTCATCGGCGATTCGCCGGTGCGGGAGGAGATCGTCGCCACCTTTCTCGCCGTGCTGGAGCTCATGAAGCGGCGCTGGGTCAGCTGCCATCAGAGCGGGCTGTTCGACGAGATCGTGCTGACGTGGACGGGAAGGGAGGCCGACGACGATGGATTATTCGACCTTGAAATCGGTACTTGAAGGGCTGCTCTTCGTAGCTGGAGAAGACGGGTTGACGAAAAAGACGATCGCGGAAATCGTCGAGGTGGACGGCGATGTCGTCACCGACATCGTAAAGGATCTTCAAAAGGATCTCACACGGCGCAAGCGGGGCATTCGCATCGCGGAGATCGCAGGAACGTATCGGCTTACGACTGCGCCGGAGCACGCGGCCTATTTCGAAAAGCTCGCTTATTCTCCGGCGCGGACGCCGCTCTCGCAAGCTGCGCTCGAAACGCTGTCCATCGTCGCGTACCGGCAGCCCATCACCCGCGTAGAGATCGAAGAGATCCGCGGCGTCAAGGCCGAGCGGCCCCTCCAGACGCTGGTCGCGAAGGACTTGATCGAGGAGGTCGGCCGTGCCGAGCAGATCGGCCGTCCGATCCTGTACGGGACGACCAAAGCTTTTCTCGACTATTTCGGCTTGTCGGGCATCGAGGACCTGCCAGATCCCGTCGTCGCCGCAGATGCCGACGAAGACATGGAGGAGCGCACCCGGATGCTGTTCGAACGAATCGAGGGCAGACAGCTGTCGCTCGACGATCTGGATCGCGCGCTGCTCGAGGGACTGCCCGCCGAAGAGGATGACGAGGACGAAGAACGGCTTTCCGCAACCGAGTCGATCGGAGCGGATCGGGACGAGGAAGAAAGGGAAACGCGAGCCCCGGCCGCGCCGCCGAAATCGGACGATTGGGAATTCTAATCTGAATATGCGCATGAACCCATGTGACCAGGCCATACTATCCCCATGCGAAAGGCGGGGGAGCGTATGGTTTTTTGGTATTGGGCCGCAGCGGCATGCCTCCTGGCTGCCGTCGTCGCCGCGTGTCTATCCGATGTCCGTCTCCGGATCCGATATTCCCGCAGCGGCAAGCTCGACCAGCTCATCGTAATCGTGCACGCACTGTACGGACTGTACCGTTTCCATGTAGAAATTCCGACGATCCGGCTCTCCAAGACAGGCCTCTCCTATCATATGAAAGAACAGACGGAAGCGACCGCCGCAGGTGGGACATCTTCGAGCTCCAGGCGCATGCTCATCAACATGCGCAGCCTCAGGCGCCTGAAGGTCGCAGTCAGGGAAATGCTGGTATCGGTACGGGAATTAAAAGGCTGGCTGTTTGAAGGATTGCGCAAGATCGAATGTACCCGCTATCGGATGGATATACGAATCGGAACGGGCGACGCCGCGTCAACGGCCGTAGCGACAGGGCTTTGCTGGGCGATCATGGGGATCGCGACCGGTGCGCTGGACCGATTCGTAAAGCTTAATACGCATCCGCACGGCAAAGTGGAGCCAGTTTACGCCGGAATCGAACTGTCTGTCGTATGGGAAGCGGATTTCCGTATTCGCGCCGGCACCGCGCTCGCTCACGGACTAAAGGTGCTGCCGCGTTTGCGATACGGTTCCGCGCTCCGAAAAGCGTTCAAGGATTGGCGCTCGGTGCCTGGTCAGGCAACCAGGTCCTAACATTCGGCCAAACCTCCTGCGGGTATGCGAGCCAACAGGCTTTGCGGCTTCGCGGGTTACATATTCCGCGGGTACGACGGTTACCCTATAGCTGGCGGAAGGCTTCATTTATTCGAGTGCCGCGCAAGCATACAGCATAGGAGGCGAGCGAGAGCATGTCCGAACATCCGATTCAAGGCTTAATGCAGACGGCGATGGAAAACATTAAGGAAATGGTCGACGTCAACACGATCGTCGGCGAGCCCGTTCAAACGCCGGACGGGAGTGTCATCCTGCCGATCAGCAAAGTAGGCTTCGGATTCGCGGCCGGCGGATCCGAATTCCAGGGCGGGGAGGAGCAGATCAATCGCAAGCAAGGCCAAAACCAGCAAGACAGCGGCCATAACGCCAGCGTGCAAATGCCGTTCGGCGGCGGCAGCGGCGGCGGCGTATCGATCAGCCCGATCGCGTTCCTCGTCGTTGGCGCCCAAGGCGTGAAGGTCGTACCGCTCGACAATCAGACGCATTTGTTCGAACGGCTGATCGACGCGGCGCCGACCTGGGTCGACAAGCTGCAGCGCATGTTCCGCGGCGATAAAGACTCGATGATCGAGGACCGACGGACCGCCGCTTCGCTGCCGACGGATCCCGACTTGAACTCGCACTGAGCCTCTGCGCTCGCGCGAGCGGCGAAAAACGAGCGCAAGGCTTGCCCGATTCGGGTGTTCGCCTTGCGCTTGTTCATGTCTAGACGCGGACGGGCGACGGCCGCATAAGCGCGGACATGCCCGCATACAATGGATAGACGGTTGGCAGACAAGCAATTTCTCAGGGAGGAAACCGTTCATGCAAGCTCGAAAGAAATGCCGTCTTCGCCCGCACATCCTTGGGATCGCCGCGATCGGGGCGGCTGCGCTGTCGCTTTTTGTTTCACCTGACGTTTCTTTGGCTTTCGATTTGATGTCCGGCAAAGTTTCGAATATGCCTGCATCGACTTCGATAGCCGTGCAGACATCGCCCGCAAAGCCTTCCACCCACGCGAAGGCCGCTGCGCTCATCGACGTCGCCAGCGGCAGGCTGCTCTACAGCAGCCACGGCGACGAGCCGATGCTGATCGCGAGCACGACCAAGATCATGACGGCGATCATCGCGATCGAACAGCGCGATCTGAACAGCATTGTAACGGTTAGCAGCCGTGCCGCGGGCAAGGAAGGCTCTTCGATCTATTTGAAGGCCGGAGAGAAAATGAAGCTGAAGGACATGCTGTTCGGGCTGATGCTGCGCTCCGGCAACGATGCCGCCACGGCGATTGCCGAGCACGTCGGCGGTTCCCATGACGGCTTCGTCTATTTAATGAATGTCAAAGCCGAAGAAATCGGCATGACGCACAGCCATTTCGCCAATCCGAGCGGTCTTGACCAAAAAGGCCACTACGCCAGCGCGAACGATATGGCGAAGCTGGCGGCCTATGCGCTGCATAATCCGACTTTTCGGGAGATTGTCGGCACCAAGGTCAAAACCGCGCCGAATCCCGGCGAGGAATGGGATTACAAGTGGGTCAACAAAAATAAAATGCTCCATCTTTACGAGGGCGCCGACGGCGTCAAGACAGGGTACACGAAGCAGGCGTTGCGGACGCTCGTCAGCTCGGCGACAAGAGAGGGCAGGCAGCTGGCCGCCGTGACGCTGAACGACGGAAACGACTGGGTCGATCACGCGAAGCTGCTCGATTACGGATTTGCCGCGTATCGGACAGAGCAGGTGATCGCCAAAGGCGCTGCGGTGGAAGGTTATCCGTTCGTTGCCGCCTCCACGCTTTGCTATCCGTTCGCCGACGGCGAGCGGAGCGCGGTCGCAATCCGTCTTGAATTGTACGGCCCCGAGACGACGGATTACAAGCTAGGGTATAGAGGCAAACTTTCTTTTCGGTTGAAGGACGAGCCCATCGGCGCGGTTCAGCTGCTGCCTCAGCCGCCTGCATCCGACTGATATTCGATCATATAGGAGGCGGCCTCATGGTCAACTGGATCTGGCTTGGCATGATCGCGTTGAGCGTAATTGTAGGCGCTGCTAACGGGCGCGTCCAGCAGGTGACCGAGGCCGCGTTTACGGGCGCTCAAACGGGCGTCACCGTTTGCTTCGGCTTGATCAGCATTCTCGTGTTTTGGATGGGTCTTATGAAAATCGCCGAAGCGTCCGGCATCGTAAGGCGCCTATCGCTGCTGATGGCGCCTGTCGTCCGCTGGCTGTTCCCGGACGTGCCGAAGGACCATCCGGCGCTCGGCTATATTCTCTCCAACATGAGCGCAAACCTGCTCGGGCTCGGCAATGCCGCGACGCCGATGGGGATCCGCGCCATGCAGGAGCTTCAGAAGCTTAACCCGAATCCTGCTGTCGCGACGCCGGCCATGTGCACGCTACTCGCGCTCAATACCGCGAGCATCACGATCGTACCGACGACGCTGATCGCCATTCGAATGAACTTCGGCTCGGCGCATCCCGCCGATATTATCGGACCGACGCTGCTTGCGACAGCTATATCGACCGGTGCAGCCATCGCGGCGGATCGCTGGTACCGTCGTAGGCAACCAGGTTCGCCGCCGGTGCAGCCGCCGTCTCCTTCGTCTTCGGGACGGCAGGCCGCCGGGCCGCCGGCATCGTTCTAGGACACGCCTATTAAAAGGGAGAAAGGAGCGTTCGCCATGGTTGCCGCCTTGCACGCGCTCTCCGCTTGGGCGATCCCCATGTTTATCGTCCTGATCCCGTTGGTCGCCGCATTTCGCAAAGTCCCGGTCTACGAGACGTTCGTCGACGGAGCCAAGGACGGCTTTCAGACGGCGATCGGCATCATTCCCCATCTCGTCGGCATGATGACCGCCATCGCCATGTTCCGCGCATCCGGCGCGATGGACATGCTGATCGGCTGGATCGCCCCGCTGTTCAGCGCGCTCGGCATCCCCGCCGAGGTGCTCCCGCTCGGTCTGCTTCGCCCGATCACGGGCGCAGGCTCGCTCGCTTTTGCAACCGACCTCATCAAAACCTACGGACCCGACTCGCTGATCGGACGGATCGCCTCGGTCGTCCAGGGCAGCACCGACACGACGCTGTACGTCGTGACGGTTTACTTCGGCGCTGTCGGCATTCGCAATGCGCGTTACGCGCTCAAGGTCGGTCTCTTTTCCGACGCGGTCGGGTTTTTTGCGGCCATCTTCGCTTGCTGGCTGCTTTTTTAGCGCGCCCCTCTTCAGGATTCCCCGCCCAAGTTGTGCAAAACCCGCCATCGGAGTATGATGGGGGGTGAGGTGAACCATCAGTGGAGGAACGATTGCAGAAAATACTCGCGAATGCAGGCGTCGCTTCGAGGCGCAAGTGCGAGGAACTCATCGCGGCCGGCAAGGTGACGGTCAACGGCGAGGTGGTCAAGGAGCTCGGCGTGAAGGCCGATCCCGCCAAAGACGCCATCGCGGTGAACGGCAAGAAAATCAAATCCGAGAGCAAGCTTTATTTGTTGTTCAATAAGCCCAAGGGCGTAATCACGAGCATGCATGACGAAAAGGGCCGCACGGTCGTCACGGACTTTCTGAAGGGCGTTAAGGAACGCGTCTATCCTGTCGGCCGGCTTGATTACGACACCGAGGGGCTGCTGCTACTCACGAACGACGGCGAGCTCGCCAATCTGCTCACCCACCCGCGCCACCACGTGGCGAAGACTTATTTGGCGACGGTAGAGCGGGTACCGCACGGCGATGCGCTTGACAAGCTCCAGAAAGGGATCAAGCTTGATGACGGTATGACGGCGCCCGCAGAGATCGAGTACCACGACGTCGATCCCGAGGGCAAGCAGGCCACCATCTCGATCACGATCCGCGAGGGACGCAACCGTCAGGTCAGGCGGATGTTCGAAGCGATCCATCACCCGGTCATTCGGCTGAAGCGCGTCTCGTTCGGCGGACTCACGCTGGACAACCTGCAGCGCGGCAAATACCGCAAGCTGTCCGACGCCGAGGTCCAATCGCTGCGCGACGCGGCCAAGCAAGCGGAGCGGGGCGAATAAGACGGCTGCGCCGGCGCAAGACACAAGCCTATCGCGGCGTGTCACACAATGTTCAAAACCGGAGCTCCGGGCGCTTGCCTGCGAATCCGGTATTTTCGCTATAATGGAAGAAAAGACGCCGGTGGTGACAAAGTGAAGCGTTATCGCAAACCGATCCAATACATCATACTGGCCGTCGTGCTGCTTGTCGGGGGATACGCGATCGGCCAGTCCTTTTTGACGCCCAATAAAGCGCTTAAACCCGGAAGCGAGGCGCCGGCATTCGATTTGCTCGGACTTGACGGTAAGACGCACAGTCTCGAATCGTACCGCGGCAAGCCGCTGGTGGTCAACTTCTGGGGGACGTTCTGCCCGCCATGCCGCAACGAGATGCCCGCGCTTCAGGCGCAGTACGATAAATGGAAGGACCAGGGTGTCCAGCTGGTCGGCATCAATCTGAGCGAGGACCGCGTAAGCGTCGGCAGCTTCCTCCGATCCTACGATATTCATTTTCCCGTGCTGCTCGACAAAAACAAAAAAACGGAACGCAAATACGGCCTGAAGGAATATCCGACGACCTTCTTCATCACGGCCGACGGCAAGATTCAAGACATCGTAATCGGCGGCCCGATGAGCGAGGAAACGATCGAATCCCGCATCGCGCTGCTGCTCGGCAAGGATTAGGGCTCTGACAGGAGGCAGCAAGCGTTGATACACAATACCAAGTGCGAGTGCGGTCACCAGAATCCGACCGGTACCGTGCTCTGCGAATCCTGCGGCAAGCCGCTGGTGGACGACCTTCCGCTCGATTCCCCGCTGGAGATGCGATACGACGGTGCGGCCAGACGATCGCAGAAGCAAAATCCGGCGGTCATTGACCGCGTCTGGAACTTTTTTTCGTCGGTCAAGATCGCGATCTGGCTCATCATTCTGACGCTGGTCGGCGCCGCGCTCGGCACGATTTACCCGCAAGAGAGCACCTTTATCAACCTGGACGATCCGGCGGCTTTCTACAAAGAAACCTATGGCACGTGGGGAGCGGTGTATCAGGCGCTGGGCTTCTCCCGCACGTACCAGTCGTGGTGGTTCATCGGGCTGCTCGTCATGATCGGCACGTCGCTTGTCATTTGCAGCCTGGACCGCGTGCTCCCGCTATACAAAGCGCTGTCCAAGCAGCAGGTCCGCAAGCATCTGACGTTTCTGACCCGCCAGCAGACCGTGCTGGAGACGGAAATCGCGGGCGATGCGAATAAGTGGGTTGCGGACTTCGCCGCCCAGCTGAAGCGCAAGCGCTACCGCGTATGGACGGACGGCACCGCGCTGCTCGCCGAGAAAAACCGGTTCAGCCGATGGGGACCGTACATTAACCACATCGGACTTATCCTGTTTCTGCTGGCGGTGCTCGGACGCAGCGTACCCGCCTGGCACATGGACCAGTACGTGAGCATCGACGAGCATCAGGTCAAGCAGATTCCAGGGACGAACTACTACGTCGGCAACGACAAGTTCACCGTCGATTATTACAAGGACGAGGAGCTGCCGGACAAGCTAAAGGGCACGCTTCGCGCCAAGCTGTACCAGACGCAAGCGACGCTGTATGCATGCACGCAGTATTGCAGCGACGACCCGCTGCACGACCCGGTGCTCGAGAAGGTCGAATCTCACGACATCGAAGTGAATTCGCCGCTCGAATATAAGGGACTTAAGCTGTATCAGTACAACTTCGAGCAGAAAATTCGGCTTATCGAGGTTAAGCCGATGCTTCTGGATGCCAAGACAGGCGATTCGTACGGGCCGTTCGATCTTAAAATGAGCGATCCTGCAGAAAAGTCCGAGGCAGGCCCTTACACGCTGACGTTGAACGATGTCTATCCCGATTTCGGTCTCGATGAAGAAGGCCGGCCGATGACCAAGTCCCGGGACTTCAACAACCCGGCGTTCGTCTACCGGATCACGGGACCCGATCTGGACGAGAAGGGCGAACTTTACATCTACTTCCCGATGCCGAGCGCAGCCGACAAAGGCGTGCAGCAGCAGATTAACGACAGCTTCGAAAAGCTCGGGAGCAATACGGGACGCTTCAACTTTGAAGTCGGCAAAATGGAAAACGTGACGTTTTCGCAGTACACGACTTTCCTTAACGTTCGGGTCGACAGGGCGATGCCTTACGTATGGGTAGGCGCCGCGATCTCAATGATCGGCCTCGTGATGGGCTTCTATTGGCATCACCGGCGCATCTGGCTGCGCATTGACGGCAGCAAGCTTACGCTGGGCGCGCACACGAACAAAAATACGTACGGCATTCGCAACGAAACGGCTTCGGCGCTCGCCAAGTGCGGCATCGCCGTCGATCCGAAGGCGCTCGATAACAGGAGGAATTCACGTTGAACTGGCTAGATATCAGCAGCACCGCATTCCAGGCCGCCTTTTACCTATACTGCGCATCGTTCATTTGCTACGCGATCGCGGTGGCCGGCAAGCGCTGGAGCAACCGGAAGCCCGAGCTTCACAATCGCAGATGGGGCCGCTTCGGCTTTATTCTGGCAGTTGCCGGTTGGGCGTGCCATTTGACGTTCTTCTTCACACGCTGGAAGGGCGGCGGCCATATCCCGACAAGCAATATGTACGAGTTTATGACGTTTCTGGCGATGGCGATCGTTTTCGCCTTCATCATTGTACACCTGATCTACCGGAACAACTTGCTCGGCGCGTTCGCCATCCCGCTCGTCATCATCATCATTGCGTACGCTGCCGTGTTCCCGTCCGAGGTGCAGCCGCTTATCCCGGCGCTCAACAACTACTGGCTCAAGATACACGTCACGACGGCCGCTACGGGCGAGGCATTTTTCGCGGTCGGCTTTGCCGCGGCCCTCGTGCAGCTGCTGCGGGTCATCGATTTCTCTCGCAAAGACAAAGCCGGCCGCCGCGAGCAAAAGTGGGTCGAGTTCGTCCTGTTTTTCATGGTCGTCATCATCGGGTTCCTCGTGTCCGTGTTCGCCTTCCGCGGCGGCGGCTATGAAGCCAAGTTCCAGCAAGAGAAAGTGAGCATCGATCAGCAGGGCGTTCAGCAGAGCGTCACGCAGACGGTCGTATACGGCCTGCCGCCGATCGTGGCGCCATATAACAGCGATAAGCTGTCCATGCAGCCGTATCTTGGCATCAAGGATCCGCTGTTCGAAGCGCCATCCTGGATGAACGGCGTCAATGCGGGCCGCAAGCTGAACACCGTTATCTGGTCGCTGCTGTCCGGCGCGATTCTGTATGGTTTGCTGCGGTTGATCGCGCGCAAGCCGATCGCGGCCGTCATCCATCCGCATCTGACCGATATCGATCCGGAGGACCTCGACGAGATCAGCTACCGGGCCATCGCGATCGGATTTCCCATATTCACGCTAGGTGCCCTTATCTTCGCGATGATATGGGCGCAGATCGCCTGGTCGAGATTCTGGGGCTGGGATCCCAAGGAAGTGTGGGCGCTCATTACCTGGCTGTTCTACAGCGCCTATCTCCACCTGCGGCTGTCAAGAGGCTGGCAGGGGACCCGCTCCGCATGGCTTGCGGTCATCGGCTTCCTCGTGGTTCTGTTCACGCTGATCGGCGTCAATCTCGTTATCGCCGGGCTCCATTCCTACGCAGGCGTTTAACCGTTATAATTAGACAAGCGGATTTTTAGAGCAGAAAGGGGCCGAACCCTATAATGAGCGCCGGTAATCGCATATTGGTGGTAGACGACGAGGAGCGTATCCGTCGACTGCTGCGCATGTATTTGGAAAAGGAAGGCTATGTCATCGAGGAAGCCGAAGACGGGGAGACCGCGCTCAAGCTGGCGCTGCAGGAGGAGTACGATCTGATCGTGCTCGACCTGATGCTGCCCGGCATCGACGGTATGGAGGTATGCTCGCGCCTGCGTCAATCCAAGGCGACCCCCGTTATTATGCTGACGGCGAAGGGCGAGGAAGTGAACCGCGTCCAAGGCTTCGAAGCTGGCGCGGACGACTACGTCGTCAAGCCGTTCAGCCCGCGCGAAGTGATCTTCCGGATCAAGGCGATCTTGCGCAGATCGTCGGCGACCGCATTCCTGTCCAAGGAGCTCAATACGAGCAACAATATCGTATTCCCGCATCTGGTCATCGAGCACGATGCGCACCGCGTCACCGCCGGCGGCCAGGAAGTGAACCTTACGCCCAAGGAGTACGAGCTGCTGCATTATTTGGCAAGCTCCCCGGACAAGGTTTTTTCCCGCGAGGATTTGCTGAAGGACGTATGGAATTACGACTTCTTCGGAGATCTGCGTACAGTCGATACGCATGTCAAGCGGCTGCGCGAAAAGCTGAATCGCGTCTCGACCGAAGCCGCCGCGATGATCACGACCGTATGGGGCGTCGGCTACAAGCTCGAGGTCGCCAAGTAAGCCATGGCGATCTGGAGAACCGTAGTCGGCAAGCTGTGGTTGACGATCATCCTGCTGGTCGCCGTGGTCATCTCTACGGTCGGCTTGTTCCTACTGAAGATCGTCGACGTGACGGTCAGCGCGGACTCGCTTGCCGAGATCAAGCATCTATTCATTTATTCGGGCGCCGTAGGCTTCTTGCTTACGACGTTCTTCGCGTTTTTCCTGCTCACGAAAATCACGCAGCCGCTGCGGGAGATGAAGCAGGCTGCGAACCGGGTGGCGCAGGGCGAATATTCGACCCGTCTCGTCGTCCGTTCCTGGGACGAGATCGGAGAGCTGGCCAACAGCTTTAATCAGATGGCTTCCGAGCTGAACACGCTCATTCGCGACATCCAGCATGAGCGCGACCAGCTCGACGGCGTGCTGCGCAGCATGAGCGATGCCGTCCTGCTTTTTGACGCGAACGGGAGGGTCAAGCTGACCAATCCGGAGGGACAGCATCTGCTCGAGGTATGGCGCGGCCTGAAGTGGGAGGACGAGGGCGAGGCGGACGAGCGGGAGACCGTGCCGGATCCGCTCCGCGACATTTATAATACGCTGATCTCCAAGGGCACGACGCATACGGGCAAAATTCATGTGCAAAGCGGCGTTTGGTCGGTTGTCATGACGCCCGTCGCCTCGGGCGAGGGCAGCGCGGGCGGCGGCGCCGTCGCGGTGCTTCGCGACGTGACAGAGGAATTCAGAGTAGACAAGATGCGCAAGGACTTCGTCGCCAACGTGTCGCACGAGATTCGCACGCCAGTCGCGATGGTGCAGGGCTATAGCGAGGCGCTGCTGGACGATATCGCCCAGTCGCCGGAGGAACGGCACGAGCTGGTGCAGGTCATCCACGACGAGTCGCTGCGCATGGGGCGGCTCGTGAAGGATCTGCTCGATCTTGCCCGTCTTGAAGCCGGTTATCTGGACATGACGATGCAGGAAGTCGACGTGAACGCGCTGCTGCAACGCGTCCATCGCAAATTTTCTGCGCTCGCGAAGGAGCGGGGTATCGAGCTGATCCGTTCGGGCGAGGACAGCGGTCTGCTGCTGCGGCGCGCCGATCCCGATCGTCTGGAGCAGGTGCTTACCAACCTGCTCGACAATGCGCTGCGCCACACGGCCTCGGGCGCGTCCATCACCCTTGGCGCATGCATGAAGAATGGCGACAAGGGCGCCAGCCAGATCGAGATTGTCGTCAAAGACGAGGGAGAGGGCATTCCGACGGAGGATTTGCCTTACATTTTCGAGCGGTTCTACAAAGCGGACAAGGCGCGCAAACGCGACTCCAAGGTCGGTACCGGTCTTGGCCTTGCAATTGTACGCAACCTGGTCGAAGCGCACGAAGGGACCATTCGCGTATCCAGCGCGATTGGGGAAGGTACGGAGTTCAAGCTGCTGCTTCCGGCCGGATAACACGCACCAGCATGGGATGCGCAACGATCCATTTCAAAAAGAAAGACCGCCAGGCGATATTGCCCTGGCGGTCTTTCTTTTAAGGTCCTTATACGAGCTGAATTTCCTTTGCCGAGTTCAGATCCGGCAGCTCCTCAAGCTGCGACAGCACATCCTTCGGAACGGCTTTGTCGACGCCGAGCACCATGATGGCGGCTCCGCCTACGATCTTGCGTCCCACCTGCATCGTCGCGATATTGACGCCGTTCGTGCCGAGCAGAGTGCCGACGCGACCGATAATACCCGGCTTGTCGTGGTGAGAGATCAGAACCAGGTGGCCCTGCGACTCGACGTCGACCGGATACTTGTCGATTTGCGTGATGCGAGGTCCGAAGCCGTTAAGCAGCGCGCCAGCAGCCGAGCGTTCCTCGCGCCCCGTCTTGAGCGTGACCGTCACCAGGTTGGTGAAACCCTTGGCTGCCTGGGACTTCGTCGTGACAATGTTCACTTCGCGCATCTTGGCGAGGTGCATCGCGTTGACTGCGTTCACCTGGTCGGAGCCGAGGTGGTGCGCGAGCACCCCTTGAACGACCTGACGCGTCAAAGGCTGCGTGTCTACATCGGCCAGCTCGCCGGCGTAGGAGACACTGATCTCTTTGACCGGTCCGTCGGTGATTTGGGCTGCGAAGCTGCCGAGCTTGCGAGCGAGCGTAAAGTACGGCTCAAGCTTAGCGAGCAGGTCGCCGGGTACAGGGGGCATGTTGACGGCGTTCTTGTACGGCTCGTTTCTTAAAATATGCAGCAGCTGCTCGGAAACGTCGATCGCCACATTCTCCTGCGCTTCGACCGTAGAAGCGCCAAGATGGGGGGTAACGATTACCTTGGGGTGATTCAGGAAAGGGTGGTCGGCTGCTGGCGGCTCTTCCTCGAACACGTCAAAGGCTGCGCCGGCGACGCGTCCTGCGTCGATGGCTTCGATCAGCGCCTGCTCGTCGATAATTCCCCCGCGCGCGCAGTTAACGATGCGTACGCCGGGTTTGATGACTTCGAATTGCGCTCTGCCGATCATATGACGGGTCTCGGGCGTCAGCGGCGTATGGACGGTGATGAAGTCGGCTCCGCGCACGACGTCGTCGACGGTGGCAAGCGTCACGCCCAGCTTGTCCGCGCGTTCTTCGGTAAGGAACGGATCGTAGCCGAGCACCTTCATGCCGAACGCCTTGGCGCGAGCTGCAACTTCGCTGCCGATCCGGCCCATGCCGAGCACGCCCAGCGTTTTGTTGCGAAGCTCGACGCCGACGAACGATTTGCGGTCCCATACGCCGCCGATCGTCTTTGCGTAAGCTTGCGGGATGTGGCGAGCGAGCGCCATCATCATCGCGAACGTATGCTCGCAAGTCGTGATCGTGTTGCCGTCCGGCGCATTGATGACGACGATGCCGCGCTTCGTAGCGGCATCCAGGTCGATATTGTCGACGCCTACGCCGGCGCGTCCGATGACCTTGAGCGACTTGCCGGCAGTCATGATCCGCTCGGTGACGCGCGTCTGGCTGCGCACGAGCAGCGCGTCATACTCGCCGATGATGGCGACCAATTCGTCTTCGGAGAGACCGGTTTTCTTATCGATGGAAATGTCGCTTGCCTCGACGAGGAGCGAGATGCCGAGATCGCTGATCGGATCCGATACCAACACTTTAAACATAGTAATCCCCCTGTACTACGAAGTGATGAATATATAGAAAACACCCTAAAACCCCCGTTGCCCTACCGGACCAACAGCGTTTTGAGGGTGATCTCGTAAAAGCGGCGATTCTTATTGTAAAGCAACGCGACTTGAAAATGCAATGGAAAATGTGGAACAATCGGGGCGCATTCGACGTAATATTACGTGTCCGACGAGAAAAAGGGCAGCAGCGGCAATAGCTCTTTGGAGTAATATCTCGTCTTGAGGGACAAATAGTCCCCGCCGCGAATCGCGTCCGTGCTATTCAGCATGTCGACGATCGAACGAATCGTCTTTTGCTTCATCTTGGCCGCTTGGCCCGAATTGATGAAATAGTCGATTCTTGCGGTCAGATCTTGCGGCAAGTAATCGTATTCCGTACGATTCAGGAACATGTACTGCGCGGCAATCGTATTTTTGACCAGAAGCGGCAGCTTGGACCATTCTGCATTCGTCAGGACATTGGGGAGCGCATAGGCATCAGGCAAGGATAGATTCACCGTGGCTCCCCACTTGAGCATCGAGTCGTAATATTGGCTTTGCGCGAGCAAGCCGAGCCTTACCGCCTCGGTGAAGTAGGCATTTTTGGAGACGCGCGCCAGCGCTTCGGCCGCCGAACCTTCGTTGGCATGCGCAGCGAGCTGTCCGAAGCTGCTTTCGTAAAGCTTCAGACTTTTCAAATAGTTGTTCTGCGCATTCATGAGGCTCGGCGTAAGGCTGGACACGGTCGTCACTTTGGACTCGTTGTACTTGCTCGCCGCCAGCTTGGAAAGCTCCTTCAGCGAGGAGGCGCGATCGGCCGTGTCGTCGGACAGCCAGCGCGTGCGGGCCGACGACCATTCGGCCATCCATTCCCGATGGGACTGAAATACGTTATGATAGAAGGATACGAGATCCTGCTGGGAATACGCATTGGGAGATTCGACCGGTTTGGACGCCTGTGCGCCGGCCGGCTTGGCATAGAGCGCTTGCGTTCGATCCGTGCCGACTTTGACTCCGCTAAAAAAGGCGGCGATCGCAACGATCAGAAAAAACAAGAAGCCGAGCGCAAAAACCAGATCTGTTCTTGAGAGACGTTTTTCCATGTAATACTCCTCGTGTAGATCGACATGATTAGCTTTTAGTATAAGGAAATGATTAGCATACGTACATAACAAAAATTTACATCAGACGAGGTAACATGCCTAAATTCGACATTAAAAACGTTAAACTCAGAAAAGTGACCGTAGATGAGCTCAGCGACAAAATGCTGCTTATCAACTTGTACGCCACGCAGGCGCTTACTTTCATTATCGGATTGGCATGGGTGTTTTTTCAGGGGCAGAATATTTTGGAAATATTCCGAATTCAGGGGAGTGTTGCTTTTCTTTACTGGGCCGCTGGCCTGGCTGCGCTTGTCGTCGCGTTCGACATCGGCATATCCCGTTGGATTCCTGATGAAGCCAAGGACGACGGCGGCGTCAACGAGCGGATCTTCAGGAATCGTCCGTTGTGGCATATCGTCTTGCTGTGCGCGGTCGTCAGCATATGCGAGGAATTGTTGTTCCGCGGCGCGATTCAGCATTCGTTCGGACCTTATTGGACGAGCATTATATTTGCGGCGATACACGTCAGGTACCTGCGTCACTGGATTCCGACGGGCATGGTGTTCGCCATCAGTTACGGCCTCGGCTTGCTGCTTACGCATACAGGGACGATATGGGCGCCTGTTTTCACCCATTTTCTAGTCGATCTGACGATGGGGATTATTATTAAGTACAGGAGGGAAGAGGGGGAATGAACGAGGAGCGTCTTCCGACAGCATGGGATAAATACGTAGAGGCCAAGCGACATGCGCTGTCGCCGGACGAAAAGGAAGCCGCAGATCACGAACCGACAACGATTGAGCAGCTGGAGCGCGCGATCGCGGAAACGGCGGCCGCATCAGGTCTCCCGGAGACCGGCATGCCGCCGAGAGCGGTGGTGCATCCGTCCGCCCGCAAGAGTTACAGCAAATGGTTTTATCGCTTTCTGCTTCTCTTATTTTCGGCGCTTGTCGGCTTTCTGCTCTGGTGGGGCTACGAACATTATTCTACCGTTTAAAAAAACGACGCTTTCCGTTTCGCAGCGCGAAATCGGAGGCGTCGTTTCTTTTTAGCCTAAAAGCCGGTCTCGATCGTCGAAGGATCGACAAAAGAATATCCTTTGCTTTCGAGCGTCGTCAGGAGCTGATCCAAAGCGGCCGCCGTCCAGGACAGCTCGTGCATCAGGATATTGCTGCCTGCATGAAGCTGGTCCGTCACGTTGTCGATAATCGCTTTTGTCTTGTCCTTGGTCTTCGTTCCGGACATCGTCCAATCCAGGGAGCCGTTGGACCAGGTCATGAACAAAAGGCCGTTATCGGCAGCGATTTTGTGAACGTCATCGTTGGCGGACGCGTTGGGCGGCCGAAAAAAAACGGGGCGCTTGCCGATCGTCGCCTCTACGATATCCTGAACTTTACCGATCTGGGCCTTGATCGATTCCGCGCTTTCCTTACCGAGCTGGATATGCTCGTACGAGTGATTGCCGACCGTTTGGCCCCTTTGGTCGATTTCCTGGAGCAGCTCGGGGTGCGCCTTCACGCGATAGCCATTGACGAAAAAGATCGCTTTGGCATGATGCTTGTCCAGCGTATCCAGGATGGGTTTAAGCGTTTTTTCATCCTTCGGCCCGTCGTCGAACGTCAGCAGAACGACTTTGTCGCTGTTTGCCGTCTTGTCGATCGGCACGATGTCGTAATTTTTGTTCATCTTGTAAGTCTTCGCGTCGATAGGCGGCGTCGAAGACGCGCTTGGCGACGGAGATGGCGATTCAGAAGGCGCGGGTGACGGCGATTCGGACGGCGTGCTCGTCGCTGTCGGGGCGGCCGAGGTGGCTGCTGCGGCAGGGGAAGATGCCGAAGAAACCGTCGGAACGACGGTAGGAGAAGCGTTCTCGTCCCCGTTGCCGCCGCATGCAGCGAGCGCAAGGGCTAGCGCGCCGACAGCGGACCAGCCTGCAGCATTTTTCAGCATTTACATGACATCCTTTCGACTGAGCTAGCATCTAACGATTGTACCATACCCGTCGTCCGAGTCGTCCAATCTTCTTCCTGAATTTAAGCGGCATGAAGCGGCATGCGGAGGCCAAACTAAGCGTGGAACCTCAACAGGCTTGCCAGAATTTAAAATTGAACAGGAGGCGATAGCATGAAGATGGCTACATTCGTCATGGGTGGTATCGTTGGCGCTGCCTTGACCGTCGCGATTCGCCGCAGTCCGAAGTGGTCCGTTGCTGCTGGCATGCTCGGCCGGGAGCTTAAAAACCGTTCCTTCGGCATGAAGGATGGCGCAATCGGTAAATTGTTCGACATGCGTTCCGGATCGACCTCGGCGCACGCCGATCGCAGAAGCGCATCGGCGAGCGAAGGAAGCAAGAGGAATGCTTCCTATGCGCCTGACACGGATGCGTCCGACACGGGCAAAAGCGGTCTTGGCGAACTCGCAAGCATCGTATCCAAAGACCGCGGCGTCCGGGAGGACGTGAACGAGATTCTTGCGGAAAACGGACAGCATCGGATCTGATGCGGCCGGCGGCGTCGCTGCGTAGCCCCCAAGGGAGACGCCGGACGCCGTTTTTTTTATTTTTCATCCAATAAAGGCGATTCCCCGTTCATTCTCTACTTAAATTTGTGGGTTTTGGCTAGTGCATTTCAAGGGTAGAAGTGATAACATATGTTAAAGCACAAAATACACACGTATTGCCTGTTGCGTCATACGCTGTTATCACCCATCGTGTGCAGAAGGGAGGATCCTGTCATGAGGATGGAGCGGCTTAGCCAAGACAAGATTAGGATTTTCCTTACCTTTGACGACCTGTCGGAACGCGGGATCCAGAAGGAAGACATGTGGCGGGAAATTCCGAAGGTTCACGAGCTCTTCAGCGAAATGATGGATCAGGCTTACAGCGAGCTTGGTTTCGACGCTTCCGGACCACTGGCGGTCGAAGTATTCGCGATGCCTGCGCAGGGCATGGTCGTCATCGTCACGAGGGGCAAGATGGAGAGGGATTCCGAAGCGGGCGCCGAGGAAGAACTCGACGAAGAAGTGTACGAAATGGAAGTCACGCTTGAACAGAGCGAAGCCATCATATATCGGTTCCGTGACATCGAGGACGCCATTGGCGCGGCCAAGATGCTGAAGTCCCAGATCACGGACGAGGGCCGAATGTACAAATATCAGAACCACTGGATATTGTGTTTCGATCCGTCCTCCGGCGAGAATGCGAACGACAACGCGCTGATAGCGATTCTTGCGGAGTACGGCGACGCGACTTCCGTCACGCCTGCCGTGCTTGAGGAATACGGACAATTGATAATCCCGGCCCATGCCGTGCAAGTGCTGACGGAGCATTTCGCCTGAGTCGGCGCTCCTTGACGGACATGCTGCATAAAAACGGCGAACGTTTTTAAAGCAGCTGTCCTTTTTTGCGCTTATCATAGAAGAAGGAAGGGAGGGGATTCGCCTTGCCGATCATCTCCATGCTCGCTGCGGCTATCGCGCCGGGCCTCGCCTTGCTCGCCTATTTTTACTGGAAGGATCGGTACGATACCGAGCCGCTGTCGATGGTGTCCAAGATGTTTGTGACCGGCGCGCTGATCGTGCTGCCGATCATGATCGTACAGCGCGGACTCATGATCTGGCTCGGCGAATCGCCCTTCGCGTTTTCTTTTGTCATTTCCGCCGGCGTCGAAGAATTTTTCAAATGGTTCGTGCTCTATCACATCGTTTTTAACCATACCGAGTTCGACGAGCCTTACGACGGCATCGTTTACGCGACGGCAGTGTCGCTTGGGTTCGCAACGATCGAGAACGTGATGTACGCATTCGCCGAGCCTTCGACTTTCGGCTCTCTGCTCGTACGTGCGCTGCTGCCGGTATCCGGACATGCCTTGTTCGGCGTAGTAATGGGGTACTTTATGGGCAAAGCGAAGTTCTCCAAGGGCAAACAAGCCCGCTTGTTCCAGGCGATGGCGTTCGTGCTGCCGATTGCGTGGCACGGCATATACGATTTTCTGATGCAATCCCTGCCTAGAACGTGGATGTGGATCATCGTTCCGTTCATGCTCTTGCTCTGGTTTCGAAGCATCCGCTACGTCCAAAGCGCCAACGATGTCTCTCCATTCCGTCTTGTGCATCGCGAGGAAGGCGGTTAAAGCTCCCGGATTGTGGCGATAATGTTTTTAACAGTTGCGGGAGCGAGGGAGTCTTTTGGATAGCGTACGGGTCAAGGTCACGATCAGATGCAAGTCCTGCGGGGAAAAGTTTATTTTGCGGGGCAAGCGGGAACGCGGAAAAGTAGATACCGGGTTCAGGCAGTGCGTCTGCGGCAACGCGGATCGATTCGAAATTGAAGAAGCAAATGCATAAAGCCGGCTCCTCATACCCACACTAACGGCAATCCGTAGTCTGGGAATGAAAGGGGCCGTTTTTCATGTACAAACGATTAAGCGCAGTGATGTTTCCGCTTTGCGCGCTGCTGCTCGCGGGTGCTGTCTTTTGGGGATACCAGGAGCATCAGGAGAAAAACGCCGTGCTGATCAAGGCGGAAAACCAGTACCAACGCGCTTTCCACGACTTGACGAACCATATGGGCAGCCTTCAGGAGCAGCTCGGCAAGACGCTTGCGGTCAATAGCGCTTCCTATCGCATGCAGCGCAAAGGACTGGTGAACGTATGGCGGCTCACGAGCCAGGCGCAAAACGAAGTGAATCAGCTTCCGCTTACGCTTCTGCCGTTTAATCAAACGGAAAACTTTTTGACGCGTATTTCCGATTTTGCGTACCGGACGTCCGTGCGCGATCTCACGAAGGAGCCTTTGTCCGACAAGGAAACGCAAACGATGCAATCCTTGTATGCGAAAGCGGCCGACATCAACAAAGAGCTGGGCAAGGTTCAGGATGCCGTTCTTTCCGATCACTTAAGGTGGATGGATGTCGAAGTCGCCATTGCAAGCGCCGACCAGACAGTGGACAATTCGATTATTGACGGCTTTAAGACGGTCGACAAAAAGGTTTCGTCCTATCCGGAAAACGATTGGGGGCCATCATCGGCTTCCCAGCATCTTCAGCGCGCGCACGGCAACGCTTCCGGTCCTAGAATTTCACCGGAGGAGGCTCGGCGCAAAGCGCGTGAATTCCTCGGCGTTTCCGCGATGTCAACCGGCCGCGACATCATGATCGCCGAAAACGGCGCGAAAACCGACCATCCGACTTATACGGCAACGATAAACGCTGCAAACCATGCGTCCAAGGGGGACGGGAAGCCGCAGATCGTAATGGATTTTACTGCGAACGGCGGCAAGCTGCTTTGGTTCATGAATCCACGCGTCGTCAAGACCCGCAGCTTGAGCGTCGGCGCAGCCAAGCAGAAAGCCATCGAATTCCTGAAGGCCAAGGGTTATGACTCGATGACGCCGGTGACCTACGACGAATACGACCACGTTGCCGTATTCACGTTTGTAGCCGAGAAAAATGACGTGCTCGTATATCCGGACAAAGTAACGGTGAGGATCGCGCTCGACAACGGCGAGGCCGTCGGCCTTCAAGCGGCTGACCACGTCTATCATGAAGCCGGCCTTGCCGTCGGCAGGGCGAACGTCGACGAGGTGAAAGCCAAGTCGGTGCTTCATCCGAAGCTTCAAGTAACGGGGCATCATCTGGCCGTTATCGAGAACGACGAGGATAAAGAAGTGCTATGCCACGAGTATACCGGCAAGATCAACGGTGCGCAGTATCGCATTTACATTAATGCCGATACGGGCATCGAAGAGAAGGTCGAGCAAATTCCGGATTCGGCAAGAGCGATTTTGTAGCTTTTTCGCTTGAAACCGCCGGACTGAAAACCGGTTCGGCGGATTTCAATATTTTGACCACTTGCCATCTGCCGCAGGACAAGCGATCGTGCTATAATGCATAGGATAATACGAACTAGAAGACAATGTTCGCGTCATTCCGACATTATACAGCAGTCGCATGGAGGTGCAGCGTGCTTCCCAAGATAGGTCAAATGCTCTACATTCAGCCCCATGCGGCGACGAACGACGGCGGGGCGCCAAGCATGCTTCGGTCCCGCGTCACAGACGCCGACGATCGTTTTTTGTACGTGGACATCCCCATCGACGAACAGACGCGGAGGCTTCATCGAACCGAACCCGGAGACGAGCTTAAGCTTACATATTTTACGTCGGAAGGCGTCAAGCACCAGTTCGCCGCCCGCGTTCATTCGATACGAAGGGACAGCATCAGTCAGCTCGTCATTCCTAAGCCTGATCCGGATCAAATATCAAGAGAACAGCGCAGAAGCTTTTTACGCGTCGAGGCGCAGCTGGAGATTGCCGTCCGTCTCGGCGAGAAGATGCGTTTCACGGCGCTGACGGACGATGTCGGCGGCGGCGGCGTCTCGTTCAGATGCGACCGCAAGTGGCCGATTACGCCGAATATGAAGGCGAACTGCTGGCTCCTGCTGAACTATAAATCCGGCACGGTCTCGCATGCGCAATTCGAGGGCGAGATCGTACGGATCGTGCCGGTCGAGCCGCATCACAATTTGGTCATGATGCGGTTTCAGGACATCCAGGATACCGATCAGCAAAAAATCATTCGTTATTGCTTCGAGAAGCAGCTAGAACGAAGGAAGGACTAGACGAAGGAGGGGCATAAGCGGCATGGACGGCGAAGGAAATCGTCGGCGAGCGGACCGCGAGCGGACGGCGGAACGCGTCGACGGGTATCTGCGAGCGGCGGCATTGGCCGGCGCGATCTTGCTCATTTTGGCGCAGCTGCTGCTGCGCGTACCTGCGTTCAGGACGTTGATCGTTCCCGGCGAGCGCGCCGATGGAATCCGCTACGAAGCCGGATAGACACTTGTCTATTCGGCTTGCTTTTTTGCATCTGAATATTTGCTGTGGTATAATTTGTTCATTCGTGCGCAGGCGTCGGCCGGCTGGTTTTATGCTCATGCAGGCGTTGCCGAGCAGCTTCGTCTCCGCCTTGCCGCAGGCCGATGGACCTCCTGTCTTATCGACCGGATGCATCAATGTTTGTGCGCTCTAGGAGGCTTGTTGCTACTTCATGAATGAACGTTATCCGCACCGCATCAACATTGCGATCGACGGACCGGCCGGAGCGGGCAAGAGCACGGTCGCAAGGCTGGTCGCCAGCGAGCTTCATTACGTATACGTGGACACGGGCGCTATGTACCGTGCCGTCACCTTTGTCGCACAGTCTCGCGGGCTTCAACTGAATGACAGCGATAGTCTGGCGTCGCTGGCGTCGGGTCTGGACATCTCGTTACTTCCCGGCGAAGGGGGGCAGATCGTATTGGCTGACGGCAAGGACGTCACCGGTCTGATCCGCTCGCGCGAGGTTACCGCGGCCGTCTCGCTGGTATCCGCGAACGCCGCCGTGCGGTCGCGCATGTCCGAGCTGCAGCGCCGGATGGCTGCCGCCAAGGGCGTCGTCATGGACGGCCGCGACATCGGCACGCATGTGCTGCCCGATGCGGAGCTCAAGGTCTTCTTGACCGCGTCGCCGCGAGAGCGCGCGAGCCGCAGGTTTTTGGAGCTCGGGGATAAGCCGGCCGTCACCCTCGATCAGCTCGAAGGCGAGATCGCTTTGCGCGACAGAATGGACAGCGAGCGCGAGATCGCGCCGTTGCGCCAGGCCGCCGACGCCCTCCTGATCGATTCGACGGGGCGCTCGATCGCCGAGATCGTGGACGAGATCGTATCGCTAGGCCGTACGGCCGCGCAAGCGATCGCTGCAAGGGAGAATTGACCGATGCTTTACCGATTCGCGAGATTGCTGCTCAGAGTCCTGTTCAAGCTGCTTTACCGTTTTGAGGCTGTCGGCGCCGGGCGAATTCCCGCCCAGGGCGGCGTGATCCTCGCCAGCAACCATACGAGCCTGCTCGATCCGATCGCGCTAGGGATCGGCGTCGACCGCAAGGTTCACTATATGGCCAAGGCGGAGTTGTTCAAGGTTCCCGGATTCGGCGCATTGATTGCGAACCTGGGCGCTTTTCCGGTTAAGCGCGGCGGCGTCAGCAAAGAGGCGATCCGCACGGCGATCGGCATCTTGCGCGAAGGCAAAGTGATGGGCATTTTCCCGGAGGGAACGCGCAAGGACGTCGGTCTCATGGGCAAGCGCGGTGCGATGAGCATGGCGTTCCGTGCCGGCTCGGCCGTCGTGCCGGTGGCTCTGGTCGGCAGCTATCGTCCATTTACGAAGATGAAGGCCGTATACGGCGCGCCGCTCGATATGCAGGCGCTTGCAGGCGACGGTTCGCCGGAGGCGCAAGAAGCCGCTACCGAACTGCTGATGTCCAGGATCAAAGAAATGCTGAATACGGGCAGGCCCGCGCAATAATTTAATTCTTCCGGCGCATACTACGGTCATTCGTCCTAATTTTATACTTAAGTGATTTAAACCCCGCGTTGCGGGTTTAAATAAAGTTGTGGTAGAACTGAGGAGGTTATTTCCATGTCTGAAGAAATCAATGTCCAGGAATCCGCCGCGCAGGAGCCTGTCGCTGCCGACAATGCCGCAGAGACGGTAACGCAAGACGAGCTGGAGAACGTCGTATCGCTGAAAAAGGGCGATACCGTGAAGGGAACCATCGTTAAAATCGAAGACAACCAAGCTTATGTAAGCCTTGGATATAAATACGACGGTGTCATCCCGCTTCGCGAGCTCTCCAACGTCAACCTGGAGAATGCTTCCGACGCCGTACAGATCGGCCAGGAAGTCGAAGCGAAGGTCGTCAGCATCAACGACGAGAAGGCTAGCCTTGTCCTCTCCAAGCGTCAGATCGACGGCGCGAAGGCATGGGATGATCTCCAGAGCAAATTCGACAACGGCGAAGCGTTCGAAGTTACGGTAGCTGACGTCGTCAAGGGCGGCCTGGTCGCCGACGTTGGCGTGCGCGGCTTTATTCCCGCTTCCATGGTCGCGCGCACGTTTGTCGAAGACTTCTCCGACTACAAGGGTCGTACCCTTCGCGTCAAGGTCAAAGAAATCGACCGTGAAAACAATAAAGTGATCCTGTCGGCCAAAGAAGTGCTCGAAGCCGAATACGAAGCGCAAAAGCAATCGGTTATGGAATCCTTGCAGCCGGGCCAAGTGCTCGAAGGCACGGTTCAGCGCCTTACGCCGTTTGGCGCATTCGTCGACATCGGCGGCGTAGACGGACTGGTCCACGTTTCCGAGATCGCTTGGAACCATGTGGCGCATCCGGCCGACGTCGTTTCCGAAGGCCAAAAGGTCAACGTGAAGGTGCTGAGCGTCGACACATCGATCGGCAAGATCAAGCTGAGCATCAAAGCCGCCCAACCGGGTCCTTGGGAATCGGTTAACGGCAAATTCAACAGCGGCGATGTCGTGACCGGCGTCGTGAAGCGTCTCGTGAGCTTCGGCGCATTCGTCGAGATCGCGCCCGGCGTCGAAGGCCTTGTGCACATCTCCCAGATCGCGCACCGCCACGTCGCTACGCCGCACGAAGTATTGAAGGAAGGCCAGGAAGTGCAAGCGAAGATTTTGGACTTCAACCCGGCCGAGAAGCGCGTATCGCTCTCCATCAAGGAGACCGAAGAAGCGCCCGCTCAACCTGAACGTGCGCCGCGCGAACCGCGAGGCAGACGCGAAGAGTCGAACATTCCCGCTCCTGAGAGCATGAGCTTCACGCTTGCCGAGAAGTTCGGCGACAAGCTGAGCAAGTTTAAGTAAGCTACATCCATAGCTATGACGGGCGCTGCAGAAGCCTTTCTGCAGCGCTTTTTTTGCGTCTTGCAAATTGTTTTTTTGACGACGTCCTTGCTGCGCATACTAAGGAATGGAAAGGAATCCGGCAAGAGGGGGACAAGGTATGATAACGGCAAAGTGGCTAGCCGGACATCATGAATTGATCGGCGTGACGCTCGGCACGTTATTCGGTTTTTTGGCACGGGTAGTCATGCTGCGCAGCGACTACAGGCAGTATCCCGCTTATCCGCACGGCAAAATCATTCATCTGGCGCTCGGGCTGATCGCAGGCGCGCTGGGCGCCGTGGCCGTCCCGGCGCTGATGAGCAAGGATTATACGGCGATCACGTTTTTGTCGCTCGCAGCGCAGCAGTTCAGGGAAGTGCGCAATATGGAGAGGGGGACGTTGACCGCAATCGATCACCAGGAGCTCGTCCCGCGCGGCGCGACCTATATTGAAGGCATTGCCGTCGTTTTCGAAGGGCGAAACTATTTGTCGATAGCGACGGCTTTGATTGTCAGCTTTGCGGCAACGATAATCGGGTGGATCTGGGGCGTGCTGCTCGGTATCGTATGTATCGCGATCGTCCTGCGGTTTATGAAGGGAAAGACGATTAAGGACATCGCGGAAGTGGCGTTCGCGCCTGTTAAAGCGGAAAACGCAAGCGTAACGGTTGGACCGGTCTATATGATGAATGTCGGGCTCGAATCGAATCTCGACATCATCCGCAAACAAGCGATCGGCTTCATCCTGACGCCGGTTAGCGATGATGCGAAAGTAACGCTTTCCAACCTGGGTCTTCGGCAGGCAATTTTGCACGATCTGTCGACAAGACTCGGCGTATATCGGGATGACGGAGAACCGGCGCTATTGCCGATCGCGAAGCTCGATCTGGCGACGGGGGCGCTCGGCGTGCTGCTGCTGCCGCGGGAACACGGGATGGAGAAGGCGCTCAAAGCGATGCAAGACGTTCCCCTTCTTGAATCGGCCGTCCGCAGACCGACGAAGGCCAACAAAACGAAAGGAGAGCCAGCTCATGGCTAAAATAGTCATGTTTCTGACGACCGATTCGACCAATGTATCGGAAGGCTCGTCCGCTCTGATCGCGAAGTCGGAGGAGGAACTGCAAAACTTGACGAATCTAATGGAAAAAATACTGGACTGCGCCGCTCATAAACTCAAAGACGGATTGTATATGCTCGTCGATCGGCATTAACGATGCGCAGGCGAGCGGGGAACTTTAGGAACCGTTAGCCAAGGCGGGGTATTTTTGTTATGATACTCTTTGTATGATTCAGAGGAATCCCTTAAGGAGTGAAAGCATGGCAAGACCTGTCATTGCCATCGTAGGACGTCCCAACGTAGGGAAGTCGACGATTTTTAATCGCATAATCGGTGACCGCCTGGCCATCGTCGAAGATAAGCCGGGCATTACGCGCGACCGTATTTACGGCACCGGCGAATGGAGCGGCCGCAGCTTTAGCGTGATCGATACCGGCGGTATCGAGATCGACGGCGAAGACGGCATGCTTCGCCTTGTCCGAATGCAAGCGGAGCTCGCCATCGAAGAAGCGGACCTCATCGTTTTCATGGCCGACGCCAAGTCAGGCGTCACGAACGCCGACGAAGAAGTCGCCCAGATCTTGTTCCGCTCGGGCAAACCGGTCGTCGTCGCCGTGAACAAGGTGGACAATCTTCAGCGCATGGACGATATTTACGAATTTTACAGCCTGGGTTTCGGCGATCCCATCGCGCTCTCGGGCTCGCACGGCATCGGCATCGGAGACCTGCTCGAGGCCTGCATAGAGCGTCTGCCGGTCGGCGAAGATCAGGAGTACGACGACGATGTAATCAAGGTGGCCTTGATCGGGCGTCCGAATGTCGGGAAGTCCTCGCTCGTCAATGCCATACTGGGCGAAGAGCGCGTCATCGTCAGCGAGATCGCGGGTACGACGCGCGATGCCATCGATACGCCCTTCGTTAAGGACGATCAACGATACGTGCTGATCGACACCGCGGGCATGCGCAAGCGGGGCAAGGTGTACGAGACGACCGAGAAGTACAGTGTCATGCGGTCGATGAAGGCCATCGAGCGCGCGGACGTCGTGCTTGTCGTCATTAACGGCGAAGAAGGCATCATCGAGCAGGACAAGCATATTGCCGGATACGCGCACGAGATGGGCAAGGCGTCCGTATTCGTCGTCAACAAGTGGGACATCGTCGAGAAGGACGACAAGACGATGCAGCACTTCACCAATTCGATCCGCGACCACTTCCTGTTCATGTCGTATGCGCCGATCGTGTTTCTGTCCGCGCTCACGAAGTCCAGGCTGCACCGTCTGCTGCCCGTTATCGATCGCGTCGCCGAGCAGCATGCGATGCGCGTGCCGACGCATCTGCTCAACGATGTCGTCGCGGACGCAGTGGCGATAACGCCGCCCCCGACGGATAAAGGCCGCAGGCTGCGCGTCAATTATGCAACGCAGGTATCCGTCAAGCCGCCGACGATACTTATTTTCGTGAACGATCCCGAATTGATGCACTTCTCGTACGAGCGTTATTTGGAAAACAAGATTCGGGCCGCGTTCGATTTCGAGGGAACGCCGCTGCGCCTCTTTACGCGCCGCAAGTCCGATCAGGAATAGGAGAGAACCGTTTTGCTGCCAGCCGTCATCGCCGTAGTCGTCAGTTATTTGCTCGGCTCCGTTTCCTTCAGCATCCTTTTTGCCCGTTGGCTCCGCAAGATCGATATTCGCCAGCATGGAAGCGGCAATGCCGGCGCGACAAATACGCTTCGCGTGCTCGGCAAGGGACCGGCGATCGCCGTCTTCCTGCTCGACATCGCCAAAGGCCTCGCTGCCGTCGCCCTCGGTCAAGCGATCGCCGGGGAGCAAGGCTCCTGGCTTGCGGTCGCTTGCGGTCTGGCTTCGATCGCCGGGCACAATTGGCCGCTTTATTTCCGCTTCAAGGGCGGGAAGGGCATTGCGACAACCGTCGGCGCACTCATTTACATGGCGCCGCTGCCTGTCGTCGCCGCGGGCATCGTAGCTATTGTCCTAATCGTTATTACGCGTTATGTTTCGCTCGGATCGATGGTGTTCGCCTCGCTGGTGCCTATTGTTCTCGGCTTGGCCGGCGAGATCGGCCCGGTTTTTTGGGGAGCGCTCGTACTGGCGCTGCTGGCGATTGTCCGGCATCGCAAAAATATCGTCAAGCTGATGAACGGTACCGAGAACAAAATCGGCGCCAAGAAGAAGGAGGATTCGCATGGCATCTAGCCAAGTTACGGTCCTGGTAGCCGGCAGCTGGGGCACGGCGCTGGCTTGCGTGCTCGCGGACAACGGTCACGAGGTAACAGTATGGACGCGCGGTGCCGCCCAAGCGGAAGAGATCAACGAATCTCATACGAATCGCAAATATTTGGAGGATACGGAGCTGCCCCAATCGCTTCGTGCGACGACGGATATGGCCGAGGCGCTCCGCGATGCGGACGCCGTCGTGTTCGTGGCGCCGTCTTCGGCCATGCGAGAGGTTGCGCAAGCGGCCGCGGCACATCTCAAGCCGGAATCGCTCATCGTTCATGCGACCAAAGGCTTTGAGACGGGCAGTTTAAAACGAATGTCCCAAGTGCTCTCCGAAGAGTTGAAACGCCCTGAAGGCTCCATCGTCGTCCTATCCGGACCAAGCCATGCCGAAGAAGTCGTGCTGCGGCTGCCCACGACTGTCGTCGTGGCTGCCAGCGAGCTTAAGCAAGCGGAAGCTGCTCAGGATTTGTTTATTAACGATGCCTACTTCCGCGTCTATACGAATCCCGATTACATCGGCGCAGAGACGGCCGGCGCCATCAAAAACATTATCGGTCTCGGCGCAGGGCTTTCTGACGGTCTTGGCTTCGGAATCAACGCCAAGTCCGCGCTTGTGACGCGCGGGCTTGCCGAGATCGGACGTCTGGGATCCGCGATGGGCGCGCATATGCTCACTTTTGCCGGCCTCGCTGGCGTCGGAGACTTGATCGCCACTTGTACGAGCAGACACAGCCGCAACTATCGCGCCGGGGAGCTGCTCGCGCAGGGGCTTGGTTATGAAGAGGTTCAAGAACGAATCGGGATGGTCGTCGAAGGCGTGCGTACGACGCTGGCAGCCTCGAAGCTCGCCGTTCAGTACGGTGTCGAGATGCCGATCACGGCGCAGCTTCATGCCGTTCTGTTCGAAGGCAAGCCGCCGCTGCAAGCGGTAGAAGCGCTCATGGGAAGAGTGCGCACGCATGAGATCGAGGAGACCGTTCTTTTTAACCGTACATAGCGATAGCCGCCTCAGTCTTCAAACCCGCCCACACCGCCGCACCTCGTGCCTCATAGGATACAAGGCATGATTTGCGGAGGAGGGGAAGCATGGACAAGAAGATCTCCAAGGATGTTATTAATTCGGTAAGCAAAAAGACGGGGAAGCCCGTATCGGAAGCGTCGCTCAAAAAAATCGCGCAAAAGGTGTCCCCGGACATCATGCAAAGCGAAGCGCAACTCCGCCAGCTGATCAAGCAGGTATCGAGCACAGCGGGCGTGCCCGTGTCGGAGGAGACGATCAAGGAGATCGTCGGCGCAGTCAAAAAGAGCGGTTTTAACATCGGCAATCTTGAAGGACTTATGAAAATGATGCTTAAAAAATAAAGGCCGCTGCCGCAAAAGCCTCCTTCCCTTGTCGGGGAGCGGGGCTTTTTTGCATATCAGGCGCAGTCGACCGTCCATGAATAAACGTTGGTCAAGCATGCCATTCATTGATTTACGGGCAATTGGGCAACCTGAAGCGGTAATCGTCCAACTCGAATACAGAAAGGGGAGACATGCTGCCATGACGATGGATGCGATCGTCCGCGATCACTTTCTGAGTGCCGTCAGACACCGCCGCAGCTTTTACGGCATCAGCGACGAAGCCATCGTTCCGGACGAACGGATCGAAGAGATCATCAAGGAAGCGGTCAAGTATACGCCGTCTTCGTTTAACTCTCAAAGCGCCAGAATCGTACTGCTGCTCAAGCAGGAACACAAGAAATTTTGGAACATAACGACAGAGACGCTTCGCAAAGTCGTCGCCGATCCCGAGCAATTCAAAGCGACGCAAGAGAAGATGAGCGCTTTCGCTGCAGGGTACGGCACGGTGCTGTTTTTTGAGGACCAGACCGTTATCGAAAGCCTGCAGCAGCAGTTCGCGTCCTACAAGGACAACTTCCCGAAGTGGTCGGCGCATTCCTCCGGCATGCATCAGTTTGTCATCTGGACGGCGCTCGAGACCGAGGGCTTCGGCGCATCCCTGCAGCATTACAATCCGCTCGTCGACGAAGAGGTCAAACGGACCTGGAGGTTGCCCGACAGCTGGTCCTTGATCGCTCAAATGCCGTTCGGCAAACCGATCGCGCAGCCGGGGGAGAAGACGTTCAAACCGCTGGAAGAAAGAATCAAGATTTTTAAATAAAGAACGGGTCGGCCGCCGATGCGCCATGCAACGGCGGTTTTCGTCATTTTTGCCCGCGAATGACGAATGTGATTGAAGAATGTGGTATAATATGTTCCGTTTTATAGGATTGATTTTCCGATCGTCGGTGCTTTGACGTGCGACGGTCATTGCCATACATAAGGCTGCGGTTTGAGGAAGGGACTGTTATTTAGCAATGGATCCGATGATGAAAATGTGGGTGTCGTTCGTCGGCATCGGACTGATGGTTCTGTCGGCGGTGCTGATCATGCTCGCCAGGGCGAAGACCAAGGGCGCGCTGCGCTTCGGGCTTTCCTTCGTCGCCTTCGTTATGCTGCTTGTCGGTATGGCATGCGGACTTATATCGATTATTTGACAACTAGAACCGGGCCGGAGGATTTGAATATGCTTACGCTTAAAGGTAGAACGATCGAAGCGCGCACGGAACCGCGAATCGGCGCTACGCTGCTGGAGCTCGCGCTCGGCGCCGGCGTCGATTGGCAGTTCAATTGCTCGAGGGGCACATGCGCGCGCTGCCGCTGCCTCGTCACGGAAGGCGGCGAGCTTCTCGAGGCGTCTACAGACGCCGAATGGGACCGGCTTGGACCGGACGAGCTGGATGCGGGTTATCGCCTCGGCTGTCAGGCGCGCGTCGAGACGGCGGGCACGATCGCGGCCGTCAACCGGACGTACTTCTAAGGAGCTGAAGGACATGCCTATAGAAGGCAACGGCGAAGACATCCTGCGCGCGCTGACCGCGATCGCGGGGCTGACCGTGGACTGCAAGGCGCGTTGGTTGGTCGGGGGCAGCGCCGGACTTGCGCTTCGCGGGGCGCGGCTGGCTTCGGCGCCGAGAGACCTGGATATTTATGCGGACGCTGACGCCGCGACGGCTCTTCATAAGCGGCTTGCCGAATGGGCGACCGACATTCAGGCATGGGACGAAACGGGGCGCTACCGTTCGTTGTTGTCTCATTACCGGTATGGCGGCGTTACGATCGAGCTTGTAGGGAACTTCGAGATTCATATTCCCGGTTCCCGGTATCTGACTGAGGTCGACGCCTTTTTATATGCGCACGGCGACGACTGGTTTCCACAGGATCGCACGCCTTCCATTCGTCTTATGCCGCTGGGGCACGAGCTCATTTTTAATGTGCTGCGCGAGCGGGAAGACCGCGCGCTCGAGGCGGCCCGGCTTATCCGGGCCGATCCGCAGGCGCATTTGCGCACCCTTGAGCTTCTCGCCGCACGTCAATCGCTGTCCGAGGGCATCAAAAGCGAGCTTCGGCGACTGACAGCTGCGGCACCGGAGGAGGGAGCGGACGATGGGCGATAAAGGCGGCTGCGAGGTCGAATTCGGGCCGGAGGGGCAGACTGTGAACGTAAGAGCCGGCACGACGCTGCTCGAAGCGGCCAGGCGGGCCAAGGCGCCCGTACGCACGCGGTGCGGGGGCGTCGCCGGCTGCTTGATGTGCAAGGTCGATGTGCCGCTTGCCCACAGGGAAGCGCTCTCTCCCCCGACGGAGGCGGAGCGTCGCAAGCTTGGACCGCTGCTCGAGCAGGGCGTAAGGCTGTCTTGCCAGTCCCGGATCCGGCGTTCCCTTCGGGTCGAGGTTCCGGAAGATCCGCTAAAGGCGGCCGTCCGCCGGCAGCTTGAGCGACAGCAATCGGACGATTTATGGTAAACGACAAGCCGGAATTGACGGCTTTATACAGGGGGCTTTTGGATTTGAAAAGATCGCTATGGATGAAAAAAGGCCGGTTGGCGGCCAAGCGCGCAGCCATGCTCGTATGTGCGCTTGCGCTGCTGCCGCTGGCAGGCTGCTTGTATCCGGACGAGTACACGCCATCAAACCAGGTGTCGGCCAAAGAAGCGGTGAGCGCCGTTCAGGCTGCCGTCGACAGCTACCGCAAGGACACGGGACTATTGCCGATCGAGAACGCATCCGAGGGGACCCCGCTATACGAGAAATTCCGTCTCGATTTCGCCAAGCTGAAGCGGATGGGGTATGTGACCGATATTCCCAAGGAAGCGTTCGAAAGCGGCGGCTCCGGCCAATTTCTCATCATCGACGAAGAAAGCGATCCTAAGGTGAAGCTGCTCGATCTTGCGGTCTATCAGGCGATCGGCACGGTACAGTCCAAGGTGAACGCTTACGTTCTGAAGCATAAAGGGAAGCAGCCGGTTGCGGACGAGATCTACCCCGACTTCCGCAGGGTCGATTACAAGGCGCTCGGCATCGACGATCCTGCTATTCGCAGCATGTACACCGGACGGGTGCTAGAGCTCATGATCGATCCCGGCAGCTCGGTTTACGCGGATTACGGCATCGATATCGTTAAGGCGCTGGAAAAATCGGAAGCGAAGCCCGGCGAAGGGAGCGACCTGCGGGCGCTGCTGGCGGACGAATCGTTTTACGTGCCGGTCAAATCGCCGGTTTATCGTTTAGTCCAAGGAGAGCCGCGGGCATTTCTCAAATAAGACCAAGCCCTTTCCCTACCAAGCCGAACCGTTCCGTCACCGGAACGGTTTTTTTTGTTGCTTCTTCGGACATAGGCATCCATTTTCCGTCATAGGATCATTTGGATGAGCGAACGGCGCGCGGGGGCTTCAAAAAATATGAACCGTCGTCATATTCGCCGGCATGGCACATACAATGATACTAGTCCAAGTTCATGTACGAGTCCGTCGCGCTGGCGGAACCGCAGGCTTCGCGATTACGAAGGGGAGGGAATCTCAGTGGAAAAAGTGGATATTTTCAAAGATATCGCCGAACGTACGGGCGGCGACATCTACCTCGGGGTCGTCGGCGCCGTCCGGACAGGCAAATCGACCTTTATCAAGCGATTCGTGGAAACGGTCGTGCTGCCGAACATCGCACATGAAGCCGATCGCGTCAGGGCGGTCGACGAGCTGCCGCAAAGCGCGGCGGGCCGTACGATCATGACGACGGAGCCCAAGTTCGTACCGAACAACGCCGTTCAGATCAAGGTCGGCGAAGGCCTCGAGGTCAATGTGCGGCTAGTCGATTGCGTCGGCTACGCGGTCGAGGGCGCCAAAGGCTACGAGGACGAAAACGGTCCTCGCATGATTACGACGCCCTGGTTCGAGGAAGCGATTCCGTTCCAGGAAGCGGCGGAAATCGGCACGCGGAAGGTGATCCAGGAGCATTCGACCCTGGGCGTCGTCGTGACGACCGACGGTACGATCGCGGAAATTCCGCGCAGCTCCTATGTCGAGGCGGAGGAACGCGTCATTGCGGAGCTTAAGGAGGTCGGCAAGCCGTTCGTGCTGATCGTCAACTCGACGAGGCCGAAAAGCGAAGAAGCGCTGGCGCTTCGCGCAGAGCTTGCCGCCAAATACGATATTCCGGCGATCACGCTGAGCGTGGCGTCGATGGGCGAGGATGAAGTGCTGGGCGTGCTCCGCGAGGTGCTCTACGAGTTCCCCGTTCACGAAGTCAACGTCAACCTGCCGAGCTGGGTCATGGTTCTGCAGGAGCAGCACTGGCTGCGGTCGAGCTACGAAAATTCGGTCCGCGACACCGTCCGCGACATTCGACGTCTGCGCGACGTGGACCGCGTCGTTTCGCAGTTCCTCGAATACGACTTCGTCGACCGCGCCGGTCTCAGCGGTCTCAACATGGGCCAGGGCGTCGCCGAGATCGACTTGTACGCGCCGGACGAATTGTACGACCGCATTCTGCAGGAGGTCGTCGGCACGGAGATCCGGGGCAAAGACCATTTGCTGCAGTTGATGCAGGAGTTCTCCCACGCTAAGCGGGAGTACGATCGCTTCGCCGAGGCGCTCGAGATGGTGAAGACGACCGGCTACGGCATCGCGGCGCCGACGCTCGCGGAGATGCAGCTCGACGAGCCGGAGCTCATCCGGCAGGGCTCGCGCTTCGGCGTCCGGCTCAAGGCGACCGCGCCTTCGATCCATCTGATCCGCGTCGACGTCGAATCGGAGTTCGCGCCGATCATCGGTACGGAAAAGCAGAGCGAGGAGCTCGTCCGCTACCTGATGCAGGACTTCGAGAAGGATCCGATCAAGATCTGGGATTCCGACATTTTCGGTCGCTCGCTGCACTCCATCGTACGGGAAGGCATCCAGGGCAAGATTGCGATGATGCCCGACAACGCCCGCTACAAGCTGCAGGAAACGCTGGGCCGCATCATCAACGAAGGCTCGGGCGGACTCATCGCCATTATCCTATAAATGACCAAAGACCGCGCGCCGGATAAGGCGTGCGGTTTTATTTGCGTTACGGAGCCGAAGGAGGGCGACAGGTTTTTATTTTATTCTTGTTATATCGACATCGTTCGCCTAAAATAGATTCTTGTGTATGCCCGCTGAAAGTTTTATAAACACAAAAACCAATTGACATACTTGGAAATAATGATTATATTATTTTTACAGAATGATTTAATAGATTAGGGAGGCCATTTCTAGTGAAAAAGCAATTTCGTTTTGGGACCTGGCTCGCGCTGACCATGGCGCTTGTTCTGCTCCTGGCCGCTTGCGGCAACAAAAATAATAACAATGGCGCATCCAGCGGCTCGGCATCGGCATCGCCGTCCGCTTCGGCTTCCGAGCCTGCATCGCCTTCCGCGTCCGACGCCGGCGGAGACGCAGAAGCGCTTAAGGGCAAGAAGATCGCGCTCATCATGCGCTTGAACACGGGAACGTTCTCCGCGCAGTACGTCGACGGCGTTAAGAAGCAAGTCGAGAAATTCGGCGGACAGTTGACCGTCATTCCTTCCGACAACAAGCTGGACGTTATGGCGACCAACCTTGACGCAGCCGTCACCCAGAAGTACGACGGCATCCTGCTCGACCACGGGGACGCCGGCGCATTGACGGCAGGCGTCGACAAGGCGATTGCAGCCGGCATCCCTGTCGTGGCGTTCGACTCCGGTCTGACCAATGCAGGCGTCACGAGCATCGCGCAGAACGACCAGAAGATGGCCGAGCAAACCCTCGAAGCGCTCTCCAAGGATTCGGGCGGCAAAGGCACCATCGTTAAAATCTGGGTCGCAGGCTTCCCGCCGATGGAGTCCCGCCAGATTGCCTACAAGGCATTTTTGGACGCCAACCCGGACATCAAGGAACTTGCCGCATTCGGCACCGCTGACGGCGCTCAGCTCGACGCGCAGACGCGGACCGAAGCGATCCTCAAGCAATATCCGGAAAAGGGCAGCATCACCGCCATCTGGGCGGCTTGGGACGAGTTCGCCAAGGGCGCAGCCAACGCAGTCAAGCAAGCTGGTCGCGACGAGATCAAGATTTACGGCATCGACCTGAGCGACGAAGACCTCGCGCTGATTCAAGATCCGACGAGCCCGTGGGTGGCTTCCGCGGCCGTCGATCCGGCATCGATCGGTCAAGTCCAAGTCCGTTACCTGTACCAAAAGCTGCATGGCGACGAAACGCCTCCGACGGTTCAGCTCGACTCCGTGTACGTGAGCCGCGACGCGCTGCCGACGGATAAGAAAGTAACGACCGCCGATCTATCCCAATACGTGGACGGATGGGGCGCGAGCGACACCGGCAACACGGATTACCTCAAGGCGCTTGAGCAATCCGTCGGCGCCAAGTAAAATAAGGTAGGCACGAGGACGGCGCGGGATTCTGACCGCGCCGTCCTGTATTGCGATCGGAAGCAAATGCGAAAGGAGGGGCGGCTATGAACGTCTTCGGCGAGCTTGCGATGACGAACATCACGAAGTCGTTCGCCGGCGTCAGCGCGCTCGGCGGCGTAGATTTTACGCTGCGCCCGGGAGAAGTGCACGCCCTGCTCGGCGCGAACGGCGCCGGCAAAAGCACGCTGATGAAAATATTGTCCGGCGCTTATGCCGCGGACGGCGGCACGATCCAGATCGGAGATCGGAAGCTGTCGATCGCTTCGCCGGCCGACGCCAAGGCGGAAGGCATTCACTGCGTTTACCAGGAAGTCGATACGTCGCTCGTGCCTCACCTCACCGTGGCGGAAAATATGATGCTCGACCGCATCGCGACAGGCAAGGGCTCCATCTGGATGAACTGGTCCGCCCTCAGCCGGGAGGCGGAAGCGGTGCTCGAACGGATCGGCTCGCGAATCCCGGTCAAGCGCAGGGCGGACGAGCTTACGCTGGCGGAGAAGCAGATCGTGCTGATCGCCAGGCTCCTCGTGCAGGAGGCCAAATTCGTTATACTTGACGAGCCTACGGCGCCGCTTAGCCTAGAAGAGGCGGACCGGCTCTTCGGCATTATGGACGAGCTGAAAAAACAGGGCATCGGCATCGTTTTTATCTCGCATCGGCTGCCCGAAGTCAAACAGGTCAGCGACCGGATCACCGTCATGCGCGACGGCAAGGTCGTGCTGACCGAGCCGGCAACCAAGGTTGAGACCGGAGATATTGTCAGGGCGATGCTCGGCCGCAGCTTCGAGGAGGAATATCCGAAGTCGACGGTTCCGATCGGAGAGACTTTATTCGAGGTCGAGGACATCGCGGCGGGACACCGAGTCAGGGGAGTGAGCTTAAGCGTCAGGCGAGGCGAGATCGTAGCGGTCGTCGGCCTCGTAGGCGCGGGCAAGACGGAGCTCTCGCGGCTGCTGTTCGGCGCGGACGCCGCCGATCGAGGCCGGGTTAAAATTGCCGGCAAGACGGTAAAGTCAGCGTCGCCGGCGGACGCCGTCCGAGCGGGCATAGCTCTCGTGCCGGAAGAGCGTCGCAAGGAGGGCATCCTGGTCGGCTCGTCGGTCCTTCACAACCTGAGCTTGCCGATTTTGAAGCAGCTCAGCGGCGCTCTTGGCTTTCTCTCCCGTCTTTCGGAGCGGCGGCATGCGGAAGGCATGATCGGGCAGCTGGGCATCCGCACGGCCTCGAGCGGCCAGCTCGTCGGCTATTTAAGCGGGGGCAATCAGCAGAAGGTCGCGATCGGCAAATGGATGGCGACCGATGCCGAAGTGTTTATGTTCGACGAGCCGACCAAAGGCGTGGACGTCGGCGCGAAGCGCGACATCTTCCGCATCATCGGGGAGCTGGCCGCTGCGGGCAAGGGCGTTCTTTATCTGACCTGCGAATTCGCCGAGGCGCTGGGGCTCGCGGACCGAATTCTCGTGATGTGCGACGGCGCGATCGTCAAGCATTTCGACCGTGACGGCGTCACGATGGAAGAGCTTCTTTATTACGCGAGCGCAGGCAAGGAGGATCTGGCGTGAACAACCGGCTGTTGCAATTTTCGTACAAATACGGCGCTCTTATTTTCATCGGGCTCGTCATCTTGTTTTTTTCGCTGCGCAACGAATACTTTTTCACGTATTCGAATCTTGTGGACATTTTGCGCTCGATCTCGATTCTTACTTTCGTGGCGATCGGCGTGACGATTTCGCTAACGGTGGACGGCTTCGACTTGTCCGTCGGCTCGACCGTATCGTTGACGACGGTCGCAACCGCCACGATGATGATCTGGTACGAACTGCCGCTGGCGGTCGTGCTGATCGTGCCCCTGCTCATCGGAGCCGTCGTAGGCCTGCTTAACGCCTTTCTGATCGTCAAGGTCCGGATTCCCGACCTGTTGGCTACCTTGGCGGTCATGTACATCGTCAGCGGCATTCACAAGACGTATACGAAGGGTTATTCGATTTACAACAACATGCAGTTCCAGGACGGCACCAAGGCGCCTGGCGTCATGAACCCCGACTTTCTTTGGATCGGCCAAGGCAAGCTGTTCGGCGTTCCCTTCCCGGTCATTTTAATGATTCTGGCGGTTATCGGCGCGCATGTGTTTCTTAAATACACGCGCTTCGGCCGACAGACGACGATGACCGGCGGCAACGAGGAGGCTGCGCGTCTGTCCGGCGTCCGGGTTCGCCGCGTCCGCGCATGGGCTTACGTCGCTTCGGGCGTCTTCGCGGCCATCGGCGGCATATTGTACACCGCACGCGTCGGATCCGGACAGATCGACGCCGGAGCGCCGATGCTAATGGATGCCGTCGCGGCCGTGTTCGTCGGCTATTCCGTTTTCGGAGCGGGCCGTCCGAATATCATCGGGACTTTCGTAGGGGCCGTCCTGACGGGCATTTTGATTAACGGTCTGACGATGCTGCACGTTCAATACTACACCACGGATATCATCAAAGGGGCCGTTCTCGTTCTCGCGCTGACCGTCACTTTCGTGCATTTAAGCCGCCGCAAGGCGTAAATAAAGGGTTTGCGCGGCTTTACGCTTGCGGCGCCGCCGTTTTCATGTGTATAATTTTCGTTGAAACGGATAAACAGATACTACGCCAGTTGTCCGTATGGGAGGTGAATGCATTGAACAAGACCGAACTGATCGCGAAGGTTTCCGAGCTTGCCGACCTTTCCAAGAAGGACGCGACATCCGCGGTGGACGCCGTATTCGACGTCATCTCCGAGGCGCTCCAATCCGGCGATAAGGTACAGCTCGTCGGCTTCGGCAATTTCGAAGTCCGCGAACGCTCCGCCCGCAAGGGACGGAACCCGCAGACCGGCGACGAGATCGAGATTCCGGCAGGCAAGATCCCCGCGTTCAAGCCGGGGAAGGCGCTCAAGGACGGAATTAAATAATAAGACCTAAGCGTTGGCGCGAGCGATACATATCTTATGCCGCGTACGCTGCGCAAGGGAAGCCATCTTTGCCCCGTTTGACGGGCGAAGATGGCTTTTTGTGCGCTTGGCAGCGCAACCGACTAACGGGTGAAAGTCCCGCGTACGCCGCGAGGTGGCGGAAGTACATAGCAGAGGCGTAGTGCCGGGGCCCGCAAGGGACGGTGCGGAGGATGCCAAGGCAAAACCCGGAACAGGCGGCATACACCAAGTTGGCTGACGGAGCCGGATAACCCTGCAAAAGAAGGGTAGTCCTATACCATCCATAGGCTCCGTAAGTTAAGAGGACTGGATTCGGGGGAAAGCCGGTTGACGTGACCCAAGGAGAGCCCATCGTCTCCGCGCAGAAAGTTTTTTTTTTTTTTGTAGCGGTATCAGAGTTCAAGATCGTGAGGATCAAGAAGGAAGGTACGGACGGTGGGCAGTCAGAAGAAGGGATAGTAGCGAGAAAGCCTGCCGGAAAGGCCGCAAAGGTAGGTGAATCGGCGTCAGGTCGCCGATGCGTGCCCCGACTCAAAAGGCGGGGACACGTGTGAAGCCCGGAACCGTGAAAGAAGCGTGAATGAGGGAAACCATGCGCCAGGCAGGAGCCGGGGAGCTAAGATGTGCGTAGATCCGGGGAATGAACAAAAGGAGAAGCCGTCTGGGGCGAGTACCGACCGGGACACGGAGATTGCCGCAAGGCTACGAGCCGAGGAACGGGAAGGGAAGGAGAACGAGCATGGAGGGACCAAGGCAAGACAAACACGCACACGTAGGAGCTGAAGTGCCAAGCAAACGCAAATGGTACAGCCTCATCGACAAGATTTGGGCGAAGCCAAACCTGGAGGAAGCGTTCCGGGAGGTCAAGCGAAACCGCGGAGCGGCAGGGATCGATCGCGTGACCGTAAAGGCATACGAATCGAAGCTGGAGCCTAATCTAGAGGGGCTTCAGCTGGCGCTGCGAAACAAGACTTACCGGTCTAAGCCGGTAAAACGCGTGTATATCCCGAAAGCTGACGGGACGCAAAGACCGCTGGGCATTCCTACCGTGGAAGACCGAGTCGTGCAAGCGGCGGCAAGGCGTATCATAGAACCCCTATTCGAAGCGCAGTTCAAGGACTGCAGCTATGGATTCCGGCCGGGAAGAAGCGCGCATATGGCGCTGGCCAACATCCGCAAGGATCTGGAAGCAGGCTACCGGTACGTGATCGACGCCGACCTGAAGTCATACTTTGACACCATCCCGCATGAGAAGCTCATTGAAAAGGTGAGAGAGACCATCGTGGACGGCAGTGTACTGCGGTTGCTGGAGAGCTTCCTGAAGGCCGGGATCATGGAAGGCGGCAGCTTCCACCTGAACGAGACGGGGACGCCGCAGGGCGGGGTGATTAGTCCGCTTTTAGCGAACATCTATCTGCATCCGCTGGACGAAGCGATGACGGCGCGCGGACACCGAATGACGCGATATGCAGACGACTTCGTCATCTGTTGCAAAACGGCAAAAGGCGCTGAGCGTGTACTGAATTCGGTCGTGGGACTGCTGGAACGCGAGATGGGACTTATCATACACCCGGAGAAAACGAAAATCGTAAACAGCTACAAGGAAACATTCGTATTCCTGGGTCATGCGTTCAAGCCGGGAAAACGGATGGTGCCGTCGGAAAAAGCGATGAAGCGATTCAAAGAACGGGTGAAGGAGATCACGCGAAGAAACCAGACGGTGAAGGTCGAGCAGATCGTGAAGAAGCGACTAAACCCATACTTGCGGGGATGGGGGAACTACTTTGGGACGGGAGATGTGTTGAGCCGATTCCGAGGACTGGATGCCTGGATTCGAAGACGAATACGGGCCGTGCAACTAAGGAGTTGGAAGAAAATTCGCAAACTCCACCGGGAAATGAGGAGACGGGGATGGGACAATAAAGATATGCCCGGACTCCGAATGACGGCCTGGCGGAGCTCGCATTCCACCTATGCCCAATACGCAATGCCAAACGAATGGTTTGCCGAAATCGGACTATGCAGTTTGCTTGAGCGAAGCCAAGAACTGCGTCCCCAACGGGGATAAGCACGGAGGAGCCGGATGCGTCGACCCGCATGTCCGGATCTGTGAGAGGCCCATGCAATTGCGCATGGGCCTACTCGATTATTCGTTCGCGCTCCTCGCGAAGCGGCTTCATATTTTGCGATAAAGCGATTTACACGCATCGACACGAATGTTAGTATTTTATCAGACTAGGTATTCCGGTGGATTTTGTAAAATAATTTCTTCCAGCAGTGGATGATTTTATCGTTTTATAGTATTTTAGATAAAAGGGGCTCAAAGCCAATGCATTATGTACCATTCATAGTAGGAGCCGCCATCGAATGTTTCGGCGTCTTTCTGGTCATGTTTTCCCTTTTCCGATTCCGGCTCAACAGGAGGGCCTTCATCACCGTATCGATCGTTGCGTTCATGATGAGTCAGGTTTCCTACTTTACGAGATTGAATCCGGAGACCGTGAACCTTTCGACTTATATACAATTTTTTCTGTATGTCATCATTTTGTGGATTTTGTTTCGGGTCCCGATTTTCTATTCTATCATCATGAATTTTGCAGGCCTTTCTTTGCTAATCGTCGTTCAGGGCGTTACCATCCTCGCTTTGGGACAATACAACTCGATTTCCGTCGAGACGATCAAGGACGACGAAGCGATCAGCGTATCGGCACAGCTGCTTACATTTATACTCATGTTCGTCGTTGCGAGAATCATCAAGCGGTTTAACTGGGGTTTCGATTTCGTGCCGACCTCCCGGAGACACGATTTGGAGTTCAAAGGGACCAACGCGACATTGATTGCCGTCATCATCTCGGCGATCGTCGCATTTATGGTACTGGCTTACGTATTCAGAAACGAATTCAAAGATTATGTCGTGTATGCGAGTCTTGTATTCATTTTGACATTGCCGCCGTTTCTCTATATCGCGTTAAGGAAGGACAATGAGGATGCTGCGTAAATACTCCGAAGGCCTTAACTTCAGGATGACGGAAGCCGGCGTTCAAGCGCCATCCGCCGACGTCATCGAATACGCGCTCAAGATTATCGTCAACACGGTGCTTATCGCGACGGTTACGATTCTGCTCGGCATCGTAACCGGCGAGCCTGCGGCTACATTGGCCGTCATCGTTTCCTTTGCGATCCTTCGTCTCGCGACAGGCGGGTATCACCTGCACTCGAATGTCGGCTGCATCGTCGGCTCTACGATCGTGTTGACATTAATTCCGCACATCCATCTTACGAACGCTTGGTCGCTCGGACTTACCCTTTTCGCTTTCGCCATGGTCGCGATTTTCGCGCCTTCCAACTTCGACAAATACGCTTGGATCAAGCCTAGACATTATCCGATTCTCAAGGTCATCGGGCTTGCGATCGTCGCTTCGAATCTATGGATCCGATCCGACCTGCTCGCATTGACCTTTGCGGTTCAGACGCTCCTGCTGCCATTTAAGGAAGGAGGTGAAGAAAAATGAAAAAACGCGCATACAGTGTCGTAGGTTCCCTGCTCGTAGCTGTCGCTTCTTTGTTCGCATTCACGGGCTGCTACGTATTCCTGAACAAACCTACAATGCCGAAGGAGCTCCGCAGATGAGCAAATTGATTCCGGTTTCCATTCGCCGCGGCAAAGAGGTTGAAGTGATCGAGATTCCGCTTGAAGATGTGCTGTTCCAGTTCATCGAGAACGGAATTATCAAGTTTCAGACATCTTATGGCGTCTTCAGCCATCTTAGCTCCCTTGAAGAGTTCGACCGCTATTTGTCCGGCGAAGGCTTCCGAAAAGTCGAACGCGGCTATTTGGTGCAGACGGAAAAAATCCAGCGTTACGACGGCGATCTCGGGCGCGTGTTTTTCGAAGGCGGCATCAGTGCGCCGGTATCCAGGGCCCATCACAAGGACTTGGTCGCCTTCCTGCGGGAAGGCTCCGAAGCGCCTGCTTACAAACTGAATCTCAAGCCTTCCAAAGCTTAAGATTAATGGCCGGCGGCACGCGATTTAGCCGCCGGCTGTCCGAGCTTGGCAGCCGCAAAAATATTCATAGATCGATGGCGACAAGCTTGCAAGCGTAACGTAGAGCGTGATATAATCACATACGTTCGCTATTATTCCGGGACGTAGCACAGTCTGGTAGCGCGCACCCTTGGGGTGGGTGAGGTCGTGGGTTCGAATCCCGCCGTTCCGACCATTACATACGTGAACATGACTGCTTCCCGCGGCTTTGACCCGGGAAGCCGTTTTTATTGATAGGGACGCGAATGATGCGTTGCAGGAAGTCGCCAGGCATACGACAAGGAGGCAGTCGATATGGACTTACCGATTCAAGCGGATTACATCGTCATCAAGGCCAAAGAGAGCGGCGTGAACGTGATCGGATTGACGCGCGGACAGGATACCCGCTTCCATCACACGGAGAAGCTGGACAAAGGCGAAGTGCTGATCGCCCAATTCACCGATCATACGTCCGCCATTAAGATCCGAGGCAAAGCCACGGTGCTGACGAAGTACGGAACTGTCGAGACGGACAACTAAAAGCATGTCTCGGAGAGCAGGCATAGCCTGCCCTTTTTGTTTATACAATGAAAGGAGCGAAGGCCGGGAGCGGACAAGGGAGGGATAGCGATGCGTCACTGGTGGAGCGGAATCGCGCTGCTTGCGGCGGGCGTGTGCGTCATCGTGCTGCTTAGTTTGATCCAGCCGGCGCGTACGGAGCATCCCCGATCGGACGCGGGAGGCTTGTTCGCCCCGATTCGCAGCGAGCGGCTTGTGGATGAAGGCGTCGTAGACCTCATCGATCCTCTGCCGCTTGCGAATGCGCTGAGCCGCGTCAGATGGGAACCCGGCATCCTAAGCGTGGATCTGGCGGTCGCGCCGGGCGCAGGAGGCACTGAAGCGCTGCTGGGGGACATATACGAATTGTCCAGGGCGTCGTTCGAACGCGTGAATAATGTCAGACAGCTGCTGGTCCGAATCTATATGCCGGAGGACGGACGCAGCGTGCTGCTCGCTTCCGCAGACGTCAGAGCCTCGGATTGGGCGGCATTGAATGAATCCGTGCAATTCGAAGGGGCGCAGACTTCCCGATTTCACTTGAACTGGACGGCAGCAGGCCGGGCTTGGCTCGCAAATTTAGCATTTTAATGAACGTTGGCGCGTCTCATGCGGCACGCAAACGGTTATGTTATAATTAATAAATTGAAAAAGCGACGACACCCGCGTTTTGCAATTCCGGAGGCTGAACATGACACGTAAACCGATCGCGCAATTGGCCCGCAAATATACTGAATACGATATGATCGCTAGGCATACGGACCTGCCCGCGTTCCCCGAAGGGCGTGTCCGTCTGCTTCAAGCCGTGCTGGCGGACCTACAGGATTTGGGCGGGCAGGCGGAGCTATATCCGCTCGCGACCTCCCTGGTCCAGTTGGGGCTCGACACGCACGACCTGGTCGAAAACGAAGTGAGCGGCGCCAAAACGCCAACGAAGCAAATGCGGGCCCGACAAATGAAGGTGCTGGCGGGCGACTATTTTAGCGGCCGTTTTTATCATTTACTGTCACAGGCCGGACAGATCGAGACGGTCAAACGGCTGAGCGAAGCGGTATGCGAAGTGAATCGGATCAAGATGTCCTTGTACGGCAAAATGAAGCAGATGCGCATGAACGCCGAAGAATACGTCAGCTACGGTTCAGCGATCCGGGGCGGTCTTTTTATGTCTTTCGGGCATTTGATGAGCGGGATGTACGCCAAGCTGTGGCCCGAGCTCGTCGAACGCTTTTCAAGATGCGAGTTGCTGCTTCAGGAGCTGCTCCGTCTTCAGCGTCCGGACGAGCTGAGCGGGAGCTGGGGCGTTTGGCATGTGATGGGCGAAGGCAGCGCGGAGGATCGAAGAGCGCTTGAAGAGCGGGCTGACGATCATGGCTTGCTGCGGCAGCTCATGGACAAGTACGGCGTTGCGGACAAACTCGTCGCGTTGCTCAGGCAGTCTGCCGGTCAGCTTCAAGCGATGCTGCCCAAGCTTCCGTCAGACAAGCTCGCTGCGGAGCTGGCAAGTTTAATCGAGCCGTTTCTTAACGGACCGACGTGGGTGCCGGCCGCGGCAATCAAGGAGTTGGGATGACCAGAATGGATGCGAAGTCCAAGCAGAATCACGTTCATTCCGTCTTCGAGAGCATTGCGCCGAAGTACGATATGATGAACGACATTATCAGCTTCCGCCGCCACAAGGCGTGGCGGAAGTTCACCATGCGCAAGATGAACGTTAAAAGAGGCGAGACATCGCTCGATCTATGCTGCGGTACATGCGATTGGACCATCGCGTTAGCCGAAGCGAGCGGCACGGGAAGGACCGTGGGGCTCGATTTTAGCGCCGGCATGCTGGCTGTCGGCCGGGAAAAGGTCAAGCAAAAGGGATTGGACAAGCAGATCGAGCTCGTGCAAGGCAATGCGATGGAGCTTCCGTTCGCCGACGGTACCTTCGATTACGTCACGATCGGCTTCGGTCTGCGCAACGTGCCCGACTACGCCAAGGTGCTCTCCGAGATGCATCGCGTCGTCAAGCCCGGCGGGCAGGTCGTTTGTCTGGAGATGTCCAAACCGGGCTGGCAGCCGTTCAAAGCGATTTATTATTTTTATTTCAAGAAGCTGATGCCCCTGCTCGGCAAGCTCGTGGCGCGCAAGTACGACCAGTATCGCTGGCTGCCCGAGTCGTTGGCCGATTTTCCCGACCTGCCGAGGCTTGCCGAGATGTTCCGGGAAGCGGGCTTGCAGGAAGTGCGCGCGTATCCGCTGGCCGGCGGCGTCGCGGCGTTGCATATGGGGAAGAAAGGGAATGAACGGGCATGATTCGGAAGTTGAAGATTTTTCTTGAAATGATAAAGTTCGAACATACGATTTTTGCCCTGCCGTTCGCTTATGTCGGAACGATCCTCGGATCCGTCACCGTCAACCGCGAGCTGCCCTCCTGGGCGCAATGCGGCTGGATTCTGCTTGCGATGATCGGCGCGCGGACGGCCGCAATGAGCTTGAACCGCATCATCGACAAGGCCATCGACGCTCGCAACCCGCGAACGGCCGGAAGAGCGATTCCGGCGGGCCTCCTGAAGTCCTCCGAAGCGGTGCTGTTCGTCGTCATATCGTTCGCGCTCCTGTTTTGGGCGGCTTCGCAGCTGAACCCGCTGGCGCTCAAGCTGATGCCGATTGCTGTATTCATGACGGTCATCTATTCCTACACCAAACGTTTTACCTGGGCTTGCCATCTTGTACTGGGACTTACGCTCGGGCTCGCTCCGCTGGGCGGGTGGGTCGCCGTTACCGGTACGATCACCTGGCCGGCGGTCGTGCTGTTCGCCGCAGTCGCGTTATGGTCGACCGGCTTCGATATCATATACGCCTGTCAGGATGTCGACTTTGACCGCAAGGAAGGCTTATATTCGTACCCGGCGCGCTTCGGCATCGCCACGGCGTTAACGACCGCAAGAGTCATGCACGTCGTCACGCTCGCCGGCTTTATTTTGCTGCTCGCGATGACCGACCTTAGCTGGTGGTATCTGGCCGGCACGATCGTGGCGGCCGTGCTGCTCTATTATGAGCACCAGCTTGTGAAGCCGAACGATTTGAGCAAGCTGAACGCCGCCTTCTTTACGATGAACGGCGTGCTTAGCACCGTATTGTTTGTCTTTACGTTCATTGATCTCGTATTGGTGCGCGCATGGTAAGGCAGGCGGAGCGTCCTCGTCGTTGGGCGGTCGGCATTACCGGAGCGAGCGGCGCGGTATATGGCATCAGCTTGTGCAGGGAGCTGCTCAAGGCCGGCATCGACGTACATCTGGTGATCTCCGAAGCGGGATGGCGCGTGCTCAAAGAGGAGCTCGGCTGGAATGCGACGAGGCGCGCCGATGCCGTATCGGAAGCCTTCGGCGGCATCGAGGGCGGCGAGCTGGTCTACTACCCGCCTGGCGACATCGGCGCCGCGATCGCAAGCGGCTCCTTCAGATGCGAAGGGATGGTCGTGGTCCCATGCTCGATGGGGACGCTCTCGGCCATCGCCCACGGCAGCTCGGACAATCTGATGACGCGGGCGGCAGACGTCGCGATGAAGGAGGGGCGTCCGCTGCTGCTGGTACCGCGGGAGACGCCACTGAACGCCGTGCATTTGGAAAACATGCTGAAGCTCGCGCGGATCGGCGTGCGCATTATTCCGGCGATGCCCGCATTTTACCAGGGGCCGCAGTCGCTGGAAGACGTCGTCAGGTTCATGACCGGCAAGATTATGGACGTCATGGGTCTGGATCATCATTTATACAGCAGATGGGGCGAGAGCAATGAATCATGACCGGACGGAGCCGATCCGGATCGGCAGAATCGACTATACGAACGTATGGCCGGTATTCCATCATTTCGAACCGGAGCTGCTCCGGTGCGCGCCTCGGCTGGTGCGCGCGATGCCTGCAGAGCTTAACCGGCGGCTGCGCGAAGGCGCGATCGACATGGCGGCCATCTCCTCGTTCGCTTACGGACTTAACAGCGAAGACTACGTGCTGCTTCCGAATCTGTCGGTAAGCGCCAGAGGTCCCGTACAGTCGATTCTGCTGTTCCTGAAGTCGCCGCTCGAGACCGTACTGGACGGCGGCCGGATCGCCATGACGACCACGTCGGCCACCTCGGTGAATTTGCTGAAAATTTTAATGGAAAAGTTTCATGGCGGTCAACCGGTCTACGAATCGGCCGAGCCGGACCTCGACTCGATGTTGACGCATGCGGATGCGGCGCTGTTGATCGGCGACCATGCCATCCGAGCTTCCTGGCACCATCACGGCTATGAAGTCATCGATTTGTCGGAAAGCTGGTACCGGTTTACGGGCATGTGGATGACCTTCGCCGTCTGGGCGGTCAGACGGGAGGCCGCCGCCGCGATGTCTGCGGACATCGCAGAAATCTACGAAGCGCTGGTCGATTCCAAGCGACGCTCATACGGCGACATGCGGCCGGTGATCGATCATGCGCTGCGCACCGTCGGCGGGACCGAGGCCTATTGGAAAGGCTATTTTGAAGGCTTGAACCATGATTTCGGTTCAGGACAGCGCGAAGGCTTGTCCTTGTTCTTCAAATATGCGCGCGAGCTCGGTTATCTGGAAAAGGATGTCGCGATCGAGGAATGGAGCTTGGCCGGACCGGTCGCGACGCCAGCGGCCCCACCACAATGAACCGAAGGTGACTATATGAAGTTGATGCAGCTTTACACTTCACTCAAATCCGATCTGCAGGCGATCGAGGACGCATTGGCGGGCAGCGTCGCCAGCGACCTGCCGCTCCTGAACGAATCGGCGCTTCACCTGCTCAAGGCGGGCGGCAAGCGCCTGCGTCCGGTGTTTGTGCTGCTGTCGGGCAAGTTTGGCCAATATTCGCTCGACCAGCTCAAGCGCGTCGCCGTGCCGCTCGAGCTCATCCATATGGCATCGCTTGTGCACGACGACGTGATCGACGACGCCGACACCCGTCGCGGACAGCCGACGGTCAAGGCCAAGTGGGATAACCGTATCGCGATGTTCACAGGCGATTATTTGCACGGCAAGTCGCTCGTCATCGCGACGGAGCTTGCGCATCCGCGCATTCATCAGATCCTGTCCGGGGCGATCGTACAGATGTGCATCGGAGAAATGGAGCAGATTCGCGATTTTTTCAATACGGAGCAGAGCGTCCGCAACTACTTGCTGCGCATCCGCCGCAAGACGGCGCTGCTCATCGCCATCAGCTGCCAGTTGGGCGCGATGGCGGCAGGCGCGCCCAAAAAACAATGCGACATTTTGTACCGGTACGGCTACAACGTCGGCATGCTTTTTCAGATCACGGACGACCTGCTCGATTTGTGCGGCACGGAAAAGGCGATCGGCAAGCCGCCGGGCAGCGACCTGAGACAGGGCAATATTACGCTGCCCGTGCTTTACGCTTTGCAGGAGCCGGCGCTTAGGGACAAGCTGCTTGGCGAGATCGCCCGCATTCAGGCGGCGGGCGGGACGGCGGACTCCAGCGCCGCGGTCAAGCTCGTACGGGGCAGCACGGGCATCCGGCAGGCCGAGACGCTCGCCGAGCGTTATATGGCAAAGGCGCTCAAGCTGCTTGAAGGCTTGCCCTCCATTCCAGCGCGCAAAAATTTGGCCGATATTGCGAGATTTGTTGCGCAAAGAAGCTATTAATGGACATGATTGTGGTAAAATGATGGAAATGCCTGTGGTAAAATGATGGAAATGCCGCGGATGCGCCGGACAGGCCTTTCGTAATATAGGAGGTTGAATGATGGAACGCACGTATCTCATGGTAAAGCCTGACGGCGTCGAACGAGGGCTGATCGGAGAGATCGTCGGACGCTTCGAGCGCAAGGGACTGAAGCTGATCGCCGCCAAGCTGATGCAGGTAACGCCCGAACTGGCCGAACGGCATTATGCGGAACATAAGGGCAAAGTCTTTTACGACCGTCTCATCACGTTCATTACTTCCGGTCCCGTATTCGCCATGGTATGGGAGGGCGACGAGGCTGTTGCCGCCGCTCGGCAACTGATTGGCAAGACGAGCGGTATCGAGGCGGCGCCCGGCACGATTCGCGGAGATTACGCGATACATACGAATTACAATTTGATTCACGGCTCGGACTCCCACGACAACGCGCTTCGCGAGATCGGCATCTTTTTTGCCGAGGACGAGCTTCTGGACTACGAAAAAGTCATTCAAGTTTGGATCTGAGCACGCAGCAAGCGTTACGAACCGACGGGGAGCATGGGCATGAGCGAAAATTCAGCGCGGGCTATGACGGAGGACGAGGATTTCGCCAATTTTATCGCGAACGTCCGCAAGGCGACATCGATCGACCTTTCGCAATACAAAGAAACGCAGATGCGCAGACGGCTGACGACGCTGCGCGTCAAAAACGGTTTTTCCGATTTTTCGTCCTACTTTAAAGCGATTATGGACGAGCCGCGCCTCCGCAACGAATTTTTGGACCGCATGACGATCAACGTTTCCGAGTTCTGGCGCAATCCGAACCGGTGGAGCATGCTGATGGAGCGATTCTTGCCCGACATGATCAAGCGGAACCCTAGACTTAAAGTTTGGAGCGCCGCTTGCTCGACGGGCGAAGAGCCTTATACGATCGCGATGATTCTCGATCGGTTAGGCGCTCTCGGACAAGCGACGCTGCTTGCGACCGACATCGACGATGGCGTGCTCGCCAAAGCCAAAAACGGCGTTTATCCCGAGCGTTCGATCCGCGAGGTGCCGAAGGACATGGCGGAAGCTTATCTTAAAGGAGGCGGCGACGCCTTTCAGGTGGACGACCGGCTTAAGCATGCCGTTCGGTTTCAGAAGCAGAACTTGTTGTTCGATTCGTTCCAGGACGGCTTCGACTTGATCGTCTGCCGCAATGTCATGATTTATTTCACCGAAGAGGCGAAGCAGCAGTTGTACGAAAAGTTCGCCAAGGCGCTTAAGCCCGGCGGCATCCTTTTCGTCGGCAGTACCGAGCAGATTTTCTCGCCCGGACAGTACGGGCTGGAGACGGCCGATACTTTTTTCTATCGCCGCATCGTATGAAGCTGGCTCCGCTGCGCGATACTAGGAGCAACTTTGAGGCAGCGGAGGGTGTCATGGACAAGCGCAAAGCGATCGAAGCTTATCGGAGCGGACTCGTGACGGCGCAGGAATGTGCGCAAATACTGGGGCTCGAGCATCCGTCGCTCCTCGGTCTGGTGCCGGAAGCGGTACAGGTTCGTCTTGCTTCGAAGGACAAAGTCCGCTCAGGAGAAGGCGGGCGAGGTATGGCCGGCTCTCGCGACTGAAGCGCGGCGAAGGCGCCGCGCCGATTATTCGGTCCGTCCGTATGGGCGGGCTCTTTTCTTGTCAAAAGCTTTAACGCTGTACTATAATAAACAAAAGTATTCGAGGTTGCCGCAAGACTCAGGGAGGAACTCACTTGACACTACGCTACTTAACCGCGGGCGAGACGCACGGCCCGCAGCTTACCGCAATTATCGAAGGTTTGCCGAGCAACCTGGAGCTGGATTTTGAGGCGCTCAACTTCCAGCTTCAGCGCAGACAGAAGGGACACGGCCGCGGCCGTCGTATGCAGATCGAACAGGATACGGCGCAGATCGTAGGCGGCGTACGCCATGGCCGTACGACCGGCGCGCCGGTTGCCCTTATCGTCGCCAACAACGACTGGAAGCACTGGACTTCGGTCATGAACGTCGAGCCGATCGAAGGCGGAGACGAAGCCAAGCGGCGCGTACATCGTCCGCGTCCGGGCCATGCCGATCTGAACGGGGGCATCAAGTACGAACAGAAGGATCTTCGCAACATATTGGAGCGCTCGAGCGCGCGCGAGACCGCTGCGAGAGTGGCCGTAGGCGCCGTCGCCAGACAGCTGCTCGCCGAATTCGGCATTCGCGTCGCCGGACACGTCGTCTCGATCGGCGGGATCAAGGCGCCTCCGCTGCCGGCGGATATCGGCGTGGACGAGCTTGTCGAGCGTACCGAAGCGTCTTCCGTGCGCGTTATCGATGCCGAGACGGAGCAGCGGATGATCGAGCTGATCGACAAGACCAAGGCCGACGGCGACTCCATCGGCGGCGTCGTCGAATGCATCGTGACGGGCCTCCCGATCGGTCTCGGCAGCCATGTGCAATGGGACCGCAAGCTCGACGGCCGCATCGCCCAAGCGGTCGTATCGATCAATGCCTTCAAAGGCGTCGAGATCGGCATCGGCTTCGAGGCCGCCGATCGGCCCGGATCGCAAGTTCATGACGAGATTTTGTACACCGAAGAGAAGGGCTATCACCGGGCGAGCAATCGTCTCGGCGGCTTCGAGGGCGGCATGACGAACGGCGAGCCGATTGTCGTGCGGGGGGTCATGAAGCCGATTCCTACGCTGTACAAGCCGCTGAAGAGCGTCGACATCGACACCCGCGAGCCTTTTACCGCGCAGGTCGAGCGGTCGGATGCCTGCGCCGTACCGGCCGCGAGCGTCGTGATGGAGAATGTGGTCGTCTGGGAAGTCGCCAAGGCGTTTCTTGAAAAGTTCGGCGGGGACTCGATGGAAGAGATCCGTGCGAATTACGAGAATTATATGAAGCAGACGAGGGCCTATTAAAATGGCTGCCACAGGAGAAATCCGGGAACTTACGGTCGAGCTTGGCGAGCGTTCGTATCCGATTTACATCGGCCGGGGTCTTCACACAAATTCCGGCGAATACTTCAAGCGACTGGGTCTGCCGGCCGGTTCGCCGCTGCTGCTCGTCACCGATGCTTCCGTCCATGGCTTGTACGCGGACACGATCAAGGATTCGCTGCAAAACGCAGGTTACCGAGTGAGCTTGTCCGTCGTGCCGTCTGGCGAGTCTTCCAAGTCGCTTGCGCAGCTTGACGCGCTCGTCGCCGATGCGCTCACGGGCGGCCTCGACCGTAAATCGACGGTCATCGCGCTTGGCGGCGGCGTCGTAGGCGACCTGGCCGGCTTCCTTGCGGCGGTCTACATGCGCGGCGTCCGCTTCGTGCAGATGCCGACGACGATACTGGCGCACGACAGCAGCGTCGGCGGCAAGACGGCGGTCAACCACAGCCTCGCCAAAAACATCATCGGCGCCTTCCACCAGCCCGAGGCGGTGCTGTACGATCTGGACGCGCTAGTCAGCCTGCCTCTGCGAGAGGTGCGTTCGGGCCTGTCCGAGGTGATCAAGCACGGCTTGATCTGGGACGCCGTATTCGTCGATTGGTGCGAGGAAAACGCGGAGCGGCTGCTTGCGCTTGACCCCGATGCGCTCGGCTACGCGCTGTACGAAGGCTGCAAGGTCAAGTCGATCGTCGTCTCCAGGGATGAGCGGGAGAACGATCTGCGCGCCATACTCAATCTCGGCCATACGATCGGGCATGCGCTCGAGGCGGCGGCCGGGTACGGGGAGCTGCTGCACGGCGAAGCGATCGCGATCGGAATGGTCGGCTCGGCCAGGCTCGCCGCGCGGTTCGGCTACGGCGACGAGATCGCGAGCCGCACGGAAGCGATTTTCCGTAAATTCGGCTTGCCCGTTCGCATTCCGGCGCATCTCGATACGGACGAGATTATGAAGGCGATGCAGCACGACAAGAAGTTCAGCGAAGGCAGCATGGTGTTCGTCGTGCCGACCTCGATCGGCAGCGTCGAGATCAGGCGCGACGTGAGCGCGGCATGGGTAAGAGAGATCGTCGAAGGGTTGACAGAGGAGGCTTGAAGCGCATGAGCATGAGAGGCATAAGAGGCGCCATTACGGTGGACGCCAATGAAGCGACGCCTATATTGGAAGCGACGATCGAGCTGCTTGACGCGATCGTAGAAGAAAACGGGACGCGTCCCGAGGATATCTGCAGCGTGTTCATCACAGTCACGCCGGATTTGGACGCGACATTCCCCGCGAGCGCGATTCGCAGAATGGCCGGCTGGGAACTCGTGCCGCTGATGTGCTCCGTGGAGATTCCCGTCAAAGGCGGACTCGAGCGCTGCATTCGGCTGATGGTGCACGTGAATACGGACGCGACGCAGGCCGAGATTCGCCACGTCTATCTCGGCGAAGCGGTCAAGCTTCGGCCGGATCTGTCGTCCGCCCGTTGACGCCCGACCTCCGGCGATGCTATAGTAGACACATTACTTGGCGCAGAACCGTCGGCCGGAGGGACGATGACTTACGCGCGGGTGAGACGAGCAGAGAGAAGATGAGCGGAGCGGTCGATTGCGTTTCCATGCGGAGCGCGAAGTCGGCATAGGCGGCAAGCGGACCAGGTCGTTGGACCGGCTGTTGCATGTCTACATATCCCTTATCTATGATGTCACCTCTGCAATCGCAGAGGTGATTTTTGCGTTTTCGAGGCTCGTGCTTCAATCGTCGGCATCAGATCCGGCGAATCGGCGGGCCCGCACCGGTTGTGGGCCCGGAGAGGGGAGATAAATAAGATGGAACAGCAGCGCGGGAAAGAGCTTCAGGAGGTCATTCGGCTGTCCGCCGCCTACAATGTGATTCCCGTCGTCAGAAGGTTGATGGCGGATACGGAGACGCCGATTCGCGTCTTCCAGCAGCTCGGCCAGGGGGGCCGCGCCTTTTTGCTCGAGAGCGTGGAGGGCGGTATCAAGTGGGCGAGGTATTCGTTTATCGGCACGGATCCATTCATGGTGCTGCGGCTGAAAAAAAGCAAGGTGACGATCGAGCAGGGAGGACGCGAGGAAACTTTCGAGACGACGGATCCGCTGAAGCTCCTGCGCGAGCGACTCCGGGGCTATCGCAGTCCCGCGCTGCCCGAGCTTCCGCCGTTTACGGGCGGCGCGATCGGATTTTTCGGATACGACCTGCTGCAATACTACGAGCGTCGGCTGCCCCCGCATCGCGAGGACGATCTGGGCATGGACGACATGCACTTCATGTTCTGCGACCGCATCGTCGTTTTCGACCACTTCAAGCAGCAAGTACTCGTTATCGGCAACGTGCATGTGACGGACGGCGCAACAGAAGAAGAGATCGAACGCGAATACGATAAGGTTGCCGCAAGCATGGACGATACGATCTCGCGCATGCGTCAGCCGTTGCCGCCATCGGCTCCTGCGGTAGGTACGCCGCCCGTCGATCCCCATCTCGGGGACGTCCGTTCGAACCTGACCAAAGCGCAGTTCATCGCCAACGTGAACGAGGCCAAGGAATATATCAGGGCAGGCGACATTTTCCAGGTCGTCCTCTCTCAGCGTTTTCACATCGAGACCGAGGTCGATCCGCTTCAAGTATACCGGATGCTGCGGACGATGAACCCGTCGCCGTACATGTACATGCTGAAGCTTGGCGACGAAGTGATCGTGGGCGCCTCGCCCGAACTGCTCGTCAAGGTCGACGGCGACCGCGTCGAGACCCGGCCGATCGCAGGCACGCGCCCGCGCGGTCGCACGCCGGAGGAGGACGCAGCGCTCGCCAAGGAGCTGCTTGCGGACGAGAAGGAACGCGCGGAGCATGTGATGCTGGTCGATTTGGGCCGCAACGACCTGGGGCGCGTTTCCGAATTCGGTTCGGTGCGCTGCGACTCGTATATGGAAATCGAGCGGTACTCGCATGTCATGCACATCGTGTCCAACGTGACGGGCAAGCTCGCGCCGGACAAAACGTTTTTCGACGCGTTTTTATCCTGCCTGCCGGCAGGCACCGTGTCCGGGGCGCCGAAGCTGCGGGCGATGGAGATCATCTCCGAGCTCGAGCGGGAAGCGCGCGGCGCGTATGCGGGTGCGATCGGCTACTTCGGCTTCTCCGGCAACATGGATACGTGCATTACGATCCGCACGATCGTGTTCAAGGGCGGCAAGGCATACGTGCAAGCCGGCGCCGGCATCGTTTGGGATTCCGTACCCGAGAGCGAATACGAGGAGACGGTCAACAAAGCCAAAGGCTGCCTGAAGGCGATCCGCGCCGCGGAAGCGATGTTCCCTCCTGCGGCCAAGCCGAAGCAAGGCAGACTGATCGTCATGGCGGGCGACCGCAGCACGAATCTGGACTACGATTGATCGGCACCATACTTGAAGCTCGGGAGGGTCTGACAATGACGGTAATTGATGCGAATATTACGATGCCGCAAGCGATGTCGAAGCTGATGGCCGGTCACGATCTGCTTAAGGAAGAAGCGCACGGCGTCATGAGCCTTATCATGCGGGGCGAAGCGACCCCCGCCCAGATCGGCGCGGCGATGGTCGCGCTTCGGCTCAAGGGCGAGTCCATAGAAGAAATTACCGGCTTCGCGGAGGCGCTGCGCGACTATGGTAGTAAAGTAGCGACCCCTCACGAGGATCTGCTGGATACTTGCGGCACGGGCGGCTCGGGCATTCATAAATTCAACATTTCCACCTCGTCGGCGATCGTCGCCGCGGCGGCGGGCGCGCGAGTCGCGAAGCACGGCAACCGCGCGATGAGCGGCAAAGCAGGCAGCGCGGACGTGCTCGAGGCGCTAGGGGTGAATATTCAGCTCTCGGCCGAGCAAGCCGCGGCGTGCCTTCGCGATACGGGCATTACGTTCATGTTCGCTCAGCTGTACCACCCGGCGCTGAAGCATGCTGCCGGCCCCCGCCGGGAGATCGGCGTCCGCACGATCTTCAATATGCTCGGGCCGCTCGCGAATCCGGCCGGCGCGGATCGTCAGCTGATGGGCTTGTACGACAGAACCAAGACCGACGTGGTCGCTGCCGTTCTCGGCCGGCTCGGGCTAAAGCGCGCGATGGTCGTCGGCAGCCACGACGGACTCGACGAGATCAGCTTGTCGGCGCCGACGCAAGTGTCGGAGCTGAAGGACGGCGTCGTCACGACTTACGACATAACGCCGGAAGACCTGGGACTTGCGACGCTGCCGCTCGGAGAACTGATCGGCGGGGACGCGACCGAGAACGCCGACATCGTGCGCCGCATTCTGGCCGGCGAGCGCGGCGCCTATCGCGACGTCGTTCTGGCCAATGCCGGCGCCTGCATTTATGTAGCCGGACGGGCGGACAGCCTCGCGGCCGGCGTCAAGCGCGCCGCGGAGACGATCGACTCGGGCGAAGCAGCCGCAAAGCTGGCGGAGTGGATCAAGCGGACGGAGGAACTCGGACATGTTTCTTGATCGAATCGTAGCGACGAAAAAAGAAGAAGCGGAGGCGCTGAAGGCGTCCATGAATTTGGGCGCCGCCGAGCGCGAGATCGCGAGCCTTCCCGCTTGCCTGGGCTTCGAGGCGGCGCTACGGGAAGGTCGTCGGCAGCGGCTGGTCGGCTTGATCGCGGAAGTGAAGAAGGCGAGCCCGTCCAAAGGGCTGATCCGGCCGGATTTTCATCCGGTCCAGCTCGCCAAAGCCTATGAAGCGGCCGGCACGGATTGCATCTCGGTACTGACGGACGTTCAATATTTTCAAGGCAGCAACGATTATTTGCGCGGCGTCCGCGAGGGCGTGAACGTCCCGCTGCTGCGCAAGGACTTTACGATCGACGAACGTCAAATTTACGAAGCGCGCCTCATCGGCGCCGACGCGATCCTGCTCATCGCGGCCATTTTGGACAAGCGACAGCTGGACGCCTACCATCGGCTGGCGCGGGACATCGGGCTGGACGTGCTTGTCGAGGTTCACAACCGTCCCGAGCTTGAGACGGTGCTCGAAGTGGGACTGGCTACGCTCATCGGCGTTAACAACCGCAACCTGCATACGTTCGAAACCGATCTGTCGGTTACGCAGCAGCTCATCGCGCTTATGCCGCAGGGCGTCACCGCCGTCAGCGAGAGCGCGATCGCCTCGCCGGAAGATATCGCTTTTGTCGGCAAGGCAGGCGCGCAAGCGGTGCTCGTCGGCGAGCACTTCATGCGGCAGCCGGACGTTGGCGCCGCCATCGAAGGCCTGCTCGGTCCCATCGTTAAGACGGGAGCGGCAGGATGAGCGGCGCCGGCGAGACGGAACGGTCCGCACATCGAACGGCTCCGTCGAATGCGAGACCGGCGGTGAAAATCTGCGGCATCATGCAAGCCGAGACGCTGCAATCGATGGACGGCCTGCCCGTCGATTACATCGGCTTCATCTTCGCGCCGAAAAGCCGGCGCTATGTGACGCCGGAGCTTGCGGGCGAGCTGATCCGCGCATCGCGCGAATCCAGGATGGCCGGAGGCCGGCCGCCGCTTGCGGTCGGCGTGTTCGTCGACCCGTCGCTGGAGACCCTCGAAGCCGCGCTAGCCGCCGCGCCGCTCGATGTCGTGCAGCTGCACGGCAAAGGGGAGACGCCGGAATTTTGCCGCGAGGTCGGCCGTCGCTTTAATGTAGAAGTATGGCGCGCACTGTCAGCGGACGGCGAAGACGAAGCGTCCGGCGCATTTGGGGCCGAAGGCGGGACGACAGAACGCGGACCCGCGCGGCTGGCGGTATACGCCGGGACCGTATCCGCCGTATTGATCGATACGGCCGGCGGCGGCACGGGAAGGGCTTTTCCGTGGGAGGTTATTCCGGCCTACGAACGGGCAGCGCAAGCTGCAGGCATTCGTTTATTCGTTGCAGGCGGCCTGGATCCCGATAACGTAGAACAATTGCTGTCGGCCTACAGGCCGGACGGCGTAGATATTTCAAGCGGCGTCGAGACGAACGGCGTCAAGGACACGACTAAAATCGCGGCATTCGCGGAAAGGGTGAAGCAGCAATCATGACGACGACACAAGTGCCGGATACTTACGGCAGATTCGGCAGCTTTGGAGGGCGATACGTCCCGGAGACGCTGATGAACGCACTGTACGAGCTGGAGGAAGCTTACAACCGTTACAAGGACGACCCCGACTTTTTGGCGGAAGTCCGATATTTGCTCAAGCAGTATTCGGGACGCCCGACGCCGCTGTATTATGCGGAGCGCCTTACCGAGCATCTCGGTGGCGCGAAGATTTACCTGAAGCGCGAGGATCTGAACCACACCGGCGCCCACAAGATCAACAATACGATCGGGCAGGCGGTGCTGGCGAAGCGGATGGGGAAAAAGAAGATTATCGCGGAGACTGGCGCAGGCCAGCATGGCGTCGCTTCCGCGACGGTCGCCGCGCTGCTCGGCCTCGAATGCAAGGTGTTCATGGGCGAGGAGGACACGAAGCGCCAGGCGCTGAACGTTTTCCGGATGAAGCTGCTCGGCGCCGAGGTCGTGCCCGTTACTTCGGGCACCCGCACGCTGAAGGATGCCTGCAACGAGACGCTGCGCTATTGGGTCAGCCATGTCGACGACACCTATTATATTCTCGGATCGGTCACGGGGCCGCATCCTTACCCGATGATGGTCCGGGATTTCCAGCGCGTCATCGGCCTCGAGACGAAGGATCAGATTCTCGAGTCCGAGGGCAGATTGCCCGACGTCATCGTTGCGGCTGTCGGTGGCGGCAGCAATGCGATGGGCATCTTCCATCCGTTCGTGGAGGATACGTCCGTGCGCCTGATCGGCGTCGAGGCTGCCGGACGCGGCGTCGATACGGATAAGCATGCGGCGACGATGACCAAGGGCACGCCCGGCGTGTTCCAAGGATCGATGAGCTATGTGCTCCAGGACGAAGGCGGGCAGGTCCAAGAGGCGCATTCGATCTCCGCGGGGCTCGACTACCCGGGCATCGGGCCGGAGCATGCGTACCTGAAGGATATCAAACGCGCCGAATACGTGCCGATCACGGATGCGGAGGCGCTCGACGCGCTCCAGCTGCTGTCCCGCAAGGAAGGCATCATCCCGGCGCTCGAATCGGCGCATGCCGTGGCGCATACGCTGAAGCTGGCGCCGACGCTGCCTAAGGACCAGATCATCGTCATCAATCTGTCCGGACGCGGGGATAAAGACGTCGAGTCGATCATCGGATATTTGGGAGGGGATCTGCCATGAGCACGACCACGGCGAACGCTATCGATACCGTATTCGCGGAGCTGGCAGCAAAGGGAGAAACGGCGCTCATTCCGTTTCTGACGATGGGCGATCCCGATCTCGAAACTTCGGTCAAGCTGATCGTCGCCGCAGAAGCGGCGGGCGCCCATATGATCGAGCTCGGTGTGCCCTATTCCGACCCGCTGGCCGACGGACCCGTTATCCAGCGCGCCTCCGAGCGGGCGCTCCGCCATCGGATCTCGCTGACCGACTGCATCGGCGTCGCCTCCAAGGCGCGCGCGGCGGGCGTACGGATGCCGTTCATTCTGTTTACGTACTTCAACCCGGCTCTTCAGCTCGGACTCGAGCGTTTTTTCGCCCTGCTCCAGGAGCACGGCTTTAGCGGCGTCATCATCCCCGACCTGCCGCTCGAAGAGGACGCAGAGGTGCGTGGCATTGCGGAACGGACTGGCGTCCACCTCATCCCGCTCGTCGCGCCGACATCCGATGCGCGCGTCGAACGGATCGCTTCCAAGGCGAAGGGATTCGTATACTGCGTATCATCGCTCGGCGTAACGGGCGTGCGGTCCGATTTCCATGCGGACATCGACCGTTTTCTGGCGACGGTCCGCCGCGCGTCCGGCGTGCCGATCTGCGTCGGCTTCGGCATCTCCTCGCGCGAGCAGGCGGAGCGGTTCGCAGGCGTCGCCGACGGCGTCATCGTCGGGAGCGCGATCGTGCGTCAGGTCGAAGCCTCGCTGCCGCCGGAAGCGCTCGGCGATGCCGGCCTGACGAAGGCGGGACTTGCCGAGGTTCAGGCGTTCATCGCCGATTTGAAGCCGCGCAAGGCAGGAGAAGTCTAGCCGGGCGGCGAGCGGCCGCTAGTTCTCGTCAGGCGGCTGCGGGCGAGCCGATTTTCCGATCGGACGGAGAGGCGCGCTTGCTTGTTTGAAAGCTTTGCATCTGTACAGCGACATAGAGATATGTCACAATAGAGGCATGTTGTTCTAGGGACGGAGCGGACAATCGCTCCGTCCTTTATGATGAAGCCAGGGAGGAAACCATCCTATGCAGCCCAAACCGAATATCGTCGATTTGCCCGTCTACCAGCCAGGCAAGCCGATCGAAGAAGTAAAGCGGGAGCTTGGCCTCGACGAGGTCATCAAGCTGGCTTCCAACGAAAATCCGTTCGGTAGCTCTCCCAAGGCGGCCGACGCGATTCGACGCGAGATTGAGCAAATCAGCATTTATCCGGACGGCGCGGCCGTCGAGCTGACGAACGCAATCGCCAAGCGCACGGGCGTGGGTGCCGACCAGATTATTTTCGGCGCCGGCTCCGACGAGATTATATTGATGATCGCGCGCGCATACCTGCAGCCGGGCGACGAGACGGTGATGGCCGTCGAGACGTTTCCGCAGTACAAGCATAATGTTACGATCGAAAACGGCGTCAGCATCGAAGTGCCGCTCGCGGACGGCAAGCACGATCTGCCGGCGATGCTGGATAAAATTAACGAAAAGACCAAAATCGTTTGGGTTTGCAATCCGAACAACCCGACGGGCACGATCGTCAGCGACGAAGAACTGACGGCGTTCCTCGATCAAGTGCCCGACCGCGTCCTCGTCGTATTGGACGAGGCCTATTGCGAATACGTGGAGGATCCGTCCTATTCGGACGGCCTGGCGCTGCTGAAGCGCTACCCGAACCTGATTCTGCTGCGCACTTTCTCGAAAATTTACGGCCTTGCCTCGCTGCGCATCGGCTACGGCATCGGGGCGCCGGGTTTGATCCGCTCGATCAACCAGGTGCGCGAGCCGTTCAATACGTCGAGATTCGGCCAGGCGGCAGCGCTCGCCTCGCTTAACGACGACGAATTCCTCGAGCGGTGCCGCACGGCAAACCGCGAAGGACTGGCGTTTCTGCGCGGCGAGTTCGACAGACTGGGGCTCGACTACTTCCCTGCACACGGCAACTTCATCATGGTCGACGTGAAGCGTCCTTCCCTGGAAGTTTTCGATGCCCTGCTTCGCAAGGGCGTTATCATCCGTGCGGGCCAGCGCGGTTACCCGACTCGCATTCGCATCACGGTCGGCAGCGCGGAGCAGAACGCAAAGGTCGCGGAAGCGCTTGAAGCCGTTCTGCAGGAAATCGGGGTGCAAGCGTAGGGTATGATCGAAGGCAAAGCCGTTCACGAAACGTTGCATACGACTCCAAACGGAACAGCTCCGCTGCGGATCGCCATCTTCGGCGTCGGGCTGATCGGCGGCTCGCTGGCGCTGTGCTGGAAGGGCAAGCCGGGGCTCACTATCGTCGGTCATTCGGTGAACGCGGCGTCGGTCGACAAATATTTGGCGCTGGGCGTCGTGGACGAGGCGACGACTTCGATCGAAGTGGCGGCGGCCGGCGCCGACGTCATCGTGCTGTGCGTCCCGGTCGGCATGCTGGACGACTATCTGAAGCGACTGTCCGAGCTGCCGCTGAAGCCCGGCTGCATCATCACGGACGTCGGCAGCACGAAAGCGTCCGTCGTAAGCTGCGCGGAGCGGCTTAAGCTAAGCGGCGCCGTCTTCATCGGCGGTCATCCGATGGCCGGTTCGGAGCGCTCCGGCGTCGAAGCCGCCACGCCGGACTTGTACGAGAATGCGTTCTATGTGCTGACGCCCTCGCCTGGCACGCCGCCCGAGGCGATCGAGCGGCTCGAGGAGCTGCTCCGCTGGACGCGGGCCAATATCGTCAAGATCGAAGCGGGCCTTCACGACGACATCGTAGGCGCGATCAGCCATCTGCCTCATATTATCGCGGTCGCGCTGGTCAATCAGATTGCGGGCTACAATGAATCGAACGACTTGTACCGGCGTCTGGCCGCGGGTGGATTTCGCGATATCACGCGAATCGCATCCAGCGATCCGTACATATGGCGCGATATTTTGCTCGGCAACCGAGACGTGCTGCTCAAGCTGCTGGCCGATTGGCGTGGCGAGATCGCTTCGTTCGAACGGCTGCTCGAGGAGCGGGAAGGCGCCGGCATCGTCGAGCGGTTCGGCAGCGCAGGCCGGTTCCGCGACAATCTGCCCGAGCGTCGCAAGGGCATGATCACTTCGCTGCACGAATGCTATGTCGACGTGCCGGATCAGCCGGGCATCGTGGGCCGGATCGCGACGGAGCTCGGGCAGGCTCGCATCAATCTCAGCAATTTGCACATCATCGAGAGCAGGGAGGACGTGCCAGGCGTGCTGCGCTTGTCCTTCCGCCACGGCGACGATCTCGAGCGCGCTGTCGAGCTTCTCCGGTCCCTTCAGTACTCGGTCTATTTTTAACGTTGAAATCCGCAGGGTCAAACGACCCTGCATTTTTTATTTATAAAAAATGAAAACGCTTATTGACAATATGAAAACGGATACATATAATAAAAGTACAGTATGGTTTCTCTCCACTCCTATCCTAATCCTGAATGCTTCGTGCATTCGGCACCGCCCCTCGTGGCGGTGTTTTTTTTGCCGTTTAAACGGTATAAAAAACGAGAATTGGACATGTTATTCATTTCGTTTGACGCCAATTCGCCGCTTACAAGCGTAATATTGAGAAATTTTTAAGGCTAATTTAATTCTTTACCTAGACGTACTATGATACAATGACGATATCTTATGTAAAAAACTGGGGAAGCCGTGATTCTTTTGGCTGCAATCGCAACTTTATGTCCGAGCGCCGGTATAATGTTATGCCAGGCCGAAGACGTCCCCCGGAAGGTGGAGGTCGCGTTAAAATGATGACCGATTCTCAACTGATTCGGGAAATCAAGGAAGGCAACGCGGAATTGTATTCCGAGTTGATGGCCAAATATCAGAAGAAGATTTTATCTTTTATTTATCATATGCTGCGCGGCGCCAAGCTCGAGATGCTGGCAGAGGACCTGTGCTCGGAGACCTTTTACAAGGCCTACCGGAGCCTGCATTCCTTCCGCGAGGTAGACGCTTCGTTTTCCACCTGGCTTTATACGATTTCCCGCAATACTGTGCTGAGCGAGCTGCGCAAGCAAAAGGCGGCCCATCTGTCGCTTGACGATACGACTTATGTGCCGCTCGCGCCTTATGAAGCGGCGCCTGAGCAGACGCTGCTCCGCAACGAAAAAGTCGCGCTGGTGCGGGAGGCGATCAACAACCTGCCCGAGAAGCAGCGTTCCGCGCTCGTGCTAAGAGAGTACGAAGGGCTAGATTACCAGGAGATCGCGGGCATCCTTGGACAGACGGTAAGCGCGGTCAAGTCGCTATTGTTCCGCGCCAGAGCCAGTGTGAAGATTCAATTGGAAAAGTACTTTCACGAGCCGGAGCCGGCCCTGATGAAGGTTTACGAGGAGTTGAAGTCAAGATGACCCTGACGTGCGGACACGTTCAGCAGCAGATGGAATCGTACTGGGATCTCGAGGAGGGCGATCCGCAGCGGCGGGAGATCGATGCGCATGTGGCGGGCTGCCCGTCTTGCGCAGCCGAATTCCATTGGTGGGAGGAGAGCACGGCGCTTATTCGGGAGGTTGCGCTCGAAGAGTCCTATTCGGTGCCTTCACAGTCCGCCCAGGCGGTCAACGTCAGCGTGATGAGCCGAATTTATGCGGAGGACGGTTGGCTGCTGCCGCCGGCGCGCAGAGCCTACTCCTTTACCGGTCCGTTCCGCCGAAGGGTCGTCACGATCGTCGCGTGTCTGCTGGCGCTTTGCTGCAGCGGCATCCTGCTCACGCTCTATGACCGCATGCACGCAGGCCGTACGCAATCGGCGGGCATTATGGAAGCTGCGGGTACGGGCGAAATGCGGGGCGCGCTCCAGATCGACATGCCCGTTTCCCGCATGAGCGATCCGTTTGTGCTGAATTCGTCGCCTGCGATGCCCGGCTATTGGATTATGCTGTCGGTACTCGGCGTACTGGCGGCCTTTCTTATCGTAAACTGGTATTCGAGGTTAAAAAAAGGATGAGCGGCAAAATGAAACTCGGCTTGGTTCGGCATGGCGTCACTTCCTGGAATATAGCCGGCCGGATTCAGGGCGCGACGGATATCCCGCTTAGCGCGGAGGGCGAACGGCAAGCCCTTCTGCTGGCGGACAGGCTTCGTAGGGAGCCTGCGACGTGGGACGGCATCGTATGCAGCGACCTGATGCGCGCCAGACGCACGGGCGAACTGATCGCGGAGCGATTGGAACTGCCGCTCGTAAGCGACGTCCTCCTGCGCGAACGCAGCTTCGGAGAAGCGGAGGGCACGACGGAGGACGAGCGCGTAGCGCGTTGGGGCGCGGATTGGCGCGGACGGGTTCCCGGCCAGGAGTCCGATGCGCAAGTGAGGACCAGAGGCTTGGCTTTCGTAGAGGCGTTCACTGCGAGGCATCCCGGCGAGAGCTGGCTTGTCGTGACGCACGGCAGCTTTTTGGCTCAACTGCTTCAGGCGCTTGACAGCGGCGTGGACGACAGCCGGATCGCGAACCTGTCGTTGACGATCGTGGAGCGCGAGGACGCCGGTTGGGTGCCTACGCTCCATAATTGCACGGCGCACCTGAGATGACGTGATCTGGATTCGCGTATTGCTTATGGCCGCCTTTTTCAGCCTTTTTCATGCTAGTTTCGGAGGGAAGACTTTGAAGGACTGCATTTGAAGGACTGTTATCGGCGCGACACGCGAATGGCACGATGCATAATCCCGAACCGACCCGCTTACGCCGGTCGGTTTTTTTGCGCGCGCCGCCTGCGCGGCGGTTACGTTTAAATGCGCGGCATCGCGACGATACTGCTCCTATCAGCGGTTTTAGGAGGGATTCCGATGAATCTGGCGGACATGCTCAGCTATGCGGACATCGCGCAGTTGTCCGGCATCGCGGAAGTCTATCAATGCGAGTGCAGCAGCCATTCCAAAAACGAGCTGATCCAATCGATCCTGAGCGCCGTGCAACGGCGCGATGTGCTGGCTCGGCGCGTCGAAGAAATGAGTATCGGCGATCTTCGGTTTCTAAACTCCCTACTTTTCGAGAAGCGGGAAGCTTACAGTCTGGAGGACTTGACCGCAAGAGCCGCGCTTGCGGCAGACGCCGCACCTTCTCATGCAGGCGGACAGCAGCCGACGGCGCAGACGGCCATGGCCAAACCCAGCGCCGCCGGCGAGAACGGCAGCTCAAAAAAAGCGTCGGCAGGCACACGAAAAAAAGCCAAAAAGCCGGAGGAGCCGAAGAGTCCCGCTGACGAAAGAAGAAGCGCGATCGCCAGGTTCAAGCGCTATGGCTGGCTGTTCGGAGGCATTACACAGCAGACGCGGTATTTGTACCATGTTCCGGAGGACGTGAAAAAAAAGCTGTGCGGCGCCATTGAAGATCAATTTCGACTAACAGTCGAACTTCGCGACGAACCGCAAGCCTATCGCGACGAGCGAGGCATGATGGCCGGGGACCTCGTCCGGATGCTCAAGTATGTCAGAGATTACGATACGCCGCTGACAACCGAAGGCTACCTTTACAAGAGGCAGCTGCAGCAGCTGCTCGACACGTTCTCGGTGATGGAGCAGGCGCCCGCCAAGACGGCTTTCCGCTTCGGATACGGGCGGCGGTTCAAGGAATATCCGGAACGGTTTTCGCTGCTCTACGACTATGCCTACTATTCCGGCTTGCTCCTTGAAGAAGAAAGCGAACTGCGGCTCTCGGAGCGGGGAAGGGAGATGGCAGACGGCAGTGCCGCATGCGATCCCGCGGATTTGTATCGGTTCTGGCTGCGTCTTTACAAGCTTCCGGTGCCGAATCTGCAGGCGCTGGCCCAGTGGGTCATGCGGCTGTCGAGGCATTCTTGGGTAACCGTCTCGTCGCTTGAAACAACGCTGCTTCCGCTCGTGAAGCCTTACTATTACGACTCGGAAAAAAGCGTATTCGAACAACGCACGCTGGCGATGATGCTTCATCTGGGTTTGCTAAGGCTCGGGGAATCGGCAATGGGAGAGGCGGTCGTCACGATGACGCCGCAAGGCGTCGTGCTCGTGGCGGGGAGCGAGGTCGGATTCGAGGATGCGCTGCCCTGGTCGTACGGCGCCATTTGAAAGAGAACCGGCGCTTGCCGGCATCCTTATCGACATATGGATCCAAACAATAAAATTGACGTTGCGGCAGAGACCGCTAAATACGCGCGGGGCATACATAGAAGAAGGATGCCTTGCGAAGATCAGGAGGGCAACCCATGGACATTAGAATCGCATACGAGACGATGCTCGGCCTCGCGGCCGAAATGACGCTTGACGAGGCGCTGCGTAAATACCGCAAGGAGCAGTTGTACGGCGAGATCGACCACGCGCTCGAAGAAGGAGATTCCGAATCGTTCCTGCGGTTGACCGAAGAGCTCAAAGCCATTCTTCATTAGGACAGCCGCCGGCTAATCAGGCAGGCTCGCTCCCGCGACGGGACGAGTCTGTTTTTGCTGGACGGGGGCCAGGACAAAAAATGGCTTGCATGCGCGCCCAAATCGGTTAGGATAGAGGAAGCATGCGGAAGGAAGCAAGGAAGGAAGGTAGTAGCGATGAGATTCAGCGAGTTCGACGAAAACAATTGGAGCGACCTGCAGCCGTATCTGGACACCGCGGTGATTCCCGTGACGGGACTGCAAGGCGGGGAGCGGCCTCCGGACGCGGCCGAGCTCGTCGGCGCGGCGGGAGATTGGCTTGCGCCGATCGAATCGGCTTTCAAGGGCAGGACGGTCACCTATCCGGCCCACCATTATGTCGGCCCGGGCGATGAAGCGCCGCTCGACGCAGTTTGTGCCCGGCTCAAGTCCGGCGGCTTTAAATTCGTGATCGTCGTGTCGGGCAAGTCCGGCTGGGACAAGACGGGCGTGCCGTCGGCGGACCTTTTCGCCTGCCCGACGGAAGAAGTGAGCGAGCCTGATGCAGAAACGCTGCGACGAAGCGTGTCGGAAATGTGGAAGCGGGCGGCGCAGGCTTGAACCGGTCCGGAACCGCGGGCTGAATAGGATCGATGGAACGGGGCATAACAAATGCATGTTCAGCCTCGGTTAAATGTGACAAAATGACAACATTTTAGTTCGTGCAATTCCGAGATGTGTCCAAATCGGGAACTGGAATTCTTGACGCTCTTTGACACGTGGGATATTATAGGTATGTCCTTGTGAACAAAAGGTGAAAGTCCGTATCGGACGCGATTTTGGTGGGCAAAGGGGGTAGAAAAAATGGACCACAATCAGCAGCACGAAACCTCGCATAAGCCGATCAAGCGCAATGAAATGACAAGACGTCAATTTCTATCTTATACGCTCGGCGGAGCTACTGCATTCATGGCGGGCGGCGCGATCATCCCGATGCTGCGCTTCGCTGTAGACCCGCTTTTGCAGAAGAAGGCTGAGACCGCTTTCGTCAAGGCGATCGAGGAGAAAGACGTGACCAAGGAGCCGAAGAGCATCGACTTCAAGGTTCACCAGGTCGACGGGTGGTACGAGAGCGACCCGAAGCTCCAAGCTTTCGTAGCGAAGGGCGACGACGGCAAGATTTTCGCGCTGTCCCCGGTGTGCAAGCACTTGGGCTGCACGATCAGCTGGAGCGGCGAAGAAGCGCCGGATCTGTATCACTGCCCTTGCCACGGTGCAAGATATACAAAAGACGGCAAAAATCTCAAGGTGGCGCCGAAGCCGCTTGACGAATACCAAGTCAAGGTAGAGAACGGCTGGGTATATCTCGGACCGCTTGAATCGAACACACGGGTATAGAAGGAGGGCGTCTCGTCCATGTTTAAAGGCATGTATAACTGGATTGACGAACGTCTCGATGTTACGCCGATGTGGAGAGATATCGCGGACCACGAGGTGCCTGAGCATGTTAACCCGGCTCACCATTTCTCCGCGTTCGTATATTGCTTCGGCGGACTGACGTTCTTTATTACCGTCATCCAGATCCTTTCGGGGATGTTTCTTACGATGTACTACGTGCCGGATATCATCAACGCGTATTACAGCGTCGACTATCTGCAGCACCAGGTCGCCTTCGGCGTTATCGTCCGGGGCATGCACCACTGGGGCGCAAGCCTCGTTATCGTTATGATGTTCCTACATACGCTTCGGGTCTTCTTTACCGGCTCCTACAAGGCGCCGCGCGAGATGAACTGGGTCGTTGGGATGCTCATTTTCTTCGTCATGCTGGGACTGGGCTTCACCGGTTACCTGCTTCCGTGGGACAACAAAGCATACTTTGCAACCAAGGTAGGCATGGAGATTGCGGGTTCGGTCCCGTGGATCGGCGGATATATCAAGGAGTTGCTGGCCGGCGGCACGATCGTCGGCGCGCAGACGCTGACTCGATTCTTCGCGATTCACGTGTTCTTCCTGCCCGGCGTGCTGCTCACGCTGCTTGCCGCACACTTCTTCATGATTCGCAAACAGGGCATTTCCGGGCCGCTGTAAGAGAGAGGAGTGGCAAGCATTGGCACATGGTAAAGGCAATTCTAACGAGAAGATCGTATACGTAGGCGACTCGCGCATTCGCAAGCCGCACCCGGACAAGCCGGCTCCGCCGGACTACACGGCGTTTCCCGGCAAGTCCGAAGCGTTTATCCCGAACTTCCTGCTGAAGGAATGGATGGCGGGCGTCGTCGTGCTCGTAGGCTTCCTGACGCTGACGATCGCGGAGCCCGCTCCGCTCGGCTATCCGGCGAACCCGCTTAACGGCGCGTTCATTCCGATGCCGGACTGGTACTTCCTTTTCATTTATCAGCTGCTGAAGTATCCGTACACGTCCGAGAACTACATCGTGCTCGGCACGATTGGACTTCCGGCGATCTTGTTCGGCGCGCTATTCCTCGCTCCGTTCCTCGATACGGGCAAGGAGCGCAGATTCTATCGCCGTCCGATCGCAAGCTCGCTCATGTTCGTGACGTTGATCGCCAGCGTATACCTGACTTGGGTATCGTGGCATCACTACACCAAGGAGCTTGAAGCGAACGGCACCATCCCCGAGCATATCGAGCGGGAGATGAAATCCGAAGAGCAGATCGCCGAGGGTAAAGGCCGTTACATCTACGGCAAGGAAAAGGTGCCTGCGTTGGTCGCGCCTGAGGACGAAGCGTTCTCCGTCACGATGAAGGCGCAGTGTATCGCTTGCCACGGCACCGAGCTGCAAGGTCAAGTCGGTCCGATGCTGGCGGGAATCGGCGACACGCTGAATCACGATCAGATCAAAGAGATCGTCACCAACGGTAAAGACGGGATGCCTGCCTTCAAGGGTACGCTTTCCGACGAAGAGATCGACAAGGTCGCGACTTGGCTGGCGAAGCAGAAGGCCGCAACCGAATAAGACTTGCGATCAAAGGGCCTGACCGGCATGGTCAGGCCCTTTTCCAGATTTTTGAGATGGCCGAGGTGCTTGAATGGATCTGAATGTATTGCTGTCGCGCCGCTTTTTGACGCAAAATTGGGTAATGACGCTGCTCATGGTCTTTTATGTGTTCGGTACGATATACGGCTATTACTGGTACAAAAACCAGCTGGTAGACACGATGCAGACGCATCCTGCCTGGCAGCTGCCCTTCGTGCCGGACAGTCCGACGGCTTCGGCGTTCTTTACGATTGCGGCGTTATGGCTCTGGCTGTCGCCTTTAGGCACGGGGGCAAGCAAGCTGACGTCAGGCGTGCGGGGCGTCATCGAGGCACTCGCAGTCGTCACTTCTATTAAATACGGAATCTGGGCGACAATCATCATTTTCGCGAGTGCAGCCTATGGCAGCCCGATCGTTTGGCAGGACTGGATGCTCATCGTCTCGCATATGTCCATGGCGGTATGCGCTGTCGTTTACGGCCGTTTTTTCCTGTACGGGACCGTTGCGCTCGGCATCGCAGCCGCGTGGACGCTGCTCAACGATACCGTCGATTACAGCTTCGGTGTGTATCCGAGCCTGCCGCAGTCCCTCGACGACCGGCTGCTTGGCGTGGCGATATTCACCTTTGCACTGACGATCTTCAGTATCGGCATAGCAGCCGTCGTATCGTTTGCCAATCAACGCGTCAGACGAACTGCCTCGGTCCGGGGCGAGGTCTAAAGATGGACATCCCTTCATAGTTTTTAGAGGAGGGATGTCCATGTCGATGAACGGTGTACGCATACGCATACGCATACGCATGTCGCGCCGCGCACTCGCGGCAGCCTTATTGATTTTATGGCTTGAGGCCTTGCTCGGCGGACAGGCCGCTGCTGCAGACGGCGAGAAGCTCCTGCGAGATCCGGTCGACCGTTTCCGCTTGGCGGCGGAGAGCCTTTACAGATCCGTGAGCGACGGCGATCCGCTTGTCGTGCTGCGCAATGTTACGCAGGCGGAAGAAGCGCTGCTCTCGGTCCCTTCCAAAAGCTTGCCTGCGCCCGAGGCAACTGCTGCGCTAGCTGCCGCCATGGAACGGATGCGGCGAGCTGTATCCGCGCTGTCTCCGGACGCGGAAGAGGTGTACGGGGCATCTGCATCGCTGAGACTGGCTGCGGACGCGGTATCTCCGAACGGGCAGGGGTTATGGCTGGATTATCGCAGATTGATGCGCGAAGATACGGAAGCGCTTCGTACGGCCATCACAAGCGCCGGGGACAGGCCGAGTCCCGAAGCGAAGGAGCGGCTGACTTCCTTAAGCGGCCATTACGGACTGATAAGGACGGCGGTCGTCGCGACCGGAAGAGGGGAGCAGGCGGAACGCGCGGATGCCGTCATTCGCTATGCGGAACGGATCCTTTCCGCGGACGCGCCGGATCCGTCTCTGGCGGCCGAGCTCGCGCCCCGGATCGGGGCTGCGATCGAGGGACTGTACCCGCCGGCTGCGGAGGCGCCGACTTCGGGCTCTCTTGCCGCTGCGCCGCCTGCCGGATTTTTCTCGGCGATCGGCGCTTTTATCCTCACGGTGCTGACTTATTCGGGATGGCGCAAGTACCGGGGAGAGCGGCGCAATAAATAAGCGCGGCAATATGCTTATTCTTCTCTAAAGCCTTCGCCAAGCACGTCGTGGACGTCGGCGATCACGATAAAAGCCTGTCTGTCGTGCTGACGGACAAGGCTTTTTAATTTGCGCACCTCAAACCGGCTGACCACGCAGTAAACGGCCATCCTGCTCTCGCCCGAATACGCGCCGACCGCGTTCATGAGGGTGACGCCGCGCTCGAGTTCGCTCGTAATTTGTTTGGCCAGTTTCTCGGGCTCCCGGCACAATATCGTGAAGGCCTTGGCTGCATAAGCGCCTTCCTGTACGAAATCGATGACGCGCGAGGAGATAAAAACGCTCACGAGTGTATAAAGGACTTTTTCCTTTGGAATAAAAATGAGCGAGGTGCCGAGGATAACGACATCCATGAGCAAGATGAATTGGCCCATGCTGACCCCGCCGCGGCGGTTGGCGATGCGCGCGACGATATCCACGCCGCCCGTCGTCCCGCCGGCGTAGAAGACGAGTCCCAGCCCGGCGCCCAGCGTCACCCCGGCATAGAGCACGACAAGAATGAAGTCCTGCTGCGTCGTAAAGGGCGTAAGCCATCCATGATCGACCATCGTCTGCCAGAGCCATAAAAATACGGATAAAGACACCGTTCCGCCGAAGGTGTAAACCATGGCCCGGAAGCCGAGCTTCCGCCAGCCGAGCCAGAACAGAGGCAGATTGAGTACGAGCGTCGTGATCGAAGCCGGCAGGCCCGCCGCATAGAGCAGAAGGATGCCTACGCCCGTCACGCCGCCCTCCATCAGCCGGTTCGGCACGATAAAATATACGATTCCGAATCCGTAAAGGGCGGTGCCGAGCAGCAAAATGCTCCATGTTCGTACCGAAGCCCATAGCTTTTGCCGAGTCATGCGCAAAACCTCCATGCTGAAATTCATTTGATTTTTGCGGACCTCTTAAGCTAACATAAGAAGAAACCGATGGAAAGGACCGTCACAAGTGGCTGAATCCCAAATCGCGGACCTTGTTCTCGCCGAACGGCACCTGTCTGACATACAGCGAGACGTCGACGCCTATATTTCGCAATTCAAGGAAGGTTATTTCTCTCCGCTCGCGATGCTGGCCAGATTAACCGAAGAAGCGGGCGAGCTGGCGCGCGAAGTCAATCACAAATACGGCGAGAAGCCGAAGAAGGCGGACGAAGCCGACAATTCCATCGAGATGGAGCTTGGCGACGTTCTGTTCATCGTCCTGTGCTTCGCCAACCGGGAAGGGATCGACCTCACCCGGGCCATCGAGCGCGTCTTGCACAAGTTCGGTACGCGCGATGCGGACAGATGGACGAAGAAGCACACGGATACCCCGTAGATACATATGCTGTATCATCCCCAATCGAGGAGGATGGTACATGTGAAGGACGGGGAAACTTGCTTGCGCCGCGCCTACGAAGCCATCCTGGCCTCGGACTTCGAAGCCGCGGTCGATTGGTTCCGCCATGCGGTCGAGGCGGAGCCGGACAATGCTTCCTACTATTATAAAGGCTCCATCAGCCTCGCGCGAAGCGGGAAGCTCGACCTTGCGCTCGACTATGCGCGCAATGCCGTGCGCCTTGCTCCGCGGGAAGCCGACTACCGGCTGCATCTTCGGCTGGTCGAAGGGCGGCAGCTCGCAAGACAGGCCAAGGCGCTGCTGGTGAAGCCGCAGCCCGAGCCGGATACGGCGATCGAGCTGCTGCAGGAGGCGGTCGAGCTCGATCCGCTCGATGCGGGCGCGTATTTGCTGCTCGGCATCGCTTGCCGGCTCGCGGGCGAATACGACCGGGCGATCGAAGCGCTGAGCGCCGCCAAGGAGATGAATCCGATGATGCTTGAAGCGGGCAGGCTGCTCCGGGAGGCGAAGATGGAGCGCGCGAGGCGCTGGCGGCTCATTTATACTCATTATACTAGAAGAAGGAACAGGTGATCGCGGATGTCGCAGCAAATCAAAGTCGCCGTAGCCGGCGCAGCGGGAAGAATGGGACGCGAAGTGGTCAAAATGGTGCTGGAGGATCCGTCGCTCACGCTTGTGGCCGCAATCGGCCGATCCGCATCCGGCGAGGATGCGGGTCGGCTCGTCGGTCTGCCCGAAGCGGGCGTCGCGATGACAGACGATCTGGAGCGGGCGCTTCGGGACAGCCGTCCGGACGTGCTCGTCGACTTCACGAACCCCAAGTCCGCCATGCCCAATACGATGACGGCGGTCAAGCTTGGCGTCAGGCCCGTCGTTGGCACGACAGGGTTCACGCAGGAGCAGATGGACGAGATCGACCGGGCGTGCCGCGAACGCGGAATCGGCTGCCTGATCGCGCCGAACTTCTCGATCGGCGCCCTGCTCATGATGAAGTTCGCCGCCGAAGCGGCCAAGTATATGCCTCATGTCGAGATTATCGAGTACCACGGCGACCAGAAACTGGACGCGCCGTCCGGCACCTCGATCAAGACCGCGGAGCGAATCGAGGAGACGCGGCGCGAGCTGCGTCAAGGAAACCCTAACGAGGAAGAAGTAATCGAGGGGGCGCGCGGCGGTTATTTCGGGGGCTTCCGGATACATAGCGTGCGGCTTCCGGGGGTTTTCGCCCAGCAGGAAGTCATCTTCGGCGGGCACGGCCAGACGCTCAAGATTCGGCACGACAGCTACGACCGTGCGGGCTACATGCCGGGCGTAGCCACGGCCGTCAAGAAGATCGTCGACGTGACCGGGCTCGTTTACGGCTTCGAGCATCTGCTCGACTGAATCAACCTTTTTAACCAATATAAATATCCCGCTCCCGGGAGAGGAGACGCGGTTCAACGATGCTGAATATCGCACTGATTGCGCACGATCGCAAAAAAGAAGAGATGGTGAACTTCGCGATCGCCTACGAGCAAGTGTTCAAGCCTCACAAGCTTTATGCGACCGGCACGACCGGTTCGCGCATCATGGAAAATACGTCGCTGCAGGTGCACCGCTTCGCATCGGGACCGCTAGGCGGCGACCAGCAGATCGGCGCGATGGTTGCGACCAACGAAATGGATTTCATTATTTTTCTTAGAGATCCGCTCATGGCCCAGCCGCACGAACCGGATATCATCGCGCTCCTTCGTCTGTCCGATGTGCAAGGTATTCCCGTCGCGACCAATGTCGCAACGGCGGAACTGCTGGTGAAATGCCTCGAGCGCGGCGATTTCGCGTGGCGCGAGCTCGTGCACAAGTACAAGCCCGGTATCGACGAATGAGCGACGCTGTGCAGCTTGACCTGCTCGTATTCGCTGCACATCCGGACGACGCCGAGATCGGCATGGGCGGCACGATCGCCAAGGCTTCGCGCGAGGGGCGCCGCGTCGGCATGTACGACTTAACCTTTGCCGAAATGTCGTCCAACGGCGACCCGAAGACGCGCCAGCGGGAAGCGGCCAAGGCGAGCGAATTATTAGGCTTGGCGGTACGCGGCAATCTCGGTCTGCCCGACCGGGGACTGAAGGCAGGCTCCGAACAGGTGGACAAGCTGGTCGAAGTCATTCGCAGGCATCGTCCGCGCATCGTATTCGCGCCTTATTACGAAGACCGGCATCCCGACCATACGGCATGCAGCCGGCTCGCCGAGGAAGCGGTATTTAATGCCAAGCTGCGCCGCTACCGTCCCGAATGGGAAGCCTGGTCGCCGGACGCTTTTTGCTACTACTTCATTAACGATATGCATACGCCCCAGCTGGTCGTCGATATTACGGAATACCAGTCGATCAAGATGGACGCGCTGTCGGCTTACCGGTCCCAGTTCGCCCCGATGGAGGAGACGCCGGACTGGGTGCCGACGCCGCTCACCGCCGGCTATCTGGACAACGTTGCCGCGCGCGACCGCCTGTTCGGGGCGCCTCACCGCGTCGCCTATGCCGAAGGCTTTATTGCCAAAGGCTCGCTGAAGCTGGATGGATTCTAACACCGGACTTCCGGTAATTTACATTGCATCGCCGGCGGTACCCTTGCATGGTCTCCTGCCTGGATTCCCTGCATGTCAGACCGCCGCTCACGCTCGGGAAGAAGGGATTCGCAAATGTTCAGACCGCTTAAGATCGGCATTACTTGCTATCCTTCGCTGGGCGGCTCGGGCGTCGTGGCTACCGAGCTCGGCAAGCTGCTTGCCGAGAAGGGACACGAGATTCATTTCATCACGCAGAGCATGCCTTTTCGGCTTGGCAAGTTTCAGCGCAATATTTATTATCACGAGGTAGAAGTATCGGATTATTACGTATTCCGATACCCCCCGTACGATTTGTCGCTAGCGAGCAAAATGCATCAGGTCTCTAAGCTGCAGGAGCTCGATCTGCTGCATGTCCACTATGCAGTGCCGCATGCGATTTGCGCGCTGCTGGCCAAGCAGATGTCCGGCGGCAAGCTCAAGATCGTCACGACGCTGCACGGTACGGACATTACGGTGCTGGCGCAGGACGAAACGCTCAAGGACATCATCAGGCTCGGCATCGGGGCGAGCGATGCGGTAACCGCTGTCAGTCAGGATCTGATCCGCGAGACGCAGGAACTGCTCGATATCCGGACGCCGATCGAGTTGACCTACAATTTCGTGGACAAACGCGTGTATTACCCGCGCGAAGTGTCGGACATGCGCAAGGATTTTGCGGAGCCGCACGAAAAAGTGTTGATGCACATCTCCAACTTCCGGCCCGTCAAGCGGACGTCCGACGTTGTAGACATTTTCGCGAAGGTTCATGCGGAACTGCCCGCCAAGCTGTTGCTAGTGGGCGAAGGTCCGGATCTGCCGAAGATTCAGTCCAAGATCCGTTCGATGGGTCTCGAGCATCGCGTGCACTATTTGGGCAAGCAAGACGATGTGGCCGAGGTGCTGTCGCTGGCCGATCTCGTGCTCCTGCCTTCGGAAAAGGAGAGCTTCGGACTCGTAGCCCTCGAGGCGATGGCCTGCGGCGTGCCGACGATCGGTTCCACCGCCGGCGGCATTCCGGAGCTGGTCGTCAGCGGGGAGACGGGTTTTCTCGCTCCGATCGGCCACACATCCGAAATGGCCGCCCACGCCGTGCGTCTGCTCTCGGACGAAGTTCTTTACGCGCAGTTCAGGGAAGCCTGCCTGATGCGCTCGCGCACGCAATTTTGCAACGATCTGATTACCGCCCAATATGAAAAAATTTATTACAACGTGCTTGGCATTTCGGCTCCGATCACAGAACCGGCCTGCGAACCCCGCTGACCGGTGACGGAGGCTCGCCGGATTCCGGCCGTTCAGGAGGCGATGGCCGTGATGAGCTACGAAGGCCCGCAATGGGAAGCGGGCCTTGAAGTGCTGCAAGCCTTGAGCCGATCGGGCAGCGAGGCCTACTTCGTCGGCGGCTGCGTCCGCGACGCCCTGCTCGGGATCGAAGCCAGCGACATCGATATCGCGACGTCGGCCGATCCCGGCGAAGTGCTGCGATTGTTTCCGGATGCGCTGCCTACGGGCCTGAAGCACGGCACCGTGACGGTTCGCCGTTCGGGCTTTTTTTTTGAAGTGACGACGTTTCGCCAGGAAGCCGGCTACAGCGACGGGAGACGGCCCGACGACGTCATTTTTGTGCGGGACGTCAGGGAGGATCTGGCGCGACGCGATTTTACCATCAATGCGATGGCGGCCGGTTCCGACGGCGCGATCGTCGATCCGTTCGGCGGCATGGCGGATCTGCGCGCGCGCATCATGCGCGCAGTCGGAGAGCCGGCGCAGCGGTTCGGCGAGGATGCGCTGCGGATCGTCCGCTGCGTGCGCTTCGCGGCCCGGTACGGCCTCACAGTCGACGAGCGGACCTGGGCGGGCGTGCTGGCCTGCCGGGACAAGCTTCCGCTTGTCGCGATGGAGCGCATCGGCGCGGAGCTCGACAAGATGATGGCCGGCGGCGATCCGGGCCGCGCATTCGCGCTGCTGCTGGCGGCTTCGCTGCCCGAGCGGTTCAAGCGGCCGCTGCCGGCAGCCTGGCTGGCGCGCCTGCGAGAGATCGTAGGAAATGACAGGGAGTGCGCGGAGCCCACTCGGGCGGATACGCGGGCAGCAAGTGCCGAACGGCCGGGGCTCGCTCGTTATATGCCCTCGAGCGCCGATGCCGATCTGCGCTGGGCGGCGTTATTCCTCGCCGGCGAGGCCTCGCCTGAAGCGGCTGAGGATACGATGAAGCGGCTTCACTTTGCGGGCAAAAGAATCAGGCGGATCATCGACATCGTCCGCTTGCACTTAAGCTTGCCGGCGCGATTCGATCCTGCGAATTGGCATCGGAGCTGGGCGATCGGCGTGCTCGATCGGGGGACCGAGGCCGCCGTGGACTGGCATGCGCTGTTCGAGGCCGAACGCGTCCGGGCGGCATTCGGCGTGCCCGGCGAGCTGCATTCTGCCGTGCCCTTATGGACTGCGGCGCTGCCCGCGGTCAGGGTAGCCGACCTTGCGCTGCGGGGGGACGAGCTGGCGGCCGCAGCGGGCAGGGCGCCGGGGCCCTGGATCGCCGTCGCGCTTCGGGAGCTGCTCGAGCAAGTCGCCTTGGGCGAGCTTAACAACGATGCGGATGCGCTGCGGACAGCATTCTTAAATAAGCATCGAGAGGGTTAAACGGGTCGACGCGCCCGGATAGAGAGGTGTGCATTCATGGAACAATCGCAGCTGTTGACGCTGCTTGAAGACAAACGGGGCGCGTTCGTGTCCGGCGAAGAGATCAGCCGGCTGCTTGGCGTCAGCAGAACCGCCGTCTGGAAGCAAATCCGCAGACTCGAAGCGGCAGGTTTCGAGATCGAAGCCGTGCCCCGCAAAGGCTATCGGTTGACCGGCAGGCCTTCCCGATTGAACGCGACCGAGCTTCAGAGCAGGCTAGAAACGTTTGCCTTCGGCAGGCACTTGCATATCCGCGAAGTCGTCACATCTACGCAGGACGTGCTGCGCGAGCTCGCCGAGGAGGGCGCGCCCGAGGGGACGCTTGTCATCGCCGAGCGTCAGGACAACGGACGGGGACGCATGGGCCGCTCCTGGGTGTCGCCGCCCGGTCGCGGCGTGTCGATGAGCCTGCTGCTGCGGCCGGACGTACCGTTGCAGCTGGCGCCCCAACTGACGCTGCTCGCGGCAGTGGCGCTGTGCCGGAGCCTGAGCCGCGAGACCGGCCTGCCGATCGGGATCAAGTGGCCCAACGACTTGCTCGTGGATGGCCGCAAGATCAGCGGCATATTGCTCGAATCCGCCACCGAGGACGAGCGCCTGCGATACGTGGCGGTCGGTCTCGGCATCGCGGTCAATCTGGATGCCGAAGATTACCCGGAGGAGCTGCTCGCGCGCGCAGCGTCCCTGAAGATGGCGGCGGGACGCGCCTTTGACCGCGCAACGCTAATCGCTTCCGTGCTGCTCGAATTCGAACAGCTGTATGCCGTCTATAAGCATCAAGGCTTCGAGCCGATCCGCATTCTTTGGGAAACCTACTCGGTGACGCTGAATCGCACCTTCTCTTTGAACGCCGGAAAAGGATTTTTCGACGGCGTTCCAAGAGGGCTGGACGAGAACGGGGGATTGCGCGTCGAGCTGCCGGACGGCCGCGTCCGCACGATCTATTCGGCGGAGATCGGCGATGCGGCGCCGCTGCGTGACCCCAAGGAGCAAGATAGCCGCTAGCGGCGCGACATCGGGGAATCGGACCGTTTACGACAAGTATCCGGTCTGCTATAATATAGCTCTCGGGCGGTATCATGACGAACCGCACTGAGACACATACTAACCAATGACGAGCTATGCCGAAAAGAACCGAATAACCGTGATGATTCGCGGCGGATTCTGCTCTGAGCCCAAGGGACCGAGACAGAAGGACGTGAAGCGTTCCTGCTGATAGGACACCTTCTTTGCTCATGGGCAAACGAAGGTTTTTTTGCGCGCTCGGATGGCTGGCCGCCCACAGAAGGGAGCCCTAAGATATGAGTCAACCGTTAACGCCGCCAAAAATGAAATCGATGAAAGCCCAGGGTTCGCCGATCGCCATGGTCACCGCTTACGATTATCCGTCCGCCAGGCTGGCCGAGGAAGCCGGCGTGGACGTCCTTCTCGTCGGAGACTCGCTCGGCAACGTCGTGCTCGGCTACGAAACGACCGTGCCGGTCACGCTCGAGGATATGATCTATCATACGAGAGCCGTCGTTCGGGGCGCTCCGCGGACGATGATCGTGACGGACATGCCGTTCGCCACCTACCGCGGGAGCAAGGAGCAGACCCTGCGCAACGCCGCGCGCCTGATGCAGGAGGGCGGCGCTCACGCGGTGAAGCTCGAAGGCGGAGCCGAGCTCGGAGACGAGATCGCGCTTCTTGTATCCGCCGGGATTCCCGTAATCGGCCATCTTGGACTGACGCCCCAGTCGGTGCTGCAGATCGGCGGCTACAAAGTGCAGGGCCGCGACGAAGCCGAGGCCGCGCGGCTGCTCGCCGACGCGAAGGCGCTAGAGCAAGCCGGCGCCGTAGCCGTCGTGCTTGAGCTGGTCGTCGAGCCTGCGGCGGCCGCCGTGTCGCGCGCGCTGTCGATCCCGACGATCGGCATCGGCGCCGGACGGGGCTGCGACGGTCAGGTGCTGGTCTACCATGACCTGATCCGGTACGGCTCCGGCATTCGCGACAAACGATTCGTGAAGCCGTATGCGGATGTCGGCGAGACGATCCGATCCGCCGTGTCGCAGTACGTAAGCGAAGTGAAAAACGGAAGATTTCCGGAAGAAAGCCACGCGTTCCAGACACAGGCACAGCCGCAAGAAAAGCCAACGACCAAATTGTACGGAGGCGATCCTAAGTGACGGCTACGATGACATCTGCTCCTGCGGTCATTCGCACGATTGCGGAGATTCGCGCTGCGCTACGCGCCTACCGGGCGGAGGCCGGCGCAACCGCATCCGTCGGCTTCGTGCCGACGATGGGATTTTTGCATGACGGCCACGCCAGCCTGATCGGCAGATCGGCTCGGGAAAACGGACTGACGGTGCTCAGCATCTTCGTTAATCCGCTTCAATTCGGCCCGAACGAAGACTTCGAACGCTACCCGCGCGACGAAGCCAGGGACTTGGACGTCGCCGCCCGCGCCGGCGCAAATATCGTCTTTATGCCGAGCGTCGCCGAGATGTACCCGACGCCGGCGGCCACGCAGATTACCGTCTCGGGCGTTACGGAGCGCCTGTGCGGCGCGAGCCGTCCAGGACACTTCGACGGCGTAGGCATCGTCGTGACCAAGCTGCTGAACGTCGTTCAGCCCGACCGCGCGTACTTTGGCCTGAAGGACGCTCAGCAGGTCGCCGTCGTCGAACGCATGGTCGCCGATCTCAATCAGCCGGTCGAGATTGTGCCGTGCCCGATCGTACGGGAAGCGGACGGACTCGCCATGAGCTCGCGCAACGTGTATTTGTCGGCCGACGAACGGCGCGAAGCGCTGGCGATCTCCCGGACGCTCGCCCAGGTGCCCGCCTGGATCGGATCGGGCATGAGCGCAGCGCAATTGACGGCGGCCGTGCGGGAAGGCATCTCAGCTTCGCCTCTGGCCGATATCGACTACGTCGAGGTATTGACTTACCCCGGCCTGCAGCCGCCCGCTTCGGACGCTGCGCTGGCGGGCTCCCGCGAACGAATCATCGTCGCGGCTGCGGTCCGCTTCGGACGCACGCGCCTCATCGACAACATTCTGATTTCTTTTCCGGAGGCGCATATCTGATGATGAGACAAATGATGAAGTCCAAACTCCATAGAGCGACGGTGACCGAAGCGAATTTGAATTATGTCGGCAGCATCACGATCGACGAGGATCTGCTGGAGCTGGTAGACATTTTGCCGGACGAAAAAGTGCAGATCGTGAACAACAACAACGGCGCCCGCTTTGAGACGTACACGATTCCGGGTCCGCGCGGCTCTGGCGTTATCTGCCTGAACGGCGCCGCGGCGCGGCTCGTACAGCCGGGAGACAAGGTAATCATTATCGCTTATGGTTATATGGAAAACGAAGAAGCGAAGCGGCACAAGCCGAAGGTCGCCATACTGGACGAAGCCAACCGCGTCGTTCAAATGATGGCGCAGGAGCCTCATTCGACCGTCGTCTGAAGCGTATGAAAGGCCTCCGGCAAACGCAGAATGAGCATTACAAATCGTCTGCGACTGGGGGCCTTATTCCGTGATTCAACCCTTTTTTTCCGCCATGAACGACGTGCTGGACCGGATGATCGAACGCTATCCGAATTCGACGCCGGACGAAAAGTTGGCGCTTGAAGAGCAATGGAACGTGTTAAAATCGATGAGTGATGATATCATTGAGTCATGGCTTGCGCTTGAGGAAAAGATGGGCGATTACAGGCGGCGGCGTCAAGCGGTCGATATCGACGGCCTGAACGCCGAGTCCGCCGTCCTTGCGGCGCCGACAGAATGGCCCGTTCCGTTCGTGAAGGGGCAGGGATATTTTAAGCTGCGCATGTTCCGCGAATGCGCCAGCCAGTTCGAACAGCTGCTTGACCAGTATGCGGAATGGTCGCTTGCCCGCTTGTATCTGGCGATGAGCCGGATGCATCTCGGCGAGTTCGCGGAAGCGCACCGCCACTTTCAATTCGTAGCCGGAACGGCCGACGAGCCCAAGCTCCAGGCGATCGCTTTCAACGCGATGGGCTGCGTTCAGGCGGTTCAAGCGAATATGGCGCAGGCGCAGCATTTTTTTCGCAAGGCGCTGGAGCTCGATCCCGGTTTCGCCGACGCGAAGCACAACCTGGACGCCTGTGTCGGCGATGCCGGCAGCGTTCAGCTCTCCTTCGGCAGCGCAGAGCTGACGGCGCTCGCGCCCGGCTGAGCCGCTCCAGGCAGCGTGACCGCAGAGGGCTTGCCCGAAGTTCCATGCCCGAAGGCGCGACGAAGGCGAAGTGCAGGAAAGGAAGTCATTCATGAAATTTGCGGTACTCGACTTCGAGACGACGGGAACGTCGTCCCAGCAAGATGAAATCATACAAATCGGCATCGCGGTCGTGGACGACACGGGCGCGCTGTCTTCCGTATATCAATCGCTCGTGAAGCCGTCGCGTCCGATTCCCGCTTTTATTACGACCTTGACGGGAATCGGCGATGCCGATGTCGCTGACGCACCGGCGATCGAGGACGCGGTGGCCGAGATGGTGCCGCTGCTTCAAGATGCCGTCCTCGTCGCTCACAACGCCGGCTTCGACGCCGCGTTTTTGCAGGCCGCTCTAGACAAGAGCGGTTATTTGCCGTTTTCGGGTCGCGTACTGGACACCGTAGACTTGGCAAGGCTGGTCTTTCCGTTTTTGCCGTCGTACCGGCTGACGGCGATTACGCATGGCCTTGGCATCGCGCACGACAGGCCACACCAGGCGGATAGCGACGCGCTGGCGACGGCCGAGGTGCTTGCGGCATGCATCGGACGGCTCAGAGCGCTGCCTACGCTCACGCTCGAGCGGCTGTGCGAGCTGACCGACGGCGAGCGAAGCGACCTCGGCTGGCTGCTCGCATCGCTGCGAGCGGAACGGGATACGACCTGGTTCGAAGAACCCGAAGGCTATCAGTACTATCGCCAGTTCGCCATGCGCATCGCCGACTGGACGGACGACGACGAAGGGCGCGAAGCCCAGCGGCTCCAGGCGGAGCGCGAGCTGTCGGACATGCCGTTCGAGACGTATCTGGACTCCGTCGCCGATCGCATGAAGGAGCTGTTCCCGGGCTACGAGCCGAGGGAAGGACAACGCATCATGTACGACGAGGTGCACCAGGCGCTGGCGGAAGATGCCCATCTGCTCGTCGAAGCGGGCACGGGAACGGGCAAGTCGCTCGGCTACTTGCTGCCCTCCCTTTATTATGGATTAAAAGAAAATAAAAAAATCGTCGTGACGACGCATACGATTCAGCTGCAGGAGCAGTTGCGCCAGCGCGATCTTCCGCTGCTGCAGGACGTGCTGCCCGTACCGTTCAAGGCAGCGGTGTTCAAAGGGCGAAGCAACTATATGTGCCTGCGCAAGTTCGAGCAGCAGATGCAGACGCCCGCTTTTGCGTTGTCGAGGGAGGAAGCCGTCGCGCGTGGCCAGCTCGCCGTCTGGCTGTCGGAGACCGAGCGGGGCGAAGCCGAGGAGCTTAATCTCGGGAGCCGCTCCAAGGAAGAGTGGAATGCCGTAGCAAGCGATGCGGACTCTTGCCTGAACAGACAGTGTCCCTGGTTCCGCAAATGCTTTTACCACCGCGCCCGTCAGGACGCCCTCAAGGCGGATCTTGTCATTACGAACCACGCGATGGTATTCACGGACATGCGCGCGGAGCACCGGCTGCTTCCCGCTTACGACAGGCTGATCGTCGACGAGGCCCATCATATGGAAGAGGTAGCGAGCAACCATCTCGGACGCCGGATCGGCTACGGCGCGCTGCCTGCCGCGCTCGCAAGGCTAGCGAAGGACGCAAGGACAGGCCAACTGCCGAACCTGATCTCACAGCTGACTGGCACGGCCGAGAGCGCGAGCGGCACGTGGGCGGAGAAGCTGGAGGAGCTGCTGCCGCGCGTGCAGGAGCTTCGGGAATCTTGGGAACAATGGACGGACAGGCTTTACGCGCTGCTTGCCTCAGGCGCCGCTGCCGACGAGACGGGTGGGCTTAGCTACCGGCTGAAGTCGGATGCGCTGCCGAGGGACTGGGATTCGATCCGCGTTGACGGGGATAATGTCGTGCTGCGGCTCTCGGATCTCGTGCGTCCGCTGGAGAAGCTGCTCGCGGAGATCCGCGACCGCAGCGAGGAGCTTGCCCTGCAGAGCCTGCTGACCGACATGAACGGCACGGTCAAGGAGCTGTCTTCCGTCCGCGGCGATCTGCAGTCGTTCGTCTCGATGGCGGAGGCGGAGTGCGTCTATTGGATCGAGGGACACAGCCAGTACAAGAACCGTTCGTTATGGATGTACATCGTGCCCGCAGACGTGAGCGGCCTGCTGAAGGAAGGCTTGTTTGGTCAAAAGGAAAGCATCGTGCTCACGTCCGCAACGCTGACGGTAGACAAGTCGTTCCAGTACGTCAAGGAGCAGCTCGGCCTTGACGAGGCGGAGCAGCAGGGAAGACTGCGTACCGCTCAGCTCCCTTCGCCGTTTAACTACCGACAGCAGGCGCTGCTGCTCATCCCCCGCGACTTTCCGTCAATCAAGGGAAGAGACGGCGAAGCCGCGTTCTTACAGGCGCTGACGACATCGATCGCCGAGGTGGCGACCGAAACCCGCGGCCGTATGCTTGTGCTGTTCACCTCGCACAAGATGCTGAAGACCGTTTACGAGCCGCTCAAGTCCGCGCTCGCGCCGGCCGATATTCAAGTGCTCGGTCAGGGAATGGACGGCAGCAGCCGAAGCCGGCTGACGAGCCAGTTCATGGAGCAGCCGCGCTCGGTGCTGCTCGGCACGAGCAGCTTCTGGGAGGGCGTCGACCTTCCGGGGGATGCCCTGACTTGTCTCGCGATCGTCCGGCTGCCGTTCCAGCCGCCGAACCATCCGGTGACGGAGGCCAAGAGCGAGCGTCTGACGGCGCAGCGCAAAAATCCGTTCATGAAGCTGTCGCTGCCGCAGGCGGTCATCAAGTTCAAGCAGGGCTTCGGCAGACTCGTGCGAACTGCCTCGGACAAGGGGATCGTCATCTTGTACGATACGCGCGTCATCGATACGAGCTACGGCAAATATTTTTTGTACTCGCTGCCCGGACCCAAAATGGAGCATCTGCCGCTCGCTGGCCTGGTGCCGCGCGTGAGAGAATGGCTGCAGCCGGCGAATGCAGCCGCGACCGCCGAAGCTGCGGCCGACGCAGAAGCCGGCTCCGATACCGGCTCCAATATCCGCTCCGATACTGGCTCCGATACCGGCTCCGATACCGGCGAGCAGGAGGACAAGACTCGGGAGAAGACCAAGCCCAAACGAACCAGAACGAAGAAACCGAAGCAGGAAAGCGATGCGACGGAAGGAGAAGTCACCAGTTGAAGCAAATCAAAATATCTGAAGCGGTCGTCCGGCGCCTTCCGATTTACCTGCGTTATCTGAATGAACTCAGCATCAGCGACGTCCAGACGGTGTCCTCGCAGGATCTCGGAGACAAGCTCGATCTCAATCCTGCCCAGATCCGCAAGGATCTTGCCTACTTCGGCGAGTTCGGGCGTAAGGGCGTCGGCTACAATGTCGGATACTTGATCGAGAAGATCCGTCATATTCTCAATCTCGACCGTCCGATCCATGTGGCGCTCGTGGGCGCCGGCAACCTTGGCCGGGCCCTTTGCAACTACAATATGTACCTGAAGGACAATATGAAGATCGTATCGGTGTTCGACGACGATCCGGCCAAAAAGGGCGTGGCGATCGGCCATTTGACCGTTAACCCGATTCAGATGCTTCCGCACGAAGTAAAGGACAAGGACATCTCGATCGGAATCATCACCGTGCCGGCGAGCGAAGCGCAGAAGGTCGCGGACCGCTTCGTCGAAGCGGGGATCCGGGCGATCCTGAACTTTGCGCCGACGGTGCTGAAAATACCGGCAGGCATCCGCATTCACCACGCTGATTTTACGAGCGACCTGCTAAGCCTGGCTTATTATATGGATCACGATCTGGATTCGGACGGGGCGAAGGAGCGCGGCTTATCCGAAGACGCAGTAGAAGTAGAAGTAGAAGTAGAAGTAGAAGTAGAAGTAGAAGTAGAAGTAGAAGTAGTAGAAGGAGAAGGAGCGGGAAAATGAAACGTTGGCTAATCGAGAACGGCATTTTTGCGGAGCTGTCCGCGGAGCGGCAAATTTTCGAGGGGTGGCTATTCGTTGAGGGCGGTTATATCACCGCCTCCGGCGAAGGCGACGCCCCGGCGGAGCTTCGCGATCAGGCGGAGGAGGTCGTGAACGGCAAAGGACTGCTGTTCCTGCCCGGTCTGATCAATACGCACGGACATGCGGCGATGTCGCTGCTGCGCGGACTGGCGGACGATCTCGTGCTGCAGGATTGGCTTGAGAATCATATGTGGCCGATGGAAGCGAAATTTACGGGCGAGGACGTCTATTGGGGCACATCCCTTGCCGCCGCCGAAATGATACTGAGCGGAACGACGACCTTCGTCGATATGTACGATCATATGGACAAAGTCGCCGAGGTGGCGGTCCAGGCGGGTCTGCGGGCTACGCTTACTCGCGGCGTTATCGGACTTTGTCCGCCGGACGTCCAGACGGCGAAGCTAAACGATGCCGTGCAGTTCGCGAAGGACTGGCAGGGCGCGGCAGACGGCCGCATCCAAGTGATGATGTCGCCGCATTCGCCGTATACTTGCCCGCCCGACTATATCGAACGCATCGTGGCCGCGGCACATGAGCTCGATCTGCCGCTGCATACGCACATGTCCGAGACCGCTGCCGAAGTAGCGCTCAACGTCAAGCAATACGGCGCGCGTCCGGTCGAGCATCTGGACAAGCTCGGGCTCTTTTCCCGTCCGTCGCTCGTTGCCCACGCCGTTCATCTGAACGACGACGAGATCGCGCTGCTCGCGGAGCGCCGCGTCGCCGTCTCGCATAATCCGGTCAGCAATCTGAAGCTGGCCAGCGGCGTAGCGAGAGTGCCGGATTTGCTAACCGCCGGCGTGACCGTCTCGCTGGGAACGGATAGTGCGGCCAGCAACAACAATCTCGACCTGTTCGAAGAGATTCGGCTTGCGGCGCTGCTCCATAAGGGCGTAACGGGCGATCCGACGGCGGTTCCCGCTGTAGAGGCGCTGCGCATGGGCACGCTGTACGGGGCCCGTTCGATCGGTCTCGGCGACGTGACCGGCAGCCTGCGTCCGGGCTTTAAGGCCGACATCACCGCCGTTTCGATCGACAAACCGCATTTTATGCCGCGCACCGATTATATTTCCCATCTCGTCTATTCGGCCAGCGGCGCGGACGTTGCCCATGTGTGGGTGGACGGCAAGCGCATCTTGCGCGATCGCGAGCTGCTGACGCTTGACGTCGAACGGATTCGCTTCGAAGCGCAGCGCTGCTTCGAGAGGCTGCGGGGATGACGCCGAGCCGCATCGCGGAGCGGAGACGGCAGTCGCCTTGGACAGGTTGGCGGCTGAGCTTGATCGTCCTTGGCTTTCTCGTCTTCGTTGCGGTCGTATTCGTCGTCTATATCCGGAGCGCGGATGCCGAATACCGGGTCGAGGAACGCGCTGCGATCGCCAAGGCCAAGCAGGAAGCGGGGCTTAAGAAGATCGACAGCGTCTCCAAGCATGTATGGGACGATTCGGTCTGGGTCGTCGAGGGCAAGGACGCCTCGAATACGGCCTGGTTCGTATGGGAGCGTCAGGACGGTTCGGTCAAGGAGAAGGTTGCCGACGGCTTGAGCGAAGACGGCATCAGGGACCGCTTTAAAGCGGATCGTCCCGGCAAAAAAATCGTGCGTCTGCTGCCGGGCTGGTTTTCGGAACAACCAGCTTGGGAGATTCGTTATATCGACAATCCCGATTCCAAGCGGCAAGCGATCGTCTTTTATTCCTTCAAGGATGGAACCGCGCTTAAAACGTACAATTTGGTCTCATAAAATAAAAAAAGCTTTAAGTAGATCGCTTTAAAATTCGAATATTTACGGCCTGCGCTCCTTATGGCGCGGGTCTTTTTTTTTGTGCGACCTATCTTTTACCCCGTTCGCAAATATTTGACACAACTTTTTAAGCGTTGATATATATTTAGTCTATCAATATATGATATACTATCTGATGTATTGTTGAAGCAGAGGGCGTAATGACAACATTTTATATCAGACTAAAGGAGGCCAATGCCTAAATGAAATTGCGAATCCTTCCTATAGCGACGACGGCCGTGGTATCGGTGGCGCTGTTGTTCGGCGGATGGTTTGCTTATCGTCATTATGGCGTGGAGCAGCCGCTAGACCGTGCTGCGGCGAAAGTGCCAGGCGTCGAATCGGCCAGCTCGAACATGAATGCGGACAACGTTACGATCAAGGTGAAGCTTAGCGATTCCGCGGATTTGGCGGATGTATATAGAACGGTCAAGGAAGAAGGCGCACGTGCGATCGGCTCGAAGAGCTTGAAGCTGATCGCGGAGAATTCGGACAATGAAGCGCTCGAGAAAATCTGGCGTTCGGCATTGTTCGACGTCGCGCAGGCGATGGACCGCAAGGAATATACCGCTATCCGCGATGCGATGGCCAAGCTGCAGGAACAAACGCCGGGGCTCACCGCTTCGACCGAGATCGACGAGGAAAACGTGTATATCAGCCTTCGGCTTTCCGGCAGCGCCAAGTTCGTGATTCTGCCTCGCCAGGGCGAGCAATTGGAGGTGTGGCCGAATGCGTAATTGGAGATCCTACGGCAAAGAGATCGCGATCGGCTTCGTGCCGGTATTCATCGTCTTTATGATCTTCATCGGCGTGCCCGCGCTCCCGCTGCTGCTCGGCGCTGGGCTTGTTACAGGCCTGCTGTTCATGGCCAAGTCGCGCAGCGGCATGGCGTTCGGCGGCGCCGTGCGCAAGGGGCCGTCGCGTCCGCCGGCCTACTTGACCTTCGAGGATATCGGCGGGCAGGAACAGGCCAAGCGCGAACTCGTTGAAGCGCTCGACTTTCTCGTCCAGCGCGAGCGCATCGCCAAGCTCGGCATCCGTCCGCTGAAGGGCATCCTGCTCACGGGCCCTCCCGGAACGGGCAAGACGCTGCTCGCCAAGGCCGCGGCCAAGCATACTAACTCGGCGTTCGTGGCGGCGTCCGGCAGCGAATTCGTCGAAATGTACGTCGGCGTCGGCGCCGGCCGCATTCGCGACATCTTCCGCCAGGCGCGCACGTTGGCTGCCAAACAGAAGCGCGACAGCGCGATTATTTTCATCGACGAGATCGACGCGATCGGCGGCAAGCGCGACGGCAGTCAGAACAAAGAATACGACCAGACGCTGAACCAGCTGTTGACCGAGATGGACGGCATTCAGGGAGACGAGTCGGTTCGCGTGCTGATCATCGCGGCCACGAACCGCAAGGAGCTGCTCGACAACGCCCTCACGCGTCCCGGACGCTTCGACCGGCACATCCAGGTCGACATGCCGGACCGGCACGGACGCGAGCACATTCTTCGCCTGCATGCGAGAAACAAGCCGCTGGCCGAAGAGGTTTCTTTGGACAAGGTTGCCGAGGAGACGTTCGGCTTCTCCGGCGCGCAGCTTGAGAGCGTCATGAACGAAGCCGCGATCTACGCCATGCGCGAGGAGAGCGAAGTGCTCAGACCTGCGCATCTGGCGCAGGCGATCGATAAGGTCATGATGGGAGAACGAATGGATCGCGAGACGACGAGCGAGGAGCGGGAGCGCGTGGCGCTTCACGAGCTCGGCCATGCGATCGTCGCCGAGCGCGTGCGGCCGGGCAGCGTCGCGCAAGTGTCGCTTACGCCGCGGGGCCAAGCGCTCGGTTATGTGCGCCATCATCCGCGCAAGGATAGCTATCTGTATACGAAGACCTACCTCGAGGCGCAGATTCAGATCGCGCTCGGCGGCGCCGTCGCGGAAGAGCTGCATTACGGCGGCCGGAGCACCGGCTCGCGCGGTGACTTCGATCAGGCGACCAATATCGTCAAGACGCTGATCGAGTCTGGCATGACGGAGCTCGGCATCATTCATCCCGAGGCGCTGACCGCAGAGCAATGGTCCAAGGAAAACGGACGGATCCTGGACGCCTTGACGGACAGCACCAGAAAGCTGCTGTCGAGTCATATGGAGACGTTCGCGAATTTGCTCGCCATTTTGATTCGCGAAGAGACGCTGTCGGGCGACGAGCTCCGCGCGCATCTGAGCGCTGCGGCTGCCTGACCGGCTGCAACGAGGCTGTCCCGCTTAGCCGAGCAAGGCTGCGGGGCGGCTTTTTTTCATTCTTCTTCCTGCCAACGGGCGCCTGATTCGGTCGGGGGCGACAGGAAATGACCGATCCAAATAATTGTGGTAACATAATATTTTGAACCGGAAGTCATTTGTCTTCGTCCAATAATGAGGTGGTTGTTTGCAGAACTCTGACGCCAATTTCGAATACTTAAAATATATGAGCGATTCCGACGACAAAAAAACGGTGCTCCACGAGCTCATGACCGCTTACGGCAAAGAGGTGTGGAATTTCGCCTACAGCCTGACGCGCAAATGGGACGTGGCGGACGATATTACGCAGGACGTCTTCGTCAAGGTGTTCAAGAACCTGGACACGTTCCGCAGCGACTCGTCCATTCGCACCTGGCTCCTGACGATCACGCGCAATACGGTGATCGACCATCAGCGCTCCGCCTTTATCCGGCGCGTGTCGCTGACGGACTGGAGCCTGGACACCGGACAGCGGCGCTCCGTCGAGGACGACGTCATCGAACAGTACGCGGTGAACGACCTGTGGAAGCAAGTGCTCAAGCTGCCGGTCAAGTCGCGCGAGGTGCTGATCCTGTACGCGCACCATCAGCTGTCGCTGAAGGAGATCGCAGATGTGCTGGGCGTGACCGAAGGGACCGTCAAGTCGCGGATGTTTCACGCTCGTCGCAAAATCGCGAAAATGAAGGAGCGCAACGGCCATGGAACCGAATGACAAAGACCTCAAACAGCAGCTATCGCGGGGCCCGCTCATCAAACACGGTTTTGACGCGCGGCTCGTCGCCCGCATCGAAGAAGCGATCGAACGACCCGAGGGGCGCCGGCATCCGCTGCTTCGGTTCGGCTGGCACGGCGCGGGACTCGCGGCGATGGCCACGCTGCTTCTGTTCGCTGGCTTGTGGCATTGGTCGTTCGGCTCCGGCGGACCGGGAGGCACGATCAACCTGCAGGGAGCCGGACAGACCGCCGGCACGGAAGCCCCGTTGTTCGCCGATGCCAATGCAGAGCTCCATTCCGCGCTGCTGCTCGGCCTTCGCGCGGATCCGAAGAGCGAGGACGGCAGCGTCGCCAGCAGCTATCGCACGCTCTTTATCGCGCCGACGGACGGGCAATTCGAGCTGGAGGCGCAGGGAGACGGCATCGTGATGCCTTACGGCCAAAACTTCTGGAAGATTGAGTCCGTAGCTTCTGAAGCGGACAGCGCGGCTGCCGCTCAGAAGCTGATCGCCTATCCCGTGACGGGCAAGGATGCCGGCAAGACCGACCTGACGGCGCTCCGCGAATCGTCCGCGTCGCCACTGGCCGAACGGCTGCTGTTCGTCGGCAACAAATACGTATCGGTGGAGCAGAATCCTTCGGATGCCCCCAATCGTGTCTATCGGTGGGTGAAGGACATGGACCAATTGGTTGCAAGCGCGCAGCGCACGACTTTCGAGCCGGCATCGGAGCCGCATATCTCGCTGGAAGAAGCGATGGAAACCGCGGAGGCCACGGAGACGCCGGTCGCCCAGAAGGATGCAGCGCCTTCCCGCAATACGGAGCAATGGTCGATCATCCGCCGTACGGGCAGCTGGGTGGCGGCGGCGGCGGACACGGCCGGGCAGCCGTACGCCCCTCTCGCGAACAAGACGCTGACGGAGCTGTCGACGCCGCTGCCCGATTCGATTAACAAATTCGACACCCTTTATCCGACCTGGTCCCAGGTTCTCCAGATCGAACCGGGCGCCAAGGACGCGTATTCCTCGCCCAATGAGGACATGCTGGTCATCGTACTCGACGATGAGCTTGTCGTTTACCCTTACCATATGCTGGGCGGCGATCAAGATCCGCTCCGCATTCCGCTTCAATCCAACGAGTCGCTGATCATGGCCCAATGGGCGAAGGAAGACAAATACTTGGAAAGCTGGAAAAAACAGCTCGCTACAGTGCTTGTTGACGATGCGGACGCTCGCAGCGTGAAGTGACAGAATAAAGGCATAAGGAACACATTTCCAAGAAATACGATTTTGAAACAGCTGCAATTCGTTTGACGGCGAATTGCAGTTTTATTTTACATTAACGCTTTACTAAGTTAATGCGTTAATGTAATATACAATCATTAAATGCTCAGGAGATGATCGATGTATGAATCCATTTAACCATTCTAAAAGGGATAACGTTCCGGCAGATACTGTGCAGGATAGGCGGGGGCCGTCTCCACGCTCGGCGCTCGCGGGCATGCAGCCGTATGTACCCGGACGGTCGATCTCCGATATTAAGGCCGAATACGGACTTGAACGGGTCGTCAAACTGGCATCCAACGAGAATCCGCTCGGCCCGTCTCCGCTCGCGATGCAGGCCGTACGCGGGCTGCTGTCCGATATGCACCGCTATCCCGACGATCGTGCCGGGCAGCTGAGAAGCAAGCTGGCGGCGAAGCTGTCTCTGCCCGCGTCCGGGATCATCGTCGCGAACGGCGCGGACGAGCTTATCACGCTCATTTGCGAAGCTTATCTCGAGCCGGGCGATCGAATCGTAACGTATGCGCCGACGTTCAGCGAATACGCTTTTGGCGGGCGGTTGATGAACGCGGATACGATCGCGGTGCCGCTAGTCGATTCGTTCGCGCTGCGAGCCGAAGACCTGCTGTCCGAAGCGGACGCGCGCACGAAGCTGGTCTTCGTTTGTTCGCCCAACAATCCGACCGGCACTTACATGCCAAAGACGGAGCTTGAGCATTTGCGATCCCGTCTTCCGGACGGCTGCCTGCTCGTGCTGGATGCCGCTTACTCGCACTTTGCGGATGCCGCGGATTATACCGACGGATTCGAGCTGCTGCGCAGCGGGGCCCGGCTTGTCGTCTTGCAGACCTTTTCAAAAGCCTATGGACTTGCGGGCATACGGGCGGGATTCGCCGCGGGTCCGGCTGACGTCATCGCCCACTTGCTCGCCGTCAAGGAGCCTTTCAACGTCAACGCGCTCGCCCAGGCTGCCGCGGCGGCCGCGTTGGACGACGAGGCGCACCTTGAAGCGACGCTGCGGACAAATGCAGAAGGCCGCATTCGCCTGCGCAACGGTCTGGGCAGCCTCGGCATTCGCTCCGTACCGTCGCAGTCTAATTTCGTGCTCGCGAACTTCGCCGACGGAGCGGCACATGTATACGGCGAATTGCTGAGACGTGGCATTATCGTCCGTAGCGGGGCCGGATGGGGGCTGCCCGACTGTCTGCGCATCTCGGTAGGTACGGCGGAGGAAATCGACCTGCTTCTCGCCAGTCTGTCGGACATTTTGCAAGTCGCACCTGTAACGCCCTGTGAATCGGATGCGCGCCGACAGGCAGACCCGTCGAAGCGACAAGTTTAATCGAACCGCCAAGTATTCGAATCGGCAGTTGTCACATTCCCGCCGCAAAACCGTCGCAAACCATTCCCGGATTCCGCAAGCCACGTCGGTTTATGTCGGGGAGCGGGTATGTTAATATGGGAAAGTCAGGTTGGATGCAGAACGTGCAATCGGGGAAGGAGAACGGCGGATGTTTCGGACGATCGGCGTTGTAGGAGCGGGGACGATGGGCCAGAGCATCGCGGAGATGCTGGCCGGCAAAGGGCTGGACGTGCATATGACCGACAGCTCCGGCGCGCGCCTGAAGCAGGCGCAGCTCGCGCTCGAGAAAAACCTCGACCGTCAGATCGAGCGCTGGGCCATTACGCAAGCGGAGAAAAAACTCATATTGAACCGGATTCATGCCGAACCGTCGCTTGAACATCTGGCGCAATGCGATTTGATTATCGAGACGATCAGCGAAGATCTGGAAAGCAAAAAGTCGGTTTTCCAGCAGCTGGACGATATCATACCCGAGGGTCGCGTGCTGGCGAGCAATACGTCGACGCTCAGTCTCACCGAGCTGGCCAGCGTGACCAAGCATCCCGAGCGGGTGATCGGCATGCACTTCGTCTATCCCGCATTCCGGATCGACGTCGTGGAGATCGTACGGGGCTTGCAGACGTCGGACGAGACATTCGAGCGGACGAAGGAATTCATCGAGCGGGATTTGAACAAAAAAGGCGTCATGGTGTTCGAATCGCCCGGCTTCGTCACGACGCGGCTGATCTGCCTGCTTATCAACGAGTCGCTGAGCGTGCTTCAGGAAGGCGTGGCCTCGGCGGAGGATATCGACGCGGCGATGCGCATCGGCTACCAGTTTCACTACGGACCGCTCGAGATGGCGGACCGGTTCGGTCTGGACTCCGTGTGGGCGGCGCTCGACCGGATGTTCAGGGACTACGGCGAGCTCAAATACAGACCTTCGATTCTGCTCAAGAAGAAGGTCCGCGCCGGCCAGCTCGGCGTGAAGGCCGGACAAGGCTTCTTCCAGTATACGAAGGACGGTGAGCGCAAGTCATGAACGTACTCGTCATTAACGCGGGGAGCTCCTCGCTGAAGTACCAGCTGTACGACATGAAGACGGAGAACGTGCTCGCCAAAGGCCGCGTGGAACGGATCGGCATGGAATCGTCGATCTTGACGCACGAGGTCGAGGGGCAGCCGGAAGTGCGCGAGGTCAGCGAGATTCTCGAGCATACGACGGCTGTGCGCAAGGTGTTGGATATGCTGACGCACCGCCGCTTCGGCGTGCTGCGCAATATCGACGAGGTGCAAGCCGTCGGCCACCGTATCGTCCATGGGGGCGAGACGTTCAGCGAATCGGTGCTGATCGACGCGGACGTGAAGCTGGAGGTTCGCAAGCTGTTCGACCTGGCGCCGCTTCACAATCCTGCGCATATGATGGGCATCCTCGCCGTCGAGGCGAACTTGCCGGACGTTCCGCAGGCGGTCGTATTCGATACGGCTTTTCATCAGACGATGCCCAAGACCTCGTATTTGTACGCCATTCCGATGGTGCTCTACCGCAAGCACCAGATCCGGCGCTACGGATTCCACGGGACTTCGCACGATTATGTAAGCAAGAGGGCTTCCGAGTACTTGGAGAAGCCGCTCGAGAAGCTGAAGATCGTCAGCTGCCATATCGGAAACGGCGCGAGCTGTACGGCCATACTGGGCGGCAAGTCGTTCGACACGAGCATGGGCATGACGCCCCTTGAGGGGCTTATGATGGGCACGCGCAGCGGCGATCTCGACCCCGCGATCGTACCGTACGCGATGAACAAGGAGGAGCTGACGCTGTCGGAGGTCAACTCGATGCTGAACAAGCATAGCGGACTGATCGCGATCTCCGGCATCAGCAGCGATATGCGCGAGGTCGTGCAGGCGATGAACGAAGGCAGCGAGCCCGCTAAGACCGCGTTCGAGATGTATGTTTACCGCATTCGCAAATACGTGGGCGCCTATGCGGCCGCGATGAACGGCATCGACGTGCTCCTGTTCACGGCAGGTGTCGGCGAAAACTCGGACGTGCTGCGCAAGGCGGTCTGCGAGGGGCTGACGTTCCTCGGCATCGAGCTCGACGAAGCGCGCAACGGCGTCCGCTCCGGGGATCCGCGGCGAATTTCCACGGAGAATTCCAGGGTGGAGGTGCTTGTCGTGCCGACGAACGAAGAGCTTCTCATCGCGAGGGACACCTACAGGCTCGTCATGACGGCCAAGGAGGCGGCATTCGATGAATGACGCCGGCGGCATGGCGGCAAGTCTGGCCGAAGCCTATTTGGATGGCGCGGCCAGCATTCCCTACGCGCTTTTGCGCGTCTACCGGATGCTTGGACTGACCGACACGGATTGCATGCTGCTGATCCAGGTGATCGCCTTCAGACAGCTGGAGCAAAACGATTTTCCGACGATGGAGCAGCTGCAGCAGCGGCTCGGGGCGACGGGCGACGTTATCGGAGAGTCGCTGCAGAAGCTCATCCGTCGCGGCTTGATCGCCATCGACGAGATGAGCGACCCCGTATCGGGCATCAGGGCCGAGCGTTACAACTTGGCCGGCCTGTTTCAGGCGGTCGCGCAGCTCCTCGTATCGGGCGAGGCTCCTGTCCGGGCTGCGGTCGCGCAAGGGGCGTCCGACGCGCAGCTCGCCGCAGTCTCGGCAGCCGGGGCCCGCTCCGCTCTGGAGGACGGTCCAAATGCCGAATCGGTCAGCCTATTCGCCGTATTCGAACGGGAGTTCGGACGTCCGATCTCGCCGATGGAAGCGGAGACGATCGCCGGCTGGCTCGACCAGGACAAGTACGCGGAGGAATTGATTTTGTTCGCGCTCAAGGAATCGGTGTTCGCGGGCAAGCTTTCGTTTCGATACATGGATAGAATATTGCTTGAATGGAGCCGCAATCGGGTCCGGAGCGTAGAGGACGCCAGGGCGCACGCCCAGCGCTTCCGTACCGGACGCTGACCGAGGGGCCGGCTGCCGATCAGATGACAAGAAGGAGTATGCGACGATGGAAAAGCCGCTTTATCAAAAACTGTATTACAAGACGGGGAGAGCGCTCGTATATGGAGCGCCGGAAGGCTTCGACCTCGGCGTCGACGTCGAGACGGAGGCGGAGGGCAGATTCGATTTCGTGCTCGTGTTCGTCAAAAACACCGAAGACGTGCTGAAAACGCTGCCGAAAATCATTCCGCTGCTGCAGCCGGACGCCGTTTGCTGGATCTCTTATCCTAAGCAATCCGCCAAGGTTCAGACCGATCTGAATCGCGATCTCCTGTGGCGTATCATGGAGACCCGTACCGATTACCGCGTCGTTAGCAACGTGGCCATCGATGCCGTATGGTCCGCGCTTCGCTTCCGCCATATCAGCAAGGTGAAGTCGACCAAGCCTTAAAAACCGCGTTTACGAAGCGCCCGTACGATTCCGTTTTTTTCAGTTAAGTTTTCGGACCGAGCCGCGTACATATAGGTATAAGCGGCTAGGCCGGCGACAGGAACTGAGAGGAGCGGATCGATTTGGACATTTTGGGCGAACTGCAGGTCATTCTTCCGGTTCTGTTCTGCGTGGTACTCGGCATCATCGCGATCTTCGGCGTCCGTAGCATCGGAGAGTGGAGCCACAACAACAAGCAGCCGCTGTTGTCCGTCGTCTCCCGCGTCGTCTCCAAGCGCTCGCTCGTCCATTATCGCCATCATCACGACGACGGCATTTCCCATCACCAGTCGGATACTTATTATTATGCGACGTTCGAGCTCGCGGACGGCGAGCGCATCGAATTCAAGCTGAGCGGCGGCGAGTACGGACTGCTGGCCGAGCAGGATGCCGGCATGCTCACGTACCAGGGCACGCGTTTTTACGGCTTCGAACGGGAAAAAGACAGGGGCTTGCGCCTCGTCGGCAGGTCGTGAGCCGCTTCATACCATAGAAAAAGCCCGCGCTTCCGTATCGGAAGGCGGGCTCTTTGCGCGTGTGCGAAAAGTCGGGATCAGCGCTTCAGCAGCGCCATCCGATACACGTATTCGAACAGAAACTCGAACGCTTCCAGGTGCTTGCGCGCCTCGAACGCGTCGCGGCCCCAGGCATAAATGCCGTGCTTGCGCAGCAGAATGCCGGGGATCCGTTTATCCAGGCGTTCCTTGACCTCCGGCACGATGCGCGGAATGTCGGCAAAGTTGGAAACGATCGGCACGTCGATAACGGCTTCCTCATCCCAGATGTTAAACGCTTTGATCAGTTCGACGCCTTCGACAGGGACGGCGCGCCGCTCCCAGAACAGCTCGGAGACGATGCTGTTAAATACGGAGTGAATGTGGAAAATGGCGCCGCAGCCCGTCTGGCGGTAGATCTCGCAATGAATCAGCGTTTCCGCGGAAGGCTTGAGCCGCGTAGCCTCGATCGGCGCGCCCGACTGATCGACGAGCAAAAAGTCCTCCGGCGTCGACGCAGCCTTGTCCTTGCCGCTCGCCGTGACCGCGAATGCGAAGCTTTCCGGCTCGAAGCCGCCTACCCGCATCGACAGATTGCCGCTCGTCCCGGGGAACCAGCCCCGGGCGGCGAAGTCCGATTTGACCGCGTCCAGTTCGCGGTATACCCGCTGCTTGTCTTCAAGTAAAATGTCGCTCATCGAATTACCAATCTCCTTCATCCAAATGTCTGACGACGTCGTGGAACGTCTCGAACGGTATATGCGGAAGTCCCAGCTCGGCGCAGCGCTCGGTCAGGTGGGAGCGGGAGAACACAAGATCGACCAGCTTCGCTCCCGCAAAATCCGTTACGCTGTCTCCGATGAGAATTCGCGTATACCTTTCCTTCGGGAAGCGGCGGATGACCGTTGTTTTGCACATGCCGCAATCGTTGTCGCACGCGTCGTCGCAGGCATGCGGCCACAAAATCTCGATGCGCTCGCCCTCGAAGCTGCTGCCGTTGCAATAAATATGATCGAGCGGAATGTCGAACGGCGCCAGCATCGGGTAGACGAAAAAGTCGATGCCGCCGCTCGTCACGTAAAACTCGACGCCGTTGTATTTGCACCAGTCGAGCAGCGATTGAAAGCCGGGACGGATGCCGGCCGTGGACAGGATGTAATCCGTGATCTCCTGCCTCTGGGCGGAGGGGATCAAGGCGAACATCTCGCCGACGCCCTGGCGCACGGACTTCCGCAGCGCGACGATGTCATCGACGATCGGCCGCCAGCCGGGCGGATCGAACTGCTTCATGACGGCGACGATGTTGTCGCTGAGCGTGATGGTGCCGTCGAAGTCGCAGAACAGGACGGGCGGCTTGTTAAAGGTTCGCTTGCTCAAGGGCGGCGCACCCCCCAGCGCTCGACCGCGAGCTTCAAAGGCTCGCGGTCGCCGCCGGCAGACGCATAGGCTTCAAGGTCCTCTCCGGCGAGCACGGCGTCGATCGCCTGGCGGAAGGCTTGTCCGCCGGCGGCCGCACCCAGCGGGTGGCCATGGACGCCGCCGCCGGCGTTGACGACGACGTCGCGTCCGAAATCGTGCACGATCAGCGGCACGAGGCCGGGGTGGATGCCCGCGGACGGCACCGGCAGGACGGCCTTCTGGGGCAGCTCGGCGTTCACGAGCGCGTCCTGGACCGCCAGGTTCTCGGCCTTCGGCATAACGACGGAGCCGTAAGGCGAAGGGAAGAGGGACAGGTCCGCACCGGCGATCCGGATGAGCGTGCCTAGCAGGACGGAGGCCGAGATTCCGTGATGCGGCGACGGGTAGTAAGCGCCGGCCATCGCCGGATGCGCCGCGATCGGAACGCTGATCGCAGGATCGGCGGCCAGCTCGGCCAGCGCGTCGAAGCCATAGGCCAGCACGTTGAACAGCAGGCCGTTGACGCCGGCATCGATGGCGCGCAGCGCGTTTTCGCGCAGCTTGGACGTCGGTCCCGTCAGATTGGCGAAGTAAATCAGCTTCTGTCCGGTGATGTTTTCCGCTTCGCGGGCGGCGGACATGCAGGCTTCGACGCGGCGCTCGAGCGGCGTTAGCGGATTTTCGAACAGAATCTCGTCGTCCTTGATCAGATCGACGCCGCCGAGCGCCTGCTGTAAAAATTGCTCGCGCAGGCCATTCAGGTCATAGCCGATGACGGATTTGAAAATGCTCATGAGCAGCGGGCGATCCTGAACGCCCAGATAATCCCGCACGCCGGCCAGTCCAAGCTTGGGACCCGGGAAGGCGGACAGAAATTCGGCGGACGGCTTCAGGCCGGTCAGCTTGATGCGGCCGTCCATCGACAGCTTGCCGAACACGGTCACGAGCAGCGCGGGAATGTCCCTGCTGAAGTTGACGTCGGGATACTCGACCGTAATGTCGGCGTAGCGCTCGCCAGGTGCGGCGCCCTCGGGTTCATGGGCTTCGACGGAGACGACGCGTCCGAGATGCTTTTCCATTTTTTGCTTGGCGACTTCGGGCAGCTCGGTCCAGCTTCCGACCGTCAGGCCGACGGCGATGCCTTCGGCTTTTTTGGCGAAATCCGCCTTGTCGTCGAATAGGCGATAGGTAGCCTGGCTTTTGTTGGCGCTCATCTTGCAGTACCTTCTTTCTGTTAAAAATCGCTGTAAAATCCGCTTTTAAAATCCGCTGTCAAAAATGGAATCGCAATCGCGTGTCTCGTGCAGATTGCGAATACGTTATAGGGGGAGGGCGTTTAGCCTCGCAGCGCCTCTTCGGCAATCGCGCTGCCCAGCTCTCCGGCGCGCTCCGCGCAGCGGTCCATCGCAGCCGAGAACGCTTCGTCGACGCCAAGCCGCTGCAGCGTCTCAATGGCCGCTTGGGTCGTGCCGTTTGGCGAAGTGACTTTGCGGCGCAGCTCGGATGGCTGCTCGCCGGTCAGCCGAACCATATCCGCCGCGCCGCGAACCGTCTGCACGGTCAGCTCACGCGCCGCTTCGGGCGTCAGCCCCTGCGCGACGCCGGCGGCGATCATCGCCTCCATCACGAAGTAGATGTAGGCGGGGCCGCTGCCCGAGACGGCCGTGACCGCCTCAAGCAGGCGCTCTTCGACGACCTGCGCGATGCCGACCGCACCGAACATGTCGAGGGCCAGGCGCTGCGTATCGTCGGCCAAGCCTTCGGAGAAGGCGATGCCGGTCGCGCCGAGGCCGATGCTGCTCGATGTATTGGGCATCGTGCGAACGACGGGCTGGCTTGCGCCCGTCAGCTTGCGGATCGTCTCGATCGACAATCCTGCGATGAGGGAGACAATCAATTGCTCCGCGCGTAGCGTTGGCGCGAGCGCCCTCAGCGCGGCAGCGGCATCCTTCGGCTTCATCGCCAGCACGATAACGTCCGAGGTAAGCAGCGCGTCTTGTCTTGCAGCCTCGCTGTCCGCGGTCAGGACGCCGTAGCGTCCGCGCAGTTCTGCGAGCCGATCGGCGTTCGAACGGTTGAAAACCGTGATGTTGCCGGCCGGCGCAGTGCCCGTGTCCACGAGTCCGCGGATGATGGCTTCCGCCATCGAGCCTGCGCCGTAAAAACAAATTTTAGAATGAGCAAGTTTGTCTTGCGTTGCAGTCATCGACTTTCGACCCCCGTTTTTTATTTAACGTCTTTAATAATTAATGGAACAAAAGATTATCCTCGCGTTTGTCCGTTGCCCCGAATGCGATATTTTGTCGAGGTCAGGGCAGGCAAGCCCATAGGTCCGCGCGCGTGAAGCTTCTGGGTGCTGATGCCGATCTCGGCGCCGAAGCCGAACTCGAAGCCGTCCGTAAACCGGGTCGAAGCATTGTGATAGACGGCGGCGGCATCGACCTCCTGCAGGAAGCGGTCGGCATTCGCCTGGAGTTCGGTCACGATGCATTCGGAATGCTTCGTACCGAAGCGTGCGATGTGCGCCAGCGCCTCGTCGAGATCGCCGACGACGCGTACGTTCAATATATAGTCGTTGTATTCGGTCGCGTAATCTTCGTCCGTCGCTTCGCTTGCCCATCCGACGCGGGCTCTTGCGGCGGCATCGGCACGCAGCTCGACGCTTGCCTGGCGGAAGCGCTCGGCGAGGCGCTCGAGATGCTTGCCTGCGAAGTCCGCGTGAATGAGCAGCGTCTCCATCGAATTGCAGACGGAAGGACGTTGTACCTTGGCGTTCAGCGCGATCGCCTCGGCCATGTCATAGTCGGCCGTCGCGTCGACATAAGTGTGACAGATGCCGGCGCCGGTCTCGATAACGGGCACGGTGGCGTTTTCTACGACGTTGCGGATGAGCGCGGCGCCGCCGCGAGGGATGATGACATCAAGCAAGCCGTTGAGCTTCAGCATCTCGTTGGCCGAAGCCCGGCTCGCATCCTCGACGAGCTGCAGCGCGTCCTCGGGGATGGCGCTCTTGCGCAGCGCGCCGCGAAGGGCCGCGACGATGCGCTTGTTCGACTCGATCGCCGCGGATCCGCCGCGAAGCACGACCGCGTTGCCGGTCTTCAGGCACAGGCCGGCAGCATCCACTGTCACGTTCGGCCGCGCTTCGTAAATGATGCCCACGACGCCGATCGGTACGCGCAGCTGCTCGATCTTAAGACCGTTGGGACGCTCGAACTCGGCGATCTTCTCGCCGACCGGATCGGGCAGGGCGATGACCTCGCGCAGACCCTGCGCGATCGCATCGATCCGTTTGTAATCGAGCCGCAGCCGGTCGAGAAGGGATTCCGAGGTGCCGGCTGCGCGGCCGCGCTCGATATCGACGCCGTTGCCGGCGATGATATCGTCCCGGCTCGCGACGAGCGCGTCCGCCATCAGGGCGAGCGCCTCGTTCTTTTGAGCCGTCGTCAAATTGTTCAGGGCAGCCGTCGCCGTACCGGCTGCGATCGCTTTGTTTCTCGCTTCGCTCATGATCCCTTCGCCTCCTTGGGTACGTAAGTCGTGACCCATTCGTCTCTGTGTATGATCTCGATGCGCCCGACTTCTACGCGTCGCGCGGCTTCTTCGCTCGACAGCCCGGCCACCGCGGTGACCTGCCAGGCGTCGTAGTTCGATACGCCTCGTCCAAGCGTCCGTCCGCCGCTTACGACCTCAACCACGTCTCCGGGGTGGAACTCGCCCTCGACATGGGTGACGCCCGCGGGCAGCAGGCTGCGTCCGCCGTTCAGGAGCGCCGCTTCGGCGCCGGGGTCGACGAAGACGCGTCCCTGGGGCACCGACAAAAAGCCGATCCACTGCTTCTTCGCAGGCAGGGAGTGGAGGGAGGCCGCGAAGTAGGTGCCCTTGCCTTGGCCTTCGACCGCAGCCAGCAGATCGCCGGGCTCGGTCGAGCGTCCGACGAACGTCGGCACGCCGCCGCCCATGGCGATGCGCGCCGCCTCGATCTTGGACCGCATGCCGCCCGTGCCGACCGACGAGCCGGCGCCGCCAGCGATCCGGTACAGGTCCTCGGAGATGACCTCTACGCGGTCGATGCGGACGGCCGAGGCGTCCTTGCGCGGATCCGCCGTAAACAACCCTTCGATGTCGGTTAAAATATACAGGCCTGTCGCCTTGACGAGGTTCGCGACGAGCGCAGACAAGGAATCGTTCTCCCCGAATTTGATCTCGTCGACGGCCACCGTGTCGTTTTCGTTAATGATCGGCACGACGCCCTGCCGCAGCAGCTCCTCGATCGTCCGCTGCGCATTTTGCGCGCGCAGACGCTGGCTGAAGTCCGGCCGCGTGAGCAGGATCTGCGCGGCTGCGATGCCGTATGCCGCGAACGCCTCCTGATAGGCTTGCATGAGCAGCGCCTGGCCGACTGCGGCTGCCGCCTGCTTTTCGTGCACGAGCTTGGGCCTCGTCTCGTATCCGACCGCCCGGAAGCCGGCCGCGATCGCGCCCGAGCTGACGAGCAAGGTCTGCACGCCCTGACGGTGCAGTGCGGCGATCTCGGCGGCGAAGTAGGCGAAGCTGTCCCGGTTAAGACCGCCGGACTCGCCTGCGAGCGAGCTGCTGCCGATTTTGACGACGATGCGACGCATCCTTACCGCTTCCTTTCCGTGGCAATATCTCTTTGAGCAAAATCCGACATCTGAGCTTAAGGCGCGAAAACGCAAGCAAAAAGGCTCCCGTCCTGTTCAAAGGACGAGAGCCTGCTCCCGCGGTACCACCTTCGTTGACGTTCCCCGCCGCGAGGGCGCAAAACGTCCGCTTGAACGCCCGGTAACAGCGGGCCCTGTCCGGCTCTTCGCCGGCCGCTCGGGGATGGGGGAAGGAGGGCGACCGCGCAAATTCTCCCAGCCAACGGAATTTGCTCTCTGTTCGGCGCGAATTTCCTTCGTTTCCCGTCATAGCGTTTAAATGAGGACGGAGGCAACGTCCTTGCTGGCGCTGCCGGTTGGTTTAAGAATAGCACGGCCCCAACCCCTTGTAAAGGAAGCGAACGTCCGCTAGACGTCGGCTTGGCTGAAACGTCGGCTCAACCGAACAATCCGAGCCGCCCGATGCGGGCGGCGGCTTCGCGAAGCCTTTCCTCGGGCGCGAGCAGGCCGAGTCGAACGTAGCCTTCGCCGTGCGTGCCGAAGCCGATCCCCGGCGCGACCACGATGTCCGCTTCTTCAAGCAGCAGGTTGGCGAAGGACGAGGAATCGTGCCCTTTCGGCACCGGCAGCCAGCAGAAAAACGAGCCGTCCGGCTTCGGCGCATGCCAGCCGTGCGAAGCCAAGGCGTCGTAAAGCGCGTCGCGCCGTCTTTCGTAGACGGCGACCAGATCCGCAACCGCCTGCTGCGGACCGGTAAGCGCGAGCGCGGCCGCTTCCTGAATGCCGCCGAACAGGCTGCAATAATAGTGGTCCTGAATCAGGTTGAGCAGCTCGATGATCTTGCTGTTGCCAAGCGCAAAGCCGACGCGCCAGCCGGCCATGTTGTACGTTTTGGACAACGTATAAAACTCGATGCCGACATCTTTGGCGCCGGGCGTCTCGAGAAAGCTAACGGGACGGCAGCCGTCGAAGCCGATCGCGCCGTAAGCGAAGTCGCTCGCCACGACGACGCCGTGCTTCTCGGCGAAGCGTACGGTGTCCGCGTAGAATTCAGGCGTCGCGACGGCAGAGGTCGGATTGTTCGGATAATTGAGGAACATCAGCTTCGCCCGCGCCAGATCATCGGCCGGAATCGCCTCGTAGTCGGGCAGGAAGCCGTTCTGCGCAAGCAGCGGCATCTGGCTCATTCTCCCGCCGGCAAGCGCCACGCCGGACCAGTAATCGGGATAGCCGGGATCGGGCACGAGACATACGTCGCCTGGATTGAGCAGGCACTGGCTGATCTCCACGAGGCCGGTCTTGCCGCCGAACAGAACCGCGACCTCGGTCGCGGGATCGAGCTCGACGCCGTAGTCTTCTTTATATCGCTTCGCTACGGCTTCCTTAAGAAAGGGAAAGCCGCGGAACGGCGGATATTTGTGGTAGAGCGGGTTTTCGGCCGCCTCCTTCAGTCTGTCGACGATATGCGATGGGGTGGGCAGATCGGGATTGCCCTGGCCGAGGTTGATGACGTCGCGCCCGGTCGCGGCGCGGGCGTTGGCTCTGCCGACAAGCGCCGCGAAAAATTGCTCCGGCAATCCGGACATGCGGTCCGCAGGTTGAATGGAGATGGACATGAGACAGCTTCACGCTCCGTTGCTTTCATAAAGTGCTTTTCATAAGATCATAAAGTTGACTATACAATCTACGTAGACAATAGCACAAGGAACTGACTAGGACAATCGGAAAAGAGGGATATATCGATTGTTGTCCGGTTGAAGGGAATCGGTTACGATGAGGCTACTTGCAGGTCCGCACGAATAGGGGCCTTTCATAGCAAAGGGGCGAAGGGAAATGAATAATAGAATGAAGCTGGCTCTTATCCAAATGGACATACATGCCGGGCACCCGGACGATAATTTCGAGCGAATGGCGCCGCTGCTGGAGCGGGCTGTAAACGAGGGAGACAAGCCCGACGTCATCGTCGTGCCCGAAATGTGGAACACCGGCTACGATCTCGCGCGCATTCGCGAGATCGCTGATCCCGAAGGGGCGCGCACCATCGAATTCGTATCTTCGTTCAGCCGCAAGCACGGCGTCAACGTCGTGGCGGGCTCCGTCGCGGCCAGCCGCGCCGCGCTCGGCGGCGGGGTGACCAACACGGCATACGCATTCGACCGCGCGGGCGGCCGGATCGCCGAGTATGCCAAGATCCATCTGTTTAAGCTGATGGACGAGCATCTTCATCTCGAAGCAGGCGAACGGCCGGGACGGTTCGAGCTCGAAGGCGTGCCGGCCGGCGCGATGATCTGCTACGATATCCGCTTTCCGGAGCTTGCGCGCAAGCTCGCGCTGGACGGCGCGAAGGTGCTGTTCGTGCCGGCGGAATGGCCGCATCCGCGCCTGCACCACTGGCGGACGCTGCTTCAGGCCCGAGCCATCGAAAATCAGATGTACGTCGTCGCCTGCAATCGCTGCGGCGCCAGCGGAGATACGCAATTTTTCGGCCATTCGATGGTCGTCGATCCGTGGGGGGAGATCGTCGCCGAAGCGGGCGAGGAAGAGACGATCCTGCGCGCGGAGATCGATCTGGCGCTGACGGACGAGGTTCGCGGGAGGATCCCCGTATTTGCGGACCGCAGGCCGACGCTGTATTAAGCTGTATTAAATGGAGGCTTCCGTGCGACTCAGTTTGATTCGAGCTTGCGCATCGTATCCCGAAACGTCGAAATGAACGCCTCGGCCGCATTGGACAAATATCTGCCCTTGCGGTAGGCGATGACCAGGGTGCGCGTCGGCCGTCCCTTCAGCGGCAAGTAAACCGGCTGCAGGCCGTCGTGCTCCCTGCGGGTGATCATCTGGGGAACGAAGGCGATGCCCATGCCGGCCGCAACCAATGACTGCACCGTCTCGATATTGGTGCTCTCGACGGAGACGCGCGGATCGAAGCCTGCTTTGCGGCAGAGGCCGACCGCGATCGCACGGAAGCCCTGCCCTTTTTTCAGCATGACGAACGCTTCGTCCTTGAGAGCGCCGACGTCCGCTTCGGCCGCTCCTGCCGCCGCCAATGGGTGGTCGCGGGGCACCGCAAGGCAAATCTCCTCCTCGAGGATCGGGTCGTAGGCAAGGGCCGGCTCGATCAAAGGCAGCGTGAGCAGGCTGACGTCCGTGCCGCCGCTTGCGGTCAGCTGCTCAAGCGTCGCGGACGCTTCCTCGACGAGGGCGATCTCGATGTCGGGGTAGGCCGCGCGGAACGCGGGCAGCACGTGCGGCAAAATATGCGAACCCGTTATCGGCAGGGTGCCGACCACGATCCGTCCTTTGCGAAGGTCGGCAATATCCTCCATTTCGCGCCGCAGCTGCTCGGTCATGTCGACGATCCGCTGCGCCTTTTCGACGAATACCGTTCCGGCGTGAGTCAGCTCGACGCTGTTGGTCGTACGCTTGAACAGCAGCACGCCCAGCTCCTTCTCGAGCTTGGACAGCTGCTGGCTAAGCGACGGCTGCGCAATATGAAGCTTCTCGGCGGCGCGCGAGAAATTCCGCTCGGCGGCGATCTGGATGACATAATGAAGCAATCTGAATTCCATGGAAGATTCTCCTTATATGATTGAACTATCAACTTTATAGATATTATATCTTGGAACAATGATAGAACCAATGTTATTATAGAATCATTCTAGACGAGGATATCTACACGGGGTGAATGTAAAATGAGCAAACAAACGATGTTCGAGAAAATTTGGAACAATCACGTGATTCATTCGGAAGCGGGCAAGCCTAGCATTTTGTATATCGACCTGCACCTCGTTCACGAGGTTACGTCCCCGCAGGCGTTCGAAGGCCTGCGCATGACCGGCCGCAAGGTTCGCCGTCCCGACCTGACGTTCGCGACGATGGACCACAACGTACCGACCAAGGATCGCTTCAACATTTCCGATCCGATCTCCAAGCAGCAGATCGATACGCTCACGACCAACGCGGCCGAGTTCGGCGTCAAGCTGTACGACCTCAACACGATCGACCAGGGCGTCGTTCACGTTATGGGTCCCGAGCTCGGTCTGACGCATCCGGGCAAGACGATCGTGTGCGGCGACAGCCACACCTCGACGCACGGCGCGTTCGGCGCGCTGGCGTTCGGCATCGGCACGAGCGAGGTCGAGCACGTGCTCGCGACGCAGTGTCTGCAGCAATCGAAGGCCAAGACGATGAAGGTCAACTTCATCGGCAAGCGTCCGGCCGGCATCACGGCAAAGGACCTCATTCTCGGTCTGATCGCCAAGTACGGCACCGACTTCGCGACCGGCTACGTCATCGAGTACACAGGCGAAGCGATCACGGGGCTGACGATGGAAGAGCGCATGACCGTCTGCAACATGTCCATCGAAGGCGGCGCGCGCGCCGGCCTGATCGCGCCGGACGAGACGACGTTTAACTACCTGCGCGGACGCGAATACGCGCCGCAGGGCGACGACTTCGACCGCGCCGTCGAGCAGTGGAAGGCACTTGCGACGGACGAAGGCGCCGAGTACGACGCCGAAGTCGACCTTGACGTGGCATCGCTCGTGCCGCAAGTAACCTGGGGTACGAGCCCTGGTATGGGCACCGGCATCACGTCGATCGTGCCTTATCCGGAGCAGCTGCCGACCGAGAACGAACGCAAAGCCGCCGAAAAGGCGCTCGAATATATGGACCTGGCGCCGGGAACCCCGATGTCCGAGATTCCGATCGATTATGTGTTCATCGGCTCTTGCACCAACGGCCGGATCGAGGATCTTCGCGCAGCGGCGTCGGTAGCCAAGGGCCACAGCGTGAGCCCGAACGTCACCGCGATCGTCGTCCCGGGCTCGGGACGCGTCAAGATCCAGGCGGAAAAAGAAGGCCTGGACAAGATTTTCACCGCCGCCGGATTCGAATGGCGCGAAGCGGGCTGCTCGATGTGCCTTGCGATGAACCCAGACGTCCTGCAGCCCGGCCAGCGCTGCGCTTCGACGTCCAACCGCAACTTCGAGGGCCGTCAGGGCCGCGGCGGACGCACGCACCTCGTATCGCCGGAGATGGCTGCAGCGGCAGCGATCAAGGGCAAGTTCACCGACGTCCGCAACTGGGAATTCAAGTCCGAAGTGACGGCTTAAGAGGGGAGACATACGCAAATGCAACCATTTACCAAATCCACGGGTCTCGTCGCGCCTGTCGACCGCGTGAACGTCGATACCGACGCCATTATCCCTAAGCAATTCCTGAAGCGCATCGAGCGCAGCGGGTTCGGCCAGTTCCTGTTCTTCGAATGGAGATTCGACGAGCAAGGCGCCGTCATCCCGGAGTTCAACCTGAACAAGCCGCGCTACCAAGGCTCCACGGTCTTGCTGTCGCGCGCCAACTTCGGCTGCGGCTCCTCCCGCGAGCACGCGCCTTGGGCGATTCTCGACTACGGCTTCAACGTCATCATTGCGCCGTCCTACGCGGACATTTTCTATAACAACTGCTTCAAAAACAGCATCCTGCCGATTAAGCTGAGCGAGGAGCAGGTCGACGACCTGTTCAAGCGGACCGAGGCGAACGAGGGCTACAAGCTGACCGTCGACCTGGAGAACAAGGTCATCACCGACGATCAAGGGCTGCGCATTCCGTTCGAACTCGACGAGCACCGTCGCCAATTCCTGCTTCAGGGACTGGACGATATCGGCCTCACGCTGCAGCATGCGGACGAGATCGCAGCATACGAGTCCAAGAACGAAAAGAGACTGGCGAACGTATTTTAATTACTGATTTCTAACGCTATATGGGTCTTCTTTCCCGGGTCGACACTTTTCGGGAAAGAAGGCCTTTTTTTCCGCTTTAACTCGCAACTTTTGACATTGCCCGGCGTCTAAATTAGGGTGGACAAGCCAAAAAGCGCCCCTTCCGATAAAAAGGTCTGCGTAGGACTTTTTTAACGGAAGCGCCGCTTTTGGAACGGCCCAATCATTGACACCGAGGTGAAGCATGAGGTACTGGATTTCCCTGCTGTTTGTCGTATCGATGCTGTTAACGGCCGCAGGTCTCGCTTCCGCGGCGACCGTCACGCCACAGTTGATTTTGGATGGCGTCGCCTTAACGCCGAAGGAGCCGCCTGCTCTGATCGACAGCCGCGTCATGCTGCCGGTTCGCACCGTTACGGAGAGCTTGGGCTATACCGTCAAGTTCGACAATGCGACCAAAACATTAACGGTTTCGAACGGAAATTCGGTCATCGTCATGACCGTCGGCAGCAAGAAGGCGACCATTAACGGCATCGAGAGCGAGCTCGAGGCGGCGCCGATCATCAAGCAGACGACGCCGGCCACCGCTACCACGATGGTTCCGCTCATTTTCGTGAAGGACAACTTCGGCGCGGATATCGTTTGGGATAACAAGACAAAGTCCGCGTTCATCTACACGTCGAAGCCCGGCTCCGGTGGATCGTCCGGCGGGACGAGCGAGGGCGGCGGAAACGGCGACAGCGCTTCCGGCGGTGGCATGATCGGAGTCGTCGACGAAGATCCGCCCGCGACGGACGGTTCTACCGATGCTGGAAACGGCACGACGGTCACCGACCCCTATACGAGTCTGGCGTATATTCACGGCATCCGTTTCGAGAACGAGACCGTCATCCTCAGCTACGAGGGAACGGTTCAACCGGTCGTCACGTCGCTGACGGGTCCGGACCGCATTGTCGTTGACGTGCCCAAGTCCGACTTCGCTTCGGACTTCGCGCAGAATCTCGTCGTGAACGGTACGACGGCGAAGAGCGGCGCGTATCCGATAGCCAGCCACCCCGTGCTTACGCAGGTTCGCTATTCGCTGTTCCAGACCAATCCCAATGCCCTGCGTTTCGTGCTGGATCTGAGCAGCGCTTACGGCTACGAGGTCCAGAACGACACGTCGGCCGGAGAGCTCAGAATCAAGCTTAGCGCCGACGCGGTGCCGCCCGTGACGCCGCCGCCAACCGACACGCCTCAAAACAAGGTGTACACGGTCGTGCTGGACGCCGGACACGGCGGCTCGGACTCCGGCGCGATCGGCGTCAGCGGCAAGTACGAGAAAAACTTTAACCTGGCCATCATTCTGAAAGTGCAGGCGCTGCTCGCGACCGATCCACGAATCAAGATCGTGATGACGCGTTCGGGGGACACGTTCCCGTCGCTTAGCGACCGATACAATCTGGCCAACTCGATCAAAGCGGATCTGTTCCTGTCGGTCCACGCGAACAGCAATACTAAAAATACAGTAAGCGGCACAGAGGTTTACTATACGCGTGCGGACAGCCTCGCCTTCGCCAACGTCGTGAAGCAGTATGCGACGCCGGCGACGGGCTTGACGGATCGCGGCGTCATCCAGAAGAGTCTTGCCGTCACGCGAGAGACCAAGATGCCTGCCGTGCTTTTCGAAGCCGGATACTTGTCGAACGCGACGGAAGAAAAGAAGCTGTTCACCGAGGACTTCCAGAACCGCACGGCGGCCGGCCTTGCCGCCGCGGTCAAAGCTTATCTTAAATTAGCGTGACGGCCGGCGAGTCCGGTCTGCCGCAAGATCGGGGAGATTACAAAATGTCGTTCAAACCACGCAATCTGCTATTATCCATTCTCCTTCTGGCGCTGCTTTGGTCCGGGGCTGCGGCCGTAGGGCCGGCGCCGACCGCCTCCGCGGCCTCCAAGACGCCGTTCACCGACGTTGTGGCCGGCCATTGGGCGGAAAAGCATATCGCCAAGCTTGCGCTCCAGGGATTGATCGCTGGCAAGGGCGCTAATCTGTTCGCGCCGAACGACAGCGTCAAGCGACAGGACGCTGTCATCATCGCGATTCGTTTCCTCGGGTTAGAGCAAAAGGCGCTTGATTCCGGCGTCGCCGCTTTCCCGAGCACTTTTAACGTCAGCGCCTACGCCAACCTTTACGTCAGCTTTGCGCTGAAGGAAGGTCTGCTTAGCCGTAACGAGGAGTTCGCGCTCGCCGAAGCCGAGCCCAAGCTCAAGTGGGGCGAAGCGCCGGCCACGCGCGAGTGGATCGCGCGCCTGCTCGTCCGTACGATCGGCAAGACGGCGTCCACGGGCACGACCGCCTTCGCGGACAACGCCTCGATCGACAAGGATCTGGTCGGCTTCGTCAAGGCCGCCGTGGACCTGAATCTTGTGAAGGGGCTGAGCGGCAATACTTTCGCGCCCAAGGGCGTCGTGACCCGCGCGACGGCGGCGACGCTGTTCAGCCGCGCGGAAACGGCGAAGCAGGTCGCCTATCCGAAGCAAACGACCGGCATGCTGCTCGGCGCCGACGCGACTGCCGTCACCGTCCTGCAAGCGAACGGCACCGCAACCGCTTATTCCCTCGGGACAGGCACGCTGTATTCGCGTCTTGACAGCGAAGCGCTGACGGCGCAGGATGCGCTCAAGTTATACGGCACAGTCAATGTCATCGCAGCCGCGGACGGCTCTGCGGCTTACGTAGAGCAGGCGAGCGACACCCCGCAGGTCAAGACGGTGCAGGGCAAACTTGTTGTCGTCAGCGCATCCAAGTCTACGATCACGCTGCTGAGCGGAGAAGACGTGCAGTCGTATTCGTACGATGCGGCCAGGCTGCCGTCCGTGACGGACGCCGAGAACAACAAGGCGGCGCTGGCGGATCTGCCTGAAAACGCGGATCTCACGCTTACGATCGATACGTATACGCAATCCGGCAAAGTCATCGCGGTCAAAACCGGACAGTCGGCGGTCGCCAAGACCGGCGCGGGAACGGTGCTCGGCGTAGATACGGCCAATCGCAAGCTTGAGGTCAAGGACAACACGACTTCGATCGCCGAGACGCGGGCGCTCGACGCCAATGCGGTGCTGCGCACGGTCAGCGGCGTGCCGGCGGCCATCGGCGATATCAAGGTCGGCGATACGGTGTCATATGAAATAAAAGGCGGACTCTACACGAAGGTGACGGTCACCAAGAGCGCCGTTGCAGCCAACGCGACGGGCACGCTGTTCAAGATCGATACGTCCGCGCAGACGATCCAATACCGGATCGCCGGGGCGAGCGACATCATCGGCAAAGAGTACGTCGCCGGCGTCACGGTCAAAATCTCGGGACTGAGCGGCGCTACGCTCGCAGATCTGTATCCGGGCGATGCCGTCACGCTGACATTAAACGCGGAAGGCAAGGTTACGGCTGTCGAAGCGACGGGCCGGAGCGTTCAGCTCCAGAACGGGCTGATCGTATCTTCCTATGATTTCGATGCAAAGGTTCTTATCCTTAAGGATGCCGCAGGAAGCGTCAAGACCTTCACGCTCGGATCGGGCGTACGCTTCGACCTGAACGGTACGACAATTACGGCGGACGCGGGCACGAGCATGCTTTACAAAGGCCGCAAGGTCGATATCGGCTACTCGGGCAGTAACATCGTATCCATTTCGTTCGTCGCCCAATACAAGGGAACGGTATCGGTCAACAACACGACAACGAAGACGCTGCAGATCTTGCTGGATAACAACTCGACCGTGACGGTACCTTACACTTCGCCGACTGTCGAGATTTACGGCCAGACGAACCGCACCTATGCGGATATCAAGGCAGGCGACAAGATCGTCGCGCTGCTCGACGGCGGGCAAAACTATGCGGTCGGGCTGCAGGTCGTGAAGACCGTTCAGTTCGAAGTCACTTCCGTCGACACGGCAACAGCCAAGTTTAAGGCCAAGGCTTCCGACGGCTCGGTCGCCGAGTGGACGGTCGGCACCGGCTTCTCGCTGCAGGACGCGAGCGGCAATGCCGTACAGCTGTCGGGCCTTGGCGCAGGGACGCTGCTTAACGTAACGCTGCAGGGCGCGACGCCGACGCTGGCGAAGATCGTGCCATCGACGTTCGGACGCGTCGTTGCGATCGATACGGCCGCAGGCACGATCGACCTTCGCACCGGCACCGGCGCCGCGGTGAAGCAGACGGTCGGCGCGACGCCGCTTGTCGTGCGGGGCGGCGTCTCCTCCAATTCGCTGTCGGCGATCCAACTCGACGACCGCGTCGAGCTGCGCAAGGACGAGAACGACCGCACCATCCTGAACGTCGTGACCCCGGTCAGCAAGACTTACTGGCGCACGGACAAGACGACGAACACGTTTTATTACCAGAAGGAATCGCTGAGCGACGACAATTACTCGGTTGCGCTGTCTCCGCAAGTATTCATCCATCAAGGCGATACGCTGATCACGACCGACAGCCTGAACTTCGGCGATCCGATTAACGTATACGTGCTGCGCGGCAAGGCGATCGAGATCGTGAAGCCCTGACGCTCGACTTTCACGCGTAATATCCGCTTGACCAGACGACGGCTCCGCTTATCGGCGGGGCCGTTATTCTTGTTTTCGCAAGTTTGCTTTTCGTGTTTTCGCAAGTTTGATTGATGGCCGATGAAGTCCGCGGGATCGGTCCGGTCGATGAACTTAAGAAAGGATCGGAATAAAGGATCGGAATAAAGGCGTCGTTCTGTTTCCGTACTCGGCGACGAAGGTAGTTGGAGAGGTAGCGCGAAACGGCGCAAGGGAGCTATCCGGATGTGCGACAGGGGGAGAAAACCTGCATTTATACATGTATTTTCTGCCCTTCGGCAGCAGTTGATGAAATAACTGCAAATACGCAGGTAAATTCAAGGCAAATGCCGGAAAGCAGCCTGACGGAGGAAAATACCTGCATTTTCGCATCTTTTTTGTCCGATGGGGGCGATAATTTCAATAAAAGATGTATTTTTGCAGGCTTTGGCGGCGAGTGGACGACGCGGGCGAAGATCGGCGAATCTACAAAAAATGGCTGTTTAATTAAGCTGTCCACAAGCGCTCACCACTCCTCAAATTTCAAATGCGCCAAATTTACAGGGACCATCAGGTGCCATTCCCGGGCCGTTTTTCTTGTCGAATCGCCGAACTTCCGCTACACTGAAAGTTAATGCTTAAACAGGGAAACAAGGCATGGGAGATGGAAGCAAGCGATGAACAAAACGAAGATGCGATATATTTTGGACGAGATCGCCAAAATGTTCCCGGACGCGCACTGCGAGCTGAACCACCGCAACCCGTTCGAGCTGACGATCGCCGTGCTGCTGTCGGCGCAGTGCACGGACGAGACGGTGAATCGCGTCACCGCCACGCTGTTCGAGAAATATACTAAGCCGCAGGATTACTTGAACGTTCCGCTCGAAGAGCTGGAAAACGATATTCGGCGCATCGGCTTGTTCCGCAACAAGGCGGCCAACATCCAGAAGCTGAGCCGAATTTTGATCGACAAATACGACGGCGAAGTGCCAGCCAGCCACGAGGGGCTGACAGAGCTGCCGGGCGTCGGAAGGAAGACGGCCAACGTGGTCATGTCCAACGCCTTCGACGTGCCCGCCATTGCGGTCGATACGCATGTGGAGCGGGTGTCCAAGCGGCTCTCCGTCGCGAAGCCGGACGACTCGGTGCTCGAGGTGGAGAAGAAATTGATGAAGCTCGTGCCGCGGGAGGAATGGACGCTCACGCATCACCGTCTCATCTTTTTCGGGCGCTATCATTGCAAGGCGCAGAGTCCGAAATGCGAGATATGCCCGCTGCTGGACATTTGTCCGGAGGGCAAGCGAAGAATGAAGCCGATGGCGGCTGGCAAGCGGGGAGGAGCAGTATCATGACGGCGGGGAAAATGGAAACCGTGACGGAAAGGCCCGTCGCGGCGGATGGCAGCTTGAAAGGGTACAGCGAAGCGCTGCAAAGGATGGCACAAGCCGCCTTAGAAGCCGGAGACGCCTCGACCAGCGGCAAGCTGACGGAACTTGCGGGGAAGCTGTCGCTGGACATCGCCACGCTGGCTTTCTGCGGACACTTCTCCGCAGGCAAATCGACGCTCGTGAACGCCCTGTGCGGCGCGCAGCTGCTCCCGTCGTCGCCGATTCCGACGAGCGCCAACGTCGTCACGATCGCTAACGGCGAACCGGCGGTCAAGGTCGAGTTCGTCGGCAAGGACGGCTCGGTCAAGGAGATCCCTGGCGTATCCGTCGAACGTCTCGGCGATCTTGCCGTAGACGGGGAAGGCGTGTCGTCGATCGACGTCCGCTATCCGATCCCGCTGCTCGGACAATCGCTGGCGCTCGTCGATACGCCCGGAGTCGACTCCACGGACGGCGCGCATCGCGCAGCTACGGAGTCCGCGCTGCATCTGGCCGACGTCGTTTTTTACGTGACGGACTACAACCACGTATTGTCGGACGTGAACTTCCGCTTTCTCCGCATGCTGCATCAATGGGGGAAGCCGACATATTTGATCGTGAACCAGATCGACAAGCACCGCGAGAGCGAAGTGCGCTTCGAAGCGTTCCGTGAGGGACTCGCCAGCGCGCTGGAGGCATGGCGGATCGAATTGGCGGGCCTTTTGTTCCTGTCGATGCGGCGGCCCGATCACCCGCTCTCGCAGATGAGCGAGCTGCTTCGCGTTATCGAGGCGCTGAAGGGCGAAAAAGAGAAGCTGCTCCTCCATAGCGCGGACCGCTCGGCGGTGCATCTGGCCGGCGAATTCAAGGAAGGGATCTTGCAGCGTCAGGCGCAGCTGCGGGAAACGCTGCTCGCGCAGGCGGGCGGAGAGAGCGGGCTTGCCGAGCTTGTGCAGCGGCGCGGCGCGCTGGCCGCGGAGCTGGAAGCGGCGAAGACGGCGGGCGAGCGGCAGCTGGACGGGTTGAAGCGCGAGCTCGACCAGCTGCTCGGGAACGCCGGGCTCACGCCGGCGGAGACGCGCGAAAAAGCGCGTGCCGTGCTGGAGAGCCGGCAGGCGGGCTTTAAGGTCGGCTGGCTCGGCAGCGGCGCCAAGACCGAAGCGGAGCGGGAGCGCAGGCTTCAGGAGCTCGCCTTGGATTTCTCGGCGCAGGCTGAGGCGAACCTGCATGTTCATGTGCGAGCGATGCTGCGCCGCGAAGCGAGAAGCGCCGGAATCGGCGATCCGGCATGGGAAGCGTCGCTGGAGGCGACCTTTCCTGCGCCGGACGCCTCGTGGATGGCGTCTCTCGTCAAGCCGGGTGCGGGAGCCGGCGGCGACGCGACGCTTCAGTACGCGTCCGAGCTGAGCGCGGAATGGAAAAGAAAGGTGCGGAAAACGTCGCTTGAGCGCTTCGAGGACATCGTCGCCAGTCGACAGCCGGAGCGAGAAGCGGCGGCTGCAGAGCTCGCAGGTGCGGTGAACGAGCTGGATGAAAGGCAACAGGCCGCCGACGGTCTGCGGGCGCTCGATGCGGAGGCGGACGCAGCCGAACGCAAGCTGGTCGAAATGCTGCCGATCGAAGGCGTGGCCGATCTGGCGGAGCTGAAGCTGCCGGCGCCGGCGACCCTCGGGGAGCAAATAGGGTCGCAGCCGGTGCCAATGGACGCCGCGCCGTCGCTGAATCTGTCGATGGCCGGCGGCGAAGCAGCTGCGGAAGAGGCGGCGGAAGCGGGAGAGAGCGCCTCGTACGGCGCCTCCGCAGGCGCCGCAGCGATTCTTGAGCGCGGGGCCGCGATGCTCGCGCCATTCCCCGAGCTCGCGCGGCAGCGCGACGCGCTGTCGGCCAAGGCCGCGCAGCTGCGGGACAGCCGCTTCACGATCGCATTGTTCGGCGCCTTCAGCGCCGGCAAGTCGTCTTTCGCCAATGCGCTCGTCGGACAGCCGGCGCTGCCCGTATCGCCCAATCCGACGACGGCGACGATCAACCGGATCGTGGCGCCTGCTGAAGACGCGCCTCACGGCACGGCCCGCATCTATATGAAGGAAGCGGACGATATGCGGAGCGACCTGGCGCATTCGCTCTCGCGCCTCGGCGTCCGTGAGCGCGACATCGAGGCCGCGTCTGGCCCCGCGGAGCTGTTTGCCCTGGCGTCGCGCATGTCGCCCGACGACATCCATCCGCGCGGTCGGCCGCATCTGGCCTTTTTGCGGGCCGCCGCACGCGGCTGGGAGCGCTACGGGCCGCTGCTCGGCACTTCGTTTACGGCGGAAGGCGCAGATTACCGCCGCTACGTGGCGGACGAGGAGGCATCCTGCTTCGTCGCCTCGGCCGACCTGCACGTCGACTCGCCGCTGACCCGCAGCGGAGCTGTGCTGGTAGACACGCCCGGGGCGGACTCGATCAACGCGCGGCATACGGGCGTCGCCTTCGAGTATATCAAAAACGCGGATGCCGTCCTGTTCGTCACGTATTACAATCACGCCTTTACCGAAGCGGACCGGAGCTTCCTGCACCAGCTCGGCAGCGTCAAGGACGCCTTCGAGCTCGACAAGATGTTTTTCGTGCTGAACGCCGCGGATCTCGCCACCTCGGCGGAGGAGCTGGCCGGCGTCGCCGCGCACGTCGAGTCGCAGCTGCTGAAGCACGGCATTCGGCAGCCCCGCATCTATCCCGTCTCAAGCCTCCTCGGCCTCGAAGCCAAGCTGGCGGGCGACGCGGCCGGACGCCGGAATTCAGGTCTTGCCGACTTCGAGGCCGCATTCAGGCGCTTTGCCGACGAGGAGCTGGGCAGCCTGGCGCTCGCATCGGCGCGCAAGCAGCTGGATCGCATCGGCGCCCGCATCGACGGGCTGCTCGGCACCGCGAGCGAGGATGCGGCGAGCCGTCAGGCTTCCGCCGCCGTCATGCTGCAGGCCGCAGAGACGCTGCGGGAAGCCTGGACGGCGGGAACGCCGGGCGCGGCGATCCAGCCGCTCGTCGAGGAACTGGGCGAGCAGCTGTATCATTTGCGCCGCAGAGTACAGTACCGTTTTGGCGAGCACTTCATGACGGCCTTCCATCCGTCCGTGCTTCAGGACGACGGCCGCGACCTGCGCAAGCTGATCGTATCTTGCTGGCTGGACTTGAAGCGTGGCGTGGGCGAGGACCTGCAGCAGGAGCTGCGGTCCGCCAGCCTGCGCATGGAGACCGCACTCGGCCGTGTCATCGGCCGGCAGGTGGAGGACGGGATCGCCAGGGCCGGCCTCGGCAGCTTCGAGACCGAGGCGCCTGCCGCGCCGTCGCTCGCTCTTCCTGTGCCGGAGCCCTTCGGTGCCGGCCCGGATTGGGAAACGCGCAAGCTTTGGCAGGCGTTCCGCAGTCCGAAGCACTTTTTCGAGCGCGAGGGCAGCGCAGCGCTCAGAAACGAGTCCGAGGCCGCATTGTTCCAGGCAGCCGACGCCTGGATCGCCGGCATTCGGGAAGCCTGGACAGCCAGGCTTGCGGCCGCCTTCGAAGAGGAGCTCCAAGCCGTCGCGTTCCGGCTTTCGGCGGAGCTGACCGCTTACGCCGACGGCGTAAGGCACGCGCTTGAGACACCGGGGCTCGAGGACGCGCTCAGGCGCCTGCAAAGCGAATGGCAAACGCTAAAATCAGGCGTTTAAGCCGATTTTTTAACCGTTCCGTATCGTCGCATATCGGCCCTTCTCGCATCGTCACGCGATGCTAGAGGGGCTTTTGCTTGTTTTTCCTCCCGATTGCCTCATTTTGCTAATACATATACGGGTGTAAGGGCTTAAATAGGATGATTTAAGAGATATCGGTCTCATTTCCATGCTTAATCGCTCTCCTACTTACTCAGCGTTTCTCCTTGCGGCATACGGCGTTTGAACGGTTGTGACAATCCTGTTACACTTCCGTGGGGATGCTCACAGGGGAGGACTGTCGCTTGGATATTTTCAAAGGCCTCAAGCAATTTTTCTGGCCGGACAAAGGTTTTTTGACGGGCTCGGTGCTCGGACTCGCCATCGCTACGGCGATCGGTCTCGTGTATCCGCTGCTCCTCAGGGCGCTGATCGACGACGTGATCGCGCCCAAGAAATTCGACGGCATTATGGAGCTCGCACTGCTTGCGGTCTCGCTTATCGTCGTCAAGGCAGCTTTTCAGTACGTGCACGGCTTTTGCGGCGGACGTCTCGGCAACAAGCTCGCCTACCGCATGCGCAACGCCAGCTACGACAAGCTTCAGAAATTATCGTTTTCGTTTTACGACCAAGCGCGGACAGGGGACCTGATGTCACGTCTGACGGCCGACATCGAAGGCATCCGAAACTTTATCGGCTTCGGCTTCGCCCAACTGCTGAACACGTTGTTCCTGGTCTTGTTCGGCTTCGGCATGATGTTCTACGTCGACTGGACGATGGGCCTCATGACGCTTGCGATCATCCCGATTATCGGCTACTTCGCCATCCGCTTCGAGCTGCAGATCCATCCGATTTTTCGTTCGATCCGGATCGCGATCAGCCGTTTGACGACCAGCGTCCAGGAGAACATTATGGGCGTTCGCACCGTCAAGTCGTACGACAGCGCGAGCCACGAGTACGGCAAATTCGACGAAGGCAACAGCCAGTACAAAGAAAACAATCTTTCGCTCGCCGGGGTATGGGCTACATACTTCCCGATCATCGAATTCGTCGCCAGCTTCAGCATCGCCCTGCTTCTGCTCGTCGGCGGCTGGCGCGTCATCCATCATCATATGACCCTCGGCGACCTTGTATCCTTGAACGGCATGCTCGGCATGATCGTCGCGCCGCTGTGGACGCTCGGCTTTCAAATCAACAACTATACGCAATCGAAGGCGGCGGGCGAACGATTGCTCGAACTCCTCAACCGGCATGTGGACGTGCAGCCGCCGGCGCATCCGATCCGGACCCAACCTGAAGGAATCGGACTCATTCGCTATCGCGACGTGGACTTCCGCTATCCGAACCATGAGCATCAGCCGTCCGCGCTGACAGGCTTCAATCTGACCGCCGGACCCGGCTCGGTCATCGGCCTTCTGGGCGGCACGGGCTCGGGCAAGTCTACCGTCGTACAGCTGCTGCTTCGCGCATACGACGTGACGAGCGGCGCGATCACGCTTGACGATACCGACATCCGCCAGCTCGATTTGGACGAATTGCGGAGCAGGACCGCAATCGTGTTCCAGGAATCGTTCCTTTTCTCGACGACGATCCGGGAAAATATCAGCTACGGCAGCGCCGACGCAACGCAGGAGCAGATCGAGCAAGCCGCGAGACTGGCCGACGCGCACGGCTTTATCATGGAGCTCCCCGGCGGCTACGATACCATCGTCGGAGAACGCGGCATGGGGCTGTCCGGCGGACAGAAGCAGCGGATCGCGCTTGCCCGCGCTTTCCTGATCCGTCCGCAGGTGCTGATTCTCGACGATTCCACGAGCGCGCTCGACATGGAGACGGAGCATCGCATCCAGCTGGCGCTGCGGCAGGTGATGGCGGGACGCACCGTGTTCATCATCGCCCACCGCATTTCCTCGCTTCGGCACGCCGACGAGATTCTCGTTTTGGATAAGGGGCATGTCGTTCAGCGCGGCAGACACGAGGAGCTGGTACGGCTGCCGGGACTGTATCGGGAGACGTACCGCACGCAATATGCGGACCGGCCGGACGAACTCGGCGAAGACGCCGCAGGCGGCAGGAGGGTGAGCGGATGAGCAGGCAGTTTCAATACCAGGACGACGTCCTGATCGAAAAGTCTTTCAACTGGAAGCAGATGGCCCGGCTGTTCGACTATTTGAAGCCTTACAAGCGTTCGGTAACGCGGGTCGTATTCGTCATGATGGTGTTCGGCATGCTGACACGGCTCGCGGTTCCGTATCTGATCAGTCTGGCGATCGACAAGGTCATCGATCCGGACGGAGGCAGCGGGAGCATGGGGTACCTGTCGATCGTGTTCGGCGTCATGGTCGCCATGTACGGCCTGCGCTGGTGGGCGCAGAACTATACGATCCGGCATACGAACGATATCGGGCAAAACGTCATATTCGACCTGCGCTCGGCGCTGTTCAAGCATGTGCAGACGTTGTCCTTCCGCTTTTTCGACAAACGGCCTGCGGGCTCCGTACTCGTGCGGATCACCAACGACGTCAACGCGCTGCAGGATCTGCTGTCCAACGGCGTCGTCAACTCGGCGATCGATATCGCCCAGCTCGCGGGCATCGTCGTCATCCTGCTCGTGCTGCAGCCGAAGCTGGCGCTGGCGGTCATGATCACCGTACCGCTGCTCATTATCGTGTCCTCCTCGCTGCGCAAGCGCACGCGGATGGCCTGGCAGACCGTGCGCATCAAGCAGTCCCGCATCAACTCGCATCTGAACGAGGCGATCCAGGGCATGCGGGTGACGCAGGCGTTCGCGCAGGAGAAGGAGAACATGCGCTTCTTCGATAACCTGAACGGCAGCAGCATCCGCTCTTGGAACACCGCTTCCTCGCTCAATCAGCTGTTCGGGCCCGTCATCGAGGTCACCTCGGCGATCGGCACGCTCATCCTGCTGCTGTACGGCACGCACCTGATCAAGCAGGACGAATTGACCGTCGGGGTGCTCGTCGCTTTTATCACCTACGTCAGCAACTTCTGGGAGCCGATCAACCGGCTCGGACAAATGTACTCCCAGCTGCTCATCTCGATGTCTTCGGCAGAGCGGATATTCGAATACATGGACGAGAAGCCGATCGTGGCCGAGAAGGAAGACGCGAAGCCGATGCCGGATGTCCGCGGACGCGTGCAGTTCGACCATGTCGTTTTCGGCTACGATCCGGACCGTCTGGCGCTGAAGGACGTCAGCTTCGACATCAAGCCCGGCATGACGGTCGCGCTCGTCGGCCATACCGGCTCGGGCAAGAGCACGATCGTAAATCTGCTCTGCCGCTTCTACGACGTGACCTCGGGGAGCGTGCTCATCGACGGCATGGACGTGCGCGACGCGACGCTTAATAGTCTGCGCCGGCAGATCGGGATCGTCATGCAGGATACGTTCATCTTTTCCGGAACGATTCGAGACAATATCCGTTACGGCCGGCCGGACGCCACCAATGCAGAGGTCGAGGCGGCCGCGCGGTCGGTGCGCGCGCACGACTTTATCGTCAAGCTTCCGGACGGCTACGATACGCAGGTACAGGAGCGCGGAACCGCGCTGTCGATGGGACAGCGCCAGCTGCTGTCCTTCGCCCGCGCGCTCCTGGCCGATCCTCGCATCCTCATCATGGACGAGGCGACCGCCAGCATCGACACCGAGACAGAGGTCCGCATTCAGGAGGCGCTCGGCACGCTGCTCGAGCACCGCACCTCGTTTATCGTCGCCCACCGGCTGTCCACGATTCGCCATGCGGATCTTATCCTCGTGCTCGACCACGGCGTCATCGTCGATCGGGGCAATCACGACGAGCTCATGCGCAGACCGGGACATTATCGCAACCTGATTGAAGCGCAGTACCGGTTTTTATCGGCTTAATCGTTATGGGGCAGCGCTCCCGTCCGGGAATCGGGCGGGAGCTTTTCGGCTTTTCGATTGGATTTGAAAAAGCGGATCCGATTCGGTAAATTGAGGGAAACGGAATACGCCGCTCTAAACCGCTGCTCAGAAAGCCGCGGATAGGCTGGAGCGATGCGGTCAGGAGGAGGGGGAGGCTTGAGAAGGAGAAAAGATCGGCTATGGCCGGTATTGGGTACGGTATGCCTGCTGTGCACGGCGCTGCTGCTGCTCGGATTCGGCTGGGCGCTCAAGGATACGTGGGCGCCGGCGAAGGGACTGACGCTGCCTGCGCCGACGCAAGCTGCCCCGCAGACGGGCGGCGAATGGACGAGCCTGCCGGAGATCAAGGCAATCGCCATCGGCGATTCGCTCACGCGAGGCGTAGGCGACGTCGCTGGCAAAGGCTATGTCGAGGACAGTCTCTCGCAGCTCTCCAAGTCTCTCGGCAAGCCGGTCAGATTAAACGGCAATCTCGCGGTCAGCGGCCTCGAAGCCGCCGGACTGGACGAATTGCTGGACGGCAAAGCGATGCAGGATGCGGTGGCGGATGCGGATCTTGTCCTGCTCACGATCGGCGGCAATGATTTGTTCCGTTCTTCGCAGCAAACGGGCGGGTCGATCGCGGAGGGCGGCGGCATCGATCCCGAGCTGGCGAAGCAGCGGCTGCCGAAAACCGAGGAGCGGCTCAAGGCCGTATTTACGAAGCTCCGCGCATTGAATCCGTCCGTTCGAATCGTCTATGTCGCGCTATACAATCCGTTTTACGAGCTTGCGCAGCTGCGGGCGCCGATCGCGTCCATCCTTGCGGATTGGAACGGCTATGCCGTCAGAACAGCCGGGGACGACGGCAACATCGTCGTCGTTCCGACGGCCGATATGTTCCAGGAGCAGTCGGCGCGCTATTTGTCCTCGGATCACTTCCACCCGAACGGAGCGGGCTACGCCCGCATTGCGGTTCGCGTGGCGCAGGCGCTTAATTGATAAAGGGGGCAGCAGGGATGCGGACGGATGTAAAAGCGGAAGACAAAAGCGCCGATGTCTCGGCTTCGTCGGGGACGGCGAACGCCGATCGCGCCAGGCATGGGACGCCCGTGCTCTCGGTCGAAGGGCTATCGAAGACGATTAAGGGTCGCAAGATCATCGACAATATGACCTTCGACGTCCGCGCCGGGGAAATCTACGGCTTCCTGGGTCCCAACGGCTCGGGCAAGACGACGACGATCCGCATGCTGGTCGATCTGATCAAGCCGACCACGGGCCGGGTGCTCGTCTGCGGCGAGGACGTGAACAAGCATCCGGAAAGGGCGCTGCGTCATGTCGGGTGCATTGTCGAGAATCCGGAGATGTACGGCTATATGACCGGCTGGGAAAATCTCGATTTGTTCGCGCGCATGCAGGAAGGCATCGGCGACGCGCGCATCGAAGAGGTGGCGCGAATCGTACGGCTGGACGCGCGCATCCACGACAAGGTCAAGACGTATTCGCTCGGCATGCGGCAGCGGCTCGGCATCGCGCAGGCGCTGCTCGGCGCGCCCAAGCTGCTCATTCTGGACGAGCCGACCAACGGGCTCGATCCCAAGGGCATCAAGGAGCTGCGCGCCTTTATCGCCGAGCTGGCCGCGCAAGGGATGAGCGTGTTCGTGTCCAGCCACCTGCTGAGCGAGATCCAGCTCCTGTGCGACCGCGTCGCCATCATCGACGGCGGACGCGTGATCGCGGTCGGCGACGTGCACGAGATGATCGCCCAGGCGGAGGCGCACACGCTGTGGCTGTTCGAGGATCCCGAAGCGGGACGCCGGCTGTTGGCGGCCGATCCGCGCGTCGACGTCGCGGACCTGGACCGCGCGCTGCTGGACGAGTCCGTCCTGCTCGCGCTGCCCGGCGCCGTGCCGACGCGGGTGCGCCAGGAAGATATTCCGGACGTCGTCGCCCGCTGCGCGTCGGCCGGCGTCGGCGTGCTCGCTGTGCAGCGCGTCGTGCCGACGCTCGAGTCATTATTTCTCTCGCTGACGGGGGGCGAACGCGATGCGGCGGGATCTTGAACTGATCCGCAACGAAACGGTCAAAGTGTGGAAGAAAAAGCGGTTTGTCGTCATCGTTCTTATTTTGCTCGCGCTCGTACCGGTATTCGTGTACGCGCAAATGAAAATCGCGCAGAGCGGCCAGGGCAAATATACGGACTGGCGGGCGGAGCTGCGTCAGCGCATCGCCGACAACAACAACGCGCTCACGAGCGACCGGATTCCCGAGGAATGGAAAAAGTGGCGGGTCGCGCTCGTGCAGCAGCTGCAATATTATCTCGACCGGGACGTTAATCCGAACACGCCGAACGCGGTGCGTTTCACCAACACGTTTTTGCAAAACGCCGTCGGCTTGTTTATCCCCCTCATGGTGCTGGCCATAGCATCGGATATCGTTTCCTCCGAACGCTCGGGCGGGACGATCAAGATGCTGTTGACCCGGCCCGTACGCCGGTGGCGCATTCTGGCGTCCAAGCTGGTCACGCTTACGATGTATGTCTCGCTGATTCTCGTGACGACGGCCGTCGTCAGCTATCTAGTGTCGGGTCTCGTCTTCGGTTACGGCGGCTGGCGCGAACCCGTGTTCGTCGGCTTCAGGTTGCAAGGCTCGAACATGGATACGACGGGCGTTCATGCGATAACGCAGGGGGCTTATATGCTCATGCAGCTCGGACTCGTATGGTTTTCCGCCATGACGGTGGCGGTGATCGCCTTCATGGTATCGGTGCTTGTCCGCAGCACGGCCGCGAGCCTCGTTACGATGATGGCCGCGGTCATCTCCGGCTCGATCCTCGCGAACATGGCCTCGTCATGGCACAGCGCCAAATATTTGTTTAACGTCAACCTCGACCTGTCCGTTTATTTGCAGGGCTCGCCGCCGCCGATCGAAGGCATGACGCTCGGATTCTCTCTTATCGTGCTGGGCGTCTGGTCGCTGGCCGCGATCGCTGTATCGTTTGCCGTGTTCACGAAACAGGACATTTTGGCTTAACGTATGGATGGAGATTCCATTTGTCAACGGCAATTGGAAGTTTTAAACGTGGGTTCGACACCGTTCTCGTCCATGCTATAATTAAAACCAGGACGGTGAGACACGATGAACGACGAGTTGTTAAGGCAGATTGCGGAGACGCTTGGAGACGTAGTGGGACGGTTGGATCGGATGGAAAGCAAACAGGACCATTTTGAGCAGAAAATGGACCGGTTCGAGCAAAAGATGGACCAGTTCGAGCAAAGGATGGACCGGTTCGACCTGCGATTGGCACGCGTAGAGCAGAAGGTTGACCGGATCGAGACCAAGCTTGACGCTACCTTCGAGCAAGTCGCAAAAAACACCGAGCACGCGGTTGCATTTAACGATCTTGCCTCCACGGTAGCGGATCATACGACCGATATTCGGCTGCTCAAAAAAATCGTCGTTGCCAGCTAGCGCGAGTCCGGTTACACTCTTAACGACAGAATACATGACCGTTTCTGCATACGCAGGCGGTTATTTTTGTTTGCGGGGCATCATTACTTTACGGACGCCTTGTGCATTTTCTGCCTTTTAGCTTAAAATGAACGGAAGGCGCGTCCTTGACGGACGCTAGAAGCAGCAAGGGGGATCATTCGTGACCGAACAAACAGACCTGTATGCGGAGAGCGCGGCGCAGGCGGGTACGACATACGGAGCGGACGACATACAGGTGCTTGAAGGGCTGACCGCCGTCCGCAAGCGGCCCGGCATGTACATCGGCAGCACCACCTCTTCGGGCTTGCACCATCTCGTCTGGGAGATCGTGGACAACGCAGTCGACGAGCATCTGGCCAAGCATTGCTCGCGGATCGACGTGACCATCCATGGCGACAACTCCGTCACCGTGCAGGACAACGGGCGCGGCATTCCGACCGGACTTCACAAGACCGGCGTGCCGACGCCACAGGTCGTCTTTACGATTTTACATGCCGGCGGCAAGTTCGGCGGCGGCGGCTACAAGAAGTCGGGCGGCCTGCACGGCGTCGGCGCCTCCGTCACGAACGCCTTGTCGCAGTGGCTCGAGGTCGAGATCTATCGCGAAGGCAAGACGCACCGTATGCGTTTCGAGACCTGGGTCGACAAAGACGGCAGGGAGCATGTCGGCGAGCCAGTAACGGGTCTCGAGGTGCTAGGCAATACGAACAAGAACGGCACGAAGGTGACGTTTAAGCCGGATCCCAAGGTCTTTCACGGTAATGTCTCGATCAATTACGATACGCTGTCCGAGCGCCTGCAGGAGATCGCGTTCCTGAATTCCGGCCTGAAGGTGACGGTCAAGGACCAGCGCTCCGGCAAGGAAGACGTATTCCACTACGAGGGCGGCGCCAAGCAGTTCGTCCAGTTTCTGAACGAGGAAAAGACGGTGCTGCACGATGTCGTCCACTTCACCGCGGAGCGCGACGATATCGAGGTCGAGGTGGCGCTGCAATACAACGACGGCTACACCGAGACGATCGCTTCGTTCGTCAACGCCATCCCGACGCGGGGCGGCGGCACGCATGAGACGGGCTTCAAGACGGCGTATACGCGCGTCATGAACGAATACGCCCGCAAGATCGGCCAGCTCAAGGAAAAGGAAAAGAATCTCGAGGGCAGCGATCTGCGCGAAGGCATGATGGCCGTCATCAACATCAAGATGTCGGACGTCGAATTCGTCGGACAGACCAAGGACCAGCTCGGCAGCGCCTCGGCGCGCAGCGCGGTCGACGCCGTCGTGGCGGAGAAGATGGCCGTGTTCCTCGAGGAGAATCCGCAGGTCGGCCAGCAGCTCGTCCGCAAGTCGGTGCAGGCTTCCAAGGCTCGCGAAGCGGCCCGGAAGGCGCGCGAGGAGATTCGCAGCGGCAAGAAGCGGAGCGAGAGCGCCAGTCTCGGAGGCAAGCTGTCGCCGGCGCAGTCCAAGGACTACACGCGCAATGAGCTGTTTATCGTCGAGGGCGACTCCGCCGGCGGCTCGGCCAAGCAGGGACGGGATTCCAAGTACCAGGCGATCCTGCCGCTCAAGGGCAAGCCGATGAACCCGGAGAAGGCCAAGCTGATCGACATCCTGAAGAACGAGGAATACAAGGCGATCATTGCGGCGACTGGCGCCGGCGTCGGCCCCGAATTCGACGTCGAGGAATGCAACTATTCCAAGATCATCATCATGACCGACGCCGATACGGACGGCGCGCACATTCAAGTGCTGCTCCTGACGTTTTTCTACCGGTACATGAAGCCGCTGATCGACGCCGGCAAGGTATTCATCGCCCAGCCGCCGCTCTACAAGCTCACGCGCAAATCCGGCAAGCTTGAGACCGTGCGTTATGCCTGGACCGACGAACAGCTGCAGAACTATCTCAAGGAAATCGGCAAAGGCGCCGAACTGCAGCGGTATAAGGGACTCGGAGAGATGAACCCCGAGCAGCTGTGGGAGACGACGATGAATCCCGAATCGCGCACGCTGCTGCAGGTACAGATCGAGGACGCCGCGAAGGCGGAACGCCGCGTGTCAACGCTGATGGGCGACAAGGTCGATCCGCGCAAGCGCTGGATCATCGACAACGTCGACTTCACGGAATACGAGGAATAAGAACGGAGAGACTTTTATGAGCTTGCTCGAGAACTTCTTGCCGGCGTTTCTGGAGGAGGTCGTTGGCGACCGCTTCGGACGCTATTCCAAATATATTATTCAGGACCGGGCGATTCCCGACGTCCGCGACGGCCTGAAGCCGGTCCAGCGCCGAATATTGTACGCCATGTTCGATTCCGGCAACACGCCTGACAAACCGTACCGCAAATCGGCGAAAACGGTCGGCGACGTCATGGGCAACTATCATCCGCACGGCGACTCGTCGATTTACGACGGCATGGTGCGCATGGCGCAGCCGTGGAAGATGGGGCATACGCTCGTCGACGGTCACGGCAACTGGGGATCCATGGACGACGATCCGCCGGCGGCCATGCGATATACCGAAGCGCGTCTGTCGGCGATCGCAATGGAGCTGCTCCGGGACATCGACAAGCGCACAGTCCTGTTCAAGGACAACTTCGACAACACGACCAAGGAACCGGTCGTGCTGCCGGCGCGCTATCCGAACCTGCTCGTCAACGGCGTCAGCGGCATCTCCTCCGGCTTCGCCACCGAGATTCCGCCGCACAACCTGCGCGAGGTCATCGACGCTTGTACGGCACTTATCGACAATCCCGACATGACGGTGGCCGATCTGATGAAAATCATGCGCGGACCGGACTTCCCGACCGGGGGCCGGATCATGGGCGAGGACGGCATCCGCGAAGCGTACGAGACCGGCAAAGGTCGCATTTACGTACGGTCCAAGACGGCGATCGAGGATATGCGCGGCGGCAAGCAGCAGATCGTCGTGACCGAGATTCCTTACCAGGTCGTCAAGTCCAAGCTCGTCAACAGCATCGATCAGCTTCGGCTCGAAAAGAAGGTCGAAGGCATCGCCGAGGTTCGCGACGAGAGCGGACGAGCCGGCATGCGCATCGTGATCGAACTGAAGAAGGACGCGGACGCCGAGGGCATTCTCGCCTATTTGCTCAAAAAAACCGACCTGCAGGTCGCCTACAATTTCAACATGGTCGCCATCGTCAACAAGGCGCCGCGCCAGCTCGGCGTCAAGGCGATGCTGGACGCTTATGTCGCGCACCAGCGCGAGGTCGTCACGCACCGGACGCAGTACGATCTCGAAAAGGCGGAAGACCGCGCCCACGTGCTCGAAGGACTCGTCAAGGCATTGAACCTGCTCGACGCCGTCATCGAGACGATCAAGGCATCCAAAAACCGCCAGGACGCGCAAAACAATCTGGTCGCGAAATTCGAGTTTTCCGAACGTCAGGCCGATGCGATTTTGACGCTGCAATTATACCGGCTGACGAATCTGGAGATCAACTCGCTCCAGAAGGAACACGCCGAAACGATGAAAAAAATCAATCAGCTGCGCGGCATTTTGAACAATCCAAAGAAGCTGATGGGCGTCATCAAGGACGAGCTCGGCGAGATTCGCGGCAAGTTCGGCATCGATCGGCGTTCCGTCATTCAGGGCGAGGTCGAAGAGCTCAAGGTCAATCTCGAAGTGACCGTGCCTGCCGAGGAAGTGCTGGTAACTTTGTCGCGCCACGGCTATGTGAAGCGCACGAGCATGCTGTCGTTTACGCGATCCGGCGGCGATCTTGGCAGCACCGGACTTCGGGAGGGCGACCAGCTGCGCTGGAGCCTGCAGCTCAATACGCTGGATTCGCTGCTGCTGTTCACGCAGAAGGGGATGTACTACCAGTTGCCCGTGCATCAGATCTCCGAGTTCAAGTGGAAGGAAAATGGGACGGCGATCGTCAACCTGATCGGCCTGCCTAAGGAAGACCGGATTATGGCCGTCATTCCTGTCAAGGCCGGCGAATGGAAGGCGCTGGCCGAACAGGGCGAGCAAGGGCCGGCGCTCGTATTCGTGACCAAGCGCGGCCAGGTCAAGCGTACATTGATGGCCGAATATGCGACCAACCGGAGCGCGGCGATCGCGGCCGTGAAGGTCGCGGACGGAGACGAGGTCCGCTCGGCTTTCCGCAGCGATACGCCGCAGGAGATCTTGCTTGTTACGGAGCAAGGGCTCAGCATTCGTATCCAGGAATCCGACGTGAGCCTGCAGGGCCGCGTAGCGGGCGGGGTTCGGGGCATCCAGCTGCGCGAGGGCGACGCCGTCACCGACGGCCTGCACGTATCGGGCGACGAAGGCGAGATTCTCGTCATTTCCGACTACGGCTACGCCAAGCGCTCGCTGCTCCTCGACTATCCGCCGCAAGGCCGCGGCGGCAAGGGGATCCAGACGTTCGAGATCAAAGAAGGCAAGCGCGTACGTCCGAACGGCACCCGACTCGTCGCCGCGTATTACGTCAAGGACGATGTCGGTATCGTGACAGTGACGGCCGGCGGCGCATACGGCGAGTTCCGGTCCGACAGCACGCCGCTCGAGGACCGCAGAGGCACCGGCCGAACGATAGGCGCGATCGAGCGGACCGATCCGCTGTCCGAGACGTTCCTCAAGCCGCTGCCGCCGCAGACGCATTGATCTGATGGCCGGCAGATAGCCGCATGGTGAGGCGAGATAGCCGGAAAAACCGTGTAACCGTGGCAGAAAGCAGCTGCGAGAGGCGAGATAGCCGGAAAAACACAGTAGAAACAGCCCCGGCCGCATCGCGACCGGGGCTGTATCCGTCCGCATGCCTCAATCGTACGGACCGTCCTGCGGATCGTAACGGTCGATCCACTTCAGCATCATTTCCAACACGACCCACAGAGGGACCGGCTCCGTCAGCCGGCTCAGCCACCCCGGATCATCTATAATACCGGCTTCGCGCGCCATGATGCCGATCATCCTTATGCGTTCGTCCTCTACAGCCATGAAGACCTCTCCTTCTTTTCAACCGCACGCATGGCGGCCGCTACCGCCAGCTGTCAGCATTATATGTCATAGGCTGTCGTCCCGTACCACACCTTGCGGATTTATGACGTAAATCATTAATGCGCTTAATCTATCTTTCGACATCGGGTTTGAATATAATTAAAGAAGTAGAGCGTATCGGCTTCATTCCGAAGAGGAGAGGTGATCCAGAGGTGGAACCGGCTGCAGAGTTCGTGAAGAGCTGGATGAAGCTTTCGAAGGATTGGCAATCGCAGATGGAAGCGGAAATGTCCCCGCAGTTGACCGGAGGGCAGCTTCAAGTGTTGGAGCTGCTGCAGGCGAATGAGCCGATGAAGCCCTCCGAGCTGCTGCCGCATCTGGAGACGACGCCGGCGGCGGTCACGACGCTGCTCGACCGCATGGAGCGCAACGGCCTCGTCAAGCGTACGCGCGACGAGAACGATCGCCGCATCGTGTGGATCAGCACGACCGACTTCGGCCATACCGAGCGCGAACGCGGGCTGCGCATCCGCAGCGATATCGTGAACCGCTCGCTCGACCGTCTGTCCGCCCATAACCGCCAGCTGCTCGTGTATCTGATCGGCAAGGTGTCGGGCACGAGAGACAAGAAGCTCGCCGCATCCGGCGAAGCGGCACCCGCCATTCAGGCGACGTCCTGAAGGCAAAGAAGTCCGGGCTTCATGGATCCAACCGAGAATGCTGCAACCTCCAAGCCGAGCAATCGGCTATTTTTTTTGCGCAGCGTTCTTATGATCTGCTAGACTTGAACGAACGTGCCCTGATTATTTTTCCAATTAAAAGGGTAATAGAAGTAGTTAAAGCGTGAGTCAGCCATGTTTTGCATATAGCATAATAGTGAAAAGAACGGCCATCAATCCGAATTGCGAGGTCAACCATGCCCACGATCACGGAAGCTTACGTCGACAGCTTGGCGCCGAACGCCGGCGCAATTAAAAACGGCCGGGACCTGGTCAAGAAAAACAGCTTTCCGGTCCTGAACGAAAGTCCGGACGGTACCTTGCTCTTTGGAGAATGCAAGGGCAGCGGCAAGGAACCGTACAGATGCTCCGTCGACTTCGCCAACGAGGCGAATCCGGTTTTTAGGTGCTCGTGTCCGAGCCGGCAATTCCCGTGCAAGCATGCGCTCGGATTGCTCTATGCGCGCGCGATGGGCAACCCCTTTACGCAAGCGGAAGTTCCGCAAGACATTGCCGATAAGCGAGACAAGGCCGAGAAGCGCGAGGAAAAGAAGAAAGATGCGGCGGAATCCGTCGGGAACGCGCCGGCGGCAAAACGAAAAGTTAACAAAAACGCGCTCGTTAAAAAGTTCGCCAGTCAGCTCGAGGGTCTTCGTTTGCTGGAAAAGCTCGTCCTGCAGCTCGTCCAATCGGGACTGGGAAGCGTAGACAAAAAAACGGTCCAGATGATCGAAGATCAGGCCAAGCAGCTCGGCAACCATTACATTCCCGGCGTGCAAGCCAAGCTCAGGGAGCTCGTACATACGATGCAGACGGAAGGAGACCGCGAATCCATTCATTCGCAAGCGATGGAGCAGCTGCTTTATCTACATTCGCTGGCGAAAAAGGGCGTCTCCTATTTGGAAAAAAGAATGGACGATCCGGAGCTTCCCATGGAGACCGATTCGTCCCTGGAGGAACAGCTCGGCCATGCCTGGCAGCTTGCGGAGCTCCGCGAATACGGCCGCGTGCAGCCTGATGCAGAGCTGCTTCAGCTCTCGTTTTTGTCGTACGCGGATGCGGCGCGAGGCGAGTTCGTTGACGCGGGCTGGTGGGCCGACCTTGGCGACGGCACGATTCGCAGTACCCGCCATTTGCGTCCGTTTCGGGCAGCTCGGGCACTCAAGGAAGAGGATACCGTACGTGCGGTCATTCGGACGGAGGAGCTGTTCGTCTATCCGGGCGAGTTCAACGCCAGAGTACGCTGGGAGGCGGCGACGCAGCGGGATGCGGCCTTAGACGACCTTGCCAAAGTCAAAAAGGCGGCGGCCTCGTCGTATGCGGACGTCGTCAAGCAGGTCAAGAACATTATCAAAAATCCGCTGGCCGATAAAACGCCCGCCATGCTGGTCGCATACCGTTCCATCGACAAAACGGCGGACGGTCTCTGTCTGCGGGATGCGCAAGGAAAGCTGCTGCCCGTCTCGGATTTGACTTCAAACGGGAGAGCGACCTCTTCCTTGATCGCCTTGCTCGATGAAAAGGATCTGAAGGACCAGGCTGCGCTGGTCATGTTCAGCCATCGACTGGACGACAACCGACTGAGCGTGCAGCTGATGAGCATCGTCACGGACAGCCGAATCATTCGGCTGCTCTACTAGAGGAGAATCTATTATGAGCATAGACATTCTGTTCGAGCTTCAGCAAGAGACGCGGCGGTTATTCATCGCGGGGAGCGCCATGGCGGCGAACGATCTTAGGCTGAACAGGCTGCTGCCCGGACTTAAAAAGCTGGGCGAAACCGCGCCGGTCTTTAACCGCCTGGCCGCTGCGACCGAGGAGCTGCTGGGCGCGAGCAGGGAGGACAGCGCTGCCAAGCTGCTCGAGCTGTCGACGCTGCTGGTCGCCATTCTTTATACGCAGGGCAAGACGGATGCGGCGGGTGAACCGCAACCGGTCCAAGGCGCCGGAATCGCTCTTGCGACGGACATTCCTTACCGCAAGCTCCATCCGTTCATCGAAGCGCTGACGACCAAAGGTCAGGGCCGGCTGGAGCAAATCCGGGTTTCCTATGAAGATGGAAGCTTCCTCGACCTGCGCGCGCTGCCCGCGGTATGCGCGGCCCTGGAGGACAGCTATGCGGAGATCCCCGATTTCGTGCAAGAAAAGCTAATCCCCGCCTTCGGAGCGAGCGCCGTTCCCGTGCTGCAGAGCCAGCTTAACCTGCAAGGCGGAAAAGGCGACGGCCGCAGATTGCAGCTCCTTCACCGGCAGCTGGGCGCCACGATGCTCGAGCTCGTCGCGGAAGGCGCCTCCACCGGCTCGACGGAGGTCAAGCTGGCGGCGATCTCGATATTGGGCGCATACGCCGATCAAGAGCCGCTGCTGCTCGCGCTCAGCCGGGATAAGCGGAAGGACGTCCGCGCGGCCGCTTACGCTGCGCTGGCGAGCATCGGGACGGCGCCTGCGCTCGACCGATTGTACGAAGCCGCCGTCTCCAAAGACGGCGAGATCGCGGTCGAGCCGATCAGGCAGAGCGGGTCGCCGCAGCTGCTGGAGCGGTTGATCCGTCAAGGCGAGCAGGCGCTGGCGCAATATTCGAACGGCGAAGCCAAACTTAGAACGGAAGCGTCAGGGCAGCTTCTGGTCGTGCTGCATGCCCTGGAGGGAGCGGGCAAGAAGATGGCGTCCGAAGCTTTTCCGTTCGTGCAGCGGCTGCTGACCACCGGCGCGTATCTCGTCCCCGAGACGGAAAACGCGCAGGAAGCGGCTGCCGAGTTGCTGCTCGAGATGGATTTGCCGGAAGCGGACCAATTGGCCATCGAGCTGGGAAACGGGGGCAATGGCCCGTTCATCCGATACGGCTTCCGGGCGGCATTCCGCAGGCTGACTCCGACCGCGGTGTACGATCGATATGCGGGTCAGTTCAACAGCGCCAAGTCCAAGACGGCCAAGGAGCTGCTCGCCGCCATTCGCGAGGTCGTTTACCGGGATGCCTACGACGAAGACGAAGACCGATATGGCGAGCCGGTCGCACGGGAGGAAGCCTGGGACTCGAGATGGTTGTCCTTGTTCATCCGGCTCGACCAGCCGGGTCTCGTCTGCATGTTCGCCCAGCGGCCCGATAAAGAGGTCACGGCCTATTTGACGGGCAAGCTGCGCGAAGCCAGATGGGGCGTCAAGGATGCCGGCGATATGCTCGCGACGCTGTTCCGGATCCGGTACAAGGAAGCGCCGGAGCGCTTCATGGAACTGCTCGAACGGGGAGCAGCGAGAAACATGTATTACATGAACGGGCAGCAGCGGCGTCTCGTCGCCAGCATGCCTAAATCGTACGCGCCGAGATTGCGGGCGTTCGGCGAGAAGCTGACGTACGAATCGCTGCGCGCCGAATGGATGACGCAGATCGACGAGATCGAGCAAGCGCCGGAATCGGCCGAAGAGGAGAACGGAAGGGGATTGTGGGGATGGCTCAAAAGCAAGATGTCCTGAGATTGCCGGCAGAGCGGCTGTATGAGGAGGAGCTCGAAGCACTGAAGGAAGCGGACAAGGAGGCCAAACCTGCCGGCTGGCAGCTGTCTCCCAAATCCGTCCTTACGTTTATAACGGGCGGCCAGGCGGGAGCCACGACGATTACGCCCAAATATATCGGCAACAAGCGGCTGGTCGAGATGGCGATCGCGACGCTGCTCACAGACCGTGCGCTGCTGCTCATCGGAGAGCCCGGCACCGCCAAGTCGTGGCTTTCCGAAAATCTGACCGCAGCGATCCACGGCGATTCCTCCAAGGTCATACAAGGAACGGCCGGTACAAGCGAGGAGCATGTCCGATACTCCTGGAACTACGCGATGCTGCTCGCGCAGGGACCGTCGGACCAGGCGCTGATCCGCAGCCCGATTTTCCGCGCGATGGAGTGCGGCGGCATCGCCCGCTTCGAAGAGATCTCCCGCTGCGCCTCCGAGGTGCAGGACGCGCTGATCTCCATTCTGTCGGAAAAGACGATCGCCATTCCCGAGCTGAACCGGGAGGCGGCTGCCGAGCGCGGCTTTTCGATCATTGCCACGGCCAACACCAGAGACCGCGGGGTCAACGAGATGTCGGCCGCGCTCAAGCGCCGCTTTAATATCGTCGTGCTTCCCGCGCCGTCCAGCCTGGAAACGGAAATCGACATCGTGCGCAGGCGGGTCGGCGAGATCTCGTCCAACTATGAACTCAAAGCCGCTCAGCCGGACGACGATACGATCCGGAAGGTCGTTACCATTTTCCGCGAATTGAGAAGCGGCACGACGCTCGAGGGCAAGGAGAAGGTGAAGCCGCCTACGGGCGTCATCTCCACGGCCGAAGCGATCTCGCTGCTGACCGGCAGCATGGCGCTTGCGGGCAGCTTCGGGGACGGCCGGATCAGCGACGAGGACGTGGCGGCAGGCTTGCAGGGCGCTATCGTGAAGGACGAGGAGAAGGATCGAATCGCCTGGAAGGAATATTTGGAAAATGTCATGAAGAAGCGGGGAGCCTCCTGGCGGAGCCTATACGGCGCCTGTACGGAGATGAACCGGTGAACGCGGCACGGGAGCCTCATTATTTCGGCATCCGGCATTTGTCGCCGGCCGGTTCGTATCATCTTCTCGCCCTCCTTGACGAGGTAAGACCGACAGCCGTACTGATCGAAGGCCCCGCCGACGCCGGAGCGCTGGCAAGCCAGCTCGTCGCGCGCGGCGTCGTGCCGCCGGTCGCGCTGCTCGCCTATACGGCGCAGCTGCCCGTACGTACGCTGCTGTATCCCTTTGCCGAGTATTCGCCAGAGTACCAGGCGCTGCGGTGGGCTGCGCGCAATGGCAGCCAAGCCGAATTCATCGACCTGCCGACAGATATATCGCTGGCGCTGAACGCGCTTCGGCAGGAGCGGTCGACCGATGCCGGTCCGCTGCATGCGACCGACGGACTCCGCGAGGAGGAGCCTCTGTCTCCGCCGGGGGAGGACAACTTTGACGGCGTGTCCGGCGAGACGGACGGGCCGAAGCTGCAGAGGGACTTTTACGCGCGCATCGCCGAGCTTTCGGGCGAACCGGATTTCGAGACTTACTGGGAGAGAAATTTCGAACACCGGCTTCGTCGCGGCGCTTACCGGCAATCGATCGAGCAATTCTCGAAGGAGATGCGGGCCTGGACGGCCGGGGATGAGCGGCGTTTCGCCCCGCACGAAGCGGCGTACAACGAGATCCGCGAAGCGTACATGCGGCGCAAAATCGCCGAGACGCTGGACGGCGGCCACGATCCCGGCCGGGTCATTGTCCTGACCGGCGCCTATCATACGTCCGCGCTGGACCTTGCGCTGCCGGCGCTGACAGACGAGGAGCTTGCGCTTCTGCCTCGCGTGCCGACGAAGATGACGTTGATGCCGTATTCCTATTACAAGCTCTCCTCGCACTCCGGTTACGGAGCGGGCAATGCGGCGCCCGCGTATTTCGAGCTGATGTGGCAATGCATGCGGCAGCGCGAGATGGATCGGCTCCCGGCCTTGTATTTATCTTCGGTTGCGGCAAGATTGAGAGAGGGGGGCACCTACCGTTCGACGGCCTCCGTGATCGAAGGGGTAAGGTTCGCGGGTGCGCTCTCCGCGATGCGCGAAGGCGAATATCCGACCTGGAAGGATCTGCGGGACGCGGCGACGATTCTGTTCGGACACGGCGAGCTGTCCGTGGTCGCCGAGGCGCTAGCCAGGACGGACATCGGCACGGCGATCGGCAGCCTGCCCGAGGGAGTCAGCCAGACGCCGATTCAAGACGACCTGAACCGCGAGCTCGCCAGGCTGAAGCTGGGCAAGTACAAATCGTTGGTCGCGGCGGATCTCGAGCTGGATCTTCGCGAAAATCGCAGCGTCAAATCCGCGGATTCAGCGTTTCTCGATCTCAATCGTTCTATCCTGCTTCACCGGCTCGCCCTGTTGGGCATTCGCTTCGCCCGCAAGCAGCACAGGCGGCAAAATGACGCGACCTGGGCCGAGCACTGGGTGCTGCAATGGTCGCCCGAAGCGGAGATCGAGATCGTCGAAGCGACGATCAAGGGCGAGACGGTGGAGCTGGCTGCGGCTTATGCCATTCACGAGCAATTGCTCGCATGCGGCGATATCGCGGATGCCGCGAGACTTATCCGGCAGGCGGGCGAATGCGGGCTTCCGCAGGTCGCGGGCCAAGCGGTCGCAGCGCTGCAGCGGCTTGCCGTCGATGCCGGGAGCTTCGCGCAAATCGCGCATACGCAGCGCGAGCTGTCGGTGCTCATGCAGTACGGCTCGGTACGGCGCATCGATACCGAGCCGCTGCTCCCGATTTTGCAGCAGTTGTTTCTGCGCGGCTGCTTGACGCTGGATGGCGCGTCCGGCTGCAACGACGACGCGGCAACGGAAATGATGTCCGCCATTCACGCCATGAACGCGGTTGCCCAGGAGCATTACGCGGCGGTCGACGAGCGCCTCTGGCTGGCGAAGCTCAAGGAACTTGCCGTCCGCGACAACCGCAACCCGAAGCTTTCCGGCTATGCGTTTTCCATTTTGCTCGAGCGCAACGAAGCCGGCGAAGCGGCGTTTTCGAGCGAGGTCGCGCGCCGCTTGTCGCCGGGGATGGAAGTCGATCTCGGCGCGGGATGGTTTGAAGGCTTGTCGATGCGCAATCGGTATGCGCTGCTGTCGCGTGATTACTTATGGCGGCATTTGGATGAATATATCAAGGGGCTGGATCCGGAACCTTTCAAACGCTCGCTCGTCTTTCTGCGGCGCGCCTTCGGCAACTTCGAGCCGCGGGAGAAGGCGTCGATCGCCGAGCTGCTCGGAGAGATCTGGGGGACGGGAGCCGAGCAATCCGGCGAAGCGCTGCAGCGCCCGCTGGACGAGGAAGAAAAGGAGCGATTGGATGAGCTTAACGACTTTGACTTCGGGGACCTGTAGCCGATGACGACGATGGATGCGGATCAAGTGAAGCGATGGCGACTGATATTGGGCGCGGCGGCCGAGGAAAAGCTGGAAGCCGCAGGCGGCGCGGCCGGCGGAGGCGCTCGGCTGGACGAAGAGAGCCTGCTGATGGACGAGGCGCTCGCCGCGATCTACGACGGAACGTCAGGGGAAGCACGCGGTTCGGGGCCGGGAGCCGGTACGGCGGGCGGCAGCGCGAAGGCGGCCGGCCTTGGCGCTTCTGCGCCCAGACTGGCGAAGTGGCTGGGAGACGTGAGGTCTTTTTTCCCGTCGGACATCGTGTCGGTCATTCAAGCGGATGCCGTCCATCGCAAAGGACTGACCAAGCTGCTGTTCGAGCCCGAGCTGCTCTCCCAGGTCAAGCCGGACATCGGGATGGTGGCGACGCTCATGTCGCTGCGCGGCCAAATCCCCGAGCGGACGAAGGAAACGGCGCGGACGCTGGTGCGGGAAGTCGTGGACGAGATCGTCAGGCGGCTGGCCCAGGAATTGACCCGTGCGGTGACCGGTTCGCTGAATAAAAGGCGCCATTCTCCGCTGCCTTCGCTGACGGGACTCGATTGGGACAAGACGATCCGCAGCAATTTGAAGCATTACGACATCGAGCGCCGCTTGCTCATACCCGAAAAGGTGTACTTCTTCGACCGTGCGCGCAAGAGCAAGGAATGGACGGTCATTCTCGATATCGACCAAAGCGGATCGATGGCGAATTCCGTTATCTATGCATCGATTACCGGATCCATCTTCGCCAGCATGCCTTCGCTCGAGACGCGCGTCGTCGCATTCGATACGGAAGTCGTGGACTTGAGCGAGGCATGCGCGAACGATCCCGTCGATCTGCTGTTCGGCATTCAGCTGGGTGGCGGTACCGATATCAATAAGTCGGTTGCCTACTGCGAATCCTTCGTAACCGAGCCGAAGAAAACCTTGTTCCTGCTCATTTCCGATCTGTACGAGGGCGGCAACCGGACAGAGATGATCCGCAGGCTGCGCGATATGCACGAGTCCGGCGTGCGAACGATGTGCTTGCTCGCGCTCTCGGACGACGGCGCGCCGGCTTACGACGAGGACGTGGCACGCAAGCTCTCCGCATTCGGCATTCCTTGCTTCGGCTGCTCTCCGGACAAATTGCCGGAGCTGATCGAAGGCGCTTTAAAAGGGATGGACCTGATGCAATTGGCGGATCGCGTGAAGCAATCGAAAAATTGATTGACCTGCGAGCGCCGGCATTGGCCGGCATTCAATTCGGGACGGCGCCGATCCGGTGCCGTCTTTTTATGGGGAAGACGGTCAAACTTACTCTCGGCTATGCACGTTGCCTTCGTGATTGCTACAATAGTAGGAAAGCAGGACGCGTCCAAAAGGAGCATCGAGATACGATGGTGAAAAAGTACGAAAATGCAGACGGCTCTTCGAACATTAAATCCTTTGCGGAGCTGCGCCAGTGGCAGAAAGAACGCCGGTCTAAAAAGAAAGATCTGTCGTTTGTCGTGTCTCGCGCCGATCCGGATATGGCTTTGCTGTCCGAGAACCGCAGCGAGCCGACCGTAACGTTTGTCGGTCATTCGACCTTTCTCGTTCAACTCGGCGGACATAATATCGTGACGGACCCGGTGTGGGCGTCGCGAATGGGTTTTGCTCCGCGGCTATCTCCTCCGGGTCTGCCGATCGACTCGCTGCCGCCGATCGACGTCGTCGTCCTTTCCCATGCGCATTACGACCACCTTCACTTGGGCAGTCTGCGCCGTCTGCCCGGCAATTTTGTCGTACTCGTGCCTGAAGGTCTGTCCGGATGGTTCCGGCGCAAGGGCTTCAAGCGTGTTCAAGAACTCTCTTGGTGGTCCGAAACGCGCATCGGCGACGTAACGTTCGGCTTCGTGCCGGCCAAGCATTGGACAAGGCGGACGCCATGGGACACCAATTCATCGCATTGGGGCGGTTGGGTGATGCGCCATGATTCAGACTGCCTGTATTTCGCCGGCGACAGCGGCTACGACGGCATTTTCCGCCGGATCGGCGAGAAGTATGGAGACATCCGCGTCGCGCTCATCCCGATCGGGGCTTATGAACCGGAATGGTTCATGGGGGGCTCGCATATGACGCCCGAAGAAGCGATACGGACTTTTACGGACGTTGGCGCGCGCTATTTTGTACCGATGCATTACGGCTCATTCCGGTTGGCCGATGATACGCCCAGAGAGGCGCTGGATCGGCTCAACGCCGAATGGGAACGGCTGGGGCTTCCGGCAGGCAGACTGTGGACGATGGAGCACGGCCGGACGAAGCTGTGGTCCGCCGCCAGGACAAGCCTATAAAAAGCCGAAAAACCGCTGCTGGCCGCAGGCTTGGGCGGTTTTTCGGCTTTTTATCTTTTATTCTGCGCTCTCCCACCGTCCGTATATACCGCAGGGCAGCGTCAGCCCGCTGCGCGTGATCGGCAGGCCGATCTCGCCGCAATCGAGCTTGCCGCCGTGACGGCGGCCGATCGACATGTGCAGCAAATTGTGCAGCACGGTCGGCGAGAGGCCGGTCGTGTACGAGTTGACAAGCACGAACAACGGGTTGTCGGAGAGAATGCTTTTGCACTCCTCCAAGAAAGGATACAGGCTGTCCTCGAGCTTCCAGGTCTCTCCTCCGGGGCCGCGGCCGTAGGAGGGAGGATCCATGATGATGGCGTCGTACTGCTTGCCGCGGCGCTGCTCGCGCTGCACGAATTTGAACACGTCGTCCGTAATGTAGCGTACGGGCGCGGATTCGAGGCCCGATAGCGCGGCGTTTTCCTTGGCCCACTGGACCATCCCCTTAGCCGCGTCGACGTGGCACACTTCGGCGCCTGCCGCCGCCGCCGCGACGGTCGCCCCGCCGGTATAGGCGAACAGATTGAGCACGCGGATCGGCCTGCCGGCTTCCTTGATTCGCTTCATCATCCAGCTCCAGTTGACCGCCTGCTCCGGGAATAGTCCGGTGTGCTTGAAGTTGGTCGGCTTGATGTGGAAGCGGAGCGGACCGTAAGAGATCGTCCAGCGCTCGGGCAGCTGCTTGTTGAACTGCCACTGGCCGCCGCCGGCGGAGCTGCGGAAGTAGTGGCCGTCGGGACGCTGCCAATCCGCGGATTCCTTGGCGAGCGGCCAGATGATTTGCGGGTCGGGGCGCCGCAGGATGACGTCCCCCCAGCGCTCGAGCTTGTCTCCGGCGCCGGTGTCGATCAGTTCGTAGTCTTGCCAATCGGTTGCCATTCTCATGTTCCGTTTAACTTCCTTTACTATTCGGATTAAATCGGTCAGCTCGGATTATACCGGTCAGCGCGCGTCCTGAAGCGATTCCGGCAGGAAACGGTACCCGAAGCCGCGAACCGTATGGATATATACCGGATTGGAAGGATCGGGCTCGATCTTCTTGCGCAGATTGCTGATATGAACCATCAGCGTACGGGTATCGCCCATGCTGTCCGTATGCCAGACGAGCCGGTACAGCTCGTTCATCGCGAAGATTCGGTTGGGCTGGCGCGCGAGGACGCACAGCAGCTCGAATTCCTTGGCCGATAGCGGAACGCTCTCGCCGTCCCGCGTCACCTCGAACCGGCCGGGATCGATCGCAAGGCTGCCGAACGACATCACGCCGTACTGCTCGTCCGCCTGCGGACGCTCGCGCTGTCGCCTGCGGCGGATATGGGCATGCACGCGGGCGACGAGCTGCCTCGGACTGAACGGCTTGGTAATATAATCGTCTCCGCCCTCGGAAAGTCCAAGCACGATGTCCGCATCCTCGCTCTTGCAACTGAGGAAGAGGATGGGCACGTCCGCGCAGCCGCCGTCTCGCAGCCGTCTGCAAACCTCGATGCCGTCCATGTCGCCGAGCGACACGTCGAGGATGACGAGATCCGGGCTTAGCGCCTCCGCGATCCGCAGCGCGTCCTGTCCGCCCTCCGCGGCATGCACCGCAAAGCCTTCTTTAGTCAGGAACAACCCGATCAGTTCGGTGATCTCGCGCTCGTCATCGACGACGAGAACGGTGCCAATCGGTTTGCTCAAGGTAATTCCCTCCCATGCCATGTCAACGTTCGACTGTACCTTATTATACTTAAAGCGTTGACGCATAAGCAATGCGCGTTTACGATGAGGACAACGTTTCATGGCAGGAGCGATCGGAAAAATGAAAGCATTAAAAATGAGACGGGGACAGGGAGCGCTGCTTGTCTTCGTCTTCATGATGGCTTTAGCCGGACTGGCGGGGGGATTCGCGCTAGGCGGCGGGGAAACCGGCGGCAAGCCTGTCGCAAAAGACGGCATCGTCGATTTGAGCGGCTATTCGTTCGAAAAAAGCGGCACGGTTCCGCTCGCGGGCGAATGGTACTTTGCACGGGAATCGCTGCGTCAGGAGGCTGCGTACGACCGGACGGTTCGCGTCCCCGGCATTTGGGGCGGACTTCCGGACGGCCGCGGCGGTTTATTGCCCAGCCAGGGCTATGGTACGTATCGTCTGGCGCTTCGGAATCTGCCTGCCGATCACCGAATGCTCGGCATCAGGCTGCCGAATTTATCGACGGCCTATGCGTTGTATGTGGACGGCGCGCTCGTCGGATCGAAAGGCGTGCCCGGCGTCGACAAGGCCTCGACGACGCCTTTCCAATTGCCGGATACGGTTTTCTTTCAACCCACAGGCGCTTCGGTAACGCTGGAACTGGAGCTGGCGAACTTCCACCACCGGACGGGCGGCATTCGCAGCGTACTCGTGCTCGGCACGCCCGAGCAGGTCAAAGGCATCGCCTTCGGACATGAAGCCAGAGAATTCATCGTGCTCGGCTGCTTGCTCATGATCGGCATCTATCACATCGGCTTGTACGCGCTGCGGCGAAAAGAGCTGGACAATCTGTTGTTTGCGATGCTCTGTTTCTGCGTCGCAGGGCGGATGAGCGTCATCGGCGAGGGGCTGCTGCCCAGATTAGTGCCGGAATTGACCTGGACGGCGGCCGGGCGTCTCGAATACAGCTTTTTCGTGCTGAGCGCGCTGTGCGGCTTCGCTTACTTTCGCCGTACGTACAGTAAGGAGCTCACGCGCAGATGGACTTTTGCCGCATGCGCGGGCGCTTGCTTACTCCTGGGGCTGACCTGGGGGGTGACGCTTCTCGAATCAAGCTCGCTGATCCTGCTCTATCAAGCATTCGTAATCGTCCTGAGCGGCGCATCGCTGTACTTGCTCATCGTGGCGCTGATCCGCGGCCGAGAGGGAGCGGCCCTTTCCCTGATCGGCGTGGCCGGGTTCGTCGGCACGGTGCTCAGCGACATCTTTTTTTACAACGGCTGGTGGCGCGCGCCGGATATGGTCCCGTTCGGACTGCTCTTCCTGGTCATCATGAACGCCTTTCTCATCTCCCTCCGCTTTTCCAGGACTTTCGCCAAGGCCGAAAAGCTGTCGGCGGAGCTGCGCAGCTGGAACGGTCAGCTTGAAGCGCGCATTGAAGAAAGAACGGAGGCGCTGCGGGCCGCAGAGCAGTCGCGAAGACAGCTCGTCAGCAATATCTCGCATGACCTGCGTACGCCGATGACGCTCATTCAGGGCTACCTGGAGGCGCTGCGCGACGGCGTCATCTCCGATCCCGGGCAGCGGGAGGCGGTCATCGGCGCCATGCTCAAAAAAGCGGAGGGACTCAACGAGCTGATCCGCGATCTGTTCGACCTGTCCATGCTCGAGGCGCGCCAGGCTCAAATGTCCTATGAGCTTGTGCCGCTGTCCGCATGGATCGATCGCCTCGCGGAGAACTACGCCATGGAGCTGCTCACCAAAGGCATCGCGTTTGTCTGCCGGACCGAAGGCCCTGGAACCGAGAGCGTCAGTCTGAAAATCGACGAGCGCAGAATGGACCGGGTCATGTCCAATCTGATCTATAACGCCATTCAGGCGACGCCCCGCGGAGGGGAGATTCGGATCGAAGCGCGGCGCGGCGCCAGGCCCTACGAAGCGGAGATCGCGGTGCTCGACAACGGCTCGGGCATTACGCCCGAGGAGCTCCCGAAGCTATTCGAACGATTGTACCAAAACGACAAGTCGAGAAACGGCTCGTCCGGCGGCAGCGGGCTTGGCCTCGCGATCGTTCGCGAGATCGTGGAGACGCATGGCGGCCGGATCGAGGCGCGCATTCGGCCGGAAGGCGGAAGCGCATTTATTTTCACGCTGCCGATCGCCAAACGAATGATTACGGAGGAATTGCGATGACGCTCAATAAAGCGCAAAAAAGAACGATCTTGATCGCGGTCGCCATAGCGGCGCTGCTGTTCGCGACGATCACGTCCTTGAGGGCCGGCGGTTATGCCGGATGGGACAGGGCTGTGGCTGCTGCGGCTGCGGATACCCGCGCGTCCGGCTGGACGAGCTTGTGGCGGGCGATGAACGATATGGGCAGCGCGGCCGTCGTCGCTGCGGTTGCCTTGCTGTCCGCTGCGTGCTGGTGGCGCCTTCGCTCATGGAAAATCGCCGTCTCGTTCGTCGGCGTCGTCTTGTCCGCGTACGTCCTGCAGTCGGCGCTCAAATCCGCATTCGGATACGAGCGTCCTGATGACGCATGGGGCATAACGCATGACGGCTACGGATATCCGAGCGGTAACGCGACGATCGCAGGCGCTTTGTACGGCTGGTGGATGCTGCTTGGTTGGCTTGAGCTGCGCGGGCGCGTCCAGAAGATCGCCGTTTGCGTTCTCGCCTGCGTACTCATCGCAGCGACCGGCTGGAGTCGGATTTATTTCAGCGTCCATTATTTGTCGGACGTCTGCGCCGGCTTCTGCGCGGGCGGCATTTGCGCGCTGACTGCCGCTACGATTTGCTTTTGGCGACGGTCCTAGCGGGCTTCTTGCGATCGCCTTCGACGATGCCGAGGAGGAGGCCGATCGACTGCTGTCTTTGCTCCTGATCCATGGATTTGAACAGCTCGAGGATCTTGTGCTCCTGAGGCTCGGCAGCATAATCGGCACGCTTCGCGCCTGATCCGCCGATGATGTAATCCAGAGAGACGTTAAAATAATGCGCCAGCTTGATGAGCGTCTCGTAAACGGGATGGCGGTTGTTGATCTCGTAATGGCTGTAGGCGGATCTCGTGATGCCGACCTGGCGGGCCACTTCCTCCTGTGACAGATGGCGTTCGAGGCGAAGCTGGCGAAGACGGTCTCCCATGCTCATAGCGGTGTCTCCTTGCCTATATATAGTGGACTATTTGTTTATAACTGTATGATACAAAATGTATCATGTCAAGCGTTTTCATTGAAACGCGGCGATTTCTTTTCTCAAACGCATCGGTTATAATAGATTAGAATCATTATAATCTGCGTGGCGCGAACGCGTCCTGCGGACGAAGGGGGCAATCCCGATGGCAGCACTTGAAGATCAATTGATTAAAATAAATAAACAGCTGCTCAGCAAAGGGTATAAACTGACTTCCCAGCGCGAAGCGACGGTGCGCATATTGCTCGAATACGAGCAGGATCATCTGAGCGCGGAAGAGGTGTTCATGCTCGTACGCGAACTGCATCCGGACATCGGCCTTGCGACTGTATATCGTACGTTGGAGCTTCTGGCCGAGCTTCATATCGTCGAAAAAATGAACTTCGGCGACGGCGTTGCACGCTTCGACCTCCGCAGCGACGAAAATGCGCATATGCACCACCATTTGATTTGTACCGTTTGCGGCCGTCTCAAGGAGATTAAGGAAGATTGGCTCGGAGAGCTGGAGCAGCGGCTTGCGCGTGAGTACGGGTTTCTCGTGACCGATCACCGTCTGGAATTCACGGGCACGTATGCAAGCTGCCAGCGTGAAGGCTGCAAGCGGGCGAGCAAGGCGGTCTCTTGAGGCCATTCTGTATGGCAACGCTGCTTTCCTATTGATTGAATACAGCCCTCGCAGTCGAAGCGGACGCTTCGATCGCGAGGGCTGTTTGCGCGGCAGGCGGGGCGGACGAGCTATCTCCTGTCGGATTTGCGCTTGAGGTCTCTGGCACGGAACAACAGCCATCCGACGGCGACAATGATTACAATAAACATAATCGTGTATGTGATGATCATGGCTGCACCTCCGTTTATATTAATGTTTACCCTGGAGGCGCATTTATGCAGCCGGATCGCGTTAAAAGTGCGTTGAGAGTCGATGATAGGGCGAACGGCAAAAGAAGATCGGGATTGGCCTAACTGTTATTCGATCGGTTACAATAGAGGGGAATTCATATCGAGGAGGAGATTCGCTAGTGAAATTCAGTCAACTGGGAAAATCGGGCCTTAAGGTCAGCAAGCTGTGCCTCGGAACGATGAACTTCGGGGTGGATACGGACGAGAAGGACGCGTTTCGGATGATGGACGCCGCGCTCGACGCTGGCATCAACTTCTTCGATACGGCTAATATTTACGGTTGGGGCGAAAACGCAGGGCGCACCGAGGAGATTATCGGACGCTGGTTCACGCAAGGCGGCGGACGGAGAGAGCGCGTCGTGCTTGCGACCAAATTCTACGGGGACATGAGCGACAAGCACGACGGGCCGAACGGCGAAGCGGGATTGTCGTCGTACAAGCTGCGCCGCCATCTCGAAGGCTCGCTGCGCCGCCTGCAGACGGATCATATCGAGCTCTATCAGATGCATCACGTCGATCGCAACGTCTCGTGGGACGAGCTGTGGGATGCTTTCCGCATCGCGCAATATCAGGGCAAGATCGGATACGTGGGCTCGAGCAACTTCGCAGGTCGCGATCTGGTAAAGGCCCAATACGAAGCCAAATCCAAGGGCATGCTCGGCCTCGTGTCCGAGCAGCACAAATACAGCCTGATCACGCGCCTTCCCGAGCTTGAGGTGCTGCCGGCCGCGCACGAGCACGGCATCGGCGTCATCGCCTGGAGTCCGCTCGACGGCGGCCTGCTGAGCGGAAAAGCACTCAATCCGGCGCCGGGCTCGAAGCGCGCCAGCGATCAGACGCGCGTAGAGAAGTATCGTCCGCAGCTCGAAGCGTTCGCCAAACTCGCTGCGGAGCTGGGCGAATCCGAAGCGAATCTGGCGCTGGCCTGGACGCTGGCGCATCCGGCGATGACCGCGCCGATCATCGGGCCTCGCACGATGGAGCAGCTCGAGGGCGCGCTGCGCGTCGTCGACATCGAGCTTGGTGAGGAGACGCTGAAGCGACTGGACGAGATCTTCCCGGGACCCGGCGAAGCGCCGCGCGCCTACGCCTGGTAATCGGCATAAACGGATTGAAGCCGCTCGCGACCGCGAGCGGCTTTTTTGACGAAGCGAAAAGAATAAGTTTCACCAATGCCCAGCCTATAGATTGCTTGCATCCGATCGCTGTGCCGGGGGCGGCAGCGCTTTGCGGTATTCGCCCGGCGTAACGCCCGAGCAACGCTTGAACATACGAATAAAAGAGTTGACGTTTTGATAGCCGACATAACCGGCCACATCCGCAATGCGAAGCTCCAGATTCATGAGCAGAGCCTTAGCTTTGTTGATTCTGAGCTCGTTCAGATGATCGCTGAAGTTGATTCCGACCTTTTCCTTAAAGTACCCCGACAGATAACCCGGCGTAAGATTGAGCTTGTCGGCGATGGCATCGAGATTGATATCCTCGCAGTAATGGTTCTCCATATAGTCAAGGACGAAGGAGGCGATCGGATCCTTCGTTACGCTCCTTTCGGCAAGGACGACCAGGGCCGGGCGGATCAGCTCCCGGAACCAGTCTTGATATTGCTTCACGTTGTACAATCGGCCAATTTTCTCGATTTCGAGCAGCATTTCCGTCCGTGCGCGCATGTTCAGCTTAGCGAGCGTTATCTCTACCTGCTCCGCAGCCCCCCGGGCAAATGCCCGATATTCTCTCACGGCCGCGTCTTTGCGCTTCAACACATCGAGCTGCCGGTCGACCCACTCGAGCACGGCATTTTCGTTGCCGTTCATAAGCAGCGTATGCAGATCCTCTCCGGCTGTCAGCTTCAGGCGGGATGCATTCGACAGCGACGCCCTCGGACCTGTGATAATCTGAGTATCTCCGTTCAATTTTCGTTCGCTCAGCAGCTCGGACAATTGACCGTACGCTTCTGTAAATGAAGTGTGAGCCGGATAAACCGGGCTGACCGCAATTGTCAGGTATAAATAATCGTCAGCAAGCAGCAGTTGCTTTAAGGTCTCAAGGGTTTGCACGAGGTCGCTTTGGGAATCCGGATCGAAAATTAATGACATTAACCGATTCTGTTCGATCGGCAGCGTAACGCCATCCCTTGGAGAAAAGAGGTTGTGAATGAGCTTGCGGAGCATGAGCATCTTGCTTTCGTAGGCCAGTTCCGGATTTTTAAATACAATTTCATAAAGAACGGCGGCAAAAGGTCTGTTCGATTGTACAAGCTGTTCGATATCGGCGAGATTCGGCGCCATCGGTATATTTTTCACCTTGTTGGTATAAGCGTACTGCTGAACGAGCGTGTTTTTGCGGTCGAGATCGGTGCGTATCCGTTCGTTGGTCTGCAGGATGCTGCTCATCCGGTCGCTCAGGATGGCATACTCCCGGATGTTGCTGATCGGCTCCGCTGCGGCGGATTTGCGTTCGAGCATCGCGATGAGCCGACTAAGCGGATGGTTGAGCCGCAGGCTGAACAGGACGGAGGTGACGATGGCGACCGCGACGGCGGCGGACAGAAGGGAGACGAGCAGCACGTTCAGCCTCATCATCTCGGCGGCGATGCTGGCAATAGGGACGACGCGCTCATAAGTGAAGCCGGTGTCCGCCCCTTTTTTATAGAAATAAAAGAAGTTGCCTTTCCGTTCATGATACGTATCGCGCTGCAGCGGCACGGGAGAACGCATGTCGCCGGTGGGAGAGGAAGCAAACAGCATCGCTCCTTCCCGGTCCCAGATCGAAAAGGTCGAATCGCCCGATTGGCCATAGGCGGCATACAACCGCTGCGGATTCACCAGGAGGAGCCCGTAGACGTCTCCATACGATGCGGCCTTGAACCAGATCGGCATCAAGGGACCCTTCGGACGCGTTTGGCCCATCGAATGCTCCTGAAAGTCGGAAACCGGTAATACTTGCATAAAGGTGCTGCCAGCCGTTGACTGCGCCCAATATTCGGGCGGGTAATCCGTGCTGGCGTAATACTTGCCGAACATGTCTTCGATGCTGCTGGTGCCTTCCTTTTCCAGCACATAGCCGGCCTTTCGAAAGATAAGGATGAAGTTATCCAAATGAAGAAACGGATTCGTATACAAAGCGGCCAGATTTTCTTTGACTTCGGGGAGGATATCATAGCGATTGTTATCTTTAACGCGGTTAAGAATCTCGAGATTAACGGTCCATCTGTCGGAGCGCATCAGGGAGATCAGCATCGTCTGCGTCATCCGAAATTGATTCTCATAGCTGTCGACGGTCTGCTTCATGCCGAGCTCGTTATAGCGTACGATTTCTTTGTACAGCTTGCGGCTCAGATAGAGGTACGCAAACAGATTGCAAGAAGCGAGCAACACGATCACGCACAGGAAACTGACCATCAGCTTGACGAACAGCGTGTTAAAAGCAAGCTTGAGCCCGGCACGTTTGATCATCTTCGAATTTCCCCCCCCCGGCAAGCAGCCTCGCGATCTCGTATTTTGCCTTTCGATAACATCATCATACCGATTCAAATCTGACAGCAACAATATGCATTTTTACTTTTTTGTATTCAGTTCTTCCGCTTTCCGCAATCGTGGCGATCGGCAGGAATACGTGGAGATATATTTACCTGTACAAAGCGGGATATGATGCGAGTACATCGATTCCAGGCATCACGGCTGCTTCCGGTACTTTTAACTGACAGAATTTAACTGACAGAAGGGGAAATGCGTATGACTCAAGCAAGCGCGACGACACGACCGATCGGAAAGGAGAAGCCGATACCCGAGCCGAAGGCATCGCGGTTCAAGCGGCTCTGGCAGAGCAACAAATATTTATGGCTGCTTTTTCTGCCCTGTCTGATCTATTATCTCGTGTTCCGCTATGCGCCCATGTTCGGGCTGGTGATTACGTTCAAAAACTATAATCTGTTCAAAGGGATTTGGGCCAGCGATTGGGTCGGCCTCAAGTATTACCGGTTGTTTTTGAACAATCCGGATTTTTGGCCGCTGATGAAGAACACGTTTCTTCTCGGCCTGTACAGGCTGATATTCGGCTTTCCCGCGCCGATTATACTTGCGTTGCTGCTGAATGAACTGAGAAAAGCGGCGGTCAAGCGGTTCGTGCAGACGGTCAGCTACCTGCCTCATTTTATTTCCAACGTTATCGTCGCGAGTATGGTCATCATGTTCCTGTCGCCGACCGGCGGGCTTGTCAACAACCTGCTGACGGAGCTCGGTTTCGAGCCGATCAATTTTATGAACAAGCCGGAGATGTTCAGGGGGATCTACGTGCTCTCGGAAATATGGCAGCATATCGGCTGGGAAACGATCATCTATCTGGCAGCGCTCACTGCCGTGGATCCCCAGCTGTACGAAGCGGCCAGTATCGACGGCGCCAGCCGAATGCGCAAAATGTGGCATGTCACGCTTCCCGGCATCTCCTCGGCGCTCGTCATCACGCTCATTCTGAATATTGGCCAGGTGCTGGAGATCGGCTTCGAAAAGGTGTACTTGATGCAGAATCCGGCCATCTACGATACGGCCGATATCATCAGCACTTACGTTTACCGGATCGGACTGGTGCAGGGCAATTTCAGTTACGGTTCCGCGATCGATCTATTCATGGGCATCATCAGCTTAATCTTTATTTATGGCGCCAACTGGATCAGTCGGCGCGTCAGCGAGACCAGCTTATGGTGAGAGGAGCCGCTGTATGATCAACTCGCAACGGCCGGGCATTTTCCCGATCGTCAGCGCCGTCATTTTAACGATCGTCGTCGTCGTGACGCTGTATCCGTTCGTTCATATGCTTGCCGTCTCGTTCAGCGGCGACATCTATGTCATGCAGAACGAGATTACCGTTTGGCCGAAAGGCTTTAACGTCAAAATGTACGATCTTGTGCTCGGGGACCCCAAGATCTGGACCGCATTTCAAAATACGATCGTTTATACGGCGCTGGGAACCGCCATCTCGCTGGCGCTCACTTCGATGGGGGCTTACGCGCTGTCGCGGACGCAGATGGCATTTCGAAAATCGTTAACGATGTTAATCGTTTTTACGATGTTTTTCGGCGGCGGAATGATTCCGACTTATCTGGTCGTTCGGTCCCTCGGACTCGTGGACACGATCTGGGGCATGGTGCTTCCCGGCGCGGTCAGCACCTGGAACCTCATTCTGATGCGCACCTTTTTTTCTGGCATCCCCAAGGAGCTGGAGGAATCCGGCCGTCTGGACGGCTTGAACGACATCGGCATTTTCCTTCGGATTATGGTACCGCTGTCAACCGCGTCCTTCGCCACCATTGCGCTTTTTTACGCAGTAGGTTTATGGAACAACTTTCAACTGCCGCTTCTGTACTTGCGTACGCCGGACACGTTCCCGCTGCAAGTGCTGCTGCGCAACCTCATCCTCGCAGGTACCGCAAGCTCGGGCGATGTGACGCGAATAGGAGGTGATAACCTCATCGTCGAAGAATCCCTGAAGTACGCCACGATTATGGTGTCTACGCTTCCGATTCTGGTGGTGTACCCTTTTGTGCAAAAGTACTTCGTCAAAGGGTCTATGATCGGGGCAATCAAGGGCTGAGCACGAGCGGACCGGACGCGCGATCCGGCCTGTACGAGATGTTCGCAGACGAGCAACAAAATCGATGTTGCCGCACATACAAACGCTTAGGAGCTGAACGAATTTGTCAAACGTCCTCAAAAAGTCCGCTATTCTGTTGGCGAGCGCCGCCGTGACGGCAACGATGCTTGCTGCGTGCGCCAGTAACGACTCCAAAGACGGCGCGTCAGCCGGCGCAAGCTCCTCGACTTCCTCCGCAGGCGGCGGGGAAGCGTCGGGCAAGTCCAATTTGAAATTTATGGCGCTGCTCGACAACAACCCGACCTTTCCCTATTCGAAGGATTGGCCGATCTGGCAATGGATCAAGGAGAAAACGGGGGTCACGCTTGAGGTGCAAACCCCATCGGGCAATTTGGGGGAATCGCTGAACCTGGCTGTCGCCTCCAAAGAAATGCCCGACCTCATGTATATGCCCAATCGCGAGGAGTCGAACAAGTTCGGACAGCAGGGTGCGCTTGTGGATATTTTGACGCATATCGACGATATGCCGAATTTGAAGGCCTGGATGGAGAAGTATCCGGAAGAAGCGAAGGCGGCATTGTCTGCGGACGGAAAAATGTATATGTTCCCGAATCAAGGCTTCGGCGAGACGAACCGTACGATCTGGATGTATCGAAAAGACGTGTTCGACAAGGAAGGACTTAAAGCCCCTTCGACCTTCGACGAGCTGTACGAAACGCTGAAAACGCTGAAAGCCAAGTATCCAGACTCCTACCCGCTGACGCTCCGCTACGGGGAGAACCAGGACGAGATGCTGGCGAATATGACGGTGGACTTCGAGACCGGCGAAGACGGATATTACGACTTCGACAAGCAGGAGTGGCGCTTCGGCCCCACGGAGGCTAATTACAAATCGATGGTTGCGATGTGGAAAAAGTTTTATGACGACGGGCTCATTCCGCCGGATTTCCTGTCGCTTCAGACGAAGCAATGGCAAGACATGCTGTCCACCGGCAAATCGTTCATCACGATCGATTACATCAGCCGCATCGACTTCTTCAACAAGGCGATGCAGAAGGAGAATCCGGCGTACAACATGCAGTTCATGGCGCCGCCGGCCGGCATAGCCGGCGGCAAGCAGCACAATCCGTATCTTCATTATCTCGAGAGCGGGCTAACGGTTGCTTCTACCTCCAAACATATTAAAGACATTATGAAATATATGGATTTCTTCTACTCGGAGGAAGGACGAACGCTTGTCAGCTGGGGAAAAGAAGGCGAAACGTACGAAAAAGGCGGGGATAAGCTTAAATTTAAGCCGGAATACACAGACATTATCGAGCTGCGCAAGGCAACCGGTTTGAAGACGAGCGGCACCTATACGTGGATCGATTTCGATTCGGATCTATCGCTATCGTCCGATGATCTCAAATACGCGTTCAAGGAAGCGGCCAAATACGATCCGCCTGCCATGCAGCCGCGTCCTGCTCTCACGGAACAAGAGACGGAGATCGTCGCCTTGACCGGCCAGGCGGTCACCAAGCACCGGGACGAGAGCATCGCCAAATTCGTCACCGGATCGAGAAGCCTGGATGAATGGGATCAGTACGTGAAGGAAATGAACAACCTCGGCGTCGACAAGCTGCTCGATACGTACAGAGAAGCTTACAAGCGGGTTCAAAGCATCAAACTGGACACCAAGTAAACGGAAAGTCGATATTGACACGGGAGGGAAGGAACGTGGATGAGGAAGGCGCTTCGGGCATGACTGACATTCGAGCGTTGGCGCCGGAGGAAATGGCGCAAGCGATTTGCGGGTCCGACGCCGTTTTCCGCGATGCGGAGCAAACTTCGATGGGGATCGCTTTTTCATCCGTTTTTTCGGCGGCCTTGTCGCAATCGCTAGGCGCCTTTGAAGACGGCAAGCTCGTGTCGTTCATGGGGCTTGTCCCCGCCACTTTGCGTATTGGGGCGGCCCATGTGCCGATATTCTCGATCGGTTCGGTATTCACAGGGCCGGACGATCGCGGCCGCGGTCATGCCGGCCGCCTGCTGCAGGCGGCGAAGTCGCACGTTCGGGCATCCGGCGGTGCGCTTATATTGGTCTCGGGCACCCGCTCGTTGTATTTGCGCAATCAATGCCATTCGTACGGCGAGATCACGCGCTTCACGATCGGGCCGGTTCAGGGGGAGGAGCTGCTGGGTAGCCATGCAGGCATCGCGGTTCGCGAGCTGTCGCGGACCGACTGGCTTTCATTGCACGCGCTCGCTGCTTCGCGCCATGTCGCCTACGCGCAGACTGTGCGCGAGCTGGCGGAGCTGATCGCCTGCGAAGCGTATGCGAGCTGCTTCAAGCTGCGGCATCGCACGCTCGTCGCGACCGAAGACGGCCGCGTAGCCGCGTTCGCCGTGTTGGCGATGCCGGACGAGCGCGGCAGCGAGCAGGAGCCGTTCGCCATCGAATGGGCTGGCAAAGCCGGCGCGCTGGCCGCGTTATTCGGTCATGCCGTCGTCGCATACGGATTGCCGAGGCTGGACGTGCCGGTCGCCTGGAACGAGACCGAGCTGCTGCAGGCGCTCTCGGGCGTGCCGTCCGCCAAGGACCGCAATCTCGGCACGGTCCATATCGCCGACGCGGAGCGGCTGTTCGAATCGCTGTCGCCGTACTGGCATGCAGCCGCGGCGAGCGATGCGCCTCGCATCCGCACGCTGGCGCATCACCGGTATGCGCTGGCAGCGCCCAATGGCGGGACGTTCGAGCTGGATGCCGAGACGCTCGTCTCGCTGATGTTCGATCCCAAGCCGACGCAGCCTGCCGCGTTCGAAGCGCGCGCTGCGATGCCCGGGCTGTTCCCCGTGCCGCTGCCGTACGTCGGCGGACTGAACTTCGTCTAAGCCGAGCTGAGCCAACGTCTACGTCGGGCAAGTTTACCCAAGCGAACGAAAAGGAGCTGACCGCCATGTTTAAGGTTCTGAAAACGTACACGGTTCTGCTGACAGTCGCTATCCTGACGACCGCCATTTTATCTGCCTGCGGGATGAAGGAGGAGAAGTCGGTGCAGGCCAACGCTAGCGGCAGTTTTATCCGCGTGAATCAGGTCGGATACAGTCCGGGCGCGAGTAAAGTAGGCATGGTTTTATCGAGTACGAATTTGAGCGGCGTCCGATACGATGTATACAATTCTAGCAATACTTCGGTACTGAACGGCACCATCTCCACCGCCAGCAAAGGGAGCTGGGGAGATGCGGGCGGCGCTAATATTCCTTATGCCTATGCTTTGGATTTCAGCTCGCTGAATACGGTCGGCAGCGGATATTATATTAAAATCAACACCTATAAATCCCCAACCTTTAATATCGACCCTGCGGCTTACAGCAGTCTAGCCGACCTGTCCATGAAGTTTTTCAAGGTGCAGCGATGCGGCAATACGAATCCGGACGGTCATCTCGTATGCCATGTCCCGGGCTCGAATTCATCCGTGGACGGCAAGCCCGACGGCGCGTCCGGCACGAAGGACTTTACCGGCGGCTGGCACGATGCCTCGGATTATATCAAATTCATGAGCACCATCGGTCATGTCGCGGATGTGATGCTGACCGCCTATATCCATCATCCGGAAGTTTTTCCCGAGCCCGGCAGCATAAACGGCGTACTGACGGAAGCCAAGGTCGGTCTCGATTTTATCCAGAAGATGTGGGACAACACGAACCAGATGCTGTACATGGAAGTCGCGGACGGGCTGGACCATGACGTGGACAATGACGATCTGGATTCGCGCAGCAAGACCTGGCCGCAGAACGACAATACCATCTACGGGGCGGCGCGCCCGGTGCATCCGTCTCCTGCCGGTACGGGCGCCAATCTGGCCGGCAAGGCAGCCGCCGCATTGGCGCTGGGCGCCAAAATCTGGGGAGATCCGAACGGACCGAGCTATAACGCCGCGTTGGCCGGCAGCTATCTGACTGCCGCCCAGCAGATCTACACCTGGGGCAAGACGAGGACGGGGATCGCAGGGGACGCTGACGAGTTTTACGTGGATACGGATTATAAAGACGATATGGCCTGGGCGGCAGCCGAGCTCTACCGGGCGACAGGAACGGCCTCATATTTAACGGAAGCCAAAGCGTACAGCGACAGCGCGGGGGAATGGTACAACAAAAGCGATACAAGCCTCAACTGGTCGAGAGCCTACCACTGGGCCAACTATGAGATCGCCTCCCTGGACCCGACCTATAAAAATACGGCCGTCGGCCGTATCAACAACCATCTGAACTTAAAGAAGAACTACGCGAACGGACAGTTCTGGAATACGAGCAGCGATCCCAAATGGGGAACGTACGAAGCGATGAGCAACAATGCGGTCGAAGCGATGATGTATCAGGAGCTGACCGGCAATACCACGTATGCAGCGCTGGCTCAGCAGCAGATCGATTTTATGCTGGGCAAAAACCCCTGGGGCGTCAGCATGCTGAACGGGGCGGGCACGACGTGGTTTAAAAATCCTCGTCATCGCGTCACGACCTTGAACCGGGTGACCAATCCGAACTATCAGCTTCGCGGATCCTGGAGCGAGGGTTTCGAGACGAGCGCGCAATATGCTGTCGATCAGCAGGACCCTTTGCTGGCGGGCCAGGAGGACCCTGCTATCGCGCAGTTCAATGACAATCGAATGATTTGGCACGACAATCGCAGAGACTATGCCACGAATGAAGTGACCATTTCGGGCAATGCGGCGGGCATGGCGATGGTGGCCTTCATGGGCGGCGGCGCAGCGTCTTCCGCACCTGGCGTGCCTACGGGGTTGACGGCGACAGCAGCCGGTTCGGCTCAGATCAACGTGACCTGGAATCCCGCATCCGGAGCGACGGGCTACGATCTTGAAGTGGATGGAGCTGTCGTGAGCAGCGTCGCATCCCCCTACGCGCACACCGGCTTGTCGACAGGATCGACGCATACTTATAAGGTTCGCGCCAAAAACAGCACAGGCACAAGCGCATGGAGCGCTGCGGCGAGCGCCGCCACGTCTTCGAGCGCTTCGACCGACTACGCGACGAACGGCGACGCCTACGTAAGGGACGGTACCTATGCGACGACAAACTATGGAACGGCATCGACGATCGATATAAAAGGAGATCCGGATGCGGGATATAACCGGAAAGGGTTCGTCAAATTCGATCTCACCGGGCGCTCCGGCACATCCGTTGCTTCCGCGCTCCTGAAGGTGTACGTTAGCGCCGCCTCCGCATCGACGCCTGTCAAGGTATACGGACTTGCAGGCAACGACAGCTGGATCGAATCGGGCACTGGAGGGATCACCTGGGACAATCAGCCCAGCAGTACGAACGCCGTACTGATCGGTACGCTTAATGTATCGTCGGCAGGCTGGTACACGATTGATGCCGCAAGTTATGTGAACAGCCAGTTTGGCGGAGACAAAAAAGTGACCTTCAAGCTGCAGGTCGAGAACAACAACGGCGCAAGCATTAGCTTGAACAGCAAAGAAAACACAGCCAATAAACCGGTGTTGACCGTGAATTAAGCTTTCGTCCGAAGCAACGCAAAGGACCGTCAAGGAGCGAACTTGTCCCTGACGGTTTTTCTTATGGATAAAAAGTATAAAAGGGCACACTTGATCGACAAATATCGATGAATTATGATGAATTACGCCAAGAATTGGGTGTACTATGCGTCGATTCCACGTATAATGGGTAAAAGCGCGACTCTATCGTACAGCGCAAGATTTGGCTAGGAGGACCGCCATGACACACACGCACGGATCCTATGATCTCTTACTGGTCTTGCTCTCGTACTTGATCGCCGTACTCGCTTCCTATACGACGCTCGATCTCGCAGGCCGCATCAGCACCGCAAGCTCCGGCTACAAAACGTTGTGGATCGGTTTCAGCGCGGCAATCATGGGGATGGGCATTTGGTCGATGCACTTTGTCGGCATGCTCGCCCTGCGCTTGCCGATGGCCGTCAAGTACGACGTCTTGCTAGTGGTCATCTCGGCTGCAGCCGCTATTGCAGGCTGCTTCATCGCCTTATTTCTCGCGGCCAAGCCCCGACTGGGCTATCCCCGCCTTCTTTTGGCGGGTGTTTCGCTGGCGGCGGGCATATGCGCCATGCACTACATCGGCATGGATGCCATGAAGATGCCGATCCGGTATTCGCCTTCGATCGTGACGCTGTCGGTCGTCATCGCGCTGCTCGCATCCGTCGCGGCGTTATGGCTCGCCTTTGTCTATCATCGTCAGCAGAAGCGTTACGCCATCCGCAAAAAGCTGGCGAGCGGCCTGATCATGGGCGCTGCCGTGGCAGGCATGCACTACACGGGCATGAGCGCTGCCGCATTCGAGATGGACCATGCGAGCATGCACGGCAGCATGGGCATGTTTTCCAACCAGCGGATGATGGCTTACGGCGTCGTCGTAGGAACGCTGCTGACGCTCGGACTGTCGCTCGCGGGCATCGTCATCGCCAAGCGATTCGCGGCCAAGCAGCGGCGCATCGAAGAGAGCCAGAATTGGTACAAGGCGATCTACGACAGCATGACCGACGGCATCATCACGCTCAGCCTCGACCGGAAAATCACGGGTTTGAATCCGTCGGCGGAGCGAATCGTCGGCGTACAGCAGTCCGCGCTCATCGGCATGCCGCTGGAGGAGCTGCTGCGCGTCGCCGCGTCCGAACGCTCCGAGGAACTGGAGCATATTCTCGCCCTGGCCAAGGACGGCAAGCGCCAGCTGTACGAATCGACCATCGTGAACGCCAAGGGCGAAGCGCTGAGCCTGAGAGTATCGATCGCTACGGTGCGCTCGGGCGACGGAGCCGTCGGCATGTATATGAAGCTGCAGGATGTGACCGAGGACAAATCCAAAGAAGAGCATATCCGGAAAATGGCGTACGAGGACGACCTCACGGGTCTTCCGAATCGCCGCAAGTGGCAGGAGCGACTGGCCGCGACCGCATCCGAGCTTGGCATCAACCGCAACTGCTTCGCCGTGATGGTGCTCGATATCGACCGGTTCAAGCTGATCAACGATTCGCTCGGTCATCAGTACGGCGACCAATTCCTGAAGGACGTATCGGAGCGGATCTCGCAGGCGCTCGAGGGCAGAGGCGCGGAGCTCGCGCGTCTGGGCGGCGACGAATTCGCCATCCTCGTCATGGATACGTGCAGCAGGGAGTCATTGTCCGAGCTTGCCGAGGAGATCGTGCACCAGATTCAGCGTCCGTACCCGCTGCATCATCAGGATTACTACGTGACGGCGAGCATTGGCATTGCCGTCTGTCCGGAGCATGGCGAACAGCCTGACGAGCTGCTGCGGCATGCGGATCTGGCCATGTACGAGATCAAGAAGCAGGGGAAAAACGGTTTCCGCTTCTACCAGCCCGAGCTTAACGACAAGCTTACCGAGAAGCTTGAGCTCGAGCGCGATTTCAGACAGGCGCTGCCGCGCAACGAGCTCGAGCTCTTTTACCAGCCGCAGGTGCGTTCCTCGGACGGCGTCATGATCGGCGTGGAGGCGCTCGTACGCTGGAATCACCCGCAGAAGGGCATGATCTCTCCCGGCGTGTTCATTCCGCTAGCCGAAGAGATCGCGCTCGTCGGGCCGCTCGGAGACTGGGTGCTCAGGGAGGCGTGCCGTCAGATGCGAGAATGGCATTTAGCCGGGGGACCGCTCGTGCCGGTGTCCGTCAACTTGTCTTCTCAGCAATTTTATCAGTCCAATCTGGACGAGCACATCGCGAACATTCTGACCGAGTCTGGTCTTGAGCCACAGTATCTCGATCTGGAAATTACGGAGAGCATGATGATGGACGTAGAAGTGTCGACGGCGATTTTGAACCGGCTCAGTGCGCTCGGCGTCCGCATCAGTCTGGACGATTTCGGGACAGGCTACAGCTCGCTCAGCTACCTGAAGCACTTCCCGATCCACAAGCTTAAGATCGACCGGTCCTTTATCCGCGACATTACGGTGAGCGAGAGCGACCGCGCGATCGTCGCGACGATCATCTCGATGGCCGAGCATCTCAAGCTCGATATCATTGCGGAGGGCATCGAGACCAAGGAACAGCTCGACATTTTGCGCGAACAATCGTGCAGAGAGATTCAAGGCTACTACTTCAGCAAGCCGATTCCGGCCGTCGAGATCGAACGCAGCTTTTTCGAGCCGCTGCGAGACAGCAAGCTGAGAGCCTGACGCATACGAAAGAAGGGCCGGCGGTCAATGACCGCCGGCCCTTCTGCATGAATCGTTATTCTTCGAAGACGTCCGCGAATATTTCCTCCAGTTCCTCGTCCGCCACCATCGTGATGGAAGAGGGATAGACGCGTCGTCCGTATTCGGTTAGCATATATCGAACGATCGACTCCTTGAGATTGGCTTCGACCAGGTAGCGGCTGCGTCCTTCGACCCACACCTCCGCCGTGAAGCCTTGCTCGTCGTCCCACGAGAGCTCGACTTCGACGGAGGTAACGGGAACCTGCTGCCGCTCCGACGTATGCAGGCATACGGCGTTTACGATCTCGTCCGTCGTCAGCCGCATAACGGATTACCAGCGGCGATTGGAATCGTTGGGACCTTGCGGTTGATGCTGTCTGCGACGGCGCAAGGAATTCACGATGCCCATAATCAGGACGACGACGAAGAAGATGGCGGCGAGATTGACGAGCAAGCCCAGGATGTCCCCGAAGAAGCCCATGCCTCCGAACATGCCGCCGAACAGCATGCCGGCGATCCCGCCGATCATGAGGCCTTTCATAAAGCCGCCTCCGCTCGTGAATCCGCGCTTCGGCGTCGTTGCGCCGGCCCCCGCCGTCGTTCCGTTACTTTTATTCGTGCTGCTGGATACGTTGTCCTGCGCCTTAGCCGGCGTCTTTGTGTAGGATCGCTTGCTGGAGCTGAATCCCTTGCGCGCGGCATCCGCTGCGTCGGCAGGAATGACGACAGCTGCCGTGAACGCGAATAGCGTGAACACGAGCAACATTTTTTTCCACATACGTTGCGATTCCTCCTGTGTGAATAAGTTGTGTTCGGTAATACGGGATAAATCGCGAGCGGTTTCATTTTTTTCGGTTTTTTCGTATGCTTGTTCCTATCGGAACTTGCATGGGTGGAAGGAGCGCACTGACGACATGAGGTCATTATTCCCGATTCCGGAACCTTTCGTACATTATTTGGCTGAATATCATGGCACCCGCGATTATTTCGAATGTCATGAGATCATGGAGGAATATTGGAAGGAAAAAAAAGAAGCCGCCTATGAAGGCAGCTGGCTGGTGCTCATTCGGATCGCGGTTATGCAGTATCATGCGCGCAGGGGCAACGGCAGTGGCGCGATGAAACTGCTTGCGAAGGCCGAGACGGAGATCGAGCCGGACCGCATGGACGAGCTCGGCTTGGACGGCCGGAAGCTTAAGCGGATGCTGGACCACAGAAGAGAGCGCTGGGTCGACGCGCATAGCGTCGTCTACGACGACTTCAATCTGCCGATCGCGGACCCCTTGCTTTTGGAAGCGGCCTTAGACAGGACCGAAGCGCTCGGCGCCAAGTGGCTTTCTCCCGGCGAGCTTGCGGATGCGAGCATCGTTCATCGCCATCTCACGAGAGACCGAACGGAAGTCGAGCAAGCGAGGGAAGCTTCCATCCGCAGACGGCGTCGAGTGAGCAATCCAGCGGATCCAAGGGATCCATAGAATCAAAGGAATCCGGGCGAGCCCGATTAATCGAGCAGAGCGCTGGCGTCGGTCTGCGCCGACAGATAGGCGTAGCCGTCCGTCACAAGCTCGAGCTCTCCGGTCACCGGGTCGATGATCAGCCCGTGAACCGGCGTGCCCGGCGGCAGCAGGGGGTGATTGCGTACGATTTCGACGCTGTTTTCTACACTGCTCTTGACGTTCTCGAAGCCGGTAAGCCAACGGTTGAAGTCGACGCCGGAATTGTGCAGCATGCGGATCGTGTCCTGACGGATGCCGCGCTTCATCATATGGCCGACGACGACCTTCGGATCGATGCCCGTCATGCCGCAATCCTTGTGGCCGATGATCATGACTTCGTCGCCCTTCAGTTCATATAGCGCGACGATGACGCTGCGCATAATGTTGCCGAACGGCGCGGTGATGATGGCGCCCGCGTTTTTAATGATCTTGGCGTCGCCGTTGCGAATATTGAGCGCCTTCGGGAGCAGCTCCGTCAGACGCGTGTCCATGCATGTGACGACGACGAGACGCCGGTCAATCGCATTGTTGTTCGCGTACTTTTCGAATTCTTTGTTCGCAACGAACTCCCGGTTGTGGCTAAGTACTTCTTCCAATTTGGTCATTGTAGATGGCTCCTATCAGCGAATATGAGTGCTTGCGGAAGTTCTCAGGTCGACCGTGCCCAGCGCGTTCGTGTAGATCTGGCCGTCGCTAGACAGCCTGAAGCTGCGGTTTGCGCCGTCGTAGGAGACGCGCAGCACATCGTCGAAATAAACCGCGTGTTGCGGCTCGTACCACAGCTCGATCGGCTCGCTGTCCGCCCGCAGATCGCCCTCGGCAGGCGCGTCGACCGCCCATAAGAACGGCACGCCGTTCACTGCGCAGCCGCAGCCCTCGTTGTCCGATACGAGCTTCCAGACGCGGACCGGCGGGTCGAACTTCGCTTGCAGCGCAGCGGCCGCCTCATTCGTCCATTCGATTCTCATCGCTCTTCGCTCCTTGTAGCTAGCGTTAACAGACCGTTATGTTGATTATAGAGATCGCGGCAGGTATGATCAAGGGGTCTGCTATTCATTAGGAAATGGAAGGATGAGATCGGAATGAGCGAAAAAGCCGCTGCAAAGGATTCGGCGATCGTCCGGTTTCGTGCGCTGACGACCCAAATCAAGCACTACGAAGAGCTGCTCGGCGTCGTCTATTGGGACATGCGGACAGGAGCGCCACGCAAAGGCATCGCCCAGCGCTCCGAGGCCGTCGGGACGTTGTCCTCGGAGATGTTCAGGCTGTCCACGTCCGCGGAGATGGGCGAGCTGCTGAACGAGCTGGGCGGGGCGGGATCGGAGGGCGAATTGTCCGACGTGGACCGCAAGCTGATCAAGGAGACGCGCAAGGATTACGAGCGGAACCTAAAAATTCCGCCGGAGCTGTACAGAGAGTACGTCGTGCTGACCTCCCAGGCCGAGACGGAATGGGAAGAAGCCAAGGCCAAAAGCGACTTTAAAGGATTTCTCCCTTATTTGAAGCAAATCATCGATTACAACCGCCGTTTCATCGCGCTTTGGGGCGTGAAGGGAACGCCTTACGACACGCTGCTCGACATGTACGAACCGGGCACGACGACGGCGGATCTGGACCGTTTGTTCGGCGAGCTCCGCAACAGGCTCGTGCCGCTCGCAGCCAACATCGCGCAGCGCGGAGACAAGCCGGATACGGCCTTCCTTCAGGGCACCTTCGACAAAGCTTCGCAGAAACGCTTCAGCCTGTATACGCTCGGCCAGATGGGCTACGACTTCGAAGCGGGCAGACTCGACGAGAGCGTGCATCCGTTCGCGACCGGGCTTAGCACGGGCGACGTCCGAATCACGACGCGGTATCTGGAGGACGATCTGACGAGTGCGCTGTTCGGCACGATCCACGAGTGCGGGCATGCGCTGTACGAGCAGAACGTCGACGCGAAGCTTAACGGCACGCCGCTATGCGGCGGCACGTCGATGGGCATTCACGAGTCGCAGTCCCGCCTTTGGGAAAATATGATCGGGCGGAGCCGGGAGTTTTGGGAGCGGTATTTGCCGGAACTCAAAAAGGAATTTCCCGCACAGCTTGAAGGTATCGACGCCGAAGCGTTCTACCGCGGCATCAACGTCGTAGAGCCGTCGCTAATTCGCATCGAGGCGGACGAATTGACCTATAACCTCCACATCATGATTCGCTATGAGATTGAGAAGATGCTATTCAACGAAGACCTCGATCCCGAACGGCTCGAAGAGGTGTGGAACGCGAAGTATAAAGAAGCGCTCGGCATCGAGCCTGCGAACGCGGGCGAAGGCGTCCTTCAGGACGTTCACTGGTCGGGCGGCATGTTCGGCTATTTCCCTTCGTATTCGCTCGGCAACATGTATGCGGCGCAAATGCTGAATACCGCCGAACGGGAGCTGCCGACGCTGCATGAAGATATCGCAGCCGGACGGTTGCTCCCGCTCAAGGAGTGGCTGACCGAGAAGGTATACCGGCACGGCAAGATGCTCGAGCCGGGCGAGATCGTCGAGCGGATCACCGGAGAAGCGCTGCGGTCGGATTATTTGTGCGATTATTTAGAGCGGAAGTACAAAGAGATTTACCGGCTAGGTTAAGCGGGGCGAAAACAAAAAAAGGGATGGACAGGGCTTCCTGTTCATCTCTTTTTTTTGTATCGGGACGAGAAACGGATCGTTTACGTAGAAGCGGGCAGGGACTTTTTGCGGTACTCGGCGGGCGGGATGCCGTAGCGGTCGGAAAATACGCGGGTGAAGTAGTGTACGGACTGGTACCCCGTCAGATCTGCGATTTCCTTGACGCTGCAGAGGGTCGTCTTGAGCAAACCTTCCGCGGAGAGCATGCGTTCCCGGGTGACGTAGTCCACGAGCGATTGGCCGAGCTCTTCCTTGAAAACGCGGGACAAATGCCGCCCGGATATGTTCAAATAGGCGGACACTTCAGCAAGACCGAGCGAGCCCGATAGATTGTCGCGAATATAGCGCTTGGCGAGCTGGACGAGATGCGTGCGGGAGCGCGAGGACGACTTTGCCTTGGCGACGGGCGTGCCGTCCGGTCGTCCGAACGTCCCGGGGAACGACCGGAGCAGCAGCGCGCACAAGCTGTTCGTATGAGGCTCGCCGTCCGCCCGATGCTGCAGGACATGCCTGTACAGCGCGCGCCACAACAGCGCGGTGACGCCTTCCGGGCCCGCAACGACCGGAGAGGGGCTGTCGAGCAGCCCCGCATCGTACTGCCTTGCCTCCGGCGAAGAGGCCGCCGAGACGACCTCGAAGGCGACAAAAAAGAGCTGCAGCCCCGTTCGGCTGCGAATCTGGTGCCAATGCCCTGGCAGCGAAGCGAATAGCGTGCCGGCCTCGAGCTTGTAAGTGATATCTTCGTCCTCATATTCGCCCGCCCCGTCGAGTACGTAGCATATTTCATAAAAGGAATGTCTGTGAACGGGGTTGTCGTAATGCTGCCACTCGAATCCCCAGTTATAGATTTGAAAAGCAACGCCGTCGCCGTCGCTGCACCTTCGGTTATTCTCGTTCAAGGTCCTTGTCACGAATAGAAAGCTGTCTTCCGACAAAGTTGTCACCTCTTGGCGCGATTATACAAACGGACGTCCGGGTTCTGCAAATACAGAAGGATGAAAATTTCCTACAATGATCGTATTCCAAGCGTTTACATCGAAGGAGGCCAAATGGAATGGATAAGCTGATTAAAGCAGACGACGTACAATTTTACAAGGATAACGGGTATTTGCTCGTCCGCGGCGTCTTCTCGTCCGAGGAAGTGGAACAGATGCGCAATGCCGTGAACGGCATCATCGATCGCGCCGCCAAATCGAAGTTCGACGGCAACGCGACCTGGCAAGGGGACTATTTGCCGCCCGAGGAATTGAAGAAGCTCGTACTTAAAGGTTTCCACGACGTTCATTATCACGACGCTTCGTTCACCCGCGCAGCTGTGCATCCTAACATGACGGCCGTCTTGTCGCAGCTGATCGGTCCGAACGTTCAGCTTCACCACAGCAAGATGCTGGTCAAGCCGCCCGAGAAGGGCGCGGCTTTCCCGCTGCATCAGGACACGCCTTATTTCCCGCACGCCGACCATACGATGCTCGCGGCCAGCGTCCATCTCGACGATTCGGACATGGAAAACGGCTGCCTGTGCGTCATTCCCGGCTCCCACAAGCAAGGGCTGCTGCCTCATGTCGGACGCTATTACCTCGATCACAAGGAATATCCGTTATCCGCGTCGACGCCTTGTCCTGCATCGGCGGGCGACGTGCTGTTCTTCAACTATTTGACCATTCACGGTTCCGACGTGAACCGCAGCACGCGCAACCGGCGCAACGTCCTCTTCCAGTACCGCGATCCGACGGACCTGCCGACCGAAGACGTGCACGTGAACTGGGGGCAGGGGCTCATGGTTTGCGGAGAAAATCCGGTTTATAAGGCCTACCAGCCCGAATACGCGTTAAAATAAAGGCCAGCCTTTCAGTTTGTTCGGACATAGACCTGACGTCCTTCTTGGGCGGCAGGTCTGTTTTTTATGGAACGGATGGCAATAAGAGAGTTGGTCGAATGATATGTCATTTGCTATAATGACTGCAACGACATTGAAGGGCATGAGGTTAAATGACGCAGGGGACGCCGTTATATCGCACCATTTTCTCGTTTTTCCTGGAAGAAATCGCGGAGCGGCGGTTAAAGGCGGGAGACAGGCTGCCGACGGAGCTCGAGATCGCCGAACGGTTCGGCGTGAGCCGGATCACCGTGATCCGCGCGATGAAGGAACTGGAGCATCGGCAGCTGCTGTATCGCGTGAAAGGCAAGGGGACTTTTGTTCGCGAGGATCTGGACCTTCGCAACGAGCGGGGCGTGCATGATAAAGCGCAGTCCGGGACGGGACAGGATCCAAGCGGCGCAGAAACGGCCGCCAATGTCGCCCTTCCCCTCATCTCTGTCATAATGAGCGATTTGGAGCAAGCGGGGCAGGATATGCTGCGCGGCATCGAGCATGCGGCGCGGAAGCACGGGTATTACGTGAGCTTTCACAACGCGATGATGGATCCGCGCGTGGAACGGAGCTTGCTGGAGAAGCTGGCGCAGGACGCGCGGGGGATTCTTGTGTATCCTTGCGCGGGCATGGAAAATATCGACCTGTTCAGCGGCATGACGATCCGGCAATTTCCCTATGTCGTCATCGATCATCCGCTGGAAGGCATCGAAGTGCCGCTGTTCTCGCCGGACAACGAGGGCGGCAGCTACGAGATGACCCGGCATTTGATCGGGCTGGGGCACGAACGTATCGCTTTCGTTGCGCCGGGGCTTTATTTGCATCCGTCTCTTCGTCAGCGGTACAAGGGCTATTGCCGCGCGCTGATCGAAGCCGGCATTCCCGTGCGTCCGGACTGGATCGAATCCGCCGACTGGACCGCCGTCAGTAAACCGGATGCCCTATTGAGGGAAGCGTCCGCTCTTTTGGAGCGTTGGTTGTCGGGCCGTTCGCGGCCGACGGCTCTGCTCGCCGGCAACGATATTCTGGCTATTCATCTGATAAAGGCCGCTTTGACGGCAGGAATAACGGTTCCCGAAGCGCTGTCCGTCGCGGGTTTCGACAATCTCGCCATGACCGAGTACCTGGAGGTGCCGCTGACGACGGTCAGCCAGCCCTTCTACGAAATGGGGGAAAGCGCCGCGGAAGCGCTCATCCGGCTCGTCCGGGACGGAATTCCCATTGCAGGCAGGCAGTTGGACACGACGCTCGTCATACGCGAGTCGACCGCGGCTCCCCATCAAAATTAAACATGATAGATGCGGTTTCCATTGAGGAGCCGTCTCAAGGCCGGTTAGTCGAGCCTTCGAGACGGCTTTTTCTGTTATTTCCGGTCATGCACATTCAAAAATATGATATAACATATAGTTGTGATTCATTTTTTCGACGTTTATAATGATATATTATATGATCATTTTGAGGGGGATTCACATTGAGCGATTTGCAGAAAAAAATCAGTAAGGTATACGTACTGTCACACACGCATTGGGATCGGGAGTGGTACCAGGATTTCCAGGGCTTTCGCCAGCGGCTCGTACACATGATGGACGAACTCATCGATCATATGGAAGGCGACGAGGCGTATCGCTACTTCATGCTGGACGGACAGACGATTATTCTGGAGGATTATATCCGTATCCGTCCGGAGCGCAAGGACCGTCTCGCGAAGCTGATCGCGGGCGGAAGGATTCAGATCGGACCGTGGTATGTCATGCCGGACGAATTCCTGGTCAGCGGCGAATCGTTGATTCGCAATCTGCTCAAAGGCGTTCGCGATTCCCGCAAATGGGGAGCCGAGCCCGTGCGCTCGGGCTACGTGACCGATATTTTCGGCCATAACAGCCAGCTGCCGCAGCTGCTACAAGGTTTTGGAATCGATCATGCCGCGATGTTCAGAGGATTCCATGGCGACAAAGATCCGTCGGAGCTGTGGTGGGAGGGCGCGGACGGGAGCCGGGTGCTGGGGCTCAAGCTCGACGAGGATCGGGCATACAGCGATTTTTATTTTGCCGTGCGCTGGCCGTTTTTCGAGCGGGACGACGATTACGCAGGCCATGCGGAGGAGCTGGTCCAGCGGGTGCAGCAGTATTTATCGTTTAAAAATGAACGCGCTACCACCGAAATCGCGATCGGGATGGACGGCGTGGACCATGTCGAGATCGAACCTCAGCTGGCATGGCTGCTGCGCACCTTGACCGAAGAAACTGGCGTTGAATTCGTTCATGCCACGATCGAGCAATATACGGCCGAGCTGCGTTCGAAAATCAATGCGCTGAAGGTACACAGAGGCGAACAGCGCGCGCTCGGTTTCAATGGCATCAACAATTGGGTCCCGGAAAACGTGTTGTCTTCGCGTATTCATCTCAAGCAGCACAATCAGCATGGGGAAAATTTGCTGGAGAAATGGGCGGAACCGCTTGGCGTCATGACCGCCGCGCTGGGCAAGCCGTACCCGGCGGGCTTCCTGTCCGAGGCCTGGACGCATCTGCTCCAGAACCACCCGCACGATTCCATCTGCGGCTGCTCGATCGATCAGGTCCATCGGGATATGGTCTACCGGTTCGATCAGGCCAGATTAATCGGCGACGGGCTCGTGAAGGAGAGCGTCCAGTATATCGTCAACCACTTGGATGAAGATCGGGTGGAGGGCAAACAGGTGCTGGCCGTATTCAACATGTCGCAAAGCGCCATTGACGGCATCGTGGAAATCGAGCTTTCGCTGCCGGCCGGGTCGGACGCCTCGCTGCGGATGGCGAGCCATAATCTGCAAGGCACTTCCTTCAGGATTTTCGATGGAGATCTGCGCGAGATCGCCTATCAAGTGCTGTCGGTACAGCGCGATCACGCGGAAATGTACCGCCCTTATCGGGAGCTGCCTCGCGGCCGGGTCAGCGACGTCTACCGGCTGGCGATGCATGCGAAGGTGCCTTCGTTCGGCTATACGGCCTTCACAGTCGAGCCCTTCGAGCTCGATTGGCACGGACCGCTCGAGTTCAGCGCGCCAAAGCTCGTTGCGCCCGTCCGCCATCCAGGGACGCAAAAGATCGGCGCCCGCGCCTGGGACAACGGGCGGATTCGGCTGGAGGTACGGCCGGACGGCACGCTCGATATTACCGAGGCAGCGACCGGCCATACGTTCCGCGGACTGCTGCGTTTCGAAGATGAAGGAGACATCGGGGACGGCTGGACGCATATGGCGCCGATCGGCAATGAACGCTTTACCTCCGCCGGCGCGCCGGCTCAGCTGTCGGTCGTGTACGACGGTCCATACGCCACTTGCCTGCGAGTCTGTTCGAGCCTGCGGCTGCCGCAAGGCGTCGACGCATCGGGAGCAAAACGCAGCGATGCTTGGACTGACTTCGCGGTCACAACGTTCGTCACACTGTTGCGGGGGGACCCGAAGGTATACTGCAGGACCGTCGTCGATAACGCGGTGCGCGACCATCGCTTCGGCGTCTGGTTCCCGACTGGACTCGATACGGACAGCTACGCCGCCAGTACGCCGTTCGACCTGGTGAAACGTCCGTTCCGCGAGCCGGACCGATCCGATTTTTTGCGCAAGCCGTACGAAGCTTTTCCGCACAACGGCATTTTGGCCGCGAACGACGGCAAGGCGGGGCTTGCCATCTACAGCAAAGGGCTTTATGAGGTATGCCTGCGCGACGACGAGGACCGGGCGCTCGGGTTGACCCTATTCCGAAGCACGGCTAAAGAGGTCGGCACCGATCCGGGGGACGGCGGGCAACAGTTGAGGACGATGACGTTCGAGTATGCCATGGAACCGTTTCGCGTCGAGGAACAGTTCGAGAGCAGGCTCTGGCTGGCTCATCAGCGCTACGCGGCCGGCATTCGTACTGCGGAACGGCCGGCGGGCCGCGTATGGAGAGAATCGCCTTACCGCAGGGCGTCTGATTTACCGCTGTCGGCTTCTTTTCTCGGCATCGTGGGTGCCGGTCTGCAGGTTAGCGCGGTCAAAGCTGCCGAAGAGGGGAACAACCGCTGGATCGTACGAATCTTCAATACGACCGATCGGGAAGCGAGTGGCAGGCTGATCTGCCAACGGGCGCTTGCCGAAGCCCATCTGCTTAATTTGAACGAGGAAACGCTCGGGAATCTGGAAACCGATGGAAGCGAGGTCGCCGTCAAAGCCGGCCCCCGTCAGATCCTCACGATCGGCTTGGTCTGGGACAACGACAACGGGACCGAGGAACTGTAATTTAATTCGAATGCTTCGCTTTCCCAAGGGGATTAGCCGCTTGCCTGGCGCACTGCGGGGAGGAAAAGACGCAAGCGTTGTCGAATTGTAGCTCGCATTGACGGCTCGACGATCGCATTTGCGATAATCCTGACGAACTGCCGGAGGGAGGCGCTTGTGTTGACTTGGACGGTATGGATCGCAGATGACGAGCGGATTCAGCGGGAGGGCATCGTCGAACATGTGCCTTGGCAGCAAATGGGGCTGGTCCTGGCCGGCACGGCGGCGAACGGCAAGGAGGCGCTGGAGGGCATGCAAGCCGCGCCGCCCGATATTTTGGTGACCGATATCAAGATGCCGTTAATGGGCGGCCTTGATCTCGCGAAGCAGGCCAAGGCGCTGAATCCGCGCATGAAAATCGTCATTATAAGCGGCTATGACGATTTTGAATATGCCCGCACGGCGATCGAGCTGAGCGCCACGGCTTATCTGTTGAAGCCGCTTGATTTTTACGCGCTGCTGGAAACGCTTAAAAGTGTCGCCTCCGCCTGCGAAGAAGAGGCCGGGCAGGAACGGACGCGGCTCGAGCTTCAGCGCCGGATGGCGGAGACCGAGCCGCTGGCCGTGCGCCAGCTGCTGCGCGATGTGCTGCAGGGGCGTCTGGCCGATCCGGATGCGATCGAAGCGATGATGCGCGATGCCGGCATGCCGGCGGCGGACGAATACGCGGTTGCCGTACTAAGAGGAGCGGAGGAAAGGCCCGGAGCCAAAGATAAGGGAAGCTGCGCAACGCAGCTCGCGCAAAATCTGGCATCCATCGGCCGGGCCCTGCGGTGGTCGGAATGGTATTGGTCGGACGGCGATGAACTGGTCTGGATCGCGGCAGCCGCGGAAGAAGAAGCGGTCCGCGCGCTGGAAGCCCTTCGCGTTTATGCGAACGGCGAACTGGGGACGCATCTGGCCGCCTGCGTCTGCGGCGGAATAAGCGATCCGGGCGGATTCCCCGAGTCGTACCGGCGCGCCTCCGCCGAGCTGTCCCGGCGGGCGGGTCAGGATCCGAACAAGACCGTCATACTCGGCGGCGCGCGCGTCCTGAACAAGGAGTTGCCCGTGCAGCGGATTATCACCTATATCGAGACCCGCTACGGCGGTCCGATTACGGTCGAGGAATTGGCCAAAATGGTGTTTCTTACGCCCAATTACATCAGCAATTTATTCAAAGAGCAGACCGGAGAGACGATTATCGATTATGTGACGGGCGTGCGGCTGCGCCACGCCCGCCATCAATTGGCGGATCCGAACCGCAAAATATACGAGATCGCCGAAAGTACAGGGTTCAACAGCACGTCTTATTTCAGCGTCGTCTTTAAAAACGCGTACGGCGTAAGTCCGAAGGAGTACAGAGAATCGCTGAGGGAGCGGATCCCCGAATGAGGACGAGGATGCCGCTGCGCGTCCACGACATCTCGATCAAGCACAAAATGATGTTCAGCTACGGACTGCTCGTCCTGGTGTCCATCGTCGCGCTCGGGGCCGCGTATTACGCCAGCATGCAAAAGTACGTATACGAGCAAGCGAGCGAGTCGTACCGGCAGACGCTGTCGCAGGTCGTGCTGAATACCGAATACAAGCTCAACAATTACGATCAGCTGCTTAACCAGTACGTTTCGGATTCTAAATTCGTCGGCGCGGTATCGTTCGCGTTTACGTCGCCGGGCGATTATTCCTACGCTTACCTGAATACGATCTCGCGGTACTTCGAAATCGGCAAGCAGGACAACAACATCGAATCCATCATTTTGTACAAAAACAATCAGACGCTGCCGGAATCGGGCGACGTGCTGATCGATATCGACTATATTTTGCGAACCGCCTGGTACGAAGAATATTTCGCGCACACGGAAAGTTATACGATCAACGACTATATTGCGCTTTCGAAGCGCAAATTTTGGATCGTTACCGACGAGGTGAACAAGCCCGACTACGGGTTGTCCGGAGCAAACGGCGGCTTAACGGGCGAGAAGCGGGTAGCGATCATTAAACCGGTCATCTATAATTTCGAAAAGCTGTCGGGGATCTTCGAGCTGTTCGTTCGTTACGACCGCATCTTCGGGGATTTCGCGGCTGCCGGTACCGAACCTGACGATTACATGCTCGTCGCGAACGACAAATGGCAGACCGTCTATGCGAGCCTGGGAGCGGAGGTTCCCGGCACGGATGCGCTCAGGGCCGCGTTGGCGCAGAAGGCTGCGGCGTACACCGCCGGCCCGACGGCCGGCAAGTTCAGAATGAAACTGGACGGCGCCGACAAAATGGTGCTTTACGAGCGGGGCGGAGATTCCGGCTGGCTGTACGTCCGCGTGCTGTCGTACGACCGTTTGTTCGCTGGCGCCAAAACGGTCCGGCAGTTCACGATCGTCGTAGGGGCGCTGTGCCTGCTGATCAGTCTGCTGCTGGCGCTTGCGCTGGCCAGGATGATCGCCCGTCGGCTGTCGGTGCTGTCCGGCCAGATGAAGAGCGTCGAGGATCTTACGCTTGACGTCAAAGTGGATATCGACGGGCGCGACGAGATCGGCGCGCTGGCCCGGAGCTACAACCGGATGATCCGCAAGATCAGGGAGCTGGTCGAACAGCTGACGGCCAGCCAGCAGACGCAGCGGGAGTCCGAGCTCAAAGCGCTGCAGACACAGATCAATCCGCATTTTCTGTACAATACGCTGGCGACGATCAACTGGATGGCGATGGGCGGCCAGCATGCCAAAATAATCGGGATGGTCAACCATCTGGCGACCTTCTACCGCCTGTCACTCAACAAAGGCCTGCCGTTGCTTCCGGTGAAGGAGGAAATCCGCCATTTGCAGGCGTACACGGAAATTCAGAAAATCCGGCTGGAGGAACGGATTCATTTCATCTACGAAGTGGGGGCGGGCATCGAATCGTGCCTTACGCTGAAGCTGATTCTTCAGCCGTTCGTGGAAAACGCGATCCTGCATGGCGCGGAGCGAAAGGCGGGCACGACGGCGATCGCGATCCGGGCGTATCGGGCGGACGAAGAGCTGTTGTTCGAGATCGAGGACGACGGCGTCGGCATGTCCGCCCCGCCTGCGGCCGATTTTTTCCCGTTCGGCAACGGCTACGGCATTCGCAACGTGCACGAACGCATCCGGCTTCATTACGGGCAGGCATACGGCGTTTCGATTGAGAGCGCGGAAGGCGCCGGTACAAAAGTGACGATCCGCATCCCGATCGTCAGCGAAGAGTAGAGAAGACTTCCCAGTATACCGCCCAGTCCCGCCATGTAACGCTGTACAGCGATTCTTTGCCCCGAATGCTCGCTCGGTCCCGCCAGTTAACGCTGTACAGCGTCTCTTTCTCGCGGATGCCCGCTCGGTCCCGATATGTAACGCTGTACAGCGCCTCTTTCTAGCGGATGCCCGCTCGATTCCGCCATGTAACGCTGTACAGCGTCTCTTTCTCGCAAATGTCCGCTCGATCCCGCCAATTAACGCTGTACAGCGCCTCTTTGCTCCGGATGCCCGGCCGGTCGAGCAAAGTAGCGCTGTACAGCGTCTCTTTTTCGCGGATGCCCGCTCGGTCCCGCCATGTAACGCTGCACAGCGTCTCTTTCTCGCGGATGCCCGCTCGGTCCCGATATGTAACGCTGTACAGCGTCTCTTTCTCGCGGATGCCCGCTCGGTCTCGAAATGTAACGTTGAACAGCGTCTCTTTCTCGCGAATGTCCGCTCGGTCCCGTCAAGTAGCTATCCAGCGTCTCATTCCTTTTCAGTACAGGAAACCCATGCCCAAACAAAGCCCCTCAATGCCACCCTTTTTTTTATTAGCACAGGCCCATATTATGGCAATAATCGGCCATTGAAAGCAATAGCGCTCCCGAAGGATGCTGACGCTCTTTTTGCAAGCGGATACAAATTGCGTAGAATTTTTAAACCAGTCCCGTAGAATCCTGGATTTTTCACCGGCAGCTCCCCCTATATACTTAGAGACATCAAGCGCAAGGCGCAACTACGTAAAAGGGAGTGTCGTTTTGCAAAGCGTATGGAACAACCGCTATCTTTATCTGTTCGTCCTCCCTGGCGTCGTCTGGTTTCTCGTTTTTGCCTATCAGCCGATGTACGGCGTGCTCATCGCCTTCAAGGATTACGACATCATTAAAGGGGTCTTCCGCAGCGACTGGGTCGGCCTTGCTCATTTCAGGGAGCTGTTCGGCAGTCCGAACTTCGAGGTGCTGCTCCGCAATACGATCGCGATCAGCTTGCTGAAGATGGTCTTCGGCTTCCCCGCCCCGATCGTGCTGGCCCTGATGTTGAACGAGGTGCGAAGCCGACTGTTCAAGCGGCTCGCGCAGACCGTCTCTTACCTTCCCTTTTTCGTTTCCTGGGTCGTCATTACCGGCATCTGGTACGATCTGTTCAGCGTCGACGGCGGGTTCATCAATCAAACGCTTGCGAGCCTTGGAATCATCAAGGAGCCGATATTCTGGTTCGGCAACCCCAATTACTTCTGGGGCATGATACTTGCCTCCGACATCTGGAAAGGCATCGGCTTCGGGACGATCATCTTTCTGGCCTCGATTACCTCGGTCAACCCGGAACTGTACGAATCGGCCGTCGTGGACGGCGCGAACCGCTGGCGGCAGGTATGGCATATTACGCTTCCCGCGATCCGCGCGACGATCGTCCTGCTGTTCATCCTCAATATCGCGCATTTCCTGGACGCGGGCTTCGAGCAGATCTACGCGATGCAGAACAACATGGTGCTGGACCGGGCGGAAATTATCGATACGTACGTCATGAAGGTCGGCGTATTCAGGGCGAACTACGAAATCGCGACGGCTGTCGGTTTGTTCAAGTCCGTAATCGGTTTGATTTTGCTCGTCTCCGCTAATTTTATCGTCAAAAAGTTCGGGGAAGACGGGGTATTTTAGAGCGATCCAAGCGATCCATTCGAAGCATTCCGGGAGGTCATCATGAAGCAAACGCGCGGGGAAAAAGCGTTTCAATGGTTCAACTATTTGTTCTTGAGCGTTCTCTGCTTTACCTTTTTGTTTCCGTTCTGGCGAATCGCGGCGCTTTCGTTGAACGAGGGACTCGACGCCTCGCGAGGCGGCATCAACTTCTGGCCTCGCAAGTTCACGTTCGACAACTTTGCGGCCGTCTTTTCCAGAAGCGATATCATGAATGCGTATGCGATCTCGATCGGACGGACGGTCATCGGGACGCTGCTATCGATCGTCCTAGTCTCGCTGATGGCCTACGGCCTGTCCAAGCAGCGGCTGAAGGGTCGCGGCATCATTAACGTCATGCTGATATTGACGATGTTTTTCAGCGGCGGGCTCATCCCTACCTATATGCTTTACAAGTCGCTGCACCTGCTCAATACCTTCTGGGTGTACATTGTTCCCACGCTTTACGGCGCCGCCGCCGTTTTTATTTTCCGTTCCTTCTTCCGCGCCATGCCGCAGGAGCTGGAGGATTCGGCACAGCTTGACGGCGCGAACGACTTGACCATTTTTTCTCGGATCGCTGTGCCGCTCAGCCTGCCGATATTCGCCACGATGGCGCTCTTCTCCGCCGTCGGACACTGGAACGATTACTTGACCGCGGTCATTTACACGACGGACGAGCATTTGCTGCCGCTTCAGACGCTGCTGATGAAAGTCATGAACATCAATCAAAACGAGGCAGGCAATCTGGCGTACGGCGTCGTGAACTTAAACGAAAGCTCGAGACGGACCGTCACGGCCGAATCGGTCAAGATGGCCATGCTTATCGTCGTCGTTCTGCCCATTCTGACGGTCTATCCGTTCCTCCAGCGCTACTTCGTGAAGGGAGTGATCATCGGCTCGTTAAAAGGCTAGGGGATCGGCTGCGAACAAATTTCAAACAAGGGTGGTTGTCGTCAACATGAAAAAACAAGCAAAACTGCTCGCGACGCTGATGTCCGTCTCGATGCTCGGAGCCTCGCTCGCCGCATGCGCCAAAAACAACGGCGCCGATAATAACAAAGCTGCGGCGTCCGCTTCCGCATCTTCCTCCGCATCGTCTTCGGAAGCGCCGCCGAAGGAAGATCCGCTTAAGGTAAACGTCCTGATCATGCACACTTTCGACAATGCGCCGAAGGCGGACAACCGGATGCATCAATGGCTGCTGGAAAACAAAAACATCGACATCCAGATTACGACCGCCAACACGAAAACGCCGGCGGACAAGATGAACACGATGCTGGCCAGCGGAGATATTCCCGACGTCGTCAGCATCCTGACGGACGATGTCAATAACGGCATCGCCAACAAATGGGCGGAGGCGGGCTATATCGTCGATCTCGACCCGTGGCTGTCCAAGTACCCGGACCTGCTCAAGTATACCGATCCGGACTTCAACAAAGTGACCTTTGCCAGCAAGAAGGACGGCAAAATGTATATGATTCCGGGCAATCCCGCGGCGAACAAAGACGTCATGCAGATGAACGTCGGACCGATGATCCGCGAAGATTGGCTGAAACAAGTGGGGATGTCGCCGCCGACGACGACGGACGAGCTGTACGCGGTCCTGAAAGCATTCAAAGAAAAGATTCCGGACGTGAACGGCAAGGCCGTCATCCCCGCCTCCTTCGATAATTTGCGCCAGCTGTTCATGTACTCCTGGACCAAAAGCTGGTTCGACCTGTCCGAAGACAACAAAACGCTGCACTGGTGGTTCAACAATCCGCACATCGTAGACTACATGGTGTTCATGAACAAGCTGTACAAAGACGGCCTGCTCGACAAGGAAACGATCACTCAGCAGCCAGCCCAATACCAGGCCAAGCTCAGTTCGGGACGCGTAGGCTTCACGCTCAATACGAACGGTCCGATGGACACGGCCAACGGCGTTCTGAAAGTTGAAGATCCGGCCAAGCGCTTTATCCCGAATCCGCCGATCCAGGTGCCGGGACTGCCGATGCCGATCTACCAGGAATCCAGCTTTGCGATGGCCCAGGCATTGACCGTCTCTAAAAAGTTCGCCGAAAATACGCGCAATATGGAGCGGTTGATGGAATTCCTCAACTGGAGCGTTAGCAATGAAGGCGCCACCATTCTGAGCACAGGCCCGGATGGCGAGTACTATGTCAAAAACGCAAACGGGCTGCTTGAGCCCAAGCCGGAGGTAAAGGCGCAGCAGGACAAAGCGGATAAAAGCTTCGAGACCACGACGGGCATTACCTATTACAATCTGCTGAGCGCTCCCGTCATTCCGCGCGCTACCGTCATGCCTGGCACCGACGAGTTCATTATGGCGCAGAAGACTTGGCTGCCGGCCGTCGGCGAGCAGAACGTGCCGTTTAACTTCTCCGGCACCGGGCCCGAGTGGGATAAGCACTGGCCGGATCTGTGGCCGGAGATCAGCAAGTGGGAAGCGAAGGCGATCTTCGCCGACTCGGAGGAAGAAGTCCGCAAGATCACGAACGACATGCTCGAAAACTTCAAAAAGATCGGCGAGCCGGTCGTAACGGCCGAAAAGCTGAAGCTGATCGACGAATATGTTCAGAAAAATAAGCAGTAAGGCGGACGGATGAAAATGGAGCTCAAAGTCGTCGCGATCGGACTGCGGATTCACGGAGAATACGCGATCCAGGAAATGTTGAAGGCGGAAGGCGTCAGCCTGGTTGCCATCATGGAGACGGAGGAACGCTGGCGCACGGTTGCGGAACGCTACGGCGTTCCTTTTTACCGGGATTATGCGCGTATGCTGGCCGAGGTCGACTGCAATACGGCTATCGTCTGCCTCCCGAACGATCTGAAGACCGATGCCGTCATCGAATGTCTGAAGCGAGGCAAGCATGCGATATCGGACAAGCCTATGTCGATTACAGAAGAAGAGCTGGGGCGCCTGGAGCGGCAGATCGCGGCTTCGGACGCGGAGTGCTCGGTCCTGTTGACCGAGCGCTTCAACCCGCTGTATGTCAAAGCCAAAGAATTGATCGATCAAGGCGCGATCGGCGAGATCGCCGGCTGCATCATGATGCGGCCGCACGAGTCGACCGCGCAGCGCGAGGAGCAGTGGATGTACGAAAACGCCCGCAACGGCGGGCTGATCGTGGACCTGATGATACACGATATCGATCTGGCCCTGTGGATGAGCCGCGGCGAAGTCCGAGAAGTGACGGCACGCTCGCTGCATACCCGATTTTTTGCGGACAAACCGGATTATGTCGACTTCGCGCAGGCATTGTTCGTCCTGGAAGGGGGCGTCACGGTCCACGTCGAAGCGGACTGGCTGACGCCCAGGAATACGCCATGGGATTGCAGAATGCTCGTCGTCGGCACGGACGGCACGATCGAGGTGCTGTCGAAGTCGGGGGAGGTCATCCTTTGTACGCACGACCGGAATCACCGCAACGTCATGGGTGAGGTTCGAGAGCATGACAGCGTATGCCTGGATTTTGTGCGCAGAATCCGCGGCGAGCAGCCGCAAATTCTGTCCGCCGCCGATTGCGTCGCCTCGGCCAGAGCGGTGCTGCTGGCGCGCAGATCCAGCGAATCCGGGCAATTGGAAACCGCAAGAATAGGCCATTCATTCGATTGAATCGGAGGCTGCCCCATGAAGATGAACCGATTGCTGAAAATGCTCCTTTCGCTCGCGCTCGCCGTATCCGGCTGGTCGGGCTTCCAGGCCGGACCGGCCGCGGCCGCTGCATTTCCCGTCATTTATACGTTCGATCTGCGGCAGGCGTCGGGGACATTTAATACAGCCGAATCTTACGATATCAAGCTGTTCGTGTCGACGCTGCAAGGGATCGTCAATCAGAAGGGGCCGCGGCTGTACGTCTACAATTCCTTTTATGTCCAGACGCCGTCCATCACGTCGTCCCAGGCGATGCAGATCGACGAGAAATGGCTGGACGCCTTCCGCAAGCCCGGGCAATGGCTGAGCGAATACACGGTCACGCCGCTTGCATCAATCGAAGCGCTGGTCAGTACGTTCAGATCCGATCTGGCCGGACTCGCCGTCTGGGACCCGAAGGTGGACGCGACGGCCAACGTCGCGACGACGATCGCTGGCATCGAACGGACGCCGGCCGTCATGGGCGGCGGTCGCCTGTATGCCAGGCTGACCGCCGCTCCCAACAGCCTGGCCGTCTCGCGCAATCTTGTCGGGCAATTCGCCGGCAATAATGCCAAAACGGATGCTTACGTGTGGGCGAAGCAGCAGTTCCTGGATACGGGACTCGCGAACGCGGGCGTACTCGGCTACATCGAAGACGCGTATGCGAGGCAGCCGATTACGCATTCGCAGGAATACACTTCGGTTCGGGACATCCTGGTCATGCGCAAGGCATTCGTGTTCGACCTCAGCCCGTGGGGCGACGAGCGGGCATTCGACGCGCCCAATCAGACGCTTGGCAAGGATCTGGATGCCTTCCTCGCCATTCTTCAGTCGGCCTATACGCTGTACGGCAGCAAAAACATGATCGAGGTTTACGGCTTTTTTCCTTGGTGGGACAAATATTCGACCTATGGCGGCAAGGGAAGCCATACCGAGTTCGAAGGCGAGTGGAAGACGGTCGAGCACTTGTCCAAATATAACGCCGCCATCGTCAGTGTCATCGATACGATGGGCGACGCGAACATGTCGGTGCATTGGTGGGCGCCGGTCGCGACGAATCTGTTGCCTTCCTCGGAAGCGGGCAGCCGTCCCGCGCTCGCCAACAAGACCTACATCTTATGGGGCATGGGCGATCACGACGAATCGACCGTTCATTATCAGTTCCCTTATGTGTGGAATTCGGATCCGGCGCGGGGCAAGACGCCGATAGCCTGGAACATCGTGCCGAGCATGCGGAATGCGGGAGATCTGATACAGTTCCTGTACGACACGGCAACCTCGAACGATTACTTCGTGGCAGGTGCCGGAGCGGCTGGATATGCAAATCCCGACTTCGTGCAGGACGCGTCCGTATGGCGCAGCTGGAACGAGCGGCTCTACCAGTCGACGGGGTATACGATGTCGGGCTTCGTGCTGAACGGCAACGCCGGACCGGTCACGTCGGCCTCGGAGGAGGCTTATCGTTGGTTCTCCAACGATATGTCGTTGTTTTACAATCCGAATCTGAGCTCTCCGAAGCCGGACGTGCGCAGCACGAACATGGTCGTGATGGGCGACAACGTGCCGATCGCCAACAACGACGTCAACGGCCAGACCGCTTATATCTATAACGTAACGGCAACGCTGCCGAGCCCGGGGACGGCGCCGAACTTTTTGTACATCAAGCCGGCTTTTTCGTCCGTCGAATATATCAGCCAGGTGATGAAAAAGATCGTCGCCGAGCATCCCGAGTACAACTATGAGGCGGTCGATCCGTATACGTACGCTTCGCTGATCCGGCAAAAGGTCAAGGGCAGCGTAGCCAATGACGCCATTCTTTTGGACGCCCAGCTTCCGGACCAAATGATCGCGGGTCAGAATTATACGGCCAGCGTTACGGTCCGCAACGTCGGAACCGCCGCCTGGACGGAGGCGAATCTGTTCAGGCTCGCCGCGACTACGGACAACGCGCTGACCTGGAGCGACTTCCCGGACGGCGGCTATAGCCTGGCGACCGGCAATCAGCGGGTATTCCTCGCTGCGGCGGACAGCATCCAGCCGCAGCAGACCAAGACGTTCACCTTCCAGGTGCAAGCGCCGGCGACGCCGGGCAATTACTTGTTCGGAACGTCGATGATCAAGGACGGAACGGCCGTATTCGGCGACAACCGCAAGAAGACGATCCAGGTCGTCGCGGCTCCGGCCTATGCGGCGCGGATCACCGCGGTCACTGTACCGTCCGCCATGACGGAGGAGCAGATATCTACTATATCCGTCACGGTAAAAAATATCGGCACCGCCACCTGGACGTCCGCGGATAACTTCCGGCTGGCCGCGATTCCGGACCGCAACGAGATACTGTGGAGCGCGTTCGCGAGCGGCGGATCGAGCAGCGGCGCCGGCATTCAGCGGGCGTACCTGAGCAGCACGGACAGCATCGCGCCCGGCGCGAGCAAAACGTTCAACTTTTCGATCGCGGCGCCGCGCACCAGGGGAACTTACGCGTTCGCGGTCCAAATGATCAAGGAGGGCGTGTCTCTGTTTGGCGATACGGGCGTCTACGATATCCGGGTGACGCCGGGCGGTGCTGCGGCCAAAGACGCGGTGAGCTTTAACGACGACATACCCGAATTCGTGGCGCCCGGCGCGGCGGTGCCCGTATCGGTGACCTTCAAAAACACGGGAACGAACGACTGGACGCGCGCAGGCAACTATACGTTGAAAAGCGCGGGAACCAATCAATTGACCTGGAGCGGCTTCCCGTATGGCGGCACGAGCGCCGGCGCAACCGATCAAAAGGTGTTTATGCGGGCATCGGAGCGGATCAAAAACGAGCAGGCGAAAACCTTCTCCTTTACCATCAACGCGCCGACGACGCCGGGGGACTATACACTCTCGATGCAAATGAACGACGGCACCTCGGGATTCGGCGTCGTTAAGACGTTTACGGTCCATGTGGCCGCACCGCGCGACGCCAAATTCGCGGCATGGGACGTGCCGACGGTTATGGCTGCGGGCACCAAAGCCAACATTAGCATCGATGTGCAAAATGCGGGAGCGAACAATTGGGCGCAATCGGATTTGTACAGGCTTTATTCCGGTCCGACCAATCAGTTCGTATGGGGCGACTTCGGCGTCGGCGGCTACAGCCTCAGCGCTACCAATCAGCGCATTTTCTTGTCCGGCACGGAGACGATCGCTCCGAGCCAGCGCAAAGGCTTCTCGTTCAGCATTCAAGCGCCTTCGACGCCGGGTACTTATACGCTCAGCGCAGGCATGGTTCAGGACGGGGTCGCGACTTTCGGCACCGTCAAGACATGGACGATCAACGTCGTGAGCGGCTACGAACAGCGCGTGGACGTCGGCGCTTCCGCGGCCTTTACGGATGCGAAGGGACTGGCTTGGGCGGCGGATCAGCCATACTCGGGCACGAATACATGGGGTTATACGACATCCACGACGGCCGTGAATACGACGACCGACACGATATCGGGTACGAGCGACCAGGCGCTGTATCGCACGCAGCGCTTCGGCAGCGGCGGCAATGCGTTCGCATATAAATTCAACGTCCCGAACGGCACCTACAAGGTGACGCTGGATTTCGCGGAGATTTACTTTAATGCGGGCGGCACGAGAGTCTTTAACGTCGATATCGAAGGTGCGAATATGTTGTCGGGCTACGACATCTATACAGCCGCGCTCGGACACGACAAGGCGCGCAGGTACGAATTCAACAAGATTGCCGTAACGGACGGCGTTATCGATATTGACTTCAGCGCGCTAAACGACGCTGCGGCCGTCAATGCGATCCAGGTGGTGCGGACCGGCTGACAGGCGTCCTACCGGATGTTAAAGGAAAGTCGCACCGGATTTTCGCATTTAATAGGAAACAACGAAGGTGGAGATCGTCATGGGAAAAACGAAAATCGGGATCGTCGGGACGGGCTCCATTTCCCACTATCACTTGAAGGCGTACCAAAAAAACGCGGATGTCGAGATTTATGCGGTTTGCGACGTGAACGGCGAACGTGCGGCCGTGACGGCGGCGTCCTTCGGCGCTTCGGCGGTCTATACCAACTATGCGGCCATGATGGCGGATCCGCAGGTCGATGCGGTCAGTATCTGCACCTGGAACAACACGCATGCGCCGTTTGCCATTGAGGCGCTGGAGGCGGGCAAGCATGTCCTCGTCGAAAAGCCGCTGTGCTTGACTGTGGAGCAGGCGCTGGAAGTGGAAAAGACGGTCGTTAAGAGCGGCAAAGTGCTCCAGATCGGCTACGTGCGCAGGTACGATCCGAACGCGTTGATGCTGCAGCAGTGGATCGCCCGGGGCGAAGTCGGCGACATCCATTATGCCAAAGCATCGAGCTTGCGGCGGCTCGGCAATCCGGGTGGCTGGTTCGCCGACAAGTCGCGCTCCGGCGGCGGTCCGCTCATCGATCTGGGCGTGCATATCATCGACCTGTGCTGGTACTTGATGGGACGGCCCAAGGTGAAGTCGGTCAGCGGCAATACGTACAAGAAGCTCGGCCAGCGCAGCCATGTCAAGGGCCTTACCTTTTACAAATCCGCGGACTACGATGCCAATTCCAATACGGTTGAGGATTTGGCCAACGCCTTGATCCGCTTCGAAAACGGCGCCTCGCTGATGGTGGACGTGAGCTTCACGCTGCATGCGCGCAAGGACGAGGGGCTAGTCCGGCTGTACGGGGATAAGGGCGGAATCGAGATCGACCCCGAGGTGCTGCTGGTTACGGAAAAATCCGATACGATCGTCACGGTGTCGCCGCAGACAGATCATGCGTCCTTCGATGCGGACCAGGCGTTCCAAAACGAGATCGATCATTTTATCTCCTGCTGCCGGGAGGGACGGTCGCCCGAAAGTCCGGTTCAAGACGGCGTCGAGATGATGAAAATTTTGTGCGGCATCTACGAATCGGCGGAGCTCGGCAGGGAAATCGTGTTCGATTAAGCTTCGGCTATGCGTTGTATGCCCGAGAAAGAAGAGCTGTTCCGACTTCGTGCAAACGACGCCGGAACAGCGCAACGCCCGCAACGGCTCCTCGGAGCCGTTTTTGTTTTGACGTCTCTTTGCCGAACGGTTACGATGGATGCATCAGATTCGCGTAACGATCGGGGGATACGGCATGAGCGCGACAAAGGAAGCAAGCGGCCTGCGACGCCTGATCGGACTGCGCGTGACGAAAACGGCGCTCGCGACCGTGGCGGCCATATATATCGCGATGCTTCTGCATGTGGAAAATGCGCAGGCGGCCGGCATCCTCGCCATCCTGGGCGTCGATACGACACGCTGGCGAGGCATCATGACGGTATACGCGCGGTTCGCGGCGTCCGTCATCGGCTTGGCCGTCGCGTCGGCCGTGTTCCTGCTGGCGGGCTTTCACGTCTGGACGCTCGCGCTGTACATACTGATCGCATTCCCGCTGCTCACGCGCATTAAAATGAAGGAAGGCATCGTCACCGGTTCGGTCATCGTCTTCCATCTGTTCCATAACGGGATCGTGTCCTGGCATACGATCGGGACGGAGCTGGCGCTGCTTGCGATCGGCCTCGGCTCGGCGACGGCGTTCAATCTCGCGTACATGCCGAAGCAGCGCAAGTCGCTCGAGTCGCTTCGCCAGACGACCGAGGATCTGTTCGTCGCGATGCTGGGCGAGCTGGCCAAATTTCTGCGCGATCCGGCGGCCGTATGGGGCGGCGACGAGCTGCTAAGGGCCGAAGCTGCCATCGAGGAAGGCATGCAGACGGCCAAGCGTTCGCAGGAAAACCGGCTGAGCCGGCAGGACGAGCCTTGGCTTCTGTACTTTGGTATGCGGCGCGAGCAGCTCGACTTGATTCAGCTGATGATGGAGAACATCGCGTTCGTATCGTCCAGCGTGCCCCAGTCCGAAGCGATCGCTTCATTGTTCGACAGGCTGACGCATGACGTGAGGTCCGAATTTTACGAGGGCAAGACTGAACGCGCGCTCGACGCGCTCGAGCGGGAGTTCAAGGCGATGCCGCTGCCTGCGACGCGCGAGGAGTTCGAGATCCGGGCTGCGCTGCTGCATTTGTGCAGAGAGCTCCGCCGATTTTTGACCGTCGGCAGCAGAGGGAAAATGCGCAGGTCTTCATGAACAAGGACCGGCATACAATCATAGAGACGAAGCGTCAATGCAAGGATACGTTTTTGTCACTCTAGACGAATGTCCTGCATAGACTTTAATTGAATTGATTGTATGGAGGAGGTCATTGCATGACGCTCGCGGATAAACGGCTGCAGCGAAGGGAAATCATCACGAAGGCAGTATGCGGCAAGGGCCGCAAATTCTCGACGATTACCCATTCGGTCACGCCGCCGCACCATCCCACCAGCATTCTCGGGGCATGGATCATCAATCACCAGTACGAAGCGGTTCGTTCGGGTGACGGCATCGAGGTGGTCGGGTCTTACGATATCAATATCTGGTATTCGTACGACAAGAACTCCCAGACCGACGTCGCCAAGGAGACGGTCTCGTACTCGGAGCTCGTGCCGCTTTCGTATGTAGACCCCCGTCATCGCAGCTCCACGGAAGAGGTGTCTGCGGATGCGACGCAGGAACCGAATTGCGTGGAAGCGTTGATCGGCGGAGGCGGTACTTCCGTGCTTATTCGCGTGGAGCGCGAATACGCGGTCGAGATGGTCGCCGAGACCAAAGTATGCGTGGTCGTTGATCCGAACTACTTTGAAGACGGCAAGGATGCGGACTTTGCGCTGGACGAAGGCGATTACGAAGACCTCGATGCCGATCTGCTTGAAGACGATTTGTAAGCGGCCCGCTGCGGCCGATACTTATGTCTATGCAGAAGCGATGGAAGTGTCGAGGGCGGATGCCTGCTTCGTTCGGTAAAATCGTCCCGATGCCGGAAAAATCGCGCGGATCGCTCGGGCTCCTGCCCGAAGGCGAAGCCGGCGGCGGTCCCGGCGCAGGGGCAGGGACAGAGTCAGGGAAGGGTCATCCGGCTTCGACGTACAACCGTCGGCGGGACGGCCCTTCCCGTGTTGTTCGGGGGGGATGAGGGTGCGGATATCCGGCTTGAAGCGCGGCATGGACGAGGCAAGGGACGTCGGTATCGTTGAATCAGGCACGGACAAAGCCAGCTCAAAAAGCCAAATGGCGCTCGGGACGGTGTGGATTGACGGAAAAGGCGCGGTCGGGGAGATGCTTGCGGCTGCGGGACTGAAGCGTCTTGCGGTTGACAGTCGTCCGGGTCCTTCGGATGTGATCGTGAGGCTGTCGGCCGGCGGGGCGGATCCTGCGCGTACCGACGCAGTCGCTGCGACAGGACATGCCGGGGCCTGGACCTGGAACGAGGCGGCGGGCGCAGTCGGTTCGCTCGAGCCAGCAGAGCTCGACCGGCGGCTCGCCCGCGAGGGCTTGACCGCGACAATTCGAAGCGGCGCCGCGGCAGCCGGGCGCACAGGCTGGCGACGGAGCGAGGGGGCGACAGGCGTGCTCCGCGTCCCGGCGCAAACGTACGTCGTCACCGTCTTCGGCCTGTCGGCGCCGATCGTTCGCCCGGAGCCCGGCGCGCATGCGTCCGGGCGCGAGCTGGCCCGCAGGCTGGGCAGAGCCTCCGCGCGCGCCATCTATTCGCTCGGGCTCGAGCTGGGTACCGTCACCTGGCAGGTTGACGGTTCGGGCCGCCGCGGAACCATCGTCGGCTTGGACGCGGCCATCGGGGAACCCGACGAAGCAGGTGCGCTTAGGCTGACAGAGGCCGCTGCCGAATTCGCCGCGCAGTGGTCGGAGGAGGCTGCGGGAAGCCGGCCGGAAGCGCTCCTCGGCGCGGATCCGGAGTTTGTCATGCTCACGGAAGCGGGCCGGATCGTGCCTGCGTCGCGGTATTTCGGTCCGGGCGAGCGGACCGGGAGCGACTCGGTCGTCTTGCGGGGCGTGCAGCGCTGGCCGCTCGCGGAGCTTCGGCCGCGGCCGGCGCGGGACCCCGCCGTGCTGACGCAGCGCATCCGGCGCCTGCTGCTGGACGCGTCCGCGCGGACGGCCGGCGCAAAGCTGCGGTGGCGCGCGGGCGCCGCGCCGGTCAAGGGCTTGCCGCTGGGCGGGCACCTGCACTTCAGCGGTCTTGCCCTTACGGCCGAGCGGCTGCGGGCGCTCGACAACGCGCTTGCGCTGCCGCTGCGGCTGCTCGAGCCGGACGGCGCCGGGCGCCGTCGGCCGCGCTACGGCGCGCTCGGCGACTTCAGGACGAAGTCGCACGGCGGCTTCGAATACCGGACGCCGCCGAGCTGGCTCGTGTCGCCGCGGCTAACGCTCGGTGTCCTGTCGCTTGCGAAGCTCGCGGCAGAGCATGCGCGCGAGCTGTCCGGCAGCCGCCCGCTCGACGACGACGCGCTGCGCGACGCCTACTACGATGGAAACCTGGCGCCGCTGCGGCGTGCGGCCGCAGCCGTGCGCGTCGCGCTCGAATCGCTGCCGGCTTATGCGAGATACGGCGAGGCTGTCGGATTTCTGTTCGATGCCATCGAAGCGGGCAAGGTTTGGGACGAAAGCGTGGATATTCGGCGCGGTTGGCGGATTCCGGAATGATGGAACGAGGGAATGACGGAAGTTGGCGCAAAATTGCAGGATTTTGATCCCGAACTTACGCGTTTTCGCTAATTCGGGGAAGATAACATGCACTTTTGCGCGATAGCGAGGGTTCTGGGTCGTAAACGGCAAGCGGCAGCCGGCAGGCGGTAGATGGCAGCCGGCAGGCGGTAGATGGTAGAGGGCAGCCGGCAGGCGGTAGATGGTAGAGGGCAGGCGGTAGATGGTAGAGGGCAGGCGGTAGATGGTAGAGGGCAGGCGGTAGATGGTTGAGGGCAAGAAGTGGTAGATGGTAAACGGCAAGCGGCAGCCAGCAGGCGGCAAGCGGCAAGCGGCCGACGAAGAGGCGCTGCCGCTTTTTTGATGCGCGCTAGGCCGCATGACCTACTTTCTTCCAGTTTCTGCGCCGACCACGACGAACCTCGTAAAGCTTGGTATAATAGATCGATGAGTTCAGAGCGACAATTGGAGGATTCTATGGCCGGTTATACCCCGATGATGCAGCAGTATTTGTCCGTGAAGGAAGAAGCGAAGGACGCGCTCTTATTCTTCCGACTGGGCGATTTCTATGAAATGTTTTTCGAAGACGCGCTAACGGCGTCCCGGGAGCTTGAGATTACGCTGACCGGCAGGGGAGCGGGACAGGAAGAGCGCATTCCGATGTGCGGCGTCCCCCATCACTCGGCGGAAGGTTACATAGCGAAACTGGTGGACAAGGGCTACAAGGTCGCGATCTGCGAGCAAGTCGAAGATCCGAAGGCGACCAAAGGCGTCGTGAAGCGCGAGATCGTGCGGATCGTCACGCCCGGCACGGTGATGGAGACGAAGTCGCTGGCGGGCGGTGCGAACAACTTTATCGTCGGCGCCGCCGAGCTGGACGGCCGGTTTGGCCTTGCGGCCTGCGATCTGACGACCGGCGAGATGTACGTGACATCGTTCGCGGCGTCGGCGGAGTCGGTTAAAAACGAGCTGAACGTATACCGTCCGGCCGAAGCCGTCGGCGATGAGCGGGCGCTGGCTATTCTGGAGGAGGCGTCCCTGGCGTCGGGCAGAGCCTTGGTTACGACGGTCAGGGCGCAGACGCAGGACCCGGGCGAGCGGCTCGCCGTACAGTTTCCTGAAGAGCGATGGGACAGACACGAGCAGGTGCGACAGCTCGCCGTCGCCCGCCTTGCGGAATATCTCGGCGATACGCAGAAGCGGTCGCTTGCCCACGTGCGAGCGGTCAAGAGCTACGACCCGCAGCAATTCATGGCGCTCGACGCCTTCACGCGGCGCAACCTCGAGCTGACAGAGACCGTGCGCGACCGCGCCCGCAAGGGCTCGCTGCTGTGGCTCCTCGACCGCACGCGCACGGCGATGGGCGCGCGCCAGCTGAAGCGCTGGATCGACCAGCCGCTGCTCGACCGGGCGTCGGCGGACGAGCGGCTCGACGCGGTCGAGGCGCTGCACGGCAACTGGATGCTGCGGGAGGATCTGCGCGCCGCGCTGTCGGAGATTTACGACCTGGAACGGCTGGTCGGGCGGATCGCCTATGGCACGGCCAACGCGCGAGATCTTAACGCGCTCGGTGCGTCGCTATCGCGCATCCCGGCGCTCAAGGACATTTGCGCGGAGCTCGGCTCGGGGCCGCTCGCCGTCCTGTCGCAGTCGCTCGACGCCTGCGAGGATCTGGCGCTGGCGATCGCGGACGCGATCGCCTCCGAGCCGCCGGTGTCGGTTCGCGAAGGCGGATTGATCCGGCCGGGCTTCCACGAGCGGCTGGACGAGCTGCGCGAAGCGAGCAAGAACGGCAAGACCTGGATCGCCGAGCTCGAGCGGCGGGAGCGCGAGGCGACGGGCATCAAGTCGCTGAAGATCGGGTTCAACAAGGTGTTCGGTTATTATCTCGAAGTGACGCGGGCCAATCTGGGCACGCTGCCCGAGGGCCGGTACGAGCGCAAGCAGACGCTCGCCAACGCCGAGCGCTACGTGACGCCGGAGCTGAAGGAGAAGGAGGCGCTCATCCTCGAGGCCGAGGACCGCATGATCGATCTGGAGTACGAGCTGTTCGCCGCCCTCCGTGACGAGATCGCCCTTCATATTCCGCGCCTGCAGCGTCTGGCCGAGCGGGTGTCGAGCCTTGACGCGCTGCAGTCGCTGGCGGAGGTCAGCGCGGAGCGGCGATATGTCAGGCCGACGTGGAGCGACGGCTACGACCTGAACGTAACCGGCGGCCGGCATCCCGTCGTGGAAGCCGTGACCGAAGGGAGCGCCTATATCTCGAACGACGCCTCGCTGACGCGCGAAGGCGGTCCGATCCTTCTCATCACGGGTCCCAACATGGCGGGCAAGAGCACGTATATGAGGCAGGTCGCGATGATCTGCATCATGGCCCAGATCGGCTGCTTCGTGCCCGCAACCCGGGCCGAGCTGCCGATGGTCGACCGCATTTTCACGCGGATCGGCGCGGCCGACGACCTCGTGGGCGGACAGAGCACGTTCATGGTCGAAATGAAGGACATCCAGATCATGACGGAGCAGGCGACGGCGCGGAGCCTGGTCATCATCGACGAGCTCGGCCGCGGCACATCGACGGACGAGGGCATGGCGATCGCCCAGTCCGTCATCGAATACGTGCACGACCGGATCGGCTGCAAGGCGCTCGTCTCCACGCATTACCACGAGCTGGCCCATCTGGAGGAGACGCTCGGGGGGCTGCGCAACGGCTGCATGGCCGTCAAGGAGAGCTCGGACGGCGTCACCTTCCTCCGCAAGCTCGTAGCCGGCGCGGCGGATTCAAGCTACGGGATCTACTGCGCGCAGCTCGCCGGCCTGCCGGATTCGATCGTGTCGAGAGCTTACGGTCTGCTTGAAGCCGCAGGGACGGGGCCGATCAGGACAGCCGGCGAGCGTGGCGGCGCCGAAGCTTCGCCGAGCCCGGGCCGGACTCCGGCGTACGAAGGGGCAGTCCCGGCACCGTCACTGGAAGCCGCGCAGCCGATCGTTGCCGAGCGCGAGCCGTCCGCAGCAAGGCCGGCGGGCGGCGTGCAGCAGCTGTCGATGTTCGAGGAAGCCGCGGCTGCCGCCGAGGGAAAGGCCGCGAAGACGCGGACGCCCGAAGCGGACAAGCTGCTCGACAAGATGCGCAAGCTCGATGTCATGCGCATGACGCCGTTGCAGGCATTGGAATGGCTGAACGACGCGCGCAATCAATTGATCGGAAAAGGGGACTGAATTTGAAAGGACAACGAAGAACGGCAAGCTTGCTGCTCAAGGCAACGCTGTGTTTGGCCCTGTCGGTCCTATGGCTGCCTGTCGGCGCCGGAGCCGCTACCAAGGACCAAGTCAACGAAGTGCGACAGCTGCTGGAAGAATACCATATCAGCAAGCCGACGGACGACAAGCTGGGCGAGTCCGGCATCGATGCGATGATCGACGCGCTCGGCGATCCGTATACGCAGTACTTTTCGCCGGAGGAGCTGCAAAGCTTCTCGAACGCAATCAATCAATCGTTCGTCGGGATCGGCATCGTCATGTCGCAGGACGACGGCATCGTTTATCTGGAGGACGTCGTTCCGGACAGTCCGGCTTATAAAGCCGGGCTGATGCCGGGCGACGCGCTCGTCTCGATCGACGGCGTGCTGACCGCGGGCAAGACGATCGACGCCATTCAGATCATGGCTGCAGGCACGGAAGGTACGTTCGTCAACATCGGCGTCAAGCGGGGCCTGGTCAAGCTGCAATTCCTGGTGACCAGGTCCGCGGTGCAGCTGCCTGTCGCAACATCCCGGCTGATGGGCAGCGGCGTCGGCTACCTGCGCCTCGATTCCTTTTCGGCGGATGCGGGCGCCAAGTTCAAGACGCAGCTGCAGTCGCTCGAAGGCAAAGGAATGTCGTCTCTTGTCGTCGATCTGCGAGGCAACGGCGGCGGCTATGTGGATCAAGCCCAACAGATCGCGGCTTTGTTCGTCAAGGACGGCATCCTGGCGCACGTAGCGGACCGCGACGGCAAGGATACGCCGATCGAGCTGCACGGCGTGAGCCGCAGCTATCCCGTTTATATTCTCGTCGACGGCGGCAGCGCGAGCGCGACCGAGCTCTTGTCCGGCGCCCTTCAGGAGTACGGCATCGCGAAACTGGTCGGTACGAAGACGTACGGCAAAGGCGTCATCCAGCAGCTCATTCCCGTCGAGTCGGGCGGCACGCTTAAGGTGACCGTGCAAGAGTACAAGACGCCGGGAGGCAAAAAGGTGGACAAGGTCGGACTGACGCCTGACGTCACCGTGGCGGGCGGCCTTCAGCAGCTCCTTACGGCTTACCGGCTTGCTGGTGGCGGCGACGTCCGTCTTACCGTAGGCAGAGGCGCGCTCGTCGTCAACGGCATCCGGTCGGCCGATGCCGGCTCCGTCGTCAAGAAAAACGGCGTCTGGTACGTCAGCTCGAGGCTCGGGGCCGTCGCCTCCGAAGCCAAGCTGAGCTACGATCCCCAGGCCAAGCAGATCGTGTTCGCAAAGGGCGAAGCGACGTACCGGCTGGGTGCCTCGGACAGCCATGTCATCGTCAAAAACGGCGTCAGTTATATCGACGTCCGCCTGCTGTCCAAATGGTTCTCCAACCTGACCTGGGCAGCCGTTGGCGACGGCACGGTCACGCTGTACGATTCGGCGGCTTGACGAACGCAGCCTAACGTTAGGAAGGAGGGACCGTTTTGGGGATCATCATCCAGCTGGACGAGCATTTATCCAACCAGATCGCGGCCGGAGAGGTGGTCGAGCGTCCGGCTTCCGTGCTGAAGGAGCTTATCGAGAACGCGGTCGACGCCGGCGCTAGACATGTCGACATTACTGCGGAGGAAGGCGGCTTGTCCCTGATCCGGGTCGTGGACGACGGAGCGGGCATCCAGCCGGACGACCTGCTCGTTGCCTTCCAGCGGCATGCGACGAGCAAGATCGCAAGCGGACGCGACTTGTTTCAGATCTCGACGCTGGGCTTCCGGGGCGAGGCGCTGCCGAGTATCGCATCCGTCGCCAAAGTCCGCTGCCTGAGCGCCTCCGAGTCCGGTGGCCTCGGCCGGCTGCTCGAGATCGAAGGCGGCACGGTCAAGCGACATGAGGACGCGGCCTCGCCGAGAGGCACGGATATGTCCGTTAGCGAGCTCTTTTACAATACGCCGGCACGGCTCAAATACATGCGCACGATTCAGACGGAGCTGTCGCATTTGTCCGACGTCGTATACAGGCAGGCGCTGGCGCGTCCGGATGTTGCGTTTACGTTTTCGCACAACGGCTCCGTACTGTTGCGGACGCCGGGAAACGGCGATCTGAGACAGGTCGTCGCGGCGATTTACGGTTCGGGACCGGCCAAGGCGATGCTGGAGGTGCAGGCGGACGGTCCGGATTTCTCGCTGTCCGGGCTGACCGCGATGCCGATCGAGACGCGCGCAAGCCGCAGCGCGGTGACGGTCATCGTCAACGGAAGGTTCGTACGCAGTCCGGCCGTCGTCCAGCCGCTGCTTCAGGCGTATCATACGCTGCTGCCGATCAATCGTTATCCGTTGTCCGTGCTGCATCTGCGGATGCATCCTTCGCTGTTGGACGTGAACGTTCATCCCGCAAAGCTCGAGGTTCGGTTCAGCAAAGAAACCGAGCTGCGCGCGTTCGTGGAGGCCGCCGTTAAGGAGGCGCTCCAATCGTATGCCTATATCCCTTCGGGGACGGCCGTTCGCAAGCCAAAGCCGGAGACGTGGCAGCAGGAGCAGATCCGGTTCCAGCTTCCGCCGGTCGACGCGGAATCGGTATCAACTTCGGAGTCGGAAACCGTAAGCAAGCCGGACGATCGGCAGCCTGAAGGCGACCAAGCAACGGCGGAGCGTCCGGAGCCCGACTCCAACGGAGAGGTTGTTGCGGCTGAACCCACAGCGCCCCCGGCGCGTTCTTGGGACCGCCGGTCCGTCGGATCTTCGGCTTCGCCCAAGGACAAAGATTCAATTATGCCGGCTTACGGGGAAAGAAAACGGGATAACGCTCCAGACCAATCGTCTTACGCCGCTTCTTCCGTCGTTCAGTCGCCTGGCGTCCGCCAGGAATCGGTTCGCGAGACGCGTCCGTCCGGCGACGGCTATACAGCGCATGCGCGCGATCCGTGGAGCGATAGAGGAAGGGGGAAGGAGCCGGGCAAGCTTTCCGACCAGGTGTGGCGTGCGGCGTTCGGAGCCCCGTCCGCGGAGACCAAGCCCGAATTTCCCGAGCTCTATTGGATCGGACAGCTACACGGCACGTACATCGTCGCCCAAAACGACAGCGGCTTGTACCTGATCGATCAGCATGCCGCGCATGAGCGCATCCATTACGAGATCTACTACGAGAAATTCGGCGATCCTGCGGCCGCAAGCCAGGAGCTGCTGCTCCCCGTCACACTGTCCTTCGCGCCGGACGAATACGCGGCCATTCGCGGCAAGCTCCCCTGGTTCGAGCTCGCTGGCGTATATTTGGAAGACTTCGGAGGCAATACCTTTATCGTACGGGCCGTACCGCACTGGCTCCCCGAGGGGGACGAGTCGGACATTGTACGGGAGATGGCGGAGTGGATTCTGAAGGAGCGCGGCATCGACCTTCACAAGATTCGCGAGAAGGCGGCGATTCTGTGCTCCTGCAAAGCTTCCATCAAGGCGAATCAAGCGCTGTCGCGCGAGGCCGGCGAGACGCTGCTTCGCAGGCTGGCCGCCTGCAAGCAGCCTTATACCTGCCCGCATGGACGGCCCATCGTCGTCAGCTTCACGACGTACGAGCTCGAGAAAATGTTCAAGCGGGTGATGTCTTGATCGTCACGACCGCGGAAAAGCCGGACGCTGCGCTGGTCGTCTACGCCCGCCGACTGGCGGACGAACTCGGCTGCCGATTCGCCGAGCGCCGCCGCGAGACGCTCGCAGGCCTCGCCCGGAAATTTCCGGAAGCTGCGCACGGCATCCTTATCGCGGGGCCTCAAGGGTTGAGATACGCCGCGGATGGCGCGGAGCCGCTTTTTTACCATCCGAGCATGGCGCTCATCAGAGTCAAGCGCCTGCTCGAGGGGGGCCACGATGCGCTTGTCGACGCGACAGGCGTGCGGACCGGCGATGCTATCGTCGATTGCACCGCCGGCCTGGGCGCCGACGCGCTGGTCCTGTCTTACGCAGCGGGCGCCGCCGGCAGCGTGACGGCCGTCGAAGCGTCGCGGATCCTGTATGTAATCGTAAGAGAAGGCTTGCGGGCTTACGCCAGCGGCTTGAGCGAGCTCGACGAAGCGATGCGCAGAGTAAAAATGGAGTACGGCGAGCATTTGCGAGCGCTGCGAGCAATGCCCGATCGCAGCGCGGATATCGTGTACTTCGATCCGATGTTCGCGAAGCCCGTCCCGGGTTCGGCCTCCTTAAGGCCGCTTCGGGCCCATGCGGAGGACCGGTCTCTCGCCGTCGAGGCGATCGGGGAGGCGCGGCGGGTGGCCCGCCGCATCGTCGTGCTGAAGGACCACAAGACGAGCGGCGAATTCGAACGGCACGGGTTCCGGCGCGTACGGACTTCCTATTCGGCCGTGGATTATGGAGTGATCGAGATTCAATGACGAACAACAAGCCTCCGCTCATCGCGCTGGTCGGGCCGACCGCCGTCGGCAAGACGGCGGCGAGTCTCGCCATCGCCAAGACGTTCGATTGCGAGATTATCAGCGGAGATTCGATGCAGGTATACAAAGGGATGGATATCGGCACGGCCAAGCTGCCGCTCGCGGAGCGCGAAGGCGTCCCGCACCATCTGATCGACATCCAGAATCCGGCCGAGCCTTTTTCGGCGGCGGACTTCCAGGCCGCCTGCGAGGCGGCGATCCGCGACATTCATAGCCGCGGACGCATTCCCTTCATCGTCGGAGGTACGGGGCTGTACGTCGAATCCGTATGCTACGGATTCAGATTCCAGCCGACGGGCGGCGATTCATCTTTTCGCGAGTCGATGCAGGCGATCGCCGACGCCGAAGGACCCGAAGCGCTCCATCGGAAGCTGTCCGCCGTCGATCAGGCGACCGCGGCGAAGCTGCATCCCAACGACGTAAGACGCGTCATTCGCGCGCTTGAGATCCACGCCGCGACCGGGCGTCCGGCGTCGGAGCAGCTCGGCGAGGCGCGCGGTGACCGCAAGGAATCGCCGTACAACCTAGCATTGCTCGGGCTTCATATGGATCGGGCCAAGCTCTACGCGCGCATCGACGATCGGGTCGACGATATGCTTGCGCAAGGACTGGAGGAGGAAGTGCGGGGACTGCTGGCGGCGGGTTTGCCTTCCTCGTCCGTTTCCATGCAGGCGCTCGGGTACAAGGAGATGGCCGCATACATCGAGGGCCGCGCCGCGTACGAGGATGCGGTCACGATGCTCAAGCGGGATACGCGGCGCTTCGCCAAGCGACAGCTCTCCTGGTTCCGCCATATGCAGGACCTGGTTTGGATCGATACGAACGCCGCCGCAAAAATCACCGATCTTTTGCCAATGATCTATGCTATAATAGCAGGAAAGTTTAAATGAGCTTTGAATATAAGCTTATACAAGAAATTAATGGCGATGGGGGATACCGGTAATGAACAAGTCCATAAACATCCAGGATACGTTTCTGAATCAACTGCGCAAGGATAGCGTGCCCGTCACCGTTTATTTAACCAACGGTTTCCAGATTCGCGGCGTCGTCCGCGCCTTCGACAACTTCACGATCGTCATCGATAGCGACGGCCGGCAGCAGATGGTATACAAGCATGCCATCAGCACGTTTATGCCGCAGCGCAACGTATCCCTTCAGCAGCAGGACGCGGGAGCCAACGCTTGACCCATAGGCGCGCGTAGCCCCCAAAACGAAACCTTTCACCCCCCTTGAGCGTCTAATTGAATAGCCAGGCCACAGGGCAACCCAACACTTGGGTTGTTCTTCTTTTGAGCGGGTATGGTATAGACAGAGAAAAACGTACTGTAAAAGGGGAGAAAGCCATTGGCTCAGTCAGCACCGAAATCGTCCCGCAGCGGGAAAGGCGGCAAGCCGCCACGCAAGCGCGGGCGTCGCAAAGTCGCGCTCATTTGGATCATCTGCCTTGCAATACTGGCCGTTCTCGCCGCCGCGGTCGCGTACCTGCTCGTCATTTTGAACGGCGAACGCATATTGTCGGCCAACCTCAACAAGCTCGATCTCGACCGTTCGACGATCGTCGCAGACGCGAACGGCAACCAGATTGCCAAAATATCGATCGCGGGCGGCAACCGCGAATACGTGCAATACAAGGACATTCCTCAAGCCGTGCGCGACGCTTTCGTGGCGGTCGAGGACAAACGGTTCTACGAGCATGGCGGCGTCGACCTGTTCGGTATCGGCCGTGCGCTTGCCAAGGACGTCGTCGCCCGCAGCATGGTCGAAGGCGCCAGCACGATTACCCAGCAGCTCGCTCGCAACCTGTTCCTGAACGCGGACAAGACCTGGTTCCGCAAAGGCACGGAAGCGTCGATCGCGCTCGCGCTCGAGCGGCACAAGACCAAGGAAGAGATTTTAGAGCTGTACTTGAACCGGATTTACTTCGGCAACGGACAATACGGAATCAAGACGGCTGCAAAATATTACTTCGGCGTCGGCGATCTCGATCAGCTCAAGACCTGGCAGATCGCTACGCTAGCCGCGATTCCGAAAGGGCCGAGCATATACAACCCCTACAAGCATCCGGACAACTCCATGGAACGGCGGGCCGTCGTCCTGCGGCTCATGGCGGATCAAGGGCTTATTACGGAAGAAGAACGCGCAGCGGCCGCGGAGATCGTCTACAAGCCGACGATGGCGATGACAAGCACGAGCAAGTTCGCCAGTTACACGGATTATGCGATCGACGAAGCGCTCCAAAAGCTTAATCTGACGGAAGAAGAGCTTCTGTCGGGCGGCTACACGATCTACACGACGATCGATACGGACGCTCAAAGCGCGATGGAAAGCGAGTTTTCCAAAGATTCCAACTTCGAGAAAAGCGAGGACGATACGCCGATTCAAGGCGCGATGGTCATCATGGACCAGCACGACGGTTCGCTCAAGGCGATGGTCGGCGGCCGTGATTATCAGAAGAGCGGATTGAACCGCGTAGAAAGCCGCCGTCAGCCGGGCTCCTCGTTCAAGCCGATCGTCTCGTACGGACCGGCGCTCGAGACGGGCGATTATACGCCCGATTCGACCCTCCGCGACGATAAGATCTGTTACGGCAACGGCACCTATTGCCCGACGGACTCCAACGCGAAGAAGTATATCGGCGCCGTCTCGATGAAGGAGGCGATTCGCGAGTCGCGCAACCAGCCTGCCGTCTGGCTGCTTAACGAGATCGGTCTTTCGACGGGCGTCAAGTTCGCCGGCAAGCTCGGTATCGATCTGGGCGACGAAGACAAGCACAATCTGGCGATCGCGCTCGGCGGCCTGACCAACGGCGTGACGCCCGTTCAGATGGCCCGCGCATACGGCGCCTTTGCCAACGGCGGACAGCTGCAGGACGCGCACGCCGTGCTGAAGATTAACGACGCTTCGGGAAAAACGGTCTATTCGTTCAAGTCGCCCGGCGACAATCAGGTAATTAAACCGTTGACCGCCTATTACGTGACCGAGATCATGAAGGGGGTCGTGAGCGGCGGTACCGGTACGAAAGCGCAAATCGGCGGCCGGACCGTCGCGGGCAAGACGGGGACGACGCAGCTTGGGCTCAAAGGCGTCAGTTCCAGCGGCAATCGCGACGTTTGGTTCGTCGGGTACACGCCGGAATACACCGCGGCCGTCTGGATGGGCTACGACAAGACCGACAAGGACCACTATGTCAAAAAGAGCAGCGGTCAAGCTGCAGCGCTGTTCTCCAAGGTGATGACCAAGGCGCTCGAGGGCAAAAAGAAGCAGTCGTTTCCCGTGCCGGATCAGGCGCAGGAGCAGCCGACGCCAACGACTACGGCAAACTCGGCGATCACGGATTTGACCGGCGTTTACGACTCCCAGCAGGTATCGGTGGCTTTGAACTGGACAGCGGTGCCGGGCGACAATATCACGTACAAGATCTATCGCCAGGCAAGCGGAGAGAACGAGTTCAAGCTGCTGGTCGAGTCCGTGACGCCGTCGGCCGACGACCCGTCGATTCTTCCGGATACGACCTATACGTATTACGTTAAGCCGTACGATCCGAACGCTGGCACGGAAGGGGCGGAATCGAATCGCGTGACCGTAGAGGTGACGTCCGAGCTGGAGCCGACACCGACGCCGACGCCTACCGAAACGCCTGGCGAGCCGACAGAATCGCTCCCGCCGGAGAGCACGAATACCCCGGACGACGGTAACGGAGGAGATCAAGGCGAACAAACGCCGGACGGCGGGCAGCCGACCGATACGGCTCCGCCTTCGCAGACGCCAACGCCAACACCGACTCCGTCGTCGACTCCTCAATCGACGGAGTCGACAGGTCCGGTCGCACGGGCGACGGCTACGCCGAGCGTGCTGCCGACGCAGACGGACACGGCCGATCAGAACGGCAAGAAAAATCATAAAAACGATAAAAACAATAAAAATCAACCCGATACGGGGGGCGCGGCCGATACTACCGAGACGGTCGCCCCATAAGCAAGCTTAACTTAGAGACAGGCGCGCTCGCGCTTGTCTTTTTTTCGTTTTTTGTACAAAATAGGTTCATTATAGAGAGAAACGGCAGGAGGAAACGGAATGAAGAGCAAACTGGTAACCGAGCAAAGCGAGCTGGAGCAAGCATTGGCCCTACGCATGGACGTATTCGTCAAGGAGCAAGGCGTTGCGTCCGACGAAGAAGTTGACGAATACGATGAATCCCCTTCCGCTTGCAGACACTTTCTGGTGACGGACGAGGGAGAGCCGGTGGCTGCGGGGCGCTGGAAAGCCTTTGAACCAGGCGTTGCCAAGCTGCAGCGCATCGCGGTTAGGCTTCCCTATCGCGGCCGTTCGATCGGTCGTCTTCTTGTGTCCGCCATGGAGGAGGACGCTTCCGCTTTGGGATACGATAGCGCGGTTCTGGATGCGCAGTGCAGCGCGGAGCCCTTTTATGAAAAACTTGGCTATACGACGATTTCTGCCGAACCGTTTTACGATGCCGGCATTTTGCATGTCAGGATGAGCAAAGCCCTGCGATAAATTTAGAGGGGGCCGTAAGCGTCTCATGCTTGCTGCAGTCATTAGGAGGCTTAACTGGTTCAAGAAGGCAAGTTGTGGTAAGCTTTGTGTAAACCTGATTATCGTGAACGAGAGAGGATTTATGAAACGAAAATTTTCCGACCGGGCCAACTGGCGCCGCATCTTGAAAAAAAACTATGCCTGCATTCCCATGGACGAACCTTATTTCCGCGGGTTTGTGACGCTGTACCGGATTCAAGACCTGCGCGACCCGCTCTGGAAGGAATACAACGGGAAGCGGATGTGCCTTGCGGACAAAGGATACCTGTGGACGCAGCATTACCCGCGCGGGGAGCATTTCGTCGTGACGACGATGTTCGATCAGCGCGGCCAGGTCGTACAGTGGTACATCGATATTTGCAAGACGCAGGGATTGACCGACCAACAGGTGCCCTGGTTCGACGACTTGTATCTCGACATCGTCGTGCTGCCTACCGGCGAGACGCTGCTGCTGGACGAGGATGAGCTGGAGGAGGCGCTTGACGACGGTCATATTACGCCGCGCGATTCGGCGATGGCCCACCGGACTGCGCAGCGCTTGCTGTCTCTGATTCGGCAAAAGAAGTTTCCTTACTTCGATATGAGCCTCAAGCATCGCAAGTTGTTTCTCGAGCGTCTCGGCTGGGAGAGCGGTACGCCGTGAGCGGGGGCGGGAATCACTTACCTAGCCCGGTCGAAGCCGTCGGCCGAGCGCGTCGGAGGCGGCTTCGAGCGGCCGCCTATGTGGTTAGCGCCGGCGTGCTGGCGCTTTTTCTTTGGTGCGGCAGCCTTTTTGTCGTCATCTGGCGATTCGATGGCGAACCGGCGAAGGGACTGCCCGCCCAATCCGATGTCGGGATCGTGCTTGGCGCGTCCTTGTGGAACGACAAACCGAGCCCGGGTTTGCAGGAGCGTCTCGATCAAGCTGTGTCGCTCTATAAGGCGAACGTATTCAGCCGCTTTATCGTTACGGGCGGACTTGACGCGGGAGGCGCCGCGCTGACCGAAGCGGAGGGCATGCGCGATTATTTGCGGCAGCGGGGCGTGTCTGCTTCGGCGATATTTATCGAGCCTGCGGCGACAAGCACGTACGAAAATCTGAAATTTTCCAAAGCGATCATGCAGGCGCACGGGTGGCATACCGCCGTAATTGTCACGCATCAATATCACGGATCCAGGTCGCTCGACATTGCAAAGGCGCTCGACTACGAGCGACCGCAGGTCAGCGTGACCGATTCTAAAGCGATGAACATGGCTTATCATCGGACGCGCGAAGTGTTGGCCTATACCAAATGGCTGCTTCAAAAGTGGCTCTGAACGTGCGGTTGCATGTTGCATGGCCGGCTCGAATAGACTGATAGTGCGGCGTTCGCGCCGACTTTTCGTCTGCGGGGTGTGAGCCATTCATGAACGCTAGAGCGCAGGGCGAGCGGGATAGCGCCGCCGCGGCGAGGCCCGCCAGACAGATCAACGTGGTGCTTCGCAATCAGGAAGCGGCGTCGTCCGGCGCTGCCACAAGTCCGGAAGCGCTGGCCGCCAGCCGCGGTTTGCCGTCCTCCGGCCCGTGGGCCATCTGGCAGCAGGAGCTGGAGCGCATGGTCGGACTCGATAATGTCAAGGAGCTCGTCTACGAGATTTACGCGCTGCTGCAGATCGCCCAATACCGGGGCGATGCGGGACTTCATAGCCAGGCGCACGTCTACCATATGATTTTCAGAGGCAATCCGGGCACGGGCAAGACGACGGTCGCCAGGCTGCTCGCCAAGCTTTTCCAGAGCATGGGGCTGCTGACCAAAGGTCATCTGGTCGAGGTCGAACGCGCAGACCTGGTCGGCGAATATATCGGCCATACCGCGCAAAAGACGCGGGATCTTGTAAAGAAGGCGCTCGGCGGCGTTCTGTTCGTCGACGAGGCTTACTCTCTTGCCCGAGGCGGGGAAAAGGATTTCGGCAAGGAAGCGATCGATACGCTAGTCAAGGCGATGGAGGACCATCGCAATCAGTTCGTACTGATCCTCGCGGGATATCCGATGGAGATCGACATGTTCATGATGACGAATCCGGGACTTCCATCCCGGTTCCCGATCCAGATGGATTTTCCCGACTTCAGCGTGGATCAGCTGCTTCAGATCGCCGAAGGGATGGCAAGAGAGCGCGATTACGTGCTGCTGCCCCAGGCGGTCGCCAAGCTCAAACAGAACGTGCTGCAGGAGAAAGAGGCGACGGGGCATCCGTTCAGCAACGCCCGATATGTGCGCAACATGCTCGAACGCGCGATCCGCAACCAGGCGGTGCGGCTGCTTCAGCAGTATCCGTCGGCTTCGCCGTCGAGACAGGAGCTGGTGGGCATTCGGCCGGAGGACCTGAAGCCGCTGCCTGCGGCAGGGACGCCGGCGGGTCCGGCATTCGGCTGGGGTTTCAATTAGAGTGCCTTCTTGCGGGTATAGTATAGGGAGACGAATCGAAGCACTGGAGGCAGCCGATAGAAAAATGAAGCCTAATTCTTACGATACGGGAGCGGATCATGGCGAGCGCGCGCTGCTCGTCAGTCTGGTTACGGACGCCGTACGCCAGTCGGGCGCGGATCCGGAGCATTCGATGGACGAACTGGCGAATCTGGCCGATACCGCCGGCGTCGAAGTCGTCGGACGCATGATGCAAAACCGGGACGTCCCGGATACGAGATGGTTCGTGGGCAAGGGCAAAGCCCAGGAACTGAAGGCGCGAATTGCCGAAGAAGAGGCGACGACGACCATTTTCGACCAGGAGCTGTCCGGCGTGCAGGTACGCAATCTCGAAGAAGAGCTGGACGTCAAGATCATCGACCGCACGCAGCTGATTCTCGATATTTTCGCGGGCAGAGCCAAGACGCGGGAAGGCATCCTGCAGGTGGAGCTGGCCCAGCTGTCCTATTTGCTGCCGAGATTGTCCGGACAAGGAAAAAATCTGTCCCGGCTCGGCGGCGGCATCGGAACGCGGGGACCGGGCGAGACGAAGCTCGAGACGGACCGCCGTCACATTCGCAATCGCATCACCGAGCTCAAGCGGCAGCTCGAAGGCGTGATGGCCCACCGCAAGCTCCACAGGGAGCGCCGCAAAAAAAACGGCGTCGTCCAGGTTGCCCTTGTCGGTTATACGAACGCCGGGAAGTCGACTTTGCTCAAGCAGCTTACGAGCGCAGACGTGCTTGCCGAGAACAAGCTGTTCGCAACGCTCGATCCGACTTCCCGCGCGCTCGCGCTGCCTAGCGGCAAGGAAGTGCTTCTCACCGATACGGTCGGTTTTATACAGAACTTGCCGCACGATCTGGTGGCGGCATTCCGGGCGACGCTCGAAGAAGTTAATGAAGCGGACCTGCTGCTCCATGTCGTAGATGCTTCGTCTCCGATGCGCGACCGGCAGCGGGCGGTTGTCGACGAGGTGCTGTCGGAGCTCGGCGCCGGCGGTCAGCCGACGCTGCTCGTTTACAATAAGATTGACGAATGTCCGCCTGCGGCGATCGGACTGCTCGCAGGCGGCCCCAACGCGCTGCGCGTCAGCGCGTTCAGCGCGCGGGACATGGAGACGCTCTTACGGCGCATCGAGGACAAGCTCCTGGGCGATGTTCGGTTGCTCTCGCTCCCGGCTGAACGCGGCGAGCTGGCAGCGCTCGCCTATCGCGTAGGCGAAGTGCTCGAACAAGGCACGGATGAGGACCGACTGCTGCTCAAGCTTCGCATCAATCCGGCCGATTTGGAGAAATACGGAAGATCGCTGGAAACTTATTTTATCGAAAACCATCTTGCAGAAAACGAAAACATGAATTCGGTCTAATCGTAAGCGCGAACCGGTTCGGAAATGGGAGCAGGAAAACATGAAGTCGAATGTCGACGGCAAGGGCTATCGGGAAACGGAACAGGAATGGCAACAGCTGGCCGACCGGGCGGAGACGCTCGCGGCCGGCCGGTTCGCGGAGACGGACCGGATCGGCGAAAGGAACAACTGGAAGGTTATTCGCGCCTTCCGCAGGCATAAAGTGAGCGATTACCACTTCGCCTCCTCGACGGGCTACGGCTACAACGATAGAGGGCGCGAGGTGCTGGATCTCGTGTATGCGGATGTGTTCGGAGCTGAGGCCGCACTGGTGCGGCCTCATTTTGCTTCGGGAACGCATACGATTTCGACGGCGCTATTCGGCGTGCTGCGTCCTGGCGACGAACTCTTGTTCGTGACCGGCGAGCCGTACGACACGCTTCGCAAGGTTGTGGGCAAGCCGGGAGACGGTATCGGGTCGCTTGCCGACTGGGGGATCCAAGCCACGTCGATTCCTCTGCTCGCAGACGGCAGCGTGGATTTCGGGGCGGTCGCCGCGGCCGTGACGCCGCGTACGCGGGTGTTCGCGATCCAGCGCTCACGCGGCTATGAATGGCGGTCGTCGTTTACGATCGACCAGATCGCGGATATGATCCGCAGGCTGCGACAGATAAAGCCGGACGCCGTCATTTTCGCCGATAATTGCTATGGCGAGTTCACGGAGGACCGCGAGCCGTGCGAGGTCGGCGTGGATCTGATCGCCGGTTCGCTCATCAAAAATCCGGGGGGCGGGCTTGCCGCCAGCGGCGGATATATCGCGGGCAAGCGGGAACTGGTCGAGCAGGCGGCCTTTCGTATGACCGCGCCCGGTATCGGCGCGGAAGTCGGCGCGATGCTCGGCACGACGCGGTCGATCTACCAGGGACTTTTCCTGGCTCCGCTGCTCGTCTCGCAAGCGGTCCGGGGGAGCATTTTTGCTGCGGCCGTATTTGAACAGCTAGGCTTCGAGACCAAACCCGGTTGGGACGAGCCCCGCACCGATCTCATCCAGGCGATTTCCTTCGGCTCGGAAGCCCCGCTGATCGCATTCGTTCAAGCCGTCCAGCGCGCAGCCGCGGTAGATGCGCACGTCGTTCCCGAACCGTGGGACATGCCCGGCTACGAGCATCCGGTCATAATGGCTGCGGGCACTTTTATTCAAGGGGGCAGCCTGGAGCTGTCCGCGGATGCGCCGATCCGCGAGCCTTTTATCGCTTATATGCAAGGCGGGTTAACCTATGCGCACGTTAAATTGGCCGTACGCGAAGCCTGGGAGACGCTGCGCGAGCGCGGCATGCTAGGCGGGATGTCAGTTCGGCGGGACCAATAGCCAAGCCTGACAAACGGCTGCGTATGCTCATTGGAATTAAACCTTACATTCCTTGACATGTTTTGCGGCCCGGGCTACAATGGAAGTGGTTGCAAATTCCGCGCCCAGATGGAAGGTTGATACGAAATGGCTGGCGACGAAATACGCAGAAATATGGCGCTGTTCCCGATTGGCATTGTCATGAAGCTGACCGATCTGACCGCCCGGCAAATACGATACTACGAACAACACGAATTGATTCAGCCTGCCCGGACCGCGGGCAATCAGCGGCTTTTCTCGTTTAACGACGTCGAGCGACTGCTCGAGATCAAAGCGCTGATCGAGAAGGGCGTCAACATCGCCGGTATCAAGCAGGTGATGAACCCGGTAGGAGAGAGCGCGGACGACGGGACGATCATCAACGAGCTGTCCGAGGTCAAGCGCCGAGAGCTGTCCGAATCCCAGCTTCACCGCATGCTGAAGCAGCAGATCATGTCGGGCAACAAGCGCCCGGGCCAAGTGTCGCTCATTCAGGGCGAACTGTCCCGCTTTTACAAGAACAAGTAGCTGTACCTACAACGACCATACTAGGAGGCTGTCATGAGCTACTCGCGCGAGGATATCATTCGGATTGCCAAGGAAGAAAACGTACGCTTCATTCGCTTGCAATTTACCGATCTGATGGGCATCATCAAAAACGTGGAAATCCCCGTAAGCCAGCTCCAGAAGGCGTTGGACAACAAAATGATGTTCGACGGCTCCTCCATCGAAGGCTATGTCCGGATCGAGGAGTCCGACATGTATTTGTATCCGGATCTCGATACGTGGGTCGTTTTCCCGTGGGTTACGGAAGATCGCGTCGCGCGTCTCATCTGCGACGTTTATATGCCTGACGGCACGCCTTTTGCCGGCGATCCGCGCGGCATCTTGAAGCGTGCGCTCGAAGAGGCGGAGGAACTCGGCTATACGTCGTTTAATGTCGGACCGGAACCTGAGTTTTTCCTGTTCCAGACCGACGAGAAAGGCAACCCGACGACCGAGCTCAACGACCAGGGCGGATACTTCGATCTCGCGCCGACCGACCTCGGCGAGAATTGCCGCCGCGACATCGTGCTTATGCTCGAGGAGATGGGCTTCGAGATCGAAGCTTCCCACCACGAGGTCGCACCGGGGCAGCACGAGATCGACTTCAAATATGCGGACGCCATCAAGGCGGCCGACCAGATCCAGACGTTCAAGCTGGTCGTCAAGACGATCGCTCGCAAGCACGGCCTGCACGCGACCTTTATGCCGAAGCCGCTTTACGGCATGAACGGTTCGGGCATGCACTGCCATCAATCGCTGTTCAAGGGCTCGGAAAATGCGTTCTACGATGCGAACGACCGTCTCGGTCTAAGCACAGTGGCGCGTCACTATATGGCCGGTATTCTGCAGCACGCTCGCGGCATGGCCGCCATTACGAATCCGACCGTCAACTCGTTTAAGCGCCTCGTACCGGGCTATGAAGCCCCATGTTACGTCGCGTGGTCGGCGAGCAACCGCAGCCCGATGATCCGCATTCCGGCATCCCGCGGACTGAGCACGCGCGTCGAAGTTCGCAACCCGGATCCGGCTGCCAATCCGTATCTGGCGCTTGCGGTCATGCTGAAGTCAGGACTCGACGGTATTCGCAACAAGACAGCGCTGCCGGCGCCTGTAGACCGCAACATCTACGTCATGAGCGACGAAGAGCGGATCGACGCCGGCATTCCGAGTCTGCCGCTCAACCTTCGCGAAGCGCTCTCCGAGATGCTGCGCGACGAGGTTGTGTGCGAGGCGCTCGGCGATCACGCGCTCACGCATTTTTATGAAATGAAGGAAATCGAATACGACATTTATCGCACTCAGGTTCACCAATGGGAGCGGGATCAGTATTTGACGACTTATTGATACTCGGCATCAACGAAGAAGCCTCGGCGATCGCTTAGCGATGCCGAGGCTTCTTTGTTATAAAATGGGATGGGGGCGAAGAACGATTAACGAATGCTGCGGATTAAACCGATGACTTTGCCCAAAATGCTGACGTTGTTCAAGCGCAGCGGCTCCATCGTGGTGTTCTCCGGTTGGAGGCGGATGTGGTCGCGCTCCTTGTAAAACGTCTTGACCGTCGCTTCGTCTTCCTCGGTCATGGCCACAACGATATCGCCGTTGGTAGCCGTCTGCTGCTGGCGTACGATGACGTAATCGCCACTGTGGATGCCGGCGTCGATCATGCTGTCGCCTCTGACGGAGAGCATGAATACCGTCTGCTCGCCGACCATCTGGGCGGGGAGCGGGAAGTACTCCTCGATATTCTCCGTCGCGGTGATCGGTACGCCTGCCGTGACCTTGCCAACGAGCGGGACCTGACGAACGGACTGCGCGAACTGGATGACGGGATCTTGTTCGCCGTCCGTAATCTCGATTGCGCGCGGCTTGGTCGGGTCCCGGCGAATCAGGCCTTTCTTTTCAAGACGGTCGAGATGACCGTGCACGGTAGAGCTCGAAGCGAGTCCGACGGCTTCGCCGATCTCGCGCACCGATGGGGGATAGCCTTTGTCCTTGACTTCGTTCTTGATGAATTCCAATATGGCGGATTGACGGTTGGACATCTTCGACACCTCGAAGCCCTCCTACTGACTTAAAAATTCATATGACAAATTATAACACAGAACCGGAGTTCGTACAAACATTCGTTCTTAGAGAACCTGTGTTCGTAAAAACCGTTGACTCAAACATATGTTCGTGATATTCTCTTATCAGAACAAACGTTTGGGGTGGATGAGATGGTACAAGTACAACTACTCGGTTCGGATTCGCTTAAATCTCAAGGGCATACATATATGAATGGAAAGCTGGGGCCGGAGCGAACGCCCGCTCCGACCGCTCGAGCCAAGAGAACGGCCTCGGCGCTCAGTTTTCAATCGCTTTTCTCCTTTAAGGGTCTTCGGCTGTTTCTGATTCCGATCGTCGCGCTGCTGATCTATGCGGGGTTGTCCATGATGACTGCGTCGGCCGAGCCCGACGCCGTTCGTCAAGCTGGAGCATATGAAGCGACCGTTACGGTCGACAGCGGAGACACGTTATGGTCGATCGCGGAGAATGCCAAGCCTTCCCGCATGAAGACGATTGAGGCCGTACATCTGATTATGAAGCGCAACGGATTGACTTCATCCACGATCGCTTCAGGTCAACGCCTGGTCCTTCCGGCCAAGCTGTCCGACTCTATTCGATAGGAATGTATGTTCCCATCCCCGAATGATTCGCATTACGGATTTAACTTGAATAGACTAACCTTAATCGACCGATGCATATCGGTCTTTTTTGCTTTAGCCTCGCCTTGACATTCCCCTTCCGATAATGTCAAATTAGAAGAGGCAACACGGGAGGTGACCCTATGGAATTCGACAAGCTGATCGCTCGGATTAACGAGTTGGCACATAAACATAAGACGATGGGATTGACCGAGGATGAAGCCGTCGAGCGGCAAAAGCTGCGTCAGGTTTATCTGGACAACTTCAAACGAAACTTCAGGCAGCAGCTCGATCAGATCGAATGGACCGACGAACCGCCGGAAGATACGATAAAGCATTGAAGCGCCCGTGAGCAGCTTCAAATAATTAATGTCATAAACGGTTGAATGGACGGTCTTATTCATGCGGCAACGCGGCAAAGCCGGCTTAAAGCCGGCTTTGCCTATACATAGGAGGGTATGCAGTGTCACGTTCATGGGAACGCGCCGTACAGCGCAATACGAAGGAAATCAACAAACGCCGCAAAAAAGAGGGCAAACAAAGCTTATCCGCGCCTGCGGCCCAGATTGACCGGTTTAAAGGCAGAAGCCTCATCATGCCCTTCACGCTCGTGCTTCTGATCGTATTCTACATTCTATTGTTCAAGCCGTGGTCTGCAAGTTTTGAGCAAAGCGCAGGCATGTTCTGGGCGACGGTCGGTTGTTATGTGCTGCTCGCCGTGTTTTACTTCCTGCGCAGGCCGTATCTGGCCGTCTCGAAGGACAGGCTGGAGACGCGCAGATTTGCGGGATACAAGACGCTTAAGCCGCTCGAAGTGCGGAAGATCGTTCAGATGCCTGGCTACATCGTCATCGAACCGGTCAAAGGCGGCAACTGGGTGTTCTCCAAGCTGATGAACCGGTACCCGCTGGACGCGATGTCAGTTCGTCTCAAGGAATTCGCAGGTCAGCATCAGGTCGAGTGGGAGACGCGCGCTAAGTAAGGAGCGAGTAGCTAGAATCACTTTAATAATGCTTTTCAAGAATCGCGCACGGGAGAGATGGACGGGAATGAAGATTCAAGCGGTTATGTTCGATTTGGACGATACGCTGCTTTGGGATGATCGAAGCGTAAAGCAAGCCTTCGAGGCGACATGCGAGCTAGCTTCGCAGGAAGCCGGCGTCGATGCGGCAGCTTTGGAGGAGGCGGTAAGACGCGAAGCGCGCGCGCTATACGAGACATACGAGACATTTCCTTTCACGCAGATGATCGGGATCAACCCGTTTGAGGGTTTATGGGGGAACTTCAAGGCCGGAGAGCATGAAATGTTCAGGCGGATGGAGGCGATCGTGCCGGACTACAGGCGGGAAGCTTGGACGCGCGGGCTCAAGGCGCTCGGCGTAGACGATCCGGTGCTCGGCGCCAAGCTTGCGGAGGAGTTTCCGGCGCATCGCCGGAAGCTGCCGCTCGCCTACGAGGAAACGTTCGAGGTGCTTGATGCGCTCAAGAGCCGTTACAAACTACTTCTCCTTACGAACGGTTCTCCGGATTTGCAGGAGGAGAAGCTTGCGATGACACCGGAGTTGATCCCATATTTCGACGAGATCGTCATTTCCGGTCAGTTCGGGGAAGGCAAGCCGTCTCCGAAGCTGTTCGCGCATGCGCTTGGGCGCCTTGGGCTGCAGGCGGAAGATTGCGTCATGGTCGGCGACAAGCTGACGACCGATATCAAGGGCGCGAACGGCGTCGGGATGATCTCGATCTGGATTAACCGTCACGGAGCCGTGCGCGGCGACGAGATCGTGCCAAGCTTCGAGATCGCCAGCCTGAACGAATTGCAGCCGCTGCTTAACAAGCTGTCCGCTGAATGACAAAAAGCGCCGGATCCCCGATGAGAGGGATTCGGCGCTTTTTAACGCGATCGAAAGCTGTTTATTTAACGAACGCAGGATCCTCGTAAGGATGCGCGATCCAGCCCTCGGTCTCGATGAACAGGCGGACGGCGACGACCTTCTTGGATTCAGTCAGGGTGAAGAAGTGAACGCTGCCCTCCGGAACGGAGATAACGTCGCCTGCGCTCAGGATGACGTCGAAATATCCGGTCGCTTCGTCGCCGCGGATAATGAAGATGCCTTCGCCGGCCGTGATCGCCCGGACTTCGTCTTCGGTGTGCGTATGGATCTGCTCGAACTTCTTCAGTAATTCCTCGATATTCGGCGTCGATTCGGACAATACGACGATATCCCAAGTCTTGTAGCCGCGGCGGCCGGCCAAATCGCGAATCTCGGCGTCGAAGGTCGAAAGGATCTCGGTTTTGTCGTCAGCGCTTAATTCGAAGTTCTCCTGCAGACGCTCGGGCAGCTTGGAAGGATTCCAATGTTCGTAAAGCACGCCTTGTTTGTCAAGGAAGGAACGGACGTTGTCTTCGCCTTCGATCAGCTCGTTCGTATTGCGTACGCGAACTTTTGCCATTTGTTATTCCTTCTTTCCCACTATGAATTTAAGTATTTGTTGACTAAATTATAATCGCTGGCACGCTATTTGTCGACACATCCAACCTGATCTTTTCGTGAATAAAACATTCTGCTACTATAGAGGTTAATGATTTTACCCATGAAGTTACCCGGAAAAGGATGATACGTCTAAATATGACTTTAACCGATAAGAAAGCCCCATTGCAAGAGCTGCTGAAGAAGCGGATCCTCATCCTCGACGGCGCTATGGGCACGATGATTCAGCAGGCGAACCTGACGGCGGAAGATTTCGGAGGCGAAGAGCTCGAGGGCTGCAACGAAATGCTCGTGCTGACCCGCCCTGATGTCATCCAATGCATTCATGAGCAATATCTCGCGGCGGGCTCGGACATTATCGAGACCAACACGTTCGGCTCGACGTCGGTCGTGCTGGCTGAATACGACATTCCCGAAAAGGCGAGAGAGATCAACCTGGCCGCGGCTAGGCTCGCGCGCGAGGCTTGCGACAAGTATTCGACGCCGGACAAGCCGCGATATGCAGCTGGCGCGCTGGGTCCGACGACCAAGACGTTGTCGGTAACGGGCGGCGTGACATTCGATCAACTGGTCGAGGATTACCGCGAGCAAGTCGTGGCGCTTATGGAAGGCGGCGTGGATGCGATCCTGATCGAGACTTGCCAGGATACGCTTAACGTCAAGGCGGCGAGCATCGGCGTCAGGGCGGCGTTCGAGCGGATGGGGCGCACGCTGCCGATCATGATCAGCGGCACGATCGAGCCGATGGGCACGACGCTGGCAGGCCAGAATATCGAATCGTTTTACGTTTCGCTCGAGCACCTGAACCCGGTGTCGTTCGGCTTGAACTGCGCGACCGGCCCCGAGTTCATGCGGGATCATATCCGTACGCTGTCCGCGATTGCGAAGTCCGGCGTCAGCTGCTATCCGAACGCAGGGCTGCCGGACGAGAACGGACATTATCACGAGTCGCCCGATTCGCTCGCGCGCAAGCTGCGCGCATTCGCCGAACAGGGCTGGATCAACATCGCGGGCGGCTGCTGCGGCACGACGCCGGCGCATATCAAGGCGATCGCGGATGCGATGGCCGACGTGGCGCCGCGCGTTCAGGCAGGCGAGCATCCGCCTGCCGTATCCGGCATCGAGACGGTGTATATCGAGAGCGAAAATCGCCCTTACATGGTAGGCGAACGGACGAACGTACTCGGCTCCCGCAAGTTCAAGCGGCTCATCGCCGAGGGCAAGTACGAGGAGGCGTCAGAGATCGCGCGCGCCCAGGTGAAGAGCGGCGCACATGTCATCGACGTCTGCCTGCAGGATCCGGACCGCGACGAGACGGAAGACATGAAGAAATTTCTCGACTTCGTCACGAAAAAGGTCAAAGCGCCGCTGATGGTCGATACGACCGATCCGGCCGTCATCGATATGTCGCTCAAATACATCCAGGGCAAAACATTAATTAACTCCATTAATCTTGAGGACGGCGAGGAGAAGTTCGAAAAGGTCGTGCCGATCCTTCACAAATACGGCGCGGCCGTCGTCGTCGGCACGATCGACGAGCGCGGGCAGGCGATCACGCGGGAAGACAAGCTTGAGGTGGCTGTCCGTTCGCATGACCTGCTGGTGAACAAGTACGGCTTGCAGGCGGAGGACCTTATATTCGACGCCCTCGTCTTTCCCGTCGGTACCGGCGACGAGCAATATATCGGTTCCGCCAAGGAGACGATCGAAGGCATCCGTCTCATCAAGGAGCGTCTGCCGAAGTGCCAGACGATTCTCGGCGTCAGCAACATCTCGTTCGGACTTCCCGAGGCCGGCCGCGAGGTGCTGAACTCCGTGTTTCTTTACGAATGCACGAAGGCGGGGCTCGACTACGCGATCGTCAATACGGAAAAGCTCGAGCGCTACGCGTCCATTCCCGAGCATGAACGCAGACTTGCCGAAGAGCTGCTCTACAATACGAACGACGAGACGCTTGCCGAATTCGTGGCCGCCTTCCGGGACAAGAAGGTAGAAAAGAAGGTCAAAGCCGAAAACCTGCCGCTTGAAGAGCGTCTGGCCGGCTATGTCGTCGAAGGCAGCAAGGAAGGACTGCACGCCGATCTCGACGAGGCGCTTGCGAAGTACGCGCCGCTCGACATCATCAACGGTCCGCTTATGGCGGGGATGTCGGAGGTCGGACGTCTTTTTAACAACAATGAGCTGATCGTGGCCGAGGTGCTGCAGAGCGCGGAGGTTATGAAGGCGTCGGTCGCGCATCTGGAGCCGCACATGGAAAAGGCGGACTCCGCCGTGAAAGGCAAAATTATGCTTGCGACGGTCAAAGGCGACGTCCACGATATCGGCAAAAACCTCGTCGAGATCATTCTCTCGAACAATGGCTACAAGATCGTCAACCTCGGCATCAAGGTGCCGCCGGACCAGCTCATCGCCGCGTACCGCGAGGAGAAGCCGGACGCGATCGGACTGTCGGGCCTGCTAGTCAAAAGCGCGCAGCAAATGGTGCTGACCGCGCAGGACCTGAAGAGCGCCGGCATCGACGCCCCGATCCTCGTCGGCGGCGCTGCGCTGACGCGCAAGTTCACAAAGACGCGGATCGCGCCCGAATACGACGGTGTCGTGCTCTATGCCAAGGACGCGATGGACGGGCTCGACATCGCCAACAAACTGAGCGATCCCGCGCAGCGCGCCGCGATCGAGCAAGAGCACCGGACCGCGCTCGCCACGCTCGAGCGCGAGGAGGAGAAGCCGGCGATGCCCGCGCCGACGCGCGCGCGCAGCGCCAGCGTATCGCCGGACGCGCCCGTATTCGCGCCGCCGGATTACGATCGCCACGTCCTGCGCGATTACCCGCTCGCGCACGTGCTGCCGTACGTGAACCTGCAGATGCTGATGGGTCACCATCTCGGTCTTAAAGGCAACGTCGAGGAGCTGCTCAAGGCGGGAGACGAGCGCACGACGCAGCTGAAGGACACGATCGACGGCATTATGGCCGACGCCCAGACGAACGGCTGGCTGAAGCCGCAGGCGATGTACCGCTTTTTCCCGGCGCAGGGAGACGGCAACGACATTTTGATCTACGATCCGGCCGACCGCAAGACGGTGATCAAGAAGTTCACGTTTCCGCGGCAGGCGGTGGAGCCGTTCCTGTGCCTGGCGGACTTCCTGAAGCCCGTGGACAGCGGCGTTATGGATACTGTCGGCTTCCTCGTCGTGACGGCAGGCAACGGTACGCGCGAGCAGGCTGAGAAGTGGAAGGAGAGCGGCGACTACTTGCGCTCGCATGCGCTGCTCGCGACCGCGCTCGAGGTGGCGGAAGGCATGGCGGAGAGGGTGCACCAGATCATGCGCGACAACTGGGGCTTCCCGGACCCGGCCGACATGACGATGAAGCAGCGCTTCGGCGCCAGGTACCAGGGCATCCGCGTGTCGTTCGGCTACCCGGCTTGCCCGGATCTCGAAGATCAGGGGCCGCTGTTCGAGCTGATGAAGCCCGAAGACATCGGCGTTCAGCTGACCGAAGGCTTCATGATGGAGCCGGAAGCGTCGGTATCCGCGATGGTATTCGCGCATCCGGACGCCAGGTATTTTAACGTCGACAAGGCTTAACCCACGGCGGTTGGAAATAGGCCAAGCAAGCTGTCCCGATCGCGCGAGCGGACGGGACGGCTCTTCGCCGTTGACGAAACAAGCGGGCAATAAGCGATCATTTCCCCGGAAAGCGCAGGATGCGACATGGAGTAACGGAAATCGCACGGTTGCTAGCCTGATTTTCGACCGGACTCCGCCGTTAACGATTCTGTTCGACACTGTTATTGCAATTGCGTGACAATTCACACAAATAAACGCAGAATGCATCGCCGCAATCATTTCCCGATTCGGGGAAATAGATTGACATTGCCCGGCCAGCCGACAAGCCGTTGCCGTGCGAACGTACATTCTGTACAATGAGGAATACAAGACGCAAACGAACGATACGCAAAAGGAATGGAGCGATGCGGCATGAACCCTTTGACGGGAAAAGCGGCGACGATGGAGGAATGGCTGGAGCATCTGAAGCTGAACCGGGAGATCATGGAAAACGTGACCTACTGGCATACGCAGCCTGCCCGGCCCGCGCGGACCTCGCCCTTTCCGCCGGAGCTCGATCCGAGGCTGGCCGCCGCGCTCGGGGCGAGGAATATCGCTTCGCTCTATACCCACCAGGCTTTGGCCTTCGAGTCGGTCCGCGCCGGCCGTCACGTCGTGACCGTCACGCCGACGGCGTCCGGTAAGACGCTGTGCTACAACCTGCCGGTGCTGCAGCGGCTTTTGACCGATCCGAGCGCGAGGGCGCTTTATCTGTTCCCGACAAAGGCCCTCGCCCAGGACCAGGTGGCCGAGCTGCAGGAGCTGGCCGACGCGATGGAGGTCGATATCAAGACGCATACGTACGACGGCGATACGCCGCCCACCGTCCGTCAGGTCATTCGCAACGCCGGCCATATCGTCGTGACGAACCCGGATATGCTCCACTCGGCCATCCTGCCGCATCACACGAAGTGGGTCAAGCTGTTTGAAAACCTGAAATATATCGTCATCGACGAACTGCACGCTTATCGCGGCGTGTTCGGCAGCCATGTGGCCAACGTCATCCGCAGGTTGAAGCGAATTTGCCGGTTTTACGGAAGCAATCCGCAGTTTTTGTGCGCTTCCGCTACGATCGCCAATCCGCGCGAGCACGCCGAACGTCTGATCGAGGAGCCGTTCGCGCTCGTCGACGACAATGGCGCGCCGGCAGGGGAGAAGCATCTTGTTTTCTACAATCCGCCCGTCGTCAACCGGCAGCTCGGCATCCGGCGTTCGAGCGTGCTGGAATCGCAAAAGCTGGCGTCGCTGCTGCTTCGCAGCGGCATTCAGACGATCGTATTCGCGCGCAGCCGCGTCCGCGTAGAGATCTTGCTCACTTACCTGCAGGAGCTGACCAAACGGGAATTCGGGCCAAAGTCGATTCGCGGCTATCGGGGCGGTTATCTGCCGAAGCTGCGGCGCGAGATCGAGAAGGGGCTGCGAAGCGGCGAGATTCGCGGCGTCGTCAGCACCAACGCGCTCGAGCTCGGCATCGATATCGGCCAGCTGCAAGCCTGCGTGCTTAACGGCTACCCGGGCTCCATCGCCAGCACGTGGCAGCAGTCCGGACGGGCGGGACGCCGGCACGGCAGCTCCGTTACGTTTCTCGTCGCCAGCAGCAACCCGCTCGATCAATACTTGATTCAGCACCCGGATTATTTTCTAGGACGTCCGCCGGAGGAAGCGCGCATCCATCCGGACAACCTGTTGATTTTGCTCGATCATATCAAGTGCGCCGCGTACGAGCTGCCGTTCGAAGCCGGGGATACGTTCGGCGGGGAGAAGCTAGTCGATCTGCTCGAATTTCTTGCGGAAGAGAAGGTGCTGCACGAGAACGCCGGCCGCTGGTACTGGATGGAGCAGGCGTTCCCGGCGCACGGCATCTCGCTTCGCTCCGCGGCGCAGGAGAATTTCGTCATTATCGACATGACGGAAGGCCACCGCGTGCTCGGCGAGGTCGACCGGTTCGGCGCGCCGACGCTCATCCACGAGGAAGCGATCTATTTGCACGAGGGCGTGCAGTATCAGGTCGAGAAGCTGGACTATCCGGAAAAGAAGGCTTACGTGCGCCAGGTCAACGTGGACTATTTTACGGACGCGAGTCTCGCTGTCGAGCTTAAGGTGCTGCACGTGGACAAGGAGCGCGAGTCGCCGGGCGGCGCCATCGTGCGTCAATACGGTGAGCTGATGGTGACTGCCAAGCCGACGATTTTCAAAAAAATGCGACTGCGTACGCACGAGAATATCGGCTCCGGGCCGATCCATCTGCCCGAAGAGGAGCTGCATACGAGCGGCTACTGGTTCTCGTTCTCCGAGGAAGCCGCCGCCGTCCGCAGCGCGAACGACATGCAATCCGCCTTGCTCGGGCTCGCCAACGTGCTCGTCCATCTGGCGCCGCTGCATCTGATGTGCGATCCGATGGACATCTGTGTCGTGCCCCAGGTGAAGGCCGTGCATACGAAGCAGCCGACGATCTACTTTTACGACCGCTATCCGGGCGGCATCGGCCTCAGCCAGCGCCTCTACGAAAAGCATGACGAGCTGCTCGCGGAGGCCGGGCGCCTCATTGAGGGTTGCGGCTGCCTGAGCGGCTGCCCGGCTTGCGTCGGACCGATCGAGGAAGTCGGCTTGCTTGGCAAGGATCTGGCGCTCGGGCTGCTGCAAAGAACGGCAGGTGCGGCAGGATGAGCAGTTTGCGCGATCGGCTGGACCGGCTGCGGGCTCATTCGGCTTCGTCCAAGGCGACGGACGCATCGCCCGGTGACGCAGCGGCGGAGGAATCCGCGGAACAGTCGACCGGAACCTCAGTGCGTTTTGCGGAACGCATGGGCGACGCCGTAACTGATAGCTCCGGGCCGTCAGCCGGCAGGGAGCGCGGCGCAACCGTTACAGGCGTCAATGGTGCGCTCGGCAGCGGGCTCCATCCGTCGCTCGCCGCGCTGGACGTCGAGGAGGTCGCCGGCGAATACGGCAGCTTTTTGCGCCGCCGCGCGGTCTACCCGCTCGAGCACCGGCACGGCCATTACGTGTTGACCGAGTTGATTTCCTGCGCAGGCAGGCTGAAGCCGATCGCGGCGCGGCAGAACCGGAAGCGGGGAACGCCTGCGGCGGATTCGTCTATCGAGCCGGAGGATATCGAAGCCAAGCGTCTGTTGTTCCTCGACACCGAAACGACCGGGCTCGGCGTCGGCACGGGCAATTTGCCCTTTATGATCGGGTTCGGGTACGCCGACGGCGAGGCGGGCACATTTACGGTGGAGCAGTTGCTCATCAGGCATCCCGGCGAGGAGCGGGCGATGCTGGCCTACCTGCTCGGCAAGTTCGCCGGCGTCACGCATTTGGTCACCTACAACGGACGGTCGTTCGACTGGCCGGTGCTGACGAGCCGCTTCGTGCTGAACGGCTGGCGGCCGAGCGGCGTCGAGCCTGGGCATCTCGATTTTCTTCATTCTGCACGCGCCTTATGGAAAAACACGCTGCCTTCCTGCAAGCTAAGCCGGATCGAGGAAGACCGGCTCGGCATCGTGCGCGGCGAAGACGTGCCCGGCTCTCTCGCGCCGGAGCTTTACATGAAGTATCTGAGCGACGGGGACGCATCGCATCTGCGCGGCGTCTATATTCATAACGAGCGGGATATTTTGACGCTGGCCAGCCTGACGGTGCATTTCGGCGGCGTGCTCGAGGGCCGGCTCGGCGCCGAATGGGCGCTCCCGGCGGAACCGGAGGAGCTGTTCCGGACGGCAGCCTGGCTGGCCGATCACGGCGGCGAGCTGCACGCGGAGCGGCTGTTCGCCGCGCTGGTCGCGGAGGGCATGCCCGGCGGCCGATGGCTGCTGCCGGCCGCCGCGCGCCTCAAGCGGCTCGGCCGGCACGGCGAGGCGGCCGAGCTGTGGGAGCGGGCGGCCAGCCTCGCCGAATCGCGGCTGCTGCCTTCCGCAGAAGCGCATATCGAGCTGTCGATGCATTACGAGCATCGCTGCAGGGAGCCGGGCATCGCGCTGGATTACGCGTCGCGCGCGCTTGAGCTGCTGCAGCGGCGGACTTCGCTGCGCCAGAGCGATCGCGTGCGGGCGGAGCTCGACGCGATCAGGCACAGAATGGCGCGGCTTAGCCGCAAGATCGAAGCGATAGGCCGGCTCGGATGAGATTCCGGGTCGGGCTATCGCTTCTTTCTGTGTCCGGATGGTTGCAGAGTACTCGACAAAAGGGTATTGTGATTCATATAAAAGCTGGCAGCATCATGTATCGCACGACAGCTTCAAAGGAGCCAAATGGAATGTCGCAACAAACCGAGCTGCTTCGCGAAGACGTCTTCGCCAGGCGGCCGAGGGCCGTACTGCTCGACCTCGACGGCACGCTGTACAGAGGAGAAACGCCGATCGAAGGCGCTTCGGGATTGGTCGAGGCGCTTGAAGAGGCGGGTATTGCCTGTTGGTACTTAACGAACAATTCGACGCGCACGCCCGAGCAGGTAGCGGAGCATCTTCGCGGCTTCGGCATCCCGGCGGAAGCCGGACGCGTCATTACATCCGCGGCAGCCGCCGCGCATTACGCCAAGCAGCGCCATCCGGACGCCGTCGCGTTCGTCATCGGGGAGCACGGCCTGCGCAGCGCGCTTGCACAGGCCGGCATCGCGATGCCGGACGAAGCGGAGCTTGCCGAAGGCGCGAAGGTGAACCTTGTCGTCCAAGGATTGGACCGGGGGTTGAACTATGGACAATTGACGGCGGCGCTCGGTTATTTACTATCGGGAGCAGACTATTTGCTCACTAATCCGGATCGCCGGCTGCCCGTCGGCGACGGTTTTTTGCCCGGCGCGGGCAGCCTCGCGGCTCTGCTGGAGACGGCCAGCGACATCGCTCCGGTCGTCATCGGCAAGCCGTCCGGCATTATGATGCGGTATGCGCTGGATCTGGCGGGCATCGAAGCCTCGGAAGCATGGGTCGTCGGGGACAATCCGCACACGGATCTCGCCGCCGGCCTTGCGGCCGGTTGTCCGACGGTGCTTGTCCTTACCGGCATATGCGGTCCCGACGATTGGCGTCGGCGTTGCGAGCGCGCAGGTGCGATGCCGGATGCGGTATGCGCGGGGCCCGATGATGTAAGGGCGTTGATTTTAAGGCTTGGGGACGGTTAGCGAACGGATAAATACATAGTTTCGATGCGGACTCGACGAACTTCAGACGATGGCAGACCATCCGCGAGATGGCTGGAGAAGGGATGAACGATCATGCCGGAATGGCCGGAAATGGACACCTACCGAAGATTGCTGTCTCCGCTCGTATGCGGGAAGATGATCCGGGAGGTTGTCGTAAATCGCGAAAAAACGATTAACGAACCCGCGGAATCTTTCATAGACGGGTTGAAGGGCAAGCGAATATTGTTTGTGGAGAGGCGCGGCAAGCACCTGCTCTTCCACCTGGACGACGGCAACCGGCTGCTGCTGCATTTAATGCTCGGCGGCTGGATGTTCTACGGTGAGGAAGGGCCTAAGAGCGACGACCACTATCAAGTTATCCTGACGCTGGACGACGGCAATCGGCTGTTCTTCGCGGGACTGCGGCTCGGATTTTTACACCGGCTCAGCGCCAAGGCGGTGCTCGAGCGCCTGCACGACCTGGGACCGGATCCGTTCGACCCGCGACTGACCGAAGGCGCGTTCGCAGCGCGGCTCAAAAAGCGCCGGGGGCGGCTCAAGCCCGTTCTGATCGATCAGAAGTTTCTCGCCGGCATCGGCAACTGCTATTCGGACGAGATTTGCTTCGATGCGATGATCCACCCGGCTTCGCAGATTTCGGCGCTGAAGGACGAGCAAATTGCCGCGCTTTATGCTTCCATGCGCAAAGTGCTTACGGAAGCGGCCGACGGGGGCGGATATATGGAGCATCCGTTGACGGCCGGGGACGAGACGACCGGCGGATTTTTGGACAAGCTGCTGATTTACGATCGCGGAGGCGAACCGTGCCCTCGTTCGGGCGACGAGATCGTACTGGAAACGCTGGCTGGACGAAAAATGTTCTACTGTCCGGTATGCCAGAAGGAAGCCTAGCATGCCGGCCGTAGGCAGCCATGTCAGCACGCGGCGCGGGTTGTACGAGGCGGCACGCGCGGCGAGTCGCATGGGCGGCAATGCCTTTCAGTATTTCCCGTCCAATCCGCGCACGCTTTTCTCCAAGCCGGTCGACGAAGCGGACGCATCCCGCTGCGCAGCTTACTGCCGGGAAGCGGAGGTCGTCTCGCTGGGCCACTCCGCATATGCGATCAACCCGGCTTCGACCGGGGATTCCGCATCTCAGATGGAGCGTTGCGTGCTGGGCGATCTTGCGATCGCGGAGGCGTGCGGTTCGATCGGCACGGTCGTTCACTTCGGCGTTATCCGCGGCGACGACCCGCTGCAGGGCTATCGCGACATGATCGCCTGGCTCGACAGAACGCTCGCCCGCTGGGAAGGCAAGGCGAAGCTGCTGCTCGAGAATCAGGCCGGCAACCACGGCGACGCCGGCAAGACGCCGGAGGAAATGGTCCAGATTCGTTCGCTTTGCGCCTATCCGGACAAAATCGGCTTTTGCCTGGACACCTGTCACTTGTACGCCAGCGGAGAGTGGGATGGCGCCGATTGGGCCGATTTTCATGCGCGCGCTTCGAAGCTCGGATACTGGGAGCATCTGGCTGCCGTGCATTTGAACGATTCGCGCTATCCCTCGGGCTCTCGCCGGGACCGGCATGCGCCGATCGGAGAAGGCTACATCGGCGACGACAGCTTCAGGGAGCTGCTCGCTTCGCCCGACATACGAAAGGTGCCCATTGTCATGGAGACGCCGCCTGAAGCGGACGGTACGCACGAAAAGCAGATCGCCCGTGTTCTCAAGCTGATGCGCGAGGGAGACGATTAACGTGATTAACGTTTATTTGGACGATGTGCGGCCTTGTCCCGCCGGCTTTGTGGCGGCCTATTCGGCAGAAGAATGCCTGCTGCTGCTGCGCGAATACGAAGTAGACATCCTGTCGCTCGACTACGAGCTCGGATACGGACAACCTAACGGGTTCGCCGTCGTCGCGGGACTCATCGCCGCTGGCACGCATCCGAGAGAGGTTTACGTCCATTCCTCGAGCATGATGGGCCGTGCCCAGATGGTGAAGGGGCTGCGCGATGCCGGCATCGCCGATCTGATCGTGCATGACGGTCCGATGCCGGCGGCGGTGCTGGAAGCTGCGGCCAAAGCCGCCGGCAGAGAGAAGGACGAATCGCAATGATAGAATGGGAAGCCAGATCCTGGCGGCGGGAAATCGAAGAGTCGGATGGCGCTCTCGCGCTGTTCGTCTATACGCCACTGTGCGGCACGTGCGCGCTTGCGAGACGCATGCTCGAGGTGGCCGAGGCGTCGCTGACGGGCATCCGGATCGCCTCCGCGAACATCAATCTGATGCCCGGACTCGCGGAAGCTTTTCAGATCGAGAGCGTTCCCTGTTTGCTGCTGCGGCGACCGGACGGTTCGTGGAACAAGGTATACCGGTTCGGATCGGTCGTGGAAGTCAGGGCGCGGCTCATTGAATCGTTCAGGGGAGAGGAAAACGATCATGATCGAACTTAAAAATATCGTCTGGCGCCGGGAAGATCGAGAGATTTTGCGCGGCGTCGATCTGACGGTCAAAGCGGGGGAGCGATGGGTGCTTCTCGGCCGCAACGGCTGCGGCAAATCTACGCTGCTTGAAATGATTACAGGCTATTTATTCCCGACAAGCGGTACGGTCGACATTCTCGGCAACCGCTACGGGCGGGTCGATGTGCGCGAGGTGCGCAAAAGAATCGGCAATATCGGCCCGTCTCTCATTGAAAAGCTCATCCCCCGCGACCCGGTCTGGGAGATCGTCGTGGGCGGAATGAACGCTTACTTGCGCATTTACGAGGAAATTTCCGATGAAGTCAAGGCGAAGGCGCTGGCGGAGCTCGATCGCGTCGGGCTCGGCTCGCGCGCCGAGCAGCCTTTCGGGACGCTGTCCCAGGGCGAGCGCAAGAAGGCGCTGCTTGCCCGGACGATGATGGCCGATCCGCAGCTTCTGATCATGGACGAGCCGTGTGCCGGACTTGACCTGTTCGAGCGCGAAAAGTTTTTGGATTCGCTCGAATCGCTGTCGAGGCGCGTCGATGGCATCTTGTACGTGACGCATCATATCGAAGAGATCGTGCCATTGTTTACGCATGTGGCGCTCATGGCAGAGGGGCGCATCATCGCGGCCGGTCCCAAGCGCGAGGTGCTGACGGCGGAGCTGCTGCGCGACGCCTACGAGGTGCCGGTCAACGTACGTTGGGCAGAAGACAGACCTTGGATTACGGTTGAAAAGGAGGGGTAGCGTGTCGGCATTCATCGGAACGAGCAACCCCGGCTTCGCGCCGTATGCGATGGAGGAGCTGCGCAGGCGTTGGCCGGACGTCTCGTTGTCGGGCCTTGCGCCCGGCGAGACCTTTAAGCTTAACGTCGCCGGTACGGACGATCGCGAACTGGTCCGCCAGCTCCGCATGGACGAGCCCATCTTCTTGCGCCACTTGTTCCCGGTGCGGGAGGAGTTGGACATTCCGCAGCACGCGGAGGAGGTCGCTGCTGCGCTCGTCCGCTTCGCGGGCTCGCTGGCCGACGAAGTAAAGGGCGCCAAGGTCGCGGTTCAAGTACGCAAGTCGCAGGATAGTCCGTTCCCCTTTTCGTCGGCGGAAGCCCGCGATCTCATGGTACCGGCGTTGCTGGAGTCGGGAGCGGAGACTGTGTCCCGCGGGGCGAATCTGATCGTATCCGTTTACGCCGCGAAGCGGACCCTTTATCTCGGTATTTCAGTGCCGGCCGACAATCTGTCCGACTGGCCGGGGGGCGCCGTACGGTTCCGCCGCGAGGAAGGACTCATCTCCCGCGCTGCGTTCAAGCTGCTCGAAGCGGAGCAGACGTTCGACCTGCCGTTCGAACGGTTCACGAATGCGCTCGATCTCGGCGCGGCGCCCGGCGGCTGGGCGTCCGTACTCCTGGAACGCGGCCTTCGCGTCACGGCGGTCGATCCCGCAGAGATGGACGAGTCGCTGGCGGGGCATCCGAGGCTGCGCCATCTGCGCCAGAACGCGGCCGATATTTCTTTTGCACCCGGGACCTTCGATTTGCTCGTATGCGATATGAGCTGGGATCCGCATCATACGGCCCGGATCGTGAAGCAGCTGGCGCCGGCGCTGTCGGCGGGCGCATCCGTCATCGTCACGCTTAAGCTGATGTACAAAAAACCGATGCAGACGATCGGGGACTTGCTCGGTTCCTACGAGGAGGCCTTCGATATCCGCAGGGTCAAGCAGCTGTTTCACAACCGGGACGAAGCGACGGTCTGGATGCGCAAGTAACCGCGTTTGCGGCGGGCTTCGCCGAATGGGAGGCAAGATCGACCTTCCTTTGATGATCGCGGCATGTTATAATTGCAGCAATATGCTAGACAAACGCACGGGAAAGCATCCCGCGCCGAACCGAATCCCTTAGGGAGCAGCGGTTTCGGCGCGGTTTTTCGTTTTTATCGCGTTTTTTCGCGTAGCGAACGGCGTTTGCGGCGAATGGAGGAACCTAACATGGAGGGAAAGCGCGCGCGGGATCCGCTGCCTGTATTCGAACTGGGTCAGCTCGTGTCGAACCGGTATCGGATCGCCGGCGGACTGGGACGGGGCGGGATGGCCCGCGTGTACCTGGCCGAGGATTTGAAGCTGGGCGGGAGGCTGCTGGCGCTCAAGCTGACGAGAACGTACGACGATGCCGAGCGATTTATCGACGAGGCGAGACTGCTGAGCGCCTTGCGTCATCCGGGCCTGCCAGAGATCGTCGATTACGAGCCGCCGGACGATCAAGGGCTTGCGCTCATCGTCATGACCTATGTCGAAGGCGAGACGCTGGCCGAACGCATGCGCAGGCACGGGATGCGTCTGCCTTTCGCGAAGGCGCTGCGTTATTTGCTCCAGCTGGCGCGGACGCTGCAATATTTGCATGCGCAGCGTCCGCTCGTCGTTTTTCGCGACCTGAAGCCGGCCAACGTGATGATCGACGGAAGGGACGACGCGATTCTGATCGATTTCGGCATCGCGCGAGAGTTCAAGCCGGGCGCGGACAAGGACACGCTGATGCTCGGCACGCCCGCGTTCGCGGCGCCGGAGCAGTTGCGGGGCGAGCAGAGCGACGCCAGGACGGATCTGTACGGACTCGGCGCCCTTGCCTATTACCTGCTGACGGGCGGCGGCTTTTACGATCGTACAGGCGCCGTCGGCAGGCCGAATTGGCAGCGGGACGTGCCGCCGGGATTTGTCGCCTCCGTCGAGCAGTTGCTGTCCGAAAGGCCGGAAGCCCGGCCGGACGGCGCGGCCGCCGTCGTACGCGATTGGCAGCGCTTTGCTGCCTCCTTCGAAGCGCATGAGTCTGGCAGAGCCTTGGCGATGCCGACAGATAGACCTGCACAAGCGAGCCGAAACGCCGCAGACCGTCCACCCGGCCAAGCGGTCCGAATCGCCGCGATTCTGTCGGCCTACCCCGGCGTGGGTGCGACCTTTGTGGCACGGCTGCTGTCGTCCCGACTGAACCGCCTCGGCGTCGCGCACGCCTTGACGGAGTGTCCGGGCGTCGAGCCCGAGCTGTACCGCTGGCTGGACGGCGAGAGGCGCATGCCCGGACGCGCGGTATTCGCGGATCCGTCCGGCGCGGCATCGGTGTCTCCGGCTTGGCGGGAAGGGCACGCGGATTATTATCCGCTGCGTCCCGACGATCCGCCCGGCAGCGCGCCCGCGCCGGGCTTCGCCTTCTGGCTGGACGCGATCGGCGCGCCGCTCGTCCTGCTTGACGTGTCCGGCGCCTGGCAGGATGCGCGGGTATCGGACTGGCTCGCGGCGCATGCCGACGCGATCTTCCCGGTGGCCGATCCGCTGCCGGTCAAGTGGACGGCGCGCCGGCAACGCAGCTGCGCGGAGCTGCTGACGGCTGCGTCGCGGGCCGGCGCGTCCACGGGCTGGATCGCGAACCGCGATATGGACTTTTCCGGGCGCGGCGAATGGCTGAGCTTGTTTCCGGAGCGGCCGAGACTCGCGGTGCCGCACTTGCCGCCTGCCGAAGCGGCTGCCTGGCTTTGGCAAGGCGGAGATATCGCGCTGCCGCGGCGCGCGGCTGCCGAAGCGGATGACTTTTGCGCGAGATTGCTAGGGTAAGACGCCTCCGGCCTACCAGGCGGGCAAGCGTGCCAATGCGGTGCGGACCAGCGTCTTCCGGGAATGTATGCTTCATCCATTCGATCTCGCTAGTTCGTCATGGTACAATAGATGTCAGCGGATTCAGGCTTTTTCGCCGGATTCCGAAGTACGTGGAGACAGAGGTGGACGATCATGAGCGAACGTATATTGATCATAGAGGACGAAGACGGCATTGCGCGCATATTGGAGCTGGAGCTGAAGCACGAAGGTTATGAAGTCGGCCGTGCGGCCGACGGCCGCACCGGCCTGGAGATGGCGCTGAGCGGCGAATGGGATTTGCTGCTGCTCGACGTCATGCTGCCCGGGCTCAACGGCGTTGAGGTGCTTCGCAGGTTCAGACAGAACGACAACGCGGTACCCGTCATCCTGTTGACGGCACGCGACACCGTTCCGGACAAGGTCAGCGGCTTCGAGCACGGCGCCAACGATTATGTGACCAAGCCCTTCGCGATGGAAGAGCTGCTCGCGCGCGTGCGGAACCTGCTGCGGATCTTCAAGGCTTCGCGCGAGGGAGAGAGCGAAGATGCGCTCAAGATCGGAGACCTGACGATCGAATTGATCACGCGCAAGGTGTACCGCAAGGATCATGGCATCGACCTGACTCCGCGCGAGTTCGAGCTATTGCTTTATTTGGCGCGGCACAAGGGCACGGAGAAGACGCGGGACGAGATTTTGTCCGACGTGTGGGGCTACGAATATATCGGGGATACGAACGTCGTCGACGTTTACATCCGTTATTTGCGTCAAAAGATGGACAAGGGGTACAGGCATAAGCTGCTTCACACCGTTCGCGGCGTAGGCTACATGCTCAAGGAGCCCGAGGTATGACGCTAAGGCTCCGTTTTACGCTTTTTACCGTTTTTTGGTTAATTTTCATTTTGATATTGTACAATGTTTTCGTTTATTACTTCGTCATCAAGGTGACGACGCGCGGCGAGCTGCAGCTGCTCTCCAGCAAGGCGGATCTCGTCATGGAGACGCTCCGCAAAAACGAGATGGCAGGCATCGACGACACCGCGCTGCTCAAGGACATGTACAATGTCAACGAGATGATGCGCATCGTTACGCCGGATTCGCGGGTCGTGAACTCGGTCGGGGTGGACAAGCAGCTGCTTGCCCTGCCCAAAGAAGTGCGCACGGTATCGCATTCGGACACGATCAAGGTGGACGGTCACCGGGTGCTGACCTGGTCCGTGCCGATCTACGACAATCATCGTCTGATCGGGCAGATCGACAGCGCGCGTTATTTGACCGCGCTCGACGGCTATCTGCAGATTTTGCTCGGCGCGCTCAGCGTGACGAGCGTCGGCGCGATCATTTTCGCGATTCTCGGCACCTACTGGTTCACCTCCCGCCTGACGGGTCCGATCGGGCAGATGGTCCAGACGATGCGGGAGATCGACCGGAGCGGCAAGCTTCAACGGGTGAAGATGGGCCGCGAGGAATCGGTCGAGCTCCAGCAGCTTATCCGCGCGTTCAACCAGATGATCGAACGGCTGGACCGGACGATCGAGCGGCAGAAGCAATTCGTAGCGGACGCCTCGCACGAGCTGAAGACGCCGCTCACCGTCATCGGCAGCTATGCGGACATGCTCAAGCGCTGGGGCCGTGACGACGTAACCGTGCGCGACGAGGCGATCGAAGCGATCGCACGCGAGACCGAAAGGCTCAAGAAGCTGACGCTATCGATGCTGACGCTGGCCGAAGCCGAACAGGACGATTGGCTCAGCAAGAGCCGGTTCGATATCGTCTCCATCGTCAACGACTTGTCCGGCGTGCTGCGCGCGACTTTCCTGCGTCATATCCGGGTTCATGCCGGCTCCAGTACGGTGCAAATGGTCGGAGACAAGGACAAGATCCGTCAGATGATCCTGATTTTCCTGGACAACGCGATCAAGTACAGCAAGGAACCGATCGACGTACGCATCCGTTCGGAGAAAAATACGGTTCGCATCGAAGTGACGGATTACGGCATCGGCATTTCGGAAAACGAGATCCCGTACTTGTTCGAACGCTTTTACCGCGTGGACGAAGCCCGGCATCGCGCGACGGGCGGCAGCGGCCTCGGACTGTCCATAGCCAAGCGAATCATCGATTTGCACGGCGGGACGGTCGAGGTGTTCAGCAAGCCCGGCAGCGGCACGACGATTGCGATCGCGCTCCCGTACAAGTAAAGCTCGCACCGTAGCGAAGGCGCGAACTACGCGAAAAAGCCTTCGTCTCGCCGCCGATGGGCATTGGACGAAGGCTTATGATTGAAATGCATGTTCGAGTGCTAGAGTACGCGCTTTGCCGTCTTATAATGGGTTTTCCAATAGGATGCGCTCAGGCTTGTTATCGTAACGCCTGGCTTGCCGTACGTATGAAGAATCTTGTTGTTGCCGATATAGACGGCGACATGTCCGATTTTTGAGCTGTTGCTGGATTTGAAAAAAACGAGATCGCCCTTTTTGAGCTCGGATTGGGCTACCGTCTTGCCCTTTGTCGCTTGCGCGCTGGAGACGCGCGGGAGCTTGACGCCGTATTTGCCGAATATATATTGAGTGAAGCTGGAGCAGTCGAACACTTTTGTCGTGCCGGTCGGTGCCCCAAGGCGATATTTGACGCCCAAATATTTTTTGCCGAGCGTGATGATCTTGTCGGCCTTGACGGTCGTCGTTGCGGCTGCGGAGGCTTTGGGGGCGGAGACGAAAATCGTTCCGGAAACGGCAATGGCGGCGCAAAGTCCCAGGCTGGCGATTTTGCGGATCAAACGGCTGCGAATGTTTATGCTCATGTTGATGTCGATCCTCCGTCCGAATGGTGCGGCTCGCTAGGGCCTATTGTTTAACCCAACTATAGCAGATCCCAAACAACCTACATTTTTCCAAAAAGAACAAGAGTCGCATAATCATGCGGCTCTTGTCGATTTCTTAGAACGAAATGAGAATTCTCTCATGCGCGATCGCGGTTTGCGAGGTGCCGCGTTCCCGATATAATGGGGGGAAGGAAATGGAGGGATGGCACCGATGAAAATGAGAGTTTCCGCCGTTCAATTTGCTTTGAAGGACATAAAAAACGCGCAGGAATGGAGCGCCCAAGTCAAACACTACGTCCGCAACGCAGCCGAGTACGGCTCGGAGTTCGTGCTGTTCCCCGAGTTCATTACGACGCCCTTGCTCGGGATCGGCGAGGAGGCGGGGGGCGCGGGCCGTCCGATCGGCACGCTTCCCGAATATACGGAGCTATATACGAGTCTGTTCTCGGGTTTGGCGCAGCAGTACGGCATGTATTTGTTTGGCGGAACGCATGTGACGAAGCGCGGGGACGCTCTTCGCAATACGGCTTTTTTGTTCAAGCCGGACGGAAGCTGGCATACCCAGGACAAGCTTCACATAACGCCGACGGAAGCGGAGTCCTGGAACGTGGAGCCGGGAGACGGCGTTGAAGTGATCGATACGCCGTTCGGCAAGGTCGGCCTGCTCACTTGCTACGATATTGAGTTTCCGGAGATCGTGCGCATGGTTCGCGCCAAAGGCGCCAACGTCATTTTCTGTCCGTCCTGCACGGACGACCGGCATGGCTTCTACCGGGTGCGGTACTGTTGTCACGCAAGAACCGTGGAAAATCAAATCTATATCGTGACGACGGGAACGGTCGGGTCGCTGACCAACGTCGACTTCATGCGGGCAAACTACGGCCAGGCCGCCGTCATTGCGCCGAACGATATTCCGTTCCCGCCTCGGGGCATCCTGAGCGAAGGGGACATCAATGCGGACATGCTCATTACGGCGGATCTCGATCTGGCGCTGCTGGACGAAGTCCGCGAAGCGGGCTCCGTCATGACCTGGCGGGACCGCAGAGTCGATCTGTATACGGACTGGCAGTAAGAAGGGAGCAGCGACATGCGCAAACGTCTCATCGTCACGGACGGGAGCCGGACCGCCGAAGCCGAGATCCGTATTTATGCGCGGGAGGATTTTAAGGCGTTGATCGAGATTCAAGCGGAGAGCTTCCCGCCGCCCTACCCGTCCGAGCTGTGGTGGAACGAAGCGCAGCTCGAGGAGCATGTGACGCGGTTCCCGGACGGCGCCCTTTGCGTTTCGGTCGACGGACGCCTCGCAGGCTCCATGACGGCGCTCAGGCGTACGCTAACGGATGGCGACGGACACAGCTGGGCCGAGGCGACGGATAACGGCTACATAAGGAATCACGAACCGGAAGGAGATACGTTGTACGTAGTGGATCTTTGCGTCAGGCCTGCGTACCGGTCGCTTGGACTCGGCAAGTGGCTTATTCAGTCCATGCACGAGACGGCCGTCCATCTCGGCTGCCGCCGGCTGCTGAGCGGCGGACGAATGCCCGGCTATCACAAGCACGCGGATCGTCTGACGCCGGAGCAATACCTGGAGGAAGTGGCGGCAGGGCGCTTGCGCGATCCGGTCGTTTCCTTTTTGATCCGCTGCGGTCGTTATCCGATCGGCGTGGCGCACGGCTACCTCGAAGACGAGGAGTCCTGCAATAATGCGGCGCTCATGGAATGGCGCAATCCTTTTATCGGTTGAATCGCACGGCTTGACAATAAAGCGATGTCTCGCATCGTTATTTCGTGCCGCGAGCCGGATTTTTGGGGAATAGCGATGCCGCGCATCGTTATTTTGTGTCAGGAGTGGCGATTCAGCAGAATATTGCACCTTCAGCACCTTCTCGCGAGAAGGTGTTTTTTTATCGGCTTTATTGATATCGGCTTTATTGATATCGGCTCTATTTCAATCGCCTGTCCGGATCGGACTTGGTTGGCGTACAACAAAATCCCGAAATCTTTCAAGCCGTCTCCCTGCGAAAAAACCTAATATAGGTGAAGGAGCCGCGGCTTTGCGGCCGCGCGCCGATTATGTGCAGACGCGGAGGTAACGATATTAATGCGCAACGATATGAAGACGCCGAGAGGACTGTCCAGCCTGGAGCGGTTCGATCTCCTGCCCCTGCTTCGGGACGGCGTGCAGGTTCACTACGAAGGCAGCATCGACAAGCAAGGCTACAACGCGGATTGGGACTGGCTGCTGTACAAGGATGGCGGCGAATACGTTATCTTTGATGTCGACGGACCGGGCTGCATTTACAATTTCGTGCAGCACCGCTATCCGGACAGCCCGGAGCCGACGTTTCGCTTTTATTTCGATGGAGAGACTTCTCCCCGCTTCGAGATCAAGCACTCCGAATTCGGAGCGAAGGCGCCGTTCGTTGCGCCGCTTGCAGGCGCCTATCTCGGGCCGGAAGAAGGCGGGCGCGGTCCCATCCGCGTCGTACGAAGCTTCGTGCCGATGCCGTACGCGAGATCGTGCAAAATTACGACGGATATTCGCTTGAAGGGTGCGGCCAAAGGCGACGGCGGATGGGGACATGTCGTCTATCATGCGTACGCGGAAGGAGACGACGAGCTTATAACGTTCACCGGCGAGGAGTCGTACGATCGTACGCTCGACATCTGGAGGCGCGTCGGCGAAGATCCGAAGCCGGATATGGCCTCGGAGATGACCGCTCACCGGGAGCTCTTCATATCGGCGGGCGGCTCGGCCGTCGTCTTCGAGGCGGAAGGCGCGGGCTGCATCGTCTCAATGCTGGCCGAGACGCCCGGGATCGGCGCGCACGATCTGTGGGTACGCGCGACGTGGGACGGGCATGAGTCGCCGGACGTAGAAAGTCCGCTCGGCGCCTTCTTCGGCAACGAGCTGGGGATCAACGCAATCGGCATCCTTTCCCACGGCACCCGCGCGGACGGCGTCTCGTATAACTACTTCCCGATGCCGTTCTGGCGGAGCGCAAAGGTCGAGCTCGTGAATAAGGGCGAAGCGGATATTCGGATCGCTAGGTGGGACGTAAGCCATACGTCGGAAAAAGCCACGCTCTCGCGATATCCCGAAGGCCGCACAGGTTACTTCCGCGCCTCGTCCTATCGCGAATCCAAGGCAACGCGAGGAGCGGATGCCGTCATCGGTCGGATCGAAGGGAAGGGGCACATGGTCGCGGCTCAGGTCACCGCGTTTGCCCGCAAGCCCGGTATCGTAAGCTGCGAAGGCGACGTTCGCGTCTATATCGACGGCATTGCGACGCCGCAGATCGAGAGCGACGGCTCGGAGAGCTATGTCTGCTACGGCTGGGGTTTCCCGACGCCGCCGGAGACGAATCCGTCAAGCGGGTACGACGGTCTGCCGGACAACCCGTGGTCGATGGTTCGACTGTGCGCGGGAGATTGCTATCCGTTCCGGGAACAGTTAATATTCGGCATCGAATCGGGCGATTATAACAATCAGTATTTGCGGCATTCGGGCATTTTGTTCTATTACGGCATAGATACGCCCGGCCTGCTGCTCACCGACGAGCTCGATATCGGGGATCGCGGGTCCGAGGAAGCGCACGGCTACGTCGCAAGCGGCGGACGGGGCAGTTATTCGCTCGAGAGCGGCTACGAGGACGGAACGCATCGTCTGCTGAAGGACACGGGCAGAGAGACCGAGGGCTACAGCGAATTTACGGTCGCGATCGATCCGCGCAACGCCGGGGTCAGGCTTCGCCGCCGATCCGACCAGATCACGGGAAGACAGCGGGCGCATGTGTACGTCGACGGCGAGCGCGTCGAATCGCGCAGCTGGTACTTTGCGGACCGCAATCCGTACAAGCGCTGGCTGGAAGATGAATTCGAGATTCCGTCCAGGCATACGGCGGGCAAGACGGATATCACGGTGCGGCTTGTATTCGAGCAGGAAGGCGAGAGTCGTGTCTGGAACGAATTTTATTATTGGATTTACTCGCTTGTATAAAAAAAGGAAGGCCGGCGCGGCTTGGAGGCGCCGGCCTTTCGTCCGACGAGCAAAATCAAGTAAATCGTAAAATCGTTCAACCTCGGCTCGCTTGCTTCGACTTATGATTAGAACACCGGAACGCTCCGCGACAACGCATGCGGCATATCAAGCATGCTTGTCCGCGGCACGCGAATCGGTTATATTCGAGGTCGAACGAAGGATAGCCGCACGGATCGGAGGGATGCCGCGATGTACAAGGTGATGATCGTCGAGGATGAGATGCTCGTCCGCGTCGGACTGAGGAGCTCCGTCGACTGGAGCAAATACGGCATGGAGGTCGCGGCCGATCTGCCCGACGGACAGGCGGCATGGGACTATTACGAAAAAGAAAAGCCCGATATCGTTATTACCGATATCCGGATGCCGCGGATGGACGGCATGCAGCTGATCGAACGGATTCGCGAAGCGGACAAGACAACGCGAATCGTCGTTCTTTCCTGCCTGGAAGAATTCGATCTGGCGCGCCGGGCCATGTCGCTTGGCGTATCCCATTATATATTAAAGCTCACGATGACCGAGGCGGAGATCGGCGGCGTCCTGGAGGGCGTGCGCCGCAGCCTTGACGAACAGAGCGCGCGCGGCCAGCCGGGCGAAGGCAAGCCGCACCCCTCCAACCTTGATCTGGTGAAGGAGAAGATGCTCAAGGATTTTCTGTTTTACAACATCTTCTCCGCCGATGAATTCGAGCGCTTCGTCGTCCAACACAGCTTGCGCCTTCAACCGGTCCGGCTGGTCGCCTGCAAGATGGAGCTTGACCGCTTCGCGCGGATTCAGGAGAAGTTCAAGGACGAGCACGGTCATCTGATCAAGATGACGCTGCTTAACGTGCTCGGGGAGATCGCTTCCGCCGCGTGCCGCGGGGAGGCGTTCTGCATCGACGACAAGCATTACGTCATCTTGCTGTCTTTCGAGGACGTGGCGTCCGAGCAGTCGATCCAGCAGGAAACCCATGCGATCCTCAGCCGCATCCAGGAAGCGATCTCGACTTACTTCGGCGCGTCGGCGTCGTTTGGCGTCAGCGGCATCCGAAGCGGCTACAAAAACCTGCCCGCGCTATATGCCGATGCAGGCAAGGCGCTGAGACATAAATTTTTGACCGGCACCGGACAAATGCATCGCGTCGGTCAACTGCCCGACCTAGCCGGCGTGCGCGCCCGCATCGCCCGTCTTCGGGATGCCGCGCCGCTGCGCGCGCTGCTGTCCCCGATCAAGCTGAAGGAATACGAGGCGTACCTGACGTCGCTCGAGGCGTCCCTGACCGACGACCGCAAGACGATCGAGTCGCTTCTCTTTCATTTTCTTCAATGGGTGGGCACGAGTCTGTACAATGACGGACAAAATGAAAAAACGCTCCTCATGAACGTCACGGGACAGCTCGAGGAGGCGGATACGCTGCTTGAAATGCTCGATTGCGTATCCGTTTTTTTCGCCGAAATCGTCGAGGAAACGCGCAACCGGCTGCACATGAGCAGCGACATCACCAAGGCGATCCAGTACATCAAGCAGCATTACAAAGAAAACATCAGCCTCCAGGCGGTCGCCGACCACGTGAATCTCAGCTTCAGCTATTTGAGCTTTCTGTTCAAAAAGGAGCTGCAGATCACGTTTATCGACTACCTCAACAGGTACCGGATCGAACGGGCCAAGGAGCTGATGGCTTCAACGCAGATGAAGTCTTACGATATCGCGGTCGAGGTCGGTTTTTCGCCGGAGTATACGTACTTCAGCAAGGTTTTTAAAAAAGTGACGGGATTGAACCCGAACGATTACCGCAGGCAGCGGACGAGCGGCCAGGCGGCCGCCGAATGAAGCTTCCGCACGCGTTCCGAAGCCTTCGTTCGCAGCTCGTGCTGTCGTACATGCTCATCAGCGTGCTCGTGCTGTCCGCCGGCACGTACTACGTTTATTCTTTTATGCTGAACCAGATTCGCGCGCAAAACGAACGGCTGCTTCTGCAGCAATTCCAGCAGGTCGATCACAACGTCCACGGCGTCGTCAGCGAAGTGGATCGGCTGTCCAACCTGTTCTGGGTCGACGAGCAGATTCAGTATTTGCTCCAGAACATCTCCGACAAGCGCAACGTCGACTTCGTCAACTATCAGAATCTGCTGCAAAACCGCATCGAGACGTTTATTTTCAACTACAACTACATTCATTCGATTTATCTCACCGCGGAGCAGCAGGGCGTCGTCGGCGGCAATGCGGGACAGACCCTCGTGCAGACGGAGGAGGAATGGGTGCGGCTGTTTTTCAAGTCGGACGCCTATATGCGTTCCCAGCTCGAATTTCCCAAGCTCATCGTGCAGGGCAACGTAAAGGAGTCTTATTACAACCCGTACAAGACCGGACCGAACGACGCCACGCTGGTCAGCATGCTGCGCGGCGTGCGCAGCATTTACGAGCCTCGGACGAGCGGGACGCTGATATTCAACATCGACGAGCGTTATCTCGCCTCCATGTACGCGTCCGATCTTAAGCCCGAAGACGGGGACATGTTTATCGTGGACAAGGACGGCGTTATCGTATCCAGCAACAACAAGGAGAAGATCGGGAAGGCGAGTCCGTTCGCGCCGCAAAAGGAGGGGGCGCCGGCTTACGGAAGCCGCGACGAGAAGGGCGGGAGCGTCCAGACGGTCTATTACAGGCTGCAGGACGCGGACTGGTATATCCTGAAGGAAGTGCCGCTCGGTCTTTATGCCGACCAGATTTACAAAATGCAGCGTGCCGTCGCGCTCTTTTTTATCGTCAGCCTGCTCATCATGTTCGCGCTCTCTTACGTGTGGCTGCGCAAGATCATGAATCCGCTGCAGGTGCTGTCCGGCAAGATGAAGGACATGAGCCGGGGGGAGCTCGGCGTCACCTTCGACCGCGTGCCGGACAACGAGCTCGGGACGGTTATCCGGCGGTTCAACGAGATGTCGCTCAGCATCGTGGAGCTGATCGATAAAAACAACAGCATGCAGGAGCAGAAGCGGGAGACGGAGATCGAATCGCTGCAATACCAGATCAACCCGCATTTTCTGTACAACACGCTGAATATGGTCCGTTGGATGGCGAACATGAAAAAAACGGACGATATCGAACGCAGCATCGTGGCGCTGGGCAATCTGCTCCGCCCGGTATTCTCGAGCAAGGATCCGATGTGCGAGCTGCGGGACGAACTGGCTTACTTGACGCACTATATCGGCATTATCAACCTGCGGTTCAACGACAGCGTCCTGTTCGACATCGACGTGGACGAGACGACCGCTTCGTGCCTGGTGCCGCGATTCATCCTGCAGCCGCTCGTGGAAAATTCGATCGCTTCCGGACAGCGGGAAGAAGAGCAGGAAATATTTATATCCATTCACGCCAAGTCGGACGACGGCGAGCTGCGGATCGTCGTCAGCGATTCGGGCACCGGCATTCCGCAGGACCTGCTAGAGGAGCTTAACCGCAGGTTCGAAACGGGCGAAGCGTACGAGTCGGCGGGCGGCGGCAGCGGCATCGGGCTGCGCAACGTGAACAAGCGCATCCGCCTTTATTTCGGCGAACAGTACGGCTTGCGCTTCGTTCCGCGCGACAAGGGGGCGGAGGTCGTTGTCCGCATGCCTTCGCTCCAGGCCGGGGGACAGGATTAAATTTCGGCAACGATTGGCCTCGCCCGTTCGGGCGGGGTCTTTTTTTTTAATTTGTCTTGTGACGCAGCTACTTGAACAGGTTAAAAAATCGTTCAACCGGCAATTGCGGCGATTGCGCTCTTTTTTCAATCGGATCGCGAGATCGTTCATATGAACCTGAATGCCGAGCGATTATGTTGAGGAAGACGGGGAGCCGATTGGCGCCCGCAGGTCATATTCGAAAAGCGGAGGTGAGCGGACGGCACGGTTTTGTAAGCGGTTACCGTTTATAGACACCCTCTAAAAGGAGCGATTGTTAGGATGAAGATCAAAAAATCCAGGTTCGGCGTGCTGGGAGCCGCGGCGCTATTGCTGTCCGCCCTGCTGCCGGCCGGCGCGGGTACGGGGAGCGCCGCAGCGGCGGAGACGGCGGCAACGGAAAACGTCACGGTCAGCATCGATACGGGCAACGTCATCAACGATGATTTTCTCGGCGTCGGCGTGAACGTCATGCCGCTCGCGCTTATGCCGAAGTCCGCAAGCTACGGGTACGACGGGCCGGAATGGGAGATCGACAGGAAGCGGATCGGCACGATCAAGCCGAAAGTCGCAAGGCTTTGGTTCCAGGTCGATTGGGTGGAAAAAGAGAAGGGCGTCTATGACTTCGACAGCGAGGAGATGGCGGATGTCTACCCGTACCTCGATGCGCTCAAGGCGGCCGGCACCGAGATCGAGCTCAACTTCGGCTGGAAAAACGGCGAGGAAATTCACGACTGGTTCGGCCTGCCGGGCGTCGATCCTTGGACGAGCGCGCCGGCGGACGTCGACGATTTCGCCGAATCGGCATCGAATACGCTCAAGGAGCTCATCGACGAACGCGGCTACGATAATATCAAGTACCTGACGTTCTACAACGAGCCCAATGGCAGCTGGGATTTCGAGACCGGCGGCGACAAGGCGAACCAGCAGCAGTACTACGCCAATATCGTCACGAAGGTCAGCCAGCGGCTCTCCGCGGACGGGCTGCGGGACCGGATCGGCATCTGGGCGCCGGAGGAGACGAGCGCGACGGACTGGACGACCGCGCTGCATACGCTTGCGGACGCGCATATCGACGGCTACAGCTTCCATATGTACGGCGCGTCGTACGAGAGCCTCGGCAGCGAGATTGCGGCCCGCAAGGCGGCCGTCTCGCCGAAGAAGGTACAGATGACGGAATTCGGCTGGTCGGCGGACGATGCCAGCGGCTGGAACTCCGGCTTCGCCAACTACGTCATTCGAGGCGCGAACGAAGGCCTTCAGTCGGCGCTCGTCTGGCAGCTGAACGGCGTCTGGAGCACCGACCCGCTCGGCGACGTCAACGGCAACTACACGATGTGGGATTCGGTCGTGCAGGGACTTGCGGCCAAGCGGACGTTTTATTCGGCCGGACTTCTCAATCGGTACGTACCTGCGCACAGCGACGTCGTCAAAGTACAGTCGAGCTCGCCGGACGTTCGCGCGGCCGCCTTTAAGACGGACGGCGGCGATTATGCGATTCTCGTCGAGAGCAAGGCAGGCGCGCCGAAGGATATTACGTTCGACTTCGGCGGCACGGCGATCGGCAAGACGTTCGTTAAGCACGCTTACAGCGATTCGGTCGCAAGAGACGGCAACGCGCTGCTTCCGCCCGCTTCCGGCAGCTTCGCGGCGACGGACACGTTCAGCGACGGGAACGTCGGAGCCGATTACAACTTCGCGATCTACACGACCGAAGCATCGCAGACGCAGGTCGAACTGACGCCGGTCGAAGCCAAGGTGACGGGCGGCGAGACGCTGCAGCTGTCGGCTGACGTCATCGACAATGCGGGCGGCGTGAGCTGGAGCGTGATCGGGTCCGGCAACGGCACGATTGACGCGAATGGCTTGTATACGGCTCCCGACGTGGATACGGAGCGCCAGGTCGCGATCAAGGCGGTTAGCCAGGCGAATCCGGACGGCTACAATATCGCCAGCGTCACGGTGACGCCGAGATCGCTGCCGACGCGCGTCGACGCGCCCGAGATTAGCCTTCCCTACGGCGTATACGATTCGTCGGAGGCCGTCACGCTCACGACGGGCACGCCCGGCGCCGAGATCCGGTACACGATCGACGGCAGCACGCCGAACGCGTCTTCGCCGCTCTACGAGCGGCCGGTTATTCTGAAGACGTCCACGACGCAGCTGTTCAAGGCCAGAGCTTTTAAAGCCGGGCTCGATCCGTCCGGCACGACGTCCGCATTCTACCGCATTCTCGACGTCAGCGTCGCGCCGGACGGCTATCAGTTCTGCGCTTACGAAGGCGGCGAGTGCTACTACGAAGGCGAGGGCATCGTCGCATATGGAGCGGACGGCCTGTTCAACTACAAGATCGCGACAGGCGGCACTGACTGCACGGCCGCTGTATTCGGCGATCCGAATCCCGGAGCGGCCAAGCGCTGCTACTACAGCGCGAACGTGCCGGACGAACTGCCTCTCGTTACGTTTTACAATGCGGGCTTTGAAAAGCCGGCGGTCGCGAGCTACCGCAACGGGCCGTTCACGAACGGCTGGGTGTTCAGCGACCATACGGGCGTGCACAGCAATACGAGCGCGTTCGCGCCGCCACCCGCGCCGCAAGGGGTGCAAAGCATGTACCTGAAAACCGACGGCGGCATCGACGGAAACTTCTATCAGGAGATTAACTTCAAGCCGGGCGAGTACCAGGTTTCCTTTAAAGCAGCCAACCGTACGAGCTTCGGCGGGCAGCAGACGTTCGACGTGTACTTCGACAGCGAGCTGATCGGCAGCTTCGCGCCGTCCGGCGCCTACACGACGTTCCGCACCGACAGCTTCGAGACGGCTGGCGGCAAGCATACGATCAAATTCCAGGCTACCTCGCACACGGGCGACAATACCGCCTTCATCGACGCGGTCGAGATCGGCCTGCCGAAGCCGCCAGAGCCGGCGGCGCTGCTGAACGCGGGCTTCGAATCGCCGACGGTCACGGCTTCAAGCGGCGTGAAGGCTGGCGCCTTCGCGGACGGCTGGTCGTTCAACAACAGAGCCGGCATCCAGAAGAACGGCTCGGCGTTCGGCGCGAAGGATGCGCCGGAAGGCGTTCAAACCGCGCTGATTCAGACCAACGGCGGACTTGCGGGCGAGATCAAGCAGACGCTCGGCTTTCCCGCCGGACGTTACAAGCTGTCGTTCCAGGCCGCGCGCCGCGGCTTTGGCGGCCAGCAAAGCTTCAACGTCTACTACGACAATACGGTAATCGGCTCCTATACACCGACGTCGCAGGACTTCAAGGCGTTCAAGACCGGCGGCTTCGAGGTCGCGACGACAGGCAGCCACACGATCAAATTCGCGGCGACGACGACGAGCGGGGACAACACGGCGTTTATCGACGACGTCAGGCTGATCCTGATCGAGGAGGTTGCCGACCAGACCGCGCTCGCGAGCAAAAAGAGCCAGATCGTCGCGGAAAATCTTCAGGCGGCCGACTTCACGGACGCCAGCTGGTCGGCGCTGCAAAGCGCGCTGACGGCGGCGGACGCCGTTCTGGCCGATGCGTACGCGACGCAAGCCGAGACGGATGCGGCTTTGTCGGGGCTGACCGCGGCGCGCGCGGGACTCACGGCGTTCGTGCCGTCGCTTGCGAACGGCGGCTTCGAGTCGCCTGCCGTCACGAGCTACCGCGTCGGACCGATGACGTACGACTGGACGTTTAACGGCCTGTCCGGCGTGCAAAAGAACGGCTCCGTATTCGGCGCGCCGACGGCGCCGGACGGTTCGCAAACCGCGCTGGTCACGTCCAAAAACGGCTCGCAAGGCGAGCTGTCGCAGGCGATCCGTTTTGCTGCAGGCACCTATAAGATCGCTTTCCAGGCTGCGCGCCGGGATTTCGGCGGACAGGTCGCCTTCGACGTCTATTACGATACGACGCTGCTCGCTTCCTTCTCGCCGACGAACAAGACGGCCTTTGCGGCGTTCGAGACCCCGATTTTTACCGCGGCCGCGGGCAATCATACGATACGCTTCGTCACGACGAACGCCTCGGGCGACAATACGGCATTTCTGGACGCGATCGCCGTCCAGCAGGCCGTGCCGCCTGCGGACCGGACGCAGCTCTCGGCCAAGCATGAGGCAATCACCGCGGAGGGCTTGAACGAAGCCGCCTATACGGCCGGCAGCTGGTCGGCGCTGCAGACGGCGCTGACCGCAGCCAGCGTGGCGCTCGCGAACGCGGCGTCGACGCAGAATCAGATCGACGCCGCGTTGTCCGAGCTGACGACGGCGCGCGCGGCCCTCGCCGCCGAGCCGCCGGCTGCCGCGAAGCCGGGCGTGGCGGTGCTGTCCAGCGACAACGGCTATGACACGGGGCTGCTCGACGGCGATTACAAAATCACGATGAATCTCTGGTACGGCGAAAACGCGACGATCTACAAGCTGTACGAGAACGATGCACTGATCGATACGCAGCGGCTCGTTAGCGCTTCTCCGGCAGCGCAGACGGCAAATACGCAACTTTCGGGGCGAGTCGACGGCACCTATCGTTACCGGGCCGAGCTGATCAATGCGAAAGGGGCGACGTCAAGCGAGACGCTGACCGTTGTCGTCAAGGACGCGAAGCCGGGCAAGCCGGTGCTGTCCGCGAACAATTGGGACGGAGACGGCAGCTATGACGTGACGATGAACCTGTGGTGGGGGACGAACGGCAGCGCGTATCGTTTGTACGAAAACGGCGTGCTGATCGATACGAAGACATTGTCAGCGGGCACGCCTGCCGCGCAAGCGGCGACGACGGCGATCGCGGGAAAAGCGCTGGGCAGCTATGAATACCGTGCCGAGCTTTCCAACGCAGCCGGCGCGACGACAAGCGAGACGCTGCTCGTGCAAGTGACGAAGTAGGTCAGAATAAGCAAGTTATATCAGGTTACTTATACGAGCCGCTTTGGCGCGCCGGCGAAGCCGGGAGCCAAGGCGGCTTTGTACATTCAGAATCAAGCCTCAGGCCCCCCTCCGCGTTTTTGTTCAACCCGCCGCAAAATCGTTCAATCCGCCCGTCCGTGCGCCTCTATATATTTCAACGAGATCGAGAGATCCTTCATTCGACATGGTTCCAAAGGCTCCTATAATGAGGACATCGAAAGAGAGAGACTTCAGGAGTAAAGGAGAACCGCTATGGAAACCACGACTGCGAGCCAGACCGGCAAAAAGCGGCGCTTCAAATCGAGCCACCGTCGAAAGGACGGATACAAGCTTCTGCTTGCGGCGCTGCCGTTCGTCCTCATCGCCTTCGCCTTCAGCTATGTGCCGCTGTTCGGCTGGATTTACGCCTTTTTCGACTATCACCCCGGCATCCCGCTATCCAAAACACCATTTTCCGGACTCGACCGGTTCAGAGAAATGTTCAGCGATCCCTGGATGGGGCCCGTGCTGATGAACACGCTGGCGCTGAGCTTCCTGTCGATCCTGACCGCGCCGATTCCGATGCTGTTCGCCATCATGGTGTCCGAGGTGCGCAGCGGCTGGTTCAAGCGTCTCGTTCAGACCGTGTCCACGCTGCCGCACTACATCAGCTGGATTATCGTATACGCGCTGGCGTTCAGCATGTTCAGCACAGAGGGAGCGGTCAACACGTTCCTGATGAAACTGGGACTGGGCGGCGCGCCCGTAGACGTACTCGGCAACTACGAGCGCGTATGGACGGTGCAGACGCTGCTGCTCCTATGGAAATCCGTCGGCTGGAGCGCGATTATTTACCTGGCCGCCATCGTCAGCATCGACAGCGAGCAATACGACGCCGCCAAGGTCGACGGCGCGGGCAGACGGCGCACGATCTGGCACATTACGCTGCCGAGCATCATGCCGACGTTTATCGTGCTGCTGCTGCTCTCGATCAGCAATCTGCTATCCGCCGGTTTCGAGCAATACCTCGTATTCAGCAACGTAATGGTTGCGGATCGCATCGAGGTGCTCGACCTGTACGTGTACCGGCTGGGTCTGGTCACCGGCGACTACTCTTACTCGACGGCGGTAGGGATGTTCAAGTCGATCATCAGCATCGTGCTGCTGTTCACCGTCAACCTGCTGTCCAAAAAATTCCGCGGCCAAGGCATCGTCTGACCGTTTGACCGGAAAGGAGCTTCCCCATGAACACGACAACCGCAACCAAGCCTGCGGCCGTCGCTTCGAAGCCGGAGCGGCGCAAGCGGCCGATCGACTACAAGGATCTGACGTTCAACTTTTTTAACTACCTGCTATTGACGGTGCTCGTGCTTGCCACCATCTATCCCTTTTACTACATCTTCATCTATTCGATCAGCGACTCGATCCAGGCGCAGAAGGGCGTCACCTTCTGGCCGGCGGGCTTCTCCCTGGAGGCTTACCAGACCACGGTGAAGCTGCCGGGCATTATGGATGCCGCCATCGTATCGCTGTCGCGGACGGTCGTCGGCACACTCATTACCGTTTTCTGCTGCTCGTTCTTCGCCTATTTGATCACGAAGGAAGAGCTTCCGTTCCGCAAGGCGATTTACCGGTTCGTGCTCGTCACCATGTACTTCAACGCCGGCTTCATCCCCTGGTATCTGACGATGAAAACGTACGGGCTGCAAAACAGCTTCCTGCTGTACGTGCTGCCGACGGCGCTTGCGGGCTTTAACGTCATCCTGATCAAGACGTTTATCGAACAGCTGCCGGCCTCGCTTGAGGAATCGGCCAAGATCGACGGCGCGGGCTACTTCAAAATCTACACGAGCATCATATTCCCGCTGTCGATGCCGATCATCGCGACGATCGCCGTGTTCGCCGCCGTGGGCCAGTGGAATACATGGTTCGATAACTACTTTCTCGTCGAAAATCCGAAGCTGCAAACGCTTCAGCTCGTGCTCTACAACTTCCTGAACCAATCGAGCAATCTGTCCAACGCGACGACGGAGCAGCTCAACCGCGGCGATCTGGTCCGCACGCTGACGCCGCAGTCGATCCGGATGGCCATCACCATGCTCGTGACGCTGCCGATCGTGCTCGTCTATCCGATGCTGCAGCGCTACTTCGTCAAAGGCATCATGATGGGCGCAGTCAAAGGCTGACCGAAATGGCCTTCCGATCCGAAGAAGACAAGCTTGGATTATCCGGCGATATCGCCGATAATTATAAATCTCGACCATTCATAGGAGGGTTACAATGAGAAAGAAAGCTACCCTTAAGCTGGGGGCCATGATGCTGGCGACGACTTCCCTTTTGCTCTCCGCCTGTTCCGGCGGCAACAACGGCAACAATGGAAACAACGCTTCGCCGTCCGCGACGACATCGGCTAGCGCCGGCGCAAGTTCGGCTGCCGCAAGCCCCAGCGCTTCGACCGAAGCCGCCAAGGATCTGGTCACGCTCCGCGTGCTGGTCATGGAGCCGGGCACCAAGTGGAACAAGTATAACGAAAGCCCGGTAGCCAAAGCGATCGCCGACAAAATCGGGGTCAAGATCGAATACGTAGAAGCCGACGAAAATAAATTCAACGTCATGCTGGCTAGCGGCGACCTGCCCGATATCGTCCGCTCGGACGTCAACAAATATCAAAAGCAGCTGATCGAAGGCAACCTGATCGTCCCGATGGACGACCTGCTCGCCGAGCACGGCAAAGACATTACCGCGAACATCCCGACCGTCGTCGACTTCAGCAAGAAAAACTGGAGCAACGGCACCGGCAAGCTTTACTTCCTGCCGCCGCAGGTTCAGGCGAAGTCGGGCAAGTTCGTCCGTCCGATCACGATCGGCCCGACGATCCGCTGGGACTGGTACAAGGAAGCCGGCGCCCCCGAGGTCAAGACGATGGACGACCTGCTGAACGTCGTCGACCAGATCGTGCAGAAGCATCCGAAGACCGACGACGGCAAAAAGGTGTACGGCGTCTCGATGTGGCAGGACTGGGGCTTGTGGCCGTACACGATCCCGCCGATCATTTTCACCAATATCGCCGGCGTGACGAGCGACCTGACGATGCACGAGACCGGCAGCACCAAGTTCATCAGCACGCTGACCGACGAGACGTCCAACTTCTGGACCGCGATGAAGTTCTACTTCGACGCCAACCAGCGCGGCCTGCTCGATCCCGACAGCCTGACGATGAAAAACAACGATTACATGGCCAAGGCGACCTCCGGCCAAATCGTCGTCGGACCGGCTACCTGGGCGATGGGCGACTTCAACGCTCAGCATACGAACGACGGCAAAGGCTTCATCGTCATTCCGGCGGGCAAATACGCCTGGACGGGCGAGATTCGCCCGCTCGGCTGGCAGGACAAATCGTACAGCATCTCCAAGAGCTCCAAAAATCCGGAGAAGGCGATGGAGTTCCTGAACTACATCTACTCCTACGAAGGCGCAAGAACGATGTACAGCGGCATCGAAGGCCAGAACTGGAACCTGACGGACGGCAAGCCGACGCTCACCGAAGACTCGCTGGCGCTCAAGGCGACGGGCGGCATTCCGCTCGAATCGTCCGGCATGTCGCTCGACCTGAACATCATCGGCCTCGGCGGCGACGTCGCCAATCCGCAGGACGGCCAGCCGCTCAACCTGTTCAACACCGAGGAAGCGCTCGTCAAGGCTGCGACGCCGCTTGAAAAAGACTTTGCGCAGCACTACGGCGCATCGTATTCCGGCGAAGTATTCGGCAAGCTCATCAAGGAAGGCAAGCTCGTGTCCGCCACGACCTGGATGGACAATATGAGCGAGGATCAGGTGCTCAAGGAAAATACGGTGCCGGGCGTCACGCTGACCGACGACTGGAAAAAGAAAGAGGCTTCGCTCAAGGAGCTCGCCACGCGTCAAGCGGCCAAGATCATTCTGGCGAAGGACGAAGCGGCTTACAACAAAGCGAAAGCCGAAGCGCTTGACGCCTTCAAAAAAGCGGGCGCGGACGACTTCACAAAGTATTACAACGACGAAGTCCAAAGACTGAGAGCGGAGCACGGCCTGCAATAAGGGCCGCCGCGCGCGGCATAGCCGCCTTGACAGGGAGCCGGAGCCGAGGAGGCTTCGGCTCCCTGTTCGTTCGATGAAATTAAACGGATGGGAAGTGCCGCAGCATGACGGAACGATATTTGGACGACTTGCAAGACGAGGCGTACCGCAAATCCTCGCTCTACGGAGACACGGCTTGCGAAATAGATGCATCCAGGCCTGCGCAACGGACGATTGCGAGGCTCGTCGACGGCGATGGAGACCGACATGGAGACGTTGATTCCAAGATTGTCTGTCTTGGGCCGGAACGGCTCTCCTTGTCGGGCAGCTGGCGCATGCAGGACAGCGAGCCCGCAGACCCCGGCGATCCCGCGCCGAATACCGGCTGGTTCGGACGAAAGGCGAAAGCGAGCCGGGGAATGGCGGAGAAGTGGTACGCGCCGGGCACGGATCGAAGCGGTTGGCGCGAGGTGACGGTGCCGACGACGGTGCAGCGCGCGCTCGTCGGACTTGGCGAGCTCGCGGACCCATACTGGGACACGAATACGATCGACGAGCTGGAAAAGCATGGCCAGCCGACGGAGACGCCGCTATGGTTCCGGCGGACGCGCGCGGAGCGCAGCGACTGGTGGTTTGCGCGCAGCTTCGAGGCGCCGGCCGATTGGCGGGGACGTCGGCTTACGCTGCGATTCGACGGCATCGACTATTCGGGCACCGTGTTCCTGAACGGGATGTCGCTCGGTTATCACGCGGGCATGTTCGGCGGTCCCGACCTCGACGTCACGCGGCTCGTCGACTTCGACGGTCCCAACGAGCTGGTTGTCCGAATCGATCAGGCCCCGCAGTCCTGGAACGGCATCATGAAAGGCAGTCCGGGCTTCGGCTGGCACTACGGGCATCTGATATCGCTCGGGATATGGAAGGATGTCTGGCTTGTGGCCGAACCGGAAGTCGCCGTCTCCGAGCCGTATATCGTCACCCGGTCGATCGGTCCGGAGGGCGCCGTGCTGGAGATCTCGTACAGCGTGGACAACTTGCTGACGGAGCCCGTCTCGCTTACGGTCGATGGCGAAATTAAGCTGAAGGGGGAAAATGCCGAAAAGGCGCATGCCGTTCAATTTCGAAGCAAGCTCGAAGCGCCGATCGGACGCAGCCGGCATATCGCCGAGGTGACGCTGCGCGATCCGTTCCTTTGGTGGCCTGCGGGATACGGCGAGCAGGCGCTTTATGATTTAAAGCTTGACGTCAAGCCGGGCGACGGGGATGGAGCGAACGGGCGAGGCTGCGGAGCGGGGAATGGGTCTCCCGCCAGCGAGAGAGGAGCCTCTGCGATCGCGGCCGTCGGCACGGAGACGACGTTCGGCGTTCGTACGGTCGAGATGCTTGCTGCGCCGGGCGCACGCCCGGAAGCCGATTACCGCTGGCAGTTTGTCGTCAACGGCGTGCCGATGTTCATCAAAGGCGCGAATTGGTGCTGGCCGGATCCGATGCTCGAGCAGCGCGAGGATCTGTATGCGCGGCTGATCGGCTTGGCACGGCGCGGACATGTACAAATGCTGCGCGCCTGGGGCGGAGGCATCGTCGAAGAGGATGTATTTTACCGGCTGTGCGACGAAGCCGGCATTCTGGTCTATCAGGAGTTTCCGTTATGCTGGGGGCCGATGGACGCGCCTTATACCGATCTCGGCGTCCTCGACCGGCAGGTGACGGCTTCGGTCAAGCGGCTGCGCAATCACCCGTCGCTCGTCATGTGGGGAGGCGGCAACGAAAACGGCGAGCACGGCGGCGCGGACGAGGGGCTGCATCTGGTCGGCCGACGCTGCCGCGGAATCGATCCGTCCAGGCCTTTCCATCGGACAGACCCGTGGGGCGGGAGCGCGCACAATTGGAACGTGTACCATGGCGGGGAGCCGCTCGACGCGGCGACGCTTGCAATGCCGTCGGTATTTTACGGGGAATACGGCGTGCCGAGCATGCCCGCTCGTTCGAGCTGCGTCCGGTTCGTGCCGGAGGAGGCGCTGTCTGCCTGGCCGCCGACCGAGGAGAGCCGGGGCTGGCTTGCGCATTTTCACCAGTTCTCGCTGAAGGACGTCATCAAAGTTATGCGGTACGGCGCATACGGGCCAATCACGGATTGGGAGACGTATATTACGTATTCCCAGGCCGCGCAGGGCGAGTCCATCCGATTTGCGGCTGAGATTCAACGTGCAGGCGCGGCGGAGGGGAAGACGGGTTTTTGGTATTACAAGTTCACGGATTTGTTCCCCGGCCATTCCTGGGGCGTCGTCGATTTTTACGGTACGCCCAAGCTGCCCTATTATCAGGCGAAACGGGCTTGCAGTCCGCGATCGGCATTCGCCGTCTATGACCGGATCGGCGGCTGGGAGGCGGGCGAAACGTTCGAAGCGGAGCTTCATGCCGCAAACGATACCGGCTATGCGCTGCGCGGCGCTGTAGCGGTCGCGACCGTGTACGACAGCGGCTTAAGCGAGCTTTGGTCCGGCCGCTACGACGTCGAGCTGGAGGCGAACGGTCGGATTAAGCTGGGCCGAATCGCGTTCAAGCTGCCGGGCGAGCCCAAGCGGCTGACGCCGTTTTTGCTGGCGGTGATACTTCAGGACGAAAAAGGCGCGGCGATCTCGGATCAATGGTACGAAATGAACGCGCAGCCGAAAACGAAAGACCTGATCGCTTTCGAGCAAGCGCATCTGTATGACGGCAACGAGTATCCGGGCACGGTCGCCGAGGAGGCGTTCGCGCTGTATGCCGGCTTGCCGGACGCTCCGCTGCGCCGCCTGCCGCGCACCTCGCTGGCGCTGTCGGTCGAGTCTTCCCCCGGCGGGGGGCGCATCCGTATCCGCAATACGGGACTTGTCCCGGCCATCCGCGTGACGCTCGCGGGATTCCCGGTCGACTGGAGCTGCTATCTGTCGGACAACGAGATCGGGCTGCGGCCCGGCGAAGAGCGGACGATTGCCTATGAAGCGCCGGCGGGAACGGCGCTTGACGATTTGACGGCCAGCGCCTGGAATGCGCCGGCAATCGCTGCGGAATATGCGCCTGGCGAGCAGACGGTCGAAGAGCCGCACGGTTCCGACGAAGGGGGAAAAAGCCATGCCTGAACATGGAAACGAAAATGTATTTGTAAATGTATTTAAGGAAGCGGCATGGATCGCTGCGCCCGTCGCCGACCATCGGGATTGGGACGAATATGCGGTCGAGCTGACCGTCGTCTTGGAAGCAGGCACGCTGGAAATTCTGTTCGGCGTTCGATCGGAGGCGCGCTACAGCGGCTGTGCGCTGGATGCCGAGTTCGGCAGCGTGACGTTGTTCGGTTTTGCGGACGGAATCCGGACGGAACTGGCGCGCGCGGCTGCTCCAGAGCTGACGAATTCGCCGGGCGCCATACGGATCAGGCTTGAGCGAAGCGCCGAGGAGGTCGCCGTTAACATCGGCGGACGAACCGTTCTTTGTGCCCGCGAACCCGGTCGCGAAGCGGGCACGATCGGCTTCAGAGCCGGAAGCGGCGGCTCGGCGGTCTGCCGGGATCTGCGCGTCGTTGCACCGGACGGACGCCACATGTACGTCAACCGGTTTTACGATCCTGCAGTGATCCAATTCGGGGGCGGGCGCATCGACGGCTCGGGCAGCGGCCTGCGGCTGGACGAGAACGTTCTGGCTGTCTGCGAGGCGCAGGTCGCATCCGACAGCCCGCTGCTGCGCAAGCAATTCGAGCTGCAGTCGCCAGTCGTCCGCGCGGAGCTTTGCGTGTACGCTCTCGGGTGGTACGAGGTCACCGTCAACGGCGCAAAGCCCGATGCCCGTTTGCTGACGCCAGCGAACGCTCCTTACGAACGCAGGCTGCTGTATGACGTTTACGATGTGACGAGCTTCTTGAAGGCGGGGACCAATGCGGTCGGCCTCTGGCTTGGCAACGGCTACAATATGAATTATTCGCGGTGGGGCTGGAAGTGGAAGCGCGGCAAGGCGGTCGCTTTAACGCTGACGGCGACGCTCGAAGACGGTTCGACGCGGACGCTTGGTACCGACGAGAGCTGGCTGACCGGGCCAAGTCCGCTGCTCGCGAACGACATCTACGACGGCGAGATTTTCGATGCCAGGCTCGCGCAGCCGGGATGGAATTTGCCGGAATTCGCGGCCTTGGGCTGGGCTCGCGCTGTCCGAGCGGCGCCGCCCGAAGGTGAGCTTTTGCGAAACGAGCAGCCTCAGGTCCGGGCGTTCGAGCCGCTTCGGCCGGTTCGCGTGCTTAGGCCGCGGGATGGTGTCGCCGTATACGACTTCGGGCAAAATATCGCCGGCTGGGCTAAAGCGGCCGTCCGGGGATCGGCCGGAACGCGGGTCGAGCTGCGCTACAGCGAGCTTATAGACGCGGACGGCGCGATCGATCCGTGGACGAACCGCAACGCGAAGGCGACCGATATTTACATCCTCGGCGGCAGCTCAGAACGAGAAACCTACGAGCCCCGGTTCACCTATCACGGCTTTCGTTATGTCGAAGTGCGCGGCGACGCCGAGCTGCTGGAGCTGCTCGCGGTACCGGTGCATGCGGACGTCGAGGAAGCCGGCGAATTCAACTGCTCGGACGAGACGCTTGTCCGCATTCAGCGCAACCTCCGCTGGTCGATACTGAACAATCTGTACAGCATTCCGACCGACTGCTGCCAGCGGGACGAGCGCACGCCTTGTCTCATGGATTCGGCGGTCGTCGAGGAGGCTGCTATCCACAATTTCGGCATGCAGGCTTATTACCGCAAATGGCTCGGCGATATTAGCCACGATGCCGGCAATCCCGACTGGAGCGGGGACAAGGTGACGCTGCCTTGGTATCTGTACCAGTATTACGGCGATCGCGAGACGCTTGAAACATCTTATCCGAGCATGTCCGCCTACGTGGATACGCTCGCCGCGAAGTGGCCTGCCGGCATCGTCGAGGAGGGCTTCGGCGACTGGTGCGTTCCGAACGACGACGGGTGGGAAAACTACTTCAACGAAGTAGCGATCGTGAATTCGGCGCTATACGGACGGTTCGCGCGCATCGTGTCTCAGGCGGCGGAAGTTTGCGGACATGCGGAAGAAGCTATGCGCTTCTCGGCGCTTGCGGAGCGGATCGGCGAGGCTTTTCAATCCCGCTTCCATGACGGCAACGGCATATACGGCAGCGGCTCGCAGACTGCGCAATTGATGCCGCTCGCCTTCGGTATGGTGCCCTCATCCGCCGTCGACAAGGCGTTTCAGGGACTGCTCGCCGCAATCGAGGCGAAAGGCGGGCGCCTGGACACGGGCATCTACGGCACGCGTTATCTGATGGATGTGCTCGCGGACCATGGCTGCATCGACCTGGCGCTTGCGCTGCTGACGCAGCCCGAATATCCCGGCTTCGGCTATCAAATCGCGCAGGGCGCGACGACACTCTGGGAGCAGTGGAGCGAGAAAGGCGGCATGCACTCGCACGATCATGCGATGTTCGGCGGTATCGGCGCGTCCTTTTACACGCGTCTTGGCGGCATCGAGCCGCTATCGCCCGGGTACGATTCGATTCGAATCCGGCCGAACGTGCCTTCTTGCCTGCAATGGGCCAGAACTCGTCTGAAGACGGTAAAAGGCGAGATCGTCTCCGACTGGACGAAAGAAGGGAACGCGCTCAGGCTCGACGTCGAAATTCCGGCGGGCGCAACGGCCGTCGTCGTGCTGCCGGGTCCGAAGAGCGGCACCGCCGCGGCCGCCGACGAGCGCAGGGTCGGTCCGGGGAAGCATGCTTTTGTCGTCGCGTCTGCCGCCGCAGCGGCAGAATGACCTTTACAAGACGATTCGATTCCATTACGCTTGTTTTCATGAGCGGGCTATTGCAGGGGAAGACGGGATGCATGCCGCCCGTCTTCTTTTTTTGTGCCTGATAAGGAGGGTCAATATGTCTTTGGAATATCGCAAGATCGAATCGATCGAGGATCCGTATTTTTTGAAAATGCACGATTTGATGGGACGCGTGTTCCCGCCGGAGGAGGTTCTGGCTTTCGATCTGTGGCGCGAGCCGCTGCTGGATCCGACGATCCAGGTATACGTCGCCGTGCTGGACGGGGAGGTAGTGGGCGCGACCGAATACCGCTACCGGCCCGAATTCGCCGTGGCGATGACCGACTTTACGATCGTCGGGCGCCCGGGGCTCGGTATCGGTCGGTTTTTGCTCGTTCAGCGCGAAGCGCATTTAAAGCGGCTGGAAGCGGAGAGCGGCGTGCCGATGCTGGGCATGTTCGCGGAGATTTACGATCCCGCGCAGCTCGGCGCCGAGGATGTCGCCGGTCCTGTCGGTCCGATGCATCCTGCCGTCAGGCGCGAGGTACTGTCTCATCTCGGCTTCAAACGACTTGACCTTGTTTACGTGCATCCGTCGTGGGATCACGAAGGCAAGGCGGTTGAAGGACTCGACCTCTGCTTCAGGCCGGCGGACGATGCGCTGAAGAGTCTGCCCGCTTCGCTTGCGGCACGCTTTCTGCGCTGGTACTATGCCGCGCTGCCTAAGAAGCCGGAGGCATGGGAGACGATGGTCTCGCGGCTCGAGTCGCTGGACGACGTCGAGCTGCTGCCGATCTAAGCGGGGCGGCTTCTGCAATATAGTCTTCGAGCAAAGAAGGAAGGTAAGGAAGTTGTCTGCATCCAAGCAACAGGATCTAGTCATTACGGTGCTGGGGAACGGGGATTCCCTGGGCACGCCGCGCGTTTACTGCGAATGCGCCGTCTGCGAGGAGGCGCGCAGCGGCGGATTGAACGTCAGGCGCCGTTCTTCCGTCTGGCTGAATACGGGAGAAGAGGCTCCGCTGCTCGTCGATTGCGGGCCTGACTGGCGCCATCAGATGGAACGGCTTGGCGCGAGGCGGGTGGAGCGGGCGCTGCTGACGCACGCCCATGTCGATCATATCGGCGGACTGGCTGAGTGGGCGGACGCCTGCCGCTGGCTGGATATGACGGCCGAGCTGTACGGGCCTTCGGAGGTGCTGCAGGACGTCGCCACCCGTTATCCGTGGATCGGAGGGCGTCTTCTTCATCGGCCGCTCGAGGAGGCCGGCACGCTGGCGTACGGCGGCTGGGCAATTCGGGCATGGAAGGTGAATCACGGCAAAAACGGGTACTCGTACGCGTACCGTTTCGACCACCCGGAAGGCGGCTCGTTTGCGTATTGTCCCGATTCGATCGACTTGACGGACGCGCAGAAGCAGCCGCTGCGCGGGTTGTCGCTGCTCATTCTCGGCACGAGCTTTTACGAGGAGCCGTACCCGATGGATACCCGGTCCTTGTACGACGTCAAGGAAGGGCTGCAGTTGACCGAGGAGGTCGGTGCGCCCGAGGTCGTATTTACGCATTTGTCCCACGATATCGACGCCAGACGGGATTACGGCTTGCCCGCGTGGGCGCGTTTTGCCGCCGAAGGCATGGAGCTGCGGGTCTCCGCAGCAAAAAAATAGGCGCGGTTTTCTGCGGACCGCTCCAACAATCCACAAAGAGGCTGTCCCACAAGTCATTTGGACAGTCTCTTTTCTTTTGCTCGCCCGCGCGGCTTGGGCGGTCCTGCGCGGAAGACGTCCGCGCGAGGCGCGGCAGCGCAGGTCGACTGTCAACCTCAGCAGCAGATAGCAAGCTATTGCCAAGCATGTTGATCTGCTGGTGGCCAGGGAGTTTGCTCTGCGGGCTGCCAAGCGGGTTAATCTGCGGGTGGCCGGGCAGTTTGCTAAGTCGGTTGCTCTGCCGCTCGCTCAGCCTCGAAAGCCTGCAAATATACATCCTTTTCCACACTTTAATCGGTTTTTGGAGCAAATGCCTACGTACGCGCATCTTTTGCTGCTCGAACCGCGCATCGGGGGGGCTTGCCGTTAAAAAAGCCTGCATATTTGCATCTTTACCTACAAAGTAATCAAGACACCAAGCAAAGCCTGCAGATTTGCATCTTTACCTATACGGCAATCAGGACACCAAGCAAAGTCTGCAGATGCGCAGGCATTTGCCGCGCGGCCTTTTCCTAGTCCTGATCGGATTTAATCGCCGTGTTTATTCGTTCAGGGCCAGAGGTGGCTGGTTTGTGGCAGAGCGGGTTGCTCTGCCGGTTGCTCATCAGGTTCCTAAGCCTCGGAAGCCTGCAAATACTTCCAGTTACACGATTGAAACGGTTTTTGTAGCAAATTCCTGCGTACGTGCATTTTTTTCTGCTCGAACTGCGCATCGGGGGTGCTTGCCGTTAAAAAAGCCTGCAGATTCGCATTTTTACCCATACGGCAGCCGGAAGACAAAGCAAAGGGCTATCCCTCAGGTCAATTTCATGACCCTTTTGGGATAGCCCCGCCAGCTATACGATCTTTAGAGACAGCGGCAACTGGCGTTGCCTTGTTAAGAATTCAAAGCTGCGATCGCTTCGTTGGCAGCACGGCTGCCCGATGCCACTTCGCCGATCGTCGAAGCGAACATGCCGAGCGTCATGAGGAACAGATCGATGACATGCAGCGCCTCGGGCTGAGGCAGCTTGTGCGCGCTGCCGACGGCCCAAACATAGCGGTAATAAAGCTCCCCGGCTTCGTTTAAACTGAAGTGTCCGAGCGGGAGACGGCTGTTGACCGCCATGAGCAGCTCGGCCAGACCGGTGCGAGCCGTGGAGACGACGACCGGCGCGACGATGGTGTACAGCTGCAGCAGGCGGATGTCGCCGATATCTTCGTCATCCAGCGGCACGAAATTAAAAGTCAAATACCGTTCGCCGCTTTCGTCGTCGGTATCGGGCGTGGCGAGCAGGGCGGGGATCGGAACTTCTTCGTTCGGCTCGATCAGGCGAGCGGGCATGCCGGCTTCCTCCAACGCTTGCTGCAAAAAGCCGAGCTCAGCCAGATCCCGCGCATTCGTATAATTGTCCATAAGCTCACCCTTTCAATCAAAGTCACGTGCATCGCTCGGGCGGCGCCGATCGGCGATGCGGCCGATCAACGCTGCTTCATCCCGTTGACGAGCAGTTCGCGCTGCTTTTCGACGTTGCCGTTCAGACGGTACAACTCGGCGGTGGAGACGCCGCTGGCCGAGATAAAGTTTTCGACGCGTTTGTATTGCTTGATAATATCATTGTCGCCGGGGCGGTATTCAGGCAGCGCGGCGACCATTTCCAGGATCATATTGCTGTGCTGGATGCGCTTGGCCAGCTTGGCGGAGGAAGACTTGTCCGCGTTGAATACGGCCTTCGTGATTCCCCACGCACCCGCTTTGGCTGCACGGTCTCGGCCGGCTTGCTTGACCGTCCGCGCCACTTTCATCGCCGCGCCGGCGCCGCCGGCAGCCGCCTTCAGCGGAATGCCGACCTGCGCGCCGACACCTGTGAGGGTGGCGATATCGCCGGCGATGTTGGTCATTTCCAGGCCGATCTCGATCGTCCCGCGAACCTGCCGTTTGCGGTTGATGTACTTCATTTCCTTGGCGAGTTCGTAATCCTGGATATCCTTCAGCTCCTGCACTTCCTCCGGCGAAGCCGTCGTGCCGAGCGCTGTCAGCTCGTCCTTGCGCTGCTTGAGCTTGGCCGGATCGGTGCCCGCGTTCGTCGTCCACAGATGTACGCCGCCGAGCGTGCGTTTTTTCCCCGCCGTGACATAATCCTTGTTTTTGCCGCCGGCGCCGTAGGCGGATTTGAAATCCCGTTTGGCCGTCGTCATCTTCATGGCGGATACCGTCGCCTTGACCGCGTTGTACGTCTTGATCGTGATGGAGATGCCGCTGATGGCGATACCCACGCCAGGTATGGCAACGGCGAGGCCTGCGGTACCCATATCCAGTATGTCCTTGATCGCCTTTACGGTCTTTAGGACGCCTTGGGCGGCTTGAAGACTGTTCTCCAGCGCGTCCAGCGTGCCGGATACCGCCTCGTCCTTGCTTAGCCCTTCGTCGCTCATGCCTTTTTTGAACATGTCGTAGATGCCCTTGACGACGCTGAATGCGCTCTTGATCGCCGCGATCGCCTCTCCGACCGAGCCGGCCCAGTCGCTGACCGCGCCTGCATCGCCGACTTCTCCAGTCCCATGGACGACGCCCGCATCATTGATAAGGCCCGAGCTGCTTTCCACCATTTTCGTCGCGGACTCGGCGGTGTCGATGGCGCCCTCGGCGACATCCATCTTGGACTTTTCGGGATCTTTGAACGCGCCGATCGTTTTTTTCATGGCGATGAGGCCGCTCACGCCGGACATGGCGAATTCGAGCGGATTGGTGCCGACGTCGAGGTGGCTCTTTTGGTTTTCGAGCGCTTCCTTTTGGTCTTCGGCGCCCTCCACGCCCTTCAGGTTGTCGATCGCATCCTCGAGCTGTTCGGACTTCGTGCCCGGGACGAGGGTGCCGAGCTCCTTGAGGCTATCGGCAGTCTCGACGTTTTCTTCCGTTCCTTCTTCCGCCTCGGGGTTGGTACCGACGGAAGACAGCGCGGCGCCACCTTGCTGCTGCTTGATCCCGGCCAGCTTGTCCCGGGCGCCGGCGATGCCGCCGAGCGCTTTTACTTTTTCTTTGCGGATAAAGCCGTAATCGGAGCCGAACTTCGCCAGCTTCCAGCCGCCCGTCTTGTCGTACACCTCGTAGACGTCCAGCTCTCCGCGATACTTAATCTTGCCGCCGACCATCGTGCTTTCGTCGACCTCGAACGACTCGGTGCCGCCGGCGCCGAGCTCCTTTTTGAAGCTGCGCAAATGAGCCCCGGCCAGCGATGTCTGCTTCGAAGCGTTCGGAGAAGGCATCGAGGCAGGCATCTTGGCCGGGTCGGTCAGCATCTGGATCAGGGCCGCGTTGCCGAGGGCGCGCTGAAGCTGCAATATGCCGGCCGGCGACTGCATGAGCTGCAGCGTCGCGGACGCCGGACCGGCGGGTGCCCGAGAAGAGGCGGATTTGGCCTGGGCGACCTGCGCGGTCGCGGTTCCCGACGGACGGGTTTGGGCTTGAAATGAGCTCATGAATGCACGACTCCTTAGCGATAGGCGAGTGTCGATGAATGATTAATGCGGCCGGTCCGGCGCAGCTCCAACAGGATGGACGGCGGTCACGATTGCTGTATAGGAATAAAGGGGGCGACCTGCGCGGGCAGTCCGGGCGTCGGACGATCTGCCATCCGCTGAATGGTAGGCTCGCCCTGATCCGGCGTCGCTGCGGCCTTCTCGCCGAGATTGTCCGCTTCCTTCTCCAGGGCGGGATCGTCATTGAGGCGCATGCCGCTCTTAAGCTGGGCGGTCGGAAGCACGCGCCCTTGACGCTGCTGGACGACATGCGCGAGCTCATGCCCGATTATTTTCTGGCCGTTCTGCGTGTCGGGACTGTACTGTCCGGGAGCGAAGTGGATGTCATTGCCCTGCGCGTAGGCGAGCGCGCCCATGCCCGAAGCCTGCGAGGAGTTGGCATGCACGTTGACGTTGGAAAAATCGGCGCCCATCACGCGTTCCATCTTGGACTGGACGTCGAGCGGCAGAGCGCCGGGACGACTCTCCTTGCGCTGGGCGGGCGCGGCCGATTCTTCCGGCGACAGGTCGCCTGCGCGCATCATCTGCAGGACGGCGCGGTTGCCGACGGCGCGCTGCAATGCGAGCATCTGGACTGGCTTGCCCTGCTGCGGCTTCTCGGCGGGGCCGGTTCGGGAAGCGGATGGCTGGCGGTTATGGGCATAAAGGCGGCTCAAGGACGCGACCTCTTTCCGTTCGTAGATTTGTTTTCTATTATAGCTTATATTTTCCCGCGTAAATACGATTCGTTTACTATAAATGGCTATTTTTTTGTCGGATTATGGTATGATACGCGTGAATAATAACGTCTTGTCATCGACTGACGGCGGACGGAGGGAAGCCATTGACCGCTAGGAACGACAATGCGCGCAAGGCGAACGAAGCGGACGGAAGCTGCGCGATTGCGCTGAACGAAGGCTTGTCCGCGATCGGTGCGCTTCACCGTTTCATGGACGAGACGGGCGTGCGACTGGGATGGTCGGAGCGAATGAAGCTTCAGTTGACGCTGGCTTGCGAGGAATTGCTGACGAATATCGTGTCCTACGGCTATCCGGACGGAGGCGACCCGCGGATTCTTCTTACGATCGATAAGGCGGGCGGCGGCGTCAGGCTTGTCATGGAGGACAACGCGGCTTCGTTCGATCCGCTCTCAAAATCCGATCCCGACCTGACGCAAGAACTGGACGACCGTCAGATCGGCGGGCTCGGCGTCTATTTCGTCAAGCGGCTGATGGACGAGCTCAGTTATGAACGGCTCCCTTCCGGCAACAGGCTGACGATGATCAAATACGATTAGACGAGGTGCGACTGATGGATTTGAAAACTGCGGTGAAGGACGGCGTGGCCGTTCTCTCGATACAAGGACGTCTCGACGGGCAGAACGCATCTGAAGCGGAAGCGGCGTTTGTCGGTCTGGCCGGCGAAGGGCATACCCGGTTCGTGCTCGATTTTACGGCACTTCAATATATTAGCAGCGCCGGTCTTAGAGTCGTGCTCGTGGCCGCCAAAAAAACGAAGGCGCTGAAGGGAAGCCTGATCTGCGCCGGCATGAGCGAGGCGGTACGCGAAGTGTTCGAGATGTCGGGACTGCTAGGCATTCTTGAGACGGCGGACACGGAGGAACAGGCGACTGCGGCGCTGGCGGCCAGATAAAAGGAGGCGCCGCGTACAGCGTACGCAGGCTCGGTGCCGCGTGCGCGGAGGGGGATGAATACGATGGACATGCTGTGGACGGCGATCGTCCCGGCAATTGCGGTGGGAGGCCTTGCCGGCGGCGCGGCCGTGTATGCGGCTTGCCGCTCCCGCGTGCGGCAGGCGCGAACGCTCCTGGATATCAGCTTACAGCTGAACTCGACGCTCCGGCGCAGCGAGCAGATCGAGCTGATCGTCGAGCGGGCCAAGACGGTCCTTCCGGTGGAGGCGGCTTCCGTACTGCTGCTGGATCAGGAAAGGCAGGAGCTTTTCTTCGAGGTCGCCACAGGTGGCAAAGGGGAGGAAGTCAAGCGCATTCGCCTGCCGGTTGGCGAGGGAATCGCCGGACTCGTGGCGCAATCGGGCGACAGCATCGTCGTCAACGATCCCGGCGCGGATCCTCGGTGGTCGAGCCGGGTGGCGGACACGACCGGCTTTGAGACACGCAACCTGCTGACCGTGCCGATCGTCAAAGGCGGACTGGTGGAAGGCGTGCTGCAGGTCGTCAACAAACGCGGCCGCCGGCCGTTCACCGAGCGCGACCGCGCGCTGCTCGAAGCGGTCGCGCAGCCGATGGCGGTGGCGCTCGAAAATGCCAGGCTCTACGAGCAGTTAGAAAACTCGATGCACGCGCTGGCCGCGACGACCAAAATCAAGGACCGGCTCGAGAGCGAGCTGCAGATCGCAGGCGGCATCCAGATGAGCTTTTTGCCGCGCACGATGCCGTCTGCCCAGGAACCGTACGACGTTTGCGCCTTGCTCAAGTCGGCCAAGGAGGTCGGCGGGGATTTTTACAATTTTTACAAAATCGATCAGAGCCGTTTGTTTTTTACGCTGGGCGACGTGTCGGACAAAGGCATTCCCGCCGCTTTGTTCATGGCCGTCGCGCTGACGCTGCTCAAAGGCAAGATGAAGCCGGACCTGTCTCCCGGCGAACTGCTGCGCATGGTCAACGACGAGCTGGCGGCGGACGATCCGATGCTGTTCGCGACGATCGTATGCGGCGTTTTCGACGCCGATACCGGCGAAACGACGCTTAGCGAAGGCGGGCATTGCACGCCTTATCTCGTACGGGCTACTGGCGAGGTGCAGCCGATCAAGCTGAGGAAAAGCCTTCCGCTTGCCGCGATGCCCGAATCAAGCTATTACGACACGGTCGTAACGCTGGCCGAAGGCGATCGTCTCGTGCTGTACACGGACGGCATTACCGAGGCGGAAAACGGCGTGCAGGAGCAATATGGCGGCGGGCGGCTGCAGCGGTTTTTGCAGATGACGCCGGGCATGTCGAGCGCCGAGGTGATCGACGCGCTGTTGATGGATGTATTCATGTTCGCCGACGGCGCGCCGCAATCGGACGACATCGCGGTGCTGAGCCTGATGCGCCGATGAGAAAGGATGAACGTTCTTGAGCGGCAACGGAACATATCGGGACGGTGCGCAGCTGCTCGCGGACGAGCTGCTGCTGCTGGAAGAAGGCATGCGGGCGCTGCTCGGTCCGTCGGGCGAGGATCCGTTCGCCGATCCGCTGGCAGCGCTTAAGGGGCTTGTCGTGACGCCGGAAGAACTGCTGCGCAAGGCTTCGGCGGACGAGCCGGCTGCCGGGGAATGGCGAGCTTATGCCGCGCGCCGGCGCGAATCGGAAGCCGAGATGGCGGACCGCGAGCGGCTGAGCGCGGAGCGAGGGACGGCGCTGCCGCTGGCCGAGCTGTCGGAGCGGCTCGGGCTGTCGCGCTGGGAAAGGCGGCTCATCGTGCTTGCGCTTGCGGGCGAATGCAGCCGCCGATACGAAAAATGGTTCGGCTACCTGAACGACGACGTGACGCTCAAGGCGGCGACGCCGGATTTGGCGCTGAGGCTGCTGTGCGACGACGCAAGCGAACGCGCCGAAGCGCGCCGCTCCCTCGCGAGTCCGCTGCTGCGGCGCCTGCTGCTGGATGCCGGCGAAGAGCCGCACGCGCGTACGCTCGCTTTCCGCGATCCGCTGCGTCTCGATCCGCGCATCGTAAGCTTCGTGCTGGAGGCGGAGCCGCTGGACGCACGTCTGGACGGCATCGCCCGCCGTTACGGACCGGACGAGGATGGCCTGCCCGAACTGCCGGAGGGCGACGAGGCGTGGCGAATTCTGGCTCCGTTGTCGGAAGCGGGGGAGGCGCGTACGCACGCGCATTGGCCGATGGTGCAGCTGTGGGGGCCGGCGGGCGCCGGCAAGCAGCTGCGCATACGCCGGCTGGCGGACGCGCGCGGGCAGGCACTGCTCTGCGCGCTGGTCGAGCGGCTGCCCGCGGAGCCGGCCAAGCTTGCCGCAGCGCTCGCCCGGCTCGTCCGGGAGGCGCTGCTGACCGGCGCGGCGCTATGCTTCGCCGAGGGGGAAGGCGCGAAGGCGCCCGAGCCGTCGCTGCTGGGTATCTACGGAGACGCGTTCGCAACTTATGCCGCGTACGCCAGTCAGCCGCTCGTTTGCTGGTGCAGCCGCGAACGGCGGACCCCTCACAGCCTGCCGGCCGCAGAAGGGCGGATGTTCTGGCAGGCCGAGGTCGGCCTGCCGGATGCGGCGAGGCGCGAGACGCTGTGGATGGCGTCGGCGACGGGCGGACGCGAGGGCATATCGGGGCCGATGCCGCACCGGTACGAGGACGGCGAGTTCAGGGCGCTCGCCGACAAGTACCGGCTGTCGCCCGGCCAGACGCAGCAGGCTTGGCGCCAAGCGCGGACGCTTGCCGCGGGCGCCGGCCATGCCTGGCCTTCGGCGGCCGATCTGGAAGAGGCTGCGCGCGGACAGTTCCGCCACCGCTTGTCGGAAATGGCGGAGCGGATCGTGCCTAAGCGCGACTGGAACGACCTGGTGCTGCCGCCGGAGCCTCTCGCGCTGCTGCGGGAAGCTTGCGGCCGGTTCGCGCACCGCGGCAGAGTGCTCGAGGAGTGGGGCTTTCGCGACAAGCTGCCTTACGGCACGGGACTTCACCTGCTGCTCGCCGGCCCCCCGGGAACCGGCAAGACGATGTCTGCCGAGATCGTCGCCGGGGAGCTTGGGCTAGAGATGTACCGGATCGATCTGTCGCGCATCGTGAGCAAATACATCGGCGAGACGGAGCAGCGTTTAAGAGAGTTGTTCGCCGAGGCCGAGCAGAGCGGGGCCATTTTGTTTTTCGACGAAGGCGACGCGCTGTTCGGCAAGCGGACCGAGGTTAAAGACGCCCACGACAAGTACGCCAATATGGAGGCTGCCTACCTGCTGCAGCGGATCGAGGCTTACGACGGCGTAACGATTCTGGCGACGAACCTGCTTCAGAACATGGATGAGGCGCTGCTGCGCCGAATGAGCGCGGTCATCAAGTTTCCGGCGCCCGATGCCGCGGACCGCGAGCGTATTTTCAGGACGCATCTGCCGCCGACCGTGCCGACGGAAACCGATTTGGACCTGGCGTTTCTTGCGGCGAGGCTGGACGTTGCGGGCGGCCATATCAAAAACATCGTGCTGACCGCGGCCTTTTTGGCGGCGGGAGAGGACCGGCCGATCGGGATGCCGCATCTGGTGCGCGCTTCGGCGCAGGAGCTTCGAAAAATGGGGAAAATCTGGGTCAAAGACAATTTTGCTCCCTATGAAGGCGATTACGATGCAAGTTTTGGATAGCCACTTCGAGATTTTGCCGATATAATGAATTTATTGGCGAAAATTGTAGCAATCTGCTTTTCGGCCAAGCTTATCATTATTTCGCCTTCGAGAGGGGTGTCATCCATCGGCTCCTATACCGCGATCGCGGAGGTCGGCGCAAGTCTCTTGAAGCTTCTCCGCGAGCAGCTGTCGCCCGATCCGATCGCCCGTCCGGACTTGATCGGCCTGGCTTCGCCGGCGGACAAAGGAGACCTTAGCTTGTCTCTGTATCTCGTCGGCGTCCGCGAGAGCGGGGAAGCCAGGAGGAACGCGATGCAGGCGCAGGGCGGCCAGCTTCGTTTTCCGCCGCTTGCGCTGGATCTTACATATCTCATCACCGCGCATTCGGCTGCGGAGCCGCTCGCCCGAACGTTGGACGAGCATCTCATGCTGGGCAAGGTGATGCAGACGCTGTACGACAACGCCGTGCTGCGGGCGCCCTATCTCGAAGGCTCGCTCGCGATGTCCGGCGAGGAGCTGCGCATCACGGCAGAGAACATGGATACGGATCAGCTGGTGCGCCTCTGGCAGTTCGGCGACCTGCCCTACAAGCTGTCGCTCGTTTACCGCGTCGGTCCGATTCTGCTGGAGTCGACCCGCGTGAAGCCGGGACCGCGCGTCGTCGAACGGCGCATTACGCTGCGCGAGATCGGCGAGGGGGAACCGCGGTGAGCGCCGAATCGACCTTCGTATCCCGATGCTCGCTGGTCGTATACCCTGTCGACGCCTGGACGGGACGGCCGATAGCGGGAAGCGACGTGACGGTACGGCTCGAGGGATTTCCTTACAAGCCGCTTCGCATGCCGGACGGCGGCTTTGCGTTTATGGACGTACAAGCTTCCGCATGCAGCTTGTCGGTATCCGCGCCGCTGCGGCCGACTTCCCGCAGGGCCGTCGATTTGGCAGCGCTCCCGCGGCAAGCGCCGGTTGTCGTCGTGCCGTTGCTGCCCGGTTCGAGACTGCCGGCACCGCCGGGAGCGACCGGCCTCGGACTGCAACTGGTCGACGCGGGCGGGAAGCCGCTTTCGGACGTACGGATTTTCGCTTGGGTCGAAGAAGAGAGCTGCAGCAGAGGCCGGCTGGCCGACGATCTGCCGGCCGGATCGGACAAGCTTCGCTTTGCCGCGGAGGGCGGCCGGCTGCTGCCTGGCGATCGCTTCATTTTGGCGGAACGAGGCGGGAAGGCGACGGAGCGGTGCAGGGTCGGTCCCGATACGGGGCAGCCCGGTACGCTGTCGCTGGAGGCGCCGGTTGCGCGCGACTGGCGGCGAGGCGCGCTGCTGCTGCCCGCGGCCGAGGCGCTCACAGATAGCGACGGCGCTGCCGCACTCGCGCTGCGCGGCGCTTATCCGACGCGGTTCCGCGTTCTCGCCGAGCTTGCGCTCGGGAAGAAGCGGACGCGCGCCGAATGGACCGCGACGGGCGGGACGGTGAGCCGGCAGGACAGCATCGCTTGGCCCGCCGGATGAAGGCGGTGCCGCAGCGGCCGCAGCCTGCTATAGTGGCTGCGGCCGCGATAGACAATGGGCATGACGATGCCGCGCACGCAGTTTAGTCCTCGTGCGCAGCGGCGATTTTTATAGATTTTCGCAAGGCTGCGGCCAGGGGGCACGCTGCGCAAGCCGGCATCGAATCGAAGTCATGCAGATTCGGACGGCTTGCGAACGGGCCATCTTGCATGCAGCGCTTAACCCACCAGCAGAGAGGAGGAACTGGCCACTGACGGATGCCGCATCGAGAACGACATCAGGATGCATCCGTGAGGGAGCCGGGGAGTATGGCAGATTATTTGTCGCCTGGGGTATATGTAGAGGAATTCGAAAGCGGGTCCAGACCGCTTGAGGGCGTCAGCACCAGCACTGCCGGTTTTATCGGCCTTGCCCAGCGCGGCGCGGTAGAAGGGCTGCCTTTGCTTGTGACCGGTCCTGCCGATTTTCAGCGCGCGTTCGGTTCTTACTTGTCCGAGAGCGCTTTTGGCAGCTATCGCTATTTGGCTTACGCAGTCGAGCAATTTTTCATGAACGGCGGTTCGCGTTGCTACATCATGCGGGTAGCGCCTTCGGACGCTAAGCATGCTTCCAACGGAGAACGACTGGCTGACGCGCTTTCCATTTCCGCCAAAAATCCGGGCGCATGGGGCAACCTCGTCAGCGTTTCGCTGGCGCCCGCCAGCAAGGCCAAGACGCAAATTTACGAAGTGACCGACAAGCGCTACCGCGTTAAAAACGCGAACGGCTTTTACGCAGGCGACGTCGTTTCCTTCGCGGCCGGCGGCGAAGTGCAGCTGGCCCGTATCGTCAGCGTCCAGGACAATATGATCGAGCTGGCAGAAGCGCTTGACGGCGACGTCGTCGATACGGCGCTGCTGCCGACCAAGGTGCTGTCGACGAGCGAATTTACGCTGACGGTCGCGTTCGGCGACGAAGTCGAGATTTTCGAAAAGGTATCGCTGAATCCCGAAGCGCCTTCTTATGTGGACAAGGTTGCCAGCCGCTCCAACCTGGTCGACGTGTCCGCGCTCGTGACTTCGACGTCGGCGACGGCTCCGTTCGAACAGCTGACGGGCGACGCGGAAGGCGTGGTCGAGTTCGTCCTGACGGGCGGCAGCGACGGCACCGTCGGCAATCTGTCCGCCGCCGATTTCATCGGCGAAGACCGCGGTCCGGGCCGACGCACGGGCATCCAGTCGTTCATCGACAACGACGTGGTGAGCATCATGGCCATTCCCGGCGTGACCGATCCGAACGTCCAGCTGTCTCTTGTCGCGCACTGCGAGAATCTCGGCAGCCGGTTTGCGATTCTCGACATCCCCCGCGAGAAGACGAAGGTTGCCGACGTGCTGACGCACCGCGATCTGTTCGACTCCAGCTATGCCGCGCTTTACAATCCGTGGCTGTCGGTGTTCGATCCGCTCGACAAGCGCAACATTTTCGTTCCTCCGTCGGGCACGATGGCGGGCATCTATTCGCGCTCCGACACGACGCGCGGCGTTCAGAAGGCGCCTGCGAACGAAGTGCTGCGCGGCGTTGTGGGACTCGACGTCCAGTACAATACGGGCGAGCAGGACATTCTGAATCCGGCCGGCGTCAACCTGATCCGCTCGTTCACCGGCCAGGGTATCCGCGTTTGGGGCGCCCGCACCGCATCCTCCAACTCGCTATGGAAGTATATCAACGTGCGCCGTCTGTTCATTTTCCTGGAGGGCTCCATCAAGGCCGGCACGAACTGGGTCGTATTCGAGCCGAACAACGATCAGCTGTGGGCTCGCGTTCAACGTACGATCGACGCTTTCCTGACGCGGGTATGGCGCGACGGAGCGCTCGTCGGCTCCAGCCCGTCCGAAGCGTTTTTCATCGACATCGGACGCTCCACGATGACCCAGGACGACATCGACAACGGACGCCTCATCTGCGTTATCGGCGTCGCGCCGGTCAAGCCGGCCGAGTTCGTCATCTTCCGCATCACGCAGAAGACCGGCTCCGAGTAATGGACGGCAAGGCAGCATAGCGCCGTCCGCCGGCCGGAGGCGCGCATGATATTCACGGAAGGGGATACCCATGACAGGAGAACGTACAGATCCGTACCGCAATTTTAGATTCCGCGTAGAGCTTGAAGGCTTGCAGCAAGCCGGCTTCAGCGAAGTGTCGGGCTTCGACGCTTCGTTCGACGTCATTCAATACCGCGAAGGCAACGAAGTTATTACCCCGCGCAAGCTTCCTGGGCTGGCGCGTTATGGCAACATCAGCCTCAAATGGGGCGCGACAGACTCCCTGGAGCTGTGGGAATGGATCCAGGACTGCGTCAACGGCACGGTCGAGCGCAAGACGGTCACGATCATCGCGATCGACGAAGAAGGCACGGACGTAGCGACCTGGCAGGTTATCGAAGCCTGGCCGGTTCGCTATACGGCGCCGAACTTCAACGGCCAAGGCTCCGAAGCGGCCATCGAGCTGCTCGAGCTGGCGCACGAAGGCATGACGCGCACGCAATAACCTTAGCCAATGCCCCTCGGGGCGGCTGGAGAGCTGACCGGCAGCTGCGATGTTCGACTGCCGGCAGCTTTCCCGCATTTAAGCCCATGCTCCGCCTGCAACTGTTCGTTATGTATGGCCGATGCGGTCGCACGGCATCTGTAGCCGGTTGCCAGAAGCGCAGGTCGCGTTTGCCTTGACCCGCTTTTCTTGCAGTCCGCCGTTACCGCCAGATGCAAGGATGCATCCGCGGACGATCGTGCCCGCATGGCTGATCGCGAATTTGATTTTAAGACTGGAGGAGCATCATGGCCTTTCAAACCGAATACGAGTTCGAGCTTCCCCGTGGATACGTCGACGATGCCGGCAACTTGCACAAACGCGGCGTTATGCGGCTGGCGACGGCCGCCGACGAGATTTTGCCCATGAGAGATCCTCGCGTCCAGCAAAATGCCAGCTATCTGACCGTCATCCTGCTCGCGCGCGTCGTGACGCGTCTCGGCGAGCTGAAGCATATCGACACCAAGGTAATCGAGAAGCTGTTTACGGCAGACTTGTCCTATCTTCAGAATATATACCGTCAGATCAACGATCTTGAAACACCTAAATTGCAAACGGTTTGTCCGAAATGCGATCACGAGTTCGAGGTGGAAGTCGATTTTTTGTCCGTAGCGGAGGGCCTCTCGTAACGTACGCCGCAGACCGGTTGTACGAGGAGGTCGGCTTTATCGCTTACTACTTCCATTGGCCGCACGACGACATTATGAATATGGAGCACCGCGAGCGCAGACGTTGGTGCGACGAGATTTCGAAGATTAACAAGAAGTTGAACGACGAGCCCGATAAAAACAATCCGTTCGACGTATTTAGCAGGAGGTGACCGGCAACATGGGAGCAAACGGCAACACCCGCGACGTGCTCGGCAGCTTCCGCTTCGACGTCGAGCTGGATGGGATGCTGGTGGCCGGCTTCTCCGACGTGCAGGGACTCGAATCGCAGACGGAATACGAGGAGTACCGCGAGGGCGGAGTGAACGGCTATATTCACCGCTTCCCCAAAGGAACGCGTTACGCCCAAATCGTTTTGCGTCGCGGCTTCTCCTCATCATCGGCGCTATGGGACTGGTACGATCAGACCTCTCGCGGCTCTGTGACGCGCAAGAGCGGCTCGATCATCCTGTACCGTGAGGATGGTGAGGAATTGTGCCGTTGGAATTTTTTCGAGGCTTATCCCGTCAAATGGACCGGCCCTTCGCTCGATGCCCGTTCGAGCGATGTCGCCATTGAATCGATCGAACTGGTTCACAACGGCATCAAGGCGATTTTCTCCAAGAAATAGAAGAGGCGTTTTGGTCTAGCGGCTGAGCGGTTTGCAGGCGTTCCGCACGGAAGGAGGAGGAGCATGAAGCGATTCAAAGGGGGGCTTCGCCGCATCTCGGCGGCCGGCATCAAGCCGGAGAACGGGACTTTCGCCGATGCGATCAAGCGCAAATACGTTTCGCTTCGCGGTCAGGCGCAGTCGTCCAGGCCCGCTCTCGTTTTTCGCGCGGTGCCGACTTCGAGCAAACGCGCGCGCCCGGCTCATGCTCCGTTCGAACATAAGCGAACTTCTCCGGCTCCGTCTTCCTTGCAGCCCACCGGATTTCCGACGCGCAGCGAGGTCCGCACGATCGTCAAGGAGCGCGTGGTCGAGCGGCGTACGGTCGTCGTACGCGAAGTCGAGCGCATTGTGAGAGAGCAGCGCATCGTACGGGAGCAGGCTGTTCATGTGCCCTATATGGCAGCGCAGCCGCGATCGGATGCCGGAAGGCGCGAGCGCGATCGGAAGGACCCTGGTGGTGCGCATGCGCAGGCACGAGCCGGTTCGAGACAGCCGGATACCGAAGAACGTGAGCAAGCGCAGCAAGTACGACCGCCGCAGACGGGCGAACGCAAGGAGCAGCAACGCCAAGAACTGACGAGCAAAGAGCGGGAACGCCAAGAGCCAGGACGCAAAGAGCAGGAGCGCAGGCAGCCGCAAACGGGGATACGCGAATTCAGCCAACAAGAGCGCCGCCCGCAAGCAGGCGTTTCCGAACATAATCAACAGGCGCCATCCCCTTCTTCGATGTCGCGCGCGCAACGCACTGAACAGGGGGCGAAAAAGCTTGTCGGAAGAAAGCGCCGGCCGGATGAGGACAGACAGGAACGGGGGCAGCAAGGTTCTAGAGCGGCCGAAGCTCGCAACGAGCACGGGGAGCAGGCTCGTCGAGAAGCCCCGGACAGCCGCGATCGGCAGCGCTCAGAACGGGATGACGGAAAAGAAAACGTCCAGGGGCTAGATCATCCGGGACAAGCAGAGGGTTTTCAGGTCCGATCAGAACCGGAAGAGTCAGCAGATTGGAATGCCAAAGCAGGGGAAAACAATCGGATAGACGGACGCCATACTGACATGAAGCCGTCCGCGGGCAAGTCTGCGCTCATTGACGCGGGGGAAGGGAATCCGGACTCGAATCGTTCGGCGAGAGGTCGATTGCGTGCGCGATTTTTGCAGCGCCCTTCGAGAATCGACAATGGCTCGCCCGGCATCGGCCGCCGGACGCCGGCCTCCCTGAAGCGCGGCACCGCATTGTCCGTCCCGGGCGTTCGTCAGTTGCTGTCGCGTCTGTCTGCCGGTCCCAGACTCAAGCATTTTTCCGCCGTTCGACAGCTCACACTGTCTTCGCCCGGATTTGTCCATGCGTATGTCCGCCGGCAGCGGCGGGGGAATCGTATTGCGCAGCCGGCTCTAAATGATTCGAGGCAATCGCAGGATGGGAAGCGGCAACAAACGGATGTCCGGCATACGGCCGGCGCCGTTCCCCTTTCGAAGCGGAGCAATCATACGGGGATCGATCAACCGAAAGAACCATTGCGGCAGCAATCGGCAATAACGGGGAGCGACGGACGAATCGATGGGTCGCGTATAGAAGCGAAGGCTAGCGCAATGAATGATGCGAACGCGCGCCCGGCGGCTAACGCACCCGAAGTCGGCATCCGTAAGCAAGCCAATCGCAATTCCGAACCCGGTTTCGAAGCTGCTGACGGCCATCCTGCGGACGGCCATCTGGTGAAGGAACGGGCCGAACCGGCGCAAGAGCGTCATGCCGGTGCCGCTCGGATGTCGCCGGATGAGACTGCCGAGCGAATACAGACGGATGCGCCGGGTACATCCGGTGTTGGATCCGATCGCGGCTCGCAGCAGGGGATGAATTTTAATGGTCTTAGCGGCGCGGAGGCCGAAGACAGGAGCGAAGCAGGTCAAGCGAGGCGTCTCGAAAGGGAGGAGCAATCCGAAGCTTCTTCGTCCTTGTCGGCGCCGTCGGCCGATGAGCGATCGATTGCCGGAGAGCAGTCGCAAGGCAGTGACTCTACGATTTCAAAGCGTGAACTCGTCCACGATCATGCGGGCGAATTTAGCCCGTCAGGCTTTGGTCCATCTTTTTCCCGGCCCTTCCGTTTAACGTTGTCCGCCGGCGCGGTAGTCAGAGAAGCTTCACCCAGACTAAGCGTACTGGTGTACAGCTTTGCTCGCCGCGCATTGATGCCGGGAGCGGCGTCGACCGCACCGAATCGAGCATCCGGCTCACGCTGGCATTCGGTTGGGGGGGCGGTGCCTGCGCCTCAACCTGGCGAGACGGCCTGGGAGAAGGCAAAGTCCGATATCCAAAACGGGCAGCGTGTGAGACAAGACGCGAACTTGAGGAATACATCAGATTCTTTAACGTCTACCGTTCATGACGATACGGCAAACCGGATGTCTATCGGACATCCGGGGGTGAGCCTCATCGCGCGCAGGTATCCGGCACGCTCTGAAAATGAGGATGGCCAGCGGGAGGCGGGGGAACCTCTACGCGCAAGGCTGTCGTTTACGTCTTTACCGCATGCGCCGGCTAAAGCGTCGTTTTCGTCAAAAGAGGCTCCGATGCAGGTAAAGATGAACAACGGCCAGGCGCTTCTGCAAACCGCTCGTCTCCGAAGCTTAACGCCGGCAAGCTTCAGCGCAGGCTTAAGCTCAGCATCGGCGCCCTCGCTGGTTCTCAAGCGAAACGCCGGGCTAAGCCTTCCTTCGGAAGGGCGAACGGTGGAAATCAGGCGAAGCGGCAGGCAGGGTCGAATGAACGAATCTAACGATTCTCGGTTCATTCGCGGCCGCGCAGCGGCCATCCGGGATTCGGGCGGCGAAGGCGTTCGTCGGATCGAGGTTCATGGATCGGGGAGCCGCGTGGCTGAGAAGCGAACTCATTTCTTTTTAACGGCAGATGCGCCGAAGTTTATCTTTAAGCTTGGCGCTGTCCGCAGCTTACCGACCGGCGATGCAGGCGATACAAAAGCGGCCGCCGTCCGATTCGCAGCTGGCGACAAGCTGAACCTGACGGCCGATATTATTAGAGAATTTTTTGGAAATTTGGTTCGCCATGATCGTGCGACAGGATTGTCCCTGAGGCGGTTTTCGGGCAATCTTTCACAGTATAACGACCAACCATCGGAAGCCGTTAACCGCCTAATCAGATCGGGGATTAAAGTGCGGCAGCGCTTAGTGAAGGCCGATATCCGTCAAGCGGGAGTGCGCGATCCGCTTCCGGTTTCAGGCGCTTGGCAGCCCGGAAAGTCCAATGCGCCCGGGGAGGCGGCAGGCCGGACGAGTTCCGCGATACAACGGCAAAAGTCCGATGGTCCCGCTCGCGTCGCAGTCGTCGCGCGTTTTTCGGATCCGATTCGAAAACGGCGCGAAGAACCCGCTGCGTGGGCGCCAATCGCGCGGCTAACGATGCGAGATCCGAGGAGACAAACCGCAAAACGGCCGGGCTCGGCTGAAGCTCCGTCAGGCAGGCAGTCTTCGTCCTTGCCGTCGAAGCGTGCTGCGGCGAACGCTTCAATTGAAAAATCCATAGGTGCGCTTCCGAATACGCGGAAAATCGGTCTGGATGAAACCGGAGCCGCGATAAATCGGATGTACGATAGATTTGAGCGGGGAAATGAAAATCATTCGGCGAGCGGGCTGGCGGCGGGGGCGTTCTCTCTGCTGTCTTCGGCAAATTCGAACGTCACGTTCGACGAGAAGAAGCAGCGGCCATTGCAGCTGGCCAAGTTAAGCCGGCAGGCTATGGCGACCAATGCGGGGCTGAACGGGGCGATCGCTTACCGCGCCAAAATCGCTCGGACAACGTCCGAATCGCCAGCCGCGCAGCTGCTGGCGCGAAGCAGCCCAACGCCGAACTCGCCTGGCATCATGCTGCCGGGCGGAGCTGGAACCTCGGTTGCGCAACCGAAGCAACCCGGTCGAAACATGCAAAGCCAAACGATCCAAAAGGGCGTTCAAGGGCAGGTTGTCGTCCAAACCGCGGAGCGTTCGCCTTCTTATAAGGAGGCAGCATCGACGGCTCGCGCTGCTCTACGCCCAGCAGACGCTGAAGCCGCGCGTTCGACCACGGCGGTTAAAGCGCTGGCGCCGATTCATGCGCGTCGGCGAGCCGCGGTGGATCAGCTTTTCAATACGCTTCAGCCTGCTTTATCAAGTTTGCCGGCGACCGCGCGGACTGCCGGCATGCCTGCACACGCCGTTTCGGCTCAGGGCTCGGCCGTCCAGCTGCGCCGTGCCGCGCCGCGAGTTGCCGCGCCGCTCGAAGCTGCGAAGCCCTTTGCCGGTACGCAATCGGCGGCGCGAACGCTATCGCCCGGCGGGCAAGCGTTCGCCGCCCCGGCCGACTCCGTTGCCGCGCAGCTGCATCGCGCAGCGTCCCGGATAGCTGCGCCGGCCGGGGCGGAACCGGCGCCTGCTGCCGTGCTCCGGCAGCGGAGCGCGCCGCAGGCCACCGCGCCGGACGCGCAGGCCCGCCCGGCGCCGACGGCCGAGCTGCGGCTGCGCAGGCCGCAGCAATCCGGCTCCCAGGCGCAGCCGCTGGCTGCGCCGAATGCGGAGCTCGAGCTGCGCCGAACGCCCAAAGCTGCAGCTCCCGCGCAGCCGCAGCAGACGCAGCCGGCCGCGCAGGAGCCGCCGCGACTGAGCACCGAGCAGCTCCAGCAGGCGGTGCGCGAGATGCCGGAGCTCGATCCCGAGCGGCTGGCCGACACGGTGTACACGGCGCTGATGCGCCGCTTGAAGTTCGAGCAGCGTCTTAGCGGTTATTGACGGAGGAATTCACGATGGCCTTATCCAAAGCAAAAATCGTCATCATCAAGAGCAATTCGCAGGAAACGGTCGACGTGCTGTTCAACCCGGGCGAGTACATGCTGCAGGCAGGCAACAGTTATTCGTGGCATGCCGTGCCCGGTCTGCAATCGCCGATCGCCCAGTTCGTTAGCGGCGAGGCGACGACGCTGACGATGGATCTGTTTTTCGATACCTACGAAAAAGGAACCGATGTCCGCGCGCATACGGCGAAGATCAGCGGACTGCTGCAGGTGGACAGCGATTTGCACGCACCGCCTTTATGCAGGTTCGTGTGGGGCTCGCTCAATTTCAAAGGCGTCGCGGAGAAGGTATCCCAGCGATTCACGATGTTTCTCGACTCCGGCATCCCGGTCCGGGCGACGCTCAACGTGACGCTGCGCGCGGTGCTCGGCTTGACGGAGCAGTATCAGCAGGTGCCTCGCCAATCGGCCGATCGCACGAAGCAAAAAACGCTGAAGCAGGACGAGCAGCTGTGGATGCTCGCGGCAGAGGAATACGAGGACCCGTCCCAGTGGCGGGCCATCGCCGAAGCCAACGGCATCGACAATCCGAGACGGCTGCCGGCGGGGCGCAAGCTGATTATCCCGAGATTGGAGTGAACGCGGTTGACGGTCAAGTTCGATACGACAACCTACGATTTGTCGCAGCTTGAGAGCAAGTATCGTTCTTTTTTCGCGCCGGCGTTCGAGATTCTGATCGACGGGCAGAACCTCGTGCGGATCGGCGCAGCCGTTCAAGGCCTTCGAGTGACGTCCCGTACCGGGATGTTCTCGGATCATTTCAGCTTTCGCATCGCCAACGCCTTCGATCCGGTCGCCCGGTCGCTCCAGTGGCTCGGCTCGCTGGTCGACGTCGGCAAGTCGATTACGATCAAGATGGGTTATACCGATCGGTTCGAGACCGTTTTCGAGGGGCTTGTGACCGGCGTCGGCGTCGATTATCCGACGGGGGGACTGCCTGTCGTGAGCGTCAAGGGCATGGACAAATCGATGCTCATGATGCGCAGCAAGCAATCGAGCCAGTGGAAGGACAAGAAGGCGAGCGACGTTGCCCGGCAGATCGCCTCCAAATACGGACTGACGCCCGACGTCGACGACACGATGACGCCGATCCCGCGCATCGAGCAGCACCGGGTGAGCGATTTTCATTTTTTGCACTCGCTCGCGTTCGACAACGAACGGGATTTCATGGTCGTCGGCTCGAAGCTCTATTTTAAAAAGCGCAATCCGTCCGCAGCCGAGGTGCTCACGCTGACTTACGGCAAGAGCTTGCTTAGCTACTCGGCGGAGGTGGACATTTCGAATCAGGTCACGCAGGTCGTCGTAAGAGGCATCGATCCCGACACGCACGAACCGATCGAGGCGAAGTCCAAGGCAGTCGACATCATCGGCACGAATGGCCGGTCCGGTCCGAATATTATGGGCGCGCTCTCGTCCTATTTGATCGAGACGGAATTTATGGAATATACGACCGTCGCGGCCGCGCAGAAGCTGGCGGATTCGATCATGAACGATAAGGCGATGGAGCTGGTGACCGGATCGGGCACGTGCATCGGACTCCCCGAGATTCGCGCGGGCCGGTTCATCAAGCTGCAAAACGTCGGCCGCCAGTTCAACCAGCCGATGCTGCTGAACAACGTGGTGCATGCCATCGATACGAGCGGTTTCATCACCAGCTTCAACGTGGAGGGGAACGCCATATGATGGGACAAGACTACTCGGGATCGCGTCCTAACGCGGGCAGCGTGAACGGCGTCATGGTCGCTACCGTTACGAACAACAGCGACCCTGAGAAGCGCAATCGCGTCAAGCTCAAATTCGCGGTGCGGGAAAACGACAACGAAACCGACTGGGTACCGATCGCCTCGCTTATGGGCGGCGGAGACAGGGGGACGATGTTCGTGCCCGAGGTCGGGGATGAGGTGCTGGTCGCTTTCGAGATGGGCAGTCTCAAGCTCCCTTATGTCATCGGCAGCCTGTGGACCAAGAACAACCTGCCGCCGGCCAAGCACGAAAAAAACGACATCCGCAAAATCCGTTCGCGCGGCGGCCACGAGATGCTTTTTCAGGATACCGACGGCGACGGCAAGATCACGCTCAAGACCGCCAAAGGCTTTAAAGTCGATATCTCCGAAAAGGAAAGCAAGGTCGAGGTGGCGACCAGCGACGGCAATCAATCGGTCGTGCTGACCGGAGGCGGGACGGGGACGGTCGTCGTTAAGTCGGCGGGAGCCAAGATCACGCTCGATAAGAGCGGCAAGATCACGATCGAAGCGCCGAACGCGGTCGAGATCAAAGGCACGCAGCTGAAGATCGAGGCATCCGCCCAGCTTAGCCTGAAGGCGTCTGCCAGCATCGATATGAAAAGCGACGGCATCATCACTATTAAGGGCTCGCTGGTCAAAATCAACTAGCGCGGCCGTCCGGCGCAGTCCGGCGGTCTGTGGCAAGGAGGAATGGACATGTCCGCTTCGTTTCTGGGCAGAGGCTGGCGCTTCCCCGTCGGCGTCGACGCGACGACCGGCCGCATGCTGATGTCGGAGGGCGAGGACGATATCGCCGAGGCGATTCGCATCGTGCTCATGACGTCGCGCGGCGAGCGTGTCATGCGTCCGGGCTTTGGCAGCGGTCTTTCCGGATATGCGTTCTCCGGACTTGACGAGACGACGCTGCGGCTGCTTGAGAGCGATGCGCGCGAAGCGATCGTCGTCTGGGAGCCTCGCGTCAAAGACGTGGAGGTCAGGGCCGAGACCGATCCGTCCGAGCCCGGCCGTATCCGGCTGTCCGTGGATTATGTCGTCCGATCGACGAACAACCTGTTCAACCAGGTATACCCTTTCTATCTGGACGAAGGCACCAAATAACGTGTACGCGCAGCGGGAGGACTTAAGGGCATGAAGCCAGATGCAACGGAGAGGACGGGCATGCGCCTGCCTCCCCCGATCGACGGCAGCGACGTCGCGGCGTTCGAGGAGCGCTTCAGGACAATGGCGCCTCATTATACGCCGGAATGGCGGTTCTCGCCGGAGGATCCCGACGCAGGCACCGCCTTGTTTTTCCTGGCGGCCGAGATGCTGGAGGAAAACGTCAAGCGACTGAACCGCGCGCCGCTGAACAACTTCATATCTTTCCTTGAGCTGATGGGCGTCAAGCTCCAGCCCGCGCGCGCAGCGCGTGCGACGGCCGTCTTCCGCCTTGCGGAAGGCGCCTACGAGCCCGTGTACGTACCGCAAGGCACGCAGCTTACGGCCGAAGCGCCGGACGGCGGCGAGGATATCTCGTTCGAGACGGAGCATGCGCTCCTCGTGACGCCCGCCAGACTCCTCGAATGGATCAACGTCCATCCGCAGCGCGATATGATCGTGCGCGCTTCCGGCGCTTACGAGGACGAGGCTGCGGCCGGCATTGCACCCGAGATCGCGGTGTTCGGCGCGGAGGGGGAGGATCTGCAGCGGCACGAGCTGTACATCAGGCACGACGGATTGTTCCAGCTGAACCATCCTGCGCGGCTGACGCTCGCCTGGTTCAATTCCGCCAAGCGTTATGCGGAGCCCGAGCTGGCGCGCGGCATGGCCGATACGAATTGGCTCGAGTGGTCCTGGTATGACGAGGCTGCCGGCGAGTGGCGGCTGTTCGACCGGGTGACGAGCGCACGCAATGAAGTGACGCTGTGGAAGACTTCCCGGGGACGTTTAGGTAATTCGGTAGTCGGGGACTCCGATGGCCGCTGGATTCGCGCGCGGGTCAAGCCTGATCCAGACGGAAGCGTCGTATCCCCTGCCCTCGCAGGGCTGCCCGAAGTCGAACAGCTGTCGCTCCGGGGTGAACACGACGTGTCGGCGGACCCTGCCGGCATTCCGCCGGCACTGCTTTATTCCGGCGACCTGGAGCTGGACGGGGCAGGCTTTTTCCCGTTCGGGCAGCAGTTTTTCCAGTATTCGCTTTTTCATCTCGCTTGTCCCGAGGCGTTCAGCAAGCACGGCAGCCGCCTGACGCTGCGGTTCGACGCGCGCTGGGATCCTTGGGAGCTGCGTATGGCGCCCGATCCGGAGGTGCGCTGGCGCATGGTCATGCGTTCGTCCGATTTCGCGCGCAAGCCGCCTCAGCGGCTGTATGTCCGCCGCGTGCTATGGGAGTATTGGAACGGCGAGAGCTGGATGCGCCTGCCGGGCAGCGGCCGTTATGAGGAGCTGTTCGCCGACTTGCCCGAGACGCAAGCCGGCAGTTTCTCGCTTGAACTGGATTGTCCGGTCGACTGGGAGCGGACGTTCGTCAACGGCACCTGGGACTGGTGGCTTCGCGTGCGCGTCGCATCGATGGATACGGTCAACCGGCCTGTCGTCGAGTATATGACGCCCCATCTGTCGCGGATGTCGCTGACGTATGCCTATTCCTCCGAGGTCAGACTCGCTCCGGACAACGCTTATATCCTTAATAATGCGGAATGGACGGACAAAACCGCGTGGCTGCGCCAAGGCGGAGAGCCGTTCAGACCGTTCGTGCCGATCGATTGCCCCGCGCCGGCCGTATATCTGGGCTTTGATCAGGCGCCGCTCAAGGGCCCTATCCGGCTTTCGTTTCAGCTCGGCAAGCTGGTGGCTGCGGATCAAGGGGCGCCATGGATCGAATGGGAGGCGCTTGTCCGCGACGGGCTGCGCTTCGCCTGGGTTGCCCTTAAGGGAATGGATACGACGAACGGCTTCACCGAATCGGGCGCCTTTCAGTTTGCAGGTCCTCCGGGGCTGGAGCCGGTTCGCCTGTTCGGCGTCGAACGCGTATGGCTTCGCGCGCTCAATCGGGACGGTCGCTTCGGAACCCGGGGGGCGCCGGTGCCAACGCTTTTGCGCGTCCACCGCAACGCGGTCTCCATCGTACAGCGACGTACGCTGCGCGACGAGTATCCGGAGCAGACAAGCGGCGGCTGGCAGCTTTCTGCCGCGCCGGTCGTTTCTCATGAGGTATGGGTCGAGGAGACGGGCTTCGTGAATGAGCAGACGCTAGCCGAAATGGATGAAGACCGTTACGAGGCGCACCGGGACAGCGAGGGGCGTCAGACACGCCTTTGGGTTCGCTGGCAGGCGGTTGAATCGTTCGCCGGTTCGCTGCCGCACGATCGTCATTATACGATCGACGAAGCTTCCGGAAGTCTGCGGTTCGGGGACGGCAAAGCCGGCATGGAGCTTCCGCTTGCGGGTACGGACAAAGTGCGCGTGACCTACCAGGTTACCGAAGGGGCGCGCGGCAACGTGCCGGCGCGCGCGATCCGGGGGCTGCTGCAGCCGCTCGCGTTCGTCGACAGCGTCAGCAATCCGTCGGCCGCCGTCGGCGGCGGCGACGCAGAGTCGCTCGCTCGCGCGATGGAGCGGGGTCCGCAGCACGCGCGTCACCGCGGGCGGGCTGTCTCCGCCGCCGACATGGAGTGGATCGTGCGGGAAGCGGATCCCTCGATCGCGCAGGTGCGCTGTCTGCCAGGGCGGGATGCCCGACTGCAGCGCGAGCCGGGCAAAGTCGTCGTCGTAGCGCTGCCGCTCGGCGGCCGCGAAGGCGTCGCTTTTTTTCCCGAGGTCAAAAAGAAAATCGAGGCTGCGCTGCGGGACAAGGCTTCCAATCTGCTGATGCAGGGCGGACGGCTCGCGATTATGCCGCCGGCGCTGCTTGAGATTTCTGTCAAAGCCGTCGTGCGGACCGGCGTCGCCGACGATATCGTACCGACCGAAGCGGCCTGTATGAAGACGCTGGACCGGTACCTCGATACGCGCGCCGGGCAGCTAGACGGACGCGGCTGGCAAATCGGGGAAACGGTGCATTCCTCGGCGTTGTACGGTTTGCTTCAATCGGTACGAACGGTGCTGGAAGTCGAGCTGCTCCACATGAGCGTCGTTGTCATCGAGCACGGCGCAGCGCGGGAGGTGCCCGAATCCGCGCTCCGCGATCTGCCGCATGGCATCGTCGTGTCCGGCAGCCATCAGGTGACGGCGCGTCTCGGTTAGAGCAGGCTTCCGATCGTGCCAGGCGTCCGCCTGCAGCCCTTTCGTTCAATGGCGTACAGACAGGCGAAGCCAGGACGCATTCGCAAAGCCGAAGCACACGACAAGTTCACTTAAATCCGCTTAAAAAGGAGGCAAGGCGCCAATGCTGCCCAAGCTGCCGCTTGACGATCGCACGTACGAGAGTATCCTGTTCGAAGCACGCCAAGGTATACAGCGGCGCCTGCCGGAGTGGACCGACGAAAACGCGCACGACCCCGGCATGACGATGCTGGAGCTGTTCGCCTGGATCAGCGAGATGCAGCAGTTTTATTTGAGCCGGGTGCCCGATCGCAACCGCCGCAAGTTCCTCGAGCTGCTCGGCGAATCGCCGCGCCAGGCGACAGCCTCAGCCGCGCTCGCTTCGTTCGGCGGCATCGGACGGACGGTGCTGCTGCCGCAAGGGACCAAGCTGCTTGCCGAGGACCAAACGTTCGAGACGGCGGCGCCCACGACGCTAAGGCCGCTTGCCGTCGACCGGATCGTCACGCGCACCGAACGCGAGGCCAGCGACCGTACGGCGTCGAACACGCAGGGCGATGTCGCTTTTTATGCGTTCGGCGCGGATGCAAGGGCAGGCAGCAGACTATACGTATCGTTCGATAGGGAGCCCCCCGTAGGAGAGCCGATCGAGCTGACGATTTTGCTGGCGGAGGATGGCGGCCACGGCAGTCTCGACGCTTGGCAGGCGATGCCGTTGACCGCTGCCCTGGCTGCCATGCCTGCCGATGCGGGGGAACCGCATGTGCCGCCTTCTATTGTTCCGTCCGCGCGCATCGCCTGGAAGGGCTACGCGCAAGACGAACAGACGGACGCTTCGGGCTGGCTGCCGCTTGAGACGGTCGGCGACGAGACGCTGCATTTAAGCTTCAGCGGCCGCGTAACGCTCAAGCTGAACGCGCCGCTGCGCCCGGTGCTTGTCCATCCTGCGAACGATCGGCCGCGCTGGTGGATCTGCTGCGTGCTCGAGGAGGAAGGCTACGAGGAGCCGCCCCGCATCGACCGGATCCTGCTTCATACGGCGCTCGTCGTTCAGCGGGACACGCTCAGCGAGACGATCGACTGCGACGTGCCGGAAGAAGGAGAGGTCTCGCTATCCGCGAATACTTTTTTGTCGCGGTACGGCCTGCTTCGCGTACAGGTGCGCGAGCCTGACGGCAGATGGCGGGAGTGGCGGGAGGTCCCGGACATCGGCGCAGCCGGACCGGACGACCGCGTATATGCCGTACGGATGCCGCAAGAGGGCGGGGCGCAAATCGTTTTTGGCGACGGAGCGCATGGGATACGGCCGCCGGGCGGGCCCGGGGCCGTTCGGCGCATCCATGCGGACAAGACGTTCGCCGACAAACGCTTCATCGGCCGAAGCAACGGTCTGCCGATGCAGCGATTTAACGTCTATGACCTGGCATGCCGCCGAAGGGAGCATTTTCTGCTGCAGGTCGGCATGCCGGGCGAGCGGCCGGGCGAGTGGCTTTGGGAGGATTGGCTCCCGGTCGAGAACTTCGACCGCTCCGGCCCGCTCGACCGCCACTATATGTTCGATCCGGACACCTGCGAGATCCGCTTCGGCAACGACGAACGCGGCGCAATTCCGCCGGCCTGCGACGAGGCCAATCTATGCCTGGTCGTCTGCGTGCTCGGCGGCGGCGAGCGGGGCAATATCAAGCCGGGCTTGCTGAGCGGCTGGGTGTCGGAGGAACAGCGGGCGTACGGCGTGTCCGTAACCAATGCCGGCTACGGCTATGGCGGCGCCGAGAGCGAGAGCGTGAGCGACTGCATCGCGCGATTGCAGCAGCGCTGGCTTGAACCCTATCGCGCCGTTACGGACGAAGACTATGCGGCGCTCGCGAAGGCTACGCCGGGACTTAGAGTCGCCAGGGTGCATGTTATCGCGGGATATGCGCCGGGACGTTCCGACCCCGTGCCCCATGCGGTGACGGTCGTCGCGATGCCGTTCAGCCGTCAGCCGACGCCGAAGCCGAGCAAGGGATTTTTGCAGACGGTGGCCCGCCATCTGGACGATCGCCGGCTGATCGGGACGGAGGTTCACGTGATCGCCCCCGAATATATCAGAGTGACCGTCCATGCGGTCATCGTCGTCGAGCCTCAGTTTGCGCATGAAACGAGACGGATCGCCGCCGTATTAAATGAACTGCTCAGCCCTTCGGGCAGCCTCAAGTCCGCGGCCGGCTGGCCCTTTGGAAGACCGGTGTATCGCGGCGACGTCTTCGCGGCGCTTAGCCGAATCGGCGGCGTGGCGTATGTGCAGGAGTTGTGGCTGGACGGCGAAGGACGTTATGCGGCTAAAAGCCAGGGCGGGGACGTGCTTCTGCCGCCCAACGGACTCGTATATTCCGGCGAGCACCGGATTGAACTGCTGAGCCGCACACAGCTTTAAAGGGTCGACGGGAAAAGGGAAAAGGATCTGCATAAACCGGAGAGGAGGCGAGCGAATGCAGGACGAGGCGTTATTTTTTTCGGTCAACAGGCCGGAGCACTGGAGCCGCCGCGGCTTAGCGGAAAATTTGGACATCGGCGACGCGGTGCGGCTGCGCAGCGACGCCCGGTACGGCGTGCTGGATACGGCGTCTTTCGGAGAGCTCGAAGGCGTCGGCACGGTGAGCGCTTTTGCCGTCGGCTTGTTCGGACGTCTCATTCTGCTCGACGACGCCGGCGATCTGTGGACCTACGACCGGCACAGCCGTCATCACGAGCGGTTGTTCGTCGCACGGCACGGCTTGTTTTCCGCCTCGGCTATGCTAGCCGCGACCGGCGATACGCTGCTTGTCGCCGATCCGGACGGCGAGCGGATGCTGGCCGCATACGACGTGAACAGCGGACAGACGCGTTGGAGCCGCTCGGGGGACTGGGTGGACGGCGTTTATTGCCGGCCGCTCGCCCTTCATGCCGACAGCCGCGGCATCTACGTGCTGACGCGCGCGGAGGAGCCGCCGGAGGACGAGGCGGCGTCGGCGCTGTCGGGCAGGGCGCCGCTTCGAATTTTGAGGCTCGGTCTGTCCGGCGGGTTGATCGCTGAGATCGAGCACGAGCGGTTCGCATTGAAGCTGCCTGCGGACGGCGGCGAGCACGGGCAGCCATTTTTGACCGTATCGCCGCTGGGCGATATGTATGTGTACGACAGTCTTGGCCGCACGCTGTTCGCTTTTTCGGCCGCCGGCGAGCTGCTGACGCGCATGATGCTGCCGCCGCTATCGTTCGCGGGTCTGGCCGTCGACTCGAACCGTCAGATATACGTGGGCGATTCGCGGAGCATGGAAACCGAGGGCGAGGACGACCGCTTTATCTTGCAATTCGAAGAGTCGGGCGAGCTGATCGGCAAGGTCGGCGGTTTCCGCGGCAAAGCGGATGCGATTCTGATCGACGGCAGGGATCGGATGTACATTTTGAACGGCGAACAGCAGACGCTGGCCGTGCTCGACCTGCAGCCCCAGACGCTCGCGATGGCTGGAGGAGGCGCGCTTGAAGGCTTTTGGCTCTCGTCGGCGTTCGACAGCGCGGACCGGGAGACGGTATGGCACAAATTTACGCTGGAAGCCGACATTCCGGACGGGACGCAGCTTCGCGTACGTTATTTCGCGGACGACACGGGCGTAAGGACTATCGGCGGCAACATCTGGCGGATTGACGATTGGATCGCGCAACCCGATCTGGGCGCTTCGGAAAAGCTTCGGGGCTTGCGCGAATTTTGGTCGGAGCCGGTCGTCAATCCGGGAGACGCCTTGTTTTTCGGGGCAAAGGGACGGTACTTGTGGATGCTGGTCGAATGGATCGGCAGCGAACGCAGCACCCCTGCGCTTGGCCGGCTGCGCGTCTATTTTCCAAGACAAACGCTGCTCTCATACTTGCCTGCCGTATATCAACAGGAGACCGGCGGGCGCGGGTTTTTGGAGCGTTATCTGGCATTGTTCGGCACGCTATTCGACGAAATGGAGGAACGCATCGACGGCATGGCCAGACAGTTCGACCGCGAGACGGTCGGCGGCGGCCAACTGAGATGGCTGGCTACCTGGCTGGGGCTCGATACCAACGAGTACTGGAGCGACGATGCGATCCGGCGGCTCATCCGCGCCGCACCCGATATGTACCGGTACCGCGGTACGCGCCGCGGCATCGAAGGGGCGATCGAAACGCTGACGGGCATGAAGCCGATCATCGTCGAGCCGGCGCAATACAAGGCGCTCCGCGAACGCGGGGATTGGCGCGCAGTCGTCGACCGGCTGTACGGCAACGATCCATTCACCTTCTCTGTGCTGCTGCATCCGGATCAAGCGCGCAGCGACATGGAGAAGGTGCTGCTCAGACAGCTGGTGGACGACATCAAGCCCGCACATACGGAAGCGAAGCTCGAGTGGCTGCAGCCTTGGATGTATTTGGACCTGCACACCTACCTGGGCGTCAACACGGTGCTGGCCGAGCCATCGATCTTTACGTTGGGCGACGACCGCTCGATGCCTAACGATACGTTGATCGTGGATGCGAATATGGATCGGCGACTCGATGCGCATATGCGTCTCGGGATGGATTCGGAGATGGAATGACGACAGCGGAGCCGCCTCGCGGGTCCGATGATGAGGAGGGACTTGAAGAATGAGAAAAGCGAGGATGTACCCGTTCGAACGCAATCGGTATTTTTACGGCAAGCTGTTAACGGTGCGGGACTTCGAATCGGAGCAAAAATATTTGAACGACAAGCGCAGGCTGCTCAACCGGCTGCTGTTCGGAAGCGGGGTCGTCGCAGGCATGCAGGTCGTCGCCGTCGACGATAAGACGGTAACGGTGGAGATGGGGCTGGCCATCGACTATTCGGGTCGCGAAGTCGTCATTCCTTCGCCGGTCACGCTTAAGCTGTCCATGATCGAAGGCTTCACGAACAACGAGTACAAAAAGAACGTTTATTTGTACGTCGCCTATGACGAAAAAGGCCGCGAGCCCGTTCATTCCGTCGGCAACTCGTCGATCCGGGGCGAGGAGGTCAGCGAGTACAATCGCGTACTGGAGTCTTACCGGCTTTTCGTTAAAGAAGAAGCGCCGGCGCCGACAAGCTTCGAGCAAGTGCGCTTGCTGGAGGATGTCGCGGTGCTCTATCAGGACGCGCATGTCCGTATTTCGCAGCGGATGCCCAAATATGTCAATCCCGGCGATGTCGTCGACGTAACGCTGGTCGTTGAAAAAACGCTGCAGACGGCCAGAGTGGCGGTCGGCTTCGACTATGAGTCCGACGGCTTCGATCCGGTCGGCGGAAACGGCGCGCATGTCGAATTCATAGAGCCGGGAGACGGTCAGGATACCGAGTATCGGCTGACCTATAGCGTTAAGGCAAAGGACCGGCCGGACACGGTCGCGAGGCTTGCTCTGCCGCCGCAATCGGTGACATTGACCATTGGCGATCAGCGCGTGCCGATCGATCATGCTGCCGTTCATCGCGTGGACATCATTTCTCAACCGGTCATGGAGCGCATCCTGAAAACCTGGTACGAGCGATCGCTGGATCAAGCGGCCGAAGGCTCCGCCGATCAGGACCTGTGTCTCGCGAAAATCGGATTGCTTCAGCTCGGATCGACTTATATGATCGAGCAGGTCGAGCGCGTGCCGTTCGGCGAGTACGTCCCTAACGCCTCGTTGCTGCAGCGCCTGTCTCATAAGGACCGGGCGGGCTCGCTTCATCGCTTCTTTGCCGAGTCGGAGGCTTACGATCTGGAATACGACGCGAGGCCGAAGCTCGACGTCCACTACCATCCGGAGCGGAATATGTTCGACTTCAAGCTCGGCGTTCCGCGTCCGCAGGCGATTCAGGACGAGATCTCGACGGGAACGATCGAAGTGCCGCTCGAACTCAATGCCAAGACGGGGCTCAAGTTTTTCTCGCGCGGCAGGCGCAATTACGTGACGGACGAGATTAAGCACGGACTCGGCACCGGACAAGTGACGGTTCTGGTGGGCCTGGCGCCTCAGGAATCGTTGAAGGCTTCCATTTATTACGGCGTTCAGGACGTATTCAAGGGAACCGAGTACGAATCCGACGTGCCGAACGTCGACTTCGGCACGATCGTTTATCCCGAGCACGGCAGCTTCCGCATCGGCATGCGCCTCAACGGCTCGGCCGAGGCGGACAAGCTGAACGTCCGCTGGTGGGCGTTCAAAAAGCTGCAGGAAGGCGCGGACGCGAACGGCGGAGGGGAAGCCGCTGCCGAGCGCGCTGCTTTACGGGAAGCCGCACCCGGAAGGGAATAGATTCGGCTGCGGTTTCGCAATGGCGAGGCTGTCTTTAGGGTCAACAGGGCCCTAGGGACAGTCTTTTTTATCGTTTGTTTATTTTGGAATGCGGAGAGTGACTGCGAAGAGCCGGGAAAGCGGACAGAATGGACGTTAGATGGGAATATGTGGAATGATGATTGGCGGGATCGCTTGTTCGGGATAAGGGTTACTAGGAAAAACCGCGTGATTACCGTAAAAACTGCCGCCGGGAGTGAAGTTAAACGGAAAAATCGTGTAACTCGCACTGAAGCTGCCCCATGGAACGACCAGATGATAATAAAACCCCTTGTCTCAGGAGCCGCGATCGTTCCTGAGGCAAGGGGTTATCGTTAAAACGAAGAAAGGTAAAAGTTTTTAAACCTGAAAGGGACCGATGGTCAATCGAACGGGTTTGTCGTTGTTGTAATTGAAGTTATACAGATAGCCGTTCCATTCGTAGGACATCGTGTATAGCTTGCCGTTGCTCTCGGTTTTAACGCCTTTTATGGCCGCTTTTTGCAGACGATCGAGAAGCGTCGTCAAAACGTATTTGTTCCACGTGCGCACGAGCGTGACGGCATAAGCCTCGGGATTGTCGGGATCGGACTCCAGCTTAAAGCTGAATTGGACGCCACTGTAGACGAGTTCGATCGGAGCCGCGAGCGCAGAATCGGCTCCCGGCTCTTCGCTTAAGCCGTCGGTCGAGGGGGAAACAACGTTGGTCGAAGCCTTGTCGCTGCCCGCATTTCCGATGGCATTGACACTGTTGCTTGCGGTTGAGCTGCTGGCAGCAGTCCCACTGCCGGACTTGGAAAGCGCGATGACTTTATTCGCCTTAGAGAATGCTTTTTCGCTCGATCCGGCAATTGCAGCTGTATTTGTAACGGCGCTTTGCTGCCTGCTGCTCGCGCCTGTTCCCGTGTCGTCGTTGGAGCCGGAACCTGTTCCGCTGCCAGTACCGGAACCGGCGCCGGTATCCCTATCGGAACTCGTACCCGCATCCGCACCGGCGTTCGCGCCGGTTGCGGCGCTGCCTTCGCCGCCCCCGACGCCTGCGCCTGAAGCGGCACCGCCGCTCGCCCCGGCAGTCGCGCCGCTTTCGCCGCCTCCAGCGCTTGCACCTGAGCCAGTTCCGCCGCCGGACCCGGAGCCAGAACCATTCGCGGCTCCGGCCGAGCCGGAGCCTGCGCCTTCGCTGGCAGCAGTACCGCCGTTCGCCCCGGCAGCTGCGTCTCCGCCCGTGCCTGCGGCAGACTCTGCGGCGCCATCCGTACCGGGCGCTGCGGCTCCTTCATCGGTCCCGGCATCGGGCTCGGCGTCCGTCCCGGCATCCGTCCCTGCCGCGGGCGCATCCGGCGCCCCGAGCTTCTCCTGCAGCGTTGCCGCAGCCATCGCCAGGAAGCCCGCCGGATCCGCTTGACCTGCGCTGAACAGCCCTTTGTAGACGACGGTGCCGTTCGCGTCGAGCAGCGAGCCGAAGCCCTGGTATTGGTCGGCCCGGAACGTGCCTTTGTATAACGGGGTCCCGTCCGCGTTAAACGCCTCGCCTTCGCCGTCGCGCTGGCCGGCCACAAAGCTGCCGGTATATAACGCGGTGCCTTGCTCGCTTAACAGTGAACCGGTTCCCTGGTATCGCCCGCGCTCGAACCCGCCCTTGTAGACAGGCGCGCCCGAAGCCGCGTATTCGGTTCCTTCGCCTGACGGCAGCCCGCCTGCAAACAAGCCTTCGTAAAAAAGCGTACCGCCTTTGTAAAGCTTGCCCGCGCCTGCGTAAAGACCGCCCGCAAAGGCGCCTTCGTAGACGGGCTTGCCGTCGTCGCCGTAAAGCTTGCCTGCGCCTTCATATAACCCTTGGACAAAGGCGCCGGTATAAAGCGGCTTGTCCTTGGCGGCGTAAAGCGTGCCGTCGCCTTCGTACTTGCCGGACGCAAAGCCTCCTTCGTACTTGACGCTGCCGTCCGGCGAATAAAGCGTGCCCGCGCCATTGTATGCGTCGGCCGCGAATTCGCCGCGGTACAGCAGCGTGCCGTCAGCCGCATAGGCTTCGCCCGAGCCGGCGCGAACGCCTTTTTCGAAGTCGCCGAAGTAGACAAGCTTGCCGCCGTCGCCGTACAGCTTGCCAACCCCGCTGAACTGGCCGCTGGCAAGGGGGCCGGCGTAAACAAGGTTGCCTGCGCTGTCCACGATTTTGGCATTGCCGGTATAGCCCTTTTCAAGTGCGGCCGAAGCTGCCATCGTAGGCGTGCGCGAAAACCACCGATCTACGAACGCAGGCGGATTGATGAACCCGAAGTAGGCGATCGCCAGGCCGATGAGCACGATCAGCACGACGAGTTTTTTGGCGATATAATAGCTTCCGATCTTCCAATAGTTGTCCAGCGACCGCAGTCCGCTGCCGAGCACGCTCCGGGCCCATTGAATAAGCCACCTGAGCACAATCTTCGGGAGCTTCGCGGACTGCTTGAGCGGCCGCATGATTTTTCGTTGGATCGGCTTGATAAACGGTTTAAGTATCGTTTCGATCATAATTAGGGCACCTGTATCGTAAATTGGCCGGGCGAGGTTACCTGGATGACGCCGCCGTAGCTGCACATGCACTTGGAGGAGTTGTTCAGGGAAGGCATATTGCCGACCATTACGGTCGGAGAGCCGGGCGCCCAAGGAGCGGCTGTCACGGGCATGCAAGGCATCGGCGTCAGGACGCCGAACGCCGCGGCGGTCGCCGAAGCGACGACGGGATTGGCCAATGAATTGCACATGCCGAACGGCATGATGTTTACAAACGGCTTATTATCCATTATGTTGGCGATCGGCATGGCGGTCATCGTCCGATTGGCCGGAAGCACATTTAATACAGAGGGGGCAGCCCCAAACGAGCATTGCATCGTCGCTCCGCCGCACACTAGTTGTCCCACGCCCGGTTCACGCTCTCTTTAAGGAAAAATGGTTGAAGCTGTCAACGCTATATTCATAGTAACTCAATTCTCGAAATCTGTCATTTTGAGTTGCAAGGGGGTGAATTAAGGAAGAACTTGTAGTACGATGAAAATAGTTAGAAATTGTCGTAAGCTTCGATTGAACAAGAACAGACGCACAAAAAGGCGGGCGCCGATCTTCAATGAAAAAACTAGCTGTACTGCTGTTGCTGGCATCCCTTATCATGTCCGGCTGGTCCGGCTTCGTGCTTGTGGAGCGCGCGGACCGGAGCGAGGCGCCGTGGAAATCGTCGGAGAGTCTGCAAAATTTGTCGCTGGCCGCTCCCGGCGACGGCTCGCTTGCCGTGGTGAGCGATTCCAAGCAGAAAATCAAGCAGCTTGACGTTGACGGAACGCTGCTTGGGCAGATGACTTATGCGGGTGCCGAACGCGGCGCGCGCGCCGACTTTAATGAAGCGGTAGCAGACGAAGACGGCCGTATCTATGCGCTGGTGACGGTGCTCGACTCTTACGGTCTGTACGTGCAGAGCGAGCGCATCGTCCGTTACGACCGCAGCGGGAATTCCGGCCATGTGCTCTATGAGCGCAAAGGCGACGGTAAGAGCAAGCGGATCGGACACATCGAAGGCTTGCAGCTGACCGGCGGCTCACTGTATTTCTACGAAGCGGATGCCGACAAGCTGCAACTGAGGCGCATCGTATTGCCGGAGAAGGCGCCAGAGACCGTGTTTGCGTTCACGCTCCCCAAGGATCGTTATTTATCGGAGATTACGGGCACGGAGCCCGGACAAATCTATTATACGACGCGCAGGGGCAGCATCTATCAGGTATCCCCGGAGGGCGTCAGCACCAAGCTGTATCCGGACAATACGAGAGCCGCCGACGCTAAAAATTTCCCCGAGTTGGTCATGCTTCGCAAGGACGGCTCCCTCATGTTCGTCGACCGGCTTGTCAATGCGGTGACGACGTTCGAACCGCTTGCGCCTGCCCAGACCAAGACGGTGCTGGACGATGCCGCGCTGCAGCGTATCGCGCCGGGGTTGGACAGCTACGAAATCATGGATATCAAACAGACGTCCGCGGGCTACGCCATCGTGCTTAACGATCGGATCTTGCTCATGTCGGCAGACTTCGCGCCTGCGGGCCAAATCTCGAAGGTCGGATTCGACAGCAAGACGCTTTGGGACCGCCGCCTGCTGTGGGGCGCCTTTTGGCTCGGCTTGCTTCTGCTTGTGTTCTCCGTCCGTTTCTTCCATATTCACGTGCTCGATCGTCGTACCTCCCTTTTTCTGAAGCAGGTGCTTGCCACCGTACCCGCGATCCTGATTGCGATGATCCTTCTTTCCAACTTCATTTATAACAGCTTCTCCACACGGATGGAGTCGCAGATGCAGCGAGAGCTCGCGCTCCTCGCGCGCAACGGCCAGAATCTGATCGACGGCGACCGGCTGGCCAGGCTGCATTCGCCTACCGACTACCGCAACGAGGACTATACGGCCATTCGCGCGAAAATGAATTTCCTGTTCGAAGGCGAGGACAGCGAGCAGCGGCAAGGCTTGTACAGCACCTTGTATAAGTATGAAGGCGATCGGATTTATATCGTCATGGACGACGACGACGGCGTCAATATGTTCAAGCCGTTCGAGAAGAACGAAGTAAACGAAGCCGTGCTGAGCCAAGGCGTCGTCCGCACCGGGCAGTGGGAAGACGCCGAGGGGAAATGGCTGTATGCGATCGGCCCGGTCTACGACAGCGCAGGCCGGATCGTCGGCGTTTACGAGACCGGACGGGATCTTAGCGTGCTCCATCGCGAGAACCGGAAAATCTACTACAACATCATTGAAAATATATTGATGATTACGGCCGGCCTGGTCGTGCTGGTCGTGATCGTGACATTCGTGCTGCTGTCGCCGATCCGCAAGCTGAGACGAAGCGTCATGGCCATGGCAAACGGCGATTGGGACACGGAGGTCAAGCTGCGCAACCGCGACGAAGTCGGGGATCTTGGCGTGCAGTTCAATCGAATGGCCCGCTACATCCGGCAGCATATCGCCGACATTACTTCCTTCAGCGAGGCGTCTTACCGTTTCGTGCCGCAGCAGTTTTTTAATTCGCTCGGCAAAAAAGGTATCCTCGACATCCGGCTCGGCGACCAGATTCAGAAAAACATGGCGGTTATGGTCGCCAACCTGCGCGAATTCAGGCAGCTGTCCAAGACGCTAAGTCCAAAGGAAAACTTCGATTTCATGAATTCCTTTCTCCGGCGCTTCGGGCCGATCGTGCGGCAGGAGGACGGTCTGATCAGCAAATATTTGGGCGCGGGCTTTATGGCGCTGTTTCCCGGGTATGCGGAGGAGGCGATCCGGGCGGCCGTAGCGATCCGCCGCGAGCTGCTCGTCTACAATCAGCATCGACGCAGTTCCGGCTACGCGACGGTCGACATCGGCATCGCGATTCACAAGGGGCCGCTAATGCTAGGCATCATCGGCGAGGAGCGCCGCTGGGAGGGCAATGTCATCTCCGACGACGTCCAGCGCACGACGATGCTCGAGCAGATCTCGGAGATCGTCGGCTGCTGCATCGTCGTCACGCGCGATTATTACGAGCAGCTGCGTTCGCCGGAGCGCTTCATGCACCGATCGCTCGGCCGCATCAGGCTGGAGAGCAGCGACGAGGCGATGGAGCTGATCGACGTATACGAAGGCGACCCGGAGCAGCAGCGCGCTGCCAAGGAGCGGACGAAGGCATTGTTCGAACGCGGGCTGGCGCTGTGCCAGGCGGGGCGGTTCTACGATGCCCGCGAGACGTTCGTCGAAGTGATCAAGCAGAACCGGATGGACAGAGCCGCGAAGCTCTACTTCTACTTGTGCGACGAATATTATCAGAAAGGCGCGGGCGCTGGCTGGAACGGCACGCTCGCCGTCTGAGGCGACTTCCTCGATTCGTGCGCGGCCGATCGCCGCACCGAGCATGATCGGAGCCTAGAAGCGGAGGGTTCAGAGTTGGCTATTCTAGAATTGGTCGTTCGCCGCATCGATACGCGAGAGGCTGCGGATGCGGTGGTCGCTTTCCTCATCTCGCCTCAGGCATTCGACGACGAGCGACCGACGCCCGGCGAAGAAGAGCATTTTCGCACGCTGCCTTATTTGGCGCTGGAGGGCAAGACCGTCTACTGGTATATGACGGACAGCGCAGGGGAGATCGTCGCCGTTACGGGCGTCGCGCCGAACGAGCAGCGAACGGGCGGCTACACCTGGGATTATCTTGTCGTTCGCAAGGATTACCGGCGCGGCGGCGCGGCTTTGCGTCTGGCGGGCGCCATGCTCGAGTATATGCGCGAGCAAGGTGCGCGTTATTTGGTTACATACACTTGCGATTTGCCGGTATACGCTGGCGTGCGGCGTTTGTTCGACCGGCTCGGCTTTACGCTGAATGGGCGGCTGCCGGATTATTACTTTGACGGCGAGGACAGGCTGGTCTATTTTTTGGATCTCCGCAATCCAAGCCTCCCGGAGACGCAACAGTAGAAAGAAGTGACAGGGATGGATATGGCGCAGGCCCTCGGCAGATTGGGCGTTCGTGCGGAGGACAGGCGCAAGCTGCGGCTGATGACCCCGATTTTTCTTCTATGCGGCATCGCCGAAGCGTTAACCTACAACGGCTTTATTACCTTGTTTAGCCAGCGTTTCGGAAGCGAATATTTGCCTTACTTGTACGCGGGAGAAGCTTTTATATTGCCGCTTGAGGCGTGGTTCATGAGCTGGCTGGCCGTAAAGCTGTCCAAGCCGGCGCTGATGAAAACGATGTATGCCGTTATGACGGCGATCTTGCTCGCGGATACGGGCATGCTTGCCGCGCTTAAACTGGCAGATCTGGACGCCCGCTGGTTTTATCCCGTCCTGTTCCTCACTTCCAGCTTTGTCGTACGCCAGCAGACGGTGCTCCTGTGGAGCCTGGCCGTCGACGTGTGCCCGACGCAGCAAGCGAAGCGGCTCATGCCGCTGTTTGTCTCGGGCGCGACGCTGGGCGGCGCCGCAGGCGGCCTTCTTACGCAGGCGCTCAGTCCGCTTGGCGCGGAGCTGGTCTACGGCCTCGGCCCGCTGCTGCTGATCGCGGCATCCTTCAATTACCGCAAAGCGATCGCGCAATATTTGGTGCCGCTTGCGCTTAAGGCTCAAGCCGCTGCGGAGGAAGAGAGCTTGTCCTCCTTCGACTATATGAAGCGCACGTTCCGCTCACCTTTTTTGCTCAGCGTGATGGGACTCATGACGTTGATGCCTGCGCTATATTATTTAGCGGAGTTTTTGTTTTTGAATACGGCGCATGCGTCCTATCCGAACGAGCAGCAGTTCGCGCGCATGTTCGGCATCGTCTCGACGCTGCTCTTTTTGCTGGCGTTTGCCGTCCAGCTCGTATCCGGCAAGCTCGTTGCCTGGTTCGGGGCGAGCGGCATGCTTGTGGCGATCTCGGGGGCGTATGCGGCGGCGTTCGGTTTGTCGGCTATGCTCCTGGGAAGCCAGGCGGCTGCCGTAACGGCGGCGGCCGGCGCTTACATGCTGACGAACGTATTGATCTTCTATTCGGCGGAGCCGTCCTACCAGCTGTATTACAAGACACTGCCGATGCAGCCTCGGGACGGCTACCGCTACGCGGCCCAGGGACTCGCCTCCTTTTTCGGCATCCTGCTCGGCGCGGGCTTGCAATCGCTGCACAAGGCGGCCGGATTCAGTTTTCCGGTGCTGGCGGCTGTCGGGGCGGGCGCTGCGCTGCTGCTTACGGCGCTCGCCTGGACGGTGCGGCGTCTGTATATGCGTGAGCTGGTCCGGGGCGTGCAGACGATCGGTCTGGACGATCGGGAGCTGATGGATTCGTACCGCGAGTTTTTCAGCAATTCCAAGGCGATGGGCGCCGTGCTGACGCTGCTTCGGGACGAGCAAGAGGGCGTGCGGCAGCTCGCTGCCGACATTGTCGGACGCACGCAGGACGGACGGTATCTGCCGGAGCTTCTCGAGCTTCTTGACGATGCCAGTCCCGGCGTGCGGACGGCCGCGCTGCGGGCGATGAAGCTTACCGACGCCGACCTGCAGGCGCTAGTGCGGATCGGCGCGGTGCTGGAGGACGAAGAACCGGCCGTACGGGCGGAGGGCGTGCGTCAGATGGCCCGGATGAAGCACTTGTCTTCGCAGGCGTTTTTCTTTTTGCGCGTCAAGCTGCTGGATCCCCATCCGGCGGTCGTCGCCGAGGCGGTCAAGGCCATGTATGCGCTGGAGAGCGAATCGAGCTACGAAGCCTGCTTCGAGGCGATCGAGCGACTGCTCGGCCAAGGAGGCGAACCGGCCGCCCATGTATGCGACGTCGTGGCGGAGCTCAGGCTGGAACGTTTCGGAGCAGCGGTCGAGCGGCTGCTGGCGGACGCGCATCCGTCCGTTCGGCTCGCGGCCACGGCCTGCCTTGGCAAGCTGGGCGCGGCGCACGTCGTCCCGCAGCTGCTGGAGCGACTGCCGGCGGGAGATCAGGAGCTGCTGGCCGTCACCGGGCAAGCGTTGATCGACATGGGCGATACGGCCCTCGAGACGCTTCTTGCGGCTTTGTCCGGTGCGCATGCGCAGACGTGGCGCGTCGCGATCGGAGCGCTCGCCGCGCTGCTGCCCGAGGATGACATCCGGGGAAGGCTGACGGATGAAGCGCTGCGACGGATGAGCGAGCTTGACAAAATTGCCGGCTATGCATCCGCTTTTCGTACGGTCGGGAGGGAAGAACTCGCAGAGCTTGCGGCCTTGCGTTTTCATGGGCAGCGCCAGCGGGTGCTCGAAGGCGTCTGGTCTTTGCTCGTGCGACTGACCGACGAGCAGGTCGTGGCAGCGATCCGGCGCGCGCTGGACGACGTCGACGACGAGACAAGGAGCAGCGGGCTGGAAGTGCTCGCCGAAGGCGCGGGCGACCGAAGGCTGGCGCAGCGGCTGGCAGCCGTGCTTCAGACGGATTACGACAGCCTGGGACGGCTGCCGGTGACGATGGAGGAAGCCCGGCTTGCGCTCGACCATGCGGCGCGCTCGAGAGACGATTGGTGGCCGGAGATGGCCGCGGAAGCGGGAAGGGGGCGTGGCAGTCAAATGGAAGCGCAAGGAGCGCTCGGCAGGCTCGGCAAAGTCATCTATTTGAAAAATGTGCCGTTTTTTGCGGATTTGACGCTGGAGGAGCTTGGCTTGATCGCCGGCATCGCTGTGGAGCGCGTATTCGAAGACGGCGAGGCGCTGCTGCTTCGGGGGGCTACAAGCGAGGCGCTCTATGTTATCGTGGACGGCAATGTGGAGCTGACGAGCGTTACGGCCGCAGGACTCGAAGCGACGCTCGGCGTGCTTGGCGCGGGCGAGGTGTGCGGCGCTACGTCGGCGCTGGACGAATCGGCTTCGACCGTATCGGCGCACGCGCTGCTCGGCGACGTGCGGGCGCTCGGACTGCAGCGTGAGGCGATTACCCGCCTGGTCCGTCTGTATCCGGACATCGGGCTCGGTCTCCTAAGAGCTTCGCTGGCCCGGGTGCGGCTGCTCGAAGAGATGCTGATGCGGATCGACTCGTAGCCAAGCCCTTAATCAAGTTCGTTCAAGTTCGTTCAAGTTCGTTCAAGTTCGTTCAAGTGCGTATTCAAGCCGCTTCGCCAGCGAGCAGCTAGCCCCTAGACTCGGGCCATCTTGCCCCAAGGCTAGTCTCTGCTGCGAATGACGAGCAGGGAGCCGCTGCGCAGCGAGATGAAGCCTGCGTCGGCCAATAACAAGTTGCTGACGCCGAGCGACATCCCTTGGCGCAGCGTGGCTTCCTGAAGCGGATAGGCGAAGCCGGTCAAGGTGACGCCGGTTACCTCGGACGTTAGCGGAAGCAGGGATACATAAGGGTAGCGGTCATCCGCAGTAAGCCGGGCCCCTTCGGTGAGCAGACGGATCTCGTTATGGTCGTCCACGAGTACGGCAGCTGCGCCGGCCTCGACCGCGACGGCCAGCAGCTGGACGTTGGCAAGGCTATGATCGAACCGGGAGCCCAGTCCCCCTGCGATGACGATATCCCGATAGCCGCGCGCCAGCGCTTCCCGAAGCGCGAGCTCGGTGTCCGACCAATCTTTGTCCACTGCGTCGTACTCGGCCGTCTCCTCCGCTTCGGCGCGAATTGTTGCAAGCGCATCCGCATCTACCGAATCGAAGTCGCCGAGCGCCAGGTGAGGCGTGATTCCGTTCTGTATTAGATAAAAGGCGCCTTTGTCCGCGCCGATGAGATAGTCGTCCGGCTGGGCGAGCGCTAGGCTCCAGGGCCCGAGGCTGCCTCCCGTATAGATGACGGCGCGTCGGGACGAAGATTGCTGTAACAAGACTTGTTCCTCCTGCAGGTCATTTGCGGCTTGTGCCGCGCTTTTATGCTTTTATTCAGTATAACGGCAGATTCGCCCGGATGCGACGGAAGGTCTCTCTTTTTGGTTCAAATTCTCCGTTGCGGGCCGTATGTGGTTGCCGATACAATAGATGAGGCGGTTCATGGCTCTGCATGCGCGGCGCCGCCTCCACTAGAGAAACGGCCGGGGGTTATCGTTTTGACTTTGGATGTATTTGAATGGTTCAGCATCATCGGCACCATCGCCTTCGCCGTGAGCGGCGCGATCGTCGCGATGGAGGAGCATTACGACATGCTGGGGGTATTCGTGCTCGGACTCGTAACCGCGTTCGGCGGCGGGGTCGTGCGCAATTTGCTTATCGGCGTACCCGTCACGACGCTTTGGAGTCAGGGGCTTCTGCTGAAAACGGCGGTTTTTTCGATCGTTATCGTGTTCGTGCTTCCGACCGCATGGATTTACCATTGGAAAAAAAGCGAGGCGTTTTTCGATGCGATCGGACTGGCTGCCTTCGCGATTCAAGGGGCGCTGTATGCCGTAGAGGCCAGGCTGCCCGTCAGCGCCGTCATGGTAGCCGCGATGATGACCGGCATCGGCGGGGGGATGATACGCGACATTATGGCCGGGCGCAAGCCGCTTGTGCTTCGCGACGAGATCTACGCGGTCTGGGCGCTGCTCGCGGGTCTGGCTGTGGGGATCGGGCCTATACGGGTGGCCTGGGCGCTGCTCGCGCTTTTCGCCGTTACAGTTACGATGCGGATGCTGTCGGTTCATTATAAATGGCGGTTGCCTCGCCGCAAGCTGCTTGCATACGGCGGTTACGAAGGCTCGGCTGCGGATGAAGGGAAGGGATTGTAATCATGTATCGCGTATTGTTCGTTTGTCTGGGCAACATCTGCCGCTCGCCGATGGCAGAGGCGGTATTCCGGAACCGGGCGGAAAAGGCGGGGCTCGCGGGCTCGATCGAGATCGACTCCTGCGGCACGGGCGATTGGCATATGGGCAAGCCGCCCCACGAAGGAACGCGGCGCATTCTGGACGGTCAAGGCATTTCTTATGAAGGCATGCTGGCGCGCCGCATCCGGGCGGAAGACGGGGAACGCTTCGATCTGCTCGTCGCGATGGACGAGAGCAACGTGGCTGCAATACGCGAAGCGCTCGGGAGCGACACGAAGGCGGAGGTCGTTCGTTTCCTGTCGTTTGTACCCGGCGCGCGTCTGACGGACGTGCCCGACCCCTACTATACGGGCGACTTCGAAGAGACGTACGAGCTGATCAGCGAAGCGAGCGACAGGCTCCTCGCGCATCTGCTTGAAGCGGGCAAAATAAAGACGGCGGCGATTTAAGCCGCGATTGTCCATACAGTCAAAATGAACGGGACGAAGCAGATGCGATTTCTGCCTCGTCCCGTTTGTGTTTGTCTTAGCGGTCGTCTTGCTGACTGCTTGGAGAGCTGAAGGCGCAAAGAGAGGGGGCTGATGCGCGGCTGCACAAAAGCGGGGCGAACGCACCGATTGGCCGCTTTTTACATATGCGCCTTCGGGCCGAGAAAAGCGCCGAGCGCCTCCGGCAGTTCCTTCTGCCAGAAGCCCCACTTATGCTCGCCGTCTTTTTCCCGGTAATCGACATAAGCGCCCTTGCTCTCGAGGATCCGCTTCGCCGCGCGGTTCAATTCGACGAAATTATGCGTGCCGCGCTCGGTTTCGTAGGCGGTCTCCTGCAGACCTACCGTCATCCAGGCGGACAGCCAGGACAGGTCGCCTGCCTCCTTCATCTGAGCGATCGATGCTCCGTAGTAGGCACCGGACAACGATAGTAGCCGATTGAACAGGTCCGGACGCCGAATGGCGATAGCCAGCGACACGGTTGCGCCGAGTGAATCCCCTGCGAGCAGGCGCGCGTCGGCGGAAGGGCGGGCGGCGAAGTTTTTCTCGACGAAAGGAACGAGCTCGCTAGTCCAAAAGTTCAAATATGCTTCATGCCGCACGCTGCCCGGCAAATACTCCTCGGTCCGGACCGATTTGTCGACGTCTACGGCGGCGATGATGAACGGTTCCCAGCTCTCCTCGAGGATGAGGCCATGGGAGATGGTGGCGATTCTGCCGAAATTGAAAAAATCTTCTCCGTCCTGGCAATAAACGACCGGATAGCTGAGCCATTCCTGGTACCCCGGGGGGAAATAGAAACGGACCGCGCGTTCGCCGGATGACAGGTAATTGCTGGGAATCGTATGTTTGACGACGGTTCTGCGGACAGGTGAATCGGACATTGGACATCGTTCCTTTCTTGGACCCGATTCGGGTATGACAGCGCCCCGGCATGGGCAAAACATAGGAATGTTCGTTGCCGCGCCTGCCATTTTAAGGACGGCCGCTCGGGATTTGTATTAATGTGTTATACAATAATAATGAAACTGTACTAGAAACATAGTGCGCTTTCAACTGTTAAGAATTCAATAAATATGCCTTTTTTGCTTTGACCAAACCACTAGGGCAGCTATATAATAATTCTATAACAGAAACCCCTCTTCCACAATTCATGACGAGGAGATGTAACAATGAGCAAAGGTTCTTTGGACGCACCGGCCAAGCCGGAGCAGCAAGCAGCGCATATTGTGCATTCGGAAGACGTAACGCCGCTACAGGTATTGTCCCCCGAAGGCGAAGTCGTCAATGCGGCAGCAATGCCTAACCTGACCGACGAGCAATTAAAGGAAATTATGTACCGCATGGTGTTCACGCGTACTTGGGACGACCGCGCGGTTAACCTGGGCCGTCAAGGACGCCTGGGCTTCTATGCGCCGGTATCCGGCCAGGAAGGTACAATGGTCGGCAGCGAATACGCGTTAACCAAGGAAGACTTCATTTGCCCGGGCTATCGCGACATGCCTCAGCTCGTCTGGCACGGCTTGCCGCTGTATCAGGCGTTCCTGTACTCCCGCGGCCACCAGCACGGCGGCCAGATTCCGGAAGGCGTCAACGTGCTGATGCCGCAGATTATTATCGGCGCTCAGATCCTGCACGCGACGGGCGTGGCGATGGGCTTCAAGCTTAAGAACGAAAAGCGCGTCGCTATCACCTACACCGGCGACGGCGGCTCCTCCGAAGGCGACTTCTACGAGGGCATGAACTTTGCCGGCTCGTTCAAGCTCCCGGTCATTTACTTCGTGCAAAACAACGGCTACGCGATCACGACGCCATTCGCCAAGCAGACGGCTGCTCAGTCGATCGCGCATAAGGCGCTCGCGGCGGGCATCCGCGGCCTGAAGATCGACGGCATGGACGTGCTGGCGGTTATCTCCGCCGTGCAGGAAGCTGCCGAGATCGCCCGCGAAGGCGGCGGCGCTACGCTGATCGAAGCGGTCACCTATCGCTTCCGTCCGCACTCGATGTCGGACGACGCGACCAAGTACCGCACGAAGGAAGAAGAGCAGGAGTGGGCGCTTCGCGATCCGCTCGTACGTTTCGGCAAATACCTTGAATCGAAGGGCCTGTGGTCGGAAGAGGACACGGCTCGCGTCAAGGAAGAAGCCAAGGCTGCGGTCAACGAGCATATCAAGAAGGCCGAGCAGACCGAGAAGATGACGGTGGCGGGGCTGATCGACTCGATGTTCGAGACGACGCCCGCACATCTGGAAGAGCAAAAAGCCGATTTCTAAGTGTTCTAAACGACAACGATATCCGAGGCTGCGTGCGGACGCGTCTTCGTCCGGCGACCCCGGTACAGGCCTGCTTAAAGCCGGTCCGTTCAATATATACGGTACAGCCGCATTTCTTCTCGCGGCCGTCATCCTCTAGATGGGAGAGAACAAATTCCAATGGCGCAAATGAACATGATTGAAGCGATCAAGGACGCATTGCGCGTCGAACTGAAGCGCGACCCCGGCGTCCTGCTCTTCGGCGAAGACGTCGGCAAGGTCGGGGGCGTCTTCCGCGCGACGGAGGGTCTTCAAGCCGAGTTCGGCGAGCAGCGCGTATTCGATACGCCGCTGGCCGAATCCGCGATCGGCGGTCTGGCTGTCGGTCTCGCCACGCAAGGCTTCCGACCGATTGCCGAGATTCAATTCGTAGGTTTTATATTTGAGGCGCTCGACCAAATGTTCGTGCAGGCCGCACGCCTGCGCTACCGTTCGGGCGGCCGCTACAACGCGCCGATCGTCTTCCGTACGCCGTTCGGCGGCGGCGTCAAGGCGGCCGAGCTGCATACCGACTCGCTCGAAGGTCTGGCGATCCAGACGCCTGGCATCAAGGTCGTCGTGCCTTCGAATCCCGCAGACGCCAAGGGCTTGATGATCTCCGCGATCCGCGACAACGATCCGGTCTTTTTCATGGAGCATCTTAACCTTTACCGCGCGTTCAAGGACGAAGTGCCCGAAGGCGAGTACACGGTTCCGCTCGGCAAGGCGAACGTCGTTCGCGAGGGTAAGGATATTACGATCATCGCCTATGGACTGATGGTGCACACCGCGATCAAGGCAGCCGACGAGCTTGCTAAAAACGGCGTGTCTGCGGAAGTCATCGACCTGCGCACGCTCGTGCCGCTCGATATCGATACGATCGTCGCCTCCATCCAGAAGACGAACCGCGCGATCGTCGTCCAAGAAGCGCAGAAGACCTCCGGCGCCGCCGCCGAGATCATCGCGCAGATCAATGAAAAGGCGATTCTCCACCTGGAGGCGCCTGTGCTCCGCGTCGCGGGTCCGGACACGGTTTATCCGTTCGCGCTGGTCGAGGACGCCTGGCTGCCGACGCCGGCACGTATCGTGAAGGCCGTCAACCAAACGCTTCAGTTCTAAAGTGAAGGAGGGATAGCGCATGGCTAGATTTGAATACCGGTTCCCGGAGCTCGGCGAAGGCCTGCATGAGGGCGAGATCGTCAAAATGCACATCGCGCCCGGACAAGCCGTGACCGATGAAGATATTCTAATGGAAGTGCAGAACGACAAGGCCATCATGGAAGTGCCTTGCCCGGTCAACGGCAAGGTGCTGGAAGTGTTCGGCAAAGACGGCCAGACGATGCGCGTCGGCGAAGTCGTCGCCATCATCGATGCCGAAGGCGAGCTGCCGGAGCAAGCAGACAGCGGCCACGCCGCCGAGCCTTCAGGCCACAGCGGCGAAGCCGCGTCCGCGCAAGGCGGTGCGGACTTGAAGGGGCAGCCTGCCCAGGCGCCGGCGCAAGAGACCGCAGCCGAAGGCGCCAAGTCTGCCGAAGCCGCAGCGCCTGCGCCTGCCGCCAAGGATGCCGCACTCGTGCTGGCTACGCCTAGCGTACGCAAGTTCGCCCGCGAAAAGGGCGTCGCGATCGCGGACGTGTCCGGCACCGGCAAAAACGGCCGTATCACCCGCGAGGACGTCGCCGGCTTTGCCGAAGGCGGAGCGCCTGCGAAGAGCGAAGCCCCATCCGCGGACGCAGCGCCTGCTGCCGCACCTTCGGCCGCACCTGCCGCCCGTGCCGCGCAGTCCGGTCCTGGCATCGAAGAGCGCGTGCCGTTCAAGGGCATCCGCAAGGCAATCGCGAATGCGATGGTCAAGTCCGTCTATACGGCGCCGCACGTCACGCTGATGGACGAAGTGGACGTCACCGCGCTCGTCGCGCTGCGCAACCGTTCCAAGGCATTCGCCGAGAAGAAGGGCGTTAAGCTGACTTACCTGCCGTTCATCGTCAAGGCGCTCGTCGCCGCCGTGCGCGAGTTCCCGGTCATGAACGCGATGATCGACGAAGCCGCGAACGAGATCGTATTCAAGAAGTACTACAACATCGGCATCGCTACCGACACGGATAACGGTCTACTCGTACCCGTCGTCTTCGACGCCGACCGCAAGAACATCTGGAATATCGCCAAGGAAATCAAGGATCTGGCTACTCGCGGACGCGAAGGCAAGCTGGGCGCAGGCGAGTTGAGAGGCAGCACGATCTCGATTACGAATATCGGCTCGGCTGGCGGCCTGTTCTTCACGCCGGTCATCAATTTCCCCGAGTCCGCGATTCTGGGCGTCGGCCGCATCGATCAGAAGCCGGTCATCAAAAACGGCGAGATCGTGCCCGCTTCCGTCATGGCGCTCAGCCTGAGCTTCGACCACCGCATCGTCGACGGCGCTACCGCGCAACAATTCGTTAACTACATTAAACAGCTGCTTAGCGATCCTGAGCTGCTCGTCATGGAGGTGTAATCGATGGTAGTAGGAGACGCTTCTCTGGACATCGACACATTAGTAATCGGCGCTGGGCCCGGCGGATACGTCGCGGCGATCCGCGCGGCACAGCTCGGCCAGAAGGTCATTATCGCAGATAAAGGCAAGTTCGGCGGCGTGTGCCTTAACGTCGGTTGTATCCCGTCCAAGGCACTGATCAACTCCGCGCATCACTACGAATCCATGCTGCATGCCGAAGATTACGGCCTGTCCGCCGAAAACGTCAAGGTCGACTTCGGCAAGGTGCAAGGATACAAGGACTCCGTCGTCAACAAGATGACGAGCGGCGTCGAGATGCTGCTCAAGGCGAACAAGGTTCAAATGTTCCAGGGCGAAGTCATGTTCATCAACGAAAACGAAGCGCGTCTGTTCAACGACCAGGAGGCGCCTCGCTATCGCTTCAAGAACTGCATCATCGCGACGGGCTCGCGTCCGATCGAACTGAAGCCGTTCCCGTTCGGCGGACGTATCCTGTCGTCGACCGAAGCGCTGTCGCTTCCTGAAGTGCCGAAGAGCATGGTCATCATCGGCGGCGGCTACATCGGCATCGAGCTCGGCCAGATGTATGCCAAGTTCGGCACCGAGATCACGATCCTCGAAGGCGCGGACACGATCATGCCGGGCTTCGACAAGGACATGAGCAATCTCGTCGTCAAGAAGCTCAAGAAGAACAAGGTCGACATCGTCAACGGCGCGCTCGCCAAGGGCGCCGAGCAGACCGACAAGGACGTCACCGTGACGTACGAAGTCGGCGGTGAACAAAAGACCGTCACGGCAGACTATCTGCTCGTTACCGTCGGACGTCGTCCGAACACCGACGGAGAGCTGGGCCTCGACCTGATCGGCATCAAGACGACCGATCGCGGTCTGATCGAAGTCGACGACCAATGCCGCACGAACATCAAGCACATTTTCGCGATCGGCGACATCGTGCCCGGCGCCGCGCTGGCGCATAAGGCGTCTTACGAAGCGAAGGTGGCGGCCGAAGCGATCGCGGGTCTGCCTTCCAAGGTCGACTACAAGTGCATTCCTGCCGTCGCGTTCTCCGATCCGGAATGCGCAAGCGTCGGCTACACCGAGAAGGAAGCGAAGGATAAAGGCCTGAACGTGAAGTCCAGCAAGTTCCCGTTCGGCGGCAACGGCCGCGCGGTTACGCTGAACGGCGCGGACGGCTTCCTGAAGCTGATCTCCGAAGTCGACTCGGGACTTGTCGTCGGCGCGCAAATCGCCGGCGTCGAAGCGTCCAACATGATCGCCGAGCTCGGTCTTGCGATCGAGATGGGCGCCACGATCGAAGACATCGCGCTGACGATCCACGCTCACCCGACACTGGGCGAGATCACGATGGACGCGGCCGAGCTCGCGATGGGTCACCCGATCCACACGATCGCGCCGAAAAAATAAGTCTTTGCCATTTCAGAGGGGCTGTCTAATAAGCCCCTCTGAAGCTGAAGCAAAACTTGAAATGAAGCCGAAATAACCAAAAGGGACGAAGCAGGGAATCTCCTGCTTCGTCCCTTTTGCGTTTTAGGATGGCTCATTATTTGACCGGAATATGATCAAGGCAAAGCCATCCGACCTCCAGGCTCGCCTTGTCCTGGAAGCTGCTATCTTCTTTGCGGTAGGTGCCGTCCTTCAAAGTGCATGCACTTGCACGTCCTCCAGGAACGCGTAGTTCTCCTCGACTCCATACCTTGCGTCCGCCATGACAGTGCCCGGAGCTCACCCACATAAGTTTTGATTCTATCTATCCAGGTGCGGCTTCGGACATCGGTCGGCCGTTAATAGACGCTGTAGCCGAGCACGAACTGGTTCTCGGTTCCGAACTGCACGTTGTAGCCTGGCTGCAGCCGGCCTTCCGCCTATGATCTTCTTGAGGTGTACGTCACCCGCTGAGCCACCGCTGGGCTTCGAACGAATGGACGGGGCGATTAAATCCGATCAGACTAGGAAAAGGGCGCGAGGCAAATGCCTGCGAATCTGCAGGCTTTGCTTCGTATCCCGATTGCCGTACGCGTAAAGATGCGAATTTGCAGGCTTTTAAAACGATGAGCGCCTCCGAAGCGCGATTCGAACTGCAAAAGATGCACGTACGCAGGCATTTACTCCTAAAACCGATCCAACTGTGAAAAAGGATGTAAATTTGCAGGCTTTTGAGGCGGAGGAGCAACCTGATGAGCAAACGACAGAGCAACCTGCAGGACAGTCCAGAGCAACCCGCTCAGCTCCTCGCAGAGCAACCTGCCGGCCCCTCGCAGAGCAACCCGCTCGGCCCCTCGCAGAGCAACCAGCTGGCCACACGCATAGCAACCTGCCGGCCACCCGCAGAACAACCTGCCCGGCTACCCGCTGAGCAACTCGCTCGGCCCCTCGCAGAGCAACCTGCCCGGCAGGCAGAGCAACCTGCCCGCCGCTCTTTTTGCGTTGACGGGTGCTTAGTCGATCTTTTCCAGCCAAATTTGCTTAAAGTCGATCCATCCCTGCGGGCTGAAGCTCGCGCCCTTGACGGAGGGATGCATTTGCGTGCTCATACGGCGATGGTGCAAAAAGACGAGATAGCATTCATCGCGCAACCGCGTTTCGATCTCTCGCATATGGCTGCGGCGCTCCTCGGCGCTGTAGGCGGCCAGCGCACGATCGATACGCTCGACGATCCAAGCCTTGAGCGTCGCATTCAGATAAGCGCCGGTCAAGCAGGCATCGTGCTCGTACATGTCGATCTCGCAAACCTCGTCCTCGGCCAGAACAATGCCGGATACGGTGAGGTCGCCGCTCGTGATGACGGCCGGATCGGCGGACTGCTTCCAGTCGGCCACGAACAGTTCGACGCGAACGCCGTATTTTTCTAGTCGCGCCGCGATCCATTGACCGTCCAACTCGTATTTTTCGTGGACGAACAACCGGAGCGTTTCTCCGTCGTAGCCCGACGCGCGAAGCGCATCCCGGATTTGCGGCTCGCTCGCCGGCCTGGCAATGAACTTCAAGCTGTCCTCGGGCCGAATGCAGTAGGCCGGGAGCGCACGCTCCCCGCCGAGATCGGCCTGCATGGCCACGGGGTCGAGCATCAGGCGGACGGCACTTCGGAACGCTTCGTTTTGCTGCCAGCCGTCTTTGATCGTATTCCAGGTCAGCATCGTGCACCCATTGCACAGTCTGGCGAGCGCCTGCCAGTCCATAGGCGGATCCAGGCCGGGGTCTTCTTCCTCGCCGGCCGGCGCACGCATGACGGAGGGCATTCCGATCGTGGAACGTTCACGGCAGTCCTCGGGCATGATGACGATGTCTACGACATCGAGAAACGGCCGGCCGGCATAGTAAGCCGTATTGGCGCTAAGCTCGATCCGATGGGGCGACAGCGTGACGATCCGGAACGCGCCGGTTCCGATCGGCAGGCGCCAGTATGCCTCGCCCAGGCCGCACAAGTCGTTCGGCAACACGGAGGCTGCGGCAGCGCACAGGAACCGGTCGAAAATCCGATTCGGCCGCGAGAGCGAGAAGCGCACGGTACGTGCCCCGATCGCCTCTACGCTCGCCAGACTGCGCATCATCCAGCTGTTCGGCACGCCGGGCTGCCGCAGCCGCTCGAAAGTAAAAACGACGTCCTCGCTCGTCAGTTCTCGCCCATCGTGAAATTGCACGCCTTTCCGCAAGAAAAAGGTCCATTCCGTGCCGGCGGGATTCGAGTTCCAGGCGTGCGCGATGCCCGGTACGATCCGGCCCAGCGATTCGTCGAAGGTGACGAGACGATCGAAAATGTGATACATCAGGTGGCCGTCGAACGCGAAATTGGCGCAGGCCGGATCGAGCGTCTGCACCTGCCGGTAGACGGGAATCCGAAGCGTGTCGCAGTCGCTGAGCCCCCTGACCGTTTCCTTTTGGTAGCCGAACCGCACGTTCAGCCAGTCGATAAACCGGCCCTTGACGTCGGTGCCTTCGCCGAAGCTCGCGATGAGATCGAACGACATGCGGTAGTCGCCACGCTCCGCCTTGCCGGTCGCCAATTCGAATAAAAACGGCTCTTTGTCCGCTTTGAACACAATACGGGAGCGGTTGCCGCGTCCTCGGCCGGGCAGCCAGTCTATAAGGCCGTCCTCCTCGAGTTTTTTGAGCACCAGCTTGGCGTTGCGCGGCGTGCAATACAAGGTCTCGGCCAGCTCCTCAAGCGTTGTCTCGACCGGGTCGCCCAAGGCGCGCCCGCTTCCATACCGGTCGAAAAGGGTCAAGTACCGTTCCGATGCCAGCACCCTAAACCAACTCCTTCCATGATGTCGCCGTTTGTTTTTACGTTAAAAGGGGAAATCGATTGCTTGCATTATACGCTTTTTATCCTCTTTTGGACATCGCATAATGAAGACATCGATCAAACGCGCTGGCATTGCGAAAAAGCAGGCGGCGGGAATAGGGGAGGCGCACGACTATGCTGGATATTCAATACACGCTCGAAAAGCTTGCTGAATACCGGGAGCTCGGGCATCGGGAAGAAGCGGCAGGCTTCGATGAGGCCAGGTTAGGAGGCAGCGGCCGGAAGCGGGTTCGCTATTCATTTCTGACGATGCTCTCCTCGCTGATCGGAAGATAAGGCAGCCCGCCGGGGCTGCTTTCTTTGATTGCGCCGGGCGTCGGGAGTGCGCTTGCGTTATAATGAAGGAACACATGCACAGCGAGACGCGACGCTTCTGCCAGCGCTCCGACACAAGAAAAGAGGAAACCTTTACGATGATCGCATCACCCAAACCGATCTCTGCGTCCAGGTCCGTGCTGACCGAGATGCTGTTCCCAGGCGATACGAATTACCACGGTACGATGTTCGGCGGCACGCTCATGCAATATATCGATAAAATAGCGACGATCGCGGCAATGAGGCATTGCCATATGCCTGTCGTGACGGTGTCTCAGGACAGCCTCGACTTCCTGTCGCCTATTCGCGTAGGCGAAGCGTTCGAGCTCGAGGCGTGCGTGACCTGGACGCATCGCAGCTCGATGGAGATTTACTGCGTCGTTCGCGCGGAGGATTTGTTCACGGGCGAGCGGAGACTGACGGTCACGGCGTTCAGCACGTTCGTCGCGCTCGGGGAGGACGGCAAGTCCGCGCCGGTGCCCGGCGTCTATCCCGAGACCGAGGAGGAGCGATTGCTCCACGAGAGCGCCCGAACCCGCTACGAGCAGCGACAGCTGCGTCGGAGCCAGCGTTACTCGTCGACAGATGGACGGGACAAATGATACAATCGGGGAACAACGTTACAATGAAAAGGTGAGACGTCTCTTGCGTAATTATTTGGATCTGTTACAGGATATTTTGGACCGAGGCACGGAGAAGGGGGATCGTACGGGCACCGGCACGATCAGCGTATTCGGCAGGCAGCTCAGGTTCGATCTGCAGGAAGGCTTCCCCCTCGTCACGACCAAGCGGATCCATTTGAAAAGCGTCGTACACGAGCTGCTCTGGTTCCTGAGCGGCGATACCAACATTCGTTATCTCAAGGAAAACGGCGTTTCTATCTGGGACGAATGGGCTGACGAGAACGGCGACCTTGGTCCGGTCTACGGCTCGCAATGGCGTGCATGGGAGACGCCCGACGGACGTACGATCGACCAGATCGCGCAGGTCGTGGAGTCCATCAAGCATAACCCTGAATCGCGCCGCCATCTGGTCAGCGCCTGGAACGTCGCCGAGATTGACCGCATGAAGCTGCCGCCGTGCCACTTCGTCTTTCAATTTTACGTAGCGGAAGGAAAGCTCTCGTGCATGCTGACGATGCGCTCCGTCGATACGTTCCTCGGATTGCCGTTTAACATCGCCTCGTACGCGCTGCTCACCCACATGGTGGCGCAGCAATGCGGCCTCGAAGTCGGCGAGTTCATCTGGTCGGGCGGGGATGTCCATATTTACGCCAATCACCTCGAGCAGGTGAAGCTGCAGCTCACGCGAGAGCCGCTGCCGCTGCCCAAGCTCGTCATCCGCAGCAAGCCCGACTCGATTTTCGATTACAAATTCGAGGATTTCGAATTTGAGGGCTACGAGCATCACCCGGCAATCAAGGCGCCTGTAGCGATTTAAGCTCGGCGCATCCTGCCCGCGATTTGTCGAAAAACAGTCGTTTTTTGGTTGATAGTCGCCGCGGAGCATCGTATGTTATGATAGTTACACAAATGAACGATAGCAGGGAGGCGATGGCGCATGTCCGTCACGTTAATTGCCGCCGTCGCGAAGAACGGCGTCATCGGGGCGGATAACGCCCTGCCTTGGCGTCTGAAGGACGAGATGGCCTATTTCAAGGCCCAGACGATGGGTAAGCCCGTACTGATGGGGAGCAAGACGTTCCGTTCGCTGCCCAAGCCGCTGGCCGGCCGTACCAATGTCATTTTGTCCAAAACGATGACCGAAGCGCCGGAAGACTGCGTCATTGTCCGATCCGTCGCGGAAGCGCTCGAACGCTATGGCGCCGACGAGTTGATGGTTGCCGGCGGCGCCGACGTTTACGCGCAGCTGCTGCCCTATGCGGACCGGCTGCTGCTCTCGGAGCTGTCGGAGGATGTGGACGGCGATGCCGTATTTCCGACCTTCGACCGCTCGGACTGGATTGTTGCATCCAGCGCGTCACAAGCGGCCAACGAACGTAATCCGATCGCTTTTAAGATGGTCGTCTACGAGCGCCGCGCAGCGGAAAGTGCAAACAATAGAGGGGATAATCCATTCTGATGACAAGGATCGTCAGGTAAGATGGTCTATCATATATAACGGTGTCCGACCCGGCGGGATGATCCGGTCAGACACGCGAATTACCGACAGATGGAGGAAATGGGATGTCGACGCCTACGGGATTTATGGAATATCAACGCGAGCTGCCAAGCGATCGCGACCCCCTTGAACGGATCAAGGACTGGAACGAGTTCCACCGCATGTTCTCCGAGGAACAGCTGCGCACCCAGGGGGCGCGCTGCATGGACTGCGGCACGCCTTACTGCCATACCGGGATGGAGTTGTCCGGCGGCGCATCGGGCTGCCCGGTCAACAATTTGATACCCGAATGGAACAACCTGATCTACCGCGGACTGTGGAGAGAGGCTTACGAGCGTCTGGCCAAGACGAACAACTTCCCCGAGTTCACGGGCCGCGTCTGTCCCGCGCCTTGCGAAGGTTCCTGTACCGTCGGTCTTATCGGCGATCCGGTAACGATCAAGACGATCGAGCAAGCGATCATCGACCGTGCCTTCGAAGAGGGCTGGGTGGTGCCCCAGCCTCCGAAGCAGCGTACGGGCAAGCGCGTCGCTGTCGTCGGTTCCGGACCGGCAGGTCTGGCTGCAGCCGCTCAGCTTAACAAGGCCGGACACAGCGTGACGGTATTCGAGCGTGCGGACCGCCCGGGCGGCCTGCTCACCTACGGCATCCCGACTATGAAGCTCGAGAAGCATATCGTCCAGCGCCGCGTCGATCTGCTCGCCGAAGAGGGCATTCAATTCGTTACCAACACTGAGATCGGCAAGGACATTTCCGCCAAGCAGCTGGCGGAAGAGTACGATTCGATCATCCTGTGCGGCGGAGCGACGAAGGCGCGCGGGCTCGGTCCGGTCGAAGGCGCGAACCTCAAGGGAATCCATCAGGCGATGGATTACTTGAACGGCACGATCAAGAGCTATCTCGACTCCAATCTCGAGGACGGCAATTACATTTCGGGCAAGGACAAGCATGTCATCGTCATCGGCGGCGGCGACACGGGTACGGACTGCGTCGCTACCGCGCTGCGTCACGGCTGCACGAGCGTCTCCCAGTTCGGCACGCACGCCAAGGCGCCGCTCACGCGCGACCAGATCAACAACCCTTGGCCGGAATACCCGAACGTGTACACGCTCGATTATGCGCATGAAGAGGCGAAGGTTCTGTACGGCGAAGACCCTCGCGCATTCTCGGTGCTGACAAAGAAGTTCGTCGGCGACGAAGACGGCAACGTCAAAGAACTCCACACCGTGCAAATCCGCCGGTATATCGACGAGTCGGGCCGCAAAGTATACGAGGAGATTCCCGGTACGGAGAAGGTATGGCCGGCCGATCTCGTTCTCGTTGCCGTCGGCTTCGAAGGACCGGAATCGACCCTTATCGAACAGCTTGGCCTGGAGACGGACCGCAGAACGAACGTAAAGGCCGCTTACGGCAAGTATAAGACGAGCGTCGACAAAGTGTTCGCCGCCGGCGACATGCGCCGCGGCCAGAGTCTTATCGTATGGGCGATCAACGAAGGCCGCGAGGCAGCCCGCGAAGTCGACCGCTATCTGATGGGCTCGACAATGCTGCCTTAAGGTTAAACGCGCCAGGCATTTATAAATTCAGGGTCGTACCCGATTCGTCTTCGATGCGAAGCCGGCGGGTGACGACCCTTTATTGCGGACGGAGGAGAATTCGATGTTTCGATACGGCGACGATCTGCCAAGGGAGCTCAAGTTTACGGGATTCGAAGCAAGCGTCGACAGACGCGACGGACAATGGATCGATGCGGAGCTTAGGCTTTGCGTGGATGCGTCAACCCCGCTGCCGGACGATGTCATCGATCTGACGGCGCTTGTCGTGTGCACGCACGCCGGGCACCCGATCCAGATCGAAGCGCTCGACGAAGGGTGCGATTGCGAGTACCAGTTCACGATGTTCGAGAAAGAGCAGATCGAACGCTATGTTCGCAGCGAAGAGATGCAGGCTAGGATCGCAGCAGCTTCGCGTTAAGTTTGAGCCGGGGGCGGGTCGCACGCGAGCGCGCTTTTTCAGGTCGCGGCCTTATGCTAAACTATGGAAGGCAGTAGTCGGACTCGGGAAGCAAGCATCGGGCGGAGGAGGCGAGACGCATCATGGCAGGGGCTGCATTGTTGACGCCGGGAGACGTATCGGTCATCAGGCGTTACGTTCGAACCAAATATGCGCCGATGCCCGCCGCCAATCAGGCGGAGATCATCGCCGATGCGATCGTGCGTACGATTCGCAAGCGTCTGCCCGAATGGCCGGAAGCGCTCCGGGCAGACGTGGCGGACCGCCTGGTGGCGTCCTGCGTCGTTGGCGAGCAGCGAGAGGTCTACCCGACCGACGTGCTGCGCGTTTGCGGCGATCTGGCGCTTGCGGACGAAGCGCATGCGATCAGCTTGCTGGGATGGTTAAACGATTGGACGGACGATGTTTGGACGCTGGACCGGATTGCCGATCGTACCGAACAGGGGCTTGTATTGAGGTCTGATCCGGCGGAAATGCTTTTTACTCGCGCAACGTCAATTGATAGCGCTTCACATATCAACGTCTCCCGGAGCAACGCGAACCTGAAAGCAAAAAGCGGCATTAACGCCGACGCTGCGCATGCCGATACAGCCGTCAACGACAGCGCCACGCCTAGAACAGGCTGGCTGTCGCCAGCCGCCTTGCGGCCGCTAGTTCTGGCGGCTATGACGCTGCTTACGCTTGCGGGTATTCTCTTGGCGACGATGCAGCGCAGCGATCGCGCAGCACAATCGCCGCGTTCCAACTTTATCGCAGACGAGGCAGCCTTTCAGCCAGCCCCCAATCAAACCGATGACTCGGCTCCTTTTGCATATGCGCCGTTCGATACGGAGGCGGTGAGGACCTACCTTGCCGGCCGGAATTCGTTGCTGGCCGAACGTCCATATTTCGAAGCGATCGTCGAAAGCGCCCGCCGGCATGGCATCGATCCGCTGCTTTTGTTCGCGGTGGCCGGACAAGAGCAGGGCTTCGTCCCGAAGTCCGCCAAAAAGGCGAAACAAATCGCGAACAATCCGTTTAACGTCTTTAACAGCTGGGAGACGTACAATACGAACATTAGCGATTCGTCGGGCATCGCGGCAAAGCTGCTAGCGAAGCTCGCGGCCGGCATACCCGAAGGCGAAGAACCGTTCGCCTGGATGAACCGGACCTATGCGGAGGACCCGCGATGGTCGGACGGTGTACGCGCGATTTACGACAAATTAATATCGCTTGGCCGGTGACAAGAGCGGGAGAAGGACCAACAGGAGGCGGGACTTTTATGACGGATCGCGCGCTTTTAGAGAAGGGACTGGCCGTTATCGCATCATGCCGCCGGCGGACGGGCGATATATGGGATGCACACTTTGGCGCGGCGGCGATCGCCGCTTATTTTTTTATCGCCGAAAATCGGCTGGAAGCCGATGTCGCGCGCAAAATCGCCGATCAAGCCGATCGGATGGTGTCGGAACATCTCGAAGAGCCGGCAGGCCGCTGTCAACCGGATCGGACAGCATCGGAAAATAAAACGATGCGCAGTGCGAGCGAATGCGAACGCGCGATTGCGCAGGCGCTGGAAGAGACGATCGACGGCTTGCACTGGGTCGGTCACAACACGATTTATGCGGCAGCAAGTTTAAAGGCGATTCGCGAATTGGACGGATGGGCCGAACCGGAGGATACAAAAGAAATGGCGGAGCTGCTCCGTTCTTTTAAAGGGAAGATTCCCGGACGCTCCTGGATCGGCTACAAAACGTCCGAGGTCAAGACGCTGGCGCTGCCTGAGATGGACGGCCCGGCAGCCATCGAAGACGGCGCAGCGCTTTCGCGCGCCATCCTGCGAGAGCTGACGGCCTTCGAGACGATCTACAAGGCGGAAGCCCATCACGATCTGATCGGCCACATGCTGACCTTTTCGCATGCGCTGGTCACGCTTGAAGAGCTAGGATATCCTGACTTGTTCAAAAGGGGGCTTGTGCCGCTGTTCAAGCTGGTTCAAGCGCTGCGGGCAAGCCGGAATATACGTCCCGGCGACCCTGTTAAGCTATACTCGCCCGTCGACCGCGAGCCGCTCGCTCCGGCGCAGCCGTCGTCCTCGCTGCCGACCGAGTCCGAATTCTGGGACAAGGATCGAAGCGGGGACGCCTGGGATTTTGGCCATGCCTTCAAGTTCCCTTACAGCTTTTATCATCTGATCGCCTGCGCGGGCGGGGCGGACGCCGCCGCCTTCGAGCGCTTCAGGCAAATCGTCGGACCCTAATCGCGAGTCGCACCGCTTTAGCCCCATGCTCAGCTCCGACCTTAGCCCTGAGCCAAAAACGAGGCGATCGCGGACGGTACCTGTCCAAGCGAGGACAGCGTGAGGAACGCCCCGCTAGGCTTGGCGCCTGCGATCGGCAGCACGTTGTAGTCCCATTCGCGTTCCTGTTTCAAATAGATAGCATGAAGGCCGCATGAAAGTGCGGGCAGGACGTCCGTGCGGACCGAATTGCCGATCATCCAGGTACGATCGATCCGCAGCTTGCGCGAGTGCAAAATTTCCTTGAGCGCTTCGACATTTTTGTGCAGGCGAATATAAATACGGTCGCGAAAATAGCGTTCCAGACCGGCGGCCTCGATCTTGCGCTTCTGGATATCCGGATCACCGCCCGTATATAAGTGAAGCTGATGGCCAGCGGCCGCGAGCGATTCGAGCGTTTCGTGCATATGGGGGTAAGGCTCGGTCTCCTGCTCGAAAACGCTAAGCCCAAGTTTCCACAGGAGCGTCTCTTCGCCCTCGGATTCGGAGCGACCGTGCAAGGCGCTATAATAGCGGTACGTATCTACGAAGGACTGGGGAAAATGCTCGCTTTTGAAGCCGACGATCTGCACGCCGGCAATATCGATCTCGCTGTGCTTGGCGAGCACGGCCTGCTTGGTCAGCTCGAACGGCGCGAACCAGGTCGTCATCAGGTCGGCGAATTGTTCTTGCACGAAATGAAAATATTTGTTGCAGTGGATCAGCGTGTCGTCCAGGTCGAACAGGATGTTCTGCTTCATGTCCGTGGCTCCTTCGTCAGCTTGCCGCGCCAGGCTGCTTGCAAGTCAAGTCGTGCTGCTGGCATGAATTTATTATGTCTAACCGGAGGGTGTTTGTAAATGCGCGGGGCGGGCAACCTAATCGGGCAGTCGGGCTCTGCCCCGATCATTGAAGCATCCTATGGAGGTGAGTCGGATATGCCGCCGTATCAAGGACCTAAAGCAGGAGCGAAGAGCATTACAGCCGGAGGACGCGGAAAAAGCCAGGCGACGAAGCTGGACAAGATGTCCCGCCTGCCGCCCAGCTTGAACGGTATCGACAAAAACCTGCCTTGATCGTCATGCGCCAGCATGCCGGGGCTGAGCCCCGGCACGCTCATGCGTACTTCTCGATCTTGGACTTGAGGTCGCGCTTGATAAAGGCGAGCCGCTGACGCACATAAAAGTCGTAGCTGCCCCCGCTTAGCTCGCGGGGGTTCATCGTATTGCCGCTGTCATTGTCAACGATCACGAGACGGCCGCTGTCGTAAAATTTGAAAGTCAGATCTCGTGACGGCCGGGATCCCCTTGAAGGCTCCAAATAGCGGAGGTGTTCGCAGTTCTCCATCCATCATCCCACCTTTGACTGTGATTGGTAGAACGCATGTTCTTGTTTATAGTATACCAAACGTTTGTTCGTATGGAAAGCCGTTCCGTAAAGAATTACACTAGAAAAAAGGCAGGAATGATAGTCAGGGGGCAATCGGACGGGAATGATACATATCATCGGTCTCACGCGCAAGCTGCCGACAGGCAAAAAGGTACTCGACGGCATCCATGGACATCTGGAACCGGGCAAGCTCTATGCGGTCGTAGGCGCGAGCGGCAGCGGCAAGTCGATGCTGCTGCGCTGCCTCGGCCTTAAGGAGCCCTGGACAAGCGGGGAGCTTCGTATTGACGGCAAGGACGCGATTGCCGGCGGCGCCTTCGCCAGATTTCGTCTGAAGCGAAAAATCGCTTATCTGGAGCAAAAGGCGCTCATGTACGAAAAAAAGACGGCGCTTAAAAACGTTATTATCGGCGCGGTCGGTCAGGTATCCTGGTTCCGCCGGATGACGGGCATGGTGAGAAGCGACGACTACATGGACGCGATGGAGACGCTGGAAAACGTGGGCTTGATCGACAGGGCGCACCAGCCGGCGGAGAAGCTGAGCGGCGGCGAACGGCAGCGCGTGGCGATCGCGCGGGCGATCGCGCACGGCGCCGAGGTGCTGCTGGCGGACGAGCCTGTTACCGGACTTGATCCTCATTCGCAGGAGAGCATCATGGCCATGCTGAAGCAGCAGGCAAAAGACAAGAACATGATCATCGTGGTCGCGCTGCATCGGCTGGAACTGGCCGAGAAGTTCGCGGACGAGATCTGGGGCCTTCATGACGGGCGGGCCGTGCTGACCGTCCGGGGAAGACGGCTCACAGGCGCGGAGAAAAACCAGATTTCCTAAAGCCGCCGCCCTTCCCGGGGACCGTCCGTCATGCAGCGCGCTGCGATTAAGGTTGAAGCGGCGCTTCCGATGGTCCTTCCGGCGCCTTTGCCGGGCGGATTTGGGAGCGCTCTTTTCGGCTCTTCCATGCGCTTTCTTTTCTCCGTTTCGACGTGGTCATCGATAATCATCTCCAATCCGGGGCGTCGAAGGCCCACTGATTTAGCATGGCAAGGACGATTGTCCCTTATCCATCCCCTGACGCATCGGGCGCGTAGGGGCGAGGTATTACGGGCGAGGGCGTATGGGCGAAAAAGCTACTCCAAATCCCAAATCGAGGAGGTTCGAGCGATGTCGAATTTAACGGCGCCGCACATAGCGCCAGGCAGCGTCTACCCGTTGTTGTCTGTGAACGTAGGGGCGGCGAGTGAGGGACGGTTCAAAGGCAAAATTGCGAAGTCCGGCATCAATAAAGAACGCGCGCCGAGCGCCGTCGACGTCCATTTTGAAGGACTGTCGGGAGACGAGCAGGCGGATACCGTCAATCACGGAGGCCCGGACAAGGCGGTGTGCGCCTACCCGTACCGTCATTATGCATTTTGGGAAGAGAGGCTTGGCAGGTCGCTCGAATTCGGCGCATTCGGCGAGAACTTCACGATCGACGAAATCGACGAATCCCAAGTTTGCATCGGCGACGTATTCAAAATCGGCGAAGTGACGCTTCAGATCAGCCAGCCGCGCGTGCCCTGCTGGAAGCTGGCGATGAAGTGGGGCGTGGACGATCTGCCGGCAATGGTACGCGATACGGGGAAAACCGGATTTTATTTCCGCGTGCTGTCGCCGGGCGCAGTCGAACCGGGCAAGCTCTTCCTTGTATCGCGCGACTTTGGCGGCGTCACGGTAGAAGAAGCGAACAGGGTCATGCATCGGGGAAAAGAGGACCGGGAAGGCATGCAACGACTGCTCGCGGTCGATGCGCTCGCGGACAGCTGGAGGGAGACGCTCACGGCAAGGCTGTCGCGTCTTGCGCAGTCCCGATGACGGGCAAGTACGCGGGACGCACGGTCATCGTAACGGGCGCCGCCGGCGGTATCGGGCGCCATCTGTCGCGGGCTTACGCCGAAGCTGGCGCTTCAGTCGCGCTTAGCGACATGCCCGGCACGGACGGCGAGGCGCTGGCAGCGCAGCTGGCGGGAGAGGGGCTCGCTGCGCTGTTTATCGCGGCCGATCTGTCCGAAGCCGCGGCGGCAGCGCGCATCGTAGAGCAAGCCATGGATTGGACGGGGCGCGTCGACGTCCTCGTGCACAATGCCGGCATCGGCATCTGGAAGTCGCCGCTCGAGCTGACGCTCGTGGAGTGGGACCGCGTCATGAACATCAATCTGCGCGGCGCCTTTCTGTGCGGACGCGAAGCGGCCAAAGCGATGAAGCATACGGGGGGCGGGGCCATCGTCAACATCGCATCGACGCGCGCGCTGCAATCCGAGCCGAACTCGGAAGCGTACGCGGCATCCAAGGGCGGCATTCTGGCTTTGACGCATGCGCTGGCTCTCTCGCTCGGTCCGGACGGCATCGCGGTGAATGCGGTCAGCCCGGGATGGATCGAGACGGGGGACTATGCCGCTTTGCGGCCGGTCGATCACGATCAGCATCCGTCCGGGCGAGTGGGCAAGCCGTCGGACGTGGTCAGGGCCTGCTTCTATTTAACGGACCCCGGGGGCGGCTTCGTTACCGGAACGAATCTTGTCGTGGACGGCGGCATGACCCGCAAAATGATTTACGAGCCGTAAGGTACGCCTGCAATCCATTTGGAGAAAATCTTTAATGGCCTTAATGGTTCGCGGTATAAATCGCTTGTAAACGAGACGACGGTTTCCCGCTCAGGAATGACGAACAGAAATTGACCGCCGTAGCCCATGGCATAATAGATGTGCGGCTTCAAAGGCTCGCTTCCGCCGCCTGTGAACGTCCACCAGTGATAGCCGTACGAACCGAGCCAATCGTAGGTGTGATGCCTGGCGACGGTGGACTCCGCGATCCAGGCCTCAGGCACGATGCGACGGCCGGCCCATCTGCCGCGCGCCAGCATAAGCAGGCCGAGCTTGAACAGGTCTTCGCCGCGGAGAGCGAGGCCGAAGCCGCCGATCGACACGCCTTGCGGGTCCGCGTGCCACTGCCATTCCAAGATGCCGAGCGGTCCGAACAGATGCCGGGCGGCGTACGCTTCGGCCGTCATGCCGGACTCCCGCTGCAAGACGAGGCTAAGCAGATGCGAGCATCCCGAATTGTAAGACATTTCTACGCCTGGCCTCGTCGCCGTCCGTCTGTCCAGAATGAAGCCGACCCAGTCGTCCGATTCGCACATCGGATTGGGTCGACCGCCCCAGGCGCCCCACTCCGGCCAGTCTATGCCGGCTGTCATCGACAGCAAATGATGAAGCCGGATTCGCCCGAGCGAAGCGGAGATGCGCGGCAGACAGCCGGCGAGCGGCGTATGGAGCGACGGGAATTCGCCTCGTTCGAGCGCGATGCCGACGAGAAGCGAGAGCACGCTTTTCGTCACCGAGTTGACCTTGTGCAGCCGCTCCGCCGAACGGGCGTTGCGCGCGTAATCGAGCGTTTGCGCGTCGGGGCCGCCGCCGATCCGGACACGGCATGTGTCGATCTTGCAGGCTTCGGCGGCGCGCTGCAGTCCTTCGAGATCGGCCGTCTTGCGTCCCGTCGTCGTCAACGTCATTCTGCACGCCTCCTTATGTCGGCCTATTATACCCGTCTCCGGCATGTCTGAAGCGAATTTATGATATAATGTACAGCAATGCGCTGAAGGTTTTTCTGCCGCTACTAGGGGGGACTGGCTACAATGGAAAGGCGTTTTGTCATCGAGGCGGTCATGATCGCCATATATGGTCAGCTGCTTCTGCCGAAACGGCCTGTGGAATACCGGATTCCGTATTCGACAGTGATGGAATTGTACGATATGAAGGATAGCGACGAGCCCGTCATGCCCGACCCGGACGACGACCGACACGTCAAAGGCAAGATCGGGGAGATGATCGCCTACTTCGAAGATCCGTTCAATAAAAAGAAACTCGAGCGCTCGCTGCTCGCGCCTTGGCGGGAGAGCCCGCCGCTGCCGATCAACGATATGGTTACCCTTGTCGTGGTCAACGCGGCCGAGAACATGCAGTACGGCGAACTGCTCGACCCGATCGAGACGGAGATCGTGCTGACGTCGCTAAGAGTGCAGAGTCCGATTCTGACCGACCACATCGAATTCCAGGACAAGGTCGTTCAGAACGCGATCCCGGTCCAGGTGTTCGATATCGACGATTACGAATTCGCTGTGGAGGAAGATTCAGCTCCGACCGAATTCAACCCTTGAGAGCTGCCGGCTTCCGCCGGCGGCTCTCGTTGTTGTCCGGGCGACCATTATGATAGAATGAGGGCGTTCCCAACATCTTCAAGGAGGCTCATGCGATGCTCGTGACGACTACGCCCAATGTGGAAGGATACAGAATTACGTCCTATTACGGAATGGTGAACGGAGAGACGATCATGGGCGCGAACATTTTCCGAGACTTCATGGCCTCGATCACCGACGTCGTCGGCGGCAGGTCAGGCTCCTATGAGAACAAGCTGAAGCAGGCGAGAGACATCGCCGTGTCCGAAATGGTCGAACAGGCCAAGCGGATGGGCGCCAATGCCATCGTCGGAGTCGACGTGGATTACGAGGTCGTGCGGGAAGGCATGCTCATGGTAGCGGTCAGCGGAACGGCGGTTACCGTCGAAGCTTAATCGTCACCGATGGAATATTAGCGAATCTTCTTCTATGAATTCTATGAAGTGGGAGGAATGCAGCATGCTATATCGCAAGTTGGGATCGACCGATCTAAAAATATCCGCGGTAGGCGTCGGTACCTGGCAGTTCGGCGACGAGTGGGGCAGGAGCTACGATCAGCGCGAGGCGGACGCCATTCTAGGCAGGGCCGCCGAGCTCGGCATCAATCTGATCGATACCGCCGAGTGCTATGGCGACCACCTGTCCGAGTCGCTGATCGGTCCGGCGATCCGGGGACGCCGCTCCGATTGGGTGCTCGCCACCAAGTTCGGACATCATTTTCACGGTCCGTTCGAGCGCACCGACGCATTCGATCCGCAGGACGTCGTGCGCCAGCTGGAAGCTTCCCTGAAGGCGCTGCAGACCGATTATATCGATCTCTATCAATTCCACTCCGGTCCTGATGCCGAGTTCGATACGGACGGTCTCTGGGATGTTCTGGGCCGGCAGGTCGAAGCGGGCAAGATCAGGCATCTGGGCATATCGATCGGATCCAACCGCAACGTCTATCAGACGTCCAAGGCGACGGAGGTCGGCGCGCAGGCGATCCAGGTGGTGTACAATCGGCTCGATCGCGCGCCGGAGGAGGAAGTATTCCCGTCCTGCAAGGCGCAGAGTCTAGGCGTGCTTGCCCGGGTGCCGCTTGCGAGCGGCTTTCTTAGCGGGAAGTACAAGCCGGGCGCCACGTTCCCGAGCGACGACGTTCGCTCGCGGCGCGAACGCGAGGATGCCGACCGGCTGCTGCGCGAAGCGGAGGAGATCAAGCGCACGGAGGTGCCGGAGGGCGTCGACATGGCGTCCTGGGCGCTGGCCTGGTGCCTGCGGCATCCGGCCGTGACCGCCGTCATTCCGGGCTGCAAGGACGTCGCGCAGGTCGAGGCGAACGCGGCGGCGGTCGCATTAGTCGCGGCGGGGCATCCGCAGGACGCTTGATCGGGCCATTGTTCGGCAACGTTCGGGTTGTTGGCGAATAGAAGCGGCGCCTTCAAGCAAATACTGGGGGGAAACCCAAGAAGGCGGTGCCCCCTATGTGCCAAAGATTTTCGCTAGCCGCGGATTTGCCCGAAATTACCCAGCGATACCGGATCGATCAGGTCGTCGGCTCCTACAGGCCCAGGTACAATGTCGCACCGACGCAATACGCCGCCGTCATCGTCGAGGAGCAGCGCGAACGCAAGCTCGAGTCGCTGCGCTGGGGCCTCATGCCTTATTGGTCCCGCGATGCCGTCAATGCGGACGGCCCCGGCATCGGCGACCGGCCGATCTTCAAGCGCATGACGAACAAGCAGCGCTGCGTTATCCCCGTTAGCGGCTTTTACGGCTGGGAGACGAAGGGCAGAGCCCGTCAGCCGATTCATTTCGTTCTTAAAGGGCGAGGAACGTTCGCCGTCCCCGGGTTTTACGAGGTGTGGCCGCGCGTCGAAGGCGGCGATATTCGCGCGTATACGATGCTGACGACGCTTCCCAACGAGATGGTCGGTCCGTATTCGGACCGGATGCCGGCCATTCTGGACGATGAAGGCATCGACGAATGGCTCAATGAGACGAATACGGAATATCGCGGCGTGCTGGGCACCATTCGCGGGATCTCGGCGGATGAGATGATGATGTACCCGGTCGGGGCTTACGTGAACGAGCGGGAGCGCGAGACGCCGGAATGCGTCGAGCCGATCCGCAACTTCTACTCCGCGATTCGGGAGTAGCATAACGAACGTGCCAGAAGGCCCTCCGCGCAGTCGCGTCGGAGGGTCGATTCATGTTACAGGGGAGATGACGCGATGTGCGCGAATCAGACGAAAGATAACGGCGATCAGCCCATACTAGTGTACGTACTGTCAGGCTATCTCGGAAGCGGCAAGACGACCGTGCTGCAAAAGCTGCTCAAAGGCGCCAAGGCGCGAGGCTGGAAGGCGGCGGTGCTTATGAACGAAGCGGGCGACGTCAATCTCGACGGCGAGCTGCTGGCAAAGGACGTGCCCATGGCGGAGCTGCTCGGCGGCTGCATCTGCTGCTCCGTCAAAAACGATCTGGGCCTCTCTCTGCTGCAGCTGGCCCGTGAGCATCGTCCGGACGTCATCTGGATCGAGTCCACCGGCGTGGCGCAGCCGCTTGAGATGATGGATGCCGTGACGGAGGTATCGATGTATGCGAAGCTGGAGCTGCGGGGACTGATCACCGTCGTCGACGCCAGACATTTGCTCGATCGGCTGCGGCTCGGCGCCGGCAAGACGCTGCGACTGATGCGGGAGCAGATTCGAGGCGCGGCGCTGCTTCTGCTGAGCAAGACGGATCTCGTGGGCCGCGGGGAGGCGGAGGAGGTGCGCGCGCAGCTGCGCGAATGGAATCCGTCCGCCGCGATCGAGGATGCGCTGAAGGGGGAGACCGGCACGGATCTGATCACGCTGCTGCCGGGAGCCGTCGACATTGACGTCCGTAATCACTATCATGATCGGCATGGACACAATCACGACCGCCAAGGTCACGATCACGGCGCTCCACGATTGCACGACCATGTTCACGTGCTTACGCATTATCCGTCCGGCCCGTTTTCGAGCGAAAATTTCGAGCGCTTCCTGCGCGAGCTGCCGGCATCGGTGTACCGCGCGAAGGGGATCGTTACGTTTACGGATACGGCCGCGCGCTACTTGTTCCAGTTCGCCTACCGGGAATCCGACTTCATGCCGGTCGCGTCCCGTAACCCGGCGCCCGACGTGATCGTTCTGATCGGCGAAGACTTCAGCGCGTCGGACCTGCGCGAACGGCTTGTCGGCCTGGGAACGGGAACGGATTAGCGCGTTTGCCGCTGCACATAAACCGGACCGGCACAGGGAAACTTAAGCCGGAAAGGGAGGCTGCGGCAAATGAGGGGATTCGAAGCAGGCCGCCTGTCGGTCATCACGAGTTTGATCTTATCCGTCGGATTGGTCAATCATGTCATTATACTTCCGATTGTGCTCGGGACGGCCGGCAGAGACGCATGGATATCCGTTCTGCTGGCCGGCGCCCTGATGCTGATCCTGCTCCTGCCGCTGGCCGCGGTGCTTCGCGATCTGGGACTGCAGCCATTTTCCGCATGGCTGAAGGAAAAGGGCGGAGCCTTCTCGCGGGGGCTCATCTTAACTGTCGTCGTCGTCTACTTGCTGCTGGAGGCGATCATTACGACCGTTGACATGCTGACCTGGACCAACAGCACCTATCTGTCTGAGACGCCGCCGATCGTCACCGCCACGGTTTTCGTGCTCCTCTGCGTCGCTGCCGTACTGGTCGGCATGCAGGCGATCGTCTATATGTCTTGTATCGCTCTCCCGGTCGTTACGGCTCTGGGCATCTTCGTCGCGTCCGGCAATTCGGATCGCAAGGACTATTCCCAACTGCTTCCCCTGATGGAACACGGGGTGGAACCGGTATTAAGGGGGGCCGTCGTATCCTGCAGCGGGCTGACGGAAATGATATTGTTCATACTGCTGCAAATGTACGCCAACAAGCCTTTTCGCCCGATTCATCTGTATGCCACCGGCCTGTTCGTCATTGTACTGTCCGTCGGCCCGACCATAGCCGCCATTTGCGAATTCGGTGTGTTCGAGTCCAGCAGCATGCGTTTTCCCGCTTTTTCGCAGTGGCGCATATTGAGTGTCGGCCGCTATATCGAGCATCTCGATTTTTTTGCCATCTACCAATGGATTAGCGGGGCGCTCATTCGCATCTCGCTTGCGCTTAGTCTCCTGCTCGAGCTGTCCGGCATTCAAAAGCGCAAGGGAAAATTGATCGCCTTGATTTTCATCGGAGTCGCAATGATCGGGCTGACCGTCTATCCGTTCGGGGACAACAATCAATATATTTTCTATAAGGCGATCCGGCCGATTGTCTTTGCGGTGCAGATCGGCCTTCTGTTCTACGTATGGTTGCTGGCGCTTCGCAAGCGCGGAGGGAGGGGCGAGCTGAATGCAAACCGGGCTTGAATGGCTGGACGACGAGATCGCCGGCTGCGCGGATGTGAACGTCGAAAAGCTGTCGGCCGGAAATCGGCAGGCCTCGCTCGTATCGGCGACGGGCATGATCGACAATGTCATTTATAAAGACCGGTTGCTGCCCTCCTTGGACGAATGGCTGGAGGGAAAGAACCTTACCGAAGGCTTTCCCGGCGCGTTTGCGTTGGCCGCATCGAACGACGAAGAGCGTGCGCATGTCCTGGCGCGGCTGTTCTCCGGCAGCGTGCTGATCGTGAGCGACGGGAGGATGCTCGCCTATCCGATCCCCCGCCAGTCGGAACGCTCGCCTGAAGAATCGTCTTCCGAGATTTCGGTCAAAGGGCCGCGCGACGGCTTCGTCGAGAGCTTGCCTATTAACCGTACGCTGGTGCGCAAGCGATTGAAGTCTTCGGATTTGAAGATCGAGTCGTTCTGCGTAGGTACGGACAGCCAGACGGAGATCAACCTGCTCTATCTGAAATCGGCCGCAAGCCGCTCGCTCGTCGAAGAAGCGCGCAAAAGAATCGGGAGGCTGTCGCCCGATATCGTGGTCGGCTCCGGGCAAGTCGAAGAAATGCTGTCCGACAGGTCGCGGGCGCTTTTTCCCCTCGTCAACTATACCGGCCGGCCGGATTATATCGTCGAATGCTTGGGACTCGGTCGCGTTGCCATCATCGTGGACGGCCTCCCGCTCGTGTATACGGCGCCGACCAATATGTTCGAGCTGCTCAAGTCTCCGGAGGACATTCACAACTCGTATTATTTCGTAACGATGGAGAGGCTGCTTCGCTTGCTAGGCCTGCTCATTACGCTCACCCTGCCCGGATTCTGGGTGGCGGTATCAACGTTTAACATCGACCAGATTCCGTTCCCGCTCATGGCGACGATCGTCGTCTCGCGAATCGGCCTGCCGATGTCGACCGCGATCGAGATGTTTCTCATGCTGTTCATGTTCGAGCTGTTTCGCGAAGCGGGCGTTCGTCTGCCGAGGGCCGTAGGGCAGACCGTCGCGGTCGTGGGCGGCATTATCATCGGGGACGCGGCGATCCGGGCGGGGCTTACTTCGCCTACGATGCTGGTCGTCAGCGCCGTGACGTACGTCACCTCGTTCATGCTCGTCAATCAGACGTTGCTCGGGACCGTCAACCTGCTTCGTTTTGTCGTGCTAATATTTTCGACTGGTCTCGGCATGTTCGGATTTTTTATCGGCGTGTTCTCGATATTGCTGTACATGGTGTCGCTTCGTTCATTCGGAGAACCATACTTGAAACCGGCAGCCCCGTACGAGGCGCGGCGCGCGCGCGGCGCCTTCCTCAAATTCCCGTATACGGATCGAAGGAGCAAGGGGAGCCCCAAACGCGGTGGATCGGGGGGGTGAGTGCGATGCATGCGGCGATGCGAATTCTGGCGCTAGCCATTATGGTCGTCGTCCTGACGGCGTGCTGGGATCAGCGCTCGATTCAGGAGACCAGCTATGTTACAAGCCTGGGAATCGATTATGACGAAAAGGAAGAGCTTTATTCCATATACGGGACGCTCATCACGATGTCCGACGTCGCCAAAACAGAAGGAGCCAGCGGCAAGGCGTTCCCCTCCTACATCGGGCATGGTAAAGGCGAGTCCCCTCAGCTTGCGCTTAAGGCCTTGTATCGAAGCACACAGCTTCGGCCGTCTCTCGATCATCTCATGACAATCGTCGTCAAGGAAAACGCGCTGACGCGAATTCCCGACATTTTGGACAGCTTCAACAGAAGCCGAACCGTGCGTTACAATATTTCTATGGCCGCGACGACCGAGCCGCTCGACGAACTGCTGGCATCCGATACCTTTTTTAATTCGCCGATGTACACGTTTTTGTACACCCGACGCGTTCGCGGTCCCGCTGTGCCCGCTGTTCAGATGATGAATCTGCAAGCGTTCATTCGCCAATTTTACGAGAAAAGCCATACGACCCTGCTGCCGGTTCTTAAACTGGACCGTTCCAGCTGGAAGCAAGGGGGAAAATCGAAAAAATATATATATTTCGATGGCGCGCATGCGATCGTCGGCCAAAAACAGCATGAGGAGCTGGGAGAGCCGCTCGTACAGGGCGTGAAATGGTTCCATTCGGATCAAAAGGGTGCGTTTTTGGAGGTCAGAGACGACGAAGGCAAATTCGTGGCCATCTTCGCGGTGACGACAGGCAAGGGGCGTTTGACCTATAATCGCCACAGCGGTAAAGATGGGGCCTTCAAGGCCGTCGTTTCCGTAAAAGCTTATATTTATGAGCTGCATGACAAGGCGGTCGAGGTACAGCTGGAAGCTTGGGCGGAAAATGGCATACGGGAAAAGCTCCAGCAATCTTTAGCCACGGGGCGCGCGCGTCGAATCGATCTGATCGGACTGGAGGACGAACTGTACCGCCACCATCTGGCGGCGTGGAAAAAGCTGAAGAAGACCGGAATCGAAGTAACGTCGCTTCCGATCGATGTCGTCGTAGACGTCAAGGTGACCAATTCGGGGAAGCATAAGCTTTAAACGAAGAGCGGCTTGCGAAGAAACAAGAAAAGCCGTCCCTTGAGAAGGGACGGCTTGAAGGAACGATGCGCGACTAGAGGACGCGGCGGGCAGTCGTATAGTGATTCTTCCACCAGCCCGAATTGATGCTCGAAATCGTGACGCCAGGGCTGCCGTAAGTATGCAGCACCTTGCCGCCGCCGATGTAAATGCCGACATGGTGGATCGGGGAGTAGAAAAATACGAGATCGCCCGGCTTCAGGTTAGCCTTGGATACGTACTTGCCTGATTTGGATTGCGCCTTGGACTCCCGAGGCAGAGATACGCCGTATTTACGGTACAGAAATTGGGTAAACGAAGAGCAGTCGAAGGAGCTGGTAACACCTGTTTTTGCGCCGAACTTATATCGAACGCCCATGTATTTTTTGCCGAGGGCGATGATGCTGGATGCTTTGGAGCTGGCCGTGACGGTCGCTTCCGCCGCGCTGACCGGCTTCGCCGGCAGAGCCGTTGCTGCGCCTCCGAAAAGAACGGTTGCTGCGACGACCGACGCCATCAATTTCTTAAAGCTATTGGTTGTTGCCATGGATGCGATTCCCCCAATGTTGTTGTAGTCGTGATGTGCTTGCTGCTAGAATCAATATATCAGATTGAAACTTCCCTTCATTTCCCTCTAAGCGGCGGAATGCTTGCTGCGCGGCGGTTTGCGCGATTATATGAAAAACAACTAAGAAAATATTAATTCTGGACAACTGGACAAATGCCTAAAGTACGCTATTTTTGCAAAATTGGATTTGAAACCGTTAAAATGGGGCAATAAGCCGCGGCACAGCCGCGCGAAGGCCCGACACAAAGGAGACTCGGCATGAACGTAACCATTCGCGAGGCGGCAATGACGAAGGACGAGGTTAACGGATATGTAGGAAAAGTCGTGTTTGAGGTCGAAGGACACGAGGCGGCTTACGAAATGGCGCTGCAAAGCGACAAGGGCAAAGAGTGGAGTTATTCGCTGTTTTTCGCGGGCAAATCCGGCAGCGAAGAGCAGATCGACGCGGTGGACGCAGAGATCGATTCCAACGACGAGCTTTACGAGCGGCTGGTGGATGCGGCTATCGACGCGTTGGAATAGAAGAATCTCCTATTATTTTACTTGGCTAACGATTTAGGATATATTATAGGGCAGAGCGGTACATGAAGCTTGCATACGATCCCTATAAAAGACATCGGTCCCTTCCCGTCCGGGAAGAGACCGATTTTTGTCATTGGCCTTGGCCGAAGCCGTCAATCGCACAATCCGAGTTACTTGACGATGAGAACCGGTACCTTGGCATGCTGCATGACGTTGTGACTGACGCTGCCGAGCACGAACTCGCGGATGCCGCCGAGGCCGCGGCTGCCGAGCACGATGAGGTCGGCGCCGTTATCGCCGGCATAATCGAGGATCGTATTCGCAGGATCGCCGTCGATCAGCTTGAACGTCGCATTGATCGTACCGGGCACGAGCGTCTTCGCTTCTTCAAGCACCTTGAAGGAGTGGTCCATGTATTGCTGGGACCAGTCCGCCGGCAGCGTGACCATGAAGTCGCCGTTGTTGACGAGCGGTACCTGGTAGACATGGAGTACCGTAAGCGCCGCCCCGCTGCTCTCCGCGAGCGCGGAGGCATGGGAGATGGCCTTGCGCGACAGGTTCGAACCGTCGAATGCGACCACAATGTTTTTGTAGCTCATCGAAATAGCCTCCTCGCCGATCTATGTAACTTGCATGTGCCATGTATCTTCCTCTATTTAACCACACTTAATCTGACGTAATCAATTTGAAGGGAGCTTCGATTCGTGTCAGAAGATAAACGATTCCGTGAAGAAACGGTGAAGCTGGAACATACGAAGACTTCGATCCGCGAGCAAATCGCCGGCATCGGGCCCCGGTATACCGGCAACGATTATACCGAGCAGACGCTCGACGCCATCCGGCAGGAGCGCAAGCTCCGTCTAACGACGTCCGAAAAAGAGCCATACTTCGGCAGGCTCGACTTCAGGGAAGAAGGCAAGAGCGAGCCATTGCCGCTGTATATCGGCAAATCGGGCGTCGGCGAAGAAAACGGTCACCGTCTGCTTGTCGTGGATTGGCGGGCGCCGGTATCAAGCTTGTTCTACGCCTTCTCGGGCGGCAATCCGGAGGTTGCCTACGATTCCCCGGAAGGTGCCGTGTCCGGCACCGTCCATCTGAAGCGCAATTTGCTCGTGCGCGAAGGCGAGCTGCAGCGCGTCGTGGACAGCTACGCCGAAGGCGGCGAGCAGGGCGGCTCGGCAGGCGACGAATTTCTGCTCCACAAGCTCGGCGAGAGCAAGGACAACAAGCTCCGCGATATCGTTTCGACGATCCAGCAGGAGCAGGACGCGATCATCCGAACCGAGAAAAACAAAGCCGTTTTTATCCAGGGCGTAGCGGGAAGCGGCAAGACGACGGTTGCGCTGCACCGGCTCGCTTACTTGCTGTACCGATACCAGGACCGCGTACGCGCCGACCGCATGATGATCCTTGCGCCGAGCCAAATGTTTTTGAATTATATTTCTGGCGTGCTGCCGGAGCTTGGCGTCGGAGATATCGGCCAGCAGACATTCGAGGACTGGGCGCTCGAGCAGATCGGCGAGGACCTGCGGCTGCGGGATCCGGCGGAGGAGCTGGCCCGCTGGTTCGAGGGAGACGCATCGGCAGGCAGCCGTGCGGATGCGCCAGCCAAGCGCAAGGGCAGCCTCGCCTTTCTGGCCGAGATCGACGAAGCGATCGAAGAGCTGGCGCGGACGATGGTACCGGAAGAGCCTTTTACCCCGGACGACCGGCGGATGCTGACGGCGGAGCAGGTTCGCGCCTGGTTCGCGGAGGAAAATCCGCTGGATCCGATCATGAAAAAGCGGGAACGGGTGCTTAACCGGATCAAGCGCTGGATGGAGATCGAGCTTGGCAAAGCCAAGTGGAGCGACGCCGAGGTGCGCAAAAAGGCGAACGCCCGCTGGAAGGCTTACGCCGGCAAGCTGCCGCTCCATACCGCTTCTTCCTTTTATAAGGCCGGCGGCTGGCATACAGACGATGGTCGCGGCGAGGCCCGAGGCGCCAAGCAAGCCGGGGCAGCGTCTAAAGCGAAAAGCAAAGGCAAGGCGGCCGCCGTTTTCGCCAGAGAAGATCTGGCTGCGCTTGTGCACATCCACCTGAAGCTGCTCGGGCCGGCGGCTCCGGCTTACGATCATATCGTGATCGACGAGGCGCAGGATTATTCGCCCGCGCAGCTGCAGGTGCTCAGGCAGCACCAGCGAATCACCTCGATGACCGTGCTCGGCGATCTGCAGCAAGGTATCCACGATTATGCGGGCATTACCGACTGGGAGGAGCTGAGGCGCTTATTTCCCGGAGAAGAGACATCGTATTACGAGCTCGACCGGAGCTATCGATCGACGCTCGAGATCATCGAATTCGCCAACCGTATCCTGAAGGGAATGGGCGGCGGCGTCAAGCCGGCGCGGCCCGTCTTTCGCAGCGGCCAGCCGGTGGAAGTAGAGCGGACCGCGCAAGCGCCGGACACCGCTGCGATCGCTGCGATCGTCGAAGGCTGGCGGCAAGAGCCGGAGCTTCAGAGCATCGCGGTGCTGGGCCGGACGGCGGCAGCCTGCGCGCGCATTTATAGCGAGCTGACCGCACGGGGCATCCGGTCTTCCCTGCTCGAGGCGAAGCATCAGAATTACGAAGGCGGAATTACGGTTGCGCCGGTGTATTTGTCCAAAGGCCTCGAGTTCGACGCCGTCTTGATTCCGGATGCGGACGCGGCGGACTACAAGCCGGAGGACGCCAAGCTGCTTTACGTCGGATGCACGCGCGCGCTTCACAGACTCAAGCTGTTGTATGCGCACTCGCCGACTCCGCTCATTGCACAGCCTGATCCCGAGTCGGAGGAGGCGGCACGATGAGAAGAGGAGGCCTTAGAGCTGTCGTTTCATTTACGCTGATTATCGCCGCATACCTCGGACTGAACTTTTTTATCGGCTGGAACGCGCAAACTTGGCTGAACAGCTGGCTGCCCGGGTTTCCCGTTTGGGCGCTTTGGACGCTGCTCGCCCTGGCCGCGCTGGGCTATCTGATCGGGCGTTTTCGTTTTCTGCCCAAGCCGGCGGGCCGCGGGCTCAAAGTGTTCGGCGCATATTATATCGGATTGTTCGAGTACGCCGTCCTGGTGCTGCCGTTCGCGGATCTGGCGGTTTGGCTGTTCTGGGCGGGGGGATCGGATTATAAGAATACGGTAGAAACGATCGGCGTCATCGTCTCCGTACTGCTCCTGCTATTGTTCGCCTGGGGAACCTGGAACGCCTGGACGCCGATCGTACGCAAATACGAGCTGAGCGTGGCGAAGGACGCCGGAGGCCGGAGAAGATTGGATATCGTGCTCGTGAGCGACCTGCATCTGGGCAACATCGTCGGCAACCGGCATTTGGACCGACTGCTTCCGCGGGTCGAACAGTTGAAGCCCGACCTGATCCTGCTTGCCGGCGACGTGCTCGACGACGTCATCGAGCCGTTCGTTCGCAACCGGATGTCCGAGCGTCTCGGCCGGCTCTCCGCGCCGCTCGGCGTATATGCCGTGCTCGGCAATCACGAATATTACGGGCGGCACATCGACGAGTACGTCGGTCGCATGGCGGCGCTCGGCATCCCTGTGCTTCGCGACGAGCGGTCGACGCCGGATGGTGTCATCCATGTCGTAGGGCGCAAGGACAAGACGGCGGAGTCGATGGATCCGGAGGGCCGCAAGCCGGTGGCGGAGCTGCTTCAAGGCCTCGACCCGAAGCTGCCGATCGTCCTTATGGACCATCAACCTTACGGATATGCGGCTGCAGCGGAAGCTGGCGTAGATATTCTCGTTTCCGGCCACACGCACCGAGGACAATTCGCGCCGAACCACTGGGTCACGCGCCGTCTGTTCGAGCTCGATTGGGGCTATTTGCGAAAAGGAAAGATGCATGCCGTCGTCTCGTCCGGCTTCGGTACCTGGGGACCGCCGGTCCGGCTCGCAAGCCGCAGCGAGATCGTGCATTTGTCCGTTACCTTCAGCGGAGGAGCATGATATGAAATGGAGTGTCCGTATTGTCAGGCCGAGATCGAGCTTGCCGCAGGGAGATGCCCGAGCTGCAAGCGCAAGCTGTACGAGGTGACCGAGGCGGATTTTGAAGAAGCGGCGCCTGATCGCGCAGCACCGGAAGGCGATGAATCTGCTGATTCTTCGGACAACGGAGCGCCTGCGGGGATGAGCGAGGTCGCGGCGATGCTCGAAGACCGCTTCGTCTGTCGCAGGTGCGGCAATAACGGAGGGGTAGCCAAGCAGGTGGCGATGACCGGCACGGGACTCAGCAAGCTATGGGACATTCAGCATCATCACTACCTGTTTGTCTCCTGCGAGCGTTGCGGCGCGGTCGAGATTTACGATCCGGAAATGCTGCTCGGCCGCAAACCGGGCAGTCTCGGGACCGCGCTCGATTTGCTTTTCGGCCGCTAAGCGGAAGGCAGGGACTGGGGCTGTTCGAAGGCAGGGTTTTGGTTTAAAATGTGAACCAAGCATCTTTTTCCCTCATTGATCCAATCGATCCGAAGGAGCCTGACCATGTTACGTAAGTTTTTGCTGTTGTTAGGGGCGCTGATGCTGCTCCTCCCGTCTGTCGGCGCCGCTGCCAATTGGGACACGCCGTTCGTCGTTTATTACGACAATTTGTACAAGATTACGGAGGAAGCCGTTCCTGCCGACAGGCTGGGCATGAAGCTGGGGAAGATCTCCGCTTATGCCGAGACCGAAGGCGCTTACAAGGGGAACTTCTCCAATGCGCTGCCCAAGGGCACCGAGTTTAAGGGCATTCTGGGCATCGACGTGCAGGACGCGATCGCCGTCGATTCGGGACACGGCTCCTACGTCAAAGCCGTCTATCAGGAGTCGTACGCGGACAGCAAGCTGAGCGGCACGAGAGAGGCGCTCGAACGGCTAGACTGGCTGTGGTCGCTTCTGATCGCGGCGGCCGCGGTTGCAGCGGGCACCATATGGTGGCGCAAGACGAGGCGCAGCACAGGGCAGGGCCGTTGATTGTCTGGATCAACGGCGCCTTCGGAGCAGGCAAGACGACGGCGGCGTACGAACTGCACCGGAGGCTGCCCGGCTCGCTTGTCTTCGATCCGGAGGAGGCCGGCTTTTACATCCGCGCGAGGCTGCCGAAGCATCTTCATGGCGACGACTTCCAGGACTACCCGATGTGGCGGTCGATCAATCGCGAGATGCTGGCCTATCTGGCAGAGAACCATCCGGGGCCGATCATCGTGCCGATGACGGTCGTCAGCGAGCGCTACATGGACGAGCTGGTCGGCGCGCTGCGCAGCTCGGGCGTCAGGGTCGACCATTACGCACTGACCGCATCGCGACAGACGCTGCTGCGTCGGCTTCGAAGCAGGTGGGAGAGCGAGCGGTCCTGGGCGGCACAGCAGATTGACCGATGTCTGGCTGGTTTAGCAGGCGAGACATTCGACGTCCATATCCAGACGGACGGCATGAACGCAAGCGAGGTCGTCGCCCGCATCGCCGAGCTGTCCGGACTCGCGCTGACGCCGGATCGCCGCGGTCCGCTGAAGCGGGGCTGGGACCGATTGCGGACGAAGGCGGGGCATATTCGATTTGGGCGGTAGCATACGGCACGGCAAACAGGCGTCGCGGACATTTCCGCGTCGCCTGTTTGTGTTAGGGATCGGTAGGAGCGTTCCGCAGACCGAGGGGAGGAAGCTCTGCAAGGAGCTACATGGCGAGACTGCGCGACCAAGTGATGCGAAGTAGTCCTATATGGAGCTACAGGACGAGACTGCGCGACTCACTGAGGCGAAGTAGTCCTATATGGAACTACATGGCGAGACTGCGCGACTCACTGAGGCGAAGAAGTTCTATATGGAGCCACATAGTGAAATTGCGCGACCTGCCGATGCGAAATAGTCCTATATGGAACTTCATAGCGGGACTGCGCGACCAATTGAGAAGAAAGTCTACATAGCAATACATGGCGAGTCCCGGCCTTCCATCGGCTGATTAGGCGATTTAGCGATCCAAAGCTGCAGCGGGCGGAAGGCAAGCCCTCCCGAGTCCGGCGCGTCCTCCATCCCTCGGCATCGCACTCGGCATCGCACTCGACATCGCACTTGGCATCGCGTTATCGCGTCATAGTTGGCGCACCGAGCGCCTCACGATCAGCTCCGCTGGCAGCACGATCTTGCGCCAGCCCGGGGCCTGCTCGTCGCGCGACTGGATCCGGTCGAGCAGCATTTGCATGCCGAGATACCCGAATTGATAGGCCTGCTGCGAGATCACCGTCAGAAACGGGTCCATCTCGGCATAAGAGGCCAGCTCGTCGAAGCAGACCAGCGACGCATCCTCGGGCACGCGCAGCCCGCGGGACCGTAGCGCGCGCATCAGCTCGACGGCCAGCACGTTGTTGCCGGCGACAAACGCGGTAGGGAGGGGCCGCATGCGGTCCAGCCACGCCTCGATGACCGTCAGGTCGCTGCGCGGCCCGAAGCTCGTCTCCAGCACGAGTGCTTCGTCATACGTGAGGTCGTTGAGCTTAAGCGCTTCGCGATAGCCCTCGAGCCGCTCCCGGGCGCTTGAGATCGTGCGCGAGCCGTTGATGAGCGCGATCCGGCGATGGCCGCCGCCGACGAGCTGCTTGACCAGCTGGCGCGCGCCTTCCTTGCTGTCGCCGAGCACCACGTCGCTGTCCATGCCCGGCACTTCGCGGTCGAGCAATACGAACGGCACGCGGTGTCGCCTCAGCATCTCCAGATGCGGGAGAGATGCGTCCCCGGCAGGGGCCAGCAGCACGCCGTCGGCCCTTGTCTTCAGGACGGCGTCGATATAGTCGTTTTCCTTCTCCAGGTCCTCGTCCGTATTGCCGAACAGCAGCCGGTAGCCGTGCTTTTTAGCCGCATCCTCGGCACCGCGCGCAAGCGTCGTGTAAAAAGGATTCGTAATATCGGTGATCATGAGAAATAGCAGCCGCGTCTCCTGAAGCACGAGACTGCGCGCCATCTGGTTCGGGACGTAGCCGAGCTCGTCCATGACGCGCTTCACTTTTGTCCGCGTTTTCTCACTGATACGTCCTGCGTTATTGATAACTCGAGACACCGTCATTGCCGAGACGCCGGCTTTTTCCGCGATATCGTAGATGGTGACCATGCGTGTCCAATCCTTTCATAAAGCCGCCATATGCTTAATATCTATCTTACAAAAGTCATGGATTGACAGCAAGACGTTTCGTTGTTAATTTAGAGTTATCGGTAACATATTAATCGCTTTCAAGGAGGCATCATTTATGACTGATCATGCTTACAGGTTCCGGAGCGGATTTCCCAAGATCGGCATCCGTCCGACGATCGACGGCCGCCGCAAGGGCGTGCGCGAATCGCTCGAAGACCAGACGATGAATATGGCCAAGGCCGTGGCGGAGCTGCTCAGCAGCAGTCTGCGGTACCCGAACGGCGAGCCGGTCGAGTGCGTGATCTCCGACACTTGTATCGGCGGCGTTGCCGAAGCGGCCGCATCGGCGGACAAGTTCGCCAAGGCCGGCGTGGGCGTATCTCTCACCGTCACGCCTTGCTGGTGCTACGGCACCGAGACGATGGACATGGACCCGACGCTGCCGAAGGCGGTATGGGGCTTCAACGGAACGGAGCGTCCGGGCGCCGTTTATCTGGCCGCCGTATTGTCCGGCTATGCGCAAAAGGGACTGCCGGCGTTCGGCATTTATGGCGAACAGGTACAAGATTCCGGCGACACAAACGTGCCGGAGGACGTTCGCGAGAAGCTGATCGGTTTTGCGCGCGCGGGACTTGCGGTTGCGATCATGCGCGGCAAATCGTACTTGTCGATGGGCTCTGTGTCCATGGGCATCGCGGGCTCGATCGTCAACGATGGACTGCTTCAGGAGTATCTCGGCATGCGCACGGAGTACGTCGATATGTCCGAGTTCGTGCGCCGCATTGAAGAAGAGATCTACGATCCGGCCGAGTTCGAGAAAGCGCTCGCTTGGGTGAAGGAGAACTGCAAGGAGGGTCCGGACAACAATCCGGAGCGCCTGCAGAAGAGCCGCGCGGACAAGGATAAGGATTGGGAGACTGTCGTCAAGATGACGCAGATCGCCCGCGACCTGATGATCGGCAATCCGCGCCTCGCCGAGCTCGGCTTCGGCGAAGAAGCGATGGGCCACAACGCGATCGTTTCCGGCTTCCAAGGGCAGCGCGCGTGGACCGATCATTTCCCGAACGGAGACTTTTTGGAGACGATTCTGAACTCCTCGTTCGACTGGAACGGCATCCGTTCGCCTTATATCGTAGCGACGGAGAACGACAGCTTGAACGGCATTCCGATGCTGATGGGCTATCTGCTCAGCAACACCGCGCAAATTTTCGCCGACGTGCGGACGTATTGGGGACCCGATTCGGTGGAGAGAGTTACCGGTCACAAATTGTCTGGCGCGGCCGCGGGCGGACTGCTGCATCTGATCAACTCCGGATCCGCAACGATGGACGGCACGGGGGAACAATCGATCGACGGCAAGCCTGCGATGAAGCCGTTCTGGGACATCTCCGCCGAGGAAGCGCAAAAATGTCTCGACGCGACGAGCTGGCGCCCGGCGTCCGCGGAATACTTCCGTGGGGGCGGCTATTCGTCCGACTTCCTGACGCAAGGCGGCATGCCGATGACGATGTCCCGCCTGAATTACGTCAAGGGCATCGGCCCGACGCTGCAGATCGCCGAAGGCTATTCGGTCGAGCTGCCGCCGGAAGTGCATGACGCGCTCGACAAGCGTACCGACCCGACCTGGCCGACGACCTGGTTCGCGCCGATCGTGACGGGCAAGGGCGCGTTCCGTACCGTTTACGACGTCATGGACAACTGGGGCGCGAACCACGGCTCGATCAGCTTCGGCCATATCGGCGCAGACCTGATCACGCTCGCTTCGATGCTTCGCATTCCGGTCAGCATGCACAACGTCGCCGAGGAGCGCGTCTTCCGTCCCCGCGCATGGGGCCTGTTCGGCACAGATGGCATCGAAGGCGCAGACTTCAGAGCTTGCGCGAACTTCGGTCCGCTGTACAAATAAAAGGCAGTCAGGCGAAGCCGTCCGCTCCGGGCGGCCTTCGTCGGGTTTGTTCCTTTCGTCCCTTCATCCATTCCTTTTACGCAATCATTCTACCCCCTTGGAGGTCAATCACGCATGAGCGCCACTGATATTCGCAATGAGCTGTGCAAGTACGCGCGCAAGACGGTGTCGAACAAACTGGTCGTCGGGCCCGGCGGCAACTTGAGCGCCCGGCACGAGGGCAAAATGTATCTTTCTCCGAGCGGCTTCGCGCTGGACGAGATCGCGCCCGAGCAGTGGGTCGAGGTGGACATCGAGAGCGGCGACATCGCCGACATCGGCCTGCGTCCGTCGTCCGAGGTGCTGATGCACCTGTATGCCTACAGAGCCAACCCGTCCATCGGGGCGATCGTCCACACGCATCCGCCGTACTGCATCGCCTTCACGCTGGTCGAACAGGAGCTGCCCGTCATGTTCCCCGACCAGGCCGCGCTCGTAGGAACGACGACCTACGTTCCTTACGTGTTGCCGACCACCGACCGCCTGGCCGACGCGGTTGTCGCCAAAGTCAACGACTACAGCACCATTCTGCTCGGCAATCACGGTCTGGTCACAACGGGGCGCAATCTTCGCGAAGCCTACTACCGTACCGAGGTCGTCGAGGAGAGCGCCAAGATCTGGCTGATCGCGAGCGCCATCAAGACGCCCAAGGCGTTGACGGACGAAGAGTACAAGGAAATCGCGTCGCTGGAGAGCGAGGCTTATCGGATCGAGCTGCTGCAAAAAATGAAATAAGCGGAGGAACGGGCCATGAGCGAGAAAACGGCTGCAAGCGGCGGATCGCTGCGGGTAACCGCGCTGGCGTTCGACATGGGGGCGAGCTCCGGACGCGCCTATGCGGGAGAGCTTGGCAGGGACGCAAGCGGCATTCGCACGCTTCAGGTGGCGGAGATGCACCGCTTCGACAATGAGGCCGTGCGCGTCGGCAAGCATTTGCATTGGGACATCCTGCGCCTGCTGCAGGAGATCAAGCGGGGCATCCGCAAGACGTTCCAGGCCGGCTACGAGCCGAGGACGCTCGGCATCGATACGTGGGGCGTCGACTTCGGTCTGATCGACGAAGGCGGCGAGCTGCTCGGCAATCCGTATCATTATCGCGATGCGCAGACGGAAGGGTTGATCGAGATGCTGAGCGAACGGTTCGGCGCACAGGCACTATTCGCGTCGAGCGGTCTGCAATTTATGCCTTTCAATACCGTTTACCAGCTATACGCCATGAGCCGGACCGGATCGGTGAAGCTTGCCGCGGCCAGGACGCTGCTGCTGACGCCGGATCTGCTGACCTATCTGCTGACCGGCGTGCCGGCCTGCGAGTTCACGATGGCGACGACGACGCAGCTGTTCGATCCGCGTACGCGCAGCTGGAACAAGGAGCTGATGCGAGAGCTCGGCATCCCGGAGACGCTGTTTCTCGAGCCCGTCGCGCCCGGCACCCGAATCGGCAAACTGTCGGACGAGGTGCAGGAAGAGTTGCGGATTCCACCGGTCGAGGCGGTGGCCGTAGGTTCGCACGATACGGCGTCCGCGATCGCGGCCGTACCGGCGGGAGACGAACCGTTCGCTTACCTCGTCTGCGGCACCTGGTCGCTGCTCGGTACGGAGCTGGCGGAGCCGGTGCTGAAGCCCGAGACGCTGGAAATGTCTTTTTCCAACGAAGGCGGCGTCGGCGGCACGTATCAGCTGCTTAAAAACATTATGGGCTTGTGGATTTTGCAAGAATGCAAACGGGAGTGGGACGAAAACGGCACGCCCGTAGGCTATCCGCAGCTCGCCTTGCTTGCGGAGTCGGCCGAGCCGCTGCGCAGCTTGATCGATCCGGACGACGCGCGGTTTTACGGACCGTCCGATATGACTTCCAAAATCCGTGCCTACTGCCGCGAGACCGGCCAGCCGGAGCCGCGGGACCAGGGCGAATTCGCCCGGTGCATCCTCGAGAGCCTGGCGCTGCGTTACAGGCAGGCCCTCGAGCAGGCGGAGTCGCTCACCGGCCGCACCTTCGCCGGGCTCCATATGGTAGGCGGCGGCATTCAGAACAAGCTTCTCTGTCGGCTCTCCGCAAGCGCCATCGGCCGTCCGGTTATCGCGGGACCCGCGGAGGCAAGCGCGATCGGCAATTTGCTCCTGCAGTTCGTCGCGCAAGGCGAAATCGCCGATCTTGCTGAAGCCAGGCGTCTCGTATCGGCATCTTTTCCGGTCGATACGTACGAACCCGAGCCAGCGGACAAGGCGTCATGGGAAGCTGCCTACGCCCGTTTTCTCGCGCTGCGTCCCGGCCCATGAAGAATAGTTTTCTTTCGCATCCATAACGCCATGAGCAACCCCGCACCTTCCCTCGATGGAAGCGCGGGGTTTTTGTCTGCGATTAACCGACTGATTGGCGACATTTTTCGCCATATACATTAATTTTCCAACAAAATTCGTCTTCAAGTACTACGAATTTTGTTAACTTTTTTTTAACTTTGCACCGATATGATTAATGGGAAACAACTTTATGGAGAGCCGGACGTGCGGCGGGGGAGGCAGTCAACGATGAAATGGACGGTCGGCAAAAAGATGGTAGGGGCGTTTAGTGCCATACTCGTCGCGCTCGTGGCGCTGGGCTTTATTAGCCTGGCCAATATGAGCAAGATGAACGCGCAAGCCCAAGAGATCGGAAACGACTGGTTAAGCGGTGTAGAAACGATGAGCAACATTAAAATCGATCTGCAAGAGATTACAAATCTGTATTACCAGTCGCTAATCGCCACCGACGCAGCCGTCAAAAAGAAAGCGACGGAACAGATGGCTGCATTGTTCCCGGAAATCGAGACCAGTGTGAACGGCTATAAAAGCTCAGTAGCGAACGAAGAAGACAAGCAGCTGTACGAGGCGCTCAAGCTCGATTGGGAAACGTTCAAGAGCAGCTACACGGCTTCGACGCAGAATGCCGGCGACAAGGGGAGCTCAAGCAAAGCCTCCGAAGCCTTCAACACGCTCGATCAGGACGTGGACAAGCTGATTGATTTCAATCACGAAGGCGCCGAGAAGAGCGTGAAGGACAACGACAACCTGTTCCACAGCAGCGCATCGCTTGTCTTCTATATCGGGATCGCCATCGTGCTGCTTGCCGTCGCGCTCTCCTGGCTGCTGATCCGCAACATTACGGTGCCGCTGAAGCAGTCGACGGACGCCCTGAGCCGCGTGGCCGCGGGCGATCTCCAGATCTCCGTCTTCGAGTCGAAACGAACCGACGAGTTCGGCACGCTGCTGACGAGGCTGAACGATACGGTCGCCAAGCTGCGCAGCTCCGTCCGTCAAATGCAGGATAGCGCTTCGGTGCTCGCCACGTCTTCGATTCAGTTGTCAGGCGGATCGGAGCAGAACAAAGGTGCCTCGGTCCAAATCGCAGAGTCCGTCTCCCTGATCGCTTCCAATTCGGAAAGCCAGGCGAAGTCGGCGGCCGAATGCGACAGAGTCATGGAGGAAATGGCGGAGGGCGTGGGCAGAATCGCGGAAACGACCTCCGAGGTTGCGGAGTTGTCCGCGGGAGCGGCAGCGGCTGCCACGACGGGGACGGATCGGATCGTCAACGTCACGGAGCGCATGGCATCGCTCGAGAAGACCGTCGGACTTGCGGGCAAGCAAATTACGAGCCTGGTCGCGAAGTCTCACCAGATCGGCGAGGTTACCGGAATTATCGGCGAGATCGCATCGCGAACCAACCTGCTCGCACTGAACGCAGCGATCGAAGCGGCGAGAGCCGGCGAGCACGGCGCAGGCTTTGCGGTCGTCGCGGGCGAGGTGCGCAAGCTTGCGAACCAGACCAACGAATCCGTCGGCAACGTGTACACGCTTATCACCGAGGTACGCGAGCAGGTCGAATCGATGTCCGCGCTGATGAGCGCGAGCATCGAAGAGGTAAATGCCGGCAGCACGGCCGTGAACGAAGCGGCAGCCGCCTTCAAGCAGATCGCAAGCGCGTCGTTCGAGGTGTCATCCCGCGTGCAGGAGGCGGCAGCGGCCGCCGAGCAGCTGGCGGCGAGCTCGGAGGAGGTATCCGCGTCGGTGTCCAACATCGGGCATATGGCGTCCATGACCGCATCGATGACGCAGGAGGCTGCGGCTTCGGCGGAGGAGCAGCTCGCATTCAGCGAGGAGCTGGCGTCCTCGTCGCGTACGCTGTCCGGCGTCGCGGCGGAGCTCAAGCAGGGCGTTAGCGCGTTCAAGCTATAAGCGAGCAAGTCCATCTTCAAAAAAACTGCCGTACGCAACTTGCGACGGCAGTTTTTTTGACGTTTCACGAATGCGATCCGCTTTGCGTGAGCGGGAGCTCGACCGTAACGCGCGTGCCGGCGACAAGCCGGTTCGCGATGGATACTTCGCCGTGATGCATATGCACGATCTTCTGCACGATGGAGAGGCCCAAACCGCTACCCCCGGCTGCGCGATTGCGCGATTTATCCGCTTTGTAAAACCGTTCGAACAATCGAGGGAGATGCTCGGCCGGAACGCCGGGACCGGTATCTTCGACATGCACGGCAACGCTGTCGCCGGTGACGGACAAAGAGATGCCAAGCGTGCCGCCTTCGGGCGTAAACTTGATCGCGTTGTGCAGCAGGTTCACCCACACCTGGCGAAGCAGCTCTTCATCGGCTTCCAATTCGCACTCGGCGAGCCGAATGTCGAGCTCCAGACGTTTGGACTGCCACTGGGGCTCTCCGGCGAGGACGACCTGCCGCAGCTGCTTGTCGAGTCTGTACAGGCGCGGCTGGTAGGGCGGTCGCTTGGACTCGAGCGTCGTAAGCTTGAGCAGGTTGTCGCTGAGCCTGGACAGGCGCTCGCTCTCTGCCTCGATGATATCCAAGTAATGCTTGCGCTGCGTCTCGGAAAGGCGATCCGATTTAAGCGCCTGCGCAAAGCCTTTGATCGACGTGAGCGGCGATTGAATCTCGTGCGAGACGTTGGCTACGAACTGCTGCCGCATATCTTCGATTTGCCCAAGGTCGGCTGCCATCTGCTTGAAGTTTTTGACGATCTCGTAATATTGTCCCGCGTATCTCGGATTGACCTCCAGATTGACGTTAAAGTCGCCTTTGCCCATGCGGGACATGGCGTCGGTCAGCGTGTTTACGAGCTGCATGGCCCTCGCCTCGGGGCGGAAGAGGTATCGGATCGCCACGACGGACAGGCCAAACAGGAAAAACGTGAAAATCAGCGTCAAATATTCGCGCAGCGTGCCTGGTATCGTAACCAGCCGGCCTGCGGCACGAAGCAAAAAGTGGGCGGCCGTCCAGAGGATGGAATAGCAAGATAGGAAAATGGAAACGCCGGTCAAGAAATGCAAGGGAGCTGGCAGCCGCTCGAACCATGCCCGCGTCCCGCCGGCCGCAAGCGCTTCGCTTCTACGCTGTTCGCGCATGCGCGCCTCGAATTGCTTTTGCAGTGCGCGATATTCCTTATGAGTCTGCGTGAAATGGCGCCATAGCCGGGACATTCTCGATAAGCCCCGATTCAAGCGAGCACCTCCAGCCGGTACCCGAGTCCCCGGATCGTCGTGATCCGGAAGCCGCAATCGTCGGGGAACCTCTCTCGCAGACGCTTGATGTGCACGTCTACCGTACGTTCGTCGCCTTCATAGTCGAAGCCCCAGATCTGCTCGATGAGCTGATCGCGGGAGAAGGTCTGGCCGGGATGGCTCGCCAGCTTGAACAGCAGCTCGAATTCCTTGAGCGGCAGCGTGAGCGGATGGCCGTCCAGCTCCAGCTCGAACGTCTGGCGGTTCATCAGCACGCGGCCGATCTGCGTCTGGTGGGATACGGCGATTTTGTATCTGCGCATGAGCGCCTTGACGCGGACGACCAGCTCCGCAGGCTCGAACGGCTTGACCATGTAGTCGTCCGTGCCGAGCTGGAAGCCCTTGACCTTCTGCGCGGTCTCGCCCATCGCGGTGAGCATGAGCACGGGCAGCTCGTAGTGCGTCCGCAGCTCGCGGCACAGCTCCCAGCCGTCCATGTTCGGCATCATAATGTCCAGCACGACCAGATCGAACGGCGAGTCGGCAAGCAGGGCCAGCGCTTCTTGTCCGTCCGTCGCTTCCTGGATCTCGAAGCCCTCGGCCGACAGGAAGTGAGCCAGCAGTTCGCGGATATGCGGATCATCGTCTACAATAAGAATGCGCGCCATAAGTATCGGCCACCTTTTTGGATTCGGATTGGATAGGCTTACGCAGGTGACGTTATCTGAATTAGCCTGCAGTGTCGTACATATTTTGACGCGGTAATGTGAACTGAATATGAATCCTATTATGCTACAAGATCAATCCATTGAGAAAGGGGAATGGAAATGACTTCAAGCGGCCAGGCCGTTCGCGGCAGGTTCGCGCCTACGCCGTCCGGTAGACTGCATCTGGGCAACGCAATGACGGCGCTGCTTGCTTGGCTGCAGATTCGTTCCGCGGGCGGAGAAATGGTGCTTCGGCTGGAGGATTTGGACCGGCAGCGCTGCAGGCCGGAGCTCGCCAAGCTGCTGCAGGGAGAGCTCAGATGGCTCGGTCTGGACTGGGACGAAGGGCCGGATGTCGGCGGTCCTCACGCCCCCTACGAGCAGAGCGGGCGCACGGCCCGGTACGAACGCGTGCTGGACGAGCTGCAGCGGCAGGGGCGCTTGTATCCGTGCTATTGCAGCCGCGCCGATCTGCAGGCTGCGGCCAGCGCGCCGCATGGTCTCGACGCCGAAGGACCGGCTTATCCGGGCACCTGCCGGCAGCTGACCGCTGCCGAACGCGCGGAACGAGCGCTGCGCAAGACGCCGTCGCTGCGCTTTGCGATGGACGAAGAGGCGACCTATCGATTCGAGGACGGGATCGCGGGCGAGACCGCATTCGCCGGTGCGAGCAGTGGGGACTTCGTCGTGCGGCGCGCGGACGGTATCGTGGCGTATCAGCTTGCCGTCGTCGCCGACGATATCGAAATGGAAATTACAGACGTGCTGCGCGGCTGGGATCTGCTCGACTCGACGCCTCGGCAGCTGGCGCTGTATGCCGCGCTTGGAGCCACCCCGCCGCGCTTCGCGCATTCGCCGCTCGTGCTCGGCGCGGACGGCAGCCGTCTTTCCAAGCGGCACGGGGCGGTGTCGCTCTCGGAGCTTCGCGAACAATATGACGTCCGGGCCGAGCGAATCGTCGGTTTTCTAGCCTGGCTTGCCGGCTTGCACGATCGAATCGAAGAGCTGAAGCCGGTCGAGCTGCTCGCTACCTTCGATCTATCCGCCGTGCGCCGGCAGGCGGTGACGCTACCGGACAGGTGGATGGAGCTGCTATCCGGCGGGGACACAGGGACTACATTTTAAACAGAAGGAGACTTGTCTACGATGCCGCACATTATCGGCCAGCGCGTGCGCCTGCGCGAATACCGCCATGAGGATCTGGTGCCGATCCGCCAGTGGGTGAACGACGAAGCGATAACGGGGTTTTTGTCGGATATTTTTTTGTTTCCTCACGGTCTGGAGTCGACCGAGGGCTTTCTCGCCGATATGATGGACCAGCGGCCGGACAATCGGAGCTTCGTCATTGCGGAGGCCGACACGGAGCTTTATATCGGGCAGATCGGTCTGGACAAGATCGATTGGAAAAACCGTTATGCGGTCATCGGTATTGTCGTCGGCTCGATCGAGCGCTGCGGCCAAGGACTGGGGACGGAGGCGATGCGGCTGCTTTGTTCCTATGCGTTCAAGGAGCTCAATCTCAATCGGCTGGAGCTGGAAGTGTACGATTTTAATGAACGGGCTTATCGCAGCTATTTGAAATGCGGTTTTGTAGAGGAGGGCAGACTGCGAGAAAAGCTGTACCGAAACGGGCGATATGCGGACGTGATTCAAATGGGATTATTGAGGTCGGAATGGACTGAATAATAACTAAATCATAAAATATGTTATGTAAACTAAATGCGGAAAAATCGCCCTCAAAACATCATGCGTGCGTATGTTCGTATCAAGGGCGGTTTTATTTCATGCCATTAATTAAAAACGCCTCTCCTTTTGAAGCGGCCCTATCATTCCCCTCTTTAGGGATTTTTTAGCGAAGGCATGCAACTCCTGATCTTCTAAAGCGTCTAATGATGAGATTCATAGATAGCTTGGTAGAAAAGGAGCTAAACGCATGAAACTGCCTAAACCGATACAAAGATGGCTGCCGGCCGTTCTGGCTTCGGCGATTTTGCTGCCGATCGGCGCACAGGACGCGTCGGCGGCTGTCGCTGCCCCAGCAATTACAATCGTGCTCGATGACGTGAAGCTGCCCGTATCCGTACCGCCGATCAACCGTAACGGATCGGTCATGCTGCCGTTCCGATCGCTTGCCGAGGCGCTAGGCGTCGATGCGGTATGGGTGCCTGCGACCAAATCGGTTATCGCCAAGGGAAAAAACGCAGCGGGAAATGCAGTCGAAGTGCAGTTGAAGCTCGGTCAGAAATCCGCCACGATTAATGGCGTTAAATATACATTGAATACTGCGCCTGTCATGTCAGGAAATTCGGTGCTCGTTCCGCTCGCCTTTTTTAGTCAAGCTTTCGGCGCCACGGTGACATGGGACGGACCGGCGAAGACGGTGCGCGTCGTATCGCCGCGGCGCGAGATGCGGCTGCTTGGCTTCTACGCGGTAGGGGCGTACAGTCAGCTGACACTGACGAACGATATGAACGATGTCGCATTCGGTTGGACCGAGGTTGATTACAATGGAGAAATTACCTTAAAGGATACGACCGGCGACAGATGGTATTGGCCTCAACCCGCCGGCGACGATACGCCGGAGTCGATTGTCGCGCAGGTGAATGCGAATGGCTCGGGCAGCTATCTGGCCGTATTGGGCAAGGACGGCAAAGGGCAGCTCATGAAAATGCTGACGGACAAGACGCTGCGGGACGCTTCGATCGAACGGCTGCATACGCTTGCGAAGGACAACGCATTCGGCGGTATCATGCTCGATTTCGAGGGGCTCGGCTGGCATGACGACCCCGTTATGGCGCAATCCGCGCTGAATGCTTATGTCAAGCAGCTCGTCACGGCCGTCAAGCCGGATGGCATCAAGGTATCGCTCGCTGTGCCGCCGCTGAACGGCGAATATAAGGGATACGATTATGGAGCGCTGGCCAAAATGGCCGATGAGCTCGTTATTATGGCTTACGACTATGGAGACAACAAACAGCCGCAGTCGAATGCGAAAATCGACGAGGCGATCGGCAAGGCGATCGCGACGGGCGCACCAAGGGCCAAGCTGCTGCTGGCGATTAATCTGGACGCGGAAAACGAAACTTCGGTCGACGACAAACTGGGTCTCGTGAAGCGCTACGGCTTGGGCGGCGCCGCGTTCTGGAGATTGGGGATATTCACGGACGCCGAGCGGACCGCGATCGGCCGTTCGGTGACGAAGATCGGAGGATAGGCATGCCGTTTGCAGCCTTTTTAAATCGCTATGATCCCATGAGACGCTGGGCTGTCTCGGAGGGAGAGAGCGGCTGGAACAACACGACGCGGATCGCGGAGAACGATCTCGGCGACAAGCGCGTGCTGCGCATTTATGAGACACATAGAGATGCGGACAAGATCGCGTTCGAACACGACGTGCTGCTGAAATTAACCGAGGCAGAGCTGCCGTTTGCCGTGCCGCAGCCGATTGCGCTGCCGGACGGCTCGACCTTTGCGACGCTGGCTGACGGCACGGGCCGCTATGCGGCGTTGTTTACCTATACGGCCGGCAATCGTCCGGACGGCTCCGCGCCTGCCGTCGCCGAGGCAACCGGAGAAGCCGTCGGACGCCTGTCGCTTGCGCTGCGGGCGCTTCGACCGTCGGCCGTTCCCGCTTATTTGCCTTGTTACGAGCTCGAGCGGACGCATCCGTCCTGTCCGGGCAGCGTCATCGCGTCTTTTTGCGAGGCGCCGCCTTTGGCTTTTCAAGATTTACGGAACCCGCTGCTGCAGATCGGCGAGGCGATGCGCGCGTTTCAAGCGGCGCTGAAGACGGTTCGCGAACTGCCGCACCAGCTTGTGCATGGCGACATCAACGATTCCAACCTGCTCGCCGACGCGTATGATCCCGCACGGATCGCGGCCATACTGGACTTTGAATTTTGCACGACAGAGCTGCGGGCCATGGAGCCGGCGGTCGCATTGGCGGGGCTTATCGGCGAATCGGGGGATCTCCGTGCCGCTGCCGCCTTTTTAGAAGGCTTCGGCCGATTGGCTCCTTTAAATCAGGCTGAGATCGACGCGCTGCCATTGCTTATGCGGTTGCGCCGGCTGGATGTGTTCGTGCATTTTCTGGGGCGATATCTCAGCGGGGTGGACGGGGCAGCCGTGCTTCGTCAACAGACGCAGGAGACCGCTGCGGGTTTAGCTCTGCTGGATCGGCACGAAGCCGAGATTCGGTCGATGTGCGCGCAGACGATGACAAAGAAAGCGGGCGGATAAGATGGCAATCGTACAAGTAACGATCGTACCGATCGGCACGGGCTCGACCAGCGTTAGCGCATACGTCGCCGAGGTCGAGCGCATTCTGCGCATGGCGCCGGAGCGGATCGAGCACCAGATGACGCCGATGAGCACGATCATCGAAGGCGCGCTCGAGGATGTGCTGGCTGTCGTCAGACGCATGCACGAGACGCCCTTTAATCATGGCGCCCAGCGCGTATCGACGTCGATCACGATCGACGATCGCAGGGATAAGCAGGGGACGATGGCGCAAAAAATGGAGGCTGTGGCGGACAAGCTGCGGCAGCAAACGGAATAAAAAAAGGGGGCGATCCAAGAGCGCCCCCATGCTTGTTCGGATATATCAGGATTCCTGGCTGCGGCGCTTGTCGATCGCTTCTTCCATCGTTTTGTCCGTCAGATGGGCATAAATCTGCGTCGTTTCGGGCGAAGCGTGGCCGAGCTGCTCCTGCGTCTTGTACAGATCGTTGGACAGATAATAATCGGTCGCGAACGAATGGCGAAGCTTATGTACGGACAGATAGGGTTTGCCGAATCGCTTCGCGTATTTGATCACCATCTCCTGGACCGCGCGCTTGGTCATGCGCGAGCCTTCCTTCTTGCCGTTCGCCAGGGCGAGAAAGAGGGCTTTTTCCCGTTTGGGCGCATGATAGCGCACCTCGCGCTGCTGAAGGTAGGACTCGAGGTTCGTCAGCGCGTCCTGCCGGAAAAAAACGGGCGTCTTAAACGTATCGTCGTTGCTGCCTTTCCGGTAGACGTATAGCAGTTTCTTTTTCAGATCCAGATCGTCCAAATTCAGATTCACAAGCTCCGATACGCGGAGGCCCGAATTCAGGACCAGACTCACGATACAGGCATCGCGCGTGTGGTTCAACTCGTGCGCGTACAGCGCCTGCTTGTTGTCCGCCACGTCCGTTGCATAGTGCTCGTTGATATAAGCGATAAATTCCGTAATTTCCTCTTCCTGAAGCAGCTTGCCTTCTAATTTGGCTGCCGTATCCTTCGGCTTGTGCGTCCGTTTGATCGACACCTTGGCCATCACGTTGCGCTTCAGCAGCGGATAAAAGTCGTCGTCCTCCGCGATCTGGCTGAGGTAGTGGAACAGAGAGCGGAGGGAGGAGAGCTTGCGAGAGATCGTCGTCCGCGTATTGGCGTGCTCCCGCCGGGTCGACAGCTCCATGCGGAAACTGTCGATCTCGTCCATTTTCAGCTTTTCTAACGCTTCGATCGGAATATCGCTCATCTTCTCCGCCGTCGTCAGACCTTCCCGCATCAGCCAGTTAAAAAAAGTCTCGTAATCCCGCACGTACTCCAGTAGGGAGGAGGGGGAAAGGTCCGGCAACTTGAAGTTGATAAACTTCTCGACGTACCAGGGCATGCTCGGCACGCGCTTGTCCAATTGCTCGCGATCTTTGATTTTTTGCAGGTTCATCGGGTTCGCGCTCCAGGCTGAATTTATTTAGGCTTATTATACCAGACGGACGGTCCATGTTGCGCGTCTCGCATTTTAAAAAGCGTCGTAAATAATGTTATGTAAACTAAATGCAATTAACTGCATCAAATGCAGTTAAAAGGGCGAGAAAGGCAAATCAACATTTAACGACAATAAAATATTGAATTCGACAAATTAATGCTCTAAATCCTCGCTCACAAGATCCTTTATCTTTCTACGGATTATCTCGCAGCGCAGCATCTGAACAAACTCGACATCCAAACCAAGCGTTCTCGCTTCGAAATAGCTGCTTGCCAGATGATCGTCCTGCAGATGCGCCAAGATGAATCTCATCTGGGGAATCACCTTTCCGGATGGCGTTTTTACGGTTTCGGCCGCTTCCTTGAAGCGAAGCGTTTCCATCTGAATTTCCTCTGCTATATTCAATATTTCATGGCGGTTAAGCCGTACCCTGACCGATTGCTCCTGAAGTACAGTCTGGACAGCCAGGGAGACATACCACGCATCGTCGTTTTCCTTCAGTGCCTTCATCGTAATCACCTGCAAACCTCGTTTACTTTAGTTTGAAATAAATAGATTTCTTTTGAATGCTTTGCGCTTATATGTTAAAGTTTACCTGTAATTTATTGGTGTTGTCAGTGCAATTTGAGTGCGTAAAGATGCAAAATGATATGCACATTTATTAAAAAACGCGCAAAAAACTCGTATCTAATTAAAGATACGAGTTTATCACTGGAAATAGGTAGGACTTTCTACACCCAATAAGTTTCTTTTGCCGAAGCAGAGTCGTTTTTTACAAATGCTTTTTTAAGAGCGCTTTTTTCATTGTTCTTTAAAGAAAAGAGGCCAATAGCTGACTCAATCGTTTGATGGTCTGACTTTTTTAGTTGCTTTATTACAGATTTTAGTTCTGAAGGCTGTGCTAGGATCACGGTAATTACCTCCTGGTTGGATAGTTTTTCCTAATCATATTATCACATTTTGTAGAAAGAAGGGCAGGAATTGTCGATTAAAAAGACAAATTTATTCATTTTTATTCTATTAATAGGGATAGTTTCTTGGTTTATCTTTATAACAATGCGTTATCCTTATATGGATTTCAATGTGATTGAAAGAAATGGACACTGGTATGTTAGCCAAATGGACCCAAGAAGTTTAATTACGAAAACAGATCTTCAAATAAATGATGAAATTTTATTTATTAATAAAAATAAAGTGGAAGATTATTATTCAGTTAGACGTTGGGGAGCGGTGGATCAAGCAAAAGAAATATCGGTAAAGCGAGGAGACTTAATATTTAAGATTCAGACTGATCAACTATCTAAACTTACTAAAGAGGATCTTTTGTCCGTGTTCGGTGGTTTAAGTTGTTTATTTGTTTCCTTACTATTGCTTTTAGGCATAAAGAATTCTGAATCGGCAAAAAGGTTAGCGATCGTCTTCGTATCAATCAGTTTGACATTTCTTAGTCTTGGGGCTTCTATCAGAGGAGATTTACTGGGGAAAATGATTATTGGAGCGGGGTTGGTTACCATTCCAATTGCCATGGTTCATTTTTTAATCGTGTTTTTAAACGATAAGGGACAAATTAAGCTAGAAACAAAAAACTTAAAATGGTGGTATGCCTCTGTTATCTTTTTTACGTTGCCACTCCTTTTTCGCTTCGACAATTTGTCGGTAAATCAATGGATTCATAAGATTTATTCTCTTTGTGAGCTTTTATTTTTTTCAATAGGTGCGCTCATTAATATTGTTTATTTAATTTTCATTTATTTAAAACATTGTAAGTCTAATCCTTATCTATCTATGATAATTAAAACTATAATTGTCTTTTTTTCTATTTCAATAACGCCGATCGTTTGCTTTTCATTTTTTACAAAAATAATGTTTGGTTTTGAATGGATTAGATCCGGTTATTCCGGTTGGTTTATTCTATTGTTTCCTCTGTCGTTTACATATCTCATGGTAACTAAAAAAATTTACGATATAGACTTGATTGTTAGAAGAATTATTCTTACTACCGCTGTCTCGATTATTCCAAGTGCCATCATTGTTTTAATGATACCATTAATTTATTCCTATAAAATGGAATTAAATCATATGTTCTTAGCATTTACAGTTCTCATCGTTTTAATATCCGTAACCCTGTATTCTCTGGAATATTTTACGAACAAATTAGAAAAAACAATTTTTCCACGGAGATATTACCTGCAAAGCTCAATTAAAAAAATAGCAAAAAAATTAGGATTGATTTCAAGCTTTACTGAATTAAAAGAATTAGTTTTAAAAGATATTATTGAAATTTTGCAAGTATATGGAGGCGCTATTTTTTTTAAGTATAATGATTCTCACGAGTTGATAAGTGAAGGTGCAATATTAGAAAGAGATATTCTTAGTATATTTTCTCAAAAATCTGTAGATTCCGATTTAGTCGTCTTTGAACTTACGCGTAATCAAGAGTACGTAAGTTACCTGGTGCTTACAAGAAAAAAGACAAATACATACTTAGGTTCTGAAGAAATGCAATGGCTAAACTTAATTACATCGTATTTGTCTATTAGCATGGAAAACTTATATTTAATTCGTAAAATGTCACATAAGCTTGAATTGCTTGCAGCCCAGGTTCCAAGTGAAGAAACGGCTAATGATATTGCATGGTTTCGTAAACTAATGTTTGAGCTTCAGGAGAAAGAAAGATTCCGTATCGCTACAGATCTGCACGATACAACCATGCAAGACCTGTTCTTTTTAAAGAGAAAGCTGGCTGCTTTGCTTGATAATTATTCGGACGATTGGCAGGATTCGGAGCAGGCGAAGAGTTTGCTTGATTATATCGATATCATCAATATGAATTTGCGACAAAGCTGCTTCGAGCTGCATCCTTATTTGCTCCAAGAGCTTGGATTGGTACGGACGATTGACAAGCTTATCGATTTAGAGCAGTCTACCTTGCCATTTGAAGTCGAGTTCAGGTATGGAGGCATCGATCTCATCGAGTCTTGCAACATGGAGATGAAGCGTCATCTTTTCCGCGTGTTCCAGGAGCTCATTAACAATGCGAAAAAACATTCGAATGCAACAAAAGTGAATTTTAATCTGAGTGCTTCTAACGGCAAGCTGGTGATGCAGTACCGTGACAATGGCCTTGGCTTCTTATCCGAACAGGATCTCGTTCGAGAGATCGGGGGCTCGCATATCGGCCTGGAGCAGTTGAAGAGCAGAATCTTATCCATGCGGGGCGTATTCGAGATCAAGTCCGGTCAAGGCAGCGGCATGTCGTTCAGTGCCGTAATCCCGCTTAAAGAAGGAATGACTGCATGAAACGAAAATATAAAACGATCGTCGTGGATGATCATCCGTTGATGGCGCAGGCGACGCTGCAGTTGGTCAGCCAGATGGACAGAATCGAGACAGCCGGGTTTGCAAAGAGCGGCGAAGACGCAATTCAGCTAGCTGCCGCCGTCAGTCCCGATCTGGTGCTGCTGGATTATCAACTGCCGGATCTGAGCGGCACACAGGTTGCAGAGCGGCTAAAGGCGGCGCATCCGAACCTCAAGATCATTATTTTCACAGGCGTCGACGTCTCGGACCTGCTTCCTTTTCTGCTGTCCAATCTGATAAGCGGCATTATTTCCAAAGGGGTCACTGAGTCGACCATGAAGCACATTGTCGCCTGCGTGCTCGACAATCATATCGTGCTGCCGCAGAGCATGATGTCGCAGCTGAAGAGCATGTCCGGCAAAGACAACGTCGATCAGCTGTTGTCCGAGGAAGAGGTGCTGCTCATGACGCTGATCATCAAGGGCGATACGTACGAGAAGATTGCCGAACGGATGTATATCAGCAAACGGTCGGTCGACAACTATCTGAGGCGCATCTACGAGAAGCTCGGCGTTCAAACGCGTGCGCAAGCGATCGAGAGATTCGTGCAAAGTTCGCAATACCAGAGTTGAGAGGGAGACGGGCATGGACGAAATTGTGTTGTCAGAGCTGGACCGGATGGTGGATGAATACGCGCGGGATGCGACGTTGAATGCGACGCTGCGGTCCTTTATCGCCGAAAAAGCTTCCGAGAAGACGTCCTGGGCGGAAATGACCCGCTGCACGCATCGGATGCTGGGTGGGCGGTCTCCCGAACTGGAGCGGCATGCGGCGCTGACGGAGCTGATCATACTCCTGTTGGACATCGTGGACGATCTGCAGGATCGGGATAGCCCCGGCAGACCTTGGATGACTTGCGAGCCGGCCGTTACGCTCAACGCGGTACTCGCGATGTTCGCGGCGATTCTCGGCAATTGCGACAGGCAGGGGATTGGTATCAGGATCGGCGGTCTGCTGGCAAGATCGATTCAAGGGCAGCAGGCAGATATCACTGATAAGGTGCAATCGGAAGAAGATTATTTTCACATGATCTCGGACAAGTCAGGCGCACTGATGCAGCTTGCCGTCTATATGGGATATTCGCTCCTCGACGGGATCGATTCCGATGTGCAAGAGACGCTCGACCAGCTGGCCGTATGCGGGGGGATCGTTTCCCAGATTGAAAACGACGCGAGAGACGTGCTGAGGCTCGACTTCAAGAACGATCTTTTGCACAAAAAGCATACGCTGCCCGTCCTGTTCATGCTGGAAGACAGTCACGCAGAATTTCCGGCGCTGGACGAATATTATGAGGGAGTGCTGTCACAGGAGCAATTCGTCGATAGACAACAAGAATTTGTACAGTACGCACGGGATTCGGGCTGCATCGAATATTGCAAGGTCGTGCAAGCGCTCTACAAAGATAAAGCGAACGAACTGTACGATCTGCTGCCGCCGATGCAAGAGCCGTGGGCGGGGAAGTTCAGAGAAATATTTGTCCCCGATTATGAGGTTCGGTATAATGCAAGTTGAGAGGGGGGCGTTAGTTGATGGCAAATCACTTTGCCGGAATGCGCTTAACTCATGCAAAGCCTGCGAATAGGGCGATACTTTGCATGGGGCCGGACTTTCAGCGTTAACCGATCGCCCGTACCAGCGTTATCGTTTCTAATCATGGGCTTTGCACCTAATTAGCGTTCCATACTAATTAAGGGGCTGAAAAGCATGCAACCATTCATTAGAAACCACCAATATAACCTGATTAAAAAACAAGTCGGTCTGCTGCAGCACGCCTGCGCGACTGTCGCGGATCCGAGGATTGTCGAATCGGTCCGTTCCAATATGCAGTTCAAGCTCGCAGAGGCGTTTCCCGATGCGAACGAAGCGGCGCTTGAGATTGTCCAACGCGGATCCGAGCTCGGTACCGCGCCGGAGTTCCAGCTGTATCTGGCTTCTCTGGAGAGTCACCGCATCGCGTTCGAACCCGGGACGGAGCAGCAGCTGAAAAAGCTGTATCCGAAGATCAAGAAGCTGAAGCTTCCGGATCTGGCCGCGCTGGATAGGAAAGCGATCAGCTATCTGGGCTGGTCGGACATCGCTTCGAACAAGCTGTTTATCGTGTACCCGCTGGATGGCCGGCTCGTCGGCATTGAGGGAAGGTTCACGCCGACGAACAAAAAGGGCACCTGTTTCGTGTGCAATCGGCAGACGGAGGTTGGCCTGTTCACGGCACTTACCAAGTCCAGGCCCGCGAACGCATCGCCGGACTACTACAAGGCGATCGGCAATTATATGTGCGCGGACAGCGAGGTTTGCAATCATAACATTACGGATCCGGCGCCGCTCGAGCAATTTTTGAGCAACGTTGTGAAGTAGAGGCATCGTTTGTGAAGAGAAGCAAGGGCAGTGGAGCAAGGGCAATGAAGCAAGGGCAGTAAAGCAAGGGCAATGACGTAAGAGCAGTGAAGTAAAGAAAGTAAGGCAGGAAGCAGAGCAATGAACGGTGAAGCGCATAGGGCTTCACCGTTTTTTTTCTTATACTGACTCGGGCGGCGGTGATTCGAAGAGTAGCAAGGATGCTTTTGACGAGTCGGAGTTTTCGGGATGTCGGGCGAGTCGAATAACCTGCATTTATACATGTATTTTCAACTGGCGCACGAGGCATGATGAAATTCATGCAAATAAGCAGGTAAATGCGCTGTACGATCCATAAATGAGGTGGAGGGAGGAAAATAACTGCTTTTTGGCAGTTGTTTTGTCCAGATGCGGCGATATCGGCAAAAAAGATGTATATTTGCAGGCATTGCAGTGAATGGTCGAATGCGAGTGTTCTACCAAACCGTCCGAACGGCAGTCGAATGAGCCATCGATAGCCTACCGCGCGAATCGAGTTCAGATGCTAGTCAAATCCGCTGGGCACTCTTCCATGTTTAGCACACAGCGGCCGTCTTCACGACGGGTTCGTCGACTTCGCCGCGCAGCAGCGCGATCTCGTGCTTGTATGGCGGATTGACGTACTTCTTCGCCCCGATCGACGGCGTCTCGAGCAGCATGGGGAGGCCTTGCAGCTGAGGATGCCGCACGACGTAGCGGAGAGCATCGAGCCCCATGAAGCCGTGTCCGATATTTTCGTGCCTGTCCTTGCGCGAACCACGCTCGTGCTTGGAATCGTTGATGTGGAGCACTTGAAGCCGGTCCAGCCCGACGATGCGGTCGAATTCGTCCAGGACGCCGTCAAAGTCGGCGGCGACGTCATAGCCCGCGTCATGGATATGACAAGTGTCGAGGCATACGGACAAACGCTCGTTGTGCGTAACGCCACCGATGATACGCGCCAGCTCCTCGAAGCTTCTGCCGCACTCCGTACCTTTGCCTGCCATCGTCTCGAGCGATACTTGAACGTCAAGCCTTTCGGACAGCACTTCATTTAACCCTTCAACGATCCGGGCGATGCCCGCTTCCGCGCCCGCGCCGACGTGCGATCCGGGATGCAGGACAAGCTGCCGGCTGCCAAGCGCTTCGGTGCGCACCAATTCTTCGTGCAGCAGCTCGACGCCGAACTCGAACGTTCGCGGTGAGATTGTGTTGGCCAGATTGATGATAAAGGGCGCATGAACGACAATGTTCGAAATACCGTGCTCGCGCATATGGGCAGTGCCTAGTTCAATATTGAGCGCTTCGATCGGCTTGCGGCGGGAATTGTGGGGCGCGCCGGTGTAGATCAGAAACGTATTTGCGCCATACGATGCCGCTTCCTCGCTGGCTTGCAGCAGCATGCGGCTGCCGGACATCGATACATGCGAGCCGATTAATAAAGACATGCCTGCATTACGCCTCCTCGGAAGAACAGTTCCATTCGCAAGTAAAATTACGTTGACCTCATCATAAAACGCCGGGGGTTTCCGGTCCAATGCCAAATAAATCAAAAGCGCGCAGCCGCTCCGATCAGGAGGGCTGCGCATCGGCCAAGCGTATCTTCAGCTGCAAGCGCAGTTGAGCACCGGCTTGCGGGCGGCGGTCGTCTCGTCGAGACGACGGACGACGGTGTCGTAAGGCGCATTCAGGACGAGCTCCGGGTTCGTGCGAGCCTCCTCGGCGATCCGAATCATCGTATCGATGAAGCCGTCGAGCGTCTCCTTGCTCTCGGTCTCGGTCGGCTCAATCATGATGCATTCCTCGACGTTAAGCGGGAAATAGATCGTCGGCGGGTGGTAGCCGAAGTCGAGCAGCCGCTTGGCGACGTCGAGCGTGCGCACGCCATAGGGCTTGAGGCCCCGGCCCGACATGACGAACTCGTGCTTGCACACGCCGGGATACGGAATCTCGTAGTGCGGCGCGAGGCGGGCCATCATGTAGTTGGCGTTCAATACGGCGCATTCGGACACGTGGCGCAAGCCCTCCGGTCCATAGGTCCGAATGTACGTGTACGCGCGGACAAGGATGCCGAAGTTGCCGTAGTATGCCTTGACGCGTCCGATCGATTGAGGGATATCGTAGTCGAAAAAATAAGTGCCGTCTTCGCGGCGGGCGACGATCGGCTTCGGCAGGAAGGGGATCAGCCTGTTCTTCACGCCGACGGGGCCCGCGCCCGGCCCGCCGCCGCCGTGCGGCGTGCTCATCGTCTTGTGCAGGTTCAAGTGCACGACATCGAAGCCCATGTCGCCCGGCCGGGCGATGCCCATAATGGCGTTGGAGTTCGCGCCGTCGTAATAAAGCAGGCCGCCCGCATCGTGGACGATCGCCGCGATCTCGACGATCTGCTCCTCGAACAGCCCCAGCGTGCTCGGATTGGTCAGCATGAGCGCAGCGGTGTCGCCGCCGACCGCCGCGCGAAGCGCCCCCAGGTCGACCATGCCCCGCTCGTCGGACTTGATCGTGACCGTCTCGAATCCGGCGACCGTCGCGCTCGCGGGATTCGTGCCGTGCGAGGAATCGGGCACGATTACCTTCGTCCGATGCTCGCCGCGACTCTCGTGATAGGCGCGGATCATCATCAGGCCGGTCCATTCGCCGTGAGCGCCGGCTGCCGGCTGCAGCGTGACCTGGTCCATGCCGGTGAGAACGGCGAGGTCGTTTTGCAGGGTGTACATGAGCTCGAGCGCGCCTTGAATGCTCTCCTCCGGCTGATAGGGGTGAATTTTGGCGAAACCGGCAAGGCGTGCCGTATCTTCGTTGATTTTCGGATTGTACTTCATCGTGCAGGAGCCGAGCGGGTAAAAGCCGTTGTCGACGCCGAAGTTGCGGCGGGACAACTCGGTGTAGTGGCGGACGACGTCGACTTCGTACACTTCGGGCAGCGCGGCCGGCGTCTCGCGCAGCATGGAGGCAGGTATCAGCTCGGAGGCCGGAACCTCAGGCACGTCGCATGGCGGCAGCGAATAAGCGACGCGTCCGGGTTTGCTCAGTTCAAAAATCAATGCTTTTTCTGTCGGTCCTGCATTCGTCGATGCGGTCATACGGCCACCTCCTCCAATTTGGCTGCGAAGCTGTCGATTTCTTGACGCGTGCGTTTCTCGGTAACGGCAATCAGCATATGGCCTGCCAGCTCCGGATACGCGATGCCCAGGTCGTAACCGCCGAGAAAGCCCGACGACAGCAGCTTCAGATTCGTCTCCCGGACGGAGACGCCGTACGGCAGCTTCACGACGAATTCGTTGAAGAACGGTGTGCCGAACGGCAGCGCGAATCCGCGCCTCGCCAGTTCGCGGGCTGCGTAATGCGCCTTTTGCAGATTCAGCCGAGCTGCGTCCTGCAATCCCTGCTTGCCCATCGTCGACAGATAGATCGACGCGCACAAGGCGAGCAGCGCCTGATTGGAGCATATATTGGACGTCGCCTTCTCGCGGCGGATATGCTGCTCGCGGGCTTGCAGCGTCAGGACGAAGCCGCGCTTGCCGTCGATGTCGGTCGTCTGGCCGACGATGCGTCCCGGCATCCGGCGCATGAGCGGCTCCGCAACGGCGAAGAAGCCGCAGGTCGGGCCGCCGAGCGATTGCGAGATGCCAAGCGGCTGCGCGTCGCCGACGCAGATGTCCGCGCCAAGCTTGCCCGGCGTCTCGAGGAGGCCGAGCGCCATCGGATTGGCGCTGACGACGAGCAGTCCCTTGACGCCGTGGACGATCGGCTCGATGGCGGCCAGGTCCTCGATCGCGCCGTAGAAGTTCGGCGACTGGACGAGCACGGCCGCCGTGTCGTCCGTGACCGCTTCGCGCAGCGCGGCGAGGTCTGTGACGCCGTCCGCGCAGCCGATCTCGGCGATGTCCAGATTAAGCCCGCGCGCCATCGTGCGGAGCGCCTCGCGCGCTTCCGGATGGACGGCGCGGGAGACGATCAGCTGCTTGCGCCTGGTGGCGCCTGCGGCGAGCGCGCCCGCTTCGGACAGCGCGGTGACGCCGTCGTACATGCTGGCGTTGGCGACCTTCATGCCGGTCAGCTCGCAAATGTACGATTGAAATTCAAAGATGGCTTGCAGCTCGCCTTGGCTGATTTCAGGCTGATAGGGGGTATAGGCGGTATAAAATTCGGAGCGGGAGATCATGTGATTAATAACGACGGGAAGGTGATGGTCATAGATGCCGGCGCCGAGAAAGCTCTTGAAGCGGTCGGTGTCCGCGTTGCGCCCGGCCAGCGCCTTCATATGCTCCAGCAGCGAGAACTCGTCGAGCGCGCCGGACATCGGCAGCGTGCCGCGGTAACGAATGGCCTCCGGAACGTCGCGGAAGAGCGCCTCGACGGACGAGACGCCGATCGTCTCCAGCATGTCGGCCTGGTCCTGCTCGGTCATAGGGATGTATCGATGGAGATTTGGCATGGCGATTCATCACTCCTTGGGCAGTCTCTTGTAAAAAGGCGTCCTGATCACTTCGGCCTTCAGCCGTTTGCCGCGAATATCTACTTCGACCCCGGTGCCGGGCGCGGCGTAAGCAGCGTCGACCAGGGCAAGCCCCAAGCTGCGCTTCAGCGTCGGAGATTGCGTTCCCGTCGTCACCTCGCCGATCCGCAGATCCCCCGCAAATACGGGGTAGTGGGAGCGGGGGATGCCTCTGTCGATCATCTCGATGCCGACAAGCTTGCGGGGCAAGTCTTTTTCCTTCTGTCTCACCAGCGCGTCCTTGCCGATAAAGTCTTCCTTGTCCAGCTTGACGAAGAAGCCGACGCCCGCCTCCAGCGGGGTGATCGTGTCGGACAGCTCTTGCCCGTACAGCGGCAGGCGCGCTTCGAAGCGGAGCGTGTCGCGGGCGCCGAGACCGGCCGGCACGAGTCCATACGGTTCTCCCGCAGCCATCAGCGTGTGCCAGACGTCTGCCGCCCGATCGGCGGGGACATAGAGCTCGAAGCCGTCCTCGCCGGTGTATCCTGTACGGGAGATCAGCACGTCTGCGCCGGCCAGCGGCGTTTGCTCATTGAAGCGGAAGGAGGGGAGCGCCAAAACGTCATGCGTCGCGCCGGCAGCATCCAGGATATCGGCAGCGCGCGGCCCTTGAAGGGCGAGCAGGGCGTAGCGGTCTGAAGCATTTTCGAGGGAAACGTCCCCGAAGAGATGGGATCGCATCCATGCGAAGTCCTTGTCGATGTTGGCGGCGTTCACGACGGCCATGTAATGATCCGCAGCGATCCGGTAGACGAGCAGGTCGTCCACGACGCCGCCGTTCGGGTAACACATGAGCGTATACTGTGCCTGGCCGTCCGTCAGTTTCGAGACATCGTTGGTCGTCACCCGCTGCAGGAAGCGTTCCGCGCCGCCGCCCGTCACGATGAACTCGCCCATATGGGAGACATCGAACAGGCCGGCTTGCTGACGAACCGCGTCATGCTCCTTCTGAATCCCCGAAAATTGCACGGGAAGCTCCCAGCCGCCAAAGTCGATGCAGCGGATGCCGGGAAGTTCGGCATAGACCGTGTAGAGCGGGGTTCTTTTTAATTCGGTCATCGTGGTCGTTCGCCTCCTTGAATCAAAGTCTCGATCGATCCCGTTTCGACGCAAAAAAGGACAGCCGCAAAAAGAAAGCGCGCCCCCAGCCGAAGCTGCCTGCGTCCTCTTTTCGCTCTGTCCTTTGTACCTGAGAGTTACCTTGAATCCGTACCCGGAACCAAGTTTCCCCGTGGGTGATCCCGCGTCCCGCCGCGGAATGCTCTCCAGAGTCGCGTCCGGCAAAGGTCCTTTTGCCTGAGAGATTCTCCTCTTGCGAGGGTTACTCCTTCGGCGCCGCCTCCACGTTCATCAGGGGCGATCTCTCCCGCTGCCATCATCCGCACTATGCTTTTGTCGTTACAATCTATTCATACATGAGTCTGGGAGGAAGTGTCAACGGTAAATTGCATGGTATACTGGGAGAACCGAAAATCAGGGAGGCATCGACATGAACGACAGCATGACTTTGGCGGATGCATTCCAAAACAGCAAGTATCCGATCGTCGGCCACGGCAAACGGAACGTCCAGGTGCTGATGGAAGCATTCGAGGGAACGGATGCGGACGCGAGCAGCGATATGTACGGAAAAGGGGAGATCATCGAGCGGTTTCAGGCGAAAATGGCCGCTTATCTCGGCAAGCCGGAGGCCGTATTTTTCCCGAGCGGCACGATGGCGCAGCAGATTGCGCTGCGGATTCACTGCGACGAGACGGGGAAAGGGAAGGTCGCTTACCATCCCCTTAGTCATCTGGAGCTTCACGAGGAGGACGGCCTGAAGGAGCTGCACCGGATCGAGACCGTGCTGCTGGCCGAGCGCGACCGGCTCATCGGGCCGGCGGATGTCCGATTGCTTGGCGACGACGTCGCATGCCTGCTGCTCGAACTGCCTCAGCGGGAGATCGGCGGTCAGCTGCCGCCCTATGCGGAGCTTGAGAAAATTGCCGCTTACTGCCGCAGCCGCGGCATCAGATTGCATCTGGACGGCGCGCGACTGTTCGAGATTTTGCCGCATTACGGGAAGTCTGCCGCCGAAATTTGCGCGTTGTTCGACAGCGTGTACGTCTCTTTTTACAAAGGACTGGGCGGTATCGCGGGAGCGATATTGGCGGGGGACGCAGCGCTGACCACGCGGTCGAAGATCTGGAAGCGCAGGCATGGCGGCGATCTGATCAGTCTGTATCCGTATGTGATCAGCTCCGAATACTACTTCGACAAGCGAATCGGCAGAATGGCGCAGTATTACGAGGAAGCGAAGACGCTGGCGGCCATGTACAACGATTGCGGGGATCCGATCCGTACGGTCCCGGCGGTGCCGGCGTCCAATATGTTCCATGTCCAAGCGGACCTGGAGAAGGAAGCGCTGGAATCGCTATTGGTGGAAGTATGCGAAGCGACGGGAGTCGGCTTGTCCGCTTGGGTCCAGGGGCTTGAGGATGGTGGCAGCGCCTATGAGGTAAGCATCGGCGACCGCTTTGCGGCGGTACCGGATGACCGATTGCGCCAAGCGTTCGCGCTGCTGAGAGAAAAGCTGCAGGAAGACGGGTATCGGGCTTAGAGCTAGCGCGCATCCTAATGCGGGAATGGCGTTTGTCTTAAAGCGAAGGAGACCGATATGCGCAAAAACGAATTCGAAGCGCTTCAAGCCCTGGAGCGCCATGCGACGCCTTTTCTAGGGGCAGCCTACGCGGAAGCGCTCGTGGAGCTTGCCGGCGAAGCCAAATTCGCGCTGATCGGCGAAGCTTCGCACGGCACGTCCGAGTTTTACGTCGAGCGGGCCGAGCTGTCCAAGCGGCTTATCGTCGAGAAGGGCTTCAAGTTTATTGCCGTCGAGGGCGACTGGCCTTCTTGTTATGTGCTGAACCGTTATGTAAAAGGCGACGACGCAGCCGGCACGATCGCCGCGGAAGCCCTCCGCGACTTTGCGCGCTGGCCGACCTGGATGTGGGCGAATCGCGAGATCGCGGCGTTCGCAGACTGGCTTCGCGTTTATAACGACGGCAAGGCCGAAGAAGACAAGGTCGGCTTTTACGGCATCGATCTGTACAGCTTGTGGGAGTCGATGGACGAGATTCTGAAGTACCTCGCGCAAAAAGACGGCACCGACCTGGAGGCGGCCAAACGCGCCTTCGAATGCTTCGAGCCGCACGGACGAGAGGAGCAGCAGTACGGAATCGCGGCCAATTTCTATGGCGAGGGCTGTGAAACGGAGGTCGTTGCGCTGCTGCGCAAGCTGCAGGACAAATGGCAGAGTGCGCGATCGGGAGACCGCGAGGATGCGCTTGCGGCGGAGCTGAATGCGCTCGCGGTGAAGGGAGCGGAGGATTATTACCGGACGATGATCCGCCACGATGCCGAATCCTGGAACGTGCGCGACCGGCACATGGTCGAGGCGCTCGAACGTCTCATGGCCTACCACGGGCCAATGGCAAAGGCCGTCGTCTGGGCGCACAATACGCATATCGGCGACGCGCGCGCGACGGACATGGCCGATGAAGGCATGGTGAATGTCGGGCAGCTGCTGCGCGAGACGCATGACGGCGATGTCTATTCAATAGGCTTCGGTACTTATGAAGGAACCGTGATCGCCGGACGAGGTTGGGGACGCCCTTTTGAGGAGATGAAGGTGCCCCCGGCACAGTCCGGAAGCCTTGAAGAGCTGCTTCATCGGTTCGAGCCTGCCGACAAGCTGCTCCTGCTCGACGACGCCGAGCAGGTGCTGCGCGAATCGAAGCTTGGCCATCGCGCGATCGGCGTCGTTTATCATCCCGAATACGAGCGGGGCAACTACGTGCCCACGACGCTGGCGGAACGATACGACGCATTTATTTTTCTGGACCGGACTTCCGCGCTTGCGCCGCTTGCCGTTGAAGCAGCCTTTTCATAGCCCCGCCAAGCCAGCTTCTGAAGGAGGAGATCCATATGCCCATCGAAAAAGAGCTGCACGATCTGAAAACGGAGCAGGCCGGCATCGTCGATCAGCACGAGACGCGCATAACGGACGAGCCCGTGCTGATTCAGCCGCCGGAGGTCAGCCCCGGGCCTTACGGTAAGCATACGCAGGAATCGGGTAAGCGGAGAAGAGAGTGACGAAGAAAAGAAAATACCGAATGAACGAAAAGAAAATACTGAACGAACGAAAAGGCGCCTCCACGGCGTCTTTTTGACGTTAAGCCCGCTGCAGGTTCACTAGACTTGTTCGACCATCACTTCCATGCCCGCTTCGGTCATCTCGTGAAGCTGCTGTTCGGTGATCCGGCTGTCGGTGATCAGCAGGTCGATCTCGCCGGGCTCGGCGAATTGGACGAACGAATTTTTGCCGATTTTGGCGCTGTCGCACAAGAGCACGACCTGCGTCGCGATCCGGATCATCGTCCGCTTGACCTCGGCCTGGTTCATGTCCGGCGTCGTGCAGCCTTTGCGGACGCTGAAGGCGTTGGTGCCGAGGAACACCTTGTCTACGTTGAGCTCGGAGAGCAGCTTGACGGCGAACGGACCGACCGTACAGTGAAAATGTCGGCGCAGCATGCCGCCGATGACGACGACGGACACGTTGTCTACGCGCTCAAGCATCGAAGCGATCTCAATATCGTTGACGATAACGGTCAGGTTCTTTTTGCCCTGCAGGTGATTGCACATCTGCCTGGTCGTAATGCCGGCATCCAAAATGATAATATCGCCGTCCTCGACCAGCTCTGCCGCTTTTCTGGCGATCGCTTCCTTCAGGCTTAAATCCTTGACCGTCTTGTCTTTGTTATCAGGCTCGAAGCCGACCGTCGCGGCATCGCTCGGAATCGCGCCGCCATGCGTGCGCTTGATCAGACCCCTTGCTTCGAGATCCCGCAGGTCGCCCCGAATCGTAGCCGGCGACATCTTGAAAAAGGCGACAAGGTCGGGTACGAGCACCTTCCCGCGCTCCTGAACCATTTTGGCAATGGCTGCCTGCCGCTCCTCGGCGAACATGACGTCCGAATTTCCCTCGTTCATGGCCATCTTCCTTTTAAAGGTTGAATGATTATCGCAAATTAGATCATCCGATCGCAAAAATGATCAATCGAGTAGATGAGTCTTCTGAATTATACTATATAACAGCGAATGATTGTCGTTTATTCGTAAAGTGATGAGTGATAAGCTTAAAACCTACTGAGTCGAAATTAAACAACAACAAAACGCGTGCGAACGACAGCAATAATCAACTTTTGAAAAGCGGGTGAAAGGGCTCATGCAGCAAAAAGAGATCGGCGTATGCATCATCGGAGCAGGCAGAGCGGGTATGATCCACGCCGCCAACTTCCGGAAAAACGTGCCGTTGGCCAGACTTGTCGCCGTCGTCGACCCGAACCAGGAAACGGCCGCATCGGCTGCGAAGGAGCTTGGAATCGACCGCTACTATACGGACTACAAGCAAGCGCTCGAGGACGCGGAGATCGACGCCGTCGTCGTCGTGACGCCGACGATCTATCACCGCGATATCGTCGTGGCGTCCGCGCATGCGGGCAAGCATGTGCTGTGCGAAAAGCCGATGGCGATAAGCGTTCGCGAATGCGACGAGATGATCGCGGCTTGCGAGGCGGCCGGCGTCACGCTGCAGGTCGCGTTCATGAGACGCTTCGACGAGAGCTTCGTCGAAGCCAAACGCGCGATCGACGAAGGTGCGATCGGCGAAGTCGTGCTCGTCAAGTCGCTGACGCGCGGACCGAGCCAGCCGATGCCCTGGATGTACGATCTGGCTAAGAGCAACGGCCCGCTCGCCGAGGTCAACAGTCACGACATCGACACGATCCGTTGGTTCTCGGACTCGGAGGTGTCCGAGGTGTATGCGATCGGCGGCAACTACCGCAACCGGCATGTCTCGGCCGACTTCCCGGACTTTTACGACAATGTCTCGCTCACCGCCCGCTTCGCGAGCGGCGCGCAGGCTAGCATTGACGGCGCGGTCGCCGTCCGCTATGGATACGACAGCCGGGTGGAGATTCTCGGCACCGAAGGCGTCATCTTTCTTGGTCAGACGCACGAGAAGACGACGATCGTCGCGGGTCCGGACCGGCTCCTCCGACGGCCGTTCATGAACAGCTGGCGGTCGCTTTTCAAGGAAGCCTATCTCGCCGAGGATACCGACTTCATCGCCGCCATTCTGGAAGGCAGGCCGCCGCGCGTGACGGGGCATGACGGCAAGATGGCCGTGCGTGTCGTCGAGGCCGGCAACGCGTCGATCAAGACCGGCGCGCCGGTCAGGCTCTAGGGAGGAGAAGCGAATATGTTAGCGGCCAGATTGTACGGACCCGGCGATATTCGGCTGGACGAGGTGCCAATGCCGGTCATCTCCGATCGGGAGATTCTCGTCAAGGTAAGGAGCGCGGGCATCTGCGGCACGGATATGCGGATGATCAAAAACGGATTTCCGGGCATCTCGGCGGAATCGCCGCGGACGCTCGGGCATGAATTGAGCGGGGAGATCGTCGAGGTCGGTTCGCTTACGACCGGCTACCGGGTCGGAATGCGCGTCGGCATTGCGCCTAACATGGGCTGCGGCATTTGCGGGGAATGCATCCGCGGCAACCAGCATCTGTGCGCAAGCTACGAGGCGCTTGGCGTTCAGATGGACGGCGGCTTCGCCGAGTATGTTCGAGTGCCGGAGCAGGCGCTGCGCTTCGGCAACGTCGTCGAGCTGCCGGCGCAGGTGACGTTCGACCATGCGGCCGTCAACGAGCCGTTGTCGTGCGTGTACAACGGGATCGAGCAGTGCCCGATCCGCGCCGGAGACGACGTGCTGATCATCGGCGCCGGTCCGATCGGCATCATGTATGCGCAGCTGGCCAAAATGTCAGGCGCTGGCAGGGTTTTCCTGAGCAACCGATCGACGGGCCGGCTGGAGCTGGCGCGCCGGATCGATCCTTCGTTCATCGCGCTGCCGGCAGACGGGTTGAAGGAAAGTTTGCTAGCGCAGACCGGCGGCCGGGGCGCGGACGTCATCGTGACGGCCAATCCGTCGCCCGAAGCGCAGCAGCTCGCGGTCGAGCTTGCGGCGATGGGCGGACGTATCAACTTTTTCGGCGGCCTGCCCAAGGATAGCGTGCCCGTCGCGCTGGACACGAACGTCATCCATTACAAGCAGCTGCTGGTAACGGGCAGCACGAAGGCGAACAACGCGCATTTCCGCAAGACGCTGCAGTTCATCGCGAGCGGCATCCTGGATGTCGGCAAGCTCGTATCCGCGCGCTATGCGATCGGCCGCTTCGACGAGGCGCTCCGCCACGCCGGCAGCTCACAGGGCATCAAGACGGTCATTGCGTTCGACTAGAGGGGAGAAGGAGTTAAATGCCATCCGACAATAGCCGCTCGAACTGCGCGATCGCCGTAGACCTGGGCACGCAGGGGACCAAAGCCGCGCTTATCGCGGCAGACGGCCAGATTCTTGGCAGCGCGTTCGTGCCTTCGAACCTGATTCGTCCCGCGCCAGGGCAGGTCGAGCAGGATCCGGACGAAATGTTCGGCTCGGTCGTCTCCGCCATCCGTTCGGCGATGGATCGAACGGGCGTCTCGCCCGCGCGCGTGGCGGCAGTCGGCATCGGCGGCCAGATGGCGGGCGTGCTCGGCGTCGACGAAGACTGGCATGCCATGACGCCCTACGACTCCTGGCTCGACAGCCGCTGCGAAGCCGCGATGCCGCTCATCCGGGATTGGGGCGAGGAAGCTTTTATCGGCATCACGGGCAGTCCGGTTACCTATGCACACGGTCCCAAGATTTTATGGTGGCGCAGGGAGCGACCGGAGGTCTATCGCTCGATCGCCAAGTTTCTCGTGCCCAGCGCCTACGTCGCCGGCAGGCTCGCGGGCTTGCGCGCGCAGGATGCCTTTATCGACCATACGCATCTTCATTTCACCGGCTTCGCCGACGTACAGCGGATGGCCTGGTCGGATGAGCTCCTGTCGGCGTTCGGCGTGGAAGGCGACAAGATGCCTGCCATCGTCCGGCCGTGGGACATCGTCGGCGGGCTAGCCGATCGTTATGCGGAAGCGGCGGGGCTGTTGGCGGGCACGCCGATCGCCGCGGGACTTGGCGATACCGCCGCGGCTACGCTCGGCGCGGGCATCGCGCGGCCGGGCCTGCTGTTCGACGTGGCGGGCACCGCGTCGGTGCTGTCCTGCTGCACGGCCGCGTATCGGCCGGATACCGCGGGCAAGACGCTCATCTATGCCCGCTCGGCGCTGCCCGATCTGTGGACGCCGCTTGCTTATATCAATGGCGGCGGGCAATGCCTTGCCTGGTTCAAGCGTATGACCGGCTTGGACTACGACGAACTGAATGCGCTGGCCGAGGCGGTGGAGCCGGGCTGCGGCGGCCTGACGTTTGTTCCGCATTTCGGCGGGCGCGTCTGTCCCAACACGCCGGCGCTTCGCGGCAGCTGGACCGGCCTTGCCTGGTCTCACGAGCGAGGCGCGCTGTTCCGGGCGATCCTCGAATCGGTCGCCTGCGAATACAAGCATTATCTTGGCACGCTCGAGCGGCTCGTCGGGCATGCGGCGTATGAAGCGGTCCATGTCGCGGGCGGCGGCGCGCGCAGCGCGCTGTTCAACGGGATCAAGGCGGACACGCTCGGCATACCGTACCGTCCGCTGCAGGCGGAGGATACGGCGCTGATCGGCGCGGCGCTCGTCGCGGGGCACGGCGTCGGGCTGTTCCCGGATCTGGCGGCATCGGCCGAGCGCTTCGCGGCGCCGGGAGCGGCGATCGAGCCGGATGCGGGCAGGCATCGCCAGTACGCCGTTGCTGCAGGCCGGTATCGGCGGACGCTGGACGGCATGCAGGCGTTGTATGCGAGCCTGGAAGCAGCCGAGTGATCGGGTAAATTTCACATTTATTTTATAAAACAAACATGCCTGCTGACACCCGGGGCAGCGATGTCCTGGGGTCAAGGAGAGGAGTGCGAAGCTATGAAGCTGCCGCAAAGCGCGGCGTCGCCGACAATGTACTTCGTCGGCGTGACGACCGGACAATCGTCCATTATGAAGCTGTTCCCGCTGTGGGCCGAGGCGCTCGGTCTCGGCGGACCGAAGATCGTCGGCATCGACATCGCCATTCATGCGGAGCCCAAGGTTTACCGGGACTGCGTACGTTTTATCAAGGAGGATCCGCTCTCCCTGGGCGCGCTCGTCACGACACATAAAATCGATCTTTTTAACGCCGCGCGCGATTTGTTCGACACGTTGGATCCGTACGCCACGACGTTCGAGGAGATCTCGTCGATCTCCAAGGCCGGCGGCCAGCTCGCCGGACACGCCAAGGACCCGATCTCGAGCGGGTTGTCGCTCGAGGCGTTCGTGCCCCCGGGTCATTGGAAAAAGACGGGCGGCCACGCACTGATCATGGGCGCTGGCGGCAGCGCGCTCGCCATCTGCAGCTATCTGACGCATCCAGATCGCGGGGATGACGTGCCGCGTACGATCGTGATCACGAACCGCAGCCCGGAGCGGCTCGAATCGGCGCGCCAACTGCTCGGCCGCATCGATACGGATGTACGGTTCGAATTCAGGCTTTGTCCGGCGCCGGCGGACAATGACGCGGTGCTGGCGGAATTGCCGGCCGGTTCGCTTGTCGTCAATGCGACGGGACTCGGCAAGGACCGCCCGGGCTCTCCGCTGACGGACGAGGCCGCGTTCCCCGAAGGCGGCCTCGTCTGGGAGCTGAATTACCGCGGCGCGCTCGACTTTATGCACCAGGCGATTCGCCAACAGGCGCAAAAACGGCTCCATGTGGAAGACGGCTGGATCTATTTTATCCATGGCTGGACGCAAGTGATCTCCGAGGTGTTCCATGTTCCGATCGAGGGCGAGACGTTCGACCGTCTGGAGAAGATCGCGATGGAGCTGCGAAACGGCAGCGAAACGAAAGGAGCCGCGCAAAAATGACGCAAACGCACGCGACCGGTCCGAAGCTCGCAAATCCGTTAAACCCGTTTACGCTCTATTTCAGCCTGAACAACGGTCTGTCCGACGCTGCGCCCTCGCTGAAGCGCCATCTGTCGAAGATGAAAGGGATGTACGCGGACGACGAGGCGTATCGCAGCTTGCTCGCGGACGGCGCGGACCCGCTCGTCTACGAATTCCACGAGCTTGGCATACCCGAATCCGACGGCAATCTGGCGTTCGGCACGAGCATCGTCTATCCGGGCAAGGTCGGCGACGAGTATTACATGACCAAGGGGCACTTTCACACGATCCTCGACACGGCCGAAGTCTACTACTGCATCGGCGGCAAAGGGATGATGCTTATGGAAAATCCGGAAGGCGACTGGGACGTGCAGGAATTCGCGCCGGGTAAGGCCGTCTACGTGCCTGGCCGGTACGCGCACCGGAGCATTAACACCGGGCATGAACCGCTCATTACGTTCTACGTTTTCCGTGCGGATGCCGGACACGACTACGGCACGATCGAGACCAAGGGCTATCGTAAAATCGTCGTCGAGCGCGACGGACAGCCTGCCGTGCTCGACAACCCGAAGTGGAAATAAGCGTGGCGTCGCGCAAAGGAGGGCTGCCGTTATGGCACCGAAGCTGAAAATCGTCGTGACGCCGCGTTCGTTCGGCAAATCGGACCCGGCTCCGATCGAGCTGCTCGCGTCGCAAGGGTACGAAGTCGTTTACAACCCGTACGGACGTATTCTCACGAAGGAAGAGATGAAGGGGCTGCTTGCGGATGCCGACGGCGTCATCGTCGGCGTCGACCCGCTGGACCGCGAGGTGCTGGCGGAAGCGCCCGGGCTCAAGATCATCTCCAAATACGGCGTCGGCACGGACAACATCGATCTGAAGTACGCTGAGGAGCGGGGAATCAAGGTCACGCTGGCGGCGGGCTCCAATACGGAAGCGGTCGCGGATTTTGCCTTCGCGCTCATGATGGCTGTCGCCAGAAGAGTGAACGTTATCGACCGGGCATGCCGCGACGGGATATGGAAGGCCGAGGCCGCGATCGATATCCATGGAAAGACGCTTGGCCTGCTCGGCCTCGGCGCGATCGGCAAGGCGGTCGCCCGCAGAGCCTCGGGGTTCGGAATGAAGGTGCTCGCCTACGATTTGTTCCGCGACGAGGCGACCGCGGCCGCGTACGGCATCGCATATCGCGATTCGATCGGCGACATCGTCCGCGAGGCGGACTTCATCAGCCTGCATCTGCCGCTCGACGACAAGACGGCGGGCATCATCGGCCGCGAGCAGTTCGAGCTGATGAAGCCGACTGCGGTGCTCGTGAATACGGCGCGCGGGGGGCTGATCGACGAGGCGGCGCTGCTTGAGGCGCTGCGGACGGGACGGATCTGGGGGGCCGGCATCGACGTATTCGAGAAGGAGCCGCCGGACAATCCGGAGCTGCTCGCGCTCGGCAACCTGATCGCGGGCTCGCACTGCGCGGCGTCCACGCAAGGGGCCGTGACCAACATGGGCATCATCGCGACGAATAATTTGATCAAGCATCTGGAGGTGTCCGTATCATGAAGCTCGGCATTCATGCCTACGCCTGGTGCTCCCAGTGGAGCAACGAGACGCTCGGCCTCATCGACCGCGTCAAAGGACTCGGTCTCGACTTCATCGAGATTCCGCTTATGACGCTGGATACGTTCGACGCAGCCGCCGTCAAGCGCCGGCTTGAGGACGCCGGTCTCGACGCCGTGACTTCCACAGTGCTGCTGAGGGGGACCGACATCACCAGCTCTGAGCCAGCCGTTCGCGCTGCCGGGATCGCGTACTTGAAGGATTGCGTGCGCGCGACGGCCGCCATCGGCAAGACCAATCTGTCGGGCGTCGTCTATTCGCAGCATGTGAAGGAGACGAACGCCAGGCCGACCGAACAGGAATGGACTTGGGCGGCGGAGGGGCTGCGCGAGGCTGCCGTCTATGCGCAGGAATACGGCGTGCAGATCGGCCTCGAGCCCGTCAACCGTTACGAGTCGAATCTGGTGAATACGTGCGGACAGGCGCTTGCGCTGAAGGAGAGGATCGGCGAGCCGAACATCAAGATTCACCTCGACACGTATCACATGAACATCGAGGAGAAGAGCTATTACGAGGCCACGAAGGCGGCGGGCTCCGATCTGATTCACTATCATATTTGCGAAAACGACCGGGGCATCCCGGGCACGGGGCTCGTCGACTGGGACGCGATCTTCCGCGCGCTCTCCGAGATCGGGTACACCGGTTACGCCGCGCTGGAGTCGTTCGTCGACGTGACGGACAATATGAACACTTGGGTGTGGCGTCAGCTTGCGCCTAGCGGCGACGCGCTCGTCGAGGAGGGCGTAAGGTTCATCCGCGGGAAAATGGCGGAATACGGCCTGGCCTAGTTTTGCAGCACACTAGCATTTTAGTATTCTAGCATTCTAGCATAGGAGCGGAGCATAATGGCGGATATGGCACATCGCTACGAGAGCGGCTTTCCGAAGATCGGCATCCGTCCGATCATCGATCGCCGCAAGCTCGTAAAGGCGGCAACCAAGGACATGACAATGGAGCTGGCGCACGAGGCCGCAAGGCTGCTGTCGGCGCAATTGCGATATCCGGACGGCACACCGGTGGAATGCGTCGTAAACGATGTATGCATCTCCGGTCTCAAGGAAGCGGCGGCGTGTGCGGACAAGTTCGCGAAGGAGAACGTCGGCGTTCTGCTGACCGTCGCCTCGGGCTGGTGCTATCCGCTCGAGACGATGGAGACGAACGCACGTATTCCGCACGCGGTATGGGGCTTTAACGGCACGGAGCGTCCCGGGGCCGTCTATATGGGCGCGCTTCACGCGGCGCACAACCAGAAAGGACTGCCGGTATTCAAGATTTACGGCCGACACATTCAGGACATCGGCGAGCGGACGATTCCGGCGGACGCGGCCGACAAGCTGCTGCGCTTCGCGCGAGCGGGTCTTGCGGCTGCACTGCTGCGCGGCAAGTCGTATTTGTCGATCGGCTCGGTGTCGATGGGCATCGCGGGCTGCATCGTCGACGACGACTTTTATCAGCGATATCTCGGAATGAAGAACGCTTACGTGGACATGACAGAGGTGAGCCGCCGCATCGAGCGAGGCATCTACGACGAGGAAGAGTTCGGCCGCGCGCTGGCTTGGGTCAAGGAGAAGTGCGTTATCGGTCCCGATCCGAATCCCGAAGCGCTGATCATATCCGATGCGCAGAAAGCGCACAACTGGGAGACGGTCGTCAAAATGGCGCTGATCGTCCGCGATCTGATGATCGGCAACCCGCGTCTGGCCGAGCGAGGCTACGAGGAAGAGGCGTTTGGGTATAACGCAATTGCTTCCGGATTCCAGGGACAGCGGGAGTGGACCGATCACCTGCCGAGCGCGGACTTCCTCGAGGCGGTGCTTAATAGCTCGTTCGATTGGAACGGCACGCGCGAACCTTATATCGTCGCAACGGAAAACGATAATTTGAACGCGGTGACGATGCTTTTCCAGCATTACCTGACGAACACCGCGCAGATCTTCGCCGACGTACGCGCGTACTGGAGTCCTGAAGCGGTAGCTCGAGTGACCGGACACCGGCTCGAAGGCCTCGCGGCCGGCGGGGTGCTGCACCTCATCAACTCGGGGCCGGCGGCGCTCGACGGCACGGGCGAGATGACGCGGGACGGAGCGCCCGCGATGAAGCCGCACTGGGAGATCTCCGAGGAGGAGGTCGACCGCTGTCTTGCGGCTACGTCCTGGCGGCCGACTTATATGGACCAGTTCGCCGGCGGCGGTCACTCGACCGATTTCCTGACGCGCGGCGGCATGCCGGTCACGATGGCGAGAGTCAATCTCGTTGAAGGCGTCGGCCCGGTGCTGCAGCTGGCCGAAGGCTATACGGTCGAGCTGCCGGAGGACGTGCACGCCGCGCTCGACGAGCGGACGACGCCGACCTGGCCGACGACCTGGTTTGCGCCGAACCTTATTGCGGGAGATCCGGTTTTTAACGATGCCTATACGGTCATGGAGCATTGGGGCTCGAATCATTGTGTCGTAAGTTTCGGCCATATCGGGGAAGACCTCGTCACGCTGGCGAGCATTCTGCGTATCCCGGTGAACATGCATAACGTCGACGCGAAGCGCTTGCTGCGCCCGAGCGCCTGGAGCGCGTTCGGCACGAAGGACCCGGAAGGTGCGGATTACCGGGCTTGCGCGGCGTTCGGTCCCTTGTATAAATAAGAGAATAAGGCGGCAGAAGCTGTCTCCAAGTCATATCTATGACACGGGGGGCAGCTTCTTGTTTTTTGGTGGGACGTGCGCCGCTTAAGAGTTAAACAAAAATCAACACTCATCCTTCATAAGCACGACGCCGCGCAGCCGATGCTGCGCCAAGATGCACAAAAATTGTGCATCTATGCAGCCAGTGCGGCGCCGCGCAGCCGATGCAACGCCAAGATGCACAAAAATTGTGCATCTATGCAGCCAGCACGGCTTCGAGCAGCCGATGCAACGCCAAGATGCACAAGAATTGTGCATCTATGCAGCCAGTGCGGCGCCGCGCAGCCGATGCAACGCCAAGATGCACAAGTATTATGCATCTATGCGGTTAATCCAGCCAGGACGACGCCTCGCGTGATGCGGCCCTACAGCTCGATTTACACAAATCCCCGATTAATGCGGTTAAATTAACACAACTCTCGACTGGCGTTGACAAAACTTTAACAACTCACTTGTATACTAATTCGGAAATGATGTATACAACAGCCTTTGGAGGGGTTTCAATCATGAGGCAAGCAACCAAGCTTTCGACCGCCATTTTATCCTTATCGATCTTGCTCGGTGCGATCGCCGCGCCTACGACAGGCTTCGCCGCTGCTGCGCAAGCGACGGCTTCGCAGTCGAAGAATAGCGGTGACTTCACGCAAGCGATCGTCGAACGGAACGGCAAGGGACAGCTCGTCATCCATTGGAAAACGAACGCGGATCTCGGACCGGCCAAAGTTTATTGGAGCACCTCGCCCGATAACATCGAGAAAAACGGCAAGCTGCTGGCCGCCACCTACACGCGCTATGGCGGCCACGTCGTCGCGGATCCGAAGCCGGGCTCGCGGATTTATTTCCTCGTGAAAGGCGGCAACGGCGCAACCATCACGGCATCCGAGCGCCACGTCGACCTGGAGGGATCGGCCAACTTCCGCGACCTGGGCGGCTATGCGACATCGGACGGCCGCACGGTCAAATGGGGCAAGTTGTTTCGCGCGGACGCGATCGGCCACCTGACTGACGCCGATCAGAATAAACTGCAAAGCATGGGGATTACGACGGACGTCGACTATCGCACGGACGCCGAAGTGAAGTCGCTGCCCGATCCGGTCATTAAGGGCGTTAACTATGTGCGTACAGATGAAGGCAACCCGGGCAGCAACACTGATTTTGGTACGATCCTCGCTTCCGGCTTGATGAAGGACAAGGAAAGCGCCGTTCAAATGATGGTGCAAGGCAACAAGTCGATGGTCGACCATCCGAAGTTTTATGTCCAGCTCATGGAGCTGCTGAACGATCCCGAGAATTTGGCGCTCGTACAGCATTGCACAGCCGGCAAGGATCGAACCGGTCTCGGATCCGCGATTATTTTGCTGACGCTCGGCGTCGACGAGAAAACGGTCATGGAAGATTATCTGCTGTCAAACGTATACAATGCAGCAAATAACCAAAAGTCGATCGAAGCGCTGAAAACACAGGTTCAGGATACGAATGTCATCGAAGCCGTCACCGCGCTAATGGGGGTGCAAAAGGAATTTCTGCAAGCGTCGCTTGACGAGATGAAGGCGAAATACGGCTCGATCGACAAGTTTATCGAAGTCGGTCTCGGCGTGACGAAGCAAGAACGCGCCAAGCTGAAGGCGATGTACACGGAATAGGGCGCTTGCAAGATCCATATTCAAACGAACGAAAAAGCGAGACGGAAGCCGTATCACGGTTCTCCGTCTCGCTTTATTTATGCGACCCTATCGCGTGATTCCGATTCCGCGACGCTAGCAGCCTTCCCGCCTCGGATCGCCACCAGAACGACGATTAGAATCGTCAACACCAGGCTTACTTCCCCTTTGCCGTAACCTAAGCCGCCGCTGTCGCGCGCTGCGGAGAACCAGTCCGCGAAGGAAGCGCCGACCGGACGTGTCATGATATAAGCGAACCAAAATGCGGCGATTTCATTTAGCCCCAACAGCTTATAGGCGACGATTGGAACGGCCAGGACGGCAGCGAACATGAGGCCCGAAGCCAAATACCCCATATGCAGGGAGGACGCGGTCATGTCGCCTGCCGCCGTGCCCAGTGCGAACGTCGTCAGCACGGTGAGCCAATAAAAAAATTCTCTGCGCCGCGTGACGATACGATGCACGGACAAGGTTTTCTCCTTGACGTACCAGATCGAAAGGATTGCCGCCAGAGCCGTCGCAAAGAAAATAGTCGATGCGACGTAAGGAATGCCGAGTCCGACGCGAACAACATCCGCGGCCATCGTTCCGAAGATGCTGACCATGACGACGACCAGCCAATACACCCAGGGCACGAACCTGCGCGCTTTGAATTGGAGCACCATCGCAGCGATAAAGATCGCGACGCTGACAGGCGCGGATATAAGCGGATTCAATCGCTCAAATAAAAAATCGGAAGCGACCTCGCCCATTCCGGTCGTCAGCAGCTTGATGATCCAGAAATAAATCGTAATTTCCGGAACTTTGGAACCTGCCGCTCGAACCGGTTCCAGGATTGCCGATATTGATTTTCCCATGCCTCTTCATCTCCTTTGCCTGTTCAAAAACCCTAACTTCGGACAGATTAGCGTCTAAATGTTAAAAATGTCTTAACTGGCGCGCTTAATAAATCGTTAATCTTTGCTTCACAGCTTGTTTAGTTGTCGGGATTAAAGTAAGGAAGGAGACGAAGGAGGGGGTTCGACAATGCTGCGGCTTTCGGTTATATTTCTATGGTTAATGCTGTTAATGACCCAAGCGGCGCGGGCATCGGCTGAAGACTATCCCTCGTTCACCGCCGAAGACTTTCGATACGATTACGCAGGAAACGGCGTTCCTACAGTCTTTCTTACAATCGTCAATACGGGCAAAGAGCCCGTGCGGCCGGTTGTAAAGGTGACCGTTAACAAGGCCTATTCAACGAGTCAAGATGCTTTTCATTATCGGAAAAGAGCGTCCCTTCGGACCAAAGGCCTTCCCGTCGTCATGCCCGGCGGCAAGGAGCCGGTCCGCTTGTCCATGGGCAAATCGCTGAAGCCGGGCGACTACGAGGCAATCGTCGAATTTCCGCAAATGGAAATGCTTATAGACAGAAGGTTCGACTTCAGCGTCGCCGAATCGGATCAACGGACGGTTAAACGGTGCTTCAACAAAAGCATTCGCCCGGATTCGGCGATTCGAAGATGACTGCGTGGATTGTCGTGCTCGCCCTTGTCGTATTCGCGGCCGACGCAATTTTTATCGCGGCATTCGGTAAAAGACGAAGGAGAAACATAAGATGAAATTTACGCTGAAGCTGAGCGCGGCTTTGCTGATCAGTATCCTATTCGCGGCGGGATTCGGGCTCATTGCATTATTGGTAGGCTTCCATCGCTTGAACGCATTCGACCGCTCGATTATTCGTTTCATGCAAGGGTTCGAGACGCCGGGGCTTTCGCAGGTCATGAAGTTTTTCACGGCAATCGGGGCTGGACTGCCGGTAACGGCGATCGCGGTGGCCATCGCTATGCTCTTGTTTTTCGTGCTGAAGCATCGGCGGGAGCTGATTCTGTTCGTATTCGCGCTCGCCGGCTCCCAGCTGCTCAACGTCGTTCTGAAGCTGGCGTTCCACCGCGAACGCCCGGATATACACCGGATTATTCAGGTGAGCGGCTACAGCTTTCCGAGCGGGCATTCGATGGGCGCGTTCAGTCTATACGGCATATCGGCATACTTGCTGTGGAAGCATGTCCCGGCCAAGTGGGGAAGATCGGTGCTGATCGCGGCGAGCGCGGCTCTCGTATTGGCCATCGGCGTGAGCCGGATTTACCTGGGCGTCCACTACCCGAGCGACGTGCTCGGCGGGTACTTGGCCAGCGCATTTTGGCTCGCCTCATCCATCTGGGTGTACCGCAAATATGACAAACGCCGGGCCAATCGGACATAACTGAAGGAAAAAGCTGACCTCAAGCGGTCGGCTTTTTTTACGTTCCAGGTCAAAAAAATACCGCTCGAAAGTCAAATCAGTCCTCTATGATTTTTAGCGACATGCTTCAATAATGAGTACAACTGCGACGGGTCTAAGGACAGACCAATATAAATGGAGAAGAAAGGTGTGAAGGAATGAAAAGATTCGTAAGTCTGGTTATGGCTATTGCGCTTAGTCTGGGGTATTTGCCCGCTTCTGCGCAACCGGCATCGGCGGCGAATGCAGGACTGGCGAACGGCGGCTTCGAAAGCGGCCTGTCCGGGTGGACGCAGGTCGTCGGCACAACGGGCGTCTCTGCAAGTACGGAGCAGAAGCTGTCCGGCAGCGGCAGTCTGAAGATCGTGGACGCCAGCGCGGGCACGACGATCGCCGTAGAGAGCGACAAGCAAGCCGCAGCCGCGGGGCACTACTACTCGGTGTCTGGCGCCGTCTATTTGGCTTCGGGCGCGACAAACGTCCAGCTTCGCTTTTACGACAATGCGAATGCGCTCGTAGGAACGCCGCCGTCTGCCTATGTATTCACGCCGCTGAATGCCTGGACGAGCTTCAACGTATCCGCCGAAGCGCCGGCAAATGCCGCCAAGTGGAGCTTGTACTTGACCACGGGGAACTCGAACATAGGAACGAGCTATTATGACGATCTTCAGGTTTCTGAAAGCGCAATCTCCCCGCTGCCGATCGAAGACAGCTTCGACGGCGATCCGACCGGATCGACGCCGGACGCCTACGCGGTCGGCGGCCTTGGGCTTGCCTCCGTTACGGATACGCCCGGGAACGGCAACAAGAGCTTGACGCTGCGAGACCAGCAAGCGTCGACCGCCGGCGTCTGGGCGATTCGGCCGATTCAGCCGCTTACAAACGGCAGGTATGAGCTGGAGACGCGGTTCTTGTACGCGCCCGACGCGACGGGAGCGGGCAATCAGCTTGCCTTTAACTTGAACGTGCTGGGAAAAAACGCGAGCGGGGCGCTGCTGCCCGGCGCGCAAATGAAAATCCTGAACAATGGCGGCGCCAAGATTATTAGCGGCGCAGGCAACGCAGACCTGCCGAACGGCAACGGCTCGCTGGCGACGAACAAATGGTACACGATTCGGATCGCGATCAATATGGACGACAAAACGTACGACGTCTATATGACCAGCGACGCGATCGACCTCGGCACTTATATTAAACCGCCGGCCGTTCGCGTCGACGACCATACCGCCGTTTTAAAGGATCGTCCCTTCGTGACGGGCGGGCTCCTGAGCCTGAATCAAATCCAGCTGGAAACGCTGGATAAGACGGGATCGGTTCACTTCGACCGATTGAATCTCGTCCGGCAGCACGGCGTGAGCGGCACGGTGCGCGATGCGGACGGCGAAGGGCTGGCCGGAGCAACCGTTAAAGTGTACGCTGCGGGCGACACCGGTTTTATTTACGCGCTCGACACGGCCACGACGGGTGCGGACGGCGCCTATACGTTCGCCAACGCGGTCAAGGACGGCACTTATACGCTCCGAGCCTCGTTGCCAGGGTATGCGACCGTCTCCCAGACGCTGACCGCGTCGGAAGCCGGGCTGACAAGCACGGACCTGGTACTCGAAGAAGCTGAAACGGCGATGCACGCGGTCGGCGGCAAGGTAGTGTCGGCAGGAACCGGTCAACCTGTCGCGGGCGCGGTGGTTCGGCTGTATGATGAGGCTCTCGTCACGCCATACGGCACCGCCACGACCGCGGCCGACGGTACATTTACGATCGATTCGCAAGTTTACGACGGCCGTTACCGGCTAAAAGCCGAACAAGCCAGCTACGTGACGACGACCTGGCCTGTCGCGGTATTCGAAGCGGACATGACGGACGAGACGATCGCGATGCCTGCGAAGGCGACCGCGGTTACCGCCGAGACGGTCGTCAAACCGCCGCAGGGCGTACACCCTCGCCTGTATGTCAGGGATGACGATATCCCTCAGCTGCAGGCCAAGCTATCCGATCCGACGATGCAAACGGTATGGAATGCCGTGCTCGCTAATAGCGGAAATGCCTCGTTTACGATCAGCAGCGGCACGACGCTGGATCTCGAAACGTATCCGCTGCCCGAGGCGAAGCAGGCGAGATATGTCCGCATCGTAGGGAAAGGAAACAACGGCGGCTCCTCGGCTCCATGGAACTCCATTACCGAAGCGAGAGTATACGGCGCCCCCCAGGGAGGCGGATACGCCAATTTGCCCGTACAGTCGACGACCTGGAGCGCCGCGCAGGACAGCGACCACGGAGGAACGAAAACGCTGGACGGGGACTTCAATACCTATTGGACGGCCGAAGGCGCGGGGCAATGGATCAAGTACGATCTGGGCACCGTACGCGAGGTGCACGCGGTCGCGCTGGCCTTCTACAAAGGCAATGTCCGCAATTCGTTCTTCGACGTAGACGTATCGACGGACGGACAAACCTGGACGCGTCTCGATCTGGAGACGGGAGACCGTCCCGAAGGCTGGTTGCCCCCGATCAAAGGAGACGCCAAGACGAACTACATCCTCGGCGTGCGCCAGGCGATCGAAGCCGCGGCGCTGCGATATCTCGTGCAAGGCGACGAGGCGCAGGGCGAACGGGCCGTGTCGATGATCAAAAACTTCCTGGGTACCGTCGACTTTACGCCGGCCGAGCAGTACCACCAAGTCGGCGATACGCTGAACGCGGCAGCCATCGTCTACGACTGGTGCTACGATCTGATGGACGATGACGAGCGGTCGTTTGTCATCGCCAAGATGAAGTCGCTGGCCGCCGATCTGGAGATGGGCTATCCGCCGCAAGCGAGTGTGCCCGCGGTCGAGAGCCACTATAGCGAAGACCAACTGCTCAAAAACCTGCTCGCGGCCGGCGTCGCCGTCTATGACGAGGACCCGAACCACGAGATTTACAACCATGCCGCCGTTCTGCTCATGAACCAGTACGTGCCCGTGCGCAACTTCTGGTACGAATCGGGTATGCATCATCAAGGCGATTCCTACGGGATGCAAGGGCGGTACGAGCCGGAGCTGTGGGCGCAGCTCATCATGCGGAAGATGGGCGCAGGCGATATTTTCTCGGAAAAGCAGGGCGACGTCCTGATGCGCGCGATCTATACGCGGCGGCCGGACGGCCAGTTGATCCGGGACGGGGATTCCTACCAAGATATTTACACGCCCGACGACAAGACCTGGAAATACGAGAAGGAGGCCATGCTCGCTTCTTACTTGTACGATAACCCTTATGTGCACGATATGTTCGAGGGCGAATACGCGCCGGGGACGATCGATCCGGTGGCGGAAATGCTGTTCGTCAAGCCGGAACTGGCGTCCAGCCCGGCGAGCGAGCTGCCGCTGACCCGATACTTCGGCTCGCCGATGGGATCGATGGTCGCGCGCACCGGCTGGGACGATCCGACCGCGGTCAACAAAAATTCCCCCTCCGTGGTCGCGGAGATGAAAATCGGCGGCTACTGGTTCGGCAACCATCAGCATCTGGATATGGGCAGCTTCCAGCTGTACTATCAAGGCTCGCTCGCGCTGGACAGCGGCATGTACGAAGGTTTGCCGGCGGCAGGAGCGAAGTCCGAATCCTATTTGAGCGCCTATGACCGCAATTACTATAAGCGCACGATCGCGCACAATTCCATGCTCGTCTACGATCCGGCGGAAACCCCCGTCTATCGCGGCCAATCGCTGGTGAACGACGGCGGTCAACGATGGGCGAACGACTCGGGCGCTTACGCAGAAGCCTGGTCGCTCGAGGATCTGGCGGGCAAGGATTACGCACGAGCCAAGGTGACCGGGCAGGCATACGGCGGGGGCTCGGATCCGCTCGCCCCTGAATACAGCTATATAAAGGGCGACCTGACGCAGGCTTATTCGGATAAGGTCAGTCAGTTCGATCGCTCGATGATGTTCCTGAACCTGAAGGACGCCGATCATCCCGCCGCGATGGTCGTCTTCGACAAGATCGTCTCGTCGAACCCGAACTTCAAGAAGACCTGGCTGCTGCATACCGAGGAGGAGCCGACCGTGGACGGCACGGTCACGACCGTGACGAGAAGCGGGAACGGGTATTCCGGCAAGCTCGTGAACGAGACGCTGCTGCCGCTCGCCGACAATGTGAACATTGCAAAGGTAGGCGGACCGGGACACGAATTCGAGACCAACGGTACGAATTATCCGCGGATTCCTTCTACGCCAGCGCATTTGAACACAATCGAAGCCGGCGCATGGCGCGTGGAAGTATCGCCTGAAGCGCACGCGGAGACCGACTACTTCCTGAACGTCATGCAGGTGATGGACGACGGGGAAACGGCGGTTCTGCCGAGCCGGCGGCTCGACGCCGATCTGATGACGGGCGTGCAGATCGCGGATCGCGCCGTCTGGTTCAGCAAGAGCGGTCGGCGCCTGAACGAATCGGTGACGTTGTCCGTGTACGGTTCGCAGGCGGACATGTCGGTGACCGTAGCCGATATGCGCGCGGGGAAATGGAAAATTTCGATGCCCGGCCAAACCGACCGTACGGGCGTCGTGAGCGAAGAGGGCGGGGTGCTGGCATTCTCGGCGCCTGCCGGAACGTACACGCTGACGCCTGTCGGCGACGAGCCGATTCCGGATTCGGGCGCAACGGGCGTACCGGGAACGCCGGTCCTGTCGAGCGATAACGGCTATGACACAGGACTGTTGGACGGCAGCTATAAGATCGCGATGAACATGTGGTACGGATTCAACGGCTCGATCTACAAATTGTACGAGAACGGCAAGTTAATCGACACCAGGACGCTTGACGTCTTTTCGCCGTCGGCTCAACTGGCCGAAACGGCGATTACCGGCAAAGCGAACGGTTCGTATATTTATACGTGCGAGCTGACCAACGCCTACGGTACAACCCCATGTTCGCCGCTAAGCGTCACGGTTAAAGATGCCGCGCCGGGCAAGCCGGCGCTGTCTAACGACAACTGGGACGGGAATGGCGACTTTAAGGTGACGATGAACCTGTGGTGGGGGACGAACGCCACGACATACAAGCTTTACGAGAACGGCGTTCTTATCGATACCCGGACCCTTTCGGCCCGCACGCCAAACGCGCAAACGACTGCGACAAGCATTACGGGACGTGCGAAGGGGACGTACGAATATCGCGTCGAACTCGGTAATGACGCAGGTACTTCGGAAAGCGAAGTCATGAAAGTAACCGTTCGCTAACGGGAAACGGCGGGTCGATTTCGAGAATCTCGGAATCGGCCCGCCGTTCATGCGATACGGATTAAAATGCCGTAACGACCGTCGAAGGTCAAAAAAGTACCGACGATATGTCAAATCGCTCGTCTATGAATGCGAGAAGCCATGCCGGATAATGAACGTAGGCAAGCGCAAGATTAAACCGTCGGAAGGTGATGCATTTGAAAAAGTCATTGCTCGTCGTATTATCGGGGGCGACCTTGCTGGCTACGGCCTGCTCGAACAATGGAAAAGAGACAAACGGGGCGGCCTCGAGCCAGCCCGCGACCGGCGCGAGCACGGCGTCGGCATCGGCGACCGCGTCCGAAGCGGCCAAGCCGGAGAAAATCAGCTTGCGCTTCATGGTGCCGGTCGGCACGGAATTCGCCAACGCTACGCTTCCTTCGGCGGACAAAGACTTCGTCAAGCAGGCGATCGAAGAAAAGTTCAACGTGGATCTGAAGCTCGACTACATGGTCGGCGGCGAAGATTACAAGAGCAAGATGAACGTCCAACTGGCCGGAGGCGATATTCCCGACGTGTTCATCGCGGACGGCGCCGCGTCCCAGAAGTACGCGACCGACGGCCTTCTGGCCGACCTGACGCCATACCTGAACAAGGAAAAGATGCCGAACTACTACAGCTGGGTCAAACAGGAGGAGCTCGATTCGTACCAACTGGTAGGCGGCGGCTTCAACCGCGGCATCCTGCCTTTCATGCGCAACCAGTATCCCGCTTGGTACGTGCGCAAGGATTGGCTCGACAAGCTCAAGCTCGAGATGCCGAAGTCGTACGACGAGATGCTCGAGGTCATGCGAAAATTCACCAACGAGGATCCGGACGGCAACGGAAAAAAGGATACGTACGGCTTCTCGACGTCGGGCAACGGCACAAGCGTGCCGCTCGAGTTTCCGCAATGGCTGGCAAACGGCTTCGTGGCCGACTTCCAAATCGCGAACGACGCATTCGTGGACAACCGGACGGACCTGGGCGTGCAGAAGGTCATTCAAGGCATCATCGATATGACGAACGAAGGCATCGTCGATCCGGACTGGTTCCTCAGCAAATACCCGGGACATCTGGACAAAGCCGCGCAAAATAAGATCGGCATCATCTTTAGCGGCGAAAAGAACGCGGCGCTCGAAGGCGATGCGAACAGCTTGCAATCCCGCACGAAAGCGATCGATCCGAACGCGGACTGGCAGCCGTTCAATCCGTTCCCGGACCTGCCGGCGATCTGGAAAAACGGCGTGCCGGAAACCTCGGTCATGGTCGGCAAAGCGGTCGCCGAGAAAAATCCGGAGAAAGTCGCGCGCGCCTTCGAAGTGCTGAACTGGCTGGCCGGCGAAGAAGGATTCCTGCTGACTCACTACGGTCAGGAAGGCAAGCATTATACGAAAGAAGGCAATAAAATCACGCTCATTCCCGAAGCGTACAACGCGGACATCGCGAACGCAGGCAACTGGCTAGGCATTTACCGCTTCTTCACGCCGGAGGAACCTGCCGTACTCGGCCTCGAGGTAAGCGATCCGCGCATCTCGCCGCGCGACCAGGCGATCTTGAAGACGGTCGCTTCGTATCCGAAGCACGACGCGCTCCCGCCGGTCTCGCTGCTGCCGCCGGAAGGCACCAACATCGGCGACTTCCGCAAAGAAATGCACCGCCTGCACGTCAAGATGATCTTCGAGGACAAGAGCGCCGCCAAGTGGCCCAAGTACCGCGAAGAGCTGATGACGAAGTATACCGGCAGAACGATTTTCCAGGGCTATACCGACCAGATCAACGCCGTGCTGAAGGACAAAAAGCTGAACGCATTCAAGTAAGGCAAAAGCTAGCCCGTTAGAAGCGCGATATCCGGCAAGGCGAAGAAACGGAAGGCAGCCCCTGACGGGGTCGGGGCTGCCTTCTTCCTTTCCCGCAACTCCAGCACAAAGGGGCAATGGCAATGAACCAAACCCTAGCGCAAACGAAGCAACCGACGGCCCCCTTGAAAAGCGCCGCCAGGCGCAAGTCGTTCGCAAGCTTGTATCGCGGCAGATGGATGATTCTCATGATGATTCCCGGTTTGCTCTATTATTTATTGTTTCACTATTTGCCCATGGCGGGCATTCTGATCGCCTTTCAGGATTACAACCTGATGAAAGGCATATGGAAGAGCCCTTGGGTCGGATTCGAACATTTTAGGACCATGTTCCAATCGCCCGATTTTCCCCAAATCATGAAAAATACGCTGCTCATCAGCATCTATCGCATGATCTTCAACATGATCCCCGATATGCTGCTGGCGCTGCTGCTGAACGAGATTCGTTCCAAGTGGTTTAAAAAGGTCGTGCAGTCGATCACGTACGGACCGCACTTCCTGTCCTGGATTATCGTGTACGGCATCGTCTTTTCCTTTTTCGCGCCCGGCGCCGGCCTGGTCACGACGCTGTTTCGCGAATGGGGATGGGGCGAACTGAACCTGCTGACCGATCCGGATTATTTCCGTCCGCTGCTCGTCGTCTCCGATCTGTGGAAAAACGTAGGCTTCGGGGCGATTATTTATTTGGCCGCGCTCGGTTCGATCAATCCGGAGCTGTACGAGGCGGCGGCGGTGGACGGCGCGGGCAGATGGCGGAAAATGTGGAATATCACGCTGCCGGGCATCCGATCGGTATTCGTGCTGCTGCTGATTTTGCGGATGGGCAGCATTCTGGACGCCGGCTTCGATCAAGTATATATCTTCCTGAATGCCAGGGTATTCGGCGTCGGAGATATCATCGACACCTGGGTATTCCGTCAGGGGCTCGAGCAGCTGAACTTCAGCATTGCCGCCGCCACCGGCGTGTTCAAATCCTTGATCGGCCTGATCTTTATTCTGGGCGCGAATAAAATAGCCAAAAAAGTCGGAGGTTCGGGCATATGGTAACGAAAACGGACCGTATCGTCGACGGCGCGCTCTACGTCTTCCTTGGATTGTTTGCCTTGTCGACGCTGTTCCCGCTGTACTTCGTGGTCGTCATGTCCATCACGCCGTATACCGAGGTGCTTCGCAACGGCGGCTTCGTCATCTGGCCGAGCGCCGTGACGTTGGAGGCCTACGAACAGATTCTCGCGAGCGCCCGGATTCCCGATGCGCTTCGGATTACCTTAATCGTCACGATCGTCGCCACCGCGATCAATCTGATCGTGACGACGCTGCTTGCCTACCCGTTGTCGAAGAAATCGACGCCGGGGCGCAACGGGATTTTGCTCGCGATCATATTCACCATGCTGTTCAACGGGGGACTGATCCCGACCTACATGGTTATACGCGAGCTTGGGCTCTACAACACCATCTGGGCGATGATCATCCCCGGCACGGTATCCACGTTTAACTTCCTGATCATGAAAACGTACTTCGAAGGGCTGCCGCAGGAGATCGAAGAGGCGGCGCGGATCGACGGCTGCGGCGAGATCGCGACGCTCTGGCGCATCGTGCTGCCGCTGTCGGCGCCGATCCTGGCCACCATCGGACTCTTCTACGGCGTCGGCCACTGGAACGAATATTTTAAAGGCATCATGTACGTCTCGGATAAGGATCTGGCGCCGATCCAGGTGGTTCTGCGCAACATGATTCAGACGCCGAGCGTAAGTCAGGAGCTGTCGCTGAATGCCTCCAAGGTGGCGCAGCTGCCGCCGGAGACGATCAAGATGGCTACGGTGACGGTTGCGATTATGCCGATCGTGCTCGTGTATCCTTTCTTGCAGAAGTACTTCACCAAAGGGGTCATGATCGGCGCGATCAAAGGATAGGTCCAACAAGGGGCTCGGCATCCGGGATTTTTCCGGATCGCCGAAGCCCCTGGGCTATTATATGGTAATATATTTTCATCCATTTGTTCCCTTCAGGCCGGAGGTGCGCCAGCCGAATATGATCCCCATCTTACCGAGACTTGCGAACGCTTTCCGCAGCTCCGTGCAGCTGCGGCTCACCAGCTATTTTCTAATCATTCTCCTGCCGCTGGTCGCGGTCAGCATATTCGCCAGTCTGCGCTCCGAGCGGATCCTGGAGCGCAAGGTCAACGAGCAGACGGTCGTGGCGCTGTCCTCCGCGATGGAAGCCATCGACTTGACGATGGACAATCTCGAGAATATGTCGATGGCGCTCGCCACGGATACGAACCTGATCGAGCTGCTGAACCTGACGGACCCGCAGCTGACCGGCGAGATGAACCTGGATTTTCAGAAGGTGCTCGTACAGCTGTCCAACATGAAGTCGGCAAACAGTTATCTCACTCAATTATCGATCTATCATGCGTATTCGCACACCGTCCTGTCCTCGAAATTCGGCGGCAGGAGAGTGGACGAGCTCCCCGGGCAGGCTTGGTATGCCGAATTGATGCAGTCGCGCGGCAAAAGCCGTCTCCTCGTGCCGAAGCCGGACGAGTTCAACTCTTATCAGAAGCTGGACCAGACCTTTCAGCCGGGCTACGTCAGCTTGCTTCGTATGATGGATCCGTTCAAGCCGGGGGATCGCAAAAGCGTGCTGATGATCACCCTGGACGCCGCGCATCTGCGCAAGCATCTCGATACGCTCGTCGACGGGACGGACGAAAGCGTCTATCTGACGACGGCCGACGACCGGCTGATCGTGGGGGCGGGCTCGGCGGGCAAGACGTTGCCGGTCTGGGATGCGGACGGCGACATCGTGACCGTTAAGCCGTCGGCCAAAAGCGGAAAAAGCGAAATGCTCGTACGGTACCGGTCCCCGTCGTCCGGCTGGACCGTCGTCCTCGTCAAGCCGGCTTCGTCTATGTATGCCGAGACCGATCAGCTTCGGACGTTCATGTACGCGATCATCGGCATCAGCGTGCTGCTCACGATCGTCATCTCCTGGATCGTCTATCGCGGCATCGCATCGCCGCTCGGATCGCTGGCATACGGGATGAAGCAGGTGCGGATGGGGCGCCTCGACACGAATCTTCCGAACAAGCGGGAGGACGAGTTCGGCTACCTGATGAGCGCCTTCAACGATATGGCGCTCGAGCAGAAAAACCTGATCGAAAACATCTACGAGCAGCAGCTGCTTCGGCTGAAGGCAGAGCTGCGCGTTCTGCAGTCGCAGATCAATCCGCATTTCCTGTACAATACGCTGGACTCGATCTACAGTATGGCCGAAAATTACGAAGCCGAAGAAATCTCGGAGATGGCGCTTAATCTTTCGAAGTTTTTCCGGCTGAGCCTGAGCAAAGGACAGGACGAATTCACGGTCGAAGAGACGATCGAGCATCTGCGCTATTACTTGCGCGTGCAGGAGCTGCGGTTCATCGACAAGCTGTCCGTCGACATCCGGATCGACGAGGCATGCAAGCCGCATCCCGTCCTGAAGCTGCTGCTGCAGCCGATCGTCGAGAATGCGATCCTGCACGGGCTGGAGCAGAAAAAGAAGGACGGCGTCGTGCGGATCGACGGCCGGCTGGAGGCGGGAAGGCTCCGTCTCGCGGTGTCGGACAATGGAAAAGGGATTCCCCCGGACAGACTGCGCTATATCAGAGACGAGCTTGATCGCCTGTACGCGCATGCGGGGCAGGCCTGGGATCAGGAGCTGAAACGGAAGGACCTGTACGGCCTATGGAACGTAAAAGCGAGACTCAAGCTGTACTACGGCGATTCGGCCGAATTGACCGTCGACAGCATCGAAAACGAGGGAACCACCGTCGCGCTGTGGATCCCGATCGGAGGCGCCCATGAATCTGATGATCGTGGAAGACGAGCTTCGGCTTCTTAACAACATTGCCCGCAACATTCCTTGGGAGGAGCATGAGATCGAGGTGGTCGCGACGGCGGACAACGGCGTCGACGCGATTAAGCTGTTCGATCAGGCGAAGCCGAACATCGTGCTGCTGGACATCCAGATGCCCGACTTGGACGGTCTGTCCGTCGCACGGCACATCGTGGAGGCGGATCCGCTGGCGAAGATCATCTTCCTCAGCGGACATGACGACTTCAAGTACGCCCAGACCGCGATCGAGCTTCAAGTCGTCAAGTACCTGCTCAAGCCCGCCGGCAACGAAGAAGTGCTGCAGGCGGTGCTGGAGGCGCGCGAGAAGATTCGGGAGGACCTGGACGCCAAATATAATAACGAGCTCGTGCGCAAAAGATGGGCGGAGCATCTGCCGAGGTTGCAGGATCTGTTTTTTCAGAATTGGCTGTCGGGGAAATATGCCGAATGGGAGATCGAGCAGCGCAGCCGCGAGCTGATGATCGACTTGCCAACCGGTGCGGGCTGGGCCGTGTCCGTAGTGGATCCTGATCCGCTCACCGCGCCGAATCCCCGTTTTTCGCCAGAGGATATGACGCTGCTCCAAATATCGATGCTCGGCATCGCCAAGGAATTCCTGGCGAACGTACCCTGCCATATTTTTTCCGACGACGAAGGCGCGACCGTCATCGTATTCCGAGACGCGCCGGGCGAACGGGAGAAGCGGCGGTCCGCAGGCGACTTCACGGCGGACGTTCATCAGAATACGACGAGGCTGCTGTCCGTCTTCAAAGCGTATATGAAAACTTCCGCCAGCGCCGGCATCGGCCGCGTCGCGGACAAAAGGTCGAACGTCAGCCGCTCCTACTTGGAAGCCTGCCAAGCGCTTACGGAGCGCGTCGTGCACGGACACGATATCGTCGTGCCGTACCGCGACGAGCCCGCGCCGTCCCATGCGGTCGCCGCGGACGTCCAGCTGGAGAAGGTGCTCGCGCATGCGCTGGAGTCCGGCCAGCGGGAGACGGCGACCGCCTTGATCGACGAGTGGCTCGAGACGCATGTCGAACGCGCGAACACGAGCGAGGCGGTGTACGAAAACGTACTGCTGCTCGCCTCGCTTATCGTGCGCGTCGTCCATTTTCAAGGCTGGCCCCTGCAGGAGGCGATGGGGCGTCACTTGGCTTTTTTCCAGCAGCTGCGCGCCTTGTCGACCAAGGAGCAGACCCGCCATTGGCTCTACGGCACCGTCGACCATATATGCGCCTACGTCAACGAAAGGAAAAGCAAAAGCCGCCACGAGCTGATCGAGAAGATGATCGGCATGGTCGAAGCCGATATCGGCCAGGACATCGGACTGCACGAGGTCGCCGGCAAGCTGTACATCAACGCTTCGTACTTGTCCCGCTTGTTTAAGCAGCAAATGGGACAATCGTTCACCGCCTACGTCGTGGAGCGCAAAATGAAGCTGGCGATGCAATGGCTGTCGGACGGCATGAAAGTATCGGATACGGCTAACATGCTGGGCTATCGGGACTTCAGTTATTTTGCCAAGGTGTTCCGCAAAACGTGGGGCGTGACGCCCGCCGAAGTGAAGAACAAAAAGGCGATGCCGTAATTCCTGATAAAAATTATTTTGAGAGAAGCGTCGGCGAACGGCAGGAATTAGGCCTGTTCCAGATAATGCAAAGCAGCGGAAGCGAGCATCGCGGCCCCGACCGGAAGGGCACGCTCGTCCAAGTCGAACAGCGGATGGTGCAGCGGATAAGACGTCCGCTCCGTACCATCGCCGACGCCGAGCCAGAAAAGGGCGGAGGGCACCTCCCGCGCGACGAAGGCGAAGTCTTCTCCGCCCATCGTCGGCCGTTCGTCGAACCATCTGCCGATACCGAGCGTCCGGTCGGCCGTATGCCTGACGAGATCCGTCATGCCTTCGTCGTTGATGACCATCGGGTAGCTGAACTTGTAATCGAATTCGTAGGAGGCGCCGAAAGATTCGGTGACGCCCCGAACGATCCGTTCGATTCGGGCAGGCATCTGTTCTTGAAGGGCAGGGTTTAAGGTGCGGACCGTTCCGATTAATTCAACCTCCGGGGCGATGACGTTGGAGGCGAACCCCCCTTGGATCTGTCCGATCGTCACGACCACCGAATCCAGCGGGTCCGTCTGGCGGCTCGCGATCGACTGCAGCGCAGTGATCGCCTGCGCGGCGATCGGGATGGCGTCGATCGTCTGGTGCGGCGCCGCGGCATGTCCGCCGCGGCCGATGATCCGGATGCGGATGCGATCCGCCGCAGCGTAAAACGTGCCCGAGCCGACGCCGATCCTGCCGGTGTCTATCGTCGGCTTCACATGCAGGGCAAAGGCGGCATCTACGCGCGGTTCGTCGAGGACGCCGTCGTCGATCATGGCTTTGGCGCCGGCCAGTCCTTCCTCCGCAGGCTGAAACATGAATTTGATATGGCCCTTGCGCGGCGCGTCGCATGTGGCGAGCAGCTGCGCCGCGGTCATCAGCATGGCCGTATGGCCGTCATGGCCGCACAAGTGGGCTTTCCCTTTCACGGTAGAAGCATAATCCGCCGTCTTGCCGTCCGGAATCGGCAGGGCATCCATATCGGCTCTGAGCAGAACCGTCGGGCCGGGTTCCGTCCCCCGCAGCAGGCCGACGACGCCGGTCCTGCCGACGCCCGTACGTACCTCGAGGCCCAACCGCGTCAAATGATCCGCCACGATGCCTGCCGTTCTCGTTTCTTCATAACCCAGCTCGGGGTTCCGGTGAAAGTCGCGTCGCCAAGCGGACAACTGCGCACGCATGTCCTGGGCGGCTTGGTAGAAGGGATGCCGTTCGGTCACGTCTTGATCCTCTCCTTGTCACAATCGCGTAAAGTTTTTGGGAATTGTCAGTTAGCGCCATATCGAGCATAGTCGATCCTGGCTTAGAAATAGCCGGGTCTACCTTGCATTTTATAGGGGATTATTATGTTTATGTTTACACCCCGTTAAAGAACGCTTCATTCGCCGATTAGGATCGAGCCTTATATTGGAGGTAAGAGCCTGCGCTTCGCGCTGCCGCGCAAAGCGTATCGAGGGGGAACGGCGATGGAGGAACGGGCATGGAAGATCCTGATCGTGTATGCCAGGTTCGGGGACGGTCACTACCAGGTGTCGAAGGCGCTCGAGCAGCAATTCGCCGCGCATCCGGAGGCGAGGTTCGAGGTGCATCTCGTCGATTTGTTCGCGGAAGCGCATCCCGCGATGGACGCGATCGTCCGCTGCGCGTACGCGAAAAGCATAACCTGGTTCCCTAAAACTTACGGCTGGAGCTACCGGGTCACCAACGGCATGAAGCACGACCGCCCGCTCGGCAGATGGCTGCATGCCTTCGGCCGAAGCAAGATGGCTGCGCTCCTGCGAACGATCGAGCCCGACGCGGTCATCCATACGTTCCCGTTCCTCGCGACATATTCGGCCATGGCTAACGCCGGCATTGCGATCCCGACCTACACCGTCATTACGGATTACGAACTCCATACTCGCTGGATCCATCCGCATACGGACGGCTACTTCGTGGCGACGGAGGAATTGAAGTCGCAAATCGCGGGCATGGGCATACGCGAGGATCGCATCCATGTCACGGGCATTCCGATCCGCAGGCAGTTCCGGGACGAGCGCCGGCCGAGGCTGGAAATTTGTCGCGAAAAGGGATTGGATCCCGACCAAGCGTACGTCCTCGTCATGATCGGCGCGCTGTCGGAACCCGAACGGCTGGTCGATTCGCTGCTGACGCCGGAGCTGTCCGCCACGCTGCTGCTCGTCGCGGGCCGCAACGCCAAGCTCTGCCGCAAGCTCGCGAAGCGCTTCGAAAGCCGAACCCAGGTGCAGGTGATCGGCTATGCGGAAAACATCGAGGCGTATATGACCGTCGCGTCCTGCATCGTGACGAAGGCGGGAGCGGTCACCCTGACCGAAGCGATCTCGATGGGCGTGCCCGTCGTCGTGTACAAACCGATGCCGGGACAAGAGCAAGGCAATGCGGCATACTGGAGTCGCAGGCGCGCGCTGCGCATGGCCACGGACGCGGCATCTCTGCGCGAGGCCGTGACTCTCGCGATCCGAAGATGCGAAAAAGCGCCTGCTCGGGCAATCGGTCACGCGGATGCTTCGCGCGTCATCGTAGCCGAAGTGCTCCGCGGCGGAGCGGGACGGATGGCACGCCGGTTCGCGGAAAAGTCGTTTCCAGCCGGCCGAATCGTACCCGACATTCGCGAAGCCGGAGAAGCGCTCGGCGGATTTTTTGAAATCGATCCACCATTCGACACGCGCATTTGATAAGATTCTTGATAGACGAGATTCAAGAATTGAGGTTGAACGCCGATATGGCCTCTTCCAAATGGGCGCGGCAAGCCGCAAAACTGTACGGCCGCCTGTACAAAGTCTCAATCAAGCAGCGCGTCCGCCTGGCGTTCATGTTGATGATCGTGCTCGCGATCGCCGCCGTGGGCTTTTCCTCCTATGCGATCGCCGCGCGGGAGCTGCAAAAAAACGCGTTCGCGACGAGACAGGAGGCCGTGAACAAGACGGCGCAGATCCTCGACGAGAAGCTGTACCAGATCTCGAATGCCGTGCGATCGATCATGTTCAGCGACGCCTACAAGCAGATGATGACCGACGTGCGGAGCAACCGCATCGCCGATTATTACATTCATCTCTCCGAGCTGCAGTACGTCTTCTCCCAGGTCGGCTACAACGAGCCGCTCATCGACGGCATTTTGATCGCGACGCCGATCGGCGATTTTTATCCGATATCGCACCGAAGATCCCAGACGCAGTCCTTTTACGAATCCAATTTGTATTACGATATCAAAAATCTCACCGGCGGCATGTGGATCGCAGGCCACTCGGACAAGTTCTTTAGTGGAAACGACCGCGCGATTTCCTTCGTCACCAGGGGCATGGCGGACGACGATTCCGACACGAACGTCTTTATCGTCGTCAACGTGAACGAGAGCGGATTGATCGCCACCTTGAACCGTCACGCCGCGGACGGCGGCGATCCGTACTTTATCGCAGACGCGAATGGGGAAGAAGTCATGCGCACCGATTGGTCGGCTGCGCACGGCTTGCGCCGGGACGAGCCGTTTTTGCGCCTGGCCTCGGGCGGTCAAGGATCGTTTTTCTACGATTTCGACAAGTCCGAGTATTTGGTCAACTATTCGAGGTCGAGCGTCGAGCCCGACTGGCTGCTATATGGGGTTCAGGAGAAAAGCGAGCTGCTCTCCCAGATGAAAGGCGTTCAGCGCACGACGCTCGCTTATATGGGCATATTTCTGTTGTTGGCATGGCTGCTGTCGAGCCGGCTGACGGGGCTGCTGCTTCTGCCGTTGTTCAAGCTGCAGCGGCTCATGCGGGAGGTGGAGGACAACCGTCTGGACGTCCGGTTTGCCAGCCGTTCGGCGGACGAGATCGCCCAGGTCGGCCATCAGTTCAACCGGATGCTCGACGAGATCAATCGCCTCATCCGCGACGTCAGGGATAGCGAATCCAGCAAGCGCAAGGCGGAGATGCGGGCGCTGACGTCGCAGATGGAGCCCCATTTCCTGTACAATACGCTGAATACGATTTATTGCAAGTCGGTTCTCGGCGAGAACGAAGACGTGAACGAGATGATCATGGCGTTGTCGCAGATGTTCCAGCTGGGCTTAAGCGGAGGCAAGGACTGGAATACGCTCGAGGACGAGCTGTCCCATGTCCGGCAGTACTGCTCGATTCAGCAAAAGTGCTACGAGGGATTGTTCGAATACGAAGCGAGCTGCTCCGACGAAACGCTGATGGGTTGCCCGCTGCCCAAGATACTGCTGCAGCCGATCGTCGAGAACAGCATTCAGCACGGCTTCAAAGACCGCTCGTCCGGCGGCCGAATCCGGATTAAGGCGGACAGGGAGGATGGCTTGCTGCATCTGACGATCGAAGACAACGGTTCGGGCTTCGACGCGGAGAAGGTCAAGCAGGGCATGCAGCTGAGCCGGAACGCCAAGAAGGGCTACGCGCTCGTCAATATCAGGGAGCGGCTTCGGCTGTTCTACGGCGACGATGCGCGTATGGCGCTCTCCAACGCGGCCGATGGAGGCGCCAGGACGGATCTGTGGATTCCGATCGGACGAACGGAAGGTGAAGGCGATGAACGAGAATAAGATTAAGCTGTGCATCATCGACGATATCCGCAGCGTCGTCGACATGATCTCGCGCAAGCCGCCGTGGGGCGAACACCGGATCGAGATCGCCGGCACGGCGCTTGACGGCGAAGCGGGCATCGAGCTCGTACGCAAGACGAAGCCGGATATCGTGCTGACCGACATCCGCATGCCCAGGATGGACGGATTGGCGATGACGCAAACGATCCTGGAGATGGCGCCGGCAACCAAGATCGTCATCCTGAGCGCCTACACGGACTTTGCGTATACGCGGCAAGCGATACGGCTGGGGGCGTTCGACTTCGTCAAGAAGCCGTTCTCGATCGACGAGATCGTAAGCGTCGTGCTGAAGGCAAAGGACGCTTGCTTGTCGGAGCGTGAGGCGCTGACGCAGCGGTTGTCGCAAGAGCGCAAGCTTCGCGACGGCTTGCCGGCGCTGCAGCAGGAATATGTAGCGCAGCTCGTGCACCGCGCCTCAAGCGCCGATACGGTCGCTGCCCAGTGGGAGCGTCTCGGCATTCGCCTGGCGCCGGCACGATTCGGCTTGTTCGTCATCGAGCTGGACCGTCCTGCGGACCGGCTCGCTGCGATGCACGCGCGCGAGGTGGCGCTTCTTCGCTTTAGCATCCGCAATATTTTAGAGGAAACGATCGCGGGGCTTACGCAAGGCATCGTCCTGAGCGAAGCGGCCAACCGGTTCGTCTGCGTCGTCAATTGCACGGACAATGAAGCCGCGGAGCGCCTCTCCGAGGCATGCCGGGCGAATATCCATCGCTTTACCCGCTCGACCGTCTCCGTCGGGGTCGGCCGGTACGCGGCGACGGTCGAGGCGCTGCCCGTCGCTTACGAGCAGGCGCTTAGCGCGCTAGACTTTCGCTTTTACACAGAAGGCAACGGCGTCCGACTCTACGACGGCTCCGGCATGGAAACAGCGCGTGCGCTTCCGATGTACTCGGCGGCGACCGAGCACGAGCTGCTGATGGCGCTCCGCTCGGGTCATGCGGACCAATGCCAGCTCGTGCTGGAGACGATCTTTAACGATCTGCTGCAAAGCGAGCCGCTGCCGGCGCCGCGGCATGTCGAGCATCTGTGCTACGAGCTTGCTGCGAAAATTTGCCGGACGATGCGCGCGTCTTTTCCTACGGAGCGCGTCGCCGCGCTGGAGGAACGATGGCATGCGGCGCACGGCGTCCGCGGCGCATCGTTTCAGTCGATGAAGGCTTCGGTCGTGTCGATCGGCCGCGAAGCTTGCTCCTGGATCGAAGGGGAGCGGGCCGACGAGCCGACGAAGCTGATCTACCGCGCGAAGGCGTACATCTGCGACCATCTCGAGTCCGACTTGTCGGTGGAGCACTGCGCCAGGCGATTCAATATTAGTCCGGGCTACTTCTCCAACCTGTTCAAGAAGGTCATGGGCATCTCCTACCAGCAGTTCGTGATCCATCAGCGGATGGAGAAGGCCAAGGAGATGCTCGTCGAAGGCTACCAGGTTCAGGAGATCGCTTCGGCGCTCGGCTACGAGCATCGCCGCTATTTCAGCGAGAGCTTCAAGAAGCATACCCGTATGACGCCGTCGGAGTATAAATGGTACAGCACGGGGAAGCTCGATCCGGCAGCAGATCCGGCGGCAGAACCCGCGCAAGAAATATAATCCGGACGACCGGCAGTCCGAAAGTTCGCATGATATACATGAGTCGTAAACGCCTATATGAGGGACGACTCGCCAAGACAGCCTGATCCCGCCGCTCGCCGGCGGGAGGGCTGTTTTTGCCGAATAGCGGAAAACCTGCCCTAAATGTGAGGTTACCCGCATTATGCGCTGACAAGTCCCCTTCTATAATGAAGGCACGGCACACATCGATAGACGAAGGGGAGGTCAACGATCCGATGAACAAAAAGCAGCTGATGCTCGCAGCGCTAAGCGCGACGCTTGCCGGCGGTCTGGCCGCCTGCAGCGGCAAAAACGCCGGGGACGGTCCGGATGCCGGCGCAGCCGGACAAAAAACGAAGCTCGTCTACTGGACGGGCGACCGCCACGATTCGGAGTTCATCAAGGAAAAGGTGGACGACTTCAATCGCACCAACTCAGACGGGATCGAGGTGGAGCTCGTCGTCAAAGGCGACGACTTCGATCAGGCGCTCGACATGTCGTTCCAGACCTCGGAAGCGCCCGACGTCATCCGCGTCAAGGAAAACACGATCCAGACCTTTTACAAAAAAGGGTATCTGGCGCCGATCGACGATTACTTGACGGACGAACTGCGGGCCGAGTTCCCGCAAATGGACGTGCTGAACAGCTTCGACGGCAAACGGTACAGCCTGCCGAACTACGGGACGACGATGCGTCTTATTTACAACAAAGAGCTGTTCCAAAAAGCGGGCATCGCCAGTCCGCCTGCGACGCTGGCCGAGCTCGTGGAGGACGCCAAAAAAATAACGGCCGTCGGCAAGGCGAACGGGGAATACGGCTTCGCGCAAAACTTCAAAAGCCCGGGGAGCGCGCTCGGCCGCTCGGCGCGCGTCATCGCGGAGATGAGCGGTTACGGCGGCTTCGGCTACGACTTCAAGACGGCGCGTTACGACTTTACGCCGTTTAAGCCGATCATCGAAGCGTTCAAGCAGATGAAGGACGACGGCAGCATGCTGCCCGGCGTCGAGTCGCTCGACATCGATCCGCTGCGCGCGCAGTTCGCCGAAGGCAAGATCGGGATGTATCTGTCGTTCTCGGCGGAGGCGGGCGTGTACCAATCCCAGTTTCCGGCGAAAATCGAATGGGCTGCAGCGCCCGCGCCTACGATCGACGGCAACGTCAAGGGCGCCTCCGGCTTTTTGGGCGGTCAGTGGCTCGCGATCAGTTCCCAGTCCGCGCACAAGGAAGCGGCATGGACGTTCATGTCTTACATGTACGGCGATCCGATTCTGCAGCAGTACCAGGAGAAGGGCTTCGGCATCTCGATGGTGCCCGCGGTCAGCGAAGTCGCGGCCAAGCCCGAAGTATATGGCATCGATGGTTTTCTCCCGAACGCGCATGACGGGGTATGGCCGGTCTACCCGGCGGTCCCGGTGCAGGGCGCCAAGTCGGACGACGTGTTTTTCAAGTATATCCTGGACGGCGGGGATCTGGATGCGTTGATCGCGGACCTGAACAAGCGGTACAATACGGCGCTTGACGCCGCGATCGCGAGCGGGGACGTCGTCGCCTCGCCCGATCCGGCATTCGATCCCGCGAAGCTCGCAGGGCAATACGCAAGCTGAAACAAACGTGACCGGTCCGAGGCGGCTGCCGACGAGCACAGGGTACCGAGTCGGCCCGGTCCCCCCGCATGGGATCGACAGCAATGACGGCAAGGAGCGGATGAACGATGAGAAAATCGAAGGAGCTTGCGTTTTCTTACGGATTTTTATTGCCGAGCCTGTCGCTTACTTTGATTCTCGGCATTTATCCGATCGCGTGGGCGATGCGCTACATGTTTTACGATTACAAAGGCTTTGGCAAAAAAACGTTTATCGGCCTGGACAACTTCGCGCGCGTCATGCGCGACGGCGAGTTCTGGCATTCGGTTGCCAATACGTTCGCGTACGCAGGCGGCAAGCTGGCGCTGTCGATTCCGCTTGCGCTGCTGCTGGCGGTCGTGCTGAACCGGGGTCTGCGTGGACGGCACATTTTGAGGGCCGTCTTTTTTTTGCCCACAATCGTCAGCACCGCCGTTATGGCCGTCGTCTTTTTCGCGATCTTTAACGCCTACAACGGCGTTTTAAATCAGTTTCTGCTGAAGTACAAGCTGATCGGCGGCGCCGTAGATTGGCTGGGCGCCGACCATGCGATGCTTACGGTTGTGCTCGTCTCCGTGTGGGGCGCCGTCGGCAACTATATGCTGCTGTTTCTCGCAGGCCTGCAAAATATACCGGCGGACGTGTACGAGAGCGCCTCGCTCGACGGCGCGAACAAGCTGCAGCAATTCCGCTACGTGACGATTCCGATGCTCGGTCCGGTCATGCAGATGATTGTGATGCTGGCCATCATCAATGCGCTCAAAGGCTACGAGAGCATCATGGTCCTGACGGACGGCGGACCGATCGGGAAGACGAATGTGATGTTTCTGTACGTTTACAAGCTGTTTTTCCCGACCGCGGGAACCGGCGCGGCTTCGCAAATCCAGGAAATGGGCTATGGAAGCGCCGTTTCGTTCGTGACCGCCATCATCGTCGGCTTGATTACCGCGCTCTATTACTTCGGCTCCAAGCGAATGAATCGATACGCCTAAGGGAGGGATGCGTGCATGCGACTCGTTTGGAAGGCCGCGCTGTGGGCGTTTCTGCTCATTGCCGCGTTTTTGACGCTGTTCCCGATCCTGGTGACGATCCTGGGCTCGTTCAAGACCAACGCCGAGCTGACCGCAGGCGCTACGATACTGCCGTCAAGCTGGCAGTTTAACAACTACGTCGAAGCATGGCGGCAGGCGAAATTCTCGACCTATACGTTCAACAGCTTATTCGTATCGGTCGCATCAACGCTCGGCATCCTGCTCGTGTCGTCGATGGCGGCGTACGTCGTCGACCGGATGGCGTTTCCCGGCAAACGGCTGTACGTCGGCATGCAAGCCTTCACGATGTTCGTGGCCATCGGCGCTGTCGTGCTGCGTCCGCAGTTCGAGCTGATGATCCGGCTGCATCTGCACGATTCGCTGTGGGGCGTCGTCCTGATCCTGATCAGCGCGCACGCGTCGGCCTTTTTCATCCTGTACAGCTTTATGAGCGGCATCCCGAAGGATCTGGACGAAGCGGCGCTGATCGACGGCTGCTCCCGCGGCAGAACCTTTCTCCAGCTGATCGTTCCGCTGCTGACGCCCGGCCTGGGCGTGTGCGCTTTGTTCGCTTTTCGCGGGGCATGGAACGAATATTTGCTGCCGTTCGTGTTCACGCTCAGCAAGCCGCAGCTGCAAACGCTGACCGTCGGGCTCGCGAGCCTCAAGTACGGCATCTCCGCGGCCTCGCAGACGCATCTCATGATGGCGGGCGCATGCCTGTCGATCTTGCCGATGCTGGCCGTATATCTTTTTGCGAATAGATCGTTTATGCAGATGACGGCCGGCTCCTTGAAGGGATAGGCATTCCGGTTCGACTAATTGCATGGCGAATCAAGCGCGCAGTGAAAAGGAAAACCGGGGCCGGCAGCGAATCTTCTAGAGGAGAGCAAGCCCACTTCATGAATACGGAGGCCGGCCCATGGCGCAACTTTCGCAAATCGTACCGATCCTGCGCATTTTCGACGAAACGAAAGCCAAGACCTTTTATTTGGACTTTCTGGGATTCTCGCTGGATTGGGAGCATCGGTTCGAACCTGAAATGCCGCTCTACATGCAGATCTCCAAAGACGGCGTTCTGATTCATCTTAGCGAGCATCATGGAGATTGCAGCCCCGGTGCGGCGATCCGCGTCAACATGAACGGAGTGAGGGAGCTTCAAAAAGAGCTGATCGGCAAAAAGTACGCGTACGCGAGGCCGGGCCTTCAGAAAACGCCTTGGAACGCCGAGGAATGCACCGTTACGGATCCGTTCGGCAACCGTCTGATTTTTTGCGAATATCTCGCTTAAAGATGAATTCGCCCGGCAAAAAAGGCATCTCTTTTTAGAGGGATGCCTTTTCCTGTTCGTTTAGCGCGGTTGCCTTGTTAAATATTTCGTTGTCGGGTGTGTCTTTAAGACGTTTCATGAGCGTGCCTACGTTATCTTCGCCATATTCCTTGACCAAATACTGTGCGTGCGTTTCTCCCCAATCGCTCATCACGCGAATGACGGGCAACAGACTTTTTCCATGCTGCGTAAACGAGTACTCTACTTTTGGCGGGATTTGGTTATATACCTTCCGGTGGATGATTTTATGGTACTCCAATTCCTTCAGCTGCAGGGTGAGCATTCTTTTGTTAATGCCCGGAATTGCTCTCAAGAGCTCATTGTATCTCATCGTTTCGTTGGTCATGAGTTGGAATATAATCATGAATTTCCATTTTCCTACTAATATATCTAGCGAAGTCGTAAAGTTGCAGCCGACAAATTCATCGAATTGTGCGTAGTTTTCCTCAGTCATTTTGTTTTTCCCCCCGTTAAATCAATTGGTTTACTTTTTTAGACTATGCCTAAATAAAGTGCCTAGTTTAAATAATGATTGATATGTATTATTCTAAACCCTATCTAACGCATTATACAATGCCAGGGAAATCGAGGGGGAAAGAATATGTTATCTCCGGTATTTTTGGCGCACGGTTCGCCTTTCACCATTTTTGAAGATTCCAATTTCACCCAGTTTTTAAACCGATTCGGACAATCTCATCGCCCCAAAGCCATCGTCATCTTTTCTGCGCATTTTGAGAACGAGATCACGACGATCGCGGCCACGGATGGCGTTCACGAAATGGAGTACGACTATTACGGATTTCCGCCCGAATATTATCAAGTACAATATCCCGCAAGAGGATCGTCCATCGTCGCTTCTATCGTCGAGGAACGTTTGCGCAAGCGCCATATTCCCGTTCAACAAAAATATCGAGGCATGGATCATGGCGTTTTTCCGATTTTAAGGCATGCCTACCCGGAAGCTGACATTCCGATCGTGCCCGTTTCCGTTAACCCCTATTTGCCGCCGGAGCAGCAGCTTGCGATCGGAGAGGCCTTGCGCGGTCTGGAAGAGGACGGGATTCTCGTGATCGGCAGCGGTTTTCTGTCGCATAATTTATACGAATTCGACAGGGACCCGGAAGCGCCGCCGCGTGCGTGGGCCGCGGAATTTATCGATTGGATTCGCGAGAAAGTGCTCGCTAGGGATATAAAGTCGCTAGTCGCCTACGAAACGCTGGCGCCGCATGCGAAGAGAGCGGTGCCTCGCGCGGAGCACTTCGTGCCCTTGCTGATCGCGTTAGGCAGCGGAAATCCCGATAAAAAGCCGCAGGTTCTATACGATGAGGAAGTCAAGCATGGCTCGATGAGCAATCTCAGCTTCCAGTTTTGATGTGACATTTAACGGCTGTCTCGGCTTGAGCCGGCGGTCATTCAATTAAAACGCGCCAGATTGGCGCAAGATAACACGGAATTAGCCGGAAAACCCATTAAAGGAGTCCTTCCCATGCAGGTCACACAGCAATTCGACCCCCAGGTCCTCAGCCATCTGAAAGGCAAAGTAAAATTAATCGAAAACGAAAAAGGCGCCATTTATTTGGTCGGCCCCATCAAGCTCCCTGTCAATCTATATGGGGAGACCGTCGAGTTCAAGTGGTATTGCTGGCTCAATTGCGATGAAGTGACCGATGACTTCGAGCGAATCATCGCGAAGCTGTCGTCCGCCAACCTGGCCGAGCTGCAGCAGTCGAGCGTACTCGTCCATGGCGATTTTGCAAATGCCGAGCATGCGCTTATCCGGTTTCACTCCATTTGCCATACCGGCGATATATTCGGCAGCAAGCGCTGCGACTGCGGCTACCAGCTGAAGCAATCGATGAAGCATGTCGCCGACAATGGGAACGGCGCTATTTTTTACTTGGCAAACCACGAGGGCCGCGGAATCGGTCTTTTCAGCAAAGCGCTGGCTTATATTCTGCAGGAGAACGGCTACGACACGGTCGATGCCAATCTCCAGCTCGGCTTCGTGGACGACTCGCGCGATTATGGCGATGCGATCAAGGTATTGAAGGAGCTCCGTTCCAAGCCCGTCACGCTGATCACGAACAATCCCAAGAAGCTCGAAGCGCTTCGTCAGGCCGGCCTGAACGTGGAGGATCGGGTTCAACTGTGGGGAGACGTGTCCGAATACAACGAGAAGTATCTCAAGACGAAGATTGCGCGCACAGGCCATTTGAATGAAGATGAAGGCTGCTGCAACAATGACTAACCACGAATATTACATGAAGCTTGCCCTGCAAAATGCGATGGCGATGAAGGGCCAGACCGATCCGAACCCGCTCGTGGGATCGGTCATCGTCAACGACAGCCGCATCGTCGGCGTCGGGGCGCATATGAAGGCCGGCGAGCCCCATGCCGAGATTCATGCGATTCGCATGGCAGGCGACCATACGCGCGGCGCCACCATTTATGTCACGCTTGAGCCCTGTTCCCACCATGGAAGGACGGGGCCTTGCGCGGTGGCGATCGTGGAAGCCGGCATCCGGCGGGTGGTCATCGCCGCGCTCGATCCGAACCCGCTCGTGTCGGGAAGAGGCGTCGCCATTTTGCGGGAAGCGGGTATCGAGGTCATCGTCGGCGTCTGCGAAGAAGGATCGCGGAAAATGAATGAGGTGTTCAATAAATTCATCGTCAGCGGGATCCCCTTCGTAACCTTGAAGTCCGCAGTGACGATGGACGGGAAGACCGCAAGCTACGCTTCCGACAGCAAATGGATTACCTCCGAGGCCGCGCGCGAGGACGTACACCATCTCCGCAATCAGAACGCCGCGATCCTCGTGGGCGTCACTACGATTATCAAGGACGATTCCCAATTGACGACAAGAGTGCCGAACGGGAGAAATCCGGTGCGCGTCATCCTGGATTCAACCTTGCGGCTTCCCTTGAATGCGAAGGTCGTAACGGACGGGGAGGCGCCCACCTGGATTTTTACCACGTCGTCCTACGACCCTGCCAAGAAAAAAGCGCTGGAAAAGGCCGGCGTTATTGTTTATGTAACCGGGAAAGAAGGCCGGGTCGATCCTGCGGAGGTCGTCCGGCGATTGGGAGAGCAAATGATTTCCTCGTTGTTGATCGAAGGAGGAAGTGAGATTAACGCTTCCTTTTTCGAAAGCCGGCTTGTCGACAAGCTTGTCATCTACATGGCGCCCAAATTAATCGGCGGCCGGGGCGCGCCGACGTTTCTAGAAGGCACCGGCCTTGAAAAAATGAATGACGCGGTAGAGGTAAGCGATCTGCGCGTTGAAGCGATCGGGAAGGACTTTAAATTTACCGGTTATCCCATATATAAAGAGCGGTAAATGAGGGGGAAGCGAATGGTGGGAGAGGAACTTCGCGAGAAGGCAGGCATGGAGATCGGGCTATATACGCTTGCGGATATCGTTCCGGATCCGTTCACGAATCGGATCATTAGCGCAAGTCAAAGAATGAAAGAAATCCTCGATGCGGCGAAGCTCGCGGACGAAGCGGGTCTCGACCTGTTCGGCGTCGGGGAGCATCACCGCCTGGATTACGCCACATCGGCGCCGGCCGTCGTACTGGCCGCCATCGCCCAACGCACAAAACGAATCAAATTGACGAGCGCGACGACTGTGTTAAGCACCGTTGACCCGGTTCGGCTATTCGAGGACTTTGCGACGCTCGACCTCGTTTCGGACGGACGTGCGGAGATTATCGCCGGCCGGGGCGCGTTTGTAGAGTCTTTCCCGCTCTTCGGCTACGACACCGACGATTACGATGCGCTGTTCGAAGAAAATCTTCAGCTGTTTCTGAAGCTCAACGAATCGGAAAAAGTCACTTGGGACGGCCGATTCCGCGCTCCGCTGCGAAATGCGGAGATCGCTCCCCGTCCTCTCCAGCAGCGGCTGCCCATTTGGGTGGGCGTGGGAGGAACGCCGGAAAGCGCGGCGAGAGCCGGAAGGCACGGCGCCGGCATGGCGATCGCGATGCTGGGCGGCGATCCGGCCAGATTTTTGCCGCTCGCGGATGCTTACCGGGAAGCCGGCAGACGGGCAGGCTATGATGCAGAGCAGCTTAAGATCGGCATTACGGGACACGGTTACATCGCCAAAACGTCTCAGCAAGCCAGAGACGAATATTATCCTTATTATTCGAATTATTGGTCGTACGTGAACCGCCAGCGGGGGATGACGTTCCGGCTGGACCGTTCGGACTTTGAACGAATGGCCGCTCCCGAGACGGCATTGTTCGTGGGCAGTCCGGCGCAGATCGTGGAGAAGATCCTGCGTCAGCACGAAATGTTCGGTCACCGGCGATTTCTGGCGCAGATCGATATCGGCGGACAGCCCTTCCATCAAGTGGCCCAAAGCATCGAACTTCTTGCGACGGAGATCGCGCCTGCCGTGCGGAGAGCGACGAGCCAGACGCACAAAGCCCTGCAATTAGGATGATTCCTCCATCTGAGCTATGATAGATTTTAGCTAGAACAACCCGATGGAGGAAGGATGATCGACATGGAATATGTGAAACTGGGGAATACGGGGCTGGATGTGTCCAGACTTTGCCTGGGCTGCATGAGCTTCGGGGATGTGAGCAAGTGGACGCATCCATGGATTCTCGACGAGGAGAACAGCCGTCCGATCATCAAAAAAGCGCTCGATCTCGGCATCAACTTTTTCGATACGGCCAATATTTATTCGACTGGCGCAAGCGAGGAGATCGTCGGCCGGGCTTTGAGGGATTATGCGAACCGGGATGAGGTCGTCATCGCGACCAAGGTGTTTTTTCGCATGCAGGACGGACCCAACGGCGCCGGACTTTCCCGCAAGGCGATTTTGAGCCAGATCGATAAGAGCCTGAAGCGGCTTGGGACCGATTATGTCGATCTGTATCAAATCCATCGCTGGGACTACAACACGCCGATCGAAGAAACGATGGAGGCTTTGCATGAAGTCGTCAAGGCGGGCAAAGCAAGATATATAGGCGCGTCCGCGATGTTCGCCTGGCAGTTCCTCAAAGCGCTGCACGTCGCCGAGAAGAACGGGTGGACGCGGTTCGTTTCTATGCAAAATCACTACAACCTGCAATACCGCGAAGAGGAGCGCGAGATGCTGCCGCTCTGCAAGGAAGAGAAAATCGGCGTGATCCCGTACAGTCCGCTCGCGGCAGGCAGGCTGCTGCGCGACCCGGGCGAGACGACGTCCCGCTCCGAAACCGATCAGGCGCAAAGGTCCAAGTACGATGCGATGCAAACGGTCGACTTGCCTATCGCGCAGCGGGTTGCAGCTATCGCTGCCGAGCGCGGCATTCCGCGCGTACAGGTCGCCCTGGCGTGGATGCTGCAAAAAGAGGTCATCACATCGCCTATTATCGGCGTGACGAGTATCGCTCAGCTCGAAGAAGCGATACCCGCGACGACCATCAAGCTGACGCCGGAGGAGATGGCGTCGCTGGAAGCGCCTTATGTGCCGCATCCGGTCGTCGGCGCTCTCTTAAGTTACTCTTAAGTTAATAAAGATAGGATCCCTTATCGCTAACGAGAACGGTCGTTATCGGTAAGGGATTTTTTATATGTGCGTATGTGATGATGTGCATTTGGGCGATTCGAAAGCGCGAGTCGCATATTTTCGGCCGCCGGTTGGAAAAATATAACCATCGCGGGTTCTTCTGGGGAGGGCATCTCATTTGAGACGATTGAGGAAATGGATGCGACGGAAACCGAAGTCTCCCGCCGTGTTGGAGGCAAACGCTGCGGGAGGCGAGGAAAGCGAGGCGCTGACCGCGCAATTGGACCGGAACGAAGCGACGTTCCGGCGCATTTTCAAGGACTGCGCCGATATCGTCTTTCGCAGCGTCCGCATGGACGGACAAGAACGGCTGCTCATCGTCTACATATCCAGTCTTGTGAATGAACAGACGATCGACGATCATATCTTAAAGCCATTGATGTCCAAGGCGGGCATCCATTCAGCCGGCACGAACCGCCCGGAAGCGGAAGCGTTGAAGGAGCGGATGATTAGCGCAGGTTCAGCGAGCATATCGTCAGATGTAAACGAACTCGTGCGGCAGATCTTGAACGGTCAAGCGGCCGTGCTTCAGGATGCGGACAGCGACGCATTGGTCGTGAAGGCTGACGGCACGAAGCAGAGAAGCGTGGAAGAGCCTTCCTCCGAGCCCGTCATCAGCGGGCCGAGAGACGGCTTCAACGAGAACATTTCCACCAACATCGGATTGCTGCGCAGGAGGCTGAAGACGCCCCGTCTCAAAATGGAATCGGGCACGATCGGAGAGCTGTCCCGGACGCAAGTCGTACTGGCTTATATCGCGGGGATCGCGACGGAAGCGCTGCTTGCAGAGGTGCGAGCCAGGGTGGTACGCATTCGAATCGACGGTGTGCTGGATTCCGGATATATCGAAGAATTCATCGAAGACCTCCCGTACTCCCCCTTCCCGCAAACGCACAGCACGGAGCGCCCCGACGTCGTTGCTGCGGAGCTTCTGGAAGGAAAAGTCGCGCTGCTGGTGGACAATACGCCGTTCGCGCTCCTTGTACCCATGACATTCTGGACCGGTCTGCAAGCGAGCGAGGATTATTATGTTCGTTGGCCGATCGCCACCTTCGTTCGCTGGATCCGCTTCCTGTTCATATTTATCGCTATCTTTGCGCCTTCGTTATATGTAGCGGTTACGACCTTTCATCAGGAAATGATCCCCACCAATCTGGTGCTGAGCATCGCCTCCGCCAGAGAAGCCGTGCCGTTTCCGGCTTTTTTCGAAGCGCTGCTGATGGAGATCGTATTCGAAGCGCTGCGGGAAGCGGGCATTCGACTGCCCAAACAGATCGGGCAAGCGATCAGCATCGTTGGCGCGTTGGTTATCGGTCAGGCGGCCGTACAAGCGGGCATCATATCCGCGCCGGTCGTTATCATCGTATCGATCACGGGCATCGCCACGTTTACGATCCCGCGCTACAGCTTTGCGAGCGGCGTCCGGCTGCTGCGCTTTCCGATCCTGGTTCTGGCCGGCACGCTCGGGCTGTACGGGATCGTGCTTGGATTCTTAAGTATCGTGCTGCATCTAGGCGCCTTGCGCTCGTTCGGCGTTCCTTACTTGACGCCGCTCGCCCCTATTCAGCTAGCGAGCTTGAAGGATATTCTCATCCGTGCGCCGATCTGGGCGAAGCGGCATCGCCCGCAGGCGACGGGCACGTCGAACCGGGTTCGCGAGCCGGGGGGGCAGCAGCCAGGGCCGCATCGCGGGAGGCGACCATGAAGCGCTTGCCGCAAGCTTGCCTGCTGCTGTCCGCGTGGCTGCTGAGCGGCTGCTGGGACCGAACCGAGATCAACGATCTGGCTTTTATCACCGGATCGGCCTTCGATCTGACCGATAACGGACAGTATTTGCTGTCGCTGCAGATCGCGATACCCTCGGCCACGTCGGGCGGAGGCACGGGCGGCGGACCGCAGCAGAAGTTTTTTGTCCTGTCGGCCACCGGAAAAAACGCGAACGAAGCTTTTGAAAAGCTGCAGAAAAAAAGCTCCCGCAAGCTGTTCACCGCTCACCGCAGCGTGATCTTCGTCGGCGAATCGCTGGGAAGGCAAGGCATGAATGGCGTGCTCGACGTATTTGTCCACGATCCGAGACAGCGTTTGCGAACCTACATTATGGTAGTGAAGGGAGGCGAAGCGCGGGAGGTGCTGCAGTCGAAATATCCTTTTGACCAGGTGCCGATGGAAGCGGTCAAAGAAATGGAAGGCCAGCAAAGCGAGATTTCGACCAATCTGCGCGATTTCTTCATGTCGTCGTCAAGCGATGGAATCGATCCCGTCGTCGGCGCCATCGAGGTTGAACCGGAAAGAAAAGATTCGGGCAGAACAGGCTTGTTCAAGCTGGCGGGGTCTGGCGTTTTCAAGGAAACGAAAATGGTCGGATTGCTGGACGGATCGGAAACGGACGGCCTGCATTGGGCTCAAAACCATATGAAAAACGGTAGAATCAACGCGGAGCTGCCCGATGGTCTAGGCAACGTGGGGATTCTCGTGACGCATGCCGAACGGAAAATTACAGCCGACACAAAAGGGGAGCGAATTCGATTTGAACTCCTGCTGGAAGGAAAAGCCATGTTGTTTGAAAATAATTCGAAGCTGGATATCTCGCGTCCGAAAAACATCGCACGGGTGGAGCGCGCACTGGAAACAAAAGCGGAGAAGCAAGTGCTGGACGTTCTGATCAGGCTCCAAAAACAGTACGGCGCGGACCCTGTGGGATTCGGCCTGTTTCTTCATCAAAACAAGCCGAAACAATGGAAAGCGATGCAAAATCATTGGGAACAATCGTTTACAAAGGCCAACATTAAGGTTGTCGTGAAGCTGAATGTCGGTGGTGCCGGCATGGCCGGTCCTCCTCTACAATGGAACCAGAAGGAGATTCGGGAATGACCGTTTACACCGCAATGTACGCGATCTTGGGCGCGATATGGACGATCGCGCGCATGCGATCGTTGCTCGCCGCACAAAAAAACAAGGAAGCAGCCGTATACGGAGGTACGATGCTCCTTGCCCTCGTCACCGGGTCCTTGTTGCTGTTAGACGTCAAGCTGCCGAGCTTTATTCTCCCGGTTCAGCGGCTCCTGGAGCCGATCGGGCAGTTTCTATTGCAGTAAGGAAGAAGTCGTTTTTCTTCTTGCAGCGTCGACAGCCAGAAGCACCAGCGGGATAACGGTTTGATTCGCAAAAGCCAGCACCGGAAACGTAAAAACGAGATAATTGAGCAGCGCGGCGGCGTTCGGAAAAATCCAGACGGATCCGACGAGGGACAGCAGCGCAAGCGGTAATACGAGGTCCCGATAATCGCGGATTCCGAAAAGCCTACCGACGCACACGCTGAATATGAACACGGATACCGCTATTTTTACAAAACAACCGATAACCCAAGTGGCAACCGCGATTGCCTCAAGACGCTCGAAGGAGCCTTCGATCCCGATATATTGCACGACGCTCAGGAACGAGTAAGTCAATTTACCGGTCAACGGGCCGAGGATCATAATCGTAAGCATGATCAAGCTGACGGACATCAAGGTGACGCCGGACAAGGCAATGATCGAAGGCTTCCGCGCGTTGCCGGACGACTGATAATAAGGGAGGAGCCATCCCAAAATAAACACCTGGTTCATAAAGCCGCCAGCCGGATTAATGGCGCCCTGCAGCACCGGAAGGGGGCCGTTTTCCATCACGGGCTTGAGTAGATGCGCATTCGCTTCCGAGATCGTCAGAATCAGGAGCGGGATAAACATGACGAGCAGCAGCAGCGTCAAAAACTCGTTGGACCTGGCGATGACTTCGATGCCCAATAAAGCCGCTGCGCCGCTCAAGACGAGCAAGGTCAGGCTGATCACGGTAAAGGGGGTCTCCGGGAGCAGCAGCGTGCCGACAAATCCCGTATGCTGCATCGTAATAGTCGAGATTGAAATAAACCAATAATAGGCGTAGTTGGCCGAAACTATTTTCCCCAGCCATTTCCCTAGAATTCGAGTGCTGTATTGTTCGACGGTCAATCCGGGATACCGCCTCGACAGCTCGCACATGACTGCAATGCTTAGGAAACCGGTCGCGGACGCGATCAGCTCCGAGATCCAGGCGTCCTGCATGGCAAACATGACGGTAAAAGAAGGGACCGTCAACAAGTTCGTGGAGATGATAAATGTAAAAATCAAAAAGCCTAGCTGTGTGCTGCTGATTTTCTCCGTGGCTTGCATGTCGGCTATTGACGCTCCATTTCCTGGAAAAGATGTTCCAAGTATTCGCCCTGCGTCACGCGATTATACGCTTAGGCTGGTGTAACACATCCGCTCCGCCTTCAATATGATGACCTAGACATCTAAAGAGGTGAGCCAATGGCAGTCGTAAAAGCGAGACAACAGGATATCGATATGTTGGCCAGATTGCTTCGCGCAGAGGCGGAGACAGAAGGCGAAATGGGGATGCTTCTTGTCGGAAATGTCGGCATTAACCGGGTACGGGCGAATTGCTCGGATTTCAAAGGAATCCGGACCATCCCGCAGATGATCAACCAGCCGCATGCGTTCGAAGCGCTGCAGCATGGGATGTTCTATCAAAGCGCAAGGGACAGGGAACGGCGTCTTGCACAGCGGGCCGTCAACGGTGAGCGGAATTGGCCTGGCGAATTCTCCCTGTGGTATTTCCGACCGGGTTCGTTCGAAAATCCCGGACCTTGTCCGGACACCTGGTATGATCAGCCGCTTGTAGGACGTTGGAAGAAGCATTGTTTTTATCAACCGACCGTAGAGGAATGTGAAAATATTTTCAACACGTTTTAACAAACAGGTTCTCACAAAAAAGGACGGCGCCTCTCGGCACCGTCCTCTTCCGCGCAATCCTTGCCAGTCATCTTCCGTCAATGCGATATCATGGAAGTCGCAGGCGCTTTTCCCGATTTGACGCGCGCCTTGCTCCAATCCAGCTTCACGTACCGCAAGCCATTGGCCAGCGCAGCCAGCACCATGTTGCTGCAGAGCGCAATCCAGGCGCCGACCTGGCCGTAATCCAGCACGACCGTCAGCAGGAGCGTAAGCGGGATGAAAATAATCCAGTTCAGAACGAAAGCCACGCGGGACAGATACGTCGTATCCCCAATGCCGCGCAGACCGCCGCCGAAAATAATGCCGGACGTATTGAACAGCTGGATGAACGCCGCCAGATGAATGAGCGGAATGACGGCCATGTACACAGCCTTTTCCGGCGTATACAGCTTCGCAATCGGAAGGGCGAAGATGAACATCAGGATGGAGATGAGTATCATGAGCAGGACGCCGAGGACGACGGTCATCAGCCCGAAGCGCTTGGCCTCAGCATGCCGTCCTTTTCCGATCTCTTGACCGGTGCCGATCGTTGCCGCTGCCCCAAAGCCGTTAGATGGCATAAAGCCGAACGAGAGGATGTTCAACGCAATTTCGTTCGCCGCGATGGCGACCGTCCCGAGGCGGGAAATGCACATCGTAAACACCAGCATCCCCAAGCTGTTGGACATTTCCATCATGCTTAGCTTCGCGCTCTCGAACACCATCAGCTTGACCTGCTTGCGGTCGAAGCGTTCGCGAGTACGGGTCAGCATCGTGGCATTTAAATAGCCGTAATACACCCACAGGCACATGCCGAGCTGAACGACTTCCGCAAGCAGTATACTCCACGCGGCGCCTTGAAGCCCCATGTCCGGAAACCCGTATTTTCCGTAAGCCAGCACATAGGTCAGCACGACCACCAGCCCGCTGTTGATGAGCGCGATCGTCATTGGCGTCTTCGTATCGCCGATGGCGCGCAGGTAGGCGAAGAAAGCACCGCTAAAGATGCCGAGGACGAGCGCGATCATTCGGATCATCACATAATCGGCGCCAAGCGCGACGATCTCGTCGTTCAGACCCATCGCCCTTAGTATGAGCTCGGGCGCGAGCAGACTGCCCGCCAGCAAAATGAACGCGAGAACGCCGGTCAACACTAACGCGATTTGCATCCGCTGGTTGGCGAGACGCATTTCGCCGGAGCCATAGTTTTGAGCCACCAGATAATTGATCGCATTTTGAATGCCGGCGCACAACGCCCACATATTGTATATCAAAATGTTCGTTACACCGACGACCGCGATTGCGGCCGCGCCAAGCTTCCCTACAATCATCAAAACGAGCAAGCCCGTAAAAGTCATCGATGAGAACGTAGCGATGGATGGTAAAGCGAGTTGCAAGATTCGTTTTGCCAGCTGCACTTCAATTATGCCTCCTGCCCATGGTGGGTTGCGTTAGACGCTTGTCGTGTCCACGCAACATAAGCCCTATTATAAACGGGTGTTCACAGATATTCATAGCGGGAATTTTAAGTCGATTGTGAACGGTGGTGAATTCAGGGATACATAGAATACATTATGTAAACAGCTTGGAAGAGCGATCACAGCAAGGCAGTTCATTCACGATCGCGCCGCCTCATTGCAAGCTAGAAGCAAGGAGCAGGGAGCAGGGCTATACCTGCTCCTTTACTGTTTATCCTTCGTTTCCGAGACGGTTTAATTCCTCCAGGGATAACCTTGCGACCACTTCAAATCCCTTTCCGCGCCCATGAGGCCGCACAACAACCGTTCCCATGTCAGAGATTGGACCGAGTCCCACTCCTGCAGGGAAGCTGTGGGAAATAATAACTTTGTTGCCCCCCTTAGGCGGCTGCTCTTCCAAGGCCTTGCTCAGGTTGTATAATATGCTTGCTTGTTCCATCTGATTCAAATGGCCGCTCAGTCTATAGATGTCATAGCCTAACGGATCGACTTGAATATTTTCTGTTCTGAAAGCCAGCGCAGCGGTTTCGATGGCTCTGCAAAACGGGCTGGCCACAATCGGAAACGCAACCGGAATCCGTTGTCTTTTAAAGATATCTCCGTACCACATAGCCTGCATTCTTCCCAAGGCAGAGAGATTGCGCTGCGTCGTACAATCTTGAAAGCTTAAGTTTGCTTGGTCCGAGCCTTCGGTTGCTTCCCCATGTCTGGAATAGAAAATGAAGCCTCCTTCCCGAAGTGAATCCAACAATGCCCGTTGGAAGGATCTTGTGTACTGAACGCCATATCGTTCTGTCAAAGTTTAGCACCCCTTAAAATTTACCGCCTAAGGTGTAGAGACATCTATACGGTATGCGACGTGACGCTGAAAGGTCATTTTTTAGCAATCTATCGCGACATCGAAGGCATGCTTTCGCCAACTTCCGTCCTGCGATCGAGATATGTTAAACTGACAGCAGATAAACGAGAATGCGTAGGAGGCTCGGCATGCTGGCTCGCGAAAGGCATAATAAAATCATCCAAATGCTGCATCGTCAGCAATTCGTCAAAGCGAACGATTTGATGAAGGCATTCGGCGTTTCCTTCGAGACGATAAGAAGAGATCTGGAGCGCTTGGAAAAAGACAGCTATTTGATAAGAGTGCACGGCGGAGCCACGCTGCCGGACAACGAATATCGAAACGAGATGCCCTTCACGGTTCGGGAACAGGAGATGAAGCAGGAAAAGCGAGAATTGGCGACGACTGCTTCGCGCTTCGTTACGGAAGGCCAATCCCTCATTCTTGATGTCAGCACGACCAATTCGGAGTTTGCCAAGGTGTTGTGCGAGAGATTCGAACGGCTGACGATCATGACGAATTCATTTCCCATTGCCAATCTGTTGATGAATAAGCCGTCGTTCACCATCATTTTCGTAGGGGGGGTCGTGCGCAATTCGGAGCAGAGCGTCGTAGGGGATTTTGCGGAAGCGTTTGTCGGCCAGTTCCATGCGGATACGTTTTTTATGAGCACAAGCGGCATCTCTCTGTCGGAAGGCATGACGGACTACGGTATCGGGGAAATTCAGCTAAAGGCGAAGATGTTGCAACGCTCCAAAAAAGTCATCGCGCTTGCGGACAGCAGCAAATTCGAAGTCGTCTCTCTCTACCCGGTTTGCGCGCTTAGCGATATCGACAAAATCGTCACGGATTCCAAGGTATCACCGGAAATCGTTCGATTATATAAGGAAGAAGGAATCGAAATCGTCTATTCCTGAACTTAGTAGGAAAACCGCTGCTTTCAAATCGCAGCGGTTTTTTTTTACGTCTCGGACGACCTTCCCGCTCCCTGGATAGCGAATAAATGGCGCGGGATGTATAAGATTGACACTGGCAGCATCGGGTGATAGTATTCAATTTGATGTGTGAAATATAGTGATTATGTGTGAAAATGTGTGAAAAGGAGTGATGGATTGTCGATATGGTTCGTATTGGCTTCGGGAGCGGCGCATGCGATGTGGAACTTGCTCGCCAAGCGCAGCGATCATAAACAAGTGTTTCTGCTTCTGATTCTTTTTCCAAGTACGCTGCTCTTATTGCCTGTTCTGGCGGCCGAACTGGTCAGTAAAGGAATATCCGGCCAAAGCAGCTTATTGTTGACGCTTTCCGTGGCGGCGCAAGCCGGATACGGTTATTTCTTGTCCAAATCGCTGGAGCAAGGCGACCTGTCCCAGGTTTATCCGATGATGCGGGGACTGAGCGCTTTTTTGCTTCCGTTCATCGGAACGCTCTTCTTGCACGAGACCCTGACGGCGTGGGGGTGGATCGGTCTGCTGTGCATTGCGTCCGGATTTTTCCTGTCCAGCGGCATCGCCGCCCGGCGGAATCGGCGAGCCGTTCCTTTGAGCGCCGTACTGTATATGGTAGCGGTGAGTCTGTGCACGATGTCATACATATTGATCGACAAGCTAAACCTGCAGCACTATACGCCGCTCAGTCTGCTGGAGGTATCCAATATCGGATTTTTGCTCGGTCTTATTCCGTTTGCCCGAACGAAGGAGATTCGACGGTGCTTCAAGGACAAGCATCGCCTGCGTGAGTTGGCGATCGGCTCGGTGCTGTCTCCGGGCTCTTACTTTTTGTTTTTGTTGGCCATGAATGCCTCGACGCTGGCTTATATCGCGCCTCTTCGAGAGATTGGAACGGTGTTCGGCGCGTTTGCGGGCATCTATTGGCTGAAGGAGCGCAAGGAAGCCGCGCGCATCGTATCCGCCTGCGTCATTTTTGCGGGCATTTTGCTGCTCGGAATAGGAGGTCGCTAGCTATTATGCATCGATTCGGTAACAAGGAGATGAGAGCGTGGTAGACATCGATGAACAATATGACCATGAGGTAGACCAGGCTGTTGAAGCTTTAACGGACAAGCAAACGAACGAGACGCTGAACTTGATTTTCGTCACGGACTTGCATCATTCCTGCGGCGGCAACCAGCTTAGAGCCGCTCGGGCCATACGCGAATTGACGTCGCGCCTCCCGTTGGATCTGGTCGTGAACGGAGGGGACAGCGCCGTGAATGAGACGAAGGATCAGACGTTGGCTTCGCAAACGGAGATTTGCCATGCGCTTCGAACGCCGGGCGTGCCGGTTCTGAGTGTCAAAGGCAACCATGACGACAATTCGATATATGGCCATGACCGGGAGGAAGTCCGCGGCCGGCATGTCATTTATCCTTCGGAGACGAAACGCTTGATTCAAGACGGCGTTCTCGATGCGGCGCGGTGGGATTCGACGCGGCCCGACGGTCTTTATTATTTCGTGGACGTCGAAGCTAAAAAAACAAGAGTGATCGTACTCGATACGATCGATATTCCATACGCGGATCCGGATAGCGGCACAATCGAGCATTTCGGACAGTGGGAATATGTGTTCTCTCCGGAGCAGCTGAACTGGCTTGCGAACGAAGCATTGCATTTGCGAGACAAGCCGGACTGGCGGGTGCTGATCGTTTCCCATGTGGCGATTTTTCAGGATGAGGTATTCGGGGCGGATTTCCCGGTGAGAAACGGCGAAGCGCTATGGGGGATTGTGTGTGCATTCCGTGACGGAGGCTCGTATGACGCGGAAGTCGGGGAAGGGGAAAGCGTGCGACGGGTGGCGGCCGACTTTGGGCAACAAGGAAAACGCATGGTTATCGGCTGCTTGTTCGGTCACGTTCACTTCGACCAAACCGTGTATCGGGATGGAATCCCGATGATCTCGACGCTGAACGCATGCACGAATCAGGATTTCCCGGAAGCGCCCGAACGGAAGGTCGGGACTTTAAGCGAATCGGCCTTTGATATCGTGACGGTGAACTTCGGGCAATCCCGCGTCGATACCTACCGATTCGGCGCCGGCGAGCATCGTTCGATCTCATTCTGATTCGGTTTGTATTTCATGAGCCTGCCGTCAAGGGCGGGCTTTTTGCGCTACTCCGGTTTTTTCGGATTTGAAATAAACCTAAGCGAAACGAATTTTTGTGATCATCCTTGCGCCTATTCGGAGTCGGAGCCAGGGAAGCCCCGCAAAAGAAGTGACGGGCGGCTTGACATTGTAAAAACTCGCCAAATGCCGCTACCCATCCTCCATTTCAAGCTTCGCGAACCCGATTGACAAGGTTGTTTTTCTGGATTAGATTACTAGAATAGGTACCAAACCTATCCTACAAAATATGTTGGGAGGAACAAAGATGAAGCCGAAGTTCAACAGAGCGATCGCGGCTCTGCTGGCCATCCTGCTTGTCTGTACGCTGCTGCCGCAGAAGCCGGCGCTCGCGGGCGGAACGGGCGAAGGAGCGACGTACTACGTCGCCAACGATGGGGACGATGCGAATGCGGGAAGCGCGGAGGCGCCGTTTCAATCGTTCGCCAAAGGCGTCGCGCAGCTGCAGCCCGGGGATACCCTGGTTATCCGAGCCGGTTCCTATTCGGAGGCGCTCGTGCTGGACGGGTTGACGGGCACGGCGCAAGCTCCGATTACGATCCGCGGAGAGGAAGGCGCCAACATAACGGCGAGCGCCTACGTGAACGCGCCATTTTGGAAAAACTTCGCGCTAAGCGTCACGAACAGCGAATATGTCCGGATCAGCAATCTGAACCTGACGTTCGGCGGTACGCCGTCGACCGGGGACAGCTACACGGCAGGCATCAGCAACGCGAAGCATGTGACGCTGCAGAACAACCGCCTGGTCGCCGACGGCCCGGCCTACGCGGTGTTTTACCTGAATACGAACAACGAAGCGCTTGTGCTTGATTCCAATTACGTCGAAGGCTCGGATAATGCTTTCTACGGCTACGGACTCCATCATACGACCGTCACGAACAACATTTTTACGCAGTGGTGGACCTTTCATTTCGAATCCGGCACGTCGGCGAACAATATCGTCAGCAACAATGTGTTCGCGGGTACCGGAGAGCATTTTTACGGCGGAACCTACGAGAACAGCATAATCACGAACAACATTTTCTTAGGGAATCCATCCTTGTCGCAAGGCGACGGCAATACGGTCGGATGGAACAGCGTGACAGGCGAAAGCTATAAAACTTCCGATTCCGATGTCATGGCCACGGCTGAAGAGATGTTCGTATCGTCCTCCGATTATCATCTGAAGGACGGAAGTCCCGGCATCGACGCGGGAACCGGGACGGGCTTGCCGCCAAACGACCGCGACGGCAGCGTCCGTTACGGCACTCCGGACATAGGCGCTTACACCTACGGACAAGTCTATTACTTGGACGGCAACGCCGCTTCGGGCGGAGACGGACGAAGCGAGGCCGCCGCCTTTAACCGGCTGGCGGATGCGAATGCGGCGATCGTACCGGGCGCGACGCTTCTCATCAAACCGGGAACGTATGCCGGCAATCTCACGATCGCGGGCACGGGCGCTTCGGATTCAAAGCCGATCGCGATCCGCAAGCTGGGCGAAGGCACGGTCCAAATCAATGGCGGCTCCGGTCCGGCCGTCGCCCTGACCGATATCGCCAATGTCAGCATCGACGGCTTGTCGCTGGCGAGCTCCAGCAATTCCGCGCTGCTGGCGGACGGCCTCGTTAACGGCGATATTTCGAACTCGACGTTTACGACGGCGGTACACGGGATTGAAATAACGGGCCAAACCAGCGGCTCCCGTTTCCACGGCAACACCTTTAAGCAGATCGATCAGAAGGGCATCCTGCTCAAGGACTCCTCGAACAATCAAATCTACAATAATGTCTTCGATAACTATAAAAATATTTTGAACGAAGGCGGCAGCTTCACGGATACCCGAATCATGAACAACGTCTTCATCTCTCATTACGGCGACGGCGCCAACGTCATTCTGAAGGGAACGAATACCGGCAGCACGATCGCGAACAATATTTTCAGGGCGGAAGGGCCCGTTGCCGTTCAGGCGCCCGCTTCCTTTTTCGAAGCGGAAACCGGCAATTCGGTCGACTACAATTTGTACGACAGCACCGGCGCCGGTTTGACGGGCGGCAAGCCCGCGAATGAAGCGAACAGCGTGTACGGCGATCCCTTGTTCGTCAGCGATACGGACTTCCATCTGCAAATGGGAAGCGCTGCCATCAACAGAGGGACGAGCGCGAATGCGCCGCCGCAGGACCGGGACGGCAACGTTCGGTTCGGAGCGACAGATATCGGGGCCTATGAATACGCGGGCGATACCTCGGCTTTTTATGTGATCGCCCAAACACCTCAAGGAACCGGGAACAGCGTCCAATCCAAGATCGATATCGTGTTGTCCGAGAAGACGAATGACGACAACGGAAATATCGCGAGCAACATTGAAATATCGACGGTCGTAGACGGCATTGCGATGGCCGTGCCCGGCAGCTTCGGCGCGACGGACGAGGGTACCGGCACCAAGATCACGTTTACGCCTAGCGCCCCGCTGAATTACGATTCGACGTATACCGTCAAGATTAAGAAGGATCTGATGAGCGCGAACGGCAATTATCTCCCGGCCGACGTGTCCTGGAATTTCGGCACCGAAGCTTTTATTATGAACGAATATTTCATTTCCCCGAACGGCAGCGATGCCAATCTGGGGACGATCGACAGTCCGAAGAAAACCGTGTCGACAGGCTTGATCGCCAAATTGAAGGCAGGGGATACGGTCTATTTCCGGGAAGGCGCCTATAACGGCATCATCGTTCTGCAGTCGATATCCGGTACGGCGGACAAGCCGATCACCTTCAAAAGCTATCAAAACGAAAAAGCCGTGTTAACGTCCGATCATGCGGACTACATCATCTATCTCGGCCATAGCCAGCATATTCGCATCGAAGGCTTGACGTTCGCCCCGAATGCCTCTCAGAACGGCTCGCGCGGTGCAGCGCTGCGTATCGACAACCATTCGGCGGGCGGCAAGCAGAGCTCCGGCATCGTCGTAAAAGGCAATCGCTTTGAAAATTGCGGAACGGCCATCGCGACGAGAGACCTGGCCAACGTCGGCTATGGCGATTTCGAATTTTCGAACAATACGGTTTATTCGAACGACAGCTGGGGCTTTTATTTTCAAGAGGTTAGAGTCAAGGCCGGCAGCTACGGAAAAATATTCAACAACGTCATTTACGGTGCATCCCGCAGCCTGAATTTATGGGGAAAAAGCGCCAACCTGCTCTTTTACAACAATACGTTCGCCGATACGTACGATTCCGTCGGCGGAAGCGGCCGGTTCGATATTTACCCGGTACAGGGTACGTACGACGCGATCGCGAATCCCATCAACATCTCGAAGGATCTCGTATTCAAAAACAATATATTCACGAAGCCGATCCGCACGCAGCTGGAAGGCGGAAAAGCGATCATCGACGCGTCGCAAAACGTCGCGTTCGACCATAACGTCTATTCAATTGCCGGCACTTCGCGCGTCACTTTCAATTATGGCGGCGAAGGTCCGAATCTGACGCTGCCCGAATTGCAGAGCGGCACCGCATGGGCGAACCAGGGAAGGCCGCTTGAGACGGGGGGAAGGTCGGGCGAGGTCAAATTCGTCGATACGGCGAGCGATGCCCGGATCATCTTCGGCACGAACCCCGCGATCGGAGCGGCCGTCTCGACGATCGTTCCCGGCGTCGAGGCGCCGGCGACCGATATTAACGGCAAACCGCGGACGCAAAATGAAGCGGGCGCCTTCGCTTTCGACCAAACCTTTGCTTTCGTAGGAAAAAATACGGGCGAAGCCGACGGCTCTCCGCTGCACCCTTATCCTTCGATCGAAGCCGCGCTGCGCGCGGGCGCCAAAAGCATTCAGGTGATGGCGGGAACGTATGAAGGCGTCGAGCAGCTCGATATGAGCGAATCGACCGGAGAAGGAGACGTGACCGTCGAACCTTATAATGGCGATGTCATTCTGAACGGAGCGGTCGACATTGTCGGCTCGGCGGACAAGGCCATCACGCTGCGCGGACTTACGCTGGCCGGGGACGTCGCCGCGAGCGGTCAAAAGGTCGGTCTCGACGGCAACCAGATTAAGGGGACTGTGACCTTGAATCAGGCAGACGAGACGGCGGTGACGAACAATGTCTTCGCTCCGGCAGCTTCGGCTGCGATAACGCTCGTCGGCACGGCCAACGGTGACGTGGCGAATAACGTTATTTCGAATAGACAGTCGGCCCTTCGGCTGACCTCCGGCTCGTTGCACAATCGAATTTACAACAATACCCTTTACGAAAACGACGATGATGTCGTCATCAGCCAAGACTCGACGGGGAACACGTTCAAGAACAACATTTTCTCGACGCTGCCGGACAGCTTCGCGAACAATGCGTTCGATTACAATCTGTACAATGCGGACACGATCGGGGAAGCCGATCTGAGCGCCATCTCGGAAGCGCATGCCGTCAAGGCTCCGGCCGAATTCATCAACGCCAAGGCAAAGGACTTTCGCATTTATAAGGGAAGTCCGGCCGTCGGCGCGGGCATCATGGATGCGAATACGCCTTCGAAGGACATCAACGGCATCGCGAGAAAATCGCCCGTGGACATCGGAGCCTATGCGGCGGCGGCGGTACAGGTGACGTATTACGTCGATCGTGTCGCGGGCAGCGATAATAATGCGGGCACGCAATCGGCGCCGTTCGCGACGATCGCCGCAGCGCTCAGCGTCCTCCGGAACGGCGAGAAGGTGCTCGTCAAAGCCGGCACCTATGACGAGAATATCGTCCTTGCCGACAGGACGGGGCAAAATGCCGGCGATTATGCGATCCAAGCGGAAGGAAACGTCATGCTTAACGGCACAATCTCGCTAAACGGCGCAACCGGCGTGACGCTGGACGGCTTCACAGTGCATCCCGGCAGCGGCCTTGCCGCCGTCACTTTGATCGATTCTCCGAAAACGACGCTGAACCGACTTACGATCGCCGGCGCGAAGTACGCAATCGATGCGAAGGGAAGCCCTGAACTGAGCGTCGGCAGCGTACGCGTCCAGCAAGTCGAAAAAGGAATCGTACTCGAAGGCGGCGGCGCCGCAATGACAGCCTCGGTAACGCAATCGATCATCGACGGGGCGAGCGTGCGCGCGATCGATGCGAACGACGGTGTCTCGTTGACGGTAGATACGAGCGTAATCGCCAATTCGGGCGAAGGAGCGGTCGGCACAAACGCTGCCGAACTGTTCCTATACAACAATACCTTTTACAACAATAACGGTTACAGCCTTTCCGCTTCAGGCGCGAATCGGCTCCAGCTCGCCAACAACATTTTCGCCAGAAGCGAAAAAGGCCAAGGCGCATTGGTCTCCTTATCCAATACCGCGCAGCTCTTTTCAGATTACAACCTGTACGACGCAGCGGAGGACGAGAAGATCGTCCGTATGGACGGCAACGAGCTCACGCTGGCGGCATTCGCGGGCAGCGGTGCGGAGCAGCATGGCAAAATCGGAAATCCGGCGTTCAAAGATGCGGCAAACGGCAATTACAAGCCGGGGAAGGGCAGCGTCGCGTCAAGAAACGGCGCGCGGTCGATCAACGGACAGACAGCTCCCGCCGCGGATCTGGAAGGGACGCCTTATAGCGCGCTCGGCCAGGACATCGGCGCCTACTACTCGCCTTACAGCATGAAGACAATCCACCTCGCCGGCGACAACGTCGGCTCGCTGACCGGAGACGGCTCGGCCGAGCATCCGTTCCGTACGTTCGCCCAAGCGATCAACGCGGCGGATTCCGGAGACACGATCATCATCCATAAAGGCATCTACAATGGACGATACGACATCGTAGACAAGCACGGGGTCGCCGATGCGCCGATCGTGATCAGGGCCAGCACGGATCCGAACGATCCGTTGGACCTGCCGAACGCTTCGCTGCCGGGACCGGTCTTCACCAGCAAGGCGAACTACCAGGATCGCGATGAAGAAGCCTCGGCCGAAACGATGACGCAGATCGCGGACAGTTCTTACTTGACGATCGAAGGACTGTATGTGACCGGATACCGCGGCGCAGGCATCTGGACGATGAACAGCGACCACCTGACGCTTCGCAATCTGAACATTTGGGATATCGATACGCCGCAGGATATTACGTCCGGGGTGCAGGGGCTGCTGGTCAACTATACGACGAATTCGTTGTTCCAAAATATCCGTATTTGGGATATCGGCCAGACCCGCAAGAGCCAGGCCGATCACGGCGCCTATATCGGCCACAGCTCGGCGCTTGTGTTCGACGGCATGATGGTGTCAGATTCGCCAGGCGGAGGCATGCAGTTCTATGCGGGGGACAACTACGATATTCAAGCCGAGGATGTCGTTATCAAGAATAGCGTGTTCGCCGGATCCAAGTACGGCCTCATTCTCGTCGGGATTCAGGGGTTCACGGTTACGAACAATACGTTCTACAATAGCTGGTCCAACGATCTGTATCTAGATTGGAACGTGCGGGACAATCTGTTCCAGAACAATATTTTTTACAACGACCGTACGGAGCCGTACGATTCGGTCGACGGCCTGGTGAAGCCGGTCATCGTCGGATACCAGTACAATGTCGTTCGAACGAACCCGGACCAATCGACGACAGACATGGTCGTGAACAATACGTTCCGCAATAATATGTACGATTACAAAACGTTCTCTCCGAACGCGCAATTCCGCTCAGACGTTATGCCCATCGCCGAATTCATATCGGCCGAGAACGCGGCGGAGACGAACAATCGCTACAGCATTATGTTCGCAGGAGAAGCAAGCTTCAAAGGTTCGACCGCCGGCGCCGCGGACGATTACGAGGCGGCCCAACGAATTTTCGATCATATGTTGGACCTGAAGGACGACAGCGATGCGATTGACGAAGGCGTGACGGAATTCGCGCCCGTTAAGGACATCGTGGGACGCGACCGGGCAGGCTTGCCGGATCTGGGCGCGTACGAGAATCCGAACGGCGGAAGCGACAATAACGGCAATAACGGCAATAACGGCAATTCTAGCGGCAACGACGGTTCGGCGCCCATCATCGGCACGATCGCCAATCCGTCGCTGGATGCCAAGACGGGCATTGCCTCTGCGCGAATGAACGATCAGGAGATGGAGGCGGCGCTGAATTCGGCATCGACGGGCGCGGACGGCGGAACGTCGATTCAAATCAAGCTGCCCCGGACGCAAGGCGCAAGCGCTTATTCCGTCGAGCTGCCCAACCCGGTCTCCTTCGCGAAGGGTTCCGTGCAGCTTGTCGTGAACACGTCTTCGGGTACGGTAACGATTCCCGGCAAAGTCCTGAATGCCGCCGGTGCCGGCCGCTTGACGCTTGTCATCGGTTCGTCGTTATCGCCGTCCGGCCTCGTGACGGACGAGGTGACGCTTACCCTGACGCAAGACGGCAAGCCCGTCTCGCTGTCGATGGGGAACACCCGTGCCGACAAGGTTAAGGTCGAACTGCCGTATGCGCCGACCGCCGAACAGCGCAAGCGGCCGGAGACGATCGCGGTATGGCGTTCCGGCAGCCAAGGCAGCGCGATCGCGGTTCCGAGCGCCTTCTACGATGCTGCGGCTGGCGCGGTCGTCTTTGAAGCGGATGCGCCGGGCACATATCGGATAACGGACGGCTATAAAAGCTTTAAAGATATGGCTCGAACCGACTGGGCCAAACATGCCGTGGAGGTTCTTGCATCCAAAGGAATCGTAAACGGCGTATCGGCTGAAGCGTTCGCGCCTTCGGCGACCATCCGCAGAGGGGACTTCGTGACTCTCCTGGTTCGGGCTCTGGGCCTGAACGCCGATGCGGTCCAAAACTTCGACGATGTCCAATCGGGAGATTATTACGCCCGGGAGATCGCGATCGCCAAAAGCCTCGGCATCGCGAAGGGCGCCGCCGGCAGCTTTAACCCCAAGTCCAATATCAGCAGACAGGATATGATGGTACTCGCGCACCGGGCATTGCTGGCTGCCGGCTACCCCATGGCAAGCGGAACGGGCGATGCGTTAGGCACGTTTGCGGACAAGTCGGATGTTGCTTCCTACGCGCTAGACAGCCTTTCGACACTGGCGTCCGAACAGCTCGTCAAGGGTTCGGGAGGCAAGCTGAACCCGCTGGCCGACACCTCCCGCGCAGAAGCTGCGGTGCTGCTTTACAACATCTACAACAAGAGATACATGGATTTATCGTCTAGGACGCAACAGTAAGGCCAGGCCGAGAGTCCCGCGCGACAAGGGGCTCTCGGCTTTTTGAATCGAACCGGAGCGATGAAAGGGAGTTGCGCGATGAACAACGCGACATTCGGCATTGAGGCCGGGCATTTTGTCTATAACGGACAGAAAATCCGGTTGATCAGCGGCGCGATGCATTATTTCCGGATCGTGCCGGATTATTGGGAAGATAGACTGCTCAAGCTAAGGGCATGCGGATTCAACGCGGTAGAAACCTATATCCCTTGGAATTTGCACGAGCCGAAGGAAGGCTGCTTCAACTTCGAGGGGATGGCGGACATTCGGCGATTTATCAAGCTGGCGCACGGTCTGGACTTATTTGTCATCGTGCGGCCAAGCCCATATATATGTGCGGAATGGGAGTTCGGAGGGCTGCCGGCTTGGCTGCTTGCGGACGCCAACATCCGGCTCCGATGCATGCACCAACCTTATCTGGACAAAGTCGACGCTTATTTCGATGTGCTATTGCCTTTGCTGAAGCCCTTACTCTGTACGAACGGCGGACCGATCATCGCCGCGCAGATCGAAAATGAGTACGGCAGCTACGGCAACGACAAGGCATATTTACAATATTTAAAAGACGGAATGGTCCGACGAGGGATCGATGTCTTATTGTTTACGTCCGACGGAGCGGAGGACGGCATGCTTCAAGGCGGCGCCTTGCTCCCGCAAGTGCTTGCGACGATTAATTTCGGTTCGAAGCCGGATACGTCCTTCGAGAAACTGGCGCAATATCAACCCGATCAGCCGATGATGTGCATGGAATATTGGAACGGATGGTTTGACCATTGGGGCGAATCGCATCACGTTAGAGATTTCGAAGACGTAGCCATCGAATTGGACAGCATGTTAAGTTCTGGAGCGTCCGTCAACTTCTATATGTTCCACGGAGGAACGAACTTCGGTTTTTATAATGGCGCCAATTACTTCAATCGATACGAACCAATAGTTACAAGCTACGATTACAATGCACTGCTGAATGAAGCGGGAGAAGTGACCGAAAAATACTGGGCGATTCGCGAAGTCATTGCCAAACACGTCGAAATCCCCGTAGATCTGCTGCCCGAACCGATAAAAAAGAAAACCTTCGGCGTTATCCCATTAACGGAGCAAGCGAAGTTGCTCGATCAGTTGGATTCGTTGACTCAACCGGTGTACAGCGTGTACCCTGAGACGATGGAAAGACTAGGGCAAGATTACGGATTTATTTACTATCGAACGAAAGTATCCGGCCCCAGAACAAAAAACAAGCTCGTCATTCAGGAAGTGAGGGACCGGGCGTTGGTATATCTGGACGGCAAATACCAAGGAATTATCGACAGAACCGATCATGACATCGGCTTGGATATCGGCGAGCGCGACATCGTCGTGACGACGCCTCCCGAAGGCTCTAGTCTGGGCATATTGGTTGAAAATCAGGGCCGGGTCAACTATGGTTGGATGCTTAAGGATGCCAAAGGAATTACCGAAGGGGTAAGACTGGGCGGACAGTTCTTGTTCGGATGGGACATCTTCACCCTGCCGATGGAGGACCTGAGCGCGCTATCCTTCGAGTCCGTCGCTTCGGATCGCAAAAGTCAGGCCGTTCTTGCTTCTCCGACCTTCTTTAAAGGCTCTTTCGAAATTACGGAACCCGCCGATACGTTTTTGAAGCTGGAGGGATGGAGCAAGGGAAATGTCTTTATCAACGGATTTAATCTGGGACGGTACTGGAACGTCGGTCCGCAAAAGACGCTATACGTTCCTGGACCGCTGCTTAAAGAAGGACCAAACGAAATCATCGTGCTTGAGCTGCACGCTGTAAACGAACCGGTCGTTCAGTTCCAGGATCATATGGAACTGGGCTAATATAGAGAAGGGAATACACTGGAGGCACGCCTGCATGAGGCGTGTCTTTTCATTTGGGCCAGAACGCGTGGCCGCCGATACCGAAATTGAAATTAGTACGATAAATAACTGAAATCTGTTGTATGGGCGCAGTCTGACGGTTATAAGGCGGTCGAACTTTCTAGATGGAATGAAACAACGCCGCTGGCTTCGGTGGATGCCTTCACTAAACGCCGAATGCATGATTTATTTGTAATTTCGTGGAAAGATACCAAAAAAACATTCGTTACGTTCGAAGAATGATTATTATTATTGTGAAGCTCGTGCGCTATTATTTTATATATCTTTTTCACAAAACCCGTATTTTATACAGATGTCTATAATCATGATTAATCCCTTATACATCAAGAGTTTAATCATGATGTATAACATTATGGCGCCTCGTTTTAACGTTTCGAAAAGCTAAGTTTCCTTTTCGAAGTTTGCGCTATCCCCAAAAAATAAAAATAAGGATTCCAGTTAACCTGGAATCCTTACGTCAGTTATACATCCGTATCTACTCAGAGTAAATATGTCTGTCCGCTGCATTGAATCGATTCGATCCGGTCGAGTCGGAAATGCTCCACCTCGCCCGATTGCTCGCACCAGGCGATCACAGCCACATGCTCCTGAGTAGCTTGGGAATACGTCCGGTACGGGTGAATGTCAACTTCATGCTCACCAATGTTGTCTCTTGATTTGAGACCGAGTTATATTAACGAATGAGACAAGTATCTTCGAACCCGCAAGTCGGCTTGCGCTTTATGCCCGGCAAAATGCTCCAATTCGCAAAGACGGGAAACATACTGCCCGACAAGTCTGCTTGCCTCCTCCGTGCAGCGTTGATAGGTGACCGTCTTCAAATATTTGCCCACCCATAATCCTCCGGTATACCGCGCGGCGCCCTTCGTAGGCAGCGTATGGTTGGTCCCGATCGCCTTATCGCCGTACGCCACGTTTGTTTCGGGACCGAGGAACAGCGCTCCGTAGTTTTTCATGTTGTGCAGAAAATAGTCCGGATCTTCCGTCAGCACCTCGACATGCTCATAAGCCAGCTTATCGGCTTCGGCCAAGGCTTCCTGAACGTTGTCCACAACCATAACCGCTCCATAGTCGCGCCATGATTTGCCTGCAATATCCGCGGTAGGAAGACTTTCAAGCTGACGGTCAATTTCAACTAGCGTTTCCTGCGCCAGCGTCTCCGACGTCGTAATGAGAACCGCAGGCGATGTCGGACCATGCTCCGCCTGGCCCAGCAAATCGGTCGCGACCATTTCGGCATCCGCCGTATGGTCGGCGATGACTAGAACCTCCGTCGGCCCTGCGAATAAATCGATCCCCACTTTTCCGTACAACTGGCGTTTGGCTTCCGCAACGTAAGCGTTTCCAGGGCCAACCAGCATATCCACCGGTTTGATCGTTTCGGTTCCAATGGCCATAGCGGCCATCGCCTGAATGCCGCCTAGAATATAAATCTCGTCGGCTCCGGCCATGGCCATCGCACAGACCGTTGCGGCGGGTACGGTTCCTTCAATCGGCGGCGTACATGCGATCACGCGGGAGACCCCCGCCACTTTTGCCGTTACAATGCTCATGTGTGCCGATGCGACCATCGGATAACGGCCGCCCGGAACATAACAGCCCACGCTGCTTACCGGGATGTGTTTATGGCCAAGCACGACGCCCGGCAGCGTCTCAACCTCCAGATCATGAATCGTTTCCCTTTGTTTTGAAGCAAAATTGCGAATTTGGGTCTGTGCGAAGCGGATATCTTCTTTGACGCTATCCGGTACGGACCTCACGATCTCGGAGATCTGCTCAACGCTGAGCCGGAAGTGTTCGGGGGACCAGTGGTCAAACTTCCCGGACAGCTCCCTTACCGCCTCATCCCCGCGTGCGGACACATCCCGAATCACAGATCGGACGGTATCGTAGACTGTTTGATCCTCCTGATAGAAGTCGGCGGGCGTCATGCCCTGCTTGATGAACTTGACCATTCTCATGCTCCTTCGCAGGTAATGAATACGTATTCACGAAAATGGTAACACCTGCCTATCTTTTCGTCAACCACGATTTCTTCGCCTTTTTGCAGCAGCCGGAGATCATGCAAGAAGCCCCCTGCGCCAGGCAGGAGGCTTCCTTGTTGTTCCTTAGCTACCGGATGAGTTTACGGGACCCGTCGTCTTTCTCACAATCAGCTCCGGCCTTAACGTGATCTGGATGGCATTCCTCTCGGAATCGCCTTTTTCAATCAACTCGAACAGGGATTCGGCTGCGATCGTGCCCATGGCGAATTTTTGATGGCCGACTGTAGTCAGCTGAACGGCACGATGGGACGCCATCCGCGTATTATCGATCCCCGACAGACTGATGTCCTCCGGAATCCGCAGACCCATCATGAGGATGATATCCATGCAGATCAGCGCGATGGCGTCCGTTGCGCAAATGATGGCGGTCGGCAGCTCCGGACGGTTCAACATCGTGAATACCATTCTTTCAATCTCTTCCGTAGTCGTGTCGATAAAACTCGTCCATTCCGGCTTCATTTCCAGACCGTGCTCCTGCATCACCTGCTTGAATCCGACGCTTCTCTCCTGGAAGGTCGAGAAGTCCGTTTTCCCGGACAGATAGGCTATTTTGCGGTGACCCAGGCCAATCAGGTGACGCGTAACCTCCGCGACGGCCGATGGATTGTCAAGGACGACATAATGACCTCCGCTCTTAGATCTCCTATTAAAAAAGACACAGGGCACCTTGACCCGCTCCAACTGTTCCACAAGCGGATCGTCGAGCTTGATGAGCGACAACAGCACGCCGTCCACTTTGCTGCTCATGATCAAATCAAACAAATCCGGAACCTTGTTCTCGTCTTCGAAATAAACAAGCGTTTTGTAGCCTTTATGCTTCGCGAATTGAACGATGGAATCGGTCGTTTCGGCAAAAAAGCCGTTCTGCAGCGAGCCTGAAATCAGCGCAATCGTTCGGGTCGTATTGGTAACCAGGCTTCTGGCAATCAGGTTGGGAACATACTGAAGTTGCTCTATGGCTTGCAGCACCTTCATTCTGGTCTCCGGTTTCACGCTTTGTGGATTGTTCAACACTCGCGACACCGTAGCCTGGGACACACCGGCCTTCTTCGCCACATCGATGGAGGAACTCATGAATAATCCTTTCTGAATACGCATTCATTCAATCGGATTATAGAAGCTGATCGTTGATCTGTCAATGGTTTCGAGCCTGAGTTTTAAACTGACCCTACGCGTCGGAGTAGTTACCACACTTTCGTTTGTATAATAAGCGTAGCTTATCTTCCGTCCGGCGCAGTATCGCCATTCACGTAAAAATCCATCGCGAAAAATCCGTATTGATCGTAACGGTTTTATCAGCACTTGGCACAGGCATCGCGTTATAGCCTTTATATTGTCGAATATATTTAGCAAGAAGCATGTAGTAATTATCTTTAAAGCCATCTTTCATGGGTTGAATATCGCGACTGTAAGCCATTGTTGCAGCATCATACGAGTTCACTTTGCGGTTGCCGATACCATCCCAAATGCCGGCCATCCATTCATTCCATCCCGTGATAAATACAATCAGAGGATCTTGAGCGATCGCATTGTTCCATTGTTCGATAAAATTGTATCCCGAGTTGACGGCATCCAGGCTATTGTCGTGCGTCCCATTATGATAACCTCGCCCCCAAGTATTGGGTAATCCAAAAAATGCATTATCGATAAATAAAAGGGATCCTGAGTTTTGGGCGGGAGATACGGTCATTATTTCTTTTTGTCCGTTGTCATTATAGACTTGCTGGGGTCTTAAGAAGTCAATCCATGGAAAGCCGTTGTTTTTTGGCGCTTTTGTCGGCCATTGCGATTCTTTGATCGTAAAGAAATTGGATACGGCAGTTGAGGCCTGACTGGAGACGCCAATAATCAGGGGCTTGGATCTCCAATTGAACCAAAGATCGGGGTGTCTGTCCGGTGCCCCGGTTTTATAATATCGGTCATAAATGTACTCCATGGTGCTTCCAGAGTCGGTATTGGTATAAAAGGCTATTTTCGGAACGGGGGCGCCTTGATCGTATAAATCCTGCATAACGTCTAGCAGATTTTTGAGCACCGTATCGTATGTCGGTAAACGCCTCCCCACTCCGGTCTTCGATTATCGAAAACGGAATGACTCCGCAATCATGTCGATGGGTTGGCATTCTCGGCTTTTTATGCCTAAAAATGAGTGCAAGAAAAAGATCACACGCCTTCAAATGGCAGTGTAACCGCGTTCATTTAGAGCTAAATTCCGCCACTTTCTCCTCCTATGGAATGATTTTTAAAAGTACCTGATTCGCATTTAGTATAATACGCTTGTAACGGAATTTAAGTTGAATAATATTTGACTAGTTATAATTTTGTCAATACTTTTTTTGTCTAAAGATTTTTTTGGGGAATATGGTTTGGAAAATGAACGAGCCCTGGACGATCATAAAGATCATTCAGGGCTCGTTTTATGATTGCGATGCTTTCTCTGTCCGCTCTCTGTATACCGAAGGAGATATTCCTTCGACCTTTTTGAATACGCGGCTAAAGTAGAACGGGTCTTCAAACCCGACTTCAGCGGCAATTTCTTGCAGGCTGGCAGCTCTGTTCGCGAGCAAATATTTGGCCCGCTGAACGCGAAGCTGCTGGATATACGTTACGATCGTGATACCCGCATACTTCTTGAACACCTGGCAGATATACTCGTATTTGCGTTCGAGGCTGCGCTCTATCGCTTCCTTCCTGACGTTTTGTGCATAGGTCTCATCCAGATAATTGACGATTTTACGATATGTAAGAAATGAACCGGGAATTTGGAACTCATGACTTGAGTGAAGCCATTCATCAGCGATATGCTCCAGTATCCCTGCCAGGATAAGTGACATCCGGTAGCGAAAATACCCTTCTGGCTTATTGGATTCCTTTATCAGCCTTTCGAATTCAGTCATTAGCCGGTAGCGGTTCGACAACTGAAATTGTCTTGGAATGAACAATCCATCGACATCTCGGTGAGATGAAGTTCGCAATTCATTGGGCAGAACATGGACAATATTAAGGTCTTCCCTCATAATTTTCGAGCCTTCCAGCTCAAGCAAAGGCGGATCGGACGTAAACTGCACCCAGAAAAACCTGCCCGAATCTGTTTGCTTCAGACTGGAATGCTGCTCCCAGGGCTTTAACAGTAAGGTTTCTCCTGATTTCAGCACCTGGGTGCGATCCCCCACTTGCAGGTAAACCGGCCCTTCCGCTACCGCGATCAATTCATAATGCGGATTATAATGGTTGCTCCCCACTAAGCCGCTACTTGCTTCAAATACACCAGCCCATCTAACATCAAGTGAGGAAGTCCGAGGTAGCGAATAATATTCCATGCCTTACCTCCCATTTTTAAGACTGTCCTAATCTTAAAGCTGTACATGGATTTAGCAACGCTCTCACTGCTAAGATCAGTATAACAAAAAAATAAGCGCTCAAAAGGAGTTTGAATCATGGCTAGTAAGACCATCAATGCACAGGACTACTATCGCCGGGTGTATGGAGGCTGGCTTGGTAAAAATATAGGGGGAACGCTCGGAGCACCGGTGGAAGGCTCCAAAGAACTGCTCAATTTAACGTTCTATCCCAAATTACCCGATGGACCGCTGGAAAACGACGATTTAGATTTACAACTCGTTTGGCTTCATGCCTTAGAGCAATACGGAGCGCGATTAACAGCTATCGAGCTGGGACAGGAATGGGTAGAACATGTATTCTTCCCGTTCGACGAATACGGCTATGCCTTAACTAACTTGCGCAGAGGACTAACAGCTCCCGTGGCAGGGTGGTTCAACAATCCGTTTACCCATTGTATGGGCTCGCCCATTCGCTCGGAAATATGGGCGATGGTGGCTCCCGGCGCTCCGCATGTGGCTGCCTATTATGCCTATCAGGATGCAATCGTTGACCATGCAGGCGGTGAAGGGGTATACGGGGAAATGTTTTTCGCCTCTATCGAAAGCGCTATCTTTATCGAAACGGACAGGGACCGATTAATCAGTATCGGTCTGCAGCATATTCCTTCAACGTGTCGGACCGCAAAAGCCATTCACGATTTGCTCCGCTGGCACAAGGAAGGTAAGGATTGGTTGGAAGCGCGTCTCCTGATTCTTGAGCATCATGGAAGCTCCAACTTTACGGACGCTCCGCAAAATATCGCTTTTACGATTCTTGGCTGGCTGTACGGAACCGATTTCGAGGACTGTCTACTGAAGGCAGTCAACTGCGGCTACGATACGGACTGTACCGCGGCTACACTTGGTGCAATTCTAGGTATGATTCTCGGACCGGAGCTTCTGCCAGAAAGATGGGTTAATCCAGTTGGCGACCGAATCGTCGTCAGCCCACAAGTTAAAGGCTTTCCCGCTCCAGCTACTTTGGAGGAACTGACACATCGCACGATGCTGGCCGGACGCGAAGTATTGGCGACATGGGGGGCTGGAGTAGAAATCCGGGCCGACGCTTGTACCTCAAATGACAATCATTACAACTTCCTAGAAGTACCGAAAACGGTGACTGACCTATGGAATACGCCCTTTACTGCTAATCGTTACCTGCTCCCTCAAGGTACACGTACTAACCGATTAAGCTTAGAGCTGACAATCGATTTCGGCATGGATGGCCCTTCTATCGGACGCGGCGGAACAAAACAACTATCATTGACTCTAGTCAACCATTCCCGAGAGGCATGGAACGGAAATCTCGATTGGCAGCTTCCTGATGGCTGGAGCGGCTCAGGTACTCGCCCCTTTACCCTCGCACCTGGTGGCGTCCTAACTTGGACGGACACGATCCATGCACCTGAAGTCATTTCTGTAACGAACGAGATCGCGTTAATCATCCACCGAATCCATGATAATGCCCAATGGTCGAAAGAAACCGTTAATTTCACGCTTCTGGCCGCGTCCCGATGGCAAATATCCGGCCCGAATCAATCGGTTTTTCAAACGGTCGACTTCGCCGGTGATCGAATTGACTTTAATAGCGCCTTGAATACGACGATGCCTGGTAAATATACCGCGGTTTCCAAGCTCGTAAATCCACATGAACAAGCCATCCGGTTGATAGCAGGAACGGCTAATCCGGTTAAAGTGTGGCTGAACGGGACAATTTTATTCGAAGACGACGAAGAAACTGAGTTTATGCCTGCTTATCACCGTTCGCCGAGAAGCAAGATGCAAGAACTACGCTTGGCTGCCGGCACCCATGATATCCGGATCGAGATCATGAAAGACGAAAAGCCTCTCGAGCTTTTCATTCTTCCGATCCTCGCAGAAAACTTATCTAAGATCGGCGAGTTTTTTTACTTAATCGAAATATATTTCGACGCAAATGCTCCCTCTGTTCTACCTTAACAATAATACTGTTGGAAAGCATTGCTCCTTCTCAAGAACAATGCTTTTCAGCATAATCTAAATACATCCGCCCTCTGCTGGAGCCCTATTTAGACCAGCGTATGTATTTATATCCGAATCTGCTCTAGGTCAATGTCCGTCTCTGCCGTTCTTCAGCGAAGTTATTCATTTGGGAAAATTAATTAATTGTTTGCATCGGATATTCCCATAGTCCCAGTTTTCCCTTCGCCGGAATATAGGGCTTCAGCAGACGGAAACCCGCTATTTCCCACGCAAAATAACCTGGACTGTAATCGCCTAACAGGAAGTCCTCCCCCGTCACAACCTTCCCGACATCCAGAATGGCTGACGTATCATTAGCGTCGATAACTTGATAACAATTTGTAAGCTCGCAAGTTGCAAGTATAACCCCCGTAGGGAGGTTTTGTTCTGTAAAGCCATTCTTGGCGAGTAAAGAACGTACGGGTTCATATTTGCAGGCCTGCTTATCGACTTTCTGGCTTGCATGAATGGCCAACGGTCCGCGATACCGGGTCTTCCAGGATCTTGTTTCATAAAGCGTCTCGCCCTTGACAAGCAGAGTCGCCCATGGTTGAATCATTGATAATACTTTCATTTCTCTACGCTCCATTACTGTTCATAATGAAATATGATTCCCCAAACCTCTCGAGACTTTCCATTCCCGCATAAAAAAGACGCAGCGGCCAATAACAAGAACTTAATCCCATATAACAAAAAAGCCGCGAACGCTGCGGCTTTAGTGGGACAAAGTATTTGACTTTCGACATCTTCTTTCAGTCTTTCTCCATTTTTTTGAAGCAGGCCGTAAATCCAAACGTAGCCCCTCCCCCAGGAGTAGCATCGACCCAAATGTCACCACCCATTAATCCAACTAAATTTTTACTAATGGACAATCCTAAACCAGTCCCTTGTGACTTCGAGGAATTAGTAAGCTGTACGTAAGGCTCAAAAATATGATCAGCTTGGTCTCGTGGGATTCCGACTCCCGTATCGACGATCTCAAATTGAATGCAGGTTATATTATTTATTTCCTTAAGTTGAGTTACATTTACTTTTACGCCGCCTATGTCGGTAAACTTAACGGCATTCCCGATAAGGTTTGTTAATACTTGTCTTAAACGTGTTGCATCCCCTATCACTAAATCTGTTAATTGGGGACCGAAGGAGACGGAGAGTTCAATATTTTTGGAATGCGCTTTCGGTGTTAATAATTCAACCGTTCTTGAGACTACGTCGGAGATCGAGAAAAGGTTTTCTTCCAAATCTATTTTCCCAGCTTCGATTCTAGAAATATCTAGGTTATCATTGACGATTTTCAACAATAATTCCCCGCTGCTTCGGATCATTTCAATACACGCTTTGTCATCCGGCTGCAAGGTTTGTTTATCCAGTAATAGATCCGCCATCCCTATTACCCCGTTTAATGGCGTTCTGATCTCATGACTTACCATGGCTATAAAATCGCTTTTTGCTTCATTTGCACGTTCTGCTACTTCTTTTGAAAACATGAGTTTCTTTTGTTCCGTGATATCCTTTGCTATGAGAAAGTAACCGACTTTTTGGTCGTGAACAACGATAGGAGCAATCGTTGCTAATACCTCGACCGTTGTGTCGTCACTCCTATATATTTTATGGATACCTTGTTCAGCTAGCTCCATTTCTCCGTTGCGAATCAGGTTCCAGTTTGGTTCTCCAATGAACGCGCTTATGTTCAAGCCTCGTAATGACTCTATTGGCAGCAGCATTAATCTGCATGCTGCGGGATTTGTATTTTCAATTTTCCCAGTTAAATCAAATGAAAAAATGGCGTCGTGGTTATAATGTTTAAGCGATGTATATCGTTCAATAGTCTCTACCAGTTTTAATTCTGCATGCTTGCGCTCTGTAATGTCCTGTACCGTTCCACTTAGTTTATCGCCGGAAGCGACTGCCCTCAGATAAAGATATTTATTTGCAAAAGAACATACATGTTCAATTACATTTCCCTCGCTCGCATTCTCGACGGCGTCTAACAAAAGATCGCGGTCTTTGAGGTGAACTCCCTCAAGTAAGTCCGCGGACTTTAAAAGTCCTGTTTGATTATCAAGTTCCAATATTTCGGACGCTTGGTCGGAAAGCCATACTTCTTTCGTGTTGAAATAATATTCCCAACTGCCCAGCTTTGCAATTTTCTGAGCTTCTCTTAGATTACTCTCACTTCTCCACCGATCTGTAATTTCCCGACCGATCGCGAGTATCCTTTTGTCTTCGGGCAGTTCACCGACGATTTCATACGTGGTTTCAAACCATAAATATTGTCCATTTTTGTGACGCAATCTATAGCGGAGAATACCGTCCTTCGAAAAGTCATTCTGCTTCAGGCGTTTTAAATCATCGGGATGGTAATGTTCGCTGTTCGATTTACCGATCATCTCTTCCGGTCGGTAGCCAAGGAGATCAAAAACGGAAGGCGATATAAATTCACACGTGCCATCAAGCTTCGTTATATATATGATTTCCTGCGCATGATTCGTTATGAGTCTAAACATCTTTTCTCGCTCAACTAATTGCAATTCAACCGTCTTTTTTTCGGAAATATCAATAACGTGACATATCAAGTAGGAATCACTTCCGGCGTTCCCTTGAACGAACGACACATGCAAGGACGCCCAAAACATCGTTTTATCTTTTCGAACATATCTTTTTTCCAAATGGAAATAAGAACACTGTCCTTCAACTACTTCTCTAATCAACTTGTCATTCTCAGCGAAATCGACCGGAAATGAAATATCTTTATAGGAAAGCCCCTCGACCTCTTGATTCGAATAGCCTAATAGGTCACTGAATGCTTGATTTACTTTTATGATATCCCCTTTAATCGACGTGAGCACAATGCCCATTGGAGCCTGGTTATAAACTTGTTCAAACGTATTGAGAAGATCTACGTATTGTCCCATGCAGGCCCCTCCGTTATATAAGTGTAACTATTATACCATTCACTTTATTTAGTGAGGTTAATTTTTGACCAAGCATAGAAATATCATGTTCCAATTTGTAACTGCATAATAAATCTCTTTTGGATTTTGATCAATTACCACGTGTTGGAAGCAACCTCTCCCTCTTTGAGTTTTTCGAAATAATGTGCATAAAACAAAAAGCCGCGACAATTGCGGCTTTTAATTTAATAGGGCACCTCATCCGCCGTGATCGCGGGAACCGTGTGTTAAGTTTATCCGTTCCTTGGATTCAGCGGCCTCTAATGAAATGGCTTAATTCAGCCAGAAGCTATAGCTTGCGCTGGATAACGTTCCGGTGTCGGACACGATAAAGTAAGCTTTACTTCCCGGACCCACCGTTATTTGAATCGAATCTAAACCGCCGATGCCGTTATCCCATGGATTAAGGTATGTGACAGAGCCGCCCGGATTGTGTACCTCTACCCAATAGTTATAATTAACGTCTGATGGGGATAGTAGATTTGCCGTCGTCGTTATCGATTGAGCAGTGTTATTTTTGAATACGAAAATATCAGCTTCACCGCCTTGCAGAAACGTTCCGTAGCCGGATCCGAGACTGACATTAACAGCCGTACTTACTGTATCCCCGTATCCATATTGGGCAAACGCGGAAGGCACGCCAATCAGCATCCCAAAGATGGACAATAAAACGACGAATTTCTTCACAAAAATACACCTCTCGCCTTTAGATTGAAAACTGGCCAGTTCTCTACTATATATGACAATTTAAAACTGGAAATCGTTGCATAATTACTGGATGAGCTGCTTAAAAAGTTTCTTTTTTACACGACTGTAAGCACGACGTCGTCGATGAAATCGGTGTTGTCTCCAGTTGTCGTACCGACGAAGCTAATCGTATGGGTGCCCGCCGTTGCCGTAAAATTGCTCGTCGTGAGGGCCGCGAAGGTACCCGTCGAAGGCGTATAAGTGCCGATCACGGTCGAATCGAACATGACATTGAAGGTTTGCGTACCGCCGTAACTCGTTCGTTTAGCCGCCTTAAAGGTGACCTTGTACGTACCCGCCGTCAAACTGACGAGTTGGGACATCGTTCCGCTGTTCTGAACGAAAGCGGTCTGCACCCCCAGCGGCGCTGCCGAAGCTCCGAAGTCGCCGCCGTTGCGCTGAATGCCCGCATCGCCCGTAAACGTCCAAGTTGCGCCTAAAGGCCTGTAAGCGAAGTTCGAGGTGGTCGGCGATTCGAAGCTTCCGTTAGACACTACGCCGGGGCTGGGGGTTTGTTCAGTCAGCTTAATGCCGATAACCGATTCGTACGGCGTCCAGAAGGAGATGGTCGCGTTCCCGCTCGCGTTCGTCGTGAACGAGGTCGTAAAGCTTACCGCCGTTCCGTTCTGCCACAAGCTCGCCTCGTAAGCCGCGGCCACATACGACGTGTTCGCTTTTAGTCCGTTGAAATTAAAGTTCAGGTTATCCCCGCCCGAGGTGGACGTATTGACGACCCAAGCGACCGGATTCCCGCTCGAGTTGGTCGCGCCGCCCGCCACGATCGACGAAGCTCCGTTGACCCAAGAGCTGCCTCTCAAAGTGAAAGCTCCGGCCCCGAGTCCCAATTGTTTGGCCAATACGCGATAGGTATTCATCTTCGGCGTCAGGCTTCCGTTCGAATAGATCGAATAGAAATCAGGATGCGTCGTTTGTTTGTTAAAGGCGAAGTAGCCGGTTCCCGCGACGTTGTTCCATATCATATCGTTCAATCTTTGGGCGACGTAAGGAATGGCGTGCGTGGAATCGTTATTCATCGAAGAACCGATATATTGCCAATCCCAATTCCATTCGGTGATATAGATCGGCATATTGGAGACGCCGTTCGCAGAGGCCACGTTCCTTAAAGCCTGAATATTCGGCTCGCCGTTAGGGACCATCTGATAATGATGATAGGACAAGAAGTTTACGTTCGGCTTAATGTTCGCGTCCTGAAGCAGGGCATTCGCCCAGCTCGTGTCCGTCGTCGACAACGAAGGCCCGCCGATCGGGATCGTGGCGTTGACGCTGCGGATCGCGTTGACCGCATGCGTATAGATCGCCTTGTAAGCCGCCAAGCTGTTGGCGTAACCGCTATTGGAAATGTCGAGAAATTGGGCAAGATCCGGCTCGTTCCAAACCTCGATGAAATCGATCTTCCCTTGGAATCGCTGCGTGATTTTCTTAATAATGTCCTCGTAGACGGTCCAGTTCTTCGGAACGCCGTTATTCGCGTTGTTAGAAGACAACCAACCCACGTTATAGGACAAGATGATCATGGTCTTGAGCCCTTTGTTATGATAGGTGTCCACCCACCCGTACTGGCTCCAATCCCAATTATTCGGGTCGTCCACGCCGCCCGAAACGGACATGTCCGCCAAATATTGCGCGATGGTCGTATTCGGCAGGATTTGGGACAAATAGACGTCGCGGCGGGCGAAGCTGATGCCTACCGAGCGCAGGGAATCCACGTCGGATGCGCCGTCCAGCTGGTTGATCGCGCCTCCGAAGACGTTCGGGCTGCGCTGGCCCTGGTTCTGATTGAATTGAATAGTCGCGGAAGTCGCCGCGAAGCCCACTTGCGGAAAGGATAAGAGAATCGTCATGGCCATGATCGCAATCAGAGCCAGCGAGATCCGCTTAATCCAATTCACATCCTTAAACCCCATGTTCTTCCCTTGAGCCTGATTCATTGAAATCACTCCTTTGTTTTTTAAAAGCGCTTTCAATACACGGCGGCTTGCTCGATCATCTTCACCTCCTTTCTTGAATAGGCTTACTGACTCGCTAACCAGCTCGCTCGATAATGGCCGGACCCCAGAACGATTCGGTTGTCCTCCATCATGTAGTCGACGCCTTCGAACAGAGGCTGCCCGCTTTCGAAGATCGAGACCGGCTTCCGCAAGCGGTCCGGCAGCTCGATTACGATCGACCCGTTTACCGGCACGGCGGCTTCCAGCACCAATAAATCTCCGTCTCGCTCCCAACCGGCCGCATACGTTCCTCTGATCGTCGAGATCTCCGCCTTGGCGTAGGCGAGCTTCGAAGTAACCGGCGGCTTCACGACCATTCGCGCGAAAGCGACGGATTCGTCGCACATGCGCAAGCCCGCCAAATGCTCGAACATCCAGGCGCTAATGCTCCCGAACATCGGATGGTTACGGGATTCCAGCCCGTCCCATCTCTCCCAGAGAGTCGTTGCGCCGTTCTTGATCATGTAGCCGTAGCCGGGATACGCGTCCCTGACGGCCAATGCGATCGCGGTATCCGTCTCGCCCCAATCGGCCAGCGTGTCGAATAACAGACCGGTTCCGAATATGCCCGTATCCACGCAGCCCCCGAGCGCCTCCGAGTACTGCATCAGCAGCCGGTTTCGGATGGCCGGTTCCCGTTCGGGCGGAACGCAGCCGAGCGCGTAAGCGAAAATATCCGCTCCCTGCCTGCCGATCGAATAGCGATTCAGCTCTGGGTCCAGAAATCGCTCATTAAACGCCAAGCAAATGTCGGCGTATCGTGCCTCGTAGCGTCGCTGATCGTCTCCTCTGCCCAGCACATGCGCAATGCGTCCGAGCAATTTCGTAACGTATGCGTGAAAATAAGTGTTCACGATTCGTTCGGGCAGTTCGATGGAACCCGGGATGCACCAATCGCCCAGGCACCAGCTCCCCGGCTCCTCTCTCTCTACGATGCATCCGTCATCCGTGCAGCCTTTCAAATAGTCGACCCATCTCTTCATGCCCTCATAGTGGTCCCGAAACAGGCTCAAATCGCCGTAAGCCCAATATAAGAGCCAAGGCACGATGACATAGGCGCTTCCCCAACCCGGTCCGCCTCCGCCCCCGTTAAAGGGAGCGGTATGGGGAACGAAGCCGGTTTGAATGTTCTGCGCGTCGCCGATGTCTTGAACCCACTTCCGATAAAAGGAGGCCATTCCGAAGTTATAGATGGCGGCCTTGGCCGTAATATGGCCGTCCCCGGTGTATCCCAACCTCTCGCGATGCGGGCAATCGCTCGGAACGCCGCCGTGCAGGTTGCTCAGTTGGGACCAACGGTACATGCGCTGAATGCGGTTAAGCGTCTCGTCCGAGCATTCGAAAGAACCGACGGAATCCACCGAAGCGTGGACGATCACGCCGATCGCGGCGTCATCCCCCGGATCGCCGGGAAACCCCGATATTTCAACGTAACGAAACCCGTGCCAGACGAATCTTGGCTCGTAATCTTCAGTGTCGTCGCCTCTCGAAATATAGACGTCATGCTGAATTTGGTCCGTTCCGCCGGCGCTCGTAAAGTCGAGCGTTCCGTTCGGGTGCAGCTCTTCCGCAAACCTGAGGGTAAATCGGGAGCCGCCGGGCGTCGATCTCACCCGCAATCTGACCCACCCCGAGAAGTTTTGACCCATGTCGTAAACGTAACACCCTTCTCCAAGCTGCGTTCGGCATATCGGCCGAATCGTGCCCATGACTTTATCCGCCGGACACTGTTGCGCCCTTAATACGCCGCTAGGCGCCGACATGATGTGGACCGGTTGCCAATCCGATTCGTCGAATTCCGGTTCGCACCATCCTTCGATCTCGCGCCTGGCGTCATAAACCTCGCCCACAAAAACGTTATCGAACAGGATCGGCCCGCATTCGTTGCGCCAGCTGCCGTCGCTTACGATGCGCTCCTCGCTGCCATCCGCGTATTTAATCATTAATTGGAGCAGGAAACGGGGATTCCCGTAAGACATTCGGCCTTCGACCGTACGCGCGGTTTGATTGTAAAATCCGTTGCCTAACATCGTGCCGAAACTATGCTTTCCTACGGTCAAATCGGCAGTGATGTCGTAGGCAACGTAATAAACCGATTTATTTCCGTTATCGTTATAAGGATAAAGCAATCCCTCGATCGTTCGATCGTCGTAGTCGCTCCAGTTGGGATCGAGAACATGATCGCCGACTTTGCTGCCGTCCAAGTAGAGCTCTCCGTATCCCAGGCAAGCGAAGTAAACGACGGCGCGCTCGCACGGCTTGCCGACCGGGAACGTTCCGCGGAATAGCGGAGAGCCCGCGATATCCGGCGCGCCGATCCATTGTCCGGACCAATCCTCTTCTTGCAGAAGACCGATATGGAAGGAGGCCGTTTCGCTGGGCTCCCCCTCTCGATCCGTTTCGTCCCAAGCGACGACGCGCCAGTAATATCGGGTGTCGCTCTCCAACCGAGCTCCCTCGTATACGACGTGAAAGCTGTTATTTGAAATGACTTTGCCCGAATCCCAGTGCAATTCGCGCTCCGCGCTCAGCTTCCCCGGATCGTCGGCAACCGTAACCCGATACGCGGTTTGCGCCCGATTGCGCCCGTCGGCGCTTAATTGCCAGCTGAAGCAAGGCGCTTCCGTATGAATCGCTACGGGGTTCGGCAAGTATTCGCAAAGCAGTTGGACCGAAAGAATTTTAATCGCCTCCTCCTCGCAATGATCATCCGATCTTTCCTGCTATCCTTTGACTCCAGAGAACGCCACGCCTTTCTCGATATACTTCTGCGCGAAGACGAAAATCACGAGCAAAGGAATCATCGAAATAAACGAGCTGGCCATAATCATGTTCTGTTGGGCGTTGCTCTGATTTTGCAGATCGTTCAGCGCGACGGTAAACGTCCAATACTTAGGCAGGTTGTTCACGACCAGCGGCCAGACGAATTCGTTCCATACCGGGATGAACGTCAACACGCTGACGGCCGCGAAGATCGGCACGGATAGCGGAGCGACGATCTGCAGGAACGTGCGAAATTCGGAGGCCCCGTCGACCCTCGCCGCTTGCAGGAGCTCCTTCGAGATTTGATCGAAGAAGCCTTTGAACAGGAAGATAATAATGCCCCAGGCGGAATGAGGCAGAATGATCGCCCATAGCGAATTGACCAGATGCAAATCCTTCATGAGCAAATACAGCGGCAACAGAAGCGAGATATCCGGTATCATAATCGTCGCCAGGAAGAACATGATCCAAAAGAACTGCCACTTTTTGTTCGCGATCAGATGAGCCAGCGTATAACCGGCCAATCCGCCGAGTAACAGCTGTATCGCCACCGAGGACAGCGTCACGATCGCGCTGTTGATGAAATATTTCGTGAATCCAAGCGGACCGGCCGCATTCATCGCGATCTTGTTCACCGATATAAAGCTGTCGAACAGGCGGGTCCAAGCTTGTTTCTCCTCGATCGTTGCGACTTTTCCCTGAATGATCCCCGAAGCGCCGTAAAAATCCGCGAACCGCAACGAGAGCTCGCTCTTCTCCACGCCTTTCCCACCCGAAACGTCGCTTCCTCCGTCCCCGTACCAAGTAAACTTGGACAGCTTTTTCTCGCGAATCATCGGAAGCTTGCGATCCATTAACTGATCGGTAAACAACGTGGAAGGAACGATCGAGGGCTGTCCGGCCCGAAACGAAGACGACGCCGTATAGGCTTGGAAGATCTTCTTCCCGTCCCGGATGCCGGTAATTCTGACTTCGCCGATATTCTCCCGGATATTTTTCATCCAAGGGAACCAGATCGCCTCCATGGCATCCTTCTCGTAATCCGCCCGCTCCATCAGTCCAAGTCCCGAATAATCGAGCGTGACCCGAATCGATTGGGGAATTTGGGGAATCCACTTGGGCGGATAGGCGTCGATGTCCTTATCCGATTTGAACGCCGAAGAAACCATCCATAGCACGGGGATCAGGGAAAAAAACGCAAAGAGAATCGTCACCGCGTAAGCCGTAAAGGTTAAAGACCGCTGTCCTTTTTCGACCATGCGCGTTCGTTTCATATGGCTCAATCCTTTTCCGCGGAAATTTTATTTTGCAAGACGGTCAATAACGCAATCACGAAGAACATGAACAAGGACATGGCGCCCGAAATCCCGAAGCGCGATTGCTGGAACGCCGTGTTCACGACGAGCATCGATACGACGGTCGTGCTTCCCGCCGGGCCGCCTTGCGTCATGACGTAAATATTGTCGTAAGCCAGCAGGACGCCGGACATGAAGGCGATGAACTGGATCACGATAATGAATCGGATGTTCGGCAGCAGCATCGTCCACATTCTTCTCCAAGGACTGGCTCCGTCTACTTTGGCCGCTTCCAAGATTTCCGTCGGAATCGATTTGATAGCCGAATAATAAAGCAGAAGCGAGATGCCGTTGCCTGCGAACACCGCGGGCAATACGATGGCCAGCTTCGTTATATGCAAGTCGTTGAGCCACATATACGGCCCAAGGCCGAAAAATTGGAGCCAATAATTCAGCAGACCGTAATCGGGGTTGTACATCCATTTCCAGACGAGTACGCCAGCGACCGCCGGCATGATCGTCGGCAATTGATACATAAAGCGAAAGAAGGCGTTCGCCTTGCGAATATCGCTGAGCAGCAGCGCTTGCACGATCGGAATCCAGAAGGTAAGACCCAGATAAAGCGCGAAAAACACGAACGTGTTGGATACGGCCTGCCAGAAGGTCGACGAGGAAAGAAACTCCGTATAATTGGCCAAGCCGATGAACGCCCCTGGCGGATTGACGATGCTGTAGCGAAAGAAACTGACACGAACCATGCTTAACAGCGGATAGTATTTAAACAACAGATAGCAGAGCACGGACGGTAACAGAAACAAGACGGGCATCCAACGGATGTTCGTTATTCTCGTCATACGGTTCGTTCACCCCTGGAACAGCATCGGGATTCCCTCTTCGAGAGAATCCCGATCCCTCTTATTTTTTTACTTCCTCGTTATACTTATCGATGACTTCCTTCTGTGCGAGATCCTGCGCCGTCTGCAGCACGGCCTTTAGATCGGTGTTCTCGTCCAAGAGCGCCTGTTGAATCGGCTTGACGATATAAGGACTCAAGCGCGCTTTAAGGAAATATTCCAGATGCGTGTCTTTCGCAGCCGATTGAACGCCGCTCACGACCTCCGCCGGCAGGCCGTCGACGAAGCCCGTCACGTCGACGTCGGTCCGAACGGAAAGCAGGTTCGGGAACATGCCGTTGTCCTTGTTGTATTGCAGCACCGATTCGAGGTACGCTTTCGACGTTATATAGGTCGCGTACGTAAAGGCCGCCTGCTGCTTTTCGGGAGAAGACTTCGGATTGAGAATCCAGTAGCTTCCGCCGACTTGCGCCGGCGCTTTGCCGGAAGGACCGACCGGCAATGCGGAAAAGCCGATGTTGTTCAGGTCCATACCTTTGGCTACGAGGCCCCCGATCCAGTCTGATCCCGCGATCATGGAAGCCGCGCGTCCCGTATAGAAGTCCTTCTGGTTGTCGTCCAGGCTCTGAACGACGTTCTTCTGCGTCGCTTTATACTTGAATTTCAAGTCTTTGTAGTATTGCAACGCTTGGATCGTCGCGTCGGACGTGAACGTCAATTTGGCCGTGCCGTCCGGCTGCTTCTCGGTCAGATCGCCGCCCGCTTGCCATACGTAATACTCGAAGAACCAATCCGCCCAATCCATGCCGAGGATCGCGTAGCCGTAAGTCCCCTTGGAGGCGTCCGTCATCTTCTGGGCGGCCGCTCCGAACGAGTCCCAGTCCTTCAAGGCCGCAGCCGGATCGAGTCCCGCGTCGGCGAACATCTGCTTGTTGTACAACAGTCCCGTGACGTACATGTCGTTCGGAACGCCGTAAATTTTGCCGTCCACCGTTCCGGCATTCAGAGACGAAGGCAAATAGCCGTCCTTTCCTTCGAAGCCGTTCCAAAGATCGGTAATGTCTGCCGCAATGCCCTGCGCGATGTAAGATTCCATGTCCGGATACGGGTTCTTGTACAGATCGGGCTGCTCCCCGCCGGCTACCGCGGTCATGAATTGCTCGCGTTCCTTCTCTTTGGTCTGTTCGACGTGAGTGACCTTGATATTCGGGTATTTCGCTTCGAAAGCGGCGAAAGCCTCTTCCTTGAAGGCCTTGTCGGCCGCGTCGGCGCTCGGTTTATCCCACACGACGATCTCCACGGGTTCCGCATGCGCGGAAGCGCTCGGTGATTCGGAGGCCGATGGGGTGGCGCTGCTCTCAGGGGCGGTGTTCGTGCTCGGAGACGCGTTTCCGTTACCGTTGTTCCCTCCGCATGCGGCGGTCGTTAAAGCGATCGTCAGCAATAACATGGATGCGGCGGACAAGCGAATTTTCTTTTTCATTCTAGCCAGCTTCCCCCTCGGGTACGTTAGTCTTGCTTGTTTAAATTATAGGTCCGCCTTTTCGGAGGTTTAAGCGAATATCTTAACGGATTATTCCGATTCGATATGAAATTTTTAAGTTGAATGAAAGCGTTCCCGGTATTGCTTAGGCGTATCGCCGTAACACTTGCGAAAGACGCTTCCGAAATAGGCAGCGTCTTCGATGCCGACTCTTTCCCCGATTTGATGGATTTTTAAATCCGTGTCGCTGAGCAGCTTGGCGGCCATCTTCATTCGCAGCGAGGTTAAATATTCGATGAAGCTTTCGCCGTATTTTTCTTTGAACCGTTTGGAGAAGTAATTCGGATGAATGGAAAACCGCTCGCCGATGGATTGCAGGGATAAAGGCTCGGCGAAATGATGATCGATATACGCTCGTACGACCTCCATCACCTCTTTCCCCGATAGATCTCCGCTTCTGGCAAGACGGCCGATAACGTTCGAAGCCAAACCGATCATCCGTTCTTCGATTTCGCCCAATCGCGTGATCTGTTGCAGCCAGCGCAGCATGTCGTCCAACTCGCCGATCGTCCATTCCGCGTCTACGGCATTGGCAATCAAATATTTATTGAACAGCAGATAAAGATCGACGCAAAACCATTCGATTTGCACGAAAGCGGAATTCGGATCCTGCGCGATCGCACCCAGGCGCCGTTTCGTCCAACGAATGATTTGATCCGCATCTTGACGATCCAGCCATTCCGCGAGCAATTTGCTGTCCTCGATGCCGATGATGGACTGCCTATTTGCCTTATAGGGGGGCTGCGCGGTCCAATGAGAAACCCTGTTTCCGCCATGGAGCACCGCGTTCCGTGCCGATTGCTTCGCTTCGCGGTAAATCTCCTGGATGCGGTCAAGCTTATCCGCGAACGGACCGATCCCGACTACCGCGTTGATTTTCAAATACTTGCGAACGCCGTAAGCGACCGTTTCAGCCGCGGAAAGAACGATTGAACGATCTTGACCCGCTTTGAGACCTAACACATATACGAATTCGCAGCGGTTCAGCGAACTATGAACGAGCAAGCCCGCGATGCCTACGGCTTTAAACCCTTCCGTTACGATGTTTTTAAGCGAGAACCAAATCAGTTCCTCTTCGTCCTCCGCGAACGAATAATGGGGTAACTTTACCGGTTCCACCTGCAGGACGACCGATGAAAAAGAAACGCAGCCGACGGACAGTTCGTCCAACAAAGGATCCGCGATGTTCGTTTCCTCTTCGTTCAATAGCCTCGTGAGCGTTTGACTTCGCGCCGCTTCCTGACCCGTCTCGGCTTGTTGCTGCAGCTTTAAGACCATTTTGTCGCGGTGGCTTTCGGCCTGCAGCCGTTCGATCAAGCCGTTCAGGGACTCGTATAGTTCTTCGTCCTCCACCGGTTTTAAGAGATAATGGCTTACGCCGTAGCCAATCGCCTTCTTGGCGTATTCGAAATCGTCGAATCCGCTGAGAATGATATATTCCATCCGCGGATACAAGGTCTTGGCTATGCGAATGAACTCCAAGCCGTTCATTTCCGGCATCTGAATATCCGTCAAGACGATATCCGGCTTCGCCGATCGAACCAATTCAAGCCCCGATACGCCATCGTCGGCCTCGCCCGCGAATAACAGCGGCAATCCCGTCTGCCGAATTTTATGGATGACGCCCTGGCGTATGATCGGCTCGTCGTCAAGAACGATGTATTTCATCCTTCGTTTCCTCCTTTGTGCACCTTATTCCTTAACATCAACGTAAACGTTGTTCCGTACGCGCTGCTGCTTTCGAAAGAAACGCCGCAATCGTCGCCATATAGGAGCCTGATCCTCGCTTGAACGTTCAGCAAGCCGATGGAAGAACGGTTTTCGACCGACTCTCCGTGTTTAGGCGTTCCGGCTAACCTTGCACGGAGCCATTCCTGTCTTTCCGAATCGATCGGCATGCCGTTGTTCCAAATTTTCACCTGTACGCGATCTCCGTCTTCCATTGTCGCTTCGATTCTGACGATTCCGGAATGACGGCTTCGGCTTACGCCATGGAGAATGCTGTTCTCCACGATCGGCTGCAGAAGCATCTTCGGAATCGGCGCTTGCTCCAACCCCGGTTCGACGTAAATCAAATAATCGAATTTCTCTTCGAAGCGGATTTTCTGGATAGACAAATACAACCGGATTTGTTGAATTTCCATCTCCATCGTCGACATATCTTCACCGCTAATGTTGTAACGAAACATTTTTGCAAGCGATCTGCTAATAAACGATATTCTGGCATCTCCGTCGATGGCGGATAAACTATCGATGATTCCGAGCGTATTATAAAGAAAATGAGGATTGATCTGGGATTGCAAGCTTTTAATTTCCGCGTTTTTCTTGATGATTTCAGATTCGTATACCTTCAAAATAAGACGGTTGATTTCCTTGGCCATTCGGTTGAACGACGACGTGATGTACCCTAACTCGTCATAGCTTCTAACCGGGAGGCTCACCTCGTAATTTCCGACTTCGATCGCCTTCATGCCTTTGCTTAATTCTTTAAGGGGCGTAATCGTCCGAGAGTAGAACAATCCGGCTAACAGCATGGAGAATAGCAAGCTTAACGACCCGATTACGATGGTGCTTTTCGTGAAATCGTTTACAGGTTTAATGAGCAGCTTAACCGGCATCATCGTCACGAGCATCCAGTCGGATCTCTCCAATTTCTCGTAAAGGACTAAAGCCGATCCGAAATCCCTTCTTGAATAGAAGTGTCCGCCTTTCGCTTTCTTGGCGGACTTCAGATCATCGGGACTAAGCAGGGATTCGCCTCTTTCCGACGGAACGAGGGAATGCACGATGGTACCGTCGGTTGCCTTGACAATATATGTGCGGTTAGACTGGTCTCCTTCTACTTTCTTGAACCATTGATCTAAGGAATGGAAAGATAAATTGTACATCATGACTCCGATGATCGGACCCGGAGAAGTGAGCGAGATACTTCGAATGGCTTGCGTGAAAGTAAGCGTCTGCTCCATCTGGTCTGCATTTAATCCGTATATGGTCGATGGAACCCAAACGCCTTTGCCGCTCGCTTCGATGGCGATGCGGGCAATGCGCGCCTTTTCTTCCGGCAGCATATCCGGAATCGCGTTTCCGGCTCTAAGGGAAAATCCGTTTAACTGGTCGACGGTAATCGACCACACGATGGGGTTGTCGTTCACATAAATCGTGAAGTCGCCCGTGTATTTACTCAGCGCGTCCGGGTTGCTGCCCATGCTTTGGACGAACTTCTGAAATTCAAAATCCCTAAAGTTGCTCCAAGCGAAGCCGCGAACATTCTCCAAATAGGAATTGAACGCGACCGCAGACTGCTGCATCGCTCTTTCGCTTGTCTCGACGGCCTGCCGCTTTAAATCTCCCGCCGTGCGGGAATAAAAGTTCGCCACGAGCACCGACACCGTGAGCACGATAATGAGAAAGGACGTCAGCATCATTTTTCGGTACATGGATCTTCCGAAATAGCGGAAAATAAACAACGCAACCAGAGATCGTCACCATCCTAATCGAAATTGATCTATTTTCTACATCTTACAACAAACCTCCGTTCTTTTTTTCAATCGTTCAGCTGCCGGAATATGAAATTATGAATGTAAGGATATGAAATTCATAAGGTCCGCTATATTCTGATAAGTGTAATAAAACCGACCGCCTAAGCTCTTCAAGGAAGAGCACGGGCGGTCGGTTTCACTCGCGGCCAATCGTTATGAATAAATGGTCTTCCGGTAACGGGCCAGTCCGAACATATAGAGCCCGTACGCTACGAACCCGAACGCCGCTGCGCCGAGCAGCCATCGGCCGTGCGGCTGCAGCGCAAGCTCGGCGAGCGCGTCGTCCAAGCCTTTTGTTTCTTCAGGATCGGAAAAGACGGCGGTGCGCACGAGAAAATAACCGATGAGGCCGAATACGACGCCTCTGGCACACAGACCGAACTTCGCAGTAGCCAAAAGAGGTCGATACATAGCAGGTTTTATTTCATTCAATTTGAATGAGTCCGTAAAGGAGTTGCGTATCGCTTTGACAATTTCAATAATCCCGTAAATAGCGAAGCCGAGACCGGCTGCCGCAATTAACGTAGCGCCAAGCGGCTGCTGCAGAAGTATAGCTGTCAACGTCTGTTCTTTGTTTCCCGAAGACGGCTGGTCGCCCAAGATCGTTTTCGCTGTATGGTAAGTGATTACCGCATAGAAGATTCCTACGCCAAAACGAGAGGCGCGTACTAAAATTCCTTTAATGTCCCCTCCCTCGCCGTCCGGATCTGCGAATGCTTGTACAAACCGCCAAGCCGAGAATCCAGCCAGTCCGACGGCAAGTATGAGCAGCAGAATGCCGCCTAACGGCTGTGCGCCGATCGTCTCAATGGCACCATTCGTATCCGACGTTTCCTTTCGATGCCCGACCGCGGTCATCATTGCCAATGCCCCGATCATGATATAGACAGTCCCTTTAGCCAAGTAGCCCGCTCTGGCGAACTTATCGATCGCAGGCAACGCTTCGCGAATCGCCTTTCGTGATTTCGTTGTAGGGGAATCATTTATATGCACGTTCTCCGCGTATTTTTCCGTGTTAAGGCCGCTCATCGTTCGGCGAAAATTTTTAGCCTTCGCCTTCCCTCCCCGCTGATTATAAGTCGAACCCTCATTACCCATCCAGCCAAACCCGCAAAACATGAACTTCTATTCCCATGGTGCGTCGCCGGATAAATTAGTCCAAAAGTTGGGAATATCTTGTATCGCTACAACAAAAAATCCGCGTTAGACGCGGATCAAATACGATATAAGATGTAGTCGTCTGCACACGGAATCAAGAAATTAGCCCTTCCGAACCTTAAAAATAACTATGTCGACATATGAATTAATGGTTGATGATCGTTGAATACCATTTCACCAAGCGTATACTGAAGTCCCTATGCTTTTTTATAAACCTTTCCTTATAGTCACCTTTAATCGTTTCAATACCCATACCAAAGTGGTCATCGAGCTCGTGAATAATAAACTCAAAAATATCTTTTTGATCCCTACCCTGTTGCAGTAATGAGATCAACTGGACAGTGATACAGTCATACTCATCTTTTGGCGCACCGCCATTTATTAATCCAATTGGATCCCATTCATTTACGATTGGTTCAAGTTGCATGTATAACGCATCGTACTGCTTCTTTAAATTTTTGACTTGAGTATTTGAGGGATGTTCCCACATACGCATCACCTAACAACAGAGAGTTGATTAACGTAATTTAGCCGTTAGCGGCGGAATCATCTGAACGGTATTTTACAAAATCTGTAATGGACCATTCATTCCAAGTTTCTTTATTTTATTGTTTTTATCCATGAAAATTAAAATCCTCTCAATGAAACACAATTATTACCATATTTAACCTTCTTTTAAACGTTAAATTATTAACTGGTTTACTATATGAATTGCTTTTTTCATTCCTTCATACAATTCGGTTACTGAACGATATTCTTCTTTGAATACTGGGTTGCTCCATTCTGAGTTCTTGATAATGTATATAATAAAAATGCCATTTAGAGTTGAAAATCTGCCATACCATCCGACATCAACTAAGTATCCATTTGGATATTCGACCATAAACATATCTTCATCTAACCATTTAAGATCGGTCATATCTTCAGGACTTAATTTATAAGAATTCCATTTAACAATTCCTGGTCTGAAATCAAAGTTTTCAAACATTTTATACCTCTCAATCTTATATATCACCAAATTCGTACATATGTATAGAAACTTGCATCCGATACACAAACTCCAATCTCTGTACGCGTACTGCGCTAATGGCGCGGATGCGGATACCGCTATCGTTAACGAAAAGTGTTAATGTTAGATCGTAAAGAGGAGTTTTTAAAGCAAGTGTCGTGTCGTTGCGTTCCAAACGTCGTTAATGAGATACTGTATTCCGCGTACATCGAGCTTCGCGAAAATAATTAATTTCTATTTTTCAATGGAATAACAAGTTTTAGCCCTGACCATACCTCATCAACAGCACAAACCTTAACGTCCACCAGACCTATGCTTAATGCATATTTTCTTATAATCTCATCGCTTAAATCAGTCATTATTTTTGAAGCCTTCTTCGGCCAAGAAACCCAGATCATGCCTGATTGATTGATTCTGTCCTTAAATTCGCTTAATAAAGGGAATAATTCCTCTTGCGATGAAGAGAATAGATGAATAAAATCCACTTCATGCGAGTTACAATCTCTACTTAATCGCTCGATCATTGGGATTTCGCCTAGTAAAGTAAAATAATGAATGGGCTCATTAATCAACAACACCCTTGATCCCGTTTTAATTCCGAGCTTTTTTACGAGTGGAGTTACCGAATAACCAATACTCATTATATCAACCTCCGTCGTCTGGCTTTAAAGATAAGAAATCAAGTAAGTGAATGGACCAACCATACCAATGCCAGTACACTCAAAGACAGGCAAGTTTAATATCCTCTAAAGGTACGTTGTTTGAGATATCAAATAACCGAACGAAGGTGACATTAAAGCTTGGAAACGACGGTAAAGCTTCTCTTGCAGCCAATTTCATTTCTATGATTTCTGCTTCATTCATACCCCATTTTGTTTGACCTAAAGTCAAATGTGGAATGAAGTTTTCCAACTCTGTATTACTGTCAATAAATTCGGGCGGTGGGGTGATCGCGTCTACCAAATTCTTATGTAGGTTATATATCTCTTTCGATTCAACGCTAAGGAAAGTAACCGCTGTTCCAAATGAACCTGGTTTAGACAATGTGATTTGGAAGTTTGGAAATGAAGCACAAGCTTCCCTTACCTTTTCAAGCCAAATCATATCCTCCGTAAGTCCATTTGAGAGTTTAACAGTGATATGTGGCTCAACAGGAGCCCTAAATCCATCATTTTCCCATCGATTTCGAAACGTCTTAGCCCAATTATTGCGGAATACCAAAATTTTTTCTTTATAATCTTCAGGTGGAATAATTCCTATGAAAAAAGGCATTTTTACACCCCTTGTAGATTGTATTTATTTTCTCGAACCCCTTTTAACCTCTTTATTGAACCAATGGATATACCCGCAGCGGTCACAAGTCAAAATATTCGCCGAACGATTTGCAAAATCCAGGTTTAAAAAGCTCATCAAAGATGTATTTAACTGAGCATAGCCATGTTTGAATTTATCATACCGACAATGAATACAAGATACAGGTATTCCATTCGCGTTATATGGGCCTGGCCCTATTGATTCCTTTAGTTTCCTGGCGAATCGTTTAAAGAACTTCTTCGTTCCAAACGACACAATCCCACATCCTCTCAAGGCTGCCGCATGCAGTCCTGAACTTGTACATATTAATCCCTCTTACTCTACAATTGTAATTACATTACCGTCTGGATCATGAACATGAAAGTATTTGCCGCAGGGCAAGTTATCATGGCGATTCGATACGGTTACCTCATTTTCCAGCAATTGCGTATAAAATGCTTCAGCATCATCGGTACGCAACTCAAAGATGGGCGCCGGCTTTCCATGTCGTGTAAAATGTAAAGGAATCAGTTCTTGCTCTTCATGCATTAGAACGCTTGGACCATTTTCTCCAAGCTGAATGATTGCATTGGCGTTTTGATCAAAGCGCATAGGTTCGCGTAGCAAGATGACACCAAGATTTTCAACGTACCATTCTGCTGAAACCTCGACATTTCGGACAGGAAGATTAATACATGCAAGTCCTGTGATCCTTTTTATTCCCTTCGTGACAAGCACCGACCCTAATTTCTGTTCCGTCTTCGTTTGGTCCACCAACTCAAACAACTCCTTCTTTAAAATTCCTTCTTTAAATCTGCGAAAACCACTTTCCACCAAGCTAAGACGCATATCATACAGTATACTTCGATACGACCCTATATTTACCTTCTATTACTTGTTGTGCTATTCTCCCGCTTGCTTAATGCGCAAAAACTCGGCGGTGAACATGCGGAGGAGAGATTGAAAAAGAAAAGGCCAGTGTTCATGGGAATGACTGGCTTTCACTTTGCCCGTCTGCTGGATCACTGTCCACGGACCGTTTTTCTTGACGCTTGCCTTTGCCATTCAATTTGACAGGCGTCAATCCGGCGCTCGAAGCTTTTCGCTTCCTCGTACCGAGGCTTGATTTTCCATGCGCCCGACTTGTCGATGCAACCTCACTTGCTGTTCACCAAGACAGGAGCGAGGCCGTTCACGAATGAATCGACATTGGCGTAGCGGTCCTGATTCAACGGCATGCCGTCCGTTCGGATAAAATGCCAGCAAACCTGGAACTTGACGCCGGCCCTGTCCTGTTAGAAGTCCTTCACGATTATAAAATTGACTAATGCTCAAATCGTTATTTTTTCTCCAATATTATATGGAACTAAATGTCTTCAACCACCACCATAGAAAAAGAAAAGGAACTGCACATGTTACCATCACCAATATGACAACAGTTTTATTTCTTCTTCGTTTCCCCATGTATATCCCTCCGCGTCTACTATACCATTAAGGAATTCGTGCGTGCGGTAGAGGCCGCTTCAGGGATCGCCAGAAAAACGAATGACCTCCGTTTGCCGGAGGTCATTTGTCCAATTGTGTTACTCACAGCTGAATTTCCGTATCATATTCTGATAGAGAGCCTGATCCGGTTAGAACCGCAAAGGACAGCGGTTTTAAGCGAACGGGATGCTTGCCCCCCGACATTTCGACGACGCCCTGATTTTCGGTTTCCAACAGGTTATACAAAATGACCTTCTCGCTATTCTTCAGCCATACCAGTCCGATATAGCCTCCTTCGACGATGTGCGGGAATTCCCGCGTATCTTGACCGATTCGCGCTTGAAGCATCGATACTTCCACAGCGTCGGGCTTTGATGTCGCTTCATGCTCCCAGCAGACAAGATTGAAAGCCATAGCCTTTAACGCTTCGATAACCGCTTTATTTTTCAACACGGCCTTTTGGTCAAAAATAACTTGCTTGTAGCGAGGCAGCTTCGCTTGCCATTCCTGCGTGAGTTCATAATCGCCGAAAAACAGGAGCAGCTCCCCGTCATCTTCGCGCTGGTCCGCACGCAAGGGCTTGACCGGCAAGCCCGCCAATACCGGCAAGCTGGTCGGGATAATGGATTCCGCATAAGCGCCGTGCGTACCGTAAGCAAGGTGAACCGGATAGGTTCTCTCTCTGTCCACGCAGTCATGGTCAAATGCTCGCAATACCGGAAGCGCATCAGCAATCGCTTTCCAATAGCTGTCATCCATCACCCATGTGCCGCTCATGAAGAGGATATTTTCGAGCCCGGCCGCTATCGCCAGCTTCGCTTTATATACCAAATTATGTTCCTTTAGAGACCGGGGAGGGAAAATCGTCGTTTCGCTAAAAGCGAAAGGTTTGTCTATGAAGTTCAGGTGGTAAGCGATGCCGAGCATTTCTTCGCCTTTTGCGTACGGATTGGCGAATTTTCGATCAGTGAATTGATGCTCCCCGACTCTGAACAGCGTGTCCGGCATTTCTTCCCGTATTGCAGCAATATCGATGCCGTGACGCTCGTCGCCGAAATGCATGACCATAATCCCCGGCTTCACGCCTTCTATGTCCGTCGCCTTCATGACAGCCGTAACTTTGTCGCATTGAAAGGCAACCCAATCCTTCATTAAGGCCGTGTCCAGTCTGTCTGACATTCGCGCGCTCAAGGTTTCCCTCGTCTCTTGACGGCGATAAATCGCGTTAAATTCCGTTATGCATGCATCGCAATAGCAGCCTTCTATATTGGCATTTAAGTTGCCGACGCGCAGATCGTCATCGAGAAACACTTCTTTAAAGCCTGCATCGCGGAGCAGCTTGGCCGCATTCCCATTGTCCTCGATCAGACAAGAATCGATCGCCCCGCAGAAATAGGCGGTTCCCCCTTTGTTATCGATCCGATAGTGCCAATGCTCGGGGATTTTCAGCTTTGAATCGGGGTCGTCCGGGTTAAGCGAATTGCCCGGGTGCCCGATCGGGATCGTCAGCGCACCGATTTCAAGTCCGTTTTGTTCCGCAAAATCCTTCGCTTGCTTAAGCTCTTCTAGATCGATCATGTCTCCGGAGAAAAAACCGGCGATCCAAATTTTCTCGATCCCTGCTTTCTTCATATTTGCAACCAGCGCATCCCTCGTGGATAAATCCAGCAGCGGTTCATGGGCCATGCTATAATGCAGCTTCATCTTGGCTCCCCTTTCAATTTCATTTGCTTACTTCATCTTTCGATCCCTTATTTTACCTCAACTGATTTCAAAAAAAGCCGCGATAAAAGCGGCTTTAAGTAGGGCAAAGTTATTCAATTCCGGCAACCGCAGTCGGCTCCTTCAGCAGATTCAATAAGACGGACCCTTCATAGTACGAATGCTTGATCAACCATAAATCCCGAGATCGCGATGAGGGTTCCACGCTTTTCGCGCTTTTTTCTCCGAGGGGATTGAGAATATGGGGCAATTTTACTTTGCAAGATTCGCTATGTATTGAACTTGAACCATTTGAAGCGGAAAATATTAAAGCCGCCGCACCTCCCTTTACGTGAAGAACGGCGGCGGTCAGCTCCTGAGGAAGCGAAGCAGTCTGAATAAATTTGGGTGATCCGGCTCGGCCGCTTACGGTTCGCCGCGCGCCTCATCTCGTTGTCCGGCGCATGCAACGGCGATTATTCGGCAGCCTCCTTCATAGGACCGGCGTCTTCCCCGCGTCTGGCCGGCGCGTAGGCGATCGCATCGATCTCGATCAAGTAAGGCCCGATTGCGCAGCCGATCGAGGTGCGCGTGGGATAAGGGCGCGTCATCACGCGCTCGTATGCCTGGTTGTAGCCCGACAGATCCTTCGTGTCGCCGAGATAGGCGTTGAGCTTGACGATATGTTCGAGCGCAAGTCCCGCAGCGCCGAGGATCGTCTCGATATTGCGCAGGCATTGAACGGTTTGCTCCTCGATCGTGGCGCCCGCAAGCTCGCGGGTGACCGGATCGACGCCGACCTGGCCCGACACATAGACAAAATCGCCTGCGCGGAGCGCCTGAGAAAAGGGAAGCGGAAATTCGGGAGCGGAGCTTGTATGAATTGTTTGCGACATGCGGATCGAACTCCTTTTCGGTAATTAAAAGACAGCGTCGATTTTGCCGGGAGCTTCAAGACAGCTTGATGACCTGACCGCCGTCCACGACGAGACAATGGCCGGTCATGTACCGCGCATCGGCGGAGGCGAGAAATAGCGCCGCGTCCGCGATCTCGTCCGGCTGTCCGACGCGCCCCATCGGAATCGTCCGCAAATAAGGCGCGAGCGCTTCCGCATTTTGAACGAGCGGTGCCGTAAGTCTGGTCTCGATCAGGCCCGGACAGATGGCATTGACGCGAATGCCATGCGGGGCAAGCTCCAGCGCCATGGACATCGTGAGCAGGTTGATCCCGCCTTTGGAGGCGTTATAGTGCGCCTGATCGGCTTCCGCGGCCAGCCCGTTCACGCTCGACATATTGATGATCGAGCCGCCCCCGCCCTGCTTGACCATCGCTCTCGAGACGGCTTGGCCGACCAGAAATGTTCCTTTGAGATTGACGTCCATATGCAGGTCCCAGTCCGCCTCGGAGAGCGTCAGGAATGGGGCGGGCTTACAAATCCCCGCATTGTTCACCAGGATGTCGACGGCGCCCCAGACATCCAGTACGGATTGCAGCATGCCTGCCACCTCCTCCGCATGCCGCACGTCCGCGCACACGGCGATGGCGTCGCCGCCGCTGCCTTTGATCTCGGCGGCGGCCGATTCGAGCGACTCCCTGTCGTTTCCCATCATCGCCACGCGGGCCCCCTCGGCCCCGAAGCGGGCAGCGACGGCTTTGCCGATGCCCAAGGCGCTTCCCGTAATTAAGGCAACCTTCCCCTGCAGCCTCATGCTGCCCCTCCTCTCTTGAAAAAAAAGCATTCAATCCAGCGGGTAGACCGGCCTGCGGAGCTTGCGATAGTTAAAGTGAGATAAATTGGCACTGCAGCAGCCGGGCGAATCCACGTAAATGACACGTCGGGCAAAGGGGCCGAAAGCAGCCTGCCAGGCGATCGCCGACTTGACGACAAGCATGTGATAATCGCCGGGCCAGATCCCCGCGCTCCTCACATGGCCCAGATCCCATGGCGCCGTGCGCTTCTCCGTCAAGACGAGCGTCAGCAGGCCTGATGCGACGACAGCCGTTTTTCCCATATCCGCCCGCTGCCCGGTCATATAAGGTCCCGCATGCCGATACTCGCCGTCGAAAAGGAGTCGCACCTTGCCGTTTACCGCGACCGGATCCCCGTGCAGCCGATCGCTTTTTCCGCCGACCTCGCACGCGAAATAGCCCCCGACGCCGATCCCGAAGGCTCGGGCTACCGCTTCCTCGTCCCGGATGACGATCAATGCGGGTTTGGTTATGCCGATTAGACAGGCCAGCACATGCGTGGCGTCGGCCGGCGCGCCGCCGCCCACATTGTCCGAGCCTTCGGCCAGAACGATCGGCCCCTCCGGCTCCGCCAGCGCCGCGGCGACCGCTTCGGAGGGCGGCGATTGGGCAATGGAAAATTGCGTCCGCATATCCCAGGCCATCCGTACAAGCTCAGCCGCCAGCGTATCGGCCAGCGCCCGGTCGCCGTCCGTCGTGACGACAAACGACATTCCGGCGTCCGGCACGTCTGCATACGGAAAGCCGCCTGCAACGGTCACGTTTAATACGCGGGGATCGTCCTCCAGCTCGAAGGCCCGGTCCATCAGCGACTTCATGGCGCCCTCTTCCGTCATCATCGCCTGCGGAACGATCAGCATGCCGGCATGCGCATAGGCGCGCACGGGCTCGATCTCGCCCAGGATGCGCCGCAGCAGTAGCTCGAACGCCTCCTCCGCCCGCTCGTGCATATCAATATGGGGATAGGTGTCGTAGCCTATGATCACATCCGCAAGATTTGTCATTTCCGGGCTGACATTCGCATGCAAGTCGATCGTAAGCGCGATCGGCAGGCCGCTTCCGTGCCTCGCGCGGATTCGGCGCAGGCATTCGCCTTCCACATCGTCGTACTGCTCGGACGCCATCGCGCCGTGCATGATAAGCACCAGCCCGGCGGCCGCCGGATCGATCGAGGCGACGACGCTCTCGATAAGCGCCTCCGCGGCGCGGCTGCAGACGAGCCCGCTCGGCGTGGCCGCGGCATACAGGCCCGGCTCCAGCTCGACTCCATGTTTGGCTGCCGCATCGATGACGCCTCCCATCGAGGTGCGCGTCCCGGCATAGCGTTCGTAAAACGCGCGCCGCCCTTCGACCCATTCTCCTTTAAAAGCATCAACGTTCGTCATCCCAGGCGCAAATGTATTGGTCTCGTGCAAGAGGCCCGCGACTGCGATCCGGACCTCCTTAAGAGGCGGCATCGGCATTCTCCTTTTCATCCAACGACTCGGCGCCGCACCAGTCTGCCGTCAGCTCGGCATACCAACGGATGAGGCGCAGATAGCTGTCCAGCTCGAGATACTCGTCCGGCGCATGCGCGTTGCCGCCCGCCGGACCCAGGACGAGCGCCGGCGTCGCGCTGTACAGATTAAACAAGAAAGCGTCGCACGCGAACGGCGCCCCGGCCGGCTCGATGCAGTGCTTCCCCAGTGCTCGGCGTCCCGCCTTCGCAGCGATATCGAGGAAGGAACGGCAAGCTTCGTTATCCGGCATGGCGCTCGCCTCCAGGTAACGAATGACCGGTACGATCTCGGGCCGACATTCGCGCAAAATCGGAAACCGATCCAGCGACGACTCGTAAAACGCCTGGAGCTGCAGCACGATCTCATCCCCCGAAACGCCGGGATAGCTTTCGATCCAGAAATGCACCTCCGCTTGCTCGGGCATCTCCGGCACGACGCACGCCGCATCGCCGGCTACGATTTTTAATCCGATCGCTTCGGCCTCCTTGCTCTCGCGCCACAGGGCGGGCGCGGGGTAGAGAGTGCGCAGCCGTTCGCCGAATGCGCGCAGCAGATGGGCGAAGTCGACGGCGGCATCCAGCGCATTGACGAGCCGTTCTCCATTGAAGGCAATCCCGTTTTTGCCCGCAAAAGCCGCCTTCCACGCGCCGCCTCCGAGATGCGCGGAATAGAGTCTCAAATTACTTGGTTCCGGAATGATCGCCATATCGGCATGCGGCCCGCGCAGCCGGGCAGCCAGCGATCCGTTCGCGCCGCCGTACTCCTCGTCGACGACGCTCTCGGCGTATACGTCGCCCTTCAGCCGCACGCCAAGCTCGCGCAGACAGCGAATCGCCGTTAGCGCTGCAGCCATGCCGCCCTTCATGTCGTAGGCGCCGCGGCCGTACAGCCTGCCGTCCTCGAGCTCGCCGCCGAACGGCGGGAAGCGCCAGCGCTTATTGCCTTCGCGGACCGTATCCGCATGGCCGGAGAACAACAGGGAGCGTCCCCCGCCCCCGCCGCGGAACCGGCCCGCCACATTGGGGCGTCCCGCGTACACCCGGCCCGGCATATAGGCCGGATGATGAATAAGTCCCTCAACGTCGCCGAGCTCGTAGACGTCGACCTCAGCTCCCGCAGCCGTCAGATAGGCCGCAATCGCCTCTTGATAAGCGCCCTCGTCGCCGCCCGGCGGGCGGTTCACGCTCTCGAAGCGGACGAGCGTTTGCGCCAAGCCGACCGCTTCGTCGCGATGCGCGTTCAGCCAATTTTCAATTCGTTCGGACAGCGCTTCCCGTCTCATGCGTCACCTCCGCTCTAGTTTCTGCTTCCCGCCTTCGGGCTCTGCTTCCCTTCCCCGGGCTCGAATCTGGCACGGACACCTCACCGTCGTTCGAAGGCGGCAGTCCTCATTGCGTCCGGCCCCGGGCATCGACCTGAATCATCCGTTCGATCCGGCCTTTACGCACGCCAATCAGCCGGTCGTGCAGATTGGTTACCGTACAGCAATGATTGGGAATGACGGCGACCGTGTCGCCGATTCGGAGCGGGCAATCGTCCGGCACCCGGACAATGCCGTGCTCCTCGCTGAGCCGTTCGATGACGGCTTCCGGGTAATTCGGCAGATAGCCGTACCCGGGACGGTGAGGACTCGTATCCGTCGTCAGCGTTTTGGAGCCCGCGTCGATGATAATCGTATCGGGACGCGGCGCGCTGACGACCGTCGCATAGATGCGCATGGCGCATTCCTCCTCCCCGATAATACCGGGGTAGAGCTGCGAGCCGTCGCCGAATACGTAAGCGCCGGGCCGTATCTCCGTAATGCCCGCCAGCTCCGCGGCAAACTTGCTCGTCGGCGTGGAGCCGGCGCTGATCTCCCGAACGTCGACGCCGTATACCCTCAAGCACGCCTGCGTTGTCAGCAGGGCCTGCGCCTCTGCCTGCGCGATCTCGCGGCATTCCTCCCGGGACGCCTTGCCGTATACATGACCCGCATGCGTCATCAGCCCGGCCAGCCATACGCCTGGCAGCGCCGCAATTTTCGCTCCGAGCTCCGCCGACGCTGCGCCGGGCTCCCGCCCGCAGCGGTTCAGCCCGGAGTTGACGTCCAGGTACAGCGGTATCCGGACATCCAGCGATTGGCCGAGTGCCGACAAACCTGCTGCCGCTTCGAAACTATCGATCCCGACCGTGATGCGGGCGACCTTCGTCAGCGCCGCCAGCCGTTGCAGCTTGGCGGCGCCGACGATCGGATACGCGATCAGAATGTCTGCGATGCCGGCCGCCGCCATCGCTTCCGCCTCGCCCAGCTTGGCGACGGTGATTCCACAGGCGCCCAGCTCCAGCTGCCGCTTGGCGATCCACGCGCTCTTGTGCGTTTTGATATGCGGCCGCAGTTTAACCCCCGCCGCAGACGCCAGCTCGCTTGTCTGGCGGAGGTTCCGCTCCAGGCGGTCCAGATCGACCGCGACGGCCGGCGTGTCGAGCGCTTCCAGTTCAGTTGACAAACGAAGGCCTCCTTTCCGGCTGAATCGATGGGTGCCGCTCCCGAATGCCTGAAGACCGCGTCTATTTTTTCACCGGCGCTACATCCTCTCTGTCATAAAGCGTTTTTTCTTTTTATAATAAAAGCGAAACGTCGGAATTGCTTTATGCGTTCAGCCGTTATCTTTGTAAAAAAGGCCGGAGGCGGCAGCTCATGAAATTTCCGCGCCTGACGCTGCGCGAGGAACTGAAAATCCGCAAGCTGATCAGCTTTTATTACATGGAGCTGTCCAAAAGCTTCGTCTCCATCGGGGAAAAGCATAACTTTTGGGAGTTTATTTACGTGGATAAAGGCGAGATTCATATCGTGACCGAAGGCCGCTCCTATTTGCTCAAGCAAGGCGACATGCTTTTTTACAAACCGAACGATTTCCATACGGGACACGCCAATCGGCTGGTAGCGCCGAATCTGATCATCATTTCTTTCGAGTGCGATTCTCCTTGCATGAGCGCGTTCGAATACCGTCCCCTGCATCTGACCGACGGCGAACGTCATCTGCTGTCGGAGATTATCCGGGCGGGCATCGAGTCGTTCGATTCGCCGCACTTGCGCAGCGCTCCGCCGCTGCGAAGAAATGAAAATGCGCCTTTTGGCAGCGAGCAGCTTATCCGCAATTACTTGGAAATCTTGCTGCTGCAGCTCATCCGCCGTACGAGGGAAGTTCAAACGGCCCTCCTTCTCCCTGCATCGGGGCCGAACGTCGAGTCGGCGGAAGGCGGCCGGCAAAGCGAGCTGACGCGGCAAATCATCGAATATATGAACGTGCGATTAGGGGAGAATTTGACTCTGGAGACGCTCTGTCGCGCGTTTGGCGTCGGCAAGAGCCGGCTAAAATCGCTATTCAAAGCCGAAACCGGCTGCGGTCCGATCGCTTATTTCAATCATCGGAAAATTGCCGAGGCCAAAAAGCTGATACGTGAGGAGCAGCGCAATTTTACCGAAATTGCGGAGCTGCTGGGGTATAGCGGCATCCATTATTTCTCCACGCAGTTCAAAAAAACGACGCGGATGACGCCGTCGGAGTATGCGAAGGCTACCGGCGCCAAAATCGTCCGGACCGTACATTGAATTCTCATGCAACCCATAAACTAAAAAGACTGCCAGGGATGATCATAGATCACCCTAACGGTCCTTGTAGGTTTGGTGGCTATCCGCAACTTGGTTTACGCGTAATGCCTGCAAATATATATCTCTTTTTGTCAATGCCGCCACTTATAAGAAGAAAAGATGCAAATGAGCATTTATTTTCCTCCATCAGCCAGATTTACGGCTTGTGCTTTGTATTTACCTGCGCATTTGCAGGTATTTCATCTAGCGTGGTTGGTCGGCAGAGAATACATGTTTAAATGCAGGTTTTTCGTCCCGCATAACATCCAAAAAGCCCAGCACGCTGAAAACGCACATATGAATCGTCGCCGCCCGACGCTATCCTTGCTGCCCTTCGATGACAACCAACAGCACCGCCGCAGCCAGCCCCAACCGGCGGTCCAATCGGTTGTCCTTATCATACGAGAAGTCCAGCCTTAGCTTCCCCACCAGAGGATTGAGGTCTTGCTTAAACAACGCAACAGGCGCGCCGCCCATCTCCACATGGAATTTTTGCGGTATCAAATTGGTCAAAAACCTTCTTAGCAGTGCCATGAGCGCGCTGTCTTCCTTTATGAGCCCGATCTCTCTCTCGCTGGTATCCAATATCGCCCATTCGTCCTTCAGCATCGACTTCACGCCCTTGCGGCGAAGAGAACCGAGGTTTTCTCCGGTCGTCGAGTCGAAGACGTCGTAGATCGCGGAGAAATCGATGATGCTGCGCGCCTGAATCGAGATGAGCTCGTCCTGCATCGTATCGTCGGAAAACAGGCGAATATCTTCTTTCAGCTTGAACGCCTTCATTTGCGAAAATAATACCGGTTGTCCGCTGCCGTCGAAAATATCGATCTTCGCCCCCACCAACGACATCACTTGTTTCCTGACAAGGTATTGCGTATGCGTAAATTTAGGATTCATGGATAGCCTCCAGTGACTTGAATTCCATCATAAATTCGACAAGCCGTTGGAAAACCCCTCCTAAAGGAACGAAAACGACAGCCGCGCTTTTGGGCCGGCTGCCGTCGTATGCTTAACTAAGGTTTAAAGTCACGGCGTCACGCGCAGCGAATCCACCAGCATATACGAGCCTGTCTTTTTAACGGCCTTGATCGTATGCGATCCCGCGGTCAAGCCGCTTGCGCCGTAAATCGACTGGTTAACCATGCGTGTCGCGTTGTACGTGTTCGCCGTCGTTTGCAGGACGTTGTCGATATAAATGTCGACATTGCCCTGATCCGGCGCCTTCTCACCCAGCAGCTCGATCCCCGTTCCGTTAAACGTGTATTGCATGTAATCGTTGTTGGCAGCCGTGAAGTGCACGTCGTCACTGTAATCCCCATAGCCGCGATTGGCGTTCTGCGACCAGGTGCCGGAGTACGTGATGCCGGAATCCGTATTATTCAGCTGAATACGGCTGCTGCGGACACTCAGCTTGTCGAGCAGCATGTACGTTCCCGACTTCTTCACGGCTTTGAGGGTATGGGCGCCGCTCGTCAAGCCGCGGATGCTATAGACGGTCTGCTGCGCGAGCCGCGTCGCGTTATAGGTGCTCGCCGTCTGCTTGAAGATGCCGTCTATATAAATGTCGATGTCTCCTTGCGACGATTCCTTCTCGGTAATGAGATCGATGCCTGTGCCATTGAAGGCGTATTGGAAATAATCGTTGTTCGTCATCGTATAGTGGACATCGTCGTTGTAATCCCCGAAGCCGCGGGCGGTGCTGGTCGACCAGGATCCGGAAAATGTAAAGCCCGCATCCGTATCGTTCACTTCGATCGGCGAAGCAACGTTAAACGAGAGTTTGTCGAGCAGCATGAACGTACCGGTCTTTTTCACCGCCTTCAACGTATGAACGCCGTTCGAGAGCCCCGAAACGCTATATACTTTCTGCTGCGTCTGACGCGTCGCATTGTAAGTATTGACCGTTTGTTTCAGCACGCCGTCGATGTAGATGTCGACATTTCCCTGTGACGAATCCTTCTCGGTATATAAGTCGATGCCGGTTCCGTTGAACGAAAATTCGAAATAGTCACCGTTCGTTTGCGTATAGTGGACATCGTCCTTGAAATCGCCGAGCCCGCGATTCCAGCTCCGCTGCCAGCTTCCCGTATAAGAGATGCCCGTGTCATCGTCGTTTACAACGTTAGCGCCGCCGTTCGTCACGACTCGCAGCATCCGGGACGCGTGCGGCGCGAGATTCACGGCGCTGTAGCCCGTCGCGAACTTGCCCAGATCGGTGTGCGTCCACAGATCGCGGACCGTTGCGGAGCCGTATAGGCCGATGTCGCTCCAGTTCGCCGTCACCGTAGCCGAAGCGCTGCCGAGGTTGAACAGAGCGACCGTATAACTGCCGTCCCCGTTGTTCGCGTACCATACCTGCTGGTTGGTCGCGGTCGAGACCGGATGCGCAGGGCGCCCCGCCTGATTGACCGCGATCACCTCGTCATTCGTCAAGAGTCCGATGCCGAAGCTGTCCAGATTGGTCAAGTCATTGCCCGTGTACAGCTGCGCAGACGACATCGACCATAACGTCATCGCCGTGCGGCGCTCGTCCTGGGTCAAGCCGTCCATCGTCCCGTTGCCGACGTTCAGCGAGTCGAAGTCGTTCCAGCCGCCCGGCCTCGCATCGCGCCACCAAATTTCGGCATCCGGAAAAAGGCGGGCGATGTTGTTCCACTCGGTCAGCTTCACGCCGGGCTGATAAGCTTCGACGTCCCAATCGACGCGCCAGCCGTTGGCGTATTGCTTCCAATAATCGACGTAGTTATGGTCGAGCGCCCAGGAGAGCTCGAACCAGATCCCGTGCGGCGCAAGCGCGGTCGCCCATGCCTTCACGTCGTCGCGCGCGTCGATCGACGTATCGTTATGGCCGGAGCCCGGCGTCACGCTGTCGAACTTCACGAAGTCGATGCCCCAGGACGCGATCAAATCGGCGATGGAGTTGACATAGCTTTGGGCGCAGGGATTCGCGAAGTTGATCTTGTAGCCGATGTTCCAATAGTCCGCCGTCGTAAGCGGCAAGACGGCAATATCCTGCATGTGGCAGGAGGTCGTGCCATAAATCGGCAGGTTGGCATTGTAGGCGTCCTTCGACAGCCCGGGAATCAGATAGATGCCGATTTTTTGCCCATTGTTGTGCACGTAGTCGATAACGTCCTGGAAGCCGTTCGGGTAAAGGGTCGTGCTCGGGACCGGCCGGCCGTATCCGTCCATGCTTCCGTTCCAGCCTGCGTCGATGTTGATGTATTCGTAGCCGTGAGACTGCAGGGTGGCGTGCATGGCGTCCGACTGCGCCTTGATCTGGGCTGCCGTGATAAAGGGATTGCTGCCCGAATAAACCTGCATGCTGTAGCTGCTCCAGCCCATATAAGGCTTCTGGCCGAGTCCGTTGATGGCGGCGCTCGCGATTTGCCCTTGCGGCATCGCGATTCCCGCTTGCGTCGCGAGAATGGCAACGGTCAGCAAGAGGATGCGAAGCTTGATGAAAGGTTTGAACATAATGAACATCATCTCCCATTCTAATGGATCGTGAAGCCACGAACAGACCGCCGATGGGCGCGTTGACTTCCCTGCGGCCGCCATGCAGTTGCATACCGTTTGCTCCGCCGCATCCCCTCCTTTTAGAATATTTGATAGCGCTTACACATTTGATTAGATTCATTATCATTTCCTTGCGTCAATAAAAATAGGTACAATTGCGCCGTGTGGCGTACCGAATCGCCGTTTTTTGTTTAAAATGGTTGCAAATCGCAAAAAAATGCGATGCAGAAAACCTCTCTCTGCATCGCATTCGATCGTCACTTCAATGTCATGGCCGGCATCCCTGCTATTCTTTACGATTTGCCGCTCGTAAGCTGCTGCGCCGCCAAGGCGATAAACATAAAGTGCGAAGAACCGCCTCCCAGTACATACTCCACCTGCTGCCACAAATAAGGGAATACCAGCAGCTCGGGGAAGTCGGGACGAATCAGCGCAGTACCCGAAATGACGCCGCCGGGAATATAGGACCAATCGGCGCGATTTAGTCCGTACCCTACCGTTGCCGAATTGGCGCCTACGCCCGAAGCGAACGACATCGTATTAGCGCCTGGATGACAGCCCAATACAAAGTTTAGGGCATTAAAAATCAACTCGGATTCGAAAATATCGGGATAAGCCCGATGCAGGAAATAATATTCGTATCCCTGTTGTTGAATTCCCCATCCCGCTCCCCAGATGTGCGGGCGATACGGGATACCGTAAGGCGTCTCGGCACTTTGCAGCGCAAACTGCTCTTTTAACGCCGGCAAGGCATAACAAAACTTTTGCGTGAATCCGGCGTCGTTCATCGCTTTTTCGGCGCGAGCGATAAACCAGCCTACCTGGTCGATCGATTGGACGATAAAATCCGTTTCCGACAACAAGTGGCTTTTATAAGCGTCTTCTCCGGTCGTTAAAAACAATTCGGCGGCGGCATGCACCTTTGCCGTCCTGGCATTGCCGGTCCCATCCGTCATCTTGAATAGTTCGGCGGCGGCCTGCAACGCTTGCTGACTTAAAACAGGGTTAAAATCGAGCAAGGCGCGCGAAGCGGCTGCGAGATGGGCGGCAGTCGTCAATTCCCGCGGCGGATTGTCTTCGGTGAACACCCAACGTTCCGAATCCATGCTCGCGCTGTCGCCAAGATGAACGTATTGCCGAAGGTCGTTCTCGATAATTCCCCGATAAAGACGCCCCAATGCGCGGTAGCCGCCTACGACGGACAAGACGCCGTGCTCGATCTGCTGCAGAATGTCGTTTTTCCCGTCAGGCTGGTGGATCTCGACGATTCGCTTGTCCTGATCGATCGTCGTCGCGTCGTAATAGACGTTAAAAGACTCGTATGCGAGGGCGAGCGTATAAAATTCGCCGGACTGCGATTCGATCCGCAGGTCAAAATCGCCGGCGTCGTGCCAACCGCCAACATTCAGCCCCGGCACGAAGTCGCCCGGCTTGTAGTCGGTGAGCGTGGACGCGCCTTGTTCGTAACCGTCAAAGTGGTTCAAATTTGTCGGAGCCATCCGGGCGTCATGTTCGTGACAATCGCCATGCCAGACGCGGTATTTCTCGCTTACCCGCATATGGCACATCTGGACGGGAAGAAAATATTCCAGCACCGGCTGCCAGACGCCACGGTCGTAAATATCGCCGGCAATCCGGAAGATGGATGACGAAGACGATCCGTATTGGACTTTGTACAGGCCTTCCTCCCTGATATCCGTAAAGTCGAACTTGAGATAGCGATAGCGGAGAAATGGTCCCCATTCTTCACCCGCTGCCGAGAAAACCTCCTTTTCGCCGAACTCCGTGATTCTGAAAAGCGACAGCTTTTCGCGTTTGCTCTCGCGTTGATCAAGCTCGATGATCGCAGTCTTCGATTGACCGGGGTGGTACCCGACCTGCGAAGTTTGAACGACGGCAGGAGCGAGCCAGTCTTCCACGACGTTAGGGGTGATGATCCACTCGATCGCATGACCAGTGGCTCCTGCAGGCACCTCGCTGCTGATCACGAACCAGCCGTTGTTATGGTTCATTCGCCCGTCGTACAGCTTGAGCTCCGCCCCTTTGCTTTCGATGGTGAAGCGGTTGTACGGATCTTCGGGCCGCACGGTAAAACGTTTTCCCACGGCATAAGGCTGAGCGACGAGATCGTCGGCGATCATCGGGTTGTATCCCTTGTTGCCGCCGGTCAGCCGTTGAAGATCCGCTTTCGCATCGGGCTCGCCAAAGCTCCCCGGATGCGCATGATTGGAGGGCAGCGACAAAACCGGACCGTTCGGCTGTTCCGGGAAAATGCCGGATTGGTTGTCCATGATCCAGGGCTTGCCGAACAACGCGCCGGGAAACAGTTCCAGGTTAAAGCTTATTTTACCGACGAACCTGTCCGGGATCGGCCTGTCCAAATCGACCGTCACTTTGACCGAGGGGCCTTCCCCTTGAACGATCACGTTGTAATTAAACTCGAATTCCGGATAGACCATCGGATTAAAGCCTTTTAAGTGTTTCGATTTGTCCGGAAAGCCGAGCGAAGTGACGATCGCATTCGCTGCTTCGTCCAGCTCGCGCTTGCCCTGCTTGGGCACCGGCTGCCATTGTCCCGGGGTCTGCTCGAACCGTATGTCGCCGTTCGTGGCGACGCGATTGCCGTGCATGAGAATGCTTACGCCGGATTGATGCCCTTCCGGATAAATATCGTCGAAGGCCATCACATTCACGCCCTGATTTTCAAAATAGCCGGTTGCGCGATTTAAGTTGAACCCCTTGTTCTCAGCGGCGGCGGGGCCGTTTCCTTTTTCCATGTAGTCGCACTCCTTTTATGGATTTCTGACATTGATGATAATATAGCCAAGCTCTCATGCATAGGCAATTAACGGGAAAAGCGAATGAATCCACGTTATTGTTAGCTCCGGTGCCGATCGTCACGCTGGAATCGTGCTTCACGTCTGCTTGTTGCGGATGGCGGATGGCTGTCGGCAATCGAGCGCAACCGATTGAGTCCATTGTTCCGTCGTTCGCGGAAGAGCCGATCACCTGTAAATGCTTAAAAACCGCCCTCTACGGGGCGGTTCATTTTCAAGCGGGTGCCGCTCTTTATAAGAGCGAGGTTTCATTCTTCGCCTCCGGAAAGCGGCTATCCGGTCCTTCAAATAAGCTTCCGCCACGATTTTTGAGATGCATATCGAAGAAATCCAGCATATAGGCATTGATGACGGCGTTCGCTCTTTCAGGCGCAATCTTCCCTGTAATGCCCAGCCATTTGAAAACCGGAGAAATGAACTGTACATCGGTAAAATTCAAATGCTCCGTATGGTCGATATAGAGGAATTGCCCACCCGAAGCAACCGTTTCGCGCATCCGTTCAAGCTCTAACTTTTTGTCCACCGCTACTTGATCCATCCACGCTCTTGAGTTGCCCAAGCGTTTAAGCTCTGCATCCGTGTAGATATGATCTTCCATCACCAACTTTAATCTTTCGAACTCGCTTTCCGAGTTCATGAACAAAAACGGCTTCTGCAGACCTTCCCTGTCACGCAGGCGATAAAGCCCCCCATCCAGGTCTATGCCAACCGCGATTCGCGGATCGTAAGAAGCATCATAGGCCGTCGCTCCGCCGATGGAGTGACCGAACGTCCCGACATGACCGAGATCGATCCGCCCTTTAAGATCGCTTGGGATCCGTCCCGAATGAAGAAGCTCGAATTGGTCCAGCGCAAACGCCACATCGTCGGTTAAAACTTTTCCAAGTTTGTCGCGATTGCCGCTTTCCGTCCGGTAATCATGATCTGATGAGAATAAGTCGTTCGTTGTGCTGGTCGTAATTCGGCCGTTCGGAAACTCGGTTGCGAATGTATTGTAGGTGTGGTCGATCACTGCCACGATGTATCCGTGACTGGCGAGAGTTTCGGCTTGCGCCGCGTGGAGGAACCTGGAAGAGCCGAAGCCGGGATTCGCAAGGATTAGCGGGTAGGAAGTCTGTGCCGATGAGACTTTGGCTCCCGAATATGAATGACTGGATACGTACTTCAGGTGTTGCAAAGTAATCCCGGGAAGGCCATAGTTCGCGGCCATATAGCTTAATATCCGGGTATCGGGAATAAAAGGAGCGAGCTTGCCGGTGCCGGCTTGAGCCGGATACCATACCTGAACCATCAATTCTCGCTTACCGTCGCTCGTTTTGTCGAAAATCTCTTCCCTTTTCGTATCCACGAAATGAAAAGCTTGCGTTCCTACCTTAAATTCGCCTTTCGGTTCAGGCAGTTTAAAAACAGGAAATGCATACAGGAGACCCGCAGTTACGACCAGCATGATCGCTATGACGGTATAAGCTGAACCTAGCATAAATCGCGGGATTTTTCTTACGTCCTTTTTTTTATAATATCGATAACCTGAAACGGCTAAAAAAAGGACCGTTATGCAGAAGGGGAAAACCAGCTGAATTCTGAATCCTTCTACCGTCCCGTGAATGATTAGTAAAAGCGCGGCGATCCCGCTTGCTACGAATACTGGAATCCTGCGCAACCCTTTTTTTAATAGGATGGATAACGCGAACAAGCCGATGTTTGACAATAAAAGCAACAGTTCAAACAGCCTCATCTCGATTCTCCTTTTTGAAAATATCAGTTTACGTTTATCCCAATATAATCCTGCCAGTCTCGCCCAAACCATCGATTTGCCTTACATCTACCTTGCAGTTTTGTAAGGCGCAAAAAAAAGCCGCATATATGCGACTTTTTAGATTAATCAAATGCTCGTTATCGTAATATCGCTCTTCCTTACCGCCGGCTCTTGCTTGCCGTCCGTCGATTGGACACCCGCCTCTCCCCTTTTTTTGCTTTATCCTTGAGAAAAGGCTCGCAGCCGGCGATGAAGCTCCTTCACTTGCGCAGCCAGTCTCGGAACAGGGCCTTCGACCACCGTATCCCGAATGACGTCCTGTATCCGTAAAGTGCGCACCTTCGGCTCGGGAACCCCCCATTCGCCAAGCCAGTCGGCCAGCTGCGCGGAGGAGCTCGCGTATACGATACGGCCCAGTCCGACCCAACCGTGGGCTGCGGCGCACATCGGACAATGCTCGCCGGACGTATACACGGTGGCTTCCCTTCGCTGCTCGGGCGTCAGATGAGCGGCCGCCCACCGGGCGATCGCGAATTCCGGATGCTGCGTATGGTCCCCGCCCGCCACGCGGTTGCGATCCTCCATGAGCACGTCGCCGTCGCCCGCGACAAGGATCGAACCAAACGGCTCGTCACCGGCTCCCAGCGCTTCTTCGGCCAGCGCAATGCAGCGGCGCAGATGCATCAGATCGATTTCGTTAATCATGATGGTCCCTCCTGTTCTTTCTTATGCCCTCATGGTAGCATGGGAAGGTTGATATGAAAAATATTGATTATATCGTTATTAAATAAGCTTTTTCATATACATGCGAGGGGGAAGCGGCGTTGGACATTCGACAGCTGCGTTATTTCGTTGCCATCGTAGAGGAAGGCACGGTTTCGGGCGCAGCCAAGCGCCTGCATCTCTCCCAACCTCCGTTAAGCCAGCAATTGAAGGCAATGGAAGAGGACGTTGGCGCACTTCTTCTGGAGAGAATCGGCAAAAGACTGGAAGTGACTGAGGCAGGCAAACGTTTGTACGAGTATGCGTTGCAAATGATTGAATTAATGGAGGCGGCCAAATCGGAGGTTCAGGAAGTTGGCAACGGGTTGAACGGCCGGCTCTCCATTGGCGTGAACACTTTGTCCGTAGCGGGCCTCTCTCCCGCTCTCCAGCACTTTAATCGGCTATATCCGAAAATGACTTACAAAATTCATCAAGGGGAATCGTCTCATCTATGTCGCTTGGTTCGAGAACGCGAGGTTGAACTTGCTTTTGTCCGGCTGCCGCTTGAGCTGGGGGACGATCTGTCGGTCCTGCATCATGAACAAGAACCGTTTTATGTTATTTCCTCTGATCGGCATACGTTCGGGGATGAACGGGAGATCTCCCTGGCTGACGTCGTCAATCTCCCACTCCTGCTTCCAAGCACGCAAGGTCTAGGCGTCCATTATTTGATTTTGAAATCGTTCTCCGAACTTCGACTGGAGCCGACGATCCAAGGGGAATGCTCCGATATCGGCCTCTTAATGCGCTTGGTATCCGCCGGTTTCTGCATTTCGATCGTTCCGGAATCGCTGCTTGACCATTATCCCGGTTTTCCCATTAGGCGACGAAAACTATCCGGCGAATCCGGGTTGATATCGTCTATCGGTCTTGTGGCTCTGCGCCGCCATCGATTGTCTAAGGCAGCCCGGAACTTTATCGATCTATACCGTTCGGAGAAGTAGGTGCCATGCACAATGGGAAAAAGCAGTCGGAAGCGCTTGCGAGAGCGCCTTTCGCCTGCTTGTTCGTCAATATCGCAAATCTTTCGGTTGTCTCGTGACGAGATTCGATGTTCTAATACGTGCCAAGCGTGGCGCCAGACGTAATGGCATAGTCGGAGGTCAGTACGACCTTGTAAGTGCCGGCAGGTTGATTGCTCGCGAGGTTGTACCATCCGCCGATCGTCTGGCCCGGGCCGATGTATGCGGAGTTGCTGCCCACATAGACGTCGCCGGTTGATGTGACGCGGTAGAGCGTCATGTTCATTGCCGTGCTGTAAACCGAACTCGTATTGGACCAGGCGCCGCCGACGCGGATGTTGCCCGATAATGCGTTGATCCAGGTTCCCGAGAAGGCTTGGGTCGTTGCCGTGATCGAAGCAGAAGCCGTTTGGCCTGTGCTGTTCACCGCAACTACGCGCACCGAATAAGCTCGGCTTGGCGAACCGCTGAATGAATAAACGGTGCCGCTTGTCGTGCCTAGCAGCACATTGTCTTTATACACTTCGTAGCTTACGGCATTGGAGGCCGTCCACGACAAGTTGACGGTCGAATAAGTGCTCGTGTAGGAAATGGAAGGCGCCGTCGGGGCCGGGGCGCAGCCAAGCGTCGTGGCGGATGCCGAAGTCGTCGCGTATCCGCTCCCGCCGGCAACTGTAAACGTATAGCTGGTGCATGCGGACAGACCATTCACGATCATTCCGTTTCCGGCATAGGTCGCCAGATAGCTGCCGTTCTGGTAAACGGTGACGACGCCTTCGCCAGGCTGGAGCGACCAGTTCAACTGAAGCGAACTTGCCGTGATGCTGCTTACGGACGCGCCTGTTGCGGCGCTGGCTGTAGCAGCCGGGAGCGCTGAAGCCAATAATAAAGCCCCCAATAACCATTTGCGAATTTTCATCATACACGTCCTCTCGATTTAAAATGGAATGGCAGGATAAAGCAACGATAATCTAACATGTATCCGTCTGCCCGACAATCCATTTCCTCTAGATTTGTAATAATGCGCATGCTTCCCATAGAATCGCACCTGCGTATCAAGCGGCCGCTTTCCGATGTGTGTAAAATTACAATAATTATAGACATTCTTAAGGTTATCCATCGCTGGTATTGTATAGATGAATTCAAATTTTATAGAAATTCGGAGGTGATCCACTCGCAATAGCTGCTTTAACCGGAAATGCAGAAGCAAGACTGGCATCGCAGGTCGGATTTAACGCATGTCGGTAATTTATCTTCTTTGCCAAGGAGGCCATTCATGTCCACACATTTTCAAGTCGTTAAAAAAAGGTCGACGATCGCGCTGCTGCTCACGTTGCTTATTGCCGCTGCACAACTGTCGTTTAATCTGAACAGCGCATCCGCCTCGTACAATCTGGCGTTGACTCGTTATGTGTGGGCCAGCAGCGGAGCCAATCCTTCCAATGCCGTGGACGGCGGGCAGAATACCTTCTGGCAGCCGAACTATGGCGCGGCCGGTTGGATTACCGTCGATCTCGGCAGTGTCCAGTCGGTCAACCAAATCGTTCTGAAAACGCCGACCTACGGCCACTTCGTCGAGGCGGTGACGATCCAGACCAGCAATTCGGCGGACGACAGCAGCTTTGCTACCCAATCGACCAGCACTCAAGCCTTCTACTCCGCCAACTACTATTCGGTCACCATCAATCTGCCGAGCACCGTCAGCACGCGCTATGTTCGCGTAAACGTAGCGCCGGTCAGCGGCGGCGGCACCGCAACAATGGTCGGCGAGCTGGAAATATACGGCCCTTGACCGGCAATCGCGGTGCGCAACGCGCATGAAGCCGGCGGCCGGCCTTAGCCTCGTGCATGCGTAAAAAAGAAGAGAAGCCGGCGGGCTTCTCTTCTTTGCTGGAAATGGCTCTTTTTAAACTCGTTAACCCACGGATTGGATCGCATCATCCAACAATTCCTTTTCTGTCGAATGCCCTTCGGCGTCTGCCTTAGCGATTAAACTGGCCGTATCTACAACACGAGAAGCGTAACCCCATTCATTATCATACCAAACCAGCAGCCTTAACTCATTCTCATACGTTTGCAAACTCAATCCATCTATGATTGCAGAATGCGCATTGCCTATAAAATCCGCAGATACGAGCGGCAGATCGCTATATGCGAGAATGCCGCGGTGTTCTCCTTCGGCGGCTCGAGTGAGAATCTCGCGTATTTCCGATGGCTCTGCTTGTGTGCGCAGCTGCAGCACCACGTCCAGCAAGGATACGTCCTGCACCGGAACGCGAATGGATATTCCGTGTATCCGGTCGGCAAGATGCGGCAAAACGTTCTTTAACGCTTTGCCGACACCCGTGCTCGTAGGAATGATAGAACTCGTGCACGATCGCGCACGTCGTAAATCCTTATGCGAATTATCCATATGGTTCTGGTCGTTCGTATATGCATGAACGGTGGACATCCAACCTTTTTCGATGCCGAAGGCTTGATCAAGCACATGCAATACCGGCGCGAGGCAGTTTGTCGTGCAAGACGCGGCTGACAGGATACGATGACGCTTGGCATCATAGCTACGTTCATTTACGCCCATTAGCAAAGTGAAATCCGCATTTTCTGCCGGTGCCGTCAGCAAAACACGTTTTGCCCCCGCTGTCAGATGCTTGGACGCTTCGGTGCGGTTATTAAAGCGGCCAGTCGCATCAATGGCCAGACTTACGCCCAGTTCGTTCCAGGGCAGCTTTTCCGGATCTTTTTCGGAAATGATCGTGATTCTCAAGCCGTTGATCGTCAGCTCGCCATTTTTAACCTGGATGTCAGCATCCCATGTACCATGTACGGTATCGTACTTTAGCAGATGTGCCAACGTTTCAACTGATCCGATGGAATTGATCGCTGCAAGCTCCACATTTCGAGGAGATTGATTAATCAACCTTCGAATAACAAGTCTACCGATTCTTCCCGTTCCGCTAAGTCCAATTCTCAATTCGTTGCCCCCTTCCCTTATTAATGCATCATAAATATAACATAATTAATATATATGATGCATTATAAATTTATTTATGACGCATATAAATCTTCTTAATACACTGTTCCCCTCGTCTCTCGTTGCCGCAGCTTCCATGTTAACTTCTACGTTAACGATCTACGTCCACTATCCTCGAAAACGTTAAAAAACCACCTTCCGAAGAAGGTGGTTCTCTTTGCTGCGCTTTAGCCTGGCGACGTCCTACTCTCCCAGGACCCTGCGGTCCAAGTACCATCGGCGCTGGAGGGCTTAACGGTCGTGTTCGAGATGGGTACGCGTGGGACCCCTCCGCCATGACCACCAGACCTACTGTGCGGCGTTTGCCATACAGCTTTGCAGCTTTTCAGAGCTTGCGCCCTGAAAACCGGATGCGAAACGAACCTGCGCCTAGAAATTCTCTTGCCTGTGCGGCTTGCCGTTTGTTCCTCGGAAGGAACAGTAGGATAAGCCCTCGACCGATTAGTACTCGTCAGCTACACACATTACTGTGCTTCCACCCCGAGCCTATCAACCTCGTGTTCTCCAAGGGGTCTTACTAATTGGGAAATCTCATCTTGAGGCGGGCTTCGCGCTTAGATGCTTTCAGCGCTTATCCCTCCCGCACTTGGCTACCCAGCGATGCTCCTGGCGGAACAACTGGTACACCAGCGGTGCGTCCATCCCGGTCCTCTCGTACTAAGGACAGCCCCTCTCAAATTTCCTACGCCCGCGACAGATAGGGACCGAACTGTCTCACGACGTTCTGAACCCAGCTCGCGTACCGCTTTAATGGGCGAACAGCCCAACCCTTGGGACCTACTTCAGCCCCAGGATGCGATGAGCCGACATCGAGGTGCCAAACCTCCCCGTCGATGTGGACTCTTGGGGGAGATAAGCCTGTTATCCCCAGGGTAGCTTTTATCCGTTGAGCGATGGCCCTTCCATTCGGTACCACCGGATCACTAAGCCCGACTTTCGTCCCTGCTCGACTTGTAGGTCTCGCAGTCAAGCTCCCTTATGCCTTTGCACTCTTCGAATGATTTCCAACCATTCTGAGGGAACCTTGGGGCGCCTCCGTTACGCTTTAGGAGGCGACCGCCCCAGTCAAACTGTCCGCCTGACACGGTCCCTTCACCGGATTCACGGTGACAGGTTAGAACCTAGATACGATCAGGGTGGTATCCCAACGGCGCCTCCATTGAAGCTTGCGCTCCAACTTCTTAGGCTCCCACCTATCCTGTACAGACCGTACCCAAGTTCAATATCAAGCTACAGTAAAGCTCCATGGGGTCTTTCCGTCACGTCGCGGGTAACCTGCATCTTCACAGGTACTAAAATTTCACCGGATCTCTCGTTGAGACAGCGCCCAAGTCGTTACGCCATTCGTGCGGGTCAGAATTTACCTGACAAGGAATTTCGCTACCTTAGGACCGTTATAGTTACGGCCGCCGTTTACTGGGGCTTCGGTTCACAGCTTCGGGTTGCCCCTAACCGCTCCCCTTAACCTTCCAGCACCGGGCAGGCGTCAGCCCGTATACTTCGCCTTACGGCTTCGCACAGACCTGTGTTTTTGCTAAACAGTCGCTTGGGCCTATTCACTGCGGCCCCCTCGGGCTATTCACCCTACCGAGGCACCCCTTCTCCCGAAGTTACGGGGTCATTTTGCCGAGTTCCTTAACGAGAGTTCTTCCGCGCGCCTTAGAATTCTCTTCTCGCCTACCTGTGTCGGTTTGCGGTACGGGCACCTTCTCCTGGCTAGAGGCTTTTCTCGGCAGCGTGAGCACGGAACCTTCGGTACTGTAATTTTCCCTCCCCATCACAGCTCAAGGTTAAAGCATGCGGATTTGCCTACATGCACCCCTTACTGCTTGGACGAGCTATTCCATCAGCTCGCGTTCTTGCCCTCCTGCGTCCCCCCATCGCTCGTAACGGATTACGGTGGTACAGGAATTTCAACCTGTTGTCCTTCGACTACGCCTTTCGGCCTCGCCTTAGGTCCCGACTTACCCTGAGCGGACGAACCTTCCTCAGGAACCCTTAGGCTTTCGGCGGACAGGATTCTCACCTGTCTTTTCGTTACTCATACCGGCATTCTCACTTGAATGCAGTCCACCGGTCCTCTCGGTCCGACTTCAACCCGCATTCAACGCTCCCCTACCCAAGTCGTAGTCTTCACTTCACACTGGTGATGTGTTTAGCTGGGCGCATTTGGTCAGAATCTTTGAACAACCTTAGCGGTTGATTCTGACGAAATGTCCCGGCGTTCCACCAGAACAAAGTGAAGACTACGACATGCCATAGCTTCGGTGGTGTGTTTAGCCCCGTTACATTTTCGGCGCAGAGTCACTCGACCAGTGAGCTATTACGCACTCTTTAAATGGTGGCTGCTTCTAAGCCAACATCCTGGTTGTCTTCGCAACTCCACATCCTTTCCCACTTAACACACACTTGGGGACCTTAGCTGATGATCTGGGCTCTTTCCCTCTTGACGACGGATCTTAGCACTCGCCGTCTGACTCCCGAGCATACATCCATGGCATTCGGAGTTTGACTGGACTTGGTAACCCTTGGCGGGCCCCGCACCCAATCAGTGCTCTACCTCCATGATGCTAAATCTCGAGGCTAGCCCTAAAGCTATTTCGGGGAGAACCAGCTATCTCCGAGTTCGATTGGAATTTCTCCCCTACCCCCACGTCATCCCAGAGCTTTTCAACGCTCACGAGTTCGGGCCTCCAGTAAGTGTTACCTCACCTTCACCCTGCACAGGGGTAGATCACCCGGTTTCGGGTCTACGACTACGTACTAAAGCGCCCTATTCAGACTCGCTTTCGCTGCGGCTCCGTCTCTCCGACTTAACCTCGCACGTAAACGTAACTCGCCGGTTCATTCTACAAAAGGCACGCCATCACCCCTAGATCGGGCTCTGACTTCTTGTAAGCGCACGGTTTCAGGTTCTTTTTCACTCCGCTCCCGCGGTGCTTTTCACCTTTCCCTCACGGTACTGCTTCACTATCGGTCGCCAGGGAGTATTTAGCCTTGGCAGATGGTCCTGCCGGATTCCCACGGGGTTTCTCGTGTCCCGCGGTACTCGGGATCCGTCTCGGAGGGAACAGATTTTTGGCTACAGGGCTTTTACCTTCTATGCCGGGCCTTTCCAGACCTCTTCGCCTAACCTGCTCCTTTGTAACTCCATGTGAGACGTCCCACAACCCCTGAGAGCAAGCTCTCAGGTTTGGGCTAATCCGCTTTCGCTCGCCGCTACTGACGGAATCACTCTTGTTTTCTTCTCCTCCAGGTACTTAGATGTTTCAGTTCCCTGGGTGTGCCTCCTTATGAGCTATGTATTCACTCATAGGTGACTGGGCATGACCCCAGCCGGGTTTCCCCATTCGGACATCCCCGGATCAAAGCCTGCTTACGGCTCCCCGAGGCAATTTCGCTGTTCGCCGCGTCCTTCTTAGGCTCCTGGCGCCTAGGCATCCTCCGTGCGCCCTTAATAGCTTAACCTGTCGGCTAAACCACACAAGGCAATGTAGAGAATTTCTAATTTGCGCATTTTCGTTTCGCTATCCGGTTTTCAAGGTGCAAGCAAGTGATCGTAAGATCAGCTTGCCGAAGGATTTCTCCTTCAAAACTGAACTCGAGCGATTAAAACAACGGACTTCGTATTGCCCCGAAGGGCTCCTTAGAAAGGAGGTGATCCAGCCGCACCTTCCGATACGGCTACCTTGTTACGACTTCACCCCAATCATCTACCCCACCTTCGACGGCTGGCCCCCTTGCGGGTTACCCCACCGGCTTCGGGTGTTGTAAACTCTCGTGGTGTGACGGGCGGTGTGTACAAGACCCGGGAACGTATTCACCGCGGCATGCTGATCCGCGATTACTAGCAATTCCGACTTCATGCAGGCGAGTTGCAGCCTGCAATCCGAACTGAGACCGGCTTTGGTAGGATTGGCTCCGGATCGCTCCTTCGCAGCCCGTTGTACCGGCCATTGTAGTACGTGTGTAGCCCAGGTCATAAGGGGCATGATGATTTGACGTCATCCCCGCCTTCCTCCGGTTTGTCACCGGCAGTCGATCTAGAGTGCCCACCCAAAGTGCTGGCAACTAAATCCAAGGGTTGCGCTCGTTGCGGGACTTAACCCAACATCTCACGACACGAGCTGACGACAACCATGCACCACCTGTCTCCTCTGCCCCGAAGGGAAGGCCTATCTCTAGACCGGTCAGAGGGATGTCAAGACCTGGTAAGGTTCTTCGCGTTGCTTCGAATTAAACCACATACTCCACTGCTTGTGCGGGTCCCCGTCAATTCCTTTGAGTTTCAGTCTTGCGACCGTACTCCCCAGGCGGAGTGCTTAATGTGTTAACTTCGGCACCGAGGGGTGGACCCCCCCAACACCTAGCACTCATCGTTTACGGCGTGGACTACCAGGGTATCTAATCCTGTTTGCTCCCCACGCTTTCGCGCCTCAGCGTCAGTTACAGTCCAGAGAGCCGCCTTCGCCACTGGTGTTCCTCCACATCTCTACGCATTTCACCGCTACACGTGGAATTCCGCTCTCCTCTTCTGCACTCAAGTCTCCCAGTTTCCAGTGCATCACGGGGTTGAGCCCCGCACTTAGACACCAGACTTAAAAGACCGCCTGCGCGCGCTTTACGCCCAATAATTCCGGACAACGCTTGCCCCCTACGTATTACCGCGGCTGCTGGCACGTAGTTAGCCGGGGCTTTCTTCTCAGGTACCGTCATCGAATGTGCAGTTAACACATCCTTATTCTTCCCTGGCAACAGAGCTTTACGACCCGAAAGCCTTCCTCACTCACGCGGCGTTGCTCCATCAGGCTTGCGCCCATTGTGGAAGATTCCCTACTGCTGCCTCCCGTAGGAGTCTGGGCCGTGTCTCAGTCCCAGTGTGGCCGTTCACCCTCTCAGGTCGGCTACGCATCGTCGCCTTGGTGAGCCGTTACCCCACCAACTAGCTAATGCGCCGCAGGCCCATCCCAAAGCCACAGCTTGCACCGTGTTTCTCAGCAAGATGATGCCATCTCGCTGCCTATCCGGTCTTAGCATTCGTTTCCGAATGTTATCCCGGTCTTCAGGGCAGGTTGCCTACGTGTTACTCACCCGTCCGCCGCTAATCTCATCAGGAGCAAGCTCCATCAGAGATCCGCTCGACTTGCATGTATTAGGCACGCCGCCAGCGTTCGTCCTGAGCCAGGATCAAACTCTCCATAAAGGGTAGTTCAATATAGCTCATTTCATTGCTGGTATAACTTTTGCTTCCGCCCCGAAAGGCTTTAGCGTCCGTTTGTTTTAACGCTCGATGTTCAGTTTTCAAGGAGCAATCTCTATCAAGATCGTCATTCGTTTCTGCCTCGTTTTCCGAAGCAGGAATTACATCATATCAATTACACTCCAATCTCGCAACGATCAATTTTTTCCAATTGATCCGGGATGGGCGTGATCGCTATTCCCGAAAGCGAGTTGTCCGAACCGCATTATCGGCCGGATGAACATCATAGCATCTACACAAACTAAGCGCCACGTTCAAAATATGGTTCGAATTCCATCAAGCATCGAGACGAGGTCACATCGCATGGACAAACCGAACGCTTTACGGATTGCCGCCCTGGGGGGCGTACAGGAGATCGGCAAAAACATGTATATCGTACAATACGCCGACGATATCGTGGTTATCGATTGCGGCTCCAAATTTCCCGACGAAAGCCTGCTTGGCGTCGATCTCATTGTCCCGGACGTCAGCTATCTATCGGACCATATCGATAAAGTGCGAGCGTTGGTCGTCACACATGGACATGAGGACCATATCGGCGGCATCCCGTATCTATTGAAGCAGCTTCAAATACCCGTTTATGCGACGAAGCTTACGCTTGGGTTAATCGAAGTGAAATTAAAGGAACATAAGCTTATGGGCAGCTCTCGTCTTCATTGCATAGATGCCGGCTCGAATTTGGAATTCGAATCGATTACGATCGCTTTTTTTCAAACGAACCACAGCATTCCGGATTGCCTTGGCGTTGTTTTACGTACCCCGGAAGGAACGGTCGTACATACCGGAGACTTCAAGTTCGATATGTCCCCTGTCAATAAACAGTACCCCGACCTTCATCGCATGGCCGAAATCGGCAAAGAAGGCGTACTTGTCCTCTTATCCGAGAGCACGAATGCCGAACGCCCGGGATTTTCTGCCTCTGAAGCGCTTGTAGGCTTACAGATCGAAGAAATCTTCAAGCGCGCGGACAGACGTATATTCATTTCCACGTTCGCATCCAATGTGAATCGAATCCAACAAATCATCGATGCGGCGTTGCTTCATAATCGTAAAATCGTATTGCTGGGACGAAGCATGGTCACGGTTGTATCGGTATCTACAGAACTCGGCTATCTAAAAATTCCGGATGGCATGCTGATTCCGCCTGAAGAAGCGATGTCTCAGCCGCCCGAACGGACCGCCGTCATCTGCACGGGAAGCCAAGGCGAGCCGATGGCCGCTTTGGCCCGCCTTGCGAGTTCCAGTCATCGTCAAATGGCAATCTCCGCGGAGGATACGGTCATTATCGCGGCCAGCCCCATTCCAGGCAACGAACGGGACGTCACCCGCGTTGTGGACAATCTTTATGCGCTGGGTGCCCATGTCATTTACGGATCGCAAAACGGGCTGCATGTATCGGGCCACGGCTATCAGGACGAATTGAAGCTCATGTTGACGCTTATGAAGCCTCGCTACTTATTTCCCGTCCACGGCGAATACCGAATGCTTCACATGCACCGGAAACTGGCCGTTTCGGTCGGGATGGACCGAGACCGCGTCTTCATTGCCAACAACGGAGACGTCCTGGAGATCAAAGACGGCCATGCCGCGATTGCCGGCAAAATCCCTGCAGGACAAATTCTCGTCGATGGACTTGGCATCGGGGATATCGCACAAATCGTGCTTCGCGACCGTAAACAGCTATCCGCCGACGGGATCCTAATAGCCGTCATTACGCTCAGCAAAAACGATGGGCAGCTGTTATCCGAGCCGGATATCATATCGCGTGGGTTTGTCTATGTGAAGGACTCGGAGGCGCTTCTAAGACCCATCAGGCGGCTGGTCGAATCCACCGTCGATAAAATGAAAGAAGAAAAAGTATCGAAATGGAATGTCATGAAGACGACCCTCAAAGACGTCCTCGGCCGCTATCTATACGCGGAAACAAAGCGCAGGCCGATGATACTGCCGATTATTATCGAGGTGTAGCGCTCCGCGATGTCGGCTTAAGCGGGTACGAACTCATATTTATACGCCGCTCCACACCGCCGGATCATGATGAAAGGACGGCACTAGCTCCGGCCCCTGGTACGCGGAATATCCGCCATCGACATAAAGAACCGTTCCCGTAATATATTCCGCTTTGGAAGAGCAGAGAAACAGAACGGCGTCGGCGATATTCTGCGGCGTGCCCAGACGCGCCTGCGGCGTTCTTCGCACCATGTCGTCTTCCTTCAGAATGCCTGCGGTAAACGCCTGATTTAATCCATCCGTACGAATGTATCCCGGAGCGACGGCGTTCACCCGAATCCCGTCAAACGCCCATTCGCAGGCGAGCGTTCGGGTAAAGCTGTCTACGGCCGCTTTCGAAGAAGCATAGGGAAGACGCCGGCTCACCCCGCCCGTGCCAAGAATGGAGGAGATATTGACCACCGCGCCCTCCCGCTGCTTCAACAGCAATTTACCGGCTGCCCGCGCGCAAAGAAACATTGATTTAACGTTCGTGTCGTAGATGAAGTCCCATTCTTCTTCGGTAAAGCTAACCGTCGGTTTACGGATCGTCGTGCCGACATTGTTGACAAGGACGTCAAGCCGGCTATACGTCCGACGAATCTCAGCAAACAAGCGGTCTACATCCGCGACGGACGATACGTCCGTCCGCATGCTCATGGCCTTGCCACCCATGGCTTCAATCTCGCGCGCGACCGCTTCCGCGGCGCCGCCATCGATATCGGAGATTACGACGGATGCCCCTTCCTTGGCGAACGCGAACGCAATGGCCTTGCCGATTCCGTTGCCGGAACCGGTCACGAGTACGACTCGATCTGAAAACTCCACCTTCATCATCCTTTCGGCGCAATTGACGATTTCTTCATGTTCGGAGGAAAAACCGCGTGCTTGAGCCCCCATCGACGGTCAACACTTGCCCGGTGACAAAATTCGAATCCGAGGATGCGAAAAACGCGACGACTTTGGCCACATCTTCCGGATAGCCGATCCGGCCGAGCGGGATCTGTTCGCCGATGGCTGCCGGATCGTGTCCCGGTTTGCCGTGAAATTTCTCCACGTCCGTGGCGCCTGGCGCGATCGCATTGACCTGAATGTTGTATTGCGCGAGGTCGAGCGCCAACTGGCGGGTCATGGCATTGATCCCGCCCTTGGAAGCGGCATAAGCCGAATACTTCGGCATCGTCGTGTTCGCATGAACGGAGCTGATGAAAATGATCTTGCCCGCGCCTTTCTTTACCATGTCTCTCGCGCAGGCTTGCGCGCAAAAGAAGCCGCCCTTCAGGTTGGTGTCCAGCACTTCGTCCCAACGTTCTTCGGTGACCTCAAAAAAATCGTACGTCGGATCGACGGCGGAGTTGTTGACCAGAATATCGATGCCGCCCCATTGCTCGCGTATGGCCACCATCATATCGCCGATCTGCTTGACGTCGGAGAGGTCCGCGCGATGGAGCAGCGCTTTTCCGCCCGATGAACGGATTGTCTCCGCCGTTTCGATGGCCTGCCGCTCGCTGCTGCGATAATGGACGACGACATCGGCGCCTTCCTTGGCCAATTCGAGCGCGATTCCCCGTCCGATGCCTCTGCCCGCTCCCGTGACGAGCGCGGTTTTACCTTCCAGTTTCATTGATAACCGCCTCTTTCTTATTCCGTCGATTCATGAACCGTCACGTAAGTCTTGCCCCACTCCCGAATGCGCTGGTCGTAAACGGTGTTGGCGCCTTCCTGCGGATGCGTGGGCCAAACCGTAAATATAACGAGTTCCTCCGTATCGCTCGTATTGGCGATAGCGTGGTAGGATCCTCCGGGAATAAACGCAACGTCGCCGGGAAGCAGATCATGCTCCTGCCCGTCCAGACGCACCATGCCTTGGCCTTTTATTACCAGGTAAAATTCGTCATACTCGGTCGGGTGATTGTGGTCGGCATGCCTGGCTCCGGGCGCCACGATTCCCATATTGATCTGGGTGTTATGCGTATCCGAATTCGTTCGGTCAATCAGCATTTTGGACGAGTACGTTTCGTCGACATACAACGTTTTTACTTCGGATGCGCGGATCACGTTCGCTTTGCGCATGAGACAATCACTCCTTAGTCGTTGTTGGTTACTATCAGTGCGTTACTGAATCTTGTTGACAATGGAAGGAACGGGCCTGCCTTCCAGGCAATCCATGATGCGCATGGCAAGCAGGTCTCTTAACCGGTTCTCGGATTGCTCGGAATACCAGGCCGCATGCCCGGTGACGATCGCCTTCGGATGATTTAGCAAAGGGTGATCCTGCTGCGGCGGCTCCGTCTCCATCACGTCCAGCGCTGCAAAGGACACGGCGCCTTCGTCCAGCGCGGCGAGCAAATCGCGTTCGTCTACGATCGGTCCCCGCGAAACGTTGACGATAGCAGGCCGCTTCCGCATACGGTTAAACGTCTCGGCGCGGAACAGATGCCGGGTCTGTTCCGTCAGCGGACAATGGATCGTAACGATATCGGACAGTTCAAGCAGCCGATCGAAATCCGTCATCTCCGCGTTCGGCGGCAGTTCCGCATGAGCGAGATAGGGATCGTGAATAAGGATTCTGCAGCCGAAGGGAGCCATCATTCCGATCACTTTCATGCCGATCCGCCCCGTTCCGACAACGCCCAGTGTAATTTCTTTGATCGCGCGAATCGGTTTAAGCGCTTGCACTTTGCCCCAGTCTCCTTGTTTTGGCAATGACGAGGCGATCGGCAACTTTCGGTTCACCGCAAAAATGAAGCTGACCGCATGCTCGGCGACTTCGTCGATGCAATAATCGGGAACGTTAATGACGGGTATTCGCCGTCTGGTTGCGGCTTCGAGATTGATATTGTCGACGCCGACGCCGTAGCGTCCGATCACCTTTAATCGCGGCAGACGGTCCAATAACGAATCCGTTACCTGTTCCAGATTGACGATCAACCCATCGACATCCTTTAGCGAAGCCGCAAGCGCCATCGGATCGACGCATTCGTAATAGGCGGCTTGATAACCGGCCGGCTCGAAAAGCTGCAGCTCCCTGCGGTCGCCGAAAATGCCCGCACCCAATATCGCAAGCTTTCTCACTCGCTCCTCTCCTTCCTTCATGCAAAATAAATATACAACACATATTTTTTGTATACAATATTTTTATTTTGTATTCACGTTAACTGTATTGAATTCATACAACCAAACAAAGTACAATCGTTTTAAGAAGTAATTCCAGGCGGGAGAGGGTTGGGGAAATGAATAAACTGGACGATCCGCTTGCGCGTTCGCTTCAGGCGAAGGAAATCGTGAAGCGGCTGCGGACCGATATTATTCTCGGCGAGTATAAGTCAGGATCCCGTTTGATCGAGGCCAAAGTCGCCGATCGACTCGGCTGCAGCCGGGCCCCGATTCGAACGGCTTTTCAATTGCTTTCGCAAGAAGGTCTGGTGCTGAATCTGTCGAACGGCGGTACCGAGGTCATCGGCTTCACGTCCAAGCAAGCGCATGATTTGTTCGATCTGCGCCTGCTGCTGGAGCAAAAAGCGCTCGAGCAAATATTGGCGAACCGTTCATTCCATTTCCGCCCCCTTTTCGAAGCGATGGAGGATCTCGAGCAACGTCTGTCCGACTCGGAGAATAGGCCTTCGAGCGCGGACACCTCCGTTCTCGACATCCAGTTCCACCGCAGCCTGATGACGATGGCGCAGAACAGCCCCCTCCTGGCGGCATGGCATACAATGGCGAACGTGCTCCAGGCCATATTGGAAATCACGAATATGACCAGCGCGACCTACCGGCAATTTTACGAGAGCCATCGCCGGTTGGCAGATCTGGTCATTCAGAGAAGTCCCGAAGCGTTGGACGAGCTGACGCGGCATATCGCCAATGCGAAGGCGATCATTATCGCCCGGCTCGAGCAAAACATGAAGCCCTGAGCGCACCCGCGCTTCTTCCCTCGCAGCGGCTACAGGAAACGGCTTCTCTTGCGGTAAGCGCCAGGCTGTATGCCCGTATGCTTTTTGAACCATTTGCAAAAGTGATGCACGCTGCCGAATTTCATCCGGTCGGCGATCGCGGTGGAGCTAAGCTCCGTCTCCTCGAGCAACTGCCTGGCTTTGGCCAATCTGGCCTGGTTATGAAAGTCTCGCGGAGAATGGCCGAAGCAGTGCTTGAACAAGCGGGAAACATAATCTTGGCTAAAGGGCAGCCCGTCCGTCAGCCAATCCGTCTGATAGCTCTCCATAGCATTGCTCTCCAAGCTTTCCTTCACGCGGAGCATTCGTTTGTCCTGCGGCAGCGCCGGGGGCGGCTTGTCGATGACCCACCGTGCGACTCTGGCCAAAAGCTCGGTGATCAGTCCTCTTAACACCAGCGCGCTCAACGTCCGGTTGCCCCGATACTCCTCGACCAATCGCTCGAAGTACGGCAGCGGCCAAGCGCCCGTCTCTATCTTTGATGGAAAAGGGACGGGGACATCGGGGGATATTTTTTCGAAGCGATCCCAATCTACGTTCTGAATCATCCGCAACACATCGTCTAATCCGGCATGCCCCTCATAGCCGAAGTGCAAGCCATACAGCACCAGCGGATCGTCGTCGCTCGAGCGGAACCAATGCGGCTGGCCGGGTCCGTAGGTGAACAAGCAACCGGCATAAACGCGGAATGATTCGGTGCCGATTCGCGCGCTCCCTTTGCCGCCCCGCACGTAGATCCATTGATAATCCCCGATGATTCTCGGACCGAAGGCTTCGCCTGGCGCGCCGACCCACCGGTTCGCAAAATGAACGACCGGCTGCGCGAGTTCGACAGCATTGATAAACGCATTCAAGCGCAAGTCCCTCCTTATATCTCATTCCGGTAAATGACAATCCTGTTCGCTGTCATCTAAATGATTATAGCGCTCCCAATGCTATGATGACAGCAATACGAGAGGAGGAATCATACGTTATGAATCCTATAATGGACAATGATCTTAAACCTGTATCCGGAACCTTTGCCGACGCCAGTCCGCTTCTTGGCCAACCCGATCGACTGCGCGCCAGAGCAAAGGAAGACGGCGTTCTGTTCTTTAAAAGCCTCATTCCCCGCACTCGCGTGCTGGAAGTTCGTCGCGGCATTCTGGACATTCTGGACAGCTTCGGCGTGATGGATCCGCAATACCCGCTTATGGAAGGAATGGCGGATATCGAAGCCGTCAATCGTTATACCGCCGAAGAGCTGCAGTGGAACGGCGTCGGCGTCACGTTTGACATGTATCGTCGCATCCAAAAGCTCGAAGCGTTTCATGCCATGGCCCATTCTCCGGAAATTCTGGCCATCTTCTCGACGCTGTTCGAAGAAACGCCGTTTGCGCATCCGCGGAATATCGGCCGGATCATGCTGCCGCATCGCGATGCGAAAATTACGCCTTCGCACCAGGACTTCCTTCATATCCAGGGCGCGTCCAACACCTGGACCTGCTGGATGCCGCTCGGCGACGTGTCGAGAGAGCTGGGCGGCTTGGCCGTCCTCAAAGGAAGCCATCAGGCAGGGCTGCTCGGCGTATCCAGCAACCCCGGAGCGGGCGGTCTGGAATCGATCTTGTGCGGGTTAGACTACGAATGGCAGACGATCGACTACGAGGCTGGAGACGTTCTCGTTTTTCACAGCCACACCGTTCACAAATCGATGCCGAACCAGATTCCGGGTCAAATCCGGCTATCGTGCGATTACCGCTATCAACCGGCCAGCGAAGTCATTGAACCTGCTTCTTTGAAGCCCCACGGTCCGTTTGAATGGGATGAGCTCTATGAAGGCTGGGCCAATGAGGATTTGAAGCATTACTGGGAAGACAAGGAGTTCCGGTTTAAGGAATTCGACCATTCCATCCGCTGGCAAAAGGAAAAAATATGCTGATGGATCAAAAGCTGCGAACCGGAATCTTCGGTTTCGCAGCTTCTGCTTGTTAGGATAGCAAGATCGGCTTCAGTACCGGCGTTAAAGCGTCAGCGATCCGCATGAAGCCAAGATCGGTCGGATGGACGCCGTCTACCGTGCATTCGTTCCAGCACTCCCCGAGCAGATGAGCCCCGTCGTAAAAATGAACGAAGCGATCGCCCTGGAGCCGAAGCTCTTCCACCCGCTCTTTTTGATAATCCCGTCTCGCGATTCGATCCAGACAGGATGATGTTTGCGTATGCTCGTAGCCATAAGGAATCCGCGACAGCACGAGGATCGGTACACTTGCATGCCTGCTTCGCAAAATGCGAATAAATTCGGGCATCGTCCGGATCAGATTGTCGATATCCGGATTGTTGGCGTCATAATCAAGGACGATGCAGCCCGGATCGTCGATCTCGGTCATGAATCTCGCAATCTCGGGGTCGCCCTGCCCGTTGCCGGAGAAACCGAGATTAATAAACTCCCGGTCGAATCTGCGGCTCAGTATGTTGGTGTACGACATCCCCGGTCGCGATGCGCAGCCTCCCTGCGTAATCGACGTTCCATACAGCACGACCTTGCGATCCGACGCGTAGGCGGGGAACGCGCTGATGTCGGCACCCGGATTTACCCCGATACGAACTTCATGCACGCCCTGGAATAACGGAAAGTTCAAAGTGACGCAGCGCTGCGCCGCCTCCAGGCCTTCAAAAAACACATACTCGTAACGATCGGCATCATATGGAAATCTTGTCGTTCCGAAATACCGCTGCTCGCCGGGCGCGCCCAGATAGCAGTCGAATCCGTTAACGGCCGTCGCAGGGATATGCTCCGCGGTGTTCTGCGCGAACAGCTTGACCTGAATGGCGAGCTTGGTCGCATTCGTGCGGAAACGGATCTGGCCCCCTGATGTATGGTTCGCCAGCTCATCCAGAATCTCGCGAATCTCGCCGGGCGCGACGGTCGGCAGCCGGCGATACTTGCGCTCCTTCGTCCGCCAGGCAAATCCGGCGATCTGAAAAGGAGGATCATCGGGCGCGTGCCATAGGAGTTCTTCCAATTAAGCTATCCCCTTTTCTTCGGACAACCGTAGCAGCAACTTCAGTTCCTGCGGCGGATTCTGAAGGTAGAGATGCGTACCGCTCAAGGTTCCGTTCCATTCCGGAGCCCGGCCTTCGCGATTTTGATCGTCTCCGGGAGGCAGTTCAACCTTTCGTATTTCGTAGCCATTCTTTAAAACGAACGTTGCTTCGAACGCCTGAATTCCATTCGGCAGTTGAACCTCGACTTGAAGCGCGTCAAGCGAGCTTCTGGTCACTTTAAAGGATAGCTCGCCCAAATAGGTCGCTACCCGGTTCGCTTCGATCCGCTTCCCGGGCTCCATCCAATCGGCAGGCGCGCACGGCAGCAGCTTAAGCGTACGATCTTCCAAAAGGTACAGCGAATTCAGAATCATCTCCATAACGCGGCCGTTGCCGCTTCCGTTCGGCTGCCAGGGCGACAGCCACGGCAGCTGCGGACTAAAGCGCTCATGAACGTGAAGGGTGTCCAGCGTCGTCGAAAAGGCCATCGTCGAATAAAAATAACGCAGCGCCTTCTCCCGTTCTCCGCGCAGACTCCACACCCGATGCCAGATTCGCTCCGCCTGGTTGACATAGTATAAATCGATCGCCGAGCCCGCATATTGCTCCTGAAGCTTGCCGAGCGCTGCATCTTCCATCTCGGGCAGCTTCACCGCGAACAAGTCGCCCATCGAAGAATAGCTCCGCATATAATACTCGATCTCCGAAACAAGCGAATCCTCGGCGGACAGAATCCCCGTGTCCAATAAGCAGGCAGGACCGTCGATCGCATATACGGCTTTCTTTTCTCCCGGCTCGGTATAGGCTTCATTGGAGATCCAGCGGATCTGCTCGCCGGGGGGATACGAATAGGTCGCCCGTCGAACCGCCGCCTCCAGGCACGCCCGATAATCCTGTGACGCAGCCGTGTATTTAGCCGCGTCTGCATATCCCCATTCCTGGAGAGCAAGGGCCATCAGATGCAAGCCATGCCACGTATGCGCGTCCGAGAAAAAGAAATGCCCCTGATCCGGCCAATCGTGAACGCGTCCTTTCGGCAGCAGGCCGTAATGCGCCGCTCTAGTGCCGTCTTCCTGGACGATTTTAGTCGCGCTGCGTTCCCGCTCGATCCATTCGCAGGCTTGAACGATCGCCGGCAGATGCTCACCGAACCACGCTCGGTCCTTCGACGTCAAGTAATAATCCGCCAGCAGCCCGAGCACCGCTCCCGTCTCGCACATCCAGAAAATATGCGCGCGAAAGGATCCCTCTGGAGACACGATGTCCCCGGCCGGCCCCTTGCTGCCGGCCTGCGTGCTTAAAAAATACTGCAGCGTTTTTTTAACCGTATCCCCGTAGCCAAGCCGATTCAGCATTTTCAAATATGCGGATACTTCCCAGGAATATACCGTCATATATTCGTTGAACCCGCCTTGTCCGGGCAGTGCGGAGCCATCCGCTCTTTCCGCGATCAACTGCAGGGCGTTGGTATGGGCGGTATCGAATATATCCTGAATAATCTGTTCCGGCACATAAATGCCTGCTTTCCCGGTTAACGCCGCGTTCCACACTTGCCTGCTTCGTTCGATGGCCGTAGTTTCATCTAATCGGATCTCATTTTGAATGGAAGCAAGGTCATTCGCTCTTCCGGTCACCGTGTCGAAAATTTCGATATGAATCTTTTTCGTCTCACCCGGAGCAAGCTCCATATGAAACTGCAGGATATTGGCGAATTCGCCGACTTGTGCCGTATACGCCGCGCTCGTGCCAGGCGCCGCCTCATAACGCACAATCGTAACGCCTTGCCGATCGAGAAGGAGCCCGCTTGAGGAATCGATGGCCCGATGCTCGAGATCCATCCCGTTTAGCCAAGGCGCAAGGACCTGGTCATAAGGGACATAATCTTCGTTGATATCGACATAAAAGTTCTCATGCTTGTCTTCAACGCTCGCAAAAAACCAATCCGCCGATCTGGCGAGGGTCGGATGCAAATTGGTAATTGAAAGATAAAGATGTACGCGCGCGCCGCCATCCGGTTCAGGTACGGTCAAGCTCGTCAATCGATGATCAAAGCCGGATTGCGGCAGCGACGAGAATAAAATCGGCTCCTTGGGCGACAAATACGTCTGCTCTACGTTGCGAAAATCGAAAAATTGCGGATCACCGCCCACAGACGCGCTTAGAAAAAAGCCGTGTCCTCTTCGGAGCTGGCCTTTACGTGCGAGCGCATCCTTAATGATTAACGTCAGATCCGGTCTGACCTCGACCAGCGAGTCGGCTAACGGCGGATGAATATAAATTCGTTTGGAACGGGGCCTAGGATATCGCCCTGCTATTTGCGACCAATTGGGTTCATGCGGACGGGGAAGCGTCATTTAAATTCCCTCCCAAGAGTGGTTTGCGCATATCGGATTAAATTGAGAAGCAGCCGGTCCGCTGCCGGATGACAATCGATTTGCGCCAGAACGTTCATTGCATTCAGGAGAAACCGGCCCTCTTCAGTCTGATAATGAGCGATTAACAGACTCGACCTCGTAACCCCGAGGAATCCGATAATGTCCCGTGTTGAAGCCGGCGCAAATCGTTTCATAGGGCGTGTCTTGTCCCAAAAAGATCTCATGCGAGATCACTTGACCGTAAACGTCCATATCGAGAATGCCGGGCCCTTGCAGACCGTCGAATACGACATGCCGGTTCGCTACGCATTCCTTATGATAAATCGATTCTTTGATGCGTTTGCAAGTGCCTTTATTCGTCAGAGGCAGCCATTGAATCGCCGATTCGTTGTCAATAAAAAGCATCGGGTCCGCAAAAAGAACGGCCGCGCCATTTTTCATGCGTTGCTTAAGAAGCATCCAGGTTTCTTCGTTCGAGGCGTCTACCGGATTTCCGACAATGATGACTTCCTGGTTCGGTCCTTCTCCAGCTTGAAGCGGTACGCAATTCAACCCGCGACCTGCGAGCCAATTCTCTACAGACTGATCGATCCCCCATAGCGTCACTTGTCCGTTGCTTAGCGGATATGCTTTCGGATCGGTCATCTGAAATTTCACCGCGCCCCCGGAAGGCGCGCCGCCTCGTTCCAAATTGGCCGCAAACGTGTAACTTCCTTGCAGACCGTCGATTCGGATTGTCTCTTTCATCACGGGTACCGCAAAAGGCATGCTCTCCGGAACGGTAAACGAAACGGCCTTCTCCCATACCGTGCCTGTCGGTCCGAAAACTTTGAATCTGGCGGGATACGCTCCCGGCGCCAACGCGTCCTCCGTGGCCAGAACCGCTTCGACCGTAATCTCCCGGCCGCAATAGCCATGCATGGCATCCACGAACAAGCACCACTTGAGCGGAGCAAACCCGTCGCTTACCGCATCGAACATCGTCGGCTTCCATTCGCGCCAGAAGGTCCACATGCCTTCGCCGCACATGCCGTGATCGAGCATGCCCGTCAAGTTGTATCCGCATAGCCGGGGATTGGAGCGAATCAGGTTGAAGCCGAATGTGCGTTGGCGCGCGTTCAGCCGCTGACTGTCGCGGAGCATATCTTCCGGGAACGGATAAGCGTCTTCCAGACCGAGCCTTTTCCAATCCGCATACAAGGACTCGCTTTGTTCCTGCAGCCAAGAAGCATCTTCCAGATCGGTCCGGGCTTGCGCCTGCTCGAAGTGCCTCCATTCGTTAATCACGTTAAATAGGCTGCCGATTCCGTATTCCGAAAGATATACCGGCTTGGTGCCGTTCCCCATATAGCGAAGGAAACTGTTCGTCTCGGCGGATTGCGGTGTAGGCGGATAATAATGAAATTCGCCGCTGCCCTCGGCGGACGGGCGATCGAACTTAAGCGTCGGCGCGTCGGGCGCTTCGATCCCCCAGCAATACTCCCATGCGTCGCCGCCTGGATTGCTTGCCGAGCCGATGCTGAACCGAAAATCAAAGCGGCCGCTGTTGAGAAGCACTAATCGGGAAGCGTCGTACCGGCGCAGGGTCGGAAGAAAGGCAACGGCCCTTTCGAAGACGGGACCGTCGTACGTTTCGTTCAATAAACTCCACGCGGCAATGCAAGGGTGATTGCGGTCGCGTTTGATCATCTCGATATTGCTATGATCGTAGCGCTTCCCGACTTCCTCAGAATAAGGAAGCGTCGGATATTTCGGGTCGCTCGTGAAATTCAAGCACCAGTTGGCCATCGTCTCTTCGAAAACCAGCAAACCGATCTCATCGCAAAGATCGAGCTGCTCCGGGGAAGCGACGCCTGCAATAAACCGAACCGCGTTAAATCCGGCGGCTTTCAAATAAAACATATCTTTACGAAGATGATCGGATAAGGTCTGCACGTTCATCGTAACGGGCGTTGCATTCATCGTATGCGTGCTTTTCAGGAAAATCCGTTTGCCGTTTAAATGAAAGAAGCCGTCGACAATTCGAAAATCCTTGAAACCGAAACGCACGGCTTGCCTGTGCGGGCGTTGGCCGGCTGTTTGAATTTCGATCGTCAATTGATAAAGATAAGGGTCTTCGAGTCGCCACAACCGCGGATTCGGGATCGTCACGGTCATCTCATGAACGGACTCGCCGCATTCCGCGTTCAAGATAATGCGATCGGCTTGAATCGTGTCCCCGGATCCATCCGTTCGTGCGACAGCGCCTTGCAAAGCAGCGGCCGTTGCTGCGCCAAGACTGTTGCTCACCGTAGTCGTGATCTTAACTGTGCCCGTATTCATTTCCGGCTGCACAAAAACGTTCGTCACATAAACGGCGGGCACCGTCCTCAAATCCACGTGCCCTTTGATCCCGCCATGGTTGAAGTCCCCGCCGGCCGACGCGACTTCATTTTTGTTCCGATGCGGTACCTGGCCGAGTACGATGCCGTCAATCGGTTCATTGGTTGGATTCAGTACGCGAACAGCCAGCAAGTTCCCGCCTTCGGCAGCCCATAATTCCGTGATATCGAACTCGAAGGGCGTTTCCCCGCCTTCAAAGGAGCCGGCGCGCTTGCTGTTCACCCATACGTCGGCCAGATAATCCACCGCGCCGAAACGGAGGAGGGTTCGCTCTCCGGCGGAACAATCGCAGTCGTCGTCGATCGTCTTCCAATACCAGGCCACGCCATGATATCCGGGAAACACTTGTTGGATGACGCCTGGTACGGGAGCGGGCTGCGCCTCGAAACGAATGCTGTCGAACCATCGTTCCTCGATGCCTTTATTCTCCCGGTCGACGAGCAGCTGCCAGGTACCGTTTAACGATAGGATGCTGCCTTTTTAGCCGGTTGCGGTCATGGTCATGCGTTACGCCTCCAATTGCCCTGCCCCTTTGGAATGAAAACGAGTTCGGAAATGGTATTCGCCGGACCCGACCTGCACGACTCGTTTTTGCCCGACGATGCCAAGAACGATTACGGATGCGTCAGTCCGGTCGTTCGTCCCGTCATGTAAAGGCATGCCGCCCTCATAAACTTGCTCCCCGTCGATGAACGGAATATGGATGTCCGCCTGCGTATTCGGCGGAATCGTCACCTGAAGCTCGGCGAAGCCGTCTTCGATCGACCAGCGGCTTCGGATCGTGCCGTAGCTGCTTTCATATTCGCAATCGACGGAGGCGAGACGGGCGTTCATGAAGGGCCGGATCTGAACGTGCTTGTAACCGGGGCTCCCGGAAGCCTTGTCGATCCCGCCCATATAGCGGAACATCCACTCTCCTACGGCGCCAAGCGCATAATGATTAAAGGAATTCATGCCCGGCGTCTGAAAGCCTTTCTCCTCGGTCCAGCCGTCCCATCGCTCCCAGATCGTCGTCGCGCCGTTTATGATGGAATAAAGCCACGAAGGATACGTTTCTTGAAGCAGCAGACGGTACGCGGCTTCCTCGTAGCCTGCTTCGCACAGTACGGGCAGCAAATATTTAATGCCATGAATTCCCGTTGTAATATGCCAGCCGCGCTGCTCGATATCCACGACCAGATGGGAAGCGGCCTTCGCTCTTGATTCATCGGTAAGCAGCTCCATGAAGAGCGCCATCGCATAACCGGTTTGCGTCTCCCCTGCGATTCGTCCGTCTTCCCCGACAAAGGTTTCGTTGAATCGAGATCGGATTCGTTCAAAAAGTTCGGCGTACGAGGCGGCTTGCTCCTTTTTCCCGACCGCCTCCGACATGGCTGCCATGAGCTTGGCGCAATAAGCAAAGTAGGCGGTAGCGAACAAGTCCATCGGCGTGCTTGCGCTGAGGGATAACCAGTCTCCGTAATACTGGGTATCCGTGCGCAGCAGGCTCGGATTCATCTTGATCAGGAAGTCCATCCAGGCGGCCATCGCCTCATAATGGTCTTCGACGATCCTTCGATCTTCATAGACGCTGTACATCGTCCAAGGGATGATGACGCCTGCGTCGGCCCAGCCCGCGGAAGCGACGAACGTGCACCAGTCTGAAAATCCTTTGAGAAAAGGCGCCGTATCCGTAAAAGCGCCCGTTTTCCGCTGCGCATCCACGATATCGGTCATATACTTCGCGAAAAAACCCGCAACGTCCATGTTATACGAAGCGGTGCGGGAGAAGATCTGCGCATCTCCGGTCCATCCCATTCGCTCGTCCCGCTGCGGACAATCGGTCGGGACGCTTATAAAGTTAGCGCGCTGCGTCCAATAAATGTTGTTGAACAACTGATTGACGCCCTTATCTGAAGTGACAAGCTTGCCCGTCGACTTCATCGCATTGTGGATGACGCGTCCGGTAATTTGCGTCACCGTCACATCATCGGACGCGACGATCTCCACATATCTGAATCCGTGGAAAGTAAACTTGGGCTCGTATATTTCCTCCCCCTCGCCTTTGAGGGTATACGTATCCGTTTGTTTAGCCGTCCGCAAATTATCCGTGTAGATGGAGCCATCCTGGTCCAATATTTCCGCATAGCGCAAGGTAACCTTGGAACCCCGCTCGCCGGTCACCCCGATTCGAACCCAACCGACCATATTCTGGCCGAGATCGATCAGCTGCGCTCCCGACGCCAGCTTCCGCTCCGCAATCGGCTCCTTCTCTTCCATCACTCGGATCGGCGGGCTCGCCTGGGCCGTGATCCATCCTTTGAAATCGCCGTACACATGCGGGCTTCGCCATGCTGAATCGTCAAAGCCCGGTTCGTTCCACCCGCCGTGCTCCAATCTGGCGTCGTAGCTCTCCCCCATAAGAAAATCCGAGAACAAAATCGGTCCCTTGCTCTCTTTCCACGAGGCATCCGAGACGATCGTGTCTTCGGTTCCGTCTTCGTAGCGGATGGACATCTGCAGCATAAAACGAAGCGCTTCGCCATAGAGATTTTTCCCGTACCAGGCGATATAACCGCTGTACCATCCCTCTCCGAGAATACTTCCGACTGCATTCGAGCCTTCGCGCAGCAAAGCAGTGACATCGTAAGTCCTGTAATGCACCCTGGTCTGGTAGTCGGTCCATTCCGGCGCAAAGTAGTCCTCCCCGACGCGGCTGCCATTGATGCTGAGCTCGATCGCGCCGAAAGCCGTCGCGAATAATGTCGCGCACTTCACCGGTTTTTCGATCGTAAAGGATTTGCGGAAGAAGCTGACTTCGCGATTGCCATCCACGGGTTTAAAAACCTCGCCGATCCAATTCGCTTTCCAGTCGCTTATGCTCAGCAGCCCCATGGACCACTCGCTTATTTCGCTCCAATCGGACGGTTGGTCATCCCGATCCCACACACGAACTTTCCAATAATAGCGTTCATTGGTCAATAGCGCAGTCCCTTTATAGGGCACGAAGACGGATTGCGCCGAACTCACCTTCCCCGAATCCCAGACGAACGCGGACTCGTCAACGAGCTGCTGCCGATCGGAGGAGACGAGGATTCGATAAGCGAATTGGAGAAATCCCCTCGACTCGGTTTTAATCATCCAACTCAATCTTGGGCGCGGCGTATCGATGCCCAGCGGGTTGTACAAGTATTCCGTCTTGAGATTCGTCAGGGTGACGTCGTTCATAGGTCCGCCCCCATTGGTTAGAGCAATTGTCCGATCCGCGGCTGGAATTGCGGGTCCTGCGGATCGTAGAATACCATCTCGCGTTCGAAGTCCGTACCGAAATGGTTCAGCTTCGTGATGTCCAGATCGATGCCGAAGCCCGGGAGGTCGGGAACCGTTATTTTCCCGTCGTTGAACATGAGCTCCTCGCGCAGCAGGTCACCCTTCATGAACTTCAGATGCGTATCGTTCGCGAACGGGAAGTTCCGCGACGATGCGACCATGTGTACGTTGCCGAGCGTGCCGATGCCCGTCTCCGCCCAGCTCCCCGTGGCGCACCAGATGCCGGCGTGGTTGGCCAGATCGACGATCTGCCTGGCCTTCAAGATGCCGCCGGCTTCGGACGGATACACGAGGAAGCAGGCGCAGGCGCGCTTGTCGATCAGCCGCAAGGCATCCTCGTAAGTGGCGCAGCCTTCATCCGCGATGATCGGCACGTCGACGGCGCGCGCGACGGCGGCCATGCCGTCCACATCGTCGAATCGCGTCGGCTGCTCGACCATTTGCAGGTCGTACTTTTCCATCTTGCGGATCGCCTTGATCGCCGTCGGCACGCTCCAGTTCTGATTGGCGTCGATGCGGATCTTCATCGCCGGACCGACCGCCTCGCGCACGGCTTTGACCCGCTTCGTATCGAGGTCGATGTCGCGCCCGACCTTCAGCTTCAATTCCGTATAGCCCGCGGCGGCGAACTTGCGCGCTTCCTCGGCGTTGACTTCGGGTTTGTCGATGAAGATGTAGCCCGAGAACGCCACTTCCTGCTTCACCTTGCCGCCTAACAGGTTGTAGACGGGCGTGTTCAGGATTTTGCCGCGCAGGTCGAGCAGCGCCATCTCGATGCCGGCCAAGCCGTAGTTGCCGATCTGCTTCCAGTTGACGCAATATTCCTCAAGACGGTGAAGGATCGATTCCAGTTCCATCGGATCGCGGCCGATGACGAATGGGGCGAACTCCTTGTCCACGACGGATTGGATGACCGGGATCGTCGGTCCGACAGACTCGCCGATTCCGATCAAGCCTTCGTCCGTCTCGATCTGAACGATCAGCGAAGGCGCGCTGTACCTTGTGCCTCCGGACCATTTTTCGCCTTTAAAAAAGGGGATTTTGATGGCTTTCGTATGGACGGCGACGATTTTCATTGCGAATTCCTCCTATTCTTGATTGACGATAATCTTGATCGCTTCATCCGGTTCGTTCCGCGCGAATGCAATCGCTTGATCCAGTTCATCGAAGTCGTAATGATGTGTAATCATCGGACTGACCTTCACGCTGCCGGAGGCGATCATCTCAATGACGCGCGGCCATACTTGCGGCGCGTTCGTCGAGCCCATCAACGTTAATTCCTTTAGCACCGCTGCCTGAATGTCCACCTGGACGGGATGGCCCGGCAATCCGAAGAGCAGCAGCCGTCCCCCTCTTCGAAGCAGCTCGATCCCGAGCTTCAAGGAAGCCTCGTTGCCTGCCGCATCGATGACGATATGCTGGGTTTCCGTCGCCGGAAGCGGATCGCGGATCTTGGCAGCCTTCGGTTCCGCACCCAGGTTGACCGTGGTGTCCGCGCCCAGCTCGCGCCCTAGCGCGAGACGATTGTCCCGCATGCCGATCAGCGTGACCTGGCTTGCGCCGGCCGCTTTTAACAGCTGCACATAATAGAGGCCGGTCGGACCGTCCCCGATGACTGCGGCATGGTCCCCCAGTCGAATGTCCAGCTTATCGATGCCGCCGAGACAGCAATGCAGCGTCTCCGCTTGCGTCGCTTCCGCCAAGCTGACGTTGTCGGGCAGCCTGTAGAGGTTGGCGGCCGGGACGACGAGATACGCTTGCCAGCCGCCGGGGAATTGCAGCCCGATCTCGCCTGCCTCGGTGCAGCGATGCTTATTGCCGCCGAGGCATTCCGGACACGCGCCTCAGCCGATCAGCGGATCGATGCAGACGCGGTCGCCCGGCTGCCATCCGGCAACGCCGTCGCCAATCCGTTCCACAACGCCGGCCAATTCATGGCCAAGCGCAAGCGGCGGTCCGCCGAAGCCGGCATGGCCGCTCATGATATGCAGATCCGTGCCGCAAATGCCGATCGACAGGATGCGAATCTCGACTTGGCCGCTGCCCGGTTCCTCGCGCAAGATAACGCTTGACGCCATCGTATTGAAGCCCGTCCACTGCCATATCTTCTTTTGCATATGCAGCACGCTCCTTCTCTTAAAGCGCGATCGCCGTATCGTAGGTCGTCAAGCCGCCCGAGACATCAAGAATCGCAAAGGACAAGGGGGCGAGCTGAACGGCATAGCGGCGGTCCGCCCATTGGACAATCCCCTCGTTTTCCGTTTCCAGCAGATTAAACAAAATACACTTGCCGCCGTCCTTGAGCCATACCAGGCCGACCTGGTTCCCCTCCGCGAGCCGCGGGAAATCCCAGGAGTCTTGGGCAACCAGCCGTTGCAACGATAAAAGTTGCTCTGCGGAAGGTCTTGCCGTCGCTTGTTGATCCCAAATGACAATGTTGGTCGCAGCGAGCTGCAGCTTCTCCAGCAGATTCTTGTTTTTTATGGCTGCCGCTTGGTCAAATACGACTTGCTTATAGCTTGGCAGCTGCGCCAGCCATTGTTCGCTCAACCGATAATCGCCGAAAAACAACAGCAGCTCTCCACCTTCTCCGCTCTGGTCCGCGCGAACGGCCTTGACCGGCAATCCCGCCAGCAGCGGCAGACTGGTCGGGACAAATGCTTCCGCGAATGCGCCATGCGTGCCGTAAGCCAGATGCACAGGAAACGCTCTCGGCACATTTGCGGTCGCTTGGTCCAGCTCGCGCAGTACGGGCAGCGCGTCCGCGATCGCATGCCAGTAGCTCGCTTCCAGCACCCAGGTGCCGCTCATGAACAGCACGTTCTCAAGGCCTGCCGTAATGGCCAGCTTCGCTTTATATACCAGGTTGTGCTCCATTAACGAACGCGGCGGAAAAATCGTCGATTCGCTGTACGCGAATTTCTTATCGATAAAGCTCAGGTGATACAAAATACCGAGCAGTTCTTCCGCTTTCGCATGAGGCGCCGTGAATCTCGTATCGTTGAACTGGTACTCTCCCACCCGGAACAGCGTGTCGGGAATTTGCTCGCGAATCGAAGGAATATCGATCCCGTGCCGCTCGTCTCCGAAATGCATCACCATAATGCCGGGCTGAACGCCTTCGATATCCGTTGCCTTCACGACGTCCGTCACTTTTACGCACTGGAACGCGACCCAGTCCTTCATGATCGCCGTGTTCTTCTTTTGCGTCATTTCGACCAGCAACGATTCCCTCGTTTCCCGCCGATCGTAGGTGCGATTGAACTCGGCCACGCAAGCATCGCAATAACAGCCTTCGATAAATTCATTAAAATTGCCGGCTCTCAGATCGTCGTCCAGGAAAACCTCCTTGAAACCCGCTTCGCGCAGCAGCATGGCCGCCTTCCCGTTGTCCTCGATCAGACACTTATCGATGGCTCCGCAATAATAGACGGTCTCGCCCTGGATATCGACCCGATAGTGCCAATGCTCGGGGATCTCCAGATCCAGGTCGGGATCGTCCGGGTTCAGCGCGTTGCCCGGATGTCCGATCGGGATCGTGACCGCGCCGACCTCAAGGCCGTGAAGCTCTGCGAACGCCTTGGCCTGCTTCAGCTCCTCAATGTCGACCAGCTTGCCGGAGAAAAATCCGGCGATCCAGATCTTCTCGATGCCGGCGTTTTTGATGTTCGCGATCAATTCGTCCCGCGTCGATGTGTCCAACAATGGCTCATGCGCCATGCTGTATTGCAGCTTCATGTTTATCGCTCCTGCCGGTTCAAATTAAGGAAGTCAATTGAGAAAATGACGCTATGATCTTCATCAGGAGAGGCGCCTGCCCTCGCTCGTTTCCGCGTCTCCGTGCACCATTTTGGTGCACGAAGGCATCAGTCCTCGATCTTCACCGCGCCTCCGTTGTAACCATGCACCAAAATGATGCACGATGGCATCAGTCCTCGATCTTCACCGCGCCTCCGCTGTCACCATGCACCATTTTGGTGCACGATGGCACCTACTCTCGCTCGTCACCGCGCCACCGTTGTCACCATGCACCATTCTGGTGCACGATGGCGCCTACTCTCGCTCGTCACCGCGCCACCGTTGTCACCATGCACCATTCTGGTGCACGATGGCGCCTACTCTCGCTCGTCACCGCGCCTCCGCTGTCACCGTGCACCATTTTGGTGCACGATGGCGCCTACTCTCGCTCGTCAACGCGCCTCCGTTGTCTCCGTGCACCATTTTGGTGCACGATCGCCCTACTCTCGCCCGTCACCGCGCCTGCAAAGGCTAGCCGTTTGGTCCGTGCGAGCTGCCCCTTCGCCATCTACTTCACGGTAACGTCCCGCTTTTCCCGGTCAAGCAGCGGCGGAAATGCCGCATGCGGCTCCGACTGGTACCAGTATGCCGTGGATGCCACGTCGTCCTGCAGTTGCAAATACTTTTGTTTGTCCTCGGCATTCACCTGCCAGCCGAGCGGCTGGACGGTTGCTTTAAAGTCCTGCCCGAAAAATATCGGATCGCGAATATGCCAGCGGTAAAGGCCGTGCCGCATGCAGGCCGACATGAATCCGTCGGGCCTGATCAACTGATGGTAGCCGAGATACGGCGCGCTGTAAGTCTCGTAGGCCTTCTGGTCGTTCGTGAAGAACCCCCAGGCACCGCCGAAATAATCCTCTAATCCCGTGCCGCAATAAGTGGGGAACTGCGTGTCTCCGTCGATATAAAACTTGACCTCGCCTTCTCCCCACCAGCGGTTGTGGTGCTGTCCCCAAGCCAGATAGACGCCTGCAAACCTGCCTTTGCCGGAAATACCGTCCACGATCGTATATTCTTCTCCCGGCGGGATCGGATTTTGTCTGCGCCACTGCGCATGGAAATAGGTGCTGTCTACAGGCACGTCCGCAAGCACATAGTCGAACTGGTAGAAAAACATATCGAGATCGACGAGGCGCGTATTCTCGACCGTGATGCGAGCCGAACGACGGAAGGGCATCGGCCAGTAGCTGTTGAAGCCGCCAAGCGGATTCACGTTGACCGGCTCGGACAGCACGTTGACCGGGACGCCCCAGCCGTTGCAGAAGAAATCCCCGTACGGCACCTCGACCGACGGCTCCTCTTCGCCGTCCCAGTAGAAGCGAAGCACGAGATCGCGGTAGAACTTCTCGCTGCCGATCGTCATCCAAATGTGCGTCAAGATGCCCGGACCTTCGATATCGGCCAGCACGACCGTCTCTCCGCCTTTGACCGTAATGTAAGGCCTCGCCTTCCAGCCGACGCCCAGGGCCGAAGCAGGTCCGTCCGGACTCGGCGCCGCCATCGCGCCTTTGCCCTTCTCTCCCGTGGGATTTTCTGCGGAGATCGAGCGCGTAACGGCGTTCGAAGCCTGAAATATCGCGGATAAATCGAACGATATATTCATCGTGAACCTCCGGTCTTTTTCGATTGCGAGCGCATCATTTTAATAGGGATTCGACTTAATAGGGGTTCGACGGCATCATTTCCCAGACCTCAATCGTCTCGAAGGAAGCCGTGCCGCCCTCGCTGAAAAGATATACGCCCGTGCTGTCCGATCTTTCCGGAAACACCCGTCTTGTGATCGCTTGCCGCTCGTTGGCGAAAATCTCGATCACGCCTTTATCGATATAAACCGTTAATTCGAGCTGCTCAGAATCTTTCAGTTGAAAAGGAGCGGCCTCCCTCGCCTTCCAGCCGCCCGCGCCGCTGCGCGTCGAATCGAATACGAGCTCCTTCGTCTCGGCATCGTAATACAGGAGCGTGACTTCTTCCTCGTCCGGGGAAGTTCGCACCTTCAGACCCGACTTCCGGGCAGACCCGGGCGCGATCGTCAGCTTTATTTCGGAAGACTCGCCGTTTATGCCATCCAGCTCCAGCTTGTCGCCATCGGAGAGCGCTGCGGCCTGGAATGGCTTGGCGTTATATCTGAGCATGGCAAGCTCGTCTACCGGCGCCATCCGCAACGTATGGTCTTCACCGAGCCAGACGCTTCTAGGCAGGCTGTACACGCCCGACCACCCGAAGCCTGACTCGTCCTCCAGATTGTCGATGATCCACACCCATACGATCTGCCGGCCTTTCTCGTCCGTCAAGGCTTCCGGAGCGGCGAACGCCCTGTCCACCCATGTCATGCGCCCGTGACTTTCCGGCAAGAACCTATTCTCGCTGTATTCACCGATATAATATTGACAGCCCTTGTTATGCGAAATGAAAAGCTGCAGGTATTTGCCGCTCGGCGCTCCGCCATGTCTGCTGAGCGGAAGCGGGAAAAAGCTCGCGCACATGTCGTCTTCCGATTCCTGCGTCCATTTGTTCGTGCGGTCCCGTTCGTAAAAGCGGTCGACGTACGACCATTTCTTCAGATCCGTCGATTGAAATAAATCCGTCCAATCCCCCCTCGCTTCGAGCGGGGAATCCTCGCTTCTTCCGTATTTGCCGAGCACGCAAAGATTCCCGGTTTGCATATAATACACGCCGTCTTTTTTCCAAATATTGCTTGGATCGCAGCTCCCCGCATACACATGCTCGCCATTTTTGCCGACGACTTCCGTAATGCCGTTTGCCGTGCTCTGGATCGCCAGCGTATCGAATTTTTCCCACTGTTCGTAGTGTCGGTCCGTGCTTCTAGCGATCCCTACGCCGCCGCCCGTCATCGTCTCCATATTGGTCGCGAGGCTCGAATAAGAGAGGTACGCGGTACCGTCGTCATCGACGAAAGCCCCGCCGCTAAAAGCGCCGTTATCCCCGTTGCTTGGAACCAGCGCATCCGGATGATGGCGCCAATGGACCAGATTGTGGCTCGAAATATGCCCCCAATTAAAAGCGCCGGTCGTGCTCGTACAGTTTTCATAGAGATACATCAGATGATATCTGCCGTTCGCATAAAAAGCGCCGTTCGGGTCGCCCGGCAATCCGTAGCCTTCGGGCATGGCAAAGTGATAGCCGGGACGGTAACGGTCGCCAAGCAGCATCGTCCTAAACGCTTTGACGGTCCGGATCGAATCTTTTATCGTTTGATTGTCCATAACCGGCTCCTCCAGCCCATCCGTAGCCGCATTTTGCGCCTATAGGAGTATTTTTAATATAGCGCCGCTGAACACGCGATCGAACAGTCCCCAATTTTGATCGACAAGCCCGTAGGGATGATTGACCATATTACCTTTCAGCTCCGTAATGAAGTATTTGCCGAACCAGTGAAGGTTTCTGAAGTAGCTGTAGCCTCCGACAAAAGCCACCTTGTATTCGGCGGCCAAGCCGCGGTACAGGTCATGGTATCGTTGAAAGCTGCCGGATGAGCCGTTTTTGGAGAATAGCGGGTTGGCGCCATTGTTCGTCAGGAGAATGCAAGGGATGCCGGCATCGCATATGCTTTGCAATAAATAACGCGCGGCTTCTTCGGTCTCCCCGATCTGGCCGTGGCATACGTCGTTGATAAAATACTCCATCACGATCAAGTCCGGCGCAACGCTCAAAACTTCGTGATGAAAGCGGTGCCTGCCATGTCGCATCTCCTCCCCGCCATAGGCAATGACCGAAGTCGAGATCTTCGTCTGCGGATAGGCTTGCCTGAGCGCGACGACGACTTGCGCAGGCCATAATCCGTGACGCGCGTTGCTTGCGCCGAAAAAAGCGATGCGTACAGGCCTGCCTGAAGCCGCCTTCTCCCTGAAGCCGTCCAGATGACCGCGCTGCTCCAGGGGAATAACATCCAGCGGATCGCTCCCGTCAAGTGCTTGTCTGCGATCGAATATCATTTCCGGAAAAGCCGTGATGTAGTACGTCCCTGACAAGTCCTCGTCTGTATCCGCCCCGAGCGGCAAAAAGTCCAGCTCCAGTCCCCAGCTTACCGGATATCCATAGGCGGATTGCAGCAGCAGCGGCAGCTTACGGTCGTCGGGAAGCATCCTGGCTTCCGTCCAACGCAGCGTATCCATCGTCAAGGATTGGTTCGTGCCGTAATCCTCTCCCGTCGTTCCGATTCTGTATTCATACCTCTCCTGGCCCAATCCCTCTGATACGACTTCCGCGGCGCTAACCTCGACGACGTAGGTGCGTTCCGCCATGTCCTCGTAGCGTCCCGTTATAACCGGCAGCGAAGCCGCAGGCCGTGGAGTCGACGAACGGTTCGTTGCGATGCTGCTTCCCCCGCCATAAATACAGGATTGGCCCCATCCCGTGAATACATGGGCAAGGACAAAACCCGTCTCTACCGCCGGCGGCTCGGGCAGCAGCAGCTCGCGAGACTCCGGCGCTTCGCTGTCCCCTTCGACAACGCGGATCGTGCCGTCATCGAGCAGGACGATGGCGTCATATCTGCACAGCCATACGGCGTAATCGATGGAAAGCTCTTCATCGACGTCGATCTTCCCCTGCGGATGGCGCTTGATGGTGCCCCAATAGCTGTCTTGCGTATAATCGGCTTCCGGCACGTACCGCTTCCCGCGGTCCTTTGCGTACACCTGCAGCGAACCGGGAACCATGCGCTGGTAAGGCATCCCCGCGGTGCCGCGAATATTTTCGCCGTTCCAGCCGCTCGGGGAAGCCGTACCTTCGCCAACGATCCGGTAGCGTTGGTCGTTATACCGCCTTTGTCCGGCCACGCGAATACATACCGTTGCGGCTTCGGCCCGCTCGATGACCCGATTGCCCGTCGCGATGCGTCCAGGCTCGACGATTACATTCATGGATGCCGGCTTCGTAGGTACGACCGCCAGGCCCGAAAAACTTGTTAACATGAATAGCCCCCTGCTCGCCGGTTCATCGCTCGGCTTTGGTCAGTAATATCATTTGCGAAGTTAAAGCCGTGTCCAGCTCGATCGCGAGTCCTTGTCTCGACAATTCGTAACCGCCGACAACGAACTCGCTTCCTTCCGGCTCGATCCGCACGCGATAGCTTGCTCCTTTGTCTAGGCCTCGGAACTTTAGCGCATAGCGATCTTCTTCCGCGTTGATCAGCCGGAACACGGTTGCCACAGCCTTACGCCGGTCCTCGGATACGTACTCCAGCGCCGCCCAACCCGTGCCGTCGGCGCCGGGGATGACCGGCGTGTGATGATACACATTGGCGGTCCGGTGGAAGGTCCGAATGAAATCCTTATAGATGCCGATATATTTTTTGGCGCAAGCCATCGTGGCGGGACTCGCTTCCGCAAGGGAAGGCGCGACGCCGCACAGCATCGGATGCCCCATCATGATCACGTGCATGTGAGAATCCATATTCCCTTCCATGCCCGGCGTGTAGGACCTGTTGATGAACTCCGGCGGGAGCGCCATGCTCATGCCGTTTAAGATCCGCACCGTACGCGGCATTTTGAACCAATCGGATACCCATGTCGTCGTGAATCGGCTGACGATGCCGATATCCGTCCGTCCGCCTCCGCTGGCGCAGTTCTCCAGCTGCAAATTCGGAAACTTTTTTCCGACCCGCTCGAAAATCTCGTAAATGGCCTCCATATGCCGCCAATGCGTATTCTCGTTCCAGCCGTCTTTAAAATTGAAGCCTCCTTCGTTCGAGCTCGAGTTGTAATCGAGCCGGAACATATCCAACTGGTATTTCTCGACGAGCCGCACGATTTCGGATTCGACAAAATCCTTCACCTCCGGCTTCGACAGATCAAGCACGCGAGGGAACGTACTGCCGTATTTCGTCAAAAACCAGTCGGGGTGATCTGCGGCAAGCTTCGATTTCGAGCCGGCTGTTTCGATCTCTACCCATAAGCCGCATTTCAAGCCTTTTGAGCGCGCATGCTCATAGACGGGAATCAGATCGTTAGGGAGAATGTCCGCGGCATGCCAGTCCCCCGTCGTATTCCCCCAATCCGTGCCCGGTTGCCCATTGTTGCCGTACCATCCGGCATCGATCATAAACAGCTCGGCGCCAAGCTCGGCCGCGATGTCTACTTCTTCGATCAGTCCCGCTTCGCTCATCTCCGGCTGCTTGTAGCCGGGAACCATATAGCCGGCTTGGTTATAAATGACGGGCTGCAAGCCGTCGCCCACCTGCCGCAGAACGGATTGTCGCAAATAGGCATGCAGGTTCTGGATCGCCGTATCCAGGTCGACGTGGCTCGCTCCGAAATGCACGTCGGGCGCTGCGATCCGCTCGCCGGGCGCTATCGATCTGGCCGGAGAAGGCGTAACCGGTTGCACCTCAAAGTTCAGGTTCATCTTGTTCGGAAGACGACTATCGTTGAAATAATCGGCGAAAAAGGCCGTCTTCCAGTTGGAGGACCAGCCCATTTGACAGACGAAATAGCCGCCGTTGATATTGTTGCGGAGTATAAAGAACGGGCTGCTGTGCCCGCTCATGCCGAAGGTTGAGTTAAAGAAAATGCCGGTATTGACCGGAACGTCCTGCCAGGCAAAGTTCCCTTCATTCGCCCAATACAAATCCTTGAATCGCCCGATGGAATAAGGCGCGACCGTGTCGTCTCGCAGATTATCGGCGATGTTGTCCGTAATGCTCCAAATGCATCCCTTGAACGGAATCACGTTCGTGAGACTCAAAGCGATATCTTCCGAAAGGCTGACGATCTCCAACGATCTTCTGAAAAAACCGAAGCCGCAGCAGCGCGTGATGACTTTTAATTGAATCGGCTTCGATGCATGCGTTAAGGTCAAGGTTCCTGTGCTGTTCCCGAGCGAATCCTGCTCCGATGCAAAGTCGTTGAATTCCCACCCGTAATACAACGATTCGCCGTCGATCGTCAGGTCGAACGATGGTTTATCCTTTAAGTCGGTGTGTTCGTAAATAGATGTTCCGTTATCTTGAAGCCCGGCGAACAGCAATCTTCCGTCCGTCAGCTTTTCGGTGTATATCGTCAGCTCCGATTTGTACTGGAAGCGCATGTTTTCAAGATCGGCAACGATCGCTGTTGAATTGTTGGACACTTTATTCCCTCCCATAAAAGCCCTAATGCCGGGTCAATCCGCCGAAAAGGGACCACCTGAAGGCAGTCCCTTTTCAAGTGCGGCGATCCGAATCCTATTCCAGGTTATTCTCCTTGACAAACGCTTTGGCGTCGTCGACCAGCTTGTGGAATTCGGCATAAGCTTTGTCCACGCCCATCGCCATGAAGTCGTCGACGGCTTTGTTCTTGGCGGCTTCGAAGGCTGCGTCGTCTTTGGCCATAATGAATTTCGCGACGTTCGCCAGGAAGTACTGGTCCGCCTTCACCATAATTTGTTGATTCGGCTCGGACATTTGCTTTACGAACGCGGTGAATGCAAAGTATTTCGAATCCGTGACGGCTTTTCCGTCTTTAACCAGCTTGTCGTAAACTTGGCCCGGGTACAGGTCCGCTCCAAACTGCTGAGCGAGTTCCTTCTCGGCCGGCGTGACGGTAGCCGGATCGATGACGAGCTTCAGATCGAGCGGATAGCCGTCTTCTGCCGTCCAAGCCTCATGAAGATTGGACAATTTGTTCAGCTTCTCGGTACCTACGCTCGTCAGGTAGTCGTTGTAGCCAGGGTCGGTCGTATTCGCCATTTTGCCGATCAATTGCGGTTTGCCGTCTACGACATCCCAATCCACGCCTTTAACGCCGGTGAACAGCAATCGTCCGCCTTCGTCGCCGCTCAGGTAATTAAACAGTTCCATCGTGCGTTCCGGATATTTGTTGGCCTTCGTAATGGCGCGAGCCGGTCCCAGGAGGTTACCGCCTGGCGCGTCTTTCGGATACAGAGCCATGTAACCAGGGAACGGTCCGGGCAATTGCAACAGTTCCGCATTTGCATTTCCGGTATTCGTCACCAGGTCGTTGCCGCCCATCCAGAAGCTTGCCGCCGAGTTGAATACTTGGCCGGAATTGAGCTTGGCAATGTACTGCTCGATCTTCTGCGTGAAGCCTTCCGGATCGAACAGACCCATGCGGTAAGCTTTATTGAAGAACTTGATGCCGTTCCAGAATACGCCGTCCTTCGCGATATAATTGTCTACGATGTCGCCGGTCGTTGCGCTGATCGACGTATTCGCCGTCCAGTTGTTGTAGCCCATCGAGAACGGATAAGAGATGATGTACGGGAACGGATCCGCCGCCCATGCCGAGAACGCATACGTTTTTTTGCCGTCCTTCGTCGTGGGGAACTTGTCTTGCATTTCCTTGTTGACCTTCAAGAAGTCGTCTTCGTTCGTCATGGCCGGCGCGCCGATCGCTTTATACAGATCCCATCTGGTGTAGAATCCGGCAAGCGCGCTCTTAAGCGGCACAGGGCTGCTTGCTGCCTTGTTCACCCGCACGGGCAGGAAGTAGATTTTACCTGTATTGTTGCTAGCGGACGCTTTCATGATTTCCAACGCCTGCGGCGTATTTTTCTTAATGTTCGGGCCGTACTTGTCGATCAAGTCATCCAATTGAATAACCTGGCCGCCTTGGATCAAGGAGTCGACCAACGCGCTGACGGATCCGCCGGTCGTAATGACGTCGGGCAAGTCTCCGCCGGCGATCATCGTCTTCTCTTTGACATCGTCGCCCGTAATGAAGTCCAGCGTGATGCCGAATTTTTCTTGAATGACTTTGCCGATCGAAGTATTCCAAATGCCCTTGTTGGCATCCGAGCCGCCAATAAATACTTTCAGCGTGATCGGATCTCTGGGAAGCTGGGGATAGTCGGACGTACCGGCCGAATCGCTGGATGCCGGGCTGGATGCAGCGGCTTGGCTTGATGCGGGCGCTGCGCTTGAAGCAGGTGCGGATGAAGCGTTGTTCGTTGCGTTATTGCCGGAACATGCCGTCACTGCCAGAAGGGACATGCTGACTAGCATCGCAAGCAAACTCGATTTCTTTTTCATCCCTGACATCGAATAACCTCCCTAGTGATTGACTTCCTGTTTTATCTATTGATACATGGTTTTTAGAAAAAACCATTATACCCGCATTAACCTTTGACGGCGCCGAGCATGATGCCCTTGATAAAATTCTTTTGGAGGAACGGATAGACGAGAATGATCGGAAGCACCGAGATGACGGTAATGCTCATCTTGATCGTCTCCGGCGAAAACTGGAGCTGCCTGCCCGCCCCTGCATGCGCCGCCATGGCCGCCAGATCCTGCGTCATGCTCTGCGCTTCGTTCAGGTAGCCGTACAAGATGACTTGAATCGTCTGCAGATTCGCTTTCTCGACCAACAGGTAATTATCGATCCAGGTGTTCCAGCAGCCGACCGAGGCATAGACGGCGACCGTTGCAACAATCGGCTTGGACAGGGGGAAGATGATTTTATTGAAGACCGTCATGAATCCCGCGCCGTCCAGCTGCGCCGACTCTTCCAGCGATGACGGCAGCTGCTCGATATACGTCTTGATCAAGATGATATAAAAAGCGTTAATAATGCCGGGCAGGACGTAGAGCAGAAAGGAATTGCGCAGTCCGTACGTTTTCATCGTGATATACCATGGGATCAAGCCCGAATTCAGGTACATCGACGAGATCACGATGCGATACATCAATCTGCGAAAAGGCATCTGATGTTTGGTGAAAAGGTAGGATAGCATTGCCGAAAAATAGACGCATAATATAGTGAACAGCAATGTTTTTTCAACCGAAACGAGGAAGGCATGCGGGATCGTGTTCAGGCTGAACACTTTGACATAAGCGTCGATATTCAAGCTTGCCGGCCAAAAATAAACGCCTTTTTGCGCCAATCTCGGTTCGCTGATCGAATAAATAAATACATAATAGAACGGGTAGACGCAGATAAAGGAGAACAAAGCCATAAACACGTAGTTGAAAATGTCGAATGTGCGTTCGCCCAGCGAACCTCGTTGTTTGCCGATCACAGAATCGACTCTCCCTTCGTTTTCTTGGAGAGATAGTTGACGGAGAAGAGCAGCGCGATTCCGAGCAGCGACTTCACCATGCCCAGGACAGTCGCATAAGAGTAGTCGCTGACGGCCCAGCCGACCTTGTAGATGTAGTAGTCGAGCACATCCAGTTTATCTGCGACAAGCGAGTTGTAGAAAACGAAGTACTGATCAAAACCGTTATTCAACAAATTGCTGATCTGCAGCAGCAGAAGGACAAAAAACGTTGGGGCGAGACCCGGAATCGTAATATGGCGCATGAGACCGAACTTGCCTGCCCCGTCTATACGAGCCGCCTCGTACTGCTCGCTGTCAATCCCGGCGATCGCGGCCATATAGATGATCATCGTCCATCCGATCGTCTTCCAGACGTACAGCCCCGCCTGGAAAAACCAGGCCGCGCCATTGTTGCCTAAGAGTCCGATAACAGGTACGTCGAGATGCAGGTTTTTAAGCAGCGTATAGTAGAGACCATCGCTGGAAAAAACGGCGAACGCGAGGGCGAATACGACAATCCAGCTTATAAAGTTCGGCAGCGTCGTCACCGTCTGAATAAATCGCTTGTACTTGGTATGTCTGATTTCATTCATCATAATGGCTGCGATCAACGGCAGCGGCGTGACCAGGATCAGGAGGAAGCTCATGGCCAAGGTGTTCTTCAGAACCCGGTAAATCTCGCTGCGTTCGTTGTACATCTTCATGAAGTTGTCAAAGCCTACGAACTTAAGCTGCGAGAAACTGAGCGCCGGATTGTAATTATAGAAGGAGTAGATCCAACCGAATAACGGTACGAAGTAGAAAGCGATGACATAAATCATAAACGGCATGGCAATGAGGAAGTACTTCCACCCGATTCTATTTTTTTTAGATAGCATCGATTTCTTCTCCTTGGTTCGAATTTGTCTGTATTCTTATTATAGAAAGGGCGTTCATGCTTAAAAATGGACTTTCTATTGAAAAATACAACAAACCTGCACGACCCAAATGAAGCTTCTGCTCACCCTCTAAAAAGTTGTATTTTCTTTACGTTTTTTGCACTTTTGGAATCGTAAATTTTAATTCGGTCCCCCACTGCAGCTCGCTTTGAATTTTAATCGTGTGACGGTCTCCGAAGTGAAGCTGAATTCTGCGATTCGTATTGTACAGGCCGATCCCTTTCTTTTCGCTCGATTGCTCGCTGCTGCTTTTAAGGAGCGACTCCCTGATCTCTTGCAGCTTCGTTTCGGACATGCCTTCGCCGTTATCGAAGATGCTCCAGACGATTTCGTTTTTATGTTCCGCGGCCGATATGGTAATGACACCCCCGTTTTGATTTCTCAATCCATGGGTAATCGCGTTTTCGACCAAGGGCTGCAGCAGAAATCGCAGAATGGGATAATCCATCACCCCGGTCGCAATCTGAAAATGAAGCTTGACCCCGCCAGCCATTCGATAATTCATGATCTTGATATAATTTTCGATATAATCCATCTCTTCCCGAATCGTGCAAAACATGCCCTGCTTAAACATAGGCTGCAAATAATCGCCTAAAGTCGTGATGCTTTCCACGATGTTGTCGGCCTTGACCATGATGGCCATCCATTTGATCGTATTTAGCGTGTTATAGAAGAAATGAGGATTAATCTGCGACTGCAAGGCACCGATCTCGATCGTCCGCTTCTCTTCCTGAATCGAATCCTTTTGTTCGATCAGGTCTTGGATGTTCTTGGACATTTTATTGAATTGCGCAATGAGAATCCCAAGCTCATTCTTTAAATCGAGATCCAGCGTTAATCCCAGGTTGCCTTGCCCCATTCTCCTGACGACGGTCGTTAAGCTGTTGAGCGGCTTCGTAATTCTGCGAATCCAGTATCCGGAGAGAAGGGCCGCCGACGCCAAACTGAAAATAAACATAGTCACGACGATGAGCCGCAAGGTCAAGATGTCGCTTATAAAAAGACTTACGGGAATCTCGTTCACAAGGAACCAGTCCATCTCGCTGATTCGGTACGACATGATCTGTTTTCCGTTTCGTTCTTCGCTGGCGAACTTATCGCTTGCATGCGCGGGATGGTAACCTTGTTCGGGGACGGCACCCGTCTGCCCGATTTTTGCTTCGTCCCCATGGGATACGATTCGTCCCGATTCATCTACCAGATACAAATCGTTATTTTCTATATCGTTGGCATGATTGTAGATATCGTTGAAGTACTTCATATCCATGTTGATCACAAGCGTGGCCGAGTGGTTATTGGAGTAAAAGCTGCGCGCGGCGGTAATATAGTGAATCGGCTTCGCCACGATGCCGGACATCGGTTTCGTATCCGCGATATTAAAATCCTGGTCGGTAAAACCTCCGAACCAGACGAGCGTTTGCCCTGCCGACTTCATTTTGCTATACAGCCGTTCTTGATAAAATGCGTTCACTTTACTGGTCGAATCGAATAAAATATCGTTTCTTTGCGCGGTCGTTCGAATCATAAAGCCGTTGTCTCCAAAATAACTGATCGAATCGATGAATTTATTATCCGAGAGCGCTTCGGTAAAGGATTGGAATGCCGCCGAAACCTGCAGGACGCTGTCCATTTCGGTCATGCTCTTGAAGTTGATTAAATTTTGCAGCTCGGCCTCCAGGAAAAGCTGCCTGGAAACCTGGTCCACCTCGTTAACGAATACCGACAGATTATAATCGTTTTGCTTGAACTGCTGTTGATTCGTATCGATGGCATTTTTTTTCAGTACATTCAGAATGCCGAAGTAAGCGATCAGCGAGCTGATCGTAAAGATAAACAGGAAGATGATCAGGAACGAGACGACCAGTTGATTGGCCAGGGAATATCTGTTTGCTCTATTGAACAGTCTCATCATCCGCGTCATCGTCTCTTTCCTCCCTGCTGTCCACGAACCATTGCTTCCTGAATTCATGCGGGCGCATGCCGGTTAACCTTTTGAATATCCGACTGAAGTAACTATCGTCCTTATAGCCAGTCTTGGCGGCAATCTCATAGGATTTCAAATGGGTATTCATCAGCATGTTTTTGGCCATATCGATCCGATAAGAATTTAAGTATTCGATAAAGCTCGTTCGCAGATGCTTCTTGAACAGCCTGCTTAAGTAACTCGGATTCATCTTCACCTGGTCGGCCAGCTGCTGCAGGGAAAGATCCTGATCGTAATGCGCTTGAATATATTTGATCGCCTCGGCGATTTCTTTGCTGATTGCTCTTTTTTTCTCGTGATAATACTGAACCTCATGCAAATATTGCTTAAAAATCGCGATATTGTCGTCCAAAGTCGAGCTGAGATGAATCCGGCCTGCATAATCGAGCGCCATGCTGGAGATGTCGTCCGCGTAAATATTGAGGTTCACGGTCGGCCAGTGAATCCAGCGAATCATCATCGCCTGAATATCCTGCTTGGAGCTGCGCTCAAGCTGGCAGAGCGACTGAATGCTAGCTTCGATTTCTTTGAAGTACCTTTCGTTAAACGGCTCCAATTCGCGAATCATTTTGTCTAGCTTCATGGCTACGTTTTTAGACACGCGGTCCGCGCCCATTTGATCAGAACGGATATAGGATACGTTTCCGAGAACGAATTTCAAATCGAGCATGCGGAGGCATTCGACGTACATATGCTTAAGCGCGGAATAACCGTTGTGAATGGAACTGATTCCGAAGGTGACGGAGGCATTGAGGTAAGTTTTGATGACGCTGCCGATATGCGAGAGAATGTCCTGCAGCTGTTGATAAATGTTCGACTCGCTGACGATATCCTGGAAGCTGAACGCGAGTATATACTTCTCGTCCCGTTCGTAGATGACCTCTCCCCGGTTGTAGCCCGCCAGCAGCTCGCTCATCATATTCAGAATGCTGAATCGGATCAAATTGCCGTGGCTGTCCTTGAATTTGCTTTCCATTTGCCTGAAATTGTCGATGGCCATCACGCAAAGGATCAGCCTCTCCGGCTCCAGACGGAAGCGCAGTTCTTTGGCAATAACGGCGAATTCAGCATCCGAATAGCGCCCGTAAGACAAATAATCCTTCATGGCGTTTTCTTTGAGGTTGATGGTATTCAACAGGTCGTGCTGGGGCTCCGTTACGGATCGGACGCTTTTCGTTTTTAATTCGGCCTGTACTTTCTGCAACACCTTCTCCATCTCGTCGATGGACATCTTGAACTTGAGGATATAATCGGTCACGCCGAACCGGATGGCCTTATGCACCCAGTCGAATTCTTCGTAGGCCGTCAGAATGATAATCTTGGTCTGGTCATCGTGCTCCCTGATGCGGGTGATCAGCTCCATCCCGTCCATATTTGGCATTCGGATATCGGTCAGGATGAGGTCGGGCCTTACTTGCCGATAGAAATCCCAAGCAGTCTGCCCGTTCGAAAAGTCGGCGATGACCTCCATGCCTAATCTTGCCCATTCGATCGAATTTTTCAGACCAATTCGCACGAGCATCTCGTCTTCTACGATGATGACTTTGATCATAGCTCACACCTCTTTATTCAAGATGCAATGGAATTTATATACATAGAAAGAGCCTATTCAGATAAAGAATCGGCTCTTTCATGCGGGATTCGAATGGGTCGTATTTCGGATGGTTACAGCATGGAGGATTGCAGCAGCTTGACCTTCAGCAGACGGTCGCCGTGCGCGTACCAGCCTCGGGCGACGCCGATCGGCGCGCCGCTTCCCTGGCGAACGGCCATGCCCTTCGCGTCCAGCTCGACCGGATCGTCCTGGTCCGGCTCCGCCTCCGGATGAGCGCGAATGAACACGATTCCGCGATCCTGGACGATGCCGTAATCGCCGGGCGATATGTCGTCCATCGCCGTTCCGTACAACCGTTCGCCCGGAGCCCACGACTTCACGCCATTCCCGCTCAGCGATACCAGGCTCCCTTTTTCGATGTCCGTCGTTCCGGCATTCCGAACGAACCGATGGATCGCAGGATCGCTGATGGACCACTTGCCCCCGCATAGCTCATCGAACGCTGTGGGAACCGACGTGCTGCCCAGGTCCGTTGTCGTTACGGCTTCAATGTAATCGATCGAATTGCCCCGGAGCTCGAACGAAAAGCTGGATTGAACGTACGGGCGCAGCTGCTTCACGGCAACGCCTTTAATGTAGAGATAGCGGAGGAATTCCGCCCTGCAGCCTTCGATGATGACCTTTTCACTGCCGTAGGTGATCAGTTCGCCTATCACGATATAAGGACTGATGCAGTTGTAAAGCTCAAACCGGCAGCCTTCGCCGGTATAAGCCTCGAAGCCGTTGTGCATCCAGAGCATGCCGTTGGAATGCACGCCTCTGGCGACAACCCGCTGGCCCTGTCGAAGCCCGCATGCGAGACCATTTTGATAATTGCCCATCTCCGGCGTGTTTTCGTTGATCAGGGTGCAGTCAATGAGCTCGATCGTGCCCTGCAGGCAGTCGTCGTCGATGTGCACGGGCGCCTTCAAGTTATAGCTGACGACGGTCATGTTCCGAAGCGACGCATATTCGATCCGCTGTCCGTAACAGGCCGTATCGAACACGTTTTTCGCGTCGCTGTATTCGTCGTCCCGCTTTACAATCCGTACGCCGCCCCGGGATTGTCCGACGATCTCCACGTAATTTTTCAAGCCCAGATAAAGGTTGCCGTCATTCGAGACATCGTAGGTGCCGTTCAAGACCCGCAGTATATACCGCTTCCGGGCCGAGTTATCCGCGATATCGTCGAGCGCAGCCTTCAGATCTGTATAATCGCAGTCCTCGCCGACGGTTCCGCCGGCTTTTACGACCTTCTCTACGAGTTCGTACTGTGCGCTCAAGTCTAGGGCCATGCCCGGAACCGCCTCCTTGCGAAATCATCGTGTATCCGCGTGTGCAGTATCGGCTAGGGAAGCAGCTTGAAGTTCGGCATATAGCCGTGAATTCGGAATGCCCGGAAGCCTTCTGCATACTCGTAACCGGCCTGCAAGCCTCTGAACTTGTCCGAAATCTCCATGATGCTGAGCAGGTTATGCGACTGATACACATCCATCCAGTTGAACTGGCTAGTATGCTTGGTCAATGCCTCCTTCTTCAAGGGGAACACGTCGGAGATGTCGACGTATACTTCCGGCAGGAAACCGATTCCGGCGGCAGGCGTGTAGCAGAACAGAGACGGATTCTTCGCGATCGGCGGTTCGTCCGCCGGAATTAGCTTGCCGGGAATCGACAGCATGACCTCGCTCACGATTTTTCCGGTAACGGCGTGGTCCGTGCTCGGATCCTCCGGAGAATGGGTCAAGATGACGTCCGGATTCGCCCAGCGAATCGCGTTGATGACGGCTCTCCTCGTCTCGGGCGTATCTTGCAGCCCTTGATCGTCGAAGCGAAGGAAGCGGACGTCCGCGCCCAGGATCTTCGCCGCCTCGAGCTGCTCCTGTTCCCTCTGCGCGGCGATCGCCTCTCTGCTCTCGTACTCGTTGGAACCGATGTTGCCGCTGGTCGTCAAGGCGATAAAGATGTCGTGGCCCTGCTGTTTGTACTTCAACAACGTTCCTGCGCAGTACACTTCGATGTCGTCCGGATGCGCGCCGATGGCCAATACGTTCATAGGGATCCTCCCGCTTTCGAATGAGGTTCGATTTTTGTTAGACGAATGACGTTCCAGGACAGCTTCGGCAGGCTAATATGAAGGCGTCCGTCCCGAAGCTCCGAGCCGCTTGCCGCATGCGGCGTTACATTAAACGGATCGCTCGCCGTGTTTCTTGCCTTAGGATCCGGATTTTCCAGCACCAGATGCTCGGCGATCCGGTAGCCGGCGAATTGTCGGAGATCCGCTTCGACCTCCAGCGCTTCCGCCAAGTCCCGATTCACCGCAAAAATCGTCAGCTGCTCCGATTCGTCGTCATAGACGGCGGCCGACTCCAGGCATGGAACGTCCGTAAACTGCTGGCAATCGTACTTGGGGCTTCGAATGATCGGCTTGAGCGAGACGCCTCTGCCGTACATCGATACATGCAGATACGGATAAAAAATCGTCTGCCGCCAGGCGATCCCGTTATTCGCCGTCATGATCGGAGCAATCACGTTCACCAGCTGGGCGATGCAGGCCATCCGAATGCGGTCCGCGCGCTTGAGCAGGGAAATGATCATACATCCGACTACGATCGCGTCTTCCAGCGTGTAGATATCCTCAATCTGGGGCGGCGCGATTGTCCACCGCTCGAGCTGCTGATCGGCGGCCGCGCTGTGATACCAGACGTTCCATTCGTCGAAGGAAAGCATCATCTGCTTTTTGCTGCGTTTCTTGGCCTTCATATAATCGCAGACGGCAATGACGGAATGAATGTAATCGTCCATCTCCAGCGTCTTTGCGACGAAGCTGGCCGTATCGTCCTTACGATTGCCGTAGTAAGTATGAAGCGACAAGTAGTCGACATGATCGTACGAATGGTCGAGCACGGTGGCTTCCCACTCGCCGAACGTCGGCATATCTCGCATGGAACTGCCGCAAGCGACCAGCTCGATCGATGGGTCGACCCATTTCATAAGCTTCGCCGTTTCGACAGCCGTTCGTCCATATTCGTCTGCCGTCTTGTGCCCGATCTGCCAAGGGCCGTCCATTTCGTTGCCCAAGCACCAAGTTTTGAACTTGTGAGGCGCTTCGTATCCGTGGGATCTGCGCAGATCGCTCCAGTACGTACCGCCGGGATGATTGCAGTATTCGATCAAATTGCGCGCATCGGCCGGCCCGCGCGTGCCTAGGTTAACGGCCATCATCACTTCGGCGCCTACCGCTCTCGCCCATGCCGCGAACTCGTTCGTGCCGACTTCATTCGTCTCCAGAGCGCCCCAAGCCAGGTCGAGCCTCCGCTTGCGCGCGGCGACGGGACCGACCCCGTCCTCCCATTCGTAGCCCGACACGAAATTGCCGCCGGGGTACCGGATAATCGGAACGCCCAGCTCTTGCACCAATGCCATAACGTCCTTGCGAAAGCCTTGCTCGTTGGCCGCCGGATGTCCCGGCTCATAGATGCCGCCGTAGACCGCCCGCCCCACGTGCTCGATGAACGAGCCGTACAATCTCGGATCCACGGTGCCAATGACGTATTCTTTGTCCACGATCAGTTCAGCTTTGCTCATAAGCGTTTGTTTCCCCTTTTCAATGCTTCTCCGTTGCTGCACGTTTGTGCTGTCGATGGTGGACCAAATCGTTCAAAAATGGTAAGCGGTTACATTGGAGTGATAATGATGCCGCTTGATTCGCTTCACGACCTCCATTAGGTAAGTTGTCTGACCAATTTAATGATAATATATGTGATTTCCCATGCGCCGTCAATCTCTTTCGAGCTTCTCGTCGAAGCCTAACGATTGAAAGCGCATGAGCGAGCGCTATTATACTTCCTCTGTCATGTCAGGGAACCAGAACGTATTGCCCTTATCGCTATCACATCCGGTTAGTTTGTAATAGTCGCCTCTCTCCTCATTTTTCTCAAGTTCGATTCCCTTGCATATCGTTCTCGGACGGCCTGCGTCACTGCCAAACTTGTCCCTCGAATTGTCGTAGGTATACGCAAACGCCTGCGCCCCGTCGTACACCAGCTCATAGAAGATCGGGTCGCCTTCGATCGTATACTGCGTAATGCGAATTTGACTCGATGAACCCCCTTGGAGGCTCGCCAGAAACAGCTTCCACTTATCGAAATTGTACATCTTCCCATGAACGTTCACTACGTCGCCATTCTTGGCAGCCTGGTCGGGATCGTAAGGGTCAGAGACGGGGGGAAAAGGCTTTGGCTTCACAATTGGCATAATCGTTTCTCCCGGCGCGGGTGCGGTCGTAGGATTGATCTGGTCGGTGGTTGGTCTGACGGTATTTTCACCGCAGCCAGATAGAAGCGCCAATGAAGCGCCTAGTATGAATATGGTTTTCTTCATTCAAATCACCTCACATTTAAAACGTTGCCGGACTGGAAAATGTTTTAGTGAATCATCAACTGAATTTTTGGCCGAATTCTATTCGGTCCTTTACGCGGCGGGCAAATAGAAAAGACGATCCGTCCTTTGCGGCGAATCGTCCGTCTCAAATCCCATTGAACGTCTCTACACACTGCGGTCAAGCAGCTTCACGACATCCTCTCGCGTGATCGACATTTTATTCATCATGGACGCGATTAATTCTTCCGTAAATACAAGCTCCGCATTCCCGCTGAAACGTTCAATATGCTCCACATAGGCCTTGAGCGCCTCTTCTTTGCCAATTGGCTCGATAAATGAAACAGGTCCGATATCGAGTTCGAGATATTCGCGGCAAAGTTCTCTAACGCTTGATTCGATGACAGCTTCATGAATACCTTCACTCGGATACCATAGCTCTAACGATCTTGGGTATATGCCATGCGCGTTCCGCGGCAGCTTATTGAACGGCAATTCATAAAAATCCTCGTCCTCGGGACGGTCATAGAAGTAATGATAGACGATTTTGTCGTTAACAAGAAATGTTTGTATTTCCTGAACGAAGTCCGCTTCGTCAGGATCATCCTTTAACTCCTGAACAGCATTTCGAAGATAATTTTTCGTACAAACACATAGTGCAAGCAGTTTTTCGTTCTGCTCGCTATCCTTATAAAGCACAATATCTTCCCATCCAGTTAAAGACTCCATGCCATAGACGCCCCACCAGAAATTATAAGAACTCGTATTTACGTAAATCGTCGTTGTCAAAGATGAAACGCCTCCTGAGAGAAAAAAGATTTTGTTAAATGCGATAAAGCGACCGATCGTATTCAGCTACTGACAGGTCTGACTGAACGTTCAATCCGGTTCAACTGCGGAATTCGCAGGAACAATCCCGCTTTCCGAATCGATTTCGACAGATGTACGCGTGTCATCGGGCGGAATCTTCGTTTCTTCCATCGTCTCTTCCTGCAAAACCGTCAGGGCATCAGTCGGCAGATCAGTCTCGCGAACCCAGATCATACCCTCTAATGCCTCGACGAGAAGCCAACCGTTCCATCGTTCACGAACGATTGCAGTCTGTGCTGTAAGCACTAAAGAGGATGGCTCTGTAGATATCGGCGTATCATAATGGACGACTGGCTCGGTCAAGTTGACGGCCAAGTTAACCGGCGTCTCGAATGGACCTGCAATGACAGCGCGCGAAGAAATCCAGCGGGGTCCGTCCGGCGTTGCGATTTCCAGCCAATCGCCTTTTTTTCTCAGCGATTTGTAACTGCCCTGATACACGGTACCCATTGATTTCGCACGGAGGTCGGGGAACTGAAACCCTTTTTCAACGCTGAACAGTCGGATGTCTTGGGTCAATGTCGCAGCCGATTGCCGTTTCAACCAAAGGCCGTAGCCCTTCTCTGCGATCATCCACAAGGTGTCTTTGTGCTGCTGCCAGATTTGGTTCCATTCGGACAGAGGAACGTTCGTCGATCCGGCGGCACGCCCCAGCTCCGGTGTCAAGGCTGGCCTGCCGAACTGCTGGATAAACCAGTCGGTGAACCCGCCTCCGGACGGATTGGACTGCGGCGCAACGAGCGAATACCCCGTTAGCTTCGCGTAGGCCGATGCAATGCTATAATCGCGGCTATAGTTCGCCGGGGTGGTATGGAAGTTCCAATAGATGACTTCGCCTGAAGTATGGTATGCAAGTGAAATTTCCGGCTTAGTGGTGAGAGCCAGGTCATACATGGCCTTCGCTTCTTTTGCTTGCAGCGGTAAGGCGCCTTTGTAGTTCATATAAGCCGGCCTATTGGCAGCGTTCACGATTCCGTTCCAATTTGCGGGGTATTGGCGGTTCAGGTCGATGCCTTTGGCGTTTGCTTTCCATCGCTTGAAGTTTCCGCTTCCGTTGTTCATATAGCGTAAATTGGCATGATCGGCTGCCGGAAAAGCGCTCAAGCCGAATTGCTGGAGCGTGACGCCGTCGGGATTGACCATCGGGACGATGCGAAACGTGACACGGTCGAGCAGATCGCGGGCACGGAAGCCGCCTAATACCGTGCCGTTCTTCTCGTATTGAACAGCCAGCTGTTCTACCAACTTCATCAACGTAATCGTCGTCATCCATTCGCGCGCATGGTGGGCGCCATTAAGCATAATGACTGCAGGCCCACGGCCGACATCGACCATGAACAGCGTTCTGCCGTATTCGCTTTTTCCTGCCGAACCCAGTGTAAGAAGATGAGGGTATCTTGCGGTAAGAGCCTGCAAATCCACGCTCAACCGGCTATAGGAATATACTTGCAGCGGATTGACGATAGGTTTTTCGGCGGATAAATCCGTCGTCTGAGCGGCGGCTTGTATGGGGATCGTAGTTGAGGAGAAGATGATCGCGGCCGTTAATGCTAGGGCAATCCAAAATCGAAGGCACTGAATAAAGCGGCTGCCATTAATAAAGTAGAAAAGCATTCTATTCCTCCAAGCCATTGATGTCGAATCGTAAATCTAACTGCAACTTATTCGACATCGTTTGCCAATCCCCTCCCAACAGTTGGAATTTCTCTAACAGTATCCGATAAAATGATCTTTCAAATAAACGATTTCATCTGCAATATCCTGTACATATTTCTCATGGCTTACCGGCAGCAGAACCGCCGAGCCGTGCGCCTTCAAGATAGAGAAGAATCTTTTATTATAGGCGTTTAAAAGGTATGGAAACCATTGCGCTTCCAACCAAGGCGCACAAAATAGCGCCTTCTGAAAGGCAAAACCGATCGCAATCGAAGCTCTCCAAACTTCAATTCCGTTCGCTTCCAGGGGGCGATCCGCTCTAACGCTTAATTCAAACAACTCACAGATTTGTTGAACGGAATATTTGTTGTTTGAAGTTTTAATTCCTTGATTAATTTGATCTTTTACCGTGATTCTCTTCTTGAGAAATGGACAAAAATACTTTTTTCCGTAGGGATATTCGGCTACCCCTTCTCCTATATAGCACGAGATATTCCTCATGTCCGAACTGCTAATCGATTTTTGGTTCATCGTTATGCTTGAACTGCTCTTGTAATCCATACCTTTTCCTGCTAGCAGATAGGACAATAGCCATCCCCCAAGCCCCAGCCCGCCAATGACGCCGTATATACGTCCCGATTGAATATCCATAGTAAAATCTTTTATCGAATCAATCATGGAAAAGCGGTTGAAGATAGTCGGGGCTTCATTGTAATTGAGCTCTTTAATCGTTATATGAAATGGATTATTCATTGGCTCACCCCATATAATACTCTTCGTTTCTTTCCTGTTTAACGATAGAAATCCATTATCTCTCTCTTCTACCGCGCATGTCCATTATATAGTGATTGCGATTCATTGGCACTAGCGTAATGCGGACACAAATAACCCGCAAGCGGACACTTTTCTCCAAGTGCCGTTCTTGCGGGTCACGTTTCATTACCAGCTCGGTTTGCGCATTTATTTCCTCAAGATGTTCAATGGCCATATATCTGAATCATCTGCTCGATGGGCTTCTCCAGAGAGGACCCTGGCAACTTTCCAAGCATACGCCCGGGATCGGTTTCGTTATTCCCAGCTTTGCTGTTACGCCGCTTTCGTATTAAATCCGTATGCCATACAATGAACCTCCATCAACCCGGTACCATGCGTCCAGTCGGTATTGTTGTTCTCCCGGCCCGCTGAAGGAATGCACGCGGTACGCTAACTTCCCCGGAACGCTGGTGGAATACAGGATTTTTCCTTCTTGAATGGAGTAAAGATAATGAATGCCATCAACCTTTATCGCGACCGTGCCGTCTTTAATCCCTCGTGTTTGGTAGAGCGCCTCCCCTTCACCGGCCCATTGGTTTACAACCGCACCATTTTTCCATTCATATGTCATAAACGCGCCATTAAGCTTTACCGTATAAACCACGCCTTCGGCGGTTAACGTGGCTTTCGTTATCGTGCCATCGGACCCGGCGGCATCGTACACTTTGAATTGGCTTTTATCGCTGCGGTTAAACAACCACAGCCCCGTATCGTCGCTTTGTTTCCACAATATGAACGATTGGTCAAAGTCGCTAATCGTACCGTCGAAGTGGTAAATCAATATTTCCGGCTTGGGCATCGGAGTATATTTAACAGCAATGATGGACTCGCTCTTCTTCACGCTTTGATTGCCGGCAGCATCGACCGCGACCAGCGAAAAGAGGTAGGACGCCTTCGGGGACAAACCTTGCACAACATAGCTGTTTACGGTCCCGTTCAGCGTGGTCAGCAGCGTATTGTTTTGATATAACAAGTACTTGTCCACACCCGACTCATCCGTGGCCGGCAGCCAATTCAGTTGTAACCTGGTTGATGTCACATGGGAAAACGTCAACACGTCTCCCTGCGGCCAAGTTGGTGCTGTCGTATCCGTCGGTGGCTGAGATTTTACCGTAAAAATCGTATCGCCCAACAAATAATGAAGCTGACCGTCTATCCATCTTACAACGCCGGCTTTGCCTGCAATCTGTACCGGGCTGCCCAACTGTTGGCTGTACCGATACCACTCGCTTCCATTTTCAAGAATGAGGGTACCTGTGTGATCTAATGCATGAATGATAGCTCCTGCATCCAAGTCAGTTGCCTGCGTCACCGTGCCTTCCGAGGAACGCAAATATAGCTGCTGCACATGATTGGCATTCGGCTTCTGATAGGCGATCCAGCCGTCGTTTACTTCATAGCCTTGATGCGGCTTTAATCTTTCCGTATTCGTTCCGTGAACGACTTCGGTCACCAGTCCATTCGCGTATTTCATCAAACTTCCGTCCTCTAAAGTAAACAGAATGTCCTCCCCGTCGGTCACTGGACCCCGCGGTGCCCCTGCATACGTAAAGGCTGTTGTCGTGCTGTCGGTCAGCGGATCATATCGTAAAATGGAGTCGCTTTGCCCACTGTTGCTATCCGGTTCAAGCAGGAGCTTGCCGTTCGGTTCCAGCTCAAAGTTGCGATCAACAGGGTATGTCACATTCCGGGTTGTCCCAAGTTCGGTATCGATCCAGCGAAGCGTCCCGGCGTCCGAAACGGCAGCATAGTTGCCTCTCGCCTGCCAGATCGAGCCGGATTCCACCGGAATCGACAGGAGCGTTTCCCCATTCCACCAGAACAGCTTCATTTCAAACCAGCCCGTATCGATTAGAAAAACGGCTCCCGCAGGCGTAAGCTTAAAACCTTCGGACCGGTCCGTCGTAACATGATTCAGCAGCACAGTCTCGGTGCCATCTGTGCGGTTTTTGACGATTAAGGTACCGTTCCGTATCAGCAACAGTCGAGAAGCGTCCGCATCCAGTATCTGCGCATCCGGTTGCCGTTCCAGCTCCGTCAGTTCAGGACTGGATTCGATATGAACGGTACGATAGACATTGACCCGGCGATTGTCTTCCCCGCTTGGGGTGCTGCCATCCGAAATCGAATAGTGAATATTCAGCGTCTTGCCGTCATACGGCGTAACGTCGAACACACGATCGAACCTCCCGGCCCCTTGATCGCTCTCGACGATAGAAGGGTATCGGAGGTCCTCTCCGATTTGTACGAAAAAAGATGGCTGAGCATGGTCGTCTTCGGCTTCGGCGATGACATGCATGCTATTATTGCGAATCACGGCATGATTGCTCGCAGGTTCCAATCGCGTAACGATTGGAGGTTCATCCCCATTTTCCGTTATGTATGCTTCGGTAGCGGCCTCAGCAACAGCGGCACGGAAGGACAGAAACAATGTCAGTATCAAGAACCCGCAAACCAAATGCATCATTCTACGATTCATTTCAATTCACTCCCTTGGACGTTTATACTAAAACGTACCATATTCAGGGAATTATGAAATTACTCTGACGAACCATATTTAGTAACTATTTGGTAGCCTTCGATCGATTAGGGGAGGATCTATCGTCCCGCGTCCGTTTCCCGCTATTGCCGTCGTGGGCGCAAACAAGCTGCCGATATGCTCGGCAGCTTGTTTTATGCCAACAGTACGATCACAAGCAATTCAAAAAGTACTAAAGTAAGAATTGCCGCATCACTGGGGCCAAAGAAGGCGCGTTGTCCTGGCGGAGAGGGAATCCTTAAATAAACGTGTCCGCTATCGACATGTGCGATTACGCCTTCGTAGGTATGGCCATCCAGGGTTTGAACGCGAACGCGACGGTTTAAATGGGAGTTGGATACTTGAAATATGCGATCCCTAATGGATCTTAAAGTAGAAGCTGCGTCAGGGTCTGCTTGAAATAATACTTTTTCATGAGTAGCTTGATAACTCATCACATGACCTCCGCAAATCCAAATTATCGCTTCGGTTCATGTTATGCATATGCCTATCTTTAAGTTCGTTCTTCGCTTTTTTACTTTTATTATGACTAATCGCTTAAATTCAAAGACTTTAATTCGTAAAGAACTTCCTTTACATCGCGATCAGGATTTAACGCTTTGATCATGTCGCCTGTAATGGATGCCCCATCATAAATTTTTACAACGATATCCAGGGGTAACGATAATTCAAAATACCCTTCTGCGAATTCGACAAAGTCTTCGGGTGTCTGGAATATACAACCAACCAGAAATTGTGAACCATCGCTTTCTCCCTCCGTGATCGCAACCTTTCCCTTACGCCAGTTCGATTCGCTGCTTTCACGCCAAATACAAAACGTCACAACGTCTTTTTCCATCGCATCGTCATCAAGTAAAGACAGTAATTGTGCCGGTACATCATCATATATTCCATCAAATACGCGATGTTCATCCTGGGCATAGGGACTTAACTCAGATTCATGATCGAACCCCTTCAATATACATCCGTCAGGGGAAAACAAAATATACATACGATCGCCGGCGCCATTATCGATTTTCGCCATGGAAACGTCCTCGGCCCAATCCTGATCAAAGCTATGATAGCGCAGCCAGTCCTCCTGACAAACAATCGTATTTAAAGCCGCTTGAATTTTCAATTGCTTTTTTAGTATGGCTGGTTCAGGCAGGAGGTCTAACACGGTCGCTTCCATTCATATTCAACCTTTCATTTTGTATTCGAAGCCGTTGGTTGTACTTCCTTAATGGCCGGGCCACCTGGATTAACGAGCAAGGTGTTTGCAGTAGCATTTGAAGCGGGAACGACGGTGATATTCGGCTGAATTGCCGGTTCAGATTCTCGGATTGAAAGTGTATAACCAAAGAATACCACGACCATTAAACAAATCGCTAATATGAATAGCATAGGAGTTTTAGCCATCTCTATACACTCCATTTCTGTTAAGTACTTCTAGTTAACTTTAATGTTTGACGTGAATTAAAGCCTTTAAGTTGCGCGTTTTAGGTGAAATCGTTCATCTGTAACCGATTCATTTGCTATCGGCTGAAACCGGTATAGAGATCACCCTCTGTCAATTTAATACCAGTCCGCCGTTTAATTTGAAAAATTTGTGCATGAGCTTATTGGATCACGCCAAAGCTTCTTCGCGTGTTGATGCGGGCGCAGAGAACATCATTCCGTTTTCGGAGTTCCTCAGAACGATACAATCCATTTTCGCAATTGCAATCAGCCCCTATGTTTATTGTAACGACTATCTTGCTCTCCTTCCAAATTTATACGTTTGATGTCGGGGGAAGTTGTGTGAATACGAGCCTAACTTATGGAAAAAAAGCAGCTTGCCGATTAAGGCAAACTGCTCCTGTGAGAGACGAAAATTGACTCATGAATCATTTATAAAACTTATCAAACGTCACCGTTTGTCCCGCTATGCTTGTATCGATAAGCCCGCATCAAGACAACCGTCGCCATCTCGCGCGTGACGGGGCCTTTTGGATCGAATCGGCCGCCTTGTCCTTGCATGAACGCGCTGGCCGCCACCGTCTGCACATCCGCATTTGCCCAGTCCGAGACGTTCCCCATATCGCTCAGTGGAATGGCCGGCGTTGCCGGTTTAAGATTCAAAGCCTTGACGATAACCGTAGCCAGCTGTTCGCGCGTAATCGCATCGTTCGGTTGGAAATATCCGTTATAGCCGTTCACCAATCCAGCGTGCGAAGCCGCGTTGACATAAGTGTAATACCACTTTGTCTCGGGAACGTCCTTGAAACTGCCTGCATTGCCGGACGTGGCGGTTAGCTCTTGAACGGAGACGAGCAGCTTCGCGAACTCGGCCCGCGTCAGATTGGCTTTTGGATTCAGCTTGCCGTTGCTTCCTTGTACGAATCCTCTTTCCACTGCGTCCTTCATCGAATCATAAGCCCAGCTTGAGATCGCGTTCGCGTCCGAGAACAGCTTACTCATGTCCATGTTCCCGCCGCTTTCGGCGCCTTCGATCGTGTAAGAGACGTAAGTGGTGAAGTGATTCGTTTTCACGATCAGGTTATCGCCTTTCACGAACGCATAAGCGACCTTTTCGGTTCCCTTCGTCGCTGCGGCACCTTGCGCGTCGTCGGCGTATAAAGGAATGGAAGTCCATTTTCCATCCTCAATGTAACCAACCTTCCGATCCTTTGCGTTTTTGAATGTGATGGTTACCGGCGATGAAAAGAGGAAAGATTCATCCTTCGCCCCTAGAACGAAGGCACTGTCGATCTTCTTCAACCGTTCGGTGGAGGCAAGTCCGCCTCGAACAAGCGTCTGAAGCCCGCTTTCCGTCGGATCAAGCTTCGTGAAAAGCTCGATGGCGCTTTCGCCTTTCACCAATGCCTCGTGTTCGGGGATTTCAAGCGTAAGATCGCCGCGTTTCACCGTTATCTTAGGCATATCTTTCAATACAGCATTTAGATCGAGAAAGACCTTAGGCTGGATATCCGGAATATTGACCAGGATTCCATTTGAATAAGATTTACCGGCTTCCACTGCGAAAACAAAATCTTTCGTCGCATTATCGGGGACGTTGACCACCGTCGACTCCCCCGCTCCGCCTCCTGTACCGCTCGAATCGCCGTTGTAGGGATGTCCCAGATCGGCACCGAGATCGGTCGTATAGCGCCATTGTACGCTGTCCCCGTCTTTTAACTTATAAAGACTGGCACCGTAATCCGGATACGTTCCGTTGACGTTATACATCCAACCGCTGAGATTTCCGTGATCGAACTCGCCGTCGCCGGCGATCGATTGAACGTACACGCTATTGTATTTCGGATTGAATTCATATTTGTAGGCGATCTGCTTGCTATCCAGCACGCGCGATAGGACACTCCACACCGTGTCGTTTTCCTTAAGCTCGACACGCTCCGGCGCGACCACATACCCTTTGCCTATCGTATTTTTATCGATCGACAACGTTACGTGACCGGTTGTTCCGCCATTGCCACCGCCGGCAGATGGATCCGAGGACTTCTCGGCGTAGGCGACAAACTGGGTAAAATGCTTGGTTTTGACGATCAGATCTTCTCCGCTGTCGTACGCGTACTCGTCTTTGCCCGTTTCAATCCCGGCCGCTTCATCGGCGACCTTTTGAATCGTGTGGGCTTGATCGTTTTCAACGTATGCGGCGCTCTTTCCGTTCAAGCCTGTGAAGGTCAGCGTGATAAACCTGTCGAACGTCACTCGATCCGTTCCGCCCATCGCGAACGCCTTCGCAATGGAATCCAGCTTCATGCCGCTTGCCACGATGCCGCCGATCTTCTCTTTTAGCGTCAGGTCTGACGCGTCGATTGTCGTGAGCAGCTCTACCTTGGACGGATCGCCGCTCTTGATCAATGTGTTTTGCGGAATGAACGCGGACACGTTGCCCTTCGTTACGGATAACGCGGGAAGATTGCTGTCCGCCGCCGTATTCAGGCTAACCTTCGATTCGGAATCCGCCGGAATCGTAACCTTTACTTGCTTGTTTTGGTCGTAAGGATATAGCGTAAGGCTGTAATCGTTCGTGTCCAGCGGGATATCGACGACCGGCGTCAAGCCGTCCGGCAGCGGCAAATCTATTACTTTTGGTGCTGCGGGATCGACGGCATCCGTCATATCGTACAGCCGATTCTCGCTTTTCGTATATCGAGCGTATGCGATGAGCGCATAGGTGCCCTGGTCGGTCGCCATGCTGTCTACTTTGCCAGTCAGTACGTGCTTGAAGCCGCCATCGGGAGCGCCAAAAGACAATAACGCCTCCAGAACGGACATGTCTTGCTTGACGAATCGCGCATCCGTCGCCGAATCGATGCCCAGAGCGGATAGCGCCGTAACGACCTGCGCGATGCTTTCGCTACTGGTGCTTCCAAAGTTCGTAAAGCTGCCCAGGTTATTCTGCTTCGCGGACAGCCAGACGATCGCCCGATCGACCGCCGCCCGTACCGAGTCGTCTGACGCGTAGTACGGCGCAAGCGCCTGCATCGCCATGGCGGTCAAGTCGACGTCGGCCGTAACCGTGCTAAAGCCCCAGCCGCCGGCTTGCTCGGTGCCTTTTTTCACTTCATTGTTCAGAATATATTGAATAAGGTTTTCTCGGGTCGCTTGTTTCTTGCCTTGCGCGGCGGCCGGGAACGCGTAGCCTCGCGTATCCATCGCGATCAGCGCCCAGATCGGACCGTTGATGCCTTGCTTAAGGACATAATCGTAATCGGACAACGCCTGCGTTGCGTCAAATCCCGCGACATGATGCGGATCCTTCGCTATCGAAGCCAGTCCGACAATAAGACGCGAATGTTCCGTGCTCTTGCTCTTATCAAGTATGCCATCGTTCTGAGCGACTAACGGAGCTATTTTCGCAACGACATTATCGTAATACTTCGCATAATAGCTTGCAGGCATATCATATTGCCCACGCGCGAGCGACAGTACCGACCATTCGCCCCCGAGCGTTCCGAAGGTCGGTTCCTTCACCGTATTCGCAATCCAAGCGAGGTTTTTACCGAGCTGTTCTCCGACGATGCCCGACAGACCATAGTAAACCGTCAACGTCCGAAGCGCAGTATTGCCAGCAAGATCCTGAGCGGTAACGACGATCGTATTGGCGCCGACGACCAGGTTGGCCGTATATTGGCCGTCTTTTGGCATAAGGGCGGTGCCATTCAGGGTCACTGTCGGGACGATGCCCGGCGTGCCCGCATCGGTTGCGGTTACTTGAAAGCTAAGTTGTTTCGCGTGTAGAAAAGACTGGTCTTCGATGCCGGCGATCGCGAGCTCCGGCTTGACGACGTCCCAACCGAGTCCGTCCGCCAGTTCCGTTAACGCCCGGTCGACGCTATCTTGTGTGCTCTCGATATTTTCAAGCACTTCGTACGCATGCGTATACGAGGCGGCAATCGCCGGATCGGAAAGCAGCGTATCTCTGGTCGGATCTCCATTGACCTTGCCGATCAGTGCCGTCAATTCATCCTTATCGGCAGAATCGATATAGCCGCTGCCATCTGAATAGTCCAGATCCGCGCCGTAGCCCCACACCGTGAACTGCGTGCGGACGACGTCGCCGTCATGGGGAAGGTAAGCCGACAATCCGACCGGCGGGAATTCCCCGTTGACTTCGTACATCCAGCCTGACATCGGCGTATAGTCAAATTCGCCGAGCCATTCGGAATCCTGCCGCCCGCCGAGCGTCTCATTGCCTAACGCGATTTGTTCGAGTATGTAGTCCGGCACATGCGCTTCTTGCACCGAGTCTCGTACATCGGATAAATAAAAGGCGCCGTCGACAGTCCCTGTATGCTTGATATTTTCTTCGCCCAAAACCCGGGCGATTACGGCCGCGCCGTTCTCTCCGGTATAAAAGGGTACGCGGGTAGGCTCCAGCTTGTAACCTTGACCCAGCGTAAATTTCTCGACTGTCAACGTAATATAACCTTCGAGCGCGCCTGCCGCAGCAGCAACGCCGGTCGTTTTCGCGCCCGCCGCAAACAACGAAAATGCGACGCTTAGCGCGAGCATCCAGGCCGTTATTTTTCTCATCATAGTGAACGATCCCTGCTTCCCATTCATTTTACTTGCCAGTTCGCGTGTGGACGCAATAAAAAGAACCTCTTAACGGAATCGTCAAGAGGTTTTAAAGAGAGATCGCCAAATAAACGGGCAGACTCAATTCAAACACCCCCTATCGCTCGTAGAGTTGTCGGTGTCCATTTCCGGCAGGTCTTCTGGCTTGAGAATCATCGATTTATGCCGCCTTCCCGGAACATCCAGTGGCGTATGGCATAAAGCTCATCTCTTACAGCGGCGGGACCGCGCGGGAATTGCACCCGCTTCCCTTTTAACCCATCTCTAACTTTCGTAATGCAAGTCATGACGGGCACCTGAAATGAAATATTCAATTAGACTTGACCATCATAGCGGAATATATGGCCTTTGTCATGGTGGGATTATGGCGTTTTTATGAATACCGCAAAACAGCCCGAAGATCATTCGTCTTCAGGCTGATCTTTGATTCTCGCCTATCCGACTTACAGACGCCAGTCAGGCAGCATCGACTTCGTATCTTGCAGCATGCGGTCAAACAATTGTTCCGCACGATCGCGCGGTATCGACACCAGCGGATCGTTCAGAAATGCCTCTAGCGCCAGGCCTTTATCCTTCTTCAGCGCGGCCTGCAGCGTCATTTCCTGATTCGCGATATGGCGCAGCACCATCGCGGGTTAATCACGATGAAGCTGCTGCTTCAGCCGCTGATCGAGAACAGTATCTACCATGGACTTCGAGAAAAGCCCGGCGGCGGATCGATCAAAGTGAAAATATTGCGTCGCGCAGATGCGCTTCGAATTACGGTGATCGACAACGGCCTTGGCATGGAGCATGCACGCTTGTCCGAGATCCGACGGCGCCTACGCCAACCGGACGATGCGGCAGCCCATATCGGCTTGCGCAACACGCACAAACGGCTGGCGCTTATGTACAACGAGAGGAGTCAGTTTCGCATCCTCAGCAAGCCCGGCTTGGGTACGGTGGTGTCCATTGTCATTCCGGTGGCTCCGCCGGCTCGCAGATGAACTTTGCCTGAAACTAACGCTATCGAGTAATGTAAAAAGAGCCCGTTCGGGCTCTTTTCTTGCGTTACTCGTCCAATGCTTTGGCCAACACGTCCCCGTGAAACAGAGCGATAAAAAGCAGACCATCATGAAGATATATACCGCTGGCGTCGTCAGACAACGCCAGTAATTCTCTGCTTTCCCCGGTGCCGGAATCAAGCTCGAGGAGCGTTTTGTCCGCGGCTACATAAAGCTTGCCGTTACTGGCCGCTAAGTTCGATAGATGCCAGTCCGTCAGGTATTGGTCAAAGGATACCGTCCATTTTTGTTCGCCTGTTTTGGCGTCAAGGGCATGGACGGCGTTTGAAGTAGTTGTATAGACGGTGTCTCCATCTAACAGCGGATAAGAAGTTACTTTATCCGTGCGGGTTTCCCATACAAGACTTCCGCTTTTCCGGTCGATACCGTACACGTTGCCGTCCCAACTGCCGATGATGACAAGGTTAGCGTAAAATACAGGCTTCGTATTTAAGAGCTCCGCGATTTGATTGTCCGGATTATTCCAATCATTGCTCGCTAAAAGCGTAGTTGTCTGCCACTTCATCTTTCCGCTCGAAGCGTCGGCCGCAATCAATATGCCGTTGTTTCCGTAAACATAGATTACGCCGTCCTTTTCTGTAATCTCTGATCGTATGCCCAGATCATCTTGCTTGGCGGACCAAATTTCGTCTCCCGTTTTCGGATCGAGAGCGAGGACGCTCCCATCATCGATGCCTGCAATCAGCTTATCGTCGTAGCGAAGCGGCGCTGCCGTCGTCCACTGGCCGATCTGCTTCTGCCACAGCTTGCCGCCGTCGACTTTATTGTAGGCTCGGATGCTGTAACTTCCGCTAACAAACAGGGCATTATCGTCAGCGCTTATGCCGTTTGCGTTGTCGGCCATTTCAATGCCCTCAACAGTCGTAGAGACCGGATCGGTAGACCACAATTTTTTCTTTGCGGCGATATCGACAGCTGTTACGCTGCCGTCTATGCCTCCCATGTAGAGGACGTTGCCTTCCGCGTACGGCTGAAAGTCCCCGCTGATGAGCTCGCCTAAATGATACCCGAATGCGTAGCCCGGCGCCTCGAAAAAACCGGCCTCTTTTTGTTCTCCTTTCGTTTCTGTCGAGTCAGGCTGTTTCTCCGAACACCCCGCAGCTAAAAGCGACAATGCCACCAAGGAGAGTAAGACCCCTTTTTTCAACGATTTCTCCGCCCTTCTTTAGCCATGTAAGCACGAAGTAATATCATATCTTAGCGTCCTCCTCTGGTAAAGCGTTTGGTTGCAACGTTACCGTGCTTGATAAGTAAAAGTTCATGAGATCAACCATTGACAGAAAAATGCTTCGCATAAATGAGAAAAAGCCGCGAGTTTTCGCGACTCTTAATGAGATATTTCTACAATATGGGTCCATTAAGGACGCATGTTCATCCCTGCCAACGCGCGCGCAGCGGCGCTCTTGGCATTGCTCATGCCACTTCTCGCCAATTCGCGCAAGGGTTGCTCCGCAGCCGTAAATTGCTCTTCGCCGAATCGTTCGCAAGCCCTTTCCTGCACATACATATCTTCATCCTCCAGCAATGCAAGCAGCTCCGCCAGATCTGCCTTGGGGGTCAGCGCTACGATTGCAAAGGCCGTCTGGCAGCGGATGTCCTCTTCATCCTCCTGCTTCAATAATGACCACAGCTGATCCACCGTTTTCCTGTCCTGTTCCAGCTGCTCTCCCGGAATGCCTTCAGGAGCCGGATAATCGAAGGTCCAGTCGCGCCACTCCCCTTCCGGATCGGCATCCATTCGTTCCAGCAGCGAGATAACGTTGCGCCAGCGCGGCGTCAAGTCCGTCTCCTCATGAGACATTACGCATATTTTCCCGGCGAGCGGCCCTCTCCGATAGATCGCTATGTAATCGCCCCCGCTATTTTCCCATAGCGGCAAAATGTCTCGATAGACAGGAATAGATGCGATCGTCTCCAGCAGCTGCCCCTGTTCCTGTACCGACATCCACCGCATATCATATTCTGCTCCAAGCTGTTTTTCCGCATGCCGCTCCAGTGCTTGCAGCTCCGGCTTAGGCATCTGGATGCCAAGCGACGACAGCCATTCCTTCAATTCCATGATTGCTCCCTCCTCGTCTCTAAATATAGTAAACCAAGATTATCCAAATGAAAGGCTTTTTTCATCAGGCATCCACAGCAAATTGCATTTCTTCGCCACATCGGTTACTATTTTTTTATCGACAAATTTGCAGGTCAATAAAAGGGGGGACACTGCACGCATGTGCCCGCGTACAAAAGAACAAAATGAGCGCATCCGTATGCAGCGCAGAGAACAGATCCTGGATGTCGCAGCGCGCGCTTACTTCCGCACAGGCGGCGGCTTCGACGTTCGCGATGTCGCTCGCGAGGCCGAGCTGGGGTACGGCACCGTATATCATTATTATCCGAACCGTCATTTGTTAATCGAGGATGTGCTGGACAGCGGCTTCGAGCGCTGCGAGCAGGCGCTGTCGCAATGGATCGACGACGGCGAGAGCAGTTCGGATGGCTTGGTATTGCTCGCGTATTGCAAATCGCTGCTCGTACTGTGGCAAGTGGACGCCCGTGCCTATCTCGTCTATAAAATGGCGGCGGAGCACTTTGCGGGCTTGCCGGAGAAGGATCGGAGCATCGCAAAGAGAAGGTTCATGGATCGGTTGTACGTTCCACTCCAGGCGATCGCCCGCCGGGATGACGAGAGCATCGATCATATGCTTGCCGTGCTGGTCGGCTGCTGCGGACTGCATTATTATGCTGGAAATTCAGAGCTGGATGTCGATCGTATCTCCCGTCTCGCCATGCATGCCATTACAAAGGAGTCCTGAGGCAACCATGATTATTTTAAAAAGCCAACACGAAATCGAAGCGATCCGCAAAGCCTGCCAAGTGGTGGCCGAATGCCATCGGACGATCGCCCCGCTTATTCAGCCGGGCATTACGACAAACGAGATCGAACGCGTTTTCGAGGACATCATTTTAAAGCACGGCGCCAAGCCTTATACGAAGGGCTATAAGGGCTATCGTTATGCGACCTGTGCCTCCGTCAATGACGTCATCGCGCATGGCTTCCCTGGCAGCAAACCCCTGGAGGAAGGCGATATCGTGACGATCGACACGGTCGCCGAGCTGGATGGCTGGCTAGGCGATTCTGCCTGGACCTATGCGGTCGGGAAGATCTCGCCGACGGCCGAGAAGCTCATGCGCGTCACGAAGGAATGTCTCGACCTCGGCATCGCGCAGGCGCGCTCCGGCAACCGGATCGGCGACATGACGAGCGCGATCCAGCAGCATGCCGAATCGAACGGCTTCGGCGTCGTGCGCGACCTTCTCGCTCATGGCATCGGACGGGACCTTCACGAGGATCCCAACTACCCGCATGTCGGTCAGCCAGGCAAAGGCCCCCGTATCAAGGAAGGCATGGTGTTCACGATCGAGCCCATGATTACCGAAGGCACCTATCGCATGACAATCGACGATGACGGTTGGACCGCACGGACGCTGGACCGCAAGCTTGCCGCCCAATATGAGCATACGATCGCGATCACGGCCGAAGGACCGCAAATTTTGACCTTGCAATAGCTAGCTTGATGACTTACAAAATTTCAATGTATCCTTCTGTTCCATTCACGCGAATTCGTTGCCCGTCCTTGATAAGCCTGGTTGCATTTTCCACGCCGACGACGGCTGGCAAGCCATATTCGCGCGCGATTACGGCGCCATGGGTCATGAGTCCGCCGACTTCGGTCACCAGACCTTTAATGGATATGAACAGCGGCGTCCAACCAGGATCGGTAAAGGAAGTGACGAGTATATCTCCTTCCTCCAGATGGGCATTTTCAATATTTAAAAGGACACGCGCTCTTCCTTCTATGACGCCCGAAGAAACAGGCAGGCCTAACAGTGCGTGATCCGGCATATTTTCTCGTTGATACGCGCCCGTAATGATCTCGCCTTCAGAGGTTATGACGCGCGGGGGCGTTAGTTTTTCGAAAAATCGGTAATCCTCTTTGCGTTTGTCGATGATCCGTTGATCCAGTTGGTTTAAGCGTGCGACTTCGTGAAGCTCTTCTAAAGCGAGGTCGTACACATCTTCTTTGGCACGGATGACGCCCGCTTGAACGAGTCGTTCCGCCTCTTTCAGAATGGCTTGCTTGTATACGAAGTAGCGACTAATCATGCCGTATTTCGGATATTCCCTGTAACCGATGAAGTTCCGGACAAGGTCGATCTTTTGCTTCGTTTCCAGCGCTTTTTGCTCGCCGTCAGGCAGTTGCCTCAATCGATTCAGCAGTTCTCGTTCTTTTTCGAGCGCCTCCTGGCGCCCCTGCTCGAATTTTTGCTTGCCGGCATTCGGTTCAAAGTTTTGGATGTGACCCAGAATCATGGGAACAAGGGCGAGCGGTTTTTCGCTCCAGCGGGTTCTCGTAATATCGATTTCTCCGGGGCAGCGCATTCCGTATTTGGCTAGATAATCGCGGATCGCGTCACGGGCCACTTTCCCTCCGTTGAACTGAACGATTTTCTCCAGAAAGTCATCCGCTTCCGTATGCTGCAAATAATGAATGACTTCCGGATAGGGGCGAATCTGATCCGCGACATCCAGCAGCGCCAGACCCATTTCCGAAGTAATATTATTCGGTACCGATTGAGAGAGCGTATCGGCCGCGTTTTTTTCGCCCAACCACGCATTTATGCGATCATTGATCCATGCTGAAGCATTCATGGCAGCCATAAACACAGCCGTACTCTGAGGATCGAACAAAATTTTCTTTAATTCCCGGATGTCCTCCAAAATAAAATCGAATAGCGCCGGTCCCGATTTCGTCTGAATGTTCTGCTTCAGCTCTTTAATCGATGCTTGGTTACGCATGATCAACTCAGAAACGATTGCGGGATCGAACTCGATCGGTGCAGGCGTGGCGGTATCAACTCTTGTCGGGGTCGACACCGAGGGATCATGAGGCAGCAATGCGATGAACTCTCGCTCTATGATTGTTTTGACCGCACCCGATATCAAGGGATCGGAATCCAGCACTTTTAACATCGCTTCCCGGCCGGCGGGGGTAGTCAGCCTGGGGGCAATATCGACAAACAACCTTCCACCGGCTTGGCGCATCGGTGCAGGCGTAATCAATAGGTAAAGAGACAAGCCCAACGGCTTTATGGGATCTGTCATCATTTGTTGATGTCCGACCGAAAGATAGACGTGATTTTGTTGATCATCCGCCTCAGGGATCGGAAATAACGTTGTGATCGGCCGACTCTGGACGATATAAAAAGTATCGTTAGTCAAGCACCATTCGATATCCTGCGGACAGCCAAAATGAGCTTCGATCTGCCTTCCGATTCGTGCCAACTCTAAAATTTGCCGATCGGTGAGGGCTTGAGACTTCTGCCGATCAGGCTCGATCCGCTTCTTTTCTGTCCCGCCCTCCTTCTTTCCGTAGATCGCCCAATTTTTAGCTGCAATCCGCTTCTCTACGACTTTCTCTTCCCGCACCTTATAGCAATCTGCATTGACCAAACCCGAGACCAACGCTTCTCCGAGTCCAAAACCGGCATCGATGGAAAGCAGCTTCCGGTTGGAAGTGACAGGATCGGCGGTAAATAAAATGCCTGAAGCCTGGGGAAAAATCATCCTTTGAACGATAACCGATACATACACTTGCCTGTGATCGAACCCCTGCTGCATACGGTATATGACCGCACGCTCCGTGAACAAGGAAGCCCAGCATTGTCTGATATGCCGCAAAATCGAGTCTTTGCCGATGATATTTAAGAAGGTGTCCTGTTGACCGGCAAAAGAAGCATGCGGCAAATCTTCGGCAGTCGCGCTGGAGCGCACCGCATAAGCATACTCTTCGCCGATGAGGGAGAGATATCGCGTTACTGCTTGTTCAACCTGGGAGGGGACTTCCGCTTCCAAAATGAGCTGGCGCACGGATCGGCTGATATCGACGATTTGGTCTCGATCCTCTGCTTTAAGCGTGGTCAGACGATTCAGCAGCATGGAATACTTTTCGTTCTGTTCAAGCGCTTTTTGAAAACCCGCTGTCGTTACGCAAAATCCTTCCGGTACCTGGATGCCCGGAATTTTCGATAATTCCCCTAAATTCAATCCTTTTCCACCAACAAGCCCAAGCTGCGTTTGATCCATCTCGTGAAAATCGAGCGCCCAAGTATGCATTTAAACCTCGCCCCTCACCTTAAATTGATAAAACAGTTGACAACAGCTTAGCGGCATTGTAGAATTAAAGTATAAGATGTTCTTTTTGTGACTATTTTTAAAAAAACAGTGTTGCTTAAATTTTAACATGATGTCCTTTTGGGCGCAAGATGAAGAACCTGGAGCGGTTATCCAGGTTCTTTTTGGTTTCCCTGCTTAGAATGGCAATCATCAAGGCATAGTTCTAGAGATTGTCTATTGACAGGTTTTAAACTATAAATTTCACCTCTTCGGTTAGTTATCATGCTATTATGAGCACCTTTCTGCTCTTACGGACTTTACGCACATACTAATAGCTAGATTCTATTCATAATATTTTGACGCATAAAGAATATCAGCAAACATTTTCCATGATGGTTGTTCTGGAAGTAGCTGATTTGTGTTTTTGTAGTAAGAATCCATCGTTTCAATCCATGATTCCATTGCCTCAAGGTAACTTTCTAATGAAGGATTTTCCCACTCTTCGTTATTTGAAATTAAATCTTTCCTAAGAGCAGATAGAAAAATGAGCAAATCTTCTTTTGTTTTTATTCCGTTTATCATTTCGTTTAGACGCATCATTGATCCGTCCGCCTTTAAGGATTCAGTAAAATATCTTTCATGAAATAATAATGTTTACTCTTGACGGGAGCATCTTTGATTAATGCAATTTCCTGGTAATCACTTTTCAGCCTTCATTTTGCTGCAAGCCGCCAATAAACCCTAACTACCGTTCTTCGCCAGATAAAATTGTACGATAGCAACCGTAACAAGAAAGATCACCAGGTAAATTGCGATTGTCGCGAGCAGCTTGGATTTTCCCTTTGCTCGGCTTTTCGGTGTCGTATACTTCATGACCATCGCACGGATCGCATCTTTTCCCGCCAAGTATCGCTGCGGGATCAGATGCCCGGCATTGCTGGCGATAAAAAGATTTATTCCTTTTTTATTCACGATAACTCTCTGCACGTCCGGCCATAGCACCTTGGAGGTTGTGGATTCGGATTCCATTTGAAATCCTTCCGGCGTAAATTCATAAATCTTCTTTTCTTGCAGGAACTTGTTTTGATAGCTGCGGACTGCGCCTCGGTAGAGCGCGATGGGAAAAAAGGCGCTGAAGAATACGAAGAACAGGCTAAATACATAGGATCCGAAAGGTTTTCCCTGCGCGATTTGTAAGATGGTGTAGGCAAGAAACAGGACGCCCATAAAGGAGATGATCCATAGGGCCCCGCTACGATTCATGTAGGAAAAATTAAAATCTACGATATCTCTGCTCGTCAGCTGGATTTCGATTTTCTCATGTTCTTCCATCCGAATTCTCCTCGATTCACATCATTAAATTGAATTGGCACAATTAGGAATACCCTCATCATCAACTTTTCGACACATCTCCAGGAATCCCCTTCAAAACGCAAACGAAAAAGCGGCGAGCTTTACCGAACCACTCGCCGCTTTTTTCGCTCCAATGTAACCTGCTCTCAAGCTATAACCGCTTGTTTTTCTTCTCATCGATGTAAATATCCAGTGCCGTAATGCCCCGCGTCGCCAGCTTGATGAACAAACCTTAAAATCCAAATATGGGGAGGACATTTTTGCCTTCCCCATCGTTTTCCATGATAAATTATTTAATAGATCGTAGGCACCATGCCCCCATCCATTCGGATCGGCGAGCCTTTGAACGAGGAGGCGTGAGGACTGCAGACGAAGGTGGTTAGCCTCCCGATCTCCGTCGGACGTATGAACCGCTGAATTTCCGATTGCGGCAAATTCTTCGTCATGAAATCCTTTTCTTTTTCCTCGAAAGTCATCTTTTCATCCGGATAAAAGCCTTCTATAATTGCTTGCACGTTCTCGGAAAGTGTCGGTCCCGGCAGGATCGTGTTTACCGTGACTTCAGTACCCTTGGTCAGCTTGGACAGGCTTTTGGCTAAGGACAGGAGCATCGACTTGGTCACCGCATAATGAGGCATCTGTCCCGAAGGCATTACAGCTTCCTCGCTCGCGATAAATAGAATGCGTCCAAAATCTTGTTTGATCATGGCGGACAAATAAAATTGGGTCAGACTGTTGGCGGCAAGCACGTTCGTGCGGATATATTTCTCCCACACGGCATCGTCCAGATCGTTATAGGACTTGAGCTCGTAAATGCCCATACTGTTGACCAAAATATCGACATGAGGGAATTTCTCGAGCAAAGTATGCCTTTGCTCTACGTCCACGAGATCCGCAGTCGCCTTCCGAGGCTTGGTATCCGGGAATTTGGTTTGAATCTCATCCACCGTAAGCGCTACTTCTACATCATTACGGCCATTTATTAGAACATGAACGCCTTCTCTGGCAAGTTCGATGGCGATCGCTTTGCCGATCCCCCTGCTTGAACCTGTTACTAATGCGGTTTTGTTTCTCAATTCCAGCTCCATCTGTCCCTACTCCTTATTCTGAAGATAGGGATCATGATAACGCGTTTGAGCTTGGCGGTAACTAGCGCGTTGCGTCAAAGTTCTTGCGCCGCGCGCCAATTCGCCGGCGTCGTGCCTTCCCAGGCGCGGAACGCGCGATGAAAAGAGTTGGGATCCTCGAATCCGACGAGGAAAGCGACCTCTTTAATCTCCAGCGAGGGGTCTGCTAAAAAAGCGAGTGCGTGCTCATGTCTGGACTCTGTCAGGAGCTGCTTGAAGCTCGCTCCCTCTTCCGTCAGGCGGCGCTGCAAGGTGCGATCGCTTAGTCCCAACGTTTGGGCTACGTTCAGTATGTCGATCCTCCCCTGCGATAGGCAGCGTGCGAGGATCCATTTCACCTTGTCGCTTACTTTTTGATTGCTCTGCAGCTCCGTCAACGAACGATCCAGGGCGGGCGTCAGAATATCGAGAAGCTCTTCATTGTAGGAGATAAAAGGGAGATCTAGGTCGCTGCGGCGCAGCATAAGCCGATTGACGTCCGCGCCAACCCGAACTTGGCAACCGAAGAAAGCTTCCAGCGCTTCGGTATCGCCCATTTCACCAACAAACGAAACGGATAGAGCCGTTAGCGGAAGATTCGTTCCTCGACGACCTAACTCCAGCAGATAGGCAAGCGTAGTACCGACCAAAATCGAGGGTCCAGGCTGCATGGCATGCGCCCATTCCAGTTCGATAATGCCGTAATCGTCCGTTTCTCGCATGCTCAAGTGCTCGGGCGGACACATCTGCTTGTATCGAGTCATTCGCGTTAGCGCATCCCGGTAATTCCGGGCATGGAAGGTCGATAAAGCGGCCGGCGGATATTGCGCCGTCTCGAAGCCGGTGGCCAGCCTGACGATTCCGTCGGCAATGTCGCCGACGAGCTCGGCGTAGGCCTGCCAGATCGCGTAATATTGCACAGTCGTGACGACCGATTCATTAATAATGGACAGCGGCAGACCGCATTTGTGCACAATATCTTGAGGGGCGAGCCCTATTTGTCGCATGCTGGCCCAAAAGCCCGGCGCGAGCTTCACTCGGTTAGTGGCGATTACGTTCAAGTCGTATACCTCCCGAGGCAATGTTGGCAATGCACAAAGGTAAATGGCCCACGGAGCCCGTGGACCATCGATTCTTTTGATTATAGCTTATGAGTAAAGATATTGCTCATAACGTTCTCTGGTTCATTTGTCAAAAATAAGCTTGCCCCAAGCCCATTCAATTGTTTCCGTTTATCTTCTCAAAATAAGGGGCGAGGCTGGCGGAGAGCCGTTCGAATTGCAGCTGCTCCTCATTGTTCAATAGATTCTCATGCTTGACCCCGTTTTTGTCGGTCATTTTTATCTTTAACTGCACCAACTGTCTGGTAAGCTTGGTATATTCTTTGAATTCGTCTTCCGTCAGCTTCCCTTTTGCAATCTGAAGCATTTGCTCAATCTGCTGATAATCCTCCTGCGTACCGCCGTGCTGTTCAATGGTCGCAGATGAACCGAATATATCGTCGGCAAGATAGGTAGACGCATATACGGCAGACGGAATCAGAATGGCTGCTGCGACAACGCCCGCGAGGATCCGTTTTTTCATACGTGATTCACCTGTCCTTTCATTTACAAAATGTAGATAAGACTGTCGGACCCGTAAATATAATTCATCCGGGACGATCATCGAATCAGCTGTCTGTTGCAGCTCTTCACGTAATTCCTTATCAATGGACATACGCGTCTTCTCCCTGCAATTCATAAAATTTCCGAAGCTGCTTTAACGCTAAATGATGTCTGGATTTCACTGTGCCAACCGGGATTCGTAGCAGGTTTGCGATTTCTTCCAGCGCGTAATCGTTAAAATAACGTAGAATGACGACCACGCGCAGCTTGTACGATAACCGAAAAATAAGATCGAACAACTCTTGCTGCAATTCTGAATTCTTGATGGCTTCGTCCGCCCGCACGAACGGTTCACAAGCCATCTGACGATTTCGTTCAAATAGGCGTATTCGACGCCAGGCCTTTCTCTTCCAATCCTGAATCCGACGAACAACGATTCCGTGCAGCCAATATCGGAATGGCCGATTCGGATCGTATGAGTCAATCGACCGCCACATCCGCAAGTAGACATCATTGACGATATCTTCAACGTCTTGTTTGTTATACACGAGAAAAGAAACGGTCCGATAGACTTCCTGGTTTGTCGCCTCATAGACCAGATTAAAGGCTGACTCGTCGCCTGATATTGCCTTTTCAAGCCAATGAAGCAACTCTTCATCATTCATGGGGGGCCCTCCCTGACTGTTACAACCCCTAATTCGCTCCAAGCGTGAAAAAGGTTCAGTTAGAGTGTAGTTCATCCGCTTCCTTGTATCATCCTGTTTTCAAGAATTGGAAACACACGAAAAGCCGTCAGGGAAGATCGAAGATCACCCTGACGGTCATATTGGGTTTGGCGGTCAGCAACCCGCGAAACTAGCGCCCCTGCCGCATCTCGTAAAGTTTGACGGCCAGATGAAGCTGCAGCCGGTCGTTCACCTTTTCCGGATCGAGACCGAGCAGCTCGTAGACGCGTTCGATGCGGTACGCGACCGTGTTGTAATGCGAAAAAAGCGCCTCCGCCGTCAGCTTGCCGTTCTCGTTGTGCTGCAAATAGCATTGCAGCGTTTTGAGCAGCTGCGTATTGTGCTTGCCGTCGTAGTCCACGATCGGCTTGACGATGCGGTCGAGAAATTCAATCACTTGCTCGGACTCGGGCAGCAAATAAAGCAGCTGATAGACGCCAAGCTGGTTGTAACGAATGTGGGCGTCGCGGATGCCGCATATCGAGCTGATAAAATGGATTTTGCGCGCTTGCTCGCAGCTGCGTCTGACCTCGTCGGCGGCGTCGACGGGGTCGCCGATACAGAACGAAATCTCAGCTTTGGATTCCAGTCCCAACAGGTGCGACAGTCGGTAGAGACATTTATCGAGCTGCTGGTTCAGTTGCTCTGCCGTCTCATGCGAGATGAGAAGCGCCATATGTCCGTCTAGCTGCGTTCCCCAGATTCCGTCCCGCTCCGTGCTGAATCGGCGGAATTGCTTAATCGCCTTGGACAGGAGCTTCGGGTTCGCATGCCTGTCCGGCAGCTTGACATAGATAGCGCTGTAGGCGCCTTCGCGAGCGATGCGGCATCCGCAAGCGTCCGCCCTCGCTTGGATGTCCTGCCGGGTGACGATGCGTCCGGTCAGCCAGTCCTGCAAAAATTGGTCGACGTACTTGGATTCGACCTCGCGCCTGGCGTGAAGATTGGCCAATTCAAGGCTGACCAGCACCCCGATTCGATCCATGGTCAGCTTATCCGCGTCATCCAGCTCCCGATTCCACTCGAGCAGCAGCATGCTGCACTCGTTGTCCTTGCCGTCCTCGTTCGAGATATACACCCGTATCCGGCGTTCGCGAACGGTCATGAAGCTGACGCCAAGCTCGATATCGTGGCATAGCCGGGCCCATTCCTGCGAATCTTCGTTTCCCGGGAACAATTCCTTGGCCATGGGCGAAAAGTAAAGCTGGTTGGAGCCGTCCATCAGGACGACGGGATTCAGCAGCGTCTCATCCAACTCGCCGAGAAAATCGTCGATTCCCCCGCCATGCAGCAGCTTCTTCGACAGCTTTTGGTATCTGAACTGAAGCAGCGTCAGATGCCTCGCTTCCTGGACCAGCACCCGCTCCATGACCTCGCGGACAACGTCCGAAAAGGACGTCGGGAGCGGCAGCTCGATGATCGGAATATCGTATTGATTCGCCATCTCCAGCACGGCAACGGGAATTTCTTCTATATATCTTCTCGTCTTGATGCCGAGCGCCGCCACGCCCCGCTCCGCGAGCTGCGGGATCATTTCTGCGATTCGATCGGGATCGTCGCGAAAAGGAAAGCCGCTGGTCACGAGAAACTCGCCGGGCCGCACCCAATCGATCACGTCCGGCACTTCCATGACGTTGACCCGATTGACTGCCCGATCCATTCCCTTGTGACCCGCGAGTACGATAGCGCCTTGCAGATTCGGAATCAGCAGCAGATCGCGGCAGGTAAAGGCCAACGTGTCGTTAATCATAGTCTAAGCTTATCGGTATAGGTGTCTTCGACGAGGTGCGTGTTAAAGTAGGCGTTCTTGGGCGCATCGGACTCCACGGGCAGGAAAATGCTGATCTGCTCGCTCGGCGAATCTCCGACGCAGGCGACGGAATGGACGACGCCTGCCGGCACGTGGAACGTATCTCCGGCTTTGTAAAGCGTCCAAGATCCGTCGCGCAGAAGCTTGACCTGGCCCGCCGTAATATGAATAATTTCCGCAACGTCGTGATAGTGGGGAAGAACGGCGCCGCCAACCCCGATTTTCTCCCACAGCACCGAACTGATCCGAACGCCGAGTTCGTCCGCTTGCGAGGCGTTCACGATCTCCCTGTGATAAAGGTGCCAATGGTTGGGCATCAAGCCCCATTCCATTTCGGCTCCGACGATTACCTTCGTTTCCTCCGCTTTGATCATGTTATCGTACTCCTTCACGGTTTCTTGTTTATTTTCGGTCAAACCTTCCTCCAGCTCCCGGCGGCCGTGACATCTTCCGCAGCCGCATCTTGCGACGCGTATGCTTCGCATACGAACCCGGGCACCTCGGTTCCGTCCGCCAGCTCGATCTTGCCGATCCCGAGCGGCGCAGGTATGCTTGCGGCAAACCGACCGAACGTATCCAGCGGCATCTCCCAAATTTCCAGCTCGATGGACGATCCGCCATGCGCCTGCTTGACGAGTCCCGGCTTGGCGGGGGAGGTCGGCAGTTTGTACAGCTCGTATTTGGAAGCCGTCTTCTCTTCCTTGACGAACACGGCGCCGTGATCCTTCATTTGCCGCTCAAGCGGGAAACCTCTCATATGCAGTCCGCACACAGCTACAAGTGTCGTGATCGGCAGTTCTTCAGGGTATCCGGCCGTAGGCCGCTGCGTCTCCCCCGAAGAGCAGGCCCACCGATCGGCGAGGAGCGTCAGCATGTCTTCTCCGCCCGACGCCGCGAACAGCGTAATCCCGAACGGTACATCCGGCGCGGCTTCCCCAGCCGGAATGGCAATGGCGCACAGGTCGAGCAGATTGCAGTGATTTGTCCAGCGCCCCATATCGCTATTCGTTTGAATCGGGTCGCGCCTGACCTCGTCGCGGGACCACGTTCCGCCGGCCGTCGGCAGTAGGAGCACGGCGTGTTCGAGCAGCTTGGCCGCTTCAAGCTTCAACGCCTGTATCCGGTGCATGGCCGTAAAAACCGCAGCGGCATCGTGCCGACCGCCCGAACCGGAGCGCAGCACCTGCTCCGTCACGGGAAAAGTAACGCCGGGATTCGCCTCTACGAACTCGCCCAACGCCGACCACCGTTCGGCCACCCACGGCCCATCGTAAAGGACGGCGGCGGCTTCCGCGAACAAGGCATAATCGATCGTTTGTACCTCGATGCCAAGCTGCGCCGCCTTCTCCTCCGCTCGTCGCCAAGCCGCTTCGAACTGCGAAGCATAAGGGCCGAAAAACGGCCAGTCTCCGCCGGGAAGCAAAATGCGCCGCGGCAGCTCGGACGGCAGCCGAGCGATCGTTCGGGACCACGGATCCGAAGCGTCCTGTCCGCGTGCGACCCGGTCGACGCGCATCGCGTCTTCGAGCTCATGCGCGAACACGGTCACGCAGTCGAGGCTGCGGCATGCCGGAACGACGCCGCGCGTCGGCCACGCCCCGAGGCTCGGCTTCAAGCCGATCAAGCCGTTCAGCGCGGCGGGCACGCGTCCCGATCCCGCGGTGTCGGTGCCGAGCGCGAACGCGGCATGTCCGCGCGCCACGGCGACGGCCGATCCGGAGCTGGAGCCGCCGCTGATAAGCTCGGGCTTCAGCGCGTTGTGCGTCTCGCCGTAAGGGCTCCTCGTTCCCACGAGGCCGGTCGCGAATTGGTCCAGATTCGTTTTGCCGAGCGGGATCGCTCCCGCTTCGACCAGTCGTTCAACAACGGAAGCGTGAGCGTCCGGCGTATAAGCGTATTCAGGACAGCCCGCCGTCGTGGGGATGTTCGCAAGGTCGATATTATCCTTAATGGCAAAGGGGATTCCCCACAGGGGCGCCGATTTGTCCAATGTATCCAGCTTATTCAGATAAGGCTCGAGCGCTTCGATCTCCGGAGGCGCGATCCAGATATTCATGTCCCGGTCAGCGCGAGCGCGGCGGACGATCTCTTCTACGATATCGCGCGGCGTAAGCTCGCCGGCAGCGTATTGTTCCCGCAGCCAGGCTGCGGTCATTCGAAGGGGGAAATCTGCAGCAATCATGATCGGCGTTTCCTCCTTGTCGCTTGCTATCGTCTCTTTGTTCTTAAGGCCGCAGCGCTATGCATTCGCGCGCCGGAAAATGACGGCTACAGGTCCTCCGCCAGCCGGGCCTTGATGCTCGGCACCGCCGGAGACGTAGATCATCGGGTCGCCGACGATCGATGCCAGCACGGCTCCTACGGCCGCTCTCGCATGACGCGTATGGTTAATATCCGAATCGTTAAGCATGGTATGTCTGCGGCCGCGGACAAGTCCGGTCGGATCGGCTTCGGCCTTGGCGAGCACCTGTACGACCTCCGCGCCGGGATTGTCAGCAAGCATCGCGAGCAGCGGCTTCGCGTCGATCGCGTCGGCCATGACGCCATGGCTCATGTACAAATCGCCGCTTGCTTGCGCCGAGTTGCCGAACACGATTACTTCGCAGTAGTCGAGCTCGCTTCCCGACGACGTGGACGCGACTTCGCTGTACTTGTCCCACGACTGGCACACATCTTCATCGCTTATCTCCGCGAGATCAATCTCTCCGAGCGCGACGGCCGCGCCAAGCGCGGAAGCCCCGCGGGAATACCCCATCGACTTGTACGTATCGTCTACCGCGACTTCGGCTCCCCGTGCACGGGCGTTCGCCATGTCGGTGTCCGTCAGCAGCGGACATTTGATCTGCACGAAGTGCACGTCGGCAGCCGCTTCGATGCGCGCCTCCGCCATGGCCCGGCTAACGGCAGCCGATACTTCAACGATCTGCGCGGAGCGCCCGAGCTCTTCCGGCAGGAAGCGCCGGGTATGCGCAACGCCGACCGCAAGCGACTTCGAGCCGATAGAAGCCGTTGCAGTCTCCGACGTTTCCGAGCGGCTAATGACCGTAAAGTGCGGGGCGAGCACGCCTTCCGTGCCGCCAGACATTATGAAGGAGATGCGGTCCGCCGCTTCTGCTCCGATGAGTCCGGCAAAAAATCCGCGAAGAGATTGAACCGCGTATCCTCTCGTAAAATCGTTGACGCAGCCGTTGCCTTCGGTTTTTCCAAGGACCGCGATCACCTGCGACGGATGAATCCTTCCTTCTTCGATATAAGCCCGCAACGATCCGATATCGCTTGGAGAAGCTGCGGGCACGCGTACGACCGAGATGTTCATGCCTCATCCACCTTCTGCCAGAAAATGACCTTTTTTTCGACGGCTGCGATAATGCCGAACAAGATAAGCCCTGCAACCGCAGCTGCCGCGATTGCGGAAAACATAATCGGCGTATCCAAATGATAAGAAGACAAGAGCACCAAATATCCGAGTCCTTTATTCGAGCCGACGAATTCTCCAACGATGGCGCCAACGATCGCAAGCGAGCTGGAAATTTTGAGCGCGGACAGGACATAGGGAAGACTCGTCGGCAGCCGCAGCTTCCAGAAAATCTCCGCCTTTGTTCCTTTATAGGCCGAAAACAGCTCCCATGCTTCGTGCTCGACCGCTTTTAAACCTTTAACGCTATTAACGAGTATGGGAAAAAAACAAATAATCATGGACGCGGCCACTTTGGACCAATAGCCGGTTCCCAGCCAGATGACGAGCAGCGGGGCAAGCGCTACGACCGGCGTCGTCTTGAGCGCGATCGCCAGCGGAAATATGCCTTTCTCGGCCGGACGGGAATGGACGAACAGAATCGCCGTCAGGAATCCCAGCACGTTGGCGAGCAGAAACCCGAGTACCGCCTCGTACAGGGTCACGCCCATATTGCGCAGCAGTTCGCCGTCGATAACCTTGGCAATGTCCGAGGGGGCCGGAAGCAGATAAAGCGGAATGTCGAAAATCCGGACGACGGCTTCCCAGATCAAAATCAAGCCGACGGCGAAGGCGATGGGATACAGAATGTCCTTGAATTTGGTCGTCATAGCGCCTTCACCTGCTTTCGAATTTCCCTGACCGTGCTTAAAAATTCCGGGAGCTCTTGCATATCCGCCTCGCGCGGGTGGGACAACGGCACGTTCACGATGTCTTGGACCTTGGCCGGTCGCGGCGACATCATGACGATCCGGTCCGACATGAGCACGGATTCCTGGATCGAGTGGGTGACCATGACGACCGTGTTGAGTCCCGTGTCAGGATTGGCCCACAGGCGGAGAAGCTCGATGTTGAGCTTCTCCCTCGTGAATTCGTCCAGTGCGCCGAACGGTTCGTCCATCAGCAGGACTGACGGATCTGCCGCAAGCGCTCTGGCGATCGCGATCCGCTGCTGCATGCCACCGCTCAGCTGCTGCGGAAAGTGGTTGCGGAAGTCGGTCAATCCGACGAGCTCCAGCGACCACTCCGCTTTCTCGCGGCGTTCGGCCTTCGATTGCTTGGCGCGCTGGGGTCCGATGCTAAGCGGCAGCTCGATGTTTTGAATCGCGGTTTGCCAGGGCATCAGCACCGGCTTCTGAAAGACGATGCCGATCTCTTCCCGGGGCACGTGATGCACGATCCCGCCGCCCTGATCGGGCGACAGAAGTCCGAGGATGAGCCGGAGCAGCGTCGACTTGCCGCAGCCGCTCGGACCGAGAATAGACAGGAACTCTCCGCGCTGGATATCGAGAGACACCTGATTCAATACGCGTACTTGGCCGAACGTCAGCGAGCAGTCTTTTATGGAAATGGCATTGGCATTTATGCCCGGTTTGGCGTTGGAGCCAGTGGCGCGTTCTCTGGCAGACCCGGCGATGCTATGAATGGCCGCCATCGGCAATCTCTCCTTTATTGTTGAATGAATTCGTTCGTGAAGGCTGCGGGCAGGTCCTGCTTCTTCTTCAGGAAGCCGATGTCGATCAGGCTGTCTTGCAGCGTGCTCCATTCCGACTCTTCCATCAAGCCGAGCGAGCCCTTGTCGGCTTCGAGCAGCGGGATGCTGGCGTTCATCATTTTCGTCTCGTGCTCAATATTGAGCTGGTCGCCATACTGGACGGTCACTTGCGCAGCTTCGTCCGGATGGTTGATCGCATAATCCCAACCCTTCATCGTCGCCTGCACGAAGCCTTTGACGGTCTCGGGATCCTTCTTAATCATTTTCTCGGTCGTGAACAGCGTATCCGCGTAGAAATTAATGCCGTAATCGCTCGGATAGATCACGTTCACTTCCTGACCTTGCTCCTGAGCCGCGATGACTTCATTGATCACGTAGCCCGGCCAAGCTTTGACCTGTCCCGTAAGCAGCGGGCTGAGATCGTATTTGACGGGCATCTCGCTGATCGATTTGGCTTTGATGCCTGCTTTATTGACCATGGCCCGGTAAGTGAGCTCCTCGTTGCCGCCGAGCTTGACGCCGACTTTTTGACCTTCGAGATCCTTCATCGACGTAATGCCGGAGCTTTTAAGCGTGAACAGCACGAACGGAGACGAGCGATAAATGACGGACAAGGCGACGACCGGCGCTCCTTTTTCGCGGGACATGAGAATCTGATCCGCCCCCGTTACGCCGAAGTCTTCGCTTCCCGAAGACACCATTTGCACGGACGGAAAGTCCGAGCCGCCCGGACGGATATCTACGTCGAGACCGGCGTCTTTGTAGTACCCTTTCTCCTTGGCGATATAGAAACCGGCAAACTGGGCTTGATTGATCCATTTCAGCCGAACGACTACTTTTTTCAGGTCCTTTGTGCCGGCATCCGCGCTTGCTGTCGAAGCTGCCGCTGACGTCGCTGCCGTTGCCGACGGAGCCGCATCGCCAGCCCCCGATTGATTGCTGCCGCCTGCGCTGTTGCCGGCGGTATTGCTGCCGCAACCTGCAATCGCCACTACAGAAGATAACAAAAGCACGGACATCCATTTCCCATTCACTTTACGCATTTTCCCATTCCCCCATTTTCCTGTTTATAAAGATTCCAAAGCTTTGATCAGCTTGCCGGAATCGGACACGCTGCCGAACACGCCGCCTTGCATCTGCACCATATGAAGCGCCGCTTCATGATTGGACGGATCGGTCGCTCCCGTGCAATCCTCTAAAATGAGGCATTCATAGCCGCGATCGTTCGCTTCGCGCATCGTCGTATGAACGCAAACATCGGTAGTGATTCCCGTTAGAATGAGATGCGTGATACCGCGGGTCTTCAGGATCAAGTCCAGGTCAGTGGCATAAAAGCTCCCCTTACCCGGCTTGTCGATGACCGGTTCTTCCGGCAGCGGCGCAAGCTCGGGAATGATCTCCCAGCCCGGCTCTCCCCGCACCAGGATTCGACCCATCGGTCCTGCAGAGCCGATTTCGGCCCCTGCCTGCCGGCTTCTCCAACGTTTGTTCGCCGGCAGATCCGATAGATCCGGTCTGTGACCCTCTCTCGTATGAATGACCGTAAACCCCGGTATTTCTCTGACTCTCTCAAGCAGCCGCGAGATCGGCCCGATCGTCCTTGCGGTTAACGACAGATCGTAACCCATCTGTTCGACGTAGCCGCCTTTGCCGCAGAAGTCGGTTTGCATATCGATAATCAAAAGCGCTGTTTTGTTCGGTTGAATCTTGCCGTCATAGGGCCACGCATAAGGTGTCGCTTCTACCGTCATGTCAGGTCCTCCTGTCTATCAAGTCTGTTTCCTTTGTATTGTGTCACATTATATCACGCTAAATAAGCGATATCTTTGTTATTATTCCAATATTATTTGCACTATACTTGTAAAAATCACTAAACTAGCGACTTGAATAACTTTTTGTGTCATTTATATGTAATATATTGAGTCATTCGCTAGCGATCCGACAATAAAGAGAACGTTAACTTTCTAAGCTATCCGGTTAGGCTATGAAACTTTTTCCAAAAGGACGGCGTCTAAACCAAGAAGCGGTAGAACAATATGGATGAGGTGTAAATTTGAAAAAGGTTGGCTTCTTTGCGATGCTCGCAGCTCTCATTTTTTGTCTGTCGTTTGCAGGACAAGCACGCGCCCAAACTTCCGGGGCTACCATCGTACTGGACGGTCAAGCATTGTCGCTCCAGAAAAAAGACAAGGTCGAGATTATTAAAGGCAGCGTCATGGTCCCTCTCCGCGTCATTGCCGAGAATCTGGCTCTGCTGGTGAGCTGGAATCAGCAAAAAGCGCAGGTCAAAATTTTGACTGGAACCGGCGACATCGAGCTGACGATCGGTCGTATGACCGCCAGCGTCGGCGGCGCCGAGTTGAAGCTGAATGCCGCTCCAGTCAATCGATCGGGCACCACGCTCGTGCCGCTGCGCTTCATCGGGGAAGCTGCAGGGTTTGAGGTGGGCTGGGACAATACGAAGAAGGTCGTGACTTTGGCTTCGTCCGAAGCTTCACAACCTACGCCGACGCCGGCAGCTTCGCCAACGCCGATACCGTCTTCGCCTGCTTCACCGACACCAACGCCAGCGCTGTCGCCGACACCATCTCCGGGAACGACGCCGACGCCCGCTGCTTCTCCATCCCCCGTTTCAGGAGGACAGATCAAGGGCATCGGCTGGAGCGATGACCGATTGGCGATCTCGTTCGTCGGAAGTCTGGTTCCGAAAACGTACGCCGCCTCCGATCCCGCGAGCATCGTCGTTGAACTGCCGAAAACATCGTTCGATCCTGCATTCGCGTCGATTCAGAACTTTGATGCAGCTGCGCAATCCGGCGCGTTTGCCGTAACGGATAGTTCAAATGCATCTCGGGTGAAGTATGCGGTGACCGATATCGCCGCCCAGACCATCGCGATTACAATAGAGCTGACCGGGAACAAGACCTTTACCACCTACCAGGAAGCCGACTTTGAGACGAGCGTGTTCGTGATCGATCTTAGAACGTCTGCCGTGCCGACACCTACGCCAGCCATTCCGGACAACGGCAAAAAGATCGTCGTCATCGATCCGGGTCATGGCGACGGCGACCCCGGAGGCGTAGGCGCGACCAATAAGCTGGAAAAGAATTTCAACTTGTCGCTGGCGCTTAAAGTAGAAAGCTTGCTGCTGAACGAGCCAGCCTTCCAGGTTCTTATGACGCGTCGCGACGACACCTTTGTCCCGCGGCCTGAACGCGCCTCGCTTGCCAATGCCGCAAACGCCGATGCCTTCGTATCGATTCACGCCAACATCGCGGAGGGCAAGCCGACTGTGCGAGGCACGGAGACTTATTATTATAAAAATAGCGGTAAAGGCTTGGCGGACATTATGCACAAGCATGTACTGAGCGCTACCGGCTTCACTGACCGCAAGGTCAAGAACGCGAATTACCAGGTGCTGCGCGAGACGACGATGCCCGCCACGCTGCTCGAAGTCGGTTTTCTGTCCAATGCGACGGAAGAATCGATCCTGTTCAGCGACAGCTTCCAGAACCGGGTCGCACAAGCGATCGTTGACGGGCTAAAGGAATACTTCGGCGTGAAATAAACACTTAGGCATTAAAAAAAGCCCGCGATTTTCGCGGGCTTCAATTCATTTTACAGCTGGTATGCCATTCATTCTAAAAGACCCATCTTTTCGTATACGGCCTTCGTGACGACGCCGCTAGGGACGAGACCGTTTTGACGCTGGTATTTTTTTAATGCGGTTGTCGTGGAATACCTGAATCTGCCGTCACAGGGACCGTCGTAATATCCGGCGCTTTGCAAGCGGTTCTGAATGAGCTGAACGACTGCGCCGGCATCCCCTTCGCTGATCGGTTTCAACTCCTGATTCGCTTCGCCTAGCACATGGCCGAATATGGTTACTTTTGTTCCGACGGGGATGATCTCGTATAATTCCTCGACATCCCGATTTCGCATTCGGATACAACCGTGGCTGGCATGCTGGCCGATGGAAAACGGCTTGTTGGTGCCATGAATGCCGTATACCCCCCAGGGCACGTTTAAACCGATCCAACGCGAGCCGAACGAAGGACCCCAATTTTTTCCCTTATACGTGACGATGTATTCGCCTACGGGAGTTGGCGTAGAAGGATTGCCGACCGCGACCGGGAAGCTTTTGTAAGGAATATGGTCCAGATAAACCAATAACCGATGCCGCTGCGGGAACACCTCGATCGTGATAAGGCCGGTATCTTTGACGATGGGAAGCGCCGGGTTCGCGCTTGTATTTAATGGCATAAATGATTGCATCAAAAAGAATAAAATCAGCATGCCGCTAACTTTTATCCGGTACCGGCTCATTCCCATACCCCATTCGATTTTCCCTTATCTTGACCAAATGCCCCGAAATCATGCGATCGTTCGACACATATGCCGAGCTGTCGACTCATATCGTGAGATACAGGGAAAGAACGCGCTTGTTAAGACAGAGGAGGCAAATCAAATGGCCGTTTCTTATATGGATTTCACTTCGCCTAACGTGCAGTTTGCGTACGATGTCAACCAAAACCGGACCTTCACGAAAGATAGCGCAAACTTTATCAACGCGCTCGGCATTCAGCAACTGAACACCCTCGGCAATGCTTCGCTGCTTGATATTTATATGTCCGCAGGCAACGTGGTGGAGCCGCATATTCATCAGAACGCTTCCGAACTCGTCTATCTCGTCTCGGGAGCGGCCGTCGTCTCCATACTTAATCCGTTTACCAAAGAAGTGCGAAACTTCGCCCTGAAGCCCGGACAGGTAGCCCTCGTGCCCCAAGGCTGGTTTCATTGGGAGATGGCGACGGAAAACCAAACGCATATTATCGCAATCTTTGACGCCCCGACTCCCGAGTTTATCGCCGTGTCGGATTTTCTGCGGCTCGCGCCCAGGAATATGCTTGCGCATACGTATTGTCTTGACGAGTCGCTTATTACCGCTGCGCTGGCGCCGATTAAGGATACGACGACGATCGGACCGCCCGCCAACTGCGGGAAAACGGTGGCATCGCCTTCGCAGCCTCGCATTCAGTACGGATTGCGCCCTAGCGGATACGGATCATAGCGCATGCCGCATTCTATTTAAGATTGAGAAGCAGGAACAAAGATGTTTAACAACCGGTTCAATGGGCGGTATTGGTGCTTTTCAATAAGTACGACCAAAACTTCATTTCCAATATCCGAGAAAAAGAATCTTTTACTGCTGCCGCTTGCGGCTAATAAATCAGAAAAAATCGTCAAAATTTCGAGGCTCAGCCAATCGTCGTTCGCGTGAATGGTATAGCGGCGGTTCGCGCCGTTTGCGTTAAAGGCGATCCAAACCTCGCCCGCTTCGATATCCACGTAATCTTCGATTTCAGTCACACTTAAAGCTGCCCCGACCATTTCCGCAATTCGTCTTATTGGCGAAACATAATCCCCGTGATCTTCGATACATTCGCGGTCGAAGCACCAAACGTCGTTAGAAGAATAAAGATCGATAGGCGTTGCCGCACGCTCTCGTTCGCCGCCCATGCGCATCAGGAGATGAATGTAAGGATTTTTTTCATAATCTTTGAACGCACGCCCTAAGATGTCGCCAATATCTATATTCGGCTTTAGTGTGATTCCAATTTCGGCAAGATTTGCGAGTTGATCTTCAATTGAAATCTGGACTGGCGGAGGCGTGTAAAACTTGCGCTTTCGCTTAAAAAATCGGAACATTTATCGACCACTCCCACCGTTCAGGGCGTCATTTATCGCGGATCCAGCCGATACAGTTCGCCATCGGCCGAGGTCAGATATAATTCTCCTTGCTCATCAAGGCCAAAGGTCGTGATGTTCAGCTCGGATTGCAGCAGCAACTCGTTGCCATAGTGGCCGCTCACCTCTTCCTTTAGCGCCCAGATCGCACCTGAGCCGTAATCGCCGTAAACGTACCTGCCCGCGAGTCCCGGTATCGCCGTACCGCGATAAACATAGCCGCCGGTCACGGACTGTCCATCCTCCCTACCGTAAGACCAAATTGGGGCGATCACGCCCGCTTGCTTAGCAGCGCTTTCGCAGCCGCTCGACGGCTCATAACAGCGATCGGCCTCTTTTAGCTTCCAGCCGTAGTTGCCGCCATTCACGATCTTGTCGATCTCCTCGAACTTATTCTGACCGACGTCCGCCGCCCACAGGTCCCCGGTATCGGCATCGAAGCTGAAGCGCCAAGGGTTTCGGAGTCCGTACGCATAGATTTCCTTTGCCCCGCCGCTTTTCGCGAACGGGTTATCCGCCGGAATCGCGTACGCCTTGTCGCCTTCAGCCTTGCCGATGTCGATTCGGAGAATCTTGCCGAGCAGCGTCTGCTTGTTCTGGCCGTTGCCTTGCGGATCTCCGCTGCCGCCCCCGTCCCCCGTCCCGATATACAGGTATCCATCCGGACCGAACGCCAGTTGACCGCCGTTATGATTCGCATAGAGTTGCTTAAACGTCATCAGCACTTTTTCATCTTTCCCGTCGCCTGACGCCGCCCGTTCTTCCAAAGGTAGACTGTAACGCGCAATTATTGTATTCGTCCGGGTCGTATAGTTTACATAGATGAATCCGTTGACTTCATATTGAGGATCGAATGCCAGTCCCAGCAGTCCTTGCTCCGTCCCCTTGGAATAGACGCGGTCCGTCAGGTCCAGCAACGTTTCCGTTTTTCCGCCTTTGTCCGCCTCGGCCGCGCGGAGTGCAACGATTCGCCCTTCCTGCTCCGTCACGTACAAACGGTCGCCCCTCGACTCGATTGCCGTCGGCCGGTCCAAATTAACCCCTTGGAAAACAGGCGTAAGCTTGACGTTCGCACGCGCGGATGAATCGCCAGAGTCGTTGCCATCGTTGCCGCTCGCTTCGGTTGGGGTGCTTTCCGGTAGTTCAGCATTCGAACCGGATCCAGTCGTACCGCCCGTCGACTGCGAGCGCTGCGGTGATTCGCCGGGCATTCCCGCGCCTCCATCGCTTTCTTGCTTACAAGCTGCAGTACCCGCAAGCGCCAGACTCAGCAGCGCATACAGTCCCCATTTGATTTTCACGTCGTCTCCCTCCGTTCGGTCAGCGTTCATCTGCCCGTCTCACGATCAGCCGATCCCCTGCTCCGTTTCTTCCCTCAGTTTTCTGATATCGCTGATCGGCGGCAGGCCGAACAACCGAGCGTATTCGCGGCTGAATTGCGAGGGGCTCTCGTAGCCGACCCGGTACGCGGCATCCGCGGCATCGACGGCTTCGGTCAGGAGCAGACGGCGCGCCTCCTGCAGTCGGATCCGTTTCTGATATTGCAGCGGACTGAGCGTCGTCATTTCCTTGAAGTAACGATGCAGCGACGAAGGGCCCATATGCGCCATTCTGGCCAGCTCGTCAATATGAAGCGTTTTGGCAAAGTCCTGCTTAATGCGGGCAATGACGCCGGCGATCCGGCTAGTGCCGCTTCCGGCCAGCGCGATCTGCTTGAAGGCTCCTCCCTGTCCTCCGCTTAATAACCTGAAATACATCTCGCGGACGACAAGCGGCGCCAAGTAAGAGATTTCGCGGGGCGTATCCAGCAGCTTCACGAGCCGCACCGCAGCGTCCAACAGTTCAGGACTCGTCCGGTCGACGAACGCGCCCCGCTTCAATTCCCTTGCGTCCTCTCCCGCTAGATCCGCACCTTTTATTACTTCAAGCACTTGCGCCGGGTCCAGCCCGAGCCGCATGCACAAGTAGGGCGATTCCGGAGAAGCTTGCAGCAGCCGGGAGGTAACCGGCAGGTCGACGGAAACGACAAAATGCGCGGAAGGGCCGTAAGTAAAGCTGTCGCCGCCAAGCATAACAATTTTCGTGCCGCGGGCGACGATGACGACTGCAGGCTCATAAATGGTATGAACGGGCAATGAAGACTTCGAGCTTCGAATCAGACGCAGAGACGGTATAGTCGTATCAAAGATCCCATCGCTGCCGGTATTTCGTTCGATTAACGAGGCCAGCTCTGCGAGCTTGTCGACGAATGCAGGGCCGTTGTATGGCAAAAGCCCGTCTCTCTCGGCATGCCCCGGCAGGGCCATTATTTCCGATTGCGGCATTTGATTCCCTCCGTCGCTTGGCGATTGTGGTTAAGGTCATTATAGCACCGAACGATAGCTACAGCTGATCGATTGGAGGATTGGGCAACAACTTGGCACGATCCGGCTACCGGATCACCTGCCTGTCGTCGCATAATAAAGAGGCAGGTCCAACATACTTGTACAAGAGAGGCGGATTGAATATGAAAAGAAGAACGTTAGGCAACGGCGGACTTGAAGTGTCGGCGCTCGGCCTTGGCTGCATGGGCATGTCCGACTTTTATAGCGGCAGGGACGACGAAGAGTCGCTGCGCACCATCGACCGCGCCTTGGAGCTGGGTATCGACCTGCTGGATACGGCAGATATGTACGGCATAGGCAAGAATGAACAATTGGTGGGCAAAGCGCTCAAGGGAAGACGCGAAAAGGCGATAATCGCAACCAAGTTCGGCAATGTGCGCAGCGAAGACGGCAAGTATCTCGGTATCGATGGCCGTCCTGAATACGTAAAAGCCGCCTGCGAAGCGAGCCTGCGCCGACTCGGCGTCGACTATATCGATCTTTACTATCAGCACAGAGTCGATCCGAATACGCCGATCGAAGAGACGGTCGGCGCGATGGCCGAGCTGGTGCGCGAAGGCAAGGTTCGTTACCTCGGTCTGTCCGAAGCGGCGCCCGCTACGATCCGCCGGGCGGCAGCCGTGCATCCGATCGCTGCGCTGCAGACGGAATATTCGCTCTGGAGCCGCGACGTCGAAGACGATATCTTGGCCGTATGCCGGGAGCTCGGCATCGGCTTCGTGCCCTATAGCCCGCTTGGCCGCGGCTTTCTGACCGGCCAGATCCGCAAGTTCGAGGATCTGGCCGAGGACGATTACCGCCGCTTCTCCCCGCGTTTCCAAGGCGACAACTTCCAGCGCAATCTGGATCTCGTTGAACGAGTCGCCGAGCTGGCCGCGGAGAAAGGCTGCGAGCCTTCTCAGCTGGCGCTGGCCTGGCTGCTGGCGCAGGGCGAAGACATCGTGCCGATTCCCGGCACGAAGCGGATCAAGTATCTGGAAGAGAATGTTGGCGCGCTTGAAGTCAAGCTTTCGCCAGAAGATCTTGCGCGTATCGACGACGCTGCGCCGCGAGGAACGGCCTTCGGCTTGCGCTATCCGGAAGCTTCCATGAATAGCGTGAACCTGTAACGCTATTTAAAAAACGCTTTGTGCGGAGATTTCTCCGTACAAAGCGTTTTTTGTATAATGCCCTGTTTTTTACTTACGGGAAGCCATTCGCTCAACGAATTCGATCAGCCCCCATAGCGCGACGATGCTTAAAGCCGCAATTATTGCGGAGCCGCCGGCATGTATAAACGCGACGACGCCAAAGGCAGTTGCCAGCAGAAAATGGATTTTGCGCGTATGCTTGCTCTTCAATCGGCGGATCAAGTAGCCATAGACCGCTAAAGTCAGCAGCAGCACGAATGCCGCAATGCCCGTATACGTGTCGTCCTTGACGACCGCCTGCGTCAGAAAATAAATGCCGTGGGCCGCGATGAGCACGAGAGCCGCATATGCGACCGGTTGATGGAGACGATTGAACAAAGGAACAAGTTTTTTCACGATGGCCGACGGCGATCTACGCTTCTTTTTCAATCGCAGCCATGCGTAGCTGACAGCCGCACACCAGACGGCGATCGTGCCCAGCGTCCTGAACAAGCCCTCGCTTCCTTGCTCTCTGCGCTCCATGCCGGGAGGAACCTTGCCGAGGGACGATCCGCCGTGAGCGCCCCCAGGGTGGACAACTCCGAAAAACGCGAACAATATCAAGGCAATGCTGGCTAGAAGCGATATGGCTGCAGGAATATATAGGGTTCGACTTTGCTTCATGCCATTACCTTCTTTCGGGTCGTGATCGTGTGTCAAGCCTATGCGCAATGGGCTGCGCATTGTGGCTTATGTTTCGACAATACGATATACTTCTTAAAATTTAATGCTTTTTTATTAACCAAATCTTAAGTCGTTGCGAGATGCCAATTCCTTGACCAGATTGTACCAGATAACGCCGCCGTGCTGCGATTCGGATTTGCCGCGGTTCACGAACCCCTGCTTTTCATAAAAGGGGATCAACTCTTCTTTGCAAGTTAGCGTAATGCCTTCCCTTGCGTTTTCTTTTGCAAGTTCCTCCCACGTATCCATTAATTTTTTTGCGACGCCCTGCCCTCTTGCCTTCTCCGATACGGCTAATCCCAGAACGCTTTGATAGCCGCCCTTTTCGGGATTCTCCTTGATTTCTTTAAACAAGTCGTCCGTTATGTACGGCCGATCAATGATGGGACCATTAATATAACCGAGTATTTCTCCTTCATCTTCCGCCACGACAAACGTATCGGGGATCAAAGCAATCCGCTCCGCAAAGGCCTCCTTGGTGGCAGCCTCCTCTTGGGAAAACCCTTCGTTTTCAATCCGTACAAGCTGCGCCAGATCTGAGGGTTGAACGTTTCTTAACACAAGCATGCCTAACCGTCCTCGTTTCCCGAATCATTGTGCCGCGCTCATCAATCTTCATTCATTTTAACGAATCTGCATGTTCGCATCAATCGACGCAAAAAGGCCGGTGCATCCATGCACCAGCCGCGAAGATTGTTTAAACCTATATTAACCTCTCCAGTATTCTAAGTGCGGATAACGGAACGATTCCAAAGCCGTGCGTTCGCCGAGCGCAAATTCCCCATCCGGTTTGTAAACAAATGGCTCTTCGCCTTGTGCATATGAGGCGGCGGCCCTGCGCTCCAAGCATTCGAGCAGCATCTGCTGCTTCAACCCGAGATACTCGTGCGTATGCGGTCCATAGTTCCATTCGATCTCGCCGGGGCGGAATTCGTAGTAAACCGTGCGGCGCAGCGGATTGCCGTCTCCCGCGGGCGAACCGTGCAGCACCGTGATGTCGTGGAAGATGGCATCGCCTGCTTCAAGCGGAACGGGAATGGCATCCTCCGTGCTGAATCGATCGGCTCCGTCCTGTTCGATCCGCGCTTTGCACGCCTCCTTCGACCACTTGTTGCTGCCGGGAATGACCCAAAGGCATGTCATCAGATCCGCCGAATCCAGGTAAAAATCGACGTTAAAAATAGGCCGGGGATCCGTGCAGCCAGCCGGTACCTCCGCATCGCGATGCCAAGGCACGATAATGCCTTCATCCGGCATTTTAAGAACCATGGAATCCCAGGTTGGAATAAAGTTGTTGCCCTGCAGCTTCTCGACCGAGCGCAAAATAAAAGGGTGACCGAGAAGCGCCTTCATCGGATCGCTCTTGTCGATGACATACTCGACGCGGCGCAGTACGTTGCGGCCGGTTTTGCCGCCTTTGCCGTACATATAGTCAGGGTCGTCCTGAACGCCGGCCACGCCTTTGGCCACCTGCTTTTCCATCTCGGCTTGAACGGTCGCAAGCTCTTCTCCCCGAAGCACGCCTTTAATGACCAGAAATCCATTATCCAAAAAGAATTGAGCTTGCTCCTCCGTAATGCTGTTTTGCGTACGCGCGTCGGCAACTGGCATTTCGATCTGCGATTTGCTCATCGTTTTGTCTCCTCTTCTCGTTTGGTTGTGCTCTCGAGAAAGATTTTAGCGAATAAATCGCCCGATGTATTTGGCAGGGACATTCAATCTTGTTGCCAAAATCACTTTCCTATACGATAGATAAAAAGGAGACGATGGCGATGAGCGATGAGAAACGGGAACATCCGGCATCCGGCGGTACGCCTTCGAGCGAAGCGTCACCGGATGTACCGGACTTTCAGTTCCCACCCTATATTACGCTGGCGCATTTATTTGACGCTCCGAAGGGTTGGGCGATTCACAACCGAACGATGGGCCAGTATGTCCTCCAATATGTCGTGGAAGGCAGAGCGGATTATCCGGTCGGCGGACATATGTATGCTACAGTCAAAGGCGACCTGCTGTTCCACCGCCCTGGCGAGCTTCACTCCATCTTAACGTTGGAGGGGGAACCGTATATTTGTCTTTCCCTCGTGTTCCATTTCGGAGACCATGACTTTCCGATTAGCCAGCTGTTCGGAGACTCGCACTTGCTCGGCAACTATGCGGGCACCGAGCTCGAGAAAAAGCTGATCCGCCTAGTGCATCTGTATCGGCAGCCGGGTATTTCCTCGCAGCTGCAAGCGCAAGGCCTGCTGCTTGAGGCGCTCGGGGAAGCCGCGACCGGACTGAACCGAACGTCGACCGTATCAACCGTAGAGGAGCGAATAAAAGCCAAGCTCCTGCTGCTGCAAAATCACATTCGCGAGCATTATGCGGAAAATGTCCAGCACAGCGATCTTGAACAGATCGCGGGGCTTAGCCGCAACTACATTATCGTGCAGTTCAAGCGTCAATTCGGACTTACGCCGATGCAATATTTGACTTGGGTGCGCATTCAAAAAGCGAGGGAGCTGGCGCTGCAGACCAATCTGTCGGTCAGCGAGATCGCGAACCTTGTCGGATACGCGGACGTACATACTTTCGGCAAAATGTTCAAGAAAAAAACGGGAACGAGCTTATCCCAGTTTTGCTCGGCGCTGGTTACTTATAAAGTTTAAAAAGCTCGACGGTCGATCGCCGGTCGATTAGGCGGCAGCCCAATCCCCCGTATCTGCAAGCGCATATATTGGGCCAGAACCTATACGAGGAGTGATTTGGCTTGTATCAACAATGGTCCAATCCGCAAGTAAGCCCGGCTCAGGTCGGTCCTGGAGAAATTAAAACCGTATCTTCGATCGATCCCTACGTTGTTGAAGCGCTTCGCAAACTAACTGGCCGATGCGTCTTGCTCGAGACGACCAGGGGCGGGATTGAAGGAACGATTGTCGACGTAAAGCCGGACCACGTGCTGCTTCAGCTCCATAGCCGGCAAGCGTGCGTCCGAATCGCCGAGATTGTGTGGACGATGCCCCTATAACAACCGTCAACCAGCGCTCGCAGTCAATCCTGACTGCCTAGAAGCAAAAAGGCCGCCGATAGGGCCGGCGGCCTGATGGCTACATACGATCGTTCCACGTCTGTCTTATGCGAACAAACAATTGCGCTGCCGCGCTTTAGCTTGCAGGCGTCGCAGTCGACTGTCCGGCAGCATCGCTTCCTTGCTGCGTATTCATGGATTTCAAAAAGTCCGTCAATTCAAAACCGCCTGATACGATGTGGTTCACGACAAAACGAAAACGGCAGCCGGTTGACCCGGCTGCCGTGCGCAATTATTTTTCCCAAAGCTCGATGAGCCGGCCTTCCGGATCTTTAATCCAAATAAATTGTCCAAATTCGGAGCTCTCTTTTTCCTTTGCGAGCGGCACGCCGATTCGGCCCAGATGCGCAATTGTCTCGTCAATGGATTCGACTTGAAAATTCAACATCGCTTGCTGATCCGCGGGAAAGTATTCGTCGTCCTCTTTAAAGAAGGAAAAGGCCGTCTCATTGTCGACTTGAGGCTTAATTACGGTCCCGTTCCAGTCGTTGAATTCAAGTTTTAACGCTTCGCTATACCACTTTTTAACGGCTTCCGGGTTTTTCGTTCTCCAAAAGATGCCGCCGAATCCCTTAATCATGATAACAGCTCCTCTATCGTCTTATATCGGTTCATCCGGTTTACAATAAGTATTCGAGCCTCTATTTTCACTTCCTTTTTTACGCACGGAATAAATATTTTCGGGCAACGCCGGCACGCTTGCCGCGTGCGCCGTCTGCCGAAATAAAACGCCGCCGAACTCATCGGCGGCGTCCTGCTGCGATCGCGATTCAATTCGGTTGCGAGAGCGGATTGCTCGGATTTTCCACCATAACTCCGATTTCGCAAAAATCGAAGCTTCCGCCGGAGGACTCCAGTTCGACCCTGAGATGATAAAATCCGTTGTGAAAACGAAGCGTATCGAGGTACAGCGGCTCAGGCACGGTTACCCCCTCGTACATCACCTTGCTGCCGAATCTAAAGGTAAACCGTTTGATGGATTCCCCTTCCGGCACGCCGGCGTCCACATCGATTTTTAGAACATTGTTCACCTTCTGGCGATCTTTGATCCCGCGCATGTTGACGGCACACTTGGGGGCCGGTGCCACATAGACGCCGTCGATCCAGAGCTGTCCGTTTTTGCGTTCCTGCCGTCCTTCCGCCGGCGCGACAACCAGAATGACCGCACCCTCGGCGGGCACGGCGAACTTCGCGGTACCGGTCACTGATTTCGCCAGGAATCGGCCGCTCACCGTATCGTAAAGATCGACCTTTTCCAGACCGAGCCCGTCGATCTCGACCGTTTGCTCCGAGCCGAACGGGTTGTAATACAAGTAGGTCGGATAAGCTTCTTTATGAAAGTAGTCCGTCTTCAGGCAATCGATTTGCAGAATGCCCTCGACATTCGTCTTTTCGATCAACGCGCCCATGAAGCCGACATGGCTGCCGCTATAGATTGAAAAGTCGAGCGGCCCCCATCCGATGACGGTGGCGTCGCCGCTCGCATAAGGGGTCTTTTCCTCATATTCCTTGCGGATACCTTCGTACGGGAGCGCATGTTCAGGATCGCCGTCCCAGTCTGCGCCGGACTGCTTGTCCGCAGGCAGTCCGTCTGCATAAAACAAGCGGGATTGGTTGGCAACATTCAGCATCCACTTGCCGATGGAGCGCGCGTAGCGCGAATCGTACCGCAGAAACGGCGCAAGCGTGCTGAACAGGAAAAATCCGTTCATGACGAAAATGTAGCCGCCGAAATCCTTGAGATTGCCTACCAGGCCGTGCATATCGTAATTTCCCCATCGCTCCGTGCACATGCCCCAATCCGGACGAATCTCCACGCCGCCGTCGAAGATCCAGTTGATGTATTTGGTCACGTCGTGGCTGGTTCCGTGCTCCGCTTCCATACGGGCAGCCAGGTACGGGGAATAATACATCAGGAGTTCGTAATAGGGGCTGTCCTCCTGATCGTCCAAGAAGTCCAGACAACGCTGGGCCGTGTCAAAATAGATCTGGTCGCCGAACCGCAGGTAAGCCAAATACATGAGCATCGCGACGCCGGAAGCCGCGTCAGGCTCCTTCCATTTGCCGTTATCGACCGGTTCCATATTTTTGAAATCGAAGGAAGTGTAATTGAAATTGAGGCGACCGTCGCGGTCGGTCATGATCTTCACGGCTTCGACCCAACGGTCCGCGGACGAACGCACGCGCGCCTCCATGTCAGCCTCGTTCGGATAAAAGTATGCCAATATGGCGTACAAAACGTTAGCCTGAATCTCATACCAGAACGTGTCGCCGCTCGGTATGGCGGGATACCAGACGAATACCCCTTCGTCTTTCCGGTAAAAGGTCTGCAGCATTTTCACGTAATTGTTGCCGTCCTGGTTACTCTTGTCGATGCCGACCAGCGTAGCCCCGAGTACGGAAGCCATGACGGTTATCGCCTCCTGGGAGCCGTTGCTGCCCTGATCCGACTTGCCGACATAGGAAAACAGACCGAACGTATCCTCTTCCATGTTGTAATGCGTCCTGTCCCGCCAGATGACGGGAAGATATTCGCCTTTGCGGTCGAAGTCGAAAACGAAACGGTCGAAGGCTTTCGCTTTATCCCGCCAGTCCCTGATCTCAAACGGCTTGGGGACCGTCGGCATGGATTGGACCAGATGGAGATTTTTCTGAGGCGAAGGCGTTGCCTTCGTTTGCTCCGTCTTATGCATCGGTAGTTGAGTGGCCATCCAAAATCGCCTCCTGTGGACAGTGGTTGCCGCAAGAGTCTATTACCCTGACCGATCGGAAAATAAAAACGAATTCCTTTCGCTGCCGACGATTCAACCTGTCCGTTGCTTACGCCTGCGAAGCAGCGAAGCTATCAGCGAAGTCGTAACGCCAAGGGAAAACAGCAGGAGCACGACAAACAGGACGAAGCCGATAAACGGAATATTCAACATGGAAATCAACAGGAATGCGCCTGTACCGGCTTTTACCCAATCGGCGCTGTCGGCGGTCGGGCGAATTTGCTCGGCTATGATTTGACTGACGATCGTTACGCCAATGGCCAGCGCGACCAAGACGAATATCGCAACAATGAGTATAAACGGAATGCCCACAACTTCGCGAATGCTCGAATTGTTCATTGCATTCGCAAATAAATTTTTCCAATGCTGCCCGTGCCATGCGAGTAAAATCATGCAAACTTTGGCATACTCCCTTTTACGTCCCAGACGAAAATCCCGTGCGGGAGGAGCTTCGCCGATGTCATCCGTTCTGGCTTTTATCCCAAGCTGGAGTGTATTCGGACAGGCTTTGATCGTGCTTCTCGTTCCGATCCTGGCGAACCGCGTGCATCGGATCGCATTTTCGTTCGTGCGAAACGGCAAACATTCTGACATACAAGGCAACAAGCATCCTGCTGCCTCCGAACCGGCGGAAACTCGAAGATTCAGCGGAGACTATCAGGCCGATCTCAGTGCCATTCTCGCTTCCATAGGCGATAGCTGCGATGTGCGATCCAGATCGTTCTTGATGTCGATGACCGATCGTCAAGCTACGCTGTTCTGGGTAGACGGCATGCAGAACGACCGGGTATTGAACCTGCAGATCATGCAGTTCCTCATGTTCGAAGCCGCTGCGGACGACCTGTCGAGTCCGAGCAAGCTTGGCGACGCGCTTCCTTTCCATTGCCTGGTCGAGTCTACCGATATGAACAGCTTCAACCGGTCCGTTCTGTTTGGACATGCCGGTCTGCTCATTGAAGGGGCGAAGCATGGCTTGCTGATCGAGTGGCCGGAAGGCGCGAATCGCGCCGTTGAAGAGCCTGTGTCCGAGGCTTTGCTTCGCGGCCCGCGGCTCGGATTTACTGAAGTGCTCAGCGAGAATACGTCCTTGCTGCGAAGGCAAGGCTTTAGCGACCAGCTGGAGATGAAAAGCTACAGAATCGGCTCAACGTTAAAAAAGGACCTCGTCGTTGCTTATTTCAAGAACATCGTCAACATGGATTTGCTCAAGGAGGTTCAAGCGCGCGTCGCCAAGCTGGACTATGACTTTTTCGGCGAGTCCGGCATTGTCGAACAGTTGATCGAAGACAACACCTTAAGTCCGTTCCAGCAAGTACAAAATACCGAACGTCCGGACCGGGTCATTCACGCGATGGTCGAGGGGCGGGTTGCCATTTTGCTGGACGGCACGCCGTTCGCTTTAATCGTCCCCGCTACCTTCAGCATGCTGCTCCAGTCCCCGGAGGATTATTACGAGCGCTGGCTGCCGAGCTCGGTTCTTCGCTTGCTGCGTTTTTTATCCGCTTTTATGGCATTATTGGCGCCGGCGCTTTACATCTCGTTGATTTCCTTTCATCCGGGGTTGATTCCGACCGAGCTTGCGCTTTCCATTATCGAGACAAGGCAGGGCGTTCCGTTTCCTTCGCTGATCGAAGTGCTGATTCTGGAGATATCGCTTGAAATATTGCGGGAGGCGGGCATTCGGCTGCCTAAGCCGATCGGTCCTGCCATGGGCATCGTCGGAGGCCTGATCATCGGAGACGCGGCCGTACAAGCGGGTATTGTAAGCCCCTTCCTGGTCATCGTCGTTGCCGTAACGGCCATATCCTCCTTTTCGATTCCAACTTACAGCGCGGGGATCACGCTTCGAATATTACGGTTCGTCGCCATGTTGTTCGCGGCTTTCCTCGGCATGTTCGGTACGATCCTTTTTTTCCTGCTGCTGTGCAGTCATCTCACGAAGCTCAAGAGCTTCGGCGTTCCCTATTTGACGCCGATATCCCCTTTCCGTCTCGGGGATTGGAAGGATCTGTTCATTCGGGCTCCCATTTCCGTGATGCGGCGAAGACCGGCAATGTTGAAAACGCAGAACGATAAACGCAGATCCTGACTGCGGAGAAGGAGGACCCGCCGTGTTCGAACGCACCGACGATAAAATCACCAACTCGCAAGCGGTTGTCTTTCTGACCAATACCGTACTTGGAGCCGGAATTCTTACCATGCCCAGCGGCATTACGCAAGCCATGAAAACGCCCGACTCCTGGCTGACCATCCTCATCGGAGGCATCGTCGTCATGCTGGCTATTTTTCTGATGGTCAAGCTGTGCCAGCAGTTCCCGGGTCAGACGGTTTTTCAATACGCCGCAAGGATCGTCGGCAAGCTGCCGGCCGGCTTGCTAAGCTTGATGCTCATCGTGTATTTTCTCACGATCGCAGGCTTCGAGATCCGGTCTCTTGCCGAAGTCACTTTGTTTTTTCTGCTGGAAGGCACGCCCATGTGGGCAGTCGTTATGCCCTTTATATGGGTGGGAACCTATCTTGTAACCGGGGGTATCAATGCCATCGCCCGGGTTTACCAAGTCGTCTTTCCCATTACGATTTTCGTTCTCCTCGTCTCTTTTGGGGTCAGCTTCCGGCTTTTCGATATCGACAATCTTCGTCCTGTGCTAGGCAACGGCATCGTGCCTGTCTTGCGCGGATTAAAGTCCTCCATATTGGTCTTTACCGGCTGCGAGGTCGTGATGACGCTGGTTGCCTTTATGCAATATCCGAAGCAAGCGGTAAAGACGATGCTAGGCGGAATCGCGATCCCGTTCAGCCTTTATTTACTGACCCTCGTTTTTGTCATCGGCGGTTTGTCTATCGATAGCGTCATTACCAGCGCTTGGCCGACGATCGACTTGATACGAAGCTTTGAAGTGACGGGCTTTTTCGTAGAGCGGCTTGAATTTCCGCTGATGGTCGTCTGGCTGATGCAGATGTTTTGCAATTTTTGCAGCTTTTTCTTTCAATCCTCGCTCGGGATTTCGCAGCTCTTCAAGCTCTCCTACCCCGCCGTGATCTTCGGTTTGGTTCCGGTAATCTTTCTTGCTGCGATGATTCCTAAAACCCTGAATGACTTATTCGCGCTCGGCGATACAATCGGGACCACAGGGCTCTGGCTGTTCGGGCTGCTGCCCGTGTTGCTGTCGATCGTCTGGCTGATCCGGACGAAAGGATTGAAGCAGCATGTTTAAGACTTTGCTTCGCTTGCTCCCGCTTCTTCTCCTGGCCGGCCTGCTGTCAGGCTGCTGGAGCAGCAAAGAAATCGAGAAGCTGGCCGTATACAGCGGATTGGCGCTGGATGTCGGCGTGCCGGCTCCAGTGGAGAAGGATTTCGAGGAACAGGGGGCAAATTTTACCGCAAACCATAAGGTCATGGCTACCGTCCAGATCGTTCCGGTGAAATCTGCGAGTGCTCAGCAAGACAATAAACAAAAAGCGACGCAGCACGCCTATCAAAATGTTTCCGGGAGCGGCGACTCCATCTTCGAAATTTTCCGCCAATTCTCCATTCGCCTGGATCGGCCGATCATCGGACACCACCTCAAGGTCATCGTTATTTCCTCCGAACTGCTGAGGCGGCAGACGATGGAACAGTTGATGGATTTCGTACTAAGAGACAACGACATTCGCCCCAGCACGATGGTGTTCGTCAGCCAAGGCGAAGCCAGGGAAACGATGGCCTCCGCCCAACCCAACGAAGTGCCCTCCTTGCATATCAAAGACATGCTTCACAATCGGTCGAGAACGAGTAAAGTATTGGAGCCGGTGACTTTATCCAAAATAGATGCGTTAACCTATGCCAAACGCAGCTTCGTTTTGCAAAGCATCGTTGCCGGCGGAGGCGAGAGCGAATTTTCGGGAGCGGGCATTATCAAAGGCTCGTCCGGTCATTGGATCGGCCATTTAAATCAGGAAGACACGGAATGCCTGGCCTGGTTAACGCAATCGGGGACAAGCGGCGTTATCAAAGCTTACGATGAAAAAAATGAGCCTCTTTCTTATGAAATCGAGTCCGTAAAAAGCAAAATCAAAACCGTTGCCGACAAAGACCGCATCCTGTTTAAAGTTTCCCTTTCTTTCCAAGGGCGGATCAGTGAAACATGGAGCGATCACAATGCGTCGACCTCCAATGCCCATGCCGAAAAGCTTGCTTCGATCGTTGAGGACAGGCTGGCTTCGATGATGCAGACGCTCTTGCATAAGCTGCAGTCTGAATTCAAAGCCGATGTAGCAGGCTTCGGGCGACGGCTGTCCATCCAACATCCCTCCGTCTGGAAGAAGGTGAAAAACGAATGGGACGACGTCTTTAGCCGGTCGCACGTTGAAATCAAATATGACGTAAAGGTCACAAACTTTGGTTCTATCGTAAGCACAGAATGACCGTCGGCGGAGATTGAAAACGTGCCGATTAATGATGAAGCTGCTCCTCAAAAGGAAGGCTTGCAAGCTGCGGAAACGAATCCGGAAAGGTCGACCAATCCGCATTCATCTCTTCCTCCGTCAACAAACACGAATCCAGTTCATCTGTCAGGCGCTTCCTGTCCAGGGAAAGACCGATGAGCACGATTTTATTCATCCGATCGCCGTGCGTCGGATCCCAATTTCCCGCAATCTCCGGATACTCCCTGAGTACCGCTTCCCTTTCCGGCCTGGCAATGGCAGCTATCCAGTAGCCGCCGGGTCCGAACTGGACGGAAGGCCCGGCTTGGCTCAAGGTTTGCGCCATATCGGGGCGCGTGGCCAGCCATACCATTCCTTTGGCACGCACAACCTCTTGCGGCCATTCGCTCATCCAATCCATAAGGCGGCCGGGATGAAAAGGCAATCTACGCTCGTACGCAAACGAAGAGATGCCGTATTCCTCCGTCTCCGGAACATGATGATCCTTGGCCATTTCCAGCATCCAACCCGCCGATTGGCTCGCTTGCTCAAAATCGAATAATCCCGTGTTCATAATGTCCGACGGATTTACGCGCCCGAACTCGGAACGAATAAATCTCGCGCGAGGTTGGAGGCTCCGAAGTACGCGTTCCAGACGATTAAGCGCCTCCGGACTTATGCGGTCGCATTTATTCAGAATGAGTACGTCGCAAAATTCAATCTGGTCGATTAAAAGATCGACCACCTCGCGCCTGTCGTCGGGGCCGACATGCTGCTTGCGATCGGACAACGTGTCGCCGGAGGAATAGTCGTTCCAGAAACGGTAAGCGTCGACAACGGTAACCATGCAGTCCAGCTTGCAAAATTTCGTCAAGTCCACGCCCAGCTCTTCATCGATATAGGTAAAGGTTTGAGCGACAGGGATGGGCTCCCCGACACCTGTGGATTCAATCAGTATGTAGTCAAAACGCTGTTCGAGGGCGAGCCGCTCGACCTCCTGCAATAAATCCTCGCGAAGCGTGCAGCATATGCAACCGTTGGACATCTCGACCAGCTTCTCGTCCGTTCGGGACAATCCGCCGCCCTGCTGGATCAGTTCGGCATCAATGTTGACTTCGCCAAGATCGTTGACGATAACCGCTACGCGAAGACCGTCCCGATTGTTCAGCACATGATTGAGAATCGTAGTCTTGCCTGCACCCAAGTAGCCGCTTAGGACAGTGACGGAGAGTTTGGGATGGGATGACGAGACGTTCATTTTAATTCGCTCCTCTTATTCGTTTTAATAGTAATTATTACGAATATTGTAGCAGACGAAATACAGTTTGTGAATCAAAATGTAATTATTACGCTTAAATAACATGGCGCTTTAGCGCTCTGACGTAAAGATGGACGATAGTTAACGCCGCTAAATAAGAAACGAATGTCCAGCCAATATTCCAGCCGTTTCCATAAACGATCCATTTTGATTTTACGAGGCCCCACTCTGCGAAGGTAATTCCCAGACTCCCAATGAAAATGGCGATAGTCGGAGACCAGTTTCGGCGTTCGATGAATTGAATGAGAATCGACCCCCACACCGGATATAACCCCAGATTAAAGGGAAGGGTCGAAAAAGATTCATTCGCTTCCGTAACCGGCTTGGCGATCCAAAATCCGTATCTGACAAAGAGGTCGTTGGAAAAAAACGCGATTTACGATGCGGCCGGCACGACGCGCAGACATAAAAACAGCTTATGGGGAATCTGAGCGAATGTCATGAGTAACCAGGGAATTAAAAATCCGATGATCCAGTTGACGATCACGCCTGCCACGCCACCTCTATTTATTTTCGCATTATGATCAGTCTTTACTTATATGTTGTCGTTGAAACGAGGAAAACGCAGCTGATGCAATATTCTACATCAGACGGTATTCATGCCAAAAAAGCTCTTGGCGAACAGCCGGCACCAATCATTACCAAGAGGCGCTGTACAGCGTTACATCGCATACGGAAAGGATTTGAGCCCAAAATGGGACCTTATGGCGGAGATTATTGTCGCAGGGTTTATCCGGTTACGCAAGCTAGTACTTTTTGTTTTGCGCTTCCTTCCGTTTGTCGGCGATCGCTTTTCTCCCCTCTTCGATTTTGGCCAGCGCGTCTGCGTTGTCCGCGTACGTTTTCGCGAGCTGATTGAGACGCTTGTTAAACTTGCCCAGCGTACTGTTGGCGCCGTTGAGAAAATCGTTTAATTGATGATTGCGCTCGGGCAGCTCCGTATCGATAATCGTTTGCACCAGCTTTTGCACCGTGGAAGTCTGCTGTGTCTGCTTGTCCTTTTTCAGCCGTTCCTTCTCCTTGTCGTCCATCGCCTTGAGCTCGGGCGACGAGCCTGAGCTTACGGAATTCAGCAGCGATTTGAAGGCTTTCTTATTGTGCGGCGTCTTGCTCATCTGACGCTCCAGATTTTCCTCGTAAGCGAGCGGATCCCGCAGCACGGTGGCTCCGCCGAGTTGATTGCCGCTATGCTCTGCGCTCGGCGCGCCGAGAAACAGGCTGTCCATGCCTCCCTTTCCTTCGAAAAAAACGGTCTGCAGCGAAGCGACCTTGCCGTCCATGACGAGCCGCAACATCATTTTGACAAGCGTCTCGGCCGAATAGCTTGCGGCTCCTTCTTCCTCCTTTTTTTCGGAAGTACCGTCTTTGTCGCCGCCCGCCTCGAAGCTGCGCGTCAGCTCGGAGATGCCTACGATGCTGACGAACTTCTGCAGGTGCTCGGTCAGATTGCTTCGGACGGAATGCAGCTTCGATACGTTATGATTGAGGGCATAGAGCATGATCGCCGCAAGCTCGCGGTCCTCGAACGAATCCTTGCTGTCCAGCTCTTTGCCGGTCGCCAGCTTAAAAAGAGCGGCAGCGCTCGGGTCCTTGCCCATCTTCAGCATCGCTTCGATCATTTTGTCGTACTCGGCAGGCGGTTCCTTGATCGTCTTGGTTCGCTTCTTCGCATTGCCGCCGGCCTGTGTGAAGTGGCCTCTGCCTTCGCCCATTCTCAGTCTCTGTTCCCCGATAAAAAAGTAATCCTGGGTCGTCAAATCGGCGATTTTCGGATTTTTTCGGCTGCGGTCGGCCGCATAGATCTTGCGGTGCAACGGTTCGTCGAAGCGATGCTCGTCTTTTTTCGTACGTAGAGACGACGATCGAAGAATGCCTATATTCGATTTGGTAACCTTCATTAGAATGCGGATCTTCCGCTTGGCGTCCAGCTCCGACGCTTCATCGTCGCTGCTCTCCTCTACGTCCGACGAATATTTGGTTTTCGGTTCTTTTTCAAGCTTGCGTTTTTTCTTTTCGGACTCGCCTTCACTTTCTCCCAATTTTCGTTTTTGAGGCTTGTCCTTCGCTTCGTCTTCAATCTCCATGCCTTCGGAGGACGTGCCTGCGCTTCGCATCCGCAGCATTTCCTCAGCCACGGTGAGCGACCCCGAATTTCTTGCCCGCCAATCGGACAGCTTAACCGGGTCATCGCTGATCCGATGATCCTGGAAGTCCTTCAACAAAGGCTCGAACAGCGCCATCATATCCGTATCTTCCCGCTTCCACTCGATAAAAGTAAGAAGCATTTTTTCAATGCGTTCTTCTTCGCTCTTGTCTTCGCCGCCCGTTTCCGTTACGAACTTTCCCTGCACGACCGGCAAAGCAGCGCTCCGCAGCCTTGGCGACGCAGCTGCAGCGGATTGGCCGCTCTGCAGCATGCCCAGTAGCTGACGATTGCCGACCGCACGCTGCAGCTGCAAAAGATGGCCGGCAGTCTTAAGGCCGGCATGCGCATCGCGGAAGCGTCGGGCATGGGCATCCGGCTGCGTCGGCGTCAGCCTGGACGTCTTGCTCAAGCGATCGAAAGTCATCAATTCCCTCCCCTGTCGAATCAGCTATTCTGCCTGCTTGCGTTCTATAATTTCGCGCCCGAAACTGATCGTGCGAATGACCTCGCCGGATTCGTTCCGGATGTATTCGGACGTCGTCTCGTACATGCGATAATCGCCGTCCTTGTGCCTGACGCGTCCGATAAACCGGACGTTGTCGCGCTCGATCGACGAGAGGCCGCGGAATTCCAGCAGCCTCCTGATATCGTCCGGGTGGTTAAAAGCCGCCGAATGCTTGCCGATGACTTCTTCCGGCCGATAGCCGAGCAGTGCCGTGACCGTGGGCGATATGTACGTGAACACGCCGTCCGTCGAGAAGACGGAAATAACGTGCTGCGACTTTTCCAAAATATAAGACATAATCTCCTGCACGCTTTCCTGCAAGCGTTGCCGTTCGTTCGACTGACTGAACGCGCGGTTAACGCGCTCTATGGTGATTAATTCGCCGATTGCTTGTCCTTCGCCTAGCAGCGGAACCGAGGTCAGCCATACGTCCACCGCATGCCCTTGCTGATGCCGAGCGCTTCGTGCGATCTTGGCATCCGCTGACTCGTCATCGCCACGCCGGTCGACACCCGAGGGTTCGAGAATGCTCTCCAACCTGGCGTGTATTAACGCTTCGTGCGCGTAGCCCAGAATCGACGATATGGCAGTATTGGCGTGCTGGATGCAGCCCTTCGTATCGGTCAGGAGAAGTCCCTCCGGAAGATGGTCGAAATAATGCCGAAAAATGCCTCGCGATGAAAACATATCGTTTTGCAGCATGGATATCCGCCTTTAGCTTCGGTAGACTTCGATCGATTGCATAGGCTAATTATATACCGACTTCTCCGGTTCTCAACCAAATAATTGAAACGAAATTCGAACTTATTGCGCTAAATACGGTGCTTCTATGCGTACATGCGCTGCCCGCTAACCTTCATATAAAGCCGATTCGCGGAATATAGGTGTGGTGATGAGATCGATGACCGGAAGGGGTTGATCATCTGTGGCCACCGTTTTCGTAGCCCGTTCGCTTGATGAGATCAGATTTTGGTCTCGCATTATGAAGGAGCATTCTTTGTTTCTAAGGCTTGGATTCAGAGCGGAAGATACGACGCTGATCAACGAAGCGAACCAATTCTACGCCTTGTTCGAGGCGATCGAAAATCGGGCCAATCTGCTGCCCGTGGATTCGGATCCACAAGTTATACTGAGATTCAATTCGGAGGTTCACACCGCGGTATCGCATATTTGGGCGTTCAAAAGAAAAGTATTGGGACTGATCTTGACCTGTCAGCTTCCCGGCGCCAACAACTACCCGTTATTGGTGGATCATGTAAGTCGCGAGGCCAATTATTTCAGAAACCGATTGGAAGAACTGAACGCCGGCAAGCTCGAGCCTTTGCCGGACGCCATCATCGACGAAAACGTATTTTTCTTGCGCATCATGGCCGACCACGCCAAGTTCATCAGTCACCTGCTCGATCCGTCCGAACGAAAACTGATCGATATGGCCAACGATTTCAGCCACGACTTCGATACGTTGCTGTTCCAGGCAAGGGATATCGATTCGATGCGCCCTCAATCCCAAACGGCGCCTATACTCGGACAATTTTTGGATCAGAACCGAGTTTCCGTCGCCTCGCTTCGCGATTTTAAACGAACTGCGCGCGATCTGATCAACGCATGCAAAATCAAAAGTATTATTCACCCGCTGCTTGCTGACCATGTCTTCCGGGAAGCGGAACGGTTCCTGCACATTATCGACATGTTCGAGCAGCACTTGACCGGCACGCCGGTATCGATACGCGATCTGGAAGAGCATTAGATAGCGACAGTCTTTATTGAAGCATTCCATATTTCTCTTTGATGCGATCGAGCTTCTCCAGCATCGGCCTGGCGAGAAAAAACAAAAAGACGATCGTCGCGAAGCCGTGAATGAGATCGAACGGAACGCCGCGAAGGCAAGCGAGCAAGACGACCTCTATCGTCAATTTGGATTGCGTCATCATGACCGACGACAGATTCATCAGCGTACCATAGAGCGCGAACGCTGCAATGCCGCCGAATGCGCAGAGCGCGAGCCTGCTTCGTTGAAGCAAGCCCTTCTTGAAGAGCATGCCGGCGAGAAAGCCGATGATGCCGAAGGCGAACATCTGCCAAGGCGTCCACGGGCCTTGCCCGAAGTAGTAATTCGATACGAATCCGGTGACGGCTCCGACCAGGAAGCCGGCCTCTGCGCCGAACGCGACTCCGGCGATAATGACGATCGCCGCGACCGGCTTGAACTGCGGCAGCATAAAAAACGCCATCCGGCCGGCGACGCCGATCGCGCTAAGGACGGCCAGCGTCACCAGCTCCTTGGCCTGCGGCTTTCTCCCTTCGTAGATGAGCACGAACGGCAGAAGCGTCTCCAGGACGACGAGCATGGAGATGAAATAATATTTCCGGTCGTCGAGATATTCGATGCCGAACCAGATGGTGAGCGGGATCAGCAGCAAGATCATCAGCATGGCCGTCATCGTACGCTTGGGAAGCCGGCGGCTTGTGTCGAACGATTGTGGCGGGGAGGCTGCCGGCGCTGTGCTTTTAATATCTGCGGCAGGGTTGCTCGCTCGAGAGATCGTCGTCTTTATTTGGGGCGAGTCGCCGTCTGGCGGATAGACCTCCCTTTTGGTGCCGAAAGCTTGCAAAATGTCTTCCGCCGTTATCGCGTCCGGGAGGACGTCTCTGGCCATACGGTTCGCCGCCGTCGTATAGAACCGGTTACCGGCAAAAAAAGCACGCGGCCTGTCCTCGGAGACGACGATCCCGTCGAACACCATGGCGCAGCGATCGGCATGGCTCGCGCAAAAATCGATGTCGTGGCTGACCATGACGATGGCGGTCCCTTCCGCCTTTAAGTGCATCAAAATGTCCGCGAGCTTGCGCTTATATCCGGCGTCCAAGCCTTTGGTCGGCTCGTCCAGCAGCAGGACGGAGGGCTCGAGCAGCAGCACCTTCGCCAGCGCCGCGCGCTGCTGCTCTCCGCCGGATAAATCGTAAGGATGCCTGCCCAGCAGCTCTTCCAGATCGCAAAGAAGGATGACGTAGGCTAACCGTCGCGAGATTTCCGCAGCGTCCAGCTTTCTGCCGGACAGCATCTCTTTAAGATCCGTTTCGACCGTCTTGCGGACGAATAGAGCTTGCGGATTTTGCGGCAGTACGGCCAATCCGCCGATATACTTTTCCCGGTCCGTCCATTGTCTTATCGGGCGACCGTGCAGCTCGACGATGCCGCGATAAGGTTGCCGCAGACCGGCGATCAGAGACAGGACCGTCGTTTTGCCGATGCCGTTGCCGCCGACGATCGCGCATAGCTCGCCGGGGTAAGCCTTCAGGCTCAAGCCCTTCAACACGTCAGGCGCGTCCTTGTCGTATTTGAACCACACTTCGTCCAGCCGTACTGCGGGCTTGCCGCGGCCTGATGTCTCCTGCTCTCGGTCCCGTACCTGCGCGAACGGACGCGTGTCCGCCAACCGCTGCATGAAGTCCCGGCCTTCGCGGACGGTGATCGGGCATTCGAACGGACTATCGAGCCCCGCGTAGACCCTCATCGGCGTCGTCATCGCATGGAACATCTCATGCCGCGATTCGCGCAGCCGCTCGCCTACTTCCCTGGGCGATCCTAACGTTACGATTGTGCCCTGCTCCATCACGATCGCCAGATCGGACATCGGCAGCGCCTCCTCCAGCCGGTGCTCCGACAGCACGACGGTCACGCCGAGCTCCCTGTTGATTTTGCCGAGCGCGGCCAGAAATTCCCCGGCGGCGATCGGATCGAGCTGGCTTGTCGGTTCGTCGAGCAGCAGCGCGCTCGGCTGCATCGCCATGACCGAAGCCAGGTTGAGCAGCTGCTTCTGACCGCCGGAGAGCTCCGTCACCTTCTTGTGGAACCATGCCTGTATGCCGAAAAAGCTGGCCGTCTCGGCGACGCGGCGGCGGATCTCGGAGGCGCCGAAGCCCAGGCTCTCGAGACCGAACGCAAGCTCATGCCACACTTTATCCGTGACGATCTGGTTATCCGGCGACTGCAGGACAAAGCCGATCTCCGCGATTTGCGCGCGCCGGTCCGTCTCCTCCACCGGAATGCCGCGATACCGGACCGTTCCGCTTCGGCGTCCGTGCGGTGCAAGATCCGGCTTGAAATGCCGCAGAAGCGTGGACTTGCCGGAGCCCGATTGGCCGCAGAGCGTGACGAACTGACCTTGGCGAATCGCGAACGAAACGTCGCGCAGGGCGTTCTTTTCCGATCCCGGATAGCCGAAGGTCAGACGCTCGACTGCGAATGCTTCCATCTCAGTTCCTCCCGTATGTTGATAACAAGCGGAATCGCGCATAACGCGGCATAGGCCAGGAACACGCTCATGCTGTATGCCGAAGACTCCACGCCCTTCATCGAAGGGAAATAACGATAATACATCGCTTTGGCGTTCGCGCCGAACCATACGTAGCCGCCGATCAATCCGATCCCGATCAGCGCGGAACCGTCCCGTCGGTCGAAGCGGAACAACGAAAAAGCCGTCCTGCCTTTTAACCCGTAACCGCGGCTTCTCATCGACGCTGCCGTCTCGACGGCGTTTTCCAGCATCCATGTCGTCATGATGGACAGGATCCGAATGCCGTGCTTCGCGCGGGCCAGCAGGCTGCCGTTCGAGATGTCCCTGCCGACGCAGCGCTGCGCGGCAGAGACGACGGCGAGCTGCGCTTTAAACCTCGGCACGAAGCGCAGCACCATCGACAGTACGAGCGACAGCGCCGGGATGACTCTCCCGAACAAATAAATGAATTTATCGGACGTCATGACCGCGTTGTAGCATGAAAACCAGCAGATGACCGAGACGAACATCGTCGCCGCCGCGATCCCGTACACAATGGATTCCAGCGTCAACGGGTTGCCGCTTCGCAAGTAGCCCAGGATCGTCGCGCCTTCGTGATTGAAGGCCGGATTGATCAGCGCCGTCGTGACGAGCATCGGCAGCATGTACAGCAGATTGAATCGGATCGCCCGTCTGCCGTTCAGCGAGATGGAATAAACGAAGGAAAAAAGCAAGGAAATGGCCAGGCAAACAGGGTGCATGAAAACCATCGAAAAGGCGATGACGAGCGCAAAATACGCGAAGTTCACGACGGGATGATAGCCTGAGAACGCATCCTTCACTTGTTTCCGCCGCCCGAAGCGTTATAGGTGTCGCCGACGTCGCGGCCCAGATCGCACGTATATACCCATTCGATCACGTCCCCCTGCTTCAGCTTGTACCGGCTGCTGCCGTAGTTCGGAAACCACTCGTTCACCTTGTACATCCATCCGGATAGCTCGCCGCAATCGAATTCGTATAAATTGTTGATTCCCTCGATATAGGCGGAGTTGTACACCGGCGTGTTCTCGAACTCCATATGAATTTTGTTCTTTTTCATTTCCCGCTGCAGCACGTTGAACACGGATTCTCCCTCGTAAAAAGTCACTTCCCGTTTCGAGAAAATGACGCCGTCATCCGGAACGAGCTCCAGCTTGTCGGGATCCAGCAGGTCCAGATGATCCAGGATCGTCGCGCAGGAGACGGACAAATAAGCCGTCATGGCCTTATCCGTAATCTTGGCATCCTGCGGCTCCACAGGAAGCGGCTTGCCGGATGGTACCGGATCGGTCTGATACGAATCCTTGCCCGTCTTCGGATCGATCGCCATCGACGGCGAAGGCGTCGACGATCCGGCCGGCCGTGCGGTGGATGTCGGCTTCGGTTTTGCAGTCGCGGCCGGCGACTGCGATACCGCTGGCGATGCTGGCGAAGCCGATGGCGAAGCGATTGCTACGGGCGGAGAGGATGACGATGACGGCGACGGAGCTATCGTCGACGACGGCGAAGGAGAAGGCGCAAGCGAAGGCGCTGCTTGCGTCGCCCCGGAATCGGGGTACTGGCCGTTCACTGAGTCAGGTTCCTCCGCCTGTTCGCTTGATTGCGAGGGCTGCCCTGCGTCGGTCGCCGATGTGGCAGAAGGACTCCCCGCGACACTAGCCGCTCTTGAGGGCCGATCTGCACTTTTCTCCAGCGGGCCGCTGGCGAAATAAGCGGCAAACAATATGGCAACGATCGCGAGGGCCGCTAAAAATTTGTTTTTCGTAAATCGCATATGATTGATCGCCTCTTTACATCAGTTTTGCGGCGTTAAGCAGACGCGCGAGCATTTCGGCGATTTGGGCGCGCGTGACCGCAAGCTTGGGTTCGATGTTCAGGTCTTCCTGCGACAAAATCTGTTCCCGGTAATCGAAAGCGAGCGAGTTACGCGCCCATTCGGCGGTTTTAGTGTAATCGCCGAACTGCGCAAGCAAGTCCCTCGTCTCGGCGGCGCCAAGCGCCGTGTCCATGCCGCTCAGCTTCGCGGCGTTGGCGATCATGACGGCGGCTTCCTGCTTCGTGATGACGGCGCCCGGCGAGAAGGTCGACTTCGAGGTGCCGTTAACGATGCCGTAGGTCGATGCGGTTCCGACATAGCCGGCATACCAGCTGCCTGCAGCAACGTCCGAAAAGGTAGCTGCGGTACGGGGAGCCAACCCCAGCCCTTTTGTGACGATGACGGCGAATTCGGCGCGGGTCATCGTCCGGTCGGGCTTAAATGCGTCCGCGGTCATGCCGTTAATGATGCCGCGCGAACTAAGCGCTTCGATGGCTTTTTGGTTCGGATGACCGGCGATATCGGAAAAGGTTTTGGCGGAGTCAAGTACCGGCAAAGACCGAACGTCCGCGTTTTTGTTAGGCAAGCCGACGGTCTCGCTTCGCGAAGAAGGCGTTTGGCGCTTCACGTCGGACATCCGGTAGAGGCTAGGCTTGCCTTCCGCCAGCCTTTCGGCGTTCACGAGACCGTACAGCGCCTGCTCGGTGGACATCCCCGTTGCGCCGCTGCCGTCAACCGCATGCTGAAACCCGTTTCCTTTCCGATAGTAATCGTTCAACGCATCGACGATCGATCTGCCGTTCTTGACGAAGCGTCCGTCGTCGACGGGAATACCGAGCTCGCATAAGGCCATCAATACCTGGACGGCGCTTTCCGAGTTGCCAACGCCCCAGCTGGCATAGCCGCCTGTATCAACCTGAAGCTGGGACAGCCGGTCCAGCGCCCGATCGGTAGCCGCCTTCACGATTGTCCGATCCTGGTATTTGGCAAGCGCCTGCAGCGCCATGCCTGTAATGTCGGGATCGGCCGCGTCGCCGGATAACGCGAAGCCGCCATCCTTCAGCTGCCGCGATAATATTTCATCGATATACATTTCCCTTGTCGCCTGCACCTTCGCGGAAGGGTTGAGCGGTATGCCGTAATTGCCGCTGTCCAGCGCAATCAGCGCGAAGATCGGTCCATTGATCCCCTGCCACACCGTCTTCTCAAAATCGCCAAGCGGCGTCAGCAGGTTATAGCCTCCGACGTCGGACGGATCTGCGCCGATCGCCGTCAGCGCCAGAACCAGCCGCGAGTACTCCGTGTACTTTTTATCGTGCAGCTGTCCCTTCAATCCGACGACATAATGCTCGACTGTCTCATAGTAGTCATCGAAATAGCTTTGCGGCACGTCGTAGTCCGATCGCGCCAGTCCGATGACCGCCCATTCGCCGCCGATGGATCCGACTTCCGGATGACTCACCGTCGACATGACGTAAGCCGCCGTATCCGCTACGACGTCCTGCGCCGATTTCGCCGGAGCCGCCAGCGCGGCTGTGTTCCCGAACAGGCAAATGGACATCGACAATGCGATTATTGCAAGCCATGGGAACCTATTTGCAATGCTTTTCATCTCTACACTCCTTCCGCTTAAAACGCAAGATGGGAGCAGCCCCTGAAATGATCAAGGACTGCTCCATTCCGCATCTACCGATTATTTGGCTTGCTCGATGATCAACGCCAGCATTTTGGCCGCTTCCGCCCGGGTCGCTTGCGCGTCAGGTTCGAATCTGCCCTCGCCTTAACCTGCTCGCCCATTTGGACTAGATAACTGCAAAAGTGGTTACTACTTAGGTCCTCTCGTGTCGTGACTCTACAAAAAAGGATTTTTAGAGATCGGTCTTGAATTAGTTATTCCATCATCTTCCGTTAGAAAGGAGAGACGTTTGTGGAGCTGAAGCCGGATCAAGTATTGTATATTTGCAAAGGTGACACCGAAATCGCAGACGTCTTTACCCTTCTTTTGGAGCAAAATCGGACCCTGCTTGAACAGAATCAAAAGTTAGAAAGGCGCGTACACGAGCTTGAACGACAGCTCGGACAAAACAGTCAAAACAGCAGCAAGCCGCCTTCCAGCGACGGCTTTCGCAAACCGAAAAATTCCCGGGTCGCAGGTGGTAAAAAAGGCGCGCCTAAAGGTCACGACGGTCATACGCTTCGCTTTGCGGAATGCCCGGATGAAATCATCGTCTACACGCTCGAAGTTTGTTCCTGTTGCCAGACTGCCCTTCAGAGCGTTCCGGCTTTGGCTCATGAAGCACGGCAGGTGTTTGACCTGCCGGCTCCCCGCGTCGTCGTGACCGAACACCGGTCTGAGCATAAAATCTGTCCAAGCTGCGGTGTCAAAGCCCGAGCACCTTTTCCCGAAGGCGTCCACGCCCGGACCCAATACGGAGCCAGCTTCTCTGCCTGGACGACGTATCTGAGCGTGTACCAACTGTTGCCGTTGGAGCGAATCGCCCAATGCTACGAGGATCTGTGCGGTTGTCGTCCCAGCGAAGCGACGCTGCTCGCCCAGCTTGGTAAGGCTGCAAGCGCGCTGGAAGCGACCGAAATTCAAATCCGAGAGCAGGTACGAAAGCTCCCGGTCCTCCATGCGGACGAAACCGGGCTGCGCGTCGGCAAACAGATTAAGTGGATGCATGTGGCCTCCGATTCGCAGTGGACCTTTTTGCAGATCCATGAGAGCCGAGGGAGCCGAGGTATGGACGAAGCGGGCGTGCTACCTCACTTTACTGGCGTGCTGGTGCATGACAGCTACGCATCGTATTTCAAGACCCACTACGACTTTGAACATGCGCTGTGCGGAGCGCACTTGCTTCGCGAATGCCAAGGCATTGTGGAACACGACAAGCACGAGTGGGCCAAGCAGATGCATACGTTTTTGCACGAAGCCTGGAAAGCAGCCAAAGCGAGTCGCAACGCGCAGCAGCCCCTGACAGCGGATGGGCTTGACCAGTGGAAAGACCGCTATGACGCCATACTAAAAAGCGGCGAAGCGGAGTGGGCCCAGGACGCGCTTCGTGAAAAAACCGGACCTCGCGGACGAAAAATGGGTAGCAAAGCGAGCAATCTTGGTAAGCGAATGAACACGCAAAAACCGGCCATCCTCCGGTTTCTTTCCGATGCAAGGGTTCCGTTTGACAACAACCAGGCAGAACGGGACATTCGAATGACCAAAGTAAAGCACAAAATTTCGGGTTGCTTTCGTACCGAGCAAGGAGCGAAACAATTTGCTCGGCTGCGCTCCGTCATTTCGACCCTGATGAAACAGGGCAAGCCGATCCTCGATTCGTTGACCTACGCGTTGCGCTACCGCACCTCGCTGGTGGAGTGCTAAGTAGTAACCAAAAGTGCAGTTATTTTCGTCCATATCGCCCCAATTGGACCGTATACCTGCAAAAGTGCAGTTATTTTCGTCCATCAGCCACATTTCCTGCTCATGCTTTAAATTTACCTGCACATTTGCAGGTATTTCTTCAAGTGTCGCAGAGCGGCCGAAAATTGATGTATAAATGCAGTTATTGAGAGCCCGCAAACATCCCACGAGCTCCGCCACGCCGATAACGCACTCGTCCATCCACGAATCGTCTCGCCGAAATCACACTTGCCTGTCCTCGAATCGTATCTTCGATAGCACGCTCTCCCGTCAGCGAATCGTCTCGCCGATAACACACGCCCTTCCACGTATCTTCTCGCGCAAAAAAGCCCTTGATTCCTGAGAATCAAGAGCTGCCCGTGCTGTCTGTACCGATGAGGCAGACAACAAAAAAGCACCGCCTCCATCATCCGTAGAGTCTGTGAACGACAAGTCAAGGCAGGTCTCCTGGCTATGCGTCATCGCTACCCTAGTCCTTCCCGGCTTGCGCCAGTGGCATTTCTAGCGTCGCTCTTCATTTACAGTGGCGGGACCGCGCCGGATTTGCACCGGACTTCCCTATTAAGCAATGTCCGTATTGACATTGCACCTTGGCTTGGTCTATTCAATTATTACGATCATATACGGATGCACGCTGTTTGTCTATCTGGCGCTGCGTCGCTTTAGGATTTTCCTTCGAGCAGCCTTCCTGTAAACAGATTCTTCAACGTCCGTAACAAGAGCACGATCAAGACGAAGCTGAGCAAAGCCAGTACGACTGCGGCAATTGTGATTAAAGGCCAAGTGCGCAAGTACAGCGCGTATTTTATAGCAGCTAGGGCGAGCGCCGCCATCGGGAAACTGACTCCCCACCAGGAAGCGCTGAACGGTACGGACCTATTGAATACTTTAAAGAACACGACGACAAACAAAAATAGGCCAAAGTAAAATAAAACGGATGCGAATGAATCAATTCGCTGCTTGAAGTTCGTATAGCCCAGAAATCCGACTTCAAACGGCGCGATAAGAATCATTAGCGACGGCGTAATTCCTGCGGGCAACGGGGCATAATGAATGAGCCTGGATAAAATTAAAGTAAAAAACACCAGGGCAACGATTCCGCCGATCGCAAGGGAAAGCAAGTTAACTTCGTGTGCCCAATTGAACGACATCGTCCCGCCTGCAACCGCAATATCCAGCGTGCCGACGACAGGAATCAGCATCGCCGGTACAACGTGTCCGGGGTCGCGATTTCCTTTTAACAGTCGTGCGACGAATACGTAACTGAGTGCCAGCGTCGTTGCTGCGCCTATTATCCATATCACTTGACCCGCAATTCGCTCATATGCGCCTACCACGGAGGATAGCAGCAGGACGGCAATCGTAATTGTCCCGAAAAAGTTACCGGAAACCGGGTGCGCAAACTCATCCTTCACTTTTTGCGGATATATCGACCATTTGGACAAGTAGCCGACAGCCATGGCTAAAAATAATACAATCGCCAGGATGCCGCTGATGTCCGCAAATACATGGGAAGTGCCGAAAAGCTCGCCTGCTTCTCTCCAAGCCAATGAAAGACCGGAAAATCCCATTACAGAAGCGAACAGACTGACAGGAAGAAACTGAATGGATCCGATGCTGGATGACTTAATCTCGGCTGCAAAAGTACGCATATAACCTTCCCCCTTCTCTTGTTGCTTTATTGTAGGGGGATACTAATCATAGATCAATATCGCTGTTTCTATGAAAATGATAGATGTGAATCGCATATTATGTATAAGGCTTGAGCGATTTAACATGGGCTTGCAGGAGATCGATAAACCCTCGCGATGCTTTTCCCATATATTTATCGCGATGATACGCGATGCCCACTTCCCTGCTCAAGCCCGGATTTTGAATCGGTATATGGACCAATTCGTCGGAGGAATACATATCCAGCAGCGTTTTCGATAACACGGAGCCTCCTGCGCCTGAACGAACGAGACCGAACAACGATTCGATTGTCGTCGTTTCGATTAAAGGCTCTAAACGAAGTCCCACGCTGGAACAGGTCGAATCGACCAATTGCCGGCATCGGTGCGTTTCAGGAAAAGTCACGATCGGCACGCTCAAAATTTCTTCAAAATCGATGGCGCTGCGCCGGGCATAAGGATGTAAGGTCGTTGCGACAAAGTAAAATTGCTCGCGGTACAAAGGAGTCGTCAAGATCCGGTCATCTTCGACGGGCAAAATCGTAACGGCTAGATCCAATTCATTTTGCAGCAGTCGACTCACGATATCTTCTACGCCTAAAATTTTAATTTGCACGAATGGGTAGTCGCGATGGAAATCGATGAGCAAGTTCGAAACCAGCTGGTTAAGCTCGCCAGGCAGCGCTCCGATCGTCAGCTTTCCGCGTTCGATCTGCTGCAGTTCCTGGATTTGCTCTTTGGCGCTCGTTAAATTGCCGAACGCCAATTTACTTTGCGTATAAAGTATCATTCCGGCTTCGGTCAAAGCTATTTTTTTCCCGATCCGGTCGAATAAAGGAACGCCGAGCTCGTCTTCGAGCGACTTGATCTGATGGCTCAAAGTGGGCTGCGTAATCCCGAGCTTCAAGGCCGCTCTCGTAAAGTGCAGTTCATCGCAGGTTGTTAAAAAGTAATCCAGCTGTCTGAATTCCATTCCGGGCGCACCTCCTTCAATGACAAGACGATTTTGCAAGCGAACGATTGCAGATCGCTGTTCCTTAACACGCTAACTGATGTCTCGAGGTTGCTCGATTCATTTAATGTAACGTATCCGCTATAAAGGAACAATGAACAAAAAGCGCTTGTCTAAACAAAAAGCAGTTAGTCCGGCGTTCCGGACCAAGCTGCTTTTTTGCTCTGCCTGCTTATGCTTCTGAAATAGGCTTTTTTCGTATGCTCGTAAGCTCAAAGGCTTCTTTGGGTTTTCCTAGGAATTGGGCCTTCTTTTTCTTGATGACCATTGCCTGCCGCAGGCTCGTAGCCTGGAATTCAATCGCGGTTCCGAAGGGATCCTCGAATGCATACTACATTTTTTTGTCCGCGATAAACGGTCAGCGCCTCCCCAACTTCATCTTGATTGCATCGCATCGCCGTATTAAACCCGAAAATAGGATGTCCACACAGCCTGCTAATATGCAAAAAGAGGCAAATGGCGGTTTATCCGCCAACTTTCAGTTGCTTCGTAAACGCAAAATGATCGTCCGGGTACATCAAATGAATCGTGATCGTATAGTCGCCTGCAGAAGGAAAGATATGACTGGACGTATAACTGTCCCCGTCTCTAACGGCATCGATCAGACTCGGCAAATCGTTTTTGGAGTTGATCTGAAATTGAACCTTGGCTTCCTCGGCGGCAAATTTCTTATTATTGATGGTGGCGATCAGCTTGGCCGCTTGTCCCGCAGCAGGAGGCGACGGCTCGCTCGTCAGCGAGACCTCCGAAAACTTCAGCGTCTGCTGCTTCCCCGAGGCTCCGCACCCGGCCAGCATCAGCAGAACGGCGACAGCGGCAACTACGCTTAGCGCGCGCAGCGAAATTCCGTATACCTTCATTTCCTGTTCCCCTTTCCGTTAAGTCGCACATGTCCCAAGATCATCAATCATACGATGTTACGAGAGCGGAGACAACAAAAAACCAGCCGACTGCCCAATACACGGACGGGGCGGCTGGTTTTGTTCGGCTAGCGGTTGCTTACGTTCTCTTCCTCTATTCTTCCTCTACTCTTCCCATGATCAAAGACAACAGGACCTGGGCATAGCAGCGAATGAGGAAATCGTTCGGATGATTTACGTTGTTGCCTGTCAGATCGGCGTAATTCTTGTACTTCAGCAGCTCCCGATGAACGGCCGTCATATCGGCGACCGCTGCTCTGCCGCCGCTTGCGCTCGCAAGATCGCGCAGGACAGCGGCATATTCCGCCTGATTTCCCGAGAAAAAAGTGTCCGGGTTCGCCAGCATCGGCGCGACAAGTATAAAATCCGCAGCGCCGTTTACGGTCTCCACCTGCTTCATGATCGCCGAGATGTTGGCCGCATACTGGTCCGGCGCGACCTTGCTCGTGCCGTCGTTCATGCCGAAGGCGATAATGGCCATATCGGGTGCCCAGTCTTCCAATACCCGGTCCACGATCTGAAGTCCGCCCTCGCTGGTGATTCCGCCGAACGAACCATTTTTATAAGCGATTTTCGATCCGTACGTTTCTTCCAGAATCGCCGAGACTTGCTCGCCCCATGTCGGCAAAAAAGGAGCTGCACCGGTTTTTCCGCTTGCATTCGCACCTTCCGCGATGCTGTCTCCGAATACGAGCAGGTTGAGCGGCTCGGCGTTCGCCAACTTGGCGGCCGTACATTCGGGACATGCAGCCTCAGGTGCAGCAAGCGCCCGATACCCGCTGGTTTTGCTGCATTTGTAGCTGACGACGACCTGTTTGTCGTGGAAAAAGTGGCCTTCCGAAAACAGGCTGTAGCCGCCGCTCACTCTTTTCTGCACCCATCCCTCCCGGTTCTCCTCAGGGAACATTTCCTCGATACGGGTAATCGGAACGCGCGATTTGGGAGGGAACCACAGTCGTCCGTCTTCTACGACCCAATCCGTTCCTTCCTCGTATATCGTGTCTAATCTGGCGTTGCGTACTTCAACGATCTCCTCCGGCTTGTATAGCAGTCGGCCCTCGATCCTTTCCCTCTCTCCCTTTGCGACGGGCAGAATAGGCTCGTAAAGCATGAAATTTCCGGTCCAAAAGGGCTTCGTCAGCTCTTTTAAGCGAGCAGTCTCGAATCGTTTCTCTGGCATGGCGTCCTCCTAATCGGTGTCGAAGCGAACCTCGAACAGCCGCGCTTGATAGGCTTTCGGAAAACGAACCGTAAGCAGCCCTTTGTTGGCGCTGTATGTGGCTTCGACGCCTTGATCCTCTTGCGGATATACAAGGTTAACCGTTGCCTTGCACCCCCGCCAGCGCGCAAGCGGTATCGTCTGATATTCGGCACCGCTTCCGAGTCTCCATACGGATAGCAGAATGCGTTTCCGGTTGGGCGATGCCAAGCCTACGCAGTTCCAGCTGTCCGTGTCGTTGATGCGCTTAAAACCTAGCGGCCAGATCGGATGAGACCCGCCGATAAAGTCTCTCTCCTTTTTATACACGGCTACCGCATCCGCAATCAAGCGGCGATTGGTTTCGTCGGCCAGATGAAGATGCCCCGATACATAAAGACTGCCGCACAAACCGTTAATCATATTAAATATCGTCTGCTCCCCGTCTTCCATCGCTTGTAGATACTGATCTTCCTTTAATTTCCCAGGAAAAGCGAGGTCGGCATGTAGAAGCGGATAAGGATAAGCCCATATCCCAAGCTGCTCTGGCAATACGGCGGCGAGACTGCCTCCGATGATCGAAGGGTACTTCCGGTAATCCTCCTGATCGCTGGAGCTTTGCAGATGGAAATGGGAGAGCGCCTCGTAATCCGCACGCATGCCGCCGGATGCGCAGTTTTCCAATAGCAGGTGCGGATGCCGCGATTTGACCTGTCCGATAAAATCGTAGAAATCCCGCATCGCCTGCTGCAGACCGGCCGCTGCCGCTCTTCCGCCCGTATCGTCGCCCGTTCCGATGCAAAGATTATAGTCGTTTTTGATATAGCGTACGCCCATCCGCACGAGACGATCGATGACCTCGTGCATACAGGCGCGCACGTCGGGGTTGCCGAATTGAAGGAACCAGCGCGGCCCTCCGCCTGCGCGAATGCCGTAACGCCGGATGAACCAGTCGTCCGGCTTGGCGGCTAACGCGGCGTCCTCGCCGCACACCTCCATCTCGAGCCATAAGCCCGGCTTCATTCCCTGCTCGGAGATATAGGCGAGGAAGGCTTCAAGCCCTTCTTTGCCGAACCGGTTGCGGCTTGGCCGCCAATCGCCCAGCCCGCTGCCCCAGGATGCGCCAAGCTCGCCGAACCAGCCGGCATCGATGCAGAAATATTCGCAGCCCGCTGCGGCAGCCGCTTCGACGAGCGGCACGAGCTTCTCCTGGGACGGATCGCCCCACAGCGCGTTCATGTAGTCGTTGTAGACGACAGGTGCCGTAGGCACGGTCCCATTCGTCGATTGCGTCAAATATCTCCGATAGCCCGTCAATTCTCTGACGGCATCCGTAAAATCCCCGTTGCAGCAGCCAAAGGCAGCCGGAACGGCCTCGTACTTTTCGCCGGGCGCCAGCTCCGAGCTCCATCCGCCGTACCGCTCGTCGGCGCCGTCCGCATGAATAAAGATTGCTCCGCTGTCGTCGCTCCAGGAGCCGCGGTGGCCGATCTCGAAATGCCAGTCGGCGGACGTCTCGAGCTGCCAATACCACGCCTTCCCCGTTTCGAGGTCCTCCAATACAGCCATCGGAAGCAGTTTACCCGTGCTCCAGCTTCCCACGGACGAGAAGTGAACGGCAGCTGCGCTCGGATGCGTCGAAGTGGGGTATAGCCCCAACTCCTCCAGGTCGCCGGCCCGCCACTGTCCCTCGCCGTTCCACGTCTGACGGCAATAATGAACGCGTATTTTGTTTTTATCATGCCAGGGCAGCCCCCCGTCGGTGGCAATTCCCTGCACGCACATCGAAGAGACATGCGTCAGCACGACCGGCAGCGCGCCTTCGTTCGTGACGACCGTCGACTGACGGATGACTGCCGTATCCGGAATAAATCGCATCTCCGTCTCAACCTTCAAGCCGAGCTGCTCATGCTTGTAAGCTATCGCTAGCTTCTCTTCGTCGGAGATCCAGGACAGCTGCTTCATTTCGAGCGGCAGGTTCGTAAGTCCGGCGATCAGCGCGGGCGAATGGCCATATGGGACGCCGGCGACCGCCAGTTCGAAAGGAGGAAAAGGAATCGCGGGAACCTTGGACTTCAGCTTACATTCGGTATTGAACGTAGCTTGCATACGTCCGTTTTCCGTATCCGTAAAGCCGATCGCCATGCCGGCATGCTCGATCGTCAGCGTCTGCGTTTTATCCGTCATTGGCATTGGCTAATCTCCCTGTAGACGAGCTCCAGTTCGCCGATCGCCAGCGGCTTCAGCACGTAGCGGTCCGTCCATCCGGATCGGTCGAAGAAATGGGACGGCGTCAAAAAGTTAATGGCTTCGTCGTCCGCGAGATGATGCGGACCGATCAGATTGCGCAGCGAGCCCATGATTTTAAATTCGAAACGGCAGTCTTGGCCTGTCCAGTGCTCCGTAATATCCCATTCCCAAGGCTCCCAAGCTCGCGCACCGTTAAGGATACCGTTCACATATAATCGAATCGAGCCGGCTTGCGGCCTGGTTAACCGAAGCAGCCATTTTCCCGGCGGTCTCTCCTGCCCCCGGTGACGTTCCATTTCGTCCAATGAGAAGCCGAATGCCATGCTTCCGGCATAGAACGGATAACCTTGTTCGCTCACATCGCCTGTCGGATCCTTTATCGTACCCTGCGCTCGCTGAAGGATCGGAACTTTTCCATCCGTTAACAAGACGGAAAAATCGCCGATCACATACATGTTTTCCATATGCCCGGCACCATCTCGAACGCCAAGGCGTGCCTCTACTTCGTTGCTGCCTTTTCTCATCAGGCCAGACGGAACCTGATAGCAGAGCCAATCCGGATCAATCCAGGTGGAACCGTCTGTAATGAGCGGACAGCCGTTCCATCGGACTTCCAGAGCCTGATGGCGCTCGACGACGAGCTGCAGTTGCAGCTCGGGCATGGCTTCGCCGAGTTGAACTTCGGCGAGAAACCGCGTATCTGGGTCGCCGGCAGATCCGGCATGAATCCATTCCGCCAACGGGAGCGGCGCGGACCACAGCGCTGCATTCTCTTCGTAGCGAGAAAATCGGTCCAATAACAGCACGTTCGGCTGCAGCGGAACTGGTGCGGAATCCAGGGGAATCGTAAAGCGTTCTTCCGCGCTATTATTCGGGTATCCGGCCACACCCTCTTCGCCGGCTTGTGGAGTGGCGCCGAGCAGCAGCGTGCCGCGCGGTTCGAAAATCCATTCGACCTCCGTTCGGTTCCCTTCGGTGCGGGCCGGGATCGGAAGAACTTCGCCCGTCTCCGCGTTCCATTCGAATAAATTCGCGGCAAACGCAATCTTAAGCTCAACGCGTATACGCTTCTTTTCAGACATGTTGGCCAGAAAATAAAGCCGCTGCGAGCCCGTCTCGCGCTCATGAAGCCAGATGGTTCCGCCATCCTCACCTTCCACGACAATCGACTGCGGCACTTGCGTGCTTAATCGATCGATCGAGAACGGCAGCAGCGGAAGCTGCCTGAGTTGCTCGGGAAGCATCGATGATTCAGGCACCCCATCGTCACCGGGGCCCTGTGGAATGCGCGTATCTGTCCCATCTTCGCAAAAAATCGGGAAACCACGTTCGGCGAGCTGCTCCAGCAGCCGAACCGTCGATTTTCGCAGGCGCGTGCACGCTGGAATTATAACCGCCTGATAAACGGCTTCCTTGATGCGCAGTCCCTCCCCGGACACCGAGCCGTATTTATCAAGCAGATGTTCGTTGCCGTAGTCGAAATTTAGATGGGCGTCCAGAAGCTGCAGCGACAGTTTCTCCAAAGCCGCGTTCAACTCGGGCACTAAAGAATGATCGAGCGGCGAATACAACTCGAATGCCGATTCGATCGGATGAATGACGAGCACCGGCGCGATTCGCTTCCCGCGCGTGAGCGCATAGCTCATTCTCGCCTGGTAGTCAGTCAGCAAGCGATAGTCTCCCCACCAGGGCTGCTGCGGGCCGAGTGTCGGGGGATAGTCGCGCTTCCCCTCGCCTTCCATCGAATAAGGGAGCAGATGCGGACTAAAGAGGTTGATACCGTGGATCAGATGCCAGTCCGTCATCCATTTTTGCCTGCTCAATTCGAAGCCTTGGCCGGCGCAGGCAAATAGCTCGGACAGCGCCCGCTCTCTGCCAAGCTGGTTCGCGACGCTCGTCACCTGCTTCGCAGACAAGACCGTCGTGTAGGGCTGTACTTGTTGCTCCGGACGGCTCACCTGGAAGTAACGGCCCAGATGGTCCATGCCGGGAATATGCATATACTCGTATTGCCGCATAACGTCGCCGACCCATTCCATTTGGTAGACCAGCCTGTCCTCGGCCATGAGGTGGCCGGTGTACAGAAGGCCGCGGCTGTCGCACCAGTCGTACAGCACTTTGCTGAAGCGCTCCGCGAACAGCTCCACGACGAGCGACCAATAATCGTACCGGACACTACGGTAGTCGCCTTCCGGTAAGAAAAGAGCATGCAAGCGAGGCAGCAGGCTGTAACCGTATTTTTCGAAAAAAAGCGCATCCAGGCCTGTCGTCCACGGCAGCGCCGGTACGTCAGGATTGAGCCACAGCAAGGCGCAGGCTTCGTCGCTGAAAACGCCCGGAACGGTTCGCCCGAAGCTCGAGCCGAACCGCGCCTCGTAATGCCGGTGCGTGCGCTCGATGAACGCTTCGGTCACCCGCGTATCGAGCAGGTCCACATAAGAAGCGCCTTCAAATCGCGCATCGCCCAGCGGTTGAATCCATTCGTATAAATATTGTATGGCGCCGTCCGCTTCATATACTTCGAGCAGCCTGCAAATCTCGTCGTCCTCCCGCCGCTCCGGCAGCATCACAAGCGCTTTTGCGCGATATTCGCGCCCCAGCGAAGGTATAATGCCGCCGGCGAAGCCGCTCGGCCATCCTTTCTCGTCGTAAATCCATGCCTTCATGCCAAGCCGATCCGCTTCTTCGATACATAATCGGACGCAGTCGAACCAATCTTCATCCAGATAACCGGTCTTCAGTCCGTTTCTGGCATGCATGAAGAAGCCGCCGACGCCGGCCTCGCGCATTTGAGAGATTTGCGTCCGCAGACGTTCGGGGGTCAATCCGCCGTTCCACGACCAGAACGGAACGGGGCGGAACTCGACTGCCGGCTCCTTGAATTCGGATGGATTCACTTCCGATTCCTCCTGGTTACCGGCTGCAAGCGATCGTTTCCAGTGCCGTCGACAATCTCAATGCCTTCAGGCGCGTCGATCGTGGAAGCCAACGTACCGTCAGCTTGCTTCTCCCACCTAACATGTACAGGTCCCATAGGCGTACTAACAGTTCCCTGGCAGCGATTCATGCCAGGCACCGCATGAGGCTGGAAGGCGATCTTACTGTAGCCGGGCGCAAGCGGCCGAATGCCGAGCAGATGTCGGCTCATCCACTGGACGGGCGTGCTCGACCAACTGTGGCACAGGCTGATCCGATAAGATTCGTAAGCCGTGTAGGTCGTCAAGGCATGATGAAAATCGTCCGCCTGCGCAAGCGTAATGCTTTCCCAAAAGGTCGTCGCCCCTTGCGCCAGCATCCGGCCCCATACTTGCTCGACCGCCTCCCAGCCTTGGTCCAGCTTCCCTCGAAGCGCGAGTCTCTCGGCCAGCCAATAGGCGGATAGCGGCGTCACCGGATCGCTTAACGCGATGTGGTTCAGGGCGGCCAACTCCTGCGCTTCGCTCACATAGCCGCTCTCGGCACCGAGCAAGAGCGCGATCAAGGATGAGCTGTTCAAAAATTCGGAGGCGGGAATCGCCGGCAAGGGGTTCTCGGGAACGGGCAGTTCGAGGCCGGGAATCGCTTCGTTCAGTTGACGCACGCTTTTGATCGCCAGCGCGAGTACCGCATGCAGCGTATGCCAGGCATCTGCCTCGGTCATCGGCACCCATTCGATAAAAGCCTGGTGACGCTGCTTCAAAAACCCCGACGCATAATCGATATTTTCGATGATCCATCCCATATGCCTGGTCAGGTCCGGCTTCATTTCGATCACGAATTCCCGGTCGGCGGTATGCAAGTAATAGTCCCATACGTTAACGAACCACCAGCACGTATAGGCGGGAATCGAATTCATCCAATAACCGTAAGGCGTATCGCCCAGCTCCCGGATCGTACGCTTCAAAACGGCAAAATCGTTCCATAGCACGTAATCGGCTTTGGCGGCCATAAAGAAATCGTAGGTCCAGTTCAGGCGATCGCGCTTCACGCCGTCCCACAGCCCCGTCTGATGGCAGATCCGATTCGTATGCACCGAGGTTTGATAGATCCGGTCGGCGACGGGAAGGTCGGAGCGGAATTGCCCGATCGGTTCGAGCATGACGCCGACCTCCTCGAATGCGATGCGCAGATGAAACGCTTCTTCAGGCGGGCCGATCATGAAAAATTGCACGTAGCGCATGCCCTGGTGCAATATCGTGAAGCTCCCGCCAGGGTCGACCGCGAAGCTCTCGGTGATGCAGCCGGCATAGTTGTCCAGCTCGGCAATCGATTCAGCACCGTTCCATAAGAGCAAGGCCGGCCGATCCGAGTCGTTGTCGACGCGAAACCGCATATTGTATTCGGCGTCCATCGCTACGCGAATCCACGGTCCCTCATCCAGACCGGCTTGTTGCTGAAAGGCGCGCAGCTCGGTCCATTCCTGCTGCTTGCGCAAATGGTAAAAAATATGCCGTTCGTTTCGCTGTATCTCCGGTAGCTGCGTCTCCTTCGCATACATCCCTTTTAACGTTAAAATGCCGTCCTCGCCGATTTGCGCGGCTAACTTCGATTGTTCCAATACGTCGCAGGACGTCAAGGCGCTCGTCCCGATGTCGTCGTACCCGCCTTTGACGAACCATGATGGCGCGTTCTCCAGGTCGCCGTACGGCTCTTCTCCATACACGCAGACGGCTCGAGCCGGCAAGTCTCCGGAGGTCCAGCTCTCGTCCGTCGGCAGCCACACCCCGTTTCCTTCCAGGAAGCCGATGCAGCCAACGCGCCGTTCGATTAGATGGACATTGACGTCCACAATCGGCATCGCCTCGTTGCAGACGATCTTCAATTCAATCCGATGAGGGCCAGGGGCGATCGTTTCAAGAAAGCCAATTTCCGTAAACGAAGCGAGATTGCCCGGATGCTCCGGCAACTCCCCGATCAGACGATCGTCCAAAGAAATCACGACATGGCCTGTCGCGGCCAAGTAGAGCTTTGGATCGTTTATCGCCGTTTCCACAAAAAAGCTTCTCTCCAACACGACCTGCATGCGATCGCTGCCGGCTTCGTGCCAGATCCACTTCGGTACCGCTTGGTCAGCCACGCCCTTCAGTCCCTTCCATTCACCTTTAACCTTTGATGCCCGTCGAGACGACCGTACCCGAGATCAGCTTCTTCTGCGCGAAGAAAAAGACGAGAATGACCGGGACGACCGCCAGGCTGCAGGCCGCCATCAGCTGCGCCGTCGTAATCGAACCGATGGTTGCGCCGCCTGCTTCGCCAGGGGACAATGCATACAATCCGAGCGCCAGGGTAAAGCTTTTTTCCTTGCTTAAATAAATCAACGGCCCCATAAAATCGTTCCAGGTCGACATGAATACGCCGATGGCCACAACCGTCAGTCCCGGCCTGCACAGCGGCATGGAAATGCGCCAAAAAATATGCCAGAGATTCGCGCCGTCGATTTTGGCGGCCTCGTCGAAATCGTGGGGAAGCGTCGCGAAAAACTGCCGGAGCAAAAAAATGTTGAACGCTCCGCCGCCAAAAAAAGTCGGCACGATCAGCGGGAGCAGCGTATTGGTCCAATTCAGCTTGCTGAACAGCACGTAAACCGGAATCATCGTCACCGCGCCCGGCAGCATCATCGTCGCGAGTACGATGCCGAATATGAGATTGCGATAGGGAAACCGCAACCGGGCGAATCCGAATGCGCAAAAAGCGGCCGACAGCGTGCCCCCGACAACACTGAAAAAGACGACGATGCCGGTGTTGCCGATATAAGAAAGAAATGGCTTGATGGTCCAAATTTCCGAATACGCTTCTGCCGTGAATTGCGTCGGAAAGACGACCGGCGGAACCTTATATAGATCGTCGAGTCCCATAAAGCTGCGGGCGACCATCCAGATCAGCGGAAACAGAAAAACGACCGCGCTTCCCAGCAGCAAGGCATACAGCACCAACGAAGATTTAACGGGCAATCTCATCTATCTGACCTCTCCTTCGTAATGGACCCAGGATCGGCTCGTTCTAAAGATGAATGCCGTCAGCAGCAGCACGATAACGAACAGCACCCATGCCAGCGACGAAGCATATCCCATCTCCAGCGTGCGAAACGCCTTCTTGTAAATCATCACCATGAGAAAGTTGCTTGCGTTGAGCGGCCCGCCCGCCGTCGTCGCCATGACTTGGCCGAACACCTGGAACGAGCCGATAAAGCCCATGATCAAATTAAAAAAGATGACCGGCGTAATCATCGGAATCGTGATGGTCCAGAAGCGCCGCATCCGGGATGCGCCGTCCACGATCGCCGCTTCGTACAGCGGAGCGGGAATGCCCTGGAAGCCGGCCAGCCAGATAATCATCGATCCGCCCGCCTGCCACAGCCCCATAATGATGAGCGAAGGCATAACCGATTCCGGATGCGAGAACCAGCTGTACGGCGGCAATCCGACCATATCCAGCAACTTGTTCGCGAAGCCGTAAGTCGGGCTGTACAGCTGCTTCCACAATATGCCCAACGCCACGACCGGAACGACGACCGGCAAATAAAAGATCGTCCGGAACAAGCCGATGCCGGGCAGATTGCGATGAAGCAGCAGCGCCAGCAGAAAACCGATCAGGAGAGATGCAGGCACGGAAATGCCGGTAAAAATGCCGGTAATCTTTAAAGATTGCCAGAACTCCGGATCATGCAGCAATTTGTCGTAGTTGTCCGTGCCGACCCACTGCGGCGACTTGATAATATTGAATTTCGTAAAGCTGTAGTACAGAGACTGCAGTACGGGCCAAGCGGTGAACAGCAGTATGCCGACCGTCACGGGCGAAGTGAACAAATAGCCGGCGATCGCTTCGCGCACTTTTTTTGTGGATCTCATGTAGCTCTTCCCCTTTCCGCGTTCGGGCGGAGGAACTCCTGCTTGCCCCCCCCGCCCCGAAACTCCTGCTGCGCTGCCCTTCGGTTATTTCCAAGCCTTGTTAATGCGTTCTTCCCATTCCTTAAGCGCATCCTCCAACGGCAGCTTGCCCAGCAAATACTTGTTCATCGCGTCCTCGTAGCCGGCGTTCGATTCGTTGATCAGCGATACGGGGAGCTTCGCGCTCAAAATCGGAAGAATGTCGGCTTCAGGCTCGATCGTATACGACTCGACGTTCTTGCCCGCCACCGGACTGTTCCGCCATACGTCGTCGCCGGCCAGCGATTTGAGGACCGGAACCGAGTTGCCTGCCGAGTTAAAGGCCTTCTGGCCGGCCTCCGTCAGGAACATCGATACGAAAGCGCCCGCTTCATCCTTGTTTTTCGACTTCGAGCTGACGCTGTAGCCGCTCGTGCCGCCGCCGACCGCATGAACGGAAGGCAAGCGCGGGAAAGGTACGACATCCCATTCGAACCCTTTGGCTTTGGAGACGTCGTTGATGGAAGAGGCGACGGACTTCACCGCGAAGTAAAAGGCGACCTTGCCGGCCATGAACATGTCTTCCGGATATTGGCCGTTCGGGTCGAGCGCATAACCGTCCTTGGACAAATCCCACAGATCCTTTAATCCTTGGCCTACAAGCGGATCGGAAGCGACCTTTACCTTGCTGCCCGCTTCGTCGATCAGCTTGCCGCCGCGGCCCAGCGCGAACGGCGTCCATACCGCCCACCAGTGAATGTTGGAGTTGACCGCCCATTGCGTCGTCGTGCCCGAGGCATCCTTCTTCGTCAGCTTCTTGGCATAGTCCATGAACGTATCCCAGCTCCAGTCGTTTGACGGCAGCGGCAATCCGGCTTCCTTAAGCAGTGACGTATTGACCAGCGTGACGACATGCGCGTAATCCCGCGGGACCATGTACGTTTGGCCGTCTACTTTTCCCAGGTCGAGCATGCTGGGGTAAACGTCGGCGACGTCAACGCCATTCGGCTCGAAATACGCGTCGAGCGGAGCAAGGATGCCAAGATCCTGATACTCTCTTACCGAGGTATCCGGCAGCCAGAATACGTCCGGCAATTCGTTCGCCGCCGCCTGCGCGAGCACCTTCGCGTGCGGGTCCCCGACCATCTTCTCGACTTTGACCGTCACGTAAGGATATTTTTCTTTGAACGCGCTTACAACGGCTTCCACATTTTCAGACTCACCCGGCCATTCGGGTACGCCTACGCGAAGTTCGACCGGGTCATGCGACTTGCTTGCGTCCGATTGAACCGCTGCGCCGTTTCCGGTCACGCCGTTTGTATTCGTTTTCAAATTGTTGCTGTCCGAATTCCCCGCACATGCGGCACTCATCAGCATCGAACCGATCATGACCGTCGCCAATAATACTGTTTTCATTTTGCCTGCTTTCATTCGGTTAACCTCCTCGATTGTTCAGCTCGATTGAGATGACGTCTGACGATTGCAACTGCATTTAAAGCGGCTGCGGTTCGTGCCAGGCTTTCCTCCTTTTGTTTGCTTCCCCCTGTTTGATTGGTCAACGCTTAAGTAAAACAAATATAAAACGTTTTACTTTAACAATTTTATCCCCGGTCATTTAAATTGTCAATGCTAAAAACGACAGAGCTTAAGTAAAAAAAACAGCCTCCGTTCGGAAATTTCCCGGGCGATCGGGACATTCCGAACGAGGCTGCTTATTATCTGACTGGGACGAACGTGTTGCGGACGATGAGCTGCGCATCGATGACGATGTTTTCCGGCTCTACGCGACGGGTGTGGCCAATACGCTTGATCAGCAGACGCGCGGATTCCTTCGCGATCGTATTCGTCGGGATATGAATGGCCGAGATGCCGTAACTCTCCGCGAGCGGGCTGTCGTCGAACGTAATGATCGCTTTATCCCGATGGTCCAGTCCATGCTCTTTGAGCGATTCGAGCATGCCGATCGCGAGCAGGTTGGAACCGGCAATCAGGGCTGTCGGCGGTTCCTTCAGGCTAAGAAAATGCGTCATGGCCGCTTTGCCGCTCTGGATATCGCCGTTGCCGATCGATACATAGGATTCGTCGTAGGAAATATTGTGGCTGAGCAAGGCCTGGCGATAGCCCGAGTGACGGTCGCTGCTGACGAGGAATTCGATCGGTCCCGGGGAGGAAAAGGAAATCCGCGTATGGCCGGCTTTAATGAGCGATACGGTCGCCTGGTAGGCGGCATCCACGTTGTCTACGTCTACCCAGCTGCAGTAGACGCCTTCGGGCGGTCTGCTCATCAGGACATAAGGAAAATTAAGATCGTTGAGCGCCCGGAAGGTCGTCACGTCGTTAAGCGGCAGGAAAAACACAAGTCCGCGTACGATCCCGCTGCGAACGAGGTCGAGCACCTTGGTGCCGCCAAGCCCTTCCTCCCAGTCGAGCAGCATATTATACTTCTTTTCGTTGGCCACCTCGCCGATGCCGCCCAGGATGTCCATACCGACAAACGGCAAGAACTCGGTACCGGGCTTCGGGATGATAATGCCGATCGTATTTATTTTATTGCTCGTAACCAAGCCTTTCGCAAGCGCATTCGGCTTATAATTGAGCCTTTCGGCCGTCTCGATAATTTTGGCGCGGGTTTCTTCGGACAAGCTTCCTTTGCCGTTGAGCGCCAGAGAAGCGGCCGCGATCGATACGCCTGCCTCCTTGGCGACATCCTTGATAGTAGCCAAATAAACAACTCCTAAATCGTTTAATTAATAAAATGAACATAACACAGCGCAAGTAAAAGGCGCAAGAGCGAAGAAACTTCTCCCGCCCTTGCGCCTTCATCCCTTTAATCTTTAGCTAAGCTGATAGTGGTAAATTTCGATCTCCGACAATTGAAGACGATAGCTGCCGGGATCGTCGACGGTCGGCGTTCCGAGCTTCGTCACGAGTATGCGAACATGGCGGGCAGTTACCGGCGTGAAATTGTACTCCTTGGGAAAGCCGACGGGATTGCCCTGATTCGCGATCGTTGCGACCGTTCCGTAGCTCCCCCCGTCCGGCGCCGTCTGAATCGTGAAGTCGACGGGAAAGTTCGGCGATCCTCCCCCTACTGCCTCTGTAAATAGCCTCGGAAACAGCTTCACCTTGTCCACGGTCTGATCCGAACCGAGATCGATGTCGACCCAAACCGGCGAGGCGGAAATATTGGCAGCGCTATACGGGCTTGTCGTGTAACCGGCCGAACCGAATACCGGCGTCTCTATGCCATCCGTCAACCGCGACACGTCCCAATCGGCAATGACCAGCGAGTCGTTCGACGACACCGTCTTGAACCTGGCCAGATTGGGAATGTTGGATGCGCCCAGATTCGTGGACCCTCCCGGAACCTTCTGTGTCGTCCATGCGATATTATCGAACGAAACACTGCTTTTGACATTGGTGAGACTGACATATCCGCTTCCGAATACCGTATTCGGATCGTTCCAATCGATCTGCGGGCTTGCCACATTGCCGACGAACACCTGGATGTTGCCGCCATGCTTCATCACCTTCAAATGGACAAAGCCGGTCGTCGGATTCGTCCCCGTCGTGACTGGCTTCACGACCACCTTATTTTCAGTTCCGCCTTTATATAAAGAGACATTCCCGCTCGACTCCAGCAAGACCAGATAGCCGCTGTCAAAATAAGCGTCCGTGGGAAGCGTCTTTGCGAAGCTGAGCCCGGTCCAATTACCGGAGGTGCCGGCGTTTATTTTCACATCCGCCTCGATCACGCCATTGCCGAGCACCAGATTGTTCAGCGTGCTTGAACCGGGGTCCGCCGCAGCATTCGTTTGATTGTAAGTTCCGCCCGACACGGCCCAGGTCCCCGAATTCACGGTCCAATTGCCTGCGCCGGAAGCGAAGTCGTCACTGAAGTTGTTGATGGCCGCGACATTATCGAATGTCGCGCTGGCCAGCCGCGTTACCACGCCGAAATAACCGCTGTCATAATAAAGTCCGTTATCCGTCCAGTCGATTAGCGGCGAAGCGCTGCCGTTCGTGAACACTTTGATATTGCCTCCGCTCTTCACGACCTTCAGATGAACGGAGCCGGCAGTCGGATCCAGGCCGCTAGCCGTTTCTCCCGTGACCTGCCCCGTTCCGGCTTTGAACAGGGCCATGTTGCCGTTCGCTCTTATAAACACAAGATATCCGCTTTGTGTGAAATTATCGTTCTCCTTGATCTTTCCGATATGGAGCCCCGCCCATTCTCCGGGATCGGCTGCAGCCGTAATGCGCACGTCGGCATCGTAGATGGCGTTGCCGAATACGGTTTCGGACACTCCTGCATAGGCTGTGTCTGTGGTAAGGCTGCTTTGCGTATATGCGCCTCCCGATACCGACCAACTTCCTTGGTAGGCCGTCCATTTACCGGCGCCGCCGGAGAAATTATCGCTAAAGGAGCCGCTCGTTTTTAAACTCATCGTGATCGGAGTCAACCGCGTATTCCAGTTCAACGTGGCGCCGAATGAACCGTAAGCGTAGCTCAGGAACGGGGAATCGGTCGCTTTAATATGGCCCAGGGCATCTCCGCTGAGTCCAGCGTTGCTCGCTCTGGCATAATGATCGCCGTCCATATAATATTCCTTTGTAAAATCGAAGCCGTTGGACGAGCTGTAAACTTCGACATAAGACACGTCCGAGCCCCAATTGTTGGTCTGCACGCCGATGAACTTGTCGAGCGCTTCGACGTATTTGACGTCCGTAGCATCCTCAAAGGACGATTTATTGATGCCTGCGCCATGAAACGTCAGACTTCCGGGCCAGTTCGCATTGGCGGTCGACGCGGTAGCTACCCGCATCTGGTTCATATTGTTGTCGATCCAGCTGTAGTAGATATAGAGCGTGGAGCCTTTGACGACAAATGAAGGCTGACCTGCGCCATAAACGAGCGGGCTGCCGTCATAGACGATAAAAGGCTGCGGATTGCCCCCCCAGCCAGTGCCGTTCCACTTCTCCCATGTCCCCGTCGGGCTCGTGGACCGCGCGACGAAGATCTGGTTGTTCGTGCCTCCGCGGTTGGTCGTCGACGTATAAGCGATATAATAATAGCCGCCGAACTTGATGACGCCCGGATCGCAAGTCGAGAGCGCATCCATCGAACCGGCCGTCGGCGGCAGTACGATCTGATTGCTCCCCCACGTCACCCCGCCGTCCGTGGACCGCTGGTAACGGATGTAATCGTAAGGCAATGGACTGCCTCCTTCGGAGCAAGCCCACATGTCGATGCTGCCGTCGCTATTCACGATAAAAGAAGGACCGTAACGATATCCGCCGATCGTCGCTCCGCTGTATATATCCCAACCGGGAGAGCCAACGACCGCAAGCTGCTGCGTAGTTGACGAAACGGCGCTTGCGGTTATTGGCAAGCATAATAATAAAAGCAGAATTGCAGGAACAAACGAGAGCCATTTCGTTTTCATAAAAAATCCCTCCAATTTTAGTGAAACGTTTTATTCTGCTGTTTAATCATAATGTAAGCGCATTACTTTGACAAGAGGGAACTCCGAGTCTCATGTCCAATATAGCGTTACTTCGATGGATCGCGGCAGCTTTCAAGCTCATGTAACGCTGGATAGCGTTACTTCGATGGATCACGGCAGCTATCGAGCTCATGTAACGCTGGATATGCAGCGTTCCTGCAATGGATTATGGCCACATTTGAGCCCCGTTACTTTATAGAGTTACAACGTGGAACGGGACGCAAACGCGAGCCATACAGATTAGCGCTGTATACCCTCATCGGGTAACCTTCCGAATCAAGCATCCGCCGTTGCGGCCGCAAAAAAAAGAGCAGCTCCCCCGGTCGACGACTCGACCTCGGGAAACAAGCCCCTTCAAGCGCTAAGATATGTGTCCGCTCGGCGTATCTAAGCTTTCTAATCGTCCAACCCTTTCCCTTCAAGGATTTTAGGTTTGTATTTCTCCACCCTGGCCTCTCTCGTTTTAGCCTGCTTCGGTTGAGAAAAATGAAGCAGGTAAGCTCTTTGGCGGCCTGGCGTTAACGCTTCGAATGCCTTCCTCAAAGCCGGGTTGCCATCGAATTCGCGTTGAAGCTCCTCGGCGACGGCGAATTCGGTATTCTTTTTAAATACCACTTCTTGTCCCGACTTTTCTACGTTGATCGCATCTTGAATGTAGTCTTTTAATATCGCGGCACACTCCACGATCTCCTGGACGTTCGTAAACCGAATCTGGCGTCCGGCTTGTACGTTTTCCGTCTGTTGGATCAGGATCCCGTTCGGATCCTTCAGCAATGCGCCTTTATGGAACAGTAGCGCGCAGTATTCCTTAAATCCATGGATCAGCACGACGTTTTTACTTTGAAACGTGTAGCAAGGATGCATCCATTTGAAATCCTCGGTTAATCCGCAGTCCATGACGATCTCTCGCAATTCCTCGTATTCGGCCTTCCAACGTTTGGACTTGTTGAAAAACGCTTCGGCTTTCGGATGCGTTAGACGGTTGGTCATCTCATCGGCCTCTTTTCCATTCGTGAGCTTGAAATCCTATTGTGGCTAAATAGCAAGTGCGCTACTGCGCGCCCTGTACTGTCCCGGCATGCACCTGAATGGTGCATCTTTAACACAAGCGCGACTCCACGCGGTCTATGCTCACTGATCATGCACCAAAATGGTGCATCTTTGACACAAGCGCGACTCCGCGCGGCCAGCGCTTCCCGATCATGCACCAAAATAGTGCATCTTTGACACAAGCGCGACTCCGCGCGGCCAGCGCTTCCCGATCATGCACCAAAATAGTGCATCTTTGACACAAGCGCGACTCCGTGCGGCCTATGCTTCCCGATCATGCACCAAAATGGTGCATCTTCGACACAAGCGCGACTCCGCGCAGCCTGTGCTCCCCGATCATGCACCATAATGGTGCATCTTTAACATAAACGTGACTCCGCGCTTCCTATGCTGCCCAATCATGCACCAGAACGGTGCATCTCCAAAGCCAGCACTAATGCGCATCCATCGCGTTAAGCTAAATACTTCCCCGTAATCGACCTTCCTTCGCGGACGATCTGTTCCGGCGTGCCCTCGAATACCACCTGGCCGCCTCTGCTGCCGCCGTCGGGGCCCATGTCGATGATCCAATCGGCCTGACTGATCACTTCGAGGTTGTGCTCGATGACGATGACCGTATTGCCGGCGTCGACGAGCCGATTCATAATCTCGAGCAGATGACCGATATCGGACATATGAAGGCCTGTCGTGGGCTCGTCCATCACGTAGATGCTGCCCTTCTTGTGCAGCTCGCTCGCCAGCTTGATGCGCTGGCACTCCCCGCCCGACAGCGTGCTGAGCGGCTGCCCGAGCGTAATGTAGTTGAGTCCCACGTCGCTCATCGCCTGGAGCTTGCGCACGACTTCTTTGAGCTGGAAAAATGCCAACGCCTGCTCCACCGTCATTTCCAGCACTTCCGCGATCGACTTGCCGTCCAGCTTGTACGCAAGCACTTCTTCCTTGAATCGTTTGCCGCCGCAAACCTCGCAAGGCAGCTTAACGCTGTCGAGGAAGGCAAGGTCCGTGTACACGACGCCAAGCCCCTGGCAGTTCTCGCAGGCGCCCTTGGAGTTGAAGCTAAACAGGCCTTGGTTAACCTTGTTGGCGGAAGCGAACGCCTTGCGCACATCGTCCATGATGCCCGTGTAGGTCGCTGGATTCGAACGGGTCGACACGCCGATCGCCGATTGGTCGATGACGATCGCGTCCGCATGCTGACCCAGGAACACTTCATTGATGAGCGTGCTTTTTCCCGAGCCTGCAACGCCCGTTACGACGGTCAGCACGCCGGTCGGAATATCGACGCTCACGTCTTGCAAATTGTGCAGCGACGCATGCGCCACGGACAATTGGCCGGACGGCGTTCTGCAATTTTGCTTGAGCTGAAGCGGCCGCTTCATAAAATGGCCAGTTAACGTACCCGCTTCCAATAGCCCCTGGAAGCTTCCTTCAAAGACGATGTTGCCGCCCCGGCTGCCTGCATGCGGTCCGACATCGACGATATGATCCGCCACTTTGATCACGTCCGGATCGTGCTCGACGACGATCACCGTATTGCCTTTGTCGCGCAGCTTCTGCAGCAGCTCGTTTAACCGGTGGACATCGCGCGGATGCAAGCCGACGCTCGGCTCGTCGAAAATATAGGTGACGTCCACCAGGCTTCCGCTCAGATGCTTCACCATCTTGACGCGCTGCGATTCGCCGCCCGACAGCGTGTCCGTCTCGCGGTCGAGCGTCAGGTAGTCGAGTCCGATGTCTACCAGATGCTGCAGCCGCTCGCTCAGCATTTGTACGATCGGCGCGGCGGCCGGATCGTCGATCTCGCGAATGATTCGGACGAGCTGACCGACCTCCATGCCGGACAGCTCCGCGATATTATGTCCTTGAACCTTGCACGAAAGCGCGGCCTGGCTCAATCTCGCGCCATGACAGCTGGTGCAAGTGCCTTCTGTAATGAACGGTGCGACCGTCTTCTGCGTGCGCTCGGACTTCGCTTTCAGATCCTGCCTGATATATTTATTGGTAAATTTCTCAAGGGCGCCTTCGACCGTGATATTCATGGCCTTGCCGGCGAAGTCCATCTTCACCTTCCTCGCCTTGCCGTATAGCAGCTGGTCCAGCTCGTCCGGCGCATAATCGCTCAGCTTTTTGTCGGGGTCGAAGTCTCCGGATTGCAGGATCATGTTCAACTCCCAGCCGCCCGCGCCATAATCCGGAAGCATGATCGCCCCTTCGTTCAGCGACTTGGACATATCTATCGCCTTGTCCATGTCGACGCCCAGGCTCCGGCCGATGCCGTTGCATGCGGGGCACATGCCCTGCGGGTCGTTGAACGAAAACAGATTGACTGGTCCGACGTAGGGCTGGCCTACGCGGGAAAACAGCAGCCGGACGATCGGAGAAATGTCGGTGATTGTTCCCATCGTGGAATGCGATCCGCCGCCAAGCCGCTTCTGATCCACGATAACGGCCATGCTCAGGTTCTCGATCGCGTCCGCCTCAGGTTGGGGGTATTTGGGCAAGAATGTGCGAACGAACATGCTGAAGTTCTCGTTCAGCAAACGCGTGGACTCCGCGGCGATCGTATCGAAGACGATCGAGGACTTGCCGGAGCCGGATACGCCGGTAAAAATCGTGATCTTCCGCTTGGGGATTCGGAGCGATATATTGTTGAGATTGTTTTCCCTCGCGCCGGAGATAACGATATACTCCTGATTAGATTCGATCATATACTTAAACGCCATCCTTCCGTATGTATGGTGTACGCGGGGCTCGAGGCAGCTTATCCTCGGCAGACGCAAACCGGCTGCACGCGTCATGCAGCCGGTCATCGACGATTCGGGTCAATTCCGTTCAGTCGCCTCATCTTCTTCTTTTAACGGTTGCTCTAGTCGGAGCAAGTTCGTCCGCCAGAATTTGTCGTAGAACGATACCCAATCCTGCACTTCTCTGAGCGGCGCAGCGTGAAGTCTGAAGCGCGTCTCTCTGCCGACTTTGCGGTCTCGTACGAGTCCTGCTTGCTTAAGAATCGTCAAATGCTTGGATACAGCCGTTCGGCCCATTTCAAAACGCGGCGTTAATTCGTGAAGCGGCAGCTCCGACTTGTCCGCCAGCAGACGGATCAACTCGCGCCTGGTGGGATCGGCGATCGCGTCGAATACGTCCCGCACAGCGAGGTTTTGGCTCACAACACCCTCTCCTATATATTCCGGCCTCGCCTAGGGCTCCTGAGTAAGGAAACCCGTTGGTGTCGGAGTCATTGTATGACACCTTTCGGTGTCGTGTCAATCCCGGCAAAAAGCGGCTAAAAAACCATCCTTGCATCCGGAAGGTTTTATGCCATCGCTCAAGTCATCCCTCTAACATCGGACATGCTTTCGCTTAAAGCCGATCTGGTTTTTCTCGATCGCCTTGCGAATCGTCTCGGCAGCGTTCAAAAATTTCGCTTTGCCTTTCGTTCCGCTCACTTCGACCGGACCGACGTCGATTGCGGTTTGCATCGCTTTGGCATGAAGAGGCAAATAGGATATACCCGCCGTATAAATAAACTGGTTCATCGCGTATTTCGTTCGTTCAGGCGCGCCGTGAATCGACTGTGCGGCCAGATCGAGCATGCCCGCAAGCTTGCGGTCCGAAAACGCGCTGTCCGGCTGATTCCCGATCTGCCAGCAGTAACTGTTCCAGCCGGCCGACATCTTCAGCTCGTCGCCGCTCGCGATCCACCGGTCGGAGACGTCCTGCGCGATTGGCGCTTCCGCCAGGGTTACGGCGACGACAAAGTCGGACAGCATATAAAAATAAGCGGAATCGATCCACCGGTCGAAGTCGTCCGCCGTCATCGCTTTCGGATCCGCAATGATGCCGGCGAAGTACATGGCGTCATAGTTGCCCGTTGCGTAAAGCTGATCGGCCAGAGGCTGATTGATCTTAATCTTCTTGAACAGAGGCTTCATTTCGCCCGTTGCCACGCCAAACACCGGCTCATGCGCACCGTTGGAAATGTACATTTTTTTCAACCGTTCCTTGCCCATCGACTCGAGCTCCTGCATGACCGTATCCAGTTCCATTGCCGGACCCCCATCCCTCTCGCGAGAAGCTTTATTTGACGTTTCTATTATACAAGCTTCTCGGCGGATACGACATGCATGCATGCGTTCTTTCGTACTACTCAAACGACATTCCCGATCGTCCAAACAGGCGGACGCCGCAAAAACGAAAAATCAAAAAGGATGAGGCAGCGCTTACGCCTGCTTCATCCTTTTAAAATTGCCTCAGAAAATCATCATTGCCGCTTCGCTTTGCGATCTTTAGACTTCCGACGCGAACAGATCCGTCGACAAATACTTCAGGCCCGAATCGTTAATCGTAATCAGAATTCGGCTGCCGCGTTCATTGCCCTTAAGCAATTGCAGCGCCGCAGCCGCATTCGCGCCAGATGAAAAGCCTGCAAATATGCCTTCCTTGGACGCCAGATCCCGCGCGGCTTGAATGGCACGCTCATCCGATATTTGAACGAAGTCCTCTATCGGCGACGAATCGTCCAAAAGAGATAACGGCATGCTGTAGCCCCCGCCCTGAATGCGATGGTTGGCGTTCGTTACCTCTCGTCCCGCTAAAAACGGTGCCGTAAAAGGTTCAACGACGTAACAGCGTATGTCGGGCTTCAACGCTTTAAACGCGCGGGCGCAACCGCCGAACGTGCCGCCGCTTCCGACGAAATCGACAAAAGCGTCGATTTGCCCGTCCGTCTGCTCCCAGGCCTCCTGCGCCGTTCCGTATTGATGCGCATGCACGCTCCCCATTCGGTTGAACTGATCGGCACGGAATGCGTTGCGTTCAAGCGCGATTCGCTCCGTCACAAGCTCGACCAGCCGCAGATCCTCTCCCGACACCTGGCCTTCCAGCGCGCCCGGCGCTTGATCCACAAGAATTACTTCTGCGCCCAGCGCTTTCATCATACGGGCCCGCTCGATCGAATTGCCTTTGGACATGACGGCTACGAACGGATAGCCTTTGGCTGCGCATACGATCGCCAGCCCCGTCCCCATATTACCGCTGGTCAATTCGACGACCGTCTGTCCCGGCGAGAGCAGTCCGCCGGCCTCGGCTTCCTCGATAATCGCGCGCGCCGCCCGGTCCTTTTTGCTGAAGCCCGGATTCAGATATTCGAGCTTGGCATAGATTTCTCCGTCCAACCCGGCGGTCAGACGCGACAGCCGTACGACCGGCGTCTGGCCGATCGCTTCATAAGCATGATTCAAGATCTTTCCGCTCATTTAAATGCTTCTCTCCCGTCTGAGCATTGTGCAATATATTGGACTTTTCATCCATTATAATACAACTCAAACGCGAAGTCTTCGCTTTCGGAAAATCGCGATTTTTCATAAAGCGACCGCGAAGTATGATATACCGCTATCAGGCGTAAAGTTTGAAGTAATCGATATTGCCGATTTCTTCGCCCGCGGCATTTTCGAATGTCAGATAAAGGTTCTGAAGGCCTGCGGTCGGCGCGATGGCGATCTGCGACGTTTTCCACGTTTGCAGTCCGCCGGTCGAGGCGATATTGAGCGTGCCGACGACGTCGCCGCTCGGACCGCCAAGTCTGACGCGTACCGTTCCCGACTTATCGGATGCCACTTTAAACTCCATATTTTTTATCCCTGTCATATTTACACCGGCATAAGCCGTCCAATCTCCGGGCTTCAGCGAGCCGACATATTGTCCGCCGCCCGTCATAGTAACGGTGACGGCTCCCATCTGCTGGGTGTATTTCTCGGCTTCGATCAAGACCGGCACGGGCGCAGGCGTCACAGGTGCGGCAGTGGAATGTAGGGTCTCAAGTCCCGCGTGAACGTCCTTCATGATGCTTGTCATTTCCGTATAAGGCTGATCCTGCTGGTTCACGAGCCCCGTGTTGTAGCTCTCTCCGTCCGGACGTCCCGTCACGGGCTGATCGTAATACGAATACCAGCCGGACCCGACGAACAGCGAATTCGCCGCTTGGCTTTCGAGGAATTTCTTGAAGGCCGTTCCTCTTTCGGCGATGCTGCCGGTTTTGGTAGGCGCGCTGATATAGGTCAGTCCCCTGATCGAAGTGCCGAAGGAATATTCCTGATTGATCAGCGGTTTGTCGAAGGCGGCGTATCTGGCGATCCAATCGGCGTTTTGCGTATAGCTGTCCACGGAAAACGCGTCTACGTAAGCCATTCCCGCCTGATCCCAGTCCAGGCTCGTGCGCCAGGTAGGAACGACGGAGCTGCCGAGAAACAAATGGTTCGTATCGTATTTTTTGATGATGTTGCGAATCATCGAATAGTAGGTTTTAGACGCCAGCCGGATATATTCGGATACGTCGATCGCGGGTACTCTGGCCACGTCGATCGCCGCATCCTTAAGCGCAGCGAACGACGAAGCGCTCGTACCGAGCAGATGGTTAACTGCCGTCAGATCGTTGTTGTACCTGGCCGCCATAAAATCGACGAACGTGCTTTTGGCCGGAGAACTTGCGTTGTACAGCAGGATCTGCTTTACGATTTCGCTATCCCAGCCGGCTTCATTATCGTACGTATAACCGATCAGCCACGGACTGCTTTTCGCGGATTGAAGCTGCGTCTTCAGCGCCGTGTCGATGATGCCTTCGCTCGCCGGGTCAAAGACGTCATACGTCCATGATATTCTTCTCAGATTCGAAGGATCCTGCAGCACCTGCACATAAGGAAACATGACGTTTTTCGGCTTGGTCCATTTGGCGAAGGCGTTGAATCCCCAGTCGATCAACCGTTTTTTTGTGATGTCCTCCCATTTCGCCTCGTAGTCGGCTCCGTACTTTTTCATGACATTGGCGACAACGAAGCTGACGTATTGACCGTTCGCATCGTTAGTGTAGGCCGGTGAAAAAGCGGTCTTGTCCGGCAGCTCGTCGAAAATGGCCTTCGGCGTCCCGTCCGCCTTGTTGATCGGCGTCTTATAGCCTGCTTCCCACAGGCTCGCGGCATCGACGCCCTTCATGATGAACGGGTACCCTTCCGGCGTGATAAACCACCATTTGCCGTCTATTTTTTGCAGCCGGAAAAATCCGGTGGCGGTGTACTTTCCAAGGCTCTTGATCCCGCCGTATGCGTCGTATTTAGACAGGTTCAGCGAAGACGCTGCCAGGAGAGCCGCCTCATTTGCATACTCCAGCTGCAATTGCACATCGTAGCCGACCTTGCCCGGCCAGGTCTCGCTCATCCATTGACCGTATTTGTCGACCATCAAAGCATCCTTGGACAGCTCGCCTTTGATTTCGGACGCTGTGAGCGCGGCGGCGGAATTCGTACCGGCATCGCCGCTTCCTTTGTAAAACTCAACTTCGGTAAGCGGAATGTGTTGATAGGCTTGCGTCCGACGAATTTCCAATATGACGTATCTAGCCGTGGCATTGGCCATCGGAACGGATATCGTGTAGTTTAAATCGGTACCCGTTCTCACGTGTCTGGCCGCGATATAATAGCCGAGCTTCGATTCCGGACGATACTTGACGGTAACGTCTTTAAAGCCCCAATAAATATTTTGGGAATTCATGATGATTCGAATCTGATCCAGCGGATAGTCTTTTAAGAGATCAAAAACGACTCTAACCGTAAGCGGTGCAGTGGCGCTTCCCATCCAGCCCGCATACGTGCTTAAACCGTCGAAGAGTATGCCGTTTGCGGATGAAACCAAGCCGCTTGTCACGCGATCGGGCGAGCTGCCGGCGTCAGGCGTCGGACTATAAAAGTAGTTGCCCGTTTTGAGCGGCGTACTTCCCTCGGCAGCGAAGCTGGCAGGCACGACGGCCGAGGCGGACATAATGGCCGACAAAATAAACAATACCAACCTCATTTTCCATTTATATGATTTTATCATCATAAACCTCCTTTGTTATCATATATATCGGAAATATTTTCATCTTTTTATATCACTAAAATATGGATCATCTAGTAGAATTGAACACGGCAAACGTCCAAATTACATAAAAAGACCGCTAGGGGATAAGGAAAACGCCCCTAGCGGTCTTTTAGACATGGAAAATATTCAAAACTTGATTCTAAAGTAACACCTTTGGATGACGCTTCACACAACGCAAAACATTCGAATACCATTCAACGGTCCATCCTGACATAACTTGTTTAAGTGCAGGCTGGCAGAATTACGTTGCCTTCCCGATGTCTGATCGACGCGGATTCGGGCGGCAGCGCGCTGCGATCTACGCCGCGCTCGACGTTCGAAGTATACAGCATACAGCTCTCCGCGCCGAACGCTCCCTCGGACACGGCAAACCGGCCGCCTTTAAACGAGGAGTTCCTTACGAAGCAATCACGAACGGCTCCGCCGTCTTCGATAGAGAAATGCGCAGTCGTCCGGTCGGCTGCGAGACTGATTGCGCCGTCGAAACTCCAGCTCGCCGCGCCGGGCCCCGCCTCCTTGCTTCTGCTGAAAAATGCTTTTTCCCCATTGCTTCCGATGATCGTCGCGCCCGAGCCGACCTCCAGCCGGACTTCGCCGCCAATCAAGCGGAAGCCCGAATTGCTTATTTCCCCGCCGCGGAATACCAGCTCGGAGCCTGCGAATCGGATCGGAAGCGCGTCCGGGCCTGCCCCTTCCAAACGGCAATCCTGGAAGCGGACGCTACCCGATCCCGCGAACGCATTGCCGTCCGCCGCCGTAAAGCGGCACTCGCGAAACGTCAGCTCGGAGGCGACCTCCTCTTGCGAGACGCGCCGCCCCGCCGTTAGCGCGAAAGCGCAATTTTCCACGACGACGGGTCGATCCGATCGCGCAGAAGCTTGCTTGAACTTCACCATCTTTTCCGCCGTGCAGTTTTTCATCTGCACGCCGTCCGCGTTCAGCCAAAAGGAGCCGGTATTGTGCGAATTCTCGACGCCGGCCCGCGCGAACACGTGGACGTCTTCGAGCGTCAGATCAGTCACCTTGCGGAATGCCAAAAACCACGAGGCGACATGCTGCTTGACCGTGATCCGCTTCGCGCTCTCTCCCCAGGTCGGTCCGCTGTTCGCAAACGACATCAGCCCCGAGTTGCCGACGTAGGTCAGGTCGTGTTCGTATTGTCCGTGCGTCACGAACGCGCCGAGATCGTCCCCGTCGGCATGGCAATTTTCGACATGGCAATAAGCGGATCCCGTGAAGTCGTTCAAGTGCCTGCCGTTGCTTGTCAGGCAGTCCCGCACATGGCCATATAGACAATAGATTTGCTGCGTCAGATAGCCGGTGCCTCCGACGACGACCTCGGCCGGATTCAGCAGCTGACAGCGCTCCGTCACATAGAACGTGTTGTAGCGACGCATAACGACTGGCCAATACGTCCCCGTCGCGTCGATGCCGACCGCGTCGCACTCGACAGCGTATTCGTAAGCGAGCGGATGCGAGCCGGTCGCTTCGGTCGCGCCATTCGCAACGAACTTCATGTTACGCACGTTCGCCTGCACGACGGGCTTCACCCGGCGGTATTCGATCTCGCGGCCCGCCTCCAGCGCCCATCCGTTTTTATATTGCAAACGCACATGCGTCCGGTCCGTCACCTCCGTCACCTTGACCAGCTTTTCCAGCTCGCGCTCCGCGCCGCCCGATCGCCTGTCGCATCGTACGATCCACCAATCGCCGACCTCGAACGCCCCGGCATCCGCCACTTCGAAGCGCTCTTCCAGCTCCGCGAGCGAAGCCGACAGCACGACGCGCTGGACGTCGCCCGTTTCCTCGCCGCTGAAGAAGAAGACCGCCGCGAACGGGTCGTTCGGCGGCGCCGGCTCGATCCCCGCGGTCGTGACCGTAAAGCCATTGAAGTCCAGGTCGATGAAGCTGCGACCGATGCGATGCCTCCGCATAAAGTTCAGGTCGCAGTCCGCCTCGATCCGACGGATCGAAGGATCGGCCAGCATCGCCTCGAGCGCGTCATCGGCTGCTATATCGGCACCGAACACGCCGAAATAACGGAATCGGCCGACGCCTCCGTGCAACACCATCCATCTTCCCTTGCCTCCGCCCGCCGGCGCGTGAACAAGGCCACCGTCATCAGGCGTCTCGCAGCCCGGCTTCCACATGGCCGCCTTGGCGCCGCCGTCTCCCGCCGTCGCATAGCCGCGCACCCAGATCGTCTCGCCGACCTCAAGTTCGCCCGGCTGGAGCAGCTTCAGCGCAGCCACATTTTCGACCTGCCGCTTACAACCTTCCATGATCGCTCCCCCTTCGCTGGTTTGTTAATGGGAAGGCGGAGAGCCGCCGGTGCCGACTCTCCGCCTTCCTTTTCAACTTTTGGCGATCAATTGCCCGCGTTGAAGGACACCGTCGTCCCCCGCGCCTCGGACACTTGCTGCGCATAATACTCGAAAATTTCCTTGCCTGCATACTTCGTCATCAGCTCTTGACGGTAAGCAGGCCAATTTTCCGCGGTTTTGTCGTCATAGAGCACCTTGACCTGAAGCTCGTTCATGCGCTTGCGAAGCGCGGCCAGGTCCATGCCTTCCTTGACGACGAGGCTGGTACCGACGGACGGCACGAGCTTGTATGCATTCATCGTCGCAAGGATCTCCTTGTCGCGGTCTGTGATATTCGGATCGGATACCTCGACGCCAAACGCCTCGGGACCCGAGATCGGCGTGAACCATTGGTACACGGACAAGAAGTTGCCCTTATCTGTGACGTTCGTCTTGAACGCATCCTGATTCAGCGTGATCGTGCTGCCGCTGCGGGTGAATTCCGTGCCTTCGCGGCCGTAGTGCGTCATAAGAAAGCCTTCCTCGCCCGCGAGCCAGTCGAGAATTTGCATCGACCTGTTGATTTCCTCGTCCGTCGACTTCGAGCTGAACAAGAACGGATTGCCCGGAACCGGCGTCAGGTAAGTGCCCGTCTCGGCGAACGGATCGAATGCGACCCAGTTCGCGGTCTCGACCTTCGTAATTTCCTTCGTTTTCGCCTGCAGGCCTTCAGGGTTGTTGTCGAACGCAAGGTTTTTGCCGAAGCCGAGCACGATGCCCGCCTTGCCCTGCTCCGCCTTCTCGAGCTGCTGTCCGTTCTTGTTAAGCAGCCAGTCCCGATCGACGACGCCGAGATCCAGAAGCGCGCGGGTGTCGGTCAGCACCTGCTGCATGCGAGGGTCCGTGCGGGTATCGATAAATTGGTCGCCCTCGACCATGAAGTCGCCGAACAGGCCGTTTTTCACATAAGTCGGAAATTCGAGCGACATGTTCGTTCCGTTGCCGTAAGCGGTGAAGCCGTAAGTATCGTTTTTCTTGTTGCCGTCCGGATCGCCCGTCGTGAAGGCTTTCATGACCTCGACCATCTCGTCGTACGACTTGGGCACGGACAGGCCGAGGTTGTCGAGCCAGTCTTTGCGGATGTAATAAGAACGGTAGTAATTTTTTTCGTAAGGCACCGGCGCGCGCGCAAATTTGCCCTGGACCTGATACTTCGGCAGCTCTTCTTCGGTGACCCAGTATTTGAAGTAATTCGGCATGTTGGCAGGCGTCACAAGGCCGGTCATCTCGCGGGCGACGCCGTCCGCAATATACTGGTTGGAAGGAATGCCTTCGGCGAAGAAGACGTCGGGAATATCGTTGGAAGCGACCATCGAGTTGAATTTGTTCTGGAAGTCCGTTCCAAGCGGCATGTAATCGATCACGAGGTCGACGTTGAACTTCTCGTCGATCGTCTTCTTGACGAAGTCGGCGTCTCCCTTCGGAAGCTGGGCGTCCGCAGAAGCGATGACGTACCAGTTCAGCTTGAGCTTGGCCGCGGCCGGGGATGAAGAAGATGCGGAACCGGACGCGGATGCGCCGGCGGATGGGGACGCCGCCTCGTTGGCGTTGTTGCCGCAGGCGGATAGCAATAACGATGCGGCGGTAAGGCTTGCCAGTATTGCGCTTGTACGTTTCATGTGCAATGACCTCCCTGGATTGGGTTGCATGACGAGCCTGCTTGCATGGAACTTCCTGTTCGCCTTCTTTTTCATGCCATTCCGACTGTGAATCGCCGGCGCCGCGGCGCTTCGGCTGACGCATTCCCCCCTTAACGCGATCGGCCGCTCAGCCTTTGACGGCGCCCAGCAGCATGCCTTTAATGAAGTACTTCTGGAGAAACGGATAGACGGCGATGATCGGCGCGATCGCGACGACGACGGTCGCCATCTTGATCGATTCCGGCGGCAGCGCGCTAAGCTGCGATTGAGGCACGGACAGCTCCTGGCTGACGCTTGGCGTGATGATCATATTGCGGAGGACGACCTGCAGCGGATACAGATCCCGGTCGTTCAGGTACATGATGCCGCCGAAGTAAGCGTTCCAGTGGTTGACCCCGTAGAAAAGCCCGAGCGTCGCCATGATCGGCATCGACAGCGGCAGTACGATCCGGAGCAGCGTGCCGACGTCCGAGCATCCGTCCACCTTCGAGGCCTCTTCGATCTCCGACGGAAGCGATTCGAAGTACGTTTTCATGACCAGGAGGTTAAAGGTCGATACCATGCCGGGAATGATGAGCGCCCAAAGCGTGTTCATCAGGCCCGTCGCCTTGACGGTCAGGAACGTCGGGATGAGTCCGCCGGAGAACAGCATCGTGAAAACGATCCCCATGAGTACGGCATTGCGTCCCGGCAAGTACTTTTTGGAGAGCGGATAGGCTAGCAGCGTCGTGACCATCAGATTCAGTGCGGTGCCCGCCAAAGTGACGAAGATCGTCACGTTCAGCGCCCTCGGCACGACGCCGCTGTTAAAGATCGCCTTGTAGGCGTCCCACGTGAAGGTTTTGGGAAGAAGGAGGAAGCCGCCGTTGCGGAGCACCTCCGTATAAGGCGTGATCGAGACGACGGCCACGTAATAAAGCGGGAACAAGGTCGCAAGTCCGAATACCGATAGAATGACGATGATTAACGCGTCCACGATGCGGTCGGGAATCGACTTTTTGAAAATATAGGGCAATGTCTCCACCTCCGTTCGATGCTGATTGTCCTCACCAGATGCCGGAGCCGCCGAATCGCTTCGCCAGCTTGTTCGCGCCCAGCACGAGGACGAAGCCGATTACCGACTTGAACACGCCGACCGCCGCCGGCACGCTGTAATTCATCTCTTCGATGCCGCGCCTGAAGATCCATGTATCGAGGATGTCGCCGACGTCGTAAACGCGAACGTTGAGGAAAATGTACACCTGCTCGAAGCCCGCATCGAGAATGCCGCCAAGCCGGAGGATGACGAGCAGCATGAAGACGTCGCGGACGCCGGGCAGCGTTACGTGCCATAGCTGGCTCCAGCGGTTGGCGCCGTCGATCGCGGCGGCCTCATATTGCTCGTGGTTGATGTTGGCAAGCGCTGCCAAGTAAATGATGGCGCCGTATCCGGTGCTTTTCCAGATGTCCGTCATGACGAGCATCGGCCGGAACAGTTCCGAGTTGGTCAGCGCATCGATATCGCCCCAGCCCATATCCCGGAAGAACGTCGTCACCAGCCCCGAGCCCGGCGCGAAAAAGGAGAACATGATGCCGTAGACGATAATCCAGGAAAGGAAGTGCGGGCCGTAGGTAAGCGTCTGGATCGTCTTTTTGAACCACCTGACCCGGATCTCGTTCAGCATGAGCGCCAGCAGCAGATCCGGCAGCATGCCGAACACGAGGCGGTAAATGCTAAGGAGAACGGTGTTTTTCATCAGCTGCGGAAAGTCGGGCGATTCGAATACCGCCCTGAAGTTGTCCCATCCGACCCAGGCGCTGCCCGTCACGCCTTTCATCAGATTGTAGTCCTGGAACGCTACGACCAATCCGAACATCGGTACATAATGATAGACGAGATAATAGAGAATGCCCGGTATCATAAACACATAAAGCCAGCGGTAACGCCATATCTTGCTTCGCAGAGAAGGCTGATGTACGTATCCGCCCGATACGTCGGCGGCTTGCGCGTTTCCTTTCGACATGCCGATCGCTCCTCTCCCGCCGCTCTAATCGAAGCGGACGACGATGCCCATTTTATTCCGGGGCGCCGAGGCATACTGCCGGTACAGCTCCGGCAGTTCGTGCATCGAGACCCGATCCGAGATCAGCGACCGGATATCGATGCGCTTCTCCTCGATCATCCTCAGGAAATCCTGCACGTTGCGTCCTTCCGTCCAGCGGACGTACCCGATCGGATAATCGACGCCGCGTTGTTCATAGTCGGGCTCGTAGCGCCCGGGTCCGCCGGCGCGCGAGATGTGAACGCTCGCTTCCTTGGAGAAAAGCAAGTCGCGGTCGAACGCGGTACCGGTGTCTCCGACGATCACGACCCGCCCGCGATCTCTCAGCCATCCTAGGGAGTCGTCGATCAGGCTGGTCTGCCGGCTGCTTGCGCATACGAGCACCGCGTCCGCACCGAAAGCGCCGGTCGTCTCCTTCAGCGCCGCAGCGACCTCTTCGCTGTCCTTGCAAGCATGGCGAATGCCGGCGGAGGCGAGCATCGCTCTTCTCTCTTCAAAAGGCTCCAGTCCGATAACGCGATAATTGGAGGCATGCGCGATCCGCGCGATGATCTGTCCCAATATGCCGACCCCTACGACAAGCGCCGTCTCTCCGAACTTCAGCTCGGCTTGGCGAAGCGCATGCACGGCGATCGCGCCGAGCCCGCTGAACGCCGCTTCCTCTGGCGAGACGCCATCCGGAACGGGGACGGTCAGATGCTTGGGCGACAGCATCACCTCCCGGTGTGCAGGGCTGCCGTAACAGGCGACCCGCTGTCCGGGCACGACATGGGTGACTCCCTCACCCGTCTCGATGACAATGCCGGTCGCGCTGTAGCCCAGCGGCGCCCCCGGGTTCGTCCTTATCATGAGCAGCTCGGTACCGATGCTGACGGACGAGTAATCGATTCTGACTTTGACATGCTGCGGTTTAATCTCGGGTTCCGGCAGATCGACGATTTCCGCTGTACCGTTCCGGCTCTTGATCGCTCGCATATGCGCCTCCTGGTTTATGCTTGATTTACCTGTTAATCATTGTAAATCCCAAAACAATTGATTTGATGTACATCTGATGTACTGATTATACACAGCTAACAAAAAGGCCGTCAACCCTAAATCATCGATTCCGAAGCTTTTATGAAACCTCCACATAGATTGTCGCGAGACGTTGTCGTGAATGCGGTAACATGCAGTCCTGTCAATCATGTAATCGTTATCATAAATAATCGGTTTTTGATCCTTATTTTGGCGTTTTGGCAGCTCTGAATCTCTCGCTGCATTCCCGTGGACTCGTTAACACTCGACTGCCTTCACACGCAAAAATCGCTGACCTGCAGCCCTCAAGCGACCAAGAAAAACAAAAAAACCGCTTCCCTGTCATCGAAATGACATTAGAAACGGCTTCTGATGTACTTGATAAGGCTTTATCGGTGTGCAATTTCATCAACTGATGTATCCGACTCGCCAGGCTTAAGACCTTTGCCATACAGCTCCCCGAGCTTGATGCGCAGCGTATCCGCATCGATCATATCGGACCAATACTCCTTCAGCCACTTGGTGAATTGCTTGAGATCTTTGATCTGAAGCCCCAAATCCCGATGGTACGAAAAGGAGGGAAACATCTCGCGGAACATCGCGTATCGCGAAGGCTGATTTCTCCCTTCCGCGGTCGGCTGTTCCGCCGACGCCTTGCGTGCAGGGATGCTGGCGGTTCGCTCGCGAATGACATTTTGCGCATCCGCCGAGGCCAGGAAGTCGACGAATCGCCGCGCCGCTTCCTTCCATTTGGAATGTCTGACGAGCGACATGCCGATGGAGAGCAGCAGCGTGCGCTGCGGATCGCCGCGCTGCAGGCTCGGCAGCGGACAAATATCGTACTCCAGCGGCAGATGCGCGAATTCGTTCAGGTTGAAGTACGTGCAAAGAATGACCGACACCTGGCCTTCCGCGAACAGCTGTACGGTCTCGTCGTTGCCCTGCGCCCAATAATTCGGGAATACCTCCCGGTTGCCGATCAGACCGTTCAGCGCCTGCAGCCCTCTTTGCATGTCATCGCCGGGTTCCCGTCCGTTGGCGCCGCTCGGGCGACGGTTCATGCCCTGCAGCAAGAACACGGGATAACGGTTCTCGGAGGCGGGCAAGAAATAGATGCCGTGACGGCCACGGGCCTTGGACAGCCGTGTCGATTCGCGCATCAGATCGCTCCAGGTCCAATAGCTGTCAGGCTCGTGGATGCCTGCTTCCCGGAAATGCCGCTTGTTGTAGCAGAGGACGACCGGCGAAAAGGAGATCGGCTTCGCGTAGCTGACGCCGTCTACGATAAACGCTTCTTCGGCGATCGGATAAATGTCCGGGTCCGATTCAAGCTTTTCCAGGAGCGGAACCAGCCCCTCCTCCGTCCACTCCTGAAATTGCGGGCTGTTGAAAGCGACGACGTCCAGCAGGCCGTTATCGATCATCTCTTGGGCGGATTGGGCGTAGCTTAAGTGATTGAGCGTAATTCTGCGTACGTGGATGCCGGGGTTGCGCCGGCCGAACTCCGCGATCAGATCGTCGATCAGGAAGTCCGTGGTCAGCGAGATCGGACATCCGAAGTTTAGCGTGATCGAAGCCTTCGGGCGCGGCGTCACCATGCTGCCGACCCGGTCGATCTTCTGGATCAGTCCCTCCTCGACCAACTGGTCGAGCCCCTTGCGGATGGATTTGTTGCTCAATTGATATTGCTTGGCGAGCGCGCTCTCGGCAGGCAGGTACGTGCCATCCTGCCGGATGCCGTTTATAATATCCGTGCGGATGACATTGACGAAATAATCGAGTCGTTCCTGGAAAGAGGGGCGATCTAATTTATAACTCATGTATATTTCACCTGTCTCTCTCATCTTGAACATCAGATATATTCTCAAACATTTCATAGGAAAAGTCAACGCGGCAAGCCAAAAAAAGACCCGACGGTCGGTTCGCCAGGCGAGCCGTCCCCTCGGATCTTTGTTAATGCCTTACAGAAGTAATGTCAGAAGCTTGTTATGCGTGGAAATTCATGCCGTCGGTCGTCGCCGCGATGACGCCTGCGCGGATGACGAAGTCGCCGAAGTGCTCCCCGCTCTCTCTTTCTTTCGCATATCTCGGAAGCAGCGTTCCCAGCTCGCGCAAAATTTCTTCCTCGCCGATATTTTCCCGGTACATCTTGCTCAGTCGACTGCCGTCGAACGCGGCGCCCAGGTACATATTGTACTTGCCCGGCGCCTTGCCGATGAATCCGATCTCGGAAAGCGCATGACGCGCGCAGCCGTTCGGACAGCCGGTCATGCGGATCGTGATCTCTTCGTTGCGCAGCCCGGTCTCGTCGAGGATGCCTTCGATCTTGTCGATAAGCACCGGCAAGTAGCGCTCGGCTTCGGCCATGGCCAGTCCGCACGTCGGCAGCGCGACGCATGCCATGGAACTGCGGCGCAGTCCCGAATACTGCTGAACGTCGATCAGTCCGTAGCGGCCGAGAAGCTCGGTGATCTCTTCTTTTTTCTGCGGCGTGACGTCGGCGATGATAAGGTTCTGGTTGGCGGTCAAGCGGAAGTCGCCGGTATGCACCTTGGCGATCTCGCGCAGTCCCGTCATCATTTCGAAGCCTTCAAAATCAGCGACGCGTCCGCCCTGAATGAACATCGTAAAATGCCATTTGTCCCCAACGCCCTGCACCCAGCCGTAGCGGTCGCCGTTGTCGTTGAAGTGATACGGCTTGGCCGCTTCCAGGGTCCAGCCGAGGCGATTATGCAGCTCGGCCTTGACGTTCTCCAGGCCGAGCCGATCGACGGTATATTTGAAGCGCGCGTTTTTGCGCTGGGACCGGTTGCCGTAGTCGCGCTGGATCGTGATGATCTTCTCGGCGACATCGTAGATCTGCTCCGGCTTGCAATAGCCGATGACCTTCGCCACCTGCGGATAGGTCTCCTTGTCGCCGTGCGACATGCCCATGCCGCCGCCGATCGCGACGTTGAAGCCTGCGAGCTTGCCGTCCTCCACGATCGCGATGAAGCCCAGGTCCTGCGAGAAGACGTCGATATCGTTGGAAGGCGGTACGGCGATGCCGATCTTGAACTTGCGCGGCAAATAGAGCGGACCGTACATCGGCTCGTATTCGTCCTGCTCCTGCTCCGGCGTCGAGGCGACCATCTCCTCGTCGAGCCACAGCTCGTGATACGCTCTCGTCCGCGGCAGCAGGTCGTTGCTGAGCCGCTTGGACCATTCGTATACTTCGGCGTGAATGTCGGATTGGTACGGGTTCGGATTGCACATGACGTTGCGATTGACGTCGCCGCAAGCGGCGATCGTATCGAGCAGCGACTGATGAATCTCCTGGATCGTCTTTTTCATGTTCCACTTGAGGATGCCGTGCATCTGGAACGTCTGGCGCGTTGTAAGCTTCAAGGTGCCGTTGCCGTACTTGCGGGCAAGCTCGTCCATGACAAGCCACTGGCCCGGCTGGGCGACGCCGCCCGGCATGCGGACCCGCAGCATGAACTGGTAGGCGGGCTCAAGCTTCTGCTTTTGCCGCTCGTTTCGAAGGTCGCGATCGTCCTGCAGGTAGCTGCCGTGGAACTTCATCAACCGATTGTCGTCGTCCGAGATGCCTGCGCTGATCGGCTCCAGCATCGAAGCGGCCAGCGTACCGCGCAAATAATTGCTCTCTTGCTTAATGCGCTCGACGTCGCTGGGATTGCCTCCCGGCGCGCTTAGTTTGTTTTTTGCCATTCTGAACGGTACTCCCCTCTATCTCGCGATCAATATACGTCCCGTTGGTAGCGGTGGCTCTTTTTCATCTCGGCGAGGTACGCTTCGGCTTCCTCCAGGCTCTTGCCGCCCTCTGCGGATATAATCTCCGCCAGCGTCTGGTGAACGTCCTTCGCCATGTTTTTCATGTCGCCGCACACGTAGAAGACGGCGCCTTTGTCCAGCCACTCGTACAGCTCCTTGGCATGCTGGCGCATGCGGTGCTGCACGTATACCTTCTCGTCCGTGTCGCGCGAGAACGCGACGTCCATTCGCGTCAGCACGCCGTCCTTGATCCAGCGCTGCCACTCGGTCTGGTACAGAAAGTCGGTCGTGAAGTGCTGGTCGCCGAAAAACAGCCATGAAGGCCCTGTTGCGCCGGTCTCTTCCCGCTCCTGCATGAAGGACCTGAACGGCGCGATGCCCGTGCCGGGTCCAACCATGATAATCGGCGTGCCGGGATCTTCGGGCAGCTTGAAGTGATTGTTGGGCTGCACGTACACGGAGATCTTGTCGCCGACTTCAAGACGCTCGGCCGTCTGCGTGGAGCAGACGCCCTTGCGGGCCCGCCCGAACGCATCGTAGCGGACAGCGCCGATCGTCAGATGCACCTCGTCCGGATTGGCAGTCTGCGAGCTTGCGATCGAGTACAGCCGCACCGGAATCTTGCGAAGATGCGATACCGCGTCCTGCGCGCTGCCTTGCAGCGGACCGTAATCGCGTACGAAGTCCAGCAGGTCCCGGCCTTTGACGTAAGCCTTGACGGCCGCCTCGTTCCCTGCTGCAGTGAGCTGGGCCAGATCCGGATTCGTCGCCAGCGGCGCCAGCTTCTCGACGAGCGCCTTCGTCAGGACGGTGATCTCCAGGTTTTCGATCAGGGCGTCGCGCAGCGGGCGCTTATCGCCTTGTTTGCCTACGACCACTTCGGTCTGCGGATCCCACTTCGTCTCCGCGAGCAGCAGATCGACGAGCTCCGGATCGTTGTGCGGGTAAATCCCGAGCGCGTCGCCGGCTTTGTATACAAGTCCGGATCCCTCGAGCGAGAGCTCGAGATGGCGAGTCTCCTTGTTCGATCCCCGGCCGTTGAGGTTGATATTCGCGAGCACCTCGGCCTCGAACGGATTCGTCCGTGAATAGACGGACTCCGCCGCCGGCGCGCTGGGCGCGCTTGGTGCCTCGGCTGTCGGAGCCGCAACAGGCGCCGTTGCCGCGCCCCCGCCTCCCTGCGCTTCCGTCAGCCGCGTCAATACGCCCTCGAGCCAAGCCTTCGTCGGCTCCTCGAAGTCCACGTCGCAATCGACGCGATCGTGGAGACGCGTGGCGCCGAGCGCCTCGAGTCGCGCATCGAACTCCTTGCCCGTCTGGCAGTATTGCTCGTACGAGCTGTCGCCGAGCGACAGCACCGAGAACTTCACGCCTTCTAGTCGCGGCGCGCGCTTGCTATGCAAAAATTCGTGGAAGGAAATCGCATTGTCCGGCGGCTCGCCTTCGCCGTGCGTGCTGACAACGACGAGAAGCTGCTCCACCTTTTTAAGCTGATTCGTTTTAAAGTCGCTCATCGAAGACAGGGTGACCTGAAATCCCTTTTCCTCGAGCATTTTAGCCGCTTTTTTGGAGATGCCATGGCCGTTGCCGCTCTGCGAGCCGTATAGAATCGTAACTTCCTTGCTCGCAGGAGCCGCGGCCGGCGATGCCTGCGGTGCGACTGCGGCAGGCGCTATCGCCTGCGCCGAAGCGGATGCGATCAGGTATCCGCTAAGCCAATTTTTTTGCGCGTCGGTCAATCCCGGCAGCAGCTTATTCAGAAGATCTGCCTGCTCCTGGCTGAACGGACTGTTGGTTGCCTGCAATTGCAACGTTCTCCACCTCACGATAGTTCGAATGACGAATGACGACCCCGGATATGCCGAAGCCGCGCCGCGCGATTCATAATCCTTTTGAAAACTATACCACATGTGATGCGCCATGAGGATAGATGCGAATATAAGGATTTTTGATAGCGGTTATAAAATCCGGTGGCTTTCGCCGTTTATTCTCAAAATGGGTAGAGTCGTCCGCGTTAGCCGGAGCTTGGCTCCTTCAGGTTCATATGATGAAGTATCTTCTACGCAAAGGAGGATTTCAAATGACAATCCAGTTTCTGGACTCTCGTTTGTCGCTTAACCGCAACGATAGCGCAGGCACGCAAACGTTATCCCCGACGCCCGTGCTTTTAGGCGATATCGGTCTGCAAACCGCTGCCGTTGTCGGCACGGCGAATGAAGGGAACGTCAGAGTCGAGTTGTGGGGCACCATCGGCGTAAGCGGCGTTGCAGCGAGTACGGTAACTGTCTACGTTCAACGCGGAGGTTCCGCTATTTTCGGTTCTGGCGTAATTTTCTATACGGCAGCCGTCGACTTAATGGACGGCCCCGGCAATCGTCTCATCACCTTCGCAGCCGCCGACTTCCCTCCAGCCCTATTCGTGGCGAACCGCGAGATCCGTTACACGATGTTCGTCGCGGCAGCCGGAGAACCGGTCGTCACGGTTTTGGGGCCCGTCAGCTTTAACGGGCTTGCGCAGGCCGGTACGACAACGTCTTAACGAGAGAGCAGCGCTTTATCTAATCAACGGCCGATCGCTAGTCGATCGGCCGTTGATTTGTTTTACATGTAAATTAAAAAGGAAGCCTTCCAATCGAGCGAATACAAGTTATAATGAAGCGATTCTATTTTCGCTGCCATACTTGGAGGTTGTTTTATCGTTATGCTCGCAATCGCATCCGTTATTTTTCTTATTACGCTTCTTTTCGTGATTTGGCAGCCCCGCAACCTCGGGATCGGATGGTCCGCCTGCGGCGGCGCGCTGATCGCCCTGGCTTGCGGCGTTGTCGATTTCGCCGACATAGGCGACGTGACTCGCATCGTCTGGAATGCGACACTTACTTTTGTCGCGATCATCCTCATCTCGCTCGTGCTCGACGAGATCGGTTTTTTTGAATGGGCGGCGCTCCATGTTGCACGTGCGGCCAGAGGAAACGGCCGGATCATGTTCGTTTACGTCGTTCTGCTGGGCGCTGCGGTCTCTTTCTTTTTTGCAAACGACGGAGCCGCTCTTATTTTAACGCCCATCGTCCTTGCCATGGTCAGAGCGCTCAAGTTCGACGAACGCATGATCTTGCCCTTCGTGATGGCTAGCGGATTTATATCCGACACGGCCTCTCTTCCGCTCGTCATCAGCAACCTGGTGAACATCGTATCCTCCGATTTTTTCGGCATCGGTTTCGCGGAATACGCAGGCCGGATGGTCGTCCCCACGTTGTTCTCCGTCGGCGCCAGCTTGCTGGTTCTTTATTTGTACTATAGGAAAAGCATGCCGAAAGCGTACGATTGGACCCAGGCGAAACAGCCTGCAGAAGCCATCAAAGACATGCGCCTCTTCAAAATCTCATGGCTCGTGCTGTCCGTCCTCCTGATCGCCTATTTGCTCAGCGAGTTCATCGCCGTGCCGATATCGGCCATCGCCGGCGCCGCCGCAATCCTCTTTATTCTCATGGCCAGGCAGAGCCCGGAGATTCACACCGCCAGGCTTGTCAAGAGCGCGCCGTGGGCGATCGTTTTTTTCTCTGTCGGCATGTACGTCGTCGTATACGGACTGCGCAACGTCGGCTTGACCGACGAGCTGGGCGACGTCTTCGCATGGGTGGGCGAACAAGGCTTGTTCGCGGCCGCTATCGGCGCCGGCTTTATCGCCGCCATCCTGTCATCCGTCATGAACAATCTGCCGACGGTCATGATCAATGCGCTCGCCATTCAGGAGGCGCATTCCACCGGCCTCGTCCGCGAAGCGCTTATTTACGCCAATGTCATCGGCTCTGACCTCGGTCCCAAGATTACGCCGATCGGATCGCTGGCTACGCTGATCTGGCTCCACGTGCTTTCCGGCAAAGGCGTAAAAATCACCTGGGGCGCCTACTTTAAAACGGGTTTCGTCCTTACCGTCCCCGTCTTGTTCATCACGCTGTCGGGGCTGTATCTCTGGCTCAAAATCATCGGTTAAAGCGGCATCATTTCTGTACGCGTAAGGATTGTATCGGAGGATGCCGGCGACGAAAAGCCGCTCCCCCTTTTTTATAAGGAAGAGCGGCTTGCCGTTTTATTTCTGCCGGCTTACGGCGTAATGTCGACTTCGTATACGAGCGGCGGCCTGCCGAACTTATTGACCAGGATGTAGGCGCGGGCGCCGCCCCCATCGAGCGGCAAACGGTAAATTCCCGATCCCTGCGCGGTGGCGTTCACCCATTCCCATATGCCGCCCGGCTTCATCAGGTACACGCCGCCAATATAGGTGTCGGCGTAGCCTGCAACCGGAGACAGCATGATTGCCGTCGATCCCGCCGGCGCCTGGCTCAGCCAGCGCGTGGACCGGCCTGTATCCCTGGCAAACGCGACCGCAGTTCCGCCGGAGACGGCGGTTCCCGTTAAACTAAGCGAGTAACCACTCGGCTCGTCGTCTCCCTTATAAATATCGATGTCGTAAACGTCGACGACATTGCCGATCCCCAGTCGGCTCAAGCGGACGGTAATCCGGTTCCAGCCGTCGGACAGGCCGGCAAGATAGCCGCTGCCGTCATCGGCGATCGGCATGCCGCCCGACTCGACTTCAAAAGTGCTGTAGGGATCGGCCGCTTGGAGCTGAAGACGGATCTGGCCGGTGCCTGCCGGCACCGCTGCAACATAAGCTTTCATTCCAGCCATGAATACCGGTGTCGTCGTACCGTCCGATATCGCTTGCGGCGTATACAAAGACAAGGAATTGATATACAGCTTGATTTGAACCGTATAGCTTGTCGTCGCTCCCCCGCCTTCACTTCGCGTATATTCGAGCTGTATCCGATTCTCGCCATACTTGAGATTCGTCAGGGCTGCGGTACCCGCGGCGGCAATCAGGTCGACGTTATGAGTCGCGCCCAGGCTGTCGCCATAATTCAAATTCGCGGTCTGAACGGAATTGTCGAAGCTGTAGGTCAAATCGATGACGTCAGGCATCACGTCGACGTACTTGGCGAAGACGAAAGTATTGGACCCGGGCGGAGACTCCCCCATGTAGAACGGGTCTACCGGGGTGCCGTTCGTTGCCAGATTCCATTGATCCAGTCCGGCCAGCGTTGGAGCCGGTTGCTTAACGAGTATGGACACGGTGGCAGGCCTGGAGATGTCCGTCCCGTTAGTGACCGTATAATCGAAGGTTACGAGGCCTTGCGCATCTGCCGCGGCTTGATACTGGAATGTCCCGTCCGGGTTCAGCGCGAGCGAGCCGAACGAAGGTCCGCTTCCCGCGACCGTGGCGTAGGTGAGCGGCAGCCCGGCTGGATCGCTGCCTGTCAGCCGATCGATTAAAGGTTGTCCCGCGACGTTATTCCAACTGGCCGGCTGGGCCATGATTACCTTTTTGACGGTCCAGCTATAGATGCTCGATGCCGATTGATCGGCGGAGCGCAATCGGAATTCGATGGCGGTATCGCCATTCGCGCTTAGCGGTATCGTATACCTGGCGTTCGAATCCGGCAACACGCTTTGATTGGTGTCCATTCGATAGACGGACAAGTAACGCCAGTAATTATCGTTTTCCGGAAATGAAATCGTAAACGTGACGCTGGACTGCGCGACCGCAACTTCCGAGTTCATGCGCAGATTGGCATCCGGAGCCAAAAACGCGCCGGGCGAACCGTTCTCGTACAACCGGATGCCGCCAAGCGCCGCGCTTCCGCCGCTGCCAAGCGGGATCCGATCGAGCACCAGCGTATAGTCTGCCGTCGCGCCGCTTTGAGAACGAATCGTCACGCGCAGCTCGTTTATATCGGATGTCAGCGATACTGGCGCCGCATCTCCGAAATCATAGGAGGAACCGCCTAAGATAAGCTTGGAACTGCTGTCTCCGGGCCAGAAATTAAGCAGCCCCTCCGTCATCGCGGCGGGAACGGTCACCTTGAACTTGCCGTCCTGTTCGAGTGCCGCAAAGAAGTTACGCTGGCCGTCCATGCTTTTGATCGACAGACTCGATAGGTTCGTATTCAACGACAGCCGCTTGGCGTTCAGCATATAGGTTTTAATCTTGCCTCCCGCCGTGGCCGTAATGGCGATCGCGTTGTTGCCCGTCTGCAGCGGCAAGCTGAAGCGCCAGGAGAGCTCCGCCGCATCCGCCGTCGTCGTGCCGAGCAGCGCGGGCGTTGCCGAAACGGGCGTGCCATTCACCTGAATGACAGGAGCTTCGTTAGCTTTTAGCGTCAGTTCAATGGAAGCAATATCGCCGGGCACGCTGAAAGGCGTCGACAGGCTGCCGCTTGCGAAATCGATCTGCCGGCTGCCTGGGCCGATGGCGATGTCCGCTACGCCGAGCAGCTCCCTCGTTATCGATACGGTATAATGAAGCGTCGTCGAGCGGTCCGGCGACATAACTTGAATATCGATGACGTTCGTGCCATAGTCCAGCGATACGGTCCTGCCCCCGCTTGAGAGCGATTCCCCGTTCACGGCGATTGCCGCAGCCGAATCCAGCGCGACAGGCCTAATATCTACGCTCGCTACGCCGGCGTTAACGGCAGCCGAGTAAGACAGCTGACTTTGCATGAAGGCAGGACTGAGCGCAGCGCCGGATACATCCAATGAAGCGAGCTTCGCTTCGGATGACGGGGTCGGCGTCGCCGCAGGCGTTGCTACCGGTGCGGAAGGCATCGTCCGATTCAAAATTTTGTCCGTCTGGAACTGCTGCTTCTGCGATTCGTTCAGCTGCGACAGCAGCGCGGCTTCGGCCTTCGCCTGCGCTTCCTCCGCCGCTTTTTTGTTGGCGGCCTGCTGCGCAAGCTTCGCTTGCTCGATCGCCTGCAGCCGTTCCGCAAGCTTGCCCTGAAGCGATTTGAGCTTCGCCGCGTCGGTCTCGGTCTGTTTTTTGACAGCTTCGGCCTCCTGCTCCAAGGCTGCTGCTTGCTTCTCTTTGTCCGCTTCCGTCAACTGCAATTCCTTCTTGTCGAGATTAAACGTCGTGCGTCCTTCCGTCTCGATCTGCTTGAGCTGGGCGAGGTCGATCTTTTTTTGCTCCAGCGCCTGCTTGGCGAAGATGCCGGACAGATCAAGCGTATTCTGCCTGAACCGGGCCAGATCCTCGGCAGACGCGCCAAGCGCGGCAGGCAGCTTGTCCTGCGCAAACCGGCCGTACATCTCCAGGTTTTCATCGTCGATTTTTTGCTTGCTTCGAAGCAGCGAGGCGACCACGGCCGGCGGCATTCCCCGCACAAGCTCGCCGATATTCATCAGCATCGTCTGCTCCGGCACGGCGGCAGGGTCATCGCCCGAATGCACAGTAATCTCCTGTGTCGGATACAGGTTCAAGGTCGTATCTCCGGACGCCGTGCGTCCGATTTTCCCGAATTGAACGACGCCCGACAGTACGGCCGTCGTCGTCGAGCCCGACAAGGGATGGACGGACGCATAAAAAGCCGTGCCGCGCACGCCCATAACGGCCGTCGGCGTCTCTAGCCGGAAGTCGTCCTCCTTGCTCTTGATCGACTTCACATCCACCCAGGCCGTTCCCCTCAGCATGCTCACTTTGGTGACCGTTCCTTTTTTGTCGGACAGCTTCGAAAAGGAGAGCGTCGCGTTGTCGCCTACGCTGAGCAGATCGTCCTCGGACGTCCCGTTGGCGAACTGCAGCTCGGCAGCCCCGTCGCTTCCGGTCATGAGCTTATCCCCCTGGTTCAGGCTCAGCTTCGCGAATGCCTTGAACGTCTTGGCTCCGCCGGCCTTCTGCACCTGCACATCTCCGCTTAGCGATCTGATCACCGCAATGCGCGACGATGCGGCAGCGGCGCTAGACCCGCCGACCGGCACCGATACGGGCACCACGATCAGCAAAAATACGAGCGCAAAAATCCCCCAGCTGCGAATCATGGCTACACTCCCTTTAGATACGAAAAAAGCGGCTTAATCTCATTCGCGCAAGCGAATGAGAATCTTGTCATAATTACTCGATTATAATCGAAAAATTGGAAAATCAGCTACAAAGACTTTTATGAAACATGAAAATCAATTAGGTCTCCTTCAACCTCGATAAAATTTATGTTTGAACGAACAATTCTCCTTCTCATCCTTCATATAGTTCAAATAATGCGCAATGCGCGGCGGCAATCGCGCATGGTCATCGCTTATGGGACGGAGAGGAGGTGTTCGCAATTCCGCTTATCGTCCGGGCGACCTTCAACGCGACGGGCGCCATAACGTTCACCGGCAACACGCTCGGGCTCAGCCGCTCGGATACGGCAGGCGTCCCGGGTACGCTGGACAGCATCGGGGCTTTTACGACAACGAGCTCCGCTTCGCAGTACGGTACTTATCCGGTTGGCACGACAAGCAATTATCTGGTCAACAGTTCTGCCGCCGTTCTCGTTCTCCCCGCCGGAAGTTCCGTGCTGTATGCGGAACTAATCTGGGGCGGCACTTATGTCAACGGGTCGGTCAACCTGACCTCGGCCATCAACAACCCGGTCAGCTTGACGACGCCGACAGGCACGTTCAGCGTCTCGCCCGACGCCGCCACAGCCAACTCAGTCGATCTTGGCAACGGCGCGTTAGCTTACGTGCGCTCGAGCAATGTCACTTCGCTTATTCAAGCGGGAGGCGCGGGTACTTACGCGACCGCCGGCGTTGTCGGCACGATCGTCATTCCTAGCGACTCGACGGCCAACCACGCGGGCTGGACGCTTGGCGTCATCTACCAGAATCCGACGCTTCCCTTCCGCAATCTGTCGCTCCGGGCCGGCGCCGTACTCGTGCAGGCGTCGTCGGGTCCTGTCAATACGACGCTCACCGGCTTCGCTACGCCCGTCTCGGGCGCGCTCGGCGGGAGGGCGCTGTTTAGCGCGCAGGAAGGCGATGCGAACCGGACCGGCGATCAGGCGCTGTTCGGTCCGACTGCCTCCTCCCTCGTCGCCTTGTCCGGGCCGAACAATTTCGCGACGAATTTTTTTGCGTCGCAGATCAACAACGACCTCGGACAGCTGAATACGACAGGCACTTTCGGCACGCGAAATCAGACCAACGGGACGCCCGGCACGAACATCGTAGGCGGCCGCCAGGGCTGGGATATCACGAACGTCGACATATCCGCGCGCCTAGTGAACAATCAGTCGTCGGCCGTGCTCAGCCTGACGACGTCCGGCGACGCCTATGTCTTGAACGGCAACGCCATCCAGGTCGACATCAACGCGCCGATCATCACGGTGTCCAAAAGCTCGAACGTGACGGGGCCGATCGTAGGCGATACCGTGACGTATTCTGTAACCGTCAGCAACTCCGGTACAGCCAGCGCGGCAAGCGTCGTGCTCACCGACGCCCTGTCGCCCGGCGCGACCTTCGTCGCGGGCAGCGTCGTCGTGGCGGGCGTCTCGCGCCCGACCTTCGACATTACGACCGGCGTATCGCTCGGGTCGCTGACGTTCGGCACTTCGATTACGACGACCTACCAGGCAAAAGTTACTTCGCTGCCAAGTCCGCAGCAGTTGACGAACGTCGCCAATGCAGCCTTTACGTTCCAGAGCGTTGCCGGCGGTTCGGTCATAACGGGCGTCATTCCGTCGAATTCATACACGATCCCCGTGTATTCGCCGGTGCTCACGATGACCAAAACTGCGAGCACGGCCAATGCGACCGTCGGCAGTCTGGTGACATACACAGTCTCGATCGCGAACTCGGGCAATGCCGCCGCGACCACGACGTTTTTTGACAATATCCCGGCCGGCACGGCTTACGAACCGAACACCTTCCGCCTGAACGGAACCATCGTTCCGGGCGCGAATCCGGCGACGGGCGTCCCGATCGGTACGATTGGAGCAGGCGCTACAACTTCAGTCAGCTTTCAGGTGCGCGTGAACGCGCTGCCCGCCCAGTCGCAGCTTGTCAATCAAGCGACGTCAACGTATACGTTTCAGCCGCCCGATCTTCGAACCGTATCGGGCTCCGCAGCCTCCAATACGGTTACCGTTCCGGTGAGGCTGCCGAACGTATCCGTCGTCAAAAGCGCGAGTCTAACGGACGTTGCCGTAGGCGAGACGCTGACCTATACGTCGGTCGTCGCCAATAACGGCACGGAAGCGATTGCGAACGCGATTCTCTCCGATGCCGTCCCTGCCGGCACTTCGTTTGTAGCGGGGAGCGTGGTCATAGGCGGCACTTCGAGTCCGTCCGCTTCTCCTGCCAGCGGCATCGCGCTCGGCACCATAGCAGCCGGTGCCTCGGTCACCGTGACCTTCCAGGCAAGGGTCTCCTCGCTGCCGAGTCCGGCGCAGCTGAACAACCAGTCGTCCGTCTCCTACAGCTCCGGTACGTTCAACGGTCAATCGCTGTCCAACACGACGACGACACCGGTGTACCAGCCGATCGTTACAGTTGCCAAAAGCGCGGACCGCGCGAACGCCACGGTCGGCGATACGATTCTGTATACGCTGAATGTTGCGAATTCAGGTAACATTGCAGCCGCCCAGGTGACGCTGACCGATAATATACCGGCAGGCTCGACCTTTGTTGCAGGCAGCGTCACCGTGGGCGGCGTCGCGCAGCCTGCCGCTTCGCCGCTGGCGGGAATACCGCTCGGCACGGTCGGGATCGGCGGCTCCGTGTCCGTAACATTCCGTACGCTGCTTAACTCGCTCCCGTCTCCGCCGACGCTGGTGGATCAGGGCGCCGTTGGCTATACGTACCAGCTGCCCAGCGGGCGTACGCTGAACGGCACGGCGGTATCCAATACGCTGACGATCGGCGCCTCAGCGCCGAACGTCTCCGTAACGAAATCGGCGAACCTCTCGAACGCAGCGGTTGGCGATACGGTCGTCTACACGATCGTCACCGCGAACAACGGTATCGAGCCTGTGACGAACGTCATTTTGACCGATCCCGTCCCGACAGGCGCCTCCTTCGTGCCTGGGAGTCTAACCATCAATGGCGTGTCGTCGCCGTCCGCGAATCCGTTCGCAGGCGTTCCGCTCGGCACTGTGAGTCCCGGCTCCCCGGTCACCGTCGTTTTCCGGGCGACCGTCGTCTCGCTGCCGAATCCGGCCCAGCTGTCCAATCAGGCGACCGTCGGCTTCACGTCAGGCGCCTTCCAGAGCACTTCGGCTTCCGCCCCTGCCGTCACCGCCGTATTCCAGGCCGCGCTGTCCATGGCGAAGACCGCCAGTGCGACGCAAACGACCGTCGGGGATACGTTCACCTACTTCATAACGGTCGCCAATTCCGGCAATACCGCGGCACAAACGACGATCACCGATGTTTTGCCTGCCAGCGTTACTTTTCAAACGAACAGCGTCATCGTCGGGGATATACCGACGCCTGGCGTCAGTCCTGCCACCGGCATCCCGCTGACCGTCGGCGCCGGTCAGACCGTCGTCGTCAGCTTCGTCGTTACGATCAACGCGCTGCCGCCTTCTCAACGCCTGGACAATCAAGCCTCCGCTTCGTACACATACACGCTGCCCGGCGGCAGGCAAATTCCCGGCTCGGCCGTATCCAATGTATCGTCCGTACCCGTCTCCGCGCCGGATGTGCGCGTCGTCAAAGCTGTCGCGCCGGCATCGGGCATCGTCGGCGATACGCTGACGTTCAGCGCCGTCGTCACCAACAACGGGATCACTGCGGTGAACAATGTTGTTTTCAGCGACCCGCTTCCGGCAAACGTCTCGTTCGTGTCCGGAAGCGTGTTTGTAGGCGGCGCCGCGAGGCCGCTCGCGAATCCGACATCCGGCATTTTAATCGGAGCCTTGGCCCCCGGCGCTTCGGCTACCGTCACATTCGAGGTGAAAATCACGATGGCGATACCGTCTCAAATCACAAATCAATCGACGGTCAGCTTCACGTCCGGCGTCTTCTCGGGCACGTCGGCTTCGAATACGACCGTCACGCCTGTGTATCAGCCGCAGATCGCGCTCGTCAAAAGCGCAAATACGAGCAATGCGACCGTAGGCGATACGATCGTCTATACGATAAACGTGTCCAATTCAGGCAATTTCGGCGCAAGCGTCACCGTCACCGACACGATCCCCGCAGGCACCACCTTCTCGCCGAACAGCGTCATCGTTGGCGGCGTCCCGCAGCCCGGCGCTACGCCGACCACGCCTATCCCGCTCGGTATCGTGGTGCCCGGTCAGACCGTCGTCGTCACCTTCGCCGTCGTCGTCACGTCTCTGCCGTCTCCGCAGCAGCTGTCGAATACGGCCTCCGCCGTACTTACTTACGTGCCGCCGGACGGACGCACGATTACGCAGAACGTGACATCCAATACCGTCACGTTCCCCGTGTCCGCCCCAAATGTAGCCGTCTCTAAAGCGACGCCTTCGACGGCCGTCGCCCTCGGAGATACGGTCACGTATACGGTGACCGTACTGAACAGCGGCATCGCAGCGGTTACTAACGTGCTGTTCACGGATCCAACACCCGCCGGCACGGCATTCGTGCCGGGCAGCGTTCTCGTGAACGGCGTTCCCGCTCCCGCGGCGATACCGTCGGGCGGCATTCAGCTCGGCACGATCGCGCCGAGCGGCACCTCGACGGTCGTTTTCAGCGTCAATGTCGTCTCGGTGCCAAGTCCCGCCCAGATCGGCAACCAGGCGTCCGTCAGCTTCTCTTCCGGCGCTTTCTCGGGCACGACTTTTTCCAATACGGTCGTAACGCCCGTCTTCCAGCCGACGATCTCGGCGGTAAAATCGGCCAGCACGGCCAATGCGACGGTGGGCGATACCGTAACTTATTCGCTCGCGGTGTCGAACACGGGCAACTATCCCGCGACGACAACCTTGACGGACAATGTGCCGGCAGGCACCATTTTCGTGCCGAACAGCGTCATCATCGACGGCTTTCCGATCCCTGGCTCGGATCCTTCGACCGGTATCGCGCTTGGCCCGATCGAAGCGGGCGGCACCCGCACGGTCATGTTTTCCGTTGTCGTCAACACGCTTCCGTCTCCGCAGCAGCTCGTTAACCAGGGAACGGCCACGTATTCATTTACGCTGCCCGATTCGCGCACGCTGACGGGATCCGTCCCCTCCAATACGGTTACGATTCCGGTGTCCGCGCCCAATGTCGCGGTCTCCAAGAGCACCACGACCACGACGACGACGCTCGGCGATACTGTTACCTACACGACTGTCATTGCGAACAACGGGATAGCCAGCGTTAACAACGTCATCTTCACCGATCCGATTCCGGCAGGCACGGCATTTGTGCCCGGCTCCCTGACGGTGGACGGCGTCGCGCGTCCCGCCGCGAACCCGGCGACGGGTATCAGCATTGCGACAATCGCCCCCGGCGCGACGTCCACGGTGGCATTTAACGTAACGGTCACGTCGCTGCCGCAGACGCAGACGCTGTCCAACCAGTCGACGGTGACGTTCACGTCCGGCGCCTTTTCCGGCGTTACTTTTTCGAATACCGTCACGACGCCGGTCTATATCCCGATCCTGTCCGCGGTCAAGACCGCCAACACCTCAAGCGCTACGGTCGGCGATACGGTCGCCTATACGATCACGCTAACGAACGCGGGGAACTATCCGGCCAACGTTACGGTAACGGACAACATTCCCGCAGGAACGACGCTCGTGCCGAACAGCGTACTGATCAACGGGCAGCCGGCCGCAGGCGAGGACCCCTCTGCAGGCGTCCTCGTGCCTGGCGTCTCCACGACGGCAACGGTCACGTTCTCTGTCGTCATCGGTTCGCTGCCGCCCGGTCAGCTGCTGTCTAACCAGGCTTCCTCGACCTACGCCTATACGCTTCCCGACGGACGCGCGTTCGGCGGTGCGTTCCTTTCGAACCTGCTCGTCGTGCCGGTCAGCGCGCCGAATGTCGGCGTGACGAAAACCGCTTCGGCGACCGATGCCGTCGTCGGCGACAATCTCGTCTATACCGTAGTCGTTCAGAACAACGGCATCGAAAACGTCAACAATGTGCTGCTGAGCGATCCGACGCCAGCCGGCGCTGTCTTCGTCCCCGGCAGCGTGACTGTCGACGGCGTGCCGCGGGCGAACGCGAATCCGCAAGCCGGCATCTCTCTCGGATCGATCGCGCCAGGCGCCACGGTAACCGTCGCATATACGATCAATGTTACGTCGCTGCCTGTTCCCAACACCCTCAGCAACCAGGCATCCGTGAGCTTCACCTCCGGCGCGTTCTCTGCGACAACGTTCTCCAATACGGTCGTAACACCCGTATTCCAGCCGATTATAGGCATGCTGAAGTCCGCGAATACGACGAACGCGACCGTAGGCGATACGGTCCTCTACAGCATCAATATTACGAATACCGGCAACTTGGCTGCCGATCTGACAGTGACCGATTCGATTCCAGCGGGAACGGCCTTCGTACCGAATAGCGTCCAGGTAAACGGCGTGCCGCAGCCGGGTGTTGATCCGTCGAACGGTGTCCCCGTCGGGCTTGTGCTTCCAGGCGCCAGCGTGAACGTGACCGTCAACCTCGAGGTTACGGTAGATGCGCTGCCTTCTCCGCAGCAGCTGTCCAATCAGGCGACGGCGACCTATACCTATTCGCCGCCGGACGGCCGCGTGCTCACGGGCAGCGCCGCATCGAATACGCTCGTCATTCCGGTGTCCTCGCCGGATGTCGTCGTCACCAAGAGCACGAACGCTGTAGACGCCATCGTAGGCGACGTCATCACGTATACGATCCTAGTCGAAAACAGCGGTATCGAGACCGTGAACAATGTCGTCATCGTCGATCAGGTCCCCGTAGGCACGGTATTCGTTAGCGGCAGCGTCACGGTCGACGGTATCGCACGGCCCGCCGCCAACCCGAATACGGGCATCGCGGTCGGCTCGATCGCGGCGGGCGCGACCGTCACCGTCACGTTCCAGGTCCAGGTCGTAACGGTATGACGCCCCTCCTGCCGGATCCGTATTTGCGCAACCAGTCGCATGTCCGGTTCACGTCGGGGTTTCATCCGTCCGTCACCTATTCCAACGTCGTTTCGATTCCGCTGTACGGCCCGGCGATCTCAGTCAGCAAGTCGACGGACGCAGCGAAGGCGGAACTCGGGTCCACGCTCGTATATCGCTTGCTCGTCGCCAACGCAGGCAACGCATCGGCCGACGTCGTGCTGTACGATCCGCTGCCTGCGGGTACATCCTTCGTCTCGAACTCGGTTCTGCTCGACGGCATGCCGCTGCCAGGCGCGGATCCCCCTGCAGGGATCCCGCTCGGCAGCCTCGCGCCCGGCGGGCAAGTCGCCGTATCGTTGCAGCTCATCGTGACGGCGATCCCCGAATCGCGCGCGATCTCGAACCGGGCTCGCGCCGAGTTCGCCTTTGCGACCCCGGAGGGCCGAATCTCTCGCGGCAAGGCGGAATCCAACGAAGTGACCGTACCCGTAATCGGCGTCAAGGTGTCGGCGATGATTCGCACCAGATGGAGCCAGACGTTCGCTGGCGACGTCGTCTACTATGATATCGTCGTAGTGAACGAAGGCTCGGATCCGGTCACAGGCGTCCAAGTCGCCGCGACGCTCCCGCAGGGCCTGACCTTCCTGACCGGCAGCGTCACGGTCGACGATGTCCGTGCGCCAGGCGCTTCGCCGTTGACGGATATCGCGATCGGGACCATTGCAGCGGGCGGTTCTGCGGTCGTTTCGTTTGCCGGGCAGGTCGGTGATCTGCCCGACGGCAGCGTCCTGCAGGTGAATGCGCTAGTCTCCTATTCGGCGTCGGGGCAGTCTTATTCGACGGGCACGAACACGGCTTCCGTCGTCGTCGTCAAGCCGGAGGTGGCGCTGACATTGACGGCAAGCCCAGGTCAGGCGGCGCCCGGCGACTCGATTACGTATACGCTGGTCGCTTACAACGCCTCGCGGATCGCGATCGAAGCGACGCTTCAGGATCTATTGCCGGGCGGACTGACCTTTATCGCCGGGAGCGTGATCGTCGGCGGTATATCTGCCGCTTCAGCTTCGCCCGCTTCGGGTATCGGGCTTGGCACGATCGGCCCGGGCGGCAGCGTGACCGTCACTTTTCAAGCCAGCTTACCACAGCTCGCGAACGGTGCCGATCCGCTGCCCTCTTATACGAATCAGGCACAGCTTATTTATGCGTATCGACTGAACGACGGCCGCGCGGTGCGTGCGGTCGCCGCATCCGACACCGTCGTCACCACGATCGTTTCGCCTTTGATCGTCATCAAGGTGACTGCCGATCCCGCGGAAGTGTTCCCGGGTGACGAGATCTTTTTCCGCGCCGAGGTAAAAAACGACGGCAATGCGGCAGCGTCTGTTGTCGTTGAAGGGCTCGTGCCTGCGGGAACCCGTCTCGCGGGTTACGGTATCAAGGTCGACGGTACGCCCGTCGCGATCTCGCTGGACGGATCGGCGGCGCTGGGAACGTTGGACCCGGATCAAACCAAACGGATCGGCTACCGCGTGACCGTTCCCGAGAATACGATACTGGAAATCATCGAAGGATTTTTGACGGCGAAGTTTACGTTTGCGCTGAACGGCCTGGCGCATGCGGGTGCGTCGCAATCGAACGAATACAGGGTGCAGGTCGAGGGGAGCGACGAATGAGCGCCTCATAAGGCGAGTAACCCAAAAAGCACGCCGCGGATGCGGCGTGCTTTTTGGGTTACTCTGGGCGACGATCGCGTCCGATTATTGCTGGCCGCCGATCCATTGGAAATGGAAGCTGCCTTCGCGGTCGAGTCTCTCGAACGTGTGCGCGCCGAAGTAATCGCGCTGCGCTTGAAGCAGGTTGGCCGGCAGACGCTCCGTACGGTAGCTGTCGTAGTAAGCGAGCGCCGAGGCGAACGCCGGTACCGGGATGCCTCTCGTAACGGCCGTAGCGACGACCTTGCGCCATGCGCCTTGATAATCGCGCACGACGTTGCCGAAGTATTCGTCCAGCAGCAGGTTTTGCAGCTCCGGATTGCGGTCGTAGGCGTCCTTGATGTTCTGCAGGAAGCCTGCGCGGATAATGCAGCCGCCTCTGAAGATCATGGCGATGCCGCCGTAATTCAGATCCCAGCCGTAAGCGTCCGAAGCGGCGCGCATCTGCGCGAAGCCTTGGGCATACGAAGCGATCTTGCTGGCGAAAAGCGCCTGGCGTACCGCTTCGATGAATGCTTTGGGGTCGCCGTCGTAGCTCGAAGCTTCCGGTCCGGTCAGCTTGCGGCTGGCGATGGCGCGCTCCTCCTTCATCGCCGACAGGAAGCGGGCGAAGACGGATTCGGTAATGATGGATAGCGGCACGCCCAGATCGAGCGCGCTTTGGCTCGTCCATTTGCCCGTTCCCTTTTGCCCCGCCGAATCGAGGATGACGTCAACCATCGGCTTGCCCGTCTCCGGATCGGTCTTGGAGAAGATATCGGCCGTGATCTCGATCAGGTAGCTGTCCAGTTCGCCTTGATTCCACTCGGCGAAAATCTCGTGCAGCTCGGCGGCGCCGAGTCCGAGTACGTCCTTCAGCAGGTGGTACGCTTCGCCGATCAGCTGCATATCGCCGTACTCGATCCCGTTATGCACCATTTTGACATAGTGGCCGGCGCCGTCCGCGCCGATATACGTCGAGCAGGGATCGCCGTTCACCTTGGCGGAGATCGCCGTCAGGATCGGCTCGACGAGCGCATAAGCGTCCTTTTGCCCGCCCGGCATGATCGCGGGACCGTGCAGCGCGCCCTCCTCGCCGCCGGATACGCCGGCGCCGATGAAGCGGAAGCCTTTTTCCTGCAACGCTTTATTTCTGCGCTGCGTATCCGGAAAATATGCATTGCCGCCGTCGATCAAAATGTCGCCTTGATCAAGATACGGTACCAGTTGCTCGATCGTATCGTCCGTCGGCTTGCCGGCCTTTACCATGATCAAAATCTTGCGCGGCGTCTCCAGCGATTGGACGAACTCCTCGACGCTGTACGCGCCGACGAAGTTTTTGCCCTTCGCCTCCTCCAGCAGTTCCTTAGTCTTCTCCGGCGAACGGTTGTATACCGCGACAGAGAAGCCTTTGCTCTCGATGTTCAGGGCGAGATTTTTGCCCATTACCGCAAGTCCGACCACGCCGATTTGCTGCTTGCTCATCCTTCTCCATCCTCCCGTGCTTCATGCTCTCTCTATTTTCAAAGGCTATTTATTAGAAACGCTTAACGCTTATTATTGGACCGCTTTTTTCCAGTCAGCCGCGAACTTTTCCATCCCCTGCTCGGTGAGCGGGTGCTTGGTAAGCTGCTCGATGACCGAGAACGGAATCGTGGCGATATGTGCGCCGGCCATGGCGACACGGGTTACGTGGTCCGGATGGCGCACGGAAGCGGCGATGATCTGCGCGTCCAGGTTATGGATGCGGAACAGTTCCGCGATCTTCGCGACGAGCAGGACGCCGTCTTCGGAGATGTCGTCCAGGCGGCCGAGGAAAGGAGATACGTACGTAGCGCCTGCCCGAGCGGCGAGCAGTGCCTGGTTGACCGTGAAAATCAACGTGACGTTCGTCTTGACGCCTTTCTTGGTCAGGTAGCGGCAAGCTTCGAGACCGGCCAGCGTCATCGGCAGCTTGATGGTGATGTTCTTGTCGTTGTTGTTGATCTTGATCAGCTCGTTGGCTTGGGCGATCATTTCTTCAGCCGTGAGGGCGTCCGGCGTTACTTCGGCGGATACCGATTCGACTTCGGGCACTTCCTTCAGGATCTCTTCAATGCGGTCTTCGAACTTGACGCCTTCCTTGGCGACCAGGGAAGGGTTCGTCGTAACGCCGGATAGAACGCCGATCTTGTACGCTTTTTTGATGTCGGCCAGGTTCGCGGTATCGATGAAAAATTTCATGCTTCAAAAACCTCCATTATTTTTAAGTTTGGATGTGCTGCCGTTACAAATTATAGCAGTTCTTTGGCGATTCGCACGACATTGGATGTTGAAAAGCCGAAGTATTCCATGACCGCGCCGCCGGCGCCCGATGCCCCGAACGTATCGATGGACAGCACCTTGCCGTCCTTGCCGACATAACGGTCCCAGCCGAGCGAGATTCCCGCTTCGATGGACAAGCGCTTCGTTACGGCATCTGGCAGTACGGATTGCTTGTATGCATCCGGCTGCCGGTCGAACAATTCGCGGCTCGGCATCGCCACGACGCGTACGGAGACATCGTCTTTCTCAAGCTCCGCCTTCGCGTTGACTGCCAAGGATACTTCGGAGCCCGTCGCGATCAGAATGAGGTCAGGCTGCGCGTTCGTCTCGGTCAGCACGTAAGCGCCCTTGGCCACTTGCTCGCGGTTCGCCTTCGTCTGCTCGTACGTCGGCAGATTTTGGCGGCTGAGAATCAGCGCGACCGGTCCTTCCTGCTGGGTCAGCGCATAAGCCCAAGCGTTCGCCGTCTCGTTGGCGTCCGACGGACGGATGACCGTCAGGCCGGGAATCGTGCGCAGCGCGGCCAGATGCTCGACGGGCTCATGCGTAGGACCGTCCTCGCCGACGGCGATCGAATCGTGCGTGAATACGTAGACGACCGGCAGCTTCTGCAGCGCGGCAAGTCTGATGGACGGACGCAGATAGTCGCTGAAAACGAAGAACGTGCTGACAAAGGCATTGACGCCGCCATGCAGCGCCATGCCGTTGCCGGCCGCGCCCATCGCATGCTCGCGGACGCCGAAGTACACGTTGCGGCCAGCGTACGAGTCGACCGCAAACTTGGGCTCGCCCTTAATGTCGGTCATCGTCGAATGCGACAGGTCCGCGCTGCCGCCGAAAATCGTCGGCACTTTTTTCACGTAGTGGTTGATCGCTTCGCCGCTCGCTACCCGCGTCGAGATCGACTTGGCCGCGTCGAACGACAGGATATCGCCGTCCTCAAGCGTTACCTTGCCGCTAATCGCGCCGGCCAGCTCTTGACCGAGCGCCGGGTGCGCTTCGCCGTAAGCGGACAGCAGCTTTTGCCATGCCTCTTCCTTGGCGGCGCCTTGACGCTTCAGCAGCTCGAAGTGCGCGCGCACCTCTTCCGGCACGGTGAACTCTTCTTCGTATGCCCAGCCGTAGTTCTGCTTGGTCGCCTTCGCTTCTTCGAGGCCGAGCGGGTTGCCGTGCACCTTATGCGTGCCGGCCGACTTGCTGCCGTAGCCGATGATCGTGCGGATCTCGATAAGCGTCGGCTGATCGCCATGCGCTTTGGCAGCCGCGATGGCTCCCGTTATCGCCGCCAGATCGTTGCCGTCTTCGACGCGCAGATATTGCCAGTTCGCTGATTCGGCGCGCTTTTGCATGTTTTCGCCGAAGCTCAGATTCAGATCGCCGTCGAGCGAGATATCGTTGGAATCGTACAGCACGATTAGCTTGCCCAGCTTCATGTGTCCGGCCATCGACATCGCCTCGTACGAGATGCCTTCCATCAGGCAGCCGTCTCCGACGAGCGCGTACGTATGGTGGTCGACGACGGGGAAGCCGGTCTGATTGAACTTCGAAGCGAGATGCGCTTCGGCCATCGCCATGCCGACCGCCATCGCGATCCCCTGGCCGAGCGGTCCTGTCGTCGCGTCGACGCCGTCCGTGTGACCGAACTCGGGATGGCCCGGCGTCCTGCTGTTCAGCTTGCGGAACTGCTGGAGGTCGTCGATCGTTACCCCGTAGCCGAACAGATGAAGCAAGCTGTACAGCAGCGCGGAGCCGTGCCCGGCCGACAGCACGAAGCGGTCGCGGTTGAACCACTTGGCGTTGGACGGGTTGTGGTTTAAATGCTCGGACCAGAGGGCATAGGCCATCGGGGCCGCCCCCATCGGCAGGCCGGGGTGACCGGAGTTAGCAGCGTTGATGGCGTCGATCGAGAGCGTACGGATCGTATCGACGGACAACTGTTCAATGGTTTGCGTGATAGGCATATTCTGCTCCTTCTTTGTCATCGGATTTAGGCAAGGCTTCGGATTGTTCGTCGTACCACCAGTGATACCCGTCTTCTGCGAGCAGAGCGTCCGATTCGGCGGGACCATGGCTGCCCGCTGCATAGCTGCGCAGCGGCACCGTATTTTCCGCGAATGCGTCCAGCACCGGCTGCACCCACTCCCAGGACATTTCGACCTCGTCCCAATGCGCGAAGAACGTCGAATCGCCCTTCATGGCGTCGCCGATCAAGTTCTCGTAAGCTTCGGGAGAATCGACGGGCGTCGAATGAAGATCGATATGAATCGGCTTGAAGCCGCCGTGCGCGCCGGTTTCCTTCGTATTCAGCCTGAGCGTGATGCTCTCGCCCGGACCGATCTCGATAACGAGCAGGTTCGGCGCGACGCCGTCCTCCGTTTGCGACCAAGCTTGCTTCAGCGGCTCCTTGAATTCGACGACGATGCGCGTCGATTTTTTGTTCATGCGCTTGCCGGTGCGGATGTAGAAAGGCACCCCGCGCCAATCGCCGTTGTCGATGCGCAATCTGGCTGCGATAAACGTGTCGTTCATGGAGTCGGGCCCGATTCCCGGCTCGGTCTTGTAGCCTCCGACCGGTTGTCCGCCGATGCTGCCTTCCGCGTATTGACCGCGTACGACATGCAGGCCGACGTCTTCCTTCGCGACGGGAACCAAGGCTTCCATGATCTTTTTCTTCTTGAAACGCACCTTCTCGGAGCTACTGTCGTAAGGCAGGTGGATTGCCGCCATCATGAGCAGCTGAAGCAGATGGTTCTGGAACATGTCGCGGATCGCGCCGACGTGATCGTAGTAGCCCGCACGCTCTTCGACGCCGACCGACTCGCTGGCCGTGATCTGTACGTTCGCGATATACCGGTTGGTCCAGAGCGCCTGGATGACCGGATTCGCCTGCTGCAGCGATTCGAGACGCTGCACGACCGGCTTGCCGAGGTAGTGATCGATGCGAAAAATTTCTTCTTCGGCAAACGATTCGGACAGCTTCGCATTCAGAGCGCGTGCGGACTGCAGATCGTGGCCGAAAGGCTTTTCGATGACCAGGCGTTTCCAGCCTTCGGCGGAGCCAAGCCCGCTCGCGCGAATGTTGTCGGCGATCGGCTCGAAGTGCTCGGGACCGACTGACAGATAGAACAATCGGTTCGGCGGCATGCGCAGCGCTTTTTCGCGGGATTCGACGAGCGCCAGCAGCTTGCGGTAGTCCTCCTCGCGGCCGATATCGAGCACGCTGTATCGGAAAGCCTCCAAAAAGGCGTTCAGCTTTTCCTTGTCGTCCGGCTGCGTTCGCGAAAACTGATACAGCGAGCGTTCGACGGCAGCCTGGAATACTTCATCGGTCCATTCTCTTCTGCCTAGACCGACGACGGAGAAGGCTTGCGGCAGCTTGCCGCGGATGAACAAGTTATAGAGGGCAGGATAGATTTTGCGCTTGGCCAGATCTCCTGTCGCCCCGAACAGTACAAAAGTGGTCGGTTCCATCTTCCTTCTCCTTCCTTCGAGCGAAGGTACGCTCTGGTTTCTAATTTGTATTTTCACTATAATACGAATCGAAGCCATACAAGTAATTAATATATTTCACAGGAGATATAGACCATGTCTATGGGTAACAATTACGAGCTGTACAAGGTGTTCTATTGGGCGGCCAAAACGGGGAGTTTGACGCAGGCGGCAAAGGCGCTGTTTTTGACGCAGCCCAGCGTGAGCCATGCCATCAAGCAGCTGGAGGAAAGCTTCGGCGTCTCGCTGTTTTACCGCAACTCCAAAGGCGTCGAACTGACGCAGGAAGGCGTCGTCCTGTATTCTTACATCGAGCAATCGCAAATTCTGATCTCGCTGGCGGAAGAAAAAATGGCCGCGCTCAAAAACCTGGACAGCGGCGAGCTCCGCATCGGCGGCAGCGACTCCCTGTTCAAGCATTACGTGCTGCCTTATTTGGAGCAGTTCCACGAGCGCCATCCCGGCGTCAAGCTGCACCTGAATCACGGCACGACGCCCGAGGTCATCACTTTCCTCAAAGAAGGACGCATCGATCTGGGCGTCGTCCGCATGCCGATCGTCGATCCGCAGCTGCAGGTGACAGAGAGCTTTCAGCTGCAGGATTGCTTTGTCGCCGGCGCCAGATATGCGGAGCTCAAAAACGAGGTGTTGACGCTTGACGCGCTGCTCCAGTATCCGATCATCCTGTTTTCGCGCAACAGCCGGGCACGGATGACGATCACGGAAATTTTCCAAAACTACGGCTACTCCATCAAGCCGGAGATCGAAGTCGGCAGCGTCGATCTGCTCATCGAATTCGCAAGACGGGGGCTGGGCATTTCCTATGTGACCCGAGAGTTCGTATCCAGGGAGCTCGAGGAAGGTTCGCTGTTCGAGGTGGCGATCGATATCCCGCTGCCGCCGTCCCATGTCGGATTGTTAACGATGCGAAATATGCCGCTGTCGAGCGCTGCGAAAGCTTTTATCGGATTGGTGAAGTAAAAATCAAAGACGAGGTATGGCGGCTTGGCGGGGGCTTGGCGGTTTGGGAGCTTGGCCGTATTGAACTTGGGCACTCGGAGCGTCTGGCGGACACCGAATCCGAGCTATCGTCCGTCCGATTGGATAAGAAAAAAACGAGCATGCTGGCTTAACGCCTGCACGCTCGTTTAATTAATAGCATTAAATGCCTTGATTCAACTCGAGTATATTCCCCGCCGGATCCCGGAGATAAGCGACGCGGTGCCCCCACTCCGGCGTATCGCGAGGCGGTTGAACGAACGTAACGCCTTTTGACTGCAGATTCTCGTACACAGCATCGAGATCTGCTACTCGGAATACGAGCGCGACTTGATCGCGGCCGCTGAACGGCATCGAAGCCGGCCTCGCTTCAACCGGCTCCTCTGCCATCGGCGTTTCGAGCGCGAAGCTGACGTCGCCCGTCGCAAACTCCGCAAACGGCGTCGTCTCGTCACCGTATCGCACTTCAAGACCGATGATATCGCGGTAAAACAAAAAGCATTCGTGAACATTCGGCGCCAGCAGTCGAACATGCGAGAGCTTCAAAATCATCCTCCGCCCTTCTTTTCGGATGACTTTAGTCTATCATGCGCCGGGAGCGGGCGTTTCTTATCGATTGCTGAATTCGATCCCCGTGTCCTCGGTCGCTTAAAACGAATCCCGGCCAGGCCGAGGGCGTATCCCCCAACCATCGCCGCGAAGCGTCGGTCTGCGATGGCGGCCGCCATTCGGATCGAAGCCGTGTCCTCTTCCGCTTTCCGGATGACCGACGATGCCTCTTCCGCGTGGATCGAAGCCGCGAGGTCCGAAGCCATGCCCGTGATGTCCTCGCCCGCCCCCTGGATCATCGTCTCGTCCATCCTGACCTTCCGTTCCTACTAATTGCCGCTCCAGCTCCCCGATCAACCGGTCCAGATATTCGCCCATCGTCCGCTGCTCTTCCTCGCTAAGACATTCGAACAGCTTGTTATGGTTTTCCTGCTGCTTTTCCATTTCCTCCGCTGCCAGCGAACCGGCTTCCGTCAGCTTCACGTTCATCACCCTTCGGTCTTGCTCGGAAGGCATCCGGTTAATATACCCGTTGCGTTCCAGCTTGCCGAGCAGCTCACCTAGCGATTGATTGCGCATATCCAGCAAATACGACAGCTCCTTTTGGGTAATTTCCGGCTTCAACTTGAGCAGCGACAGTACGCGTCCTTGCCCGCGCAGCGGATCGCCGCCGCCCGCACCTTCTCTCAGCAAATGATGTTGATAACGTCGCAGCAAAATGACGATGCGGAACAATTGCTCCATCAAATTCGATTGATTATTTTCCATAGCGATAGCCTCCCATATTTATTCAGGGGCCTGATAATCAGGTGCCTTGTTTTTATAATACAGGTACCTTTGTATTTAGTCAAATCATTTACAAAAAAAAGCCTTGCCGAAGATCGGCAAGACACAGGCAAGGCTTTTTTGTTGAATCCCCTCTCATAGAGCAGGCGATCTGCGCCCCAAAGGCACAAACCGCCGCATCCCCTCTCATAGAGCAGGCGATCTGCGCCCCAAAGGCACAAACCGCCGCATCCCCTCTCATAGAGCAGGCGATCTGCGCCCCAAAGGCACAAACCGCCGCATCCCCTCTCATAGAGCAGGCGATCTGCGCCCCAAAGGCACAAACCGCCGCATCCCCTCTCGTAGAGCAGGCGATCTGCGCCTCCAAGGCACAAACCGCCGCACCCCCTATCATAGAGCAGGCGATCTGCGCCTCCAAGGCACAAACCGCCGCATCCCCCACCAATCGCGATCACACGACCCGATTCGCCGTCTTCCCGGCCAAAAACGCCTCCAGGTTGCTGACGGCGATCGCCATTAGCCGCTCTCGCGCTTCCCGCGTCGCCCATGCTTGATGCGGCGTAATGATGCAGTTGGCGGCGGACAGCAGCGGATGATCCGCTGGCGGCGGCTCCGCGGACAATACGTCCAGCCCCGCGCCTGCGATGCCGCCGGCGTTCAGGCAGTCTGCGAGATCCTGCTCTGCGATCAAGCGTCCGCGCGCCGTGTTGATCAGGAATGCTGACTTCTTCATCCTCGCGAGACTGTCGCGATTGATGAGCTCTTCCGTATCCGGCGTGAGCGGGCAATGCAGGCTGACCACGTCCGATTTTCCAAGCAGCTCGGGCAAGGATACCCACTCGAAGCCTTCGAACGGAGGCGCCTCGTCGGGATGACGCTTGTACGCGGCGACCCTCATGCCGAAGGCGTGCGCAATGCGCGCAACCGCTTCTCCGATGCGGCCGTAGCCGACGATTCCGAGCGTCTTCCCGCTCAGCTCCGTGAGCGGCGTTTTCCAATAGCTGAAATCGGGGCTGCCCGCCCATTCTCCAGCCTTGACGGAGCGATCGTGCAGACCCGCGTGCTGGCACAGCTCGAGGAGCAAGGCGAATACGGATTGCGCGACGGAATCCGTCCCGTATCCCGGCACGTTCGTAACGGCGACGCCTCGCTCGCCAGCCGTCCGGACGTCGACGATATCGTAACCGGTCGCCAGTACGCCGATATATTCGAGCGCAGGCAGCTTCGCCAGCAGCTCGGCACGGACCGGCGTCTTGTTCGTCAGCACGATGCGCGCATCGCGCGCCCGCTCCTCCGCGAGCTCCGGCGCCGTCCGGTCGTATACCTCAACTTGGCCCAGACGTTCAAAGCCGCTCCAGGACTGATCGCCAGGATTTAGGGTATAGCCGTCTAGCACGACGATTTTCACATTGATCCTCTCCCTTTTCGGCGAGTCCGCACCACTGCGGTCCCATCCAACGATGACGGGACGGCAGTAACCTGCAGACCGCATCGCACGTCTTATTTACAGCATGATCACCGAATCCGTAAAAAATGAGGTGCACAAAAAAATGAATACATCTCCCTGCCTCGTTGTCATTCGCGGCTACCCGTTCGACGAGGGCACCGTTCTGGCGCTCGAGCGGCCGAACGTCGTTTTAGGCCGCAAGGACGCCGAGTGGACGCCCGATATCGGTTTCGACAATGCCTATGTGTCCAGAAAGCATGCCGGGATCGTTTGCGAAAAAGGAATCTGCACATTGACGGACTTTGGCAGCAAGCACGGCACCACGGTAAACGGCAATCGACTGATGCCATTCAAACCCGTCATCCTGAGGGCATCCGACATCGTCGCCTTTTCCAAAGGCTCGGTTTGCCTGGCCTTTTCCAGCCGGGCGTTGGAAGATACGCTGGAGCTCCAGCTCGAACGCGAAGAACTGCTGCGTCCTGGCACCGGTAAGGAAGACTTCGCGCTTGATCCGATCAGGCAAGCGCTCACCGTTCGCAACACGACCTACCCGTTTACGGACAAAGAATACAAATGCGTCGAGCTGCTCCTGCGCAAGGAGCGGAGATTCGTCGGCAAAGAGGAAATCGCCCGCTGCGTATGGCCCGAACGAACCGGCAAGGACGGGATCCCGGCGGCCGGATCGGAAGAGATCAACTCTCTTCTGTACCGTATCCGCAAAAAAACGGGTCCCGTCCTCTCCATCGAAAACGTGCGCGGCAAAGGTTTCGTGCTCAGCCTTTCATCGCTTGCTGAAAAATCCGTTTGACCTTCGGCGTGACATAGGTGCTGCCGCCGCGCCCGTCGACGTCTTCGACCATGACGGCGAGCAGCAGCTTCGGATCGTTCGCGTCAAAGCCGACGAACCAGCCGTTTTCCTCGCCCTTTACGCCTTTTGTTGCCTTGAGCTCGGCCGTGCCCGTCTTGCCGGCGATCGCCGCCCCTTGAATATAGGCGCCGTGGCCGACGCCTTCCGGACTCGCCACCGCCTGAACGAGATCCTTCTTCAAAAGCTCCGCCGACTCGGGCGTCATCGCGGCCGCCTTCCAGAGCTGCGGCGAATCTGGATCGTCCTCCAGCGTCAATCGCGGATATGCGATATTCCCCCCATTGACGATCGCCGAGAAGGCAAGCGCCACATGAAGCGACGTCATCGTCACTTCGCCTTGCCCGTAGCCCGAGTCCGCGAGCTGAATCTCGTTTTTGAGGCCTTTGTTGGACAGCTGTGACTTGGCCAGGGGATAGACGATCGGGATCGCTTCCCCGATGCCGAACTTGGCGACGTCCTCGGCGAATTTGTCCTTGCCGAGCGCGAGCGCCGCCTGCGCGAAGTAGATGTTGTCCGAGTAGGTGAGCGCCTTGGACAAGTCGACCGGATTGACGGCGTGCACCCGCTTCACGTAGTAGCTGCCCCACGAGCCGTCCTTCGTCCACTTCAAGCCGGAGATCTCGACGGCCTTGTCCGGATCGAGCGTCCCGGCGTCCAGTCCGATCGCGGCCGTAACGAGCTTGAACGACGAGCCGGGCGCGTAGCCTTTGGAAAAGCGGTTCAGGAACGGGTGACGCGGGTCGTCGTTCCAGGCCGCGTACTGCTTGGCGGACAAGCCGCGCGCGAAGGCGTTCGGATCGTAGGACGGACTGCTGAGCAGCGCCAGCACCTCGCCGGTCCGGGGCTCGATCGCCGCAGCCGACGACGCGTCCGCCTTGATCTCCTCGTAAATCGTTTTTTGCAAACCTGCGTCCACGGTCAGTTGAAAAGACGTTCCGGGCTCGGCCGGCTTCTCGGCGAGCACCGCCTTGCGCTGGCCGCCGGCGTCCTCGATCGCGACGACGACGCCGTCCGTCCCTCTCAGCTTGTCTTCGAGCACCTGTTCCAGTCCCGCTTTGCCGATCACGTCGCCGGTCTTGTAGCCTTTGTCCTTGAGTCGCTCCAGCTGCTCGGCATTGATCTCTCCGACGTACCCGGTCAAATGGGCCGCAGCTGCGCCTAGCGGATACTCGCGAAGCTTCTTTTGCTGAAAAGCGACGCCGGGCACGCCGTCGAAGGCATCCAACTCGGATTCGTCAACGATTCCGATCGGTACGAACAGACCGGGCTTGACCCAGGATGCGCCAAGCTTGCGGTCAATATCGGTCACGGCAATGCCAAGCTTGGCGGCTACCTTGGCCTTGACGGCGGCGGGGTCGTCTCCGAGCTGCCCGGGAATGATGCCGAGCTGCGGCGCCGTGCCGTTGACGGCAAGCCCTTCGCCCGTGCGGTCGACGATCTCGCCGCGTTCGGAGGCCAGTGTCTGCACGCGCACTTTGTCTCCGTCCTTCATCTCGGGGAAAATCATCGACGAATCCCAATCGATCCGCCACTTCTCCTCCTCGCCGTCCAGCGTTTTCCTCGCCGTGCCCTCGTGCTTGAACGTCACGGGCCCGGCGACGGTCTCCATTTGAACGGCATATTGGAATTTCTGGACGACAGGACCGGACGAAGCGGTCGAGGCCGGCGACCCCGACGGCGAACCGGCCGGCGCCGGAGAGATGTTTTCTACTTCAAGCTTTGCCGCCTTAATGCCTTCGTAAATTTTGCCGTAGCGTTCGGCGAATTGCTCCGCGGTCTGCTTGCTCCTGGCGTCGGGTGTCAGCATCGCGTACATGCCCGCATAGTCGAGCTGCTGCCAATCCTTGAGGTAGACCTTGATCGCGTCTTCGGCCGTCGGCTCCGGCGTCGGTTCCGGCGTCAGATTGTTGGCGCCGCCTTTGCATCCGCTTAGCACTGTCAAAACCAGCAGGGCCGCTATCGCCCCTTTGCGTATGATCATTTTTCCGCCTCCCGGCTCGAGTTGTCCGCTAACGACGCTGCTTCGACCGCGTTAGAATGCGATCGATTCTACTGCTATCATAGAGCGGCAACTCTTTCCATTCAATAGAAGAAAAATGATAGACGGCTGATAAGGGCGGATTCGCACGGTAAACGGCAAGATTATCGGTTGAAATCCCGAATCGCCTGATTGATCCGCTCCCGCTTGCGCAGCAGCCAATCGGCGTCGCGCGGATATACGGAAAAGGTAAGCGGCGATTCGAGTCCGCCTTCCGCCAGCGCCGCCGCCGCTTCGCGGCCCGCCAGCGTCTCCAGCAGCCGCAGGGCGCGCAGATCCTGGAGCGCCTCGCGCACGACTTTGAGACGGATCGATTCGATCGGATCCTCCCCTTCGCTTCCCGGATACACCAGAAAGGCGTCCCCCGACGGGAAAGCGCCGTCCGCGTCCGTAACCTCGAACGGACGGATCGGCCGCTCCGAATACTGCGCGTACCAGAAGTTGAAGCCCCAGTGCAGGAAGCCCTTGATATCGTATTTATAAAGCTGCAAGCCGAGAATGCGGCTGCGGGCGGAAGGCATGTCGAAAAAGCGGTTGGCGACGTCCTTGTACTGCGAGCAGCAATAATACGTCCAAAGATCGGGCACGCCGGCCGCCAGAAACGGATCGATCCGATCGTTGGAAGGAATCGGCTGTCCGACCAGACCCAGCTCGTAAAATGCGAAGTCGGACAGCGCATCGATGATCGGAAACCCGGACAAATGCTTGCGCATCGTCTCGGAAGCGGCGCGGTACGACTCGACGTCCGCTTCGTGCGGCTCGTCCGATACATGGAAAAAGACGCGGTCTTCCAGACCGCGATCGCGGATATATTCGACGAGTTCAGGGAGGAACGCATCAAGAAATCGGCGATAAGGCGCGCCGGCCGCGTCGGTATGCCAGCCGAACAGCTTAACCGGCACGCCCTCCGCCAGCGCCTCGATCTTCGGCGCATGCTTCGCGCCCCACTGGGTGAACAGATGGGAAAATTCGAAATAACGGATACCCTTGCGCAGCCCCAGCTCGAGCCAGCGGGTCAGCTTGTCGAAGCCAAAGCGGTAAGCCTCCCCGTCCAGGCACACGTCGATCAGCTGAACCGTCGGCCGCTCCCCGCCGATCGCCGTGTCGAGCGGCGGCGTAAACAGCGGCGTGAGCAGCATGTTCATCCCGTGCGCTGCCGCCGTACCGACGTACGACTCGATCAGCGCCCAGTGCCGCTCGCTGAATATATCGACGCCGTATTCCGTCGCGAGACAATCCGCGTGCAGCCACTCCGTATGGATCAGCTGCTGCTCCGGCAGCTCGGCCGGCACGACCTCCAGCACGAAATCCTCCTGTCCCAACGCGTCGCCGTCTTCGGAGTCGAACGCGATCTCGATCGTATGCGTACCCGCACGGGTATCGCTGTCGACCGCGACTTCGATCCATAGCGATCGCCACTGTCGCGGGGGAACCTTGATCGTGTCGTTCCGGCCGAGCGGGAGCAGCGGATCCGGATACAGCCCCGGCACGCCGCGCAAAATACCGTCGTCCGGATCTCCGTAGCACGGCAGCGCAGACGGCGCGAGGCCGACGGCTTTGACGACGATCTTGCCTTCAAGCCCGGGCGCCGAGACCTTAACGCGAACGCGAGCAGCCCTCGTCAGCTCCGGTCCCCGATAGGCGACCTGGAACGAAAAAAATTCTCCCCGCAGCGCGGTAGCCGTTCCGAAGCGTGCGTCCGGCACTACCGCGGCGTCCGGGAACACTTTGGCGAGCGAGCTTAAACAACGGGTTTCAAACGCGAGCTTACCCGACATCCTCCCGTACCTCCTCTTCATGATCGAAACCCGCCGCGCGAAACGCGCGCGCCAAATCTGCGATCAGCTCGGCCGGCTCCTCCAGCCCGATATACAGCCGCAGGACGGGCCGCGTAGCGCGCGGCTGTCCCGCAGCGCCTTCCTGGAGCGAGACCAGGCTTTCGTAACCGCCCCAGCTAAAGCCGATGCGAAAATAGGCGAGCGAATCGACAAACCGCTCCAAACGTTCCCGATCCGCGCCGGCCTCGAACGAAAGCAGTCCGCCGAAGCCTGACATTTGAGAAAGTGCAAGCGCGTGCTGCGGATGAGAAGTCAGTCCCGGGTGGCGGACGCGCTCAACGAAAGGCAGCGATCCCAGATAACCGGCCACGGCGAAGCCCCCTGCCTGATGACGCTCCATCCGCAGCGGCAGCGTTCGCAGTCCGCGCATGATCACTGCGGCTGTCTGCGGCAGCATGACCGCGCCGAGCAGGACGAGCTCGCTGCCGCTCATCGCTTGAATCGCTTCGGCGCTGCCGACGACTGCGCCGCCCATCGCGTCGCTGTGTCCGCCCGCGTACTTCGTGAGCGAGTGAACGACCAGATCGATGCCGAGCGCAAGCGGGTTCTGATAGCACGGCGTCGCCCAAGTATTGTCTACGATCGTGACGATTCCCCGCTCGCGCGCCAACGCTGCGCAACGGCGCAAGTCCTGTAGCTCGAACATCAGACTGGTCGGGCTCTCCAAATAAAGCAGCTTCGTCTCCGGCCGGATCGCCGAGACGATACCGTCGATATCGGATCCGTCGACGAAGGTCGTCCCGATCCCAAGCCGCTTCAGATAGCTTCCCATCAGCACTCTTGCAGGACCGTAGGCTTGGTCTATGCATACGATATGATCGCCCGCTTTTACGGATGACAGCACGGCCGCCGAGATGGCGCCCATGCCCGTAGCGAAGCATCGAGCGCGCTCCCCGCCTTCCAGCTCGGCGAGCCTGTCCTCGAGCGCGCGGACGGTCGGATTGTTGCCGCGCGAATAAATAAAGGCGTCCGCGTCCCCGCCCGCACGCTCCATATCGGCGACGTTCGGAAAAGTGAACAAGCTGCTGTCGTAAATGGGCGTGTGTACGGCGCCGAAATGCCGTTCGTCATGGACGTCATGCGTCACGGCGGAGTGAATCGACATCCCGCTCTTCATCGCGCCGCCCCCGCCGTCATGGTCGGGATGCCGCGGAAGGCGTCGCTATTCGACGAGCGCTCGGCCTCGAGGCAGGTCAGCGCGCTCTTGATGCCCATGGAGAGCGGCGTTGCCGACTTTTCTTTGCCGGCCATAACGCCGATGAAGTTGAGCGCCAGCGCCGAATCGCCGCCGAAATGCGGCAGCTTGGCAGCTTCAAGCTTATAACTTTCTACCCGCCGCGTATGGTGCATGAATACGTTAACCTCGTCGCGGTAAAAGTCGAACTCCGCGGTGCCTTCGTAGCCGATCAAACGGACGCCACGCCGTGCGGCCGCTTTGCGCGTGTAGAAGTTTTGCGAATAAACGGCATGCATGCCCGAATCGTAGCGGATGAGCACGCTCGCCGAATCGTGATTTCCGGTGTCGACCGCGAAGGCGCATTGGTCGCCGGTCACCTCTTCGTCGCTGAACCGTGTCAGCACATAGGGACTTTCCGGACAGACCCGGTTGTCCGCGCAATCGCCGCAGCGCAGGCCGGCAGGCTTGTCTCCCTTGAAAACCTGCTTCGAAGCCATCGCGGCGACCGATACGGGCTGCCGGCTGATGAGGTAATTCAGGCAGTCCAAATCATGCGTCGCTTTCTGTAAGAAAAGGCCGCCGGTCTCGGCTTCGTCCCGATACCAGCTATGATAATAGACGCTGCCGTAAGGCACGTTGTTGACGGCCTGCGCGTGCTCGATCGTTCCCAGCCGTCCCGAGTCGAGAATCTCCTTGGTCAGCTTGACGATCGGGGTGTTGCGCAGCGGGAACGAGACGACGACCTCCGATCGGCTCCTCTCCTCAGCCTCCGACAGCAGCTGCAAATCCGTTAAGCTAATCCCGACGGGCTTCTCGAGAAAAAGCGGCAGATGCCGCTGCATGACTTTAACCGCCATCTCGGCATGAAGCGCGCAGCGGGTGCCGATCATGACCCCGTCGAGCGCCTCATGTGCCAACATCTCGTCCGCGTTCTCATAGAAACGCACGGCCGGCGCCTCGATTCCTTTTTCCGCGAGCAGCTTCGCTGCCTTGGCGGTGTCAATATCCGCGATCGCCGCCACTTCGACGCCCGCATCCAGCTCCAACAGCCGATCCAGAAAATAGTGCATCCGCGTACCGTATCCGATGATTCCGATTTTCATATCGATGCGCTCCTTTCAGCTTGCGACAGTCCGCAGTCCATGCCATCTCGACGGCATTAACCGAGCTCCGCCGTATCCTGCAGCTTCGCAAGCGGCGAAGACGTTCCGTGCAGCTCGAACAAGACGAGCTCGTTCGTTCCCTTCCGCAGCAGCGGACCGGGCACGTACAGCGTTTTTTGCGGACCTTTTTCCCAATAGCGTCCAAGGTTGAAGCCGTTCACGAAGGCGACGCCCTTCTTCCATCCGTCCAATTTCAAAAAAGTATCTCCTGCCGCATCCGCCTCGAAAAAGCCCCGGTAGAAGGCAGGCTCTTCCGCTTGCGGCTCTCCGTCGCCAGGAGCGAATCGCAATCCGGACAAGTTGTCCAGCGGCAGACAGCGTATCGTCCAGCCGAACAAAAATTGATGGTACAGCTTCGCGCCCGCCTTGACGCCTTCCGTAATGCCCTTCGGGTCGCGCAGCTTCGCGCCATAGTTGATGCGTCCCATATTCTCGACCAGAATGCCGAGCTTCGCGCCCCCGGCGGGAATGTCCGCCTTCACCGAGTCCTCGCCGCTCCAGCGCTCGACCGTGCCGCAGTAAGCTCCGTCGACGTATACGTTCGCCCGGTCGCGCACCTCCTGCAGCATGATCTCGCAGTCCGTCTGCGGTCCGCTGATGTCCGTCTCGTACCAGATGAAGCCGTAATCCTGCCCAAGCCGCTCCATCGTCTCGGGGACGACCGACTCCACGGCGCCGCCCAGCGATTCGAACGCGTCGAACAGCGATACGCGCTCCGCCATTCGCACCGTCCCGTAGCTTCGCTTCGCTGGCGTCGCAGGCGGCATTTCCGGCAGCTCCGCGTAACGGCCGATCACCTTCCGGATCGCCCAATACTTGTCCGTCGGCTCTCCAGATTCGGACAGCAGCGCATTGTAGTCGTAGCTTGTCACCGTCGGTTCGTAATGCTCGATATGATTCGCCCCGTTGTAGAATCCGAAGTTCGTGCCGCCGTGGAACATATAGAAGTTGACCGAAGCTCCCGCCGCAAGAATGCGGTCTAACACGTCGACCACGTCCGCGAAGCCGCGCACATGATGCTCGTCGCCCCAATGGTCGAACCAGCCGTTCCAATATTCCATGCAGACGAGCGGTCCTTCCGGCCGGTATGCGCGGAGCTTGGCGAACGCCTGCTCGGGCTTCGAGCCGAAGTTCAGCGTGGCCAGAACGCCGGGCACGGTACCGCCCTGCAGCATGTAGTCCTCCGAGCCGTCGGACGTGAACAGCGGTACGTCCATGCCGCCGCTTTCAAGCTCTGATTTTAGAAATTTCAAATAATTTTTGTCATTGCCGTAGCTGCCGTATTCGTTTTCGATCTGAAGCGCGATGACCGGGCCGCCCGACGTACACAGAAGCGGCTTCAGCCTCGGAAGGAGCTCGTCGTAATAGGCCTTCACCTTCGCCAGATAGACCGGATGGCTGCACCGCAGCCGCATGTCCGGTTCGGCGAGCAGCCAGGACGGCAGGCCGCCGAATTCCCACTCCGCGCATATATAGGGGCTCGGACGCAAAATGACGTGAAGACCGAGCTCGCCCGCCAGCCGGACGAACCGCTCCAAGTCCGCGATGCCCTCGAACCGGAAGTCGCCTTCCTTCGGCTCGTGCAGGTTCCAGGCAACATACGTCTCGACCGTATTGAAGCCGCAAGCGCGAAGCTTGCGCAGCCGGTCTTCCCAGTATTCCGGCACGATGCGGAAGTAGTGCATTGCCCCGCTGATAATGCGCATCGGCTCGCCGTTATAGACGAAGCCGTCGCCTTGGATTGCGAATGTAGCCATTTTGAATCGCTCCTAGCCGTCGGCCCCTCCGCCCCGATATTCGTTGGGCGTTACGCCGACCATTCTTTTAAATAGCTTCTGAAAATAAATTTTGTCGCCGTAGCCGACGATGTGGGCGATCTCGTAAACTTTAAGGCTCGGATGGTCGCGCAAAAACTGCTTCGCCTTGTCGATGCGCACCCGGTTCAAATAGTCCGTGATCGTCTCTCCCCGCTCGCGGCTGAACAGCTTGCTGATATAGCTCGCATTGAAGCCGACCTTGTCAGCAATGTATGACAGATCGATCTCCTTGTTGTATTCTTGTTCGATCAGCCGGCAGATGCGATCGGCCGTCGAGACGCTCTCGGCCGGCGGAGCGGCGCCCGAGCCACGCTGCGTCGGAGCATCGTCGACGATGCCCCGGCGCTCGCGCTTCTGTGCCGCGAAACGGTCGAGCAGCTTGAACACCTCGACCTTGTCCATCGGCTTGAGCAAGTAGTCGGCCGCCCCCGCCCGCATCGCCTTGCGGGCATATTCGAAGTCGTTGTAGCCGCTCAGCATGACGATCGACACGTCGGGCAGCTTCGCCTTCGCCTGCTCGATAAAGCGCAGGCCGTCCAGCATCGGCATCTCGATATCGGTAATGATGACGTCCAGGTCGTCCGGCTCCATATCCGACAGGCGAAGCATCGCCTCCAGCCCGTTGGCATACTGTCCGGCGATCTCGAGTCCGCCCGGGTACCTGGACAAAATTTTCGCGATGCCGAGTCGGATATGCTCCTCGTCGTCGACAATCATCACCTTCAGCATCGTTCATCCGCCTCCTCTTCGTCCTGACGGCCCGGAATGGCGAGCTCCACCGTCGTCCCTTCGCCGGGCCGGCTGTCGATGCGAAGCCCGTAGCTTTCCCCGAATTGCATTTTGATCCGCTCATGCACGTTGCGCAGTCCGATCCCTCTCCCGGCAACCGCAAGCGGACGCTGCCCGTATACGTGGTCCCGAATTTCCTTGAGCTGGGTCTCGCTCATCCCGCTGCCGTCGTCGGTCACGGCAATGATGCACAGCTCCCCTTCGTGCCTGACGCCAATCCGGATCGTGCCCGGTCCCGTCCGCTGCTTGAAGGCATGGTGAATGGCGTTTTCCACGACCGGCTGCAGCATCAGCTTGATCGACGGAAGCGTGAGGTCCCGTTCGGGAATATCGACGATCAGCGTATACTTGTTCGAGAACCGCATGTTCTGCAAGGCAACGTAATTGTACAAATGCTCGAGCTCGTCCGCGATTGCGACCCGCTGCTCGCCGTGATTGACGCCGTACCGGAGCAGCTTGCCGAGCGTGAACGTCATGTCGGCCACTTCCTCGTCGTCGTTCAGCTCGGCCTTCATGCGGATCGTCTCGAGCGTGTTGTAGATGAAGTGCGGATTGATCTGGCTCTGCAAGGCGGCATATTCGGCTTCCTTCTTGCGCGTCTGCGTCTCCTTCACTTCCTCGAGCAGATCGCGAATACGGGTCACCATAATGTTGAAGTGACGTCCAAGCAATCCGACCTCGTCGCGATATTTTTGATTAAAGCTCACGTCCAGGTTGCCCGTCTGAACCTCCTGCATCAGCAGCTTGATCTTGCTGAGCGGCCGCGTCAGCGCGTACGAGATCGCGATGGCGATCAGCAGCGCCAGCGTGACGAAGACGGCCGACGTGAGCAGCGTGACGTTGCGAGTGACCGTCGCCTGCCGCGTCGCCTCCGCCATCGGGATATAGACGAACATTTTCCATCCGGTGAGCGACGACTTGGCGTACGTCGTAATATACTTTTTGCCGTCGATCTCATACGGAAAAGCCCCTTCGTTCCCGGTCGCTTTCCGAATGGACGGGTCGGCGGACAGATCGTGAGTCGTAAGCTGGCCTTCGCTGTCGAACACGACGCGGTCGCGGTCGTCGACGAGCAGGGTCTTGCCTTTGGTCACCTGATCGAAATCCTGGATCTGCCGCTTGATCGCCGAAATATTCGTATCGAACACGATAAACCCGATCGGGCTCAAATCCTTGGTCTGCTTCAGCTCGCGGATGACGGAAAACGCGTAGTAGGCTTCCTTGCCCGTCGTCACTTCCTGGGTGCTGACGAGCATCGGTTTGCCGTCGCCCTCGGCGGCGATTCTCGCCCATTCGGATTTGACCTGGTTCAGGTTGTTGCGTTTGCCGCCGGTCTTGACGTTCAGCGTGACCGTCCCGTAGTTGTCGAACACATAGACCGACACGGTGTCCGGCTTGATCTTGTTCAAATTCGTAATATACAGATCCATGCCAAGCGTTTTGCCGAGCGAGGTTTCCGGATCGGCCAGCCAGTTCAAGAAATCCTTGTTATAGAGCGGCATGGCGGACATGTTGTAAAGGTCGGTCACATAGTCGTCCAGCTTCAGCAGCATCTTGGAGGTCATCTCGGTGCCGTAAGCGGACGTGTTAGCTTTGATCGACCGCGTATAATAATAAGAGGAAGCGTAGCTGATCATCACCAGCGGGAGACAGACCAGCGTCAGGAAAACGATCAGCAGCTTCTGCTGCATGTTCAGATTGGCGAACGCGAGCCACAATCGCTCTCCTATTTTACCGGCCGCTCCCTTTATGCTTCCTCTCATCCGTCGTACCCCTCCGTGTCCGCCTATGCAAGTACAGCTATTTTACTGCACCGTTTACGATCCCGGCAAACACGTACCGTTGGAAGAACAAGTAGATGACGACGATCGGCACCATGATCATCAGGATCGCCGCTGACATGAGCTCCCACTCCGTGCTTCGCTCCGAGGAGAAGTTCATCAGGCTCGTCGAGACGACGGCGAGCTTCTGCGCGGGCATGTACAAATAAGGGATGAACATGTCGTTGTAGATGTCGATCGTCTTGATGATGACGATCGTCGCCGTCGCGGGCGTCAGCAGCGGAAAAATGATCGTGCGGTAAATGCGGAACAGGGAAGCCCCCTCCATCATCGCCGCCTCGTCCAGCTCCCGCGGAATGTTGTGCAGGAACTGCAAATAAATGAAGAGCTGCAGGACGCTCGTGCCCAAGTGCAGCACGATCGAAGCCCAGATCGTGTTGTACAGATGCAGGTTGTGGACGACGGTGAACGTCGCCACCTGCGTCGTGATCGTCGGCACAAACGATACGGCGATATAAGCGCCCATGACGGTCTTTTTCAGCTTGAAGTCGAAGCGGCCGAGAATATAAGCCACCATAGTCCCAAGCAGCACGTTGCCGATGACCGCCACGACGATAATCGTCAGCGTGTTCAGGTACGCGCGGTCCAGATGCGCTCTTGTCATGACCGTGCCGAAGTTGTCGAAGTTCAGGAAGCTCGCAGGCAGCTTGAACACGCTTGTCTGCGAAAACTCGGTTTTGCTTTTGAAGGCATTCAGCACCAGAATCGACGGCGGGAAAAGGATCATGGCGACCGCAATCCACAGGATCGCGTGCTTAACGACGGAAAACGGACTAAACTTCGCCCCGGTCAATCCGACCACCTCCTCGTCGCAAAACGCTGGATGCTGAGCACGACGATGACGGCGACGATCAAGGTGACGCTCATCGCGGAGGCCATGCCGAAGTTGTTGAACTTGAACGCCGTATCGATCGTCTTGGTCAGGAAGGTCTCGCTGGCGCCGAGCGGTCCGCCGCCCGTCAGAATAAACGGCAGGTCGAAAATCTCGAGCGTACCGATAATCGTCAGGAACAGGTTCAGCTCGATGACCTTCGTAATATTCGGCAGGACGACGCGCAGCGACGTCTGCAGGCGGGACGCGCCGTCCATGCGCGCGGCCTCGATGATTTCAGACGGAACGGACTGAAGGGCTGCCAGATAAATGACCATGTTAAGGCCCATGAACTTCCACAGTGTGATGAAGCCGAGCACGTGGTTGACGGCATGCGGCGAACCGAACCAGCTGATGGCGAGCGAGTCGAGCCCGACGCTGCGCAGCAGCGTATTAAACGAGCCGTACTCCGAATTAAAGACGTAGTTGAACATGTAAGCGACCGCGACGCCGTTCATGATATAAGGCATAAAGAGCATGACCCGGTAAGCGTTGCGGCCTTTGAGCTGCGAATTGAGCAGCAGCGCGAAGAACAAGCCGAGCGCGTTTTGGAAAAGACCCCATCCGAGGTAGACGAGATTGTGGAGGAAGGCCGCCCAGATTTCCTTGTTTTCGAATACTTCTTTATAATTGCCGACGCCGGCCCATGTTTTCTCGGGACTGAAGCCGTCCCAGCTCATAAAACTGAGGTAGACCAGATAGAGCGCCGGATACAGGGCGAACATCGCCAGCAAGGCGATCGGCACCAGCAAGAACAGGATGATCAGCATTCTTTTCTGTTTGGCATAGGACAAGCTATCGGTCATCTGATTCAACTCCTTGTCATCCGTGCCCGAGAGACGACAAAACGGACGGCGCGGACCGGCCATCCGTTTTGTCGGTCGGATCGAGCGGCGGAACCTGTCGCTTGGATTACTTCGCGACGGCGGCTTTCGCTGCTTTCCATTTCTTGTTATAGCTGTCGAACACGTCCTGCATTTTGCCGACCGTCACTTCCTGGATGAACTTGAACGGATCGAACTGCATCTTGTTCTCGACGGCGGTCACTTGCTCGCTCACCGATTGCGCTTCGAGCATTTCCGGCTTGTTCGCCATGAAATCCGCGATCGGAGCCAGGTCTTGCGGCTGATCCTTAAGCGGCGAGATGATCATGTGGTCCGCATAGTCGCCGGATTCCTCGATCATGAACTTGATGAACGCCTTGGCCAGCGGCTTGTTTTTGCTCGTCGAGCTTACGGCGTACGCCCAGTCGTTGCGCATCATGCCTTTGACCGTGCCGCTGTTGTCGTACGGCAGCGGCGCGAAGCCGATTTGTTCGAGCGGCAGGCCGTTGTTGATCAGGTTAGAGATTGCCCAGTTGCCGATGTACATCATGGCTGCCTTGCCCGAAGCCAGATCCTTTTGCGTCTGGTCCCACGTTGCGGAATATACGTCCTTCTCCAGCTCGCCCTTATCGTAAAGGTTCTTCAGGATGCCGAGACCTTGACCGTAAGGTCCGTCTGTCGTGAACGGCGTATCCGAGTTGATCTTGTCGTTGCGCAAATTCGTGCTGCCGTAGATGAACTCCGCCGGATCCGTCCAATACTGCAGCGTCCAGGCATCCTTGAATGCCGTCGCCATCGGGACGATGCCCGCTGCCTTAAGCTTGTCGGCGTCCGCGTACAGCTCGTCCAGCGTCTTCGGCGGCGCGGTAATACCCGCTTTTTCAAAAGCTTGCTTGTTGTAGAGGAGACCGTTAATCGCCACTTGCTGCGTAATGCCATAAAGCTTGCCTTCATAAGAGTTGTAGTCTTTGAAATAAATATTGTCGGTGAGGCCGAGATCGTCGAGCGGCTCGTAAAACTTAGGCAGGTCCGCTTTCGTCGTCTCAACGAGCGACAGGACGTCCGGCAACTCGTTCGCCGCCATGCGCACGCGGATCGTCTGCTCGTAATCCTTGAGGCCTTCGATCTTGACCTCCGTACCCGGGTACTTCGCTTCGAATGCGTCGACATACTTCTTCAGATCGGTATCGACCAGCTCGGTGCGGTGCGTCGCCCAGGTAATCGTGCCCGTGAGGTTGCCCTCGGCCGCTCCTCCGCTCGCCGCGGAACCGGAAGGGCTTGCCGCTGCCGAACCGGATGCGCTAGCCGCAGGTGCGGATGACGATGCGTTCGCATCGTCGTTATTCGCGCTGCCGCAGCCCGCGAGCAGGCCGACGCCCAGTGCCATTGCCATTGTTGCCGCTACATTCTTTTTCATCTCTCGTATCTCTCCCCGCTTCTGCTTGTTGTTGTGGCCTAATCCAATAGTATGTAAATTTAGATTACATTCAAATGGTTGTAAATTGTTTTTATTAGCTTATTTTTGTTTATTGGCTCGATTCGATGCTTCGAGTACAAGTTGTGTTCGCTTACATTAATTGGTGGAAAGCGCATACTTATGCCTTTGATTCACTTGTGTAACAATATGTGACATGATATCTACTGCAACTCACACGACGTTCGCCCCGCCCTTCTGCGCAATCATTGAAAAAACCTTGAGCAGCTCGACGCCGCCCAAGGTTGTGGCCCGCTCCTTTCCGTTAAGGATGCCCCGGAAGGATGCGATATTTTCAAATTTTACAATCCTTTTCCGCCAATCGGCTTGACCTTGATCCCGCCCGCCTCTGCGATCAGCGGCATGCAGCGGCCGATCAGCTCGCGCACCTGCTCGTTCTGAAGGCTGGCGGCATGCGCTTCCCGGCTCTCCCACAGCTCGGTAATCCACAACACGTCGGGCTCTTCCTCGGCTTCGTGCACGATATAATAAATGCACCCGTCCATGCCGCTTAACGTATCGCCGGAAGCCAGCATCATGTCGGCGAGCTCTCCCCGCTTCCCGGGCAAGGCCGTCAGTTTACCGAACATCGCGAACTTGTTCATCGCTAGTTTCCCTCTCCTTCATCGCCTAAAGTCATCATATTTTCGTAATGCGCGAGCAGCCGCGCGCCGGCTTCCCGCATCCGCCGGACCAGCAATGCCGATTCGATGCGCAAGGCCGTACCGTATGGCATCAGGAAATAAGGAACGTAGGTCGACAGCGTCGATCGTTCCATTTTAAACGTGGCCGATTCGGGCTGACGCTCGATCAGGGCATGTCCGAACAGCCAATGCCGGCACAATTCGTCAAGTACCTGCTCCTGGCTATGGATCCGCACCGTCTCCCAGTCCGCTTGATCCGCCGAATCGCGAAGCAGCTGACCGAGCAAGTAATCTTTCGCGGAAAAGGAGGCGGGCCGATCGAAACGGCCCTCTGTCTGACGCAGTCCCCGTATGCGGTCAACCCGGAAGCTTCTGACTTCCCCCCTGAATCCGCAATGTCCGACCGCGTACCATTGGCCTTTCCAATAGACGATGCCGTACGGATCGAACAGGCGAGAAGGCGAAGGCTCGCCACGGCCTTTATCATAATCCATCTCTAACCTACGGCCTTGGCCTGCCGCCTCCTCCAAGCTTTGCAAATACGCCCGATAAGCGCCGCCGATCGGCAGGCCGATGACCGAGAGTCCCGGGGCGTGTCGCTCGAGCGCCGTCAGCTGATCGTCGTTTGCGTATCGCTTGAGCTTGTCCGTCGCTCTCTCGAGCGCATCCGAATGCGGATAACCCGCTTCTTTGGCGAAAATAGCGGCATGGACCAATCCCTTCTGTTCCTCGGCGTCGAACACGAGGGGAGAATCCGCGAATCGGCTCAGAATCGTATATCCGCCGTGCGGCCCTGACTCTGCGATAATCGGTACGCCGCTGGCGCACAGCGAATCGATGCACCGGTAGACCGTCCTCACGTGAATGTCGAGCGCTTCAGCCAACTGCTTCGCGGTCTTGCGTCTGCCGGATCGAAGCATCCACAATATCGACAGCATGTTGTCCGCCTTGGTCATGCTCCTACCCGCTTCCGATCGTCATTGACCTTACCGTACCATTGTAAGTCAATCAAGCGCGCGGCGCCATTCCCTGCTCGACCCAAGTCTCGTAGGCCGGCCCGTACAAGCCCGGCGGCCGAAGTCCGGCCTGTCTCATCAAGACGGTCATCTGTCCGCGGTGGTGCGCCTGATGCATGAGCGCGAAACGGAGCGAATCGCCGTTTGACCATGCCTCGCCCGCGATCTCTACCCGGTCCGACAGATTGGCATCGCTCCACTGCATTTGGATCGCGTCAATAAAGCGGTCGCTGATCGACCGGTAACCCTGCGCGAGCGCAAAGGCCGCACGATTCGTGCCGTCCCCCTCGCCGGCGCCTTCAAATGACAGGCCGAGCGCGTTCATGAACTGTATCGACGCGATCAAATGCCATGCCAAATCACCCAAAGTACGCCGGTCTTCGACGATCCTCCGCGCAAGCGATTCATCCGTCAGCGTGTCCAGCAAACCGGCCGTCATTTTAGCTTCGCGTTCCCACTCTTCTACGAAGTTTTCGATCGAATTGAACATATCCTTGCCTCCATCGTATTTACTTTTACGATGATGAGTATACGCCGCCGACACTGACAGAAACGGTCAGTGATTTTAAAATAATGGGCAAATCAAAAACCGCGCCGAGGCGCGGTTTTTATCGTCGATACGGTCAGGACATATGATGCGCCCGGATCTCCTCGTGCGCGCGATCGTTCATGCTGGCCGGCGTCCACTTGGGCTCCCAGACCAGTTCGTCTTCAACATCGCTGATTCCGGACACTTCATCGTCGACACCTCGCGAACAGTGGCATCGGATTAAGCGCGTTGATACGAAAGCCTGGTTTGGAACACGTAACGATGAATGAAAAATTCGGCTACGCCCGTTATGATCGCTACGATCAAAATCTCTCCGGGGCTGATCGTCCATTTCATCGCGGAGGCCGCAATCCACAGCACCAGATAAGCCAAAATACCGTCGGATATCGTCGCAATCGTATTGTTGGTGGAGCGGAGAATGATCTGATCCCCGACAATATAGGCAATGATCGTAAGGATGGTGGCGGTCGTCGCTGCGCCAAGGAACGATGCGTTCGAGTAATACATGAGCAAGGTCGTCACGACCGTGCCGTTCACAAGCCACTTCAGCATGAATTTCATCGGTCTGCCTCCTTCTAGGCGTGGACCGCTTCCGGACGCTGGATTTGCAGCGGCGGCGGCACGAGCCATCCTTTTTCTTTGCTTAAGCGAAGCATGCGCAATCCGATCGCGGCTTTTGTCACATGGTATTTGCCGAACAGCACCGCAAGGTCCTCGCGAATCGATTTGCCCATCGTCTGGCTGCAGGCTACCAGGCCGATCGCCGTGTCGGCAGAAATCGTCGCCGCGATCTCCATATCGGAGAAGCGGGCGCCCGGCGGAATTTCCTCCAGCTTCGCTTCCGGACGCTGCGGCAGCTCAGGCGGCGGCACGATCCCGTTGCTCTTCAGCAGCTTGTCGCATTCGCTCGCTTCAAGCTCCGCTTGATCGATGCATTGATCGAGAACCTTCTTAAGGTCCTGGTCTCCCGCGTGCTGCTTCAGCGCCCGGTAGCCGGAGATGCAGCCTTTGGCCGCAACGGATGCTTGCCAGATGTCGAATATTTCGCCGTAATGCAAAGGTTCGTCTTTCGGATTGCCGCTTAAGATACCCATTTCGTCGCTTCACTCCCGGCAGATGATTGGTCGGACCTCGATTAATTTGCCCCGATTCGAGCCGGACATGCTCAAGCAAAAATCCCCGTTTCTCGCCGGCAGGCGAAAACGGGGATTGCCGATCGATTTCGCGAGAAGATACGTTTTAAAGCTGAACCTCGCGTCCGCGCTCGGCGGATTCATAAATGGCGGACAAAATCTTGATCATGTCGACGCCATGCTCCGGCAAAAAAATCGGCGACTCGTGTCCGAGCACGCATTCCACGAAGTGACGGATATTGGCGGTATGCTGCGGGACGACAGCTTCGGGGAACCTCGGCTGCTCGTCGATCAGCACGCCTTCCTTTTCTGTATAAAGCTTCAGCTTGTCGTTGATCAGACTAAAGCCGCCTTCCGTGCCGCGCCACTCCAGAAACTTCTGCTCTTCTTCGATATTCGACGCCCAGCTGAACTCAATCTGGAGCGAGGCGCCGCTGTCGAAGCGGATAAAGCCGGCAGCCAGATCTTCGACGTCGAACGTTCCTTCGGGAATGTTGCCGGACGCATCCGGACGGTCCGCGAACTTGCGGTAGGTCGATCCCGATACGGTGACCGGCTTCGGATTGCCTGCAGTCCACATCGCCATGTCGATCATATGGACGCCCAGATCGATGAGCGGACCGCCGCCCGAGAGCCCCTTCGTCGTGAACCAACCGCCGCGTCCCGGAATGCCCCTTCGGCGGATCCACCCGCAGCGGCCCATGTACATCTCGCCGAGTTTGCCTTGCGCAATCAGCTTTTTGATGAACTTCGCTTCTTCGCTGAAGCGGTTGTTGCGCATCGTCATGAGCAGTCTGCCCGACTCGCGGGCGGCATCCGCCATTTTTTGCGCTTCCTCCGCGCTTACGGCATCCGGCTTCTCGCAGAATACATGCTTGCCCTTGCGCAGCGCCGCGATCGCGATCTCGGAGTGGTACAGGTTCGGCGTGCTGATGCCGACGATGTCGATGGACGGATCCGCAATCAGCTCGCGGTAATCTTCGTACACCTTCGCGCCGGGAAATGCAAGAGCCGCCGATTCCGCGGAAGCGCGAAAGGCGTCGCAAAAAGCGACCAGTTCCACTTCTTTGTGAGATAACCAGCCCGGCAAATGCGCGAACTTGAAAATGCCGCCCGTACCGATAACGCCAACTTTCAACATCATTTATTAACCCCTTTTTATATCGAATGTGATGGGTGCAAGCTTGCCGTATCTTTTTATATTTTAGACTGAAAAGGCTTTCGTTTCGATTGCAAATTCCGTTCAATTTATACGGTATTCTATCATTTGTGCGTTACTGGAAAACAGAAGAAAACCGCAAAGCGCAGCGCAGGGCGCTGCGAGCTTTGCGGTGCTTTTTCAGTTCGGCGAACTAGGAAACGTTGGAATCAAAGCTTTTTGGCGAGCAGTACCAGCAGGTCTACTTCCGTCTTGGTAAATGCCTTGCCGCTCTCCGCCTTCACGCCCAACATGTAAGCAGCGATCTTCAGCGCTTTCACTTGAAGCAATCCGGCTTTGTCCGCTTTTTCGGCAAGCGCCAATTCGAGCGCGAGCAGCTTGGCGATGGCCGGTTTCGAAGAAAACCGCGTCGTAAGTCGGCCAAGGCTGGCGTAATCGACCTTGATCGTAAAGCTAATGGAGCCCGTGCCCGCGTTGCCGGCGGTATCTATCGCCGTCGCCGAAACCGTATGGCTGCCGACGCCGATATTATACGCGTCTGCATCGACGTTTTTGCAGCTTTGCGCAGCGATGCCGGACAATGCGTCATTAGCCTTGCAAGCCAATTCGACACGCTGATCTACCGTGTAAGTGCCAGCGCTGCCGCTCCAGACGATCGTCGGCGCCGTCAGGTCGATACGAACGACAACCTGGTGCTGCGACTCGGCATTGCCAGCCCGGTCGACGCTCCAGAACGCGAGCGCGTGCTTGCCTTCCGTATCGACGGCTACCTTATTGCCGGACTGAACCGCCCCGCCGTCGAGCTTATAGTGCGTCGCTTCTACGCCGCTTCCCTCGTCCGATGCAGTCAACGTTACGTTCACCGGTCCTTTTGCCCAGCTGTCAGACGCGTCGCTTGTCGTAACCGGCGCGATGTCGTCGATGCGCTCCAGGTAGAGAACGACGATGCTCTTATCCGGCACGACATAGGACGCGAGCGGCTCCGCGCCGTCTACCGCTGCAGTCTGAACCGTAATCGGATGACTGCCGTTTAAGTTGTCCGACAGCATATCGGGCCCGGTCAGCACCGTCTTTTTGACGAGCCGGTAACCGTGTTCGAACGTGAAGCCGACATCGCGCCGCATCTTGTCTTCGCGATTGACCATCACGATATTAAGTCCGCCGGTGTCGGTAGACATGGCGTTGACCGTGAACGATGCGTCGCCCTTCGTCTTGTCCGTATAGTCTCCGGTGACCGTGGAACGGACGACGTCTTTGCCGAGCGCCTGGTTCATGACAATCATCATCTCGGCGATTCCGGTCCGGAAGAGACCGTTCGTGCCTTTGTCAAAGGCGAACCACGGTCCCGACGAGAAGGCGTGAAGCGCGGCCATAGCGACGTCGGGACGGTTGAAAATACGGTTGATGAACTCGGCTGTCCCAAGCGTGCCTTCCAGATCGTGCGTCCGGTAGCTGTATTTGTTGATCTGGTCGAAAGGCTCGCCGCGCAGCGGCCAGATGCCGTGTTCGGATAAATATAGGCGGATGTGATGAGAAGGATCGGTTCTGCCGCCTCCGTTCTCCCAATCGCGGATGTCGCCGGTGATCGAATCCATGAACTGCTCGACGTAAGCAGGCGTTTCTCCGAAATAATAAGGATGCAGCACGAGATAGTCGATATCGTTGCCGATGCCTGCAAGCACCGCCTTGTGCCAGTCGCGCCAAGTGCCCGTCGGCGTGCCGTCGTTCGTCCCTCCGCCCGCGATATCGCTGCTCCACGGACCGGTCTTCGCTCCGGCGGCAAACTTCGCGTCAGGGTCGACCGCGCGGATGGCCGCAATAATCTCCTTACTCATTTGAATATAGACGGGCGCGGGGAAGCTCTTGCTCTGATCCAGCTCGTTGCCCAGCTCGAAGATGACTCGGACCGGATCCTGAATGCCGTATTGGCGCCGCAACGCGCCCCAATCCGTGCCTCCGTTCGGATTCACGCTGCCGTCTCCCGGGCTCGTCAGAAATTCGGCCAGATCAGCCGCATCCGACGCGTAGTCGGCCTGTCTCATATTCAGGGTCCATGTGATCTCGCTGTCCGGCGTGACCGCAAGCACGGATTTCAACCATTCGACGATGCCCATGTTCATCGGCACGACCGGGTACCATTGGTTCGGAAACCCCGTGCGGCCGGCATAGGGGCCAAGCGTCTTTTTCCACATGAAAGCCTGCGAATCGGTGCCGGCCATCCGGCTAAGCGGAAGCTCGACGTCTTGCATGAGCGGCAAGTATTGATCGTTGAAAGCCAGACTCGGCATAGGCTGCATGATGACGCGCTGGCTCTCGTTCCAATCGTTGTTGTAGCCGAGGATCTCCTTGTCCGCCGGACGCAGGACTTCGGATTCCTTCACATCCACGGCGGCCGGCGCGCTCGTGCGATAAGTCGTCTCGACCGCCAGCTCGGGTCCGCCGACGGACCAATGTCCGTCCGCGTCGACCGCCTCTACGCGAAACGTGTACTTCGTATGCTGCAGCAGTCCCGACACCGTATATTCTTCAGTGGCAGGCACCGTCGCGATCTCCGTGCCGTCACGGAAAATCTTGTAGCCGACGACGCCGACATCGTCGATAGCGCCGTTCCAATGCAGCTTCACGGAAGCGTACTGGATGTCGGAAGCCGTCAACTCCCCGTCCGTCCAGAACGGCTCAGCAGCGGATCTTGTCGCCGCGTCTGCGGCGAGCTTGACGGAGCGGTTGCCGGCGCCGTCCTCGGCCTCGATCTCGAAGCGATAATTCGTGTCGGACGCAAGATCCGCAATCTGGTAGACCGTGCCCGTCACCGAAGCGATCTCAGCTTGATCTAGATAAATATGATAACGAACGACGCCTGTATCGTCGGTCGCCGCAGACCAAGATAAATCTGCCGCGTCCCGGCTCATCCTGGCGGTGAGCTTCGCATTCCCGTTCCAGGACGGCGCCTGCGTATCCGCATTAAAATGGACCGTGGCTGTCGCCGAAGCGCCGGCGTACGAGGCCTTCACCGACACATCCCCGCCGACCGGTCCGCCCTTAAAGATAAGCGCACGGTTCTCGATGACCGCGTTGCCCCCGGCCACCTCCCACACGATCGCTTCCGAAGGCGGCACCGCAATCGCGCTGCCGCCATAATCGCCGACGAGCGAGAGCGCCGATGCCAGATCGAGCGGCGATCCGGACGCATACCCCGGCGCGTTCGCAGACAGCTGCAGCGAGTCGGGCTTGCGGGCCACGAACAAATCGTCGACGAGCATCTTGCCGCCGATTGTCCCGCTTGTGCCGTACCGACCGAAGTTGAACTTCAAGGTAGCGGCATCCGACGGGAATACGAACGAGCCGCTTACCTTCGTCCAGTCTTGATCCGCTTTGAACTGAGGCGGGATCGCCATATTGCCCTTGAACGCCGTTCCATTGTACGCGCTGATCTGAATCATCGGATAAAAACCGTTCGACTGCCCTGCCGGCGAGATTCCGGCGATTTTTACCCATGCTTCGTAGTAATAAGTCTTGCCCGGCACCGCAGCCGCATCCTGATACTGTTGAAGGCTCGTATTGCCCGTAAATTCGGCTGACAATGCATAATTCCCGCTATGCTTGTCCGCCGACTGGACGGCAACGATTACGTTGGACCCGCTATAGGCCCCCCAGCCGCTTCGGTTCCCCGTTTCAAATCCGCCGTTCGACAATACATTTCCTACATTTTCCGAAGCCTGGGCGATCGGAACTCCGCCCGAGGGGAGCAACGATGCTGCGAGCAGGGATAGCGCAAGCGTGACGGACAGCGTTTTTTTGCGGATTGACATGACATTCCCTCCTATCATCCTAGCCACGATATGATTGGCTTTTCGGCTAGCCGCTCCCTCATGCGCTCGCTCTCTTTCCGGGATCGATTGTGGTAACCGCTTTCAATTTTAGAGTCGCATTGAGCCTTGACGATACAAGACCTTTTTGCGGTCGTTGCCTTTTGTTGATCATCTTCGAATTTTGACTTTGAATCTCGCGGGTTTTATATTGAACTCATTGATTTTTATTCTACCGATCAGGGAGGGAGCCGGAAGCCGCCGTCCGATTCGCAGGACGAAGTCGGCCCGGCGCGAACATGCGAATCGCCGAAGGAATCGAAATGCTGGAATTGAAGCTGGGCACGATGACGATCCATCCGACGATCCTGATCGATGAGGACTCCTGGACCCTGGTCGACACCGGCATGCCGGGATCGGCGCCTGCGATTCTCGAGCTAGCAAAGCAAGCAGGCATTGGAGATCGACCGCTTAAGGCGATCCTGCTCACGCACCAGGACCTGGATCATATCGGTGGCTTGCCCGGCTTGCTTGAAGCGACCGGCGGCGGCGCGACCGTATTTGCCCATTCGGAAGACGCGGGCGCGATAAACGGAACCGTACCGATGATCAAGATGACGCCCGAGCGGCTCGCAGGCTTCCTGCAGCAGGCGCCCGAGGAAGTCCGGGCACAGTTCGAACGAACCTTCCTGCACCCTGCTCGCCCGAACGTGGATCGCCATTTTGCGGACGGCGATTCGCTCCCTTTCGGCGGCGGGTTAACCGTCGTCCATACGCCCGGCCATACGCCCGGTCACGTCAGTCTGTATCATCCCGCCACCAAGACGCTTATCGCGGGCGACGCGACGGTCGCCCGGGAGGGCGAACTGGCCGGCCCCAATCCGCCCGTAACGCCGGATATGGACACTGCGTTGGCATCGCTCGGGAAGCTGGCACCGCTTGATATTCGGGGCGTGATTTGTTATCACGGCGGATGGGTCCAAGGGGATGCCGGCGCGCGCTTTGCAGAGCTCGCACATATCTAACGATCTTAAAAGCATGAAGAAACCGTCAGGGATCGATCGCCCTGACGGTCCTTTCGGCCGGATTTCCGGCGCTTCATTTTTTTAGCGGTCCTTTATCGCTTGCGGTTTCTTTAATAGCCCGATAAGTCGCTTCATCCGCCAAAATATAAAGCCTTGCCTCCGGCGGAATCGGCAGGCCAAGCTTGCGATTCACGCCAAGATCCCCCCGATCGGAGATCAGCGTCGCACCGCGGGACAGCAACGCTTGAAAAGCATCGCCGTAAGTGTGCCACGTACGTTCGACGGGAACCTCGTAGATCTCGTCCCCGTGCTCGCGGCTCAGCAGTTGGCTGAAGATCTCCGCATTGCCCTCTTGCAGCGCCGCCCGTACGGCCAATCGCGAGATCGCGTCATAGGAGAGCACGAATTCGTTAACATTAATATAACGGAAATTTTGTATGTTTTTCTCCTGCACGATTTCGACCGTCGTGTGGACTTCAGGCGCCAGCCGTTCGATGCTGGAGGCGATCAGCAAAGACTTGCCGTCGGCGAGCGCCGCCTCGTCGATGCGCGAGTCGGCAAAAATGATCGCGGCGCGCGCCGACCGCAGATTGGCTTGTTCAAGCGTCTCTTCCGCCGAAGGGTCGCCGCTTATAAAGTGCACGTTGCGGCGATGCTGCTGCGGATGACGGTCGGACTCGTCGACGAGCACGATTTCCGCATCCGGCAGCGTGGCCAAAATTTCGTCAACCGCATATTGCGCCTTCTTGCTCCAATTGACGACGATAAAATGATCTTTGCCGGGATAGCTCAATTGTCCGGCCTCCCTTTGCCTTTGTATGGATGCGACGGAATCGATGACCTTGCCGATCAGTATGCTGAGAAGGCCGATGCCGAAGATATACAAAAAGATGGTGAGCAGCTTGCCGGCAGCCGATTTGGCGTAATAGTCTCCGTAGCCCACCGTAGACATCGTCGTTAGTACCCAATACAAAGCATTGAACCAATTTTGGTAGGTATCCGGCTCGATAACGTAGGCCAACGTAGCGCTGACCAAAATAAACGCCAGCGCCGCCGTGACGATCGACGCGTTTTTAAAATGCATCGTGCGAATCAGGAGTCTAAGAAAAAAGTGCATGCCCGTTCGTCATCCTCTTCTGACCCGCTTAAAGGGCCTCATACGATCAGACTGCTGACAGCGAAGCTCGTGCCGAGAAAAACGGCGCAAAGCAAAATGCCGATGGCTACATTTCCCTTTTGCAGATGCTCCGAGATTTTCAGCCCCGGGGTAGCGAGCTCGAAAATCCAATAAGCGGCGATCAAGCAGACGTAGCCGACCGCGAACCAGAGCATCATGTGCCAGATCGACGTGTTCGTATAGGCGGCAACGCCGAGAATGACGGCCGTCGCCATGAATTTTCCGCCGAACGCCAGCCCCACTGCTACGTTGCCTCTTTTGAGCTCCTCCATGTCCTTGAACGGCGTCATCCAGCTGAATATAAGCATGCCGATCAACTGTAAAACAATAATGACGATAACGCTGGCGACGATATTGGTGACGACGATCATCAAGCCCACCCCCTGAATTTTGCGTATGACAGATCGTATTGCCCGTAATCGTGGACTTCCTCTACGAGGACGGGTACTTTCTTTAGCCCCTTAAGCTTGGCGTACCGCTCCTGGTCGATTGGCTGCTTGATCCGGTTGCCGGACGGCAGCGTAATGATAGCGAAGCGGCGCTGTTGTCCTTTGTATTCGGTCAAATAAACGCCGACAAGCTCCACGTTTGTCTGAATCGATATTTTCAGGTTCGCGATGTCGGCCTTCGCCTTGGCCTCGTCCGGATAAGACTTGATCGGCGTCCAGGCGGACAGCCCAACCTCGCTGCGCCCGCCTTCGCCCTCCGTCATGTTCGCGCTCATGTACTGCAGCGTCCAGATTTTGTCGCCGGTGGCGTAATTGCCGTCGTTGGGCAGCAGCGCGTTGTCGGGCAGCACGGTCATATCGCTGCCGACGATGTCCCCGACCGTACCCGCCACGATCCGGTAGTCCCACGGAACGCTGGTCCCGGACGCCTCGGAATCCGACCGGCCCGCAGACTTCGAAAAGACCGACTTTTCATTCGAACATGCGCCGAGCAGGCACGCAACAAGCAGCATCGCCGCTGCAAGGCGCAGCGCGTTTTTTATTTTCGCGGCCCGCGGAGATGCCTTCCAAGCCGCTTCGCCGACTGAATAATGCTTCAACATGCGCTTACTTCACTCCCAACGGGATAAAATGACTCGTGTTGCCGGTAATGAGGCCGCCTGCTCTGCCGAGGAGACCACAAGGCTTGCCGTTAAGTACGAACATGCCGGTGAGCAGACGGAAATCGCCCGCCGCGGTCCGAATGGGAGCGAGCTCCGCACGCTGCTGATAGACCATCGGAAACATCTCGCTCGTATCGAACCCGTCGCGGTCTTCCGCTTCAAGCTCGCCGCTTTTGCCGTACAGCTTGACCGAGCCGCCCTCTCTGCCGAACATCGACTTGGATACGAAGTCAGCGTCGAGAACGGGTCTGTCGTAAGTCGGAAGCATATAGCGCGCGATTGCGGCGCGATCGGCCTGGTCGAACAACAATCCTAGCTCATATAAGCCCCAGGCGGCGGCTTGCAAGCCCTTGGACTGCATGACAATGCTGTGCGGCGAATTAAAAAGCGCGAGATTGCCCGTATCGATCGCATAAAGCAGGGCATCGCCGCCTTCGTCGTAGGCAAGCCATTCCTTGGGGTACAGCGCGAACAGCCTTTCGATCGGCTTGCCCTCCCCGTCCTTCAGCACGCCTTCGTCCACCCACAGGTCCAGGCAATCGACGAATCTGACGGGCAGCCCTCCGTGCTTCGCGAGCGCCTCGATCGTGCCCGAGTCCTCCAGGTGGCTGCCGTAATCCATGCAGGCCGCAGCTTCGGGGCGCTCAACCGCCCAGGCTTCGGCAACCAGAGCCGCCATGTTCGCGTTGGGCGATTCGACGCCGGCCTCCGCACACAGCCACGGCGTCGCGATCGCGGCTTCGACGTAGCCCGTCGGCGTATCCGCGTTCAGTTCCAGCAGCTTGATCGTTCCGTCCGCCGAAACGGCGAAGTCGAACCTCGCATACCGGCTTATAAGCCCTTCGGGCGGCGCCGGCAGCAGGTCGAGCGTGTCCCACAAGATCTCCGGGATGCCGAGCAGCGCGTACAGCTCCCGCTTGCCGAATACGTAACGGGCCGTCTTGTCGAGCACGCGCCAAAGCGCTGCCGAAGCGGCTTCGAGCTCCGCGTACAGCGCCTTGGGCAGGACCAGGATCTGATCCAGCCAATAGGCCTCTTCCTCCAGATCCGCCCAGGCAAAGCCGAGCTCTGCGAGCTTGGCGACCCGCTCCCCCCTGTCGGGATGCGGCATGCCTCGAAGCTCGAATACGGTGTCGCTCATCCCCCGAACCCGCCGGAAGACCTCGATTTGCCGCCGGAGCCCGAAGAGCCGAATACGCTTTTGGACTTGGAACTGCCCGAGGACGACCCGCTGAACCCGCTGGAGTTGCCGCCGATGCCGCCTGGCTTGGAAGACGACGAGCGGCGGGTAACCGAGCCGCTTTTGTCGGTCGTCTTGGGACGAACCGCGGAGCCGACGACCGGCTTGCTGCGGAACGTCTCGCTGTCGTACGACTTGGCCTTGTAAGGACGGGTCGTTCCTGCGTAATAGGTCGTGTGGGAATTCGCCCACCCGGACGACGAATAAGAGGAACCGTTATTGAAGATCAAATGGTAAAGCAGTAAATCGTCCCAGCCAAAGCCGGAATGATAGCCGTTGTTGACGATAACGGTTTGACCCGAGCTGCCCGTTCCTGTACCCGATCCCGTCCCGCTTCCTGCGGCCGGCGGACAAGGGACGACGTCCTCGCCGTCCTTGCATTCATCGCCATCGCCCGCAAGCGGCAGATTCCAGTCGACAGCCGGGTCGTAAAAGGCTTTGACAGCCTCCGACGACCATTCGACCAGTTTGGGCTGCGCGACCGCCGCCGTCTCGGATGGCTTCGCTTCGGCCGCGAAGGAGGCGGAGCCCAGCGCGGCGTTGGCGAGCAGCGCGATGCCGAGCGAGGTGGACAGCGTCTTGAGCGGTGCGCCGTCTTTACCGAAAAACTTGAACTTTGCCGAATCGTCCGTTTTATCTTGTCTTGTCACGATGCGTGCCTCCCGCTACCGTCCTGCTTCAGGGCTCGGTGCCCGTGCGGACGACAAGAATTTCCAGCTTGCCGGAATCCAGATTAAGCCTGCCTTCGACCGTTTCGTATTCAAAGCCGCCGACCGTGATGTAGTTGACGTGCTCTAGCGCAGCGACCATGTTCAAAGTCCAGGTGCGTTCGTCGATCCGCTTGAGTTCCCCGGCCTCGTTTTTCTCCATCAGGTAGACGGAAATTCCGTTGTCCAATCCCTACACCCTTCCGAATTTGGAATCTTTGCACTGAATTACAGTAAACGAAGATAGAATCGAGTGTCAATTGGTATTTTGGAAAAAAAAACAAGCCCGCCATATTAACGGCAAGCTTGGAATGTTGGCAGATTCTGTCGTCCGGTCAAGTTCCGCAAAAGGTTCTGTATCTGCCGCACGACGGATGGGGCGGCTCGGCAAATTCAGCTTGCGCCGGCGCGTAGGCGAACGGATCTCGAAGCGCCTCGACCAGCCGGTTCAGGACGCCGTAATCGCCGCGTTCGACAGCCGCCTCGAGCGCCTCTTCCACGCGGTGGTTGCGGGCGATCGCCGCCGGATTGCTGCGTGTCATGAGCCGCTGAGCTTCGGCGGCCGCATCGTCCGTATCGCCGATTCTGGCTCGCCATCTGCCGTGCCAGCTCGCGAATGCATCCGATTCGAACAGCGCCCCTTGCTCCGTCGCGCCGACGGCCAAACTCGCGAACGTATTCGTATAGTCGGCCCGATGCGTCTCCATCAGTTCAAGCAGGTCTTGGGCGAGGGCTTCGTCCTCGGACGCTTCTCCCGGAAGTCCGAGCTTGGCGCGCATGCCGGCCAGCCACTCGGCTTCGAACAGCTGCGGAAACGCGGATATCTCCCGTTCCGCCAAAGCTACCGCACGTTCCTCGTCCTTGTGGAGCAGCGGCAGCAGCGTCTCGGCAAATCGCGCCAGATTCCAGGCGGCGATCCGAGGCTGCTGGTTGTACGCGTAGCGGCCGTTCGCGTCGATCGAGCTGAACACCGTTGAGGGATCGTACGCGTCGAGGAACGCGCAGGGACCGTAATCGATCGTCTCTCCGCCGATCGCCATGTTGTCGGTATTCATCACGCCATGAACGAAGCCGACCAACTGCCACTTCGCGATCAGAGCGGCCTGCCGGCCGACGACCGCCTTGAGGAACGACAGGTAGTCGCCGTGCTCGATTTCCGGGTCATGCCTTTGCATCGTATAATCGGCAAGCACTCGCACTTGGTCCGCGCCGCCGGCGCCTGCGGCGTATTGGAATGTCCCTACCCGAATATGGCTGGCTGCGACGCGGGTCAGAATGGCGCCGGGCAGCTCGTCCTCGCGAAATACGGGCTCGCCCGTGGCCACGACCGCCAGGCTGCGCGTCGTCGGAATGCCCAGTCCGTGCATCGCCTCGCTGATTGCGTACTCCCGCAGCATCGGTCCTAGCGCCGCCCGGCCGTCTCCGCCGCGCGAATAAGGCGTGCGTCCCGAGCCTTTAAGCTGAATGTCCCGGCGCCTTCCATCCGGAGAGAGGTGCTCGCCCAGCAGCAGCGCGCGGCCGTCTCCCAACATTGTCAGGTGACCGAACTGGTGGCCGGCGTACGCTTGCGCCAAAGGCTCCGCGCCTTCAGGCGCCGCATTGCCGGCCAGGACGGCCAAGCCGGCTTCGCTGCGCAGCGCTTCCTCGCTTAGACCGAGCGACTCGGCCAATCGGACGTTAAGCACGGCGAGCTTTGGGGCGCCCACCGGATTAAACGGGATTTTCGAGTAAAAAAAAGCTGGGAGACGCGCGTAGCTGTTGTCGAAGCGCCAGCCGGCCGCCGTCGTGGAGTCAGGGTTCGTCATAACGTCTCCTTTCGCAACCGTAAGGGTGCGTATTTTAAAATCTAGCCTTTATCCGGATAAAATATATGTCTCGCGCGCAGTTGGCCGTCGTCGGCTTCCAGAATGCCGAATGAAAATTGAGCTTGCCTCCGCTTGTCGGTCGGCGAGCCCGGGTTAAAGATCAGCATGCCGCTCTTTGCGTCGCGCCGCAGCACGGGAATATGGGAATGCCCATAAACGACTGCGTCAAGCTGGTCGTCTTTAAAGGCCGCGACCGCGTGCGCCTCCGTCTTCGTCCGAAGCGCCGCTCCGTGCCCGTGCACGACGCCGATCCGGCAGCCGCCAAGCGTCAGCTGTACGCGCATGCCGAACTTGGCTGCGATCTCCGGTCCGTCGTTATTCCCTACGACGCCATATACCGGCGCATACGCCGACAATGCGTCGTATACGCTCAGGCGGGTCCAGTCTCCGGCATGAATGATCGCCGCTGCGCCCGTCAGCTCGCGCTGCAGTGCCGCCGGCAGCCGCTTGCTCATTCTCGGCATATGCGTATCCGATAAGACCACGATCTTCATGCGCGATTCCCCGCTTTGCCTAGACTCGGTTCAATTAATCTTACCCTAGCCGCGTCCAATCATGAAGTGTATTTTGGAAATTCTAAAATTCAGCCGCCGCGGCCAGTTCTCGTTTCATTTCTTCTTCGTATTCGGCGCGCTGCGCGTCGGTGTATTCGAGCGTATCCGCCATAAAGTCGAGGACGGCCGCCAGGTTCCGCTGCGCCCAATCGATATCGAAAAATAATGCGCCGGTGCGCCTGATCAGAAAATCCGCGGGCTTAACGGCCATCTCCGCCTCGATGGCGTACGCGAGCATGCCATAAACTTCGTCGGAAAGTCCCTCGCCGGCGTTGCTGCCCTTCCGTCTGGCGATGCGCTCGAATACAGCGGCAGCGTTCGATCCGTATCTGCTCGCCAGCTGGAGCGCCGTCTCGGCCGACAATCCTGCCGCCTCCCCGGCAGCCGCAGCTTTTTTCACAAATTGGGTATAACGCCTGGAGCCGCCGACGTCGCCGCCCGATATCGGCAGCTCTCTTGTCGAGCAAGGGCCGAACGGACCTCGGCCGGCGGCAAGCAACGAGGCGGACAGCCGATCGACGACCGTTTCGGCCATTTTGCGGTAGCCGGTGAGCTTGCCGCCCGCGATCGTGAGGAGGCCGGACGGCGACAAGAAGATTTCATCGCGCCGCGACACTTCCGAGGGCGACTTGCCCTCTTCATAAATAAGCGGCCGGAGGCCCGCCCAGCTCGATTCCACATCCCGCTCGCGAAGACGAAGATCCGGGAACATGCCGTTGCAGGCGTCCAGCAAGTAGTCCCGATCCTCCCGCGTCGCCCTCGGCTGCGCCGTATCGCCAGCATAATCGGTATCCGTCGTGCCGACGTACGTCTTGCCGTCGCGCGGAATCGCGAATACCATGCGGCCGTCCGGCGTGTCGAAGTACACCGCCTGGCGAAGCGGAAACCTGCCGCCGTCGAAGACGAGATGGACGCCCTTGGTGAGCCGCAGCGTCTTGCCTCGCTTGGACCGGTCCAGCTCCCGCAGCGTGTCGACCCACGGCCCCGCGGCGTTGACGATCTGCCGCGCCCGGATCCGATACTCCCCCCTTCCGATCAGGTCGCACGCCAGCACGCCCGTCACTTTTCCCGTTTCATCGTAATGGAACTGCTCGGCCTTCGTATAATTGACGGCGTCGGCGCCGGATTCGGCCGCCTTTTTAAGCACCTCGATCGTCAGGCGCGCATCGTCCGTCCGGTATTCTACGTAAGAACCGCCGCCTCGCATGCCTTCCATTTTCAACAGCGGCTCCAGCGCCAGCGTCTCCTCCGCGCTAAGCATGCGTCGCCGTTCGTCCCGCTTCACGCCGGCGAGGAAATCGTAGAGGCGCAGTCCCAGCGACGTGCTCAGCTTGCCGAACGTACCGCCCTTGTACAAGGGCAGAAGCATCCGCTCCGGCGTCGTAACATGCGGGCCGTTCTCGTAGACGATCGCCCGTTCTTTGCCGACCTCGGCGACCATTTTAATCTCGAATTGCTTCAGATATCGCAGCCCGCCGTGCACCAGCTTCGTCGACCGGCTGGAGGTTCCCGCCGCGAAGTCCTGCATGTCGATCAGCGCCGTCCGCATCCCTCTTCGCTGCGCATCCAGCGCGATCCCGGCCCCCGTAATCCCGCCGCCGACGACCAGCACGTCGTAAATCTCCTTTTCCATCTCGTTCAGCTTGGCTAACCGGCTCATTCCGGCAAATGCGCTCGTCATGTCGATGCCCTTCTTTCTGTCGATTCGAATGCAATAAAACCACGATGATGCAGACCGCGCCAGGGTGGCGCAGCCGATATCGTGGTTTCTCCTGATCTCCGACCGGATATGAACTTGTCGTTATTTGAAAGCCATGGCGGCCCGAACCGCTTTCTGCCAGCCCGCGTACAAGCGCTGCCGCTGCTCGTCAGGCATGACCGGCGTGAACGAGCGGTCGAGTCGCCAGCTGTCCGCGATGTCCTGCTTGCTCTGCCAGAAGCCGACCGCGAGTCCCGCCAGATAAGCGGCCCCAAGCGCCGTCGTTTCGCCGACGGAAGGACGCTCGACCTCAGCGCCGAGCAGATCGCTCTGGAACTGCATGAGCAGATTGTTGGCGACGGCGCCGCCGTCGACCCGCAGCCGCCGCAGCGGAAGTCCCGAATCCTCGATCATCGCGTCCAGCACGTCCCTGCTCTGATAAGCGAGCGACTCGAGCGTCGCCCGGATAAAGTGCTCCTTGGTCGTCCCCCGCGTGAGTCCGAAGATTGCGCCGCGCACGTCGCTGTCCCAATAGGGGGTTCCCATTCCGACGAACGCCGGCACGACGTAGACGCCATCTGACGAATCCACCCGCGCGGCATACGTCTCGCTGTCTGCAGACTTCTTGAGCATCCGAAGTCCGTCTCTCAGCCATTGAAGCGCCGAGCCCGCGACGAAAACGCTGCCTTCCAGCGCGTATTCCACTTTGCCCCCGAGTCCCCACGCGATCGTGGTCAGCAGTCCGTGCTTGGACGCGACCGCCTCCGTACCCGTATTCATTAGCATAAAGCAGCCTGTACCGTAAGTATTTTTAACCATGCCCTTCTCGAAGCAAGCTTGCCCGAACAAAGCGGCCTGCTGGTCGCCGGCGATCCCCGCGATCGGAATGTTGCGGCCGAAAAAATGATGATCCACCGTGTGCGCATATATTTCGGAGGACGACCGCACCTCGGGCAGCATCGAACGCGGCACCTCGAGAATCTTCAGCAGCTCGTCGTCCCATTCGAGCGAACGGATATTGAAGAGCAGAGTGCGGGAGGCATTGGAGTAATCGGTTACGTGCGATCGGCCTCCGCTCATTTTCCAAACGAGCCACGTATCGATCGTGCCGAACAGCAAGTCGCCGCGGGCCGCCGCCTCCCGTGCGCCCTCCACATGATCGAGCAGCCACCTCACCTTCGTTCCGGAAAAGTACGCATCGATCAGCAGACCCGTCCTTTCCCTGAACTGGCCGTCCAGCCCTTCTTGCCTCAGCGCCTCGCATATATCGTTCGTCTGCCGGGACTGCCACACGATCGCGCGATGGATCGGCCGGCCCGTATGCCGGTCCCACACGACCGTCGTCTCCCGCTGGTTGGTGATGCCGATCGCCTCGATCTGCTCCGGCCGGATATCCCCTTCGGTCAGGACGCGCGCGATAACGCCGAGCACGGACAGCCAAATCTCGTTGGCGTCATGCTCGACCCATCCGGGTTTGGGAAAATACTGCTTGATCTCCTGCTGCGCCACGGCAACGACGCGACCGCCTTTATCGAATACGATCGCGCGGGAGCTCGTCGTCCCCTGATCAAGCGCTAAAATATAGCGGTTTTCCATGTACGCTCCCCCTACCCTATTTCGTTTTCGTAATGCTTCCATAGCTGCAAATTGGACGTCGTGACCGCGGATGCGCCTGCTGCAAGCGCTTGCTCGACGTCGTTCGCCGTGCGGATGAGCCCGCCGGCGAAGACGGGGATGCCCGTGCGTTCATGCACCTCCGCGATCATATGCGGGATGACGCCGGGCAGCACCTCGATATAGTCCGGCTTCGTCCGCTCGAACATCGCGTAGCTCTTCTCAAGCGCGTTGGTGTCGAGCAGAAACAACCGCTGGATGGCCAGCAGCTTGTTCTGCTTGGTCTTCGCGATTACGCTCGCCCGGGTCGATACGATGCCCGCGGGCCTTGCGATCTGACAGATGAATTCGGCGGCGTACTCGTCGTTTTTTAGCCCTTCGATCAGGTCCGCGTGCACGATCGGCTTCTTGCCGTTCGACTTCGCGAGCTGCACGATCGGCTGCAGCTGCGCGACATGCATGTCGAGCAGCACGATATACTCGTACGGCAGCTTGATCAGCTTCTCCAGATCCTTGACCTTGCGCGCCGCGGGGAGGATTCGTTGTCGGCTGAATGACATGGGGGTACCCCTCCGTTCGGTCTAGATATAAAAAGAAAAGGAGATCGCGAACTCGTCCCCTGGGGGACTTGAGTCGCGTGCTCTCCTTTTCTCCGCCGCGCATATGAACTTGACACGATTATATTACAGGATCCGGATGGCGTCTACCCTGAGGTTAGGCGCTTTAGAGTCGGCGTGCGTAGCGTTGCTCACCGCTCCTTCCGCTATCGGGCTTCGCAGGCGCATCGCTTGAGGCGAAAGCGACAACAAGCGCAGCCACCGTCGCGATCAGGCTCGCGACGGCGGTCCGAGCCGGGTCGCCTGTACGAGCCGGCGTCCGAGCGCCGGCATGCAGCGCGCCGCGCTCAAAGCGGTACGCGCCAGAAGCGGCCGGCCGGCTGCACGCTGCAGCAAGTTCCCCCATCGCAGCGGACCGCTGAATTCGCTGCGAATCGCGCGGGCATACGCCTCCTCCCACTCTTGTAGGGACAGCTCGCCGCAGAGATAACGCTCTGCGGACATTGCGCACAGCTGCGCGGCGCGAAGCGCCATCGACATGCCATCCCCGCACAGCGGCGGGATCGTCGCGCAAGCGTCGCCGACGAGCGGAATGCCGTCCCAGGGGACTGGTCTGGCATATAATCGCACCGGCGCGATTGCGGCATGCGTGCCCGACACGGGCAGCGCGCCGGACAAACGCAGGTCGAGCGCCTGACTGCGAGACCGCGCGAGCTCGAGCCAGCCCTGCACCACGGTCGGCGCGTCGCGAACCGTGCGCCTGTCGAGCAGCGCGGCGGCATTCACGATGCCGTTGCTCGCGGGAGACAAGCCCAGATAGCCTCCGTCAAAAAAATATAGCTCGACTTCGTCCCTCGCTTCGATGCCTGTAAAGTGCATCTTGACGCCCAGGTAAGGCGAGCTTGCCGGCTTGTTCCTTCGCTGCGCGCCAGTCAAAACGGACAAACGGCCACCGCCGCCCCAAGCGCCGATGACGGCGCGCGCCCGCACGGTAATCGCCTCCCCGCCGCGAAGGATGTTCAGCGAGCAGCCTTCCGCTTCGCGCCGCATCGATGAGACGGTCGTTCCCGTCGCGACCTCGACGCCGGCCATTCGGGCTTCTCGGTGAAGTGCTTCGTCAAGGGCGAAGCGGCTGAGCCCCCAAGCCACGCCGGGCAACCGTATATAGAGAGGCGCACTTCCGAAGGCGTGAATCCGCGCCGCGCGGATTTCTGCCGGCTCGAGCGACTTTAAAGCAGAAGCGAAGCCGAGTTCGGACAGGATGCCGATCGACTCGGGCGACAAAAATTCCCCACACACTTTGTGCCTTGGAAACCCTTTTCGATCAATCAGGAGTACGCTGCGCCCGCGGTCCGCGAGCGCCTTGGCGAGACTGCTGCCCGCAATGCCCGCGCCGATGATCGCCACGTCAACCGCCTCGCATAACGCAGGAACTCGCTTTAAGACTTCGTTCAAGCGAGCGCCTCCTTTCCGTCGGGACCCGTTCCGCTTGAGCTGGAGCCAGATCTTGGGCCATAATCGGGAGTTGGACGGGCTGTCTTCGGCACCGTAACGACATAGCGGAACAAAGGTCGCCAGCTGTACGCGAAACCGTTCTCTCCCATCCGCACGCGAAGCCGCTCCCAATCCGAAGCCCGAAAACCCTTCGCGACAGACAGCGGACCGTCGTTCACGACATAACGGTTCCCCGATACGAGTCTGGCCGCCAGCCATACGGCCGTCCAAGCAAGCCAATGGCGATGAATATCCTGAATGACGATTCCCACTTTGGAAGCCCTCAGCATGGCTCTCGCGACGTCAGGCAGCTCCTCATCTTCAAAATGATGTACGAACTGGGACGCGGTGACGATGTCCGCGACCGCTTCTTCAAGGTCGAACAGGTCGCTGCGCATGACATGAATGCGAGGCTCGCCGGCGTAAAATGCCCGCGCTTCGGCGCACGCTTCTTCCGTCCGGTCGACGAGCGTGATGCCAATGGTCACATCGTGCGCTTCGGCCCAGCGGAGCAGCGCCGCATTGACGTCCCCGGAGCCGGCTCCGATGTCCAGCACCGTGAGGCGCTTCGGACGTCCCGCGTGCTCCCAGAGTCGCACGACGCCGTACAACGTCCGGCCGGATGCGGCGAACAGTCGGTTCAGCCTGCGCAAATGCCGCAGCGCTTCGCGCAGTTCGGCGCCTCCCTGCGCCAGATCGTCCATCAGCTCGGGCGCTTTTGCGCGCGTTTTGAGCAGCTTAAACATGGGAGGCCAGCTGCGCTTCATCGATCGGCTCGATTTCACCCTTTACTCCATGCAGCGTCTGTGAACGTATTGCAGCCTGCTCGCCCGGTCGGTAGACGATCGGCAGCATCTCGGCGGAAAGTCCGGGACCGAATGCGAGACATATGCCTTCCGAACGCGCCGCGTTTTCATCGCGTTTGGCCTTACGGATGGCATCGAGCACGAACAGCAGCGTCGCGGAGGACATATTGCCGAAGTCGCGCAATACGCCTCTGCTGTACCCGGTATGCATGTCTTCCAGTCCGAGCTCCGATTCGAGCGCGTCGAGAATGCCTTTTCCGCCGGGATGAATCGCCCAAATATCGGGCTGCGAATCCTTTTCCCCTAAAAAGGAAGCCAGGCGTTCCGGCAGGTAGCGGCCGATCAGCGCCGGTATACGGGAAGACAGATAGAGGTCGAAGCCGTGATCGCCGACTTCCCAGACCATCTCGTTCTCGCCTTCCGGCAGCAGCGCGCTGCTCGGTCTTCCCAACTCGAACGCATCCCTCCCGTCGCCTGCCTCGGCGCCGATCACGCACGCGGACGCTCCGTCCCCGAAAAACGATGCGCCGAAAAGCGCCTCCTTCTCTGCGGAAGGCTGAATGTGGAGCGTGCACAGCTCGACGCAAACGACAAGCACGGCTGCTTCAGGCTGCCCGCTCACGATATCGCGCGCCATCCCGATCGCCTTAAGTCCGGCTGCGCACCCGACAAAGTTCAGCGGGATCCGGTTCACCGAATCCTGTAATCCGAGCTGCTTGGCCAACACCGTGTCGAGCCCCGGCAGATACTGACCTGTGCAGCTGACCGTCACCAGATGCGTCAGCTCCGAGGGCGATATGCGCGCGTCGGAGAGCGCCGCAGACGCAGCACGCAGCGCTAACGGCACCGACGCCTGCTTGTAATTTGCCATGCGCTCCGAGGTCGCAGGCACCGCAAGTCCCGACAGCTGAGCGAAATAGCGGTTGCGCTCCGCCGGCTCGAGCAGGGCAGGTTCGCAGGTGTAGCGGGTTTGCACGCCGCATTGCTTGAACAGACGTCTCGCCCAGCGGGCAGCGTCGGGCGTCTCCCGAAGGGCCTCGGCCAGTCGCTGGGCCGTGTCCAGCTGGTCTAGCTTGTGCGCGGGCACCGCAGTCCCGATACCGAGCATCGTTATTGGCTGCTCAATGGTCTCCATCATACGCATCAACCCCATTTCGTTCGGATATCGCAAGACAAGCTGCTATCCTTCACTTTATTCCGGGCGGCGTTCGAATATGTAAACAAGCTGTTTTCGCGCAAAAAGGAGCTGCCCTTTCAAGTCATCTAAATGACCTTTGGGCAACTCCTTGACTTTTGCGGCTATCGACGCGGAAGACGAACGGGCAGCAACAATAGCTCAGTTTTCCGCAATCCCCGCGCATCCTGCTATCGGCGGCGAACGGGCGGACTACCTGCAATACGAAAATAGCTCAATTTTGACAATTTTGCGCTATACCCGCGCATTCCGATATCGGCAGGCGCATGAGCACCTCTAGTCGACAAACGGGACGAAGCAGGAGGTTCCTCCGCTTCGTCCCGTTTGATTCATTCGCTTGTTTGATACGGCGCCGAACGAAACAAGGTTACCGATTCAATGCGTAAATCAGCACTGCAACGATTGCGACCGTACAAACGACATAGATCCAGCTCAGGTTCGCCCACTTCTTGCCCGTCTGCTGGAAGTAGCCCGGATTGCCTTCCTTATTCGTCCTCGATTGCCCGATCGCGATCGTCGCCGCAAAGCCGACGACCATCACGACGATGACCAGAATAATCGGTATGATCATATCCGCTCTCCATTATTCGCAAGTTGCCATCATTATAGCAAATTCGGCTTCCTGCCGCTAAGCGGCTGCCGCCTGTCGAGTTAGAGCAAGCGCTCGCGCAGCGCTTCGGCCGAATGCGGGGACAGGTGGCCGAGCGGAATGTCGAATACGGTTTTCGCGCCGGAAGCGCCTTCTTGCGACAATCGTGCGGCCGCCCGTGCATAGGCGACCAGGACGCTGGCGGTAAACTCGGGATTGCTGCCCAGCTTGAGGCCGAATTCGATCAATTGCTGCGTGCCTTCTCCCGTCACGCCGCTGCGGAGAACAAACCCGCCGTGCGGCATGCCGCTATGCTCCGCCTGCAGCTTCTCCTCGGTAATAAACTCGACCGTCGTCTCGTAGTCCGAGAAGTAGTTGGGCATTTCTTTGATCTCGCGTTCGATGGCAGCTGTGTCCGCTCCCTGCTCGGCAACGACATAGCACAGTCGCTCATGCTTTTCCCGCGTCGTCAGCTCCGGGTTTTCCCCGCTGCGTACGCTGGCGATCGCGCGTTCGACCGGGATCGTGTATTGGACGCCCGCTTTGACGCCGGGTACGCGCCTGATCGCATCCGAGTGACCTTGACTGACGCCTTTCCCCCAGAACGTATATTCCTTGCCCTGGGGCAGAATCGATTCAGCCAGCAAGCGGTTCATCGAAAACAGTCCGGGATCCCACCCCGTCGAAATGACGCTGACATTTCCGCCCTTGCGCGCCGCTTCGTCCACCGCTCGGTAAAACTCGGGAATTTTCGCGTGCGTATCGAAGCTGTCTACCGTATTGAAGCTTGCCGCAACAAGCGGGGTCTGCTCCGGCAGATCCGTCGCCGAGCCCCCGCACAGTATCATAACGTCGATCTCTCCGCGGAAGCGCTCGATATTCGAGATCGATTCGAATCTCGCATTAACGTTCGTGTCCGCCGACATGCGGGCTGCGTCGCGCCGCGTAAAAATCGCAACGAGCTCCATATCCTCGTTTTGTCCGATTGCCTTATGTACGCCGCGGCCCAGATTCCCGTAGCCGACGATTCCGACCCTGATTTTGGACGACATGATCGTTTCCCCCTTAGCGAATATCCACAAAAGTATAACTCACATGGGATGTAACTTGCAAAGCTTGATTTTTCAACCCTTGACGCTGACATCATTCTTTCATGTCTCCGACAAACTTGATACCCGCTCGATTGTGGACAAGCGCCAATTTTGTGCTATGATGAGACGAAGATCCCTCAACACAACTCGAATAGGAGAGATCAAGCTTGATCCAACTAAAGGAATTCCTCGATACCGAATATTCGCTCGCGGAAAAGAGAGCCAATGAATTTTTGGCCGGATTGGAAGAAGAACAGGTCGTTAACATTTTGTACGGTTCGTACGCCAAGTCGCAAACGCAAGGCGTCGTCCATCAACGCGCTTCGATTCTTGTGGTGTACAAAACGAAATAACCGGAATTCGGAAGCTTCGACCTTGCTGCCATACGCCGGCTCGATACGAAAACAGCCTTGGACGGCATACGATCCAAGGCTGTTTTCGATTGATCCGTCTGTTTATAAATGCCGGAGATCCATAGGAGACTTGCCTGCGATTTTGTAGTGCACATTTTGCCGTTATTAATCTATTTTGATATTGTAGATCTACACCTTCATCGAATTTCCACTATTAAACTTGATACCGTTATATGAGGGAGCTCTTAGAGGACAAATGCCATTGAAGCCCCGCAGCAGAAAAATCGTCGCGACAGCCGCCGTGCTCTATACCTTGCTAGTATTGTTTTTTATGTTTCTCGCGTTCAACAGAACAAACAGATTAAGCGACGGATTCACCTTCATGTTCGTGCCGGAAACCACGCCGCTGCGATTTCCCGAACCGACTTTTATGTGGTTGTTCAGTTTAGGCAATGTCGCTGCGTTCATGCCCTTCGGCATCATTATTCCTTATTTTTTTCGCTGGTCTTTTATGAAATTCGCCGCTTTTTTCTTGTTGGCGATTACGTTTTTGGAGACACTTCAGGCGCTGACGCGACTCGGTTCCTTCGATGTGGACGACATTATTGCCAATACGTTAGGCGCGTTTATCGGGTATGCGGCCTGGCGGGCCGGCTTGGCGTCCGGACGCCGAGCGCGTAAATGGATGGTGACGGTCTTAAGCGCGATCGCGCTGCTGGCCGGCGTCATGCTCGTATCGGAAGGCTGGGATGCGGCAATCAAAAAGAAGGAAGGTGTCTTTCAAGCCTTAAACGTTGCTGGAGAATCCGATGCCTTGGCCGGGAGCTTCTCCGCATTCACCGTAGGCGGAGAGTCCATTAAGCCTCAATATAATTCATACGTCGCCGGCTCAAGCTCAACATCAACCTATACGATCCATACGGGACATTTGAAGAACATTCATCTTTACGCAAATTACGGGATTCCGGATCGCTCGGCGCACGAAGGGCGCGTATCCATCTTCGCAGACGGTGCAATGTTCGCCGAATTCAGCGGCGAATACATATCCGGCATCGAAACGATCATGGTCCCTTTTAATCAGATTGACGAGCTTCGTATCGTCGTTGAAGGGAACGCGGTGCTCTGGGACATCGGCTATCGCAAAATGGAGCATTGGTGGGAGTAAACTGCTCCCGAGGAAATACAGCGAAAACGCAGCAAGGCTGTCGAGATTCTCCCTCGACAGCCTTGCTGCGTTTTCCGTTACTGGATCAGGAGGCATTTCAGGTGCGAACGTCGATGCCTCGCATTTTGTTCACGGCGACGAGCGCTCGCGCCTTCGCTTCTATTAACCCAGCGCTGCAAGCAGCGTGAGCGCCTCCTCATGATCGGGCTCAAGCTCGAGCGCCCGCTGCAGATACGCTCTCGCCTCGTCCTCCTGCCCCAACTCCAGGCTGCAGATCGCGAGGCAAAAATAAACGGTCGATACCGGATCGTCGTCGCCCTGCGCCGAGGCGTCCAGCAGCGGTTTGGCATCCTCGTACATGTCCATCTCGAACAGGATCAGGCCGGCGTCGAGAGCAAGGTCGTATCGTTGCGGCATGACGTAAAACGACGTCCACATTCGATGAATGCCGCTGCGCAAGTCCAGCTTCTCTTCGTCGTTCGCGTCCGCAAGCAGGCTGGAGATGCGCTTGGCCGTCTGAATGAACCATTCCGCATCGTACCCGCCGAGGCGCCAGAACGCGAGAATCTGCTGAAGTCGCAACGTCTCGATCTCGCGGTCGGCCAACAGCTTCAGGCTGAAGAAATCGTCGGGCCCGAACCGGGCCACGCTTTTGCGGTAGGCAAGTCTCGTATTCACATATTGCTTGGGCGACTCCAGCATGAGAATGCAAGCCACATTGATATTTTTATAATGGTGGTCGGTAAAAAGCGCTTCAGCCCCCCTGCTCTCGAACACGTGCTGAATCGCGTGGTAGTTTGCCGTCAAGGAGATGCTGCCGTGATGGACGAGCTGCGGCGGCTCCGCGAAGCGCCAGTTGTCCAGCCGGTGATCTCCCTTATCCGCCGTGATCATGGCAAAGCCTGCGCGCGACAGCTGCCCGAGCCGTTCCAGGCAACGCAAGCCGATCTCCGGAAATAGCACATGCGAATCTTCAAGCTCGCGCTGATACAGCGCGATTACATCGCGATACGGGTATCGCGCATCTTCGAATCGCGGCGCCCGCCGGTGCTCGTACGTCAGCGTCATCCGCCTGAGCTGCTCCGACAACGTCAATCCCGGCGCGGGCTCGGTCTGACCGACGACGACATCGCAGTCGTACACGAGGCCCTCTCCGATGTAGATGAGCTCCTGCGGAATGGCGTCGAAAAAGTAATTCGCGACGATAAGCAACGGCTGACGCAGCTGTCCGGGCGCGATCGTCTCGCCGGAGACGAGCAGCTTGAGCTCCGTATCGCGCTCGGCGTCGAAGGTCGCGAGGTCGAGCGCGCCTTGATCGATGAAGTTCGCCAAGGCCGGATGCCGGCGCCAGCCTTCCACGTTTTTAAGCGCGAGATCGGTCATGACGTAACGCAATGGCGGCAAAGCGATGCCCGCGTACGCCTTGAGAAGGGCAAGCTCATGCAGCACATGGTAAGCCAGGCGTCCCGCGCCGGCGCCCAGCTCGACGAGCGTTACGGTCTCCTCCGTCGCCCCTTGCGTCGCCCGGTCCTGCAAAAAGCCGAAGATCATCTCCGCATAGGCCGCTCCGATCATCGGATTGCTCGTAATATATTGGGGCACCTGGTCGTTATTCCAGGCCTTCAAGCCCAGCTGCTCGTAATATGCGCGCTGAAGCTCCCAGACCGGCGCTTCGCTGAATCTGTATTTCTGACTGTCCGTCGCTGCCATGCCTAAGCAACCTGCTTCCTTCTATTTTTTATGTCGCTGCGCCCGGATCAGATCCGTCGCAGCGCCGTTGGCAATTCCAGGTGATCGACCGGCAATCCCGGGAAGGCGTCGCGCAGCAGCTTGACGACCGTGCGCATGCCAAGCTCTTCGCTCTTTTGATGGCCCAGAATGATCATTGCCTTGTTCATCCCCATATCCGCCGCATCCCGGACGTATTCGTTGGTCTCCCATTCGTTGGTCTCGCCGGCGATCAGCAATTCGATGTCCCGCTCCCGCAGATACGCCATTTGCGAACGTCCGCCGGGCGCACCGACAGCGAAGCCGAAGCGGGTGACGGCAAGCTCCGGATCTCCGGCGACCATGACGCTATCGATTCCCAGCTTGCGCTTAATCTCATCCGCAATAGACCGGACGGTCCGACCGCCGTCTTCCGGCAGCGTAAGCATCAACGTTTTGTCGGGGTCGGCGTACGCTTCCCAGTCAAGGGCACGCAGCATGCCGTCGACAATACCGTCGGGCTTGTATTGATGAATATAATCGTGAAGCCGGAAAACCGCTACGCCGGACGACTCGATCAAGGCGCGCTTGCGTTCGTACACCGGGTCGCCGCTCAGCCAGTCCGTTTCGTCCAGGTGGTTGTAGTAGGTCGGTTCGTGCGTAATGATCAGATTGGCGCCTGATGCGATCGCGCGGCCGATGACTTCGTAGGTGGCCAGGAATACGACTGCGACCCCTCTCACCTCTTCTTCCGGATTTCCGTTTTTGAGCGTATCGACCGTGTCTTCCCGTTTGCCGACCGGCGCGATCAAAGCATCCAGCACCTGCCCCACCGTAATCGCCATGAATGCTCCCCTCCCCTATACGTCCTTTTCGATTCCGCATGTCTTGCTTTCTTTGGCATCGTACCATAGTCCGGCCGCGGTCTCCAAACCGAGGTTTCAACGATGGAATATGAATGGAGAGGTTTGTCCTTGCCGCGGTTAACGCATGCGAGACTGATCGAGTCCGTGGCTCGAGGCTGTCGTGATGATCAGCATCTGCTTCGCGATTTCTTCCTCCGTTTGCCGAAGCCCGTTTTGCAGCCAGTTCTTGTAAATGCCGATCGCGCCACCGATGATCCAATCGATATACAGGTCGTATTCGATGGCGGACGAGAGTGTGCCGGCTTTTCGAAACGTTTTATGCAGCGAAGCGCTCATCTGGTCGTGAAGCCGGTTGGACAGATCGGGCACCCCGTTGGTCAGCAGCATGATGCGATAAAATTCGGCGTGTTTTTTGATATGCCTGACCGAACTGCGAATCGTCCGGTAGAGCTCGTCGGACGAAGCGAACCCCTGCGCATCTCCGGGGCTGGCCTCGATGATGTCGCCATACTCGGAAAGCACGTCGTCGACGATCTCGTTGAGCAGTTCTTCTTTTGTGGAAAAGTGATCGTAGAAAGTCACTCTGTTGATGCTGGCCGCCCTCGCGATTTCGTTCGTCTTGATCAGGCTGAACGGCTTCTCCGACAACAGCTGCAGCAGCGCAGCTTTAAGCGCTTTGCGGGACCGGACGACCCTTGTATCGGACTCGTGCGCACGCGCCATCCGCATCGATTTCCCCTTTCGCGCGAGTGCGATATTTCCTTTTTTGCGGTTAGACTACACATTCGGGCAAAGTGTACGCCGTGAGCCTGTCCCGTTCGTTATTATTATAGGCGACACGATGTCGCCAAACAACATAGCCTACAATACACTTTCCGGAGGATGATTCGAATGAAGCTGCAGGACAAGTCAGTCGTCATAACGGGCGCCGCCTCGGGCATGGGCAAAGCGATGGCCTTGCTGTTCGCCCAAGAAGGCGCGAAGGTCGTCGTCGCCGACATCAACGCTGCGGCCGTCGACGCGGTCGTCGCCGAGATCGCGTCGACAGGCGGTCAGGCCAAAGGCGTCGTTGCCAACGTTTCCAAGGAAGATGACGTATCACGAATGATCGATACGGCCGTCGAGAGCTTCGGAAGCCTTGACGTTCTTGTCAACAATGCAGGCATCATGGACGGCATGATGTCCGCCGAAGCGGTTACCGACGAGATGTGGACGCGCGTGATGGACATCAACGTGACGGGCCCGCTGAGGGCGATTCGCAAAGCGCTGCCGATCATGAAGGCGCAGGGCAAAGGCGTCATCATCAACACCGCTTCCGTAGGCGGTCTGTTCGGCTCCCGCGCAGGCGCCGCGTATACGGCCTCCAAGCATGCCGTCATCGGCCTGACCAAAAATGTCGGCTTCCAATACGGCAAGCTCGGCATTCGCTGCAACGCGATCGCGCCAGGCGCCGTCGCGACGAATATCGGCATCGGCGGCTCGCAGCCCGATCCGTTCGGTCTCGAGCAAGCGATGGCCGGCATGGCGCTCCAGCGTACTGACGTCGGCGATCCGGCGGCGATCGCCTCAGTCGCGCTGTTTCTGGCCTCGGAAGACTCGGCGTTCGTCAACGGCACCGTCGTGACGGCGGACGGAGGATGGTCAGCTTACTGATTTTTGAACTTGCTGACGCTTCTGCTTATTATGAAGGCGTGAAAAGACGCTTTCTTCCCGCGCATGCCGGAAGGAAGCGTCTTTCCTTTGCTTTAATTCCCCGACGAATGGTCCGCAATCGATTCGATCGCCAGCTTCGTCTTTAAATAGGCGTCGTCGGCCGAAACGGCCTGGACCGTTAAGTTGCGGACGCCGGGTTCGAGCGCGGACGCCGACGAATGCGCGTACAGCGGATCGTAATAATGCGCAAGCAGCAGCTCGACCGCCGGCGCATAGCGCCCGGTTCTGAGGCAGCCGTCGATCTCTGCCGCGACAGGCGTATGGATGCGCTCGCGAATGCGGGAGAATGCATCGATACAGTCTTGCTCGTGCTTCCAAGGTTCATAATCGCGCAGGATTTGCGCGGCGCGGACCTCAACCGGAAGCTCAAGCGTAATTTGATAGCCGCGCGAGCGAGAGCTGTACAGCACGTCGGGAACGACGATCTTGCCGATCCGCTTGCTCTCGGCCTCGAAGAGAACGAATTGCTCGTCGCGGTATTCGAGCAGCGCATCGAGCAGCAGCGAATCGAACGTCTTCTGATTGTTCGGCCGCAGACCGATTCCGCCGAAGATCGAACCACGATGGCCCGCCATGCCCTCCAGATCAATGACGGGCCGGCCCTCCTGCTTAAGCCGCATCAGTATTTGCGTTTTACCCGAGCCGGTCGAACCCTGCAGGACGATAGGCGTCGGCGAGAAAGCGAGCGTCTCTAGCTGCTCGGTCACCCAACGGCGATAGGCGCGATAGCCGCCGGCGAGTCGCTGGCTGTAGATTCCCATGAGCGACAGTACGGTGGCCGTCGTCTTGCTGCGCATGCCGCCCCGCCAGCAGAATACGACTTTATCGCCCGGAATCGCGGAAAATTGTTTGATAAATGCAGGAAGCTTGGCCGAAACGAGCTCGAGCCCCCGTTCCTTGGCCGCGTCCGTGCCGACCTGCGTATAAATCGTGCCGACCTCCGCCCGTTCCGCGTCATCGAACAAAGGGATGTTGACGCTGCCTGGAATGGTGGCATTCGAAAATTCGCCTGGCGAGCGGACGTCGATCAGCGTGACGGGTTTGTCATGCCGCTTTTCGGAAAGCTCGGTCCATGGAATATCAGTGAACACGCTGTCACGCTCCTCCGTCAGACAACCATGATATGCCCAGGATGCTCGGCGACCGCCTCGCCGACGATGCTTGCTTCAACGCCGGCTGCGACCATCGCTTCGAGCAGCGCGTCCGCTTGATCGCCCGCCACGGCGATGAGCAAGCCGCCCGAGGTGACGGCGTCGCAGAGAACGAAGCGATCGGTTTGGTCCATCGCTTCGGGGAACGTAACGTGCGGCGACACATGCTCGAAATTCTTTTTCGTGCCGCCAGGCACGAGCCCGCTCTCCGCAAGCTCGCGCGCGCGAGGCAGGACCGGCACGTCGGCTTGACGGATCCGGATGCCGACACCGCTTCCTTTGGCCATCTCGAGCGCATGTCCAAGCAGCCCGAAGCCGGTAACGTCGGTGCAAGCGTCCACCGTATAAGCTGCCATCGTTTCGGCGGCTGTTTTGTTCAGCGTAGCCATCACTTGCGTCACCCGGGCAATCTCGCTTTCGCTCAGCCGATCGTTTTTGATCGACGTCGTGAGAATGCCGACGCCGATGGGCTTGGTCAACATCAGTTTGTTACCCGGTTTTGCGCCTGCATTCGTTTTCACGCGGTCCGGATGGATAATGCCGGTAACGGCGAGTCCGAACTTCGGCTCTTTGTCATCGATCGAATGACCGCCAACGAGCGTCGCCCCCGCTTCGCGAACTTTGTCTCCAGCGCCGCGCAGGATTTCGGCCAGTATTTGCTTGTCCAGCGTGTTGATCGGGAATGCAACGATATTTAATGCCGTTAATGGATTGCCGCCCATGGCGTAAATGTCGCTGATGGCATTGGCCGCGGCGATCTGGCCGAATGCATAGGGGTCGTCCACAATCGGCGTAAAAAAGTCGACGGTCTGCACGATCGCCAGTTCGTCGTTCAACTTGTATACGCCCGCGTCGTCGCTCGTATCGATACCGACCAGCAGATTAGGATCCAACGGCGCCGCCGGCAAGCTCCGGATCACCTCGGACAGATCGCCGGGGCCGATCTTGCAGCCGCAGCCTCCCTTGCTCGACAGCGAAGTCAATTTGATTTTTTCGTTTGCGCTCATCGTTCGAATCTCCTCCTGCGTTCAGTGACATTAAATACACACTTCCTTGAAGTCGTAAGCGGCTTCGATATTCGGGAATATCGCGCCGGCCTGGCCGATCAGCGCTTCGACGTCCTCGTCGGCGTATCGCGCGCTGATATGGCTGACGATCAGCCGCTTGGCCCCGGCCTGCGCGGCAGTCTCCGCCGCTTGGAGAAACGTCGAATGCCCGTACAGTGCCGCCTTCTCCTCCAGTCCGATGCCGAACGTTGCTTCATGGACGAGCACGTCTGCATGTTGGGCCAAAGTGGCAGCGCGCTCGCATTTGACCGTATCGCCTAATATCGTCACGATCCGTCCGTTGACGCATGGACCGACGGCCATGGACGCCCGGATGACGGAGCCATCCTGCAAAACGATGTCTTCGCCGCGCTTAAGCTTGCCGTACAGCGGCCCGGGCGGGACGCCGCGGCTCGTCAGATAAGCCAGATCAAGCTGGCCTGATCGCGGATGCTCCTCGATCCGATAACCGAAGCTGCGGACGCGATGCGTCAGCTCGCCGGCTTCGATCCTGAAGCGTCCGTCGTCGAACGCTTCTCCGTCTCCGTCAATCTCATGAATGCCGAGCTCGTAGTTCAAATGCGCTTCGCTGTAAAGCAGCACGCTCTCCACATACGCCCGCAGTCCGGGCGGTCCGTACAGCTCCAGCTTGTCCGCGCCTTCATAATACGTTCGGCTGCTTAAAATGCCGGGCAAGCCGTATAAATGATCGCCATGCATATGCGTGATAAAAATCCGGTTCAGCTTGCCGAGCTTGAGCTTGGATTTCAACAGCTGATGCTGCGTGCCCTCGCCGGCGTCAAACAGCCAAAATCGGTTTTGATCCTCGGGGAAAACGAGCGCGATCGACGATACGTTGCGACGCGCCGTCGGCCGGCCCGCGCTCGTGCCTAAAAATAACAGCTTCATGAACCGCACCTCGCTTGGTTTCGCCGGCGTCGGCAGGAATACGCTTTAGGATGCCAAATGACCGGGGCATAAATCCAATCCCCTCCTTGCGCGTTGGCCCTTTGCCATTTTCGGTTTGTTTATGTCGGATTCTGAGCAGACTCACAAGAACCGGCAACGGACTCGTCCAGGCCCGCATACATTTTGTGGAGCAGCGCATGCAGCGTATCGATCTCGCCAGCTGTCAAATGGGCGGTCAACAACCGATTGTAATCGTCCAATATCGCTTGCAGGGTCGGCTCGAAAGCGTTGGCAAGCTCGGTCGGGTATAGCCTGTACGAACGGCGGTCGTCCTCGTCCACCTTCCGGCTCACATACCCGGCTTCCTCAAGCTGCCGGATACAGCGTGTCGTCGTCGCCTTATCGAACTTCACTACGCTCGTCAGCTTATCCTGATTCATGCCCGGCGTCGTCAGGATCGCCTTTAGGTAACTGTGCTGCCCTCCGCTTCCGATGCCGTGCGGCTTCAGTTTTTCGGCCAGCTCCCGCTGTGCGATGCGGTTGATGAATGACATGAGCTTGCCCACCGTGTAAGGTCTCATGTCGGTCCTCCTTTTGGCGATGCAATCGAATATTTCTAGCTTAGCGCAATTAAGTTGCTGCCGCAACTAAAGTGAGTTAAACTAGGCTTGCGCAATTAGTTGCACTAGCAACCATAAGCTGGTTTCGAAAAAAGGAAGGTTGACATGCGATGACTTACCAGGACGATCCGATCATCCAGAAAAACCGTTGGCTCATTCTCATCATACTCAATTTGTTCACGTTCATGGCTACATTGGACGGCAGCATCGTCAATATTGCGCTTCCCGTCGTCTCCCGCGAGCTCCAGCTCCCCGTTGCGCAGACTGAATGGATCGTCACGGCCTATCTGATGACGATCTGCGCAGCCATTCTGTTTTTCGGAAAGCTCGGGGACATCATCGGCAAAATCAAAATATTCCGGCTGGGCATGATGATCTTTACGGCCGGTTCGCTATTGTGCGGCCTCAGCGACAGCTTGCCGGCGATCATCGCTTCGCGGCTCGTTCAAGCGCTGGGCGCGTCCATGACGATGGCGAACAGCCAGGGCATCGTAACGGACATCTTCCCCGGCAGCGAGCGAGGCAGGGCGTTAGGGCTGACCGGTACCTTCGTTTCCCTCGGCATTATCGCCGGTCCGAGCCTTGGCGGCCTCATTTTATCCGGACTCGGCTGGGAATATATTTTTTAGGTCAACGTTCCTGTCGGCCTTGCCGCACTGGCGATCGGGTGGCGGAAGCTTCCCCCCGACCTCACCAAGCTCAAAGTCAAGATCGATACAGTCGGCAGCGCGATGTTTACCCTCTTTATCTTGCTGCTGTTCGCCGGACTTCTGCTCGGGCAACAGTATGGGTACGGCAAACCATGGATCGTAGGTTCGCTAGCCGCAGCGTTGATCGTATTCGCTTTTTTTATCCGCTTCGAGAAAAGAACCGTTTCGCCGCTTCTGCAGCTGTCGATGTTTCGCAATCCGCTGTTTTCGTTAAGCATTGCTTGCGGTTTCCTCGTGTTCGTCTCCAATGCCTGCTTCAACATTATTGCTCCTTTTTACGTACAGGACATTCTAGGCCTGACGCCTTCCCAAGCAGGCTTGCTCATGATGCTGTTCCCGATCGTCATGGTCGTCGTCGCGCCGCTCAGCGGTGCCCTATCCGACAAGATCGGTTCCGAGCTGCTTACGTTTATTGGTCTTATCGTACTCATTGTCGCTCAACTAGGCATGGCCAGTCTCGACGATAGCAGTTCTGTAGCGCTTGCCGGCACCTGGATGGCGCTCCTAGGTCTCGGCAGCGGACTCTTCCAGTCGCCGAACAATTCGCTTGTCATGTCCAGGGTACCGAAGACGCAGCTCGGCATAGCCGGCAGCATTAATGCGCTCATACGCAACATCGGCATGGTCGCAGGCATCACGCTGGCGACAACGACGCTTTTCGGCGTCATGAGCGCAAGAGCCGGCAGTCGAATTAATGACTTCAACTCAGTGAGCCCCGATCTGTTCCTTGCCGGCATGCACGTCGTATTTCTGACGGCGGCGGCGATCTGCCTGGCAGGCGCCTTGTTGACCGGGTGGCGGCTCTGGTCCGCCAGGCGAAGTGCCCGCACGAAGCCGTTGAACGCATAATTCAAAGGGCTGTTTAGTATTTGGAGCGGACGCTTGCCTTGAGCCAATACGGCCCGCTAATGACCGCGCGCCCATGCGGTGATCGAACGGACAAATAAAACGACTGCGACCGCTCCCCGCCGATTGTCCTGTAGGCGATTTTCGTGAGGGCGCTAGAAAAGCACGATTCAAGCGACCACTCGACGACTTCCCCGGTCGGGCCGCCTTTGCGAAGAAGAATCTCAAGCTCGCCCATATCCCATGCGCCTGAATTGTCCCATCCAATTTCGATCCCGACCTTGATCTCGTCCGTCGATACAATATCCGTCAACTGTACCGCAGTCAAAACGACCTCATCCTGTACGGCAAATCGAGAAAAACTGTCTCTGGGCGCGCCGGTCTCTACGCAATGCTTCATCGCGATCCTCTCCAATAACTTAATAGCCGATCCTTTCAAAATATGTTTACGGCAAGTGTTTGGACATGGTCATGAGGGAGCGTCTGCTTTAGAAGCGGCGTTCTCACCCCTCTCTTTATCCATACCGTCCTGTCCGATTCGGCATTCATTGTAAGAAGAGGTCAGCGATTCAAAGGAGGAATCGGCATGCGGCTAGCCGAGATCAAGGGAGAATATGACGGGATTTTCAGTCTCGGTTGGCTGTGCCTCACAGCGATTCAGCTGGAGCGCAACGGACTGAGGCCATTTGCGGGGCCGCTCGATTGGGTCGCTTCCTACACGCTTCCGGATATCAGCCGTTTTCTGCGCAACCGCTGCGAGAGCTTCATGGATCGGGAGCATTTAAAGTTTGAAAACACGTTCGGCGGCACCCACCATCTCATCAGGGAGTCATTCTACAATGTGATATCCAACCACGACTTCTTCGCGCACCAGAACGATCCCTATAACCTAGAGATGTACGCTTATGTCAAGTCGAAGTACGACCATCTGCGAGCCAGGTTTTTGGAGCGGGCCGTCAACGGTAAACGCCTGCTTTTCGTAAGATGCGGGGGCACATTTGAAGAGGTCAAAGAACTGCGGGATACGCTGGACGATTTTGTCGCACACAATTACAATTTGCTTCATGTGAGCGAGACCGGCACGGCATCGCTAATAGAGACCGATTGGCCTCTCGAACGAGTTTGTTCGGTGGAGCTGCCGGGAGACCGCGAAGCCGTATGGAACGGCAATGACGGTTATTGGAGCCACATGCTGAGCGGAATCCGGTATCGTGAACCGGTTTAAACTAAAATAAGAGCATGGCGCATCTATCGCCATGCTCTCGATCTTTAGATTCCAATGCCGCCAGCGGCATCCTTGGTTGTCTCGTCCAACGAGGAAGCTGCCCTACGAATCGAGTTGTATGTCTGCCATACCCCATAGCTCGCTAGCAACATGAATGCCGGCATCAAATCAAGTCGATAGCGTGTCTGGATCTCGATCGCTAGGTGAGCGCCTGCGTATATAAGCAACAACAGGATATACAGCAGAGGTCCTCTATACATGCCAGCTCTCCATAATGCAAGCAACGCAAACAACGCAAACCCGCAAAACACGACATACTGCGGTCTTTCGGCCATGCTCAGAGATCGCTCTAGTTGGTAACGGCCCGTTCCGTCTAGGCTCCAGTAGGCGGACGAATCTCCGCTCCCCCACATTAGCGCTAGCTTCCTGCCCATCAAAAACAACACTTCCGTTTTGTTTTCAAGCCGCTCCTTGATCCGCAAAAGCTCCGCTTCATGCCTCTCCTCGCCGAACGCAAAACTGTTTGCATATTGCGCGTCCTCTATGTTCCATCCGCCGTTCGTCTTTGCATTCAGACCAACCATGAACTTCCAATACTTATCTCCGTCAGACAACGCTTGCTGCGTAACTCCCGCGTTCTGTAGCGACGTACTGGCAGCCCATTGAATGACGGCATAAATTCCGATCATGGCTAGCAGCATCCCTGCTTGCCTCCAGGCTTTTCGACGTCTTCCCTCGCGCAGCTTTTTCCACACTTCCAGCAAGGCGAACAGAACGATGCCCGATAAATAAACCACGCCTATCGGTCGAATCAGTTGACCAAGACCGATAGCGAGCCCAGCCCACAACCACGACAGCAGCGAACCCCTGCGCTTCAGCATCAACGAGCATCCAAGGAAAAACAAAAATACGGACAAATGTTGATTCGTTAGCACCGAGCACATCAAAATGTTCGGTAAATAAAACGCGTAGAAGCACGACGCTATTCTCCCACAGGTCTCATTAAACAATCGTGCGCCAGTAAAATACAAGATTACCGCGGTTCCCATATTAAAAATGGCGCCAATGACCTTCAATGCCAGTAAAGAATCGCCGAACAAGCGTATGATCGCAGCCTCGTACATCGTAAAACCAAATTGATAGGGAAAGCTCGTAAAATAAGCCGAATCCGCAAATCCGAAGCTGCCCGCTGCCGCCTCTTGCGCCGCGTTGTACATAAAAAGAAAATCCGAACGGGGCGGCGCATCGTTTAAAAAAATCCAACCGATCCGCAGACCCATACCGATCACAATAAACAAAACGAGAAACGTCTTGCTTCCCGGACGCCGATTCAATACATGAGCAATCAGCAACGCGACTAGCGCACAGCAAACAGTAGACGCAAGCGTCTGTCCAAACGAGCCATAAGCATCTACCGTAAAGACAAACGACGAAACAAATACCACAGCCATAAACAAGCTGCCTATCGTCAAAAACAGTCGCGCTCCATACATGCATGACACTCCCAATGGCACTTTCTTTTTTTATACCGATAGCGCCCATCTTCTATTGGAGTCTATCATAATAGCCTCGTGTTTAGAAATCGTTCTCCGTTTGGTATCTATCAACAGTTCCGCTAACCGCCGCCAACCCCCCTAAAGCCTATCTTCGCAAGACGCACAAATACCCCCTTTTCTAGCATTTACACGATATCCCCTTCGTTCAGGATGACAGGAAAAAAAGTTGAATGAATAAACGAAAGAATAAAATCAAAAAAATAAAATCAAAAGAATGAAATCAAAAGAATGAATACGAAAAATGAATACGAAAAATGAAAAGAAAATGAAAAAATGAAAGCAATCAAAGCAAAGCAAAACCAGACATAAAAGTGACACAGATAATAAAAGTAGTAAAAGAGAATGAACAAAATAAACATCTAGGGTAATCTTCATAAAAGAAGTTCCGAGAATTACTCTTAATACGAGACGTCCATAAACTGTTATAGTAACACCAGATAAACAAAAGCCTCCTGCGGTTATGATATACAGAGCGAACGAGATAGCTTTACTAAATAAGTGCGGCCTGTCCATCGGATGGCATGAACACCGAATCTCTTTCGCACGAGTTCCCGTTGTGTAATAGTTCTTGTACGGCTGCAAAGGGTCAGCAAAGCATTAAAACCCTCCGCACGCACGTTGACGCGAAAGCAGTATTCATCCAAATACGCCTGTAAATGCTTAGGCCCAATACCTCCGAACGTCCGTGCGAGCCAGCCGATCGCTCCGCGCCATACTGCCCCCAATTCCGACACTCCCTCGCGTCCCGATGCTTTGACGATTTCGATGTGCCGACTTCCTGTCCGATCTTCCGTTGTATGCCGCCATAAAAAGCTGCCGAACGAATCGACTTCGAATGTACGACGATTAAATGCCTTAGCAGACATTCTTTTTATTTTGACCTCCGCGAGCTCGCCGCTCTCCGCATCGATCGATGCCCCTGCGACCACAGGTTCCTCTCGGTATTCCAATGGATCCGCGGGCCGATTCGTCACCGGTCGTGCGTAAAAATCCCCCAGCAATTGCAAATTTCCTGCTAGCGGGCGCCCCTCGTCGTGTACTTGGATCGCAAACCGAAGCTTGTGATTGATCAGCCAGGCCGTTTTATATGTAACTTGAATTAGTTCCGCCAGCAATACAGCCGAGATGCCGGAATGCATTAAATGCATGGCGTGGAACCACTTTACGAGCGGTGTGCGGGTGCCTTGCAAAATCGTGCCGGAGGTAAGCGAGGTCTGATGGGAACATGAGCTGCACTCGAAGAGCCTGCGGCCGCGAGAAACGATCCGATAAAAGTCGAATCCCCCGCATCGCGGACAACGGAAACCGTCAGGCCATTTTGCACGAAAAAGGGCGATCTCGCAATCTTCCTCGCTAAAAGACGGTGTATGTTCGCACAAATTTTTCGAAGCGCTCATCCGCATTCCTCCAAACAAATGGGATCACATGTTCTCATTATAACATTTTATTTCCATTTCTCGCAAGGAAATTCGTACCCCTGTCTGAACGGGATAAGCTTGATCGGTCTGTGGGCCGTTAAATGAATTGCATTTCGTCATTTAACCCCCTGCAATCGCGTTCCTTGTGCAATTGCGTTTCCTGTGCAATCGCGTTCCCTGTGCAAAGGGGATATCGTTGTAATGTGAAAAAGGAGGAACGTGGGGTAAGCGGGGGTAGCTGAGGGCAAGGAGTTCGGGCGTAAATTCCTCGTTCATCCGGATTCCTGTGCGAAGGGGATATTGTTGTAATGTGAGAAAGGAGCAGGCTCATTTGGGGGCTTGTCTTGGCGAAACAGGTTCAAACGTGGTACGTCACGAAAATAATAAAAAGCCCGCTTCCGCGGGCTAAGGTTTTAACAAGGGTTACTCTTCAGTATCGACATTGTGATACACCTGTTGAACGTCTTCGAGGTCTTCGATCGCATCAAGCATCTTCTCGAATTGGGCCTGGGCGTCGTCGGCAAGCGTCACGTAATTCTGGGGGATCATGGACAGCTCGGCGACGGCGAACTCGGAGATGCCCGCATGCTTGAACGCTTCTTGGACGGCATGGAATTGCTCCGGATCGGCGTATACGATAACGGTGTCGTCTTCTTCAACGACGTCGCGGACGTCTACATCCGCTTCGAGCATCAGATCGATCACTTCGTCGGCCGTCTTGCCGTTGACGCCGATAACAGCGGATGCGTCGAACATGTATGCGACGGAGCCGTTTACGCCCATGTTGCCTCCGTTCTTGCTAAAAGCCGCTCGGACGGCGGAGGCCGTACGGTTCACGTTATTTGTAAGAGCGTCGACGATCACCATCGAGCCGCTAGGCCCGAAGCCTTCGTATCTCAGTTCGGAGTAGCTCTCCTCGGAAGACCCCTTCGCCTTGTCTAGGGCTCTGTCGATAATGGCTCTCGGCACGTTGTATGTCTTAGCCCTTTCAAGAACGACCTTGAGCGCGCGATTCGCTTCCGGATCCGGCTCGCCTTTTTTGGCTGCTACGTAAATCTCGACGCCGAACTTGGCATACACGCGACTTGTATTGGCATCTTTGGAGGCTTTCTTCTCCTTAATATTGTTCCATTTGCGTCCCATTCTTCTACCTGCCTTATATCGATATAAAAGCCCGTTAGGCAATATTTTGATAGTACGATATGCGAATGTCAAGCTTCGACACGCGGTTTATCCTTTGCAACCCGGCGCCTTTTATACGCAAGCGGGCATTTTTAAGTGCAAAATAACAGTTTGACAAGAACTTGCATCGTCTCCATCAATTGATCCAGCGGCGCTCTGCTTACCGATAATCGAAGCGCGTTTTCCTGTGGCGTATCTCCGTGAACGGCGTTTAACCTTAACGAATCGAAGCCGAAACTGCCGCCTGAGACCAGCTGCAATCCGGGCGGTGCCAATCTCACGCATGTATCGATTCGCTCCTGATACGCCTGCTCGGGTAGATTGCCGTCCAACTGGATATAAAAAACGGAACCGATCCAAGGCTTCCCTTCAAGCATAAATTCGTCGCAGGGATTAACGGATAGGAAAAATTGCCGGATATGGCCATAGGTCTTCAAACACGACAAGAACGCACGCATCCAGTCTGCATTTCGGTTTAATCGATCGAGACGCGCAGAGACCGTAGCCAGATCCGGCACCGGCAGCTGACGAATGTCCAGCGGGCTCGCGCCGGCGTCCAAAATAGAAAGCAGTTCAATCCAACGCTCATGGAATGACGCCTCACGCATCGCTTGTCCGCTGACGACCAAATATCCGACGTTTGCCAGATCAAAGCCATATTGCAAATATTTGATCCCGCTCTCCACGCTTATGAGAACGATATGGGAAGGCAGGCTTTCTGCGTAACGTTCGAACATACGGTTCGAAATGCCGGTAAGCGTCCGATCCACAATGACGAAAAGCAACCGATCCTCGTACGGCCGATGACGCTGCAAGCAATCGAACAATTTGCTCAGGCTGACAGGCTGCCTGACGGGCCAGCATTGACCGGGGTCGACGATCAGGCATCCGATCGGCTGAGAAGACTCAAGCAGGTTGTAGATTATTTCCGGGGCTGCTTCCTTTATGTCGTCTACCAATGTCCGGGCTAGCTCGACGCCTTCGCCATAAAAGCCCGACTGAACGATGCACGGCAAACGATTGCCTGAGGAGGACATGTACGCGACGATAGCCAGCTCCAGCGCTTTCATTCCGGATGTCGTCAAATAAAGCGAGGTTCGGGTTCGCAGTTTGTCTGGTATGTAATAAAAGGCTTGCAGCGCCGCATCTTCATAATCCTTTACCGCTTCGCTGCCGTAACAGCGCTGGTAGGTCCCTTCCTCCTCTTGGGCGAATCCGGCTTCGTCGGTTAACGATTGCCGCTCGCCATGAAGCTGTTTGCCGGGCGTCTGCCAATCGCTGCCCGATACGATGCCGCCAAGCTGTTTATACAGCTTGCGGATCTCGTATTTTAGCGTCAAGTATGCGTGCCAGGTGCATAAAGCAGGATCTTCGATGAACGACGACGCTTTACGATCAAGCGCCTCCAACTGGCGTGCGAACGCTGCGGCAAGTTCCAGCTCGAACGGAGCATCTGGATAGATCGCTTTATAAAACCCCAGTTCACGCCGAATGCCCTCCAGCAGCCATCGTAGTTCTTTCGCATCCACTATGCGGTCTTTGATGCCGATAGCGGCAAGTGCTGCCGTGTCCGCCGTCTTAAAAGGTTGTCCATCCGCAACTCGACGCCAGTCCCACGTTTGCGGATCTAGAGCTGCTGCTTCCGTTGGCTGAGTTTTAATCGGCACGCTCTGTCCCCCTCAAAGAATGTAAGCGCATGATGGCCTTTTTACCCCTTATCCATGATGAGCAAACGCCAATTAGAGGTCCTGACGGACCTCTCGCGAACTTGACGATTTCATGCCTTCGCTGTCTTTGCAGCTTCATCTTCCTTGGGACGTATCAGGAACATGGTCAGCAATGAAGCCGCGAACGCGCATACCACCATGACCCAAAAAAAACCCGAAACGGACTGCTGCATAAGAAGGGAAGCGACCGGCGGACCAGCGGCTACACCGACGAATCGCATGCTGCTATAAAAGGAGCTGATCGAACCGCGCTGCTCTTTTTCGATTCCTTCGGTCACAAACGCATCCAGACACGGCAAAGCCGCTCCGATGCCAAGTCCAGCCGCACTTAGCAACGAAATTTGTCCGACCGTTACGTCCCAGATCAAACAACCAGCAACGGATAAAGCCGTAATGAAAAAGCCTAAGGTTACGGTCCACTTCATCAATTTTTTGCGTCGTCCGATCCATTTGCCCGCGGCAAACGATGCCGCACACAGTACGGCAAGCGGAATAGCCAGCACCAGGCCCTTCAGGATGCCTTTCATATGGTGCTCTTTTTCGAGCGTCTCGGACAAGTAAAATAAAAGGCCGAACAAAATGAACATGGTGAAGCAAATGACGATAAACAGGGCTGTCAGCCAGCGCGCTTTTTCTTTATACAATTTCCAGACGGTACCGATAAACACTTTGGGACTCGGCGGTTTCTCTTTTTTATCCGTTTTCGGGGGCCGCACGAGCCACAAGACCAGCACGATGGAGACGGCGCATAGCACTGGAATCGACCAGAAGGGCGTCCTCCACGCGATAAGCGCGAGCGCCGATCCCAGGATCGGACTTAAAACTTTGCCAAAGGTGTTAAACGTTTCTATCAATCCAAGTCCGGTGCTGACCTGTTCCTCGTCCTTGAACATGTCTCCGACGAGCGGCAGCACGATGGGCATGGCGCCGGCTGCGCCAATGCCTTGAATCGCGCGACCGGCGAGCAGCAGACCGTAGCTGTTCATTCCCGCCGCCCATATGCATACGCCCCCTCCTGCAGCCGCCAGGACGAGACTGGGAATAATGATCCTTTTGCGTCCGACACGATCGGACAAATAACCAGCGACCGGAATAAGAATAATGGCCATGATGGAATAAACGGTGATGACCAGGCTCGACTGTAACGCAGATATGCCTAGCGCCCGTTCTATCGCCGGGAGAACGGGGATCAGCATCGAATTCCCCAACGTCATGATGAGTGGGATCGAGGATAGCGCAAGAAGTGCCGCAGTTTGTTTGTGATTTTGAGACTGCTTCATTTCGGCAACCTTCTCCTCATCGTCGATTGTCGTCAAACCGTACTTAAGGAATTTGTCCTGCCATACTGTTTGCATCTCACGTTCATTCCATACATGACGACGATCAAAGCAGCCTCCATTCGCAAATCAGACAAAGTTTATTCCCCTGCATCTCCGCGTTTAAAGTCCCCCCCATCCTGCTCATCAGGCCGCGAGCAATGGATAGGCCAAGACCTGACGTAGACCCGGAACGTGACGCATCCGCCATATAAAAACGGTTGAACAGCAGCTCCGTGTCCGTGCCGTTCAATTGTGGCGCCGCGTTCGAAAGCGTGAGAACCGCCGATTCGGAACGGATTACAAGTCCGATTTCCAGGCTGCCGGTCGCGTGCTTAATTGCGTTGAAGACAAGGTTTTCGACGACTCTACGCACTGCGGATTCATCCGCTTGAATCTCGATGGCTCGCGATTCCAGCTGGAACGTGGGCGTGAGCCCCTTTTCCATCATCTGATCGTGAAACCCGATCAGTATATCGGGCAGCAGCTTATCAAGACGAAGCTTGCCCAGCTTTAAGGCATAATCCGTAGAGTCGATCATCGCCAATTCGTAAAAATCGTATAGCAAAGCTTGCAGCCGCAGTGTACGCTTGCGAATGACGCCGAGCGCTTCACTCCGCTCGTCTTCGGACAGCTCCCGAGAATCAAGCAGCTGAATGTACCCGAAAATGGACGTCAACGGCGTCCGTAAATCGTGCGAGATATTCGCCACGGCCTGCCTGAGCTCTTCTTCGGTCCGCCTGCGCTCCGCCTGCGCATGCACGATCAGATCCGTATGTCGATTGATCTCGATCGCAAGCGACTCCAGGTCGCGATCCGGCATGCCGATCGCAAGCTTGCCCGCGTACTCGCCGTCGTTGTATCTTCGCAAATGCTCGGTGAAATGGCGAATCTCCCTTTTCGCCAAAAGCAATCGCAGCAGACATAGCGCAGCCGTTAATCCTGCGACAATGACGACGGCTAGCAGCACGCGCGTTCCTCCTTCGGAACTTACTTTATTTCTTTTCGCCTGAAGATTGCGATCGATACAGCCACAAAAGCAATAGACACGAGCACTGGAACATAGATGCTTTCGGCGAAATGGGCCGCGCTCATTTGGGGCTCCGCATAATTGTTAATCAAGTTAAATATCGAATGTTCGTAGAGGGTCCGAACGAACGGCAGATGCCGCCCCGCCAACATATAAATGCCGTCCGCGAAGAAGTAAAATACAAAGGCTACGCCAAGCGTCTTGCCGCCGTCCGTCAGCAGCGTCGCGATCGCGCCGGTGACGGCTCCAAAAGCGGCCCCAAGCGTAATCGTAAGCGTAAAGGACCTAAGCATAAACGCCGTCTCTGAAACGCCTTGTAAGTCCCCCAGACCGAAAAGTGCGGTCCCCAGCGCCAGATTCACGACCGGGAAAACGAGGGCGATCAGTATAGAGCCGAATATAAACACAATGACCTTGACCGTAATGTACTTGGCCCGGCCGTAGCCCGATGCAACCGCACGCTTGATCGTTCCCGTCGCGTATTCGCTCGAGATAAAAAAACCGGCCAATACGCTGAACCCGATTTTGATGATATAAGTATTGCCGGCCATTGCTGCGGTGAGCATATCGAGTCCGCTTATGGCCGTAAGCGCGCCTCCGTCGTCTGGATCGTCGAAATAGTTGAGCAGGACGTATGCCGTCGCAGAGACAAACAAAACGGCCAGCAGAAGCCAGAACGAACGGTTGCGCTGCAGCTTGTACCATTCGGACCGCAGGAGGTTAAGCATGCTCGCCGCCCCCGATCCGAGAAGTGAAGTAGCTCTCCAAGTCTTCGCCCATCGGCAAGAACTGCTCGAGAGCAAGCCCTTCCCCGACTAGCATGGAAGATACGACTGCCGGATGATCCAAATACGCATACAAGCGAATGCTACCGTCGTTAGCCACCTCGAACGCCGTCGTCGCCAGCTCCCGCTCGAGCGCGGCAGCGGCACGTTCGGGCCGATCGACCTTGATATGGATGAACTGTCTGCACTTCTCCTGAAGCTCCTTGCTCGTCAGTTGCTCCAGCAGCTTCCCTTTGTGAATGATGCCATAATGAGTGGCGATCAGGTGCAGCTCGCTCAGTATATGGCTCGAGATCAGAATCGTGATGCCCATCTCCCGGTTGAGCTTCATAAGCAGGTCGCGCATCTCGACGACGCCCATCGGATCGAGCCCGTTCGTCGGCTCGTCAAGAATAAGAAATTCAGGCGATCCTAGCAGCGCGACGCCCAGCGCCAGACGCTGCTTCATGCCGAGAGAGAAATTTTTCGCTTTTTTTCTCCCGGTTGCCGACAGTCCGACCAGCTCAAGCGTCCGCTTCAGACTCTCGCGGCCCGGAATGCCCTGCTGCAGCCGGTGCGCCTCCAGATTTTCGGCCGCTGTAAGCTGCGGATACAATGCAGGGCTCTCGATCGAGACGCCCATTCGCTTGCGCGCCCGGACAAGCTCGGGACCGCCCGTAGCCCCGAACAGCTCCACCGTGCCGGATGTCGGGAACGCAAGCCCCGTTACAAGCTTCATCAACGTCGATTTCCCTGCGCCGTTTTGCCCGATGAAGCCGTAAATCGTCCCTTGCCGGATCGTCAGATCTACGCGGTCGAGCGCAGTTTGGCTTTTGTACTGTTTTGTCAATTGATGGGTTCTTAACACGAATTCGTTCAATTGTTCCAGCCTCCTCTTCTTGGCTTAAGTGTAGAGGCCGATTCATAAGAGTCGGTAAAGCAGAATCATAAGAAATCCTTAAGATTTGAGACGATAGCCCATCCCCCAGATCGTCTCGATATATTCCTCCTCCGGATTAGCTCTCGCCAGCTTGTTCCGCAAATTGCTCATATGTACGTTGATGACGTTCTCCCCGCCGCCGAGATAATCTTCGCCCCATACGCTCTCGAACAAGTTCGCCTTGGCGAACAGCTTCTTGGGAGAAGACAAGAGCAGCTCCAAAATGTCGTATTCGCGCGCGGTCAGCGCCAGCCGTCGGTCACCGATGGCGGCCGTCTTCGCTTCAGGATCGATCGATAGATCCTTATGACGCAGCAGATCCGGTCCATGCGCCTGCGTCTGCGGCAGCCTGCGGTGCCTGCGCAGCACCGAATCGATGCGCGCAACGACCTCGTCCAGATCGAATGGCTTGGTTATATAGTCGTCGGCCCCGGTTTTAAGCGCCGCTATTTTCGAATGCTGCTCGCCCTTGGCGGAGATGACGATGACCGGAAATCCGTACCGTTCGCCGATCTCCTCCAGCAGCGCTTCCCCTCGCTTGCCCGGCAGCATCAGGTCGAGGAGCACCATCGCCCATTCGCGCTGGTCTAAATATAACGCTGCTTCCGTACCCGAATATGCCGGCTGTGGCTCGTGTCCGCCTGAGCGCAGCACGCTGCAGAGCAGGCGATTGATATCGTCGTCGTCCTCGACGACCAAGATGTGCAGGCGTTCAGCCATTTTCCGACGCTCCTGTTCGACTTGTCAAGTTATCGCCATTATAGCATGTCGTATAAGGGCGAATAACAAGTATCCGCTCCCTTTCATACATTGGAATATTCCAAATTCGAGCGAGGGAGACAACGCCTCTATGATCGTAGTCGTAACAGGCGGTGCAGGCTTTATCGGTTCTCACTTGTCCGAAGCGCTCCTCGCCGCCGGAGCGATCGTCCACGTCATCGACAACCTGTCTTCCGGCTATCGCGCCAACATCCCCTCCGGAGCGGTCCTACACGAAACGGATATTCGCTCTCCTGAAGCGCGGTCCCTCATCGCAGGAATTCGGCCGGAGGCAGTCTATCATTTGGCTGCCCAAGCGGACGTCCAACGCTCGCTTGCCGACCCTGCGGAGGACGCGAGCGTCAACGTAAAGGGCACATTGAACATGCTGAAAGCCAGCAGCGAGGCCGGCGTGCGAAAGTTCGTCTTCGCCTCGACGTCGGCCGTATACGGCAATGTCGCAAAGGATGTCGTATCCGAACGCGAAAAGGCAGAACCGATGTCTTTCTACGGCCTGTCCAAGCGTACTGCGGAGCAATACATCCGGATCTATAGCCATTTGTACGGCTTGGACTACACAATCCTCAGATACGGCAACGTCTACGGCCCGCGCCAGACCCCCAAGGGAGAAGGCGGCGTCGTGGCCGTCTTCCTGGACCGGCTTCGCCGAGCCGTCCCGCCGACCGTGCACGGCGACGGGGAGCAGACGCGCGACTTCGTCTACGTCAAGGACATCGTCGCCGCCAATTTGGCCGCCTTCGCGCGCGGCGCTCGCGAAACGCTTAATGTCGGCACCGGCCGGGCCACCTCCGTCAACGAGCTGCTTCGTCTGCTCGAGCAGTGCAGGGGAGCGCCGATCGCGTGCAGGCACGCCCCCGCCAGAGCCGGCGATATCCGGCACAGCCGCCTCGATCCGCGCAGGGCGAGGCGCGTCCTGCGGTGGGAAAGCGTCTACGACACGGCTGCGGGCATCGCCGAAACTTATGCCTCCACTCTGCCCTCCAGCCGGTAAGGCCCGTTCATGATGGCGAGACCTTCCGTCGAACGGACGCAAAGGTAATACAGCTGGTCCGGCAGCCCTCCGGTCGTCCGGTATTCCAGCCGGGTGACCGCGCTAAGGAAGCAGGATTCAAGCGACCACTCGACGATGTCTCCGTCCGGCGCGTCCTTCTTGAGTGTCACCTCAAGTTCGCCCATGTCGAAGGTCCCCGGATTGGACCAGCCGATCTCGATGCGCAGGACGACCTCGTCCGAGGGGGCGATCCCATGCAGACTGACGGAAGTGAGCACGACCTCGTCGCGAATCGGAAACGGCGGGAAGCTGCCGAGCTCAGCGCCGGTGTTATGCTTGTATTTGATCATGTCGGATCCTTCCTTTCCAAGCGTTAATTGAACGGATAAGGAAAAGCAATATACATTCACTGTCTAACGGTTGGTTTGTTCCAATTCGCGAAGCATCTGCAGGAAGCCTTCGCAATATAGATGCGGTGCGAACCGGCTCCTGACATGCGCTGCCGCCTCGTCCCGGATGGATGCCCGGAGCCGGCGGTCGGTCAGCAGTCTGACGGCTGCTTCGTACGCCTGGTTAATGTCGCCCAGTGTGTAATAAATTCCCGTCCGCTCGTGGAAGATCGAGGAGGATACGCCGTCAGAATCGCTGGTCAGCACCGGGCAGCGGCAGCTCATCGCCTCCAGGATGGCGTACGGCGCGCCTTCGACCTTGGACGTGGAGCACAGGAAGCCGCCGGAATCGCCGATATAAGCCAGATGTTTGCGCATGTCCGCGTTCGGCACGTTCGGAAAAAAAATAATGCGATCGCGCAGGCGGAGACGGTCGATCCACAGCTCCATCCGCTCCCGCTCCTCGACCACAGCGAGAGCGGGATCCTCGTACATCCGCAGGCGAACGCTCCGGTCAAACTCATGGATGAGACGGGCGCCGATCAACAGAAATTCGAGCCAGTTCTTGTTGTCCTCGATTCGTCCGATCCACGCGATCTCGGGCCCGGGAGCAAACCCGACGCATTCGTAAGCAAAAGCCTCTGCGTCGAAGCAATTATGCAGACGGTACTTCGGTACGTCCGGGAAAAACTCGTCGAATATCGAGTCGATGTGCGGCGTGTAAGGATTGAGCAGCGCAGACGCGTAACGCTGTACGTAGGGGATGGCCTCTTGAAGCTCCCTGCGCGCAACGGCTTTAGGACCGAAGCCTTGGATCTCCAAGATAAGCGGCCCGCCATAGCCGAGCATGCGAAACTTTTTGAGCGACATGTAATCGGAGGTCACGACAATCGCGTCGAACCGGCCGTCATCGAGCAGCCGCTTGATCTCGATGTCGTCGCTCGTGACGGTTACCGGCAGTCCCGCGCTGTTCTGAAGTCCCGCTCCCGACTCGAAGTAGAGGCAATGACCGTCCGCTCCATAGCGGCGAAGCGCCCGGATCCGCTGTCTGTTGAGCGTTTCCACGCCGCCGCTGGGCACATAATAGGCAAAAAGCAGCTTCAACGGTATGGCCCCCTCCCCCAACCTCAATGAATTCGCTCAAAATGCGTTTCGGTAAACACTGCAACCAAGTTGCCTGCATTTTTGACTTTTATCGAGATACCGATATCGTCATACTTTTTCGTATTGGTAATCATCAACAGCGCGAACGGCTGCTCGTACGTGTACATATTCTGCAGCCGTTTGCTCCCGCCGCCACGGACGCTGACCAGCATCTCATAGACGATTCCGGCCGGTCCTGACATCTGGATCCACACATTGAACTCCTCCGCGCCCTGGTTCACGATGTCCACTTCGAGCATGCCGACGAATCGCGAATCAATCGGCATCTGAGCGCCGGCTTCCATCTTGAAGACGGACATGGATTCACCTTCTTGTTCGCTTGATGGTATACGATATTCCGGCGCGTTTTATCGGTTAAGGCATCTATCCGTGTCCGGGACCAGATTCGGCGATCGCCCTGCAAGTTCGTCCAAACCTTTTTGTTGCGCATAGCATTTATATAAATGAAACCTGCTGTTAACCGGGAGGCGAACGCGAATGCGACTAGCTGACATCGAAGGGGAATACGACGGCATCTTCAGTCTTGGCGAGCTGTGCCTATCGTCCATCCAGCTCGAACGTTGCGGCCTCCGGCCGTTTGCGGGACCGTTGGACTGGATGAGCACGCCTCGGCTCGCGGATGTAAACCGTCTGGTGGCCAACCGGTTCCAAGGATTCATGGACCGAGATCATCTGACTTACGTACAGAATGCGAGCGACAAGCTGTTCTTGGTGAAGGAAAACGTATATAACGCCTTCTCCAACCATGATTTTTTCGTTCACCGCAATACGCCGGAGCTGCTCGAGGACCATCCTGCCGTCAAAATCAAGTATGATCGCCGCGCGGCGCGCCTGCTTGAAAAAGCGGAAACGGCCCGCAAGCTGTTATTCGTGCGATGCGGCGGTACGATGGACGAAGCGAGCGGTCTCCAAGAGGTGCTGTCGGCTCTCGTTAAAAGCGAGTACCGCGTGCTGCTCGTCAATCATACCGAAGTCGATACGCTCACGGAGACCGATTGGCCGCTGGAACGCGTATGCACGGTAGAGCTGCCCGGACATCCCGACGTCATCTGGGGCGGCAACAACGCCTATTGGGATCGAATGCTCTCCGGCATCTCGTTTAAAGAATCGCTCTAAACGGCGTTTCCGAGCCCAAAGCTGCGAACAGCCTTTCCGGCTGCGTCGCAGCTTTTTTACGATTTCATCCGACGACGGGCAGCCTCAGGGTCACGATCGGCAGGTCGGGCAGCTTGTAGTCCTCCGGCACGGAATGATATATACGGTTCCAAACTTCGTAATTAACGGCAAGATCCGGACCTGCAGCCGCCTCGGGATCGAATATGGCCGCGAACAAAGCGCCGGGCACTAGCATATTGTCGGGTGTCATGGCACTCCCCTCCCTCCGCTGCGCGCAATAAGTCCCGCCGTTTCATAAACGTCCGCGAGCCGCTCGATCATTGCATCCATCGACCAGTGAGACTCCGCCCATAGCTTCGACGCATACGCAAGCCGCGCGCGATAGGCGTCGTGCTGCAGCAGATCGTACAGATAGGCGCACAGCATGCCGGTATCGCGACTTGGGAAGACGAGCCCGGTCGTGCCGTGGTCCACCATCTCGGGCAATCCGCCCGCGTCCGAGACGACAACGGCCGTTCCAGCGAGCTGCGCTTCGATCACGGAGATCGGCTGATTGTCCAGAATGCAGGAATGGACGAATATATCGGTCATGGCGAGCATGGCCGGCGCATCCTGTCGGAAGCCCCAAAAAACAATATCGTTTTGCAGCCCGAGCTCTCTCGCCTGCCGTTCGAGGTCGCCTCTTAGCTCCCCGTCGCCGATAAGCCAGCAGACCCAGTCCTGCCGAACGTTCTTTAATTGGGCGAGCGCCGTAATGAGCAGATCGATGCCTTTGACGAACGTCAGGCGCGCGGAGCAGGCGATCACCTTCTTGCCTGCCGGCTTGCGCACCGGCGTCGCGAGTACGCTGCGGGCACGGAAGGTATCCGTATCCAGGCCGTACGGGAACACCTCGATGCGCGAGGGGTCGACGCCAAAGTCGCCGGTCAAGATTGTTTTCATCCATTGATTGGCGGTGACGGCGACATCGGCGGAGGAGGCGCCGTAGTATTCCATCGCATGGCAATAACGCCAGGCCGGCGAGTGCTCGCCGATGCCAAGCTCCGGATGATCGCGGAAATGCGCGCGCAGCTCGTGGGCGACTGAGCCGTGAATATGCGCGACGAGCGGCGTATGCTTCGGTTTGACCCTTGCCAGGGAACGCGCGGAGAATACATCCTGCGCATGAATGACGTCGTATTCGTCAAGCCCGAAGTACGCGGCGGCGAGCTCGAGGCAATAGCGGTCGATCTCGTACTGACGGATGACCGGATCGTCCAAATAATTCGCTGCGCCTGCCACACGCAGCTTGGAGTCGATCATCGGCATGACGTGCGCCTTCTCGAAAACTCTGCCGTCGCTGTACATGTGGTATTTGGTATAATCCGGACTGTGCCCGAATAGGTCCACCTGATGTCCGCGCTGCGACATCGCTTTGCGAATCTGCTCCATGAACGCGTGCACGCCGCCGACATGCGGCAACAGCCAATAGGTGGCCAGCAGTATTTTCATCCGAACGTCCCTCCCTTCGCGAACAAGGTCGCGATGCGGTGACCGTAAAACGCGCGAAGCCCGTCATACTCGGCCATAAGCCCGGGTCGATTCTGAACCGTGCCCATCCCGCCGTGCATCCGGTATTCCGTCAGCGGTACCGCCAAATAATCGATACGGATGCCGCTGAGCACGGTCCTTGCCCAGTAATCGTAGTCCTGCGTAAATCTCAGCGACTCATTAAAAGTCCCTACGATCGAGAAAATGTCTCTGCGAAGCATAATCGTACAGCCGTTGATCGCATTCGTGGTTGCGAGCAGACGCATGAGCGCGAGACCGTCGGGATATGCCTCGCCATAGCGGCTGTCGACCACCGTGCCGCCCCCGTCGATGACGGCAAAATCCGTGCAGCAGATCATCGCGTCCCGCTCGCGCATATAGGTCAGCTGCCGCTCGATCTTATCGGGACGAAACCGGTCGTCCGAGCTGAGCCAGGCGACGTAATCTCCGGAAGACGCTCGGATGCCTGCATTCAGCGCGCTGGCCGTCCCGCCGTTCGCCTTGCCGATATAGCGCGCGCGACCGGCATAGGCGGGGAGAATACGGTCCGCGTGCAGCGTAGAACCGTCGTCGACCACAATGATCTCGATCGGCCGGTACGTTTGCGCGAGCACGCTGTCGATCGCTTCGTTTACGTAGGGATCGTTGTAAAACGGGATGACGACGGACACGATGGGATGCAAGCCGATTCTCCTCTCGGGGGGCAAGTGGCCGGACCGATCGGTTGATCGGCCGAAGCGCCCGTCGTATATCTTATTGCGCAGCCGGGACTCGCGCATAGTTGAGTCGCCCCGCCGCATCCGCCTAAATCAGCGCCAAACTCAAAAAAGCTTCGCGGGTTCGCGAAGCTCCTGTCCTTGGCATGGACGCTTATTTGCCTATTCTGCTTAAAAATTGATTCATGAGCACCGGCAGCGAAATCAGGATCGGCGGATCGTCCGGCCTGGGCGGATACAGCTTCACCTGCTGCGGATGAAGCTCGCCGTGCGGTCCGACGAACAACGGCGCACGGGACCTGGTACGCAGCGTCCGCTGCGGCAGCAAGAAGTCCTTGGCCTGCATCTCCCAAGCGACCGACGTCGCCATCAGGTAATAGATGCCGGGTCTTACGCCTCTAAATGCGAACCTGCCCAGCCCGGGCAGCAGCGTGCCGTAGATCGGCAAGCCCTCCGGAATCGGCCTGGCGAACAAGCCGATCAGCACGATGCCGTCGAACGGCTCGTCGGCGACGACGGTACCGGTCACCGGCATGCCTCCCGCCTCGGAGGCCGCCGCATGCTCCTGCCAATCGGACAGCTCGCGCAGCGTCCGCAAGTACCTGGCGGCCTCCGGCTCCGACTGGCGGAACTCCCCCGGCGTCATTCCTACCCGCTCGGTAAACCGCGTCGTAAAGGTGCCAAGGCTCTGCTGTCCGATCTCGAGACCGATCTGCCTGACGGACAGGTTCGAATTGAGCAGCAGATCCTTGGCTCGCTGCAGGCGCAGCGACGATACGTAATAAAGCGGCGGAAGACCGATTCGTTCCTTAAAAATCCTCGCGAAGTGATAAGAGCTGAAAGCGACGTGACGGGCGAGGCGCGACAACGGCAGAGGCTCGTCCAGATTCCGGTGAATGTAGGCGATCGCCTCGTCGATCTCTGCATATCGGACGTTCATGTCTTCGGCCCTTTCCATCTCATGGAATCGTATTCTTTTCCATTCTAAAGGGGCTCGGCCGCTTTTTCAACCTATTTATCGAACATTTGTTCGCTCGAAATAAAATAATCGCTTTTAAGCGCTTCACCGTCCCCTTGTCCGGTGGACGCAATGAAACGAAGCGCCGCCGAATTGACGCGGTAGTGGAGCTTGTCCGGTCCAGGACCGTCGTACAGCAGGTACCCGAGTCTCGTACCGCCGAGCCGGCTCGCGATCGCCGTGCGTACGACGCCTCCCCGATAATCGGCCTCTCTTCGTACCAGGCCCTCGTGAAGCGGCTTCGTAAAGCTTGGCCAGCCTGTCCCCGAGTCAAACTTGTCCTCTGAGCCGAAAAGCGGATCGCCCGTGACAATGTCGACATACATGCCCGCTTCAAAGAAATTCCAGTATTCGTTATCGAATGCAGGCTCCGTCTCGCCGTGCTGGGTGACCTCGTACTGAATCGGCGTCAGCCTGCGTCGCAGACTAGCTTCGTCCTGCTTGGTCCGCCAGGCGCGGCGCAGGTAGTCATCGCGTCCTGAGCCTTCAGCGTAAAGCTTGTAGTGGCGCACATGCGTCTTGTAATAATGCTGATGCTCGTCTTCAGCCGGATAAAAAGCGCCGGCGGGAACGATCTCCGTAACGATCCGGGACTTGAATCGGCCGCTGGACGCGAGCGCTTGCTTCGACGCTTGGGCAAGCTGCCGCTGCTCCTCGTCATGGTAAAAAATCGCCGTCCGGTACGAGCTTCCCCGGTCGCCGAACTGGCCGCCGCCGTCCGTCGGATCGATCTGCTGCCAAAAAATGTCGAGCAGCCGCTCGTACGGAAACAGGCTTGGAAAAAAAGCGATCTGCACCGCTTCCGCATGCCCTGTCGTCTCGCTGCCGACAGATTCGTAGGTCGGATGATCCGTATGCCCGCCGGTATATCCGGAAGTAACGCTAAGGATGCCGGGCAGCTCGTCGAACGGTTTGACCATGCACCAAAAGCAGCCGCCCGCAAAAGTCGCGAGCGCAGGGCGTCCCGTCGCGTCTTGATCAGTCATCGGAAATCCTCCTTATTCTGGCTGTGGATACCCAGTCAGACATAGTTAGATGCACAAGCTATCCGGTCCGTCGCGCATAAAATGGAGGAAGCAAAGGTTGATGCCTCGCCGGTTCCATTCGCCGGCGGCGCGATATAACGACAGTCGGATCGGAGCCGTATAAAGCTATCCTAAACGATTCGAGCCGTCGAATAAAGGAGGTGACCGGCTATGGCAGTTCGGCCGAACGCGCGGGCGCGCAAAAACGTACGAACCTACAAAGGTCAGCCCGTTTGCGTATTGATGAAGGACGGAACCTACTACGTAGGGCTTATCGGTCAAATCAAGGGCGGCGAGCTTATGCTCTCCGGCGTGCGGGGGGCTGAAAAGTGGAACCCGCAGGCCGCGAAGCGGTCCTGGCAGAAAGCGAAAATCAGCGCCCTGGGCGCTGCGACAGAAGCTGCGGCAGCCCCAGCCCTTGGAACGGCAGCGGGCACCGGCGCCGGCGGCGTCAGTCTTGGCGGCGGGTTTGGCGGACTCGGCGGGATGGACGACCTGATGGGCTTCATGCAGAAGGCGCTCCCGCTCATGAAAATGGGCATGGACATGATCAAGACGATCATGCCGCTGATGAACGGACTGAAGCTCTAAGTCCGCATCGGTCATCATCGGCGGTATGTGCCGGCACATAACAAAGGAGCGAACCGACCGTCCCCGGCGTTCGCTCCCTTTCGTTAATGTCCTTTTTTACGGATCTGCTTGTCGTGATCCTCGCCCCACTCCTTGGCTTTGGCCGTGGCGATCGAGATCGCACGAGACTCGGAGTAGCCGTCCTTCAAGAGCTCGTTGGCGATATCGATCGCCTTGTTGCGAACGGGCGCCATGAAGTTTTTCAGCGAATCGGGATAATCGTCTTTGTCCCAGGGCATAGCCATTCCTCCTGTCGGTATCGTCTAAGGTTCGTCTCTACTTCCTTGGACGAACACGGGCAGGTTGAATCAGCGCAAATCTGCGCAAGGCTATAGCTTACCGTAGTCCCGCACCGGTCACGACAAGATTTCTTCGATCCGATCGATCGTCTCCCGAGACAGCGTGACGCCGGAGGCTTTTACGTTTTCTTCGAGCTGCGACGTCTTCGTGGCGCCGACGAGCGCGCTGGCCACGCTCTCGTGCCGCAGGATCCAAGCGATCGCAAGCGTGGACAGCGACAGCTCCAATTCCTTGGCGATCGCGTCAAGCTTTTCGACCTTTTGCAGATGCGCTTCGGTCAAAAAGCCTTTGATCCACATGTTCGTCTTGGGATCCGCCGCACGGCTGTCCGCCGGCAGTTCCTGTCCGAGCCGGTATTTCCCCGTCAACGCGCCTTGCGCGAGCGGAGAAAAGACGACTTGCGACAGCCCGTTCTTCTCGCTGACCGGCAGCACGTCGCTCTCGATGTTGCGGTAAAACATATTGTATTGCGGCTGATTGACGACGATCCGGTCGAGCAGGTATTTGTCCGCCACCTGAAGCGCCTCTTGAATCTGCGCCCCCGTCCACTCGCTCACGCCGACGTACAGCACTTTGCCCTGCCGAACGAAATCCTCGATCGTCCGCAGCGTCTCCTCGAGCCGCGTGTCGGGATCGTAGCGATGACAGTAGAAAATATCCACGTATTCCTGCTTCAGCCGCTTCAAGCTGGCATTCAGCTGCTCGTGCACATGCTTGCGGGACAAGCCGCGATCGTTCGGTCCGTCGCCCATCGGCCAAAATGCCTTTGTTGCCAGCACGTACGATTCCCGCGGATAACGCGGCAGCACCTCGCCAAGCATACGTTCGGCTTCGCCCCGCTCGTATACGTTGGCCGTATCGATAAAGTTGATGCCGAGCTCGAATGCGCGATCGATCAGCTTCGCGCCGGTATCCTGGCCGACGGTATGACCGTAGGTCATCCAGCTGCCGAAACTGATCTCGCTAACCTTGAGGCCTGTTTGTCCCAATTTTCTGTACTTCAAGTCAAACACCTCTTCCCTCGATTGTGAACGCGCGTTCAAGATTGTAACATGCTTTTCCGGCCATATCAAATGCGCCGATCAACTGCGCATTCGCAGCCGATCGGCGCAAGTCATATCCCTTACAAGTCATCTCCCTTAATCGAACGCTGCTGCCGTCTGCCTCTGCGAGACTGGCGTCTCGATCGCGGATACGATCGGCAGCCGAAGCGAGAATTCGCTGCCTTCCCCCTTCGCGCTGCGCAGCGACAATGTCCCGCCAAGCAGCGTGGCGAGCTGCAGGCTGATGGACAGCCCGAGTCCCGTACCGCCGAACCGACGGTTGATGGAGCCGTCCTCCTGGCGAAACGCTTCGAAGATCAGTTCCTGCTTACTCTTGTCGATGCCAACGCCCGTATCCTTCACCGTAAATACGACATAGCCCCGTCCCTCTTCGTTGAGCTGCCTTTCGGTCGAAACGAGAAGCGCCGCATAGCCGGCATCCGTGAATTTAATGGCATTAACGAGCAGGTTCCGCAAGATTTGACCCAACCGCAATCCATCGGAAAGCAGCGTCTGCGGCACGTCTTCATCGATATGCAGGCGAAGATCGAGACTTTTCGCTTCGGCGAGCGGCTTCATCTGGCGATGGAGCAGCTCGACCGTGTCGGTTAGCGACAGAATATCCAGTACGATATCCATTTTGCCGGCCTCGACCTTGGAAAGATCCAAAATATCGTTGATCATGTGCAGCAGCTGCTCGCCTGAAGCCTGAATGATGTGTGCGTACCGGCGATTGTCTTCGGTACGGCCCCCTTCTTCGTTCTCGGCGATCATCTGCGACAGCAAAATGATGCTGTTGAGCGGCGTCTTAAGTTCATGCGACATGTTCGCCATGAACTCCGACTTGTACTTGGAGGCCTGCAGAATCAGCTCAGCCTTTTCCTCCAGCATCTTCTGCGAATCGAGCAGCTGCAGCGTGCGTTTTTCCAGCGCTTCGTTGGTTTCCTTGAGTTGAACGGCCCGCTGCTGGTCGAGGAAGAAGTCCCTGATAATGAACAGGAAAAAGGTCCCAAGCAAAATGGTCGCCGGCAGCGAATAGGGCATCACATGCGATGCGTAATTAACGCGATCGACCGCTCCGTAGACAAGGATGCCTGCGACCTGCAAGGTGTTGATCGCTAGCAGCGATATGGCCGCTTTACGCGGATACCCCAAAGCCGGTCTGCGCTTATAAAGACTGACGAGTCCCGCGCCGGCGATTCCGAGCGTAGAGATGTTGCAGAATGCGGTAAACGCGGACGCCGACATCCCGTTGATGCCGAATCGCGCCAACGCGATACCGAAACCGATCGCCAGAATCGGCCTCGGATCGCGAAAAACGAGCGTGGCGAAAATGATCGGCACGTTGCGCAGGTCGAATATCGCAGACCCGTTATAACGGACGCCGAACTTCATGGCAAGCCATCCGAGCGCGATAAAGCCGATCACCATGACAGTCTGCTTGATCGGACCGGACGTATGTTGAAACAAATATTTATAAATGAGGTTAAATAAAAACGTAAACGTGATCAGGATGGTGATGCTCATAAAAAAAGCCGCGCCGATCTCCATCTCACACCTCCCGACTCTTATAGTGTACATCATAAGAATCGGGACCGTATAGCCATAAATTGTTACAGAATGCAGCCTTTGCACTTATTTGAGGAACTGTAAAATGGCCTCGAGCGACTGCTTCGGCACTTGTCCGATCAAATCGCCCTTGTCGGCGAGCCTCGCTTCGATCGTTTGGAGCGTGAACGCGCGCGGATCGGCGCCCTTCCTCACCTCGTCCCAAGTCAAAGGCGTCGATACGGTCGCTTCCGGACGTCCGCGCGGCGTATAAGGGGCCGAGAGGCTCTTGCCGGCGGCATGCTGGACATAATCCACGTAAATCAGGTCTTTGCGGTTTTTGATCAGCCGTTCGATCGTGAACAACTTCGGATACTTTTCGGACAAATACTTGCCTACGAAGCCGCCCGCCTTGCGAAGCTGCGCGAAGCTGTAGCCCTTACGCACGGGGATCACGATCTGTACGCCTGTCGCGCCGCTCGTTTTGGGCACGGATGCGATACCCATGCCTTCCAGCGCTTCGCCTATGAGCGAGACTGCCTCCATCAGCCGGCCGCGCAGCGATTCGCTTGGATCGATGTCCAGCACCCACTCCGCCGGCTCCTCTCCGCCTATATACTCGAACGAAGGATGAAATTCGAGCGCGGCGAGGTTGCCCATCCACAGCAAAGTGGGCAGCGTATCCGCGACAACATAGCGAACCTGATCGCGCACGGCGGTTCGGACGTAGGGCGGCAGTGGCTCGGGCGCATTTTTCTGGTAGAAGGCTTTGCCGCCTGCTCCATCCGGGTAACGGATGGCCGTCATATAACGGTCCTTGCAGTAAGGCAGCAAGTAAGGAGCGAGCGCGACGAGCTTTTGCAAATACAGAGCCTTGTTGATGCCGGCTTCGGGCCACATCGGCTTGTCCGGATTCGTCACCTTGATCTCGCAGCCTTCGACTTCGATCGAATAAACGTCCGAGGCGCTCATAGCGGGATCCCCTCCAGATCGATCAATTTGGGATGGCGCAGCAGTCCGGCGTCCGTCATCTCCCTCCCGCTGACCCTTCCCGCAAGCGGAATGTCCAGCCACCTCACATCGGCGCCGCGAAGGCCCTCGGGCAAGATGTCCCAATAATCGGCGCGGGATCGGCTCGCGGACAGCTGTCGAAGCGCCGCCTTCGCCTTGTCGTTAAGGCCGGACGACACGCGTCCCATATAGAGGTCGTCTTTGCGCATGACGAGACTGGAGACTCGCCCTTCCTTCCAGATGATCCCCACGATATCGACGTCCATGTGGTGGACGGTCTTGCGCTTGAGCCAGTCCCGATGCTCCTTGCCTTCTTTATAGAACGAAGCCTTCTTCTTGCTGACGACGCCTTCCCATCCGTTCGCTTCGACCCAGTGCCATAACGCTTCGCCGTCGTCAAACTCGTCGGCTACGTAGAAGGGCGACTGCCATCCCTGCGTCAGACGAATCAGCCGCTCCCTGCGTTCCGAGTAAGGAAGGCGGCGAAGGTCCTGGCCGTCCGCGGCGAGCAGGTCGAATAAAATATATTGAACGGGGTGGCGCCTGGCCGAAGCTTCAATAAGCCGCTCCCCCAGCAGCTTGCCTCTTTGCTGCATAAGCTGGAAGCTGGGCCTGCCGGTACGCGGATCCAAAATGACCGCTTCTCCGTCGAGTATGTAGTCCCCCGGCCGGGTCGCGAGCGCCGCGGTCAGCTCGGGGTAGGAATCGTTTTGCAGCAGCATGCGCTTGGAATACAACCGGACGCGATCGCCCCGCACCTCCGCGATGAGGCGATAGCCGTCCCATTTAAGCTGGTGTACCCATGCGCTTCCCGTCGGGCTTCGGTCCTCCGCGACGGGAGACATCGGGGTAAATGGTTCCATCGATTAGCTCCCTGTCTTTTTCGTCCTTGACTTCGAATCCGTCGTCTCCGATTTTGCCGTTTTCGACTTGGGCTCATTCTTATCGGCTTTAGGCGCGCTGCGCTTGCGGGCAGGCTTTTTCGTCGCTTTTTTATCCGCATCTCCTTCGGTGGCTTCGCCGCCTGCCTGGGCCTTGTCCGGTCCCGCCTGCTTCAAGCTTGCCTTTAACGCTTCCATCAGATCGATGACGTTGGTCTTCTTCTCCTCCGGCGCGAACTTGACTTCTTTTCCCTTGACCTTGTCCTCGATCGCGTCCATCAGTTTTTCCTTGTAGACATCCTCGTACTTCTCGGGCTCAAAGGGCGCGCTTAGTTGATCGATCAGCATGCGGGCCATCTGAAGCTCCCGTTCGTCCGCCTTCGTTTCCTCGGGCAAATTCGGGATCTCCTTTTTGCTGCGGATTTCCTCGGCGTAGAACATCGTCGACATCGACAGAACGCCGTCCACGATGCGGATCGCCGCCAGACTGCTGCGGGAGCGGATGCTGACGTTGGCGATGCCGATCTTGCGCGTGTCGAGCAAGGCTTGCACTAGCAGATTGTAAGCGTGCGTGCCGTTGCTTTCCGGCGCCAGATAATAGGTTTTCTGATAATAAATCGGGTCGATCTCCTCCAGATCCACGAAGTCGAGAATGCGGATCTCGCGCGAAGTCTCGGACGCGATCTCCTCGAGCTCGCCCTTGTCGAACGTAACGAAGTGGCCGGGCTCGTATTCGTAGCCTTTGACGATATCGCTCCACTTCACCTCTTCTTCGCATTTCGGACACGTTCTGTGATATTGAATCGGCACGTTCAGCTTCTTGTGCAGCATGCGCATCGGCAGATCGTTGTCCTGCGTGGCCGTGAACATTTTGACAGGCACGTTGACCAGCCCGAAGCTGACAGCGCCTTTCCATATTGTTTGCATTTGTCTTCCCCCTCTGCAGTGTAACCGCGATCGATTGATTACCATTCATTAACCGAAGCCGGCTGACCGTGAATCTTCCAACTCTTGTCCGTGTCGGGCGGCGGCGGGCAAGCATATGGTATGGCGATTGGAGGGGAAACCGCAGTGATCAACCGCAAGGGCATGCATATCGCAAACAAATGGGTCAAGACGGTTGCGGCGCTAAAAGATCCTGCAGTCGCTCCTCACATCCCCGAGACGCGGCGAATGGATCGAGCGACACTCGCAAGAATGCTGGACCGTTACGGCATGATTTACGTGAAGCCCGTCGCTGGAACGTTCGGCCGCGGCGTCATGCGCATCGAACGGACGCCCGGGCGCCGGTTACCTTACAGTTGTCATGCGGGCTTGCGCAAAATGCGCTTTTCGTCCGTCGACAAACTATACGCTCACATCTCGCGGACCAAGCGTAAGCGTCCCTATCTCGCGCAGCGCGGCGTACATCTGCTCAAAACGAACGGCAGGCGATTCGACATCCGCGTCATGGTGCAAAAAAATCCGGCAGGCGCCTGGGAGCCGACCGGCGTCATTGCGCGGGTCGCCCAAAGAGGCAAAGCCGTCACGAATTATCATGACGGCGGCACCCCCGTATCCTTGAGCCGGCTGCTCCGGCCAAAACTCGGCCCAGCCGGTGCCAGGCAAGCCGAACACAGGCTGAAGTCGCTCGGGCTTCGCTCCGCCAGAGCGCTGGCGAGAGCCTATCCCAAGATCAACATGGTCGGGGCGGATATCGGGCTCGACCGCGCGCTCAAGCCATGGATCATCGAACTGAATACGTCGCCGGATCCATATCTATTCAGGCATTTGCGGGATAAATCCACGCATCGCAAAGTCATGCGTTACGCCAGGGCGCTCGGTCGCATACCCGCCGCTCGAACGGCCGGCCGCGCTAGTGCCCGCAAGACCCTTGCGAGACGGATGCGTCGCAAACGATAAAAATAAAAGAGCAGCCCGTAAGTCATAAAATGACTGAAGGGCTGCTCTTTGTTTTCAGCGCTATTGACTTGCCGTACCTGCGCTGCTGTGGACGGCACGCTTAGAGCATAGCGCAATTTTGCGCTATTATGGCGTTCCATGTTAGCTGCGGGCGGACGGGCGATGGGCGTGTGAGCGATTATAGCTTAATTTTGAGCTATTATTGCGTATACCGTCAGCGGCGGTCGGTCGGGCGATGGGCGAGTGAGCAATATTAGCTTAATTTTGCGCTATTATTGCGTATACCGTCAGCGGCGGTCGGTCGGGCGATGGACGTGTGAGCGATTATAGCTTAATTTTACGCTATTATTGCATATACCGTCAGCCGCGAGCGTCCAGGTAATGGGTGTGTGAGCGAATATAGCTTAGTTTTGCGCTATTATTGCTTCCCACGTCAGCGGAGGGCCGTTGAGCGGAAAGCTTGTGCATGAGGATAGTGCACTTTGCGCTATTATTTATCTCTTTAGCTCGGGTAAAAGGCGGACTGACGATGGCCCTGCGAGCGAGAATTGAAGCAGGTCTAGAGATTAGTCAATTTAATTAGTGAATTTAGTTGGCCCTCGCATTCGCTTGGCCGAAGCTCGCGATCGCTTCTCGCATGACGAATCGCTTCAGCAGACTGCGGCGCGCTTCATGCGTCAAGGCCGTCAGTTCCTGCGCGGCGTGAAGCGCGAACAACGCCCGTTTGGCCGCTTCGCAGGCAGACCCATCGTCCTCCAGCAAATAATAGGCCATCCGGTAAGCTTCGGTCTCCAGGCTGCGGAGGATGTCGATGCGGCGCTTCACGACCGGAGCTCCAGATTAAGCAGCACCGTGTCTTTCAGCTCGGACGCGGCCTTACTGCTAGGACCGTCGTAGGCGACCTGGCCCTGATAGACCGTTTTTCCGGAGCTGGCTTCTACGACGGCTACTTTTGTAGAGGCTTTTCCCATGGCACCTTTCACCTGAACTCCCGGCACGACAAAGTAAAGTTTCCCGTCGCTGAATCTGGGCGTATACAGCTCTTTCCCGCCCAAGTCCGAAGCATGAAGCGTGTAGGCAGCAGTCTGCGATTGGGATGAAAGATTGGTCTCCGTAATGTCGAAACTTTTACTGCTCCAACTGTTTGTATTGCTCGCTATCGTTACTGCATAAAGCTTATCGCCGTCAACGTAATAAGTTGTGTGCGCCATATTGTCCGGAATGTTCAAATCAAGCGGCTGCAGACTGCCATCTGCATATTTATAAATAAACGGTTCATATTTGATAATAGGCGGCTTTTCTGAAGCGGTAGGCGTCGAAAGATCGCCTCCGGCTGCTTTTCCCGTCACGGATTCCCTGGAAGCAAAGAGAATGGCATACATCGAATCTTCACCCGATCCACGATTTCCGGTCACCGATACGTCGTAACCCGCTCGAACCGGCAGTTTGATCTCCCGCGTTTCCTTCAGCTTGCCTGTCGACAGATCGAATATATGATCCATAAGCTGCGGATCGATCTTTTCGTTGGTACGCGTGTTGGTAGCGCGTTCTATCAGTAAGTGAACGCGTTCGCCTTCGATCTGGAGATCCGCGAGATAAACTTGCTCCCTCGGCTGCCACGAACCCGCTTCCCAGGTATAGTCCGCCGACTCTTCCGTTTTTTTATTTAACACGGACAGCTTTACTTTTGCCTCATTATGCTTGCGGACAAGTTCGACATAGACAAGCTTATCATCCGTCTGGTCGATCGTACCGTATTCCTTACCTCGCATAAAACTGCGATGCGCCTTGATCAGTGCTGCCGTCGACGCGGTATAAGTTTTGGAAAAAGGCAAAATAAACAATCGGCCTACGCTGTTAGCGTCTGTGTATTCGGTTCCTTCGGCGTCTACCTTCATCGGTCGGTTGCCTAAACGGCCGATGTAACTGCCGTCAAGCTGTATCGCCGAGCCGATCGAATCGTCTCCTTCTATGGTCTCCAGATAAAAACTCGGAAGCCGTTCATCCGACGCATAGCCGTAGTAGACGGACAATGTGGCGATCGTAAATGCAGCCAGCACGCCAATCCAAGCAAATCTAAGAAGTCCCTTTCGTTTTACCCAGATACCTTGCGGGTTATCAGATTTAAACTCAGCCATAGGGCTACCGCGACCTCCAATCCGTAAATCGTCAAACAGACGGCTATCGTTTCCGACGGGTATAAAGGAAGCTCATTGGACATTGTCGCCAACACGAGCAAGGTAACATTGAGCGCCAGATAAAGAACCGCATAAACGATTCCGCTAATTCTGAAGCTGCGTTCCAGCAAAATACCGGTAAAAACGAGCAGCACGGCGAGCAGGCCGAGTCCGTAATTGATCAGAAACTGCTCGAAACGCAGCGGCAGCAGCAGCTTAAAGAGCTCGCTCGCATACATGGCGTCCGTAAAAATGCTTGGCTCCTTCAGCAGCTCGGGCGTCAGCATGGCATATTCGAGCTTCAGGATCGGCATGGATAACAGCTGCCAAGCCAGCATCGATAGCACGAACAAAAGAATGGCCGTCAGTTTGGCGAAGTAAAGCGGGATCCGCCCGCCGGGCACCATTAGCAGTCTATAGGCAAATGGATGACGTCCGAACCAGTCTCTGTACCAGATTAGCAGCACATAAGCGATTAAAGCGACCAGCGGCACAAGAATGCCAAGCGCGAATCCCTGCTGGGTGTTTCTGATGACTTCCACAAACGAGAGCGTATCGGGGATTACGCCGGGCTCCCTCGTTCCTTCCTTAATGCCGAAGCGGTTGGAAAAGAAGTGGATCTCCGTCGCGACCGCCAGACATTCCACAATAAGCGCAAATAACATCATGCCTGCCAAAATATAACGAAACCTGCGAACCTCTAACGCCAACAGCTTTAAATAGTGGGTCACGCCCGGTACACCTCCCGCATCACGTCAAGCACGGATTTGCCTTGTTCGTCTCGCACCTGCTCGCAATCGATGTCGCGGGCGACCTTGCCGTCCTTCAGCAGGATGGCGCGATCCAGCAAATATTCGACCTCGTCGATCTCGTGCGTCGTCACCAGCACGCCGCGGTCTTCGATCAGGCGGCTCGAGAATACCTCGCCGATCATCTCCCGGCTGAACACGTCGATCCCCGAAAAAGGCTCGTCCATCAGCACAAACTCCGTATCCGCTGCAAGTCCGAGCACCAGCCCGTATTTGGCCGCCGTCCCCTTGGACAGATTGCCGACGCGCTCGCGCCGATCGAGTCGAAAGAAGGTCATCAGCTCGTTCGCGCGCGAATCGTTCCAGCTTCTATAAAAATCCGCCATAAAAGCCAGCCCGTCTTCGAGCCTGTAGCCGCCCGGCATCGCTGCGTGATCCGGAATAAACGAGACCTTCTCGTAGAGCTCCCGCTTGGAGCCGACGCCGTCGACGCGGATGCTTCCCTTGGACAAAGGCGTCAGCCCCATGATCGCCTTGAGCAGCGTGGACTTGCCCGCGCCGTTCATCCCGACGAGGCAGGTGATCTGACCTTTGTCGGCCGTGAAAGTCACGCCGTCGAGCACCTTGCGCCAGCGATAGCGCTTGTGGGCATTTTCAATGCGAATCATGCGTCGCCACCTCCGCCGGTCCGTTCGCGGCTGTCTGCGTCCGACTCGTATTCTTCCCTGACCAGCTCCACGATCTCCTGGAGCGGCACCCGCATGTTGCGGATCGAGCCTATAAACGTCCTGACCGCTTCGCCCAGCAGCTCCGACCGGATACTGCGGAGCACGTCCTCATCCTTTGTGATTCGGCTTGGCGAGTTGCCTTCCGTGACGATCAAGCCTTGTTCCTCCATTTCCTTATATGCTCGCTGTGCCGTATTCGGGTTCATCTTGAGCAGAGAAGCGATCTCCCTTCTGGACGGGATCGCCTCTCCTGCCGCCAGTCGGCCCGTAACGATTCGTTCCTTGAACAGCCGGACGACTTGCAGGTATACCGGATCTCGCGTGTTGAACGCCGTCTCCATCCAGCCGCCGTGATTATCCATCGCTTTGCCTCGCCTTGTCGTATAGTGTGTGTACTAAGTGGTTCATACACCATGAGTGTATTATGCCCTTCATACACTTAGGTTGTCAATTGCATGAAAGAGAAATTTAGGAAAAATTAAAGAAATAACGGCCTCATCACGAAAAAAGCCGAAACGCCCTCCACCCCCAAGGGAATGAATGGTTCCAGCTCTTTATCATCTTTGACAACTCCGAACAATAAGCCATAACTCCAAACACTAAGTCACAGCTCCGAACGCTAAGCCGCTTGTCTCATGCCGAACGACATCATGGCTCTCGGCGGCAACGCCCGTAAGCTGACGGCCGCGTGCGAGGCCGCACCCTGAAGCGGCAATTGTCTCGCCTGCATGCGCGCCTCCCCGTTCGCAAGCGCCACCAGCGTCCCGATGTCCCCTCTCGCGTAGGCATCCGCCATCAGATGGGCTTCGATCCGCTCGCCCTCGTCCGCCGGAAGAGCCGGTCCCTCCTCCCGCGTGAGCGCTTCGCGGACGAGCGAGAGCGACCTGCGCGCGCGGACAAGCGCGGCCTTGACGGCCCCTTCGGACGTAGCGAGCCGGGCTGCGGTCTCCTTGATCGAATAGTCAAGGACATCGCGCAGCAGAAATACCGTCCGCTGCAGCTTCGGCAATTGCGCATTCAGCGCGGCGAACACCGGCGCCAGCTCCAGCGCCAGCAGCGGACGGTCATTCGCTGCCTTCTCCGGCTGCATTTCCTGCAGAAGCTTTGCCTTGCGCGATTCGCGGCGCAAGCCGTCGATCCATGTATTCCTCGCGACGCGCATCAGGAGCGCCTCCGGATTGGCATGCCCGCCGCCTTCAAGCAAAGCGGGCAGCGCGCGGCTCCAGCTCTCCTGCGCCAGGTCCTCCGCCGCGGACCTTGAGCGAACGAGCGACAGGCTGTATCTTCCGACGCTGTCGGACAGCCGCTCCACGTCTATGACAGTATCGATCATGCTAATTTCCTCCTCTCATGACTCAAAGCCGGGTCTGGCATGCAGAATCGCCTTTTATTCAAGTAAACGAATTTACCGGCCCAAAAGATACGAGATTTAAAAATTTCTATCAGTCGTATCCTTTGGCCGCTCGCGGACGATTACCGATGCGAATGTCCACACCACAAACGACGGGAGGAACCTGCAATGAACGGCTATATTCCTTATGTGATCGACCAGACGGCGCGCGGAGAGCGCTCGTACGACATTTATTCCAGGCTCTTAAGAGACCGCATCGTATTCCTGGGCGCTGCGATCGACGACACGATGGCCAACTCCATCGTCGCGCAGATGCTGTTCCTCGCTGCGGAGGATCCGGAGAAGCCGATCAGCATGTACATCAACAGTCCGGGCGGATCGACGACGGCGGGCATGGCGATCTACGACACGATGCAGTTCATCCGGCCGCAGGTTCATACCATTTGCACGGGGATGGCCGCATCGTTCGCGGCGATTCTGCTGCTGTCCGGCGAGAAAGGCAAGCGTTTCGCGCTCCCGAACAGCGAGATCATGATTCATCAGCCGCACGGCGGCGTGCAGGGCCAGGCAAGCGATATCGCCATCAGCGCGAAGCGCATTCTGCTGATCCGGGAACGGTTGAACCAAATTACCTCGGATCGCACGGGCCAGCCGCTGGAACGGGTGGAAAAGGACATGGACCGGGACACCTTCATGAGCGCCGAGGAAGCGGTGGCATACGGCATCGTGGACAGCGTCATCAAGACGCAGTCTTAAGCTGCTCTCATTGTTCCGTCTGCGCCGCCAGCTCGCCCAGCTTGTTCATCGTGTTCCAGTTGCGCGCGGTAAGAGTCAGTTTCATCTTCTGGAACAAAATCGCAAATGCGGAATCGAGGATGCTTGGCGTGAGCAGCAAGTAAATGATCCGATCTGCAATGACGCATTGTTCGCCGTCTGCGGACAGATCTCCGATCCGAGCCGCCTGCTCGGCATCCGGCGGCATGTCCAGGAGATTGACGTAAAGCTGGCTGGCAGCCGCGATCTGCGCTTGGGAGAAGGGGCACTCGCGCAGCAAACGCTGGAGCTCGGCATTCGTCAGCAAGAGCACTGTCGCTTTTTTGACGCCGAAATTTTCGCGCAGCAGCGTCTCGAGCATCTCGCGCAGCGCTTTCACGGAACGATCCGAGCGAAAAACGATATTGCCGCTCTGAATGTATGTGCGCACGCCTTCGAGTCCGAGCTGCTCGCAAGCCGACTTGAGCTCGGCCATTTTCACCTTGTTGTTGCCGCCGACATTGATGCCGCGCAGCAGCGCGATATGTACGGTCATTGTTATTTCCTCCCAGGCGGCGACTCCGTGACGAGATCCTGTTATCCGGCGCTCGCAGTCGCCCGGATTATCCGGCACCCGATCTTGTCACGAATTCGTCGGTACCCTCACGGGGTAAGATTAAGTTACGATAAGGGTAACCAAATCCGGAGGTGTTGGCAATGGTCTATGTCATTATTCTGATCGTCTGCATGTTCGTAGGCGGCGGCGTCATCGTGCTCGGAGGCAAGAGCGCGATCGAAGCGGGCGATTGACCGTCCTTACCGTTGTCCGTCTAGTCAGAAACGCCCGCGGCCTATAATGGCTGCGGGCGTTTTTTTACTGCTTAAATCCGAACCTTGATCTCGTATTTCGCACGCTCGGTGACGAGCAGCGCCGCGTCGTCCGCCGTCTCCGTCAGACTTAAGCCCTCTAGCGGAATCTCGAACGCATCGGAAGGCAAAGGCTCCTCTCTGCCTTCCGTGACGACCGTCCCGTTCCCTCTCAGCAGCAGCGAAGCGCCGTTCGTGTAGTCGTCCGGCGAGTCGCTCCGCTCTCCTCTGCGCTCGACGCGCGCAAGCCTCATTACGACCTCGTCGAGGTCGCTGTCCTCCTGTTTCGTGATGACCAGTTCCTTGTCCGTCTGCGATTCGAGCCATTGCGTGATATCGGCGAGCGATGCGGGCATACCGGCCCCTCCCTTCTGTTGCGGCGACGAATTTTTAGCCGCCTATGCTGTCCCTTACCCCATATGCCGGCGCATGCGACCTGGCCCGCGCCCAAATTCATACGGGCTGGTGTCCGCCGCGACATTCGCGGAATAGGCTAACGCATCATACGATTAAAATGGAGGCGGAAGCAATGTACATCCATCCGAGGGGTTCATTGGGTCAAGGCTACGGCTATGGTTACGGTTACGTGCAGCCCTATAACGGGGGCGTTCCCGATTATTATGGATATCCGGGCCTCTCTTATTCGGCTGGTTATCCTGCGCGCCCTTACTATGCGGATTCTTATCAACCCGGCTCGGCTTACCCTGGCCTTGAGCAAATGCCGATGCCGGTTCTTCCCGGGGAGCAGATCGGTCCCGACAGTGCGGCGCATCATGCCGGACTTCAGACGCAAAGTCATCTCGGACCGCTTGAAGCGGGTATGCACGCGCACGGCTATTACGGCGGCGGGCACGGTACCGGCGTCCAAACCGGGGCCTACGTTGGCGGCGATTATGGGCTCGGCCTGCAGGCCGGCGGCGGCATCGGCGGCGGACAGGGCATTCATGCGAAAATCGGCGGACAGCTTGGCGGGCCGCACGGCGCAGGCGTGCAGGCCGGCGCCCAGGTCGGCGGCGGCCAAGTCGCTTCGTTCCAAGGCGGCGCTCAACTCGGAGGTCCGTACGGAGCAGGTATTCAGGCGAAAGGTCAAATGAGTGCCAACGCCGGCATTGAGGCAATGACGGGCGGACAGGTGGGAGGAAAATACGGCGTCGGTCTGGAAGCCGCCGCGCATCTGGGACCGCAAGGCGCCGGAATCCAGCTTGGCGGCCAGGCGGCCGGTCACGGAGCGGGCTTCAAGACAGGCATTAAGTGGGGATGACGTTCTGAAGGCTTCTGTCTCCGATTACGTGCATGCGCGCAGGCGAGCTTCGTTCGGCCTGCGCGCCTAGCCTGCGTTAAACGTCTGACGGGTCTTCAGAGAACGCAGCGGAACGGACAGCGTAAAGCAAGAACCGTCAGGACCGGTGTCCGTCAGCACGACGGTACCATTCATCAGTTCGGCATACTGGCGGCAGATCGATAATCCGAGTCCGATGCCGCCGTAGTTGCATTTTATCGATTTGTCGTGGACCTGAGAGAAGGAGCGGAAAAGCTGATTTTTGCGCTCGGGCGCAATGCCTGTCCCCGTATCGCGCACGTTGAAGGCTAGCCATTCCTTGTCGTCCTGGACGGGCTTATCCTCTTTTTCGATCGATAGCAGCACTTCGCCGCTGTCGGTGAACTTGACGGCGTTGCTGATAAGGTTGATGAGAATCTGCCTGATCTTCAAGCCGTCACCCTCGTAGTTTCCAAGCAGCTCGTCTTCAATCTCAAGACGCAGCCCGATTCCCTTCTTCCCGGCTTCGAACGCATGAATCTGAATCGCCTGTTCCGCGCATTCGACGAGATTAAAGGGTTCGATATCCACGCTCATCTTCCCCGCTTGAATTTTGGAATGCTCCAGGATCTGGTTCAACATCTCCAGCAGTCCTTCGCCGCAATCTTCGATCACCGCGATGTAGTTCTGCTGTTCCTCGGTCAACGTCGTCGAACGCAGAAGATTCGCCATGCCGAGCACGCCGTTCATAGGCGTACGAATCTCGTGGCTGAGCACGGCAAGCAAATTATCCTTCTCTTCGAGCACGCGCATCGCTTGCGCCTGCGCAGCCTGCAGCCGCTCGACGGATTCGTCCAGCGACAGCACGTCCGTGAAAAAGCGGGATAGGGACAGCAGAAGCTCGACATCCCGTTCCTCGAACGCATAATATTGATCGTCAAACGCGCATAGCGACCCGAAAATCTGTCCGCCAGGCGTAAGCAAGGGCACCCCGAGGAAGGAGCAGCCCCCTACGAATTGCGTCGCGGGCATATCCTTCGTCAACGGATGCGTCATATTGTTTTCGATGACAAGCGGTCCCTTGGCCTTTTCCGTCACCAACGCACAGTATGACTCCTCGTTAGCCACGACAAGGCCTTCCGTAAGGATTACCTTGTCCCGGTTGAAGGCGTTGAGCACGACGGTGGAGACGCGATCGAGCGTTGCGATGCAAAACGTATTGGCAGGAATCATCCGGCTGGCCGTATGCATGACATCCATACCCGATTTGTATAATCGATCCGAAATTTTAGACAGGACGTCTACATAATCGGTTTTCATTCGTCCACACCTTTCGATTGAAGAAACAGATTCGTTATGTTTTCAGCCAAAGCACGAGCGACCGCATTTGCCTCTCCGCGCCTTCGGACAGCAGGGCCATCCCCGCCTCCGTGTCGGCGGCAGCTTTGCCGTTCCATTCGTCGAGCTTAAGCTTAACGAGCTTCTGCCTCCGTATGATCGTCTGAAAAGCGGCTTGCAGTCGGTCCGCCCGCCCGCGCGCCTTCAAATCGTCGGCTTCCGGTTCGAGGCTAAACACGCGTTTGCCGTTGTTTTCGATCCAATAAAGCCATTTTTCACCGTCCAGGAGCAAAAAGTTGCCGGGCTTGCGGGCAAAGACGACGCCCTTCGACCCGGAAGGCCAGTCCGCGATCAGGCCGAAGGGATTGGCAGGGTCGGCTGCCGACAACACCGCCAGCTGCCCTTCGCCGCTGCCCGCCGGCCGCTTGACGGCATCGCGGAAGGACGGCGTAGCGAACTGCAAGGCGTCCAGGCCCCGGATAAAAGCGCCCCGCGTGACAAGTCCCCACTCCTCCAGCTGTCGCAGCACGTCCTGCAGGACGTCCCAGGGATACGGCGATACCTTCGCTACCAATTCGCGGTTCACCATGCCGTAAGTGTCGAGCAGATGCTTCGTCCACGCAAGGACCGGCGATTGTGCGCCATTGCCATCAGGGTTGCTTTGACCGAAAGGGCCAACGGCTCTGACGTCGCCATAAGCGTCGTCGCCGGCCGTTTCAAGCAAGCTTGATACCGCATACCAGCGCCCCAGCCCCGATCCTGTGCGGCTATGCGTATGGCGCTTCGCGCCGGCCGGGTCGGCGTGAAGCCGCAGCGGCGCGAATTGATCGTTGGAGACGAGGCCTTCCCAAGCTAGATCGATCAGCATGGGCAGCAGCTCCGACGGCCGGATGTCGGTATCCCTGGAGAGCTTCGTTAGGAAGCTCGCGCCGCTCTCCCGAATCAGCTTCGCCAGCTGCGGATGGCGCGTGTTCGCTTCCTGCCGCCGCGCGGCTTCCGCATACGGTTCGAACAGCGCCTTGTCTTCCGCAAGGAAAAAAGCGACCTTGCCTTCCCGCTCCTCCTCCTCGCGCCGGCCGATCCAGAGCACCTCGCCCGTTGCGCACAGCAGGTCGAGGTCTTCCTTGCGGTAGCCCTGGACGCGTGCCGGCAAAATCAGCGTCTCCCAGTGCGACAGCGGCAAAAAAATGCCCTGCAGCTTGCCGATCGCGGCAAGCAAGCCTTCGCCGCCCTTCATCTGCGAGCCGGGCAGCGCATGCTGAAGCAGCGCAATCTGGCTGCACCACCGTATCGCGTCCGCCGGCTCGGCCTGGGACCGGGCCTGCCGCACCGACCAGCGAACAAGCCTGGAGGCGACCTGCACGCTCGTCCACAGCCGCTCATCCTCTCCGGAGGCATGCGGCGCCCGCTGGATCAATTGCCGATCGAGCAGCAATTGCACGGCGTCGGCCGCGCCGGACTGGTCCAACTGCGGATACCGCTCGACGAGATCGGCCTCTGTGAAGGACATCCGGTGGTCCGCATAACGGCCCAGTATGAACAGCGCCGCTGACGGATCTTCTGGAAATTGGTCATACAACTCCGCTTCGTCGGAAGCGATATACCGCGGCTCTTCGTCGCCCGGCATTCGAATGGAGGCGGCCGATCCGCTCTCTTCCAGCTCGCTCAACCAGATCAGGCTCCGTTCGCCGGCAGCTTTGACGATCTCGCCGGCCGTGAGATCCCCTCTGGCCTTGAGCAGCGAGGCAAGATCCGCCGGTCCGCCCGGTTCGGGAGCCGGCGATGCCAGGCTCGCTTGCATTTGCGCCAGCGCTTCCTCGGACACGCCGGAGCCGGCAGCGCCGGCACCGAACAGATCTCTGGCCAGCTCCTGGTTGATCTGCAGGATCTGACGCCGCGTCGATTCGTCGAGGCCGTCCCCTTCATAGATCCGCATATTCACATAGTCGGCCATGAATTGGGAGGCGAGCGGCGAAGGATACGGCGTCTCGCGCACGACGATCTCGATGCGACCTGCGTCGATGTCCTCGAGCAGACGCCGCAAGTCGCCGAAGCTGAGGTATTCATGCAGCGCCTCGCGCATCGCTTCGCCGAGGAACGGGAACTGCGCGCCGTACGGAAGCGCCTTTCGCAGCAGCTCTTCGCTGCGCAGCCGCTTCTGCCACATCGGCGTGCGCGTGAAGCTGCGGGCCAGCAGAAGCGACGTTTCCGCGATCTTGCGAAAGGCGACCGCGAGCAGCGGCGAGCCCGTCACCGCCTCCGCCAGCAGCGTCTCGATATTTGCCGTCGATACCTGGCTCAGAATACGGAGCCAGGAAGCGTCCCACTCCGGCAGCACGATCTCGATCCCGTTGTCCTTGGCGTTGCCGTACAGCCGATAAGGCATAAGCAGCTCGAACTGCCGCTGAAGCGCAAGGAACCAAGCCCGGTTCACGCTGCGTCCGACAAAGTTGTGTATGACCATATGCGTCTGGTTCATAACGTCCCGGTAGTGCTCGACGACGATGCGCCGATCGGTCGGCACGACGCCGGCGCGATGCTGCGCGCGCACATGGCCGATCAACGACTCCGCGGCTGCGGCGTCTACGCCGAATTCGTCGCGCAGCCAGGCCGAAGTCTCACCGTCGCATGCGCGCTCCCGGGACGCCTCTGCGCCGTCGTTATCGCCAGCCTCCGCGCCAAGACCTAGCCTTCCGGCTATCTCGCGCCAGAACGCGCCGATCTTTTCGCCGAGCTCATACGTACGTCCGCCGGCTTCGTTGCGCCAAAACGGCACTTCGCTGAACCGGTTCGCCGCTTCGGCCACGTATACGCGGTCGTTTTTGATCTCGCGGATCATCCACGAGCCCGCCCCGAGCTGGAAGACGTCGCCGACGCGGCTCTCCTGGATAAACTCCTCGTCAAGCTCGCCCAGATGCGCTCTGCTGTCCATATGGTGAACCGGGTATCCGCCGCTCTGCGGAATCGTGCCCGCACCGCGTACGGCTGCGGCTCTTCCGACCGCCTTGGACGTCAAGACGTCGGTTCGCGCGTCCCATTCGAGCAGCGGTCTGAAAAAAGGATAAAAGCCGGACAGCACCTTCAGCACGTCCTTGAACCGCTTCTCGTCGTAGCCCCGATAGCTGTCGCTCCGCCGGACTAAACGCAGCAGGTCCTCCACGCGCCAGTCATCCATCGATACGATCGCCACCGTCTGCTGCGACAGCACGTCCATCGGGCCGTACGGAATCTCGATGTCTTCGATCTCGCGCCTGGAGACAAGCCGGCTCAGCACGGCGGCCTCGGGCAGCAGCGCTTTGGCGCGGACGATCATGAGTCCGCGGCTCTCCTCGCCGACTGCGTGCCCCGCGCGACCGATCCGCTGGATGCCGCGGTCTGCCGCCAGCGGCGTATCGATCTGGATGACGAGGTCGATATGGCCGATGTCGATGCCGAGCTCGAGGGAGGACGTCGCGACAATGCAGCGCAATTCCCCGCTCTTCAGCAGACGTTCGGCTTCGAGCCGCCGCTCCCGCGACAGGCTGCCATGGTGGGATCGCGCCATCTCGTAGCCGACATGGTCGTTCAGCCGGAGCGTCAGCCGTTCCGAGAGACGTCTGCTGTTCACGAACAGCAGCACCGATCGGCTGTCCGCCATCGCCTCCATAATCCGGTCGAGCAGCGGCTTCCAGACGGCCTCGCGCCCCGCGGAAGGCGATGAAGGCTCGGGCACGGTCACCTTCACGCGCAGCCGCTTCGTCATGCCGCTCTCGACGACCGTCACCGGCCTAGGGCGCATCGTCTCCGAAGCCCCATCTTCCAAAGCCTCCGCGCGCTCTTCCCAGCCGCCCAGAAACTGCGCGACCCGAGATAACGGCTTCTGCGTCGCGGATACGCCGATCCGCTGGACGGGACGACCGCACAGCGCCGCCAACCGTTCCAGCGACAGCGACAAATGCGAGCCCCGCTTGTCCGCGGCAAGATCGTGAATCTCGTCTACGATGACCTGCTCGACGGCGGACAGCATATCCCGGCCTTTGACCGAAGTCAGCAGCAAATAAAACGACTCCGGCGTCGTTACCAGCAGGTCCGGCGGTCGGCGCAGCATGGCGGCCCGCTTGGCTGGCGTCGTATCCCCTGTCCGCACCTCGCTCCTGATGCCGGTCCATCGCTCGCCCTTCTCCTTGGCCCATTCGTCAAGCTGCCGGGCAAAGTCCGTCACATGATGGTGAATATCGTTGTTCAGCGCCTTCAGCGGCGTAATGTACAACGTGCGGACGGCAGGCCGGCGCTCTTCCTCCGCATCGTTTCTCACGATACGGTCGAGGCATGGCAGAAGCGCGGCAAGGGTCTTGCCGGAACCTGTCGGCGCGGCAATCAACGTATGCTCCCCTTTGGCGATCGAAGCCCACGCTTTTTTCTGAACGTCGGTCGGCTCCCCGAATGTCGATGCGAACCAAGCGGACAGAACGGGGTGGAACGGCTGCATGCTGTCCTTCGTCAAAAAGATCGCTTCTTCCTATAGCGTGATCAACGGCTGAAAAATTTACCGATCATTTCCTTGACCAGGCTCGAGTAGATCGGTTTGCTCATATACTCGTCCATGCCTGCCGCCATGAACCGTTCCCGGTCGCCTTTAAGCGCATTCGCGGTCACCGCTACGATGACCGGACAAGCTTCCGCAGACAGACGTTCGCGGATCATCCGCGTCGCTTCGATGCCGTCGACGCCGGGCATCTGTACGTCCATGAAGATCAGGTCGAATGCGTCGTGGGTCGCCGCTTCGACCGCTTCGATGCCATGGGCCGCAATCAAGACTTGATGGCCCAATTTCTCGAGTATTTTAAGCATGACGAGCTGATTGATCTTGTTGTCCTCTGCGACGAGAATCCGCAGCGGCCTGGTAATGCCCGGGTCTTGCGCCGCATTTGCGGGTTGAGCAACAGGGTCGGCCGACGCCTCGGCCGGGTCCAGCGAGACCGTAAACGAAAATGCGGCGCCTTGCTCATCCCGTTGCTCCAGCCAGATGTCTCCGCCCATCAACACGACCAGCTTTTTGCTGATCGCAAGTCCCAGGCCCGTTCCCTCCGTTTCCCTCGAGAACTGGTTGTCGATCTGATAGAAAGGCTGAAAAAGCTTGAACGCTTTATCTTTCGGGATGCCGATTCCCGTATCCTTCACCGTAAACTTGAGCCCGAGCTTGCCCCTGTCGGCTTCGATCGGGGCGACGGTCACGTCTACGCCTCCGGATGCCGTGAATTTGACGGCATTGCTGAGCAGGTTCATCAGCACTTGCTTCAGCCGGCTGGCATCGCCGACGGCAAGCTTCGGAACGCCGGGTGACACAGATATGTCCATCCGCAAGCCCTTGTCTCTTGCCTTCGCGGAGACGACATCGACCGATTCGTTCACGCAGGCGCGGATGTCGAACGGCTCCGGCACAAGTTCCGTTTTTCCCGAGTCGATCTTGGAAAAGTCCAGTATTTCTCCGATGATGGCGAGCAGCGTCTCGCCGCTCTTGCGCACGACATTCAGGTAGCTCCGCTGCGTATCGGACAAGTTGTCGCCGTCGAGCAGCAGGTCCGTCATGCCGATGATTCCGTTCATCGGCGTGCGGATCTCGTGGCTCATCATCGCGAGAAATTCGCTCTTCGCCTTGTTGGTGGACTCCGCGCTTTCCTTTTCGATCAGCAGCTTCTTCTGCTCCGTGATATCCTTAATGATCAAATAATACCCGACATTGTCGCCGTGAATGATGATCGGCGCCAGCGTGGTCAACACCTCGCGCGTGCTGCCGTCCTTGTGCGTGATTTTGTCGTTTTGACGCACCTCCGCTTCGGAAGCGACGGCGTTCCCTCGCAGCGGGACGAACGTCTTCCACCCCGTAAATCTGGCGATCGGATTGCCGATCATCTCGCTTACCGTATAGCCGGTCAGTTCCTGCGCGACCTGATTCGCATTGATGACGCGCCCTTCCAGATCGATCGACACGACGGCATCGTGGTTGTATTTCTTAAGCGACGTATATCGCTCGACACTCTCTTGCAGCTTGAGCTCGACCATCTTTCGGTCCGTTATATCCTGCACAGTGCCGACAAGCCCCCCGGCTTCGCCCGCGTCCGTATAGGCTACCGTACCTCGGATATGCAAGTACTTGAACGATCCGTCCCTTAGCGCCATGCGCGACTCGAAGCTGAGCTCGCCGCCGCCGGCAGCTTCCGTCGTCAGCTCCGCAAACGCTTCGCGGTCTTCGGCCGCGACAAGGTCGATCAGCTTCATTTCTTCGGCATCGATGCAAGTGACGGCATCCTGATAAATAAGCGCCAGATTCGCCGAGTAGGAGAAGCGTCCGCTTTCCTTTTCCCACTCCCAGCTGCCGATCGCGGCGATTCGTTCGGCTTCTGCAGACATGCTCTCGTGCTTTTTGCGCGCCGTAACCTCGCGTCCGATAAATAGCTTGTATGAATTCCCGTTATTGTCCTCGATCGGCCTGATGCGCGCTTCGAACCAGACCGATCTTCCGTCTTTGCGCTTAAGCCTGTATTCCTTCCAAGTTCCCGCATTCGGACATTGGCTCTTGTAGGGTCTCAGATCCTGTTCGTCGAAAAGCATTTGCTCGTCCGCTCCGACGAGCTCGCCTGGCGTGTAGCCGAGCAGCGTATAAGCGTTCGGCGCCGCTTCGACGATCCGGCCTTCGCGATCGCATATGTAATAGAGATCCACGATATTTTCGCCGATAACCCGCTGTCGTTCGCGAGCGGCTTCCAGTTTGTCTTCCGCGCGCTTTTTTTCCTCGGCTTCATAGAACTGCCAGAGCGTGAGCGACTTTCCTTCCGCATCAGGCTCTAGCCTTACCGACGCAACGTCGAATGTCACGGGCTTTCCGTCGCCGCCTTTCAGAATGACGCCATTAATCGCCTCCGAATTCCGCGCTGCAGCCCCGAGGCGCCCGGCGCTCTCAAGATCGGCCGACGCGAAAAGCGCTGCGACCGGAAGGCCGAGCAGCTCGGATTCGCCGTAGCCCAGCATGCTCGCCAGCGCTGCGTTCACCGCGACCCACCTGCCTTCGGGATCCGCGATTCCGATGCCGTGACGCGATAATTTGAACCATTGATCTCCCATGCTTTGCAAGGACTGCGGCAAGTCTGACATCGCGTTTACCCCTTTCGCAAGTCCGCCGAACTGTTTCAAGTCTTCACGGACTGTCTATACCCATTGACGGCGATTTCAAAACATTTTGCAGAATTACGAAAGAGACTGTCGAATGATCCGACAGTCTCCAAGCTACTGATATTATAACGCAAGATTACAGCTTCCGGTAATCGCTTTTCATAATTCCCATAACTTTACCGGCCCAGCTCGAGCTTGCCGGACAGTATTTAGCGGCGACCTTATCGATGGTCGTCAAACCCTTTTCCACGTATTTGTCCGACAGCAACTGCCCGAACTTGCGCACCGAATCGGCTTTGGTTTTAAAGCGGAACGCTTTATTGCCCGGATCCCCCGATGTCGCGTTCAAGCCGAACAAATTGTTTTTGGTCCGGGACAGCTTGCTCTTGCCGTTGCCGCTCTCGAGCTTCATTACCGCGATCGTGAACAAGGCGTTTATGCCGTACTCGTCCTCGATCTCCAGCACGACATCCTCGATCCCTTTTCCCGCGAGCGCCGTTCCCTCGAACAGCTTTGCGATATGTTCTTCCGTTAAGCCGGAGTCCGATCGGACCCGATTGGTCGGACTCGAAGGGTCCGAAGACGCCTGCCCGGCGATATTGCGATCGGCTGCGTCAGCTCCCGACGGCCCGGCTTGCGGCTCCTGCTCCGCCGCCAAGGCGGGGGACAGCTTAGCCGGCGCGTCTTGGGGCTTGTCGACGGCTGCAGCGCCGACAGGCGCATCGGGATCGATCAACGATGCATATCCGCCGTGGACGTAGCCGCCGTCTTTTAAGCGAAGCCAGCCCTTATCGGTAGTCGCCGCCACCGCAAGGCGCGTCCCTCTCTCGACCACGCGCAGCACTTTAGAGCCGTTGTACGGATTGGCGCGCACGTTCAAATAATAAGCCGTTACTTCGTATATGGAAACGGACGACTCTTTTGGCGGCTTCGTTACGTTATCGCCGGGCTTTTCGCCATTCCCCGCGATCGTTCCGGCTCCGCTCTTGCCGAGTTCTTCGTCCAACGTGAATTTAAGCGGTTGCTTCCGATTGTCCGCCGGCAGCTCGTTCGGATTGACAGCCGCCGGACCGTCCAAGTAAGACATATGAATCGTAGCTTGAGAAGGAACGGCGAGGTGGGAAGGAGACGGCTTCGCAATGGGTGCGGCAACGGCGGGCGTAACCGGATCCTGCAAAGCTGCGAGCGAGGTCAGGCCAAGCGTTGCAAATAACGTCGCGACGATCAGTACGACAAGGGGGAAACGCTTCTTATCTCCACGCATAAATGCACCTCTCTTCTTTTGATGAAGGACGAGCGAATCGTGAATATAGGTTAGATTGTACAGACGCCCCCTTGAAAAACATGTCAATTCGTCAACGAATATTTAGATTTCCTTTGTCGACGAAGCGTGCGAAAACGCGTCTTCTCCCTTTCCAGGTGTTGTCATTCAACGGATTCCTGCAGGTATCCGCTCCGGCTGACGGGTCGTGTCGTCTGATGCTGCGGCTTCGTAAGCCGTTGAACGCGGCGCTGCGGGCTTGCCGAATGCACAAAAAAAGCAGGGACGCTCCCCTTCATCGGTCTGATGAGGGGAATGTCCCTGCTTCCATTTAAGGTCAAAGCGGACACATCATTAGAAATTCCGGCACGTACCGCTTAACTGTCATCTCCGCGGTCGAGCCAGCTTCGCATCATGGCGAGCAGCTGCGCACTGTTAACGGGTTTCGTAATATAATCCGAGGCACCGGCTTCGAGGCACAGCTCGCGGTCGCCCTTCATGGCCTTGGCCGTGAGCGCGATAATCGGCAGCTCCGCAAAGGCCGGGTTCGCGCGGATCGCGCGGGTCGTCTCGTAGCCGTCCATGACCGGCATCATGATGTCCATCAGAACGATGCTGATGTCCGGCGTTCGCTCGAGGATGTCTATCGCAGCTTGACCGTTCTCCGCGGGCAGTACCGTCATTTGGTGGCGCTCCAGAATCGTCGTCAATGCGAAAATGTTGCGTACGTCGTCGTCCACGACAAGCACTTTGCGCGACTGGATCGCTTCGTCCGATTGATAGATCCGCTCCAGCGCTTCTCTCGAACCCGCCGGCAGCTCCTCCGATCTCCGGTGGAGGAACAGCGTCGTCTCGTCCATCAGTTGAACGGCGGTGCGCGCTTCCTTGACGACGGAGGATTTCAGAATTTCCTCCCATTCCTCCTGCTCGTCCGCGCTCAGCCTGATGCTGCCTTCCACGACGATCGGGATCCGTCTGCCCACCGACTTCTTTTGGATTTCCCGCAGAAATTTAGGCAACGGCATATCGGCCAGATCTCCGTCCATGACGACGCAATCGAACGGCTTCGAGCCGATTTGATTCAACGCCTTGCGCGCGGTATCGACCGCCGTGATCTTGAGCGTGCCGCCGGCAAGCGAGTCGACGATCTGCTGCCGTCGGTCGGGCGACTTCACGACGGCGAGCAGCTGGCGCTCTCCGCGGGATGCGAACGCGTTAAGGCTCTCGAGCGCCAGATCGAGCTCGTCGTTGGTGACGGGCTTGCACAAATAGTCGTACACGCCCTTGCGAAGCAGCTCGGTCTTGTCCTCGTCGACGGTAATGACGCATACCGGGATATGGCGGACCGACATGTCGTTTTTCAAGTGCTCCAGTACGAGCCAGCCGTCCGTGTCTCCAAGATGAAGATCGAGCGTGATCGCCATCGGATTGTATTTCTTGGCCAGCTCGAGCGCTTGAAGACCTTTGGACGTAATAACCGTCTTGATCCCCTTGCGGCTCAATGCGTCCTGGACGATCTCGCAGAACTTCAAGTCGTCCTCGACGATCAAAAACACGGAATCGCCAGGCTCGATGTCGTCGCGGTCGTCCTGAAGCTCCTCCCCTTGCGTCGGCGGGGTCAGCCGGATCCGCTTCGGCGGCGAGACGTCGATGACCTCGGGCATATGTCTCGTCTTCGGCTCAGGCTGAACCTCCCAGCCGTCGATCGGCAAGTACAGGTTGAACACGCTGCCGCTGCCCGGCTCGCTGAACAGCGTGATCTCCCCGCCGAGCATCTCCGCGATCTCGGTCGAGATCGTAAGGCCGAGGCCCGTGCCGCCATATACCCGGTTCGTGCTGCCGTCCGCTTGCTGGAACGCCTCGAATATGATCTGCTGCTTGTCTTTCGGAATGCCGATGCCTGTATCGCTTACGGTAAAGCACAGCACGGAAGCCGCCCGGTTCAGCCGGTCCGCGCTCTCGCTCCAGCCTTCGGCCGCCTTGCGGACCCGCAGCATGATCTCTCCTTTCTCCGTGAACTTGAAGGCGTTGGAGAGCAGATTTTTCAAAATTTGCTGCAGTCGCTTCGGATCGCTGACGATGCGGGTCGGCACCTCGGGCTCGACCTTGATGCGGAACGCAAGCAGTCGCTCGTCTACCATATGGCGGAAGGAGCGGTCGAGCCCGTCCGTCAGCTCCCGGATATTCAGTTCGCTGAATTCCGCCGAGACGGTGCCCGACTCGATCTTGGACAGATCCAAAATGTCGTTGATCAGATTAAGCAGCTCGTGGCCGGAATCCTGGATCGTCTTGGCGAACTTCACCTGATGATCGGCGAGATTGCCGTCCAAGTTGTCGGCGAGCTGCTCGGCGAGCAGCAGCAGCGAGTTGAGCGGCGTACGCAGCTCGTGCGACATGTTGGCCAGGAATTCGGACTTGTAGCGCGACGTCAGCGCCAGCTGTTCGGCCTTCTCCTCGAGGAAGCGCCTTGCGACCTCCACCTCGTTGTTCTTGCTCTCGACCTCTGCCTTCTGAATGACGAGCAGCTTCGCTTTGTCTTCAAGCTCTTCGTTCGTATTTTGCAGCTCGAGCTGCTGCTTCTGCAGCTCCTCGGTGAGCGACTGGGACTGGACAAGCAGCTCCTCGGTACGGCGATTCGCCTGCATCGTATTGATGACGATGCCGATCGAGTCGGTCAACTGATCGAGCAGCGCGATATCGATCTCGCTGAACGATCTGAACGAAGCCAGCTCCAGCACGGCCAGCACCTGTTCTTCGAAAATGATCGGCAGCAGAACGATGTTGAGCGGCGTGGCTTCGCCTAGCGCCGAAGTGATCACGACATAGTTGCCCGGTACGTTGGTGAGCAAAATGCGCTGCTTCTCGATCAGGCACTGGCCGACCAGGCCTTCGCCCGCGCGGAACTCGTTCGACAGATGCTTGCGGTTGTGGAAAGCGTAGCTCGCGAACAGCTTGAGCACGGACTGGCCGTTCACGACATCGTTCATATAGAAGACGCCGTGCTGCATCGAGACGAGCGGCGCTAGCTCCGAAAGGATCATGCGGCATACGGCGTACAGATCCCGCTGTCCCTGCATGAGCCTGGAGATCTTCGCAAGATTGGTCTTGAGCCAGTCCTGCTCGGTGTTGATCCGGGTCGTCTCCTTGAGATTCCGGATCATCTCGTTGATGTTGTCCTTCAGCGTCTCGACTTCGCCGGCGGCGGCGACGTCGATCGTACGCGAGAGGTCTCCGTTCGTCACCGCGGTGGCTACGTTGGTGATCGCGCGCACCTGCGTGGTGAGCGTGCTCGCCATGTAGTTTACGTTGTCGGTCAAGTCGCGCCATGTACCCGCGGCGCCCGGCACGCTCGCCTGACCGCCCAGCTTCCCTTCCGCGCCGACCTCCCGGGACACGGTCGTAACCTGATCGGCGAAGATCGCCAGCGTATCGGTCATATTATTGATCGTATCGGTCAGCTCCGCGATCTCGCCCTTGGCGTCCACGGTCAGCTTGAGCTTCAGGTTGCCGTTCGCGACCGCTGTCACGACCTTTGCGATGCCCCGCACCTGGTCGGTCAGGTTGGCGGCCATGATATTAACGTTGTCGGTCAGATCCTTCCAGATGCCGCCGACGCCGCGCACCTGCGCTTGGCCGCCCAGCTTGCCGTCCGTGCCGACCTCGCGCGCCACCCGCGTAACCTCGGAGGCGAACGAATTGAGCTGGTCCACCATCGTGTTGATCGTATTTTTCAGCTCGAGCAGCTCGCCTTTGACGTCGACCGTGATCTTCTTGGACAGGTCGCCGTTCGCGACCGCCGTCGTGACGCCCGCGATATTGCGCATCTGGATCGTCAGATTGCTCGCCATGTAGTTAACCGTATCGGTGAGGTCCTTCCACATGCCCGATACGTCCTTGACGTCCGCCTGCACGCCAAGTTTACCCTCGGTGCCGACCTCGCGCGCGACGCGCGTGACTTCGGACGCGAAGTTGCCGAGCTGGTCCACCATCGTATTCATCGTGTTTTTCAGCTCGAGAATCTCGCCCTTGACGTCGACGGTGATCTTCTTGGAAAGATCGCCCCTTGCGACGGCGGTCGTGACGTCCGCGATATTGCGCACCTGGTCGGTCAGATTGCGAGCCATGTTGTTGACGCTCTCGGTGAGGTCCTTCCAGGTGCCGCCGACGCCCTTGACCTGCGCCTGGCCGCCCAGCTTGCCATCCGTGCCGACCTCCCGCGCCACGCGCGTAACTTCGGAGGCGAACGTCGACAGCTGATCCACCATCGTGTTGATCGTGTTTTTCAGCTCGAGAATCTCGCCTTGTACGTCGGCCGTGATCTTCTTGGACAAGTCCCCGTTCGCGACCGCCGTCGTAACGACGGCGATATTGCGCACCTGATCGGTGAGGTTCGACGCCATGTCGTTAACCGACTCGGTCAGGTCGCGCCAGGTGCCGGCTACGCCTTTAACCTGCGCTTGTCCGCCCAGCATCCCTTCGGTGCCGACCTCGCGCGCCACCCGCGTGACTTCGGAGGCGAACGTCGACAGTTGATCGACCATCGTGTTGATCGTGTTCTTGAGCTCGAGAATCTCGCCCTTCGCATTGACGGTAATCTGCTTGGTCAGATCGCCCTTCGCGACGGCCGTCGTCACCTCGGCGATGTTGCGCACCTGATCGGTGAGCGTGCCGGCCATGAAGTTAACGCTGTCGGTCAAGTCCTTCCAGGTGCCGGAGACGTCCTTGACGTCCGCCTGCCCGCCGAGAATGCCGTCGTTGGAAACCTCGCGCGCGACGCGCGTAACTTCGGACGCAAAGTTGCCGAGCTGATCGACCATCGTATTGATCGTGCTCTTGAGCTCCAGAATCTCGCCCTTGGCATCGACCGTGATCTTCTTGGACAGGTCGCCCTTCGCGACGGCCGTCGTGACCTCCGCGATGTTCCGCACCTGGTTTGTTAAATTCGAAGCCATGTAGTTAACGCTCTCGGTCAAATCGCGCCAGGTTCCTGCTACGCCGCTGACCTCCGCCTGTCCGCCAAGAATGCCCTCGGTGCCGACCTCTCGCGCCATACGCGTAACCTCCGACGCGAATGTCGACAGCTGGCCGACCATCGTATTGATCGTGACCTTCAGCTCCAGAATCTCGCCCTGAACGTCCATCGTAATCTGCTTCGACAGATCGCCGTTCGCGACCGCGGTCGTCACGACCGCGATGTTGCGCACCTGATTGGTCAGATTCGAAGCCATATAGTTGACGCTTTCCGTCAAGTCGCGCCAGGTGCCGGATACGCCCTTAACGTCGGCTTGTCCGCCGAGCTTGCCTTCGGTACCGACCTCGCGCGCCACCCGCGTGACCTCGGACGAGAACATCGATAGCTGGTCGACCATCGTGTTGATCGTGTTTTTCAGCTCCAGAATCTCGCCCTTTGCGTTAACGGTAATCTGCTTGGACAGATCGCCCTTGGCGACCGCGGTCGTCACGGCCGCGATATTGCGCACCTGGTCGGTCAGATTGCTCGCCATATTGTTGACGCTCTCCGTCAAGTCCTTCCAGGTGCCGGATACGCCTTTGACGTCTGCTTGCCCGCCGAGCTTGCCTTCGGTGCCGACCTCGCGCGCCACCCGCGTAACCTCGGACGAGAACATCGACAGCTGGTCGACCATCGTATTGATGTTAGCCGCAGTACGCTGGAATTCTCCCGTCAGCGGCCTACCTTCCAGTTCGAGTTCGACCTTCTGCGACAGATCCCCCTGCGCGACCGCGTTGATAACCCGGACCATTGCACTGGTCGGTTGCGTCAGGTCGTCGATCAGGCCGTTCAGCGATTCCACCGTCTGGTCCCAGGCTCCACCCTTGTGCTGAAGCGCGAATCTCCGCGACAGATTGCCTTCCTTGCCTACGACGCGGGCGAGCTGCTGAATCTCGTGGACCATCGATTCCTGGATGTCCATAATCTCGTTAAACGTATCGGCGACTTTGCCGGCTACGCCTGTATAATGGTAAGGCATGCGATATGCAAAGTTCCCTTTTTTCCAAGCCATCAGCGCATTCAGCAGTTCCCCGCTGTCCGGCAGGTTGTCGTCGGACAGCTGATCCATATCCCGATCCGTCATGTCTCCTCATCCCCCATGAAGCATAAATAAAAACTTATTAATGTGAAAAGTTGCCGAGCAAGCGTTTTAAGCGCTCAAGGGAAATCGGTTTTTGTATATAATCGTCGATGCCGGCGGCTGCCGGCGCCTTGCTGGCGCGGTCCGCCGTTTCTTCATATCGCGAGCACAAGGCGACGACGTATGGCGGCTCCCTCGGCTCCCGCTTCGTTCGTCCGTTCCGGTCGGCGCCCACCGGCGATACGGCCGTCGCCAGCAGCTCTTCGTCGACGAACACGAGATCGAAAGCGTCGGCCTTCAGCGTTTGATGCATCTCCTCCGCATCGGAGACTACCTTCGCTCCGATGCCGAGCATGTCCAGCATATGTACGAGCAAAGAGCGGTAGATCTGACAGGACTCTCCGATGAGCACGCGCAATCCTTCCGGCCAAATATAGGCATCCTCGCCGGACCGTTCAGGCAGAACGGCCAGCGCCTCGGGACGCATCGGCTCGTCGGCATCCCCCGACACCCGGCCCGCCCGCACCGTAAACACGAACATCGCGCCAGGTTCTCGCGTCTGCTCGATTCGAATCTCCCCGCCCATCAGCTCGACGAGCGACTTGCTGATCGATAGGCCAAGTCCCGTGCCGTCGAACTTGCGGTTCATCGACGTATCGAGCTGCGCGAACGGGTGGAAGAGCTGGCCGATCTTGTCCGCAGGGATGCCGATGCCCGTATCGAGCACGGTGAACTCCACGATCAGACGACCGTCTTCTTCCGACAATTGCTTGACGAATATGTAGACGCCGCCTTTTTTGGTGAACTTCACGGCGTTCCCGACGATGTTGATCAGCACTTGTCGCAGCCTGTTCTTATCGCCGATCAAAATCGACGGCAGCTCGGGATCGAGCACGACGATCAGTTCCAGATTGCGCTCGAGCGAGGAAGCCGTGAACAGATCGATCGTCTCGAGAAGGCAAAGCCTGAGGTCGAACGGCTCCTCCTCCAGCTCCATTTTGCCCGACTCAATCTTTGAAAAGTCGAGAATGTGATTAATGACCGACAGCAGCACGTTGCCGCTCGTATGTATGATACCGACCATGCTGGCGTACTCCTCGGGCAGATCCGACGAGAGCAGCAGATCGGACATGCCGATGATGCCGTTCAGCGGCGTGCGGATCTCATGGCTCATCACGGCCAGAAATTCCGATTTGACCCTGAGCGCGATCTCTGCCGTCTCCTTGGCTTGCACAAGCGCATGATTCGTTCGTTCGAGCTGCTTGGTCTGCTGCTGCAGCAGCTCGCTCTGCATCTGCAGCGCCTTCGTCGTCTCGTACATGCTGACATAACCCGCAATCTTCGATTTGAAAATATGCGGAGCAAGCGGTCTCGTCAAGTAATCGATGGCGCCTCCGGCATGGCCGTCGAAATCGTACTGCCCTTCGTGCGCGTCCTGCGAGACGAATATAATCGGCACGACGCGCGACTTCTCGCGAGCCCGGATCATGGCAGCCGTCTCGAGCCCGTCCATGTCGGGCATATGGATATCCATGACGATGACGGCAAATTCCTTTTCCAGCAGACAGCGCAACGCTTCGATTCCCGAATACGCCCTCACGCAAATGTAAGGCTCTCCGGCTAAGATCGCTTCGATGGCCATCAGGTTTTCCGGACGATCGTCTACTAGCAAGATATGGGCGGCGTCTTCCATTCCGCTCCTCCTTGAATGTCGATAGATTGGCGAACAAAAAACTTATGGCAGTTTCATCGCACACCTGTCATCGTTAATTACCCACTCGACTTCTGTCTGAAACGCTCGACTCTTGGCTTTTTCAACTTTTTTTGAGGCTGCGAACGTGCGTATGATGCGGATAATGATCGCATTTAGTTTACATAATATTATTAACGTTATTTTACTTAAAAATCCCATAAACATACAAAAGCAGCCCTGGAAGAAGGCTGCTTTTCGCTCGTTTTTATTCAAATTGTCTGCGGATCGCTAGGCGATCGTCAAGTCCACGCCTGCCGGGAGCGATGCCCGGATCTCCGCTTCGGGAAAATCTCCCGCTGCGAGCGACGGCGCCAGCACGACGATCTCGCCGCTATCCTCGCGGGTACGAATCAACCGCCCGAGACCTTGCTTGAATCGGAGCAACATGTACGGCAAGTCCACTTCCCGGTAAGCATCGGCCGCCTCGCGGCGCTTGGCGTCGAACACCGGATCGTCTGGCGGGTAAGGCAGCGACCACATGATGACAGTGGCGAGCGAAGGTCCCGGAATATCGAGGCCTTCCCACAGCGTTACCGCGCACAGCACGCTGTTCAGATCGCGTTGGAACTCGGAGATCAAAACCGTAATCTCGCGATCGCCTTCGAACAACAGCCGGCGCCCGGGCATTTCCCCCTTCCGCTCGCATGCCGACTTAAACGAAGCCAACGCTTCCTTGGTCAGAAACAGAATCAACACGCCGCCCTTCGCCCGGCCGATGGCCGCAAGCGCATTTTCTGCCTTCCATGCCGTCAAGCCCTGCTTGTCTTCTATAATGGAAGCGGAATGCGCTCGCGGCACCGTTACCTTCATCCGCTCGGGATAATCGTATGGCGATGCGACGGTGAACGACAGGTAATTCGTTACGCCGAGACTATGCGCAAGATAATCGAACGACTCGCCCGACGATAGCGTCGCCGACGAGAATACGATCGGCATTGGCTTGTCGAATACCCGTTCTCCCAGCACCTCGCGCACGGTGCGCGGCATAATGACAAGCGTCAGACCGCTCAAGCCGTCGACCGTCCAGCAGATCGGCGGCTTGGGACCGGCGAACAGGCCGAGCGCGACCCGCATCATCTCCAGGTGCTCCTCGACGATGCGAAGCTGGTAGCCGTCCAGATTAAACAGCTCGCTTTCGAACACGAGGTTTTCCTCGATCCGTTCGAGCACGGCATCGAGCTGTGCGACCGACTTTAGCAGCGTCTTATCCGCCTTGATCTCCATCCGGTCGGAGCCTGCGACCTTTACGCTGCGCGCCGCGAGCGCTTCGAACAAAAGCTCGCTCCGCTCGATCGCGAGATCGATCTGCACCGCAAGCGACTCGCGGATATCGTTTTTAAGCACGCGCGTGACGAGCTCCTCGAACGCGGCATGCTTCAGCCGGTAGGTAAGCGCCTTCTGCGCGGCGGCTTCCAGCAGATGGCCTTCGTCGAAAACGATCGAGCTGTGCTCGGGCAGCAGCGGCAGCTGTCCCTCGCGCTTGCGGCTCTCGTACGTCCATACGTGTTCCATATAAAAATCGTGCGAACAAATGACGACGTCCGTCGCCTTGCGGTAATGCTCCCTCGACAGCGTCATCCCGCAGCGGTGACGCTTGTCGCAGACGAAGCAGTCCCGGAAGCTGTCCCAGCCGATACGTCCCCACTGCACGTCATCCAGGTCCGGGTATTCCTTGCGGTCGCCGTAAGCATGAAACGACTGCAGCGCCTCCGTCTTGCCGACGAACGGCGGCAAGCTCTCGTATATATCCTTGTAAAGCTCCGTATCCTCATATCCGAGCCGCGCGTCGTCCAGTTTTTGGAGACACAAGTAACGGTCCTGCGACTTGCCCAGCCTGGCATCGACCGTCAGATTCAGATGCTTCGCCAGCTTCGCGAGGTCTCCCTCCGGCTTGGCCAGCTGCTCGATCAGGGACTCGTCCGCGCAGGCGACGACGGCAGGCTTGCCCGTATAGCGCGCATAACATACCGCGTAAAGCAAATATACGAGCGTTTTGCCCGTGCCGACGCCCGCCTCGGCGAAAATGGTCTTTTTATCCGCATACGCACGCTCGACCTGATAGGCCATAAAAATTTGCTCGTCCCGAACCTCGAACCCCGATTCGGGCAAAATATCGTAAAAAACGTCCGCGACCCATTCCCCGACCTGCTCGACGAATGGTTTGCCGCTTACGACTTCAAATGGATAACGCTTGTTCAAGCTTCGTTGCCTCCAACCTTTTCAAGACTATGCTGCCGATTTGCCGAAGCATTCATTATACCACATTAGGACTTCTATAAAGAGAACGCTTTAGCCGCAAAAAACAACCGAATACGATTCATCGCTCCGGCGGTCCTGAAATATGCTGTTGGTTCCGCGTTCATGATCGCCTGGCCGCAAGAGCAATCAGATTGCAATAACTCGTTTAGTTCCAGCGGTGTCAAAGTCTGACGGATTAATCCCGACTTCAACGCCGCCCGCCTTAGCGACATTGACGAGCTCCAGCGTACCGCCGTCGAATCGAAAGCAGATGCCGAGTATTCCCTTCGTGTCGGCGTCTTTTTCCAGCAAGTCAGCGCCAAGGATAAACCGGCCGACATAAGGCGCCAGCTCGCCGCGGTCCGTCCGCCATTCATAAGGCAGTCGCCCGCCGCCGGAACCGTTACGGCGTTCGCCGGCAATCCAGGCGCTCAGCTCAATCTCGTCGACCGTCATACGAATGAGACATCCGCTTGCGAACCCGACCTCCAGCTGCATGCCTTCCAGCTCGAATACAACCGGCGACGAAGCGCACCAACGCTCGGCTTGAATATCCCATGCCGAATAGACGTTGCAAATTCGCGCCCCGCGCAACGCCTGCAGGTCGATTCCGTCAGCCTTCAAGAGAGACTGCGTATCGACATAACCGGGCGGGTCGTAACCGGGCCATTCGAAGGCCATGCGACTCCCTCCATTTCTAACCGAACCAATGCGCAATATAGATCATTACGATCAAGCCGATAATGAACGAATAAGTCGAAGGACGCTCATAGCCGTGTCCGTGGCTTTCAGGAATGAGCTCCTTGTATGCGATGAACAGCATGGCGCCGGCCGCAAAGGCAAGACCGATTCCGATTAACGAGTCGACATAGCTTGCCGTAAAGTAACCGATGACCGCGGAGACGACCTCCATCAACCCCGTAAGCGTCACGAGCGCCAGCAGCTTGAGCTTGCCGACGTTGGATCTGAGCAAAAACACCGCCAGCACCAGACCCTCCGGCATATTTTGCGCGCCGATCGCAACGGCCACCATCGTGCCGAGCCCCTCGCTGGCGCTGGCGTAGCTGAAGCCGGTGCTCAGGCCTTCCGGTATATTGTGTATAAAGAGCGCTACCAATACCAACAACGCCTTGTTGTCGAAGCCTCGTACGCGCGCGCCGTTCTCCACGTCCACGTGCGGAATGTTTTTTTCGATCAGATCGAGCGAGACGATGCCGATAAGCAGTCCCAAGGTCAGCAGCGGGAGGCCCGACTCGTTAAGCGATTGCGGAATCAGTCCGAACATCGAAGCCGACACCATTATACCGGCGGTAAACGCCACCAGCATATCCTTCCACTTTTCCGACAGCCGCTTGATGAACAAGATCGGGACGGCGCCGAGAACCGTCGCCATCGCGGATATAAAGCTGCCCAGCAGTGCCGTTTCCAAGCGTCAGTTCTCCTTTCAATCACGAAGCGGACGCCCCGTTGTTTACTTATCGTATGCGAACGCAAGCCTTTATTGACTTCGCTGCCCTAAGAACCGAGCAACTTTGGATGAGAATAACAATAAACCATGAGCGCCATTCGTTCAATTCCATGAACGCTTAAGAACGCAGCGCCCCGCTCCTCCTTCGCAAGGCGATTCTGATTCTGATCAGGAACGCTGCCTATCGAACCTCCATTAATTCGCTCGTTACCTTCCAAAGGTTGCCCGTTTTCTCGCCTTGTTCGGCCTGGATCGTAAAATAAGCGGCTGTGTCTCCGCTGCTTCGAAGCCAGAAAATAATCGCCTTCCCTGCCTTCTCGTTCCAGAGAATCGCCGGATAAGCGTCACCTTTTTGCAAGCCTTTTTTACGCACATCGCTCATCATCGCATCATTAAATGAAAAAGCTTCCTCCATCGGCATTTGGTTCGTTATTCCAATAGCCGTGTCTCCGCTGCTGACTAATTTCCAATCTTCTTTAGCGTTGATCACCTTATTTTGCAATAGCAAATCTTCCGCGATGGACCAGTTATTTTTTATTTTTAACACGATTTCCGGTGGCATACCATCGAACAAAGGAGATGCATATTGAATATGCGCAGTTCCATTTTGAATTTGTTCGAGCGGTGTGTCGGTGTGTGTGGCTTCTGTGCTTCGATCAAAGACCAAGAACAAAACGCCGCAAACACATCCAAAAATAGCCGAGCAAATGAGCCGTTTATTTTTCATCAAAAACACGCCTCCATTTAAGTTTGTCGGATATCCAAAACCGGATTTGCGCGGCACGGCTGTCCGATGGACCATACGACAGTCGCCCGATGCATTTGCTTTCCTTCATGAGCTCCTTTTTCGACTTTTACTTTGAATTCACCTGCATATTTGCATGTATTTATTGAATTGTCGTTCGTCGATAGAAATACCTGTATTCATGCAGGTATTACGCCTCGCAAAACATCGAATGACTCGGGCACGCTGAAAGTGCGCTCGCTTACCCGTCACGGCTCTCCCCAGCTTATTGCTGTTTCAAGTAAAAAAAAGACTGCCCGCGTATGGACAGTCTCGGAATTTTAACCTTCAACCAGCGTCAACCTCGCCTGACCTTCCTGTCTCCGAGCGATTTCCAGCTTGCGGATCCGGTTGCGGTCTTTTTCGCGAATGATAAACGCCAAATTTTCCTCCTCGTAAATCCAGGGTACGTTCTTGGGCAGATCGGGCTGCATCGCGAACAGCCAGCCGCCGATCGTATTCACCTCGTCGCTCGGCAGTTGCACCTCGAACAGGCGGCCGACTTCGTCGACGAGCGTCTTGCCGTCCACCACGTACTTGTCCTCGCCGATCTCCTCGATCGGCTGAATCTCGTCCTCGTCGAATTCGTCGCGGATCTCGCCGACGATCTCCTCGAGAATGTCCTCGATCGTCACCAAGCCCGCCGTACCGCCGTACTCGTCATGCAGCAGCGCGATATGCTTGCGCTCGGCCTGCATGCGGATCAGCAAATCCTTGACGGGCATCGCATCGGGCACGGACAGCACCGGCTGCAGCAGGGCACCAAAGTCAAACTCCGGATTGTTGTCGTAGTTCAAGAAAAACTGCTTCGTGTTCACGAAGCCGATAATATCGTCCTTGCTCTCGCCCGCGACCATGAAACGCGTATACTGCTCGCGCTTGATCGTCGCCAGATTGTCGGCGAGCGATTTGCCTCTGTACAAGCACACCATGTCGGTCCGCGGAATCATAATGTCCCTGGCCAGCAGTCTGTCGAACTGGAATATCCGGTTCACGTAGCCGAACTCTTCTTCATTGATCTTGCCGCTCTCATAGCTCTCTGACAGGATCAGCCGAATCTCTTCTTCGGAGTGAGCCTCCTCGTGCTCGCTGGCCGGCTTCATGCCGAACATTCGGATGAGGCCGTTGGCGGAGCCGTTAAGCGCCCAGATAAACGGGTACATCACCTTGTAAAACCAGACGATAACCGGCGCGACGAGCAGCGAGATCGCCTCCGCCTTTTGGATGGCCAGCGTCTTCGGCGCCAACTCGCCGAGCACGACGTGCAAGTAGGTGATGAGCGCGAATGCAATAATGAAGGACAATACATGCGACACGCTCTCCCCGATATGAAGGGAGTGGAACAACGGCTCGAGCAGTTTCTCTACCGTCGGTTCCCCCAGCCAGCCGAGACCCAGCGCGGTGATCGTAATCCCGAGCTGACAGGCGGACAGGTAGCCGTCGAGGTTGGCGATCACCCGCTGAACGGCAACGGCATTTTTTCTTTTTTCCATGACCAGTTGGTCGACGCGGCTTGAACGGATACGAATAATCGCGAATTCGGTAGCGACGAAGAAGGCAGTAAGCAGAATGAGCAACGCAACCCACACCAAGTTAAGCCCTAGCATTCGCAGTCACCCCCTTCAATCGCCTTGCGGGCGATGGCTGCTGTGCGATAGACTAGCGGTCGTAAGCTGCGTAAATCAGATTCTGTGTCCACGTACGATTGTCTCCTCCTGCTCCAAATGGATTGTCCAAAATTGATCTAGTTCATACATACGCAAGAAATAACGATTTAGATTCAAAAAAATCCGATTTTTATCCCATACCCGCTTCTATTAAACTTCAAACATGCATTTAGGCGTCTATTTCCATTGACAACAAGGCCGGCGCTTGCTAATATTTGAAAACAAATTATTCCTACATATTTTATCAGATTATAAAAGCGAAGGAGACTTTTCATGAAAACAATCGCTATTGATTCGCGCAAACTTCTCGTATCGGCTCTCATTGCCGCTACTCTCGCCGGCGGTTCGCAAGCATTCGCCGCCACCCCGGCCAGCACGACTGTCCAAGGGCACGAGGTACAAGCCTCCGAGTATGCTTCGTTTCTGAAGGATAAATATTCGATCGCGCTGACGGCTGGCCTGACCAAAGGCGAATTCCTGTCCGCATTTGCCGAGGCCCTGAAGGCGCAGCCCGCCGAAAAGCCTCACACCTTTACGGATCTCGCCGCCTCCGACCCGCTTTATCAGGATGCCGCAGCGCTGTATGCCCTTGGCGTCATTACTGCCGATACCGTATCGGCAGGCCAACGCCTCTCCGCGATCAATGCGGTTCAAATCGCTGTCAAGGCAGCCGGTCTCAAGGAGCTCGCCTACACGTATCCTTCTTCCAAGACGGCAGCCGCGCTGGCCAAGGTCAAGCTGAAGCCGGAATGGCTCGGCACAACAGCCGCGCAGGAGGTGGCCGCCGCGATCGACACAGGCCTTCTGCCTTCCTCCTATTTTAAGGAGATTAAGCTTAAAGGCAGCGCATCGCGCGAACTCGCGGAGGTACTGATCGGCCAGACGATTACCGTCCAAGGATTGTACAAGCATTATCTCGGTTACGCCTCCGACGCCGACATCTATGCCAAGCTTCAGGATGCGTTCGCACAATCGGACATCATACAGTCGCCTGAACTGCAAGCGGTCGTAGACGCCGCATTGGAGCGCAATATCGTCACCGGCTACAACCTCAAAGACAGCCGGTACGAAGCCAACTTCGTCGACGGTTTGTCGCTCATTTACGGCCACTCCGATCTGAGGCATGCCCTTCAGCTGATCGGACTGCTGCGCAGCGAAGGCATCGACGCCAAAGTGCAATTCGAGCCCAAAACGTCCGCCTTTATCTACTTAAAGGAATGGGGCGAGCCCGGCGTATCCGACCTCTACACGGTCAAGCAGATCGCGAACGGCAATTATATCGAATACGCCAAGGAATACGACATTGCGTTCGAATTCGCGAACGCGGCCGACAAGCAGCGGTTCGACGGCATCGTCGCGGCTTATGCGAAGAAAAACGAAGACGGCCAAAAGGGCCTCCTGTACGGCTCGTGGTGGCAGCCGCTTTACTATTCGCTGACCGAGCTGCCCGGCTACAAGAAAATTACGAACAACAAGATCGAACACGGCCATTATTATGCGCAATCGTTCTCGCTTCAAAGCAGCTCGCAAGCCGTGGCCGCAGGTTTCCGCGAGATCGATCCGGCCGTGTCGGTAATCAGCTACGATTTTTGGACGGACGTGCCTTTCTTTAACTATTTGAACGGCGAATCCAAATAAATCGCGCGACCGATTATTTTGTTCACCGGAGGACCGCCGCAAGGCGGTCCTTTTCGCTTGCGCGAAATTGATCCGAAAATCCATTTGCGGGTAGTATATGTAAGGAAACATTTCAACCGATATCGCGCGCGGAGGTTATTTGAATGGAAGTCTTCGAGATTATTTTATTTATGCTCGCGATAATCGCCCTGTCCAACATCGTCAACCGGCTCTTGCCCGCCGTCCCCCTGCCGCTTGTGCAGATCGCGCTCGGCATGACGCTTGCGGTTCTGCCGATCGGTCATCATTTGAAGCTGAATCCGGAGCTGTTTTTTGTGTTGTTCATCGCCCCGCTGCTGTTCAACGACGGCCAGCGCACGCCCCGTGACGAGCTTTGGGAGCTGCGCGTACCCATCCTGCTTATGGCGCTCGGGCTCGTGTTCGCCACGACCGTCGGTGTCGGCTATATCATCCATGCGATGATCCCTTCGATCCCTCTTCCTGCCGCATTCGGTCTTGCCGCGATCCTGTCGCCGACGGATGCAGTCGCGGTAACTTCGATGGCCGGACGCGTATCGCTGCCGAAGCGGATCCTGCGGCTGCTCGAGGGCGAAGCGCTCATGAACGACGCATCGGGTCTTGTGGCTTTCAAATTTGCGATCGCCGCCGCGGTTACCGGTTCCTTCTCGCTTATCAACGCCACCGGCAGCTTCCTCCTGATCTCGCTGGGGGGAATACTATGCGGGACGATTGTCGCGGCGCTGCTGATCCGGCTGAGACTGTTTTTGAGACGTTGGGGCATGGAGGACGTCACCGTACATATGCTCATTCTGATCTTGACGCCCTTCCTCATCTTCCTCGCGGCGGAGGAGCTCGGTTTGTCCGGCATTCTCGCCGTCGTCGCCGGAGGCGTCGTCCACGCCGTCGAAAAGGACCGCATGGAATCCCGCATGGTCAAGCTGCAGATCGTATCGAAAAGCACTTGGTCCGTCATTTTATACGTTTTAAACGGACTCGTATTCCTGCTGCTCGGTCTGCAGGTGCCTGACGTCGTCAACGTCATCTTTTTCGAAAATCCGATCAACAACGGTATCGTGATCGGCTATATCGCCGTCATTTTCGTTTCGCTCATCGTCATTCGTTTTTTGTGGGTGTATCTGTTCTGGGAAAATCGATTCTCTCGAAATAACGGCCGATCGATGCGCGAAGGCCTCGGCATGTCGATGCTGACCTCGCTGTCAGGCGTTAGAGGCGCCGTCACGCTGGCGGGCGCCTTCTCGATCCCCCTCGTGCTCGATAACGGCGATGCGTTCCCGCAGCGCGATCTTATTTTGTTCCTGGCTGCCGGCGTGATTCTCATCAGTCTCATCGTGGCCAGCGTCTGCCTGCCGTTGCTCACTCGGAGCGAGGACGCCGGTCCGACCGATGAAGAGGAAAAGCTCAATGCGGCGCGCATCGCCACGATCAAGGCGGCGCTGCGGTTCCTCGCTGAATCGATGAACGAAGACAACCGCCATGCGTCCCATGCCGTCATCGCCCAGTACGAGGCCAGAATGCGACGTTTGTCCTTGCACGAAGAAGAACAAGCGGAGGGCATCGAGCTCGCCGTCGGTGAAAACGAGGCCCGCTTGATCGGACTTCAGGCAGAACGCAAAGAAATCGCGCGTATGTTCAAAGCCGGCGAGATTCCCGATTATGTGGCTAACCGGTTCAACGATTCGTTCGCGTCGCTCGAGGAGGCGCTCTCGCGTCGCTCCAGAATGCGTATCCTATTGCTGTCGCGAGGGCTTAGAAAGCTGGGGGCGGCGATTATCAAGCCGAAGGAACTAGAGCCCAGGCTGGACAAGAGCATCATCCGCAAAACGAAGCTGAAAACGTGTCAGGCCGCGATCGGCGCGATCCGCGCGCAAATGAAGAAGGAAAACCGCAAGGCTTCGCTAAACGTCATCGGCCAATATAGAGAGATCATTCGCGCGATCTCGCGGAAAAACGAAGATCCGGAAGACGAGCTGCTGCAGCGCAAGTTGCGCCAGGAAATCCAGCTGCGGGCGTATCAGGTGGAACGCGACGAAATTCAAGCGATGTACGAGCGAGGCGAAATCAAGCGGGACATGGCCAATGCGCTGCGAAAGACGATCAGTTATTCGGAAGCCAGCATCCTGGAAGGAGAGCTGGCTTAAGCCTGCTCTCCTTCGTCGATAATGGCGATCGTACCGGCGCCGGCGCCAGGACGGTTATCGGTCGCGCTTGCCGCGCCGCAGCAGGAGAACGGCCAAGCCGGCGCCGAGCAAGACGCCCGCGCAAAGCGCGTAGCTCCGAATGGTGTTCTTTGGAGACTCGGAGGCATCATGCCCTGTTGAATCCCCCTTCTCGCCTTGCTGGCGGGAAAAGGCGGATATGGCGACTTCTTTTTTGACCGGCGACAGCTTGCCCGAGAAGTAGGTTCCTCGTTCGCTCTCATACATAACATCTCCGCTCGGATAAACCCTAACGACCGGCGACGCGTTTTTCGGATAAAGGCCCCATATCGCTTCGTCCGCGACCCATTCGCTTGAAAACCCGGCCTCGGTATGCAGATCATAGCGCTCACCCTTGGCAAAAAGCAGCCGCACGCCGAAGTTGGCGAAGCCGTAATCGAGCATCTCGGCCATGTCCGCATAAGCGATATTCTTGGACCCCGCCTTCAGCACGACGCCGATGAGCGACATGCCGTCCCGCTCGGCGGCTCCGACTAGCGTGTTGCCGGATGCGATCGTATATCCGTTCTTAATGCCGGTCGCACCCGGATAATCGGTCAGCATTTTGTTATGGTTCTCGAGCGTAGTCGTCCATTCGAGCCCCGTCCAAGGAAGCTTGCGCGTCGATACGATCTGCCGGAACGTCTCGTTGTCCATCGCGTAACGAGCCAGCATCGCCATATCGGAGGCTGTCGTATATTGATCCGGATCGGGGAGTCCGGACGGATTGACGAAGTTGGAATCGTCAGCGCCGATCGTATCCCGCATAAAGGCATTCATCCGCGCCGCGAATTTTTCCTTCGTACCGTCGATCTGCTCGGCGATCGCGGTCGCCGCGTCGTTGCCCGAATTAAGCATCATGCCATACAACAGCTTCTCCATCGTGACCTGCTCGCCCTCGGCGAGATAAACGCGGGTGCCGTCCTCGCCGCGCGCGGTTTTGGACACCGTCGCGATATCGTCGAGAGACGAATGCTCCAGGGCGACGATGGCAGTCGCGATTTTCGTGATACTGGCCGGATACAGCCGCTCATCGCCGTTTTTAACGTAAAGAACGTTCCCCGTATGCTGCTCGATGAGCATCGCGGCTTCGCTCTGCGCCTCGGGCGGCGCCGAAGGATCGGCAGGGCCGGCTGCAGCCGCAGAGCTTGCAAATATCAAAGAAACGACCGTCGCGGCGATCCAGGTCCAACCTATCCGCCGCCTGCTCTGCTGCCCCATTAAGCGTACCCCCGTTGCCGTGTTCGACCGCCGATTGCTTCAAGCGGATATCCGCATTGCCGATTTTCATTCCCGGCCGCTTCGATTCATATTTAATTGTGCAGCGGTTGCCTTATGTACGTTTTATTTTCTGCGCCGCTTGTAAATGGAGACGACGATCAGCACGGTAAGAATCAGTCCGATGCCGAAAACGACGGTTGCGGACATGGAAAATCCGGCTGCGCCCGCCTCCCCCGCTTCTCCCGCTTTTTCCTCGATGATCTGTCTGGCGCCCGAAGGCCATTCGATCGTTCCGTTCACGCAAAATCTCCTCTCAACGAAAAAATACATATGCATGGCTGCAACAAGAAAGCGCCCTCTTCGCTAATCGAAGGGGGCGCCGGCTTGGCATGCCGCCGAATCAATCGAGCCCGTGCTCTTCGCGGATGCGGTACAAACCTTGAATCAACAGATCGGCCGGGTCGCGGTTAAGCAGATAGTGCGCCATCAAAAAATGCAGCGGCATCGCGCACACGTTGTTCCCTTCCGTAATCGACGGAAAGCCGGCCTCCACGACAGGCCCGTGCTCCTCGTGAAGCTCGAGATCCGCATGCACCGGCTCCGGCGCGAACTCTTCGCGAACCGACTTAACGCAATGCGGTACGATGACCTTGTCGATCAACGCCTTCGCCTCATCCTCGGACTGGGGCGGCATCGGCAGCAGCCTGCCCTCAGGAGACTTCATCAAATCGACGTAAAAGGATGACAGCCACTGCGAAGGATCCTGCTTCGTCTGGAAGCCCGCGATCATCTCGCGCAGGAAAAATCCGCTGACGTAAGGCTTGCCGTCGGGCGACTTCACCATATAAGTAAAGATCGGACCGTATGCCTCGTGGTTCATCACCTGGCCTTCGACCTGCTGCTCGCCGAACTCCATTTTCAAGGCCGTCATGCCGTTGTAGTGTACGGCCGCGATCAGCTCCTGCGCCTTTTCGGCTTCGGTCTTGTCCGCTCCAGCCGCCTGCGCGTCCGGGTTATGCTGCTCTTCTTTAAGATCGTTGTCGGTTGTCATCTTCTTCATCTCCTTGCCTTGCTTCCATGATAGCATCCCGCGCCCATAAGTGAAAGCGCTCTTCGTCAGAAATTCCGATAGACGTAAGGATCGTCGGGCTTGTCGATGCGCGCCCATTCCTTGACTTTAAGCACCGGAATCATTTGCTTGAATGGCTGATAGTATTCGCGCGTCAGCTTGCCGGTAACGCGCAGCCAGTCGTCGTCCGACAGCTTCGTGCCGGCCGGCATCTGGACGAGCATGCCGAACACGCCGGAATCGGCGACGCAATGAATGAAACCGAAGCGAAATACGAAATAGGACGAGGCGCCGACTTCATCCCCTTTGTAGGCGAAGCCGTCGAACGTAATCGTCTTGTCCGCGAATTCGTCCGCGTAATTGTACAGAACCTCCATGCCCTTCAAATAGTTCGTATCGTTCAATTCGACGGAGGACTGGGCCGCAAAGTCGGCCATGTCCTTCTGTTTGACCTTGTCGTAATTTTCGGTGCTGTAGAACACGCTTGTGTCCGGCCGTAAAAACTGATGATAGCCGGCGTCCTTGCGGCGCTGATCAAGCTCGGGAAAGGAGAAACCCTTCGCTTTGACGAAGCTTGAATCCAGCGTCGCGACCGGCAGGAAGATGCCGGTGAAAATCGGTACGGCAAGCACGAGATAGGTGAAGCCGCGCCGCCACTTCGTGCGGCCTACATGCGAGTGGCCCGAATGCCCGTCATGATCGTGGTGATCGTAATCATGGTGATCGTGATGGTGATCGTGATTGTGGTGATCGTGATTGTGGTGATCGTGATCGTAATCGTGATCGTGGCTATGGTCGTGCTCAGCCAATGCCGTCTTCGCCGCAGCTTCCTCGGATTTCCTTTCCGCGCGGTACACCTTGACGAATTGATACAGGCTGAGCAGCGCCAGCAGCACGATCGCGCTGACGGACAGGTAGGCATATTTCATATTGATGTACTTGTCGAGATCGCCTGTCCGATGGAGCAGCAGAAACATGAACGCCAGGCCGAAAAGAATAGCGAAACGGATCATCCGAACAACCTCCCTACGATCAGAGAACCGGCTACGGTGAATACCGCCACGAGCGCGATCAACGCGACGACGAACCGCGTGCGAAAGGCGCTGAGCAGCATCAGCGTATTCTTGATGTCGATCATTGGCCCGAATACCATGAAGGCGGACAGCGATCCGACCGTAAAGCTGCTGCGGAACGACGAGGCGATGAACGCATCCGCCTCCGAGCAGACCGACATGACGAATGCGAGCACGATCATGACGAGCGATGCCTTGAGCGGATCGCTGCCCAGCTCCAGCAGGTACGACGTCGGGATGTACGTCTGCATCGCCGCGGCCAGAAAAGCGCCGATGACCAAGTACTTGCCGACATCGAAAAATTCGTCGATGCCGTGCGATACGACCGAGGACAGCCTGGCCCGGGTCGATGGCTTGGCGACCGCCCTGATCGAAGGCTCAAGCGCGGCTGCGACGGGCGCGACGACGTCGCCGGAAGTCTCCGAGGCCTGGCGCAGCTGCGAGCCGCGGAAGATCAGCGCGACGGCGAGCGACACGCAGAAGGCAACGGCGATTGCCAGACCCGCGCGGATGCCGACCATCCGCCAGTCGTTGCCGAAGGCGATAAAGGTCGCGAACAGGACGATCGGATTGATGATCGGCCCGGACAGCATGAAGGCGACGCCGGCGTTCAGCGGCATCCCTTTCAAGACGAGCCTGCGGGTGACCGGGACGATCCCGCATTCGCAGGAAGGGAACAGCAGGCCGATGCCGCATCCGAAGCATGTCCGCAGAAAGACGTTGCGCGGCATGATTTTTGCGATCCAGGCCTCCGTCACGAATGTCTGAATGACGCCGGACACGAGCACGCCGATCAGCACGAACGGTATCGCTTCCATGATCATGCTGATGAAGATCGTATTCAATTGCAAAAAAGAAGTCACTTGAGATCACTTCCGCTGAAAAAAGTATGAAGCCGATTCTTTTATTATGGATATTCTGCTTAAAATAGCAAACGGCGCCGGGCGCCTAATCAAGCAAGCCATAGCCCGTAGGCTGGCCATAACTTCCAGTTGCGAACGTTTCGATAGCCATTTAAAATATGTAATTTATGCTTCACCGCCGAAAGGAACGTGCTTCTTTGAACCCCATCTCTCAAAAGCCGCCCGTCGCGCCTGCCATTCCGCTGCTCGTCGGCATGATCGCTATCTCGTTCGCGCCGATCCTCGTCCGCTATTCGGACGCTCCAGTCGCCGTGCAGGGCATGTGGCGCATGCTGTTCACGCTCGTTCTCATGCTTCCCTTTGCCGGAGGGAAGCAGCTTCGCGCGCTGCGGGCGATAAAGCCGGCCGACTGGGGGCTTCTACTTGCGGCAGGCTTCTTTCTTGCCCTCCATTTCCTGCTCTGGATGGCATCTCTTAGCTACACGTCCATCGCAAGCTCCACGTTGATTCTGTCGCTCGAACCCGTATTCGTCATGATCGGCGCCTATTTCCTGTTCGGGGACCGCCTCTCGCGAAAAGCGCTTGCCGGTCTGGTCGCCGCGCTGATCGGAATCGCGATCGTCGGCGCAGGCGATTCGAGCCTGTCCGGCGACGCGCTGAAGGGCGATCTGCTTTCGTTGCTCGGCACGGTCGCGGTGGCCGTCAACATGCTGCTCGCCAAACGAATTCTGGAACGCGTGCCTTCCTTCCTTTACAGCCTGGTCGTATTTGCCGTTACTGCTTTTTGCTTCTATCTTTATAATGTCGGGACGGGCGCGGATATGGCCGGGTATCCCTCGCGGGAATGGCTCGTCTTCGCGGGACTGGCGATCGTGCCTACCGTATTCGGCCATTTGATCTTCAACTGGCTCCTGCACTACGTCAAACCTGCGACGATCTCCATGAGCGTGCTCGCAGAACCCGTCGGCGCGAGCATTCTGGGTTTGATATTGTTCGGGGAAGCGATCGGCAACTGGCAGTTGATCGGCGGCGCGTTCGTCATCGCAGGCCTCACGCTGTATATGCGTTCCGAGGCGGAGGCGTACGATCTTCCGGCAGAACAAGCTTCATGACCGAACCGTCAAAAAAGGCCACCTGCAAGGTGGCCCTCATTCATTTGAAAAACCGTTCGCGTACGCAGTCGGTCATCCACTGGTTCACTTCCCACAGGTCCGCGACAGGCGCATTCGTAAACGGCAGCGTATGCATGTAGCCCGGAGGCCCGAACTCCGCCGTAAAAGTTGCCTGCAGCACGCCGTTTAGACGCTTCGCTTCGAATATCCGTTCCCACCATCCAAGATAGATCTCAAGCTCCGTACGATATTCCGGCGCCGACGGATGCGGCACCTGCGGCCCTTCCGGATATCCGATCCGTCCGTGAATATGAAGCGTGCGTTCGATCGCTAGCGCCAAATGCTCCTCCTGATCCGCGAGATGAGATTCGCATACGTTCATCCAGTGGCTGAAATCCGCCGTAATGCGGAGCTCCGGAAATTTGCGCAACAGTCTCGCCGTCGTCCAGGGCGTGAACATCGCTCTCTGCCGGTGGGTCTCGTGACCGATCGGGATGGCTATACGCGCCTCCGTCTCGAGCGCCGCTTCGAAAAACCGGTCCTGCTCGGCTTCCGTCATGCTGTCGCGGGCGCTGTGCGAGACGATAAGCAGCGGCTTGAAGGAAGCGGCATACGCCGCTTGCTCCGAGAAGCTGCCGATATGATCCCCGCTCGAAAAAACTTGGGCGATGTACGCGAGGCCGTGCTGCTCAAGCAAAGCGCCGAACGCCTCCGCCTGCTCAGGCGAAGGCGGCGGTGTCTCGATCCCCGTGTAGCCCGCCTCGGCAGCCCGCTTCACTTGTTCGGCGAGCGTGCCGTCCAGCCCCCAAAACGATTTAAAAAATTGAAGCTGCATTCCATTCATCCTCTCCTGAACGATCCCTATTCGTCTTTGCGTTCGCCGACCGGCATCATCATGCCGTCGGGCATTCCCATCATGCGCACGCCGCCGCTTTCTTCTCCCGTTTCCGCCAGATATACTTCCGTTCCAAACGCTGGCGACGCATAAGGCTGATGCGTGGCGCCGCGGGCCAGAATCTGCTTGCTGTTCCCGGCGTCCCCTTCAAACCCGTCGTGATCCCAGGGCACCCACGATCTCGCATTGCAATAATGGCATACGTAAGATCGGCGGAACCGGTCATCCGTCTTGTTCGGATACGATCGGTGGAACAGATGCGAATCGAAAAACAGAACGTCTCCCGGCTCCAGTACGACAGGTACAGGCGGCGGATACTGGGCCACCACGCGGGACAACGTATTCACAGCGTCGTCCAGATGGCTGACATGGTTTACTTTGTGCAGGTCCTTGAAGGCATCGACGGCATGGATGTTGCCGCCACCGACCTCTTCCGGCGGATAAACGGGCTCGTGATTCGAGCCGGGCACGACCCACAGACAGCCGTTATCCTCGTCCGCCCGCTCCAGCGCGAACCAAGCGCCGATCAGCGTGTCCGGATGCGTCTTGATGTAGCAAGCGTCCTGGTGCCAGCCTTGTCCGCCCTTGCCCGGCGGATTCAGGAACATCATCGATTGCAGCGCGTAAACGTCCGGACCGATCAGCGCTTCCACGACATCCAGCACGTGCGGATTCAGCATGCCCTGCTCGGCGGCGGCGTCGACCCGGGACAGCATGTGCACGCGCGTTGCTTGCGCAAACTCTTCTTTCAACGGATCCCGGCTGTTTTCCTGCACGGCCGCCTGCTGCTTTTTTTGCAATCGCGTTCGTTCGGCCAAGTCAAGCAAAGACTCGATGACTTCCTTCGCGAGCAAGCCCCGGACGATGAGAAAACCTTCGCGCCGGTAATGCTTGTATTGTTCGACGGTCACAAGATAGCGATCGTGGGCTCTCGATTTTGGCGTATAGTAGACCGGCATGCCTAGCACGCTCCCTTTACTGGATGGAATAGTATCAATGTAAAGGTTTTCTGCAGAGTCCACCATGCATCGGATTAGCATTTTCGTATCTGATATTGACAATCGTTATACGTGCGAATTTAACTGCCGCCAATAGAATAAAAAATCCAGCCATCTGTGTATCTCTTATTGATTATGCCAATAAAGCGCTTTATGATTGGCGTCGAGGTGATACCATGACGACCGGAATGCCCGATTTACCGTTCGACCGATTGTCCCAGGCCGTCGCAGGCTCGATTGTATATCCGCCCGGCAGCAAGTTCGGACCGCGCATTCAGCAGGACATTCAACTTGTCATGTTGTATACAGGCGAGATGACCGTAACCTTGTCGGGCCGACCGCTCCACGTTACCCCGGGGCACGTCGTACTGCTCAAGCCCGGCTTGGAGGAGACATTCGTTTTTTCGAAAACGGAAGATTCCTGGCATCGCTGGATCGCCGTGCATTTCGAGGATTTGCCCGATCAAGCCGTCGAAGCGTTGAATCGTCTGCCCGAATGCCTGCCGTTATCGGAAGAGATGAATCTGCTTCTGGATCTCATGATTCATCTTAATCGACAAGGCGAACCGACGGATGCCGACGTACGAAGCCTTGGCCTCGCCGCCCTTCATCTATACCCGCGCGAATCCGCGAAGACCGTGCTGCAGCGCGAGAAGCACCCGGCCGTATATGCGGCGCTGGCGATGATCCGTGAAAACTACGCCGAGGAAATGTCTTTGGCAGCGCTCGCGAACGCCGCCGGGTCGTCGCCCGAGCATCTCGTCAGACTTTTCAAGAAGCACGAGCGAACGTCCCCGATTCATTACTTATGGCAATATCGCGTCAATCGGGCCGTCGAATTGCTGACCCATACCGGCCTTACCGTATCGGAAATCGCGGTGCGCTGCGGCTTCAAAACCTCGCACCATATGGCCCGTCTTGTGAAGGAAACGACGGGACGCACCGCCAGTCAAATTCGCCGGGATTCCTGGGGCGGCGGATCGGGCGGCCCGTCGCAAGCTTAATGCCCGGCCATCATGGCCGGATCAGGCTTATCTCCGCCTGCAGCCCCTTCGTCCAGCTGCTTCGGCTTGCGAAGCAGGAGCGTCAGCGCGACGCCGCCGGTCACGATGCACGCGGACAAGAAAAACGTGTCCCCGTAACCTGCGACGACAGCAGAGAGCGGATTCGCGTCCGCACCCGCGCCGGCGGCGTGCGAAGCGATCTGCGACGTCAAATATCCCGTCAGTCCGGCCACCGCGAACGATACGACGACCTGCTGAGCGGCCGTCGTCAGCGGCGTGACGCGGCTTACAAGGCGCCGTGGCGCAGAATTCAGCACATGCGTATTGAGCGGCATCATCGAGAAGCCCATGCCGAGGCCGATGAAGCAAATGCACAGGATGATCTTCCAAAGCGGCGTATCCACCGTGATGCCGGACAATACGAACAGCGAGACGGAAATGACGGTCAATCCGGCAAAAGCGAGCGGACGTGCCCCGATCTTGTCGAACAGCCTGCCGCTGATCGGCATGCCGATGCCTGCGCACAGCGCCTGCGGCATCAGGATCCACCCGGTTTCGAGCGCGGAGTAGCGCATTACGCCCTGAAGATACAGCGGCACGATCAGCATCGCGCCGAACAGCGCAAGCTGCACGATCCACGTCAAGACGATGCTGCGCGTGAAGTCGGTTGACTTGAATACCTTCAACTCCAGCAGCGGCTGCTTTTGCCTCAATTCCACGAAAATAAAGACGATTAGCGCGATGCCGCCGACGCCGAGGCCCGTAATCGTAGAAGCCTGCGTCCAGCTTGTTCCGCCTTCGCTGACGCCGTAAGCCAGCATGGAAAAAGCGATCGGCGCGAGGCACATGCCTACGACGTCCAGATGCGGCGCCGCATGCCGGTCGGAGCGCGGCAAATATTTAGATGCGAGTATCAAGGCGATAATGCCGATCGGCAGGTTGATTATAAAAATATAATGCCAGCTCACCGAATCGACCAGCCAGCCGGACAGTACCGGACCGAAAGCCGGCGCCATCAGCATCGGGATGCCAAGCACGCCCATAATGGAGCCCCGGCGCTCCGGAGGCGCGATCTTGAATACCATGGCCATTCCGATCGGGGCGACCATGCCGCCGCCCAAGCCTTGAATGACGCGAAAAAGGATGAGCTGCTCCGGGGTCTGCGCAATGCCGCACAGCAGCGAACCGGCGGTAAAAAGCGCGATCGTCAGCATAAAAATTTGCTTGGAGCCGAACTTGTCGGTCATCCAGCCCGCCAGCGGAATAACGGCGGACAAAGCAAGCGTATAACCGGTGACCGTCCATTGAATCGTCTTCAGATCGGTATGGAAATAGTCGACGAGCTTCGGAATCGCATTGTTGACGACGGTGCTATCGAGAATAACCATGATCATTCCGACGATAATCGCCATCAGCGGCGGCAGTATAGCCTTAAGCGAGAAGGGGCGCTCGCCGTCCGCGATCGGGTTCTGTTGCGCTGAAGCTGACATAGATCCCTGCTTTCTGCTCAATGAGCGGGGTATTGGTGTTCGTAGACGCTAATATTGCCGCTTGACAAATCAAAGCTCCGATAATACAATTAAAGTGGAAGTAAAACCGAAAGCTTTTATATTTTGACTTGCCTGTAGCGCTAGTGATTGTATCACGGCGTTATTTTTCGTGCAATCGTTTTTTTAAAATATCCATCAGCAATCGCTCGTCACCTGGCCGCTCATGCCTTGTGAAGAGCGATTTTTTATCGTTACGCCGCTAAAATGTCTTCACGTAAACCAGCAGATTTGTTAAAATGAATCAGAAATGAGTAATTACTCACTCGCTGGGAGTGGATCAAAATGAATATGGCCAACCCGTCAGAAAGCGACGAAAAATGTCCTGCGTTGGGGCAAAACGACACAATCGCGCTCGAAGGCGTTTCTCGCAGCTTCGGCGACCGTACGATTTTAAAGGAGGTCTCTCTGCGCATCCGCCGCGGCGAGCTGTTCGGTCTGCTCGGTCCCTCCGGTTCCGGCAAGACGACGCTGATCAAGCTTATTACCGGCATCGACGCTGCGGACGACGGACAGATCAGGGTGCTGGGCTACACGGTCCCCTCCCTGCCGCTGCTCGGCAAGATCGGCTACATGGCGCAGTCCGACGCTTTATACGGCGAGCTTACCGCCAAGGAAAATCTGGCGTTTTTCGGCGCGATGTTCGAGCTTCGCGGCGTTCGTCTGACGGAGCGGATCGGCGAGGTGCTCTCGATCGTCGGGCTCGCGGAGGACGCCGGCAAGCTCGTCTCCCGGTTTTCCGGCGGCATGAAGCGCCGTCTATCCTTGGCCGTGACGCTGCTCCACCAGCCCGAGCTGCTCATTCTAGACGAGCCGACCGTCGGCATCGATCCGACGCTGCGCGTGTCGATCTGGGCGTCGCTGCTCGCCCTGCGCGAGCGCGGCACGACGATTCTGCTCACGACGCATGTCATGGACGAAGCCGAGCGCTGCGACAGGATCGGTCTGATCCGTGACGGATCGCTGACCGCCGTCGGCAGCCCGGCCGACCTCAAGGCGCGTACCGGCGCCGCGACGATCGAAGAAGCCTTTATCCGCCTGGGAGGCGAACGCTCATGAGATCCAGAGCCTTAACCGTACGCATCGTCAGACAATTCATGCGCGACAAGCGGACGCTGGCGCTGCTGTTCGTCGCGCCGCTCTTTATCATGACGCTGGTCTACTGTATCTTCGGCGGCGCCGGCAGCGCGCCCAAGATCGGAACTGCCGGCTTGCCCGATACGGTCGCAGGCGCCTTGGGCGCATCTTCAGCGAGCATTGTTCCCTATGATTCCGAGGCCGACGCCAGGTCCGATCTGGACGATCGCAAGCTGGATGCCGTGCTGACGATAAAGGAAGGTAAGCCGACCCTGCTCCTTGAGGGCAGCGATCCTTCGCGCAGCCGGGCCGTGCTGCTTGCCATATCGGCGATGGAGCGATCGACGGCGTCAGCCGCGATCACTCCCGAGGTCGCCTACCTCCACGGCAAGCCGGGGATGTCCTCCTTTGACGCCTTCGGCCCGGTCATGATCGGCTTTTTCTCCTTTTTCTTCGTTTTTCTGCTTGCGGGCGTCGCTTTTTTACGGGAGCGTACGATCGGCACGATGGAACGGCTCCTGGCGACGCCGATCCGCCGGCACGAGGTCGTGCTCGGATACTTGGGCGGCTTTGGCCTGTTCGCGATATTGCAGTCGGTGCTCGTCGCTTGCTTCGCGATCTACGCGCTCGGCATGATAATGACCGGCTCGATCTGGCTGATCCTGCTCGTCAACCTGCTGCTGACGCTCACGGCGCTCACGCTTGGCACGCTGCTCTCCGCATTCGCGGGCTCCGAATTTCAGATCATTCAATTCGTGCCCGTCGTGATCGTGCCGCAGGCTTTCTTTTCCGGGCTATTTCCGCTGGACGGCATGTCGCCATGGCTGCATAAGCTGACTTACCTCATGCCGCTCTACTACGGCGGAGACGCGCTTAGAGACATCATGATCAGAGGCGAAGGCATCGGCGGTATCGCGATCGATGTCGCCGTGCTGCTGGGCTTCTCCTTGCTCTTCGCGGCGCTGAACGTCGTTGCGCTCAAGAAGCAGCGCGCCATTTAGCGCGACCGCGCTGCGTATGGTACGATAGTCGGGACAGGGCGCCGTCCGGTGCGGCGCTTCACGGCTTCAAGACAAAAAAAGGAGCGACAGCTTGATGATCGCGAATGACGAATCGATGGAGCCCTGGATGAAGGAGCTGCTGCAGGAGGGTTCTTCCGGCGATAGCCAGCCGGTGAAAACGGAGAAGCAGGCCCGCATTTTGGCCGCCGCGATCGAGGTGTTCGCCGCCAAAGGCTACGCCGGGTCCTCCACGAGCGAGATCGCGCAGCGGGCGGGCGTCGCGGAAGGGACGATATTCAGGCATTACCGGACCAAAAAAGATTTGCTGGTGTCCATCGTCACGCCTGCCATGATGCGGATGATGGCGCCGTTCGTCATCCGCGGCTTCGGCGACGTACTGGATGCCGAGCACGACAGCTTCGAGCAGTTCGTCCGCCGCATGATCGACAACCGCATCGAGTTCGTAAGCCGCAACAAGCGCTTGTTTCGCATCGTCGCCCAGGAGCTTCCTTTCCATCCCGAGATGCGCGAGCAGTTCAAGTCGATCATCCTGACGCAGGTGCTGGCGCGCATGACCGTCGTGGTCGAGAACTTCCAGCGGGCGGGCAAGATCGCCTCTATGCCCCCGCATACGGTCGCGCGTCTGACGGCTTCGACGCTGATCGGTTACGTGCTGCCCCGGATGCTCGTAGCCGGCGAGGCCGCTTGGGACGACGAGGCGGAGCGCGAAGCGACCGTTTCCTTTTTAGTCAAGGGCCTGTCTCCGTAGTTTAGGCTTCGGTCGGCACGGGTATCGTTTACTTTGCGGTCCTATCCACATTTTGACGGAAAGAAGGGAATCAGTTTGATCGTTACTTTTCTCGGACATGCCTGCGTGAAGCTCGAGCATAACGGGCGCTCGCTCATCATCGACCCTTATCTCACCGGCAACCCGCTTGCTTCCGCGTCGGAGGCCGACATTCAGGCGGACCACATTCTGCTCACCCACGGGCACGGCGATCACGTCGGCGACACGGTTGCCATCGCGAAGCGCACGGGCGCCCAGGTCGTAGGAACGCCGGAACTGGCGACCTTCCTCGGCTGGCAGGGCGTTAGCAACACCGTCGGCATGAACATCGGAGGCACCTACGATCTCGGTTACGCAAAGGTCAAGATGGTGCAAGCCTTCCACAGCTCCGGCTATACGCTGACGGACGAGCAGCGCATCGTCTACCTCGGGATGCCGACTGGCCTTATCGTCACTTGGGACGGGCTGACCATATTGCATGCCGGCGATACGGGACTGTTCGGCGATATGAAAATGATCGGCGAGCGCCACGACATCGATCTGGCATTTATTCCGATCGGCGACCATTTCACGATGGGCCCGGAGGACGCGCTGACCGCGGCGGAGTGGCTGAAGCCCAAGCAAGTCGTCCCCGTTCACTTCGACACCTTCCCGCCTATCCGCCAGGACGCCGACGCCTACGCGCGAGCGCTTGAACAGAAGGGCATCAAAGGCACCGTGCTGAAGCCTGGAGATCGTCTGGAACTTTAAGCCTGCTTAATAACAAAAATAGACCCGAGCTGCGGCGCGCTTCGCGCCGCAGCTCGGGTCTATTTCTTTTTCGGCGGACAATCGCTCAGGCATAGAACAGGTAGTAGACGGCCACGCCGATGCCGATGCCCCAGATCGCGCCTGCGAACACCTCGATCGGCCGGTGGCCGAGCAGCTCCTTCAGCTCCTTGACCGGGTGCAGCTCGCCATGCAAATCGGGCATTTTGCGCAAAAACCGATTCAGCACGGACGCCTGAAGCCCGGCATGCCGCCTGACGCCTGCCGCGTCGAACATAATGATCATGCCGACAACGGCCGCGACGGCGAAGGCGGGCGAATCGAGTCCGTCCTCGATGCCGAGCGCGGTCGCAAGCCCTGCCATGGCGGCGGAATGCGAGCTGGGCATGCCGCCGGTGCTGAAGGCCATGCCGGTCTGCCATGAGCGCCTTCCGACGAACTGGATCGGCGCCTTGACGGCCTGCGCCGACAGAATGGAGACGATCGCGGCGATGAGCGGAAAATTGGCGAGTAAGGACATAACGGCGGTCTCCCTTCTCTCGAGTGAGCGCTACCGATCCTGCGGAGGCAGCCAATAGAGCTATTATAGCTTATTACACCCTAGAGGGGACAACCGATTCGCCTTCGGTCAGCGGGACCTAGATTTAACCTTTTTTACGAGCGCGGGCAGATGCTTCATCGTGCGGAGCATATCGCCCTTGCACATCGGGCATTTCTGTTCTTCGGTCGCGAATTCCTCTCGCACCCATGCTTTGCAGTCGGGACTCTTGCATTTCCAAATCTTCGTCAAAAACAGCTTGCCGCCTTCATCTTGCGATGTCAATCTCGGGTGCCTTCCTTTCAAAAACCGGTTTAAAGTCAACTGACCTAATATAGGCCGTTCTGCCGCCGGAGTCAAGTTCCTGTCGCCGAAGTTCCGCCCGACAACCCCTGCGCGGCGCCGGCGCCGAATTGGCTCTCGAACATGCGATAGTACGCGCCTCCATGCGCAAGCAGCTCCTCGTGCGTCCCCCGTTCGGCGATGCCGCCGTCCGCGATGACCAGGATCTGGTCGGCACCGCGGATCGTGTTAAGCCTGTGGGCGATGACGAAGCTCGTACGTCCCTTCATGACGGTGAGCAGCGCCTTTTGAATCTGGAGCTCCGTCCGGGTGTCTACGCTGCTGGTCGCTTCGTCCAGGATCAGGATCGAAGGACGGGCCAGCATCACGCGGGCGATCGCCAGCAGCTGTTTCTGTCCCTGGCTCAGGCTGCCGCCGTTTTCGGACAGCTGTGTGTCATAGCGTCCGGGCAGGCGTTTGATAAATGCATCCGCGCCGACGAGTTTGGCCGACTCAATCATCTCCTCGTCGCTCGCGCCGGGATTGCCGTATTTGATATTGTCGCGGATCGTCCCCGAAAACAGGTACGTGTCCTGAAGTACGACCCCGAAGGCGCTCCGAAGACTGCTCCGCGTATAGTCGCGAATATCGCGGCCGCCAATGCGGATCGCGCCTTCGGTAACGTCGTAGAACCTGTTGAGCAGCTGCACGATCGTCGTCTTGCCGGCGCCCGTCGGGCCGACGAGCGCGACGCTGGTGCCGGACTGCGCTTCGAAGCTTACTCCGTTCAGAATCGGGCGCGCCGGATTGTAGCCGAACGATACGTCCTCGAAGACGACGTCCAGCGATCCCGGCGCAAGCTCTGCCGCGTCCGGACGATCCCCGGCCTCCTCCCGCTCGTCGAGCACCTCGAATACGCGTTCTGCGCCGGCAACGCCGGATTGAAGCACGTTGTATACATTCGCAATATCGTTCAGCGGTCTGGCGAACTGCCGCGAGTAGCTTAAAAAGCTGGCGATGACGCCGACCGAAATGTGGCCTTTGACGGCGAGCACGCTGCCGACGACGGCGACCGTCGCGAAACCGATATTGTTGATGACGCTGAGAAGCGGCATCAATAGACCCGACCAGATCTGGGCCCGGATGCCGATCTCGCTCAAGCTGCGATTGACTTCGTCGAACTCGGCGACCGATCGGCTTTCTCTGCCGAACGCCTTGACGAGCGACAGGCCGGTGACGCTCTCTTCGATCTGTCCGTTGAGCCTGCCGAGATAAGCCTGCTGTTCTTTGAACAGCCTGCCCGTTCTTCGGGTAACCACGCGGGCCAGCAAATAAACGAGCGGCGCGGTCACGAGGCCGGCCAGCGTAAGCAGCGGGCTGAGCACGAGCATCATAACGAGCGAGCCGACGATGGCGACCGCGCCCGCCATCAGCTGCACGACCGTCTGCGACAGGCTCGTGCTCACGTTGTCGATGTCGTTGGACAGCCGGCTCATGATCTCGCCGTGCCTGCGCGTGTCGAAGTACGACAGGGGCAGCCCATGCAGCTTGGCGAAAAGTCCGCTCCGAAGCCGGCTCACGGCGCGTTGGGAGACGCCGGCCATAAGCCAGCTCTGGACAAAGGTGAGCGAAGCGTCCATCGCGTACGCTGCTGCCATGAGCGCGAACAGGACATGGAGGGCGCCGAAATCGACGCTTCCAGGGCCGTGCATCGCGTCAATGGCGCGGCCGATCAAGTAGGGGCCAAGGAGCGCCGCACCGGCGCTTGCGAGCGTGAACAGGAAAACGATCGCGAGCAGCCTGCGCTCTGTCCGAAGATACGAGAGCAAGCGGCGTACGGTCTGGCCGAACGCCTTCGGCTTCTGGACGGGTCCTCTGCCGCGGGGTCCGGCGCCTGCGCCGGTACCGCCCGGACCGCCGGGGCCGCGAATCGGCGCGGCAGGCGCCGCGGGCCGTTCGTTCAATCGGTCAGATGCCCGAGACATATGGAATCGCCCCCTCTCCGAATTGCGAACGGCAAATATCGCGATATACCGCGCAGCCCTGCAGCAGCTCTTCATGCGTGCCGAGTCCGACCAGCTCGCCGTCGTCGAGCACGGCGATCCGGTCGGCATCGATAACCGAGGAGATGCGCTGCGCGATCAGCAGGCAGGTCGGCTTCGAGCCAAAGTCTTTGAGCGCCGACTTGACCTTGCCCTCCGTGACGGCGTCGAGCGCGCTCGTACAGTCGTCCAGAATCAGAATCCGGGGATGACGGATCAAGGCGCGGGCAATGGAAAGCCGCTGCTTCTGTCCGCCGGACAGATTGACGCCGCCCTGGCCGAGCATCGCATCGTAGCCGCCCGGAAGCGCCATGATGAATTCGTGCGCGCTGGCCGCCTTCGCCGCCGCTTCAAGATCCGACTGCGCAGCGGAATCGTCGCCCCAGCGCAGGTTGTCGGCGACCGTACCGGTGAAAAGTACGGTTCGCTGCGGCACGACAGCCACCATTTCGCGGAGGTATGAAACGTCCAGCAGCCGGTGGTCGATGCCGCCGATGCGTACGATGCCATCCGTCTGATCGTAAAGTCGCGGTACAAGCTGCACGAGCGTGCTCTTGCCGGCGCCTGTCGATCCGACGATCGCAAGCGTCTCGCCGGGTTCGCAGGCCAGCGTCACGCCTCGGAGCGCACGATCGCCGTCCGCCCCCTCGTACGAAAATCCGACATTTTCGAAGGAAACGCCTGCCCCTGCCGGAGCGGGTCGGGATGAAAATGGCGCATGAAAGCCAGCGCTGTCGATACCGGCCGTCCCTCCGGCGTCGCCGCGCCCGGGAGCGGACTCCCCTTCCGGCAGCGCAAGCACCTCCGTGATGCGTCCCGAGGAAGCCCGTGCACGGATGAACATATTGAACACCCATGAGATCGTCATCAGCGAAAAGAGGATCTGTGTCATATAGTTGACGAACGCGATAATATTGCCGATCTGCATCCCGCCCTCGTTCACCCGGATCCCGCCGAGCCATACGATGGCGACGACGCCCAGGTTCACGACGAGCGCGATCGCGGGACCGAAGCCCGACATCGCGCGGAGCGTCGTCGTCGAGCGCGACTGATATTCGCCGTTGATCGCTTCGAATTTATTCGATTCATATGCGGACCGGTTAAACGCCTTGACCGAACGGACACCCGACAAATATTCGCGCATCGCGCCGTTCAGCCGGTCGAGCGCCGCCTGAACTTTAAGAAATAACGGGAATCCGACCCGCATGTTCAAAATGATGAGCAAAATGACGAGCGGCACAACGACGACGAGTACGAGCGACAGCTGCGGATTCAACCGAACAGCCATGAAGAGCCCCCCGATGCAAAGGATCGGCGCCTTCGCGAATATTCGCATCATGCCGTTGGCGAAGTTCTGCACCTGCGTGACGTCGTTCGTAAGTCTGGTCACGAGCGACGCCCGGTCGAAGCGGTCCGCGTCGCGGAGGGTCAAATACTGAACGCGGCGGAACAAATCCCCGCGCAGATCCGCTCCGAAGCGCTGGGACACCCGGCTCGAGACGACATTGCGTCCGAGCGCGGAGAATGCGCCTGCGGCCGTGATCGCCAGCATCCAGCCGCCGTACTGCGCCACGACATGCAGCTCGCGCGTCAGTACGCCCCGGTCGATCATATGGGACATCAGCGTCGGCAGCAGCAGATCGCATACGCCTTCAAGCGCGACGAGCGCCAGGGACAGCGTAAAGAGAAGGCCGTATTTCGACATGTATTTGCGCAAATAGTGCAACTCGCTTGCCTCCTCCGCCCGTCTACTGGCCGGCCGAGCGCCAAATGATGAGCTTCAGCTCGGTGAGCTCCTCGATCGCGTACCGGACGCCCTCGCGGCCCAATCCGCTCTGCTTGACGCCGCCGTAAGGCATATGATCGAGCCGGAACGTCGGGATGTCGTTCACGAGCACCGTGCCGGCGACGAGGGAATCCATCGCATACATCGCCGTATCGATCCGGTTCGTATAGATGCCAACCTGCAGACCGAAGTCCGAATCGTTCGCGCGGCTTACCGCCTCCGCTATCGACCCGACCTTGTTCACCATTACGACGGGCGCAAACGCTTCGCGACGCGACAGCTCGGCATCGTCGGGCACGTCCGTCAGCACCGCAGGCGGCAGTATGGCGCCTTGCGGCGCGCCGCCGGCTAATAGCATGGCCCCGCGGCTCACGGCGTCGTCGATCCAGTCCGCGGCGCGCTTCGCCTCGCGAGGCGCGATCATCGCCGAGAGATCCGTCTTCGGATCGAGCGGGTCGCCGACGACGAGCCGCGAGGCCGCGTCCGCTATGCGAGCGGCGAGCTCGCTTGCGACCGACGACATCGCGTATATCCGCTGCAAGGAGATGCATACCTGTCCTTGATAGCCGAATGCGCCTTCCGCACAGCGGCGGGCGACGGCTTCGAGATCCGCGTCGTCGTCGACGATGACGGCGCTGTTCGAGCCGAGCTCGAGCGTCACGCGCTTAAGGCCGGCCTGCGCGCGGATGGATTCGCCGACGGCAGCGCTGCCCGTGAACGATACGGCGCCTATGCGACGGTCCGCTACGATTTGCTCGCCGACGCGCTTGCCGTCGCCCGTCACGACGTTCAGCGCCCCGCCGGGAAGCCCCGCTTCATGAAGCAGCCGCGCGACAAAAAAAGCCGACAGCGGCGTCTGCGGCGCAGGCTTAAGCACGACCGCATTACCTGCGGCCAATGCGGGTCCGACCTTGTGAGCGACCAGGTTCATCGGAAAATTAAAGGGCGTTATCGCGCCGACGACGCCGATCGGCTCCCGTCTCGTGTAGGCGATGCGCCCTTCGCCTCCCTGCGCCGCATCCATCGGGACCGTCTCGCCATGAAGCCGCTTGGCCTCCTCGGCCGCGAACTTGTAGGTCGCCGCCGTGCGGTCGATCTCCGCATAGGCGGCTTTGAGCGGCTTCGCCGCTTCGCGCGCGACGATGCGCGCCGCCTCTTCCCTGCGTTCGGTCAACAGATCCGACAGCCGCTCCAAAATCGCCGACCGCCGGTAGCCGGGCATCTCCCGCATCGTCTTCGCGGCATCGGCCGCGGACGCGATCGCCCGGTCCACGTCCCCGGGCGCCGCATCGGCGATCTCCGCGAGCTCCTCGCCGCCGTAAGGAGCCGTTAATTTCACGTACGACTTCGTCTCGCACTCGGCGCCGCCGATCCATAGATGCTTGCGTACGATCATCTTGCATCGCTCCTTCATAAAAAGTATGTTAAACAACCATACTTCCAAGAATAGCACTTGCAGCGACGCGGTTCAAAAACACTAAACGGAAGATCGGCGCGAAGCCATCTTCATCCAATCTTCATGCTCGGAGATATGCTGATATGTTAAGATGATTTTAGAACTTAGATTAAGTCTAAATACAAATATGTGGAGGGATTCCAAATGACTGTAACCAAACAAATCGAACAACTGAGCGTCGTACTGAACCGCCAGGTTGCCAACTGGACGGTGCTGTACACAAAGCTTCACCACTTCCATTGGTACGTCAAAGGGAGCGAGTTTTTCACTTTGCATGCGAAATTCGAAACGTTGTACACGGAAGCTGCAGCGCGTATGGATGAGATCGCCGAACGGCTGCTCGCCATCGGCGGCAGCCCGGTCTCGACGCTGAAGGAAAGCCTGTCGCTCGCGACCGTAGGCGAAGCGGCCGGCGGCGAATCCGCCGCACAGATGGTCGAAGCGGTCATCGCCGATTATACGAAGCTCGTGCAAGAGCTGGCCGCCGGTATCGATTCGGCGCAAGCGGCCGGCGACGAAGCTACGGCCGACTTGTTAATCGGTCAGACGGCAGACCTGCAGAAGACGATCTGGATGCTGAACGCCTTTTTGGGCAAATAAACGTTCCATAAAAAAGCGCAAAACAAACGGGAAAAAAGCGCAAAACAAACGGGATGACGCGGCAATTCTCCGCTTCATCCCGTTTGCCTGATTTCAACCGCTTAACTTGCTTCCGAGCAGGTCCGCAACCAGCTTAGCGTAGGCCTGCGAGCCGGTTTTCCCCAGATGCACGCCATCCTTGCCGAAATACTCGTCGTGATCCGCGCTTGCGCCGTACCAGTCGCCGATCGATACATTCGGATAATCGGAAGCGATATCGTTCAGCATGTCGTTGACTGTATCCTGCCATTTGCGCGGTACGCGGGTATTCATCAGGATCACTTCGTCCTCTTCGGCAAGCGCGTCGAGCAGCTTCGTCAGCTGCTTTTTCGTAAACGAGCCGTTCGTGCCCAGCTCGACGACAATTCGGCTGCCGAGCAGGCCTTGGCTCTTGAGCGCTGCGATTCGGTCCGGCGCCTCGCGCATCTGCCTGCCGACCTCGCCGTCGACGACGATGCCGGGCAGTTGCTGCTCCAGGTACGGCTTCACGTTCAGCATGACAGAGTCGCCGATAACGGTAATGCCTTCCCCGCTGCGCTTTCCTACCTCGCCTTCGCTTCCGGTACCGGCATTGGCTCCGGCATCTGCCGACTGTTGCGGAGCAGGCGAATCGGAAGGCTTCGGCGAAGGCGACGGCGAGTGCCCGGGCTTCGCGGACGGCTTCCCTCCTGCCGGCGGCTTGGGTGTCGGCGTAGAAGTCGGCTTCGCCGTCGGCTCGGCCGTGTCGGCGTGACCTTGCGCGGGACGCACGTCGGCGTCCCCTCTCCCGCCGCCGCCAGCGGCAGCTTCTGCGCTGCCGGATGGCTTGCCGGCGCCGGCGTGGATGCCGGCGTCGACGATTATGCCGGCCGCGCCTTCCGATGCGGCGGCTGTGCCGCCCTGACCGAGCGGGTGCGCATCGCCTGTGCAGGATACGCACAGGAGAATCAGAGCCGCGACGGACAGGCCTGCGGCCGGACGGCTTGGCGCGGACGAACCTCGCGGCGTCAAGCCGCGTGATAGGCTAGCCGCGACAGCGAGCGCGCCTTCTCTCACTGCGGCGAGACCGCGGCGGCGAATCGGGTTCTCGACGAATCGGTAAGACAGCGCCGCGAGAATAACGCTGACGGCAAGCTGCAGCGCTATGCGCAGCGGCTCCGGTCCGTCGGTGTTCACCTGCTTTTCGGACAAAACGATGACCGGATAATGCCAAAGGTAAATGCCGTAAGAACGCTTCCCGATCCAGCGCATCGGACCGCAGCCCAGCCAGGCGCCGAAACGGCTGTCGGGATGAGCGAGCACGGCGACGAGCGCGGCTGCGCACAGCGACAGCAGAACCAAGCCGCCCCGATAGAGGAAAGAATCGTATTCGCTCGTGCAGCGTATCATGAGCAGAACGGCCGCAAGCGCGGCGATGCCGATGGCATCGAGGCCGGCGCGAGAGCGACGCGACAGTCCCGTAGACAGTCTGCCGCTGGGCCAGACGAGCGCCAGCGCAGCGCCCAGCAGCAGTCCGAACGCACGCGTGTCGGTGCCGTAATATATACGGCTAGGATCTTCGCCCGGCACATAAAGGACGGCCATCAACACCGCAGAGACAACTGCCGCTGCCGTAATCGCCAGAGCCGTCCTGCCCCGGCGTCCGAGCAGCATGGCCGCCGCAGGCAGCAGCAGCGGCCAGAGCAGATAAAATTGCTCTTCGACCGCGAGCGACCACAAGTGCCCGAACGGCGAAGGCGGACCGAAGCTCTCGAAGTAAGAGACATGATGAAAAATTAAGTACCAGTTGCTTGTATAAGTGACGGCCGACCACACGTCGCCTGCCAGCGACGGCAGCCGGTCACGGTCGAATAACAGTAAATATAGCAGTACGGCGGCCATGACGAGCAGCATGGCGGGCAGCAATCTCCTGGCGCGTCGCAGCCAGAACCCCTTCAGGTTAAGACGCCCTTCCCGATTAAGCTCGGAGGCGATCTGATCCGTTATGAGGTAACCGGACAACACAAAGAACACGCCTACGCCCAATAGGCCTCCCGAGGCCCAGTCGAAGTCCAGATGATAGGCGATGACCGCGATGACCGCGATCGCTCTCAGCCCATCCAGACCCGGCATGTAGCGGGATGGTGCGGATTTAGTTGTATGCATGCTTAGCGGACTCCTTTGGCAGCTCTTGACACTTGCTACTTTCCATCTCGATTCAACTTCAGTTAAATATCTCTGTCGTAAGTTAAAGCCCCGGTGACGGGAATATTGCCGGTGCCGGCGATAAATCTGCCGGTCGATGCCTGATCATGCGGCGTTCTAGCGGTCACTTGCGTGTCAAGGACTAGCGCTGCGTTCGGTCTAACATCCGACTATGCGACTGCTCCGGCATCCCTCCCTCGTCCCGCGAATCGGACAATTTTCTTTCGTTTTTGACATTCAAACATTAGACGGCGTATCCTTGTCCTTTGTTCAAGGAAAAACAAGTTTTTTTAATGTTTTTTGTATACTAAAAAGGCCTCCCTTCCGTCGGTTCCGGTAGGTGAGGCCTGTCTCGTATTCGATGCCGCTCAGGCGCGGCTTTGGAAGCCGAAGCGCTGCCGGTAGCCGCATTTTCTGCACAGCTCCTCGACGACTTCGCGCCGGGAAAATCCGTCATACATGCGCTGCGCCCGCTCGCCCTCGATAATTTCCGAGAACGGCCGCTCGTGAATGTTGCCCAGATTAATGACGCCTTCGCCGTCCAGACAGCAAGGAATGACCGTGCCGTCGGACAGCACGCCGGCCTGGTTGCGCAGGCCGTGACAGAAGCCTCTGCCCTCGTCCTCCGGCTCCGCAAGATCCGGCCACTTGAACTCATGGTCCTGGTTCAAATAGATGCGATCGGCCAGCTTAAGGCCTTTGCCCCGCTCCCAGCTCTCTTCGATCGGACGCGCAAGGCCGAACTCCCGTTCAAGCAGCGCAAGAATGTCCCGGTTGCGGCTTCGCGCCGCGTTTTCCGCGTTGTCCAGCTCCAGATTCCACAGCCTCAGCGAGATCGTGACGCCACCGGTCCGTACGGCTTCCTTCGCGAATGCGACGATGCCGAGCACGTACGCTTCCTTGTTCGGCTCTTCCATATGCGGGCCCTCGCTATGGAGAGAAAAGTTGATCTGTCTGAGCGCCGGCTTGCCGATGAGCTTGGGGCCGGCCTTATGCAGCAGCGTGCCGTTGGTCGTCAAGTTCACCTTGAACCCTTTTTCGTGGCTAATATCCATCAGCTGGTCCAGCTTGGGATGGAGCATCGGCTCGCCTTTTACGTGCAAATAAATATGGTCCGTGTACGGCTTGACCTGATCGAGCGTATGCGCGAAGTCTTCGATCCGGATGAACTTGGACTTCCGTTCGGTCGGGGGACAGAAGGAGCAAGCCAGATTGCATACGCTCGTAATTTCGATATAAAACTTTTTGAATCTTTTCAAACGAATGTCTCTCCCTCTGGCCGTACTGCGTCAGACGCCCCTTGCTCTCCTGCGTTCCCGCACCAGCTGCGCCCCGAAGATGCCCGACAATGCCACGCAGAACAATAAATAAGAACCGATCAACAACCCGATGTCAGTCTCCGGAAACAAAATCGACGAGCTAATGATGCCGAACAGCCAAATATGGGACATGACGCCGACAAGCGACGAAACCATATACGATCTGTGGGAGATCTTGGACAGCGATGCCATGAACGAAATGACGTTGTTCGGCATGATCGGCAGCGTGCGGAGGAAGATGATCGACCACACGCCGTATTTCATGAAATAACGCTGCCACTTCTCGTAGCGCCCGGCCTTCGACTTCATCTTGCGCTCGAACCAATCCGCAAAAAAATACTTGCATGCGTAATAGACGACCAGAGACGCGACGATGCCGACGAGCCAGCTCGTGATCAGTCCGTTGACCAGGCCCAAGGCGGAAATCTGCAGAAAAATCAGCGTGGAAAAAGGAAATATGCCGAAAAAACCTTGGATGACCGCCAGAGGCACGGTGAGGAGGAGCACATAGAATCCCTGGAGATTGGTCGACTCCAGCAGCCAGTCTATCGTCTGGTTAATCATGTCGCTCAAGCCCCGTTCCCCCCTTTTGCGATCTCTAGTTCTGCTTCCGAAATGCCGCAATCCGCGCACAGGATTTAATTGTACCTTACCATGAAGTTAGGTATACAAGCAAAAGATTATACGCCGGACAGGTCCGTTCCATACATCCGATATATGACTAGGCCGAAGGAACGACTATTTTTTCACTAAAGTTTTCCTTAAAGGCGCTTTTTTGCGTTTTCGATTCGGCAAAGCGGTGTACATTCAACAAGGTACGACATTTATCTGCTTTGAACATCCGATCTAAAAAAGGGAGAGAGAGAAATCATGAAAATCAAGGCCAATCAACCGAATTCCTATTTAAAATGGACTGCGCCGTTAGGTCTGGCTCTGATCCTCGCCGCTTGCGGGAATAGCGGCGACAACAACAATACCGCTTCGACCGCGAGTCCGCCAGCCACGGCCTCTGCCAGCGCAAGCGTCACGGCCAGTCCGAGCGCGAGCGCCGAAGCGAGCCCGGGCGCAAGCACGGCCGCAGCATCCGAGGCGGCCGCTCGCCCCGACGGGGAGCTTAAATCGGGCTTTCAGCTGTACGAAAATGCCGAAGACGGCTACAGCATTCAATATCCGAAGGATTGGACCGTTCAGAACGACATTCAGGGCGTGAGCGCCGCCTTTTTGTCGCCTGCCGACAACGATTCGGATCTGTTCAAGGAAAACGTGACGCTGGTCGTCCAGGATCTCGGTGCTGCCGCTACGGGTTCGATCGATCAATACGCGGACGAAACGCAAAAAGCGCTTGAAAAAATGATCACGAACTTTAAACTCGTCAGCTCGGAGAAATCGGAAGAAAACCACTCCTTCTTCCTGGAATATACGGGTCAGCAAGGGCAGTACGATCTGCATTGGCAGCAAGCCGCCATTATCGGAGACGACAAAGCGTATATCGTCACCTATACCGCCGAGCCGGACAGCGTGGAAAAATACCAGGACACGGTCGGAGAAATGATCGACACCCTATCCTACAAGTAATGGCATGAAAGACATGCAATAGGGACCGGACGCCGCGCAGAAGGCGGGCCCGGTCCCTATTGCTGTACTTCGCGTTTCAGGTTACTTGAACGTTTTCCAATCGAGACGGCTGTTGTCCAGCAGATGTCCGAAATCGTTGGCAAGGCGTTTCTCCTCGGTCCGCTTCGCTTCTTCCTCGGCCGCACGCTTTTCTTCCGCCCGCTTCCGCTCTTCTTCCTTCATCGAATCCGCATGCGCCTTCAGCTTTTGCAGCGTCTCGGCACTGAGCAGCTCCTTCAGCGTCGATCCCGACGCCGGCGTCTCTTCCTGTCTGGCTGCAGGCCGACGCGGAGCGCCCCCTTTTTTCTTAGCCATCGCAATCACCTCGATCAGAATTATAAAGCGGTTGTGGAAATTTCGTCCTCCCGTTATAATGGACAAACAAATGTTCGCATGACGATTCATGCGAGCCGCATTCCAGTCCGACGGAGGTTCTTATTATGAAAGGCACTACCCATCTGGCCATCGGTCTCGTCGTCGGCGTCGCCGCGGCCTGCTATTATCCGCCCGGTCCGGTTCAGTCCGCCGCCTATGTGGCAGCGGCAGCCTTTTCGGCGCTTGCGCCCGATCTGGACGGGACCAATATGCTGAGCGCCAAGCTGGGCGGCCTCTCCAGGGCGATCCACCGCGGCGCGCTCGGCGGCGGCGCAGTCGCCGCTGCGGCCGCGCTATACTTGTATGCGACGGGACAAGCCGTACCCGCGGTGCTCGGCTGGATCGGCATCCCGCTCATGCTCGTGCTTATGTCCGTGTCCTCGGGCACGATCCGCAACGGCCTCGTCTCCCTTATCGGCATCGGTCTCGCCGTCGCCGGCTCGCGCAGCGGCGAGATGTGGCTGATCGGCCTCGGCGCCTATACGGCGTGGGCGCCTTGGCTCAAGCATCGCGGCATGACCCATACCGTATGGGCGCTGGCCGTCTGGTACTGGCTCGGACGGGAGCTCGAGGCCGAGCGGGACATTCCAGGCATCGCGATCGTCGCGACCGCCGGCTATGCGTCCCACTTGATCGCGGATACGCTGACCTCGCTCGGCGTCAAATGGCTGTACCCGCTCTATCGCAAGTCGATCAAGCTGCCCTTCTTCTAATTGCCGTTCGCGAGGCTTCCGCTTACCGCTTCGGAAGCACGCGGACGTATCGATCCGACAATCCCATCAGCTTCATAATATAGTCGTAGTCTCCGCGATAGGGCGACACGTCCTTGACCTGCTCCAGCGTGTCCAGCGACACAGCCGTGCCGTCCTCGAAGCCGGTTCCGGGCACATACAGCACCCTGTCGTTGAAAAACGAGCCTGTCGGCAAATAATAGCGGCTGCCGACGACGTTCCGGTCGATATTGAGCAAGTCCTGGCCGAAGGCTACGATGCCGGCATCGCGCGGCTTTGTCCCGAGCAAGTTGGCGATCGTCGGCATCATGTCGAGCTGGCCGCCGACCTGTTCCACCCGGCGGCCATCCGACTGGCCGGGCACATGTACGATAAACGGGATATTCATACGGGAGACGCGCGAGTCGTACTTCATGCCGAGCATGCGGCTCACCCAAGCCGGATCGTTGTCGTCCGGCTGCAGCCCGTAATGATCCCCGTAGACGGCGAGCGTCGTGCGGCTCCACAATCCGTCCTTCTTAAGCCCTTCGATCAGGCGGCCGATCGCATAATCCGTATAATTGGCGGCGATCAAATAATCGCCGAGCTGCGTTCCTTCCAGCTCGTCCGGCACCTGCAGCTTCTGGCGATCCTTCGGCACCTTGAACGGAAAGTGGCTGGACGCCGTCACGAATTGCGCATAGAATGGCGTTCCTGCCGCGCTCGTTTTCTCCAGCTCCTCCAGCCCGAAGCGATACAATTCCTCGTCCGAGGCACCGAAGTCGTTGAAATGATCGTTCTCATAATACGGCTTGTCGAAATATTGATCGAAATGAAGCGCAGGATACAGCCGGTTGCGATCCCAGAACTTGACATCGTTGACGTGAAACGTAAACGCCTTGTAGCCGTCCTGCTGAAGCAGCCTCGGAAGGCTCGGCAGCGCCCTGTCGCCGTAGCCCGTAGACATCGCGATCTTCGCGGTCGGATAGATCGACGTATTCGCCATGAACTCCGCATCCGACGTGTTGCCCTGCCCGATCTGCTGATAGACGCGCGGAAAATAATACGATTCGTCCGCCAGCTTGTTGAGAACCGGCGTCACTTCCTGACCGCCGATCAGCAGATGCAGCGGGAAGTTCTGGAACGCTTCGAGCTGCAGCACGATCAGATTGCTCCCCGCCGCTTCGCCGAAATGCGCCGGTGTCGCGCCTGAGCTCGCGCTCTTGCGATAAGAAAACGACGCTTGCAGCGCTTCGATCTCGCTGACGGTCTGCGCGAGATCGGCGGCGGATGCCTGGCGGGATTCGCGGTTCGCCTTGATGGCTGCGATCGCCTGGTAGCTCAGAAAGCCTTCGCGGTCTGCGGCAGCCAGCTCGTTGTCGATGCCGAGTCCTTGGCGCACGTCGCCTGCGACGATGCCTGCGCAAGCGACTAGCGCGATCGCGGCCATCCATCTGACGGAGGAGACGGAAGCGATGCGCAAGGCGGCTTGTCCGCGTATATTTTTTCGCCTGATTACGAAGCCGGTTGCGGCCAGTACCGGCAGATCCGCGAACAACAAATAATAGAGCGGATCCATCGTCGATTGCACGCTGGCCTGGACTTGCGGCACCTGATGCAGCTCCAGCAGCGCCGTATAGGTCGGCATCGAGCCGAAATGAGCGAAGTAAAGCGTAGCCGCGAACAAAATCGTCGAGATAAGGGCGTCAAGCAGCCAGCAAGCGATGCCGCGGCCGCGCCCCGGCAGGACGACGGCGAGCAGACTCGTCAGTACGGCGACCGCAGCCGCATCGGCACCGATATGGCTCCAGGCGACCTCGCCGAACGTAAAATACCGGAGCAGCGCCATCTTGATCCAGAGCAATGCGGTCAGTATCAAAAAAATCGCGGGCACCCGAAGCGGCCTACGTATCGCCGTCCTTGCGCTTGGATGTGTTGCGGACGCGGGCATCTGGCTCGTTTTCGATTCGTTGCTGCCGCTCTCGCGGCTACCGTTCATCCGTGACATAGGCGATCAGGAGGGCGGCCGTTCCCAGGATAGCGTCCGCGTGCGTGCGCTCCATGCCGTGAGAGGCATGCACGCCGGGACCGATGAGCGCTGCCCGGATATTGCTGCCGCCTCGCAGCGCTGCCGTGGCATCCGAACCGTAATGCGGATAAATGTCGACCGCATGCGGAATGCCGTCGCGCTTCGCAAGCGCGATGAGACGCGAAGTCATCCCATAGTCGTAGGGACCCGAAGAATCCTTGGCGCAGATCGAGACATCGCGTTCCGTCGCGGACAGATCGTCGCCAAGCGCGCCCATGTCCACCGCGATCAGCTCCTCGATATCGCCGGGAATCCAGGCAGCGCCGTGACCGACCTCCTCGTATGTGGAGAATACAAGTCTAAGCGTCCTGGCCGGCGTTTGTCCGGTTCGCTTCAGCCATTCCAGCAGGCCGAAGAGCGCCGCGACGCTCGCCTTGTCGTCGAGGTGGCGAGACTTGATCCACCCGTTCGGATAGATCCGGGTCCGGGGATCCCACGATACGAAGTCGCCCGGCGCGATGCCGAGCGCGAGCGTATCGTCCTTGCCGCGGACGTCCTCGTCGAGCCGAATCTCCATATTTTCTTCCTCGCGCTTCCACTCTCTCGCGTCCGAATACACATGAACAGACGGCTTCGTCGATAGCACCGTGCCCTCGTATTTGCGGCCGTCGCGCGCATGCACGGTACAATATTCGCCTTCGACCGTCTGCATCGCGTAGCCGCCGATGGGCGTGAAGCGCAGCGTGCCGGCCGTCTTGACGGCGCGAACCATCGCGCCAAGCGTGTCGACGTGCGCGGACAAGCCGACGGCCGGCCCGCTCTCTCGCCCAGGAACGGTAACGATCACATTGCCTTTGGGCGTCGTCTCGCTGGCGTACCCGAGCCTCGCGGCTTCCTCCCGCAGCATCCCGACGATCTCCATGCAGTAGCCGCTTGGGCTCGGGCAACCGAGGAGACCACTCAGCCATTCCAATATATAATTCCGGTCAAGCGACCGGTACGCGGATTCCGTCATCTGAATGACCTCCTGTGAAACTCGCTTATATGTCGAAACAACGCCTGGCCGTCCGGCGCAGCAAAGCGATCCGGTTCGAAGTAGCTGACCATCGCGCGGTAAGGCTCGGGCACCCAAATGTATTGATGGACGTATGCCGTGCGTGCGAATCCGCATTTTTCCCAGAAACGGACGCGGGCTTCGTTTTCCGGCGTGTCCTCGGCCTCCGCCTCGATTAACAGTCCGTCAAGCGCCTCTGCTTTTGCCCAATCCGCGATCATGGAAACGAATCGTGAGCCGATGCCTTGGCCCCGCTCCCTCTCGCGAACCGCCAAATAATCGATAAGCAGCAGCTTCGACTTGGTCAGGACGCCGCAAATGGCCATCGCTTTCATCTCGCCTTCCTCAATGCCGGCGGCGAGCAGGCCGATCCGCTTTTGGAACATGCGGTCCAGGATGGCATCGGGCTTGCGACCCTCGGCGGGAAAAGCCTCGCGGTAAAGCGTAAGCGCCTCGTGCCAGCTGTTGTCGTCAGGCTTGTCCTGCAGTATCAGCTTCAATTAAGCAAGGCACCTCCCGCGCGTCCATTTTTTATTCCATAATATTAGTTCAACGCATTTGAAAAGTCCAACCGCTGCAAAGCGCGCAGCTCCCTTTTTCACTTGATGGCAAAGGGTGCTGGCATTTTATCGTTAAATGTGCGATTATAAATCACAGATAAACGACGCTTGCAATGCTTTGCAAATTCGCTCAAATTCGAACGCCGAGGTGAAGGCTTCATGAAATTAAGCATATTGGATCAATCCCAGATTGCAGAAGGACGTACGGCGAGCGATGCGCTTCGCGAAACGACCGAGCTGGCCAAGGAAGCGGACCGTCTCGGCTACCACCGCTACTGGGTGGCGGAGCACCATGCCTCTCACGCGCTTGCCTCCTCCAGCCCCGAAGTGTTGATCGCCCATCTGGCCGCCAACACGCAGCGCATCAAGGTCGGTTCCGGCGGCGTCATGCTGTCCCACTATAGCGCGTACAAGGTCGCCGAGAACTTCCGGGTACTGGAGGCGCTGCATCCGGGCCGCATCGACGTCGGTCTCGGTCGCGCGCCGGGCGGCATGCCGATCTCGACCCGCGCGCTGCAGGAAGGGAAAATCTCTCATATCGACAATTACCCGCAGCAAGTAGCCGACCTGATCGGCTATTTGAACGACGCGCTGCCCGAAAAGCACCGGTTCAAGGGACTGACCGCTTCGCCTGCCATCCCGACGACGCCCGAGCTGTGGCTGCTCGGCTCGAGCTTCGGCAGCGCCGCGATCGCCGCAGAAATCGGCGCCGCCTACGGCTATGCCCAGTTTTTCGGCGTGCCCGAGAGCGAAGTGTCGGTTCAGCACTACAAGGATCGCTTCAAGCCGTCCGCGCTGAACGATGTCCCTAAACTGCTTGCGGCCGTATACGTCATTTGCGCGGATACGGAAGAGGAAGCGCGCCGCCTGGCGTCGAGCACCGAGCTGTTTTTCCTGTCGCTCGAGAGCGGGCGTCTGCTCGACCGCTTCCCGAGCGTCGAGACCGCGGAGGCATACCCATATTCCGAATACGATCGCATGCGGATCGCATCGGGCGCTCACCGCCGGATCGTCGGCACGCCGGCATCCGTGAAGCGGCAGCTGGAAGAAATGTCGGAGCGCCTCGGCATCGACGAGCTGATGATCGTCACCGTGACGCATAACTTTGAGGCGCGGCTGCGATCGTACCGCCTCATTGCCGAAGCGTTCGGCTTGACGCAAGGCGGCGTTTGACCGTCCTGGCTGTACGCCGATGATTGAACGCCTTTCTCATACACGCCTTCTAAACGAAGACGGAAAGAAGCCGCCTCGAAAGGCGGCTTCTTTGTACTGATACGCGATAAACGAATCGCGCCAGAATCGATTATTGCTTGTTGAACGTGTCCGTCAACACCGGCACGATCTGCGATTTGCGGGAGACGACGCCCTTAAGGGTCGCTTTGTTGCCGTCCAGCTTGACGCCGTATGCTTGCTCGACGACGGCTGCGGACTTGCCCAGCGCGACGCCGACAGAATCGTTGTTCAGGATGTCCGTCACGACGAACAGGAACAGGTCGAGGCCCTTGGCGGCAATGATGCCGTTCAGTTTATCCTCGAGCTCGCCTTGACGGGACAGCACATCGTTCACGTCGACGGCGTTCACTTGGGCGATCTCGACCTTGGCGGAGCCCATCGAGAATTCCTTGGCGTCGAGAGAGACGAGCTCGTCGATCGACTTGTCGAGCAGGTTCGCGCCGGCCTTCAGCATATCGAGGCCGTACGTGTCGGCATTGACGCCGGCGATCTCGGCCAGCTCGCGGGCTGCGTCGATGTCTTCCTGCGTGCAGGTCGGCGACTTGAACAGCAGGGAGTCGGAAATGATGGCGGAGAGCATCAGTCCGGCGACGTTCTTGTCGATCTCGACGCCGTTTTCCTTATACAGCTTCTTGAGGATCGTAGCCGTGCAGCCGACCGGCTCGGCACGGTAGTACAGCGGCGCGCTCGTCTCGAAGTTGGCGATGCGGTGGTGGTCGATAACCTCGATGACTTGCACTTGATCGATATCGGCAGCGCTTTGCTGGCGTTCGTTGTGGTCGACGAGAATGACTTGCTTCGCCTCGGAAGCGACAGATTCGACAAGGCGCGGTGCAGCCGCGCCGAACGTGTCGAGCGCGAATTGCGTCTCGGCGCTGACGTTGCCGAGGCGAACGGCTTCTGCTTCGACGCCGAGCTTGTTCTTAAGCGCTGCGTAAGCGATCGCAGAGCAGATCGTATCCGTATCGGGATTTTTGTGACCGAAGATCAATACTTTTCCCATCTTCATACTCCTCATTATTAGAATTGGCTACAAAATTATAACGCACAAGAAGCGGGCCAAGCAAGTCGGACTGCCGCTTTTTGTCAGGCTTTGAGCTGTACGTGCAGCCCCTCCCCTTCGCTCCACTCGGCGTAAAGCACCGTTTTGACGTCCTCTATGCGCCGTTCCAGCAATTCGCGGACGAGCCACCCGCCGTCCTTGCCAAGGTCCCGCAAGCCGGCTGCGTCGATTCGGCCGTTAACGACAAGCGCTACCGGAAGCACGACTTCCGCTGTCGGAGGCTGCAGATCCTCCCGCGCGCCTTCCTCGACATCGGACTTCAGCATGACGCTCAGACTGCCGTTCGTCTCCAGCACCGCGTATTCCACCTGGCTGATCGCGAACACCCCGTTCTGTCTGAGCATCGCATGCAGCTGCTCGAAGTCCAGGTTGTTGCGCCTCATCGCGGCAAGGATGATCTTCCGGTTATGTATGATCAGCTCGGGTCTGCCGCTCGCAAGTCGACCCAGTCGCGGAAACACGATGCTGAGCTTCTCGAGCCCGATGGACAGACAGGTCCACAGCGCGAGCGCATAAAGCAAATGGATCAGCTTGACGTCCTTGTCGTAGATCGTATTCCCGACCAGCTCGCTCAGCATGAGAGAAGATACGAAGTCGAAAGCGGTCAGCTGCGAGATCTCCTTTTTCCCCAGCAGCCGCGTCATGACCCACAGGCCGAAAATGGCGATGACCAGCTTAATCGTAACCATCTCAATCACGGACAACCGCTCCTTTCTGCCGAATGTCCCTTTTTACCCGCGACGATCAACCTGTCAAACCAAAAGAAAATCCCCCGCGCACCGGCTTGGGGGACCTGTAAAAGTTTATGAGTTCGAGCTTTGACCGTAATAATTCTGGAGCGCCGGCACGATGCCGAGCGTATTTTTGAGCAACGACGTCGCGCTGTAATAGATATCGCCCTGAACCATCGGATGCGCGGCATTATATTTAAGCTGATTAATGATCTCGCCCGCCGACTGCCAACCTGCCTCCGCGGTACCCAGCTTGTAGGTCGCATGGCCGATGTACAGCTTCACGCTCGTACCGGCCACCTCGCCTGACCACCAATCGACGAGCTTGTCGTACCGTGCCGCGGAGTAAGACATACTCCAGTAGATCTGAGGGGCGACATAGTCGATCCAACCCTGCCTGATCCATGTCCGCACGTCGGCGTACATGCTGTCGTATGCCGTGACGCCGGCCTTCGTGTCCGACCCGGTCGGATCCTTCGAAGCGTTCCGCCATACGCCGAAGGGGCTGATGCCGAACGATACGCTCGGCTTCGCTGCATGAATCGAAAATCCGAGATCGCGCACAAAAGTATTGATGTTGTCGCGCCGCCAATCCGTCTTGAGCAGAATGCCCGTCGGATTGTGCAAGGCGAACGTCGCATCGTCGCTGAACACGCCGCTCGAAGGATAAAAATAATCGTCCAGATGCACGCCGTCGATATCGTAGCCGTTGACCACTTCCATGATCGTGTCGATGATGTGCTGCCTGGCCTCCGGAATGCCCGGGTTAATATACGAGGTCGTGCCGGTCGTCACGATCCACTCGGGATGCTCCACTGCGACATGGTTGCCGGCCAGCGCGGCGGTCTTCGTGTCCGTATTCGACCGGAACGGATTAAACCAGGCATGGAACTGCATGCCGCGACGATGGGTCTCCTCAATGAGATAGGTCAGCGGATCGTAACCGGGATCGCGCCCTTGCGTGCCTGTCAGCACTTTGGACCAGGGCACGAGCATCGAACGGTACAGCGCATCCGAAGCCGGTCGTACCTGCAGGAATACGGCGTTCAGGCCCATTTGCTGAAATTGGTCCAACATCGCCGAGAATTCTTGCTTTTGCTTGCTCTCATTTCCGTAAGCGGCTGTGGATGGCCAGTCCAGATTGAAGACGGTCGATATCCACGCGCCGCGCAAGCCCGGGTCGTTCGAGCCGCCTCCGCCCTGGTTGCCGCCTCCCGGTTGCCCGCCGGTTTGGCCCCCGTTTCCTCCACCGTTTTCGCCGCTATTGGAGCGCATGACGACGGATCTGGCGACCGGATCCCAGACCACGTAGAGACCGAGATTTTCGCCGATGAAGCGAAGCGGCACCATGATTCTGCCGGCTTTGTTCTGAACGGACGCGTCAAGCGGCACCGCGCTGCCGTTCACGGTCGCATTCTTCTTGCCGCTCGTCAAAATGATCGTATCCGCGCCTTTTGCGATCGTGGCCGTCTGCGTCTTCTGTTCCCATACGATCGAAGCCCCCAGACCCTCGCTTACGGTTCGGATCGGCACCATCGTTGCCCCCAGCTTGGAATCGATATAGGGCGGCACATCGGCAGGCAGCTTCGCGCCGTCCAGATAGACGGTAATGTCGGCAAGCTTTGCGGCGCCGGCCTGCGGCACCAACGGCAAGCACAGCAGCAGCGCGAACAACAGCGGCATCGCCATTTTCAATTTCCGATTCAATCGTGTAGCCTCCAAGCGCCAAGTTGTGATCGATATGAGCTATCGACTCTATGGTTTATAGACGACAATGAGCGCCAATTGTTGCTAAAATAAAAAACGCGGCGCGATGAGAAAGCTCTCATCCGCCGCGTTCATAATCGATTATCGCTAATCCGATCAACGCTCCTGATTCGGCTCGACGCCGGTCGCCTGCGTATCCGAGGCGTTGCCGTACTCCTCGAGCGTTTTCCAGGCGTCCGCATCGTCAAAGCGTCCGGCCTGCCGCTGGCGATGCTCGCCCGCGCCCGAAGGCGGCTGCGTCATGACATCCTCTTCCACCGGACGGTAATCGCCCGTCGCCGCCTCCTCGACAGGAACATGCGCGATGCTGTACCTTGCGACAGGCATCGCTTCCAACCGCTCATAGCCGATCGGCTCTCCGCTGATCTCGCATAGACCGTACGTACCGTCTTCCATTTTGGCAAGGGCGCGTTCGACTTCGTCCCTTCGTTCAAAGTAGCGCTGATCGATCGCGGCGTCCCGCTCCCGCTCGAACGTCTCTGTTCCCAGGTCAGCAGGGTGATTGTCGTAGGACGACAGCTCGCCCGTATCGTCGGTAATCGAAGTCGTGCCGTCGCTGGCTTCGATTGCGAAATGGCGGTCGATATCGGATTTTTCCGCCAGCAGCAGTTCTTTCAGCTTGGCCAGCTGCTTCTCGCTTAGTCCGTTCATCGCGACACACCTCCCGGTACGCGGCCTTGACGGTGCTCGAGCGGCTTTTCGGCATGGATCAAATCGGCGATCGCCCGCGCCGCGGCACGAGAGGATGCCGGATTCTGGCCGGTCACGAGACCGCCGTCGACCACGACATGCTCGCCATTGTCAGGACCCGCGACGAACTTCGCTTCAAGCTCCTTCAGCCGGGTCTCGAGCAGGAAAGGAAGCTTTCCCTGAAGCGGCGTCTGGGCCTCTTCCGAATTGGTAAACCCGGTCAGTCGCTTGTTCTCTACAAGCGGATTGCTCGTGTCCAGCTTCGCGCCGACCAACCCGGCGACGCCATGGCAGACGGCGCCGATCGGCTTGCCGGCCGTGACGAAGTCGGTCAGCAGGTTTTGCAAGTGGACGTCGTGCGGAAAATCGAACATGGCGCCGTGGCCGCCCGCGAGAAAAATCGCCTCGTAATCCTGCGTTTTCGCTTTGCGCAGCGGCATCGTGTCCGATAGCCATTTTTTATATGAATGCTCCGCTTTGTCGCCGGCGTCCTTCATGCTGGCCGGATCGACAAGCGCTTCGCCTCCTTTGGGACTCGCGATCGTCACTTCATAGCCCCGCGCGGCGAATTCCTCGATCGGCTCCGCGACTTCCGACCACCATACGCCGGCGAGCGGTCCGCCGTCCAGCTGTTTGCCGTTCGTCACGACGATCAGCACGCGATTCGTTTGATTCATATTTTATCACTCCCAGGTGGCAGAATGGATAGCTATCTCCTTTCTTACCCCCTATAAGAGCTGTGTAATCCTTCGCGCGACGGCAGCTCGGCGATCAGGCTTCCGCAACGACGGAACCGGCCGCCGTCAATCTGCGCTTCGCTTCTTCGTAAACGTTGGGCGGCAGCGTCCCTCTGCGTGCCTGAACGACATTGTCGCGAAGATGCGACGGGTTTTTCGTCCCGATGATGATCGTCGAAATGTCCGGGTGGCTGAGCGTGAATCGCAGCATGAAGCCGGTTCGGCTCTCTCCGTCTTCCAGCAGCTCGTCCATGCGGGCGCGATTCCAGAATTCCCATTGGTCCTGCTGGCCAAGTCCCGCGCCGGGTTCGCCTCTGCCGACGCCGCCGCGGACGATGACGCCCGCGCCTTGGACGGCCGCCTCGGCGATCAGCGACTCGTGCGCCCGCTCCAGCGCCGAATAAGGCATCTGAATCGTATCGAATTCGCCGGAACGGATAAAATGCGGCACGGCCGGCAAAAAGCTGGAAATGCCGATCCATCGTACCTTACCCGCCTGCTTGAGACCTTGCAAAAACGCGACGAGCGACTCGCGCTCAGCATCCTCCGGCATCGGGCCGTGCAGCTGCAGCAGGTCCACGTAATCCGTCTTCATCCGCCGGAGGCTCTCCTCGAAGCTCTCCTCCAGAAACCGCTTGTCCCAGCGATGAGGCGTGTCGACATGATCCCCGCGGTCGATCGCTTCCCGTCCGCATTTGGTCGCGAGCAAATATTCGTCGCGCCGGTGGGCGAGGTGCTTGCCGATCAACGCCTCCGCGATGCCATAAGAATAAGCCGTGTCGATAAAATTAATGCCTTGGTCCAGCACCTCGTTCAGTACGCGCCCAGCCTCTGCGTCGTCTACCGGCCTCCCGCTCCATACCCGGTCCCCGCGCAGCTCCATGGATCCGTATCCGATCGGCGTTACTTGCAGTCCCGTGCGGCCCAGCGTTCTTTTTTCCAGATGCAAAGCGTTCCCCTCCCATGGGCTTCGAACATTGAATGTATCGGACTCGTGTTTTACAAATCCCCGTTTTTGCCGATCAGCCACTCGCCGGATATGCCCGGAGAAGTCATATGATAGGGATCGAGGATGACATCGATCTCCTCGGGCGTCAGCAGCCCGCGCTCCAGAATGATGTCGCGAATCGGCTGTCCGGTCTTGAGCGCCGCCTTGACGAGCCCCGCGGCGACCTCGTAGCCCAGATGCGGATTAAGCGCGGTCACGATGCCGAAGCTGTCGCGCACGTAGGTCGCGCACCGCTCGAGATTCGCTTCCATGCCGTCCAGCGCGAATTGAATGAACACGTCGACCGCGTTGCGGAGGATGCGCAGCGACTGCAGCAGGTTAAGCGCGATGACCGGGCCCATGACGTTAAGCTCGAATTGGCCGGCTTCCGAAGCCAGGCAGATCGTATGGTCGTTGCCGATGACCTGGAAGGCGGTCTGGTTCACGACTTCGGCCATGACCGGATTGACCTTGCCTGGCATAATGGACGAGCCGGGCTGCCTCGCGGGCAGCGCAAGCTCGCCGAGTCCCGCGCGCGGTCCGGACGCCATGAGGCGGATATCGTTACAAATCTTGGATAAATTGACCGCGCATACCTTGAGCGCGGCGGACAGCTCCGTATAGGCGTCTGTGTTCTGCGTCGCGTCGACGAGATTGTCAGCGGATTCGAGGGCGATGCCCAGATCCTCAGACATCAGCCGTACGACTTCTTTTATGTATTCGGGCTTGGCGTTAAGACCGGTGCCGACGGCCGTCGCGCCCATGTTCACCGAGAGCAGGTGCCCGGTCGCGCTCGCGATGCGCTTGACGTCGCGCCCGAGGACGGCCGCGTATGCGCCGAACTCCTGTCCGAGCCGGATCGGCACGGCATCCTGCAAGTGGGTGCGTCCCATTTTGATGATACCGTCCCATTCCGTCGCCTTGCGTTCGAAGCCCTGCTGTAGCGCTTGCAGTATGTCGAGGAGGCGATGCGCCTGCAGGTAGGCCGCTATTTTGAGCGCCGTCGGGATCGCGTCGTTGGTCGATTGGGACATATTGACGTGATTGTTCGGACTGCAGTGAAAGTAATCGCCTTTCTCTTTGCCCATCAGCTCGAGCGCCCGGTTCGCGAGCACCTCGTTCATATTCATATTAATGGAAGTGCCCGCGCCGCCCTGGATCGAGTCGACGATGAACTGGTCGGCTAGTCCGCCAAGGATAATCTCGTCCGCTGCCTGTACGATGGCATCCGCGATGGGCTGCGTCAGCATATGCGTCGACGCGTTCGCACGGGCAGCCGCCTTCTTTACATGCGCCAAAGCGATGAAGAGCTCATGATGCACGGGGATGCCGGTAATAGGAAAGTTTTCGACCGCCCGCATCGTCTGGATGCCGTAATACGCGTCGATCGGAACCTCTTTTTCTCCGAGAAAGTCCCGTTCGATCCGATAGTTCATCTTGCTTCCCTCGCCTTCACTGTAATGGGATGCTCGCGGCCTTGCCGTTGGTGCCGATTGTAACATACGGACGTTAATATCCATAATGAAGCGGGTTGTCCGGCTGGCGTACCTACATGCGTTCGAAACGAAAAACGGGATCCCGCGGCTTGTGGCCCGCATGATCCCGTTTTTTTTGACGTATGTGGTCGGCGCTATTATTTAATGGCCTAAACGACCTGCTCGATCTTGATCAGATTCGTTGCACCGGCCTTGCCGATCGGCGTGCCCGCCGTGATGATCACATGGTCGCCCGAGGCGATCAGTCCGCTAGCCCGGCCGTGCCGCACCGCTGCTGCGATCACTTCGTCGGTCGACTGCTCCTTCGTTCCCTTGACGGGCACGACGCCCCACAGCAGACACAGGCGCATCAGCGTCTTGTCATCATACGCGATCGCGACGACCGGCGCCTTCGGACGATACTTGGACACCATCCGCGCGGTAAAGCCGCTCTCGGTCGGCGTCAGGATCGCCTTCGCGTTCAGCTCGAGCGCAGAGCTTACGACCGCCTGGCTGATGACCTCGGTCGTCGCTTGCGGCTGAACCTTGGCCCGCTGCAAAAACTCTTCTTTGTAATCGAGCATCGATTCGGCCTTGAGCGCGATGTTCGACATCGTCGCGACCGATTCGACCGGGTACTTGCCGGCTGCGGACTCTCCGGACAGCATGACCGAGTCCGCGCCCTGGATGACCGCGTTGGCGACGTCGCTCACCTCGGCGCGCGTCGGACGCGGATTGACCTGCATCGAGTCGAGCATGTGCGTCGCGACGATGACCGGCTTGCCCGCGCGATTGCACTTCTCGATCATCTGGCGCTGAATCATCGGCACCTCTTCGACCGGGATCTCGACGCCGAGATCGCCGCGGGCGACCATGATGCCGTCGGATACCTCGATGATGGCATCCAGATTTTCGACGCCCTCTTCGTTCTCGATTTTGGAAATAATCTGGATGTGCGTCGCTCCCAGCTCTTCAAGCAAGCCGCGTATCTGCAAAATGTCCTCCGCGCGGCGCACGAACGAAGGCGCGATGATGTCGACGTTTTCGCCGACGCCGTACTTGATGTGCATAATATCGCGCTCGGTCACGCCCGGCAGCGTCGTCTTGATGCCCGGCAGGTTGACGCCCTTGTTGGACTTGATGACGCCGCCGTTGACGACGCGCGTAATGACTTCGGTCTCCGTAACTTCCATGACGGTGAGCTCGATCAGTCCGTCGTCGATCAGAATCCGGTTGCCCGGCTTCACAACGAGCGGAAGCTCCTTATAGTTTACCGAAATGCGCTTCAAATCGCCTACGATGATATCCGTCGTGAGCGCGAGCGTATCGCCGGCTTTCAGTTCGCCAGGCTCGGCCAGCTTGCCGATCCGCACTTCTGGACCTTTGATATCCATCAGCACGGGCACGAGCGCGTTCATCTCTGCCGCCGCTTCGCGGATGCGCGCGATTCGGCCGCTGTGATCGGCAAGCTCCCCGTGGGCCATATTGAGGCGCGCGACGTTCATGCCGGCTCCGATCATTCTTTTCAGCGTCTCCGTAGTGTCGCAGGACGGTCCCATCGTACATACGATTTTCGTTTTTCTCAAGTTGCTCTTCCTCTCTTCAATTGCCTGTTTCGACATTATCCCTCTATATTAGACGTTGAATTGCCCGTTGAATATGAATCATAGTATGATTAATGCATTATTGTACGATTGGAAAGGAGCCGTGAAATGCCGGGAATCGGTTTACTTGACTTTCGGCTTGATCGGGGACAGGCGAGCCCATTCGCGAGCGATGCCGATCGAGCATGCGATTTGCTGGCCGTCGTTACGTACGGCAAACTCCATATTCGAATCGACGGCAAGCCGTCAGTTGCTGCGAAGGGAAACGTCATTTACGTTCCGGCGGGGGTATCGTTCGAGGCGGATACGGCCACAAATGCTTTTCACGAAAAATATGTCGTCCTCCTCGCCCCGCGCGAGAATGCCACCGGCCTTCCGCTGCTCGACGAAGGCATACCGCGGATCGCAAATTATGCGCCGTTCGAATGGATGTCCGACCGGCTGCGCACGATGCTGGCCGAATGGCAGGAGCAGGCGCCTTACGCCGTCGTGCGCTGCGAAGCGATTCTTATGGAGCTGGCCGCCGTATGGAGCCGGGAGCTGCAGAAGGAGCCGCCCAGCCCGTCTTCTCTGCTTCTTACCGAACGGATGAAGGCTTATATTGCCGGTCATTATCGGGAAAAAATCACGAAGGAAGAGCTCGGTGCGGCGATCGGCCGGACGCCCAATCATGCTGCGGCGCTGTTCAAGCGCACGACGGGTCAGACGATCAGCGAATATGCGCATGCGGTGCGGATCAAGACGGCCGTTTATATGCTTAAAGAATCGCTGCTCACGGCCGGCGAAATATCCGAATATCTCGGCTATCGGGACTTGTCTTATTTCCACAGAATATTCAAAAAACTGACGGGATTCCCGCCCGCATCCTTCATGAACGAACGAAAATCCGAATAACTAATGACGTTAATCGTCTTCAAAGGTCGATTAATGACATAAAATGTTGCTTCACGTGAAACAATTTGTATCCTTAAATGCCTGCCGCACCTGTATAGAAGGAACTGCCAATCGATATAATAACCTCCATCAACGGAGGTGATAGACATGGCCAGAAGCAATCAACTCGTCGTACCGGAATGCCGTGCCGCGCTCGAACAACTCAAATTCGAAATCGCGCAGGAACTGGGCATCCATATTCCGCAGGACGGCTACTACGGCAATATGCTGACGCGCGAAGCCGGACAGATCGGCGGCAACATCACGAAGCGACTCGTGCAGATGGCGGAGCAGCAGCTGGGCGGCAGATTCTGAAAATCCCAGCTCAGGCGCTCTCCTCATGTATAAAAGAGGCGCTGTGAAGCGTCTCTTTGCCGCGGGTTGCGGCGAGGCTCCAGCGGGAGACGCTGCAGAGCGTTACTTCGCTGCGGCTGGCGGCGAGGTCCCGCCAAGAGACGCTGTGGAGCGTCTCTTCGCCTCGATTGACGGCGAGGTCCCGCCAAGAGACGCCGTGGAGCGTCTCTTTGTCGCGGGTTGCGGCGAGGCTCCGGCGGGAGACGCTGCAGAGCGTTACTTCGCTGCGGCTGGCGGCGAGGTCCCGCCAAGAGACGCCGTGGAGCGTCTCTTCGCCTCGATTGACGGCGAGGTCCCGCCAAGAGACGCCGTGGAGCGTCTCTTCGCCTCGATTGACGGCGAGATCCCGCCAAGTGACGCTGTAGAGCGTTACTTCGCTGCAACTGGCTGCGAGGTCCCGGCAGGAGATGCTGTATAGCGTCTCTTCGCCACGATTGACGGCGAGGTCCCGCCAAGTGACACTGTAGAGCGTTACTTCGCTGCGGCTGGCGGCGATGGAAGGAACGGGCCTGAAAAAAAGCTCGGCAAGATCGTCGGAAAGCGTGCGACGAGATACATAGACGCCATTTCCGGAACGCACTTGGTATTGTTCGCCAACTGAAGTGCCGTGCGACCCGAAGCCAAAGGAAACCGAGCGATATCGGTAAGCCGGACGTGCCGCCGGTATAAGATTAATGGCGGAAGCGATCGCGAAGCGAGGAAGAAGATGCACGGTCCGCTTGTTGCAAAATCGAGCCGGGGAGTTGTAAGAACACATTAAGAACAAAAACGGGACAAAACAGAAACTGTCTCTGCTTCGTCCCGGTTGGCTATCTCGGCGGCGTTTCAGTTTTTTACTCTAATTAATTTGCTTCAACTTAATTAGACTTGTGGGAAACCCCTCGCAAAAGTATCTCAAAAATGATCCTCGTTATACGACCTCATAGCCTTGATCCTCGATCGCCGACTTCAGATCCGCGAGTCCCAGCTTGCTCTCGTCATAGCTGATGGCTACTGAACCGGCCGCCAGATCGACCTTGGCCTCGGCTCCCAATTTCTTAAGCGCGCCCTCCACGCTATTGACGCAGTGCCCGCAGGACATGCCTTCTACCTTTAAAGTGGCATTCATATTGTAACCTCCTCAGCATCTTTGATAATCCTAATATAATATACCCCTGTAGGGTATGTAAAGCTAAAATTGAATGGGATCGATCAGCCGAAACGGATACGGACTATTCGCTCTTATCGGCAGCTATTGGCGGCTATTGGCACCTATCGACAGCCTCGCTTGCTTTTTCGATTGTCATGACCGTCCCATCCTGCTCCATTACGTTTAACGCCAACAGCCCTCAAGCCGACTTGCTCGGACTTGAAGGCTGTTTTGCCGAATTCACCGTTCAAACGTACCGGTTCAGCGCCGTCCTGTACACCTCGATCGGGCGGAGACCGACAAGCTTCTCGACCGGCGCGCCGTCGTTAAACACGATGACGGTCGGATTGGACATCACGCCGAATATCGAAGCCGTCTCGGGCGATTCGTCCGTATCGACCTTCACGACGGATACCCGCTCGCCGTATTCCTCCGCCAACGTCTCGATAATCGGCAGCAGAGCCTTACACGGCGGGCACCACGTCGCCCCGAAGTCCACCAGCGTCACGCCCGTAGGCTTTACCGCATTTTCAAAATCAATGTCGCTCGCTTCCCTCATCTCGAATCGACTCTCCTTCGCCCTGCTCGGATTCGCCCCGGAAGGAGGAGATGCGGTCGACCAGATTGTCGCGAATGCGCGTCAGCTGCGCGATCTGCGCTTCGATGTCCGACAGCTTGCTCTCGTATACCGGCAGCACCTCGGTGCAGAACGTCTCCGGCCGGCTGAGCACGCAGTTCAAAAAGCCCGCGATCTGCTCCGTGGTCAGTCCCAGCTGCAAATAAAATCGGATCGTTCGCACCTGCTCCTCGGCCAGCGGCGAAAATTCGCGGTAGCCGTTCGACTCGCGCAGCGGCGCGATCAGCCCCTGCGCTTCATAATAACGCAGGGACCGGATGCTCGCGCCCGTCCTGCGCGACAGCTCGCCGATTTTCATCAAGACCGCCTCCTTCCTTCCCGGCTTGCTCCAGCATACACCCTGCCATTAATGTCAGGGTCAAGCGGCAACACGGCGAGATCAGTCGCGTTCGTAAATGGACCCCGAGCGACTGGCGAAAAACTCGGCATAAACCTTTTCCGCATAGGCGTCCGTCATGCCCGACAAATAATCCGCCACTAGGCGCTCCCATTGCCATCGTCCTCTGTGCTGCTCAAAGCTCTCGTGCCAGTCCGGCGGAATGATCAGCTTGCCCGTCTCGTATTCCTTGAAGCTGCTCCACAGCCTGCGTATCATGACCTCGCTGCGCTTGTGCAGCCGCTGTACGCGGAAATCCTTGATCAGCGTCACCCAGGCGAGCTTCTTCAATATCTCCATCGTCCGCAGCAGCTCAATGTCCTGCGCGCCGTCGCGAATAAACGTCACTTGTTTCCAACCCTTTGCCGGATCGTCCAAAATGCCGACCTGATTGGCGAACTTACGCACCCAGCGCGCCTTCATCTCGCGTCTCGCCCGGGAAGGCTCGCCCCCGCAGTCGATGTAAATCTGCTCCCACTGCTCCAGGTAACCGCTCAGTACCTTGCGTACCATCGACGGCAGATCGATCTGCTCCCAGTTCATGCTGTGATTGCCGGGATCGTCCTTGATTTCCTGAATAAGCGCCGCCACGATGCGCTCGTCCTCGAAAAGCGTGCGGCTCATCGGTATTTTGCCTGCGCGGATACCGTCCTCCAGATCGTGCGTCGAATAGGCGATATCGTCGCATAAGTCCATGAGCTGGGCTTCGAGCGTCGCGCAGCCTTCGGGCATGCCCCACAGGTCGCGCAGATAGCGGATGCCTTCCCATTCCATATGATAGACGCCCTTCAGACGTCCGGGTTCGTCGAGATTGTACGGGTATTTATTGATGCCGAGCAGCACCGATGCGCTTAGATCGAGTCCGCTGTCGCTGCCGGCTCGCTTTTCGAGGAACATCAGAATCCGGAAATTTTGCGCGTTCCCCTCGTATTTAAGTCCGAACTCCTCCGTCAGCAAGTCGTTCAGCACCTCTTCGCCCTTGTGGCCGAACGGCGGATGTCCGAGATCGTGCGCGAGCGCAGCCACCTCGACGACCTCGGGATCGATCATAAGTCCGGGATGCTCTCTTCTGCTCAGCAACTCGTACTGCTTGCCAAGACGGCGGGCCACCTCGCGAGCGATCTGCGACACTTCGATGGAATGCGTCAGACGCGTTCGGTAATAGTCCCCGCTGCCCGCGCCGAACACTTGCGATTTGCCCTGCAGTCGCCTGAACGACGGAGATTGAATAAGCCGCGCGTAATCCTTTTCGTATTCGTCGCGGTCATCGCCGGAATGTATGTTTTCGGTATCGAACAGTCTCATTTTACGGAGATTCGTTTGTCCTTTTTGCAGGGTCATCGGTCACTTGCTCCTCTACGGTCTGAACGGCTGATCTTGGTCCAACCGGCGTTGATATTGGGATATAGTATATGCGCCAACTGCAGATGAAGCAAGCCCGATGTAAGCTTTGCGACAGCTTGTCTGCCGGATCGGAGGCTGTTGCGGACAGATGTCGGTATGCGGTAGTCTGATTAAAGCGAATATCGGTGAAAGAAAGCCGGAGGACAGCGCGATAGGGAGTAATAACGGCGTTTCGGCGGCGAAAGGTGCAGCTATGAAAAAAATCGGATGGGCAATCGTCATATACGGCCTTATCGTATGGGGATTTTGGCTATACAAGGATGAGCTGCTCGCCTGGATGCAGAGCGGCTCCGGATCGTTGTGGACGATGCTGCTGCTGGCGGTGGCGCTCGCATTGTTTCCCGTTTTGCCATACAAGCTATTCATCGCTCTCGCCGCTTACGCTTACGGCGCGCCGGGAGGCGCGCTCATCAGCTGGTTCGGCGCGACCGTTGCGGCATTGCTTATGTATTTCTATGCGCGACTGTTCCTCGCGGACGCCGCGGAAGGCTGGCTGAACCGCAGTCCGAGGCTGAAGGCGTTCGCCGATCGGCTGGGCCGGCGGCCGTTCTGGTTCGTTTTTGCGGCACGGCTCGTGCCGTTTCTGCCGCAGCCGCTCGTGAACCTGTACGCGGCAGCAGCCGGCATCCGGCCGCTGCCCTATATCGCCGGCACCGCGCTCGGCAAGCTGCCGATGATGGCCGTCTATGCGTTCGCGGGGGAGAAGCTGCTGGGTTACTTATTGGGCTAACTTAGTCCGACTAGGCGAGAGAAACGGCATGGAGTTTTGGACTTGGCGCGGGGATTTGTTTTGTGATACGGGATTGTTCTCGATCAGGAACAAACATCGATGAGCGGCGATCGGGCGTTGCGTTTGTTCTTGGCTAGGAACAAAGCGCGGCGGGCGGTAGTCAGGCGACCGGAATTGTTCTCTGCTAGGAACAAAGCACGGGCGATGCCGGGCTGCATCCGGAATTGATACTGGATGTTTCAATTTCCCGCAAGAAAAGGACGAAGCATAGGCGCTTCGTCCTTTTCTTGCGGGAAATGCAGTCTCACAGATGTCGCAGCAGCATTCGCTCCACATGCGCAAGATGCTCGTTCATCCGCAGCGATGCCGCCAGCGGCTCCTGTTCCGCCACGGCGTCGAGGATCGCCGAGTGTTCCTCGAACAGCCGGCGCGCGACGGAGCGGTTCGCGTACAGCTCGACCCGGCGGATATCGCGGATCGCCCGTTCCATCTGGCCCGTGATGGACGCGAACAGCGAGATCATGATCTCGTTGCGCGTCGCTTTGGCGAGCAGCAGATGAAATTTGAGATCGGTCCTCTCTCCTTCGATATCGTCGCCGATGGCGGCCTCCATCTCGACCTGAAGTGCGCGCAGCGCGGCCAGGTCCTCTGCCGTGCGCTTCGACGCAGCGATCGAGGCGATCGATACTTCAAGCGTCTGCCGCACCTCGAGCAGCTCGAGCAGTGTCTTGCGGTCGTCCCGTAAGGACAACAGCTCGGGAGGCTCGAGACCGGCCGCGCCCATTGGCGAAGTTCCGGGCGACGGAGCGGCTGCGACCCTGCAGCCGCCGCCCTGGCGGATGTCGATGAGCCCCATCGCCTTCAGGGCGCTGAGCGCTTCGCGCGTCGTCGACCGACCGACGCCGAACTGCTCGGAGATCTCCCGCGTCGACGGAAGCTTGTCTCCGGGCCTTAGCCGTCCGTCCTCGATCTGGCGGCGAATCTGCATCGCGATTTCTTCGTAATGGTTGCGTTTGGTCAGTCGCTTCGCTTCGATCGGTCTCGCCTCCTTGAACAGCTTCGCTTTAGCCGACGATTACTGCGTAGACGACGCCGGGACCATGCACGCCGATCGTCAGGTCGTTCTCGATGTCCGAGGACCGGCTCGGCCCCGTGATGAAATGAACGCCGGCCGGCAGCGCTTCGCGCCCGCCCTCGTCCATCGGGATAAGCGCTTCGCCGAGCCTGGTGCCGAGCCGTTCGACCGGAATCAAGATGAACAACACGGTCGGCAGCAGCGAAACCGAACGGCCCTTATTCGCCGCCGAACGGACGACAACCGTGCCTGTATAGGCAAGCGCCTGATCGGCGATGACGACGCCGATATCCGCTTCGGCCGCCCGCGCTTTCCAGGCGACATCGTCATCCGCGTTCCAGACCGACACCTCGGCTTCCGGCACGGATGCCTCCAGGTCGAGCTTCGCCAGCTCGGCCTGGTCCTGCCGCACGATGATGCGCGCGCTAAGCTCCTGCGCCCGCTCGGCGATAAAGCGGCCGGCTTCGGCCAGATCCTTCGCGCGCGTAGTATGCCCGCCGACGCTCCGCCAGTTCGCTTCGAAGCGTTCGACGCGTTCCTCCGGCGTCCAGTCGAACGCCCGCCAGAAATCCGGCGCGCCCCGCACCGGCTGCACCGGCTTCGATGTCGTCCGCGGATGGCGAAGCCTCGCGGCGATGCCGTTCATGAACGTCTCCTGCTTGGCCCGGGAGGCGCGCTCCATTTCCGCCAGCCAAGCCGCGTGCTCTGCTTCTCCGCCTGCCAAACCCGCCTGCCGCTTAATGTCCGCCATGTCCGCCGCCTCCTTGTCCACGCTCCTTGACGATCTGTTCCATTCTGCGTTTCATGTCCGGCGCCATCTGCGGCCGGTTGGCGTCTACCTCGCGGTCGAGCTTCTCCCAGCGGTCGCGGAAAGAGCGTCTTGGCAGGCTCGGCGTCACCCGGTAGCTGTTCCAGCCCTTCAATGGCCCCAGCTTCGTGCGGATCTCTCCGCCGCGGACGACGAGGCGCTGGCCGATCTTGCCGATCGCGAGCGCCGCCTTCATCGCCGCGCTCGAGCCGGTCAGTGCGGCAAAGCCCTTCATGCCAGCCGTCTCGATCGTCTTGCCATTGCCTGTCTCCACCTTGCGGCGTCGCAAGTAGATAAGCATCTCGTGCAGCGGAATTTTGACCGGGCACGCCTCGTAGCAGGCGCCGCACAGGCTCGACGCATTGGCGATGTCGTCCCACTCGGCGACGTTTTTGTTGAGCGCAGGCGTGAGCACCGCGCCGATCGGGCCGCTGTACGTGCTGCCGTAGGCATGACCGCCGATATGCCGGTACACAGGGCAGGCGTTCAGGCAGGCCCCGCAGCGAATGCAGTTGAGCAGCTCCTGGAACTCGGGATCGCCAAGCTGCAGCGAACGCCCGTTGTCGACGATGATGATGTGCATCTCCTCGGGACCGTCCGCGTCGGCCGTCCGCTTGGGACCGGTAATCGCCGACATGTACATCGTCAGCTTCTGGCCGGTCGCGGAGCGCGGCAGCAGCGTCGCCATCACCTCGAGATCCTCGAACGAAGGAATGATGCGTTCCATGCCCATCAGCGTGATCTGCGTCTTCGGTACCGTCGTGACCATGCGCGCGTTGCCTTCGTTTTCGAAGAGCACCATCGAACCGGTCTCCGCGATCGCAAAGTTGCAGCCGGTCATTCCGATGTCCGCCTCGAGAAATTTCTCGCGCAGCTTCTTGCGCACGAAACCCGCGAGCACCGTCGTATCCGCCTCCAGCTTTTCGCCCGCCACCTCGGAGAGCAGATCGGCGATCTGGTACCGGTTTTTGTGAATCGCCGGGATCACGATGTGGGAGGGCATCTCGCCCGCCAGCTGGATGATGTACTCGCCAAGGTCGGTCTCGATCGCCTCGACGCCGATCTGCTCGAGCGCGTGATTCAGGTGCAGCTCCTCGGATACCATCGACTTCGACTTGACAACCGTCTTGGCCGCCTTGCGCTGCGCGATGTCCATGGCGATGGCGACCGCGTCCTCGCCCTTGTCGGCGAAGTGCACATGAACGCCGTTCGCCCGCGCGTTCTCGACGAACAAGTTCAAATAATAGTCGAGATGGGCGATCGTATGCAGCCGGATTTGCCGCCCCCGCTCCCGCCATTCATCCCAATTCCCATGCTCCGCCGAGGCATTTTTTTTCCCGTTGCGAAGCCGCTCGGTCGTGAACTTGACCGCCTTGACGAGAAACTCGTCGTTCAGCGCCAGATTCGCCCGCTCCTTGACCGTCGCTTTGCTTTTTTGCGCGCTCATGCCAGACCCGCTCCTTCCGCCAGCACCTCTGCCAGGTGCATGACCCGCACTTGTTCGCCGCGATAACGCAGGTTGCCCGCGATGTTCATGAGGCAGGCCATGTCGAGTCCGACCAGCACCTCCGCCTCGGTTTCCTTAACATGATCGACCTTCTCCGACACCATTGCCCCGGAAATGTCCGCCATTTTGACCGCAAACGTGCCCCCGAACCCGCAGCAGTCCTCCGCGAACGGCAGCGGCACGAACTCGAGACCGCGTACGTTCGACATGAGCGCCATCGGCTCGTTTTTGACGCCGAGCAGCCGCGTGCCGTGGCAGGACGGATGATAGGTCACCTTGTGCGGGAAATGCGCCCCGACGTCCGTCACGCCGAGCACGTTGACAAGAAACTGGGTGAATTCGTACGACTTGTCTCTAAGTCGCTCCGCCCGCGCGAGCTGGACCGGATCCGATTCGAACAGCTTCGGATAATGATGGATCATGCCCGTGCAGGAGCCGGACGGCGAGATGACGAAGTCGCTGTCTTCGAACGCGTCGAGAATCGTCTTGGCGCTGGCGCGCGCCTCCTGCCAATAGCCGCTGTTGAAGGCGGGCTGGCCGCAGCAGGTCTGCAGCCGGGGGAATTCGAGCGACACGCCGTACTGCGCGAGCACCCGGACCATCGCCTCGCCGACGCGCGGATAGATGGCGTCTCCGAGACAGGTGATGAACAAAGAGACCTTCATATGCGTGACACCTCCGCGTTTTCGATTAGAATATGTCAGGTTGTCAGACAAGTTGATGACAGGAAAAGCGCAGACGAGTCTGCGCCATAAAACGGGCAAGACAAATGATAGATCATCGTGCGAGCTGCGCTTGTTGTGCTTGTTGCGCTTGGTTGCGCGAAGTACTCGGCAAACCCTTCAGCCAATAACTGCAAATGTACATTTATCGGTGATGCGATTCGGTCGGCCGGATGGATACCTGCAATTATACAGCTAAATCGAAAATGATGAGCAAAAACTGCCCTCTTTTCTCAAACTAGATGTATTTTTGCAGTTATCTATCCAAAAACGAGTCGTTTATCTAAAAATAAATGTAAAATTGCAGTTACTACTCGGAAGATTACAACAATCGGCATGCGCTTGCAGCTGCATCAATCACTCATGGATCGCGATTAATGATGCTTGAATCGCCATGAACATGCTCTCTCCGACGTTCGGCGCCCTCCGCTTGCATACGGCACGGCCCCGCACAGAACGCTAGGCGATGCTCACGGCGATGCCGCGGGACTCGAGCTCGCGCACGATCTCGCCCGGCAAGCGCTTGTCTGTGACGATCCGGTCGACCTCGGCCAAGTCGGACACGTGCGTGAATGCCTGCACGCCGAATTTACTCGAATCGGCCAGCACGTGCACGCTATCGGCCATGCCGATCATCTTGTGCTTGATGCGCGCCTGCAGCTCGTTGGACTCGCTGATCCCCCGCTCGAGGTGGACGCCCTTGCACGAGAGGAACAGCTTGTCAACGTGATAGGCGTCGAGCGAGCGCTCGGCGAGCGGTCCGACGTACGACAGCGACCTGCGCGCGAGCTGACCGCCCGTCGAGATGACCTCGATCTTCTCCTTGCCGGAAAGCTCGAGCGCGACCTTGATCGAGTTGGTCAGCACGGTGAGCGGGATATCCGGCATCTCCCGCGCCATGTACCATGCCGTGGAGCTCGCGTCCAGCAAGATCCGGTCCTTGGGCGAGATGAGCTTGATCGCCTCGATGGCGATGCGCCGCTTGTCGTCCGCGCGGATGATCTCCCGCTCGGAGTAAGGCGTCTCGGGCTGCGCCTGCACGTCCAGATCTTTGACGCTTACGGCGCCGCCGTGCGACCGCCGCAGCCGCCCGGCCTGCTCCAGCCGGTCGAGATCGCGGCGAATCGTCTCCTCGGTGACGCCGCATTGCTCGGACAGCTCGGACACGCGGATGCTGCCGCGTTCGTTAACGAGCTCCACGATTTTTTCATAACGTTCCGCGACGAGCATTCGGCGTCCTCCTTTCCTCTATCCTACTTCTATAGCGACGTTGTCCGCAAGAATTTTCCGTAAGCGTCTTCCCATATTTGCGCGTCCTCGGGCTCGTAGGTCGCGACGTCGAACGAATCGCGAATGACCTTGCGCGCTTCGCGCAGGTCGGATAGCTCGCCTGACGCAATCCACTGGACCGCGAGATTGCCGATCGCGCTGCCTTCGGCCGGACCGGCCCAGACCGGCTTGCCGATGGCGGAAGCGGTCCAGCGGCAGAGCAGCGTATTCTGAATGCCGCCGCCGACCATATGAAGGCCGCCGTAGCGTATGCCGGACAGTTCCTCGACCCGTTCGAGCGCATACCTGTACTTGAGCGAGAGGCTCTCGAGAATGCAACGCATCGTCTCGCCGACGCCCGTCGGCGGCTGCTGACCGGTACGGCGGCAGTATTCGGCGATTCGGCCCGGCATGTCTCCCGGCGGGAGGAAGAGCTCGTCGTCCGGATCGATAAAGACGGCGAACGCAGGCGCCTCCTCGGCCATGGCGACCAGCTCGGGGAACGAATAAGCGCTGCCCTGCCGTTCCCAGGCTCTGCGGGATTCGTTGACGATCCACAGACCCATAATGTTTTTAAGCAGCCTGTACGTTCCGTAAGCGCCGCCTTCGTTCGTGAAGTTCAGCTCCCGCGCGCGGTCCGTAAGCACCGGCTCGGTCACTTCCGTGCCGATCAGCGACCACGTTCCGCAGCTGAGATAGGCGAAATGCTCGTCAAGCGCGGGTACAGCGACGACCGCCGAGCCGGTGTCGTGCTCGGCGACCGCGTAGACCGGTATCGCCGACACGCCTAGCTCCTCGGTCACCGCTTCACTGAGCGCACCCGCCCGGTCTCCCGACGAGAGAACCGGACCGAACCATTCGGCCGGGATGCCCAGTTTCGCGAGCACCTCTCTGTCCCAATCCTTCGCCGTCGCGCTGAACAGCTGGGTCGTCGTGGCGTTCGTGAATTCTGCGTGCATCTCTCCAGTGAGAAAATAGCGCAGCAGATCCGGGATCATCAGGAAACGCTTGGCTTCGCGCAGGAGCGGATTGCCGGCGGTCTTCAGCGCGTACAGCTGAAAAATCGAGTTGAACGGCTGAAACTGAATGCCGGTTCTGCCGAACAACTCCGACTCGGGGATTTCCGCGAACAGCGCGGGCATGATGCCTGCCGTATGACTGTCCCTGTAATGATACGGATTGCCGAGCAGCTCGCCGTTCTCGCCGACGAAACCGAAATCGACAGCCCAGGAGTCGATGCCGATGCTCTGGATCAGGGCGCCTCGCTGCTTGGCCTTCAGAAGCGCCTGCTTCATCTCGTGCAGCAGCCGCAGAATGTCCCAGTGCAGCCTGCCGCCGACCTGGACCGGGTCGTTCGGGAACCGGTGGAGTTCCTCCGTCTCGATCCGGCCGTCCTTCAGCCTGCCGAGCAGCGCCCGGCCGCTGCTCGCTCCCAGATCGTAAGCCAATATGTCGGCCATCTTCAGCTACCTCCAGTATCTATCCTTGCTTAGCCGCGAGCGGCAAGCACGTCGCGTTCGTACGACTTGACCTCTTCGAGCCAACGCTCGCGGACCGGCACGCCCTGCGATTCGCAGTAGTAGTCCCAGATCGCGCCCAGCGGATACGTCTTGAACTCTTCGGTCAGCGCGAGGCGGGAGGTGTAGTCGCCTTCAAGCTCGGCTTTGCGAAGCAGGTCGGTCGGCTCGAGCAGCGCCTGGAGCAGCGCCTTGATCGTGTTGCGTGTACCGATGACCCAGGCAGCGACGCGGTTGATGCTGGCGTCGAAGAAGTCGAGGCCGATATGCGTCTTGCCGAGCAAATCGCCGCGGACGAGCTCCTTGCCGATCTCGTACAGCTCGTCGTCGAGAATGACGACATGGTCGCTGTCCCAGCGAACCGGACGGCTCACGTGCAGCAGCATGCCTTCGGCGAACAGCGACAGCGAGGACAGCTTGCCGGAGATGACCTCCGTCGGATGGAAGTGGCCGGCATCGAGGCAGATCAGTTTGTTGTTTTGCAGGCCGTAGCCCATGTAGAACTCATGCGAACCGACCGTGTACGCTTCCGCGCCGAGTCCGAACACCTTGCTCTCGACGGCGTCGAGGTTGTGGGCCGGGTTCAGCTCCTCCGCGAACACTTCGTCGAGCGCATCCTTCAGACGCTTGCGCGGCGCGAGACGATCTACCGGATTGTCCTTGAAGCCGTCCGGCACCCAAACGTTCGTGACGCACGTCTGTCCGAGCTGTTCGCCGAAGTAGGCGCCGACGCGACGGGAGCGCTTGCAGTGCTCGATCCAAAAATCGCGGACCTTCGGATCGGCATGGCTGAGCGTGAAGCCGTCCTTGGAGTTCTCGTGGGAGAAGCAGGTCGGATTGAAATCGAGTCCGAGTCCCTGCGCCTTCGCCCACTCGACCCAACGCTCGTAGTGACGGGGCTCGATCGCGTCGAGATCGACTTTTTCGTCGGTGTCCGCATAGATGGCATGCAGGTTCACCTTGTGTTTGCCCGGAATGAGCGAGAACGCTTTTTCCAGATCCGCCCGAAGCTCGTCAGGCGTGCGCGCCGCACCCGGATAGTTGCCAGTAACCGCGATGCCGCCAGTCAGGTCCTGGTCGCGATTCAGGAAACCGCGCACGTCGTCGCCCTGCCAGCAGTGCATGGAAATTTTGATCTCGGACAGCTTCTTGAGCGCCGCGTCGACGTCGATGCCGTGAGCCGCGTATTGGGCTTTGGCCGCTTCGTATTGCTTGGTCGTTTCGTTGGATGGCAAAAGGTTCTCCTCCTTGTATAAGCCAGGCGAGCGACGCGGGTCGTGCGCCGCGCCGCTCTGGCTTTCAATCGTTTTATCGTTGTCGGTACGTGCGTTTTATCGTTGTCGGTACGTGATATTAGTGAATCGGGAACGCCATGACCGACATGAGCGCGTTTTCCGCTTGGGTCGCGTCGAGCCGGCTGTATTGCACGATGACCTTGATGTCGCTGCGTACTTCGATCGCGTACGGCACGCCGGGCGGAATGCTCTTGCCGTCCTTGGCCAGCGAAGATGTACGAATATGACGCGTGCGCCGTGCCGGCACGACGACCAGAATGTCCTCGATCGGATCGCGGTCCTCGAAATAAATGGTGAACTGGAGCAGCGCGTCGTCGGATGCGGTATTCAGCACGCATACCGATTCATGGCTTGTAAGCTGGCCTGCGCTGTGCTCGGGAATATAGGCGTCCGGTATAAACCAGCGTTTTTCGCCAGTCGCTTGGGGCATGCGCGAATCCTCCTTCGTCGGCTATTGAACCGCCAAGCGGGCGATTAGCGCGTGAATGCGGCCGGTACGCCGCCGTCGATCGTGAGCATGCAGCCCGTCGTCTTTTCGGCCTTCGAGGAAGCGAAGAACGCTACGCCTTCCGCGATGTCGCGCGGGTAGATGTTGACGAGCAGCGTCGTGCGCTTGCGGTAGTACTCCTCGAGCTGGTCCGGCTCGATGCCGTAAGCCGCAGCGCGCTCGTTGCGCCAGCTGCCGTTCCAAATCGCGGAGCCTTGCAGAATCGCGTCGGGCAGAATCGTGTTGACGCGGATGCCGTGCTCTCCGCCTTCGGCCGCGATGCAGCGCGCCAGATGAGCTTCAAGCGCCTTGGCCGCGCTGTAGGCGGTGGCGTTTTTGCCGGCATAAACGGAGTTCTTGGAGCCGATGAACACCATGCTGCCGCCGACCGCTTGCGCCTTCATCAGCTTGAACGCTTCGCGGGCGACCAGGAAATAGCCGGTGCCGAGCACGTTCATGTTCAGGTTCCATTCCTTTAGCGACGTTTCTTCGAACGGGCTGGAGGTCGCGAGACCCGCGTTGTTGACGATGATGTCGACGCCGCCGTAGGCAAGCGCGGTAGCCGCGTAAGCCGCTTGAACCGCCTCTTCGTTCGTCACGTCCATCTTGACCGCGATCGCGCGGTTGTCGCCATAGCGGGCGTTGATCTCGGCCGCGATCTTCTCGGCGCCTTCAAGGTTGAGATCCGCCAGCACGACGTGCGCGCCTTCGGATACGAGGCGGCGCGCCGTCTCGCTGCCGATGCCGCCCGCGCCGCCAGTGATGAACGCCACCTTGCGCGAGAATTCGGCTTCTGCCGGCGCCAGCGTCAGCTTGTAAAGCTCGAGCGGCCAATACTCGACGTTGTAGGATTCGTTCTCGCTGAGCGAGACGAATTCGCCGAGCGCCGTCGCGCCGCGCATGACCGCGATCGCGCGGTGGTACAGCGCGCCGCTCACTTGGGACATCGCCCAGCTCTTGCCGGTGTTGATCATGCCTACGCCCGGGATGAGGATAACGCGCGGCGCCGGCTCGAACATAACGTCGCCTTCGTTTTTGTTGCGCTCGAAGTAGGCTTTGTATTGCTCCTTGTAAGCCGCGACGCTATCCTTCAGGATCGTCTTCAGGCCTTCGACGTCGTCCGCGTTTGGCGTCCAGTCGATGAACAGCGGCACGACCTTCGTGTGCACGAGGTGGTCCGGGCAAGCGGCGCCGACTTGGGACAGCTTCGGCGAGCGCTCGCCGCCGACGAATGCCAGCACGTCGTCCGCGTCGTCGAACGACAGGATCATCTTCTTGGCGTCGGAGACGGCGCCGCGGATCGTCGGCATGACCTGCGCCGCGATGCTGCGGCGAACGTCGGCCGGGAGCGCTTCGTGCTTAACGCCGCCGAACAGCGTCGCCGCGTTAACGCGCGCCTCGATGAACGCTTCTGCTTCGCTGATGATCTTGATCGTTTGCGCGTAAGCTTCCTCGCTCGTTTCGCCCCAAGTGACGAGGCCGTGCTTTTCCATCAGTACGAGCTCTGCGTTCGGGTTGGCCAGCACGCCTTCCGCGATCATTTTGGACAGCTTGAAGCCCGGACGGATGTACGGCACCCATACGAAGCGATCGCCGAAAATTTCCTTCGCCAGCTCCTTGCCGTTGTCGGCGCAGCACAAGCTGATGATCGCATCCGGATGCGTATGGTCGACGTGCTTGAACGGCAGGAACGCGTGCAGCAGCGTCTCGATCGAGGCGCGCGGGTGCTTGACGTCGATCATACAGTTGACGAGATAGGCGACCATCTCTTCGTCCGGCATCTCATCCTTCTCGAACAGCGGGCGGATGTCTTCCATGCGGAGGCCCGTAAAGTTGCCGGCCTTCATCGACGCGAGGTCGGAACCGCTTCCCTTCACGTACATCACTTCGACGTCGCGGCCGCGGAAATCCTTCACGATCGTCTTCGCGGATGTGTTGCCGCCGCCCCAGTTGCAGACGCGGCGATCGGCGCCGATGATGTTGGAGCGGTAGACGAGCTGATCCAGCGCGTTTTCTTGCTTCGATGCTTCCGAGGAATTCCACAAGCTTTGAACCATGAGATGAGACCTCCGAATAAATGTTTTGTTTTCTTTTGTTTTCACTATATCATCTTTGTTTGTTTTTGAATACGCATTTTCGGATAAAAACAAAAAAACATCCTCAGCCGAAAGGATGTAAGTGAAAGAAATCAAACATAATCGTTGCAGGACAGCTCGAACAATCGTCACTCAAACGCATGACCGCTGCAAGCCTGCATGAATGGTTTGCGTGGGCAATAACGGCATTGCATGCCGTTATTGCCCACCGGAGGCGGCACTTTGGTGCGTTAGCTGCACGGCATGCCGTTATTGCTCGCCGCAGGCAACATTTTGGTGCATTAGCGGCACAGCATGCCTTTATTGCTCGGTGACGACGCGATTGGATGCGATAACGGCATTACATACCGTTATTGCCCACCGGAGGCGGCACTTTGGTATGTTAGCGGCACGGCGTGCCGTTATCGCCAGCCGCAGGCGGCATTTTGGTGCGTTAGCGGCACGGCATGCCGTTATCGCACAGCGCAAGCGGCGCTGTCGTGCATTAGCGGCACGGCATGCCGTTATCGCACAGCGCAAGCGGCGCTGTCGTGCATTAGCGGCACGGCGTGCCGTTATCGCACAGCGCAAGCGGCGCTGTCGTACATTAGCGGCACGGCGTGCCGTTATCGCCCGCCGCAGGCGGCATTTTGGTGCGTTAGCGGCACGGCGTGCCGTTATCGCCCGCCGCAGGCGGCATTTTGGTGCGTTAGCGGCACGACATGCCGTTATTGCACAGCGCAAGCGGCGCTGTCGTGCACTAGCGGCACGGCATGCCGTTATTGCTCGCCGCTGGCGGCGCTTTGGAGTCGTAGCCCGCGGCGCTCAGGCCTGCTTCGCAGCGTCGCTGGCCCGCATGTCCGCTCCCTCGTTCTAGCAAACGCGCAAGCCTAGGATGACCAGATCCCGCTCGATGCCGTCGAGCTCCGCGACGCGAGGCAGCATGCCCCAGCGCTCGAAGCCGTGCTTGCCGAGCAGTCGGAGACTCGGTTCGTTGTGCCCGAAAACGAGCCCGACAAGCGTCTTGATGCCGAGCGGCGGAGCGGCTGCGACCGCATGGCGGATAAGCATGCCGCCGAAACCTGACCCGCGAGCCCACTCCGCTAAGTAAACGCTGAGCTCCGCCGTCGCATCGTATGCCGCCCTGCTATGATAAGCCGAAAAGCTCAGCCACCCCGCGACCCGCCCGTCCCTGCGCAGCACCCAGAGCGGATGCCGGTCCGGCGGATGCGCTTCGAACCAGCCGATGCGGCTCTCTACCGAAACCGGCTCCAGATCCGCCGTCACCTGCCTGCCCGCGACCGTGGAATTATAGATCGAGACGATATCCGCCAGGTCCTCGAACCGAGCGATTTCGATACGATCTTCATTTGAAGGACGCTCCTCATGCTGCGTCAAATGCTTCCCTCTTTTCTATTCCCTCTTTTCTATTCCCTCTTCTATTTTCCTCTTTTCCTATAGTGGGAGAACTTTATTCCAGACGGATGCGGACGTAATGGTCAGTCTCCGTCTCGCGTTCGTAATAATCCTGCAAAAACGACTCCCACTCTGCCCGTGCCGGCGAATGCTTGAAGCCGACTGCATGATCGCCGAGGGTTTGCCATTGGACGAGCAGCATGTACCGGTCTTCTTGTTCCACGCATTTATGAAGTTCATGCGAGATATACCCTCGCGTTCCGGCGAGCAACGACTGGGATTTGCGGAAGGAGCTCTCGAATTCGCTGGCCTTGCCCGGTTTAACCTTAAGCATGGACGATTGCAGAATCATTTTGTACACCTCCGATAATAGGTACTGACGAAATGCTGCACAAAGCGCCTCTCCTACGATTTTTCGGTGTCTTCCCCATGTTGCAGCGATCGAAGCGCGATACGATCCTCTTCCAGCGAAGCCGCAAGTCCGATCGCGCGAAGCAAGACATACGAATGGCCGTCCAGCGAAAATAAAGCCGCGCCGCCCGAATAATATTCGGCACGATGGAGAACGACCGTACGGCTGCCCGGCAGCGCGAATGCATATCGGTTATCGACATGTTCCAGATACTTTCTAAACGCCCGCGACCGTATGTAAATGTCGCCGTTCAAATCGATCCACTCATATTTGGCTTCAGCCGAAGGATAAATCTCGATTCCGCCGCCATCGACGGCGTATTCCGGCGCATTCCTGATCCGACTCCGGACGGTCGCAAGCGTCGGCGGCAGGTCCAGCAAGCGCGCCTGCACATTTTCCGCGATGCCGATCAGATGCGACAGACCGAGCAGGACGGGTCCGCCAAAAAGGCTGAGTACGACCATCGTGACTGAATTGCTCGCGAATCCGACGATCGTTCCGCCGAGCAAGATCAAATACCCGATTAGATCGAGCAGGCTTCGCATTCATTCGTCACTCCGTCCGGCTTAATCTTCCTCTTCTTCCTCCGGCGACACGACATACACGCAGCGGAAGCGCTCGGTGCCCGGGTACTTTTCGCCCAAGCTGTGTACGGTAAAGCCGATGCTCCGGTAAAAATTCACGCCCTCTTCGTCGGTCTCCGCCTCAATGCGCTCAGGTTCTGCAGCGTCGATGAGATGAAGCACCATGCCTCGGCCGTATCCCTTCCCCCGCTCATCCGGGTGGACAGCGATGTGACGAATGGTGGCGATGCGGTCGTCATCCGACTCGTATCCGATGATTCCGATGATCTCTCCATTGTCTTCGTAGCCTTGAATATGAAGCCGGGCGTTCTCTTTATATTCGTTTATTGCCTTTACAATACGATCCGGGTCCGGAAAAACGGACAGCTCGAGCAGCTCGTAAATGGGGCGTTGGTCAAGTCGATCCTTAACGTTAATCAGCATTCGGTTCACCTTTTTTCATTCATTTAATTGCATTAATTATTGTCATTAAATATGCGGCTGGTACCAGGCGACCTTCCTTATCGAAAAACGCCGCAAGAATCGAAAACAGCAGCAAGATTACGATAAAGAAAACCTATAGCATCGCACATCCGCTCCTACTCAACGTCGAAGTTAAAATACGTTTTCGGATAAGGCTCCTTCGCAAGCGTATAATGCCACCATTCCTTGCTGTAAGCTTTAAAGCCCCGCTTCTCCATTACTTTTTTGAGAAGGTTGCGATTCGCCGTCTGCGCTGCGTCCGCGAGCTTTGCGCCGTGCGCCGATGCAGGGCCAAGAAAATCGAAGCTGCCGCCCATGTCGACGAGCTTGCCCGTTTTGATGCTTGCAATCGACAGATCGACCGTACTGCCTCTCGAATGCCCCGATTTACCGGAGAGATAACCGAGCTTAAACAGCTTGGCCTTGTCGGTGTCCGGATAAAAGATGGCCTTCGTCTTCTGGTCCTTCGGATTCTTCGACCAGCGAATGAAGTGATCCACCGCTTTTTGCGGACGGTATGCGTCGTAAATAACCAGCTTGTAGCCCTTGTCGGCGAGATCGTCGCCGACTGCCTTCAGCGCCTTGGCGGCCTGCTGCGTCATGACCGCATATGGCGCCTTGTAACCGTCCACGCGGGCGCCTACGAAGTTGTATTCGCTATAATACCGGATGTCATATTCGGCAGCAGGGATAACTTCGTCCAGATAGACGAATCCTTTAGGCAGCTTGTTCTTCTTGGCCGGCGGAGACTCGGCCGGCTTGGCGGCTTGAGCGGCCGATGGAGCGACCGTCGCGGTAGACGCGTGCGCGCTCTTTGCCGGGGCCGCAATCGCGCCGATCCGCGCCGATACGGAGACTGCCGCCGCGGCGGACATGCCGAGCGTACCCGCTGCGACGGCTAAGGGACCTGCTGCGACTGCCAAGGCAACCGCAGCGAACGGTACGACCCGTTTTATGCGCATACGATAGGACTCCTTCTTCTCGCGATCGTACCCATCATTATAGCATCAATCCATCGCGGAAAAAGAACGAGTTGTTGCAGCTTGCAAAGCGACGGGTATACCTTTTGGTGTAAAACCAACTAGCGATTCAAAGGAGCGATTGAATATGGCTAACGCTGCACAAGTCGGAGCCGGTAACGGCGATCTTGCAGGTGGCGATCTTGCAGGTAAGGTAGCGCTGGTCACCGGCGCAGCGTCGGGGATCGGCCTTGCGTCGGCCGTCAGGCTGGCCCGCGACGGCGCGAAAGTAGCGCTCCTCGGACGAGGCGGCGACGACGAGCTGGACCAGGCGGTACGAAAGATTGCCGAAGCCGGCGGCGAAGCGATCGCGGTCGAAGCCGACATCTCCGTCGAAGCCGAGATGCAAGCAGCGGTGCAGAAAGTGCTCGATACCTGGAGCCGACTCGACATCGTCATCGCCAATGCCGGCGTCAACGGCGTCTTGCTGCCGATCGAAGACATGGGCATGGACGATTGGAGCACCACAATCGGCATTAATCTGACCGGCACGTTCCTTACGGTCAAGCATGCGGTGCCGGCGCTCAAAAAGCAGGGCGGCAGCATCGTCATTACGAGCTCCATTAACGGCAATCGCGTATTTTCCAACTTCGGCTTCAGCGCCTACAGCACGTCCAAAGCAGGGCAGGTCGCCTTTATGCAGATGGCGGCGCTTGAACTGGCCAAGTACGGCATCCGCGTCAACGCGATTTGTCCTGGCGCGATCGAGACCAACATCGAGGAAAACACGGATCGCCGACCCGAAGTCGACGAAATCGCCATACCGGTGGAATTTCCCGAGGGCGACCAGCCGCTGAGGCACAAGCCCGGAAGCGCCAAGCAGGTCGCCAGCCTCGTCAAGTTTCTCGCTTCCGAAGAGTCTTCGCATATAACCGGTACGCCGATCTACATCGACGGGGCCGAATCCCTCATACACGGTTGATCCCAGGTTGATCGCCCGGAGGTAAAATTCGTTCTAGCCAGCCCAGTCCGACTGCCGCAAACATACCAGCCAAAGAAGGTGCGCGTCATGCAGCTCGAATGCTTCTATCATTCCCCGCGCAGCAACTGGGCTTATTCCTATGACAAGGATTCCTTTCATCTGCGAGTGAGGACCAAGCGCGACGATGTCGACCACGTCGTCGCCATTACCGGCGACAAGTACGATTGGAAACATTATCATCACGATTGCGCCATGGAGAAAATCGCCAGCGACAGCCTGTTCGACTATTGGGAGTGCGAAGTCAAACCAGAACGCAAGCGGTTTTCTTACGGCTTCAAGCTGACGTCCGGCGACGATCGGGTATGGATGATCGAATCAGGGATTTTCCGCGAGGAGCCTTATCCGCCCGGCGGGTATTACGAGATGCCGTTCATCCACGAGATCGATATCTTCAAACCGCCCGAATGGGCGAAGTCCGCCGTCTTCTATCAGATCATGCCCGACCGGTTCGCCAATGGCGATCCGTCCAACGATCCCGAAGGCGTCCTCCCCTGGGGAGACAAGCCGACTCGCGAAAGCCACTTCGGGGGCGATCTTCAGGGCATCATCGACCGCATCGATTATTTGACCGAGCTCGGCGTGACCGCGATCTATTTGACGCCGGTCTTCGAGTCTCCCAGCAATCATAAATACGATACGATAGATTATCGAAAAGTAGACCCGCATTTCGGCGATGCGAGAACGCTCAAGAAGCTCGTCGACGTCGCGCACGCCAAAGGCATCCGCATCGTGCTCGACGCGGTATTCAACCACACGAGCGTCGATTTTCCGCCCTTTAAGGACATTGTCAAACACGGCGAGAAATCCAAATTCAAGCACTGGTATCATATTTACGATTATCCCGTTCGGATCGAGGAAGGCAACCCGAACTACGATACGTTCGGCTTTTTCGCCCAGATGCCCAAGCTCAACACGGCCCATCCGGAGGTCAAAAACTATCTGCTCGGCGTTGCCGAATACTGGCTCAAGGAGGTCGGCATCGACGGCTGGCGTCTGGATGTCGCCAACGAGATCGACCACTCGTTCTGGCGGGACTTCCGGCGGACGGTCAAGAGCATTAATCCGGAAGCTTACATCATCGGCGAGGTATGGTCCGACTCGCTTCGCTGGCTGCTCGGCGACCAGTTCGATTCGGTCATGAATTATCCGTTCGCCGACCGCGTGAACGAATTTTTCAGTCCGGGCGATGCCGATGCCGGAGACTTTGCGAACAAAATCAACCATGTCCTCATGCGTTACCCGCAGCAAACGAACGAAGTCGTCTTCAACATGCTGAGCAGCCACGACACGCCCCGCATTTTGACGATGATGGGATCGGACAAGCGCAGGCTAAAGCTGGCGATCGTGTTTTTGCTCACCTTTATCGGAACCCCCTGCATCTTCTACGGCGACGAAGTCGGACTGGCCGGCGACGGAGATCCGGATTGCCGCAAATGCATGGAATGGGACTTCGAACGCCAGGATCGCGAGCTGTTCGATTTTTACAGGCTGCTGATCGATCTGCGCAAATCGAATGAGGTGCTTCGTTCCGGACGCTTTCGCTTTCTAAAGGTCGAAGCCGGCGACAGCGCGGTCGTCTATGAACGCATCGACGCGGGCAAGCATTTCACCATATGGATGAACAACTCTGACGAAGAGAAGGTGCTCTCCCACCCGATCGTCGCCGACGACTGGATCGACGCGCTGAGCGGCGAGCCGGTCAAGCCGGAGGACGGATGGATGCGCATCGGGCTGGAGCCGCTCGGATACCGGATTTTAAGCCGTACGATCGAATGATTTTCATACCGGGATATCTGCATCGCTGATGCAGGTATCTTTTTTTCGGACACATGATGTTCACAATTGAAAAAAAAGTTCGAGTTTCAAGTAATATATGCGCTGGTTAATAACTATCTATGATTGATCTGGCAGTCATTTTCAAGGAGGAAGAGCAGAGGATGAGCAAGCAAAAGGTTCTAGCCATGCTATTAGCCGGAGGGGAAGGCAAACGGCTGCACCCGTTAACGCAGCAATGGGCCAAACCGGCCGTACCTTTCGGTGGAAAACAACGTATCATCGATTTTCCGATCAGCAACTGCTTAAACTCCTTCATCGATAATATCGGCATCGTCACGCAATATCGGGCGGATTCCATTCACCAATATTTGAGCGAAGCGAAAACATGGAGCGCCGGTCCGCGCGCGCAGCGCGGCCAAACCTTGCTGCCGGCCGACCGACTCGGCGGCGAAGGCTACATAGGAACAGCCGACGCCATTTATCAAAATATAGATTATATCGACAGCCATGCCCCCGAGGACGTCCTGATCCTCTCCGGCGATCATATTTATCAAATGGACTATTCCCCCCTTCTTGCCGCTCACCGTAATAGCGGCGCCAGCGCGACGATCGTTGTCAAAAATGTCGCCTGGGAAGAAGCGAGCCGGTTCGGCATCATGAGCACGGACGATCATGGCCGTATCGTCGACTTCGCCGAGAAGCCTGCCGTGCCGAAGAGCAACCTCGCTTCGATGGGCGTTTACGTGTTCCGTTGGAGCGACCTGCGCCGGCTCTTGCTTCAGGACGCGGCGGACCCCGCTTCCTCGCACGACTTCGGCAAAGACGTGATCCCGCAAATGCTCGCAAGCAGCGAGTCGCTCCATGCTTACAAGTTTGAAGGCTACTGGCGCGATGTCGGCACGATCGACAGCCTCTGGGAAGCCAATATGGACCTGCTCGACGGCGCCGTCCACATCGGAACGCCAGAGTGGCCGATGAACGCTTCGTCCCTGTCGTCGGTCGTGCACTTCTCGTCCGGCCTCCATGCGCAAATCCGTGGCTCGCTCATTCACCAGGGCGTCGCTGCCCGCGGCGAGATCGACCGCTCCGTCATTTCTATCGGCAGCCAACTCGGCATGAACAGTCAGATCCGCGACAGCGTCGTCATGCCGCACGCGATTATCGGCAAGCATGCGAAAATCAACCGTGCGATCATCGGAGAAGGCGCCATTATCGAGGATTACGCGGTGGTCGGCGACGGTTCGGACATCGTCGTCATCGCCCCGGGCGAGCGCGTCAAGGCCAACGTGTTCATGGCTCCGGCTTTCGACCGCATCAAGGATATGAAGGATCGCATCGTAGGCGTCGGCAAGCTCGACCAGCCGGCCGTGCTGCTTACGATCGCCGAGTAATCGCCGATCAGGAAAGGAAGGCGGGCTCCCGCACGGGGGCCCGCCTTCCTTTTGTCCTGCACCTCTATTGGCTGGATGCCGGCACGATCGGCTCCGGCCTGCCCCACAAGTAACCTTGAAACAGCTGGTATCCGAGCGACAGGAGCCAGCGATAATCCTCCTCGCGCTCGATGCCTTCCGCCAGGGGTACGGCGCCGACTTGCAGCGCCGTCCGGAGCAGCTCGCCGGCCATCCGCTGCTTGATAGGGTCTTCGCTAACGCCGTCCGCAGCCCCCCGGTCCAGCTTCATATAGTGAGGCCTGATCTCGCGCAGCAGTTCCGGCGTATTGAAGCCCGCCCCCACATCGTCCAGCGCGTAGCTGAAGCCTTGCTCGGTGTAATAAGACAATATCGACTTCAGATGCGCCAGGTCCTCGACCTGCTCGCTTTCCACCACTTCAAACACGAATTTCGACGCATCCAGGCCAAGCTCGCGCGTCAGCGCCGTCGTAGACCGCAGGCAATGCTGCGGTGAATAGATCGACGTCGGAATAAAGTTGATAAATACTTTTCCCTGCAAATGAACGGCGCTCCGCACGGCGGCCATGCGGCACATCCGATCGAGCGCATACAGCCGGTTGCGCCGCTTGGCGGCCCCGAACACTTCTGCCGGAGACAGCAGCTTGCCGTCTTCCGCCCGAAATCTCGCCAGCACCTCGTAGCCGAAAATGTCGCCGTCCGCGCTCATGATCGGCTGAGCGTACGGCACGACGCGCTCCTCCGCGATCACGCCTTCGACCCATTGCTCCCGCAGTTCTTCCGGCAGCGACGTAAACGGTCTCCACTCGCCCTCGTTCACACGGTAGGCCATCGATGCCGGATTCATATGATCGAGACAAAAATCGTAAAAATCGGCAACAGCGTTTTCCCGCATCAATATCGCGTCCGATTTGCTCTGCTTGGGCGCGCCGCGCTCCGCCAGAAACCTGACGATCTCGCCAGCTACGGCTTCGTTCGCGGGATCGGCGAGCCGTATTTCGTACAGGGGCTCCCCCGCCATACACTGTCGGCAACTCATCTGCACACTTCCTTCGATGTCAAGCGGGATTAAGGTCCGATGCTATACATTCGCCGCATGCGTCTTTATTCCTACTTATTAAAGCGAAAGTTCTGAAAACAGAAAATAAAAGACAGCCATGGACTGTCTTCTGGCTGTCTTTGCGTCTTCCATATGCGCAGTTCGTCTAAGCACGCGGCACTTGAAGCTCAGCGAACAGCCGCCCCATCTCGCGATCGATATCGCTTGGCTCGTTAGTGTAGTTGTACATGCCCAGAAAGGTACGCGTCGCCCGTTCGTCCGTTCCGATCAGTCGATAAGCGCCGAGCAGCTCCGGCGGTATCGGCGCATTGCGGGTCATCTGGCAGCCGATCTCAAATCGGCTTCTCAGCTTTGCCTGCATGCCGTCCTCGTACCTGGCGGCCATTTCTTCCCAAGCTTGAAGCCATTCCGCAGGCCGGTACGCGGATAGCGTACTTGCGAGCAGCCCCGCCCCGAATACCGCGTCGTGAATGCCTTGACCGACCGCCGGATCCTTGAAGGAGAAGGCGTCTCCGATCAGGGACCAGCCCCTGCCCATGCCCGCGTGCCAGTCGTTATCGTAGCCCAGCAGCGCGCGTATGCGTCCCGCAAACGACGCGCTCCGCAGCCGATCGGGAAAATCCGTCGCGGAAAACCCTTCTTCGGCCAATGCGCGAAGTCCTTGTTCGGGTTCGGTGCGCAGCCTTTCGATTCGCTCGGTGTCGCTTAGCGGGAACATAAAGCCGAGAACGTATTGCGCATCGCTCGTCGGGAAAGCGATAGCGAGCTTGTCGCCCTGCTTGTAAAACTCTACGAAGCGCTCCTCCCCTTGCACGTAACCGTCAACATAGGCGACGTAAGAAGCATAGTCGGTCGGCACGACCAATCGCCGGACTGCGCCTGTCCACTGTCGGACGGAAGACCGGCGACCGTCCGCGCCCACGACAAGCGGGGCGGAAAAAGACAGCACCTGCCCCTCTTTAGTGACGCCGGTCACGCCGGTAACCTCTCCGCCTAAGCCGCGTATGAGAGCGGTCGCCCTGAATCCGCTCATCGCCGTCACGCCCGGCTGAGCGCGCGCATGCCGGAATAAAATGTCGTCGATGTATTTTCGTTTTACGCACAGACAGCCGTCGATGCCGTCCACCGCCGGGAAGCGTCCGTCGATAATCGCGCCCTCAAAGTTGATATGCGCCCTGTCGTATAGAGGCGTCCCCGTTGCCAGAAGTTCGTCCAGCACGCCCATTTCCCTGAATTTGGACAGCGTGTTCGCGTACACGTTGTGCGTAGATAAGGTGTCGCTCGGAAATTCGGCGCGGTCGAGCAGCAGCGTTCGCAGCCCCAGCCGGGACAGCTCCCACGCCAGCGTGGCACCTGCAATTCTCGCTCCAACGATGATAACGTCGTATGACGCGTTCATCCCATCCCTCCTCTTCTGCCTTGTCGGGAAGAGTATAGCGCCGGCCTGCGTCATGACGACAGTTACGGCGGTCACCGGATTCGTCATGTGACCAAGAGGGCCGTACGAAGCAGTCTCACTGGCGGACGTCGATTTCCGGTCTTCCCCTCGCCGACCCGCTCGGTTACAGTAGAAGGACGGTTAACGAATGGAGGCTATATTTTGAAAATGTCGTTATCGATGGAACGAAACCTCGCCGCGCAGCAGCGCCCGATTGCCGCCAGAGACCATGTGGTGTTCGCGGCCGCGATGCTGTTGTACTGGGCGACCATGTATATTTACGTACCGATATTGACGCCTTTTCTGGAGGATCGCGGCCTTCCGCTAGGCACGATCGGTTTGATCGTCGGCAGTTACGGCTTGACTCAGGTGCTCATCCGCTTCCCGCTCGGCCTTTATTCGGACCGCCTTAGCAGGCGCAAGCCTTTTTTGTTCGCCGGCATGGCAGCAGGCCTTCTCAGTTGCGCTTTGTTTCTATATGTAGGCGGTTGGGCCGGTCCGCTATCCGGGAGGCTTGTCGCCGGCATTTGCGCATCGACCTGGGTGCCTTTTACCGTACTTTACGCCTCGTACTATCCGCCGTCGCAATCCGGCAAAGCCATGAGCACGCTGAGCTTTCTGACGGTAGTCGGACAATTGGCCGGCATGACTTTAAGCGGATATCTGGCCGGAGCCGGCGGGTGGAACGCCGCTTTCGCGGCAGGCATTTTTATCGCGGCCGCAGGCGGCGCGCTCGTTGCCTTCGTCCGCGAGCCGCGCTTGACCTCAACGGCCGTATTGCAAAGCGGATCGAATAGCGGATTGCGCGGCGAAGCAAGCGGCAAAAGACCGGCGCTTGCGCTCCTGCGCGACTCGCGTCAGCTGCACATCGTCTCGTTGCTGTCGTTACTCGCCCACTGCGTGCTTTTCATTACGATGTTCGGCTTTACGCCGCTGCAAGCCGTTGAATATGGCGCCGGGAAAAACGGTCTCACCGGACTGGTCGTCGCCTTTATGGTTCCGCATGCTCTTGTGTCCCTATGGACCGGCCGCTATATCGCCCCTCGCTTCGGTACGCGGCGCGTGCTGATCGGCGGCTTCCTGCTGGCTTCCATCTGCACGGCGCTCATTCCGTTCAGCGGGAATTACGTCGGCCTTCTGATCACGCAGGCGGTCAACGGCATCGCGCAGGGCCTGTATTTGCCGCTGCTGCTTGGCCTCGCCATCAAGGACATTCGGCCTTCGGAACGCGCTACGGCAATGGGATTCTACCAATCCGTGTACGCCATCGGCATGTTCGCCGGACCGTATCTGGCCGGTTGGCTGAATGCGGGAGGCGGACTGGAGGCCGGCTTCGCGTTCGGGGCCGCGATCGCCGTCCTTGCTGCTCTTATCGCACGATTTGGCATAAAGCCGGAGCGCGCCGCTTAGATCATTTCTAAGTCTTGCGCCGCCAAAGACTTGGACCGACGATAAGTTGTACGGATGACGCCCGCCAAACATGCCTTAATAGAGCCAGCCTTGCAGCGCCAAGACAGTGCAGGCAAACGCGATTAAGACAATCAGCAAGCCGTCTCGCGCGTGCCAGCGCAGCCGCTCGGCCTCGCTAGGCGCATCGCGCCTGCCGATCCCGCGGCTCTCGAGCGCCAGCGTTACAGTCTCCCCCATCCGGAACAACGCAAGCATAAACGGCACGGCCGCGCTGCCCAGCCTGCGAATGATCGCCGCAGGTGACCGTCTGGCGTCCTTGCCTCTTGCGACTGCGATTCGGGCAAAGCGGTTCCACTCCGCGAGCAGCTGCGGCACGAACCGCAAGAGCAGCGTAACGGTCAGGACAAGACGCTGCGATCGTCTTCCTGCGCCGCCCTTTCGAGGCAACAGTTGCATGAGCGCGCGGCGCAGGCGAAGCGGCGGAATGGCGGCGGGCAGCGCAATCCCGATCGCGAGCACGAGCCAGGTTTTCGCGAACGAACGAAAAGTGGCCATGCTGTCCGCAGCATGCCACCAGTCGCCGCTCTCGCCGCTGCTGCCCGTCAGACCGGACAGCGCCGTCGACGCGACGGCGAACAGCGCGAACGAGGCAAGCGGGCCTTTGTACTCGCGCAGCGGCAGCCGGGCGAGCCCTGCGATCGCTGCCGTCAGCACGGCGGAAGCCGCCAGTCCGGCCCATCCGCGCGACGCGAACATCGACAGCGACAGCAGCACATACCCGAGCCATATCGCTCTGGGATCGAAACCGGACAACCGGTTGCGCGGGACCACGACCGCTGGACGCTTCCTCGCCTTGATCGGCGCTTGCACTTCGGCACCTTCGGCGTTCAAACGATTCAAGTCCTGTTCCATGCGCGCATCAGACGCCAATGCATCGTCGCCAAGAAGTCCGTTAGATCGATGTCCATGCAATCGATGTCCATTCACTCGGTGCCCATGGGACACGCTGAACGCCGCAATGTCCTTTGTCGTCCATACCCGCTCTTCCGCCAGTCCAAGCAGCCAAGCCTCGCGGGCTGCCTTATACGATTCCGGCGCGCGAAGCCCCGCTTCCGTCCACCATTCGGGATGCGCGAGCAGCGCGTGCCGGCTGCAGTGCCGGAATTCCCCGTCCGCCCCGAGCAGCAGCAGCTCGTCCGCAAACGGCAGCGCCCAGTCGGGATCGTGGGAGACGAGCAAAATACCCCGGCCGCTCAGCCGCTCTTCCGCCAGGCTTTGCGCCAATCTGTCGCATCCGAGGGCATCAAGGCCGGCCGTCGGCTCGTCCAGCAGCAGCCAGGACGCCGGCGTTGCCAGCGCGCAAGCGAGCGCCGTCCTGCGACGCTCGCCGCCGCTCATAGCATACGGATCCCGCTCTAGCCAGGAAGTCCCCCAGCCGACGGACCGAAGCCCATGTTCAAGTCGCGCGCAGCGTTCCGCCGCCTTCAGCTTATAAGGCCTTAGCACATAGTCGAGCTCCGCTTCGACCGATCGGGCGAACAGCTGCTCCTCCGGGGCTTGGCTCGCATAGCTGTAGGTCAACAATCGATGCCGGCGCGCGGACCGTCCGCTGCGTGCAGCCTGCTGTTGACCCGCGGCAAGGAATTCGGCTCGAACGTCCTCGACCTTGCGCAGTCCTGCGGCGATCTCCAGCAGCCGCGTCTTGCCCGAACCGTTCGGGCCGAGCACGACGACTACACGGCCCGGCTCAAGCGTTAGCGCGTCCGCTGCAGGCAGCGCGCCGCCTCCGCCGCCGCGCAGTCGCAAACCCTCAATGCGCAGCGCGGAAGACGAATAGGACGCCGAGCGGTTCGAATCGCCCCGGCCAAGCGTTTGGACGTCTGGCGCTTCGTCTATTCTGGCGCGGCCCGCAGCATTGCGAAGCAGCGCCGATTCACGCGCCAACTCGGCGATATACGGCAGCCTGAGCCCTGCGAGAAGACAAGGCGGTGCAGATTGGCCTTCTTCGGCCTGCGCATGGCCGTGCAAAAATTCGTGCACGCTGCCGTCGTACAACAATCTTCCGGCCGCAAGCGCGATGACGCGGCGCTTCGGATCCGAGGCCAGCTCTTCAATCCGCTGCGTAATCCAGACGATCGACGCGCCTTCGCGCTGTCTCTTCAGCGCCAGCCGCCGCACGAGCGACTGCGAATGCGCGTCGAGCATCGAGGTCGCCTCGTCCAAGACAAGCAAGGGCGCATGACCCGCCGCCGCAGCGGCGACGGCCGCAAGCTGCCTTTGCCCCCCCGACAGCGCGCTCCACGGCAGATCCGCCGCCTCGTTCAGTCCGGCTTCGCCAAGCGCCTCGTCGGCCAGACGCAAAATGTCGGAGCCTTTCGTGCCGAGCCACTCCAGCGCGAAAACGATCTCCTCGCGCGGCGTCGTCCCGAACAGCTGCGCGTCCGGCTGCTGCATCACGTAAGGCGCCGGATCGTCGCCCGCGAACCCGCGGTCCCACAGCGCCGCGCGAAGCTCGCCCTGAACGCCCAGACCCGCGATCCCTCTGCCTATCGTCGATTTACCGCTGCCGTTCGTCCCGACGACATACAGCCATTCGCCCGGCGACAGCGTCAGGTCGACCCGATCGAGCAGCGCCGGCGCATCCGCTGCCGCTTCCTCTCTGAAGACGGACATTCCCTTTATGATGAACTGCGATCCGGCCGAGGACCGCTCCGGGCGCGAATCTACCGTTTCCGCCATCTTTAAATTCCTTCTTCCCAAACCGGTTGTCTCGTGCTAGAATTCCAATTGTTAACCATCAATCCGATTTCAGGTTAACATTCGAGAGGAGAATTGACAATGACTGATTTAAAACGATCTCTTTCGCCTACGAGCGGCGATTCCGAGCGAACAGGCGGCGCGATCGTCGTACGGCCGAACGCCGCGTCCGCATGGATCGGCAAGACCGTATTTACCGCCCTCTTCGCCGCGCTTTTCATCGCTTTCAGCTATGCATCGATTCCGCTCGGCTTCACTTCCGTCCCGATCACCCTGCAGACGCTGGCCGTCATGCTTGCGGGCGGGCTGCTCGGGGCGCGCCTCGGCTTTGCGAGCATCGGGCTTGTCGTCCTGCTCGCCGCCGCAGGACTGCCGCTGCTTCACGGTCGAGGCGGGCTGTCCACGGTATTCGGACCGACCGGCGGCTTCATCTGGATGTTTCCGTTTCAAGCGCTGTTCATCGGCATGACGGCTGACCGGCTGTTTCGCAACGGCCGCAAGACGACGCAGCGTACATACGCCATTCTGATCGTTTCAATCGTCCTGTTCGGCGTAGCGCTCGCCTATGTCGGCGGCGTACCCTGGTACGCGTACAAAGCGCATCTCTCGCTTAACGCGGCGCTGATCGGCGCCTGTTATCCGTACATTCCCGGCGATCTTGTCAAAGCCGCGGTCGCCGTCATCATCATCGCCGCGCTGCGGCCTGCGCTCTCCGGCACGCTCAAGCGACTGTCCGGTCGTTAATCTTCCGCTTTTCCGCTCCATTCTTAAATGCGTCGCCACAGCAAAGATCGCCCCTCCTCCGGCACCGGCCAAGGTAGGGGCGATCTTTGCTTCTTTTGAATGACGGATATCGCGGTCAGATGACCGTCAATCCCCCATATCTGGCCAGCTCCTCGATCAAGCGCTTGTAGATCGGCAGCCTGAATTCCATCGGACCCGTGCGATGAATCCCCCCGCGATGATGCACGACGACCTCTTTTGCGTAAACCGCATAATAGGCGCTCCCCGCCGCAATCGATCCGTAAGCAATCTCGCCGCTGGCCGTGCGGGCCGCTCTCAGCGCCTTGCGATCGAGACGGACACTCTCGCAGGGAACGACGCTCACGATATGCTCGAACAGGATGTAGTAGTTCATATGCGGCTTTTGCACGACCAGCTCCCGCGTCGAAAGCGTCAGCCCGAAGGGGCCTTTCTTATGCGAAATTTTGAGCTCGCCGGTCAAACCTTTGATTTGCAGAAAATCCGAGATCGGAATCACCTTCTTCCCTGGAAATGTACGTCATGGGGCGTGTCTCGTCCAAACGATCGGGCGATAGTCAAAGGTACAGGCAGCGGAGTGCGCGTCGGCATATTCTGAAGGCATGCGGCTGCCGCGAGGGCAGCAAAGTCCTGCATTCGGGAGCGTGAAACGGTGCGATGATCAGCAGCATACTGGACCTTATCGTCAGCGATCTGCCGGATAGAACGGTCCATATGACGTCCGGCTGTGCGTACGGCGAAGAAAATCCCTTGACGGAGATCGGAGACGGTACCGAGATCACGCTCATAAACGGAAATCATTCCGCAAAAGCGGTTGTCCGCTTGCGAAGCGGAGGCGAGTGCTTCCATGGCAGTTTCGAGCTCGGCGCTCCTTTGGCGAGACAGCTTCGGCTGATCGGCAACAAACGGTTCAAACTCGTTTACGATCCCGACCGCAAGTCGATCAAAATCGTCTCATCGCCCGTGTCGGCGGCTTCCGCCTCGATAAGCAGCGATACGAAAGTCGGATCCGGCCGATTGTCGATCGGTTATGCGCTGCTTAGTCAGCTCGGCTTGCCCGACGATAATCGGGATCATACGCTGACGATCAGGCATGGCGGGTCATCCCGGCGATTATCCGTTCGTTCGCCAGCCAATCTGTTCGAAGGCGGTCTGAAGCTGCATCCCGATTCGGTACGCGCGCTCAAGCTTCGAACCGGGACGAACTACAAGCTCAGCTACGATCAACGGGCCAGAGAGCTCGTCTTTATGCGGACGGGCGGTGCGCCCTCCGGCGCCGGACCGGCGAAAAGGATAGCCCACCGTTCGGAAGGCGCGAACCGATCCGGCGGCGCGAATCGCTCAAGCGGCGCAAGCCGGTCGGGCGGCACCGCCGCTTCCCCTCTTCCCGCGTCCGCGAAGGATCGATCGAAGGGCGCCGCCGGCCTCCGCCCCGCCGCGCCGAAGCGCAAGCGCGCACCTAGGCGTCTGCCGGAGCCGTCCGCCGCGACCGTTGACGACCGGCGACCCGCCGATCGCCTCTCGAAGCCGAACCGTCCGACGAAAAGCGCGACGCCGGCGCCGGTTTTTCACTCCGCCAAGGGAAGCGGCTCCGGCAAACAAGTGGCAACAGGTCAAGCCGCCCCGTCCAAGCCGTATATGCCGAAGGGCCGCGCATAATGCCGCGGCCCTTCTTGCCGTGAGCCGAGAAATCCTGCCGGTGCAGGCTCTAGCTACGCAATTCCAACTGGCGAAAATAACGTGCCGCGATCAGTCGATACAAGTCTCCGGCTCTTCGGCCTGAGGCGTCGCGGCTTCGACGTCCAGCTTCTCTGCGACCGTATCGCGGATGATGCTGACGATGGACTGCAGCATATAGTTGACGTCCGTCTGGCTCTGCTGGAACTGCTGCACGACCGGCATGCCGTCGAGCTCGTCCTGGAGCGCCGCGATCTCGCCTTCGATCTTCTCGACCATCGCCGGATTTTTGAACGTCTTCTGGAACGCGACAAGCTCTTTTTGCTTCTTTTTAATCTGGGAGATCAAGACCTGCACTTTGTCGTGGCGCTGAATGAGCCGCTCCGCGTGCTGATACGTCTGCACCTCGTCGGCCGTCGTGATCAGCTGCGCCAGCTCCTTGGCGCGCGCGAGGATGTCGTCGCGCAAGATGAGCTCCCGGTTGTCGAACTCGGGAATGACATAGCCCTCCGGCTGTCCGAGATCGGGTACGCCGTGGCTGCAGCCGTCGTGGCCGTGATGGTGATCGTGCGAATGCTGAGACATGAATTGGGTTCCTCCCGAATGTGTTCTGCCTTTTGCCAGTTTATACGCCGCCGGCCGTTATCGGCCATTCGCGCTCCGGTTCGGCAAGGCCGATGGCTTCTGCCCGGATGAACCAGGTCTGCGGCTGCGTGACGCGCACCTTGGCAAACTGTCCGATCCACGACTTGGGTCCTTCGAAGTGGATCAGCTTGTTGCTGCGCGTACGCCCGGACAGCACGCTGGCGTTGTTCTTGCTCTCGCCTTCGACGAGCACCTCGACGACCTGACCCGCGAGCTCCAGGTTGCTGGCCAGGCTCATCTCGGCGATCACCTCGTTTAGTCTCGCGAGCCTGCGCTGCTTAGCCTCGTACGGCACATTGTCCTCCATCTCGGCGGCCGGTGTGCCGGCGCGCGGCGAGTAGATGAACGTATACGCCATCGAGATGCCGGCCTCGCGAACGACCTCCAGCGTCTCTTCGAACTGTTCCTCGGTCTCGCCGGGGAAGCCGACGATGATATCGCTGGTCAGCACGGCGTTCGGCATCGCGGCGCGGATGCGTCCGACGAGCGACAGGAACTGCTCGCGCGTGTATTTGCGGCTCATTCGCTTGAGCACTTCGCTGCTGCCCGATTGGAACGGCAGATGAATATGCTCCACCAGATTGCCGCCCTTGGCGAGCACCTCGATCAGATGATCGTCGAAGTCCCGCGGATGGCTTGTCGTGAACCGGACGCGCGGGATGTCGATCTTGCGGATATCGTCCATCAGATCGCCGAACCGGTAGTTGCGGTCCGCGAAGTCCTTGCCGTATGCGTTGACATTCTGTCCGAGCAGCGTGATTTCCTTGAAGCCCTGGCGCGCGAGCTCGCGCACTTCGGCGATGACGTCCTCCGGCACCCGGCTGCGCTCCTTGCCTCGCGTGTACGGCACGATGCAGTACGTGCAAAACTTGTCGCAGCCGTACATGATGTTCACCCAGGCGCGGAGACCTTCCCGCTTCTTCGGCAGATTCTCGATGATGTCGCCTTCCTTGGACCAGACCTCGACGACCATCTCCTTGCCGTAATGCGCTTCCTTCAGCAGTTCGGGCAGACGATGAATGTTGTGGGTGCCGAAAATGAGATCGACATGCGGATGCTTCTCCAGAATCCGGTTGACCACCGACACCTCCTGGGACATGCAACCGCATACGCCGAGCACCAGCTCGGGCTTCTGCAGCTTGAGCCGCTTGAGATGGCCGAGCTCGCCGAACACCTTGTCCTCCGCGTTTTCGCGGACCGCGCAGGTGTTGATCAAAATAACGTCCGCCTGCTGCTTGTCTTCGGTGGCGGTATATCCCATTTCCTCGAACAATCCGCGCATAATCTCCGTGTCATGCTCGTTCATCTGGCAGCCGTAAGTGAAAATGCAGTAATACCGGCCTGTGCCGAACGTCTTCATATCCTCGGCGATGCCCGTATCGTAGTGGACCCGAATCTCTTCCTTGCCGCGCTTCTTGCCTTCCCGAAGATCGGGAGGCGAAGAGATCTGTACGTTGCGTCCGTTGATGCGATATGTCGTCTTTCCTTCCTCCTGGGCGATGACCTTGGCGCCCGAGAAGTCGAAGTATTTGGCATAGTCTTTAGCCGGACCGGCGGCTTGCCGTCCTTGGCCTTCCTTCGTCATGCGAAGAGATACCTCCTGTCGTCCGCCCTGATAGCGATGGGACCATTCGATTCTCCATTATAGCATAGCAATGTATGGCGCCCAAGCCTATTTCCGTCCGCCAAAACGCGCTTTGCCGCGTATGCGCGAAAAACCCGGCAGCGGTGGCTGCCGGGTCGCTCGACTTCACGTCTATTTGCGCAAATTGCGCGTATCTATCATTCGATTTTGCCTGTCGGGATGACTGTTGATGCCTACCGGCCGCTGCTCCTTGACCGCTTCAAAGTTCGCCTTCGCCCTGTCCGCGTGAGCCTGCCATTGCTTGCCTTCTTCCTGCACGTCGATACCCTGCCTGTCCAACCTGCCGTTGTTCGTCATGCGTTTCCCACCTCCGGGTTGAATAAGGACATGGAATCTTTACCCGAGAAAGCGCAATCTTAAGCAGGACGAAGGCTTTTTTTCCTAAAGTAACGTCCGGTCAACGACGTCGCCAGCCAAAAACGCGTACATGGACGAGTGCCTTCGTCCCCCATTTCGACAGCACGTACAAGACGATAAACAGAAGAATCAAAGGCTTGAACAAAATCCATGCGGCTATCCAGGCCACCCAAATTTGCCAGGGCTTCATTCTGCGGACGTATTTGCCTGGCACCGCGAATATACGAAATAACGGATGGGCAAGCTGCAGCGCCTCCAGGTATTCGTCCTGAAATTGCTTTTCATCCGGATTAAGCCGGATCGCGCTTTTCATGTACGTCTCGTCAAGCTTGAAGTCTCCGCGCCTGCGGGCTGCCCAGGCCAGATGCAGCAAGACGTGGGGCGTCTCGGCATCGAGCCGGATCGCCTGCTCGTCGAGCCTCGCCGACGCTTTAAAGTCGCCGAGCAGAGCCTCGACATAGCTGAGCAGCGCGAGGTACACGGCATTGTGGGGCTGAATCTCCAGCGCGTGCAGCAGCTCCGATTTGGCGTTCTGGAATTGACCTTTTTTATTATAGTAATTGGCATTCAAGTAATAATAGAAGGACTCGTAAGGATCCAGCCGCAGCGCTTCGGTCAGCGCCTCCTGAAACGACTGGAGCCGGCCGCTCTCGTAATAGGCGGTCACGCGGACGAACCAGGCCAACAGATGCTCCGGATCGCGACGCAGCGCCTCCTGCGCCCAATGCAGCGCTTCTTCGTACCGGTCCGTGTACAGATAAATGCGCCCGGCAAGCGCCATCGCATCCGGGTCCTCCGGATCGAGCGCCAGAAGACGCTGCGTCTCCTCCAGCGCTTCCTTATACCGGTTCCATTCGATTAGTTGCTCGGCCGCCCGATAGGACGCCTGCCAAGCCGACTCTTCCAACCGTGCCGCCTCCCCGCCTGCAGCGCCTGCCTATTTGATGCCGTGCTTTTTCGCGTAATCGAGCACGATCCGGTAATCCCCGTTGGCGTCGCTGAACGTCGCGTAATTTTTGGCCGTCGAAAACCATTCCAGCGTCGTCGCCTTGCGCGTCTTGGCCGAACGCCGCAGATCGTCGTTCGTAATCGGCTCGATCCTTCCCGAGCCGAGCATGCGCTCCATGGCCGATTCGACCGCATCCTTGACGACCTGCTCGAGATCCGCGCCGGAGAACAGCTTCGTCTCCGCCGCGATCTTCGACAGCTGGAGCCCCTCCGCGGGTTTGCCGGACAGCTTGAGTTCGAGTATCCGCTCCCGTTCGGCCTCCTCGGGCGGAGGCACGAATACGAGATGGTTGAACCGTCCCGGCCGCCGCAGCGCCGAATCGAGATACCAGGGCGTATTGGTCGCGCCGATGACGAATACGTTTTCGTTTTCCGCCTGCAGACCGTCCAGCTCGAGCAGCAGCTGGTTGACCAGCATGCGGTCGTGGTGCTGTCTCATCTGGTGCCGGCTGCCGCCCATGGCGTCCAGCTCGTCGATAAAAATAACGCAAGGCTTGCTCTGCCGGGCTTTGTCGAAGATATCGTGCAAATTGTGCTCGCTCTGGCCCGCGTACATGGACAAAATGGCCTGAAGCTCGATGTGCATGAAATTCGCCTCGATCTCGCCTGCCACGGCTCTGGCGAGGAACGTCTTGCCGCAGCCCGGCGGGCCGAACAGCAGCAGGCTGCCGCCCGCTTCCTTGCCGTATGCCGCGAATAGTTCGGGCTGCTGCAGCGGCAATATGAAATTCATGCGGATTTTCTTTTTGACGTCTTCCAGACCGCCGACGTCGGCGAACGTTTCCTTGGGCTTATCCGATTCGACGAGCGATTGATCGTCCTTGCTGAATTGAATGAGCTTCAGGTTTTTCCTTCTTTGCTCCGCAATCTCGTCCCTGTCGGACATTTTCGTTACCACCTCGGCTTCTATGATATGGAATATACACAGTTTACCATATCTATGAAAAGTCTATGGCGCCGAATGTGCAAAAGGAAATGCAAAAAAAGCGCGCCCTCCGCTGCTTTCTCGGAAAAACGCGCTGCTGAGGCCTTCTCTTCTATTCAAGCAGCTCTGCAAAATCGCCCGTCGCAGCGCCCGAAGCGTTGCCTTCGTCGGTATCGATATGCATATCCAGCGAAAACGAGGGCGAAACGCGCGCAATGACGTTCTCGAACACGAGACCGCGCTCTCCGCCGACCCGCACCTTGAGCAGCTGCTTGTCCGCGACGCCCAGCCGCTCCGCGTCGGACGTATGGAAGTGAATATGCCGGGCGGCGACGATGACGCCTTCGTCCACCGTCAATTCCCCGGCCGGGCCGACGATCCGGATGCCCGGCGTTCCGTCGATGTGGCCGGATTCGCGCACGGGCGGCTTCAGCCCGAGCGAAAATGCGTCCGTGCGGGAAACTTCCAGCTGCGTGGCTTTGCGGACCGGACCGAGAATACGAACCTTGGGAAAGGAGCCCTTCGGACCGTGGACCGCGACCGTCTCGTTCGCTGCGAATTGACCCGGCTGCGACAGCGGCTTCATCTCGGTCAGCTCTGCGCCTTCGCCGAACAGGATCCGGACGTGCTCCTGCGTCAAATGAATGTGTCTGGCGGACACGCCGAGCGGTATTTTTCTGTCTTCGTTCATCGTCAAGACCTGCCTTTCGCGAGCGGCTTTTGTTTATTGAACATGTACACGATGTCATTATAACGCAAACATCGGCCCGTTACGCGAGGAGCGGACACAAGTTCACGAACCGTCCACGCGCTTGTCATACATCCGCCTTAAATTTCCTTATTCTGCTTTGAGCCAACGTTCCGTCTGCACGATCCAGGCGCCTTCATCATCCGCCAGCAGCGTTTTCCACCCGAGCGCGGAACCTTGCGGCAGATTGTTTTTCGTATCGTCGACATATAAAATGTCCGCGAAGTCCGCAAGACGCGCGTCCATACGGCCGTAAATCTCCGGCTCCGGCTTGCGGCAACCGACCTCCGCCGAGACGATCACATGATCCGCCAACGGATATATGCGCTCGAGCACCGGCGCGATCCATTCGGTCCGGTGATTGCTCAGAATGTTCAGACTCGCCCGGTCGCGCCATTCGGCCAGCCGTTCCAGCGCGGGCATCGGACGAATTTCCGAGACCAGCCTCTCCCTGGCGTCAGCCGCGCCGATCGTCTGGAAGCGCTCGGACAATCGTTCCCAAAATTCCGTCTCAGTTATTGCGCCCGTCCATAAATCCGCTCTAACGTCTTTGCGGAATTGCATCAAAGCTTCATATGACACGTCGTAATCGTACGAGAGGGCTTCCCAAAATTGCGGGGTATAATTGGTGGCTAGCACGCCGCCGACATCGAGCACTAACGCTTTCTTTTTCGTCATCTCAATCATTTCTCTCCATCCGTCGTCTACGAAACTATATCACCGGTTGCGGGTGCCGGCATCCCGAAAGCGAGCTGCCTGTGCTCGATTTGGCGCAACCCTTACTTCAACGTGATTTTTTTCGTCCAGCTCTTTTCGTTTCCTTTGTCGTCCTTGAACAAGAAGCTGACCTCGCCCTCCTGCCCCTTCAGCTCGTCGGGGTAGAAGAAGCCCATGAACTGTCCGTCGCCGCTGATGTAAAATCCGTCTTCCCCGTTGCCGCCGTGCGCGATCGCGTCCGCGAGCGTGTTGACGATCTTTGTATCGCCGGAAGTCCAGCTCATCTCGGATAGCGCATACCCGGTCGGCACCTGCTTGACGACGAAGTCGAAGCTGTTGCCTTCGATCGGCTTCTCCGTCTGATCGACGACAATAAGGATCTTCTGGTCCGCCGGCTCCCCGGACGCCGCCGCTCCCGATCCCGCGGCGGAAGAAGCCGGAGAGGATGCCGGAGCATCCGTCGATTCTCCTGCGGAAGGCGACGCAGGCGCCGTTGCGGGCAGCGATGAGGACGCGGAAGGCAAAGGCGTCGCTTGCGCGGCTGTTGAAGAAGCGCCGGCCGATGCCTGCGCATCCGTATTCGTTTTTTCCCCGCAAGCACTTGTCATGAGCAGCGCCGCAATCGCGGCAGCATACATCCATTTTTTATGGTTCATCATCAGAATCTCCTCCGGTTTCGTTTAACGTAAAGTAGAAAGCCACGCCTCTCGCCGTATTGCGAACCCCGAACTCGCTTCCGTGGAGCGTCAGAATATGCTTTACGATGGCGAGGCCCAAGCCCGTACCGCCGGTTTTGCGGTCTCTTGACCGCTCAGCCCGGTAAAATTGCTTCCAGATCCGGTCCAAATCGGCTTCGGCGATCGGCGGACCTTCGTTTTCGATGGTCGTACGTACTTTGCCCTGAGCCGGCCGCGTCACTTCAATCGCGAGCGTGCCGCCTTCGGCGGCATGCCGAATCGCGTTGCTGAGTAAATTCATAAGCACCTGCTCGAGTCGCTTTGGGTCCGCTTCCACTTGCCATTCCTCGTCCGCGTTCGTTGTAAGACGCAGACCCTTCTCTTCGATCTGACCGGAGAACGACCCCAGCGCTTTTCGAATCGATGCCGTCAAGGAGATCGCTTCCGGCTGCAATCGAACGGCGCTCACCTCGAAGCGGGACAGCTCGAGCATATCTATGATGAGCGCGTTCATACGATCCGTCTCCGTCACGATCAAGGACAGGTAACGCTCCCGTTTGTCGGCGGCTACTTCGTCCTGAAGCCCCTCGGCGAAGCCCTTCACGATGCCGAGCGGCGTCTTGAGCTCATGGGAAATGTTCGCGACCAGTTCCTTGCGCAGCCGCTCGGAACGCTCCTTCTCTTCGACATCCTGCTTCAGCTGCGCGTTCGCTTGTCTCAGCTCCGCGAGCGCGGCCTTCAAATTCCGGGACATCGCGGTCATGCGGCGCGACAGCTCGCCGAATTCATCGTTTGACCGGATCTCCTCATGCCCGTCGAATTCGAGCTCGGAAAGCCGCGTCGCCGATCGGGTCAGCCGAACGAGCGGACGCGAGACCATTCTTGAATAAATCCATGACAACAGAAGTCCCAAGACCAATACGACCGGCGCTAAAAAGACGATATACCGCTTTAGCATGTCTACGGCTTCTCCTACCGGTTGAAGGGACGTCATGGCAAACAAATATCGGGCATCCCCGCGCCCCGGCGCGAACGGTTGCAGTATGGCCGCATAGCGGACCCCGCTCCATGGATCGGTCCATTCCGTCCGCACGGTTCCTCTGTCCATCGTCCGGATCGAAGCTTGCTTTTCGTCGGTCAGCCAGGCCGAGAGCGCCTCTTTCATTTGCAAATCCTGATAAAACGGATTGTACGAACGGTGCTCCGGCACCAGGAGTTCCGCGATCGTCCCGCTTACTCGTACGAGCCCCTCCTCAAGCGCGCGCTCCCCTTGTCCGATGGCGATCGGCTGTATGATCGTATCTTCCTCGTCCATATAAATGCCGTCGACCGTCAGCCGATCCCCGACCTTCAGACCTGGCGGGAGGGCGTCGGCCGTCATCCCTTCGCTTGCGAGCGGCACGGTGACCGTCTTGCCGTCCGCGCGCAGCTCGATAAAGTAGGGATTGACGGCCAAGGGCTCGAACCGGTCATTCAGCATCGCGAGGCTCGCATCGTTACGGTTCATGAATTCGCCAAGAACCCGAGACCCGCTGCCCGCTTTCGTCTGCTCGGCCTGCCGGTACGCATCGCCGAACGCCGTCATGCTTCGTTCGATCGCATGATCTTTGGATGCGCGATAAAATCGTTCGAAGAACAGGCCTTCGGCCAGGAGCAAGAGCACGAATACGAGGAGGACGAGAGCCGCGGTCACCGCGAACAGCTTAACGACGACGCTTCGCCTTTTCATGGCGCCCTCTCGAATTTGTACCCGGTACGGACGACCGTGGAGATCAGCCTGCCTTCTGGACCGAGCTTGGCGCGCAGCTTTTTGATATGCGTATCCACCGTTCGCGGATCGCCGTCGTATTCGTAGCCCCACACCGAGTCCAATATATAGTCGCGGGCCAGCACCTTGCCTTCGTTCTTTGCGAGAAAAACAAGCAATTCGAACGCCTTCGGCGACAGTTGGAGCGGCATCCCGGACACGGCGGCGGCATGCGCCTGCCTGTCGATCGTCAGATCGCCGAAGACGAGCAATTCGCCGTCGCGCCCGACCGTCCCTTCGGTCCGGCGCATGAGCGCCGCGGCCCGAGCAACCAGTACGCGCGGACTTAGAGGCTTCGTCACGTATTCGTCGGCGCCGAGCTCATAGCCCAGAATCTGATCGTCGTCCTCCGCTCGCGCCGTGATGATGATGACCGGCACGTCCGACTTTTCCCGGATGCGCCGGCAAGCCGTCCAGCCGTCCATCTCCGGCATCATGAGATCGAGCACGACCAGGTCGACGGCGTTCTGCTCGAACAGGTCCAGCGCCGTTCGCCCGTTATCCGCTTCGAGCACGTCCCAACCTTCCCTGACAAAATAATCCGTTATAAACTCTCGCATCAGCGCGTCGTCTTCCGCCAGCACAATCGTCCGCTTCACTGCCTCGCCCCCGTCTGTTGCCCGACTATCCGGTACGTCTATAACTTTATCGTACCCTTGTGTCCTTCGTGTGTACGCGCCAAAAACCAAAAAATAGCGGCAGCCGGGACACGCTTGCATGTCCCGGCTGCCGCTATGAAGAGGCTTTTTTACTTACCTGAACTCTGCGAGCAGCTTGTCGAATTCAGCTTCGGGCAGCGTGAGGTCCTGCTTCGCAAGCGCTTCGGGCTTGAAGCCGGCCGCCAAGTCCTCGTACGATTTGCGCGTCGTGTCCTGATAGATCAGGCCCGTCAGCATGCCGTTCGTCTCCATGATCTTCGTCATCGCAGCGATGCGGTTGCTCGGATCGTACTCGGGGAACTGCTCAAGATTGACGATATTCTCCTTGAACCAATCGTAGGTGTTGACCTTGTTAAAAGTTACGCACGGCGAGAATACGTTGATGAGCGAAAAGCCCTTGTGCTGAATCGCCTGCTCGATGAGCGAGGTCAGCTGCTTCAGGTCGCTGGAAAACGACTGGGCGACAAAGGTGGCGCCAGCGGACAGCGCGATTTCGAGCGGCGACAGCGTCGTCTCGATCGAGCCTTCCGGCGTCGACTTCGTCTTGAAGCCTTCCGCGCTTCGGGGAGACGTCTGGCCCTTGGTCAGGCCGTAGATCTGATTGTCCATGACGATATAGGTGATGTCCAGGTTGCGGCGGATCGCATGCACCGTATGGCCCATGCCGATCGCGAAGCCGTCGCCGTCGCCGCCCGACGCGATGACGGTCAGCTCGCGGTTCGCGAGCTTGACGCCCTGCGCGATCGGGAGCGCGCGGCCGTGAATGCCGTGCAGTCCGTACGCGTTAATGTAGCCGGAGATCCGGCCGGAGCAGCCGATGCCGGAGATGACGGCGAGCTGCTCGGGCTCGAGGCCGACGTTCGCGGCAGCGCGCTGAATCGAAGCCTGCACGGTGAAGTCCCCGCAGCCGGGGCACCAGTTCGGCTTGACGTTGTTGCGGAATTCTTTGAAAGTAGCCATTACAGTTTCAGCTCCTTGCAGGCTTGATAGACTTCGGAAGGCAGGAAAGGCGTGCCGTCGTATTTGAGCAGATTCACGATTTTATCGTGGTATCCGACGTTTTGCTTAATCAGATTGGCGAGCTGTCCCGTCGCATTGTTCTCGAGCACGACGACCTTGCTGGCCCGCTCCAGATAAGGGGCGAGCAGATCGCTGGGGAACGGATGCATCTGGCGCACGGTCACATGGTTCGTGGCGATGCCCGCTTTCGTCAAGCGGTCCTGCGCCTCGTTGATCGTACCGCCCGTCGAGCCCATCGACACGATGAGCAGATCGGCAGGTTCGCTCGGCCCGTCCGGCTTCACGGCATCGGCAATGCGCAGCGCGCCCAGCTTGTTCAGCCTCTTATCCATCATCTTGCGGCGGTTGACCGCGCTCTCCGAAGGACGGCCTTCCTCGTCGTGCTCGACGCCGGTCACATGGTGAATGCCGTGCTTCGCGCCGGGCAGTACGCGGGGCGAGACGCCGTCCTCGGTGAATTCGTAGCGCTTGAACAGCTTGTTCGGTTCGGTAGGCGCCAGTTCCTGCTCAAGCGGAATAAGCTTGCCGCGCTTGATCTCGATGCGCTTGTAATCGAGCGGCTCGCACGACTGCTTGCCGAGCGACAGCTGCAGATCGGTCGCCACGATGACCGGCACCTGGTATTCCTCGGCAATGTTAAACGCTTCGATCATGTCGTAAAAGCATTCCTCGATCGTGCTCGGCGCGATGACCACCTTCGGAATCTCGCCGTGCGTGCCGTAGATCAGCGCGTTGATATCGGACTGCTCCTGCTTCGTCGGCAAGCCGGTCGAAGGACCGCCGCGCTGCGTATCGATGATGACGAGCGGCGTCTCGGTCATGCCCGACAGGCCGATCGCCTCCATCATGAGCGACAGGCCCGGGCCGGCCGAAGCCGTCATCGTCCGCACGCCGCCATAGTTGGCGCCGATGGCCATCGTGACCGCCGCGATCTCGTCCTCCGTCTGTATGACGGTGCCGCCGAACTTCGGCAGCTTCTTGATCAGATACTCCATGACTTCGGACGCTGGCGTGATCGGGTAGGCGGACATGAGGCGGCAGCCGGCGGCGACGGAACCGAGGCCCATCGCTTCGTTGCCGATCATGAACAGCTTCTGCTTGCCGTCTGCTTCCGCCAGCCTGAACGCCTCGATCGGACCGCCTGCCTGCTCGAGCACGAACTCGGCGCCGCGCCGCACGGCCTCGACGTTTTTCTCGACGACGGCAGCGCCCTTTCGCCCGAACTCCTCTTCGACCGCGCGGTTGAACACCTCGATCGGAAGACCGAGCAGCGCCCAGGAAGCACCGGACGCGACCATGTTTTTCATCAACGACGTGCCGAGCTCCTCGGCGATCGCGGTGATCGGCACCGCGAACAGCCGGGCGTCGACGCCCTCCGGCACGACCGGCGCGAACTTGGCGTCCGCGACGATGACCCCGCCCGTACGAAGCTCCTTCGCGTTCAAGTCGATGGTCTCCTGGTCGAACGCGACGAGAATGTCCAGATCGTCCGAGATCGCCCGGATCGGATGCGTGCTGATCCGGATCTTGTTGTTCGTGTGACCGCCCTTGATGCGGGAGGAGAAATGACGATAGCCGTATAGATAGTAGCCGAGCCGGTTAAGCGCCGTTGAGAAAATACGGTCCGTACTCTCGACGCCCTCCCCCTGCTGGCCGCCTATTTTCCAAGAAAGTTGATCGATCAATGCTTCCATCTCCTCATGCTCATAGTGACTGGTATCGATAATGGCATAGCTTGACGTTTGTGCTATATACAAATCTGTATTTGATCTATATCGATTGGCGATCTCATAAATTTTATGATTCGTTATGTTAAAATGCAATAGTTTCAGTTCATTTGTTATGATAATCCTTTTTCATTGCGTCACAACGCCGCCTATCGGACGAACGAGATTGTCAAGCTTACTTGAGGTTGTCCGTCAAAAAGCGCCGTGCATGTCCGGACAGCCAGCCGCGAACGAGCGGTTCGGCATGGCGTGCCAACAGCGCATCGGCAAGCGCCGAATAATCGGCCGGTCCGGCGAGTCCGAGCGTATAGGTGTCGATGCCGTCAAAGTCCGAGCCGAACGCGATATGGTTCGCGCCGCCGAGCGTACATATATGCTCGACATGCCGCAGCACGTCGTCGATGCCCGCCTGTCTGCGCGACTGCAGAAAGAACGGAACGAATGTGATGCCGATCAGGCCGTTCGCAGCGACAAGCGCGCGGATCTGGTCGTCCGTCAGGTTGCGCGGGTGCGGACATAACGCACGGGCGTTGGAGTGGGACGCGAGAAACGGCCGTCTCGCAAGCTCCGCGGTTTCCCAAAAGCCCTTTTCCGATAGATGAGATACGTCAATCAGGATGCCGAGCGCTTCGCACTCCGCGACTAGACTGCGTCCCTCCTTCGTTAATCCCGCCCCTCTCGGTTCCATAATGCCGTCGCACGCCCAATTGGCCTCATTCCAGGTGAGCCCGAGCATCCGAAGTCCCAGCCGATGCAGCAGGCGCAGCGCCCATCGCTCTCCGCGCAGCGCATCCGCGCCTTCGAGCGCGAGTAACGCACCTCTCTCCGACGCGTCCGGGCCGAGTACAGCTTCTACGTCTGCGCCGTTCTTCACGAGTCGCATGCCTTGCGCGGACAATATTTTATCGTGAAAAAGCGCCGCTTGGCGCAGCACGCTCTCGGGCGTTTTAGGCGTTCCCGTCGGTACCCAGATCGCAAATGCCTGAAGTCCGATATTTCCGTTCGCCAGACTCTCGGCCGTCACATCCAGTCCTTTGCCGGATGGGGCTGACCATTCCAGCTTAGCGTCCCGATCCAGCTTGCTGAGCGCGTCGCAATGCAGATCCGCGATTCGCATGGGTTTTCCTCCTCTCTTTTTTCCGGGCATAACAAAAAAACCTGCGGGCACGCGAGAAGCGAGCTGCGCGGCAAGCTCCGCGGCATCCGCACCCATGCGATGGCAGGTTGAATCTTTCCTATCAGTCGGTCGCGTCTCACGGGTTATCTGGGCTCGACAATGAGCTTGATGGCCGTGCGGTCCTCCCCGTCGATGACGATATCCGTGAACGCCGGTATACAAATTAAATCGACACCGCTCGGCGCGACAAACCCTCTTGCGATGGCAACCGCCTTGACCGCCTGGTTCAGCGCGCCGGCGCCGATTGCCTGCAGCTCAGCCCCTCCACGCTCACGTAGCACCCCTGCCAATGCGCCTGCGACGGAGTTTGGGTTCGATTTTGCCGATACCTTTAATACATCCATGACCAGTTCCTCCTTGGGGTTAAGGATGGGCTCACTAACCGATCATATTCGGGATTCCGGCGATTAATTCCTGCCCGGCCGGATTGGTGTCGCAATCTATTTTCAAATTATTCTGAATTTTATATCTAGGGCGTTTCCTGTTGGCCAAAAACGCAAACGGTACGAAGACGGAAATCCCTCCGCTTCGTACCGTTTGGCTCATTTGGCTTCAGAGGACTATTGAGGCAGGCCCCTCCGGCAACGAGGACGTCATTTACTTTTAAGCCGGAATCCAGCTGTCCTCATCTACGCGAATCGTGCGGACGCTGAGGGCTTTGCCCGTCGCTTCGTCGATATCGACGAACAGTCCGTTCAGATGCCACTTCGTCTCGGCGACCTGAAACCTTGTGGGCATGCCGGTAATGAACTTGCGCAGCACGCTCTCCCGCTCCATGCCGAGCACGCCGTCGCGTGGCCCGGTCATCCCTGCATCCGTCACATAAGCGGTCCCCTCCGGGAGAATCCGATCGTCGTTCGTCTGCACATGCGTATGCGTGCCGAGCACGACCGAAGCGCGTCCGTCGAGATGCCAGCCCATCGCGATTTTCTCGCTGGTCGCCTCGGCATGGAAATCGACAAGAATACACTTTGTCTTGCGCCGCAGCTCGTCCACGATCTCATCAGCCTTGCGGAACGGGCAATCGGAGGGCGGCAAAAAGGTGCGCCCGATCAAGTTCACGATCGCCAGCTCACGGCTGCCGCTCTTGATGATCGTATATCCGCGGCCCGGGGTGCCCGGCGGCAGGTTGGCCGGGCGGACCATCCGGGCTTCGTCGTCGATGAATTCGAAGATTTCCCGATTGTCCCAGGTGTGATTGCCCATGGTGATACCCTGCACGCCGGCAGAGAAAAGCTCACGGGTAATGGCGGCGTTGATGCCTCGTCCTCCTGCGGCATTCTCGCCGTTGGCGATGACGATATGCGGCTGATATTTATCTTTAAGCCACGGCAGCAGCCGCTTGACGGTATCCCGGCCGACTTGGCCCACGATATCCCCGATAAAGACGACTTTCATGTCATCCACCTTTCTGTCCCTACGCCTGTCGTTTCTATTTCGTCCGAAAAAGGAGGAGTGGCCGGCCCCAAATGGTGGCGGCCACTCCCCGGTATAGCCTTGCTGTTACTTAGCGTATTCGACCGCCCGCGTCTCGCGAATGACCGTAACCTTAATATGTCCCGGATAATCGAGTTCGCTCTCGATCTTCTTCGTGATATCCCGAGCGAGTCTGAACGCTTCGCCGTCGTCGACCTTCTCCGGCTGTACCATGACGCGAACCTCACGTCCGGCCTGAATGGCGTACGACTTCTCCACGCCTTCGAACGACTCCGAGATGGCCTCCAGCTTCTCCAGCCGGCGAATGTACGTCTCAAGCGTCTCGCGGCGCGCGCCCGGACGGGCTGCGCTGAGCGCGTCGGCCGCGCCGACCAGCATCGCGATGACCGAAGTCGCCTCCACGTCGCCGTGATGGGATGCGATACTGTTGATGACGACCGGGTGCTCCTTGTATTTCTTCGCCAATTCTACGCCGATCTCGACATGCGAACCTTCCACTTCGTGGTCGAGCGCCTTGCCGATATCATGCAGCAAGCCGGCGCGTTTGGCGAGAGAAATGTCCTCTCCGAGCTCGGCTGCCATCAGTCCGGTCAGATACGCGACCTCCATCGAATGCTTAAGCACATTCTGGCCGTAACTTGTACGGAACTTCAGGCGACCGAGAATCTTGATGAGGTCCGGATGGAGACCGTGAACGCCCACCTCGAACGTCGCTTGCTCGCCGTATTCGCGGATCCGCTCGTCCACTTCGCGACGGGACTTCTCCACCATCTCCTCGATGCGGGCAGGATGGATGCGACCGTCGGCGACGAGCTTCTCGAGCGCGGTACGGGCGATCTCGCGACGGATCGGGTCGAAGCCTGACAGGATAACCGCCTCCGGCGTATCGTCGATAATAAGATCGATGCCGGTGAGCGTCTCCAGCGCGCGGATATTGCGGCCTTCACGGCCGATGATCCGTCCCTTCATCTCTTCGTTCGGCAGCGTTACGACGGATACCGTCGTCTCCGCCACGTGATCCGCGGCGCAACGCTGAATCGCGAGCGAGATGATGTCGCGGGCGCGCTTGTCGCCTTCTTCCTTCGCCTGTTGCTCAATGTCTTTGATCAGTTGAGCGGTCTCGTGACGCACTTCCTGCTCGACCGTGGACAGAATCAGCTGCTTAGCGTCTTCCATCGTCAGGTTGGAGATGCGTTCGAGCTCCGTTATCTGCTGCTTATGAAGCGTCTCGATCTGTTCTTGGGTCTCTTCGATCCGTTTCTCTTTGTTGGCGACTTGCTCCTCCTTGCGTTCCAGCTGCTCCAGCTTGCGGTCCAGCGATTCTTCCTTCTGAACAAGCCGTCGTTCCTGCCGCTGAATCTCGTTGCGGCGCTCTCTAATATCGCGTTCCGCTTCGTTCCGGAGCTTGTGCACCTCGTCTTTGGCTTCCAGTACCGTTTCCTTGCGGAGAGCGTCGGCCTCTTTCTTGGCATTCTCTACGATCTGCCGGGCCGCCTCTTCAGCGCTGGATATTTTAGCTTCCGCAATGGACTTGCGTACAACATAACCGATCCCAAAGAAAAGCACGCCAACAACGATTAAGATCAAGACCCAGATCCATGACTCCATGGTCTTCACCTCCTCGTTGTATCACCAAGGCAAATCTTGGGACACCTATTTAATTGTGCTCCGGTTTCAGAACCGTTCTGTAATCTCGTGTAAATCGTCGAAAATTCACTATCCGAATCGTTTTTTGGAAGGAAAAAGAATCGGTAGCGCGATGATGGAATACTCACTCATTGTATCTTTTGTGAAAATGGATTGTCAAGCAATGCAAGGACGTCCTCTCCCTCGGTTGCTCCGCTATGCGCATTCGCACGCCGAACAGCCCAAAGCGCCGGCCGAAAGTAGCCGAAATTGCTGTGCGGACGGCAAAAAATAAGCCTGCTCCACTGCCCCAGCCTGCTATTCCAGACCATCCTCGTCGTACGGTTCCTCGGGCGTATCCCACTCTTCGGCCTCGGCTGCAGACGTAGAGGCTTGTCGCACGGCTTCCCGGGCCGCCGCGCCAGGAAATCCTCTGCGGAGCAGCATGTTCATCAGCTTCATTTGCCGCTCTCGCTCGCTCTTGCCTTTCACGGAAGGCCAGCGCTTCATGGCCAGTGCCAACGCGGAGCTTCGTTCCACCTGTTCGTCGAGCCCTTTGATCGCTTCGTCGATCTCTCGCTTGTCTACGCCGCGCTGCATGAGCTCTTGCCGGACGAGACGGCTTCCTTTCTTTTGTCCGGTCACGCGCTGCTCCGCGAAGCGCTGCGCGAACACGGCATCGTTTACGTATCCTTGTCTGGCGAGCCGTTCCAGACAGCCGTCAATCGCTTCGGCCGCATATCCCTTGCGGACCAGCCCCCGACGCAGCTCCGCTTGCGTGCGGGCCTTAAAATCGAGCATGTACAGCGCCGAGCGATACGCCTCTTCCTTTTCCTGCTCCTTGCGGAGCATTTCCCACTCGTCGGGCGAGAGCCGCCGGTCCTTGAGAAGCCGCAAAGCGACAAGCGTGTCCTCGTGAACGCTGATCAGCGCCTGCTCCGACTGGCCCTCCACGGCTACCGCAAGCTTGTACATCGCAGGCCGCTTGGCGTCCGCCTCCACCGCTAAGATGATTGCGGATGCGGGAGCCGAAGACGCCTCATTATCCGCGCCGTCCGTTTCTCCCGTCGCATGGCGAGCAGTCGAAGCAGCGCGCCCGGAACGCGTGCGCGACCACTGCCGTTCGTCCGAAATGTCTACGATCATGTCGGCCGGATTCGGCTCTGATTTTTTTCTTACCATCGCCGGTCAACCTCCTCGTCTAGGAATACCTGCTGCCTAAATAAAGCCGCATATGTCCAAAAGGGCATCCGCGGCTGCGGACGCCCTTGAGCTGTGCCTATTATTCGTTTTCGAAATCCGGCTCTTCCTCTTCGTCGTCCTGCTGCGCGGCGCTCGTACGGGCCGCCACGGCCACTTCGTTCAGCGTAGCCTCGCGAATCTGCCGTTCGATCTGTCCGGACAGATCCGCATGATCCTTCAGGAACTGCTTGGAATTTTCCCGTCCCTGTCCCAGGCGCTCGCCGTTATAGGAGAACCAGGCCCCGCTCTTCTGTACGATATCCAGCTCGACACCGATATCGATGATGCTGCCCTCGCGCGAAATGCCTTCGCCGTACATGATGTCGACCTCGGCTTGCTTGAACGGCGGAGCGACCTTGTTCTTCACGACCTTGATGCGCGTCCGGTTGCCCACGACGTCATTGCCTTGCTTGATCGATTCAATACGACGTACGTCCAGACGCACGCTGGCGTAGAACTTGAGCGCGCGGCCGCCCGGAGTCGTCTCGGGATTCCCGAACATGACGCCGACCTTCTCGCGAAGCTGATTGATGAAAACGGCGATCGACTTCGACTTGCTGATGGCGCCGGACAGCTTGCGCATGGCCTGCGACATCAAGCGGGCCTGCAGGCCGACGAACGAGTCGCCCATATCGCCCTCGATCTCCGCCTTCGGCACGAGCGCCGCGACCGAGTCCACAACGACGATATCTACCGCGCCGCTGCGCACGAGCGCTTCTGCAATCTCAAGCGCCTGCTCGCCGGTATCCGGCTGGCTCAGCAGCAGTTCGTCGATGTTGACGCCCAGGTTGCGGGCATACATCGGATCGAGCGCATGCTCTGCGTCGATAAAGGCGGCTTGTCCGCCGGCCCTTTGCACCTCGGCGATCGCATGCAAGGCGACAGTCGTCTTACCGGAAGACTCCGGCCCGTATACTTCAATAATCCGGCCACGCGGGAATCCGCCGATCCCGAGTGCGATATCCAAAGCCAGCGCTCCGCTGGAATATGTCTCGACTTGGAGGTTGGCTTGCTCTCCCAGCTTCATGATCGAACCCTTGCCGAATTGCTTTTCAATCTGGCGCAATGCCATTTCTAATGCGGCGCGACGATCGGACAACACACCCACATCCTTATCATTTGATAGTAATATTATAACTTTTTATAAACCGTTTGCCAAGCTTTTTGCGAACATTTGTTCGAAAAACTTCCAAAAAAGAACCGTAGCAAAGTATTCTTCGCTACGGTTCTTCCGCAACTTTCCTATCCAATCTATCATAATTCGACAGCCTGCGCAAGCCTGTCTCCGTCCTTTTAAGCGCGCGAGTTTAAGGAAAGCCGGTTAAAAGCGGAAGCTCGATCCGAAAGCTGTAATGTCCTCAACGATGAAAAACAGCACCTGTCCGTCATGAAGCTAGACAATGCTTCGAGTAATCGATAAACCAAGACCCGCGCCTTCATTCTCGATCGGAAGCTTCGCGACAGTCCCGCCAGCATCCAAAATCCAAAGTCACACTCATATCTCCGGGCTTCCACGCGAACTTCCATGCGAACTTCCATGCGTTCGTCGCCAAGTTGTCGATCTCCCGCCGAATACGTTCGGAATCGCAATCGTACAAAAACGGGATGCGAAGGAAGCAAAACGGCAATGTCCATGCGATCGGCTGGAGCCAGCGTCTGAAGCTTCACGAGCATTTGGCTTAGCATTTCCCGGAGATCGATAGCGGAGCTGAGCATTTACCCTCGCCATTAACTCCAGGGGGCTAAACGGTTTCGAATCATACGTCCGCTCCGTTGGAAGCCCGGTAATCTTGTCCATATCCTCTTCTAGCGGACAGCATAATGGGCTTTGCTCGCAAGTTCCCCATCTCCTCATGATTTGTCGATAAACAAAGCATAAGAAATCAAAATAAGGAGCTTCCAAAGAAGATTCTGAAGATTTCTTTAAGGCGCAGCCAGACGCAACGCTATGTACGTATCCAAAATAAAAAACACCGACGCCCTCCGTCAGGAGAACGTGCGGCGCTTGCATCAGGTACGAGCGTTATCATTTGCTTCATCATTAAAATACGAATCATTCCTTGCCGGTCAGCCGCAGCCAAGCCAAATACAACGCCCGCTTCGCGGCTCTGATCCGGATGCCTTCGCGGTCCCCTTGGAGCTGGAGCTTCTCCGCGCGGACTGGCTTGCCCCGTTCGGCGATCCCGATGTAGACGAGCCCGACGGGCTTGCCTTCGGAGGACGCCGGTCCCGCCACGCCCGTGACCGACAATGCCAGATCCGTATCGGTCGCGCTTCGCACGCCCTCGGCCATCGCCTTCGCGGTCTCCTCGCTTACGGCTCCTGGCGCGCCTTCGCCTTCCAGCAGCGCTTGGTCGACGCCTAGCAGGTCCCGCTTCACGGGATTGCTATAGCTCACTACGCCGCCTTGAAAGGCGTCCGCGCTGCCCGGGATCGTCGTGAGCATCGTTGCGATCAGGCCCCCGGTGCAGCTCTCCGCACAGGAGATCGTCCGCCGCTGCTCCGCGAGCAGCCGAACGACCTCAGCTTCGAGCGCGACGTCGCTCTCGGCATACAAATACCGCTCGCCGCGCCTGCGAATCTCCTGAAGCGTCGGCTCAAGTCTCGCAAGCGCCTCCTCTGCCGTCCCGGCCTTCGTGGATACGCGCAGCGTGACTTCGCCTTCCTTGGCGTAGGTGGCGAGGGTCGGATCGCTCTGCGCCTCGATCAAGTCCCTGTAGAGCTCTTCGAGCGCAGACTCGCCGATCCCGCAGAATCGAAGCATAGCCGAGTGCAGCGCCCCTGCCGCGCCGAGCTTTTCCTTCAGCCAGGCGCTGCCGTCGTTCAGAAACATCGGCTTCATCTCGCGAGGCGGTCCGGGCAGCAGCATATAATGCGTGCCGCCAGCCGTGAGCGCGCTGCCTACGGCCAGGCCGGCGTCGTTGCGGAGCGGCGAAGCGCCCTCCACGAGCATCGCCTGCCGGCGGTTGATCTCGATCAGCGACGGCGACCTCCCGGCGAACATCGCTTCGATCTTGGCGAGCGAGGGCTCGTGCATGTCGATGCCGACGCCCAGATGGGCAGCCAGCGCATCGCGCGTAAGGTCGTCCATCGTAGGGCCGAGCCCGCCGGTAAAAACAACGAGATCGGCCCGCGACTCGGCGATGGCGATCGCTTGCTTCAGACGGTCTTCGTTGTCTCCGACTACCGTTTGAAAGTAAACGTCGATTCCAAGCTCCGCAAGACGCTGCGATAAAAACTGCGCGTTGGTGTTGACGATCTGGCCGAGCAGCAACTCCGTGCCGACCGCGATAATCTCCGCTCTCATGCGCGTGGGCCCGCCCCCTTGCCATCGCCGGCCGGTGGATCGGACAGCGGGATCAGATTTTTGTTTTTAATGAAGTAATCGACGCCGGAGTAAACCGTGATGGCTGCAGCGGCCCAAACGGCGATCGTATCGAGCGGGAAGTGCAAGTAAGTGAACGGGAAGTTGTTCAACAGCAGCACGATGATCATCGCAATTTGGATTGCGGTTTTCCATTTGCCCCATTTGCTTGCGGCGAGCACGGCGCCTTCAAGCAAGGCGACCTGACGCAAGCCCGTGACCGCCCATTCGCGGCTGATGATGACGATGGCCACCCATGCGTCCAACTTGCCCATCTCGACGAGCGAGATCAGGACGGCCGCTACCAGCAGCTTGTCCGCGAGCGGGTCGAGCAGCTTGCCGAGGTTCGTGACGATCTTGTGCTTGCGGGCGATGTACCCGTCAAGACCGTCCGTGCTCGCCGCGATGATGAACAATAGCAGCGCGAACACCTGATTGTAGGAAATCGAGTAGGTGCCGATGGTGAGCGGAGACACGTCGAGCTTGATCAGCAAGAAAAAGGTCATGATCGGCACGAGGAAGATACGAACGAGCGTGATTCGATTCGCCAGATTCATGCGGACACCTCCCCATCGTCATGCCGACCGCGGCGAGACGCGGTTCGGTGCGAGTTGCGGAGCCATTGTCCGCGGAATGTCTCTACCATGAATGACTTCCCCCAGGTTTTTCGCCAGATTAAATGTTCAAATCAGTATAAATGAAGCTTCGCCGCAGTGTCAAAATTTGACGAATTGCGCTCATACGCCCTCAGCGATAGTTCGTAAACTGAAGTTCGAGCGGCAGCTCCGCGCCCTTGAGAAGCGACATGATCGCTTGCAGATCGTCCTTGCTCTTGCCCGTCACCCGAAGCTGGTCGCCCTGGATCTGGCTTTTTACCTTCAATTTCGAATCGCGAATCAGGATATTGATTTTTTTTGCGTTTTCCTGATCCACGCCCTGCTTGAGCTTGATGTTCTGGCGCACGGTGCTGCCGGAGGCGGGCTCGATCTTGCCGTAGTCCAGATTGCGGATCGGCACGCCGCGCTTGATCAGCTTGCTCTGCAAAATGTCGATGACGCTCTTCAGCCGGTACTCGTCGTCAGACGCAACGGTCAGCGCCTCGCCTTCGAGCGCAATGCTGCTCTTGCTCCCTTTGAAGTCGAACCGGGTCTCGATTTCCTTAACGGCCTGTTGAACGGCATTGCTCACTTCTTGCAGCTCGACCTTGGAGACGATGTCGAACGAATATTCGGATGCCATATGTAGTCTTCCTTTCTTATCATCGATTGTGTACATTATAAACGAAATGAAGCGGGGTTTCCAAGACGACGAACAGGGCGCAAGCAGCGGAATTGCAAAAAAAGAATGAGTGCGTTTTCGCGCTCATTCTCCTCCTCGTTCGAGACTATCTGCCGCGGGCCGGCTCGCGGAACAGATCGAGCAAGCCGAGCGCGATCCATGCGAGCCCGAAGCCCAGGATGCCGTACCCCCAGGCGCTGGGCGTCATCAACCAGCCGAGCAGGCTGACGACGACGCCGATCGCGACCACGATCCAACTGACTGCCATGCGCTAATACCTCCATGCTAGCGTATACGTTGCTTACACTAGCCTGTCTCCCCGGAATGGGGAATATGCGCCGACAGATGAAGTCAAGGTGTCGGGGTTGCCGACCCGACCGCGCCGTCCGTCACCGTGAAAATGAATCTCCTGCGGCCAGGAACGTCCTCGTCGTCGACGGCGATGCCGTCGATCTCGATGAGCGCGCCTTTGGCGAAGCCCAGGTTCACGTACAGCGGCGTATCGCCGAGCTCGAACGTCAGAATCTCGCTCTGCTCGGGCGTTGCCCCGTATATCGACTTGCCTGAAGAATTATTCTCATTCACGCCAACCCAGCTCTTCCCGCCCGGGAACGTAATCTTCATGACGTGCTTGCCCGCAGGGGAGACGTCGAAATAGTAACGGCTGTTCTTTTTCTCCCGGAACGTGACGGTCGTCTGCGGCGGCGTGGGCGTCGGCGTAGGCGTAGCAGTAGGCGTCGGCGTGGCTGTAGCCGCGGATGACGGCAATGCCGTCTCCGTCGTCAGCGACGGAACGGGTGTCGTCCCGGGCGGCTTGTTCGTCTCTGTCTTATTGTTCGCATAATAGACGTAGATCACGACTGCGATCAATATGGGAAACAGCCACATGAGCGAGGTTACGACGACTTTGCCGACCCGATCGTTGTGCTGAACTCTTCTGCTCTTGGGTTGTATATAAGGCTCCGGCGCACCCGATTCGGGCGCTTGCGCCTTCGGCAGCTCCTTATGATAGAGACGCAACACCTCTTCGGCGTCAAGGCCTACCGTTTCGGCATACGTTTTCACGAAGGCGCGAACATAAAACGATCCAGGAAGCACTTTATAATCCCCGGATTCGATGGCTTCAAGGTAACGTTTGCGTATTTTCGTAATTTCCTGGATGTCGTCGAGGGTATACCCCCGTTGCTCCCTCGCCTTGCGAAGCAGCAATCCCAGATCTGACACAAACTTCACCTCCTGCCGTTTCCATTAAGGTCTGCTCGATTTCGTCAAAATCCGCCGTCCAGTCCCGCCGTCGTGAAGTTCTCGTAGGTGATCTCCTCGTCAGGCGTATTGCGCAGCTCGATGATGCAATCGAATACGTCGTAGTCGAAACTCGATTCGCGGACGAAAATGTCGGGATGCTCGATCACCTTCGTGGAAGGCATCGCCATAATGTCCTGCAGCAAGCTGTAATGCTTGTCGTTCGAGCGGATCGTGCTTACGATCCCGTCGATGATGAACACGTTGTGCGGGTTCATTTCCTCCTCGGACAGCTGGCTGCGAACCGTCTGGCGGAGCAGCGTCGAAGACACGAACGCCCAGCGCTTGTTCGCGCATACGCTGCCCGCGATGATCGATTCGGTCTTGCCGACGCGCGGCATGCCGCGAAGACCGATCGTCTGATTGCCTTCCTGCTTGAAAAGCTCGCCGAGAAAATCGACCAATAGCCCAAGCTCGTCCCGCGTAAAGCGGAACGTCTTGCGGTCGTCCGAGTCCCTCTCGATATATCTTCCGTGACGGACGGCCAGAATATCCGTCAGTCGCGGCGGGCGCAGCGTCACGATCGAAATATTCTCGACCTTGGCCAGCATTTTGCCGAGCAGCTCGATCTTTTCGTCGTCGTCGGTCTGCAGCAGCATGCCCCGTGTCCGGTCCTCGACGCCGTTGATGGTCAGTATATTCACTTCGAGCATGCCGAGCAGAGACGCGATGTCCCCGAGCAGACCCGGACGGTTTTTATGTATCTTATATTCCATATACCACTGTTTTGTATTCATTAGACACCTCGTCGACGATTCCTTCAAACTTCATTCTACAACGGTGAACCCGCTCCTGCAAAAGTCAACAAAAGATTCCTACTAAAGTCCTATGCGAACTTAAAGCGCTCGTGCCATGGATAGCCACCGCACACCGCCTTAAACAGCAAGAAGGAAGGCTCCGCCATCGATCGGCAGAGCCTTCCTTCATGACCGTCGCCCGGCTCAGCTATGCTTGGCGAGCTTGACCATAAGCGCGGCCATCGTCTTGCGCTCGGACTCGTCGCCGACGTCCCACAGTTCCTTCAGGACGCGCTGCTCTTCGTTTTTCGGGTCGACTTTGTTATCCAGGAATTCGCCGATCTCGTACGCGAGCTTGGCAATCGCGTCTTCGCCGATCCCCAAGTCCTTTGCGGCCTCGATACGGTCGCCCAGAAATTTTTTCCAGGACTCAAAGTTGCTCAGCACGGTAGACATCCGACATCCTCCTTGATGGGTGGAATCAATGCACTGATAGGATGTCCCCTGCCGCTTAAGTTTATTCGACTCGCCCAACAGCTACATTCGCCAGCCGCCCGTAAGGCCGATCACCTGACCCGTGATATAACCGGCGCCGCCAAGCGTTAAAAAGCGAATCAGTTCCGCTACTTCGTCCGGATCCGCGAATCGCTTCATCGGGACCTCCTCGCGGAGCGCCTCCAGCTCCGCTTCTTCCAGCTCAGCCAGCATATCCGTATCCACGAGTCCCGGCGCGACGGCATTTACCGTTACGCCGGCCAACGCCATCTCCCGCGCCAGCGCCTTGGTCAGCCCGTTCAAGCCGCCTTTGGCCGCGGAATACGCGGCTTCGCCGGCTGCGCCAACGACGCCCCAGACGCTGCTGACGTGCACGATCCTGCCGTGCCGCCGCCACGACATCGTCGGTCCGAAGCGCTTGGCCAGGCCGTAGGCGGCTTTGAGGTGAACGTGCTGAATATCGTCCCAGGCTTCTTCCGCGAGATCCTCCAGCAAGCCGTAATGCGCGATACCGGCCGCATGCACCAAAATGTCCGGCATCCGGCCGGCTTGCTCGAGACCGGTCTTGAGCGCGGCGATATCGGCGCTTAAACGGACATCGGCGGCCGCCGCTTGCGCGAACGGCGCGCCGAGAGCCAGGCACTCCGCCGCCACCGCTTCGGCTTGCTCGCGCGATCGGTGATAATGCACGATCACACCGACGCCTTCCCGGGCCAGCCTGCGGGCGACCGCAGCGCCGATGCCCCGGGACGCGCCGGTGACGAGCGCGCAATACGGCGCCTGCCGCCCGCTTGCCTCTAGCCGGTTAATCGTCACTCGCCATCCGACCGGACGATGCAAACCGATCTGCTGCCGGCATCGGCCAGCAGACGAAGCCGCTCATGGACTTCGTCCAGCGTGATGCTCTCGTACAAGCGCACGACATCGAACAGATCCCCGCCCTTGAAGCGATAGCGGGTAAATTCGCCCGCTATCGCTTCGGGACTGTTCAGCATTCGAAGATAGGCGCCAATTTTTTTAGCCCGCGTTCGTTCGAACGACGCTTGCGGCAGTCCGCCCTTAATCGCCTCATCGATTGCCTCTGCGACGCGCTTCAGCAGCTCGTCGGGGTCCCGCGTATCCCCGCCGATGACTGTGAAGGCATAGCCGGGGCCCGTATTATACTCATGCCCGAAGCTGTCCGAGATGAGTCCGTCGTCATACAGACGCTGGTAGGCCGGAGAGCTCGAGCCGATCAGTACGTCAAGCATCAGCTTGGCCGCGAGCTCTCTGCGGATGCCTGCCTCCCCTTCGGGAAACGGACCGGACTCCTTGAAGCCGATCATGCACTTGGGGAGCGACACCGGCAGCTTCACCACACGACGGTTCTCCTGAACGGCTGCCGGCTCCGCTTCGAACAGACGCTCGATCTCTCCGCCGGGCGCGAACGTCTTGCGCCCCTGGTTGCGACGGACGCGCTCGAGCGTTTCCTCGGGATCGATCCCGCCTACGACGAACAGCGTCATATTGGACGGATGATAAAAAGTATGGTAGCAGTCGTAGAGCTGCTCCTTCGTAATCGAACGGACGGAAGCCTCCGTCCCGGCGATGTCGATATGCACGGGGTGCTTCGCGTACAGCGCTTCAATCAGGCCGAAATAGACGCGCCAGTCCGCATTGTCCTTGTACATATTGATTTCCTGGACGATGATGCCCTTCTCTTTTTCCACGTTCTCGTCCGTAAAGTAAGGGTTCTGCACAAAATCGAGCAGCGTATCCAGGCTCGCGAGCGGATCCCCCGCGGTCGAAAACAAATAAGACGTCCGATCGAAGCTTGTGAACGCATTCGCGGAAGCGCCCTGCTCGGCGAAGCGGGAAAAGACGTCGCCTTCGGGCTCTTCGAACATTTTGTGCTCCAGGAAGTGGGCGATGCCGTCCGGCACGGATCGTTCCGCTTGCCCTTCAGGGCGAAAATGATTGTCTACCGAGCCGTATTTGGTCGTAAAGGTCGCGTACGTTTTCGTAAATCCGGGCTTTGGCAGCACGAAAACCTCAAGCCCGTTATCAAGCACTTCATGGTACAGCGTCTCCTGCAGCTTCGGATAATCAAGCTTGGACATGGGCCGCCTCCTCCTTCAGGTCGCGCAAGAAGTAGATCGTGTCCAGTCCGACGCCCGCAGCGACCGCGGCTGCGCTGTCTGCCGTAACGGACTCGATCGAAGCGATCAGTTCGTCCGCGCTGCGCTCCTTGCCGGAGACGACGCCGTTATAATCGAAAGCGATCCGCTCGAAGGCCGAATCCTGAATCTCGCGCAGCTGATTGACGAGCATCGCCTTCGTCTTGGACAGTTCCTGCTCTTCGATGTTGCCTGCGCGCATCTCCTCCAGCTGCTGGCGGATAATGTCCAGCGCGCGTTCATAGTTGGCTATCTCGATGCCGGACTGGATCGTAAGCAAGCCCTTGTGGCCATCGAGACGCGACGATGCATAATAGGCGAGACTGGCTTTTTCGCGCACGTGAATGAATAACTTGGAATGCGGGAAAGCGCCCAAAATGCCGTTGTACACGAGCAAATCCGGGTAGCGGCCGTCGGAATACGCGATTCCGGTCCGAAGACCGAGATTGAGTTTGCCTTGACCGACATCGAGCCGCTCGACGATTGTCCGGGGTGCCTCCGAGGCGGGTCTGATCTCGGCCGGGCGATAGGCGCCCGGTTGTCCGTCAGGGAGCTTGAAGTACTGCCCCGCCCACGCGGCCACCTGCTCTAGCGACGTATCGCCGGATACGTAAAGGTCGAACACCGCTTCGTCCAGCCATTTGCGATAGCTCTCGTACAAGGAAGCCGGCGTAATCTGCGGCAGCTCCTCCTTGCGGCCGAGCGCGAGCAGCCTGTAGGGCTCGTTCCTGCACATCTCCTCGAGGCACCGTTCCGCGGCATATCGGATTTTATCGTTAATAATGGACTCGATGCGCTTCTGCACGGTCGTCTTTTCCGATTCGACGTACTTGGTGCTGAACGCGCCGCCCTCGATCGCAGGCTCCGTCAGCGCCTCTCCAAGGAATCGAAGCGCCTCCTCAAGCAGCGACTGACTAGAAGAAACGAATGCGTCGTTAATAATATCGAGGCGGAATTGAACGATCTGGTAGTCGCCCCGTTTGTAAATGTCGAAGCCGAAGCCGGCGCCGTAAAGCTCGTCGAGACGTTCGCGGAACTGGATCGTCTCCGGATAGGAGCGGGTGCCGCGACGAAGAACGAACGGTGCGAGCGCGACCGGCGTAACTCGTGATTCCTCGAGCGGCACGCCCGCGAACAGCGACAATGAAAAGGTCTTGAATCGGGTGGTCGGCAAAACGTGGATTCGCATCCGGCCGACAGCGCCGCGCTGGAACACTTCAGTCTGCAAGGCCTCAGACCCCTTCCCTGATTCTGGATTAAGCCCATTCTAGCGCATGGTCAAGCCCGAAGCAAATAAGGCGCTGCAGGAAAAAAGGGTCAGTAGCAAAAAATATGCTGTCCGATCGTCTTGTATTGCGGCCTCGACCAGATCCACTTCGATGTCGCCGTTTTCGGATTAAAATAATACAGGCAGCCGTCCGTTGGATCCCACCCCGACAGCGCGTCCTTGACGGCTTTGGCAGCCGTCTCGTTCGGCGTCAGATAGATCTGCCCGTCCGCCACCGCAGTAAAGGCGCCCGGTTGGAAGATGACGCCCGATACCGTATTGGGGAACTCCGAAGCGCGCACGCGATTCAGGATCACCGCGGCTACCGCAACTTGTCCTTCGAACGGTTCGCCGCGCGATTCGCCGTAAACGGCGTTCGCCATCAGCTTCAGATCATTGGCCGACAAGCCCATATTGTTCGATGCCGGCAGGTTGGCTTCGTTTGAAGCGCCATTGCCGGCGTTGGCGTTTTGATTCGAGCCTTGGTTCGACTCGGTCTCCTTGCCGAGGTCGGCCGCCGTCGGCTTCCAGTCCTTCGTCGCTTCCCAAAGCTTCAGCTTCGTTTTTCCGCCTACGACGCCGTCCGCCTTCATGCCGAACTTCCACTGGAACCACTTCACGGAATTCAGCGTGGTCGACCCGAAGTTACCGTCCACTTTTCCGCTGTAGTAGCCTAAGTATTTAAGTCTTCCTTGCAGCTCGTACACGTCCTTGCCGGAAGCGCCGCTCTTGATGACGGCGCTGCTGAACGCCTCGCGCGTGGCCTCGGGCTTGTCGAGCCGATTCAGCGTATACAGGCCGAAGAGGCAGCAAACGAGGCATACGGTCAAAATTACTAAACGATAGCGCATCTTGATTCACGCCTTCCTCTCATTTTTCGAAATCGTGCGCGCCGGCTCCGATGAACCGCGGGCATGCGTGAGGTTAGTATGAGGAAGGTCATGGATGGCTATTCATGGACAAAAAAAACGCTCGCTCCCGACGCGTCAGGAGGAGCGTTGCTGGAATTGTTCGAGCGTGACGAGCACTTCTCTGGGCTTGCTGCCTTCGTACGGACCGACGACGCCTCTCGCCTCCATCGAGTCGATCAGACGCGCCGCCCGCGTATAGCCGATGCGCATGCGCCGCTGCAGCAGCGAGACCGACGCCTGCTTGGCCTCAAGCACGATGCCTACCGCCTGATCGAACAGCTCGTCGAGCTGCTCGTTGTGCGCCGCGTCGTCCGACTCCTCGATCTCCGGCACGAGCTCCTCGTTGTACTCCGCTTCGGCTTGGCCGCGGGAATAAGCGACGACGGACTCGACCTCGTTGTCCGACAAAAATGCGCCTTGCACGCGTATCGGCTTGGAAGCGCCCATCGGCAGGAAAAGCATGTCCCCGCGTCCGAGCAGCTTCTCCGCTCCGACCATGTCGAGAATCGTGCGGGAGTCCACCTGCGAGGAGACGCCGAAGGCGATCCGGCTCGGAATATTCGCCTTGATGACGCCCGTGATGACGTCGACGGACGGCCGCTGCGTCGCGATAATGAGATGAATGCCCGCCGCCCGGGCCATTTGCGCAAGTCGGCAGATCGCGTCTTCGACGTCGCCGGCCGCTACCATCATCAGATCCGCGAGTTCGTCCACGATGACGACGATATACGGCAGCACGCCGTCCGGATTGTCGCCGCTCAGCATCAGATTGTTGTAGCCCTCGATATTTCTCGTACCGGACTTGGAAAATTTCTCGTAGCGCTTTTCCATCTCGACGACGATCTTCTTGAGCGCGAGCGAAGCACGGCGCGGGTCCGTCACGACCGGCGCGAGCAGATGCGGGATGCCGTTGTACACGTTGAGCTCGACCATCTTGGGATCGATCATCAGAAACTTTACTTCGTCGGGCTTGGCTTTGTAGAGCAGACTGGTAATGATCCCGTTGATGCACACGGATTTGCCTGAGCCCGTCGCGCCCGCCACGAGCATATGCGGCATACGGGCAAGATTGCCGACGATCGGCTGCCCGGAGATATCTCTGCCGAAAGCGATCGTCAGCTTGCTCGGCGCCTCCTGGAACGTCGGCGTCTCGAGCACCTCGCGAAGCGTCACGACGCTGACCTCGTTGTTCGGCACCTCGATCCCGATTGCAGACTTGCCCGGGATCGGCGCTTCCATCCGGATGTCCTTCGCGGCCAGGGCCAGGGCGATATCATCGGTCAGACTGACGATTCGGCTAACCTTGACGCCCACGTCCGGCTGCAGCTCATAGCGCGTAACCGCCGGGCCCCTGGCCACATCGAGCACCTTCGCGCGTACGCCGAAGCTCTCGAGCGTGGCCTCCAGTTTGCGCGCCACCTCGCGCCCGCCGTCGCCCGCCCCGCCTTTGCCGCCGCCCTGCGGCTTGCCAAGCAGATGGATCGGCGGCATCCGGTACACCCGCTTGGGCTTGACAGGTGCCGGCGCGGCCGGCGCTGCAGCATCGTCCGCTGCTGCGCCGTCCCCTCCCGGCGCAGCAGCCGGCGCGGGAGCGGCGTCGCCGTCCGGCGTCTCGGCCAACGCGCTCGCATCCGTCATAGCCTCGCGGCCTACCGGGTCGTCCAGTTCCATCTCGGACTGGCTCCATGCGGACTCGTCGGCATCTTCGAAAGAAGGCACCTGATCGGCAAAATCGTGGAAGCGGGGGCCGGCATCCGGCTGCGCGGGCACAGGTTCCCATTCGTCCTGGGGCTCTATGTATGGCGAATGAACGATCGGCTGTTCCGCAGGAATGACCGGTATTTCCGTTTCCTTTTTCTTGCCCCTGCCGCGCCCTTCCTGCCTGGCGGAGATGTTGACCGCCGGCGAAGATGGATACAGCGCAGGCTCGTCGTCGAGATCGTCCGGCTCCGCAGTCTCTGCGCCTCCGGACTTGCCGTGGAACAGCTGAAAGAAATAAGGCTTTCTTGCATCGGCGCCCCGCGGTACCGGTCCCTCATGAAGATCGTCGTCGTCGCCGATCGCCGCCATCGCGGCGGCCACTTGTCCTTTTTTCGACCTCGGCTTCACCGGAATAGCCTTGGCTCTGGCCAGCTTGCGGCCGCCCGACAGCCGCTGCGCCAGCAGGGGCAACAAACGCTTGCCGAACGTACGGATGCCCTTCATCATGTCTATATAGGAGCGATTCGTCAGCAGCATAAACGCGATGACGAACTCCACGATCAGAACGAACTTGGCTCCGTAATAACCGAACAGCCAGTAAAAAATCGAATATTGCATCGCCCCGAGCAGCCCGCCGCCGATATCCTTGCCTGTGATCCGGGCTTCGTTCTCGATAGGAGCGTTCCACAGCTGCTCGTAAAGCTGATGCGTCGTCTGGCTGAAAATCGCCGAAGGGCGGATCGCTTCGAGCGGACCGAGCCGCGAATCGACGAAGCTCATGGCGCTCAGCAGCGTCAAGCCGCAGCAGACCATCACGAAGCCGCTCCGGCGTATCGTCCATCCGCGCGGCCAGGCTCTGCGGATCATCACGTGAAGCCCGAGCCAGATCCCTGCGATCGGCAGCAAAAAATAAAACTTGCCGAGCAAATAGCCGAACAGCTTGGAGAGCGATCGCCCGCCCGCCGCCTCGCCGTACATCGCGATGACGGAAATCGTAATCAGCAGAATCCCGTAAATCTCATATTTGAGGCTTGCGCCCAGCGTATCCTTTTTTCGTTTGCGCTTGGCCAATTACGCCACCTCCGGTCACCCATTATACCATAGTTTACCGAAGAGAGGCATGAGCCGAAGCGTCGGCCGCAGGACAGCCTAAAGTCCCCGTTCCCCGTCGTCGATCGACGGCGTTCCCGTTACCATATTCGACGAGGCCGCACCGAAATAAATCAGCTTGCCCGGCTCGAAAGCGGGCAGCAAGTACGTGTCAAGCGGCGCCGAGACCAGACGCACCAGCTTCCCGACGCCGGGGGCGACCGGCGTAAGCAGCATACGCAGCGTGCCGTACTCCACCTCGATCATAGGTTCCTGTCCGTCGCTCCACCCTTCAAGCACAAGTTCGAGCGGCATGGGCGTGTACAGCGTCATTGCACTTCGCCTCCCTGCGGCGCGGCGAACGCCAGCTTGCGCTCGGCGATTCGTCGGTTGAGCTCGCGAAGCGCTTCACCGATTCCCCCGATCGCGTCGATCAATCCGTACGATACCGCATCCGGACCGACGACCGTCGTACCGATATCTCGGGCAAGCTCACCCGTTTTGAACATCAGTTCCTTAAACTTCGTCTCCCCAACCCTGCTGTGCCTGGTGACAAAGCGGACGACCCGCTCCTGCATTTTATCCAAGTATTCGAAGGTCTGCGGAACGCCGATGACAAGGCCGTTCATGCGGATCGGATGAATCGTCATCGTCGCGCTTTCCGCTATCAGCGTATAATCGGCCGCAACGGCGATCGGCACGCCGATCGAGTGGCCTCCGCCTAACACGACAGCCACCTTCGGTTTGGACAGCGAAGAGATCATCTCCGCGATCGCAAGGCCCGCCTCGACATCTCCCCCGACTGTGTTCAACACGATGAGAAGGCCTTCAACCTTCGAACTTTGCTCGGCTGCTACCAGCTGAGGAATCACATGCTCGTACTTGGTCGTCTTGTTCTGCGGCGGCAGCATCATATGGCCTTCGACTTGCCCGATAATCGTGAGGCAAAAAACGTTCGACTCCGCCTGCGGCACGCTCGCCGTTCCCAACTGAACGATATTTTCCGCGGCGACCGAGCCTTTGCGGGCTTCGTCCGGCGTTGCGGGCTGCTCCGAAGTGCCGGGCGCTTCGTTGTTCGACAAAGTTGCCACTTCCTTCCCGAATCCTCCATCATCGTCCTGCTGCGCAAAAGCGCAGCCGACAACGGTCCGACATAGTATGAACGCTGAGGCTCACATTATGCTATTTTAAGCGGATACGTACGGGGCGCCATTCGCTATGGCTATCGCGGCCTAGGATTCGGCGAAGCGCCAAAAAGGCCGCCTGCCCGGACATGTCCTGGGCAGGCGGCCTTTGGTTTGAGTGTAGGGGTTGCTTGCGCTTTCGTTTATACTTCCATGATGATCGGCAGGATCATCGGTCTTCTTCTCGTTTGCTCGTAGAGGAAACGCCCGAGCGCATCCTTTACGTTGGTCTTCAGCGAAGCCCATTCATTGACGTTGTCGCTCATCAGCTTGTGGAGCGTCCCCGTCACGATGCGGTTGGCTTCTTCAAGCAGGCCTTCGGATTCGCGAACGTATACGAAGCCGCGGGAAATAATGTCCGGTCCCGACAAAATCGTGCCGTCCTGCTTGGACAGCGTAACGACGACGACCAGGATGCCGTCCTGGGAGAGCAGCTTGCGGTCGCGAAGTACGATGTTGCCCACGTCGCCAACGCCCAGTCCGTCGATAAGAACATTGCCAGAAGGAATCTTGCCCGCCTTGCGCGCGGTTCCGTTCTGAAACTCGACGACGTCGCCGATGTCGCACAGGAAAATGTTCTCCCGCTCGATGCCGACCGATTCGCCGAGCAGGGCATGATGCCGAAGCATCCGGTATTCGCCGTGAATCGGAATAAAATACTGCGGACGGATCAGGTTGAGCATGAGCTTGAGCTCTTCCTGGCTGCCGTGTCCGGATACGTGTACGCCGGATACGGAGCCTGGCCCGTAAATGACGTGCGCGCCTAGGCGCATAAGCTCGTCGACAGTTCGGCCGACATATTTCTCGTTGCCCGGAATAGGCGTCGCCGAAATAATGACGGTGTCGCCGGCAAGAATGTCCACTTTGCGGTGCGTAGAGCGAGCCATGCGAGACAGCGCCGACATCGGCTCTCCCTGACTGCCGGTCGACAGGATCACGACGCGGTCCGCCGGCAGCTTGTTCACTTCTTCGGGCTCGATGATCATGCCCTCCGGAACGTCAAGATATCCCATTTCCGATGCGATCGTCACGACGTTCACCATGCTGCGGCCGACGACGGCCATCTTGCGGCGCGTCTCGGCAGCGGCATTGATGACCTGCTGAACACGATGGACGTTCGAAGCGAACGTAGCTACGACGACGCGCTGCTTCGCACGGCGGAAGATCTCCTCGAATTCCTTGCCGATATTGCTCTCCGACGGCGTGAATCCGGGGCGCTCCGCATTGGTGCTGTCCGACAGCAGCGCGAGCACGCCGCGCTTGCCGATCTCGGCCATCCGCTGCAGGTCGGCGTACTGATCGTTGACCGGCGTATGGTCGAACTTGAAGTCGCCCGTATGCACGACGACGCCCTCGGGCGTCTCGAGGCAAACGCCGACCGAGTCCGGGATACTGTGGTTCGTACGGAAGAAGGAAGCCTTGATCGAACCCATCTGCACTTCCGAATCTGCGGTGATCAGAATGCGCTTGGTATCGCCCAGCAGGCCCGCTTCCTTCAACTTGTTCTCGATCAGTCCGGTCGTCAGGCGCGTCGCGTAGATCGGAACGTTCAGTTGCTTCAGTACGTAAGGAAGCCCGCCGATATGGTCCTCGTGACCGTGCGTGACGAGGATGCCGCGAACCTTCTCGCGGTTGTCCAGCAGGTGGGTAATGTCCGGAATGACGACGTCGATGCCGAGCATCTCTTCTTCCGGAAATTTAAGGCCCGCGTCGACGACGACGATATCGTTCCCGTATTGAACGACATACATATTTTTCCCGATCTCGCCGACGCCGCCAAGCGCGTAAATCAATAATTTGTCTGTGCTGTTTTTCTTGGACAAGTCTAGTACCTCCTACGATAATTCGACGATCCCGATCTATGGAATTGTCAAGTTGCAAATTTTGGCCGCACCCATTCACTCCACCCCATTATACATGATGCCAATCCACTCGTACAAGTCAGGCTAACGAATACGGCCGAATGCGATTAATTTCTCCATTTAACGCAAAACCGATGCCGCCAGGCATCGGTTGCTCGAATGTCGTATAGAATTAAACCCATCGATCGATTGGCTTTCAGTTAAACAAGGCCTCGATAAAGGCCCGTTCTTCTGCGGTAGCGGGAGCGAGCGGCAGTCTCACGCCGCCTACGTTCAGTCCTTTGGCTGTCAGGGCATGCTTGACGGCGACGGGATTCGGCACTGGATGCGGACATTGGAACAGGCCTTTGAAGACCGGAAAAAGCTTGGCGTTGAGCTGCGCAGCCTCCGCGATCCGTCCTTCAAGGAAGGAATCGATCAATTGCTTCATTTCAGCGCCGACGACATGGCTCGCTACGCTAATAATGCCATAGCCGCCTACGGCCAGCGTCGGAAGCGTGATGCCGTCGTCTCCGCTGTATACGATAAAGCCTTCAGGCGCTCCCGCAACCAGCTCGGTAATTTGTTCGACGGACGCGCATTCCTTGGTTGCCACAACGTTCGGAAGCTGCGCGAGCCTAAGCGTAGTAGCAGTCGATAAGCTCACGACTGTGCGGCCCGGCACATTGTACAAAATAACCGGCAGCTTCGTCGATTCTGCGATCGCTTTGAAGTGCAGGTACAGGCCCTCTTGGTTCGGCTTATTGTAGTAAGGAGCGACGAGCAGCAAAGCGTCGACGCCCGCTTCCTCGGCAATCTTGCTCAAATGAATGGAATGCGCCGTGTCGTTGCTGCCCGTGCCGGCGATGATCTTGGCGCGTCCGGCGGCGCGGCGTACCGAGAAGCGGAACAGCTCAAGCTTCTCCTCTTCGGTCAATGTCGGAGATTCGCCCGTCGTGCCCGACACGACCAGACTATCCGACTTTTGAACCTCGATGAGCTCGTCGATCAGCCGTCCGGTCGCTTCCCAATCGATTTGCAACTGCTCGTTAAATGGCGTCACCATTGCTGTAATCAGGCGGCCGAAATCCATACCCGTATCCTCCTTCGTCTATATGCCGATCCCTATCGTCTCATCCATTATAAACTTCATGATACCGCATGCAAGGCAAAAGCGGAATGGAGCGCCGACAAGGCGGCCGCCATATCCTCCTCGCGCACGAGCACCCAGATCGTCGTATTCGAGTCCGCGGACTGCAGGATCGGGATCTGCCGCTCGGCAAGCGCCTCCACGATCTTCGCCATGACGCCCGGTTCCCCGTTCATGCCGCCGCCGATGACCGAAACCTTGGCACAGCCGCTGCGGACGCGAGGCTCAAAGCCCATCTCCGCGAGCAGCCGCAGCGCAAGCGGCGCGTCGCCGTCAGTCACCGTATAAAGGACGCCGGCAGGCATAACGTTTATAAAGTCGACGCTGATACCATTCCTGGCCATCGACCGAAATACTTCAAGCTGCGGATTAAGCGCAGTCCCTTCCGCGGATATCGCAATCTGCGTGACGCCTTTGACATGCGCAAGCCCGGTCACCGTCCGGTCGCTCCAGCCGATATGGCCTTCGGCCGCGTTGGCATGCGTGACGAGCGTCCCCTCTCCGTCTGAAAAGGTGGAGCGAACGCGCACCGGGATGCCGGCTTTCATCGCAATCTCGACAGCTCTCGGATGAATGACCTTGGCCCCGTTGTGGGCCATGTTGCAAATCTCGTCGTAACTGACGACTGCGAGCTGACGGGCTTCGGACACGACCCGCGGATCCGCGGTTAAAATGCCGTCGACGTCCGTGTAGATGTCCACCACGTCCGCTTGAAGCGCGGCGCCGAGCGCGGTAGCCGACGTATCGCTGCCGCCGCGCCCGAGCGTGGTGATCTCCCCGTCTGCCGTAGCGCCCTGAAATCCCGTCACGATGACGATCTTGCCTTGCGCAAGGCTTGCAAGGATCCGTTCGGTCTTCACCTCTACGATACGCGCGGCACCGAACTTGTTATCCGTAACGATGCCGGCTTGCGCGCCCGTTAAGACGACGCTAGGCAGATCATGGGCGCCAAGCAGACTGCATAAAGTAGCTGCGGAGATTAACTCTCCGCAGCTCATCAGCAAGTCCTTCTCCCGCTCGGCCAGGCCGGCGCCGTTCGCGCCGATCCACTCCAGCAGCGTATCGGTCGCATACGGCTCGCCCCGCCGGCCCATTGCGGACACGACGACGACCAGACCGGCGCCGGCTTCGTATTCTCGCCGAATATGACGGAGGACGTGCCCCCGAGCATCAGCATCGGACAGCGACGTCCCTCCGAACTTTTGAACCGTAACCATCGATGCATCCTTCCTCGCCTCGAAAATGTCGGAACCGCGTTTGTCCTGGGCGCCGTTCAGAAACGGGAGGGAATGAGACCGCAACCGTCAGACCAGCCCTCCCCGGCTTCGGGAAGGGCTGGGGGCTGTCGATTTAGGCGCGCGAAGCTGCGATGTGTTCGGCGATCTGAACGGCGTTCCAAGCTGCGCCTTTGAGCAGATTGTCGGATACGATCCACAGATTAAGCGCGCGCGGGTTGGACAGGTCGCGCCGGACGCGTCCGACGAATACTTCGTTCTTGCCCGCCGCATCGGTCGCAAGCGGATAAAGCTGGCTGTCCGGATCGTCCTGGAGCACGATGCCCGGCGAGCCGGCGAGCAAAGTCTTGATCTCGCCGATGTCGAAGTCTTGCTTGAGCTCGACGTAGACCGACTCGGAGTGGCCGTACACCACCGGAATCCGTACGCAAGTCGCGGTGACTTCGAGCGTGTCGTCGTCCATGATCTTTTTCGTTTCCCGGATCATCTTCATCTCTTCGAGCGTGAAGCCGTTGTCCTGGAACTTGTCGATCTGCGGAATCGCGTTGAAGGCGATCTGATGCTTGACAGGCAGCGATCCTACCGGCAAAATGTCCGGCTGCGGATCGTTGCCCGCGAGCACTTCCTTCGACTGCCGAAGCATCTCGTCGATCGCGCGCGCGCCGGCGCCGGAAACGGCTTGGTACGTCGATACGATGATGCGGGAAATGCCGTACCGGTCGTATAGCGGCTTAAGCGCGGCGACCATCTGGATCGTCGAGCAGTTCGGGTTCGCAATGACGCCCTTGTGCTCCGCAACCTTGCCGATGTTAACCTCGGGCACGACGAGCGGCGTCGTCGGGTCCATGCGGTAAGCGTTCGTATTGTCGATGCACACGGCTCCATGCTCGATCGCATGTGGAATAAGCGCCTTGGATACGTCTCCGCCCGCGCTGAAAAGCGCGATCTCGACGCCCTTGAAGCTGTCCGGCGTCGCCTCTTCGACCGTATAGGTCCGGCCTTTAAATTCGATCTTCGTTCCGGCGGAGCGCGCCGAAGAGAGAAGCTTCAGTTCCTTGATCGGGAAGTTGCGCGCTGCGAGCTGCTTCAGGATCTGTTCCCCAACGGCGCCGGTCGCTCCCACGACGGCGACGTTAAACAACGTAGGCGTAGACATGATGATGACTCTCCCCTCTAATCAAACGACAATCTCTATATGGATAAGTTCAAGCGAATAAAAACCGTTCGATAAGCATCGGCTGCAGCTGTTTGCCCTGAAGGGCCGCTTCGCACGTATCGATCGCCAGATCCATCCGGGCGACAAGCGAGTTGGGCTTCTGCTGCGGATTGTCCTGGCCGAACGGCACGAAGAAAATATTCTTCGCGACGAGCAGCTTCGCGATATTCGCGGCGTTAAGGCCAAGTCCGTCGTTCGTGGAGATCGCCAGCACGAGCGGCTTTCCGTTGCGCATCTGGGCCTTGGCGGCCATCAGCACCGGTCCGTCTGTCATCGCATTGGCCAGCTTGCTCGTCGTATTGCCCGTGCAAGGCGCGATGATCATCACGTCGAATCGCTTGGAAGGACCGAGCGGCTCGGCGTCCACGATCGTACTGATGATCTCGTTGCCCGTCATGCGGGTCAACTCCGATCGCCAATGCGCCGATGCCCCGAAGCGGGTGTCCGTCGTCAGCACGCTCTGGCTGACAACCGGCACGACGTTCGCTCCGGCATCTACGAAGCGCTGGATCTGAGGCATGATCTCCGGCAGCGTGCAGTGCGAGCCGGATAACGCGTATCCGACCGTGATTCCTTGCCAATTCATGGCGCTTCCCCCTGTTTGTAGTCGTCCAGAATGCTCTGGCACAGACTGTTCGCGATGATGCGTCCTGCCGTCTTGGGGGCGACGATGCCGGGCAATCCGGGTGCCAGAAGCGCCTTGATGCCGCGCTTCTCCGCGAAGCGGAAGTCGGTGCCGCCGGGCTTGGATGCAAGGTCGATAATGACCGCGCGAAGGGGAAGTTTGGAGATCACTTGTGCTGTGACTATCATATTCGGTATCGTATTAAAAATCAAGTCAATATTCCCCGCCAGACGCGCCAAATCAGCGATATAGAAGGGCTCGAAGCCCATCTCGTACGCCCTTGCGAATGCGTCTTCCCGACGCACGCCAGCCATCACGACCGCTCCCAATCCCTGCAGCGTACGGGCCATCGTCATCCCCGTCCGGCCGAGTCCGAGCACCATGCATCTCGAACCGTGGATCGTAATATCCGTATGCTGAATCGCCATCATCAAGGCGCCTTCCGCCGTCGGTATCGAATTGTAAATGGCTACGTCGTCCCGCTCGAACAACTCTACGACCGTCAGCCGGTGCTTCTCTCCGAGCTTGCGCAAATAGGGTCTTGCAAGTCCGGTATAGATTTTGCACGTTTTCGGCAGTGCGGCGGCATAGTCGTCCGTAAACTTCAGTTCTTGATCCGTGAAAATCGCCGAGATCGCACCGTCCTCTTCCGTTCCGGCCACCGGCAGCAACAGCGCGTCCGCGCCTCGCAGCGCGTCCGGGGTCCACTCCGTCTTGGTCACGCCCGAAAAAGGCGTGTCGAGACGCTCGAATCCCATCAGCGTTACCGTCGCATCCAGTTCGGTAAGCCGCCTTATGACTTCGAGCTGCCGCGCGTCGCCTCCGGCGACGATAATATGCACGCCCGTAAGCATGACTTCTCCCTCCTTTGACCTTGGCGCCTGCCGGCATCCTCAGCGCAGACGGCCGAGATCGAATGCCTCCCGGGCGATGTCGTCGCGGCTCGGGCGGCAAGCATCGCGACTTGCATAGCACATCGTATGCAGACGCCTCCCGGCGGGTGCGGATACGCGGGGAAAGGCAAAGGGCGACGAAAATGCGCGAAGCGACAGTCGCCTCGCGCGGAATAAAATTATTGATCCAGCGGTATTTCGATTCGATACGGCTTCTCAATGTATTGCGGATACATGTACACGTCGAAGGTCAACGGTTGGACGTAATCGCCGGACGAAAGTTCGTAGCGATCTTCTTCGTGCATGTATTCTCCGCCCGCGAAGCCCATTGACGTTCCCATTGCAGTAGCCGTCCCCTTTTTCCCAGCCGCGTCGACGAAAGGCCCCGCAAGCAGCATGTATCCCATGTTGTCGTCTTTACGCGACAGGTTAAGCTTGAACGTAACAAACGTTTTTCCAAAACTTGTACTTACGTCTGCCACCGCCACCTGGCCATCCGGCGCTTGAACGATCGACTTCTTATCCGTGTCGACGACCAGAAGAAGCTTGCCCTTGTCGACAGCTCTGAACCAGGAGCCGGTCAGATACAGCTTCTTGGGATTGCGGAAATAACTGCTCTTAAATTCGAAGTGCGCCTCATTCTTCTCGGCCGCGCCCATGCTAAAACTCGGGAGACCCCATTCCTTGCCGGCGTCGTCCACGATAAGCATGTCCCCGGCACCGAATATCGCTTTCGTGTTGCTTTCTTCACAATAGCCTTCGATCGCGATTCGCAGCGGCGAGATTCGAGCCTTCTCGATCACGATGCGTTGTCCGTCGACCTCAATGGTTTCGTCCAGCGGGATCGTACGTTCGTTTCCGGCGAATAGCTTCTTGTCGATGGGAAAAGTAACGGCGTAAGTCGCATTCCTCAGCTTGACCGACATTCCCATCACATCAGGCAGCGGCTCGCGCTCCGGAAATAAAATCTCGATCGAGTCTGTCTGGGATCGCGCCTCCTCCGTGCCTTGAACATAGCCGGCCGTTCCATAGCTCAGCCCCAGCTTACGTCCCGAACCATCTTTCCAGTCGATGTCCTGTACGGACATTTGTTCGCCGGGCGCGAGTCCTTCCAACGTGTATACGAGCACCATACGAGCCTTGTCGGCGACGATTCCCTCCACCGTAAACTTCAGTCCGTCATGCTCGTCGGACACGTCCACTTTTTGCAGATAGCCATTGTCTATGGCATCCTGCAGCGTATCGTCGCTTGGATAATCGTGGCGGATCGCCTCGACGAGCGCCTCCATGCCTGGAATCTGCCGAATGGCCGAAGCAAATGCGGGGGATACCCGGATGGAAGCGAAGCAGACGATGAGAAAACAACTTGCCGCAGCAAAAGCCAAAAACCTTTTCTGAAACTTCCTTCGTCGCCTTCGAACAAGCGCTTGGCCCGACGCCAGTCCCGCCATAATCGCATCGTCCGCCTTCCGGAGCAGATCGGAGTCCGAGGTCCGCTCCTCAATCCGCGCCCAAAAAATGCGCCGTTCCGTTTCCATCCAGCGTCCCCTCCTTCCCAAGCTCCCGCCTTAATTGTGCGAGCGCTCTATTCAGCCAAGCTTTAACCGTTCCCTCCGGATGCCCCAGCAGCATGGCGATATCGCTTATCGTCATGTCCTCCGCATACTTTAAAACGACGACCTGTTTCCATTTGGGAGCAAGTCCCGCAACCGCTTCTTCGAACTTCATTGCTTCCCCGTGGCCCGCATCGGATGCGGCCGCTTCCGGCCATTTTTCAACCGGCCTTAGCCTCTTGCGACGCTTTTGCTCATCCGCGCACACATTCATCAAGATACGTACCAGCCACGTTTTGAAAAAAGTCGGTTGCTTCAAGCTCGGCAGTTTGGCATAGGCACGACAAGTCGTCTCCTGGATCGCTTCCAGCGCCGCATCCTCGTTATGCAAATATGCGAGCGCAACGCGCAGCATCGTTCTACGCGCCCTGCCCATCAGATCAAGAAAAGCCTCGTCGTCGCCGTTTTTTGCCCGCAGGACAAGCAGCCCGTCCGCTTCCAGTTCCGTAGCTTGCAGTACGTGCAGACCGTCTGGCGACCGCTGCCCCATTAATCCCGCGTCTCCGTCTTCATTCAAGCGACCCGACCTCCATTCCAAACATTAGACTGGCAACAGCCGCCAACGGTTTCGCAGGCCATAAAAAAAAGTCTTGCAGGGCGCGCACGCCCTGCAAGACTTTTAACTCAAACGCCCGTATGGCCGAAGCCGCCGGCGCCGCGCACCGTATCCGGAAGCTCGTCGGTCTCCTCGATCGTCACCTGAGGCACCCGCTGGAATACCATCTGCGCGATGCGCTCGCCGCGCTCGATCGCGAAGGGCTGCTGCCCCAGGTTCACGAGCAGCACCTTAACCTCGCCCCGGTAATCGGCATCGATCGTGCCCGGCGAGTTCAAGCAGGTAATCCCGTGCTTATAGGCCAGACCGCTGCGCGGTCTGATCTGGGCTTCAAGTTCCGCAGGCATCGCCATGGCGAAGCCCGCCGGAATCAGTGCCCTGTCGCCCGGCGCGAGCACGACCGGCTCGGCCACGGCGGCATGAAGGTCAAACCCCGCAGCCCATTCGGACATGCGGCGCGGCAGCGGAACGTCTTCATTCCCCGGCAGCCGCTTCAACTGGATTGGATACAACGAATTCCCTCCCTATTCCCGACAACACCTTTTCTTGCGAGCCGACGAGCGCCAAAGCCGCAGGCTGGCTCATAATACGGTCCATCATTTGCGCGACATCTTCCATCTTGACCGCGTCGATCCGCTCGATCATCTCGTCGAGCGTCAGATGGCGTCCGAGCATCAGCTCGTTTTTGCCGAGCCGGTTCATGCGGCTGCTCGTGCTCTCGAGACTCAGGATCAGGTTGCCCTTGAGCTGCTCCTTGCCGCGGTTCACTTCGGCTTCGCTCAATCCTTTGGCATGGACTTCGGAGAGCATCTCCATCGTCAGATCGTATACGTCCCTCGTCTGCTTCGGCGCCGTACCCGCGTATACGGTGAACAACCCGCTGTCCGCGTAGCTCGTATGGTACGAATAGACCGAATAGGCGAGCCCGCGCTTTTCCCGGATCTCCTGGAACAGACGCGAACTCATCCCGCCGCCGATCGCATTGTTGAGCAGCGTCATCGCGTACATCTTGGGATCGTCGATCGGGCAGCCAGGAAACGTAAGGCACAGATGGTTCTGCTCCGTCTTTTTGGCATGGAACAACGCATCCGGCCTGAAGTCCGGTACAGTAAGCATCGGCGCTTCCGAATGTATGGCAAAGTCGCCGAAATGCTTTTCGAGCAGTTCCAGCACGCTCTCGTCCACGTTGCCGGCGAGGCTGACGACCGTATTATCGATCGTGTACCGGCGAGTCATATAATCCCGCAGATCGTCCGGTCCCATCGCGTGCAAGCGCTCGGCGGTTCCCAAAATCGAATAGGCCAGCGGATGATCGCCGTAAGCGGCCGTAGAGGCCAGATCGTGAACCGTGTCGTCCGGCGTATCGTCGTACATGGCGATCTCTTCGAGAATCACGTTCTTTTCCTTGGCCAGCTCTTCTTCGGCGAGCTGGGATTCGAAGAACATGTCCGATAAAATGTCCACGGCGATCGGCAGGTGCTGATCGAGAACCTTGGCGTAATAGCAGGTGTATTCCTTGGCGGTGAAGGCGTTAACGTTGCCGCCGATTCCGTCGAAGCGGTCGGCGATATCCTTCGCCGAGTGGCGGCGCGTACCTTTGAACAGCATATGCTCGACGAAATGCGAAATTCCGTTGTCGGCGATCGTCTCGTATCGGGACCCCGTTTTCACCCAAATGCCGAACGCAACCGACCTGCTGGTCGGGATATTCTCAATCATCACGCGCAAGCCGTTCTTCAGCGTGTACTTGTTCAACCGTTCTCCCCCTTGCCATGAATGATAACATGATATCAAAAATCGACATCCCCCACAACCGAAGATGCGCCGCAAAGCGATGCCATGAACATTTAATTACCCCGTGCAGGCACATCTAACCGCCTCTCCGACAGCACCTCTGATACCGTTCCGGGTACGAGCCCCTTCGCTTTGGTCTGACGGATAATCCCCTTGAGCGCCTGCTCGGTCGTTGATGTCGGATGCATCAGAATAAGGGTCCCCGGTCCAACGCCTGCTCCGATTTTCGCGATGACGCCTGCTGCGGGCGGACGCTTCCAATCGACGGTATCGAGCGTCCACAGCACCGTGGTCAAACCGAGTCCGGCCGCAATTCGTACCGTCCTGTCGTCGAAATCGCCGGAGGGCGGCGCGAACAAACGATTGTCGACGTCCAGCGTTTTTTTTAGCAGCGATTGCGTTTTGGCGATCTCTTCGAGCTGCTTGGCGTCGGTAATCGTACTCATGTTTTTATGAGAGTAAGCGTGATTCGATACCTCGTGGCCGCGCCGGATGATCTCTTCCGCAGCCTCCTTGTTTTTGCTCAGCCAGCTCCCGTCGAGGAAAAAGGTCGCTTTGACCTGTTCGTCGTCCAGCGTCTTTAATATAGAAGCTAAATATTCGTTGCCCCATGCGACGTTGATCATCAGCCCGACCGCAGGCTTCGCCGGATTGCCGCGATAGACCGGCGAAGGCGGCAGATCCCGCAGCGATACCTTCGGTGCGATCTCCTTGTACACCCACGGCACCTTGTCCGCGGAGCCGGCGGCGGACTCGGCCGTCCACCCCGCCGCTTTCGCCTTGGCGTATGTCGCTTCCACGTCCACTGTCCTGCCGTTATACCCCGGTATCGCCTTCCAAACACGGTCGACTTTGGCGTCCTTCGGCCGAATCGCGCGCTTTTGGGCTTCCTGCTTAAGCCATGCCTTCAACGGCTCTTCCTCATTCGCCCGATCTTCTGCCGCTGCCGGCTGCTCCTTGTCGCCGAGGAATCCCGTCTCCGCGTATGTCGCCTCTCCGCTTGCGGACTTGGCGGATTCCACGTATGCGTGCAGCGGACCGTACCGGCCCGCGCCGAGCAACAGGACGAGCAGCGCCAGCATGACCGTTGGCGGCCAACGCGTTTTGCTCATGGCTGATTCCCAGCTCCTATCCGGGCGCGGACGCGCCCTCGCTTGTCTACATCCTATGCAATCCTGGCGGTTATTATGAACCGCAGGCCGGGCGAGGAAACCGTCATCGGAGGGGAAGCGCCGGCAAGCCAAATAAAAAAAGAGACTGAAAAATATTCGGTCTCTTTTGCTTATCCTATGCAGTTGGTAAAGCTAAAGCTGGCGCCGATTACTGACCGCTCTGTACTTCGGTCGTGAGCAGCGCCTTGCGGGACAGATTCACGCGGCCCATGTTGTCGATCTCGGTGACCTTGACCATGATCTTGTCGCCGATAGCGACGGCGTCCTCGACCTTGGCTACGCGCTCGGTCGACAGCTGGGAGATGTGGACCAGTCCGTCTTTGCCCGGCAGGATCTCGACGAACGCGCCGAACTTCTCGATGCGCTTAACTGTGCCGAGATACGTCTCGCCGACGATGACTTCGCGTACGATGCCTTCGATGATCGAGCGAGCCTTGTCGTTGGCGGCCGCATCGGAGGACGCGATGTAGACGGTGCCGTCCTGCTCGATATCGATCTTGACGCCGGTCTCCTCGATGATCTTGTTGATGATCTTGCCGCCGGAACCGATGACGTCGCGGATCTTGTCCGGATTGATGTGCATCGTAATGATCTTCGGCGCGTATTTGCTCAGTTCCTTGCGCGGCTCGGACATGACTTCCATCATCTTGCCGAGGATGAACATGCGGCCTTCCTTCGCTTGCTCGAGCGACTGCGTCAGGATGGAACGGTCGATGCCGTCGATCTTGATATCCATCTGGATCGCGGTGACGCCCTTCGCCGTGCCTGCCACCTTAAAGTCCATGTCGCCGAGATGGTCTTCCATCCCTTGGATGTCCGTAAGGATCGTGAAGTGGTCCCCGTCCTTGATGAGGCCCATCGCCACGCCTGCGACAGGCGCTTTGATCGGCACGCCTGCGTCCATCATCGCCAGCGTGCTGGCGCAGATGCTCGCCTGGGACGTTGAACCGTTGGATTCGAGCACCTCGGAGACAAGACGAATCGTATACGGGAACTCTGCTTCAGACGGGATGACCTTCAGCAGCGCGCGTTCGCCGAGTGCGCCGTGACCGATCTCGCGGCGTCCCGGCGCGCGGAGCGGGCGGGCTTCGCCGACCGAAAACGGCGGGAAGTTGTAATGGTGCATAAAACGCTTGGATTCTTCGAGGCCGATGCCGTCGAGAATTTGCACTTCGCCGAGCGGACCGAGCGTGCAGATGCTGAGCGCCTGGGTCTGGCCGCGGGTGAACAAGCCGGAGCCGTGCGTGCGCGGCAGCAGCGATACGTCGCCGGAGATCGGACGGATCTCTTCCGGCTTGCGGCCGTCGGGGCGTACCTTGTCGTGCGTAATTAAGCGGCGAACTTCGTTTTTGACGATATCGTAAAGCACTTCCTTGACATCGCCGAGCTTGCCCGGCTCGTCCGCGTAAACGGCGGAAAAATGCTCGACCGTCTCGGCGTTGATCGCATCGATCGCTTCCTGACGGGCATGCTTTTCCTCGATGCGGACCGCCTCGACGAGTCTCGCTTGCGCAAACGCGTTGACGTCGCTCTCGACGGCGGCATCGACGGCATGCAGCTTGACTTCCATCTTCGGTTGGCCGGCGACTGCGACGAGCTGGTTGATCGTGTCTACGATCTTCTTGATCTCGTCGTGGCCGAACATGATCGCTTCGAGCACGTCCGCTTCAGGCACTTCGTCGGCTTCGGCTTCGACCATCATGATCGCGTCCTGCGTACCCGCCACGACGACGTGCATGTCGCTCTTTTCTTCCTCGGCGACGGTCGGGTTGATGATGAACTTGCCGCCGACGCGGCCGACGATGACACCGCCGATCGGTCCGTCGAACGGAACGTTGGAGATGGCGAGCGCCGCAGACGTGCCGATCATGGCCGCGATCTCCGGCGGGCAGTCCTGATCGACGCTCATGACGAGGCTGACGATCTGCACGTCGTTGCGGAAGCCTTCGGGGAACAGCGGACGGATCGGACGGTCGGTCAGGCGTGAAGCCAGGATAGCTTTCTCGCTGGGACGTCCTTCGCGCTTGATGAAGCCTCCCGGAATTTTGCCGACGGCATACAGTTTTTCTTCATAGTTGACGGTGAGCGGGAAAAAATCCAGGTCCTTCGGTCCGGAAGATGCCGTGACGGTGGACAGAACGACCGTATCTCCGTAGCGGACGACAACGGCGCCGTTCGCCTGCTTCGCCAGACGGCCCGTCTCGAGCGATAACGGACGTCCGCCGAGCGACATCTCTACTTGGTGTGCCAGTGCAATCCCTCCTCTAAATTAGACATATGTAAATTCGACATACTCTCTATTATTTCCTGCCGAACGAATCTTAGGCGTCCGGAACAAGCCATAAGCTTGAAAAAAGCAACCCGCCGCCCCGGGGTCCATGCCCGACTGGCTAAGCAGGTTGCTTGTGTCGCGAAGCGAATTAACGGCGCAGGCCGAGCTTCTCGATCAGCGCGCTGTAACGCTTGACGTCCTTGTTCTTCAGGTATGCCAGCAGCTTGCGACGTTGGCCGACCATTTTAAGCAGGCCGCGGCGCGAGTGGTGGTCCTTCTTGTGGGACCTGAAGTGGGTCGTCAGGTTGTTGATGTTCTCCGTCAGGATCGCGATTTGAACTTCCGGGGATCCGGTGTCCGAAGCGTGCGTTTTGTGCAGCTCGATCAGTTCTTGTTTGCGCTCTTGCGTCAATGCCATCCCAATCACCTCCGTGTTCGATTTGTCTAATCGCCTGTGGCCGAGCTGTCGCCGGTGAGAGCGTCCGGCCAAGCCAAGGTTCTTATGAAATCGGCATAGCCGACAACGTACAACAGTATAGCACAAAGCCTATTATCATAGCAACAAGCGGTTAAGGCACGATGATGGACGATCTCACCGCAAGCCTAACGACCGCAGTTCGTCGCGTGCTTGCTCGGCATCCTTACTGATCTGCGATTTGAGCGCCTCGAATGAAGCGAACTTCGTCTCGGGACGCAAAAAGCGGTGAAACCGCACGGTCAGCGTCCGACCGTACAGGTCGCCTTGGAAATCGAACAAATTCGTCTCGAGCCTCGGTGCGCCGCCCGGCGCGTCGAACGTCGGACGGACGCCGACGTTGATGACGCCGCCGAGCTCGCGCGTCCCTCCGTCCGCGCCGCCTACGGTCACCGCGTAGACACCGTGCCGCGGAATGACGTACGGATCGGCCGGCAGCATGTTCGCCGTCGGAAAACCGAGCAGACGGCCGCGCGCATCGCCGTGGACGATCTCGCCCGATATCGCATAGGGACGTCCCAGCAGCACGGCTGCCGTTTCGGTATCGCCCGAATCCAGACATGCGCGAATACGCGTACTGCTGATCTTGGCATTTCCCTCAAAGACCGGCTCCACGACACGGACAGATATCTCGTCGTCGCTCAGCCGCCGGAGCGCCTCGGCATCGCCTTGCCCGCGATGGCCGAAACGGAAGTCAAAGCCGACGACGGCGGTTCGCACCCCGAGCGGCAGCAGCAGTCTCCGGACGAAGCTCTCCGCGGATACTTCGGCAAAGCCGTGATCGAATGCCACGACATAAGCCAGCTCGATCCCAAGCTCCGCGAACAGCGCCAGCTTGTCCTCGAGCGGCGTTAAAACGGTATGATAGCCGTCCTTGCCGAGAACGGTTCGCGGATGCGGGCTGAACGTCAGCACGGCCGGGGTGAACCCCTGCTCTCTGGCGGACGCTACAGCCTGACGGATCACCTCGGCGTGCCCTCTATGGACGCCGTCGAAAAATCCGACCGCCACCGCGATGCGTTCCCGGCAGGCGCCTGACGGGAGGCCGCCTTCCGCCGTCAACATCGTATGAGTCAAATCGTAACGTTCCACCCTGCTGTCCTCCTGCATCTACGAAAGAGCGAGGACCGCCAAGCGGTCCTTGAAGTCACTCTTCCGGATGAAATACTTTGACAGCCTTGAGCCGGCGGCCCGGCATGTCCGACTCGAACAGGCCCAGAAAAGCGCCGTCCTCGCGGTATAGACGCCACAAGCCGTCTTGATCCGGCACCGGCGAGAGCAGCTCGAACGGAATCGCCTTGCCCTGTCTCGCATTCGATGCGGCCAGCGACCCGCCGGTCGCGCGCGGGAAAGGAACGAGGCTGTCGGCCGGAACGAGCCGTTCTTCAAGGTCGCCGCTCTCCCGCAGACGGGCGATCTCTTCGAGCGTCAGGCTGGCTTCAGGCGCAAGTCCCGCGCTTTCCATCCGCTTGAGAACCGCCATCGCCGCCGGCACGCCGAGCTTGCGGCCGATATCGACGCAAAGCGTGCGGATGTAGGTGCCCTTCGAGCAGCGGACCGAAAAAGAAGCCTCGGGGCTCGGAATACCGGTCTTGATCTCCCCGATTCGAATCTCATGAATCGTCACCGGGCGCGCCGGGCGTTCGATCGTGACGCCCTCCCGGGCGAGCTCGTAGAGCCGCTTGCCGTCGACCTTCAACGCGGATACCATCGGCGGCACCTGCATGATATCGCCGACAAAAGAGAGAATCGTCTCCCTGATCCCGGCTTCCGACAATCCGCCGGCATCGCAGGTTTCGAGCACCTCTCCCGTCAGATCCTCGGTATCGGTCGCGATGCCGAAGCGGATCGTCGCTTCATAAGTCTTGGGGAGCTCCTGCAGGTATTCGACCATCCGCGTCGCTCTGCCGATGCAGATCGGCAGCACGCCGGTCACGGCCGGGTCGAGCGTCCCGGTGTGGCCGATACGCTTGACGCCAAGAATGCGTCGGGCTTTGGCGACGACGTCGTGCGAGGTCCACCCCGCCGGCTTCCATACCGCCAGCACGCCTTCGAAGCTATGCGTTTTGGCTTGCGTCATGCGATTCCAACGCCTTTCCTACCGCTTCCGTCATTTGTCCGATCGCGTCCTCGAGCGCCGCCTCAACCCTGCAGCCGGCCGCGCGCACGTGACCGCCGCCCCCGAACTGCTGGGATACGGCCGCAACGTCGACCTTGCCCGCCGATCGCAGGCTGACCTTGACGGCGTTTTCCGCATTTTGCTTGAACAGGATGCCCACCTCTACGCCTTCGACATTGCGTGGGAAGTTTACGATGCCTTCGAGGTCTTCGTTCTTGGCGCCGGTGTCTGTCATATCCTCAGGCGTCACCCAAAGCCAGGCGATGCGCTTGTCCGCGCTGAACGTCAGGCGGGACAACGCCCGCTGAAGAACGAGCATCTGCTGAAGCGTCATCCGCTCAAGCAGCAGCTCGGCCAGCATCGGACCGTCCACGCCCAGATCGATCAGGCGGGAAGCGATCGCAAGCACGTTCGGCGTCGTATTGCTGTAACGGAAGCCGCCCGTATCGGTGAGCATGCCCGTATAGATCGCCGTGGCCGCGTCCTTGTCCAAGGCTATGCCTGCGCGTTCTATCAATTCGAACAAAATCTCGGCCGTCGCGGCGGCGTCCGAGCGCAGCAAATTAACAAGGCCAAAACCATTGTTGGTCGGATGATGATCGATGTTCAGCATCTCGAAGTTGTCTTCGAAACGCTCCGTCGCATTGCCGACCCGGCTGAAATCCGCGCAGTCGACAGCGATGACATGACGATAGGCGCGCCCGGCTGCGCCGGACGCGTTCGTCTCGATCTGACCGCTCCCGATCAGGTAATGAAGTCGTTCGGGAACGGGACCTTCATTGTACATGGCGTAGCTTTTGCCCAACTTGCCCAGCAGCCAGGCGACGGCCACCGTGGAGCTGATGGCGTCGCCGTCGGGCTGGACGTGCGAGACGACGAGGAAGTCGTCCCGCTCCCGGATAAAGTCGACTGCGGCGTCGAGCTGCGCGGTCCAGGCGTTCATGAAGGCTGGTTTCCTTTGTTGATGTCCGCCAGAAGCGCCTCGATACGGCTGCCGTATGCGATCGAGCTGTCGAAACGGAACTCGATCTCCGGCGTATGACGCAGCCGCATGCGGTTGCCGAGCTCCGAACGGAGGAACCCTTTGGCCTTGGCCAGCGCATGCAGCGTCGCTTCTTTTTGTTCGTCGTTGCCCAAAATGCTTAGATACACGCGAGCCTGGGACAGATCCCCCGTCACGTCGACTCCCGTCACCGTGATAAAGCCGATGCGCGGATCCTTCAACTCGGTCTGGATCAGCGAGCTGATCTCTTTCTTGATCTGTTCGCCGACACGGCCGACGCGGAATTTAGCCACTGTCCATCCCCTCTTCCCTGCTTCATGCGCGGATTAGCGCTCGACGGACTCCATGATGAACGCCTCGAGAACGTCGCCGATCTGAAGATCGTTGAACTTGTCGAGCGTAATGCCGCATTCATAGCCTTCCGAAACTTCCTTCGCGTCATCCTTGAAACGCTTGAGGGAATCGATCTTGCCTTCGAAGGCGACCACGCCGCCGCGTACGAGACGCACTTCGGCGTTGCGGGCGACCTTGCCGTCCGTGACCATGCAGCCGGCGATCGTGCCGACCTTGCTGACCTTGAACGTCTCGCGGACTTCGGCATGGCCGATGACCTTCTCCTTGAACACCGGATCGAGCATGCCCTTCATCGCCTGCTCGATCTCCTCGATCACCTTGTAGATGATGCGGTGCAGACGCAGGTCGACCTTCTCCTGCTCGGCGGCCTGCGCGGCGCGCGGTTCAGGACGAACGTTGAAGCCGATAATGATCGCGGCCGATGCGAGCGCAAGCGATACGTCCGATTCGGTGATCGCGCCGACGCCGCTGTGGATCGTCTTGACGCGTACGCCTTCGACCTCGATCTTCTCGAGAGAGCCCTTAAGCGCTTCGAGCGAGCCTTGGACGTCGGCCTTCAGGATGACGTTCAGATCCTTGATCTCGCCTTCCTTGATCTTGCTGAACAGATCCTCGAGCGTAACCTTCTGGTTAGAACGCATCGATTCCTGACGCGTCTTGATCGAGCGCTTGTCGGCGATCTCCCGCGCCTTGCGCTCGTCCTCGAACACCATGAACGGATCGCCTGCTTGCGGCACTTCCGTCAGGCCGGTAATCTCGACAGGCGTCGAAGGTCCGGCTTCCTTAACCCGGCGTCCGCGGTCGTTGGTCATCGCGCGGATGCGGCCGAAGCAGTCGCCCGCGACGAACGCGTCGCCGACCTTGAGCGTACCGTTCTGAACGAGGATACGGGCGATCGGCCCCTTGCCCTTGTCGAGCTCGGCTTCGATGACCGTGCCGCGCGCCCGCTTGTCGGGATTGGCCTTGTAGTCGTTCACTTCGGACACCAGCAGGATCATCTCGAGCAAGCCGTCGAGGTTGAGTCGCTGCTTGGCGGACAGTTCGACGAAGATCGTGTCGCCGCCCCAAGCTTCTTGGACGAGACCGTACTCGGTCAGCTCCTGCTTGACCTTATCGGGATTCGCGCCGGGCTTGTCGATCTTGTTGACCGCCACGATGATCGGCACGTTCGCCGCCTTCGCGTGGTTGATCGCTTCGACCGTCTGCGGCATGACGCCGTCGTCGGCCGCGACGACCAGAATCGTAATATCGGTAACCTGGGCGCCTCGCGCACGCATCGTCGTAAACGCTTCGTGACCCGGCGTATCCAGAAACGTAATCTTTTTGCCGTGCACTTCGACCTGGTATGCGCCGATATGCTGGGTGATGCCGCCGGCTTCGCCGCTCGCGACCTGCGTCTCGCGGATCGCGTCAAGCAGCGTCGTCTTGCCGTGGTCGACGTGGCCCATGATCGTAACGACAGCCGGACGCGTGATCAGATCGGCCTCTTCGTCCGTTTCCTCGATCGTCTCGAAGTTGGTGTCTTCGACTGCGATCTTGACCTCAGTCTCGACGCCGAACTCGCCTGCGATGAGCAGGATCGTATCCATGTCGAGATCCTGGTTGATCGTCGCCATGACGCCCATCATGAACAGCTTCTTGATGACCTCGGAAGCGTCCTTATGGAGCAGCTTAGCCATATCGCCTACAGTCATCTCGCCGCGGATAATGATTTTCTTCGGCGTATTGTCGATCTTCTCGCGCGGAGGCATGTTGCTGCGGCCTCTGGCGTTCTTGCCGCCTTTGCCCTTGCGGGGACCGCCGCGCCCGGACTCTTCAAAGCGCCGGTTGAAATCGTTGTCCTTGCGCTTGGCACCGGCAGCGCCGCCCCGGTTGAAGTCTCCGCCGCGATTGTCTCCGCCGCGGTTGTCGCTCCGCTGGCCGCCCGGACGGCTGCCGAAGCCGCCGCCTTGGCCGCCGCGTCCCGCCGCAGCCGCCGGTGCCGGTGCCGGACCTCTGCCCGCGCCGCCGCCGAAACCGCCGCCGCCAGCAGGACGGTTACCTTGATAACCGCCGCCGCCTTGACCGCCCGCAGGACGGTTGCCTTGGTAACCGCCGCCGCCTTGACCGCCCGCAGGACGGTTGCCTTGGTAACCGCCGCCGCCGCCTTGGCCGCCCGCAGGACGATTGCCCTGGTAACCGCCGCCGCCTTGGCCGCCCGCAGGACGATTGCCCTGGTAACCGCCGCCGCCTTGACCGCCCGCAGGACGGTTGCCTTGATAACCGCCGCCGCCTTGGCCGCCCGCAGGACGATTGCCTTGGTAACCGCCGCCGCCTTGACCGCCCGACGGACGGTTGCCTTGGTAGCCGCCGCCGCCTTGACCGCCTGCAGGACGATTGCCTTGATAACCGCCGCCGCCTTGGCCGCCCGCAGGACGGTTGCCTTGATAACCGCCGCCCTGGCCGCCGCCTTGGCGGTTGCCCTGATAGCCGCCGCCTTGACCGCCGCCTTGACGGTTACCCTGGTAGCCGCCGCCGCCCTGGCCGCCGCCTTGACGGTTGCCCTGGTAGCCGCCGCCCTGGCCGCTTCCTTGACCGCCGCCCTGCGGACGATCCGAGGCAGGCGCCGAAGAAGCGGTGCCGCTCGGCGCGCTAGGCTGCGATGGCGCAGCCGCTTGCGGGGCCGGCTCCGATGCTTGCGGGGCCGCTGGAGCAGGTGCGGGCGATGGCGATGGTGCCGTCGGCGCCGGCTGCGCGGGACGAGACGCGACCGAAGCCGTCTCCTCCGAGCGGCGCGCCGGCTGCTGCTGGCTGCCGCCTTGACGATTCTGACCGCCTTGGCCGCCCTGCTCGCCTGCCGGACGATTGCCGGCCGGCTTGTTTTGCGCCATCTTGGCCGCTGCATTCGCCTTGACATCGCGGAAAAACTTCTCGACGGAAGCGACCATGCCGTCTTCCATGACGCTCATATGGTTGTTGACCGGCTTGCCTACACGCTCGAGAATCTTCTGCACTTCCTTGCTGCTCATATTCAGCTGCTTGGCGTACTCGTACACCCGCAGCTTATCTTTGTTATCCGATTGTTTATTACTCAATATTCTCCACCTCCGTATGTTGAACGAAGCCCTCGCGAACGAGATTCGCGAAGCCTTGGTCCGTGACGGCGAACAGCACGCGTTCGGGCTTGCCGACGGCGCCTCCCAGGTCGTACCGGGAGTAGCCGGCAAGCAGCTCTACGCCATAGCTTGCGCATTTGTCCGCCACTTTCTTGCGCGTATTGTCGGAAGCGTCCCGGGCGATCACCACCAGCTTCGCTTCGCCCGCGCGGATGCTCTTAAGCACGGTCTCGTCACCAGAGACGAGCTTGCCCGCCCGCATGGCGAGCCCCAGGCGCGACAGCGTCTTATCGCTACTCGTCATCGCCGTCATCCAACTCCTTCGCGGCAATGAATTCGCCTTCCAGCTTTAAGAACTCTTCCTCCAGCCGATCGTAAACGTCGGGCGGCACGGGCGCCTTCAGCGCCCGCTCCAGCGCCTTCGTCTTCTTGGCCAGTTTGAAGTAAGACAGCTTGCCGCACAGATAGGCGCCCCTTCCGGGCTTTTTGCCCGTCAGATCGAGAGAAATCTCCCCCGTCGGCGACCGTACGATGCGGATGAGCTCTTTTTTAGGCATCATTTCCTGGCTCGCGATGCATTTGCGCTGCGGTATTTTCCTCGGTCTCAAGGTTCCTCGCCTCCCATGCGGACCGTCTATATGATTGCCGCTTGAATATTAATCGATCGTCACGCTGTCCTGATGCATCGCGTCGCCTTCGGTCCGCGGCCGGCCGTATTCCTGCTCCGCCTGCGTCTCGCTCTTGATATCGATCTTCCACCCGGTCAGCTTCGCCGCGAGCCGCGCGTTCTGCCCCTTGATGCCGATGGCCAGCGACAGCTGGTAATCCGGCACGATGACGCGCGCCATTTTTTCGGCTTCGAACACGATGACTTCCAGCACCTTGGACGGGCTGAGCGCATTGGCGACGTATTCCTCGACGGAATCCGACCAGCGGACGATATCGATCTTCTCGCCCTTAAGCTCGTTCACGATCGTCTGTACCCGCACGCCCTTCTGTCCGACGCAGGAGCCGATCGGATCGACTTCGTCCGCGCGCGAGTGAACGGCGATCTTGGAGCGGAAGCCCGCTTCGCGCGCGACCGAGCGGATCTCGACCGTGCCGTCGAAAATCTCTGGCACCTCGAGCTCGAATAAGCGCTTGAGCAGTCCGGGATGCGTCCGCGAGAGGATGATCTGCGGCCCTTTGCTCGTATTCTCGACCTTCGTGATATAAGACTTGACCCGGTCGCCCTGCTTGAACTTGTCGGTCGGCATGAGCTCGGTAAGCGGCAGCGCCGCCTCGACCTTGCCAAGGTCGACGTACAGGTTGCGCATGTCGATCCGCTGGATGATGCCGGTCACGATATCCTGCTCTTTGTCCACGTACGCATGGTAGATGAGTCCGCGCTCGGCTTCCCTGATGCGCTGGGTGACGACCTGCTTGGCCGTCTGCGCCGCGATCCGTCCGAAATCCCGCGGCGTCACCTCGATCTCGGCGATATCCTCGATCTGATAGTGCGGGTTGATGGAGCGGGCCGCATCGATCGCGATCTCAAGACGCGGGTCGAGCACCTCGTCGACGACCGTCTTGCGCGCGTAAACTTTGATCAGGCCGGTATTGCGGTTGATATCGACGCGTACGTTCTGCGCCGTATTGAAATTGCGTTTATAGCTGGAGATAAGTGCCGCTTCGATGGCCTCGATGAGGACATCCTTGGCGATGCCTTTGTCGCGCTCGATCTCGCCTAAGGCTTCAATAAACTCCATGCTCATAGCTGCTGCTCTCCTCCTTTCGCATATTAAAAGACGATGGCCAGCCTCGCGGAAGCCACTTTATCGTAAGGAATCTCATGGCGCTTGCGTCCGACGGTCACGGTCAGCACGCTGCCGTCGAATCCGTCCAGGCTGCCTTCGAATTCCTTGGCGCCGTCCACCGGCTCATAGGTTGTAACGAATACATGTTTGCCGACAGCAGAAGCGACGTCCTCCGCTTTCTTCAGGGGACGTTCGGCGCCCGGCGAGCTCACCTCGAGGAAGTAGGCTTCGGGGATCGGGTCGGCTTCGTCAAGCTTCCCGCTTAAATATTCGGACACGCGGCCGCAGTCATCGATATCGATGCCGCCCGCCTTGTCCACGAATACGCGCAGAAAGTAGTTGCTGCCTTCCTTGACGTATTCTACATCCACCAGCTCGAAGCCGTTCTCCTCCACGAAGGGGGCGACCAGCTGTTCGACTGCGGATTTGATCTTGGAAACGCTCAAATGACCAGACCTCCCGATTGCTTCAAATGGATATCTGCAGAATCGCACATGCAAAAGTCCCTATGCAAAACGTAAAGAGTGGGTTTCCCCACTCTTCTGCAGACAGTGATATCCACATGATTACCAGAATTAATATACCATAACCGCCAGGCCCCTTGCAATGCATTATTCAGGCAGCGGAAGCCGGCGAGGACGATCGTCCTTGCGGGCATCGGGCGCTCCGGCGCTTTAAAACAGCGCCAGCTGGTTGGATTCCGGCAGTCCGCGGAAGCAGCCCATCGTCGTCAGCAGCTCGATGATCGTCTTCGTCGCCTTGGAGCGCTGCTGGAAGTCCTCGATCGAGAGGAAGTCTCCGTCCACGCGGGAGGCCGCAATGTTGCGCGCCGCGTTCTCGCCGATGCCGGCGACTGCGGAGAACGGCGGAATCAGCGCGTCTCCGTCCACGATAAAGCGGGTGGCGTCCGACCGGTACAGGTCGAGCGGCTTGACCTTGAAGCCTCTCGCGGTCATCTCCAGCCCCATTTCGAGGATCGGAATCATGTTCTTTTCCTTCGGCAGCGCCTGGAAGCCCTTGGCCTCGATCTCCGTCATCCCCTTCAGGATCGCATCGTACCCTTGGCAGAACAGCTCGACGTCGAAGTCCGCCGCCCGTACCGAGAAGTAAGTCGCATAGTAATGAATGGGATAGTAGAGCTTGAAGAACGCGGTGCGTACGGCCGAGATGACATAGGCGGCGGCGTGCGCCTTCGGGAACATGTATTCGATCCGCAGGCAGGAGTCGATATACCATTGCGGAACGCCGCAGCGCTTCATCTCCTCGATCCATTCGGGCGTGAGCCCCTTGCCCTTACGTACGCTCTCCGTGATCTTGAAGGCCAGCGACGCGTCCATGCCCGCCTTGTAAATGAGGAACAGCATGATGTCGTCGCGACAGCCGATAACGGTCTTGATCGTGCACGTGCCGTTCTTGATGAGCTCCTGGGCGTTGCCCAGCCATACGCCGGTGCCGTGCGACAAGCCCGAGATCTGCAGCAAGTCGGCGAAGGACGAAGGCTTCGTCTCTTCGAGCATCTGGCGCACGAACCGGGTGCCCATCTCCGGAACCCCGAACGTTGCGACCTGAGACTTGATCTGGCTCGGCTGGATGCCGAGCGCTTCGACCGAGTTGAACAGGCTCATGACCTTCGGATCGTTCATCGGGATCGTCGTCGGATCGACGCCGGTCAAGTCCTGGAGCATCCGCATCATCGTCGGATCGTCGTGCCCCAGAATATCGAGCTTGAGCAGGTTGGCGTCGAAGGCGTGATAGTCGAAATGAGTCGTCTTCCACTCCGCGCTCGTATCGTCTGCCGGGTATTGAACCGGCGTAATGTCCTCGACCTCCATATAATCCGGAACGACGACGATGCCGCCCGGATGCTGCCCCGTGCTCCGCTTCACGCCCGTCACGCCCTGCGCAAGGCGGTTGAGCTCAGCGCCGCGCCAGTTCTTGCCGTGCTCCTCCTGGTATTTCTTGGCGAAGCCGAAGCCTGTCTTCTCGGCGACTGTGCCGATCGTGCCGGCCCGAAACACGCCCTTTTCCCCGAACATCTCCTTGGTGAAATTGTGCGCATGGGGCTGATATTCGCCTGAAAAGTTAAGATCGATATCAGGCACCTTGTCCCCCTTGAAGCCGAGAAACGTCTCGAACGGAATGTCCTGGCCTTCGCCGCGCATCATCGTGCCGCAATCCGGGCAAGCCTTGTCCGGCAAGTCGAAGCCGCTTGGAACGCTGCCGTCGAGGAACCACTCCTGGTGCTTGCACACGGGGTTGCGGCAAAGGTAATGCGCGGGGAGCGGATTGACCTCGGAGATGCCGAGGAACGTCGCGACGACGCTCGAGCCGACCGATCCCCGCGAGCCGACGAGATAGCCGTCCCTGTTGGACTTTTTGACGAGACGCTCGGAAATCAGATAGTTCGCCGAGAAGCCGTACTTGATGATCGGCACGAGCTCCTTTTCCAGCCGGTCGATAACGACCTGCGGGAGTTCCTCGCCGTACAGGCTGCGCGCGGTGGCATAACAAGTGTTGCGAATCTCCTCGTCGGCGCCCTCGATGTTCGGCGTGAACAGCTCGTCGGGGAACAGCTTGATGTCCTCAAAACGTTCGGCTAGCGCGTTCGTATTGGCGACGACCACCTCAGCCGCCTTGTCCTTGCCCAGAAAGGCGAAGGCGTCGAGCATCTCCGGGGTCGTCCGGAAATGCGCGTCCGGCTTGCGCTGGTCCTTGAGCGGGCTGAAGCCCGTGATGCCGTGGATCGTGATGTCGCGGTACAGCTTGTCCCTCGGTTCCAGATAATGCGTATTGCCGGTCGCGATGACGGGTTTGCCTAGCCGCTCGCCGATGGCGACGACCCTGCGCAGCGCCTGTTCGAGCTCCGCCCTGCTGCCGACAAGCCCCTTGTCGAGCAGATGCATGTAAAAATCGAGCGGCTGAATCTCGAGAATGTCGTAAAATTCCGCGACCTCCGCCGCTTCCTCCTCCGACTTGTTCAGCACCGCCTCGAAAAATTCGCCCTTTTCGCAGCCGGAAATGATGAGCAGCCCTTCCCGGTGTTCGATCAGCTTGCTTCTCGGAATGCAGGCGACACGATGAAAATAGTCGGTATGAGAAAGCGAGATGAGCTTGTACAGGTTCTTTTTGCCGGCCGCGTTCAGCATGTAAATGCAGCAGTGGAACGGGCGCGTCGTCTTCCAGCTGTTCTCGTTCACTTCGTTGAGTCTGGCCATCCGCGTAATGCCTCGGGTCTGCGCATCCTTGAGCAGACCTTCCAGCACGCCGGCCAGGGCGATCGTATCGTCGATGGCGCGGTGATGGTTTTCGAGACTGACCTTATACAGATTCGACAATGTATTTAACCGGTGGTTTTTCATCGTCGGATGCAAATAACGCGCCAGCTCCAGCGTATCGAGCACCGGGTTGCCCGGCTGCGGCAGTCCCAGGCGCTTGCAGTTGTGCTGGATAAAGCCGATATCGAAACGGGCGTTATGCGCCACGAGCACGGCGTCGCCGACGAAATCGAGAAACTCGGCCAGCTTCGGCTCGAGCTCCGGCGCGCCCGCCACCATCTCGTCCGTGATGCTGGTCAACTGCTGAATGTTGTACGGGATCGGCTCGTGCGGATCGATAAAAGTGGAGAAGCGTCCGATCTCGCGGCCCCCCGACACCTTGACGCCCGCAAGCTCTATGATCTTGTTCGCCGTGACGGACAGCCCCGTTGTCTCGATGTCGAACACGACAAACGTCTCTTCGGCGAGCACGGTGTCGCGAGCGTTCAGAACGATGTCGACCGCGTCGTTAACGACGTTGGCCTCGACGCCGTAAATCATCTTGATGCCGTTTTTCTTAGCGGCCTTCGCGGCTTCTGGGAAGCACTGCACGTTCGCGTGGTCGGTAACCGCAATCGCCTTGTGACCCCACTTGGCGGCCGTCTTGATATAGGCGTCGACAGGCGTGATCGCATCCATCGTGCTCATGGACGTGTGCAGGTGGAACTCGACGCGCTTGTCGCTCGCTTCGTCCCTGCGCGCCTTCGGACCGTTGATTTCCTTAAGGTCGCTCGGCATCATGACGAGCTCGGGCGGATTGAGGAACCGGTCGTATTCGACGCGTCCGCGCAGCTTCACCCATTTGCCGTTGGAAAGGAGGTTCAGCATTTTGACGTCTTCCTTCGTCTTGCCGAACATCTTGACGGTGAGCGAATCGGTATAGTCGGTCACATGAAACAGGTAAAGCGTATTGCCGTTGCGAAGCTCTTTGACTTCCAATCCGAACACGACGCCTTGAACCGTCGCTTTCTTTTCTTCCTCTTGGATGTTGGCAATCGGCACGGCGTCATCCTTGATCTCGTAGCCGTGCTGCAGCGACTGCGGCGCTGCGCCGCCCGTGTCTTCCGGCGGCTCCTCCTCGGGCAAGCTCTCCATCAGCTTGCGGACGTGCAGCCGCTCCTCCTCGAGCTGCCGCTGCATGAACGCCTCCACGGCCTCCTGCTGCTTTTCCCCCACGGCCAGCTTGATCCGGCAGGCGCGGCCGAACCGCTCCTCGAAAAACTTGGCCGCATACGTGTCGACCGTCTTCTTGCGCGCCATCTCCAGGCTCGCCTCGTTCAGCATGAACAGGGTGAGCAGCTCGCCTTCCGCCTCGGGCCTTGCCTTGCCCAGCCAGCCGTTGACAGAAGCGAATTCGCTCTGCATCCATTCGACGAACAGCGGCCAATAATGCAGCAGAAGCTCGCTCGTGGCGATCGTCTCCCCGTGAAGCAGGCACATCTCAATCTGCGCGAGATGGCCGAGCTTGTCCCTCACGCGGCTGTGAAATCCGGCATAGACGGGCGGCGGCAGCAGCGATTCCTTGACGAAGTGAAACCGCCAGCTGCGATTCGCCTTGCTTACTTCGACTCTTTCTATGTAACCGTCGCGGAAATGGGCGTCGATCCAATCGCCCGGAATCTCCGCTTGCGCCAGCAGCAGTTCGAATTTTTTCCTCTGATCGGGCTTCGGCAACATAATCGAAAGATTCATCCCTTTCAACAACAAAAGCCCCCGACCGCACTTGCGCGAGGCGAGCGCCTGCGGCAGGTTAAAGTCGGGAAGCTTTCTGTTCTCGTACTTGTTCTATTATTCTACCTGATAGACTTTGCGGCAGCAATAGTCAAAGAACGACATTCGGGGGACGATCAGGAACGGCTCGCGCTAGCATCCGGGGACATCGGTGCGCCGTCCGCGCCGAGACTGCTCTCCGCGGCTTCCAGAAAGCGAACGATCGCCAGCGTCTCTTCGAGCGGGACCGGCGCGATACCCGTGTCGAAAAAGGAAACCGCATCCGCGATCAGCCTGGCGTAATGGAATTTAAAATCGGGATCGAGCGCAAGCGTCTTCGCTTCCGCCCCGATCCGGACTTCGGCTTCGTAGACATAACCCGCCTCGGGGCGTCTGCAGATGGCCGTGCCGGTCCGGCCGTCCGCCCATGTGCCGACGATACGGTCGAATTCTTTTCGACGCTCGGTTCGTACGGACAGGCAGTCCGGTCCGAGAATGGCGAACAGCATCTCGGCCAGATGAATGCCGTACCAATAATAGACCGACTGCGTCGGCTCGATCTGCAGCGGACCGCTGACGGTAGCTTCAAGTATTGGCTCGAGTGTCGGCTCAATTGCGATCGTGTCCCGCTTCATGGCGCCTTGCACGGCATAGCGAAGGGCCGAAACGCTGAAAATCGGCGTCTCATAAGCGTTTGCAAGGGCCTCGATCTCGGCGGCGTCCCGTCCGGATATCGCCAGCGGCTTGTCGATAAAAACAGGCTTGCCGTAAGGCGCGATGCGCCCGAACAGCTGCGTACGCGCCCGGCCGTCGATCGACAGCAGCATGAGCGCATCGCAGGACGCCGCGACCTCCTCCGGCGAGTCTGCCCGGCGAATGCCGTGTTCGGTCTCGAGCCGTCCCATGATCGTCTCGACGCGCGACGCACTGAGCGGAAAATCAGGCGAGCCGCCCGGCCATGCTGTAGTGATGCGGTAACCGGGCACGTGCAGCGGGTCAGCCGGATCGTTCAGCAACTCGCTAAAGGAAATGGCATGAGAGGAATCGGTGCCGATGAGTCCGACCGTACGAAACTTCACGCGTGCCCGCCTCCTTCCGCCGGTGAGCCGGCCGACAACGGGCCTTCTTCCAGCCTTCTCGCCGCGATGCCGGCAAGCAGCGCCGCGCCGAGCGGCAGGCAGGCTTCGTTCAGCTCGAAGCGGGGATGGTGCAGGCCGAACGCGTACTCGGCATTTTCCGACGGACCCGAGCCGAGCCAGAAAAAGCAGCCGGGTACATGCTTCAAATATTCGGAAAAGTCCTCGCCTGCGAGCGTTGGAGCCGCCTCCAGCCTTCTGCCCGGTCCGGCGACCGCGTCGATTGCCTCCGCGACCTTGCGGGCCGCTTCGGGATGGTTAATCAGCACCTGCGTCTGGCGGATATATGTCAGGCTCGCGCTGCAGCGATAGCTGTCCGCGATCCGCGTCACGATCCGCTCGATGCCGGCGGGCAAGCGCTCCCGCACGTCGGGATCGAACGCCCGGACGGTACCCGTCATGCGGCAGGCCGACGGAATGACATTGTTGGCGTCGCCCGCGTGAATGCTGCCGATCGTCACGACGACCGGATCGAACGGCGACGTCTCCCGCGAGACCAGGCTCTGAAGCGACATGACGATCGCGCCGGCGCAAAGAATCGGATCGATACCCTGATCGGGGATGGCGCCGTGCGCGCCTTTGCCTTCGACCAGGATATCGATGCGGTCGACCGAGCCCATCAGCGGTCCGGGACGAACCGATGCGAAGCCGGCGGACAGCGTCGGGAGGTTGTGCAAGCCGTAAATCTCGTCGACGCCGTCCAGCACGCCTTCGCGAATCATCGCCTTGGCGCCTTCGTTGATCTCTTCGGCGGACTGAAAAATGAGTCTGACCGTGCCCTTCAGCGTCGATCGCGTCTGGACGAGCAGCTCGGCCGCGCCGAGCAGCATCGCCGTGTGCGCGTCATGCCCGCAGGCATGCATCGCGCCGGGGCGCTCGGAGGCGAACGGCAACCCCGTCTCTTCGACGATCGGGAGCGCGTCCATGTCTGCGCGGAGCGCGACGACCGGACCCGCGGCATCGCCGACGATGTCCGCTACGACGCCGTGACCGCCGAACGCCGTGCGGCAAGACAATCCGAGCCGGGTCAGCCGCTCGGCAACGAGACGCGCGGTCTCCCGTTCCTCGAAGCTGAGCTCGGGAAACCGGTGCAGCTGCCGCCTGACGGCGGTCAGCTCGTCTGCGAGCAGCGCCGCCTTGTCTTTCCATGAGACGATCGCGCTCATGAACGCCCGCCTTTCTTGCGCAGGTCGCTAAGAATCGCTTTGCCCGTGGGCGTCTGGGCGAGGCCGCCCTTCGCCGTCTCGCGATGCGCTTCGGGCATGGCGGCTCCGATATCCTTCATGACGCCGATCACCTCGTCCGACGGAATTACGCTGCGGACGCCGGCAAGCGCCATATCTGCCGCCGCCAGCGCGGTCACCGCGCCGAAGCCGTTGCGCACGATGCAGGGAATCTCGACGAGTCCGCCGACGGGGTCGCAGATAAGTCCGAGCGAATTTTTAAGCGCGAGTCCGACCGCATGGACAGCCTGCTCCGGTGTGCCGCCGCGCAGCTCCGTCAGCGCGCCTGCAGCCATGCCGACCGCCGATCCGACCTCGGCCTGACAGCCGCCCTCCGCGCCGGAAATGAACGACCGGTTCGCGATGACGTAGCCGATCGCGCCTGCCGCGAACAAGGCTTCAACCATCTTGTCGTCGGTCCAGCCGAACCGCTCCTGCGTGCTCACGAAAACGCCCGGAATGATTCCGCACGAGCCTGCGGTCGGCGTGGCGATAATTCGGCCCATCGAGGCGTTGACCTCGGAGACGCCGAGCGCATAGGCGAGCGCAGCGCTCGCTTCGCCGCCAAGCGCCGTCCCGCCTAGCGCCCGGTATTCCATCACCCGCTTCGCGTCTCCGCCCGTAAGGCCGCTGCGCGACTTCGTCTCCTCCGTCGTGCCCTTGCGCACCGCTTCCTTCATGATCTGATAGTAGCTGGCCATCTGACCGACGACCGTTTCCTCCGTTTGATCCGATTCCCGGACCTGTTCCTCGATCATATAGCGGCCGATCGTCATATCCGCTTCCCGGCATTGCGCCGACAGCTCCGCTAGCGTGGCAAATCTCATTCTTGCCCCTCCTCCTCGTTCAGATGGATCAAGCGGACCCGCTCGACTTGCGGCAGCGCCTGCAGCTCGCGCCTCACCTCGGCAGACACCGCCTGATCCATCTCCATGACGGTGAGCGCGCGGCCGCTTCTGCTCTGACGATCGACGTCCATTGCCCGGATATTCAGATTGGCGCGCCCGACGATCAGCGCCATCGCGGCGACGGTCCCCGCCATGTCCTGATGATTGACGAGCAGCGTCGGACAGTCCGCGCCGAACTTCACGTCGAATCCGTCTACGCCGACGATCTCGACGTTGCCGCCGCCGATCGAGCAGCCGACCATCGTCAGTGCCCGTTCTCCCTTGCGCAGCTCGAACCGAACCGTATTGGGATGGCCGCCGGGCCGGAGCTCGGTGCCGAATCGCAGCTCCATGCCAGCCGCTTCGGCCAGCGCGATCGAGTCCCGGATTCGTTCGTCGTCGGGCGCGCAGCCGAGCAATCCGGCCGTCACGGCCAGGTCGGTGCCGTGACCCATGTACGTTTCCGCGAACGAACCCGAGAAGATGATGTCCGCTTCGTCCGGCTGCCCGCCGAGCGCCTGGCGCGCCGTCAGCCCGAGTCTCGCGGCGCCCGCCGTATGCGAGCTGGAGGGGCCGATCATGCTGGGTCCCATGATGGAAAAGACGTCTTTAAATCGCATGTCCGCCCCTCTCCCTTCGCTTTATCGATCGACCGGTTAACGCTCCTGCAGCCATTCTTCGAGATGTGTCGCGACGAACGCGTCGTCGTTGAGATCCGGATACTGCGCGTACACGCGGTCGATCTCCCCGGATTGACCCGGCGACAGCTCTTCGTGCGGATTAAGGCACCAGGTTCCCTCCAGCAAGCCTTGGCGTCGCAGCACCTCGTGGATGCCCGGGATGCAGCCTGCGAACTGGTGCGAAGGATCGAAGAAAGCGGCATTGGAATCCGTCACCTGGATATTGCGAACGAGCCATTCCTTTGCAATCGACGGCTCTCGTCTGGCCGTCTTGATCTCTTCGAGAAGCGCGACCGCCTTCTGCGTCCATACCGCCCAGTGGCCCAGCAGACCGCCGACGACCTGCTTCTCGACGGCCCGGCCGTCGATGGTAAAGCGAAAGGTCGTGAACAGGTCCACGACGATATTGTCGTCGTTGCCGGTGTAGAGCGCGATCTCGTCCTTGCGTTCCGAATGGCAGACGGCGCGGGCTACGTCAAGCGTCTGGTAACGGTTGAACGGCGCCATCTTGATCGCGACCACGTTCGGAATGTCGGCGAAGGCACGCCAGAATTCGTACGTGAATATTCTTCCCCCGACCGAAGGCTGCAGGTAAAATCCGATGACCGGCATGACTGCCGCGACCTGCCTCGTCCGCTCGAGCAGCGCTTCCTCGGTCAATTGCCCGAGTCCGCCCATGCTGAGCAGCACCGCGTCGTAGCCCAGCTTAAGGGCGATCGCCGTCTCGCTCAGCGCCTGCTCCGCCGGTCCGCACACGCCCGCAACCTTGATGAACGGACGGGAAGGCGCCGCCTTGTCGACCTCCTCGGCGGCCATGCGAAGCACGGTCTCATACAGGTCATGCTCGGGATCGCGAATCTCGAACTGGGTGGAGTGAACGCCGACGGCGACGCCGCCCGCGCCTGAAGCGACGTAATAACGGGTGAGCGCCCGCTGCCGCCGCTCGTCAAGCTTGCGGTTCGCGTCCAGCGCAAGCGGGTGTGCCGGAATAACGAGGCCGTCCTGCAGCGCCGCGTTCAGCGCATCCGACAAGTATACGGTCGCCATCAGAATTTCCCCTTTCGTTCCTGGAAGTGGGTCGGCTTGTTCCATGTCGCGCCGCCTTGCAGCACCCATTCCGCCGTCCAGTCGATCAGTTGCAGCAGCGATACGCTCGGATAGCCGAACAGCTGATGGGACTTCGACGCATTGTTCAGCAGCGCGGTCTCGGATTCCTTGCCTTCGAAAATCGCTTCCTTGCCAAGCCGTTTGGACAGCTGGCCTGCCGCCCACCGTACGGACATCGTCTCCGGTCCCGTTACGTTCAGGATCGCCGGCGGGCTCGAAGCGATCGCCAGACTCCGCAGCGCCATCGCGTTGGCGTCGCCCTGCCAGATGACGTTGGCGTAGCCGGTCGTCAGATCGATCGGACGCTCCTCGCGGATTGCGCGCGCCAGCTCCAGCAATACGCCGTAACGGAGATCGATCGCGTAGTTCAGTCTGAACATCGTCATCGGCGTGCCGTTTTTGTGCGAGTGATATTCGAAAATCCGTTCTCTGCCCAGCGTCGATTGGGCGTACTCGCCCAGCGGCTCCGGCGCGATGGATTCATCCGCCCCGCCCCCGCCGACCGGCATGAACGGATAAATGTTGCCCGAAGAAAAGACGACGATGCGCGAATCTTTATATTTTTCGGCTACCCGTCCCGGCAAATACGCATTCATCGCCCAGGTGAAATGCTCGCGGCCCGTCGTGCCGAATTTGTTGCCCGCCATATAAATGACATTCGTGGCGTTCGGCAGCGCCTTCAGCGCCTCGTCGTCGAGCAGCTCGCAAGAGATCGTCTCGACGCCTGCGGATTCCAGCTCTTCGCGGGTCTCGCTGCTGCTGAAACGAGATACGCCGATGACACGTTTGTTAAGTCCGCCGGCACGTACGGCATTAGCCGCGAGCCTGGCCAGGCTCGGGCCCATTTTGCCGCCGACGCCGAGCACGACGATGTCTCCGTCGATCGCCGACAGCTGCTTGACAAGCGCCTCCGACGGTTCGGCTAGCTTTGCTTCCAGTTGTTCTATCGTATGCATGAGACCAGTCTCCTCTCGACTTGTACCTGATTCCATCATACGTGCGAATGCTATATAAAGACAGGTCCATTTATCGTCTTTAAATTTGCATAGAAGATCTGCGTATTGAAGCAGACCAGCGCCCCTTATAAATAGTGATCCGCCAGGAAGGAAAAACGGAAAACTTGGCGCGGCCTGCCCTTCGGCATTTTTTCCATGCCGGCAATGCCGACGAGTCCCGCATCCGCCCACTGCAGCAGCAGCCGATGCGCGCTGCGCACCGTCACATTCAGCATCGCCGCAAGCTCGTGCACCTGATAATCGTATTTGCCGTGCCGGGACATATAAGCGAGCAGCTTGCTCAAATAAGCGCCCGTCATCCCCGCCTCCTCCGCGCGCCGCAGCAGCTCGGGATCGAGCGGCGCCGTGATCGACGACACCGGGTCCGCCATTTCCAGCGGTCCGATCAGCGTGCGATCCTCACGCACGATAAAACAGGCGTTGCCTCCGGCGGCGACCGACTTGCGAAGCGCGCTTCGCGCATTTGATCCTGCCTCGCTGGCCGTTGCGCCGAAGCCGATGCCGATGCTGAGCGAGAGACCGTAGGACAAATTGGCGTCCTTCGCGAGCGGGATCGTCTTGTAACCGCCCGTCTCGCGCTCGAAAATGCCCCGCGTTGTGAAGAACAAATACTCGTCTCCGCCGACAGGCGTCAAATAACCGTCCAGCGATTCAACATAGTCGAGCACCATCCGGTGTATGTCCAGCTTAAGCTTTTGAATCTCGTGCTCGCTCGCGCTCCGCTGTACGAGCTTGCCGAATTCGTCGACCGTGACCATGCCTACGACGATCTGCGACTCCTTGCCTCTTCGCGATTCGGTCGACAGCAGCGCGCGTTCCAGCGTGACGATAATATCGTCGTCGGACGGCAGCAGCCGCGCATGCGGAATGTTGAGCCCCGATAGCTCTTCCGCGACCCGCTCCACGCCGGTGAAAGCAAATACGCTGGCTTGCGATGCGGCGACTTTGCGATGGTGTGCGACGAGCTTGTCCGGCGAGGCATAGGACGGACCGTCATAGACGGCGACCGCGAGCTCTTCAAGCGCCAGATCCCGCAGCGTGCGCATGACCATCGCCTTGGTGAGCGAATCGACGGACAGGACGGTGTCCGGTCCGAGCCGACCTGCTCGCTGCGCCTCGAACAACGCCTTGTAAAGACCCGCCCCGGTCAGCGGGACATGGTGCACCGGCACGGCAACCGGCCTTTTTTCCTTTAGCAGTCGCTGCGGCGCGGGTCCGGACATCAGCAGCGCCTCCACTTCGGTCTCGAGGGCGGCCGCGGTATCGGGCGCATCCTGCTCCTGCCCGACGATACGGACGACGGGCTCAAAAGATGGGAACGCATTCAAAACTCTTAATATGCGGGAAACGGCGGCCTCCGTCCCTACGATTCCGATCTTGATTTGCATGCGGTATTCCTCCTGTGAAAAAGACCCCCGAAGCCGGCGCTGTCGGGAGTCTTCTTGTTTAAGGCTGTCGATTTACTCTTGTCCACGCAGTCGCTATTAGTAAGCTCTAGCGAATACGACCGTATGCGCGGCAGGCTTGCCGCAGCAAAGGCAAACGCTCTTGGTCGTCTGCGGCTCGAACGGGATATTGCGGCTCGTCGCGCCGGTCTCTTCCTTCACCTTGCTCTCGCAAGCGTCGTCGCCGCACCAGCCGGCATACGCGAAGCCCCGCTTCTCTTCGAAAGCGGCCTTGAGCTGGTCGAGCGTCTCGACGTCGAACAGATGCGACTCGCGGAATTCAAGCGCCCGCTCGTACATCTGCGCGTGCACTTCCTCGAGCATCTCCGCTACGGATGCCGCCAGATTGTCGAGCGGCACCTGCTTCTTCTCGCCCGTCACGCGAGATACGAGCACGCATACGCCGTTCTCCAAATCGCGCGGACCGAGCTCGAGGCGAATCGGGATTCCGCGCATCTCGTATTCGTTGAACTTCCAGCCCGGCGACACGTCGGAGCGGTCGTCTACGCGTACGCGGATGCCGGCGGCCTTCAACTGCGCGAACAGCTCGTCCGTCTTGGCGATGACCGTCTCGCGCGTCTTGGGCGGTCCGATCGGAATCATGATGACCTGCGTCGGCGCGACCTTAGGCGGCAATACGAGACCGCGGTCGTCGCCGTGAACCATGATCAGCGCGCCGATCAAGCGCGTGCTGACGCCCCAGGAGGTCGTATGGCAGTACTCCTGGGTGTTCTCGCGGCTCAAATACTTGATGTCGAACGCGACGGCGAACTTGGTGCCAAGATAATGCGAGGTGCCTGCCTGTACGGCGCGCCCATCCTTCATCATCGCTTCGATGGAATACGTGTCGACGGCGCCGGCGAAACGCTCGGAAGGCGTCTTCTGCCCCTTGATGACCGGAATCGCCAGCACGCTCTCCACGAAGTCCGTGTACACGTCCAGCATTTGCATCGTCTCGCGGCGGGCATCCGCCTCATCCTCGTGCGCCGTATGTCCTTCCTGCCACAGAAATTCGCTCGTCCGCAAAAACGGCATCGTGCGCTTTTCCCAGCGGAATACGTTCGCCCATTGGTTGATGAGCAGCGGCAAATCGCGGTAGGAATTGATCCACTTGGCGTACATATGTCCGAACATCGTCTCAGACGTAGGACGTACGGCCAGTCTCTCCTCCAGAATCTCGCCGCCCGCCTCCGTCACCATCGGCAGCTCGGGATTAAATCCCTCGACATGCTCTTTTTCCTTCTGAAAAAAGCTCTCCGGAATCAGCAGCGGGAAATAGGCGTTGCGGTGGCCCGTCTCCTTGAAGCGGCGGTCCAGGTCGCGCTGGATATTCTCCCACAGCTCGTAGCCCTCCGGACGGAAAACGATACACCCGCGCACCGGCGAATAATCCATAAGCTCGGCTTTTTTGATGACGTCGATATACCAGCGGCTGAAGTCCTCCGCCTGCGGCGTTATTTCCGTTACGAACCCTTTATCCTTGGACATAAGCTCCCCTACCCTTGAAAACGTCTATAATTCAGCCTTTGACCAACCTGATAATATCGTTGTAAGTGACGACGACCATCAGCAGCATCAGCGCCGCGAAGCCGATAAAGTGAACAAGGCTCTCGCGGTTCGGATCGACCGGGCGGCCGCGGATCGCCTCGATGCCGATGAACAGCAGGCGGCTTCCGTCGAGCGCCGGGATCGGCAGCAGATTGAAGATGCCCAGGTACAGGCTTAAAATCGCGCCCCACCAGGTCAGCTGCGTCACGCCCTGCTTGGCGATCTCAACGGTCACCTGCGCCGTTCCGACCGGTCCGTTGAGCTCTTCAAGCTTGACCTCGCCGAAAATGATCTTGCGGAAGCCGTCGAAAATTTTCTTCGTGCTGTCCACCATCGCATGACCTGCGAGCGAGAAGGTCTCTCCAAAGCCCGGATGCCGCATTTCCGGCGCCATTACGATGCCGACCTTGCCCGTGCTCGCGCTCGGCGTCACCGTTATTTTCACTTGTTGACCGTCCCGGTCCACGATCCAATTCATCGGCTTGCCCGCGCTGCCCGTGATCGCCTGGGACAGCTTCTGGCTGTCTCCTTCGACAGCGACGCCGTTAACGGAAACGACCAGGTCGCCCTTCTGCAGCCCGGCCGCCTTCGCCGCGCCGTCGGCAGTCACTTCATTGATGAAAATCTTCGTATTCGGCTCGACCGCTACGCCGTACGATTGAAAAAAGACGGCGAACAGCACGAACGCCAAAATAAAGTTCATCAGCGGGCCGGCGAATATGGTCATCGCCTTCTTGCCTGCCGAAGCGCTGCCGAACTGGCGGTCCAGCGGCGCGATCTGCGTGTCTCTGCCCTTCGCGACGATGAGCGCCTGCGGGTGGACGTCGTACCGCTGCACGTCTCCGTCCACGTCCAGCGTCAGATACAGGTGGCGCTCGAGATCGATCGCCGTGACTTCCCCGCGCAAGATTTGCGTCCGCTCGTCAAGCCGATCCAAATAAATGCGCGTCACCTTGTCGTCCTTGATCCGGACGCCTACCGTATGCCCCGCCTGCACCTCGACGACCTCGGGATCCTCTCCCGCCATTCGCACGAAACCGCCGATCGGCAGCAGCCGCAGCGTGAACCGGCTCTCTCCGCGCTTGATCGAGAACAGCTTCGGGCCGAACCCGATCGCAAACTCCCGCACCAGCACGCCGGCCCGCTTGGCAAAATAAAAGTGTCCGAACTCATGAATCGAGACGAGCACAAAAAAGACGAGAACCGTTAGAAAAACAACCTGTACCATTTCCATGCAAGTTACCCTCCGTCCGCCCTAACGGCTGTCCTTAGATTAACATTATTCGCCGAGGCGATACAAGAGAATACGGGTCTTGCGAAAGGTCGGTTGCTATTTGCGCCATCCGGCTGCAGCTTCGCGCGCCCGGCCGTCCGCGAAAGCGATCTCCTCGAGGTCCGGCTCGACGGTCGTCTCGTGCGCGGCGAGCGCAGATTCGATAATCTCCTCGATCGCAAGAAACGGAATCTCGCGCTTCAGGAAACGGGCCACGGCGACCTCGTTCGCCGCGTTGAATACGGTCGGGGCCGTCCCGCCTGCTCTCCCGGCCTCGTATGCCATTCTAAGACACGGATACCGGTCGAAATCCATTTCCTTAAAATGCAGCGTGCCTGCGCGCAGCAGATCCAGCGGAGATGCGGGCGACGGTCGACGCTCCGGGTAAGTGAGCGCGTACTGTATCGGCACCCGCATGTCCGGATTGCCGAGTTGAGCCATGACGCTCGTATCGACGAATTCGACCATCGAATGCACGATGCTCTCCGGATGCAGCACGACGTCGATCCGGTCGTACGGCAAGTCGAACAGCCAGCGCGCCTCGATCACCTCGAGGCCCTTGTTCGCCATCGTCGCCGAGTCGATCGTAATTTTCGCGCCCATCGACCAATTGGGATGCTTCAGCGCGTCCTCGACCGTCACGCCGCCAAGCTCGCTGCGGGCGCGATCTCGGAAGCTTCCGCCGGAAGCCGTGATGACAAGGCGCCTGATCGCGCCGCGATTCTCGCCGTTCAGGCACTGGAAGATCGCGGAATGCTCGCTGTCGATAGGCAGCAGCGGCACGCCGCGCTCCGCGCTTTTTCGCATGACGATGTGCCCGGCCGTCACAAGCGTCTCTTTATTCGCCAGACCGATGGCGGCTCCCGCATCGATCGCGGCCAGCGTCGACTTCAAGCCGAGGCTGCCGAGCAGCGCGCATACGACATAATTCGCATCGGCGCCCGCCGCCGCTTCGATCAAGCCTTCTTCTCCCCACACGAGCCTCGTGCCGGCTGGCAGGTCCGCCCTGATCTTATCGGCCAGCGCTTTCGAGCCGATCGATACGAGCTTGGGCCTGAAGCGATGGGCTTGTTCGAGCAAAAGCTCGTGCCGCGTTCCGGCCGCCAGGCTGACGACCTCATACGCTTCGGGCTCCCGAGAGACGACGTCGAGCGTCTGGGTGCCTATCGAACCGGTGCTGCCGAGCACCGCCACCTTCTTTTTCAAGCCGTTCCCTCCGTTATGTATGGCGATGATGCAACAGCTGCCCATCACGTGATTATGCGATCAAACCAAACCAAATCAGATCAGTCCCAGCAAATGAATGAGCGGAAATACGACCAACCAGCTGTCCGTACGATCGAGCACGCCGCCGTGTCCCGGCAGCAGATTGCCCGAGTCCTTGACGCCGCGCAGCCTTTTGTATGCGGATTGGATCAAATCGCCGAGCTGACCTGCGACCGCGGCGGCGAGCGCGACAGCAAGCGCGGTACCGAAATCGATCCAGTCCGGCCATACCACCGCGAACACGATCGCTACGAGCAGCGCGATGACCAGACCGCCCAGCGCGCCCTCGACGGTCTTGTTGGGGCTGATCGAAGGCCACAGCTTCGTTCTGCCGATTGCCTTGCCGACAAAATAGGCGCCGGCGTCCGAAGCCCAGATGCAAAAAAAGACGAGCAGCGGCCAAAACACGCCGTGCGGCATCTCGCGTGTCAGCGCCATATAGCGAAAGCCGAGTCCGATATAAAAAGCGCCGACGAACAGCAGCGCCGATTGATCGAGCGTAATTCTGTTTTTACTGAACACGGTCGCGGACAGCAGCAAAAACATCAGCACCCACGATACCGACTCCGCACTCGGCGTCGTCCAGCCGAAGGGCAGGTGCGGCAGGGCAAGCACGAGCGTGGCCGCAAAGCCGCACAGCACGTCCAGGCGGCTCGCCGGAAGCTTGTTGAGCTTGACGAATTCATGGTATCCGATAAGTGCGAGCGCTGCGAGCATGAGCGAATAATACCAGCCGCCCAGTCCCAGCAACGCTAAAAAAGCGGCGCCGGCCACGACGCCCGTCACGATCCGTTGCCCCATCGACTCAGATCCCTCCGTAGCGGCGCGCGCGCCGTTGATACTCGCGAATCGCTTCATGGAAATGCGCTTCCGAAAATTCGGGCCAATAGACGTCCGTAAACCAAAATTCGCTGTATGCAAGCTGCCAAAGCATGAAATTGCTAAGTCGCAACTCGCCGCTGGTGCGGATGAGCAAATCCGGATCCGGGAAGTCTCCGCTAAGCAGCGACTGCTGGAACGTTTGCTCGTCGATCTCGTCCGGCGACAGCTCGCCTGCAGCCGCGCGCTTCGCGATCGTCCTGGCCGCCTCGACGATTTCCATCCGGCTCCCGTAGTTAAGCGCGAAGTTGAGCACGAGTCCCGTGTTGTTCGCCGTGCGGCGAACCGCCTCCTCGATCGCATCGAGCGTAAAGTCCGGCAGCAAATCCCGCACGCCCATCATTTTCACCTGCACGTTGTTGCGGATCAAGTCTTCGAGCTCGATCGACAGAAACTCCTGCGGCAGCTTCATCAAAAAGTCGACTTCAGCCTTGGGCCGCTTCCAGTTTTCCGTGGAGAACGCGTACATCGTCAAAAACTCTACGCCTAGACGATCGGCGGCTTGGGTAATGCGCTTGACGGCCTTCATGCCGCTATGGTGTCCTGCCACCCGCGGCAGTCCGCGGGCTTTGGCCCAGCGTCCGTTGCCGTCCATGATGATGGCCACGTGCCGGGGAATTCGGCCTTCCTTCAGCAAATCCTCGGACGCCCGGGACTGCGAGCTTCCTGCCCGCCCTTGCCCGCCGTCCTCCTTTTTGCCGAACAGACCGCCTAAGAATCGATTGCTCATGGCTGTTCCCCCTGGATTATGCGACCATTAAATAACCCCACCGCGTGGGGCTGTGCGCTGGAGCCTGAATCAGTTCCGATGCGGGGATCCCCGAAAATTCAAACGAACCCCACCTTTCGGAGGGGCCGGTCGATTGTTTAAACTTCCATGATTTCTTTTTCTTTGGCGGACAAGATCTTGTCCACTTCGGCTACGAAGCGATCCGTCGATTTCTGGATATCGTCCTGATGACGGCGGGACTCGTCTTCGGAGATCTCGCCTTTTTCTTTTTTCTTGATGTCGTCGTTGGCGTCGCGGCGAATGTTGCGGATGGCGACCTTCGCTTCTTCGCCGAATTTCTTCGTCGACTTGACGAGATCGGCGCGGCGCTCTTCGGTCAGCGGCGGAATGTTCAGCCGAATGATCGTGCCGTCGTTGGCGGGCGTCAGTCCGACGTCGGACTTCAAGATCGCCTTTTCGATCGCGGCCAGAGCCGATTTGTCCCACGGCTGAATGATCAGCGTACGGGAATCCGGCGTGTTGATCGTTCCGAGCTGGTTAACCGGCGTAAGCGCGCCGTAATATTCGGCCTGAACGCGGTCGAGCATCGCGGCGGATGCGCGTCCGGCACGCAGCGTAGACAAGTCGCGGCGCAGTGCGGCCAGCGCTTTTTCCATCCGTTCTTCTGCGTTCTTCTTGATCGTTTGAGGCACTTAATTCACGCTCCCCTTGACGATTGTTCCGATTTTCTCGCCCAGCACCGCGCGCTTGATGTTGCCCGGCTCGGTAATCGCGAAGACGAGAAGCGGGATGTTGTTGTCCATGCACAGTGAGGACGCCGTCGAATCCATGACGCCCAGATTTTTGTTAAGTACGTCGAGGTACGTCAGTTGCTCGTACTTCTCCGCCGTCGGATCCTTGAACGGATCCGCGCTGTATACGCCGTCTACCTTGTTCTTGGCCATCAGGATGACTTCGGCCTCGATCTCGGCAGCCCGCAGCGCGGCCGTCGTATCGGTAGAGAAAAACGGGTTGCCCGTTCCCGAAGCGAAAATGACGACGCGGCCCTTCTCAAGGTGGCGTATCGCCCTGCGGCGAATGTACGGCTCTGCGATTTGCTGCATGGCAATGGAGGATTGCACGCGAGTCGGCACATCGATCTGTTCCAGCGCGTCCTGCAAAGCAAGCGAATTCATCACTGTCGCCAGCATTCCCATGTAGTCGGCCGTCGCGCGATCAATGCCCTTCTGGCTGCCCGAGATTCCGCGCCAGATGTTGCCGCCACCGCATACGATGGCGACTTCTACGCCAAGCGCTACGACTTCCTTGATTTGTTCGGCGATCGAGACGATCGTCGTTGCGTCGATCCCATAACCGGTCGATCCGGACAACGACTCTCCGCTTACCTTCAACACCACGCGTTTGTAGACGGGTCGATTCAACGTTAGTACCTCCACCTGTTCGATTTCTGTGCGGGAAGTACGCTTCCCGGCCAAACTGAATGATTAAACGCTCTTTAAAAAAGGGAACACCGCGTGTCCCCCCGAGTCGTGCCGATTAAACTTTGACTTGTGCCATAACTTCTTCGACGAAATTATCTTGCTTCTTTTCAAGGCCTTCGCCGAGCTCGAAACGAACGAAGCGGCGGATGGAGATTTGCTCGCCGATCGTGGAGATCTTCTCGTTGAGCAGCGTTTGGATTGTCTTGTCCGGATCCTTGACGAACGATTGCTCGAGCAGTACGTTTTCTTCGTAGTACTTGTTCAGGCGGCCTTCGACGATCTTTTCGACGATTTTCTCCGGCTTGCCTTCGTTGAGCGCCTGGTTGCGAAGAATCTCGGCTTCCTTGTCCAGGTCGGCTTGTTGCACTTCCTCGCGGCGAACGACCAGCGGATTGGCAGCTGCGATATGCATCGCGATGTCGCGTACGAGTTCCTTGAATTGATCCGTCATGGCGACGAAGTCGGTTTCGCAGTTGACTTCGACGAGCACGCCGATGCGGCCTGCGCCATGGATGTAAGATTCTACGCGGCCTTCGGTGGCGATACGGTCGCCCTTTTTCGCGGCGGCGGCAAGACCCTTCTCGCGAAGGAGGTCAGCTGCCTTCGCGATGTCGCCGCCGGCTTCCTCAAGTGCCTTTTTGCAATCCAACATGCCCGCTCCCGTTCTTTCGCGGAGCGCTTTTACGTCTGCTGCGTTAACTGCCATGGGATTCCCTCCTGGTATGTGGCCGCCGGACGCTGCTCGCGCGGACGGCTATCGATTGGTTTATGTTTTCAAAAAAAGGGCGGTGAGAAGGTTCTCTTCTGACCACCCTTGACCTCGCAATGCTGTAAGAACCGGCTGGCTTAGGCGGTCGTTTCTTCGCCTTGGCGGGATTCGACGATGGCATCGGCCATCTTGCTCGTCAGCAGCTTAACGGCGCGGATCGCGTCGTCGTTGCCCGGAATGACGTAGTCGATCTCGTCCGGATCGCAGTTCGTGTCGACGATGCCGACGATCGGAATACCCAGCTTGCGGGCTTCTGCGACGGCGATGCGTTCCTTGCGCGGATCGATGATGAACAGCGCGTCAGGCAGTCTGCGCATATGCTTGATGCCGCCGAGGAACTTCTCGAGACGCTCTTTTTCCTTGCGAAGGATGATGACTTCCTTCTTAGGCAACACTTCGAACGTGCCGTCCTGCTCCCACTTGTCCAGTTGGTGCAGACGATCCGTACGCTTCTGAATCGTGGAGAAGTTGGTCAGCGTGCCGCCGAGCCAACGTTGGTTGATGTAGAATTGACCGCTGCGCTCCGCTTCTTCCTTCACGGAATCCTGCGCTTGCTTCTTCGTGCCGACGAACAGCATCGTGCCGCCTTGCTCGCCGAGCTGGCGAACGAAGTTGTACGCTTCGTCGACTTTCTTGACCGTCTTTTGCAGGTCGATGATGTAGATGCCGTTCCGTTCGGTAAAGATGTACTTGTCCATCTTCGGGTTCCAGCGACGCGTTTGGTGACCGAAGTGTACGCCAGCTTCGAGAAGCTGCTTCATCGAAATAACTGCCATTTTAACTTGCACCTCCGTATGGTTTTGGATCGTGAATCTCCTCCGCCGGTTCGCGCTTTCCGTCAGAACTTCGCGTAAAGCAAAGCACCGCTGACGGAATTGAACGGCGTGCGTTTTTTCACACCGTTTAACAATATAACATATGGATGGCCGGCTTGCAACACAAGCCGGCCATCCGATCGGCCCTTCGCATGTAGTCGAAAGCGGCCGCCTTATTTATTTTTGTCGCGAAGCAGTTCCGCGATAATCCCCTCGTACGTAATTTCGCCTTCGAATACGCTGAGACCGACCCGCATTTTGCCGCTGTACGGTTTGGCGGCCTTGACGAATGCGGCTTTGTCCTTGATGACGCCGAGCGCCTTCAAGCCGGTCGCAACCTTTTCAAGCGAGTCTCCGGCCGCGACATAGAGGCCAAGACGCGTTTGGGGGGCGGCTTCGGTGGCTTTCGCAGGGGCAGTGGAAGCGGAAGCGCTTGGTGCCGGCGTAGGCGTGGCTACAGACGTACTCGTAGGCGCAGCCGTCTCGCCGCCGGCTTGCCCGGACTTGTTCCCCTCTGCCGCAAGCGCGTCCTCCTTGGCCTTGGCAGCGGCCGCATCCAGCTGTGCCTGCGTGTACATCGGTTCGCTCAGCTTGTACATGCCGTAACCGCTCCCTTCGGCTTGCTCCTGAAGCTGGGCGACCGTGAGCGGCTCGGGCAGCGCCGTTCCTGAACTCAGCTTCTGGCCGTACGTCATCAGCTGCAGCAGGGCGGCGCCGGCCATCAGACCGACGCCGAAGCCGACCAGCAGCGCGCGGCGCTTGTTCATGGCCGGTTCACCTCCCGCTTGGCGAGCTGCAGTATAAGCTGCACTTCGCCTTTGTTCATGTTCATCGCCTTGGCGATTTGCTCGACCGAGCGCCCCCGCTCGTGCAGTTCCAGTAATTCGGCGTAGCGCTCGCTGATCGCGGACGGCCTGTCGGACGGTCCGCCGCGGCTCTCCGCCGGGGCTGTCGCGGCCGTATCGGCGGCGGCGACGGCTAGCGGCGGGCGATTTTCGGCTTCCTGGATTCGCGCAGCCAAATGCCCTGCCAGCCGGGCTTCCGCCGCAGCGTCCGCCGGCTGCGCAAATCTTGCAGCCGTCTCCGCGGAATCGCTGGCAGACAAGCCTTCTTCCCTAAGGCGTTCAGGCGCCGCCTGCCCCACAACCGCTGGCTTAGGCTCCTCTGGCAATCGAGTCGTCTCTCTTGTCGCGGCAAGCTCCCCGCGACCATGCGATTCCGCCTTCCGGTGCGCGGCGGTTTCTTCCATCTGGCGCTCCAGCTCTCGAATGCGCAGGCCGAGACGGCTTACCGTTTCGTCTTGTTCTCTCTTGAAGGCCGCCACCGCGTCCACGAGCTCCCGATTTTCCGTCTCGAGATCCTCGAGCAGCCTGTCGTACGCTTCTTCATTGACGACAGCGGCCGACTGCGCCTTCGGTTCGGGCTTCAGCCAGCCGTATCCCGCAATTGCGGCCCCGGCGATTACGAGCGTAACCCACGGCTCCATGTCCAATGCTCTCTCACCTTCCCCATGCTATAGCGACAGGTCGATGTGATGTCCTTTATAGGGATGTTCGGCCGCATGCGTCTCCGTTCGCTCGCTTTCGTTCTCGTCCGCCCGCTTCTTTTTCGCGAACGGTCTCTTTTGACGGCTTTCCTTGGGATCGTCATCTTCCGAGATCGATTTGTGTCCGGTGCCTTCCGACTTGGCATTGCGCTTCGCGTCGCGCTCGGCAAGCTTCTGGGCCTGAACGCCGAGCGCGGCCTGGTCGGTAGACTGGCGCAGCTGCTGCGCAGCCTGAAGCGGCGTCAGTTCGATCGAGCGGGGAATCGAAGTTTGCACGTCGATCGGCTTGTAGCTCACGGCCGTTCGCCTCCTGTCGCGTTATATAAGCGTGGCCATCGCGATCTCGCCTTCGGCATAGCGGAAGGTCACACGCTTGGCGCTATCCTTGACGAAGCGCGTATAACGCCCGATGACGATTTTCGTACCGCCGTATATCGTATGTAGGACATTGACTCTAGCTTGATCCGTATCTTCAAGCGAACGCTCCATCTCCAGAATGTTCGCCTTGGCCGTCTTGAGTTCCTCGGTCACTTGCCTGCGCGTAGAATTGAGCTTGATGCGCATGGCGAGCCGATCCGCCGAGAGCTGTCCGGCAGCCGCAAGCTGATCGAGCAGCACGAGCGCCTTTTCCGTCTTGTCCAGACTTTCGGACAATTGGCGCACTTGCTGGCGAAGATCCGCGAGTTCTTGCCGCAGCTCCGGCTTCAGGCCGACCTCGATGGAGGTGACCGTCGACATCGAATTGCCGATCGTGCGCGCCACGACCAGATCGCCCGCCTGCATCAAGCCGCCGACCATGAGGCCCTTGGCGCCGTCGCAGCGGATGCTCCTGCCCGCGCGGATGTTCGAATGCATGATGCTCTGCGACACGAGAACGTCTTGGCCGGCCGTCACATTGCTCTCCTGCACGAACGAGCACTTCACGTCGACGCCGGCCTTGACGTGGCCTTTGCCCGAGCCGATAATGCCGCCCGAGATTTCGATCGAGCCGTCCGACTCCAGCTCGGCCCCCTCGACGCCTCCGGTGACCCGGATATCGCCGGAGGCGCGCACGCGGAAGCCCGTCAGCACATTGCCGCGAATGACGACGGTACCGACAAAATCGATGTTGCCGATATGGTAATCGATGTCGCCGTTAACCTCGTATACGGGAAATACGTTCAGCTTTTCTTTGTCCGTCCAAGTGACTAGCCCGTCCATCGCGGCATACATGGCCGTTTTGTCCGGATTGACGACGACGTTTTTGCCGACCTTGAAGCTCGCCTCTTTGCCCTCTTTGGGAGCGACGGCGTCGCCTTTAACGTCAGTGCCGGCCTTGCCGGGAAGCGGCGGCACCCGCGTTGCAATCAGTTGGCCCGTTTTGACGTTGGGCAGCTGCTTCATCTCTCTGTAATCGACGCTGCCGTCTTCGCGCTCGGCCGGTCTTTTCGTCTGGCCCTGGTCCTCGAACAATACTTTCACATAGCCGTTGACTCCCTGGACCGGCTCCAGACCGGCCGCCACAACGTTTTCTGTGAAAAAAAACGCTTTCGGGTTCTCCGCGATCTGAATCAACAGCTCCTGACGAACGCCGTAACGGACGCCTGCGGACGCCAGCAGCGCTTCGAGCTGCCAGACCTTCACCCGCTCCGCATCCTCTGTCGGCTTGATCAGCAGCTGGGCCGTCATGCGATCTTCCGATATTTTAACCTGATACAACTGATCGATCGCAATTGCCTCTTCCCCACCCATTATGAATCCCCCTTTCCGGTTTTATTTTTGGAGCAGCTGGTCCTTATGCTTGCCAAGGGCGCCGCGCAGACGCAGTATCGCTTTGGAATGAAGCTGGGAAATGCGGGACGGCGACAACGACATCACTTCGGCAATCTCGCTGAGCGACAGGTCCTCGTAGTAGAAAAGGGATACGACCGTGCGCTCCTTCGGGGTAAGCTTGTCGATGCCGGCCGTAAGCGAGTCCTTCAAATAAGTCTCGTGCACCTTCGACTCGGGACTCTGGGCCTTGTCGTCCACGAGCAGGGACATTCGCGTCTCCGCATCCTCCTCGCGGATCGGCTCTTCGAGGGAACCGACGGTCGCGACCGCCACTTCCTGGAGCATTTGCTGGAATTCTTTGTCCGTTATATTTAAATAGCTGCATATTTCCTCGTCGGTGGCGGAGCGAAGATTGCGCTGCTCCAGGACGGCGTATGCATCTTCCATTTTTTTCGCTTTATCCCGAACGGAACGCGGCACCCAATCGCCCTGGCGCAGCCCGTCGATGATCGATCCGCGAATGCGCCAGGAGGCATAGGTTTCGAACTGCAACCCCCGCAGATGATCGAATTTTTCGATAGCGTCGATCAGGCCCATGGAGCCGTTGCTGACCAGATCGTCCTTGGATACGTTTTTGGGCAATCCTGCAGCCATGCGGCTGGAGACGTAATCCACGAGCGGAATGTACTTCTCGATCAAGCCTTTTTTAGCTTCGGTGTCGCCTTCTTCCTTCCAGCGGCACCACAGGTCGTAATGGGACAGCTTGGAACTCTTGGGTTCTGCCATCGCTGCATCACCTTCCTTAATCGTCGTTCAGGCGCCGGATCGCCTGTGCGACTTGTTCCGGATTCGACTCGTCGAGCGAGACGAGCCTTGGGGGCTTCAGCGGCTCGAAACTGGCGGATTGCGTCTCTTCATTGCCTGTCCATTGCTCCCGCATCAGGCGGGAAAGCGATTCGTCGTCTTCGGCCGGCGTCGTCATGTCCAGAACGATTCCCCGCTCCTCTTCTTCCCGCTCTTTGTCGCCGCCCAGCGTTCTGGCGGGCTGCAGCAACTGCTGTAAAACGAGACGGACGAACAGGCCGAGCACGCCGAACGCAAGAAATCCGTATAAACCACGCACAAGCGAAGTGAGCGGCGGATTGCTGGACAAGGAGATCAAGAAAATTAAAAAGGCTCCGAAAAACGCGAACCCTACATTCCATCGCCATGGCACGCTCATTTCAAATCTCCTTTACCCCGTTCTGCACGCTGCGGATCGTCAAAATGCCGCTCGCGCTGCTGAATTCGATCGTCCTCCCGAAATTGCCGCCTGTATCCTCGGCGATAATGGGTATATTGTACGAGGCGAGCGCCAGCTTCGTAGATTCAACGTTGCGGGGACCGATACGCATGCTGTCGCTGCCGCTTGCGAAGGCGAACATCTGAGCGCCGCCCGCCAGCTTCGCGACAAGACGCCTCAGATTGGCGCCCCCGGCCTTCAGCCTGGCCAGCAGCTCGGGGACGGCCGTATCCGCGTACTTCGCGATATTGATCTGTCCCTCCCTCGCGATGTCGGAGCTCGGAAGCATAATATGCGCCATGCCCGCGATACCCTGATTCGCGTCGTGAAGCGTCAGTCCGACGCAGGATCCCAGGCCTGTCGTCTTGAGCGAGTCTCCGCCCGAGGCGACGTTCAAATCCGCCATTCCGATTTTCACGATGATGACTTCTTTCATTAGATAGGCACTCCTAGCGCGCGGAACAGGCGCTCGAACGACTCGGGATCTGGAATAAAGAAAAAGTGCCCCTCCGCCTGCCGATCGTCTTCCAAAAATGTCGTATCGATAAGCAGCGCCTCGTCGCCCATCGTACCGAATTGGACGAGGCCATAGCTTAGAATCGCGCCAGCCATATCGACCGCGATCGCGGGGACGGTCGGCGACAGCGGCAGGCCCGTGAGATCCGCGAGCGACGAAAGATAGGAACCGGCAAGGATATTGCCGATCTCGCTCAGGGCTGACAGCTCCATCTCCGAATACTCGGGACCCTCCGAGAGTTCGAAGTGGAGAAGTCCTTGCAGCAGCACGCGCGCCTGATACTGGCTCATCAGAAAAAACATGTTGCCTGGCGCCTCGCCTTCCACGCGAAGGAAAATGGCGACGACGACCTCCTCAGCACCGCCGACGCGGTCGGCAATATCTTCGAAGGGAATAAAGCTTACTTTGGGGACGGCCATGTCGATCGGCTTGTCGAGCAGGCGGGAGAGCGCGGTCGCCGCGTGTCCCGCCCCGATGTTGCCGACTTCACGCAGCACGTCCATTTTAAATTCGGCGTTGTTGCTGAACAGTTCCATGCCGTCAGGCTCCGAATTGTTCGAGCTGGATAATCTCCGACCGGTTGAGGACTTCGGACAGATTCAGCAGGATAAGCAGTCGGTTTTCACCGAACTTGGCCACTCCGCTCAAATATTTGGCTTTGATGCCGCCGATGACTTCAGGCGGGTTCTCTACCATGTCCGTATTGAGATCGATGACGTCGTTCGCCGAATCGACGATAAATCCGACCTCAAGCTCGTTCGCCGCGACGATGATGATCCGCGAGTTTTCCGTGGGCTCGGACTCGGGAAGAGAGAACCGGCTCCGCAGGTCGATGACCGGCACGACCACGCCGCGCAGGTTGATGACCCCCTTCACGAAAACCGGCGTCTTCGGCACGCGCGTTACCGGCGTCATTCGCTCGATCGTCCGCACTTTGTCAACCTCGATGCCGTATTCTTCGTGAGCGAGCGTAAAAACGATAACCTTGAAATCTTCTGCCATGACAGCATCCTCCTCGAATAGGAACGATTATTTGATGAGCGCGTTCGGATCTACGATCAGCGCGACTTGGCCGTCGCCCAGAATCGTCGCTCCGGAGATGACGTCCAGGTTGGTCAGATACTTGCCTAGCGTCTTCAGCACGATCTCGCTTTGTCCGATCAGTTCGTCCACCAGCACGGCGGCGAGCTTCTCGCCCTTGCGGATGACAAGCATCTCGGTCTCCAGCTCGTTTTCCTCGGAATAATCCGGCGAGTCCAGTACGGCCGCCAGCGATAACACCGGAATGATCGACTTGCGGTATTCGATGACCTTCGCGCCGTGCAAGTCGCGAATCGCGCTTCGCTGCACGATGCCCGTCTCGACGATGGACGTGAGCGGAACGGCGAACTTCTCCGACCCGAGCTTCACCAGCATGGCCGTGATGATCGACAGCGTGAGCGGCAGCTGAATCGACCACTTCGAGCCTTGACCCGCCTTGGAAGTAACAGAGACGACACCGCCGAGCGATTCGATCTTCGACTTGACGACGTCCAGTCCGACGCCGCGTCCGGAGATGTCCGAGATCTTGTCAGCCGTGCTGAAGCCCGGAGCGAAAAGCAGCATGTTAATCTCGTCGTCGCTCAGCTTTTTGGCCTCGTCCGGCGAGACAATGCCCTTTTTGACGGCGATGTCGAGTACCTTCGGCTGGTTGATGCCGCGCCCGTCGTCCTCGATCTCGATGAACACATGGTTGCCGCTGTGGAACGCCCTCAAGTTGACGACGCCTGTCTCGGCTTTACCGGCCTCGCGACGGCCCTCGATCGTCTCGATGCCGTGATCGACCGAGTTGCGGATCAGATGCACGAGCGGATCGCCGATTTCGTCGATGACCGTCCGGTCCAGCTCCGTCTCGGCGCCCGTAATGACCAGATCCAGCTTTTTGCCGAGCGACTTGGCCAGATCCCGCACCATCCGCGGAAAACGGTTGAACACGCTGTCCACCGGCACCATTCGCAGCTTCAGGACGATATTTTGCAGGTCGCTGCTGACGCGCGCCATATGCTCGACCGTCTCGGTCAGGTCGTTGCGGCGTACCTCGCTGGCAAGCTGCTCGAGCCTGACGCGATCGATCAGCAGTTCGCTGAACAAATTCATAAGCGAGTCGAGACGCTCGATATCTACGCGAATCGTCTTATTCGCCACAGGCGCGGCTGCGGGCGCCCTCGCCGGCGCATCCGCCGACGCTGCCGGAGAAGGGGCGGCGGCCGTCGCAGCGGCTTGCTGCACGGCCTCCTGAATCTGCTGCTCCGCGCTCCGCGACTCGTCAAGCTCGCTCAAGCTCTCGAGATCGAGCGGCACGATCCGTACCGATTCGAGCTCGGAGATCTTGTCGAGCGCATCCTGCAATTCCTTTTGCGGTATGCGGGAAATGTAATAGACGGAAAACTGATGGCCGAATTGCTCCTGCTCGATATCCTGGACCGACGGATGCGACTTGACGAGTTCCCCGTTGCGCTCGAGCGCATCGAATACCATATAGGCGCGAACGCCCTTTAACAGGCAATCCTCGCGGATGGTAACCTCGATATGAAAAGCGGGACTGCCGTTTTCGATCGATTGCCTGAGCACGGACAGCTGAAATTGGTCGAGCAGCAGATGCGTAGCCACCATCGCAAGCTCGGAGGTGCCGCCCGCGGCAGCCGCTTGTCCGGCTGCTGCGGCGGGCGCGGCCGGCTCGCCTTTGACGATCTGCTTGAGCTGCGCCACGAGTTCCTTGACGTCCGCGCTGCCGGTACCGCCGCCGACGATGTCCTGAACCATGCCTTCAAGCGAATCCAGACATTTGAAAAGCGTATCGAAAATGTGGCCGTTCATTTTCAGCTTGTCGTTGCGAACCAAGTCGAGCACGTTCTCCATCTCGTGCGTCAGCGAGGCAAGATCCTCGAAGCCCATCGAAGCCGACATGCCCTTCAGCGTATGGGCGGATCGGAAGATGACTTGAACGATGCTGATATCCTCGGGCTGCTGCTCGAGACGCAGCATGTTTTCGTTAAGCGACTGCAGATGCTCGTTCGCTTCGTCGATAAAAATGGACAAGTACTGATTCATTTCCACTGGGCGTCACCTCCTGAATGGCACAACTGCTTTTAAAGCTGCTTCGCGTTTGGCTTTTCGACCGCTTTGACCAGCTCGGGGGCGATTCGCTGCAGCGGCACAGCCGTTTGCGCCGCGCCGTTCTCCATTGCCGAACGCGGCATGCCGTACACGACGCAAGTTTCCTCCGCTTCGGCGATCAGCGTAGCCGCCCCGTCTTCGCGGAGCGTTTTCATGGCTTTGGCGCCGTCGCTTCCCATGCCCGTCATGAGGACCGCGTGGCGTCTCAGCTCCCGTCGTCCGACCAGCGAGCCGAACATGACGTCGACGGAGGGGCGATGGCCGCTGACCGGATCTTCTTCGGTGAGCCCGATCTTGTAGCCGCCGCTCGCCTCTCTGATCAGCTTGAGATGCTTGCCCCCCGGCGCAAGATATGCTTGTCCGGGCAGCACCCGATCCCCGTCCGCCGCCTCGCGCACCTCGATCGCCGAGCAGGAATCGAGCCGCTGCGCAAGCGAGTGCGTAAACTTGGGCGGCATATGCTGCACGATCAGGATCGGCGCCGGGAACGAAGCCGGTATGGCCGACAGCACTTCGTGAAGCGCCCGCGGACCGCCGGTCGAAGTGCCGATCGCAACGATGTCGGTGAATGAATCCGCCGGGCGAGCGACCGGCTGCAAAGGTATCCGCTTTGGCTGTTTATCCGCTTTCGGCAGCTGCGGCGGCGGTGCGGACGGAGGCGCCTTCGCCGTTTTGGACGGCTTAGGCGCCGCCAAACCTTGATCAGCCGTTTGTTTTCCGGTTAACTCCGTCTTCCCGGATGGCCGGTCATTCCGATCCTTCTGCTCCCCGGCGGGCAACGGGGCCTTCGGAACCGTGCGCCGCGCCGGCGGAAGCCCGTGAGCGGATGTGTCTTGCGCTGCAGGCCGTTCTATCGCCGCCGCTGCCTCTTTGTTCGCTGGGGCCATATTCGAGAGCCGAGCCTTCGACGACAAGCCGGTAAGCTCCGACCGCAGCTTGGGCGATTCGCGGTCCGGGGTGCGCGGAGGCGCGTGCTCGGACGCTTGGGCTTCGTTCGAAGAAGGAGGCGCGTCATCAGCTTCGACTTCCAATGCGGCTTCGAATTTGGCTTCTGCTTCAACATAAGCTCCGGCTTCAACCGCAGCTTCTGCGGCGTCGAACTGCCCGTACTCTTCCTTCATTTCCGTGGACGGCGCGGCCTTAGCTTCCGCGGTTGCTTCGGCTTGGAACACCATCGCCTCGGCGCCTTCCTCCGTCATCCGCCGCAGCCTCAGTTCGCCCGAGGCCAGCAGCTCTCTTGCAATATGCAATTTCTCGATCAACATCTCGCCCATGTGGGAAACATCGAGCTTCAACGCGCCGTCGGGCTTGCGAACGAAGTCGAACGCCCCGTACTGCAGTGCGCGGATCGTATCCCGCGTCCCCCTGTCCGTTACCGCCGACATCATGATAACGGGCGTGGGACATTCGGACATGATTCGCTTGAGCGCCTCGAGCCCGTTAATCTCCGGCATTTCCAGATCCATAACCGCGATATCCGGGCGCAGCTCCCGAACCTGCCTTACGGCTTCGGCTCCATCCGCAGCGGTCCCCACGACCTCGAAGGCGACGTCGCCGGCAACCAGGTCGCCGACTAATTTCCTCATGAAAGGGGAATCGTCAACGACCAGCACCTTAAATGCCTTCATGCTTTCTCGTCCCCTCTCGATCTTGTCGTCCGGTCAGTCAGCTCCACAGCTTGCGAACGCGCTGGAGAAACCCTTTGATGTTCGTTTGGACGGATGGTTTTCGGCTTTCGTTTAAATATTCGGCAGCAATGTCGTCAATTCCTCTGGATGCAGGACATTCGGGGTATAAATATGACAATGCCGTCTGTTTTTTGACGGCTTTCGACACATGCGAATCGTCCGGGACGAAGCCTAGCAGCGGAATTTCCAGCGACAAGTAGGTTCTGGCGACCTGACGAATGTTATCGGAGGTCTGAAGTCCCTCCCGGTTGTCGCCTACCCGGTTGACTACCAGCCTGAATTCCGCCTCTTGCCCCATTGTCTTAACCATCTTCATAAGCGCATAGGCATCGGTGATGGAGGTCGGCTCGGGCGTCGTCACGACGATGGTCTCATCGGCCGCCTGAATGAAGCGGAGCGTTTCCTTGGACAATCCGGCGCCTGTGTCGAACAGAACGTAATCGACTTCGCCGTAAAGCTTGGCGATCTCGGAAGCGAAGTACTCCAGTTCCTCGTCGCTCAGACGGATCAGGTCCTTAAAGCCGGACCCGCCGGCGATGAACCGAAGGCCGCCGGGTCCTTCCTGAATAATCTCCCAGATCGACTTGTCCCGTTTGAGCAAATGAAAGAGATTATAGGCAGCGGGCGTGCCGAGCAGCACGTCGATGTTCCCCATACCGATGTCGGCATCGAACAGGAGGACACTGTGGCCCCTTTTTTGCAGCGCCAGGGCGAAATTCAAGCTGAAGTTGGACTTTCCGACGCCTCCCTTGCCGCTAGTGACCGTCAGAATCCGCGTTTGCTTGGCATAGTCGAGATCGCGCGCCGATACCATGTGCCTCAGTGCTTCCGCTTGGTCACGCATGGGCCGGCTCTCCTTCCAACAGTTTGGACGCAAGCCAGGCCGGATCGAAAGGCCGGATGTCGTCCGGCACCGTTTGGCCGAAAGTCACGTAAGGGATGCTGAATCCGAACTCGCGCACGAGATTCAGGATCGCGCCGTAAGAATCGGTTTCGTCCATCTTGGTAAGCAGCAGCCGGGAAACGCCGTACTTGACGAATTGGGCGGACACCTTTCTCATATCCTGGTATTTGTGAGTCAGGCTGAGAACGAGAATTTTCTCCGCCTCTTGGCCCGGCGAGAGCAGGCTGTTGACTTCGGATACGTAAAGCTCGTTGCGGTAATTCCTCCCCGCCGTATCCATCAGCAGCAGGTCCCGGTCTTCGAGTCTTTTGTATGCCCTGGCCAGTTCGGAAGGAGAAAAGACGACCTCGAGGGGCACGTTCAGGATGTCCGCATACGTCCGCAACTGATCGACGGCAGCGATCCGGTACGTATCCGCCGTAATAAATCCGACGGTACGCCTCCTCGACAGCACTTGATCCGCGCCGAGCTTGGCGATCGTCGTCGTCTTGCCCACGCCGGTCGGCCCGACGAAATGCACGATATGCGTGTCCGTCGCGATGCCTGCGTCCTGAGCTGGCGCAAGCCACGACAGAAGCAGCGCATGCGCTTCGTTTAAAGCCAACCGGTCGAGATCTATTTCCGTAACGTCGCCTTCGTTGTTCGCTTCGCGCTCCTTCAGCTTCGCAGAAACAGCGGCGGCGAATTCTTCTACATAAACGGGCACGACGCCTTGCTGCGCGAGCAAGCGGCTTAAGCGCAGAACCTGCTCCGGCATGCGCTGCGGGGCCGGCTCGCGACCGGCTTGCTGCCGCAGCAGATCCTTCATGGCTCTCAGCTCGGCCAGCAGCTCGGCCGTCTCGCCGGCCGCCGCCGTTTGCGGCAGCGGGACGGCGGCGGCTTGCGCACTCGCAGGGGTCGGTTCAACGACGCGCAACGCTTGTGCCGCAGCAGGCTGCGGCGCTTCCGGCGCGTTACGATCCGACGCACCTAGGGCGCGCGCCGATGCGAGCGCGCGGCTCATCGCTTCGTCGAAGCTCGTCTGGGAGGCTGTGCGCTCATTCTTCGATACCGCAGGCACATTCGGCCGTCCATGGTCTTCGCTAACTTCGCGAAGCAGAGACGCAGCAGCCTCCGCAGCTGCGGACGCCTGCTGCTTCTCCGATGTTGGCGCAGGGCCGGCGGAAGCGCCCCCGCCATAGCGCTGCCGAATCGCGCTGGCTGGAAGCGGCTGAGGCGCCTGTTCGCCGGCGCCCCGCGCCGGGTCCGAATCTACGGCCGGATCCGTCACCGGTAACGCCGCATTCGGCATCTTTTTGGCCGCTTCCGCCTGAGGGCGCACGATTGGCTTCGCCGAAGGACGCGCCTGCGGCTTGGCGGACTCGTCCACCGCAGCGATGACTTCCATTCTTTTTTTGCGGAACATGCCAAGAAACCCGCCTGTGCGGATTTCTTTGGTGTTCAGGATGACGGCATCGGACCCGAGTTCGCTTCTGATTTGTTGAACGGCCTGCGGCAAATCGTCCACTAAGTATCGTTTGACCTTCATGCATTCACCACCCCGACGCTTTGTACTTCAATATTAGGCTCAAGCTCGCTGTAGGAGAGCACGGGTATGTCTTGCAGACTGCGCTCGATCAGTTGACGCATGTACATCCGGATGTTCGGTGATGTCAAAATAATCGGCTGTTGGCCGGCTTGGAGCGTCTTATTGATCTGCTCGCTGAGCCGGTTGTAGATCGCCTGCGTCGACGAAGGCTCCATCGCCAAGTAGCTGCCCTGGTCCGATTGTTGAACGGATTCGGCAATTCGTTTTTCGACGCCGGGACTGATCGTGATTACGCGAAGCGGCTCGCTTGGATTGGCGTATTGCTGCGTGATCTGCCTGGAGAGCGCTTGTCTGACGTATTCGGTCAGCACGTCCGGATCTTTCGTATACTTGCCGTAATCGGCCAGCGTCTCGAAGATCGTAACGAGATCCCGAATCGAGATTTTCTCCTTGAGCAGCTTGGCGAGCACTTTTTGGATGTCTCCGACCGTGAGAATGTTCGGCACCAGTTCTTCCACGAGCGTCGCATAACTCTCGCGCACGCTGTCGACGAGCGATTTGGTCTCCTGACGCCCGAGCAGTTCGTGCGCGTACCGTTTGATGACTTCGGTCAGGTGCGTGGCGACGACCGAAGGCGGATCGACGACGGTATAACCGGACAGCTCCGCGCGTTCCTTCGTCGCTTCGTCGATCCAAAGCGCCGGCAGTCCGAACGCAGGTTCCTTGGTCTCGATCCCCGTGATCGAATCGTCCTCGAAGCCAGGACTCATCGCAAGGTAGTGGTGCAGCAGCAGCTCGCCGCGGGCGACCGTATTGCCTTTCATCTTGATGACATACTCGTTGGGCTTCAGCTGGATGTTGTCCCGTATCCGAATGACCGGCACGATCAACCCAAGCTCCAAGGCGCATTGTCTGCGAATCAGGATAATCCGGTCGAGCAGATCTCCCCCCTGAGACGTGTCGGCCAGCGGGATGAGACCGTAGCCGAACTCGAATTCGATCGGGTCGACCTGCAGCAGGCTGATGACGCTCTCCGGACTGCGGACCTCCTCGATCTCCTTTTCCTCGACGAGCTGCTCCTCGGCTTGCTGCCTCTTGGCATTGTTCAATTGCATGCGGTAGGCGGCAATGCCAAGAATCAAAGCATAGGGAAGGGTCGCGATCGGTCCGATCGGAGTCGCGATACCGAGCAATACGATCGTACCGGCCACGATATACAGCAGCTTTGGATATCTGAACAACTGTTTGGTCAGGTCCGCAGCCATATTGCCTTCGGACGCGGCCCGGGTAACGATGATGCCCGTCGCGGTACTGATGAGCAGCGCGGGAATCTGGCTGACGAGACCGTCGCCGATGCTCAGGATCGAGTACGTGCTGAGCGCTTCTCCGATCGGCATGCCGTGCACGGCCATCCCGATGATGAAGCCGCCGATCAGGTTGATCGTTACGATAATGATACTCGCGATCGCGTCCCCTTTGACGAACTTGCTCGCACCGTCCATCGCGCCGTAGAAGTCCGCTTCCTTTTCGATCTTTTCGCGACGTTCCCTGGCTTGCGTCTCGTTGATCAGTCCGGCGTTCAGATCGGCATCGATACTCATTTGCTTGCCGGGCATCGCATCGAGAGTGAAGCGCGCAGCGACTTCGGCAACGCGTTCCGAGCCTTTGGTAATAACGATAAATTGAACGATGACCAGGATCAAAAACACGATAAAACCGATCGCAAGCTCTCCGCCCGCGACGAAGCTGCCGAACGTGGCCACGACTTTGCCCGCATCGTGCTCCGACAAGATGAGACGCGTGGTCGACACGTTCAGCGCCAGCCTGAACAAAGTCGTAATCAGGAGCAAAGTCGGAAAGATGGAGAAATGCAAGGCATCCGTCGTATTCATGGCGATAAGCAAAATCATGAGCGCCGCCGAAATGTTGACGATCAGCAGCAGGTCGAGCAAATGCGTAGGGATCGGGACGACCATCATCAGGACGATGCCGATGATGCCGACCAAAATGCTGATGTCCCGAATTTTCAAAAGTCTTCCCTCCCGGCTTCTCTTATCCCGCGCAACGGCAGGCATACATTAAACATTGCGGCGTCCCTTGAGCCTGTATACGTAAGCCAGCACCTCCGCTACAGCTTGGAACAGGTCTGCGGGAACGGTGTCCCCGATCTCTGCCTGCTGGAAGAGCGCGCGTGCAAGCGGCTTGTTTTCCATCGTTATAACGCCGTTGTCTTTGGCGATCTGCCTGATCCGAAGGGCCATATAATCCTGGCCTTTGGCAATGATTCTCGGCGCATCCATGCGCGAAGCATCGTACTGGAGCGCCACCGCGAAGTGAGTCGGGTTCGTGATGATGACATCGGCTTTCGGAACTTCCTGCATCATCCGCATCATAGCCATGCGGCGCTGCTTCTCTTTGATTTTGCCTTTAATGAACGGGTCGCCTTCCGAGTTTTTATGCTCGTCCTTAATGTCCTGCTTGCTCATCTTCAAGCTTTTCTCGTATTCGTACTTCTGATAGAAGTAGTCTCCGAAAGCCAGGATTGCCAAGGCGACGCCAACGAGAAGACCGACTCTAACCATAAGCCCGGCTACGTAGGATAGCGTTTGCTCGATCGGCACGTAAGCCAGAGACATGATTTTTTCTCTTTCGCCCCAGATGATCAAATAGACGATGACGCCCACGATAATCAACTTCAGCGAGCTTTTCAGAAATTCCATGACGGACCGGAGACCGAAAATATTTTTTAAGCCGGCAAGCGGATTAAGCTTGCTGAATTTGGGCTGCAGCGGCTTTGCCGTAAACAACCATCCGATCTGAACGTAGTTTGCGGCGAGCGCAACCAGCAAGGTAACGATCAGGATCGGGGCGAGAATAAGCAGCATTTGCACCGTATAGCTCGCGAATAACCCCATTACGTTGGCGTCGGTGACTTCCATCGACAGTTGTCTTCTGAAAATGTCCCCGAACAACGCGAATATCTTTTCATGAAAAAAAGGGCCGAGCGCCATCATGACGCTGATCGTCGCCACTAATATAAATGCGCTTGCGATCTCCGGGCTTTTGGCGACCTGGCCTTTCTCGCGGGCGTCCGAACGCTTTTTCGGCGTTCCTCTCTCCGTCTTTTCGCCGGCAAAGCGCTGAAGATCCATCCGCAAACGATTGGCGGTCAACGCGTTCTCTCCTTCACGGCTCATGTTCCCGCCGCCGGATTATGTGGTCTTCATGATGACGAACAGCTTCTCCAGCGCATCGAACATGCGATCGAACACGATTTGGAATATCGTAGTGAATCCCGGCAGCAACAAAATCAACAATGCCAGGCCTATCAAAATTTTGAGCGGAATGCCGATAACAAAAACATTGTATTGCGGAGCCGTGCGGGCCAGCAGTCCAAGTCCGAAGTCGGTAAGAAACATCGCCACGACGATCGGCGTCGAGATCTGCAGCGCGAGCAAGAACGTATCCGCAAACGTACGCACCAGAAACTCCGTTATTCGGCCTTCGCCCACACTGCCAAACAAATCGTTGTTCAGCGGCAGCCATTTATAGCTGTTCATGATGGCGCCGAGCAGATAGTGATGTCCGTTAATCGATAGAAAAACCAGGATCATCATCATATACTTCAAATTGCCGAACAGCGGCGCAGAGACGCCCGATACGGGATCCAGTATATTGGCGATGCCGAGACCCATCTGAATATCGATCAGCGTGCCGGCCGTTTGAATTAATGTAAAAAACAACGAAGCCGTATAACCGATCACAAGTCCCGCCAATATTTCTTTGAATATCGAGAAAATGTAAGTCGCGTCGGTCGGAACCGCCTGGTCGAATCCAACGGTCAAGAAAACCAACAGTGCGATAAATACGCTGATGCCCGCTTTGAAGGGACCTGGAATATTCCGTGAAGAAAACACGGGCGCGACGACAATAAAAGCCGAAATCCGACACAACACGAGCATGTAGGCAGGCACAACCTGCATGATGGCTTCGGTCGTCATATCATCCGATATAGTTGGCCAGATTGCCTAACAGGTGGCTCGTAAAATCGACCATCGTATTCAAAATCCAAGGACCGAAAATGAGAATCGCCAAAAACACGGCTACAATCTTCGGTATAAAGGCAAGCGTCTGCTCCTGGATCTGCGTAGTCGCTTGAAAGATGCTGACGAGCAATCCGACTACGAGGCCGATGACCAGCATAGGCGCGCTTACTTTAAGGACGGTAAACAGTGCTTGGCCTGCCAGGCCGATTACGAATTCAGCGCTCAACTGCGATCTCTTCCCTTCTTGCCTCCGTCAAGTCTGGAAACTCGTCAGGAGCGATTTGACGATCAAATACCACCCGTCGACAAGCACGAACAACAAAATCTTGAACGGCAGCGAAATCATGACGGGGGGAAGCATCATCATCCCCATGGCCATCAATGTACTGGAAACGACCATGTCGATTACGAGAAAGGGAATAAAGATCATAAAGCCCATCTGGAAAGCGGTCTTCAGCTCGCTGATCGCATAGGCCGGGACGAGCACCGTGATCGGAATATCCTGATAGGATGCCGGCTTCGCCGTCTTCGTATAGTTCAAGAAGAGCAAAAGATCCTTTTCCCGCGTGTGCTTGTACATGAAGGCTTTCATCGGTACCGATGCCTTCTCCAGCGCGACCGTCTGCGTGATCTCGCCTTTAATGTAAGGCTGGACTGCCTGTTCGTTCACTTGCGAGATCGTCGGAGCCATAATAAAAAAGGTCAAAAACAAAGCAAGCCCGATCAATACCTGGTTAGGCGGCGTCGTCTGCGTTCCGAGCGAAGTGCGTACGAACCCGAGTACGATTACGATCCGCGTGAAGCTTGTCATCAGCACCAGTATCGACGGAGCCAGGCTGAGAACGGTCAGCATCAACAGCAAGGACAAAGAGGAAGCGCCCACCGGCTGGCTGCCGTCGCCGGCCGTGATGCTGATGATCGGTTCGGCGTAAGCGGTAGAAGATACCGCGAACATGAGGCCCGCCGTCAACAGAAAACTGAATGTCGTTTTGCGTTTCATGGTTCTTCCGTCCGATCCGCTGGCTTGCTGTCCGATAGCAGCCGGTCTACCTGCTGTTTGCGCTCGGATAGCTCGCGCAGGCGTTTTTCCAACGTTTGCTCGAAACTTCCCGATTCCGCGCCGCTTTTTGCGGCGGCTTCGGAGCCTGACGAGGCTGCGCCCCCTTTGTTCAGCAGTTGCTTAAGCCAAGGAGGCACTGCAGGACGCGAAGCTTCGACAGTATCATATTGGGCGATTAGCGCCGCCACGACGTCGGGATCGGTGATGGACTCGAGCAGCTGCACGTTTTCCCCGACGCCTAGCACGTAGATGCGATTGTTCCATTCCACGATCTGCATCGACTTGTTTGCGCCCAGCGTAAGTCCGCCCAGCGACCGGAGGGAGCGGTTGGCCCACCACCCCCGGTTGCGCCTGCCGATGAATCGCAGCAGCAGAATAATGCCGCCGACCATCAACAGGAGCACGAGCAGCACCCACAACATTTCCCAAGATGAAGTCATGCTGTCGGCAACCGATTAACCCAGCGTTTTTTTGATCGCTTCGATAACGCGGTCGGCTTGGAAAGGCTTGACGATAAAGTCCTTGGCGCCGGCTTGGATCGCATCGATAACCATTGCTTGCTGGCCCATGGCGGAGCACATGATGACCTTCGCGTTCGAATCCATCTTGCGAATTTCTTTCAGCGCGGCGATCCCGTCCATCTCGGGCATCGTGATGTCCATCGTGATAAGGTCCGGAGACAGTTCCTTGAACTTCTCGATCGCTTGCGAGCCGTCCTGCGCTTCGCCTACGACCTCATATCCGTTTTTAGTCAAGATGTCTCGAATCATCATGCGCATGAATGCTGCGTCGTCCACGACTAAGATACGATTTGCCATTACGATTTCCTCCCGGGGGTGCTGATTATTGGATTTTTTGAACGCGATCCCACTGACTGACGATGTCCGTCACCCGAACGCCAAAGTTTTCGTCGATGACGACGACCTCGCCTTTGGCGATCAGCTTGTTGTTCACGAGGATATCCACCGGCTCGCCGGCAAGCTTGTCCAGTTCGATAATCGAACCTTGCGACAGTTCCAGAATATCCTTGATTTGTTTATGCGTCCGGCCCAACTCTACTGTGACTCGCAGCGGTATGTCAAGCAAAAGATTCAAATTGCTGTCGTCCGCGTGCGCGCCGCCTCCCGTCGGGAATCCGGCAAACTGCACCGGCTGCACATTTACGTTGCGGCCGGCCGGCCCGCCCAGCGTCTGAGGCTGCTGAGGCGGCATTGCATACTGTTGAGGCGGCATCTGGTATTGCGGCTGTTCATACTGCGGCTGCGCGTATTGCGGCTGCCCGTACATCGGCTGCTGCGGCGGATAATCGAAAGCCGGCTGCTGCTGTTGCGGCTGCTGCGCCGGAGGCGCGTATTGCGGCGCCTGAGCGGGCGGAGCGCTGGCCACAGGCGCAGCTTGGGGCTGCGGCGCAGGGGCCGGCGTATCGTCCATTCCGCCGATGAGAGAATGCACCAGCTCTTTGGCGAACGGCACCGTCAGCAGCTGCATAATCGTCGAATCGATCAAATCTCCGATTTTTAAGCGGAACGAGATTTTTACGAATTCGGCGTCAGGCGGAATTTTCTCGATGCCGGTATTTTTCTGTACGTCCATAACGTCGACCGCCGGCGGCGAGATGTTGACGAACCGGTTGAATATCGTCGACATCGAGGTCGCCGACGAGCCCATCATTTGATTCATCGCTTCCTGAACGGCGCTGATATGAATCTCGTTGAGCTCTTCCGTCTGGACGTTTCCTTCGCCGCCAAGCATCAGGTCCGCGATCACCTGCGCGTCGTGCGTCTTGATCACGAGGGAATTGATGCCTTCGAATCCGTCCACATAGTCGACGTGAACGGCGACATGCGGCCTCGGAAACTCGCTGACGAATCGATCCCTCGAAATCATGGATACCTTTGGCGTCGTGATATCCACTTTTCTGCTAAGCAGCGTCGATAGCGCCGTCGCCGCGCTTCCGAACGTGATATTGCCGATCTCGCCAAGCGCGTCCTGCTCCAGCGCCGAGAGATAATCGTCGATGTGCATCTCAGCGTCGGCGGAAGGCGAGCTGCTGTCCTGACCCCCGGCGGACTGCCGCAGCAAGGCGTCTATTTCCTCCTGGGACAAGTAATCTTTACTCGTCATAAACCTCTTCCACCCCTTCGTCGATAACCTCGAGAATTTGGACCGCGATTTTATCCCGAACCGTTCCCGGACTACCGATGTATTTCAGCTTATCCCCGACCCGGATGTCCAGCCCGCTGTCAACGCTCTTGCCGAGCGTAATCACGTCTCCAACGCCTAGATTGAGAAACTCGTGAATCGAGATTCGTGAGGTTCCGAGCACTGCGGAGATCGGCAGCTGGGCCTTCGTCACTCGTTCTTCCAGGAGCTTGATCTCTTCCGGCGCCCTTGTTTTCTTCTGAGACACGAACCAGTGATGCACGGACAGCTTGGACATGATCGGCTCGATGACGACATGCGGTATGCACAAATTGATCATGCCCGTCGTATCGCCGATTTTAGTGCTGAGCGAGATCAGGGCGATCGTTTCGTTGGGCGATACGATCTGCATGAACTGCGGATTCGTCTCGAGCGCTTCAAGACGGGGCTCGATATCGATCACGGTCCGCCACGCTTCCTGGAGCGTCTCGAGCGCGCGGCTGAATATCTTTTCCATAATGATATTCTCGATCTCCGTCAAGCTGCCGATCTTGGAAGGCGCGGTTCCGGCACCACCTAGCAGTCTGTCCAGCATGGCGAAAGCGACGTTCGGATGCACCTCCAGAACCATCCGGCCTTCGAGCGGCTCCGCCACGAAAATGTTCAGGATCGTCATTTTCGGAATGGAACGGATGAATTCATCGTAGGGCAGCTGCTCGACCTGTACAACGTTAATCTGCACGAACGTTCGCAGCTGAGCCGAGAAATACGTTGTTAAAAACCGCGCGAAGTTTTCGTGGATTCTCGTCAGGCTTCGAATATGGTCCTTGGAAAACCGCGTCGCCCGTTTAAAGTCGTAGGATCGTATTTTCTTCTGTGTCTCTTCCTTGCGAAGCTCCTCCGCGTCCATCTCCCCGGATGACAGCGCGGCCAGCAAGGCGTCGATCTCGTTTTGTGACAGAACGTCAACCAATTGATTTCACCCCTTTCCGCTGCGTTCGGCCGCTGTCACAATTCTTGCATCAAGAAGTTCGTAATGCCGATTTTGACGACCTTTCCTTCAGTCAGAACAGGATTGATCTCGTTGAGCAATTCGGACACGAGCTCGTCTTTGCCTTTCGTGCCTTGCATTTCCTCCGGCGTCGTGCTCCAGAGCGCGCGGTTGATAATCGGCTTGATCAGGCTTTCTTTTACTTCGTCGAATTCGGTTTTGGCCTTGGCGCTGTCAAGCTGAAAGGTGAACCCGAAAATGACAATATAGTTCGTGTCGGACAAATTCGTTTTTATATCGTTCAAATCGGATGTGACCTTGCCCCGTTCTGCTGCGGAGAGCGCTTCGGCCTCTACATGCTTTACGCTCTCCTGCACCGCCGCTTCCGTATCGCCGGCATCTTTCTTGCCGAAGAAGGTGGACCAGGAATAGAGCCCGGCAATTACGATTAACGTGATCGCCAGAAGCAATGATACAAGCCAAGGCAACATTTTTTTCATGATGAAGCTCCCTCCGTTTGCGTATCGGACGAACTCGTGAGCGCAGCCATAATGCCGATGCTTCTCAAATAATGGCGTATGGAGCGGATCACATCCGAACTATTTTCGACGACGATGTATTTCTTGCCGGTCGTCAACGTGACGAGCGTATCCGGCGTTTGTTCCACCGATTCGATCAGCAGCGCGTTGATAAAAAATTGCGTGCCGTTAAGCCGCGTGACGGCGATCATGGGAATCCCTCCGCAATCGGGGAGGGATTCCCCCTCCCGCTTTAATGCAATTCATTCTTGGTATGACGATGAGATAAAATTAACGCTTCAGGTTGACGACTTCTTCAAGAATCGAATCGGAGGTCGTAATGATGCGCGAGTTGGCCTGGAAGCCGCGCTGAGCGACGATCATTTCCGTGAATTCGTTCGTCAGGTCCACGTTGGACATTTCCAGCTGTCCGGCCACGATCGAGCCCGTACCGCGTTCCGCGTCCTGGGCGGTGCCCAGATTCAGTTCGCCTTCGGCGTTCGCGTTCGGCGTCATCCGGTACAGGTTGCCCCCGATTTTCTCCAGGCCGCTCGGATTGACGACCTTCGCGACGCCGATCTGAATGCCGGTATCCGTCTGCACGCCGTCCTGGTCGATCGATACGATGCTGCCGTTTTGCGAGATCGAAAACGCGGTTACGCCTTCGTCGAGCGTGATCGGAGCTGCGCCGTCCGCGGAGACGACGAACATCCCTTCTGCGTTGACCAGCTGACGGTTGGCATCAAGCGTAAAGTTGCCGGCGCGCGTCAGGTAGGTCGCATCCGAATCGCCGCTCGGTTTGACTGCGAAAAATCCGTCGCCGTCGATTCTAAGGTCCGTAGAAACGTTGGTCGTCATCGCGCTGCCCGCCGTATGAATGTTGTCGATCGCCGCGACGGCTACGCCAAGACCGATCTGCTTGGCATTGACGCCGCCTGTCGTCCCCTCGACGGGCGAAGTCACGCCGGACATCGATTGGCTTAAGATGTCCTTGAACATGACGCGTCCCGCTTTGAAGCCGACCGTATTGACATTGGCGATATTGTTGCCGATGACGTCAAGCTTCGTTTGGAATCCCCGCATGCCCGATACGCCCGAATACATTGAACGCAACATATGAGTTCACTCTCCATTAATTTTTCCTTCGCAGACAAACCGCTTCTGTCATTCCACGGTTTAGGCCTCCTCGTGAGGTCCGGCCGTTTCTGCTCGGTCGTTATTTGACCACGACGGCGCTATCGATATTCGTAAAGACATGCTGCTGCATCGATTTGTCGTCCATGGCCGTAATGACGGTGCGGCTTGGTACGTTAACGATCATCGCCATGTTCTGATACAGAACAAGCGAATCCTTGGCGCCTTTGGCCGATGCTTGATCGACGGCGGTTGCGATAGCGCTCAGCTGCTCGGGCCCAAGCTTGATGCCCCGCTGCGCGAGCCGCTGTTCGGCATGCTGGCTGAACTTGAGCGACTGTGCCGACAGCATCGTTTTGAACGCGTTGCCGTCCTGCAGCTTGTCATCCTTCGACCCTCGAATAACCGGTCTGGCCGTCGGTACGATCGGCGCTGCATTGCGTGCTGCAAATCCTACATTCAGGTTGATCAGCGGATCACTCACCGGTCTCCGCCTCGCCCTCCTGCGCGGCGATTGTTACGGATGTCAAGTCTCCGATCGCCACTTCGTCTTTGCCGATTACGGCAAATTGATTACCGTTTTTCATTTTGATCGAGTCGACCACGCCCGACTTCGTCACGGTCGAGCCGCTTGCCGTCGTACCGAGCCATTCGACCTGCTTGCCGATCAGGCTCGACGCGAGCGCGGCCGATTGACTCAGACCGTGAAGCTCCGTCGACATGTTCATCGTCTGCTCGAGCGAGGAGAACGTAGCCATCTGCGCGATAAAGTCCTTGTCCTGCATCGGCTGCATCGGATCCTGGTTTTGAAGCTGCGTGAGCAGGATTTTCATGAACTGGTCTTTGCCCAGCTCCGCACCGGCTCCCGTCGGCTCCGTCTTGTTGTAGGTCGAGTAATTCGACCATACCGTTTTTGACACGACCGTCATGTACCCAAGTCACCTCCTCTTGCGAATTTTAGGCGATCACGTTCAGCGCGCTGCCGTATCCGGCGTCTCTCAAGGAAGCGGAACGCTCGAGTTCTTCTTCAAATTCCTCCAACGTTTCCACGCCGGCGCCGTTCGATCGCTTGGACTCGCCGTTCCCCGATTGCTGTCTGCGCTGCTCCTGGAACAAGAAGGCAGAGCTTTCCGACGCTTGCGGCTGATGCTGAACGACCTCTACGCGGTCCACCTGAATCCCTTGACTCTGAAGCGTCCCTCGCAGCTGCGCCATTTGATTGTCGAGCAATTCCCTAGCCGCTTCGTTGTGAGCGACAAATTGCGCGTTCAGTACGCCGTGCTGAATCGTAAGCCTGATCTGCACTTCGCCCAGATGCTCGGGATGCAGATTGATATTCGCTTCGGAAATGCCGTTGCCGCCGGACAGCGTGAACTGCTTCACCAGGAACTTGTCCATTTGCTCCGCGAATTGTTGACCCGGTACGGTAACCGGAATTTGTTGCTTGACGCTTGCCGACAGGTCCGGCTTCGAAGCAGGATCGCCGATCAACGACTGCCAATTCAGGTTCGCAGGCTGCTCTTCAACGCCCGGCAACGAATCTGCCGGCACGGAAGCCGCGGACGGCGCCGAATCCTCCGTCGCTGCGTTGGCATTCAGATTCCAGTAAACGACCGGTTCCTTGAAAACCGCATACGTCTTCTTCACTTCCACGTTAACGGCAACATCCCCGTCATCCGATCTCGCTTTGGCAATGCGATCTGTAAACGAGACGTGCTGTGCCGTCTTGCTGCGATTGCCTGTGTTTGCCGCAGGAATGTCCTGCCCCGCCAGCAACACATTTTTAATGCTCGCTCCGGTCTCGGCAATCTCGCCGCTCGTCAGCTTGCCGGCTTGCAGCAGCGTGCGCAGCGCTTGTACGGCATCCTGTAAAGCGGTCAACGAGAAGGCCGGCTGCGACTGAATGGCTGATGCAGCATCAGGTTGAAGTTGGCCCTGTGCGTCGGTTGCGGTCGTAGATTCGGTCACTGAGGGGATCTGCAACATCTTGGGCTGCAGCAGCGTCTGTAAGCTTGCAAGCAGCTCAGCCAGCTGATCCATTTGCGAATCCGGCAGCTCATTGCCCTGCTGAAGCTGAGCCAACTGCTCCTCCAGGCCGTCCAGCAGCTGCGACAACTCATCCGCAGCTTGGCTTGGTTCGGCAGGCTGAGAATCGTTTGGCGCGATCGCCAGCGCCGCGCTCAGCATGCCGAGCAATCCCGGCATTGGGTTAGCCATGGCTGCGTTTTTGCCTTCGGCCGGACCTGCCGCATCAATTTTTTGCACCAGTACGCCTTGAAAAATTCCGCCAGCCGCAGTCGCTTTAGACGCGCCGGCTCCTCCCGCGCTCGTTCCGGAAGCTGCGTTTGTCGATTGAATGTTCATCTTTTTCACCTCCCTTCAAGAGTGATTGTCATTCACGCAATAAAGGATGCAAGCATCAAGAATTCGCAGGTACGAGCTTGCTTACCAGCGACGCTGTCTTTTCCGCATCCTTCTGCGACATGGCAGCGAGTACGCTCGATCTGGCGTTGTTCGTCATCGCGCTCAGGATGCGCAGCGTCTTCGTCTGCTCCGACGCCGACATTTGCAGCAGGAGCTCCGCCGCGCTGGCTGCGTCCATCGATGAAAAGGTGCTTGCAAGCGCCGTGCTGTCGAGCGAACTCGAAGCCGTCTTCGACCGGCTCTCAAGTTCCTTGACTCTTGCCTGCAGAGCTGCGATCTGCTGGTTGGTCACGCCGTCGGAATCCTTGAGCCTCATCGTGATGTCAGCTGCCACGGAGGGCGTCATCTTTTCGAGAATGCGGCCTCTGGAGGCATCGTTCATCGCCCCCATAACGAGCGCGGCCTCTTCCACCGTCAAGCTCTCCATGATCGGAGCAGCCTTGCCAGGAGTCATTTTTCCGTACATATCGGCCAGCGAACGAATTTTAGCCTGATAGGCGTCTTGGTTGATCTGGTGATCGCTCGACTGCTTGTCCAGTGCGGCGATCTTTTCCTGCAGCTCCGCGATCGTCTTTTGCTGCGTTACGCTTTTAGCGTCCGACGCCTTCAGCGCAGCGTCGCGCTGCGACAGGAGCGCCTGAAGCTCGGCCAGCTTTTGCCTTGCCTCATTCACCGACTCGACCTGCGATTGCTGTGCGGGATCCTCCGCGTGCTTGACGTCCGGTACGAGCGAATTGATAACCGGTATCTGGTTGCCGATCTTCTGCGCCTTCTCTCGCAAAGACGGATTAAAAATAATCAGAAGAACAATCAGCAGAATCGCCGTAAATAGAATAGGCGTTATAAAAAACAGAAAACGTTCAAAGCCGGAATAGCCGTTTTTTTCCGCGCTGGCATCCGCCACGGCCTTCCCCTCCATTCACCGAGCTGACCTTAAGTTACCTTCGGGCAGACGCTCTCCGCAGCGCGATTTCGTCCAGTTCGTTCTGCTCGCGGATGAGCGCTTCCTGACGGTACTTTTGCAGCGATTTGGAGCGTGCGTTCTGCCATACCTTCTCGTCCACCATTTTGTCGGTGAGGAAAACCTGACGCTGTTGGACATGCTCTTCGGCCGCGCGCACGCCTTGTCTTTGTTGCCTGATCCTGTCGTCCAAAAAAGAGATGTAATCCTGCAGCAGGTGAAGCTCGGCAAGCGCCGTCGGTCGGGACGAACGCTCGGACAGCTCCTTTTCGTATGCGCCGCGCTCCTGACGAAGCTGGTCGAGCTGTTCTTCTTCGCTTCTAAGGCGTCCTAGCGATGCGGCATATTCCCATTCCGCCATCGACTTCTCGCTTCCCTTAAGATCTACGATTTTTTGCAATGGATATCGGAATCGCAAGACCATTCAGCCTCATCTCTTGTAGAAGTCAATGACCAACCGTTCCTGCGCCTGCTGCAGCGTCAGCTTCTCGGTCGTGCGCTGCCTGCAGTAATCGTTGATAACGTCGATAAATTGGATCGCTTTATCGATCTGGGGATTCGTGCCTCGCTGATAAGCGCCGATATTGATCAGATCCTCAGAGTCTCGGTAAACGGATAGCAGGCGCTTCAACTGCTCGGCCGCTTCCTGCTGCTCGCTTGCTACGATATCTTTCATGACGCGGCTGATGCTCGCCAGCACATCGATGGCCGGAAAATGTCCTTTGTGGGCCAAATGCCTGCTCAATACGATGTGACCGTCCAGGATGCCGCGCACGGCGTCCGCGATCGGCTCGTTCATATCGTCGCCGTCTACAAGCACCGTATAAAACGCGGTGATCGATCCCGCGACGCCCGTGCCCGCTCGCTCGAGCAGCTTGGGCAGCGCCGCGAAAACCGATGGCGTATACCCGCGCGTGGCCGGCGGCTCTCCGATGGCGAGTCCCACCTCGCGCAGCGCCATCGCGTATCGCGTGACAGAATCCATCATCAGCATGACATTCATGCCGCGGTCCCTGAAATACTCCGCGATCGACGTTGCGATCAATGCGCCTTTGATACGGATCAAGGCAGGCTGATCGGAGGTCGCGACGATGACGACTGACCGCTCGAGACCTTCCGGACCGAGATCGCGCTCGATGAACTCGAGTACTTCCCGTCCGCGCTCCCCGATCAAGGCAATGACGTTGACGTCCGCCGACGTATTGCGCGCAATCATGCCGAGCAGCGTACTCTTGCCCACGCCCGAACCGGCGAATATCCCCATCCGTTGTCCTTGTCCCACGGTCAGCAGGCCGTCGATGCAGCGCACGCCCGTACCCAGCGGATCGGTCACTCGCGGACGCTTTAGCGGGTTACTGGGCACGCTCTGGGTCGAATACCTGGGCATCCGGCCGGGCAGTCTGGCACCGTCGAGCGGTCGGCCCAGCCCGTCGAGCACTTGTCCGAGCAGCTCGGAGCCGACCTGGACGGTCAACGGCCTGCCGGTGGCGACAACGTCGCATCCCGGGCCGATCGCCTGCAGCTCGCCCAGGGGCATCAATAGAACGCGATTGTCGCGAAAACCGACGACCTCCGCCTCGATCGGAGAGCCTCCGCGTACCGGATAGATGAGACACACTTCGCCGATCGCGGCATCCGGCCCTTCGGATTCGACGGTAAGGCCGATGATCTGCGCCACTTTCCCGTTAACGCGTACCGGATCGATATGCTTCAATGCCTCGGAGTATTTGCCGAGATCAAGCGCCATCCGCTGTCGCTCCTTCGTCCGAGGAATGTGCCGCGATCTGCAGCAACTCTTCGCGTATCGACTCCAGCTGCGTATCGACGCGCGCATCGATGCTGCCATAGGCGGAGCGGATCACGCAGCCGCCGCCTCGCACCGTCGGATCCGGGACGATCTGAAGCTCCGCCTGCGAATCGACGGAGAGCGCGAGTTCGTCCTTGGCGGCCTCGACGAATTCGAATTGCTCCGGCGCGACGCACAGCGTAATCGTCCCCTGCTCCTTGCGCCGTGCCAGCGCTTGCTTCATGAGATCCAGCGCCGTTTCAGGCGCGCTATTCAGCGTGCCTCGCACGATTTTGCCGGCGATCTCGCAGCTGAGCTCGACGACGAAACGTTCCGCTTCGGATATAATCCTCGCCTTGGCCTCGTAGGCTTGCGTTACGACACGCTGAGCCTCCTGCAGCATCTGCTCCAGCCGGGCCATCGTCTGATGCTCCGCCTGCTCGCTGCCGCTTGCAAAGCCTTCCTCGTAGCCGGCGCGCTTGGCCTCTTCGACATATTCGGCATCTTCCGCCCTGCGGGCTTCCCACCATGCCGCCGTCTGCGTCTCTGCATCCGCCTGGAGCTGACTCGCCTGCTCGGCCGCGTTTTGAAGAATCTGCCGCGCCGTCTCTTCGGCATCCTCCAGGATCCGGTCCTTTAGCTCCAGCGTCTCTTCGTCGGGCTCGTCTTCGGCCGCCGGTTCCCCGCCGTACGTCTTGGACTGCTGCGCAATAAAGCGAATCTGCTCCAGCCGCTTAAGCTCGTCTACCGAAATGACCTGCGAGGATTTGATCAGATTAGACAATAATATCGTCTCCTCCGCCGCGAGCGATGATGATCTCGCCGGACTCCTCCAGTCTGCGAATCGTCGCTACGATGCGCGTCTGCGCCTCTTCGACGTCGCGCAGCCGGACAGGTCCCATGTACTCCATTTCCTCCCTGAACGTCTCGGCCATCCGCTTGGACATGTTGCGGAAGATCGCGTCCCGCACTTCCTCGCTCGCCACCTTGAGTGCGAGCTGCAGGTCCGCACTCTCCACGTCGCGGATGATGCGCTGGATCGAACGATTGTCCAGATTGACGATATCCTCGAAAACGAACATGCGTTTTTTGATTTCTTCGGCAAGCTCCGGATCCTGAATCTCCAGGGAATCGAGAATCGTTCGTTCCGTGCCGCGGTCTACCCCGTTCAAAATCTGTACGATCGACTCGATGCCGCCGGCGTTCGTATAATCCTGGGTAACGGTGGAAGACAGTTTTTGCTCGAGAACCCGCTCCACCTGCGCGATCACGTCGGGCGATGTGCTATCCATGAGCGCGATTCTTCTGGCAACGTCCGCTTGCTTCTCCGTCGGCAGCGAGGACAGCACCGCCGAGGATTGCTCAGGCTGCAGATACGAAAGCACGAGGGCGATCGTTTGCGAATTTTCGTTTTGTATAAAGTTCAGAATTTGCGTCGGCTCGGCCTTGCGGGCAAAGTCGAACGGCCTTACCTGCAGCGTAGCCGTCAACCGGTTCAAGATGTCGTTTGCCTTTTGCGAGCCGAGCGCCTTCTCGAGGATTTCCTTGGCGTACGTGATGCCGCCTTGCGTCAAATATTCTTGCGCGACGCAGATCTGGTGAAACTCGCTCAGGATGGACTCTTTTTCGTTATGATCGACCTTGCGCACGTTGGCAATCTCCAGCGTGAGCTGCTCGATCTCTTCCTCTCTCAGATGCTTGAACACTTGAGCGGAAACTTCCGGCCCCAGCGTGATAAGCAGGATCGCCGCTTTTTGGCGGCCGCTGAGCTGCATTTGCGTTCCTTTAGCCATGTATGCCACCTCTATTCATCCACCAGCCATGTACGCAATAGATTGACGAACTCGTCCGGCTTGCGCTTGGCGAGCCCTTCTAGCTGCTTGCGCACCTGACTCTCGTTCGTGACGCTCTCGATGTCGATCGTCGGCAGTTCTGCGCGAGGGGCGTCGAGCTGTTCCTGCAAGGCCGCCTGCTCGGCTTCCCTTGCGTTTCTACGTCTGCGATATACGAGATACCCGGCACCGCCGAGCACTGCAAGCGCCGCAACGCCGATGCCCGCCAGCCAGAGCGACGAAGCCGATACGCCATTGCTTCCGGCGGATTCGTCCGAAAACGCCTGAGATACGAGCGACACGCGATTCGCAAGGTCAGCGTCCGTCAGCGACTGTCCGGAATCGGCGAGCAGAATCCGCACATTGTTGCGAAGCATCTGCTCAAGCTGTGTCTGCTTTTCGGGCGTCATGACGGTCGAATCGACCGCGACGCTGATTGCAAGGTCTTTAACCTGGTATGGCGCGTATGCGATGTTTGTCGTTTCCCGGCTCGGTTCGTAGTTCGTCGTACCGCTGGTACTTTCCGAGCTGGCCGTGCCGCTCGTTCCGCCGGACGGATAGTTTGGAACGTCCGTCGAACCGGTGCCCGCGACGCCGCCTGCCGTGCCCGTGCCGCCCGTCGTCGACTCGCTTTGCGTCTGCTCGCTGATGATGATGCCCTTGTTGTCGTTGTTATCGAGCGGCTTGACCAGATTAAGCTGCGTAGAGCGTTGATCGAAGTTTAGCGTCGATACGACGCTCACGACGTAGTTATCCATCCCGACCGTCTTGGCCAGAATTTGCTGAATGTTCGCCTTCACGCTGCTCTCGTATTGCTTCTGGATGGCGAACTGCTCGTCGAGCCCGCTGCCGCCTACCGCTCCCGTGCCGCCGAGCTTGGCGGACGGCGCAAGATCCCCCGTCGTGCTCGTAATGGTGATGCCGTCATATTCGAGGTTAGGGACCGACGTTTTCACCAGTTTGTAGTAGCTGTCGATCTCTTCCTGCTTCGGCCGGTATCCGGGCTTAAAGGTGATCTGCACGGAGGCCGTGGCCAGTTCCTTGTCCGAATCGTTCAGGAATACGGACTCTTCTGGAAGGTTGATCAGCACCTTCGCCTTCTTGACGCCCTGCATGCCCTGGAGAAGCTGCTGCACTTCGCCGTTGAGCGCGTTGCGATACTTGACCTTGAACTCCTGATCGGTCGTACCGATCGTCGAGGAAGATTGGCTCAGTTCTTCGAAGCCGATGCTTCCGTTTTGCACGAGACCCTGAGAACCGACATCGACTCTGACCTTGTCCGCGGACGCGCTTGGGACGGAAATGCTCGTGCCGCCGTTGCCGAGCTTGTAGGGAACGCCGCTGCCGTTCAAATATTCCATGATGGCTGCCGCGTCGCCGCTGTCGAGATCCTGGAAAGCCAGCTCGTATTCGGTACGCGTAAGCAAGTACGAAATAAAAATGATAAAGATGAGAATAAACGCTGCTGATGAAGCTAAAATCCACTTTTGCTTTTTGCTGTATTGATTCCAAAAGCCGATCAGTCTGTCTCTGAAGCGGGCCCATCTTTCGTTCACAATTTCACCTCATCTGCGGACTTTGGATGCTCGTCTAACCCAAGTTACATCTGCATCCGCATGACTTCTTGGTAGGCCTCGACCACTTTATTGCGAACCTGGGCGGTCATCTCGAGACTGAGTTCGGCTTTTGTAGAAGCGATCATGACGTCGCTCACATCCGCATTCCCCACTAGAAATTGGTCCGTCACAGCATGAGAATTTTGCTCTTGGGCCGCGACGCTGTCTACGGCTTTTTTGAGGAAGTCCGCAAAGCTCGCAGTCGCCTCGGAAGGCGTCGTTCCAGCCTGCGCGTTGTGAAGCTGGGACATCGACGCGGCGGATATGCCGGAGGCGCCCAAAAGATTATTGATAATCATGTTTCAATCCATCCTCGCGTGGGTAATGACGTTCATGGGAACTGCGATCAATTACATATCTTAAGAGGATCTGCCGATCTCCAACGTTTTGGAGAACATCGATTTGCTTGCGTTGAGGGCCGTGACGCTTGCTTCGTAGGAGCGGGTAGCCGATATCATATCGACCATTTCCTTAAGCACGTCGACATTCGGCATGTTTACCATGCCGTTGGCGTCCGCGTCCGGATGCGTAGGGTTGTAGACTTGCTTGAACGGCGTCTGATCGTCCGTTATCGCGGTGACCTTCACGCCTTGGGCGCCGGTTGCGTCGATTTTGTCGTTCAACATATTTTTGAACGTCGTGTCGACGGGCGCGACCTCCACCATTTTGCGTCTGTAAGGAACGAACTTGCCGTCGACATAAGATGCGCGCGTCGTTTCCGCATTGGCGATGTTCGACGAGATGACGTCCATGCGCAATCTTTGCGCAGTCAAGGCGGAAGCGCTGATATCGAAGCTTCCCAGGATCATTAATGCCCCTCCTCGATGGGTGTTTGTTAAAATTCAATCTTATTCATTATTTACCCATGCCTGTACGCATCATCTTCACGTCGTGATTCAGTTGTTGAATATATAAGTTATAGCGCAATTGGTTTTCGGCAAGCTTTGTCATCTCGCTGTCGATATCCACGTTGTTGCCGCTGTTGTTAAACACCGTTGTCTTGTCCGTCAACACTTGCGCATCCGGAATCGAGCCCGAAGCGCCGATCGCGATATGCCTCGCGTCCGTCCGTTTCCCGATTAATGTCGAATGGCCGCCGTTCATCGCCTGACTGAGCAACTGCTCGAATTGAACGTCCGATCTTTTAAAATCAGGCGTATCGACATTGGCCACATTGTTTTGCAGAACGCTCTGCCTTAACGAAGCCGCGTGCAATGCGCCTTCGAGCCGCTGGTAGCTGACGCCGCTCAGCAAATCCATGTCTCTACCCCCTTTATTAAAAATCTATCACTTCTCTAATAATAACTTCGTCCTGCAAATCCAAAATCCTCTTTTTTTTCGACAAAGTCTTCACATGAAGTGGAAAAACGTCGATATATAGGAGATTAAAAATTTCTAAAATTATCATCTACGAGTGGACCTAATAAGACAATAAGAAAAAAGCCCTAATCTTCATATCGAAGATTGGGGCTTTAATTTATCATTTATGGTTATTTCAGGATTTTCTGGAAGCTAATTCAGGAAGCAGTTTAGGGTTCATAATTCGAATATATGTCCCTTTCATGCCTAGCGACCGCGTCTCGATGACGCCTGCGCTTTCCAGCTTACGCAGCGCGTTAACGATGACCGAGCGCGTGATTCCAGCGCGGTCCGCAATCTTCGAGGCAATCAGAAGGCCTTCTTTTCCTTCTAATTCCTCAAAAATTTGATCGACGGCCTCCAGCTCGCTGAAGGACAGAGAGCTTACCGCAATCGCGACGACGGTCTTGCTCCGAGATTCCTGCTCGGCTTCTTCGGCTCTTTCCCGCAAGATCTCCATGCCGATAATCGTGGAACCATACTCCGCGAGAATGAGATTATCGTCGCCGAATGGACCGCTTTCGCGGGCAAGGACTATAGTCCCTAATCGGTCTCCTCCTCCAATAATTGGCACAATTGTTACATTCATGCCCGTGAACGCGGCATCGACAGGCGCGAGAAGCGTCTCTATATCCACATCCACCGCCGTCGCTTCGATGCGCAAGAACCTTGCGTTCGTTTCGTTCGGGAAGCGGAACTCCTCCTGTCTCTCCAACCCTTCCTGCTTCAGCATCCATTCCTGAAAATAGGAAGGCAAGGCCGCACCCAATATTTTCCCGCGCCTGCTGACGACGAATACGCCGCCCGTAAGCGTCTCCCGCAAGCCTTCCGCCATCTCGCGAAAGCTTAGCGATTTGCCCGCAGCCTTCTGCAGCAGCGCGTTTAGCGTACGGGTCTTTTCCAACAGCGTCATGACTGCTTCCTCCTGCCTGACCTAAGCAACGGCTTTTACAAAATATATTGGCTTAAATCTCGGTTGCTGGCAATCGAGCCGAGCTTCTCGCGTACGTACTCCGGCGTAATTTCCAGCCGTTCGAGCTGCAGTTCGGGCGCTTCGAACGACAAATCCTCCAGCAGCTTTTCGAGCAGCGTATGGAGGCGGCGCGCCCCGATATTCTCGGTATTGCGGTTCACGTCCTGCGCCATGTTCGCGAGCTCCGAGATGGCTTCTTTGGTGAATTCGACTTCGATGCCTTCGGTACGCAGCAGCGCAGCATACTGCTTCGTCAACGCATTTTCCGGCTCCGTCAAGATCCGGACGAAATCTTCGTCCGTCAAGCTGCTGAGCTCGACGCGAATCGGGAAGCGGCCTTGGAGCTCCGGTATGAGGTCGGACGGCTTTGCGACGTGAAAAGCGCCGGCTGCGATGAACAATATATAATCCGTTTTAACGGGGCCATACTTCGTCACGACGGTCGAGCCCTCTACGATCGGCAAAATATCCCGCTGCACACCTTCCCGCGACACGTCCGGCCCCTGGCCCCGGCCGTTGCTTGCGATTTTATCGATTTCATCAAGAAAGATAATGCCGGACTGCTCCGCTCGGCGAACCGATTCGGATATGACCTCGTCCATATCGATCAGCTTGCCCGCCTCTTCCTGTACGAGCACCTTCCGTGCGTCCCTTAAGGGCAGCTTGCGCTTTTTACGCTTTTTAGGCATGAACTGGCTCAGCATTTCCTGCATGTTTTGACCCATTTGCTCTTGTCCCGGCCCTGAAAACAGATCCATCATCGAAGGCGTTTGGTCTTCCACTTCGACTTCGACCAGCTCGTTTTCCAGTTTGCCGTCCTCGAGCTTGGATAAAAGCTCGGAACGTTTGGATGCAAGATCGGGATCGACCGGATCCGGCTCCTCCGCTTGCGCGTTCGCATTGCCGCCAAACAACATTTCCAGCGGATTACGCTGCGATTTGGCCTTGGCCGGGGAAGGCGCGAGCAGCGCTGCCAGGCGCTCGTTTGCGGCGCGGACAGCCTTGTCCTTCACCTTTTCCGTCCGCTCTTCCTTCACCATGCGGATCGAGGTTTCGACGAGATCCCGAATCATCGATTCGACATCGCGCCCTACGTAGCCGACCTCAGTGAACTTCGTCGCTTCAAGCTTGATAAACGGTGCGTGAACGAGCTTCGCCAGCCTGCGGGCGATTTCCGTCTTGCCGACGCCGGTAGGGCCGATCATTAAAATGTTCTTGGGCACGACCTCGTCTCGCAGCTCGTCGGGAAGTCTGCTGCGGCGATACCGGTTGCGCAGCGCGACGGCTACCGAACGCTTCGCGGGCTTCTGGCCGACAATGTACTTATCCAGCTCGGCAACGATCTGCCGCGGAGTGAGTTGATCGTTCATCGCTATCCCTCCATTTATCCGTTTCAAATTTCTTCGACGATGAGATTGTCATTCGTAAATACGCAAATTTCGGAAGCGATCTGCAGCGAGTTACGGGCAATCTCCGCAGCAGTCATTTGCGGCGCATGACGCTTCAAAGCCCGCGCGGCGGACAGGGCGAAGCTGCCGCCGGAACCGATCGCCAGAATCCCGTCGTCGGGCTCGATAACTTCGCCGTTCCCGGACAGCAGCAGCATGCCCGTGGCGTCGACGACGAGAAGCATCGCCTCCAGACGCCGCAGCACCCGATCCGAACGCCAATCCTTAGCGAGCTCTACGGCCGCGCGTTGCAGATTGCCGTGATGCTCTTCGAGCTTCCCTTCAAACTTCTCGAAAAGCGTGATCGCGTCGGCGACCGAGCCCGCGAAGCCGGCAAGCACCTGTCCGCGGTACAACCGGCGTACCTTTTTGGCCGAAGCCTTCATCACCATGCTGTTGCCGAACGTGACCTGGCCGTCTCCTGCGATTGCTCCCTTTCCGTTATGACGGACGGCGCAGATCGTTGTGGCGTGAAAAGTTGCCTCCATGCTTTTTCCTCCCTCACTCATCGGTTAAAAGCTAGCTGCCCTTGTTGTCGGATATTGACCGCCTGCGGGAATCGATAAGATTGGCGCCAAAGAAGCGGCTAGCTATGAACGCGCTGCCGCTGCTTCGACTGCCTATTGCCTAAGTGCCGACCAACCGCGATTCCTCGGCAAAAGCGCGAACCGCATCAAGCGCGCGTTCCGCGATCGCTTCGTTTTTCTCTTTTTTGCTCTTGACCTTCCTGCCAAGCGGCGGAAACAAACCGAAATTGGCATTCATCGGCTGGAAATGGCGGAAATCGGCCGTCGTAATGTAATGCGCCATGCTGCCCAGCGTCGTGTGCTCGGGCAGCGTTACCGGTTCGAGCCCCCGTGCGAGCCGGCCTGCGTTCAAACCGGCGATCAAGCCGGAAGCGGCCGATTCGACATAACCTTCCACCCCTGTCATCTGTCCCGCGAAAAAGAGCGTATCCCTTTCCCGATATTGATAGGTTGGGCGCAGAAGCTTGGGCGAGTTGATAAACGTATTCCGATGCATGACGCCAAAGCGCACGAACTCGGCGTTCTCGAGTCCGGGTATCAACGAAAATACGCGTTTTTGTTCGCCCCATTTGAGATGGGTCTGAAAGCCGACGAGATTGAAAAGCGTGCCGGCGGCATTATCCTGCCTGAGCTGTATGACCGCATGCGGCAGTTTGCCTGTCCGCGGATCGACCAATCCTACCGGCTTCATCGGTCCGAACAATACCGTCTGCTTGCCGCGGCCCGCCATCACTTCGATCGGCATGCAGCCTTCGAAATACATTTCCTTCTCGAAGTCTTTGATTTCCGCCGTCTCGGCGGTCGTTAGCGCCTCGTAGAAGGCGTCGAACTGCTCCTCCGTCATCGGACAGTTCAAATACGCCGCTTCGCCTTTGTCGTAACGCGATGCCAGAAACACTTTGTCCATATCGATCGAGTCTTTCTCGACGATCGGCGCTGCTGCATCGTAGAAGTAAAAATACTCTTCGCCGAACAAATCCTTGATTTGCGCCGACAACTCCGGAGAGGTCAACGGTCCGGTTGCGATAACGACGATCTCGTCCCGCGGAATAGCGGACAGCTCTTCATTGATCACGGTCACGAGCGGATGCTCGCGCAAACGGCTCGTAACTTCGCCAGAGAAGCCTTCGCGGTCGACCGCAAGTGCGCCGCCTGCCGGCACCGCATGACGATCAGCCGCGGATAAAATCAAAGATTGCAAAAGCCGCATTTCTTCTTTAAGTACGCCTACCGCATTGGTCAGGCCATTGGCTCTTAAGCTGTTGCTGCATACGAGTTCGGCGAACCGATCGGTATGATGGGCCGGCGTCTTGCGGACGGGCCGCATCTCGTATAGCTTGACCGGCACGCCTTGAGAAGCGATCTGCCAGGCCGCTTCGCTGCCGGCGAGTCCCGCCCCGACGACGGTAACGGCTGGATATGAATTCACGGTCATAAACCTCCTGCGCTGCAAATACAATTCGGCTCCCGCAACCGGCAAGGCGCGCTTGCGATCCCGGGAGCCGTCATCTTAGTCAAAAGCTTCTTCGAGTTCCGCGGCTTCCTCCTGATGCGTACATGCGGTGCAGTGCCATTCGGTCTGGCCGCGCACGCGCTTCTCCACCATCATGCCGCCGCAATCCGGGCAAGGCTTGGGCACCGGTTTGTCCCAGGAGACGAAGTCGCACTCCGGATATTTGTCGCAGCCGTAGAACATGCGTCCTTTTTTGCTGCGCCGCTCTACGACCTGACCGCTCTTGCACTTCGGACAAGTGACGCCCGTCGCCTTGACGATCGGCTTCGTATTGCGGCATTCGGGAAATCCGGAGCAAGCGAGAAACTTGCCGAATCTGCCCATCTTGTAAACCATCTGGCTGCCGCATTTTTCGCAGATCTCGTCCGAGGGCTCGTCCTTGATCTCGATTTCCTTCATTTCCTCTTCTGCCACTTCAAGCCGCTTCTCGAACGATTTGTAGAATTCGCCGATGACATCGACCCAATCTTCCTTGCCGTCCTCGACATGGTCGAGGTCGCCTTCCATATGAGCCGTGAACTCGGCATCCAGTATCTCAGGGAAAAATTCTTCCATGAGCTGAATGACCAACTCGCCGAGCTCGGTCGGAAAAAACTTCTTTTCTTCAATGGCCACGTAGTTGCGTTTTTGGATCGTTTCCAAAGTCGGCGCGTACGTGCTCGGACGGCCGATGCCAAGCTCTTCGAGCGCTCGTACCAGACGCGCTTCGGTGTACCTCGGAGGCGGCTGCGTGAAGTGCTGCTTGGGCTCGACTGATTCCGTGTGCACCTTGTCGCCGGTCGTCAGGGCCGGCAGCAGCCGCTCTTCGTCGGGCGTGTCGTCGTCGCTGCCTTCGACGTACACCTTCATGAAGCCCGCGAACTTGAGCTTGGAGCCCGCCGCGCGGAACGTCGCTTCCCCGCTGATCAGATCGACGGTCATCGTGTCGAGCACGGCGGACGACATCTGGCTCGCGACGAAGCGCTCCCATACGAGCTTGTAGAGCCGAAGCTGATCGCGCGACAGATACTGCTTGACCTCTTCGGGCGTTCGCAGAACGGAAGTAGGCCTGATCGCCTCATGCGCGTCTTGCGCATTGGCATTCTTTTTCAAATAGACGCGAGGCGTTTCCGGATAAAAGCTCGCACCGTACTTTTCCTCGATAAATCCCTTGGCTTCTTCTTGGGCGATCGGCGAGATACGCGTCGAATCCGTACGCATGTACGTAATAAGACCTACCGTGCCTTCGGCGCCCAGATCGACGCCTTCGTACAGCTGTTGCGCGACTTGCATCGTTTTGGAGGCGCGGAAGTTCAACTTGCGTGCGGCCTCCTGCTGTAGGGAGCTCGTGATAAAAGGCGGAGAAGGGTTGCGCTGCCTTTCCTTTTCCTTGATCTCGCCGACAGTGAAGGGGGTGTCGCCGATTTTCTCAAGCACCTTATTCACATCGGCTTCGGTGTGAAGCTCGCTCTTGTCGCCGGAAAGCGAATGGAACTTCGCTTCGAATGCCGACGCCCCTTGTTTCAAATGGGCCGTGATGCTCCAATATTCGACCGGCTCGAACACTTTGATTTCGTTTTCCCGGTCCATGATCAGCTTCACCGCTACGGATTGAACGCGGCCCGCGCTCAATCCTTTTTTCACTTTTTTCCAAAGCAGCGGGCTGATCTTGTAGCCGACCAGACGATCGAGCACGCGTCGGGCTTGCTGCGCGTTGACCAGATCCATGTTGATCGGGCGAGGCGTCTTGAATGCATCCTTGACGGCCTGTTTTGTTATTTCATTAAATACGACGCGGCAAGCGTCTTTTTCGTTCAACTCCAAATAGTGGGCAAGGTGCCACGCGATCGCTTCGCCTTCGCGATCGGGGTCGGCCGCCAGATAGACGCGCTTTACCCGCTTGCTGGCATCCTTGAGCTCTTTGAGGACGCTTCCTTTGCCTCTGATCGTTATATATTTCGGTTGAAAATCGTTTTCCACTTCCACGCCGATCTGGCTTTTCGGTAAATCGCGGATGTGCCCCATGGATGCCTTGACGATGTACTTGCTGCCTAAATACTTGCCGATCGTCTTGGCCTTGGCCGGGGATTCTACGATGACGAGTGAATCCGCCACGTCAAAACCTCCTCTCCTACGGTCAACGGGCCCTTGGCATGGCCGTCGTCCGCATGAAAATCGGGACAGACGGCACAGCTCACAGGGCTATATATACGGAACCGGGCTGCTGGTGAATTCGTTGCTTTATTTGTAAAGATATCAGAACCGCGTGTAAAAGTCCAAAAGTGAGGCCGCTGCGATGGCATAACTCCTCCGCAGAAGCCGGCCCATCGGCAAGAAGACGGAATATTCGCGCTTCCTGTTCGGTCAGCTCGGGTTCGCTGTACGATGGCATCTCCGGAATCCGGACGCCGCCCAGATAGCGGCGGTAATGCTTGATCACATCCTCCGCTTCAAACACTTGGGCGGCCGCTCCGTCGCGAAGCAGCTCGAGCGTTCCGCGGCTTCTCGGCGAGTTGATCGGTCCCGGCACCGCGAAGACGTCGCGATTTTCCTTGATCGCTTCATTCGCCGTCAGCAGCGCTCCGCTTCGCGATGCCGCTTCCACCACGACTACGCCAAGCGACAGACCTGCGATGATCCGGTTGCGCATCGGAAACATGCCGGGATGAATCGGGACGTCCGGCGGCGTCATCGAGACGATTAAGCCTTCTTCGGAAATACGCCGATAAAGCATACGATTTTCCGGCGGATAAACGACGTCTGCGGGCGAGCCCAGCACGGCTATCGTCCCGCCTATGCCGCGAAGCGCGCCGCCGTGAGCGGCGGCGTCTATGCCTTTGGCCATGCCGCTTGTTACCGCCAGTCCGGCGTGACTGAATGCGGCCGATAGCTCCTCGGCCGCACGCTTGCCGTAAATGGTCGCTTGCCGCGTCCCGACGACGGCGACCTGCGGCCTCGCAAGCAATTCCAATCGTCCAATATAATAGAGCACCCAAGGCGGTCTGTAAATATGCCTAAGCAAATCCGGATAGTGCGGATCCATCTCCGTCACGATAGACAGCCCGGTTCGGTCCCATCTGGCGCGGCGCCGTTCCATTCGACTGTGTTCCAAATTGGCGGCAATCGCCTCCGCACGCCTTGCGGAAAGACCCATATCCCTCCAGTCGGCCGGTCTGCGCAGCGCTGCGTCCTTCAAGCCGTCCTTCGCCATAATCGTATTGATCGTTTCCCAGCCGACGCCTTCCGTCTCGTGAAGCGCCGCCAGCGTATCGCGCATCTGCTCGAGCATCCGGGCACAACCTTCCCTTTTTTCAAAAAACAAACAGCCCTCCACGCCCCGTCGGGAGCGCGGAAGGCTGCCTGCCATCCGAAAAATCGCATATTTTATCTAAAAAATTAGCTTTTGCACTTCTCCAGCAAGCCGCGCTCTTCAAGAACCGCGACCAAAGTCGCGCCCATGTCGGAAGGCGTCGGAGCGACGCGAATGCCGCATTCTTCGAGCACTTTGATCTTCTCGGCCGCAGTGCCCTTGCCGCCGGAGATGATCGCGCCGGCGTGGCCCATGCGCTTGCCCGCAGGCGCCGTCGCGCCGCCGATGAATCCGACGACTGGCTTGGTCATGTTGGCTTTGACCCACTCTGCCGCTTCTTCTTCCGCCGTACCGCCGATCTCGCCGATCATGATGACCGCGTAAGTATCCGGATCTTCATTGAAGAGGTTCAAGATATCGATGAACTCGGAGCCCTTGACCGGGTCGCCGCCGATGCCGACCGCGGACGATTGGCCGATGTCGCGCGTCGTCAGTTGATGTACGGCCTCGTACGTTAGCGTACCCGAACGGGAAACGACGCCTACGTGGCCTTTTTTGTGGATGTAGCCAGGCATGATGCCGATCTTGATCTCGTCCGGCGTAATGACGCCCGGACAGTTCGGCCCGATCAGGCGCGTCTTTTTGCCTTCCATGTAGCGCTTGACCTTCACCATGTCGAGCACCGGGATGCCTTCGGTGATACAGATGACCAGATCCAGTTCAGCGTCGACCGCTTCGATGATCGAATCGGCGGCGAACGGAGGCGCGACGTAAATGACGGATGCGGTAGCGCCGGTCTTGGCAACGGCTTCGCGAACCGTGTTGAAGATAGGCAGCGTTACCTTCGCGCCGTTCTCCAGATCAAAATCGATCGTTTGGCCGCCCTTGCCGGGCGTAACGCCGCCGACCATTTGCGTGCCGTATTCGAGTGCTCCCTTGGCGTGGAACGCGCCAGTCGCTCCCGTGATGCCTTGGGTAATGACCTTCGTATTTTTATCGATCAAGATGCTCATGACTTCACACTCCCCGGTTCTCCCTGATTATTTCACCAGCGCGACGATCTTCTGGGCGCCGTCCGACATCGAATCCGCGGCCACGATATTGAGGCCGGAGTTGTTCAAAATTTCCTTGCCGAGCTTGACGTTCGTGCCTTCGAGGCGAACGACCAGCGGCTTGTCGAGGCCCAGTTCGCGCGCAGCGGCAACGACGCCCTCGGCAATGATGTCGCACTTCATGATGCCGCCGAAAATATTGACGAAGATCCCCTTGACGTTCGCGTCGGAAAGAATGATCTTGAACGCTTCGGTTACTTTTTCCTTCGTCGCGCCGCCGCCGACGTCGAGGAAGTTGGCCGGCTCGCCGCCGAAATATTTGATAATGTCCATCGTGGCCATAGCAAGACCGGCGCCATTGACCATGCAACCGATGTTGCCGTCAAGCGCGATATAGGAAAGATCGAACTTGGAAGCCTGGATTTCCTTTTCGTCCTCTTCGTCGAGGTCGCGAAGCTCCACGATATCCTTGTGACGGAAAAGCGCGTTGGAATCGAAGTTCAGCTTGGCGTCGAGCGCCATAACGTCGCCGCTGCCTGTAACGACGAGGGGATTGATCTCGGCGATGGAGCAATCTTTGTCCACGAACGCTTGGTACAGCGACAGCATGAACTTCGCGGCTTTGTTCACGAGTTCGTTGGGAATATTGATAGCGTATGCGATGCGGCGAGCCTGGAACGTCTGCAGGCCGATCGCCGGATCGACGACTTCCTTGATGATTTTCTCAGGGGAGTGCGCGGCGACTTCTTCGATCTCCGTGCCGCCTTCTTCGGAAGCCATCAGGACGACGCGTCCCGTGCCGCGATCGACGACCAGACCGACATAATATTCTTTCTTAATGTCGCAGCCTTCTTCGATCAACAGGCGTTTGACTTCCTTGCCCTCCGGACCGGTCTGGTGCGTGACCAGAACCTTGCCGAGAATGTCGGAGGCATATTGACGAACCTCGTCCAGGCTTTTGGCTACCTTGACGCCGCCGGCCTTGCCGCGTCCGCCGGCATGAATTTGCGCTTTGACGACCGAGACGGCCGTACCGAGCTCTTCGGCAGCCTTGACCGCTTCGTCGACCGTAAACGCGACCTTCCCGCGAGGTACGGCGACGCCGTACTGTCTCAAGACTTCCTTGCCTTGATACTCATGAATATTCATGGCCCTGCATCCTCCCGTTTAAAACGCATCATAACAACCTTGTAGGCGCTTCGTACAAGCACCAAACCTTACCCATTGTATCACTTTTCGACTTGGCGTTCCTCTCTTTTTCATCAAATTTTTAGATGACTTTGGCAACGATTTCATCTAAAAAGGAGAATGAACGGCCTGCGCTTTCCTTAACATAGCCCAACATGCAGGCACGGTATTCATCGTAATAGATGCTTTAAGATTCCGCTGTCTTCCTCCTGCTTTTAGCAGGCGATTGCGTCAGATCGCCTTCCCGCCCGGCCTTCCTTTCGCGCGACACGCCCGATTCATAACCTGGCGTTTGTCTGTCGAGCGCACGGTACTGAACAGCTTCTGCGACATGCTCGAGTCCGACCGAATCGCAGTCTTCGAGGTCCGCGATCGTTCGCGACAGCTTCAAGATGCGGTCATGAGCCCGGTAGCTAAGTCCAAGTCTGCTGTACATGCCGGTCAGGAGCGCCTCCGCATCGCTCGCAAGCCGCGCATGCTGGCCCAGCAAGCTACCGGAAAGCTCGCTGTTCCAGCGGATACCCGCAGCCGCATAGCGGCGTTGCTGTCGTTCGTAAGCGACGCCCAGTCTTTCCCTTGCGTCTGCGGACGACATGCCGCCGCCGGCGAAGCTGACGGGTTGTCTAGGTATCTCAACCTGAAGATCGATCCGGTCTGCAAGCGGGCCCGACATTCTGGCGCGGTATCGGGCCAGCGAGCCGACAGAGCAGGAGCAAGCTTGTTCGCTCTGGTCGCCGCCAAAGTAACCGCAGGCGCACGGATTCATAGCCGCCGCCAGCATGAAGCTGGCGGGAAAGCGGGTCACGCCGCGCGCCCGTCCAATCGTCACATGACGGTCCTCGAGCGGCTGGCGGAGCGACTCGAGCGCGCCTCTGCCGAATTCGGGCAGCTCGTCCAAAAACAGAACGCCCCGATGCGCAAGCGTGACCTCTCCGGGCTTGGGCACGGGCCCTCCGCCGATCAAGCCGGAGGTCGATATCGTATGGTGCGGCGCACGAAACGGGCGCTCCCTTAGCAAGCCTGCGCGAGCGCCCGGGAACTTCCCGCTCACGCTGTAGATTTTGGTAACCTCCAGCGCCTCTTCGTCCCCGAGCGGCGGCAGCAGAGACGGCAGCCTTCTGCACAGCATCGTCTTGCCCGTGCCCGGCGGTCCGAGAAAAAGCAGGTTGTGCATGCCCGCTGCAGCAATGAGAAGCGCGCGCTTACCTTGCAACTGACCGGCGACGTCCGCCAGATCGAGCGGGACGCCCGAGACGGGCTCGCCAGCTGTCCCCGCGTTGATCGTGGGCTGCGCCATGGCGCCGGTCCGGCTCCGGCCGCCGATCCAATCCGCCAGCGAAGGGACGGACCTGACCTCGATGCCTTCAATCAACCCGGCTTCGTGCGCGCTCGCCGGCGGCACGAATATGCGCCGCAATCCCGCCGACCGGGCGTTCTCGGCCATCGCCAGCACGCCTGGAACCGGCTTGACCTCTCCGCTAAGCGACAGCTCGCCGATGATCAAAGCGCCCTCAAGCTCATCATGCTGCATCTGACCGCTCGCGCAAAGAATGCCCGCCGCGATCGCCAGATCGAACGCGCTCCCCTGCTTGCGCATATCCGCCGGCGCCAGATTGACCGTGATACGGTCCAGCGGGAACTTCATGCCGGCATTATGAATGGCCGCCCGGGCCCGGTCGATCGATTCGCGAACGGCCGGATCGGGCAGTCCGACTACGTTGACCTGGGGCAATCCGGCAGCGATATCCACCTCGACCTCGATCAGCCTGCCCTCAACCCCAAGTACGATAGCGCTTAATAACTTGCAGTACATAAAAAATACACCTTCCCTCCGCAACATCGATTCGTCGCCGGAGCAAGGTGCTTCCCTGCATGCCGCATCCTATTTATTTCCTTATTGCCTAGTCTAATGACGCGCAGCCCGCTTGTCAATCGACATCGTCAAAATGCGCCGATCAAATGACGCACCTCAGCGACCCCGTCCGTCCCGTCGAAAGTCACCGCTACGACATCGAACCTCGTCCGCGCGCCTTCGAGACCCGCGAAGCGCAAATACACCTGGGCCGTCGCGCGAACCTGCATGCATTTGCGCGGGGTAACCGCCTCGACCGCCGAGCCGAACCGGCTATTTTCCCTGCGCGAGCGTACCTCCACGATTACGGTAACGTCCCCGTCCGACGCGACGATGTCGAGCTCGCCGGTCCGGCACCGCCAGTTCCGCTCGCGTATGCGGTAACCCAGCCGCTCCAAAAAAACAGCCGCTTCCGCTTCGGCGCGATCCCCGCGCCTTTTGCGAAGATCCGGCCTGCGCTTGCCCGCCCCCGGATCGCGCGTCAATTGGGCTGCCCCCTATTCGTCTGGGACGCCCGCTTGTCCGATCGGTAGACGAAGCTCAGCACCTCTGCGACCAGCTGGTACAGCTCCTGCGGAATCTCTTGCGCCAGGTCCAGCTTGGAGAGCACTTCGACGAGCGAAGCATCCTCCTGGACAGGTACGCCGTTCTCCGCCGCGCGCTTCATGATCTCCTCTGCGACGACGCCTTTGCCTTTGGCGACGACGACAGGCGCCGATCGTATCTCAGGATTATATTTTAGCGCGACAGCTTTGCGCGGGACATAGCGCTCGCCTGCGCCTGTCTCTAAAGTTCCGCCCGGACGATCGGCACCTCCCGCCTTTCGTCCGTCACCCTTCGGCTGTTCCATGCGCATCCCACCTTGTATGTTCCGTATGCAAGCCGTCAAGCCCGATAATCTACGCCTTTGTATGGCTTGGCGGCATAAGCGCCTCCAGGCGCCGCCTGGTTGGCTTCCGGCGAGCCCGACTCCGGGACGATTCGCTCCGGATAGGGGGCCGCCGTCAAGGACATCAGCCGGTATCCGGCCGATCTGAGACCTTCAGCGGCCTCCCCCTTGGCTTCCTCGATCAGTTCCGCCACGCCGGGCCGGTCGTTCAACAGTCGAAGCGAGACCGTCCGATCGACGACCTGCACGTCGACGACGGTACGCCCCAGATACCGCATGTCGAGATCGAACAGGAGCCTGCAATTGTCTGCGTCCAGCACGCCGCGCCGTCCTCGCCGCGCCTCGATATGGACCTTGGCCGTCGTCTCGCCGTCCTGTCCCTTCATCGGAACAAACAGCGTCATATGGCTCATCATCGCCGTATTCTGGCGTTCGGCGGACAGCAGCAACTGCTGCCCCGTAATTTGCTGGACAAGCGTTTGCGCCGCTTCGCGCAGCGCCGGCGGCGCATCGTCGCTGGCAGCCAATCCGAGCAGCACGCTCTTTAGCGTATCCGTCTGCTGGGTCGTTCCATTCGAGGCCGGATCCGAAGCGCTTGCCGTACCGCCTTGCAGCTCGCTCCAAACGCCGCTTTTGAGCGCCGCGTGCTCATGATTTGCGCCGAGCGCATTCAACAGCCTGCCGATCCAGGACGGCTCTTTGTCCGCTCCGGTCGCGACAGTTCGCTCTCCCGGGACGGCGATGCCGTTGTCCGGACGCGGCGGCCCGGCCGATGCGACAGGCTCTGCCGAGCCGCCGCGTCCGGCTCCGGAGCCCTCGTCCGCTCCATTAGGCGCGGACTTCGCGGTGCGCACGCCTGCCGCTGCCGCATCCGCCGTATGCCGGCCGAGCGTTTGCGCAGACTCCGACGCTTCCTGCGGAACGCCGGCCATGGCAGCCTGCGGCATGACGTTTCCTCGGCCCGACGCTTCTTGTGGCCCTACGGCCTGCCCGGCCCCTCGTGCCGGCTCCGCGCTAGCGGCAAAACCCTGCGGCTTGATAGCCGCCTCCGAATCCGCAGTCGCAGATCGGCCGAGGACTCCCGCCTTATCGTTTGTGCCGGAGGCCTGCGCCGCGTCACCCTCAGCCTGGCCATCAATCAGCGCGGATACCTGCGTCAGCAGCGTCAGCACCCGCCGCGAGGCATCCGCGGTCTCCGGCTTCACCGCCGGATCCGCCGCCGCCTGGCCTGCGAGCTCTGTCAGCGTCGCCAGCTGCTCGTGCAGCGGCGGACCGTACAGCGCCTGCCTGAGCGAGCCGATCGTCGTTTCCGTCGGCTGAAGTCCTCGCCTGAAGGCGACGCCTGCCGCGTTCATCCACTCCTTCGCGTCGGCTCCGGGCGGTTTGGCCGAAGCGGCTTGCGCGAACCAGTCGGCGGTCTCGCGCGTGACGGGGTAGCCGTCCCGCGCGAGACCGCGAAGCAGCTCCCGACTCCATGGCTGCTCGGGCAGACCGAATGCCTTCACGCCGTCGCGGGCCAACGTCTCGTCCGTCGCATCGGCCTGCGTAACGTCGGTCAAAGGACGCAAGGAGATCAAGCCTGTGGACGAATCCGGCCGCACCTGCAGCAGCGTGCTCTGCCCGACCGACATTTCCGCCTCGAGCTTAGCCCGGACCGGGACCCCGTTGATGTTCATGAGCGCATCCTGCCCATCCAGCATCTCGATCAGAACGCCTCGCACGATCTGTCCGATCCGCAGCTCAAGCGCTTTGACGTCCGTCGGCTGGCTGTCCTTCATGAACGCCCGCATCAAAGAACCGATGTTCATGTCCAATATGGCGCACTCCCTTCTTCAAATCCGCCGCGGCAGAACCCAAGGTTATGTATCCGTATATCGGCTGCAGCACGGCAATTCGTTAAAAGAGCGTCTGCTGCTCCGCGACGTATTTCGTTAAGAACGATCTGCGGTGCAGCGGCGTCGGGCCGAGCGCGAGCAGCGCTTCGCGATGAACCTTCGTCGCGTAGCCCTTGTGATCCTTGATGCCGTAACCGGCGTAATTCAAATCCCATATCTGATCGCATAACCGGTCCCGCGTTACCTTTGCGACGATCGAAGCGGCACCGATAGATTGACTGAGCAGGTCGCCTTTGATGATTTTCGTTTGCGGAAGCGGCAAATCGACCGTCTCCGCATCGATCAGCAGGTGATCCGGCTTCGCCGCGAGCCCCTCTACCGCGATCTTCATCGCCAGCCGCGACGCCTGACGAATATTGATTCTGTCGATCGTCGCAGCATCGACGCGCCCTACTGCCCAGGTTACCGCATTTTCGAGGATGATGCCGTATAGCTCGTCCCGCTTTTTTTCGCTCAGCCGCTTGGAATCGTCAATCCCCTCGAGCACCAGACCGACCGGCAACACGACCGCCGCGGCGACCACATCGCCGAACAAGCACCCTCTGCCCACTTCGTCCACGCCGGCGATCGCCGATACGCCATTTGTCCATAACGACCGTTCGTAAGATAATCTGTCGATTTCATCAGGTATTTCGGTTTTCAAGTCCATCTCCGCCTTTAATGCGCTCTGTCCGTTAACGTTCTGCCTTCTATTGTCCGACAACTGCGGCGATCCGGCAACTGTTTTTCGACTTGTTCCCCGGTTCTTGTGCGCTTGTCCAATAAAGGAGTCTGTCGAAAAGCCGGCCTGAGTCGCATCTAAATCGCATTTGTGCAATCTTTAGGTTTATAAAAAATTCCGACGGGCCAATTGCATCATGCCTGCGCTGAATCGCTATGTAAAAAAGCTCGCCGACCGAAGTCGACAAGCTCCTTTTTAAATGACCGGCGCTTCAAGCGAAATTCGCCCCAGCTTGCCCGACCGCAGGTCGCGCAGCAGGACGCCCGCAGCTTTGTCGTAATCCACGTGCCCTCCGCTGCCCAGGCAGCCCCGGCGCTTGCCGATATCGGCCAGAACGTCCGCCGCTGCCGCCGTATCCGGCAGCTCCGCAGCGAGCGCGTCCAGATTGTAACGATCGATCAGCGTGTCCCGGTAGTTCTCCGCCAGATAACGGATCAGCGTACAGCCGACCTCGTCGACGTGCAGCACTTCTTCCTTGATGGCGCCCGTTGCAGCAAGCCTGAAGCCGACATCCGCATCCTCGAACTTCGGCCATAGAATGCCCGGCGTGTCCAGCAGCTCGAGGCCGCCGCCGGTCCGAATCCATTGCTGCCCCTTCGTAACGCCGGGCTTGTCGCCGGTCACGGCTGCGCTTCGTCCGGCCAGCTTGTTGATCAGCGTAGACTTCCCTACGTTCGGAATGCCGACGATCAACGCGCGGGCAGGCCTCGGCTTGAGCCCCTTGGCGATCTGCCGGTCGGTCTTTTCCTTGAGCAGCGCCTGAACGCGAACAGCGATATCTTTGACACCCGTACCGGTGCTCGAGTCGATCAGAAGCGCGCTGTGTCCGAGCGCCTGGTAATGCGCCAGCCACGCCGCGTTCGCGTCAGGGTCGGCCAGATCCGCCTTGTTCAGCAGGATGAGCCTCGGCTTGCCGCCGACGATCTCGTCGATCATCGGATTGCGGCTCGCTTCGGGTATGCGAGCGTCCAGCAGCTCGAATACGACGTCGATCAGCTTGAGTTTTTCTTCGATTTGTCTTTTGGCCCGGGTCATATGACCGGGGAACCATTGGATGGTCAAATGAATCAGCCTCCTCTCGTATGCGCCTCGGGTAGCGCCGGTCCGTCCGGCTGCCGCAGCCTCAGGCCAAGACGCATCGCGTCAGATTCGGCTTAATACCCTTTGCCGATATATTTGATCTTGTCGAGCGGCCAGAATACGAGCTCGGCCCGTCCGACGACGCGGTCGATCGGCACATAGCCGATCATGCGGCTGTCCTTGCTGTTCGGGCGATTGTCGCCCATGACGTACAGCATGCCGTCCGGCACCTTGCCGTCCGGGAATGTCTCATTCGGGAAATCGCTGCTCCACTTTTCTTCGTTATACAATTGACCGGAGGCGTGCATCTCCTCGTACGTAGATTCCAAGTACGGCTCCTTGATCTTCGTTCCGTTGACGTAAATGTCGTCGCCTTGAACCTTGACGGTGTCGCCGCCGACGGCAATGACCCGCTTAATATAGTCCCTGTGCTCGTCCGGCACGTGAAAGACGATGACCTCGCCGGGCTTCGGCTTGCGAATGTCGTACAAAGCCTTGTTCACGATGATTCTTTCACCGTTCCAGAAGTTCGGCTGCATCGACTCGCCGTCGACGATAAATGGGTTGAACAGCAGCCAACGGATCAGAACGACGAGCACGCCCGCGATCGCCAGCGCCTTCACCCATTCGACCGCCTCTTTGCCGGCTTTTGATTTGCCGGCGCCGGGCGCGGGCGGAGACGCCCCGTTCGAGCCGGGCTCCCCTGGAGAAGCTTCCGGAACGTTCTGCCCGGAAGGCGAGCCGGGTACGGACGAATCGCCGAACGCAGTCTCCGTTTGCTCCAATTCATTCCGCTTGTCAGATTGATCCATAAGCTCGCCTCTTTTCTGCCTCAGCTAAGTATACCCGTTGCGGGGTATGTTGCGGGGTATGTATTTTGTATTTCACATGTGGCGAAGAACGCAAAAGAGGGCTTGAACGGATGCCAAGCCCCCTTGCTTTTTCATTATCGAATTTCCTTGATGCGAGCTGCCTTGCCGCGCAGGTTGCGCAGGTAGTAAAGCTTCGCACGGCGAACCTTACCGCGGCGCGCCACTTCGATCTTCTCGATGCGGGGCGAGTGAACCGGGAAAGTACGCTCGACGCCGACGCCGTAGGAAATCTTGCGAACCGTAAAGGTCTCGCTGATCCCGCCGCCGCGACGCTTGATCACGACGCCTTCGAACAGTTGTACCCGCTCGCGGGAACCCTCGACGACTTTAACGTGAACCTTCAGCGTGTCGCCAGGACGGAATGCCGGGATGTCCTTGCGCAGTTGCTCTTGCGTAATCGTTTGAATCAGACTCATGGGGGTGTCCCCTCCTTCCGCCATAGACGTTCTTGCCGCTCCCCGAATCTTCGTATCCGGATCATAGCTTGCAGAGGACCGCCCGATTAATCATGCCGCAGCCTGACGGCACAACACCCGACACAGGCTTCGACATACACAACATTTGAAATTCTATCATAAACGCCCACTGCATTCAAGTCCGAATTATTCCAGAGATCACGGCGGCGAATCGCCAAGCTATTCATTCGGAAGCTCAGCGAGCGTCGCTTTCACCCTGCTCCCGAACCGCTGCTTCAAGCCACTTTTTCTCCTTGTCGGTCATATCCGCAACGTCCAGCAGCTCGGGCCGGCGCGCATGCGTTCGCAGCAGCGACTGCTGCCTGCGCCATTTGTCGATCTCCGCGTGATGTCCGGACAACAGCACGTCCGGCACCTGGAGACCGCGGAAATTAACGGGACGGGTGTAATGAGGGTATTCGAGCAAGCCGTCGCTGAACGAGTCGGTAACGGCGGAGCTCTCGTTGCCCAGTACGCCGGGCAGCAGCCTGACGACGGCGTCCACGACGGTCATAGCAGGCAATTCTCCGCCCGTCAGCACGTAGTCTCCGACCGAGAGCTCGTCGGTCACCAGATGACTGCGGATGCGCTCGTCATAACCCTCGTAATGGCCGCAAATAAAAATGAGATGCGTCTCCCGGGACAGCTCCTGCGCCTTCGACTGCGTGAAGGTCTCACCCTGCGGGCACATGAGAATGACGCGCGGCGGACGCAAGCCCTCTACCTCTCCCCGCTCCTCCGAAGCAGGCGCGTCGTCCCCGAATTCGTCGTCCCTCGGTTCCTTCAGCACCACCCGCCCCGTCACCGCTTCTACGGCAGCGAAGATCGGGTCGGGCTTCAGCACCATGCCGCCGCCCCCGCCGTAGGGCGTGTCATCGACGGTATTATGCTTGTTGTTCGCGTAGTCGCGGAAGTTCACCGTATTCAGCGAGACGAGTCCGCGATCGCGCGCCTTGCCCAAGATGCTGCTGCCGAACACGCCCTCGAACATCTCCGGGAAAAGCGTTAATACATCTACGCGCATCGTCAGAGCAATCCTTCCATCAGATGAACTTTGACCTTGCGGGCGGCGACGTCGACTTCCTTGACAACATCGTCGATATACGGCAGCAGCAAATCTCCGCCCTTGGGACGCTTAACGACCCAGACATCGTTCGCGCCGGGGGACAGAATCTCCTTGACGAAGCCCAGCTCCTCGCCTTCCTCCGTGAAGACGGCGCAGCCGATAATATCGCTCAGATAATATTCGTCTTTCTCGAGCTCCACGCGGTCCTCGGCTTCGACCTTAAGCTCCCAGCCCTTATACTTCTCGACCTGGTTGATGTCGTCCCAGCCCTTCAGCCGGACCACGAACATGTTTTTTTGCTCGCGGGCGCTGACGACCTCGACCTCAGCAGGCTGCCCGCCGGCTTCCGGATTCACGAGAAGCAGCTTGCTGCCCGCGCGGAATCGCACATCCGGAAAGTCCGTCTGCGGCCACACCTTGATCTCGCCCCGCACGCCGTGCGTGTTGACGATTTTACCGACGTTCAGCAGTTGTTGCTCCGACAAGGGAACGCCCCCTTTTACGATAGAATATCCCGATACGCTGCCTGCGCATACGGCAACGCGACGCCTCAAAGGACGAAAAAGCCCGGTACGCTGTTCGCGCGCCCGGACTTCAGCTGCTGCTATTCGGATACGATGTCCACGATGACGCGTTTGTGGGTCTTGACCGCGGCGGACGAGACGACCGTGCGCAGCGCCTTCGCAATCCGCCCCTGCTTGCCGATGACCTTGCCGACATCGCCGGGATGAACGGTAAGCTCGTACACCAGGCCTCGCGCGTCTTCCTTGACCTGAATTCGTACGTCTTCCGGATGATCCACCAATGCCTGTGCAATAACCCGTATGAGTTGTTCCATGGCCGTCAGCCTCCGGTAAATCCGACGTCTTACTTCGAGAGCTTGGATTCGTGGAACTTCTTCAGAACGCCAGCCTTGCTCAGGAGATTGCGGACCGTATCGGACGCTTGCGCGCCGGATTGCAGCCACTTCAGTGCCTTCTCCTCGTCGATCTTCACTTCGGCCGGTTGAGCGACCGGGTTGTAGATGCCGATCTCCTCGATGAAGCGGCCGTCGCGCGGGGAGCGGGAATCAGCTACGACCACGCGGTAGAAAGGGGCTTTGTGAGCGCCCATACGCTTAAGACGAATGCGAGTTGCCATTTTAAACTTTCACCTCCTTAACGAGATCTCGATCCTTGGAACGCTTAGAAAGGAAACTTCATGCCCTTGCCGCCTTTGCCGCCGAGCAGATTTTTGAGGCCCTTCATCCCGCCTTTGGGTCCCTTGGGTCCCATCATGCCGGAAAATTGCTTCATCATCTTCTTCATGTCCTCGAACTGCTTGAGCAGACGGTTAACGTCGGCGACGGTCGTGCCGCTGCCGGCCGCGATCCGCTTGCGCCTGCTGTAGTTGATCATGTCGGGCTTCTGCTTCTCCGCCTTCGTCATCGACTTGGCGATCGCCTCGGTGCGGGAGATCTGCTTCTCGTCGATCTTGAAGTTCGGATTGGCCTTCAGCTTGTTCATGCCGGGCATCATATCGAGCAGCTGGTCGAGCGGCCCCATCTTGCGGACCTGCTCCATCTGCTCAAGGAAGTCGTCGAAGGTGAATTCGGCCGTGCGCATCTTGCGCTCGAGCTCCTTCGCCTTCTCCTCGTCGATGTTGGTCTGCGCTTTCTCGATAAGAGACAGCATGTCGCCCATGCCGAGGATCCGCGACGCCATCCGGTCGGGGTGGAACGCCTCGAGCTGGTCGATCTTCTCGCCCGTGGAGGCGAACTTGATCGGGCAGCCCGTGACCGCCTTGACCGACAGCGCGGCGCCGCCGCGGGTGTCGCCGTCGAGCTTGGTCAGCACGACGCCGGTCAGCGCGAGCTGCTCATGGAAGCTCTTGGCCACGTTGACGGCCTCTTGGCCCGTCATGGCGTCGACAACCAGCAGTACCTCGTCGGGATTAACGGCCGCGTGAATCTGCTTGATCTCTTCCATTAGCGCTTCGTCGATCTGCAGACGGCCCGCGGTATCGATGAGCACGTAGTCGCGGCCCTCTTCCTTGGCGCGCGCTACGCCCTGCCGGGCGATCTCGACCGGGCTGACCTGGTCGCCCAGGGAGAATACCGGCACGTCGATCTGTCCGCCGAGCACCTGAAGCTGCTTGATCGCGGCTGGTCGGTAGATATCGCCGGCTACAAGCAGCGGCTTGTGGTTCTGCGACTGCAGCTGCTTGGCGAGCTTGCCGACGAGCGTCGTCTTGCCCGCGCCCTGCAGGCCTGCCATCAGAACGACCGTAGGCGGCCGGTTGGACTTGGCCAGCTTGGACTGGGTGCCGCCCATCAGCTCGATCAGTTCCTTGTGGACGATATCGACCACGACCATGCCGGGCGTGAAGCTCTTCGTCACTTCCAATCCGACGGCTTTCTCTTTTACTTTTGCGATGAAGTCCTTCACGACTTTGAAGTTAACGTCGGCCTCCAGCAGCGCCAGCCTTACCTCGCGCATCGCCTCGTTGACATCGTCTTCGGACAGCTTGCCCTTGCCCCGAAGCTTGCCGAACACGTTCTGGAGCCTTGTCGTCAAACCCTCGAATGCCATAAACCGGTCCCTCCCTTCTTCGAAAATATCGCATCTATTCGTTCAATCATATCATTTGTCGGGTTCGCGTTCAAAGATCGCCGTCTTCCGATCCGCGGAGGCCTGCGGCCGTCCTGGCCAGCGCTTCGCGATGCGGCTCCGGGAGCGCGCCGATCTGCCGGTCGAGCGTATCGAGCCAGCCGTGCAGCCGCACGTGCCGCGCCATGAGTCCCAGCTTGTCCTCGTAGCCCTCGAGCGCCTGCTCCGCCCGCTTCAGATGCTCGTAGACCGCCTGTCGGCTGATCTCGAAGTCCGACGCGATCTCGCCGAGCGAGTAATCGTCGTGGTAATAAAACTTCAGAAACGTCTGCTGCTTGTCGGTCAGCAGCGGCCCGTAAAAATCGAACAGCATGTTCATCCGGGTCGTCTTCGCGAGTGCGCGCTCTCCCTGCATCACGATCACTCCTATGCTGTCAAGGGAAACGACTTGACACGCCGCGTCCGAAAACTATCATAAGCCTTCGCTCGAACGATGTCAAGGCAAATACCTTAACACAACAAAAAGAACCCATGCCTGCGTAAGCGAGGCAATGGGTTCCGGGCGCTCGGGTCGATTAACGTCTTATGAAATAGCCGAGCAACTTCTCCGTCTCCGGATCAAAGACGATCGTCAGCGGCCCGATCAACGGATCTTGATCCGTGCTGTAATTAACGGCGATCAGCTTGCCGCCGGCCGCCTTGATTTCTTCGACGCGCTTCTTGGCGGCGTCGTCGGCCGGCATCAGACCGGCTGCGTCAGCTTCGATCACGGCCACCTGGGCATCTTCCTTTTTGGTCAGCAGATGCGGAAGCTGCTCGGCCGGTACGAGCTTCCAGGCGATCTCGCGGTAAGCCGCGATTTGTTCGGCCGTCGGCTGCTGCTCCAGCACGACGACCGTATCAAGCGCCGAGACCTGTCCTTCGGTGATCGTAGGGCCGTAATAAGCGCGAACCGGCGTTCCCGGCTTGATCTGCGTCCAGTCGGCAGACCGGCCTTCCTTGTCGACGAGTCTCGTCTCCTTGCCGGACTGCAGCGTAAGCACGGGCGTATCGACGCCGTTCTTCAGCTCGGAAAACTGAATGCGCCAGCCGCCGTCCGCTTTTTCCACGGAATAGACCGCCTGTTCCTTGACCAGCCGTTCGGCCGTTACGTTCACGGAAGCCGCATGGGACTGTCCCGGGTAGCTCTTTGCGATGGCCGGTCCGTACTGGGCAATGATATGCATGCCCGCCTTCAGATCGGAGGCCGCGATCGTTTTTCCGTCCGCACCGGTTATGGTCGACTTGGCGTCGGCCGTCAGAATGATCCAGGCGTTCGGCCCTGTGCCGAGCACCTCAAGTCTTACGCCGCCGCCTGCGGTCGCGGTCGCGCTCTCTACGACGCCGGAGATCATCGCATAGTCCGCCTCTCCGACCGGCGCGTTTTTGCTTGTCAAGTCCAGCTGCTTCTGATTCCACGAGATGCCGTAGCCGAACGCATCAGCCGCATCGCGCACCGGAATATAGGCTTTTCCGTCGATATAAACCGGGTGAAGCTGGGTCTGCTCCCCATTGACCGTGACTGTGATATCCCCGCGGAGCTGGCCGCTTACTTTCTCGATCAGACCCGCCGCACTGGCGCCCGTCGTCGCAAGCAGTCCGGCCGCGGTCGCGAGTATGATCCATTTTTGCTTTTTCATATAAGTATGCTCCCTTCGAACGTGAATTGCGCAGCGATCAAGCGCTTGCACGGTCACTGACGCGGCGTCGCGTCCAAAAGTTACACCTCTTGAGCGATTTCGTCCATTTTTTATAAAGAAATATTCAGCTCCTGGGCTACGGACCTGATATAGCGCGCGGCTTCCGCGGCTTCCTCGGGCGCATGCAAGTGTTCGACAATCAGCGAAGTATCGGAGTCCAGCTTATCGAGCTCTCGGAGAAAGGTCCGGTAGTCCAGCGCGCCGCGGCCGGGCACGACCTCGTCGAGATGCACCGTCAGCTTGCCGGCAAGCCGGATGTCCTTGGCGTGGCAGTTGCGGATATACGGGCCTAGCTTGGCGAAAAAGTCGCGGATCATGTCGCCGTTCTTATAGTAAATTCTCGGACTTGCGATCATGTTGACCGGATCGAAATGAACCGCGAACGCCTGACGGTCGATCGCCTTGAGCAGCGCAAGGTACGAATCCGCGGAATCCGGAAAAATCCACGGCATCGTCTCCAGCGCAAAATAAGTGCGCGTCGGACGCACGGCGTCGATAATCTCGCGTACCGTGTCTACGATAAGCGCGAAAGTGTCTTCGGAAAAGTTGTCAGGGTGCGGCCCGTCCCATTGATCGCCGCGCGACCCGGCGATGTTGACGCAGCAGCGCGCGCCGACCGTATCCGAGAGCGCAAGCCGCCGCTTACAATGCGCGAGCGCCTCCTGACGAACCGTTTCGTCCGCGCTGATCGGGTTGCTCCAGGCGCCGACCTCCGAGATCGTGATGTCGTTCGCCTCCGCGGCCCGCACATAGGCGCGCACGATATCCTCGGAAGTATCGGGCAAGTCGGGGCATACCGCAGACCGATAGCCTCCCTTTAGCACCTCGTTCACCCAGGCTTCGGGCGTGCTCGTATCTCCGAAAAGCTGGCTGCCCAGTCGCATGCTTTACATCCTCCCTGTTCGTTTTCGAGTATGCAGCGCGTCGTCGCCTCAGTGCCTTTGCCGAATTCGGATGTCCGATTGCACCAATAATATTGCATAATATGCTCAGCTCTAAATTCTTCTGAACGCGCGTTTAAACGACATCAGTATAGCAGATGGCGCTCACAATTTAAACTTATCCCCTTCGCTTAAGGACAGGTCAGATCGAACGCTCGACTGACCGATGTTCAACCTTAATCCTCCAATCCCGCCTGGGGGTGGACACAGTTGCACGGCAGAACCGTGTAACTTCGGGCAAAATGCGGACTGCGAGGGTAGTTGTGCGGCAGAACCGTGTAACTTCGGGCAAAATGTGGGCTGCGAGGGCAGTTGCACGGCAGAACCGTGTAACTTCGGACAAAATGCAGAATGCCAGGGCGGTTGCGCGGCAGAACCGCGCAACTTCAGGCAAAATGCGGACTGCGAGGGCAGTTGAGCGGCAGAACCGTGTAACTTCGGACAAAATGCGGACTGCGAGGGCAGTTGCGCTCGTTAAAACAGGTAGTTCTCCTGCAGCAGTACCTCCTTCAATACGCGGGAAAGTGCCGATAAATGCACAAAGGCGTTAACGCCCTCTCTGCGACACCTCGGACTGTACCGATACGCGCAAAAAGGCGTTAACGCCCTCTCTGCGACACCTCGGACTGTACCGATACGCGCAAAAAGGCGTTAACGCCCTCTCTGCGACACCTCGGACTGTACCGATACGCGCAAAAAGGCGCTAACGCCCTCTCTGCGACACCTCGGACTGTACCGATACGCGCAAAAAGGCGTTAACGCCCTCTCTGCGACACCTCGGACTGTACCGATACGCGCAAAAAGGCGTTAACGCCCTCTCTGCGACACCTCGGACTGTACCGATACGCGCAAAAAGGCGCTAACGCCCTCTCTGCGACACCTCGGACTGTACCGATACGCGCAAAAAGGCGTTAACGCCCTCTCTGCGACACCTCGGACTGTACCGATACGCGCAAAAAGGCGTTAACGCCCTCTCTGCGACACCTCGGACTGTACCGATACGCGCAAAAAGGCGCTAACGCCCTCTCTGCGACACCTCGGACTGTACCGATACGCGCAAAAAGGCGTTAACGCCCTCTCTGCGACACCTCGGACTGTACCGATACGCGCAAAAAGGCGTTAACGCCCTCTCTGCGACACCTCGGACTGTACCGATACGCGCAAAAAGGCGCTAACGCCCTCTCTGCGACACCTCGGACTGTACCGATACGCGCAAAAAGGCGCTAACGCCCTCTCTGCGACACCTCGGACTGTTCCGATACGCGCAAAAAGGCGCTAACGCCATCTCTGCGACACCTCGGACTGTTCCGATACGCGCAAAAAGGCACTAACGCCATCTCTGTGACACCTCGGACTGTTCCGATACGCGCAAAAAGGCGCTAACGCCATCTCTGCGACACCTCGGACTGTGCCGATACGCGCAAAAAGGCATTAACGCATGTTGTAAAATAGTGCTCATCCATTGCAAAACGATCGTCGCTACCGCGTACCCCCCGCACATGCGAGCTATCACCGCAAACGAGGCTTTAGTGCTTCACTTCACTTCGCCAGCCTCGTATACGTCCAGCGCCGCCTGCACGGCCGCGCCGGCCTTGACCTTTGCGCCGTGCCGCGCGAGTACGGCCTCGAACGCGCCAAGCAGCCGCAGAACATTGTCCCGCCTGCAGCTGTAGCCCATCGTGCCGATGCGCCAGATCCGGCCCTTGAGCGGACCGAAGGAGCTGGCGATCTCGATGCCGAACATCGACAGCAGCATCGCGCGCACGGATTCGCCGTCCACGCCTTCGGGAATTTCCACACAGGTAACGACTGTCATCTTGCACGACGGGTCTCCGTACAGGCGCATGCCCATCGCTTCCAGCCCCGCGACGAGCGCGGCCTCGTGAGTGCGGTGCCGCTTCCACCGCATCTCCAGCCCTTCCTGCAGCACGATGCGCAGCCCTTCGCGCAGGCCGTAAAGCATGCAGGTCATCTCCGTATGATGATTCAGCCGCGCGGCGCTCCAATAGTCTTGCAGCTGGGCCAGATCCAGATAGTTGCTCTGGATGAAGCGGCGCCCTTCCTCCGGCTCGGCGTTCGCCATGCCCGGTACGCGAAGGCCGCGCTCCACCCGTTTGCGGGCGAGCACCTTCGCTTCGACGCGCGCGTTGTAGGTGATCGGCGCCATGCCGGAGGGCACGGACAGGCACTTCTGCGTGCCGCCGACCACGGCGTCGAGCAGCCAGGCGTCCGTCTCAACGGGCACGCCGCCGAGCGTCGCGACTGCGTCGACGACGAGCAGCGCGTCCGTCTCGCGGCAAGCCGCACCAATGCCGTCGAGCAGCTGCACGCGGCCCGTCGACGTTTCGCCGTGCACGACGGCGACGAGCTGCGGCCGCTCGCGCCGGATCGCGTCGGCAATATCCGCCGGCTCGAACACGCGGCCCCACTCCTGCTCCAGCGTCACGACCTCGGCGCCGCAGCGCTCCGCGATCTCGTGCAGCAAATGGCCAAATCGCCCGTAAATCGGCACCAGCACCTTGTCGCCGGGCTCGATCAGGCTCGTCAATACCGCCTCGATGCCGGAGCGGGACGTGCCGTCCACCGGATACGCCCAGCGATTGTCGGTCCGGAAGACGAGCCGCAGCATTTCCATCGTATCGTTCATGAGCGCGGTGAATTCGGGATCGAACTGTCCGAGAATCGGATAGGACAGCGCGCGCAGCACGCGGGGATCGACCTCGACAGGTCCGGGCGTCATGATCGTGCGGGGCGAGGGGGACAATTCAGCGTATGCTTTCATGAAATCTACTCCTTGTAAGCCAGATCGTACAGGACGGAAACAAGCACGGCCGCCCCTTCGGCGAGCTGCTCGGGCGATGTGTATTCATCGGGCGAATGGCTGATTCCTGCCCGGCTTGGCACAAAAATCATCGTCGTCGGACAAAGCGGCGCCATTAGCTGCGCATCGTGCCCGGCGCCGCTCACCATGCGCTGGTAGGAAAGCGACAGCCCGGCGCAGGCCGCCTCGACGCGGGCGGTCAGCCGCTCGTTCATAGGCACAGGCTTGGTCGCGAGCCAAGGCGTCACGGCAAGCCGCAGCCGCCGCCGGTCCGTGATCCGCTGAATCTCGCTGAGCACAAGATCGGAGAAAGCCGACAGGCTCCATTCGTCCGAATGGCGGATGTCGAGCGTCATTTCGACATAGCCGGGAATGACGTTCGGCGTATTCGGGCGCGCTTCGATCTTGCCGACCGTAGCGACGAGCGGCTCCCCCCACGACGAGGCGAGCGATTCCAGCTTCAGTGCGATCTCCGCCGCGCCGGCGAGCGCATCCTGACGGAGCGTCATCGGCGTCGTGCCCGCATGGTTGGCCGCGCCCTCGATCGACAGCGCATACCTGCGCTGCCCGACGATCGACTCGACGATGCCGATGCGCCGGTTGCGGTGTTCGAGCACGAGCCCCTGTTCGATATGGAGCTCGACAAAACCCGCAAGCGGCGCAAGCCGGCAATCCGGGCCGTCCGCGCGTCCGAAGCCGGAGGCTTGCATCGCCTCCTCGAGGGAAACCCCGTCCTCGTCCTTGTAGCTGCCGGCCTGACGCCAGTCATAAATGCCAGTCGCGTTGCCGGAGCCCCAGTAGGCGATCGGAAACCGGCTCCCTTCTTCTTCGCAAAAAGAGACGACTTCAAGCGGACGTAACGGCTTGCCGTGAGTCCGGCGCAAATAGCCGAGCGCCGCGATGCCGGCTGCGATGCCGTAAGTGCCGTCGAATCGGCCGCCATGCCGCACGGAGTCGACATGCGAACCGGTCAAGACGGCCGCCTCGCTATCGCGTTCACCCGCGAGACGCCCGTAAAGATTGCCGACATTGTCGTACCGGACCGATAACCCCGCTTCCTCCATACGGGCGGCGAGCGCCGCCTGCGCGCTGAGCCAGGATACGCCATACAGCGGCCTGGTGACGCCGGGATTCTCGGGTTCGTCCGTATGGACGGCCATCTCGCCTAGCAGCGTGAGCATCTCTTCTTTTAAGGCATGGATCGGAATATCGGACAGGCTCATCTTTCGTTCACCCTTTCCTTCAACGGACTTAACAGCTCGCCGCCGCCCGCGCGAACGATGCCGCCGCCGTTAAGCGAATAAACCAGCTGGCCGCGCACGAACGTATTTACGACCCTGCAAGAAAAAGTTCTTCCAATGTAGGGGCTATGGCGATGCCGCTGGTACAGGTCCTCGCGCCTCAGCGTATAAGCGGCACCCGGATCGACGATCGCCAGATCGGCATCGCGTCCGACCGCGATGCGTCCTTTGCGGTCGTCCAAGCCGAACCGTTTGGCAGGACCGTCGGCCATCAGTTTGGCGATGACCGGCAGCGGGAGCCCCCGCTTCACGGCCCCTTCGTCCAGCATCAGCTCCAGACTGCTCTGTGCGCCTGCGATGCCTCCCCAGGCGCTCATAAACGTGCGGCCCTCCATCGACTTCCAGGCCTCCGGCGACGGCGAATGGTCCGAGGCGATCACGTCGATCGAGCCCTCGGCGATTTGCTGCCACAGCCGCTCGCGGCGCGCATCGTCGCGCATCGGCGGCGCGCACTTCGCAGCGGGTCCGATCCGCTCCATGTCCCGGTCGCTGAGCACGAGATAGTGCGGGCAAGTCTCGGCCGTGACGTCGAGCCCTTCGCGCCTTGCCTGTGCGATCAGTTCCACCGCCTCCGGGCTGCTCATATGCACGAAGTGAAGACGGCAACCCGTCTCCCGCGCGAACAGCAGGGCGCGACCCACCGCCTCCAGCTCCGCGACGACGGGACGGGTGGCGATGAAGTCCGCCGCGTCCGTCCGGCCATCGGCGGCCGCCTTCTCCGCTAGACGGGAGGTGATCGCTTCGCTCTCGGCATGAAGGCCTAGCAGGCCGTCGAACGATGCGATCGTCCGCATGCCCTCCAGCAGCGTCAGGTCGTCGACTTCGCGGAAGCGGTCCTCCGTCTCCCCGCCCGGATCGGACAAAAACGCCTTGAAGGCTTTGACCCCCGACTCGTGAAGCGGCTGAAGGTCGCTGACATTGCCCGGCACGAGCCCGCCCCAAAAGGCGTAGTCGACGCTCGATACGCCTGCTGCGCGATCGGCCTTCATCGCCAGCGCCTCCACGTTGACGGTCGGCGGCAAGCCGTTAAGCGGCATATCTACGAACGTCGTGCAGCCGCCGGCCGCAAGCGCCGCGGAGCCGGACGCAAAGCCTTCCCAATGCCCCATGCCCGGCTCGTTCAGATGCACATGCGCGTCCACCACGCCCGGAAGCACCCATTTCCCGCGCGCATCTACGATCTCTATGCCAGGTCCCGCGCTGAGCTCTGCGCCGATCGCGGCAATCTTGCCGCCTCTGATGCCGATGTCCAGAAACGCCGCTTCTTCCGGCAGCGCGACGAAACCGCCTTTCACGATCAGATCGTAGTCCTTTCCCATCGCTTGCCTCCCCTTCGGCCAAAGCCGCCTTCAACTGCCCCGGTACGTGCTGTAGCCGCCCGGCGAGACGAGCAGCGGCACATGATAATGACTCGACGGCTCCGATACCTCGAACCGAATCGGCACTTGCCCCAAGAAAAACGCATGCGCGTTCCCCCGGAAATAATCGCCGACGCCAAACAGCAGCTCGTAAGTTCCTTCGGCAAGCAGATCGCCTTCCAGCAGCGGAGCGTCCAACCTGCCGTCCTCGTTTGTGAACGCCTCACGGAGCAGCGTCCGTGCCGACAGGCCTTCGCCGATTCCGAATAACTGCACCCGCATACCTGCCGCAGGCCGCCCGATCGACGTATCGAGCACATGGGTCGTCAGTTTGCCGTTCACGCGCGCCGCCTCCTTTCTATTCGCCCGCCACCAGATCCGCTAGCCTGAAGCCCGTAATACGCGCAATTTGCGAGACCGCTTCCGCCAGCTCCCGCTCTGCGTCATGGTTCACGCGCGTCCTCATCGCTTCCAGTATCTCTTCCTTGCTTTTGCCTTTTACGGCGAGTATGAACGGGAAGCCGAAACGCTCCACGTACGTCTGATTCAGATGCGTAAAAATCTCGTACTCCTCCGCCGTCAAGCGGTCGAGCCCCGCGCCCGCCTGCTCCGAGGCCGAATAGGGCGTGACGGCAAGCCGCGTCCCAAGGTCCGGGTGCGCCCGCAAAAACGCGATCAGCCGCGCCCTAGGCGCGTCGCGGACGACGTCCATCATCGCTTGGTGAAGCGCGCCGACCGATAGGTAAGGACGCGCCGCCCAAGCGGCCTCCGCCACCCACGGCGAGTGCTCGAACACGCTGCCTAACGCCTCCACGAAGGACCCGCGCTCAAGTCCGTTTACGACCGACAGCGTCAGCATGCCTTCCCTGGCGCCGCTCATTTCCAATAGCCCTCGTGTACCGCGACGACCTCTTGCTCGACCTCGGAAAAAGGACCGACGACCTCGATCGGCTTGCGTCCTCTCGCCAAAATGTCCCGGCAGGGCAGATCCAGCGTCAGGTTCTGCTCGTCGTCGCCGGTCAGCTCGGCCAGCCGATGCTCGGAGATGCCGTATACTACGCGCCCGACATTGCCCCAGTAGATCGCCCCGCTGCACATGGCGCATGGCTCGGCCGTCGAATAGAGCGTGCAGCGCCACAAAAAGTCTTTCGGGTACGCATGCGATGCGCGCTGCATCAGCGATGTCTCCGCGTGGCCGGTACAGACATGGGCAGTAATCTCGATATTGCCCTGCTCCATGAGCACCTCGCCGTCAGGACCGACGAGCAGGCTGCCGAACGGCGTATTGCCTGCCGACCGCGCCTGACGCGACACCTCGACGCATTTGCGGATATAAAATAAATGAAGCTCCTTTTCGTTGCCGCTCATCCCGTTTGCTCCTTTTTCAGCGCGATCGCTTTATTAACGGCCCGCCGAATGCCGCCGTAGCCGGTGCATCTGCACAAATTGCCCGACAGCGCCTCCTCGATATCGGCGTCGCTCGGCGACGGATCGTGCGCCAGCATCGCGGTAACGGTCACGACCATCCCCGGCGTGCAATAGCCGCATTGATAGCCGCCCTCCTCAAGGAAGCACTGCTGAACCTGCGTCAAGCCCCCTTCCGATAGGCCTTCGATCGTCGTGACCGATTTGCCCTCGCATTGGTAGGCCATCGCGAGACAGGAATTGACCGGCTTGCCGTCCACGAGCACCATGCAGGCGCCGCAGCGCCCCATCTCGCAGGACCGCTTCGTGCCGGTAAGGCCCAGATCGTCGCGCAGCACGTGAAGCAGCCGCTTCGTCGGCGGGACGGCCAGCGCCGTATCCTTGCCGTTCACGTTGATGATCAGCGTTGGAATCGGATCCGCCGACATCGGCACCCTCTCGATCATCTTGCTCGCCTCCTTGCTGCTGCACCCGCGTGCAGGATTAGCTTAAGTTGTTAGAAGCAAAACGGCTCCTGCAGCTGCGCAGGATCGATCGGCAGCTTGTTCACGCGCTTGCCGGTCGCCTGGTAGACAGCCTCCGCGATCGCCGGCGCCAAGCCCACCGAGCCCAGCTCTCCGAGCCCGCGAGGCCCGTGCTCGTCGCCTTCGGGCAATTCCTCGATCGCGTCCACAGTCACGCAGCCGTTTTGCTCGACGATCGTGGGTACGAGGTAGGTGTCCAGATTTTTGGTCAAGTAATGCCCGCCGCTCATCACCGCGTCCTCCGTCAGCGCGAAGCCGAGCGCCATGCTGCCCCCTCCCTCGATCTGACCGAGGTAGCCTTGCGGATTCACGACCGGGCCTGCGGCGACGGCGTGGTATTGCTCGGCGACATGCACGCGGCCGGTCAGCGTGTTCACTTCGACCTCCACCGCGACGGCGGCATACGAGTACATATAATGCGCGCCGACCCGGTCGACTGGAGACGTCGGATAAGTGAAGTGCGTCTGCGCAGCGATCTGCCGTCCGGCGGTCTCGGCGAGCGCGGCGAGTCCGGCGTAACTGATGAGCAGACGATCGTCCCCGGCGCCGCGGATGCCGCCTTCGCCGATCGCGAGCGTCTCCGCGGGCAGTCCCAACGCGCCCGAAGCCTCCTCGAGCAGCTTGCCGACAAAAGGGCCGCGCAGCCTGCGGAGCGATTGCCACATCATGCTCGTCGCACGCGAGGCGGTCGTGGAACCGCTGTCGGGGACGACGTCGGTATCCCCGATCGTGATGACGATGTCCCGCTCGGAGAAGCCGAACATCTCGATCAGCATCTGCATGAGCGACGCGATCAGGCCTTGGCCGAATTCCTCATAGCCGAAGACGGCTTCGATCTTCCCGTCGATCCGCAGCTGCAGCCGCCCGCCGGCAGGATCGGGAATGCCGACGCCGAGTCCCGAGGCATGCATGACGTAGGCTGCTCCGATCCCCCGTTTTATCCAAGGCGCTGACGGCGCCGGCGTAGATCGTTCGCTTCTTTTTCGCCAGAGCGCGCTCTCCGCGAGCGACCCCCACGTCTGGCCGGCGCCGCCCGTCACCGAGATCGGTTGTCCGAGCGGCCCCGGATCTTCCGCGCGCCGCAGGTTGCGGCGCCGGAGCTCCCACGGGTCCATGCCGAGCAGCGCTGCCAGCCGATCGAGCTGTCCCTCCAGCGCGAAGATCGCCTGATTGCCGCCGAAGCCTCTGAACTCACCGGACATCCCGTTGTTCGTGAAGGCCGACACGGTATCCACGTCGACCGCCTTGAAGCGGTACGGTCCGACGACATGCTCCGTCGCGAAGTTCAGCACCTCTGCGCCGAGCGTCGAATAAGGCCCTTTGTCGGCGATGACGTACGCCCGATGCGCGACGAGCCTTCCTTCGGCGTCCACGCCCGTTTTCATCGTTATTTTCATCGGATGGCGCTTGAGGCCGGCGCGCACCGATTCCCACCTGGAGTTGTGGAGCTTTACGGGCCGGCCGGTCGCCAGCGCCAGCAAGGCGCCGTAAGGCTGCACGTTCAACTCGTCCTTGCCGCCGAACGAGCCGCCGATCGGGCTGGACACGACGCGGATCTCGGCCTCGGGCTTCGCCAGGATGCGAGCAAGCTGCATCCGGTCCATGAAACCGTGCTGCGTCGGGGAGTAGGCCGTCAGCCTGCCGTCCTCACCCGGCACGAACAGGCCGCCTTCGGTCTCCATATACGTATGCATCTGCCTGGGCGTGGAATAAGTCTCCTCTACGATATGCGCAGCTTCGGCGAAGCCGGCTTCGATATCCCCGAACTTGTAATCGTTGCGGTGGAACACGTTGCCTTCAGGGTACAACAGCGGCGAGTCTGCCAGGATGGCGCGCTCCGGATCGTCCACGACCGGCAGCGGCTCGTAGTCGACCTCGATCGCCGCTAGCGCGAGCTCCGCCAGCTCGTCGGAATCCGCGGCGACGGCCGCGACGGCATCGCCGATGAAGCGGACGCGGTCCTCGCAGAAGACCGGGTAGTCGGGCCGGGCGATGCCGAAGCGATTCAGTCCAGGCACGTCCTTCGCGGTAAGAACCGCGTGCACGCCGGGCAGCGCCAGCGCCTTCGATACGTCGATGCCGCGAATGAGCGCATGCGGATGCGTGCTGCGAAGCACCCGTCCGATCAGCATGTTCGGCAGCGACAAATCCGTCAGATATTCCAGCTCTCCAGTGACCTTGGCAGGACCGTCGGGACGGATGCGCCAGCGGCGGCCGCTCGTCATGCGGTTCAGCAGCATGACTCTCCCCCCTCTTCGGACGCGCGGGCATCGCGCCCCGCCTCCCATAGCGCGGCCGCGACGAGATTGGCCGCCGTCATCCGCCGGAACGCTTCGTCGACCAGCGGATCCGGCTTGGGCGCATATTCCTCCTGGACAGCCGCATGCAGCGCCGAGAGGAGCGCAGCGTCAGCCGTTCGGCCCCGCATCAGCGCTTCGGCTGCCGTCAGGCGCGCCGGAATCATCGTTCCGCCGCCGGCCGCGATGCGAATGTCCGCGACCACGCCGCCTTCGTCGAACGCGACGTCCAGCGCCACGTTCACGACCGGCGGGATAAAGGCTTCCCGGCGGCCGACTTTATGAAAAGCGCAATAGCGCCTTGTCTTCGAGTTTACGGTTATGCCGTCCCTTGCCGGCAGCAGAATCGCAGTAAGCAGACCCGGCGCGCCGCCTGAGCCTTCCCGTTCGCGATCCAGCCAAGCCGATAATGGTTCTGCAAGCGTACCGGCAAAGTCCAGCCAGATGAGCTGCGCATCCAGCGCGAGCAGCGCGGTCGCCATATCGCCCGTGCGGGAAAGCACGTTGCCGCCGATCGTCGCCAGGTTGCGAACCGCCGGAGCCGCGATGACGCGGGCGGCTTCCTTCACGAGCGGAGAGGCCGCGGCAAGACCGGGATGACTGCGGCATTCCGCGAGCGACGTCAGCGCGCCGATTCGCCAGCCGCTGCCCGCCGTGTCCGGCGGCCCGACTCCGGTCATTTCCGCGACGCCGGCCAGATCGATCAGGTGCGCGGGGTAAGGGACGAGTCCGGCTTCCCACTGCGTACGCAGCAGCGTGCCTCCGGCTACGAATACCGCGCCCGCTCCCAGCTCCCGCTTCAGCCGCCAGGCCTCTTCGGCGGTTGACGGATGTCGGACGGAGGGAGACCGTATGAGTTGTTCTTGCGGATGCGCCATCGTACGCTCCCCCTTTTGTCACAGCTAGAATCGCTGTTCGCGAATGTATGGCAGACCGAGCGATTGCGGCGTGCCCGACAGCTTGTTGCGGCTGCGCCAGCCGAGATACATAAGCACGAGAATCGTGACGATGTAAGGAATCATCTTGAGAAAGTATGAAGGGATCTCGCTGCCGATGAGCTGAATCTTGAAGCCGATCGTGTCCATCGCGCCGAAGAAGTATGCGCACAGCAGCGCGCGCACCGGATTCCAGCGGGCGAAGATGATGAGCGCGACGGCGATCCAGCCCCGGCCGGCAGTCATCCCTTCGGTCCAGGTCGGCGAATATGCGAGGAGCATGTCGGCGCCGGCCAGGCCGATCAGAATCGTGCCGACGATGACGTAGCCGTAGCGCAAGGTTTGCACGCGGATGCCCATGACATCGGCCGTCGCCGGATTGTCGCCGATGGCGCGCAGGTGCAAGCCCCAGGAGGTGCGATGAATGAACAAGTGAAGGATGACGACCAGCGCGAAGCTGAACCAGGTAAGCACGTTCAGATGGCCGAATACGTCGCCGAGGAACGGTACGCCGTCCAAAAAGCTCAGATCGAGCTTAGGCACCGAGCCCGGAATCGGCGTGCCTGCAACCGACTTGCCGAGGTAGGCGCTAAGGCCGGTGCCGAACAAGGTCATCGCAAGGCCGCTAACCGTCTGGTTGGCTCGAAGCGTCACCGTCAGAAAAGCGTGGACAAGTCCAAGCGCGATGCTGATGCCCGCGACCGCGAGCAGCGCGAGGGGCAGGCTGCCCGTATGGATAAACGTCATGCAGGAGATGACGGCGCCGAGCAGCATGATGCCTTCCGCGCCAAGCTGAATGATGCCGGAGCGTTCGATCAGGATGCCGCCGAGCGCGGCGAAGAGCAGCGGCGTGCCGGAAGAGATCGCGGCGATGACGATCTGCGTGAATGTGTCCATGTTCGATCTCTCCTTTACTAAGCGTTGCGCCGCAGCCTGAACTTGCCGAACATGCCGCCGGCGATCAGGAAGAACAAGATCGCGCCTTGAATCATGTTGGAGATGGACGACGGCAGTCCGATCGTCTGCACGCTGTAGCCGCCTACGATCAGGCCGCCGAACAGGACGGCGGAGACGACGAGCCAGGCGGGACTCAGCTTGGCAAGCCAAGCGACGATAATCGCCGTATAGCCGTAACCCGGCGAAATGCCGTACATGAGCCGGTGCGATACCCCGGAGACCTCCGCCATACCGGCGAGCCCCGCAAGGCCGCCGCTGATGAGCATGACGAGCAAAATATGGCGTTGAATCGGGATACCCGCATTTTTGGCCGCTTCGGGATTGGCGCCGATGAGCCGCAGCTCGTAGCCCCACTTCGTGTACTTGACGAGCAATCCGTACAAAACGACGGCGACAAGCGCAAATACGAGACCGAGGTGAAGCCGCGTGTCGCCAAGCACCGGCAGCGTTTGCGCGTCGTTAAACATCGGGGTGCCGGGGAAATTAAAGCCTTTCGGGTCCTTCCAGGGTCCGAACACGAAATAGTCGAGCAGCAAAATCGCGACATAGTTGAGCATGAGCGAGGTGACGAGCTCGTTGACCTGAAAATAGGTGCGGGGAATCGCCGTTAGCAGTCCCCATATTCCGCCGGCAGCGATCGCGAAAACGATCATAAGCGGAATCGTCCCGTAAATCGGCAGATTCGGGAACCAGATCGTGACGGCCGTCGCCGCGACGGCACCGACGAGAAACTGGCCTTCCGCGCCGATGTTCCACACCGAGATGCGGTAGGCGATCGCTACGCCGATGCCGCACAGCAGGAGCGGGATCGCCTTCACGAGCGTCTCGGTGATGCCGAACGAGGAGCCGAAGGCGCCTTTGATCATTTTGGCGTAAACGGTAACCGGATTCATGCCGTTGGCGGCGATAAAAATGCCGCAGAGCACGAGCGCAAGCAAAATAGAAAGCGGCGCGATCCACCACGGATTGCGGGTACCCGACGGATCGATCTCGATTCGGTACGAAAAGCGCTTGCGGCGAGGCGCTTCCGCCGGCTCTAGCGGCAGCGCGGCGGCTTGGGTTTTGCTCATATCGCTTCCACCTCCGATCCGTGCAGTCCGGCCATGTACATGCCGATCGCCTCTCTACCTGCCTCGCCGCGGCGAAGCTCCGCCACGATGCGTCCGCCGAAGATGACGAGGATGCGATCCGACAGCTCCATGACTTCGTCGAGGTCCTCCGAGATGAGCAGCACGCTCTTGTCCTCGGCTCGCAGCTTGGCGAGAAGACGGTGTACGCCCTCGGTCGCGCCGACGTCGAGACCCTGCGTCGGATGCACCGCGACCATCAGCTTCGGGTCGTGATGGATCTCGCGCGCCAGCAGCAGCTTCTGCTGATTGCCGCCCGAGAGCTGCTGCACCGGCGTGTCGATGCCGGGCGTCCGCACGTCAAACTCCTCGACCAATCGCTGGCCCCAGGCTTTGTTGCGACCGATGCGCAGAAAGCCGAGCCTGGCGCGATCGGCGGACCGGTAAGACTTGAACAGCAGGTTGTCGACAAGTCCAAGACTGCCGGCCAGGCCGCTTTTCATGCGGTTTTCGGGCACGTGCGAGATACCCGCTTCGATTGCCCCGCGCACGGACGCATTACGGAGCGGCTTCCCGTCGAATGCGATCTGGCCGCGCCGCCAGGGAATCAGGCCGCTCAGCACCTCGGCCAACTCCTTCTGTCCGTTGCCCGCGACGCCGGCGACGCCCACGATCTCTCCGGCGCGAATGCTGAGCGACAAGCCGTCCAGCGCCTTGCGTCCGTGCTCGGCGACGACCTCCAGCCGGTCGACCTCGAGCAGCGTTCTTCCCGGCGTCTTCACCGGAAGCTCGCGCCGAGCGGCAATCTCCTTGCCCACCATCAGCCTGGCCAGCTCTCTCTCATTCGTGTCCTGCTTGTCGATGGTGTGGATCATCTTCCCTTTGCGCATGACCGAGATGCGGTCGGCGACGGCCATGACCTCCTTCAGCTTGTGCGTCGTTACGATAACGGTCTTCCCTTCCGCCTTCATCGCCCGCAGCGTCTCGAACAATTGATCCGCTTCGCCCGGCGTCAGCACGGAGGTCGGTTCATCCAGAATGATATACTGCGCGCCCCGGTAGAGCGTCTTGACGATCTCCACGCGCTGCTGCTCGCCCACCGACAGCTGCCAGATCGGCCGGTCGACCGGAAAGGTGAGCCCGAACTTCTCCGCCAGCGCCTTGATTTCCCGCTCTTTGCTTTTCATCCAGTTCGAGCCGCGCCAGAAGGACGAGCGCTCGCCCAGCACAATATTTTCCGCTGCCGTCAGCGTCGCGACGAGCCTGAAGTTCTGGAATACCATGCCGACGCCGAGCTTCGCGGCATCCTTGGGCGAGCGAATGCGGACCTGCTCGCCGCGGAGCAGGATGTCGCCGCTCGTCGGGCGATAGACGCCTGACAACATGCACATCATCGTGCTCTTGCCCGCGCCGTTTTCCCCCAGCAGCGCATGAATTTCTCCCGCTCCTGCGGCAAAGTCGACGCAGTCGTTGGCGACGACCGATCCGAACTGCTTGACGATCCGGCGCATCTCGATTGCGTGCATCGTTGTTGTCCTCCTTCGTACGGGGAGGGGCCGTCCCCTCCCGCCTGCCGATTGCTTTTCCGTTAAGGCCGTTCTTCCCTTCTTAAGCCAACAAATCCCTTTGCTCAAGGGATTTGCCTGGACTTGCCTGGGACTTGCCTGGACTTGCCTGCGGACATTACTTCGGTATCGTGCCTTCTACGCCTTGGACGAACCAGTTCATCTCGAGAATTTCGGCGTCCGTCAGCGACTTGCCGCTTGGCACCTTCTCCGCGCCGCTCTGATCGAGGATCGGACCGCTGTAGATGTTGTCTTCGCCCGCGAGGAACTTCGCCTTCTGGTCTTCGACCAGCTTCTTCACGTCGTCCGGGATGCTCTCGCCGAGCGGCGCAATGTCGACCATGCCGTCCACGAAGGAGCCCAGGTACTGATCGTTGGACCACGTGCCGTCCATCAGCGCCTTAACCTTTTTCACGTAGTAAGGGCCCCAGTTCCAGATCGGATTCGTCAGGTAAGCCTTCGGCGCGTATCGCGTCATGTCGGAATCGTTGCCGCCCGCCATCGCGCCCTTCTCCGCGGCCGCCTGGAGCGACGCCGGCGAGTCCTGGTAAGCGATCAGCACGTCGGCGCCCTTGTCGAGCAGGCTGACCGCCGCATTGCGCTCGGTCGTCGGATCGAACCAGGTGTTGGTCCAGACGACGTCGACCTTGACGTCCTTGTTGACGGATTGCGCGCCTAGCGTGAAGGCGTTGATGTTATAAATGAGTTCGGGAATCGGAAACGCCGCGACATAGCCGAGATGGTTTTTCTTCGTCATCTTGCCCGCCGCGATGCCGCTCAGGTAGCTGGCTTCCCAGTTTTTTCCGAAGTATGTGGCCATGTTGTCGTTCGTCTTGTAGCCGCCCGCGTGCTCGAACTTGACGTTCGGGAACTTTTTGGCGACATTCAGCGTGTAGTCCATGTAGCCGAAGCTGGTGGTGAAAATAATATCGTGGTTTTGCGCGAGCTCGGTGATGATCCGCTCCGCGTCGGCGCTCTCCGGTACGTTTTCGACCGTGTCGGCCTTGATGCCAAGCTCTTTCTCCATGTATTTGACGCCTTGATCGTGCTGGTACGTCCATCCGCCGTCTCCCGGAGGGCCGATATAGACGAATGCGACGCGGGGGTTCGCGATGCCCGAGCCTGTCGAAGCTGTCGAAGGTGACGCCGATGCGCTTGCAGATGCGCCGGACGATGCCGACGGGCTTGCCGATTCGGAAGGAGACGCCGGCGAACTCGCATTGCCGTTGTTGTTCGAATTGCCGCAGCCCGACAGAATGAGCACCATCATCACCACGAATGCAAGACTTACGCTCCAAGTGCTTTTGATCTTTTTCATACCGTTCCTCCCCGACTCCCTGTTTGTTGGTCGATTTGGTATGCACCAATGACGTAATCTCAATATAGAACCGCGTAATTTTAACGTCAACATAGATGACATACCATTGGAGAATCGTCTAAAATGCGCTTGCGCGATTTGTGCATGGCGCACTTTCCGAATGATCAACCAACGTTTTGGGAAATAACAGGCATGTTAGCGCGAATATCCGAACGTTTGGGAAAATTCGCGCTTTGCGGCCTGCCAATCCGCCGGCGTATCGATATCCATGGCGCGCCGAGGCTCTTCAATCGGGATGCGGACGCCTCTATACCTACCGTCGTTCATCAGCTTGCGTGCGCCGGAATCCCCTTCAAGCGCGTCTAAAGCATCGTACATGCGAGGCGAAAAGATCGCAGGCGGGGCAGAAAAGCTGCCATAGTCGCAGGCAACATAGTCGAGCAAAGGGGAATTTGCAAAAGTGCCTGCCAGACGCTCAAAAAGACCTGACGACAAAAACGGCTGATCGGCCAAAGCAATGATCACCGCGTCCGGCGAATGTCTTCGCGCAGCCCGAAGTCCCGCACGAATCGAATGCGACATGCCGAGCTTCGACTCGGAACTTCGCACGATCACCCCGCCGGACGGATCGCGCAGCCAATCGAGCGGATCCTCCGGCCTCACAACGGCAATCAACCGCGAAGCCGTACCGCAAGACAGGAGCGCTCGCCACCCTTTTTCGCCCAGACGATCACCATCGGCAAACGCCAGGGAAAGCTTGTGCCTCCCCATTCTGACGCTCTGGCCGGCTGCCAGGTAGATCGCCGCGATATTCAACCCGCTCACCCGCATCACCACCGCTCCCGTTATTCCGTCTGACCGCAACCAATTGCGCGGCGATGCTGACCGCGATCTCCTCCGCCCCCTCCGCGCCGATCCGAAGGCCGACGGGCGCCCGGACGAACGCAGGCATCGGCAGCCCGTCGAACAGATGAGCGATTCGCCGGGCGGAGCCGATCACGCCGACGTACGCAGGACTGGCGGGCAGCAGCACTTCGAGCAGCGCCCTGTCCTTTTGCAGCTGGTGACCCATTACGAGCGCGTAATCGGACGGCCCCGCCCCTAGCGCGACCGCAACCTTCGCGGGCGATCCGCACACAAGCTCCGCGCCTGGAAAGCGCGCCTGTAAGAGCAGTCCGGGCCGCCAATCGGCCACAACGACCTTGAACCCGAGCGCAATCGCCATTCTCGCAACAGGCTCCGCATCGAGCCCCGCCCCGAACAGCAGCAGCCTCGGACCGGGCGTCACAGTTTGCGCGTACAGCAGCCGCCCAATCTTTTCGGTTGCCCGCAACGCCGGTTTTCCCGCCCCCTGCGGAGCTCGAACTTCGTATGCGATTTCAGCCCCGCGGCGGTAACGCAGAACAAATGCTCCCTCTCCGTCCCGAAGCCGCGCCCCGACCTCGCGGAACGCTGCGGCAGCCTCGCCGGTCAGCGGCTCGAGCAGCACGTCGACGATGCCGCCGCAGCCGACGGCCTCGCCCCACATTGCATCCTCTTCCGGCCGCATATCGTACTTCACGATCTCGCAACGACCTGCCGCCAGCAACCCCGCCGTCCGTTCGCGCAAATCGCTCTCCATACAGCCGGGGCTGATCGTTCCGCACGTTCTGCCGTCCGCATACAGCAGCATCATCGCGCCGGGCTTGCGATAGGCATGGCCTTCGACGCCGATGACCGTGGCGAGCACGGCGGGAGCGGCATCCGTCATCCAATGTTCCACGATTTCGCTGGCATCCATGGCGGCCGCCCTCCTTTTCCGTTTAAACGCCGATTCGAGCGAGCAGCGCTTTGAGCGACCGGTCCGACTCCTTCAGCACGCGATGGCGGTCGATCGTCATCACCTGTTTTCCCGACATGACGACTTTACCGTCGATCAGCACCGTGTCGACATCTCCGCGCGTCGCGGCGTACACAACGCGGGAAAAGATATCGGCGTCGTGGGAGGGATAGACATGAAAATCCTCCAAATCGAGCAGCTGCAAATCCGCTTTTTTCCCGATTTCGACGCTGCCGATCTCGCCTTCGAGCCCCAGCACCTCGGCGCCGCCCATCGTCGCCATCCGAAGCACCTTCCGCGCATCCATGACCGTCGGCCCGTGCTGAACCTTCTGAATAAAAGCCGCAAGTCGCATTTCCTGAAACATATCGAGGTTGTTGTTGCAAGGCGCGCCATCCGCGCCAAGCCCGACCGGTATGTCCATCTCGAGCAGCGCAGGCACCTCGGCGATGCCCGAAGCGAGCTTCATATTGGAGCCCGGACAATGCGTCACCTTGACGCCGCGCTTTTGAATGATCGCCTTCTCCTCCTCGTCCAGCCAAATGCTGTGCGCGAGGATCAGGTTCGGACGGGCGAGACCGATATGATCCAGATAGACGACATTACGCATGCCGCGTTCGGATTCGACCAGCGCGATTTCGTCCCGATTTTCCGAAGCATGGGTATGCACGCGCACGCCGTATTGGGCAGACAGATCCCTCACGCCGATCAACAGCGCCTCCGTACACGAAACGACGAAGCGGGGACAGAACGCATATTGGATTCGTCCGTTTGCCGCCCCATGCCACTTTTCCAGCAGATCGACGCTCTCCTGAAGCGATCGCTCCGTCTTCTCCTGCAGCGCGAGCGGAACCTCCGTACCGTGATCCATCATCACCTTGCCCGACAAAGCGCGAATCCCGCTCTCCTCGATCGCCCGGAAAGCCGCATCCGTATGATGAACCGTCTCCATATCGAGAATCGTCGTCGTCCCGCTCCGAATTAACTCGCCGATGCCGAGCAGCGCGGAGTAATAAACCGAATCTTCGCTATGCGCGGCTTCGAGCGGCCAGATGCGCTCGCGCAGCCAATCGATCAGCGCCAGATCGTCGGCTCTGCCGCGGAACAGCGTCTGGCACAGATGGATATGCGTCTGTACGAATCCAGGCAGAAGCACCTTGCCGTCCGCCTCGATCACCTCCGCATCCGGCGCATCGATGCCGGAACCGATTCGAACGATCCTGTCGTTCTCGACAAGCACATCGCCGGATATGACTTCATTTCCCTCGTTCATCGTTACGATGAGGGCGTCCCGTATCCATATTTTAGTTCCTGTTCTGGATTCCATAGCGCTCGCCCCCGCCTCTGTCTGCAGATTAATCCCGAAGGACACATTTATATCCGAACGACTGATGGACCATTATAATAGAAGAAACTCAGCGCGAACCGCTCTTAACGCGACTTGGCGCCCGTCTTGATCGATGCTCCGGCAAGCAGCTTGCGGAACTGAAATACCAGCTTGAGCCGCAGCAGGTCGTTGATCCGCTTGAAATCGACGTCAAGCAGTTCGCCCAGCTTTTCGATCCGGTAGGTCGCCGTATTGCGGTGAATGAACAGCTTTTTCGCCGTCTCGTTAAGCTGGCCGTCGTTGTCCAAATACGTCTCGAGCGTCCGCATCATCTCTTGCACATAATCGGGATCCTTGCCCTCCAGGCCGGCCAGCAGGCGATCGCAATACGTGGTCATCCGTTCGCGGGACACTTGTTCGAAAATGTAGGCGAAATCCAGCGTTTCGTAGCGAACCACCTCGCCCCCGAGACCCCACTGCATGGAGAGCCTGTGCGCTTCGCCGCATTCGCGGTAAGCTTCGGCCAGGTGGACCGCTTTCTTTTTGCGGCTGCTGATCGCGCATCTCGCGCTCCCCCGCAGTTCGCCCTTCATCCCCGACAAACAGCTCGTCAACGCTTCCGTTAGCCGTTCCTCCCCGCCGACTGCATCCCGTTCCGGAAACAGCGACAGCAACCCCTCTTCCAGTACGACATGCGTGCCGGACAGTCCTTGAATGAGCGCATGGCTTAAAAATTCGTTCTTCAGCGCTTCCAGACACTCCATTTTTCGTTCACCCGTATCCAGGGACGAACTGACGGTCAGCACGCAGCGATACGCGCCTTCGAAAACGGACAGCTCCCACTTGGCCGCATAGGACTCCAGCGCTTCGCAGGACATGCCGTTGCGGAGATGGCGCTTGATCATCTGGCCGAAATCGCGCTGGATCGACAGCTCGAGATAATCCTCGTAATTAAAATTCAAGTGAAAGGAGAGCAGCTCGGCAGCCTGGCTGTACAAGCTCTCCTCGATCGCCGACAAATAGATCCGCGGCGTAAAAAACAACACATGCCCCGTACACCTGGCCGACTTCATCAGCGGCATGCTGAACGCTTGCCAGCCTTCGGTCTTCAGCCATTTGCCGTGCGAGCTCCAGGGCCAGTCGGCCAGCAAATCCGCATCCTTGTTTTCAGACCCGTTGTACACGATTTGACCCCGTGAACCGATCACGGCAATCGGCTCGCCGATCACTTCCGCTACGGTCTCGAACAGCTCCCTGACGTGATCGGAACGAAGAGCAAAGCGCATGAGACGCACCTGTTTGTCGAGTACATCCTGCAAAATGCCCGTACTCTTGCGCAGCTCAGCGTTAAACAATCCGTTCATCTGATCGGAAAACGTGAATGCGTACGGCAGCTCGATCAGCGGGAATCCCAGTTCGTCGGCCTTGCGGACGAGCGCTTCCGGAATGGACGTCCAGAAGCGGCCGAGTTTGATGCCCAGCCCAGACGCGCCGCGCTGATAGAGCTTGTGCAGGAATGCTGTCGCTTCTTCGGGGTCGTCCTTGATCAAATACGCCGTCGTGAACAGCATCTCGCCTTCCTTGATCCAGTCCGCGATATCCGGGGCGTCCATGACGTTCACCGACTTGACCACCCGGGTCCGGCCTCCCCCTCCGGCAATCAGCTTGCCTTCCGAGAGCGGGTATACCGCCAACGCCTGTTCGACCGTCAGATGCATATGCTTCACTCCTTGGATCAAGATCTTCGCTAAACGACATCTATTTGTTAATATATATTACATATTAGTTCCGAATTCTTATTTTGACAACCATTTATGTAATGTTATTTAACATAAATAAAACTTCCTTGCGCGAGCGAAAACAAAAAAAGCCCACTCGCCAATAACAGGCGCGAGGGCTGACACCTATGCAGGTGAAGATAAATCAAGACTATACAGAAGCCGCCAGCAGGTCAGACAGATCGAGTCAGAAGTTTGCCGCCGCGAATCGATACCCGCTCTCTCGGCCTGTCGTATACGAGGTCCTGCACGCAGTCGGCCCGGATAAGCGCAAAATCGGCAGGCGCTCCGGGCCGGAGCGTCCAGCCTTCGACGCCGAGCGCCTTTGCCGCGCGTCCCGTGCACATATCAAGCAACCTGCGCGCATCCCCGGGCGTCCCCATATAGGCGGTCTGCGCGAGCAGAAGCGCGATGTCCAGCGGATCGCCCGTACCGAACGGCGTAAATGCATTGCGAAGGTTGTTGGTTCCGTAGCAGACATTGACGCCGGCATCGAGGAGAAGGCTTACCGGCGTAATTCCGCGGCGTACGGCATGCGTATCGCCGCGCCCGTTCAAGTACAAGTCGGTCGCGGGCAGCGCAAAGACATGAATGCCCGCCTCCGCCATCCCGTCGGCAATCCGGCGCGCATGCTCCGGGGGCACAGATCCGAGCGAGGTCAGATGACCGACGCAGACGCGCCCCTCCAAGCCATACTCCCGCGTGCGATGAATAACATCCAAAATGGCAAGCTGCTCGGGATCGTCGGAAAAATCCAAGTGAAGATCGACGGGCAATCCCGCGTCGGCGGCAAGCCGGAACACAAAATCCAGGTGCTCGGCCGTATCGCGATCGTTGTAAGGAATGCCGCCTATGGCATCTGCGCCGCGGCTTACGGCTTCGCGCAAAAGCGACTCCGTGCCCGCGCAGTTGAAGATTCCTTCTTGGGGGAACGCGACGAGCTGCAAAGCGATGCTTCCGGCCAGCTCTTCCTTCAGCGCAAGCGCCGATTCGAAACTGAGCAGGCCGAGAACCGGGTCGATCTCGACCTGCGCGCGCAGCAGCGCAACGCCGAACGACAGCGCCCGGTCCAGCGCGCGGCGCGATCTTGCAGTCACATCCTCCAAGGTATAGCCTGGCTTAAGCGCCGCCGTCATCGCGATCGCTTCGCCAAGATTCGCCGCCGGCCGCTCGAGCCGTTCGGATAAAAAAGCTTTGTCGAGATGAATATGCGTCTCGACAAGGCCGGGCGTCACGATAAATCCCGATGCGTCGAAAACGCATTTCTCTAGCGCAGAAGCGCCGGGCGCCGCAGGCGCGATCCCGAGGATCGCGCCATCGCGCATCTCGATGTCGATTTTTTCGCCGCTCGACGGATCCAATGCCCCGGCAATCAAATCGAAGGCTCGCGTTTCCATCCGCCAGTTCACTTCCTTTGGCTCGATTCACCCGATTGTAAAGAGGCCGCCCCATCGCCCTGCCAGCTTCGGCTGCGGCATGCCGGCCATGCGAAGCGCCTGCCAGGCCGTGACCGCGACCGAATCCAGAACCGGCTTCCCCGATTCTGATTCGATCGCCGCCGCAATCGCGGCCCCGTTCATGTTCGTGCATACGACGGACACCGCGTCCGCCTCCGAATGACCTGTCGCTCGCCGAATAAGCGCTTCGACCGTCTCGGGTTCCACGCATGCGAACTGCTCGTTGACTTGCAGGCCGCAGCCCAGCCGAACCGGACAGCCAAGTCCAAAGCCGGCGTATTGCGCCGCAATCGCATCGTTCACGTCATCCGTATAAGGCGTAACCAGACCGACACGCCTTAGCCCAAGCGCCTCGTAGGCATCCAACAGCGCGAGCGAGGACGTCGTTGCCGGGATACCCGTCGCTCTTCTAATCGATTCGCAGATATCGCGATCCCGTTCGAGACCGAGCCAGCTGCCCGACGTGCCGTTCCAGACGATGACGTCGACAAGCGCGTCCGCGAGCAGCCGGGCGGCGGCCGTCATCGGCTCAAGCGCAAACTGAGCCCCCGCATCCTTATCTAACGCGATTCGCGTGACGGGCAGCCGGGCATAATGGACGCTTACGCCATCTACGCCGGCCATCAGATTCGACGTGACCGGTTCGAGCACCGTATTGGAGGACGGCGTCAGCATGCCGATCCGCTTGCCTCGCGGGAGCAGCCGGACATTCGGCGGTTGTCCGGGCGGTTGTCCGGGCGGTTGTCCGGGCGGTTGTCCGGGCGGTTGTCCGGGCGGCCTCATGCTTCCTGCGGATCGTAAAGCGTCAGATCCGCCATCACGCCGCAGCCGGGCACCCACAGCTCGCGATTGATCTCGACCGCCGTCACCGCCGGCTTGTGGCCGCCCGCAAAAGCCTCCGCCCATGCCTCCATCGCACCGGCGTATAGACTCAAATCCGTGAAATAAAGCGTCGCCTTCACGACCTGCTTCAGGTCTACCCCTGCCGCGTCCGCGATTCGCCTCGCCTTATGCAGAATGTAACGCATCTGCAGCTTGCCGGGGATACCGAAGTGCGGCAGTCCCGGCGGCGGCGATGCCTCGGCCGCAAGCCCGACGCCCGGATCGGTCGCCATCAGTCCGCTGAAGAAAATCAGATCGTCCGCGCGCACCGCCGCCGGCTCCTTACTCTTCGGCGCCCAGCCGCCGACGACGGGCCGCTTCAAATGCGCCGCCTCCGGCATGAGCAGGTCGAGGCCGATCTCGACGCGGCAGCCCCTCGCGCCGATCTCGACATTCGGCACCAGGATACGCGCCGGCGCCAGGGAAGGATCCGGAAACCACTTGGACCACGTATCCTCGAACGCCGAATAGTCGTTCGGATCGGCCAGATAGACGTATGCCTTGACCGCAAGCGCAAGACTTGTGCCCGCTTCCTCCGCGACGCGGCTAAGTCGCTCGAGGATATAATCCGTCTGGCGCGCGCACGGCTCGTCGCCCCAGAACAGCCCGCTCGTACGCGCCTCCGGCGCCAGTCCGACAAGCTCGCCGCCATCGTATGCGCCTGTTCCCCAGTTCCCCTTCCAGTCCGAAGCAAGGTCGCCCGACAGAAACACCCACTTCCCCATCCGCACGCCCTCCGCGAACCCGGCCGCCGGCTTGGGCAAGCCCGGCGCAGACACCTTTTCCGGCATATCGCCGTCAAGCCTCGCCGTGAAGTCCGCTTCCACCTTGGCCCCTTCCACGAGCGTGCCGCGAACGCCGATCCCCGTGCTCGGCGGGCTTAGCTTGGTGAAGTACCGGTTTTTCTCCTGCACATAACGTTTGTTGTTGACCGTCAGATCGAGCTTGCGGTAATCCGGCGAAGCCATGTCGGCCACGTACCACTGATTGACGCGCACGACCTGCTCGGGCTTGGCGCCCGCCGCTTCGACGATTGCGCCGACGCGGCCGTAGAGGACGGCGGCCTGCTTGGCCATCGCATTTTGATAATACGGGAACGCTTCGGGGACGGCCGCCTCCGCGGCGAGCCCCGTGACCAGATCGGAAGCCGACTGCCCCGATACGAACAGCCAGTCGCCGGCCCGTATGGCCGGACTATATGGAATGGCCAGGCGGGACATCCCCGCCGGCCATATTTCCTGAATTTGATGCGGCACGCCGTTCCCACTCCTTAAATAAATGTATTAAACCCCGTTCGGGCGCATAGCGGTGCCAACGAACGTTGCAGCGGCCGCTCGCATAATCCTCAGGACAGCGATGACAAAAACGCCGTAAGCGATGCCAGCAGGCGATCCGGCGCAAGCTTGTGCACCTCGTGGCCGACATAAGCGAGCCGTTCCGTGCGGATGCCCGGGTTCATCGCCCGCAGCTCTTCTTCCGCCTCCTCCGATATGAACGGCGCGAGGCCTGCGGACAGGAGCAAGGCCGGCTGGCGCAGCATGCGGTAATACGCATGGAAAGGCTCCTCGTTCATCGCCGCATAGGACTGCTCGATTGCCGCCGTCGCGCACGACTGCAGCTCCAGCGCCTTGCGTTCGTAGTCGAAGCCCGGCGTCGTGTAGTAAGCCTTAAAATCGTCGTACCGTCCTTCGTCGATCGCTCTTTTCGGCTCGAGGAACCTGGACAGCGGCAGCGGAAACGCCTGACGACCCGGACCCGAGAGCGGCGGATCGACAAGCACGACGCCGTCCGTCACGGCAGGGTACGTCGCCGCGAATGCCGCGGCAATCCGCGCGCCCATCGAGTGTCCGACAAGCACGGGGCGCTCCGCGTAGCCGCTCAAGGCATTGCAGACAATCAGCAAATCCTCCATATAGTCGTTCATCCGATAGCCCAAGTCGGGTTTGAACGATTGGCCCCTGCCCCGCAAGTCGAGCGCCATCGGCCTGAGATGGTCCGGCAGCTGCCGCATGATCGGCTCGAAGGCGGATGCATTCTCGGTAATGCCGTGCAGGAACAGCACGGGCCGCCCCTGCGAATTGCCGCATTGCAGCAGGCGCAGCCGGACGTCCCCGCGCCCCCGCAAGATCGCGGTTTTCACGTCGTCCGTCCCGTTACTCAGAATCGGCAGCGTCATAGGCGCCCTCCCCCTTAGGCCCTTTCCAGCTCGACGGACAATCCCTGCGCCTCCAGATAGTCGAGATACCGCTTCGCGAGCCACTTGTTAAGCTGCGGCAGCGTGCGCTCGAGCGCAGCATAACGGCCGCGCCTCGACAGCTTAGAGTACAGCCCCTTTTGCAGCGAGGCGTTGGCCGCCAGGTCCTGGGCGTTGATCTCTTGGATGCTCTCGTTGGCCCGTTCGTAGCGCTCCGCGAAATCGGGCAGCGCCACCGTTTCCGGCGGATACAGCAGTCCGGACCGGAACAAAATCTTGCCGGGACCGTCCGGCAAAATAATATTCCAGAACACTTGATCCGGCATCAGGCCGAGCGTCAGCATCGGCGGCACCGTCGCGATCGTCATGCGCTGGCGCTGCTCGGCGGTGAGCCCTTCGATCGGCGGGAAGTTCGCGGTCATGTCCGGCGAAAAGCCGGCGTCCATATGCGTGAAGCCCGTAGGGTGCATAATCTGGCCGTCTCCGTCCTCGTAGTCGACGAATCCGGCAAGCTGGCTCGGCGCGAAGTCGTGAGGACCTTTGTGCAGGTAGTTGGTGTGATAGGGCTCGATCGACGACTCGATCATAATCTTCCAGTTCCATTCGCCCTCGATGTCGACGAACGGCATCGCCGTCAGCTCGTTCAGGCGATAATTTTTCATTTCCTCGTCGAGCTTGGCGAGCGTCGGCGCAAGCGCCGGCGCGTCCGGGTCGTAGTGGGCGAAAATAAATCCGTTCCAAATCTCTACTTTGAGCGGCGGTAGACTATGATCGTGACGGAGAATATCGAACGGCTCGATGCGGATCATCTCAGGCGCCGAGATCAGCTCTCCGTCCATTCCGTACGTCCACCAGTGCAGCGGACAGCGGAAGTTTTTGCAGTTGCCGGCGCCTTCCGCGACGAGATGGCCGCGGTGCTGGCAGACGGCGGAGATGACATGGATGCTCATGTCCTTGGCGCGCGTCACGATAATCGGGTCGTCGTTCAGCTGCAGCGTATAATAATCGCCCGGATTCGGCACCTGCTCCTGCCGGCCCACGCACAGCCAGCTGCGTCCGAACACTGCTTCCTTCTCGAAGGCGAAAAAGGAGTCGCTCGTATAGCATTCGGCGGGCATGGACCGCGCCTCCTTCGTCTCCAGGAGCGAGGGACCGAGCTGGGACAGTACTTCAAGAACGTCTTTCGTAACTTTGTAAGCCATGTTCGCTTCCTCCTCGATGATCTGAACGTTGAATAGCGACGAGCGGCGGACGCTTCAGACAGGAACGAACGGCTCGCGCAGCTCGAACAGGCGCTCCGCCGCGGATTGCGCGGATAAGCGTATCTCGTCGGCGTCGGCCGTCTGAAGCTGGCGGCCGAGCACGAGCGGCTTGCCGTCGACGAACACATGGCTCACGTCCGCGCCCGAAGCCGAATACACCACATTGCTTACCGCATTGTCGTACTTGCCCCGGATGATCGGGGTCAGGTGATGCTTGCGAAAATCGACGGCGATGAGGTCCGCCTTCTTGCCGATCTCGAGCGATCCGATCTCGCCGTCGAGCCCGAGCGCCCGCGCGCCGTCGATCGTCGCCATCCGCAGCGCAGTCTCCGCCTTGATGACCGTCGCGTCGAGCAGCCGGGCCTTCTGCAGCAGCGGTACGAACTTCAGCTCCTCAAGCATGTCGAGATTGTTGTTTTCCTTTACGCCGTCGGTTCCGATGCCGACCGTGACGCCGAGATCGAGCAGCTCTTTGATCGGCGCGATGCCGGAGGCGAGCTTCAGATTGCTGACCGGACAATGCGCCACCGCGGTGCCGGTGCGGGCGAGCAGTTCCCGCTCCGAATCCTGCAGCCAGACGCAGTGCGCGAGCACGGTCCTGGGCCCGAGGATGCCGCGGTCATAGAACAGCTCGACGGGCCACCGGCCGGTCTCGGCATGCAGCCGCCTCGCCATCTCGATCGACTCTTCTCCGTGGGTATGGATGCCGGTGTCGTACTTTTCGGCATACGCGGCGGCTTTGCGGTAAGCGTCCTCCGTGCAGTAAGTCAGATGCTCCAGCGCGAACCACACCCGGATTCTGCCGTTTGCCGTCTTGTTGCGGTCCAGCACGAGCTGCACGTTTTTGTCGAGGGACTCGAAGTAATCCATGCCGGGCTTGTCGACGACGTAGGGCGCAAGCGTGGCGCGCAGGCCGAGCGTCTCTGCCGCATCCGCGCATTTATGCATGAAGCGGTACATGTCCATCACGCAGGTCGTGCCGGACAGGAGCGCCTCGGTATAGCTGAGGCGCGCCGCGGCAAATGCGATATCCTCCGTCAATGCGCGATGCTTCGGATCGACGTATTTGGTCAGCCATTCGAACACCGGCAGGTCCTCTGCGGTCCCCCGTATCAGTCCCGAGTGCAGATGAAGGTTGACGAGACCCGGCAGCAGGACGTGGCCGGACGCATCCAATCGTTCGACGCCGGCGTATTTGTCTTCCAGGGCCGCTGTCGGTCCGATGTCCGCAATTCGCCCCTTCTCGATCAGCAGCGCGCCGTCATGGATCACTTCGTCCTGGGGGTTCACCGTCAGGATCGTGGCATTCGTAATCAGCAAGCTGTCGTTCATCGCGTCCATCTCCCCGCTTCTCGTTATTGAATCGTATATCCGCCGTCCGCCAGCATCGCGCTTCCCGTTACGAAGGACGCAAGCGGGCTGCTCAGAAAAAGAATGCAGCTCGCGATCTCCTCCGGACGTCCAAGCCGGCCGAGCGGATGCATCGCGATGAGATCGTCGATCGTGCCCTGCGGCCCGCGCCTGCCTTCGAACTGCCTGCGCAGCAGCGGCGTATCGATCGCGCCCGGGCAGATGCAATTGACGCGCACGCCGTCTGCCGCCGTCTCCAGCGCCAGGCTGCGCGTGAAGTTGACGACCGCAGCTTTGGAAGCGGTATAGGCCGTGAAGCTTCCGGCGCCGACGAAGGCGAGCTGGGAAGCCGTGTTGACGATACAGCCGCGCGAAGCTCTCAGCATGGGCAGCGCCGCCTTGCAGCATAGAAACACACTCTTGAGATTGACGTTCATGAGCCGGTCCCACGCCGCTTCCGTCGTGTCTTCCAAGCCGGCCACCAGCTCGATGCCTACATTGTTAATCAGGACGTCAAGTCCACCCCAGTGCCGCCCCAGTCTATCGAACGCCGCCGCTACCGTATCGGAATCGGACAGATCGACCGGCAGCTCTATATCGCCGTCCGCCAACCGTTCCTTTTGAAAAGCGATATCGAAAACGGCCGTCTCTGCACCGGCCCGTTTAAAGGCTTCGGCAGCAGCCTTGCCGATGCCGCTCGCGCCGCCGGCGATCAGCACCTTCTTGCCCGCCAGATCCATCATCTCTCCGCCCTCCTCGCCGTTAATCTCATGACTTGCCAAGGCGCTATGCCCGGGCGTCCCGCCGTATATTGCATCTCCAGCGATTGCGAGTTCCAGATGAGGCCGCTGAGCGTGACATGAGGAAGCGCCGCATTGGACCGCCCATAAATGACGCCATCGGCGCAAATATCGCCTGATGCCGGAGCATGCGCTCCGCCTCCCCTCCTGCTTGCGAGCATGGACGCCAGCGCCGACAACGCCTCCTTTTGTCCACTGCCGGACCGCGCGAGCGTTTCGAGCGTATGCCGCGCCCGAACGAGGCGCAGCTCGCGATCCGACCGGATCGCCTCCGGGAGCGCCTCCTGTTCGGCCAACTTGATTCCAAGCGCCTGATTGCTTCGCGCAGTCCAGCCCTGCGCCGTATCGTCGTGCCAGGCCGTCTCCATCCCGTCGTGCTCGAATACGAGCAGTGTGCCGTGGCGGTCCGCGATAATGTGGCTGCCGCCGACGGTGGGCTCGGCCGCGTCGCGGTACCGCTCCCGCATGAGCGCAAGCGCCTCCGCCGCCGTGCCGCAGCGCGCCAAAGCTTCCGCCTGCGCGATCCCCCGCAGGTCGTTCATCCAGAAGCTCTCTGCCGGACGGCCGTCCGGCGCGGGCGTCTCGCAGCCGAAATAGCTGCTGATGAGCATGACGCCCCGTTCGTTCATGCCCGCATTGATGCCTTTCTGGGGCTGGATGCCGTAGGCCAGCGAGGCATATCCGTCCTCCGCGCCGGCGATGCCGTGCCAGTAACCCACCGACGGGGAATCCGAATTTTTAAATCCCAAGACCGCCGCGCCGCCATCCGCGCTTCTGCATACGATCGCTCCGATCGTGCACATCCGCTTTCCTCCTTTGCTCGCTACCGCCTTCAGAAGTTCGGATAGCTCCGATTGGCACGCATGCGACGGTAATCGATCTTCGTCCTCAGCGATGCCTCATTAAGCAGTCGGCCGGAAGCCGCCTGTGCCTTCCATGCCAGCTCCTCTTCCTCGACGCCGACGAGTCGGCCTTCCCTGACGACGACCTTGCCGCCGACGATCGTCGTATCGACGGTCTGCGACAAGCCCGCCAGCACGGGCAGCGTCGCGTCGTTATGAAGCGCGCCGGCATAAGCGAGCTGCCGCGAATCGATCATAAACAAATCAGCAGCCTTGCCGACTTCCAGCGAGCCGATATCGTCCGCCCATCCGAGCACGCGCGCCGATCCGATCGTCGCGACACGCAGGCAATCTTCCGCGCCGACGTCCGTCGTGCCGTGCATCAGATTGTGAAGCAAGTGCGCGGCGCGCACTTCGCCGAGCATGTTCGAGCCGTCGTTCGATGCCGAACCGTCCACGCCGAGACCGACCTTGACGCCGGCCTGCAGCATCTTGACGATCGGCATGACGCCGGAGCCCATTTTCATATTGCTGCATGGACAGTGCGCGACGCCGCAGCCGTGATGCGCGAGCCGGCCGATCTCTTCGTCATTGAAGTAAATGCCGTGCGCGTACCAGACGTCCGGACCGACCCAGCCATTCGTTTCCATGAATTCGAGCGGCCGCATGCCGAGCTTCTCCCGGCAAAAATCGTCTTCGTCCTTCGTCTCCGCCAGATGCGTATGCATCCGCACGCCATAGCTGCGGGCGAGGCTCGCCGATTCGCGCAGCAGGTCCGACGTGATCGAAAAGGGCGAGCACGGCGCGACGCCGACACGCAACATCGCGAATCGGCCCGGATCGTGATACGTCTCGATCAAGCGGCGCGAATCTCTCAAAATGATGTCCTCGCTCTGGCATACCTCGTCCGGCGGCAAGCCTCCTTTGGAGCGTCCGAGCGACATCGAGCCGCGCGTCGGAAAAAATCGGATCCCGAGCTCAGCGGCCGCCCGAATTTCTTCGTCGATCAGTTCCCCGGAGATACCGCTCGGAAAGCAATAGAAGTGATCCGCAGCCGTCGTACAGCCGCTCTTGAGCAGTTCGCCGAGACCGACCTTCGCGCTCAAATAGATGTCTTCCGGGCGCAGACAGCGCCAGATATCGTATAGCGTGATCAGCCAGTCGAACAGCTCGGTCTTTTGAACGAACGGAATGTTGCGCGTAAGGTTTTGATAAAGATGGTGATGCGTGTTGATGAGGCCCGGATACACGATTTTTCCGGTCGCGTCGATGACCGTATCCGCGGTTTCGTAGGGAATTTGATTTCCGATCGCCACGATCTGCTGATCTACCGCGTAAAGGCTTCCGCCGGGGTAGGCGCTGCCGTCCTTGTCCATCGTTATAATATTTCTCGCGTTTTTGATGAGGAGCGTTCGCATATCCCGTCACTATCCTCTCCGCCTCGATAGATTCATTTTAGGGGCGGAATCGGGACTCGGACAATTGCAAACGCGAACGTTTGTCATATTTTATAACGCAAATGCTCGTTTTTGTTGATCCGCATGATTAAATCCCGCAATAACGTCAGGTAATGCTACATCATTTTCAGATGGCATTGAAAATTCTGAGTCATTGGCTCTACCGTCGACTCAACATCCACGCTCTATTTGTTGAAGGCGAGGTTTTGCGCCTTTAACCTACCACAGGAACAAAAACGAGATGAAGCAGTAAACAAGCTGCTTCATCCCGTTTGCTTCATTTTTACTTTTCGGCCGTTAACGATGCCCCGTAGAAAAGATCAGAGATCATTCGCCGCTTAAACGTTGCTGCCGAACCACCCCGGCAGCTCGGCGAGCATGCGGCCAAGGGGCTCGGCGGCATACTCGTTCAACGGCGCCTCAAAATAATCGCTATTCGACGTCCAGTGAATCTTGCCCGCCATGACGGCCGGCAAGCTCAGCCAGGCCTCGGACCTGGACAAGCGTTCCCAAGCTTCGTCCGCACCGGGATCCCGGCTTTTGTGTACGAGTATCCGGTCTGCGCCGAGGCGCGCAAGCAGATCTGGATCGACCGATTTTGACCATAAGACCCCCTGCTCGCTTAACCCTTCAGGCTCGCCGAAGCCTATATCGTCGTACAGCTGCGTAGCCGCCCGCCGCCCGCATATTTCCACGCCTCGTCCGCCGACGACAAGCACGAGCAAGTTATCCCGGCCGACACTCTTCGTCAACCGGTCGCGCGTCGCGGCGACGTTGCGATCGTAGCGGGCAAGCCATTGCTCGCCCTCCGCAGCGCGATCCAAAAATGCCGCCACGCGCCGAATATGGGTGCGCCAATTCTCTTCCCAATCAAGCAACAGCGTCGGCGCGATTTCCTTCAACTTGTCCTGCTCCTCTTGCGGAATAAACGAAGCGATGCCGACGATCTTGTCCGGCCGCGAATGTTCAAGCACGTTCCGATTAAAATCGTATTGATGACTGAGCGGCGCCTTCACCTCAAAGGCATACCGGTTCCGATAATAATCCGTCCAATATTGGTCTGTCGGCGCGGAGTAAGGGATCGTCCTGAGCGCCAGCAGCTGTCCGATGTTGACCCAGCTGTATGCGGCGACTCGCAGCTTCTGATTGCGCTGGTAGACGGCCGGCGCAATGCCGGTCTGTTTTTTGAACAAGCTGCTGAAGTAGCTCTCGCTCGTATATCCGATCCGCTCGGCAATCTCGCCGAGCGACGGACCGTTTCGTTCGTTCAGCAGCCGCTTGGCGTCGCGCAGCCGAAGCTCCGTACGGTATTCCACGACGCCTTTCCCGTACTTTTCCTTGAACAGCCTCATGAAGTGGAACCGGCTGAGACCCGCGACGGCGGCCAGCGTATCGATCGTTATGTCGCCGGTATAACGATGCTCAAGCTCCGAACGAGCCGCCTCCAAGGCTCTGTCCGTTTGCTGCTCGCGGCAGCTCAGCGCCAGACTGAGCAATTCCAGCAGCGCGGCTTCGCAGCGTAAGCGGTCCGACGGCAGTCCCGTTTTCCAGCCCGCGCTTATCAATCCGAACAGCCTGCCGGCATCCGCTGCCGAGGACAGCTGCACGTCCGTCGGAAACGGCAAACGCGATTGCAACGTCTTCTCGTCGCGCGGCATGGCATCGAGGTCGGGGGGCATGAAGGCATAAAACTCCAGCATAAGAAGCTCGGTCGAAAATCCCGAATAGTTCGTCAGCTCGACCAGGCTTCCCGGCAAGCAGACGAACAGCGCCCCGGGTCGCAGCGGATGCGACCGCCCGTCGATGACCAGGCGTCCCCCATGCGCGTTGGACAACAGCAGCGCAGCCGACTTCGTCTCGATGAATCGCCTTTCCGCCGGCCCGCTTTGCGGCTTCTCGCGGATCGCGACAACGTCCAGCAGCCGATAACAGAGCAGACCTGCAGCCTCGGGCTGCAGGTCGGAAATCTCGTTACGCATGGAGACTCTTAAGCACATCGTCCATAATCAAACCGCTCGCGATCGAATTCAGATTGAACCAGTAGCCCGAATCCGCTTCGAATACTTGTCCCGCCTTGACTGCCTTCAGCGCTTTCCAGAGCGGGTTGTCTGAAGGAGGCGCGGCACGGCCGGGCCCGGAGAGGACAAAGATATAATCGACGTCCTCGAGCTCTGCCAGCTTTTCGATCGAATAGGTCTCATAATTGCCGTTCACGACGGCCGGCTGCTTGAAGCCCAGCGCCTGATACAGCGTGACGCCTCCATAGAAGTTCGGTCCGAACAGCTTGAAGCCCTTCTCGTCGACGCCCTGGAGCAGGACGGCCGTCTTGTCCTTCGGCAGATCGCCGAGCCGCGCCTTGGCGTCCGCCAGCTTATCGTCGTACTGCTTCAGCGCGGCAGCAGCCGCTTTTTCATCGTTGAGCAGCTTGCCGAGCTTCTCCAGATTGCCCCGCCAGTCCGAGTCGTTGTCCGACAGCACGTATGTAGGCGCGACCTGCGCGAATTGCTCGTAGCTGCCTTCCGGCACGTATACCGGAGACAGGAAGATAATCAGGTCGGGATTATAGGAGAGCGCCTCCTCCGGCTTTAATCCGTTGTCCATCTTAAGCGGCGGAACGTCGGCAAGCCTGTCCTGCAAATATTGCTGGGGAACGCCGCCCGCGCTCCATTGGGCGACCGGCTTGATGCCGATGGCGCTGAGCGGATCCTCCAGGAATGGCGCGATGATGCGCTGCGGGTGAGCCGGCACCTTCACTTCGTGACCGGCGGCGTCGGTAAGAAGGCGGTACGCCGACACATCGGTTGATTCGGCGGCTGCCGACGTTGCCGGCGCGGAAGCTTCCGCCGTCGCTGCAGCCGTGCCGGATGCCGACTGGGACGCGGAGGAATTCGTGTTCGAGCTGCCGCATGCGGCAAGGACGGAAATAAGAACAACGAGCGAAACGAATTGCGTAAAACGGATGAATCTGTTCATGTTAGAGGACTCCTATGCAATTGATATTGATTATCATTCTTACGTTAGTATAATAGCTCTACCCCATGTTGTGAATGGCGAATTGTGCGGTCTTTTCGTCAGGCACCGCATTATGACTGAAATGTTGTATTTCTCATCGGTCATCCGAACGAAAAACGTCCATAACCTTTTCGGTCATGGACGCCTTGGCGACGGTCTTTATTTTAGTAACGCTCCAAAATTTTTGTCGTCTTGAGACCGTCCTGGGGCAAAAACCAGCCTTCCGAGATCAGCTTGTTTTTCAGTGAATCTCTTCTTGCGGATGCGGTCGCATAATCGTCTTCCTTGAAGGAGGCCTCGACAAGGTATTCGTAGCCGCTGCCCGACGCCTTCTTGATTTCCCATACTTCAATGTAAAGCTCTTCGCCGCCCCACGCTCCGATCGAACGCTTTGCGCTTACCGGTCCGTAAATATGGGCGTCATGGAGAATATCTTCCGCCCAGCCCCCGGATTGCCAATTTTCCAGTTTGCCGGGAATGAGATCCTCGGCAAGATCTTTCGAATCTCCCTTGCTTGGCAGCTCCATGCCGTCATAGCCGTCAAGCTCCGCATCCTTCTTGTTGCTGAAGCTAAGCGTCTGCGATGCGTAGCCCCAATCGATCTGCGCCTCGTAATCGTCCTCGTCCGCGTCGAAGCCGTCGGCAGCCGCAGCAATAAGCGCAGCCTGGATATTGCCTCCCGCGACCGGATAACGCATTTTATACGTGACTTCGAACGCCTCGTCGCTGTAGGCTTCCATTTTCCGAATCCGAACATCCCAGCCTTCGGCGTGCAGATCGAGATTATCGCCGTCCAAGTACGCGACGTTCATCTTTTCGACCGTGGAAGGCATGTCGAACGCGTTCAGCACCGCGTTCTTCAGCTTATGGTCCGAGCCCAGCACGACCGCCGGATCCAGATACCATTTTACCTCGTAGTCCGGCGTCGCAACGCCTGCGGCATAAACCTTCTGTCCGCCCGGCCAACCGGACAGGAGCGTGCTTGCGCCGAGCAAGGCGCAGGCCAACATCAGCGAACCTTTTTTCATTAATGAATCCCTCCTTCGAATACCGGTTCATACAGCGTTACACGATCAACATGCGACCCTGCCGGCCCGGCTTGCTACAACTTTATCAAACGATTATTCGGCGCGCATTCGATCGGCATCAACGCCGAGTCAAGCCATTTTCGGTATTTTCTTGCTCCGTATCGAATGTATCTATAAGGCGTAAAACGAAAAAAACGCCTCGCGGCGGGATTCTATCCCACACGCGAGACGTAGTCGACGGCGTTTAGCGCGACGATTGGGCGGACGACTTGGCTGCTTCAGCCTTGGCGTTGCCCTCGGACTTGAGCACCTCATGGTGCGGCTTGACTTTCCGGATAAAGAATGCCAGCACCAACGCGGCGATCGTGATCCAGGTCGCGACGACGAACGCGTGCTGGATGCCGTACAGCGTCGCTTCCTTGCCGATTTCGATCACTTGAGCCGCGTTCGCCTTGTCGTTCGGATCGATTCCTGCGGCGATGGTGAGCGCGCGGCCTTCGTCGGCCGCTTTGTTCGTCATAATCGTTACGAGCAAGGCGGTTCCGAGCGCGCCGGCGACGTTACGCAGCGTCTGCGACATGGCCGAACCGTGCGAGTTGAGCGTCTGCGGCAGCTGGTTCATACCGGCCGTCTGGATCGGCATCATAAGCAGCGACATGCCGAACATCCGCGCGGAGTAAATCAGAATGATATGCATGTAAGTCGAATCCAGCGCGATCCGGCTCAGCTCCCACGTCGTGAGCGACGTGATGATAAGACCGATGACGGCCAACCAGCGCGCGCCGATTTTGTCGAAGATCATGCCCGTGATCGGAGACATAATCCCCATCAGGATGGCGCCCGGCAGCAGCAATAGGCCGGATTCGAGCGGCGTGAAGCCGCGAATGTTCTGCAGATAGATCGGCATGAGCACCATTGCGGAGAACATCGCCATCGTGATGATGACGTTGATGACCGTCGTCAGCGAGTACATGTCGAATTTGAACACGCGGAATTCGAGCAGCGGCTTCTTGGCGGTCAGCTCCCGCCATACGAACAACAAGAGTGCGACTGCGCCGACGATCAAGCTGACGATGACTCTCGTGCTATCCCAACCGTCGTTGCCGGCGTCGCTGAAGCCGTAAAGGATGCCGCCAAAGCCGAGCGTCGAGAACACGACGCCAAGAACGTCCAGCTTCGGTTTAGAAGTTTGGGTGACGTTTTTCATCGCGAACGAGCCATAAATAAGCGAAAATATCGCGAGCGGCAGGACGATGTAGAACAAGACGCGCCAGGAGTAGTGCTCGACGACCCAGCCGGAAAGAGTGGGACCGACGGCCGGCGCGAAGATCATAGCCAGACCCATCATCCCCATCGCCTTGCCACGCTGCTCGATCGGGAAGATCGTCAGAAATACGACCGACATAAGCGGCATCATGATGCCCGCGCCCACGGCCTGGATCAGGCGGCCTGTCAGCAGCGTGCCGAAGTTCGGCGCGACCGCAGCCACGACGGTGCCGACCGTGAATAATCCCATGGCGACGATGTATAACTGACGGGTTGAGAACTTGGAAATCAAATACGCGGTAACCGGAATGACGACGCCGTTGACAAGCATGTAGCCCGTCACGAGCCATTGAATCGTATTGGACCCGATATCGAGATCTGCCATCATCTTCGGCAGCGCGACGTTCAGCAGCGTCTGGCTCAGCAGCGCGACGAAGGCGCCGATGAGGAGAGACGCGACGATCGGACCTTTTCTCAGGGTGGATGTTATGGCATTACTCATCTTTATTTTCCTCTCTCGCCTTGTGTAATATTTGCACGATGCGTCCATGGATGCGCAGCAGGTCGTTCAGATCTTGCTCGCCGAGCTCATTAAGCGGCTCCAGCATTACTTTTCTCCGCTCGTCGATCTTTGCCCATAATTGTTCGCCTTCAGGCGTCAATCGCAGCGATATGGAACGGCGATCGTTCTCGGGACGCTCCCGCGAGACGAGCTTGGCCTTGACCATCCGCTCGACGATACCGCTCGCGGTGCTCGGGCCGACGAACAGACAGTCGGCAAGCTCCGACAGACTCATCTGCGGCTTGCTTCTGAGCGACTTCATGACGAGCAGCTGAATCGGCGTAACGCCAAGATGCTGGCCTGCCCGCTGCATCGAATGGTAAAACGACTGATTGACTTCTCTAAAAGACGTGAACAGCTCGGATATCAACGTTTGATGCTGCAATCTCCCTCCCCCTTTACCGAAATATTTGGTCTAAACCTTAAAATGATTTCCTTGCAAATAATTGTTCAACAAATAATTCGCATACGAAGTATATTAGTACAGCTGGCTTAACCGGTCAAACCTTATTTTTACCCAAAAACAAAGAAAAACCGCAGCAAGCTGCCCTGAGGGCGGCTGCTGCGGCCGGATGTTCACCTTATTCCGTCTTAACGCTTTATTGCTCTTCTGCATTCGGTTGATCTTCGGCCAGCCCTGCAAAAAGAGCGTGTACGAACTGCTCGGCATCGAACTGCTGCAGATCGTCCATCTTTTCGCCGAGGCCGACGAACTTGACCGGCAGGGACATCTCGCGGCGGATGGCGATGACGATGCCCCCCTTGGCCGTGCCGTCGAGCTTGGTCAGTACGAGACCGGAGACGCCGCTCTTCTCGCCGAACAGCTTGGCTTGCTGAAGCGCATTCTGTCCCGTGGCCGCGTCGAGCACGAGCAGCGTCTCGTGCGGTGCGCTCGGAATCTCGCGCTGGATAACGCGATAGATCTTGGACAGCTCCTCCATCAGGTTCGCCTTGTTCTGCAGTCGTCCGGCCGTATCGCAGAGCAGGACATCGACGCCGCGCTGCTTGGCTGCCTGGACAGCATCGTACATGACGGCTGCAGGGTCGGAGCCGGCTTGCTGACTAATGACCTCGACGCCGACGCGCTCGCCCCAAACTTGCAGCTGCTCGATGGCGCCTGCGCGGAACGTATCGCCTGCGGCAAGCAGCACCTTTTTGCCCTCTTGCTTGAAGCGGTGCGCGAGCTTGCCGATCGTCGTCGTTTTGCCGACGCCGTTCACGCCTACGAACAAAATGACCGTAATGCCGTTCGGATTCATCTTGAGCTGGGACGATTCATCGCTTTCAGTCAACAGCCCGACCAATTTTTCGGATAAAATGGGCTGCAGCTCCGACGGCTGCTCGATGCGGCGTTTTTTCACCTCGTCGCGCAAATCCTCGATCAGCTCCATGACCGTGTTGACGCCAACGTCCGCGCCGATCAGAATTTCTTCAAGCTCCTCGAAAAACGCCTCGTCGATTTTTTTGCGACGGCTGAACAAGTCCGTCACCTGGCCGACGAAGGCGTCGCGCGTCTTAGTGAGGCCTTCCTTGAACTTATTCGTTACCGCTTCGGTCTTCGAAGCGATGCTTTCCTTCAGTCGTTTAAAAAAGCTCATCTTCCGTTCCTCCTGCCGGGCATCCCGCCGATACGCATGTTCGGCGTCCGTCCCGTCCTTCAATATGAATCGTCGCCGCGAGCCATTAATATCGTCGAAATGTTTGATTGCGGGATCGTCAGTTCGTTACGCCGTCGCTTCCGCCGTAAATTCTTCGCTTTCTTCGAGTTTGACGGACACGAGCTTGGACACGCCGCCTTCTTCCATCGTCACGCCGTACAGCATGTCCGCTTCCTCCATCGTGCCCTTGCGGTGCGTGACGACGATGAACTGCGTCAGCTCGGAAAAATCGCGCATATACCGCGCGTACCGCGCGACATTGGCTTCGTCCAGCGCGGCTTCGACTTCGTCGAGCACGCAGAACGGCACCGGCTTCACGTTCAGAATGGCGAACAGCAGCGCGATCGCCGTCAAGGCCCGCTCGCCGCCGGAGAGCAGCTGCAGGTTCTGCAGCTTTTTGCCCGGCGGCTGGGCGACGATCTCGATGCCTGTGTCGAGCGGGCGCTCGGGCTCGCTTAAGATGAGGTCCGCGCGGCCGCCGCCGAAAAGCTTGGAGAAGACGCCGACGAAGTGGCCTCGTATCTGGTCGAAGGTCGTACGGAACCTTCTCGACATTTCCTCGTCCATCTCGTGGATGATCGCATGAAGCTTGCTTTTGGCTTCCATGAGATCGTTCTTCTGCGCATCCAAAAATTCATAGCGCTCGCTTACGCGCTTGAATTCTTCGATGGCGCCCAGGTTGACCTCGCCGAGCATCGTAATCTTGCGCTTGAGCTCCCGTACGTCGTTCTGGGCGGCGGGAACGTCCTCGGGGACGGCATACTTCTCCTTTGCCCATTCGTAGCCGATCTCGTATTCCTCGCTGAGCTTGCGGAGGAGATTGTCGAGCTCGACGTCCATCCGGTTCGAAGAGATCTCCGCCTGACGCAGCTGATCCTCGACTTGACGCAGCTGGCTGCGCTGCTCGCGCGTTTCGTTTTCCTTGCGTTCGAGCTCGCGCTGCCGCTTGGAACGGTCGGCACGCCGAAATTCGATGCCTTCGGTATATTCCTTTTTGGCGAGCCGCAGCTGGTTAAGCCGTTCGCGCTGCTGATTCTGCTCGGCAGCCGTACGCTCGGTATCCGCCGTATTCTGCGCGAGCGTCTCCTTCAGCTGTCGCGATTCGGCGGACAGCCGCATCTCGTCGCTGCGATGGCGGCTCGACTGCTCGACGATCGATGCGCGCTCCTGCTCCATGCGCGCGATCGACACCTTCATCTGCGTTAGCTGCGCCTGCAACTCTTCCTTCGCGCTCGCGCTCCGCCGTTTGAACTCTTCCGCCTCGCGTATGGCGCGCGACAGGCGCACTTCCTCGGCAGTATGCTTCACGAGCCTGGCTTCGGCTTCGGCGCGGGCGGCAGCGAGCTCTTTTTTCTCGCGGCCAAGCCCGCCTTCGTCGCCGCCGATCGCGGCCAGCTGCGCCTCCAGCTGTTCCCGCTCCTCGGCATGCCGCTGCCGCTGGGCCGACGCCTGCTGCTCTTCCATCCGGGCGCGCTCGCCGGACTCCCGGAGCTGCTCGATATTTTGCTGCGCCAGCGCGAGCTCCTTTTTCAGGTCGTCGAATTCGGCACGCAGCTTAATTCGAGCCTGCTCCGCCGCTTTGATCTCCTTGGCGAGCTCTTCAAGCTGGCGCTGGCGGCCGAGCAGATTGGACGATTTGCGCGCCATGCTGCCGCCCGTCATCGAGCCCCCGGCATTGACGACGTCGCCGTCAAGGGTAACGACCCGATAGCGGTATTGCAGCCGCGAGGCAATCCGGTTGGCATGCTCGAGCTTTTCGGCGATCATCACGTTGCCGAGCATGCTGCCGACGATCGCCGCGTACTTGTGCTCGAAGCTAACGAGCTCGGACGCCACGCCGACAAAGCCTTCCAGCTCCGCTACGCTCCTGCGGTCTCCGTCTCCGACGTTCCGCGCCTTGATGACGTCGAGCGGCAGGAACGTCGCGCGACCCGATTGCCGCTGCTTCAAGTAGCCGATCGCGGCCCGCGAGGTCGCTTCGTTTTCCATGACGATATTTTGCAGCGCTGCGCCGAGCGCGGTCTCGACGGCCACCTCCAGGTGTGCCGGCACGGTCACAAGCTCGGCAACCGCACCGTGAACGCCGTGCAGGTGCCCGCGCTTCGCGGCCTTCAGCACTTCGCGAACGCCATGCTGGAAGCCGTCGTAATCGTTCGCCAGCTCCGCGATCGTATCGCGCCGCGACACAAGCGCCTCGCGTTTCTGATCCCAGCGGCGTCCCTCGCCCTGCGTCTCCTCGAGCCGCCGCTGCAGATCGGCAACGCGGGTGCCTTCCGAGATATAGCGGTCGCGCGTCTGGGCGACCGCCTGCGCGCAGGCCGCAACCCGCAGCTCGAGTTCCGCGCCTCTAAGCTTGAGCGCTTCGCGCTGCTCCTCGAGCTTGGCTCGCTCGCCTGCCGTGCGCGCCGACTTGCGCGCGAGCTCCTCCCGCTGCTGCTCGCAGTAGCGAATATCGTTGCGCGCTTGGGCCATCGCGTTCATCGTCTCGAACAGATCCGTCTTCAGCCGTTCTTCGGCGTCCTCGCTGCCGTCCGCGATCGCAAGCTTCACTTCTTCCTCGATCAGCTTCGCCTGCAGCGCCTCCAGTTCGCCTTCGACCTGGGCGCGGCGGCTCTCGATCTTCTCGCCCTCGGCCTTCGAAGCGGTCAATCGCTCGGTTACCAGGGACAGACTCTCTTCAAGCTGCGTGCGGCCGCGCGCCAGATTCGCCATCCGCTCCGTCAGCAGCTCGCCGTAGCCTTCGCTTTTTTCGGTCTCTTCCGTCGTCCGCAGCAGCTCGTCCTGCAAGCGCTCGAGCGCTTCCTCTAGCCGCTGCAGCGCTTGGCGCTCTTCCTCGAGCTGCGCATCGTGCGCCGACACGACCGTCGATAGCTCGAGCTGTTCCTTGCGGAGCTTCTCGAGCTTGCCGTTCGTCTCCGCCCAGGTTTTGTGCACGGTGTCGATCTGATGCACGTACAGCGCGATCTCTTTGTTTTTGAGCTCTTCCTTCAGCAGCTTGAACGACTCGGCCTTCGCCGCCTGCTTGCGCAAAGGCTCGACCTGGCTCTCGAGTTCGACGACAAGGTCGTTGATCCGCAGCAGGTTGCCTTCGGTGTCCTCCAGCTTGCGCTGCGCTTCCTTTTTGCGCGACTTGTACTTGACGATGCCCGACGCTTCCTCGAAAATGCCGCGGCGATCTTCCGAGCGCGTACTTAAAATCTCCTCGATGCGCCCTTGACCGATGATCGAGTAAGCTTCCTTGCCGATGCCGGTATCCATGAACAGCTCCGTGATATCCTTAAGACGGCACGGCTGCTTGTTGATTAAATACTCGCTGTCCCCGCTCCGGTGAACGCGGCGCGTTACGGTCACCTCCGCGAACTCGAGCGGCAGCGCCTTGTCGCTGTTGTCGAGCGTGAGCGACACTTCGCCGAAATTGACCGCCTTGCGGGCGTCGCTGCCGGCAAAGATGACATCCTGCATATTGCCGCCTCGGAGGCTCTTGGCGCTCTGTTCGCCGAGTACCCAGCGGATGCCGTCGGAGATGTTGCTCTTGCCGCTGCCGTTTGGGCCGACGACGGCCGTAATGCCGCGTCCGAACTCAAGCTGTGTCCGATCCGCGAACGATTTGAAGCCGGCGAGCTCAATGCCTTTCAGATACATGGGGATCCCTCACCTTTTGTCTATCGCTGCCCGCAGCTTGGCCGCCGCCCGTCTCCGCGTCCGCCCGCAGCTGGCGAAGCGCCTGCGCGGCCGACTGCTGCTCGGCTTCCTTTTTGGAGCGACCGGCCCCCTGACCGAGCCGCCGCTCGCCGATTCGCACCTCGACGACGAATTCCCGGTCGTGGGCCGGTCCGCGCTCCTCGAGAATCCGGTAATCGAGCGTGCCCAGACCGAGATGCTGCACGCGCTCCTGCAGCTCTGTCTTATGGTCTTTGATCGGCGCCTGGCCTTCCTTGGGCAAATGCGCGAACAGATGCTCGCCAAGAAAGCGGTTAACCTCCACCAAGCCTTGATCCAAATACAATGCGCCGACAAACGCCTCGAAGGCGTCGGCCAGCAAGGACGGACGGCTTCGGCCACCCGTCTGCTCCTCCCCTTTGCCGAGCAGCACGACCTGCCCGAATTCGAGCGCCTCGGCAAAACGGACAAGCGACGGCTCGCAAACGATCGCGGCTCTCAGGCGCGTGAGTTCGCCCTCGGGACGGTCCGGATACATCCGGTACAGCGCCTCGGATACGGTCAGTTGAAGAACGGCGTCGCCAAGAAACTCAAGGCGCTCGTTGTGCTCCACGCGCGAGCCCCGCTGCTCGTTCACGTATGAGGTATGGGTAAAAGCCTGCCTTAGCAGCGAGACGTTGCGGAAGCGAACGCCCGCTCTCTCCTGCAGCCGGTTCATGACTTCGCTCATGTTCGGCATCCTCCTTCGTGATCCTCCGCATTTCATGACGCTTCGTTGTCCCGCCGCCAGGCGGGCACATGCGTCTTATTTTAAAAAAAAGCAGGCGGCACGCCGCCTGCGTCATGGCCGAGCGCTTACGTTCAAGCCTCGTATTTGCGCAAAATAACCGTGGCATTGTGACCGCCGAAGCCAAACGAATTCGACAACGCCACCTTCACGTCCGCCTCGCGCGGTACGTTCGGCACGCAATCCAGGTCGCACTCCGGATCCTGGTTGTCGAGATTGATCGTCGGCGGGAGCACGCCGTTCTGGAGCGCCAGGCCGACGATAACGGCTTCGACGCCGCCGGCGGCACCGAGCATGTGGCCGGTCATCGACTTGGTCGAGCTGACCGCGAGCTTGTGCGCATGCTCGCCGAACGTGCGCTTGATCGCTTCGGTCTCGGACTTGTCCCCGACAGGCGTAGACGTGCCGTGCGCGTTGATGTAGCCGATCTCCTCGGCCGCGATCCCCGCGTCCTTGATCGCTCTGGCCATGCAGCGTGCAGCGCCGTCCGGATCCGGCTCGGTCATATGGTGAGCGTCGCCGCTCATGCCGTAGCCGATGATCTCGGCGTAGATATGCGCGCCGCGCGCCGTCGCGTGCTCAAGCGACTCCAAAATGAGCACGCCCGCGCCTTCGCCCATGACGAAGCCGTCGCGGTCCGTATCGAACGGGCGGCTCGCCTTTTCAGGCTCCTCGTTGCGCGTGCTCATCGCCCGCATATTGGAAAATCCGGCGACCGCGATCGGACGGATCGTTGCTTCGGCGCCGCCGCAGATCATGACGTCGGCGTCTCCGCGCTGGATCAGCTTGTACGAATCGCCGATCGAATGCGTGCCTGTCGCGCAGGCCGTGACGGCAGTCGTGTTGGGCCCCTTGGCGCCCGTAACGATCGAGATCTGGCCGCTCGCCATGTTCGCGATCATCATCGGGATAAAGAACGGACTGACGCGTCGCGGTCCCTTTTCCATCAGGATCGTATGCTGATCTTCCCAGGTGCCGAGTCCGCCGATGCCGGAGCCGACGCTCACGCCGACGCGGTCGGCTTCGGCATTGACGCCGATCTCAAGACCCGCGTCCTTCACGGCGCTGAGCGAGGCCGCGAGGCCGAACTGCACGAAACGGTCCATGCGGCGCGCTTCCTTCTTGTCGATGCCGTGCGCTTCTGGCTCCCAGTTCTTCACTTCGGCCGCAATCTTCGTCGGATAGTCGGCCGTATCGAACGCCTCGATCAGGCTCACGCCCGACTTGCCGGCGAGCAGGCTGTCCCAAAACGTATTCAAATCCGTACCCAGGGAGGTAACGACTCCCATGCCGGTTACAACTACACGATGTGCCAAACGATGTTCACCTCTTCAGCCGATGCGTAAACGTTCGGCGCGTCTTTTGACGGACGGCCCGTTTCGCGTAGAAATCCGGGCGATCCGGATGCTAGAGGCGTCCGAATCCCCGGAGCGGATGGTAAGCAAGACTCACGAACGGATCGGCGTCCGCATAAGGACGGATCCCGTCATTTATTGCAGCGATTCGTCCCGCCCGGGAAGAATCGTTCTAATAAATACGGCGTCCGCCGCGGCATGGCGCATATCCGGCTCCGTACAGGTAGCGACGGCCCGGGACCGTCCTCACGGATGGCCGCCGGGCCGCAGACCCAAAAATCGATGCATAATGTGGAGAAGTCCCGCTCTTCGAAGCGGGACCTTGTCAGATCAGTTAGGCATGAGATTGTATGTAATTTACGACTTCTCCCACCGTAGTGATCTTCTCTGCATCCTCATCGGAGATCTCCAAGTCGAATTCGTCTTCGAGTTCCATTACCAGTTCGACGACATCAAGAGAGTCGGCGCCCAAGTCATCCTTAAAGTTCGCTTCGTTGGTGACTTCGGCCTCTTCTACGCCCAGGCGTTCGACCACGATGCGTTTAACGCGATCATATACATCGGACATCCGGTTCACCTCCCTTTTGGTATTATACGAGATAGATGGACAAAAAGCCAGCGCGTAAACGGTTCCGCAATAGCCTCTTGTCCGTTGCGCCGCACGCCCGCGGACCCAAGTCCGCCGGGGTACGGCAGCCTCTTACATGTACATGCCTCCGTCGACATGGATCGTCTGCCCGGTCATGTAAGACGCGCTGTCCGACGCCAGGTAGAGCACGCTCGAAGCGATCTCCTCGGGCCTGCCCATCCGGCCGAGCGGAATGTCCTTCAGCATGCCTTCGCGAAGATCGGCCGGCAGCTTGTCCGTCATGTCCGTCTCGATGAAGCCCGGCGCGACCGCGTTGACCGTGATGCCTCGCGACGCCAGTTCCCTCGCCGCGGACTTCGTCAGTCCGATGACGCCGGCTTTGGCCGCCACGTAATTCGCCTGCCCCGCGTTGCCGAGCACGCCGACGACCGAGGAGATATTGATGATGCGCCCATAGCGCTGCTTCATCATCGGACGGGTGACCGCCTTGATGCCGTTGAACACGCCCTTGAGATTCGTCTCGATAACGGCGTCGAATTCTTCTTCCTTCATCCGCATGATCAGGTTATCCCGCGTAATGCCCGCGTTGTTCACGAGAATGTCCACCTTGCCGAACGCCTCGATCGCGCTTTGCACCATCGCGTCGAACTCCGCTGCTTTGCCGACGTTCGCCTGGACCAGAATCGCCTTGCGCCCGAGCGCCTCGATCGCGTCGGCCGTCTCTTTGGCCGCAGCTTCGCCGCCAGCGTAGTTCACGGCGACGTCGCAGCCCGCCTCGGCGAGCGCGATTGCAATGGCCCGGCCGATTCCGCGCGATGCGCCGGTCACGAGCGCGGCTTTGCCGCTAAGATCAAACTCCGCCATATTATTACCCCTCTCGCGTTAGGCGTAATCACCAAATCCGAAGCCTCATTAGGTGGCGTCAGGCGCGTCCCGATTTCAACCGAATTCCGCTTCGTTGACGCCGGCGGCGCTGTTCACGGATACGACCCGCACCGTCTTGTCGATCTTCTTGATCAGGCCGGCCAGTACGGTGCCCGAGCCGATTTCTACGAACGTATCGACGCCTTCGCCTATCAAATAACGAATGCTGTCTTCCCACAACACGGGGGACACGACCTGCTCCACGAGCAGTTCGCGCAATCGCGCGCCCTCGCCAACCGCAGTCGCCGTCACGTTGGCGATCACCGGCACTTCGGCATCGCGGAAGGCGACCTCGTCAAGCTTGGACGCGAGCCGGTCGGCCGCGGGACGCATGAGCGACGAATGGAACGGCCCGCTGACGTCCAGCGGGATGACCCGCTTCGCGCCGGCCTCCTTGCCGCGTTCGACGACCGCGGCGACGCCCGCCGCCGTGCCGGATACGACGATCTGGCCCGGGCAATTGATATTGGCGAGCTCGACCTGCGTGCCGGCAGCCGAGATGTCGCGGCAGAGCGCGTCAAGCGCTTCGCGCTCGGCGCCGAGCGTCGCAGCCATCGCCCCCTGACCGCTAGGCACCGCTTCTTCCATGAACGTGCCGCGCGCGCGGACGAGCCGGATGGCGTCGGCGAAGTCGAGGACGTTGGCGGCGACGAGCGCGCTGTATTCGCCGAGACTGTGGCCGGCAACGAAATCCGGCTTTACGCCTCTCGCCTTGAACGCCTCGAGCAGCGCTACGCTTGTCGCAAGCAGCGCGGGCTGGGTGTTCGCCGTTTGTCGCAGCGAATCCTCCGGCCCTTCGAAGCAAAGCGCCGACACGGAAAATCCGAGCGCCCGATCGGCGGCCTCGTACACATGACGCGAAGCCTCGAACGCTTCTGCGGCATCCTTGCCCATTCCGACCGCCTGCGCCCCTTGTCCGGGAAATACGAATGCGATTTTACCCATGATCGTTCGTCAGCCTCCTCTATCCTTACCAGACCAATACCGAAGCGCCCCAAGTGAGGCCGCCGCCGAAGCCGACCATGGCGATCGTGTCGCCTTCGCTTACGCGGCCTTCTTCCACGGCTTCGGCCAGCGCCAGCGGAATCGAAGCCGCCGACATGTTGCCGTACCGATCGATGTTGATCACGCACTTCTCCGGCGGCAGCTCGAGCCGTTCGAGCGAAGCCTGGATGATGCGGATGTTCGCCTGATGCGGCACGAGCAGATCGATCTCGGACTTGTCCACGCCCGCCTTGCGGAGCGCTTCCTCGGCCGCGTTGCCCATAATGCGCGCCGCGAACTTGAACACCTCGCGGCCGTTCATCTCGATGAAGTGACGCTTGCCGCCCACCGTCTCTTCGGACGAAGGCTGGCGGGAGCCGCCGCCCTGGATGCGCAGATGCGGGCCTCCGGAGCCGTCGGCCCCGAGCTCGAACGACTTGAAGCCGCGTCCTTCGGGCACTTCGCCGATGACGACGGCGCCGGCGCCGTCGCCGAACAGCACGCAGGTGTTGCGGTCCGTGTAATCGGTAATCCGGGAAAGCGTGTCCGCGCCGATGACGAGCGCGTACTTGTACATGCCGAGCGCGATGAAGCCGGATGCGTTGGCGAGACCGTAGATGAAGCCGGAGCAGGCGGCGGACAAATCGAACGCGGCCGCCTTCTTCGCGCCGAGACGATCCTGCAGGATGCAGGCGGTCGACGGGAAAAACATGTCGGGCGTAATCGTCGCGACGATGATCAGATCGAGCTGATCCGCCGTGATGTTCGCCGACGACAGCGCCTTGACGGCCGCTTCGTACGCCAGATCGCTCGTCGCCTCGTGCCCGGCCGCGATGCGGCGCTCGCGGATGCCTGTACGGCTAACGATCCATTCGTCGTTCGTATCCACCACTTGCTCGAGCTCTTGGTTCGTCAGGCGGCGCTCCGGCGCGTACTTGCCGATGCCGAGGACGCCCACGGGAATTCCATTCATCGTCTTCTCTCTCACTTTCCGCCGAATTCTTCGGCCAATGCAGGGATGAGTCCGTTGTCGATCGCGGCTACCGTATGGCGGATCGCATGCATCGTCGCGGTGGCGTCCGAGGAGCCATGGCTCTTGACGACCAGTCCGTTCACACCGAGCAGCGGCGCGCCGTTGTACACCTTGTAATCCATCATCTTGCCGACGCGCCTGAAGTTTGGTCGAAGCACGGCCGCCGCCAGCTTGGAGCGTAGGCTGCTCGTCATCTCCTGCTTCAGCAGGCCGAACACCGTCTCCGCCGCGCCCTCGATCGCCTTAAGCAGGATGTTGCCGGAAAAACCGTCGCATACGAGCACGTCGCAGCTGCGGCTAAGCACGTCGCGCGCCTCGACGTTGCCGATAAAGTGAATCGGCGCCGTCTCGAGCAGCTCGAACGCGGCTTTGCTCAGCTCGTTGCCTTTGGCCGCCTCGGTGCCGACGTTAAGCAGCCCAACCTTGGGCTTCGCGAGTCCGTGCACCTTCTGTCTGTACATGCTGCCCATCAGCGCGTACTGCAGCAGATGCTCGGGCTTCGCGTCCATGTTGGCGCCGAGATCGAGCGTCAGGACGCCCTTGCCGTCCGTCGTTGGAAAAAGCGAGGTCAGACCCGGCCGGTCGATGCCTTTAAGCCTGCCTAATACCAGCAAGCCCGCCGTCATCAAAGCGCCGGTATTGCCCGCAGAGATCATTGCGTCGGCGGCGCCCTCTTTTACCATGCGGGCGGCCACGTTCATCGATGCGTCCGGCTTGCGGCGCACCGCGCGCACGGGTTCGTCGTCCGGCTCGATGACGTCGGACGCGGGCACGATCGTCACGTTAGAAGGCTTGCCTGCGCCCAGCAGCGGATTCAGCGCCTCCGGCCGGCCGACGAGCAGCAGCTCCGCTTTTGGCCACTGCGCGGCTGCGGCCAGCGCGCCTTCTACCGTCGAGCGGGGCGCATGGTCGCCGCCCATCGCGTCTATGGCGATTTTCATGCCTCTCCCGCTCCTTCCTCGTCCGCAGCGCCTGCGGAGCGATAAATCACAAAGTTGCCTTGAAACACCATTTCGTCGCCGACGTAAGTGAATACCTCCACCTTCGCCTTGCCTTTCTGAACGCCGCTGGATCTTACATACGCCTTGGCGATGCACTTCTCCCCGAGCCTCGCAGGACGAATGAAACGGATATCCGCCGATGCGGTCAGCGCGATCTCGTCGTTGATGACGGCCACCGCGAGCGAGTTGGCCTGCGCGAACACATGATGACCGCGCGCAATGCCGCTGCGGGAGAAGACGTGCTCGTCCCGGATCTCGAACATGGAAATGCCGCTCTTGTCGAGCTGAAGATCGAGGATGTCCCCGATGACCTCATGCAGCGGCAGCGATCGGACCGGATCGTAGGAACGCTCCGCCATCAGCTTGAGCCGCTCGCGCAGCTCGGGGATCGCCAGCTCCAGCCTGTCGAGCCGGATCGTCTGGATGCTGACTTTGAGCAGGCGGGTCAATTCCCGGTCGGTCAGGAACGGATTGTCTTCGATGAGGCGGGCGAGCTGCTGATGGCGTTGCTTTTTGGGCATGCGTTCCATGGGCGACACCGCCTTATATGTTCATACTGATACCTGGTGCCAATCCGATATAAAGAAAAACGCGCCTTGACGCTAGTCACGCCGGGACGCGTTATTTCATTATTGCTTGATGATTTCGCGGGATTTGTACGTGCCGCAAACCTTGCACACGCGGTGCGAGATTTTCAATTCTCCGCATTGTTCGCACTTGACCAAACCCGGAACGACCAATTTGAAGTGCGTCCGGCGCTTGTTTTTGCGGGCTTTGGATGTTTTGCCAAAAGGTACTGCCATGTTCCCACCTCCTTACCAGAGTCGAAAGCGAAAGCGGCCTCTATCGGCATTCCTATTTCGATGTCGTTATGAACGTTCGGAATCGAACCAGCCTTTGAGCGCCTCCAGCCTCGGATCGATCTTGATCGGCCGCGGCCGCTCGGGCTTGCCGTTCAGGTCTTCGCCGGTCTCCGGGTCGAGTCCCTTGCAGTCTTCGCTGCAGGTCGGCGACAGCGGCAGATTCAGCAGCAGTTCGTCCTCGAGATAAGGCCGAATCTCCAGCCGATCGCCGTGGAACGGCACGAAGTCCTCGTCGTCCTGCTCTCCGAGATCCGCCACTTCCTGCGAGACTTGCTTAAAGCTCTCGCTGTAAGGAATGTGAAGCGGCTCTTCGAACTTGGTCAAGCAGCGAACGCATGTCCATTCGAGATTGCAGTCAAGCTGGCCTTCTACCTGAACGAACTCGCCGGAAGGCTCGGCCGTAACGTCCGCTTCCAGCGGACCGGCCGGACGAACGCCGGGTATCTGCGACAGCAGATCGGCGACGTCAATCGTCTCGTGCAGCGCGACCTTAGCCTTGGCTGCCCTCAGTTCCTGTACATTGAGCAACATATTATCACTCCAAACAAACAAAAGTAATTATAGACGCGAGGCAGCGCTTTTGTCAACATTTAACGCGTCGGGAGGCCCTGGCGTCCCGATTGGGAATTCAATCCTTCATTCATGTTATCATATCCTTAATTCGCGCTTCAAAGGAGCGTTCGCCATGTCCACCGTCGGCCTCGTCGTCGAATACAATCCGCTGCACAACGGTCATCTCTATCATATACAACAATCGCGCAAAATAACGGAAGCCGAATCCGTCATCGCCGTCATGAGCGGTCACTTTCTGCAGCGAGGCGAGCCGGCCATCGCGGACAAGTGGTCCCGTACGGAAATGGCGCTGCGCGCGGGCTGCGACCTCGTGCTCGAGCTGCCCGTCGCCTACAGCGCCCAGCCCGCCCAATGGTTCGCCTACGGCGCGGTCGCCGCACTGGCCGCGACCGGCGTCTGCGACGCGCTATGCTTCGGCAGCGAGAGCGGGGACGCCGAAGCGCTGGCTCGCATCGCCGATCGGCTGTCGGCCGAGCCCGAGTCGATGCGGCTTCGGCTGGGCGCGCTGCTGAAGGAGGGCCTGCCTTATCCGAGCGCCTATGCCGCGGCGGCCCGCGAGCTGCTTGAGGCCGCGGGGGAAGCTGACGCCGCGTTCGGTCTTGCGCAGCCGAACCATACGCTCGGGCTTCACTATTTGCTCGCGCTGCGCAAGCTGGGCTGTCCGATGAAGGCGCTGTCCATCCGGCGCGAAAAGTCGGACTACAATCAAACCGCGATCACCGATACGGCCATCGCCAGCGCGACGGCGCTGCGCAAGCTGATCGGAGAAGCGGGAGGCGCGCTGGACGGCATCGCGCCTTATGTGCCCGGCTCGACTTTGTCGGTGCTGCGCCGGGAGGCGTCGGCAGGCAGGGCGCCCGTGACGTGGGACGTCTTCGCCAGACCGCTGTTCCACCTGCTCGGCTCCCTGCCCGCGTCGGAGCTGGCGTCTTATGCCGAAGTGACCGAGGGACTCGAGCATCGCATCAAGGGCGCGCTGCGGGATATACGGTCCTGGCGCGTGGACGAGCTGCTGGACCTGCTTAAGACGAAGCGGTATACGCGCACGAAGCTGCAGCGGACGCTCTTGCGTATTCTGCTCGGCCACCGCAAGGAAGACTTGGATGCCGAACGGCTGGCCGCAGGCGTGCAGTACGTCCGCGTGCTCGGCTTCACGGCGCGGGGACAAGCGCTGCTAAGACGCATGAAAAAGACGGCGGCCGTGCCGGTCGTCCACTCCGCGGCGGACGGAGACTGGCCATATTTGGCGATGGACGCGCGGGCGACTGCGGTTTATACGGCAGCGCTTGCCGCCTCGCGTCCCGCAGATGCCTGGCGTGACTATACGCAGCCGCCAGTTCGAGTATAACTGTCGATGGGGCGTTTTTCAGCAGCCGAGATTTAAGCTCCTATGCCCGCGCGACCCGCGTGCGCAAGACGCCGGTTGAGATAACCTCGTCGGCACGCGTTCGCCGGATTTTGCGACGGGCTGCCTGCGCTTGGCGCTCACCGATCCTGCGGGAGCTGCAAAAATGCAAAAATGCGGCTATTTCAGCGCAGAACTTGCCATATCAAGATCCGCAGTTCGCTATAAATCCTGGCACATCCGGATCATGTCCCTGCACGGAATGTCGTTCTCGACGATCGGCTCGTCGTAATGCCGCACGAAAAAGTCGAAATCCACGCCGACGATCCGGAAACCGCACTTTTGATACAGCGCCAGCTGTCCGATGCCCGAATTTCCCGTACCTACCTCGATCGTTCGATACCCTTCGCGCCTTGCGGTTTCGACGGCATGCAGGACGAGCGCTTTGCCGATGCCCCTCCCCTGACGGCGCTCGTCGACCGCGACGTTCACGAGCTCCGCAGTATCCGGCCGCGTAGGCAGCAGGACATATGTGCCGATAACGCCCGCTTCCTCGGTCTTGGCAACGTAACAGGAGCCGCGCTTTAAATATTGAGACACCAGCTTCTCCGACGGATCGGCGAGCAGCAGCAAATCCATCGGCGGCTCTTCTCCCGTTCCTAACGGTTCGATTCTCATATTATCCCTCTTTCATTCTTGCGCCTTCTCCCGGCAAACGTCCTGGCGGACAAGGCTGGTCTATCGCCGGTCGGACATGCGTACATTGTAGCATGACCCATTGAGCGGCCATGGCCTTGTCTTGCGCGATCGCGGCGCTACGTACCACCAGCCATCCGTTAGACCCGAATGGGCGTGAGGAGGCGGCGTTAATGCCGGAATCCGCATCGCGCAAGAAATCATTTATGATCTCCGTATTTCTAGGCGGTTGCGCGCTGGCGCTCGTCGTCGGCATCGTGAGATCGCCGGACGAGGCATTCCGCGCCTCGCTGGGCGGACTCGAAATCTGGTGGAAGACCGTATTCCCCGGTCTGCTCCCTCCGCTCATGCTCGCCGAGCTGCTCGCCGCCTCGGGACTGCTGCACGGCATCGCCGCGCTCGGCAGCCCGCTCTTTCGCCGGCTGTTCAGGCTGCCTGCGGGCGCGAGCTGGGTTGCGGCGTTCGGCTGGACGGCGGGCATACCCGCAGGCGCTCGCGAGACGGCGCGCCTGCGCGACCGCGGTCTCATTGGCGGCCGCGAAGCCGAGTCGCTGCTCTTGCTCTCGCATATGCCCAATCCGTTTCTCGTCATTGTCGTAGTGGGCAGCGGCTTCCTGCAAGCCCCATCTTACGGCTGGGCGATCGCCGTCGGGCTGTGGGTATCGGGCATCGTTGCAGGCATGCTCTGGCCGCGGCTGGGCGGACGCGATTCAGTGTCGGCCGAGCCTTCCGGAGAGCTGCCCGATCATGAAGGCGTCGCCCCGCACCTTCGGCCGGCAGGAACCGCGCTGCGCCGCGCCTACAGGGCGATGCAGGAGGCGCGTCTAGCAGACGCACGTCCCTTTGGCAAGCAGACTGCGGATGCCGTCACGAGCGCAGTCGCCACGCTTTTCGCGATCGGGGGACTCATGATGATGAGCGCCGTGCTGCTGCGCATTTTGCAGACAGCGCTGCCCGGCACAGACGCTTGGCTGACGATCCCCAGCCTTTACGAAATGCACCTCGGCGCCTATGCATCCGGACGCTCGGCGCTGTTCGAGTCCGCGCCCGCCAAAGCGGCCGCGCTCATTGCGGCGGCGCTCGCCTGGAGCGGCGTCAGCGGCCTGCTCCAGGCCCGGGCCGCCTGGAGCGGCAGCCGTTTCCCCTGGTCGCGCTTCGTCGCGGGCCGGTTGCTGCACGCGGCGCTCGCCCTTGCCGCAACCTATCCGCTCGCCCTGGCGGCCGAGCGCGGCTGGTTCGCGCCGCTCGCTCCCGTTTGGCACGGCTTCGCGGGCCCGATTGCGGCATCCGGGCAAGCCGCCGGCCCGCTCCCCTCCGGCTGGACGCTGCTGCCCGGCACGACGCTCGCCACGCTCGCAAGCCTCGGCATTTTTGTCCTGCTCGCCCTGCTCGCCGCCCTGATCTCGCCGCGGCGACGTGGCAACGGCAAGCGCCCGAAGTAGAAGCCTCGAACGCCGCACCTTCGAAAAAAGGGCACCTGCCGCGAAGACATCGCAGCAAGGTGCCCTTTTGTTAGTCCCGCTTGTCGAACTTGCCGCGCAGCGCCGCCTCGACCGCAGGCGGCACAAGATCCTGCACCGCGCCGTCGAACTTGGCGATCTCTTTGACGATGCTCGAGCTGAGGTACGAATACTTAGGGTTCGTCATCATGAAAATCGTCTCGATGCCCTCGTCGAGCTGACGGTTCGTCGAAGCCATCTGCAGCTCGTATTCGAAGTCCGTTACGGAACGGATGCCCCGGACGATCACCTGGGCTTGCTGCGATCGCAAATACCTGACGAGCAGGTCTCTGAAGCTTCCGATCTCTACGTTCGGCAGATCCTTCGTCACTTCGAGCAGGAGGCTCGTCCGCTCTTCGACGGTGAACAACGGGCTCTTGCTTGTATTGTTCAGCACCGCGACGATCAGTCTGTCGTACTGCTTAGCCGCGCGCCGGATAATGTCCAGATGTCCGAACGTGACCGGGTCGAAGCTGCCCGGGTACACGGCGATGCGATGCTCGCTCTCCGGACGATTCGATTTGACGTTCATCTAGGCTTCGCCTCCGTATTTATAGATGGATATCGCGGTCTCGCCGTACAGAGCGAGCCTTCGCCGTTCGAAAATCCCGATTCTCTCCCCGTATTCGAAACCGGACTCATGCTCGATGACCGTCACCGTATCCTCGCCGGCGAGTCCGCGTGCCGTCAGCTCCAGCAGAAGCTCGTCGCCATTTTTCATGACATAGGGCGGATCGAGAAATACCAGGTCGAACGGCTCGCAGCCGCGCTGCTCAAGCAGTCTGATCGCCTTGACGGCGTCCTGGCGGTAAATCTCGGCCTTGTCGGATAAGCGCGTCGCCGCCAGATTGGCGCGAACCACCTCGATGCTGCGCATATTCGCGTCGACGAAAACGGCTTTTCCCGCGCCTCGGCTGAGCGCCTCGATCCCGAGCCCGCCTGTCCCGGCGAACAGGTCGAGTACGCGCTCCCCGTCAAAATAAGGCCCGATCATGCTAAAGAGGGCTTCCTTGACCTTGTCCGTCGTCGGACGGGTCGTCTGGCCCGGCACCGCCTTGAGCGGCCGTCCTCTGGCCTCTCCGGATATGACTCTCATCTGCGTTGTTCGACCCCCGCTTGCATGGTATGCCCCAAATTTACAGCAAGACAGCCGCGGGTCCGCCGCGGCTTAGATGAGGCTTATGTTACCATATCCCGAAGCCGGCGGGAAGCCCGTCCGGGAACGCGCGGACACGTCCCGCAAATTTTTGGTTCCGTCGCGTATATTTTCCCGCCCTGCGGCGATACTGCTACTACCGGCGTCGAGAGATGCCGGGGATAACCGCGGAGAAGGCTTACGTTTCCCCATAAGTTCTTCGTCCGGTTTCTCCTCTCCCATGAGGCCCTCGTCGCGAGACGGGGGTCGTTTTTTTGCGTCTATTCGCCCAAAAAAATGTAACCCGGGTCACAGAAACGAAACGAGTGTTCATGTTACGCTATTGCGGGTAATACATGGCAGGAAATCTATACCAATAGCGATGGAGTGTTGCGCGGATGAAAAAGAAGATTATTTTGCTTACCTTGATCGGCCTGCTGGCCGTAGGCGGCGTCGTGAGCGCCGCGAATTTATGGGGAACGTACAAAGGTTATGCGAAAATGAGAGTGACGGTGGGCGGACAGCCGATTTTGACGACGGGGACGCCAGCCATCAATTTTAACGGCTCTACGATGCTGCCGCTCGCCGCGCTAAAAAGCGCCGGCGTATCTTATTCATACGATGCGAAAAAGCAGACGGTCGACCTCAAGCCTGCCGGAGGCAACCTGGTCCAGGCGACAGAAGACGTAATCGCGCTCGGCGGTGACGGAATTTCGCTTACAAGCATCGCCAAGGAAGTGACCGCGGTCGTTTATTTCCCGGCCGTTTACGGCTTCGACGACGACTGGGCGGACATCGATCTGATCTTTAAAAAGCTGGTGCCGCTTGGCGCCGTATACATGCGCGTCGTTTATACCGACGACAACGAAGAGAACGTGATCGAGATCCGGACGACCGATTACGATAAGTTTTTAAAGGGCACGATCACCGACGACCAGCTTCAGCAGCTGTGGAGCACGAGCGGTCCGCTGTTCGACTCCCCCGACGATTCGGTCGACGAAGAAAATGTCGGCTAAGCGCGGCAACGCATAGCAACGCCGTTCACCTATCGGACAGAACACGCATTTATACTATTCTTCCATCGCAACGCTCGAAGACCTCCGCCCGGAGGTCTTTTCCTTTTGCAGTCGTTTGATCGTCGTTTTAAAAAATATTGCGCTTGACTTTTCGCCCTCGAGTCAGCGGGCACTTGACAGCCGTATGCTATAGTAAAAAAGGAAATTTTGTCCCCGAAAGGAGTCGTCCCCTTGTTCCAATATAGTCAACAAACCTACGAAGGCGTCAGCTTCGGCAGCCAGGATCTGCGATACGGCGAGCTGGCCGGCTGCACGTTCATCCGCTGTTCGTTCGCGCACGGCTCCATGGAGGAGATCGCGTCCGTCAAATGCCGCTTCGTCGGCTGCGATTTTCGCGGCGCTTCGCTAAACGGCTCCGTGCATACGGAATCCGCGTTCGAAAATTGCAACTTCGACGGCGCAGATCTGTTCGTCTCGAAGTTCGATCGCTGCAAAATGATGGGCTCGACGTTTTCGAACACCGTCCTGGACGGCATCTCCATCCTTCAGGGCGATTGGTCTTATACGAATTTGAGGCATGCTAAGCTGGCCAAGCAGGATTTGCGCGGCATCAAATTTTACGAGGCGGACTTGGCCGGCGCACAGCTGACCAAGGCGGATCTGAGAGACTGCGATCTGTCGATGGCCTCTCTTGCCAAAGCGGACCTGCAGGGAGCCGACGCAAGAGGCGCCAAAATGGACGGCGTCGACTTCAAGCAATTCGCCGTCTCCGGGCTGCGGATGGACCAGGAGCAAGCCGTCCTCTTCTCCCTGTCGCACGGAGCCAAGGTCGGCTGATTCGCAGCCTTCATCCGTCTCGCGGCGTTTTTCCCGGATCGTTCACAAACGCGTCATTTCTTTTCCTTCTGCATCGTCCTGTATAATAGAAGCATTAAGAACTGGGCGGTGATTCGACAATGAACGGACCGAAAGCGGTTGGGCTCGTGCTGGGCTATTGTCTGGCGGTATTTTTGTTCGTCTTGGTCATATATTTGACGATTCGGTTTTCTACCTGAGGCGCATTGGCGCAGAAGGCCGGTTCTCATCGGAGGAGCCGGCTTTTTTTGCGCCGATAGGCGCCCATTCGACGACGTCATGCCGGATTTGCGTCATTTCGTGGCGTCTTCGGATTCAACCGGCTGCCTGAGGTGTAAGAAAATGATAACAGTACCGTATGGAAGGAGGTGTGATGACGCATGAAGCAGCAACGTCTCTCGCTTAGAAATTATCTGGCGTTCTTGGTGACCGAGGTGTCGGAAACGATCAAGCAAGATCCGCACTCCACGCCGCGTTCACGTCGCTGATTCGTCATCACGCTTCTTCCGGGAAGAACGAGGCCGCCGACTGCTGGCGGCTTTTTAACGTTTAGCCATTTCATGAAATAAAGTAAATCGAAGGCGGAAAAAATAAACGCAGATCCGTCCGGAGAAGGATAGACGAATCCCCAGGTTCGTATGATAAACTAAGCGAATCAACCGAGCTGAAAGGACGATTCTTATGACCCAAGCCGCGCAATATGCGGTCCCGATCCTCCTGGTCGCGTTTATTTTATACCGCCGGATCCGGCGGACGGTCGGCTTTCAGTTGCTTCGGCCGAGGAGACTCCAGATTCGGATCGGCATCTTTTCCGTCATCGGCGTTATCCTGATCGCGGCAGGTTTCGTTCACCCGATCGTATTCGCCGCAGACGCCGTCGGACTCGCTCTGGGCGGACTGCTCGCTTGGTTCGCGATCCGGCACAGCATCGTGGAGAAGCGCAGCGACGGGCTCTACTATCGGACGCATGTCGTCATCGAATCGCTCGTCATCGCGCTGTTCATCGGCCGAATCGCCTATCGATTCCTCTTCGCGATGCAGGGCGCGCAGACGGCCACGGGCGCCGGCGGAGGCGCCGACTCGCTCGAGCTGTACGGCCGCGACCAGTGGACGGCAGCCATCTTCTTCATCCTGATCGCTTATTATGCAGGCTATTATATCTACGTGCTGCGCGCCGCTCCCAAGCGGGCCGCCTGATCGGCCGGCCGTATGACCAAGCCACGCCTGCCTCGGAAAGGACGTCCAACTTGAGAACCGCTGACCAGGTCAAACGGAAATATCACGAGCTAGCCTCGCGCAAGCAAGCGCTCGAGGCGCTGTACGCGGAGGCGGGCGAGGAAGCCCGCCCCGAGCTTCAGGCACAAGCCGAGCGGCTGGAGGATCAACTGCTGCTGCTCGAATGGGTGCTGAACGCGCCGACCGGCAGCTATCACGGCTGAGCAGGCAAGCACGAAAGACAAACGGGACATAACAGGGGAGCTCCTGTTACGTCCCGTTTTCATTTGCGATCTCTCGCGCCTCACTTGCCCGGCCTAACGAGATGTGTAAGCATAGCGCAAAATTGCGCTATGCTCATGTGCTCCGACCCTCCAGCTCGCCCGCCGCTATCGGGATACGCCGGTATAGCGCAAAATTGCGCTATCCTCGCTCATTCGATCTCCCCCCCCCCATTCGACCGGCGCTAACGCGATGCGTGAGCATGGCGCAACTGCGCTATGCTCGCCCGCAAGGCTTCCAGATCAGAGCTGAAAAAGAAAAGGAGCCGCCACTTAGCCATCTTCATGGCTTAGTGGACCGCTCCTTTCATTTTCGTGAATCAACCGAAACCGTAAAAGGCCGCCGTATTGAGGTCCAACGTCCGCTCAACCGCCTCAAGCTCCATCCCGCGAATCGCGGCAATCTCGCGCGCGACCGCAAGCGTCATGGCCGGCGTCGTCTCCGTCCCTGCGAACGGACCTTCGAAAGGCCAGGGGCCGTCCGTCTCCGCCATCAACTGCCCGAGCGGAAACAAAGCCGCGAGCCCCCTGATATCGGGCTCGTACAGTACATCGGGCGTGAGCGAGATGAAGTGCCCGCGCGCGGCAATTCGCGCCGTGGTCCCGGGCGCTCCCTTGTACCAATGAAAATGCGCCCGGCGCACGCCGCGGCGATCCAGCACGTCAAGCGCCTTGTCCGCATCTTCGTACACCGCGTGCAGCGCGATCGGACGGTCCAGCTCGGCGGCAAGGCTCGCGAATACGTCGAGCTGCGCCAAATAAGGCGCTTCGTCGAACGCTTCGCCCCGCGCCTCGGCCTCCGTGCGCGTATAATACGGCAGCCCGACCTCGCCGATCGCGAATGACTCGGCGTCCTCAGCAAGCCGGCGAATTCGGTCGCACAGCCGCTCGAGTTCGTCCGCTGCGAGCGGCGGCTGCTCGGGGTGATGACCGTAGGCGGGCATCACTCGCCCGGGCCAGAGCGCAGCGAGCCGCCGCGTCTCCCCGCAGGAATCCGGGTTCATCGAGACGGCGACGATGCCTCGTACGCCTGCCGCGAATGCCTCCGCGAGCAGAGAATCACGTCTTTCCGGCGGATACTGGTCGACGTGCACATGCGCGTCATACGCCATGGCCGGCACCTCCCCGCTCCAGCAATGCCAGCACTTCTTCCTTGAGCGCTACGAACGCCGGCTCCTTCCAGACATCCGCCCGGCGAGGCCGCTCGAACGGCACACGGATCTCCCGCAAGACGGAAGCCGGCGCCTTGGAAAGCACGTAAATGCGATCCGACAGCGTCAGCGCCTCCTCGATGCTGTGCGTGACGAACAATACAGAGCGCCGTTCCTCCTCCCACAGCCGCAGCAGCCACGTTTGCATCTCCGCCCTGGTGAGCGCGTCGAGCGCGGCGAACGGCTCGTCGAGACACATAACGCCGCGCGGCATGAGCAGCGCCCGCAAAAAAGACACGCGCTGCTGCATCCCCCCGGACAGCACCTGCGGATATTCGTCAGCCACGTCGCCGAGCCCGATGCGACCAAGCCACTCCTCCGCCATCGCCGCCGCGCGCCGCCGCTCGATCCCGGCCGTCGTCAGCGCGGAGGCGATATTGGCGCCGACCGACAGCCAGGGGAACAACGATGCCTGCTGCGGCATGTAGCTGATCTGCCCGCGCCGGCCGGTCGTCTCCGCGCCGTCGATCAGGATACGTCCGGCAGCCGGAAGCTCGACGCCGCCGATCAGGCGGAAAAGCGTCGACTTGCCGCTGCCGGACGGACCGAGCAGCGTGACGAACTCGCCGTCCGCGACTGTCAGCGAGATGCCGCCGAGCACGGGATGGTTTTTCTTGCCGCGCGCATAGCTATGATGAATGTCGATCAGTTCGAGCTTCGCTTTTTCGCTCATCGCGCTCCTCCCTCCCGCGCCGCCGGCCGCCAGCGGACGACTAACCGCTCGAGCAGCGCCGCGATGCCGTAAAAAGCCAGCGCCATGCCGACGATGCATACGATCGCGGCGAATACGCTCGTCGTGTCGTAGCCCTTGGACTTGAGCACCAGATAATAACCGATCCCCTCGCTCGCGCCGAGCCACTCCGCGACGATCGCCGCCGTGATGCTGTAAGTCGCCGTAATCTTCAGTCCGGAGAAAAAGTAAGGCAGCGAAGCCGGCAGCTCCAGGCGCCTCAGCACCGTGAGCCGGCTCGCGCCGATCATCGCCAGATACTCGCGCAGATGCGCATCGGCTTGTCCGAGGCCGGCCAGCATCGACCAGGCGATCGGAAAGTAGCAGACGAGCGCCAGCAGCACGAGCTTCGGCGTCAGGCCGAAGCCGAACCAGATGATGAGCAGCGGCCCGAGCGCGATCAGCGGAATGTTCTGCGTGATGATGATGATCGGCGAGAGCGCCGCCCTGACGACCGGAATCAGGTGGAAGACGATCGCCGACAGCACGCCGAGCCCGATGCCGAGCCCGATGCCCTTAAGGGCCAGCCTTAGGGTCGAGCCGCTCTGCGCCAGCAGGCGGTCCCGCTGCTCCCATATCCGTTCCCCGATCGCAAGCGGAGACGGCAGCGTGAAAGGCTTGATATGCCATACGGCTACGCACAACTGCCAGAGCGCCAGCACGGCGACCAGCGTGCCGATGGGCAGCAGAAGGCGGCCAAGCTTATTGTCCATCGGGATATTTGCGCAGCAGATGCGCCATCGAGGCGCCGTCCGATCCGTGAACGAGCAGTTTGATTTGCGACAGGACCGACGGGCTTCCCTTATCAAACATCGCGCGGTTCATTTCCTTCACGATATCGAGCAGCCGGTCGAGATCGCCCTCCATCGTCGTCTCAAGCGGCCCGACCCGGTAAGCGACGCCAGAAGCCTTTATAATTTCGATCGCCCTGTCGACGTACAGATGCGTATCGTCCTCCGGTTTGGCGGCTTTCGGCAAAATCTGAATGCTGAGCAGTGCTTGCGACATGTCCGTCGTCCTCCTTAGGTTAGGTCCTGTTATTAGATTTAATCATTAAGGCTGCGGCAAAAAGTCGTTCGTGAACATCGCGTCGTAGTCCAGATCCTTGGTCAACAGCTCGTGCTCCTTGAGGAACTCGGCGTAGCCGGACCACACTTCCCGCTTCTGCTCGCCCCAGCGCGGCGCGTCGTCCTTGTATTTCGGGCTCAGCCAGGCCTGGCTCGCCTTAACGAGATCCGCGTTCAGGTCGGGATTAGCCTTGATCAAGATGTCCGCGGCTTCCGCCGGATGGTCGATCGCGTACTGATAGCCTTCCGACGCCCCTTCTACGAAGGCGCGGACGGCGTCCGGCTTGTCCTTGATCATTTTCTCGCTCGTCGTCAGCACCGGCGTGTAATAATCGAGACGCTTGTCGAAGTCCGAGAGATAAACCATATTAAGCTTAATGCCGCGCTGCTCGGCTTCGATGCCGGTCCAGGCGTAGAAAATCCATTCAAAGTCGATATCCTTCTGAACGGCGGTAAAAAAGTCCGCGGTCCCCGCGTTGACGAACTTGACCTTATTCACGTCGGCGCCCTGCCTCTGCATCATCGAGCCGATGACGGCCTGTTCGGCCGGCGAGCCCCATCCGCCGTAGCTATGCCCTTCGAAGTCTTTAGGCTCCTTGATGCTCTTGTCCGCCGGGGACGCAAAGCCGGACGTGTTGTGCTGAATGATGGCAGCGAGCGAGACGATCGGCATGTCGTTTTCCCTGGCCAGCGTCAGCCCCTCCTGCGCGCCTACGCCGAAGTCAGCAGCGCCCGTTGCGACCATCTGGTCCGCGCCGCTCTCCGGCGGCAGCACGATTTCGACGTCGAGCCCGCGCTTTTTCCAGTATCCCTGGTCGGCCGCAACGTACAGGCCCGTGTGGTTCGTGTTCGGCGTCCAGTCGAGCACGACCTTCACCTTGCCGAGATCGGCGGCTTGACCGCTCGACGCGGAAGCGGATGCCGACGAAGACGCGCTCGCGTCAGGCGAAGCCGCGGCCGAACCGCTGCCTCCCTCGTTATTCCCGTTCCCCCCGCAACCCGCCATGATCAGCAGCGCCGCGATCGCTGCCGCGCCCTTGCCACGCCAGCTTTTTTTGACCAGTCTCATCTGTCTCTTCTCCCTCTCCGTGCCTTGTCACGCAGACATTCAAAAAACGCCCCCCGTATACGGAGGGCGTCCTAAATAAGCATGGACAAAACGCGCGAATCCGATTCGCGCTTCCCGCCTCCCTACGCTGGTACTAACCAGATCAGGTTAAAGGGTCTGCATCGTTGTAACGGGATGCACTCTCAGCCGGCCTACTCCAGCTCCCCCGGGGTTTGTTCGATTGTCGACGTACTTGGCGTTGATAGATAACGCTCCTCATTATAGCAGAAGTTCGGATTCTGTCCAGCATTTGCTTGCCTCGGCTCGCTTGCGCGAATATCGGCCGTCGCTGCATAATGATTCCTCCTCCGGCGCAACCTGTTAAAAAAGGGGTGCAACTGTTTGGTAACGATTGGCGCAGGGCTGATTGCGATGCTGGGCTTAGCGCTCCTGGCTTTTTTCGATATGCTGGTATACCGCCAACCCTACTTCCTGTCGATCCGGCAGCTATACCGTCAAGTTCCTTATTTCGCAGGGCACACTTGGATGATGCTCGCGCTCGCCTTTCTCATCGCCGCTTGGCATGATCTGACACGGCTTCCGGCCATTAAGCGACTCTTGGGCAAGATGCCGGGAGCCCGAAGGAAGGAACAACATTGGAGACGAAATTAAGCCCGCTTCAGCTCTACGCGCTCATGCTCGTCTTTTTGCTGGGCACGTCGATTATATTCGGAACGCCGAGGCTGGTCCCCGATACTTGGATCGTTGACCTGCTGACGATCGTTCCCTCTTTTCTGTTGGCCGGCGTTTATCTGCTGTTGATTCGCTTTGGCGGCGGCGGCAATCTCTTCGACATGCTCGTCGGCGCTTGGGGAAAGATCGCCGGCCGGTTGCTGACCCTCGTCTACACGGTGTATTTCCTGTACATCGCCGCTCGCAATCTGCGCGATATGCTCGAGCTCATCATGACGTCGCTGCTGCGGAATACGCCCGGCGAACTGGTGATCCTGATCTTCGTTATGGTCGTCGCCTATGCGGCCGCCGGCGGAATCGTTGCGTTAGGGCGGCTATCCGTTCTGATCGCCCTCATGGTCATGCTGTTTTTCGCGACGCTGACTTTTTTGCTGATCTTCAGCGGCTCGGTCGATTCGGAGCGGCTTTTACCGTTCTTGTCGGAAGGCTTGGCGAAGGTCGCCGTCTCGGTGTTCCGAGGCTCGCTCTGGTTTCCCTACGGCGAATTGATCGTGTTTCTCGTCTTTCATTCGTTCTTCGGCGATTTCCGGACGATCGGCAAAACCGGCACTTATGCGCTGCTCAGCTCCGCCGTCGTTTTGACGTTTTCGGACGTTCTGCAGATTTGCACCCTGGGCATCGAAAACAAAAAGTTTTCCGTGTTCGCCCTTCTCGACTCGGCCAGGTTGATTAACGTCGCAAACTTTATTACGCGCATGGATGCCTTGGTGGCGTTCATTTTCCTTTTCGGCGTCCTGCTCAAAGCCTCGGTATTGCTGCACGCGGGCATCCGCGGCGCCGTTTTTCTGTTTAAGGCGGACGAAAACGGATTTGCCTATCCGCTTGCGCTGTTGATCGGGTCGCTATCGCTGCTGGTATCCCGCAATCATGCCGAACACGTATCGGAAGGACTGATCTACGCCATGTACTGGCTTCACCTCCCCCTCCAATTGGGTGTACCGCTTGCGACGCTCATTCTCCTGCGGATGCGCGGTCCTGGAAGAGCGCGGACATGAGACCGTACAGGTTCAGTACGGACACCGTCGCGAGGCTGCTGGAGCAGCATTTCGGACGATCGGCGGATCTGGCCCTCGTCCCGATTCGAATCGGCTCGGGGCAAGGCATGCTCTGCTATCTGAAGACGATGACGAATGCGGGATTTCTGACCGAAAACGTCACGAAGCCGCTGCTTCAGGCGCATCGTCAGGGGAACTTCCCGCCGGACGGCCTCGGTCTGGACGCCCTTCGCGAATTTTTGTTCGGCGGGCTCGTCACCCTTTTGCTCGGCGACCCTCAATCTTTGTCGGCCCTGCTCTCGCAAGGCTACGCCGGTTTGCTCTTGGACGGCGAACCGAACATGCTGATCATTGACGTCAAGGAGCTTGAGAAGCGCCCGATCGGCGAGCCGACCACGCAAAACGTCATCAAAGGACCCAAGGAAGCGTTCACGGAATCGGCCGATACGAATATGAGTCTGATCCGCAGGCGAATCATAAACGAACGGCTCCGGTTCGAGAAGTTCGTCGTCGGCTCGCAAACGAAAACGCCCGTTTACTTGACCTTCATGGAAGGCGAGGCGGACGAACGCGTTTTACGCGACATTCGCGATTTCCTTCAAGACAACAGCATGGTCAGCCTGTTCGACTCGGGCAGCTTGGAGCAGCTGTTCCGCTCCAAGCGAACGCTGCTTTTTCCCGCCGTGTACCATAGCGAGCGGCCGGACTCTATCTGCTCGTGCTTGTTGGACAAACGCGTTGGGCTTATCGTGAACGGTAGTCCGTTCGTGTTGATCGTCCCCGCGCTGTTCGCCGATTTTTTCAAATCGCCCGAGGACGAATACCAATGGTCCGTGATCGGATCGCTCATCCGCTCCCTGCGTTACTTGGCGTTCATGCTATCTTTAAGCCTGTCTGCCCTTTACGTCGCGGTGACCTGCTATCACCAGGAGCTGATTCCGACCTTGCTGCTGACCAGCATCGCCGCCCAGCGTACTGGCATCCCGTTTCCCGCCGTCGTCGAGATGTTTCTCATGGAGATCACGTTCGAGCTGCTGCGGGAAGCAGGCACGAGAATGCCGCGGCTCGTCGGGCAATCCATCTCCATCGCCGGCGCGCTCGTATTGGGAGAAGCCGCGGTACAGGCGGGCATCGTGTCCAATATCACCGTCATCGTCGTCGCGCTCACCGCCATCGCAGGATTCGTATCGCCCGTCTATTCATTCGGCGCGAACATCCGCTTGTTCAGATACGTGTTGATCATTTTGGGGTCCTTGTTCGGCCTGTTCGGCGTGATCGTCGGAATCGCCTTTCTCGCCGTTCAGCTGACGCAGATCGAAACGTTCGGCATTCCTTATTTTTCGCCGATGTCCCGACTTGGCCGGAGGCGATCCTCGTGAATGCGATGCTTGGATACGCACGCGCCTTGGGATGGATCGCTATCCTGTTCGTGCTTGGCGGCTGCTGGGACATGGTAGAGGTGAGCCGCTCTTCCCTGATCACCGGCGTCGCCCTCGAACCCGGACAGGAACGCGACGTTCGAGTAACGATCGAGGTGCTGAACGCGGCGGAATCCATGAGCGCGGAAAACGGAAGAGGCGATGCGCCCGCGAAGCTATACACGGCCGAGGCGGATACGCTTTCCGAAGCCGTCAACCGGATGAACGAGCAGTTCGACAGAATGCTGATCGGATCGCATATGCAGGTCATCGTGGTCGACGAGCGGCTTGCGCGCCAAGGACTAAACCGCTTTATGGATTTTTTCGTGCGTTCCCGTTACGTTCGGGAAGACGTCAATCTCATTATTTCCAAAAAGAACGCGGCGTCGGAATTGCTTCGGATTCCCTACCCCGGCGGCATGAACGCCGCTCTCGCCATTCAGTCGCAAATTTATAATCTCAATCGAATCTGGGGTGGCGCAAGCAAAAGCCGGATGATCGACTATACGATTGCGACCCAGACGCCTGGCCGCGAATTATTGCTAGCCGGGGTATCGGTCGAGGGTCCCGTCAGCCAGAACATTGACAGCGTTAAAACGCTCGAGCCGAAATCGTCCATTCGCTTGACGGATACGGCCGTCTTTAAAGGCGATAAGCTCATCGGCTTCCTGCCGTCCGCCGATATGAATATCGTGCTCCTTGCCAACGATAACCTGGAGCAGACGACGGTGTCCGTACCGATGCCGCAAGGCAAAGCGTTTGCGGGGGTCCGGCTCATACGGCTCCACGCCTCCAAGTCAGTCCGGATGCTCCACGGAAAGCCGAAAATGACGTTGAACGTGCAAGGCGTCGGATTCATCGTAAGCCTGGGCGCCGGCCTGCCGATCGACCAAGCAGCCGGTTACCTGGAGCTCGAGCGGTTGACCGAGGATTATGTCAGAAAACGGATTGAAGCCACCGTCGAAAAAGTCCAGACTGAGTATGGATCGGATATATTCGGTTTCGGAGAATGGATGTACCGGCACCGTTTCGGCGAATTCAAGCGGATCTCCGCAAGCTGGAACGAGCTGTTCGCGAAGGGAGAGCTGTCGGTCGACGTCGATATCCAGCTCGAGCGGTCCGAATTGAAAACCAAAAATCATGCCGACATCCAGTAAGGGCCGGATGGCTGTACTTCAGAAAGAAGACGCGAACGGCCGAAAACAGGCATCCGTAGCGCTTGCGGAGGCTTGTTTGGCACGCGTCATGCCGGCTCCTCGAAAAGAAATCGATTTGAGGCTGATACAAACGCGAGCCGGCATTCGTCTTATCTATCGAAAGGGGGCATGGCTGCGGCATGGAGGAAGGCGCGCAAGTACCCGAGCTGTTCCAACGCTTGTTCCGGGATCACTATCCCGGCGTGGCGCGAAAGCTCTACGCATTGACCGGCGATCGCGCGGTAGCGGAGGATCTCGCCCAGGAAGTGTTCCTCAGGCTCTACCGTCAGCCGCCCGACCGATTGGAAGCCTGCGGCGCCTGGCTGCACCGGGTGCTGACCCGGGTGGGTTACGACTATTTGAGACAGCGCGCGTCGGGCAAGGCGTTGTTGGAAAAAGAGACCGCTCGCGTAGCGGCGTGGTCTGAAGGCGCCGCTCCTTCGGTGGAGTCGGAAGTCATCCGGGAATGGGAGATCGATGTCGTCCGCCGGGTGCTGCACAAGCTCTCGGACCGGGATCGGACCGCCCTGCTGCTGCGGGAAGAAGGATACAGCTACGAAGAAATCGCCCATCGGATCGGGGTTAATCCGAAGATCGTCGGCACGCTGCTGGCCCGGGCGGAAGAACGATTGAAGAAGAAATACGGTAAGGAGGAGGCTCCAAGCGATGAATCACGAGGACAAAAGGAACGGCGGGAAACCGGACTTTGATCCCGAGCGAGCTTGGGCGCGGTTCGAGCGGGCGACGGCTGGAGAACCGGTCCCCGCGTTCTGGCGGCAGGCTGAAGTAGAACATCATCTAAAGGACGGTGCGATCGATATGGAGAGGACGAACGCAAACGGCGCGGCGCCAACGACGCTGGCAGCCGTGGCAGGCCAAACGGCCGGCGCAATCGCATTAAAAAACGCGGGAGGCGGCTGGCGGACCGAAAAGCCGGCGAAGCGCAGGCTGCGGAGACTGTCCGCCGGCGCAGCGGCGGCTGCCGTGGCCGTCTGCCTGTTCGCCACCCCGCTCGGGGACCGAACGATGGCCGCGATGCTCGATACGTTCCGCATTCAGCACATGGTCGGCGTCGGGATTTCGGAAAATGACATGGCCTCCATCTCGAGCCTGCTCGAACGCGGCTCGCCCGACGGAGATCAGAGCTTCGACCTGGCCCAATACGGCACGTTGACCCAAACGGGCGGCGGCGAATCGCGCACCGTGACCTGGGAAGAAGCTGAAGCCCGAATGGGCGGGCCGCTGATCCGGCTGGACAGCCCGGGCGAGCCTTCCTTCCAGCCGGCTACCGTGCTGACGTTCCGTCTGAACGTCAAAGCCGTCAATCGGCTGTTGACCCGATTGGGAAGCGACACCACCCTGCCGGCAGCCGCCGACGGCAAGGCGATCAAGTTAAGCATTCCGGACGGCGTCTCCATGGAGGGCGCTTTGGCAGGCAAGCCGGCTCGGCTGCTTCAATTCGGCAAGCCCGCGCTGACGGTCGAAGGCGGCATCGATGCGGCCGTCGTCCGCGAGGCGATCCTGGGTCTGCCGGTGCTGCCCGATAGCCTGCGCACCAAGCTGGCCGCCATCGGCGACTGGCAAAGCACGCTGCCGGTTCCCGTGCGCGAAGGCGCGACCGAGAGCTTGCGGCTGAACGGATACGAGGCGATCATGACAGAAGGCGACGCCAGGCGCTTTCTGCTGTGGCTCGACGGGGACCGCATGAGCCTGCTGAGCGCCGAAACCGACGATTTTAAGGCGCCGACCGACTTCAGGCGCGCGGCCGAGGCGCTTGTCCAGCCATGATGATGATCGATACGGCGGACTTGACCAAAACGTACGAAGGCCGCGGCGGATGCCGCGGCGTCACCTTGCAGGTGCCGGAGGGCTGCATTTTCGGCCTGCTGGGACCGAATGGCGCCGGCAAGAGCACGTTCGTTAAAATGCTCGCCGGCCTTCACCGCCCCGATTCTGGGCAGGCCGTCATGCTGGGTCAACCGCTCGGTCAGCCGGAGGCACGGCGCAAGCTCGGGTATTTGCCCGAGCTGTTTCGCTTTCAGGAGTGGCTCACGCCGACGGAGGTGCTCCGCTTCCACGGCCAGCTAGGCGGGCTGCGACCGCGGGACACGCGCTCGCCCGCCTTTCGCAGCCGGGTCCGGGATACGCTGGAGCTGGTCGGCTTGGCGGATGCTGCTGACCGGAGGGTCGGCGGCTTTTCCAAGGGCATGCAGCAGCGACTGGGCCTCGCGGCGGCGCTGCTCCTCGATCCCGAGCTGGTGATTCTGGACGAACCCGCTTCGGCCCTCGATCCGGTCGGCAGGCACGAGATCCGAAACCTGCTGAAGCGGCTTCGGGCCAATGGCGTGACGGTATTTCTCAACACGCATCTGCTGGAGGACGTCGAAGCGCTATGCGACCAAGCGGCCTTCCTGTACGGGGGCGAGCTGCTGGCTTCGGGCCCGCTCCGCGAGCTGCTCGGCGGTGCCGGCGACGGCGGCGTCAACTGGCGATTCAAAGTCGGCGGCTGGCTGCCCGACACGCTCGCGGCGCTTGGCGAAGCCGCAGGCGAACCCTTGGTCTCCCCGCTGCGGCTCGTCGAAACCGATGCGAACGGCAACGCCGTCTTGTCCGCGCGCGTGTCCGATCGGGAGCAGGCAGGCTACCTGTGCGCGCTGTTCATCCGTAGCGGCCTGACGCTGTACGAATCCGGTCCAGAGTCGAACAGCCTCGAGGATTGGTTCATCCGGATGGCAGCTTCCCGTCAAGGAGGCGACTTGCAATGACGATGTACATCTCGGCAACCTTCAAGGAGCTGACGCGCAAGCGAGTGTTCCTGGTCACGCTTATTTTAACGGTTCTCTTTCTTCTTCTGTTCGGCTTCGGGCTCAGGGAAGTGGCTGGCATGACGGAGGAGGAGCCGAACCATGCCGCCAAGCAGTTGATGGACAGCATGGTTTTCATGGTGCTCGGGCTCTTTTTCGCGCAATTTCTGGCTTCCTTTTTCGTGCTTTTTTCGTCGATGGGGACCGTCACGGGCGAGCAAGAGAACGGTCTGCTGCTCGCTGTCGCCGCCCGGCCGCTCCCACGCTGGAAGCTTTATCTGGCCAAGTGGCTGGGACATGCCGTATGGATCGCCGCCTACAGCGCGGTTCTGTTCGTCGCCATGGTGTGGATCGTCCACGGCGCCACCGGCCTCCACCTGTTCGTAGAAGATTGGCTGCGGGGCTTCGCCTTGTTTATCTGGATGCCGCTCTTGCTTCTCACCCTGTCCATGCTAGGCTCCGTTTATTTGCCGATGCTTGGAAACGGCATCTGCTCAGCCCTGCTGTACGGGCTTGCGCTCTTCAGCGGTCTCATCGAAGGGATATCAAGCGAAGGAGGAACGCTGCTCGGCATGGAAAAATTCACCCTGCTGACCGGACTGATCGTGCCGACCGACTCGGTCTACCGGAGAAGTTTATACGAGCTTTTGGGCGGATCGGACTGGGCCGGACTGACGAGCACCTATTTAGGCCCCTTCTCCATCCCGACCGTTCCCTCGAACGCCTTTCTCTTTTATACGGTCGTCTATGCGGCGGTGCTGCTCCTGCTCGGATGCAGGGCGTTCAGCCGGAAGGACCTGTAGCGCCGCCATTTGCGAACCAACGTATCAAACGCAAGGACCCGCGGCAGTCGTTAAGCCGCGGGTCTCCTTGCGCTGATGCTTCGTCAACGGCTATGCGAAAAATCCCTTCGCGCAGCGATGCAGATCGACGGCGTAATGGCCGAAGCCCTCATCGGTCGGATGCACGCCGTCCGCGCGTCATCGAAGCTCGCCGGATGGAAGTCGTGCTGGCGCCGTCCTCAATGCGGGTACAACGTCTCGAATTCGACGCCGCAGGGTCCCCCGTCGGCGTTCAGTGCCAGCTCCACTTCCGTTCCGTCTGCATGATACAATGGCCGGTAATATTGGCCGATGCGCGTAGCGGACGCGTTGGCATAGTGGCAGATGAACGCCCGGCGGAACCGGTCCTTCGTCTTGTTGCGGTACGATCCGTGGATCAGGTTCCCATTGAAAAAAAGCACGTCTCCCGGCTCCATGACGACGGGCACCGCTTTTTGGTCCTTCGGCGGCTTCACGAAGTGGGTCGTGAACGACTCCTTTGCGTCGGCGTGTTCGGGACATACGATCTCGTAATCCTGCGTTTTCGGCACGACCAGCATGCCGCCGTTCTCCTCGTCCGCTTCGTCGACCGCGGTCCATGCGGCGATGCAATTGCCAGGCTCCACTTTCAAGTAAAAGTTGTCCTGATGCAGCGCCTGGCCTTTGGCCCCTGGAGGCTTGTAGTAAAACATACTTTGCGCGGCCAGCGGCGGCTCCCCGTACAAATCCTCCAATACGGCTAACGCCGGCCCGTGCAGCATGTACCGCTTCGCCGTGTCGTTGAATCGGTGCGGGTGCATGACCCTCGGGAATCGCTTCAGCGGTTCGTCTGCGCCCGCAGTCATGTCCGGTTCGTAGTAACCCGGCACGCCAGTGCGTCCGATTTCTTCGAAGGTATCCTTGATTTCCTGCAGCTGCTGCGGATCGTATAGCCCTTTTACGATTAGAAAGCCCTCATTGTCGAACTTATTTTTTTGTTCCTCGGTCAAGCATTTAAGCGCATATGCCATGTCTTCTCCTCCTCGATATCGTTATGCCGGCCTTCCGGTCTTGCAGGTCCAGTATATTTTTTTAGCGCGTCGACGAGGAGTAGCAATCCTGCTTTTCTCTCACACAATTCTGCTGTCCGCTGGATATGGGCTTCGATAGGCGCTATGCTGTTATAAAAGACTGCGGCAGGGAGAGCGATTCAGTGGAAAATTACGACGAGCCGTCTCGATATAGCGGATTTTCCTCGGGCAACATCATCGCCGGGCATTTTCAGGTCGACGACAGCTATGCAACCAGCCGGCCCCAAGGGATGGAAGATTGGCTGATTGCCTACACGCTCGACGGCAGCGGCTTCTTCGCGATTCCCGGCGAAAAGAAAAATTGCGCGCGCGGGGATATCGTCCTGCTGGGTCCCGGCACGCCTCATACGTACGGCACGACAAAGGGCGATGCCTGGAATTTCGTATGGGCGCATTTTGCCGCCCGGTCGATCGGGGACAAGCTGCTGCCGGCCGAGCCGTTATCTGTGCTAGTGTTGGAGCCCGGTTCCGTGCAAACGAGAATATACGAGGCTTTCAGAAGGGTTCTATCCGATTCGCGAGAAAGAAGCGAGTTCTGGCACGACCTGTGCCTGAACTCGCTGCGCGAAATTTTAATGCTGCTGGCGAAGGGGCAGAGCCGCAAGCTCGATCCGCGGGTCGTGGATGCCATGCATTTTTTGTCGGAGCATATGCGCAGCCCCGTTCAAATCGAGACGCTGTCGAAGGCAATCGGACTATCGCCCTCCCGTTTGTCGCATTTGTTCAAAGCGCAAACGGGTTTGTCCGTCATCGACGCGCTCAACCGGATGCGGATCCGGCAGGCCGCACTGCTTCTGGAGCATACGGACCGCAGCGCCTCGGAGGTCGCCTACGACGTCGGCTTCCACAATTACAATCACTTCATGAATCAATTCCGTAAATGGGCCGGTACGAATCCAAGCGCATTCAGATTGCAGCAGCGGCCGGACGGCGGATGAGCGTTCATGCGGCGGAAACGGCAAATAGAGCGGATCATTTCCGCTCTTTTTTGCGATTCATGTATTTGCCGAGCCTCGCACGCCCGGTCAGCGTTCGAATCCGAGCGACCAAATCCGCTCATATTACGCGTCATGCGTTCTTCTTCAGGCTATGGACGACTATCTTCCTGCCGTTTTAACGATATCCCCTTCGGTCAGGACCTCTGCCTTTCGGATGATACGTTTCACCTTTTCACTTGTTCTCCCAAACTTTACGCCCGTTTACACACTGTCGGCGCCGCCTCTCCATCTATGAGACCTTATTCGACGCCCTCTTTCCTAGCTTCAAACTCTCTTTACAAACATCCATTTTTTATTATAATAAGAACAAACGTTCTTGTTGGAGGCAATTGTATGACCAGCCGCATTTCGATTCGGGATTCTCTGCCGGTCTATAGCGAGGACGATTGCGAGAGCGCGCTTTTCGCCGCCAAATGGCCGCATGGCTTTCGCTGTCCCCGCTGCGCGCATCCATATTACTATGAGGTTTCTTCTCGCGGTAGGCGGCTTTTCGAATGCCGCTCGTGCCGCCATCAGACCTCCATCACGGCCGGCACGGTGTTGGAAGGCTCCCGTACGCCGCTGACGAAGTGGTTCCATGCGATGTACCTCATGCAGCTTGGCATCAGCGCCAAGCTGCTTGCCGAGCTGATCCAGGTGACATACAAGACCGCTTGGCTGATCAATCATAAGCTTCGCCATGCCATCGGCCAGTGGGATCGCGACCGTCCACTCGAAGGGGCCGTGCAACTGCTCGGCGAATATTACGGCTATGAATACCATCGTCATCTCGGCAGCTCCAATGCCCAACAGACATTAAAGCCCCAGCCGATCGTGGTAGGCGCCACCCTCGATGAGTCGGACCAGTTCGTCCATCTCAAAATGAAAGCCGTCGACGGTCCCGAAGGGAACGATACGACGAGGAGAGGCGTTGCGGACGGCGAGGAAGCAGCGGAGCGTTTTGTGCAAAGACATGTCGCCGGCGGGCTTGCCGCAGGACATATGAAGAAGCTCGAGCCCGGCCACCGTGGACGGTCGCCGCTCCATTTTGCTTGGAGAGAAGCAGTAAAATGGCTGTCCTGGACGTTCGGCGGAATCGGCCCTAAGCATTTGCAAGCCTATCTGAACGAATTCTGTTTTCGTTTGACGTGCCGCGGCGCGTTATTGGCCGAGCTCATCGGATGCTGCGGGACGCGAAACAGAATTACTTATCGAGGTCTGGTAGGCCCAAGATCGGGCATTCGTCCACTAAAGTGGGGTTACAGGCGCCCGGCGCAACAACAGGATCGGCGTGCCGTTTAGCTGCCTTGCTTCGAATAAGGCAGTTGGCTTCTTAGCGCTCACTCCTTGCTGAACGGGATCCTATAGCGTGCAGAAGCGAGATTGAAAGTTGCGTAGCATGCGGAAACCGGAGGCTGTAGCATAACGATGGGACCGTCTTTGATGCCCAACCTTCACTGGAACGGTTTTACGCCAAATTCAACTTGCACCTGGCCAAGAAATCTTTGACCGACGCGATTCCCTGAGGCAAGGAACAGAACCGTCTCTGTCCTGACGCAAGGGGATATCGTTCAAACGTTGCAAAAGGCCTTGTGCCATCCAGCGATAGATCGAGCACTGACCTGCTGCTGAATCGCCGGGGATAAGGCTAAGCATATGCAAGAAAAAAAGCAGCCGGTTATTCGGCCGGCTGCCTTATCGTCCAAACTTATAGTTGATTGGCCCACTTCCGCAAAATGCCGGCTTGCTCGGCCGTCAGCTTCTTGCCTGCGAGCGCGGCGACCGAATGATCGTAGGCTTTCAAAATCCCGCTTTTAGCGGTGTCTTCGCCGCGTTCCTCGGCCTGTTCCGCCAGCTTGAGCTGAGCGCACAGCGCCAGCGCCACGCCCTGGTTCGAGCCCAGGAACTCGTCGGAGACTGCGCACAGGCTGTCATAATCCGCATACACCTCGTAGCCGAATTCGGCCGATGCCTCGTTGCCTGCAACGTCGGACGCCTTCGCCGTCACGGCGTTCGCGCCTGGCGCTAGCTCGTAGGCGGGCAAGTCTACGAGCGGTTGTCCGCAATTGTCCGACGCGATGCCGGAGAGCGAATCGACAGCCGCGCAGCCGATCGTCGCGCGCTGGTCGATCCTGAATTTTGCGGCGCCGGTCATCGTTATTGTCGGCGCGGTTTTGTCGATGTTGATGTCTAGCGTACGCGGCGTTTCCCGGTTATAGGCGCGATCCTCCGCGAAGTAGGTAATCGACGTCTTCCCTTCGGCCGATACGCGGAATGTGGCCATATCGCCGGCCGTCGTGACCGGCTCTCCGTTCATCGCTCCGTGGACGGCATACGTGACGGACGCCACGCCGCTCCCGGCTGTATCCGTCGCGTGGACGGTCACGTCCGCATCCTCGTTAATCCACCCCTGCGCATTCGAATCGGGCGACACGCTCGCCGTCGATACCGGCGCGTCGGTATCCGCCTTCGATACATAAAAATCGTCGTAGTAGGCATCGGAAATATTGTAGCGCGTCGTCACGGCGATCAGCCTTGCGTAGACAGCGCCGGCAGGCGCGGCGCCCGACAAGACGACATCCTGCCACTGCTGAAGCCGGCTCTCGTCCAGATGAACCTGCAGCGTGCCGACCTCGGCGTCGCTAGCGTTATAGAAGCGGAACATGAAGCTCGGCTGTCCGGATTGGATGAAAATCTTCATGCCGGCCGTATAAACTTTTCCCGGTTCGACCGGAATCCTATCGCTCTGCAGCGCGACCGAAGCCGTCCGTAGCGTATCCTTGATATTCAGGCTCTTCGCGCCTGAAAAAACGCGATCCCCGCCAACGGCATAGTTGTAGCCGCTGCCGACCGCGAACATCGGGCTCCAACCCGGCACCGCTCCCGCGGTTCCTGCCTCTTCGAAGCCAGCGTTCGCGACCGCAAGCGGGATGCCCGCCGGCGGCGCCTCGATCTCTCCGTCGACCTGAATGCGATACAAAATCGTATTGGTCGCCGCGTCCGTCATATAAAGATTGCCGTCGACGCCCAGCTCGAACCGGGAGGCGTCGGCGATCGTACGGAAATCCAGCGTTTTTGGATCGACGACCGTCAGCTTGTTATTGAACAGGACGTACAGCAGTCCGTCCGCCGACCAGCGAAGCTGGAAGTGCGCCCACTCCGAATAGTTCAACTTCGGATAAATTTTTTTGCTTTTGACGATCTCGTACGTGTCCGGGTCAAGCGCGAAAATATATTCGTTCGATGTGCCCCAAATGAGGCCGTCCGGACCTTCCGACAGGTCGCCGATGAAGATCGGCTTGTCGAGGCCGGGGATGAGCAGCGGGAACTCCGTTATTTTCTTGTCGCCCGCGACGTCCCATACGAAGATTTTGGCCTCCGCTTCGGTCGGCACGGAGCCGAGTCCGCCGCGGATCGTCGTCGAGCCGAAAAGTTTGCCGTCGTGATAGGCCAGGCTGAGCACGCTCTGATTTTGCACAACGTTCCGATGCACCGTGCCGGTGCCGGTCGCCGGATCGTAGACGGTCATCGAGCCGCCCAGCGTGCCGTACGTCGGGATCGTCGCGATGTAAAGCTTGCCTTCCGCGGCCGTCATATTAACGAGACGCTCCTGGTCATCGCCCAGCTCGAACACCCGCTTCGGATTGTTCTCTCCCGGCGCGGCGTTCCGGTCGAATGCGTACAGCGCTCCTTCCGGATAAACGCCGAAGTACATCTTGTCGCCAAGCGGGTAGATGCTGTCCGCTTGTCCCATCGCATACGACGTGACGGACAGATCCGAAGGATCGATCGCCGCGCCGCGGCTCGTCTGCACGCCGCTCACGAACAGCTTGCCGTCGGGCGCGGACTGAATCCGGTCCACCACGCCGGGCGTGCCGGGCACGACCGACGGATACAGATGGACCTGCTTGGTCTCGATGTTCAGAATGGCAACGCCGCCGTCGAATCTCACGGTCACGAGATTTTTGCCCGGCAGCTCCGGATGGTTGGGAAACTCGACCCAATCGGCACCGCGGAGGCCGCTTCCGTAGGTCATCCCGGTTAGCGCCACTTCATGCGTCGCCAGATCGAACGTCTTCAGCTGCTTGTCGGACATAAAGTAGATTTTGCCGTCCAGCGAATCCGTCTCGTGAAGCCCTGTGACGTTATCCAGCACAACGTCAAGCCACGACTGCGTCTCGGTATCGTACAAATACCCCGGGCCCGGCACGCCGGTCCCGTCCGTATATCGGGCGAACAGGTAACGGTCGTCGATCGTGTCGAGGTCGTAGACCGTATCCTTGCCCGCCGGCACGGACAGCGCTGCAGCGATATCGGTCTTTTCCCCCGTCGCCAGGTTTACCTTGACGATCTGATGGTGAGCCGTGCCCGCGTACACGTTGCCGCCCTGGTAAGCGATAGACCTGACGTACTCCTGCGGGATATTGCCGATGACGCGACCGTAATCCTTGGTCTCCCGGGTCGACGGGTCGTATCGGTACACCTTCCCGCCCGGATACGTGCCGACGTAGACCCGACCCTGGTCGTCCGTCGTGATGCTCATCGGCCAGGATTCGCCGCTGAACGTCGCCACGACCTGCGGAGTATGCGTGACCGGCGAGTAACTCCACAGCCGCGATCCGCTGCCGTCCGCAGCGATATAGACCGTACCGTCCGGCGCGACGGTATGCGCCCAGGAGCTTTCCGACGGCGCGAGCGGAATGCTTCTCAGCAGCTTGTAGTCGTAGAGGTCGATGACGTTAAGATTGCCGGGCTTGCCTTTGGACGTCGTGTATAGCACGGGTCGTCCTTCTTCCTCGCCTACCGTGCCGTTAAAGATCGAGACGGTGTAATTCAGCGGAGGCAGCAACTCTTCGGGACTGCCGTACGTTTTTTGGGACAGCCTGCTCTCTTCCGCGTATCCTTTTAAGCCACCGATGCCCGCCAGCCCCGACCACAAAACGACGACCGCCAGCGCGACTGCCAACCTGCTTCGCATAAATGCATCTCTCCCCTCAGGCTTGCAGAGTTCGCGACCCTGCTGCAGCCCAGAGTATAGGCAAGGGCGGCCGGCCCGTAAAGGAAGCGTTTTCTATTTCATTCGTTTTTTCGCGCGCCGATCGTTGCGAACAGCCCTGAACCCAATGGAATCAAGGCTTCCGCCGATGTGGCATTTGCTAAGGAGGTAGATTATGGTCAATTGCCGGCGTTGACCGATTATCCGCGCAAAAGCCGGCCAGCTCTTGCCCTGACCGGCTGTTCGTCGCGGATGTGCAAAGAAAGCTTTAATCGGAAGCGATCAGGCTTAGCGAGAGCGTCGATGTTCTTCCGCTTCGGCTGGTCGCAACGACATTTATCGCGTTAGATCCTTCCGTCAGATTCAGCGGAACTTGAAATACGTTCACGTAGCGCGTGCTATATGGCGTCGTTTGTGTCGCGCCATTCAGCGTAACTTGCAGCTTCACACCTTCGTTCGATCGGCCGTTAAGCAAGTAGCTGCCGCTCGGAACTGCGCTGTCGTCCGTTTCGTCCAGCCCGACTTCGGGATCTTCGGAGCCGCTCGAAGAGACGGGGCTATGCGTCGCGCCAACCGGATCCTCGGAAGCTAACGAGAATTTTACGGCGTCGGCAATCGTATACTCGGTAGTGGAGTTCGACGTTATCTTTACATACTGATCCGTCCCGGCCTCGAACGGATAGGTGCCGATGAATACCCATTGATTGCCGTTCGTCTTCTGATTCACGGTTTTCGTCGTATCGATCCCGCCGTCGTATCCGATCTCCAATCGGGCGGAGGCGGCGCGGTCAGCGCTTGCATTCCACAGCATATAGACGTTGTACTCGCCCGGAATCGTCACATACGGCGTCCACGTCGCCTGCTTGTTCGACAGTTTGTTGCTGTGGACGTAGTCTTCTCCAAAGCGGGATGCCGAGTAAGCGCTGGTCACCCAACCTGCGCTTGCGGCAAATCCGGAGTCCCGATTGTCGACGATAATGTCCAAAGGCTCCTCCGGCAGCGTCGGGTTCGAGGCGTCCCCGTGAACGACCTCCAGGCCGGCATTGGTCGTTTTCATGATGGCGATCATATCGGTATACGGCTGATCCTGCTGATTGAGCAGTCCGATATTGAAATTCTCGCCGTCCTTCCTTCCGGTTACGGCTTGATCGTAGTACGAGAACCATCCGGAGCCGACGAAGAGCGGGTTGCGCAGCTGACTTTCCGTAAAGGCTTTGTAGCTAAGACCCCGGTCCGCGACCGTTGGGACGCTCGTTGCCGCATTTACCGCAGACAGACCGTGCTGGGTCGCGCTGAACGTATACTCCAGGTTAAGCAGCGGTTTGCCGAATTGTTGGTAGCGCGCCATCCAATTCGGATCTTTCGTATAGTTGTCGACCGAGAACGCGTCAACGAATTCCATCGATGCCGCATCCCAATCGAGGCTGGTCCGCCAGGTCGGCACGATCGACGAGCCCAGAAATAAATGGTTCGTATCGTACCGGTCGATGATCGTGGTGACCGTCGAATAGAACGTTCTGGACGCAAGCTGGATATAAGCCGACACGTCTGCGGCCGGAACCTTGGACAGCGTGATCGGAACCGCTTTCAAAGCTTCGAACGATGCCGCATTCGTTCCCAAAATCTGATTGGCCTCCGCGAGATTCTGATCATGCCGCTGCGCGAACAAATCGACGAACTTTCCCTTCGCGGGCGAATCCGCGCCGAGGGCCAGTACCTTGGCGACGATGTCGGAGCTCCATCCGGCTTCATTGTCGTACGTATAGCCGATGAGCCACGGATCGCTCGCCGCCGCTTGGAGCTGCGGCTGAAGCGAAGCCTCGATGATCGATTCGGCCTGCGGATCGAACACGTCGTACGTCCAATCGATTCTGGTTAGATTCGGCGGGTCCTGCAGCACCATGATATAAGGAAACGTAACCGTATTAGGCTTCGACCATTTGCTGAACGCGTTGAATCCCCAATCGATCAGCCGCTTTTTCGTGATGTCCTCCCACTTCGCTTCATAATCGCTGCCGTACTTTTTCATAATATTCGCCGTCACGAAGCTGACCCGCTCGCCGTTGGCGTCATCGGAGTAGGCGTCTGCATAGGTCACAGGGTCGGGGAGCTCCTCGAAAACCCTTCGGGGCGTCCCGTCCGCCTTCTTAAGCGGCGTCCCGTATCCCCATTCCCAGATGCTGGTCGTATCGACGCCCTTCAAAATAAAAGGGTACCCGTCCGGCGTAATAAACCACCAAATGCCGTCGATCTGCTGAAGCCTGAAATAGCCGCTTGCGGCCTGCCTCTCCATCGCTTTGATCCCGCCGTACGGATCGTAGACGTCTGTATCCAGTTCGACGTCATCGAGCGCGGCAGCCTCTGACGTATATTCCTGCTGCAGCTGCGCATCCGTCGTCACCTTGCCCGGCCAATCGTCATAAATCCACTGCCCGTACCGGTCCGCCATTAATCCGTCCTTTTTCATTTCGTTCTGTAGCTCCGAAAGCGTCAATGCCGGCCCGGGATTCTGTCCTTCCTCCCCGACGCCCCGATAAATCTGCACTTCGCTCAGCGGAATGTGCTGATAGGCATGCGACCGCTTCATATCGATGACGATAAACCGCGCGACGGCGTCGTGCAGCGGAAAGTTGACGGCGTAATTAAGCGCGGTGCCGATTCTGACATGCTTTCCGGCCAGATAATAATAGTCCGTATTCGCTTCCGGCCGGTACTTCACGACGATTTCCTTGAAGCCCCAATAGGTATTCGGAGAATTCATGACAACGTTGATCCGGTCCAGCGGATAGTCCTTCAGCAAATCGATGACGACCTGAACCGTGCCGGGTAAACTCCCGTTGCCCATCCATCCCGCATAAGTCGTCGTCGATCCGTCGAGCAGCTTGCCCGTGGAGGCGGGGATGATTCCCGTTGCGTTGTAGTCGGGCGAATTTCCCGCATTTGGAGCCAGGCTGAAATAATAGTTGCCGGTTCGAAGCACGGTGCCGGGATCTTCGCCGTGAATGCGGGATGTCGGAAGAAATGCGACTGCCAATACGAAAGCCAGGAGGAGCGGCCAAAAACGAAACGGATGCCGAGTTTCCATGATGTTCGCCTCCCAAAGTATCTTGCCTCTCGCAAGGATAAAAAAAGAAAGCACGGTAGACGGGATTCGTCTGCGGTGCTTTCTACGAATGGAACTGCGTGCGATTCATTCAGTCCTGGTACAGCGCCTTGAGCGGAACCATGGATTCCTGCGGGACGTAATATTTGAATTTATCGTCGCTGATGCTGCCGAGCAGCTGCCGCCGGACCTGGTCCGCGCCTTCAAGCAGCTTATCGGAAGCTTGATGGTAATCGATCGGCCGCATCCAGAGCGGACTGTAGCCCATAAACAGCTGGCGGCGGGTATACGATGACGTATTGGGCGCACCGGCATGCCACACGTTTTGCGCGAACAGAAACACGTCCCCCGGCTTGCCGCACAGCTGCACCTCATCTTCTAGTGCGATATTGACGTCCTTTTGGTTCGGATTAAAAGGCCTTCTGTGACTGCCCGGGATCAGCTTCGTATTGCCCCGGTTCGGCTCCGACATATCGCTTAGCACGTAGCAGGCCTTAATATAATACGTTGCGGTCAGTCCGTTCGTCTTAGGGAACTGCGGATGCGGACCGTCCTGATGCCAGTCGATAAAGCTGTTCGTCGCCGTTTGCTTCAGCTCGGGATTCGGCTTTCTTACCGTCAAATGAGAGATATGAAGCTGGATGTTGTAGCCTAGCAGATTCACGACCAGCGGCAGGATCGTCGGCTCGTCGATCAGCGACAAAAATTCCGGATGGCGCTCCACGCTGTTATAAATGTTATAGGACAGGCTCTCCTCTTCCTCCGCCAATACAGCGTCCACTGCCTCGTTAAGCCGCCGAACCCGATCCTCGTTCAATACGCCCGGCAGCAGCAGATAGCCTTGTTCCTCGAACTGTCCCTTCAGCGCCGGTATGTCCAGCTGCTTGCGGTCGTTCTCTCGATTCACTTTGCCTGCACCTCCGCTCTTCTTTATTTGTTTCCGTAACCTAGCGCGGTGAGCTGCTCCTGAGCCGCATCCATGAACAACTTATATTTCATCGTCGTTTCGAGCGTTTTCAGAAATTTGTCGTACTCACCCAGGTCCCGCTGCCCATAAGCGAACTTCGCCAGCTCTTCCTTGATATAGCGGTCTGCGTCGGAGGCGACATAGCCCTCGGGAAGATCGACGAAGCCGTTCAGCGTTTGAATTCGCGGCTGATCGCCCGCAAATTTGATAAATTCGGCCTGCGGCACGAATTTCGTCTGCAAATACGACATTTCGGGACGTCCGGTAAACTGGTAAAGCCACGAATAGCCGACTTCGCCCGCCTTATCCGTCATGACGATTTTGTCGCCATCCTTCGTGAAATGCATGCCTTCGACGCCAAACTGCACGAGCAGCGATCCGGTCTTCGGATCGGACACGTAGTTCAGCAGATCGAATACGCGCTGCAGCTTCTCCGGGTCCTTCTCGAGCGCCTTCGGGATCGCGTACCGTCCCGGCGTGTTGCCGATTTCCCAGGATCCGTCGAATTTTCCGGCCGGGCCTGCCGGCGGCTCGATCTGAATCCATTCCGCTTTCGGATTGACGGCTTTGATCTGCTCGATCATGTTTTCCTTTGTCATGTTCGGCCAGTCGATCCAGATGATGCCGGCCTGGCCCTTGAACGCTTTTTCCTGATGCTGCATCGCCGTATTGGCCAGCAGCTCCGGATCGACGGAGCCCGTCGCGATCATGTCCTTGATGAAGGCGAGCGCGTCCTTCATGGCCGGGTCGTACAGCGCGTTCACGAGCTTGCCGTCCTTTTCGTAGACCGAGCCGGGCGAGCCGACGCCGAAGGCGCCGAATACTGGCGCGAACGCCCCGTTCAGCTCGGCACCCGTCAGACCGAACGTATCCTTCTTTCCGTTCTTGTCCGGATCGTCGTTCGTAAAGGCGGCCGCGACGGTTTTCAGGTCCTCAATGGTTTTCGGCACCTCCAGATTCAAGCTGTCGAGCCAATCCTTGCGGATGAAGTACGTGTTGTAGGGGATCTGCGAGCTTTTGGAGATCGCGTAAACTTTCCCGCCGACCGCCCCCTTCTTGACGTTCTCCTCTCCGATAAAGGTGCTGACCTGCTTCAGACGGTCCATGTAGGGCGTCAAGTCCAGAAGCAAGCCCTGCTTGGAAAATTCGATCAGCTGCTGCCGGTCGAGCGCGAACAGATCCGGGAAGTTGCCGGAAGCCATCCGGACGTTCAGCTGATTTTTGTAGTCGTCGCCGGAAGCGTATACGGTCAGGTTAAAATCGACGTTAAGCGCTTTGTCCAGTTCCTTCTTGATAATGTCCTGGTCGGGCGGAGGCAGGTTATTGCCGGTCTCGATGACCTCAAGCTTGATCTTTTTCTCGGGATTGGCGCTGGCCGAGGGCGAAGCGGCCTCCGTGCTTGCCGGATTCGATGCGGACGACGAGCTTGCAGGCGGCGAGGAGGCTTCGCTGTTGCCTCCGTTGCCGCACCCTGAGACGACGGCGCCGAGCAACGCGAAGGACGTCAATAGAGCGGACGCCCGTTTGATGGAATTCGAGGACATGGCGAACCCCTTTCATACGCTTTATTGGAGCGGCCGCCATCCGTCTGGCCAGTAACCGGACGGCGACCGGATCACCCTTTGATCGAGCCGAGCAGCATGCCTTTGGTAAAGTATTTTTGGATAAACGGATAGACGACGAGCACCGGCAAGCTGGCGATCATGACGGCGGCCATCTGCAGCGTCTGGGTGGGCGTGATATTGTCGGCGTTTTCGAGCGTCTGCTGGCTCTGCATCAGAATCTCGCGCACGATCACCTGGAGCGGGAACAGCGTTCGGTCTGTCACGTAGAAGATCGCCTGAAAAAATTCGTTCCAGTGGCCGACGAGATAGAACAAGCCGATCGTCATGATCACGGGAATCGACAGCGGCGTCACGATTTGAAACAGGATGCGGAACTCCTTCGCCCCGTCTATGCGGGCGGATTCGAACAGCTCCTCGGGCAGGCCCTCGAAAAAGCTTTTCATGATCAGAACATTAAAGCTCCATATCGCGTTCGGCAAAATCATCGCCCAGATCGAATCGATCAATCCGACGGACTTGACGATCAGGTAAGTCGGAATGAGGCCGCCGCTGAAAATCAGCGTGAACACGATCATGAGCAGGAAGATCCGGCGGCCCGGCAAATTTTTGCGACTGAGCGGATACGCCATCAGACCCGTTAAAATCAGGTTGACCGCGGTGCCGACAACGGTGATGAGTACGGTGATTTTAAACGCCTGGGGCAGATTCGACTGCGTCAGCAGCGTTTTGTAGGCCGAAAAGGTCACGTCCCTCGGGATGAGGATAAATCCGCCGTTGCGCAGCACCTCTCCGAAGGGCGTGATCGATACGGAGACGACGTACAGGATCGGAAATATGGCCAACAAGGCGCAAAAGACGAGCACGGCGTAGACGAAGACGTTAAACAGTCTGTCTTCCAGGCCTTTTACCATATCCCTTCCCCCCATCTCTTGGCCACGTTGTTGGCGAACAGGACGAGCGCCATGCCGATCAGCGATTTAAACAGCCCGACTGCGGAGGCAAGGCTGAAATTGAGCTGTTGCAAACCCGTTCGGTAAACCCAGGTGTCCAAAATATCGGCGACCGGATACACCTGAATATTGTAGAGAATGTAAATCTGGTCGAAGCCGGCGTCGAGCAGATGGCCGAGCTTTAAAATAAAAAGCAGGACGATGACGCTGCGGATGCCGGGAATCGTAATATGCCAGATCATCCGGAAGCGGCCCGCGCCGTCCACTCTGGCCGCTTCGTACAACGTCGGATCGATGCCCGCCATCGCCGCCAGGTAGATGATCGCTCCCCAGCCGAGATTTTGCCAAACCTCCGAACCGACGAGCACGCTGCGAAACGTCTGGGTCGACGTCAGAAAAGGAAACGAGCTGCCGCCGGCCTCGACGATCCACCGGTTCACGATGCCGCCGTTTTGCGAAAACAGCGCGATCAAAATGCCGAAGATAATGACCCAGGACAGAAAATGAGGCATATAGGTCAGCGTCTGAACGACAGTCCGCAGCCAGCGAATCCGGCATTCGTTCAGCAGCAGCGCGAGCAGGATCGGCGGGATCGTGCCCCATACAAGCTTGTATAGGCTGATCAGCAGCGTATTCCTCAGCAATTCCCCGAAGTAGGGCGACTGATAGAACGTTTCAAAATGCTTGTACCAGGGATTGGCCCAAGGGCTGTGCAAAATACCGTCCATCATCGAGAAATCCTTGAAGGCGATTACCATGCCGTACATCGGGAAGTACCGGAAGATGAGGTAAAATAAGACGCCGGGCAGCAGCATGACATAAAAGGGCCAATATTTTCGCAGGACAGTGAGTGCCATACGATACTCCTTTCAGAAGGCTCGGCTTTGATGTAAGCGTTATCTGAAATTAGTGTATGACGAACCCGGTCTCTCCCGTTATGCGCAATTCATGTAAAAATGTTCGATTTTCCGACCTCTGCGCCGTTGTTAGCTTTGAAGGGACATAGGCAGCTCGACGCGCACGACGGTGCCGACGCCCTTTCGTCCGCCGATGCGCAAGCCGTACGGCTCGCCGAAATGGATGCGAATGCGTTCATGGACATTCGCGAACCCGATACCCGTGAAGGAATGCCGGGAAGGCTCGGCGGCCTGCTTGCGGTAGACATCCCGAATATCGCTTCGGCTCATGCCGATGCCGTCGTCGCGGACGTACAAACGCAGCCTCCCGTCATGGACGCTCGCCGTCACGATGACGCTGCCTCCGCCCTTCGGCGCAAGGCCGTGGAACAACGCATTTTCGACGAGGGGCTGCAGGGTGAGCTTCAATATTCGCTGCTGCAGCAGCTGCGGCTCGACCTCGATCCGGCAGCCGTACTTGGCCCCGTAGCGGACCTGCTGAATATGCATGTACATGCGAAGACCTTCAAGCTCCTCCTCCAGGGCGACGAATTCGCTCTGCCGGTCGAAGCTGAACGTAAGCAGGCCGACCAGGGATCGAATCGTCTGCCGGACGTCGTCGATCTTCTGCTGCTTGGCCATGCTGCTGATACAAGCGAGCGTATTGTACAAAAAATGGGGGGCGATCTGACTGCGCAGCATTTTCAGCTCGTATTCTTTCTTTTTTTCCTCCGCGCGTTTCGTCTCGTGAAGCAGATGCTGGATACGCGCCAGCATCGCGTTGAGACTTCTCGCAAGCTTGCCGATCTCGTCCCGGCGGTTCTCGGGCAGCTTGGCAACGACCTCGAAGTCATGCAGTCGATCCATTTTGTTCACAAGCCCCCGGATCGGCCTCGTCAGCGTCCGCGACAGCATATAAGCGCTGAAGAGCAATATAACGACCCAAAGCATCGTCGCATTGCGGTAATTGCCGTAGAGCGGCTGCAAATCCTTGTAGAAGCTGTCTTCCGGGATAAACGCGATCAGCGACCAGCCCAGCCGGTTTTTCGCCGATTTCACGGCGATGAGCCGTTCTCCGTTTACGGACATGTCGTCCGCTCCGGTTTTAAGACCGGGCAGCTTCGCCGTAAACGCGGGAAGCAGTTCGGGCGGATAGGTTCCCGGCTTGACGGGAAGCAGCCGTTCGCCTGCCTCCATCCGGTTGATGACGTTCCCGTTTGCGGTAACGAGCGCGAAGGATTGATAGATAAGCGGAGAAATGCGGGATACGAGAAGATCGAGGCCGAGCTCGGCGATGATGACGCCCTGCACTTCATTATTTCGGTCCTTGATCGGCATCATGTAGGCGAGCGTACGTCCGGACAGCGGAGAAACGTACGGTTCGCTGACCTGAATCGAGCCATAATTATCTAACGCCTGCGCATAAAGCGCCTTCAGATGGGGATTGCCGATAATGTCGTAATTGACCTGCGTATTGGAGAAAACCTTGCCGTCGCTCCGCACGAAGTACAGCGTCCGGACGACCGAGCTGTTATAATCGGCGAAGCTCTGCAGCGTGCGTACCGCCTCCGCCTCGTCGCCGCCCGCAAGCCAGTCCTGTCTCGTCGAGAGCAGCAGCAAAATGTTTTCGACGTTGTCGAGCGTTGCGTCGATATACTGATTCGTCCTCGCCACCAGCAGCTCCGCATCCTTTGTGACCTGATCCTTGAGCAGCGTCTCCGCTTCGCTCAGATTGCTCCAGGCCAGCAGCAGAAAGAGAAGCAGCGTGACCAGAAACATATAAAAAAACTGCTTCGTGGCGATTCCCAAATGGCTAAACCGGGCAATGAGCTTCATAATCGGTTCTCCCTCTCGCAAACGCTTCATTCGGCCCGGCTACCCAGACGCTTCACGTCCGTCGGCGCAGCCCCCGCCCAGGTGCGGAACGTAGACGTGAAGTAGCGGTAGTTCGGAATGCCGACGGCTTCCGCCACTTCATAGACCTTCATGTCGGTCTCCCGCAGCAGCTTCATCGCCTTCTCCATCCGCAGCCGAAGCACGAGCTGATGCACCGACTCCCCGGTCTCTTCCTTGAACAGCCTGCCGAAATACTCGGGTCCGAGGCCAATTTGCGCAGCGACGATCGGCAGCGACATCGGCTCCTGCAGATGCGCCTCGATCCAGGCCCGCGCTTCCACGATCTCGCGGCGCGGCCCGGCTGCGGGGACGGCGCGCACGATACCGGCCCATCGCGCCTCCAGCTCTCCCCAATCCGAAGCGCCGACAAGCTCGGCATGCGGATCGGGAGAGCCAGGACGCGAGCGCGACAGCCACTCGGACGTCCACCCGGCGAGCCAGCGCTTGAGGGCGGCAGGGCGAAAACGGCGATCGGCGCACCACGGCCCGATCTCGTCCTGCATCGTCCGCAAGAGACGGTCGGCGTTCGCCCCGGCCTGGCCGAGCAAGCCGGACAGATGACGCCGATGCGCGGGCTCCAGCTCGGAGAGCGGTTTAGGCGAGCCTATTTTTATTCTTGGCGCGGAGACGGCATCGTAAAAATCCGCCTCCCGCCACCAGGACGCTGCCGCAAGAAGCGCCCAAACGTCCGCTCGGCTCACGGCCAAGCCGCCCACCGTCGCCGATAGCCCGATGCCACGCTTCCCGACCGGCGCCCCCTCCTTGCCTTCTGCTTCGGCCGGCAGCGATCCGAGCAGTCGTTCCAGGCGCAGCCCGACCGCCTCGGGCTCCTCGGCTTCCGAGAACCACAAGGCGTATTCGCCGCCTCTCATCGGAAACCAGGTTTTGCAAGACGGCGTACGCCGTTCGAAATCGAGCAGCGCCTCCTGAACGGACTCCTGCGCACTCGGGAGCTCGTCCTCCGTAGCCGTCAGCCAGAGCAGGACGAACCGCAAAGATTGCCGCTCGTCGGAGAAGCCTAAAAGCGTCCAATCTTCGGGCGCGATGTCGGCCTGCGCCGTCCGACGCTCTCTGCCGTTTGCGTCGGGGCGCTCCTTCAACCGCATCTCAAATCCTTTCGCCGCCTTCAGCTTGCGGAGCATCATTTCTCTGCCCAAGTGTATCCGCTCCCGCTGCAGTTTCTCGCCGGCCTTTCGAATCGCCCGCTTCAGCTCTTCCTCGTCCAGCGACACCTTCAGGATGTAATCCGACGCGCCGAGCGCGATCGCTTCCCTCGCATATCCGAAGTCGCTATGGCACGTCAGCAGTATGATCTGCGTGACGGGATGGCTTTTGCGCAGCTCCCGGATAAAGGTTAAGCCGTCCATAATCGGCATCGTAATATCGGTCACGACAATGTCCGGCGAATGCTTCTCGCATAGAGACAGCGCCTCCTCGCCATTTTCCGCCTCGCCGATCAGCGTCGCGCCGCAGGACTCCCACGGAAACGCGCGCAGCTCCTCGCGGATCGGATATTCGTCGTCCACAATCAATACGCCAATCGGTCTCATCGTCATATTCGCTCGAAGCCTCCCGCCCTCTCTCCTGTTTATATTTTTATGCGGGATATCTCCCGAAATGGCAAAACAAACAGGACGACGCAGACTTTTGTCCGCTTCGTCCCGATTGCGAGTGAGATTGCGAGTGAGATTGCGAGTGAGATTGCGAGTGAGATTAAGATCGAGATTGAAATTGTAATTTCCTTACTTATGGCGCCTTGCTTCCAGCGGGTGTCCGATCACTGGAAATTCTCCGATTCTCAGCTTGGCGCTTCCATAAGGAACAAGTTCCAGCTCCGTGATCGGTTGACCCTCCGCATTCGGGTGCAGCGGCGGCGTACCCGCGCTGTTGCCCTCCATCTTCCAATCGCGGATCAGCTGTCCATTCGTCTTGAGACGGACGGGCGATTGGCCGGCGCCGAACGGCTGATAGGCGATATCGGCCGTTTCGACCGCGAACTCGCTGCCGGACAACAAGCCGTATTTCCAAGGAGAACCGGGGTAAATCTCCCAGTCGTGGAACCTCTCCCGTTTCGTAATGAGCTGCCAGTTCTCCTGGATCGGCAGCGCGTAGACGAGCGGCCCCCTTTCGACGCTTGCCGCATACAAATTGCGCCCCGCGGTCTTAACCGTCATCGGCAGGCTCAGCGTCAGCCGGTCGCCGCTCTCCCAATGACGCGTCACCGTGGCATAGCCGTTCTCGATCTTGAGCTCGACGCGTTCGCCGTTCACCGTCAGCGCAGGATTCGCGCACCAGGCGGGAATGCGAAGCGAGAGACCGAACGCGACCGGCTCGCTCAGCTTGATCGAGATTGCGACCGAGTCGCGGAACGGGTAGTTGCCGGAAACCTCGAGCTCCGCTGCGGCGGCGCGCCCCTCACCTACCTGCGCTTTCACCGCGCAAGGCGCGTACGATACCGCCGCCAGGCCGCCCGCGCGGTCTGTCATCCACAGATGCGAGACGAATTTCGGCCAGCCTTGGTGCATATTCGACGTGCAGCAGCCGAAGTGCGGCTCAAGTCCGAACACATTCGCGTCTGCCCCGTTGCTCCAAGCGCGCGGCGCGACGTTGCACATAATCTGGTTCACCTGCTGATCGTACTGGTGGGACGTCCAATCGCCGGAGATCGCCGCGGGCAGGGCGTTAAACGCAACCTTCTCCAGAATGTCCCCGAACCGGCCTTCCCCGAACACGCGGGTCAGCTGTTCCATGGAGAACATATACTCCACGACGGCGCACAACTCGACGCCTTGGCTCGGATGCGTACCGGACAGCCACTCGTCGCCCGAAAACATGCCGTGGGCCTGCCCGTGGTAAGTCATCAGGCTGTCGATGCCGCGGTGCACGGCCTCTTTTTCCCTCGCGTCTCCCGTAAGTTCGAAGCGCACCGCCGGCGCCTTGATGCCCATCGCGACGTTAACCACGTGCGTCTTCAAATCCCACTGCTCGACCTTCCGCCAGAACGGAAAATCGTGGAACACATCGGTCCATCCTGTCGTCTGCCCGGCGACGAGCTCGGCAAGTTCGAGAAGAAAGGCGTCCTGCGTTTTCCGATGCAGCCACTGGATGCTCAGCAGCATCTCCATGCCGCGGGCCTCCGCCCACTCCAGCAAGGGTTGACCTTCGATCGTCTTGTGCGCGTAACGGAAAAACGACGTCATAAACGGGATGACCCGCGTATCCTCGGTTGCTTCCGCGTATTGCGTCATGACCTTGAGCATGATCATATAAGGCCACCAGTCATGATTTTTGTCTACGCCGCTAGCCATTTCCTTCATCCGCGGACCGAACGAGCCGTCCTCCCGCTGACTGGCGAGCGACCATTCGATCCAGCGCTTCGCCTTGGCGATGAGCCGCTCGTCCTCGAGCAGGTAAGCCAGCGGAAGCAGCCCGTCGACGTAGTAAGGACCCCGTTCCCAGCTTTCTCCTTTGCCGCCGAGCCAGCCGTTGTCGTCGCCGACGTCCGCCCAATGCTCGTCGAGATGGCCGGTCAATCCGTCCGCTTGAATGCGCAATTGATCGCGGAGCCACTCGCGGGGTTTTATCGCGCCGAGCGGCAGCGCTTCGAATGCCGTATGGTTTGCTGTCAAGAGTCTCGCACCTCGCTTGTTCGGTATGCGTGCCTGTTTTTCTAGATTCGACGCTTATGAATATAGCACGCAGTTCCCAAGCCCGCCGATAGCCTAACGCACACAAAAATTGTCCGATTGCAACCTCGCGCATTTTGTATGCAGACTTGCCACATCGTTTTCTTTATACTATAGAAAAGGCAAAACAGATGAGATACGTTCATCACTGGAGGCTGCCGGATGTTCCAATTCATCTCTCCGCCGTTGCCGCACTTTATCTACTGCGGGGAAGACACGTATCCCGCGGGAGGACGGCACTCCGACCGCTCGGGCATCGGCGTATTCGATCTGCTGCTCGTGACGCGCGGGTGTCTCTACTTGGCCGAGGAGTCGGCAGCGCTCGAGATCCCGGCGGGCTCGTTCGCCCTTCTCCGGCCGGACCGCGCGCATCGGTCGACGGCGCCTTGCCGGGAGGAAACCCATTTCTATTGGGCCCACTTCCAGACGCTCGGGAGCTGGCACGAGACGGATCGGGCGCTTACGCACGCCGAGCTTCGCCCGGACGACGAGCTCCACGAGATTCATCGGTTCGCGTATTACTTGCCGCGATCCGGGAAGCTGGCATCGCCGGAAGCCGCATACGCCTGGCTGCGCCGGTTGCTGTCCTTGCAGGCCGATACCTCCTCGTCTTCGCAATGGCGACAGCAGCTCGTCTTCCAGGAGCTGCTGCTGCGCCTGCAAGAAGATACGACGATGCCCGAGCGCGATTCCTACCTGACGATCGCCGAAGAGGCCGCGGCTTTCCTGCGAAGGAATTACCGGGATGCGTTTACGTACAAATCGATGTCGGAGACGCTTCACTTTCATGCCAACTATGTATCCCTCTGCATGAAGCGCGCCTTCGGCTATACGCCGCTCCAGTATTTGACGCGTTATCGCGTCGAACAAGCCAAGCGGCTGCTGATCGATACGAACGAACCCGTCGGCCGCATCGCCGAGGAGACCGGCTTCGGCTCGTTTCCATACTTCGTCCGCTGCTTCGCCAGGCAGGTCGGCACGACGCCCAAGTCCTTTAGGATGCGTTTTCGGCAAGGCTGATTTTGTCCAAGCAAAAGGCTCCGGAGAAGGAACGCTCCGGAGCCTTTTGCTTATCTCCCGTAAAACTTCTGATAACGCCGGATTTTCCTGAAGACCGCCCGATTGGGATGCTTGAGGAAAATATAAGGGTCAGGGCTCGTATTGACCTCGAGAATCCAAGGCTTCAGCGTTTTATCCATTGCGATATCCAGCCCGATCTCCGAAATGCCCGGGAATGATTTTCGGAGCGCCCGCCCGGTATGCACGCCAAGCCTTCCCAACGACTTCAGCTTGGCGTCTACGTCCCTGATATGGGGTTTTAGCAGCGCCTCTGCGGAATGTACGGTTCCTCCGTTGTGATAGTTCGTCACGATCTTGCCTTTGGCGGCCGCTCTTCCGATGATGCCTGTCGTTTCCCACCGTTTCTTCGGCGAATATTGGGTCATCACGCGCAGATCGAACCGGTTGCCGCGATGCTTCAGCAGATGAATGCCCCGCTGAACCAGATAGGCTTTTTTCCGGGTTTCTTTGCGAAGCGCATCGTACAGGGCCTCGAAGCTGGCATAGCGGGCAACCTTGCGTCCCGCCTGGTAGCGATAGCCGTCTCTGCCCTTCTCAACGCGCATGACGCCATTTCCGTAAGATCCGTGCACAGGCTTCACGTATACCATCCCGTAGCGGTTCAGCATGCGCTTTAACGTTCCGCCGGTCATTTTTGCCGTGGCAGGCAAAAAGCCCGATACTTGCTTATCCCGTTGAAGCGCGATCGTTTTCGCCCACTTGCTGGATATGCGACGGATCATCGTTTCGCCCCTCACTGTGTCGATTGAGTATCTCCACATCCTATTCGGACTCCCGCGTGCCGCATCGGACCGCTGTCCCTGAAAGTCATGAATGGGCAAAGACACGCCAACAGACCGCCGACTTCCTCCTCATGAAATGAAATGCTACGCACCGCCGTTTATTGTTAAATAAACGAAGAACACGATGGCCAATGCGAAACGATAATAGGCAAACGGCACAAGCTTAAATCGTTCAAGCAGCTTCAGGAACGTGAGGACAGCCAGAAAAGCGACTGCGAACGCGACGATGAAGCCGACCGCGAAAAAGCCGAAATCCGATGACGTCAAAGTGGAGTAGCTTTTCAACAATTCGTAGCCGCTCGCAGCGAACATCATCGGTATAGCGATCAGAAAAGAAAAATTCGTAGCCGCACGATAGCTTGTTCCCGTAAGCAGTCCGCCCGCGATCGTCGCCCCCGACCGTGAAAATCCCGGCCACAGCGCCAGGCACTGATACAAACCAATGATCGCGGCTTGTCTGTAGGTCAATTGATCCATCCCTTCGGCTTGAACCGCCGGTTGTCGTTTTTGGCCGAATATCATGAATACCCCGCCGAGAACGAGCCCGACCAGCACCGTGTAGGGCGAGAATAAATACGATTTGATAAACGAATGCAGGAGTAATCCAAGAACCATTGCCGGCAAGCAAGCCAGGATGACATGAATAAGATTTAGTCTGGACGACGTATTCGGCTGAGATTCGATCGAGGATCCGGTCCGGGCTAATCCGAATAAATTCAAGATGCGCCGCCAATAGATGACGGCCACTGCAAGAATCGCCCCCAATTGAATGATAATTTCGAACGTATCGGCTTTATCTCCCGCAAATCCGAGCAATTTCCCCGTCAATATAAGATGCCCCGTCGAAGAAACCGGCAGAAACTCCGTCAATCCCTCTACGATGCCCTGAATAACCGCATTCCCGATATTTTGCATGAACAGAATTCGCTCCTTTGCTTAATTGACGATGAAGTATCTATTCGCTATCTTAGAATCCGGGCCTCATGCATTCGCCTGATTCAGCGAGTCAAGCGAGTCTTGCAATGCGCTCTGACACTTGCCTTCGTTCGGCTGTTTTGCCCGCGTCGCAGCCAGGACGTCGTCGATCGTCCCGTCGATCCGGGTCCACGTTTTTCGATCGATTTTTCTTAACTTGGGTTCCGCTTTATCCCAATCATGCTCCAATTGATTCGCGTCGCTTTTCCCCGTAGCGAAATCGCCTGTGTTAACGGCCTGAAGCATCTCATTCTCGGTCGCGATGAAATTCGCCAATTGCCCGCTCAAACTCGTTTGGGACGCATCGACTTTCGGAACGATATGTTGAGCGCACCATTCGTATCCTCCGATTCCGGCAGCCAGGAATACGACCAGTGCCACAGCGGTTTGCAGGAACACGCTCTTAGAACTTTGATTGCCAGTCTTAGGCGTGTCCGTTTCCTTATTCGAGATGACGTCGACTTTCGATACGCCCAGGAATACGATAACCGCCACAATGGCGATCGAGAAAATGACGCTGGTGAGGGTAGCTCCGAGCGCAAGGCCGCCGTTCACTTTGGATTGCGACAAATAATCCCCCAGCGAGGCGCCAAGCGGACGGGTAAGAATATAGACGATCCAGAACGCCAAAATCTCGTTGAGCCTTGCCTTCCAGGCGGCAAAGACGATGGCGATCACAACGACGACGGCGATCCCCGTTTTCAGATAGCCCAGGCCGAGCTGTTCGGAGAACAAGTCGCCGACCGCGGTTCCAAGCGCGAACGTAAACAAGATCGTCAACCAATAGAAGGCTTCTCTTCTTACCGTGAAGATCGAATGAATCGAGAGCGTCTTTTCGCTCAAGTACCACAAGAGCAACGTTAGCGCCAACAATCCGCTAAATACGATCGTGCTCGTCTCGAGCGGCACGCCAAGCGCGTCCGTTAGATTATCCGTGACCAAAGTGCCGAAGACGCTGATCAGAACGACGGTAAGCCAATATAGAATCGGAACGTATCTCGTCGCTTTGAATTGAAGAAAAAGAACGACGAGAAACGCGACTCCCATCAAAACCGTCGTGAGCGTCAAACCCAGTCCCGCGTTTACGCTCAAAAAGTCGGAAAAAGTCTCTCCCACCGTCGTACATAAAACTTTGATGATCCAAAAGAAAATCGTAACTTCCGGTACTTTGCTAAGCCAGCTTTTGGACTCATTTCGATTAAGCGTCATATTATTTCCTCCTTCAGCTCAGGCACGTGTCCTATGTTAAAGGTAAAAAATAAACAATTTCTTAACTGCGGATTATTTTTAAGATTATTTCTCGACTTCGTACAAGTAGATTTTCCATGCGGCGGCAACGATAAAAAAGGCGTTGTCTCAAAAGGGTCATCAATCGTCCCCAGAGAAAGCCCCAGTTTTTTGAAAAAGAAAAAAGAAACCATTCTTTGGAAAATGGAAGTGTCGTGCAACCATTTACGAAAAGGAACGGTTTCTTTGGACGTTCAATCATGCATGGATCAACTTTATCTGCCAATGGATCTACTAGCTGCTTCACTTTAGAAGGGCTTTTGGGACAGCCCCAGGATCTCGCCGCTAAACGTGGAAAAAGAAACGCTGCACAGCGCCACTTGGCGGGACTTCGCCGCCAACCGCGGCCAAGAGACGCTGTACAGCGCCACTTGGCGGAACTTCGGCGCCAGCCGCGGCAAAGAGACGCTGTACAGCGCCACAAGACGGGACTTCGCCGCCAGCCGTGGCAAAGCAAGCTTTGGAGATAGCGCATTCCTGGGAGCTGGACTCTTACAGCCGGAAACGGTATCCCGCTCCCCACACCGTCTCGATGTAAGCCGGAGCCGAAGCGTCCTTCTCGATTTTCTCCCGCAGCTTGCGAATGTGGACGGTGACCGTCTGGGTGTCGCCCATCGCATCGATGCCCCAGAGACGGTCGAACAGATGATCCTTGCTGAACACCTGGTTCGGGTGCTGCGCGAGGAAATACAGCAGGTCGAACTCCTTGGTCGTCAACGCGACCTCTTCCTCCCGGATAAAAGCCTGCCTGGTGTTCGCATTGATACGGAGCTCGCCGATCTCCATATCCCCGGTCCTCGCATTGCGTCCGGTCAGCCTGTCGTAGCGGGCAAGATGCGACTTGACGCGCGCCACCAGCTCGGCCGGCTTAAAGGGCTTGCTCACATAATCGTCCGCGCCGAGACCCAATCCGCGAATGACATCGATGTCTTCCCTGCGCGCAGTCACCATCAGAATCGGGACATCGGACACCTCCCTGAGCGCTTTGCACACTTCGAAGCCGCTGAGCTTCGGCAGCATCACATCCAGCACGATCAGGTCGAACTTCCCCGTCATTCCTAGCTGCAGCCCTTTTTCGCCGTTATCGGCCAACACCGTTTGATAGCCGCTCATCTCCAGATAATCCCGCTGCAGCTCGGCGATGCTCGGCTCGTCTTCTACGATGAGGATCGTCTTACTCAGCGCCATCTGCCCCACCTCCTTCGATCGGAACCGTCAGGATCACCCGCGTTCCTTCACCTTCCACGCTCATTGCCCGTATATCTCCTTCATGCGCCAGCATGATCTGCATGGCGATGGCCAGTCCCAACCCGCTTCCGCCCGTACGCGAATTCCGCGACCATTCGGCGCGATAGAACCGATCGAATATGTGGGGCAGCGCATCCGCCGGAATACCGCTTCCGTTGTCCTCGATGACGATCGTCGCTTGACCGTTTTCCGTATAGGCGGACAGCCGAATCGACGGTCTCTCTTTGTCCATGTACTTCAAGCTGTTTTGGATGATGTTGCCTAGGACGCGCTTGAAGGAATCTGGGTCGATCTGGACGAGGACGGACGCCTGTACATTAAAGTCCGTCTGCAGTTCAACGCCGTTTTTTTCGAGTTCGAATCGAAGATCGTCCGACCAGTCGTTCAGCAGGCTGCGGACGGACATCGGCTGCATGCGGAAGGGAACCTTTTGCATGTCCAGCTTGGAATACAAAAACAGCTCGTCAATGAGCTTGTCCAGCTCGTCCGCCTTGGAAGCGATCGTTTTCATATATCGGTCATGCTTCTCCCGGGTATCGGCGATGCCTTCCATGATGCCGTCGACATAACCTTTAATGGCGGTAATGGGCGTTTTGAGGTCATGCGATATATTCGTGATGAGTTCTTTGCGATTTTTTTCGTATTGCATCTGCAGCAGGATCGACTCCTTCAACCTTACCCGCATCGTTTCGAAAGTGATCCCCAGCTGTCCAATCTCGTCCTTTCCCTTCACATCGATCGGCATGTCGAGCTCCCCCTCCGAGAATCGGCCTGCTGCCTGTCGCAGCGCGAGCAGGGGACGAATGATTCGGGTGGACATGTAATAGGTCAAGGCGATGTTCGTCAAAAGCAAGGCGGCGATGGCCGCGATGAATAAAATCGGAAACCACTTCTTGGCAAAATGAACGAGCGGATCGATCTTCGTAAGCAGGAACAAACTGACCGGCTTGTCGTCGGCCGCTTTAAGATCGTACTGCACGATCTGATACCATTCGCTGTTGTTTATTTTCACAGTTATTTCCTTGTGGAAATCGAAATGTTCATAGGGAGGCAGGCCCGACACTAAAGCAGGATCGTCCTCGATTTCGCTTGAAGCGAAGATCGCCCGATTGTCCTCGCGGACATAAATGGAAATTTGCCGCGAAGCGAGTCCGTCGGACAAATCCTGCAAATAAGAGGCGTCCGTCAGCAGCTGCGGATTTTGCGTCAGCGTTTGCTTGACCAGGCGATGATAATCGGCTTCCTCGATGCCCTCGATTTTGGATTCGTAAAACAATTTGATATTTTGAGCGTCTCCCCGGAAAACGATCAGCAGCAGTCCCGAGACGAGCACGAGAAACAAAAGCGGAAAAATGAGCATCGCCGCATAAGACCAGAGCAGTTTCCAACGGATCGACATAACGGCTCCTGCCTCCTTCTTCCTCCGACGATACCTCATAAATCTAAAGCCGCGATTTCGCTTTTATTAAGAAATGATTAATCGATTTCATTGAAACCTTCCGGCGCTTACCGACAACTTAGCATCCAGGTTTCCGAAACGCAACTATTAGATGCCGGATGCTCTTAACGGCTTCCGCAGCGGCTTATGAAGAGAGGATGATCAAACTTCGTCCGTCCGCATTGTATGCTTTGGCCATTTGTCGACTTTTTTGTGATAAAATAAAAAAATACGCGCGCAGGTAACGGATAGGATTGGGTTAATTTCGATCCGTACGGGGTAATTACCCTATGCTTATTTTTCCTGGCAGGAGAAAGGAGGTGTTGGTCGTGAAGCGCAACGAAGAAGACGTGCTTCTTCTCCAGGCGATGAAGGATACGCAGGACAAACGAATGTTTCAACGCTATCAGGCCGTTTTTATGTACAAGAGCGGGTATTCGGTCAAAGATATTCAAGGCGTCTCCCAGCTAAGCGAGAAGACGATATACACGTATATACGCTCTTACGAGCAATCCGGCCTGGAGGGACTGGCCATCGGAAGCTCGCCCGGCGCGCCTCGCAAACTGACTGCAGAGCAAGAGACGCGCTTGATCCAATTGATCACGTCCAAGCAGCCCAGCGAACTCGCGCTTGCCGAGCAGGCCCGGTGGACGCTTAGGCTCGTATCGACTTTGATCGAGCGCGAGTTCAACCAAACCTATACGCCCCGAGGAACGTCAAGACTTTTGCAGGATTTGGGGCTCATTCATTCGGAACCCAGAACGCCTCAGGCGCTCGGCGACAAGAAGAAAAGCCGCCCCCACCGCACGATTCGCATCCCGACGATTTTTCTGGTGCACAAGCCCCAAATGGACAGCGACTCGCATCTGCGGTTCATCGAGAACACGCTGCAGTTGCATCCGACGGGAAGAATCGCGCTGATGCTCGGTCCGGAGGAGCGGACGGAGCCGGTCGCCGAGGAAGATCTGTATGAGCTTATGTATTACCATCCGATAGGCAGACCGTGAACCGGAAGCGATCCGGTCCCTGACCCCTCGACAAGAGGTTGCCCCCGGTCGGCTTCGCGACTGCGGGACAGCCTCTTTTGATTCGCCGGTCTCTTAGGGGAGCCGGCCCGCGTCGAACAGCACTTCGAGCGATTGAACGCTGTCCCACGTTTTCTGAAGCATCTCGATCGATTCCGTATCGACGGGAATCGCGCTGCCGCGCTCCCGTTCCTCCAGCGCTTCGTCGGCAGGATTGCTTCTTGTATAAAAAATGATATGGTCCGCGTCCTCTCCCTTCTCCAGGAAAATCGACTCGACCACAATATTTTCGCTTCTCATCGTCTCGTAGACGAACTCCATTTTATTTACCTGCATATCTTTGACGAAATCTATGAATTCCTGGGTCATTCCCGGCTTGATTTTTACCTTCAGACATTGGACTTCCATGTGAATCCCACCTCTCTTCATGAATGGCGAGCGCTTAAGCGAGGTCAATCTGGTGTATTTAATTTTAGAATTAACCTTTCGCCTGCGGGATGAAACCGATGCCTTGCGGTCGGCGATATGTGCCGTTCCCTGCCAGCATTTTCTATCCAGCCGGTGTCCGTCACTTTTTTGCGACAATATTTTGCATATTTTTGAACAAATGCCTTACTTAATTCAAAAATGCTTTTTTCCTTATCGTGAAGGCTTTATTTAACCTTTTTACGGTCATTAGCGGCAAACCTTTTCGTTCACTAAAACAAACGGGGCGTTCCGTCCGCCTCAATTCTCGCCTTGACGCCGAGCTCCCTGTCCGGGCATCGCGTTCCATGGCCAGTATCGGACTGCCGAACGCTTGGCGTCCGCTCCATCAATCAGGAGCAAATTGAAGGCGCTTCGTCCGTAAGCTTCCGCCAGCCCTGGACCGCAGCGTTCGCCTACAGAAACTTCGCATCGTGTTTGCCGACGCGCACCGAAAAAACGAAAACCGTGCCGGGGTCGCCGGACGGTTCTACACGAATGCTGCCCTCCATGAGCTCGCACAAGGTTTTGGAAATCGCCAGTCCCAATCCGCTGCCGCCATACTTGCGGGGAGTCGAGGCGCTCGCTTGCGAGAACGGCAGAAACAGCCGATCGATCTCATCTGCGGGAATGCCGATGCCGGAATCCTTCACGGCGAATTCGAGCGTGAGCCGATCGTCCGTCTCCTCGAGCAGGCCCACCTGGATGCCGATGCCGCCCTGTTCCGTAAATTTGACCGCATTGCCGATCAGATTGATGAGAATCTGCTGCAGACGAGACCGGTCCCCCCTCAGAAGCGCGGGAACGCCGGGCTCGACGGCAACCGTATAGGCGAGTCGTTTTTCTCGTAGTTGGGCTGCGAACAGCTCCCCGACTTGATCGAGACAGTCCTCCAGCAAAAAGAGCTCCTGCTCCAGCTCCATTCGGCCCGCCTCGATCCGGGATAAATCCAGCACGTCGTTGACGATTTGCATGAGCGTATTCCCGTTTTTCGCCATGAGTCCGGCCAGCTCGGCTTGCTCGGGCGTCAGTCCCGACTCCCGCAGCAGGTCCAGCACGCCGATGACACCGTTCAGCGGCGTGCGGACCTCATGGCTCATATACGTTAAAAATTCCATTCTCGCCTGGGAACTGCGTTCGGCCGCTTCCTTCGCTTCGATTAACGCCCGCTCCGCTTCTTTGCGGCTCGTAATATCGCGCACCGCACATGCCAGCAATCCGGAACTGTCGACGGCGATGCCCCATTGAACCTCGCCGGGAAACGACGTGCCGTTCTTGCGACGCGTCTCCATCTCCGACAGCTGCCCGAACGGCGGAGCCCATGGCTCGCGCCCGTCGACGGCCGAGGGAAGGAGCAGCGATACATTCAGTCCTTTCAGCTCTTCCTTGTCGTACCCCGTTAAGCGCGCGACAGCGGGATTCGACTCCAGAATGACGCCCGACGCATCGAGCACCAGCATCGCATCGAGCGAGGTATCGGTCATGACGCGAGCCCGCGCCTCCGCCTTCACGAGCTGCCCGTTTATGCGCGAGAGCTGCCGGTTCATGCGCTCGAGCTCCCGTAATCTCGTTTTTTTCCGTGCATCGTGCAGACTGACAAAGTCCCGAACCTTAGCTTTGAGGACATCCGGGAAGATCGGTTTCATTAAATACGCAATGTCGTCCGCGGGGCAGTCTGGCGCCACATCCCCGTCATCCGCGCCGGTTCCGGACATGAATATAACCGGAATTTGTTTAAATCTGCGATATGATTTCATCTTGCCGGCCGTCTCGCATCTCTTCATTCCGTACGTCAGAACGTACGTCTGAACGTCGGTCAGGACGACGTCAATCTCCTCGCGCAGCAAACAGCGCAGCGCAGCGGTCCCGGAGCGAGCGTGTACGAAACGGTACGGCTCGCCGTCGAGAGCGGCTTCGATCGCGAGCAAATGCGCCGGATGTTCGACGACGACCAGGATGTTCGCTGAATAGCCCCTTTTCACCTGTTCCCCTCCCCTGCTGCGTAATGGATATTTGATATGCCGGGTTCCCTCGCCTTCATCCTTGCAGCGGCTTGCCGGTGAGCCGGACATTCTGTAGCAACGCGCAAGCGTCATTGTAGAATTAATTCCCAATTACTTATTATACGGGGTTAAGAATATAGGTTCAATGCGATATTCAATTCAGATTAAAAAGAATTGTGTATTTAATATTTACCTATCAGGAATAAAAGAATGGGTAGTTTCATAAGGAGTGGATAAATGCACCTCGAAAAAGCTAAAGACCTTTAAATACGCAAAAAAAATGCTTGCCATTAAAAACGTATGGCAAGCATTACGTGTCGAGGTTTAAACGCCTAACTGAATCTTAACCAATTCAATACGACGACGGCCGGAAGCAGCACGTACAGCGCCTTTGTCATCATTCCGTGCTTGCGGAACGGCACGGCGGACAGCATGAGCAGACCGCATATGGCGAAGGCTCCCGCTATAGCTGCCTCCCGTCCCTGAAAGTCGCCCGCCAGCATGAACGGACTCAGCAGCAGGAGCCAGCTGGCCGCAATCGTCGTCGGCACGCCCGTGTAGTAAGCATGGCGCCCGTCCTCCTCCAAGCCGCTGACGTTGAAATAGGCCAGCCGCCACAACCCGGCTGCGAGGTACAAAACGAGCGCCGCGATGCCTAAAGGAGACGTCACGCCGAGCGCATAGCCGGCGAACGCCGGAAGCACGCAGAAGCCGATCGCATCGGCCAGACTGTCGAGCTCCTGGCCGAAGTCCGACGATTGCTTGAGCTTGCGGGCGACGATCCCGTCCGCATAATCGCCCAAAATCGCCGCTCCATAAAGCGTAAACGCCAGCGGATACTGGCCCCTTGCAAAGAACGCCATCGCCAAGAGTCCGCAGACGGATACGCCGGTCGTTATGGCGTTCGCCAGATTCCAGTACCGCAGCGCCGGAAACCATTTTCCAATCAATGTTATCCCTCCTCGTTGCTCGGACTAAGCGGCAATGAAAGAGATGAGGACTTCAAGGCAGCAGCCCCCATAGCAAAGCAAAGAGCGGCGCGCCGAATAAAATATTGTCGTATCGGTCGAGAATGCCGCCATGCCCGGGCAGCAAGCTGCCGAAATCCTTGATGCCGAGCTTGCGCTTGAGCGCAGAAAACAGCAGGTCTCCCATATTGCCAAGCACCAGAATAAAACAGACGATGAGCAGCTGTCTGCCGACCGTAACGCCGGCCAGGGCCGGTATCCACCCGTTTAGCATCAGGACGCCCGCCAGCACGCCGGCCGCGCCCCCGATGTAGCCTTCGAGCGATTTGCCCGGACTGATCCTGGGGAACAGCTTCGTGCGGCCGAACTTCTTGCCGGCGAGCAGCCCGAAAGCATCGTTCATTTGCAGCAGCAGCAGGAAGGTCATGATGGCGGCCGCTCCGTCTTTGGACAACAGGGCCAGGCAGCCTGCACCGAGGGCGAGGACAAGGACGGCAAACGATGCGCCGAACGCCTGGCTCCGCACTTGGCGAGCCGGGGCCCAAAACGTGTATAGGGCAAGCGCAAGTCCGGTCGGCAGCACATAAACGCCGACCTGCGCCGCCTCGAGGAAAAGCGCTGCCGAAACTGCCGTTACAAGCGCGAGGAGCGGTATCGCCGCACTTGGTCGCCAGCCGCCGGCGGCCCGGTAATGCCGGGTCAGCTCGAGCAAACCGGCGAGCAGCACCAGGGCGGCGTACAAACGAAAGACCGGGTAGCCGGCCCAGAGAGCGAGACAGGTCGCATTTTGCAGCGCGATCAGCGTCAGCCCGCGCACGACGACCTCGCGCTTGCGTCCGAGCCATGCGGTTAAGGTGAAGAAGCCGATCATGGAAAGCGTCACAACGTAAAACGTTAGCAGCAATTTACATGCCTCCGATTAAAGCTGGAACGGCCGCGGCCGGTAATCGAACGCTTGAGCCGGAACCGGAAGACCGTAGCTTCTCAGCTGCTGCGCTCTCGTGACGACGGCCGCTCCCTCCAGCAGGTTGCAAGCGATTTGGACAACCGTGCGGTTTTGCGGCTGTTCGAGGAAGGAGCCTGCCGCCCAGGCGTTGAACGAACCCATCGCCGGCCCGCACCAGATCTGGTAATCGAGCTTGCGCTCCTGCGTCCCGTCGATCGCCCAGCGGCTCGCCTTGCCCAGATACCAGCGGAAAATCAAAGCCATCTTGTGCTTCGGATCGCGCGCCGCCCGCTCGAGCTGCCCCGGCTCGCGCTTTTCGAAAAACCGGGCGGTGTCCGCCCAGATTGAATCGAGCGGCGCCTGGAACACTTCCTTCTCCAGCTTCAGGCTCACGCTCTCCGGTATGTCCTCGATCCGGTTATAGCTGCGGTACAGGTCGAGCAGATGGAAGCCGCGGGCGCTGAATAAAGTGCCGCGCTTGAGCACCTGCACCTTGACGCCTTGCTCGAACATGTCGGCGGCCGGCGCCATGACGACGTCGGCCAGTCCCGCCGTGGCTAACATGGCGCGGCCCTCGTCCGACAAGCCCGACTCCACCGCCGATTGGTTGACGGAGCCGGTCATGACGTAGGCCGCGCCGAGCGCGAAGGCGGCAGCCACGGCCGCCGGCGTACCGAGCCCGCCCGAAGCGCCGACGCGAATCGGGGTTGCGTACTTGTATGCCTGCTGCAGATCGTCACGAAGACGCATAATGGCGGGGAACAGCGCCGTCAGCGGACGGTTGTCGGTATGTCCGCCGGAATCGGCTTCGACCGTAATGTCCTCGGCCAGCGGCACGTAGGCGGCCAGCCGCGCCTCCTCGGCAGTCAGCAGGCCTTGGCGGACGAGGTCCGCGAGCATTTTGTCCGGCGCCGGCGACATGAACGGACCGGCGACCTCGGGCCGCGAGATTTTCGCGAAGAGACGGTTGCGGCGGCGAATCGCGCCGGATGCGTCGAGCGCAAGTCCGCTGCAGGCGTAGCGGACGATGCTCGGCGTAAGCCCCATAAACGCGGAGGCCGACACCCGCGTGACGCCCCGGCGGAGATACAGATCGACGATTTGCGCCTCCATCGCCGGCTCGTTGGGCGTATGGATCAGATTGATGCCCCAGGGCAGCCCTAACGGATCCAGCTCGCTTTGGATCACATCGAGATTTTCCTGGACGCGCCCAGGCGGAAGGCCCGCCGCGCCGAAAAAGCCGAGCATGCCGGCCTTCGCCATGGCGATGACCATCCGCGCGGTCGCGATGCCGTTCGCCATCTCGCCCGCGATGTAGGCAAAGCGCACCCCGTGCGCTTGCGCGAACGCGCCTCCGCCCAGCCACTCGGGATAGAGCGCGGGCAGCATCGCGGCGAGCGGATACTTCGCCGTCTCCGCGTCGCTAGCGGGCGCAACGCTCCCGCCGAGCCCTACGCCTAAAGCGCCGTTCTCGCCGTAACGGACGACGTAGGCCGGCTCGCGCACGCGAGCGGCCAGCTGCGCAAGCTCCTCTCCGGCAAAAGCCGGCCCCGTATCGCCGGGCATCCATTTAAGCGTTGTCTGCATGCGTGTTTTTCCTCCGTTTCGTCACTTGCACCTTCGGCCCGGCTTGGCCGTACAACCAACCTGCAATCGAAGCGAGCCATTGTCCTGCGGGATCGTCCCGAACGCGAAGCTTCCCTGCCGACACGCCTTGCAGCAATGCCGCGGCTTCATCGCTGCACGCCGAGAGGCGCGCAAGCGACGCCAGCAGCACCGCTTGCTCATAAGGCACATGCGCAAGCTCCGTCAGTAAGCGGATTTGCTCGATCAACGCCGGGTCGCCGCCGTTTGCGCCCGGCGCGTCGCCCTTCTGCGCAGGCGTTCTTCCCGTACCGTTTAGCGCCTCCAGAATCACCTGCTTGCGTGCCGGCAAGGGCAGCGCCCGCAGCTCATCCGGAAAGATCGGACGTCCGATATTGTAATGCTGCCTGCCATATCCGACGGGGAACTCCAGCCGCGTCTCCGATTCTTCAGTCGGCAAGCCGCCCGCGAACCGGACAGGCACGATCGGAAGGTTGCCCTGCAGCGCCAGGTCCGTCCAGATGCCGCTTACGACCGTAACCTCTTTATTCTCGGCCCGTGCGCGCGTCCCCTCGACATGCACGAGAATCGATTCGTTTCCTTCCGTCATGCGGACGGCCAGGTCCTTCAACGTTTGCAGCATCGCCATTTGGTCTTCGCGGTCGACATGAACGATCGGAATCGTGAACCGCGCATTCGGATTCGCGCCCAAATGCGCGAGCATCCGGCCGATCCACGAGTCGCGGTGCTCCTTCTTGGCGATCGCCGCCACGGGACTTTGCGTCAGCCCTTCCGCCAGGCAAGCGAACAGCAGCGATTCTACGGCCGTCTGATGGTTCGCGAGATACAACACCGGTCCCCGGCTCGCTTGCGCGAACCGTACGGGATCTTCGACGACGAACCGGCCGACAAAGCTTGCGATCAGCGCCCGGTACAGGTCTTCGCCGAGCCAGGGGCCGCTGCCGAGCTTCCGCCTCCAGTAGCCCATCGCCCGCTCGATATCCCGGGCAGGCGCTTGAGAGGCGACCCGGATTTCCCGATCCTTTTCCTCCACCGCGATGGGATGGCGTTCATATGGATATACGGCGCTAACGGCGGAGATTGCGTTCTCGTCCACGTTTACGGTCGAAGGATGAACGCCGGCGATAAGTCCCACGTGGTCTTTGATTGCCACGAGCCGCGTCTGCTCCTTATAGCTCACCGAAGCGTCAATGCCGTATACGGCCGCCACCGTGCCCGCGAGCCAGTCCGATCCCCGCACCTCGGCCTCGGTCAGCTTTGTGACGCCCCCCTCGCTACGGGACAGCGCTATATTTTCCACATAAACCCGTTCTTGTAAAAATGCTTTCCGGCTCCGGCCGTCGCCGCGTCCGATCCGTCCCTTGGGCATCAGCACCTCGACGAGCCGCAGCTCCGCCCATAGCCGTTCGCCCCGATAGAGGCGGATCCGGAAAGCCGGGAAACGCGCGTCTCCTTCGAAGCCGTCGAAGCGAACCTCGCAGCGGACTTCGCCGTCGGTCGGCGTATCTCCGTAAAACCGGCATGCCGTCATCCGGTACGGATAAGCGACCAGATCGTCCCCAATCTCGGGCGCCCACAAGGTCAGCTCGTCATGCGGAATCGCGTGGGTCGCTCCGTCGAGCAGAAGCGGATTGAGGCACCCGATCGGAACGGACGCCGCACCGGCACCGGCTCGGTTTCCCTCCGCCGACAGGAGGGCGAAAGCCCCGTTCGTGCCGCGTACGATCGCGCTCGCGATTTGAAAGGCAGGTCCGTGGAATACCCGTCCGGATTCGTACGGATCGGCGACAGGCTTCGGCGCTTTAAGCGGCTCCAAAGGCCGGGAAGCCGCTTCGTCCGCAGCCGGATAGCGATCTGCCAGCTCGTACCGGCCTGACGCGATTTCCTCGAACCGGGACAACCGGGAATCCGGCGCATCCCGCCAGGCGTACAGCGTTACGTCGTAAAAGACGCTATTTTCGCGCGCATCCCGGTTCTCCGCCCGGCGCACTTCCGTTCGCAGCAGGCGGGGCCGGTCGAAGATGAGCCATCGCTTGAACTGCACGTCCGCCGCGCCTGCAAGGAAGCGATTCGGCTCGCGATTGCGCGCGGCCGTCGCCATGGCGTCCAGAATAAAGGTCGAAGGCATCGCCGGCGCGGTATACGTCGGGCAATGATCCCGAATCCACGGCTGCGCCTCCGGGTCGAACAGCGTTTCTACGACGACGAAATCCGTTTGCTCGCCGTTCGTCTCCTGCGCCGCCGCGCCGGTTCCGCCGTCGTCCACCAGCCGCATGCCCATGAGCGGAACATAGTAAATTTGCAGACCGTCCACCCAAAGCGACGCTTCGGCCTTCACATAGACGCCCCGCTCGTCGCGGCCCGTCTCCAGCACGTCGAGGTCCACGACAATCCTTTCCTTCTGGGGCGTCACCTGGCCTCTGTACTTCCAGACGATCTCCATGCCTGTGCCGAGCGCTTCAAAGCGCGGCTGCTTCATGCCAAGGTCCATGCCCTCCCGGAGCATATGGAACTGCAGCAGCTGAACCATCGCTTCGACGCCCAGGGAGCCCGGCTGCACCGGGTCCTGGTAGAAGTGCGCCTTGAAAAACCAATCGCCCGCATCGACCTTTTTCTCCGCTCTCGACCGGCCCAGGCCATGCTTGCCGCCTCGGCTCCAGTGGCCGGTCACGCGATCGATCATCAGCAGCTTGCCGCTCGCCAGACGCGCCCGCTGACTTTGGGGGCCGGCGTGGAATACGGCTGCGTCGCCGCGCAGATCCACCTCGAAGCCCGACGGCTCCTGCATTCGCGCAAGTTCGGCCTCTCCCGCGCCGAGACCGACCTGATTGGACAAGTCCTCAAGCGTGAAGTGGCCGAATACGGTCGACATGGTGAACACCGGCGCATCGGGCGCGTCCGCCAGGAAACAGTCCACCTGGAACGATTCGATATACGTATGGCCCATCCGCGACAGGCTCGTCAGGCTCACCCTTGTCCGCAGCGTGCCGGCGTCGGGGAGCACCTCGCGATGCATGGTCGCTTTGCCGTCCAGATTGCGGAAATAGGCGTCCCGCTCCGGCGATTCGGGAATGCCCAGATAAGACACCAGCCACCCGCAAGGCTGCAGCGCAGCCTCCAGCAGCACGCAGAAGGGCATCGTGCGGGAACCGTTTTCGGCAAAATACCACGCGTCCGGCGGGACGTCGTATTCGGCCACGATGACCGTGCCGGTCTTGGGCACGCCGAGCTGTCCGCCGGCCTCCGTCACGCGCGTCATGAAATGATAGGGCGGCCCCGGCAAACGGGGCACATGCTTGCCCTCGTCGTAAACGGCGTACCGGCTGCCGAACGCATGCGACGGCTTGCCGAAGGCGCAGGCGAGCAATGAGTAATAATCGAACGTGACGCCGCCTGACGTGGCTGCCCGCGGGTCGTTGCGAGTGCCGTCCGCCAGATGCCGAAGCTCGGTGTGCAGCGGAAAATCGGACACCAGCCGCACTGCAAGCCGGCTGCAGTGGAACGCCTTGCGTCCGTCCACCGTCAGCAGCACGTCTGCAATGACCGTCGGTTCAGGACCGTCCATGACCTCCTGGACGAACACCTCGTACACGAGGCTGCGGGATTCGGGCGTGACCTGGCCGCGGCAGATCATTTTGTACGGCAGCTCCGGCACCGGCTCGAAGCGCCAGCCGTCCTTGCGCAGCGTATAGCCGAGGCCTGCCAGATAGAAGGACATCGCCTGCACGCAGCCTTCGAGCATGAGCGTGCCCGGCATCGCCGGGTCGTTCTTGAAGTGCCCGGCAAAAAACCATTCGTCCCCGCTTAAGGCCGTCTCCGCACGGAGGTAGCCGCGGCGAAGCGGCCCGCCGCCTTGCTCGAACGCCGTCACCTCGCCGAGCAGCAGCATGCGGCCGCTCTGGATCGAAGGCGAGCAGGTATGCGTCTGCGCGAACGCAAAGCCTTCGCCGAAGCAGCCGTACAGGTCGCCGGCCGCGAAGGCGCGCACTTCTTCCGGCGTATATCGCGTTTTGACTTTACTTACGCGGGGCGCGTCAAGCCGCGCTTCCCGCCCGATTTCTACTTTGGCCGGATCCCAGATGACCCCCGCAGAATCGCGCAGTTCTTCTTTTGTGAAAAAGCCCGCCTGCCCCTGACGCATCGTCATCCTTCGGCGCCCTTGGCCGTCCGTGCAGTCGTAATTAAAAAAGAAAAGCCGGATATCCCCGTGCTTGGCATGCGAATCGACGCGAATGTCGTAGCTCAGCGTTTCGCCCGGCGCAGGGAGCGAGCCGTGGAACGTCAACTCGCAGCCGAGCAGCCGGTATGCGCGTTCTCCCCGGTTTAACATGTCGATGCCGAGCCATGAGATGAGCAGCAAATCCGCCTGCCCCGATTCGATCATGATGCCGAAGGGCATGCGCCCCTTGTGCAGGTACCAGGAATCGCTTTGCACGTCGGTTTCGGTTCGAATGGTGCCCCGGCCCATCGAGAGCGGCTCCCCCGAGAGCGCGACGACCCGGTCCGCGAGCAGCAGCGGCGGTTCCGGCATGCGCACCTGCACCGCATAGCCGTCCTGCCCGGCGAAGCCGGGACCGAAGACGTCGGATATGCGCCCGGACGCCAAAATTTCGAGCTGCTCGCGGGTGAAACGGATGGGCTGCGCTTCTGCGGACGGAGCCTCTGCGGACGGGGCCTCTGCGGACAGCGCCTCCGGGAGGTGCGACGCCGGCGCGTGCGCAGACGACGCGGCAGGATGGGCCGGTTTGGCAGGCGTTTGCGCGGATGAAGCGGCAGGATGGGCCGATTCGGCAGGCGCTTGCCCGAAGAAACCGGACGGTGTCGCCGCGGCAGCTGTCGCAGGTATCGCAATCATGGATGCAGGCGCATCCGTCAGCGACGCAGGCGTGCCGCGCGCCGGCTGCGGGCTGCTGTTATTCAGCAGTTGCATCAGCCGAAGCTGCATGCCGTTCTGCAGCAGGATGTATTGACGATGCGCGGACGCCATTCTGGCGTAATCCCCGGCGGGCGCGGGAATCGCGGTCGCAGCTGCCGGCTTAACGGCAGGCGCGAGAATCGCAGCCGCAGTTGCCGCCCCTACGGCAGGGGTTTCAGGCATCGCCGCCGGCGCCGTTTCGTGAATGATTTTCAATGGCTTAACCTCTTCCTGTCCGATTGCATGTCCCACATCCGGCATTATTGTCACTATATTCGGCAGGACAACCGGCGGAAGATGCGCAGAGAACGTCATGGCGGCGGTTTTCCCGTTCCTGCTCCGGTCCATGCTCCGTTCGGCCAACCGCGATTGCAGCCGCTCGATATTTACATCGACGCCGTGCGCGAACAGGCGCGCAGCCGCCGTCGTCGCCTGCTCCAGCGAATCGGCGCCGGGCTGATCCAGCCCGATGCACAGATGCTCGCGGCCCGCCAATATTCGGCCGATCCAGTCCGAGCATAGACTGCGGGGACCGTGCTCGACGAATACGCGCACGCCGTCTTCCCAAGCCTTCAGAATCGTTTTCGGAAAGTCGACGATGCCGGTCGCCATCTCCAGAAGCGCATCGGCCGCCCGGTCGGCGTCCGGCTCGTAGTGCGTCGCCGACACGCCCGAATAGAAACGCACGCCGGGCACCGGCCATGTCGGGCGACGGTGAATCTCCCGCCAGAGCGGCGCGATGACCGCCAGCTCCGGGCAATGCACGACCATGTCGTAGCCGAGCGGATAGGCAGGCGCCGGCCTCAGCTTGTCCAGCACGCGTCGGCAGGCGGCCGGCTCGCCGCCGATGATGCAATCTTCCGGCGCGTTGTGCATCGTAAGCCGGACGCGCGCCTCAGACGCAATCGCTTCGCGAATGGCGTCAGGCGATGCCATTACGCGCCAATTCTCCCATTCCGGCCGCGTCTCCCCCCATGCCTCCTGCAGAACGCGGTAGGTTCCGGCGAGCTCGCGGCTATAGATTCCGTGCTTCTGCAAGTCGCGGAATAATCCGTCCAGATTGTCCCAGGCGCCCATCGCCGCCAGCGCGTTCGTCTCTCCCGAAGACAGTCCGATGGCGGCCTGCGGTCTCAGCCCGAGCCACTGCTGCGTGAACGCCGCATGAATTTGCGTCAAATAGGAAGCTCCGCCAAGCATGGCGAGCGGGTCGGGCGCCCGGTCGGCCTGCTCCCCATAGACCCAGCCGGCAGCCTCGGCCGCCGTACGGAACCGGCCCTGGATCGCGACGCCCAATTCGGGAATCGCCGCCAGCAGCCCGCTCCCCATGCCCCCGTAAGCGGACGCCGCGCCCGAGAATACGAATGCAAGCTCGCCTCCCACGGGCGTCTCCGCGTAATGGATGCCCGGCCCCGCTCGAAACGGTCCGGATCCGGGAGCCGCGATCAGCCGCTCAAGCTCCCGCGCAGCCGATTCTCTTGCTGCCGACAGCTCCATGTCTCCGCGCGCGACGATCGCCAGACGAACGGCGCCTTGCGCCGATTCCGTTCCGTCGCGAAGCGATTGCAGCAGCGACCGGCGGTCATCGGCTGCATACGCATGCAGCATTGGCGCAAGGGAACCGCGAGGCACGAGCGGAGCGCAGCCGTCTCCTTCCGCAAGGAACACGGAGCCCGACGCGCCGCCGAACGCATGGACATCTACCCGTACGGTGCGTCCCTCATCTCCTCGCAGCCAAGGGCGCGGTCCTCGCCTGCTTCCGTACGGCAGCAAGCCGTGGTGCAGGGCAAGCGCGCCTGCCGCCACGTGCAGCAGCCCGGAAGCCGCGTGCGAATGGCCGAAGCGCGATGCAAGACTCACCGCGTCCCCGTCATCCGAACCAAGCAAAAGCCCCGGCTTCGCGGCGCCGCCGCCAGCTGCGGGCAGCACGGCATAGACCGTGTTGCCGTCGCGCCGGGCATCGTCCAGCCGCTTGACCGCCAACGCGACCGAAGCATCGCCCGGCCGCTGTTTTCCGCCCTCAAGCATGGCCGCAGCCGCTGCCCGGTGCACACTTTCGCAGCTGAGATCGACAGCCCCGACCAGGGCCGCGTCCAGCTCGCCGCTTCTTAAGGCGCGGGAAGCCAGCTCGAGCGCCGTAATTCCCGACAGCTCTTCGCTGGATACGGTAAAGCCCGGACCGGAAATTTTGAAATGCTTGTTCAGCCGGTTGGCGGGCACATTCGGCAGCAGTCCGACGACAGTAGAGGATTCCAAAGGTCCGTAGAAAGCATTTTGCAACGAGGCGACGTCAGCCCCCGACACCTGAAACCCGGACAGTGCCGCCCGCTTGCCGGCCCACTCCCCGATTCGCACCCGCGCGATATGCCGGGAGATCTCGGCATCGCACTGCATGCCGACGTATACGCCGACGCGGTCGCCCGTCAATCCGCCCGCTTCCGCCGCTGCATCGGCCGCCGTCCGCAGCAGCGTCACCTGCTGCGGCAACGCCTGCTTCAGGTCGACGGGCGGCACCGAAATGTCCTGCAAGTCGAGCGAGATGTCGCCGGAGCGGAAAGCCTCCGTTCCTTTTTGTCCGCGATCGCGATCGTCCGCCCCGAATAAGGCTGCCGCCCATTCCAAGGCTGTCCTGCTGCTGCCCGCGCTTACGCCGATGCCGACGATGGCCAGGTCAGCCTCCATGGGGCTTGCAGCTTCTTTTTCACGGGCGCGCTTCGTCGTCGCCGCTCTGCCTCCGGGCTCGTAACGTTCCACGATCAAGTGCGCATTGTTGCCTCCGAAGCCGAAGCCGCTCAGCGCCGCCCGCCGCGGGGCTTCCGACTGCCAAGTCTCTCCCGGCTGCGGCAGCCGAAAGGGCGTACCCTCCAGCAGCTTAACGGGTTCCTCCGTATGCAAGTGCAGGGTGGCGGGGTAGACGCCCTCCTCCATCGCGCGGAGCAGCTTCATCAAGCCCGCCATGCCCGCCGCCGTCACCGGGTGTCCGATATTGCCTTTGATCGAACCGATCGGAATGCCGCTTCGTCCGGCAAACACTTCGCTCATGCTCTGAATTTCTACCGCATCGCCAAGCGGCGTGCCGGTCGCATGGCATTCGATCAGCGATATGTCCTGCGGCTCGAGACCCGACATGGCATAAGCCTGGCGCATCGCGCGAATTTGGCCGTCCCTGGCAGGAGCGAGCATGCCGCCCTGCCCGCCGTCGTTCGAGAGACCGATGCCCCGAATGACTCCAAGAATACGGTCGCCTGCCTGCTCGGCATCGGCCAATCGCTTCAGGGCGATGAAGCCGCTGCCCTCGGAAGGCACAAGACCGTCCGCTTCCGGATGGAAGGGCCTGCTCTGTCCGCTCCGGCTAATCGCCTTCAGCGCACGAAAGCCCGTATGCAGAAATAACGCGTCCGTTCCGTTCACGGCGCCCGCGAGCATCAGGTCCGCGCTGCCGTCATGCAGCCGGTCGCAGGCAAGCTTGATCGCATAAAGCGACGAAGCGCAGGCCGCATCGAGGCAGAACGCGCCGGCGCCGAGGCCGAACGCCTGCGCAAGAAAATGCGCGGGATAGCCGGACATGAACCGGTTGACCGCATCCGGCGGTTCGCCGATCTCCTGCGCGAAAAGCGGCCTCGAAGCCTCCTCTTGCTGCGCCTGCAGCCATACATGCTCCGCATACCGCGACATCGATTCGGTCGGCAGCGAGAGATTGCCGATGACCGCGCCTGTCCTTTTATGTTTGCCGGGGCCGGCCGCCGGATCGGGGAGCGCCTGCGCGGCCGCATGAAGCATCCATTGGACCATCCGGTCCATTGCGCCGATCCGCTCCGCATCGACCTGTAGACCAAGCCGATCCCATTCCGCCCGGAAGCCGTTGATGTAGCCGCCGCGTGTCGACCACTCGGTCGCGTCCGAGCCGCGCCGGGAGGCTGCGCGGGACAGACGCCATCGGCCTTCTTCAGGCTCCGTCAGCGTCTCCCGCCGCTCGGCGACGATGCGCCATAATTCCTCCGGGTTCGCCGCGCCGGGGAACACGCAGCCCTGCCCGACGATCGCAATCGGCTCGAATCTCATGCTGCAATCTTCCTCTCACTCTTGTACTTGCTCCTGGTTTGGCACGATATGCATCTCAACGTCCCGAAGCTCGGCTGCCACTTCGCCTTGTTCATTCAGCCAGGTCAACTGCGAAACGGTCTTGTATCTCCCCCGACGCTCGCTCTGAAGGCGGCAGACGACAGGTTGATTAAGCGGTATGGGCCGGTAAGCCGCATACGACCCGATCTTGGTTGGAAGGGTCAGTTCGCCGAACGTGCGAATGCCCCATAGCCGCGAGAGCTGCAGCCCGCCGTCGATCATCGCCGGGTCGATCCCGCCATCCCGATCCGACCACGCCGTCATTGCATCATGCCCGAGCTTCGCTTCCGCGCCTTCGCTGCCTGACAGCGTCAGCTCGCGAATGACCTGGAAGGCCGGACCGTGAAAAAGCTTGCTGCCGTCGTAGACGTCGGACGGCTGCCAGTCCCATGGCTCGATTCCCGCATGAGGAAGCGGCAGCGGCTCAGTCGGGATCGCATCCCGCTCCATGCCCATTTCGACGTCGGCCGCATAGTGAACGCGGCCTCCCTCTCCCCGAAGTTCGAAGCTCAGCCAAGCTTGCGCCAGGCCGTCCGTCCGGTCGCTGCACGTCAAGGTCAGCCGCTTGCGCGCGCCGTCCTCCGCCGCAACGACGATCCCTTTCTTAACATTCAGGTTTGAACACCGCTTGACGTCAAGGTACGGATATGCGGCCTTGGCGGCGCGCACGAACCAGTCCATGGCCATCGCGGCCGGCACGACGGCGCTGCCGCCGATGCGATGGTCGTTCAGCCACGGCGCAAGCGACGCTTCCGGCAGAAACAATTCCGCGGTCCACGTTTTTTCCGACGCGCCTTCGATCAAGGTCGGCCTGTCCGCCGAGCGGCCGCCGATGACGACCTCCACAGGTCCGCCTGCGTCCGCCGTTTCCGCCACGAAAGCGGCGGTCCCCGCTTCCAGCGGAATCAGGTTGACGCCGCGCTGTTCAAAATGTTTCTTGAGCAGCGGACTGACCATCCCGCCGTCCCAAGGTCCCCAGTTGATCGACTTCACGATGCAGCCGGGGCCGCGCCGGATCGCCTCCGCTTGGGCGCACTTGTTCAGCACCTCGTTCGCCATGGCATAATCCGCTTGCCCGGCGTTGCCGCTACGCGCGGATACCGAGGAGAACAGGCAGATCAGCGTGAGCGGATCATTCTCCGTGACGGCCAGCAGCGTCCGCAGGCCCCCGACTTTCGTATCGAATACATAGTCGAATTGCTCGATCGTCTTGTCCGCGATCGCTTTGTCGGCCAGCACCCCTGCGCCGTGCACGATGCCGGTGACCGGCCCCCACTTCGCACGGATCGGCCGCAGCGCTTCCCGCAGCGCCTCCGCATTCTGCACGTCGACCGGTACATAGACGACCTCGGCGCCCAGTTCCCTCAGCGTCTGCAGATTGCCGGCAATCTCGCGGTTCATCACAATGCGCTGCACGCGCCGGCCGAGCTCTGCGAGACCGATGACGGCGCCCTCCGCCTTCGCCTGTTCGAGCAGCGCGCGCTTCATCCCCGCATCGTCGGCGATCCCCCTGCATACGGCGGGCTCCTCTTCGAGCGGCGTTCTGCCGAGCAGGATGAGGCGCGGGCGCTCCTTCCGCGCCAGCGCCGCGATCGCCGCGGCCGTAACGCCTCTTGCCCCGCCGGATACGAGCAGCACCGCGCGTTCTTCCGCGCCGCTATTGCCGCCGCTTGCCCGTGCGGCGAGCGCCGGATCCAGCTCCAGCACCGGCGTCACTCTCGATCCGCCGCGCTGCAGGCCGACCTCGACTTCGGGGCCGCCTTCGGCCAGCTCCCGAAAAATGCGATCCGCGGCCGTCTCTGCCGTAAGCCCTGTCCGGTCCAGATCGATCGCTTTGACGGCCGCCTTCGGCCATTCGCGCGCCGCCGTCTTAACGAGCCCCGTCAAGCCGGCCGTCCATACGCTCCGCGAAGCCGGCGCATCCGCCAGGCCGAACGAGCCGCCGGTGTCCTGCACCGTGACGAAGACGCCGCCCTGCTGTGCCATTTTCGCGGCCACCATTTTCGCCGCCTCGAAGGCACGGCGGTTGACCGAGAGCGCCTCTTCATCCGTGCTGATCGTCTTTAGCGCATCCAGCCATATGACAGCATCGGCTTCTGCGGATATTGCCGTTACCGCGCGTGCCTGCGCCCCTGCCGCCTGCATGCGCCCGGCAAGCGCCGAGGCAATTCCGGTTCCGTCGTCCATGATCTCAACGGCCGCGCCGTCCCACAGGCCCGGCATCGCGAGGCCTGCCGCCGGCGCCGGGGCGGCCTTCACCCCGTAACGCGCGACCGCGGGCCGATTGAGATCATGGATTACTACTTTTTTCCCGCGGACGCTCCGCCCTTGCCGAGCGCACGGTTCATGTAGTCGACGATTTCGCCAAGCGTGTTGAGCGCCGCCAATTCGCCCGGCTGCACGTCAGGCAGCGCCGGCAGCTGCTCCTGCACGGCGGACAAAATCTCGACGCGCTTGATCGAGTCGATTCCGAGTCCCGCTTCGAGCTCGATATCGAAATCCAGCATTTCGACCGGATAGCCGGTCTTCTCGGCCACCACCTCGAGCATGACCGACCGTACGTCGCTTGCCTGCGCCTGCGGTGCTGCCACAGCCGCAACCGGCGCCGCCGGCGAAGGAATCGGGGTCGGAGCCGGCGGCACGTAAGCCGGAGGCGCAGCAACGACCGGCGCCGGCGGCATGTAGGCCGGAGGCGCGGCAACGGCCGGCGCCGGCGGCACGTAAGCCGGAGGCGCGGCAACGGCCGGCGCTGGCGGCACGTAAGCCGGAGGCGCGGCAACGGCCGGCGCCGGCGGCATGTAGGCCGGAGGCGCAGCAACGGCCGGCGCAGGCGGCACGTAAGCCGGAGCAGGCACATACGGACTGGCTGCCGGCACGGCTGTCTGTGCGGGAACCGCAGCAGCGGCCGCCGCTTCAGGCATGGCCGCAAAAGCGCCGAAGCCGCCGGCTGCCAAGGCGCTCAGTCCGGCCAGCGAAGCTTCTACCGTGCGCAGGAAAGCGACGTGTCCGTCCGCCATCGCGCGTTGATAGGCGGCATGCGCCTCGACCGTCTGGCGCTGCATTTCGGTGATCGCACCCAGCAGAATGGATTGCGTAGTCGGGTAGGTAGACAATGTATTTTCCTCCTGATTATCGTAAGTTCGGGCTATCGTTGTATGTGAAACATCATGCTGTACGTGGGCTTCTATTTCGATTCCGAAGGCGTGACCGGTGGCAATCTCATGGCGACCGGCTGCATCGGCGAATATCGGACCCGGCGCTTCCCTCATCGGAGGCACGATAGCCGCAGTCGGCTCAGTCATCCGCAGCGCCGCGGCAGCGACCGGTGCAGTGACCGGCGCAGCGACTGGCGCAGCGACCGGCGCAGCGTCGGGCAACCTTGCCTCATTCGGCTTTGGAAGCGCCGGCGTACCGCCCTTAGGCGGATAAGGCCTTCCGCTGTTGACCCCGCTGATCGGTATCGTAAAGGCCGGCTTCGGACGGCTGCGCGGATCTTCCTCCTGTTTGTATTCGTCCCAGAACGGCGCAAGATCGACCGGAACGCCTGTGGCTGCAAGCCGACCGAGCGCATGCCACAACGCGTTCACGCCATGCTGTCCCTTGCGGTCGGTCGCTACGGCCACAATGTCCTTGTCCGGCAGACATTGCTCGACGAGCCCGGTGAGTACGGCGCTCGGCCCGACCTCAATAAACGTACGGACGCCGCGCGCATAAAGCGCCTCTACCGTCTCCGCGAACAGGACCGGCTGCGCGATTTGTTCGGCGAGCCGATCCCGCAAGCCGTCCGGCGACGAAGGGAATGGCTCGCCGTCCGCGTTGGACAAGACGACAGCCTCTCCCTCGCCGATCGGAACGTTCGTCATAAACGCGCGGAATTCGGGGACGGAGGAAGCGACGAGCGGCGAATGGAACGCCGTAGACACAGGAAGCCTTCTCGACCCGATGCCTTCGGCCGACAGCTTGTCCTCCAGGCGGCCGACTTCCGCCGCTTCGCCGGACACGACAACCTGGCTTGGACTGTTATGGTTCGCGCATGCGACCGCTGCGCCGCTCTCCGCAATGAGCTCGCGAACCCGCCCGACGGGCGCGAACACCGCGCTCATCGCGCCGCTTCCGGCAGATGCCGCAGCTGCCGCCGCCATGAGCTCGCCGCGCTTTCTCGCCGCCTGCAGCATGTCTTTCTCTTCCAGAATTCCCGCTGCGCTTAAGGCGGCAAGTTCGCCGAAGCTGTGACCGGCTGCGTATGCGGCCTGCACGCCCGCCTTGCGCAGCACCTGCAGAAGGGACTGGCTCATGGCGCCGATGGCCGGCTGCGCCCACTGCGTCTCCTGCAGCCGGCCGCGCTGCGCTTCGAGCTCTTCTTTGGCGAAGACGGGCCGCGGGTAGACGATCTCTTGCAGGCCGACGCTTGCGTCCATGTCCAGATCGGCCGCCTTGTCCCACACGGTCCGGGCTTCGTCGAACGCCAGCAGCAGCTCCGCTCCCATGTTCAAATACTGGCTGCCTTGACCGGGAAACAGCATCGCGACTTCGCCGGGATTCGCGTCATAGGCATAATAGATTCCGCCGTTGTCGTCGATCCGCCGCTCCGGATGGCGGTCGAGCTCCGCAATGGTCTTCTCGAGCTTCATGCGAAGCCCGCCCAGGTCGGAAGCTACGAGCGCCAGCCTTGCCGGCAGCTTCGAATCGTAATCGGATTGCGTCCGACGAGCCAGATAAGCAAGCAGCCCGTCATCCTCAGTCAGGCCGGATAGCAGCTCTTCGCACTGCGCAAGCAGCGACGACGGATCGCCTGCGCTCAGCAGGAGCAGCTCGGACGGCATGCTCCGCAGCTTCCAAGCTTGGCGGCCCGGACCGTTATACTCCTCCAGGGTCACGTGAAAATTGCTTCCCCCGAAGCCGAAAGCGCTGACCGATGCCCGTCTCGGATGCGAAGCACCTCTGATCCAGGGCCGGACTTTCGTATTCAAATAAAACGGACTCCCCGCAATATCCAGGTTCGGATTGGGCCGCTCGACCTTGATCGTCGGCGGCAGCACCTTGTGCCGGAGCGCCATGACGGCCTTGAACAAGCCTGCGGCGCCCGCCGTGCCCTTCGTATGGCCGATCTGCGACTTGACGGAACCGAGCGCGCACCATTGCCGGTCTTCTCTCTCGCCGTCGTTGAATACCGAAGCCAGTCCTTCGAACTCCGCCGCATCGCCGGCCTTCGTTCCTGTTCCGTGCGCTTCCATCAGCTCTACGGTAGCCGGCGAATAGCCCGCCATGTCGTAGGCGCGGCGAAGTGCCTTGGCCTGTCCTTTGGAGACGGGCGCGTACACGCTTTTGGACTTGCCGTCGGAGGATGTGCCGAAGCCTCTCAGCACGGCATAGATCCGGTCGCCGTCCCGTTCGGCGTCCTTGAGGCGACGCAGGGCGAACATGCACAGCCCCTCGCCGAGCATCGTGCCGTCGGCCTGATCCGAGAACGGTCGGCAATCGCCCGTCGGCGAGAGCGCCGGCGTCTGGCTGAAGCACATGAACATGAAAATATCGTTCAGCGTATCGACCCCGCCCGTAATGACGAGATCGGACTTTCCGGCCAGCAGCTCCATCGCCCCCATCGAGATCGAGGTCAGCGAGCTGGCGCAAGCCGCATCCACGATGCAATTCGTGCCCCCGAGGTTAAAATGGTTGGCGATTCTGCCCGCGATGACATTGCCGAGCAGGCCCGGGAAGGAGCTTTCCTTCCAGGGCACGTACTCGGCGGCGATGCGGTCGCTGATCTCCTGCACCTGATCCTCCGGCACGCCGCTTTCCCGCAGCGCCTTGACCCAGACCGGCCGCTGAATGCGGCTGCCGAGCTCGACAGTGAGCTCCGAAGCGGAGGCCGTGCCGAGAATGACGCTGATGCGATCCTTGTCGATCGCGCTGAACGGGCCGGAAGCGGCGTCCTCCAGCACGCTTTTGGCCACCATCAGGCCGAGGAGCTGGCTTGTGTCGGTAGCGGGGATGTTGCTCGGCGGCATCGAAAATTCCTTCGGATCGAACTGGACCTGCGGAATGAAGGCCCCCCGCTTGGCATAGGTTTTGTCCGGCGTCATGGGGGTAGGATCGTAATAATCCTCAATGAGCCAGTGCGTAGGAGGGATATCGGTCATGAGATCCCGGCCCGCCATAATGTCGTTCCAGAATCCCCGGTTGTCGGTCGATCCGGGCAGCAGCGCGCTTACGCCGACGATCGCGATCGCTCCGGATCCTTTTGCATCGTTCACTGGCAGTCCTCCTTAATCACGTTCGCGCAAGCATGAAATCGCCAGCTCATCGCTGGTCAAAACAACAGGTTCATCCGGAAATTGGGCCCCTTCCTCCGCGCAGACCGCCATAACGGCGCTGCCCATGCCGTACAGCCGCAGCGAACGGGGCATGGAGGCCATCGAGCCCGGATACGCGGGGTAAGCGTGCGCGAAGCCGCCTTGAATGACCACGTAAAAATCGCGCAGCGGCAGCGACATGCCTAGCCCCTCCGCTTTCATATAGCTCTCTTTGCAGGTCCACAGCTCATAGAAGCGGCGAAGCCGCTCCGGTTCGGGCAGCCCGAACAGCTGCTCTTGCTCCCGATCGGCAAAATAACGGCTTGCAATTGCGTTCGTATCGATCGGAGCCATCTGCTCGACGTCGATGCCGGCCGGCCGGTTGTGAAGGATGCACGCGACCCATTCGCCGCTATGGGACAAATTAAAATGAAAATCCGTCGCTTCCTTTATGTACGGCTTGCCGTATTCGTTCCTGGCAAATACGACGCCGCTTATCTGTCGCCCTAGTCGCTTGCGGAGCAAATACCGGATCAGCGACTCTGCGAGCAGCTTCCGGTCGCGATCAGCCTGCAGCCGGTAACGGCCGAGCCGGCTTCTCGTTTCTTCCGGCAGCTCCGATGCAAGGCCATCCGCGACTTCGGACGACAACGGTCCGGCGATGCGCACCGCAAAGATGTCGGGCATGGCCATTCTCCCTTGGCATATTAGATAAACTTTAGTAATCCGGGGACAAAACACGGTTATGTGCCCCTGAAACAACGACTTCCGTCAGACGAGCCGCGAGTCGTGGTTATCATGCATGCATTTTCTATTATAAGGGAATAATCCTCTATCGGGAACGATAAACATGTCGAAATGATAAGATAATTGTCACTTTGCGGAAGAAAAAACTACTCAAATAGTCTTATTTCACCCCGTCTGCATCCATGGGCTTTTAACCGCAATCACGATTTGCTAAGGGTCTAAAGCTTCAATTCAAAAAAACCGATCCCGGTCGCTTGACCGAGATCGGTTTTATTTCGTTTACAAGCATCCAGGTTCGTTATTTCTCTTTTAAAACTAACTTACCGTGACAGTGATTTTCGCTTCTTCGCCTTTATACACCGCTATAAGGTCCGTCGTTCCGGCATTTAAGCCTTGCACGATTGCGCTTGCTCCGCGCGACTGTAATAGCCGCGAGATATATCCGTCTTTGCTGTACCAAATGATACTGTCGGGATCTGTCACCGGATTGTTGTTGCCGTCCAGCACCTGCGCGCTGACCGTGCTGCTGCCGTATAAACCTAATGAAAGGTTGCCCGAGTTGATCTGAACCGTGTACGGCGTGTTGTTCGGGCCCGGATACGTATAACCTTTCGTATTGCCGAATGCTTGGCTGTTGAAATCGCTGCTGCCGCCTTCCCAGGCTGAATTGCTTCCGTTTACCAATTGAGGGTCCGTCCCCTGCACGCCAAGCACATATGCATCCGAGTTGATGACGTTCAATTGCCCGCCGGATAAATTATACAGAGACGTTCCGTTATTTTTGCCGATAATCGAATCGATGATATTGACCGTATCCGCGTCTTCGAGTCCGATCTCCGAGTTTTGACTGTTCCAGAACGTGCTGAAGTAAGCATCGACTTTACCGTCGCCGGTCACATGCAGATTGAGTGCGTCTCCGCTTCCGCCCCGCTTGAACGAATACCCGCCGATGGCACGGATCAGAGTCGCTTTTTCGGCCGACCACAACCGGTAGTTCCGCTTGTTGCCGAAAGAGATCGTATCGATATACACCGGATTTCTCGATTTATCGTCATAGCCGCCGTCCGTGCTGTCGAACGCCTTGCTGCGCAAATAAGTCAAATTGTACGACGCGCGCTCGGCCGTGAATCCGTCGCCGTTCCAATAGTTAGTGCCGTCCTGGTGCCAGCTGTTGCGGGCGGTCACGTCCTGGAACAAAATATCATGATCGAAAATGTAGGGGGACTCCGCCGGCGAATTCCCGACACTAAAGCCGAACGGGAAATTGCCCGAATACCAATTCGCCTTGCCTCCCGCGTCGGCATTGACGCCAATGACGCTCGCCAAATAATTTCCGTTGCGGAAACGAACGGCCCTTTTCGTATAATTGGTATAATTGCCGCCTTTCACGACGATATCGTGGGTACCCGCATTCAAGTTAGAACGTGTCGCTTTGCCCCAGAAGTATATGCCGTCGCTCATGTCATGAACGCTCACGTTATAGATGCGGATTCCTTCGCTCTGCCCGTTGACATAGATGCCGTAAAAATAGTTGCCGATGACGATATCCTGAATCTGCCAATAGCTGACGCCAAGCGGTACGTCTATGAATTTTCGCGAGCCCTGGCTGGCCAGCGTAAAATCGCCGATGAATTCAGGCAGCCCGCCGCCCGTATTCATGCCGAGCAGCTTCTTCATATGCAGGACATCCGTACCTCCGTTGGACAAGCTTAACGTCTGCGGCACCGTATACGTTCCGCTGCCAACGAAAAGCGTATTGGTAACGCCTGTCGCATTCCATGCAGCCTGCAGCCCGCCGGCTTGGTCGCCCTTGAATGCGTTGGCCCAGCTGCTCCCGTCTTTCGTCCCCGCCCCTTGCGGCGTCACATAGCGGTTGACCGGCTGCGGCGTCGTTGGCGGCGTCGGCGGCGTTCCGACCGTCGTCGCGGACAGAATCAAGTCACCGAATTCCGAGGTATTGTTCCAGTTACCCGCAGTGCCCGCCCATACGAGCTGCCCGTCACGGACGCCTCCGTTATCGTCATCGTTGACACCGATGTCGAAGCCGATGACGGTCTGCGCCGAAGGCGAGACGCCTAAGTTGATCCACGGGATGGCCAGCTCGATGCTATAACCGCCTGTTATCGCCGACCACCCATGCTTCACGCCGACGTTTTCGCTCAATTTCTCGAACAGACCAGTGTCGTTGTACCTTTTGCGGAACTGCCAGTCTTTTAAATCGTAAGTAGTGCCTCGATTATGATCGGCGTCGATAAATAGTTCAACCGAATCATCGTCGAAGGAGTCCGTCGACGAATCGTTGTACAGATTGCCGTCGAGCACCTTTACGCCTACATACAAATACTTGTCGTCCCACAGCGTCCCGTAGGTTACGGTATTGTCAGTCGTGCTTTGAACTACCTTGGATGCGCTTTGGGCGATCGTCCAGACAGACTCGTCCAGAACCCCGTTTACAGTAATCGGACTTAACGTTTTTTTGGCGGTAACGGTAGCGGCATTCGTAGTAAGAGCGTCAGAAACGGTGACATTGTCGAGCGTGAACGTGGAAGACGTTCCTCTCGTGCCGATTTTCCCTGCGGAAAAGGCGGTATCGGAAGCGCTGATTTTTTGTACACCATCCACAAATCCGGTTAAGTTAGCGCCATCTACCGATAATTTTAGGGTATATGCCGTGTTCAGATTAAGGGTCATCGCCGTTTCGGCGATAAGCGCAAAGGTTCCGTTTACTTTTTTACTCAGCTGTACGTTATCGTTCGAGCTGTCGATTCTTAAAATGTAAAAGTTATTATCATCGATGTATCTTGCGATAATACCCGCATTGCTGCCCGACAGCAGTTTTACTTTCGCTTCCACGGCATAATTCGTCCATCCGGCGTTTCCGGCAACGGCCATTTTCTCCGTAATGCCTCCGCTCGAATATTGCGCCTTGTAAACCATTGTGCTGTCCGATATGACGCTAAAATTAGTAGCTCCCCCTTTCACAACGGACCAACCGGCCGCATCTCCGTCTTCGAAATCGTCGGAAAACAATACGGCTGCGGATGCCGCTTTCGGTTGAACCAACCCACCCGAAAACGCGAAGCTGAACACCAATAAAACCGCCAACATCCTGTTGAACCCTTTATTCGACCTCATCAATTACACGACTCCCTTCGGATTTGAAATCATGGAAGCGATTACATTTTCTTGATTCCGATGACTCCTCCTGGTTCGGGAGCAGACCAAGGGGACTCCATTATCCCCAGTTGGCCGTGCAGCGGAACCGGAATACAAAAGCCGCCTGCTCGGGCACCTTGTCGGCATACAGACGAATGCGGTGAATGACGCGGGTGCGAACCGGGTTGGCGTCATTTCGGAGCACCTCATGCTTCGCAGTCAACAAGTCTGCCTCGTAGTCCATCACCGCCTTTCCCTGCCGCCCTTCCCAGATGATACAGCCCTGCTCGATGCGCGGCTCCGTCAGGCTGATAAAGGTTTCGGCGAGCCGGTTGTCGGACGCCCGGAAGACGAAAGCATCCGTCAGCGTCAGCTCGGCCTCCCCGCGTTCGGGATCGCAAGCCCATTGGAATGTCCGGCAGAAGGAACCCAGACCTGCTCCCTCCGGGTACGCTTCGGTCAGATCCAGCTTGACGGTCAGCGTCCGTTCGCGAATATCCGTTTCTCTGATCACCCCCTTGTAGGATTCCCCCGTCCCCTGAACGCAGCCGTTAATGAACGGTACAGTGTGACCATCCGAGGAAGCATGCAACTGCTCATATCGCTTCTCTCCAAAATAATCGCGGGTGTATGCGCCTTGTCCCAGGTCCACAAGCAGCGTCTCGCCTCCTGCATGCAGGAGGAAGTGCCCCAGATCGTTATGATTATGCGGCTCGTCGTTGTGCCCTCCCTTCGCAGCGAAAGCGAACAAGGTCCCGCCGAGCCTCCGTTTGTCTACAACCCAGCCCGCATCGGCGAATAGGTACGTGCCTGTCGTGCCAGGACGGTGGAAATGGGCCGGATCCGTCCAGAGCAGATTGCGGACCATCTGCGGAAACCGGTATGTCGAGTTCTCATGGAACCGGGCTGCCCTGGTCATCTCCGGAAGCGGTGCTTGGATGCGTTCGTACAGCCTGCTGTGCAGACCGGTGCTCAGGAACGGCTGCTCTACGCTATCCGAAAAGTTGACGGATTGCGGCGAAGTCAGCTCCACGGCAGCCGGGAAGCGAGCGATGGCGGCGATCTTGTCCTCCTGGAGCAGATCCAGCTCTCCTCCGGTATACGCCCTCAGCATCTCGGCGAAATAAACATAATATCCGAACCCGTATTCCCAGTAGCTGATTCCTTCTGTGCAGCAGCCGTCCGCCCCGAACCCTTCCAGGAAGCATGCCATCGCGCCGGCAAGCCGACCGATCATGCCTGCCAGACGCTCACGGTCGTCAACCAGGAGCAGCGCGGCCATTCCTACCGCTCCGGCACAGACGGAAGCCCAGTTGCTTGTGCGCCACTCCCAGCGGAAGGTGTATGCGGAGCTGAATACCGGCCCGAATACCCGGCGCTCGAGCTCCTCCTTAACCCGGTGCACGACCCAAGGATTGAGCCGGTCCTCGAGAAGATACAGCGTCTCGGCCAATGCATGCGCCGTCTCCGCCGCGAACAAGTCAACCGTCTGCGCCATCGGGACGCGCGATTCGACCAGCTGCTCGTAGGACCATGGCAGATGTGCGGGCAGCGCCCACGACTGCTCCTCGCAGATCGCCCAGATCAGATCCTCCAGCGTTTCGAGCACCGCTTCTTCCGGCAACAACCAAGCCGCAAGCGCCAGGGCAAGCAGCCGGCCCCGGCGGTCATAATAGGCCTGCTGGTATTCCGCACGCGTACCTTGCTTCACGAACAGATGAAACTTGGAAAACAGAAGCGCCGGAATCGGTTCCTGCCTTGCTCTGGCCGACGCCATCCGAATGTCCTCCATGAGCGGGGCGAAGATCTCGGACTGAACGATAGACTTCTTCCGTTCGTCGGTGAGCGGCACGCCCAGCAGGCGATCCCGGTCGTACGCCGCCGATCGTATCGCCGAATGGATACGATTGAAGCTGATCATGGATCCACTCCCTCCTCCGTATAGTTGTCTCCTTCGACGAATTCAGTTTGATTTTCTTCCGATATCGCGTCGCAGTCTATATTCATGAACTAACTAGCTGACCGCAAAGGCTGTTTAGCCAACGCTTATTCCGCAGGTCATACGAGGCTATTCATTCCTTCACATCGCTCCCTGCGCAAAAAACAGCGCCGCCTTTTTACAGGCCAGCGCTGAGCTTGAGTTTGCATCTATTCAATTATTGATATGCTCCCGGCATTTCTCTCCCGATACTGCCCGGGCGTAATGCCTTCAATTTTGCGGAAGTAGCGAATGAAGTTGGTCGGGCTCGTATACTTGAGCTTCTCGGCAATTTCCGTCACGGTCATGCCCGTCTCTGTCAACCAGCCCTTCGCCATCTCAAGCCGATGCTTCAGCAAGTATTCGCTGAAGTTCACGCCGGTCTCCTGACGGAACACCTTGCTCACATAATGAGGATGATAATGAATCCGGGAAGCGCATAGCTCCAGCGTGAGAAGCGTATCGAACTCCTCGTGGATCATCTGAATGACGGCATCGGATATATTTTGAAACTGGGAGCTGCGGCGCTCTTCCAGAACAGTGATGACCGGCGCGATCAGCTTCTGCAGAAACCACGCCTCCATCTCCTCCACCGTTCGGAGCTGGGACATCTGTTCAATGAGCGGTGCCTCTCCAACCGCCAGCTCGCTGAACGGAACCCCCTCCGCCTGCAGCAGGCCGGTAATCTCGGTCAGCAAACGGAATACGCTCAGCTGGTATTCCTGGAAGTGGAACGGCGGCCGCACCAGCTCCTGCATGAAATGACGCAGCTTCTCTTCGGCCTGCAGCCGGTACCCGCTTTTGATCGACGCAAGCAGCTCCTGCTCCAGCTTCAGCGGGTAATGAACCGTCTCGGCCGGTCCGGATACAACATCCTCACTATAAATAATGGCCTCGTTGCCGAGCCGTACCCGGTAGTTCAGCGCCTCCTCCGCCTCCTTGTAGGCGCGCGGCACGTCCGTCCACTGCGCTGCCGGCTTGCTCAAGGCAACGCTGACCGTCACGTCCAGATAGTTGGACGCCGCCTTCTGAATCGCTTCCGCCCACCGCTGCAGTTCGGCGCTCCATGCCTCCGGGTCGTCCTGCACCGTGCCCAGCACATTCAACTGGCTGCTGCCGGAGACGATCGGCGCCAGCCGGTTCGTCTGCGGGACGATCTCGCTGACCATATTGCTGATCGCGAACAGCAGCAAGTCCTGATCGTTGCGGCTGTACCGCGTTCCTTCCAGCGTATCGATCTCCACCGCCATCACCGTCATTTGACGCCAACCGGCCGCATAGCCGAACATGTCCAGCTTCTCGTCAATTTCACGCTTGCGCACATCGCCCAGAATGAGCTTCTGTACGAAAAACGCCTCAAGCTGTGCCGTGTAGCCTTCGATCTGGCTGGACATTCTCTTCTCCCGGTCGAGCAGCTTCGTCACATGCTGGCCGATCTGCTGAATATGATCCTCCTTGCGGTCGCCCGGATCCCCCGACTTGTCCCCCGATCCGACAAGCGCACTGTGGAGCATGCGGATCGGCCGGTACATATTGTTGGACCCGAACCAGGCGGCAAATAAGATCAAAAACAGAATGCCGGCGCTGATCCACCAGGTGAACTGCCCGATCGACCGGGATTCTTTGGTAATCTCGTCGATCGAAGCGGCTGCGACATAATACCATCCCGAGAAGGCGGAGTGGACGTAGGTCACCCCGTACGATTCGCCTCCCCGCTTCACGACCAGCTTCCCTTCAGGGGCGTCGCCGGACAACTTCTTCTCCAGCTCCGCATGGCCGAGCAGCTGCTGTACGGAGCCTTGATCCTGACCGAGCAACAATTCCATATGGCTGTCCAGAATTGCCGTGCTTCCAAGCGGGTTCGCCTGGAGCAGCAGTTTGCTAAGGTGCGAGTAGGGGATATCCACCACGACGAGCATGGCCGGGTTGGCTACGTAGAGCGGACTCTTTTTCAGAAACCGGATGCCGTGCTCATTTTTAATCCAAGTGGAATTCATGGAGGATTTCAGAAAGTTCTCGTAGGGCTGCAGTTCCTCTTCTTTATTGTCAAACGTGGCAATCCCCGCATTGTTAACACGCCAAAGGTATTGCATGTTGTACAACGTCACGTCGAATACGCCAGTCTCATAGATTTGCAGTTGGCGCATGCTGGATTCGAGCTCGCTGAACGGCCCGTACTTATTATAATCAAGCGGGATATTATACAGATCCGTGCCTTGCGGGCTGTTGAGGAACGCCACCAGGGCAGTCTCGACCGTCTTCATATTTTGCTCGACAGCAAGCTGGCTGTGCTTTAGAATCTGCAGATTCCCCGCTTCCACATACTTCTGAATCGTCGTGGAAGCGCGGAAATAAGACAGGAACCCAAGGATTGCGAGAGGTACGACGCCAAGGAGGAACCCATACACCAGCAATTTATTCAGATAAGTCATCTGGCGAAAGCTCATGGTCGTTCCTCCCTGTTACTGCGGCCTTATCGTTTACTTGCCTTGCGCCTTCTTATATTCTTCGGTGAGCTCTACGATGACCTGATCGCCGCCCGCCTTCTTCCAATCTTCAATCGCCTTCTGATAGCCGGCTTCGTCGAGTTGCCCCATAACGAACTTCACGATCGCATCCGTCTTCAGCTTGTCCAGCTCCGGCCCCTTCTCGTTTTTCGTATTCGAGATCAGGGGGCCGGCTACGTCATAGACGGCGATCTTCTCATTGGCTGCGACCATGCTGACGATCATTTCGGTGAACGGATTCTGCTTCAGAGGCGCGCCTACTTTCACGTGTGCGACAGCCAGCTCGCTGAACGCGGCGATTCCTGCTTTGGCATCTTCCGACTGCATTTCGTTAGGTACGACGAAGCCGTCTTCCATCTTATAATCTACATCTTTCATACCGCGATAGGCAATGGTCATCGCTTCGGGAGAGGACAGCTTGTCGAAGAAGCCAAGAATTCGGAGCAGCTCCTCTTCTGTTTTAATCGAGCTTTTGGAAAACAGGTACCCGCCGAGCGAGCCGCCTGTCGATGAGGCCCTTAAGCCATTAGGCCCCGGAAGGCCTTGAATGACGCCAATCTCACTCTTTGGATCTACCAGCTGCAGATCTTTCGGATAGTTCTTCACATTGCTATCGACAGAGATGATGATGCCGGCCTTGCCTTTCTTGAACAGATCCGCTTGCTGCGCGCCGTTGAGCAAAGCAAAATCCTGGTTAATCGCTTTGGCCGCGTACAGATCGCGATACCACTTCATACCTTCGAAAAATGCCGGCGTCAAGAAGTTAGGCACGACCTGATCGTTCATCATGCCGTTGTTCATAGGTCCGCCGAGATAAACGGAGATATCGCGGGACAACGCGTCAAGCGAGGCGGGTTCCGCATAGCCGATCGTGTCATTTTTACCGTTCTTATCCGGATCATTGTCCGTAAACGCTTTTGCCATGTTGGCCAAATCGTCAAGCGTCTTCGGCTCGGCGATTCCCAGATTGTTCGCCCAATCCTTGCGATAAGCGATAAGGTGTCTGGCCCCGTCACGGGACCGCGGAAGCAAGTAGATCTTGCCGTCATAACTTGTAAAATTCAACATCTCTTTGTTCAATTCACTCAGATTCGGGAACCGATCCAGGTAAGGTCCAATCTCCCAGAAAGCGCCGGCCCTCACCGCATTCACCACGTTCGTCACGCGGGCTGTATTCGTCAGCATCACCTGCGGCAGCTCGCCGGAGGCCAGGGTCGCGTTAAATTTATCGTTGTAGGCCGTTGCCGGAACCCATGTGAACTCCAGCTTCGTATTCGTCATCTTCTCCAGCTCGAGCTTCATCGGATTGTCGTCCTTAATCGGATCTGTGACCGTCTGGGACATAATCTTGATCGTCGTAGGCGATGCATCGGACGATGCAATCGGCGATGCACTCGCTGTGGACGGCTTGCCGCTGGCCGCGCCCGTCGAGGAGCCGGCATTGTCATTGTCGTTGCCGCATCCTGCCAGAAGTGTTCCTGTCAATGCCGTTGCCGCAGCGGCAACCGTAATCTTTCTCATCGTCGATCGTTTCATGAACGAATAGACCTCCCGATTGATATTTTTGTGGAATTGCCTGCTTACGAACTAACCTTTTACGGAACCGAGCATCACCCCTTTAGCAAAATGCTTTTGCAGAAACGGATACACGCACAAGATGGGAAGCGTAGCCACCGTAATGACGGCCATCTTGACCGTTTCCGGCGAAACCGCCTGTTCGGCTGCCGCCTCGGGGTTGTCGAGCCAGCCCTGCGATAGCATCACGATGTTGCGGAGCAGCACTTGAATCGGCCATTTGTCCGGATCGTTAATATAGAGCACCGCAGGCATGAACGTATTCCAGTGCCCTACCGCATAGAACAAGCTAAAGGTGGCGAGAGCAGGCAGGGAGAGCGGCAGCACGAGCCGGAACAAGATGACGAGGTCGTTCGCGCCGTCAATCTTGGCGGATTCCTCAAGCCCGTCGGGCATCTGCTGGAAAAAATTTTTCAGAATAATGAGATTGAACACGCTGATCGCCCCTGGCAGCAGCAAGGACCAGTAGGAATTCATCAGTCCCAGCACCTTGATGAGCAGGAACGTAGGGATCATACCCCCGCCGAACAGCATGGTGAACAAGATCATCATCATGAGCGGCTTGCGTCCGATCAGGTCCTTGCGGGACAACGGATATGCCATGATGGAGGTCGCGACGATGTTGATGAGCGTCCCGGCCGCCGTGATGAATGCCGTGACGAGCAAGCTGTGCACGATCCGGTCGTTCGCGAAGATGATCTGGTAGGCGTTCAGCGAGAAATCAGTCGGAAACAGGACAAAATCCTTCGTTAGAATCTCTCGTTCGGATGCAAACGAGGTCGCTACGATATGGACGAACGGAATGGTCGCAGCGAGCGCGAACAAGGACAGGACTGTAATGTTCAAATAGTCGAATATCCGGCCGGGGAATGTGTGGCGATGCTTCATAGCAGACGGCTTCCTCCCTTCTTATATAATTCCTTCCTCGCCGAACTTCTTGGACAGCTTGTTCGCAGCCAGCACAAGCACGAGTCCGACGAAGGACTTGAACAGCCCGACGGCTGTCGAATAGCTGAAGGCGCCTTGAACGATGCCTGACGTATACACGTACGTATCGAATATTTCGGCCACCCCCCTGTTCAAGGGATTTAACAACAAGAACATATGCTCGAAGCCAAGCTCCAGAATGTCGCCGATCTTTAAGATCAACAATATGATGATCGTACTGCGGATACAGGGCAGGGTAATGTGCCAAACCTGACGCATCCGGCTGGCCCCGTCCATCCTTGCCGCCTCGTAGAGCTGGGGATCGACCCCCGCCAGCGCAGCCAGGTAGATGATCGTCCCCCAGCCCGTATCCTTCCAGATCGACTGCAGGACGTACATCGGGCGGAGCAGGTCCGGATCCATCATAATGGTGAACTTCTGCAGTCCGATGGAAGCCATGACTTCCTGGAAAACCCCGTCCTGCATCTCGAAGATCACGTAGAATATGCCGACGATGATGACCCAGGACATGAAGTGCGGAATATAGATGAGCGTCTGAATGATTCGTTTGAACTTCGCCGTTCGCACCTCATTCAGCATGAGCGCAAATATAATCGGCATCGGAAATACGAGGGCGATGTTCAAGAGCGATAGCAGAAGCGTATTTTTCAGCAGCATGAAAAAGGTCGGATCGGTAAACAGACGGTGGAAGTGCTTCATGCCTACCCACTCGCTGCCCGTCATCCCCAGGAAGGGCGAATAATCCTGGAAGGCGATGACGATCCCCCACATCGGACCGTACTTAAATAATAGAAAGAAGATCACGCCCGGCAGCAGCATCAAGTAAAGCCAGCGGTCCATCATCATCTTGCGCAGCAGATTTTTCTTCCTCACAGCACCAGCAGCTCCAGCGCTTATCCGGTTCAACTCGGTATCGGCCGATTGATTGTAGACAGCCAAGATGATTCACTCCCTCATGTAACTTGCCTCTTCATGGTAGGAGGTAAATATCCTGACAGTCGATATTCATTTGTTCAAGCGTTTGGGAAAAACCGATAAAATCGGGCTTTTCACCGCATAAGTAATCATTTTTTCACCCGGCATGCACATCTGTTGACATCGGCTGCAAAGAAAGACACGGAAATGTCGGAAGCGTTCGCATAAAAGTGAATCTTTGTAAAAAAAGACCTGTGCTCATTATTACCTGAACACAAGCCACCATTTTCTCCTGATTCACGCTAAGAAACCGTTTCTTCACTGAACGTCGTTCCAGTGATCCGTATAAGTAGCGATACTCCCCTCGATATCAAATTCATTCGCATACATCAAGAAACGCACAAGCGACTGGGCGTCATCCGGCTCCTTGAAGCCCCCTCTCACGCTGCTAATGTCCGTCAATACGATAACGCGTGATTTTACTTTGTCTAGGAATGGCATGGTAATCCTTCTCCTTGCTTAAAGAATGGCCTGAATCGGCCGGTAATTGCTTCGTGGAGAACCCCATCCAGATCTTGCCACGTGCAATGGTCAAGATTGCAAGCGAGATTCAGAAGTAAGATAATAGAGAGAATTGCCTTCCTCGGATACATCTCCCGCTTCCTGCTTCAGCAAAGCGCGATTCGCGCCGTCTCAAGCAGGCTGATATTGGACTCCGTCGCACGAGATCAACCGTTTGATATCTATCCTGCGGCTTGATGCTAGCCCCCACGCCATGCTTGTCCTCTCCCTCGATGACACGAATAACTGTAAAGGAACTATTTTCAAAATACAACCCAGTGTTTGGGAAAAGGGGAGTCGGTATGACTTTCTACGATGTACTGCGAGAGCACCAGTTCGTTTACGAGCGGAAGACGAATCTGGATTATCCCAAAGTGTTCAACTCGCATCTGGGGTACGAGATCGTATGGGTGACGAGCGGCGTACTTGAAGTCATTCTGAAAAATCACCTGTATCACGTCAAACCCGGCCATATTCTAGTCTTCAATGCCTTGACGATGCACAAGTTTCATGTGCTGGAGCCGCCGTACGAGCGGCATCTGATCCATTTTCTTCCCAGTATCGTTCCGGAAGGCGCACGCGCCTTGCTGGAACCGCTCGAGCGGCTGGCCTATCCGAACCATATGCTTGATTTGCCCGGCGAGCAGGAGCGGCTCGCGGAGCTGTTCGGCAGGATCGGCCGCGAGTACGCGGCCGACGAGTGGCAGCGCAAAGCCGCGCTGCAGCTTTATTTGCAGGAGCTGCTCCTGCTGATCTCCCGGCAGCTTCGCAAATCTCCCGGGCGTCAGTTGGCAGCCGTGCCGCAAACGGCACGCGACAAGCTGGTCGGCCAAATCCTGCTGCTGCTCCACGAACGATACCGGGAACCGCTTTCGCTTGATCTCATGGCGGAGGCGCTGCATGTCAGCAAATATTATTTGTGCCACTTCTTCAAACGGGAGATGGGCACGACGGTGCAAGCGTATATGAAGCAAATTCGCGTCAATGAAGCCAAATCGCTGCTGCTGCACACGGCGTACCCGATTCACCTCATTGGCGATCAGGTCGGCTACCAGACGTCATCGCATTTCATCCGCAGCTTCAAGGCGCTTACCGGACTTACGCCTGAGCAGTTTCGGCGACGGTAGATGAGACAGCAATTCTGGACGATGAACGCCGCAACGGTGGATGACCGGAAGTGCACGTACTCGGATACAATGGGAGCGATATCACCGACGATCCGGAGGGTGCGCTGCTATGACATTATCTTATTCCACATTATCGACGTTGGCCGACCGCGTATTTACGTTTATGATCGCCGATCACGGCGGACATGCCGACCCTGTCATCCGCAATGCCGCAGATTGCCATGCCGGCGATTGGGGCATGGATATTCATCATTGGGACTGGAACCCCGGCGTCGGTCTGATCGCCATGTCGGCCTATTACGGCGCCGGTCGCGATGAGAAAGTGCAGGCTTGCTTGCGGGAATGGGTGCGCAACAACGCGCATAAACGCAACGACATTCAAGCCGTGAATGCGACCGCTCCTTTCTGTATTTTGCCTGATCTGTACTGGTGGACGGAGGATCCCGCTTACAAAGACATGGCCCTGGCATGGGGGGATTGGGTATTGGACCATGCCCACCGGACGCAAGCCGGAGCGCTGCAGCATACGGTCAATTCCGCAGCGAGCTATGACAAGCTAAAGGACCAGGTGTGGGCCGATACGATCTTCATGGCGGTGTTGTTCTTGGCGAAGCTAACCCGCCTGACCGGCAACACCGCTTATGTCAGGGAAGCGCTCCGGCAGCTCGAACTGCATCTAGAGGTGCTGCAAGATGCCGAAACCGGAGTGCTGTTCCACGGCTATGACTGCGCTACGGGCGATCATCTGTCCGGAGCCAGATGGACACGCGGCAATGCCTGGCTTGCGGTCGCTACCCCTATGATCGTAGAGGAAGCGCGGAAGGCCGGCGTGTCCGCATCCGCCGCCGTGCTGGATCGTTATGATACGCTCGTGCGCAGTATCGTCAAATACCAAGCGACCAACGGCCTGTGGCACACCGTGATGGATCGTCCTTCGTTCTATCAGGAATCGTCCGGCAGCGCGGGGATCGCCTGCGGCATCGCCAAAGCGGTGAAGCTCGGTCTTGTGGAGGCTTCTTATATGCGGTACGCGGAGCTGGGACTGCAAGGCGTCGTCAGCCAAATCGCCGACACCGGCGAAGTGCTGTCCGTGTCCGGAGGCACCCCCATTATGGACACCATTGAAGATTACAACGAGTTGACTTGTTATGCGACCCTTTACGGTCAAGGACTGACCCTCATGCTGCTTGCCGAATTTATGCAGGAAAGGAGCGAACAACGCCATGCCCTCTGACGCCAAGCTGCGCAAGCAAGCTTATCTTGCCGCTTCCGCCAAGGCCGATCATGCCGGCCACCGCTACAAAGTGGCGACTTCCGCCCTCAGCCGGCTTGCCCTCGGACTTCCTGCGGACGAAGAAGCATTCGTCCGGATGCTGGATACGGTCGATCGGCGCGAAGATTGCAGCGATTTTACCGTGAATGTGATCTTGCGAATGCTGGTTTTGTACGGCGACAGCGCGTTGCTCGGCGAAGCGCTGCTGGAGCGGATTCGGTCCACCCTTACCGGATTCGAATACTGGTACGATGCCAAAAGGAGCGAGCATTCCGGATCGCAATTTTTTGTCACGGAAAATCATGTCATGCTGTACCGGACTTGCCAGCTGCTCGCAGCTCAGCTCTACCCGGACGACTGGTTTGCGGCGCATGACCGGTACGGACATGAATTGGCCAAGCCGGCGGCGGTCTTTATCGCCGATTGGATTCGGGTGAAGGCGATGGTCGGGTTCAGCGAATGGGATTCGCATTGCTACATGTCTGAAAACTACTTGTCCGTTCTGAACGTATACGATCTGGCTCATGATGCCGAATTGCGTCTGATGGCCAGTCAATTGCTGGACCTCATGTCGTTCGGGATGGCGGTCAACTCCTATAAGGGCGCTTATAGCTGCACGCAGGGTCGGACTTATTCGGAAATGATTCTGGAGCCCGCCAACCAGTCGACGCAGCCGCTGCAATATTTGCTGTGGGGCACGGGCGAGCACGCGCGTCATCTTTTGCACTTAAGCGCTACTGCGCTTTCCACCAGCGGTTACGAGGCGCCCGAAGCTGTCGCTGCCGCTGCTTTGGACACTGCCACAATTGAAAGCCGTGAACAGCAAAGCTTCGATGTCGAGGATGGCGCGAAGCTGGGAAAAGGCGTTGCGACGGAGGAAGACACGTCCTTCTACTGGCAGAACATGGGCTACACGCACAAGGACTTAATCCGGACCAATATCGACATGGCGCGTAAATACGGCATTCCCGTCAATCACCAGTTGGAACAGGAAGCCGCTTATTTCGCGCAGTGCCAAGCGGCCGACATCGAGCCGAAGCCGTGCCGGGGCAGCACCTACTTAAGCCGCGTCAACAAAATCACCCGCCGCACGGGCGATTATATGCTGAGCTGCGCGCAAGATTTCCGTAAAGGGGAGAACGGGTTTCAGCAGCATATATGGCAAGCTTCGTTGGACGGGGGCGTGGTCGTGTTCACGAATCATCCGGGTACCGAAAGCGTGCGGACCGGCAGACCCGACTTGTGGACGGGCAATGACGTGATGCCTCGATCGATCCAACATGGATCCGTTGTCATTTCCATCTATCGGCTGCCTTCCGATGTGCGCTTGCCGTACACGCATGCCTTCTTCCCCAAGCGCCGGTTCGATGAAGTGCTGGAGCGGGGCGGCTGGCTGTTCGGTCGAAAAGGAGACGGTTATGTGGCGCTCTACTCCCAGCGCGGGTATCATTGGACGGAACGCTTGCCCGAAGAAGAGGTGCGCTGCGACGTGTTGGATAATGTATGGCTGTGCCGGGCGGGGCGCCTGGCGGAAGACGGCTCCTTCGAGACGTTCGTGGAACGGTTGCTGCAAGCTGAGCTGAGCGTGAGTGCACAGTCTACTGTGACGTGGCAGGATCCAGCCTACGGAGCAATCGCCTTCGGCTGGGAAGGCCCGCTGCAAGTGAAAGGCAGCGCCATTCCGTTCGACAATTATCCGCGGTTCGACAATCCGTATTGCCGGGCGGAGCGATATAGCGGGACGTACGCGATCCGTGCGGACGGACACGAGACGACGTTGCGATTTTAATCATACAGTCTCTCTTAACCATAACTAAAGGGGTAAAGCGTACGGGATTGCAGGTCAGAGCCTGCGTATTCGATGTGGACACTGCATTATTTTGCGGCCTGTTTCCTGGCAAACAACGCCAGTTTGGCATACATGTCTTCAAGCGTAAATCGGACGTCGACATTTCGGTAAACTCTGATCAGACGTTCTGCTTGATGATGAACATAATGCATCTCGGGCGTGATTCGCGGCGCGGGCATCGTAACGAAACCATCCGAGAATTCCAGATCGTCGAGAATGAGACTGACGGCAGGAGAGTCGCCGAGGCCCCAGCACTCGCCTCTTGGCCACCCGTGCGCGTTGTCGTCATTAAATTGAATGAGCTGCTCGAACAAGTACTTCCCGATCTCGCCGTGCGGACTCACTCTATCTTCCAATTCCGCCAGACTGACTCTCATCGAGCTGTACACATTTTGCGGTACTTGCCAAAGCGGGATAGGGGAGGCCATCACCACGTTAGCCGCGTGAACGTCATTGCTCAGGTTGAATTCGTGTCTTCCGTGCGGGTAGGGCCCTCCGCCGATCCATATGGCCGTCAATCGGTCCGCGATGCGAGGCTCCATCAGGTAGGCGGAAGCCAGGTCGGTCAACGGCCCAAGGAATACGACGAACAGCCGGTGAAGATCGTCCGAGAGCGCCTCGCGGATAATTGCCTCCGCGCCTTCCGAGACGACGGGCGTAAGCTCTTCCTTCAGCGCGTTTGGCGCCCCTTTATAGACCGGCACTTCTCCGGCATCCCCCATCAGACGAAGAACATGTTTGACTTCGGCGTAGCTTTCCTCCATCGATTCGGTTGTCCGCCCGGTACCGAAATGCGCCGCGATAATCCCCTTGTGAATGAACATCGGCGTGAGCAACGCATGCACGATCGCGTACTGGTCGTCCGCCTCATTTTTGGCGTCCGTGTTCATGAGCAGTCTTACTCGTTTCGGTTCCGGCACTTTGAAATTCATATCGATCCTGCTCCCGCTTTTGCTTATTATTGAATGGAAAACGCTCGTCGTTCATTGATTGGACAGATTAACGGTGTCGGCCGGCTGTCTTCTCAGCGCTGTCGGCGAGCACCCTTCGATTTTTTTGAACACCTGCGTGAAGTAAGAATAGTCCGAGAAACCCACCTGTTCGCTGATTTCATAGATGAGCTCATTCGTGCCCAGGATGAGTTCCTTCGCTTTTTCGATGCGCAAGCGATTGATATAATCTTTGAACGCGATACCGAATTCACGTTTGAAGAGGTGACTGAAATAGTTCGGCGTTTTACCGACATGCGCCGCAAGGGTCTCGACCGTGAGCTCCCGCGTATAGTTTTGGCGGATGAACGCGTCCGCGCGAGCCATATGCGGACTTAGTCCCTTGGACAGGCGCGAGGCCGACTCCTCGAACAACGATACGACGCAGGCTTTGAACTCATCGATGAGCAGCCAGCGCTCCTGGCTTTCGATGAACGCGATTCGCTTCTGAATCTGCTCGATGAGATCGGCCGGCAGATGGCGTGCCGTTACCTTCAGCATCTGCAGCAAGCTGCAGGCGTAAGCGGATACGCTTTTTCTGGCATACGCGCGCTCCTGCTTGAGCCGGTCGAACGCCAGGCTCACCGACGCCGCCGCCTCGGCCAGTTCTCCCCGCGACAGCTGCGCTAAAAATGCCGGATTGTCCAGCAATCCGACGATCGCCTTGTCCTCGACGGACGAGGTCGCATCGTAAATGTGCGCAGCGCTATTCCCCGCGTACAATCTCTTGGCTAACGCCAGACCGGCTTCGCGGTACAGCCGTCCCAGATCCGCCGCACTGCCGGGACCGCTGATGCCTGCCGAAAAGGAACTCCGGCATAAGGAATGGGCTTCCAGGTTCCACGCCCGGATCAGACCCGCGAGCTCGTTCGCAAAATGCGAATAGAACAAATAAGAATTCGTTTTCGTCTGAATGACAAAAACCATCGTCCCCTCTTTGGCGCGTAGGCAAATCCCGCGTTGCGCCAGCTCGCTGGATTGGAAGAGACGATCGAGTGTATCCATGGCGGCCCTGGTCGCATCCGCGTCGATCGTCCAATTCCCGTCGAGCTCGACGATCAGGCAGACGACTGAATCCGCCACTTCGAGTCCGAAGTATTGCTTCAACCCTTCAAGGACGACCGTCCGGTCCGTCAGAACGCCCGAGAGCAATTCGTCCGCAAAATTGGCTTTGTACGACGCCAGGTATTTGTTAAACTCTCGTTCAGACACGCGCTCCCGAATGATCTCCTCCTTGATCCGCTGGATCAAGGCGACTAAATGGCGCGCCCGGATGGGCTTCATCTCATAATCTACGGCGTCCAGCTGAATCGCCTTCTTCATGTATTCGAAGTCGCTGTAGCCGCTCAGAATGATGACTCGCGTTTCCGATCTGATCTCCTTGATTCGCTTCAATAGCTCGATCCCGTCGATACCGGGCATGCGGACGTCCGTCAGTACAATCTCCGGCAGCCGCTCGTGAAATAGTCGCAGCGCTTCCAGCCCGTTTGAAGCCGTCATCACCTCTTGAATCCCCAAGGAGGTCCAGTCGATTCCTTGCTCGATCCCCGAACGGATCTGCTCGTCGTCATCTGCGATCAACAGCTTCATCCTTGCTCACCTGCCATTTGTCGATTCATCGATCTGAGGGATGCGTACTTCTACTCGGGTACCGATCCCGATTTTACTCGTAAACGTGAGCCCGTAGGATTGTCCGTAGCTCAGTTTGATACGATCGTCGATATTTTTTAACGCGAATACATGTTTGGCTTCATATTCGCGTTCCATCCGATATCGGATTTGCATTTCGTCCGCGCCCGCCCCATTATCGGCTACGATAAAGCGAATTCCATCCGGAATTCGGGTCAGCTCCACCTCGATAAGACCGCCTTCGACCACCTGCTCCAAGCCGTGAACGATCGCGTTCTCCACCAACGGCTGCAGAATCAGCTTCGGCATTTTGCAGCTCATCAGGCTCGCGTCCATCTCGATGCGGAGCTGGATTCGGCTGCCGTACTTGTGTTTTTGAATAAACATATAGCTTTCCAGAAAGTCGAGCTCCTGGCGTATCGTAACCAGCGGCTCGCCATTGTTCAGGACATGCCTGAAGATCTCCGACAGCGCTTCGATTTGTTCGCTGACATCGTAGTTCTTCTTTTTGATCGCCAGCCAATGAATGGAATCCAGCGTATTGTACAAAAAGTGGGGGTTGATCTGCGATTGCAGCGCGGTGATCTCCGCTTCTCTTTGCTTGATTTTTCCTACGTAGACATCATTGATCGTTTCTTTTAATTGCTCGACCATCCGCAAAAATCCGTTGCCGATTTCCCCGATCTCATCCTTGGAGTCGATCGCCAGCGAAATATTGAAATTACCGGTCTTCAGTTTTGCCATTTCTTTACGCAGCTTTTGTAACGGCTTAATCAAGTACTTATGCTGGATGAGCGAGAACAAGAGGCCGAACAGGATGCATAACGAGATGACAACCAGCAGAACCGTATTAATCGTCGTAATCAATGTAGAGAAGGACTTCTGCGGAATGGCTTGCACAAGCGTCAAGTTCATTTCTTGTATCGTATAAAATAGAATGATTAAATTCTGACCCTGGATTCGGGTTGTAAAATAGCCGTCTTTAAGCCGCAACGCCTGCTGGATCGGTTCTACTTTACCGATATCATGGTGAAGAAGCTCCCTCTCCGATGCCGACAGAATGAAGCCATTCCGATCGATCAGGTAAATAAAAGAGCCGGCAACCGCGTTCATATTCCTATAAAAATCGTACAGTGTATTTTCGTTGAGCGAAAATTTCTCGTACCCGATCGTTCTGCCCAGCTTGTCGAAGTCCATGATCGCCCGATAATAGGAAATCTCGCCTGAAGATGTGGCCCAGAAGCCTTGCCCCTGCAGCTCCATCGCGCCGCGCTTGTCCGATGGGCTCATCTCGGGCACGTCGATTCCTCGTTTATAAACGAGTTCCCGATCGGCATATAAATGGATGGCATCGTAATAACGCTTCGAACCGACGACGTCGCCCACGAACGAATCGACGTCTAAATAGCCTTTCTCGTACTCGGACGAGCTCTTGTACCCGCTTTTTACAAATTGCTGGACCAGGTCATTGGACAAAATACGGACCGAAATGTCGTCCGTATCTTCAGCCAGCATCTCAAAGCTCTGTTTCGTCTGCTTCAGGGTTTGGAGCGCGCCTTCGCTTGCCTTGTTTAAGGTTAATTCGGCAAATCGGTTATTTAAATAAAATCCGACCAAGATCAAAGGCAGAACGATAAATGTCGCGATACATAGGTACAGCTTGACGATGATGGGCATGTCTTTGAACTTCACGGGCATCGCGACCTCGCTCGGGATTTCGCTCTAAAGATACGAATAAAACGGCACCGGACCGCCGAAGCCGCTTACTCATGATCAGATTAACAACATTCGCTCCCTTCCACAAGCTTACCCCTTAACGGCTCCGGCAGTCAGCCCCTGTACGAAATACTTCTGCAACGCGATAAAGAGAACGATCAACGGCAGCAGCGTCAAGCTGATCCCAGCGGCCATCAACGGCCAGTTGGTCGTGAACTGCCCTTGAAAATTGATGAGCCCGACGGACAGGGGAACCCCGCGTTCTGTCGTTAACGTGCTAATTTGCGCCCACATCAGTTCTCCCCAGGCAAAGCCGAAGTTAAATACCGTGATGGTGGCGACCGCGGCACCCGCAAGCGGGAATACGATACGGAACATGGTGCTCAATTCTCCGCAACCGTCCATTCTTGCCGATTCGAGCAACTCATTCGGGATCGACATAAAAAAGTTGCGCAGAATGACAATCGAGCCCGGCAGCATCCATCCCACGTATGCAACGACGATAGGCATATACACGACGTCGAACATTTTGAGCTTTGCCATGATCATATAGAGCGGAATAATCATGGATTCCCCTGGCAGGATCATCAGGATAAACAGGATACCGACGATCGCTCCCGAGAATGGCACGCGCAGCCGCGCAAGGGCATATGCCGCGAAGGTACCGAGTATGGTGGAGAAAGCCAGCGACAATACCGCGATCACGACGCTGTTGAAGAAGTGATCTCCGAATCGCCCCACCCTGAACGCTTCTGCATAATTTTCAAAACGAAATGCCTTAGGAAAGGACCATAAATTCGAGAACAATTCGTCGCTTGTCTTTAAGGAAGTGAAAATCGTGAATAGTAAAGGGTAGACATAGGCGATCGATATAAGAACGAGCACCAGGCGAGCGATCCACTTAGAACTCCGATTACTAGTACTCATATACGTCACCTCTGGCCAATTTCCGCATGACGAAAATAATGATGGCTACAAGAATGGTAAATACGACGCCGATCGCGGCGGCATAACCGAATTCATTGTAGAAGAACGCGACATCCAGCATCTGCTTGGGGACGGTCTTCGAATAGTCGCCCGGCCCGCCCTTCGTCATCGTCGCGATAATGTCGTAGGATTTAAAGGAACCGATCAGCACCAGCATCGATACCAAGCGGATAGTCGGCATAATAAGCGGCAGAACGATCAAACGAACTTGCTGAAAAAAGTTAGCCCCTTCCAGACGAGCCGCCTCGAACATCGAAGCCGGGATCGCGACCATCGCCGTATAGAGCAGCATCATGACGCCCCCCGAACCTTTCCAACCGCTGACGACGGACAAGGTGACCAGCACCAAGCCGGGCTCGCCCAGCCAAGCGCGGTCTAAACTTTCCAATCCCATCGCCCTAAAAATTTGATTGAAAAGCCCCATATCCGGGCTTAAAAGAAAAGCGAACAACAAACCGATGACGATAAAAGGCATCATATTCGGAGCGAAAAAAATTAACCGGAATACCGATCCTTCCTTTTTGCCCGTCTGATACACCAGCAAAGCAAGGATGAAGCCTAACAGGAGCGTAATCGCAGAGGAGAGCAGCGCGATAATGACCGAATATTTAAAGCCGTTCAACGTCGTGGTATCTTGGAACAGCTCTTTATAGTTGTCCAGACCGAGCATCTTCATGCTCGAAAAGCCGTCCCATTTGGCGAATGACAAGACCAGATTCCAGCCGATCGGAATGATCATCGTATAGGCGATGAATAAGATTGCGGGGATCACCAACGCAATCCCGAGTATCCGCGTCTTGTCATGCAAGGACTGTTTTTTTGCTAGCCGCTGCACCCGTATGTCCCCCTTCTGCCGGAACGATAACAGGGCATAAGCACGCGTGCCTTATGCCCGCTACCGTATATCGTGTTTATGGCTTGTTTATTTCTTATCCTTGATGGCTTCCAACCTCAATTTCTCAAGTTCCGCCAACGCGCTCTTCGGATTGAAAACGTAATTCGCCGGCATTTTCTGGTCGAGATATTCGTTTAATTTCGGCGAAAGCGTGAGTATTTCTTTTTCGGTATAAAGTTTGCTGGCATCCCTGCCGAACTTCGAAATATTCGGATCGGCGGCCGTCACACCTTTGATCGACACCGGGGAGCCGTTATCTACCCGGTGCTGCGCGACTTCAAGACTCGTCAAGTATTTCAGGATTTCGATCGACGCTTCCGGATGTTTGGCGTTAGCCGGAATCATGTACCCGTTGGAATCGCCCGGGATTTTCACGCGCGGACCCATATGCGGCCAGCTGACGACTTGTACGTTTTTCAAACCCGAGTTTTTGATCGCTTGATCGGAGAGGAAGTTGATCCACGCGACAATCGCGACTTTCCCGGACTTGAATCCGCTTAACACTTGATCCTGGGTCACGGTGAGCGCGCCTTTGCCCGGATACATATAACCGTCGTCGTACAGCGTTTTCACTTCGTCGAACGCTTTTACGACCGCCGGATCGGTAAACGGAATTTGACCTTGCGACCATTCATGCTCTTTGGCATCGTCCGGCCATATGGACTGCAAAAAGCTTCGATGCGTCCAGCTCGCCCAGGAATTCCCGAAAGGCGCGATGCCGAGCTTTTCCTTAATCGTCGTCAGCGCAGTCTTGAATTCATCCCAAGTCGGATAATCCGGCAAGGTGACGCCGGCTTGATCCAACAGGTCTTTGTTGGCCAGCATCGAGTAATAGACAGGGGTGATCGGCACGGCATAAACTTTGTCGTTATAGATGCCCTTCGTCAGAGCGCCGTCTACGAAAGCGTTCTTCCATTCGCCGTTATTGGCTTCCAGATACGGCGTGAGGTCCAGTGCCATATCGGCATTGACGAAGGTGTCCATCTGGCCGGGCCAATAGAAAGCAAGATCGACCGGATTGCCTGAGGCAATCGTGGTTTTAATCGTTTTTTCAGGATCGGAGACCGGTTTGAAGGTGATGTCGTATTTGTCTTTGAAATGCTCGGCAACCAACTTTTCTTCCGATTGTCCGATGGAGTCTCCCGGCCAGGCGATCATCAGCGTCAATTTCTGCTTTGCGCCTGCAGGCGCGGCGGCGGACGACGATGCCGGCGACGATGCCGACGGGCTCACATTGCCGGACGCCGAGGCAGATGGCGAACCGGAGGCTGAATTGCCGTTCGAATTACTTCCGCAAGCGCTTACGGCCAGTGCCATGCTCATTAACGAAGTCAGAAGAATGCCCTTTTTCTTTAAAGCAAGCATCGTTGACCCTCCCTGATTGATGAATGAATAGAATGCGCGCGCTTTCTAAATTGAATTATAAGTACCGCCGACTTCGACATACATGGCGTAAATCTACAATAACTTTAGATTTTCTTCGATTACATCCTTTAATCCGAGCCTTTCGCTCATCCGATGATTCTCTTCAGGCGAATCGCCGTCCATGCGCTGATCGGCAACAGGGACCCTTTCCTCACGATCTTCTTCTCCTTCGCTACGCAATTCCATACGTCGTAAATCTCGGCTTCATATTCAGGTTCCGATCCATCGTAAGGTCCGAACCAGAAGCTCTTGCCCGGCAAATCGTAGCGGCAAAAAAACAAATATTCGTCGATCCCTTTATGCAGCGCGAAATAATGGTGACCATCGGTATTTTTCGGATCCCTTTTCATTTCCTGAAAGGGACAAGACTCTATAATTTGCTTCATGAATTTCAAACGAGAACCGCTGTCTCCAACAAGTATTCCCCCGTAGGACCAAAAGAGATCCTGATCGTTGCCTTCCGTTTTAAATACCTCGCCATGAGAGGCATATCCGCCCGCCAAAGCCGATAGCCAATGACGCAGTACCGTCGTTTGCGCGTCGCTATTTCCCCACTCGTCTCTGATGTTTCCTTCGTATTGATATTCATCGTTGATGACAGGTTTACGATAGGCATTTTTTAATTCAATCATCAAGGTATAGGTGTCCGGATGTTGATACGACACATGGGTCAGCCAGTGCCTGTCCGGATAAATGTAGCCCAAAGGAAAGTTATGATTGGAAATCGGATGCCGGTAAGGGTCATTGGCGTAAATATAAGCCCCAAGCAGATCCCACTGCTTGCGATCCGTTCCGACGCAAAACTTCCCGTCCTCGGTCTCATCGATGTCATACTCGTTCGCAAGCGACCACCACACGTTCCGATAGGCGGCAAGACGCGAAATCAGATATTTAACGTAACGGACGTCATCCTCTTGCCGCATGCCTCGGTCGATCCCCCAACGATCGTAGGGGTGGAATAAAATCACGTCCGCTTCTATGCCAAGCTTCATGAGATCCTTCACGCGCTCCTCGAAATTTTGAAAATATGCCGGGAGCAGGGTCTGAAAATCGAATGCGTTCGAGGCGCCGGCGAACGGAAAAACCGGCGGGTCGTAGGATACGTTGACGTCGTTATCCCCTCCCCGATAGTACTTGGGAAACACGAGCATGCGAATCTTGTTAAAGCCATGACGGGAGAAGGATTCCAGCGTCTGCCGCCGGACCGCTTCCGGTCGGTAGGTCCAAGCGTACGCCGTCGTTCCCATCGCGAAAAACGGCGTTCCGTCCGCATAGTTAAAATGCATCCCGTTTACCCGGACTGGACCGTGATTGCCTTCCTGTGCCCCCGTACACGCGAAGGTTCCTGTTAATCCGTTAAATGCCTCCAGGTTGGACGACAGCCGGAAGCTGTAAATGCCTTCTTCTTCCGGCATGAAACGGACTTTCCAGCTCGATCCGCCATCATAGAACCCGGAAACTTTTTTTCGTTTTCCTTCCTTCTGAAAAGTAGCTTCCAGCCATACTTCGAGAAAGGGATTCGCGAACGCCTCAACAGATTGCAACGCAACCTCGAAAGCGCACCATCGTTCAACAATCGGCGAATAATCCATTGATCGGCACCTTCCTTTATAGCGCGCTATAAATAGCAGCCCTGAGCTTGTGGCCGCGAATTTCATCGTATTCCTTCGGCAAAAGCCCTTGCATATAGACGACCGACAGCTCTTCCTCAAGGTCAGCCGCCATCCAGGAGCCCGCCGCTCCCGCCCAGCCGAACTCTCCTGCCGTGCTGTTGCTTCCGCCCTTCGCCCGATCCGTCATCACCCGAACGCCAAGACCGTAGCCGTATCCCGGCCATGTCCCCGGCAGCGCCATGTCCGCCCGCTGCCTTGCATCCAGATGGTCGGTCGCCATGAGCTCGATCGTCTTGCGCCCCAGGATCCGGGCCCCATCAAGCTCGCCGCCGCGAGCCAGCATTTGCGTGAACCTTCCGTAATCTCGCAGCGTCGACAGAAGCCCATGCCCGCCGAATTCGATTGTCGTATCCTGCCGATTAAGCCATTCATTTTCCATATTCGGGGTTGGACCCTCCTCCGATGGCGCATACAGCGTCGTCAACCGGTCCTTCTTGTCTTCCGGAATCCGAAAGAACGTATCGTGCATGCCGAGCGGCTCGAAGATCTCTTCCTTCAGAAACTGACCGAACGGCTTGCCGGACAGCACTTCGATCAGCGCGCCAAGCATGTCGTGGCTGAAGCCGTAATGCCACCGGGTACCCGGGTCAAAGGCGAGCGGGATGTCCGCCAGTCGCTTGGCGAATGACCGCAAGTCAGGAATCTCCTTTAAAGACAGCTTTGAAACCTGGCGCTCGGTCTCCGTACGGTCCCCATACATGGTCAATCCGGAAGCCATCATGAACAAGTGCTTGACTTGAATCGGCGCAACGGCGGGCGAAGTGTACAACGTACCGTTCTCTCCCTGACGATAAACCGACGGATGCCGGAATTCGGACAAATACTCGGATAAGGGATCGTTCAGCAGGTAGAATCCTCGTTCATAAAGCATCAATGCAGCCGTGCACGTGATGACCTTGGTCATGGAAAAGAGCCGGAATATCGTATCGGGACCGATCGGACGCCGCGTTGCCAGATCGGCATAACCTGCGAAGCCTTCATAAACGGTCTCTCCCCGGCGGACAACCGAGCAAGAGCAGCCCGGCAGTCCCTGATCCACGAATCGCTTAAGAAGCGCATCCACGTGGCGAAAGGTATAGGTGCTCATTTTCTTCCCTCCATCGATTTAGCGTTTAGCTGTATGGACTCGCGAAATGCGCCGCCATTTGGATAATAACGGTCAATCTTGTCGCCCCATCTTACATGGAATGGGATGCCGTCCGGCACTTTGCCGGAGACCTCAAACGAAGTGTCCGTTCGAAGCCAGGCAATCGATACAATGCCGCTCGGCGTCGATAACTCGCCGCTCATCTCCCGAACATCCAGGGTATGAGGTTCGATCCGAAGCGCTTGCCAGCCAGGCCGCGTATTTTGAACGCCTAGCATACAGTGCGTGAACTCGTACAGCGGCAGCGCGCTCCAGGCATGGCAGTCGCTTCGCGGCTCCGTCGGCGTCTCGGGAAGCGTCGTCAAATGAAGCGATAACAATCCGACCCAAGACTGAAGCAGCTCGGCGGTCCGTTCATACAGACCGGCTTTCTCCAGCGCACGGAAAAGATAGAAGGCCATCGAGAACGAGCACTGCAGCGCCTTCGGATCGTCAAGCGCCCGGTTGAGCACTTGTTTCGCTCGGTCGCCGTCGCAAAGACCGGAGAGAACCGCCCAGACTTGCGCATGCTGGCTGTATTGCTCAAATGCCGGTCCCTCGCGGTACATCCCCCGTTCCTCCGACCAGCAGAGCCGTTCGATCCGGGACATCAGCCGTTTTGCGCGTTCCTCGTACTCCTCGCCGACTTGACTGCGACCTGTCGCAGCGCTGATTTTCGCCGCCGTGCGCAAGGCGCTGGCGTACATTAAATTATGGATGGCGGAAGGGCCTTCCTTGCCGGCTGTCGGCATCCCTCCCTCCCACTCCGCGACCCAATCGATGTATTCCCAGTAACCGATCTGCTCGACCAAGCCCGAATCGCCGATCTTGCGGTCGAACCAGTCCAGAATGGCGTCAACCGTGGGGCGATATCTTCTAACCGTATCGGCATCGCCTGTCTGCCAGTAGTAATCGTAGAGCATGTCGATATAATGCAGGGAGAACGAAGGGATAATCTGAACCATCGCGCTGGGATATCGGTTCTGCGTGATTCCTTCGGGAAGCAGCGCGTTGTGGAATTCCTCCAGCGCCTTTCGAACCAATCCGATATCTCCGCCGACACTGTAAGTGAACAAAGCCTGGAGCCGCGTATCCATGATAAACTGCATTTGCTCATAATAAGGACAGTCCTCATAAGTCTCGTGCATGCACATCTGCAGCGTCCTGAGACTGACCTTCCATAACGGCTCCACCCAAGATTCCGGCGAGGCGACGACCGACTTCGCCTCAAGCGGATAGGCGCTCTCCCTGTACCAGGGGCGCCGAAGCCGAAGCGGCTGCGCGCCTGTCCGCACCTCGATCCGGATGAACCGGAACGTTCTCAGCCAGAAAGGTTCGTATATCTCTGCCCTGCCGGACGGATCGTAGACATCCTCCATGCCCAAAATAACGCCGTTTGCGGCATCGTCGCGAACGGCATTCGCTTTGATGTCGTCGCGTTGAAAATACCTTTCGGCATACCTAAATACGATCCGCGAGCCTTCGCCCAGGTTTAACGGGTAGAAAAGGTAGCCGGTCGTAAGCTCGCCCGCGTCCAATTCAACGACTGCATGCGTGTGCGGCGGAATCTGTACCTCATCGTCCGCCGCGCTCAAGCTCGGAAAACAAAACGGCTGCAAATCGTCTTGGCGAATGGGCATCTCTCGCACGAATGGCCGATTTTCCTCGTACAACAAAGGAACGGGCCTTTCCAAGAGGGGAAGCTGCGGAACAATGTAGTAGGGGTACGGATCGGACCTGCCCAAGCAGGGATCGCCTTTCTCTGCCGCAAACCAGGTTCCGCCCGGCTCCTCCGCATGCTTCCAGCCTTCCGGGAGCTGCATCGCCATCACGCGTTCTGCGATCGCCCCCATAAAGATGGTATAGGAATCGTCGGAATAGAAAGAAACGGCATCGTCCGCCATCACTTGCCAATCCGCTTTGCCAGTGGTAAGGTCCGCCAGCGTCTCGCCGGCTTCGTTCAGACAGGTGCCGGCAACCGCCAGTCTCGGTCCGATCGGCAGCGAGGTCATCGAATAGAGGGGCTGATCCGAACTAGTCGAATCGTTCACCATATACGTATTGAGCGACCATACCTGTACGGCGAAGATGTTCGTCCCTGCACGAAGACTTGAGCTGACGTCCAGCGTCTCGTAATAATGCCTCCATCGATCTCCTTTGAGCGGCCCGGAGCCGATGGGCTGGCCGTTAATCCATAAGCGATAACGGGTATTGGCGCTGATCGATAGCCGCAAGGAAGAAGGCTCGTCCAGTCTAACGGCCAACCGGTAATAGTAAAATCGATTTTCCTTGGCATCCGGTGCGATTCCTTTCGCCTCGTAAGCTACTCTCGGCGGCTTCAACCAATATGCGCCTCGCAGCTTGTTCGCCGTATCGGGTTGCATGATAGCGTCCTCCTTCATGAAGCGCGTAAAAAGGTTTGAAACACTTAGATACTCAATATACAAGGCCTTTACCGGGATACCCATTCTAAAAATCTACAATTTCTTTTGTTTTTCTTTGGTACATGGATTTCGAAAAAGGATGAACGCTGGGAAGTATGAAAAGACTAAACTTTTTGTAGTTTTTTAAATATGGCGGTTTATGGGGTCTACCTATAATTGAAAGCGCATCCATTAAAAAAGACGCAGGAGGAGAACCATGAAATTTTTGCAGAAATCGAAAATGGCGGGCGTCCTCGGCCCGCGAAGCAGGCTGTTCGGGAATCTGACGCTTGCCGCTGCTATGTTGAGCACCTTATTCGCCCCAGTTTTGAGCGCTTCGGCCGAAACGGCGCCGCCCCCGTGCGAGGTCAAAGCGACGGGCGGGCCGATGTGGATCACCGGAGAATGCGTCGACCCGCAGTACGACAATCCCGTAATCGACAGCGAGACCGATCTGACTTCTCCGGTACCGGTTCATAAAGTCTCCGGCCACTTCGAGGGCACTGCCAAGAAATTCAATTTTTACTTCCCGCCGAAAAGCCAGTGGCAAGGCCGATTCTTTCAGTACGTGTACCCGCTGAGCAATGAAGAAGCCGAGGATAAGATCATCAGCTTCGGGGCGGACAGCGGGGCCTACACGGTGCAGACGAACGGCGGCAGCGGGTACCGCGTCGACGCAGCGGCAGCCAAGTTCTCCAAGATCGTAGCGGCAGCGTACTATGGAACGCACGAGCCCATCTATGGCTACATCTGGGGCGGAAGTGGCGGTTCCTACATGACGATCGGCGCCATCGAGAACGCCTCCGGCGTTTGGGATGGAGCCGTCCCCTTCATCCCTGCTGCCCCGACCTCCCTACCGAACAACTTCCTCATGCGGGCTTTTGCGCGCTTCGCGCTCGCGGACAAAGCACCGCAGATCGCGGACGCGGTAAGTCCGGGCGGGAGCGGCGATCCCTACGCCGGATTAGATGATGTAGAGCGATCGGTGCTTCAGGAGGTGACGAATCTCGGCTTGCCGCTGCGCGCCTGGATGGACAACCGATATATTCTCGCGCTGGACGATCCGAACGGCCTCCTTGGTTACGCAAGCATGATCAAGGCCTTTGATCCGACTTATGCCGACGACTTCTGGAGCAAACCCGGTTATCTGGGTACTGAGGAATCCGGTCTCGGCGATCGATTCCGCGCGGCTAGAATCGAGCAAACGGTGTCGGTTACGCAGGTTACTTATAATGCGGAGAACGTTCCGACAAGCTTTGCCGTGGATGAAGTTCCGGCAAAGCTGGATTATCCGAATCCCGATTTTACCCTTTATGCAGCCGACGGTTCGCTGATCGGAACGTTGAACGGTTCTCTGAATTCGGCCACGAAACGATTCACCCTTGTTGCCGGAAATCCAGACAACGTGTTGAAGGCTATCGCCGCCGGCGATAAGCTCAAGGTCGATAATAAGTGGTCCCTTGCGGTGCTCGCGTACCATCGTCACCAAGTTCCCAAGTCATCCGACTTCAAAGCGTGGGATCAATTTAAATCTGCCGACGGTACGCCCATCTATCCCCAACGATCTATCGAGGTCGGTCCGACCGTTGCCCAAAGCGTGACCGGCGGCGGTACCTACACCGGCGCGATTAACGGCAAAGTCATCATGGTCAGCAACCTGCTCGATGTCGACGCCTATCCTTGGGACGGGGACTTTTACAGCAAGCGGGTCCATGCGGCGCTTGGCGCCGGTTACGATGACCATTTCCGGCTCTGGTACAACGATTACGCGGATCACGTCGAGCCGCATAATCCGTTTCTCGTTAGTTATTGGGGTATCCTAGAGCAAGCTCTGCGGGATGTAAGCGCATGGGCGGAAAGAGATGTGCCGCCCCCGAATTCAAGCAGCTATGAGGTGGTCGACAATCAGGTTCGTTTGCCGGCGAACGCAGCGCAGCGGCAAGGGATACAGCCTGTCGTCGATCTTGCCGCAAATGGGTCTGCGATGGCGGAAATCGCTACCGGTCAAACTGTAGCCTTCACGGCCAAGGTCGAGCTCCCTCCCATGTCCGGCGAAATGGTATCGACGGAATGGGATTTCGAGGGCAACGGCAGTTTCACGACAGTTCCTGCGGGAGATTCTGCGATGTCTGTCGGTTCCTCAACCTATACCATTACATCCGCTTACGCCTACGCCAAGCCTGGCACCTTCTTCCCGTCGCTTCGGGTAACCACTCAGCGGGAGGGCGATAAAGACACAAGCTTCGCCAGGGTTCAGAACCTCGGCCGCGCCCGCGTCGTCGTCCAGAACGCGGGCAGCGATCAGGGCTCGGCTCCAGTCACGGCGAATCCGCCGATTCTGATCGGGGAACCGAATAAAATCAAGGCTAACGTACCCATGCTTAACGCTTCGGGTATTGCCTCAACGATTGTTGACGCTGAAGTCATGGCCAAAGCCTTAGCGGCCGCAGACGACATTCATGTCACGGTTCCGGGCGTGAAAGACGCTGCAGGCTATGCCGTCACCCTTCCGGCGAGCGCCCTAACGGAAGAAACTGGCGCGCACACCATTGAAGTAGAGACAGAGCTGGGGAGCGTCAAGCTGTCTTCAGCGATGTTCGCTGCCGCGCAGCTGAAAGGAGCAACGGAGGTCACCCTGTCCCTAAAAAAAGCCGATACGGATGGGTTAACCGATTCTGTGCGGGCCCAGATCGGCGATCGGCCTGTCTTGGAGGTCACGCTTACAGCCGGGGGCATCGTCGTGCCTTGGATTAATCCGGACGAACCTGTGACCGTGTTTATTCCTTATACGCCGAATGCGTCGGAATTAACGGATCCCGAGCATATCGTCGTATGGTTCATCGATAGTCACGGCGGCGCCACCGCAGTTCCATCCGGGCGATACGATGCCAAACGGGGCGGGATCACGTTCATGACCACCCGTCTCGGCAAGTACGCGGCGGCTTTTGTAACCAAGTCGTTCGGCGATATAACCAAGCAGCCGTGGGCCAGACAAGCGATCGAAGTCATGGCGTCCAAGGGGATTATTACCGGCACCTCGGCATCCGCGTTCGCTCCTGAAGCACAGATCCAGCGGGCGGACTTTATGCTCATTCTGGTCCGCGCGCTGGGTCTTACCGCGCGAACGGAAGACTCGTTCACGGACGTAAGCGCTGACGCATACTATGCTGAAGCATTATCGATCGCCAAACGACTCGGTGTCGCACAAGGCGTTGGCGGCAATCGGTTTAATCCGGAGGCCCCTATCACGAGACAGGACATGATGGTACTCGTCGACAAAGCATTGACTGCCGCAAACATACCGGCGACGCGAGGCACGTCAACGGATCTGGATGCGTTCGCCGACAAGTTCTCGGTTGCAGCCTATGCACAGTCAAGCGCAGCAACACTGTACAAGAACGGCATCATCAAAGGTGACGGCTCTAAAGTAAATCCGACCGGGTTTGCGACAAGGGCTGAAGCCGCCGTGCTTGCATACCGCATCTACAATTTGGGACTCAACTAAAAGAAAATCCCGCTCTTCCGCGCAAAGAGACTCACTAGCAGCCCAGCTTTGGCGATACTGACATTGCATTGATCGGAAATGAAAGGCAATAGCCCAACGAGCCCCATTTCCCGTGTCGTTTTCGCAATTCCCGATCCCAATTGTCGCCGTGTTAGCCTTGGCTATGCGCGAAAATGGAAAAGGCAGAGGGCGGCGTCCACGCGGCGCCCCTCTGCCTTTTTAATCGCCTTGACCGCCCGGCGCCGCCGTGCTCTGCCGAACGATGAGCCTGGGCTCGAGCGGCGTGAGCTTCCTCGCCGCGGCGCCTCCCATCAGCTCGCGGAGCACGCGCACGGCGGTTCGCCCTAGCTCCCCCGCTTGCTGCGACACCGTCGTCAGCTCGGGGATGACGTGGCGCGCCAGCAAAATGTCGTCGAAGCCGACGACGGACATGTCCGCCGGCACGTTCAGCCCTTGCTCGGCCGCCGTCTTGATCGCACCGATCGCGGTGAAGTCGTTTACGCAGCATACCGCCGTGGGCAGGTCGCGAAGCGACAGCAGCCGATTCATCTGCTCGCGGCCGGCATCGGCGGAGAAGCCGCCGGGAATCGTCCAGGCGTCGCGCACGGCCAGCCCCGCTTCCTTCATGGTCCGGCGGAAGGCACGAACCTTCACCGCCGTCGTCGACATGTGCCGGGCGCCGCCAAGAAACCCGATGCGCGTATGCCCGAGCCCGATCAGATGGCGCACGGCCAGCGTCGTGCCTGACGCCTCGTCCGTGGCGACGCGGGTCAAGCCGGCATCCTTGACGTCTCCGTTCAACAATACGAGCGGAATGCTGCGCGCATGCTCGGCGAGCTCACGGGCGAGCGCAGGATCGCATACTCTGAGATTCACGCGGCCGCCCATGAACAGGATGCCGTCCACCCGTTTTTCCCGCATCAAGTTGAGAAAATGCGATTCCTTGCCGTAATCCCCAAGCGTGTTGCAAAGAAAAAACGTATGTCCGGACGCAAGTCCCTCCTGCTCGATCCCGGAAAATACCTCGGGGAAAAACGGATTCGTGATATCGGGCAATATAACGCCGATGATGCCCGTCTCTTTTTTCGTCAGACTGCGCGCCACGGCGTTGGGCTGGAATTGATGCTTGTGCATGATCGCCTCGATCTTCGCGCGCGTCGTCCGGCTGACGGGCGCCGAACCGTTCAAGACGCGGGACACGGTCGCCACGGACACCTGGGCTTCTTCGGCGATATCGTACACCGTCACTTGCTGCTTCATTGAACCTTTCCTTTCCTCCGGCGAATCTTCGCGCACGTTTCTACGCAGCTCCTCTTTCGGATCATTCCTTTTGGCGGAAGGCCGTTACCGTCTCTCCCGTAACCTCCTTGAACACTTTGCAAAAATAAGAAGCGTCGTGATAGCCCACCTTGCCGGCAACTTCATACACCTTCAGCTGCATATCCCTCAGCAGGCGCTTCGCTACCTCCATGCGGACCCGATTCACATACTCGGTCACGCGCAGCCCGGTCTCGCTGCGGAACAGATTGGACAAATAATTTGCGCTGAAGCCCAATTGACCTGACAGGCCGGCGACGGAAATGTCCTCCGCGTAGTGACTTCGGATATACGCGATCGCCTGCCGAATCTCTTTGCGGTTTGCCGGCACCGCCTCGGACTCGGGGAATCGTTCGCGGCAGAACGCGACGAAATCCGCCTCCATGCGCCGGATCGGATCGAGCCGGTCAATGCTGCCCGAGAGCACGGACCACCAGTCCGGCACGGCATGCGGGGCCGGATCGGCGTGGTGATAGAGCGAAGCGTACAGATCGACGAGATGCCGCTGAAGTACCGCCTTCGCGGGCTTCGCGCGGGACAGCAGACCGAATTGGCAAACCGCAGCCGCCGCCATGTCTTCGCCCGAGCCCGACCGCACCGCGGCTTGCCAGCGCCGGGCCGCCTCCTCCGCCTCCGCTACTTGATTCGCGGGGGCCGGCGGCTTCGGCTCCGCTTCGAATAAGCGGCCCCAGCCTTCGTACACGGCAAGGAACAGCGCCCGCTCCGCTTCCTCGTACGCCTCGCGAAGTCCGTACAGACCGGCGCTGCCCCGGCCCGCGGCGATCGCGGCCGCCCTCGAGCAGCGGTCTTCGCCCTGACCGAGCCAACGTCCCGCCAGCTCCCTCGCCGCCCTGCCGCTCCCGCAGCCTCTCGCGCCGTCATCTGGCATGCCTACCACGAGCGCCAGCCTGCCGGATCGAATCGGGATCGCAAGCGTCGTTCCGCATTCGAGCTCGGCAGCCCCGTCCTGGGCGGCCTGCCGGATCCTATCGCCGTCCATCTCCTCGCATTCCCGCGACGCCAGAAGGATGAGCCTGTATTCGGCTGCGGGCAGCAGTTCGGCCAAGCCTTCATCCGGAGCGGGATGGGCATTCGCCTCTCCGGTCATCCACTGCTTCAGACGTGCCGCCTGCGCTTCCGACCGGTTTGCCCGCTCCTTTTCCCTGCTGGTCTGGAGCCTGCTCAGCTTCTCTTTGACTTGGCCCAACATCGCGACCATCGTATCCGGCTCCATCTCCTGCTTGAGCAAGTAGTCATCGGCGCCGAGCTTCAGCGAATCCTTCACGAATTGAAAATCGTCGTAGGAGCTGAGCATGACGATCACCGTGTCCTCGCCTCTTTCGTTAACGGCCTTCACTAAGTCGATGCCGTTCATCTCCGGCATGCTGACGTCGGTCAGAATCAGATCAAACCGCTGCGCCGCCATCCTCTCCAGCGCTTGCTTGCCGTTGACCGCCTCCGCCGCGATCCTGAAGCCGCTGCGCTCCCAATCGACCAGCGTCCTTATCGCGTGCCGATAGACGGCGTTGTCTTCTACGATCATCGCTTGGTAACGGCTCAAACAGCATCCTCCTCCCGCCGGTAGGGCAATGTCAGATAGATCGTCGTGCCGCGGCCTGGCGCCGTGTCGAACGACAGCCCGTAGCGCTCGCCGCACAGCGTGCGGATGCGCTCGTGCACATGGCGGACGCCGATGCCGTTGAGGCCCGGGTACCGCCGCTCCCTATCCGCTAAGAGCAAGGTCGCCGCGTAGTCCGGCTCCATGCCTATACCGTTGTCCGCGACCGCGATCCGCAGATCCGGTCCGACGCGCTCCGCGGCGATGCGGATGCGTCCGGCGCCCTTCGATATTTCCAGACCGTGCATGATCGCGTTCTCCACCAGCGGCTGCAGAATGAAACCGGGCACGAGCGCGTCCAGCAGGGCGCCGTCGGCGTCATAGCGGATCTCGAACGCATCGCCAAGCCCGATCTTCTGCAGATGCACGTAATCCCGTACGTTGGCCAGCTCCATCTCTAGACGCTCCAGTCCGCCGGAATGGCGGATCGACGACTTCAGCAGCCCGGTCAGCGCGCTCACCATCGACTCGATCTCCTCCTGGCCCCGGCTGCGGGCGAACCAGCGGATCGTCCCGAGTGCGTTGTACAGAAAATGCGGGTTGATCCTGGACAGCAGTACCGTGTATTCAGCCCGCTGCGTGGCGAGCCGCTCCTCGGACACGCGGACGACCAGCTCGTTGATCCGCGACACCATCATATTGAATCTCACGGCGAGCATGCCGATCTCGTCTCTCCCGGCGGGCTTCGCCTTGACGCTCAGATCGCCGTCCTCTACCTTCCTCATCGTGCGCTCCAGCAGCTTGATGTCTCTCGTCGTGCCTGCGGAAAACCAGAACGCGACCGCCATCGCGATAAAGATGAACAATACGCAGATGAAGACGATGATCGTTTCCAGAATGCGCGTCCCCTCCAGTAGCCGGGAGAGCGGGATGAAGCACAGGACGCTCCATCCGGTGTCCGAGGATTGAAACCGCATGAGCAGCGACTGCATGCCGCCGATCCTGACCGTTTGCCCATCCGCAAACCCGTAGCGCGAACCTTCGTCCGGCACCCTCAGCGCCTCGGATTCCGCGTTCGGGCTGCCCTTGTAGAGCGGCTCCCCGTTTTCGTTCAGAATGAACAGATTGTCCGCCTGGATGATGGAGCCGTCGGAGAGCAGACTTTTGAAGTAGGCTTTGTCGAGATGGAATACGATGACCCCGAAGCTTCGGTTGATCTGGTTGATGTCGAGATAATATCTGGAGAGCGCCACTTCGTCCGTGCCGTGCAGCGAAGCGGACCAATAGATGCCCGTCCGCGCATCCGCAAGCTTTTTTCGCGCGGATTCGGCGATCGCCCTCGCGTTCCTCTCGTTCAGGTCTCCGGTGACGGCGGCCGATCGCTGCCACCAATATAGCCGCCCTTGCTCGTTCATGATCGTAATGGAATTGATAAAAGGATTGTTGTTCCCGTACTGATAGAGCAGTCCGGCGACCCGGTTGAAGTCGAGCGCGTACCGGTCCTCTCCGGCCTGCGCTTCCTGCTCCGACACGATGTGCGTGAGCAGTTTGTCGTTCAAGAGGAACAGCGTCGAGGAGACGAAGTCCTTCACGTGGTTATCCACGTTTTTGGAATATTGGTCGATCACGTGTCGGGTCAGCTCCCGCGTATTCGCTTCGATAAAGTAGCGCGAGGCAAGCGTGGCCGCGGTGCCGATCGACAGCGCCAGCATCAGAATGATGACCATATTGGAGAGCAGAATCTTCCTGCGAATGCGCATATCGCGCAGTCGCCTCATCGGATTCAGCCGTTCATGAAGACGTCGCATCGCCGCCGATCATTCTCCCTTCGCGCCCGCCCGCGGGCGGATCCGGTCGAACGCCGCGTCGAGCTGGGCGATGCATCGGTCGACGTCGTGCCGCGGGTCGCCCAGCAGGCCGATCAGTTCGTTGCGGAACGCTTCGACGAGCTCAACGTTCACGAATTCGGGGTAAAAGGCGGAATAATCGAGCACGCGACCGGTCTGAATGTATTCGCGATCCAGTTCCTCGTACGCCGGATCGAAGTCGAGCTTCGCGTTCGGCGCGATCGATATCCCTTTCTTGTTGTCCTGCATGACCGCGGCCATCTCTGCCGAAGAGAAGTACCGCACGAGCGAGATCGCTTCATCCGCATGCCGGGATTTGGGATTGACGACGAAGCCGCCGGTCGTCTTCATCGCGACCTTTGACGAAGACGCGTCGTTCGTCGAAGGGAACGCGAACATGCCGATATCCGCATCCGGCTTGAACGATCGGACGCCGTCCACCGTCCAGCTTCCGTTCAGGATCATGGCTGCTTCGCCGCCGGCGAGCAGCTCGAGCGCTTCGTTCCAGTTCGTGCCGAACGGGTCGTCGCCGGTATAGGGGAACCGCTCCGCCAGCCTCCGAAGGACGTTCTTGAAGTTGCCCTTGTCGTCGGCGAACGAAGCCCTGCCGGCTTCGACATCCTCGATCCAGGTCGGCGCGCGGATGCCGGACGCGATCATGTCCGGCTGAATGTCCAGATTTAGCGTCCACATGTCCTGGTAACCGGCCGCGATCGGCTGGATGCCGGCCTGCTCGAGCTTGCGGCAGGCCGCGAGGAACGCGTCCCACGTCCGCGGGATGTCGCTGACGCCCGCCTTGGCGAACGCGGCGCGGTTGTAGAACACGCCGACGCCGTTGCGGTCGAACGGCACGGCCCACACTTTGCCGTCCTTCCCCTCCACGCCGCCGAGCAGCGTCGGATCGATCCCGGTCAATGCCGGATTCCCCGTCATGTCCATCGCGTATCCCGCATCGATGAACTCCTGAAGCATCTGGATGTTGTCCGTCATGTAGATGTCGGGCATCCGCTCGACGGCCGCCAGGTTGTGCAGCGTATTGGCGTACGTATTCCCGTCTTCCGATATCACCTCGACCGTTACGTTTGGATGCGCTTCCATATATTTGCGCGTGCCGATCTCAAGCCACTTGCGTGCCCCTTCTTCGCGAAAATGATGGTACCACGTCAGCTTGACGGCCGGCTCCGCGGCACCGGCCACGGTCCGCTGTTCGGACCGGGCGATATAGCTCCATATCGCCCAGATGAACGCACCTGCCGACAACAGCACGCACAATGCGGCGAGCCATCCTCTCGATCTCATCCGATATACCGGCCTCCTTTTCGCAGCAGATGCGCCCAGTATAGCACAAGCCGGCCGTCTTCAAATACGTCCCAAGCGGAAAATGCCGCCCTGGAAATCAAGCGGCATTTCCCCCGTCGGCTCTCGCCGCGGTCAGCCTTGCATTTGCTGCTTATAGGCGTCCAGCTGCTTTTGCAGCTCGGCCTTGACCTTGTCGTAGCCGGCCGCCTTCAGCTTGGACTTGAACGCCTCCACCGCCTTGGCCGGATCGCCGGCTTTGCCGAACGCGATCGACGGACCCATCTCGCCCGTGACCTGCGAGATCGCGGTCAGCTCGGCGTCGACCGGCGTTTTGTCGAAGACGAATTGGCCGTACGGGTAAGGATGCTTGATCTTGTCGTACTCGGCGTACAGCGTCGTCGGCAGTTGATCCCATACCGTGCTGCTCGGGATCTCCAGCTTGTCGTTGCGGCCGCCCCAGAAGTCGGAGTAGAATTCGTTTTTCTTCGGATCGTAGCCGGCCGGCAGCACGCGTTTGCCGTCCTTGATCTCGTACTGGACGCCTTCGATGCCGTAATTCAGCAGACGGTAGATTTGCTCGTCGTTGCGGATCAGGTCGTACGCCATGAGCGCGCGTTCCGGATTTTTGCTGTGGGCGCCGAGCGACGTGCCGCCGTGCGTGATCGACAGCTCCAGCAGGTTGCCATTCGTCCGCGCGAACGGATACATCTGCAGCTCGGAGCCCGGCTGCTCGCGGTCCATGTCGACGCGAAGCGTGCCGAACGTCTGCGTATGGTGCTGATCCAGCCCCGTTAGTCCGCCCTTCAGCAGCGTGCGCGTGTCTCCCTTGTAGTTGAGCACGTCCTCACGCCAGAAGCCTTTGTCCGCCCAAGACTTCATCTTGGTCGCGTAGTTCAGCATCGTATCCTCGTCGAAGATCGGGCTGACGACCGTGTACGGATCGTCGACGCTCTTGGTGGTGAATACCGGCAGCCATCCGGTCGAGATCGGCAGCTCCAGCTCCTGCGTATACGAATTGACCCATCCGCCGAACGTGCTGACCCCGGCCGTGGCGTCCCAAGGGATGACATTCTTTTTGTTGTCCTTGATGTATTGCAGGTACTTCTCGATGCCGTCCCAATCCTTGACCGGCTCGGTAATGCCCGCCTCCTTGGCCCAATCGCCGCGGTAGAAGAAGCCGTGGTTGACCCATTGCGTGTATGCGTTTTCTGGAATGAGCACGATCTTGCCCTTGTACTTGCTCTCGGCCCAATCTTCCTGCGGGATCGATTCCCACGTCTGCGGCGCGTACTTCGGCAGCAGGTCGTCCAGGTTCATGAACGCGCCCCGCTGCGCGTTGCCCCACGTGTCGAGCCAGTCGGTGCCGATCGTGATCAAGTCGACCGGGTCTCCGGAAGCCAGCAGCAGATTGTACTTCGTCTGCCAGTCCGCCCACTCGACCCATTTCCATTCCAGCTCCGCGTTGATCTTCTGCTTCATGAGCTTGTTGATCTCGGCGAGCGCGGCGTCGAACTGGCCGTTCTTCGGCTTGTCGCCTAATATGACGTAGCTGATCTTGACGAACTTGGACGTGTCCGCCGCGCCTGCGGCCTGGGATGCCGATGCCGAAGCTGTTGTCGTTGCGCCTGCGTTATTGCCGTCTGCGCCGGGACTCGCTTCCTTGCCATTGCCGTTCCCCCCGCTGCACGCCGCCAGGCCCGCAGCTAGCGTTAGCGCCGGTACGATAGCGCCGAGCTTTTTAACTTTGATCATGGTATTGCCTCCCCTTCGTTATAAATGGACGGCTTGCGAATCGCTGCTATGTGAAGGACGCGCTGCTTGCCGCCTCCCGGCACATCATTATCCTTTGACCGCGCCTACCGTGATGCCCTGTATGAAGAAACGCTGTACCAACGGATACAGCAGGATGACTGGGCCCGTCGCGACGACGGCCGTTGCCATTTTCATCGATTCAAGCGGCAGATCCCTCAGATCCACGTTGGAGGCCGCGGACGAATTTTTGATGAAGTCCGCGCTCGTCACGACGCCGTACAGAAACAGCTGCAGCGTGCGGTACTTCATGTCGGGCGACAGGAACAGCATCGCGTTGTACCATTCGTTCCAATAGCCGATCGCGATGAACAGACCGATCGTCGCGAGCGCGGGCGTCGTCATCGGCAGGATGAGCCGCAGGAAGATGGTGAAGTCCCCTGCGCCGTCGATCTTGGCCGACTCCGTGATGGCGTGCGGAATGGATCGGACAAAGCTTTTCATCATGATGATGAGGAAGGGAGACAGCAGACCCGGCAGCAGTACGGCAAGATAATTGTCCTTGAGCGCCAGGTACTGGTTGACGAGAAGGTAGAACGGGACGAGGCCGCCGGAGAACAGCGTGGTGAAATAGATGAAAAAGGAAATCCGGTTGCGGTAGTGGAAGTCGGGCCGCTGCAGCGCGTAACCGGTCATGGCGACGATGAACAGCCCGACAGCCGTGCCGACGACGGTGATGCCGATCGTGACCCAATAGGACCCGATGATAAGGTCGGGGTTCTCGAAGACGATCTTGTAGGCGAAGGTGCTGAACACGCGGGGCCAGAAATTGAACCCGTGCCTCGCGATCGAGCTCTCGCTCGTGAACGACGTGCCCACGACGAGCATAAACGGAAGGAAACAGGCCAGGGCAAACGCCCCGATGAACCCGTATCCGAAGATGCGGACCAGCAAGGTCGAGCCGTCCACCTTGATGGCCGTTCGCTGTGCCGACATGGCCGATCACTCCTTTCGCGTTTCTAGAAGAGCGAGTTGTCCGGGGACACTCGCTTGACTAGCCAGTTGGCGCTCAGCACGACGAAAAATCCGAACACCGACTGATACAGGCTCACCGCGCTGCCCATGGAGAAGTTAAAGTTGGTCATGAGCGAGCGGAATACGTAAGTCTCGATAATATCCGTGGTGGCGTACAGCGACGAGTTGTTGGCGCCGACAAGGTTGTAGAACAGTCCGAAGTTGCCCCGCAGCACGCCGCCGAGAGAAAACAGCAGCAGGATGATGAACGTCGGCTTGAGCCAGGGCAGGATGATGTAGCGGATCCGCTGGATCGCGTTCGCGCCGTCGATCTCCGCGGCCTCCACGATCTCCGAATCGAGCCCCATGACGGCGGCGAAGTAGACGATCGAGCCGTAGCCGGTCGACTGCCACAAATACGTGATGACGATGATGAACGGCCACAGGTGCGGATTGGAATACGTCTTCACGGGGTCGGCGCCGATCATCTTCAGGAAGCCGTTAAGCAGGCCGTAATCGTAGCTCAGGATGTTGTAGGCGATCAGGCCGATCAGCACGAAGGATATGAAATAAGGCAGGAACATGAGCGATTGCGACACCTTCTTGAACCACTTGCTGCGCAGCTCGTTCAGGAAGATCGCGACCGTAATCTGGAGCGCGTTGCCCAGCAGGATGAACATGACGTTGTACGCGATCGTGTTGAACGTCAGCCGCCACAGGTCGCCCGTCATAACGAGGAAGCGGAAGTTGTCCCACCAGACGAACGGGCTCTTGAAGATGCCGGCCGTGTAGTTGTACTGGATAAAGGCGAGATACAGGCCGGGCATGGGCAAATAGGAGAAAATCAGAAAGAAGGCGATGGCCGGCAGGCACATGAGCAGCAGCGTGCGGTTGGCGAGCAGCGTGCGCAAGGACGAGCGCCGCTTGGTCTTGGGCGCAGGCATTGCCGTTCCGGCGGCCGGACCGGGATCGTTCGCCGCCGCGGCGGTCGATACGTTCATGTGAATCCACTCCTTTTGTCGGCGATTAACGGATCATACGGCCGCGAACCTGAGCGCGCGCAGCACTCCCGGCTGACCCGGAACGACCGCTTCGACGAGCAGCCGCAAGCGCCGGTCCGCAGATTCTTGCAGCCACGCCCCGGGAACATAGAAGCTGTCCGGGCTGCCGCCGCTCATCGCAGGGCGCTCCTCGCCGCCCGGCAGCCACAGCCTGCCGACGAGGCGGTCTCCGGCGAACGCGGTCAGCTTGAGACAGGCGCCGTCCGCGGTCGCGCGCCAGCCGCCGCGGGGGCCTTCATCGGGCAGCGAAGCATACAGCCAGGCGACGCCGCCGGCTTTGAGCGCGTACGGGAATTCCGCGTGCGCGGCATCCGGCTCCGCGAGCGACGCGGAAGCGAGCAGCTCCCGCTCCCCGGCCGACCAGAGGCTGCCGAGGACGGCCTTGCCGCCCTCGAGCAGCACCGGCTTGCCGGCCGCGACGCCGAGGCGCCGTTCCAGCGCGAGCGTCAGCTGGCGCGCGCCTCCTTCCGCTCCGATCCACGGCGCGAGCGATAGCCATGGATCACCCGGCTCCACCGTGCCCGCTTCCGCGCCGTCGACGAATACGGTCAGACGGCTCTCCAGCCCAGGCACCCAGAGCGTCCGGCTGTCCAAGCCGGGCTCGAACGTCACCGTGCGGCGATAGTACTCGAGGGTACGCGTATCGTTCGGATGCCAGCCGCCGAAGCCGGCCATCGGCCAGCGTTCGTCGTCCGCGTCCGCCGCGACCCGTGCCGGATCGGGCGAAGGGTCGGTCGTCCGGCGATAGCGCCAGCCCTTGGACAGATCGCGCTCCGACGTTACCGCCGTCAAGCCCCGGATCCCCTTGGTCGCATGCAGCCGGAGCGCCGGCAGGCGCGGGTCGTCGAAGTTGGAATGTCCCCAGATCTCGACCCGGGCGGCGAGCTCGACCGGCGACCGACCTGCAGGCAGCGGCAGGTAGCGGCTTGCGCCGGCCGGCACGACCGTGCTCGCGTAGTCGCCATCCGCGTAGAGCGACACGATATCGCTGGCGCCTGCGGCGAGGAGTCCCGCAAGCGGCCGAGGCGATATCGAATCCTCTCCGCGCGTCATGCCGCCACCGGCAGCGGTGTATGAATACCAGGCGAATCCGCGATAAATGCCGCTCTTTTCCAAGCATTCATAACCTTCGGTCATTGCGGCGCTCGCCGCAGGCAGCGGCAGATGCGATTCGATCCCGCTCGCATGCCACGGCAGCTCAAGCGCCGGCGAGCCTCCTGGATCAACGGGCGGCGTCCCGAACGTCAGCCGACGCCGATCGGCATCGATCCCCTCGAGCAGGAGCGCGTCCCGCCTCGGAATGCCGAATACGTTCAGCCGCCGGCCGTCATCCCATGCGAGTTCGCAAGACGCTCGGATATGGCCGCCGAAGACGATCATACATCCGGTATCCGTCATGGATACGTCGGCCCCTTCGGCCGATACGACCGTCGGTTGCTCGGCGAACTTCAGCGACACCTTCCCGTCCGCGTCCTCAGCCGTATGGAAGACAAGTACGCAGCCATCCTCTCCGCCTGCTGCCTCGCACAACTCGGCCGTCGAGGAAGAGATCGCGCCTTCCACGCCCCATGGGGCCAGGCTCACCGCTTCGGGCAGCATGAGACACAGCTCCCGCGTCGTGTCCGACACGAAGACGAGCCTTCCGCCGCCTCGAAGGCCCAGTCGGTAAGGTCCCGCATCGAAGCCGCGTTCCCGCCATTCAAGGCGATCCGCCGCGTCCGAAGTCTCGTCGGCGTCAAGCGGCGCTGCTTCGGCGAGATCCTCGCCATAGAGGCGAAGCACCCGGCTGAGCAGCCTCCCCTCGTAGGCCTCCTCCCGCACATGGCCCTCCGGCGAGATCATGCCGCCGAAGTCGTAGTCGGACGTCATGAAGGCCATCGGCTTGCCCCAATTGTTGATCGAATTCGTGAAACCGAAGTCCGTCCCCGAAGCTTGAAGATAGGGACCGAGCAGCTTGACGCCGCAAGACAGCAGCCTTCTCAGCAGAAAGTGGCTCCGGTTCGTCTCGGTGACGAGCAGCGGCAATCCGCGCAGCGTCAGTTCGCGCTTATACGCCAGCGCGAGCGTCTCGAATTCGGGATCTCGGTTGTCCGGATAGAAGTTGCAGGTGGGCAAGATGTCTTCCGCATCGCCGCCGGCCTCGGTTAGCCCGCCTTGCCCCGCGCAGGCGATGAGCGGTACCCGGATGCCGTGGCCGAGCGCCAGATCGCGCAGTGCCGAGATATAGCCGGTTGGGTCCGCGCAGCTGTAAAAGTCGAGCTCGTTGTCCAGCTGCACGGCGACGACCGTACCGCTCGCGCCGAGCTCGAAGCGCTTCAGCAGCGGCAGGATCTTGTCGTACCAGCGGGCAACGTGCAACAGAAACACCGGATCGTTGTCTCTCAGACGGATGCCGTCCTTCGCCAGCAGGTATGCCGGCAGCGCGCCGCCGTCCCATTCAGAGCAGATATAGGGCCCGGGTCTTGCGACGACCCGCAATCCCGCATCCGAGGCAAGCGCGAGGAAGGCGGCGACGTCCCGCTCGCCGGTGAAATCCCAGATGCCCTCCTCCCGCTCATGATGGTTCCAAGGAAAATAAACGTCGATCGCGTTATAGCCGAACGCTTTTAGCTGCTCCATCCGCTCACGCCAAAGCGGGCTCGGAATACGGAAGTAAAACAACGATGCGCATAACAAGATTTCGCTTCTCCCGTTGATCGCCACACGGTCCGGCCCGAGCCTTACCTGCGATTCGCTCTGCGTTTGCGCCGTCATAAGATCCTCCTTCCGAAGTGTAATCGCTATCATGTAACCGGTTTCTATTTCAAATATTAAACGCTTACAATTTACGATTCATTAAACAAAACACCGATTTGCTGTAAAAAACTATCGACTTTGACAGCGCAAATTTTTATTTTTTTCCAAAAATCATTTATTAAATTACATTTTTAATAAAAATTCATGAGCGTATAGTAGGCGAAGACAGCTTCTAGGAGGTGGTCCATGTGTATCGATTGATTCAATAGGTGATTCAGTCATGTACCATCCAAATTGCATGAATTTGTAATCGCTTTCTCGCAAGAAGAGAGTACGCTGTCGACTACAGAAGGAGGTTGTATGATGAAAAAAATTAAAAAATCTAATTATGTAATGTTTTGCGTTTCGATTGTATTTTGCTTGATTGTAGCTTTACCGGGACTAGCCAATGCTGCTCCCATTCACGCCGGTCCACAATTTGTGGACGGCTATTATGCAGATCCTGACGTACAGATATATAATGGCACCTATTGGGTGTATCCGACTCGTTCGACGCAAGTTGGCGAATCCGACACTGGCGCAAAATCCGTTGATCTCTTTTCTTCCACAGATATGGTCAATTGGACAAAATACTCGAATGTCATAAGTTCGGCCAATATATCATGGTTGCAACATTCATTGTGGGCGCCGAGCGGGGCTTATCGCAATGGGAAGTACTACCTCTATTTTGCCGCTAACGCAATCAACGGCGATGGACAATTAGGCGGAATCGGCGTGGCAGTCGCTGATAACCCACAAGGTCCATATACCGATGCGATTGGCGCCCCCCTTATCAATGTTGTACGAAACGGTGCAGGCCCCATGGATCAAGATGTATTTATAGATGATGACGGTCAAGCGTACATGTATTACGGCAGCTGGGGCGAGTGTAATGTTGTAAAGCTTAACGCGGACATGAAGTCTTTGGGAACATGGTCTGACGGAACCGTCTATAAGAAAGTTACGCCCGCTAAAACTGGCGATAATGATTATTTTGAGGCGCCTAAAGTGTTCAAGAGAAACGGGATCTACTATTTGACTTATGCTGCGGGCGTTTGGGCGGATTCCTCTTATAAGGTCATGTATGCAACGTCCAGCTCTGTAACAGGACCGTTTGTACCGCAAGGGATTATGCTGCATACCGATACGACAACAGCAGATGGACCTGGTCATAACGGTATTGTTCAATCACCTGCAACAAATGATTGGTACATTTTTTACCATAAGCGTTATCTGAGCAGTTCACAACGCGTACTGGCATTTGATAAGTTTGAGTTTAATGCTGACAATACGATCAAACCAGTCGAAATGGCAGAAGAAGATACCTTCGATGACAGTACGGATACGGGATGGACCAAATATGGCGGCACATGGACCGTATCTGGCGGCCAGTATAGCGTAGCATCAAATCCGGGTGCCAAGGCACTTTTGGACACCAATTTCTCGGATGTGATCTATGAAGCTGATGTGACTCCGGGATCTACCGGCAATGCGGGTCTGATATTCAGAGTATCCAATCCTGGAACGGGTGCGGATGCTTACCAAGGCTACTATGCCGGACTCGATGTTCCCAATCAGAAGGTTTTGATCGGGAAGGCCAACAACAATTGGACATCGCTTTCCACTGCTTCTATGAGCTTAACGGCTAATACCAAGTATCATGTTAAAATTGTCGCACAAGATGCTTCCATTAAGGTCTATGTGGATGATATGGCGATACCTAAGATTAGTGTAACCGATTCAACCTATATGTCGGGCAGTGTAGGTGTTAGAACCTATGATTCAGCTGTCAAATTCGATAATATTTCAGTTCAAAGCAGCCGCTATGAAACAGAAAATTTATTGGTAAGCGCAACCTCAGGCGACAAACACGCCATGTTTGGGAATGGAACCGGCCGAGACCTCTATTTGAGCGGTGGATTTGGAACTGCACTGGACGCCAATGCAATCAACGACTTTGTGACATACACGGTGAATGTGCCCGAAGCGCGCAGCTACAGTGTAAGGATCGGCGTGAAAAAGGGAGCGAACCGGGGGCAGTTTCAATTGTCGGTCAACGGTATCAATCATGGTCCGGTTCAGGATTTATATTCCTCTGCATTTAGCTATGTGGAACTGAATGTAGCTACGATCACCTTCAGCTCGGCAGGCGACAAATCTTTTAAGTTTAACGTTGCAGGCAAAAATGGCTCAAGTTCAGACTATGACCTGTCCATTGATTACATTAAGCTAGTGCCAAACTGACGCAAAAATGCAAAGGTATGTAAAGCCGAAGGAGTCGTTTGAACATGAGTGACTATCGTCGTCTTTCCCATAATCATGACCTGAATTTACCTTCCTGGGGACCTTATGCCAAGCAGTATATCGGCATCTCCCATATTAACGATCCCTCGAAAGGCGTTCGTTTTGATTTAAGCTTGATGCCGGGATTCTATCGAAGAAAAATAGACATTCCTCATGTTTTATGGGAATCCGGGTATCACCCCTGGGAGGCTTCGCCCGACTTCAGCCATTTCTCTCACCGCCATGAGCTTGAATGGAAGGACCGCGTTTACGCGGATATATCGTTCAGCCGGATCGATGAGCAGAGCCGGCTTATCCGCGTTAACTTCGCCAATCAAACGGAGCAACCGCAAAATCTCGTGCTGCACGCTATGGCTTCGCTCCAGCCTCCCCGGCTGCCGGGACACGGCGAAGTCCAAATCTTCGCGGAAGCACGGCTTCCGTATGGCGCTAAGTGGGTAGATGCGCTGGATTATAAGGAATTGATCTTTGCCAAGCCGCGGCCCGCAAATGGGCTGGTGTACGACGGATTGTCGCGCGGAGAAATTCGCGGACAGCATTTTACGGGAGGATCGGCAATCGGTTCCCCGTTCGGAACGGATGCCGGAGATCTGCTCCGCTACGAGATAAACATCGAGATCCCTCTGAAGGACGCCGTGTTCGTGCTGCGCGGTCAAGCCGTACGGGGCGCGGAGCTCGAGCTGCGGATCGGGAAGCATGCGTACCGGCTTCCAATGGAACCATCGGGCAGCTTAACGTTATCAGAAATACATGTTGGGCGCTTGCCTGCAGGCAAAGTCGCCGTAAGTCTTCGCACACGGAGCGCTAACCCGCTTGTTCTTGACGGCTTTACGCTTGTCGAGCGGCAGACTTCCAAAGAGGTAACGTTCGCAGATCTCCCCTGGCGCATCAAACCGGAACTGCTGGAAGGGCCCGTTCCCGGCAGCCTGATTCTCCATTATCCGGATAGTCCCTGCTATTACGGCTTGTTGTGGAATGATCCCGACGCGGAGATCAGACAGTTCCTAAGCGACGAGCTAGATCGATTCGCCCGCCATACGGTGCACGATCATGTGAGTACGATTTTGCATGGCAATGGAAAAGGACATTATACGAATGTGTTTATGCGTCCGATTTCCCTAAACCCGGCATCCTCTCTTATTCTTCACGGCATGGTGTGCGACGGGACTTTGGAAGAAGTCCATGCCCGACTGGCAAGCTTTGCGTTGGATGCCGGCAGCTGCGAAACTATTTATCTAGCGGAACGCCAGAAGCTGAAGGCTTCTCCTGCTTATCCTTCGGGCGACCGTTATTCCTTCAGCCAGCAGCTTATGCGGGCAACCTTGCTGACAAATACGGTTTTCCCGGTCTATACGAAGCGTGCATTCATTCGTCACAACACCCCGGGGAGATGGTGGGATTCCCTGTACACATGGGATTCCGGGTTTATCGGACTTGGCTTCGCCGATCTCGACGACAGCCGGGCAATCGATTGCTTAAATGCTTATATGACGGAGCCGGGAGATGCTGAAGCTGCCTTTATTCATCACGGCAGCCCGGTTCCCGTGCAGCACTATTTGTTCCAGGAGCTGTGGAACCGCAAGCAGTCTCCTGCGTTCCTTAACTATTTCTACCCGAGATTACGGCAATACTACTTATTCCTCGCAGGCAAAATCAACGGTTCCACAACGGACGTATTTCAAACCGGACTGCTTCAAACCTGGGATTATTTCTATAACTCCGGGGGTTGGGACGATTACCCGCCTCAGAAGTACGTGCATGAACTAAAATTAGAACATCGAGCAGCTCCCGTCATTACAACGAGTCAGCTCATTCGAATCGCCAAAATCCTCAGGATGGCGGCGGCGACATCCGATCATTTGAAAATGGATGCCCAGGAATACGACAAGGACATCCGAAGATGGAGCGATGCCCTCAACGCTTATGCCTGGGATGAGGAAGCCGGTTGTTACGGCTATGTGCTGCATAATGAAGAAGGCGCTTACGAAGGCCTCCTGCGCCACGGCTCCGAAGTGAATTACAATAGCGGATTGGACGGTATGTACCCGCTTCTGGCAGGAATCTGCGATAAAGAACGTACCCGGCGTCTCATTGACACCTTGTTCCATGAACAACGATTCTGGACGCCGATCGGCTTATCCACCGTCGATCAAGGCGCTCCTTATTATCGGGCGGACGGCTATTGGAACGGCGCTGTCTGGATGCCCCATCAATGGTTTTTCTGGAAAACCATGTTTGATTACGGTCACCCGGACCTCGCCTACCGAATTGCAAACACCGCTTTGGAATTATGGAAACGCGAGACCGAAGCCACTTACAACTGTTACGAGCATTTTATCGTGCAGTCGGGGAGAGGCGCTGGCTGGCATCATTTCGGCGGGTTATCGGCCCCTGTGATTAATTGGTTTGCGGCCTATTATGAACTGGGCAAGGTGACGACAGGCTTTAACGTCTGGATGCTTCAGCAGCACTTCAAGGATGACTACACGGAATACGGCTCGGAATTCCATTATGCCGGACAAGCCAATCAGCCCTTTCATATCAGGGTCAATCTGGCCGAGGGCCTGTCATACGAGGCTGCCGGTACGGGATGCGACGTATGTTGCTCCTCTCATCCTGACGGAGGCGTGGAGCTCATCATAAGCAACTGCTTGCCATATGCGTCGTTGTGGATTCAGCCGGCTTAAATGAAATGAAAGGCCTGAAGCGCTCTTTATTCAGGCCTTTATCTTTGCATACTTCCTCAATGCCGGAATTTTCACGGTCACGGTCGTCCCATCATCGATCCGGCTTTCAATTGTAATCCCGTACTTCTCTCCAAAAAGCAGACGGAGCCTATTGTGAATATTGGTAAGTCCAATGCTTTGCGACGATTGGCCGACTAACGCGCGTTCCGGATACGCCGTGTCCAGCTTGGCCTGCAAGGCGGCCAGCTGCTCCGGCTCCATTCCTTTCCCGGTATCCCTAATACAAAAGCACACATCGCCCTGCGCATCCATGTGCCCGGCAACCTCAAGCCGCCCCCCTTGGTCCATCCGTTCAAGCCCATGATAGACAGCATTTTCTACAATAGGTTGAAGAATCATTTTGGGCGTACTCATCTCGAGCAGGCCCTCTTCGACATCGATGTTCATGTCGAATTTATATTCGTAACGAATAGAGATAATCTTCATATAGGCCTGAATACAGTCTACTTCCTCCTTGATCTGTACAAGCTCGTCTTGTTTGATGCTGTACCTGAAAATCTTGGACATGGATGACGTTATCTGCGCAATTTCCCTGCTTCCGTAATCCAATCCGATGCTGCTGATGCAATTCAGCGTGTTATACAGGAAATGCGGGTTGATCTGGCTCTGCAGGGCGGAAAACGCCGCCTGCTTCTGACTGAGCTCGGATTTGTACAATCTGGCTTGGGTATTAAACATATCTCGGGTCATTTCCTCCATCTCATCCATCATTCGATTGATGTCTCGGGCAAGCGACCCTACTTCATTGGTAGACCGGACTTTAATCCGGAAGCTCCTGTCCCTTCCCCCTACCCGTTTCATATCCAAAACAAGCCCCATCACCGGTTTCATCAGGCTATTCATAAAGAAAATGCCCATGATGATCAAAATGAGAATCATGCCAATCCCCACAATCATGCTGACTTTCCTCATGGGGTTCATGTCGGAAGTCAATTCGTGAACCGGTATCATACTCACAATCCGCCACCCGTCCGCTTGCTCCAAACCTTTGACCTGAACGAGAATTTGTTCTCCGTCGATGGTCGTTTTCACGCCGTTAAGCAGGTTGTCCTTATCCATAGACAATACATCCTTGAACAACGTGCCGCGAGCTTTCGCATTCGTGGAAGCAATGACCTCATCCTGGCTGTCCAGAATGTACAACGTGGAGTGCGGCGTCAATTCTGTATTTTCTACCAGCCCCCGCAGCTTGTCCATATTGACCATGATGGTGAAGTAACCCGTTATTTCGGAGAAATGGATTCCCCCTATCGATTCGACGATCGGTTCAATATAAAAAAACTGTTCCGATCCCGTGTTATCGTCTTTTAACGTAGTGGTGAACTGCCCCTTTTCCCGAAGCGAAGGGTCCTTCTTATACGTTCGGATGAAGCTGTCATAATGTTTGAGAAAGAAAATATCTCCGCCCGAGGAATTCAGACTGTAAAGCTGCTTCCCGCGAACGTCATCAATGACGATTCCGCTCACATACGAATTAAAGGATCTCATATAATCCATGAGATCCAGTGCATAATTGCCGCTATCAAAAGCCCTCTTGTAATCATCATCCACTACGGTATATTCCTGAATCAGTTTGCTGTTGACCGCAATGCCGGTGCTGACCCGGATATCATTAAAGACGGTATCAATTTTGCTTCGCGTTTGCTCAATCATCTGGTTTCCGAAATTGGCAGCCCTATTCTGGGTGAGATGAGAAAAGCTATAAAAGAAATACAACACCATAGCTGTAAATATAACGATCGCGAAAAAAAAGATAAGCCATATCTGATGTTTTAATTTCAGCCTGCTGGTGTTCATCTCTGCCGCTCCGTTCATCGTTAATAACTTTTTCTGAATTTTGAAGGGGTGATCCCGCAATGCTTCTTGAAAACTTTATTGAAATAGTAATAATCCACATACCCGGTCTGAATGGCGATCTCCTCAATCGATAAGTCGGTTTTCTTCAATAGCTCACGGGCTTTCTTAATTCGGAGCTCCGACACATATTCGGAGAAGGTTTTGCCGAGATTTTTCTTGAACAATTGACAGCAATACACTTGATTAATGTAGAACTGGGCGGATAAATCTTTCAAATACAATTTCTGTTCATAGTGACCGTCGATATAGGCTACCATCTTGTTGAAGTGCGACAAGATGACTCCTTCGTGCAAAGAGCGGTTGGTCCCTTGCCTGATGGAGGCGAGGACGTCATGCAAAAAGCTGCACAACGATTCGAAGTGTTGGAATCGTTCCTTAATTTCGGCATAATTAAGGAAATCCAGCTCCATATCTTTCAATTCCTCCGCATAAGCGTTGATCAGGATCCCGACGGCCTGATTCCATAAGTAAACAACTTCGCTCATGCCAAGCTGCCGATCCTTGAAGTAAGCCTGCAGCCCATTGATGTACGCATCCATGTCGCCAAGTTGATTCCCCTGTATGATCCGATGAATCTCATCGATACATGGTTTCACCAATTGAACCTTCGGCTCGTAATGAACGACTTTTGCACTTTCGTCCAAAAAAGCTTGGGAAGCGGACAGATCCGCTTCTTTAATCAGCTTGCTCATATGCGTTAGCTGGCTGGAAACGCTGCTGATGCCCACTGTATTCATGCCGGTATTTTTCAAAACGAATTCATCCCATACCAAACAAGCTTTATGTTCCGCCATCAAAACGATCAACTTTTTATTCGTTCCGGCTTCGACTTCCATAGCCGTAACAGGCTTTCTTTCCAAAGAGAGCAGCTTTCTGAAATTCAGATGATCGCCTTCGTAATCGATGGAAAGCACCTGGTAGTAACATTCATCCGCACCTTCGGGAAGCGGCAGATAACGTTTGATCTCTGCCGCATCGGGAGAGGTGAGCGCATCCAGCAGAAGTTGATTGCGTGCCGCGCTTCTTTTGGAGAAATGCATGGCAAGCTCCGCAATAAACGAATCTGCCATATCTACGTCCAGAGGCTTCAGGAAATAATTAAGCGCGCCGTAGCGCAGCGCTTCCTGAGCGTATTTAAATTCCGCATATCCGCTAACGACGACAAACTCAGTGTCCAATTCATGCGCTTTGGCTCTTTGCATAAGATCGAGTCCGGAAATGTCCGGCATCCGGATATCCGTAAATACCAAGTCAGGCTTCTGTGTCAGAATCGCATCCCATGCCTTGTAAGCGCTTGTAAATTGGCCTATAATTTCGAAACCGTTTTTCTCCCAGTCAAAGGCGTTGCGGATTCCTCGAATCGCCCACGACTCATCATCTACAATCATGACCTTGTGCATGGGTATCCCCCTGAACCTATAAATTTCTATCGAATGATAACAGAGCTTCCCGGCAATCGCAATTCAAAATACGGATAAACCACGGTGTCCAATGGTTTATCCGTATCCGATGACTTACTTGCTGCTCTCTTTAATTTCTTTGTAATGCTTGATGTTCTCATCTTGAACGGCTTTACCGCCAGCGTCCATATATTCTTTCACCAGCTTGTCGTACAAGGTATCGAATTCTGCCGGCTTGGCAACGATCAGCCTATCCATCATTTGCTTGTTCATATCATCCAGCGTTTTGCCATATTTGATGTTGGCTTCGTTCGGAACCCCATAGTAGAAGCTGGTAAAGCCGTCTGTCGTATTGATCTTGTATGAATCGACAGCCAATTTCTCATAGGTCTTATCTCCGGCTGCCAGGGCTGCTGCGTACGTTTTGACATTTTTTTCGATATCACCCAGCTCCGCGCCGTTTACAACCAGCGTATAATCCAGATTGAGATTGCTCATCTGCATATTTTCGCCGGTTTGCGCAATCCCTTGCGGGATGCCATCCACGGTGGTGTGGTTGACGCCTTCTTCGCCGAACTGCAGGAAGAACAACACTTCCGGATCAGCCATCCAGTTCAGATACTTTATAGCCAGCTCCGCATGTTTGCTGCTTTTCGGAATGAATGAGAAAATTCCGTTTTCATTATACGTCTCTTTTAAGTATTTTCCGTCCGCGTTCTTGAAGACATCGATAGGAACATAGTTCGCATCCGGCGCATTTTGTTTCAGAGGCTCGCGAATTTTTTGCACCATCGGATAATCCCAGTTGGCCCCATAGAAGCCTACCTTGCCGTTCGTTACGTCGGCATCCGCTTGCTTGGCCGTTTTGTCCAAAGCGAAGTCGGGGCTGATCAGTTTTTCCGAATACAGCTTGTTCAGCCATTTATATGCGTCCTTGTTGCCGGGCTTCAGCCAGTTGGGGGTGGTAACGAATTCTTCCTCCGACATGGGGCCCCAGAAGGATGGAACCAGATTGCCAAACGTGTAGTTCATGCCGGCAGCCGCTGTCGCCCAAGGAATCACCCCATTTATATTTCCAGGATTTTTGTCGCGGAAGGCAACAAGCGTATCGTACAATTCGTCCTTATTCGTCGGAACGGGCAATCCCAGCTTATCGAGCCAATCTTTGCGGATAAACAATCCGTTCCAGGCAAGCAAAGTCCGCTTCGCCGGAATGGACACTTGTTTGCCCTCGTATTTCCCGTAGTCAAGAACGGTATCCCCAAGATAAGATTTCAATTGCTGGCCATGCTTCTCGATCAATTCGTCCAGCGTATACAGACCATTGTTTTTGGCAAAACGGGTTACGGTTGTACCGTCATAAGTGATGGAAATATCCGGCGCTTCGTTGGCAGCCATCAACACATTAAGCTTGTCGACTTCTTGGGAACGAGGTACCGTAACATATTTTACAATGGCATGATTAGGCTTGCCGAATTTCTCGTTGACGTACTTGGTCCACGTATTGTTATTCAAGTCCGGCTGTCCCTGAATACCTCTGTCGAACACTTCTACAGTCAGGGTTTCTACCGGACCGGAAGCTGCTTCTGCTGCCGGAGATCCGCCGCTTGATGCCGCCGATTCATCATTGCCGTTATTTCCGCCGCAACCTGCCATAACACCGACCAGTAACGCTGTACTAAACAGAAGGCCTGCTTTTTTCTTTGTACCTGTACGCACTTGAAACCACCCTTTCAAATGATAGCTATTGAAATGATTCATACCGCAAATCCTCTTTACATCCACCAGCCCGACCCGGAATCCCCCCTTTCAATCCGGTCTTTATCCTTATCAGCCCTTAATAGCTCCTGTCATCACGCCGTCTACGAAATACTTCTGCAGCTTGGGATAGATGAGCAGAATGGGGATGGTCGTAAACATAACGCTGGCCGCTTTCAGCGACTCCGGCACAATAAAGGAACCGACGCTGCCTTCTCCGCCTTGTTGGCTGTCCAGTTGCTGATTGGCCGAAATAATCTGGTACAGCTTCATCTGCATCGGATACAGATGTTTGTCCGTAATGTAGAACAGCGCATCCTGGAATCCGTTCCATCTGTCCACCGCATAAAACAGGCTCAAGGTGGCGATAGAGGGCAGCGACAGCGGAAGCACAATTTTCATCAGAATGCCCAGATCCGAGCAGCCGTCGATAGCGGCCGATTCTTCCAGACTTTCCGGGAGGCTGGTGAAGAACGTCTTCAGGATGATTAAGTTAAACACGCTCATGGCGCCCGGCAACACCAAACTCCATACCGTATTCATCATCCCCAGGTTTTTAACCAGCATATAAGAAGGAATCAAACCGCCGCTGAAATACATCGTGAAGACTAGCGCGGACAGAATAAAGCTTCTTCCCATCAGCCTTTTTTTCGTTAATGGATACGCGCCGCAAATGGTCAGGAACATACTCACCACGGTGTAGAATACCGTAAGCAGAATACTGTAACCAAGCGTATACAGCATTTCCACGTCGCTTAAGATCGTTTTGTACGTTTCCAGCGTGAAGCCTACTGGCCACAGCCCTACTTTTTGAGAAATAATCGCTTCGTTAGAGCTTAAGGAAAGCGCAATCATATAGAGGAACGGAACGATACATGTGAACGATAACGCCACGATAAATACGATAATGACCCTATCCGCCAAGCTCATTTTTTTCTTGTTTCCCAAGCTGCTCGCCTTGCTCACCATATCCCATCCTCGCCCAATTTCTTCGCAATATAGTTAGCGCCGATCAGCAGGATCAGGCCAACGACGGATTGGAACAAGCCTACCGCTGTCGCCTGGGAGAAATCCCCCGAACTAATGCCAACTCTGTACACGTATGTACTGATAACGTCGGAGTAGTCGCTCACTAATGAATTGCCCATTACAAACGGTCGATCGAAACCGATGGACACCATCCTGCCAATCTGGAGAATGAGCAAAATATTAATCGTGGACTTTATGCCAGGCAATGTAATATGCCATACTTTGCGAAGTCTGCTGCAGCCGTCAATATCGGAGGCTTCATACAACTCTTTATTAATTCCCGTCATGGCAGCCAGATAGATGATCGTCCCCCAGCCGATTTGCTGCCATACGCCAACCGAGATATACGTCATTAACCAAGGTACCTTCTGCGACAGAAACTCGATTTTTGCAAGGCCGAGGTTGGCCAAGAACGTGTTGATCATCCCGCTGTTGGAGAACATCAGATAGACCATGCCGCCTATAATAACCCAGGACAAAAAGTGAGGCAGATACAACACGGTTTGCGAAAATTTCTTGAATTTTGCCACTCTTACTTCATTGAGCAGGATCGCCAGAATAATAGGCGCCGGGAAGCCCGCGATCAAGTCGTAAACATTCAGAAGCAGCGTATTCTTAAGCGCACGGTAGAAGCTGTCCTGCTGGAAGATGAACTGGAACACGTCCATCCCAACCCACTCGCTCCCCTTAATGCCCGCAAAAATGTTGTAATCCTGGAACGCCATAACGACGCCGTATATCGGGGCATATCTGAAGATCAGGATATATGCAAAGGGCAGCAGCAGGAGAGCGTATAACCATTTGTCTCTTTTAATGTTGTGAAGAAATTTGTTTTTCTTCTTCGTTGAAGCGTAGTCTTGTTCTAAAACCGCTTGCATTTCTCTCATCCCTCCGGCTGTATAAAGGAGCTCTTGTATTTTCATTATAGCTACCGGGGAAATTATAAAAATGTAATCGTTTTAATGAATTTGGTAATCACTTAAAATCGTATCGATATAAGTAATCCGGAACACAAACGAGCCTTGATTGCTCAAGGCTCGTTTGTGTTCCGGAGCTGCGGCAGGTATACAAGCATGAAAAATGGCAGCAATGTTACTTGGCGATTTTTGCGAAATATTCTAATGTTCTAACCAGTTGTGCGGTGTAAGACATTTCATTATCGTACCAGGCTACCGTTTTTACCAGCTGCTGGTCGCCAACTGTTAGAACTTTTGTTTGAGTGGCATCAAAAAGAGACCCCAATGTCATTCCTCTAACATCGGAAGATACGATCTCGTCCTCCGTGTATCCGTACGTTTCTGGATCTGATGCTTTTCTCATAGCGGCGTTAACTTCCTCAACCGTTACCTTGGTGTTCAAAACGGCTACGAGCTCTGTTACGGAGCCTGTTGCTACAGGTACACGCTGAGATGCGCCATCAAGTTTGCCCTTCAGTTCAGGAAGAACGAGGCCAATGGCTTTAGCAGCACCGGTGGAGTAAGGAACAATGTTCTCTGCAGCAGCCCGTGCTGCGCGGAAGTTTCCTTTTGACTCTGGCGCATCAAGGGTATTCTGGTTGCCTGTATAGGCGTGAACGGTGGTCATCAACCCGGACTGAATTCCAAATGTATCGTTCAAGGCTTTAGCCATGGGAGCCAGACAGTTCGTTGTGCAAGAAGCGCCGGAAATGACGGTTTCCGTTCCGTCCAGTGTTTCATGGTTTACGTTATATACGATGGTCTTCATGTCGCCTGTTGCCGGAGCGGAAATAACGGCCTTCTTTGCTCCGCCTTTCAGATGAAGCTCGGCCTTTTCTTTGGTAGCGAACAATCCCGTACATTCGAGTACGATATTTACGCCAAGCTCGCCCCAAGGGATTTCTTCAGGGTTGCGTTTGGCCAGCACTTTAATTTCTTGACCGTTAACAGTAAAGGCTCCATCATGAACTTCGATGTCACCATGGAAAGTGCCTTGTGTAGTATCATATTTGAGCAGATGCGCCAGCATTTTTGCGTCTGTTAAATCGTTTATCGCTACAACCTCGATATTTTCCACCTCTTGAATACGACGGAAAGCGAGTCTTCCGATACGCCCAAAACCATTAATGCCTACTTTTATTTTCATTGAATAGTCCTCCTGTTTCGTTCGAAGTAAGGTAAGTACTGAGCCGAAGCCAAACAAGTTTGCGCTTGGAATAGATTTATTTTAAAATAAAAGATACCGATCGGTCTCTTCACTATATCAGGATTAAAGACGTTGTCAAGGTTCGGCCGTCAAATTTGATATAATGTTAAATTAGAATAGATTAGGATCATTCGGAGGAACCTATGAAAAAAGGAGATCGAACAAGAGAGCACATTATTATGAAATCGGCAGCAATCTTTAATCAGAGAGGTTATGCCGGTACTTCGTTAAACGATATTATTGCCGACACGGGGATTAAGAAAGGGGGCATCTATCGACATTTTGCAAGTAAAGATGAGATTGCGCTTGAAGCCTACAATTACGCGGCCAGTTTGGTTAGCGGGAAATTTGCCGAGGCGGTCGACCAAGAGCAGTCTGCGTCAGGGAAGTTACTTGCTTTTTTTCGTGTCTATGAAGATGTTGTCGATAATCCGCCATTTATTGGCGGATGCCCCATGCAGAATACAGCAGTGGAAAGTGACGATACACATGCGGAGCTTCGTGATCGGGCAAGGCAAGGGCTGCATACCTATTTGGTTATGATGAAGAATATCATTGTTGACGGGATAAAAAGCGGGGAGTTCAAGGAAGATTTGGATGCGGATGCACTTGCTTCATTTGCCATTTCCTTGCTTGAAGGAGGCATTTTGCTTAGCAAATTGGAGGGGGATAATAAGCATATGCAAATGAATACAGCATGCTTTGCGTCCTATTTGCAGAATTGTTGTTTAAGTATTCGTTAATCTGTGGTCTTCTTTCATTCGCATAAATGATGAAGGTGTCCCTTAGTCAATGATTTCGGGACACCTTTTTCGAACTTACCTTAGACATAAATATTCCTTTATCGGACGCATAGGTGACCAGCTCCGTACGATTCTTTAATTTCAATTTAAAAAGAATGTCATTCAGTATAAATTTCACTGTATTTTCCGGTATGACTAACCGATCGGCGATTTCTTCGATGTTGAATCCTCTGCACAGATTTCTTAATACTGCCGTTTCCATTACACTTAGCAGGGGCTCTGCGCCATGCGGCATATTCTCGGTAACAAACTGCTTTAAAATTTGATATCCAAGCTCTCTCGGCAGCGTCGCATCTTCGATCAAGAGCGATCTCAGATACTCGTGAAAGGAAGCTGGATGCAGCGACTTGAGCAAGTAACCTTGCGCCCCGCTTTTCAAAGCTTCAAAAAAATACTCAACGTCAGCGCTTTCCGCTTGCAAAACGACTACCATTTGGGGATTCAATTTTTTCATTTCCTGAATGGTCTGCGTACCCTTCATATCGTGAAATTCAACCGCAACAAGCGCCACCTCCGGCTTTAATGAACCGGCAAGTGATATCGCATCCCTCCCGCAATCCGTTTCCCCTACAACCTCAAATAGCGGATCCAGCTCCAGCAGGTACTTGATCCGCTCTCTATGTTCTTGCGACGGTTCTGCAAGCAACACTCTGTTGATTTGGCTCACCGCTCCACAACCCCTTTATGGAACCTTACACCCTATGCCTGTTGCTATTGTCGCGTATTATGCGTTTCAGTCGAATGGCCCGAAGTGGTTATTTTCCTCAAATAATATGACCATTCGGTGTCAACGACATATGATAGCTCTTTTTAATCCCCCGTTTCGCCGATTAATTGTAACTCAACTTGCTTCATTTTATAAAAATAGCCTTTTTGCTCCATCAACGCTGAATACGATCCCGATTCGATCACGCTTCCTTGCTCCATGACTACAATCTGGTCCATTCCTTCCAAGCCATTAAGCCGATGACAGATTAGCAGTAGTGTATCTTCGGAAGCCTGTTCGTATAGGTGTGACAAAACATGTTGCTCTGTCACATAGTCCAGCGAAGATGTCGGCTCATCCAGCAGCCATAGCTTTCCCTTGCGAAGCATGGCTCGCGCCAGGGCCAAGCGCTGTTTTTCACCATCCGATAAATTTTCTCCCTTTTCGTACACGGGGTCCGTTAATGAAGTGGTCGGCAATTGTACTTTAGCGAGGATATCCAACAGGTCGCCGTCAGAAAGGTCCTCACCATCCAAGAGCAAGTTATCCCGGATCGTTCCCCGGAAAAAATGACTTTGCTGCAGCACGACATGAGCCGTTTTCCAAATGCTCGACGCCTCCAGCTCTTGTACCGATATGCCGCTCAGCCGCAAATCCCCGGCCGTCGGCGTACGCAGTTTGAGCAACAACTCGAGCAGCGTGGACTTTCCTGAACCGCTAGGTCCGACAATCGCCGTTTTGGTTCCCGGCGGAATTTGCAACGAAAAGTTGTTCAACGCCGGTCTCCACTCCCCTTCATACTGAAAGGAAACGCTGGATAACTCAATAGAAACGGCAACATCGGCATTCAGCGTGCGACTTGTCTGCACCGGCTGCATGGCAGGCGTCAATACTGCTTCCGTCAGCCGCTTGGCTGCATGTTCGCTGTCTTGCTTATATGCCGGCAACGTGGCCATAGCCGCTGCTTCTTCAAATACAGTTAATGAGGCCATGACAAGCATAGCCAGATATACGCCTGCCAGCGTTCCATCCGATATCAGATAAGCGCCAAGTGCCAGCACCCCCCAGGAAATCAGATAGGCGACAAAGGCATGCATCGATTGTCCGCGCAGCAGTTGTCCCGCCGCTCGCTGCTGCTTGGCAGCCAATGCGGCAGAAGCTTGTTGAAGTTGCCGCTCCCTCTGCGCAAGCTGGCCATAAACCTTAAGTTCGCGAAAACCGTATAACACCTCTGTTACTTCCGTAGACAACAACGCCCGCTGCTTGCGGATATGCCCATTCATATTCCGATATCCCAGCAATACGATTCCCGGCACGACCAATACGGTCCCCAGCAGACCGAGCAGCAACAAGCAAGCCATCCAGAAAGAAAAGGAGGCGGCAGCCAGCATTGTCGTCAAGAACACCATGGCAACAATGATCGGCGGATAGGCGACGCGTAAAAAATAGTGCTGCAAACTCTCTACATCCCCAACGATTCGCGCAAGCAGATCCCCGCTTCGTTTATTACTTAAAATGCCCGGCGTTAAAGGAATAAGCTTGGCAAAAAAGGATGTTCGCACACGGCTAAGCATAGAGAATGTCGCTCTGTGCGAATATAAGCGCTCGCCATAACGACTCATCGCTCGAATCAAACCAAGCAGCTTGACCAGCGAAGTAAGTACAATCAGCGTATACAGCGGAGGCGCAAACACCGTTTGCGAAATGAGATATCCGCTTGCGGAAAAGAGGACCACACCAGCAATACCGGCGACAAATCCGCCTAAAATCGAAAGAATAATATCCTTGCGCTCCCGAATCATAGCTTGGGACAAAATAGCCAACTCGCTCATCCCGGCACCCCTTTGCGTTGGACATCGACCATCTCTGCATACGCAGGCAGGCGGTGCATAAGCTCGTCGTGATGCCCCGAGCCCGCTAGGACGCCACGGTCCATAAACAAAATGTTGTCGGCATGTCGAATGGTATACAATCGGTGAGCCACCGTAATCATCGTCGCCGATGTTGCCAAGGTTGCAATCGAACGTTGCAGGATATCTTCGGTGAGAAGATCGAGTCCGACGGTCGGCTCATCGAACAAAATAATGGAGGGTCGCTTCAAAAAAGCCCGCGCTACGGCAAGTCGTTGCTTTTCCCCGCCGGAAAGTCCTCTACCGCCTTCACCGACGGGGGTATCAAATCCCTGCTCCAGTTGGGATACGACCTTCGAAAGACCCGCGTCCGCAGCCGCCGCCTCGATTTCAGCCCTGGAGACATTCCGCCCGGCACCGATCGCGATATTATCGGCGAAGGTACCTGCAAAAATGTAAGGATGCTGCGTAATGTAGCTTATATGTTCCAACCATTTCGTCTCATTCTGTTGAGTAAGCGGGTTTCCATTCACCAAAATGGTCCCCGACACCGGTTTTAGTAATCCCGCTATAAGATGGAGCAAAGTCGTTTTGCCGGATCCGCTATGACCAACAAGGGCAATATGATTTCCCGGTCCGATTGTGATCGAACCTGTATTCAGCTCAAATGAGTCGGCTGCATACTGAAACCGGACATTGTCCAGTTCAATGGCGGGCGGCATTGGAAACAGCTTCTTCGGGAATGTCCGGAGCCCGATCGGCTGATCCTTCGAATCGTTTCTATCGTTCGTGTCCGCGAGCATGGTTTCAACCTTGCGAATGGCCCCCATACTGGTTCGACCATTGTGAAAAGCCGTGCCTGAGCTTTTCAGCAAGCCGTAAAATTCGGGCACGAGCAACAAAACAAAAAAGGCCGTATGAAACGACATCGATTTGAAGACTAGCAGCTGAATGGCCAGTTCGAGAGCAACAATCCCGATGCCCAGCATCACAATCGATTCCAACAAGAGTGTATTCGTAAACGCAATCTTCAAAATATCCATCGTGGCGTCGCGGTATCTTAAGCTGCTGCGTTCGATTTCTTGCTGCTGACGGCGGGCCCGTCCGAATATTTTTAACGTAACGAGCCCTTGAAGGGAATCCAGAAATGTACCGGCAAACTCGGCCAACTGCGCATACTTTTCTTCTGATTTATTTTTCGTTTTCAGCCCCACCAAAATCATAAAGATCGGGATAAACGGGGCCGTAACCAGCATGATGATCCCTGAATTGGCATGTTGAGCAAACGTAACGACTAAGATCAGAATGGGGATCATGACCGTTTCCACCATACGCGGCATGTATTGACTGAAATAATGATCCGCCTCATCCACAGCATCCAGCGCAATACTGACCTTCCCCCCCGTTTGCCCTCGAAGAGAGGAAGACATGGAAGCATTCGTAAAATGCTGAAACACGGCTGCTCGCATATTTTTTTTAGCGGTTGCTGCCATTTGCAAACCAACCATCCCGTTCCCATATGACAACAGTGTACGTATCGCCATCACGGCCAGTAAGATGCCGAGCAGTAGGGCAACCGATGAAAAAGAGGCTTTCTCCACAAAAATCCGCTGGACGGCTTCAGCCAGCAATGCAGCCTGACTTACAATAGCGGCGCCTAGTGCGAGCGAGATGAATGCCAGGTAAATGAGACGTTTGCGTTGGGCCGTCATCTGTATAGCGATCAAGCTTTTTTTCCCCTCCACCAGGCTCAACTCCTTTATAGTAATAGCCTGCGAGCAATCAGCCTATTTTTTCCCTTTCACGTAATCTGCATCGAACAGGAACAGCTTGAAAACCAAAATAAGGGAAGGAATCAATAGACACATGCCTCCGATAAATACGACAACCAGCGCGAAGCCCATCGAGGATGAGGTGACGCCGCTCTGAATCGTAATGTAGGGATCAAGAATATAGGGATACTGCCCGATCCCGTAAGCGAAAAAAGCACAGAAAAATTGCAGCATGATGCAAACAAAGGCTAACCCATAGCGGCGACCGCGGTATAACAGCCACATCGCAATCATGAAAAAGGCAACAGAAAGCGCAAGCAGCCACCATAAATCCATCATATTTTGATAATGTCGCTCATTGTGTTGCCCCAAATAGATAAAGGCCGTCAGGGCGATAATAATCGTCGGTGTGCTCCAGAACATCGCATAAGTCCGCATAAGCTTTAGCGCAGCTTGATCTTCTGCCCGTGAAGCGTAAAACGCCAGAAAGCAGGCGCTAATAAACAAGACAGACACAATCGCCAATCCAACGATGCTCCACGACAACGGATTGGTAAATAAAGCCCAGTAATCCAGAGAAACCGTCTGATCCTGCTTTAAGATAAAGCCGCCCTCAGACAGGGCCAGCGCCACGGACAACGAAGCCGGGATCAGCAATCCCGATGCGCCGTACAAAAACAGATAGACGATATTATTTTTGGAACCATAGTTTTCAAACGCATAGAACGAACCGCGAATAGCAAGCAGCACGATCGCAATCCCTCCCGGAACGAGCAGCGCCGAGCCGTAGTAATAGGCTGTATCCGGAAAAAATCCGATCATGCCGATGTAGAAAAAAACGAAAAATACATTCGTGATCTCCCATACGGGTGACAAATAACGAGAAATCAGACGATTAATGAGAGGGTCCTGCTTGGTCAGGCGGGCATAAAAGGCAAAGAAACCGGCTCCAAAGTCAATGGAGGCAATAATAAGATACCCGTACAAAAACAGCCAAAGTACCGAAATTCCAATCAAATCGTAACTCATCAGGCATGCGCTCCCTTCCCTGTCCCCTGGTCGCCCGCATGCTGCGCCCACTTCTCCATCTCGGTTTCTGCCGGATTATTGTTGAATAAGCGCCGAAGCGCAAGAACGCTAAACACGCCTAATACGATGTAGAGAAGAAGGAGAAGGAAAAAAAGAACTCTCACGCTTGGCGATGTCGTCGCCGCTTCTTCTACACGCATATATCCTCGTAAAATCCACGGCTGCCGCCCCAACTCCGCGTAAAACCAGCCCAGCTCGACTCCCAAAAATGCGAGCGGCGCACTTAAAGCAAGCATGCGGAGCATCCATTTGTTGTGCTCATTGCGTTTTTTCCACAATGTAAATAGGAAATACAGAACGGATATGCCCAATAACGCAAACCCGATGCCGGCCATCAAGTCAAAAAAGTAATGTACAAGGAGCGGAGGTTGTTCATCCGGAGGAAATTCATTCAGACCTGTTACTTTCGCGTTAAAATTTCCAAAAGCCAGGAAGCTGAGAATCTTTGGCAGATGAAGTGCGCCTATTATTTTATGCTCGGCATTAAGCCATCCCAATAGAATCAAATCCGCGCCGCGCTCGGTCTCAAAATGCCATTCCGCAGCAGCCAGCTTTTCCGGTTGATGTTCGGCCAAGAACTTGGCGGACACATCTCCGGCAACCGTGTTTAGTGCGCCGAACAACAGGACAACAGTCATCATAAGCTTCAGTGCTTTTTTGTGATATCCTGTAACGCCCTTTCTAAGCATCGTAAATGCCGCAATCCCTGCCAGCAAAGCCGCTCCTGTTAAGTAAGCCGAGCTTAATACATGGAACACTTTGGAGAACGTCGCCGTATTCAGCATCGCTTGCACCGGGTTAACGGCTGTAAATTGTCCGCCTTGTATCGTAAATCCCCCGGGTTGATTCATAAAACCGTTCACAGTCGTGATAAAAACAGCGGACATGCCTGCCCCTGCGACAATGGGGATCGTGAGCAGCCAATGGATATAGGGGTTCCTGAACCGTTCCCACGTATACAGATAAATGCCTAGAAAGATAGCTTCAAAAAAGAACGCAAACACCTCCATGAATAACGGAAGCGCAATAACGTTCCCCGCCAACTTCATAAAATTCGGCCACACCAGTGCCAATTGCAGTGAGATCGCCGTACCCGTTACGACACCGACCGCGACCGATACAACGAACCCCCGCGCCCACCTCTTAGCCATCAGCGTGTAGTGAGAATCTTGCTTGCGGATGCCGATGAGCTCGGCAATCGCGATCATGAGAGGGATACCGACGCCAATCGTCGCGAATATCGCATGGAACCCTAGTGTCATTCCTGTCACCAGCTTGCTCCATAGAACCGTATCAACTTCCATTCCTTACTGCCTCCCCTCCAAAGCGATTTGCAATTCGAGTTGATTATATCTCTGTCCTTTTGCAGTTCAAGCGCGGTCACATCTTCTCCCTTAATCGTTCAAGAATGGAACAATTCTTTCCGACAACTCGATGAAAAATGCAAAAAAAGCTCGATCGGGCTATTGATCGAGCCTGCTTATCATGATAGCTTTATTCGTTTCTTTGGATCGACGATAGTGCTTTGGAGACCTATCTCCTACCTTCAAACCTTCCTCTCTTCATCATTGACCCATGCGACGGTTTGCGTTCCATTCGGCCATTGATTGCCCGCTATCGTGACGTTTTTGCACGCCTTAAGCTGAATGGGATATGCCATGACATGATGCGGCGGATATGAATCGCTTTTTTCAATGACGTTGTCGACAAAGCGGATTCCATCGACAGAATGACCGTATAGGATACCGGTATCGAACGTTACGAAGCGATTTTTCTCAATCGAAATATGGCGATGGTAGCATTCCTCGTACGCCTTCGGCCACTCAATCTCGGGATCGATGTCGATAACGGCCTTTCCCCACTCCGGACAGCAATAATTACAATCCGTGAATTCGTTATGGTGAATGATGACCTGCCTCACGGCTCCGGACTCGAACCAGTAATTGGCGTCTCCGGATATTTTAATGCCCGACCCCGGGGCGCTGATCTTGTTATGCTCCAGCCGTACATTGCCCGAAGTGGTGATCAAAAAACCGCGGGCGCGGTTCGCCCTAACCGTCGTATTCGTGACGGTTAAATCGGGTTGCCATAACGTATTTCCGACACCGTCATCCATTTCCATGTCTTCCGGCAGCTGCTGTTCAAATTCTAGCTCCACATAATCCTTATTTAGCACATTCAAGTCTTTTAACGTTAAGTTCGCATAAGTCAATAGCGAGTCGCGTCGCACGAATTCAAGCCGATCACCGGGATTGGCGATTTTGATTCCTTTCGCCATGTCGTGCGCGAGTTCAACCAACAGCCTATCATCGCCGAGCCTTTCGGTAATTCTGGCATAAATGCCGTGCACGTTGCATGGATCGTCCAATTGGTTTTCAAATAGACAATGGTCAAGCGTCACCTTGCCGCGACAATACACGAAGTGTGTGGCATCCGCGGTGGCGGTTACGATACGGTCCGAACCGGGTCTCCGCATCACATTGAATTGGTGCAAGTGGATATTCGTGCACCATTGCGCAAGGAGTCCCATGCCCGGTGCATGGTGCACGTTCACGGATGCCACGCTGACGTTTTCCCCGCCGCTGATGAAAAAAGCCGGATTTTCTCTTCTGCCGAACCGCATGACGATGAGATTACCGATCCGCGGGAGCTTCATGTTATCCCCTTGAAAAGTAATTACGCCCGGTCGCGATTGTTCGATGCGGACTTTACTGTAGTTCCCCCAGCTTAATTGATCGCCGCTTTGATAGGCAGGCGCGTTCGTCTGCTTGTCGAATTCGTTCAGTCCCCATACTTTTTCGGGTTTCCCGCCGAATGTAAACCATACCGCATGATCTTCGACTTTATAGTCGGTTCCCTCCGGCATTTGAATATCGAACGATTCATGGTCTGCGCGAGAAACCGTGCCCTGCGCAAACATCGGCTCCTCCCAATCGATGACAAGATTTCGAACAAGCACTTGGGAGCAGTTTTCAATGACGAATGGAATCATCGGACCATGAAAAATAAACTCCGATCCTTGTCCGTCGACCGTGAACCCGCTCCGATCCGCCAAGTGGAAAGCGATTCGCCGCAATCCTTCTTGATCGTGATTCGAGATAAACAGTTGTTTTTCTACCGCCTTATCGGGCCAAAAATGGTAGTTTCCACACGGAAATACGAGTACTGCGCCTTCAAGTTCCTTGCAGGAATCCAGAGCGGACCTGACGGCCAACGTGTTGTCAAACCCTTGTTCCGACTTCGCGCCAAACTGCTCCATTCGGATGATCAATTTTTCACCTCCGAGGAGGTGCGCCATTCATATTGAAACCGGTAGGTACCCGACTCTAATTCCAGCGTAACGCGGTTGTCGTGGAGTGCAACGATCCGAACGCCTTCCGCTTCGCCTAGTCGTACGCCGTGCTCCGTCACCCGATCCTGCAACGCGTTCGGCAATTCCAGCGTAGCCGTCGTATTCGGCGGAATCTTCACTTCAACGTTCATCTCCCCGTTCTGCAGCCTCCAACCGGACACGATCTCGCCGTACATGGATTGGTATGTCGCTTTGGCGTAATTAAGCCCTTCGTTCGGAAGCGGCTTGATCCGAATGTACTTAAACCCTGGTTTGACTTCAACGGTGTCTATACCCGCCACGTAGCGATAAAACCACTCTCCGATCGCGCCGAATGCATAATGATTGAAGGAATTCATATCCGCGCTCCAGAACGAACCGTCCGCTTTTCTGCCATCCCAATGCTCCCAGATGGTCGTAGCCCCTTGTTCGACGGAATACAGCCAAGACGGATAGCTGCGGGATAACGCCAACCGATAGGCCAAATCATTTCTGCCGATGTCAGACAGCGTAGGGCAAATATAAGGGGTCCCAAGAAATCCGCTAGTCAGCTTATACGCCGATTCCTCGATGAGCCGAATGAAGCTTTCCTCCACTTTCTTGCGAACCGGACCTTCGACTAATCCGAATTGAAGCGCTAATACGTGAGCTGTTTGCGTCGGGGACGATAGTCTTCCCGTGCGCGTAACGAACTCTCTATTGAAGCAGTCTCGAATGTTCACGAACAGCTCCTCGTACTTTGCCGCTTCCTCTCTTTTGCCTAACGCCCGCGCGGATTTGGCGAGCAAATTCGTAGAATGTGCGTAAAACGCGGTTGCGATAAAGTCTTTCGGCGTCGCGCCCGTATAGCTCCCCGCGGGAGCATCGAGTGCCAGCCAATCCCCGAACTGAAAACCGTCGTTTCGAAGATACGCCTGTTCCCCCGAATTTCTCAAGAACTCAACCCATGCTTTCATGCTGTCGTATTGTTCTTCCAACAACCGCAGATCCCCGTAGCACGCATACATCGTCCATGGGCAGATGACCGCCGCATCCCCCCATCCTGCCGCCGAATGCATCTCCCAACCCGGCAAAGTGTCCGGAATCGTGTTGGGTACGCCGCCACTCGGCAATTGATCCGCCTTCAAATCTCTTAACCATTTGGTAAAGAAAACGGCTACGTTCATGTTATGGGCCGCCGTCCGGACGAAAACCTGCGCGTCGCCCGTGTATCCCAATCTTTCGTCGCGCTGCGGGCAATCCGTCGGTACGTCCAGAAAGTTCCCGCGCTGTCCCCAGACGATGTTGCTTTGCAATTGATTGACCAGCGGATCCGAGCATTCGAATGTGCCCGTCTCTTCCAGGTCGGAGCTAATGACGTGCGCAGTAAAATAATCGGGCATCACGTCACCCGGATATCCGCTCACCTTCGCATAGCGAAAACCCTGGAACGAAAACCTCGGCTCATATCGTTCGTTCCCCGTCCCTTTGCATATATAACGGGTCATCTGCTTGGCTGAACGTAAATTATCGACGTATAGGTTGCCGTTCGAATCCAATACTTCGGCATGAGTCAGTTCAATAAGCCTACCCGCTTCCCCCGTCACCGAGTAAGAAACCCATCCGGTCAGATTCTGGCCGAAATCCAAGATCGTCTCTCCGCTCGGCGATCGCAAGACCCGCTCGGGTTGAAGCTCTTTTACGACTGCCGTCGGTACGTTTTCTTGCGGAAGCAGCATATGGTTGCCGCGTTTCATCGTTTCGACGGGCAGCCAATATCGATCGTCGTACGCCGGCATACTCCAGCCGTCCTTCTCGAGCCTGGCGTCATAGCTTTCTCCGTCATACAGGGAAGCCATGACGATCGGACCGGTCTCCGCCCGCCAGGAACCGTCCGTTACGACGGTTTGCATACTGCCGTCTTCGTAGGCGAGATGAAGTTCAAGCAGCGCTGCTCGGCGATTGCCGTAAAAATCTCGGGGATGGCCCCCGATTCTGCCTTTGTACCAACCGTCCGCAACGGTTATTCCGATCGCATTATCGCCCATACGGATATACGCCGTCACATCGTAGGTTTGCGTTTGAAGCCGTTTGTGGTAACTTGTCCACCCCGGCGCGAACAGTTGATCGTTTAAACGATTGCCGTTAAGCTCCAGTTCGTACAGTCCGAGAGCAGTCGCATAAATTCGGGCGGAGCGTAAGGGAGATTTCGTTTCGAAAGTTTTGCGGAAAAGGGGCAAAGCTTCCCCGGCACGATCATGCTTCCCTGGATCGAGCGTGATCCATTGTGCGGTCCACTCTCTGTATTCCAATATCCCCGTCTCGAAGAAGGCGGTCTGCCAGTCGCTTTCCCGGCCTTTAGCGTCCCAAGCACGCACTCGTAAGTGGTAGACTTGACGAGACGCAAGCGGACTTCCCCCATACGCGATGTGCACGGACCGATCCGAGTTCACCTCGCCGGAATCCCAGATCGGATTGCTGAAATACGGATCGTTCTCGGAGACTTGAATCCGGTAACCGCCTTGACGGATTCCCCTTCCTGTTCCGATAAGTTTCCAACTGCACCGGGGAACGCGCACGCCGATGCCGATCGGATTTCTCCTGTATTCGATGCGTAGATCCGTAATGCCGAAATCGATCGTTCCGGACCTTTGAGTATTCTCGATTAGGAAGGGATCAGCCTTTAACCGCACCGGCGACGAGTCCTTTCATCATATATTTTTGCGTGAAGAAAAACAGAACGATCAGCGGCAAAGTCGCCATGACGCACAGCGCGAATATCGGGCCGTAATCGATCGATTGGGTATTCGCTTTGAATTGGACGACTTGTGCCATCAGCGTCATTTTCGCGGGATTCTTCAAATAAAGCAGCGGACCGAAAAGATCGTTCCAGATTCCATAGATATTCAACATGATGAGCGTCCCCGTCGCCGGAAGCAGGAGCGGAAAAATAATCATCCAGAACGCGCGAAACTTTCCATACCCGTCGATGGCAGCCGATTCTTCGATTTCCCTAGGGACGGATTTCGTAAATCCGGCGTACATGAACGTCGCCATAGGGAGCGCGCCCGCCGCGTACAACAAGATCATGAAGGTGCGCGTATCGATCAGATGCAAGGCAACTCCCATTTTGAAGATCGGAATCATGCCCGTTTGCAGCGGAATTACCATGCCTGAGATGAAGAAATAAAAGAGAAACTGAAAGAACTTGCGCGGAATGCGCGCAATGACATACCCCGCCATGGAAGAGACAAAAACCATCAGCCCGATCGCTCCGGCACTAATAGCGAACGTATTGAAAAAACCGCGCAAAACGTTCACCTTTTCGATGGCTTTCTTGTAATGGCCCCAATAGAATGAATCTGGCATAGCCAACGGCTGATACAGTTGATCGGGAGATTTAAAACTGGTCAGTATGAGATAAAATATCGGATACAAAAACAGCAATGCGATCAATAACAATACAATCTCCAACATTAGGCTCGTACGGTCATTCCGCTTGGCGGAGCGCTTGCCCATCACATCTCCACCTCTTTGCGCCGCATGACCCTCAATTGAAGAAGCGTAACGGCCATAATGAAGATCATCAGAACGATCCCGCCCGCGATCGCATAGCCGTACGTATTTTCCCGGAATGCGGCATTATAGATGGCAAGCGTAAGGGTGTAGGAAGCCGAGCCGGGGCCGCCTCCCGTCATGATATAGGGAATATCGAACATTTTCAGGCCACCGACGATGGTCAAGAACACGACGACCGTTGTCGCGGGCATGAGCATCGGAAGCGTAACGTGCACAAACCGGTTGACCGCCTTGGCGCCGTCCATTTTCGCAGCTTCATACAAGTCCTGGGGAATGGCTTGCAGACCGGCCAAGTAGATCACCGCGCAATACCCAAGCCCTTGCCATTGCGTCAGGGCGATGATGGTCGGGAATACGGATCGCGTGTCTCCCAGCCAATCGCGTTCCCAGGCAAGCAGACCGATTCGTTCCAGCAAGTGATTAAGCAAGCCGTCATATTGCAAAATTTGACCCCATACGATAGAGGTAACCACAAGGCTTACGACGACGGGCAAATAAAAGGCGACTCTGAGCAAAACTTTCGTACGGAAAGAACGGTTTAGCAAGATCGCCAGCAGTAAGGACAAGGGGTTCTGAACGACGATTCCGAAGAGGGTGATCAAGATCGTGTTCTTGGCCGCCTGAAGCATTTTGGAATCTTCGAGCAAAAAGGCGTAGTTGTCCCAACCTATAAACTTGGCGGGACGGATGGAATCCCATTCCGTAAACGAATAATACACGCTTGATGCAAAAGGATAATAGACGAACGCTACGAACAACGCGGTTGCCGGAAGGATGAACCAAAAACCGGTCCACCACTCCCGGGTACTGGCTTTTAACATGATCTCACCCGTTTACTATTCGACCGGCCGCGCTAAGCGCCGGCCGGTCGAATTGGAATAGTTTTTGATTACTCTGCAGGAAGAATGACCGTTCCTTTGTCTTTCTCCAGCTTTTTCTGGGCTTCCGTCAAATCCTTCGGATCGAACTTGATGCCCGAGGCTACTTTCGTGAACGTTTCCACGAGCGACGTCATCGCGGAAGCAGGCACATAAATTTCATATCCCATGCCGGATTCCGTCTCGTCGACAACCTTCAATAAATCGTTTAACGCGGCGTTCGGATAGTCGAGCTGCATGCCTTGAATGGCCGGTACCGTTCCGCTGCCTACGTTAAACGGTCCATACACTTCCGGGCTCGCGATGACGCCGACCAAGTCTTTCGCTGGCTGCAGGTGCTTGGTTTTGGCGTTCACCGAAAGAGATTGGTCAATGCCTAATGACAGCTTGGCGTACCCCTTGTCCGTTCGGAACGGGAAGTAGCCGAGATCGAATGCGGTATGGCCTTTCGTTTGGAAATTCTCCTGCGCGGTGCCAGGCATCCATGGGCCTTGAACGATCATGGCCGCCTTCCCTGAGGTGAACAGCTCCGCGGATTGCGGCCAATCGATGCTAAGCGCCGTCTTGTTCAGGTAGCCCTTCTCGACCATTTCTTGCAGATGCGTCATGACCGCTTGAACTTCCGGCCCGTCCAGTCTCTTCTTGCCTTCGTAAAGATCTTTGCCGAAAGTCGGGCTGCTCTCGTTGCCATAGGGCTGCATCCACAGGTTAAAGGTCATGCTTGCGGTCCAAGCGTCCTTAAATCCGGCGGCAACCGGCGTAATGCCCGCCGCTTTGATTTTCGCGAATGCGCTTTCCATCTCCGCCCAGGATTTCGGTACTTCGATCCCGAGGTCGGCAAATATTTTCTTGTTGTACCAGATCCCGCTCGATGCGATGCCCATAGGCAGCGCGTATACCGTATCTTTGTACGAATACGCGCTTTTCGCTCCCGGATTCAGCTTAGACGCCCACGTCTCGCCTGACAAATCCGCCAAATATCCGACTTCTCCGAACGCAGCGGTTTTACCCTGATGGAAAAAAACGTCCGGCGCCGTATCCGAGGCCAGCTCTGCCTTCAGCTTATCCGCATACGTATCCCCAAGCGTAATATCCCATTGAATGGAGGCTTTCGGATATTTTTCTTTGTAAGCCTTCTCGACGTTTGCCTTGAATTGTTGCATGAAAGGCCGATCGTCGATGAACCAGGCTCCGATCCGGATCGTAAAGGAATCGTCGGTTCCGCCGGCCGAGCCGGATGAGCTTGCGCTTGCTTCGGAAGCGGCCGAGTCCGGTGCTGTCGAAGTTTGGGCATCGTTTGCTTTGTTTGCTCCGCATGCCGAGATCAGCGTGGCCAGCACGAGGGTCAGCGATGCGAGAAGCATTCTTTTTCTTTTCACTAGATTTGACCTCCTGATTGTCGAGTTCGGTTCGGCGTCGCCCGACGACGGCGCCTCCCTATTCATAAGCTTATACAATCGATCCGAGGATCGACATGTGTCTATTTGTCTTGAACTGTTCTGTATTTGTCTTTAAGCCTTATATTCACCGGGCGTTTTCCCGGTCATTTTCTTAAACAGCTGGCTGAAATGGGCGGCGTCCTTAAACCCCACCGCATAGGCCACTTCATAGTGCTTCAAGTTGGTCGTTGAAAGCTTCTCCTTGGCGATGCCGATCCGATGCTCCCATAATAAATCCCTAAAATTACGGCCCGTTTCTTTCTTGATGAGCCTGCTTAAATACGAATAATTAACGAAAAGCTCGTCCGCCAGCATTTGCAGCGTGATGTCCTCCATATAGCGGCTTTCAATGAACTTCATGGCGGCATCGATGTAATGAGCAGAAGCGCTTTGTCTGGCAGAACTTACGAGCGTTGCGGTTTTCTTCAGAAATTGTTCCATATATATCATCAAATCCGAAAGAATCGTAAAGGACAGAACGCTTTTGCGAACGGCGATCGTCTCCTCCGGGCTTGGTTGAATGCCGAAGGAATGCAGGGCTTGGCCCGCCGTCTCCACCATTTCCATACAGGCCTCCTGAATGCGCGTCTTGCTTATTCCTTCCAACATGAACGTTCTATTCAGGTTTTTTAAATAATCGGAGATTGGCGCTTCCTCTCCTTTGCGCAGCAGATCGGTCAGTTCGGAACGGTTCATCTCCGATTGCTCCCGCTTCTGTTCCCGCATCGAGAGCAAGGCGGAGTAAGCAACGATCGAATTCCGTCCAATCAGCATCCGGTAATCCAAGCAGCTTTTGGCTTGTTCAAGCCCTTTCGGAAGCTCTGCCGCGGAGGGCAAAAGATCGCTGATGCCGATCGAAACGCTGTAACCGAACGACCCTTGGATCGCATCCAGAATGTGCCGGGCAACCTCCATCGCTTCGTGCGCCGATTGTTCCTTCGGAACGGCCGGGGGCATGAACAAAACCAAATAAACGCCGCTTTGCGACAGGGACGACCAGTAAGGATGCGGGTGCAATGTCATGACGTCGGCGATGAATTCGCGTATGGCAAGGTTTGAAAACGATTTTCCCGTATCGGCCAGAATACCCGCATTGTCAATTTCGACGGAGAGGAAAACGGCCGATTGATTCATCGTTTCGAGCTCTCCGAGCAGACCGATCTTTTCCCGGTCCGGCGTCATGGGGGTCAACAGCGTCCGGATCCATTCTTCCTGTTGAACCCATTCCGGTCTCCGACGATTCAACCGATGATCTCTGATCCACTTCACACGTTCTACGAGTTCGTCTTCGTGGAACGGTTTCGTGATAAAATCTACAGCCCCTAGCTTGACGGCCTGTTTGGCATATTCGAATTCGCCATGCGCGGTCAGAAAGATCACTTTCATATCGGGGAAGTCTTCGAGGACTTGTCTAGTCAACTCGATGCCATCCATGTAAGGCATTCGAATGTCGGTTATTAACACATCCGGCGCGTCAGCGTTCGTTCTGCTTAACGTTTCGTAGGCTTCCCAACCGTCGGCCGCTTGTCCGACGATCTTGCAGCCAAGACGATTCCAGGCCGGGAGAGAGACGATATAATCTCTGACGGCTTTTTCATCATCTACGATAAATAGCTTCATGGTGCTTGGATCCCCTTTTCCGATGAAAAATCCGTTGACTCGTTCAATAGGATCGGCAAAAGCAGCGTTACGATCATCCCTCGTTCGCCTTGCCGCTTCTCAATGCCATAACGATCGCCGAAATGCAGCTTAATCCGGGATTCGATTCCTTTCAAGCCGGATCCCATCCCTTTGGAAACGCGGGGATGCGTTTGTGCTGAACCGCCGTTGTCCTCGATCTCGATCGCAAGATTAAACTGGCTCTCATAAGCTCTGATATCGATTCGGCCTACCCCGCGAATATGATCGATTCCGTGAATGAACGCATTTTCGATGATCGGTTGAAGAATAAGCTTCGGAACCTCGAGCCGTTTCAAGTGTTCGGGCAAGTCGATACTGTATTCGAATCGGTCCTCGAAACGATATTGATGGATTTGCATATAGGTTTTCGCGAATTTCATCTCTACGTCCAGAGAAACGAAAGCTTCCCCCGGCGAAATCGAAAAACGAATAATGCTGGACAAGCTTTTCACGACGTAAGGGATCCGTTCGATATTTTCTTTAGATTTGGCCAGAATGCTCACGTATTCCAGAGTGTTGTGCAAAAAATGGGGGTTGAAATAAGTCCGGATCGCAGCCAATTGGGCCTCCTTCTGCTCAAGCTCTGCTTTATAGACCTTCTGGATCAATTCCTTCGTTTCCAGAATCATCCGATTAAAGCTATGACAGAGCTGCGCGATCTCATCGTGGGACCCGAAGTTTTCGATTAACTGGTAGTTTTCTTTCTGCGCTTTGCGCATGAGTTTGCTTAATGTAGCCAAGGGGCTGGTGATTTTTCGCAGTACGTAATAGGTAATGACGATGACCGCGATCCAGGACGCAAGCGCGACCGCGACCGAGAAGACGGCCAGCCTTCGGATTCCGGCGCTCGCTTCGGAAACGGGAATGCGGCTTACATATTTAAAGCCCGTCCATTTCGATTCTCTTTCCGTTGTTATGGTGTCTCCCGTCGCCGGCGAGGGAAGGAGCTCGCCGATTGAGCGTTGAAGGTCGGAGGATAACACGACATTGCTTGCGCTCGTAATGAAAAAAGAACCCGTGTCGTAGGAGTCGTATAAAGAATTCACTTTGATCGGATCCAGCAGGACGACCAAATTTCCGAGAACCGTTCCCATTTCCGGATCGACAAGTTGCAAATTGCAGATCAGCCGACGATGATCGACGAAAAACGCCCACTCCGGAACGCCTTGCTTCTCGAACGGCATGATGACGATCGCATCGTAATATTGAATGTCGGGGCCGGCACCAGCATAATATTGTTTACCATGAACGTCGAAGAGATGAATAGAGTCGGCGAGATCGCCAATGTTCTTGCCCATGTCGTCCAGCTCGATTTGCAGCATTTCTTGCACCCTTTCCTCCAACGCCGCTCGTTCGGATGGCGCCAGCGGATACTTGTCCGGCGCCGAAGCGTTGCGAAGGAGAACGTTGACGAACCGATTGTCTCCGATGCCGGCAGCCTCCCTTGCGAATGCTTTAAAAACGCCGTCGATTTTATCCGAGGTCTCGGCCATGGTTTGCTTGAAAGACTGGTCGACATTATTTTCAATAATTCTTTTCGATGTCACGTAGAAGGTTGCGCTTACAATGATTAACGGTACCAGCGTTAAGAGAGAATAGATTAACATCATTTTGTAGTGCAATTTCGATCGAATGAACCGAACGACTCTCACTGGTGAACCTCTCCTTGTCATCGACCGTATTCGAATGCATGTATCCTCTTTATCCTCCCAGAAGGCGGCGGCAACCGTCAATGCGTTGTTTTGCTTTATCCATTCTGTATTTGACAAAGATAAGAGCTCCTTTCCGGAAGTACGGAAGGAGCTCCATCTTCATGTCGAACTTCGTCCTCTTATCGCAGCGAGAAGAGCTTTGCAACCTGGTCGCCCGTCAGCGCCCGGTCATATAATCGCAATTCGTCAATGTCGGCTTGTGCGTATTCGATATTCGAGGCAGATTGATAGCCGAGACGAATGGGGTTCGCTACGGTCATCAGTCCTCCTCTTATCTCACCGCTCATGCCCTCTTCCTCGCCGTCCACGTATACACGCGCATTTTTCCCGTCATAAGTAATGGTGACCTGATGCCATTGATCGGGCTGCAAGGGCCAATCAAATGCCGCAACCATACTGTACCAGCCCGTTTCCGGCGTATGCATGACGAAATGTCCCGCTCCGCTTGGCAAAATCGTCAATCTGAACGCATTGTCCGTATCTCCGCCTTCCTTGCCGATCAAGGAATAATTGAGCTTCGGGAGCCTTGTCATGTTCACCCATAGGGAGATGGTAAATTGCTCCTTGCCATCCAATGCTCCGCTATCGATTTCAGCATAATCGTCTACGCCATCCAGAGAGAGCGCGTTGCCGGCAACTCCACCGGGTATAATCTCCGCTCCGTTCTTCAACTGGGCCGGCGAACCGGACCCGGGAGATTCCACAGACGTATTGCCCGTCTTTTCGTCGAATTTCCATGTCGATACCGGCACGGGTAGTTCCCCCTCCTGGCCGGTCTGAACGAAGCAACGCGATTCCGCCTGCAAGGAGTCGGCGATCTTTTGCTGAATCACCGGATCGAGAACGGCATTTTTCTTATTCTTATTGTCTGGCTTCCCTTTCTTTTGCTTCTCGAGCAGCAGCACCCAATCCTCGTTGTTCGGCTTGGCGGGAATGCACCAGCTAGAAGTTTTTGCCTTGACCGTCTCCGGAATGCTGTAGTACACCCCTTGACGCGGGTCGAACCAGTAAGCGTTATATATCGCGGTGTTGTCCATTTTCTTCAATGTTCCGGTGGCTGCATCGTTGTTGTAAAAAAAGACGACATAGGTGTCGTTACCGTCCGATGACAGCAGCGATCGGGTAGTGTCCTTAAAAGAGGCCCAGGCTCCGTCGTTAAATCGAGGAACGAGCGCCCACCATTTCAGCGCACTATAAAATCTTTTGAAGTCGGTCAATTGATCTCCCGTTTTCAAATTCGCGCCGTCAAACCACCAGTAGTACCGGCCAGGCATCTCGGAAGCCGTTCCGAAGTCGTCCGGTTCTCCCTTTTTCGAATAAATATCGTTCCACACGCCCGCTGCCCCATACCCGTACCCGTACATTCCATACTGGAACGCTTTGTATGCCGCGCCCAATGCGCCTCTGTTATCGGTCCAAAATTGGTCGTAACCGCTTTCGTACAACACGGCGGGTTTGGATGGAGAAGCGTTCCAGAAGGATTTGGCTACCCTCATGCCGGAGAGATTGCCCTGCCATTGAACCGCCCAGCCGTCATGATACGGTTTTCCCGACCAACTGGAGCTCGCCGGCAGCGTCGAATTCGTACTTTCCATATGCGGCATGATCGGGTGTTTGTATGCGTCGTTGTCGGCCAGGCTCTGCCCCACGGCAAACCACTTGCCCATCGTTTCTTCGTTATAGTTCCCGTACATATTTTTGTCGATCTCTTGCGCGATCGTCCAGATCACCGGATACGCACCGAAGCGGGCCACCCAATAAGTCGCGATTCGAGCCATGTAGTCTTCGGTATAAATCGGATACTGCGACGGGTCGAGCGCCCATGTCACTTGCGCATTTGCGTGTACGAGTCCGCTGTCGGCGATATATTTGAACTTCCGATCCAGATTGCGGAAGCCTTCCAGATCGTCTGCCGTAAAGCCGTCGCTTAAATTCGCCGTTTTCTCTTCGTCCGCTCCGGTGTGCGTTCCGCCATGCGGCTGCCAGATTGGCTCCGATTGATATACGGTGAACCCTTGGTCCTTTCGTTTGTCGACCATGTACTTGAACTGCGAAGCGACTCCGGGCGCATTGGACGTGGAGAATCGCTCATGCGGCAGGATCCAATGCGTATCTCCCAAGTAAAAGAACGGCGTTCCGTCCGCATAACTCAAGTGCCTGCCACTGTCGCTTACCTTCAGAAATCCGTGCTTGTAGATATCCAGGTCACCTTTGTACTTCTGACTCAAAACTTGGCCGGCTTGATTGTGAAGCCCTGTATCGGACGGATCGGAAGCGGTGACCCGATAGCTCCACATCCCCGGTTCGGTCGGCGCGAACCGGATTTTCCACGTGCGTCCGCCATCCCAATAGCCGGGCCGAGTAATGATCGTTTGACCCGGACCGAAGAACGTCGCCGAAATTTGGACATCCTTGAACGGGTCTGAATAATCTTTTTTACTGGTCAATGTAATTTCCGCGACTTTCCACTGCTCGACTTTGACGATGGGAGAGGCATGGTTTGCGGATCCCTCAGGGGCGTTCGATCCGGCCCACAGTCCAAGCACAAGCAAACAAACCATCAATCTGGCTGGCAGTCTCCATTTTCGATTCATTCGTACGCGTCCTCCCCTATATCAATATATTGCAAATTCGTAGATTACAGGTTGCATCGTTCCGGAAGTAAAGTAGAGTCGCGCTTTGCTTCCAGTGACAGAAGGGAAGTTTACGGTCCTTGGCGTATTCGCATCGCCAATCGTCGTTCCCGTGTATGCCGTGGCCCATGAAGAACCGTTCCAGTATTCAATTCTGTAGCCTGTCGTGCGATTTCCGTATTCCGTGATTACCGCTTTGCTGAAAGTTACCGATTGTCCGAAATCAACCGATAGCCATTGCCCGGAGAACAATTGATTGCCGGCTTGCCAGTCGGTCGCGAGCAACCCGTCAAACGCCTGATCGGCGGATTGACCGGCATCGTACTGTGAAGAACTGCCGTAATTGGATATGGGTTTATTTAGGGCATGATTTCGATTCAGGAGTTCAAACTCGTAGATAATAGGTTGAAACCCTGTACCGCCCGTAAAAAATAGTCGAGCCTTACTCGCAGTTACGGTTGGAAATGTAACCGTGAGCGGCGAGCCATAATCGCCAATGGTCGTTCCCGTATAAGCCGCAGCCCACCCCGAGCCGTTCCAGTATTGAACCTGGAATCCCGTCGTACGCTGGCCATATTCGCTTATCACGGCGGTATTAAAGGTTAAATTGCTGCCGAAATCGACTTGTATCCATTCATTCGCATAATGCCCCGATGCGGCTTGCCAGTTAGAAGCGGAACCATCGAACGCCTTTGCGGCAGTTTGGCTGGCATCGTATTGCGAGGAACTGCTGTAAGTTCGATTAAGCGCCAAATTCTGAGCCAACAGTTTGTAATACGCAATGGATTGCGGACTGCTCGCCATCCCGCTCTTTACGGCAATGGCTTTCAGGACAATGGTCTCGGGGTAAGGCGATGTAACCAGCAAAGGACCGGTGTATACTGGACTTGAGGTCGTCGGCGTCGTTCCGTCGGTTGTGTAATGAATCGTTGCGCCGGTAGTGGTTGAAGTGATCGCTACGCCTTGCATGGAATCGTAGGTCCCTCCGCCGATGCTCATTTTCGGAGGATTCACCGTATTCGTGATCTTGGTAACCCATAATGTCCAATCTTCCGTAGAAGGTTGGACGGGAATGCTCCATTGCCCTGATGCGTTCGGAGAAAATCCTGGGTTTATCGTCGAATATTTTCCGGTACGCGGATTAAACCAGCTTGCCATATAGGTTTCTGAAGCATTCAAGCCATTCAGCGTACCGCTATAGGTCGTTGACGTTGAAGGCAAATATGCCACAATCGTTGACCGATCGACGTTTGTTTTGGCAGCCGGTCTTTGCGTTCCCGAGGGAGCCCCGATCCAGGAAATAACGGAAGCATCGGGTTTCAACGACCACCAAATCGCAGCCTCGAAGAAGTCTTTCATATAACGCATTTGTTCTCCGGCCGGCTTATCGATGGCATTGTACCAGGGGGTCGGGACACCGCCCCACACTTGCCAAGTGTCATTGCCGTCCCAAGTTGCTTGCCATAATCCTTCAGCGCCATAGGAGAACCCTGCACTGCCTGCCATATTCGCATTCCAGGCTGTTTCCCTCGTATAAGAAGAAGGTATACCGTTAATATTCTCATAATTGGCCTCGCCTTCAATTACAACTTTGGTCGGCGTCGCATTGTAATGATTCAACCAGTAACTTTTGTCCAGTAAAGCGCCGTGCCCTCCCTGCAGAAAATCGATATGATAAGCATTGTCATTGCGAAACGCAATCGTATTCGTGTAATCATTGTGAAGCGTATTGGCCCGTTTATATGCGTCTATAGCGTAGGTGTAATCGAGTACGTTTTTCCAACTGGCCGCGCTACCCTGACCATACTCCCCTCCGCCTGTCCACACCGTTGGATAAGCACCGTACCTGGCCACAATATACTTGGCCATTCTTTTGTAATCATCTTCGTTGCCGCTGTCCAGCAGCCTTCCCCAGTCGATGCCCAACGCTGCGACCAGTCCGTTTTCAACGGCATATTGAATGCGAAGATCGCAGTTTTGCCAGAAACCGGGGTTCAAGTCCGAAGCGAATCCGTTCCAATTCAATAGAGAATTCGTCCCGCTGTATACTTTAAATTCCCGAATGGACGGAACGCTGCCTCCGGCTGCTCCGGTGATCGAAATCCTAACATATCTGGCCGTCGCCGCTACGGGATCGGAGAAGCGATCTCCGGAAACGCCTGCCGTGCGGTCAACCAGCGTCGTGTAAGCGACATTATCGGCAGAACCTTCGATTTTGTAACTCCACGTGTCGTTCGCTCCGAATAAAGTGTCGATTTTACTAAGCGTCGTATTGGATTTAAGATCGATGGAAAACCACTGGGGATAAACGTTTGTGGCGGCCTTCCACATCGTCCCTTCTCGATTGTCCAGCGCTTTGGTAGGATGGGCCACGTAACTATCGTATAGGCTGCTCGAAGAAATAAAACTCGATGCATTCGCATCATACCGATTGTAATTCCAGACATGACCGCCCTCATTGTAGGTCCCGCTCGAACTCACATCGCCCTGCTCAAAAGCAAAAAAGTTCATCTGATAGACCGAATATCCTTGTTTAACCCGTTTATCCACCATTCCCTTATACTGCGATGACCATCTCGAATCATTCGAAGCGGACCATCTTTCCCGAAAAGACAGTCCCATCCAATGGGTGTCCGCCAACCAATAGAAAGGCGTTCCATCGTTGTAGGTCAGGTAGCGATTCGAAGAATCGGATTTTAAAAATCCATGTTTATAGATGCTCAAAGAGCCCGAATAAGGTTGGCTCACTACGGTTCCGGTTTGTCCGTGCAATCCCGTATCCGTCGGATCCGAAGCCGTAGTCGTAAAGGTCCAAGTGCCAGTTACGGTAGGCGCAAACCGGATTTTCCATGTATCCCCCCCATCCCAAAAACCCGGAATCGTTAAGCTTATGCCGCCGGGTCCGGTAAACGTGGCGCTGATATCTACATCCAAATAAGGGTTGGAGTAGCTTTTCGAGCTATGCAAGGTAATGTCTACCGCTTTCCACAGTTCGGCAGCATAGGCGGCGGCATACGCTCTCGGAGCTGAAATAGACAACTGACCTGCTACAAGCGAAATAAATAGGACCATCGAAGTCATCACCAGCATAACTCGGCTTTTCATTTGCGGATCTCGTCCTCCTCCGGATTGCTTTAGATTAGATGAGCTTCTTTTCTTATGATTAAGCGCTTTCAACAGTATCTTAAGGGAACTGCCTCTTCGTTTACATGTGTGTAATTTGCATTACCTATTCTATATTTTACTCTGCAATGCGTACTTGCCATGCCAGTTTGCCCCTTATAGGCTTCCTTCTTGGAATAAACGTTTGCACTCCAAATAAATTGATAATCAAGATCATGAATCGTGACTTTAAACCATTTATCGCCAATAGAATTACTAAATTATGGAACCACATACAAATGCGCTCCGACAATCGGACAACCGGTATAATTTAGCCCTTGTAAGGGAACGCTAGTTCGTATTAATATAAGAACAAATGTTCTGAAATTAACCTCGTCTCTCCGAGGATCAAGGAGGAGTCGCCATGCCGGTCAACATCGAAAAGTACGTCGGGCAAAGCGTGGAAATCATTTACGAGGACAGCAAGGGACGCTTCACGCAGCGGGTCGTCGCCGTATTCTCGGTACGCGGGGGCAAGGTGCGCGTGCTCGACTGGGGGAAGCGCGCGTTCCGCACGCTGTCGGCGAGCCGCATTCTCGGCGCCAAGCCGGTGAAGCACCATGCCTCATGAACGGACGATTTTCCTGATCGACGGCCAGTCCTTTTACGCATCCATCGAAAAAGCGCGCCATCCCGGCCTGATGCACAAGCCGGTCGCCGTCGGCGATCCCGCCCGGCGCTCCGGCATTATCCTCGCGGCTTGCCCGATCGCCAAGGCCAAGGGCGTCACGACGGCCGAACGGGTCGGCGAGGCGCTCGCCAAATGTCCGGATCTGATCGTCATCCGCCCGCGGATGCAGACCTACATCGGCATCTCGCTGTTCATGACGCAGATCTACGAAGCGTTCACCGATCAGGTCGAGCCGTACAGCATCGACGAGCAGTTCCTCGACGTCACGGGCTCGATCCCAGCCTACGGGCCACCGGAGCTGATCGCCGAGCTGATCCAGAATCACGTGAAGCTCTCCACGAATATCAATGTCCGCGTCGGCGTCGGCCCGACGAAGATTCTCGCGAAGATGGCGCTGGACAATTATGCAAAAAAAACGCCCGAGGGCGTATCCACGCTGACCTTCGACAAACTGGAGGACACCCTCTGGAAGCTCCCCGTCCACAACATGTTCATGGTCGGCTCCCGCATGACGCGCCATTTCACCCGCATGGGGCTCGCCAATATCGGAGACATCGCGCGGCTCGAGCTGGGAGACTTCAAGCGGCGAATGCGCCGCGAGATGAAAAAGCAGAGCGACATCCAGGCGGAATATTACTGGCAGACCGCGCGGGGCATCGATCCGAGTCCGGTCGTGGCCGGCATCCGCCACAAGCTCAAGTCGATCAGCCACGGCAAGGCGCTGCGCAGCGGCCTGTACCGCAAGCTCGAGGATATCGAGGTCGTCCTGCTCGAGCTCGTCGTCGAGGTATGCCGCCGCACGCGCCGGCACAAATGCAGAGGCAGCGTCGTCTCGGTCGGGGCCGCGGAGACGGACGGCACGCGTTCGTCCTGGTTCGGACGCCAGACCAAGCTGCTGCAGCCGACCGCGCTCACGCACGAGGTGGCCGCAGCGGCGCTCAAGCTGCTTCGCGAGCACTGGAGCGGCATGCCGGTCAGCCGCCTGACCATCTCGCTCGGCGGGCTGTCGGACGAAGGCGTCGACCAGCTCGACCTGTTCGAAGATCGGCAGGCTATTTTGCGGATAGAACGGGCTACGGATTACATCAAGGACCGTTACGGGAGCGATGCCATCATGCGGGCCTCCTCGCTGCTTGCCGCCGGCGTCGCACGCGAACGGGCCGAGCAGATCGGGGGCCACTACAAATGAGCAAACTCGACGGCAACGACCGCTGGAATGCCAAGCTGTTGCTCACCGAACATCACGAGCAGTACGAAGAAGAGCATGCCGTCTCCCCCAAGACGACCGGCCATCCGACCGCCGACGAGCTGCGGATGATCCGCGACGTCATCGTGCTGCCCCATATGCTCACGATGGTGCAGCGGGCCATGGAGGAGGGGGAGCGCTCGGGCAATCTGCTAAGCCGGGTGACGCTGACGGGCGCTCAAGTCGTGCTCAACCTGATCACCCGCGACCTTCACGAGCTCCGCCGGGAACTCAGCAGCCGTCGCATCCGGCTGCTGGACAGCGACGAGCAAGTCGACCTCGTTATTTACCATCGCTACGTATGCCGCGGCTACGAGGAACGATTCGGCATCGTCCGGGAGGTGCTCCGCTCGGAGATCAGCATGCAGCTCGCGCGGTACATGGGCGAGATCACGCGGCACCTGCGGCAGCTCGACAGCAAGGAAGCCCGGGAGGCCCGCCGTTCCCCCGTCGCCGCCAAAGGGACGACTTAAAGACTGCGCGCTTCGTTTATTGCGCAATGCCTTCCGTCCGCACAAGCGGTGCGTCCGACGAATCGGGCTCGCGCCGCGCATCGCGCAAGCCCCTGGAGCGGCCCCTGTTCTCAGCATTTCTCGTCCCGTTTCTTCGCATTGCGCTGCCGTTGCGGTATACTACTTCCCAAAGAGAACTGCCTCGGTGCGAAAAGAAAGAGGGTTGAACGCGATGTGCGGACGTTATACGATTACGATTTCGTTCGAGGAACTGCTCGCTTATTATGCGGCCGACGACTCCGCCGGCTCGCCCTACGGCCCCCGGTACAATATCGCGCCCGGACAGATGGTGCCGGCGATCGTGAACGACGGCACCCGCAACCGGCTCGGGCTGCTCAAGTGGGGGCTCGTGCCGCCTTGGGCCGAGGACCCGAAGGTCGGCAGCAAGATGCTGAACGCACGGGTCGAGACTGTCGCGGAGCGGCCCGCCTTCCGCGAGGCGCTGCGCCGCAAGCGATGTCTCGTCCCGGCCGACGGCTATTACGAGTGGAAGCAGACTGCGGACGGCAAACGCCCGATGCGTATCCGCCGCAAGGATCGCGCCCTGTTCAGCATGGCCGCAATCTATGAATCGTGGACCGCCCCCGACGGCTCGAGGCTGAGCACATGCGCCATTCTAACCGCGCCGGCACAGGGACATCTCGCGGACATCCACGATCGCGTGCCGATCATCCTTAATCGGCGGCACGAAGCGGCGTGGCTCGACCGCAACCTCCAGCGCGCCGACGAGGTGCTGCAGCTCGCGATTCCGCTGGATCCCGCGGAGTTGGCCGTCGACCCGGCCAACCGCCGGGTCGGCAACGTAGCCAACGACGATCCCGGCTGCCTCGAGGCGGAGGACGAACAAGGCGAGCTCTTCTAAAGGCTCGCGTGGAATGCCAAAAAGACCCTGATTCCCGAGGTTTTCCCGGGAATCAGGGTCTTTTCGGGCTGAGGGCCGCACATCGCCTGCCATGCAGGAGGCGATCGGCCCTATTGAGCCGCCGCGCGACGCATCGCCTGCCATGCAGAAGGCGATCGGCCCTATTGCGCCGCCGCGCGATGCATCGCCTGCTATACAGAAGGCGATCGGCCACATTCGGCCGCCACGCAATTCATCGCCAGCTACAAAGAAGGCGATCGGCCCTATTGCGCCGCAGCGCGACGCATCGCCTGCCATGCAGAAGGCGATCGGCAGGTCTGCCCTGCGTCGCCCGCTACCGGAACATCGCCCATAGCTTGATCAGATGGAGCGTGCTCTTCGGATCGATCTTTTGCGCGATGACGAAGTTCACCAGCTGTTCCTCTTGCAGATCGGTCAGCGGCTCGCCGAGCACTTTGGCGGACGACTTGACGAGACGTTTGACTTTGGGCCGATCCTGCAGATCGCTTTTGGTCACCCCGTCCAGCAGCGCCTTGACTCTATCCTTCGTGGCCGGATTTTTCATCTTCACCTTGACGCGCTCCACCAGATCCGGCCGAATGCCGAACTTTTGCCAACTCACGGCTGCCCACTTCCCTTCGCGAGGCTCCTATATTGTATGCGGCAGCCTAAAGGAAATGTCCGCGCAAAATATCCGCCCCGCAAAGACAAGCCTAATCCAGCGGCTCGCTGTAGTCCGGCGCCTCGCGCCGCAAGTAGTCGCGCAGCCCCGCGTACGCCTGCGCCGTCCAGAACGACGGCTCCGCCGTAAGCGCGGCCGCGTCGTCGCGCGCCTGCTCGAGCGTCTCGAAGTCGTTCATCAGGTTCGCGAGCCTGAACTCCGGCACCCCGCTCTGCTTCGTGCCAAAAAACTCGCCGGGCCCCCGCAGCTCCAGATCCCGCCGCGCAATCTCGAAGCCGTCGTCCGTATCCGTCATCGCCTGCATCCGCTCGAGCCCGTTTTCGGACTTCGGATCCGCGATCAGGACGCAGTACGACTGATGGTCGCTTCGCCCGACCCGGCCCCGCAGCTGATGCAGCTGCGAGAGCCCGAAGCGGTCCGCGTCCATCACGATCATAAGCGTGGCGTTCGGCACGTCGACGCCGACTTCGACGACGGTCGTCGAGACGAGCACCGTAGACTCGCCGGCCGCGAACTGCCCCATCGCCGCGTCCTTCTCCGCCGAAGTCATGCGCCCGTGGAGCAGGCCGATCGCAAGCTCCGGCATCGCCTGCCGCAGCTGCATATGCAGATCGATCGCGTTTTGCACGTCGAGCTTCTCTGACTCCTCGATGAGCGGGCAGATAAAAAACGTCTGCCGCCCGAGCTCCGCTTCCCGGCGAATGAAGCCGAGCACGCGGTCCATCTTGTCATGCTTGACCCAATAGGTCAGGATCGGCTTGCGTCCCTTGGGCCGCTCTCCGATCGTCGACACATCCATGTCGCCGAACACGGTGATGGCGAGCGTGCGCGGAATCGGGGTCGCCGTCATCATAAGCACGTCGGGATTCAGTCCCTTGCGCCGCAGAATGCTGCGCTGATTGACGCCGAAGCGGTGCTGCTCGTCCGTCACGACGAGCCCGAGCCGCCGGAAAAAGACGTCCTCCTGGATGAGCGCGTGCGTGCCGATCACGATATCGATGAGCCCCATCTGCAGCGAAGCCAAAAGATCCCGCCGCTCCCGCGCTCCCCGGCTCCCGGTGAGCAGCGCCACTTGAATGCCGTAAGGCTCGAACAGCTTCCCCAGCGACTTGGCATGCTGCTCCGCCAGAATCTCCGTCGGCACCATAAGCGCGCCCTGACAGCCGTCTTTGACCGTCGCGTACAGCGCGATCGCGGCCACGACCGTCTTGCCCGAGCCGACGTCGCCCTGCAGCAGCCGGTTCATCGCGTACGGCCGCTTCATATCGCGCGTGATCTCGTTGACGACGGTCTTCTGCGCCTCGGTCAGCTCGAACGGCAAATTCGCCGCAAACGCGCGAATGTCGTCGCTGCTGATCTTGTGCGCGATGCCGTCGGGCGCCTTGCGGTTCATCGCGCGGTAAGCCTGCAGCCGCAGCTCGAACAAAAACAGTTCCTCGTACACCATGCGGCGCCGGGCCTCCTGGCCCTCGCGCGTATTTTCCGGCCGGTGAATCCGGTGAATCGCTTCGCGCCTGGGCATGAGACTATGCTTGTCCAGCAGTTCCGGCGGCAGCAGCTCCGGGATCATCGCGCCGTACTGCGCCAGCGCGAGCTCGATACGCTGCCGCACCCAAGCTTGGGTCAGGCTGCCGCCGATCGAATAAACGGGCTGCAGCGTTCCGGTGCGGCCGGCGCCTTTGTCCGGGAACTCCGACTCCGACACCGTGAGCTGGCGCCGCCGCTGATCCCATTTTCCCGTCAGGACGATGTCCCGCCCGACCTCCATCTGATCCTTCAGGAACGCGCGGTTGAACCAGACCGCCGTCAGCAGCAATCCCTCCACCGTCACCCGGCAGAGCAGACGCGACTTGCCTCCGAACCGCTGCAGCGACGGCGGCGTCTCGATTCGCCCTTGCACGGTGATCTTCTCTCCGTCCTTCACCTCGTGGAGCGGCCGCAGCCGATAGTCCTCGTAGCGGAACGGATAATATTCGATCAGCTCGCCCACCGTAGAAACACCCAAGGCGTGAAGCTCCCCCGCCTTGGGGGCGCTCACGCCTTTGATCTTCGTGACCGGTATGGCGAACAGATCCGTCTCTTCTGCCGATCGATCGGCCATCCTCATCAACTCCGAATCGCGCCGCCGTCCCGGCGATCGTCCTTAGACGATATGGCCGGAGCCGGCGGGAAATACAAACAAGCCTGCCGTGCCGGGCCCGGCATGCGTGCCGATCACCGATCCGATCTCCGAACGGTGGAAGCCCGCAACGTTAAACCGGGTCCGAAGCACCTCGACGAGATCGTCGGCGGCCCCGGTGTCGCCAGGCGTATCGACGACCGCGAGATCGATCGCCGCTCCCGCCCCGAAGTCGGACTCCAGCAGCTCGACGATCCGAGCGACGGCGCGCTTCTGTCCCCTGACCTTGTCGATCGGGAAAATAACGCCGTCGTCGCCGATCGTCAGAATCGGCTTAATGTTAAGCAGCGTGCCGAGAATCGCCGCCGCCTTGCCGATCCGGCCGCCTTTTTGCAAATACTCGAGCGTATTCACGAGGAAATACAACTTCATCTCCTTGCGCAGTCGCAGCACCTCCGCGGCGACCTCTTCTACGGACGCGCCCTGCGCGGCCAGCTCGGCGGCCGACACGACCAGCGCGCCGTAGCCGTAAGAGGCCGACCTCGAGTCGATTACGGCGACCTTGCTGTCGTCGTCGAGCATCGACCTCGCGATCGTGGCCGACTGATAGGTGCCGCTCATCGCCGAGGACAGATGCACCGATACGACCGAATGGCCCTCGGCGATGAGTCGCTCGTACACCTCGAGAAACTGCGCCGGCGAAGGTTGGGAGGTCGTAGGCAGCGCGCTCGAGCTTTTCAGCTTGTCGTAAAATTGGGCGGGCGAAAGCGTCACGTTGTCCAGGTAGCTCTCTTCGCCGAAGATGACGCGCAGCGGCACCATCTCGATGCCCAGCCGCTCCCGCGTCGTCTGCGGGATGTCCGACGTGCTGTCCGTTACCAAAACAACCTTGCTCATCGTAGCCACCTCCCGCGTCTAATCCGACTTTTCCACCAAAATCAGGTACGGATACAAATGCTGTCCGCCCTCATGCCGTTCCACTTCCGCATCCGGATAAGCCTCGGCGAGCCAGGCCACGAGCCCGGCGGTATCGCCTTCCTCGGCGCCTTCTCCCGACAGCAGCATGACCGTCTCGTCGCCGCTCTCGAGCATCCGCTCCAGCAGGCTTTGGGTCGCGGCCAACACCGTCTCCTCCGAAGCGACGATCTGTTTGTCCAAAATGCCGATATACGCGCCGCCGCGAATGTCGATGCCGTCCATAACGGTATCCCGGACGGCTCGGGTGACCGAGCCGGTCAGCACGCGGTCGATCGCCCGCAGCATGCGATCTTCGTTGACGGATGCCGGCTGCTCCTCCTGGAACGCGAGCATCGCGGCCAGTCCCTGCGGGATGCTGCGCGTCGGCACGACCGTGACGGGCCGGTCCGCCAGCTCCTGCGCCTGCTTCGCGGCCATCAGGATATTCGAATTGTTCGGGAGGACGAAGATATGGTCCGCCGCGAGCGAAGAGATTGCCTGCACGAGGTCCTCCGTGCTCGGATTCATGCTCTGTCCGCCCGAGATGATCGCGTCCACGCCGAGGCTGCGGAACAGCTCGTCGTTGCCCGCGCCGACGCTGACGGCGACGACGCCGTAATCGGCCATCTCGAAGGCGACCGGATGCGCCGGCTCGATCGCCTGCGAAGCCGCCTCCGCCGCTCTCAGCTCCGGCATATCGGGAATGCCCGACGCCGCCTCGAGCCCCATCGGATCTGACGAGTCGCCCGCCGCTTCCGCGCCGGCAGAAGGATGCAGCAGCTCGCGATGCTGGTCGCGCATGTTCAAAATATGAAAATTCGTCAGCTCGCCGTACGCGACCGCCGCATTGAGCACGTCGCCCGGTCGGCGGGAGTGCACGTGAACCTTGACGATATCGCCGTCCGCGATCAGGATGATCGAATCTCCGTCCCGCTCGAGCGCCCTGCGGAAGGAAGCCTCGGAAAACGCGGTACGTCCCTGCAGGCGAATGAAAAACTCCATATCGTACGGAAATTGGATGGACTCGGTCGCAATCCTCGACTGGGCCGACGACGCTTGGGCCGCGGCCGCAACTTGCACCGGCAAGGGCGATGACGAGGCGGAGGCAACCGGCGCGTATGACGTCCACCCTCCCGCGTACGGGGCCGCTCCGGCGCCTTGCCGCTGCGCGTTCAGGTACTGCACGAAGCCTTCGTAAATGCACACAAGCCCCTGTCCGCCGGAATCGACGACGCCCACCTGCTTAAGCACCGGCAGCATATCGGGCGTGCGGGCCAGCGTCTCGGCCGCCTTGTCGAGCACTTCGCCCATCCACTCGGCGATATCCTCGGTGCGCCTTGCGATCGATTCGCCGTGCCTCGCCGCTTCGCGCGCGACGGTCAGAATGGTGCCCTCGACGGGCTTGACCACCGCCTTGTAAGCGGTATCAACTCCTTGCCTTAAGGCAGCTGCGAACAACGGCACGGTGATCTCCCGCTGGCCGGCGACCGCGCGGGCGAACCCGCGGAACAGCTGCGACAAAATAACGCCCGAGTTGCCGCGCGCGCCCATCAGAAGCCCTTTCGACAGCACTTCCGCAGCGCGGCCGATCTCGGGCGAAGGTTTATTTTTCAATTCGGCCACGCCGGCCGTCATCGTCAAGTTCATATTGGTACCCGTATCGCCGTCCGGGACGGGGAATACGTTAAGCGCGTTGATCAGCTCCGCCTGCTGCGAGAGTCGCTCCGCGCCGGTCAGTACCATGGCGGCCCAGTCGGTTCCGTTTAAAAGCTTCGTAGTCAATAAAATTCCCCTTTTCGAAGGCGCGACGCCGGCCTCTCCGGCAGGAGAGCCCGGCAAGCCAAGGTGAGATCGGATAATCGCGCAAGTGGTTACGATCCGGTCTTCGCCTAGCGAATGACGCGCACGCCCTGAACGAAAATGTTCAGACGGTCCACGGCAATCCCGACGACTTCCTCCAGCACGTACTTTACTTTGGATTGGATGTTGTGGGCGACCTCCGAGATCTTCGTGCCGTAGCTGACGATCACGTACAGATCCAGATGGAGCTCTTCCCCTTCGCGGCGCACTTCGACGCCCCGCGCGAGATTCTCGCGGCCGAGCAGCTCGGCGATCCCGTCCTTTAATTGCTTCCTGGAGGCCATACCGACGAGGCCGTAGCAGTCGAGCGCCGCCGAACCCGCGATGACGGCGATGACCTGATCGGCCACGTCGATTTTGCCGTTTTCCGTCGATAGCTGCATAGGCATGGCCACACGCTCCTTTGGCGGTTCTCGAACGCCGTCCGCATAGACGGCTTCATGGGTGAACCTTTTCCCATTGTACTATAAAAAAGAATCGGTTTGAAGTCAGCCGATGACATTGCAAGCCGACTAGGCCTGTGTTATGATAGGAAAAGTGTGTGTAAGGTCTGGTCAGGGAGGTGGATTTACATGGCTCGCAAATGTTATATCACGGGGAAGAAGCCGGGTGCCGGCAACAACGTTTCCCACGCCAACAATCATAACAAACGCTCTTGGGGCGTCAACGTGCAGAAGGTTCGCATTTTGGTGAACGGCAAGCCGAAGCGCGTTTACGTCAGCACTCGCGCCCTGAAGTCCGGCAAAGTCGTTCGTGTATAATTAACTGCCCGTTCGCTTTGGCGGACGACAGCCCATGGCAAAAGCACCTGGACATCCAGGTGCTTTTTGTTTTGCCGCGCCATATCCGCATGCGAGTGAGCTCGCGTCAATGTTCGATTATGAAACGTCCCGCGGCGCGGCATTCGCCCGGGCCGTCGGGCCCTAGCCGGCGCTGGGCGCGGCGAGGCGTCCCGGATCGCCCGCTCATGGCGGGGCTGCCCGTTCCGGGGACGGGTACACGAGCCTTGCAAGGCCGCGGGATCCATCACCCGGGAGGCATCAGCTTTTCTGAAACGTATTCAGGATCGCTTTGACGAATCCGCCCAAGAACTTCGGCAGCTTGATGGTGTAAAACTTCATCGTTCCCACCCCTCCTCCGGTCCGATGCGTTGCCCGCGGCCCTACGGGCCTTGCATGGGGCGGCGCAGCGCCCGGGGGCGCGCGCTGTTGATAAATGTGTATGCGCGCGCGGAGTTGTCCTATTCCTTGGGGCAAATTGAAAGGGACCGACCGAGGTCAGTCCCTTAGCGAAGCGATGGCAGCGGCGCGATCCGCGTGGCCGAACACGTAATTGCCGGCAACGAGCACGTCCGCGCCCGCTTCGCGCACAAGCTTGGAAGTCTCGGCATTGATGCCGCCGTCCACCTGGATGTGAACGTCGCCCCGGCCGCGCGCGACGAGCGACTGGCGAAGCTGCCGGATCTTGGACAGCATCCCGGAAATGAAGGATTGCCCGCCGAAACCCGGGTTGACCGTCATGATGAGGACGAGGTCGACGTCGTCGAGCACGTAGTCGAGCACGGACAGCGGCGTATGCGGGTTGAGCGCGACGCCCGCTCCCTTCCCGAGCTCGCGAATCGCGTGTACGGTCCGGTGCAAATGCGTGCTCGCTTCGGCATGCACCGTAATCCGGTCCGCGCCGGCCGCCGCGACGTCCGCGAGCAGCCGGTCCGGCGTCTCGACCATAAGGTGCGCGTCGAAGGTCAATGCCGTATAGGAACGGATCGCCGCGACCACGGGCGGTCCGAAGGTCAGATTCGGGACGTACTGCCCGTCCATAATATCGATGTGAATCCAGTCCGCGCCGGCGGCTTCCGCAACGCGAACCTCCTCCCCGAGCCGAGCGAAGTCGGCCGACAGGATCGATGGTGCGATAATTGCCATTGTGCTAGTACCTCCGCGCTTTTTCTTTCCATTCGGTCATGAATTCCTTGTAGTGTCGGTAGCGGCTCTCCGCGATGCCACCGCGCTCCAGCTCGGCCAGCACGGCGCAGCCGGGTTCGTGAATGTGCGTGCAGCCCCTGAACTTGCAGCCCTGCGCCAGCTCCCTAAACTCGCGGAAACACGAGCCAATCTCGTCGATCCCGAGCTCCTGAAAATCCAGCTGGCTGAATCCCGGCGTATCCGCCACGAATCCCCCGCTCGGCAGCTCGACGAGCTCTACGTGACGCGTCGTGTGCTTGCCGCGGCCGAGCTTTTCGCTGATCTCGTTCGTTTCCATCGTCAACCCCGGCACGAGCGCATTGAGAAGCGAAGATTTGCCGACGCCCGATTGGCCCGCGAATACGTTGACATGGCCGGCCAGCAGGCCGCGCAGTTCCTCGAGGCCGGTGCCCTGGCGCGCGCTGACGGCGAGGACCCGGTATCCGATACCCTCGTACAGCGCCACCGCGTCGTCGATATCCCGTCCGATTCTTCCCGCTTCCTCGGACCGCTCGGCCGCGTCGAGCTTGGTCAGCACGATGAGCGCGTCCATTCCCGCATGCTCGATATGCACGAGGAACTTGTCGAGCAGTTGCAGGTTGAGCTCCGGCCGAATCACGGAAAACACGAGCACGGCCTGGTCGGCATTGGCGACGGGAGGCCGGATCAGCGACGAGGATCTAGGCAAAATGCCATTGACCGCGCCTTCTCCGTTTTCCGTCTCCTCGTACACGACCCTGTCCCCGACGAGCGGAGATTCGCCCCGTTTTTTGAAAATGCCGCGAGCCCTGCACTGGATCGTCATATCGCGCTGCTCGTCGCTTACATAATAATAGCCGCTTAGCGCCTTGACGATGATGCCCTCGCGCTCGTTTACGGTCGGACGCGCTGCGTCGTTGCCCTTTTTTTTCATGGGTTAGCGCGTCCTTTGCCATTGTCCTCGCCATTGCCCTTATCCTTCTCTGGGCCTTTGCCGTTCGCTTTGCCGTTAGCCGCGCCTACGGACGTATTCTCGTTGCCGGGATCGTCTCCCGGAGGATTCGATCCGTCGTTCGTCGGTTGTTCGATCGTCCCGTCGGCCGGCGTATCGACCGGCGGCGTCGGCGTCTCCTCCGGCGGCGTCGGCGTAGGGTCCGGCGTCTGTTCTACGTCCGCGTACGGAACCCGGATTCGATCCAGGAACTGATCGTCGCGGTATACCGTGATCTGGCCTTCCTTGTCCGGCGACACGACAAGCTTGATCGGGAACGTCTGCGTCGTCTTGATCTTCTTCGTGCCCCACTCGCTATCGCCGCGGGCATCCGTCAGCAAAATCTTGACCGTGCTCGTCTGCCCCTCGACCGCGGGCGATACGGTTACGTTCCAGGTTTTCTCCTTGGCGTCCGCCGGGTATCCGCTGCTGATCCAGATCGTGACTTCCGTCCCCGGCGTCACCAGTTCGTTCTGCTCTGCGGGGAACTGCTTGAACACTTTGCCTTTGGTCGTGTAGCTCGGCTCCTGCAGCACCTTGTCATTCGGCAGCGACAGATTGCTCTTGGTCAGCTCCGCCCGCGCCTCCGACAGCGACATGCCGATCAGATTCGGCATCGGGAACGATTCGGGGCCCTTGCTGACGTTCAGCGTAATCGTATCCTTTTCCGGATCGTACGTGCCGCCGGGAGCCGGCGACTGACTGAGAACCGTGCCTGCAGGCGCCTCATCGTTGAATTTCTCGACTTTATCGACGTTCTTCGCCCCTTGGGCCTGCAGCGCCTCGACGGCGTCTTCGTACAGTTTGCCCGTATAATCGTCGAGCGTCGGCAATTCCTTGCCCAGGCTCACCGTCAACGTAATGAGCGACCCGCTCTTGACCGGCATGTCTTGTTTGCTCTGCCTGATGACGAGATCCTTGTCTACCGTCTCGCTCTGCTCGTAGAGGACCGGATCCGCGACCTTAAGGCCTGCCTTTTCCAGCTCCGCAGTTGCAACCTCGAGCGTCTTGTTCACGACAGTCGGCACCTGTACGTCCGGGGACACCAGCTGTCCTTTCAGCGCGAAAATGGCCCAAATGAGAATGGCGATCAAAATGGCGGCGATGACGCCAAATATGACGGGCAGCACCCATTTTTTGCGCTTGCGCTTTTCGGCGGCGCCTTCGCGCGTCTGCCTTTCTTCGGGGGGCCCGTTTTTTCTGGAGCCTTTGCCGGCGAGCGTCTCCTCGCCGGAAGAGCGCATCTCCGGACGGATCGCCGGAATGACGCGCGTCTGCTCCTCCTCGTCGGCATCGCTCGGGAAGCGAACCTTGGGCTCGTTCAGCCGCTGAGGCTGCAGGCAGGTTGCCAGATCGTCGAGCATATCCTGCGCCGAGGCATACCGTTCGAGCGGATTTTTGCGCATCGCGCGCAAAATGACGTTTTCCACGCTCTGCGGGATCGACGGATTGACGAGACGCGGATCCTCGAACGGCTCCTGCAGATGCTTCAGCGCTACGCTGATCGGACTCTCCCCGAGGAAAGGGAGCCGTCCCGTAAGCATCTGGTACAGCACGATGCCAAGCGAATAAATGTCCGACTTCTCTCCGGTGGCCACGCCTTTGGCATGCTCCGGGGAAAAATAATGGACCGAGCCGACGACGGATCCGGTCTGCGTAATCGTCGACGACGTGGCGGCGCGCGCGATGCCGAAGTCCGTCACCTTCACCCGGCCGTTCGTGCCGATCAGGATGTTGTGCGGCTTGATGTCGCGGTGAATGATCTGGCTCTGGTGCGCGTGGTCGAGCGCGTCGCAAATTTGCGAGGCGATGCGAACGGATTCGTTTACCGCCAGTGGCGCCCGTTCGCGGATAATCTCGTTCAGGTTCGCGCCGTCGATATATTCCATGACGATATAATGAGTGTCTTCTTCCTGGCCCACGTCGTAGATACTTACGATATTCGGGTGGGAGAGCGCGGCGGCCGACTGGGCTTCGCGCCGGAAGCGGCGCACGAACTCGTCGTCGTGCATGAACTGCTGCCGGAGCACCTTGACCGCGACGAACCGGTTCAGCAAAATGTCGCGGGCCTTGTATACGAGCGCCATGCCTCCGCCGCCCACGCGGCTGAGCAGCTCGTACCTGCCGCCCAACAAATGTCCGATCGCAGTCATGATGTTCCTCCATCCCGCGTCCCGGTACCCGCCTCGTATTCGATCAAGGCGACCGTCACGTTGTCGTCGCCGCCGGCGGTGAGCGCCAGCGCGATCAGACGGTCGGCGCGTTGATCCAGGGTGACGCCTTCGGTATTCATCGTATCGAGTATAAGGGCTTTGTCTACCAGCGCGCTTAAACCGTCGCTGCAGATCAACAGACGGTCGCCGGGCAGCATGTCGATCCGCTGCAGATCGACCGACACATCCGCATCGGTGCCGAGCGCGCGCGTAAGTACGTTGCGCCGGGGGTGGTTCGCCGCCTCCTCCCGGCTGAGCTGACCCGAACGGGTGAGCTCGTTGACGAGGGTATGGTCGTCCGTCAGCTGCTCGATGGCTCCGCCTCGGACACGATAGGCGCGGCTGTCGCCGATATGGCCGATCAGACCCTCCTGCTCGTCAAGAAGGGCAACGACGACGGTCGTGCCCATGTTATGATATTGGGGATGCGTAGAAGCGGCTTCGAACACCGCGGCGTTCGCCGCAAGGACGATGGCCTTGAGCTTTTCTTCCGCTTCGAAAGCCGAGAGTACACCCTCCCATGCGGACAGCGACTTCGACAGGCTGTCGACCGCCAGCGTGCTGGCGACGTCGCCTGCATTGTGTCCGCCCATGCCGTCCGCCACAGCGGCGGCCGTCAGGCCGCCCGGCGTCGTGCCGACCCAAGCTCTGTCTTCGTTCAGTTGCCTGACTCGTCCGATATGACTGCGCACAGCCGTCTTCAAACCCGTCACCTCGCCTGCTTCTCCATGTGCTTGGCTCGCAGCTGGCCGCATGCCGCCGCGATATCGTGCCCTTGCTCCCTGCGGATGGTCGCATTGATATTCCTGCGCTCGAGGATGCGATGGAATTCGAAAATATCGTCGCGCGGCGTGCGGACGTAATCCCGCTCGGGAACGTAGTTGACGGGAATCAGGTTGACGTGGCACAGCATGCCCTGCAGCACATCGGCCAGCTGCTCCGCATGCTCGGGACGGTCGTTGACGCTGCCGATGAGCGCGTACTCGAACGTGATGCGGCGCCCCGTTTTCTCAATATAATATTTGCAGGCGTTCATCACTTCCTCGAACGGATACCGTCTGTTAACCGGCATGAGCTTCGAGCGCAGCTCGTCGTTCGGCGCGTGGATCGAGATCGCCAGGTTGATCTGCGTGTTCTCGTCCGCGAACTTCAAAATGTTCGGTACGATGCCGCTCGTCGAAACGGTGATATGGCGCTGTCCGATATTGAGCCCCTTGGGATGGGTCATCGTCCGCAGGAACGTCATCGTCGGCTCGTAATTCTCGAACGGCTCGCCCGAACCCATAATGACGATGCTCGATACGCGCTCGCCCTCCGGATCCAGCAGCTGCTGCGCCTTGACGACCTGCGCGATAATCTCGCCCGCCGTCAGGTTGCGCTTCAGCCCGCCAAGCGTCGAAGCGCAGAACGTGCAGCCGATCCGGCAGCCGACCTGCGTCGTCACGCAGACGCTGTTGCCGTAGTTGTGCCGCATGATAACCGTCTCGATCGCATGGTTGTCGGCCAGGCCGAACAAAAATTTGACCGTTCCGTCCTTCGATTGAAGCTTCGTGATCTCGGTCAGCGTGACGAAGTTGAAGGCGTCCGCGAGCTTCTCGCGCAGCGCCTTCGGCAGGTTCGTCATGTCCTCGAACGTGCTCACCCGCTTCACGTACAACCAGTCGTAAATCTGGCCTGCGCGAAAAGCCGGCTCTCCCGCGGACTTCACCCAGTCCTGGAGCTGATCCAGCGTATAGTCGTAAATAAAAGGCTTCCCGTCAGCGGGAACGTAATCTTTATTTTTTAATCCAATCAAGGATAGTCACCACCATTCGCTCTATTTTACCATAAACGCCGCCTTCGCAGTAGAAGGCGGCTCATTGTCCGCTTGAAGGAGAAATGCTCGAATGAACGCTGCGCCGGGCTCGTGCGCCGCTCCTTCCTCGCGTAACGCGCCGTCCGTCAATCCGCCCGGACGAGCCGCGCGATGAAAAATCCGTCGCTGCCGAAGTGCTGGGGCAACAGCTGCGCCATGCCCGGAAAGTCGCCGCCTGCGATGCCGGCATCGCGGAGCGGCGCGAGCGTCTCTTCCGGCCAGCCGGGATCGAGCTTGAAGTGGGGATGGGTCGTCAGAAAATCGCTTACCGCCTCTTCGTTTTCCTCCGGCGCAATCGTGCAGGTACTGTATACGAGTCTGCCGCCCGGCTTCACCATCCGCGAAGCCGATTCGAGCAGCCGGCGCTGCAGCGACGCGAGACTCGCCACGTCTTCCTCCGTCTTGTTCCATTTAATCTCCGGCTTGCGGCGGATGACGCCGAGGCCGGAGCAAGGCGCGTCGAGCAGCACGACGTCCATCGAACCCGGCGCGAGACGCTCGGGCAGCGACAGCGCGTCCGATACGGTGGTAACGACGTTCGGCAGGCCAAGCCGGTCCGCCTGTTCCCGGATGAGCGCTTCCTTGTGCGGATGCACGTCGTTGGCGGTAACCCGTCCTTCGCCTGCCATCCGCTCGGCCAGGTGGGCGGCCTTGCCGCCGGGCGCGGCGCAGCAGTCCAGCACGTTCATGCCGGGCTGCGGATCGCAGACGGCGGCCACGAGCATCGAGCTCTCGTCCTGCACCGACAGGCGGCCGGACGTATACCACGGCGTCTGCGCCAGGCTGCCGGCGCGCGCCGCCACGATGCCGTCGGGCGACAGCTTCGACGGCTCGGCGTAGATGCCCGCGCCGGTGAGCTCCGCGAGCAGCGCGTCGCGCGTGCCGCGCAGCCGGTTCGCGCGCACGGACATGTGCGGCGGCTCGTTGCCCGCCGCCATAAGCGCCTCGGTGCCGGCTTCGCCGTAGGCGGCGATCCATCGCTCGGCCAGCCACAGCGGATAGCTGTGGGCGAGCGAGAGCCGCTCGGCGGCGGGGAGCTCCGCCGGCAGAGACGGCGCCACGCCTTCGCGCAGCAGGGCGCGCAGCGTGCCGTTCACGAGGCCGGCGATGCCGCCGTGGCCGCGTTTCTTCGCGATGCGCACCGCTTCGTCGGTGACCGCGTGCGCCGGTACGCGGTCGAGCCAGCGAAGCTGGTAATAGCTGAGGCGCAGCAAGCAGCGGACCCATGGCTCGACCTTGTTCGGCCAGCCCTTGACGCGCGCCGCCAGCACATGATCGATCGTCAGCCGGCGCTGGATCGTGCCGTAGACGAGTTCGGTCGCGAGCCCCGCGTCAGGGCGGGACAGTCCGGCATCGGTCAGCACGCGGTTCAGCTCCAGGCCGCTGAAGGCGCCCTGCTCTTCGACGCGCAGCAGCACGCGAAGCGCGACCTCGCGCGCCGTCTGCGGCTTGCGCGCCGCGGGCGGGTTTGAAGGTTTGGCGGCAGCGGGAGGGAGCCGGCCCGGCTGCTGGCCGGGTCGTTGGCCGGAACGTGAACCGGGACGCTGCGCGTACGCGGGACGTTGGGAAGACGTCGTCCGTTGGGCGGTTTTAGGTTGTTGGGCAGACGGCCGTTGCGCGGGCTCGGACCTTTGCGCCGATACTGGCTGTTGATCGGGCCGCTGCGCAGATGCTTGACCGGCACTTGGCACTGGTCGTTGGCCTCGATTTTGCTTGGTTGCCTGGCCGGGACCGGGCGCCGGTCGTTGGCCGCGGTTCTGCGCGGATGACTGGACGGGACCGGACGCTGATCGTTGGTCGCGGTTCTGATTGGAAGCAGCTTGCCTCGATTTTGAACCGCGTCGCCCATGAGCGGCCGCTCCCTGCGAATGGACATTGCCGCCGCGATAGGACGCTCCCTCTCTCTCTCCCCGCACGCCCGACGGTTTGCCGTTTTCCCGGCTTGGTGCCGTCGACTTTTGGGATCGATCCGGATTTATAGGTTGACTCATTATAACACCTCTTTGATCTGCTCCCCGGGAGCTCAAACGAGCCGACGACGCGCATTTCTGCCTATTTCTAGCATGCCCGCTCGCGCCGCTCTCATTTCATGCATTCAAATATAGCACAAAGTGCGCAAAGGTTCATATGAATAACCACTTTATTGCAGTTATGAGACGGCATGAGAAAAAAAGCGCCTATCGGGAAGAGAGCGAGAGTAGCGGGAACCGCGCGGTGGGAACCGTCTGCTGGTTCGATTAGGGAGACAATGAATAGCAGTTTACATCGTGAGGCGGAAAGTCGCCGTACTCCGCGGCAAGGCGTGCATCCGCTCAGGCCAACTTGTTTCTAACCGGGACTTCTGCAGCCAGGGCAGGCAGCAATCAGGCCGATTTGTTTCTGACTGAGACCTCCGAGGCAAGGCGGGTATCCGCCCAGACGGATTTGTTTTCAATTAAGACTTCTCGACCGGCTTAAGCAGTCGGCGATCTTTCCGTGACGGGACTTTTATCCGACCGTGCGACTGCCCAAGCCATAAAAAAACGACGCCCGGTTAACCGAGCGTCGTTCCCGGGGCCAGCCTGGCCCCTCTGGCGTAGTCCGCGGCGGACAGCCGCTTCTTGCCAGCCGGCTGCACCTCCGTCAGCACGACGCTGCCGTCGCCGGAGCGCACGCGGATGCCGAAGGCACCGCTGTCAAGCACCGTGCCGGGCGCAGCCGCCTTCCAGTCCGCCGCAAGCTTCGCGTCCGCCTCCGAAGGCACGGCGATGCCCCAAACTTTGAACACCTCGCCGCCGAGCATCGTGAATGCGCCCGCCATCGGAGACAAGCCCCGCACGCGGTCGAACAGCTGCCGCGACGTAGCGCCGAAGTCGAGCCGTTCGTCGTCGCGCGTCAGGTTCGGCGCATAGGTCGACAGCGCGTCGTCCTGCGGCTCGCGGGGCGCGTCGCCGGCGATGAGCCGCGGCAGCCACTCGCCGAGCAGCTCGGCCCCGGCCACGCTGAGCTTGTCGAACATCGTGCCCGACGTGTCGGCATCGGTGATCGGCAGCTCGACGCGGGCGATCATATCGCCCGTGTCGAGGCCTTCGGCCATGAACATCAGCGTGACGCCCGTCGACTTTTCCCCGTCGATGACCGAGCGCTGGATCGGCGCCCCGCCGCGGTAGCGAGGCAGCAGCGAGCCGTGCACGTTCACGCAGCCGAGACGCGGAATGTCGAGCAGCGACTTGGGCAGAATTTGCCCATAGGCCGCCGTCACGATCAGATCCGGCGCCAGCTCGCGCACGGCCTCGACCGCTTCCGGCGCGCGCATCCGCTCCGGCTGCAGCACCGGCAGGCCGCGCTCAAGCGCAAACGCCTTGACCGGCGGGGGAGTCAGCTCCCGCTTGCGCCCCTTGGGCCGGTCCGGCTGGGAGACGACCGCGACCACGCGGACGTCCTCACGCTCTAGCAACAGGCGCAGGGAAGGTACGGCGAAGTCCGGCGTTCCCATGAATACGATTCGGGTCATGCCTTACGCCTCGCCCTCTTCTGCCGGCTCAGGCGCGCGGCGCTCGTAGATCGATTCGGCTAGGTCGATGAACAGAACGCCGTTCAAGTGGTCGATTTCGTGCAGAAACGCTCTTGCGAGCAGCTCCGTGCCTTCGAACTCCACCGGATTACCGTTGCGGTCCTGCCCTTTGACCTTCACCTTGAGCGGACGGCGCACGTCGCCTTGGAGCCCCGGGATGCTGAGGCAGCCTTCCGGTCCGAATTGCTCGCCCTCGGAGGAGACGACCTCCGGATTAACCAGTTCGATCAGGCCGTGCTCCTCGTCCGCGTCGACCACGATCACGCGCTTGGAGACGCCTACCTGCGGCGCCGCCAGACCGACGCCGTCGGCATCGTACATCGTGTCGGCCATATCGTCGAGCAGCTTGTGCAGATTGGCGTTGAACTTCGTTACTTCCTGCGCTCTCTCGCGCAGCACGTCATCAGGATGCTTCACGATCAATCGAATCGCCACGCCATCCCCACCTTTCAGTCTATATCTAATGTAAAATGCCGATAAACATGCGTGCTTAAAGCATCATCTGCGGGTCAACGTCCACCCCGAGCTGCACGCCATGGCGCTTCGCGCCCTCCTGAAGTTCCTTCAAAACCTCGGCTGTCCAGCCGGGCACGTCGGGATTTCCCTGATATTTTATCATACATTGAAAACGGTAGCGATCCTTGAGCCGCGCGATCGGCGACGGAACAGGTCCGAGCACCTCGACGGCGATCCCGTCCGGACCGGGCCTGCCGTCCGCCTTTGCGCCGGCGGCGGCCGCGCGCTCCCGCATCCTGGCGGCGAACGTCTGCCCCATGGACAGCAGCAGCGGCACCTGCTCGTGCGTCAGCGTAAGCGTGAGCAGCCGCCCGTAAGGCGGATAGCCGAGCGCGCGGCGATGCCGGAGCTCCTGGTGCGAGAAACCGCGGTAATCGTGCCGCTCGACGGACGCGATCGACGCGTGCTCGGGCTCGTACGTCTGGACGATGACCTCCCCGGGAAGCTCGTGCCTGCCGGCGCGGCCCGCCACCTGCGTGAGCAGCTGGAACGTTCGCTCCGCCGCCCGGAAGTCCGGCAGCCGCAGCGCGGCGTCCGCGGCGAGCACGCCGACCAGCGTCACGTACGGAAAATCGAGCCCCTTTGCGACCATTTGCGTGCCGAGCAGCACGTCCGCCCGGCGCTCGCGGAACTCCGTCAGCCAGCGCTCGTGCGATCCCTTTTCCGTCGTCGTATCGACGTCCATGCGAATGACGCGGATGCCGGGAAACGTCGAGGCGAGCGCCTCCTCCACCTTTTGCGTGCCTGTTCCGAAAAAACGGATGTGCGGGCTTGCGCATGAAGGACAAGCTTCCGGTTCCCGCTCGGAATAGCCGCAATAGTGGCAGCGCAAATTGCGCGAGCCCCGGTGATAGGTCAGCGCGATGTCGCAGTGCGGACAAGAAGCCGTGTACCCGCAGGAGCGGCACATGACGAACGTCGCGTAGCCGCGGCGGTTGAGCAGCAGCACCGTCTGCTCGCCGCGCGCTAGCCGCTCGCGCAGCGCGTCCGCGAGCGCCCGGCTGAACATCGCGCGATTGCCGAGCCGCAGCTCCTCGCGCATGTCGATGATGCTAACGCGCGGCAGCGGACGGTCCGCGACCCGCTGAGGCAGCGGCACGTAGACGGGCACGACCTCCTCTCCGCGTCCCCCGATGCCCGGCGCGATCTCGATCGCCGCGCCGTACGTCTCGAGCGACGGCGTCGCCGAGCCGAGCACGACGGCCGCGCCGTGCCGCTGCCCGCGCCGGACCGCGACATCGCGCGCGTGATACTTCGGACTCTCTTCCTGCTTGTAGGTCGTCTCGTGCTCCTCGTCGATGATGATGAGCCCGAGCCGGGAAAAGGGCGCAAAAATAGCGGAGCGCGCGCCTACCGCCACCGTCGCTCTCCCCTCGCGGATCTTGCGCCACTCGTCGTACCGCTCGCCGCTCGACAGACGGCTGTGCAGCACGGCGACCCGCGCGCCGAAGCGACTCTTGAACCGCTCCACCATTTGCGGCGTGAGCGCGATCTCGGGTACCAGCACGATCGCTTCGCGTCCCTGCCGAAGCGCCTTTTCGATCGACTGCAGGTACAGCTCGGTCTTGCCGCTGCCTGTCACCCCGTGCAGCAGAAATACCCGGTGCGCCTCGCGGTCCACGGCGTCGGCAATGGGGGCGAACGCCTGCTGCTGCGCCGGCGTCAGCGGAAGCGGGGCCGACGGCTCGAAGCTGCGGCCGGCGTACGGATCGCGCTGCACGGTCACCGACTCGAGCTCGATCAGCCCTTTGTCGGTCAGGCTGCGGATGACGGCCGTCGTCGTACCCGCCGCCTCGGCCAGCGCCTGCTGGGCGATCGGCTCGTGATTCGCGAGCAAGTAGGCGAGCACGTCGCGCTGCTTGGCCGCCCTGCCGGGAAGCTCGAGCAACGCGCGGCGCAGCTCGGCCTCGGACGGCGGAACGACCGTCAGCACGGTTTTGACCGACAGGCGGTCCTCTACCTGCTGCCGCTCTTCCAGCTTGCCCTCCTTAAGCCAACGCTTGACGGCGGCTACGCGCTCCGGATGCTGCTGGAGCAGCTGCGACAGCTTCAGCGTGCCCTGCCGCTCCAGCGCCTCCAGCAGCTCCGGCTGCTCGAAACGGTCCAGAGGGGTCCACTCCGCGTTCGGCGCAGCGGAGATATACTTCTCGGTCCTGCCCTTCAGCGCGGCGGGCAGCATCGCCTGAAGCGCGACGGTGAGCGGGCACAGCCAGCGCTCGCTCATCCAGATTCCCAGCTCCACAAGCTCAGGCGACAAAGGCGGAACGGCGTCGAGCACGTCGGCGATCGGCTTCAACCGCCTGCGATCGACCTCCGAATCCTCGGGCAGCTCGAGGACGATCCCTTGGAGCGTCCGTCCGCCGAAGGGCACCGCCACCCGGCTGCCGACCTCCACCCAGCCTTCCAGATGCGCGGGCACCAAGTAGTCGAACGGCCGGTCCGCGTCGCGAGTAGGCACGTCTACGCTGACTCTGGCGACGCTCATGCCAGCGGGCCTCCGTCTTCGCCGGCGCGAAGACCCGGCGCGCGCGCGAGCGCGATCCGCCAGATGCGGCCGGCAGCCTCGCGCTTGGATTGGAGCGGCAGCGATTCGACGAGGCCTTCGGCGCCGTACAGGCTCAAGATGTTCGTATCCGTGCCGAATCCCGCGCCGGCCTCGGATACGTTGTTGGCGGCGATCAAATCGCAGCGCTTGCGGCGCAGCTTGTCCAGCGCGTAGCGTTCGACGTCGCCCGTCTCCGCGGCAAACCCGATAATATATGGCTTGTCCTTGCCCGCGCCGCCGCCTTCGAGCTTCCAGTCGCCGATCGCCTGCAGGATGTCCGGATTGCGGACGAGTTCAAGCGTCAGCTTATCCGGCCCTTTTTTCATCTTGACCTTCTCGCGCTGTACCGGCCGATAGTCCGCGACCGCCGCCGCCTTGATGACGACATCCATTGCAGGAAGCCGCGCCAGGACCGCGTCGTACATCTCTTGCGCCGATTCGACCCGCACGACCTCGGCGCCCGGCGGCGGCTCGAGCTCCGTCCGCGCCCAGACGACGGTCACGTCCGCGCCGAGCGCGCGTGCCTCCTCGGCGAGCGCGAAGCCCATCTTGCCGGACGAGTCGTTCGTAATATAGCGGACCGGATCCAGCCGCTCGATCGTACCGCCCGCCGTGATGAGCACCCGCTTCCCGGCAAGCGGCTTGGGACCGGCGAGCAGCTCGACCACGACCTGTACGATCTCGTCGGGTTCGGCCAGCCTGCCCTTCCCGACATAACCGCAGGCGAGCTGGCCGGTGCCGGATTCGACGAACCGCACCCCGCGGCGCGCAAGCGTGTCCAGATTGTCCTGCACGGCGGGATGCGCCAGCATGTGTACGTTCATCGCGGGCGCGATCAAGACCGGCGCCGTCGTCGCCAGCAGCGTCGTGCTCAGCATGTCGTCGGCGATTCCGTGCGCGAGCTTCGCGATGCTGTTGGCTGTCGCAGGGGCGACCACGACCAGATCGGCCGCGTCCGCCCAGTCGATATGCTGCACGACGGCGGCATCCCGTTCGTCGAATACGTCAGTCGCCACCGGATGCCGCGACAGCGTCTGAAGCGTCAGCGGCGCGATAAACTTCGTCGCCCCTTCGGTCATGATAACGCGTACGTTCGCGCCTAGACCGACGAGCCGGCTGCACAGCGTGGCCGCCTTGTAAGCCGCGATCCCGCCCGTGATGCCGAGTATGATGGTTTTGCCTGAGAGCGAATGGTTCATTTAGAGCGCCCCTCCCTCGCGATTCTGAAAAAAAAACAACCTCGAAGGGTTGTTTGCAGCCGTTTATGCTTCTTCTTCGTTCTGTTCCGCGGCCAATTCTTCTTCGGAGATCGCTTCGACCGTAATGTAGTCCTTGAAAATCTCTTCGAGCGCGACGCCTACGACCTTGTGGGACTTGGGCGCGTGCAGCTTGCTGGTCTGGCCCTCGCGCAGCGACCGCGCGCGCTTGGAAGCCGCGACGACCAATGTGTACTTGCTGTCTACCTTGCGGACGAGCTCGTCAATCGATGGGTACAGCATCTAATCACCTCTCCGGTATGTTCTGCTTTTCGCGCAGGCCCTCAAGCTCGACGAACAGCTCGTGCAGGAAGCGCTCGCGCTTGCAATGCTCGGCGATCATAATGCTCTCGATCCGGCGGCAAGCCGCGTCGATCTCGTCGTTGACCACTGCGTAATGGTAATGCTCCAGCAGGTTCATCTCTTCGACCGCGACGGAAAGCCGATGATCGATCGTCGCCTGCGTCTCCGTGCCGCGCCCCGTGAGCCGGTCCTTCAGCTGCTGCAGCGACGGCGGAAGCAGGAAGACGAGAACGCCCTCGGGAAACTTCTCCCGCACCTTGACGGCGCCTTGAACCTCGATCTCCAAAATGATGTCCTTGCCCTCGGACAGCGTCTTCTCAACGAAGTCGCGCGGCGTGCCGTAATAGTTGCCTACGTACTCGGCATGCTCGAGCAGCGCGTCGCGTTCAATCATATCCTTGAATTGCTCGCGCGTCTTGAAAAAATAATTGACGCCGTCGATCTCGCCCGCCCGCGGCGACCGCGTCGTCGCGGAGACGGAATAGGTCAGGTCCGGCAGCTTGCGGCGCAGCGCCGCACAGACCGTGCCCTTGCCGACGCCCGACGGACCGGACAATACGATCAGCAAACCTCTGTTCATGGACTTCCCCGATTCATTCGTCATGTTCGTCGTCTTTGGTGGACAGGCGATGCGCCACCGTCTCCGGCTGGACCGCGGACAGTATCACGTGATCGCTGTCCGTAATAATGACGGCGCGCGTGCGGCGGCCGTACGTCGCGTCGATCAGCATATGCCGGTCGCGCGCTTCTTGAATGATCCGCTTGATCGGCGCGGACTCGGGACTCACGATGGAGATGATCCGATTCGCCGATACGATGTTGCCGAATCCGATGTTGATGAGCTTAATCGCCATGCCACTATTCCCTCCGGTCCATGTCTTGCTGGCAGCGGCCGGATGATGCCGGATAGGCACCATTGTTGCCACTCGCGCGCTTCCGCATACCGCAATCGATGGAATACGCTTGGCACCGTCCGCGTGCGGCATATGTAGAACGCCGGTTCGCGGCAGGCCATATTGATTCATTTTACTTGATAATCGTTGGTCGGACAAGAGGCGCAGCCGCAATTGTCGGCATGAACGCCGCTTTTCTCCTTGACGTAACGCGTCAGCTCGACCGTCATCTCATAATGAAGGAACGGCGTCATGAGATAGATACCGTTAAAATGCTTCATCGCCGCGTCGAGCAGCTCCTTGGCGACCGCGATCCCTTCGGCCTTTCCTTCCGCCCCCTCGAGACCGCGCATCCGCTCGCGGACGGCGTCGGACAACTGGATGCCGGGAACCTCGTTGTGCAAATATTCGGCATTTCGCCCGTTCGCCAGCGGGAAAATGCCAAGGAAGATCGGCACGTCCAGATGCTTGGTCCCCTCGGCGATCCGCTCGATCAGACCGACGTCGTACACCGGCTGCGTCATGATGTAGTCCGCGCCGGCGGCCACCTTCTTTTCGAGCCGCTGCACCGCTTTGTCGAGATGCTTGACGTTCGGGTTGAACGCAGCCCCGATGACGAACTTGGCCTTCTGCTTGAGCGCTCGGCCCGAGAAGGCAATGCCTTCGTTCAACTGCTTGATCATCTTGATGATCTCGAACGATGTCAGGTCGTACACCGAGCTCGAGCCGGGCAGGTCCCCGAACTTCGCAGGGTCGCCGGTCACGGCCAGCACATGGTCGATGCCGAGCGCGTCGAAGCCCATCATATGCGATTGCGTGCCGATCAGGTTGCGGTCGCGGCAGGCGATGTGCACGAGCGGCCGGATGCCGACCCGCTCCTGTACGAGCGCGCCGAGCGCCATGTTGCTCATGCGCGTGACCGCCAGCGAATTGTCCGCCATCGTCAGCGCGTCGGCGCCGGCGTCCCGAAGCGCCGCGGCGCCGTCCATGAAGCGGCCGATGTCGAGATCCTTGGGCGGATCGAGCTCGACGATGACGGTGTGGCGCATGCGGGCGAGCTCGGCGATGTTGGCCGGCTCGCCCCTGCCGTCATCCGCCGATACCGACGGCTGCCGGGACGGCGTTACGACGACTTGTGCGGCGGTCGCAGGCCGCAGCGATTCGGCCAATGACGGCACGTAGCCGCGCAAGGCGGCGGCGATCTCCGCGATATGCTCGGGCGTCGTCCCGCAGCAGCCGCCGAACAGTCGGACGCCGTTGTCCGCGAACGCCCTGGCGTTCTCGCCGAAGTAGGCCGGGGAAGCGGAATAGACGACCCGGCCGTCCTCGTAGTCCGGCAGGCCGGCGTTGGGGAAGGCGCTAAGCGGCAGCCCGAGATCGAGCGGGATATTCTGAACGGCGCGCAATATGCCGTTCGGACCGCTGCGGCAGTTGAAGCCGACCACGTCGGCTCCCTCGTCCCTGAGCCGGCGCAAAGCCTCTCCCATCGGCACGCCGTCGCGCGTCACGGCCGGGTCGTCTACGGCGAACTGGCAAACGACCGGCAGATCGCCCAGCCTGCGCGCGATGCGCAGCGCCAGCATCAGCTCGTCGAGCTCGAAAAACGTCTCGAGCAAAATGCCGTCCGCGCCGGCGCCGACGAGCGCGCCGATCTGCTCCTCGTAGTCGCGGGTAATCTCCGCCGTCCGCGCGTTTTTGCGCTGGCCGGCCCGGATCGCGCCGACCGCGCCGAGCACGTAAGCCGCGTCTCCCCCTGCCTGCCGCGCGAGCGCGACGCCCGCCGCATTAATCTCGGCGGTACGCTTTTCAAGACCGAACCGCACCAGGTTGCCATGCTGCGCGGCGAACGTATTGGTCTCGAGAACTTCCGCGCCTGCGGCCGCGTAGCGGCGATGAACCTCAAGGATCATCTCGGGCTTGATCAGGTTATATTCTTCGAACGCGACGCCGATCGGGAATCCCAGCTGGTAGAGGTAGGTTCCCATCGCCCCGTCGCCGACGAGCGGCCGCTGGCTCAGCGCTGTGCGAAAATCCGGTTTCAAGAGGCTTCCCATCCTATCTATGTCATAAATGATCGTGCGCAGATTCGTTCTATTAATGTAGCATACTTCTTCCCGCGCGGAAATGGCAGTCGCGTCTTCGAAGCTTGAATATCCCTTTAAAAACAGCGAAAAACCCGGACAAGGTCCGGGTTCCCGAGGAACGCGAAGCGAATGCAGGCAGCAGCCAGGCCGCGGCGCCTCCGTCAGACCGTGCCGGTATACACTGCTTCGGCCGGACCGGTCATATAGACGCGGTTGTTGCCCTCGTTCCACTCGATGAACAGATCGCCCCCAGCCAGCGAGATCGTCGCCGAGCGGCCGGTCAGCCCGTTCAGCACGGACGAGACGAGCGTCGCGCAGGCGCCGGTGCCGCAGGCGAGCGTCGGACCCGCGCCGCGTTCCCAGACGCGCATGTCGACTTGCTCGGCCGAGTTGACCTTTGCGAATTCGACGTTGATCTTGCGCGGGAACAGCGGATGCGTCTCGAGCTTCGGTCCCCACTTGGCCAGGTCGAAGCCGACCGCGTCGTCCACGTAGATGACGGCGTGCGGATTGCCCATCGAGACGGCGGTGAACTTGAACTCGCGTCCGTCGATCTCGACCGATTGTCCGATGACGGGATTGGCATCGATCGTCGTCGGCACGTCGAGGCCGTTCAGGATCGGCTCGCCCATGTCGACGCGCACGCGGCGGACGAGGCCGCCCTCGACTTCGAGCTGCACGGGCTGCACGCCGGCGCCCAGCGTCTCGATCGTGATCGCTTCGCGGTCGATCAGACGGTTGTCGTACACGTACTTGGCGACGCAGCGAATCGCGTTGCCGCACTGTTCGGCCTCGGAGCCGTCCGAATTGATGATGCGCATCTTGAAGTCCGCGCTTTCGGACGGCAGAATATAGACCAGACCGTCTGCGCCGATGCCGAAGTACCGGTTGCAAAGCTTGACTGCGTGCTCCGCCGCGTCCGCGGGCAGCGACGCTTCGCCGTGCACCACGATGAAGTCGTTGCCGAGGCCGTGCATTTTCGTAAATTGCATAGGGGTTAGCCCTCCTGGTATGAAGTTCGGGATCGGACCTGTCCTTCCGTGTCCCTATCATACCGCACCGGGAGTTCGCTGCGCATACAGGATTCGCAAATTTGTTTGTACTTTTCCGCATCGAATGGCGCCGGAGCGGGCGTGCTCGCGAGTCCTTATAAGCCGCTACATGCCGCCTTGCCCGAGCAGCCGCTCCATCTCGCCCAGATGGCTCTCCAGCGTGATCGGGTTGTAGTTGCCCCAGGAATCGTTCATCACGTACGCCCGGCCTTCCGCCACCGCCCTTAGACCGTTCCAGTGCGACGTGCGCAAAATATAGCGTCCAGACGCTTCCTCCGACAGACCGCCGGCGTCCGGCAGGGCAAGACAGACGAGGTCGCCGGCATAACGGGGCATGTCCTCGATTACGATCCGCACCCAGTTCGCGGCCTTCGTGCCTAAGATGAGCGCGCGGACGGACTCCGGCGCCTCGTAGCCGAGCCCCCGGTAGAGGGTGTGGCCGAAGTGCCGGTCGAGATAAACGAACAATCCGCCGTGATGAAAAACGAACGCCGTCGCCGTTCGGCCCGCTCTGGCTGCGTCCCCCAGACGGCCGCGGGTCTCCTTCGCCTTGGCCTCGTAGCTCGAGATCCAGCGCTCCGCCGCCTCTCTTCTGCCGAGCAGATCTCCCATCCGGCGCAGCCTCGAGTACACATCCTCGTCCCAGGCAAATTCGAAGGCCGGGGCGACGCTGCCGAGCCCCGCCGACTGCGAGGAAGTCAGGTAGCTGGGAAACACGATCAGGTCGGGCTTAAGCGAGGTGAGGCGCTGCGGGTCCGGCGGACTCTCCATGGCGTCCACGCCCTGCGCGGCGTCTCCGAACAGCGGCAGGACCTCGGGACTGGAGGCGACGGGCTTGATGCCCAGCGTCAGCAGCTCGCCCGTATACTGAATGGCGTACACCCGGGGGCTGTCGGCCATTCGCAGGCGGTAGTCGCTGGGTGCGATGCCCGTCGCGCGCTTGAACGCCCGGCTGAAGTAATATTCGTCCCGATAGCCGCAGCGCTGCGCGATGTCCCGCACGCGCAGCCGCGTCTCGAGCATGAGCCGCTTGGCATGACTGATGCGCAGGTCCGTCAGATATGCGGACGGGCTTCGGCCTGTCAGCGCCTTGAACCTGGCGCCGAATTGCCAACGGCTAAGCCCCGATTGTCCGGCCAGCGCGTCCAGATCGACCGGCTCCCCGAAGGACCGCTCCAGCGCGGCCACCGCGGATCGCAGCCGGGCGCCGTCGTCTTCGGCAAGCCGCCCGGCCGCGCGGAGCGCGTTCAGCAGCGTCTGCTGGCAGTCGATGCCGGCCTGCATCCGGTCGAACGGGTCCGACGACCGCCAATCGGACAGTGCGCGCCCGAGCTCTCCCCAAGTGCTGCCGCCGCTGCACTTGACCACGTTTCTCGATTCCGGCCAGGGATCGCCGTCCCCCGAAGATGCCAGCGCGAAGCGCAGCTCGAATCCCCGGAGGCCGTTCCCTAGGGCGCCGATCAGCGCAACTTCCGCGCCTGGCGCGGCAAGCAGGCAATCGCCCGGCGACAGCGTGCCTGCCTCGTTCTCCGCGAGATACCGCCCGCTGCCGCGGACGACGGCCAGCATCTTAAGCTCCGGCGATGCCGGCGCGGCAATCTCGCCGTCGACGGCGGCTTCGCCGATATGGACGAGCACGGCTGCGGGAGCCGGACCGCCCTGGCTGCTTTGACCGCTCTGGCCGCCTTCCCGAATGATAAACGACATAGCGCGCACTCCATTTTAATTGATAATTATTATCAATTAATTATAGCAGCCGCAATGCTGTTTGTCCGCTGTTTCGAAGGCGACGGCTTAAGGTGCGAGCAGCTTCGCTGCCTCGTCCAGCTGCCAGTCCAGCGTAAGCGGGTCGTTCAGGCCCCAGCGTGCGGGCACAACGTACGCATGGCCGGATTTGACCGCGGGAAGCGTGTTCCACACCGGGCTGTCCTTCAACGCCTGCAGCGTATCCTCGCTGCCCGGGGACTGGACGAGCAGGATGCGATCGCCTGCGTAGTCCGGCAGCTTCTCGATCGAGATCTCCTTCCACAGCTCGGCCCCGCCTGCGAAGAGATCTCCCACGGACTCCGGCATGACGAAGCCGAGCGAATCGTACAGCGCAACGCCTACGCGGGCCGGACCGTATACATAAAGCTTCTTGTCGCCGTATAAAATGAACGCCGTCGCGGTCTCGCCCTCCGCGATGGCGCCCTTCAGCTTATCCCGGGTGTGTGCCGCTTTGTCCTCGTAGGCGGCAATCCAGGCGTCTGCCGCGTCGGCGCGCCCCACCAGATCGCCGAGCGTCCGCAGGCGCGCGAACTCGTCCGTGCCGTAAGCGATGGCGACCGTCGGCGCGATCTTGGCCAACTGCTCCAGGTCGCCCTTCTCGACAAAGTCCGGCACGACGATCAGATCCGGCGCCAGCGCGACGAGCTTCTCGGCGTTCGGTACGAGGTCCGCCCCGCCCACGTCTTCGATCGCGCTCAGTTGCGCCTCGGAGAGCGATTGCTTGGCGTTCGCATAGTTGGTCCCGATCATCGGCTGGCCGAGCGCAACCATCTCGGAGGCAAAGTAGTGCGCGACCAGCTTCTCGGGCTTGACGGGGATCTCGACCTGGCGGCCCACTGCGTCCGTATACGTTCGTGTGGCGGCTGCCGCAGAGGGCGACGCGGCGGCGGTCGATGCGGCGGCCGAAGGCGAATCAGACGCAGATGGCGAAGCCGCGGCGGACGACGCACCCGAAGCGCCCGCTTTGGCGTTTCCCCCGTTATTCCCGCAAGCGGTCAGTGCCGATCCAAGCATCAAGCCAATTCCAAGCAGCGCGACAGTCCACTTCTTTGATTTCATTTCTGACAGATCCCCTTCGCTATGAATGATAATCATTCTCATATGAATCGGAATCAGTCTACCGCATGCCCGGGCGGCGGACAATGGATAATTCGGCAGCGCAGGATGGACAAAATGAGAAAAGCCCGCCCCTCGCGCGTAAAAAACGCGTTCGGGACAGGCTGGCCGTTTGTAGGACGAGGCAGCGGCGAATAGTATCGCGACAATCGGACGATTAAGCGGAGAACGCGGATCAGCGGGCGATCGTCTTGACCGGGCCTGCCCCGCGGCCGCCGCCGTACGAGATGCGTCCGCCTGAGCGGCGGCGGCGCGACGAGCCCCACACGCTGCCGATGCCCATTGCGAAGGTCGGGATGCCTGCCGCCACGAAGACGAGCGCCCAGTCGCGCAGGTTGAGCGGCACGGTCTTGAAGATCGGCTGCAGCGGCTCGAAGTACAGAACGGCGAGCAGGAGCAGCAGCGAGGACAGCACCGCCAGCACGAGAAACTTGTTTTCAAAAAAGCGGCGGTGGAAAATGGAGCGCGAGCTCCGGCAGTCGAACACATGGATCAGCTGCGCCATGACGAGGGTGGCGAACGCGACGCTCTGCGCGTGGACGAGCGTCGCGGCATCCGCATCCCGTCCGCCCAGGGCAAGAACGAAGGCCGCCAGCGTGCAAGCGCCGATCAGTACGCCGCGGCTGACGATCTTCCAGCCGAGGCGCCGCGCGAAAATATTTTCCTTGGCGGACCTCGGCTTGTGCCGCATCAGGTCGCTCTCGGCCTGATCGACGCCGAGCGCCATCGCGGGAAGCCCGTCGGTGACCAGGTTCACCCATAGGATCTGGATCGGGATGAGCGGCAGCGGCAGCGCCGCCATCATCGCGAAAAACATGACGAGAATTTCGCCGACGTTGGAGGCCAGCAAATAGCGGATGAACTTGCGGATATTTTCGTAAATGCCTCTGCCCTCTTCGACCGCCGCGACGATGGACGAGAAGTTGTCGTCGGCGAGCACGAGCGCCGAAGCCTCCTTGGTTACGTCTGTCCCCGCGATGCCCATCGCGATGCCGATATCAGCCGCCTTGACGGCCGGCGCGTCGTTCACGCCGTCGCCGGTCATCGCGACGACATGTCCGCGGCGCTGCAGCGACTGTACGATGCGCAGCTTGTGCTCCGGCGATACGCGGGCGTAGACGTAGACGTCGTCCGAGATCTTGTCGAGCTGGTCGTCGGTCATGCCGGCCAGCTCCGCGCCGCTGACGGCCTTGCCGTCCCTGGGCAGAATGCCGAGCGTGCGCGCGATCGCTTCCGCCGTCATCTGATGGTCGCCGGTGATCATCACCGTCTTGATGCCGGCCGCCTTGCATCTGGCGATCGCGCCGGGCACCTCGCGGCGCGGCGGGTCCATCATGCCGCCGAGTCCGACGAAGACAAGCCCCTCCTCCGCCTGCTCTTCGGAATCGCAGGTCTCGCCGCCCTTGGCCTCCCGATACGCGAATCCGAGCACGCGCAGCGCCTCGCCGCCCATCTCCTCGTTGGCGCGCAGCACCTTTTGCCGCAGCGTTCCCGTGAACGGCACGACCTTGCCGTCCCACAGGACGTAGGCGCAGCGGTCGATCAGAAGGTCCGGCGCGCCTTTCGTGCAGATCAGCCGGCCGCCCTGATGCGAGACCAGCACCGACATCCGCTTGCGTTCCGCGTCGAACGGAAACTCCTTGACGCGCGGATACAACGCGTCGAGCGATGCCCGCGGCAGGCCCGACTTTGCGGCGAGCGCCAGCAGCGCGCCTTCCGTGGGGTCCCCCTTGACGTGCCAGTCCGCGTCCTCGAGCTCCTCCTCTTCGCTGCGCTCGGCCTTGCGGCCCCGGTTATCGGCAGCGCGGTCGGCTTTCGCCAGCTCCGCGTTATTGCACAGCGCGGCGACCTGAATCAGTCTTCTTAAGGAGGCGTCTCCCTTGACGTCGACGGCGTTTCCGCGTTCGATGAGCTGGCCTGCCGGCCCGTACCCTTCGCCGGTGACTTCGATGTCCCTGCCGCCGGTCCAAACCTTGGTGACGGTCATCTTGTTCTGCGTGAGCGTCCCCGTCTTGTCGGAGCAGATGACGGACGCGCAGCCGAGCGTCTCGACCGAAGGCAGCTTGCGCACGATCGCCTTGCGCCGGATCATGCGCTGCACGCCGAGCGCGAGCGCGATCGTGACGATCGCGGGCAAGCCCTCGGGAATCGCGGCGACGGCGAGGCTGACGCCGGCCAGGAACATGCCGTAGAGCGGCTGGCCGTGCAGCACGCCGGCGACGACGACAAGCACGGTGAGCGCCAGGGCGACGACGATCAATATTTTGCCGAGCTGCTCCAGCCGGTGCTGCAGCGGGGTCTCGGCCTCTTCCGTCTGCTGGATGAGGTCCGCGATCTTGCCCATCTCGGTGCTCATCCCGGTGCGCACGACGACGCCCCGGGCGGTTCCGCGCGTCACCATCGTGCCGAGATAAGCGCAGTTTTTGCGGTCGCCGAGCGGCAGCTCCGCCGCATAGAGCGGCATGGACTGCTTGGCCGCCGGGACGGACTCCCCGGTGAGCGCGGCCTCCTCGATCGTGCATTGACTGCTCTGCACGAGACGCAGGTCCGCGGGCACGCGGTCGCCGCTCTCGAGCAGGACGAGATCCCCCGGCACCAGCTCGCTGGCGGGAACCACCTGGAGGCTGCCGCCGCGGATGACCTTCGCGTTCGGCGCGGACAGTTCTTTGAGCGCTCTTAGCGATCGCTCCGCCCTGAATTCCTGATAAAAGCCGAGCAGGCCGTTCAAGACGATGATGGCGATGATCGTGAGCGCGTCCAGCATCTCGCCTAGCAGGCCCGATACGACCGTCGCCCCGGCCAGCACGAGTACCATGAAATCTTTAAATTGATTGAGCAGCAGCTTGATCGGAGACTCCCTGCGCTTCTCCGCCAGTTCGTTTTTCCCGTGTCCCGCCAGCCTCTCCTGCGCGGCGCTCGGCGCCAGCCCTTCCTTCGTGTTCGTCTGGAGCAATACGGCTAGCTCGTCTTCGCTTAGCTGATGCCAGGCCTTCCCTTCCACGACGGGTTCCTCCTCCCGGATATCGCCCTCCGGACGAAGCCGGACAGCCTACTAGCCTATGTCTATTCGGTCAAGCCCGGAAATATCCCCTTGTCCGTCTCCTTTCCGCTTCCGTTAGGCAGCACGGCAAGAAGGAAAGAGAGCGCACCTCATACTGATGCTCGCATAGACAGCCCATCTACGCGTAAAAACGTATCTCTTCGCAAACTTATGTCTAAATGCCCGGTTACACATAAGCCCCCGTATCTACTCAGATACTATCGTCCGCGAGCGCCGTCGTATGGAAAAAGTACGCAGCGCCGTAGAAACCTCAGCAGCAGAATGACGTTGCACTGAAAATCGCATATCTCAATGTAGCACTGGGCAGATAAGCGCAAAAAGGCACTAGCGTCACCGCAGAGACGCCCAGGAAGGTGCCGATAAGCGCAAAAAGGCACTAACGTCACCACAGAGACGCCGAGGAAGGTGCCGATAAGCGCAAAAAGGCACTATCGTCACCACAGAGGCATCCGAGAAGGTGCAGATAAGCGCAAAAAGGCACTATCGTCACCGCAGAGACGCCCAGGAAGGTGCAGATAAGCGCAAAAAGGCACTATCGTCACCGCAGAGACGCCCAGGAAGGTGCCGATAAGCGCAAAAAGGCACTAACGTCACCACAGAGACGCCCAGGAATGTGCCGAGAAGCGCAAAAAGGCACTACGTCGCGTGTGGTACCACTTTTTTTGCAATCGACTGACCCAAACGCCCTGCTACGCGGAAACACCTCGTATCTCCTCGCAAATTCATTGTCCGGGCGCCCGGTTATGTGGAAAACGCTTCGCTTAAGCGCTTGGCAGATGATAATATTCCTACGACATCGCCGTCGGCTCCCCGCCTTTCCCTTTGAGACCATCTGTGGCATCATAAAGTAACGGAATTTCCGAAAAACGCACCGGTCAGGAGTCATGCCTTTATGTCACTCGACGGCATCGTCGTACGCGCGCTCGTCCACGAGCTTAAAGAAATCGTGGGCGCCCGCATCGCCAAAATCTACCAACCGACCGAAAACGAGGTCGTATTGCATATCCGCGGCCAGGGCTTCGGCCGCAAGCTGCTGCTGTCCGCGCATCCTTCGATGCCGAGGCTTCATTATACGGAGCAGCCCTGGGCCAACCCCCAGGAGCCCCCGATGTTCTGTATGCTCCTGCGCAAGCATTGCGAAGGCGGCATTATCGAAGCGGTCCGCCAGCTTGGCGCCGAGCGGATCGTCGAGATAGACGTCCGGCATCGGGACGAGCTCGGCGACCTGTCGCTCAAGCGGCTCGTCCTCGAGATCATGGGCCGCCACAGCAACCTGGTGCTGCTCGATCCGGCGACGGGCATCGTCCACGACAGCATCCGGCACGTGACGCCCGCCATCAGCAGCTACCGGGTCGTGCTGCCCGGCGTCCGATACGTGCCGCCCCCGGCTCAGGATAAGCACAATCCGCTCGAAGCGACCGCGGCCGACGTTGCAGTGGCCCTTTCCAAAGCTGCCGGCTCCCCGCCGGCAGGCGCCTTGGTCGAAGCGTTCACGGGACTCAGCCCGCTGCTCGCCAAGGAGATCGCCTTCCGAGCCGGCGGTCGCGAAGCCGACATTCCTGCCGCCTTCGCTGCGCTAATGGCCGATGCAGCCGCCCATCGCTACGCGCCGTCCATCGTGGAAGAACCGGCCGGCCGGACCCTGTTTCACGCCCTGCCGCTTACGCACGCGCAAGGCGAGCCGCGCGGCTGCGATTCCATGCACGCCTGCCTGGAGACTTACTATATCGACAAGGCCGAGCGCGATCTCGTCCGCCAGCGGACCGTGGATCTGACCCGCTTGCTGCAAAACGAGACGGCCAAAAACGTCAAAAAGCTGGAAAAGCTCCGCCAGACGCTCCAGGATGCAGAAGGGGCCGACAAGTACCGCCGGCTCGGCGAGCTGCTGACCGCGCATTTGTACGCGATGAGCAAAGGGGATAAGCAGGTCGAGGTGACCGATTATTACGAAGAGGATCAGCCGACGGTCAGGGTTCAGCTGGACCCGCTGCTGACGCCGAACGAGAATGCGCAGCGCTATTTCCGCAAATATACGAAAATGAAAAACAGCCGGGACGTCGTTACCGAACAGATCGAAGAAACGGAGCGCGAGATCGCCTATCTCGACTCGGTGCTGCAGGGTCTGGATACCGCCACGCCGGCGGATATCGAGGAGATCCGCGCGGAACTGACGGAACAAGGCTACATTCGCGCGCGCGGCGGCCGCAAAGGCGACCGCGGCAAAAAGAAAAACGACCGGCCCGCCCTCCTTTGCTATACGTCCAGCGAGGGCGTGCCGATCTACGTGGGCAAAAACAATACGCAAAACGATTACGTAACCAACCGTCTGGGCCAGCCGAGCGATACTTGGCTGCACACCAAGGATATGCCGGGCTCGCACGTGCTCATCCGCGCAGTCGATTACGGCGAGCAGACGCTTAAGGAAGCGGCCATGCTGGCCGCGTACTACAGCAAAGGCAAGGAGTCGAGCCTCGTGCCGGTCGATTACACGAAGATTCGTCTCGTCCGCAAGCCAAGCGGCGCAAAACCGGGATTCGTCATTTACGAAGGACAGAAGACGCTGTTCATCACGCCGGACGAGTCGCTCGTGCGCAATCTTCCAAGCGTCGTCAAAAAGGCTTAAGCCCCCGCTCGTCCGCGCGATGATCGTCCGGTTCGCGATTCAGCGGCCCTTGGCAGGCCAGAACGGAAGGTCCTCGAACTCGACCGCCACGACCGTGTTCCATTCGTCCAGCAGCGCTTGCGGCAGGTCGATCGAGAGCCGCCGGACGCTGTGATGCCCGTCGACGCCACCCGAGAACCCGCTGATGACTTCCGTCCGGTAATGGAGCGGCTCGCCGGTCTTAACCAGCCTGACGTCCCGAACCCGGCCGCCCATCTCGCGCAGCTCCAGCGGGAAGCGGGGAATATCCCTGACGTGCAAGTACACGATGTTTCCCTTGACGGTCGTCGGACCGTAGAACGCCGGAGGAAAGTGCGCCGGCGTTCTTAGCGTGCCGAAAATGCTCTCGCCGGAATGCCGCAGCCAGGCGCCAATCTCTTCCAGCCGCGCGAGCGCAGGCTCCGGCCAGGTGCCGTCCGGGCGCGGTCCGACGTTCAGGAGCAGGTTGCCGCCTTTGGTCGCGACCTCGAGCAGCGTGTCGAGCAGCGCCACGGGCGGCTTGTACGTATCGGGATCGGAATGGTAGGCCCATTGATGATTCATTGTCAAACACGTCTCCCACCATTCCTCGGGCGGATGGAGCGGCACGAACTGCTCGGGCGTCTCGTAATCGCCGGCGTCCGGCAGCCGGTCGTTGATGACGAGATGCGGCTGGAGGTTCAGCATCATCCGCTTCACCTCGTGGCTGCGCCAGCGGTCCGCGCCGAAGCCCGGCACATCGAACCAGATCAAGTCGATGCGCCCGTAGTTCGTCAGCAGCTCCCGCAGCTGTTCGACAAAACGTTGATGAAACGACCACCAGCGAATAGGATCGTAAACGTTCGGCTTAGGAGACTGGAGCCACGACGCGATCGGGATCGTCGCGAAGTCGGGATCGTGCCAGTCGATCGTCGTAAAGTATAGGCCCACTTTAAGCCCCTCTGCCCGCATCGCTTCGACGTACGGCGCGATCAGGTCGCGCTTCGGTCCCCGCCGCACGGCGTTGTAATCGGTCGTCTTCGTGTCGAACAGGCAAAACCCGTCATGATGCTTGGCGGTCAGCACGACGTACTTGGCCCCGGCCTCCTTCGCCGCGCGCGCCCAGGCCTGCGGATCGTAGCGATCCGGATTGAATTCGTCGGCCAGCGCCTCGTAAGCTTCGACGCCGATCCCTTTGTCGCTCTTGTCGAGCAGCGGCCACGACGCTTCGATCTCCCTGAGGGAATACGGTCCCCAGTGGATAAAAAGGCCGAATCTCGCTTCGTCGAACCACTGCGCTTCCGGATGCGATGCTCTCATGTCCGGGACGCTCCTTCCGATGCGGCAACGCGCAAGCGAATGCGCCGCGACCGCTTATTTAACGCGATACTCATCAAAGTAACGGGGCAAAATCGTCGTGGACGCGCCGGGCAGCTCAGGCAGCTTGTAAAAGCCGTTCTCCACCTCGATCGGCTCCTCGAAAATATGCCGGATCCATGGGATGTACTCGAGCATGACCGCGTTCGGCGTCGCCGCCACGAGATGCTGGTGAATCTGTCCCATATCCCCGACGTGCGGGCAGACCGGCAGATCGAACGCGGCGGCGAGGCCTGCCACCTGCAGCCACTCAGTCACGCCGGCGACCCGCGTCACGTCCACCTGCACGTATTCGACGGCGCCCTGCGCGATATAATCGCGGAACGCGTATTTGTTGTACACATGCTCGCCGAGCGCGATCGGCACGTTCAGTTCGTCCGCCAGCTTGCGGTGTCCCGGGATGTCGTCCGGATTGAGCGGCTCCTCGAGCCAGATCAGGTCGAACTGTTCAAGCTTTTTGCCCCATGTCATCGCCGTCGTGATGTTCCATTGCTGATTGACGTCGATCATGAGCCCCGCCTCGTCGCCGATCGCCTTGCGGACCGCCTGCACCCGGTCGAAGTCCTCGCGCGGGTCCGGCTTGCCCACCTTCATCTTCACCGCCGTAAAGCCCTGCTCCAGCATCGCCGTCATGTCCGCGATCAGCCGCTCCTTGCTCCAGTTGAGCCAGCCGCCGTTCGTGTTGTACGCTTTGATCTTGTCCGGCTTGTGCCCCCCGAGGTACTGCCAGAGCGGCTTGCCGGCCGCCTTGGACATGATGTCCCACAGCGCGACGTCCACGGCCGCCAGCGCCATATGCGTAATTCCGGCGCGTCCGATCCAGTGCATCGGCCCGAAGCGGAGATCGTCCCAAATGCGTCTGACCATAAAAGGGTCTCTGCCAATGAGCGCAGGAGCATAATAGCGGTCGATCGTGCTAGCTATCATCTCATCGCCCTTGGCGGTCGTCCCGGTATAGCCGTAGCCGACGATGCCTTCGTCCGTCTCGATGCGGACGCCGGTGACGCCCCAGTGCGTCGCGACGTTGATGGCATCGGTGATGGGCGGGGTGATCGGCACGTGCAAAATGAAGCTTTCGGCTTTCGTGATTTTCATGGATATCCTCCCTAGTTTAAAAGTGCGGCATTCGGGCTCGTTCTCCCGCTTGTCGTCGACCGTATCAATAGCCGAGCGAGGCGCCGCCGTCGACAGGCAGCGCGACGCCGGTGATGAACCGGGCGCCATCGGAGGCGAGAAACAAAGCGGCGTCCGCAATCTCCTCCGACGAGGCAGGCCGGCCGAGCGGATGCATGTCGGCGAGCAGCCGGCTCGTCGCGTCCGGATCGGGCTGCCCAAGCCGCCACTGCTCCAGCAGCGGCGTCATGACGCCCGCGGGGCAAAGGCAATTCACGCGGACGCCGTCCGGCGCATAATCCAGCGCAAGCGCTTTCGTCATCGCGATGACCGCACCCTTCGTAGACGCGTAGACGGCGTTCTGCTTCTGGCCGACGAGGCCGTTAAGCGAAGCCATGTTCACGATGTTGCCCTTTGAGCGGCGCAGTGCGGGTATCGTATGCTTGATCGTCAAGTACACGCTCTTCAAATTGATATCGATGACGCGCGTCCACTCCTCCTCGCTTACCTCTTCTAGCGGCTTGGGCAGGATCGTCGCGGCGTTGTTGAGCAGCACGTCGATTGTGCCGTAGGTCTGCAAGACCTCCGCCACGGCGCGCGCGACATCCGATTCCGACGAGACGTCGGCGCGTACCGCGCAGGCTCGCCCGCCTTCGGCCACGATCGCGTCCGCGACGCGGCGCCCGTTGTCCGCGTCGATATCGACTACCGCGACGATCGCGCCTTCGGAAGCGAACCGCCGTGCGGCGATCTCGCCGATGCCCGAAGCGGCTCCCGTAATGAGGCATACCTTCTCGTTTAGCAGCATGGCCTATCCTGCCTTTCTCCGGTTGCTGGTTGGTAGAATAAAAATAATAAATCGTGTACGATTTTAAAAGTATCATACATGATTGATTCCGTAAAGGGGAATCGTTCCCCGTTGTATCTACGAAAAACTGTCGCGCAGACGCTGCCTTGCGCGCTGCAAATGCCGCTCCAAGGCGGCTGTCGCTTCGTCCATATCGTCCGCAAGCAGCGCGCTCAATATCCGGGCGTGCTCCTCTCTTTCGTCTGCGATCGCGATCGTAAAGTTCAGCAGGTTCAAATAGCGGTAAATCCGCTCGATCAACGACACCACCATACGCTGCAAATTCTCATTGTCGGCATACGCCAAAATCGTGCCGTGCAGCCCTTCGTTCATCTTGAACATGCGGCTCGCGGTTTCCTGGCCCGCGTCCGCTTCCTCTTGGGCAGCCGTCGTCTCCGCCAAAATCCTGCGAAGCCGATCCTTCGGGATACGGGTTGCCGCCTTGCGCAGGGCGAGCGACTCCAGAGAAGCGCGGATCTCGAAGATCTCGTCGATGTCTCTCGCGTTCATCGCGGCCACGAACATGCCCTTGAACGGGACCACGGAGACGAGCCCCTCTGACGACAGCCGCGAGAGCGCCTCGCGGATCGGAATGTTGCTGACGCCGAGATCTCTCGCGAGCTTGTCGATATTGATTTTGTCTCCTGCGGACATTTCATGGGATAAAATGCGTTTTTTAAGCAGCGTATACAGCTCGTCGGCGAGGACGTATCGGTTCAAGGAAGGCGGATTGTCCGGCATAGGCTCACCCTTTTTAACGTTTGCTCCATTTTATCATACACGATACATGCCGCGCGCCTGTTTATAACCCGTCTTCCGCTAAAATCAACCGGTTGTCCCGGATGTCCGCATCGACGCAGGCAGCCAAGCGAATCGCGTCATCGAGCTTATCGAAACCTGCGCCCTGCGCCGCACGAACCTCGTTGCCGACGAATGCAAGTCCCCGCGTCCCGTGCGCCTCCAGCACAGCGGCATCGCGCGTCTCGAAGCGATTGTCCAGGATGCGAATACCCTGGTGTACCGGCCGCTCGGCAAGCGGCTCGGGAATCGCGGGTATTATCGCGACGACCGGACAGCCGGCATCGCCGCAATCGACGAACCGGTTGCCGCGAATCGTCAGATCGCGCACCGGGCCGGACTCGAACCAGGAAGACGCGTCGCCCTCGATCCAAACGGCGCTCATCCGCGTTCGTTCGAACGTATTGTTTTCGACGACAGCCGGACGGCGCGTCGTCAAGAGGATGCCGCGCGTCGGAATGCGCGCGAACCGGTTGCCGGCGATGAGCACCTCAGGCGTCCAGGTTACGTTTTCCACGACGTCACCCTCGCCGACCGCTTCTGGCGCCGGCTCCGCCAGCGTCAATTCAAGCAGGCGGTCGCCGAGGCGCTCAACGCCCGCGACCGTACCCGTGCCGAGAGACGTCAGCGTGCCGGAGCCGGCGAACTCGATCTCGTCCCCCGATCGAAAGGCTGCGAAGCCGTAGCTCTGCGGATGCATGAATCGCAACCGGAGCCGGTTCGCCGCGGACCTGCCCTCAATCCGCATGTAAGTGCCGTGTACATTGATCGCGTCGTCGTGGGCGCCGGAAAACAGGCTGTCGGCAATGGAGATTTTACCCTTGCAGCCCATCAGATGAACGAAGTCCGCAAATGCGGCGACGGTGCGGCCCGTCTCCGGACGAGGCGCGAGCGTGAGCCGCGAGAAAGTAAGACGCTCGCTGTACTGCCCGACGATGCCGAGTCCGTGCATAAAGTGCAGGCCAACCTCCTCCATCTTTACGTCCCTGCTGTTCAGCAGGAATACGCCGACCTGGTCGCGGACGCCGTCGCGACATTGCAGCACGAATCCAGGTTCGATGCCGATCAGCGTCGCCGCTCCGGGTCCGCCAAACCGCAACCGAACGAGCCCTGGCTCCTCCTCCTCCGCCGCGGAAGCCGCTTCGATCACATTGTCGATCCGCCAGGTCGCGTCGCGGACCGGATCGAATGCCTGCATGGGACCCTCATGGAACGTCCAGCCGTCTCCGGCCCAAAACAGCTTGCCGTCGTCGATAATATATCGGCTGTCCGGGTGCGCCTCCAGCGTCATCCAGTCCGCGCCGACGCCGGTCACCTTCGCCTCCGTCACCGTCGGCGACGCGTAATCCATCCGCAGGTTGCGGATCTCGACCCGCTCGCAGCCGTCGAGGGCCAGCATCGTCTGCTTGCCATGGAAGACGAAAAGCGCGCCGCCCCCGTCGATTATCAGGTCTTGCGCGTTTTTCAAAAAGATGCCGATCGTCTTCGTGATATCGGGATTTTCGGCTGCGCTGGCCGTATTGGTTATAAAATAAGGCGCTCTGGTCGCTTCCGCAGGATAGAAGTCGTAGCGTTCCGGCTTACAGACCAGCAGCGCGGGCCGCCCTGCTGCGGAAGCCGCGGCGATCGCGCCGCGCATCGCGACCGTCGCATCCTTGCCGGAATCCGGCCGCGCCTCGAAGTCTTCAAGCCGGAAGAGGGCCCGGCTTGACGATTGTGACGCAATGGCTTCCCGCCCGTTTTTCGGTTCCGTTCCGCGACCCCTAGCCTCTCCCGCCAGTCCCCATCCTTGCTTTCCTTTCCTGCTTTCCATCGGATTGCCCCCTTTTAGTGATGAAGCTCAAGTTGTTTGCCGCCTCGATATAGAGCGCAGGGAAATGCCCGTCCGGCTTCCCCGGCAGGCATTTCCCTGGTCTCGACATCTTGTTCAGGCTTTCGAACGCGTCAACATGACCGGCGTTCTCGGAGCCAGCCGCAGCCGGATCGATCCGTCCGCCAGCTCGAACGGCACCGGCGCTCTGCCGCCGTCCTCTTCCAGCCGGACAGCCGCGATGCGTGTCTCCTGCCAGTCCGACGGCAGCGGCCAGGACCGATCGGCGCCGTGCCTGCTGTACAGGTAGATGCGATCTCCCAGCGGGATGAAGCGATCGTCGTCGTCCGCGATCGCGAGCCGGTCCCAGCGGACCGCGAGACGCTGCTCCTCTTTTCCGATATTCACCGTCACGCCGTCTGCATACCGGATGTACACTTTCTTATCGTCCTCCCGCCATTCAACCATCTCGCGGGTCAGATAAAACTGATAAAGCAGCGAACCGAGAAAAATAATGTCGAGGATGCGGTCCCGACCCGCTTCGAAATCGCTCGCGTGAAACTGCTCGCCGAGCTGCCGCGTCGGCGCTCCCCGGTACAGCACGTCGGCGTCGAACGACGCGCCTTTGCCCCAGGCGACCGCGTTCATGTCGACGCTACCCCCGCCGACGATCTTGCCGTGATAATGAAGGGAAGGCGAATAATGCCAGTAAGCGCCGAACAATCCGCCGTCCTCGACCGGCATGCCGTTCTGTCCTTCCGTCGACACGTCGATGCCGCGCTCCCGGAAATAGGCCAATATCGGCTTCATGCCGCAGACGAGTTCTTCCAGCGGACCGATATAACCGTCCGGCTCCCAGCTGGCGTTCGTATTGCGGAACGCATCGACCTGCACGGTATGCGATACGGGAACCATCCGCAAAAAGTCGTCGATCCGCCGGAAGACGTCCCCGCTCTCCACGTCCTTCGTATGACTCATATGGTAGGCGCGCTGCTTGGCCGTATCGAGCCACACGCGCGCCGAACCGTCCGGATCGCGGCTGAGCAGATCGGGATTCCAGTCCGGTGCGTCTACGTACGCGTCGTCCAGGTTAATATGATAGCTCACGATGCAGTTGTACCGCTCGCGCGCCACGCGGACGAGCTCCTGGAGCTCTTCTGAAGCCCGCTCGGGATCTTCGGCCAGCTTCGGATTGATTCGGTTCATGGACGGATACCCCGTATCGTGGCCGTCGAACTGCCAGCCGGTCAGGTAAGCGATCTGAGGCATGCCGTCCGTCACGTGGCAGATCATGCGAATAATCTCCAGCGTCTCCTTGAAGGTCGTCAGCACGCCGCGCTCCTTCTCCGCGTTGAACACCTTATACCAGATTCCCTTCGTGTACATCGGATCCGCGTCGGGCAGCTGCCTGTTCATCCAAAGCTGGTAGTCGCATTCGTCGGCGATGCCGTCCCCGTTCATATCCTCCAGAAATACGATCTTCAGCTCCAGCGGCTCCATCGTCCGGTTGCGGACGCGGTACTGGTACGTATTCGGGCCGATCGCGAAGCTCCCGGAGCGGCCGGGGTCGCGCTTGTGTCGCGACAACCGGCTGAGCAGCGGAATGACCGGATAATTCGTCTGTACGAAGCAGCACAGGCGGCCGTCGTACAGGCATGCGTGCATCGTCGGCACGTCGGCGGCGTCCGGAATCGCATCGCCGATTTTGTCGCTGGCCCGCGTTCTGTCGTACAAGCCTCTGCCTCCGCCCGGAATCAGCTTCCAGCTCTTCTGCCGGATCTCCGTCCGATCGAAGGCGAAGTCAGTCTCGTCGCAGGAGAGCAGCGGCTGACCGATCCAATCCAAACGTACCAGCCGCTCGCCGGGATCGTCGGTCACCGCGACAGTCAGCTTTAGCGCAGCCTCTTCCAGACGAAAATCGATCGCCAGCTGCAGGCCTGTCCGCTTCAACATCAGGCTGTAATGAAGGGATGTCCTGTCGGCGGATGGCGAGCGCACGATCTCCCACTCGTCCCAGCCGGTCTCCGCTCCGTTGACGGCCAATCGCCCCTCGGGCCCGCTGCCGCCCAGCTTCGTTCCCGTCGCTTTGTACGTATACCGCTCGACTGCCGGCCATTCGTACAGGCGAACGGCCAGCCGGTCGTTCTCTATTTCAAGCATATGATCTCTCCACTCCCGCTTTTGTTACGGATTGCCCAGCTTCTGCTTTAACTCCGCGTACTGTCTCGTATACTCCGCCTCGAGCTTGGCGATGTCGAGTTGATCGGCGACCTTCTCGAAGCTCGCGAACGTCGACTCGAACTCGGCATCCGAATGCGCGAATACGAGCTTCGTCACATAGTCGGCTTTTAGCGACTTGATCTTCGCGTCGATGACCCCGAACTCGCCCGCGCTGTCGATCTTGAAGTTGAATTCCGGGAAAAACTTCATCTTGGCGGACATGAGCTTATCGTAAGCGACCTTCTTCTCGTCGAGCGGATTCCACTGCACGGCATTGGTGACGGCCCAGTTGGCGATCAGCACGATCGGCTCGCCGAATCCGACCTGGCTCCACGTTCCGCCCCAATCCTTGTTCAGCGCGTCCGAGAAGCTTTTCGTATAGGTCGGCTTGCCTTCCTGGAAGTAATCGTTCGGAACCGCCGAGTCGAAGTAGAAGTGGGGACCGTCGGACAGGCTCTTGAAGTCGTCCGCGCCTTGTCCCTGGATGCCGAAGAAAAAGTCCTCCTGGCCTTCCTTGGACGCCGCGTACTCGAGCAGCTTCATCGTGCGTTCCGGATTTTTGTTGCTCTTCGGAACGACGAGCGCGAGCCACCCCGTCGGGATCGTCGGATACATATAGCTCTGGAAAGGCGGCAGCACCTCAAATTGCGTGTCCGGATTGTCCTTGGGCGGCGCGGCGTTTTCGGCCGTCGAATTGTACGCCCATACGATCGCGTCGCCGGCCGCGACCTTTTGCGCGGTCACATCGTTCGTGTTGACGAACGATTCCTTCGTCAGCAGGCCCTTGCTTGCCAGCTCATAGCCGAACTTGAGCGTATCCTTCCACTTCGGGTCGTGAATCGTATTTTTGACCTCGCTGCCGTCCACATAGTAAGGGGCGACGCCGAATTGCGGATTGAACCAGCTGAGATCGCCTGCATGCTGGCTTTTATCGCCGATATAAGGGATTTTATCCGGATGCTTGGCAGCCATTTGCGCAAGCGCATTCATGAACTTCTCGGGCGTGGACGTGTCCGGCCGGCCGATCTCGTCGTAGTAATCTTTGCGGACGACGAGCTGCGGCAGCCACACCGGCGCAAGCCCCGCGTTTTTCTTCGCTTCATCCAGGTATCTTTCCGTCTGGTAGCCCGATACGAGCTTGTACGTTTTGCCGTCCTTTTCCTTGAAGTTGGTCAGCAGCTCTGGCCCGTATTGCTCGTTCAAGATCGTGCCGAGATCAGGCGCGTATTTTTCGATCAATTCGTCCATCGAATACAAATAATTGCCGTCGATCAGCTGCTGGAGCATTTTGTTGCCGGCATCGACGACCATCACGTCGGGCAAGTTGTTGCTCGCGATCATCAGCGCGATGTCTTTGCCGTCTCCGTCGTCCTGAACCGGCTTTTTGACGTTGAAATGAACGCCGGTCTTTTGCTCGATCCGCTGCGCGCCCGGCCCGGTCCAGTCGCTGTACCAGCCTCGGTCCGAATACAGGCTGAGCGTGACCGGCGATGCATCGCCGCTTGCGGCAGCCGAGCCGGAAGCGGACGATTCGTTCGTTCCCGCCGCGCCGTTCGTACCGGGCGCACTTGCGGCACCCCCGTCGTTATTGCCGGCGCACCCTGCGAGCAGCGCGGCTCCCATGCAGACGGCAAGCAGCGCGGACATGCCCTTCGCTTTTTTCCCCATTTTCGTTTCCTCCCCTGATCTGTTCTACATTTATATCGAAAGGCCCGAAGACCTTTAGATACCGAAACGGATGTCAAGCCTTGATCGCTCCGACCATCATGCCCTGGACGAAATATTTCTGGATGAACGGGTACACGACTGCGATCGGCAGGATCGTGACGATTAACGTTGCGTACTTGATCGCAAGCAAGGTGGACAGCGGATCCATGCGCATGCCCGGAGACATGTTTTTCATATTGTCCATGATCGAATTGTCGGACAGCATGCGGACGATGATCGTCGGCAGCGTCCACAAATTTTGATTCGATACGAAGTAAGCCGAGGAAAACCAGTCGTTCCAGTGGTTGACGGCTACGAACAAGGAGACGGTCGCCAGCACGGGCTTGGACAGCGGAAGCACCAGCCTAGCGAAAATGTAAAAGTCCCCCGCCCCGTCCACCTTGGCAGACTCTTCGAGCTCGCCCGGCAGCTGCCGGAAAAAAGCCATGAAAAGCAGGGCGTTGTAGATGCTGAACAGCGCCGGAACGATATACACCCAAAAGGTGTCGAGCAGGTGCAGCCGCTGGTACAGCAAGTAGCTTGGAATCAGGCCCCCGCTGAAATACATCGTTACCAGGCCCACGATCGAGTAAACCTTGCGCAGCGCGAGCCGATCCTTGGACAGGGCGTACGCGCCCAGAGCCGTAAACAAAACGCCGGTCAGCGTCCCGATCGCGGTACGCGCTGCCGTGATGAGAAACGAGCCGAATAGATGGTCGTTTTTGAACACGTAAGCGTAATTCTCCAGCGTGAATTTGCGGGGGAACCAGTAGAGGCCGCCGCTCGCTGCGTCGATCGGATCGTTGAGCGAATAGACGAGCAGGTAATAAATCGGATAAAAGGTCGCCAGTAGCGCAAGGACAGTGACGACGATCACGAATACGTTGACGGCCTTGTCCTCCGCCGTAAGCTTGATGCGGGCTTGCATATGCGTTCATCTCCGTTCGCAGCGATATTAGAACAAGCGGTTGCCGGATACTTTTCCCGAGAACCAATTCGCGACGAGCACCAGTACGATCGCCATGACGGATTGGAAAAAGCTGACGGCCGTCGCGTAAGAATAGCGGGTAAGCTCCAATCCCATCTGCAGCGAATAGTACTCGATCACGTAAGAGGTTTCTTTGTTGAAGGAGTTGCCCAGCAATACCGATTGGTCGAGATTGCCGCTGAACAGCGTTCCGACGTTTAAAATAAACAGAATCGAAAACAACGGGATCAAATTAGGCAGCGTGATGTAAAAAATGCGCTTGATCCGCCCGGCTCCGTCCATTTTGGCCGCCTCGTACAGATCGGGGTTGATGCCCGAGATCGCGGCGAGATAGATGATCGCGCCCCAGCCGACGCCTTTCCAGATGCCGATCACGACGGACAACGGGCGGAACAGGCCGGGCTCCGTCCAAAATTCGATCGGATGCTTCGTCAGATGGAGCAGCATCAGCGATTGATTGACCATGCCCTTCGGGTCCAGCAGAAAAATCCACATCGACGCGACCATCGCGAACGAGATGAAGTTGGGCAGATAACTGCTCGTCTGAACGATTTTTTTGAACCGCAAAAACGGAATCTCGTTCACGATCAGCGCGAAAAGCAGCGGCGCCGGAAAAACGATAAGCATATTGAGCAAGCTTAGAATGACGGTATTTCTCATCGCCATGTAAAAGCTCGGGTCGGCGAACATCTCGCGGAAATGAGCGAGCCCGATAAACCGGCTGCCGAAAAACCCGCCCGACAAGTTAAAATCCTGAAAAGCGATGACGTTCCCCGCGATCGGCACATAAGCGAAAATCAACAAAAATGCCATGCAGGGCAACACCATCAGTTGAAGCGCGAGCTGCGACCTGAACGTCCCGAGTCCGCTTCCGCCGATTTTTTTGCGTTTTCCAAACGCGTCCTTCATCCTTGCTTCCCTCCCTTCAAACAGCATAGCACCGGGCGTACGTACGCTAACAGGTGACGGGAATAAGGTTTACTGATACAGGACTAAGGCGTTTATCCTGCAGTGCGAATGCCGCAGCCTTCAGACAAGCGCGGCCTGCAAAATGCCCCTCCAGCCCGCGAGGGCCGAAGGGGCTTGAATGGCTTTCATTTACTCGTCAAGCTCGGTACTTCCGTCGGGCAGCACGGGGTGAATCAGCACGATGGTCGTACCTCTCCCGGGCTCGCTGATTGCCTCCAGGCCGAACGGTTCGCCGAAATAATGACGCAGACGTTCGTGTACGTTGATCAGGCCCAGTCCGCCTTCCCGGTCTCGCTTCGCTGCCGCCGACGGCTCGAGCAGCGTCCCGCGGATGTCCTCCGGGATGCCCGGACCGTTGTCGGAGATCCTGAACTCGATCCGGCAGTTCTCCAGCCCGCCCTGGACGACGATCATGCCTTCCTCGCCCATATCGGCTATGCCGTGCCGGATCGCATTCTCCACGAGCGGCTGCAAAATAAGGCGCATGAGCGGCAGCTCCAGTAAAGCGTCGTCGATTCGGAAAATAACCGGTATCGGCGCGTCGCGGCGCGCCTTCTCGATGTTCAGATAGGCCTGGAGCAGCGCAAGCTCCCTGCGGACCGTCGTAATCTCCTTGCCGCGGTTCAGCGTCAATCTGAATAACGAGGCGAGCGAGCTCGCGAGCTCTCCGATCTCGCCCGCCTGCTTCTCCTCCGCTTTCCACCGGATCGTGTCGAGCGTGTTGTATAAAAAGTGGGGATTGATCTGGTAGTTCAGCACTTCGAACTGGAGCTGCTTTTTTCGCTTCTCGGACTCCTTCGTCTCCTTCAGCAGACGCTGGATCTCCCGGATCATGTTGTACATGCCTCGGTAGAGCCAGCCTACCTCGTCGCGCCTGTCGGCGAAGCGCGATTCGGCTACGGCCGTCTCGCTGAAGCTGTGACGAACGATATCTCTCATTTCGCGGACGAGGGAGCTGATCGGGTTCGTGTATTTAACGGTGATGTAGCCCGCCAACGTGATGGATAACGCAAAATAAAACAGCAGAAAGGTAAAATTCAACCGGCTCAGCACCGAGACGGGATTGTCCAGATCCTTAAGCGGCGTGACGCTTACCAGCTTCAGTTCGTTCTCGAGCAGCGGTACGACGTTGACAAGGGACGGCTGCCCGTCGTATCTCAAGGTCGCGGAATGTTCGGGAAGCAGAGCCGTTCGGCGCAGCGCTTCGGCCGGCGGCCGGTCGTCGTAACGGCCGTCCGTGGCGTACACGATCCGGTCGTCCTTCGTCAGCAGCCATATCCGCTGATGCGGAAATTGCTTGACCGGATCGATGAAACTCGACAGCATGGAAGGCCGAATGTCCATGACGACAACGCCAAGCGGCGCAAATGTCTTTAGACTGTGCAGCCGCTTGATATCGCTCAGCGTCGGTTCCAGCGCCGCTCCTGGCAGCTCCAAGGGCGCGAATACCTTCCAAAAGGCGCGTCCCTCCCGTACGATATCGCGGTACCAAGCCTGTGAAGCCACGTCCTGCGTGCCGTAGGCCGAATGCATATAAGTAGGCATGGAAGCCGGATCCAGCGGCAGCACGCGAATCTTGAACAGTTGATTCGAATAATTGACGCTGTCGATGTAAGAAAGCAGCTCGTCCGCGAACGCGATCTCGTCCGTTCCCTGACGGACGCCGCGGGCCATCAGCTCCTGCAGCTCGTCCGAAGCCATCAGCTTGTCCTGTTCGTTCTGCACATAATGGAAAAAGGAATGCAGATTCTTTCCGGTGAGCACGACGGCATCCAGATTGGTTTGCCGTATCGTTTTTTCCGATTTAGACAGCGCGATATACCCGACGAGTAAAAACGGCACGACGATCAGCACGAAAAAAACGAACAGGACCCGGTACCGCATCGACAGCCGCGTCAAGCGGATCGGTTTAGTCATCGGCCGGTATGCCCCATTGATTGCGGTACTCCTTGGGCGTCGTGCCGGTAAGCCTTCGGAACAGCCTGGAAAAATAGACGGCGTCTTTGTAGCCGACCATGCCGCCGATCTGATAAATTTTCAGGCCGACGTCCTTGAGCAGCTCCTTTGCCTTTTCCATGCGCAGCCGGGTGATGTAATCGAGCACGGTGCAATCGTGACTTTTCTTGAAAAGCGTGCTGAGCCATTCGGGCGTCACGAATACATGCTCCGCGATCGCCTGGACGGTAAGCGGCTCTGTAAAATGTTCGCGGATATATTTCTCAGCCTGCTGCAGCACCTGGCTTCGCGGCGCCTCTCGGAGCGCCTCGTGCACCTGCAGGAGCTGTGCCTCGGCATACGACTGCAGCGCCTCGACGGTATCGTAAGCCTGGATTTGCTCCCACAGCAGAATCGGATTGCGCCGCCAATGCTCCTCCTTCCAGCCGGCCTTGCGCGCCGTCTCGAACAGCTCGAGCAGCCAATCGAACGTACGCCGATGGAGATCGCGAACGCTTCCGGGGTGCCATTCTCTCACGAGCCTCGGAAAATGAGACATTGCCTCGGTAACGTCGGCGTCTTGTCCGTAACGAAGCAGGTCAACGAGCGGCTGCGCTCCGGACAAAGCGTCGACCTCGCGGTAACCGCCCGCTCCCTGCGCTTCTTCATCCGCCGAACCGTACAGCCGGATTCGATTGAGCTTCTCCAGCGCGTTCCTGTACAGTTCGTCTGCCGGCGTGCCGGCAACTCCGGCGACTGCGGCGACGGTGACCCCGATCTTTACGAAGGTCCGCATCCGCTCCCCGAGCAAGCGCTCAAGCTCGTCGAGCCAGCTCTGCCCGGCGTCTTCCGCAGCTGGCGGCTCTCCGAAAATAACGATCCACCTGTCATGCCGCGAAGAGCGGAATCTCGCGTACGGCCCGATGCGGGAAGCATATTCGTATAGCGAAAACTCCGCCACGTTGCCGATGGCAAAAAACGCCAGGCCAGGATCGGCAGCGCCGAGCTGCGGGGGATGCGGCACGCGCAAATTGTCCGCTTCGAGCACCAGCACGGCCAGCCGATCCGATGCCAGCCACGACAAGCCGCGGGACTCCAGTTCCAGTCGCAGCGCGGTCGCCGCCTCGACGCGGGACGGCCCTTCCGCGAGCCGCTGCAGCAGCTCCTCCTGCAGCCTCGGCAGGGCATTGTCCATAAGTCGCAGACGCTCGTGCTGCCGCTCCTCCCGTTTCAGTCTTTCCAGCGTCCGGGCCGCGGCCGCGGCCAGTTCCGCCATATCGACCGGCTTAAGCAAGTAATCGACGACGCCGTAGGCCATCGCCGCGCGTGCATATTCGAAGTCGTCGTACCCGCTAAGGACGATGACTTTACCTTCAAAAGCCAAAGTGTCGTACAGCTGCGCAATTAACGTCAGACCGGACATTTTTTTCATCCGGATATCCGTGACGACAAGCCGGATATCCGGATCGCCCGCTACCAGGTCAAGAGCGCCGGTACCGTCGTCGGCTTCCAGCGCCTGCCCGCAGCCGAGCTCGCCCCAGATCGGATGCCGCGCGAGGCCAATACGAATCGCGGGCTCGTCCTCCACGATCAACACCTTGTACAAGTCTGTTCCTCCTTGCCGGGATCTGGCTGTATAGACGGCAACGTATCTATCGTTCCACCGTTTTATTGTTCGCCATGCCCCGGCCGAAGTCAACGATGACAATCCTAAGCTTTACTTGGACAGATCTAATGATAGAAGCCGGATAATCGGATGGAAGGAGCCAGCGACTCGGCCCGATCTTCCCCGTCGTTGACAGCGAACTCGACGAACAGCAGATCGATCGGCCCGAGGCTCCCTACGTGTTCCCGCAAGCGCGCCGCGCCAAAGGAAGAATCCGTACCGCCGACGCCGGCGTTGAAGATCGAGACGCGATCGGCGAGGTAAGCCCCGAAACGGCCATATTGTCGTGTCCTCCTTAGAAAACGGGACTCCTCCATGAATGGAAGAGTCCCGCACTTTATTAGCTAGCGCTGCCGAGCAATCAGTCTGCGGCCGCTTCGAGCAGGTCAGCCAGCGCCCAATGCCCGGCAGGTACGTCGGTCCACTTGGAGACGCCGCCCGCCTGTGCTGGCTCGCGGCCTAGCACGCGGTTCAGCAGCACGACCGCTTCGGCGCGCGTCAGCGCCTGGCCCGGACGGAACTTGCCGTCCGCGTAGCCGCCGATCCAGCCCGCGCCCTGCGCCTGCTTGATCGAAGCCTCGGCCCAGTTGCCGTCCGTATCGCGGAATCCGGCGCCCGGCGTTCCCGATGGTTGCGCGAGCTTCACGGCCAGCGCGGCCATCTCGGCGCGCGTGACCGCCTGATCCGGACGGAACGAGCCGTCCGCGTAGCCGTTCATAAGCCCCAGCTTGCCGACGGCGGCGATGTCCGCCGCAGCCCAGTGGCTTGTTGACACGTCCGTGTAGGACTTGGCTTGCCCGTCGGCTGCGCTGTTCGAATCCGCGGCGAGTCTCGCGACGATCGTCGCGATCTGCGCCCGCGTCAGCGCGGCGCTTGGTCTGAAGGTTCCGTCCGCAAAGCCTTGAATGTATGCTTGATGAGCGGTTGTCGGCTGATCGCTAAGCTTCAACAGCGTGAAGGTGCTGAATTTGTTCACGGTAATCTTAAATCCTTTGCCCGCGCCCAAATCGACGATCTCGCCATGTTTCAGTTCGGTCGAACCGTCGCTGTGTTCGACGAACACGCCCAGTCGGTTCGCGCCGGAGCCGGCGGCTTCGCCGAGCGGCAGCACGAGATCGACGTCTTTGCCCTGCAGATTCGTATCGATCGACAGCGGGCGTCCTGTGACGGCAGCCGTATCGCCGTACGCGGCCTTGACGACGCTCGAGGCGTTCGCGCGGCTTTGAGCGGCGGACCGGTCCGCCTCGCTCTTCAGCGGCTTGATCGTAAATACGAGATCCCAGCCGGCGGCGTTCAGCGACGCTGCCGGAATGACGATTTTGGAGCCGCCGATCGACAGGCCAAGGTCCAGCTTGCCGTCCGCGAGCAGCTTGGCGATGTCCGCCGGTATCGTCACTTTGGTCTCTGACACTTCGTCCTTGGCATCGGGAACGGCAAGCGTAATCGTTGTCGCGCCCGCCGCCGCTTGCTTGGCGATCGCATCCTTGACCGCCGCGCCCGAGAAGGACAATTCGTCCCGCTTCGTGCCACTTGCGAGCATCGTTCTGCTAACGTCTACGGAAACCTGTGCGCTACCGGAGCCGCCACCGACGCTGCCTTGCACCTTTTCAGGCGCAGGAGTCGCAGTCGCAGGGCCGGACGGCGTCTGCGGCACGACGTCAACGCCGGCTACCGTATACGAAAGACCGTCGGCAAGCAGCAGCTGCCCCGATTTCTTAACGACCTTGACCGTATGCGAGCCGCTCGCGAGTCCGTCGAGATGGAATACGTTCTGCTGCAGCTTGAGCGCATCGCTCTCGGCGCTGCCCGTTCCTTTGGATACCCCGTCCACCAACACTTCGAACTCTCCTTGCGAAGGACCGGTCGGCATGCGCAGGGCGAACCCCGCTCCTTTAAACGTATAGCTGTAAGCATCACCGTTTTCAGTCGCATAATGGATATCGCTGAACGCATCGCCCTTGAAGCTGAACGAGAGCTTCGTTGCGCCCGCAGGCAGTCCGGCCAGATAGGCGGAGCGAATCGTCACCGTATCGCCGCTTATCGTATAATCGGTGCCCGCGGACAGCGTCGCATTGCCGTTTTTCACAGTCGCCAGGCTGCCGCTGTCGCGGAGCAGGGTTACAGTCGCATCCTCGGGCCGCGCCGGGTCGAATCCGATCTCTTCTTCGCCGAGAAGGCTGGGCTTTTCAATCCGAAGCGCGTCGAGCAGCATGAACTGGCCGTTTTTCTTGACCGCCTTCAGCGTGTGCTGGCCGTTGGTCAGTCCCGAGACGCTGTACACGGTCTGGAAGCCCTGGCGAACCGCGCTGCGCGTATCGACCGTAGAGACGAGCTGTCCGTCCAGATACACTTCTATATCGCCTTGGGAATTGTCTTTTTCCGTGACGATGCCGATCCCCGTGCCGGAGAAAACGTAGGTAAACGAATCGCCGTTGTTTTCCGTAAACTGCACGTCGCCTTGGTAATCGCCGTACGGACGGCCGCTGTTGTTGTTCCAAGAGCCGCTGTACGCGATGCCTGCATCGCTATTGTTGACGAGCACGTAACGAAGGCCGGACGTATCGGTTACGTTTACCGTCAGCGTTTGAGACGCGCCGCCGCTGAACGCGAACGTCAGCTGCGCGGCCCCGACCGGCAGAGCGGCCAGATACGATTTCTTAATCGTGACCGTCGTTCCGGCGACGGTATAATCCGTGCCCGACGTCAATGCGGCTTCGCCGTTTGCGATGCCGACGAGCGTATTGCCGTTCAGCGTGAGCGTCGTCTCGATGTCGGTTTGATTCGCAGACTTCTTATCGAAGGAAGCCGTCTTCGGGTTGATCGCGCTGCTCTGTCCGCTGATCGCAACCGTCTTCGCTTCTTCGTCGCCGCCTGTGAAAGCGAAGATAAGGGTCGATTCGCCCGCAGCGAGCCCCGCAAAGGCATCCTTTTTAACCGTGATTGTGCCGTTCGAAACGGTGTAGTCCGCAGGGCTTGCGAGCGCGCTGCCGTTCAGCGCCACGCTCTTCAGATAGCGGGCGTCGACCTTCAGCGCGGTTGTGACATCCGCCGGCTGATCCGAGTCGAACGTAGCGTCAGTCGCATCGATGAGATGATCGACATGCACCTTGAGCGCGTCCAGCAGCGCATAGCCGCCGGACTGCTTCACGCCCTTCACCGTATGCGTCGCGCCGTCAAGACCGTCGATCCGGTAGACGGTCTGCTGTACCGAGCGTCCGTCGTCGTTGTACGTATCAGCGGTGCCCTGGAGCGCGCCGTCCAGGAAGATGTCGACATTGCCCTGGGAGCCTTCCTTTTCGGTAATATAGTCGATGCCCGTACCCTTAAACGTCAGTTGAAACGAATTGCCGTTTCCTTCCGTCCAGTGAACGTCGTTCGAATAATCGCCGACGCCCCGGCCATCGCTGTCGTTCCAGCCTCCGTTATACTGCACGTCCGCGTCGTCGTCGTTCACCACGTAATAATGATCCGCGGCCGTCAACGCCTGCGCGTTCTTCGATTGATCCTGCGCCAGGCCGGCTTCCTGCCGTGCCGCCGCAGTCAGTCCCGGCGCCGCGCTCCCCACGTTCACCGTCAGATCCTGCGACTCGGCCGACACTTCTTTGCCGCCGTTGCGCGTCCAATTTCCTTCGTAGACGAAGCCGGTGTCATCGTCGTTCACGAACGACGTTCCGCTTTGCGCCGTTACTTTGAACAGGCGCGACGCATGAGGATCTACGCTTTCCGCCGTATAGCCCTTCTCGAACGTGCCGAGCTCGCTGTGGCTCCACAGATCGCGGACCGATGCCGGACCGTCCAGCCCGATATCGCCCCAATTCACGGCAATCGATTCGGCTTTTGTGCCCAGGTTGAACACGGCGACATTATAAGTGCCGTCTCCGTTGTTCGCGTACCATACCTGCTGGCTCGTCGCGGTCGATACGGGATGCGCCGGGCGGCCCGCCTGATCGACGGCGATCACTTCGTCATTGGTCAGCAGCTGGAGGCCGTAGCTGTCCAGACGTGTCAGATCGTTGCCCGTATATAGCGGCGCAGCCGATACGGCCCAGAACGTCATCGCCGTCTGGCGCTCGTCCTTGGTGAGGCCGTCCATCGCGCCATTGCCTACGTTCAGGGAGTCGAAGTCGTTCCAGCCGGTGCGGGGACCCGCATCCCGCCACCAGATCGCGGCGTCGGGGAACAGCCGGGCGATGTTGGCCCACTGCGTCAGGCCGACCTTCGGGTCGTACGACTCGACGTCCCAGTTGACGCGCCAGCCGTTGGCGTACTTTTTCCACACGTCCGCATAGTTATGGTCGAGCGCCCAGGACAGCTCGAACCAGATTTTGTTGCGGGCAAGCGCTTTGGACCAGGCGGCCACGTCGTCCCGTGCGTCGATCGACGTATCGTTGTGGCCGGAGCCCGGCGTCACGCTGTCGAACTTGACGAAGTCGATGCCCCAGGAGCCGATCAGGTCCGCGATCGAATCGATGTATGCCTGCGCGCAATCGGGATTCGTGTTGAAATCGATCTTGTAGCCGATATTCCAGTAATCCGCGTACTGAATCGGCTGCTTCGTGATGTCCCGGATATGACAGCTTTCCGTGCCGTAAATCGGCAGGTTGGCCTCGTATGCGGCGGGAGACAGACCTGGAATCAAATAGATGCCGATCTTCTGTCCGTTGGCGTGAACGTAGTCGATGACGTTCTGGAAGCCGTCCGGGTACAGCGTCTCGCTCGGAATCGGCCGGGCGTACTCGTCCATGCCGCCGTTCCAGCCCGCGTCGATATTAATGTAATTGTAACCGTGAGATTGGAGCTTTTCATGCATCGCATCGGACATTTGCTTGATCTTCGCCGCCGATGTCCAGTTGCCTGACGGACCGTCGTACACCTGCATGCTGTAGCTGCTCCAGCCCATATAGGGCTTCTGCGCCAGCTCTTTGTCTGCAGCGACGGCCCGGTTCGCACCCGGCGCGACGAAGCCGAGCTGCGCGACAATCGTGCCGGCGAGCAGCAGGATCAGGCTTTTTTTCTTAAAAATTCGATGCAAACGGATCAGCTCCTTTTCGAATGGTAAAACCCATCTTTAAGCAGGCGTCAGCCGAAACAAGGTTCCCGCCGTCGCATGCCATTCGAGCAGCGCGCCGGACGCCGTCTCTTCAGTTCCGTTCCGCTTAACGGCGACGTCGCCCGTCCAAGGATTGTGCATCCGGAGCGGGGCGCCCGCCTCGCTGACAATCTCCACCCATTGCACGCAGCCTTTTTCGAAGGAAGCGCTTACGAGGAAGCCGCCGACGGCCCGCAGCGTAGCGAACGAAGCCGGCAGATGCTTGGGCCAGTTGGGGAACAGTCGCAGAACGCCGTTGTAGCTCTGCAGCAGGCATTCATTGATGACGGCGGGCAGCGCGAAATTTTCGAACCAGATCCCCATTTGGCCCATGTAGTCGAACGGCGTCGTATCCGAATAGCGGCCCCCGGCCTCGAGCAGCTTGTCGGTACAGGTGCCGTTAGGCAGCATGCAGTAATCGATCTGCCGCTTGAACCGTTCGAGATCGAGCATGCCAAGACGCGCGCCGGCCATCGCGTAAAACACCAAATCGTTGCCGCCCTCGTTGCGATGGTTGAGGTAGCTGTTCGCCGCGATCGCATAGTCGTCCGGCGGAGAATGCAGGCCATGGTCCTCGCCCGGAAACACCGTTGCGACGCCATTCGGTACGTTGTATACGACCTCCGGGTCCTCGCCCGGCACCGACACGTACACGGTTCCCCGCGCCGACCGGGCGGTCGGATAGTCGGGGAAATGCGCCAGCACCTCTTCCACTTCCGCGAGAAGCTCCGCCTCCGCTTCCGTCCGCCCGAGCGCCGCGCAAGCTTGCCGGAAAGCATGGAACAAAAACTTCGTCAGCGTCAGATCGACGATGCAGTCCCGGTTCAAACGAAAGCCCGGCGTCAGCTCGTACAGCTCCGGCGCGACGGTCGGATAAACGTGATAGCGGTCGTCGCCCCAGGTTTCGCCCCGCGCGTCCGGCCGTTTCATGTAATCGACCATGAACAGCGCGGCATCTCGAATCGGGCCAAAGGCGCGACCGGCCAGAAAATCGAGATCCATCGTGTACAGGTAGTGCCACCAAAGGCTCTGCACGGTCCATGGCGTCTCGCAAATCTCCCAGCCCCAGTGCGGGACGGGATAAGGCATCATCGTCATCTCGACAGGGTAGGCGGAGTGCGGATAATACGCCCCGCGCAGGCCGTAATATTCCCGGGCCCATTTGCGGCTGACCGGTCCGATCCGTTCGACCATGTCCACATAGGCAAGATGCTTGTCGACATGGTTGCTCGAGAAGGCAAGCCAGAACGGCTGCTGCGTGTTGTAGTTCATATGGTAATCGCCATGCCATTCGGAGCCGATCTTGCCGTAGCTCCAATTGGCGAATAAGCCCGGACAGATCGCGTCCGGAGAGACGGCGCAGTTGAAAAAGTACAGATTGCGGTACCAGATCCGCTCAAGAAACGCGTCGCCGAGCGCTACGCCCGAGCGCGACCAGAAACGCGACCAGCTGTCCGTTGCCTGGGCGAATGCGCTTGCAAAATCGGCGTCGCCGTCCTGCTGCGCCGCTTCCGGCTCCGGCACGTCGGCGTCGAGTCCCTCGTCGAGCGCGACGCGCACCTCGAATCTCCCCTCCGCCCGTACCGGGTTCAGCAGTCCTTCCCAGGAGGAAGCGCCCGCATGCAGGCCGGCAGCCGGTTCGAATGTCGCCGTCAGACGGAAGGCGCGGTCGTTTGCTTGTCCGCCATCCTTCGGCTCCCCGCCGACTGCGGCGGGCAGACGCTGGCGGAACGCCATCAGCCCCCGCGGTGCATCCATAAAGGGCGACGGCGCAGGCAGCTCTTGCGGCGTCTCGGGATCGGCGATCAGCTTGACGCGGTTGAACACGATCGGTACGTCTTCCGGTCCGCCATCCGTTCTGAGCGCCAGTCGCAGCGCGTCCTTATCTTGCTCGACGAACGTCAACAGCTGAACTTGCCTGCCGTCCGCGAGCAAATCGATCTCGCACATGCCGTCGTGAATGCGCAGCGTGTGGCCGAGCACTTCGACCCGCCGCCGGTCGAAGCCGAGCAAGAGCGAACCGCACGGCATCGGGCGCGGATACGGACGGGCGTAATTGGCGGACGCCATTTCCACGTACTCGCGATACCACGGATCCTCGGAGAGCGAGCTGTAATGCGAGGGAATTTCTTTAAGCCGCGCGAACAGGCTTTCGAAGGTGCCGATCTTTTCTTTGTTGTTTTCCGCGATGCGGATGTCCCATACGTTGTTATGTCCGAAGTGAATGACGATCGCGTCGGGCCGGGTCGTGACGACGGCGCCGAGCTTGCCGTTGCCGAGCAGCGCGCCTTCGAAGAACGTCGCGGCCGGACGATCGTACCGGATGCCGTGAGCGGCTGCCCGTTCCATGACGTTCAAGCGGTGTCCTCCATTGCAGGTTTAATGCGTTGCTTACGCGGTTTCACTAGCCCGCCTCCCCTCGAATTCCTATTTCGGGCATGACGAGCCAGGCCTTCCGGCTTTGCGGCCAGAAGGCCTGTGCTGCGCGTTACTATGCGGCCTGATTCGTGCTTACTTCGCGGCCTTGTCGTACGCTTGCTGCAGGATTTCCAGGTAGCGGTCCAGCTTCAGGTCTTTCAGACCTTTCACGTAGCTGTCCCAGTCTTTGTTCAGATCGAGGTTGCCCGTGATGAATTGAAGCTCGCTGCGCTCGATGTAGTTCTTGAGGTTGGTCTGCAGAATGCTGGCTTCGTCGGTCAGCGACGGATCGATCCACAGCGACCAGAGCGGGAACAGTTCCTTCGGCTCGTGGCCTTGATACTCGAGGGTCGCTTGGTACAGTCGGCGCTCGTAGCCGGCCGAATCGTAGATGTCCGTAGCAGAGACGAAGCTGTCGCGGTATTCCTTCGGTTGGTAGAAGTGAGCGACGCCGCTCCAGCCCGCATTGCGAGGCGCTTCGCCTTCGGTCGCCGGGATCGGCTTGAACTGCGCCTTGACGCTCTCGTCCAGAGCCACGTCGTCCGGACCCGGCTTCTCCCAGTCGATGCCTTCCATACCCGATGCGCCGTTCGTCTGTCCTTCCGGCGTGAACATATAGTCGACCATCTTGATCAGCGCGACCTGCGCTTCCTTGCTGGCTTTGTTCGTGATGACGAACTTGGCGCCCGGATCGACGCCGCCGCCGTCATGCGTCGCCAGCGAGCCGTGCGGACCGGTCAGCGGAGGCAACGCGTCGTAGTCGGCGGAGAAACGGTTGCCTTTGTCGATGTTGACGAAGATGGCCGGGTGCATGCCTGCGCCTGCGCCGAGAATTTGCGCGTCGCCGTTCTCGCCGATCTTCTTGAACGCTTCGGCGTTTTGCGTGAAAGCGCCCGGATCGATCAGCTTCTCGTCGTACAGCGACTTGATATAAGCGAGGCCTTCCTTCCACTCCGGCGTGATGGCCGCGGAGACGACCTTGCCGTCCTTCAGGTTCAGATAATTGCGGTCGTCGTCATAGACGAAGCCGTTCATCAGATAGGGCACGACGCGGACGCCGAAGTCTTCGATCGAGCCGCTCAGCGGCACTTCGTCCTGCTTGCCGTTGCCGTTCGGGTCCTTCGTCTTGAACGCTTCGAGCATCGCCTTGAACTCTTCGGTCGTCTTCGGCGGCTGGATGCCGAGCTGCTTCATCCACTTGGTGTTGACCCACATCTTGTTCGGATACGAGCAGTGGAAGCACTGCGTATAGGAGACGAGGCCGTAGATGTTGCCGTCCGGAGCCGTGATGTATTGCTTCAGGTCGGGATGGGCTTCCATCGCCGCCTTGATGTTCGGACCGTACTGGTCGATCAGGTCGTTCAGCGGGACGATAACGCCTTGCTTACCGTACTTGAGCAGATCCGCTTGCGAGAAGTGATCGATGTAGGAAGGCAGGATGTAGGCGTCCGGATAGTCGCCGCTCGCCAGCGAGATCTGGCGTTTTTCCTTCGCGCCGTCGGACGGATTCAGCTGCCAGTCGAACTTGATGTTGAATTTATCTTCGATAAACTTGGAAAATTTGTTCGTGGTCAGGTCGATGCCGGACTCCTGGATCGAGAATACTTTGATCGGAACCGGCGCGGCGGATGCCGAATCGCTTCCCGACGCGGATGCGGAAGCGGATGTGGACGAGGATGAGGCGCCGCCCGAGGAGGCGGACGAATTGTCGTTTTTCGTGCAGGCCGCGAGTGCCATGCTGAGGGCGATGACGATCGCCAGCAGACTTACGATTCTCTTTTTCAAGTGGGTCGCTCCCTTTTCTTGGATAGTTGCATGCAATGATTGCGGCAGCGTGCTACATACGCATCCCCCCTCTCACATTCGCCGCCGTACGCCGTTATCCCTTCACGGAACCGACCAGCATGCCCTGTACGAAATAGCGCTGCACGAACGGATAGATGACGAGCACGGGCAGCGTCGCTACGACGATAAGCGAATACTTGAGCAGCTCGGAAAGCTGCTGCCGCTCGACCATTTTCATCGCGTCCATCATGCCGGAACTGTTGTTCTGAATGATGATGCTGCGCAACACGAGCTGCAGCGGGAACAGGTTGGCGGACTTTAGGTAAATGAGCGCGTCGAAGTAAGCATTCCACTGACCGACGGCGTACATGAGCACCAGCACGGCGAGGATCGGCTTGGAGAGCGGGATGACGACGCTGCGCATGAAGCGCAGATCGCTGCAGCCGTCGATCTCGGCGGCCTCGGCGAGTTCATCGGGTATCGAAGCCTGGAAAAACGTGCGGGCGATAATGACCTGCCACACCCAGATCGCGTTCGGGATGAGCAAGGCCCACCGGGTATCGATCAGGTGCAGCGACTTGACGACCATGTAGGTCGGGATCAGGCCGCCGCTGAAAATCATCGTGAAGGTGACAATTATCATGATGGCGTTGCGTCCGAAAAACGTTTTGCGCGACAGCGGATAGGCGATCATCACCGTAAGCGCGACGCTGATCAGCGTGCCCGCAGCCGTGTAAAAGATCGAATTGCCGTATCCCGTCAAAATGGCCGGCGTGTTGAACAGCGTCTCGAAGCCCTTGAAGGAGATGTCCACCGGCCACAGGAAGACTCTTCCCGACGTGACGGCCGCGGGGCTGCTGATCGAGCTGCTCAGAATGTAAATAAGCGGATACAGGACGGCGATCAGGACGATCGTGAGGATCGTATAGACGACGGCCATGAACAGGCGGTCTCCCGTCGATTCCCGAATCGAAGTTCGTTTCGTTGCGGCTTGTGCTTGCATGTGCGCGAATCTCCTTTCTACCAGATGCTGCTATTCGTGAGGCGCTTGGCGATGCCGTTGACCAGGAGCAGCAGCACCAGATTGATGAATGAGTTGAACAGGCCGACAGCGGTAGCGAAGCTGTAGTTGGCGTTCAGCAGGCCAATGCTGTAGACGTAAGTTGCGATAATCTCCGAAGTCGACTGATTCAGCGGATTTTGAAGCAGGTACACTTTTTCGAAGCCGATCGCCATGACGTTACCGACGTTCAGGATCAGAATGACGACGATCGTGGGCAGGATGCCCGGCAGGTCGACGTGAACGATCTTCTGGAACCGGGACGCGCCATCCACCTTGGCCGCCTCGTACAGCGTCGGATCGATGCCTGCCAGCGCAGCGAGATAGATGACTGCGGAGTAGCCGGCCGTCTGCCAGATGTCGGACCAGACATAGATCGAACGGAACATGCCGGGTTCGCCGAGGAAGTTGATCGAATCGAAGCCCATATGGTTCAAGGCAACGTTGGCGAAGCCGAGTCTGGGCGCCAGGAACAGCATGATGATCGACACCATGACGACAGTCGAGATAAAGTAAGGCGCGAACGTCACGAGCTGCACGATACGCTTGAAGCGGCCGCTGCGAATCTCGTTAAGCATCAGCGCAAGCAGGATCGGAATCGGGAAGCCCGCCAGCAGCAGGTAGCCGCTCAGCAGGATCGTATTGCGGATTAGATCCCAGAAGATCGGGTTATCGAAAAAGAGCTTGAAGTTCCGCAGGCCTACCCAGGGACTGCCCCAGATGCCTTTAATGACGTTGTAATCTTTGAAGGCGAGCACGGCGTTCGCCATCGGGTAATACTTGAAAATCAGAAAGAATAAAAGCGGCGGCAGGACGACCAGGTACAGCTGCCAATGTTTCTTGAAGCTTTTCCTGGCTTCGAGCGTCCGGCTCCTTTTCACCCGCTTGCGGATCGGCTGCGGCTGCGCGTTGCCTTCCCATGCGATTTCTCCATCCATCGTCGACGATCCCCTCCTATCGTTCCCTAGCGCCGATTTTGCTTGGCAGCGCTTTCTACAGGTCCGATGATAGCGCAACCAAAACGCCGACCGGAAGGTACAAATCGGTATTTTAGCGTACCAAAAACCCGATTTAGAGGAGCCGATTCGCCTTAGAACGGCCCATTTTCCGCGATCTGACGCGGGGACGGGCCATCGGGAAAACGGTACGGTCGATCGGGACGCATAAAAGCGGGATTTCGCGTGAACGGGCTTATTTTTTCGTTTGTCCTTGCCGTTCAGCGCCCAAAGTAAAAACCGCCAGGGAAGTTCCCTGACGGTCGGTTGAGCGATCGTACGCTATAAATTCAATCGAATGACTGCCGGAATGCGCTCGGCGATACGCCCGATACCCGCTTGAACGCCCGGCGGAACGAATGCGAGCTGTTGTAGCCGACCTTGTACGCGATCTCGTCGATCGTCGCGCTCCGGTCCCGCAGCAGCTCGGCCGCGTGATCCATGCGAATTTTCTCCAGGTAATCGGACAAATTCGTTCCCGTGACGTCCTTGAACAGCTGCGAAATGTATTTCTCCGGCCGCTCCACTTGCTCGGCTACCTTGTAAAGCGTAAGCTCGGCGTCGGAATACTTTTCCGCGATATATTTCTTGATCTCCTCGACCGTCTTGTGGTGCAAATCGTTTTTCTTCGCGGCCACGACGCCGCACAGCGTATCGGTTATTTGTCCGATCTCGTCGCGGACCGCCTCCAGCGAATCCGTCTCCTGGATCGCCAGCGTACGGTTTTTGACCGATTCGAACGGCTCGGCGGATTGGAAGGCTTTCTGGTCGAGCACCTTGAGCAGCGTTCCTTTTAATTCGCCGATCAGCTGCCGCTTCATGTCCGGCGAGAGCTCCCGGCTTTCGGCATTGCGCGCGAGCAGCTCCTCCACCATCCGGCGCGCTTCTTCCCTTTCGCCCGCACGGATCGTACCGATGAGCCGAAGCTCGGTCTCCAGCGGATAATAATAGGTCGCGCTCGTAGGCAGGATGTCGCGATGCCGCAAAATATCCTTGCGGACGGCGTAATCCGCGTACTCGAGCGTCTCCCGCGCTTGCTCGCACGAACGGCTGACCTCCAGCGCCGTGCCGAAGCTTTCGCCGAACGCGGCGGTGACGGAAATTTTGTACTCGTCGAACAGGCGGGCGGCGAGCGGCCGCAGCATGTCCTCGATCTCGCGTTCCCCCGCTTCCTCCGGCTGCTCGGGCACATAACCGAACAAGGCGGCCACCCGGTCCGAGCCCATATCCGTCATTTGCAGATCGGGGAACAGCTCGCGCAGGTTTTGCTTGACGAGCAATCGCGCTGCGTTCAATTCGTTCAATATCTCGACCGTGTCCATGCCCGAATAACCTTCGACGCGCAAGATTCCGACCGCGCCTGAGGCGAAGCCGAATCTTAGGCCGGCTTGGTCCGCCGCGGCCTCGGCCTCGTCGCGCGTCGTGAATTCGCCGGCGAGCAGCCGCTTCAGGTAAGCGTCCTGCACGAGCGGGAGCTGCCGGTCGAGCTCGCTTTGCAGCCATTTGTTGTTGGTCAGCATATTGGCGACATTGCCGTGCAGAAAATCGTAGGCGTTGCCGAGCGGCGGCTGGTCCTTGGCGAATTGGTCGCGAAATACGCCGAGCAGCCGGTTAATCGGCGCGCTGTTCCGGTAAGACAACACGATGCCTGCCAGCAGCCCGACGACAAGCGCGACCGCCGTCACCGTCCAGCTGATGAATTTAATGTGGTTCGCGTTTTCCATGAGCACGGCCTTTGGGATGCCCGCGCGGTACGTCCAGCCCGTCTTGTCCGATTGAATGGCGATGACCAGATCGTCGCCGTAAAATTGGCTCTGTTCGTCCGCTCGCAAACCGTCCGTCCCGTTCAGACGGACGATTTCTTTTTCCTCGATGCCCTGCCGGCTGATCGTCTTGCCCTCGCGGTCGCTGATGTATGTCCAGCCGCCATAACGATCTTTCAATCCCGTCAGCAGGCTCTGAATCGTCTTCTCGTCGATAATAACGACGACGGTAGCCGGAGAGACCTCGTTAAAGCTGTCCAATGGAAGCGATTGCATATAAGAAATGACCGATGTCTGTCCGTCGCCGTCTTCGAAGGGGCTGAGCGGCAGGATCTCCCGGCTGTGGGGCTTGTTCAGAATCGTATTGCGCCAGTCGTCCAGCGTCATATTGCGATAATGTGCGGTCTCGTAATAATGCTCGGGACGGAAATAAGCGGATCCCGGCGTCAGCACGACGTTATAATTTCGCAGATAAATGTAGTAGTTCCGCAGGAAGTCGTTGGTCTGGCCGAAAACCATGACGCTTCTCAGCACGTTCCAGATGCTGTACAGATTGACGTCGCCGTCGCTCTTTTTCTCGTTCATCAGCACGAACAGATCCTGATTCAGCGCCAGCTGCCGGGTGAACCCCTCGACCTCGGCCATTCTGCGCTCCAGCAGCTGCTGCGCGTTCTGCAGCTGGGTGACGCCGTTCTCGATCGAGATCGACTGCGTGACTTCGATCGAAGTCCGGTAGGACATATAACCCGCGATGCTGGGCAGGATCAGGATGACGAGATAGGAGAGCAGAAAGTTCCGGTAAATCCTCGAATGCTTCGGCAACGTCCGACCCCCCTTTTTCTAGTAGCACCATTATACACGAAAGACAACTACCGGTCCGCCGAATGAAGCAGCCCCGTAGTTGTCGCAGCCTTGCGTACTATGATTCGGTTCAGTGCGCCGTCGATGCGAGAAGCCCGGCATCCAAGACGACGGTTTCGCCGGCCCGCAGGTTCAAACGGATCTCCCGGCCCCCGTATCGCAGCGCCGCCTGCAGCGCAGAGCCGGCCCGGATCGTCGCGCTCGTCAGCGCGCCGTCCGACCAGACGAGATCGACCTCCGCATTGCCTCTGGCCCGGAGCCCCCGGATGCTTCCGGTATGCCAGCTCGCCGGGAGCGCGGGCAGCAGATGGATGGCCCCCCCGTGACTCTGCATCAGCATCTCCGCGAAGGCGGCCGCCCCGCCGAAGTTGCCGTCGGCCACGAAGATATTGCTCTCCGCGCCTGCGATGCCGGCTTTGGAGTAGGTCAGCAGATTGTCGAAGCATAGCCGCCCGATCAGATAGGACAGCTGGCGCAGCGCCAGTTCTCCTTCGCCGAGTCTAGCGAAGCCCCCGGCGAACAGCGCGAGCGTGAACTCTACGTCCTCGAGATCGGCCGCGTCCATTCGGTTCGCAAGCGTACGCTTCGCCGCCTCCGCCAGCTCCGGCGTATCGTGGGGAGTCACCTGGGCGCCCGGGAAAAGCGCATGCAGGTGCGAAACGTGCCTGTGGTCCGGCTGCGCCTCGCCGTAGTCCTCGAGCCATTCCTGCAGCTGGCCGCCCGCGCCGATCTGCAGCGGCGGCAGCAGGCTCAGTGCCTCGCGAAGCCGGACTTGAAGGTCTTCGTCCGTACCCAGCCGATCGGCGGAGGACAGGCAGAACGCGAACAGGTCGCGCACGAGCACCTGATCGAGCGTGGCGCCCATGGACAGTGCATAGCTGCGTTCCCGGCCGTCCCCGACGAAGAAACTGTTCTCCGGCGAATTGGAAGGCCCGGTCACGAGCCACCCCTTCTCCGGGTGGACGCTCATATAATCCAGGAAAAATAGCGCCGCCTCCTTCAGCACCGGATACGCGCTTCGCCGCAGGAAGTCGTCGTCGAGCCCGTATTCGTAATGGACGCGCAGCTGCTCGGCCAGCCAGAGGCCGCCGGTCACGTTCAGCCCCCATGAATAATGCCAGCCGGGCGCGGTAAAGCCCCAGGCGTTGGAGAACACGTGCGCGACCCATCCCGGCGCGGCGTAAAAGTCGCGTGCGGTACGCCGTCCAGCATCGGCCAGACGCTCCACGTAACGCAGGAGCGGCAGGTGACACTCGGCCAGGTTGGCCGCTTCGGTCGGGAAGTAATTCATCTCCGTATTGATATCAAGATGATAATCGCAGCTCCAAGCCATGCGGTTGGCCTCGCCGTCGTTCCAGATACCCTGAAGGTGAAGCGGCAGCGCCGAATCCTCGCGCGAGCCGGCGATCGTCAGGTAACGTCCGTATTGGAAAAACAGGGCGAAAAGGCCGGGGTCTGCGGCCCCCTCGCGCAAACGGCTCATCCGCTCGCCGGTCGGCAGCCGCATCGCTTCGCGCCTGTCGCCGAGAGAAACTTCTACGCGGCCGAACAGCCTGCGGTAATCGGAGATATGATCCTCGCGCACCTTGTCGTATCCCTTGGCAATCGCCCGCTCGACGGACGCCGCGCCTTCGGTGCGCCAATCTTCGCCTACCCTGTCGTAATCCGTGCTGGCGGCGACAAAAATCCACGCTTCGTCCGCTTCCTCGACGACCAGCCTTCCGCCCACGGCCGTTATTTGCCCGCCGCGCGCGACGACCTGGACCCGTCCCTCGGCCCGCACGCCGCATTGGCCGTCGCTGTGCATCGTCTCCGTCGCCCGGCCGGCGAAGGCGAGAATGCCCGCAGCCACATCCGTCGTAGAAGCGAAGCGCTCCGTCCGGCCCTCGAGCGCCAGCGCGAAGGATACGCCTCCCGATCGGACGCTTGTCAACCTGCCGGCGATTACGCCGTCCGCATGGCTTGCCAGCGCTTCGCGGCGGATGCCCGCTTGATCCTCGCATGCGAACCCGTAAAGGGCGGTCTCCAGATCGAGCTCCCGCGTTACTCCCCCGCCGATGGCGTCCGTGAACGTCAGAATCAGATCGCACATCGGCATATTCGTGCCGAAGTTCCCTTTTTCCGATTGCAGCAGCGCTGCGGCCCGGTCCTCGCCGGCGGCATAATCCCCGCTCCAGAAAACATTTCTGAGCGCTTCAAGGTCAGCCTTATTGCGCGGCGCAAAAGGCGTCTCCTCTGGCTTGCCCGACCAATAAGTCGCTTCGGTCAGGCTCCAAACCTCGCGCGCCGCGTCCCCATATATGACGGCGCCCATTTTCCCGTTCCCGAGAGGAAGCCCCTGCTTCCAGCCGTCGGCGCCCTTGTCGTACCATAGTTTCGTATCGCTCATCGTCCGTTCACCCTTCGCGTTTCTATCGCTTCGGCCCATGGGGCCGCATTGCGATTTCATTTGTTCGATCGTCCGCATACGGACGCCAATGCTTTTCATATCGTCACCGATATCGTACCATGAGAAGAGCGTTTCGTATTTGTTAGCGCATCCACCAATTTGACGATTCATCCGGTCATTTTTTATTTTACTGGGAGGCTCCGATATGAAAAAGCTGTCCGAAATGACGCCATACCTGGGCGATCTGATGCCTTATGTCTACGACGGCAGCGCAAATGAAGGGCTTCGCGTATGCAGCGTGTATGCGATGCATCTGTTCCCGGAGGGCGGCGGGGAGATGGAGGTCGAAGGCGTCAGGCATCCGCTCGACAAGCGAGCGCTCGTCTTTTTGCGGCCCGGCCAGCCCCACGCGTTTCATATCTCGCCGGAGCGGCCGCTTTCCTCATTCAATTTGTATTTCGATTTATGGGACACCGGGGCCCCGGTGTCGCTGAACCGGATTTTTATTTACGCGCCCGAGCCCTTCCGGCTTGACGCCGTCTCCGTCGCTTGCCCGTGCGCCGAGTTGGAGTCCCTTCCTTGCGTGTCGTCGCTCCAGGACGACCCGCAGCTCTACGAGGAGCTGCTGCGGATTGTCCGGGTATACGAACAATCCCGCTACTATCGCAGCGAGATTCTGAACAGCATGATGTACGCGTGGATGCTGAATTGGTACAATGCTCGCCATACGCGGCGGCCGAGCGATTACCGGATCGTGAAGCTGCTGGAGCGTCTCGAAAGGGATCCAGGGAGGCGCGAGAGCGTCGGCGAATGGTGGGAGATGTGCGGACTAAGCCGCACCTATTTTCACGAGCTGTTCCTTCGGGAAACGGGGTTCACGCCCAAAGCCTATCAGCATCGTCTGCGGATGCGGAGAGCGGCGATTCTGCTGCGGGAGAGCGACCTCACGATCACCGCAGTCGCGGACAAGCTTGGCTATCCGTCGATCCATCCGTTTACGCGCCACTTTGGCGCCTATTACGGCGTCAGTCCGATGCAGTACCGCCGCCGTCCGGCAAGCCCGACAGGCGTGCCGCCCGCCGATCCTTCGCCCGTTCTCTAAGATCGCGAACGACGTCCGCATCCGCCGAGCGCCAGCCGATCGGACCGTGATACACCCGTCCCTTGCGTTCGCCGTGAAAGTCCGATCCGCCCGTCGCGATGATGCCGTACCGCTGCGCCATCGCCGCGTAGCGCCGCTCGTCTTCGTCCGAATGGTCCGAGTGGTAAGCCTCCACGCCGTCCGCGATGCCTTCCCGCAGCAGTGCTTCCACGGCTTCGTCCGCGCCGTACAGCCCGGGATGGGCGACGACGGCGGCGCCGCCCGCCTCGTGAATCCAGGCGATCGCTTCGGCCGGCGCGATCCGCGGCGGCAGGACATAAGCCGGCTTGCCCTCGGCCAGATAGCGGTCGAACGCCTCCTGCAGCGAACTTACCGCTCCGATCCGGACGAGCGCTTCGGCGATGTGCGGCCGGCCGACCGTCTCGTCGGGCCCTCTGTCCCGGCCCGCCGCGTCGAGCACCGTCTCCCAGGAAAGACGCACGCCCAGCTCGTTGAGCTTCGCCACGATCAGCTCGTTGCGCGAATCGCGCACGCGGCGCTGGGAAGCGAGCCGGGCCAGGAATACCGGATCCCGGTCGTCCGCATAGTAGCCCAAAATGTGAATATCCTGGCCGTTCTGCGCGGTGCTGATCTCGACCCCGGGCACGACCTCAATGCCGTATTCCTCCGCCGCTTGCCTGGCCTCGTCGAGACCGGCTACCGTATCGTGATCGGTAATGCCGATGGCGGAGAGGCCCGCCTCCGCCGCCATGCGGACGTTTTCGGACGGCTTGTGAAGACCGTCGGAAGCGGTCGTGTGCGTATGCATGTCCGCTCTCTTCAAGCTTGTATCCCCCTTAAATATTCTAGCAGCGAAGCGCCTGCGATCGGCAGGTCCGACGATTGCTGGCGAACCGCATAAAACTGCCGGCGAAACGAAACGCCGCGAATCTTCACCGGCGCGAGCAGCGAGAGCGCGGCTTCGTGCCGGATCGTCCATACCGACACGAAGGACAGTCCCAATCCTGCCTCGACGGCCGACTTCACGGCGCCGGTGCTCCCGAAGTCGCTCACGACCCGCAGATCGGAAGGGTGCGCGCCGTGGCGGAGGAGCTCCTCCTCCATCACCTGGCGCGTTCCGGAACCTGTCTCCCGCAGCACCATCGGCTCCTTCAGCACCTCCTCCAGCTCGACCTCGCTGCGCGAAGCGAACGCGTGCCCCGCCGGCACGACAAGCACTAGCTCGTCGTTCATGACCGGCTCGGCAATCAGCCCGGGCCCTTCCGCGCGCCCTTCGACCAGCCCGAAGGCGAGGCCGTGGTTCTCGATCTCCTCGATAATCTCCGCCGTGTTGATGATGCGCATGCTCAGCGACAGTTCGGGATATCGTCTCAGAAAAGGCGCGAGCAGCCGCGGCAGCACGTATTCGCCGATCGTCAGGCTTGCGGCGAACTTGAGCCTGCCCTTGAGCTGCTCGGCGTGCGCGGCCATGACCGCGTCCGTCTCCCGCATCAGCTCCATGGCCTTGCGCGCTTGGGGCAGCAGGGCGCGGCCGGCATCGGTCAGCTCCAGCTTTTTGGCCGATCGGTGAAACAGCTTGGCTCCGAACCGCTCCTCGAGCGCCTGAATCTGCATCGTCACCGCAGGCTGCGTCATATGCAGCGTCTGGGCGGCGGCGGAGAAGCTTCCCCTTTCCGCCACTGCGTAAAAGGTGTGGAGCTGATGCACGTTCAACGCCATAATTGTAAAATTCCCGCCTTCCGAACATTTGAATGCATTATATCATAATCGGCCGCGGCGATCTTCGTCGCGTCGAAAACGCAAAAAAAAGCATGCCTCACGGCATGCCTTAATAAGAATAGGTTTAGCGGCGTTTACGGTTGTTCTTGATCAGCGTCATGCGACGCGAATGACGCAGCCAGGAATAGTACGTCTTTAAGTCCCGCAGCTCCATCGTCTCCGACATTCTGCCGAGAAAGGTAACGACGATCATCTTGTGGAGCGGATTGCCGATCAGGTCGACTTCCTTCTCGGAGACGGAGAACTCCGCCACGAAAACGAGGTCGTCGTCGATCGTGTAGACGTCCTCTTCGTTGCGATAGTAGGATACGACGCGTCCCTCTTTCAGACACTGCCATAAAAACTCGGCGATATCGGAAAAGCCCGTCTTTTCGGATTCGACGCGGTCGGTCCAGCGAACGCGAGCATGATTCGTAATGATGATGTCCGCGACTTTTTTATCCCCAAGCTCAACGAAAAAAGGCTCGTACGTGCTCCAACGCTCCGTTTGCTTGTCTTTCACGGGACTTCCCTCCCTCGCTCGCATGAGCCAAAAGGCCTATTAAGGGTTTGAGATGTTAGGCATATATATACATTCTATCGCAATTATTCCCGTACATTCAACATTAAAAAAAATAGATTCCATACTTTACATTTTTTTAATAATTCGGTCACGCCCGGTCTATAAAAAAAGAGCGCCGCCCGGTCGCCGGCGCGGCGCTCCAATCGCTTGTGACTCGCTCAGAGCCCGTAAAACCGGGTCTTGTCCGGCACGTTGCTCTCGTACTCGGTCTTGATCTCGCCCCGGTAGGAGCGCTCGATCTTGCGGACGTAGGGCAGCCGCTGAAGGTTGCGCACCGTGTCCTCCGAGGTATCCGCGTCCATATAGAGGACGGCGTAATTCATCTTGCGAGACATATAATGCAGGCTACCGTACTTGTCCAGCGCGCGCGCCGCCTTCCAGTCGCTGAACCATACGATGTAGCCGATCCGTTCGGCGAACATGACGCTCCTCCGTTCTGCAGGCCGGCCGAAGCCGGCGTTCGATATTATCCGCAGCCCCCGCTGCCGCAGGAGCAGCTGCCGCCGCTCCCGCAGCCCGATGCCTTGGGGTTCGGATCGTTATCCGGCACCTTGATCGTCTCGGACACCGAATGCGCGATCAGCAGCGACACTTCGTGAAGCAGCAGGTCGACCGCGCGCTCCGCTTCCTTGAAGCGGCGGACCTCCTCGATCTCTTCGAGCTTCGCCTCGGCCGCGTAGACTTGGTCCAGCGCCTCGTGGTAATCCGGGTGAAAATGACCGAACCGCTCGCACTCGCTGAACTTGTCCTTGGCCTTGAGAAACTCGCGAATGCGAAGCTGCGCTTCGCCGCTGCGCTCCACGGAGCGCTTCCAGTATACGTAATCCTCCGTCAACGCGGAGTGCTTTATCAGATCTCCCAGCTCGAAGGCGCGTGCCGCGATCGCCGTAAGGTCGGCCGCGGGATCCGGCGAATAGCCGACGGACGCCTCCGCCGCAGGGAGGGATTTTACCATGGTCAAGACTTAACCACCTGCCCCTTATGCGCTTGGGATACATGGTCTATCATATCACATATTGCTATCGGGGGGTCAAGTGATCGGGCGGGCGCCGTCTGCGCGCTGCGGATCGGGCAGCGATACCATGAGCGGACCGATCTCCCCGGCTTCGATAACGATCGGACTGTCGGCGAGCGCAGGCTTGCCGCTGCCGGCCGTCCGGACGAACGGCCTGCCCCAGACGCGCCAGCCGCCTTGCCCGCAAAGCTCGACGCGCTCGGGCGAGAAATCGATCCATGCGCTACCCTTGCTTAACCGCAGTCCGGCTCGCCAGCCGATCGCCCGCTCTACGAGCTCTTTGCGCGTAGAGACGTGATAGGCGGCCGGCTGCCGCAGCCAGCCGGGAGGGACGCCTTCCGCGCCTGGGTAGAGCCTGTTTGAGAGCGTCGGCGGCCTCGCGTCCCAGACGCGGGCTGGCTCGGCTACGATCGCACGATCCGCCGCCCCCCCCTCCCCGAAGATATCGTTGTCCGGCCGCTCGCCGAAGCGCTTGTCGCGTTCCTTTGCAACGCCGGCATCCGGCCTGCCGACCGACTGGGGCTGCGGCTTTTCCGATGGCGGCGCAGCTTCGGGGAGCGACGCCGGCTGCGCCTGTACCGCCAGCGCTGCCTCGAACCAATCGCGCAGCGCGACGTCCACGGCGCCGGGAAGCGGCGCGCCCGAGCCGCGTTCCAGCGCGGACCGCGCCTGCTCGAGGCTTATCCCTCCCGTCTGCGCGCGGCGGCAAGCGTCCGCATCGATCCGGTAGACGGCGACCACGTCCTCGGACAGGCGGCGCGCCAGCAGCTCGAGCTCCCAGCGGGAGGCGGGCGGCACCTCTGGGGGCACGATCGCCTCAAGGTCCGGCATGAGCTCATAAGTATCGTAGCCCCCGCTGCCTTCCTGCGTCTCATGCAGCCGTGCGGGGTCCGTCTCGATGATCCATCGTAAAGCCGCCCCCTCCGTTCCGCTTCCGGTCTCCATCCAGCCCGCTGCCCGCAGGAACCGGATCCAGGCCTCCGCAGCCGAGGCGGCCTCTTCCGTCGGCAGCGCCTTCGCGATATCCGCAGCCAGATACCAGCGCATCGGCAACAGATCGCGCAGCGCTTCTGCAGCAAGCCAGGCGCCCGGCCGCTCCGCCGGGAGCAGGCAGTCTGCGGCGCGCTCGAGGAGGCGAAGCTCCCCTTCGGCGGCGGGCAGCGCGAGCCAGTCCTTTGCGGCCTCGTCCGGCTCCGCCGCGATCGACTGACCGCGCCGCTGTAGCATTCCGATCGCGCTGCCCAAACGGAGCGCCAGCACGACCGCTGGGGGCAGCGCCTCCCAAGACGGCGGTACGACCTGCGGCGGGATGTCGTCCGGCGCAAGTCGCATGGCGGAAGCCACTTTGGCGGCCTCCTGCTTGCGCGGCGCGCCCTTGGCCGTGAGCGGCAGGCCAAAGCGTCGGATCGCCGACCACCCGGCGATCAGCTCGTGGGACAGCGGCGAGGCGGCCGCATCGCAGCCGTCCATCCAGATCTCCTCGGGCAGCGGCTCGATTCGCAGCGGGAGCAGCAGCCTGCGCCACACCGCGCACGTATCCGCGGGCAGAAGCAGCAGCCGGTCTCCCCACGGCCGGTCCATCGCGAAAACGATGCCGTCGCGACGGAGCAGCTGGACGGCGAGCCGCAGCTCGGCTCCCGTCCAGCCGAACGGCGGCTTGCCGCCTTCTTGCGCGAGCTTCTCCTCCGGGAACGGCGCCGGGCCGAAGCGCTTGACGATCAGCGCAAGCGTGTCCCGCGCAACCGGCGGCGCCGCCTCGGCCCACTCGGCCGAACGACGCGGATCCGCCAGCACCTCTTGCAAGCTCCTCCCCTCCGCAAGCCTTCCGGCCGTCCAGGGACCTTCACGCAGCCAGCCTAAGGCGGCTTCGGGCAGCTCGTCGACGATTTCCCGCGTATTCATCGTAAGCCTTCCTTGACTGGCGCCTCCGCCGCGCCCTCGGCGCCCGCCCAGCGCCCCACCTCGTAGCGGTAGCCCTGCTGGATCAGAAACTGCTGCCTGCGGCGCGCGTATTCGACCTCGTCCGTATGCTCGCTGACGAGCGAATAAAAAAAGGCAGCTTCCCCGTTTTTCTTGGGCCGCAGGATGCGCCCGAGGCGCTGCGCCTCCTCCTGCCGCGACCCGAAGCTGCCGGAGATTTGGACCGCGACGGCGGCATCCGGCAGGTCGACCGCGAAGTTCGCCACCTTCGACAGCGCCAGCGCGCGCAGCTCCCCCCGGTTGAAGCGGTCGAACAAGTCCTGCCGTTCCCGGTGCGGCATGTCGCCCGTCACGAGCGGCAGCCCCAGCTCCCGCGACATGCTGCGGAGCTGATCGAGATATTGCCCGATCACGAGCGCCTGCTCGCCCTCGTGGCGAGCCAGCAGCGCGCGGACGACCTCGGCCTTGCGCGGATTTTCGCCCGCGATCCGGCTGCGCGCGCGCGCGGTGGCGACCGCGTACCGCCCGGCGCATTCGGCATCGAGCGGCACGCGCACCTCGCTGCAGGAGGCTTCGGCGATCCAGCCAGCCTCCTCCAGGCTTTTCCACGGCGCCTCGTACGCCTTCGGCCCGACGAGCGCGAACACGTCTTTCTCGCGGCCGTCCTCGCGCACGAGCGTCGCGGTCAGACCGAGCCGGCGCGTCGCCTGCAGCTCGGCGGTCAGGCGGAAGACGGGCGCCGGCAGCAGGTGCACCTCGTCGTAAATGATAAGGCCCCAGTTGCGGTCCTGGAACAACCGCCAATGGGCATTGCCGCCGCCTTCGCCGCCGCGGCTGGTCAGCACCTGGTAAGTGGCGACCGTCACAGGACGCACCTCCTTGCGCTCCCCCGTATAAGCCCCGATCTGTTCGTCGCCGAGCGTCGTCGCGCGTCGCAGCTCGCGAATCCACTGGGTGACCGACACTGTGTTCGGCGTCAAAATCAGCGTCTCGCAGGCAAGTCGCGCGACCGCGCCGATGCCCACCCACGTCTTGCCGGCGCCGCAGGGCAGTACGACGACGCCGCTTCCGCCGGAGACGGACCGGGCGACATCAACGCCGGCATCCGAGGAAGTTTCCGCCGCGGAAGCCGTTGACGCCGCCCTGCCGAGCAGCGCATCGACGGCGGCTTGCTGGTAGTCGCGCAATGCGGGCGCCGCTCCGCTGTGGCACAGCGCCAAAGGCAGCGGCTCGCCGCTTCGGTAGCCCGCATCGTCGATGACCGGGTACCCGGCCAGCGCCAGCTCGCGCTTGAGCCAGCCTCTGGCATCGGCGCGGACGACCGCGTAGCCGCCGTCCGCGGATAGACGCAGCCAACCGGACACTGCCTTCAGCGAAGCGACGGCCGCGAGCAGCGCGGGATCCTTCGCGCGCAGGCGAAGCTCCCCCTCGTGCAAGCCGAGCCTCAGCTGCCCGTATCTGGCGAACTGCGCCGCGAGATCGCGCTCCAGCGCGGCCGGCACGCCGTATCTGGACAGGACGCGCAGGCTGCCCAAGGCGCGCGCGGCCGTCCAGCCGGAAGCCGCCGCGTTCCACACGGTGACGGGCGTGATGCGGTAAGTGTGCAAATGCCCGGGGCGCTTCTGAAGCTCCGCGATCGCGCGAAGCAGCGCCTGCGCTTCGCCGAAGCCGGGCAGCCGCTCATCCAGCAGCAGCGTGCCGTCCGATTGCGCGATGATCGGCGCGGCGGTCGTTCGTGACAGCGTCATAGGGCGGTCGCCTCCTTTTTATACCAAGGATGCCCCGAACCCGGCGTTTATAAGCAGCGCGTCTCCCCGGACCGCCCTTCCAGGCAGCAAAAAAACAAGCAGCCCCCTTCGCACATATGGCGAAAAGAGCAGCCTGTTTGTCCGTTCCAACACCTCGGAAATGAACGGCCCCGCCTTCCTGGCGTCCGCCTAGCAAGGATATCGTTCGTCCCAAACATTACGACTGCGGCACATCCGCCGCCGCATCGTCCGCCACTGCGATCAGCAGCTTGATCGCATGCCGCAGCGCGCGCTCGTCGATATCGAAGCCCGGATGGTGGTGCGGCGCGGATGATCCGTCGGTCCGGCCTGCGCCGACGAAGAAGAAGCAGCCCGGTCTCTCCTGCAAATAATAGGAAAAATCCTCGCCGGCCATAATCCGTTCGCACTCGCGAACCTCGCCTTCTTCGTGAACCTCCGCGGCGACGCGCAGGACGCGCGCCGCCTCCCGCGGATCGTTGACGACCGGCGGGTAGCCTTCGTAAAATTCGAACGTATAATCGACCCCGTGCTGCCCGCAGGCGTGACGGATAATGTCGTCCATGCGGCTGCGCACCAGCTCGCGCACGCGCGGATCGAAGCTGCGCACGGTACCGCTCAGCTTGCAATTGTCCGCGATCACGTTGCGGGCCGTGCCGGCGCGAATCTGCCCGATCGACAGCACCGCGGCCTCGAGCGGATCGACGCTGCGCGAGACGACGGTCTGCAGCGCCACGACCAGGTGGGCGCCCGCAACCAGCGCATCCCTCGCCTCATGCGGCAGCCCGCCATGGCCGCCGCGACCGCGGATCTCGATCTCGAACTCGTCGGGCTCCGCCATGAGCGGACCCGGACGGGTCGCGATCGTGCCGACGGGCAGCGGCGTCCACAGATGGATGCCGTATATGACGTCCACCCCGTCCAGCGCGCCGTCCGCGATCATGCCGACCGCGCCGCCGGGAAGCACCTCCTCGGCCGGCTGGAACAAGAAAACGCGCGTCCCTGCCGTCTTCTCCCGGTTGTCCGCATAATACTTGGCTGCCGCCAGCAGCTGCGCCGTATGTCCGTCATGTCCGCAGGCATGCATGACGCCGGGTACTGTAGACGCATACGCGACATCCTTGGCGTCCTGGATCGGCAGTGCGTCGATATCGGCGCGCAGGGCGACGGTTCTGCCCGGCAGCGCCCCTGACAGCTTCGCGACGACGCCGGTACCGGCCACTCCGCGCCTGACATCGAGTCCCCAGGATGCCAGCAGATCGGCGATCATCGCCGTGGTATTCGTTTCCTTGAACGACAGCTCGGGATGCTTGTGCAAGTGCCTGCGCCATTCGACGGCTTGCCCATGCAGCGACTGCAATTGTTGTTCATCGATGCTCACAGCGTCCGTCTCCTCTCCGTGTCTCTATATTGTTTCTTATTGTAACAGATTGCCGTCCGATCCGACACGGCGCCGGCCCGATCCGACGCTTGCGCGAGGGCGGAAGAACGCTTGCAGAAGGTGTCCAAACCGTCTATGATGGAGGGTGGAAAGAAGCCTTGCCGCAATTTTCAAAGGAGGAACTTGGGATGTTAATTGAAAATACCGGATTGAACGGAACGCAGATCGATCTGGCCACGCTGGACGAGTCGGCCGAGAAAGTGGGCTTCATCCGCTGGCAGTGGGAATATACGCGCGCTACATACGATCTGAAGCTGACCGACGCAGGCACGAACAGCGACTACTTCCTGCGCTTCAGCACGCGCGCCGTCGAAGGCCGGCTGGAGAATCCGGACGCCATTCTGGCGATCGAAGCGGTCTATATCGGACGCGCGACGTTCCCGCACGGCCTGGAGTACGAGTCGCCGGTGCCACAGCCCATCCTCAACACCGCTACCCTGCGCCTGAACGAGCTCAGACAGCTGCTCGCTTGACCTGCCGGAGCGACAGATGAAGACCTCCGAAGGCTCGCGGGGCGCACCCGACTTTCTGCTGATGATTTTGACGCTGGCGCTGGTCGGTTTCGGTCTGGTCATGGTTTTCAGCGCGAGCTCCAGCATGGCGGGGGCGACGGAGAAGTTCGGCAACGACGCGCTATACTTCACCAAGCGGCAGTTCATGTTTGCGGGACTCGGCACGTTCCTGATGCTCGTCATCATGAACGTGCCTTACGCCAAGTTCAAGAAGCTCTTTTTGCCCCTTATGCTATTCACGATCATGCTGCTCATCATGGTGCCGTTTTTCTCGGCGATCAACGGCGCGAGCAGCTGGATTCGTTTCGCGGGGGTAGGCATCCAACCTACGGAGCTCGCTAAGCTCGCTGTAATCCTGTATCTGGCGGCGATCATTACGAAAAAGCAGGACAAGTTCCGCGAGTTCAAGCGGGGACTGCTTCCCGTCATGATCGTGGTGGGCTTTATCGTCGGCTTGATCATTTTGCAGCCCGACTTCGGCTCGAGCGTCATCCTGCTGCTCACGGCGACGATCATTATCGTCGCGGGCGGTGCCAACCTGAAGCAAGTGCTGTTGTCGGCAGTCGTCCTCGGCGGTTTGGCCGCGCTCGTGCTCAGCATCTACTTCCTCGCCACCGGAGACGACGGCGGTTATCGGATGGAGCGGATTACCGCATACCGCGATCCGTTCTCGGATCCGCAAGGCAACGGCCTGCAGCTGCTCCGTTCGCTCGAGGCGTTCGGTCACGGCGGCTTCTGGGGCGCGGGCCTCGGCAACAGCGTGCAGAAGCTGTTTTATTTGCCCGAAGCCTATAACGACTTCATCTTTTCGGTCATCGCGGAAGAGCTCGGCTTTTTCGGCGTGACACTTTTTTTAATTTTTTACATGCTGTTCCTCTGGCGCGCGCTCATCGTCTCTCTGCGTTGCCCCGATATTTACGGCACGCTCGTCGGCGTCGGCCTCGTATCGCTCATCGGTATTCAGGCGCTTATCAATATGGGCGGCGTCAGCAACGCGATTCCGATGACGGGGGTCACGCTACCTTTTATCAGCTATGGCGGCTCTTCGCTATTGTCGCTGATGATTGGGATGGGCATTCTGCTCAGCATCTCCAGAGAATACAACCGGGTCGGCGTTCAGCGCCCGGAACCCCGCAAAAAAAGCGCATCGCTGCACGTATGAGCAGCAATGCGCTTTTTTTTGTTGTCATTATTATGTAAGCGCCGCGTTCACTTGACCCGAACGGTGAGCGCCTCTTCCTGTTCGACGCCGGCTTCGTCCTTGAAGGCCACGCCTTCGACCTTGACGTTCACTTCGACGACGCGCAGTCCGGTCATATTCTCGACGGCTTCACGTACGTTCTCTTGAAGGCGTCGTCCGACCTCCTGGATCGGACTGCCGTACAGCACGACGATGCGCAGATCGATGGCGGCCTCGAGCTGGCCGACTTCGACGGATACGCCCTTCTGCGCGTTTTTGCCGCTCAGACGCTTGGCCAAGCCTTCTGACATGCCGCCGGACATTGCAGCGACGCCGGGCGTCTCCAGCGCGGCCAGGCCGGCGATCGTCGCGACGACGTCATCGGAGATTCGTATGAGGCCTTCCTGCAGTTGTTCGCTCATCCGCGGACCACGCTCCCGTTAAGATATTGACTACATTGTAATGGAAGATGAGAGCGCGCGCAACCAATTGGGTATTGTACAAGTAGGGCCGCATTGGATATATTAAGAAATGCCGGTTAGATACATAATTTTCCGACTCGAGGTGTTCCAGGTTGAAAAAGCTGTTTTTCCCGCTCTTGGCCGTCTTTTTCGTGCTGAGCGCCATCGCGCATTATGCGCACATGAATACCGTGTTCCAGTTCGTCGTGTCGGCGATCGCGGTCGTATTCGTAGCCGGCTTTCTCGGCAAGTCGACTGAAGCCGTCTCCCATTATGCGGGACAGCGCCTAGGCGGATTCCTTAACGCGACGTTCGGCAACGCGGCGGAGCTCATCATCGCCATCTTCCTCGTCAAGGAAGGCCTGTTCGAAATGGTGAAGGCGAGCCTCACCGGCTCTATCATCGGCAACCTGCTGCTTGTTCTGGGCGCCAGCGCGTTCGCGGGCGGACTCAAGTTCAAGGAGCAAAAGTTCAACGTTCACTTGGCGGGGCAAAACGCATCGCTGATGCTGCTCGGCGTGATCGCGCTGTTCGTCCCGGCGATCTTCGTCAAAACCGAACATATCGGCAGCACCGACGCGTTCCGAATGAGCGAGATCGTCTCCGGCCTGCTCATCGTTGCCTACGTCGGCTGGCTGATCTATTCGATGATCACCCACAAAAGCTTCCTGGAGGACCATGCGGATACGCAAGCCGCCCATGGAGAGGTGCCTACTTGGTCCAAGGGCCGCTCCATCCTGTTCCTGGTCGTCGCGACCGTCATGGTCGCCTTCGTCAGCGAATGGCTGGTCGGCACGCTCCACACGTTCACCGCCGATTACGGCATGTCCGAGCTGTTCGTAGGCGCGTTCATCGTGGCCATCATCGGCAACGCGGCGGAACACAGCGCGGCGATCATGCTCGCCATGAAAAACAAAATGGGCGCCGCAGTCGAGATCGCGGTAGGCAGCAGCCTGCAGATCGCCTTGTTCGTGGCCCCTGTCCTCGTCTTCGTCAGCCTGCTGTTCACGGAGCAGATGGACCTGATCTTCACCACCGTCGAGATCGCGGCGATCGCCGTGGCGGCGCTGATTACGACCTCGGTATCGCGCGACGGCTCCACGACCTGGTACGAAGGCAAGCTGCTGCTCCTTGTCTATATCATGCTCGGCGTCGCGTTTTACTTTATCTAAGCACAATCTAAGCGCGCCCAAAGAAAGACCCTGTCTCTCGGCTGCAGGCTGAGAGACAGGGTCTTTTTGCGAGGACAATCAGGCGTCGAGCTCGGCCTTCTGCGCCAACGCTTCGTATAACAGCGCCAGGTTGCGCTCCAATTGACTGATCAATTGCTTGCCTTCCGTTTCTTCTACGAGTCCCGCTCGTACCGCAAAGTCGACCGCCCGAGAAAAGCCGTACATCTGGGTGTCCAGCACCTCTTCGTAAAGCGGGCATTTGCGGGTCGCCAGGTTCTCCATTTGGATGGCGATCAGTTTCTCGATCTTGCCGGCGTCGTCCTGCAGGAGGCGAAGCGCCTTCTCGTTCAGATTCAACATGACATCCGATGAAGCCATTCCCACTCCCCCTGTGCCAATCATGCCGATTCAATTTCAAACGGCAAAGCCGCCTTTTATACGCGATATAATTCTTCACTATCCATATTAGACGAAAAGCGGCCCAAGCACAAGGACAGGAAGGAGAAAGAAGGCGGCAATCCCAAGCGAAACGATCGCTTCAGCCGTTATTCCGCCGCAGCGAGTAGCGCCGGACGAGAAGGAGCAGACCGCCCATGCCGACGAGCAGCAAAAAAGCCGTTACCGCCTCGCGCTGCACGAAAAGCGCGCTCTCCCGCCAGTGCTCCCCGAGGAGCACGCCGATCAGCTCGAACGTACTCGTCCAGGCGAGCGCGCCCAGCGAGGCGTAGAACAGGAACGGACGGTACGGATGCTTGCCGAGACCGATAAACAAGGCGGTCATATGCCGAAGACCGGGCACGAAGTAACCGACCAGAACGAGAACCTGCCCCCACTTGGAAAAGCGCGCCTCGTGCCTCGCGAGCTTGTCCGGCGTCAGCCGCAGCAGCGGGCCGAGCTTTGTCAGCAGCGGCCTTCCCAGCCATCTGCCCAGCAGGTAGCTAAGCGACATGCCGGTTAAGCTTCCGCCGATGGCCGCCAGCATCGTGAAGCCGAGCTTCATATGCCCCTGCGTCATCAGGTAGCCCGCTGCCGTCAACAGCGCTTCATCCGGCACGGGGATACCGACCAGGCCGAGCGCCATCGCGAGAAACAATCCGACGTAACCGTATTCGAACACGAGCCCCAGCAGTGAATCGGTCATGGAAAGTCTGCATCTCCTGGTGAGGGCAGCGCGCTGCCCGGATATGTATGCGAATTTGCGAAGGGTCTCTTGAAGACAAACACCCCGTCCGCATGGACGGGGGAAGCCGATATGGGCTATGCCGGGTACGATCCGCCCGCAGGCGTCAGTCTACGATCGAGACGTTCAGGTTGTGCTTGGCGAACACTTCGCCCAGCTCCTTCTTCGCCTCGTCCGCATCGGGCCCGTGAACGTGCAGCTCATAAGCATGTCCGCCCACAAGTGTGGTGAAAAGGCCCAGAATGCTTTTAACGTCGATGTACTTGTTGTCGGCCTGAAGCACGATCGAAGAACGGAACTTGTTCGCAGTTTGTGACAATTCCACGATTGCAGCGTTGTTAGTCAAGGCAATCCCTCCAAGAATTAGGGTTCACGATTTCATATCCCATCATACTCTGTATCGCGGAACGGTGGCAAGGGGTAAACGCTTCATTTCAGATTGTCCGGATTTAATCCTTCCAGTTCGGGAAGGACAAACACGCCGTCCTTGCGGATCAAAACGTCGTCGAAGTAGATCTCGCCGCCGCCGTATTCGGGGCGCTGGATGAGGACGAGGTCCCAATGGATGGCCGAGCGGTTGCCGTTGTCGCAATCCTCGTAGGCTTGCCCCGGTGTGAAATGCAGGCTTCCGGCGATTTTCTCGTCGAAAAGCGTGTCTTTCATCGGGTGAAGGATGTACGGATTGAACCCGAGGCTGAATTCGCCGATATAGCGCGCGCCTTCGTCGGTGTCGAGCAGCGCGTTGATGCGCTCGTCGTCGTTTGCGGTCGCCTTGACGATTTTGCCGTTTTCGAACGTAAATGTGATGTTTTCATAAGCGAATCCGTTGTAGACGCTCGGCGTATTGTAAGCGATCGTGCCGTTGACCGAATCGCGCATCGGGCAAGAGTATACCTCGCCGTCCGGAATATTGCGGGCGCCCGAACATTTTTTAGCGCCGATGCCCCGGATCGAGAAGGATAGTTCGGTTCCCGGCCCTGTAATCCTCACCTTGTCCGTCTTTTTCATCAGCTCGTGGAGGGGATCCATCGCTTTGTCCATTTTGGCGTAATCGAGATTGCAGACGTCGAAGTAAAAGTCCTCGAACGCTTCGGTGGAGCGGCCCGACAGCTGCGCCATGGAGGCGTTCGGGTAGCGGAGCACGACCCACTTGGTATGCTTGACGCGCTGTTCCAGATGAATCGGGTGACGGTGTACGCTGTCGTAGAGCGCCATTTTGTCCTTGGGCACGTCGGACAGCTCGTTCACGTTGTCTCCGGAACGGATGCCGATATAACCCTGCATGCGCTTCATCCGGTCCATCTCGTACGCGGCCCACGTCTCGACCATCTCGGGACGGGCATGTCGCAGCAGCTCCCGCGTGACGGAGCGGTCCTCGATCTCCACGTGCGGGTATCCGCCGCGCTTCGCGACCTCCTCGACGAGCGCCTTAAGCAGCTCCCGCTCCGGTCCGATCATCTCGATCAGCACATGCTCGCCGGGCTGCACGTTAACGGAATATCCGGCCAGATTAGCCGCCAATTGTTGAATTCGCGCGTCGCGCATCGATATGACCTCCGATTGTCTATAGTCTTAAGCGTGCTAACATTGTACCACCGCGGACCTCACATTCAAAAATCCGTGCAAGACAAAAAGGACAAGCGATGGAGTCCCCTCCGACTTGTCCTTGGGCGTGCCGCCGGTTGCGGTCAGCCGACCGTCACGCAGTTGCGTCCCTGGTGCTTGGCTTCGTACAGCGCCATATCCGCGCGGTAGAACAGCGATTCGACGCTGATCCGCTCGTCGCCTGCAGACCACTCCGATACGCCGCACGACACCGTCACCTTGGGCGCGGTCTCCTCCTCTACGCGGCTGCGGATACGCTCGGCAACCTTGAGCGTCTGATCGAGACTGAGCTGCGGCAAATAGATAGCGAGCTCCTCGCCGCCCCAACGCGCGGCAATATCGCTCTCCCGAATCGCGCTGCGGATGATGGAGCTGACCTGGATCAGGATCGCGTCGCCCACCTGATGGCCATACGTATCGTTGATTTTCTTGAAATGGTCGATATCGACGACGATCAGCGAACCCGAAGCGTCCTTCTCCTGCTTGCGCTGAATCCGTTCGTTCAAGTAGTGACGCGCATACAGCCCTGTCAGATTGTCCGTGATGACCATTCGCCGCACTTCGGCGTGCAGCGATGAATTCGACACCGCGAGCCCGATATGCGCGGACAGCACCTGCAGCAGCTTATAGTTCTCGTAGGAAAAATGGTTCGGTTGACGATGCGTGACCATGATGGCGCCGATTACTTCGCCGTTGAGCAGCAGCGGAGAGGCGATCAGCGAGCGCGAGCGCGTCGATTCGAGCAGCCTGGATCTGACCGGCGTCGCCGAGTGGTAATCCGACAGAATAATCGGCTCCTTGGTCGCAAGCATGACGCCGCAAAAGCCGTAATCGATCGAGAAAACGTCATTGTTGAGCTCAGGTACGTTGGACGAGATGACGCTGAAGTGATTCAGCTGCATATCGAGCTGCATGATGAAGCAAAAGTCCGCGTTAAAAATCGACATCAGCTCGGACGTCGCGAACTGAATCGTATCCGACAGCCGCAGACTGCTGTTGAGGCGCTGCGTCAGCTCGTTGATCAGGCGCAGCTCGCCGATCAGCACGTTCGCCTGCTCGTGCATTCGCGCCTTCTCGAAGGCGGTGCCCGCACCGCTCGTCAGCGTCGAGACGAAGCGCATGTCGAGATCGTCGAACGGCTCGGCCGACAGGTCGAGCCGGAGCACGCCATACACGCCCTGCTTGCCCGCCAGCGGAAACGCGATCCGGCGAAACTCGCCGATGCCGTCCTCGCGCCGCTCGCCGTCCATAAACGCTCTCCAGCAGAGATCCATGTCCTGGTGGTGAAAGGCAAGCGGCTGCACGCGCTCGTTGATGCTGCTGTAATCCTGGGACAAAAAGAGGTTCGTCCTGCATGTCGGATACATCTGCTCGAGACTGCTGAACACTTCGGCCAGCACGTTCTCCACGTCGATATGGTCGTTCATCCGTCGCATAATCTCCAGCAGCCGGTCCTTGCGCCGGTCTTCCCGTCTGGCGCGATTGGACGCGTGCAGCTGGCCTTCGACGAACAGATGCTCGAAACGGCGGTACAGGCAGCTCTTGAAATGCAGGGCCGCGGCCTGCAGGAGCTTGAGCTCGCCGGCGCCCGCCGCGCCGGCGGGCGCCGAGCAAACGATCGCGGCGCAGACGAACCCGGTGGATCGGCTGAATATCGGGACGGCCAGCGTATCGCGGCTCCTCAGCGCAGAATGCTCGTGCTCTTCGGCGCGCAAGAGAGCGGGCCTGCACGATTCGAGCGCCATGCCCGTCGCGGTCGGTCCCGCCGCCTCCCGGCGCCACGAGACCGGCAGCCCGACATTCGCGGATGCGCCGGTGACGGCGACTTCGGTATAATCGGGGTGAACGAGGGCGATCGGCCAGCCGGACAGCCATGGAAAGCCCTCGCTCTGTTCGACCCAATCGCCGAAGCTTTTTTGCAACAGCTCATGTATATAAGGAAGATCGGCTTCCGTTAGATCCTGTCCCGCTATCCAAGACGGCAAGTCATCCGTAGCGCGCTTGAGCTCGACTGCCGCGCGATGATGATGTCGAACCGAGTCTAAATTTTCCCTTGGTTGAACCATCCCGGACCCTCCCTCGCCGCGCTTCTATATTAACTATACAATGGACTCATGATTTTTGCACTAGAAAGCGAGCAAATATCGGGACTTGCGTCTTGCGTCTCTACACTTATATAACTCGCTTGTTTTCCGAGAAAAGCAAGCACCATTTAAGTTGTCCAGCTGTAAGCGTGACGACCTTGACATTCGCCTTGTTTTTCTTATAATATTTATAGTTGAACATTGGGCTCTTTGTTTGTGTCACCCTCACGAACGGTTCCCTCGGCGGGCAGCGGCTGAACTTCTTGCCGGGAAGAAGATTTTCTTCTTTATGGAATGCGTTCGGCGCAACGACAACCCATTTTCAAAAATTCCCTTTTGAAAAAGGAGTCACACATTCATGTCCAGATATACCGGTCCTAAATTTAAACTGAGCCGCCGCCTCGGCATTTCCCTGAGCGGTACCGGCAAAGACCTCAAGCGCGCGTTCCCTCCGGGGCAGCACGGCGCGAACCAACGCCGCAAGATCAGCGGCTACGGCCAGCAATTGCTCGAAAAGCAAAAGCTGCGCCACATGTACGGCCTGAACGAAAAGCAATTCCGCAACCTGTTCGATCGCGCTTCCAAGCTGAAGGGCAAATCGGGCGAAAACTTCATGTTCCTGCTTGAGAGCCGTCTGGACAACCTGGTATACCGCCTCGGCTGGTCCAACTCCCGCGCAGGCGCGCGCCAACTCGTGTCGCACGGTCACGTCACCGTTAACGGCAAGAAGGTCGACATCGCTTCGTACACGGTACAAGTCGGCGACCTCATCGGTCTTCGCGAGCGCAGCCGCGGCCTGAAGGCGATCAAGGAAGCTTCGGATTCCCGTCATCACATCGCCGGCTACCTGGACTTTAACCAAGCCGCTATGGAAGGCAAGTACGTTCGCCTGCCTAGCCGCGAAGAGCTGTCCCAAGACATCGACGAACAACAAATCGTCGAATTCTACAGCCGCTAATCGTATTGCTATCGCAAGTATGCGCTCCGGCCCAGCCGGAGCGTTTTTTTATTGGCGTCCGGCCTGCGCCGCATTTAAGCCCATGGCATGCAGAAGCGAAATGACGCACTGACGAAAGCGCATAAGAGCCTATCGTTTGGATTGGAGCTGCAGTCGCAACAAACCCGTCCGCCGAAGCGGACGGGTTGACTTATGTTCGATGATGAGAACAGGAAAGTTCGATTGGCCGGACTAACCGTTCGTGCCCTGCGTTCCGTCCCCCTGCTGCGACAGCGCGACCGGCGCGGTTGCTGGCGTCGCTGCTGGCGTCAGCGCATGTTTGCCCGGCTGGGTCAGCCGCTGTACGAGCTGTCCGATATCGATACCGGATACGCTTTTGAGCATTTCCGGCGCGGTCGCCATAAGCGAAGTCACGTAATTGCTGACGCGCGCCGCCCCTTCGCCGTGCCCCGTGTCGACGACGGTAAGCTTGTCGATCGACGAGATCGGCTCCGCCACCTTTCCTGCGAGCTCCGGCAGCATCTTCACGATAATGTCGAGGACGGCCGCCTCGCCGAACTTCTCGAACGCCTGCGCGAGCTTTTCCTTCGCTTCCGCTTCGGCCAGACCGCGCAGCCGCACGACTTCCGCATCGGCCGTACCTTTCGCCCGCGCCGCTTCGGCCTCCGCCAAGCCGTTCAACCGCTTTTGCTCGGCATTTGCCTTGGCCTCCGCCTCGATGCGGTACTTGTGGGCGTCCGCTTCGTTGATCTGCCTCGCCTTATCCGCTTCGGCCGCCTGAACGACCGCATAACGGTCGGCGTCGGCTTTTTTCTTGACCTCGGCGTCGTACTGCTTTTCCCGGCGCAGTATCTCCTTGCCCTCCAGGTCGATCTCCCGCTCCTTGCGCACGATCTCGACCTGCATCTGCTCCTCGACGACGCTTTGCTTCGAACGCGCCTCTTGAATGGAATAGGCTTGGTCGGCTTCGGCCTTCGCCACGTCCGATTCCTTCTTAAACGAAGCGACCTTCAGCTCCTTTTCCTTCGTCGCTTCGGCGACGTTCGTGTCGCGCAGCAGCTCCGCCTTCTGGCCCTGCTCCTCCGCGGCGGCCTTCTGAATCCGCGAGTCCCGGATCGCTTCGGCTTCGGCAATATCTGCATCCCGCTTGACGGCCGCGATCCGCGGCTTGCCGAGCGCTTCGAGATAACCGTGCTTGTCTCGGACATCCTTGATGGTGAACGAGACGATCTGCAGGCCCATCTTCTTCAGGTCGCGCGCCGCTTGTCCCTGAACCTCCTGCGCAAAGCGCTCGCGGTTCCGGTACACCTCTTCTACGGTCATCGTACCGAGGATGGCGCGCAGATGGCCTTCGAGCACCTCTTGCGCTTCGCTGCGCAGCGCTTCCGTCGGCTTGCCCATGAATTGCTCGGCAGCCGTCGCCACGTCCTCCACCGCGCCTCCGATCTTAATGATCGCTACCGCGTCGGTCAGCACCGGCACGCCTTGCTCCGTGTAAACTTCGGGCGTGCTCACGTCGAGCTTGTGGGACAGCAGCGACAGAAACTGGGCTTGCTGGAATATCGGCAATATAAAAGCGCCTCCGCCTCGCACGATCTTGATCCGGCGGCCCGATTCGTCCACGGATACGTTTTTACTGCCGAGAAAAGAGCCGGTCACGATCATGGCGAGGTCCGGCGCCACTGTCTTGTACCGCGCCCAAAACGCGAGTCCGAGCACAAGCAGCACGGCGACAACGATGATCGGGATATAAAGCGCTTCATCGATCGATTGCATTTGCATTCTCCTCTACATCAATAAGTAGGATTCCCCTTGTTACTCCATCCGCGATACGCCGAGCACATCGTCCTTCACTCGCACGACCACGACCTTCGTCCCTTCGGCCAGCGTTTCGCCGTCGAAGCTCTCGGCAATGTGATTGGCGTTGCCCGCGCCGACCCGAACGAGCACTTCGCCGAATCCGACGGCCGGAATCGACGTGATGACCTCGGCCCGCTTGCCCTCCAAATCCCGAATCGAGTACGCAACCGAATTTTCGCTGTTCTTCATCGGCCTCACATAAACGAAATGCATCGCCAGTCCGCCGAGCGCCGCGGCCGCGGCCGCGAAAGCGTACACGCCTCCGGACGGAAGCGCGGAATAGCGGGCCAGCAGCAGCCCCGCGCCGCCGAAGATCGTGATCCCCCCCGCCAGGACGACGGGCTCAAACAGATCGTGAGGGAGAAAATCGAACGCGCCTCCGAGATCGCCGACGATCAGCGTAACCAATGCCATCAGCACGCCGAACGCCAAACAGCTCCAGAACAAAATCTCCACGCTTCCCTCTCCTTCTGCGCCAGAATCCGTAATCGGCGACATTAATACATACGACAAGCATTTCCAAAAGTTGCTCCCCTCCTCCTGTTATCGGTCAATGGGAGAAAAAATTGGAAGAGCTTGTCCCTTTTTAACCTGCGAATCGGCTCGAACGGAGATGCGGGAGGTCAAACAATCGCCTATTGTGCTATAATAAGACTGTTTTGTTGAAGGAGGATACATAAATGAGCGATACCAAGCAGCCTTCCAAGAAGCCGAAACGAAAAAAACGCTCGCCATGGGTCATGGCCGCCAAATTGTTCACTTATACCATATTGTGGCTGGTATTCTTCGCCGTATTGGCAGGTCTGGCGGCAGGCGGCGCCGTCGGCGGATATATCGCAGCGTTGGTCAAGGACGATCCGATCCGATCGAGAGCGTTAATCGAGGAAAAGATCAACGAAAACAATGCAACCGGTTTCGTCTATTTCCGCGACGGAACGCTGATCGGCCAGCTTCGAACCGAGGAAGACAGGCAGCCGATCACGTACGACAAGATTCCGCAGGTCATCATCGATTCGGTTCTGTCCATCGAGGACAAAAATTTCTTCAATCACGTCGGCGTCGATACCAACGGTCTGTTCCGCGCCGTCAAGCAGCAGTTGCTCAACGAAGACGTGCAGACCGGCGGCAGCACGATCACGCAGCAGCTGGCACGCCGCGTATTCTTAAGCCTCGACCAGACGCAAAGCCGCAAAGCCAAAGAGATCTTCCTGTCCCTGCGGCTCGAGCGCTTCCTGGGCAAGGAAGAGATCCTCACCGCTTACTTGAACAAAATTCCTTACGGCAACGGCGCGTCCGGTTACCAGTTGTACGGCATCAAGGCCGCCAGCAAAGGAATATTCGGCATCGAAGATCTAAGCAAGCTCAACCTGGCGCAGGCGGCTTACCTGGCCGGGCTGCCGCAGCGTCCTTCCGCTTATTCGGCCTTCACGGGCAAGGGCGACTTCAACGAAGCCAACTTCAAGCGGGCACTCGCCCGTCAGAAGCTGGTTCTGCAGAAGATGCTCGAATACGGCAAGATCAACCAGCAGCAATATGACGAAGCGATTGCCTTCGATATTTACGGCTCGCTCGCCAAGCCGACGGAAAAGGCCTATAACACTTATCCGTATCTGATGCTAGAGGTCGAACGTCAGGCGGCCATGCAGCTCGTGCTGCAGCAAAATCCCACCCTGACCATCGACGACCTCAAGAAAAAGGAAAACGCCTCTCTCATCGAAGACGCGCGCGAGCAGCTGCTTCGCGGAGGCTATAAAATTACCACGACCATCGATAAAAAAGTGTACGATACGATGCACAAGGTGGCGGAGGATCCGAAAAACTTCTCGCCGGACAGCAAGACGAAGGGCGTCGAGCAGACGGCCGCCGTCATGCTGGACCACAAGACCGGCGCGATTCTCGGCATGATCGAAGGACGCGACTTCCACATCGAACAGCTCAACTTCGCTACGCAGATGGAACGGCAGCCCGGCTCGGCCATGAAGCCGATCGGCGCCTACCTGCCGGCAATCGACAAGGGACTTATCAGTCCGGCCAGCATTTTGGACGACGCGCCGATCATTTTGAAAAACAGCGGCTCGAGCTTGCATATTCCGAAAAACTCGAACAACCGCTATTCGGGTCTCGTAACGGCCCGGTACGCGCTTAACCAATCGCTCAACCTGCCGGCGCTCAAGGTGTTTCTCGACAAGGTGACAATCAAGGGCGCCTGGGATTTCGCGCGCCAGCTGGGCATCACGACGCTCGTGCCGGAAGACGACTATGCGCAGACCGGCGTTATCGGCGGTCTCAAATACGGCGTCACCGTCGAGGAGCTGACCAACGCGTACGGCGCGATCGCCAACAAAGGCGTGTTCAACGATGCGTACCTGATCGAAAAAATGAAGGATTCGTACGGCAACATCGTAATCGAGCACAAAGCGGCGCCAAAGCGCGTCGTCTCCGAACAATCCGCGTATCTGATGACCGATATGCTCCGCACCGTCGTCACGGACGGAACGGGCAAATCCGTCAAAAACGGATTTAATAACTACGGCAAGATTCCGATCGTCGGCAAGACCGGCACGACCTCCAACTATGCGGACGTCTGGTTCGAGGGCTTCACGCCGGATATTACGCTGGGCGTCTGGGCGGGCTACGAAAAGTCGGTTAACACGCTCTCCACCGACGGGCACGCGCGCGCCAGAGAAATCTGGACCAAGGTCATGAACGAAGTGACCGAAGCCAGACCCGATCTGTTCCCGACAAAGGAATTCAAGAAGCCGGAGGGCATCGTCTCGATGACCGTATCCAGCGTCAGCGGCAAGCTGCCGACCGATCTTACCCGCTCCGCAGGCAAGCTTGTGACGGATATTTTCAACAAGAAATACATTCCGACGGAGGAAGACGACGCCCTTGTCGCCGTCAAGTACATCTCCTACAACGGCGTAAACTATAAGCCGTCGCCGGAGACGCCGGAAGATATGCTCCGCGAATCGATCATGACCAAGCGGGAAAAACCGCTCGACGCGCTGATCGAGGAGCTGAAGGCCGCGCTGGACAAGGTGCCGGCTTCGAGCCGGAAGGCGTTGTCCTATTATTTGCCGAGGGATGCCTCGGGCGGTGCGCCATCGAAGCCGGATCCGCGCGTGGACGACGGCTCGTCCCCGAGCGCGCCGGGCAATATCACGGTCGAACAGCTCGGAGGCGGTAAAATGCGCATCTCCTTCAGCAAAAGTCCCCAAGCGGACGTCGTCGGCTACCGACTTTATCGCTCGGTAAACGGCGGTTCGTATGTCAAAACAGGCAGCTCGGTGCTGACCGGCGAAGACACCCGTTTCATCGACTATTCGTCCTCCGGCAGCGTTCGGTATGCAGTAACGGCCGTCGACGTCGCAGGCAACGAATCCGGACGCAGCGAATCTTCCTCGTCCGGCGGCGGTAGCACTGGCGGTGGTACCGGAGGCGGCGGAGACGGCGGCAACAGCTCCGATCCGGGCGACGCAGGCACGCCGCTCGACGGTCAGGGCAACGGCCAGGTTGACCCGGTCACCAACGGCGGCGCACCTTCCAACGACCCGGGTCAGGCGCAGCCTGCCGCGCCGTCCGGCCTGGCCGCTCAGCCCTCTGCCGGCGGCGTGACGCTCAGCTGGAACGCCAATCCCGACGCCGACAAAGTCTCGCGTTACGAGGTATGGTACAGCGCCAGCGAAAAGGGCAACTACCGGCGCGTCGAGTCGACCCAATCGACTCAGTACGAGCTGTCCGGCAATAACACGGCCGGATGGTACCGCGTGCGTGCGGTCAACGATACCGGCGCCTCGGACGCCTCGCCTTCTGTCGAGGTCAAGAACAGTTAGCGATCCTGCGCATTAAAAAAAACGCTTCGGCATCGTCAGCCGAAGCGTTTTTTTCCATTTTCCATTTTCGGTTGCCGTTTCATCGATGGGCGCGATCTTGCCAAATCCATCTCTTCTTCAATTATAAGAAAGCCGCCCTTCGGAGAATCGCTTCTCCAAAAGGACGGCCTCGTTCCATGTGATCAGTCTTCAATCGTAGACAGGTCGCCGGTCGGGAGATTGAGCTCCCAAGCCTTGAGGACACGACGCATGATCTTGCCGCTGCGAGTCTTCGGCAGTTTGTCCTTGAACTCGATCTCGCGCGGCGCCGCATGCGCGGACAGTCCGACCTTGACGAACTTGGAAATGTCCGCCTTCAGTTCCTCGGAAGGCTCGAAGCCCTCACGCAGCGAGATGAACGCCTTGATGATCTCGCCGCGGAGCGGATCGGGCTTGCCGATGACGCCCGCTTCGGCGACGGCCGGATGCTCGACCAGCTTGCTCTCGACCTCGAACGGTCCTACGCGCTCGCCGGACGTGTTGATGACGTCGTCGATCCGGCCCTGGAACCAGAAGTAGCCTTCTTCGTCCATGTATGCGGAGTCGCCGGACACGTACCAGCCTGGGATCCGGAAGTATTCCTCGTACTTGGCCGGATTGTTCCAGATCTTGCGCATCATCGATGGCCAGGGCGTACGGATCGCGAGGTTGCCCATCCGCATCGGCGGCAGTTCGTTGCCCTGATCGTCGATAATGGCCGCCTGAACGCCGGGGATCGGCCGGCCCATGGAACCGGGCTTGATCTCCATGCTCGGATAATTGCAGATGAGCTGTCCGCCCGTCTCCGTCATCCACCACGTATCGTGGATACGCTGGTTGTAAACTTTGAGCCCCCAACGAACGACCTCGGGGTTCAGCGGCTCGCCGACGCTAAGCACATGGCGCAGGTTGGACAGATCGAACGGGCGGACCGCATCGTCGCCTGCGCCCATCAGCATGCGGAAGGCGGTCGGCGCGCTGTACCAGACGGTAACCTTGTACTTCTCGAGGGTGGCGTACCAGTCCTGCGGGCTGAAGCGTCCGCCGCGGATGACGTTGGTCGCTCCGTTCAGCCAAGGCGCGAATATGCCATACGACGTGCCGGTTACCCAGCCCGGATCGGCCGTACACCAATACACGTCGCCTTCCTTCAGATCAAGTACGATGCGTCCGGTATAATAATGCTGGATCATGGCATTTTGCACATGGTAGACGCCCTTCGGCTTGCCGGTCGAGCCTGACGTATAGTGCAGAATCAGGCCGTCTTCGCGCCCGAGCCACTCGATCTCCGCCGACTCGGAAGCCTTTTCCATCTCGCTCTTGAAATCTACGATCCCGTCGCCTGCGGCAACGCCTTCGCCGAACACGATCAGATGCCTCAGCTCCGGCAGCTCGGCGCGCGAGATGCGCGGCAGGAGAGCCGGCGTCGTCACGATTGCGACCGCGCCGCTGTCCTGCAGGCGATCCCGGACGGCCGTCTCCATGAACGCTTCGAACAGCGGACCCACGACGGCGCCGATCTTCAGCGCGCCAAGCAGTGCGAAGTAAAGCTCAGGCGTGCGCGGCATAAAGATGAAAACGCGGTCGCCCTTGCCGATGCCGAGTCCGCGGAGCACATTGGCGAAGCGCGCGGAATGCCGGGACAGATCGGCGAAAGTATAGCTCTCGTCGCGCTGTGCATCGCTATAGTGCAAAGCGATCGTATCGCCTCTGCCCGCCTCGACATGGCGGTCGATCGCTTCGTACGCCATATTGACCTTCCCGGTCTTGGACCAGGAAAAGTGGTTTTCGATGTTCTCCCAATCGAAGTTGCGCACCGCGTCCTCATAAGATTCGAGATTTGCGGTTGTCGCCGTAACGGCCAATTTTTCATCCTGACTTAACGTCATTACCGATCACCTTCCCGTTGATTTGCTGCAAACCCGATGCTAAGTATACGAATGCGCTTACACGAAGAACAAAGCCCTGGAGGCTTGCTTTTGCCATTATACCATGCGCGCGTCATACCAACGCAACAAAAGGAGGGAAATTTTCTCCATGACATAGGCAACAATGTCAAAAAAGGCATGTGAAATCGGCATAAAGGCATGCGTATTCGGCAAAAAGGCATGCGTATTCGGCAAAAAAAGCGCGCGGCAGCGGCTTTGCTGTATAATGCTGTATAATGAGAATCGTCGAACCCCCTCGCGCAACACATACTCGAATCTGCAAAAGGAGCGTGCGGCATGGAACATTACAAGCGCTATCAGCGCGTTGCCAGGCCCGGACGGGCGGGTCCGATCGTCATTGAAGGCCCGGTCGAGCCGGAGCGGCTGAAGGGCTATCGGCTCCACGACAAGCTCGACGCTTTCCGTAGACCCAGAGAACAGCATGAGGCGCTCGTGGAGATCGCCGGACTGCCCGAAGGCCGGATCATCATCTCCCGCGAAGATGATATGATCGTCGGCTATGTCACCTTCCACTATCCCGACGAGCTCGAGCGCTGGTCCGAAGGCGGCATGGACGATCTGATCGAGCTGGGCGCCATCGAGGTGGCGGACGAGTACCGATCGCTCGGCCTCGGCAAAGCGATGATCGTCGCGGCGTTCGCGGAGGAGCAGCTCGACAATGCCATCGTTTATACGACCGAATATTACTGGCACTGGGACCTGGAAAAAAGCGGATTAAACGTCTGGCAGTACCGAGAGATGATGGAAAAATTAATGAAGTCCGTCGGCATGGTATGGTTCGCGACGGACGATCCCGAGATTTGCGCGCATCCGGCCAACTGCCTGATGGTGCGCATCGGCAAGGACGTGCCGCTGTCGTCGGCCGAGCAGTTCGACCGCGTGAGATTCCGCCAGCGGTTTATGTATTGACGAAAGGCAGGCGACCCCTGTGTCATCGAATAGCGATCACGCGCGCTGGATCGACTGCAGCGCCGTAAAGCGGTACTCGTTTCGCGAAGATCATCCTTTTCACCCGATCCGGCTCGCCCTGACCGAGGAGCTGCTCGAGGACTGCGGCGCGCTGGGGCCCGAAGACAAGCTCTTGCCGACCGCAGAAGGCGCGGCCGAGGCCGTGGGCGCCATTCACCGGGCCGACTATATCGAGACGGCACGAGCGCTCAGCGTCGCGGCCCCGGCCGTTTCCTACCAGGACTTGGCCGAGCAGTACGGCCTCGAAGAGGACGGCGATACGCCCTATTTCCCCGGCATGCACGACGCCGCGCTGGCCGTCGTTCAAGGCTCGCTGAGCGCTGCCGAGGCAGTCATGTCGGGGGCGACCAAGCATGCGCTTCATCTGGGCGGCGGCCTGCATCACGCCTTCCGCGAGCGGGGCGCGGGCTTCTGCGTCTACAACGACGCCGCTTGCGCCATCTCCTGGATTCACCGCAAATACGACGCCAAGGTGCTGTACATCGATACCGACGTGCATCACGGCGACGGCGTGCAGTGGAGCTTTTATACGGACCCGGACATTTTTACCTACTCGATTCACGAGACGGGCAAGTTCCTCTTCCCGGGCAGCGGGTTCGCGCACGAGCGTGGCGAAGGCAGCGGCTACGGCGCCAGTCTCAACATTCCCGTGGAACCGTATACAGAGGACGAATCCTGGCTGGAGAGCTTCGAGGCCGGCCTCGCCCAGGTCATGCGCGCGTTCAAGCCAGACGTCGTCGTCAGCCAGCATGGCTGCGATGCCCACGCGCTCGATCCGCTCGCGCACATTCACTGCAGCATGCGAATCTATCGCGAGATGCCAAGGCTCATTCACCGGCTGGCGCACGCGCATACGGACGGACGCTGGGTCGCGCTCGGCGGCGGCGGCTACGAGCATTGGCATGTCGTGCCCAGGGCATGGAGCTTGCTGTGGCTGGAGATGAGCGATCATCCGCTGCTCGCATCCATCGACGCGTCCCCGGACGGCGGGCTTCTCCCCGCCTCTTGGCCCCGGCTATCGTCGCCCAGCCGGCCCGCGGACCTGCCGACAACCTGGCTGGACGATACGTCGCTGTGGTCGCCGATGCCTCGCAGGTCCGAGATTTCGGCCAAAAACCGCGAGATCGTGGCCTTGGCGCTTCAGCATCTGGGCTGACCGGCGCAACACGATTGTGGAACCGTTTCTATAATAAGCATACGAAAAGACAGCGGGCGCCCTCCGGCTTGACCGGACGTGACACCCGCTGTCTTCAGGCTCCTCATTAAGATCACAGATGCTGCAGCATCTCGTTAACGATCGCGAACGACCGGTTGGAGGCTGTCACCGTGAACGCCGCGAAGTTGACGTCGGCCGAGCCGTCCGCCTTGTCCGAGATGGACCGGATGACCACATACGGCACCTCGTTCATCGCGCATACCTGCGCAACGGAAGCGCCCTCCATTTCCACGCACGAGCCTTGAAGCTCGTCCCTCAGCCGCACGACCAGGTCTCTGTCGGCGATGAACTGGTCTCCCGAGAGCACCTTGCCGGTCTTGATATGGCCGGGGAACAGCTTGTCTCCAGCCTCTCGCGCCGCCTTGATCAGAGCTTCGTCCGCAGGCCAGTCCGAGACCTCCTGGTAGGGAATGACGCCGCGGGCGAAGCCGAGCGCGGTCACGTCGATATCGTGCTGCAGGCTGCTTGAGGATACGACGATGTCCCCGATATCCAGTGCGGGATCGAGCGCTCCCGCCACGCCCGTGAATATGACCTTGTCTGCGCTGAAGCGGTCGATGAGCACTTGCGTGCAGATCGCCGCGTTGACCTTGCCTACGCCCGACTTGCACACGACGACTTTGTGTCCGTGCAGGCTGCCCGCCACATAACGAATGCCGGAGCGCTGCAGCTCCACTGCGTCCTCCAGCGCGCCTAGCAGCAGGTCGATCTCTTCCTGCATGGCGCCGATGATGCCTATCATGCGCATATCTCCTTCGATTCGAATAAGAAGCCCCGCAGCGGGCGATAAACCCCGCGCAGGGCGATCAAGCTGGTTATGGACCGATCGGGTCGAACGACGGCAATTAGCCGCGCGGCGCGACCGAATTGCGAACGATCAGCTCGTGATGAAGCGTTACTCTTGCCTGCTCGACGTTTTCTTTTTTCATCAATTTGGTGAGCAAACGCATCGAAACCGCACCGATGTCGTACATCGGCTGGGCGACGGTCGTCAGCAGAGGACGGACCATGGAAGCCATGCGGATGTTGTCCACGCCGATGACGGAGAAGTCCTCCGGCACCGACAGTCCCGCATCCTGGATACCGTGGATGGCGCCGATCGCCATCTCGTCCGTAGCCGCGAATACGGCCGTCGGACGTTCTCCCAGCTCGAGGAAGTACTGGACGGCCTCGATGCCGGACTCGTAACGGTAATTGCCGACGCGCACGAGCGATTCGTCGAGTGCGATGCCGCTCTCCTCAAGCGCGCGCTTGTAGCCCTGATAGCGAGCATAACCGTTGGCCGGATCCTGCAGCGTGCCGCTGATCATCGCGATGCGCGTATGGCCTTCGCCGATCAGCTTGCGGACCGCGTCGTAAGCCGCCGTCTCGTGGTCGATGTCGACGGACGGCATCGTGCCCTTCTCGTCGGTCGTCGCGCAAAGCACGATCGGCACGTTGGACGTATTAAACGCCTGGATATGCTCGTCCGTCACGACGCCGCCCATGAACAGAAGCCCGTCCACTTGCTTCTCGAGCAGCGTGTTAATGACGCGTATCTCCTTTTCCTTGCGCTTGTCGGCGTTGCACAGGATGATGTTGTAATGATACATGTTGGCGATATCTTCGATGCCGCGCGCGACCTCGGCAAAATTCGCGTTCGCGATATCGGGGATAACGACGCCGACCGTCGTCGTCTTCTTGCTGGCCAGACCGCGGGCCACCGCGTTCGGCCGATAGCCGAGACGCTCGATCGCTTCGTACACTTTTTTTCTCGTCTGCGGCTTTACGTTAGGATTGTTATTGACGACGCGGGATACCGTCGCCATCGATACGCCGGCCTCGCGGGCTACGTCATAGATAGTTACCGTCACATCTCACCGCTCCATTTGCTCATGTCAGGTCTTTGTCCGATTGGAGGACCCGTCCATGGTATATTAAGGTAATGATACGACAAAAGGGGCGTTTCCGCAATGGCAAACCCCGACATCCGTCGCGCTTTGAGCCTTACGAACCGACGCGTTCGTTCAGAAATTCCGATGTTATGCGCCAGTGCGATTCGTCCCATACGGCGTGTCCGTCGCGGACCAGAATCGCCTGCGGCGACTTGTGCTGCACCTGCAGCGCTTCCGCGATCGCATTGCTCACGGGGCGCTCCTCGATCACGTGCACGATGGCGACGTCTACGGGCATTTCGCCGCGTCCGCCGAGGAAACGGTCCAGCTCATCGTGCGCACCCGCGCTGATCGGGCAGGAGGTGCTGTGCTTGAAGACGAGCAGCGGTTTGCTCGACGTGTTCTTAAGCGCTTCTTCCCACTGTTCGACAGTCTGCAGTCTTTTCACATCCGACATCGCATGCATCCTCCTTGAAAATAAGTTTCATTGATTTTCATGGTATCAGAAATGAAAAAGTTTCGCAAAAAAAAGAAAAGGAGCGCGAGCGCTCCTTCATGATTTCTCTAGGATATGTATTGTCCGTTAAGCTGCGAGAGCCTTCCCTCCAGCTCGCGCTTCCAGGCCAAATCTCCAAGGGAGGCGGCGATCAGCAGCAGATCGAGCAGTTCGTTCGTCCGCTCCTCAGTCAGCCTTGCGATTCTGGCGGCACTCAGCGGCATACTCGAAGATGCGGCCTGACTCAGCATGCCGGCCCATTCGTGCACTTCGTCGAAACGAATTTCCCGCGGCAACGGTTTGGCGCCCAAATCAGTCAACAGGCGGCTCAAATCCGACTTGACGCCCGGATAGACTTCGTTGCGCGAGCAATGGCTGCAGGCGTAAACGGGTACGCCGGCAATGCTCACCGTCTTGGAATAAAAGACCTTGCGGAGACCGAGCGCCATCGTTTCCCCGCATATACACCGTTTGTACAACCGACTCTCTCCTTACGCGCCGCGCGCGCGGTTCCAAAATCCCCGAGTGGGACGATGAAAAAATATATTCGGCGGACGCTCCGCCAACTCCTCCTTAGCAAACGACTGTAAATTATGGAAATGAATCGGTATTAAAACTATACCATCTAAACGGATGAACGCGTCGGACAATTGTGCTAGGATAGAGTATATTTATGCGCACCCGCGCCGATGAAATGCCGATCTGGGAGGAATCGAATTGACCGAAGCCAAACGCATCATTTGTCTGATCGACGACGAGTTCGAAGACCTGGAATTGTGGTATCCGGTATACCGCGCACGCGAGGAAGGCGCAATCGTCCTGTACGCAGGCCCGGAGAAGGGACGCAAGCATATCGGCAAATACGGCGTGCCTGCCGTCGCCGATTTGTCCTATGAGGAGCTGGACGCGGCTCGCTGCGACGGCCTGCTCGTGCCCGGCGGCTGGGCGCCGGACAAAATTCGCCGCAGCGAGCGCGTGCAGGCTTTCGTGCGGGATATCGACGCCGCCGGCAAGCCGATCGGCCAGATCTGCCATGCGGGATGGGTGCTCGTCTCCGCCAAGATCCTGCAAGGCCGCAAGGTCACGTCAACCCCCGGCATCCGCGACGATATGGAAAATGCGGGCGCGATCTGGTTCGACGAGGCCGTTGTCGTAGACGGCAATCTGATCTCCGCGCGGCGTCCGCCGGACCTGCCCGAGTATGCGAAGGCATTTTGCGACGTATTGTACGGAAGACAGTCCTGATTGTATTGATATCGATAGGGGCCATTAAAAAGAGGCATTAAAAAAGATCCGTAAACGGTGCGGCAGCCGCCCGTTTACGGATCTTTTTTGTGTATGCAGCCCGGTCCTACCGTTTTCCCGGATGGAGCCGCTCGTCTTGGACGGCGGCGCCTGCGTGGAACCGCTCCAGCCGTTCCTTGATCTCGGCGGCCGTCCCGAGCGCGAACAGCTCCTCCGTCACTTTTTTGCAGGCCATGGCATTCGTGCGCAGCATTGTCGCCTTCACCGGCAGCACAGATTGCACGGACATGCTGAGCATCTGAATGCCGAGCCCGACCCAGAGCGGGATCGCCCGGACGTCTCCGGCCATCTCCCCGCATACGCTCACGGGAACGCCGCTGCGGGCAGCGGACTCCGCGACGATGCGAAGCATGCGAAGCACGGCGGGATGGTACGGTTCGTACATATGGTTGATCTGATCGTTCATCCGGTCCACCGCGAGCGTGAACTGGATCAAATCGTTGGTGCCGATGCTGAGGAAAGCGACCTCCTTCGCCAGCAGATCGGCGATCATCACCGCGGCCGGCACCTCGATCATCGCGCCGGTCGGCAGTCCGCCGCGGAAGGGCAGCCCTTCCGCCGCAAGCTCCCGCTCGGCCTCGGCCAGCAGCGCATTGGCTGCCCGCACCTCGTCCACCGATGCGATGAGCGGATACATGATGCGGATGTTGCCGAAGACGGCCGCCCGCAAGATCGCGCGCAGCTGCGTCTTGAACAGGTCGCTCCGATCCAGGCTGAAGCGGATCGCGCGGTAGCCGAGAAACGGATTGTTTTCTTCGGGCATATCGTAGTAATCCAGCTGCTTGTCTCCGCCGATATCGAGCGTGCGGATCGTCAGCGTGGCGCTCCCCAGACGTTCGGCCGCCGCCTTGTACACCTCGAACTGTTCGTCCTCCGTCGGGAACCGCGAGCGGTCCATGTAGAGAAACTCGGTGCGGAACAGGCCGACGCCGTCGGCGCCTCGCGAGAGCGCCGCGTCCAGCTCCTTGATCGAGCTGATATTAGCCGCCAAGTACAGCCGCTCGCCGTCCGGGGTGACCGACGGCACCTGAACGAGCTCCTGCAGCCGCTCCTTGGCATCCAGATGCTGCTTGCGAAGCTCCGTATATCTGCCGACCGTCTCCGCGTTCGGCATGACCGCAAGCGTGCCCGCTCCGCCGTCCAAAATGAGCAGATCGCCCGTTACGATCGGCTCAGACAGCTTGCCCTCGACGCCCATGACGAGCGGGATGCCGAATGCCCTGGCCATGATCGCCGAATGCGAGGAGGCACTGCCGATCATCGTCACGATGCCGAGGACGACGTCGGGCTTGAGATGGATAAGCTGGGACGGCGTCAGCTCCCGCACGACAAGTATAAAAGGCTGGGCGTCCGAAGGCAGCGCGATCTCGGGGGCGCCGAGCAGATGCTTGAGCAGCCGGTTGCCGACGTCCTTGATGTCGAGCGCCCGCTCCTTCATATACTCGTCGTCGAGCAGGTCGAACATCGTCACGAAGTGATCGATCGCTTCCTTGACCGCAACCTCTGCCGCCTTGTACTGTCGCTGGATGATGCCCTGGATCTCGTTCATGAAGACGGGGTCGTCCAGAATGGCCAGATGCGCGTCGAAGATGCTGGCCTCTCCGGCGCCGACCGCTTCGTCGAGATCGTTTTTCATTTGTCGGATCTCGGTTTTCGAACGTTTGACCCCCTCGTAAAGCCGTTCGAATTCGAGCGCGAGGTCGAGCGCGTCGATCTTCTGTTCGGGCAGCTCCCATTCCCAGTTGGGCAGCACGAACGCCTTGCCGATGGCGATGCCCTCCGAGCCTCCGATCGCTTGGATCATAACTCCGCCCCCCCGTTTTCTCTCTCTCTTACGACGACCGACATGACCGCGGCCTGCCCCTTTTTAACCGCCTTGAACGGCGCAAAGCGCCAGGAGCGGACGATGTCCGAGTTGGTGATGACCATCGGAGTCGCCAGCGACTTGGCATGCGCCTTGAGCGTCGGCAGATGAAACCGGATGAGCGGCTGCCCGGGCATGACCTCGTCGCCTTCCTTGACGAGCGCCGTAAATCCTTCCCCGTTCATCTGGGACGTGTTGATCCCGATGTGGAGCAGCACCTCGAGTCCTTCCGGCGTCTCGATTCCGATCGCGTGCTTGGTCGGATACAGGTGTATGATCTTCCCGCGCACCGGCGCGACCAGCTCTCCCTTTTCGGGAAAAAACGCGACGCCGTTGCCTACGAGTTTCTGCGCGAAAATGGGATCGTCCACTTCCTCGAGCGGGATCATGCGTCCTTGCAGCGGCGCATGGAACTGTACCTGATGCACGTCGAGCTGCATCAGCTTGACGATCTCGCCGCGGATCAGATCCGAGTAAGTGCCGAAAACGACCTGCACGTGACCGCCGCCAAGACGGATGACGCCCGCGGCGCCCAGATGCCGCAAGCTTTTCGTGTCGACCCGCCTGTCGTCGTTCAGCGTCAGCCGCAGCCTGGTAATACAAGCCTCGATCCGCGAAATGTTGTCCTTGCCGCCGAGCGCCTGCAGAACAAGCGGCGCCCTGTAAGGAATATCTCCGCCCCAATCGTCCAGTCGGGTGGAGTCCTCGCGTCCCGGCGTAGACAGCTGGAACCTGCGGATGCTCCAACGGAACAGCACATAGTAAAAAACGGCGACCGCAAGGCCGATCGGAATGATCAGCCAACCTCGCTCCGACAGCCTGAAATTAATGATATATTCGAGCGCTCCCGCGGAGAAGGTGAACCCTTCGCGAATGCCCAGCTCGTAAGTGAGCCACATAATGCCGCCGGACAGCAGCGCGTGCACGATAAAAAGATAAGGCGCGACGAATAGAAAAGCGAATTCGACCGGCTCGGTCACGCCCGTAACGAAAGCCGTCAGCGCGGCTACTCTAAACTGCTTGGCGGTCTTGGGCTTAAGGTCTTCGCGCGCCTCGTGGATGATCGCGTAGGCGATGGCTGGCAATGCGAACATGATGACCGGATACAATCCGGTCATATAGACGCCGGCAGTCGGATCCCCGGCAAAAAATCTCGGCATATCGCCGAAATAGACGCTGCCGTCGGGCGCCGTATAGTCTCCGATCTGGAACCAGAACAGATGATTAAGCAGATGATGCAGGCCGAAAGCGACCAGAATGCGATGCAAAAACCCGTATAGAAATATGCCGAAGCCGCCAGCGGAATTCACCAGTCCGCCGGTCGCGCCGATCCAGGCGAGCAGCCCCTGGCCGATCCCGATCATAAGCCAGGCGAAAACGAAAGAGAAGGCGCTCATGAATATGGGAACGAATCGGGTCCCTCCGAAAAACTGGAGCGATTCCGGCAGCTGGAACGACTTGAAGCGTTCGTTGGCCCAGCCGGACAACATGCCGATGACGACGCCCGCGAACATGGAGGGCTGGACGCCGCCGGGGTCGTAAGCTTGCGTCACCGCGCCGAAAATGATCATGCCGACCAGGGACGCCATGCCGGCGTGCACGGATTGATTCGACAAGCCCAGGGCGATGCCGACCGCAAATACATAAGGCACGTAAGCGAAAATGGCCATCCCCGCCGAATGCAGCAGCACCGGCGCCGACTGAAGGCCGACGGAGTCCCAGGGCAGCCGCGACAGCATGAGAAAAATGGCCGCCGCGGGCAAAACCGTCATCGGCAGCATCATCGCCCGGCCGAGTCTTTGCAAATAGCCGATTCCGAACATGCGAGCATTCCTTCCTCCTCTCCCGCGGATGGTACAAGCGAATCAGTCTTACAAAAAGAAAGGACGGACCGCAGCGCTCATGGCTTAAGGCGCGGCCCGCCCGCGAGATGAGAATGTCCGGTCAGCTTTCCCCTTACGGAAGCAGGATGGAATCCTCGACCTTGATGCAGCGGTCCATAACTACGGTCAGGCCGCCGGACGCCGCGATCGCCGCAGCCTCTTCGTTCACGATGCCGAGCTGCAGCCAGAGTACCTTGGCCCCTGCGGCGACCGCCTCTTCCGCAATAGGCGGCGTGTGCTCCGGACGCCGGAACACATTGACGATATCGACGGGCTCTGGAATGTCCGCAAGGGACTTGTAGCATTTTTCGCCGAGAATCTCGGCTTCCTTCGGATTGACGGGGATAATGCGATAACCCTTCGCTTGCATGGCGGCGGACACCATATGGCTGGTCTTGTCCGGATCGCCGGACAGGCCGACTACGGCAATGTTTTTCGTCTCCTGCAGGATGCGTTTGATCTCGTCGCGGCTCGGGTTCGCAAACGGCATGCTCATCTACCTCCGTAGCATAAAATTAACGTTAGCCCGCCGGCTTATTCGGTCCAGCGCACGTTGGCGCCCAGCGCCGTCAGATGGTCGAAGTAATTCGGATACGACTTGGCCACGTGGTGCGCGTCCTTGATCGTAAGCGGCGCCTTCGCGCGGAGCCCGACGACCGTAAGCGCCATAATGACGCGGTGATCGAAGTGCGCGTCGATCGTCACGCCGCCCTCTACGCCCTCCGGACGCCCGTGAACGATGATCTCGTCCCGCTTCTCTTCGACGTTCGCGCCCGCTTTGCGCAGCTCGGCCAAGTAATCTGTAATGCGGTCGCATTCCTTGAAACGGAGATTTTCGACATTGTAAAAGCGGGAGGTGCCCTCGGCGAACACGGCTGCGGCCACCATCGCGAGCACGCCGTCCGTGAATTCGTCTCCGTCGAATTCGACGGCGCGGAGCTTGCCGTTGCCCTGGACGTGCACGACGCCGTCCTTATGCGTCAGCGGCGTTCCCATCGCCTTCAGCACGTCGACGACGGCCCGCTCGCCCTGCTTGCTCTCCTCGAGAAGCCGATGCACGACGACGTCGGAATCGGTGACCGCCGCAGCCGCCAGGATCGCTGCCGAGCCCGGATAATCGCCCTGTACGACATATTCCTGCGCGCGGTATCGCTGGCCGCCCGGCACCTTGAAATGCATCAGATCGCTTGATGCTTCGACGACGATGCCGGCCTGGGCCAGCACTTCGAGCGTCTGGCCGACGACGACCTTCGACTTAAGGTCGTTCAACACCTCAATCTCGCTGTCCTCCGCCAGCAGCGGCGTCAGGAACAGCAGCGCGCTGAGGAATTGGGAACTCACGCTGCCCGATACCTGGATCTTGCCGCCGCGAACGGCGTCTCCGCCGCGGATCGTGATCGGCAGCTTGCCTTCGCGATGATCGATCTTTGCCCCCATACGTTCAAGCGCGGTGATCAGATCGTCATGAGGCCGCTTGCCGAGGGACTCAGGATATTTGTTGACGAACGTGACCTCGGGCAGCAGCGCCGCCACTGCCATCAGGAAGCGCAGCACCGCGCCGGCATTGCCGACGTCGAGCTCCTTGACCGGCTTCGGATGGTTGCCGAAGCCCGTTACCACGATCTTCTCTTCGTCTTCTTCGAGGACGGCGCCCAGGTCCCGCACGCAGCGGCGCAGCGCATCGCTGTCTTCGCTGTGCGCCGGATAGCGGATGACGCTCGTGCCCTCCGCCAGTGCGGCGACGAGTAGGTACCGGGTCGTATAGTTTTTGGACGATAAAGCTTGAATCTCGCCCGCGAGCCGCGGGGTCGGTGTAACGATCATATCCATGTGGCAGCGCTCTCCTTCCGTTTATGAGGGGAAATCGGTTATGTAGGGTGGTTCCTGCCGCGCGCGAGTTGACTTGCGCCGCGTCGTGTCCGTATGATGGGACTGAAGCTAAATGAGCGATGGAGGACAAATCCAGATGAGCACATATGAAACAACGACGGTCGAGCAATTGAAGGCCAGGATCGATGCCGGCGAAAAGCTGCATCTGATCGACGTCCGCGAGGACGACGAGGTCGCTGCGGGCATGATCCCGGGCGCCAAGCACATCCGTCTCGGGACGCTGCCGGACAGGCTGTCCGAGATTCCGAAGGACGAGGAAGTCATCTTCATCTGCCGAAGCGGCGGAAGAAGCGGCAGAGCCTGCGAGTATTTGAGCCAGCTCGGTTACGGACGCACGGTCAATATGACCGGCGGCATGCTGGCCTGGAACGAGCTTTAAGCCAGAAGGAGCCTTAGGGACGCGAGTCGCGCAGCAGCGCGGATTGCGTCTTTTTTTCGGTTTTCGGTCGGCCGGCGAATGCCTCGCCCCTCATCATAGCATATTCGGCGCGTTCCTACCTGAAGGAACTTGCAGCCGCATATCGCAGGGACGGCCGAAGGAGTCCCGGACTAGATGGGCTCGATCGGCCGTCCTGTTGATCGCTTATGCGGGCTTCACATTAATTGTGCAGCCAGTTGTGGTGGAACGTGCCTTCTTTGTCCAACCGCTTGAACGTATGCGCGCCGAAGTAGTCGCGCTGCGCCTGCAGCAGGTTGGCGGGCAGACGCTCGGAGCGGTAGCTGTCGTAATAAGCCAGCGCGCTCGCGAACGCAGGTACCGGAATGCCGAACTTGACGGCCGACGAGACGACTTCGCGCCATGCGTCCTGGTAAGATTCGACGACGTCCTTGAAGTACTCGTCGAGCAGCAGGTTGCGAAGGCCCGGATCGCGGTCGTAGGCATCCTTGATGTTCTGCAAAAAGCGCGCACGGATAATGCAGCCGCCGCGGAAGATCATCGCGATGTTGCCGTACTGCAGATTCCAGTCGTACTCCTCGGATGCGGCGCGCATTTGCGCGAAGCCCTGCGCGTAGGAGCAGATCTTGCTGGCGAACAACGCCTTGCGCACGCTCTCGATGAACGCTGCGCGGTCGCCGGCGAACGCCGTCTTGGCCGGTCCCTTCAGCACTTTGCTGGCGGCGACGCGTTCTTCCTTCATCGCGGACAGGAAGCGCGAGAAGACGGATTCGGTGATGATGGACAGCGGCACGCCCAGGTCGAGCGAGCTTTGGCTCGTCCACTTGCCCGTGCCCTTCTGACCGGCGGAGTCCAGGATGACGTCGACCATCGGCTTGCCGGTCTCCGGATCCTTTTCAGCGAAAATGTCGGTCGTGATCTCGATCAGGTAGCTGTCGAGCTCGCCCTTGTTCCACTCGCCGAAAATCTCGTGGAGCTCGTCCGGCTGCACGCCGAGAACGTCCTTAAGCAGCTGGTAAGCTTCGCAGATGAGCTGCATGTCGCCGTACTCGATGCCGTTGTGGACCATCTTGACGTAGTGGCCGGCGCCGTCCGGACCGATATACGTACAGCATGGATCGCCGTTCACCTTGGCGGAGATGCCCGTCAGGATCGGCTCGACCAGCCTGTAAGCTTCCTCAGGACCGCCCGGCATGATCGACGGCCCCTTAAGCGCGCCCTCTTCGCCTCCGGATACGCCGGTTCCGATGAAGTGGAAGCCGCGTTCGGTCAGATCGTTGCTTCGGCGCTGCGTGTCCGGGAAGTAGGCGTTGCCGCCGTCGATGATGATGTCGCCTTTGTCGAGATGAGGCACGAGCGATTCGATCGTCGCGTCCGTGCCCGAACCGGCTTGGACCATAATCAGAATTTTACGGGGCTTTTCCAGCGAAGCCACGAACTCCTCCACCGTGTATGTAGGCACGAGGTTCTTGCCCTTGCCGTCCGTATTCATGAGGTCGTCCGTCTTCTCCCGCGAGCGGTTATAGACGGCTACCGTAAAGCCGCGGCTCTCGATGTTGAGCGCCAGGTTGCGTCCCATGACGGCCATGCCGACGACGCCGATATTTGCATTAGACATGTTTCGAGTCCTTTCTCCAAGCCCTTAAGCCGTTATTTTCTGCGCGTTTTCAGCCAGTCCTTATTGTACTCTTTTTGCCTGAAGATGAAAACCGGTCCGCCAGGCGCTCGTAAAACGGCGGCGCGCCGCGCTTTTGCGGGCTACTCGGCCTCGGCAGCGCCGTTCCAAGAGAAGTCCAAGACGTCAAGGAACGCCTTGGCCAACGCGATATGTCCAGTGGCGCTCGGATGGACGCGGTCCCAGGCGATCGTCGCCGGGTAGATGTGCGCGAGGATCTTGTCGAACGCAGCCTGCGTATCGACGAACAGCGTGCCGTGATTTTCGGCGATTCGCTTCACGATGCCGCCGTACAGATCCATCGTCTGGCGCATGGCGTCGCTGCGGTTCGGCTCGAGATAAAACGGCGTCATGAGCACGATGCCTTTCACATGGGTAAGCGTCTTTTCGACCAACTCGCTAAGCGTCTCCTCGTATTCTTCCGCGTATACGTGGGACTCCTTGATGTACGGCTGATCGTACTGCCGCCAGACATCGTTGGTTCCGATCATGACGGAGACCCAGTCCGGCGACAAATCCAGCACGTCCGTCTGCCAGCGTCCCGCCAGATCGCGAACCGTATGCCCGCTCGTGCCGACGTTTACGATCCGCACCGCGAGCTCCGGATAGATGCTCTGCAGCAGCCCCGCCGCAACGGAGACATAGCCGGTGCCGAGCCCCGCGCCCAATCCTTCGCCGAACGGTCTGCCTCTTCCGCAATCCGTAATCGAGTCGCCGATCATGACCAGCTTGTCATTTGAAGATAGCTTCATTCGAATATCCTCCTCCGGATTCGTTCCCTATCCTTCATGTACGCACTCGCGTTCTGCCTTATTTTTCATGTCATCATAGCCATCCCACATTTTAACCTGTTGATGCGTCGCAGGACAACACCAAACCTTCATTTTGGCAGCAAAAACGGGATGAAGCATCAACACGCCTGCTTCATCCCGTTTCGTTCTTGCATCCTGTTTTAGCGTGGATCGAAGGTCTAAAGCTCAAGCTGCAGACTCTCCAGTCTCATCGAGGCGAGCTTGGCCTTGGAGGCTTCGACGCCTTCCGCGTCCCCCGACTGGATCGCATCGTGCAGAACGGCGAGCTCGTAGTCGATCTCAAGCCGCAGAACGCCCGCGCGCTGCTCGGCACGCCTCGATTTGTAAGCCTGAATCATATCTTCTACCGTGATCTGAGGGCGCTTCTGGAATATAATCCGATGCTCCATGCCTGACACCTCCACGAGACGTATAATTTCGCCGAACATAATATTCTCTATCAACAAGTGACGGTCCCGAAAACGCTTGACGACGGCGTGACCTCTCGAATCGTTGATCAGCTTTTCCAGCCACATCGCGAACTTCTCGTCCTTGACCAAATAATCTCCGACCATCTTGTAGCGTCCGCTGGTTCGCTGGAATCGCAGCTTCAGCAGTCTCCTCCCCGTGCGGACCGATACGAGAAAAAACGACTCGCTCTCGTTCCAGTACAGGGAATAGCCTTCTTGGATCAAATCCCGAATCAAACTCTGAATCTGTCCGCGATCGAATCGAAGCTCCAAATTGCAATATTCGACTTCATGGCTGCGGTTCACGGCCATCCCCCCCTCCTGCGATATGGGCAGCGATCGAGTTGTTGACCGAATGTTCAGATAATTTGTTCTTACTCTTATCTTATACTTCATCTTATGTTATGGCAACTTGGTTTCTTGACTATTTTCCGGTATAGTGAGGGCAAAATAGCAACCGAAATTTGCCTCAAGAGGTGACTAGCATGTCCACACTACTTAACGCCGGATTCGCGGGTTTTACGGATTCGGACTTCGACGCCATGACCGTCCCGGGTCTGGAAGGACGGATGGAAGCGATCATCCGGCAGGTCAGGCCCAAACTAGAGGGTCTCGGAAACGCGCTGGCCCCCTATTTGGCGGACCTGTGCGCGGAGCCTATGTATCCGCACGTGGCCAAGCACGCCAGGCGGTCGGTCAATCCGCCGAACGACACTTGGGTCGCGTGGTCTCGTCATCCCCGCGGTTACAAAGCGCATCCCCATTTCCAGGTCGGACTGTGGCCCACGCATTTGTTCATTCAGTTCGCCATCATCTACGAAAGCGGCAACAAAACGGTGTTCGCGGAACGCGCTGCCAGCGAGCTCGATTCGATCCGCGCGGCGATCCCGGCTTCGTTCGTCTGGTCCAAGGACCATACGCTGCCTGACGGCATCCCGCATGCGGAGCTCTCTGCCGATTCGTTGACCGAATGGCTGGCCAGGCTCAAAACGGTCAAAGCGGCGGAGATCACCTGCGGTCTTCATATCGCGCGCGGCGACGATCGACTGCAGCATGCGGACAGTCTGCTGCGGACGGCCGAGGATACGATCCGCCGGCTGCTGCCGCTGTACAAGCTATCCTTCTAGCAGAAGCCTTGGCTGTCGTCCGCCTACTCATTCATACACCAAAATTCGCCAAAGCCAAACAGCCGACAACGCAAAAGCAGCCCCTCCGAGTACGTGAGGGGCTGCTCTTTGGGTTGTCGGCGAATCAGGCCGCGGCCGATTGGCTTGCCGCGCGCCGCTGGCGCTTCGCCTTGCGGAAGTGCAGCAGCTCGTAGACGCAAGGCACGAGCACCAGCGTCAGCAGCGTCGCGACGACGAGGCCGCCGATGACGACGATGGCAAGGCTCTGCGACACGATGCTGCCGCTCTCCGACGTGCCGAACACCAGCGGCAGCATGGCGCATACGGTGGCGATGGCCGTCATGAGGATAGGACGCATCCGCGTGCCCGCCGCTTCGATCAGCGCTTCGCGGATCGGCATGCTTGCCTCGTTTTTCTTGACGCGGTCGATAAGCACGATCGCGTTCGTGACGACGATGCCGATCAGCATGACGACGCCGAAGATCGCGGTAAAGTCCGGCGTCACGCCGGTGACGATCAGGCCGAGCACGGCGCCGATCGGCACGAACAGGATCGAGGCCATGATCGCGAGCGGCGCCCGCAGCGTCTTGAACGTGAATACCATGATCAGGTAGACGATGCCGATCGAGACGAGCATCATCATGAAAAGGCTCGCAAAGTCGGCGTTCTGATCGGCGGACGCGCCCCCTACGAACAGCTTCGCGCCATCCGCGGGCTTGATGTCCTTCATCGCGTCCGAGATCTTGCCGCCGACGATCGACAGCTGAGCCGCCTCGACCGTCGCGCTGACGCGGATATACGTCTTGCCGTCCTTCCGGTAGGTTTCGGTCGGCTGATCGCTCTTCACCCATTCGGCGATCTGGGACAGCTTCTTCGGACCTTCGTCCGTCGCGACCGTCAGATCGTTCAGCTCGGCGGACGCGCCCGGCACGAGCAGCGGCTCGAGCGAAACGGCGAGCAACTGGCCGTCCTTGACGACGCTGCCGAGCGGCACCGCGTTCAACATGCCCTGCAGCTGCGATGCGATATCCGAAGCTTTTGCGACCGTAGGGTCGACCTGCAGTGTATACACGGTCTTGCGTTCCTGCTGGTTGCTGGCGACCTTGAGCACGTCTTTAATCGGCTTGATCTTGGCCATGACAAGCTCCGCCGTCTTGTTCAGCGCATCCCGATCGTCTCCCACAATATCGACGAATACCTGGCTGCCTCCGCTGCCGAACATGAGCGAGCCCGCTGATGCGGTCAGCTCGGCGCCAGGATAGCTCGCGCGCTCGTTCTTGACAGCCTCGATGATTTTTTCGGCGTCGGCCTTCGGCTTCATCTGAATCGTATAGTCAACCTGGGTAGGCGACTTGACGTTGCCGTACATGGCGGCGTCCCCGCTGTTGCCCATGTCCATGTTGACCCATTCTTGCCCCTCCTGCTTCATGAGGAACGCCTCGAGCTTCTTGCCGCTCTCGAGCACCTCGTCGACCGGCGTATCCTGCGGGTACGACAGCTGCACGCTGACGCTCGAGGCGTCTGAAGAGTCGATGGCGCCTTTCGGCAGGCTGAAGTAAGTCGCGATCGAGCCTACAAGCAGAAACAGCGCGATGAGCAGCGGCAGCCACTTGTGCTTCAGGTTCCATTCGAGAAAACCGCCGAAACGCTTGGAAGGCTGGTGCTCCTTGATCTCGGAACGCTTGAGCAGTCCCGCGCTCATAAGCGGGATAACGGTCAGCGCGACGAGCAGCGAGGACAGCAGCGAATAGGTAACGGTTAAGGCGAATGGCAAAAGGAACGACTGCAGCGAGCCGCGGAGCAGGCCCATCGGCAGGAAGACGGCCACCGTCGTGAGCGTCGAGGCGGTAATCGCCGTGGACACTTCCTTGGTCGCGTCGATGACGAGCGAGACGGAAAATTTCTCCTTCTGGAGCCTGCGGAAAATGTTCTCGATGACGACGATGCTGTCGTCTACGAGCCGACCGACGGCGACGGCGACGCCGCCCAGCGTCAGAATGTTGAGGCTGATGCCCGACAGGTCGAGCAGGTAGAGCGTCAGCCCGAGCGACAGCGGAATCGATACGATCGTGACGAGCGTCGCGCGCAGGTTGCGCATGAACAGCAAGATGACGACGGTGGCGAACAGCGCGCCCATCAGTACTTCGCGCATCATGCTGTTCACGGAGTGAACGACCTGGTCCGAGGTGCTCATGATGAGCTTGAGCTCCATGCTGCCGTCCTCTTCCATCAGCCGGTCGGCCGTCTTCGCGACGTCCTTGCCCACGCTGACGGCATTCGCGTTGGCGCCTTTGGACACGACGATCATAAGCGCGTCCTTGCCGTCGATGCGGCTCACGCTCTCCTGTTCGTCGGACTGGGTCACGCTGGCGACGTCGGACAGCTTCACGCCCGGCGCCACCGGCAGCTTGGCGACGTCTTCCGCGCTGCCGAGCTCGGCGCTCACGTTCAGGTTGACGGCTTCGCCGTCAAGCACGGCCGCGCCGACCGATGCCGACGCCGTACGCCCCTGCAATACCCCGTACAAAGCTTGTGCCGGCACGCCCTTGGCGGCGAGCTTAGCGGCGTCCGGCTTAATGACGATGCTCGGGCTCGACTTGCCAGACAGCTGAACCTGGCCTGCGCCGTCGATCGCCCGGAAGGCGTCTACCGCGCGCGCTTCGGCCTTGGCTTTCTCCGCATCGCTCAGGCCGTCTTTAAACGTCAGCGACAGGAACGAGATCGGAATCATCGATGTGTTGTACTGGATGACGTACGGCTTCGATACGCGCTCGGGCAGTTGAACCGCTGCCGCCGCTTTTTCGACTTCGTTCTTCGCCGCCGACATGTCGGTTTTCGCGTCGAAATTCAGATTGACCTGCGAGTAACCGTCTCCCGACGTCGACAGCATGCTCGTCTTGCCCTTGATCGCGGACAGCGCCTGTTCGAGCGGATCCGTCACCTCCCGCTCCATGGTGGCCGTGTTATAGCCCGGACCGATGACGCTGACCGTCACCTGCGGGTTGTCGGCTTCGGGCAGGAATTCCATGGGCAGCTTGAAGTAGCTGAACACGCCCAGGCCCAGCGTCATCACGACCAGTATGACGACCGCCGCCTTGTTTTTGAATACGCCTTGAATGAATGAACTCACGATAAAAATAGCCCCTCTCCTCTTGCTTGCATCAGCTACGATCAAGCATAAGGGAGAAGGAGCAGCGGGCGACAACGGCCAGAGACCGGACCTTTACTCAGACTTAAGTCTGAGAAGGAATCGGACCCGGGCCGCTTCCAATGTCTTCCTGAAGGCAAACAAAAACCGCCCCAGGAGGCGGTTCGAACAATTGCGCGTTCAAGTATTCGCAGATCAGGCTTGCTGCGAACGGGACGAGGCGCGGTCGGAGCTGCGATAGCCGGCAAGCAGGCCAAGCGCGCCAAGCGACAGCAGCCCGGACACGATAAATGGAAGTCCGGCCTGCGCGGTCAGCAGCGCGGCTCCGAGCAGCGGACCGACGATGCGGCCGAGGCTGTCCATGGACGAGCTGAGCCCGGAGGCGACGCCTTGGGATACGGTCGTCTTTTGGGTAATCAGCGAAGTTACGCAAGGCTTGATAAGCGAATTGCCGATGCCGAAAATACAAAGGTAAACGGAAGCCGCAATCCAGTTCTGGGCGGTCAGCAGCAGGAAAAAGCCTGCCGCGGAGATGACGAGTCCGACCGCGATATAACGGCTCTCCTGTCCCTGCTTAACTCGCCGCCGCACGATCCCGCCTTGCACGAGCGCGCCGACCAATCCGCAGAAGAAGAACATGAGACCGATCTTGCGCGGCGTGACGTCGAACTTGTCGATGCCGTACAGCTGCAGCGTGCCTTCCAATATAGCCAGCGAGAACGTGACGAAAAAGGCGAGCACGTACAGCTGCTTAAGCGGACCTTGGAAGGCGGTCCATCGGGACTCGCGCCTCTGCAGTCTGGCCGCTTCGCGCTTGTCCGCCGTGAGCGATTCGGGCAGCTTGAGCCAGGCGGCGAAAAAAGTGAGCAGCGAGAGCGCCGCCGCGGCGAAAAACGGCGTATTCAAGGAGAAAGCATTGCTCAGCTCGCCGCCGATAAACGGACCGAACGTAAAGCCCATGCCGATGCTCATGCCGACGACGGCCATTCCCTTCGTCCGGTTCTCCTCGGATGTAATGTCCGCGACGTAAGCGACGATGCAAGCGGTGACCGCGCCGGAAAATAAGCCGCCGAGCAGCCGCGACGCATACATGATCCACAGATTGCCGTCCGCAAGTCCGAACATCAGGAAGCTGACGGCGAAGCCGAGCACGCCGATCATGATGACCGGCCTGCGTCCGATCCGTTCGGATACGCCGCCCCATACGGGGGACAGCAGGAACGATACGAACGAATAAAGCGACAGCATGCCGCCCGTATGCCAGTTCGCCGACTCAGGGCTGGCGTCCGTGACCAGCTGCGGCAGGATCGGTATAATGATGCCGAATCCCACGAAAACGGTGAACAACATAAGTCCTACGATGATCAGCCTGCTTTTCACGTTTTTTTCTCCTTTAACCCTATTAAAGACCCGCGCCCGAATCGATCGGGAGCCGGCCTTCATCTTTAACTCATATGGTAGCACAACGCCCGGGCCGTTCCAAATGAAAGCGCATGACGTTTTGGTGACAGCTTAACGCGCCCGCCCGGCAGGCGCGGAGGGCCACGACGGCGCGTTTCCACGGCTTGTTTCAACGGTTGCAATCCCCCGCGGTTTTGCTATACTCATGCTTGTTCGCAATCTATGTTCGGCATTGAAAGGCAGTGAGGCAAAAGTGGACCACTCCCGCACGCCCTTGTTCGATGCGCTGCTGCGCCACAAGGAACGCAACCCCGTCCAGTTCCACATTCCCGGCCACAAGAAGGGTGCGGGCATGGATCCCGAATTCCGCAGCTTCGTCGGCCAGAACGTTCTGGACATCGACCTGATCAATATCGCGCCGCTCGACGACCTTCACCAGCCGGTGAGCGTCATTCTCGATGCGCAGCGGCTCGCCGCCGACGCCTTCGGCGCCGATGCGACGTTCTTCTCCGTCCAGGGCACCAGCACGGCGATCATGGCGATGATTCTGTCCGTCTGCGGCCATGGCGACAAGATCATCGTCCCGCGCAACGTCCACAAATCGATTTTGTCGGCGATCATCTTCGCCGGCGCGCGGCCCGTCTTTCTGTCGCCTGCGCGCGACCGCAATCTGGGAATCGATCACGGCGTGACGACCCAGTCGGTCCGCAGGGCGCTCGAGCGCCATCCCGACGCGGTCGCGGTGCTCGTCATCAATCCTACTTATTATGGCGTATGCGCCAACCTGAAGGAGATCGTGGATCTCGTGCACGAGTATGACATTCCGGTACTCGTCGACGAAGCGCACGGCGCGCTGATTCACTTCTCGGAGGAGCTGCCGTTGTCCGCGATGGCGGCCGGCGCCGATATGGCCGCGACGAGCATGCACAAGCTCGGCGGTTCGATGACACAGAGCTCGGTGCTTAACGTCAGAGGCGCGCTCGTCAACGTCAAGCGCGTGCAGACGATTTTGAGCCTGCTGACGACGACGTCGACCTCCTACCCGCTGCTCGCCTCGCTCGATGCCGCGCGGCGTCACCTGGCGATGAACGGCCGCGAGCTGGCTGCCGTCGCCGTGGCCAGAGCCGAGCGCGCAAGAGCGGAGATCAACGGGATTCCCGGCCTGTACTGCTTCGGCGAGGATATTCTGGGCGAGGAAGCGACCTTCGATTACGACCAGACCAAGCTGACGATTCACGTTCGCCACCTGGGCATCACCGGCTACGACGCGGAGAACTGGCTGCGGGACAAGCATAGCATCGAGGTCGAGCTGAGCGACATGTACAATATCCTGTGTCTCGTGACGCCCGGCGACGACGATACGACGATGGGCATTCTGCTCTCCGCGCTGCGCGAGCTGTCAGACAGCTATATGGGCAAAGGCGAGATCAAGGAGCTGGTCGTCGAGATCCCGCAGATTCCGCATCTTTCCCTGACGCCTCGAGACGCTTTCTACGGCGAGACGGAGATCGTGCCTTTTCGCGCGTCTGCGGGCCGGATCATCGCCGAATTCATTTACGTATATCCGCCGGGCATTCCGATCCTGCTGCCGGGCGAAGTCATCTCCCAGGACAATATCGACTACATCGTCGACCACCTCGAGGTCGGGCTGCCCGTCAAGGGTCCCGAAGACCGCAACGTCGAGTTCGTCAAAGTTATCGTCGAGGAGACCGCGATCTCTTAAGCGGACATAAAAAGAGCCAATCCTTCAAATGACGGCTTCGTCGCCCATTTGAACCGGATTGGCTTTTTTGTGCGAGTGTCAGTCCGCTTCCTGCGCGGCCAGCTCCTCGTACACCTTCATAACGCGTTCCCATTCTTCGTCGTCTTCGATGTTGACCAGAACTTCGTCCTCGCCGTCTTCCTCGATCCGGAAGATGACGCCGTCGTCGTCCGGATCGTTGCGGTCGAGGAGCACAGCGTATGCTTGGTCCCCGCTCTCGAACGTATACACCAGCACCATCTCGTGCTCGTTGCCATCCTCGTCGGTCACGACGAATACGGCTTCATCGTGCTCGTGATCGCAGTTTTCGTCATGAACATGATCGCTCATCGGAGAACCTCCGTTCATCGGTTAAATTAGTCTTCGCCCTATCCTATCACTAACCCGATACCGGGTCAAACGACGCGCCAAAAGCCGCGATCGCGATCGCGGCCCTTGCACAATTCCGCGCCGGGCGCGGCTTACTTGGCAAATACGGTCTTCTCCGACACGACCTGATACGAACCGCCGTCGGCCGACCTCATCCAGAAGCGGATCGTATACTTGCCTACGCTGCTGAAGTTATAGGTGAATTCCCCGCTCGTGAACCAGAAGTTGTCCTTGTCCGTCGGGAAGTCGTTTTCCTTGCTCGTGTGCGTCTCGATTTCTTTTTCGTCCCCGTAAGGATCCGCGATCGTAACCTTGAACGCATTGATCGACACCGTAAGATTGTCCACCTGCGAAAATACTTTAAAGCTCTTCTTTCCGCGTTCCACGCCACCGAACGGCTTGCTGCCGTCCATTAAAAACATATGCACGTTCGGCTTGACGATCGACACCTTCTTCGCCGAGTCGTCCCAAATGACAAGCGCCTTCATCAGGTCGGCCAGACTGCGGACGCCTACGTAAGCCTTGCCTTCCTCAAGCATGCCCTGGTCATCCAGCTCCTGCTTGTTGATGACGATCCGCACCTTTTGCACGACCGTGTCCGCGTATATCGCGGAGCCGCCGACCAAGGAGAGCGCGACAGTCAATATCAGAAGCCTGCGCAGCTTCATTACCTATCCCTCCGCTTTCGCCGCAAGTTGACAAACGATAATTTTGTTGTATGTAAACGTATATACCGCTGCGCTGCGCAAAAGTTGCGGTAAGGGGAGAGATTAAAGTTTCGGGACGATTCGACCGATATTCCGAAGTGTCGGCAGGACGGCTCGGAATATGCGGTTGCCCGGGAAATGCTCTCCCCTTCCGTTTATTTCCCCGTTCGCTTTACCCTTTTTTGGGCAGCGTAAGGATGCAGGGGATGCCCTTGCCGAGCGCGCCCGGCTTCGACATCCGTTCGAGGTACGCGATGCCCCGCGCGCAAGGCGTCTTGCATACGGCGCATACGTCGGACAAGACGACCTTCATCTGAGGCTGGACATGCTCGGCGTGCGCCTTTTTTTTGGCTCCGCCTTTAGCGCTTTTGCTCTGGCTGGCTGGCTTGCTCATCTCGCGCTTCTCCCCCGGCGTCCGTGTGCGGAGCGCCAGAATAATTTATGCATGCAAAAGCCCGGACGCCACCGCCGGTCCGGTATGGGATTTGACATCTTCTGCAACCTCATAAATTATGGTACAGTAATTTAGAATTTACGGTCGGGGGCTCGTAGGGGCTGGTCACGGGAGGCTGCTGATGGATATTCGGATGCTGGGTTGCGGAAGCGCGTTCGCCAAGGAGTTTTACAATAACAACGCCATCGTGTATGCGGGAGGCAAGAAGCTTCTGCTCGACTGCGGGACGACTGCGCATGTCGCCATGCGCAAACTCGGCATCTCCCTGCCCGAGCTCGACGGCGTGCTGGTTACCCATATTCACGCGGATCATGTAGGCGGACTGGAAGAGCTCGCTTTTCAAATGAAGTTCCAGTTCAAACGACGAATTCCGTTATATATCGCAGATACGCTTACGGGCATTTTGTGGGAGCATTCGCTTCGGGGCGGCTTGGAACAAGAAGGCTTGCTCTCGCTCTCCGATTATTTCGACGTCCGGCCGCTGCAGGAAGGCAGACCTTACGAGGTGCTCCCGGGACTGACTGCCGAGCTATTGCGAACGCCTCATATTCCGGGGAAGCTAAGCTACTCCATTTTATTCGGACCGTCTTTTTTCTACTCGTCCGACATGGTTTTCGAGCCCGACCTGCTCCGGCAGCTTGTTGCGGAGCGCGGCGTCAAGACGATTTTTCACGACTGCCAGCTCGAACCGCCCGGCGTCGTACATACTTGTCTTCCGCAGCTGCTGACGCTGCCCGAAGATCTGCAGCGCAAGATTTATCTGATGCATTACGGAGACGACCAGCCTGCGTATGCAGGCCGCAGCGGCGAGATGAGATTCGTCGAACAGCATCGTCTGTACAGCTTTTGACTTTAGAATCCGGTTAAAACAAGGAGGCGAACGTATTGACAGGCTTGTGGATCGGAGCTGCAATCATCGTAGCCGTCATCATCTGGCTAACGATCTGGGTAACGAAAAAGGCCTATTCCAAAAAATGGGAAGGCGATAACGACGAATAAACGTCCTCTTCTACGGACGGCGCGTACACGGTCGTTAACACGGGAGCCGTATCGTCGGGCTTGGGAAACAGGCCGCAGCCGGCAAGCGTTGCGGACGCTCCTGCGATCATCAACCATTTGGCCGTACAACGAGCGCGGCCCTGCTTGCGAACGTTCATCGGGGATTCCTCTTTTCTTCTATCGGATATCCCCAGTCTGTACCGATTGTACCGCTTCTATCCTTCGCGATCGAGCAGCCTTACGACCGCAAGCAGCACCGCGCCGATGAGTCCGAACAGCAAGACGAGCCATAACGTCAACAACGGGATATTGTCCATTCCCGGGAAGCGCCTCCGATTCTGTCCATACTAGCCTTAGATACCGGTATCACCAGTTTACGCGGCGATTGGGCGTATCATCCACGAACCGGCCAAAATTTTATTGAAATCAGTTGTTGACTTCGATCGCTTGTCTTGCTATTATATAAAAGTCCTTCCGATACGATCTGATAGCTCAGCTGGGAGAGCACTACCTTGACAGGGTAGGGGTCACAGGTTCGATCCCTGTTCAGATCACCATACTTATCCATGACAGAAGTCTAGCAGCCGCTAGGCTTCTTTTATTTCGTTCGACATCTCCAGCTGTTTTGTTCGTTACTCCTTCGCTCCCGCACACCTCCCCCGGATTCAATTTTCCTGTCATTTCTTTTCACCCCGTTTAAAGTCAGCCTCCCCTGCTCACAATAACAACCGAAGGAGGGAATTCACCATGTTAAAAACTTCTCGACGCAACGCGCTGCTCGCAGCGACGCTGCTGCTGGCGCTAGCCTCTCCCGCAATGGTCGGCAAGGCCAGCGCCGAGACACCAACCGGAGACGAGCCGTCGGTCTCCCGACAGGTTCAGACGCCGGCTTCAGCCGCGCCGATGCCTGGCGCAGAACGCGTCCATCGCGAGGGCCATCACCACGGCCGCAAGCATCAGCGCAGACTGAACGATATGGCCGAAGTGCTGGGCATGACGCCGCCGCAGCTGATCGACGAGCTCAAGAAAGGCAAGTCGATCGCTCAAATCGGCAAAAGCAAAGGCATGAGCGAGGATCAGCTGATCGGCAAGCTGCTCGATAAAGAACGCGTCCATCTCAAGGAACAAATCAACCGTACCTGGACGGCCGAAGCCAAAAAAAATACGTAACTTGGCCGGTTCCAAATCGCGGGTCGGCGCAAAGCCGACTCGCCGATTTTGGCCCTCGAATTTTTTTTTGAATAAACACTTTACACGACGTTAATCTTCCTCTATAATCAATCAAGTCGCCACCAAACATGATCTGATAGCTCAGCTGGGAGAGCACTACCTTGACAGGGTAGGGGTCACAGGTTCGATCCCTGTTCAGATCACCATACTTAACGACAACAGAGCTCTCGATTTCATCGAAAGCTCTTTTTTATTTTGAGTCGCAGGCCCGTATTGACAATCTCCGGAAAATGATACATTATGTATCCATCAACTTCCCGGAGGAGCTCGCCCGATGAAAAACCGATATCTGCAATTGGATGCGCTGAGGGGATTAGCCGCAGCGATCGTTGTGCTAGGACATGTGTACGCGGTTCATGCAGAGCATTCGGCAATGGCAGCTCTATTGTTCGAGTCCTCCTTCTCCCCTTTCGTTTTTCTCGTGAACGGCCATGCGGCTGTCATCTTTTTCTTTGTACTCAGCGGTTTCGTCCTCTCCCTCCCCATTCTCGGCAGCCGAAAGGTCGCCTACGGGGGCTATATCGTGAAGCGCTTTTTTAGAATCTATGTGCCTTACATCATAAGCATCGCGATAGCCATTCCTTTGCTGGCTTACGCCCCTAAGTTTCAAAGCGAGCTGTTCCCGCCCGCATACAATGCCAATTGGACGCATTCGCTCAACGTCAAAGAGATCGTCAGTCATGTGATCGCGATCGGCCCCTTCAGGACCGTCGATCTGAACGGCGTTATTTGGACGCTTGTACATGAAATGCGGATCTCGATCGTCTTCCCTTTCGTCGTCTTGATCCTGTTGGCCCGCAAATGGGGTACAACGTTGATCTTGCTGCCTGCGCTATCCGCAATGTCCGCCATGGCGATCTCTTACGCTCACATCGACGCAGCAGACACGCTTCATTATTTGTCTTTTTTTATACTGGGCATGCTCATCGCCAAATACAAAAGCGAGCTAATCGGATTCATCGGCGAACGTCTCGCACATATCCGTTGGGTTTTTTGGATCGCAGGTTTTTTCGTTTTTAATTACGGTTCCTTCATCGAAAAAAGTTTGGCGGGCACTCAAACGGCGTTTCCTTTCGGGTGGATGGCCGGAGACTACACATACGCAATCGGCGTGTGCGCCATTCTTGTTTTGTCCCTCTCGTCGCCCCGGGCGACCTATTGGCTTACGCGCAAACCGCCTGTTTTTCTCGGAAAAATATCGTTCAGCTTGTATTTGTACCACTTCCTGATCCTGCTTTCTTTCATGCATTATTTCTACGGCCGCGCCTCTTTTTATCTGCTGCTGCCTTCGGCAGTCGCCCTTTCCTTGGCCGTAGGTTACCTGGGCTATAAATATATCGAGCTGCCGTCCATCGCGCTTGGCAGACGAATTGCAGGCAAGCTGAACCGCGAGCCGAAGAACAGGGTCCGGCTTCGCAACGACGGAAAGGAAAATCAAGCGGCCGTCTGAGACCGTTGGAAATACGACACCATTTCAATAGGGCCGCTCGACGAAGGAAGCTCTCAAGGCTTCCTTTTTTGTTTGCTGCAACCTTTCTGCGCAACCTTACGTTTTAGTGGTTGACCGATCGGGAAAAACAATCCATACAAGGAGGACACGATCATGAAAAAATCGTACAAGAGCTTGTTTGTTCTACTCGCCGTCTTGCTGTTCACCCTGAGCGCAAGCGGCTCCGCGTTCGCCTTCAACGATATCGACAAGGATGCCGGCAAAAGCTACATCGAACAGCTTCAAAAGAAAGGCCTGATCAAAGGCGACGGCAGTGGGATGTTCAAGCCGAAAAGCGCGCTTACGGCGCAATCGGCCGTCCTGCTCATCGTGAACGGATTCGGACTCAACATCGACAACATCCGGTTTATCAAGGAGCCCAAGGCGAGCGACTTCTTTACGAAGGTCAAGGACGATGCGTATTATGCCAAAGCCTTCATCGTCGCGAACCTGAACGGCCTCGAGATCCCGCGCGACATCGACCCGAACGGCAAAGTCACGCGCGAGCAATTCGCGCACTGGATCTTCAAGGCGATCAGCAAAAAGGGCGACTATGCCTGGATCGAAATGTACCAAACGTTCAAAGACGAGGATAAAGTCACGAAAGGCTACATGGACAGCGTCCAAAAGCTGCTCGTCGGCAAAATCGCTTCGCTCGACAACGGGAAATTCCGTCCGAAGGATGCAATCACGCGCAGCGAAGCCGCGGTCATCCTCGCCAAGGCGCTCGCGTTCGTGAAAAACACGCAGCCCGTGCCTCCGGCAGAGCCCGAGCAGCCCGCTTCTCCGCTGACTGAAGTCAAGCTGACGAGCGAGGCTTACGGCAGCGAAGCGCTGAAAGTCACGATATCCGCCCAAGCTCCGCATCCGGGCTATGGCATCGAAATCGCGAACGTCGCTTTTAAGGATAAGCAAGCGATCGTCACCTATCGAATCGTCAAGCCCGACCCGGCGGCGCTTTACCCGCAAGTGATCACGACGGTCAAAGCGACCGTTTACGTAAGCAACGCCTACACCCCGGTTCTTGGCGGCGAGGCAAAATAATTGACGCAAAAAAAGAGCCGCCGGGAACATCTCCGGCGGCTCTTTTTTTTGCGTGCACAGCTTCAGCCGCGGCCGCCCGTATCGGCTTCCTCAGCGGACGCCGCAGTCTCCTGCCGCATGCGCTCCGTCTCCCCTGCCGTCAATTCGGGCACGCACCAATCGATCGGCTTAAGGCCGGCTTGCCGAAGGTAGTCGTTCGCCTTGGAGAACGGCCGGCTGCCAAGAAAGCCGTTGTGCGCGGACAAGGGGCTCGGATGCGCAGATGCGATTACGAAGTGCTTGCTTTTATCGATAAAAGCCGCTTTCTTCTGCGCATGGCTGCCCCACAGGATGAACACGAGCGGCTCTTGCCGCTCGTTCAGCGCCGCTACGACGGCGTCCGTGAACCTTTCCCAGCCTAGTCCCTTGTGAGAGTTGGCCTCCCCTTCCCGTACCGTCAGCACTGCATTTAGCAGCAGCACGCCCTGCTTCGCCCAATGCGATAGATTGCCATGGCTTGGAACCGGGCAGCCGAGATCGCTCTGAAGCTCCTTGAAAATATTGCGAAGCGACGGCGGCTGCCGCACGCCAGGCAGTACGGAAAAGCTGAGACCGTGCGCCTGTCCCGCGCCATGATACGGATCCTGGCCAAGGATGACGACCTTCGCATTCCGATAGGAAGTCAGATGAAGCGCCTCGAAAATATGGTGCATGTCCGGAAAGACCGTCCGCTCGCGGTATTCGGCCGCCAATTGCGTTCGGAGCGTCTTATAATAGGGTTTGTCCAGTTCGGGTTGCAGCAGGGGCTCCCAATCGTTCTTGAACACCGCTGGCATAGGCACGCCTCCTGATTTATGATAGCTATGAAGCGATTCTATTATATCAGAATCGATCTGTTCGCCCAAAAGGCAAAGGAGACGCGTCCCATGACTTCAATCTGCTGGTACGACAACGCATTCCTGCCCGAGGAGGAAGTGCGGATCTCGCCGTATGACCGCGGCTATAACTTCGGGGACGGCATCTACGAGGTATTCCGCGTCTATGGCGGCCGATTGTTCGAAGCAGAAGCGCACTTCGAACGGCTGCGGCTTAGCGCAGAAGGGCTTAAGCTCGCATTGCCCTGGGGAATCGAGGGACTGCGCGCGGCAATGAGCGAATTGGTGGAGCGGAACGCGCTGTCCGAAGGCACCGTGTATCTGCAAATTACGCGCGGAGTCGCGCCTCGCAATCATCTCTTCCCTGCCGGCGCCGCCCCCGTCGCGCTTGCGTATACGCGCGAAGTAGCGCGCCCCGTTCAAGCGATGGATCAAGGCATATCGGCCATCACGCTCGAGGATATCCGCTGGCTGCACTGTAATTACAAGACGCTGAACCTGCTTGCCAACGTGCTCGCAAAGCAAGAAGCGGCGGAACGCGGCGCCGCGGATGCCGTCCTGCACCGGAACAGCACCGTGACCGAAAGCAGCGCGTCCAACGTCATGATCGTCAAAGACGGCGTACTTGTCACGCATCCGGCGAACAACCTGATTTTGCACGGCGTCACGCGCGCCGTAACGCTTCGACTGGCACGCGCCGCGGAGATCCCTGCCGAAGAGCGCCCCTTCTCTCTGGACGAGCTGTACGGCGCCGATGAGGCGTTCGTGACGGGCACGACCGTGGAGATCACGCCGATCGTGTCCGTGGACGGCCGCAAGATCGGCGATGGCAGGCCCGGCCCGCTCACGCGCAGGCTGCAGCGCGAATTTTCGGCCGCCATTGGGCTGGAGCAATAATAAAAACGGCTCCGCCGCGCTTCCAGCGCGAACGGAGCCGTTCCAATATCGTTAACCGACCTCGATGCTGAACACGACATAACGGTTCAGTTGTTTTTCTTCCTTCTCCGCTTTGTCTACGACTCTGTAAGAATCCGCGCCCTCTTCCTGAACGACGAAGTACGATCGCTCATGCTCTCTGTACAATTTTTTGGCCAGATCGATCGCGTACTGCTTCATCATGCCGTAACACTCCATTCTTTCGGCGCTTCGCGCGCTTTCCCCGTTTTCCTGTCATTTTGAATTCAACGCCCATCCCCCGATTTCCTGCCAAAGCGGAAGGATATTTGGACAACCGAAAACGGCTGATTTCGTAATTCTTGTATTGCAATATACCCTAATGGGGTATAGTATAACAAGGTGGAAGGAGGTTCAAAATAATGAAAAAGACACTACTCATTCTCGGAGTTACTGCCACGCTCATGCTTAACGGTTGCGCGAGAGGCGCTAACGTGGAAGGCATGCAGGCCATGGACCATCAAGCGCACGCTCTTTCAACGGCCACGTTCGAGGGATTAAAGAAAGCATCCGCCCCTGCATTTCCTGTCGGAAGCAAGGTTACGATTCATTCGGATCACATGGAAGGGATGAACGGCGCCGAGGGTACGGTATCCGGGGCATTCGATACGACCCTTTACGCAGTAACTTACAAACCCGCAACGGGCGGCAAGACTGTCCATGATCACAAGTGGGTGATCCAGGAGGAGTTAAAAGATGCGGGCGAAGCGCGCTACGCGCCGGGCGACTCCGTCACGCTGAATGCGGACCATATGGAAGGCATGATGGGGGCCGCGGCCACAATCGATCTCGTCGTGAAAGGCACCGTCTATTCCGTAGACTACGATCCGACTACCGGCGGAGATACGGTTAAAAACCATCGATGGGTATCCGAAGACGAGTTGTCCGCCAGATAACCCGTCCCTGTTGTCATTTTAGTCCGAACGTTTTTCGTATCACGGAAAATAGCAAAGCGCCGAATGCGGCGGCCGCATTCAGCGCTTTGCAGTAACGCTATTTTACGATTGCTGGCATCCATTCGCAATGGATTCTACGATCAGGAGCGACCGCCCTTGCGGCCTGCCTCTTCGCGGCTCATGCCGTTCCGATCGTCGCTTTGGCTGCGGTTGTTGCTGCCGCCTCGGGCTTCGCCGCCCTTTTCGCCGATTTCTTGGTAAAATTCCTTGTCATGCGTCCTTGCTGTCGCTTCTCCACCCATACGTCCTGCTTCTTCGCGGCTCATCGTGTTGTTGTCGTCGTTGCGTGCCATTCAGAATCACTCCTTTGGGTTTGTCGGGCTTGCCTGCCCACGGTATATGTACCCGTACCCGATGAGTGTAAACGATAATGAGAGCTTTCTCAAAATAACAACGGCGATCGCTGTCGGTTAAACGAAAACGCTCCGCCTCAGCATTCGCGGGATTCGCGAACAACGAGACAGAGCGTGTTAGAAGTCTTAATGTAAAATTGCAATCGTACCGAAGACTTTCGTTGTCGACAACGTCAACCCAGTAGTCGGCGAAAAGCTTAATGCAGAGGACAGGGGTCGAACCCGTACGATGGTCACCCATCGCAGGATTAAGTCCTGAAACGGGCTTATTGGCTTATCCCTGTTCTTGTTTTGCTCCTCGACGGCTTCAAGCGCCAGGAGTCCCATTGTCATAGAAAACCACATGGCGTTTCGCCTTCTTAATACATGTCAAATTTCAAGCCTCCAATGCTAGATTAGTATCGATATCTAAGAATGGAGGACCATTTAAATGAAAAAATCGATCTATCGGCAGTTCACCATTGCAGCACTTGCGCTGATAATGGCATTCTCGAGCCTTCCTCTGGCCGCGAAACCGGCATCCGCCGCGCAAGCAGGACCACCGATGTTCCAGGATGATTTCGAAGGAACGAATGCTGCGGCTTGGACGATAGGCAGCGGCAGCTGGGTCACGGAGGAAGGCAATAACGAACCGTTGTTCTCGGACGACTTCGAAAATGGAAACGCTGCCAAATGGACAAACAACGGCGGCTCCTGGTCTGCGGTTCAGAACGGCACATCTATCTCGTACAGGCAAAGCGCCGGAGGAGCCTCCGAGTTGATCGCAGGGGACTCTTCATGGACGAATTACGTATACGAGGCGGACGTCAAGCTAGTAAACGGCGCTGGGGCGATGATGGATTTCCGCTATCAAGACAGCCTGCATTTTTACTATTTGTACATGAGCGAGACCTACATCAGACTCATGAAGCAGAACGGAAGCGCTCAAGACTGGATTTCAGCCTACGACGGCCCGTCGCTTCAGACGTCGGCAACCGTTGGGATTAAAGTCGAGGCTATCGGCAATCAATTCAAGATATACCGTGACGGAGAGCTTGTTCTCTCGACCGCGGACAACTCTGATCCATACCTATCGGGAAAAATCGGACTAGCCACATGGGCGACCTCGGTGGAATACGATAACGTATCGGTGTTGGATACGACGGCCAACCATGTATTCGTTCAATCCGACGACAACGGCGGTGAAGCCGTCTCGGGAGAACTCTCTTGGTCTAACTATTCCGTTCAGACGCGCCTCGCGCTCTCGTCGCTCAGCTCTGACGGTTCGGCGGGCATCCGCCTGCGACAACAAGATTCCGGCGACGGATATGACATGCGCTATTTATCCGACAGCGACGGCGGTAAGCTGCAGATCTTGAAGATAATAAACGGAGAAGAGACGATTGTCGCGGAAGCTCCGTTCTCCATGCAAACGGGGCGGTCCTATGTTTGGAAAGGCGTCGCGGCCGGCAAATATCTTGACCTTTACATCGATGGAAATAAATATCTTTCCGTGGTGGATTCGACCTATACCACCGGTAAAATCGCTTTAATGCTATTGAACGCAACGGCAAGCTACGACAATGTGATCGTTGAGCAAGTGTCCGTACCGATTATCTCCGACGGCAATACGACGTTCTACGTCAGCTCCAGCTTGGGCGACGACAACAACGATGGATTAAGCGAAGCGACTGCCTGGAGGACGCTGGAGAAGGCAAACGAAGCCGAGTTCCATGCCGGAGACAACCTCCTGTTAAAGTCGGGAGATCGTTGGAACGAACCGCTTATTCTGCAAGGCTCGGGCACGGCTGAATATCCGATTAAGGTTAGCTCTTATGGCACGGGAGATAAACCTGTAATCGCCTGGAATGCCCCTCATGGAGGAAGTGTCCTATCAGGACGCAACTTAAGCAACTGGGTGATTCAAGGATTGGCCTTGCAGATTATCCCCTCCTCGACCCAATCGTGGAGCAATATCACGGCGGGCATTCAACTCTATTACGATAACTCGAACGGTCACGGGAACGTACTTATCGACGGGAATGATGTGTACAGCTCTACCTATGACAGCAACACGAACGGCATCGTCATCTCGGCCTCTGTTCCGGGAACGGACAACAAGGAAGTAGCAAGAGACCTAACGATCTCCAATAACACGGTTCATGATATTGGCTGGTACGCGATAACGACGACAGGCTGGGATACGGAGAAGAACGAAGAATTGCGTTCGCAGCTTATGTACGGCAATGTCAAAGTTTCCGGAAACGAAGTGTACAACACGGCCAGCCAAGGTATCGTCGTGCAGAATGCGCACAACTCGGTCATCGAACGGAACGTCGTACACGACGGAGGACTCGGCACGGATACTTGGGGACCGGGAGGATTATGGTTTATCGCCTCTCGGGATTCGGTCATCAAGTTCAATGAAATTTATAACATGAAAGACGCCAATTCCGGATTTGACGGAGCTGGCCTTAACATAGATTGGTATTGCGACAACATCACCGTGCAATACAACTATTCGCACGATAATAAAGGCAACGGCATCACGACCATGAGCAATTACGGCACCAAAATCATCAACAACAAAGTCAAAGGCAACAAAGCGCAGCAATCGAACGGGAACGGCCAGATTGCCCTCGGCAACTTCACGGGAAGACCGGATCTCTCTTCCGGCCTGCACAACGTAGAAGTCGCGAGCAACACGATTCTCGTGGACGTCGACGGTACTTCGGCGATCAACAGCGCATCCAATCCCTACGGGACTTGGACAGGAATAACGATTCATAACAACAACGTTGTTATCGGACAAGGAATGCCGGATAACGAAGTGTTCAGCATCGCGCCGAATACGAGCATAAGCGCTATTGACGGGAACCGGATATACAGCGATTCTGCCGCATTCCGCTCGATCCTGCACGGGACAGAATATACCGACTTAGCCTTATGGCAAGCGGGTACGGGATACGATCTGAATAGCCAAGTGCTTCCGCAGGACCAAACCGCTCCTTCTTCCGTCAGCAACGTAGCCGCAGTAGCGGACGGATATGTGCAGCTTACTTGGGAGCTCGCGGAGGATCAAGGTTCAGGGATCGCACACTATAATATTTATAGAAGCGTGACGCCTCAGTTCGAACTGACTTACGCCAACATGGTAGGCGAATCTGCATCCGCTTCATTCGAGGATCGGGAGGATGTGCAAACGAACACAACTTATTATTATCGGGTAGAAGCGGAAGACCGGAACGGCAACGTCGGCGTCGCATCGGATACGGTTGGCATTACGACCGGGGCGACCGTCCTCACGCCCGAACAGCCGAAGTTGGTCGACTTCATGGCTCCTCGCGATCAAGATATCATCAGCTTAGCCAGCTTGATCGCGAAGCCTTACCTGTCGGGCATCCCGAATGTTCGCAGCGTTCAATTGTTCGTAGACGATCGACTGGCGCAAGAATCGGACTCGTTCCCTTACTCCTTCCTCCTTGAGGGATTAAAGAACGGCAAGCATCGGTTGCAGTACAAAGTGCATGATACGAACGGCGGAGTCATTGAGTCGGCACCGATTACTATTGACAAGCAAGTCGTCGCCCTCCGAAGTCTCTACGCGACAACGGCTCCGATCATTGACGGCGATCTATCGGATTGGGAAACCGCGGATTTCCGCATAGATCAACTCTCACAGGTTAATAACATCGACAGCGCGTTCTCCGATAACTGGACGCCTCAGAAGCTAAAAGCCGCAGGGAATACTCGCTGGGACGATACGAATTTATACGTGGCTGTTTCGGTAACCGAAGATGAGCACCATCTGTCCATTACGAACGCTGCCGATCTGTGGAAAGGCTCCAGCATTCAGATCGCGATCGATCCCGACCGGGGCAGCGCCCCTGGAAGCAAGGGCTATACCGAGTTCGCGTTCGGGCTAACGGACGACGGAAGCGCACTCGCCTATCGCTACCATGCGATCGGCGGCAAAGTTGCCGGAGCTTACTCTTCGGGGCAACTCTCGATCGTGCGCAACGAGTCGACCAAACTTACCGACTATGAAATCGCCATCCCTTGGAGCGAGATCATTCCTTCCGGCACTCCGATCGGAGACGGTTCTTCGCTCGGCATCTCCGTGCTGGCCAATTATAGCGACGGCACCCATGTGAATCCGGCTTCCGGCGACGCGCGCAACGGGTGGATCGAATATAATAGCGGAATCGGTGCTGGGAAGGCCCCCGGATTGTTCGGCTATTTATTACTCGGCCACCAGCTTCTTACGGCTCCTGCGATCGGCGGAACCGCGATGCCGGGAGGCAAAGTATCCTTGATATGGCCCGAAGTCGCCGGCGCAACCGGGTATACGCTGAAATACGGCACGGCCAGCGGCACTTACACCCATACACTCGAACTCGGCAACTCGACAGCCTCCGAGATTGAAGGACTGTCCATCGGAACGACCTATTTCTTCGCGGTCGAGGCTTACGATGCATACGGAGTCAGCGAACTCTCCAATGAGCTGCGTCTTACGCTTCATGCCGACGACATTACGATTCCGTCCGGAAACCCAGGGAGCACTGACCATTCCGATCCGACGGTTGCCGTCATTCCGGTGTCCACGATCGGAGATACTCCCCTTACTCTCGAAATCGGACAAGCGACGATCACCTTGTCGCCGTCCTTGCTGAAGGCGTGGATCGGACAATCGGATCAGTTGGAAGGAGCGACCATCGAAGTAAGAGCCGTACCCGTAACCGATTCTAAGAAGGCAAGCATCCCCACTTCCGATGGCCGAGCCATGCTCCGAGCCGCAAGTCAAATGATCGATATCCGTGTTAGCCTATTCACCTCCGAGGGAAAGCAAGCTGCTGTTGAACCCTACAAGGGCGGACTCTCTCTCTCGCTCTCGTACGATATAGATGCGAACGATGAGCTGCTCGGCATCTATGGGTACGACGAAGCCGCGAAACAGTGGGAATACATCGGCGGCGATATCGATCCGTCGCAGCATCGAATTACCGTCGATTTGCCGTATCTCGGTCTATACTCCGTCATTGAGTACAAGTTGACCTTCGAGGACGTCTCTTCGGGTCATTGGGCCGCACGTGCGTTGCAAGCGCTAGCCGCCAAGCATATCGTGAAAGGCGTGACCGATGCGAGATTCAATCCGTCAAGCGTTACGACCCGTGCCGAATTCGTCACGCTTCTCGTCCGCGCGCTGCATCTGCAAGCAACCAATGCGGATACCGTTTTCACCGATGTAAGATCGGATGCCTGGTACGCGGACGCCATCGCGGCAGCCGTGGAAGCCGGCATCGTGTTAGGCAAGGCTGATAATCGATTCGCCCCGCAAGAGCCGATCACCCGCATGGAGATGGCGGCCATGATCGTACGCGCGATCGGCCTCCCGACGACAAATGGCGAAGCCAAATACGCTGACGTTAACGACATCCCGCAATGTTCAATTCCATTTGTCGTCGCCGTATCGGAAGCCAAGCTCATGCAAGGCAAGGGAGACAACCGGTTCGCGCCGGGGCACGAAGCCACTCGTGCAGAGGCTGCTCAACTCCTCTACAACTTGTTGAACGACCATCGCAAATAAACAAAAACCTTCTCCAACCTCTTATGGTTGGAGAAGGTTTTTCTATTTTTAGGAAGTCGACTATTCTTTGATAACCCCGCAAGCCTTCAGCCAATTCATAGCCATGAACCAGTTGCCGGTCGAGTTCATGTGCACCTGATCGACGGTAAGCGTTCTCCTCCGTTGCTCTCGCAGGTAAGACGTGAATAATCGATTCTGCGGTACGAGTATCGCCCCGAACTGTTGCGCGACTTCCCTGATCGCTTGATTATAAGGCAGTAAACGCTCGTTTTTGCCATCGTCCGGATCCTCCGAGATAATCGTCGTCTCCATCAAGATGAACGATGCGTCCGTCCGTTTCTTCGTCTCCTCTAGCAGTTCGCAATACGTGTCCCGATACTTCGTTAAGCCGACTTCCTTCCATTCGTCGTTAATGCCGATCGATATCGTTAACCAATCGGGCTTCAACGCGATCACATCCTCTTGCCAGCGTGCATGCAGATCAAGTATCGTTTCCCCGCTTACGCCCCTGTTCTCGATCTGTAAGAAAACCGCCGGATGAGCGATCGAGAGATAATCCCTCGCCATCCGAACATACCCTCCTCCGAGCCCGTCGGGATCGTCCTTCCGTCCGCTATCCGTAATGCTGTCTCCGATAAATAAGAGCTTCTGTCCATCCTGAAAGTTCATCTGTATATCCTCCTCCTATGTCAAAAGTAAGGGACTATCCGCAGAATCTTGCGTCTGGAATAGTCCCTCGATAACGATACTCGTTGGCGTTCGATTAACGCCCTTCCGCTACGGCTTCTTTATTCGTTTCTTCGATCACCTTCGTGCCGCCTTTAGACAACCAAGCATCCTTGAATTTCACGAAATCCACATTGACGTCCTTGGATTCAACAATGAGCTTGATGATTTCTTCGTTAACGTAGTCATTCAACTGATTAGGAATGCTTGGATCCAACGCATCCTCGCTAATATTCAAGTAAGCCAACGGATTAGGTACGGCATAATCGCCTGTGGATTTAGACAAGGCCACGATGTCTTCCTTATTCGGCGTACTGTCGGGTAAATAATCCGTGTTCCAAGAAACGAGCGCCTTCAGGCTGAATGCCTTGTCCTTGGACTTCTCTTCATCCGACAGCAAAGGAACGATCTTGTCTCCTTCTTTCTTGTAATGCACGCCTTCGACGCCGTTGAGCATCAGATTCTGGCCTTCATCGGAGAGCAAGTAATCGAGAAGCTCCAGCGCTTTCTTTTGTTTCTCTTCGGAGATGCCGGCATTGATAGATGTTTCGCACCAGAAGTTATTGAAGCCGTCCATCCGTTGAATGCCCGATTTCCCCTTTAACGTGCCGACCCAGGTGAAAATGGATTTCGGATCCGCATCCGGACTTGCCTTTAAAAATTTATTGTAGATATCGTTGTAGAACGTTGCATTGGCATTGTGAATGATCATGCCGACTTTGCCCGTCACGAATTTCTCGATTTTCTTGTCATCCGTATTCAGCATGAATTCGGGATCGAGGATCTTCTCATTATACATTCCATTCAAGAACGTTACGGCATCCTTCGTTTCATCGGATATGACTTCCGGTGTCCATTGTCCTTCTTCCTTCTCCCAACGCTCCGTGCTCGTGTCGAACGCATTAAAGATCGGGTATTGCCACCATACGCCGCCGGAGCTGGACGTATAACCGTAAGTATCCTTCTTGCCGTTGCCGTCCGGATCGTTCTCTGAGAATGCCTTGGCGACGGCGTAAAATTCATCAATCGTCGTCGGCACTTGAAGGTTTAGCTTGTCCAGCCAATCTTTGCGAATCAGGATGTTATGCCCGCTGACCGCATCTTTGCCGCTGCCCGCTTCGTTATAAATCGGCAGTGAGTATTGCTTATTTCCCGTCGTCTTGGCCAATACTTCGAAGTTGGCTAACGAATTCTTGATATTCGGATATTGGTCGGCATAATCGGATATCGGAAGCACCATGCCTTCTTTAATCCACTGGCGGTATTGAACCGGACGGTCGATCCCATAGGAGACAAAGACGTCGGGCATTTCCCCGGAGGCAATCATGACGTTCAGTTTCTCTTCCCAGTCGTTCCAAGAAGCCGTAATCGGCTTGATTCGAATGTTCAGCTTCTCCTGAAGCTGCTTGTAAATAACCGAATCCGGCGCGTCCGCCCCCTCGAACATCCAACTGAACACGCTCAGTTCGACCGGCTCCGCCGACTCGCTTGGCGCGTTCACCGCGCTGCCGCTTGCCGTCGCGGCGCTTGGCGCCGATGAGGCCGCACCGTTGTTGTTGTTGCCGCAACCCGAGAGAACGCTTCCAAGCGCGAATGCAGCCATTACTGCGAATACGAGTTTGTTTCTTCTGTTAAACATGCGTACCAACTCCCCTAGTTATAATTAGATTACGGATTTCCAGTGAAAGGTTCAACTCTTGATCGAACCGATCATCACCCCTTTCACGAAGTGCTTCTGGATGAAGGGATACACGACAATAATCGGAACGACGGATACGATGACGACCGCGTTCTTGATCGTGTCGCCGAGCATGAATTCCTCGCTGACGAAGCTGCCTCCGCGGGTGAGCTCCATATTGTTGTTGATAAGGATATCCCTCAATACCATCGCTAAAGGCCAAATCTCCTTATCGTTCAGGAACAGCATCGGAGTATACCAGTTATTCCATTGTCCTACCGCAATGAACAAGGCGATCGTCGCCAGAGCGGGGACAGACAACGGCAGAATGATTCGAAAGAATATTTTCATATATCCTGCGCCGTCCATCTTCGCCGATTCCTCCAGTTCGATCGGAATGTTCTGGAAGAACGTCTTCAGGACGATCATGTTATACGTGCTGATCGCCGCGGGGATAATCATTACCGCAAGACTATTCACCAATCCCAGATTCTTGATCAGCAGGTAATAAGGAATCAATCCTCCGCCGAAAAACATGGTGAAGATGATAAACAGGAAAATCGCGGACCTGCCGGGAAGATCGTGTTTGATCAGCGGATAAGCCGTGATCGCCGTAACGAATAGTTGGTACAAGGTTCCCGCGACCGTCACAAACAAGGAGACAAGAAGGGATCTCATGATCGTATCCTTGGAGAATACGAATTCGTAAGCCTCGAAAGATATTCTCCTAGGGAACAAATGCAAGGTGGATCGAATCGATTCCTCGTAAGGCATGATCGAACCTACCAGCACGTGCCAGAAGGGATACAGCGTAATCAGCACCATGAATACGAGAAACAGGATGTTCAAAGAATCGAATATTTTCCCGGATAGGCTTGTCGACTTTACGATGGTTGCTCACCGCCTTTAATAAATTCCTTGTCCGCTCATTTTCTTGGAGGCGCTATTTACGACGATAAGCAGGACGAAATTGATGACATTCAGAAACAGACCGATTGCCGTTGCCATGCTGTATTTCCCTTGGGTCAATCCGATCCGGTACACGTAAGTGTCGATGACATCGCCGCTTTCGTATACCATCGTGTTATACAGGTTGAATACTTGGTCGAACCCGCCGGTCATCATACTTCCAAAGTTCAATATAAGAAGAATAGAGATAATAGGAAGCAAGCTCGGCAGTGTAATATGAACGATTTGTTTGAACCGGTTCGCCCCGTCCACGGTAGCCGCTTCGTACAGATCCGGATTAACGCCCGATAAAGCGGCCAAAAAAATGATCGTACCCCAGCCGATTTCTTTCCATATGCCGGAGAGAACGAGAAGGGGACGGAACATGCCGTTGCTCGTCAGGAAGTTGACGCTGTCTCCCCCGAAAGCCGTAATGACTTTATTAACCAGCCCTTCATTGGAGAGCAGCGAGAAAATAATGCCCGAGATGGTAACCCAGGAGATGAAGTGCGGCAAGTACACGATCGTTTGGATCGAACGTTTGAACCATTTAAGGCGCACCTCATTTAATAAGATGGCTAGGAAGATCGGAGCCGGAAATCCGAATACGAGTCGCAGCAGGTTGATCTCGATCGTATTGCGGAACACTTGCCAGAACTTATCGGTCTTGAACAACTGCTCGAAATGATCGAACCCGACCCACGGGCTTCCCAGAATCCCTTTCGTGATCCAGAAATCTTTGAAAGCGATCGACGCACCGTACATCGGAATGTAATTAAATACGAATAAGAACACGATTGCCGGCAGCAGCATGACGTATAGCATTTTGTATTTCATCATTCGCTTCGTCATGTCGGCGGTCACCTGTCTTCTTCGGCGAATCCGATATTATCGCGCAAAGTAACGCTTCGACTCGTATTCGGTTCGATGTAGATATGACTCTCCATCGTCGGAATGATCGATAGCCTTCGGTTATTCTCGATGTAGACGTCGTTGCAATGACTAGCCATCAGACTGCCACGATAATATTCGCGGTTCGCGACGCAATTCTCATCTCCGTCTTGCGCCGTCTTCAACGGCCCGGCATTCGGGTTCACCAACGCATTATTCCGAAGGAATACGCGCTCGCAGGAAGACACGTAAATCGCTTGCTGCGGACAATTCACGATCGTGTTGTTCTCGATCCGGATATCCTGGAAGATAGGATAGTCCGTTCTGCCTTGGTCCAGATACACCCCCATATAGATGACGGCCATGTTCCAATGGTTCACGTCGCTGCTCTCGATCCAATTATCGCGAATCACTAGATTGCGTACGCCGAAACCTTCCGCCCAGCGCTCTTCCGCGCCGCATTCGATTTGTATAGCGGACCCCTGATTCCTATAGAAACGGTTATTTTCCACTAGACCCTCGCCGGCATGGAGCAGGATGCCTCTGGCCCGATTCTGATGGAAGAAATTATGGCGCACGACGTAGTGTCCGGAATCGTATCTTCGATTAAAAAGAATGGATCGGTCGTTAAGCTCGGCGGGAAGCTCGCTTGCGAATTCAAGCACGCATTGCTCTCGCCCTTCGTCCCAGCTTACGGCGGCAACATTCGCCGCAATTCCGGCCGGCGACAAATCCGCATGGCGGAACTCGACCGAATCCCCCGGGCCGAACGGATTGCGCCACCTTTGCACGCGGCTTAACCTTATCGTCTTGGCATCGATTCTCCGGAACCCTTGAACGGAATTGTCATGAATATTCAAGCAATCGTCGCCGTTGTAGCTGAAATCGCAACTATCGATGATAAAGTAGCCTTGCGAATTGCTAATGTGGCATCCGTCTGCCGTTGCGGTAATGCAGCGGGTCGTTCCGGGTCGCTTCACGATCCTGCATCGCTCCAACTTCCAATGATGCTGGTCCCCTGTCGATATGAACGCATGGCCCGGAGCGGAATATATCGTCACGTTCGATAGGGTCAAGTGCGCGTTGCCGTGCAGCTCTATCGCATTCGTGTCGTATACGTAGTGACGCACAATATAGGCTTGATCTTGCTTCAGGAAGCGGTACGATTCGGGCCTCGGGAGCTCGACGCGTAAGACGTTGCCTCCCATGGCGCTCGCCTTGCCCAGATGGATCCCGTTAAACTCGTGCCCCAGTTCGCAGCCCGGTGTGAGCGTAGCCGGGTTCATAGGGTTAAATGTACGAAGAGGGAACTCCTCGGGAACCGTATCGTATTCGGGAAAGACAAGGTCAAATGACGTCCCGTCTTCGGCAACTCCCCGAACGAGCCCAATGCTTGCGAGTTGCTTAACCTCCCAATCCCAGTCGACTGCAAAATGGCGGAATTCGACCCGCTCGCAGTTCCGAATATCGACAAACGCCTTCAAGGTAGAAAAGATAAATTCGGAGTCTCCTCCATCGAAGCGAAAATCGCTTAGGCCATCGAAAGTCGGATGATTTCCATCGCGGAAATAGTACACCCCTTTAGGCACGGTTAGTTCCGAGATTCCTTCGCTCTTACAATATTCGATTGCACGCTGGAATGCCGCTCCGTTGCAACGCTTCCCCCCGGCTCTAGCCCCGAATTCCGTCACGCTGACTTTCTTGTATTCCTTCCAGGAAGGACTCGTAATTTCGATGTCCATGCTATCTCTCCTTCTATAACGCCGCGTTAACCTAATGGCTACTATTATTGTGCCACAGCGTGTTTCGGGGTCACATGTGCTCAGTTCGGAAGAATGATTGTCGTTTGTTACGATGTTGGATCGCAAGCAAAAACGCCTCGCGCGCGGCTAGGCGTTTTTCGATCTGTGCTAAAGCTCGATCACCTGAACGTTATCGAACAAGACGGTTGCTTGATAGGTTTCCAATCCGATCTGTCCTTTGGTGAACGTAACCGCTCCGTCTGCCGCGCTTAGTTGAAGAATGTTGTCGACATAGAGCTCGATTTGATTGCCGCTTACGACGACTTCGACGTGATAGGTCGTGTTTAAGCCGATCGCAACAGCTTTGGATGCCAGCTCGGTCTGAACGCCGGCGACCGTCTTCTTAATGGCCAGCCCCTGCGTATCGCTCAGATAAACGAAGTATTTGTTATTCGCATCCTTTAACCGGAAAATCAAGTTCGCGAACCCTCCTCCGCTACCTGAGCTCGTTATCTTTACATCGCTTATCATCCTATAATTGCTCCATGAGGCACTTCCGGCCGTTGATAAACCTGCCGCATTCCCAGTCTGCTTCAATTTCTGACTGGCGCCGTCGGTCACGACGGACCAACTTCCCGATAGGGCCGACCATCTTCCTGCCGCACCGAGTTCAAAATCATCATGCAGAAGATTGGTTTGCAGATACTGCACGGAAGGATCCCATAACACCGTATCATATAACCCGTTGCCGTTCTGATTCGCCACGAAGCGGATTTTATCGCCTTTGACGACGTTAAGCGTCATATTCGGCGACGATACGGGAGCACCGTAAACAACCGTTTGCCAGCCGCTTGAAGGCCATATTTGGGTATTGTTCTTCATGACTTTTACCCGTACGCCGTCCGCCCCGGAACCCGAATTGAATATTTGTATGGCACTGGCCGCATTAAGAGCAATTTGCCCGTCTTCAGGAGCGATCCACGTTCGGATAGCATCGTTGCCATCCGGCGCTTGGACGTTCTCCCCTACTCCCAAATAAGCGGTTCCATCCCTCCACATTCTCCAAGGCGCATAAGTACCGTTCAGCTTCGTGTACGTGCTTCCGGCTCCCTTCTCGTACTCCCATACCGGCCCTTGGGCGATGATTCCGAAATCCTTGGAAGCATCGTATTTCTTTGGCGCGACGACTACTGTGCCGCTTGTTGCATTAGCGGTGGCATACCCCGTGCTCCCGTTACCGTTCCTATCCTCAGCCTCGATCTTATAGTAATAAGTCGTTCCGCTCTGAAGCTCTTGCTTATCGACGAAGCTTGCCGTCTCCGCCTCGCCGACCATATTGCGATAAGAGGGAACGAAGGACGAGCTCGTCGAACGATAGATATTGTAGTGGCTTAATCCCGATCCTGAATCCGTTGCCCCGCTCCAGTTAAGGGAGATCCCGTTAAGCCCGCCGTTCCAAGCCGCGGCTCCCCCGGAAGGTGCCGTCGGGGCTGTCGTATCCAGAACGGAGAGAACGGTATCCATGTCCAATCCCGTCGCGGTTCGCCAAGCCGCAAGAGAGGAATACCCCGTACCAAACCTCGAAGCCTCGAATGCTGTGCCGCTTCCGCTGTATATTCGGTTCGAATTAATCGTATCTATTCCGGCTCCCGTACCGATCACATACGATTTCGTGCCGGCTACTCCGTTCGCAAGAACGATCTGATTATTGCGAACAATGTTGCCCGACCAGTCATCGCCTGTCGAAGAGTCGCTGCTGTTAATTGCGCTTGTATTCCCTTTATTTACGACGATTAAATTATTCTCTACTACCAAATTTTTTGTGCCCGAATATCTGCCCGTATCGACCGTAAAATCGCTTATTGCGATTTGTCCGACTCCGATCGAACTTTCCCCCCGGTTCCCCTTCACGATGTTGTTCGTTATGCGAGAGTTGATGTTTGCCATCGTCGTAATTCCGTTGCCTTTATTATCGTGAGCGTAATTATATTGCAGATTGATATACTCGTTCGACCAATCGATGTTTAATCCCGATCCGTCAAACCCCGTGTTGCTATCGGACATGTTATAGACTTCATTAAACATGACATCCATGTAAGAGCTCGCCACGGGCCAAATTCCTCCCGGCCCCCATGTAACTCCCGTTCCCGTGTACTGCCCTCCGTCGTGAACGACATTCCATTTAATCGAGCCATGATTGCTGTTACCGATGACGATCCCTTGATTGCCGAGCTGATAGGCCGTATTGTTCAATACTTTCACGTTGTAAAATAAAGCTGAACTCTTTAAGTTATCGGACAGGGCGGTATCCCATCCCCCCGTACCGATTGCTCTCCAGCCCAGATTATAAATCTCGTTATCGCGGATCACGATATTCCTCGCAACCTCGTTATGCTTCCCGGTCGGATACTCCGCGGAGATCAATATTCCTTCCGAGTTGCTGTTAATCCCCGGTCCGCGCACCCGATTCCCCTCGATGACCAGGTTAGACCAGGTGCCCTCGCTGTTATAGGAGACGACAATACCGCGGTTGATCGGCTGCGAATTTACTAACGGATTCGTCGTCGTGCACTCGATATCCAAGCCGGAGATTATCCATCCGCCTTCATTCTGCAGGCTAACAACGGCTTGCGCTGAGGATCGAATCAATGGCTTGTTCCCGCTTCCATAAGAAGAAATCATAATCGGCTGGAGCGATGTTCCCGAACCGTGCAAATAAATATTCTCATTCCAAGTATCCCCTGACTTCAACAGGATCTGATCGCCGGGATTAAACGTAAAAGTCGATACTTTGTCCAACGTCTTCCACGGCGATGCGGAGCTCGTGCCGTTATTGCTATCGCTGCCGGAAGAGAAACTGACGTAATAGGTCGTTGCCGTCGAGGCATACGATTTCTCTGAGGAGAAGAATGAACTACAGACAAGCGCCAAAGAAAGGAGAATCAAACCATATCTTTGCAACAAATGAATTCCTCCCTTAAATGAGTAAGCTGGATTCGAATATATTGGAACCGCTTACACAAATCGTGCCATACTCTCTTTTCATTTTCGATGTGTTAATCCGCTTTTGCTGCATGTCGTAACTTGCGTTGTTTGTAATCGACTGGGGATTGTCCGACATGCTTCTTGAACAATTTGCTGAAGTGGGCATAATCGTCGTAACCGACCATCCGCGCCACTTCATAGAGCGAGATGTCTTTCTCAAGTAAAGCAATGGCCGCGTCCAGCCTTTTTTGAATCAAATAATTAATAAAACTTAATCCTTTCTCCTGCTTAAACAGATGGCTCAAATAATTCGGACTGATAAAGTATTTCTGCGCCAGATCCCTCAGGGAGATGCGATGAGCATAGAGGCGGTCCAATTCTCTCGTAATCTCCTCGACGATTAGCTGTGCATTCGAATCGTCCGGCTTCTTCTTTTGCTCCGCGATCATCATCGCGATATCTTCCAGCAAATCGTGCGGATTCCCGTAATTGAGAACGAGGTCTTGCGTCGTATTAGAATCCATGGAATCAACATCGCGCGAAGACAAGTTCGCAATTACCGAGACGAAGAGATTATAGAGCTCGGCAAGCCCGCTGAGATGAACGCGTCCCGCATCGATCCCTCTATGGACGTCAATTAATGCCGCCTCCAAATGCTCCAACCTCGATGCCTTGCCAATCCGCTCTCTCAGCGCCGGCACGTCGGCATTTACTTGGACGCGATAACGGTATAGGCCGATTTTGTTATTCAATGTCGACGTATCGGCCATCATATTCGATTGATGATACAATCGGCCAGCCCTTCCGTTCGAATCGCTCCATGAACTTAATCCGACATCCCATCCGCGCTCTTTAAAAACGCGCACGATATCCTTGTATATGCTTTTATAAACGTTTGGAGTAACCTTCGGAACGCCTACTAAATAACTCCATTTGGATGGACTGAATCGCCCGCTCCAGTAGGAGTAGCCGTAATTTCGAAGCATAGAATGAAAAGGATTAAGCTCTTCGTCCCCTATTGCGGAACTGCTCTTTACAGTCGCGAACATAAAGCGAGAATGCTCTTTAAACGGCAATCCGAATGGCTCGAACGTGTCGACCATGCACCGAATCGTCGAATCCCTTTCGATTCCTTCCAGGAACTTCATCGTCTGATCGGCGACCCTTCGGGCATTCCGTTCTTTATCCTTCTCTGCCAGCCGCAGCTGACATCTGTCTAACGTCATCTGAAGCTCTCCGACGTTAACCGGCTTGAGCAAATAGTGAAAACAGCCCTTCTCGAGCGCTTGCTTCGCATAAGAAAACTCGCTATAGGCGCTCATGAACACAACTAACGTGTCGGGAGATACCCGGTTGACGAACCCCAAGAGATCAAGCCCGCTCTTACCCGGCATTCGGATATCGCTGATCAAGACGTCTATACGTTGGCGTTTTATCAGACTCTCGGCCGCGTTTGCGTCATTAACCTTCGCTACTATACGGAACCCGGATTCGTCCCAATCGATAATTCTTTCCATGTCTTTCAATATCCAAGGTTCGTCGTCTACAAGTAATACGTTATGCATGACTGTCATCCTCCCTGATGCTGAGCGGAACTTTAATCGTCACGACGGTCCCTCTGTCTTGCCAACTCTTTATCGTTAAACCGTATGTCTCGCCGTAATAGATTTGGATTCTCTTATGAATATTGACTAAACCGATTCCTTGCCCCAGATTGCCGCTCTCGGACGTTGAAGTCGATTCGCCGGCAAGCGTGGCATTCAAACTCGCCAGTTTCTCCTCGTTCATTCCCAACCCGTTATCCATTACCTTGATCAGAATTTCGTCATCCGCATCCGTCCTATTGGCGTGAATCTTAATCATCCATCGCCCGCTTTTTCCCTCAAGACCATGGAATAACGAGTTCTCTACAAGAGGTTGCAAAATCAGCTTCACGATGTATTGACTCTTGAGCGCGGGATCCATGGATATTTTGAATTGCAGCCGTTCGCCGAACCTGATTTTCTGAATGTCGATGTACGTATCCAGATGCTCCAGCTCTTTGAACAGAAGTACATATTCGTCGGTACGGGTAATGTATCGGAAATAAGAAACGAGATTGTCGATTGCCGCGGCCACTTCTCTTTTGGCATTGGACAAAGACATTCCCCGAATCGAATGAAGGACGTTATATAGAAAATGAGCATTGATCTGACTCTGCAGGCCATTTAGTTGATAGAGTTGCTTGTCCATCTCCGTCTCGTGAAGTTGCTGCTGCGACTGTAGTAAATGCTCCGTCAGCTTCTTGATCTGATCCAGCATGTTATTGTAGTGGTCTTGGATGACGGTGATCTCGTTCTTATAACCGAATCTCAACTTTGCGTCGAAGTCGCCGCTCGCCGCGCTATCGAACGCATCCGCCATTTTGGTAATCGGATGCGTCAATCGGAAATTAAACGATACGACGACAAGAATCACGATAAAGATCATCAAGACGATCGCCGCGATTAAGGTATAGGGGATAACCGTCGCTCTTTCAACTAGCTTATCCGTATTGATCAGGGCAATGAACTTCCAGCCTAAACTCTGGATTGGAATCGATCTATACAAGTATTTCGTTTGATCGATTCGGATATTGGAAACTTTCTCGTCCTTTATTAACGCGGAGAGAGCTTGGATCTTCGAATATTCAAGCTGGTTCGTCGAGGAACCGATCAAATCTCCGTTCTCATTCACGATATAAAGATACGCTTTATCATTCCAATTCCCCGTTTGCAGAATTTGACGTATCCATTCGATATCAAGCTGCATGACCCCGATGTATAGACCTTGCAAATAACTGTTCTGCTGGACGGATTTGATTTGCCTGAAAGCGAGCAACCTCTTCTCTTCTTTTATCGTTTCGAGAGGAGGCGAGATTTGGATCTGGGACTTTACCAGGTTGGATTGCTGCTTCCTCCGAATATAATTCAGCATCTCTTCGGTCATGAGCTGCCCCGTAGAGACAATTCGAAAATCTTCGAAGTTGATCATACCGACGCCCTTGATCGTCGGGTCCAATGACATGTACGCGTTTAAGTTTCTAAGCAGAGCATCGGATTCCTGCCAAGATAGGTTCTCCAGCATGATTTGCTGCACGTTTCGATTATAGAAGATGGACTTAGACAGCAGATCCATCCGGCCAAAATACTCGTCAAATCGATTGTTGGTTTGAATAACGAACCGATCAATTCCGTCGAGCGCATTCTGTTTCATCATGTGGATGTACGAAAAATAACCCACCGATCCTAACAGGATAATGGGCAATACGGCGATGCAAATATTCGTCACGATCATACGGTAACTCAATCTATATTTCTGGGTGTAGGAGATGATCTGCCTGAACACGATTGCCTCCGCCTATCAGTCATGAGGTAAGAACCGAACCATTTATCGCCTCCATCCTATCATATTTATGTTGGGTCTCCCATGTATAATTTAGCTGAGAACGCTTGTGATTATGTGTCGAAAATAAAAGGTTCCGAGAACGGGGAGTGGGCGATCCCCGAGCGGTGACTCAACTCCCTCTTCCGAAGACTTAGCTTTAAATACGCTCCGCATTAATTCAATACTATATTCATTAAAATATGCACTATCTTCTGTTGAGGGAAAATTGTCGGAAGTCTATCGCTTTATACGGGGTGAAATATATGGTCTGAATTGGTTTTATAGCAAAATGTTGTCAATACAGCTCCGTAAACGAAAAAAGATTCCAGCCGCTAGAGCTGAAATCCCTTGATATTCTTGATGTTAGTGGTGCCGAGGACGGGGGTCGAACCCGTACGATGGTCACCCATCGCAGGATTTTAAGTCCTGTGCGTCTGCCAATTCCGCCACCCCGGCATGGATGGATACGGGCGCTTGACCGTTCCTCGCTGTGGTGGGCCCTGAGGGACTCGAACCCCCGACCAATCGGTTATGAGCCGACAGCTCTAACCACTGAGCTAAGGGCCCTCGTCATGATCCTACGAGGAAGCTAAAATTGGTTGCGGGGGCAGGATTTGAACCTGCGGCCTTCGGGTTATGAGCCCGACGAGCTACCGGGCTGCTCCACCCCGCGTCGTTAAACGATCAAGTGTCCCTCAATGGCGACAAGAATTAATATACCGCATAGACGGATAAACCGTCAAGGAAAAATCGCTATTCTTTTTGTTTTTTTTCCTCATTTTCTTCTTGAGCAGCCTCCGCGGCGGCTCCGGCTTCTTTTTCCGCCATTTCCGCCAGCTTCTGAATCAAGATATGCTGCGGCATATGCATCAGATGCTCCAGCGGCACCTTCAAATGAGCGGCAAGCTTCTGCGCGGTATCCGCGGACAACGGCATTCTTCTCATCTGCTTCCCCTCCCGTCACAAATAGGATGTCGCAATAAGCGGTCGTCGGGCCGCTTATCTCCTCCGTCGACGATACCATAACAAGAGGACCCGCCGCAACCGTAGGCTGCTGCAGGTCCTTCTGAACACGATTACGGCATGTACCGGACGCCGAACTTCCCTTTTCTCGAACGGTACACTTCTACTTCCCGCGGCATCTCGACGCCGAACAGCCAGCCGTCGTTCTCGATGCGGCGGACGAGGCAACCCGCCTGGAATTTGCTATCGTAGAGCCGCGACCAGTACACCCATTTCATCCCTTATCCGTCCCTCCGGAATGTGGTCGTTATGGGTATAGGATGCTCGAATAGGAAACGATTTAACCCCGACGGCCGGGTCGGAAGGCACCTTCTTATTCTTCGATTGCCACTGCCTCCCCTGCGGCCGCCCGCAATCTATTTTTCATGCCGGATTGCGCCGCATCCCTGTAGGTCTGCAGCTCCGAGGACAAATCTCCCGTCGGATTCAACTTGATTTTCTGCAGCAGCTCGTTGCCCTTGCTGTCCCACTCGGCCAGCGCCTCGTCGACCGTCTTTTTGCCCTCGGCCGCCTCCTGGAACAGATAGCCGCCGAGCTCGGAGATGAGATTGAGATTCGGACGCTCGCGGTACAACGCTTGGTCGGCGTCGCCGAGCTCATCGGTATTTACTTTGACATTGGTAAACGCCTCGATCCGATAGTTCGCGCCATCCTTCGGCTGAATGAACTTCTGACGCACGCTGAGCTCTCCCTGGCTTCTTGCCTTGAACTTCGCCACTTCCTCGCTGTTCATGTGCTTGATAAAAGCCCAGGCATCGTCCGGATTGACGCTTTTCGCATTGATCGAAGCCAGATTGCCCAGATACACGCCGTTCGAGCCTCCGCTGTCGAGTTGCGGCATGGACACGACGTCCCATTCGAGCGCTTGGGCGTTTTTCATTTTGCTCACGTTTTTATTGAAGTTAATCAGCTCGTTCACCATATAATAGCCGCCGACGACCATCGCGATCTTGCCGCCGATGAATCCGTTCCCTTGATACGGGTTGTATGCGTAGCTTCCGTCGGATGACGCCATGGAAGCCGACTGCTGCATGTCTTCGGCATGCGGGATGACTTTGTCTTTATAGAGCTGGATCGGTTTGGACCATGCATCGGCCCATGTCTTCGTATGGACGGTCATCTTCTCCCCGGTCGTATCGAACATCCTCATTTGCGAGAAGCTCGCGACCGTGGATTGGGCGTCATACATGCTGAGCCCGCCGCCGTAGTTGTTAAAAGCGAATCCGTACACCGCATCCTTGTCTTTGCCGCTTTTCATCGACTGGGCCAAGGCAAACAGCTCGTTCCACGTCATGCCGTCTCTTGGCGGCTCTACCTTCGCATTCGCGAACAGCTTTTTGTTATAAAAGATAGCATTGCTTGAAAAAGTCGGCGACAGACCGTAAATGCGGCCCTCTCCCTGCGCCTTGATCGTGTCGATGACGGCCGGCAAAAAGTCGGATAAATCCATTTTGTCCTGCTTGATATAATCGTCGAGCGGTTTCAGCAAATTGTCCGACGCCAGCTTTTTCATCGAACCGATGTCGGTCATCACCACGTCCACGGGGTTATCGCCGGACATAACCGCGCGCAGGTTTTCTTGCGGATCCTGCTGCTGCTGCTTTTTGCGCTCCTCCTCCGTCGCGAACTGCATATCGGAATAATCGGTGCCGTATACGAACTCGATGTCGATATTGCCGTGCTCCACCTCGAACATATCGGTCATCTGCTGCCGATAATACGATTCGCTTTCCTTGCTCCCGTACAACATGCCGATTCGCAGCGTTCTGCGTTCCTTGTCTTGGCTCTCCGTACTGTCTGTGCAGGCGGCAAGCACGGGCACGGCGACCAAAAGCGATGCCAACACATAGCCCCAACTTTTGTTTAATTTATTCATCCTTGAATCGTCCCCCTTCCGTTTTCCTCAAGCGGTAATATCTTCCGCTTAAGGGCAAAAAAAAGCGCGATCAGCTCATGGATGACTGATCGCGCAAAGTTGGCAAATCATGATGGAAAGCGAAGTCGTAGTAAAAGATATTTTAGAAGTTCATATCAATCAGTCCAGCGGCCTGACCACGCCGCCGCCGCCGTAGACGTCGCCGCCGATGCCCGGATCGAACTGCCCCTTCGGGTTCAGTTTGATCTTTTGCAGCATGTCGTTCCCTTTTTCCTCGTATTCTTTGAGCGCTTGCTTGACGGACAGCTTACCGCTCAGCACCTGCTGGAATTCGCTGCTGCCCAGCTGATTGATGAAGTTCAGGTTCGGACGCTCCTGCAGCAGCTTGGCATCGGCAAGCGATTGCTGCGGTGCCGGCTGGAGCTGCGTGAACGCGTTGATGTTATAGTTCATGCCGTCGCGCGGCTTGATAAACGACTTGCGGGCCGTCATTTCGTAGCTGCTGCGGGACTTGAGCTTCGCCCAGTCTTCGCCGTTCATGAACTTGACGAACGCCCAGGCATCGTCCGGGTTGGCGGCCTTCGCGTTGATGCTCGTGAGCGCGCTCAGCGTAATGTTCGTGCCGATGCCCGGCGCTTCGTTGATAAATTGCGGCACCGTCACGACATCCCAGTCGAGCTTCGTCATCTTCAGCTTTTCATAGTTTTTGTTGTAGGTCTCAAGGTCGTTCAGCATGTAATACTGACCGAGCACCATCGCCATCTTGCCGGAGAAGAAGAGCTGGTTCTGGTACGGGTTGTAGACCTGGTTGCCGTCGCCGCCGGCGACTTCTTTGTTCTGGGCCTCGTAAATCTTCTGCATGTCTTCCTGGGTCGGTACGACGTGCTTTTTGTACAAATCGGAGATCGTCGTCCATACCTTTTCCCATTGCGGCGTGTTTACGAGCATTTTTTCGCCTTTCTCATCGTATACGCGCAGGCCCAGCGGCGCGGCATACTGCGTCATGTCGGAGAAGCCGTCGCTCGCTCCCCATTGGTTGAAGGAGAAGCCGAACGTCGCGTCCTTGCCCCCCTTGCCGTCTCCGAAGCGCTTGGCCAGCGTGATCACATCATCCCAGCTCATGCCGTCATGCGGCGGCTCTATGTTGTTTTTCTGGAACAGCGTCTTGTTGTAGAACAGCGCCGAAGGCACGAACGTCGGCGTCAGCGCATACAGTTGGTTGTCGCCGACCTGTTTGATGCCGTCGATGACCGATGGCACGTAATCGGTCAGATCGATCTTGTCTTCCTTGATGAGCGGATCGAGCGGCTTGAGCATGTTTTCCTGGACGAGCTGGCTCAGCATCGCCGTCGAGTCGACGATCATGACGTCGACCGGGTTCGCGCCCGTCATGATTTCTTTAACTTTTGCGAGCTGGTCGACGTTTTGCTGCTTGTCGGGCTGCTCGAATTGCTGCTCCGTCCAGTCGATCGCGGGAACGAGCTCGATATCGATATTTTTATGCGTATATTCGAAAAGATCGGTGTACTGCTGGCGATAATACGATTCGTCCTGCGAGCTGCCGTACATCATTCCGATACGCAGCGTACGGCGATTGTTCGGATCGTCCTCGTTCTTGTCGTTGCAAGCCGCCAGCAGCGGCACGAGCAAGCTTAGCGTCAGGCCGCCGGCCACGACACGTCTAACTGTTCTCTTTCTTTGGTCCATCATGCGGATTCCCCCTCGTTTGATTTGGGTGCGCGGATGACGATCTTGTCTCCGTCGAACTCCATCGTTGCCTTGTCGCCGATCTCAAGCTGCTTCAAATATTCCTTGGGCACCTGCAGCCGTCCGACGCGGTCGACGACGACGAACGCTTCGTGGACGTCGTCGTTCACGCCTACGCCGTTAAGCGGCGGCGCGCCGTCCAAATTCGGATTGCGCTTGATGAACTCGGTGCTCGTCAGTCCGTCGCGAATCGCGACGACGCGGTCGACCTTGCCGGCCAGCGACAGATCGTGCGTAACGATGACGATCGTCAGGCCCAGCTCGCGGTTGAACTTGCGGAAGATGTCCATGATGATATCGGACGTCCGCGAGTCGACCGAGCCCGTCGGCTCGTCGGCGAGCAGCATTTTCGGGCGATTGGACAGCGAGATCGCGATCGCGACCCGCTGCTGCTCCCCGCCCGAAAGCTGCGTCAGCTTGTTATGCATCCGGTCCTTGAGGCCGACCCACTCCAGCAGCTGCTTGGCGTAAACCCGGTCGACCTTGCCGTTAAACATCATCGGCATCTCCACGTTCTCGAGCGCCGACAAGTACGGCAGCAGATTGCGTGCGTTGTTCTGCCAGATGAAGCCGACCGTCTCGCGCTTGTACTTCACCAGATCATGGTCGGTAACCTTGAGCAGATCCCAGGGTCCAACCCGCACCTGGCCGGCGGACGGCCGGTCCAAGCCGCCCAGGATGTTGAGCAGCGTCGACTTCCCGCTGCCGCTGTTGCCGATGATCGCCATCATCTCGCCGTCCTTGACGGACAGGTTGAGCCCTTGCAGGGCGACGACCTCCAGATCGTCGGTCTTGTAAATTTTCACGAGTCCTTCGCAATCGATCATGGATTAGCGCTCCTCTCCCAGCTTGACGGCCTGATGGACGCGCAAGCGGCGGATATGGGTGACCAGCATCAGTACGCCGATCAGCATCATGAAGCCGACGACGATATACAGGCGATAGGTGTCCGTCTGCTCGAAAATGACGCGGAACGGCGGCACTTGTCCGGCCGTGTTGTCCGTTGTCTGCAGGAACGGCAGGAACAGCAGGCTCGCAAGCTTGCCGATGCCGATTCCGAGTCCGATCGACAATCCGGCCGTGAATACCTGCTCGAGCAGCAGCATGCCGGTCAGCTGGCGCCGGGACAATCCCATCGCGCGCAGGATGCCGATCTGCACGATCCGTCCCGACAGGTTAAAGAACCAGTACAGGATGTAACCGGACAGCGTGACGATGATCGTGACCATGAATCCGAGGCTGAGGATGCCGAACACGCCGCCCCGGGCCGGATGCTTGCTCTGCGCGATCAGGTCGCTGCGCGCGTCGGAGATCGACGCGATCTCCACGCCCTTCTCCTGCAGCGCCGGGATGAGCGGCGCCGTCTTGGCGTCGGGCTCCATCTTGAGCCAGACGTCGTAAGGCATGAGCGGCATATTGTCGTACAGGTAATCCAGGTTCGCGACCAGGAACGGGGATTCGTCCGGGTACTGCGCCGGCCAGTAGGGCAGCGACGCCGCGATGATGAACGGAATCTTCTGATCCTGCAGGATCGCGTCGATCTGGTCGCCAGGCTTCAGGTTGTACTTTTTGGCCAGGTTGCTGGAAACGAGCGCATAACCCGCCGATCTGCCCATGACGGCCAAGTACTTGTAGAAGCCTGCCGGATACAGGTCCTTGCGGAACCAGGCTACCCGGGCGAAATCGACGTTGTCGATGCCGACGACGGTTGCCTGGCCTGCGGTCCGATCCGCTACCGTCAGGCTCGCCTTCGCTTGCAGCACGCGGGCTGCATGGACCACGCCGGGCAGATGCCGGAATGTCTCGAACGGCGGCTCGTTGTAGTTGATCTTGGACGGCACCGGGCGCGATTGGCCGCCGCCAGAACCTCCGCCCGAACCTCCGCCGCCGGAACCGCCTCCCGAGCCACCGCCGCCGCTTCCTCCGCCGGAGCCGCCGCCAGAGCCGCCGGAGGGCTGAGACACTTCGGCGTTGCCTTCCCAGGCAGCCGAGACGACGACGTCCGCGCCGTGCTTGTAGAGGATGCGCTCCTCCGAATTGAGCCCGATCGTGCGGGCCGCCGATGCGTTGTATACGCCGAGGCCGAGCGTCAGAATGAGCAGGATCATGAGCGGGTAGTAAGACTTGGCGGACCGCGACAGCTGCGTCAGCGTCAAGTAGAGCGACACGGGCAGGAACGAGCGCCCCAGCCAGCCGAACAGCGCCAGCAGCAGCGGGAACAGCCTCAGGAATACGAGCCCCGCCGCGAATATGCTGATCGCCGGCACGAAAAACAAAAACGGCTGCACGTTCAGCTGGTCTGTCGTCATGCCCGTCTTGAACGAAATCATCTGCCGTTCGTTGAACAGGTACCAGCCGTAAGCCGCCACGCCGACGAGCACGACGTCGAGAAACCAGCGCTGCCAGAATGGCCTGCGGTCGCCTCGCGCCATCTTGCGCTTGTAGTCGACGATCGACGTGCGGGTGAAGACGAGCGCCGGGATGACGGCCGCCCCGATCGCGACGACGACGGCGGCCGCGCCAGCCAGCACGCTGTCGGTCGAGAAGCCGACCGGGATCGACTTGCGGTTGACGAATTCGAGGAATCCGCTCGCCGAGCCGATGCTTTTGGCCATGTACCAGCCGATGAACGGTCCCGCGACGAGCGCCACGACGCCAAGCAGGACGCCCTCGAGCAGGAAGAGCAGGAATATCTGCCGCGTTCCCGCCCCCCGGCTTCGCAGCACCGCGATGTCGGAGCGCTGCTTTTCGAGCGACTGCTGCGCGTTCATCGTAATGAAGTAGAACACCATCGCGATCATCGGCGCCGCGAGCGTGAACAGCATCGTCTGCAGCTGCACGCTCTGCTTGCGGAATTCGCTAAGCATGTCGGCGAATGAGATGACTACCTGGGTATCCTTGAGCAGCTGATTGGATTCGATGTCCGCACGCGAGAGCGTATGGGCGAGCGGCGTCAACTGACTCGTCTGGATATTCCGCAGGTCGTAGGCGGAATACCAGGCCGCGATTTGCAGCGGAATCTTCTGCTGCGCCACCAGATCCTCCAGCATGGCGGGCTCCGCGATGAACAGCGTGCCGAGCAGTGTATCGAGTCCCTGGTACCAATACGCGGCCGAATCCGCCTTCGGTTTGAAGCTGCCGACGATCTCGACGCGCAGCGTGACGTTCAGGCCGCCGTAGATCGGATACAGGAGCACGTCGCCGACGTGCAGGTCGAGCCGAAGCATCGCCTCCTCCATCATGACCGCCTGAAGCGTGCCGTCCGAACCGGCCCGGTCCGCGAACCACTTGCCGCCGGCCGTCTCGACTTGATCCTTGAGGCCGCTGAAAGCCGCGATCGTCATCTTGCGTGTGCGGCTCGCGTCGACCTTGCCCGGATCCTCGGGCTGCACCTCCGCCGAACGGATCGACAGGCTCCGCTGATCGGCATCCTTGGGGAAGCCCACGCGCGAAGGCACGTCTTCCTTAATATAGCGGTCGACCGCGGCGAAGTTCGCCGGGTCGGTCTTGCCGTCGCTCGATTGGTAGCGGAAAAGTAGCGACCCTGCCGGCAGTCCTTCGCTATTCTCCTTCAGCGAGCTCGCGACGACGCGCTTGAGCGCGCCGTCCGCGTACATCGGGATGCTGGTCGTGAAGGCGACGGCCACGAGCAGCCCCGCCAGCGTGCTGATCGTAAGCCAGCGGGTGTTCCACATTTTGCGAAATAAAAACCGGATGAGCGCCATAGCTTAAGAGCCTACGACTTTCTGTCCCGGCGTCAGACCTGACAGCACTTCGATATCGGTCGCCGTCTGCTGGCCGACCTCGATGTCCACCTCGCGCTTGCTGCCGTCGGCATCGGCGACCTGGACGTAAGTCCTGGCGCCGGCCGTATGCAGCGTCGAGCGCGGGATGACGACCGCGTCCACCTTGCGGTCGACGACGATGGAGAAGCTGAGCGGCGTGCCCCGCGTCGCCCCGGCCGGCAGCTTCGCGACGGATATCAGCAGATAGTCGCTGAGGTTCGTGACCTTGGGCCCTTGAGCGCCTCCGCCCCCGCCGCCGCCTTCGGCCTTCGGCACCGGGAGCGATTTGATCTTGCCCTTGACGGCGCCGGCGCTGTTGATGTCGACCGTCGCCTCCATGCCGACCGCGACCTGCTGCAGATCGTCGGAAGACATCTCGCCGGCGACGATCAGGCTGCTTGGATTCGCGATGACGCACAGCGGATCGTATACCTTGATCGCCGCGCCCTCCTGGACGTTGACCGACACGACTGTGCCGGCGAACGGCGCCGTCAGCACGGCGCTGCCGATGTCCGTCTCCAGGTCGCTGATTTTCTGGCGGGCCTCCTCGAAGGCAATCTGCTTCTGCTCGAACTCGATCGGGTCCATCTCGTCCTTGTCCCGCAGCGTCTGCTTCATCTGCAGCTCCTGCTGGCGGAACTGCAGCCGCTGGTCGCGCAATTGCTTTTTCATGTCCTCGACGTCGAGCTCCGCGATCGTTTGGCCGGCCTTCACGACGTCTCCTGGCTGTATGTACAGCTTTTTAAGACGCATGCCCTCCATTGCTTTGGCGGAATAGTACAGCGTCTTCTCTTGGGTCGATAAAATCTTGCCCGAACCGGACACCGTCGTCTCTAGCGTCTTGGTCGTCACTTCGTATTCGGGCTTCTTGGAAATCTCCGGAAGCTGGATCTGCGACAGATCCTCCTCCTCCGGCTCGTCGGGCAGCAGCGAGCAGCCCGCCACGGCCGTGGACAGGGCGATCGCGGCCAGGATGCCCGCGGCCCGGCGCATGCCGCTTTTCTTTTTAGCCTGCGACGAAGACGCCGTCCACCATTTCATAGACATGGTCTGCAACCTCCATAATCGTTGTATCGTGCGTGGTCATGCAGATCGTGACGTTCTCCGTTCGGACGATCTCCCGGAATACCGCCATGACCTGCGCGGCCATCTGCGAGTCGAGCTCCGCAGTCGGCTCGTCGGCCAGCAGCAAGCTTGGCCGATGCGCGATCGCCTTGGCGATCGCCACGCGCTGCTGCTCGCCCCCCGACATCTCGAACGGGCGGTGATGCATCCGCTTCGCAAGTCCGACGAGCTCGAGACAGGCGGTCACCCGGGACTTCCACTCGCTCCGCGGCTTTTTGGCCATCCGCATCGACAGCTCGACATTCTCGTAGGCGGATAACAAAGGCATGAGGGCGTAGGCTTGGAAAATAAAGCCGATATCCTTGCGGCGGATCTCCGTCCGCTTGTCGTCGTTCCAGGCGTGAAACGGCTTGCCTTGAAAAAAGATCTCTCCCTCTGTCGGCCTGTCGAGGCCCCCCATCAAATTCATCAGCGTCGTCTTCCCGGAGCCGGATCGGCCCTTCAGCATGATCAGCTGGTTCGGCTCGAGGGTCAGATTAATGCCCTTCAGCACGCGCAGCTTCTGACCGCCGACGTCGAAGGATCGTTCCACGTCCCTGACGCTGAGGAGCGGCTGCCTCTCGGGAACTTCCATTGCCTTTCCTCCCTCGCTCTACCATATTACAGTTCAACATTATAACGAGAGGTTTCGCGAAAAAGTTACGTCTTTAGATTAAATTTATGAGAAATCTGAAAAAATGCTGAAAGTTTTTTCGCTTTGACGTTTTCGCTCGGCCGGCCTTCGTTTTTTTGCCCCGGGACTTTATAAGGAAGGGTATAATTGTGTATCATGAAGAAATAACCTCGCAGCATAGAAAGGTCGGGTCGCCGTGGACAAAGCCGCCGATAATAAAACTTCTTCTTCCAACTTCATTAAGAACATCGTGATCGACGATCTGGCAGCGGGTCGCGTCAAGGAAATCGTCACCCGCTTCCCGCCGGAGCCTAACGGCTATCTGCATATCGGCCATGCCAAGTCGATCTGTCTGAACTTCGAGCTCGCGGACGAGTTCAAGGGCCGCACGAACCTGCGGTTCGACGACACCAATCCTGTCAAGGAGGACGTCGAATACGTCGAATCGATCAAGCAGGACGTCAAATGGCTCGGGTTCGATTGGGACGGCCTGTTCTTCGCGTCGGACTATTTCGGCGAAATGTACGAGCGCGCGCTCCTGCTGATCCGCAAGGGACTCGCTTATGTGGACGACCAGTCCGCCGACGAGATTCGCGAATCGCGCGGCACGCTGACCGAGCCCGGCAAACCAAGCCCTTACCGCGATCGCTCGCCCGAGGATAATCTTGCGCTGTTCGAGCGCATGAAGAACGGCGAGTTCGCGAACGGGGAAAAGGTGCTGCGCGCCAAGATCGACATGTCGTCGCCGAACGTCAACATGCGCGACCCGGTCATCTACCGGATCGTGCACGCGCACCATCACAATACGGGCGACGCCTGGGTGATCTATCCGATGTACGCCTTCGCGCACCCGCTCGAAGACGCGATCGAAGGCGTCACCCACTCGATCTGCACGCTCGAGTTCGAGGACCAGCGTCCGTTCTACGACTGGGTCGTCGCACAGTGCGAGATGCCGAGCGTGCCGCGCCAGTACGAGTTCAACCGCCTGAACCTGACCAACACCGTCATGAGCAAGCGCAAGCTTAAGCAGCTCGTGGACGAGAAGGTCGTGGACGGTTGGGACGATCCGCGCATGCCGACGATCTCGGGCCTTCGCCGCAAGGGCTATACGCCCGAAGCGATCCGCGCTTTTTGCCGCGAGATCGGGGTCGCCAAGAGCTACGGCGTCGTGGACGAGCGCATGCTCGAGCATTTTATCCGCGAGGACCTCAAGCTGAAGGCGCTGCGCACGATGGCGGTCCTGCGGCCGCTCAAGGTCGTCATTACGAACTATCCCGAAGGACAGACGGAATGGCTCGACGCGGAGAACAACTCGGAGAACGAAGAAATGGGCAGCCGCAGCATTCCGTTCTCCCGGGAGATTTACATCGAGCAGGACGACTTCATGGAGGTGCCGCCGGCCAAGTACTTCCGCTTGTTCCCGGGCAACGAGGTGCGCCTCAAGCACGCTTACTTCATCAAATGCGAGGAAGTCGTGAAAAACGAAGCGGGCGAAGTCGTCGAGCTGCGCTGCACATACGATCCCGAGACGAAGAGCGGCTCCGGCTTCACCGGCCGCAAGGTCAAGGGCACGATTCACTGGATCGAAGCGTCGCAGGCGGTGCCCGCCGATTTCCGGCTTTACGAGCCGCTCATCCTGGACGAATCGGACGAAGACGACGCCGAGGACAAATCCTTCCTCGAACGCATCAATCCGCATTCGCTCGAGACGCTGTCCGGGTTCGTCGAGCCGGGCATGAAGGAAGCGGCCGCCCAGGAGAAGTTCCAGTTTTTCCGTCATGGCTACTTCAACGTCGACCCGAAGGACAGCGCGCCGGGACGGCCCGCGTTCAACCGGATCGTGTCGCTCAAGAGCTCCTTCGACGCCGCCAAGGCTTGATCCGTTATGCGTTCTCTCGCCACTCAATAATCCGATCCAGCCCCTTCGCCGCACCTGCGGCGGGGGCTTTTTCACTCCGCCTGACCTATATCAAAAGGAGGTTCATTATGTCCCGCAACAAAGTCATCCGTACGCCGCTGTCTTTCCCGCTTCAATCGCTGCGCGCCGTCGCCATATCCGCCGCTGCGATCGCGCTTCTGGCCGGCTGCGGCGGCCCTTCCGGCTCCGCCGCAGAGACCGCGCCTGCGAGCCCGTCGGTCTCGGCGCCGGCGGCAACGCCCAGCGCGTCCCCGTCCGCCTCTCCTTCCGCGTCCGCTTCGTCTACCGCCAAGCCGACGGAGGGCTCCGCTTCTTCCGATCCGATCAAGGATCAGATCGCAAAAATGAGCCTCGAGGAGAAGATCGGACAGATGATTCTTGCCGGCTTCGAAGGCACCGCGGCGCCGGATGCCTCGACGCTGCGAATGATCCGGGAAGACCGCATCGGCGGCGTCATTCTGTACAAGGACAACATCGCCGACGCGTCGAAGACGGTCAAACTCATCAACGCGATTAAAGGAGCGAACGCCAAGGCTGGCAACGTGCCCATCTTCGTCAGCGTCGACCAGGAAGGCGGCAAGGTCAGCCGCCTGCCGTCCAGTTACAAAAAGATTCCCGAAGCGGCCGTCGTCGGGAAAACCGGCGACGAAAAGCTGGCGACGCGCATGGGCGAGCTGCTGGCGCGCGAGGTACGCTCGGCCGGTTTCAACGTCGACTTCGCGCCGGTGCTCGATATTAACAGCAATCCGGACAACCCGGTAATCGGCACCCGCTCGTTCGGCACCACGGCCGATATCGCAACCCGGATGGGTCTGGCGGCCATGCGCGGCCTGCGCGAGGAAGGCGTCGTTTCAGTCGTCAAGCACTTTCCCGGCCACGGCGATACGGCGGTCGATTCGCATCTGGACCTGCCCGTGTTGAACAAGACCGCCGAGCAGCTGGCAAAGCTGGAGTGGGTGCCGTTTCAGGCGGCGATCGGAGAGCAGGCGGACGCCGTGATGGTCGCGCATATTTTGTTCCCGAAGATCGATCCGGACGCGCCCGCTTCGTTTTCCAAGGTGATCATCGGAGATCAGCTGCGCGGCAAGCTCGGCTACAAAGGCGTCGTCATCACCGACGATATGACGATGGGCGCGATTGCCAAGCACTACGATCTGGCGGACGCCGCCGTCAAGAGCGTGTCGGCAGGCAGCGACATCCTGCTCGTCGCGCACGGCTACGAAGTCGAACGCAAAGTGTACAAGGCGCTGCTGAACGCAGTAAAGGGCGGAAAACTGACGGAGGCGCGAATCGACGAGAGCGTAACGCGTATCCTGACGCTAAAGTCGCGCTACAAATTAAGCGATGCGGCGACGGCGATGCCGGAGCTGCAAAAACTGAACGCGGACATCGGATCTTGGCTGGACGACGTGGCGAACGCGAACCGCTAGCGGAAGATGCCGTGCGACGGCTATAAGTAAATTAAACAATCCGATTCGACAAGGAGGCTCCGGCCGCATGTACCGCATCATGATCGTCGAGGACGACGAAAAAATCGGCGCGCTGCTGCGGGATTACATCGGAAGGTACGGCTTTGAGACACATGTCGCGAGCCGGTTCCGCGATCTCGCCGCCGAATTCGAAGACGTCCAGCCTCACCTGCTGCTGCTGGACATTAATCTGCCGTACTTTGACGGCTACTACTGGTGCAGACAGATTCGCCTGCGATCGAATATGCCGATCATTTTTCTGTCCGCGCGGTCCGGCGAGATGGACCAAGTGATGGCGATCGAAAACGGCGGCGACGACTACGTCGCGAAGCCGATCCCGCTCGATCTGCTCATGGCCAAAATCAAGAGCGCGCTGCGGCGCGCCTACGGCGAATACGCCGCAGGGCAGGCGCTGTCAAGCGGCGATACGGTCGCCGCCGGCAGCCTCGCGCTCGATATCGGCCGCAGCGAGCTGTCTTGGCGCGGCGCGCGCGTACCGCTCTCCAAAAACGAGCGGCAGCTCGCGCACGCCCTGCTCCGCCAGGCCGGCCACATCGTCTCGCGCGAGGAGCTGCTCGAGGCGCTGTGGGACGACGTCCAGTTCGTGGACGACAACACGCTCACGGTCAACGTCACCCGGCTTCGCCGAAAGCTGGAGGAGTTGGGCCTAAGAGACGCGATTGATACGATCCGGGGCCAGGGCTACCGCTTGCGGCCGGAGGCGGATTCGGACGATGACGCCGGATCGGCGGCCGCCCATGACTGAGCGCGGCGGAGACGACTTACGGCCTTATACGTTTCGGGACTATTTGATCGACCGTCTCCCCCACGTCGTCATCCTCGTCGTCGCGGTCCTCCTCGCCCTGACGTTCGTCCAGCTGCTGCTGTGGAACGTCGGCCTGCCGCTCTCCTGGGCCGACGCCGCCTACATCGCGCTGCTCGTCGCGCTCGTCGTCGCCGCTTGGCTGGCCGCCGGCTGGCTGCGGCGCAAGTCGTTCGCGCGCGAGCTGGCCGAAGCCTGGCGGCAGGCGGCGGCGGGCGATGCGGCGGCTTCGCTCTCGCTCGCTTCTCCCGTTACGCGCGAGCAACGGGCGATGGCCGCGCTTCTTGAGCGGCTGTACACGGTCCACGCGAACGAGCTGAGCGCCCTGCGCCGGCAGCAGGAGTTCCACCGCCATTTCACGGCGCGCTGGGTCCATCAGATGAAGACCCCGTTGTCCGTCATCGAGCTGCTCATGCAGCGGCATCCCGATCCGGCGGATGACGCGAGGCCCGGCGATACCGAACGCAGCGTCCTGGAAGAGACCGACCGGCTGCGGCACGGACTCGATACGATGCTGCATACGTCGAGGCTGGACAAGTTCGAGCTGGACGCGTCGTTTCGCACGGTCTCGTTGTCCGAGATCGTGCGCGCGGTGCTGGGCGAGTACAAGCGTCCTTTTATCCGGCGCTCGATCTTCCCTTCGCTCGAAGGCGAAGCCACGACGGAGACGGATGCCAAATGGCTTGCGTTCATCCTCGGCCAGCTCGTATCCAACGCGATCAAATACGCCAAAAAAAGCGAAGGCCCGCAACGGCTCCTGATCCGGATCGAAGGATACCCGGACGGATCGGCGCAACTTCGCGTGACCGACGAAGGAATCGGCATCGCGGCCGAGGATTTGCCTCGCCTGTTCGAGCCCTTTTTTACCGGGAGCAACGGCCGGCTGAACGGCGAATCGACGGGCATGGGACTCTACCTTGCCAAGCAAGCCTGCGCGCGGCTCGGCATTGGCCTCCGCATCGACTCCGAACTGGGCGCAGGCACGACGGCTACGCTTGACTTTCGACCGTCCGGCATCCACCGCCTGACAGACGAACGCAACCAAACGTGACAACTTTGTAAGGTAAAGTCGCCGGAATTGAAAGCTTATTCGATGGGCCGGCCCTCCCGACGCCGCTATACTTAAGGCATACAGACAACAGGCAGGAGGGTTCACCCGCATGCAAGTGCTCAAAACGCAAGGATTGTCCAAAGTATACGGCGCCAAGGGCGGCGTCGCCTACCACGCGCTCGAACAGATCGACCTTTCCGTCGACAAAGGCGAGTTCGTCGGCATCATGGGCCCGTCGGGGAGCGGCAAGACGACGCTGCTTAACCTGCTCGCCACGATCGACAAGCCGACGTCCGGGACGCTCGAGATCGGAGGTACGAATCCCGTAAGCTTAAGCGAGCGGGATATCGCGTTGTTCCGCCGGCGCGAGCTCGGCTTCGTCTTCCAGGACTTCAACCTGCTCGACACGCTTCCGATCAAAGAAAATATTATCCTGCCGCTCGTGCTCGAAGGCGCAAAGCCGGCGGTTATCGAGCAGAAGCTGCTCCCGATCGCCCAGTTGCTCGGCATCCAGGGCATTCTGAACAAGCGGACCTACGAAGTATCGGGCGGCCAGAAACAGCGTGCGGCGATCGCGCGGGCGATCATCCACGAGCCGTCGCTGCTGCTCGCGGACGAGCTCACGGGCAACCTCGACTCCAAGTCCGCCAAGGATGTCATGAACGCGCTGCAAGATTTGAATGAGCGCCTGTCCGCGACCGTGCTGCTCGTCACGCACGATCCTTTTTCCGCGAGCTACTGCAAGCGCGTCCTGTTCATCAAGGACGGCAAGCTGTTTTCAGAAATTCGCCGCGGCGTGAACAGGCAGGCGTTTTTCCAGCAAATCTTGGATGCTTTAAGCGTGCTGGGAGGGAACTTCGATGACATTCCGTTCGCTCGCGCTTAGCAACGTCCGCGGCAATTGGCGCGCGTACAGCGCCTTTATTTTAAGCAGCGTGTTTTCCGTGCTCATCTTTTACCTTTATGCGGCGTTTCTGCTTCATCCCGACGTCCAGAGCGGCGAGATCAAGGGCGCGCTCCAGGTGAAGCAAGGGATGCTGGCCTGCGAAATTCTCATCATCGTTTTCTCGTTTTTCTTTGTCCTCTACTCGAACTCGGCGTTTATGAAGACGCGCAAAAAGGAATTCGGGCTGTTCACGCTGTTCGGCATGACGCGCAGCCAAATCCGCAAAATGGTGCTGTACGAGAGCGCGTTCATCGCAGCGGTGTCCATCGCGGCCGGCATCGGTCTAGGCATGCTGTTCAGCAAGCTGTTTTTCCTGGCGCTCGGCGCGTTGCTGGATTCGGGCGAGACGATCCGCTTTGCGGTCCCTCCCGCTGCTTTATGGATGACGGCGGCCGGTTTCTTCGCCTTGTTCATGGTCATCACCCTGCTGACGCTCTTTCGGGTCGGCCGCTCGGAGATCGTAGAGCTGCTGCGCGAAGCGCGCAAGCCGAAGCCGGAACCGCGCCTGTCCGTCTGGGCTGCGGTCGCGGGCTTGCTGACGCTGTCGGGTGGCTACGCGCTCGCTTTATCGATGAACGCCCACACCTTCCTTATACTTACGCTACCGGTCGTGGGCCTTACGGTCATCGGCACCTATTTCTTATACGCCCAGGGAAGCGTCGCGATTTTGCGTCTGTTGATGCGCCGCAAGCGGTTTTACTACAACCGGACGAACATGCTGACCGTCTCGCAGCTCGTTTACAAAATGAAAGACAACGCGCGGCTCTTGTTCGTCATCACGGTCATGAGCGCCGTCGTCCTGTCCGCCTCGGGCACTGTCTACGTGCTGCAGCAGCTTCAAAAATCGCAAATCCTGAGCCATGCGCCCTTTGCGATCGGCTTCATCGAACGCGGCGAAGGCGCGCATCAAGTCATCGATCCCGCGGAGGTCGTTCGGATCGCCCGCGAGGACGGTCTGCATATCACCCGGCAGCAAAAGCTGTCCGGCTTGCTCGGCGAGCATCTCGCCAAGGAAGGCTCGACTGCCCAAAAAGACGAGTTCGATGCGATGATCGTGTCGGAGAGCGACTACAACCGCGAAGCCAAGCTGCTCGGCCGCAAGTCGGCAGCTCCGGCAGACGACGAGGCCGTGCTGGTACTGCCCTATCAAGAAATGGAGAGCTATCGCCCCATCCAGAACGGCGCGATTCGCCTTACGCTGGGCAATGAAAAGATCAAGCTGCATTTGACCGATCAATTGGCGGGCGCGGTGACAAGTCCTGTCTTGTTCGCGACCTACCTGCTCGTTGTGGACGACGCCCGCTATGCGCTGCTTAACGCATCTGCCGCTCCGGGGAGTCGGCTCGTCAGCTACGGCTACGACTGGTCGAACTGGGAGCATAGCGAGGACACGGTCGACAAAATCGTGAAGGCAATGGACCCGGACTTCGAATCGCAAGCGCAGACGTACCGTGTCCCGAGCTATGTCTCCACCAACCAATCGATCTCGCTGACGCTGTTCATCGGTCTGTTTATCTCCCTGCTCTTTTTTATTGCGATGGGCAGTCTCATCTACTTCAAGCTCTTTACGGAGCTGCAGGAGGATCAGGCGCAGTTCAAGGCGCTTTCCCGCATCGGCATGACAGCCGCCGAGATCAGGCGCATCGTCGTCACGCAGGTCGGGCTCGTCTTCCTCATCCCCTGCATTGTCGGAAGCGTCCACGCCCTGTTCGCCATTCAGGCGCTGGGCAACCTGCTCGGCAGTCCGATCCTCAAGTACGCAGCTGTGGTGTTCGCGATCTATCTGATCATGCAAGCCGTCTACTTCGCCGTTACCTGCGCCACTTATTTGCGGAGCATCCGCAGCGGAGGCCGCACGGCGACGGAATAACGCCGCCGGCGAAACCGACGCCCCTTTGGGTTATTATCCGAGGGGGCGCCTTTTTAATTCCGCATCGCCATCGCATTGCCGGAAGCGTATCGGGCAAGACCCGCGCGGAACAGGAATGCGCCAACGGCGAGGAAGATCGCGGATGCGCCGAAAGCGGCGGCGGCAAATGCCGGATTAAAATCGCGCATGAGACCGATCGGCATATAACCGATGAAACCGGCGGGAATGACCGTGAACAAAATGATCTTGGCGGCGCCGCGGAAGATGCCCGTCGGATAAATCGTCAATGAAATAAAGCTGCCGAATACCTGGCTTGCAATGCCCTCCGCATTGCCGATCCAAAAGGCCAGCGAGCCCGCGATCACCATGACGCCGATAAACAAAACGCCGGAAATGAGCAGCGCGCAGGCGAACAGCAAGCAGCCTCTTGGACTTAGATCGCCGGCCCACATAAAGACGATCAGGCCGAAGACGAAATCGCCCGAGCCGGTCACGGACATCCGGCTCGTCAGCACGTTCAGCAGCACCGGCTTCGGCTGCGACAAATAGACGTCCAGTTGACCCGAAGAAACGATCGTGGCGATGCGCGGAAAGTTGCCGAACAGCACGCTCGCCCATCCGAAGCCGCCTGCGGAAACCGCCCACAGGAGCATGACGTCGCCCATCTCCCAGCCGCTGACGACGGGAAACCTTCCAAAAAACAAATACCAAAAAAACAGCCATATCATATTGTTGACGAACATCATGCCCGCCAGCAACAAGAAACTGAGCCGGTATTCGAGCGCCGATGCGAGATTGACCTTCCAGCTTGCCAGCAGAAAGCGGAACGTACCCGACCTGCGTCTATCCTCCGTTGACATGGAGTTTACTCACTCCTCTTCTGAAAATAAAAGCGACAAGCAGGGCGAGCGCGGCGATCCATGCGAGCTGAAGCGAGCAGGCGCGAAGCAGCTCCTGGCTGTCGAACCGGACGCCGAGGCGCGCCGGCAAGTACAGCGCCGCCTGAAACGGCAGCCACGCGCATACCCGCTGCAGCCACTCGGGCATGAGATCGATCGGGATCAGCAAGCCGCCCGCCGTAAACGTCAGCTTCTGCAGCACGAACTCCAGCCCGCGCGTTTCCTCTACCCAGAACGCGCACAAGCCGACGGCCGCCGTCATCAAAAAAGATAGTGTCAAGCCGAGCAAAGCAAGCGGCAGATAGGCGAACAAGCCGTAGCCCGGCGCAAGAGGCCCGACCGAGAGCCAGGCGACCAGCGCACCTGCCGCCAGCAATACGAAAAACCGGAGGGCGCCTTCTCCGACATAAGCGCCGTAATGATAGCCGACGTAGGATAGCGGCCTCGTCAGACGAACGGCAATATCCCCGTTTTTGACTTCCTCCTCGATTCTTACGCCGACGGGCGGCCCCGCCAGCGTGATCGCTTCCGTGAAGACAAGATACCAGACGATCTGCCGAAGCGTGAAGCCGCCGATCGCCAGGTGGTAATCGCCCGCGTACGCGGCTCCGTAAAGCTGGCCAAGCACGTATAGTATGAGCAGCAGAAAACTGGAACGAAGCACAAAGTCCGCCTTATACGCCCACTGCTGGCGAAAGGCGATCCGTACGACCGCAAGCTGCTTGCGCCCGATGCCTAATAAAGTGCGTGCGGCTTGGTTCAAGTCGAAACGCCTCCTTTCGCCCTCTCCATGCCGTAAATGTGCTTGATGATGTCCTCGAGCGACGGATCCTCCACGGTCAAATCCGCAATGCGCGCCGCTTGCGTCAGCGAGGCGAGCAGCTCGTTCAGGTTCGTCTGCGACAGATTTGCCGTCAGGCGAATGCGCCTTCCCTCGACCGACGCTAGCTCGACGCCTTCGGGCAGCGGTGCCGAGACGCGCAGGCCGAACCATTTCGCGACCGCAGCCGGTTCCTCGTCGTCCGCCAGCGTGACCGTGACGATCTTGCCGCTAAGCACTTCCCGCCGCAGCAGCGGCACCGGCCGATCGATCAGCACGCCGCCGTGATGGATAACGATCGCGCGCGCGCAGAGCTGCTCCACGTCTCCGGCATCGTGCGAGGTGAGAAAAACCGTCGTCTCTTCCTCGCGGTTGCGCTCGCGAATGATCTCGCGAATACGCTGTTTGACGACGACGTCGAGCCCGATCGTCGGTTCGTCGAGGAACAAAATCTGCGGACGGTGGAGAAAAGAAGCGGCGATCTCGCAGCGCATGCGCTCGCCAAGCGACAGCTTGCGGACAGGCGTATGCAAATAAGGCCCAAGCTCAAACCGTTCCACCAATCGGTCCCGCCGCTTCGTGTAATCTCCGCGGTCGAGCTCGTAGACCCGGCTGATCAACTCGAACGTATCGATCGGCGGCAGATGATACCACAGCTGCGACTTTTGCCCGAACACGGTGCCGATCCGGTAGGCCAGCTTCGTACGCTCGCGCCACGGCACAAGTCCCGCCACGGTCGCTTCTCCGGCGGACGGATGCAAGATGCCCGTCAACATTTTGATCGTCGTCGACTTGCCTGCGCCGTTCGGGCCGAGCAGCGCGACCGTCTCCCCCGCCTCGACCGACAGATCGATACGGTCGACAGCCATTTTTTCTTTCCATTCCGGCGCAAAAAGCGACCGCAGGCTGCCGCGCAATCCCGCCTGCTTTTCCTTCACTCTGAACGTTTTGCCGAGCGCCCTTGTCTCAAGTGCCAGCTTCATTTCGGTACCCCCTTTTTCCGAATCGCACATAAAGCGTTCCAACCAAAAAAGACCCGCGGCAAATCCGCCTTGTGGCGGAACTTGCCGAAGGTCTTTTATCCCTACGGTGTAAGGAGGCTATCGCCTCATCGGTCTCGCTCGGTTCGACCGCCAGGCTGGCAGCTTGGCGTCGGCTCCCTAGAAACCCTTCCGTTTGATGATAGATATTACCAGCCATCCGGTTGCCGAACAACCGTTTTCGTCGTTTTTTCGAATGAACGGTATCGATAGCGGGCATCGACTATTTTCATCGAAGTTGATGCCCCCCAGCGAACGGCGACATGCAAAAAACCTTCGGTTCTCGCCCGCTGTCGCAGCGGCCAAGCCGAAGGTCTTTTCCTAAATTCGCTTCTTAAGCGGTGAACAGCAGATCCTCCATCATCGTCATCAAACGGTGACGCATGCGGATGAGCTTCTCGATCGCCTTGGTGCGGAACATCTCGCTCTCGCTCATCCAGCGCAGGCTGCCGATCATCTCATGCGTCCGGTCCATCTCGATAATCTCGTCGGTGTGAACCATGTCGCGGTCGTAAATGCGTACGCGGTAAAGCAGATCTTCGGTTTCGGTCAGCAATTGTTGGTAGATGTCGGTGTTCATGATTATTATCAACCTCTCTTTGTCGTTGTTATCTATTCGTTCCAGCGTCTCGTTTGCACCTTATTGATCTTCATTAACCCGGTGAGCGCGAATTGAATCAACGACAAGGAAAGCAGCGCATTAACAATTTGTCATCTGAGGTTCCATGATCCGATTGATGCCGAAAAGCCCGGCTTCACGTCCGATCGGACGAGAGGCCGGGCTTATTTTGTTGCGCGGGGATTAAGCCCAGACGAACGCCTTAGGGTCCTTGCGCCACTCCTGCAGCAGCGCTACGTCCTGCTCGCGGACCGCGCCGCGCGCGAGTGCGACGTCAATCAGCGCGCTATAGCTCGACAGCGTGTCGAGCGGCACCGACTCGGCAGCGAACGCGTCCAGCGCATTCTGGAACTGATAGGTGAAAATCGCGATGACGCCCTGCACCTCGCAGCCCGCGTCGCGAACCGCGACGGCCGCCTTCAGCGAGCTGCCGCCGGTCGAGATGAGGTCCTCGATCAGCACGACCTTTTGTCCCGGCTTGAAGTGGCCTTCGATCTGGTTCGTCTTGCCGTGGCCCTTGGCCTTGTCGCGCACGTAGAGCATCGGCAAGCCGAGGATGTCGGCGATCCACGCCGCATGGGGAATGCCACCGGTAGCGATGCCGGCGACGGCCTCGCAGTCCGGGTACTTGTCGCGGATAACGGCTGCGAAGCCCTCCGCGATCGTGCGGCGGATCGCTGGGTAGGACATCGTCAGCCGGTTATCGCAGTAGATCGGCGACTTGATGCCGCTCGTCCAGGTAAACGGGTCTTGCGGGCGCAGCGATACGGCGCCGATGTCGAGCAGCGCGCCCGCGATGACGGACGGCAGCTGCGCAAGGTTAACGGATTCGCTCATGCTTCGGTCAGCTCCTTTAAAATGGATTCGAAAGCCTGCGCCGGATCCGGCGCGGCGACGATGGGACGGCCGATGACAAGGTAGTCCGTGCCGCCGTCGACCGCTTCGCGCGGGGTCGTCACGCGCGACTGGTCGCCGAGCGCCGCGCCGGCCGGGCGGATGCCCGGCGTCACGGTGAGGAAGCCCTCGCCGCAGGCGGCCTTGATCGCCTCGACCTCGAGCGGCGAGGCGACGACGCCCTGCAGCCCGGCATGCTTCGCCAACACGGCATAGCGCACGACCGCTTCCTCTACGCTGCCCCCGATGCCGATCTCGCCGTTCAGCGTCTCCCGGCTCGTGCTCGTCAGCTGCGTGACGGCGATTACGAGCGGCGCCGCCTGCGCTTCGCCGGCCGCCACCGCGTCGTTCACGCCCTGCATCGCAGCCTGCATCATCGCGCTGCCGCCAGCCGCGTGAACGTTGAACATATCGACGCCCATACGCGCGATGCTGCGCGCGCCGCCGCGCACCGTGTTCGGGATGTCGTGCATTTTCAGGTCGAGGAAGATCTTGAAGCCGCGCTTTTTCAGCTCCCGCACGATCTCGTGCCCGGCGGCGTAGAACAGCTCCATGCCGACCTTGACCCAGCAGCCCGTACCCTCGAGCCTTGCCGCGACCTCAAGCGCTGCCTGCGCGTCGGGCTTGTCCAGCCCGACCATGATCTTGGCCGCCGCTTCCTTGCGGTTCAGCGTTAACGTCATCGTCTTTTTCCGCCTCCCGTTTCGGTTTTAAACGCGTTAAAATGCGTTTTTGTGGCTTTTCGCCCATATAGAAGCCCGATCCGCCGCCGATGAAACTGGCGGAAGACCGGGCATGGCGCGCTTTTTATTAATAAACCGGCATCGGCTCGCTGGAGAAGCGCAGCGCCTGCAGCATGTGCAGCAGCGCGCTTACCGTATCGAGCGACGTGAGGCACACGACGCCGTTCTCGACCGCCTCGCGGCGGATGCGGAAGCCGTCGCGCTCAGGCGTCTTGCCCTTCGTCAGCGTGTTGACGACGAACTGCGCCTGGCCTGTGCGGATCAGGTCGACGATGTTCGGCGAGCCCTCGCTCAGCTTGTTGCAGCGCTTGACGCGCATGCCGGCCGCTTCGAGCGCGTCGGCCGTGCCGCCCGTGGCGATCAGCTTGTAGCCGAGGTTGTAGAACCCGCGCAGGATGGCGATCGCTTCTTCCTTGTCCTTGTCGGCGACCGTCGCGATAATCGAGCCCGACTGCGGGATTTTCATGCCCGAGCCGATGAGCCCCTTGAACAGCGCCTTGGCGAAGTGGCGGTCGCGGCCCATGACCTCGCCCGTCGACTTCATCTCCGGCGTCAGCGTCGGGTCGACGCGGCGCAGCTTGGCGAACGAGAACACCGGTACCTTGACCGAAACGTGCTCGTCTTCCGGCCACAGACCGTCCTTGTAGCCGAGGTCGGCCAGCTTTTCGCCGAGAATCGCGCGGGTCGCCAGGTTCGCCATCGGGATGTTCGTGACCTTGGACAGGAACGGCACCGTACGCGAGGAGCGAGGATTGACTTCGATTACGTAAACTTTCTCCTGCCAGACGACGAACTGGATGTTGACCAGGCCGACCGTCTTCAGCGCTTTGGCGATGCGGATCGTGATGTCGACCGCCTGCTGTTTGATGTCGTCCGACAGCGTCTGCGGCGGATATACCGCGATCGAGTCGCCGGAGTGGACGCCAGCGCGTTCGACATGCTCCATGATGCCCGGGATGAGCACGGTCTCGCCGTCGCAGATCGCGTCGACTTCGATCTCCTTGCCCAGCATGTAGCGGTCGATCAGTACCGGATGCTCCGGATTGATCTTAACCGCGACCTTCATGTAGCTCAGAAGCTCTTCGTCGGAGTAGACGATCTCCATCGCGCGTCCGCCGAGGACGTACGAAGGACGTACGAGCACCGGATAGCCGAGCTCCTGCGCCGTGCCGACCGCCTCGTCGACGGAAGTGACGGTGCTGCCCTTCGGCTGCGCGATCTCGAGTCCGCGCAGCAGCGCTTCGAACCGCTTGCGGTCTTCGGCTTCGTCGATGCTGTCGAGCGAGGTGCCGAGGATGCGCACGCCGGCCTTGGACAACGGACCCGCCAGGTTGATGGCCGTCTGGCCGCCGAACTGGACGATGACGCCGAGCGGCTGCTCCTGCTCGATGACGTTCATGACGTCTTCGAAGAAGAGCGGTTCGAAGTATAGGCGGTCCGACGTGTTGAAGTCGGTCGATACCGTCTCGGGATTGTTATTGATGATGACGGCTTCGTAGCCCGCGTTGCGGAGCGCCCATACGGCGTGCACGGTCGAGTAGTCGAACTCGATGCCCTGGCCGATGCGGATCGGGCCGGAGCCGAGCACGATGACCTTTTGCTTGTCGCTCGGAATCACTTCGTTCTCGGTCTCGTAAGTCGAGTAGTAATAAGGCGTCGTCGCTTCAAATTCGGCCGCGCAGGTGTCGACCATTTTGTACACCGGCTTGAGGCCTTGGGCGAGACGATGCGCGCGAATGTCGGCTTCGACCGTCAGCGCTGCGGACGCGCCTTGGCCCTCGCGGCGCAGCTCGGCGATCGCGCGGTCCGTGAAGCCCATGCGTTTCGCCTGGTACAGCGTCTCGGGCGTCAGACCCGGCTCGCGGCGAATGACGTCCTCGAACGAAACGATCCGTTCGATCTTGTCCAGGAACCACCAGTCGATGCTCGTCGTGTCCTGGATCTTCTGCAGGCTCCAGCCGCGGCGGAACGCTTCGGCGATCAGGAACAGGCGTTCGTCGTCGGCCTTGGCCAGACGCGTCGTCAGCGTTTCTTCGTCCAGCTCGTCCGCGCCCTTAAGGAACAGACGGTGAACGCCGATCTCAAGCGAGCGCACCGCTTTGTGGATCGACTCCTCGAAGGTGCGGCCGATCGCCATCACTTCGCCGGTCGCCTTCATTTGCGTGCCCAGCTTGCGGTTGGCGTCCGTGAATTTGTCGAACGGCCAGCGTGGAATCTTGCTCACGATATAGTCCAGCGTCGGTTCGAAGCAAGCGTACGTCTGGCCCGTAACCGGGTTGACGATCTCGTCGAGCGTGTAGCCGACCGCGATCTTCGCCGCCATCTTGGCGATCGGGTAGCCCGTCGCCTTGGAAGCGAGCGCCGAGGAACGGCTGACGCGCGGGTTAACCTCGATAACGTAGTATTGATAGCTGTGCGGATCGAGCGCGAACTGCACGTTGCAGCCGCCTTCGATGTTCAGCGCGCGGATGATCTTGAGCGAAGCCGAGCGCAGCATCTGGTACTCGCGGTCGGACAGCGTCTGGCTCGGCGCCACGACGATCGAGTCGCCTGTGTGGACGCCGACCGGATCGAAGTTTTCCATGTTGCAGACGACGATGCAGTTGTCGTTCGCGTCGCGCATGACTTCGTATTCGACTTCCTTCATGCCGGCGATCGACTTCTCGATCAGGCACTGGCCGATCGGGCTGTAGCGCAGACCGTTCGCCACGATCTCGCGCAGCTCCTCTTCGCTGCCGGCGATGCCGCCGCCGGTGCCGCCCAGCGTATAGGCCGGGCGTACGATGACCGGATAACCGATCGTATCGGCGAAGTCGACCGCTCCCTGCACGGTCGTGACGATCTCGCTCTCCGGCACCGGCTGCTCCAGCTCGCGCATCAGCTCGCGGAACAGATCGCGGTCCTCCGCCTTCTCGATCGCAGTCAGCTGGGTGCCGAGCAGCTTGACGCCTTCGGCTTCAAGCACGCCAGCGCGCGCCAGCTCGACGGCCATATTGAGGCCGGTCTGGCCGCCGAGCGTCGGCAGCAAGCCGTCCGGACGCTCTTGGCGGATGATCTGGGAGACAAATTCGAGGTTGATCGGTTCGATATATACCTTGTCCGCCATGTTCGTATCGGTCATGATCGTTGCCGGGTTGCTGTTGATCAAGACGACCTCAAGGCCTTCTTCCTTCAACGCTTGGCAAGCTTGCGTGCCGGCGTAGTCGAACTCGGCCGCCTGGCCGATGACGATCGGACCGGAGCCGATGACGAGAATCTTTTTGAGTTCATTATTTTTGGGCATACTGCAGTTCTCCTCTCAGCATCTCCGACAGTTGCGCTTGCCGCGGGCGTTCGGGGTTTTTCAGCTTGTGCTCGCGGATCATATCCAGGAACTGGTCGAACAGATAGCTGCTGTCGAACGGTCCGGGAGCGGCTTCCGGATGGTACTGGACGCTGAAGGCCGGGAATGTGGCGTGCTTCAGGCCTTCGATCGTCTTATCGTTGTTGTTGATATGCGTCACGACCAGGTCGGTGCCCGCTACGGACTCTTCCTTGACCGTGTAGCCGTGGTTCTGCGAAGTGATGTAGCAGCGGCCGGAGGCGAGCTCCTTGACCGGGTGATTGCCGCCGCGGTGGCCGAACTTCAGCTTGTCGGTATCGGCGCCGCAAGCGAGCGCGAACAGCTGGTGGCCCAGGCAGATGCCGAAGATCGGGTATTCGCCGAGCAATTGGCGCACCGTCTCCACCGACTCCGGCACGTCCTTGGGATCGCCGGGGCCGTTGGACAGCTGGATACCGTCCGGATGCAGGCGGCGGATCTCGTCGGCCGTCGTGTTGTGCGGCACGACGATGACGTCGCAGCCGCGCTGCGTCAGCTCGCGCAGGATGCCGCTTTTCGCGCCGTAGTCGATCAGCACGATGCGCTCCTTGGTGCCCGGGCTCGAGAAAATGTTTTTCGTGGACGTCCAGGCGACCTGGTTGCGCGGCAGCGGCGTCGTACCCATGCGCTCTTGCAGCTCTTCGACGCGCTCGCTTCCCGTGGTCAGAATGCCCTTCATGACGCCGTGGCGGCGAATGATCCGCGTCAGCATGCGGGTGTCGACTTCGCTGATGCCGATGATGCCGTACTCTTTAAGCAGATGGCCGAGGGAATCCTGGGCGCGCCAGTTGCTCGGCACTTCCTCGTAGCGGCGCGTGACGAAGCCGTGGATGAACGGACGCACCGACTCGAAGTCGTCGCGCGTGATGCCGTAGTTGCCGATCAGCGGAAACGTCATCGTGACGATCTGCCCGCAATACGACGGATCCGAGATGACCTCCTGATATCCTGTGATGCCTGTATTAAATACGACCTCGCCCACCGAAGCGCCTTCTGCGCCGAACGATTGCCCCGTAAACAGGGTGCCGTCTTCAAGTAAAAGTCTCGCTTGCATCCCGATCACTCCTCGCTGCTATTAAGTATGCCTTGTTCTTCGCTCCAGACCGTCTTGCCTGCGACTATTGTGAGCGTCGGCCAGCCCGACAGCTTCCAGCCCGTAAACGGCGTGTTGCGTCCCTTCGTCAGGAAGCTCGCCGGATCGACTTCGCGTTCGCCGTCAAGATCGATCAGCGTAATGTCCGCCGGCGCCCCGACTTCCAGCTTGCCCGTATCCAGCCGGAACACCCGGGCGGGATCGCTCGTCATTCGGCTCAGCAGGAATCCGAGCGTCCAGCGGCCGGTCTTGACGAACTTCGTGTACAGCAGCGGAAATGCCGTCTCGAAGCCGACGATGCCGAAAGGCGCGCGCTCCATGCCCTTTGCCTTTTCTTCCTCGCTGTGCGGCGCATGGTCGGTGACGATGATGTCGATCGTCCCTTCCTCTAGCGCCTTGATGCAGGCTTCCACGTCCCGCGGCGTACGCAGCGGCGGGTTCATCTTCCAGTTGGCGTCCATGGTGTCAGGAATATCCTCGTCCGACAGCAGCAGGTGGTGCGGACATACCTCCGCGGTGACGTTCACGCCGACCGACTTGCCCAGCTTGATCAGCCGAATCGACTGCTCGGTGCTGACATGACAGACGTGGTAGTGCACGCCCGTTGCCTCCGACAGCAGAATGTCACGTCCGACGTGAATCGCCTCGGATTCGTTCGGAATGCCCTTCAGCCCATGGCGCTTTGCAAACGCACCTTCGGAAACCGCGGCGCCGACGACCAGCGAATCGTCCTCGCAGTGCGCGATGATCGGCATGTCCAGCGACTTGGCCAGCGCCATCGCGTTTTTCATCATTTGCGCATTCTGCACGCCAACGCCGTCGTCGGTGAAGCCGATCGCGCCGGCGCTTTTAAGCGCCTCGAACTCGGTGAGCTCGCGGCCGAGCTCGTTTTTGGTAATTGCCGCGTACGGGAGGACGCGCACGCCGCAAGCCTCCTGGGCTTTGTCCAGCACCAGCTTCACCGTGTCGGGCGTATCAATGACGGGCCGCGTGTTCGGCATGCAGGCGATCGTCGTAAAGCCGCCCTTCGCCGCCGAGGCCGTGCCGGTCGCAATCGTTTCTTTATGTTCGAAGCCCGGCTCGCGCAAATGCACGTGCATGTCGATCAGTCCGGGCGATACGAGCTTGCCTGCGGCGTCGATCACTTCCGCGCTTCCCGCGTCCGGCTCAGCAGAGCCGTCGAGCCATTGCGCGACCAGGCCGTTCTCCAATTTCAAGTGCTTCTTGACCGTATTGCCGGTCTCGGGATCGATCGTAAGTCCGTTAAGTATCCAGGTCGTCGTCAAAGGATTTCCTTCCTCCTTTTGCTAGTAAAGCAGCCCAGTTCGATTACGATATGCTTAGCCGCCCACTTCCGCTTCTCGCGGATGCTTGATCATCACCCGGTCGTCGCCGTCGATCTCCGTCAGCGACACCTCGATCTGCTCGTGCTTGGACGTTGGCACGTTTTTGCCGACGTAGTCCGGCCGGATCGGCAGCTCGCGATGCCCGCGGTCCACGAGGACGGCCAATTGGATCGACTGCGGACGTCCGCAATCCATGAGCGCGTCCATCGCCGCCCTGATTGTGCGTCCCGTGTAGAGCACGTCGTCGAACAGGATGATGCGCTTGTCCTTCACGTCGAACGAGCGGTCCCCGTCGCTGCATACGATACCCGCCGCCGCCCCGTCCGCGAGCGGGCGATCGTCCCTGTACCGCGTAATATCGAGCTCGCATGCCGCGATCGGACTGCCCTCGATCTCGCGGATCCGCTCTGCGATCCTTCGGGCCAGGTAGACGCCCCGCGTCCGAATGCCGACGATCGCGCAGCCTTCGATCCCTTTGTTTTTCTCCAAAATCTCGTGCGCGATCCGCGTCAGCGCCCTGCGGATGGCTGCCTCGTCCATGATGATGTTCGGGGAATCCTGCACGGGTGCGCCTCCTTCTCGGTAAGACGGCATCAAAAAACCTCCTTGGCTAGCCAAGGAGGTCGGGACATACGAAGATGATGACGCTGGGAACCGTACCGCATAGCCAGTCCAAGTACGATCCGCGTCGGATCTCATCCATAGTATTCGCGCCACCTTGCCAGTCTCACGGGACTGAATTAAAGGTACGGTTTCATTGGAACTCATTATCTCATTTTCGACATGGACTGTCAACAAAAAGCGGGGGCCCGAAAGCCCCCGCCTAAGCCAAATCTTAAAATTCGAATTCGACGTCCGTCAGACGGCGCTTGATCTCGCCGATGACGCGGCGCTCCTCTTCCTCGCCGGCGGCGAGGAACGTGACGGAGAAGCGTACGAAGTGTCCTGCATCGTCCCACGGAACGGACGAGATGAGCTTTTCGCGAATGAGGAATTGGGAGAAATCCTCGCCCGTCTCAAAACGCTGACCGCCCTTGATGCCCTTCGGCGCTTCGACGTACAGGAAAAACGAGCCCTTCGGTTTTTCGGCCTTGAAGCCGATTTCGTTCAGCGCGGCGACCAGCAGGTCGTGGCGGCGCGAATACTTCTGCGCGATCGCTTCCGTGATCGAAGGATTCGCAAGGCCGTATGCGGCGGCTTTTTGAATCGCGATGAACTGACCGGAATCGTTGTTGTCCTTGATGTCGCTGAACGCCTTTACGATCAGCGGGTTGCCCGCGACGAAGCCGATCCGCCAGCCGGTCATGTTGTAGGACTTGGACAGCGAGTGCAGCTCCACGCCGACATCCTTGGCGCCGGGTACCGACAGGAAGCTAAGCGGTTTTACGCCGTCATAAGTGAGTGCAGCGTAAGGCGCGTCGTGCACGACGACGACTTCGTTTTTCTTCGCCCATTCGACGACTTCGGCGAAAAACTCGGGGCTGGCAGCCGCGCCTGTCGGATTGTTCGGGTAGTTCAGGTACAGCAGCTTGGCGCGCCTCGCGATATCGGCCGGAATGGCGGACAGATCGGGCAGGAAGTTGTTTTCCTTCGTCAGCTTGACGTTATAAACTTCGCCGCCCAAATACTTGGTGTGCGTGCCGAGCACCGGATAGCCGGGTACGGTCATGATGGCGACATCGCCCGGATTGATAAATGCCGAAGGCATCATGGCAAGCGCGGGCTTGGAGCCGATCGAGTGGACGATCTCGGTGGCCGCGTCGATGCCGTCGACCGAGAATACTTCCTTCAGGTACTTCGCGGCCGCAGCCTTGAATTCGGGAATGCCGTTATCGGCGTAGCCGCGGTTTTCCGGCTTGGCCGCTTCCTCGGCGAGCTTGGCGATGATGCCGTCGTCCGCCTTCTCGTCCGGCTCGCCGACGCCGAGGTCGATCAGCTCGATGTCGGGGAACGCAGCCTTGGCCGCGGCCTTGGCGCGCTTGATCTTTTCAAACTTGTAGATGTTCGTATCCTTGCCGTAGTTCGCGCCGCCGATGCGGTCCGCGAATTGTTGTTGAATGAAGGTTCCTTGATATTGTTCGACGCTCACTTGACGACACTCCTTGTCCGATGGCGGACGTGTGATGGGATCGCTTGCTTAATGGTATCACTATGCCTTAAAAAGGGCCTTCGCCGCCATGGACAAATCCGTCGATCATTTGCAGAAATTCTAGCGCGTGCGGAGCATGTGCAGCGCATGCTCCATGTCCTGGGGCAGCGGGGCCTCGAACAAAATCCGCTCCCCGGTGCGCGGATGATCGAACCCGAGCACGCCGGCATGAAGCGCTTGTCCTTCCATGCCTAGCGTACGGCCGGCGCGCCCACCATAGAACGGGTCGCCGACGATCGTATGTCCGATATATTTCATATGAACCCGGATCTGATGGGTCCGTCCCGTCTCGAGCTGCAGCTCGACCAGCGTATAATCTCCGAAGCGCTCGAGCACCGTGAAGTGGGTCACGGCCCGCTTGGCGCCCTTCTCGGTCACCGTGAACAGCTTGCGGTCGCCGCTGTCGCGCCCGATCGGCGCGTCGATCGTCCCGCGGTCGTGCGGCACGTTGCCGTAGACGAGCGCGGTATAGCGGCGGGTGACGGAGTGATCCTTGAGCTGCTGGGCGAGCGAGGCATGCGCGAGGTCGTTCTTGGCCGCCATGAGCAATCCCGACGTATCCTTGTCGATGCGGTGAACGATGCCCGGACGCAGGTTCCCGTTGATTCCGGACAGATCCCGGCAGTGATGCAACAATGCGTTGACAACTGTACCCGAGGCGTGGCCCGGCGCAGGATGCACGACGAAGCCCCGCGGCTTGTCGATCACGATGACATCCCCGTCTTCATAGACGACATTCAGCGGGATATCTTCAGGCTGAGCCTCGATCGGCGCCGCGTCGGGCACGTCTACGTTCAAGACGCTGCCGGCATGAAGCTTGGCGTTCGGCTTCACCTTCATGCCGCCTACCGTCACATGACCGTCGCGGATCCAATCCTGGATTTGCGAACGCGACACGGACTCGTCTTCGATCGCGCCGGCCAGAAACTTGTCGACCCGCTGGCCCGCCGTTTCCTCGTCGATTTCCCAGGACAATGTGCCTGCAGTAACTTCTTCATCCTCGTCGGATATGGCGGACGGACGCTCTCCTTGCGGAGGCGCAGTTAAAGTCAATTCATCGTGTTCAGACGGGCTGGCGTTCGCTCGGTTCGTTCTGTTGTTCATTCTTGGTCTCCTGTGTCGGTGTTGGCGTGAGCAGCGAATCGAGAATAATCAGACATACGCCGACGACGATCGCGGAATCGGCAATATTGAAGATCGGAAACGTATAAGAGCCGAAGTTGAATTGCAGGAAATCGACGACCTGTCCGTAAAAAGCGCGATCGAGAAAGTTGCCAAGCGCCCCGCCCAAAATAAGCGACAGCGCGGCGAGCATCAGCCTTCTGTTGTTCCGGTGCGACCGGTTCAGATAGATGACGATGGCGCTCACGACGACAACGGTGATCAGCAAGAAAAACCAGCGCTGCTCCTGCAAAATGCCGAAAGCCGCTCCACGGTTATGAATAAACGTGATGAGGAAAAAGTTGCCGATGACCTTGATCTGCTCGTTCAGTTCCAGGTTGTGCTCGATGAGCTTCTTGGATACGTAATCGATGGCGAATACGATCGCAGCCGCGAAATAGTACACCCATAAGCCGATTTGACGTCGTTGCATGTCCGGATTGCCGCCCTTCCGCGAATGATTCTGACCGCTTTGGCCGAATGCACTGATTTTAACATACCGCCGGAGCGGGCGTCCAACGTCTTTCGCCAATTCGCGGCAATGCCTCCAGTAGATGTTCATCCCTTGCCCGACATGATTCGCCGGCCGTCCGAGCAAACTATCTCTCGTATGGAACGCCATGTCGCTTCGCGACAAAATCAAGGAGGGATCGGCATGCATCGTACGTTGCCCGACAGCTTCATGTCCCTGCAGCGCCGCCGGCTGCTGGACCTTCGGGCCGATATCGAGCGCCGCGTCGGCGCGAACGGTCACTTCGGCCTGACGGATAGCTACCGCGACGCCACGGGCGAACTCAGCGGCATCGATAATCATCCCGCGGACGCCGGTACGGAGACGTTCGAGCGGGCCAAAGATATCGCCCTGCTTGAACGCGAGGCGCTGACGCTGGAAAAAATAGAAGCCGCTATCCGCCGCATGGAAACGGGCGAGTACGGCATTTGCGAAGCCTGCGGCAAATTTATTCCGACAGAACGGCTCGCAGCGCTGCCGACAGCGGTGTACTGCGTCGAACACGAGCCGATTCAGGCCGAAAAAGAAGGCCGGCCGGCCGAGGAGCTGTTCCTGCATCCGCCGTTCGGGCGCACCAGCATGGACGAGAGCGAAGATCAGAACGGCTTCGACGGCGAAGACGCCTGGCAGATCGAATCGTGGGGCAACTCGGACAGTCCGGCCATGGCGGAAGGCAACAATAACGACGACTACGGCGCGCTTTATATCGAATCGGATGAAAACGACGGCTTCGTGGAGCCGATCGAGAGCTTTCTCGCCGCCGATATTAACGGCCGCTCGAGCGGGATCGTGCGCAACAGCGCCTATCGAAGGTATCTTGAAGCGCATGAAGGCGAAGGCTTGCTGGAGCCTGACGTTTGGACCGACGAACAAACGAACGACTGAAAAACCGGACGCCGGCCCGCAAGGCCGGCGTCTCTTGGTATCTCAAGAAAAGCCCCCACGACCTTTCAATAATGCTCGATCTCCAGCTGCCGCTGCACGATCTTGACGATCTCGGCGATGTAGTCGCCGATAATCGGCAAATTCAGCGCGCCGAGAATTTGAAGCAGCCATACGATCGTAGCCGCAAAAAAAGTAAAGCCCAGCGCGATGCCGATCCCTCTGGCGATGCCCGACAGCCAGTTGCGCCATATGAGCTGCCACGGCCTGCTCATCAGGTTGACGTAATCTTTAAGCTGTGCCTTTTCCATCTGCACGGCCAATTCGTCAAGCCTCGTGGACAAGCCCTCGAGCAACCTCCGCAGCGCGCCCGCTTCTTCCGCCAGCGTCTTCATCCTGGCGTCCGATCTCGCGCCTGGTTTGTCCTCGCTCATGCCGCCTTCCCGCCTCCCGCGCAAAAAACGAGTCCTGCCGCCGGAACGCCTGGCCGGATGGCCTTGCGTTCAACTGCGGACAGGACTCGTTATAGCTTCCTGCTCTTAATCAGGTTGGCACAAATCGCCGCGGTTCATACCCCTTCGGCGCGGGGCGATCATCGGTTGCAATAGCATGCCGGAGCATTACCGAAGCTTAACCGGCGTTTAGCCGGCAACGATCGCGATGCCGATCCGCAGCTCGCCGGCCTGCACCGTCTCCGTCGCATCGGTGCGTCCGAACGACACGTCGTTCACGAGCACGTTGTCGCGGAGCACGTCGTCGAAGGCGCGCAGCGCCGCTTCGGTCTCGGCGTCCGCCTCGAGCACGAGGCCGACTCTTTGCTCGATCGGCAGATCGAGCTTTTTGCGCTGATCCTGCACGGCGCGGATGACCTCGCGCACGATGCCTTCCTGCACGAGCGCAGGCGTCAGCTCGGTGTTGAGCGCGACGGTGACGCCGCCGCCCGACGCGGACGCGAAGCCCGGCTTCGCCTGCTTTTCGACGAGCAGTTCGTCCAGCGTCACCGTGAGCGCCTCGCCTTCCGGCGAATTATAGGCCAGCTCGCCGGACGATACGATCTCGCGCGCTTCCTCCGCCGACAACGACTTCAGTCTGCCCTGGATGGGGCCGACGTGCTTGCCGTACTTTTTGCCCGCGAGCTTCAGGTTCAGCTTAAGCGTATAGTCGACGAAGCCGCTGTCTTCGGTCACAAGCGTCACGGACTTGACGTTGATCTCGTCCTTCACGATCTCCTCGTACTCGGCAGCGTCGAACGGCACGCTCAGCGCGACGAGCAGCTCGGACAGCGGCTGGCGCGTCTTGAGGCCCGTTTCGTTGCGTACGTTGCGGGCGAGCTCGACGATACCGCGCGCGGTCTCCATGTCGCGCTCGAGCGCGACGTCGATCTCGCCGGCATCCGCTACCGGATAATCGGCCAGATGAACGCTGCCCTTGCCGCCAAGGTTGCCGTATAGATCTTCGGCAAGGAAAGGCAGGTACGGCGCGATGAGCTTCGCCAACGTCAGCAAAACGTTGCCGAGCGTCTGGTACGCCGCGACCTTGTCTTCGCCCAGGCCGCTTCCCCAGAAGCGGTCGCGGGAACGGCGCACGTACCAATTGGACAGCTCGTCGACAAACGCCTCGATGCGCTTCGCAGGATTAAGGAAGTCGTTGCCGTCGAGTCCTTCGACGGTGGCGCTGACGAGCGAGTTGAGACGCGACAGAATCCAGCGGTCCAGCTTGTTCGCCGAACGTTTCGCCGGGTGCTCCTCCGGCTTGTAGCCGTCGATCGTCGCATACAGCGCATAGAATGCGTGCGTGTTGACGATCGTGTCGACGACCTTCGACTTCGCCTCGGCGACGATGCCCTTGGAGAACCGCTTGCTGTTCCAAGGCGCGCTGTCTGCGAGCAGCGCCCAACGGAAGGCGTCGGTGCCGAACTCTTCAATGATGTCCCAAGGGTCGATGACGTTGCCCTTGGATTTGCTCATTTTCTGACCGTTCTCATCCAGTACGTGCCCGGTCGAGATGACTGACTTGTAAGGCGCCCTGCCGTTGTATAACGTGGATACCGCCAGCAGACTGAAAAACCAGCCGCGGGTCTGGTCGATTCCTTCGCAGATGAAGTCCGCGGGGTATTGCTCCTCGAACCGCTCCTTGTTCTCGAACGGATAATGCTGCTGCGCGAACGGCATCGAGCCGCTGTCGAACCAGACGTCGATGACTTCCGGCGTCCGGTGCATCTTGCCGCCGCAGTCGCAGCGAAGCGTGATGGCGTCTACGTAAGGCTTGTGCAGCTCGATATCCTCAGCCACCTCGCCCACGGCCGCAGCGCGCAGCTCCGCGATGCTGCCAGGCGATTTTTCCGCGCCGCAGTCTTCACAGGTCCATACGTTCAGCGGCGTGCCCCAATACCGGTTGCGGCTGATGTTCCAATCGACCAGGTCTTCGAGGAACTTGCCGAACCGGCCGTCGCGCAGGTGCTCGGGATACCAGGCGATGTCTTTGTTGTTTTCGATCAGTTGCTCCTTGACCGCCGTCGTCTTGATGAACCAGCTCTCGGTCGCGTAGTACAGCAGAGGCGTCTTGCAGCGCCAGCAAAACGGATAGCTGTGCTCGTGCTTCTCCTTGTGATACAGCAGGCCGCGCTCGGACAGCGACTTCACGATGTCGATGTCGACCTCCGGATCCTTGACGAAACGTCCGGCAAAATCCTTCACCTCGTCCGTGTAGCGGCCCTGGCCGTTCACCAGCTGCAGCATCGGCACGCCGTGCTCGCGGGCGACGCGATAGTCGTCCTCGCCGTGCGCCGGCGCGATGTGGACGATCCCCGTACCGCTCGAGTCGGAGACGAACGCTGCGTCGATGATGCGGTACGCGCCGTCGAGCGGCCCGCCTGTATAAGGGAACAGCGGCTCATAGGCCAAGCCGACGAGGTCTTTGCCCCGCACGGTGCCGAGCGTCTCGTACTCGCCCTTCATGACCTTTTCGGCCAGCGTGCCGGCCACGATAAATGTCTCGCCGTTTTGGCTGACGCGCACGTACTCGATGTCCGGATGCACGGCGAGCGCGACGTTGGACGGCAGCGTCCAAGGCGTCGTCGTCCAGGCGAGGACGAACTCGCCGCTGTCCTTCAGCTTGAACTTGGCCGTAGCGGTCAAGTCCTTGACGTCCTCGTAGCCTTGGGCAACCTCGTGCGAGCTGAGCGTCGTCTGGCAGTCCGGGCAATATGGACTGACGCGATGGCCGCGGTACAGCAGTCCTTTGCCGTGAATCGCGGACAGCAGATGCCACACGCTCTCGATGTATTTGTTTTCCAGCGTGATATATGGATTGTCGAGATCCGTCCAATAACCAATCGCCTCGGTGAGCTCTCTCCACTGGCGTTCGTACTCGAACACGCTCTCTTTGCACTTTTTGATAAACGGCTCGACGCCGTAGTTCTCGATCTCCTGCTTGCCGGAAATGCCGAGCTGTTTCTCGACGCCGAGCTCGACAGGCAGGCCGTGCGTGTCCCAACCTGCCTTGCGCGTGACGCGATAGCCGGACATCGTCTTGTAGCGGCTCACGAAGTCCTTGATGACGCGGCCGAGCACATGCCCGATGTGCGGTTTGCCGTTCGCGGTTGGCGGGCCTTCGTAGAAGACAAAGTTCGGCTTGCCGTTGCGGTTCTCGATGGACTGACGGAACGTATCCTCGGCCTTCCATTGCTCCAGTACGCGCAGCTCGCGGCTGCGGGCTTTTTCTTTAACGTCCACGCGACGCATGACCATCATTCCTTTTCTCGTAAGTTGCGATCGGTTCTGAAAATAAAAAAAGCCCGTCCCCGTAAAAGGGACGAGACATCTCTCGTGGTACCACCCTTGTTCAGCCGCTGTCCCAACCATGGATAGGATACGGCGCTCAAGCCGGACGTCCGGCATGCGCGAGGCATGGCGGTCGAGCCGGTATCCCGTAACGGGGGAAGGACCGGCCGGTCTTAGTAATCCGGCACTGGCGCCGGACGTTCGGATCGGCGTCTCGGGGAGGATGGGCGATGCGGCGTCCAACGTTGGCTCGCAGCAGCCGCCAACTCTCTGGGATGGTTCATCCGCACGCCGTTCCCGTCGTCGACGTTAACGCGTATAACCCATTTATACGGCGAAGAGGCCGATTTGTCAAATCGGCGTTCGTCCATATTATCGTCGCTTCGCCTTCGTCTATTCGACGATCTCGCGAACCCGCGGCTCATTGTCCCGCGAGCGGGACTCCGGCGGCTCGAGCTTCTCCCAGCCGTCCTGCGTAAGCAGGTCGAGCTGCGTCTCGACAAGCGTACGGAAGCGCGCTCGATAGATCGCCGCCTGTTTCTTCAGCTCCTCTACCTCCAGCGCGTACTTGCGCGATTTGGAGAGCGATTCGTTGATAATGCGGTCGGCGTTCTTCTCCGCTTCCTTGACGATGAGCTGGGCTTCCTTCTTGGCATTGCTCTTGACCTCGTCGGCAGCCTCCTGCGCGACGATAATCGTTTTGCTCAGCGTCTCCTCGATGTTCGCGAAGTGGCCAAGTCGCTCTTGAAGACCGACAATCTGGTTCTGAAGATCTTTGTTGTCGCGGATCATCGCTTCGTAATCCTTGATGATCTGATCGAGGAACTCGTTCACTTCGTCTTCGTCGTAGCCGCGCAATCTGCGCCCGAATTCCTTGTTATGAATATCCAATGGCGTTAATGGCATTGGCCGTTCCTCCCGTGAATCGTGTTCTTAATCCGCGACAGCTCGCTAGATCGCTATTTAAGGCAGATTCGACGCGAGACGCGCAATTCCTGCTTGATTCTACACATATTTGCCGATCCGCAAGCGAATCCGGCCGCTTTTAGAGATGCCTTCGGCCTCCAACACGCGGAATCTGCCGAATCCTTTGAACGATACGATGTCTCCTTCGCGCAGCTGTGCGGACGGATCCTCCACCGTTTTGAAGTTCACGCGGCAGCGCCCGGCGCGGATCGGATCCATGATCTTTGCACGGCTGACGCGCAGCACGTCGCTCGCGATGCCGTCGAGCCGCATCGAGGCGACGGAGATTGCGCTCTCCTCAAGCTTCACCGGAACAGCTAGGAGCCGGTCCAGCGGCAGCACCGACGTCGACGTCTCGAGCCGGTGCACCTGCTTCAAATGTGAGCGCAGGAAGTCTCCGATCTCGGTGGCGATCAGCACATGGCAGCCGTCCTCGCGGACGTGAATGTCGCCGATTTTCTCCCGCTTGATCCCGAGCCCAAGCAGCGCGCCGAGATAATCGCCATGATCGAGCTCGGCTTGGCGGCGGTCGTCGCTTGCGATTTCGAGCACCGCGATGCCGGCATCCTCGTCCTCAAGCGGCCGGTAATCCGGCGCGATCAGCGCCCTGACCCGCTCCGCGCCTTCGTAACCGCCCTCGAGCCGGATCGCGGCGTCCGGGTGTCGATTCGCCAGCGCATACAAAATATGCGCCTGGCGCGGGTCGAGAAAATCGGTGCGCCGAAGCTCATGCTGCTCGGCGGCCCGCTCGACCCACTCCCAGGCGCGGTCCACGAAGGACTTTTCGTCAGGAAGGAAGTGTGCGTAAATATCGCTCTTGCTCATGCTGGTCCGTTCCTTTCCCTTTAGGACACGCCGAACAGGCCGGCGACAAAGCGGATAACTTCTTCAAGGCCTCTCACCAAAAACCTCAGTGCATACCAAGCGATGATCGGCGAAATGTCCAGCACGCCGCCGATCGGCGGAATGATCTTGCGAAAAGGCTTTAGATAAGGTTCTACGATCTTGCCGAGCAGCTCGCCGATGTAGCTCTGCTTAACGTTGGGCAGCCAGGACATCAGCACGTAGATTAGGATAAGCCAGCTGTAAATGAGCTGCAAACTATACAGATAATTAATGACCTGATCCAAAGCCGTCAATGCTGCTGTCACCTCATTTTAGTGTAGTCCGCATCCTCCGCGAGAAGCTCCGAGATCGTCCCTGTGATCTCGACCGAATCCGGCGTACACAAAAAGATGTTCGGTCCGAGCTTGGAAATGTGTCCGCCGAGCGCATAGACTGTTCCGCTCAGGAAATCCACCATCCGGATCGCCTGATCTCTGCGCACCCGCTGCAGGTTCACGACGACGGAACGTCTTGATTTCAGATGGTCCGCGATCTCCTGAGCTTCGTTGTCGTACGTTCGCGGCTCCGTCAAAATCACCCGAACGTTTTTCTGCGAATGGATGCTCACGATATTATTCTTCCCCGTAGGTTTACGCGCCTCGAAGGCCGAGGTTTCAACTTCCGGCTCATCCTCGTACCCCATCGGCTCTTCCCGCTCCCGGTCCCGCTCTTGTTCGTCCTGAAGGCCGAGATAGTTCAAGAACTTGTTAACCACGCCCATCATGATCCCTCCGTTATCCGTCGTTCTCTTCGTGACCGACCAGGACGCTGCCCAGACGCACCCATGTGGCGCCTTCTTCGATCGCGACTTCAAAGTCGCCGGACATGCCCATCGACAACTCCGTCAGCGGCTCGTCCAGCAAAGACATGCCGTTGATCTCGTCCATTAACTTGCGAAGGCCGGCGAACACGGGCCTCGTCTTCTCGGCATTGTCTTCGATCGGTGCCATCGTCATGAGACCGATCAAGCGGATACCGGACAGCTTGCCGAGCGATGCGACAAACGCGGACACCGCCCCGGGAGCAAGACCATGCTTGGAGTCTTCGCCGGATACGTTCACCTGCAGGAAACAAGGCACACGAATGCCCAGCGCTTCGGCACGCTTATGTATCTCCTCTGCAAGTGACAAGCGATCGAGTGAATGGATGTAATCGAACTTGCCTACGACATCCTTGACCTTTCTGCTCTGGAGCGAGCCGATATAATGGAAAACGGCCTGTCCCTCTAGCAGCCGCCACTTCTCCTCCGCCGCGGGCCAGCGATTCTCGCCGATATGCCGCATCCCGGCTTCGACCGCGCGCTTGGCTGTCTCCGCGGACACGTATTTCGTCACGGCGACGACATTCACGCTCCCCGGCTCCCTGCCGCATCTTGCGCAAGTCTCCGCGATGCGACGCTCTACGTCCTTTAGCCGCTGCTCCAACGTCATCGCGGCATTCACCTCTATTTCTTCTTACCCAGCCAGCTCATCATTCGCCCGGTTTGTCCCCGTTCCTTGCGATGGGAGAAAAACAAATCCGTGCTGCAGCTGGTGCACCACCCAGACATTTCGATGCGGCTCGGCAATATTCCTGCTTTAATCATAAGATGCTTGTTGATTTCTTTCAAGTTTAGCCGAGATTTGCCTTCGGAAGACGGAACATGGAAGCGTTCGTCGTCGGGTACGATGCCGCGCACGCGATTCATGACGATATCGTCCACTTCGTAGCAGCAAGCCCCGATTGACGGCCCGATTGCAGCATGCAAATCCGACGGCTGGGTACCGAACGCGTCTCTCATTGCGCGGATCGTCTCGGCGGCGACGTCGGCTACTGTCCCCTTCCAGCCTGCATGGGCGAGACCGAGCGCGCCATGCACGGGATCGTAAAAATATAAAGGCACGCAATCTGCGAAGTACATGACCAGCAAAATGTCGGGCTCGTCCGTAATAAGCGCATCCGCGTCCTGAATCGCGCTTTTGCGCGACAGCTTTCCGAGGCCCCGCTCCGCGTCCGTGACCCGGACGACGCGGCTGCCGTGCACTTGCTCTGCGCAAGTCCACGCCTCGAACGGCCAACCCAGCGCCTCCGCTATCGCGCGGCGATTAGCGATGACCGTTTGCTCATCGTCGTCCACATGGAGCGCCGTATTCAAGCCGTCTCTCGGCGGCAAGCTGCTCCCGCCAAGTCGCGCGGAGAAGCCGGCGGTTAAGCCTTCAAATTGCGACCAGGGCGCTAGGGGCAACAATCCGGGCTCGTGACGCTCGGCTTCCGCAGACTCGATCGTAAATTCGAATGGTTCCATATTGCCCCACCTCCGCAACAAGTTTACCACAGGGGCGGCGCCGAGGCGATATTCGTCAGCGCCCGCCGTTTTCAGCCTCGATGCTTTTGTATGGCCTCGCTTCCTCTAACCGGACCAGCACGACGTCGGTTCCTATCTTGACGATGCTTCGCCAGGGGATAACCACATCCTCGCCCCCGCCGAAAATACCGAGCACTCTCCCTCCGACCGGCACTACGATCGCGTCAATACGCCCCTGCCTGAGATCCAGCTCCAGATCGGCCACATGGCCAAGCTTTTTGCCGTCGACGATATTAATGACGTCTTTCGCCTGAAAATCGGATATTTTCATGCCAGCGCTCCCCGCTTTCCGCGGCCCGGGACGCACTGTTTTAGACCCGGTCAACCGCCCATGATTTAATATATGAGCCATGCCCGGAAATGTTGACCGCCGGGCCTTGGCCTGCTGCTCTCGCGGCGCAAACGACAAAAAGACCGGAGTCGCCTCCGGTCTCGCAAGCTATTTTAGGCTTACGCTCAAGTCTTGACGTGCTTTTGCATTTGCTGGATCGCCGACTTTTCAAGCCGGGACACCTGCGCCTGCGAGATGCCGATCTCGTCGGCCACTTCCATTTGCGTCTTGCCTTCGAAGAATCGCATGGACAAGATCATTTTCTCCCGGTCGTTCAGCTTGCGCATCGCTTCCCTGAGCGCGATCTCCTCTATCCATTGAATGTCTTTGTTGCGTTCGTCGCTGATTTGATCCATCACGTAGATCGGGTCTCCCCCGTCGTGGTAGATCGGTTCGAAGAGCGACACGGGGTCCTGTATGGCGTCCAGGGCGAAGACGATGTCTTCTTTGGGAACGCCGAGCACTTGCGATATTTCCAAAATCGTCGGTTCGCGGGAATGACGGTTCGTCAATTGATCCCGGACCTGCAACGCTTTGTAGGCAATATCGCGCAGGCTTCTGGACACCCGAATCGGATTGTTGTCCCTCAAGTATCTGCGTATTTCACCGATGATCATGGGCACGGCGTAGGTGGAAAAACGGACGTTTTGGCCTAAGTCGAAGTTGTCGATCGCTTTCATCAGGCCGATACAGCCGACCTGGAACAGATCGTCTACGTATTCGCCGCGGTTGTTGAACCGCTGAATCACGCTGAGCACGAGGCGCAGGTTTCCGTTGACGAGTTTTTCCCGGGCTTCGAGTTCACCGCGGGTTTGCAGAGCCAGGAACAGTTCCCTCATTTCGGCGTTGGTGAGGACGGGCAGCTTTGAGGTGTCCACTCCACAAATCTCCACTTTGTTGCGGGTCAAGTTGTTTCCCTCCCGGGAGCAGCATTACTGTAAAGTATCTCCTGGGATGGGCTTTTTATTCCCATGTCAGTCTGCCGGCTACGGGTCATACCATCTTGTTGAATTCCTTGCGGAGCCGTTTAATAATTCTTTTTTCTAATCTTGAAATGTAAGATTGAGAGATGCCGAGCAAATCGGCAACGTCCTTTTGAGTCTTTTCTTCGCCGTCGGCCAGACCGAACCGAAGCTCCATAATCGTGCGCTCGCGGTCAGCCAGCTTGTCGAGCGCCTTGTGCAGCAGCTTCCGATCGACTTGCTCCTCGATATTGCGATAGATCGTATCGTTCTCGGTGCCAAGAACGTCGGACAGCAGCAGTTCGTTGCCGTCCCAATCGATATTTAGCGGCTCGTCGAAGGACACCTCGGTCCGGGTCTTGCTGTTGCGGCGCAGATACATCAAAATTTCGTTCTCGATGCATCTTGAGGCATAAGTGGCGAGCTTGATTTTCTTTTCCGGATCGAACGTGTTGACTGCTTTGATGAGTCCGATCGCACCGATCGATACGAGATCCTCGATATGGATGCCGGTGTTCTCGAACTTTCGGGCGATGTAGACGACTAATCGCAAATTACGTTCGATCAGCATCGCGCGAATCGCCGAGTCGCCAGAAGGAAGCCGCTCCAGCAGGTACTCCTCCTCCTCCCTTGTAAGGGGAGGCGGGAGCGCTTCGCTGCCGCCGATATAGTACACTTCTTCGCTTTTCCAGCCCAGCCAGAACAACAGGCGATAGTACGTCAGCTGATACATCAACTTTAATTTAACGGGCACTTGCACAACCTCCTGTTAAGCGGTCTGGGGTGATGATTCCGGTACTTCAACGCTCGCGAGCGTCAGATCGGAATGGATGATCGCACGATAGGCGCCCTCCGAGGACAACGATCCCCCGTCGAGGCCGACGAGGACGCGGCGATGGACGCAAGCCGCTTCCTTCCCGGCAGGATCCTTGATTGACACGCTGTCCGGCTTGACGGCCAGCATCAGCTTCGAGCTCCCCCCGGCAGCTCGGTAGGGAACGAGACGGTATCGGTCCCTGAAAGCGGACAAGCCGCCCTCGGCTTCCTCCAGCTCGCCGATAAGTCGATCTGCGGATTCGGACTTCAGACGATCCGCCCAGCCTATCGGAAGATCATCGCGCCATAGGGAAGCCTCGAGAATCATGACCGGAATGCGGGTGAGCGGATCGTAGAGACGGTTGCCCGTATCGACGAGCCCTCTGCACGACCATTCCCGTTCACCGATTCGAATCGTTACGTCTACAACTAGTGCCTCCAACCGTTTCCTGCTTTCCCTGCTCTCCGCCTCGCTTCTGTACAGCCAGATCGCCACGCCCAGCGTCACGGCCAGCATGAAGGCCTGTACGTCAAACGACAGCACCATACCGCCGTCTTCCGTGAAAGCAATTCCTCTCCAAGGCGACCCCGACCATTTGACCAGCGAAGAAATGCCGATCACAGCGCCAAGCGTCGCAAAGTTCACCAGGTAAAACGAACCCATCGTTCTGGCGAATTTGAGAGGTCCTCCATAACCGAACGTCACATAAACCATCAAAGCCGAAATCATGAGTTTGGCGCCGAACGAATACAGATAAGGTACGGAAGTCACGAACATGGCAGCCGCATACGCCGCCCCGATACTGGCAGACAGCGCGACCCGTCTTCGGCGCGGCCGAAGGTGCCTCACCTTTGCCGTCGTCATCAGAATGGACGCGTCGATCGTCAGATTGGACAAAAAAACCAAGTCCACGTATACCGTCATCGCGCTCCACCCTTTCTTGCACTCCCATCGCTTACGTTTGTCCCTAGGGCGAAATGGATTGCTCTCAGTATACGCGGGCACCTGCGAGGTGTCTGTCTAAACACGCCGCAAGTTCGGCTGTTTTTTTGTCGAGCAAAATCGGGTTGAGAGTGGTAGAAACTAGCCCTCAAGATACTGTAATATTATCCCAGACCCAACGGCGCATAGGGGTTCCTGTCTCGTTTCCGACCTTATCCCCTTCGCTCACTTTGACTTAATATGTCAATAAAAAGCGCTGGTTCGTTTTAATAATTTAATATATCGGAAGAAGAAAATTAGAAGCCGAAGAAGAGCGGTCGTTATAAATTAGCGCGGAGTCAATCGAGTCAAAAAGTACAGTGCTTCGTTTATAAAAATAGATCTCCAACTAATTCATCTTATCCCCTTTGCTCAAAAAATTTGCATTTAAACATAGTTAATTTAGTAGATCGGACGCTACTAACTTGCCCCAGTGAGTTCGCGATACGTAATCCTATCGCTTATTGCACAGAGACGCAGCAGATAAGGAACGACTTTGGAGGCTTTCTTCGCCATGTTATAAACGAAAGATTGATGGTTCAAATAGGCCTGTAAGTGCTTAGGCCCAATGCCTTGGAGCGTATGATCGAGCCAACGAAAAACGTGCGTTAAAGCTGCCGACAAAGGCGCAAGCTTGTTCATGCCAAAGTAAGGAAAAGCTTTAACTGCCTTCACGTCATCGGAAACATAAAAGTCTGAGAATTTCATATGCGCAAAGCGACTGATTAAACGTGAATTCCCGGAATCGCGTCTGTCAAGGTGCTCCATCTTAATCTCTCGGATTTCTTGATCGCTGTCCATCGTTCCTCCTATTGCGACCGGCTGATCCGTAGGCTTCATTTCCAGGCTGCTGGAAGCCCTCCTCCATCCATAGATTCCGCCCGTAACCGCAACGACGCCGGACAATTGCTGCTCATTCGCTTCTTGAGTCAGTGCATCTCGCAGTTTATGTCCGATAAGCCAAGCTGTCTTGTAGGTAACACCCAATAAATCGGAAAGTTCGACAGAAGTAGCTTCTTCTACGAGCCAAATCATAGCCCGAAACCACATACGCAGTGGCGTTCGTGTACCATGAAAAACAGTGCCTGCGGTAACGGAAGTTTGATGTCGGCAAGAAGAGCAAACGTATAAGGGATACTTGCGGGATCTGATCACTGAGCAATGAGCATATGAACAACGCGGGCACCGAAAACCATCCGGCCAACGCGCATTAAATAAAGCCTCGACGCAGCGGTCTTCTGTCCAAGTTTCCCAAGAACCTTCAGGAAAGGCGAAAAAACTCATTTCTTCACCCCTCATAATAGGAACGTTTGTTCTTATTTTAGAACGTACATTTGTTCTTGTCAATCTCTTCCCATGGAAAATATGAGCAATCGGGATAAGCTCAATAAGGCGGATAACTTCTCCTTGAGCAAACGGGATAAGGTCAAGAAAGGGGACTACGAGGCGCATGCGACAAAATTGAGCGAAGAGCATGAGGGTCGTAAAGTCAGAAATTCGAAGATGTCGCTCGCTGAATTGAGCGAAGGGGATAAGGTCGGTAAAGGGTGAAAATAACATGTAATTGTGCTCAAAATTATTGCAGCAATTAAAAAGCCTTCGCACAAGCGAAGGCAAGCTAAAAAAGCACACGTGGAATTATCCGAACTTTAATTATGCTAACTTTAAACGACTTTAGGGAGTAATTCGTCGAGCGACAGAAATTGAATATCCTGCTGCGACATTTCGCGAACACGCTGCAGCGTATCCGGAGGCAGTTTCATAAAGGCTTCTACGACTGCGGGACAAAATTGGGAGCCTGCGAAGCGGCTCAGTTCGGCAAGCGCCGTTTCATGAGATTTGGAAGCACGATACGGACGGTCCGATGTGATGGCGTCATAGGTGTCGCACACGGCGAAAATTCTTGCGCAAATCGGAATCTGTTCGCCGCTCAGGCCGTCCGGATAACCGAGACCGTCCCAACGTTCATGATGGTAGCGGACGACGTCCAGCGCGGGTCCTAAAAATTCGATATGCGCGAGCATTCGCACGCCCATATTGACATGGGTCCGCATGATCGCCCATTCCATCTCGTCCAGCGGTCCTTCCTTGCGCAAGATGGCGTCCGGAATGCCGATCTTGCCGACATCGTGCAGCAGCGCACCGCGGTATAGCATCTCCAGTTCTTCCCCTTCGATGCCCATTTGCTTGCCCAGCAACCATGCATAGGCCGTTACACGTAAAGAATGTCCTTGCGTCTCGTTGTCTCTGCTATCCAGCGCGCTGCTCATCGCCTGTAAAGATTCGTCATAAGTGCGATGCACGCGATCGAGCATATCGCTTAGTTCTTTGTTCTGACTCTCGATGACGCGCGACGATCGCAAAAAAATATGCCGCAGGCTGAAAAAGAGAATCGTCATCCCTGCAGCCACGAGGAGGACGATCGTCAAGCTGATTTTGAATATTTTAGCGCTCTGTGCCGACCAATCTTTGGACACTTCCGCGACGCCTATCAATGTCCCCTCTGCCGAACGGATCGGGATCCACAGATTTAGCACTGTCGTCTTTTTCGCGGTCAACATTGACCCTTCATCCATCACCCGGTCAAATCTCACTCGATCGTGTCCGGTTAACGCAAGACCGATGTTAGCGGGACTATAGCTGAACCATACTTGAGCGCCTTGGCCCATGAAACGAATTTGCCTTATACCGTAAGGATCAAAAGCGGCATGAATATTAGCCGTTAATTCCTCTTCGTTCGCCCTGGAGTTAGTCTCGACCTGACTGGCGTCAGTTTGACCAGCGACCGTTTTATCCGAAGGCGGCTTCTTGAAAAGCATCTCTGCGTCCGGCAAGCCGGATATGTATTCTTCAACCGCATCGCGCGTCAGGCCGCTCGTCTCGCCAATCAGCTCATGAGAGATAAACCAATAGGAAACGGCGGAAAGCAGCACCCCAAAGATGACTACAAACGCCGTCAGCATAGTTGTAAAGGAACGATAGGGATTGCTCATCATGTGCCTCCTGTGCGGATAACGCTAAGCTGTGCTCAGAGAGTTCGACAGACAAAAGGCGATTACCTGCTTCTTGAAGCCAAAAAAAGAAGACCGCATATTTAGCCGGTCCTCGACATGAGTGAATACTATAGGGTCAAAAGCGCCGTAATGCCTGTTATCGATCGCCGCGCGGACGATTCCGCAAAAATGCCGGAATGTCCAGTTGCTCGCTGGAAGTGGAACCACCGCCGAAGGGACGCAGGTTATGACCGCTCGCACGCGAATCCTGATGCTCTGTCTGCGACGGAGGATTCGATTGAGGCGAGGAAGACGAGATCGGCCGACGTACCGGACCCTTGTGTTCGAAGCCGGTAGCAATAACCGTAACTTTGATGTCGTCCTTCATGCTGTCGTCGATGCTCGCTCCGAAGATCATGTTCACTTCGGGATCGGATGCCGAGATAACGATCTCTGCCGCTTCGTTCACTTCGAAGAGCGACAGGTTCGAACCGCCAGTAATGTTCATGATGATGCCGCGCGCGCCTTCGATCGAGGTCTCGAGCAGCGGGCTCATGATCGCCTTGCGCGCCGCGTCCATCGCGCGGTTTTCGCCGGAGGCGACGCCGATTCCCATCAGAGCGGAGCCGCGCTCCGTCATGATCGTCTTGACGTCCGCAAAGTCGAGGTTGATCAGTCCGGGCACGGCGATCAGATCGGAGATGCCCTGTACTGCTTGACGAAGAACATTGTCCGCTTCGCGGAACGCTTCCATCATCGGCGTCTTCTTGTCGACGATCTCGAGCAGACGGTCGTTAGGAATGACGATGAGCGTATCGACCTTTTCCTTGAGGGCTTCGATGCCCAGTTCAGCCTGTCCGGAGCGCTTGCGCCCCTCGAACGTGAACGGCCGCGTCACAACGCCTACCGTAAGCGCGCCGCACTCCTTGGCCAGCTCGGCGATGACCGGAGCCGCGCCCGTGCCCGTGCCTCCGCCCATACCGGCAGTAACGAATACCATGTCCGCGCCCTTGAGCGTGTTCATGATGCCATCCCGGGATTCCTCAGCAGCCTTTTTTCCGACATCGGGATTGGCGCCCGCACCCAATCCGCGTGTCAGCTTGTCGCCGATTTGAAGCTTTTGCTCGGACTTGGTCAGGTGCAGGGCTTGCGCGTCGGTATTGACGGTAATGAATTCGACGCCCTTGACGCCGTTCTCGATCATGCGGTTAACTGCGTTGCTGCCTCCGCCACCGACACCGATGACTTTTATTTTCGCGAGCGGTTCCATTTCAAAATCAAATTCCAACATATTTCAATACTCCTCCTCGCTTCGCTGGTGAATCCTCGTCAGTGGCGGCTTATATGAATTCTTTGAACATATTCTTAAACCATTCCATGACGCCCGTCTTGTTGGCAGGCGCTGTGGCCGCCGAAGCCTTGCTCTTCGTCGGACGCTTGGCGGGCGGCGCCCCCCGTGTCCGTACGTACTTCATCACGTACTGGATCATGCCGACGCCGCTGCTGTACGAAGGATCCCGCACCCCGATAAAATCGGGAACAGCGATCCTCACGCTCGCTTCCAGTTCGATCTGGGCGAGGGACAACACGCTCGGCATGGATACGGATCCGCCCGTCAGGACGTAGCCGTTGAGCTTGTCCAGAAAGCCCAGGCGCTTGACCTCTTGGCGGATCATATGGAAAATTTCCTGCATGCGCGGCTCGATGATGCTGGCAAGATCGACTTGGGAAAATTCCTTTTCCACATTGCTGCCGACCCGCATGACCTTGAATCGGACGTCGTCAGCCGCCTCGTCCTGGCGCGCGCAGCCGTATTTCAGCTTGATCTTCTCGGCGTGCTCCGTCTGCGTCTTGAGACCGTAGCAAATATCGCTCGTCACGTAATCCCCGCCAATCGGCAGCGTCGATACGGCTGCCAGGCTGCCGCCTTCGAAAACCGCGATCGTCGTCGATCCTGCGCCGATGTCGGCCAGCACCGTGCCCATTTGCTTCTCGTCCTTGGTCAGGGCCATCATCCCTGAAGCCAACGACATCAGCACGATGCCGGAAATGCGTAGGCCTGCCTTCTCGACGCAGCGCATAAGATTATGTACGGCAGCCTTCGTCCCGGTAACGATCGTACATTCGACTTCGAGCCGCACGCCGATCATGCCGCGCGGATCTTGGATGCCAGCCAGCCCGTCTACGAGGAACTGCTTGGGCAGCAAGCCGATGATCTCCCGCTCGGGCGGAAGCGCTACGACCTTGGCCGCTTGCAGCACGCGTTCGATATCATCCTCGCCGATCTCCCGGTCTTCGTTCGAGACGGCGACGACGCCATGATTGCTCTGCAGCGAGATATGGTTGCCAGCGATGCCGACATATACTTCGCCGATGGTGATGCCGACCATTCGCTCGGCATGGTCCACGGCGTTGCGGATGGACTGGACCGTCTGATCGATGTCGACGATGGCGCCTTTTCGGATGCCATCCGAGTCCGCCGATCCTACGCCGATGATATTGATCGCTCCGTTGCTTATTTCTCCGATAATCACCCGAACCTTAGAGGTTCCGATGTCCAGACTGACGATGAGGTCGTTGTTGCTCAACCGGTGGCACCTCCCGTAAATACATAAAAAACTTTGCAATCCGGCCGTCCGGCCATTCGTTAGATTGGTCGCGACTTATTGAAATCCGTTGCGGAATGAAGGAGTTGTTCAAGGGGTTCCGAACGAAGCCAAATCGGTACACATTCAGTACTTATTCAACAAAGACGGGATTTTCCCTCTTTTTTCAACAAAAAATTTAGTTCCCTCATTCTAGCAATTCTGCTTGAGGTTCCGTCTCGCTCCCGCATTCGCGCGGGGTAAGCATACGCAAATTCTAGCATTAAACCGCGCGGTTGAGTAGAGTCCTTTTCCTTAAGTTACGGGGCTTCTGCGTCATCCGGCGGGTCCGTTTGTGCCGAATAAGGCGAGTATGTGTCCGAATCGAGCAGAACGACAGTACCCGGCTCCCTATTCTCTACGAGCTCGCTTAAAATCGCGATCTTTTCCTTAAGCATGCCGACGGTCGTCAGTACGTCGAATCCGGAGCGCGTGAAAATGCGAATGCGGTCGGGATAAGCGCTCGAAGGATCCGGCGAGATCTCCGAGAAGTCGGCAAGCCCCTGTGGGGTCAAGCTGCCCAGTGCCATACACAACGCGGCGCGCTGTGGATCGTTTTTCGTCCAGCCGGTGAGTACGGGCTTGGCCGGAAGCGCCTCGCCGGCTGCAGATTGAACGCCGACGCCGTTGGCCAGAATGACGGACAAGCCGCCTTTGTCATCCAGCTCGAGCGCCACAGGCGCGTACTCCTGGACCTTAACGTCAAGCTTGCCGGGAAAATGCTTGGAAATCTTAACGTCCTTGATCTGTGGCAACTGCTTGACCCGCTCCGCAAGCTTGTCCGAAGCCGGCATGAAAAAGGAATCTCCGATTCCGACGCCGAGCTGCGTCTTGACCTGGTCTTGTTTCAAATAGGTCAGGCCCTCAACCTCTATCACGCTGATGCGGGAAAGAGAGGATCTGAAAAACAGTACGATCAGCACCGCGACGAACAAGGCAATGACGATCCACAGCAGCTTGCCGCCGCGCCGTCTCGTCCCCGTCCGTTCCCGCGGCAAAGCGGGAATTCGCTCTATCATCTTGCGCGCTCTCCTCTCGACAGCCGGCGGAAACGCATAGCTTGTCCTCAATCCGAAAAGCAAGGCGGCCCGCCCGGACGGCCGATCGGAGGCGAGATACTCCCGTTCCCCCGCCGGCCCGGAAGCGGATAAGCAAAAACGCTTATCCCTCCCGGTCGATCGTCGCTTGATTAGGTCTAGCTGTCGGTGACGCGAGAGATATCGCCGCCCAAGCTTGCGAACATTCGCTCGATCTCGTCGTAACCGCGGTCGATATGATGCACCTGCTCGACGATCGTCGTGCCTTGTGCCGCGAGCCCCGCGATGACCAATGCGGCGCCGGCTCGCAGGTCCGTCGCTTCGACCGTCGTTCCGTAAAGCCTGGGCACGCCCCGGACGATCGCGGAGTTCAGGTCGATGCGTATATCCGCGCCCATACGGCATAATTCGTCTACGTGCTTGAAGCGTCCCTCGAACACCGTCTCCTTGATCACGCTGACGCCGCCTGCAAGCGACAGGAGCACCATCAGCTGCGCCTGCATATCGGTCGGAAACGCAGGGTAAGGAGAGGTGACGATTCGGTCGACCGCTCGCGGCCGGCCTTTGGCGCCGACTCTTATTATACCATCCCCGGTCTCGATGTGAACACCGGCGCGGCGCATGACGTGAATCAAAGAGATCAGGTGGGCCGATTCGGCGCCTTCGAGGATGACCTCGCCGCGGGTCGCCGCTGCGGCTACCATCGCCGTTCCCGTCACGATCCGGTCGGGAATGATCTGAAAATCGCAGCCGTGGAGGCGCTCCGTGCCGTCGACCGTAATCGTATCCGTGCCTGCTCCGCGCACTTTGGCGCCGATCGCGTTGAGAAACCGCTGCAGGTCCTGAATCTCGGGCTCGCGAGCGGCGCCGATAATCGTCGTGCGTCCCTTCGCCATGACGGCGGCCATCATAATATTTTCGGTGGCGCCGACGCTAGGGAAGTCCAGGCTGATCTCGGCGCCGCTCAAGCGGTCTGCCTTGCATACGATCCTGCTGCCCGTCTCCTCGATCTCCGCTCCCAGCGCGGCCAGGCCGCGTAGATGAAGATCGATCTTGCGTTCGCCGATCGCGCAGCCTCCCGGCTGGTAAACCTGTACTTCGCCGAATCTGGCCAGCAATGGCCCCATTAAAAATACGGAGGAGCGCATCAAACGCATCAACCGCTCGGGCACGTGCGAGGAGCTCGCCACCGTGCCGTCGACCGTCACGGCGTCGCCGCGGCGCAGGACGACACAGCCGAGATCCCGCATGATGTCCAGCATGACTTCGATATCCAACAGCTTCGGAATGTTGCGAAGAGTTACCGGCTCCTGTGCGAGCAGCGTCGCGGCCAGGATCGGCAGGGCGGCGTTCTTGGCTCCATGGATGCGGATGGTGCCCGAAAGCGGTTTGCCGCCTTCAATCACCAGTTTGTCCAAGGAATTCACCTCCGGAATTACCGCTCGCCCATCAGGAGCACCTCGGGCACGAGTAATATGCCGAACCGTTCGTTCACGGTCCGTCTTACGCGTTCCATCAAGGCGAGCACGTCTTCGGCCTTCGCATGGTCTTCGTTAACGATGAAGTTGGCGTGCAGCTCCGACACAACGGCTCCGCCTTCCCTGGTGCCTTTAAGCCCTGCCGCCTCGATCAGCCTCGCTGCATGGTCCCCCTCCGGATTGCGGAATACGCTGCCCGCGCAAGCAAGCTGCATCGGCTGCGTACGCAGCCTCCGATCCTTGTAGGAAGCCAGCATGGCTGCGATCTCCTTGCGGTCGCCGGGCTCCAGGGCGAACACCGCTTCGGTCACGATGCCCCTTTTTTCTTGCAAAATCGAATGACGGTAGCTGAAATGCAATTCCTCGTTGCCGTACGTCCCCTTCGAACCGTCTTCCCAGACGATGTCGGCCGACTTTAAGATGCGCGATACGTCCGAATGATGAGCCCCGGCGTTCATATAAACCGCGCCGCCTACGTTGCCCGGAATGCCGCCGGCAAACTCCAGGCCGGTCAACCCTTCCTTGCCCGCCATGATCGACAGCTTGATGAACGAATACGATCCTCCGGCGATTACGAGATTGCCCTCGAACCGTACCGAGTCGAATCCTCCGCCCAGCTTGATCACGGCGCCGCGGACGCCGCGGTCGGAAACGAGCGTGTTGGAGCCGCGTCCGAGGACGGTCCAGGGGACGCCGTGACGGCCGAGGACGGCGATGGCCGAAGCCAGCTGCTCCGCGTCAGCCGGTACGATGAACAGGTCGGCGGGGCCGCCGATCTTCCAGGTCGTATGGGCTGCCAGCGGTTCGCTTACTTTGACGACTCCCGAATACGACCGTTCCAGGTCCGCGATCAACTGCTCCATCCAAAATCTCCTCCAATTCATTCTAAGGAGCTGCGGGTTCCGCTCGGCGCCTGGCTCATCATTGCGGACAGCCGCGACCACACCCTATCGTATGTCGCGCCGCACGGCATGGTGACAATCGCCCAGCCGGCCGCAACTTCCGCCGCGGCAGTCCTGGTCCCGCAGTCCTTTGCTTCTATAGAGCCCGCTAACGGCGGACGATGCGTTGCAATTGCTCGTAAATAACGCCGGCCGCTTCCGGCATGCCGATGGACCTGGCCGCTTCCGCCATTTTCACGCGGCGGGCTTCGTCGCCCATAATCCCTGCGACAGCCTCATAGAGCTTGGCGCCGTCTAGCTCGCGCTCGAGAATCATCATGCCGCCGCCGACGCGCACGACGCTCTCGGCATTGGCCTGCTGATGGTTGTTCGTCACGTTCGGAGACGGCACATAGATGGCCGGCACGCCGAGCGCGGCAAACTCGGCGATAAACGAAGCGCCTGCGCGCCCGACGACGAGCGACGTCGCCGCAAGCACTTCCGCCATATTGCTTATGTACGGCTTGACATGCAGCCGGCTCGCGACATTCGGGTCCGAGATTCGGCCGACTTCCGCCTTTAGTTCCTCATAATACCGCTCGCCGGAGGCAAATACAAAGTGCACGTCAGGCAAGCCGCCAAGCATGGCCGCCGCTTCCGCGGCCGCCCGATTCAGCGTCTGCGCGCCTCGGCTGCCGCCGACGATCAGCACGAAGCGCGTACCCGGCGCAAGCCCCAACGAGGCGTACCCGTTCATCGGATCTCCTCCGAGAATGGCCGTCGCGCAAGGGTTTCCCGCATATTCAACGCTTTTAACTCTGGCGAAATGCGGCTTGGAGTCGGCGAAGCTGACGGCCACCGCATCCGCATAACGGCTCAGAAACTTGTTCGTTAGGCCGGGCACGACGTTCTGCTCGTGGAGCAGCGTCGGAATGCCGAGCTTGGCCGCCGCATAGACGACAGGCCCGCATACGTAGCCGCCGGTGCCGACGACCGCGTCGGGCCTGAATTCCCGCAGCAGCGATTTGGCGCGCCGCACCCCGCGGATGAACCGCAGGGCGGTGCGAACGTTTTCCAGGGACAACGATCTTCGTATGCCCGTTATGTCGATGCTCTCGAAGCGCACGCCCCGTTCGGGCACAATACGGCTCTCGAGTCCCCGCTTCGTGCCGATGTACAGCAGCTCGCTGGCCGGATCGCGCCGCTCGGCCTCGCGGCCGATCGCGAGCGCCGGATAAATATGGCCGCCGGTTCCGCCGCCGGTCAACACGATACGCATAGCGTCACCTCGCAAATCTGGATAAGTTAAGTAATATGCCGAGCGCCGTCAATAGCAGCGTAAGCGACGAGCCGCCGTAGCTGACGAGCGGCAGCGTAATGCCCGTGACGGGCATCAGCCCGATGACGACGCCGATGTTGATGAGCACCTGGACGGCAATGATGCCCACGATGCCCGCTGCCAGGAAGCTGCCGAACGGATCGTCGATGGCGATCGCCGTCCGCATGCCGCGCCAGATCAGCAGCAAAAACAGCACGAGCAGCAGGCTGCCCCCGATAAAGCCGAGCTCCTCGGCCAAAATGGAGAAAATAAAGTCCGTTTGCGGTTCGGGCAAATAGTTGTATTTCTGCCGGCTCATGCCGAGCCCGAGTCCGACGAGACCGCCCGGCCCGATCGCGTAAAGCGACTGGATCGATTGATAACCCGCGCCCAGCGGATCCTGCCACGGATCGAGAAAAGCCGTGATCCGCTGCAGTCGGTAAGGCGCAGCGGCGATCAGGCCGACGAGGCCGACGACGCCAAGCATCGCAAGTCCCCCCAGATGCCCGATTCGGGCCCCGGCCGCATAGATGACGAGCAGCGCCGCACCGATCATGACGGCGCCCGTTCCGAGGTCCGGCTGCAGCATGATCAGCCCGAACGCGCCGAGCAGAATGCCGAGCGGCGGCAGAAGCCCTTTCGTGAACGACACGAGCTTTTGCTGCCGTTCGGCAAGGAAGCGGGCGAGAAACAAAATCATCGCCAGCTTCATAAACTCGGACGGCTGAATGCCGAAGCTGCCGATGCCGAGCCAGCTGCGCGCGCCGCCGCGCACGACGCCGACGCCCGGCACAAGCACGAGCAGCAGCAGTCCGAAGCACAGCAGCAAGCCGGGCAGCGCCCAGCGCCGCCAACGGCTGTAGTCCACGTTCATCGTCACGAACATCATGAAAATGCCGAGCGCGGCGAACAACAGCTGCCGCTTTACGTAATAAAACTTGTCGCCGTAATCGTGGAAGGCGGCTACCGCGCTCGCGCTGTATACCATCACGATGCCGACCGCCAAAATGCCGAGCGTCGCAGCGATCATCCAAATATCGGGGGCCTTGCGGACCTTGGCCATAAACCGGACACCTCGCCAAACGAAGAAGTGGGGACGAGCCCCCTTCTTACAGCGTATGCGCCGATTGCTTAAAAATGCGCCCCCTTACCTCATAGGAAGGGAACATGTCCCAGCTTGCGCAAGCGGGCGAGAGCAGCACGGTATCTCCCGGCCCGGCCAGGGCCGAGGCTTCCAGTACGGCTCTCTTCAGCGTCTCGGCGGCATCCTCTACAGGTTCGACGACCACGACGTTGGTTAAACCGGCTTCCTCCGCGACTTTGTGAATCTTTTCCCGCGTTTCTCCAATCGCGACGACGCCCTTGACGCGATCGCGAAACAGCGGAATGAGCTCGCGATAGTCGGAGCCCCGGTCGAGCCCGCCCGCGATCAGAACAAGCGGCGCCGGCAGCGAAGAGACCGACATGATGGTCGCCGTCGGATTGGTCGCTTTGGAATCGTTGTAGTAGCGTACTCCGCGAAAGGTTCCCACGTACTCGAGGCGATGCTCGACGCCCTTGAACGCCTCCAGCGGTTCCCGCAGCGACGCCGGCTCCGCGCCGGCGGCCAGCGCGATCGCGACCGCCGCCAGCGCGTTGGCGCAATTGTGCCGCCCCGGAATGCCGAGCCGGTCGACAGGAACGATACGCGTCTTTGCGCCGCTCTCGTCGCGCGAGACGATCCAACGCTCTGCGGCGCGCGTCTCCCGCGATTCATCTTCGCCGACCGCGGTAAAAGGAGGCTCGACGGATACGCCGACCGTAAGCCGCTTTGAGAGCGAGAACGGCCACTGGCGCCCGGCCGACGCGCGCCCGATCTCCGCACAGACGGCGTCGTCCGCATTGTAAACGGCCGTATCCCCTTCGCTCAGGTTGGCGAACAGCTTCGCCTTGGACGCCACGTAGTCTTCCATCGTGCCGTGATAATCAAGATGCGTCTCCGCCAGATTCAACAGACAAGCGATGCGAGGATGAAAATCGGTCGTTCCTTTAAGCTGGAAGCTCGATAGCTCGGCCACGAGCCAGCCGTCGGGACCGATCTCCTGCGCCGCGTCGGAGAGCGGACGTCCGATATTTCCCGCGACGATCGGCGAGAGGCCGGCTGCGGACAATATTTCGCCCGTCCAAGTCGTCGTGGTCGTTTTCCCGTTAGAGCCCGTTATGCCGATAATCGGAGCCGGAGACAGCTGCCCCGCCACCTCGACCTCGGTCACGATCTCTACGCCCATCGCCTCGGCCTGCCGGATGGGCGCCGCCGAATACGGAATGCCCGGATTTTTCACGAGCAGCGCCGTGTCCGACGTCACCAGATCGTCCGGATGTCCGCCGCAAACAACAGAAATGCCCAAAGCCTCGAGCTCCGAGGCTTCGGGACAGGCTTCCCTCTCCTTGCGGTCGTTCGCCGTCACGACGCTGCCCGCCTGATGGAACAGCTTAGCGGCCGCGGCGCCGCTGCGGGCAAGGCCCAGCACGACGACCTTGCGGCCGCGGTAATTCGCAAGTGGCATCATAGGTTCCCAATCCCCTTATACAGAATCAGACCGATCGCGGCGAAAACGAGCCCGGCCAGCCAAAAGGTCGTCACGACGCGCCACTCGGACCAGCCCGTCAGCTCGAAGTGATGGTGGATGGGACTCATCTTGAATACCCTTTTGCCGCGGGTCTTAAACGAACCGACCTGAATGATGACGGACAGCATCTCGAGGACGAAAACGCCGCCGATCACGATGAGCAGCAGCTCCGTCTTGGTCAGGATCGCGACCGCGCCTATGCCGCCGCCAAGGCCGAGGGAGCCCGAATCTCCCATGAACACTTTGGCAGGGTGCGCGTTGTACACGAGGAAGCCGAGCACCGAGCCGACGACGGCCGCCGAGAAGATTGCGGATTGCTGCTGCGTCGCCTCAAGCGCCACGATGGCGAAGGCGCCGAACGCGAGCGCGCTTGTCCCCGACAGCAGACCGTCGAGCCCGTCGGTAAAGTTCACTGCGTTTGTAGCCGCGAAAAAGATGATGACGACCAGTATGTAGTACGCCCAGCCAAGGTCCAGCGACCAATTCGTCCCCGGCACGCCGACTGCGGTGCTGAGGTCCATCCGGTGGATGATGAAGCAGAACGCGATCGAGACGACAAGCTGTCCGAAAAGCTTCTGCTTGGCCGTAAGGCCCAGCGAGCGCTTCATCGCGATCTTGATGAAGTCGTCCAGGAAGCCGACGAGCCCGAAGCCGAGACTGGCGACCAGCAGCGCCCAGAAAGGCCAGCCGCGATCCGAAAATTTCAGGAACGCCACAGTCATGGCAAGCAGGATAATAATGCCGCCCATCGTAGGCGTGCCTGTCTTTTTCAAATGAGACTGCGGCCCGTCATCCCGTACCTGCTGCCCGAACTTCAGCCGGCGAAGCATCGGAATGCATAGCGGGCCCAGCAATACGGCGAGCAGGAAGGAGACGCCGAGCGTCCAAAGCGTAGATGCGTAATCCATCAGCGTTGCTCCTCCTTCCCTTCTGCGAGGCGACGCACGATCTCTTCAAGCTTCATGCCGCGCGATGCCTTAACGAGCACGAGATCGTCGGGCTCAACGAGCGCCAGCAGCGCTTCGGCCAATTCGTTTTTGTCCGCGAAATGCCGAACCCTGCCCGCCGGCATCGACTGCGCTGCGGCTTCGGCCGTGTGCGCGGACAGCGGTCCGTAAGCCAGCAGTCCGTCGGCTTGCCCCTGCGACAGCTCTCGTCCGATGGAAGCGTGGAACTCGGCCTCGTCCGGGCCGAGCTCGAGCATGTCGCCGAGCACGAGCCATTTGCGGCGGTAGCCCTGCAGCTGCGCGACGAGCGAGAGGGCCGCGCGCACTGAAGCCGGGCTCGCGTTGTACGCGTCGTTCAGGACAAGCGCGCCGCTCTTCGCCCGTATGCGCTCGATGCGCATGCCCGTCAGCTTGGCTCCGGCCAAGCCGCGCGCGATGTCCGCGTCGGAGACGCCAAGCAGGCGGGCGACTGCGATCGCCGCGAGCGCGTTGACCGCGTTGTGCCGGCCGGGAATCGGCACGGAAAAGCGGAAAGTCTCTGTCTCGGCCGCTCGCTCGTTCAGGCCATTGTCGCCGTCGCCCGGAGAGCCCGCGGGGGCGAAGGCGGTTGCGACAAACGTCGCGCGCTCGGCATCCGTCGCGATGTCCGTCGCGCGCAAATCGCACGCAACGGACTCCCCGAACCTAATCGTCCTGACGGCGTCCGCCGGCAGCGCGAGCGCCGCCAGCTCCTCGCGAAGCAGCGGCTCGTCGCCGTTGTAGACCAAAGTGCCGCCGTCCTTCAGCCCCTCGGCGATCTCCAGCTTCGCCTGCGCGATGCCGCGCCGCGAGCCGAGATGCTCCAGATGGGACTCGCCGATGTTCGTGATGACGGCGATGTCGGGCTTTGCGATGCGAGAGAGCAGCGAGATCTCGCCGAAGCCGCTCATCCCCATTTCCAGCACGAGAACCTCCGTATTGCGGTCCGCCCGGAGGATCGTCAGCGGCAATCCGATATGATTGTTAAAATTGCCTTCGGTCTTCGCCGTCCGGTAGACGGTTGCGAGCGCCGAGTAGATCAAGTCTTTGGTCGTCGTCTTGCCGTTGCTTCCTGTGACGCCGACGACCTTCGGCTTCCAGCTCGCCAGGTAGGACTCGGCCAGCCGCTGCAAGGCGGCGAGCGTGTCATCGACGAGCAGCAGCGGAAGCCCGGCGCCGGCCGGCAGCGCGCGGTCGCGCTGCCAAAGCGCGGCTGTCGCGCCTGCGCTGGCGGCCGTCTCTATGTAGTCGTGTCCGTCGAACCGGTCTCCCGCGATCGGCACGAACAATTGCCCGGCTCCGATCGAACGCGAGTCGATCGATACGCCGGCAATCTCAGGCTCCGCGCCTGCCGGCATTCCTTGCAGCTCTGCGCCGCACCATGCGGCCGCTTCGCTAAGCGTCGCTCTTATCACAGCATCCTGCTCCTTATCGCGTCGCGCGCCGTCAGCCGATCGTCGAAGTCGTGCGTTACGCCGCCGATAATTTGGTAGGTCTCATGCCCTTTGCCCGCTATCAATACTACATCCCCGGGGCCGGCCATTTCAACCGCTTTGCGGATGGCCGCGCCGCGGTCCGGATCGAGCTCGTAGCGGTCCGGATCGATCGCGTCTTCCTTAAGCCCCGCCTCGATATCCCGCAGAATCGCAAGCGGATCCTCCGATCGCGGATTGTCGCTCGTCACGAGCAGAACGTCCGCAAGACCGGCCGCGATCTTGCCCATGATCGGGCGCTTCGTCCGGTCGCGGTCGCCGCCGCAGCCGAATACGCAGATGACCCGGCCCTCCGCGATCTCGCGCACGGCGCGGAGCACGTTGTCCAGGCCGTCCGGCGTATGCGCGTAGTCGACGACGACCGCGTACGGCTGACCCTCGTCTACGGCTTCGACGCGACCCGGCACGCCGGGCACCGCCTCAAGGCTCGCCACGGCGGCTTCAAGCCCGATGCCTTCGCACAGCGCGGCCGTCAGCGAAGCGAGCGCGTTGTATACGTTAAACTTGCCGACCATGCGCAGCTGTACGCTTCTCGAGCCGCGGAACGTCTCTACGTCGAACGACGTGCCCCGGGACGAGATTCGCACATTTCTGGCGCGTACGTCCGCGTTCCGCTCGATGCCGTACGTGACGACCTCTGCGGCGGTCAGCTTCGCGAACTTGGCCGAGACGGGATCGTCGGCATTCAACACGGCGTAGGCGCGGTCATCGGGACCGGCCCCGTAATCGTTGCCGAGTCTCGAAAAGAAAAGCCCCTTGGCGTCGGCGTAAGCTTCCATCGTCACATGATAATCCAGATGATCCTGGGTCAGGTTCGTGAAGATCGCGGTCCGAAACCGCGTCCCCCAGGTTCTGCCCTGCTCCAGCGCATGCGAGCTGACTTCCATAACGGCCCGATCTGTGCCGGCTTCCGCCATCGCGCCCAGCAGTCGCTGCAAGGGCAAAATGTCCGGCGTCGTACCCGACATCGGATAGCTCGCGCCGGCATATCTCGCTTCGATCGTGCCGATAACGCCGGGCGACACCCCGGCATCGCTTAATATGCGTTCGATGAGATAAGTCGTCGTCGTCTTTCCGTTGGTGCCGGTCACGCCGATCGGTCGCAGCTTGCGCGACGGATGCCCGTACCAGACGTCGGCCAGCACGGCGAGCGCCCGTCTCACGTCGGGCACGACCAGCTGCGGCAAGGCCAGCGGCAGCTCCCGCGACACGACAAGCGCCGCGGCCCCTCGCTCCAGCGCCTGCGGCGCGAAATCGTGGCCGTCAACGGTATGTCCCGGCAAGCAGAAAAAAAGCTGTCCCGCCTGCACGGCTCTCGAGTCAGCCTCGATTCCCTGAATAACGACGCCGCCATCGCCGACAATCCGATGCAGCAGCAGTTCCTTTGCTAATTGATCCAGTTGCATCGTACGTTCAGCTCCTTCGACTGCAGCAAAATAGTTGATTTAACACGGATAAGAATGCAGGGTTGCTTGATTTACCTATGCGTACATTATCCGCCAGGAGCGCTTTTCAAACAAGTGTCAGGAAACACTTGGCAGTCCGCTGCAAATCAATTTCGGATAACCGGCTAAACCGGGGGCACTCCAACGAAACGATCCCACGCGTCGTCGCCCCCAGCATTGTTACCCGATTTTTCCGGCTGTCACACCGCGGCGCTTGCAGCTCCGCCATCGCGGTTCAATGCGCGCCGTCCTCGGCGGGCGCCTGCTCGCCCTCGTTCCCCAAATATATACGAATGACCGAGCCCTTCTGAACCCGCTGCCCCGCTTCGGGCGCCTGGCGCAGCACGGTGTCTCCCTTGCCGGAGGCGGACAGCTGGAAGTTCATGTTCATGTCCTCGTACAGATCCGTCACCGACTTGCCGACAAGATTCGGCACGTTCACCATCGGCAGCTCGCCCAGCTTGTATTCCTTGCCGATCTGGTCCTTGCGCGGTTCTACGCCAAGATATGGCAGCGCGTCGGCCATAATGTTGCGCACGATCGGCGCCGCTACGACGCCCCCGAACTGAATGCCCTGGGGATTGTCGACCGCGACGTATACGATCAGCTGCGGGTCGTCCGCCGGCGCGAAGCCAATGAACGAAACGATGTGCTCGCTCGCCGAGTACACGCCGTTAATGACCTTTTGCGCCGTCCCCGTCTTGCCGCCGACCCGGTAGCCGTCCAGAAACGCATTGCCCCCCGTGCCCTGCGCCACGACGCTCTCGAGCGCTTCGCGCACCTGCTTCGACGTCTCCGGCGAGATGACCTGGCGTACGAGCTCAGGCTCGATCTCCTGCAAAGTTTCGCCCGTATCCGGGTTGACCCAGGCCTTCGCGACATGCGGTTTGAAGAGCTTGCCCCCGTTGATCGCGGCGGCGACCGCCGTGATCTGCTGGATTGGCGTCACCGACACACCCTGCCCGAACGCTGTCGTAGCCAGTTCGACGGGACCGACGTTCGCGAGCTTGAACAGAATGCCGTTTTCTTCCCCGCCGATATCGATGCCGGTTCTTTTACCGAAGCCGAAGTTTTTAATATACTCGAACAGCTTCTCCTTGCCGAGCCGCTGCCCCAGCGCCACAAAGCCCGGATTGCAGGAATTTTCGACGACCTCCAGGAACGATTGGCTGCCGTGCCCGCCTTTCTTCCAGCAGCGCAATCTCGCGCCGCCGACCTCGACATAGCCGGGATCGTAAAAGGACTCGTTTTTCAAATTGACTTTGCCTTCCTGAATGGCCGCGGACAACGTAATAATCTTAAACGTGGACCCGGGCTCGTACGTCATCCAGATCGGAAGATTTCGGTTGTATACTTCTGGCTCCGCTTCCTGATAACGGTCGGGCTGAAAAGTAGGACGGCTGCCCATCGCCAAAACTTCTCCGCTTTTCGGATCCATCGCGATGGCGATGACGTCCTTCGCCTGATACTTCAGCATCGCCTGATCGAGCTCGCGCTCCACGATGGACTGGATCTTCTGGTCGATCGTCAGCTGCAGGGTCAGTCCGTCCCGCGGCGGCTGGTAGGCTTCGGAAGAATTGGGCATCTGACGGCCGGCCGCGTCGGTCAGAAACGAAATGTTGCCTCGCGTCCCGGACAACAGCTGATTATATTGCTTCTCCACGCCGGTCAGCCCGCTGTCGTAGCCGGTGATGCCAAGCACCTGCGCGGCCATCGTACCGAACGGGTAAAAACGCTTGTTGTCCTCCGCCACATAGATGCCGGGCAGCGCCAGATCCCGAATCTGCTGCGCCAGCTCCAGCGTAATCTTGCGCCCCCCGGGGCGAAGATTCACGTTGCTCGCCTTCTTTTTGAGCATCTCCAGCACTTTGTCCCGGTCCATGCCGATGAGCGGAGCCAGCTTGCCCGCCGTACCTTCTTTGTCCTTCACCTGCGCCGGCACCGCATAAACGGTCGGCGAACTGATGTTGTAAGCGAGCTTGATGCCTGTGCGATCCGTGATCGTTCCTCTTTTGGCCTCGAACGGAATCTGGCGGCGCCACGACTCCTCCGCCTGCTCGGCCAGCTTGCCACCTTTGACCAGCTGTACGTATGCGAGGCGCGCGATCAGCGCCATAAACCCGATCCCCACTGCGAGCAGCGCCAGCAGCAAGCGCCGCCTCACCGTCACTTGCGAGATTCTCACGCAGGTCAGCCCCCTCCCCGGAATATCGGTGCGTTACTCACACCCTATTCCTTGGAGAAGGGGCTTAGAACAAGCTATGCTTGTCTCGCCTGACGAAGCCTTGACGGAAAACGCGTCAATCGCCTGCGTCATCCACCGCGCTGTCATCCACATCCGCTGCGCCCGCTCCGTCGCCGCCGGTGCCGCTTTGGACCTGCTTGTCGGTCGCGGTTTTGGTCGCGGCCGGCTCGATCGTCGTGCCCGCAGGCGGCGACAGCGTCAAGGCGATCGACAGCTTGTCGCCGTCCCTGGTCGCCTGCTGTCCGGACACGTAGCCCTGTCCGCTCGCCGTGCAGGAAGCGCCTAGAAGCGAGCACATGTCGAGCGCGTCGCGAAGCGACAAGCCCTTCAGGCTCGGCACGCTGCCTAGCGTTTTTTCGGTCATCAGATATACATGCTGGGAGGTCGGCAAAACGGCGCCCGCTTTGGGAAGCTGGGACACGACTTTGTCGCCCTTGCCGAGCACGATCGCCTCGAAAGAGCTGTTCCCAAGCTTGCTTTTCGCCTGCGTCACCGTCTGGTTCGTCACATCGGTCACTTTGGCGGTGACGGGGGCCGGCGTCGCTTCAGCTTCGTCCTTCTTGTCCTTGTCCGCATCCTTTTTAATGTCGGGCAGCACGCCGAGGTGCAAAAGCGATTTTTGCATAATCTCCTTGAAAATCGGAGCCGCGACCGAGCCGCCGCCAAGCGTCTTGTCGTCAGGCTCGTCGACGAGCACGTAGAGCACGATCTTCGGGTCCTCCACGGGTGCATAACCGATAAAAGATACGACGAACTTGTCCTCGGCGTAGCCGCCGGCCGCCTGCGCCTTTTGCGCCGTGCCTGTCTTGCCTGCGATCCGGTAGCCCTCGATGTAAGCGTTGCGTCCGGTGCCGATTTCTTTGTCGCTGACGACCTGCTCGAGGTACTCGCCGACCTTTTTGGACGTCTGCTCCGAGATGACCTGGCGGATGACCTTGGGCTCGGTCACGACCTTCTCGCCGGTATTCGGATCCGAGATCGACTTGATGATATGCGGCTCCATCAGCTTGCCGCCGTTGGCTACCGCGGCGACCGCCGCGACCTGCTGGATCGGCGTGACGGAGACGGCCTGGCCGAACGTAGCGGCGGCGTAATCCCGTTCCCACGTCAGCTGCGTCGTTCCCGCGATCTCGCCCGCCAGCTCGATGCCCGTCTTTTGACCGAAGCCGAAGTTGTCTATATACTGCTTGAACTTCGTCTTGCCGAGCTTCTCGTACCCCAGCTTGACGAACGCCACGTTACTCGAGCGCTTCAAACCTTCCAGGTAGGTGATCTCGCCCCAGCCGCCGCGCTTGATATCGTTAACGGGCTTGGATTTCGGGATCTGCACGGTGCCCGACATATACTTGTCGTTCGGGTTGAACAGCCCTTCCTGAACGGCTGCCGCCAGCGTGACGATTTTAAACGTGGACCCCGGTTCATAGATGGACTGCACCGCGTTATTTTTGAACGAAGACAGGTTTTTCGCGTAATCCCAGTAGTTGTTCGGATTAAAATCGGGCAGGCTGACCATGCCCAGGATGTCCATCGTCTTCGGATCCGCGGCGATCGCCGTCATGCTAAGCGGGTGATACTGCTCGTAAGCGGTTTTCATCGCCTGTTCCATATAATATTGAATATCCCGATCGATCGTCAGCATCACGTTTTTGCCGTCGACCGCCTGCTTCGCTTCGATCTCGCCGTCCGCGAGCTGCGTGCGCTTGCCGTCCTTGACGTACGTAATGGAGCCTTCCTCGCCCCTGAGATCGTCGTCGAGCGTCTTCTCCAGTCCCATGATCGCAACGCCTTCTTTGTTCTGGTAGCCAAGAATTTGAGAGGCGAGGGAACCGTTCGGATAGTAGCGCTTTTTGTCTTCGATCAGGTAAATGCCGACGTCCTTTTTCCCGGTCAGCTCACGCATCTGATCGCGGAAAGCGGTCAAGCGGTCGGCGACTTCCTTGTCGACCTTCCAGCCTTCGGGCTGCACCTCGCGCTGCGCGAAATAGGCGCCTTTGCTAGTTTTCGCATCGATGATCTTGCGCACTTCGGTCTCCGGCTTGCCCAGCACGCTCGTCACCTTGGCCGCGATCTGGTCGATCAGCTTCCACTGCGGATTGGCATCGTCAAGCTGGTGGATGATCTTGGGACTAAGCGCGAGCGTATACGCCGCGGCATCCCCGGCCAGCACCGTACCGGTACGGTCGGAGATCGTGCCGCGTTCCTGGACGAGCTTCTTGGTCGTAACCCATGTACTGCGGGCTTGCTCGGACCAGAACTCTGCGTGTGCCACCTGCACCCAGTAGATTCGCCCCCATAAAGCGACAAACAGGAGGGTAATTACCCCTCCCGCCAGCAGCGTGCGCAATTTGATTCGTTTCGTCATGCCCCTCACCTTCCGTTCAATCTCGGACTGCGTCTGTAGTCACGCGTCCGTCAGTTGCCGTCGGCGGACAGCGTCAACGGCTTTTTACCGTTGTCGTAGACATATCCCTTCTCGGCAGCCAGCTTCGAGATTCTGGCGGGATCCCGCAGCTTGTCCACTTCGCGCTGCAGTTCCTTCGTTTGATCGGCGCCCGTTTCGTACTCGCTCGTAATTTTTTGAATGCTGCGGTTCATCTCGTACAATCCTGCGTTGCGATACAAGATCAATCCCGCTACGGCGACGCAGACGAACACGGTAAGCAGATACAGCAGCTTCTCCCCGACCGGAATGCTCTTGCGGCGAACTTGGGACGCCGTCTGCGGCGCTGCCGTGCGCTGCTGCTTTTTCTGTTCCGGCTGACGCTCCTCGCGAACCGCCAGATTGCCATAATAACGCATGTTCTTCGCTCCCCCCGCGCTTGGATGTCTCCAGCTTGTCTATTTGATTTGCGGAAATCCGATTGTGTCCGAAAACCGGTGCGAAACCTACCCGCGCTCGTTCGCCGCGTCCGGATCCAGCTTTTCGGCGATTCTGAGCTTGGCCGACCGCGCCCGGTTGTTCAGCTCGAGCTCCGCCTCGGAAGGTACCATCGCCTTGCGCGGCGTAAGCTTGAGCCTGCCTTCGCCCCATACCGTAACAGGGAACCCGGGCGGACTGATGTTGGCCGGCACTTCCTTGACGAACGTCTCTTTGCAAATGCGGTCCTCGAGCGAATGGAACGTAATGACGGCGATGCGTCCGCCCGGGGCGGTGCAATCGATCGCCTGCTCCAGCGCGTCGCGGAACGCTTCAAGCTCGTCGTTGACGGCGATGCGGATCGCCTGGAAGGCCCGCTTCGCAGGATGGCCTCCCGTTCGCCTTGCGGCGGCGGGAATCGCGGTTTTCACCAGCTCGGCGAGCTGCGCGGTCGTCTCGATGGGTGTCTTGGCCCTTGTCTCTACCAAATGGCGGGCGATTTTGCGCGCGAACTTTTCCTCGCCATAGTCGCGCAGGATACGCGACAGCTCCCGTTCGTCCCACTCGTTCACGATCTCTCGCGCGGTGAGCGGTTGCGCGCGGTCCATGCGCATGTCGAGCTCCGCGTCGTGATTGTAGCTGAAGCCTCTGTCGGCTTCGTCAAGCTGCGGACTCGATACGCCCAGATCGAACAGGATGCCGTCTACCTGAGGCACGCCGTCTTTTTCCGGTACGCCCGCTTGCCGCAGCGCGTCCGCGAGATGCCGGAAGTTGCTTTTCACCAGCGTTACGATGTCGCCGTACGGCGCCAGTCGCTCCCGCGCGTGGGCGAGCGCAGTGTCGTCCTGATCCAGACCGATGAGCCTGCCCCCGGGGGCGAGATGCGAAGCGATCAACTCGCTGTGCCCTGCGCCACCCAAGGTGCAATCGACGTAGATGCCGTCTTCGCGGATATTCAGACCTTCTACCGCTTCTTCTTTAAGCACGGTGATGTGGTGGAACAAAGTATGGCCTCCCGGCAACCCTCGCGGTCATGCTGTCGGTTGCTTCTGTCTATGTAGTGGTGATGTGTAAACACGATTCGTGGCTGCGCGACGACGTCCTCTGCGATCAGAAATGAAAATCGAAATCGACCAGTTTCTCCGCGATCTCGTTGAACGATTCCTCGGAGGCATGACTGTAGGCTTCCCAAGTCGCCTTGTCCCAAATCTCCACTCTCGTGGATACGCCGATGATCGTGCATTCCTTGTCCAGCTTTGCATAGTCTCGCAGGTGGTTCGGAAGGTTGACCCTCCCCTGCTTGTCCCATTCGCCCTCGGAAGCGCCGGAGAACAGCAGCCGTGAAAAAGCTCTCGCGTTGGCCGCCATGGACGGCAGCGCGCGTATTCGCTGCTCCAGCTGCGCCCACTCTTCGCGGGGATAAACGAACAAGCAGCTGTCGAGTCCGCGGGTGACGATAAAGTCGGTGCCCAGCGCGTCGCGGAATTTAGCGGGAATAATGATTCGGCCTTTGTCGTCGATCGAATGCTGGTATTCCCCTAAAAACATGACCGCTGCACACCCCCTCCATATTCCACCACTTGGCCCCACTTTAAACCACTTATGATGACTATTCGCGCAAAAAAAAAGAAATCCTGCTTGAAAAGCAGGATTTCCTCAAAATATTTTAGGTTATTAAAAAATCGTCATTATTCGTGCCCGGCCCAGCTGTCCAGGTACGTTTTTTGCTCTTCGCTCAGGGTGTCGATCGAGATGCCGAGGGATTCCAGCTTCGCTCTCGCCACTTGTTCGTCCAGCGCGTACGGCACCTTGACGACCTGCTTGCCGATCGACTCGTATTTCTCGTTGACGTAGCGAAGGGAGAGCGCCTGCAGCGCAAACGTCATGTCCATGATCTCCGCAGGGTGACCGTCGCCGGCAGCCAGATTCACGAGACGCCCTTCGGCGAGCACGTAAATCTTGCGGCCGTCCTGCAGGCGATACTCCTCGATGTTGCGGCGCACGGTGCGCTTCGACACCGACATCGCTTCGAGCTCGACGAGGTTCACCTCGACGTCGAAGTGGCCCGCGTTGGACAGAATCGCCCCATCCTTCATCTGCGCGATGTGCGCGCCGGTGATGACGTCCTTGTTGCCCGTGACGGTGACGAAAAACTCGCCTACCTTGGCCGCTTCTTCCATCGACAGCACCGTGAAGCCGTCCATGTACGCTTCGACCGCCTTGATCGCGTCCACCTCGGTAACGACGACGTTCGCGCCGAGCCCCTTCGCGCGGAGCGCCACGCCTTTGCCGCACCAGCCGTAGCCGTTGACGACGACGGTCTTGCCCGCGACGACCAGATTGGTCGTACGGTTGATGCCGTCCCATACCGATTGACCGGTGCCGTAGCGGTTGTCGAACAAGTATTTGCAGAAGGCGTCGTTAACGGCCACCATCGGGAATTGAAGGGAGCCTTCGTTTTCCATCGCCTTCAGGCGCAGAATACCTGTCGTCGTCTCTTCGGCGCCGCCGCGGATGCCAGGCAGCAGATCGCGGCGCGTCGTGTGCAGCATCGTGACCAGGTCGCCCCCGTCGTCGATGATGAGATCCGGCTTCGTCTCGAGCGTCCGCTCGAGCAGGCCGTGATACTCTTCGGGGGACGGGTTGTACTTGGCGAATACGGCGATGCCGTCTTCGGCCAAGGCGGCGCACACGTCGTCCTGCGTGGAGAGCGGATTGCTGCCGGTGATTGCCACTTCGGCGCCGCCGGCCTGGACGACCTTCGCCAGATAAGCCGTCTTCGCTTCGAGATGGAGCGAGATGGCGACCTTCAGTCCCTTGAACGGGAGCTCCTTGGCGAATTGCTTGCGGATCCGGTTCAGCACGGGCATATGGGCGGAGGCCCAATCGATTTTGAGCTTGCCCTCGGGGGCGAGCGACGGATCGCGGATGATGCTGGACAGCGTCGATTTCATGAACAACAAACCTCCTGATGTCGGCCGCCGGGCTCGGCCTGCTGTTGGGCCATCAGGCGATGGCCACCGGTAACGTCGAACGGAATACAGCGAAGGGCGGACAGCCAGCCCATGCCGTAGCGATTAATAAAATGAACGATGCCGTAGACGCGCTCCTGCGGCTGCTCGAGCGGGCGGAGCGACTGAAGCATCCGGTCCCACTGGCGCAGCGAGGATTCGTGGCGCCCCGCCAGCGCGCCGGCCGTACGCTGCTCGAGGTAGGCGATCTGCTCGAGGATGAGCGCCAGGTTGCTCTCTCCCAGCTTGACCAGTCCCTTGTCCACCTGGGATACCATCTCGAGCACCGGCGCGTACAGCTCGCCGAATCGGTCTTTGACCTCGGCGAACCGGCCGCCGATATCCCACTTGTCCTGCGCGGCGAGCCATTCCCGCTTCAGCCGTTCGCCGTCCGCGGCGATCTGCTCCGCTGTGACGCCGTACTTGGCCAGCAGCTTCTCCACCTGCGGCTCGAGATAGGTGAACGACTGCCTGGGCACGATGACCGGCATCTCCAGCCCGAACGCCGCGAACGCCGGCCCGAGCGACGCCCAGTAGGCGATCTCGGAAGGGCCCAGCACGGTGGCGAGCACGGGGAACAGGTAATCCTGCATGAGCGGCCGCGAGAGCGCGTTGTTGCTCAGCTGCTCCGGACGCTCGGCCGCCATCCGCAGCAGCTCGTCTCTGCCGTAAGCGAGTCCGCCCTTGCGGTCCTCGAAGCGGTCGCCTTGCCGGAAGAGCAGCATGCGACCCTGCTCCGCGTGCACGAACAGGTTGGCGCCGTCGGGCGCAGACTCCGCCTGAATCGGGTACCCCAGCCGCCTGACAGCTTCCTCGCCGGCGGCGAGCGCGTCGCTCAATCGCTCGCTGCCCGTGACGAGCTCTCCGAACAAGCCGCCTTCGAGCCGGCGGATCGCAGGATCGTCCGCGTCCATCAGGACGAGTCCGTCGTCCGCGAACCACTCGGACAGCAGCCGGGCGAACGCCAGCGTCAGCGTCGGCGCGTCGCTCGCGTGCATCCTGATTTGCCTTAGCAAATTCGGTTTAAATTCGGTATCAGGGAGCGTCAGCGCAAGTTCCGTGAGCGCGACCTCCCAATCGACCGCGGAGAGAGGCGTTCTGCTGACGGCATGGCGGGGCCCTTCCGGCCGGCCCAGCTTGACCTTGCGCGGTTCGCCTTCGCCCGGGGAAACGTATAAATGATTGGCTTCTTCGAAGTCGTGGTCCTCGCCGGCGATCCAAAATACCGGCACGACCGTCCGGCCCAGGCTGCGCGACGCATGCTTCGCGGCCTGGATGACGGTCAGCGCCTTGTAGGCGATCAGGAGCGGGCCGCCGAACAAACCAGCCTGCTGGCCGCCGACCACGGCGAGCGCGCCGCCGCTCGCGAGCGCTTCGATGTGCTGCAGGGCCATCGGCCCCGGGCTCAGCCGGCGCTGGTAATCCAGCAGCGCCTCGCCGAGCCGCCTTCTGTCGACGCGGCCGCCCGCGCCTTGATCAAGCCGCGCGGCGCGCCGGCTCCAAGCTTCTATATCTCTGCAGTAGGCGCTTCCGAACAGCGCAGCGACCTGATCGTCGCCGCGCCTGTATGCTTCGGAGAGAGACTGCGCCGTCCCGTCATTAAAGGGAGTCGTATTCATCCCGGACATCCTCCCGTCCGAATGGTGTCATTCTCGATTGTACATGAAGCGGCCGGATATCGTCAAAGAAAGAAGGAGGAATTCCTATGTCCTTGCATTGGCGCATATTGAACGCGGCCGGTTGGCTGGGCGTCGTCGCGGTCAACGCGGCTGCCGCAACCGGCGGACTTTTCGGCAGATCGTCTGGCGAGATATCGGACAAAATCCCGACGCTCGTCACGCCTGCCGGCTATGCCTTCTCCATCTGGAGCGTCATTTATTTGCTCGCCCTCTGCTACGTCGTCGCTGCCTTCCTGCCAAGCCGCCGCAACGACAGGACGATGAAGGCGACCGCGCCCTGGTTTTTCGCCAGCTGCCTGTTCAATGTCGGCTGGCTGCTCGTCTGGCACTCGGAACGCTATACGGCGTCCGCGTTCGTCATCGCAGGCCTGCTGCTGACGTTAATCGGCGCGTATCTCTCCTCCCGTCCCGCCGCCCGCACGGCGAGAGACAGAGCCGGCTTCTTCCTGATCGCGCTGCCCTTCTCCGTTTATCTGGGCTGGGTGACGGTCGCGACGATCGTCAATATCTCGGTCGCGCTTCGGGCGGGCGGCTGGGACGGCTGGGGCGTCCCCGACCGCGCATGGGCCATAGCCCTGTTTGTCGTCGCAGCGACCCTTGCGGCCTTCGCCGCCTTTAAAGACAAGGATCCCTGGTTCCCGCTGACGGTCGCCTGGGCGCTCATCGCGATCGGCGTGAAGCAGCAAGCCGCTTCGCAGCTCGTCGCCGTCGCCGCCTGGACGGCCGCCGGCATCGCGATCGCCACCGCGCTGCTCAAGCTTCGCGGCATCGCAGGAATGAAACCGCGAAGAATGTGACTTCGCCTAGAAGGATTTGGCGTTCAACGATCGAGACCCGCCCCTTGCAGCTGCAAGGGGCGGGTCTTCGTTCTGCATGCGGGCTTATTCCCACTCCCCGCTGGCCAGAAATCGCACGATCTCGATCAGCATGAACAGCACGTACAGGGCTGCCAGACCGAAAAACGACAGCCGCCAGATCGCGCGGAACAGCTTGAGGCTGTCCACCTTGCCGCGTACCCGGTATTGCGCATTGCCGATCAGGCCTGCCCCCAGCAGCATGAAAAGCAGAATGATATAAAAGCCCATATGAATGCCGAACACCCGATTAAGCAGATAGCTCACAATTCCGATTAAAAAAATCGTCGTCATGTCCATCGCAAGCCCCATCGCGCGTTTCTTGTCCCCCGTCTGCATCGTGGAGATGCCGTACACGGCAGCGAACGGAATGACGGAGCCGATGGCCAATACCGCATAAGCGGATACTAACGCATTCCACAAGCGCGTTCACTCACCCTTCTCTGTCTTCGCCCCGCATCGCCGACACCAGCGCGACAAGCGACTCGTTATAAGGAGCGTCCGCCCCATGCTGCGCTGCCAGGCGCGTGACGGCGCCGTTGATCGCACCGATCTCAGTGGGACGGCCCGCAAGCACGTCCTGCAGCATCGACGAGCGGTTGGCAGCCGTGCGCGCGCAAAGGTCGAGCAGCTCTTCCCAAAGGCCTTCCGTCCGCTCGAGTCCGAGGGCCTCCAACACGGACAATGTCTCGTCGAACAACGTCCGCATAAGCGCGATCCGCTCGGGCGTTCGTACCAATTCGCCGTTCCGAACCCGCAGCAGCGACGTCAGCGGATTGACGACAGCATTGCCGAGCAGCTTCCGCAGCATTCTCTGTGCCATATCATTCGACAGCGTCGCGGAAAATCCTGCCTGTTTCAGCATCGACGCGAGCGGCGCCACGACGTTTATATCCCCCGCCGTAATATCCGCGCTTACCGGCTCGAATAATGGCGCCGGACCGAGCCGAATTTCGCCCCTGCCCGTATGGCGCACGGTCGTCGTCCCGACCCGAAGCGCCCCCTCCGTCGTTACGGCCGCAAAAAGGCTTCTCCCGGGCAAATGCGCAGCCAGCAGGTCGGTATGGCCGATGCCGTTGCAGAAAGCCGTTACCGACGCGCCAGGCGGCAGCACAGTTCCCAGGCGATATAGAAAAGCGGGCGTCAGCGCCGTCTGCTTGACGGCAAGCAGCGTATCGCTCACCGGCCCGGCGCCCTCGTCGTCCAGTGCCGCTGCGTCCACATCGGCGCGCACGTCCGCTTCTCCCAGCGAAGACTGCACGGTTACGCCCAATGCCGCCAGCTCGTCCGCCTGTGCGCGCGTTCTCGTTCTCACGCATACGCGGACGCCCGACGCCGCCAGCCTGCCCGCCAGCAACAGCCCGATCGCGCCGCCGCCGATGATCTGAATGCTTGCCATAGCGAAAACCCCTCCCGTTTCGGCGCTCGCCGTCCTTTTTATCCGTTCAGCCTGTCCAAGAAATACCATACCTTGTCTCGACCGCACGCACAATGGCGAATGGAGTCACCGCTCGATAACGCAAAAAGCCGTCCTCTTCGCCGCATGCGGCGAGGGACGGCTTTTCATCGGGTTCAATCTATTCGATTCGTTCCAGGTTGCCGTTGGCATCCATTTTAAATCTCGTTTTTTCCTCCTCCGACTCCTCGGACAGAATCGCGAGTCTGCGCGCCCGGTCCATGATTCGGATAAGCGCTTTATAATCGTCGTTGACGACCTGGTAGTCGGTTTGCGCCGCGTCGGCCTGCTTGGACAGACGGTCGTTGATCTCCCGGAGAGCGCTGAGCTGCTCGTTTTTTTCTCTCAATTCTTTTTCCAGCTGCTTCACTTGTTTGCCCAGCTCCTGAACAGAGCCCTTCCACTGCTTCAAATATCGGATGACGGCCTCGAGACTGAGCGCATCCGAGCTGATCAGCTCCCCTTTGCCCGTGTTCTCTTCTTCGGCGGAAGCCGAAGGCCGTTCGTCCGAAGGCAGTGCGATGGCGCCCTGCTTCTTGAGATAATTGCGCTTTTGCCGCTGTTGCTTGGAAATGCTGATCGCATCGTCGTAGCGCTTTCGAACGCAGCTGTTCCATCGGAATCCGCATGCCGCGGCCGTTCTTGCGATCCGCTGCCCGACCTCCTCGAACGCGGCGAGCTGCGTGCTCCCCTCCCGTATGTGGCGAAGCGTAATCTCCGCCAAAATAAGATCGTCATCCGCGCTCCATGCATCTTGTCTAATAGCCGCCATGCGGTCTATTCCCTCCTCGATCGCTCGCATAACTTGCTTTCTTTTTTTATCTGTATGCCCGTGATAGAAATCATAGAATCTATCGGATACCTCTAGGTATATCCATTTTTGCACGTCGTATACCTTCCGATCGCATGCTCCGAAAACTTGCTCGCGGCCATGCGAATAGCGGCTCGCCGGGAAGGCATAATAGGCTTGGACGAAAAGTTTGCCATTTCGTCACGAATCACCGTTTACACTGCCCCCGAACCGTGGGTATAATATGCTGTAGAAAAATGGTTAGAGAAACGCTGAAGGGGGATTACCATGGCACGCATGTTCCGGATGCTTGGTTTCTGGACGCTCGCGATCGCGCTCATGTCGTTTGCAGGCGATATGTATGAAATGGCGCTTCTGTTCTTTATCCAGACGGCCGCCTTCTTCTTGCTCGGTTACCTGAAGTTCACGGAGCGCACATACGTCTTCATGTTCTGGGGCTATATGATCATCGCGTTCCTCGGCTTTACCTACTGGTCCGTATTTGAGATGGGCTTGCCGGCATAACCGCAGGCATGCCTGAAGGCCGGAGCTAACCGCTCCGGCCTTTTTATGTTCATGAACGATTTTGCGCGATTTCAGGTTTCCCCACCGCCCCTCTCTCTTGCGAGGGTTCTTTTCGTCTATAATGAGGTAGAAATGCATAAGCTTGACTACCGCCGTACCCGTCTGCCAGAGAGAAAGGAGGGCCAGATGCGGAGACTCGTCCTGTTTGCCGTCGCCGTCATGCTCCTCATGGCGCTTTTTCCCGGAAAAATCGTACCGACGCCGCCTCCCGTCTATGCGGAGCCGCTCGCGGAGACGACCCGGCAGCTGCTAGAGAAAGGACTCAGCGTCGTAGAGATCGACAGAGAGATCGATCGGATCTCGGGGCTGCGAAAAGAAACCGAAAAAAGCATCGCGCTAAACGAAGCGAAGCTCGCGGAGCGCCAGCTCGCCATTGCGGCGCAGCGCGAAAAGGCGGGACGCGTACTGCGAGCCTACTATATGGGTCAGAAGGAAGCGATGCTCGGCGTCCTCGTCAGCTTCAAATCGCTCGCCGGACTGCTCAGAAGCTGGGACCTGATGGATACGATATTCGAAGCCGACCGCCGCACGCTGGCCGACTTCAATCGGGAATACGAAGAGATCCGCAAAGGCCAGGAAAAGCTGCAAAAAGACAAGGACGAGCTGTCCCGCGTAGCCGCAGACCTTGCGAGTCAGCGAGACCGGGTCGCGGCGCTGCAGGCCGAGATCCGCGCTGCCATCGACGGCAGCGCGGATCCCGCGATTGCACGCAAGCAGCTCGAGGAAATACAGTCCTATTGGCAAAGCGCGGGGCTGTACGAAGTAAGGCGCCACTTCAGCGCGCTCGCCAAAGCGATGAACAAGCTGCCGGATTGGATTCAGGAGCACCCGGAAGCGTTGAAAACGAAAGGCTTGTCGACGACGCTTACGTTGAGCGACGCGCAGTTGAACGAATTCCTTCATGCGCAAAGCGAACTGCTTAAAGACTTCAGCATTTCGTTTAAACCGGATCTTTTGTCTCTGCAAGGAAAAAGCGGCTCGATGGAGGTCGCCGTCACAGGTACTTATACGGTCGAGAACGAACCGAAAAACGCCATCATGTTCCATATGAATACGCTCGTTTTCAACGGGCTGGCGCTGCCCGATACGACGCGCGACGACCTGGTGCGCGACTTCGATCTCGGCTTCTACCCGCAGCAGGTGATGGCTTATTTAAAGGCCGACAGCGTGTCTCTCGAGGAGGGCAGGCTAATCGTGAAGCTCAAGATCGGCAAGTAGGCCGCTCCATCTCGGCGGCCAATCCGTCAAGGCAAGCCGGCCTTGCCGCCAGTCCGTCCAGTAAAGACCGACTTTTGTCATCAGCAGCGGCCATTCGGGGCCGACTTGAGGCGCCCAGTTCGGAAACTGCTGGGCCCCTCTGCCTGCCAGGTCCGGCAGGTTGCGTCGCTCGGCATACAACGACCGGTATACGGGCAAATACCCCGCCGCGTCATAATTATCGAGCTGACGCTGCGCTTCGGTCATCGCCGCGATCCAGGTTTTTGCCGCGCTCTCGCCCTGCGTGCCTGCGGCGATGACAAAGGAGGCGCCGCCTTCAAAGGCATACGCCTTGTCCCATCCGCTGCGGTCGATGGACAATCCGGCCGCCGCGTCCGCGCCGAGACTCGCAATGCCGGCCTGTGCCACCGATAGCCGCGTGACTGCGGCCGCGTATTGTCCCGATGCCATCGCTTCCCAGAACGGAGCGCCGGAATCGGGCGCCCGCAATCCGACCGTGCCGCGAAGGGTATCCAGCATCGTCGCGGCAGGGCCGGCGCCCCACTGTCCATTTCCATCGCCCAGCAGCAAATCCGGCCTGATCCCCGTCGCCGCGCCCAGCCAGGTGAGCAGTGCCGCCGAATCGCGCTCGTCGATCGCAAGCCAGGGCCGGCTCCCCTCGTTTGCCATCTCAGTCCCGAGCGTCGCCCAGTCTTCGGGACCGAGCGGCAGCGTCAAGGCGCTGCCGTCTTGTCGCGTAGCGGCCGACAATCGCGCGCGATTCCACACGACGACATAAGGATCGATATGATGCGGCACGCCCCATATGTACCCGTTCCACTTGAGCGGGGCGGCGACCGCCTCGAACTGTTCGGACAGCGCATCGCCTTCGAACGCCGAGTCGGCAGGCAGCAGCAGACCCGAGACGGCCATGCGCTTGACCCATAAACTCGGGACGAGCGCGACGTCGGCGATTTTCTCCGCCTCGCGCCATCCGTTCGGCAGGTCCCCAGAATTGCCGGGGTCGATGCGCTCCAGGCTGACGCGAATGTCCGGATGGCTGCGCTCGAAAACCGCCGACTGCCGCTCGAGCAGTCGAAACGTCTCCTCGTCCTGTATGATTTTCACGTTTAGCTCCGCATGCTGCTCCGCGAAGACGGGCTCCTCCTCGATCGCCTCTTGCCCCTCAGGCACCGCGTCCGGCGCAAGGTCCGGCTCCGGCGCGGAAGCCCAAGGCGAAGTGAGCAGCACCGCCAGCATAAGCAGCATGAGCACGACGACATACTTCCGGCGCGTCACGGTTAAGCCCCTTCCTCCGCCCGCTGCCGCAGGCGCGATTCGTTTTTTCCATGATAGCAGGATTAAGCCGCCTTGTCGCCTCCGTTATGCAAACGCTTTAGCCGCTATGCAGCCAGAATCGCGATTCAGACCAGCGGGACCGCATAGAGCGGGCCGGACGCCTTGCTCGCGTCCGGCCCTGCTTTTTTGCCCCGGCGATCTCGTTTACAGCTTCTCTGCGGCCAGTTGGGCAAGCTTGGAGCGCTCTCCCTTTTCCAGCGTCACATGCCCGCTGATGCCTTCCGCCTTGAAGCTCTCCACCAGATACGTCAGACCGTTGCTTTGCGCGTCCAGGTATGGATGGTCGATTTGCTCCGGATCGCCAAGCAGCACGATTTTACTATGCTCGCCGACGCGCGAGACGATCGTTTTCACCTCGTGCTTGCTCAGATTCTGGGCTTCGTCGATGATAATCAACTGCCCCGGTATCGAACGCCCGCGAATGTACGTGAGCGCCTCGACTTGGATGCTGCCGAGTCCCATCAAAATTTTGTCCAGATCCCCCGATTTTTTCGTATCGAACAAAAATTCCAGATTATCGTAGATCGGCTGCATCCATGGCCTCAGCTTCTCTTCCTTCTCCCCGGGCAAATAACCGATATCCTTGCCCATCGGCACGACAGGACGGGCGATGAGCAGCTTCTTGTACTTGTGTTCGTCTTCGACCTTCATGAGCCCCGCGGCAAGTGTAATGAGCGTCTTGCCTGTTCCGGCCCTCCCCGTCAGCGTCACGAGCGGAATATCGTCGTTCAGCAGCAGCTCGAGCGCCATGCGCTGCTGCGCATTGCGGGCGGTGATGCCCCATACCGGCTCGTTGGACAAATGCAGCGGCTCAAGCCTTGCGCCGTCCTGGCTCACCTTCAGGAGAGCAGACTTTGAAGTACCGAGCTCGTCGCGGAGAATGACGAATTCGTTCGGATGAAGCTTTTGCTTGAGTCCCATCTGATTGATGCTGAGGAAGCGATACGTATAAAATTCATCGATCTGCGCCGGATGGACGTGCAGCGTGACCTGGCCCGTATAATGGTCGGTGCCTTCGGCGATCCGGTCCGACAAGTAGTCCTCGGCGGTGACGCCCAACACGTCCGCCTTGACGCGAACCAGCACGTCCTTGCTCACGAGGATGACAGGGCGCGCCGATTCGGGCTGCTCCTGTTCCTCCAGATGATAGTTCAGCGCGACCGCCAGGATGCGGTTGTCGTTGGTCATTTCCCCGAATAGCTCCTGTACCCGTACAAAGCGGCGATGATTCATTTCCACCTTCAGCACGCCGCCGTTTTCCAGAGCAACCCCGTTGTGCAAATGCCCGATCTCCCGCATACGGTCGAGCTCCCTGGACACGAACCGGGCATTGCGCCCGATCTCGTCGGCCAGCCTTTTCTTGGAGTCGATCTCCTCGAGCACGACCGAAGGAATGACGACCTCGTTCGAGCCGAAGGCAAACAATGCGAGCGGATCATGGAGCAGCACGTTCGTATCGAGCACGTAAATTTTTTTCACGGCGGTTCCTCCCGGTTAAGACGGATTGTGACGTATTTACATACCGGCGCTTGGGACAGGGAAACATAATGCGAGGCGGAGCTTGCTTGAAGCCTTTAAGGCCTTCGGACATCCCCCCTTAAAAGAATTGATACCCACGAGGACGGTGATCCCCACATGTACGTTGGTAAGCCGGCCAAAGCCGGATTAATCTTGCTGCTGGCTTCGGCTCTGTTGTCCGCCGCCGGATGCGGCAACCGGACGGCAGCTCCCGGGCAGCCCGGACAGGACCGCCTGCAGGCGCACAGCGCGCCCGGCAGCGATGTCTCGGTTGGCGACCGCTCCGTCGCGGTCCGGCCGAACGCGAAGGCCGTCGCCGCCCACCTCGAGCAGCTGGCCGAGGGCGTCCGCGGCGTTCGCCACGCCAATTGCGTTATTTTCGGCAAATATGCCGTCGTCGGCATCGACGTCGACCCGAAGATGGAGCGCTCGAGAGTCGGGACGACCAAGTACGCCGTCGCAGAGGCATTCCGCAAAGACCCGTACGGTATCGATGCGCTTGTGACCGCGGACATGGATATGGCCCAGCGAATCCGGGAGATTCGAGCCGACGCGAAGCGCGGCCGGCCGATCGCGGGCTTCGCGGAGGAGATGGCCGATATCGTCGGCCGGCTCGTTCCCCAAGTGCCGCGCAGCATCGTGCCTCCAGCCTCTCCGGACGGTGCCGGACCGGCTGCCAGGTCGCACGCGGATACGTCCGCAAATACGCAAAGAACCCAGTGAAATCACTGGGTTCTTGTCCGTATACACATATGAGTTCAACGCGCGGCGCACAGACAGCGGAGACAGAACACGCGACGGCGTTCCGAAACCGAAGGAACGGCCCGGGACAAGCCTGACGCTCTGCGGGGACGACAGCAGGACGACTTCGCCGAATCCGGTGGATCTAGACCTTCTGCCTGCCATCCGCAACACTCCCTCGGCATCGTGGTTTAGAGACTTGGACACATTGCAACGGGATACGTTGTGCTCAGTATACCATACTGCTTTCGGTGAGGCCAAGCGATGCTTGCCCGAATCGCGCGGCATGACCGCCCGCCGATTATTTCGTTTCGCCGTCCGTTGCGGCCGCGACGCGGCCTTCGGGGGACATCTCTTCGGCAAGCGCGGCTTTGGCCTCCGCCACCGAATCTTTGTCCAAATAAACGTAAGGGCTTTTCCAGACGCCCGTGAGCGGGATGAAGCGGATGTCCTCGCGATTGATATCATAATATGTCTTTAACATATTCGTGATCTGCGCCTTCGGAATATCCGTCACCACATTTTTGCCCGCCACATCGATCACGCCGCTCAACTTCGTAATTCCGCCGAACGATTTCATCTTTTCGACGATGGCGCCAAGCACCTGGCTCTGACGCTCGTTGCGCTCGAAATCGCTTGAGGCCGCGGTGCCGCGGTTGGACTTGCGGTAGCGCACGAAGCCGAGCGCGTCCTCGCCTTTCAGCGTCTGCTCGCCCGCCTTCAGATCGATGTCGGTCCCGTCCGCATTGTCGACATAACGCATATCCTTGTCCACGTTCACCTTTACCCCGCCCAGCTTGTCGACGACGTCGACAAACCCCTGAAAATTCAGCACGGATGCATACTTGATGTCGATGTCGAAAAACTTGCCGAGCATTTGCTTCATTTCGTCGCGGGCATAGGCGTTCGCCGCCTCGCCTTTGGCGTCGCTCTTGCTGTGGAATCTGGCGTAAAAGGCGTTGATCTTCTGCGTCGAATAACCGTCCAGCTGCAGGTCCGAATCCCGTGGGATCGTCACGACCGTCGCCGTGTTGGACTTGGGATTAAAAGCCGCCACCATGATGACGTCGGTGTTCATGCCGCCGATCTTGGGTCTGTAATCCATTCCCAGCAGCAAGAGCGAGATCGGTTTGACCTGCGCCTTTTCGCCCTCCGGCACGGCCTGCGTCGACGCGCCCGAGGATGCGTCGTCCAGCGCGCCGTCCACCTCTCTCCATAACGAATATGCGTAAGCACCGAGGCCTAGAATGACAAGCAGGATAATCGCAAAAAGAATACGAGGCCATTTTCTTTTTTTCTTTTTCGGAGGATTCGCCCTGACAGTTGCTTTCGCGGCGCCCGAACTCCGGCGCGGCGGCAACGGGGTATTGGAACTCATCGCTTCACCTCTTCAATAAATTTAAAAAGGCGAATCCCGAAGAGCGCGGGGCTCTCCCGGGGTTCGCCGGAGCTGCATTCGATTCTAGGATTCCGTCCGCTTGACGGCCGCTTCGGCGCCGCCCCGCTTGGCCCGCCATTTGTCGTACATTTGGCGGCCGCGAAGCATGAGCATCATAATCACGGCGACCGACATGCACTGAATGATCGGCAGCTTGTCGAGCTGTAGCAGGAGGAGCACGAGGCACCCGATCGCCATGATGATATGCACGATGATCTCCTTCAGAATGGGCAGTCGGCCCATCCGGAAGACGGCATTAAAGATATAGATCGTAAATGCCAAGATCAGCAGGTAGGAAACGACGGGGTGGTCATGAAACCAGGTCTGCACTTGCGCTCCTCCTCCTCGTTTTTCGCGGCTGTCCGATTAAACGCCGGACTCGGCCATCTTGCGCTGCTTTTCCGAACGCTCGCGCTCGCTCTTGTTCAGCAGCTTCTTGCGCAGTCGGATCGACTTCGGCGTAATCTCGCACAGCTCGTCGTCGTTCAAGTATTCGAGCGCTTCTTCCATCGACATCAGGCGAGGCGACTTGAGCTTGACCGTCTCTTCCTTGTTGGCCGTACGGATGTTGTTGAGCGCCTTTTCTTTGCAAATGTTGACGATGATGTCGTTGTCGCGGGTATGCTCGCCGACGATCATGCCTTCATAGATTTCCGTGCCCGGCTCGACGAACATGATCCCGCGGTCTTCGACGCCCATCATGCCGTAGACGGTAGAAGAACCCGTCTCGCTGGCGACGAGCACGCCTTGGTGACGGCCGCCGACTTGGCCGCCCACGACAGGGCCATAGCTGTCGAATGCGTGGTTCATGACGCCGTAGCCGCGCGTCAGCGTCAGGAAGTTCGTGCGATAGCCGATCAGGCCGCGCGCAGGAATGAGAAATTCGAGACGGACTTGGCCGTTGCCGTTGTTGATCATGTTCACCATGTCGGCCTTGCGCGTGCCGAGGCTCTCCATGACGTTGCCCATGCTCTCCTCGGGCACGTCGATCATCAGGCGCTCGATCGGCTCGCTTTTGACGCCGTCGATATCGCGGAGGATGACCTCCGGCTTGGACACCTGCAGCTCGTAACCTTCGCGGCGCATGTTCTCGATCAGGATGCCGAGATGCAGTTCGCCGCGGCCGCTGACGACGAAGGCGTCGGGGCTGTCTGTCTCATCGACGCGCAGCGCAACGTCCGTCTCAAGCTCCTTGAACAGGCGCTCGCGCAGCTTGCGCGAGGTGACGTGCTTGCCTTCACGTCCTGCAAACGGGCTGTTGTTGACAAGGAAGCGCATCTGCAGCGTCGGCTCGTCGATCTTAAGCACCGGCAGCGCTTCGGGATTGGCCGGGTCGGCGATCGTCTCGCCGATGTTGACGTCCTTGATGCCCGCGATGGCGATGATGTCGCCGGCTGCCGCTTCTTCCATCTCGACGCGCTTCAGGCCCTGGAAGCCGAACAGCTTTTCGATACGGGCCTGGCGGATCTTGCCTTCGCGGTCCAGGACGGCGACCGGCTGTCCTTGGCGGATCTTGCCGCGGTTGACGCGGCCGATCGGAATGCGGCCCAGGTACTCGTTGTAATCGAGCAGCGTGACGAGGAACTGCAGCGGCGCGTCCTGATCTTCGGTCGGGTGCGGAATCTTAGCGATGATCGTCTCGTACAGCGGCTCCATCGTCGTGCCGAGCGTGCCGGCATCGAGGCTCGCGATGCCGTTCAGGCCGGACGCGTATACGACCGGGAATTCAAGCTGCTCGTCGTTCGCTTCGAGCTCGATAAACAGCTCGAGCACTTCGTCGATGACTTCGGCCGGACGCGCGGCCGGACGGTCGATCTTGTTGACGACGACGATCGGGGTCAGGCCCGCTTCGAGCGCTTTGCGAAGCACGAACTTGGTCTGCGGCATGCAGCCTTCGAACGCGTCGACGACCAGCAAGACGCCGTCGACCATTTTCATGATCCGTTCGACTTCGCCGCCGAAATCGGCGTGTCCGGGGGTGTCGACGATATTGATCAGGTGATCCTTGTAACGGACGGCGGTGTTCTTCGCCAGAATCGTAATGCCGCGCTCCCGCTCGAGATCGTTGGAGTCCATCGCTCTCTCCTGGACTTGCTCATTTTCGCGGAACGTGCCCGATTGACGCAGAAGCTGGTCGACGAGCGTCGTTTTCCCGTGGTCGACGTGCGCGATAATGGCGATATTGCGGATTTGTTCTTGTTGCATGGTTCCACTCCTTGTAATTTTTATATCTGTATCCATTACGACCGGCAGGCCCGCTTCGGCTAACGCGAACCCGTCGTCCCTAATTTACCGTGTCCAACACAAAACGCCGACGCGAGGCCGACGTTGTCTACATCCCTTCAATTATACGCTAAGCAGGCCCGATTGCCAACCCTCAGTTCGAGAACTCGGACAAACGGATCATCGGCGGCGTCTGCGCGGCTTGCGCCGGCTCAGAACGAGCCAGACCCCGAATCCGATCAGGGCGGCGGCGAGGAGATAAATGCCCCACGTCCATAGCAGCATGATGGCGAACAACAGCAACGATAGCGCTCCGATGCCCATTGCTGCATTCCAGACCGCGCGGTCTTTGCCGACACCGAAAACGGCGTATTCGTAAAGGCCGATCGCGATCGAGAGCAAAAAGAGCGGCCATATATACCGCATCGATCCCCAGCCGAACCAGTTGCCGACCATCAGCAGCAGCGAAGATCCGGTTAGGATGCCCGCGGGCACCAGCGTGACGGCCGGTACGATGCCGCCGAAATAAAGCACGTGGAGCAAGATGCCGACGATTAAAATCAGGATCGGCCAGAAAACGGCCCCGATAAATGAAAAGACGCCCAGCTTGCCGAGCAAAATGATCAATCCCGCAGCCAAAATCCATATTCCGACCGCGGCGGATTGCTTGTTCAACGCGTCTCCCCCACTTCGCTTGTCTATTGCGAACGAACGATATTCGTTTCTTTTATCTAACAGTTTAATGGAAGTCGGGGTAAAAAACTAGTTCGACGCCTTTAAAAAACATGAAAAGCCACAATCCTGTCACGAATGGACGCGGCTTCTCCGCTTCATCCACAGTGCCGCCGACAGGAGGGCGGCTACGGTTGCGAAGGGCAGCGCATGCAGTCCGCTCTCGCCCAAACCGGCGAGCAGCGGCGCAAGCCCCTTGTCCTTCAGCGCCATCTCGCAAGCGGCATAGGCGAGCAGCGCTCCGCCCGCGTACAGCAGAACGGGATACCGGTCGAGGAGATGCATAATGAACGAGCTCCCCCAAATAATGATAGGTATGCTCATCGCGATGCCGATCAAAAGCAGCGCCGTATCCTCGCCGGCGACGGCCGCCACGGCGAGCACGTTGTCCAAGCTCATGACGAAGTCGGCGACCACGATCGTCCAGACGGCGCCTGCGAGCGTAGAGGCTCCCGTGCCTGCGCTTACCTCCTCTTTATGATCCGTGAGCAGCTTGAAGGCGATCACAAGCAGCAGAACGGCGCCTGCCGTCTGCAAATAAGGGATGTCGAGCAGAAGCGCTGCCAGCACCGTGAGCGCGCACCGCAGCAGCACGGCTGCCGCCGCTCCCCACCAAACCGCTCGCCGACGCTGCGCCGGCGGAAGCCTGCGGCCGGCCATGGCGATAACGACTGCGTTGTCGCCGCTGAGCAGCAGATTAATGAGCACGATTTGCGCGAAAACGACCAAATGACCCCATAATTCCATGACGCGCACCTCCTTCCCCTGTTATATGTACAGGCAGGTCTGAATATGAAGGAGGCCCGCGGCGCAATTTTTTTTGAATCTTTCTTGTCCGGCCGCCGTATAACCGTTTATCAATTCAATGTTGGAGGGTCGGAAATGGATTTTTTGAATGCCGAATTTTTTACCGCTTTGATTACGATCGTCCTGATCGACCTCATGCTCGCCGGGGACAACGCGATCGTCATCGGCCTGGCCGCGCGGAACCTTCCCAAGGCCAGTCAGAAAAAAGCGATATTATGGGGAACGGCCGGCGCTGTCATCATTCGCGTGATCGCGACGCTGCTCATCGTATATTTGCTCAAGATTCCTTTTCTGCTCGCCGTCGGCGGCGTGGTGCTCATCTGGATCGCCTACAAGCTGCTCGTTCAGGAAGAGTCGCACGAGCATGTCGAAGCCGGCAGCAATCTGTGGAGCGCGGTACGGACGATCGTGATTGCGGATGCAGCAATGGGCCTCGACAACGTAATCGCCGTCGCGGGCGCCGCTTCCGGCAGCAATTCTTCCGATCACAGCACGCTGCTTGTCATCCTTGGATTGCTTATCAGCATTCCGATCGTCGTATGGGGCAGCACGCTGTTCGTCAACTTAATCACGCGTTTCCCGTGGATCATCTACATCGGCTCCGCGATTCTGGCTTATACCGCAGCCAAGATGATCACCCACGAAAAGAAATTCGAAGAGCTATTCGACAACGCCCCGACAAACTGGGCATTTATTATCGTCATCGTCATCGCGGTCCTGGTCCTCGGCATCTGGAGCAACGCCGCCAAAAACCGTAAAAACAATGCCCGCAAGCTCAACTCCCCGAATACGCCTTAACGGAAAAATAGCCTGTCCGGTCAACATCTGACCCGGATAGGCTATTTTTATGTTTCCCTTTAAAACCACCGATCCTCGGCCGACGGGACAGCCCGCTTTTCCTCCGGCCCCTGCGCCGTCATGACAACCGTATCGGTGCCTGCCACCGCTTCGGCCACCATACGCTCCAACTGCTCGCCGAGCGCATGCTCGATGCCCTCTACGACCCGCAGATTCGGATTCGTCGCCGGCGATTTGGGCACGAACAGCGTGCAGCAATCCTCGTAAGGCAAGATGGAAGTCTCGTACGTGCCGATCCGCTCGGAGATGCGAATGATCTCCAGCTTGTCCATCATGACGAGCGGACGCAGCAGCGGCAGCTGGGCGGCGCGCCCGATAACGTTCATGCTGCCCAGCGTCTGGCTGGCCACCTGGCCGAGGCTGTCCCCCGTGACGAGAGCGAGCGCCCCGGAGCGCTCCGCAAGCCGCTCCGCGATTCGAAGCATCGAACGCCGCATCAGCGTAATGATAAGATGATCCTGCTTCTGCTGGGCCAGCGTCGTCTGCAGCTCGGTAAAAGGCACGAGGTGCAGTTTAATGCGTCCTCCGTAGTAAGCGAGCCGCTTCGCCAGTGCGATCACTTTGTCGGTCGCCTGTTGGCTTGTGAACGGATAGCTGTGAAAATGGACGGCTTCGATCTCGAGTCCTTTGCGCATCGCGGTCCAGCCCGCAACGGGGCTGTCGATGCCGCCGGACAGCAGCAGCATCGCCTTGCCGTTCATGCCAAGCGGGAACCCGCCCGCTCCCGGCACAACCGTGCAATAGACGAAAACGCCCTGCTGTTGAATGTCCAGCCGCAGCTCGACGTCGGGTTCGCGCACGTCGACCCGAAGCGAAGGCGTGTTGCGCAGCACATGGGCGCCGACCAGATGATTCATCTCCATCGAATCGTGAGGAAAAGCCTTCCAGGCGCGCTTTACGCTCATTTTAAAGGTATACGGAACCGGCTGGTGCGCCTCCATGACGGCCAGAGCGGCCTTGCGGATGTCCTCGAGATCGTGCCTTGCCTTCAGTACCGGGCTGATCGTCCAGATACCGAACACGTCGGTCAATCTCGACAGGACGCGAGCGCCGTCCGCGCCGTTCAGCTTGATATAGACGCGGCCGAAGGCGCTCTCGTAAGAAAGCTCCGGGTATTCAGTGAGCGCCTGCTTGATCTTGCCGAGCATAAGCGACTCGAATTTGCCGCGATTGCGCCCCTTGAGCGTGAGCTCCCCCAGACGGACGAGCAGATAGTCAAAATTCATCGTTTAGTCCCTCTCCAACGGCTTCAGCTTGGCTACGGTCATCCGCAGCCGCTCGGCCAGTGTATCGATGTCCTCGGCGGCATGCTCGTCGCCGAAGCTGATCCGGATGCTGCCTGCGCCCCTCGCTTCTCCCAGTCCCATCGCCATCAGCACGCGGCTCGGTTTGAGGCTCTTGGAAGAGCAGGCCGATTGGGTGGACACAAGAACGCCGTGCTCCTCAAGCATGTGAAGCAGCACCTCGGGCCGCATGCCCGGATAGGATAGGTTGACGATCTGCGGGGATGCGACCCGTTCGTCCTCGGGACTGTTCAGTACAAGCTCCGAAATATCCTTCGCATAGGCTAGCAGCCTCCGCCTCAGCTCGTACATGCGCGAACGCCGTTCCGGCATCGATTCGAGAGCGAGGCGAAGCGCCTGCGCCATGCCGACGATGCCGGGCAGGTTGTGCGTGCCGCTGCGCGCATCGCTCTCCTGGCCGCCTCCGGCGAGCAGCGGACGAAGCTTCAGTCCTTCGCGAACGAGCAAAAAACCGGCCCCTCGCGGACCTCTGAACTTGTGGGCCGAAGCGCTGTACAGGTCCGCGCGGGAACGTGCCCAGTCGAACGGCACCTTGCCCACCGCCTGCACGCCGTCCACGTGGAACCGGATCCTCGGATGATCCCGGAGCAGCTCGCCGATCTCGTCGATCGGCTGCAGCGCGCCGGTCTCGTTGTTCACATGCATGACGCTCACGAGCGCCGTGTCTTCGGCGATCGCCGAAGCGACGTCCGCAGCGGCGATCCGGCCTTGCGCATCCGGCATCAGGTAGGTGACGCGCACGCCTTCGCTCTCGAGCTGCTTGGCCGTGGCGTGCACGGAGGAGTGCTCGATCGCGGTCGTGATCAGGTGCTTGCCCTTGCGCCCCGTCTGCCCCAGTATGCCCTTCATCGCCAGATTGTTGCTTTCGGTGCCGCCGGACGTGAAGACGACCTCGCTTGGCGCTGCGCCGAGCAGCGAGGCAATGGCGGTTCTGGCGCGTTCGACCAGCTTGCCCGCATCGGTGCCTGCCCGGTGAAGCGCCGATGGATTGGCATAATGCTCGGCCATCAGCTCCGCGACCGCACGGATGACGGATTCGTAGGGCGGCGTCGAAGCGCTATGATCGAAGTAATAGGTTTTCAATAGTCGGATTCCCTTCTTTGCCGCAAACAAAGAAAAAGACCAGAGGCGGCACGAGGCCGCCTTGATCCCTTCTCGCGTCAGCGTTCATTAATCTGGCGAACCGTCGCTTAAGGCAGCGTCCAGCCGCTGCGCGCCGCCAATACCTTGCCGATGTATGCCTGCGTCTCTGCCGGCAGCTCGGACAAGCGGGCCGCTACGTCCGCGTCCGATCGCAACCCGACGCGATCGACGCGTCCCGGCCCCGCGTTATAGGCGGCAAGCGCGGTCATCTCGCTGCCGTCGTATTTGCGCAGCAGATAAGACAAGTAACGGCTGCCGCCGTCGATATTCTGCGCGGGATCGAACGAATCCTCTACGCCAAGACCTGCGGCGGTCTTGTCCATCAGCTGCATAAGACCCTTGGCGCCGGCGGACGAGCCCGCGTTCGGATTAAACGAGGATTCCGTCTGAATGACGCCCTTGATCAAAGCCGGATCGAGCCCGTAGCGTGCGGCGGCTGCCTGGATCAACCCGTCGTAAGCCGAGGTGGAGGCGTTGGCGTCGGCCGAGAGCTCGCCCGTTCCGTCGAGATCTAGACTCTCGGTCGGGCTCGGGCTGTAAGAGCCAGTATTCATGGAGAGCAAGCCGAGACCGGTCGTCAGTCCCGACGTATCGGTAGACATGCTGTCCATCTCGCCTGCGCCGGCATAGCCGTAGCTGTCCATGCTGCCCATATATTGAGAAAGCAATTGGGTGAACAAATTATTGTCGCCGGTCCCCGACGTCACCGCATCGGCGCTGCCTGCGAACGGATCGACGCCTGAAGTGAACTGCGCCAGCAATAGCTGCTTCAACATACGCGGGTCGACAGAATTGCCTGCGATGCCGTTAATATATGTCATCGACGAATCCGCCCTTTTATTCGACATTTTTACCCTTTCCATTGTACAACACTTCGCGTCGGACGACCAGCTTAAGACAGCGAATATCCTTCATACGCACAATCGCCGTCCGCACCGGGCAAAACCGGTACGAACGGCGATCGGCAATACGGATGATCAGGCATTCGGCTTGAAGGTCAGGCAGCAGGTGCTCTTCGAGCTGACGGCTTTGTCGCGGTGTCCGGCGAACGATTCGTCCGCGAACTCCTCGTTCCAGTCGGCCCTGGCATGCGCGTCGATCTCGATGGCGATCTCTTCGGCGCCGCACCGGTTGCCCTTGTCCCAGAACGCGCAATTGCTAACGCTGCAGGCTACGCCTCTAGGCATAACGGATCACCTCCGCCGCTTAGTCTGGCCTTGAAAGGCCATCGCATGCGGGCGTCGGCAAGGGATGTAAAGGAGTGCTTGGCCTTATTTGGACTGCAGGCGGCACTGAATCAAGTATTCGCTCTCATAATAGGCGAGATCTTCCCGAAGCTCCTCGTAAACGCGCGAGACGCTCAGCACGAGATCACGGGCCGCAAGTACGGGCTTGGCGCGAAAACGAATCGCATCCTGGCCCGTGTACGCGTAACGGCCGTCTTCGGAATAGCCTTCGTTTTTCGGATAGAAAAAGGCATTGACGCAATAATGATAAACCTCATAAAGCGAACGCTCGGCAGCCTTCTCGTCAAAGTTCGGCCTGCGGAGCAGCGCGCCCAGCTTCTCGTACGACACCTCGGAAAAAACGAGCAGGTGGCGGAGATCGGACAGCAGTCCGGCATAAAACGATTCGGTGTTATCTTCGGCAACCAACTGCGGCAGCGCGTGTCCGTTCAGGAAGGACTCCAGTGGATCGATGGCCGCTTTGAGTTTGTCGCGGCTGGACTCGGCTAACGCCTTCACGTTGGCGGATGGCATAAATTGCTTTCCCCTTTCCGTCTATGCACATGCATGGGACGCCTCACAGATTTCCCGAGAGACGCAATGCCTTTATCGTATCATAAATCCGCTTCGAACGGTACTGCGCGAGGCGCAATTCCTCCGTATAATTTTCCTCCCTTTTCAAAGCCTATAAGGGTGAGGAATCAGAATCTTCGCGTTCACCCCTACATGCCAAAGGAGTCGATCCGCCCATGCGCCGCCGATATGCGTTTATCGGATTATTATTTACCGTAGCCGTGGCCATCTTCGCCGTGCCGATCATCGTACCGCAGCCTGGCGGACGGGACCATACTGCGTCTCCTTCTCCGCAGCGGCAAGAAAGCCGATACTCGGCTGCGGCCAAGGAGGAGCATGCCGAAAAGCTGGGGACGATTAAACAGGATATGGAGAGGACCGGCATGCTGTGCCGGATCGAATGCAGCAGCGACATGCGCAAGCTAGCGTCCGCGGCTTCAAAATCCGGCGCCGCGCCTCTTTCCGCTGCTCGAAAAAAAGCGTTGATGAAGGACATGCTGGCGGCCAATCCCCACTTTGAAGCGATGGCGTGGACCACCGCCTCGTCCGAAGCCGCTGTCGGCGTGAAACTGGACAACTATGACCGGCCGGTGCGGCAGGCCTGGCAGGAAGGCGTGTCCGCGGTCCGACAAGGACACAGCTATGAGTCCGCTACCCTGCCGGTCCGCAGCGACGGAGGCTACGTGCTCGCCGTTCCATCCGGAATTGGCGGCGACGGTCTCGTCGCGCTGATTCATAACGACGCCGTCGACGAGGTCGAAAAGCATCAGCGCCGCAATCTGCGGCTCGTTCCTTATCCCGACAATAACCGCTTCAGAACGCAGGCAACGGAGCCAGGCAGGCTGAAGGATAAAGAGGTGACGTCCGGCGACGCAAACGGCAACGCCAGCCATTACGCGGTCGACGAGGTCGTCGTCAAGCTGCGCCGCCAGCTCACGCCGCGGGAACTGCTGCAGCTGCGCAAAACGCTGAACCTCTCGGTCGCCCGCGAGCACCGCAGGCAGACCTACGTTTTCCGTTCGAAAACGCTCGGCACTGCGCAGCTGATCGCTTATTTCAAGAAAAACTGGAACCCCGTGTTCGCGGAGCCGCATTACTTGTATTTGACGAACGACGGCAAGCCCGCCAAGCCCATAGCGCCGCTTGCCGGACGCATGACGCCGCTCGCCGACGGCAAGCCGCTTCAAACCGACATCGTGCCCAACGACACGCTCTACGGGCAATATCAATGGAACCTGCCGGAGATCGCGACCGAGCGAGGCTGGAACGTCACCCGCGGCAAGCAGGACATTATCGTCGCCGTCGTCGATACCGGCGTCCAGCTGGATCATCCGGACCTGAAGGGCCGTCTGGTGAAAGGCACCAATATCGTGGATCCTTCGGCGCAGCCCGAGGACGACGTCGGCCACGGCACCCATGTCGCCGGCATTATCGCCGCCGAGGTGAACAACAATGAAGGCGTCGCCGGGATGACCTGGTATACGAAGGTGATGCCTGTCAAGGCGCTGGACAACTCCGGCGCAGGGACGACTTATTCCGTTGCCGAAGGCATTATCTGGGCGGCGGACCACGGGGCGAATGTTATCAATCTCAGCCTGGGCAACTATGCGGAGGCCCAGTTCTTGCACGACGCGATCAAGTACGCGCACGACAAAGGCGTGCTCGTCGTCGCCGCCAGCGGCAACGACAATACGGATCGGCCCGGTTATCCGGCCGCCTACCCTGAAGTCGTCGCCGTCGGCGCGACCGGTTCGGACGAGCTCCGCGCGCCTTATTCCAATTACGGCGACTATATCGATGTCGTCGCGCCGGGCACCTCTATCGCCAGCACGTATCCAGGAAGCCGGTACGCAGCTTTGTCTGGCACGTCAATGGCTTCCCCGCACGTAGCGGCGCTCGCTTCGCTCATGCTGGCCGCGAACGGCAGCCTCACGAACGACCAGCTCGCAGATCTGCTCGACAAGTCCGCAAGAGACCTTGGCGCAGCCGGCAAGGACACGGAATTCGGCTACGGCCAGATCGACGTGCTCGCGGCCGTCGACGCAGCCGCAGGCAGCAACGCCGCCCCTGCCGCCAGCAAACAAGCCAACCAGACGGCACAAACCGACATGCAAAACGCCGGCCAGCCCGACGTCGTCCAACAGCGGCTCATGGAGAGGCTCCAAAACTTGTTGTCCGACTTGCTCAGACGATGATGTCTTTTCCTCAAGTTTTGCCTTGCCGCTTCTAAACAATGCCGCACCTCTTGTCAATTTTCGGCCGACGAACCGTTTTGCTGCGAAGCTCGGGACGATCCGTTCCCGCGCCTCGCGCGGAACGGCTTTTATTTTGCCGCCTCGAAAACTACGATTTGTCGTTTGACCTTCGGACTTCTATAATAGAGAGAAGCGCGATCCGAAAGATCGACGAAATTGCGATGATTTTTCATCCGGAACGAAGGGGTAGAGCGTATTGGACAAGGCACAGCGGAAAAAAGAAGAACGTTTGAAAAGGGAAGCGCAAGCGCTCAAGCGGCGCAAGCAATCTCGGATCTGGGTTTGGACGACGGTCGTGGCCGCCGTCGCGATCATCGTGCTGGCGATCGTATTCCGCCCCGAGCCCGAGGATTTGAATTTCAATTACGAGACGCTGCCGACGGTCGGCCAGGCCGATGCGCCCGTCAAACTCGTCGAGTTCGGCGATTTCAAGTGCACGACCTGCAAATATTTCAACGACGAGATTTATCCGAAGCTGAAAACGGACTTTATCGATACCGGCAAAATATCGCTCAGCTTCATGAACTTCACGATCATCAGCCCGCAAACGGACTCAAGAACCGCTGCGCTAGCCGCACAGGCCGTCTATCATCAGAACAACGACGAGTTTTGGAAGTTTTATCATGCCGTATACGAGAATCAGGGCGCCGAGAGCGCGACATGGGCGACTTCCGACTTTCTCGTCAAGCTGGCGCAGGACAAGTCGCTCAAGCTGGACTTCGACAAGCTGAAAAAGGACATCGACGACGCTACATACAAGTCCGAAGTGGACAAGCACAACAAAATCGCGCGCGACAACAACTTTACCGGCACGCCGACGCTGATTCTGAACGGCAAAAAGCTGTCCGACAGTCAGGCGCTCACTTACGAAAATCTGAAAGCCGAGATCGAAAAGGCGCTGAAGGAGTCGCCGGAAGCACCGGCCGCCTCGTCCGCGACCGCTTCCGCCTCGGCCTCCTAAGGGGGACGTCAAGCGATGCGCTCGTTTATCCGGGCTAACTTCCTCTACCTGGCATGGGTCGTCTCGCTCGTCGCGACAGGCGGCAGCTTGTTCATGAGCGAGGTGCTCAATTACGCCCCCTGCAAGCTGTGCTGGCTCCAGCGGATCTTCATGTACCCCCTCGTGCTGCTGCTTGGTCGGGCCGCCATCCGCGGCGATCGGCGCATCGTGGGTTACGTCGCGCCGTTGATCGCCATCGGCGGTTTTATCTCGCTTTACCATTACGGCGAGCAAAAGGTGCCCGGCATGGCCAGCATCCTCCCCTGCACGGTGGGCGTTCCGTGCAATGAGGATTACCTGGATTGGTTCGGCGTCATCACGATTCCGCTTTTGGCGCTTATCGCTTTTATCTTGATCGGACTGCTGCTGTGGTTTGGGAGCAGGAAACGGGATCAGGACGGCTGGACCGATGTTGACGACTCGGAATTCGACGAACGTTAAGGGCAACAGCCATAGATATAACAGCCATAAAAAGAAAAAAAGGAGCTGCCCCAAGTCATGAGATGACGGGGCGGCTCTTTTGCTTTTCCGAGAGGACGGGCAAGCGGTTGGGCGAGGGCCATAGTTACGGGGTAGCTTAATCTTGCGCTATTTTGGAGTGTCGCGTATGCGGCTAGGGAGTTGGCTGGGGCTTTGGGTACGAGCATAACGCAATTCTGCGCTATTTTTGGGTGTCGCGTATGCGGCTTGGGAGTTGGCCGGGGCTTCGGGTACGAGAATAACGCAATTTTGCGTTATTTTTGAGTGTCGCTTGTGCGGCTTGGGAGTTGGCTGGGGTTGAGGGTGCGAGCATAGCGCAATTTTGTACGCCTGTTGATTATCAAAAAAATGGTAGCAAAAAGACCGCTCATTCCTGTAAAGTGTTTGTACCCCTACAAACCTTACGGAGGGTGAGACGGTCTCATGAACCATCGTACAATGTTAGCCCCTATTCTTCAATCCTTTATTCCTACTGAAGAGATTCAACCTTTGTTACAGCAAGTAGGTTATGTCGATACAGCAAGGAAATTTACAGTCTACGAGCTCTTTATTTTTCTTGCTCAAGCGGCGCTTGGGCAGTGGGATGGCTATCGGGACGGAGAAAAGCGAATGGTCGCCTGTGGGCTGCGCCAAGCAGATCACTCTACGATCTCCAAAAAAGCGAAAGAGGTTCCGTTCAGCGTCTTTAAGCAACTGCTTCATCTGTTGATTCGTAAATGCAATCGCTCCACGCGCAGGCGTCTTCGGCTTCCGAAAGAGCCGCTGGCAGTCGATTCCACGACCATTTCCGCCGGTCACAATCGGCTGCCTTGGGCGCCATCGGCCAAAGGAGAGAAGTGCGGCATTAAGCTGCACGTATCTTTGTTGACAGAGACCAGCGAACTCCATCGTGTAACGGAATCGACGGGGAAACAGCACGATTCGACCCTGTGCAGCATGGTAACAGACCCAAATTTCATTCTGGTTGCGGATCGTGCATACGGAAAGCATAAGCAGTTTGATGCCTACATGGAGCAAGAGCAGCGGCAGTATTTTGTCATCCGGGTGAGACACAACACGTTCCTGCATGAGCCTGTTTTTCGCGATCGAAAACGTCCCTACGAACATACGATTGAGCAAGATTTGACCTGCCAACTCGGAACAAAAGCGCGCTTGACCCGCCATCGATTTCGGGTCGTAAAGCTGAAGGATCCCCAAGGCAACCCGGTTGTTCTCGTGACCAACTTGCACCGTCCCTCGGCGGAGAAAATTGCAGAAATCTACCGACAACGGTGGCAAGTGGAAGTGTTTTTTCGATGGATTAAACAGCATTTGAATGTGCCCAAACTATTCGGAAGGACACCGAATGCCGTTTACGGACAATTATATACCGCATTGATCGTGTACGTGCTGCTTCAGTACGTGTATGTGCAGGGAAATAGCCAGGTTCACCCCAGTGCACGGTTGTGTTTTGCTGCGTTTGACCGACTGATGAGTTTAGCTGCCTTGCCTCCCGAATGGGTGGTTTATTTGGCTCACCATTTAAAACTACCATAACCTAGATACTGGTAAATCAACAGGCGTACAATTTTGCGCTATTTTTGAGTGTCGCGTATGCGGCTTGGGAGCGGGCCGGGATTTGGGATACGAGAATAACGCAATATTTGCGTTATTTTTGAGTGTCGCGCATTCGGCTTGGGAGCCGGCTGGAGTTAGGGGTACGACATAGCGCAATATTGCGCCATTTTTGAGTATTACGTGAGCGACGGGAAAACAGGTTGAGGCTGCGCAAGCGAGAATTCCCTTGCAGGTGCTGAAAACCGCGAAGAGGCTCTACCCAGAGCCTCTTTGTCTTGTCTATTGTCTATGGTTCCTAAACTACGCCGAGGTTCTGCCAGATGCCTCTTGCCTCTTCTAAGGTCGCGAAGCCGCGAATCCTTGACAGCCGAGCATCATGCCCAATTGCCGCTTCTGAAAATAGGCACGACCGTGCCGTCCTCCTGGTAGCCGTCGATATCCATCTCGGCAGACCCGATCATGAAGTCGACATGGGCGATGCTCGTATTGACGCCGTTTGCCGCCAGCTCCTCGGGCGTCATCGTCTTGCCGCCTTCGACGTTAAAGGCGTAGCCGCTGCCGATCGCGAAGTGATTGGACGCGTTTTCGTCGAACAACGTGTTGTAGAACAGGATATTCGACTCGGAAATGGGCGAGCGATGCGGGACGAGCGCCATCTCTCCGAGATAATGGGAGCCTTCGTCGGTCTCGACGAGCTGCTGCAGAATCTCTTCGCCCTCCTCGGCTTCGGCCTTGACGATCCGCCCGAGCACGAACGTCAGCTTGAAGCGATCGATAATATTGCCGGCGTAGCTGAGCGGCTTCGTGCTGCTCACATAGCCGTTGACACCGTCGCGCCGCGGAGCCGTGAACACCTCTTCGGTCGGCATGTTCGCCATAAAGTTGACGCCGTCCGGCGCGACGCTCGAAGCGCCGACCCACAGATGGCGATCCGGCAGTTCGACCGTCAGATCCGTGCCCGCAGCCTTGTAATGCAGCTTGCGCAGACGCAGGCCGTTCAGCCAGTCGACCTTGCTATGCAGGACGCGATCATGCTCGCGCCAGGCTTCGACCGGATCCTCCGCATGCAGCCGGACCGCGTCAAAGATCGCCAGCCACAGCTTGCTGAGCGCGATCTCGGGGGCGTCGCCGGGAAATACCTTTTGCGCCCAATCGTTCGAGGCCGCGGCAGCGACCGTCCAAGCGACCTTGTCCGATTGAATCGCCCTGCGGAATTCGGCGAGTCCTGCGCCGGCTGCCTTTTGATAATCGCCGATCCGCTGCGGGTCGACGCCCTTCAGCACGTCCGGCCCGGACGAGACGAAGGAGATGAAGCAAGCGCCTTTTTCCACAAAGCTGTTCCGCTTCAACGTCTCCCAAGCGGGAAACGTGCGGAAGACTTCGGGATGCGCGTGATCGTACTTAAGGCGGGACACCGCATCGTCGCTCCAATCCACATAAACGTTGGACGCGCCGGCCTCATAGGCCGCCGCAGCGACGAGACGCGTCAGCGGCGCGATCTCGATCTGGCTGACCACAAATACTTCCTGCCCTTGCTGAACGTTCGCGCCGACCTTGACGATCAGCTCCGCATACCGGGCCAACTGCTGCTCCAATGGTTCCACAGAATCATCCTCCGCATCGTGTAAATGTAGTCGACCGCAAACGCGTCAGTTCGCCCAGTTCCCGCCGCGGAATACAGGCACCGCGGTGCCGTCTTCCAAAATCCCGTCTATATCCATGTCGGCCCTTCCCACCATGAAGTCGACGTGAACGACGCTCGCGTTGACGCCGGCTTCGCGGAGCTCTTCGGGCGACATCGTCTTGCCGCCTTCGAGCGTAAACGGGAAGCCGAGTCCAATGGCAAGATGGTTGGATGCGTTCTCGTCGAACAGCGTGTTGTAAAATAAAAGGTTCGCGTTCGAGATCGGCGATCGATGCGGCACGAGCGCGACTTCGCCAAGATAATGCGAGCCGTCGTCCGTCTCGACGATCTGCCGGAGAATCTCCTCGCCTTCTTCCGCCTCCACGCCGACGATACGCCCGTTCTCGAACGTCAGCTTGAAGCGGTCGATGAGCGTGCCGCTATAGCTGAGCGGCTTGGAGCTGCTCACATAGCCGCTGGCGCCGTCGCGGCGAGGCACCGTGAACACTTCTTCCGTCGGCATGTTTTTCATAAATCCAACGCCATCTGGCTTGGTACCGCCGGCTGTCATCCACAAATGGCCCTTAGGCAGTCCGATCGTCAGATCCGTACCCGGCGCCCTGTAGTGCAGCTTGGCGAAGCGCTGCTCGTTCAGCCAGGCGGCCCGCTCCTGGAGGCTCGCATCGTGCGCGCGCCAATTGTCTACCGGATCTTCCGCATGCAGCCTGACCGCGTCGAAAATCGCCTGCCATAGCTTGCGGACGGAAACCTCGACGGATTCTCCCGGGAACACCTTGGAAGCCCATGCCTTGGTCGCGCTGCCCGCGATTGTCCAGGCGATCTTGTCCGACGCAGTCGCCTGCCGGTATACGGCAAGCGCCTCTCCTGCCGCCTTTTGATATTTGCCGATCTTCTGGGGATCGACACCGCTTAACAGATCTGGGTTGGACGAATTCAGGAAAATAAAGCAGCCTCCGCGCTCCACGACTTCGTTGCGGCGCAGCTTTTCCCATTGGGGAAATTGCGTGAAAACGTCCGTCGCGGCATGGTCGTACTTCAGACGGGTGAGCGCATCGTCCGCCCAATCCACGATCACGTTGCCTGCGCCGGCCTTGTAAGCATGCTCCACGACCAAACGGGCCAGCGGCGCTCCCTCGATCTGGCTGGAAACGTATACGTCCTGGCCTGGCTGCACATTGGCGCCGATCTTGACGATCAGTTCGGCGTACTTGGACAAATCACGTTCGAACTCCGACATGTCACACGCTCCATTTTCAGAATGCACGCTGATTTCTATATTGTACCGAATTCGCACATCGATCACAAACTGAACTGACCAGTCATTTTAAAGAAGCCTCGGACCCGGCTTTTCGGACAAACAAAAAACCCCGGGGTGGCCGGGGCTCGGCTACAGAGTTCATAACGCTTAACGCTTGTCATGTATTTAACGATTTCTCGATCGCGGATAAATTTTGTTTCATCATTCCGATGTAATCGAGGCCCCGCTCCTTGTCGTCCTTCGTCAGCCCTTCGATCGGATTGAGCACATCCGTCTTCGCGCCCGTCTCGCTCGCGATCGTCTCCGCGATCTTCGGGTCGACAAGCTCCTCGAAAAAGATCGTAGAGATGCCGAGCAACTTGATCTCCTTGACAACGGAAGCCATCTGCGCAGGCGTAGGCTCCTGATCCGGAGACAGTCCCGAGATCGGCAGCTGCGTCAGTCCATACTCGCGGGCCAAATAGCCGAATGCGGCATGCTGCGTCACGAATGTCTTGCGCTTCGCTTGACCCAGCGCCGCGCGGAAGTCTGCATCCAGCTGCTGCAGCTTGTCCATATAAGCTTCGGCATTCGCTTCGTAGTCGCCGCTGTGCCCCGGATCTGCCTTCGACAAGCCGTCCCGGATGCGCTCGACTTCCCGCTGCGCCAGCACGGGACTGAGCCATACGTGCGGGTCCATGCCGGCATGCTCGGCGCGGTCCGGCGCTTCTTCGCCGCCGCCCGCTTCGAGCACAAGCCCGGCAGAAGCTTCAACGTCGACGCGTTGCCCGCTTCCCGCGCTTGAGATCGCCTGCCCGGCCCAGCCTTCCACGATACCGTTGTACACAAAAACGTCTGCCTTGGACAGCAGCGCCATATCCTTGGGCGTCGGCTCCCAATCGTGAGGCTCCACGCCGCCCGGCACCATCAGGGTCACATCGGCGAGGTCGCCGGCGATCTGCCTGGCGAATTCGTACATGGGATAAAAACTGGCCGCCACCTTAAGCTTGTGCTGCGAGCCCGAATTGGGATCCGCCTTCGAGGCCGTGTTGGCCGCGCCGTGCGAGCCGCAGCCTGCAAGCAGCGTCGATAGGGCCAGCGACGTCAGTGCCGCCTTGGCCAGCATTGCCTTCATCCTCGCGATTCCCCCTTATCGAGAGCATCGGCGACGCGCGCCGTACTGCTGAAGCGTGCCGCTTCGTACGGCGAATCCGGCGCATCGACGGATCCGGCGCGGCCAAGCCTGCTCTTGCGCTTCGCCGCGCGAAGCGCCCCCTTCTTCAGCCCGATGCCGACGAGCAGGATCGCAAGCAGAATGAGCGCGATCGTCGCGCCGGGCGGCGTGCTGAAGGCATAGGAGGCGGCCAGTCCGGACCATACGCCGCCGAGGCCGAACGCCATCGACAGACCGATCGCCATCGCGAAGCTGGAAGCAAGCCGGATGGCGAGCGCCGCAGGCAGGACGACGAGCGAAGAGACGAGCAGCACGCCGACGATCGGCATCGCCGCGGCGACGATCATCCCGGTGACGACGCTGAACGCAAGCGACAGCCAATGAACCGGCAGCCCGGACGTCTTGGCCGTATCTTCGTCGAACGTCATCTGGTACAGCGGACGCCGCATTAAGATGAAGAACAGCGCGGCCAGCGCCGATACGACCAGCATGAGGATCAGCTCGGTGCGGTTGACGGCTACGACCGAGCCGAACAAGTAGGACGAGAAGCTTTTGTTCACGCTCTGGTTCAGGTTCATGATGATCACCGCGCTGGACAGCCCGCCGACCATTATGATGGCGACGGAGATCTCGCTGTACGTCTTGTACGAACGGCGAACGTATTCGACGGCGACAGCGCCGACGATCGCGATGGCAAATCCGGTAAGGGTGGGATTCCAGTGGAGATATGCGCCGGCGGCGATGCCCGCGAGAGAGACGTGCGAGAGCATGTCGGCCATCAGCGCCTGCCGGCGAAGCATCAGGTAGACGCCGAGCGCGGACGCGACGAGCGCTATGAGCGCGCCGGCGAGAAATGCCCTCTGCATGAAGTCGTAGTGCAGCATCTCCACTTGCCATCCTCCTTCCGTTCCAGCTCGACGATTCGGTCCAAATAAGGCGATACTTCGTCCAAGCCGTGCGTGACCATGACGACGGTGCGCCCGTACTGCTCCGTCTGCGTCTTCATCAGTTCATAAAAACCGAACCGGCTCTCCCGGTCCATACCGGTCGTCGGTTCGTCCAGTACGAGCAGATCCGGCTCCATCGCGAGCGCCCGCGCGATACAGATCCGCTGCTTCTGGCCGCCGGACAGCTCGCCGATCTTGCGGTGCCGCAGATGCCACATCCCTACCTGCTTAAGCGCCAGCTCCGTCTGCTCATGATCCCGGGCATTCATTCTTCTAAGCCAAGAGCCTTTGGTATATCGGCCGGAGCGCACGAACTCCAGAATGCTGCTCGGAAACCCGCTGTTGAACGCAGCGATCTGCTGCGGAACGTAACCGATCGTCAGCTTGCCGCCGCCAGTGCCTCTGGCGGCCAGACTGATCTTGCCTTTCCAAGGGGCCAGCAGGCCCATCATGAGTCGGAGCAGCGTCGTCTTGGATGCGCCGTTCGGTCCGGTTACGGCGACGAATTCGCCTGCGCCAATCTCAAGATTCACATCCTCCAGACTCGGTACATCGTCGTATCCGAACACGACCTGCTCCATCGCTACGAGCGCCATAGCTATCTCCTCCTCGTCCTTTATCGTAAAAGTTACGCTTTTATCGCATAACGAAAGCCCGCTTTTCAGCCGGCTTCGGAATCCTATTCATCTTTTATCCGTAACAATTACACTTTAACAATATAGCAGTAGGCCGAAACCGCGTCAACACGCATTCTTGCTACGACGGTTAACGGGCGATCGTCTTGGCGCCTTCCTGCTGGCATTCCTCGCATACGCCGTAAATCTCAAAACGGTGGCTCAGCACGCGATAGCTGCCGGGCAGCTCCAGATCTTCCTTCATCGGACAATAATCGAACGACAGCGTCTTCTCGCAATTGGTGCAGATGAGGTGGTGATGGTGGTGCTTGGCGCAATTCGCCCTGAACTTGAGCCCGCCGTCCATAAAATAAAATTGCTCCAGCACGCCCATATCGCTGAGCATCCGGAGATTGCGATATACGGTATTAAAGCTGACGCTCGGATACTTCACGGAGAGCTGATCGTATACGTCCTTCGGAGACAAATAGCCCTCGGTATCGGCGAAAATGCGGGCAAGCGTCCGGCGTTGGTCGGTAATGCGCCATCCGGCCCTGCTCATCATGGACACCATCTCTTGGACAGTCGCGGCTTCGCGATCCGAATCTTCGTCATGACCGCATGCTTCGTTGTGCTCGTGCACGCTCACCTGTGTCGACCTCCTATCCTTTATGTAAAAAGCAAGGACGGATTCATTAGCGCATAATCGGAAAGCGCAACGTAAGCCGGGTTCTGTACTTCCGGTGGTAAGACGGACCTGGCGGTCCTCCCACGGATGGAAGCGACAATCATCTATCTAGGCCGTACGTTGCCGCACGGCTCGAGCGACCAACCCGAACGCGCCCCGGGCAAGGGCCGCGGCTCTAGGCCGCTGCGTTCCTCTTCGGTCTTGCTCCGGATGGGGTTTACCAGGAGCAAAGTCGCCAGTGCTCCTCGTGGTCTCTTACACCACGGTTCCACCCTTGCCTGATCCGCGACAAGTCGCGGCCATCGGCGGTCCATTTCTGTGGCACTATCCTTCGGCTCGCGCCGACTGGACGTTATCCAGCATCCTGCCCTGCGGAGCCCGGACTTTCCTCTCGCGGCGCGAAGCCGCCAGCGATTGTCTGTCGAACTTTCCGATATGCACCGATAAGTATAACCAATATCGCGCCGATACACAATGGCAGACGCATCCACCGTCGAGAGATTGAACGCGAGCGGGGCTACTTCAGCCTAAAAGGATCCGTGTGCACCTCGGAGGCGAACACTTCCGTGGCATAGCCTTTCTCCGCCAGACGCTCACGCAGCCATTGCGCGGTCTTGGGACGCATGATCTTCTCTGCGTAATGACCCGGGTCGACGATCGCAAGCCCGCCCGCTTCGGCGTCCTGCGCCGAATGGAAGTCGATGTCGCCGGTGACGAGCACGTCGGCCCCCATAAACATAGCCCGCTTGATATAGCTGCGGCCCGAGCCGCCCAGCACGGCAATCTTGCGCACCTGCCGCGCGCCGTCTCCGACGACGCGGACGAAAGGCATGCCGAGCCGCTCCTTGACGAGCTCCGCGAAGTCGTCCAGCGGCATGGACGCGGGCAGCTTGCCGACACGCCCAAGCCCGAACGAGCGGCCTTTCAAGTCGACGCCGTACAGATCGTAGGCGACCTCCTCGTACGGATGCGCCTTCAGCATCGCCTGCACGACGGCCTTCCGCGCGCTCTCGGGAACGATGATCTCGATGCGCGTCTCCTCGGCGGTCGCCAGCTTTCCTTTTTCGCCGATGAACGGATCGCTTCCCTCCCGCGGCATGAAGGTGCCGATGCCCTCCACGTTAAAGCTGCAGTGGCTGTAATTGCCGATCCATCCGCCGCCCGCGCGGAACATCGCGTCGCGGACAGCCTCGCCATGCGTGCGCGGCACGAATACGGCCAGCTTGTACAGCTTGTCCGTGTGGACCTCCTCCAGCACTTCGCGGCCATCGAGGCCTAGTGCCTCCGCCATCCAATCGTTAAGACCGCCCTCGGCCGTGTCCAGGTTCGTATGCGACACGTAGACGGCGATATCCCGCCTGATCAGCTCTGCGGCCAACGCGCCTGCAGGCGTATCCGTCTGCAAATGGGCGAGCGGCCGATAAATGACCGGATGATGGGCGACGATGAGCTCCGCGCCCAAACCTGCCGCTTCCCGCACGACGTCCGTATTGACGTCGAGCGTCACCAGCACGCGCTTGATCTCTTTGCGCAGCGAACCGACCTGCAGGCCGATTTTGTCCCCTTCGACCGCAAAGTGCTTCGGCGCGAGCCGCTCCATCAACTGGGCGATCGTCTCTCCCCTCGCAAGCATGCCAACACCTCCTCGATCTCGGCCGTCGTACGCGTCCATGCTTCAAGCTTGGCCCGCGTGTCCGCGGCGTCCGATTGCTTCATCCCTTGCGCGATTCGCTCCCGCTTCGCCAGCTCGCCGCGCCACTTGGCCATAAAAGCTTCGTCCGGCGAACGGAGCAGTAGCGGCCCCATCTCGTACAGCAAGCCGGACGGGACCGCCTTGCAGCCGGCGCCGAGCAGCGCCGGATCGTACAGTTCCTTGTGTCTCGCGTCTGACTCCGCTGCGCTTGCGGCACGCTCCGCCCGCAGCAGCGTATAAATCTCGCCGTCTTCTTCGACAAGACGCTCGAGCTCAAGCACGTAGCGATTGTTCTCGAGCCAGCGCCGCACCTGATCCTCGGCCACATGCGGCGACAGGATAAGCGTCGTCACGCCGGACAGCGCCTCGCCCGCTTCCTCCAGCAAACGCACCATCAGACTGCCCCCCATGCCAGCGATGCAGACCGTATCCACTTCATCCGGCGCAAGCACGGACAAGCCGTCGCCATGGCGGACCGACACGATGTCACCGACTCCGGCAGCACGTACCTGCCGTCTGGCCGCCTCGGCCGGGCCTTTGTTCACGTCGCCGGCGACCGCATAGGCGATCGTGCCGGCGAGCGCCAGGTGCACGGGCAGCAGCGCGTGATCGGTGCCGATGTCCGCGAAGCGCGCGCCTTGCTTCACGAGACCCGCGAGCGCGTAGAGACGCTTCGACAGCTTCGGCGCTTCTATCGATAGCTTGCCGTTATTTTCATTCATGCTCATGCAACCCATTCCATCCATTGTCTGCGCAGCCGAAACATAAGCGTGCCGACAAGCGCGATTTTAACGAGCAGCTCAACTTGAATCCAGTTCCGATCCACGCCGAACAGCGCCGAATATACTTCAGGCATAAACCATAGAATGAGCGCCGTCGCAAACAGCACGGCGCCGGTCGATTTAAACTTCACGTGCGAAAACCAGCTGAGCCAGGCGAACAGCAGCGCCGCCGGCACCCAGAACACCTGCACCTCGAGCCAGCTCGGATCCGGCACCTGGCGAGTCAGTACCGACGCATAGAGGGCGATCACGCCCATCCAGCCGAGCCAGTGCAGCACCGCGAAGCGCTCGGCGATGCCGCACACGATCCAGATGAGGGCGCTTGCGAGCAGCAGCACGAACAATCCGGGCCCGTCCATCCAGCCCTGAACATAGAGGATGGCCGTGCCGGCAGCCGGCAGCAGCAGCATTCCGGTGCTAAGCAGCGCCAGGCCGCGAGCGGGCAACCGTTCCCTGTAGCGCGAGCCGAGGCCGACGAGCCCCCCGGTGCCGATGACCGCGACCGCTATTTGCAATGCCAGCGGAAACGCGCTAAAATGAAGGACAACAAGGCAGATCAAGGAAAATATGCCAATGACATACAACCATTGTTTTCCGGAAGCCTGACCGATTTGACGCAGCTTTTCGCCCGCCGCGCTTTTGGGCCGGACCGACAGATCGTCCAAATACAAATTAAGCAGGAAGTCGCAATACTGTTCGGGCAGCATCTTCGCCCTGCGCCAGGATTCGATTTCCCGCACGACCCATTTCCTCTTGTCCTCATCCAATGGAGGCATGTCGATAGCTCCTCTCGCTACGTAGCTTCCCGGATGCCAAGAGGACCTTGCTGCCCATGAATCGGCGCAAGGTCCTCTGCATGAACGCAGTCCGGCGTTCGGCGCTTATTCCAGGAAGTCCTTCAGACGCTTGCTGCGGCTCGGATGGCGAAGCTTGCGAAGCGCCTTGGCTTCGATCTGCCGGATCCGCTCGCGCGTAACTCCGAATACTTTGCCGACTTCCTCCAGCGTACGGGTACGGCCGTCGTCGAGGCCGAATCGCAGCCTGAGCACGTTCTCCTCGCGTTCGGTCAGCGTGTCCAGCACGTCCTCCAACTGTTCCTTCAGCAGCTCGTAAGCCGCCGCATCCGCCGGCGCGAGCGCCTCCTGATCTTCGATGAAGTCGCCCAGGTGAGAGTCGTCCTCTTCGCCGATCGGCGTCTCGAGCGATACCGGCTCCTGCGCGATCTTCATGATCTCGCGAACTTTGTCTACGCTTAGTTCCATCTGTTCCGCGATCTCTTCGGGCGCCGGCTCGCGTCCCAGCTCCTGAAGCAGCTGCCGCGACACGCGGATCAGCTTGTTGATCGTCTCCACCATATGCACGGGAATCCGGATCGTCCGCGCCTGGTCGGCAATCGCCCGCGTGATTGCTTGGCGAATCCACCAGGTGGCGTACGTACTGAATTTGTAACCCTTCGTATGGTCGAACTTCTCGACGGCCTTGAGCAGACCCATATTGCCCTCTTGAATCAGGTCGAGGAACAGCATGCCTCTGCCGACATACCGCTTCGCGATGCTGACGACCAGACGCAGGTTCGCTTCGGCCAGTCGCTTCTTGGCTTCCTCGCCGCCTTCGCCGCCGATCTCGATCTTCTTGGCCAGCTCGACCTCGTCGTCTGCGCCGAGAAGCGGCACGCGTCCGATTTCCTTCAAGTACATGCGAACCGGATCGTTGATCTTGATGCCGGGCGGAAGCGACAGATCGTCGTCGAAATTGAATTCGTCGCGTTCTTCGTCTTCGCGCTCGCGGTCGCGGCCGCCTCCGATCTCGTCGTGATCGTTAACGACCTCGATGCCGTGATCGGCCAGCTGCTCGAAGAAATCGTCGATTTGCTCGGCGTCCTGGTCGAACGGAGACAGCTTCTCCATGATGTCTTTATAGGTCAGTCCGCCCTTTTTCTTGCCTTGTTCGATGAGCAGCGATTTGACCTGCTCCAGCGAGCTCTCCGTCTCGAGTCCGGTGTGTTGATCGTTCGCCATTTCCGACTCCCTCCTCCCTGCAGCGGCGGCTTCAGCTTTCCTTCTGCCGTCTCTCCAGGGCGATAATCTCTGTCAATATTTGCGCGGCGCGCAATGGATCACCGGTACGCTCCGCTCGATTCATTTCCTCGTACAAGCTCTGCAAATCGTCCTTTTTGGTCACCTGACGTTCGACCGTCCGCATGCAATCGGCAAGTTCCCGCTCTCCGAAGGGCACTTCGATCAGCGCGATGGCGCTGGTCGCGCGCTCTAGCCGGTCGTCCTGCAGCGTCGCGATAAATCGTCCTATGTCAGGAGGGTTGCCATGCGCGTAGTAGGCATATAGATAAGCAGCGATTGCCGCGTGATCCTCCACATGGAAGCGATCGCCCAACCGTTCCTGGACGATTCCCGCCGTCTCGCCGTCCTGCAGCATCCACGAGAGAAGATACTGCTCGGCCTTGACATAGTCGACGGATACCTTGGGAAGCTTGGCCGAACTTCGGTTATCATTCCATTCATTATTCCACGATCCGCCCGGAATATCCCCAGCCGTTCCCAATTTCTCCTGCTGCCTGATCTTGAATACGTCCTGCTTCAAACTGTCCGTCGATGCCCCGAACTCCTGCGCCAGCTCCTTGAGCATCAATTCGCGTTCGGTAGCCGATTCGCGACGGGCTACGAGCTTGATGGCGTCTTCGAGGTACCGGAGCTTCCCGTCTTCTTCTAGCAGTATATGGGACTTCCTCAAATAGATGAGCTGAAATTTGAGGGCGGACACCGCGCCTTCTACGATCTCCCGCATATAAGCTTCGGCGCCATATGCCGAGATGTATTCGTCCGGGTCCATCTTGCCGGGCAGCACGCCTACCCGCACTCTGAAGCCGGCATTCTCCAGAAGCGGGATGCTCTTGCTCGCCGCGGCCATTCCCGCATCGTCCCCGTCGTAACAGACGATCGCCTCGTCCGCATAGCGCTTCAGCAAGGAAGCATGCTCGCCGGTGAGCGCGGTCCCCATCGTCGCGACGCCGTTGTGCACCCCTGCCGACCAGGCCTTGATGACGTCCATGTAGCCCTCGAGCAGCACGACCTGCCTTGTCTTGCGGATCGTGCCCTTCGCCGCATGGAACCTGTACAGCGTCCGGCTCTTGCTGAACAGCGGCGACTCGGGCGAATTGAGATACTTGGGCTGGCCATCCGACATTAACCTTCCCGCGAACGCGATGATCTTGCCGTCGCCGTCATGGATTGGAAACATGACGCGATCGCGAAAGCGGTCCACGAAGCCCTCGCCCTCGTGCCGTCTGGAAAGCAGACCGCCCCGGTCCATCTCGGACAGATCGTAGCCTTTCTTGTCCAGCGCCTGCGTCAGCGTGTCCCATCGGGCCGGCGCGTAACCAAGCCCGAACTCCTCGATCAGCTTGTCCGTCATGCCGCGGTCCCGGAGATAGTTCATCGCTCCGGTGCCCGCCGCGGTGTTGCGCAGCACGGCGTGATAGAACTTCGCCGCGTAGGCGTGCGCTTCCGTCATGACGGAGCGTTCCTTCTGGCGCTCGGACTGCTCGCCTTCGGGGGCCTGCCAGGAAATCGGAATGCCCGCTTCCTCGCACATGCTCCTGATCGCTTCGGGGAACGTCTCGTTTTCGATCTCCATGACGAACTTGACGACGTTCCCGCCCTTGCCGCAGCCGTAGCAATGAAAAATCTGTTTCTCGGGCGTGACCGTAAAGGAAGGCGTGCGCTCGGAATGGAACGGGCACAGCCCCTTCAGATACTTGCCGTTTCTGGACAACTGAACGTAACGACCGACGGTCTCCGCAATGTCGTACCGCCGAAGAACCTCGTCGATCGTCTCTTGTGGAATCATGCCGTTATTCATATTAAGCCATCCGCTCTGCCGTTCAATTTCGGCACGTAATACAATTCGCTAAGCGAACGAATTCTCCTGCAACTTTCGAAGCAGCAATGTCAGTTTTTGTTGAAAGCGGTCGCGGTCCTCGTCCGTGAAAGGCTTGGGTCCTCGCGTCCGCATGCCGCCGCGCCGCTGTTTGGCGGAAAAATGACGCTGCGCGAGCAGTCCGTCGATATCGTCCTCGCCGATCATCTTGCCGCGGGGCGTCAGCACCGCCGCCCCGCGCGCCAGGCCGAGCGCGGCCAGACCGTAATCGCCGGTGACGAGAATGTCGGAAGCCTTCAGCGCGTTGGCAATGTAAAGATCCGCCGACTGGTCGCTGGCGTCCACCGTCACGACGTCGACGCCCTCCTCGGCATGGAGCACGTGCGCATGCGAAGAGACGAGGAGGGCTCTTGTACCCGCGGCTCTCACGCATGCGGCGATCTCCGGCTTCACCGGGCAGGCGTCCGCGTCGACGACGACCCGGACCGGATGTTGCAGCATTCGACACCACCGCTCATCGATTATGTTGTGAGTCCCTATTATATACGCTACCGGGACGATAAATCCTTCCTGCTGCCCAAAATTTCAGGTCTCGTTCCCGTAAGAAAGCAACAACCAGCCGCCTTAGAGGCGAGCCGGTTGTGCGCCGATTTTGTCGAAACTCAGCTATTTTTCCAACTGCTCCATAATCAGGCTGGCCGTCTCCTCGACCGCCTTGTTCGACACGTCGATGATCACGCAGCCGAGCTTTTTCATAATGCCGTGCGCGTATTCGAGCTCCTGCTGAATCCGCTCCGCCGTCGCGTAAGAGGCCGTGTTCGGCAGCCCCAGCGCTTTAAGGCGCTCGACGCGGATCGCGTTCAGCGCGTCCGGCCGAATCGTCAGACCGAAAACCTTGGCCTTCGGCACGAGGAACAGCTCCCGCGGCGGCGTCAGCTCCGGCACGAGCGGCACGTTCGCGACCTTGTACGTCCGGTGCGCGAGCACCATGGACAGCGGCGTCTTCGACGTGCGGGAGACGCCTGTCAGCACGATATCCGCCTTGCTGACGCCGGTCACGTCGCGGGCATCGTCGTAGCGGACGGCGAACTCGACCGCTTCGACCTTGCGGAAATAGCCGGCGTCGAGCACATGGTTCAGTCCCGGCTCGTGCCGGGACTGGCAGCCGAAGCGCTGCTCCATCTGGTCGATAAGCGGACCGAGCAAATCGATCGCCGAGATGCCGCGCCGTGCCGACTCCGAGGCCATGTACGCGCGGAGAGCGTCGATGACCAGCGTATACAGCACGACGGCCCGCTCGCTCTGCGCCGCCTCGAGCACGGCGTCGATCGCCGCCTCCCGCTGGATGAAGCCGGCCCGGCGGATCTGCACCTTGAGCGGGTGAAATTGCGCCGCGGCGGCTCGTACAGCGAGCTCTCCGGTATCGCCGGCGGAATCGGAGACGACGTAGACGGTTATGCTTGTTGCTTCCATGGTGCTTCCCTCCGTTCGATTGGCTGGCGGCGCGGCCAGGATCAGCCCGCGAGCTTGGCGAAGTCCGCGAAGCCGCGCACGTCGTCCGCGATCAGCCCGAGCAGCGCCAGCCGGTTGCGGCGGATCGCCTCGTCGTCGGCCATGACCATGACCGCTTCGAAAAACGCGGCGATCGGTTCGCTTAGCGCGGACAGCGCCGCCAACGCCTCGGACAGTCTTGCCTCGGCCGTCGCGGTCAAAATCTTGCCGTGCGCGTTCATCCACGCTTCGTACAGCGCGCCTTCGGCGGGGTCCGCGAACAGCGACGCGTCCACCTGGCGCGAATCCCCGCCCTTCGCCGCGAGATTCGCGACGCGTCCGAACGCCTCCGCCGCGGGACGGAACGTCTCGCGGTCGTCGCCGCCGGCAGCGGCCTGCAGCGCCTGCGCGCGCAGCACCGTGCGGCGGACGTCGTCGCAGCCCGCGCCGAGCACCGCGTCGGTGACGTCGTAGCGGATCTGCTGCTCCGTCAATACGTTCTTTACCCGCAGCGCGAAAAATTCGCTCAAGTCCCGCGACGCTTCGAACGCTTCGCGCTTGCCGAGGCCCGCGGCGGCGTACACGTCGAGGGACAGCTTGAACAGGTCCGACAGCTTGAGCTCAAGTCCGTGCGCCAGCAGCGTGGACACGATGCCCGCGGCCTGGCGGCGAAGCGCGTACGGATCCTGGGAGCCCGTCGGGATAATGCCGATCAGGAAGCAGCCGACGATCGTATCGAGCTTGTCGGCGATGCCCACGATCGCGCCTACGAGCGAAGCCGGCGGATTATCCGACGCGTTGCGCGGCGAATAGTGCTCGTTGATCGCCTTGGCGACCGCAGGCTCCTCGCCGAACTTAAGCGCGTAGTCTTCGCCCATGATGCCCTGGAGCTCGGGAAATTCGTACACCATCTGCGTCACCAGGTCGAACTTGCAAATGTCCGCGGCTCGCGCGGCCTGCGTGCGCACCGTATCGTCGGCCCTAAGCAGCGCGGCGAGCTTGTCGGCGGTCACGCGAATGCGGCGCACCTTGTCGGCGACCGTGCCGAGCTCCTCGTGGTAGACGATGCTCTCCAGCTTTTTCAGGAAGGCGTCGATGCGTCCCTTTTGATCTTCGGCGTAGAAAAATTTCGCGTCCGACAGCCGCGCGCGCAGCACCTTTTCGTTGCCCTTCGCGACGTTGGCCAGCGAAGCCGCGTCTCCGTTGCGCACGGTGACGAAGTGCGGCTGCAGCTTGCCCTGCGCGTCCAGCACCGGGAAGTAGCGTTGATGCTCGCGCATCGACGTGATCAGCACCTCCTGCGGGATGTCGAGGAAGGCCGGATCGAACGAGCCCGACAGCGCGGTCGGCGTCTCGACCAGGAAGAGCACCTCTTCGAGCAGATCGTCCTTGATCGCGATCTCCCAGCCGCGAGACTCCGCCAGCTCGCCGAGCTGCGACAAGATCGTCTCGCGGCGCTCCTCCACGTCGGCGATGACGTGCTGCTCGCGAAGCTTGGCCACATACTCGGACGGATCGGCGATCTCCGCGTCTACGCCGAGGAAGCGATGTCCGCGCGTCGTGCGCCCGGTTTCGACGTCCGTGATCGTAAACGGCACGACCGCTTCGCCATGCAGAGCCACGAGCCATCGGATCGGACGCACAAAGCGTAGATCGTACGCGCCCCAACGCATGTTTTTCGGGAACGTCATCGACGTGACGATCGCGGGCAGCGCCTCGGGCAGCAGGCCGGCCGTCTCGACGCCGATGCTGGATTTATTGGCGTAGACGTACTCGACGCCGCCGAGTTCCTTGAAGAACAGCGCCTCGGGCTCCACCGCGTTACTGCGGGCGAAGCCGAGCGCGGCCTTCGTCCATGCGCCGCTCTCGTCCAGCGCGATCTTGCGCGCCGGTCCTTTGACTTCTTCGCTGACGTCCTCCTGGCGGTCGGCCAAGCCGTTCACGATGACGGCCAGCCGGCGCGGCGTCGCGTAGGCGGTCACGCCTTCGTGCGCAAGACGGCTCGCTTCGAGCCATTTTTCGGTCTTGTCCTTGAGTTGTTCCATCGCGCCGCGCACGAACCGCGCGGGCACTTCCTCGAGTCCGATCTCGAGCAGCAGATCCTTAGGCATTGTCGTTCGCCTCCTTCTTCAGCAGCGGGAATCCGAGCCGCTCGCGCTCCTGCAGGAACGTCGCGGCGACCGAGCGCGCCAGATTGCGCACTCTTGCGATATAGCCCGTACGCTCGGTGACGCTGATCGCCCCGCGGGCGTCGAGCAGGTTGAACGTATGGGAGCATTTGAGCACGTAGTCGTAAGCCGGAAATACGAGATTCTCGTCCATCGCGCGCTTCGCCTCGGCCTCGTAGGTCGAGAACAGATTGAACAGCATCGCGACGTCCGAAACCTCGAACGTATACTTGGAATGCTCGTATTCGGGATGCTTGAACACGTCGCCGTAGGAAACGCCGTTCACCCACTCCAGGTCAAATACGTTCTCTTTGTCCTGGATGTAGGACGCAAGACGCTCCATGCCATACGTGATCTCGACGGCAACCGGGTGGCAGTCGATGCCGCCGACCTGCTGGAAGTACGTGAACTGCGTAATCTCCATGCCGTCCAGCCACACCTCCCAGCCCAGGCCCCAGGCGCCGAGCGTCGGCGATTCCCAGTTGTCCTCGACGAATCGGATGTCGTGCTGCAGCGGGTCGATGCCGAGCCGTCTCAGGCTCTCGAGGTACAGCTCCTGGATGTTGTCCGGCGAAGGCTTCATGATGACCTGAAATTGGTGATGCTGGTACAGCCGGTTCGGATTTTCGCCATAGCGTCCGTCCGCCGGACGGCGGGAAGGCTCCACATACGCGACGTTCCACGGCTCCGGGCCGATCGTGCGCAGGAACGTCATCGGGTTCATCGTGCCCGCGCCCTTTTCGGTGTCGTACGGCTGGACGACGATGCAGTCCTGCTCCGCCCAAAATTGCTGCAGCGTCAATGTCATCTGCTGAAAATTCAAGTCCGCCACTCCTTCGTAAATTTGGGATCGAATCCGCTATTTCCGCGGCGCCGGAACAAGGCAAAAAACTCCCGTCCCACGTCTGCCGCGCAGACATAGGGACGGGAGCTTAAATCCCGCGGTTCCACCCTACTTGACGCCCGAAGCGACGCCGAGCAGGCTGAATCCGTCCGATCCGGATCGCCCTCGCGTAACTTCGTTTGCCCGCTCTTGTGATGGCCGTTCTCTCCGGAGCGCCCTTCGCCGATTCGTCGCGCCGGGCTCTCACCGCCCCCGGCTCGCTTGCAGCTGCCGACAGGCAACCGGCTACTCTCTCCTTCAACGAGACGCATGTCATCGATATGCAACATTTTAGCCGATGGACGCTCGGCATGTCAAATAACGGCGACTACTCCCGGATCGTGACTTTCACCGGCGAATACTCCGCAATGACGGTCTGGCCGTGCACCGACACGCTGCCCTCCGGCGACAGATCCTTCTCGGTCATGATTCCGAGCGCGATCGTAAAGCGGTTCATTTTAACCGGCACGTCCCGCTCGCGCCGCACCTCGGTTCCGTTGAGGTAAAAGACGACCTCGTTCTCCGCGCGATTGTACACGATCTTGTACGTATTAAATTCGCGCGCCTTAAAATTCGTATCCTCCTGGAACACGCAGAAAAACCGGGTCTTGTCCGACTTCGGCACCTCGACGCCCGGGAACGGCAGCACCGCGTAGACGGAGGCGTACTTGTCGTTGCCGGCGAAAAAGTCGAGTGCCGCGCCCGTCGTGAAATCGAGCAGATTGAGCGACACGTAGCCGTCGTACAGATCGCCAGGCGCCGTGCCGGTGCTGCGCGCGCGGATGTCGAGCTCGAAGCTGACCTCGCCGTTTTCCGGCACGACGACCTCGTCTACCGAATAATACATATGCTTCGCATTGTCCAAAATCTGAATGCGGTCGTGGCTGCGGCTGAGGGGCGCTCGCACATAAAGAATGCCGTTGCGGACGATGACGACCGCGTCGGGCTCCCGGTACTCCCAGAACGTGCCGTCAGGTAGCGGGAACCCGCCGATTTTCCATGTCTCGCCTTCGGAGAGAATGCGGTGAAAATCACCGAATACCAGCTGCTTTTCCATTGAAGCGTCACTTCCCGTCATTTTATTGGATGAGGCCCTGAACAATCAGACATACGATAAGAACGGAGCCGCAGCGATTGGCGGCGCGCACGGAAGCGCCCATCAGCGGCAAATACGCCCGCGAGCTGTTCTGATCCTGCAGGCGGCCGTAAGTCAGATACAGCGGAATCGCGGTGATCAGACCGACGAGCGCATAAACGGGCAATGCGCCCGCGAACGCCGCCGCGATCAGCGACAGTGCCGCGAGACCGAGCAGCAGCCTGGAAAATTGCAAGGCGCGGCGTTCGCCCCAAACGACGACCAACGTACGCTTACCCGCGGCCCGGTCCGCCTGCCAATGAAGAAAGTGATGGTTAAACAAAATCAGCGTCGTAAGCAGACCGATCGGAAGCGACAGCAGGATCGCCCTGTAATCGAACGTGGACGTCTGTACATAGTAGGAGCCGAGCACCGGCAGCACGCCAAAAGCGAGCAAAATCGCGATCTCGCTATAGCCCTTGCCCCGGTAGCCGAAACGGATCGGCGGCGCTACGTAGAAATAGGCGATGAGTCCGCCCAACGCCCCGAAGACAAACGCCCAAATGCCGGAAAGGAAAGCCAGTGCAACGCCGCTTGCGGCGGCGATCGCGAACAATCCCCAAGTGACCGCGGCAAACGTGCGCATGCTCCATACGCCGTTCGTCAAATAGCCCGAATTCGTGCCGATCGCGTCCGCCGTATTTTTCGCAGCTTCGTCCGTGCCGTTTTTATAATCCCAGAGGTCGTTGATCATATTCGAAAACAGATGAGCCGCGCCCGAGCCGATCAGCGTGAGCAGCAGCAGCCATATGTCGAATTCTCCGTCCCACACATAGGCGCCGAGCGCCCCGAGCGCGACGGGCATGAGCATGACCGGTATGACGCGCATGCGCGAAGCCTTCATGAACCGTTTGAATACGTCCATCCGAGCAGCATCCTTTCCAAGTCTATTGGGCAAATTGCGCATAAGAAAACGGCTTCGCCGATCTGCCCGAATCCAGCGAACCCGTATCTTGACTTGCATCGCGTATGTTACTTACGATAGTATAGCACACTTTGTCGAATCAGGGTACCGGTTTGAAAAAATCTTCGCCCCGCTCCCACTGATCCAAAAAATGCCGGGACTTCAGATTGAGCGCCATATGGTGATCGAACCAACGGCGCATGACCGTCTCCAGCTGCTTGGCCGTCGACTCCTTCACGGCAATGTTGCCCAGTCTTCGCATATCCATCGCCGAAAAGACGCGGAGCAGCTTCCATACGCCGTCCTCCAGCTCCATCGCCCTCGGATCGCGGTGACGGCATAACGCGCATAATGCACCGCCTCCGGCGGCGCTGAAATAAAAAGTCCCGTCCTCCCGCCCGCAGTTGGCGCAGGCGTCCAGCATCGGCGCATAGCCCGCGATCGCCGCAATTTTCATCTCGAACAGCCGCGCGACAATACGAGGATCCTTGCCTTCCGATATCGCGGTTAATCCTGCATGCAGCTGATGATAAAGGAACGCGCCCGCATCCTCGTCCTGAATGGCGCGGTCGCACAATTCGACCAGGTAAGAGGCATAGGCGGCTTGATCCAATCCTTCTCTGAGCCCTCTATACGAATCGATAATCTCGCCGCTGTTCAGACTGCCGAGACCGCCGCCCTTGTAAAAGGAAAAATCGCCGAGCGTAAACAGCTGGGCGAGCGATGCGTAACGGCTTTTCGGTTTGCGGGCGCCGCGGATGACGATGCCCTGCTTGCCAATAGACGGCGACAGGATCGTGACGATCTTGTTGCCTTCTCCGTGATCGATACTGCGGATGACGATGCCTTCCGTCCGATAAAGCAACGGCCTCTCCCCGTTTCTGTCGCCCCTGCAGGGCCGGGTCGCGCGCCATGTAAAGGTGCGCGACGAGCGCGTGCCGAAGCCGGTCGAGACGACTTAGGCTCCCGCTCCGCTCTCTTCCCTTTCGCCCTCTGGAGCCGGTTCTTCCGACGCCAGGCCGGCGGCTCCGGGCTGAATCATTTCCTTGTAAAGCAGGTAGGCTTCGATATCGCCGGTCTGCGTAAACACGTGCCACGTGAAGTCCCGCATAGCGCCCACATCCTCCCCGGTGGAAATGAAATCTTCCCAAATCGCCACCGTTAGAATGCCACCGTCGCCGTGCGGGTATGCCTGACAACATTTGTCCGTTAAGCCCGGGATTCCGCCAAGACGGCCAAGCTTACGGGTTCTAGTCGTGCCGGAAGCCAAGCGTCTTCAGCACCGACTCCCGGTTGCGCCAATCTTCCTTGACCTTAACCCAAAGCTCCAGGAAAATCTTGGACCCCAGCAATCTCTCCATATCGTGTCTCGCGCGTTTTCCGACCTCTTTGAGCGCGGCGCCGTTTTTGCCGATGATAATGCCCTTTTGCGAAGGCCGCTCCACGTAGATGACCGCGCCGATGTTCACGACGCCGTTATCCCCGGTTCCCATGCTCTCGATCTCGACGGCGATAGAATGCGGGATCTCCTCGCAAGTCGTCTGCAGGATCTTCTCGCGGATGAGCTCCGCGCAGATGAACTGCTCGGGATGATCCGTGATCTGGTCGGCGGGATAATACATCGGACCGTCTGGCAGGTATCTGCCGATCTGCTCGAGGAGCGTATTCACGTTGTTGCCGTCGCGGGCCGATACGGGCACGACCTCGGTGAAGCTATGGAGCTTGCTGTATTTGTCGATGATCGGAAGCAGCGCTTCGGGCTGCACCTTGTCGATTTTGTTCAGCACGAGGAAGACGGGCGTATTCACCTTTTTGAGCTGCTCGATAATAAAGCGGTCGCCGCCGCCTAGTTCCTCCGATACATCGGTCAGGAACAGGATCGCTTCGACCTCTTCGAGCGCCCCGAGCGCCGACTTGACCATGAAATCTCCGAGCTTGGAATTCGACTTGTGAATGCCCGGCGTATCGAGAAACACGATCTGTTTGTCTTCCGTCGTATAGACGCCGTGAATCTTGTTGCGGGTCGTCTGCGGTTTGTCGCTCATGATGGCGATCTTCTGGCCGATCACTTGGTTCATCAGCGTCGACTTGCCTACGTTCGGCCTGCCGACGATGGCGACGAAGCCCGACTTGAATTTTCCTTTTGTCTCGCTCATTCTGCGTTCCTTCCCTCCGCCAGCCTCGCCGGCGTAAATGCGCCGGGCAGCAGCTCGGCGACCGTCATAATCGATACGTCTCCGTTAGTATTGCCCATAATGACCGGCATGTCCGGTCCGCCAAGCTCGACGAGCACCTGCCGGCAGACGCCGCAAGGCGTGATCGGCGCGTCGGTCCGGCCCGTCACCGCAATGGCCCGGAAGCTGCCCGGCGCATGGCCGTCCGCGATCGCGCGGAACAGCGCCGTGCGCTCCGCGCAGTTGCCGGGGCTGTATGCCGCGTTCTCGATGTTGCAGCCGTAATGGACCGCGCCGGTGCCATCGACCAGCGCCGCGCCGACCCTGAAGCCCGAATAAGGCACGTAAGCCTTCTCCATCGCCTTGGCCGCCTCCGCCAGCAGCTGCTGCGGCGTCCAGCCGATCGCCTCTATATTGATGTCCCCCATCTGTCATCCTCCGAATCGGTCTTTGCAGGGACCGAAGTCATTTAACCCGAGAGCCGCTCCCATAGGGGCGGCAGAAGCACGATCAAACCCACGGCTGCGGCGAATACCGAAGCGATCAATACCGCCCCCGCCGCCGTGTCCTTGGCCGCTTTTGCCAGCTCGCTCCGCTGCAGGGAGGCATGATCGACCGCGCGCTCCACGGCCGTATTGACCAGCTCCGCGCAAAGCACGGCCGTGCAGGCTGCGAGCAGCCACATCCAGTCCCCGCGCGGCAGCCGAAGCCAGGCGGCGACGATCAGCACGACCGCGCTCGCCGCCAGATGGAACCGCATATGCGGCTCTGTCCGCAGCGCGTACGCGATTCCCGCCAGCGCATGCCGGAAGGACGCCGGCTCGGACTGGTTGCGGCTCACCGCGTCAGGCCCGCCTTGGCGAGTATCGCTTCCTGCTTGGCGAACATCTCCCGCTCCTCTTCCTCCGTGCCGTGATCGTAGCCCAGCAGGTGGAGGAAGCCGTGCACGAACAGGAAGCCAAGCTCGCGCTCGGCGCTATGCCCGTATTCCACGGCCTGCTCGTGCATCCGCGGCACCGAGATCACGATGTCTCCGAGCAGTTCCTCGATGCGGCCGGCGCCAGCCTGCAGCTCCTCGTCGGCAGACATCCCGTCGTCTTCATCGCCATTTGAGATATCGACCGTCGCCGTCTCGTAATCGTCCTCGTACAAAATTTCGAATTCCTCCGCGCCCTGCTGCCGCATCGGAAACGACAGCACGTCCGTCGCCTTGTCCAGATTCCGGTACGTCCGGTTCAGTTCGCGGATGCCCTCGTTGTCCGTCAGCGTCAGCGTGACGATCCCGCTTAAGACGCCCTCGGCCGCTCCCGCTTCGTTCAGCAGATCCGTCAAAAGGGACGGCCACCCCTCTTCGCCTGCCGATGCTTCCTCGCGCTCGTCCACCCATTCCAGCTTCAGGCTCATGCTTCCCTCTCCTTTTTGTCCGTCTCTTTTTTTACGGCGCTTTCTTCCGGATATTTGATCCGCGAATGGAACATGCCGATGACGGTCGTCTTCAGTGTCTCGGCGATCTGGTTAAGCTCGCGCACCGTCAAGTCGCATTCGCTCAGCTGCCCGTCGTCGAGCCGATCCTTGATAATCTTGGCGATGATCGATTCGACCTGCTCCACCGTCGGGGCCCCGAGCGACCGCACCGCGGCTTCGACGCTGTCCGCGATGCCGACGATGGCCGCTTCCTTGGACTGCGCCTTGGGACCGGGATAACGGAAGTCGTCCTCCGTCCATTCGTTCTCGACGCCTTCCTGCTCTGCCTGCTTGACCGCCTTATAGTAGAAAAACTTAAGAAAAGTCGTGCCGTGGTGCTGCTCCGCAATGTCGCGGATCTGCTTGGGCAGCTTGTGCGCCTTCAGCATCTCCGCGCCGTCGCGGGCGTGCGCGATAATGATCGACGCGCTGACCTTCGGGTCGAGCTTGTCGTGCGGATTGTCGCCGCCGTTCTGATTCTCGATAAAATAGAGCGGCCGCTTCGTCTTGCCGACGTCGTGGTAGAAGGAGCCCACCCGGCATAGCAAGCCGTTCGCGCCGACCGACTCCGCGGCCGCCTCGGACAGGTTGCCGACCATCAGGCTGTGGTGGTACGTCCCCGGCGTCTCCGTGAGCAGCTTGCGAAGGAGCGGATGGTTCGGGTTGGACAGCTCCACCAGCTTGAGCGCGGACAAGATTCCGAACGTCATCTCGAAAAACGGCATGATGCCGATCACGAGCACGGCGGTCAATAGGCCGCTCGCCAGCATGAAGCCGACCGACTGGACGAGCTGGGTCCGATCCGGATCCGGGCCGACCAGCGTGAGGGCGGTCACCGCGAACGACCCGAACAGGCTGACCATAATTCCTGCCTTCAAGATGGCGGAACGCTGGCTCGCCCGATGAATCGCGAGGACGGAAGTGAACAGGACGACCGCGGCGACGAAGCCATAGCGGAAATCGAACAGGCTGGTCTGTTCGACGTTCATGACGATGCTCGCGTGAATCGTGAACAGCAAGGAACCGACCATCGCGGTCTGGACATCGACGAGGAGCGTCATCAGCATGCTGCCGAGCGCCAGCGGCGCGATATAGATGATATAGGGCCATGCCTCGCTGTGCGCCAGCGCGACCAGATGCATGACCAGTATATTGATGGCGAAAATGAATAAAAGCATCAGCCAGTCGACGTTCGTCCGCTTCATCGCAGGCTTGGCTGCCGAAGCCGTCAGCTCCGCATAGCTATAGAGCGCGAGCATGAACAGCACCGCCAGCATAAGCGCGCCGAGCTGCGGCCAATACGTCTTCTGCTCCTGCAGAAGGCCGAAGGCGTCGAGCCGCTCGTAAGATTCCTGGTCGATGACCTGTCCGGCCTTGACGATCACGTCGCCTTGCTTGATGACGACAAGCGGCGTGTTCTGCTTGGCCTGCACCTTGGCTTCCTCGGTCGCGTCCTTGTCGTAGAACTTGTTGGGCGTCAGGACGAACCGCGACAGCTCCTGCACGATCTCCCGCTGTGTCTTGAGCGTCAGCGAGCTGCCGTTGACGAGCTCCGCCACCTTGGCGCGCGCGGCTTCGGCGTCCGTAATCGGATCGGCCATCAGCCTGCGGACGACGTCGCGGCCCACCGTACGCATCTCTGCGATCTGCTCCGTCGTGAGCTTGGGCAGCTTGTAAAAGGTCTCTTCGGGAATCCTGTAGGCCTGCGCCTGCACCGCTTTTTTCATCTCCCCGAACAAGCTGGCGGAATACACGCCCGAGCCCGAGTTCGTGCTGATGAACGTATCGATAAATTGATCCACCCGGTCCGGCAGCTCGGTGCGGTAGATCTCGATCTTCTGTTCCAGCGTTACCTGGTCGTCCTGGTTAAGCTGGTCGATGCGGACGAGAATGCTGTCGATGAGATTCTCGTTGTGCAGCGCCACGTACGGATAGATGGCGCCGATCTTCTCGGCCGCTTCCTCCTGGGCCTTAAGCGTCGCTTTCTCGTCGGTCGCCTGGTGCGGCGCCTTGATGTCGTGCTCGCTTTTTGCGCCCAGCGTGATATCGTAAGTCTCCGGCACGAGGCGCGTCGACAGGCTGAAATAAAACAGCAGGACGAACGCGAGCAGCAGCAGTCCCTTGACCGCCGCGCTCTGCTTCCATCCTGCAGCAGCAAAGGAAGATAAAATACCCGCCGGGCCGCTTCGTGTCCGATTCATCCGGCGCTCGCTCCTTTACGTATTTGTCTCGTCGTCCTTCTGATAGGCCACGATGATCTTCTGCACGAGCGCATGACGCACGACGTCCTGCTCGGAGAAGTACACGAGGCCGATCTCGGGAATATCCTTCAGAATGCGCTGCGCTTCGTTCAGGCCGGACTTCTTGCCCTTGGGCAGGTCGATCTGCGTTACGTCGCCGGTGATGACCATCCGGGAGCCGAAGCCGAGCCGCGTCAGAAACATCTTCATCTGCTCGCCGGTCGTATTCTGCGCCTCGTCGAGAATGACGTAAGAATCGTCGAGCGTACGGCCGCGCATATACGCGAGCGGCGCGATCTCGATCATGCCCCGCTCCAGCGCCTTGGCGACGCCCTCGGGACCGAGCACGTCGTTAAGCGCATCGTAAAGCGGTCGCAGGTACGGGTCGACCTTTTCTTGCATATCGCCGGGAAGAAAACCGAGATTCTCCCCTGCTTCCACGGCGGGACGGGTGAGCAGAATGCGCTTGACGCGTCCTTCCTTCAGCGCCGCCACGGCGGATACGACGGCCAGATAGGTCTTGCCGGTACCGGCGGGTCCGATGCCGAACACGATGTCTTTCTTGCGGATCATCGTAATGTAATGGCGTTGGCCGAGCGTCTTGGGGGCGATCGGCTTGCCTCTGAACGTCGTCGTAATCTCGCCCTGGAACAGCGCCAGCAATTGGTCAGCCTTCATCTCGCGCGCCAGCTCGAAGGCGTAGCGCACGTCGCGCTCCCCGACGGTGAGGCCGCTGCGGATCAACTGAAGGACTGTGTCGAAAAATTGCTGAAGAGACCGCAGGTCGCTCTCCTCGCCCTCGACGGTAATCTCCGCGTCGCGGGAATGGATAACGGCTGCCGTCTCCTGTTGAATCATGCGCAGATACTTGTCCTGCGGACCGAACAAAGCCAGTCCCTCCGCTGCGTTGCGGAGAGGAATCGTAATGAACCGCCTGCTGTCTGTCAAAAAGCCTCATTCCCCCTGCATATTGGAATCGGTCGCGATCGGGCGCCGTACGGCAATCGATTGTTCAATTTCAAACAGTACACGTATCATCACTTTACCATTCTCCGTTTGTTCATGCAAAATTTTTTCCGCCTTGATGACGGCGTCATTGCCCGCTGCGGACAACGCTTCCGCCCGTGCTTGCGCCAGTCCCGCTTCTCTCGCCGCCTCGGACGTCAGGCGCTCGCTCCGTTTTTCGACCGCCAGCTCCTTTTCCTTCAGAACGGCAAAGGGCAGCGTCCAGTTCCCCCATTTGAACGTCCGCCAATCCGCGAACGTATTGGATACCGCGTACGGCTCCTGGCCGTAGCCGCTCGTCTGCAACGCGCGGTTCCCGATGACGAGATAGGTCCGCTCCGCCGAATCGCCCGTATAATAATTCGTGCTCCGCGCAAGCGGCGATACGATGCCGTATTCGTACCAGACAAGCCCGCGCACTTCGCCTTCCGAAGCGACCAGCTTGACCCGGTCCGCTTCCCCGAGCTGTCCGGAGATCAGCACTTCTCCCTTGCGCACGCGCGTATTGCGCGAGACCTTCGGCTTGCCGCTCTCCGCGACGATCCGCGTCACGACGGCGTCCGCCTTCGCAATCAGGTCGCTGGGCCCGCTCTCCTTTTTTACTTCGGGCTTGTTCGACCGAATGACGTTGATAACGTAGCGGGTCCCGCTTTTTTCTACGCCCACCCATGCCGCGTCGGGCAGCCTGCGCGCGAGCCGGTGCGCCAGCTCCGTAGCGTCCGGCAGACGGGGCGACCATTGCAGCGGCCGGATGCCTTCCGCGGCCGCTGCCTTGCGGATCTCCGCCTCTGGGACCGTATCGTCCGTGCGGATCTGCACGTCCCAAACGAGCGTAGACAGCGCAAACAGCGCTACGATAAAAAACAGCAGGCCGCCCGCAAACGTCTTGCGCCTGGACAAGCGGCCGAGCTTGAACGGCAGGCCCCGGCGTTCCAGCACGCGCGGACGGGCGCCCGCCATACGAAGAATCGGCCGCAGCGAGAAAAAGTCGGGCACGGAAACCCAAAACGATAGGCGTCCATCCCGGTCGTAAGCAATATCCCACAGCTCGATCCGGTTCGAGCCGGCCGCGTTCAAAAAGATTCGGCTGTCTCCGCCGACGAGTCTGACGCGCACGCTGCCGCGTATAAAACTTATCCATTGACCCTTCAACGGCTTCTCCCCCTCTTCAGGCTTGTCCTCCAGCTTCGATGACGGCGCCCACTTCGCGGCACCGCGTGAGTGTGTCTATATAGCCGGCTGCGATCTCGGGCCCGGACGAGTCCTCGCGTCCGGGCGCTGCCGGCGGTTTTCAATCGCCCTGATGCAGCAGTACGCCGGTTATTTTCCCTTCGACGAACACTTCCTCGCCGCCGATGAGCCGGATGACGAGATCGCTCCCGACGATCTCCAGCTCGCCGCGGTCCATCGCGAGCCGCAGCCGATCCTGCGAAAAGTGAAGCACGCCCCGGTGATTTTCCACCGTCAGCTGGAGTCCCGCGATCATCGTAATCCGCGGCACGTCCAATACGACGTCCTGCGGCAAATCGAGAACGCGGGCCGTCCATTTGCGCAGCTTGCGTCCGACACGCGGCATGACGCGTCCCCCTCCCATACGTTCCATCTATATGCGGGGCGCGCGGGGATTATGAGAACGGGAGCGTTGATGATCGTGTCGAGAGCGCAAAGAAAAACCGCCAGGGAAGATCGTCCTGACGGCTCTTATAACTTGGGTGTATCCGAAACTCGAATCGCGCGAAACCTCGATTGGCTGCTCATCTCGCCGACCGCGTCGTTTTGTCGCAGATTAAGCGCGCTTGCCTGTCCACAATCGCCTCCGACCCATCAAGAAGAAAACCATCGCCTCTTCGGCTAGCGGCCGGTTGAGCAGGCTGACAACGCATGAAGGCGCTGAATCCTCTTGTTTACTGGACGCACTGCAATAACATACTTTAGAAACCCGATTCATCTTCGCGGACTTGTCGGACTATGTTTTTCAGAACGGACGCATCCTCTAGAAACTGTCCGATCTCTCCGTCTTTGACGAATTCCAGCAGGAGATAACGCGGTTTGTCCGTGCTCCGCAATACGTCCGTGTAAGATTGCCAAGCCGTGTTGCCGACCTTCAGCGGCTGCTGCCTTCGTCGTTCGTCATAGTGAAATACATGAACATTGGAAAGCCAAGGCAAAAAGGCGGTCAGCGTCGTCAAATTACGTTGAGGAGAAACTTCAGGTTGCGGTTGCCAATACAATTTTACGTTGTTGCTTGCGATCGACCGGATAAGCGATACGGCCGACACCTCCGTGTCCGCGAGCGTACCGTCGTGAAATTCCAAGGAAAGTCCGATGCCCCGCTGTTGCGACAGCTCCGCCATCCGCTGGATCTCTTCTACGATCCTTCGGCGAGAATCGTCGTCCGCTTCGGCCGAGCCGACGCTGCCCGCCCAGATTCGTATGGCTGGGGCGCCCAGTGCATCCGCTGAATCCAAAACTAGCGAAAAGTTATTGTCATCGCCGACTCGATAATAGGAACCGTAGGACGACACCTGCAGCCCCGCAGACTCGGTCATGGCGCGAACTTGCCCAGCTAGCCGAAGATCGCCGGGCGGTACGTGAACGTCTCCACCCCATTCGATGCCGTCAAGGCCGGCTTGCGCTGCAAGCGAGACGATCTCTTCGGGGGACAAGCTGCGGAAGGTTACGGATACAAGACCTGTAAATAACATACGATTCATCCTTTCGGTTCTAGGGCGAGCGCGTTCGCCTGCCAGTTCAATCCTTATAAGCGTATTCTAAACCATGCATGATTCGTTCGAAAGCGACTCCTCAGCCTGACGCGCATTTCTGCCACCCTTTGTGCTTCGGCGCTGGAGCGCGAACCAGCCCCACCTAAGCTCGCCACCATGCGAAAAACCGCCTTGCCGGGGTTGCCCCATAGCAAGACGGTCTATTTTTCCTTGCGGACAAGCAGCATTCGCTATCTTCTAAATGGCTTGCGCGAACGCGGCGGTCCCAAAATTTCTGCCCACATTACGGCGCGAGCCAGCTCGCTGTGCTTCGGTCGGGACGGCGCAGCAGGTTGCTGCGCTTGTGGGGGCGCATAAGGCACCGCATTCGCGGCCGCGTGGTACGCCGCATCCTCGCGCGCCGCTTGGGCTGCGGACGCGGAGGGTAGGCCTTCTCCGCCCGATTCGCCTTCGCCGGCCCACGGAACGGGCGTCGGCGCCGGAGTGCCCGGACTCCGGTAGACGATCTGCTTGTCGCCGTCGGGAGCCCGACGCTCTTCCTCCGCCCGCTCGACGTTACGCGGACGCGTTGGCAGCGTCACAAACGGCGGCTGCCTTCGTTCGGACATCGCCGGCCCCTCCCGCCGCTCGACCGGCCGTTGGGCCGTCATCGGCCTTTGAGCCGGCTTCGGATCCGCGGCCGGTCTCATCGGACGCGGCAGCCCGCCTCCGCCAAAGTCCGGCATGCGGCCGGACGGGCGGTTGCCCGGCTTGCCCTCCGGCGGCTTTTCAAGCGGCGATTTGCGGAAAAGAACGAACAGGATGCCCAGCGCCACGATAACAAAATGAATGTTTCCCAGCAAAAAGCCGACCAACTGCTCCATGGCGATCAGCGCTCCTCGCCGCTGTTAGAACCCGCCTCGCCCTTGCCGATCGAACCGCGCATTTGCGTATCCGCCTCGAGGTTCTTCAGATTCATGTAATCCATGACGCCCATCTTGCCGCCGCGAAGCGCTTCGGCCATCGCAAGCGGCACGTCGGACTCGGACTCGACGACCTTCGCCCGCATCTCGACGACACGCGCTTTCATCTCCTGCTCCTGCGCGACGGCCATGGCGCGGCGTTCCTCCGCCTTCGCCTGTGCGATGCGCTTGTCGGCCTCCGCTTGTTCCGTCTGCAGATGGGCGCCGATATTCTTGCCGATGTCGACATCCATGATATCGATGGAGAGGATCTCGAAGGCGGTGCCGGCGTCAAGCCCTTTGGCTAACACGGTCCGCGAGATGAGATCCGGGTTTTCAAGCACGTCCTTGTGAGAATTGGCCGAGCCGTTCGTACTGACGATGCCTTCCCCGACGCGAGCGATGATCGTCTCTTCGCCGGCGCCGCCGACGAGCCGGTCGATATTGGCACGTACGGTGACTCGCGCCTTGACCTTGACCTCGATGCCGTCTTTGGCGACAGCCGATACGACCGGCGTCTCGATGACGCGCGGATTGACGCTCATCTGAACGGCCTGCAGCACGTCTCGGCCCGCCAGATCGATCGCGGCCGCACGCTCGAAAGGCAGCGGAATATTGGCGCGCTGCGCCGCGATAAGCGCGTTGACGACGCGGTCGACGTTGCCTCCTGCGAGAAAGTGGCTTTCCAGCTGGTTGATGTTAAGGCCAAGTCCGGCCTTGGTCGCCTTGATCATCGGGTTGACGATCCGGCTGGGCACGACTCGGCGGAGCCGCATGGCAACCAGCGTGATAATGCTGATTCGCACGCCGGATGCGAGAGCGGAAATCCAGAGCATAAACGGGAAAAAGCTGAAAAACACGGCTAGCGCGATAATAATCAAAGCGCCGATTATCAAGAGCTGTACATTCGGATCCAAATATAATCCCTCCATATCAAAATCAAAATAAGTTTATTCGTCCACCAATATGGCCTTGACCAGAATTCGCGTACCATCGACGGATACGACCTCGATCCGCTGCCCGGCGTTCAAAAACGCTCCGTCCGAGATGACGTCAACACGACGTCCACCGATCTCCGCGACGCCGGAAGGACGAAGCGGAGACAACGTCACCCCATAGCTTCCGATCAGGAGCTCGCGATCGTCCCCGCTCGGGACAAAGCCCTGCTCCGCAGTGAGCCGCTCCTGCAGGATGAAACGGTTCCATATCCCCCGCTTGCGGAAAACGTAAGCAATGACAACAACGAGCGCAAGCGCGATCAGCAAGGCGTAGCCGAGGGATTCGAACGCATTGCCGGTATCGTAGGCAGCCGTAACGACGCCGCTGACGATGCCCGCCCCGCCCAGTAAACCGAGAATGCCGAAGCTCGGAACGAACATTTCCAGGACGATAAAAACGACGCCGGCCACAAACAGCACGATCGATTCTCGACCGGCGAAGCCGGCCACCTGCTGCCCGAAAAAGTAGAGGCCGAACGACAGCAAGCCGAGTATGCCGGGTACGCCGAACCCGGGGACGATCAACTCGATCAATACGCCCGCGATGCCGACAATCAGCAGCAGCGTCATGATCGCCGGACTTGTCAGCGTCTGGGAAGCGCGCTCGGCAAGCGTCGGATTTTCGTGGACGACCGTGAGCCCTTCAAGCCCTTCTGAGGCGATCGCTTGTTCAACCGTCTCCGCTTGCCCTTCAGCATACCCTGCCTTGAGCGCCTCGTCGGCGCTTAAGGAAATAATCTCGCCCTTCTGTTTGGTTCGGTTCAAGCCTTTAATCTCGACGACCGCGTTCGGATCCACCATGCCGACCGCAATCCGCCCGTCGCGGCCGTTCATCTCTGCCGCCGAGCTCATCTGCTTGCTCCAGAAGGACACGATCTTAGGGCTCTCGACAGCTTCGCCTGCGGCATTCACCACCATCGCGGCTCCAATCGTGGATCCGGGCGACATATAGAGACGTTTCGCGTTTAATGCGATGTAAGCGCCCGCCGACGCCGCCTTGCCTTTGACGAAGGCCATCGTCGGCACCTTCGCCGAACGGATGCGCTCCCCGATCGCTTCCGCGCTCGCAAGGCTTCCGCCGGGCGTATCGATCTCCAGCACCGCGAGTGCGGCGCCCGCTTCCTCCGCTTCGGTCAATGCCCGATCCAGAAACGAGGCGAGTCCGCGTTCTACCGTCATTTTAACCGGTATGACATAGACCGAGTAGCCGTCCGCTGCGGCTGGCGATGCTTTCGTTTCCGCCTTGGCGGAAGGCGCGCATGCCGCAAACGAGAATGCCACCAGCATCAGCATGGCCAGCGGCCAGAGCAGCCGCGCGTGCGGCCGCCCTGCTTTTCCTATCGCTTTTCCTTGACGGGTCAAAAAGCCTCTCCCCCTCCCTCGGGAACCTCCGGTTGCGGTCATCTTACGGCATACCGCAGCCCCGTATGACTTTTTGTACGTTATGTAAGGGCTTTACGTTTCATCATATGCGCGGTTGACCGTCTATTCATCATACCCTTAAACGGCTGCGAAGACGCAAAAAGCACTCTCCGGAAGGAGAGTGCCTGTCGTTCTCGAGATAATCATTGCAGTAGTTGTTGGACGATCTGGTTGACGAGCTTGCCATCCGCGCGTCCCTTCACCTTGGGCATCAGAGCGCCCATCAACTTGCCCATATCGGCTTTAGAAGAAGCACCGGTCTCTTGAATGGTCTGTGTAACGAGAGTCTTGATTTCTTCTTCGCCTAGCTGTGTGGGCAGGTACTCGCTGATGATATCGATCTCAGACGCTGCGGCCGTTGCCAGATCGTCGCGGCCCGCTTTGCCGAATTCCTGGAGGGAATCCTTGCGTTGTTTGACTTCGCGGCTCAGGATCTCGATCACTTCGTTATCCTCGAGCGGGCGGCGCAGCTCAATCTCTTGATTCTTGACCGCCGCACGAACCATGCGAATCGTGGTCAGGCGAAACTTATCCTGGGCTCTCATCGCCTGCTTCATGTCTTCGTTCAAACGGTCCGCGAGGTTCATAATGCGTAATTCCTCCTAGAACTTGCGTTTACGAGCAGCCTCGGACTTCTTCTTCCGCTTAACGCTCGGTTTCTCGTAGTGCTTGCGTTTTTTCAGTTCCGCGAGAACGCCGTCTTTAGCGATCGAACGCTTGAAGCGGCGGAGTGCAGCGTCGAGTGTTTCATTTTTGCGAACTTTCGTTTCGGACACCTGTTTTCCCTCCCTCCGGAACAGACCACAACACACGGTTATCAAACTTCATTATAGGCGAACAGGAAAGGCAGTGTCAACTTTCCCGAGGCCGATTTTCAAGAGAATTATGCTTGCGTCGGACGAGCGTTGAGCGGACCCAGTTTTTCCCCGCCCAGTACGTGGAGATGCACGTGGTACACTTCCTGTCCGCTGTCGGGATTGCAGTTGTTGATCAGGCGGTAACCGCTCTCCGCGACGCCCGCGTCCCTGGCGACTCGCTGCGCGGCCAGCATGAGCTTCCCCAGCAGCAGCGCGTCCTCCGGCTCGGCGGCGTCCAGCGTCGGAATCGGCTTTTTCGGAATGACCAGCACATGCACGGGCGCCTGCGGACGGATGTCCTTGAAGGCCAGCACGTCCTCGTCCTCGTACACGATGTCGGCCGGAATCTCGCGGTCGATAATCTTTGTAAACAGCGTATCCATCAGCTAGGCCTCCAGATTGTATGAGTGATATACCAACATCATACTCTACGCCCGCGGGGCTCGTCCAATCGATGCCGATGAGAGCGGATAAGCGCCGTCACGATTTGAAAAGCCCACCCGGAACGATGCCGGGCAGGCTGGTCAAGAAAAGGCGAATCGCACGCTTCGCGTCCGTCAATAATACGGCAGCAGCGTAAGCGCGGTCAGCGCGTACAGCGGGAGCGCGAGCCTGGTGAACCGCCTTGGCCGAAAAGGGAGCGGACCGGGGCCGAAGCCAGGACCGGGGCCGGGGCCGAAGCCCGGTCCGAAGCCAGGACCTGCCCCGGGACCGAAACCGGGGCCGCCCCCCGGGCCGAACGCCCGGTCTTCCACCGCTCCAGGCACGGCTAGGCAAAGCGTCTCTTCGTCGATATATTCCACGATGCCGTCAAAACAAATGCCGTTTTGATCCCGCACCTCGACGTAACGATGCATATGCGCTTCGCTTAAAGCTTTGATATCCTGCCTGAGCATGCAAACACCCTCCCGATCGCCGCCGTTTGAATCAGCATATGCCCAGGCGGGCAATCGGCTACCGGATTAACGATCATTTTGCGTCCGGACGCATTCTATCGCAGGCGCAAAGGCTTGCGGGAATAACAAAAATGCGCCTGCGCTCCTATTGTCCGATTGCGGCTGCCGCCTCTTTAAGCTCTTGGACGAAGCGCTGCGCGACGGGCACCCAATCGACGCCGGCCTCCATCTGCCGAAACCGGTCGGATCCCGTCGGCGCCGTATATGCGCTCAGCACGCCCGACAATTTGTCGGCGGACGCCGCCGCCGCGGTCAAAGTCGCCCGCTCGTTTTCGGTGAGCGCACCGCCGCTCGCGCCGATGGGGGCGAGCGCCTCGCTGATTTTCTGCATAGGCTCGGAGACCGCGGCTAAGGCTTCTTCTTTGCTCTGGCCGGTGCGCGTGCCGGATTGCACAAGCACGCCGGTGCCGCATTCTCCGGCGGAGACGTCAAGCTTGCCCAACATCTTCGCAGCCTGCATGCGGGCTTCCTCGCCGTCCGCGTCGAGCAGGCCTGCAGTGCCATCCTTCAGTACGGTGGCGTATAAGATGCAATAGTTGTAGCTCGACGCAAGCCGCTGGCCCCGCTCGGTCTTGAGCGATTGTCCGTCCAGAAGCACGCGGGAGAACAGCACGACGATCAGAAACGTCAGCATCGTGATGATGGCCAGCATGATCGGTACGGTATATTTCCTTTTGCCTGACATGACCCCAGTCCTCTCAATCGGAATTCAGGAGGTAATACGGCGCGGCGGCCGCGCCGTTGCGCATATGGCCGAATTAATAGAGTCGAACGCAGACGCCGCCTTCCACGAAGTATATATGGCCTTCGTCGACCTTTCTCTCCATGATGCCTTCCACGGCGCGGGCGTACATTTCCATCTGAAAACGGTGCTTTTCCGCAGCCGCCTGCCAGTCGCGGTCCGGGACGGCATCGGTCTTGTAGTCGACCAGCACGAGCCTCTCCCCGTCGTCGAACAGACAATCGAGCACGCCCTGAATGAGCACCGTCTCCCCCAACATGTCGCCGGGGGCGACCGAGGGATGCGCCTCTGCCGCGGAAATGCCCGCGCTGAACGGCCATTCCCTCCACAGCCTTGCGGCACGGCTCATCCGCGCATACAGCTCCGTTCGAAAAAATGCGGCAATATCTACGCGTTCTGCCGCCTCGCGCTGCTCCTGCGTCAGAATCAGTTGGCCGATCAGACGTTCGAGAAGTGCCGCCACTTCGGCTTCCGCGCGATCCGGGGATAGGCCGATCGGCAAATGCTGCATCACCAGATGCACGGCCGTGCCCCGCTCCGCCGCGCTCATTCTTCTGGCAGCCATGAACCTCGGCCGGCGCAGCCGATACGTCCAGTAGCCCGAATCGGGCACTTCCTCGGGATTCCACGCCGGATGCCGCATTTCCTCCAGATCCGGCATTTGCGTCGCGTCGGGCAGCTCCCGGACATCCGGCTTTACACCGCTGTCTTGCTGCGCAGCGAGCTCCGAAGCTTCTCCCCAGGCCGGCAACCGTTCGCTTGCAGCCGCTCCAACCCCTGGATGGCCGACAGCACCGAAGTCGCGCGCAGATTTCATGGCCGTGACCGAGGTTTTGGCGGCGGCACGCGCGGCGGCCGCATGAGGATCCTGCCAGGAGAGTACGGCGTAAGCTGCTTCTCCCGCCGGGGATACCGGGCCCGGCAATGGCTCAAGTCGCATCGCGACGTTCCAGAGAGGTTCTCCCTCCAGCGCCGATCGTTCCTGCATCCTGGGCGAAAGCAGCGCGCGGGCCGGCATGACGCGGCACGTCCAGGCTTCCGCCGCAGGCTCACGCATCGTTCTGTACGCTGCGGCGTCTCCGCTTGCGGCTGCTTGGCCGACCGCTTCGGCCATATCGCCAGTACCGGACAATCCGCCGGTCGTCCAGTTCGCTCCCGTCAGGATGGAGGCCGGTCCAAGCCAGTCCAGATAGCGTCCTGCCGCCGCGACGGCATGATCCTGCAGCCGGTCGGTCGCGTCAGCGGCCGTACGGCGCCAGTGGTCCAGGTCGCTCGCCGCATCCTTGGTCGTGCCGACCAAGATCAGCTTCTCCTTGGGACGGGTCAGGGCGACGTAGAGCACGCGCATCTCCTCCGCAAGCAGCTCGGCCTTCATGCGCCTGCGGATCGCCAGCTGCGGCAGCGTCGGGTAAGAGACGCGCGTCACCCGCTCTACCATGCGCGGTCCGAAGCCAAGCTTCTTGTGACGCAGAAACATTCCGCTTAAATCCTGCCGGTTGAACCGGCGTCCGAGGCCGGCTACGAATACGACGGGAAACTCGAGACCTTTGCTCTTGTGGATGGAAACGACCCGCACGACGCCCTCCTGCTCGCCGACCGCCCTGGCCGCGCCCAGATCGCCGCCCGTATCGCGCATGCGTCCGAGAAACCGTAAAAACCGGAACAGCCCGCGGTAGCTGGAGTTACGTTCATATTGTCTGGCGCGATCGATTAACGCGCGCAGATTCGCTTGACGCTGCCCCCCGCCGGGAAGTCCGCCGACGAAGTCGAAGTACCCGGTATCCCGGTATAGTGCATGCAGCAGATCGCCGAGCGGCTCCCTGCGCGCGAACGTTCTCCAGTCTTCGAGCGACCGGACGAATGCGGCCAGCTTGTCCCGAAGCGCCTCGTCCTCGGCGTCAGCCGCGGCCGAACGGACCGCGGACCAGAAGGAGCCTGCGCGGTCAGCGATTCGCACGGCGGCAAGCTCGTCCGCGCTAAGTCCGACAATGGGGGAACGAAGCACCCCGGCAAGCGGGATATCCTGGTCGGGATTGTCGATGATGCTAAGCAGGGACAGCATCACCTCGACCTCGACGGCGGCGAAATAGCCGGTCGCCAGATCCGCATAAGCCGGAATCCCTGCCGCCCGCAGCTCGTCGAGCACGACGGGCGCAAGCGAGGTCGCGGCCCGAAGCAGAATGACGATGTCTCGGTAGGCCAGCGGACGGTGAAGGCCGCTGCGCCCGTCGTAGACGGCGAACGGCGGACGCCCCGAGCCGTCCGTGCCGGTCAGCCGGGCGATCTCCGCCGCGACGCACCGGGCCTCGAGCTGGGCGCTCTCGAGCTCCTCTTCGTCGGCCTCCGTTCCCTCATCGCCAGTTCCCGCTGCATCGGGGCCGGTATCCGCCGCGGCGGCCTCGGCTTTGCGGGCGCCGCCGCCTGCCGCGCCCGTATCGATAAGCAGCATCTCCACCGCATACGACGGCATCCCGTTCCTGCCGACTGCGTCCGCGTCCGTCTCTTCGGCCGGATACCCCTCGCCGTAGATCAATTCTGCGCGACGGTCGTAGTCCATCTCCCCGACGGGCTCGCGCATAATCAGCCTGAATACGCGATTGACCGCGTCGAGTACGCGGCTGCGGCTGCGGAAATTGCGTGCCAGGTCGATCCTTAGTCCGTGCGGGCCGCCGCTTGCGGCGCCTAAGTCAGCGTTTCCGCCCGCTCCTGCCGGCTCCGGTCCTTGCGTCGTCCATACGTCGTACGACTTGTACTTGGCCAGAAACAGCCCGGGCTCCGCGAGCCGGAAGCCGTAAATGCTCTGCTTGACGTCGCCGACCATGAACACATTGCCGGGATCGCTCTTCGCGATCAGCGATACGATCGCCTCCTGCACCTCGTTCGTATCCTGATACTCGTCGAGCAGAATCTCCCTGAAGCGCTCCCGGTAGGCAAGCGCGGCATTCGATGGCCGAACCGTTTGCGGCGAGCTGTCGGGCGCACGCAAGATCCGAAGCGCATAATGCTCCAGATCGCCGAAGTCGAGCAGACCCTTTTCCCGCTTCGCCGCTTCGTACTTGTCCCCGAACGCGATGACCAGTTCCGCAATCTCGCGCATTCTAGGCGCCAAGGCGGCGAGCTCCTCCGCATATTGCGAAGGGGAGCGCACAAACCATTCTTCCGCAAGCCGGGTCACCGTCTTCTTCGCTTCGTCGCGCATCTGCTTCACCCGTTCCTGCAGCTCCGGGTCGTAGCCGTCTCCGCGGCAGGCCTTGAGCCGTCCGAAGGCGGCGGAAGCGAACGGCTCGCGCCACGCCGTCCAGGGCAGGCTTGTCACCGTGTCCTTGAGCGCAGCCACGAGCGCCGCATCCTCGGCCAGCGTGGATGCATACGGCTCCGGCCCTCCCGGCGCCGAGGCGAGCTCGCGCGCGCCGTGCAGCAGCCCTTCGGCCCCGGACAGCGCGAGGAGCACGTCCGCCCGCATGCTCTGCACCCAAGGCGACGAGGCAAGCTCCGCTTCGCCGCCGATATCGAAGCTGTCCGCTGTCGCTCTCAACCATGCATCCGGCCAGGGATGGCTTCGGGAAAAGTCGTACAGCTCCAGGATGAGACGATGCAGCGGCTCGTCGCTGCGTTGGCCGCCGTACATGTCCGCCAGCGTCGCCAGCGTCCCTTCCTCGCCGAGCGCAAGCTCCTGCTCGTAGCGCGCCTCGAACAGCTCGTCGAGCGTGTCCATGCGCAGCAGCTCCGCCTCGGTCTCGTTCGCGATCCGAAATCCCGGATCGAGCCCGATCAACGGCGAATAGCGCTGCACCGCCTCCATGCAGAACGAGTGCAGCGTCGTGATCGAAGCCCGCGGCAGCAAGGCGAGCTGCCTGCGCAGATGCGCGGAGCCGGGCGATTGCTCGAGCTTCAGCTCCAGCGCCGCCCGGATTCGCTCCTTCATCTCGGCAGCGGCGGCCTTCGTGAAGGTGGCGACGAGGAGCGCGTCCACGTCGAGCGGGTCCCGCTCGTCGGCGATGCGGGAAATGATCCGTTCGACCAGCACGGCGGTCTTCCCCGAGCCTGCGGCCGCAGCGACGAGCAGATGGCGACCTCCGGCCGCGATCGCCGCCCATTGCTCCGCAGTCCAGCGGCTGCCTTCCGGCCTGGCATAGGTAGCCGCCAGCCCGTCTTCGCCGCGTATGACGCCCGCAAATGCGCTCTCGCGTGCGGCTTCGTTCACATTCTGTCCGGCAGCCGCCTCCGCTCCAGGCAGCGACGGTTCGGATGCTTCTTCGGAAGCGGATGCCTCTTCCGTACGCCCGCCGTCGTCGAACAGACCGTTCCAGTCGAAAGCCAGCTGTTCGTCGTCTTCTTTTCCCCGCGATCCGCTCAAGCTTCGTCTCCTCCTTCCTCATCTTCTTCGCCGAGCCATTCCCATACTTCGTCCTTGTTCGCCGGGCGACGCAGCGCATGATGACGGTTGCCCTCGAGCTGCCCGTCGAACTGGCACACCGGCCGGAACTCGCACACCGTGCACGGGCTGCGCTTGCCAAGCCGGTAAGGCGCGATATCGACGTCGCCTTCTACGATGCGCTTGCCGATCTTCGATATGTTGCGGCGAACCGCTTTGCGCAGCGTTTCCCATTGCGCGCCGTCGGCCACCTGCGAGCGGGCGGAGAAGCTGCCGTCCTTTTTGTACTCGACCGGGACGACCGACGACTTGGCGCTGCTCTCTAGCGACTCGTCCATCAGCTGCACGGCTTCGCCGTCGGCCAGCACGAGCCCTTCCATGCGGTACTCCTTGCGGATCGCCTCTTCTGCGCCCGTCTCGTCGAGGCCGTTGGCCGTATGGAGCAGCGGATTGTGCACGTGCAGATACAACACGCCTGCTGGCTTGGCCGGACGCCCGAGCCAATGCGGCGCGTGCGTGACGACGACGTCCAGATAGGTCAGCATTTGCAGTGAAAGGCCGTGCGCCACTTCGTCGAGCCTCAGCTTCACCGCGCTCGATTTGTAATCGAGAATCCGCAGCAGCGTCCCGTCCTGCGACTCCGCAGCGTCGACCCGGTCGATCCGGCCGGCGACGTCCATCCATCTGCCGTTGCCCAGATACAGGCTGAGCGGCGGCATGATGCCTTGCGGACCGAAATCCACTTCGAGGCCGACCGGGCGAAATGCGGACAGCGACGCATGCTCCCCAAGCATCGCCGACGTCTGCGAGACGATCCGGCTGAGCTTGCGCGCCATCGTGCGGTGCCGATTCGTGGACAACAGAATCTGAGACTGCACCTTCGGCAGCAGCCGCTCGACGGCGGCCGCGGCTTCGCTATGCCACAGGCCCGCGTCCCCGTCCGACGGGTCGCCCATCAGCAGCTTTTCCGTCGTCTGCCTTAGCGCGGCATGGAAAAGCTGTCCGATATCCGGCGCGTCCACACGGTACATGCGGCGCTCCTTGAGCCGAAGCCCGTGCGCGGCGTAATGCCTGAACGGGCAAGCGACGAACCGCTCCATCCGCGACACGCTGGCGAGCAGCCGGTCGCCGTACAGCAGGAGGCTCGTATGCGGCTGCAGCGGCCGTTCTTCGTTGCTGTAGCGCAGCGACGAGAGCAGGACGGAAATGCGGGAACGCCACGGCTCATGCTCGATGAGCCAGCGATACGCGGAGCGCCAGCCCGGTGCCAGCGCGTCGCCCTGTCTGTGCCTGCGCAGCATGGCGACCGTATGCGTAAGCGCGCGTCCGGGACGGACGGCGAAAGCCAGCTGCGCCTCGTCCGGAGATCCGGGCTGCGGCTCGGCAGACTCGGCCCGAATCGGAAGTCCGGGAAACCAGGAGCGAATCCGTCCGATCAGGCTGGACTTGATCAGGCTCTGGCCTTCTTCGTCCGCAAGCGCGTAGCTGATCCACAGATGCCGGGACGGCGTCGTCAGCGCCAGATAAGCGAGAAACTCTTCGTCCAGCAGTCTGCGGCGGGCACCCGGCGCCATGGCGATGCCCGATTCGGCCAGCTTGACGCGCTCTTCCTCGTTCAGCAGTCCGTCGTCCTTGATCGCTCTCGGCATCACGCCTTCGTTCACGCCAAGCAAATACAACACGGATACGCGATCCGTGCGCGTGCGTTCCGGCGTCCCGATCAGGACGCGGTCGAGCGAAGGCGGCACGACGCCCAGGCGGATCGACTCCAATCCGGCGTCGATCATGCCCGCGAACAATGCCGGATCCGCCGGCTCGTCCCCCATCAGCTCCACGAGCTGATCGAGAAGCCCGATCGCGCCGTCCCATAGTTGACGATGTATCCGCGCGCGCAGCGGCTCGCCGGCCAGCTCGTCGTGCCTGCTCCAAAGCTCCAGCCTGTCCGGCGCCGCCGTCTCTTCCAGAAGCAGAAAAAGCGCGCGGCATAAGTCGGCCAGCGTCTTGGACCGCTTGAAGCGCGACTCGAATGTCCTAAGCGGCGCGAGCAGCGCATCCCGGGTCGCGCGGATCGCCTGCATGGAAGGGCCGCCTCGCGAAGTTCCGTCATCGTCCTCTTCCTCGGCCTCCAGGTCGCGGGCGGACAGCGAATACCAGCTGCGGTCGTCATGCCAGCGCCAGCCGTCGATGCCGGCTGCCAACACGTAGTTCTCGAGCGCATCGACCGACTCCCTCGCGACGCTGCCGTCCTGCGGATGAAGCAAGTCCGTCTTCGCGCAGCGGAAAAACGCCTCGTAGCGCCAGCCGCCGATCACGCATTCCAAGGCCGAGCGAACGAACTCCACGAGCGGATGCTGCGAGCCTCTCGCTTTGCCGTCCAGGAAGTACGGGATGCCGTAATCGTCGAAAACGGATGCCAGCAGCTCGCCGTAATCCTCCAGATTGCGGGCGAACACGCTCATCTCGCGCCAGCGCATGCCGTCCTCGCGGACGCGGCGCAGCATATCACGCGCTGCCGCCTCCACTTCGGCTCTGCGGCTGGCGGCCTCGCGGATCGACAAGCCGCAGCGCGGATGCTCCGGCTGCAGCTGCGTCTCGCCGCCGGTCCAGCGATGCCGGCCATCCATCGCCCGCTCCAGATGCGCCAGCATCGGACATTCCGCAAAGCGCGGCGAAACGCTCGGCCGCAACAAGACAGGAGGCTCTAACTGCGCGCCAGCCGCCTCCGCCGCCGCGCAAAGGCGCGCCGACGTGTCCGCGGTCTGATAGAACAGGTCCAGCTCGTCCGGACGTTCGCCGGCTCCGTACAATCGATCCACGCAGAGCGCGGCGGACACGCGCTTGCAGCGTCGCAGCAGCGCCTCGATGACGGCATATTCCTTGGGCGTAAAACCATGGAAGCCGTCCAGCCAAATCTCCGCATCCTGAAGCAGCGTCGACGCCTGCGCCCCCTTGACCAAAAAGTCGAGCGAATCTTCTCCGTCGAGATAATGGCCCGCCAGTTCGCGCTCGACGTCTTCGTACAGCAGCGACAGATCGTGCAGCTTGTCCGACAGCAGGCCTTCGGCGGCCGCGGCGGCTTGTTCCGCAGCGCCGGCCGGCCCTGCAGGCACGGTGCTGCCGGCGTGCAAAGCGCCGCGTACGGCCAGCGGCACGGCGTTAATCGCAGCCGGGTCCGTGCCGTATCGCTTCCATTCCGTAAGCAGTTCGCCGATCCGCTCGGCCAGCCCCGCTCCGCCCGCGCCGCTCCGGTACAGCTTGAGCTGCGCCTGCCGGCGGACGAGCGCCTTGTGGATCAGCATCGTCTTCCCGTTGTCCGCGATCGGCACGACGGCCGCGCCTCCAGCCTCCTGCATGACGCGGAAGGCCAGCCGCCTGAAGCTCAGCACCTGCAGTCGCATAAAGCCCTTGGAGCCCGGAGCGGAAGCGAGCGCATACTCGGTCTGGAATGTGGCCTGCTCGGGCACGATCAACAAAAGCGGCGGTCCCGCAGGATCCTGCGCGATCCGCTCGGCGATCTCCGTCCTGATCAGATGCGACTTGCCGCTGCCCGAGCGGCCCGCGATCAGTCTCAGCTTCATGGCCTGCGCCTCCCTTTCCCCTCACCGATTCGTTCCATTCCGTTCGACTACGATTCTAGCGACCATTGTACCACACCCGCACAGACGTTCGCACCGCAAAAAAAGAACCGTCCGCTCCGCAGGTAGGCGGGTCGGACGGCCGACGCTCTTGCGCTTACAGCTCTTTGCGGCTCCTGACTTCGAAAATGCCGAACTTCAGGTAATGCCCTTCCTCGACGCCGACCAGCTGCGGATGATCGCGCCCTGCGCCGGTCCAGACGATGCGCCGCAGCACTTTGCCCGCATCGCGCGCGGCTTCGAGCAGCGTCTCCATGAACAGCTCCGGACGGACATGGTACGAGCAGCTCGCCGTGACCAGGTACCCGCCCTCGTTGATCAGCTTCATGGCCTGCAGGTTGATGTCCTTGTAGCCGCGGATCGCGCCCGGCACGGCGCGCTTCGTCTTGGCGAACGCCGGCGGATCGAGGATGATGACATCCCATGTGCGCCCCTGCTTGGTCAGCGGCTTGGAGGTGTCGACCTTAGCCGCAGGCTTGCCGCCTTTGGAATCCCCCTCCGCCGAGCCGGCTCTCGCCGCCCGCTCCTCGCGTCCCTTGACCTGCTCGCGCAAATACTCGAACGCATCGGCGACGACGAATTCGACGCGGTCCTCGAAGCCGTTGCGCGCAACGTTCGTCCTCGCGGTATCGATGCCGTGCTCCGAGATGTCCAGGCATGTGACGCGCTTGGCGCCGTACTTGCAGGCGTGAAGCGTGAAGCTGCCGGTATGCGCGAAGCATTCCAGCACGGTGGCGCCGTCCCAGTACGGGAACGTGACGACGCTGCCGTTGGCGTTGACGGGAACCGGCCTGACGCCTTCTTCCGTGGCGCGCTCCTCGACCGTGATGCCGCTTCGTTTGCCCCAGCCCTTCATCAGCGGCTCGATCGCCGCGCGGTTTTCCCGCTGATCGAAGAAGTAGCCCGTCTTCTGGCCGCCCTCGATATCGACCTGGACGGATAGACCATTCTCCACGATCTGCAGGTAACGCGGGCAATCGCCGTACAGAACGCCCGTGCGCTCCTCGAGCCCTTCGAGCGTGCGGACGCCGACGTCGCTGCGCTCGTACACGCCCTTCGGCGCGAACACGCGCACCAAGGCGGGCAGCCACGCTTCGCGAGCTTTGTCCATGCCGAGCGTCAGCACCTGAACGACGAGCACGCCGTCGAAGCGGTCGACGACGAGCCCCGGCAGGAAATCGGCTTCCCCGAATACGAGCCTGCACGATTCGTCGCCGGGCGCGAACCGCTCGCGATAGTCCAGGCATGCGCGAAAGCGCGCTTCGAAGAAGGATTCGTCCATCGCGTCCAGCGGTCCGTAAGCTACGATCCGGATCGCGATCTGCGAAGCGGGGTTCCAGTAGCCGGTCGCCAAAAATTGCCCCCGGTGGTCGCGGACCTCCACCAGACTGCCCGGCTTGGGCTCGCCTTCGGTACGCTCGATCTCATTGGCGAATATCCAGGGGTGCCCGAGCTCCAATCTCGGGCGGCGCGAGCGGTTCAGCACGGCAAAAGGCTTGTTTTCGGTCGGCATGCGCTCATTCCTTTCTCTATCATGTCTTGTCCGATCGCCGCATACGATGGTCCAGACAGGACTGGTCGGGCCTGTATTCCCTGCCGTCCGCGGCTATGTATCCAAAAGGAGAAACGATGGTATGCTGCTATATTTAATCTCGCTGTCGATCGTCGGCCTGGCGCTGCTGCTGTCCGGCATGAAGGTGATGGAGGCCGCGCTCTCCGGCTGGGCCGGCGACCGTATGGCGCTCGCCGTCGCGCGCTCCACGTCGACGCCGCTCCGGGGCTTCGCCCTCGGCACGGCATCGAGCGCGCTGCTGCAAAGCGGCACTGCCGTCACGCTGCTTACGATCAGTCTCGTCAACAGCGGTATCCTGCCGTTCGCGCGCTGCTTCGGCATCCTCCTTGGCACCAACGTCGGCACCTGCCTGACGACGGAGCTCATGAGCCTGGAGCTCCACCGCTACGGCTTGCCTCTGCTAGGCGCCGGCACCGGCCTGTGGCTGCTGTCCCTGCTGTCCGGGGAGTGGCGGGCGCTGCCGCCGCTGCCCCGCCGCGTGCACGACGCCTGCCGCTTCGGCGGAGCGGTGCTCGCGGGCTTCGCCCTGCTGCTGGCCGGCTTCGCGCTGCTGCGCACGATGGGGCCGCTGCTTCAGCAGCAGGGCACGTTCGCGCGGCTAATGGACATGGCCTCACAGCAGCCCGCGCTCGGCGTGCTCGGCGGCGCCGTGCTCACCGCGCTTATTCACTCCGGCGCCGCCGTCATCGGCATGTCGATGGGCTTCGTATCCGCCGGCGCCATGAGCCCGGACACCGCCGTCGCGATCGTGCTCGGCGCCAACGTCGGCACCTGCGCGACAGGGCTGCTCGTCTCGCTCGGCGGCAGCCGAGGCGGCAAGCTGGTGGCGCTGTCGCAGATCGCGCTTAACGTTGGCGGCGTGCTGCTGTTCTACCCGCTGCGGCACGAGCTGCTCGCCGCCGCGGCCTACATCGCGCCCGGCAATGCCGCCGCCCAGATCGCGCATGCGCAGACGATCTTTAATGTCGCCTGCTCGCTGCTGGCGCTGCCGCTCGCCTATCTGTTCAAGCCGCCGGCCAAGCCGGCATTGCCCGCAGCCGCTTAAGCGGCTGCCGCAGGCGCCTCAGACAGCGTCACGTCAGTATGCGCCGGCAGCCGCCGGGTCGCCGCCGACGATCGCGATGCCCGAGCTCGTGCCGATACGGCTCGCCCCGGCCAGCAGCATCGCTTCGGCCGTCGCGGCGTCGCGAACGCCGCCCGACGCCTTCACGCCGAGATGTCCGGACACGGACGAGCGCATGAGCCGGATATCCGCCTCCGTCGCCTTGCCCGGACCGAACCCCGTGGACGTCTTAACGTAATCCGCGCCTGCCGCTTCGGAGATGCGGCAGGCTTCGCGCTTCAGCTCGTCCGTAAGCGCGCCTGTCTCCAGGATCACCTTGACGAGCGCGCCGCCCTGTACGGCCCGTACGACGGAGGAGATGTCGCGCTGGACCGAGTCGAAGTCCCGGTCGAGCAGCTTGCCGATCGACAGCACCATGTCGATCTCGGAGGCGCCGTCCTCGACGGCGGCCGCCGCTTCGAACGCTTTGGCGCGCGTCGCGGCGGCGCCGAGCGGGAAGCCGACGACCGCGCATACCTTAACATTCGTGCCGCCGAGCCGTTCGCGGCTCAGCCGTACCCATCTGCCGTTCACGCAGACGCTGTAAAACTGATAGGCGAGCGCTTCCTGGCACAGCTGCTCGATGTCCGCGGTACGCGCCTCCGCCTTGAGCAGCGTATGGTCGATAAAAGGAGCGACCGATTGGCCCGGCGTCCAGATCGGAAAGCGGCCCGCCGTGACGACATGGCCGTCCTGCGGCTCGAAGCCGAGCTGGCGCAGCGCTTCGCGCAGCACCTCGTCGTTGTTGTCGTATCCGCCGCTGCGCTGCAGTCTCCAGCTCTCCGCGGGCGAATACCAGGCGACGCCTTTGATCTCCTCGACCTGTGCCTGCAGCGTGCCCTCGCCGGCCTCGACGAGATAATAGTGTACCTCTTTTTGCACGGTTGCCCTGTCCGCGGCTTCATATTGGTAACGAATGACGGATAAAGGAGAGCGAATGTCTCCCCGAATGCCCGTCTCCTCCATAATCTCGCGCAGCGCCGTTTCTTCGATCGTTTCGCCGGGTTCCATCTTGCCTTTGGCCAGCGTCGTCTTGCCGAAGCGGTCCTCGATCATTTGAATCTCGATTTTACCGCCGTTTTGGCGGTAAACGACGCCGCCTGCCGATATCTCCAACATTTCCGTTATCCCCCTATTTAAGCCTGCATGGCAGGCATAAGCCCTGCCGCCGGCGCCTCGATCAGCTCGCCGCGGCATTCGTTCGCGCCGCCCTCGGTAATTCTCACCCGGCACAGCTGGCCGACGAGGGACGGGTCGCCTTTGAATACGATGTTCAAATAATTGTCCGCATGACCGCTCATCAGGCCGCTGCCCGCCGGACCCTTTTCCCCGCGCTCCGGTATGATCTCGAGCACTTCGCCGACCCAGTCCGCCGCATAGTCTGCCTGCATGCGCTCCGACAGCTCGATCAGCTGCTGGACGCGCGCGTGCTTCGCCTCTTCGTCCACCTGGTCCTCCATGCGCGCGGCAGGCGTGCCTGTCCGCTTGGAATACGGGAACACGTGCATCTCGGCAAAGCCGATCTCCTCCATAAAGCGGTAGCCCCGCTCATAATGCGCGTCCGTCTCGCCCGGGAAGCCTACGATGACGTCGGTCGTGATCGCAACGCCAGGCATCGCCGCCTTGATCCGTCGGATCTTGTCCGCGAACTCGGCCGTCGTATATTTGCGCCGCATGCGCTTCAGCACCTCGTCGTCGCCCGCCTGCAGCGGGATATGGAGATGCCTGCACATTTTTTTCGAGCCGTTCAGCACCTCGATCATCGCGTCGTCGATCTGGCTGGCCTCGATCGAGCTGATGCGGATCCGCTCAAGCCCTTCCACCTGGTCCAGATCGCGAAGCAGATCCGCAAGCCGATAATTTTCAAGATCGTCGCCGTAGCCGCCCGTATGAATGCCTGTCAGCACGATCTCCTTGTAGCCCGATGCGACCAGCTGCCGCGCCTGGGCAAGCACGCTCTCGGGACTGCGGCTGCGCGACAGACCGCGCGACCAAGGGATGATGCAAAAGGTGCAAAAATTGTTGCAGCCCTCCTGGATCTTCAGAAAGGCGCGGGTATGGTCGGCGAAGTCCGGCACGTCGAGTTCCTCGAACTCGCGGGTCTTCATAATATTGCGCACCGCGTTGACCGGCCTGCGTTCGGATTGGATGTCCGCGACGTACGACATGAGCTTGTCCCGGTCCTGCGTGCCGACGACAAGATCGACGCCCTCGATCGCGAGGATCTCGGCGGGCGACGTTTGCGCGTAGCAGCCCGTCACCGCGATGACGGCGTCCGGGTTGCGGCGCACGGCGCGCCGGATGATCTGCCGGCTCTTCTTGTCGCCGGTGTTGGTCACCGTGCACGTATTGATGACGTACACGTCCGCAGCGCGCGACTCGAAGTCCACCTGCTCATAGCCTTCTTTTTTAAAAAGCTGCCACATCGCTTCCGTGTCGTAGAAGTTGACCTTGCAGCCTAGCGTATAAAATGCCACCTTAGACATGGCGAGCTTCCCCCATCTCTCCGGATTCGTATCCGATTGCGGCCAGCGCTACGAGCGCCGCCGTTTCCGTGCGCAAAATGCGCCTGCCCAGCCCGACGCTTACCGCGCCCGCGGCCTCCGCCTGCCGGGCCTCGTCCTCGTCGAAGCCGCCTTCCGGGCCGACGACGACGAGCAGACTCGGCCGAAACGAGCCCTCCGCCCCCTCGGGGAGCCGGCTTGCGAACGCTTCGAGCTCAGGCTTAAGTCCCGCGCCTTTGCGCCCTTCTTCCTCATAACAAAGCAGCACGCGGTCGAATCGGCCGAACCCGGCCAGCAGTTCCTTCCACGTCGCGACTTCCCCGACTTCGGGCACGATGCCGCGATGCGCCTGCTCCGCGGCCTCCTTGGCGATCTTGCGCCAGCGGTCGAGCCGCTTCGCCTCCTTGCGCGCGTCGTACTGAACGACGGTCCGCTTCGAGACAAAAGGCAAAAACGCGGCCGCGCCGGCCTCGGTCCCCTTCTGGATGACCGTCTCGAGCTTGTCGCCCTTGGGCAAGCTCTGAGCGACCGTGACGCGCCAGGCCATCTCAGATTCGGATGCGCCCGTTCGCACGACGCGTCCTTCGACGCGTCCGCCCTCTATGTTTACGATCTCGGCCAGGCACTCCCGCCCCGACCCGTCGCAGGCGATAAACTGTTCGCCGGTCCTCGCCCGCATGACGGCGGACAGATGCCTGGCATCCTCCCCCTGCAGCACGACGGCGTCGCCGTCGATCTGGCCGGGATCGATAAAGTAACGCTGCATTCGCTTGAAGCCTCCACGATCGATTCAAGTTCCACCGTCCATCATACCTCGAAACGCGTTCAGGCGCTACCTTCGGCTCTCCACAAATGCCCGTCGGCTTCGAGGCAGCTTGTCTTCTACCCCGACCGGACTTCCGCCGGTTTGTTGTGCCTGGCTTGGCTCGGTGCGCATATGCCAAAAAAAGCCTCCGGGGACGAGACCCGAAGGCGAATCAGGACAAGGCTAATTGCCGCAGCCAACCCTATGCAAATCCGTAAAAAGGCGTCGTAATATGAAGCAGCTTCGCTATCCACAGGGTTGCGTGGTGAATAATAGGATCGCCTAAAGAAAACAGCGGCGTAAGCGTCATGGCCTTAAGCGGCGGCAGGAACACGAAAAGCAGGAACAAAAACATCCCCCACTGCTCGAACTGCATCATCTTAAGCCGCAGCCGCAGCGGCGCGAACTCCTCGACGATCCGGTAGCCGTCGAGCGGCGGCAGCGGAATCAGGTTGAACAAGAACAGCATGACATTGATCGGGACAAAATAACGAAATAAAGTCCAGACGGTCTCCTGCGTCGCGAACTGGTCCAGCGCGCCAATCTTCACGAGCACCAAGTAAATAACCAAACCGATGAAGGCCAATAGCAGATTGCTGATCGGACCCGCGGCCGTGACCGCGATGCTCATCAGACGCGGGCGACTGAACCGGCTGCGCCGGACGGGCACCGGCTTCGCCCATCCGAAGCCGGCCACGAGCAGAAACAGGATGCCGAACAGATCCAGGTGCGCCATCGGGTTGAGCGTGACGCGCCCCTGCTCGTAGGCCGTCGGATCGCCGAACTTGTAAGCCGTCCAGGCATGCGCAAATTCGTGCACGGTGAACGCGACGAGCATCGTCAGCAGGACGAACGGCAGCTCGTTCAGCGGAAACCACAAAAAGGTCATTCGTCCTCACCCTTCGGCTTGCCGCAGACGAATGCGATCCAGTCGTCCTGCCGCACGCGATCGACGATCTCGAAGCCGGCCGCGAGCAATCCCGCCTCGACGTCCTCTTCTTTGTTCTTGTAAATGCCGCTTGCGATATAAATGCCGCCCGGCTTTAACACGTCAAAAACATCCGCGATGAAAAGCAAAATGATCTCTGCGAGGATATTCGCGACGACCAGGTCGACGGGCGGCACGACTTTCGAAGCGGCTGCGGCGGGGTTGCCGTCCGCGGCTTCTCCGTCTCGCAGCACGCCGAGCAGGTCGCTCAGCCGCACCTCGATATCGTCCTGCAGGCCGTTCAGTTTCACGTTCTCCGTCGCGCTGGATACCGCGACCGGGTCCAGGTCGAGCGCAAGCACGCGCGAGGCGCCCAGCTTCATCGCGCCGATCGCGAGAATGCCCGAGCCGGTGCCGACGTCAATAACGGTGTCGCCCGCCTTGATTGCGCCTTCGAGCGTGCGCAGGCAGAGCGCCGTCGTCGGATGCGTCCCGGTGCCGAACGCCATGCCCGGATCCAGCTCGATAATGAGTTCGTCCTCGCGAGGCGTATAATCCTCCCAGGTCGGCTTGATCGTGAGACGCTCGGATACCGGCAGCGGCTTAAAATACTTTTTCCAGGCATGCGCCCAGTCGTCCTCGTTCACTTCGCGGGTCTGCACGGTAAAGTCGCCGGCGTCGTAGCCGAACTCCGGCAATCCGCGCAGAAGCTCGGTCAGCTCTGCGACCAACGCTTCCCCGTAGATGTCTTCCGGAAAATAGCCCGCGATTACGGCCAGGCCGGCCGGAATATCGTTCAGCGGCTTATCGTACCATTGCCCAAGCGACGTATCCCTCGGCTTGTCGGGCGACCACGATTCTTCAATAGATACGCCGCCCGCGCCCAGTTCATGCATATAGTGAGCGACCATTTCCTGCGCCTGCTCGTTTGCCACGATCGTTATTTCAAACCAACGCAATCCCGTTTCCCCCTAGACGAATCGTCGTTAGCCCCCATTATACATCCAGCTCCGAACGGGAAGCAAAAGCGGGAGCCGAGCGACTTACTTGACGATTTTCACCAAACTGTAGTTTTTCTTGCCCTTGCGGATAATCACGAACCGGCCGCCGATCGCGTGGCTCGCCGACACTTCCAGCTCCAGATCGCTGACGCGGTCGCCGTTCAAGTAAATCGCGCCTTTGGTAATGTCCTCGCGCGCTTGGCGCTTGGAAGGCTCGATCTTCAGGTCCACCAGCCAATCGACGATATTTTTGGCTTCCGGCGTCGCTTCGAAGGTCGGCATCTCCTTGAAGCCCTGCTCGATCTCGTCGGCGGTCAACGCCTTGATGTCCCCGCTGAACAGCGCGTCCGTGATACGCTTGGCTTGCTCGAGAAGATCGTCTCCGTGCACGAACCGCGTCATTTCCTCGGCCAACGTTTTTTGCGCCTCGCGTTTGTGCGGCTCGGTCTGCACCTTCTCGGCCAGCTCGTCGATCCGCTCCTTGGACAAGAACGTAAAGTACTTGAGGTACTTGACCACGTCACGATCGTCGGTATTGGCCCAGAACTGGTAGAACTCGTAAGGCGTCGTCTTGTTCGGATCCAGCCATACGGCACCGCCCGCCGACTTGCCAAACTTCGTGCCGTCGGCCTTCAGCATGAGCGGAATCGTGAGTCCGAACGCCTTCGCCTCCGCACCCTCCTTTTTGCGAATCAAATCGAGGCCGCTCGTAATGTTGCCCCACTGATCGGAGCCGCCGATCTGCAGCTGAACGTCCTCTTCCTTGTACAAATGGAGGTAGTCGAGCGATTGCAGGATTTGGTAAGAAAATTCGGTAAAGGAAATGCCGCTGTCGAGCCGGCTCGCCACGACGTCCTTGGCCAGCATCGAGTTGATGCTGAAGTTTTTGCCGAAGTCGCGCAAAAATTCGATCACGTTGATCTTGTGCGTCCAATCGTAGTTGTTGACGATGCGCATCGGCGCCTGGCTCGTGTCTTCCGTCAGAAACAGCTTGGTAAGCTGTGCCGCGAGCGCCTCCACGTTGGCCTGAATCTGCTCCAGCGTCTGCAGCGAGCGCTCCGTGGTGCGTCCGCTCGGATCGCCGATCGTGCCGGTCGCGCCGCCGATAAGGATAACCGGACGATGGCCGGCGAGCTGGAACCGCTTGAGCACCATGAACGGGATCAGATGCCCGATATGCATGCTGTCGCCGGTCGGATCCACGCCGCAGTACAGCGAGACCGCCTTTTGGTTCGTCAGTTCGCGAAGACCTTCGGCGTCGGTCTGTTGATTGATCGCGTCGCGCCATTCGAGTTCGTCGATAATGTTCATGCTCATTGGTACCCGCTCCCCTTGTCTGAAAATAAAAAATCGCCCCTTGTCTAAATAGACATAGGGACGATTGGACCACCGTGTTACCACCCAAATTGCACCGATGTACGCCGCAAATATGCGCGCGCCATGGATGCCGCTCTCGGCGAGATATCGATCGCCAGGCCGCCCGGCATTACCCGGGTTACTCCAGAACGTAATTCGCTGGCCAGCGTGTGTACCGGGTCTCATCGACCCCCGGCTCTCTGAGACAGGGACGAGGCAGCTACTGATTCCTTCAACGTAATGCATATGAGTTACAGACATTTTATTGATATTAACGGACGATGTCAACCTCAATCGTTAAGCGAGTGTACCGCCCGTGTCTTGTATGACTCTGCGCGCCTGCTCGACGGATTCGCCCGGGATGTCGGCGGTCAGATGGATCGTCGCAGCCTTCGAAGCCCCCGGTCCGTACTCGGCCGCACCGGTTCCGAGCTCCTCCGCCGCCTCGAGCTCCGCGCCGCCATACAGCATCGCGCTGGCGACGCCGCTCGCGATCGCATCCTGGCGTCCCGCCTTGGAGCCAAAGTCCGCCCCCGCTGCCGCGCTCTCCATACGAAAGCGATCGCCGCGCAGCGCCGTCAGCTTGCGAACGGCGGCTTCCGCTTCCTCCTGCGAGTCGAAGCTCGCTTCAAGCGTCGTCTTGTCCACGTCGCTCACGTCCCTTCGTATTGCTGCGCCCGGCGGTCGGCTTCCTCCGAGCGCTGCAGCGCTTCCAGATCGTCCGCGTCCGCATTGTCGGCCGCGAACTCGACGTCCTCGGCTCTCGCTACGGGTAACTGCTCGTTGCTCTTGCTTTGCTTGCCCATCGATATTGATCCTCCCGTAATGGCGAATAAATTGCTTGCAGTCGCCGTTTAGGATGCGCGTTCGGCGGCGGCTTATGCGCGGGAAATGAATATGCGGGCAGACTGAGAATCGCTATTCCCGAAAACGGCGGGCGGAATATGCCGCAAGAAGCCTGCATGAGAGACGCAGTGAATGACGTGGAACAGGCCGAGATAACGCGCGACGCGAAACGATAATCCGGAACAAGAAAAAGAAGCCGACCCCCCGTCGCCTTCATGACCGGGGAATCGGCTTCTTTTCCATCGGACTAGTCGCCCAGGATCGCTTTTTTCATGCGTTCGAAAATCGATTGGTGCTGCTCGTGCGTGGACTCGCCCGTCGTGGATCCGAATTCCCTCAGCAGCTCGCGCTGCGCTTCGTTCAGATTGGTCGGCGTGACGACCGTCACCTTGACGTGCTGGTCGCCTTGTCCGTATCCGCGCAGCTTAGGAACGCCTTTGCCCTTGAGGCGGAAGTACGTGCCCGTCTGCGTGCCCGCAGGGATCTTGAGCTTGACCTTCTCGGTCAGCGTCGGAATCTCGATCTCGTCGCCCAGCGCCGCCTGCGCAAATGTCAGCGGCACCTCGCAGTAAATGTCGTCGCCGTCGCGCTCGAAAAAGTCGTGCGCCTTGACGCGCAGGACGACATACAGGTCGCCCGAAGGTCCGCCGCGCGTGCCGCCTTCGCCCTCGCCGCTCACGCGAAGCTGCGAGCCGTCGTCCACGCCGGCCGGAATCTTGACGTGGATCTTGCGCTGCTTCTTCACCTGGCCGCTGCCCGAGCACACTTTACAGCGGTCTTTAATAATTTTGCCTCGTCCGCCGCAGGTCGAGCAGGTTCTGCGGTTGACGATGCGCCCGAACGGCGTGTTCTGCGCGACTTCCTGCTGGCCCGTGCCGCGGCAGGTAGGACAATTGTCGACCTTGGAGCCCGGTTCGGCACCGCTGCCGTGACAGTGGTCGCAGCTCTCGGTCCGGGGAATGGTGATATCGAGCTCCTTGCCGAAGATGGCTTCCTTGAACTCGATCGTCATCGTATATTGCAGGTCGTTGCCGCGCTGCGGCGCATTGGGATCGCGCCGCCCGCCGCCGCCGCCGAAAAACATATCGAAAATATCGCCGAAGCCGCCGCCGAAGTCGCCCTGTCCGCCGCCCATGCCCGCCATCGGGTCCTCGTGGCCGAACTGGTCGTAACGGGCGCGCTTCTGATCGTCGCTCAATGTATCGTACGCTTCCTTGACTTCCTTGAACTTGGCCTCCGCATCGGCCGCCTTGTTCACGTCGGGGTGATACTTGCGGGCGAGACCGCGATACGCCTTCTTGATGTCATCCGCGGATGCGCCCTTGCCGACGCCAAGCACCTCATAAAAATCCCTTTTGTCCGCCACTATTCAACCTCCATCTCCATGACAAAGTCAAAGCGGGTTCCGCCGCGCGCCACAAAGGCAGCGCCATGCGGAACCGGCTTTGACTACTCGCTGCCGCCGGCAGCCGGCTATCTATGCTTTATTTCTTGTCTTCGTCCACGACTTCGTAATCGGCGTCGACAACATTGTCCTTTTTCGCGGAAGAGGGACCGGCATCTGCACCGCCGGCTTCGCCTTGCGCGGCTTGGGCATCCTGCGCCGCTTGCTCGTAGACCTTGACGGACAGCTGCTGTACGATGCCGGACAGTTCGTCGGAAGCGGCTTTAATCTCGTCAAGGTTGTCGCTCTCGAGCGCCTTCTTGACCTTTTCCTTCGCCGCTTCGACGTTGGCAGCCTCGGAGGCGTCGACTTTGTCGCCAAGATCCTTGACGGCCTTGTCGGCAGCGTAGACCAGTTGATCTGCGCTGTTCTTCGCTTCGATCAGCTCGCGGCGCTTACTGTCTTCTTCGGCGTGCAGCTCGGCTTCCTTCTGCATGCGCTCGATTTCTTCCTTGGAGAGACCGCCCGAAGACGTGATCGTGATCTTCTGGCTCTTGCCCGTGCCCTTGTCGAGCGCGGAGACGTTAACGATACCGTTGGCGTCGATATCGAACGTGACTTCGATCTGCGGCACGCCGCGCGGAGCCAGCGGGATGTCGGTCAGGTTGAAGCGGCCGAGCGTCTTGTTGTCCTTGGCCATGGCGCGCTCGCCTTGAAGCACGTGAATCTCGACCTGCGTCTGGTTGTCCGCGAAGGTGGAGAACACTTGGGACTTGCTCGTCGGAATCGTCGTATTGCGGTCGATCATCTTCGTCAGAACGCCGCCGGCCGTCTCGATGCCGAGCGACAGCGGCGTGACGTCGAGCAGTACGACGTCCTTGACGTCGCCCGTCAGGACGCCCGCTTGAACCGCGGCGCCGAGCGCGACGACTTCGTCCGGGTTAACGCCCTTGTGCGGTTCTTTGCCGGTCAGGCGCTTGATCGCTTCTTGGACGGCGGGAATCCGCGTGGAGCCGCCGACCAGCACGATCTTGTCGATTTGCGAAGCGGACAGGCCGGCATCGGACATCGCTTGACGCGTCGGGCCCATCGTACGTTCGACGAGCGAGGACGTGATCTCATCGAACTTGGCGCGGGTCAGGTTCATCTCCAAGTGCTGCGGCACGCCGTCGACGACCGTGATGAAAGGCAGGGAGATCGTCGTTTGCAGAACGCCCGACAGCTCCTTCTTCGCCTTTTCGGCTGCATCTTTCAGACGTTGGACGGCGGATTTGTCCTTCAGGAGATCGATGCCCTGCTCCTTCTTGAACTCGGCGGACAGCCATTCCATGACCGCTTGGTCAAAGTCGTCGCCGCCCAGGTGATTGTCGCCGCTCGTCGCTTTGACTTCGAAGAAGCCGGAGCCGAGCTCGAGGATACTGACGTCGAACGTACCGCCGCCAAGGTCGAACACGAGAATCGTCTGGTCTTCGGCCTTCTCGAGACCGTACGCAAGCGCTGCGGCGGTCGGCTCGTTGACGATACGCAGCACTTCGAGGCCCGCGATGGCGCCTGCGTCCTTCGTAGCTTGACGCTGGCTGTCGTTAAAGTAAGCCGGAACGGTGATAACGGCTTGCGATACCGTCTGACCGAGATAAGCTTCGGCATCTGCTTTCAGCTTTTGCAAAATGATGGCGGAGATCTCTTGCGGCGAATAGTCCTTGCCGTCGATCGACTCCTTGTGGTTCGTGCCCATGTGACGCTTGATCGAGATGACGGTACGGTCAGGATTCGTGATCGCCTGGCGCTTCGCCGTATCGCCGACGATGCGCTCTCCGTCCTTCTTGAAGCCGACGACGGACGGGGTGGTGCGGTTGCCTTCCGGGTTCGGGATGACGACGGCTTCGCCGCCTTCCATGACCGCTACGCAAGAGTTGGTCGTGCCCAGGTCGATGCCGATAACTTTGCTCATGATTCAAGTCCTCCAGTCATTAAATGCGTAAATTTGAGATTCGGTTAAATGTAAGTAGGAATTACCCGCTAACCTTGACCATGGCCGGACGGATGACCTTGTCGCTGAGCCAGTAGCCCGGTTGGACGACCTCGACGACAATGCCTTCCTCGTATTCCTCGGACTCCACCGTCATGATCGCCTGGTGAAGCTCGGGATCGAACGGCTGGCCGACCGGCTCCATCGCCTTCAGCCCTTCGGCTTCGAGCACTTGCCAGAGCTGGCGGTTAATCATGTCGATACCCTTGACGAACGAGTCGCTCTCGGCGCCTTCGGACGAGGTCTGCAGCGCGCGCCCGAAGTTGTCGAGCACGGGAAGCAAATTCGTCACGAGCTTGAGCGAAGCGTACTTCTGCAAGTCCGCCGTCTCCTTGAGCGTGCGGCGCCGATAGTTGTCGAAGTCGGCCTGCACGCGAAGCTGACGCTGATAAGCCTCCTCGGTCTGGCGCTTCAACTCCTCGAACCGGTCGTCCTCCGGCGCTGCCGACGCTTGTTCGGCTTGCTCCGCTTGCGTTTCGACCGTTTCTTCCGTCTCCGGAACGGCTTGTTCCGACGCTTCAGCGTTTGGCTCTTGCTTCAAATCCTGTTCCATTGCTCGGCTCCTTCCTCATCAAGATCATTTTGCGCGTTCGCGCGTTATTTGTACAATTGATTGTAAAGACGGGTCAAATCTCCGGACAAATAATCCAGCAGTCCGATGACCTTGCCGTACTCCATGCGCGTCGGGCCCAATATGCCGATCGTGCCGAGCAGATGGCCGTCCGCGGAGATCGTCGCCGTCACAAGACTGCATTGGTTAATCGCCTCTACGCCGTTCTCCGTCCCTATCCGTACCTGTATCCCTTCGGACAAGGACTGAAACAACTGCATCAGACGCGGCGTCTCCTCGAGCACGTCCAGAATTCCTTTGACCTTGTCGACGTCCTTGAACTCCGGCTGCGTCAAAATGTTGGTCGCGCCGCTCAGGTACACCTTGGGCTCGGTCTCTTCCTTCAGCGTATCCTCGAGCAGGGACAAAATATGCTCGCAATGGTCGATATAACTGCTAAGCTCGTTGGCCACTTCTGTATACAGCACCGTCTTCACCTTATAAAAGGGAACGCCGGTCAACTTGTCGTTGAGCAGGCCCGCGATTCTCCGCATATCGTCCATGCTCACGCCCTCGGGCAGCGTGATGGTCCGGTGCTCCACATGCCCCGTATTGGCGACCACGATGGCGACGGCCGTCGTATCGGTCAGCGGCAGCAGCTGGAAGTGCTTGAGGCTCGTATGAAACGAGTCCGGTCCGAGTACGATCGACGTGTAGTTGGTCAGCTGCGACACGATCGTCGCGGCATGACTGACGGCACCCTCCCAGTGATTCATCTTCTCGGCGACCAGGCCGCGAAGACGCTTCACGTCCTGCTCCTTCACGCCGCCGAGCCGGATCAGATGGTCCACGTAATAACGATATCCCTTAATGGAAGGAATGCGGCCTGCCGACGTATGCGGCTGCTCCAGCAGCCCGAGCTCCTCGAGATCGGCCATATCGTTGCGGATGGTGGCGGGGCTGAACGAAACGTCGCTGCGCTTGGAAATGCTGCGCGAGCCGACGGGCTCCGCCGAGCGGATATAATCGTCCACAATGGCGCTAAGAATCATACGTTGACGCTCGCTGAGCATGAATCGTTCCCCCTCCTCGCCGTCGTTAGCACTCAACGATCATGAGTGCTAATCACTATTACAAAAATACCAAACCGCGCCTGTCGTGTCAAGACGACCGTTGCGGTTTGGCATCCATTCGGGCAAACGCCCATTCGAACGTGCGACTATTCCAATATTCGTACGACCGCGATCTCGTCGCAGTTGTTGCGCTTGCTGCAGTGCACGCAGTCGGTCCACACTTTTTCGGGAAAAATCTCCTTGTCGACGACGCTGAAGCCATTTTTCAAAAAGAACTTCACTTCATAAGTAAGCGCCATGACCTTCGGAATATTCATGCGGCGCGCTTCATCGATCAGTGCGTCGACGATGCGGGAGCCGATGCCCATGCCCTTATATCCTTCGCTCATCCCGAGCGAACGGATCTCGACCAGATCGGAGCCAAGCCGGAACAATGAACCGCAGCCGATCAGCTTGCCGGCATCCTCTACTACGACGAAGGAGTCGATATGGCGCAGCAGGGCCACTCTCGATCGCGGCAGCATAATTCCTTTTTCCGCGTACCCCTGGATCAATTCGAACAGCGCCTCGACGTCTTCCGGCCTTGCCTTGCGGCTCACGATCGTTGTGTTCATGGTCCCCCTGCTTTCCGTCCGCGCCGACGGCGCCTCCTGATAAGATGATGTGAATAAATATACATGAATACGAATGAATTCTCAATAACATTTTTATGAGGCGACCGCATCCGGCTATAAATGGCAAAAATTCATTGACATCTATTTATTACCCCATCATAATAACGATCACTAAGTAGTATTTAATAATACGACTAACGTAAAGGGCGGTTATGCCATGATCGAAAGGTTAAAGCGGCTCGGACTTTCCGAGCTGGAAGCGCGCTGCTACCTGGCGCTCCACGATGAAGCGACATTGTCGGGCTACGAGGTCGCCAAGCGCGTTTCGGTATCGCGGACCAACGTCTATGCGGCGCTGCGCTCCCTGGTGGACAAAGGCGTATGCAGAACTGCGGAGGGCGATCCGGTCATGTACGGCGCCGTACCGATCGGACAAGTCATCCGCATGCTGCGCTCCGAATTCGACGAGATCGCCGACGTGCTCGTCAGGGAGCTCAAGCCGAAGCCTGCGGCGGCTTCCTTCTACAATTGGTCGGGCGAAAGCAACATTCGCTTGTCTCTTCGGCGCATGATCGCCAGCGCGGAACGCTCGATCGTCGTGGACATATGGAGCGAGGACTTTGCGGAGCTCGAGCCGCTGCTGCTGGAAGCCGAATCCAGAGGCGTCGTCGTCGTCGCGATCACGCTCGGCCAGGTAAGGTCGAAGCTTAAGCATGTGCGCACGCACAAGCGAATGGAAATGTGGCTGCCCCAGGACGCGCGCGATTATTACATCCTGTGCGACTGGAAAGAAGGATTTATCGGCAGCTTCGGCGCCGTCGGCAAGTCGGCCGCGCTGGAAACGAACCACCCGGCCGTCGCGCATGTGCTCAAGCAGGCCTTCCAGCACGACGTCATGATGATGGACATCGAGCGGGACTTCGGCCCCGCGCTCGAACGCGCGTACGGCGGCGATTACGAGAAGCTGCTTGAACGCTATCGCGACGAATACGGACTCGAATAAGATCAAGGGAGAGAAGCAGTCACATGAAAACCGCAGTCGCCCGCGCGCTGCCTGTCAGCGCCACCGTTTTTCCGATCCTGTACATGATCAGCACGGTTCACCTGCTCAACGACTCCATGCAATCGACCGTCACCGCGCTGTTCCCGGTGCTGCGCGAGTCGCAGCACCTGAGTTACGGTCAGATCGGCCTCATCGCATTTATGATGAACATTACCGCTTCGTTTTTGCAGCCGCTCGTCGGATGGTTCGCGGACAAGAAGCCGCGTCCCTTCATCCTGCCGCTCGGCGTCTGCTTCACGCTGCTCGGCGTCATTATGCTCGCGCTGGCGCCCAACTTCGCGACCATCCTGTTGTCGGTGACCGCGATCGGGGTCGGCTCAGCCGCGTTTCACCCCGAGTCTTCGCGCGTCGCCTATCTTGCCGCGGGCAATAACCGGGGGCTGGCGCAGTCGATCTTTCAAGTGGGCGGCAACATCGGCAGCGCGCTCGGACCCGTCATGACCGCGACCATCTTCATTCCTCTCGGGCAAAAAGGCGTTCTATTGTTTATCATCGCCGCCGTGGCGGGCATCGTCCTGCAGACGCTGGTTGCACGCTGGTATGCGGCAGTCGGCGCGGCGCCCAAGCCAAAGAAGGCGGCGCAGCCCCTGCAATCCGCCAGCAAGCTCACAGCCGGCAAAGTTCGCATGTCGGTCGGCATCCTGGTCCTGCTCGTTTTTTCCAAGCATGTCTATCTTTCAAGCTTCACCAGCTTTTACTCGCTGTATTTGATCGACGATTTCGGCGTGGGCAAGCAGGCGGCGCAGTGGTATCTGTTCGCGTTCCTCGTCGCATCCGCAGCCGGCACCTTCATCGGCGGCCCGCTCGCGGACCGGTTCGGCAGACGCAACATCATCTGGCTCTCGATATTGGGCACCGCGCCCTTCTCCATCGCGCTCCCTTATGCCGACCCGTTCTGGTCCGCGGTATTGTGCGTTTGCGCCGGATTCGTGCTCTCCTCCGCTTTCTCGATCATCGTCGTCTATGCGCAGGAGCTGCTGCCCGGCAAGATCGGACTCGTATCCGGCCTTTTCTTCGGCCTTGCGTTCGGCCTCGGCGGACTCGGCTCCGCGCTGCTCGGCGAGATCGCGGACCACACCAGTATATCGACGGTTATGCATATTTGTGCCTATCTGCCGCTGCTGGGCATTTTCACTTTGCTGCTGCCGAAGGACGCGGAGCTGCGGGGAAGGTGAGCCGCAAGCAACGATAGAATCGAGCAGGAGGAGGCGGCCGTCCTCCTTCCTCTCACCACCGTACATGCGGGTCCGCATACCAATAACGAGAAAGCAGACTTTTCAGCCCTTTCGCCTCTCAGTAGGAGGTCGGAAGGGCGTTATTCATGTTCCGGGACATTTCCCAAGGGTCGCGACGAGCGTTCGCTTGTTTTCAACTTAAGCTGGTCGATTTTGACAATATCAAGTAAACTTACAGCGTCAACCTATCAGCGAGGTACGTGATCCTATGAAAAACTACATTGCCCATTATGCGGAAACCTTTACTCTGAATAAGTATACAGGCCGCTTCTTATTCGCAATCGCATTTCTTGCAGTTGTTGCGGTCGACATCTATTTTGAAAATTACATCCTGTTCCAGTTCGCTTATTTAATCCTCAGCTTATTGTTAGGCCTGTCTTTTTGGAAGGAAACCTGGATTCGCAGCATGCTCGTCATTCTTATCGTTTTCTTTCGCGTTTATTTGGAGCAAGAGCCGGTACTGTTCAAACAGGATGAATTCATCTTGAGAGTCTTCACCCTGGTCGTTACGTATTTCTCAACCTCTTCCTCTATTTCGTTTATGATCTTGTATTACAACAGGCAGAAGCAAAATATGCTTCAGCTCACATTTACGTTAGCTAAGGCCCTGGATTCAAGAGATCATTATACGGCCGATCACTCGGATAGCGTGGCTTATTATTCAAAGAAAATCGCCGAGGAAATGAATATGTCCAAGCTGGCGTGCGAGCGCATTTATATTGGAGGAATTCTCCATGACATCGGGAAGATTGGCGTGCCCGAGCATATTTTGCTCAAACCATCAAGACTGACCGACGAGGAGTTTGAAATCATCAAGCAGCATCCCCTTACAGGCTATACAATGTTAAACCACATCTCCCATCTTAAACGCTCCGGCATTTTGGATATGATTCTTCATCATCATGAGAGATTTGACGGATGCGGCTATCCGAGCCGGATCGGACATTCTAACATTCCGATTGCAGCTAGAATTATGGCCGTGGCCGATACTTTCGATGCGATGACCTCCCGGAGAGTGTATAGAGGAGAACTGGATATTGCGTTTGCGATAGAGGAAATTCGGAAACATGCAGGAACGCAATTCGATCCCGACGTAGTCAAAGCCTTTCTGAGCATCTGGCAGCGCGAAGGACCTCAAATATTGTCCAAGCACGGCGCAAAACCAGCCGTCGGACAACCCTCGAATGAAAAGACAGCTGCAAACTCGGACCTAAAAGCGTCGTCCTAGCCCACGGTATGCAAAAAAACATCCCTGCGTAGTACGTATGCCAGGGATGTTTCGTTTCGCATTTATGGAGCGGTGATCCGCTCCAGCTCCGCTAAATATGCGAATGCGTCTTCGTTGCGGGCGCCGCACATCTCGGCAGACGCCTGAAGCTGTCCGCAGACGGCAGGCCGTTCGGGAAGGCCGAAGATCGAACAACGGTTGTCTTTGGTGAGCTGCACGCAGCGCACGCCCGCCGGCTTGCCATCCGGCATCCCGGGGATCGGCGAAGAGATGGAGACGACGATGCAGCATGCGCCGCAGCCGGGCCTGCATTCCAAATTGATCCCCTCCTCGTTATCTTTCGTCCCCGCGCAGCCGTCTCACGCCAGAAACGCCCCGAACACCTCGTTGCCCAGCGGCACGCCCGCCTCGCTTAACCGGTACCCGTCGTCCTCAGGCGTTCGCTCAAGCAGCCCTTGCGCCAGCAGCTTGTCAAGCACCGGACCGAACGTCTCGGCAAGGCTAGCTCCTCCGAACTGAAGCGCAAAGTCGGCATCGCGCACGCCGGCCCGCAGCCGCAGCCCGACCATCATGAAGTCCTCCATCGCTTCCTTCGCGGATACGGGATTGCGCTCGAGCCGGGGCAGTCCAGCCAGCGCCGCGTCAATATAAGGCTGCACGCCTTTAATATTGAGATGACGCTCGCCTAACGCATAACCGTGAGCGCCCGCACCCAGCCCAAAATAGGGCTCGTTGTGCCAATAAGCGGAGTTGTGGCGGCTCTCGAAGCCGGGACGGGCGAAGTTGCTGATCTCGTAATGCCCGTATCCGGCCTCGGTCAGACGGCGCCGCAGATGCGCGAACATCTCGACTTCGACGTCCTCCTCCGGCAGCGGCAGCTCGCCCCGCTCGTACAAGCGATGGAACAGCGTGTTCTCCTCTACCTTCAAGCTGTACAGCGAGTAATGCGGCAAATCCAGCTCGAGCGCTCGCTCCACGCTGTCGGCCAGCTGCTGCAGCGTCTGGCGCGGCAGGCCGAACATGAGGTCGATCGACAGATTCGTGAATCCCGCCGCCTTGGCGTTGGCAATGCTGTTCACGACGTCGTCCGCCTCGTGGATGCGGCCGATCGCGGCCAGCAGCGCATTATCGAACGTCTGCGCGCCGAAGCTGATTCGGTTGACGCCGCCTTCGCGCATGGCCGCGAGCTTGTCCGGGTCCGTCGTGCCGGGGTTCGCCTCCATCGTGAACTCGGCGCCCGCCGCGATCGGAAAATGGCGATTTACCGATTCAAGAAAACGCGTCATCTGCGCGGGATTCAGCACGGTAGGCGTGCCGCCGCCGACGAACACCTTGCCGATCGCCTCGGGCGGAAGCGCCTTGACCGTATTTTCCATTTCCCGCTCCAACGCATCCAGATAGGCGTCGATCGGCTGGCCGGCGGCCACGTAGGAATTGAAGTCGCAATAGTAGCATTTGTTTGTGCAAAACGGGATGTGTATATAAAGCGCACGGGGCGTCCACGCGTGTAGCGATGGCACCGTAGCGGTTGCGTTCATAGGTTAAGCTCCTCTCGGATGCGGCGAGGCCTGCTTAAAGGAAGCAAAAGCTCCCCGGGACGATGCCTTCGGAGAGCTTGCCGCAATCGTTACTCTATCAGATGTTGTTTGGCGAGAACGAGGGCTTCGATGATCTCTTGCAGCTCCTCAGCCCGCTCGACGTACAGGGAGACGTAACGTTCCCGGTAACCCGTGCTGGACAGCTCGATGTGAACATGTCCTTTGGCCGGGTCCGCGCTGATCTGCATTTGTTCGCCTGCATAGATCGGCACGATGGCCATGACGCGTCGCCTCCGTTCCAATCGCTAGTCGTCCAGCTTCAATACCGCCATGAACGCTTCCTGCGGCACCTCGACGTTGCCGACCTGCTTCATGCGCTTCTTGCCTTCCTTTTGCTTCTCGAGCAGCTTGCGCTTCCGCGAGATGTCGCCGCCGTAGCACTTGGCCAGGACGTTTTTGCGCATCGCCTTGATCGTCTCCCGGGAGACGATCTTCTGGCCGACGGCCGCCTGGATCGGCACCTCGAACATTTGACGCGGAATCAGGTCCTTCAGCTTCTCGCAAATGACGCGTCCGCGCTGGTAGGCACGGTCCCTGTGCACGATAAAGGAGAGCGCGTCCACTTGCTCGCCGTTTAGCAGAATGTCCATCTTGACGAGGTTCGACTGGCGGTAGCCGGTCAGCTCGTAGTCGAAGCTGGCATAACCCTTGGTGCTGGACTTGAGCTGGTCGAAAAAGTCGTAAACGATCTCGGCGAGCGGAATGTCGTACTTGAGCGTGACGCGGTTGGCATCGAGGTACTGCATGTCGATGAACTCGCCGCGCTTGCCTTGGCACAGCTCCATGATCGCCCCGACGTAGTCCTTGGGCACGATGATCGACGCCTTGACGTAAGGCTCTTCGACGAAATCGAGCTTGCCCGCCTCCGGATATTCCGAAGGGTTGGAGATGTCGAGCTGCGCGCCGCTGGTCAGTGTGACCTTGTAAACAACGCTCGGCGCCGTCGTGATCAGCGGGATGTTGAACTCGCGCTCGATCCGCTCCTGGATAATCTCCATGTGCAGCATCCCGAGGAAGCCGCAGCGGAAGCCGAAGCCGAGCGCCTGCGACGTCTCGGGCTCGAACCGCAGCGAAGCGTCGTTCAGCTCGAGCTTCTCGAGTGCGTCGCGCAGGTCGTTGTAGTCCGAGGACTCGATCGGGTACAGGCCGCAGAACACCATCGGATTGATGCCGCGGTAACCCGGGAGCGCCTCGGCCGTCGGACGCTTCGCATTGGTGATCGTGTCGCCCACGCGCGTGTCCTTGACGTTTTTGATCGACGCGGTGACGAAGCCGACGTCTCCCGGCCCGAGCTCGTCCACGATCGTCGAGCGCGGCATGAACGTGCCGACCTCGACGACGTCGAACGTCGCGCCCGTCGCCATGAACTTGATCGGCGTGCCCGCGCGGAGCTTGCCGTCAATGACGCGAATATAACAGATAACGCCCTTGTACGCATCATAATAAGAGTCGAAAATCAGCGCCTTGAGCGGCGCTTCGGGATCCCCCTGCGGCGCCGGCACCTTAGCCACGACCTGCTCGAGAATCTCCTTGATGCCGATGCCGTTTTTGGCGGAAGCGAGCACCGCTTCGCTCGCGTCGAGGCCGATCACGTCCTCGACCTCCTGCTTGACCCGTTCGGGCTCGGCGCTCGGCAGGTCGATCTTGTTGATGACCGGGAGAATCTCCAGGTTGTTGTCCAACGCGAGGTAGACGTTCGCAAGCGTCTGCGCCTCGATCCCTTGCGCCGCGTCGACGATGAGCAGCGCGCCTTCGCAGGCGGCAAGGCTCCGCGAAACCTCGTACGTGAAGTCGACGTGTCCCGGGGTGTCGATCAGGTGCAGCGTATAGATCTCGCCGTCGTCGGCCTTGTACTTGAGCCGGACGGCCTGCAGCTTGATCGTGATGCCGCGCTCCCGCTCCAGGTCCATCGAATCGAGCACCTGGTCCTGCATCTCGCGCGCGGTCAGCGTGCCCGTATATTCCAAAATGCGGTCGGCCAGCGTCGACTTGCCGTGGTCGATATGCGCGATAATGCAAAAATTGCGAATATGGCTTTGCTTGTGTTGGATGTCTGCCATCTTCTTTGTCCTTACCTCCACCGATACATGCCGTTATCCGGCTATCCCATCTATTATATCAGCAGGGTCAAGACGCTTCAATCCGCAGGTTCCGACTTGCCGGGAGCCGCCTCATCGTATGCCGACTTGGCGAGGCGGTAAGCCTCGCTGCCCTCGACGGAATCGGGGTCCTTTTCCAGCTTCCGCAGATTCTCTTTGTGGGACTTCAATTCCGACGCATAATCGGCGCGGCCCTTCTCCAGCTCCTGCTCCCGGCGCAGCAGATTCTGAATACGGGGATCGGAGGGATCCAGCCCTTTGAGCGTCTCCAGCTTGCCGTTAATCGTGGCGATTAAAAAAGCGAGATGCGCCAATTTTTTGAGCGTCTCGTCGATTTTGTTTCTGTACGAGTCGGCGGCCTGCGTGTACGCGCCTGTCTTGAGCTTGGCGCGGGACTGATCCTGTACCGCCTTAAAAGCCGCGTCCTTGACTTGGTCAGAGAGCCCTGCGGCTGTCAAAACGCGTCTTGCAGCCGTCTCCCAAGCCGCCACCGCCGCGCCTAGTTTGGACGGGTTGCCGCCCGCCGACACCGGCGGCTCGATCGAACCAAGCGCCGACAGCGCGCCGGAAAGCGCCTTGATATCGCGATAGCCCATCGATTCGAGCGTTTCGCCGGAGCCTGCATTTTCCAGACCGGCGGCCGTCTCGCCCGGATGCTCAAGTACGATCCGCTTGGCCTCCTCCGCCAGGTCCGCCAGATGCTTGCGGAACGCCTCCCGGTCGAATCCGGACGGATTCGCCGACATGCCGTAAGCTTCCAGCCGGCCGCTCGCCCCGCCGAAGAACGCGTCGAAACGGGCGGTCAGCCGGTCCGCGGCCTCGCCCGTCACTTCGCCGTATACTTCGTCCAGGAGCTTCAGCGCTTGCGACGGGTCCGCCGTTCCGCCGCTCAGCAGCTCCTGCCGGATCTGGCCGTAGGTTTCTGCGTACGAAGACAAATAGGAAGCCGAGTTATCTTCGCCCTCCATCGCCTTGCGGAATCGAACGAGATAGTCGGACTTGATGCTGCCGGCGTCCGATATGGACACTGCGAGCGGAGTTGCCGCGGCGTCCGCCAATCTTCGGAATTGAAATGCGGAATGATTGACCGTGAGCGGCGATAGCGCCGGCGGCAGGTTCGCGCCATGGATTTTCATCGTCGAAAGCCTCCAAAAAAGGGTTATTCCCCTTTTATCGGCAGGGTAATTTTGGAAATGAAGGGCAAAATGCGCGGCCATTACAGTTCATTAAAAACTGTAACCGCCGCGCATTTTATGAAAAAGCGTATAAGGCAGGATTAACCGATCAATACATTTCTGAGCTCGCCTAATTTCTCGATTCGGATCTCCACCCGATCGCCCGCCTTCAAGTACACTTGACGATCCTCCGGATAGCCCATGACTACGCCCTCGGGCGTTCCCGTCAAAATGACGTCGCCAGGCTGCAGCGTCATATGCCGGCTGATGTAGCTGACGACCGTTTTGCAATCGAAGATCATGTCGCTCGTGTTGGAGTTTTGCCGCTGTTCGCCGTTGACGAAGCTCTGGATCGCCAGCCGGTTCGGGTCGCCGACTTCGTCCGCGGTAACGAGCCAGGGCCCAAGCGGACAGAAGCCGTCGAGGCTTTTGCCGAGCAGCCATTGGGAGGTGCGAAGCTGCAAATCCCGGGCAGACAAATCGTTGGCCGCGCAATAACCGAACACGTAATCCAGCGCATCGTTCTCGCTCACGTTAAACGCGGTTTTTCCGATGACGATGGCAAGCTCCGCTTCATAGTCCATCTTGGCGGTGACGTCCGGAACGCGGACGGGCGCTTCGTGAGCGGTCAGCGCGTTGGAGAATTTGTTGAAGAGAATCGGAAAGGCGGGGATCGGCGAGTTGGTTTCTTCTGCGTGCTTCTTGTAATTCAAGCCGACGCAAATGATCTTTCCCGGCCTTCCGACGCAAGGCGCCAATCTTGCTCCTTCGAGGCTGAGCGCGGATGCCTCTGCCAGCGCCTCGTCGCGAAGCGCTTCTTCGATTCGAGCAGCGAGCGCCGCGAGTCCTTCGTCGCCCATGCCGATCAGATCGTCGGTCGATCCGGCGGACAGCGCCGCCCCCGCGCCCGCCATCAACCGTTCGACGTCCAGCAAGCGATCGTTATCGATCGCGCCCAGCTTCAGCGTACTCTGATCATCCCAAAAGTTTACCAGCTTCAAGGTCTATTCCTTCTTTCTTATCATTAAGGCTGCAGCAAAATCTTCGCGATGGAGCCAGGGCCTCCGATCAGCGTCTCGAAACATTCGCCGCCCTGCTCGAGCGGCCGGTGTATCGTCCAGGGCAGCAGGTCCACCTTGCCCTCCGCGATCCAGCGCAGCGCCTGCTCGAAGTCCTGCGGATCGTAAGCGAAGGCGCCCAGCAGCTTCAGCTCCTCGCGGATGATCGTGTTGACGGGCAGCGTGCTGTCCGCCTCGTGCAGTCCGGTAAGTCCGATCCGCGCGCCTCTGCGCGCCGAGGCGATGCAGCGCAGCCGAGTCGCCTGCAGGCCGACGGCGTCGACCGCCGCCTCGAAGCCTTCGGCCGGCTTCAGCCGTTCGATCTCGGCGTCGCCGTTCGCGGGAATGCCGCCAAGTTCGGCCGCGATCCGCAACCGATCGGCATTCAGATCGGCCACGACGACTTCGCGTACGCCGAGCAGCCTCGCGGCCGCGACCGCGAACAAGCCGATCGGTCCGGCGCCCATTACCAGCAGCCGGTCTTCGGGCTGCAGCGCGATCAGCCGGCACAGATGGACCGCGCAAGCCAGCGGCTCGGCCATCGCCGCCAGGTCAAAGGACAAATCGTCCGGTATCGCGTACACGTTGGATTCGGCCACGACGGCATATTCGGCGAATGCGCCGGGAAGGTGCGCGCCGAGCAGCTTGCGGTCCGGGCACAGCTGCGCTTCGCCGCTTAGGCAATCTCTGCACTTGCCGCAAGTCTGAAGCGGATTGACCGCCACCCGGTCGCCGGGCTTGAAGCGCGACGCGCCCTCTCCCGTCCCCGCGACCGTGCCCGCGAATTCGTGCCCCATCACGAGCGGAGGCTTGCGGAGCGAGTTATGCCCCAGGTAGCCGCTCAGCTCGGAGCCGCAAATGCCGACTCGCTCGATCTTGACCAGCACTTCTCCCGCCGCCGGCTCCGGCACCGGGAGCGTCCTCATGTTCATCAGCCGCGGTCCTTCGTAGACCAGCGCCCGCATCGTCTGCGTCATGGACATTCTCCTATTCTCCTCCTAGCGGACTCTGTAACGGTTCAGCACCTGCTCGTCGATCTCGATGCCAAGTCCCGGCCGATCCGTCGGTACGGTAACGTAGCCGTCCTTGAACTCGATCTCGCGGCTAACGAGATCGCGCGCGAGCGGGGAGTTGGATACGGTGTATTCGATCATGAAGCCGTTCGGAATGGCCGCCGCGAAGTGCGTGCTCGCCGCGACGAGGATGCCGGTCTTGAAGGCATGGGGCACGACCTTCTTGTGCCGGTCGTAAGCCAGGTACGCAATGCGCTTGCCTTCGGTCAGGCCGCCGACGCGGGCGAGATCCGGCTGAATGATATCGAGATGGCCCTCGTCCAGCAGCCGCTGGAAAGCCATCCGTCCGCTCTCCTGCTCCCCGCCTGCGATCGAGATGCGGCTGCGGTCCGCAAGCGCGCGGTAGCCGGCGATATCGTTGGAGTGCACGGGCTCCTCCAGCCAGTAAACGCCGTACCGCTCATACACTTCCGCCATGCGCAGCGCGCCCTTCAGGTCCCAGGCGAGCCCCGCGTCGATCATGACGTCGACGTCGTCTCCGACGGCTTCGCGGATCGCCTTGATCTGCGCCTCGTCGAACTTGGCGTCCCGGCCGATCGGCCCCCAGCCGAACTTCATCGCTTTGTAGCCTAGCTTCGCATACTGCTCGGCCATGGCCGCAGCTTCGGCGATCGTCTCGGGCATCAGGGCGCTCGCATAGGCCTTGAGCTTGCGGTTGAACACGCCGCCCATCATCTCGCACACCGGACGGTTCATCGTCTTGCCCAAAATGTCCCACAGCGCGATATCCACGCCGCTTATCGCATGCAGCGCGGGACCGGTGCGGCCGAAGTAAATCGTGCCGCGGTACATCTTGTCCCACAGCCGCTCGATCTCGATCGGATTTTCTCCGATCAACAGGGTACGCAGGCCCGTTGCGATCGAATGCGAGGCAGGCGCTTCTACGACCGCCTTGGCGACCAGCGGTGACGAGTCGACCTCGCCGACGCCGACGATGCCCTCGTCCGTATGGATGCGGATGACGAGCGTATCCTGCGTGCCGTCGCACTGCGCGGCGTCCAGGTCGGGGATGCTCAAATAAATCGCTTCGACTTCGGTAATTTTCATAAGGCCAGCTCCTCTTCTATCGTTAGCTTCCCAGCAAATCCTCCCGCAAAGGGGTGAATACTTCCAGCACCAGCGAATCTTCCAACGCCTCGACCGAATGAGAGACGCCGCCCGGAACGACGACTTGCTCCCCCGCCGAAGCGACGATCTCGGCGCCGTCCAGCACCATCCGGATTTTCCCGGACACGACATACCCCAGCTGCTCGTGCGGATGCGCGTGCTCCGGACCGATACCGCCTTTTTTAAATTCGATCGCCATGCTCATCAGCCGCTCTCCCGGCGAAAATACTTTGCGGCGGATCAGCGGGTTGATCTGCTGCCACTCGTTAACCGGCATCTTGTTCCCGCCCTTTCTAAAACGTAATCGATAATCCCCCGTCCACGGGCACGATCGCGCCCTGTACGTACGAGGCTGCCTCCGAGGCGAGGAACGCGATGACCGCAGCCACTTCCTCGGACTGGCCGGGACGTGCCAGCGGAATCTTGCGTTCGCCTACGTAATAACGTTTGAACCACTCGGTCTCCAATTCGTTCTCGCCGCCGACGACGGACAAGCCCGTATCGATAAAGCCCGGCGCCACGCCGTTCACCCGGATGCCGTGAGGCGACAGCTCGGCCGCCGTGCAGCGTGTCAACTGGTCGAGCGCGCCCTTGGCCGAATTGTAATGGCTGGACCGGTTCAGGGCACGGACCCCGTTGATCGAAGAGACGTTGACGATAACGCCGCCGCCTTGTTCCTTCATCGCGACCGCGGCTTCGCGCGTGCACCAGTAGGCGCCGTTCACGATCGTGTCGAACACCGCGCGCCACCGGTCCGTCGTCTCTTGCAGGAAATCGCTTTCGTAGAACATCGCCGCATTGTTGATCAATACGTCGATGCGTCCCGTATGCGCCATCGTACGTCCGATCAAGTGTCGTACGGCGTCCTCGTCGCTGATGTCGGTCCGGACGAACAGCGGCTTTCCGCCGATTGCCGCGAGCTCCGCCAGGGCAGCAGTCCCGCGCCCCTCGTCCCGGCCCGCGATGACGACGTCCGCCCCTTCGGACGCAAGCAGCTTGACCGTCGCGAGCCCGATGCCGGTCGCGCCTCCGGTGACGATTGCCGTCTTTCCTTCGAATCGACTCATTTTCGCCTCTCCTTTCGTCATCCCCGCTCTTAGGGCAAGATCACGGCAGCAGTGTGCCGACGATGTTGCGCGGATACGCCTTGGCCCGGATAAATCCTTCCGCGTAGCGGACCCCGCACTGAATGCCGCGGTAGCGCGAGGTTACCTCGACCATCTCCATCGCGTTGGAACCGTACTGATCCTGCAGCCAATCGCCGACCTGGCTCTCGTGCGCGGCCAGCATCCGTTTTTTCGTATCGATATGGTCCGTGATATCCACGTACTCGTCGGGCTGGAAGCCGATGCCGGCCATGCTGTCTACAAAATAAACGATCGGGATTTTCTTCAGCGCGGGACTTGCGGTCACGATATTCGGCACGGTCGTCATGATGGCGACGTCGTTGGCAATCTGGCCGGTCAGCGTATGATCCGGATTGTACAGGTCGTCCGGCCAGTGCGTCAGCACGACCTCGGCTCCGCTCGCACGCATCGCTTCGATAAAGTCGAGACGCGTCTTTTCGGTATCGAACAGGAACTCGTCCGGGTATCCCATCCAGATCAGGTCCGCGCCGATCAGATCCGCGGCGGCCTTCGCCTCCTGCCGGCGAATCTCGGCGATCTCCGGCTTGGACAGCGTCGGCGAACCGACTTCGCCGTTGGTCGAGATCGCGATCGTGATCTTGTCCCCGCGCGCCGCATACTTCGCCAGCGTACCGCCGCATAAAATCTCGGCGTCGTCCGGATGCGCGCAAATGGCCAGTACGTTCATCTTTGTTCCTCCTCGTTTAACGCTGGACTTTGGCTTCTCAGCCCATCATAAATGCGATTTTGGTAGATTGTCAACAATCGATCCTCTGCAATTGATCGTTGAATTTACCCTGGCACTGAACTATACTGGGGGCATCGCTAATCGAACATTCGAATTAAACAAGCAGGGAGTCTTAGAAATGAAGCCCTATCAATTCAAGAGCCAGGAAAACCTGTCGCTTCGCCAGCGCGTATTCGCGGATATCCGCGACGCGATCGTACGCGGCCATCTGAAGCCGGGAGACAAGCTGCGGGAACTCGACATTGCCAAGCAAATGAACGTCAGCCGCGGGCCGCTGCGCGAGGCGCTGCGGGATCTGGAGGCGCTGGGCCTAGTCGTGAGCTCCCCCTATCGGGAGACGGCGGTCGCCGACGTGCGCAAGGAAGAGGTCGTCGGGCTGCTCATTCCGGTAAGGCTGCAGCTGGAGCTGTTCGTGCTGAAGCAGAGTCGCGGCAAACGGGACGAAGCGTTCTTTGCTTCGCTTGAAGAGATCGTGGAGGAAATGAAGCGCGCCTCGGCCGAGAAAGATTTGTTCGCGCTGGTAGAGGCCGATATTCGCTTCCACGAGCAGGTGCTGTCGCTCGACGAATCGACCCACACACAGCAGATCTGGCTCGGCATCGTGAACCGGCTTCGCCTGCACTTCATTAAAAATACCGGCGCGTTCGGCGATCTCGGGCGCGTGCCCGCGGAGCATGCGGCGCTGGTGTCGGCGCTGCGGAGCGAGAGCGACGAACGGATCGAGACGCTGTGGACCCGGCATATCCGGGACGAAGATTGCCTGCTCTGCTTTGACGAAAAGACCGATTAAGGAGAGATACGGATGTCCGAATCGCGGGAAGCGCATCTGAAGCAATTGGGCGAGCCCTATGTGAAACTGACCGCCGAAGACGGCGGAACGCTGCTTGTGCTCGTGCGGGGCGGTCGCGTGCATGATATGACCGTCCCGGGGGGTCAAGCGGGCGCTGCCTTCTGGACGAACCCTCCGGCGCTTGCGGCAGGCGGCTGGAATACGGGCGGAGACCGCACCTGGGTCAGCCCCGAGATCGAATACTTCACGGACAGCGCCGGCAGCTACGCGATTCCGCCGCAGCTGGATCCGGGACAATGGTCGCTGGTCGCGTCTACCGGGCGCGAAGCGATTATACGGATGACCTGCGAGCTGTCCCGCCGCACATCCGCCGCCCCGGTCCGGTTGGACCTGGAAAAACGGTACGCGACGCTACCGAATCCCCTTCTGTTGAATTCGTCCCTGGCCGCGCGTGACTGGGCCGGCGTCCGCTACGTCGGTTACGAAGTGCATACGGCGCTTGAATTGACGCCGGTCGCGCATGGCGGCAGCCCTGAAGGCGATGCGTCAGGTTACTGCAGCTTGTGGAGCATCATGCAGGTTCCGGCCGGCGGCGTCGCGCTGGTGCCGACCCGCGGACGAGTAGCGCCCATGACGATGTTCGCTCAGCGCGAACCGGCCGACATCGCGACGACGGCCAGCGGCGTCCGCATTCCCTGCGGCGGCAGCTACAGCTACAAGCTCTCGTTCGATGCCATTGCCTCGACCGGACGCTACGGATACATACGCGAGCTCGACGCGGTCGAAAGCAGCCTCATGATTCGGCAGTTCCGCGTCAATCCCGCCGGCGTCTATCCCGACTATCCGCCGGACCGGCCGGATTATACGGGCTCCTGCATGCAGATCTATAATGACGGCGGCCACATGGGCGGCTTCGCGGAGCTCGAGTACCAATCGCCCGCCCTGGCGATCGAAAGACCCGGACGGACGACGGATGAATCGCAAGTGTTCCATTTTACGGGACCGACGGAGAGGATCAGGGAAATCTCGGGGCTGCTGCTGGGAATGGACGATGTTGGCCGGATAGGCCTTAGCTAGCTAGCCGACCACCGCGCGAATCACGGCTCTGCCCAACGCTTCGTCGAAGCCGCCCCAGTCCGGGTCAACGTTGCCGAACGGATGGTTGATCATGTTGCCCTTCAGCTCGGTCAGCGGGTAAATGCCGAATTCGTGCAGACGCTCATAATAAGCGTAGCCGCCCACGAAGGCGCAGCCGAAGGAGGCAGCTAGCCGCCTGTAAAGGTCATGCGTCTGCCCGGTCCGCCCGGCCGTTCCTTCGAACAGCGGATGGATGCCGTTGTTGGTGACGATCAGACACGGGATGCCATCCTCCCGCAGCCGCGCCAGAATGCCGGACAGCGCCCGCTCCGAGCGGCCGTCCGGCAGGAAGCTGTCGTTCAGCATATACTCCAGCACGACCAGATCCGGCGCGGCCGCGCGCACCTCGTCCGCATAACGCAGCGCGCCCTGCGCCGAGTTCTCCCCGCCGATCGCGACATTCGAGGTACGCAAGGTCATTTGGGGATAGGTCTCGCGCAGCGCCCGGGCCAATTGATACGGCCAGCGGCCGGAGCGGGTCGTGCTCTCGCCGAAAAAAGCGATGCGTACCGGCCCGCCCTGCCTGAGCTTGGTCCGAAAGGGCGCGAGCGCGCCGACGTTGTCGATCGGCATGACGGAGACCGGATCGGGGGGAGGCAGCATGAGATTCATGACCGAAAGCGGGGCGGCCGCGATCCGATAGCAGGCGCCCGGAAGCAGGAGTTTGGCAGGAACGCCGGACAGATCGAGCCGGAGACCCCAATCGACGCTGTGACCGTATGCGCTCCGAAGCAGCAAGGGGAAGGGGTTCGCCCGATCGGCAGCCCGCAGCTCCAGCCAGCGCATGCTCTCGCCCGCTATCGGCTCGTCCAGTCCGTAATCGATGCCTTCGGCGCCGATTCGCATGTCCAGGCTGCCGTCTGCGCGTACAGCCGTCAGCTCGACGGCATACGTTCGCGGAGAAGCATCCAGATAGCGTCCCGATACCCTGGGCAGCAGCGCCGCTTCGGATGGATCGGGGAAGTTGCCCGAGATCACTTTTACATCAACGCCCCCGTCGTACAATCGGGGCTCTCCCCAACCAGTGAAAATATGAGCCAGCGCGTATCCTTCCCTAACCTGCGGCGGATCCGGGAGCAACAGCTCCCGCGACTCCGGCGCTTCCTCTTCCCCCTCGACGACCGTAAGCGTGCCGTCCCGCAGCAAAACGACGGCATCGTATCGGCATAGCCATACTTCATAATCCAGCAGCAACAGCTCGCCCGGCTGAATCGCCCCGTGCGGATGACGCTTCACGGTCCCCCAATAGAAATCAAAACAATAGTCGACATCCGCTTGATAGTCGATCGTGCGGCTCTTATCGCGGACGCGCAAGCTGCCCGGCACCATTCGCTGGTAAGGCGCGCCGCCGCTGCCGCGGATGCTCTCGGTATTCCAGTAACACGGGGAGGACTGCGCCTCACCTGCCATCGTATAGCGCTGATCGGGAAAAGTCCGCTTGCCCGCGGGACGAATCTCAAGTACGCCTCCCTCCGTCGCAAGCACGGTGCCGTCCGCAAGCTTCAGAAGGCCGGGCTCGACTCTGATCCGCCAATCGCCATCGATGCGAACGTGCATGCCGATTTTCTCCAGCACGTCCGGCCTTTCCTCTCGAATCACGTTCATGTCCCCCCCTTCTTAAAATCTCAGCTCGATAACCGCACGGCCGCCGAAGCCGGCGATCCGTACGGATTCCGAGGCTTCGTCGTAGACGCCGCCTTCGACATGGACGGGTCGCCGGTAATCAGGATGCGGCGTCCGAATCTCGACGTTCGTCGGACCGCGCCTCCCCTCGCATGCGAGGCTGACCCGCAGAATGTCCGCCCCCAGCTCCGCCTTAAAGGAGATCGCGCCAAAATAACTGGCTGCGCCGCTTACGGCGATCGGTCCATCCGCCAGCCAGCGGCGCGGCACGCCCTTCAGCAGCTGGAGTGTGTCGCCCGCTTCCATATACAGCATCCATCGCGTCTCCATCAGGAACCAGGCTTCTTCGTGCGTCTTGTGCTCGCTGATCAGCGGGTTCAGATGTTCGGCGAACGTATACGTCTCCCGGTCGGCCATCGATGCCATCGTATAATAATAGGCTTGCAGAAAAGAATGCGTTTCGCCGCGCTGAAGATGAATGCGAGGATGACGGCTATAGTACGGCTGTGTATACGCGACGTTGTCGAGGCACAGCAGCTCTCGGTGGGCGTTCAGCATGAAGTCTGCGCCGGGCTCCGCGGGGTCGACAATCTCGCCGAACACGAGATAGAGGGGTCCGCAGAGCGAGTCTCGAATGCCGACCGCGCCGTGAGAATACCACTGTCCCGGCTCCGCGAACAGGGCGGCCGGGCCTTGTCCTACCGCCCAAGGAGCGACCGTCGGGCACCAGGTGCCGTCTGCAAGCGGGACAACCGGCCCCCGCGCCAGCGCGTCCTCATAAGCGCGCCGGATATCGGCGCGCAGCGCCTCTGCTTCGGCGCGCAGCGTCTCGGCTTGCGCCGGGTCGGTCGCGGCCAGCATCTCCGCCGCCCGCGACAGGCCGAGATAGGCATAGGCGTTCAGCATAAACACGCGTACAGGCTGCTCGTCCTCCGGATCGGCCACTTTGCCGTCGAGCATGCCATAGCCTTGCGCGCTGCCGTCGCCGGACAGATTGCGGGCGCGCCACTCCCTCATATAGCGGCAGGAGCGCAGCAGCTTGTCCTTGATCGCCGCCACCCATTCGTCGTCGCGCGTATAGCGATAATGCTCGCCCAGGCTCCACAGGACGCAGCCGGTCTCGATCATATAATGAAGGAAGTTGAAAATGCCGCCGTCTTCCTGCTGCTTATCGAGAAAATAAGCCAGACAGCGTTCCGCAAGCCCATGCAAGCCCATCGAATCGAGAAACTGGATGATCGGCGCGCTCTCCGAGCCGATCGGCGGGTAGACGCCGATCGTAGGCGTCACGGGCCCGCCCGGCTCCAGTCCGTACAGGATCAGATCGAGATGAAGCAGGCCCGCCTCAACCATCTCGCCGACGCGCGGCTCGGGCAGGTCGAAGCGCGCGCCTGCGTCCAGCTTGGACTGCCAATAGGAGCGGCAGCCCGCAAGCAGCTCGCCTCTATCCCGTTCGCTCAGGCAGGCGGCTCGCTCCTGCGACAAGGGCCGATGCGGAACGAGGATGTCGTATGCAAGCGTACCGCCCGGAGGTACGAGTACCGCAAGCTCCTCCTGCGGAGCGGGAACGCCGTCCAGCAGCGCGATGAAGCCGACGCGCCCGGTCTCGAACACGCCGAAGCCCCGCGCGCCGTCGTACACGCAGCGCATGCCGCTCGGCAGCACCGAAGGCACCCAGGTGCCGTTCGGCACCGGCGCTTTGAACCAGGCATAGCGCGGAACGGCCGCCCGGTTGACCGCTTCGATGCGGTAGACCAGGACAGTCTCCTCGTCCTGCGCCAGCTCCGGCGCCAGCAGCGCGTCATAGGCCGTCTGCTGCTCCGCGGTAAACGTGATGCCGGACGTATGCCCGGCCGCCGTCCAATGATGCGTGCCGCGCACATTCGCCGCCGTCAGCGGATTGCGCTCCAGCGTAGCGAAGGCGGTCGTGCGATACAGCATATCGCCGTCGTCGACCTCGCCGCGCAGGATCGGCAGCCTGCCGTCCGCAAGGCGCCGCGTCGTTGCCCGCCTGCAGCCGTCGCCGCGGCCGAAGCGGAAGTTGTAACGAACCGGCGCGTCCCCGCTCTCGGGCAGCGACACCCGGCGCGCATGCAGCCTTGGCTCAATCCAGTCGTACGAATGCGCGTCGTACTCCGCGAAGCCGACGCCGAACAGACGAATGTCGCGCCCGATGCCAAGCCAAGTCCCGAGCCGCTTTTCCTTGACGATGCCGGCCGCTTCCTCGAAGCTCGGCTCCGGCTCGCACGGCCGTTGACCCACGTTCGCGCGGTATGGTATGCCGTCCCTAAGCTCTCCGCAGCTTCTTCCGTCGTCCGCCGTCGTAACTGCGACGCCGTAAGCGGGAATCACTACCGGATACGACGCGTTCACGTCCCGCAGAAAAAATGAAAACGGATTTGCCTCGGTGCGCAGGCTTACGATCGCAGCGCCCGCTCCGGTAGCCGTATTGCCCTCCAATTCCAGCTGCAAGGCAACGCCTCCCATGCCGGTTCCTTCAAAAGCGGCTCCCGCAATGCTGCCGCTACCGCGAACGAACCGAGCCCCAAGCAAAGAACCGCCGGCAATGCCGACGGTCCCTTGCACGGACTCCACCTCCCAATACACGATAATCGATTTTCGCAAAGCGATTCCTCACCTTTCCGTATGTCTGCTTGCTTGACGAATTCCTCTTTGATATCGCCCGCGCCCTTCGCCCGCAGCCAGGCAGCCGTTACCGGTTCCGCACCAGCTTGAACGTCACGTCGTCGAACCAGGCCGTGCCGGAGGCGTTCCATACCCGGCTCTCGAGATAGACGTATTCGGTATTCGGCGGCAGCACGATCTTCCCGCTTACGTACGTCCAGCCGTTAGAACCCGTTGCATACGAAGTCCGGGCTTCCTGCACGATAATCCCGTCGAAGTCTTTAGCGGAAACCGCGATTGCCGCGCCGCCCGCGCCTGCAATAGCCGAGGTTTTCACCCAGCCGCCGAATTCGTATTCGCCGCCCCGCGCCACGCTCGGCAGCAGTTGATTCCACGACGAGAACGCCGCGCCGCCGTTGACAATCTTGAGCGATCGCCCGCCCGAATGGCGTTCGGCCGAATCCCAGCTGAACGGCGCGCCTGCGGTCGTCCATGTATTCCAGCCTTCCGGCGCGGCCGCGCCGGTCTCGGCGCCCGGATTGTTCGCGCCGTTGTCCGCGGGAGCGACGACGATATCGTCGAACCACGCGGTGCCGGCAGCCGTCCACAGCCGGCCTCCGATATTAAGCGATACGGTCCCCGCCGGCGGCGTGAATCGCACGCTCACCTTTGTCCAGTCCTGCGTGCCGGTCACGACCGGCGTCCACTGTTCCGCGAGAATCGTGCCGGACGCGTCTCTCGCTTCGATCGCGATCATCGCGCCGTTCGCGCCGGCGACCCCCGAAGTCTTCACCCAGCCCGAAACGTTAAGCTCCTTGTTGTACTCGGGATTAGCAACAACCTGCAGCCAGGCGGAGTTTGCCGTCGTCGCGTTGACGATTTTGACCGACTTCGATCCCGTATGGGCGGTCGTGCCGTCCCAGGAGAAGGCGCCCGTGCCGCCCGTCCAGTTCGACCATCCGGCCGGCGCGGCCGTCCCCGTCCCCGCCTCCATACCGGCATTCGCGCCCATATTCGTTTTCGGGAACGTAATCGTGTAAACCTCGCCGCTGTTCACCTGGAACCGCGGATAATAGCCTCGGATCCGGTAGCCGTTCTGAATCGACACCGGCTTGGCAGCGCCGAAAGCATACTTGATCTGATAAGGCGTGTTGAACTGCTGCAGCGCCACGGAAACGGCGGTTTTCTGCGCGCTTTTCCAGAGTCCGATCGAAGCCAGATCGCCGACCGTGCCGTCCGGCCATAACGCGCGTCCGCTATACTTGTACGGATATCCCGCCTCCTCGATCAGATAGCCGCCGGCCTGCGGGCCCGTCACCTTCATCTCGATGCGGTCCGGATAGAAGTCGTAAGTGAGCGTCTCGTTGCCTTGCGCGGTGACAATTTGCTTGTGCGAGGCGGCCAGGTCGTTCGCCGTCACCGACGTCGGCCCGTTCGTCAGATCGGGAATGACCTTGGTCCCCGACTTGACGAGGCTGACGTCGTCGAACCAGGCGGTGCCGGCCGAGCCGTAGATGCGCAGCTGGATCAGGACGGAGTCGGTCCCTTCGGGCGCCTTCGCGGAAATATTGTTGTAGAACCAGTTGTGCGTGTCCTTCTTGGAGTCCAGCTCGCCCGTACTGGCGATCTGATTGCCGGCGGCATCCTTGAAAACGATGACCGCGCTGGCGCCCTGGCCTTCGTAGCCGATCAGCGACACGTTCTCGAGCTTCATCCAATAGCCGAATTCGAAATTGGTGCCCGGCGTCACGTTCGGAATTGCCTGCAGCCAAGTGCTGTTCTGCGTATTCGCGGTATTCATTACTTTGAGCGAGCGGCCGCCCGTATGCGAGACGCTCGAATCCCAGCTCAGCGTGCCGCCGCCGCTCGTCCAATTCGACCAGCCGTCGGGTGCGGACGCGCCGCTCTCCATACCCCCGTTGGCCAACTGCTCGGCGAATGCGCCGCTGTCGTACTTGTACACGATCGGATACGTGAAGCCGCCGCCCGCGATGTTCGTCCACGAGGTGCCGTCCGCGTCCTCGACGTACAACCCGCCGCCCGAAGCCTTGGAGACGCGGTATTTGTAGCCGCCGTCATAGGTGCTCGCGACCTCGTAATATTGGCCGGTCGCACTGTTTGTGAGCGTGAGCGCGTTGCCGAAGCTCTCCTGCGGAACGGCCGCGCTCGCCTGGGCGGATGCCGCGCCGACATTTTCCGAGGTATCGGCCGCCGCCACCTTGTAGTAATACGTCCGGCCCGGCGCGACATTCCGGTCGTGATAGACGGGAGCGGCGCCCGTTTGAATCCATACTTCGTCGATCAGATTCGCTTCCGTCGGCGTGAACCCGGCGATCTCGGACCGGTAGACCTTGTAGTAGGCCAAATCCGCATCCGCGTTGGCCGTCCAAGTGACCGTCGCCGTCTTCGCCGCGGCCGAAGCGGTTGCGCCGGTCACTTGAGCCGGTGCGGTCGCATCCGGAATATCCGTATAGACGTAGAGCGTCCGCGGCGGGATCGTATCGCTGAAGGCGGTCCCGCTCACGTTTTTCGTCCCGATGCTGGCCGGGAACTTGCCCAGTCCGTCAAGCTGCTGCGACTCGTCATATTTATACACCTTGAACGTCGTCGAGAGCGCGCTCTGCAGCGCGAAGCTGACGGACGCTGGCTCGGAGCTCCAGTTCACGACGGCGACCGTATGCTTACCGCCAGGCGCAGAGACGACGGCAGGCACGACAAGCGGATTGCTGGACGCCGTCGTATAGGTCGTCGAGCCCTTCGGCACGAACTTGGCCATCAGCGACATCGCATAATAGGCGGGCTTGGGCGTATAGTGCTCTTGCTTGCCGTTGATCGCGCCCCAGCCGTAATCGCCTGAGCCCGTCATCGTCTGGTTCGCGCCGACGAGCGCCGAATACCAGTCGTCGTAAAGCCGCCATTTGGAGAATCCGGCGACGCCGTTGCGCAGGCCGTCCGCGATCTCGCTTGCGAAGTGCAAGCCGTCCAGGGCCACGCTGCGGGTCTCGAGCGCTCCCATCTCGGTAAACATGAACGGCTTAACGCTGCCGTTCGCGTCATTCGTATTTTTCATTGCCGTCCATGAGGCGACACGGTCTGAGAAACTGCCGTCCATCAGCTGTGATACCGAAGGCCCGGCATGCGTCGTATAAGCGTCCATGTAATCGCCCATCGTCTGCGTGAAGCTCTCGAACCACGGCTGGCCGAGCGTATCGAGGAAGCCGACCTCGATGCCGGACAGATTGATCGCGGAGGACAGCCCTTCGGCCGACAGACGATTCGCCACATCCTGGTACACTTGTTTGTAATAACCGAGCCTGTCCTTGCCCGGAGGCACGGTGATGATATTTTCCGGCTCGTTGTACAGCGATAGAAACTTGACGTTGGTATAGCCTTCGGTCACGACCAGATGCTTGACCAGCGCGGCCATGCTCTCCGCGAATTCGGGCCGCTTGTCGTCGGCCGGCAGCGCATCGCCCCAATTGTCCCACAGCAGCCACGGATAGAGCTTGCTCGGGTCGTTGATCATCGTGTTGAGCTCCACGTCCACGCCCGCGTCCTTGAGCGCGGACAAATAACGTTTGAGACTCGTCATCTCCGTGCTGTTCCAGGCAAATCCGGCGTCGTTCATCGTATTCGAATCGCCGTTGTCGTTGACCGGCTCCCACCAATCGACCTGAATCCACATCCGTACGAAGCTGATGCCTCCCTTTTTGATGCGCGACATCAAGACGGCGAAGTCGTCGTCCGATACGCCGCGGATCTGCTCGTGCGGGAAGAACATGAAAGGATCCGTCTGTCCCCCGATACCGACGACCGTGCCGCTAAAGGCGGGGGTGGCGTTATTCAGGCTCACGTTTACGTTGATCGCCGCGTACGTCGGCTCCGGCCTAAGCAGCAGCGCTCCGAGCGCGACGGCGGCCAATCCCGCCGCCCCGATTCCCAACCTTTTCAACCACATTCCCGACATCATGCAGCCTCCCTTGTATTGGATCGCCGGCGCCCTCTTCAGCCTTTGACGGCCCCGGCGGTGATGCCCTCGATAATGAAACGCTGCGCGAACAAATACACCACGATCATGGGAAAGACGATCATGCAGACGCCGGCGAAGATGAGCGACCAGTCGTTGAAGTACATCCCCTGGAACGAAGCGAGCTGTACGGTGATGGTCAGCTTGGCGCTGTCCTGGAGGTAGAGCATGGGCATCAGGAAGTCGTTCCAGATCGTAAACAGATTCAGGATCGAAACGGTCAGCAGCGCCGGCTTGAGCAGCGGCAGTACGATACGGAAAAAGGTGCCGTACAGACCGCAGCCGTCAATGCGGGCCGCCTCCTCGAGCTCTCGCGGCACCGACTTGACAAAACCGCTCAGCAGAAACACCGTGAACGGGGCCAGCGCCGCCAGATAAATAAAAATGATGCCGTGATAGGTGCTGATGAGCCGGAACGTAAGCATGATCTTATACAGCGGGATCATCGTCATCTGGAACGGAATAATCAGCCCCGCCAAAAACAAGAGATACATTGCGTTGTAAAAACGGTTGGCCCTTCTTGCGATCGCATAGGCCGCCATCGCGCCGATCGTCGCGGTGACGGCGATCGAGACGAAGCCGATGAGCGCGGTATTGCCGAGCGAGCGGAAATAGTGCATCGTCCGGAACGCCGCAGAGAAGTACTCGAACGTCAATGCCTTCGGAAGACCGTATGGCGATATGGATAAATCGCGCTTCGTCTTGACGGAGGAGATCAGCACGAGCAAAACCGGATAAAGATTGACGATACACAGCGCCCACAACAAGGCGCGCCTTGCATAGTCGGCCAAGCGTCGGTTCGCGGCGGTCATAGCTCGACCTCCCTTCGGCGCAGCAGCGTAACCGAGACGGTCGTCAGCAGAAGAATGAAAAGAAACAGCACGATCGACATGGCCGAACCGTAGCCCCAGCGTCCGCTGCCGCCGGAGCCGAAGCCGAGATGATAGATCATCGAGGCTACCGATTCGGTCCGATAGCCGGGACCGCCGCCGGTCAGCACGTAAATCTGGTTGAAAATTTGCAGATTGCCGATCAGGCTCAGCACGATGTTGATCGTAAAGGCCGGCGCGACGAGCGGAAAAGTGATTTGGATAAACTTTTTAAAACCAATTGCGCCTTCGAGCTGGCCGTATTCGTAAAGCTCCTGGTTGATCGACTGGAGGCCGGCGATATAAATCACCATCGAATAGCCCATGAACTGCCAGGTCGTGACGAGCGAGATCACCCACTTCGCCCAGAAAGGATCGCTCAGCCAGCCGACTTGCAGCCGCTCAAGATGCAAGCTCGCCAGCAGGTTGTTGACGACGCCGATATTTGGCTCCAGCATGAAGCTCCATACGTAGCCGATCAGCAGCGTACTGAAGATGCTCGGCAGGAAAAACATCGACCGCATGAAATTTACGCCTGCGAACCTGCGGACGAGCAGCAGCGCAAGCAGAAGGCCGAACAGATTTTGCAAAACGGTAATCGTGACGGTGAACTGCGCGGTGTTCCAGAAGGCGGTCAGTATCATCCGGTCGGCGAACATCTCGGCGTAGTTGTCCATGCCGATAAACTTGCTGGTGACGCCATTCCAATCCGTAAACGAATAGTAAGCGGAGCTCAGCATGGGGAACAGGGAAAAACAGAGGTAGAAAATTAAAGCGGGCAGCAGAAACAGCAGCCAGCCCAGCTCGTAACCGAGCTTGAAGCGGCCCAGGCGGTAAGGCTTCATGGCGTACATTCCCTTCCGCTTGAAGCAAACGGCAGGCCTTGGGTACGCTTGCCTGCCATTTCTTCAAGGTATTTCGCAATTCAAGATCGTCGTATCGTCACGGCGGCGCCTTTACTTGGCGGCTTCGAGCGCCTTGGCGATGCCCTTGTCGTAGCCTTCGATGAACCGGTCCGGCGTCGTGCCGTCCGCGAGCAGGCTCTGGAACTCCTTGTCCGGCGCGAAGCCGGACAGGCTTGCCGGGTGATAGTAGTTAACGCCCCACCAGTCGGGCTGCACGTCGCCTGCCGCCATCGCTGCGTTGATATCGGCGACGAACGCATTGTCGACCTTGACCTGCGTATTGGTCGGGATGCCGTTAAGATCCGCCATGATGCGGGTTTGATTTTCCGCGCTTAAGTAGACATCCATCGCCAGCTTGGCCGCTTCCGGATTCGCGGTCTTCGCGCTGATGACGAGTCCGCCGGAGGCGCTTGTCGGCACGACCGTCTTCTCTCCCGGCTCGTTGAGCGGAAGTGCGAAGAAGCCGATCTGCGCCTCCGGATCCGCGTCCTGGATCGCCTTGTATTGCCAGGTGCCGCTGACCAGCATGGCCGCCTTGCCCGTACCGACCATGGTGCTTGCGACATTGGCGTCGGTGCCGAGGAAGTCCTTGGGGAAATAGCCGCGGTCCCGCCAGTTCTGCTGTACGGCGAGCACCTTCTTGAAGTCGTCCGCGATATCCGCCGCCTTCATCGTTCCGTCGGCGATCTTGATCCGCGTCGTCATGTCCTTGGCGTTGATGTATTGGCCGTATGCGATAAACGGAATGATCTGGGTCGTCCACGAGTCTTTGAATCCGCCCGCGATCGGAATGAGGCCGGCGCTCTTGAGCTTGTCGCTCGCCGCCTCGAACGCCTGACGGTCGGTCGGAACGGCGATGTCGTTGTCCGAGAATGTTTTCTTGTTGTACAAAACGCCCAGCGCGTTGGTCGAGACGGGGACGAAGTACAGCTTGCCCGCCTTGTTGTCCTTCGCGTCGGCGACGACCGAGGGAATGTACTGTGAGACGGACGGGACGTCGGAAATGTCGAGGAACAGATCGGGGTCCATCTGCGTGCCGTATAAGGTCAGATCCTTCGAGATCGTATGCGTCATGAGCAGATCCGGGATATCGCCCGCGGCCAGCTTGGTTTTGACGGCCGTCTCGTACTGGTCGGTCGGCACGTTCTGCAGCTCGATCGTAATATTGTACTTATCCTTCATGTCCTTGATCCAGGCATCCGTCGATTTGGTGCGGTCCGCGTACGTATAAGTCATAAACGTCAAAGTGACCGGCTTGCCCGACTCGGCGGATGGCGTCGCTCCTTCCGATTGGCCGGCGGCGGCCGACGACGATGCGGCCGGCTTGTCCGGCGTATCGTCGCTCCCGCAGCCTGTCAAAGCCGCGGATGTCATTGCAGCCGCGAGCGCCAGCATGGACAGCTTTCTCATGGCGAATCCTCCCTTTTCTTTATCAAAGGCAGCTATGCCCCGTAAACCCATCATAGAGGGATTCCGTCCGCGCCAAAATCAACTTTTATGTCCGAATCGATTGCAATATTTCTACTCGGCCCGCGCATGCAGTTTTCTGTACGCCGTCGGCGTGCAGCCGTATCGCTCCTTGAACTTCTTCAAAAAGTAGCTGACGTTGCCGTAGCCGACCATGCCGGATATATCCTCCAGCTTCAGGTCGGCCTGTTGCAGCAGCTTGGCCGCCGCGTCCATCCGCAACCGGTTCACGTACTCGTTGAAATTTTCGTTGTAGGCTTGTTTGAAAATGCGGGACAGGTAGGCCGGGCTCATATAAAATCGCTCCGCTACGCCGTTTAAGTTAATATCCTCGCAATAATGCTTGTCGACATAGTCGACGACGTCGTCGAGCGTACGCCGCGAACCGGTCTTCTTCGCGGCCGCGATCCGGTCCAGCGTCCGGTCGGTCTCGGCCCTCAGCCAGTGCACGATGTCGGCGTAGGTAAGCAGCTCGCGCATCAACTTTACGTGCATATGGGACTCTTGCAGCAAGTCTCCGCCTCCGGAAGGATAGGATAAAGACGCCCTGCGCAGGTTCATGGCAAGCTCGAGCGAAGTCATTCGCAGGCTGAGCGGATGATAGGAACGATCTGCCCGGATGTCCGCCAGGACGCTGTCGATCCATGTCAGCGCCTGGATGCGGTAACCGTTATCCAAATAGTGCAGGAACGCCTTCTCCTTGTCCTCCGGATAAACGTAGTAGCGGCTCCGGCCGGAGAGCGAGGAAAAAAATACGATGCGGGTATCGCTCTCTAAGCCTGCATAAAGAACCGCAGCAGCAGCTTCCTTGTAGGCGCGGGATATCTGCTTCGGATCGTCGGCAATTCCGCCGAACCCGACGTACAGCTCCATGCCCAAAAACGCGCGGGCATCGGCCGAAGCCCGGCCGCATTTGACCCGAAGCGTCTCCAGCAACGCCTCGCCTTCTTCTATGGAATCGCAGCCCGCGACCAGGACGATCTCCTCGCGCCTGTCGCCATGCCTGAAGAGGACCTTGTTCTCCGTATCCCCATAGTGCTCCCCGATGAGGTTGAACAGCGCGTATCCGGCGAGCTCGCGGTCGCCGCCGAAGCGTGCAGCCGACACCTGCTCCTCGTTCGCCGCGCGGAATACGGCCGCCGCGAAGCAAGCGCCTGACAGCCGAAGGCCGCTGCGGTCCAGCTTTGCAAGCAAGGAGGACACTTGGTCTTCGGCCCCTTCCGCCAGACGGGTCAACAGCCGTTCCTCGGCAAGCGCGCCGTTCTCTCTCAAGCGCCGGTCCATGCGAAGCAGGTCCTCTCTCGCTCGCTGCCGTTCTTCGAGCTTGTCGATCGCGCGGACCAGCACCGCCTCAAGCTGTTCCTCCTCGATCGGTTTCAGAATATAGTCGAACACCTGGAACGTGACTGCCTTCCTGGCGTATTCGAAGTCCGAATAACCGCTGATGACAATAATGAGGATATCGGGATAGTCCTTATGAACGGTCTCCATCAGTTCAATGCCGTCCATGAGCGGCATGCGGATGTCGGACAGCACGATATCCGGACGCAAAGTCCCGATCATCCCGAGCGCATCGCGGCCGTTCGCCGCTTCGCCAACGATCGCGACGCCGAGCGCCTTCCAATCGATTTGCTCGCGCAGCCCCAGCCTTATCCACGCCTCGTCGTCTACGACCAATGCCCGTATCATTAAAGCTCCCCCTATACGCTGTTTTTGCCGTCCTCCGCCGATTCCCTTTATACGCTGTCGCTTGTCTCTTCAGCCGCTATCGGCCATTCGACTGTCACCTTCGTCCAAGCGCCGCGCTCGCTGTCGATCGAGATGCCGTACGACTCGCCATAAATGAGCTTGATCCGTCGATGAATATTGCGCAGCCCCACGTTGGTATGGAGCCGGTCCGCCGATTCCGCGTCCGATCCGGCATCCGGCGCATCCAGCTTGCGCGTCAAATCGGCAACCCGCTCCGGCGGCATCCCCGCGCCGTCGTCACGGACCTCGATGCGCAGCCTGCCTCCGGAGCGGCTGCCGGAAATGCGGATCAAGCCTCGTCTACCCGTCGGCTCGATCCCGTGGCACACCGCATTTTCCACGATCGGCTGCAGCACGAGCTTCATCATCGGCGCGGCGCGCATCGAGTCGTCGATATCCGTCTCGTAGTCGAGGAGATCGCCGAATCGCAGCTTTTGGATATCCAGATACCCGGTCACCGCGTTCAGCTCGTCCTTAACGGTTACGGGTCCAGGCCTTTCGGAGATGCTGTAGCGCATCATACGGGCCAGACTTTTCGCCGCGGTGTTGATAGGGGGCACCTTGTGGACGACCGCCATGCTGCTGATGATTTGGAGCGTATTGTAAATAAAGTGCGGATTGATCTGGGCCTGCAAAAACCGGTACTCCGCTTCCTGGCGGGCGAGCCGCTCCTCGTACTTTTCCGTAATGAGCGACTTGATCGTCGATACCATCGTATTGAAGCTGCCCACGAGCTGTCCCAGCTCGTCGTTCGCCCCGTGCGGGAGCCGGAAGTCGAACTGGCCCAGCTTCACCTTGCCCATCCCGCGCTGCAGCTTCAGGATCGGCTTGAATAGCAGCCTGGAAAATCCGTAGGTGAGCAGCGCGGTGAACAGCAGCGCGACGATGCCAAGCGTCAGCGTGAAAACCAGGAGCCGGTCGGCGCCTTTTTCGATGACGGAGAAGGGCGTGAACGTCAGCAGCTTCCAGCCCGTAATCTCTGATGTACGATAGGAAACGAGGTACTTGGCGCCGGCCAGCGTTAAGGTCAGCTTGCCTTCCGCCGACCCGGCGAGCTTGTCCCGGTCGATCTTGCGCAGCGCCTCTTGCTCATAAGCCGGATGGGTCGTATAGATGGACCTCCCTGCATCGTCCAGAAACAACACGCCCGTCTCCGCGCCAAGATTGACCTTGTCGACGAGGCTGCTAAGCGAATCCATCGAAAGATCGATCAGAATGACCCCATATGGCGCCGCGTTGCGCGTATCGATGTTTTTAAGCAGTCTGGAATAGGAAATCACAGGCTTGTCGTAGTTGAGCTGATAAGGCCGATGAGGCGCGAAAATGCTCGTCTTGCCGCCGGCCGCCACCGTCTGCCGGTACCAGTCTTCGCCGGTGGGATCGTAGTCGAGCTTGTTCGTGCCGAAGAGGGCGTAGGAGAATGACTTCTGCGGGGAAGCGTACAAATAGATGCTGTTGAAGTCTTTGCGGAGATACATAAGGCGCTGAAAAAAATTGCCGACCACCTTGATCGCGTTCAATTCTTCGCTGTAGTCGGCGAAGGACGGCGTCGCGAGCACTTTTTTTAACGTATTGTTGGAGTCCGCGTAATCCGTCTCCGCGTAGATGGACTGGATGATTCGGTCTACCTGGTCCAGGTTGTCCTCGAAGCCCGTGTTGATATTGTCCACCAGTCTCGCCGCGCTGCTCGCGGCCTCCTGCTCGTAGATGCCGCGCGAATAGGAAAACGAGAAAAATCCGGAGACGGCCAGTTCGACGACGACGATGATTAAAATGCCGTAGAAAATCTTATTGAAGATGCTGATATCCGCGATCATGCGCTTGTACAAACGCCGCGCGACCGATGCCATGGCCGACTCACTTCCCGCGATCCGATTTTTACAACATTTTAACAGAGGATCGTGTCGAGTTATAGGACTTAATTGACGACGGCGGGGAGCAAAATGCGGCGGCGGGAATGTACGGGGCTCGGATATGCGATTCTTTATTTACTCCGGAATCACGGCTTCGGAGTAGACGGTGGCCCGGCCCATCATACAAACCGCCTCTCCGAAGAGAAGCGGTTCGCGATTCGTGGCCTATTGCTTTATTCGAGCTCTTCCCGCTCGATCTTAAGTCCTTCTACATGCCGCTTGGCCATGAGACTGCGTTTTTTACGGTTCTCGACAGAGTCGAAGACGATGTCCATGTCGTAGTCGTCCGGATACAGATGCTTGCTCTCGATCTGCAACCGCACCCGCTTGCGGTTGATGGGCTGCTTGACGCCGCGAACCTGGACGATAAGGTTGCCCCGCTCGTCGGCGAGCCGGTAGACGACGCCGCGCTGACCGAGCGACGGAATCCAGACGAGGTCGCCGATGGCGAGCTCCGGCTGTGCGGCCGCGGTCTCCTGGCGTTCGCTCATCGCCCCCGCTGCGCCGGAGTCGCTCCCTGCGCGAGCCGCAGGTCGCACGCCCTCATTCGCAACGTCCTTCGCAAGAGGGATGATCCCCTGCACGCCTTCGCGCAGCCCATCGCCGTGCGATCGGTCGCGCTCGCCGCCCTTCAGCCCCCGTGCGATCTCCTTCGCCCGGTCGATGATCTCTTCGCCGATGCCGAACTTGCGGGCGATGACGAACGCGTAGCTGTCGCCCGCCTCGCCCATGTCCAGCCGGTAGAGCGGCTGCAGCGTATCCTCGTCGAACGCCATCCGGGCATTGCGGAAGCCTGGCGCGAGGCGCGCGTATTCCTTGATCTCGTTAAAGTGCGTCGTCGCGAGCACCGCCGCCCCGCGCCGGTACAGCTCCTCGAGCACCGCGATCGACAATCCGACGCCTTCGCCCGGATCGGTCCCCGTCGCGAGCTCGTCGAGCAGGACAAGCGTCGAGCGGTCGGCCACGGAAAGGATGTCGGTGACGTTGCGAATATGCGACGAGAACGTGCTGAGCGAACGGTCCAAGCTCTGTCCGTCGCCGATATCCGCCTCGACGGCGCGGAACAGCCCGACGCGGCTGCCCGCTGCCGCCGGAATCAGCAGGCCGGTCTGCGCCATGAGCGTCAGCAGGCCGACCGTCTTCAGCGCGACCGTCTTGCCGCCGGTATTCGGTCCGGTAATAAGCAGCGACCGATAGCTATCGTCCATGGCGATGTCGAGCGGCACCGGCTTGGCGCTAAGGAACGGATGCCGCGCCGCCCGCAACTCGAACGTGCCGTCGCCGGTGAGCGCCGGCGGCAGCGCGCCGATCGCGAGCGCCCACTTGGCCTTGGCGAGCAGGAAATCGTAATGCGCGACCGCCTCCGCGTTTACGGACAGCTGCGGCAGCGCAAGCTCGGCCTCGCCGGTCAGTCTCGCGAGCACCTGGAGCTCCTCGCGCTGCTCTTCCGCCCGCAGCGCGGACAGGTCCATCTGCAAGCCGGTCGTCTCGGACGGCTCCACGAATACGGTTTGCCCGCTGGCTGATTCGTCCAGCACCGTGCCAGGGACCTTGCGGCGGTGCTCCTTTTTCACGGACAGCACGTATCGTCCTCCCCGCGAGCTGACGATCCGCTCCTGCAAATGCTCGGCGTGCTTGGACAGCAAGCCGTCCAGCCGCTTCTGCAGCTTCTCCTCCGCCTGCCGGAGCTTGCGCCGGACGCGTCCGAGCTCTTGGCTGGCGCCGTCCAGTATACGCCCGCGGTCGATGCTCCGATCGATCTCGCCGAGCAGTCCGCCCAGCTCGTGCATCGACGACGCATAGCCGGCAACCGCTGGCGCCGATTCGCCTTTTGACGCCATGAACTTGCGGAGCTGTCCGCAGCTGCGCACGAATTGCGCCAGCTGACCGAACTGCTGCTCGCTCGGCACGTAGCCGGTGCCGAGCAGCGCAAACAAATCTTCCATGCCTTCCATCGAAGGCAGCGGCACATGCATGCCCTTCTCCAGCATCGCGCGCGCTTCTTCGGTCTCGCCGAGGCGGGCGGCAATGACGCGGGCGTCGTAGAGCGGTTCGAGTTGCTCCGCAAGCTTGCGTCCCATATAAGTGGTCGTGCGAGCGGTAACCGCTTCGACGGCGCGATTATATTCTAATTTTTCGAGGGAATGGGTTCTCATGATTTGGGGATGCTCCTTTGTTTTAGGGAATGGAAATACACCGAACGCGGCGAAAAACGCAAAAAAAACCGTACCTGATCGGCACGGTTCGCATTCCCGCTCCTCGCCGCAGCGACGGACGGAATGTCGGACAGTTCCTCCCCGGCAATCAGAGCCGTCAGACAAGCGCAACAAAATAAACGGGTCGAATCGCTCCGACCGTCCGTGCGCTCTCTAACGGGCTATCCAATTGATCAGTTCAGAACCGTCGCAGACATCAAGTCGTTCCCCTTAAGATAAACAAAGTTAACTTTAACTTACCACAAGTTACATCTCGTTCACAAGCCATTTTTCCAGCCCGGCCCGGTCCTTGACCTGAATCATCTTCTGCTCGATCTCGATCAGCCCCTCGTCCTGCATGTCCTGCAGCACTTTGGATACGGTCTCGCGCACCGCGCCGACCATATCTGCGAGCTGCTGATGCGTGAGCTTGATCGGAATGCGCACGGACGCGGCCGGATCCGCGGCATTGCCGAATTCCTCGCACCAGTTGGCCAGCCGCTTGATGATTCGCGAGCGGACGCTAAGGAAGGTCAAATCGTATATTTGCTGGTTGGCCTTGCGAAGCCGGTTCATCGTATCTTCGACCAGGTAATGGAGCAAATTGCGGTCGTTCTCGAAAAGCAGCTGGAAGTGCGTTCGCCGAAGCGATAGCAGACGGGTCTGCGAGGCCGTCTCCGCGGTCGCCGACCGGACGAGGCCGGGCTTGATGAGCGCCATCTCGCCGAAGTAGTCGCCTTCGTGGAAAAACGCAAGCACGACTTTTTTGGATTTATTGATCGTATGAATGCTGACTGAGCCCGAAAGGATGAAATAAATCTCGTCTCCTTCGCTGCCCTCGAGGAAAATAATCGAGCCCTTGCGGTACACTTTTTCCTGAACGTACGGGAGGACGCGGTCGAACAATCCGGGATCGATGCCTTTGAAAAAAGGGATCGCCCTCAGCTTGCTGGCGGTGATCGGCATATTTGCCCCCTTGCGCTTGTGTGGCAGCTGCGCCGTGCGTCCCCCTAGACGACAGCCTCCACCATAAAACTTGGATGCTCCATCAAGTTGAACTTCGTGCCGAACTGGTTCAGACGGACGACCGGCCTGGCCAGATGTCCTTTGTTCAGTTCGACGACCGTCGCGTGCAATCCGCCGGTCAGGCGGATCTCGGTGCCTACCGGATAAGGAACGAATGCTTTTAGGAAGCCGCGGACGACGGCATAGCTGTATGATGTATCTATTTTCGACATGACGTACTCGATTCCTCCACAGGGAAGCTTGTCGGCAAGCTTATCGTTCATAAAATAATCGAATTCGCTGCACAAGCCGCAGATCTGGGCTTCCTCCGTCAACTCTGCGCCTTTCGTCCCATGCGGAAATCCTCTGCCGTCCAGCTGCTCGTGATGCTGCGCGACGATTTTGAGCGCCGCAGGCGCAAGGCCCGCGTACTGGCGCAGAAGCTCGTAGCCGACCTGCGGATGGTTGATGACCATCGTGCCGTCGTGCGGCTTGAACAGGCCGATGTCGTGGAGCAAGCTCCCCACGGCCACGCTCTTGATCCGCTGCGTGCTGTAGCCGAGCGCCTTGGCCGTCAGCATGGCAAGGAAGCAGACGTTCACGCTGTGCGCGATCAGGTCGCCCTCCCCCCGCAGCAGGTCCTCGTAATGATAGAGCAGATCGCGCTCCTCCATGACGATGCCGGCCATATGTTCGGACCATGACAGAACTTCATCGACGGGGACGGGTCCGCCCCGACTCACGGTATCGAGCACGAGCGTCAGCAGGTCCTTCATCTGGTCCCGCAAATTTTCCTTCAGCGCACGCGGATCCGCGCCGTACGCCGGCGTCGTTTCGATGGACAAATAGCGTAGGTTCCGTTTTTTTATGGCTTCGATGAGCCGCTTGTCCAGCACGACTCCCTGCCTTAGTATTAGCCGACCGTCTTCCGTATAAAGGCTGCGGCCGAGCTTGTCGCCTTCTTGCAGCTGGTCTGCACGAACTACCCGCACAGTCTCTCACTCCCACTTTTCTCTTTACGAGTTCCTCTTCGCTGATACGATATTACTATCTGCGCCTGTGCCGGTTCTGTAACTCAAATCACACAAAAAGGAAAATAGTCACAGACCATTTTCCCCAGTAAATAGACCTTATGAACCGGACAGCTTATCGAACAACGACACGACCGCCCGCACGCCGCCCTGGGACAGCGCCTGCAAAGCCGAAGCCGTCTTGTCGGCCAGACTGTCGACCAGCGGCTCTCCGTCCGGCCGCGGAATCGCGTACGGATCGTAGGCGTCTGCCGCTGGATCGCGCTGCGTTCGCGCCGAATCGGCTGTTCCTCCGGTTCCCGCGCCTCCGGTTCCCGCGCCCCCGCCCGACGTGCCGGCATTCCCGTAATCTCCCTCATACGCAATGCCCTGCGGTTCCTCGGCGTAGTAGCGGCTGCGCTGCTCGGCGCGGCGATCGTCGGCGGTACCGCCGTCGACAGTCGCCGTCGACGTACTGTCGTTTATCGGACCGTATACCGTACGAATGCCGTCGTCCGCCAGCTCCATCCCGAACAGGATGGCCAGACCGATCAACGCCGACAGCAACGCGAATCTCGTGAGCGAACGTCCCATTTCCGATCTCCTCCGTTAACCAGCCTTGGCTGCATTAGTCTTGCCGACATTCGCCGCTTCGGCGTTTTGATTGTGCCAGTACAGATCCGCGATCGTTTTGGCGAGCGCATCCGCCGTGCGGTAGCATTCCTCGAGCGTATTGTCGACACCGCCGATCTCGATGAGCACGCTGTCCGGCGCCAGCGACTGATTGTATTCGCCGTTGCCCGTCGCCGCCGTCTTGCCCCAGATGCCTCGCGACAAGCCGGGATAAGACGCCTCCAGCTTCTCGTGAATCTCGTTCGCGAAGCTTTCGTTTTGCTTCCAGTTCGGATTGCGCTGTCCGATGATGAAAAAGACTTGCGCGTAATCTTTGCCGCCGATCATGACGGTCGATTCCTTGCGGCGAAGCGAGTCTCTATGAATATCGAAGAAAAAGGTCAGGTTCTTGTCGCCGGCCATCGCCTGCATGACCGTCTGCTTGGAATACTTGTAGGATTGGTTCCAATCGTAGTCTTTAACCGTGCCGGCGTAATCTTTGGAAGAGTGCAGCGCGCCAATCCCCCGCTTCTCCAGCTGATCCGCGAGGCGTTTGCCGACCTGCGTTACGTTGACCTTGCCCGAGTTCGGATCCTTGACGCTAGGCGGCAGCTCGGGAAAGTAGGATTCGCGATTGTGAGAATGATAGATAAATACGACCTTGCGGCCCTCGGTCGTCTTTGTCTCGCCCGACGGCGCTTCTTCCTTGTCGGGCGTCGGCGTCGGGGGCGGGCCCTCCCCATTCTGCTCCGGCTCCGGCGTGGCGGACGTATCGGGCATGTCATCGCCGCCGTCCGGCCGGGTCCCAGGATCGGTGCCATGATCGTCCGACGTGCCGGAAGCCGGCGGACTATAATCTTCCGGCGCGCTGTCCGAGCCGCCGGAGCCCGTCCGGAACAAGATCGGCTCGTCCCCGCCCGCGCCCGGCATCTCGGCGGCAAGCAGGCTTTTCGGATCGCCCGGATTGACGTCGGTCAGGAAGCGCAGCAGAAAGGCCGCGATTCGCTCCCCGTCCATGCTGCCTCCTTTGCCCTTCTCGGCCATCTGCGGCAGCTCGAGTCCGAGCATGGAAGAAAAAAACGTATCGGATACGGAAGCAGCGAAGCCCTTCATCGATTGCGCCGGCGAGGCGGCCAGCTTGATCTGCAGGATGCCGCCGAGCCCAAGAAGGACGAACATGACCATCGAGCAAAAGCTGAGAAGCAAAAATGCGCGTCCCGATGCCAAAAATCTTCGGAATTGTCTGCGCCAGACCGGCAAATATTGCGATAGCGCCGCACGGAACATCCCGCACCCCCGTTTCCCCTGTCAAGGGTCTCTTAGACTTTCTATTCTTCCGGCTTGCGAAAGCGATAGTGAAGTCTATGAGCATCCGAGAAATGCTAGAACTAGATTCGTCGCGGCGATGCGCGCTTATGATCGGCCATCGTGCTTGAATTAAGACACAAATAACCGTTCAGGCAAATAAAGATTGCCTAACGGTTCGCACCGATCGCAAATACGCTCAGCGGGCGGACTCAGCCGCCCTGAGCGCCCACCATTCACGACAACGCAGCGGGAGTCGGTCTGCGATGCGCGGGATTTCACCGATTCTACTACCTCTTCACCTCTCCGCCTAACTAGCATTTTACGCCCCCGCCTCTCGACCTCTTCGCACACCTCCGCTTTTTGCTCCCCGCCTCGCCGTCTCTCGACCACTCGATTGGATCACCTGGCTCCACCGCCTCTCTGCCCCATCAGCTCTCCGCCTCATCACCTCTCAACCTTTCACCTCTCCGCCTACTCGGGGTAACAGCCGAATGCCTGCAAATTTACATCCTTTTCATACATGACAAACCCTGCGCGATAAAAAGATGCGGATGTGCAGGCTTTATTCTCATTTCGGTTGCGATATCGGATTTCGCCGTTAAAAAGATGCTGATTTGCAGGCATTTCCGCTTCTGCATGTCGGATCGGGTTTAAAGCCTGCACGGTTGCAGGCTTTTATTAACCTTGTTTACTTGCCCTTGTTTACTTGCCCTTGTTTACTTGCCCTTGTTTACTTGCCCTTGTTTACTTGCCCTTGTTTACTCGCCACGCCGTCCCGTCCCCCGCTTCTCCTCCATGGCTTCCTCCCTTTCGGCTCTGCTTTTTCTTGTCGGCACTTTGGCCCTTAACCCCGCATCGTTGTTTCAGAAGGAGGTTTTCCTTCCGAATATACGGAAGTCGCAAAAAAACCTCCCGGCGGCTGCCGGAAGGCTTGGGTTTGACGGCGTCGTGCGCCGTCGCTATGCGGTTCTTGATGCGGTTCTTGTTGCTGTTCTTGTTGCTGTTCTAGATGTTGCGATCGGTTTAGCTAGCCCGGCTCCGGCTTAATAGCCGAGATCCTTGCGGGCCTTCGCCCACTTGGCGTTCAGGTCGTCGAACGCTTTCTTCAGATCCTTGGCCACGATCAGGTCTTGGTCGACGGAGCCGGTGCCGAGCGCGATCTCGGCCTTCTTGGCGATCTCGTTGTAGCGAGGGTCGACGGCGACGCTCTCGATGTACGTCGGGTTAGCGGCGTTGAACTCGGCCAGCTGCGGTACTTCCGGCGTCTTGGTCTTGTCGACCGGCAGGAAGCCGGAGTCGGTGTCGTAGCCGGATTCTTTGACGAAGAAGTTAACCCATGCGATAGCCAGATCTTTGTTCTTGCTGTCCTTGCTTACGCCGACGAAGTAGTCGCCGCCCAGCGGCGCGTTGTACTTGCCGCTGTTGTCGTAAGGGAACGGGAAGAACCCGATGTCTTCGGAAGCTGCGCCAGCGCCGATGACTTGCGGAATGACCCAGTTGCCGAGGAAGTACATGGCGGCTTTGCCGGATGCGACTTCGCCCTTGGACATTTCCCAGTTGTTGGTGGACAGGTCGGACTCGACCCACTTGTTCTCGACGAATTTGCGCGCGATCGTGATCAGTTGGCCCCAAGGTCCGTCAACCGTAAACGGCGTGTCGGTGGAGATACGGGTATCGGTCCACTTGGCGTCGCCCGCTACGTACGTGTAGGAGTTCTCGCCCCAGTTGCCCATCGGCCATTGCGCGCCGAAGTTCATGTACAGCGGCACGATGCCTGCGTCCTTCAGCTTCTGCGCGTCGGCGTACAGCTCGTCGAGCGTCTTCGGCGTGGCGGTGATGCCCGCCTTCTCGAACGCCTTCTTGTTGTATACGATGCCTTGGGTGTTGACGCCGGAGGTGATGCCGTAGCGCTTGCCTTCGTAAGCGTCATAGTCGGCGAAGTAGACATTGTCGAACATCGAATCCGGCAGCGGCTCGTAATATTTCGGGAATTCGCTGGTGGCAAGCGCCGAAGGAATCATGTTGACGTCGCCGGCTTCGCCGGTCGTCAGACGCGTGTTGATGTCGGTCGCATAGTTCGTCAGGCCTTCGAATTCGACTTCGGCCTTCGGATACTTTTCTTTGAACTTGGCTACGTACTTGTCGAACGTGCCGTCGCTGATGTAGTCGGTACGGTGAGTCAGCACGAGAATTTTGCCGGAAAGGTCGGCGTTCGCTTCGCCGCTCGATGCCGACGCGGAAGCGGATGCCGAAGCGCTTGCGGACGACGATGCCGATGCGGAAGGAGATGCGTTGTTGTTATTGTTGTTGCTGCCGCAAGCGGAGAGTACGGCGGAAGCCGTAAGCAGCGACAAAATGGCAAGCGTGCTTTTCTTCATTTGTTTGACCCCCAGATTGATGGTTTAGCTGAGTATCCAGCTTTGTAAGCGCTGCGTTGGGATCGCTTACATGACCTAATTATACGCCGTTCCTTATGCAAAAACAGGCAACCGTTTTGTTTTTATTGTCATCTATTATGATAACAAATAAAAACTTTTAGCTTAAAAACCCCTAACCGGGCATTAGTATGCGCCGATTAGGGGAATTTTACCCATTCATTTTCATTTAACTTGCAAGCCTTAGCCGCGCTTCAAAAACGCGTATTCCGGGCGGTCCAGCAGCTCGAGGTTGCGCGAGATCAGCGCATGACGCGTCTCTACGCTCGCGCGCGAACGAAGCCGGTCTTCAGGCGTGTTCACGACGTAATCGAGCATGCGATCGATCGTCGTCGAGGCTACATGCAAGCGCGTGTCGGACGAAGCGTAGTAGATGTACAATTCGCCGGCTTCGTCGGCGATCAGGCCGTTCGTGAAAACGACGTTGGACACGTCGCCGACGCGCTCGATGCCCTCCGGGGCGATCAAATGGCCGGCCGGGGCGTGAATGACGCGGCTCGGATCGTCCAGCGCGGTCATGAACGCATAGATGACATAACGAAGTCCGGCAGCCGTGTTGCGCACGCCGTGCGCGATATGAAGCCAGCCCTTTTCCGTCTTGATCGGCGCCGCGCCCTGGCCGTTCTTCACTTCCTTGATCGTGTGGTACACCTTCTCGTCCACGATCGCTTCATGGTCGACGATCGCCGGATTCATGCTGTCGGACAGCCCCCAGCCGATGCCGCCGCCGGCGCCCGTGTCGATGAAGCCGTCCTGCGGACGCGTGTAGAAGGCGTACTTGCCGTTCACGAATTCAGGGTGCAGCACGACGTTGCGCTGCTGCGGCGAAGGGGTCTGCAGATCCGGGAGACGCTCCCAGTTGATCAGGTCCTTCGTGCGGGCGATGCCGCCTTTGGCGTTGGCGCTGGACGTATCGCCCTTCGGCGCGTCCGGGTCCTTGCGCTCGCTGCAAAACAGGCCGTAAATCCAGCCGTCCTCATGCTGCACGAGACGCATGTCGTATACGTTGATGTCCGGGTCTTCGGTCTCGGGAAGCAGCACCGGATAGTCCCAGAAGCGGAAGCCCTCGGTCGGCTTGTCGCTCTCGGCGACGGCAAAGAACGATTTGCGGTCGACGCCTTCGACGCGGACCATGAGGTAGTACTTGCCGTTCAGCTTGATGGCGCCCGCATTAAAGGCGGCGTTGACGCCGATTCGCTCCATCAGGTAAGGATTCGTCTCGGGATTCAGGTCGTAGCGCCAGTAGAGCGGCGCATGCGCGTTCGTCACGACGGGGTGCTCATGGCGCCAGTAGACGCCGTTGCCGGGCTCGACCTTCGGGTTCGGCTGCGCGATCAGCTTTTCGTACTGCTCGTTCAGCTGCTTGATCTGGTTCAGAAAATCGCTCATGGATTATACCTCCGATTTGAGATGTTCGAGTCTCTCCAGCACTTCGATGCATGCGCGGCTGTTGTGGTAAGGGCACTTCCATTGGCCGACCTTCGGCTGGTTGGCGTTCGCGACCGGCTCGCCGGCGCGTGTCACTTGCCAGTGCCATTCCCCGCCCTCGCGGTCGCTTACGAAGTTCGAGATGAACGACCAGCTATGCTTGGCCGCTTCCAGATACTTCGCCTCGCCCGACAGCTGGTAGGCGTTCAGGAAGCCGACCATCGCCTCGGCCTGCGGCCACCAGTCCTTGCTGTCGTCGAGGTGATGTCCGTCGTACTCGTTGAACAAGCCGCCGTCCTCGTCCACGCCCTGCTCGAGCGTCGCCTTCGCCATGCGGACGGCTGCTTCCTTGACGCGCGGCAGCAGCGACTCGTCGCCGAGCACCTCGGCCGCTTCCCACAGGAGCCAGCTGCCTTCGATGTCGTGTCCATAGGAGACGTGCGGCGCCTTGGAATGCCACTCGTCATCGAAAAACAACAGGAAATGATCGGTGTTCGCATCGATGATCTTATCCAGATGGACCTCGATCAGCTCCTTGAGCTTTGCCTTAAGGCCTTCCGGCTTCCACACGCGGTACAGGTTCGTGTAGGCTTCGAGCACGTGAAGGTGCGTGTTCATCGACTTGCGCTCGTTCAAGTCCTTGCCGGAGAGGCTGAGCTCGTCCGTCTCGGTCCAGTCGCGCGCGAGCGCTTCGACATAACCGAGATGCACCGGATCGTAAGCGTGCTTCTCGAGCAGCCGGTAGATCTCCTCCGCCCAGGCGAGCGCCTCTTGATCGCCGGTCACGCGTACGTATTCCGACAGGGCGTAGATCACGAACGCTTGGCCGTACACTTGCTTTTTATCGGACACCGCCGCTCCGTTTATGTCGATCAGCCAGTACAGGCCGCCGTGCTCCGGATCGCGGAAATGCGTCTTGAGCGCCTCGTAAGCGCGCTTCGATGCGTTCAGGTACGTCTCGTCCTTATAGAGACGATAGGCAGACGCGAACGTCCACATGATGCGCGCGTGCAGCACGAGTCCCTTGTCCGCTTCCGGAAGCTTCTCGCCGCTGCTCGCAATCTCGCCGATATAGCCAAAGTATTTTTCGTCCACCGTATTTTTCAACCAGTAGCCGAGGATGTTGTCCTTAAGCTCCGCGGTCAGCTCTTCCCGCCACCGCGCGCCAGTCAATAGCTGCGTCATGCGTAAATCCTCCTCTTCTCGGTCCGTCGGCGAACGTTCGGACGTTCGGATGTTCAGGCGTTCAAGCCTTCCGGCGTCTGTCCCGACTTGTAGTAATCGCCGACGGTCTTCGCCGCCGACTTGCCGTACATGCAGTAATCGTCATTGGCCGCCGCATCCTTCGCGTCGTACAGCTTGGCCGGCCAATCCCACAGCATAAAGCCGCGCATCCAGTCGCGCTTGGCGCAAGCGCCGAACATCGCCTCGTAGTAGCGCTTCTGCTCCTCTTCGGACGGACCGCCGGGCAGCGACCAGTCGTTCGGACGCAGCGGCGAGCCTTCGCGACTCGGGCAGCCGGCTTCCATGAAGAAGAACGGCTTGTTCCACTGCGCAAGCACGCCCTCGATGCGGTCGAGATGCGCCTCCCACTCGTGGATCGGATAGTAGCCGCTCGAAGAGATAATGTCGACCGCGTCCCACCATTTGACCCGGCCCTCTTGATATTTATCGCAGTTATACGTAATCAGGCCGGCGTAGATCGGACGGATGTCCGCGATGAGCGCGCGCCACTCGGCTTCGCGCTTGTCGGTCTGCACCATTTCGCAGCCGATGCACAGCATCTCGCAGCCCTCTTCCTCCGCGATCGCCGCATAGTGGGCGATGAACTTGCCGTAGCTCGCGAACCATTGCGCCCAGCTTGGCTCTCCCGGAACCTCTTCGTCGAAAAAGCCGATGTGCGCGCGCCACGTTCCGTTTTTCACATTGACGACCGGCTTGAGGCATACCTTCATGCCCAGCGACTTTGCCTTGCGAATGGCGGCGCGCACCTCGTCGTCGGTCACCGTCGGATCTTCCCAGAACGGAATTTCCGTGGACTGCGGCGTCTCCTGCAGTGCCGACAGCGCGATGGCCGCCCAGTTCACGCCCAGCTTCGCCATCTCCTCCATCGAGAAATCCGCTTCTTTCCCCGTCCACGTACCGCGCGTGCCGACCCAGCCCCAGGTCATGCCGCTGACCGTCTCGTTCCAAGCCTGTTTGCTCATGCGTGCAGCTCCTTTTAGCGATAACTTTGTAAACGCGTCTCGTTGTATTGTTATCTATTTTGTTAGTCAAATACGATAACAATAATCTCAAAGTGATTGTACCACCTGGGGGAGAGAAGTCAATGGGAACCGGCATCGTTCATTATTTGTCCGCAGAGCAAAAAAGAACCGGAATAAGACACCGGCGCCGTTATATCGTTTCAAAATGGCAAATAACGGATTTCCAGTCCACGAGCCGCATACAAAAACGCAGCAACGACAAAAACGCCGCAGAATCACCTGCAGCGTCTTGTAAATGTATCGGCTTTTTATATTACGTTAACCGTTCGCCAGCCCCGTCGACTGCCTGAACACGAAATCCCCCGACAGCAAGATCCGCTCCTTGGGACTGTCCGGATGGTTAATGCGCCACAGCAGCGTCTCCACAGCCCGCTGGCCGAGCGCTTCTTTGTTGACGTTGACCGTGCTGAGCGTCGGCGTCGAGAGCGCGGCGTCGTCGATGTTGTCGAAGCCGGTGACGGAGACGTCCTCGGGCACGCGGATGCCGTGCTTCATCAGCGCGGTGACGACGCACAGCGCGAGCGAGTCGTTCGCGCAGACGAATGCGGTCGGCAGCGCCTCGCGGGCCTTCATGTCGCGTACGATTTCCGTGAGCGCTTCCGTATGCTCGGAACGGTTTTCCCCCTCCAGCGCCACCAGTCCCGGCTCCTGCTCGGACGGTACCTCCTGCTCCTCGAGCAATGAACGGTAGCCAAGCCAGCGGTCGTAGAAACTGCGAGAATAGCGTGTATTGCCCACGAATTGGAGCTTGCGGTGGCCGTTGCCGAGCAAATAATTGGTCACGCGGCGCATGCATTCGTAGTTGTTCATGAACAGCGCGTCGGACGGAATGAGCGGATCCTCGTGGTCCACCATCACGAACGGGATCGACAGATTGCGAATCTCGAGCAGCAGCTGATTGCTGATGTGGCCCACGCAGACGATGCCGAGCACGCCGTCAGGATTGATCAGCTGGATAAAGTTGTCCGTGATATGCTCCGTGACGATCATCATCCCGAGCCGATGCTGCTCGAGGCCGGTCGTGATCCCGTCGATGATGCGTCCCCAGTAGAAAGAGTGACGATTCTGCTCCCGTATATTCGGGATGAGCACGATAATCGTTTCCCGCTGGGTCCTGCCGGCGGAATCGGTCGCGGCGCGCGACGCCGAGCTCTTGATCCGCTTGCCCGCGAAGTAGCCGAGCTGCGTCGCCGAGCTGATGATCTTTTCCCGGGTCTCCGCGCTCACGCCGGATTTGCCGGCGAGCGCCTTGGACACGGCGAACTTGGAGACGCCGACATGATCGGCGATTTGCTGCATCGTTACTTTCTTAGACATCTCTCGTACGACCCTTTCCGCCCATAAAAAATCCGAATGCGTTGATAACAAGATTAATTGTTATCATAACACATTCGGATCGTTAGCGTCATGGCCGGAAATCGTCTCTTATTTGACCGCGCCGTTCGTGACGCCTGCGAAAATATAGCGCTGCAAGAACAGGTAAATCACGAGCGTCGGGATAAAGATGATGAGAATGCCCGCCGAGATGACGTTGATCTGCGCCGCGTTCGGTCCGACGAACGAATAGATCGCGGTCGAGACGACCTGCAGCTTGCGGCTCGGCATATACAGATACGGCGTATAAAAGTCGTTGTAGATCGAGATCGTCTTCATGATGATCAGCGTCGCCGTCGCCGGCGCGAGCAGCGGGAAGATGATCGACCGGTAGATCTTGAACAGCGATGCGCCTTCCACCATGGCGCTCTCGTCAAGATCGCGCGGGATGTTGTTGACGAATTGCAGATAGATGACGATCTGCAGCACGTCGGCGCCCAGGTACAGCAGCATCGGCGCGTAAATCTCGTTGTAGGCGCCCAGGAACTTGATGACCTGGAACGTGGCGACCTGCGTCGTGATCATCGGGATGACCTGCGCGACGAGGTACATGCCCATGATCGGCTTCTTCATCTTGAAGTCGAAGCGGCCGAGGGCGTAGGCGACCATCGTGCCGATCAGGACGTTGCCGGCCAGCGACACGACGAGGATGATGAAGATGTTTTTGAAGCCGAGGCCGAGGCGGCCGACCTTGAACACCTTCCTGAAGTTGTCGAAGTTGAACCAGTCGTGCGGCAGCTGCAAGCCCGAATTGTAGTATTCGGTCTGCGTCTTGAAGGCCGAGATGAGCACCGAGTAGATCGGAAAGAAAACGATGAACAATCCGATCGCAATCGTGACGTAACGGAATATCGTCCATGCTTTATTTTGACGCTCCATCGCTTATTTCTCCTCCCTGAACAGCAGCTTGCGCTGCAGGATGATGAAGGCGATGACGATCAGCAGTAGGACGACGGCCATCGCGGACGCGAGTCCGGCTTGCTGGAACTTAAAGGCCATATCTACCGTCTTCGAGACGAAGGTGTGCGTATCGTTCGCGCCGAGCATCATGATGTATGGAATATCGAACGCTTCGAGCGCGCCGGTCAGCGTCAGGATCAGCATCAGCTCGAGGACGCTGCGGATGCTCGGGAGCGTGATGAAGCGGAACGTCTGCCAGCCCGAAGCGCCGTCGATCTTGGCGGCTTCGTAGTTGTCGGCCGGAATGGACTGCAACGCGCCGATGAAGATGACCATCGTCAGGCCGAAGTATTTCCAGATCGAGATAAAGGCGAGCGAGAAATTGACCAGATGCGGATTGCCCAGCCATTGCTGCTGCCAGGAGCCGAGACCGATCGCTTCGAGGAAAATGTTCAGCGAGCCGTACTGGACATGGTAAACGTTGCGGAACATGATGACGATGGCGACGCTGTGCAGGACGTAAGGAATGAACAGCATCGAACGGAAGATGTTCCGGCCCTTGAGCCTGCTCGTCAGCACGATCGCGAAGTAGAGCGCGACGCAAGTCTGCAGTAAGCCGCCAACGAAGTAATAAGCGTTGTTCTTAAAGACGCCGAATATTTCCGGACGGGAGAAAATTTCCTTGTAGTTGTCGAATCCGACCCAATTCATTTCCCAACCAAGGCCGCTCCAGTCCGTAAAGCTGTAGTAAAGCAACGACAGCGCCGGATAGTACGAAAAGGTCAACGACAAGAGGACCGGAATCGTAAGGAATCCGAAAAGAATGAGAATCCGCTGCGTTTTGTAACTCAGGTTAAACATAGACACCCCTGCTTTCGTCGTCGGTCAAGTCACCGTATGGAAATCGCTTACAATGATTATACCCGATTCAGTTATGCCTTTTAAGGTTCTACGTTTGTTTTCCTTGTCTTCAATTTGGATAACTACAACCTAACACGCTCCCGATACTCCTTCGGCGTCAACCCGACCACCTTTTTGAAAACCTTGTTGAAGTACGCGGGGTCGCCATATCCGACCATCTCGCCCACCTCGTACGTTTTGAGCGCCGGGTTGCGAATCAGATGCTCCTTGGCATGGGCGATACGTACGGAAATGATGTAATCCGTAATCGTCTCGCCGGTCTCCGTCTTGAACAGCTTGCTCAAATAGCTGGGCGTCAAGTAGACGCGGTCCGCGAGCCGCTGCAGCTCGAGCTCTTCCGTAAAATGCGCCTGTACGTAAGCCTTTACGGTTTCGACGACGCGATTTTCCTGCCTTGCTTCCTTAAGTATGTGAAGCAGAGCCGCCGCCGACTCCATAAATTCCGTTGTAAATGTATGCCAGCTCACGAACCTTACCGGCGACAGTCTCAGCTGCTCGTCCTCGAACTCGCCGGCCGGGAGCCGTGTCTGCCGGCCGCTCAGCTCGCCGCGAAGCAGGCCGAACACCGCGGACGCGGCTTCGCTCAAAGTCGGCCAGGCCGGACGCAGCTTGCCCGTCTCCTCCAGCCAAGCCCGCAGCGCGTTCTCGGCACGGGGCAGATCGAGCAGCTGCAGGGCGGGCCGAAAGTCTTTGTCCAGCAACCGGAGCAAACCGGACACATCTTCCGGCCGCTTCGACAGATGCAGAAAATCGTTCATCGCCTTGATGCCGTCCTCGTACCATACTTGCTGCATGGCGGCTTCCGCTTCCTGGTAAGCGTCACGCAGCTTGAGCGGGCCCTGATGGACAGCGCTCACGCCGATTCGCGCATGGACCGCATGCGGGATGCGCTGGAGCAGCGTCGAGGCAATGCCGCGAGCGGTATCGTCATGATCGCCCTTGCCGATCGCCACGACGATGACCGATTGTCGCGGCTCCCAGACGAAGCTGCGATGCTCCCGATTCCACGCTTCCATATAAAAGGCGAGCCGCTCGCCCGTGAGTTCCGGGTCCGTCCGCAGCAGAACGACCGCGAAGTGCTCCTTGAACAAGCCGATCTGCGACAACTCTCGTCCAGCGCCTTCCGTCATATGGGCGGGCAGGTGACGGACGTCGCTGCCGAGCAGCAGCCGGATATGTTCCTCCGCTGCGACGGCTTTTCGGTAGCTTTCCAGCTCAAGGTTATGTTTGACGCGGCGCAGCAGTTCTCCGAGTTCGTCCTGGTCGACCGGCTTCAGCAGATAGTCCTCGACGCCTTGCCGGATGGCGCCTCTAGCGAACTCGAAGTCGCTGAAGCCGCTGAGCACGGCAAACTTCACCTTCGGCCTCCGGCGCTGCACCTGCTCGATGAGCTGCAGTCCGTTCATTTGGGGCATTTTGATATCGGTGAAAATGAGGTCGACTTCGAGACTGCCCAGCTCGCCGAGCAGTTCCAGTCCTCCCGAATAAATACCGACGATTTTATAGTCATCGCCCGTCATTTCAATTAATTTGGCGAGCCCCAGCCTGATTTTTTCTTCGTCGTCGACGACTGCGATATTGACGATCATGTCGATTCTCCCCCTTGATGCGCTGCGGGCGTCGCTGGCAGCCGGACGGTCACGACCGTGCCGTGGCCGAACCGGCTGCGAATCGAGAGCCCGTAGGTTTCTCCGTACTTAAGCTTGATGCGTTCGTTGACGTTTCTTAGCCCTATGCCGGTATTGTCGCCCTCGCCGTCCGGCGCCCGAACCAGCGAAGCCTGCAGCTTGTGCAGCGTCTCTTCGTCCATACCCTCTCCGTCGTCCTCTACATCGAACAGCAGGTCCGTCCTCTCCTGCTTGCACAGGACGCGGATCCGCATCCCGCTGCGGGACTCATGAAGCCCGTGATAGACCGCATTTTCCACGATCGGCTGAAAAAGCAGCTTGATTACGCTTAAATTCTCGGTCTCCCGCGCATCGGGCAGCTCCAGCTCGAAGCGGCTGCCGTAACGGTAATTCAGCAGCTGCACGTAAATGCCCAGATGCTCCCATTCCTTCGCGATCGGCACGCTCTCGAGCCCCCCGTGAATGCTGTAACGGAGCAGCTTGCCGAGAAGCTGGGTCATCGTCGCCACTTCTTTATTGTCGCTGAGCACGGCGGTCATGCGAATCGATTCGAGCGTATTATAAATGAAGTGCGGATTGATCTGATGCTGCAGCGACTGCAGCTCGGCCTCTTTCTTGCGCTCCTCGACCGCGTAAATATCTTGAATGAGCGTCTTGATCCGGTCGATCATCCGGTTGAACGCGCTGCCGACCAGCCCCGCCTCGTCGCGGCTGACAACGGGAAACGCCACGTCGAGATTACCCGTCTGCACTTCCTTCATCATGCGGACAAGTCCCCGGAGCGGCCGCGTGATCGCGAACACCAACACGAGCGAGATCAGCAGGGCGAACGCCATAATGGCGAGCGCCGCGGCGATCGTATACGTGCGGGTCCGCAGCGCGTCCGCCATCAGCTCGTCCTCTGGAATCGTGATCAGCACCTTCCACCCCGTCACCGAGGACTCTTTGAAAATCGCCAGCACGCTTTTTCCGTCGATTTTCGTATGGAAGCTGCCTTGCTCGGTCAGTACGCCCGGCATCAGCTCGCTGTTTTTTAGATTTTGCCCGATGAGCGACTTGTCGCTGTCGTAAACGACGCTGCCGCTCTCGTCGACGACGAGCGTTTTCCCGTGCGTGGACTTGTCCAAATCTTTAATGATGTTGTCGATGACGCCGATGTTGGCGTCGATCGCGATCATCCCGATCGATTCGAACGTGCGCGGATCGATGATCTTGCGTACGACCGTGAACACGTAGCGGCTGCTCGTCGCCCTTCCGGCGACGTCCTGGGTGCTGACGAGTACCGGCGTACCGTGCGCCTCCTCGGCGAGCTCCGTCCATCTGGGCAGCACGTCCTGCAGGTCGGAGCGGATGGCCGTATTTTTAATGGCGAAGTAAGGATTGCCGTATACGTCGAACAAATAGACGACATTCGTGCTGCTTTTAATATTGTTGATAAAATAAATGCTGCTGCCGATCTTGCGGTCGATGGCGAGCCGCGTGCGCTCCTGTTCGGTCAGTACGCCGCTGTCTCCCGCCTCGCCTCCCGTCTGCCCGCCGTAGAAGCTGTTCGACATTTTGAGTCCTTCCATAATATCGGCCTGGTAAGAAGGAATGATCGATATTTTTTTCATGTCTTCAATATAATCGTCCATCTTCCCCATCATCTGGTCGGACAATTGAGAGACGAACGTGACCGTATTGCGCTCGATCGAATTCGAATAACGCTGTGCGGCGACGTAGGTGAGCACGCCGATCGGCAGGATGATCAGGAACAGGAACACGATGATCAGCTTGCTCTCCATCCGATCCGGCCACCATTTCCGCGTGCGGGCGAGCCGCCGATTCCTTTTTATCATAAGCTTCTCCTCGCCGAAGGGCATGCCCTAACAAGTATGATGCGCCGATTCCGGTTATCGTTAGCGATACTCATTATACATAACAAAGGCTAACGAAGTAAGCGGATACGATGGGATGCCGGTAAAAAGACAAAAGCCGCCTCCCGGCAACTGAGCGCTGCGCGAAGAGACGGCCCGTCCGATCTGCCGGAAGGCGGCGGATCGCTTCAGTGCGTATAAGCGGCCACGTTGTCGGTGTCGATCGCCTGGTGCATCGCCGCATTCAGACCGCTCGCGACGATGTTGCCGAGGTCCTCGATGAAGTCGTCGATCTCCTTCGGCGTGACCAGCAGATCGTGGCCGATCGGCTGAAGCACCTCTTTGACCAACTGCAGCCGTTCCTGACCCGCCATCGTGCCGAAAACGCCGAACAGCGGATCGGTATCGGGCGTATGCTTTTTCATATGAGCCAGCACCATGTCCATCGCGTCGTTGACGATCGTGGATGCGTACAGTACCGTCGGCACGCCGATAGCCAGCACCGGCACGCCCAGCGTCGCGCGCGTTAGTCCCTTGCGCTTGTTGCCGATGCCCGAGCCCGGGTGAATGCCCGTATCCGCGATCTGGATCGTCGTGTTCACGCGCTCGAGCGACCTCGCCGCCAGCGCGTCGATCGCGATGACGAGCTCCGGCTTGGCCTGCTGCACGGCGCCGAGCACGATGTCGCTCGATTCGATGCCCGTCGTGCCGAGCACCCCCGGCGCGATCGCGCTGACGGAGCGATAGCCTTCGCCCACCTGGTCCGGCATCAGCTCGAAAAACTGGCGCGTCACCATCAGATTGTCGACGACGATCGGTCCGAGCGCATCCGGCGTCACCTTGCCGTTGCCGAGGCCGACGACCATGACTGAAGTTTGCGGTCCGACGCCGATTCGGGCGAGAAAAGCCTCGAATTCTCTGGCGAACGTCGTCGCGACGCGGTTTTGCAGCTCCGAATCCCCTCGCCTTAGCTCCGGCACCTCCAGCGTGACGTAGTGCCCCTGCATTTTGCCGATCGCCTGCGCGCCCTGCTCCGTCTGAATCTCCATCCGCGTGACGGTGATGCCGCCCTCGCGCTCGGTCTCGGTCCAGACGCCCGGAATGCTGCCGCCGGACTGCGATTCCGCTCTCTCCTTGGCCTCAAGCGCCAAGTCGGTTCTGACGTCGTACATGCTTAGATCAAGATCGCTCACCGCAAATTCGCTCCTCTCCGACTGCTGAACGGGGCAGCGCGATCCGCACGCGTGCCTGCCGCGTAAATGCGCCTTACGGACGCAGCCGCGCCAACTCCGCGATTGTCTTGCGTTTTGCCCCCTTGCATGATAGAATGTTACAAGTTGTGTGGAGAAATACTTGCAGTTTTTGCAGGAGGTGAAATCAATGCCGAACATCAAATCCGCAATCAAGCGCACCAAGACGAACGAGAAGCGCCGCCTTCGCAACGCTTCCCAGAAGTCCGCTCTTCGTACCGCCGTCAAGCAAGCGGACGTAGCCGTAGTGGGCACGGACGTCGAAGCAGCGAAGAATGCGCTTCAAGTGGCACAGAAGAAGCTGGACAAGGCAGTAACCAAGGGCCTCATCCACAAGAACGCGGCTTCCCGCAAGAAGTCCCGTCTCGCCAAGAAGTTGAACGCGCTGTCCGCGCAAGCGTAAGCAGCGACTGAATCCATAATGGCGTTTAAAAGCCGTACCCTCCGGGGTACGGCTTTTTTGAACGTTGGAAGCGAATGGCGTCTGGATTCGACTAAGGCTCCCCGCATCCGCTCAGCTTTTCCGCTCGATCACCCGAAAAGACGCGGTCGCCATCGAAGACAGTTTGCCGTCCGCCGTATACAGCCTTCCCTCCGCGGTCACCATCCGCCCCGACATATGCACGACGGTCGCGGTCGCCCGCACCCTGCCCGCCAGCGCCGGAGCCGTAAAATGAATGTTCAGGCTGGACGTCACGACGTCCTCGTCCGGGCGCGCCGCCATCGCGGCCAGCCCCATTGCCGAATCAAGCAGCGCCGTATGCACCCCGCCGTGCATCATGCCGATCAAATTCATATGCCGCTCCTCGACATCCAGCTCGACGACGGTCTCGCGCGCGTCCCGTCGGATCAGCTCGCACCCCAGGTATCCCCAGAACGTGCGCCCGGCCCGCTCGACCATCTCCTCCTCGGACCCGGAAGCCGGGTTCGGTCCTTCCATGACGTTCCCTCCCCTCGGGCCTGCCGCGCGAAGCGGCGCCCGGTGCCATTATCGGTCGTCGTGATCGCGGCCGGCCGACTCTTCTTCGAGCAGCTTGCGCCGCAGCACTTTCCCCGCCATCGTTTTCGGCAGGCTGCTTCTGAATTCATATACGCGCGGCACCTTGTAGGCGGCAAGGCGCTCCTTGCACCAGGCTTTAAGCTCCGATTCGGTCAGCTTCGTTCCGGGCTTCAGCACGGCGTACACCTTGACGGTCTCGCCGCGATACGGATCGGGTACGCCGAGCGCCGCCGCCTCCTCGATCGCGGGATGCTCGAACAGCACTTCTTCGATCTCCCGGGGAAATATATTGTAGCCGCCCGCGATAATCATATCCTTCATCCGGTCCATGATGTAGAAAAAGCCTTCCTCGTCCATTCGCGCCATGTCGCCCGTGCGCAGCCAGCCGTCACGAAGCGCCCGCTCCGTCTCCTCCGGCCGGTTCCAATAGCCCTTCATGACCTGCGGCCCCTTGATCGCGAGCTCCCCCGTCGACCCGATCGGCAGATCCTCCCCGGTGTCGGGATGCACGATTTTCGCCAAAGTATCCGTAAAAGGCAGGCCGATCGATCCTTTTTTGCGGTATTCCCAGATGTTGTTCGCATGGGTGACCGGCGACGCCTCCGTCAGTCCGTACCCTTCGATAAGCCTGCCGCCGGTGATGGCCTCGAACCGCTCCTGCACCTCGTGCGGAAGCGGCGCGGCGCCGCTGATGCAAATTTCGATCGAAGACAAATCATAATCGCGGACGTTCGGATGGTTGATGAGCGCGATGTACATGGTCGGAGCGCCGGGAAACACAGTCGGCTTCTGCTTGTCGATAATACGCAGGATGTCGCCTGCCTCAAATCTCGGCACGAGGATCAACTCGCCGCCCAGCATGATCGCCTGGTTCATGAGCACGGTCAAGCCGAACACGTGGAAAAAGGGAAGCGCCGCCAAATAACGTTCCCGGCCGGGCTTGCTTTTGTAAAACCACAGGCTCGTTTGCATCGTATTGGCGACGAGATTGGCGTGCGTGAGCATGACGCCTTTGGCAATGCCGGTCGTGCCCCCGGTATATTGGAGGAGCGCGAGCTCGCGTTCGGCGTCCACCTCCGCGTGAAGCGGCAACGGAGGCATATCGCGCAGCAGCCGGGCGTACCGATGTACGCGCGGCCCATAGGACACGTGCCGATCGAGTCCCTCCCGCCTCGCTTTGATCGGGTACAGCCAGCTTTTCGGAAAAGGAAGCCCGTCTTGGATGGAGGTCACGATGATGTGCAAATCGGACAGCTCATGCGCCGCCTCCTTCACTCTGCGGAACAGCAGATCGAGCGTCAGGATGACAACGGCGCCCGAATCCTTGAGCTGATGCGCGATTTCCCGCTGCACATACAGCGGGTTGGTCATGACCACGACGCAACCGGCGAGCAGCGTGCCGAAATACGCGGCGACGAGCTGCGGACAATTGGGGAGCATGATCGCGACCCGCTCGCCGCGTCCGACGCCGAGCTTCCCCAGGACGCCTGCGAACCGGTACGCGGCGTCCAGAAGCTGCGCGTAAGTTGTTTTTTTGCCCATGAAGCTGAGTGCGGTCCGATCGGGAAAACGTTCGGCTGAGGCGACGAGGAAGGCGGCCAGATTATGCTGCGGATACGGGCAGGTCTTGGGCACTTCGCTAGGATAATGCGCATACCAAGGCGCTTGCGGCAAACCCATCACCTCACGGTCCGGAGTCTATCGCTGTTCTAGCTGATATAGCCTTCCTCCCGGATAACGGCCGCCGCAATCTGCCGTTTGAGCGCCACCGTGTCCACCGGACTGCGGCGCGTCAGCTTCTTGAGCGCCGACAGCTGCGTCCGCAGCGAATCGCCGGTATCCACGGCCGACAGCGTTTCTTTGGCGAGCGCTTCGATCTGTCCGAAGGCGTCGTGCGCGAACGCTCGCGTCATGGCGACGGCCAGCGCCGCGCGCTCTTCCCCTTTGCTCGCCAGCTGCTTTTTCGCGCGGAGAACCGCGCTCTCCATCGCATAGAGCTGAATCAGCATGTCGGCCAGCGCCGTGAGCGCCTCTTGCTCCTCCTCTAGCCGCGGACCGAAGCGCTGAACGGCGCCGGCCCCCGCCATTAAAAATATGTTTTTGGCCATCGCAGTCAGATGCGTCTCTTCTTCAAGGGTGCCTTCGAACGTTCGTCCCGGTACGAGCTGCAGCAGCTCGCCCTGGAGCGCCTGCGCCTTTTGCAGCAGCGGCAGCTGGCCCTTGAGCGCCCGCTTCACGAGCGTGCCCGGAATGAGCAGCCGGTTGATCTCGTTCGTCCCCTCGAAAATGCGGTTGATGCGCGAGTCGCGGTAAATCCGCTCGATTTTGTACTCCTGAATGTAGCCGTAGCCCCCGTGAATCTGAACGCCTTCGTCGGCGATAAAGTCCAGCGCTTCGGAGCCGAACACCTTGTTAATCGAGCATTCGATGGCGTACTCCGCGATCGCCTTGGCCGAGTGAACGCCGGATGCAGGCGAGGCATGATCAATCTCGGACAATCCTGAATCGATGAGCCCGGCGGTACGGTAGATGACGCTCTCGAGCACGTAGGCGCGGGTGTTCATCTCGGCGAGCTTTTTCCCCACAAGCGGAAAAGCGGAGATCGGCTTGCCGAACTGGACGCGCTCGTTCGCATACTTCGCGCTTAAGGCGATCGCCTCCTTGGCGCCGCCCAGACAGCCGACGGCAAGCTTGAAGCGCCCGATATTCAAAATGTTGAAGGCGATCAGATGGCCCTTGCCGACCTCCCACAGCAAATTGTCGACCGGCACCTTTACGTCCTCAAGCACGAGCGGACGCGTCGAGCTCCCTTTGATGCCCATTTTTTTCTCTTCGGGTCCGACGCTTACGCCCTCCATCGCGCGTTCGACGATAAAGGTGCTGAAGTGCAGCCCGTCGACCTTCGCATATACGATAAAGAGGTCCGCAAAGCCCGCGTTCGTAATGAATTGCTTCGTGCCGCTGAGCACGTAATGGCTGCCGTCATCGGCCAACCGTGCCGTCGTCCTGGCCCCGAGCGCGTCCGAGCCCGACGACGGCTCGGTCAGGCAATACGCGGCTATTCGGCGCCCGCTCGCGAGATCGGGCAAATACCTTTGCTTCTGCGCCTGCGAGCCGAAATAGACGATCGGCAGCGTGCCGATCCCGACATGCGCGCCGATCGACAGGGCGAAGGAAGCCGCGCGGGACAGCCGCTCGCTGATGAGCGCAGAGCTGATCTTGTCGAGACCGAGGCCGCCGTATTCCTCGGGGACGTCCGCGCCGAGCAAGCCCAGCTCTCCTGCCTTGCGCATCAGCTTTACGGTCAGCTCGTAATCGAGCTTCTCCAGCCGCTCGTCATGCGGCAGCACGTCGCGGTCGACGAACGTCTCCGTCGTCTCGGCGATCATGCGCTGCTCCTCGGTCAAGTCCTCGGGCGTCGCGATCGATGCGCAGTCGGCGTCCGCGACGACAAAACCGCCGCCGACCGTTTTTGCGAACGTTTTTCCTGTCATTTGCGTGGAACCTCCCTTGAACGCTTATTACGCTGATGTGGCGATACTAAAGCCGGCTTACCGCGCCAGGCGGGAACACCTCGAACGCGCCGGCCGCTCCCATGCCGCCGCCGATGCACATCGACACGATCCCGCGTCCTCCGCCGCGCCGGCGCAGCTCGTAGATCAGGCTCGCGCTCAACTTGGCTCCCGTGCAGCCGAGCGGATGGCCGAGCGCGATCGCGCCGCCGTTGACGTTCACCTTGTCTTCGTCAAGCGCCAACGCGCGAACGATGTGCAGGCATTGCGAAGCGAACGCCTCGTTGATCTCGAACAGATCGACGTCGGCCAGCGACCAGCCCGCCATCCGCAGCGCTTTGGGGATGGCCTCGACAGGGCCGACGCCCATGACGTCCGGATCGACGCCGGCCAGGGCAAACGACCGAAAAGCGGCGAGCGGCGCGAGATCGAGCGCTTTCGCCCGCTCGCGGCTCATGACGAGCAAGGCCGCGGCGCCGTCGCTCATCTGGGAGGCATTGCCCGCCGTGACCGTGCCGCCCACCTTGAAGGCCGGCTTCAGCCTGCCGAGCGCCTCCGTCGTCGTATCCGGCCGCACGCCTTCGTCCGCCTCGAGCACAAGCCGCCGCTCCCATGGCCTGCCGTCCGCGCCGAAGCCGCGGACCGACGTCGCCACGGGTACCGTCTCCTCCCGGAAAGCGCCCGATGCCTGCGCAAGCGCGGCCTTGCGGTGGCTGTCCGCGGCGAAGCGGTCCTGATCCTCGCGGGAGATGCCGAAGCGTTCGGCGACGTTCTCCGCCGTATGGCCCATCGCGATATAAACGTCCGGCCGCTCGTCGACGATCGCCGGATGCGGGGAGGGCTTGAAGCCCGCCATCGGCACATGGCTCATGCTCTCGACGCCGCCCGCGACGATGACGTCCGCGCCCCCGGCTGCGATCCGCTCGGCCGCGAAGGCGATCGCCTGCAGCCCGGACGCGCAGAACCGGTTGATCGTAATTGCCGGCACCGCGGACGGATACCCCGCGTACAGCGACATGATGCGCGCGAAGTTGAGCCCTTGCTCGCCCTCCGGCATCGCGCAGCCGACGATGATATCCTCGACGTCCGCCTTGGAGACGCCCGGCGCCCGCGCGATGACGGCCTCCAGCACGGTCCGGCCCAGATCCTCGGCGCGCGTATGGACGAAGCTTCCCTTTTTGGCGCGGCCGACGGGCGTTCGCGCGGCCGATACGATGACTGCCTCTCTCATGGGTTCTCGGCCTCCTTCGCTCGTTAGTTGCGCAGCGCCTTGCCCCTGGCGAGCATGTGCTGCATGCGCTGCTGGGTTTTCGGCTCTCCGCACAGGCTGAGGAACGCCTCGCGTTCCAGATCCAGCATGTACTGCTCGGTCACGAACGTACCGGCAGGCACGTCGCCGCCCGCCAGCACATGCGCGAGCTTGCCCGCGATCAGCAGATCGTGATTGCTGATGTAACCGCTCGTATGCATGCCGCGCGCCCCCAGCTTCATGACCGCCTTGCCTTCCGCCCCCACGACGCGGATCCGCTGCGGCACGGGCGCGGGGATGCCCGTTTGCGCGAGCCGCAGCGCGCTTCTCTTCGCTTCATGAACGAGTCGCTCCTGGCTCATGACGATCCGGTCGCCCGCCCGCAAATAGCCCAGCTTTTTTGCGTCGTGCGCGCTCGTTGACACCTTGGCCGTGCCGATGTTCAGGAACAGTCGGTTCACGTGCGGCTGCAGGTCGATCTCCGGGTCCGGATTGTCGCCGCTGATCCGAAGCGCGAGCTCCTTGCAGCCGCCGCCCGCCGGAATGAGGCCCACGCCGGCCTCGACCAGACCAAAATACGTCTCGGCTAGCATGACGATCTTGTCCGCGGGCAGGCACACCTCCACGCCGCCGCCGAGCGCCATCCGATGCGGCGCCGCTACGACCGGCTTCTCGAAGCGCTTCAGCTTCGTCATCGTGTCCTGAAACAGGCGGATGATCGCGTCCACTTCGTCCCATTCCTCGTCCTGCGCTTCCATAAGGAGCAGCATAAGGTTCGCGCCGACGCAGAAGTTGCGCCCTTCGTTCGCGATGACAAGCGCGTCGTAGTTGCGCCGCACCTCCTCGACGCTCTCCCCGATCATCGACAGAATGTCGCCGCCGATCGCATTGCTGCGCGAGTGGAACTCGAGCGCCGCCACGCCGTCGCCGACGTCGATCAGGCTCGCGCCGGCGTTCGATCGCACCACGCGCCCTTGTTCCTTAAGCGTTCGCAGCGAGATCGTGTCCGGCCGCTCCTCGAGGTCCCGGTAGACGCCGCGGTACGAATAAGCGATATGACCTTTCTCCCTGCGATAAAAAGACGGGTTTCCCGCCGCGATCCAATCCTTCACCCAACCCGGCACGACCGCACCATCCGCCTCCATCCGGGCCGCGGATCTGACGAGCCCGATCGCATCCCACAGCTCGAAAGGCCCGAGCTCCCAGTTGAACCCCCATCTCATCGCCTTGTCGATGTCGTCGACAGAGCCTGCGATCTCGCCCACCTTTTCTGCCGAGTAGATAAGCGTCTGCTTCAAAATCTGCCAAGCCAGATCCGCATAGCGGTCCTTTCCGCCGAGCAGCGCCTTCGTTTTTTCCTTCGCTCCCTTGGCTGCCGCAGCCGCCTCTAATGAAGCCCCGCTCGGCTTGGCGGCCTGAACGTACGTCATCGTGCCTGGATCCAGCGACAGGATTTCGCTGCCCGCCGCGCCTTTGACTTTTTTGTAGAAACCGGCGCATGCCTTCTCTCCGATCCAGCCTCGCGACGCCAGTTCCCGCAGCAGCTTAGAAGGCGCGAACGCCGCTTTTTCCGCCGGATCGTCCGTCTTTTCGAATACGTTGTTCGCCACGTGAAGGAACGTGTCGATGCCGACGAGGTCGAGCGTGCGCAGCGTCGCGCTCTTCGGACGGCCGATCGCCGGCCCGGTGACGGCGTCCACTTCTTCTACGGTAAAGCCGCCTGCCTCCATCGCCTGCAGCGTCGCGAGCAGTCCGTAGGTGCCGATCCGGTTGGCGACGAAGTTGGGCGTATCCTTGGCGACGACGACGCCTTTGCCCAGGATGCGCTCGGCGAATTCGGCCATTCCGCTTACGATCGCCGGATCGGTCTGCTGTCCGGGAATGAGCTCCAACAGCTTCATGTAACGGGGCGGATTAAAGAAGTGCGTGCCGAGAAAATGCGCTTTGAACGCTTCGCTTCGCCCTTCGGCCATCTCCCGGATCGAGATGCCCGACGTGTTGGAGCTGACGATGAGACCGGTCCGCCAATAACGCTCGATTCGTTCGAGCACGTCGCGCTTCACGGACAGCTTTTCGACGACGGCCTCGATCACCCAGTCGACCTTCCGGATGCGGTGCAGGTCGTCATCGATATTGCCGGGCTCGATCAGGCTCGCGAACGCGTCGTCGTAAAAAGGCGACGGATGGACGGACGGCAGCCGCGCGAGCGCGCCGAGCGCGAGCCGGTTGCGTACCGCGGAGTCGGCGAGCGTAAGCCCTTTTGCTTCTTCGCCGGCCGCGAGCGAATCGGGCACGATGTCCAGCAGCAGGCTCGGAACGCCCGCGTTCGCCAGATGCGCGGCGATGCTCGCGCCCATGACGCCGGAGCCGATGACGGCTGCTTTCCTAATCTTTAGAGCCATGCGCGTATCCTCCCGTTCAGGGTATATTCCAGTTTGGCATCGAAGCGATTCGCCGCGTTTTCAAGATGCGCCGAACACTGCCAGCTCCAAAATCTCCGCGACGTCCCGCGCCTTGACTCGGTCGTCCGCTTCCTTTTGCTTCGTGCCGTCTTCGAGCATCGTCAGGCAATACGGGCACGCGCTCCCGATCATCGTCGGCCGCGTTTCCAGCGCCTGTTCCGTCCGCGCTACGTTAACCCGCTTCCCCGCCGATTCCTCCATCCACATCAGGCCGCCGCCCGCCCCGCAGCACATCGCGTTTTCGCGCGTACGGTCCATCTCTGCGAGCTCAACTCCCTCGATCGCGCGCAGAATATTCCGAGGCTGATCGTACACGCCGTTGTAGCGCCCCAGGTAGCAGGAGTCGTGATAAACGATCCGTTCCTTGACGGGCTGCGAAGGTACGATCCGGCCTTCCTGCAGCAGACCGTCGAGCAGCTGCGTATGATGCAGCACCTCTACGCCCTCCAGGCCGAATTCGGGGTATTCGTTTTTCAGCGTATTAAACGTGTGGGGACAGGCCGTTACGATCCGGCGAACGCCGTATTTGCGAAAGGTCTCGATGTTCTCCGCGCACAGCTGCTGGAACAGCAGCTCGTTGCCCATCCGCCGCGGGGTGTCGCCCGAATTTTTTTCCTCGTTGCCGAGGATGGCGAAATTGACGCCCCCCTCCTGCATCAACCGAACGAAGGCGCGAGAAATCCTCCGGCTGCGGTTGTCGTACGAGCCCATCGAGCCGACGAAAAACAGCGTGTCGAAGCCCGGATTGTCCTTGACCGTCGGCACCGCAATGCCGCCGATCTCGCCGGTCCACCGGGCACGGTCGCCGCGGCTAAGGCCCCACGGATTGCCCTGTCGCTCGATGTTCTGCATCGCGCGCTGCGCCTCGTGCGGCACGCTGCCTTCCGTCAGGACGAGATAACGCCTCAGGTCGACGATCTTGTCGACATGCTCGTTGCCGACCGGACATTGATCCTCGCAGTTGCGGCAGGTCGTGCACGCCCAAATTTCCGATTCCGTCATCACGTCGCCGATCAGCGACACCTCCTCGGGCTTGCGATCCGTCCCGCTCCAGCGCGCCCGCTGCCAATCCGTCGTCGGCCCGATGTCGGTGACGGCGCCGGCGGCTGCGCCTTCGTGCCAACCGGGGCCCGCGGGTCCGCCCGATTCCGCGGCCGCGGACATGCTGTGAGCGCTTCCATTTTTAAACGCGAAGGCAGGTACCCATGGCGACTTGCTCGTGATCGCCGCCCCCTTCTCCGTGAGATGATCACGCAGCTTCGTAATCAAGTGCATCGGAGACAGCGCCTTGCCTGTACCGGAGGCCGGACACACATTCGTACATCTCCCGCACTCCACGCATGCGAAGAAGTCGAGCATCTGCCCCCTGCCAAAATCTTCGATTTTGCCGACGCCGAACGACTCCGCCGTCTCGTCCTCCAGATCTAGCTTGCTCAGCTTGCCGACGGGCTCCGCCCGGCCGACGAACAGATTGATCGGCGCGGTGATCAGATGAAAATGCTTCGACTGCGGCACATAAACGAGAAACGTCAGCAAAACGACGAGGTGCGCCCACCAGCAGACGAAAAATGCGGCCTCGGCTGCAGCCGGCGTCAGATTGGACGCAGCGCCGGCGATCAACGAGGACACCGGCGCGTAGGCTGAAGCGGCCTCTCCCTCCCAAGCGCGGTGGAAGCCGAGCGACAGCAGTACGGTCAGCATCAAGGCGCCGATCAGAAGCAGCACGATTGCGGGCTTCCACCCTCGCTTGAGCCGTGCCAGCCTCTCGCCGTACCGGCGGTACGCGGCATACCCCGCCGCCGCAAGCACGAGAAGCGCGGCAATCTCCTGCGTAAGCCCGAAGACGCGACGCCCCGGTAACGGAAGCGGCTCGCCGCCGGACAGCCCGGTATAGATCAGGTCGAGCGCGCCGAATTGAAGCACGATGAAGCCGTAGAAAACGAACAGATGTATGACGCCGCTGCGGCGGTCCTTTAGCAGCTTCGTATGTCCAAGCGCCTGCACCGTCACCTCGCGGAGGCGGTTCTGCCAGTCCGGCGGCCGGCCCGAAGCTTTTCCAAGCCTCATGTAGGCGTATCGATGCCGGACCGCCTGGCAGAACAAAAAAAGGGCGTAACCCGTTACGAGCAGAAACGACGCGAAATGCAACCAGGACAGCAGCACAAGCACCCTCCCTTCTTGATCGCGTTTACAGCGGCAGAGGAACCAGGTTATTTTTTGCCGGCTCTTAAATATAGATCTAGAAATGAATGAGTATTCATTTCATTTTTAATGGCATTTGTTCGGGAGGCGGTCGCATGGCGGTCGGCAGGCTGCATAAATTTGAAGGGATACTGGACGCGGCCGTGAAGGTGTTCGCCGAGCACGGGTATCACGGTTCGCAAATATCGAAGATCGCGAAGGAAGCGGGCGTCGCGGACGGCACGATTTATTTATATTTCAAAAATAAGGAGGATATCCTCGTTTCATTGTTCCGGGAGCGGCTCGGCAGGTTGATCGGCAAATTCGAGGCTTCGGCACGCGATTCGAAAAGCGCCGAGGATGCGCTGCGCACGATCTGCGCGCTTCATTATGCGGAGCTCGAGCGTCATCCCCTGCTCGCCCACGTTACGCAGATCGAGCTGCGGCAGAGCGCGCTTGCGCTGCGCAAGGAGATTGGCAAGACGCTTAAGCCCTATCTTCGTCTCATCGAAAACGTGCTCCTCGACGGCATCGCTTCCGGGGCGTTCAGGCCCGAGCTGAACGTGGTGCTGTCGCGCCAGCTCATTTTCGGAGCGATGGACGAGGCGGTGTCGTCCTGGCTGCTCTCGGAACGCAAATACTCGCTGGCGGCACAGGTCGAAGGAACGGTCGACTTTTTTCTGCGCGCGCTGAAGTCCTGACGAGGTTTTACGTATCGCCGTCCCGATTGAACCGGACCGGTCTTTATGTACGATTCATCCTTATTTCGAGAGGAGCACGTCCGATGAATATTGCGGTGCTGCTGAAGCAGACGTTCGATACCGAGGAAAAAATCGTCCTGCGTGACGGCAAAGCAAGCGAGGACGGCGTGAAATTTATCGTCAATCCGTACGATGAATATGCGATCGAGGAGGCGATCCGGCTCAAGGAGGCGCACGGCGGGCAGGTGACCGCGCTCTCGCTCGGTCCGGCCAGAGTCGCCGAAGCGCTGCGCACCGCGCTCGCGATGGGGGCCGACGAGGCGATCTGGATCGACGACGCCGGGATCCCGCAGGATGAGTCCGCAGCCGCCGAAGCCATTGCCGCCGCGCTGGGACAGCAGTCCTTCGATCTCGTGCTCGGCGGCAACTTCTCCGTCGACACCGGCGGCGCCCAGGTCGCCGTCCGCGTGGCTGCCGCCCTGGGCCTTCCGCATGTCACTTCGATTACGAAGCTGACGGTGGACGGCGGTACGGCAAGCGTCGAACGCGACGCCGAGGGAGACCTCGAGCGGATCGACGTGACCTTGCCCGCGCTGTTTACGGCGCAGCAGGGATTAAACGAGCCGCGTTACCCTTCGCTGCCCGGCATTATGAAAGCGAAGAAAAAGCCCTTTAAGTCGCTAACCGCGCAAGACTTGGGCTTTACCGACGGCCGGACGGCCGAAGCTGCGAGAACCGTCCGTATCTCCTTGTCGCTGCCTCCTGGCCGGCAGGCCGGGCAGATGCTGCATGGAACGCCGCAGGAGCAGGCGACCGCGCTCGTCGGCTTGCTGCGCAACGGGGTCAGGACGATATGATGCCGTCCGCCGCTTCATGGCCACCAGAGGAGGAATGCGATGATGAGCAAAACGTATTTGATTGTGACGGAACAGCGGGACGGCAAGCTTCGGCGCGTATCGCTGGAGGCGCTTCGGGCGGCTCTGGACTGCGCGGAAGCCGGAGACGAGATTCATGCCGCGCTGCTTGGCGAAGGCTTGGACGGTCTGGCTGCGGAGCTGGCGGGCTATCCGCTGGCGCAGGTTCACGCGATCGAAGGCGAGGAGCTCAGGCATTATAATCCCGAGGCTTATATCGGGGCGCTGGCCCCGCTGCTCGAAGCCCTCCGGCCTGCCGGCCTGTTCCTCGGGCATACCGCGCTCGGACGCGACCTGGCCCCTGCGCTTGCTGCGAGGCTGTCCGCAGGCCAAATCTCCGACGTGACGGCGATCGAGCGGGACGGCGGCGAGCGGGACGGCGGCGAGCGGGACGGCGGCGAGCGGGACGATGGCGAGCGGGACGATGGCGAGCGGCATGGCGGGCAGATCGTCTTCGTTCGCCCCCTGTACGCGGGCAAGGCGATCGAGCGCAAAGTATTTACCGCTTTTCCGCAGGTGGTGACGGTGCGGGCGAACAATTTGCCGGCGGCGGAGCCGCGTAGAGACGGCGGGACCGCGATTGTCGCGAAGCGGGCAGCCGCGCCTGTCGCAGACCTGCGTACCGTCGTAAGGGAGGTCGTCCGCAGAACCGCGGGCAAGATCGATCTGACGGAGGCCAGGATCGTCATCGCGGGCGGGCGCGGCGTTAAGAGCGCGGAAGGCTTTCGGCCGCTCGAGGAGCTGGCCGGACTGCTCGGAGGCGCCGTCGGCGCGTCGCGGGGCGCATGCGATGCCGGGTATTGCGACTACGGCTTGCAGATCGGCCAGACGGGCAAGGTCGTCACGCCCGAGATCTATATCGCCTGCGGCATCAGCGGAGCGATCCAGCATCTCGCCGGCATGAGCGGCTCGCGCGTTATCGTCGCCATCAACAAAGATCCCGAGGCGCCGATTTTTAGCATCGCGGATTTCGGCATCGTCGGCGATCTGTTCGAGGTCGTGCCGCTGCTTACGCAGGCGTTTCGACAGGCGCTCGCCTAAGAAAAAAACCAGCTAAGACTTGTTAAGTCTCCATGTCTTGGCTGGACTTCGGCTAACTGAATATTTTGTGAGCATACCAATACCCTCCAATGCCATGGAGGGTATTGGTTAAATAAGGTATGGCCGATATCCGAAACTGGAGTCGCGCTGAACGCCTATCAATAGCTCGTCGCCAGCCGTTCCGACGGTTCGGCGGGCCAGCGTATCGCCGCCAGCGGGTAGCGTCAGGACGGTGGCATAAGCTCCCAAAGCGTTCGTCATAGTCGATCGCCTCGAGATGAATAATCTCGCGAGCGTCGTTCTTTCGCCGCAATACCTGCAAATAAAGTCAATTTCATAAACATTTTTTACCAGAATAATTCCGAACTTTTAATACAAAATAGAACCTCTGAGATTCGGAAATAAGCCCAAAACCGAACGTTATTCGTCAAATCTTTGATTAGGTTTGTTTAAACTAGCGATTTTTTGAATTATGAAATTGACTTAAAATATACATCTTTTTGGGCCGATTTCGATGCCTTTGCACCGTAAAGATGCAAAAACGCAGGTATTTACCTTCGTCGGCCAGATTTTCAGCTCGTTCTTGGCATTTACCTGCATTTTTGCAGGTATTTCATCGCATCCGTTGGTCCGCGGAGAAATACATGTATAAATGCAGTTTTTTGACCCGCAAACTATCCGACAAACTCAGGCAAGCCGATCGCGCGCTGACCTGTCTTCGAATCGCTGCCGATTGAAACGCTGCCGCCCGAATCGAATTCGCTATACCTTCATTCCTGCGCCGGATCCGGTCCGCAGCAGCCATAGCTCTAACCCGAGCGTCTTGTCGACGCGTCCGGTTTTCATCTCGTAGTCAAGCTCGGCGAGGCCGCCGAGAAGCGCGGTCAGCCGTTCGATGGTGAACGCCTTGGCCTGTTCGGCGGTCACCTTGACCCCGAAGGGGTGCATGCCGAGCTGACCCGCCATCTGCTGAGGCGAATAGCCTTGCTTGCCCAGCTCCTTGACATACAGCATGCTTCGGAACTGCCTGACGAGCAGCGCCGTCAGCTTGATCGGCTCCTCGCGGCGTCTGAGCAGGTCGTGGTACAGCGCGATCGCTTTATCGGTCCGCAGCGATGCGATCTCCTCCGTCAGCTTGAACACGCTCTGCTCGACGCCTGCGGGCACGAGCTCCGCGACGGCCGCGGCCGTCACCGTACCGCCCTCGCCTGCATGCAGGCACAGCTTGTCCGTCTCCGCCGACAACGCGCCCATTTCAGTGCCCGCTCGCCGGATCAGCTCTTCCGCGGCCTGCCTGTCCAGCGTGCGGCCCTGCTTGGCCGCGCGGCCCGAGACCCACTGAAGCAGCTCGTCCGGTCCGAGCGGAGAAAAATTGACGACGATGCCGTCCTGCTTGGCCGCCTTCGACGTCTTCTTGCGCTCGTCGAGCTTGTCGTGAGGCACCATGAAGACGAGCACGGTCGTCTCGAACGGCCTGCGCATATATTCAAGCAGACGATCCGGCCGATGCTCCGTCTTCGCCGATTCCTTGGCCGATCCGAAGATGACGCTATCACGGACCAGCACCAGCTTGCTCGGCACCAGAAAAGGCATCGTCTCCGCCTCTTCCAGAATCGTGTCGAGGGAATGCTCCGCCGTATCGAAGCGCACGATCGCCATGTCGCGATGCTCGGGCTCGGCCACGGCCGCGGCGAGACGCTCGGCGAACTCGTTCATGCGGTAGCTCTCCGTGCCGAAGCATATGTACAGCGGACGGATCTGTCCGTCCCGTATCTCCTTAAAAGCCTGTCTCGATTCCAATCCGACCACCTCGCACTCATTATACAGCAAAGAGACCGCGCCCGTTAACGGCAGGCGCGATCTCTTTGTCCTTGGAATCTATGTCAACGTTCGACGTGCAGGCCCATGGTGCCTTGCGCGAACGATCGTGACTGCGCCTCCAGGGGGCGCGGCGGTTGTCATAAATCCAATATACGCAGTTGTAGATCAATTGGTGACTGCCGATCAGCGTGCCTGCTCGCGATTTTCTTTGGCGTTCCACCAGAGATCCGTCGCCTTGCCGGAAGCGTCCGTCCAGGTGTAGTACAGATCCTGTCCGTCCTGGCCCCAGGAGACGTCGGACACCGTGCCTTCCCGGTTGCCGCTCTCGAAAACCGTCTCGAGTCCTTCCGTCTTCACGATGCGAAGGCCGCCCTGGTAAGCGAGTGCCGTCAGCTTGCCGTCGGGCGATGCCCAGGACGGCATGGCGGCCGATAACGACATCTCCGGCAAGCCCGCGACCGAGGGCGCTTCCGCAGCGGCAGGTCCGCTAGCGCCAGCACCGCTCTTGGCAGGTCCTTCGCCTTGGGCGCTCGCAAAGTTGCGCGTATCTTGATCCGTCTTGTCCGACGTGCCGGACGAAGAGGCAGCAGGAGGCGCAAACTCCAGCCTCGACCCGGCAGCCGAGTCGGGCGTGGCGCTTAGACTCGCTGTCGGCGACTGCGTCTCGGTCTTGGCAGCCGGCACCTCCCCGGCCGAATCGACCGAGGAGCCGGATTCGCCGCCGCCGGCGGAACCGTGCAGGCTCGTGCCGCTGACCGACTCGTCCCCACCGTCTGCCGAGCCTTCGGACGAGCTCGAACTTTGGCTCTGTTGGTTAAACTCGCTCGAGCTAGCGTTGTCTTCTGCCATCTCCGGCACGGCTTTTTCGTTCATTACGTTCTTGCGCATAATGTCGGACGAAGCCGCACCAGGTGCGGACCCGGCTGCCGACTCCTGCTGCAGGGCAGCCTTCTGCTGATCCGATTGCAGCGAGAACGGCTGGGCGATCAGCAATACGCCCGCGACTACGCCGGCCGCGACCACCGCTGCCAAGCTGCGATAGACGGACTTGCGGCCGCCGATCCTTCGGGAGCGCGGCTCGTATGCGGCGGCCTCTGCGGCCGTCGCCTGCTCGGCGTCCGGCGCGGGCTCCGGCACGATCCGCTCCAGCTGGGGCAGGATCGCATCGACCAGGCTGTATCTCGGGGTTACGTGCGGCAGCTGCGTCAGTTCTTCGGACAGCCGCGTCAGCCGACCGAGCAGCGCGGCGCACTCCGGATAGTTTTGCAGGTACAATTGCAGTCGCGACGACTCTTCTTCGTTCAGATCGCCGTCGATCGAACGCTGCACGAGCTCCATCCCCTCTTCGCGATTCATCCCCGGACACCCCCTTTCCGATAGTCATGAAGCAATGTCTGCAGTTGTTGTCGGGCGCGGAATAAGTAAGATTTAACCGTATTTAACGGCAAGTTGAGCGAATCGGCGATCTCGTTATAAGAGAAATCCTGCAGATAACGAAGCACGACCACGGTGCGGTGATGCTCCGGAAGCTTGCCGATCGCCTCGCGAATGTCTTCGGAAGCGTAGCCGCTCATCACCTCGGCCTCGACGTCTTCGCTTGCTTGAAATACCATCTCATGTTCGTCGATCGAAACGGAAGGACGTTTGCGACGGAACTTGTCGATGCAAATATTCGTTACGATGCGCTGAACCCACGTGCGGAATTGCGCCTTTTCTTCATAGGAATTGATCTTCGTGTATACCCGAATCAACGCTTCCTGCGCGGCGTCCATCGCATCCTGCTCGTGGTTAAGCAAATAATAGGCCGTACGGTAAACCTGGTGTTCGATCTCGCGAAGCAGCGCGACAAGCGCTTCCCGATCGCCGGCCTGCGCAGCTTTGATCAATTCCGGCTCCACCACGGGAGATCCTCCTTCTCTCGCATCCCCTCTGACGAAAACGTGCGCCAAAAGGTTGCAAAAAACGCAAGGTATAATCTAACAAAAAAATAAAGGCGTAAACGCCCTTCGGAACCGCTTATGTGCAGCAATCCGTTATTTCCATATATACTCGGCGAGAAGCCGAAAAGTTGTGAAGGAAGTCCCGTTACAGTCTATCATAAGCGCCGCTTTTTGTCGTTAGGGCCGCTTGGTGCGCCGTTCGAGCCGGCCGTCCGGACGGACGCGGTAGGCGATCTCGCCCTGTATGTCGGTCCGTTCGAGGGCGGCGCCGGACGCCAAAATCCGGTCGACAATCTCGGCATGCGGATGACCGTACAGATTGTTTTTGCCGGCCGACACGACGACATCGGTCGGGTTCCACCAGGCCAGCCATGGCGCTGTCGTCGACGTTTTGCTGCCGTGATGTCCAGCCTTCAGCACGTCTATGGCAGTCGCTCCCTCTCCGACTCGCCGGCGCAGCTCGCCGAGCACCGCGGTCTCGCCCGACGCCTCCAGGTCGCCGGGGAGCACAAACACGCGGCCGTATAACGTAAGCCGAAGCACCACGCTCATGTCGTTCTGCTCGCCGATCGACGGTATCCGGTCGTCGCCGTCCGAATTCAGCGGATACAGCGCTTCAAACGTCGCCGACGCATCCGGCCGCCATGTGGCGCCTGCCTCGATCGCATACAGCGGAATGCCTGCGTCTATCGCTTCATGAAATAGACGAAGCACGTCGGCATCCGGTTTAATCGTTCCGTTAAACCAAATGCGCCCTACCTGTAGCTCCCGGATAATCGCATGCGCGCCCCCGATATGGTCGGCGTCCAAATGCGTCAGCACGAGCGCATCAAGGCGTCGGATGCCCCGCTGCTTAAGCAGCGGCACCAGCGTCTTGCGGCCGACCTCGTAAGGGTCCTTGCGAAGGCGCCACGGTTCCTTCGACGCTCCGAATGTGACCGTGCCCCCCGCGTCGACGAGCACATGAAGGCCGCTTCCGGTCGTAATCAGGATGCTGTCTCCCTGACCGACGTCGAGAAAAGAGACCGCGCCCGTCCGATCGAGCTCGACCGGGGGCGCTTCCCAGGCGAGCATGCCCAGCCAACTCAGCGCAAAGAGCGCGGCAGAGAGCCGCCGAATGCGGCGCGCATTCAATGAGAACCTTATCGCCGCAAGGCCTTCGCCGAATGGAGACGTTGCGGAAGCCCGTTTGGAGCGCCAGCCGGCAGAGACGGACTCTTCCGGAGCGACGGCGGAGGGGAAAACGCTGCGCGGACGGAGCAGCGGACCGTGCAGCGGCTCGGTCCATTCGCCTCCGGTCTGCGCGCCCCCGGCATACGCGGCGATACGCTCGGCGCGCTCGTCCGGATCGAACGGATCCGAGGCGGCAAGCTGCGCCGCGGCAGCTTCGGCCGTCGCAGCCAGCTCCTCGCGAAGCCGGAGCGAGCGGCGTGCGAAGGCAAGCGTTGCCAGCAGCAACGCATAAAAGGCGAGCACCCAGATAAAATCGGGCTGATGCCATACTGTCGCTAAAGCTTTAACCGATCCGAGCCAGTCGGTCGCCGCGAAGGTCGCGCGGTTGCATAGCGTGGCGAGCTTCGCGGCGACGAGGCCGAGCGGCAGCCAGACGGCGCCCAGCGCCAGCGCGGCCATCCCGAGCGGCATGACGACAAAGCTGATAAACGGCACAAGTACAAGGTTAGCAAGCAGCGACAGCAGATGCAGCTGATGAAAATAATACGCGGTGACCGGAAAAGAAAAGAGCTGCGCGGTTAAAGCGACGGCGAGCGACGAGCGGATGAACGGCGAGCGTATGCGAATGGCAAGCAGCTCATTCATGACCGGCACACAGAGCAAGAGACCCGCGGTAACGATAAAGGAGAGCTGAAAGCTGACGTCCTCCACGACGGACGGACGCCAGACGACCATGATGAGCGCGGATGCGGCAAGCAGGTGAAGCCCGTCCTTCAACTTCCCCTGCCGCGCGAGCCACAGGGCGATCATCGACATCAGACAGGCGCGGACGGCCGACGGAGAGGCGCCGGTAAGCAGCATATAGACGGGCATCGCCGATGCCGCAAAGCCAAGCGAACGCTCCCGGGTCCAGCGCACGAGTTTGCCGAGCATCAGCAAAATGTAAACGACGACAGCGACGTGCAGGCCGGAAATGGCGAGCACATGCGTCAGCCCGAGCCGGGAAAAGTCATCGTATTGCTCCGGATCGATATCGTCTACGATGCCTGCGACCAAACCTTTCATATAACCGGCGTCCTTTTTGCCGTACAATTGATCGGTCAGCTTCCCGATCGCCTCTCGGGACTCGTCGAACCAGCGGAGCGTACGATCGAGGAGCGGCACGCGGCCGTTCGTTCGCCTCACGGCTTCCGCGCCTTTGGCGCTTACGGTCCAATAGATGTCTTGCCTGCTCAAATAATGACGATAGTCGAAGCCGCCGAAATTACCCGCGTCGGCGGGAAGCTTGAGCGTGCCGGCGACCTCGACGGATATCCCGCGCTTCCAGGATGCCGCGGTCGCCAGCTCTTCCTCGGCGGACAGCCTAACGCGGATCAGCAGCTTCTCGACGGTGCGCAGCGCTGCTTCGTCGCCTGACCGGACAAGACTCGCGCGCAACGGAAAAGTCACCGTATCGCCGTCGATCGCCGCAGGCTCCAGCAGTCGTCCGGACGCGATCACCGACCGTCCCTCCGGCCCGGTCCATGCCGCCGTCAGATCGGAGCCATGCCCGGATTCGTTCCATATCCGCAGGCCTGCCGACAGCAGCAAGGCCGCTGCGCATAACGCGCCCGTCCGCGGCCGAATCCGCCCGGCGAGGACGAATGCCGTAAGCGCGGCGACGATGCCGACATAGACGAGCGTTGCGGGCAAGCCGTGCCGGACCGACCAGACGCCGCTGCCCGCGACCCAGAACCCCGCTACGCATACCAGCGGCCTGCGATCCATTGATTTCACGCTCCTTTTCATAAAAAGAAGAACCCTGCGCGTTCAGCAGGGTTCTTCCCGGTGGCCTTCTCTATATTTGAAGCATTCGAACTTTATACTTTAGTCGGCTTCCTTCACTTCCGTATCCTGAGGAGGCGCATAATCCGGAATCGTCCTGAAAACGATGCGGCGTTCGGCCATCAACGCGGATACTTTGTCATGATCCTTCGGGTAACCGCGATGGAATACGATCTCGACGATGCCGCTGTTAGCGAGCATGTTGGCGCAAGTCCAGCACGGTTGATCGGTCACGTAAACGGTAGAGCCCTCTCTGTCAATCCGATCCGTGAACAGCAGCAAATTCTGCTCTGCGTGAATCGTGCGAATGCAGCGCTCTTTTTTGACCATGGCCCCTGGTTGGCCTGAAGGCGACGGCGCGAATTCTTCGACGATCATGCAGCCGGCCTCCGAACAATCGGGTACGCCCATCGGCGCGCCGTTGTAGGCCGTGCCCAGCAGCTTCTTGCCTTGTACGAGCACGGCGCCCACATGCCGCCTCGGACAACGCGACCTTGTCGATGCCATGAAGGCGATGTCCATAAAGTAAGTATCCCAATCCTTGCGAACCGCAAGCGCCATCTGGCTTTGCCTCCTGTCGTATATCCCCGGACGCCGCTTGGCCTAATCTGCCTTGATAAGCGGCAACAGCTTCGCGAGCAGCTTGTCTCCGATTCCTTTGACGTCTCTCAGCGACTCCGCGGATTTGAACCGCCCGTGCGCATCCCGATATTGTACGATCGCTTCGGCTTTGGCCGGCCCGATGCCCGGCAGCGCATCCAGCTGAGCGGCGCTGGCCACATTGATATCGAGCCGTCCGTCCGCCGCCGAAGCTTCGGGTTGGGTCCCCTGCCGCGCCTCGTCGTCCGCATTCGTAACCGGTCCGGCGTTAATTACGTCTTCTGCTTCAACGAAAGTGTCCGTTGTTTTATCAATATTCTTCAAGGGAGTGCCGGAATCTCCCGAAGCGCCAGATTCGCTGCCTGACGCCTTGCCTGTTATTTCTGAATTTCCAGCGACCACGCTTGCGTTCGTTTTCGATCCGCCCGCTGGCGGCCTGACAGCGCCCTCAGGCACGATGGATTGGGCGGTGGCCGTCAAACCTGTTTTTGGCGCGTTACTTGTCGACTTGTCCGTGCCTTCGGCCTTCCTGTTCCCTGCCTCCGCTTCTGCCACCGCCGCCGCGACCTGCGCATTGACCGGCTCCCAGCCGGGCACCTTTCCGTCGGACGGCGCAAGCCACCCCCAAGCGAGCAGAGCTGCCGCTGCCGCACCGGCTATGAGAGCCGCCTTGCTTCGCAGTCCGGCGCTTCGTGCCGATTGCCTTCCCATTAGCTTCTCCTCCGTGTTCGTCGCCTGACGCGACTTGCATTCGTCCATTTTTAAAACGCATAAAAAATCGAGTCATGTCGGCCAAACCTGCTGACATACAATGGAAAGAAGCCATGCAAAATGCCAATAGCGGGAGGAGGACCTCAGATGAAGGTCGGCTTCATCGGCGCCGGAAGCATGGGCGGTCTGCTAGCGGGAGCCTTGCTGCGCGCCCGGGCTTTTGAGCCGTCGGAAGTGACGATCGCAACCCGCACCTCCTCCAAAGCGGAACGTCTGGCGCAACAGTTCCCGGGCCTTCGGATCGGGCCGACGAACGCGTCAGCCGTCCGGGACGCGGATATCGTCTTTCTGTGCGTCAAGCCGCTCGACTACCGGGCGGTGATCGGCGAGATTCGAGAATCGCTCCGTCCGGAGCAGCTGCTGGTGTCGATTACCAGTCCCGTCACGCTGGAGCAGCTTGAGCGTTTATTGCCCTGCAAGACGGCGAAGATCGTTCCAAGCATCGTCAACGGCGCAGCGAGCGGCGCTTCGCTGTTCATGTACGGCACGAGGCTCGAGCCCGCCGACAAAAAGCTGCTGATCTCCATGTTCGCGCGCATCAGCGAGCCGATCGAAGTGCCCGAGGACAGCGTACGCGCCGCTTCGGATCTGTCCAGCTGCGGCCCTGCCTTTATGGCGTATCTGCTGGAGCAATTCGTGGAAACGACGGTCGAATTCGGAGGGCTCGCGCCCGAGGTCGCAGCCAGAGTCGGCGCCGAGATGATGCTCGGCACGGCGAGACTGCTGGAACAGGGCTGCACGACGCGGGAGCTGCAGGAACGCGTCTGCGTGCCCGGCGGCATTACGGCGGTAGCGATGGAAGAGCTGCGGCTCGCGACCAAAGACGCCTTCCGCAAAGTCATGCGGAAAACGCATGACAAGTTCGCGGAAGATCTAGCGAAAGTCGAAGCTTCGCTTTCGGAGCAGTCTTTTTCCTCCGATTAGAGAAAACGCGCTGCGGCGACGCAAAGGGCGGCCCGGTCATCCGATCGGGCCGCCCTTGACGTGTCAGTTCGCTACGATGTTGACGAGCTTGCCCTTGACCGCGATAATCTTGCGCACCGTCTTGCCTTCCGTGACGGCCTTGACCTTCTCCAGTGCGAGCGCGGCTTCCTGCAGCGCTTCTCCCTCGAGATCGGCCGCCACGAACACGCGGTCTACGATCTTGCCGTTGACCTGAACGGCGATCTCGACTTCGGCGTCTACCGTCAGCGCAGCGTCGTAGGTCGGCCAAGCCGCATAGGTCACGCTCTCCGTATGGCCGAGCTTCTCCCAGAGTTCCTCGGCGATATGCGGCGCGATCGGCGACAGCATCTGCACGAAGTGCTCCATCGCCTGCTTCGGCAGCTCCTCGACCTTGTACGCATCGTTGACGAAGATCATCAGCTGGCTGATCGCGGTGTTGAAGCGCAGGCCCTCGTAGTCCTCGGTAATTTTCTTGACCGAACGATGCCAGGTTCTGCGGAACGCTTCTTCGCCCGCCGTATCCGTGATCTTTTCGCTAAGCTCGCCGTTCTCCCCGACGAACAAGCGCCAAACGCGGCCGAGGAAGCGGTACATACCCTCGACGCCGTTCGTATTCCACGGCTTCGTCGCTTCGAGCGGCCCCATGAACATTTCATACACGCGCAGCGTATCCGCGCCGAACTCGCCGACGATGTCGTCGGGATTGATGACGTTGCCGCGCGACTTGGACATCTTTTCGTTGTTCGTGCCGAGGATCATGCCTTGGTTGACGAGCTTGTGGAACGGCTCCTTGGTCGCCACGACGCCCAGATCGTACAGCACCTTGTGCCAGAATCGCGCATAGAGCAAGTGAAGCACGGCATGCTCGGCGCCGCCGATGTAAAGGTCGACCGGCAGCCATTCCCGCTGCTTGGCCGGATCGCAGATCGCGTCCGCGTTCTTCGGATCGATAAACCGCAGGTAATACCAGCAGCTGCCCGCCCATTGGGGCATCGTATTCGTCTCCCGGCGCGCCTTGCGACCGTCCGGCAGCGTCACGTTCACCCAGTCCTCGACGGTGGCAAGCGGCGACTCGCCCGTGCCCGAAGGCGTAATCGCGTCGACTTCAGGCAGCAGCAGCGGAAGCTCATCCTCAGGCACCGTCTCCATGCTGCCGTCCTCGAAGTGCAGGACCGGAATCGGCTCGCCCCAATAGCGCTGGCGGCTGAACAGCCAATCGCGCAGCCTGTAAGTAACCTTGCCGCGGCCTTTGCCCTGCTCCTCCAGCCAGGCGATGCTCTTCGCGATCGCGTCAGGCGTGGACAGGCCGTTCAGGAAGCCCGAATTGACGTGTTCGCCTTCTCCGGCATGCGCCGCTTCTTCGACGTTGCCGCCGCTGACGACCTCGACGATCGGCAGCCCAAACTTTTTCGCAAACGCCCAGTCCCGCTCATCATGGCCCGGCACGGCCATGATCGCGCCCGTGCCGTAGCCGCCGAGCACGTAATCGGCGATCCAGATCGGCACGAGCTCGCCGTTCACCGGATTGACCGCATATGCGCCCGTGAAGACGCCCGTCTTGTCCTTGGCCAGATCGGTCCGCTCGAGATCGCTCTTGCGCGCAGCCTGCTCGACATAAGCCTCGACATCCGCCTTCTGCGCGGTGGAAGCGATGGCCGACACAAGCTCGTGCTCCGGCGCCAGCACGCAATACGTGGCGCCGAACAGCGTATCCGGACGCGTCGTGAACACCGTGAGCGAGGCGTCGGCATGGCCGTCGATCGCAAAGGTCACCTCGGCGCCCGTCGACTTGCCGATCCAGTTGCGCTGCATGTCCTTGATGCTCTCCGACCAGTCGAGCTCCTCGAGATCCTCGAGCAGCCGCTCGGCGTATTCGGTAATCTTGAGCATCCACTGGCGCATCGGCTTGCGGATGACCGGGTGGTTGCCGCGTTCGCTCAGCCCGTTGATGACCTCTTCGTTCGCGAGCACCGTACCGAGCGCCGGACACCAGTTGACAGGCACTTCGGCGACGTAGGCGAGTCCCTTTTTGTAAAGCTGGATAAAAATCCACTGGGTCCATTTATAATAGTCGGGATCGGTCGTGCTGAACTCGCGGTCCCAATCGTAGGAAAAGCCGAGCGACTTGATCTGGCGGCGGAAATTGTCGATATTCTCCACCGTGATCTCGCGCGGATGACGCCCCGTCTGGAGCGCGTATTGCTCCGCCGGCAGTCCGAACGCGTCCCAGCCCATTGGATGCAGCACGTTGAATCCGCGCATTCGCTTGTAGCGGCTGACAATATCGGTCGCCGTGTAGCCTTCGGGATGTCCGACGTGCAGTCCGGCGCCGGACGGATACGGGAACATGTCGAGCGCGTAAAACTTCTCCTTGCCCGGGTCCTCCGTCGTGCGGAACGTCTTGTTCTCGTCCCAGTAGCGCTGCCACTTGGGTTCAAGCGTCTGCGGCTTGTAGCCGGGTTGATTGTTGTCTTGTACCATGGTTCATGCTGCCCCTTCCGTCTGACTGCTCGTTTAAAACGTCAAAAAACCTCCCGCCCCAGCGAAATCACGCTAGGGACGAGAGGTTAAACTCGCGGTACCACCCTAGTTGACGCCAGCCCTGCCTGGGCATGCCGTCCACTCTTCCTCCTTAACGCGGAGGGACTCGCCGCGCTTGCCCGCCAGGCGACAAGCCTGGACATGGATTGCACGCGGGGCTCCAAGGCGAGTTCGTCGCTGACGTCAGCCGGCTCGCACCTTCCGCCGGTTCTCTGGGTTGACGCTGCACGATTACTTTTCCTCTTCACAGCCTTTATTGCCTCGATTATAGCGGTTGCCGTCAATCCGTGTCAAGCGCGCGGTCCCGCGCCATGCCAGAACAAGTCGACGATCCGCTCGGGCAAGTCCTCGCGAGCATCGCCGCCGTAATCGCGGCTGCCGACCATCAGCAGCGACGAAAAAGCATGCGCCAGCAGCAGCGGATCTTCGCCGCCCCGCATCTCCCCGCGGACGGCCGCCTCGGCAAAGCATTCCGCCAGCACTTCGTGTATGCGGTGCTCCGCTTCGCGAATCTCGCGCCGCTGCTCCTCGCTTAGCGATGCGATCGCTTCGCGCATCATCGATTCGAACTCGACGTGCGTGTCCGCCATCTTCGCGGCCGCCACCTTGATCAGCCGCTCTCTGAGCGTCCCTTCTTGCTCGAGAATCCGGCGCGTGAATATGCAGATCCGCCCCATCATCTCGGTCACGGACGCGGCGAACAGTTCCGATTTGCCGCTGAAATAATAATAAATCGAAGCCTTCGTTACGCCCGCGCGCTCCGCGATCTGATTCAAAGACACCGGCTCGTAACCGAATTCCATAAAAAGAGCCGAGGCGGCGCCGAGCAGAACGGCCCGGCTGTCCGTATTTCCTTTGGGCCGCCCCGGGGCCCGTCCTGTTTGTTTTTGTTTCAATTGATGCGCCTTCCCCTCAAACATGTTGCAATATTAACCTTCCGGTATATATAATTATTGACGGTAACATTATAACTCATTATATCGCAATCGAATCGCGAGGGGGAGCTCGAGTGAAGGAAGTACGCGTTCATGGCAAAGGAGTAACGGGCCCCGTCGGCCGATGGGTGACGCTCGCGGTATGGATCGTCGCGGCCGCCCTTTTAAGCGTTCTGCTGCCGCAAGTCGGCAAACAGGAGACCAACAATGCGCCGAATCTGACAGACGGCAGGCCGTCCGTGCAGGCCGCCGCCGTTGCGGAGCGGGAATTCGCCAGCGGCGCGGACGTGCCCGCTTTAATCGTATGGCATAAGAAGGGCGGTCTGGAGGACGGCGATCTGGAAATGATCCGCAAGCTGGCGGGACAATGGACCAGCTCGCCGGTCCCGCATCAGACCTCTGTAATTCCGCTCCATCAAATGCCCGCCGAAGCCCTCAAGGCTCAGCTTTCCGAAGATGGCAGCACGCTCGTAACCCCCGTATTCTTCGATAAAAATGCAGATACGGATCAGTTGAAGGAAAGCGTTGCGGAACTGAAAAAACAAACTGCAGAGTTGACCGGAAGCAATCCGTTCGAAGCGGACCCGGGCAAAGAAGGCGCGCTCAGCGCGCGCGTCACCGGTCCGGTAGGTATCCAGATCGATGCCACGGGACTTTTCGAGAACGCCGACTTCGCGCTTCTGATGGGAACCGTTCTGCTCGTACTCATTTTGCTGCTGCTCATTTACCGGTCTCCCATCCTGGCCTTCATCCCGCTCGTGGGCGTCGGCTTCGCCTACGGCGTCATCAGTCCGCTTCTCGGCTGGATGGCCCGCGAGGGCTGGATCGTCGTCGATTCGCAGGGCATCTCGATCATGACCGTGCTGCTGTTCGGCGCCGGAACGGACTACTGCCTGTTCCTCATCTCGCGTTTCCGGCAGCTCTTGAAGCACGAGACCGATAAAGGAAAGGCGCTTCGCGCCGCGCTGACGGACGCATCAGGCGCCGTCGCGATGAGCGGCATTACTGTCGTGATTGCCCTCCTCACGCTGCTGCTCGCCGAATACGGCGCGTTCCGCCGGTTCGCCGCGCCGTTCAGCATCGCGATTTTTATCATGAGCATCGCCAGCCTGACGCTCGTGCCCGCGCTGCTCGCCGTCATCGGACGCGCCTCCTTCTGGCCGTTCGTTCCGCGCACGCAGCAAATGCGCGAGGAACGCGCCGCGAAGCGCGGCAAGCCAAAGCCTGCGCCCGAGCCCGCTCCCCGCTATCGCACCGGTACGCTCGTCGTGAAACGGCCCGGCTTGATCGCCCTCGTCTCGGTCGTTTGCCTCGCCGTGCTGGCCGGCGTATCGAGCCAGATCAAATTCACGTACGACATTTTATCGTCGTTCCCGTCCACGATGGAATCGAGAGAGGGCTACGCGCTGATCGGCTCCCAATTTTCCGAAGGCGAGCTTGCCCCCGTCAAAGTTATCGTAGATACAGGAGGACGGGAAACCGAACTTGCGGAAAAGTTGTCCGGCTTGCCTTATGTCAGCCGCGTATCCGAACCGGCGCAAGGACAGCAAAATAAGCAAATTGTCGCCTACGACGTGGAGCTGGCTCTTAACCCGTATTCGCTGGAGGCGCTGGACAAAATTCCCGACCTTCGCGAAACTGCGAATGCCGCGCTCGCCCAAGCCGGGGATGCGAAAGCCGCCGACCATGTATGGGTCTCGGGGCAGACCGCGGAGCAGTATGACACGAAAGAAACCGGGGAACGGGATACAAGACTGATTTTGCCGGTCGTTATCGGACTGATCGCTTTGCTGCTGCTCCTTTATTTACGCTCTGTCGTCGCGACCGCCTATTTGGTGGGTACCGTCATCCTGTCGTATTTTTCCGCGCTCGGGCTGGGGTGGCTCGTCATCCACTACGTGCTCGGCGCAGATGCGATACAAGGCTCTATCCCGTTGTATGCGTTCGTGTTTTTGGTGGCGCTCGGGGAGGATTACAACATCTTCATGATCTCGAGCATCTGGCGCAAGCGCAAGGAAATGCCGCTGCGGGACGCGATTCGCGAGGGCGTCGGCGAAACGGGCGGCGTCATCGCCTCGGCCGGCCTCATCCTGGCCGGCACGTTCGCGGTGCTCGCGACGCTGCCGATCCAGGTGCTCGTACAGTTCGGCGTCATCACCGCGATCGGCGTGCTGCTGGATACGTTCCTCGTTAGGCCGTTTTTGGTGCCGGCCATCACGGCGCTGCTCGGCGACCGGTCATTCTGGCCGGGGAAGAGACAACTGACGGAGAAGGCGAAGCTGCGCGGTTAACAATTAAAGAGCGGTCCCCAGCGTCTTTAGGCACAGGGGACCGCTCTTGTTGTGATTGGGCTCGCAAGGTATTGCTTGGAGGTGCGTTCGCCTGCATTACGCCAAGTGCTCACCTCGCGCATTTGCCCCCGCCAACAGACCCATCGCCTGCACTACGACAGGCGATCGCACATATGCACCCGCCAATAGGCCCATCGCCTGCACTACGACAGGCGATCGCCCATTACTTTTACCCATCAAGCCTCGCGCGATAAGAAAAACCATCAGGGATTATCACCCTGACGGTCCTTTTAAGTTTGGCGGATATCTGAAACTGGCATCGCACGGAACGCAGGTTGATAGCTCGTTCTACAGCAGTCCTGACGGACCCGCATGTCTTCGCCCGTATTGTTCCTTTTCCGCAATGCCTGCAAATATACATCTTTTTATGCCGATCTCGCCCCGTTAAAACAGGAAAGATGCAAAAACGCAGTTATTTTACGCCATCAGCCGGATTTCTGACTTGAACTTTGCATTTACCTGCATATTTGCAGGTATTTCATCAGGTGGTCCGAGTCGGTAGAGAATACCTGCACGAATGCAGTTATTTGGCCCGTCAATCATCCATAAAGTGACGGTACGCCGAAATCGCGCTTACCTTTCCGCAAATAGCCGCCCAAATATATGCTCTTTGACCTTCAGTCATAACCACCGGCTTAGCCGGTGGCTTCCATCTGCCCTATAAGGGCATGTTACAAGCACGCGCCTATAAGGCGCATTGAAGATCTGCCAACCGCGTGCTACCACGGGCGAGCCCCTAAAGGGGCCACGTTACCTGCCCTTTTTTGTCGACTCACCCGTAAACGGGTCAATCAGTTCTTTCATCGTAAGTTGTTCATAATTTTTGTCTTTTACCATCTGGTTACGGATGTATTCTTCAATTACTTTTTTGTTTCGACCTACTGTGTCCACGAAATACCCTCTGCACCAAAATTGACGGCTTCCGTATCGATATTTCATATTGGCAAATTTGTCAAATATCATGAGCGAGATTTTGCCCTTCAGATACCCCATAAATTCCAAAACACTTAATTTTGGCGGTATGCTCACCAACATATGAATGTGGTCAGGGCAAGCTTCGGCTCCAATGATTTCAACGCCTTTTCGCTCACATAACTCCCGCAGTATCTTTCCGATTTCTCTTTTTAACTTCCCGTAGATGACTTGTCTTCGATATTTCGGTGCAAATACGATATGATATTTGCAGTTCCATTTGGTGTGTGCTAGACTGCTCTTGTCCATTCCCTTGTCCTCCTTGATTGATGGTGCAGTTGGCAGACCGGCTACCATCTTAGCATGGAGTTCAAGGGATTTTTACTCATAGCTATAAGCTTTTGGAACCCCCAGTCGAACTGGGGGTTTTCGTATACAAAAAAACGCCAGGCAGCTCCGCCTGGCGGTCTCTCTCGTCTTTGTCTTCTATTCCGGGCGCCGCGCGACAAAAAACAGTCGTTCGCTCTCAGCCGTCGGCGCATGCCAGGAAAAGTCGGCGCAGCGGTGAAGCAGCTCAAAACCCGCTTCCGTCAGCTGACCGGCGAGCCAATCCGGCTCGTAGGCGCGCTGTACGTGTCCCTCTTCAAACCGTCTGTACAAGCCGGCGCCGGCCCCGCCTTCCTCGCGTACGAAGAAGGTAAGCTCATGCTCCACCTCCCGGCGGTCGGGATCGTAATCGCACGTCCACAAATAGGCGATGTCCTTGTCGTCGAGCACGAACGGCTGCTCCTCGCCGTAGCGGGCGAGCTGCGACGGCGCATGCACGTCGAAGACGAACAACCCGCCGGGCCTGAGGCCGGCATACGAATGCTTAAACGACGAGACCACGTCCTCGGGCTCCGTCAAGTAGTTCAAGCTGTCGCAAAACGACAGCACGCAATCGACGGGCTCGGGAATCTCCCAGTCCCGCATGTCCTGCTGCAGCCAACGAATGCCGCCTTCCTCGCCGCCCGAGGCGCGGCCGATGCCGCGTTGAGGCACGGACTCCCACTTGGCGCGGGCGACGGACAGCATGTCCGCCGACAGGTCGATGCCGAATATGCGAAATCCGGACTTGGCAAGCGGTATGGCAATATTGCCCGTCCCGCAGCCCAAATCGACGACCGTCCCGGGCATGCCGTATTTCTCCCAGCATTGTCTGGCAAAGCTCAGCCATTCCGGGTACGGCATATCCTCCATCAACCGGTCGTAGACCGAGGCGAACTCACGATAGCTGCGCATGGATGTCTCCTCGTTGTCGGGCCCCGCCTTCCTAAATTCCGGAATCCGGGGCCTTTCAGTTTTCGATGGCCGGGCGTCTCAAACGAAGCGCCTCAGGCCAGTGTCTGTTGGCGACAGTCCGAATCGCTGCCGCTGCCTTTACTCCGGCGTCGGAGCGGCGCCGGCATCCCGCGAAGCTCCCATATCCCGCGATGCTCCCACATCCTGCTCGCTCCCTTCAGAAGCGGCAAGCCGGGTCCAATTCCCGTCCTGCACCACGAGCCTGTCCTTCATGAGCTTGCCGAGCGCGCGCTTGAAAGCGGACTTGCTGAGTCCGAACCGCTTCTGGACAACGTCCGCAGGCGTCGAATCAGAATACGGCATCGCACCGCCCGGCCTTGCCTGCAAAAAGGCCAGAATGCGGTCCGAGTCCTCCAGACGACCGACTTCCTTGGCCGGCCGCATCGACATCGTCACTCTGCCGTCGTCCCGTACCTGCGTCACGCGTGCGGTCGTCTTTTCGCCGAGCCGCAGCGGGTGGATCATGGACGCGTTCGGCAAGTAGCCGAGCGCCCCGTATCCAAGCACGCCACCGTGCGCGAGTACGAACACGCCATCCTTATAAATATCGGTCACCCAGCATTCCCGTTGTTCGTGGTGCCAGGAAGACGGCGCGCGGAACACGACGCGCTCGTAATCTTCGATCTTGGCAAGGCGGGCCAGCATGCGCCCTTCCTTGTCGTGCTTCATGATCACATGAAGCTCGTCGCCCGGCTGCGGCCAGCGGTCGCGGTTATCCGGCAGCTCCTTGATCGGCAACAGCAGCTGGCGCCCGATGCCGAGCTCGAGGAAACAGCCGAATCGCGGATGAAAGTCGGCCATAACAAGCCGGCCCATCTGCCCAAGCTGTAGCAGCGGCCGGCGGGTCGTCGCCGTCAAGCGGCCTTTGTCGTCATGGAAAAGGAAGACGTCCGCCGAATCGCCGACCGAAGGACGATTGCCCGATGCTTCGCCGTAAGGGAGCAGCACCTCGGGCGAAGTCTCCGCCTCGTCTTCGGCCAGAAACCAGCCGTAAGGCGACACCTCGCGCCGCACCAGCAGACTGGCCGTCGTGCCGGCGATCAACGTCATGCGAATTCAACCGCCTTCGCGTCCGACCACAAGCGCTCGAGCGAGTAGTATTCGCGTTCGTCCCGATGGAAGACGTGCGCGACGACGTCGCCCATGTCGATGAGCACCCATCTCGCCGTATCCATGCCTTCGATCCTGACGCGGGCGCCGGCTTCCTCTGCGCGCTTCTTGATCTCGGTCGAGATCGATTGGACCTGCGTATCCGAATTGCCGTGGCAAATGACGAAGTAATCCGCCACCAGCGAAATATGCTGCAAGTTAAGCGCCACGATGTCGTTTGCTTTTTTGTCGTCGGCCGCGTCCACGACCTGCCTCATCAACTGTTCCGATTTTGCCATCGTTCAGCCTCCCTCAAGATTTAATCGTAGTGCCCGCCGCGCGAATTTCCCTTACCAGGTCGTTACGCGCCAATACCGTCAGCGGGAAAATCGTTTTTCCTTTTTCCAATAAATGAACGATCGTCGAGTCGAAGCCCGCGACCAGCGCCTCATTAAGATTCGTCTCCGCAAGCTCGCGGATGCGCTCTACGCCGGGAAATGCCCGGCTCGGCTCCATGTAGTCCGCAAGGCAGACGATGCGGTCCAGTAACGTCATGTTCTCCCGGCCCGATGTATGATAGCGTACGGCATCCAGCACTTCTTCATCCTCGACGCCCAACTCCTCGCGAACCGCCCAAGCCCCGACATGCGCATGCCATAGCTCCTTGTCGTATTCCAGCAGCTCGGGCGGCAGGCCTTGCTCGCGGATGATCCGCTCCATACGGTCCGTCTGCCAGGCCTTGGCATAATCGTGCAGCAGCGCGGCAAGCCATGCCTTGTCCGGATCGCCGCCGTATCGCTGCGCCAGCACGAACGCCGTATCTACGACGCCGGCGACGTGCCGGTACCGCTTTTCGGGCATCTGGCGCTTGACGGCCTCAATCAACAGTTCGCGATCCATACAAACCCTTCCTTTCGATCTCCGCTCTTACGCGCTCGGGCACCATGTACCGGATCGTCCGCCCTTCGGCGCAGCGCCTGCGGATATCGGTGGACGAAATGCCGATTCCCGGCATCTCTCCGCGCACGATACGGTCCCGCAGATACGGCGGCAGCTCGGCTTCGGCTTCTGAACGGCCTGCATCTGCGCCGCTTACCGGACGATTCAGCGTAATAAAGACGACAAGGCTTGCCAGCTCTTCGATGCGCCTCCAACGCGGCAGGTCGTCCCGCATGTCAGCGCCGACGATCCAGTAGAACGCCACGTCCGGATAGCGTTCGCGCAGCTCCAGCACGGTGTCGATCGTATAGGAGGCGCCCTGCCGGTCGAGTTCGGCCGCCTCCACCCGGAACGACGGATGCTCCGCAATCGCTGCCTCCACGAGCGCCCGGCGCTGCTCGCCGGAAGCGCCGGGCTGCGGCTTGTGGACGGGCACGGAGGTCGGTATGAACCAGACCTCGCTTAAGTCCGCCGCCTCGCGCGCCGCTTCGGCCGCAAGCAAATGGCCGATATGGACAGGGTCGAAGGTGCCGCCCATCAGCCCGATGCGTCTCATGCGCGTACCTCCTTTAAGGGAGCTGGATCTGCTTGTTGTCGCGGGATTCCTTGTACAGCACGATCGTCTTGCCGATCACCTGTACGAGCTCGGCGCCCGAGCGCTCGGAAAGCTCCTTGGCGACTTCGTAACGGTCATCGTCGTTGTTATTCAGGATCGACACCTTGATCAATTCGCGCACTTCGAGCGCTTCCTCGATATGGCGGATCAGATGGTCGTTCGTGCCGCCCTTGCCGACCTGGAAGATCGGGGTCAGGTGATGGGCCTCGGAACGCAAAAATCGTTTTTGTTTGCCGGTCAGCATGCGTATTCCCTGCTCTCTGATAGATAAATGTTCAAACCTTCGCCGCTTCGGAAAAGGAAGCCAGCACCGCTTCGCGCATCGCCGCCGCCGGTGCAGGGCGCCCCGTCCAATATTCGAACGCATAGGCGCCTTGATAAACGAACATGCCGAGACCGCCGTGAATGCGGCAGCCCCGCCGCTCCGCACCGTGCAAAAACGCTGTCGTCAGCGGATTATAAATGAGATCGCTCGCGACAGCGCCCGGACGCAGCCAGGCCGGATCGGCGGGAACCGCCTCCGTATGGGGGGCCATGCCGACGGACGTCGTATTGATGACGATGTCCGCCGCTCCGCACGCCTCCGCCAGCAAATGCCAAGGCAAAGCCTTCAGGCGGCCGCCGGACTCGAACGCCGCGGCAAGCTCCTCCGCCCGCGCCTCGGTCCGATTCGCGACAAGCACCTCTGCCGGGGCCTCCCGCAGCAGCGCCCAGACGATGCCCCGCGCAGCGCCGCCGGCGCCCAGCACAAGGATGCGCTTGCCGGCCAGATCCGGCTCCGCTTCTTCCTTAAGCGAACGGACGTAGCCGATACCATCCGTATTGTAGCCGGCGAGCCTGCCGTCAACGTTCACGATCGTATTGACCGCGCCGATCGCCTTGGCGCTCTCGTCGATCTCGTCCAGGTAATTCATGACTTCGATCTTGTGCGGGATCGTCACGTTCAGGCCGCGGAAGCCGAGCGCGCGAATGCCTCGGATCGCGTCGCCGAGCCGGTCGGGCGCCACGTGGAAGGCGCCGTATGCGCCGTTCACACCGCTCTCTCTAAACGCCCTGCCGAGCATGATCGGCGATCTGGAATGGCGGATCGGGTCCCCGATAACGCCGTAAAGTATCGTATGACTGTCCATGCCAGCGGCTTCCTCCCGACTCACAAGATGCAATCCCTGAGCAATACCTTGATGCCTTTGGGCGCGTATACGTCTACGACGGCGCCGGTCGAGCCGTTTGCCTTGATCCAGCCGAGCCCGGATATGAATATATCCTTCGGTCCGCCTGGCGGGATGCGCAAATTGTGCCGTACGAGCGGCGGCATGTCCGCCAGCTCCTCGCGGGACGGCGGAGACAGCATCTCGCCGCGATGATTGTCGTACAGCTCGTCGGCCCGCTCCTGCTTGGTGCGGTGCACGGGAATGCCGGAAGACAGATACGCGGTGAACGACTGGCGCTCTCCTGCCGTAAAGTCGAAGCGGGCCAGCCCGCCGAAAAACAGCGTCTGCTTTTCGTAAAACTGGTAGGTCAGAGGCTTGAGCGGCTTGTCCGGCAGCAGCGCATGCAGCGTCTCGCGCGGAACGATCTCCGACAAGCGCGACTTGTATACGATGCCGGGCATGTCGATAATGCTGCGGCCGTCGTCCAGCGGAATGCTGATCGCGTCCAGCGTCGTGCCCGGATAGCGAGACACCGTCAATTCCCTGCCCAGATCGCTGTAATCGGCGATGAGCCGATTGACGAGCGTGCTCTTGCCGACATTGGTCGCGCCCACGACATAGACGTCGCGATCGCCCCGCAGTTCCCCGATCGCCTCGACGACCCGGTCGAAGCCGATGTTGCGGCGCGCGCTGCACAGGACGACGTCGACGACGCGTAGGCCGCCGGCCTTGGCTTGCTTTTGAACCCAATTGCGAAGCCTGTTCCAATTGGTCACCTTAGGCAACAGGTCGATCTTGTTCACGACGAGCAGCACCGGGTTGTTGCCCACGAAGCGCTGCAAACCCGAGATCATCGAGCCCTCGAAGTCGAACAGGTCGACGATATGCACGACGAGACTGTTCGTGGATCCGATGCCGCCGAGCAAACGCAAAAAATCGTCCTGATCGATGGCGACCGACGAGGCGTCGTTGTAATGTTTAATTCGGAAACAGCGCTGGCAGATGATCGGCTCGCGCTCGCGGGCGGCTTCGGGCACGAATCCCGGCCTCGACGCGTCTTCAATCTGCAGCGATACGCCGCAGCCCGCGCACTTTTTCGTACTCCAATTATTCTCGATTGTCGGCAATGCTACTTGTCCCCCTTATCCGGCCACAAGCCCTGCTTGGTCAGCCTTGACAGCGCGATCTTCTCCACGCGGCGGTTCATCCTCGTGCCCCAGCCTTCCTCCGCTCTCGCGATCGGCGTCACGAGAATCGTATGCAGGCCCATCCGTCGTCCGCCCAGCACGTCGGTCATCATCTGGTCGCCGACGACCACCGCCTGTTCGGCCTTGAGACCCAGCAAGTTCAGCGCTTGCTTAAACGCCTTGTTAAACGGCTTGCGCGCCGCCGGAATGAACGGAATGCCTAGCGGCTCGGCGAACTTCGCCACGCGCGTTAAGTTGTTGTTCGATAAAATGACGACCTGGAATCCGAGCGACTTGACCTTGTCCAGCCAAGCGATCAGCTCAGGCGTCGCAAGCGGGGTGCGCGCGCTTACGAGCGTGTTGTCCAGATCGGTGATAATGCCGCGTACGCCCATGCTAGCTAGCGACGCCAGATCTATATCGAAGACGGTGCCCACGAGTTGATGGGGCAGCAATCGTTCAAACATGCCGCAATGCTCCAGTCTTTATCGGATTGTTCAAAATATACCACACCCGCCCCGGCCTTGCAAAAGGGAACGCTGTCGCCGCCCCGATCGGCATGTTGCGCGGAAATAAAAAAAGAAGCGCCTCGACGGGCGCTCCTTAAGCGTTTATAGCGACTTGCGGATCTTGTCGGCCATGGCGTTGAATTGCTCCAGATCGCCTTCGCCTCCGGATTGACCGCCGTAGCGGGCGGACTCGAACTTGCGCAGCACGCCATCGAATTCGGGCTGCAAGGAGGAGAAGCGTCCGCTCCAGGCGGTAAACGACTCCCGCAGCGTGTCATGCTGGCTGCGCTTCAAGCCTCGTCTGCCGAGATAGGCGATAAGACGCTCCATCTCCCGCACGATCCGCTGGTTCGGCGTCGCGCCGCGGTAGCGGACGCGGCGCCATACCGTCGCCGTCCAGGCGCGCCTGCGGACGAGCAGCGCAGCGACGCCGACTACGATCAGCGAGGCGCCGGCGATCGTCCATGTCATAGCCGACCAGCCGCCTTTTTGCGTCGCAGTCTCCGTCTCTTCGGTGGCGGTGTCGTCTGCGCCGACCGTCGAATCCGGCGTAGCGATCGGCGCGATCTCGGCCATCGGCTGAGGTACGGTAAAGCCGGACGTCGGCTCGAACGGAACCCACCCGACGCCTTCGAAGTAAACTTCCGCCCAGGAATGCGCATCCGCATTGCGGACGGTGTACGTGCCGGCGCCGTTCGGATCGGCGATATAACCGAGGCCGCTGCGGAAGCCTTCTTCGTCCATCTGATTGCTGCCTGTGGCATAGCCCTTGACCCACCGCGTCGGCAGCCCCAGGGAGCGAGCCAGCACGACGAAAGCGGTGGAGTAATAATCGCAGTAACCTTGCTTGATCTCGAACAGGAAAGCGTCTGCGATATCCTTGCTTTTCTGCAGGCTCACGTCCGGCGTGTTCGTGTACAGATAATTCGTTCTCAGATAGCTCTCGAGCGCCTTGGCCGCGTCGTAATCGTTGCCAGCGTCCGCCGTAATCGAGAGGGCCAGCTCCGAGACCCGGGCCGGAACTACCGGCAGTTGTCCGTAGGGGGTCAGATCGAAGGGCGCCTCGGCCTCCTTCGAGCGGGTCGCCCGCAGCTTGTCTTCGTCGATTACGATCATGTCGGATACGACGGTGTAGGATTCCACCGTGGCGGAGCGCTGGAACTTGAGCTCCTGCTCTTCCTTGTTCCATGTAAGCCTGGCATTGCCGTTCACGCCCTGCCACTCCGACAGGCCGTCGATCGCTCCCGCGCCGAACAGCACGGGAAGTCGGTCTTTGCGCAAAATGTGGAACGTCTGCGTTACCTTTTTCGTCTCGATGCCATCGAGCGTAGGTTTGTCCGCCGGCAGCTCGGCCTCGCCGGGAGCCGCGGACGTCGTTTCCATCCCTTTGCGGTCCGTCCATCCTTGTCCGGTATAAACCGCCTTCGTCTCCCCGCGCCAGTAGGCCCGCTGGCTCGTATCCACCGTCATGACGGGCGAATAGTCGAATTCGAAGCCGCCGCCGATCTTGGCGTCGCTGCGCCCGTATCCCGACTTGGAGGACGGTCCGGATCCCGTACCGCCGCTGTCGCCGCCTCCGATATAGCCGCCTTCGCCGGAAAAGGCCGGCACTTCTTTGTTCTGTGCCTGAAGCCACAGCGTATACGGATCCTCCAGCAGCACGGGGGCGCGCGGCACCGCGATGCCCGCGAGCATGAGCAGGCCGATGACGATAATCGCAGGCACGGCTAGCTCGAACGGACGCTCGGCGAGCGCGCTCCAGCTCTCGAAGTGCCGCTCTCTCAATTGCCTGAGATGAAGAACGACAAGCCAACCGAGCCCGGCCACCACGGCCCAGGCGATGTTCGTCCAAAGCTCGAGCGGAAAAAAGGAATCGATGATGGCAAGGGTGGCGATCGACATCAGAATAAAGCCGATGGCCCTGATCTTGTTCGTGCCCAGATAGGCCATGTAATGAATGATCAGCACGACGCCGGCCGTGATCTCGAAAAACGGATGAAGCGGCTTGCCGTTCACGATCGCGAACTCGCGGAGCGCCTCCCACCCCTTCAACCCTTCCGGCCAGCCGGTCCAGACGTAGGGCGTGAAAATCAGCACCGCCGCAAGCACCGCGGCTAACTGCATAACGATTCTGAGCGCAAAGGCGCGGCTGACCAGAAGCTCGATCGCCGCCGCCGCCGCTACGGAAGCGTAAACGACCGCATACGTTTCCGGCCACCAGTAATTTTTAAAAACTTGTATCAATTGCAGCACGATCACGATTACGAAAAGCCGGTGGAGCCGCTCAAGCACGAGCCTCCGGAAATAGCCGCTCTCCACCCGGCGTCCTGCGCTTGCGATCATCGTATTCAAGCGGTGCCCGCCTCCAATGCCTTGGGAAGATCCTCCAGGCGCGTAATCGAGCATAGCTCCCACTGCCTGCCGCGGAATGTGCGCGACCACTGCTGCAGACGTTCGGACGGCTCGGCTTGCGGCGTCCGCTCTGCGATATGGATATGGCTCGGTCCGGTCCGTCTGGCCGACAAGCCTTCAAGCGCGAACAAGGTTTCGTCCTCCATCGACGGACTGACGAGCACATAGCTCGCGCCGGCCTCGAACTTCTCCGACGTCTTGCGGAGCACGCGATCGAGCGCATCCTCCCCGTCCGCCTCGACGTCGATCAGATGCTCCATTAACAAATCCCGGTTCACCGGCATTTTGCCGGCGCCGAACCAGGCGGTGTCCTTGCCGGCGGATACGAAGCCGACCGGCATCCCTCTTCGCAGCGCGAGATTCAGCAGCGAGGTGGCCGTCGACACGGCCAGCTCGAACGCGTCCGCGCTGCGGTAAGCGCCGGCGCGCCGGTCCAGCACGATGACGAAGCGGGGCAGCGCCTCGCGCTCGTATTCCTTGGATTTCCACTGCCCCGTGCGGGCGGTGGCGTTCCAGTGAATACGCGACATCCGGTCGCCGTGGATGTAGTCTCTGACGCCGTCGATCTGCGTCGTCTCCCTCGCCCAGAGGGAGCTGGCGCGCTGCTCGATCTGACCGGTGCGTGCCTTCCTCAGATGGCGCCATTCCTGCAGCTCGATCATGCGCGGCAGCACCTTGATATGCAGGTCTTCCCGAAATGCGCCCTGATGCTCGAAAAGGCCGAAAATATCGCGTGTGGAGCACTTGGTCTCCAGAAATTGATAACGGCCCCGCCGAAGCGGCGCGGATTCGTATTCGACCTGGCCGCGGCGTTTGTAATCGGGCACGAAGGACAATTCGTATTCCTGGAGATCCGAGCCGCTTAAGCGGACCAGCCGTTCGCGGACAATAACGTAAGGCAGCGGCCAAAACCCTGGGACTTGCAGCTGCAATCGGACCTTGAGGCGGGAACCCGCCGCGTACAGACCGTCTTGGCCGGGAACGGCGCCAAGCGCCCGCTTGCCCTGGATGCCGCCGATGCCGCTCCATCGTCCCAGGAGCAGGTAGAGCCCCAGGCCGTTCATAATAACGAACAGCATCAACGAAGTTTTGCCGCCCTGGAAAACGACAAACGATAAAGCCGACAAATACAAAATCCCGCAGAACCAGCCGAAGCGGACCTGAGGCAGGCGCTTCATGCTCAACGCTCCAGCGCTACCGGCACGGGCAGCTGCTTGAGAACTTCCTGGAGGACGCCGCCGGCCGTAGCGCCCTGCATGCGGGCTTCCGACCGAAGGTGGAGACGGTGGGCAAGGACGAACGGCGCGGATATCTTGATATCGTCCGGAATGACGTAATTGCGGTGGTGCAGGAACGCATATGCCTTCGCGCAAGCGGCAAGCGCCACCGAGGCGCGCGGGCTGGCGCCGAGCAGCACCGAAGGATGCTTGCGGGTCGAACGGATCAGCTGCACCAAATAGTCGGCTACGCCGCCGTCCAGGTGGCAGCCTGCCGCAAGGCGCTGAATGCTCACGATGTCCTCCGCCATGGCGACCGACTCAAGCTGCTCCGCCGCGCGCGACGTGCCGGGCTCGAGCACCAGCCTTTTCTCGGACTCCTCGTCCGGATAGCCGAGCGAGATCTTCATCAGGAAGCGGTCAAGCTGAGCCTCCGGCAAATTATAGGTGCCTTCGAATTCGATCGGGTTCTGCGTGGCAAATAAAATAAACGGCTGCGGCAAAGGGTATGTAACCCCGTCGACGGACACATGACGCTCCTCCATCGCCTCGAGCAGCGCGGACTGTGTCTTGGTCGTCGCTCGGTTGATCTCGTCGGCAAGCAGCAGATTCGACATGACGGGACCCGGCCTGAACACGAACTGCTCCTGCTTCGGATGATAGATGGAAACGCCGGTGATGTCGGTCGGCAGCAGATCGGGATTGCATTGGATCCGATGGAACGAACCGCCGATCGAACGGGCGAGCGCCTTGACGAGCTGCGTCTTGCCGGTGCCGGGCACGTCTTCGATGAGCACGTGTCCCCCGGCGACCAGCGCGGTCAGCAGCCATGCGATCTCGTCTTTTTTTCCGTATATACAAGATTCCATATTGCGTCTGATCGAATCTAATAATTGCATGGCGGTCTGTTGTTCCATTGAGGTCCCTCCTAATGGGATCTGGCGGTAGTCCGAGGCTACTCTACTATTATACTTGATGGGGATTCGGGACTACAATTTTGCAAAACTCCAAATAATCATAGAAAAAAAGCCAATTCGCGCTAGGCGAACCGGCAGTTGGAAATAGGTACGGCGTCCCGAAAACGGTGCGTAACGCGGCAAACCGCGTCCGCAAGCGATTCGCGCAGGCTTCCCGAGCAGGCGCGGCTCGTCGCGCCGTCGCCCCATTTGCGTTCTCCTAAAATTTACTTAAACAAGCTTAGCCTTTTGGCTTTACAGCCAGCGCAGCCAAAAACGAGAAAATAATCGCCGCGGATATGCCGGCGCTCGTGATCTGGAAAATGCCGGTGATGATCCCGATCCACCCTACCTCTTGCAGCTCGCTCAGCGCACCGTGGACAAGCGCGTTGCCGAAGCTCGTTATCGGCACGGTCGCCCCCGCGCCTGCGAAGTCCACGAGCGGATCGTACAGGCCGAGTCCGTCCAGCACAGCGCCTGCCACGACGAGCGTCGCCATCGTATGGGCGGGCGTCAGCTTGGCGACGTCGAACAGCAGCTGGCCGACGATGCAGATCGCTCCGCCGACCAGGAAAGCCCACAAGTATTGCATCGTTTGTCCTCCTTGGAATCGTATTAACGTTCGATGGATACGGCGTGAGCGATGCACGGAATGCTCTCTCCCTGTTGAAAAGACAGCGGCGAGAGCAGCGCCCCGGTCGCTACGACGAGCAGGCGGCCGAGCTCTCCCTGCGCGAGCCGCCTAAGCAGATGCCCGTACGTGACGGTCGCGGAGCAGGCGCAGCCGCTCCCCCCGGCCTGAACCGTCTGATTGGCGAGGTCGTACATAAGCAGACCGCAGTCGTCGAACTGCGTCTCCGAGATCGGCACGCCATGCCGCTTAAGCAGATCGGCGGCGATCGGATGGCCGACCGACGCCAGATCGCCGGTCACGATCATGTCGTAATAGCCCGGCTCGCGGCCCGTCTCCTGCAGATGCGCCTGAATCGTATCCACGGCGGCCGGCGCCATGGCCGAGCCCATGTCGAACGGGTCCTTGAGCCCGAGGTCCATAATTCGCCCGATCGTAACCGAAGTGATCCGCGGCCCGGCGCCCTCCGCCGCGACGACGGCGGCGCCCGCGCCGGTTACCGTATATTGGGCGGTCGGCGGCTTTTGGGATCCGTACTCCGTCGGATAGCGGAACTGCTTTTCGGCCGTGCAATTGTGGCTGCTCGTCCCCGCCATCGCATACCTAGCCGCCCCCGTCGACACGAGCAGCGCGGCCAGCCCCAGCGACTCCATCGAGGTCGAGCAGGCGCCGAAAACGCCCAAATAAGGCGCGCCGAGCGTGCGGGCGGCGAACGTGCTGCTGATGATCTGGTTAATAAGATCGCCGCCGATATAGAAGTTGATCTTGTCCTTCGAGAGCGCGGCCTTGGAGAGCGCGATATCCGAGGCTTGCTCGAGCATGAGCCGCTCCGCTTTCTCCCAACTCGGCTGCTGGATCGTCATATCCGGGTGCACGAGGTCGAAGTCCGCAGCCAGCGGTCCTTCGCCTTCATCCGGACCCACGACGGTGCCTGTGCCCAATATGACCGGGGGCTTGTCGAAGATCCACGTTCGCCTGCCCTGCAGCATTAGTGACTCACCCCCAGGATCCAGTAGACGATCCCGACGAAAAAGGCGGCAACGGTCCCGAAGACGATAACGGAGCCCGCCAGCTTGAACATATTGGCGCCGACGCCGAGCACAAGCCCCTCGCTTCGATGCTCGATCGCCGCCGAACACATCGAATTGGCGAAGCCGGTAACGGGAACCGCCGTTCCGGCGCCCGCCCATTGCGCGATTTTGTCATAGACGCCCAGGCAAGTCAGAATGACCGAGATCAGGATCATGACGGCCACGCTCGGATTGCCCGCCTGCCTGCTCGTCATGTCGAATGCGGCCATAAAAAAGTGCTGCACGCCCTCGCCGATGAAGCATATGAAGCCTCCCACCAAAAACGCGCGGACGCAATTGGCGAAGACGGGCCGCGAAGGCTGCCGGCTTTTCGCAAATTGCTGGTATTCCTTGGGCGACATGGACAACGGCTTGTATGAAGCAGGGCCCCTTCCGGCCTCTTTGGTTGCCATGGCTGCCATCCCCTTTCCGATACGGACTGTTGTCCCATTCATTATTTGCCGAGGCGAAGAAGGTTATGGATGGGAAAAGGTGGGGAACGCCGCGGCGAATCGGTCGAATCGCCGTCCTTTTTGTTGCTGACAAGCACGGATGGGCGCCGGCCCACATACAATGGTAATGGTCGCGCGTCACCCTGAACTTACAACCGGAGGAGGCCGTCACGTGCCCGGATTCTTTACCTCGATAGCGCTCTTCATCAAGCAGCTCTCCTTGCTCGTCTCTTATGTCAAAAACAATGCGTTCCCCCAGCCCCTGTCCGAGCAGGAGGAAAGCAAATACTTAGGCCTCATGGCGGAAGGCGACGCCAGAGCGCGCAACCTGCTGATCGAGCACAATCTGAGGCTGGTCGCGCATATCGTCAAAAAATTCGACAACACCGGCGAGGATCTCGAAGACCTGATCTCGATCGGCACGATCGGCCTCATCAAGGCCATCGAGAGCTTCCAAGTCGGCAAGGGAACCAAACTCGCTACGTTCGCGGCACGTTGTATAGAAAACGAAATATTGATGCATCTCAGATCGCTGAAGAAAACGCGCAAAGACGTGTCTCTCCACGATCCGATCGGAACCGACAAAGAGGGCAACGAAATTACGCTTCAAGATATTTTGGGCAGCGAGCCCGACGACGTCGTGGAGAAAGTGCAGTTGAAAATCGAGAAGAGCAAAATCTATCAAAATCTCGACATTCTCGACGAAAGGGAGCAGGAGGTTATCCGGGGCCGGTTCGGCCTGGACGGCAAGGGCGGGGACGAACGAACCCAGCGCGAGATCGCGCGGGAGCTCGGCATCAGCCGCAGCTATGTGTCGCGAATCGAGAAGCGGGCGCTTATGAAGCTGTACCACGAATTTTACAAGGTTAAAAAATAGCGCGAAAAAAGCGGGCTGCTCCCCATCTTGCTTAAGGGAACGCCCGCTTTTTCGTGCAAAGGGCCTGTCATATGGAATCTTTTCTACGTCCGCTCAACTTGCACCAGCGCGATTTTTTTCAACGCATACGTTCCGAAAAGCTGCTCTTCCTTCAGCACGTTCAGCTTCAAGAGACCTGCCAGCTTCGACGGGTCCGCGCGGGAAATGAGCCGCCACAGCTCTTCGTCGGGAAGCGCCGCCTTGATTTTCTCGTCGTCGTATTCCCTTCGCTCCTGCTGCACGATCTTCACGCTGTAGCCTCCGAGATCGGTCTGGGAGAGCCCCTCCGCTTCGCAAAACGTCAAGATTTGCCCGCGCAGCTCCGACAGCTCTTTTTCGATTTCTTTCTGTTTGCTTCTCAGATCGTAGAACCGCTTGACCGCAGCCTTGTCCAAACGCCCCACACCTCTCGTCTTTTTGCTCCATATATATGACGGGAAGCGACGGAATAGACAAAAGCCGCCTGATCGCTTGCGGCCGCATTCGGCTCAACTGATCCGGAACTTGGTGTAACTGCAGCCGTCCGCCGATTTTCTCACCTCGAGCACGGCAGGAATGGCCTGCTTGAGCTCTTGTACGTGCGAAATGATGCCGATCATACGCCCTGTCTGCTGCAGCTGGACGAGCGTGTCTACCGCCTTGCTCAGCGACTCTTCGTCGAGCGAGCCGAAGCCTTCGTCGATGAACATCGTCTCGAGCGACACGCCGCCCTCGTAGGCCTGGATCACGTCCGCCATGCCTAGCGCAAGGCAGAGCGAGGCGTTGAACTTCTCGCCGCCGGAGAGCGTCTTCACATCGCGAAGCTGGCCGGTGTAGTTGTCGAAGACGTCCAGGCCAAGTCCGCTTTGCTTGCCGTGCTTTTCCCGGCGGTCGCTGCGCACGAGATAGAACTGTCCGCCGGATATTGTCCGCAGCCGCAGGTTGGCCGCCGAAAGGATGCGATCGAGAAATTCGACGAGCAGATAGCGTTCAAAAGAAATCTTGTGCCGGTTGTCCCCGCGCACGACGTCGTAAAGGTCCTTGACGAGCTGAAAATCCTGCTCCGACTTACGCCATTTTTCTTCCGCTTCCAGCAGTTTGGTTCGCCCTTCCGCACCCTTATCCAGCTGCGCCTGCGCCTCGTGCAGCGAGAGTCGCGTCGCCTCCGCCTGCCGCTCCATCCGCTGCGCTTCCTCGGCAAGCGCGGCCAGATCGGCCCGTTCCTTGCCTTCCAGCTGAATGCCAAGTTCTTCGATCTGCCGCACGACTGCGGCAAGTCCGGCCAGGAATCGCTCGATTTCCGCCTTCATGTCCGCGATGTCGCGTTCCGGCAGCTTGGCCGCCCGATAGTCCGCCTCCGAGCCAAATCCCGCCCGGGCCAGTTCCGCAGCGAAGTCGCTCTGCGCCTCCGCCAGCCGCGCCTGCGCCTCGGTCGTTTGGCGCTCCGCGGCGTCCAGATGCGCCTTTGCAGCCGCATGACGCTCGCCCGCTTGCCGCAGCTGCTCCTGCGCGAGACGCCAGGCCGCTTCCAGACGCTTTTTGGCCTGCTCCGCCTCGCGGAGCAGCCGCTGCAGCGCCTCAAGCGTCCGATGCCCCTCGGGCAGACCGGCCAGCGTCCGGTCATAAACCGCCTGCGCGGCGGCAAAGGCCGTACGACGCTCCTGCGATAAGGCCGTTCGCCGCTCCTTGTCCGCAGACGCGGCCTCCAGCCCGGCTTCCTCCTCAGCCAGCTTGCGCCGCAGCTCGTCCAGCGCCGCCTGCTCCGCTTTAAGCCCGTCTACCCGGACGCGCATCCGCTTGCCGTTCTCGACGAGCTCCGCATAGTCCGCCTCGGCTTGCCCGGGCACCCGCCCGTTGCGCTCGATCTCTTCCGCTTTGTCCCGCAGCTGCGCTTCCGTGTGCTCCCGCTTCGCCTTCGCCGCCAAATACAGCGTCTCCCGCTCCGCCCTGTCCGTACGCTGCCGGTCGAGCGTCTCGCGCGTCGGCATGTCGGCCGGCGGCTCGGCCGGACGGGGATGCGCCTCGCTGCCGCATACCGGGCAAGGCTTCCCATCGTGCAGATGCGCGGCCAATTGCCCGGCCTGGCCTTCCAGCCATCCCGCCTCGAGCGCCAGATAGCGCTTCGCGGCTTCCTCGTGCGCGAGTCGGAGCTCCGCCTCCTCCGCCGCCTGCGTCGCAGCGCCGCGCCCGAGCAGCACGAATTCGCGCAGCAGCGTCGCCTCCTGCAGCATCCGCTCGAAGCGCTCGGCGAGCTCCGGCAGCTCGCGCACGGCCTCCTCGGCTTGCCGCGCGCGCTCGGACAGCGCCTTGCGCGCCTCCTGCCGGGCCGCGGCCGCAGCTTCTGCCGCCTGCTGCTCACGCTGCGCGGCCTCGGCTTCGCGCTGCAGCCTGCCGAGCGCGGCGCGGCGCTCCTCCAGCTCGCGGACCGCCGGCAGGTCGCGCGCGAGCCGCTCAAGCTCGCGCACGAGCGCTTCGCGCTGCCCGGCGCGTCCCTCCTCCTGCGCATGGCGCTCCTGCGCGGCGGCAAGCTCGCCCGCCGCGCGCCCGGACGCTTCAGCGGCCGACTGCCGTAATCCCTCCGCCGCCTTCGCCTGCGCTTGCACGCTTGCGCACAGCCGCTCCCGAACCTCGAGCGGCAGCGTCATCTCCGCCAGGGCGAGTCTTCGCTTTTTCTCTTCGATCTCGGGGATGCGGGCTTCGAGCGCCTGGCGCTCGCCCGTCTTCCGGTCCAGTTCGCCGAACAGCTCGTTTACCCGAGAGGCAGCATGATAACGCTCGACCAGCGTTTTGTGCAGCCGGCTCTCTTCGTCCAGACGGGACTGCCGGACGGTTTTTTCACCTTCGTAATAAACCATCTCCGCATCCAGCGCCTCGAGCACCTGATGCACGTTAAAATGCGCCTGCTCGAACACGCGCGCGAGCGCCGAATCTTCCCTTTGCGCCAGAGACAGCTTCAGGTTCGCCGCCTGCATGTCGAGATCGCGCCTTGCGAGCTCCCATTCGGACTGCGACGCTTTTCGTTTTTCGTTCAAATACTCGGCGACGAACTTGAACAGATGCGTGCGGAAAATCCGTCGCATGATCTCTTCCTTATTCTCCGTATCCGAAGTAAGCAGCTTGCGGAATTCGCCCTGGGGAAGCATGACGATCTGGCTGAACTGGTCCTTGGTCAGTCCGAGCAAGGCCTGCATCCGTTCGTTGATCTGCCGGACGGCATGGCGGTCGACCATCATCGTCTCCGCCCCGCCGGTCGTCTCGACGAACTCGTACTTTTCGCCCGTCGCGCTCTTGTTGCCCGTCTTCACGTGCGGCAGCTGACGCAGAATGCGGTACGTCCGGCGCTTCAGCTCGAACTCGAACTCGACGGACGTATACAGGTCGTCCGAGGCGAACTGGCTGCGCAGCATGCGGACGTCGCTGCGGTCCTCGCCGCTCGCTTCGCCGTACAGCGCGAAGCAGATCGCGTCGAAAATCGACGTCTTGCCCGCGCCCGTATTACCCGAGACGAGAAAGAGCCGGTTGCCGGACAGCTCCGCGAAGTCGATGACCTCCTTGTCCTTATACGGCCCGAACGCCGTCATCGTCAGCCGCACCGGCATCATAACGCTCATCCTCCTCGTTTTCGATATCCCGCAGCGCCGCAAGGAACAGACGCTCCGTCTCCTCGGACGCCTCGCCGCCCTTTGCCTCCAGGTAGAAGGCGCGGAACAGCGTCAGCATGTCCATGCCGGCCTTTCCGCCCGCCGCAGTCCCTTCCTCTGCCGCAGCCGCCGCCTGCTGCATCGCCAGCTCCCGCTCCACGTGCATTGCGTTCGGATAGACCGACCTGACGCGCTCCATCGGAGACAGCACCGGCACCTCGTCCAGCAGCCTGACATATATGTAATCCTCGCTCGGCGCCTGCCGCTCGATCTCGTCGATGTACCCTCGAACGGTACGCATGTCGCGCCGCGGGACCAGCACCCGCTTTTCGACCGAGGCGTTGCCTTCCCCGTCCAGCTCCACGATCAGGTAGCCCTTCTGGTGGCGCTCTTCGGAGATCGAATACTTGAGCGGCGAACCTGCGTAGCGTACCGTCTCCGAGCCGACGAAGTGAGCCTGGTGCAGATGGCCGAGCGCCGTATAGTGGAAGCCTCGGAAATGCGACGCGCTCACGTGCTCCGTCCCTCCGATCGAGAGCGGCCGCTCGGAGTCGCTCGTGTTGGGCTCCGCCTCGCCGCGCGGCGTCACGAACGCATGTCCGACCAGCACATGGCGCGCTCCGGGGTCCGTCGCGCCGCGGATTCGCTCAGCAATCGCGGCCATCGCGCCGTCGTAGGATCGGATCGTCTCGTCCCCCAGCGCGAGGCGCACGGCGGCCGGATCGGCGAACGGCACGAGGTGAAAACAGACCGGGCCGTGCGCATCGTGCAGGACGACCGGGCCGGCCGAGGGGTCGTATTCACCCGCGATGTGCAGACCCGCCGCCTTCATAAGGCCGCTCCCGAAGTTGAGACGGCTCGGACTATCGTGATTGCCGGAAATGGCGATCACGGGCGTCTTAAGCTCCAGCACGATACGCTGCAGCGTGCGGTCCAGCAGTCCGACGGCGTCCGTCGGCGGCACCGCCCGGTCGTACAGATCGCCCGCGATCACGACCGCATCGGGCCGCTCCGTCTCGATATCCCGCATGAATTGCTCGAGCATATATCGTTGATCTTCGGTCATGTATACGTTCTGAATCAATTTTCCGAGATGCCAATCCGCCGTATGGAAAAATTTCAAAGAGAAACACCTTCTTGTCATTCTTTTTTGTTCATTATACATCACCGTCCGCGCAGGATGCGCCGCGGAAAGGATTTCATGCGTGTCATTTAAAGCTGAAAACCGCCGTTTGTAATGTGACTTGTCATGCATATCCGTCATTAAAAGTGATGACAGCCCGCATAAAAATACCGTGCTAGCATGGGATTATACCGTTAAAACGAGAGGAGAACGAACAAAAAATGTCGTTTACTGGTTACGCCTATCTGGAGGAGAACTGGCTTGGCCTGCTTGTCGCGGTGCACGTAATCTCCGCGATCGTCGGCATCGGCCCGACCTATTTCGGCCACGTCCTGCTGCGCAAGGGTCAGACGCTCGGGCAGCTGCGCGACTCGCTAAAGCTGTCCGCAAAGCTTGAGATGTTCCCGAAAACGCTTGGCTCCCTCGCCGTGCTGTCCGGCCTGCTGCTCGTATGGCTCGGCGATTACGGCTGGGACCAGCTGTGGATCATCGCAGCCATTGTCGACTACGTGCTTATCCAGATCGTCGTCATCGCCTTCATGGCGCGGGCTGCCGCCGATGTCGCGGCCAAGGCGCAAGTCGATACCGGTCCCGCCGACAAGCAAGCGTCGCCCGCGCTTCAAGCCGGCGTCGCCAAGGTCAACGCAATCAATTATGTGGCAACCGTCCTTGGGATCGTCCTTTTTCTTCTTATGTTTTTCAAGCCCACGCTTTAAATACGGAAATACGTACGACCGGGTGCCGGCGATCGTCCCTTCCAAGGGACGGCAGCCGGCATTTTGCCGTGAACACCATGACAAATAATTGGCGGAGGTCTATAATACGTAAAGCCGGACTATTATTACGCGATGTTCCGCGGGGCGCAGCGCCGCGCGAACAGCCCGAGGTGTGATTCCTTGACTTACATTGTATATGACCTGGAGATGACCGTTCGCCGGAAAAAGGGGCAGATCGCCGAGATCATTGAGATCGGCGCGGCCAAGATCGGCCTTGTCGAAGGCGTTCCGGGCATCCTCGATACGTTTCAGGCCTTTGTCAGGCCGACCGTCGTACCGACGCTTTCTACAGATACGACCGCCTTCACCGGCATCACCCAGGACGATGTCGACGCCGCAAGCCGGCTTCCGGAAGCGCTCGCCGCCTTCGTTTCATGGATCGGCCCCGACGAGTATTATTTGTGCGCCTGGGGCCCCGACGACCTGCGTCAGCTGCTCCATGAATGCCGTCAGATGCAGATCGATACGAACTGGATGATCAACCACAACAATTTGCAGAAAATGCTGTCCAAAGTGTTCAAGCTGGAAAAGCACCAGCAAATGGGGCTTAAAGCCGCGCTCGAGATGCTTGAGATTCCTTTTTCCGGCTCTCATCACCGCGCGCTGGACGACGCGCTCAATACGGCGCAGGTGCTCGTGAAGCTGCACGACCGACTGGCCTTCCGGCGCAACAAGCCGGCCGAGGAGCCGCAGACGGAATCCGAGGTCGTTTACAAGACGGGCCACTTCGAGAATCTGCCCTTTGCGGCGCTGTCTGGGCTGCTGCCCACAGATCCGGACAATTGACGCTTTGATTCGACTCGCGCCCCTCTGCCTACCGGCAGGGGGCGTTCGCGCATGTGCCTCCGCCGGCAAATGCCTGCAATCGCCTCGGAGGCACAGTAGCCGTTAGACGCCATCTTGTGATAAAATTATTTCTATTCGCACTTGTCCTACCCAGGTCCTAGGCACGGCATTCATAAGAAACGGGGGATTTCATCATGGCTTCCAAAATGCGCTCCGATATGATCAAAAAAGGCTTCGACCGCGCGCCCCACCGCAGCTTGCTGCGCGCCGCGGGCGTCAAGGAAGAAGACTTCGGCAAACCGTTCATCGCTGTCTGCAACTCGTACCTGGACATCGTGCCGGGCCACGTCCACCTGCAGGAATTCGGCAAAATCGTAAAAGAAGCGATCCGCGAAGCGGGCGGCGTCCCGTTCGAATTTAATACGATCGGCGTGGACGACGGCATCGCAATGGGCCACATCGGCATGCGCTACTCTCTCGCGAGCCGCGAGATCATCGCCGACTCCGTCGAAACGATGGTCAACGCCCACTGGTTCGACGGCATGGTCTGTATCCCGAACTGCGACAAGATCACGCCGGGGATGATGATGGCCGCGCTGCGCGTCAACATCCCGACGCTGTTCGTCAGCGGCGGACCGATGAAGGCCGGACGCACCAAGGACGGCCGCGCCATCTCCCTGACGTCCGTTTTCGAGGGCGTAGGCGCCTATATGACGGGCAAGATCGACGAGCAGAGCCTGACCGAGCTCGAGCAGTTCGGCTGTCCGACCTGCGGCTCCTGCTCGGGCATGTTCACGGCGAACTCCATGAACTGCCTTGCCGAAGTGCTCGGTCTTGCGCTGCCGGGCAACGGCACGATCCTGGCCGTTGCGCCAGAGCGCCGCGATTTCGTCAGAAAGTCCGCCGCACAGCTGATGGAGCTCATCAAGAAGGACATCAAGCCGCGCGACATCGTGACGCTCGACTCGATCGACAATGCGTTCGCGCTTGATATGGCGATGGGCGGCTCGACCAACACCGTTCTCCATACGCTCGCGCTGGCACATGAGGCCGGCATCGAATACCCGATCGAGCGCATCAACGAAGTGGCCAAGCGTACCCCGTACTTGTCCAAGCTGGCGCCGGCCTCCGACCACCATATCGAGGACCTGCACAACGCAGGCGGCGTGAGCGCCATCATCAACGAGCTGTTCAAAAAGGAAGGCACGCTGAAGGGCGACGTCATGACGGTGTCCGCCAAGACGCTGCGAGAGAACGTGGAAGGCGCCGAGATCACGGATCACACCGTCATCCGTCCGATCGACGATCCGCATACGAAGGAAGGCGGCCTGTCCGTCATGTTCGGCAACCTCGCGCCGGGCGGCTCGATCATCAAGGTCGGCGCGGTTGACAAGTCGGTCGGCGGCTATCACCGCGGTCCGGCAATCTGCTTCGACTCGCAGGACGACGTGCTGCGCGGCCTGGCGGAGGGCAAGGTCAAGGAAGGCCACGTCGTCGTCATCCGCTACGAAGGTCCAAAGGGCGGCCCGGGCATGCCCGAGATGCTCGCGCCGACGTCGCAGATCGTCGGCATGGGCCTCGGCACGAAGGTCGGCCTGATCACCGACGGCCGGTTCTCCGGCGCTTCCCGCGGCATCGCCATCGGCCACATCTCGCCGGAAGCGGCGGAAGGCGGCCCGATCGCGTTCGTCGAGGACGGCGACATGATCGAGCTCGACATGAACAACCGGACGATCACCCTCGAGGTTAGCGACGAAGAGCTGGATCGCCGCCGCGCGAACTGGCCGGGCTTCGAGCCGAAGATCAAGCGCGGCTACCTGGCCCGCTACTCCGCGATGGTAACCAACGCCAGCCGCGGCGGCGTCATGAAGATGTAACGACTTGTTGACTCGAATAAACCCGATCCACCCAAAGAAAGCGGGAGCCCTCGGCTCCCGCTTCTTTTTCGTATCGCCGTTTCGTATCGCCCCCCCCGTATCGCCCCTCCGTATCGTCCCTCCGTATCACCCCTTCGTTCCCTCTAGCGCTATTCGCCCTCCGTCATCGCCTGTATTTCAACCTCACCCATACGTTCCTCCCTTCCGCCGCATCCCTTATAGCATCACGATAAAGGCGGTGACGGCATATGCCCAAGATGAGCCGACGTATCCGACTGCAGCGTCCTTGCAAGTTCGTGCGGTCGGACAAGATTCAAAGCTCGGCTGTCGGCTGGAAGTCCGGCAACTGGAGCGGCTACGCCCAATCCGGAAGCGCAGGCGCTTACAACCGCGTCTCCGCGTACTGGACAGTCCCTTTTGTTTTACCGTCTGCTCAGCCTGTTTACTCGTCCGCCTGGATCGGCATCGACGGCTACAAAAACGGCAGCTTGATCCAGACCGGCACCGGACATGACTTCGCAAACGGCAACGCAAGCTATTATGCCTGGTGGGAGATCCTGCCTTCTGCAGAAACGGTCATCCCTTATCCCGTTCATCCCGGCGATCGCATGCATGCCGTCATCGCTAACCAAGGGCATGGCAAGTGGTCGATCTCGCTGCGCAATTTAACGCGGGGATGGCGGTTTCGTACCGTCCAAACCTATAAAGGGCCGCGCACGTCCGCCGAATGGATTGTAGAAGCCCCGCAAGTCGGGAGCACGATCAGCAGCCTCGCAAGGCTGACTCCGGTGGTCTTCTCCTGCTGTCGCGTGAACGGACGCAATCCCTGCTTGAAGCTCGACCAGCGAGGTATCATGGTTCAAAACAATCGGGTGGTGTCGATCCCTTCCCGTCCTAACCGGGCAGGCGACGCCTTTCTCGTAAGAGCCAGACGGTCGAAACAAAGTTAAAATGAATGTAGGAATGAGCAAACGGAACGCCGACAAGACAATAACTTTGCAAATAGCGCTTTTTCGCCACCGTTGGCGGCGAGGAACGGCGATGTCATTGTCTATTTGCCACGGTAATCGGCGATATCCCTCCATTTGACGCTGTACAGCGTCTCTTCGCCAAGGATGGCGACGTGGCCCCTCCATGTGACGCCGTACAGCGCCTCTTCGCCTCCATCGGCGGCGTGGCACCCCCATGTGACGCTGTACAGCGTCTCTTTGCCTCCATCGGCGGCGTGGCACCCCCATGTGACGCTGTACAGCGTCTCTTCGCCTCCATCGGCGGCGTGGCACCCCCATGTGACGCTGTACAGCGTCTCTTCGCCTCCATCGGCGGCGTGGCACCCCCATGTGACGCTGTACAGCGTCTCTTCGCCACTGTTAGCGCAGTTGTTCGCCTTGGGGCTGTAAGAATAGAGCAGATCCTGAAAAAAAAAAGAGATCGGCCAGGCAAAAGCATCCCCATTACGAAAACCAAACGACGATGGAGAATGACGACGAGATCCGTACGCGCTTTGACCGAGCGCAGACTGTGAAGGCTGCCCGCTCAGGGCAGCATTTATCAAAGCGAAGGAAACCTTGATAGATCCATAACCCAGATGTACTGGCGGAAAATGACTGCGATGCGGGCACGATTGCGATGCGAGGACGGACATGAACTGCCCGTTTGGCGCATGATCGAGCCGGGGAGCCATAGACCAAAACGCAAACAGGACGAAGCAGGAAATTTTTCCGCTTCGTCCTGTTTTGCTAGTTCGACATCGTTTCAGCCACTACCAAACCCATTAGTTGCCCCGATCGTCGGTGACAATTTCTGTTACGCCCGATCGCCCGTTCCTTCGCTGCCAGGCCGAGAATTCGCATCTTCGTAGCCCGCAGCCCCGACGGCCGCCATGCCCTGCTCGATCTCTGCCTTCGAAGCGCGTTCTCTGGCAGGCGAATAGCTCCCTTTTTCCCATTGCATGAGCTTCATTCGCGGCATAATGAGCATCCTCGGCTCCATCCGTTCGCCGTGCGCCTTGACTCGCGTCCGGCCCTGCGGGTGAATAATGGCGGTCAACATGCGCAAATAACGATTTGTAAACCATGCAAACACGCCTTTCTGAAGCGCGAACGTCTCGAAGCCCAAGCCCTCGGAGCCCCGGTTGATCATCGAGATGCCGTACAGCGCCTTGACGTTGTCGCCGCCTGGGATCGTACGCAGCTCCTTAGCAGCGGCAGGAAGCGTCTTCTTGACGCTTTGGATGACCCGGATGGCGATCTGCATCTCCGAACGGGAGCTCATGCCGATATCGAGCATCATTTTGTTGACGAAGTGCAGCTCCATCACGCGGTCGCCCTTGGCGATCCTTCCGCCGTCCTCTAGCGTGAGCGTCGGTCCGCCGTACCTGATAATCCGGTAATGGAACGACTTGCCGTCACCGATCGGCCGCAGACGGAACAGCCAGCCAAAAACGTCCTCCCACAGCATCCAGGCAGCGACCAGTACCCGCTTGAACGGTCCTGGCTTATGCGCCTCGGCCGATTGAGCAGAACCGCTCGAGACGATGCCTTCCGCCGGTGCGGCGTTCCATCCGCGGGATCCGGCTTTGGCGCGCTCCTTGTTCAGCTCGGTCGTCCGCATCAGCTCGCCGATGCCGACAAACCGCAAGCCCTCGCGCTTGCCGTCCTCGAGGATGCGGCCGACGGCTTCGATCGTGTTGGCCGGAGCGTCCGGATCTGCGCCGAACGTGTCGCCGCAATCATGAAGCAGCAGCACCGCGCCCGGCTGCAGCTTGCGTCTGATCTTTCCGTAAAGCCGCTCCGCGCCCACCTTCAGCTTCCAGTCGCCGAACAGCGCGGTCCACAGCACGATCTGCGGCTTGCCTCGTCCGATAAAGTCGAAGACGTTGACGATGCCCCAAGGCGGCCGATAATATCTTGGACGCATTCCCGTGATGTGCTCGACGATGTCCCCGGTTCGTACGACATGCCGTCTGACGCTGACCGGCCCCATGATCCAGTTGCTCCGGTGAACGTAGTTGTGGATACCGATGTCGTGCCCTTCCTCGTGCATGCGCCGCACGATGTCCGGATGCTTCTCCGCATGCGCGCCGACGACAAAAAAGGTCGCGTGCGCGCCATGCGCTTTGAGCAGGTCCAGCAGCCGCGGCGTGTATACCGGATGCGGCCCGTCGTCGAAGGTCAAAGCGATCTCGCGCTCGGCGACTCCCTTGGAGAAGACGCGGAATCCGAACATCCGGCTGATAAAGCCCGGCAAAAACGCGTAAAAAGTCCAAAAATAAAAGCCCCACCATAGGATGACGTCCATGCCGTTTCCACCATCTTGCTTTCTGTTATAAATGTTGCTCGCGTTCAACTTCTTATATTTTAACATAGGTCGTACGAAAATTGACGATGCGTCGTATTTCTTTTTAAGGAGGCGCGCGTTCCCTTCAAGCGCTTTTAGATTTTGAGACGCCGTAGCCTTGTCCGCGTATTATCGGTTAATATATTACCAATAGCATCTTCTAATCGGCAAAGGGGAAATACAAAATGCTGTCGCTGTACCAAAAATACTGGAGAACCGCCTTCGACATCGCTTTGATCGTTTTTACCGTATGGCTTATCATGTTCGCTTTTAGTTATTTGTATAAGATTGCTACGCCGGTATTCCTTTCCTTTCTCATTTTTTTATGCATTGAGCCGCTCGCCCGCAGACTGAACAAGCTGGGCATCCGCAAGGCGATCTCATCCGGCATCAGCGTGCTGCTGTTCACGGCCGTGCTGCTCGGCGCGCTCGCCGGCATCGGCTTCATGTTTTACCACCAAACCTCTGAGCTCGTCGAAAAGCTGCCCAAATACCAGACCCAGGTAGAAGCCCAGATTCGCTCCATCACGGCCGAAATTCAGCAGCGCTCGGACAGCCTGCCTGACGGTCTCGCGGACAAGCTGCAGGGCGCCGCCGAAAATATCGTCAAGTTCGGCACCAAGCTGGCGACGAACCTGTTCAACGGCACCGTCGGATTCGTGAGCTCCTTTTCCTCGTTCGTGCTGAATTTCTCGATCGCCCTGATCCTGGCCTACTTCTTAAGCGTCGAGATCGATATGTGGAAACGGCTGGCCGGTCAACGCTCGCCGAAGACGCTGAAGACCGCGTTCACTTTTTTGCGCGAAAATGTATTCAGGGGCATCGGGGCTTACCTTAAGTCCCAGCTCAAGTTGATCAGCATTACGTTCCTCGTCATCCTGATCGCCCTGCTCGCGCTCCAGGTGAACAACGCGCTGACGATCGCACTCCTCGCGGCTTTCTTCGACGTATTGCCGCTGCTCGGCGTCAGCACCTTGTTTATCCCGTGGATCTTATATCTTTTTATCGTCGGACAAACGGGCCTCGCCATCTGGCTCACCGCGCTGCTGCTCGTCGTGACGCTCACCCGCCAGTTCCTGGAGCCGCGCATTACGGGGCAGACCGTCGGCGTCTCCGCCTTTACGATGCTGGCATTCATGATGGTATCGCTGTCCTTCTTCGGCTTCGCAGGCCTCATCCTGGCGCCGATCCTGATGATTCTGCTCAAGGCGCTGTACGACCAGGGCTACTTCCACAGATGGATTCGCTGGCCCAAGGAAGAGTTTATCGTCTCGCCGTTTCATCCTTCTGCGTCCGGGACGACCGTTCCTGGAGCTCCGCTTCCGCCCGATCCATCAGACGAAGCGCGTCCATAATGTCGCCGAACACGGCCGGCGCCGCATTGCGGACGCCGGCCGTGCGATTTTCCAGCAGTACCGATACGGCGTAGCGAGGACGGCCTTTAGCCGGACCATAGCCTACGAACCATTGATCGTTCAGCGCCGGCCGCTTGCCGGCAAGCTCCGCCGTGCCGGACTTGCCTGCGAGCGGCCATTCGTTTGCCCCGAGCGCCTGCTCTGCGGTGCCTTCCGTGACAACGGCCCGCATCGCTTCGCGCAGGGCGGCCGCCGTAGCCGGCTTGATGCGCCCGAATTCGGAAGGCGCTCCCCGGGCCGGCATGTTCGCCAGCAGCCCGCCGTCGGCATATCGGATCTCCGTCGCGATCCGCGGCGCCTGCACGCGACCACCGTGCAGCAAGGTTACGACCAGGTTGGCCGCCTGGAGCGGCGTCACTCTCACGTCGCGCTGGCCGATGCCCGTCCCTGTCCTTACGCCCCCGTCCTTCCCGGCTTCAGGCGTTGCGAATATCGCGCCCGGCTGCTCCTCCCCCAGCAGGCGCAGCGGCTTGCCGTCGACGAAAGATCCGATCTGCCATCCGATCTGCCGTCCGAGCCCCAGCTTGTCCGCCGTCTCCGCGAGCAGCGCCGGATCGAGCCGCTCGGCGAGCGCGGCGAACACGACGTTGCACGACTCGGCATACGCCTCCTTGACCGTCAGCACGCCATGACCGCCATGCAGCCAGCAGTTCAGGCCGTACCTGCCGTAGGATCCCGCGCAGCGGAATGTCTCGTCCAGCGTCGTGACGCCTGCCTCAAGCGCGGCAGCGAGCGTGACCGTCTTGAATACGGAACCAGGCGGCACCGCAATGAGCGCATGGTTCCGTTCGTCCGTGCCGGCGAAGCCGATATGCGCCGGGTCGAAGGCCGGCAGCGAAACCATGCCGAGAATATCCGCATGTTCGACATCCAGCACGACGACAGCGCCTTCCTTGATGCCATGCTTCTTCAATGCCGCCTCGGCCGCGCGCTGCACGGCCAAATCGATCGTCGTTCGGACCTGAAGCGGATAATGCGGATTCGCCGGCCCCGAGATTCGCATCCCGATGCCGGCGAGCGGCCGCCGCGCGCCGTCGGTCGTCGCGACCGCGAAGGTACTGCCGATGCCCCGGATCAGCCTGTCCAGCGACAGCTCGAGGCCCGCCTCCCCGATCGGGTCGGTCGTTCTCGCCTTTCCCGCAGCCAGCTCCTTGCCGTACAGCTTCGTCAGACGCGCGGGATCCTGCGCCGTATAGCCGATCGCCTGCAGTGCCGGCCCGCGCCCCTGCTCCGCGCCGTAGCGGTCGACATAGGGCACCACGGCGACGCCGGTCAGCCCAAGCGCAACGATTCGCCGCTCCTGTGTCTCCGTCAGTGCGACGACCGTGCCCGTCTTCCCTTTCCATACGAGCGGCTCGCGAATGCCGTCCAGCCATGCGCCGATTTGATCGGCACTCTCCCCAAGCGTATCCGCCAGCACCTGCAGCTGACCGTCGGAGCCGCGAGGCATACCGCCTGTCGGATAGGCCGCAAGCGCGCGAATCGTCCTGCCGGTCAGCGGGCGGCCGTCGCGGTCGACAAACTGTCCGCGGCCGCTGTCCAGCTCCAGCGGATCCGAATGCTGCCTGTAGGCTTGTTTCGCCAGACCTGCGGCCGCATTTTCGCTCCCGCCGCCGCCCCCAAGCTGCACCCACGCCAGCCTCGCCTCCATTACGCCAAAGACCGCGGCCAGCGCAATCATCAGTTTAAAAATCCGAGCAGGCACCGGTCCGTTCAACGGCCATCCCTTCCCTGTCTGCGAATTGTAACGCTGTTATTCCCATTGTTGCCCGGCCGTCCTTCGGATAACCTACCAACCAACAACCTGGCAGGACCCATAAAGGCTGTACATGCGCAAAAAAGAATGCCGCCCCCATATACGGGAACGGCATACTGTGCAATTTATGAAAATTAAGCCACGGTGAACTGCGACAAAGATTGACGCAGCTGCTGGGATACCGTCTCGAGCTTGTTGGACAGCTGCACGAGACCGTCGCTGATGCCGAGCTGCTCGTTGCTCAGCGAGGCGACCTGCTCGCTCGTAGCCGATGCTTGCTGCGCCACGGCACTGACGTTCGTCATCGTGAGCGTCAACGTCTCCTGCGCTTGCTCGAGCTGCGATACCGACGCGGTAGCGGCATGGAGGCGCTCATTGAAGTCGCTCATATGCGACTGCACGTTTTCGAAAATTTTGTTGGCATCCCGCACCGCTTCGATCTGCTCCCTGAACAACGGGTACGCGTCGGAGAGGACGGATACCGTCTCGTCGATCTCCTGGCCGATCCGGTCGACGATCTCGCCGACGACGCCGATCGATTGGCGGGACTGGTCGGCGAGCTTGCGGATCTCGTCGGCGACGACCATGAAGCCTCTGCCGGCGGCGCCCGCACGGGCCGCTTCGATCGTTGCGTTCAGCGACAAAATGTTCGTTTGCTTCGTCATGTTGCCAAGCACGTCGAGAATCTTGCTGATCGAACCGGTGCTTTCCTTCAGCTTGTCGACCTTATCGACCATCGAGCGCGTCATCTCTTCGGTATGCCCGGTCTTCTCCATCAGGCCTGCCATATACTGCGTGCCTTTACGGCCGGCTTCCTCGACCTCGTAGGCCGACTTGCCCATCTCCAAGTTGGAGTCGATAACCGAGACGACCTTGTCGCCGATCTGTCCCGTCATCTCGCTGCCGCGCTCGGATTCGACGGCCAGGTTCGTCGCGCCGCCCGCGATCTCTTCGGTCGCCACGGCGATCTCCTTGGCCGCGCTGGCCGTCTTCGTCGATGCCAGCGTCAGGGAGCTTGCGGTCTCCAGCACTTCGCTGGCGGATTGATTCGTCTGACGCACGAGCTCCGTGATGCGCTCCATCATCCGGTTGAAGCTGTCGGATACTTGCCCGATCTCGTCCTTCTGCCGGATGGTGCTGCGCACCGTCAGATTGCCGCGCTCGCCCTGGTTCATGAGGTGGCGAAGCTGGCCGAGCGGCTTGCCTACGGTCCACATGATGAACAGTCCGATAAGCGCCGCGATGAGCACGGACAGACCGCACATGAGGAAAGTCAGGTTGCGGATGACCTTCGCGTCCTTGACGAGCGAGGAAGTCGGGATGTTGCCGACGACGGTCCAACCGCTGCTGCCGACGGATGGAGAACCTACGGAGAGCATCTCGCGTCCGTCCGCCTTGATCTTGACCTCGCCGGATGCGTCCGGCAGCTCGTACTCGTACTTCTGCCCCATCAGAGCGGCATCCGCCGCATAGACGATCGTGCCGTCCGGTGCGACGATATACGTCGAGCTTCCGTCGCCGAAGCTGACGTTCGACAGCATGTCCTGCAGCGACTTGATGCTGAGCTCAATGACAAGCAAGTACGGATTGCCCGAATTGACGTTCATCAATGCGCGGCCGACCGCGATCGTCGGGGCCGTCTGCTTGCCGGTAATGCCGGTCGCCATCGTCGGCACCCATACGACCTTGCCGGCCGCTTGCTTCATCGTGTCGAGAAACGCAGGCGGATTTTCCTTCATGTCGGGCACGCCGCCCGAATTGGAGGATCCGATCACGGCCATGGACGGGTCGGTCGGCAGCAGGAATATGCCGGCGATCGAATTGTCCGAGATCATGACATTGGAGAGCTTCGTCGTGATCGTCCGCTGGTTGTCGAAGCGCTCGAAATCATCCGTCGACGAGATGGCCGAGCCGACCTGGGAGATGAACTCCGAATCCGACAAAAACTCCATCGACTTGCGTTCGTAGCCGGTAAGGAGCAGGTCCATCCGCCCGGATACCTGCTTGGCCGTCTCCATGCTGGATTCGGACACTTTTTTTTCGATAACGGATCGGGACTTAGAATAGGAGAATAGTCCTAGCGACACGACGCACAGCAGGATCCCGCAGAATACAAGAATGAATAACTTCACGCCGACAGAACGAATCGGGCTTTCCAGCTTCGTTTCTTTCATTTGCTGCCCGAATTTTTTCGCATACCCTCCCAGCGTGCCGGCTCCTTGCTTCCACTCCACCGACTTGACACGATCGCGCCAACTTTGCTTCATCTGACACACCCTCCGAGACTTAGTTAAATGACTCTTTGCCGCCGAGAAACGCGCCTCTATGCGCAGCGAATCCCGAGCGGGAACCTGTTACCACGTGCCATCGCGGATGCCGGCCAAACAAAAAAGCTTGCCGAACATCCGACCGCGCAGAATCATCTCCGAATATATATCGGCCATCTGCACTATCAGTGTTAATTCGACAAGCTGATTTAATATCCTTTTGAAACGTTTTCTTGGCCAAACTATTTATTTTTTTGTCGAAAATCAGAAAGAGCCGATCTTTTTTCGCATCATGTCGAGCGGCGCGACAGGTTCGGAAGTCCTTATCCGTAGCAGCTGGAGCGGATGCCTGGCCACATCGACGGATGCGCCGTCCAGGTCCGAGAGGGGACCTGCGACCTGCTTGAAGCTGCGTCCGCCCGGTCCGACGAACTCGACCTCGGTGTTCGGACGGAACGGGCTGCGCTGTTCGACGACCGCGATGCCTGTCTCAGGATCGTACTCCCGCACGATTGCGGCAAAGTCGTAAGGCGCCGGCTTTTCCTCCGGCTCGTAAATATGCTCGGACGCGCCGGGCGTGCTGTAGAAAAATCCGGTGTTGAGCGGACGGTTCGCCGCTTTGCCGATCTCTGCCTCCCACTCCGGGCGAAGAACATAGCCCTCAGGATCCGCCATATAAGCGTCGATCGCCTGACGATAGGCCCCCACGACCGAAGCGACATAATGGATGCTCTTCATCCGGCCTTCGATCTTGAAGCTGTCCACGCCCGCCTCGATGAGATCGGGAATATGCCGGATCATGCACAGATCCTTGCTGCCCATCGTGAACATATGGTCGCCCGGATCGCCGACCGGCCCATGCTCCTGGTGCAGGTCGTACTTCCAGCGGCACGACTGGCAGCAGCCGCCGCGGTTGGAATCGCGGTCGGTAAAATGGTTGGAGAGCACGCAGCGGCCCGATACCGAAGAGCACATCGCGCCGTGAATGAACACCTCAAGCTCAAGGTCCACGTTATCCTTGATCTCGCGGATCTCCTCCATCGACGTCTCTCTCGCGAGCACGACCCGAGGCAGTCCGACTTCCTTCCAAAACTTTACGGCCTGCCAGTTCATCGTCGACTGCTGCGTGCTAAGATGGACCTCGAGTCCCGGCGCATGCGCCATCGCCGTCTCGACAATGGCGGGGTCGGCCGTAATGATCGCCGCGATACCGGCAGCTTCGAGCTGTTTTAAATATTCGGCAATGCCCGGGAGATCCTCCTGATGGGCATAAATATTGGTTGCCACGAAAACCTTCGCGCCGTAGCGGGCGGCGAATTCGACGCCCTCGCGCATTTCCTCGAAGCTGAAGTTGTCCGCGTTCGAACGCAAGCCGTAGCTCTGTCCGCCGATATAGACGGCGTCCGCGCCGTAGTGGACGGCAAACTTCAGCTTTTCGAGATTGCCGGCGGGCGCAAGCAGCTCCGGACGGTCCAGCCGATAGCGGCGGCCCTTCCCGGCAGCGGAAACGGCGGCATGGGCGGCAGTGCCGTTCATCGTCAACACCTCCATTAGTAAACTTGCTCCTTGTATAAAAATCCGAAGCTGAGCTCGCGGCCGGGATCTTGCAGCGCCCGGATCGGCTCCAGCCATTCCTCGTCGAATTCATAAGCAGCCGGATCGCGATGCCAGGCGTCTATCGCATGCCGATAGCTGCGGAGCACCGCAATATTGTAGGCCTCGGACTTGAGCAGCGGCTCGATATAAAAGCTGTCGATGCCCGCCTCGAGCAGTTCCGGCAGCGCTTCGAGCAGGCAAATGTCGTCCGCGCTCATCACATGCGTACCGTCCGCGTCTTCGTAGACGGGCAGACGCTCGTCAGGACGCTCGGCCTCGATCAGGAACCGGCCCTCGCTCGGTCCGAGATCGACCAGACTTGCTTCTCGGCCGAGGTAGTCCATATAGCTCTGAAGCAGATTGCGCTGGGAATGGTAAATATTCGTCATGCCGTGTACCTGGACCTGCACTTCGATCGACCCGCTCCGCTTGAAATCGGCGATCTCCTCGCCGTTCAGCTCGCGCGCCAGAACGGCGCGGGTTACGCCGCGCTTCGCCCAGAAGGCCGCCGCTGCCGAGTTCGTGCCCGTCATCTCGACGTTCCAGTGCAGCGCGATGCCCGGCGCCGCGTCGCGTGCGGCCATCCATACGGCCGGATCGCCGAACGTCACGCCGTCCGCTCCGGCTGCGGCGGCTGCGTGAAGATAGTCGGGCAGCCCCGATAGCTCATGGTTGCGCAGCAGCTTGCCCGCCGCGATATATGCCTTAACGCCGAGCGCATGCGCGCACGCGACTGCATCCATAAGGTCGGCCTCCGCGATCGAGCCCGGCAGGCGCGCCCCGAACCTGGAATCCCCGATGAGCACCGCGCTAGCGCCCGCTTCGGCATAAACTTTGATCTGGGCGATCGAGCCCGCCGAGATCAACAGCTCCGTTGTCATTTCCCTCACCTCATCCAAACGTGAGGCCCGGCGCCTGCCTTCGCGGTCGCGCATCCGCTCGGGATGACGCGACGCGCGATAGCCGCCGCCGGGCCGTAATATCGGTCGCACGCGCTTCGCTTGCGCCGTTTACTTCGCGTTCTTTTCGCTTTCGCGAATGTTTTTCTGATGCTGCTTGAACGTCTCCGCGAACAAATGCGTGTTGGAGCCGTCCTTTTTCGTAACGTAATACAGATAGTCGGTATCGGCCGGATACAGCACCGCTTCGATCGACTTGAGGCTCGGACTCGATATCGGTCCCGGCGGCAGCCCTTTATTCTGATACGTATTGTACGGACTGTCGACCTTCAGGTCGTCGTTCGTCAGTTTATCCTTTTGCTTGTCCAGCAAGTACTGGATCGTCGCGTCGATCTGCAGCGGCATCTTCTTGTCCAGACGGTTCAGGATAATGCCGGCCACGATCGGCCGCTCTTCGTCCACGACCACCTCTCGCTCGACGAGCGACGCCGCGGTCAGCAGCTCGTGAAGCGTCCAGCCCCGCTCCTCCAGCACGCTCTGCCAATCTTCGGGCAGCGTCCCCAGCTTGCGGTCGAGCTCTGCGAGCATCCGGTCGATGATGTCGGACTCGGTGCTGCCTTTTTTGAGCTCGTACGTTTCCGGGAACAAATATCCTTCGATCGGATAACGCAGGCCATCGTCCGTCGGGATCAGCTTGGTCCAGGTCGAATTGGCGAACTGCGAAGGATTGCGCACCGCATTCATGAATTTGTCCTTGTCGACGATCCCTTCCTTCGCCAGGCGGTCCGCGATCTGCACGACGGTGAATCCTTCGGGAATCGTGAAGCGGATCGTCTCGGCGGCGACCGTCTCGCCGTTGTTCAGCTTGGCGACGATCTCGCCGTTCGTCATGCCCGGCTTGAAGTCGTAGTCGCCCGCCTGGAATCTGGAGCCTTCGTTTTTGTACTTGAGCCACATGCTGAATAAAAAGGTGTTGCGGATAAGGCCTTGCGCTTCGAGCGTCTCGCCCACTTTTTTGGCGCCCATGCCCTTGCTGATGGTAACGCGTACGGCCTGATCCGAAGATCCGGGAGGGCGAAGTCCGTTCCATACGTAAAATAGGATCGAGGCGGCGGCGAGGACGACGAGTCCGAGCGCGATCAGAAAGGACCAAAAACCGGCGTGCCCCTTCTTCGGCGGCTCGTCGTCTTCGGCCTCTTCTTCCTCCGGTTCGGGCGCGGATTCGGGCTTGCTGGCGGCGGCATTCCTCGCAGGCGCCGCCGACGACCGCTCGGGCGGCGATCCCGGTCGCGCTCGCGGCGGCAGCGGCGCATTCGCCGGCCGTTCCTCGTCCCCGCGCGCCCGGGCGGGCTCCGCGTCGGGTTCTTCGCGGTCTTCCGGAAGATTGCCCGTATACACGGATTTCCACCCGTTGTTGTCGTCGTCTTTGCTCACGCTCTCGTCCCTCCTGCTAAATAAAAAGCGGCCGAATAGCCGTGAAGAGCGGTTGCCCGCTCTCCACGAAAATCGCGCCCATCCTTAAGGCCGATCGTCCGACCCGAACTGCATGTCGTCGTACGCTTCGGCGACGTCTTCCCATTCCTCGTCGTCGTCCACCGACTCGAGCTTCGGCTCTGCGGCATCGTCGAGCAGGACGCGGAACACCTCGATCTCGCCCTCCTTGCGCATCGCATCGCTCTGCAGCACGGCGTAGGGGTTGCCGTTCACGCTAAGCTCGGCCAGAATCCGGTACACCTGCACCGACCCGCTCTCGCCGGTCAGCTCGATCTCGGTGCCGAACGCCTGCTGCAGCGCGCCGCCTGGGGAGCCATGACCCTGCTTCCCGGCTTCGCTCATTGCTCCTCACTGCCGCCGAACTCGGCCGCCAGCGTGTTGAACGTCTCTTCGACGATCTCCCACTCTTCTTCGCTCTCGATCGGATACAGCTTGATCTCGTCGTCCTCTTCGTCGAAGCGGAACGCATAGACCTCCTGCTCTTCGTCCTCGGCGTCGGCAGGAACGACCATCATGTATTTGCGGTCGGTGCCGTCGTCGAGCTCGAAGCGCATGATCACTTCGAACGCTTCGTCGTTGCCGTCGTCGTCCGGGATATAAATAATCTCCGCTTCTTCTTCAGGGCGGATCGTATCGTCAGCCATGCAGGTTAGCCCCTCTCGATCTGGAATCCAAATAACTCTGAAGCAGTATTGCCGCGGCCATCTTGTCGATGACCTGCTTGCGCTTCGCCCGGCTGACGTCCGCTTCGAGCAGCGCACGCTCCGCGGCCACGGTCGTAAGACGCTCATCCCACAGCTTGACGGGAAGCTTAAGCGTCTCCTCGAGCCTGGCCCCGAACGCGATGCACAGATCGCCCCGGGGGCCGATGGTGCCGTTCATGTTCTTCGGGAGGCCGAGGACGATCTCCTCGGCCTCAAGCTCGGAAGCCAGCTCCGCGACCCGCCGAAGGCAAGCGTCCTCGGTCTTGTGCTGGATGACCTCGACGCCCTGGGCGGTCCAGCCGAACGCGTCGCTGACGGCTACGCCCGTGCGCCGGTCTCCGTAATCCAACGCCATGATCCTCGGCATCAGCGGTGCTGCTGAAGATAAAAGCGGACCATCTCTTCGATGAGTTCGTCGCGTTCTTTCTTCCGGATCAGACTTCTTGCGTTGTTGTGCCGCGGAATGTAGGCCGGATCGCCGGACAGCAGATAGCCTACGATTTGATTGATGGGATGATATTCCTTCTCCACCAGCGCGTCGTGCACCGTCAGCAGGATATCCTTCGCGGAGATCTCCTCCGGATCGGGCATGACGTCGAATTTGACCGTCTTATCCATGTGATTCTTGTCGGACGAGCTCATTGTCGCAGCACCTCGCTTTATGCCAACATCATATCATATTCTCCGCTGGACGGGAAATGGAAGCGCACTCCCGCCCTGTGCGGAAGGACGGTCCGCCAGCCGAACGGATCGGCTGTTCGACGGACCGTCGTCCAGTACGGACCGGTCGTCCGGGAGCTTCCTGCGCCGCGGAATTTCTTTATGCGCCAGCGCCCGCGGCCGCCACCAGTCCTTCGGCCGCGCGCAGCGCCTCGCCGAGCTTGGCGGGGTCCTTGCCGCCCGCTTGCGCGAGTTCCGGCTTGCCGCCGCCGCCGCCGCCGCAGATCGCGGCCAGCTCCTTGATCAGCTTGCCCGCGTGCAGGCCGCGCTTCACGAGCGTCGGCGATACGGAGACAACTAGGCTCACCTTGTCGTCGTGCACGGCGCCCAGCACCAGCACGGCCTCCGGCAGCTTCGCCTTCAGCTCGTCGGCGACGCCGCGCAGCGCGTCCATGCCGCCGACGTTCACCTGGGCGGCCAGCAGCGTCAGGCCGCCCACTTCCTTGGCGCCGCCGAGCAGCTCGGCGGCCTCGAGCCGGCCGAGCCGGCCTTGCAGCGACTCGACCTCGCGCTGTGTCTGGCGCAGCTCGCCTTGCAGCGACTCGACGCGGCGCGGCACCTCGGCTACGCCCGTCTTGAGCAGCGCGGCCGCGCCCTTCAGCAGGCCGATCTGCTCGTCCATGTACGCATAAGCGTGACGGCCGGTGACGGCTTCGATCCGGCGCACGCCGGAGCCGATGCCGCTCTCCGCCACGAGCCTGAACAGGCCGATCTGCGCCGTGTTCGATACGTGGCAGCCGCCGCACAGCTCGAGGCTGTAGTCGCCGACGCGCACGACGCGCACGATGTCGCCGTATTTCTCGCCGAACAGCGCCATCGCGCCGAGCGATTTGGCTTCGTCGATCGGCTTCAGGCTGATGTCGACGTCGGTGCCGAGCCAGATTTGCTCGTTGACTCTGCGTTCGACGTCCGCCAGCTCGGCTTCCGTAATCGCGCCGAAATGCGAGAAGTCGAAGCGCAACCGACCCGGCTCTACCAGCGAGCCGGCCTGGTTGACGTGCTCGCCAAGCACTTGCTTCAGCGCCTTGTGAAGCAGATGCGTAGCCGTATGGTTACGGACGATGTCGGCGCGGTCCACCGCGTCGACGCTGGCCGTCACCTTGTCGCCGACCTTCAGGGTGCCCGAAGTAACCGTCACTTGATGCAGCGGCTGACCGTGCGGCGCCTTGCTCATGCCGGCGACTGCCGCGACCAGGCCGTTCTCGCCGACCAGCATGCCGGTGTCGCTCACCTGGCCGCCGCTCTCGGCGTAGAAAGGCGTCCGGTCGAGAATGACCGACACTGTCTCGTCGGCGCCGGCGGCGTCGACGAACCGGTCCCCGGACACGATCGCCGCGACGGTCGCGCCGAGGGTCAACGCGCCGTAGCCGTCGAACTCGCTCTTCACGGTGTAGTCGGCAAGCGGGCCGCCCTGCACCTTCATGCTCTCCGTTTCCTGCCGGGCTGCGCGCGCCCGCTGGCGCTGCTCGTCCATCGAAGCGTCGAAGCCTTCGCGATCGACCGTCATGCCTTGTTCGGCGGCATAGTCCTCGGTCAGGTCGAACGGGAAGCCGTACGTATCGTACAGCTTGAAAGCGTCCGCGCCGGCAATCTTCTTCTCGCCGGCCGCGACGGCCTTGGCGCACAAGTCCGCCAGCAGGGACAACCCGTCGCTCAGCGTCTCGTGGAAGCGTTCCTCCTCGGTGCGGATGACGCGCTCGATGAATTCGGCTTTTTCGACTACGGTCGGATAATAGCCGCCCATGATCTCGCCGACGGTCGGCACAAGCTCCCACAGGAACGGACGGTCTACGCCGATGACCTTGCCGTAACGGACCGCGCGGCGCAGCAAGCGTCTGATGATGTAGCCGCGGCCCTCGTTCGAGGGCATGACGCCGTCGCCTACGGCGAAGGCGACCGTGCGGATGTGGTCCGCGATGACCTTGAGGGCGACGTCGTCCTCCGAATTCGCCTTGTACGAGATGCCGGCAATCGCAGCAGCCCGCGTGATGATCGGCTGGAACAGGTCCGTGTCGAAGTTCGAATCGACGTCCTGGACGATCGAAGCGAAACGCTCGAGGCCTGCGCCGGTATCGATGTTCTTGTTCGGCAGCGGCGTGTAGCTGCCGTCCTTGTTATGGTTAAATTGCGAGAAAACGAGGTTCCACACCTCGAGAAAGCGCTCGTTTTCGCCGCCCGGATAGCATTCCGGATCGGACAGGTCCCCGTAGGCGTCGCCGCGGTCATAGAAAATCTCCGTGCATGGACCGCAAGGTCCTTCGCCGATATCCCAGAAGTTGTCCGTAAGCTTGACGATGCGCTCGGCCGGAATGCCGATTTTTTCGTTCCAGAACTTGAACGCTTCCTCGTCCTCCGGATGCACGGTGACCGACAGACGTTCAGGCGCGAAGCCGATCCATTCCGGACCGGTCAGGAACTCCCAAGCCCACGTGATCGCTTCCTCCTTGAAATAGTCGCCGATCGAAAAGTTGCCGAGCATTTCGAAAAACGTATGGTGGCGGCGCGTCTTGCCAACGTTTTCGATATCGTTCGTGCGGATGCACTTTTGAGAGTTGGCGATGCGCGGGTTTTCCGGCTTTTCGCGGCCGTCGAAATATGCCTTGAGCGGCGCCATGCCGGCATTGATCCACAGCAGCGAAGGATCGTTGTGCGGGACGAGCGATGCGCTGGGCTCCACGCGGTGTCCTTTGGAAGCGAAGAAACGAAGCCATCTGTCGCGAATCTCGGCGGCTTTTAACGGTTGCATGATAAGGTTCCTCCCTTGAATGTTGGCGCTTTGGCCCGTTCTATACCTGTAAAAAAATAAAAAACGCCCCTGAAATTCAGGGACGAATCGATCGCGGTACCACCCTGGTTATTCCCGCTGACGCCGGCAAGCAGCCGGACGAATCGGCAAGGAATCGCCTTATTCAGGCTGTAACGGGCCTGCCCGTCGGATCGACTCCGAAGCTCGGAAGCCGGCTTCCCCCGCCCTTCGCACGAAGACGCTCGCAGCCTGGCCGTACCGCTTGTCCGCGGAGCCGCTAAGCTCGGGGGGCGATCTGGCAAGGCGTCTTCTCTCTGCACTGCGGACTCTCGGGGTACTCTTGCTTCTTCAACGCTCGATAGCTATGTCTTGCCGATGCTTTTACATGCGACGATATCATTATAGAGTTGCGCTTTCGGCGGTGTCAAACGGTTTTTCGCCGGATGTAGTACGCGAACAGATGCTGGACGACGACGCGCAGCGCGGCATAGAACGGCACTGCAAGCAGGAGCCCGACTACGCCGGCCAGCTCGCCCCCGATCAGCAGGACGAAGATGATCGTGAGTGGATGCATTTTCATCGACCGCCCCACCACCTGCGGGCTGATGACGTTGCTCTCGAGCGACTGGCACAGCGTATTCACGATAACGACGAACAGCGCCATTTTCCACGAGATCGTGCTTGCCATAATGAGCGCAGGCAGCGCGCCGAGGAACGGACCGAGATAGGGGATGATGTCGAACAGCGCGACAAACGCGGCCATCAGCAGCGGGTAAGGCATGCCGATAATGAGATAGCCGATATAGGCGGCAAGCCCGATGCACAGCGACACGATGAACTGTCCGCGAATATAGCTCCCCAGCGCCATGTCGATCTCCTTAAGCAGCCGGATCGTGCCCTGCCTCCTCGCGCGCGGCAAATATTTCAGCACGGCCCGCTCGAAGACATCCATATCCTTTAAGATGTAGAATACGAGAAAAGGGACGATCATCAGGAGGAAAATGACGTTGACGACGGCGCCGATATTGTTCAAAAAATGAGAGATGCGCATCGAAACCTGCTTTTCCAGTCCGATCACGGCCCGGTTAATGCCGCTTCGCACCGTATCCGGCAGGGAATCGCTTTTGTTGAAGCTGTCCACGAGGCTCTGCGCCCGCATCGTAAGCTCGGGCATATGCTCGTTCAGTTCTCTAACCTGCGCCGTGAACATGGGGGCCACGTTCACCAGTACGACGACGCTGCTGCAGACGAACACCGCGTAGATCAGCAGCACTGCGGCGGTTCGCGGCATTCTCCGATGATGCAGCATCGCGACGATCGGATTAAGCACGTAAGCGATAATCATCGCGATCAGAAATGGCGCGGACACGGCTTTGGCGAATCGCCACACCGACAGCAGCATCGGTCTGACGAGCGTCGCCAGATATAGCGCGAGCAGCGCCAGCACAATATAGACGAGCACGGCCAGCAGACGGCTTTGCGACAGCCGGTTCATCCTTTTCACCCCCCGACCGTTCTAGTCCGGTCCACCCTCCAGTATATGTACAAGCGCGCCTGCATAAACCTGTATCAAAGGACGAACTCCGGGAAACCGAACAAACAAAAAAGCCCCTGCGCTCGATTAGAGCGCGGGGGCCGTCAGGGAGTGATGATAATCCGATTGCCCGGAATGAATCGTCACATGCCTCCTGCGTGAATATGAGGAGGAATCGGCTCTCCGAAAAACAGATCGTCGAGCGAGCTCAGCGTGCCGTCCTCTTCGACTTGATAAACGGACATCTTGTCCCCGTTCACCGTCAATTCGATAAAGCAACTCCAGCAGTAAAACTGATGCGATCCGATCTTGCCGATATCTTTGGAATTGCAGTTCGGGCATCTCATCATCGGTTATCACCTTTCACTTTCCGCGTTAGGGTCTCTATCCATAATTCGCTCATAGGATGCGGGTACGAGGATTGCGTCCTCGCCCAATGTCAAGTCCTGGGGGCCGTCCGGCAAGTACATGCGCCGCCGTCCTTCGAACACGTCCGCGAGTAATCCGTCCGTCAACTCATAGCCTGCTATTTGTGTACCCGCGGTCTTGCGAAAATAAACATCGGAGACGCGGCCAAGCTCCTGGCCCTCCAACGTATAGACGGGAAGCTCTCGCATTCGGATCAATCCCGTGTGAAACGTCCGCTGCAAGCTCTTGCGAGGCATGCTGCGAATGGCCTCCTTGCCCTTAAGGACAAGGGCGTCTTCGCCGCTCGTGAGGACATCCGTCCACTTGGCGATGCGGACCTTGCGCCGGAGTCCGAATCCGCCGTCCAGGACGACGTACTCCGCTTCCCAAAACTCGTCGAATCCGATGTCCAACAGGCGGCCTACTCGCTTGCCGCTGGGAAGCAGAATCGGCAATCCGATCATCTGCTGCAGGCTTCGAATCATAAAAACCTCGCATGTATAGGCGACTGCCTGTTATCTCTTACGCAAGCGAGCGACAATGGTTGCAATTATTTCTGCCGTTTTGTCCGCTTGAGAGATAGTATTGCCCATTCCGAAGCTAAATCTTACCGAATTTTTGCAAAAATGAGGCGATAGACCCATCGCGGTCAGCACATGCGATGGCTGCAGCGAACCCGACGTGCATGCCGACCCGCCGGAAGCGGCTATCCCCTGTAAATCTAAATTCATCAACAAGGTCTCATTAGAAACGCCTTCGATGCCGATATTCAAAATATGAGGCAGCCGCCCTTCAGGGTCGGCATCGCCATTAACGGTAACCAAGTCGGGACCGAGCCGGTCTATCAAGCCGCAGAGCAAGGCGTTCCGAACGGATTCGGCATGCGATCGCCGCGCGTCGATCGCATTCGCTACGAGCGATGCTGCGGCCCCGAACGCGGCGATTCCCGCCACGTTCTCCGTGCCCGCCCGCTTGCGGCGTTCCTGGGATCCGCCGTACAGCAAGGGCTGCCACGGCGTTCCCGTACGCACGTATAGCGCGCCTACGCCCTGCGGCCCGCCGATCTTGTGCGCGGACAGACTAAGCAGGTCGACCGGCAGCGTGCCGACATCGATATGCACGTAGCCGAGCGCTTGAACGGCATCGACGTGCATGACGGCGCCATGGCGACGAGCCAGCTGGCCGATGTCCGCGATCGGCTGCAGCGTGCCGGTCTCGTTGTTCCCGTACATGACGCTGACGACCGCGGTCGTCTCTCCGATCGCGGCTTCTGCGTCATGTACGGAGACGCGCCCCGCGCGATCGACAGGCAACACGGTCAGCTCGAAGCCTTCGGAGGCCAGCCGCTCGGCGGCATGCAGCACCGCGTGATGCTCGACGGCCGTCGTCACGATGCCCGTACGGCGCGGATCCCTGGCGCGCTGCGCCCGTGCCGCGCCGAACAGCGCGGCATTGTCGCTCTCGGTGCCGCCGCCGGTGAACGTCAGTTCGTCCGGCCGGCAGCCGAGCGCGCGCGACAGCGCGTCCCGCGCCTCGGTCACGCGGCTGCGGGCGCCACGGCCGAAAGCATGCAAGCTCGACGGATTGCCGGGGGCGTCTCCGGCAGCCGCCACATACGCGGCGAGCGCCTCGGAGAGCATCGGCGCCGTCGCGGCGTAATCCATATAAATGCGATCCATACCCATCACCGGCTACATCTAAATGTAGAACATGTAGCTGTCCGGCTTGCCCTCATCCTTGTAGTTGATGAGGTCCGACAGCGTCGTAGAGTCCAGCACGCTTGCGATACTGTCCCGAATGCGCAGCCACAGGTCGCGCTTAGCGGCGTCGTCTTCCTCGGTAAAGTCGACCGGGCTAATCGGTCCTTCGAGTATGCGAATAATATCCCCCGCCGTGATCCCTTCCGGATCCTTCGAGAGAATATAACCGCCGTAGGCCCCGCGAATGCTCTTAACCAATCCCGCGTTGCGAAGCGGAGCGATCAGCTGCTCCAGGTAATGCTCTGACAATCCGTTTTTCTCGGCGATGCTTTTCAGGGAGATCGGGCCCTCGCCGAACTTGGAGGCCAGTTCCATCATAATCGTCAGTCCGTAACGGCCCTTCGTCGAAATCTTCAAATCGGCACCTCGTTCCACGCAGACAGCGGCGCAGTCGTCTCTTTTATATTGTTCGGTTCATATCATGGATGGAAAAAAGGGAGTATCCCCATATCACATCTATGTTATCACATCATCCATCGTTGTGGTCAAAAAATCGGTGACATATTCATGTTATTTAGAATGCGCCTTCTTTTCGACCTTTTTGCTCGCGCGATCAAGGCTGCAGCTCCCCGCTCGGCGTATGCCGCGAACTTGTGCTACAATGAGGAATGCCGGTTCGGCCACATCCCATTCGCTTGCGCAGGAGTGATTATTATAATGAAAGATTTAAGGTTTGCCAACCCCAAAGAAACCCGCGTCGTCGTCGGCATGTCCGGCGGCGTGGACTCTTCGGTTACCGCGCTGCTGCTCAAGGAGCAGGGCTTCGACGTGATCGGCGTATTCATGAAAAACTGGGACGACACCGACGAATCCGGAGTGTGCACCGCCGATCTGGACGCCGAGGACGTACGCCGCGTTTGCGATCAAATCGGTATTCCCTACTATACCGTCAACTTCGAAGAAGAATACAAGGACAAAGTATTCGCCTACTTCCTCGACGAGTATCGCAGAGGGCGCACGCCGAATCCCGACGTCATGTGCAACCGCGAGATCAAGTTCGGAGAATTCCTGCAGAAGGCGCTGGATCTCGGCGCTGACGTCATCGCCACGGGCCACTACGCCCGCGTCGCGTTCGAGGACGGCGAGTACAAGCTGCTTCGCGGCGTCGACGGCGGCAAGGACCAGACGTACTTCCTGCATGCGCTCGATCAGGACCAGCTGTCCCGCGCAATGTTCCCGATCGGCCACCTGCCCAAGCCCGAAGTACGGCGCATCGCCGAGGCGGCAGGCCTTGCGACCGCCAAGAAAAAAGACAGCACGGGGGTCTGCTTTATCGGGGAGCGCAACTTCAAGCAATTTTTAAGCCAGTACCTCCCCGCCCGTCCGGGCGATATGATCGATGCGGCTACCGGCGAGGTCAAGGGGCGCCACGACGGCTTAATGTACTACACGCTGGGCCAGCGCCAGGGACTCGGCATCGGCGGATCAGGCACGGGCGAGCCCTGGTTCGTCGCGGACAAGGACCTGGAGCGCAATGTGCTGTACGTCGTACAGGGCGAACGCGATCCGATCCTTTATTCGCAAGGCTTGACCGCGGGACAGGTCAATTGGATCGCTCCGGTCAAGCCCGAGGCGCCTCTGCGCTGTACCGCCAAGTTCCGGTACCGCCAGCCGGATCAGGGCGTGACGCTGACGCCGCAAGCGGACGGTACGTTCGAGATCGCCTTCGATACGCCGCAGAAGGCGATCACCCCCGGCCAGGCCGTCGTTTTCTACGACGGCGAGACTTGCCTGGGCGGCGGAACGATCGAACGCGTGCACAAGGCCGCGCTGGCTGAGCGAAGCTAAAGCCGGCGCCGACTGCACGAAGACAACGCGAAAACCCCGGCAGTCTTGTCTTTATAGACGAGGCAGCCGGGGTTTTGGTTTGGCGAAATGGAGCGTTAAACGAAAAAAAGAACCCCGGGCGTCGTCGCCGGAGGCTCTTCGGTAGACTGTCGTGCTATAATGAGCGGCCGCGCGGGCGGTGCTTACAGCTTAACGACGTTGGATGCTTGCGGTCCGCGGTTGCCGTCGGTGATCTCGAATTCTACCGCTTGGCCTTCGTCCAAGGTCTTGAAGCCGTCGCCTTGGATAGCGGAGAAATGCACGAATACGTCGTTGCCGTCTTCGACCGAGATAAAGCCGTAGCCCTTCTCTGCGTTAAACCACTTAACTGTTCCTCTCAAATGAAAAACCTCCTAAAATCTCGCCGTAAGTCGGCGAATGACATCATTATAGCCGAAACCTTGTCAAGACGCAATATGTGAATTTTATGTCTCATTTTGTCTGCTCTTAAACGTGAATCTTTTTGCGAAGCGCCAGCACGCTGCTCTCCCTTGGCACGAACGGCAGGCAACATGGAACGAGCGAAGCTTCGGCCTCCTCCGCCAGTAAGTCAAGCAGCCGGTTCATGTAGGGCACCGGCTCCCAGGCTAGCGTAACCAGCGGATAAATTCGAATCTCGCCGCCGGGCTTTGCCGCGCGCAGCAGCTCGCGAAGCGCCGCCTCGTGGAAGGCCTGGTCGAATTGGTCCGCATACAAAAATAAAAAATGGCTGCACACGATCAGGGAAAACGTATCGTTCCCGAACGGCAATTGCGGCAATGACGCGGCCACATACCTTTCCCCTTCCGCTTCCGATTGAAAGTGAACGGCGAAGGCTTCAAGCGACGCATCGCGGATCTGCCTATGACGCGCCGGCGATCCGTAATAGCTCCAGTCGTACACATGCTTCATGGCGGCGATCTTGGCGGAGGACGTGTCGATCTCCCTTCGCGCCCGGGCAATGACCGCTTGCCGGTCGCCTGCGTAAAAAGGGTCCGCCGCGTATGCGTCGATCCCCCGATCGCATAGCTGCGCCGTGAACGAAGATGCGCCCCCTGCGACGTCCAGTACCTTTTCACCAAGAAGTTTGTCCGGCTCGATTCCGAACATCCGCTCGTATTCCTCGTATGAACGGCAAGTCGAAGCGACCCCTGTCTGGGGGTATGCAGGCTTTTTCTCCATGTTGCGCCAGTCTCCTCTCATCTCTTCAAGCTCGTCTCGTCTTTTCTCGTCTATGCTTCGGCCCCTGCGGGTTATCCCTACTTTGCCACCGTGCGCCGAGGCTGTCAATCCCTTGCTTGCTGCTCGTTTTTCCCGTCGGGCCGCGGGTCGACATTGATTTCTGCCTTCATCTCTTCTATAGTCATGAATAACGGCTTCGCCGTATCAGAATCGGCACCAAGATGCCGGACGGGAGGCGTTAACGATGTTCGCCAAGCACGTTATTTACAAAAACGACCATTACAACATGCTGACCGTGGAGGTCCAGGGCAAGACGCTCGTCGTGCGCCAGATTTCGGATCAATGGGGCGAGGAATGCCACAAGTTTCTAAGCCGTCCCGAGATGATGCACTGGGCCGAGAGACACCTTGTTGCGGAAGACTTCCCGGGCGGAGAGCAGCAGCTGGCCGAAGTCATGAACAGCCTGCGCAACGTCTAGGCGCCGGCCGCCGGAATAGGAGGACGCGACCTACATGGATTACAGTGCCACGCTGATTTACGCTATCGCGGCATTCGGACTCGCAGCCGTGCTCATCTGGCAGCGCGACCACGTGCCGGCCAAGCTGCGCAGAGGTCTCGCGACCGTGTCGCTGGTGCTTGTGGCGTTCGCTTTTTTTCTGATCGTCTACGCCTTTTTCTCGGCAGGCAGCGCTTAGGGCCAGCCTAATGAAGTGCGAGCAGTCAGGATATACTACGTCGGATTGCCATTCGTTGCTAAACGGGGGTCCGTCCGATGAGAATATCCGCGAAGCCGCTGGCCGCGCTGCTCTCGGCTGCGATGCTGTCCGCGGCATGCGCACAGGCGCAGCCGGGGGAAGCCGCCGCGCAAGGCGGCAGCAAGACAACGATCGCGCAGGCCGAGGCCCGCGGCGAATCCAACGTTCCGAGGAGGCATACCAAGATGAACGAAGTGCTCAAACGCGGCGAAGTGCCCGCCGAACATCGCTGGCACCTGGAAGACATTTATCCGGACCAGGCAGCCTGGGACCGCGAATACGCGCAAGTGCGCGCGCAGATCGGCGAGATTGCGTCCTACCAGGGCAAGCTGAACGACGCCGCCTCGATCTCCGCCTGCTTCGCCAAGGACGACGAGCTGTCGCTTCTCGCGGAACGCCTCTACGTCTACGCGAATATGCGGAGCCATGAGGACATGGCCGACTCCAAGTATCAGGCGCTTTCCGAGAAAGCCAAAAAGCTGAGCGTCGAAGCCGGCGAAGCGACTTCCTATATTACGCCTGAGATTCTGAGTCTGTCCGAGGAAACGCTCAAGGGCATTATCGCGGATCCGTCGCTTAAGCCTACATACCGGCGCACGCTCGAGGAAATGCTGCGGCGCAAGCCTCATACGCTCTCCAAGAGCGAGGAATCGCTCCTCGCCCAGGTCGGCAACCTGTCCCAGGCGCCGAGCACGATCTTCGGCATGCTGAACAACGCAGACATGAAGTTTCCGAAGGTGAAGAACGAAAAAGGCGAGGAAATCGAGCTGACGCACGGCCGGTATATCCAATTCCTCGAGAGCCGCGACCGCGGCGTGCGCGAGGCTGCCTTCAAGGCGGTGTACGACACGTACGGCAAATGGCGCAACACGCTCGCCTCGACGTTGAACGCGAACGTGACCAAAAACCTGTTTTACGCGCATGCCCGCCATTATCCGTCCGCCCTCGAGATGTCCCTCTTCGGAGACAACATCCCGGTGAGCGTCTACGACAACCTGATCTCTACGATTCACGAGCATCTGCCCCTTATGCACCGCTACATGGCGCTGCGCAAGAAGCTGCTCAAGGTGGACGAGCTTCATATGTACGACCTGTTCGCGCCGCTTGTCGAGGAGTTCGATATGGACATCGGCTACGAGGACGCCAAGAAGACCGTATACGACAGCCTGAAGCCGCTCGGCGACGACTACCGCAAGGTGCTGCAGGAAGGCTTCGACAAGGGTTGGATCGACGTATACGAGAATGAGGGCAAACGCAGCGGCGCATACAGCTGGGGCGCCTACGGTACGCATCCGTACGTGCTGCTCAATCACAAGGACAACCTGAACAGCATGTTCACGCTCGCGCACGAGATGGGTCACGCGCTGCACTCGCATTATTCCGACGAGAGCAACGAATACCGCGACGCGCAGTACACGATCTTCCTCGCGGAAGTCGCCTCGACGCTGAACGAAGCGCTGCTCATGGATTACCTGCTGGACAAATCGAAGGATCCCAAGGAAAAGATGTACCTGCTCACGTACTATGCGGATCAGTTCCGCACGACGGTGTTCCGCCAGACGATGTTCGCCGAGTTCGAGAAGATCGTGCACGCGAAGGCCGAGAGCGGCGAATCGCTCACGCCGGAAGAGTTGTCGGCGATCTACTACGACCTGAACGTCAAGTATTACGGCACCGATATGGTCGTGGACAAGGACATCGCGATGGAATGGGCGCGCATTCCCCACTTCTACACGAGCTTCTATGTGTACAAGTACGCGACCGGCTTCTCGGCGGCGACGAGCTTCGCCAAGCAGATCCTGAGCGAAGGCCAGCCCGCGGTCGACCGTTATCTCGGATTCCTGAAGAGCGGCGGCAACGATTACTCGATCAACATTCTCAAAAAAGCCGGCGTCGACATGTCGACGCCGGCCCCGATCGAGCAGGCGCTCAGCGTGTTCGAAGGGTTGATCGAGCAAATGGAGCAATTAACAGAGAAATAAGGCCTAGCGCGCATGAGACTTTGGAACGCCCGCCGATCGCGGGTGTTCTTTTTTTATACTATCGAACCAGAACTCGGCAGGAATCGAGCCCTATCGACACGAATAGATACACGGAATGTTGACGGGGAGAGGGATAGGATGCAGCGGAAAGACTTGACGTCCGAACAATTGCTGACCATTATATTCGAATATATGGCCAAGATATCGAGCGAATCCAAGCTGGACAAGGTGCTCGTGCTGATGGCGAATATGGGGCGCGAGATGATCGTGGCCGATCGATGTACGGTCTGGCTCATCGACGAAGCAAGGAGCGAATTGTACACGACCGTCGCTCACGGCGTCAAGGAGATCCGGATCCCGATCGGTTCGGGCCTTGTCGGACATGCCATCGCTACCGGAGAACCGGTCATCATCGAGGACGCCCGCCACGATCCTCGCCACAATGCGGAGAACGACCGCAAGACGGGCTACCAGACGAAGTCGATTATCACGATTCCGTTCAGGAACAACGACGGCGAGACGATCGGCGCCTACCAGGCGATCAATAAAATGACCGAAGCCGGCAAATTCACCGATTACGACATGAACCTGCTGTCGCTTGCCGCCTCCTATGCGGGCAAATCGCTCGAGTCGGTCATGCTGCATCAGGAAATCGCGGACACCCAGCGCGAGATTATATCCACGATGGGCGAGATCGGCGAGATTCGTTCCAAGGAGACGGGTAATCACGTCCGGCGCGTCGCCGAGTACTCCTACGTGCTGGCCAAGGCGTACGGTTTGAGCGGCCGCGAGGCCGAGACGCTGCGCGACGTGTCCCCGATGCACGACATCGGCAAGGTCGCGATTCCCGACGCCGTGCTGAACAAGCCGGGCAAGCTGACCGACGAGGAGTACGATATCATCAAGTCGCATACCCGGATCGGTCATCAGCTGCTCAAGGGCTCGCGCCGCGAGCTGCTTGCCGCTGCCGCGATCATCGCGGAGCAGCATCACGAGAAGTGGGACGGCAGCGGATACCCCAACGGGCTCGCCGGCGAAGACATTCATATTTTCGGCCGGATCACCGCCGTTGCCGACGTGTTCGACGCGCTTAGCGCGGAGCGCGTATACAAGGCCGCATGGCCGCTCGACCGCATCGAAAAGCTGTTCCGCGAGGAGCGCGGCAGGCACTTCGATCCCGCCGTCGTGGACGTCTTTTTCGACAAGCTGGGCGAACTGGTCGACATTCGCGACCGGTTGAACGACGGGATGAACGAAGAGACCGGGTAGTCGGAAGCGGTAAGGCAGTTAGTCTGTAGCGGCAAGACGGTTAGTCGGTTTGTCGATTCAAGCATCCAGCCGCCCCTTAACGAACGGCGACAGCGCCTCAAGCCAAGCCGCCGCCTTCTCCTCGAGCCCCTTGTGCTGCCGCGTTGGAATCGGACTCGTCGACGGCAGCTTCAGCACGACGCGCCTTTGCACCTCCGGATTCCGACCATGGTGCCTGGCAAGCGTGTCGTATGATTTTCCCCCGTTGCATACGATGAGCTCGATGTTCGGGTAGGCCAGCAGCAAGCCCGGAATATCCGTAGGCTCGGCCTCTCTTATATCGGCGTCCAGACTTCCCTCCCGCTCGCAAGCCGCGATCGTATCCCAGAGCGCGCATCCGTGCGCCAACGCAAAACGAAGCCGATCCTCATAAGACGCGTCCGGCGTATCTGCGCCGTACAGTCTATAGAAGATCGGCCAAAAGTGGTTGCGGGCATGCCCGTAATATCGGCTCGCGGCGAGCGATGCCGTCCCCGGCATGCTGCCCAGAAAAAGAATCCGCGAACGCGCGTCAACGACCGGCGGCATGGCATAAACCTTGTTTGACGTCGTCATCTCGGCTCACCTCCATCCCTCCATTTTGTCATAGCGGAGGGTCGGAAGGCAAACGAGACGCCTTTTGGAGAAGCGACTCTGCGTCCAAGCGCCTTTAGCCCTTCACGCTGCCTGCGGTGAGGCCTTCGATGATCTGCCGCTGCAAAAACGAATACAGGAGCAGCACCGGCAGCACGCTGAACACGATGCCTGTGCAAACGAGCGCATAGTTGGTCTGGAAGGCGTCGCGGAAGCCGACCATGCCCGTCGGCAGCGTCCGGAGCGCATCGCGGCTGATGAAGAAGTTGGCGAGCAGATATTCGTTCCAGTTGCCCAGAAAGTTCACGATGAACACGGTGACGAGCGCCGGAATCGTAAGCGGCAGGATGATCTTCCAGAACATGCGGATCGCGCCCATGCCGTCGATCGTCGCGGCCTCCTCGAGCTCGTGCGGGATGTTGTGCATGAAAGCAACGAGCAGCAGCACGCTGAATGGCAGCGCGCCAGCCGTGTAGGGCAGGAACAGCGCCCAGTGCGTATCGAGGATGTGAAGGTCCCGTACCAGAAAGTACTGTGCGATAAACAGTACGTTGCCGGGAATCAGCATGCCGACCAGCACGAGCTGATAGATCCATTTGCTGATCCGCGTCAGCTTCATGCGCGCCATGGCGAATGCCGTGGCGGCGGCCATGAGCACGCCGACGACTGCAGCGCTCGCGGCCAGGTACAAGCTGTTGAAGAAGTAGACGCTGATCTTCGCTTTGACCCAGGCTTCCTTGTAGTTCTCGAACACCCAGGTTTTCGGCAAGCCGAACGGGTGCAGCGCAATTTCGGTATTGTTGGCTTTGAGCGAGGAAAACAGCACGAACAGGAACGGCACGAGAATGATGACGACGTAGACGATCATGAAAAAGTGCGGAATAGTTTTTTTGACGGCGACCGGCATCAGTACTCAATCCTTTCCTGTCTTCTCGCGATGAGCAGCTGATACAGCGCGGTAAGAATGAGCGCGATGACAAAAATGATGATGGAGAGCGCGGAGCCGTAGCCGTAATCGCCGTACTTGATCGCTTTGTTGACCATGTAGGAGGCCATGACCTCGGTGCTGCCCGCAGGTCCGCCTCCCGTCATGACGAGGACGATGTCGACGACGCGCAGCGCGCCTGCGATCGACAGCATGATCACGACATTGATGATCGGCCGGATCAGCGGAACGGTCAAATACCAAGCGCGCTGGACTCCGGTCGCCCCGTCGATCATGGCCGCCTCGTCGATATCCTTCGGAATGCCGAGGATCGCAGCCAGAATAAGAACGATATAGAAGCCCATCCACTGCCAGGCGTTCGTCAGCAGGATCGAGAACATTGCCCACTTAGGCTCGGCCAGCCAGTAGATCGGTTCGATGCCGAACAAGTTCAAAAAGTTGTTGAGCAGTCCCACGTCCGGATCGTAGATATAACCCCAAAGGATCCCGATGATCGAAGTCGAGAGAATGGAAGGCATGAACACGGTCGTCTTGTAGAAGCCCTGAAATCGCTTGACGTTGCTGATCAGCAGCGAAAAAATAATGATGAGCGGCACCTGGATGCAGCAGGAAAACAGCAGGATGATCAGGTTGTTCCAGATCGAACTGCGGAACTCGGCGTCCTTGAAGGCATTGACGAAGTTATCCAAGCCGATGAACTGCCTGGGGTTCAATCCGTCCCAGTCGGTGAAGCCGAACACGAACGACGTGATCGTCGGGTAAATAAAGAACAGAAAGTACATCGCGACCGTAGGCACGACAAACAGCATATAGACATAGGGATTTTTTAACGTCGTTTTCATTCGGGACCCTCCCCCGCCGTCTTCTAAGGTGAAGAGAAAACGCCGCCTGCGCTGGGCGGGCGGCGCTGCTCCGTTACTTTAGCCTGAACCTTACTTCGCGGCGGCGTTTTCTGCGTCTTGTACTTTTTGGATGGCGTCGCCCACTTGCTGCGGCGTAGCCTTGCCTGCGATGAGCTTTTGCAGCTGCGTCTCGGTCTCGGTGTAAACCTTGGACTGCACGACGGAGTCGAAGTGCGGGAACGTCTTGCCCGCGGACTTCAGCACGTCGAGCACTTGCTTGAGCAGCGGGTCCGTCACTTGCGCGATGGACGCGTCGGACAGCTGCATCGAAGGCAATACGCCGTCCTCAAGCAGGCCGCGAAGCTGCATTTCGTCGGAGTACATATTTTTGATAAACGCCTTGACGGCGGCGAGCTCGTTGTCGTTCAGGTCGGCGGAGAAGCCGTAGCCTTCGCCGTAGTTGGCGTTGACGGCCGTCTGGTCGCCTTTGCCGTTGGGCACTGCCGGCAGCGCCACATAAGCGACCTTGCCCGCAATCGCCGCGCCGACGGCGTCGTTCTTGAACGCCGAGTTGCGCCAGGAGCCGTCGAACATCATACCGGCTTTGCCGGCGACGAAGTCGTTCAGCATGTCGCCGTATTCCTTGCCCAGCTCGCCTTTCGTGAAGTAGCCCTTCTTCTCCCAGTCGGCGTACAGCTGGTAAGCGGCTACGACGTCCGGGGAGTTCCACTTCGCTTCGCCGGACTTGAAGCCCGGAATGGCGGCTTCGCCCGCGACGCGGCCGATCAGCGTGTTCACGAGCATATTGGGCACCCACGCGCCCTTGGAGCCGACGGCGAACGGCGTGATTTTGTTCTGCGCCAGCGTGTCGGCCGCTTTGACGAGATCGTCCCACGTGGTCGGCGGATTCAGGTTATACTTCGAGAAGAGCTCGGTATTGTAGAAAATGCCTTCGGTATTGCCGCCGATCGGCAGGCCGTACACCTTGCCGTCAACGGAGAAGGAATCGAGCACGTTCAGGAACTTGTCTTTGATGCCCAGCTCGTCAAGAATCGGGGTCAGATCGAGCAGGCGTCCGGCTTTGGCGTATTTCTGCGCGTCGCCGGCGCCGCCGAACAGCGAAAATACTTTAGGCGGATTGCCCGCGGCCATTTCGGCCGGCAGCTTCGTGAAGCGATTGACGCTGTCTTCGACGCCGTCGAGTTCGAATTTCAGTCCGGGCACTTCGCTTTCCGTCTTTTTGACGACGTCGTCGAGAATCGCCTTGCGGAATTTTTGCGGCTCGCCGATCTGAATGTGGCGGAGTGAGACCGTGAAGTTTTCTACCTTTGCAGGCTCGGAAGCGCTGGCCGAAGGCGAAGCGGACGCCGAAGCCGTAGCGCTGGGGCTGGACGACTCGCTTGCCGAAGGAGATGCGGCGCCGTTGTTGTCATTGTTACCGCCGCAGCCTGCCAGCACCGCGGACATGGCGACCGATGCAGCCAATACGGAAGTCAGTTTCTTTTTCACTCGTTGACCCTCCCAAGATTTGGTTTGAATTGGTTCGATTTGACTTCTTCATTGTAGAATGAATCGGCCGATATGTAAGGACGTCAAACCCCTAACCGGGGGATACAATTCTATAGTAGCCCTATGATAGCCAAAAGGACGCGCCCGGACGCGCTCTCCTGCTGCGCTCGTCCGATATCGCGTCCTTTTTATGTACCGCCGTTTGCTGCGAAGTCAGGCTTCGCGCCGGGGCGCAGCCATCGGCTAGAGGCGGAACGTGCCTTTCCCGATCGTGTCGTCGCCCCACAGGAGCTCGACCTCGTCGCCGTCGGATAAACGGCCCACGCCAGCCGGCGTTCCTGTGAAGAGCAGATCGCCGGGACCGATGCCGTACAGGCCGCCGACGTGCGCTGTAAGCGCGGCGAGATCGAACACCATATCGTTCGCGTCGCCACGCTGCACTTCTTTGCCGTTCAGCCGCATCGCAAAAGTACGTCCCTGCGTCTCCGCCTCCGCTTCATATGGCAGCCAATCGCCAAGCGGCGCGGAATGACGGAAGCCCTTGGCCGCAAGCCACGGATATCCCTTCTCCTTCAAATCGTCCTGAACGTCGCGCAGCGTAAGATCGAGACCGGCCGTAAAGTGCGAATACAGCTCGTGCAGTGCGATGCCGGGTTCATAGTGCCTGCCTGCGATCCAGACAAGTTCGGCTTCATAATGAACCGCCCCGCGGTCGGCCGGCAGCGTTATGGTCGTACCGTCCAACCGTACGGCGGCATGCGACGGCTTGGCGAATATCATCGGAGAAGCGGGCACCGCATTTCCCAGTTCGGCGGCGTGCAAGCGGTAATTGCGTCCGACGCAGTAAATATTGCGGCAATCGGCTGTGCCAGGGATCGTCATGCTGCAGTCTCCTTATTTAACGGCCGCGAGCCAGCGGTCCGGATAATTCGTGCATAGCTGAAAAGATTGCGAATAGGCTGCGAGCTTGCCAAGCTCCCGCTGCTCGTTCACCGTCCATGCCATGACCTCGATGCCGGCGGCTTCGGTCTGCGCGAGCAGCGCGACGTTCACGTACTTGTGGTTAATCGACAGTACCTTGGCGCCCAGCGATTCGAGAACGGCGGCAATGTTGGAAGGCCGCTTGTCCAGAATAAGTCCGGTTCGCGTGCGCGGCGCATGGCGCCTCGCGGCGAGCAGCAGCGCGTGGTCGAAGGACGTCAGGATCGAGTCCTCCTCGCGCCCCGCCGATTGCAGCTGCTCTCCCACCTTGCGAGCGAGCAGGTCCTTGTCCGACTCCCCGTCTTTGAGTTCAATATTCAGCCTGCATCTGCCGGCAGTCAGCTCAAGCACCTGCGAAAGCGTCGGGATGCCTTCGCCCGCATACATGCGGTGAAACCAGCTGCCCGCATCCAGCGCGGCCAGCTCAGACGCGGTTTTGTCTCTCACCCTCGCCTTGACGCCGGCCGTCCGTTTGAGCGACGCGTCGTGAATTACGACGGGAATCTCGTCCTTCGACAGGTGTACGTCAAGCTCGATCCACTTAACCGCAGGCTCGCTAAGCGCCAGTCTGAATGCGGCCATCGTGTTCTCCGGTGCTGCGCCGGACCAGCCGCGATGCGCGACGCAGGGATGCAAAGCGGCCTTTTCAGTCTCGTACATGCGGTTCGTCCTTTCGTTATGAGCCATGCACCGATTACTTAGCCGTAATGCGGCCGTTCGAATCGACGGTCGCGCGATAAGACACCTTGTTCAATCTGGCCAACAGCGCTTTGCCCTGCTCCGGCTCCATCGGTCCGGGCTGCGAAGCCTTGGCATACATCGGATCGAACTTCAGCCGGCAATTGCCGTCCGCAGCGCATGTCGCGGTCAACACGCCGGTATCCTGCGTCTTGGAGTACTCCTGCTTCGTGGTGAAAACGAAATTGCCGAGGCTGTATGCAATCCATTTGCCTTTGTAAGCTTCAAAGCCCTGCAGCACATGGGGATGGCTGCCGATAATCAGGTCGGCGCCCGCGTCGATCAGCGTATGGCCGACGTTGAACTGCGCGTCTTTTGGCGTATCCGCCCGCTCGTTGCCCCAATGGACCATCACGACGACGATGTCCGCGAGCTCGCGCGCCTTCTTGACCGCCGCTACGGCCCGGGTCGTATCGTAAGTCTCGGCGACACCGGGATGATCGGGTCCTGCTTTCCACGAGCCCTCGGGCACGACGTTGGAAACGCCGATATAAGCGACCATCAGGCCGTTATGCTCGATGTAGACGGGCTCGAACGCTTCCTTTTCGTCCGCGCCCGACCCCATATGCTTGAGCTTGATGTCGTCGAGCGCATCCATCGTGTCGCTTAAACCCTGCCAGCCCTGATCGAGCGTATGGTTGTTGGCGAGACTGACGACGTCCAGTCCGGCATTTTTGAGTCCTGCCAGGTACGCCGGCTTGCCTTTGAATACGAATTGTTTGTTCTCCGCGGGCGTGCCGCGCGTCGTGATCGGCGCCTCAAGGTTGCCGGCCGCGATATCTGCCGACTCCAGCAGCGGCTTCGCCAGCTTGAACGGGTAATCCACGCCGTACTGGTCGATAAGCTTGCCGACGGTGGACGCAGGTAAAATATCGCCGACGAAGGCTAGCGTGACGGTCGCGCCCGTTGGCGCCGAGGTGCCTGGATCGTTTGTAGTCCCAGTCTCAGGCGTGGCCTCCGGCTCTTCGGTAGAGGGAGAAGCCGTTTCTGCAGGCGCGCCCTCATCCGGCTGATCTACTTCCCCATTATCGTCAGGTTCGGACGAAGGCGCGGAGTCAGGCGTCTCTGCAGGCTGAGAAGATTCGACAGGCGATGCCGTCGCATCGTCCGGCGGCGAACTCGCGGACGCGGAGGCAGATGCGGACGAGGTGGAGACCGGCGGCGCAGGCGGCGACGCATCTCCGTCTCCGTTGCCCGCCAGAATGGCCGCGTACACGCCCACCGCCGCGATCAGCGCTACGGCAAGCGCGCTGATCGCGACGATAGGCCAGCGGCGTTTTCGCTTGGCTTTTTGCTTGGATTGAACGCGGGAATAAGGCATTCAGATAAGACCTCCGACGATCGCTTAATGCCCGTTATTATAACATAGACTCGAGCCTCGAGGCGAAGCCCCCATCCGGTCGATCGGGCCGTCGACGCAAAGAAGCCGCAAACGGCGCAGCGGCTGAATGCGGCAAAACAAGTCAAAAGCTTTCTTTCAAAGGCTACTTTTCATAGTCCAGCGTTCACGAGCATGGGTATTCGCCGACGGTCACGGGCAACCGTCCAAGCGCCGGCAATCTGCCGGCCAATACGCCCGCAAGCGCGGACATCATCGCCGGCTTGTTCTCGTATGCGCAAATATAGACGGGAACCGCCGGCGCTTCCAGCAGATCGTAGGGCGTGCGCAATGACGTCAGGACAAATGCCCGCCCCGCCGCGTCAGCCGACTCGTACAGCGACCGAATAAGCGCAGACTGACTCTGGGAGAAGCATGAATCGTAGGAAGCGAACACGATCGCATCCATTTTTTCTGCTGCAGCCGTTACATCCGCACGCTCTACTTCCGTCGGCTCGAGACCGATCGCGATCTCGGCGACGTCCAGCCCCTCCGCGCGGAGCGCCTCGCCGAGCGTCCAGCTCTGTTCGACCGCTTCGACGACCTCGGTGCTCGCGCGGGCCTCCGCCCAGACGACGAGGTGACGGACGCCAGGGCGAAGCGGGAGCCGCTCCTCGCCTTTCACGACCGTCACAGCCTGCTCGCTCAGCTTGCGCGCCGCCGCTGCTGCCTTCGTTGGGTCCGGGGCCGCAGGATTCGTCCCCGCGAACAGCCCGCGCCTCTCCTTCAGCGCCCGAACGCGACGGACGGCTTCTTCGATGCGGGACGCGGGGATTTCGCCCGCCAGCACCGCCTCGTACACCGCTTCGAGCGCCGCGACCTGCCGGTCGAGCCGATGGCTGACGAGGATGAGGTCCGCGCCGCCTTTGACTGCTTCGACCGCGCCCCTCGCGACGCCGATCGTCTCCGAGATGGCATTCATCTCCAGGCAGTCGGTTACGACGACGCCTTCATAGCCGAGCTGATCGCGCAGCAAGCCGGTCAGAATGCGCTTCGACAGCGTCGCAGGCACGCCGTCGGGCTCATACGCCGGAAAAACGACGTGCGCCGTCATGATCGCGTCGACGCCGGCTGCAATGGCGGCCCGAAACGGCACGAGCTCGACCGCGTCCAAGCGATCGCGCCCATGCGGCACGACCGGCAGTGCGTGATGAGAGTCGGCAGCCGTGTCGCCATGTCCCGGAAAATGCTTGGCAACGGCCGCAATGCCGCTTTCCTGGTAGCCGCCAATCGTTGCCGTGCCGAGCTCGGCCACCTTATGCGGCTTCTCTCCGTATGAGCGTATGCCGATAACGGGATTGCGCGGATTGTTGTTTACGTCCAGACACGGTGCAAAGTTCATATTGATGCCTAAGGCCCGCAGCTCCGCGCCGGCCCGCATGGCGGCCTCGCGGGCCAATTCGGCATGCCCGGCCGCGCCGATGGCCATCGCGCCGGGCATGACCGTTACGCCGTCTTCCAGGCGGACGACCATGCCTCCCTCCTGGTCGATCGAGATCAGCAGCGGCACCGCGGCTTTTTCCTGAAGCGACTTCGTCAGACTGGCGACCTGGGCGGCATCCTTCAAGTTGCGTCTGAAATAAATGACGCCTCCAAGCCCGTATGCCTCGATCAGCCGACAAATGCCGTCGGTAGGCACATGCCCGTCAAATCCGCATATGAACAGCTGGCCGACCTTTCTCTTCAAATCCAAATCTTCCGGGCCTGCATTAAGATTCGACATCGCTGTTCTCCTTCGCTGCGCCGCGAGATGATCGGCCGGGTTCGATTTGACCCTGCGCCAATGTCCTGCCCTGGGTTTGTTCTCTGTATTCGGAAGGCAGGAATCCGGTATATTTGCTGAATACGCGGGTGAAATACCTTCGTTCGGCATATCCGACCATCAGGCCGATAGCCGTGATGCTCTTGTCGCTGATGGCAAGCATCGACTTCGCCATTTCCATCCGCTGCTTGGTAACGTACTCGACGAACGTCTCGCCGAATTGCTGCTTGAACAGCAGGCTGAAGTAGCTGCCGCTGATTCCTAAATAGTCGGCCATCGCATCGATGCTGAGCTCCGAGGACAGGTTGCGTTCGATATAATCGCGCGCCGACAGCATCAGGACGTCGCTCGTCTTCTTTTTCATCACATTGTCGATCGAACGGTCCACCAGCCGGTTGATGACGGCCAAGGTCTCGCGGATGCCCGGGTTGCGGTCGAGCTGTTTCCAAAAAGCCGTCTCGTCTTCCCCCTGAATCACGTCCATCGAACGCATTTCACGGAGCAGATGGAGGCACAGATAGTGCAGGATCGGCTGGACCCGTTCGTAAGAAGCGTCAGGGAGCTGACGGAAGCTCTCGTTCAGTTCCCGCAGCGCACCTTCCGTCTTCCGGCGGTCGCAGCGTTTGAGGCCCGTAACCATTTCCTCGATCCGGTCCCACAATCGCTGCGAGTGCTCCGAGTGCGCCTTCGTCCGTTCCGGTACAATAACGGCGTCGTCCAGGCCCGCATTCAAACTGAGCGAGCGCTGCAAAATTTTATAGACGCGCGCCAGCTTCTCCAGCGACACCGGCGCCGGATGGAGCGCCACCCGGATCTGAATCTTGAGATATCGCTCGACGGCTTCTCTAAGCTGACAGCTCCAGTCCTCGCATTGCCCCCTGTCGAACGTTTCAGCCGGCATGCGCTCGATCAGCACGCACCATTCCCCGCTCCTCACCTGCAGGACGGTATACGGAATTTGCAGCGACGACAAAAATTCCTGAAGTACGTTATGCACGGCAAAATTCCAGAGCTTGCGCTCCTTTTCGTCCCAATTGCGCTCCTTCTGCGAATAATCGGCCACGTCTGCGAGCAGCATCGCAAAGTTCAAGTCGCCGCCAGACAACTCATGCTGCTTCAAGAAAGGTTTGGCCGAGCAGCCCCCCACCTCCATCAGCACGTCGTAGAGCACCTTTTCGTAGGCCAGGTGAAATACCTGATGCCATTCCCGCTGAATGTTCTGCTGCTCCGCCTTGCGTTCCCGAATGCCGTCCGCCAGCCTGCTGATCGTCTGACCGAGTTCGTCGTAGTCGATCGGCTTCAGAATATAGTCTTTGACCTCGTACCTTATGACGGACCGCACATAACTGAAGTCCTGATAACCCGTCATCATAATCACTTCGGCGTCTGAGCCCATCTCGCGCAGCCCCTCCAGAAACTGAATGCCGTCCATAACCGGCATGCGGATGTCGCACAGGATCAGCTCCGGGGAATGCTCCCGCGCGAGCGCAAGCGCCGCTTCGCCGTTTTTGGCCGTTCCCGCGACGTCGACGCGCAGCTCCTCCCAAGGAATGACGGCTTGAAGATTTTTTAAAATGTTAATCTCGTCATCCACCAACAACGCCTTTATTCTCACGTTCGCCGCCCCCCGACTCGCTTGGTATGACGCACTTGATGATCGTCCCCTGCCCCGGCGCGCTGCACAGCATCACTCCATAGCTTGAACCATAATGAATCCGCAGCCGATCGGCGACGTTGCCTACGCCCATTCCGCGCCTCTCGCCCGTCTCCGGCGATTCGCCGTACAGCTGCTCGAGCGTCGTCACGCCGCTGGAAGCAAACAAGGCGAGCCGCTCATCCGATATGCCGATGCCGTTGTCCTCCACGTAAAAAACGATGTTTTCATCCTCAAACGCCGCCGACACGCGAATTCTGCCTAAATAATCGATGCCCTCGAAACCGTGCTGAATGCAATTTTCGACGAGGGGCTGAAGCGTGAGCTTCAGGATCGAATGCGCCATCATTTCGGGCGGGACCTCGATCGTATATTCGAACAATTCCTCGAATCGGAACTTTTGAATCTCCAGGTAGCTGCGCAGATGCTCCAGCTCCTGCTCGATCGTGATTTCCTCCTTTTGCGTAATGCTGATCCGGAAAATGTTGCCCAGCCGCTGCACCATTTTGCTCACTTTTCTTCCTTCGTTTTGTACCGCCAAAATGTTAATCGACTCCAACGCGTTAAACAAGAAGTGCGGCTTGATCTGCGCCTGGAGAAGCATCATTTCCGCCTTCCGCTTGCGCCGCTGCTCCATCGTAACGTCGCTCAGCAGCTCCGATACCCGCTCGACGAGACTGTTGAAGCCCTTGGCGAGAATAACCGTCTCGTCGTTGCCCGTCACGGGCACCCGAGTCGTCAGATCGCCCCGCTCCACCTTCCTCATCGCGCCGACGACGCTCACGATAAAGCTGATGGTCCTGCGGACGAACATCAGGTTGAACACGAGCGCGCAGGCCAGACAGCCGATCGTAATCATAACGACGTATCGGAGCATCGATGCGAGGTCCCCCGACAAATATCCCCAGTCCGTCACGGTAACCAGCGTCCAGTCCCCCGTACCAAGTCGTTTGATGTCGCCCAGATTATGCACGGAGACAAGGCTTTTCTCGCCGTCGAACATCATTTTTCGGGTTTGGAAGTTCCGGGACAGGTTCAGCTTGCCGTCCGGGTCCGTTGCGGCGAACGACTGACCTTCCGTTTTTCCCGCGCTGTCGTACACCACGACGCCACCTCGGCCTACAATCAGATAGCGCCTGTCGCCGTCCCCTTCCGTGTTGTAAAAATTAAACGTCCGCGCCAGCTCGGTCATCCCGAAGCGCATCACGAGCACGCCTTTCGGTTTAAGTGTATCGATGTCGAGCAGCACCCGGATTTGCGTGAACAAGTTGTTGGAGCCCGTCAGCCTCGCATCCTCGTTCGGACCGATCCAGACCGGAGCGCCGTTTTTCTTCAGCACTTCGGGGTAGATCGGATTGCTCTCCAAGACATCCCTCGGGATCGGCTCGTCGACGACGAACCGAAGATTCACGACCCTGCCGTCTACGTGATACAGCGTGACCGACTTGATGCCCGGATACGTAAGAAGCACCCTGCCGGTAAGCTTTTGTTTCTCAAGCAACTCTTCGTAATCCCCGCTCTCGGTCTCCTTGGACTTGTCTTGCTTGCCCCCGGTGCTCTGCACGCCCGCGCCAAGCGCCTGCTCCACGCTCTCCACGCTGTCCTCCGTCGTCACCCAGAAGTCCGAGAAGTAATTCGCTTCCTTGATCATATTGTTCAAATTGCGGCCGATCGCGTTCATCGACAGCTCCATTTGATCCGAATATTTCTGCTCCGTAATATGCTGAAAGGTCAAATAAGAGATCGTTCCGAGCACGACGAGCGGCATGATAATAAAGAAAAAAAAGGCGGTAAATACGCGCTTGCCCAGACTCATCGGCCCCAGCCTTTCCCGTGTCCCCATCGCGAGGAAATTGTTCGTCTGACTTCATGGTGTCATTATAGCAGGATGTAAGCGGGCCGTAGTCACATTATAGGGCGCAGTTGCAGGGAGGATAAGCAGGCATTCATATGATCGAGGGATAAAATCGTCTACAAGTCTTGCGGGCACGTTGTACCTTGTTTTTTTGAAATCATACCATTATCCCCGTCGCTCAGAAAAAGCACTTCCGCTTCGTTCGGGTGATTTGAAATTAACAGGAATTTGGAATTTTTCATTTGAAACGAGAACGTTTGTTTGGTATAATTTGCATGTAATCGAGTTTTGATAAAAGGAGCGACTATGCCATGGTGGATGCCCCGATGACAAATGACGAGTTTCTAGCCGCCTTTGGCACGGAGCAAGCCTGTGCCGACGCTTTGTTCAACGCGCGCTGGCCGGACGGATTTAGCTGCTCGGCGTGCGGGGGGGCCCGTTATTATGAGATATCGACGCGACGCCTGCCTTTATACGAATGCGCTTCATGCCGGCTCCAGACCTCATTAATTGTCGGCACGGTTATGGAAGGCAGCCGGACGTCCTTGACTAGATGGTTCCATGCGATCTATTTGTTGTCCCGCACGGATGGCATCAGCGCTCTCCGCCTCAGCAGCTTGATTCTGGTCACCTATAAGACCGCCTGGCTGATGGCCCATAAGATCAGAAATGCCATGTCCGAAGCCGACGCTTCCGTCTTGCTAACCGGCAATGTCCGTATCGACCGCTGTTATTATGGGGACCCGACTTTCGACGATGCGCGTCAGCCGCTGCTGATCGGCGCTGCTTTTAACGATGAAGCTTCGCCCGCTTATATCAAGATCAAGCAACCTCACCCGAGTCATGTTTACGAAAATAATCGCTTTATCAAACCAGAGGGTGTCCAAGCCTTCCACGAAGAGCATACCGATTGCTCTTCCAAGCCTGAAATTTACGGTTATCGCAAAAACAATCCTGCTTTAAGCCTGGTCGCCCGCCAATTTAACGCATGGCTTAACTTGACGTTCAACGGCATCGGGGCCAAGCATTTGCAGCGCTATTTAAACGAATTCGCCTTTCGCCTCAACTGCTCCTATCGAGAAGTCCATGTTTTTCGAGAGACCCTCGCTTGGTGCGCGAACTCACCGGTTGTTACCTATCCGCAGCTTATCGCATATAAACCTATGCTTCAGGTACCTTGGTTAGTTTTTGGAAGTAAAGCCCGTTGGAGAGGCGCGCATTTGTCCCGATGGGGAGCCTGATTTAGAACTATTAAGAATTCATAGTTGTGTTCTTGATTCGCAGGGGTAGTAACAAGGAGATATTGGTATTCCGTCTAAGCGCGGATTCTGTTTGCTATGTCTTCGGGTATTCTTGCATAGCATCCAGACCTGTTTCCTGAGCGACGGGGATAGTGGCATAAAGTTGAAAATAAGAGACAACTATTCGTTATGGGTTTTTATGGAAAAATATCAAAATAGCCGCTTCACCGAAAACGGCGGGGCGGCTATTTGTTTGCTAAGGACGAAGCATTTGGATCGCTGCGTTTTTGCCCATCTCAACGCAATCGGGCAACCCTACCGCATCGAACGGCGCGCCGGTCGCATAGACGCCGGGCAAGGAAGATTCGAGCTGCGCTCGGAGGCTTGCGATAGCATCCGTATGTCCGACCGGGTATTGAGGCATTGAGCGGCGGAGTCTAGTGATCTCGACGAATTCGGGCGCTGCAGTCAATCCCATCAGTTCTCTGAGGTCTCGCCGTACGGCTTCGACGAGGCGGTCATCGGACCAATCGACGCCCGATTCGTCGCCGGCCCGACCGACGTAGCAGCGTATCAGACGTTTTCCGTCAGGTGCGGTATGCTGCCACTTGGCCGAGGTCCATGTGCTGGCCGTGATCGTCCGATGCTCGGAATGGGGAACCAGGAAGCCCGAGCCATCCAGCTTATGCCCGAAGCCTTTCGCATCGAAGCCCATTACGACGTTCGCGACGGAAACGTAATCGATACGATCCAACGCCGAAATGTCGGCATGCGGGCCTAGCAATTCGGCGGCCGTGAATGCAGGCACAGCAAGAAGCACGCGATCGGCTTCGTAAATGGAATCATCGTCCAATTGCAAGGTGTACGTTTGATTCGCAGACGGAATGGTGGCCTCCTGCGCTCGTTCCAAGGAACGTACGCCGACACCGAGTCGAATGTCAGTGCGATAAGCCTGGAGCTTCGCTTGGAGCGACTCGATTAACGTGGACAAGCCGGAACGGAAAGTTAGAAATGCGGTCGGCGGAATCGGATAACCGCCGACCGCCTCCGACCTGGCTGCGGCAGCTTTTGCGCCGGCGGAGGGCGCTTTTTGCTTCGCGTCGATCATGCCGCGAATGACGCTGCCGTACTTGCGCTCCATGTCCGCAAACTGCGGAAATGTGGCCTTAAGACCAAGCTTATAGAGATCGCCTGCATGTATGCCTGCTAGCAGCGGCTCGGCGATCGCTTCGACCATCTCACGACCGAGCCGTCTCTCGAGGAAATCGCCTACAGACTCGTCTTCATCGGACGTTCTGGGCGGCAGACGAAGCTCGTCGAGCGCCCGCAGCTTGCCTTGCGGCGACACGAGCGAGTTTTGCGCGAACGCGCCGAGGTCGTTCGGAATGCCCAGATTAAGACCTTTGGGCATCGGCCGGAGCTTGCCGCCATGGGCAAGATACGTCTTTACAGCAGCCGGATTCGTACCGACCAGCTCATCCAACAGTCCGAGGTCTTTGGCCAGATGCAGCATCGGAAGCTTGCGCCCAAGAAAGGAATCCGGCCCCCGCTCAATTACGAATCCGTCGCGCCTAAGCGTATTGACCTTCCCGCCAAGCCTATCCGACGATTCGAAGAGGGCAACGCTTGCACGGACGCCCGCTTCGTCGGCCAGCCTGCAAGCGTAAAAGGCGGCTGTCAACCCGGTCAACCCGCCGCCTACGATCGCGATTCGAAGCGAACGGTCCCCGCTCATGGTTGGGACTTTCCGGCGGTATCGGTCTTTGCATCGAATCCGCCGACCGTGCCGATAACCGAATCCGCAAGCGCCTGCATGTACTTGGGATCGTCATTGAGCATTTGAATGCGATCCAAGGCAAGCCCCAGCTCCGACGCATGGCGTTTTGCCTCGATATCGATATCGTACAGAACCTCCAGATGGTCGGAGACGAATCCGACCGGCGTCACGAGCACGAAGTTGACGTTCTCCTTGGCAAGCCCGTTCAGCGTCTCTAAAATATCAGGACCGAGCCATGGCTGGCCCGTCTGGCCGGCGCTCTGCCACGTGAATTGCCAACGGGAAATTCCAGCGGCTTCGGCGACGGCCTTCGACGTCTCGAGCAGTTGATCCTGATACGGGTCGTTCATCTCAAGAATTCGGGCGGGCAGACTATGAGCGCTGAACAGCACCAATCCTTCGTCTGCGGACACGCCTGCCTTCACCAATCCGGCATTGACCCGCTGAGCCAACGCATCGATCAGCACCGGATGAAGATGATAGCTCTCCACGCCCGCGAAGGCGATCTCGTGCCGCTCGGCCGCTTCCCGCGCTCTCTTCAAATATCCGCCGACACTCATCGACGAATATTGGGGCGTCAGCACGATGCCTACGGCTCTCTCGATGCCGTCACGGGCCATGGCCGCGATGCCGTCTTCGATAAAAGGCGACGCATGCTTTAAGCCCTGATAGCAAACGTAACGTCCTTGGCCCCCCAGCTCATCCAACCTGCGCTGCAGCGCCTCAACCTGCCGGTTCGTATTTTCCCGCAGCGGAAAAACGCCGCCTACGATCGCGCGGTACCTGGACGTCAGATCCTCCAGCTGTTCCTCCGTCGGCGGATGCCCCCGCCTGATATGCGTATAATAAGCCTCGACGCCTTCCAAGCTCTCTGGCGTGCCGTACGACATAACAAGGACGCCAATCGGCGCATGGTCGGAAACGCTCATAAGGATACCTCCGATGCCAGCTTCTGGCCGGTATAGTCGTGGACGTAATCGGTCAGTTCTTTTAACTTCTCGAGCGAGGCTTCCGGAAACAATCCGTGACCCAGATTAAAAATGAAGCCCGGCTCGCGCATGCCTTCGTCCAAAATGGCACGCGCTTTGGCGTGAATGACTTCCTGCGGCGCGGTCAGCACGTACGGGTCGAGGTTGCCTTGAACGGCGAACCGGCCGCCGGTGCGCGCGCGGCCTTCGGAAATGGATACGCGCCAATCGAGTCCGATTACATCGGCTTGCAGGCTTTTCATATAAGGAAGCAGCTCGCCGGAACTCACGCCAGGGAAATAAATCTTCGGGATGGCGATATCCGCTGTCTGCGCGAAGATTCGCTCGACGTGAGGCAGCACGAATTCGGCAAAATCCTGCGGCGCAAGCGCGCCAACCCAGCTGTCGAACAGCTGTACCGCTTGCGCGCCGGAGGAGGCGTGCGCGCGCAAATATGCGGCGGCCATATCGGCGAGCTTGCCCATCAGCTTGTGCCAAACCGCCGGCTCGCCGTACATCAACGCTTTGGTTCGAATATAGGATTTGGAAGGGCGTCCCTCCACGATATAGCTGGCCAGCGTGAACGGCGCGCCGGCAAACGTAATCAAAGGCACGTCGAGTTCCCGGCTCAGAATGCCGATCGTCTCGAGGACATGTCCCAGATCCCGCTCGACATCGATCGGTTTCAAACGATCCACGTCAGCCTCAGAGCGGACCGGGTTGTCGATAACCGGGCCGATATCCTTGACGATATCGAAATCGATGCCGATGGAAGCGACCGGATTCATGATATCGGAGTAAAGAATCGCGGCGTCCACGCCAAGCTTGCGTACGGGCATCATCGTCACTTCAGCCGCGAGTTCAGGTTGCCGGCAAATCTCGAGCAAGCTGTATTTCTCTTTGATTTTGCGGTAATCGGGATCGTATCTTCCGGCTTGGCGCATATACCAGACCGGCACCCGGTCGACGGGTTCGCGCCTGCATGCACGCAAGAAGCGGTCATTCATATTGCAGTATCCCCTTTATGTAATAGGATGGGTCCCGAACAATAAGCGATCATTCGGTTTTATTATGCCCTTTTTGACCGAACGTCACAACCTTCCGCTCTCGTACCTTATGACAATCCGTTGACAAACCGTTAATTATCTCATGTGGAAGAGCGAGGTGCGAGATTGGATCGCTGGAAAATCAATTTAGCTGTGCTGTGGATCGGAAATTTCCTGGTGATGGCCGGCATGACGATGATCACGCCTTTCCTGTCCCTTTACCTGCAGCAGGATCTCGGCGTCGTAGGCGAGCATGCAATCGGCGTCTGGGCAGGGCTCATTTTCGCGGCGAATTTCGTCACTTCTTTTTTCTTCCAACCGCTCTGGGGCAAGCTATCCGACCGTTACGGACGTAAAGTGATGCTGCTGCGCTCGGGGTTCGGCATGTCGATCGTGATGGTGCTGATGGGCTTCGCGGCGACGCCGCTCCATCTGCTGCTGCTCCGCATGGCGAACGGCATTATTTCCGGGTATTCCCCAGCAGCCGTCTCGCTCGTCTCCGCCTCGACGCCCAAAGAGAAGATTGGCTTCGCCATGGGAACGCTGCAATCCGGCGGCACTGCCGGCACGATCCTGGGACCTCTGATCGGCGGATTATTGGCCGATACGTTCGGGTTTCGGCCGATCTTCTATATTACAGGCTCGCTCATGTTCGCCGCTTCCGTGCTTTCCTGGCTCCTCGTGCGCGAACGCTTCGACCGGAAGGCCGCTCGCATCGCCCCCAGTGTCAGTCTGGCTTCGGGGCTGCGGGAGCTCGCGGCCATCCGGCAACTGCCGGCGCTGTTCTCCGTCACCTTTCTGATCCAGTTCGCGATGCTGAGCCCGATGGCGCTCATCCCGATCTTCGTCCAGCATTTGCACGGCACGACCGAAAATCTCGCCTTCTGGGCGGGGTTCGTCGGCTCGGTGACTGGCTTTTCCAACATGATCAGCGCACCGCTCCTTGGAAGGCTGAGCGATCGCAAGGGCGCCACGCGCGTCCTTGTCTATTCGCTGCTCGGCGCCGGATTGCTGTTTATTCCCCAAGCCTTCGTGGCGAACGTGGGCCAACTGCTCGTCTGCCGTTTTTTGCTGGGCTGCTTCGTGGGCGGACTCATCCCGACGGTCAACGCGCTCATTCGCCGCCATACGCCCGACGACAAAGTGAGCATGGCGTTCGGCTTCAACAGCAGCGCCGTCGCGCTCGGCAACATGGCCGGCCCCGTTATCGGTGGCGCCCTGTCCGGCTTTATCGGCATCGAAGGCCTCTTCCTGGTCTCCGCCGCCGCGCTTCTCGGCACTTCGCTATGGGCGAAAAGCTCGCTCGTTAAAGGAGCGTCAAGCGCGCCTAGCGGACCATGAACAACGCGAGACCGTCATAGGACGGCAAGTGTGTGCCGAGCAAGCGGGGATCGGTCGCCAGACGGCGATTAAAGTCCCGCACCGCTTGGACGGCCGGCCCTTGCTTCCCTTCGTTTAATGTACGCCCTCTAAGCAGCGTATTGTCGGCCGCAATTAACGCGCCGGGCACGGCAAGACCGATCGCTCGCTCGAGATAGTTCGGATAATTTTCCTTGTCGGCGTCAATGAAAAAAAAGTCGAACCGCCGTCCTGATGCCATGAGCTTGTCCAACGAAGCAAGCGCGTCTCCTACGATCATTTCCGCGCAATCGCCGTAGCCCGCTTCCGCAATATTTGCAGTCGCCAGCTCGGCATATTCGGGCTTCAGCTCGAGCGATGTCAGCTTGCCGCCCTCCGTCAAGCCGCGGGCCAGACATATGCCGCTATAGCCGGCCAGCGCGCCGATCTCCAGCACCGCCTTGCATCGCGCCGCGGCGACCAGCATCGTCAGCAGCCTGCCATACCCAGGCGCCACCGATATATCGGGCATTCCCCGTTCCCGGATCGACTCGCTCACGCGAACAAGGTCTGCGTCCTCGTCGAACAATCCGTCGAAGTACGCTTCGGGACTGACCGCCCTTTCATCTTCCCTGCTATCCGTCACGCGCTTTTCCTCCCTCGAATACTGAATTCACGACCTTTACCTAAGCGAACAAAATTATATACGTTGTCCGCCGATCCTGCAAAATGCAGCATAGTTCGCACGTGAAAAAAAAGTGTGGAAGCGTTATACTGTTTTTTGTGTGTAAACGCGTCATTTTTACTGTGTAAAAGCGTGCGCGAAGGGGCATGCCCGCAAAGGAATTCTCGGTCCAAGAGGAAAGCGAGGAATCATCATTTCATGACTACGCAGCTTCGTACGACGGCTTTAAAAGGGGTCAAACTGGCGCTTAGAGGTCTGGCCTCCTGGCCGTATTGGGCCGCCATGCTGGTCGTTCTCTCGATCGTATACAAGTTGAATTGGCTTGACCATCAGCTGAACGTCGGGGGCATGAACCAGTGGAAATGGAAGGTTAACTACGGCGCCATGGTCATTGCGACCTTCTGGGTGGTCTGGCTCGGAAGACGGGCGCGCGCGGTATCGCTCGCCTTGCTGGACCTACTACTATCCGTCCTCTTATTCGCGGATTTGGTCTACTTCAGATATTTCAAGGATTTCATTTCCATTCCCGTGCTCCTTCAGGCTAACCAGGTCAGCTCACTAGAAGACAGCATTTGGAGCCTGGTTCATCGCGGAGATCTCGTGCTGCTGTGCGACATTCCGGTCGCGCTCGCCTATGCGGTATGGGCTTGTTGGTACTGGCGCCCTGCGCGAATGGCACGCCGCAACGGAACGATGTCGGCGCGAGTCAAGTCCTGTTCCCGCCTCATGCTGAACACCGCGTTGGCCAGCGTCCTGCTAGCAATGGGCATCACTATGATCGTCGGCCCGGTGAATCAGCAGAAAAACGGCTGGGCCAGCGGACTTTTCGTCGGCAATTGGTGGAACATCCCGATCTATAATGTGACGGGGCTGCTCGGTTTCCACGGCTACGATACGTACCGGTACGCGAAGGAGCATTGGTTCAGCGGGGGCGTCAGCGAATCGCAAATCCAGGAAGCCAAGGACTGGTTCGACGACCGCAAGCAGCTTCAGGAGCAGGCCGAAACGGAGCCGCTGTACGGGGCCGCCGCGGGAAAAAATATTTTAATGATCCAAGCCGAAGCCTTTCAGTCGTTCCTCATCGGCCAGTCGGTAGGCGGACATGAGATTACTCCGAACCTGAACGCGCTGATCGGCAAAAGCTTGTATTTCTCCAACTTTTATCATCAGACCGGACAGGGCCGCACGTCGGACGCCGACTTCCTGACCAGCTGTTCGCTCCATCCGATGCCGACGGGATCCGTGTTCATTCGATTCGCGGACCATGACTTCAACTGTCTGCCGGAGATCTTGAATGCCCAGGGCTACGATACGACGGTCCATCACGCGTACGACGGCAGCTTCTGGAACCGCAACAATATGTACCACAACATGGAATACGGCAAGTTTTACAGCATCAAGGATTTCGACGACGACGAACCGCTCGGCTGGTCGATCGGCGACAAAACGTTCCTGCAGCAAACGGTCGATCAGATCAAGGAACGCGGCGCCTCGCCGTTCTATGCTTTCGCGATTACCATTTCCGGTCATCATCCTTTTAATCTGCCCGACTACAAAACCGAATTCGAAGTCGGCGACTTCGACGGCACGACGTTCGGCGACTACCTCAAGGCTGCGCACTACGTCGATGCCGCAATCGGAGAGCTCGTGGACCGGTTGAAGGAGGAAGGGCTGTGGGAAGACACGGTGCTCATGCTTTACGGGGATCACGACAATTCACTATACGATAAAAAGCCATACGAGCAGCTGCTCGGAAAATCGCTGTCCGACGAAGAGATGGATGCAATCATCCGCAAAGTCCCTTTCTTCATTCACTTCCCGAACGACGAACATGCCGGCGTCAGCGAAAAGGCGGTCGGGCAGCTCGATACTGCTCCAACCATCCTGCAGATGCTTGGCATCCCGATGGGAGACAACAAGATGATGGGCGTCAGCATGCTGTCCGCCGCCGAAAAGCCCGTCGTCTTCCGGACGGGAGGGTTCACGGACGGCAAGGTATACTATATGCCTTCGAACGGCGGCATGGACGATGCGGGATCCTGCTACTCGCTCGCGGAAGGCAATGCGACGGACGTGTCCGCGTGCACCGCAGGCAAGGAAGCCGCCGAACGGGAGCTTCGCGTCTCCGACGTCGTCGTCGAGCACGATCTGCTGCCGGAGCTCAAAAAGAGAAACGACTGAGGCGCGAAAACAGGATTGACCGCCCCAAAAAGGATCCACAAACTCGCATAAGGAAATAAACGAATGAAAAAAGAGCGCTCCGGCTGCATGAGGCGGGGCGCTCTCTTTATGATTTGCGGGCTTTGATAAACGGCTTAACCTTCTCGAGCGCCTCGTCTTCGGTCGGCGCGGCGATGTACCGGCCGTTGATGAAGATAAACGCCCGCTTGGCGCAAGGGCCGCAGTAAGACTTGCAGCCGACGCGAATCTCGGCCGCCGGGTCCAGCTTCTGCAGCTTGCTAGTTAAGGTCTTGACCCGGGTATGGTTGCACTTGTCGCAAATGCGGATGTCGTTGGGGCTCGGGCCCGCATGGGGGTCCGCGGCAGGAATAACGCGGACCTCCGGGGGCGCCGCCCGATCAATGATCGCCATGGTTCCCCTTGCTCGGATTCGTAATCACGAAGCCTTCTTGCGGAAAATAGAGGTAGTCGATCTTGACGCCGTCAAGCAGCTCGGCGCCCTTAGTCAGCAGTACGTCGATACCTTTATCAGTAGAGACGATCTCGTCGTCCGCGGTCGGCTTGGTCATATCCAGGCCGTAGTGGGCGTGATCGCCGTGGCTATGCGTAATCAGAACGCGAAGATACAAGCCTTCGTTCTCCGGCTTGTCCATCTCGAGCTTCAGGATCTTGGCCGCATTGCGCGTAATCTTGCATTGCATGATCGTATTCACTCCAATCGTCGGCATCTCTCCCTGCGGTTGACATGCCTCGCCGGGGAGATCATGTTCTATTGTATAATCACCGAGGACTTAAGTCCAGCGCTTCCGTAAGCAGCCGCAAACAATCGTCGTACATGTCCTCGAAAGCCGAGACCGGCAGCGGATTGCGCCCGCAGCCCGCCTCGACCGTAAAGCCGGGACGGCGATACCGGGCGATGAACCAGTCCTTGTATCCCGCATCGCTGCCCGTCAGTGCCAAAGGCCGGTAGCCAGAAGCGAGGCCGAGACGGTGCGCCCACTCCTTCGACTCGGGCGGCTCGAGTCCCCCGTAATTCCAATAGATCTCCTCGCCCTGCGTATGAAGCGCGATGACCGCGTCGAAGCACTGGTCCTCCGTAAACTTGGCGAGCGCAGCCGCCTCCGGTTCGGAGAGCGGCGCATCGCCGCTGTAATCGCGCGGCGCAGGCCCATGCACCCCGCGCCGGAGGCGCTCTTCCTCCCAACCGGCCGGAAACTGGTCGTTCAGGTCGACGCCTCTCGCATTGGCCTTCCAGTTGCGAAAGGAGGCGGAGCCGCGGTTCCATCGGCCGATCCGCGCAGCCAGCGGGTGGTTCGGACGCAGCCCCTCCTGCACGAGTTCGACGCCGTCGGGATTGACCATCGGCACGACCCACAGGGTCGTCCGCCGATACAGATCGGCCGCATCGAACCCGCCGATCTGCAGCTTGCGCCGGCAAGCCCGGCCGTAATCCTCCAGGAAACGCATCGCGATCAGCGACGTAATCCATTCATTGGCGTGCATGGCCGCATTCAGGTGCCAGCGGAAGGGGCCGTCGCCAATGCCTGCAGCGAATATCGGCTTGCCCATGACGCTGGTCCCGATCGTCGTCGTCTTGATAAACGGAAACGCGCTAACCAACCGCTTCAGATCGACCGCCACATGGTCAGGCCCATAGGCGTAGGAAGGCAAAACGATGCGGCTGGCTGCCTGTACCGGCAGCGCGAGCCGCATCCCCGCCGCCGGCTCGGCGCCCGAAGGCAGCTGCGGATTGAGCGCCCTCAACCGGCTATCCGTGCAGCCGAGCCATTCGGCGATCGCTGCCAGCGAATCGCCGGGCTGCATGACATATATCCGCTTGCGCATCGGATCCGCAGGCACATACAGCAGCTCGCCCGCACGGATCGGCTCGTCGGCGGGACGCTGCGGATTCGCCCGGGCGAGCTCTTGTACGCCCACATGGGCCGCGCGGGCAATCGATCTGTACGTATCCCCTTGGACGGCCACGTATTCTTCCATACGCATCTTACGATCCCTCCCTGCGTTTGTTGCGCGTACGCTTCGTGCCCGCGTTCATTCGCGTCGATGCGGTATATTTTTGTATGCCGTAGCAGTTGGGGATATGACGCCGAAGGACGCAGAAGACGCTGAAGACGCCGAAAAACAAAAACAAAGCCCTCCGGCCGTCCAAAGACGACTGAAAGGCTTCTGTAATTGGATTGCTTATGCGCCGATATGCGGCACCTGCCAGACGACCGGCGTCAGCCGGATCTGCTCGCCGAGCCAGGTCTGGGCGATCTCCCGGAACTTCGCCGGATCGCCGCTGCAGAAAAACTGATGCAGCGGTGCGCTGTCCGCCTCCGCAAGTTGGCCGGACCGCTCCAGAATCGTGCGGATCTCTCTGGCGGTCTCGTCGGCCGAGCTGATGAGCGCGACGCCAGGTCCCATGGCCTCGGAGATCGCTTCTGCGAGGAACGGATAATGGGTGCAGCCCAGAATCAGGCTGTCCAGATGCTTGCCCCGCAGCGGTGCGAGCGACGACTCTACGATCTCTTGCGTCCGCTCGGATCGGAAGTTGCCGTCCTCCACCAGCGGCACGAAGCCCGGGCAGGCGCGGCTGACGACTTGAACGCTGCCGCCCGACAGCATATTCAGCGCCGCCTCGTAGGCGCCGCTGCGGATCGTACCCTCGGTTCCGATGACGCCGATGACGCCCGTACGCGTACGTCCAAGCGCGGCGCGCGCGCCCGGACCGATGACGCCCACGACCGGTACGGAGACGCGGCTCGTGATATCCTCGAGGGCTACCGCGGTCGCCGTATTGCAGGCGATGACAATCATTTTAGGATCGAATTGGATGAGATAATCGACAATCTCCCGGGTAAATTCGACCACTTGCTCGGCGGAGCGGGATCCGTAAGGTGTGCGCGCCGTATCGCCGAAATATAAAATCTTCTCTCGGGGAAGCTGACGCATCACTTCTTTGACGACTGTCAGTCCGCCCACGCCGGAGTCCAGGACTGCGATCGCTTGCTGCACGAGAACACCGCTTTCTGCTAAGGAGATGACGAATCTAGATAAATTATGAGATTTTCGCGCAAAAGGTACCTACATATTAGCGCATATTCGGATGCGGTTCAAGGCATGGAGCGGCGCCGCCCGGACGTGCCGGACGGCGCCTTCATGACGTTCCTGCGGGCAAGTCGAACTCAGATCGCCTCGTCGTCGGCAGAAGCGGTCTCGTTGTCCCCGGCCTTCTTGCCGAACTTGGCGCGAACGCCGCCGGCCCAATCCGCTGACTTCTTCGCCACCGTCTGCGCGGCGCTGCCTGCCGCCTTGCCGAGGTCGGCTGTCTTCGTACCGACAACCTGAGCGGTGTCGGCGATATCCTTGCGAAGCTCCTTGCCGGACTTCGGCGCGAACAGCAGTGCTGCGGCCGCGCCGAGTGCGGCGCCGGATAAGGCACCAAAAAGGAATGATTTTACAACCTTGCGTTCCGCCATCTTAAATCCCTCCGATTCTCGAATTCCGTCGTTCCTTGCGTCGGATTCGCGCTTGCGGCGTCAGCCGGTCCTGCCTGCGCCTTCGGAAGGAGAGACTTCGCCGGCCTGTTCGCGTTCGTCCGCGGCATCCGCGATGCCCTGCGTCCAGCGTACGAACCGCCCGCGCCACGCATCCAGAAGCGCCGCCGCGGTCTCGGCCGAACGCGCGGCTGCTTCGCCGAACGCCCTGCCGCCCTCGGCCATCCTGGCCGCGGACCTCGCAGCGCCGCGACACAGCTCAGCGGCCTCCGCAGCGCCGGATGCGAGCCGCCCCATCTGCCGCAGCGATTCGGCTCCCTCCGCCTCGAGCATCCTGGCCGCTTCCCTGCACGCGTTCAGCGCCCGCGCCGCCGACATGCATACGACCAGCGCCGCGACCGCCACCGCCGCAAACATAACCGCCGCCGCGTATCCCGCAACCGTCCAGGCCATCGTCTCTCCTCCTTCCGAAATGAACCTTCGCACGTGAAGCCGGGCATCCGCCCATGCGCTTAAAACAGTATAAGAACATCCTGCACGTCCTGACACAACGGACAAGATATATTTTTCCCGATGGCGCATCCGAAGCCGTTCCGATGGGGCGGCCTCACGGCCGCACGCGTCGCTCTTGTGCAGAAATGCCTGCAAATATACATCTGAGCATTATGATACCTGTACGGATGGCAGTTCTTTCGCCCCGCAAAAAAAACCGGCCGGAGGCTTCTGCCCCCGCCGGTTGCATCGGTGCTCTATTCATGCCATTATCCCTCAAGACGTGGCGGCCCGCTCCGCCGGACGCCGGATCGCATAAGCGCACTTCAAGCCGCCGTCCGCAATGCATTCGGTCCGCTTGACCTCGGCGCCCAGCAGCGCCTCGAACAATTGCTGCTCGCAGCGGCACGCCTCTCGGTATTTGCCTGCGACCTGGGCGATCGGACAGTTGTACTCGTACAGCGTAAACCGCTCTCCCGCTCCGTCCCGCTCCCAGTGGGACATATAGCCGCCGGCCTGCTGGATGGCAGCCAGCTCAGCTACGCGCTCCTCGAGCGTCGCGCCTGCCATCGTCGACTTGTGCCTCGCGATAAGCTTGTCTCGACGTCCTGCGAACATGCGGCCGATGATCGCTTCGCCCGCAGGATCGTCTTCAAGCTCGCCGAGCAGATCGAGCGCAAGCTGCGGATAGTTTTTGGGAAACAGATCGTCCGCGCGCGCCGTCAGACGGTATACGGCGACGGGTCTTCCCATTGCCTGCTTCACGGTCTCGGCTTCGACGAGTCCCTCGCGCTCCAATGCCTGAATGTGGCGGCGCACACCCATTTCGGTGATCGACAGCGCCTGCGAGAGCGAGGCGATGCTGTTGCCGCCGCCCGTCCGGAGCGTCTGAAGCAGCTGCTGGCGTGTTGTCCTTCCTTCGTCGTGCGGCAGCATAGGCCTCTCCTCCCACGTGCGGACGGCGCCAAACAAAAAAAGCCGCCCGCTTATGCTCCTATTGTATAGGAATAAGCGTGCAGCGTAAATTGCCAATCCTCGTCAGCGTGGCTGCTCCCAAGGATCGAGCTCGCGTCGCAGGTACGATTGTACCGATTCGGAAAAAGAATCCAGCAGCGCCTTGAGCTCGCCGGTAAGCGGATGAAGCTGCGACCGCTGCCAAAGATCGTAATCCTGCACGAGCGGCCTGCGAAGCGATACGAGCGCGCGCAGACGTTCGGCCAGATGCTCGTCGATAACACTCTCGCCGCCGATGACGCCGACGATGTCCTCGTAGCTGCCTGCGTCGCGCATCATGAAGCCGTCGATCAAAAAGCTGCCGACGTCCGTCACGATCTCGAGCGCCAGATGAAGGCAGCGCTCCTGCGCCAGCCCCTGCAGCAAATCGCCCTGCCACGAAGCGGCAAGTCCCGATGCCGCGGCGCCCAGGTCAGGCACGCAGCGGAGCCGGCTTGCGATCGCTTGTCTGTTCACGTAATACATGCCATCACCCTCAATCCTTCTTGCCGCGCTTGTTGCGGCCTTTGCGCCGCAGCCAATAGACCATAATCAACGCGCTGATGATGATCACCAGCAGATAAGTCATCATTTCGTACAGATCGCCCGCGCCGGAGTCGGTCGTCGTGTTCACCCGATTCGCTCCCTCAGCTCTCGTAATCGACGACGGCCTGCGCTTCGCGCGCAACCGTCATATGCTCGATTACTTTTTTGTGCTCAGGGTGCACCTGATACGCCTGCATGTCCGCAAGCGAAGCGAACTTGGTCACGAGCGAGATATCGTAGGAGCGTTCGGAATGAACGACGTCCGTACCGACCTCGATCGAGAGCAGCTGTTCGACTTTCCCTTCCATGTTGCGGAGCACGGCCGCCGTCCGGGCAACGCTCTCGGGGCTGCGGTCCTTTAATTTGAACAATACGATATGGGTCAGCATATTTTTGTCCCCTTTCTGATTGTGCGCATGTATCCGCCGGGCTATCCCGCATGTACGCTCCGCGCGACGCGCATACTATACGCATTCTCGCTGAACGCCGCGGAAGGAGGCAGGTCATGCGGCTCACTTATACGATTTTGTTCACGGTGATCGGGCTTGCGCTATGCTTGTTCAACGCGACAGGGTACGATCCCCACAATGCTTTTTTGTTCATGTTCAGCGTGCCGATCTGGTTCGTCGAGCTCTTCGGCGACATTCATAAGGTCAGCGTGATGGGTATGTACGCTCTCACTGTACTGAGCTATGTCGTCATTGGAGCGGTCTGCGACTATTTGATCGCCAGGCTCTACCGTCGAAGAAGCGCCTGACGGATCCGTCAGGACAAGTGGGCCTTATGAAAAAAAGGAGCCGGCAACGGCTCCTTTCTCCTTTGCGCAAGGCTCGTTATTCGATGATGATCTTGGACTTCATGGTCGAGTGGCCTTGTCCGCACATGACGGTGCAATGCAGCTCGATCGTCTTGCCCTTGTCGCTCTCGGGGAACGTATAGTCCGCTTCCGGCTTGTCGGCGCTCAGCTCGAGGCCGGCAGCTTCGATACCCGCTCCGTGCACGCCCAGCTTGTTCGAAAATTTGATCTTGTAGTTGGTGCCGGCCTTCACGTGATACTCCGCTTGGTCGAACTTGTAACCTGCCGATGTCGCGGTGATCTTCAGCAGCTCCTGGCCTTCGGCCAAACCTGCTTCCTCGCTCTCGGGCTTCGCCGGCAGATCGTTAGCCAAGAGGTACACAGCAAAAAGACAGGCCACGACAAGCAAAGCCGGCATGATCCATTTAAACATCGTTGCTCCCCCTGCTTCCTCGAAATGTCTACCTCTTATATTACCTAAAAGGGGCGCTTCAACTCAACTATTGACGGCGTGAAAGCGTCAACTTTTTTTCACATTTGACAATTTGATGAACGAATCGTTAATAATTTTTGCCATTTTTACGATTTTAAATCATCGTCCTTGCTTTTTAGTTCTTTGTCCTTGCTTTTGTCCTTCAGCATCTGGACAGTCTGCTTCAGACGCTCCGGAAGCGGCAGACCGAGACGTCCGCAATTTTCGACGACGGAGATCAATTCATTGGCCAAATAAAAATACGTCGCGCCTCCCATAACCGCGTTGACGCCCAGCAATTGGTCGATTCGGTGACAAACGAGCAGCACGAGAAGCACCATGCCCTTTTTCGCCAGTCCCCTAAAGCCCGTTCGACTGTTCAGTCCGGGCCCGGACCGGATAGCCGCATATACGCCCGTTACGTAATCGACGCCCATGGCGACGACCAAAAGCGTCAGCGCTTCGTTCCATAGCCCGAATGCGAACGTCAGCACCGAACCCGCCACGGCGACCGCGCAGTTCATTTCCCAAGACATCTTCCTCTCCTCCCTCCGAGCCGTTCGCTCTTCCGGAATGCTCCGGCAGGCTCCGTACAACGTATGCGCGCGGGACAAGACCCGAGGCGGCATCAGCGGCTTCGCGCGCAAGAAGCCGCACCTCTCACGAAGATCCGAGCAAGCGTGAGGTCGATTCGATTGGGGTAAGGGATGCTGACGGGCAATGGACGCGCGATTGTCCGCCCGACGGCATGGCGACGAACCATCATACGATCGGAGGGAATTCGATGTCTCACTATGTGGAAGTCCAGAAAGGGATTCGAATCTATGTCGAGGATATCGGCGAGGGTACGCCGATTATTTTTCTGCATGGCTGGCCCGTCAATCACAAAATGTTCGAGTATCAATTCCTGGAGCTGCCGCGTCTCGGGTACCGCTGCATCGGCATCGATCTCCGCGGCTTCGGCAAGTCTGACGCGACGTGGGACGGGTACAACTATTGCAGCCTGGCGGACGATATCAAGGCGGTCATCGATCACTTGGGCGTGACGGGCGCGACGCTCGTCGGCTTCTCCCTCGGCGGCGCCGTAGCTGTGCGGTACATGGCCAGACATGGCGGATACGGCATCTCCAAGCTGCTGCTCATCGGCGCAGCCGCGCCTTCGTTCGTGCAGCGCGACGACTTCAAGCACGGGACGCCGCCGGAAAAACTGGACGACATGATCCTGCAGGCATATACGGACCGACCGACGCTCGTCTCGCAATTCGGCAAGATGCTGACAGCAAGCAAGCCGAGCGCCGGCATGGCGGCATGGCTTCTGTCGCTTGGTTTGGAAGCGTCCGCTGTCGGTGCCTATAAGGCGCTGGAGTCGCTGCGCACGGAAGACCTTCGCGAGGATCTGCCCTTGATCGCCGTGCCGACCGCCATCTTCCACGGGGTTAAGGACGAGATCTGCCCGTTCGAACTTGGCGAAGAGATGCACCGGTACATTCCGCAATCGACGCTCCATCGCTTCGAGGACAGCGGGCATGCCCTGCTGTTCGACGAGCCGCAGCTGTTCAGCGAACGGTTGACGGCATTTCTCGCCGGCACGCTTGCCATCCCCGCGCCGATCGAGGTGCAGCCCGAGCAGACGCCGGTTCTATAAAAGCGCAGCTTCACGCAAAAAGAAGGCTTGGTCCGGAACAGCCGGAGCAAGCCTTCTTTTTATACTTTAAATGCAGCTCAAAATGCAGCTCAAAACCCCTGCGTCTTCAGCCAAGCCGCGGCGGCCGACGTCCATCCCGATGCAAACGGATGATCCTCGGCCAAGCCGATCCCGTGCGCTCCGCTGCTGTACACGTGCAGGTCGAACAATACGCCCTTCTCCTTCAGCGCCGCGGCGAACAGCAGGCTGTTCTCGACCGGCACCGCAGCGTCGTCTGACGTATGCCACAAAAAGGCCGGCGGCGTCTCGGACGTGACGCGAAGCTCCGCAGACATCGCGTCGACCAGCGCCGCCTCCGGCGACTCGCCGAGCAGGTTCTGACGGCTGCCCGCGTGCGTATGCGGATCCCTGAGCGTAATGACGGGATAGCAGAGCACGATCAGGTCCGGCCGGTCGGAGACGCGGTCGATCTCGTCCGCCGCTTCCGGATTCGGACCTTCCCATTGCGTGCCGGCCGAAGCGACCAGATGGCCGCCCGCCGAGAAGCCCAGCAAGCCGATGCGCCCGGCGTCGATGCCGAACTCCGCGGCGCGGGCGCGCACGGTTCGAATCGCGCGCAGCGCGTCCGTAAGCGGAGCAGGATGCTTGTACGGCGCGACGCGGTACCGGAGCACAAAAGCGGATATGCCCAGGCCGTTCAGCCACCTCGCGATGGGCTCCCCTTCATGGGCGGCCCGAACGCCGTAGCCGCCGCCCGGCGCCACGATGACGACCGGACGATCGCTCCCTTCGAGCAGATAAGGAAACAAAGCGGGACGGTCCTCCGGCGTGTCGCCCTCGGCATAAGGAGCGCCATTAAGCCAGAGCAGCCGTTCTTCAGGTGTAAACGCTGACATCATTGCACCTCGATCGGGATTATTATCGCTGTTTCTCAACCTATATCCTAGCACACCGTCCTGATTTTGCCGATAGGATTCGTCACGTTCGAAACTATCCGTTGCCAAGCCTTCGCGCACGTGCTACTATTGTTAAAATTTATCGAGCGAGAGCTATGGGAGGATGATAGACTTTGGCCAAATATTACACGGAACCTTCGCGCACGTTCAGCGAATACTTGCTGATTCCGAACTTGACGAGGCGCGAATGCACGACCGAGCGCGTATCGCTCCGAACGCCGATCTCCAAGTACGGCCGCGGCGAGCAGCCTCGCCTGTCTCTTAACATTCCGTTCTCCTCCGCCGTGATGCAGTCCGTTTCCGACAATGCGATGGCAGTCGCCCTCGCCCGCAGCGGCGGCATCTCGTTCATCTTCGGTTCGCAGCCTGTCGCCGAGCAAGCCAGCATGGTCGGCAAGGTCAAATCCTTCAAGGCCGGCTTCGTCGCCAGCCGCTCCAACCTCACGCCGGATCACACGCTCGCCGACGTCAAGGCGCTTAAGGCTTCGACGGGGCATTCCACGGTCGCGATCACCGACGACGGCTCCCCCAGAGGCAAGCTGCTCGGCATTGTCACGAGCCGCGATTACCGCGACAGCCGGGATCCGTCCGACAAGCAGATCCGGGAATTCATGACGCCCTATGCCTCGCTCGTTTGCGGTCGTTCCGGCATCTCGCTGCCGGAAGCGAACGACCTTATCTGGGAACACAAGCTCAACTGCCTGCCGATCGTGGACGAGACGCAGCGGCTCGAACACCTCGTTTTCCGCAAAGATTACGACGCCCATAAGGAATATCCCCTCCAACTGCTTGACGCCAACAAAAGCTATGTCGTCGGCGCCGGCATCAACACCCGCGACTATGAAGAACGCGTGCCCGCCCTGGTGGCGGCCGGCGCGGACATCCTCGTAATCGACGCCTCCGACGGTTATAGCGAATGGCAGCGCGATACGATCGAATACGTCAAGGCCAACTTCGACATTCCGATCGGCGCCGGCAACATCGTCGACCGCGAAGGCTTCAGGTATCTCGTCGATGCCGGCGCAGACTTCGTCAAGGTCGGGATCGGCGGCGGCTCCATCTGCATTACCCGCGAGCAAAAAGGCATCGGTCGCGGCCAGGCTTCCGCGCTTATCGAAGTGGCCGAGGAGCGTGACCGTTATTATCAGGAGACCGGCATTTACGTCCCCCTTTGCTCCGACGGCGGCATCGTGCACGATTACCACATTACGCTCGCACTCGCCATGGGCGCCGACTTCGTCATGATGGGCCGCTACTTCGCCCGGTTCGACGAGAGCCCGACGCGCAAGCTGAAGGTCGGCAACAACTTCGTCAAGGAATTCTGGGGCGAAGGCTCCAATCGCGCGCGCAACTGGCAGCGGTACGACAGCGGCGGCAAAGAGAATCTGTTGTTCGAGGAAGGCGTCGACTCGTACGTGCCTTATGCGGGCGGTCTTCAGGAAAACCTCGACAAGACACTCGGCAAAATCAAGTCGACGATGTGCAACTGCGGCGCCATCAGCATCCCGGAGCTGCAGCGCGAAGCCCGCATCACGCTCGTATCGGCGACCAGCCTCGTCGAGGGCGGCGCCCACGACGTCATGATCAAAGATACCGGCTTGTCCGGGGACTAATATACGTGAGCTCGGCCCGCCTCCCTTTACCGGAGAGCGGGCCGATTATTTATATGACGCGCATACACCGTTACTTCAGCCCCTCCTCCAGGGAGACAATGCCGCTTTCCCTGGCACATGCCATTATCCCTTTCGCTCAGTATGCTTCACACCATACAGACGCCGAAGAAAGCACGCTCATAACATCCTATTGCGCCTGCGCTGCAACCCGTGCCATTATCCCTTTCGCTCATGATGCGCCCCATGCCTTGCGATACACAAAAAAGATACCATCTGCTGGGGAATCGGTCCTTGCCGGCGCCGCATTCTTTCGCAAAACAACTCACCGGGGAAATCATGCACCTGAGTGAACGGGATAATGGTATGAGACTCGAAAAAAGCCAACTTCCCGCGAGGAGTTCGTGTCCGACAATGGACGATTCTCAGGCGAAAAATAAAAGCCCAAGGCTGCCTTGCGCCTTGAGCCTGAATAACGGAAAGTGCTTAGCTCAGCCGAACCGCCCGCTGATATAGTCCTCCGTCCGCTGATCGGAAGGATCGGAGAAGAGCTTCTCGGTGGCGCTGTACTCGACGACTTCTCCGTTCAGGAAAAAAACGGTCTGGTGAGAGACGCGTGCAGCCTGGTGCATGTTGTGCGTGACCATGACGATCGTGTAACGGTCCTTTAGCTCTTGTGCGAGCTCCTCGATCTTGATCGTGGAAATCGGATCGAGCGCCGATGTCGCTTCGTCCATGAGCAGCACGTCGGGACCGACCGCGAGCGCGCGGGCGATGCAGAGGCGCTGCTGCTGACCGCCCGAGAGGCTGAGCGCGGAGCGCTTCAGATGGTCCTTGACCTCGTTCCAGAGCGCTGCGGAGCGCAGGCTGTTTTCGACGATCTCGTCCAGCTCGCGCCTTTTGGAAATACCGTGCAGGCGCGGGCCGTACGCGACATTGTCGTAGATGGATTTAGGGAATGGATTCGGCTGCTGAAACACCATGCCGATCTTTTTGCGGAGCGTCTCGACATGCACGTCTCCGCCGTAGATGTCCGTCCCGCCGATCTCGATGCTGCCCTCTACGCGCGCGCCGGGAATCATGTCGTTCATCCGGTTCAGCGTGCGGAGCAGCGTCGACTTGCCGCAGCCCGAGGGGCCGATAAAGGCGGTGATCGCCCGCTGCGGAATTTCCAGCGATACTTGCTTCAGCGCATGAAAAGCGCCGTAAAACAAATCCAGCTTATTGATTTCGATGAGCGCCGTTCCTTGCACGATAAATTCCTCCTTGACTACGATAAGTCCAGTGCGATAGCTTCAGCCGGCAAACGGCTAGCCCTTCATTTTGCGCGCTTTAATCCAGAGCGGCAAGCGGAACACAAGGTTGATCGCGAGCACGATCATAATGAGCACGGCCGTCGCCTTCTGCGCGATATCGCCGGCGTCCGGAACGATCGCTTCGGATTGGACGTACCACAAATGCACGGCGAGCGTCTCGCCCGGGGACAGCAGATTGAAGTCCCATAGCTCGCCGGAGGTGGTGACGCCGGCGGTCAAGATGATGACGGCGCTCTCCCCGAATGCGCGGCCGGCGGTCAAGCAGATGCCGGTGATGATGCCGTTCAAAGCGACCGGAATGAGCACGGTCCTTATCGTCTGCAGATGCGTGGAGCCCAGCGCGAACGAAGCGTTCTTAAGCTCCGTCGGCACCGACCGCAGCGATTCTTCCGTGACGCGCGTCAACATCGGCAGGTTCAGGAAGGCAAGACTGACCGCGCCGCCGAGGATCGTCAGATCAAGATGGAAGATGTCGACGAACAGCGAGATGCCGAACAGGCCGAAAATGATCGACGGTACCGACGACAGTCCTTCGACGCAGATACGGATAAAACCGATAAAGCGGTTGTCCGGCGCAAATTCAGCCAGGTAGATGCCTGCGGCCATGCCGAGCGGGATCGAGATCGCAAGCGACAAGAACAAAATATAAAACGAGTTGAACAGCGCGGGCCCGATACCGCCGCCTTCCTCGATCTCGCTGGGCAATCCGGTCAGGAAATCCCAGCTCAGATTGGGCAGACCCTTGCGCAGCAGCATGAACAGCAAGCCGAGAATAAACAGGATAACAAGAATGCCCAGGGCCCAGACGAACACGTTAAAAATCCGGTCGTTTCTGGCGGCGGAGCTTGACGATCTCGCAAACGCGTTCGCGCGGCGAGCGGCAGCAGCGCCAGAATTGCCGCCGGGTACCGGTGCGATCGGCATGCCATTTTTGGAGGAATCGCTCACGATGCTTTCGCCCCCTTCTTCTGCAGCAGCCGTACCGCGACGATCAGCAGCAGCGAGATCGCGAGCAGAAGGAAGCCCATCAGGTACAGCGCGTAATTCCAGGTCGAATCGAATTCGACGCTCGTAATCTGCATGACGATGTTACTCGTCAGCACGGCGGTTGGCGTGAAGAGGCTGTCAGCCAGCTGCGGCGTATTGCCGATGACCATGACGACGGCCATCGTCTCGCCGATCGCGCGGGCCATGCCGAGGATGACCGCGTACACGATGCCGCTGCGCGCAGCAGGCAGCACCACGCGGAATATCGTCTGGAAGCGCGTCGAGCCGAGCGCGTACGAGGCATCTCTGTATTTCTTAGGTACTGCGGAGATCGCATCGTCGCTGATGCGGGCGATCGTCGGCAGTACCATGATGGCCAGCACGATAGCCGCGGCGAGCAGCCCGTCAGCCAGATCGCGTCCTGTCAGCTCGCGGAGCATCGGGATCAGAATGGTCAGTCCCAGGTAGCCGTAGACGACGGAAGGAATGCCGACGAGCAGGTCCATAATGGGTCGCAGCGTGTCGCGCAGCCAGACCGGCGTGATCTCCGCCAGGAACACGGCGATCAGAACGGCGATCGGTACGGCCAGTACAAGCGTAAGCCCGGTCAAGGCGAATGTGCCGAATATGAAGAGCAGCGCGCCGAAGTGCCCGTTTTCGGGATCCCAATTGGTGGAAAAGAAAAACTCTTTGAACGAAACCGTTTCGAATGTCATAACGCCCGTCTTGAACATCAAGATCAAAATGCCGAACAGGACCAGACAAACGAAGACGGCAGCGGATACGCACAGAACTTTAAAAGTCGAATTAAAAAATCTCAGACGGGATCTGCGGTCAAGCGGATCGCCGCCGGCTTGGCGCAAACTGTTGCCCAGCTCCGCCGGCGCGATGACGCGGCTCTGCGCGTTCATCTCAAGCATAGGACGAATCTCCTCTCCCAGGTAAAAACGTAAAGAAAAAGCCGGCCTTAAGCGCTTTGACGCTGCAGCCGGCTTGATGGCGCGATACGATCGATTGTGCTTGGATTACTTGACGGCTGCCAGCGGGATGAACTTCAGCTTTTTCAGCGAGCCGTTTTGGAATTTGGCGCTTTGAATGTACTCGATGAATGCCTTGGTTGCGCCCGTCGGCTGGCCCTTCGTCATGAAGTAGCCGATGCCCCATACTTTGTACGTTCCGTTCAATACGTTTTTCTCGGTCGGCGCAGCGCCGTTGATCGACAGTGCCTTCATCTTGTCGGTCACGTACGGCAGGTCGATATAGCCGATGGCGTTAGGCGTCGTTTCGATGGCGGTCTTCATGTCGCCGCTCGAGCCCGTTTCCTTATAGTTGTCGCCCTTGGTCATGAAGTCCTTGCCTTCAAGCGCCTTCAGTTGGAAGTTAACGCGCGTGCCGGAGCCGAACTTGCGGTTGACGACGACGATGTTGGCGTCCGAGCCGCCTACGTCCTTCCAGTTCGTAATCTTGCCGGAGAAGATGTCTTGCAGCTGCTTGGTCGTCAGGTTGCTGACGCTTACGTTCTTGTTGGCGACGGCAGCGAAAACCGTGACGGCGACCGGATTGGCCACTTGGCCGTCAAACTTCTTGAAGCCCGGCACATCGGTCGATGCATCCCAGTCTACTGCGCCGATGTCGGCGATGCCTTTGCGGACCGATTGAGGACCGGCGATGGAGCTGACCGCGGATGCCGAGATCTTGACCTTCGGGTTCAGCTTTTGGAATTCGCTCTTCGCTTGCAGCGTCAGCGGCAGCAGTGCCGAAGAGCCGTTGATGACGATTTTGCCTTTAAGCGAGCTTGCCGCGGATGCGACGGATGCGCCGCCGGCAGCCAGGGAGACCGCAAGCGCGACCAGCGCGGCGGGTTTGAACCATTTTTTCATAGGAATGAGTGCTCCTCTCGTATTTGAAAAAGATTAACGGGTGACCGGCTTCCAGGAGCCGTTTGCGTTCACGTACAAGCCATCTTCAAGCGCGATGATCATTTGCGATCCGTTCACGGCAAGACCGGATGCAGAAGCAGGTACCTTGTACAACAGCTTTTGGGATGCCGTCGCAGGATCGACTTCATAGATCGCCGACTCGTCGGCGTTCACAGCGGTCAGAACGTACAGCTTGCCGCCGGACAGAACCAGTTCTTCTACGTCGCCTTCGGCGAGCAACGTAGCCGTTTTCTTTTCCTTGTCTACCGATACGACCGTCGCGCTTGCGTTCTCGTCCGCCACGCTTACATAGTAAACCGTGCTGCCGTCCGGAGAGACTACGAACAGCTTGTCGTCCTTCGCCGAAGTGAGCGCGACTGCCGCCGGCTTCTCGGCCGTAGTGTCGAACAAGTTCACCTGCACTTGCTCGCCGCTCGCGTCGATGGCGACCGTATCCTTGTCCAGATCGGTACCGTCGGCCGTCGCCTTCGGCGGCGTCGTAACCAGGTATGCGAACTTCTTGCCGTCCGGAGAAACAGACAGCGCGGATTTGTAATCGACCTTGTCCTCTACAACTTTGGAGATCGTGCCCGTCGCGACGTCTACCTTGGCGATGACCGAACCCTTGTCGCCTTGCAGGAAGTAGATCGCGGAGCCGTCTGCGGACCATACGAGCTCGGTCTTGATCGAGGTGTCATTGCTGATTTGCTTCGATTGCTTGCTCGCCAGGTCGAGGACGTACACCGCGCCTTCCCCGTCCGTATAAGCAGCCTTTGCGCCGCCCGGCGCGACGATCAGGTCCGAACCGCCTTCGGTAGAGAGCAGCTCCGCCGATTTGCCGGTCGCCACGTCAACCAGATAGTCGGTACGTTTCGCGTCCGTCTCGACGGAGACGATCGCCTGGCTCGCGTTTACGAAGCGCGCGTTCTCGCCGCCTGCGATCAGCTTGATCGTGTTGATCGCCAGCTTGCCGTCCTTCAGCGCCATCGTCCCGCCGAGAGCTTGTACAAGCGGCTTGACCGCTACGAATGCCGTTCCGTTCAGAACCTTTACCGGTTGATTCAGGTTAACGACGTTGCCGTCGACCGATGCTTGCTTGACCCCCGTCTTGAAAGCAAAGGAATGCGAATCGAGCGTAACCGTCGTGTAGCCGTTCAGCGTCGACAGCTTCGCGCCGAGTGCCGCGCTCAGATCGCGCACGGAAACCAGCGTTTCACCGTTCGAGAGCACCGTACGCACTTGCACGTCCGTGTAGTTGACAACGAATGCGGATTGCTTAACCGTCAGCGTTACGGCTTTTGCCGCGATCGCCTTGGCAGAAGTTGTCGAGCCCGCTTGCGCAGCGCCTGCCGTTCCCGCTGCCGCCGTCCCCAAAGCCGCTGCCAAAATCGTTGCCGCGATTGCTTTCTTCATCACCATGTGCGCCCAGTCACCCTTCTTTTGATTGATCTGACTTCATTATAGGAACGTTTTGTAAACCGGGATGACGACCTATATTTTGGATATGTAAATTTTTCCGCGCGTTATCATTTCGGACAATTACGGGACTTCTGTCGCGATTTAAATACAAAAATCCCGGCGATTTCTCCCTTAAGAGAGAATCGCCGGGACCTGAGTGCCCGAATCAGCCTGGTTTCGATATGCAGTACTTGTATTAAACGTAATCTAGCGTCTTGACTTCATTTAAACAGACGGCTTTGACGTTTGCGCCTTGCGGCAGTCCGCCTTTGAGCACAATGTCCCGCTTTTCGCCCGCGCGCAGGTCGAAGTAGTTGTCCGAGAGCGTGCCGGGCAGATCGATAAGACCCACGTCCTTGGCAAAAGTGTCCGTTGTCAGCGTGAAGCGCGTATCGCCGTTTGCCAGCGTCTCCTGTTCGACCTGGACGGCTGCCGGCTTGAGCGCAAGCTGATGGGGCTTGCCCAACAGGTACGTATTCACGATCAAGGCGGTCTCGCCCTGATACAGGCTCACGCAGACGATCGTCCTTGCCGCATCGAAGCCGGCCACGGAGAACGTGCCGATGCGCGTCGACCGGTGCCCCGTTACTTGCACTTCGTTCACGACGGACTGTACGACGCTGTCCGTGTCCAGATCGTACAACTCGACCACGATGCGTCCTTCGAAGTCGCCGTGATCGTGGATCAGGTACAGCTCGGCTTCATCCTGGCCAGGCGTAATCTTCGCATACGCATTTGGCGACTGGAAGCTGCGTTTCATATAGAAATAAGAAGGCTTGTGCACCTTGGCGTAGTCGACGAGCGCCCAGCTAATGGACGGCCACAGGTCGCTCCACTGCCAGATGAGCGCGCCGGACGTATCCGGCATCCGGGACACCCAGTGCTCGACGCCGAACCGAAGCGCGTTGGCCTGCAGAAGCTGGTTGACGTATACGAACTGGTCCTTCGATGCGGGCAGCTTGTAATCGCCGACCGTATAATAGAACAAGCGCTGAATGCCGTGAGGCGCCTTCTGCATCGCGTCCAGCTTCGGATCGCGCAGCGTGCAGCTTGGATCGACGAGATCCAGCAGGTAATTCGAAGGGTAGGACTGCATCCCGAATTCGGAAAGGAATCGGCCGTTCACCTCGCGGTACTCCTCGTACGGATGGGTCTGCCCCCATACGAACCAGGAGTGCAGGTCGCCGTAGTTGCCTTCCAGCTTCGTATGGTCGAACGTAAGCGAGTACGGGCTCGAAGGCCAGTAAGGACGCAGCGTGTCGACCGCGCATGCATCGTGCAGCACCTCGAAATACAGCTTTTCGCCGTAGCCGTGCAAGCGGCGGGCGCGGCTGCGCTCGACGAAAACCTGGTTCTCGTTGTTGCCGCACCAGAGCACGATGCTCGGATGGCTGCCGAACTCGGAGATGACGTAGTCGGCTTCCTTGCGTACGAGCGCGCTGAACGCGTCGTCGTCCGGATAGTCGCCGCACGCGAACATGAAGTCCTGCCACACCATGACGCCGAGCCGGTCGCAGGCATCGAAGAAGTCGTGGTTCTCGTACGTGCCGCCGCCCCAGACGCGAATCATGTTCATATTGGCTGCCGCGATGCGTTCGATCTCAACCTCGTACTCTTCCTTGGTGTCGAGATTCGGGAACAGCTTGAGCGGAATCCAGTTGATCCCCTTGCATAGCACGGGAATGCCGTTGACCTGTATGATAAACTTGCGGCCCTGCTTGTCGTAAGGCATATCGATGCGAATCTCGCGCAAGCCGACCGCGCGGGACATCGTCGCAACCGGTTCCCCGCCTTCGTCGAGCACGGAAGCCTCCAAGCGGTACAGCGCCTGCTCGCCGTGGCCGAGCGGGTACCAACGCTTCGGCTGCGAGATCTCAAGCGCCGCTTCGTACGTGCCGGTACCCGCTTCCAGGCTGACGCGTTCGCTCCGCTCGGCGACGACCGTCTCGCCGTCGAAGATCCGGTAGCGAAGCGCGGCCTCCACAGCTTCCGGGCCGGCGGCGGATACTTTGAACGATGCGTTTACGATCGCCTTGCGGTCCGTCAGATGCGTGATCGCATAGCCGAGGCTGTCGGTACGCACAACGTCGTAGGCTTCGATCGACACCGGCTTGTGAATGCCGACGGTCACGACTTTGGCGCCCCAGTCCCAACCATAGCCGTATTGCGCCTTGCGGCCGAACAGCCGCGCAGGTATGCCGTTCCACAGGTTCAAAGGTTCGCCGAACGCAGCTTCCTTTTCCTTCAGCGTCTTCGTCGGCGAGGCAATGCGGACACTCAATACGTTGTTTGCCTGCGCGATCCCCTTGATATCGAAGCGATAAGCGATAAACATATTTTCAGTCGTGCCCAGCGCCCGGCCGTTCAGGGCGACTTCGGCGTAAGTGTCGACGCCCTCCAGCACCAACTCGATCGCGTCGCGCGACAGTTCGTCCTCGCCTAACGCGAATTCGCGGGCATAGGTCCAGTCGTCGAATTCGACCCACTCGATTTTCGGCTCGAACAGCGTATCGTATTCATTGGCAAGCACGCCCTGCTCCATCAGATCCTTTTGCACGAATCCAGGCACGATCGCCTTGTAGCACTCGCCGGTGCGCTCGTTCGAGAGCTCCCAGCTTCCGTTCAACAACAACGTGGTCATGTCTTTTGCTCCTAATCCCGATTGGTTCGATATTGTTATTCTTGCCCTATTGTACCTTATCCGAATCGTAAAGTTTAGGCTAATTGTTATTGTAATTTGACTATTGAATTCAAAAATAATAGTTTACAAAAAGATTGAAACGTCTAAGCCCCCGTCCGATGGACGAGGGCTGGATACGGGACAATTGGCGGCCCGACTTTGCAGCAGGAATGCCTGATTATTAAACTTGGCCCGCCGTCATCGTTTTCGTTTTCCTACGCTGCACTCTGAGCGAGCGTACGTACTCCATCGGCTCGACTTTGTATTTGTCCTTGAACATCTGAACGAGGTGCCGCGGACTGATCTTGGACAACCCGGCAAGCCGCTTGACGGACAGCGGTTCATAGTAGTGCTGCTCGATATACGTCCGCAAATGCTCCAACGCAATATTTAGCTCGTCGCTGGGCTCGGCCATCCACTCGTTGAACATGCGATGAAGCAGCTCCTGGAACATGAATTGGCTTCGGAAGCGCTCCAGTCCGCTCTGCCCGGTTATGCTGCCATAAGCGGCACGGCACATCGCGGAGAGCGATACCGGGGGGATGCGCACAGGCTTGCCCGCTTGGGGCATCGGCCGGAGCTCCGTCCGCGACTCGCCGGCGGAATCCCCGCTCCGGTCGCGCATCACGTCGAAGTAAAACAAATATAGCTCCATTGGCCCGTCGCCCTCTGGCAAAAGCGTTATCGATCCGCCCGGCTCCGCGACATAGATCGTCCCTTCTTCGACGCCGAACGCCTGGCCGTCGGCGAGCAGTACGCCGCATCCTTCCGTTACCGAGAGCAGCGTATAGGATCCCCTGCCCGGAGAAATGGAAATACCCGCTTGAGCGCTTTTTTTGGCGACGCGCCTAGCCTTTCTGAGCTTAAACCACAAATGATCGAGGTCCTTCCACCCGTCAGCCTGCAGAATGCTCCCCTCCTTTGCTTAGCCGTCTGAAGGCTCTTTTCGGCACGATGGCTTCTTTACCCCTATTTTATTGATAATGATTCTCATTGTCAAATTTGGACCTGCGCCTGATTGTCGTTCTCCACGGCGTAACACTTCTGTCCTTCGCATTCCATAAAAAACACCCCTTAAAATTCATTGGTGATACCCAAAGGGCCCAATGTCTACTTTAAGGGGTGCCGCTCAAATTCGTTCTTGGAAAGTTTTATCGCAGGCAATCTTTACCGTTCGGAACAAGCTCATCCGATCCGCTCCCGTTCGGCCCGCTCTCGCTCGGCGGACGACGGCACCTCGCGCTCCTTGCCCGTTTCCGCGGAGCGATAGATCTCTTCGATGACGGCGACGACGCTCCGCGAGTAGGCCATCGAACAGGCCGGCTCGCGTCCGTCCCGGATGTACCGGTGCAGATCGTCGAGCTGAAGCTTGAAGGCGTCGGCGTCGGTCGCTACCGGGATCTCCCGGAAATTGCCGCCGTCGCTCACCCGCAGTCCTTCGCGGGGATTGAGTTTCAGGATGCCGCCCGTAAAGATGAATTCAGTCTCGTCCTTCGGCGCGCCGGGATAACCGGATTGCGACAGCACCGCAGGCAGGCCGTGCTCGTTTTCCAGAAAGGCGATGCCGCCTCCCTCCACGTCGCCCCGCGTGCCGTAGCGGCTGACGGCAGCCTTGACGTTGACGATGCGCCCTCCGCCGAGCCACTGGATCTTGTCGACGGAATGCGCGCCGAGGTTCGCCAGTATGCCTCCGCCAGCCTTTGCTTTCTCGAAAAACCAGTCCGCCCTCGCCTCGCTGAAATAATGGAAATCGCGCGTATCGCGTATCATCGCGAGCGTGCCCAATCGGCCGCTGTCGATCACTTCCTTGGCCGCGAGATTGATGGCGAGATAGTGCTGGGTATGACCGACCATAACGCGGCTGCCTCCCGCCAGCGATGCGCCGATAATCTCGTCGCATTCCCGAACATTGAGCGCCATCGGCTTTTCCAGCAGCATATGGCAGCCCCTCGCCGCGCAGAAGACGGCCGCTTCCCGGTGGAGGAAGTGCGGCAGTACGATAATCGCCGCATCGGGTTTCTCTTTCTCCACCATCTCCCGGTAATCGCCGTACGCGCGCAGCCCGTAGATCGCTGCCAATCCCTCCGCTCGTTCCGTCGCCAGATCGGCTACGGCTACGGCCTTAAACGCCGGATGAAGCCGCAGCGCTTCCAGATGATGTCCGGCGATCGCGCCGCCGCCGATCAATACTACCCGATAGGACATCGCTATCTCTCCTTTCGCGAACGGCATCAGAAGCCGAGACCGCCCAAATCCGCCACCTTGCCTTCCCGCTCGGCCTCGTAGAGCCGCCAGATGACCCGCAGTCCTTCGAGGCTCGTACGTCCGTCCGTCAGCGGCTTCGTTCCGTTTTGGATGCACGACAGAAAATGCTCGATCTCGAAATGCGTGTATTTGCCGCCCGATTCGTCTTCCATAAGCAGCTCCGTCTCCGATGCGTTTTCCATATTGGCGTTTTCCGGCCGTATATTCGTATGCGCGTACAGCTTGCGCTCCGAGATATGCGCCTCCAGCATGCCTTCCGTGCAATGCGCGTGGATGCTGTAGCCGAGCCGCGTTCCCCGCGCTCCCCACGTACCGAAGTGATAGCCGAGCGCGCCGCTCTCGAAGGCGATCGCCACGTTGCTCGTCCCTTCCTTTTCCATCCACGGCGTACCGAAGTTCGTCCCCAGATGCGTGCCGCGGACCGGCTTGCCCATGAACCACAGCATCAGATCGATGTAGTGGCAGCCATGGCTGAAAAACTGCCCGCCGCCCAGACGATCGGCCGACAGCCCCCAGTGCCCTTCCGGATAATGCGTATACTGCTCCGTCCAGATAGACAGCTGGAACAGTTCTCCGTAAGTCTTGGCGTCGATCAGCTCCTTCAACTTGACGACCAGCGGCCAGAAGCGGACCGGATAGGCCGTCATCAGCACTTTATTCGCTTCTTCCGACGCCCGGATCAATTCGAGACACTCGGCCTCCGTATTGCACATCGGCTTCTCCATCAGCACGTGCTTGCCCTCCTGCAGGAAATACATGCCCGCTTCGTAGTGAAGATCGTGCGGCAGCACGACGAGGACGGCGTCCACGAGCTCGGTCAGCTCGCGATAGTCCTCCACCGCGACCGGCGCGCCGTACAGCTCCGCCGCTTTCTCCGCCCGCTCGCGCACGATGTCGCATGTCGCCGCGACCTCCATCCGGTCGGACAGCTTATGAAAGCCGAGCGCATGCGTATCCGACATGCCGCCGCACCCGATAATGCCAAGCCTGATTTTGCTCATCGCTACTCACCTTTCGACGCTGGTCTGGTTATTGCCTACCTCCTACTTTAGGCAATCCCCTGCAGACCCAAAAGCGACGAAACCGACCTTTGGTTGCCTTTTAAGACTTCTTCGGCATCAGCGACTTCCGCGGTTCCAGGGCTAATTTGGGGCTTTACGCTATCGTCGGCCGCCCGCAGGCAGCGGCAGGAGCGCTACGGCGTCAGCGTGGCGCCCGGATCGGTCACCGTTTGCGTTACGACGCCGTTTTCGCTGCGGATATAAGCCTTCGCTCCGTTGTAGGAATAGCTGCCGAATTGCCTGGTCGTGCCGCTGCCGTCATGCGAGATGAGATACGTGTCGGTATACGTATGACCTCCGTCCGTAATCGTCATTTGCAGTCCAGACGCCTGCGTCGGCGAAAGCGTCGTCCCGTTCTCGGAGACGCCGAGCCGGGTGACGGTCACCTTGGGCGACATCCCCTTCGCGCCCGGATAGAGAATCGTATCGTAAAAGGCGTTGCCCGTCGCCGTTTTGACGATTTTGATATAGGGCGCCTTCTCGTACCGGCCGGCATTGTAATACACCCAGCCGGTATAGGCGTCGACCGAAGCGACGGCGCCCGGATCCGCGGGGACGATCGTCATATTGTTATGAATGCTGCCGACGAAGCCGATGTTGTCCACATCGATCGTGCCCGTTGCGCTGCCGCCGTTGCGCTCCACCCGCAGCTCGAGCGACTTGACCTGCGGTTCGCCCATGACGATGGCCGGGTTCGCTTCAAGCGTGAAGTCGCTCCAGGGGAAGTAGACGGTGTTCCACCCCGTCGAGGCGAGCGAGATTGCCGGCGAGATGTAGCCGTTCAGCAGCAGCCGCAGCTTGTTGTTCGCGTCCCCGTTGCCCTTGACGCGCAGCGACACGCCCGCGTACAGCCCGTTCGTGGCGATATAGCTGCCGGTCTTCAGCGCGGCGGACTTCGTCGCGCCGGCGCCCATGGAGAAGCTAAGCTTCAGCGCGTTCGCCCCTTCGAACTTGTTCGCCGAATCGAGGGAGAGCGTCATCGCCGAATCGGCCGCCGACCAGGTGTCCAGCCCCACATCGAACGTATCCTTCTCCTGGTAATAATCGAAGAATCCCAGCTCGTCGATCTGCACGACCGGATTCAAGGCCGTCGAAGACGATCGGATGAAGCGCGTCTCGACGAAATTAACCTGCTTGACGTCCGCCGACGTGAGCGCCAGCGACGTATTGCTCGCGTTAACGAAGCTGCTCCAGGGCAGGTAGTACAGCCGCCAGCCGGAATAGTTCATCGTATAGCTCTGCTTCAGTCGCCAGACGTTGGTCGCGGTCCCGTTCGTCGTGCTCAAGTAAAAGGTGAAGTTGATCGGCGTGCCCGTACCTTTGACCGCAAGCACCGCACCGCCCGTCTTCGAGGCGTCGTAGCTTTGCGTCTTGCGGATGTAGTCGAAGTCGCTGGAGGTGCCTCCCGCCGGGAAGGAGAGCGTGTACTTCAGGCTCTTCGCGCCCGAATAGGAAGAGGTGGTGTCGATCGCTGGCGAGCTCAGCCTGCCGGTCCAGCCGCTCAGGCTGCCGTCTTCGAAATTCGCGATGCGCTGCGATTCGAAGTTGTCGATATCGTAGAAGTCGTAGAAGCGGATATCGTCAAAATACACGGTGCCGGCTCCGGTGCCCTGAAAGTGAAAGTCGACCGACGTAATGCCCGTCGCCTGCCCCGGTCCCATCGCGATCGTACTGTCGGTTTCTTTCGCGAACGTCCGCCACGGAAGGGTGAATTGCTTCCAGCCCGTATAGTTCAGCGACAGCGTCTGGCCATAAATCCAGTTGCCAGACGAGGTGAGCAGGTACGGCTTGATGGCATCCGCGCTGGCGTTGCCCTTGATCCACACGGAGATCCCGGAGACGGCGGTCGCGTTGTAAGGCGCGTTTTTGCGGAACCAGTTGCTGCCGAGCGCCAGATTGTAATCGACCTTCAAGCCCCGCTGCCCCTCGTACTTCTCCGTATCGACGTTCGCGATCGTCGTGTAGGCCGATTTCGTGTAGGCGGACAGCGAATTGACCTCAAAGTTGTCGATCGTATCGTTCACCTCGATCGCCTTGGTCGTCGCGTTCACCGAGATCGCGGACGGCGAGAAGTGAAACTGCTGCGAATACGTATGCGAAACTGCCGGATCCGTCGGCGTCAGCAGGTCGTTCATGATCCAGTAGTTCGGCTTGGCAAAATAAACGTTGCGCTCGGCAGCGAACGGCGCCCGGTTGGCGGCGATCGGCGTATCCAGGCTGCTGTAGTCGACGCTTGCCGCCGCAAAATCGTGGCTCGCGTCGGTCTCCCAGGCTTTCTCAACCGGCGTCGGATACTGCGAATTGACGTAGTTGTCCATGAACACCGTATTGTGCGCATTGTAGACGAAGTAGGAGGGATAGTTCTCCCAGTCGGAATAATTGCCCTTGCCGGGATCGACGATCATCGGTTCCCCGTTCGATTCGGCAATGATGTTCAGCTGGTCTCGGTGATAATGTCCCGCCAGATAAGGCGCCGCGTCAAAAACGAAGTAGTGGCCGTCGTTCCAGCCCGTGCGCATCGCATAATACTTGGCATCGTCCAGCCGGACCGAGGTGAAGCTCGGCACGGTGGACGTCATGTTGGCCAGATTGGCCTGCGTAGCGGAGGAGAGCGACCAGAAGTAGGCGCTATTGATTTTATTGTCGCTCAAATACTTGAAGTCTCCCCGGCTGTATAGCGCGGCCCCGAGCGAGAGCAGCGAACGGCGGTTGAACGGCTGGCTGTCGCTGATCGGCGGCGTGTTGCCCTTCGGATCCATCATCTTCATATCGACTTCGAACATTTTTTCCAGCTTTGCGTCCATGGCGGGCGAGAACGGGTCGCCGCCGATGTCGCCGAGCGACTTCATCCGGAAAAACGTCTCGATCATCCATTCGTGGTAGCCGAACGTCAGCTCCTTGAAGAAGCCGTCGCTCAGCACGCCGTCGTCCAGCTGCTCCTGCAGAAACGCTTTGGCGCGGGCGTTCCAGTCGGCGGCATGCGCGAACTCGGGGAACATGACCGAGGCCGCATACAGTCCGTAGCATTCGATGATCTGCATATTGCCGGGGCGATACGCGCCCTCGTAGCCGTACAAATATTCCGCTTGATCGAGCAGCGATTGAAGGAACAGGTAGTTGTCCTCGGCGGTGAACGTCGGAGACTGGACGAAGAAGGCGTAAGCGCCGACCCAGTTGTCCATCCGGATGCCGGTATCGAGCCCGCCCCACAGATTGCCTCCCGGCACGTAGAACGAGGCCAGATCGCTGTTGCTGAACGTGCTGAACAGAATCGTATGCGGCATCGGCGCGTCCCGGTAAAAGTCGCGAAGCGAAGCGACGAACGCCGCTGCGTACGATTCGTCGGCGATGCCGAGCGCGCTGTTCCAGTAGGCTTTGCCCAGATCCAGCCACCAGCCCGTACGCGCCAGATACTGGGTGAACACGTTGTTGCCCTGCTGCCAGACGATATCGCCGTCGCCGTCGGGATCGAGCTGCCTGTGATCTCCTTCGAACGTAAAGTCGCTGTTTTTGGCCAGCCCGGCCGAAGCGACGATGGCGTCGATGGCATTCGGATATTGGGAATTGAAGGCATTCATGATCGACGTACGGTCGGACCAATTGTAAAAATAGGAGGGGGACGTTCTGGCCTGCATGTAAGCGAGCAGATCGGCTTTGGCGCTCTCGTAGTCCTTGACGGCGATATCCGCCTGCACGGCCGACATCGCCGGCTGCGACAGGTCGAGATTCGCGAACAGGTCGTGCGTGTCCGTGAACAGCACCGAGTCTACGTAGACGGTCGATGCGGATGCCGCGCCCGCGCGCTCAATCGAGAACGATACTTGATCGATGTCCGCGAGATCCGCCGCCGTAGGCGAGACGTAGGCGCCTTGGTAGAATTGGCCCCAGTAGATGGGGATGCGCCGCCAGCCTTCGAAGTCCAGGGCGAACGGCTTCGTGACGAAGGTCGCCCCCGCTCCGGTATGCAGCCCGGCCGAGAAGCGCTGGCCGGAGCCGTCGCCCTTGACGAGCAGCGAGAGGCCGTTCCATTCGCTCGCGTCCGCTTCGGTAGCGAAGCCATAGGTCGCCGTCGATACCGAGCCGGCAGGCTGCCCGGCGAAATCGGTATCGATGCGCAGCGCCGAAGCCCCTTCGAACGCTTCGCCGGCGCCGGCGCTCTGAGACAGCGTCGAGTAAGCGTCCGCGGTCCATCCCGAGATGCCGCTCTCGAAGTCGTCCACCCGATCTTCGGCCCAGCGGATGTCGTCCAGGTAAAGCGTGCCGGAGACCGACGGCGCGGTCTCCCCGAAACGCCGCCCGATCTGGAAGGTCAGCTGCGAGACGGAGGCCATGTCCGCCGCGGTCGCGACCACGGACAGATCGCCGCTCTTGCGAAAGCCCGACCAGGGCAGGAAGATTCTCGCGAAGTCGAAGCTGCCGAACTGCATCGGCGCGGTCTGCCACGTCCCTGTGGCGGTCGTTACTTTAAACGTGTAGCTGCCGACGACGTCCGGCCCCTTGAGCCGGAACTGCACGCCGTTATAAACGCTCGCATCGACGCCCGGCAGCGTCTTGGATACCGAAGCCGTCGTCGTCGACGCGTCCAGCGCGTAGTCGAGCGCCAGGCTGTAAGCCCCTTCGTAAGCGACGGACGACGCGCTCATGGACGTAATGCCGGACGAGCTCGTCCAGCCGGACGGCGAAGGCCCCGGGAAGTCCTCCACCACTTCGTAATTGTCTACCGCAGCCGCTCTGTCCGGCATCGCCAGCAGCAGCGGGGCGGCAAGGCCGAACGCCATCGTCAAACTGACAAACCTGCTCATCCCTTTCATCCAAGCTTTCATAAACGCCCTCTCCCTTCGGTCCGATATGAAGACAGCTTCATTGAATCAGCTTCGAAGACGGGAAGGTAGTCCCGGATCCGACCTTTCTGTTCCATTTCCGTCGATGTCGCACGAGCTTCTGCGATCTCCCGCGGCGCGCCGTCGGAACGTACGGAAAAAGCCCTTCGCAGGCCGCAGATCAGGCGAAGGGGCACTTCCTTGGCGTCATTCAAACGCTATGCGCTTGCGCGCAGGCTTAGGGGGAAGGGCGCTAATATCTTTTTGCGCTTATCGGCACCTTTTCGAGCGTCCCAGCGGTGGCGTTAGTGACCGTTTTCGCTTATCTGCACCTTATCGAAGTTCCCAGGAGTGGCGTTAGTGACCGTTTGCGCTTATCTGCACCTTATCGAAGTTCCCAGGAGTGGCGTTAGTGACCGTTTGCGCTTATCAGAACCTCTCCAAGCATCCCAGCGGTGGCGTTAGTGACCGTTTGCGCTTATCGGCACCTTTCCGAGCGTCCCAGCGGTGGCGTTAGTGACCGTTTGCGCTTATCGGCACCTTTTCGAGCGTCCCAGCGGTGGCGTTAGTGACCGTTTGCGCTTATCGGCGTATAGTTTTACTATTTTCCGTGTTACTCCCCCTTGCCGACAGCGGATTCTGCGGGAGTTGCACGGTTATTCCGTGTTTCGCTAACGGGTGATGGCTACGGCAGTTGGTGTCGCGGAAAAGACGGGACGGCGACCTTTGGCACGAGCGCGGTCAGGAAGCAGTTATACCGCGTAAATCAGTAAGCGAGCCGCGAATTCACCTTGATTTCAGGCGTTTTGACAAGTCGAAAAAGCCCTTCGCAGGGCCGCAGATCATGCGAAGTGCACTTCCGATAGAGGGTCAATCCCGCCCCTCGTCGCGATACTCGGAGACGGATTTGCCGGTTACTTTCTTGAAGGTCTTGGCGAAATAGCTGGGGTTCTGATAGCCGACCCGGAAGCCGACCTCGTAGCTCTTGGTCGATACGTCCTTCAGGAACCGCTTGGCCTGGTCGATCCGGTAATTCGTCAGGTAGTCGATAAAGCTCTGCCCCGTCGCTTTTTTGAACAGCCTGCTCAAGTAGTCCGGATTCATGAACAGCGAGTCGCCGATGTCATGCAGCGTGATTTGCTCGTGGTAACTCTTCTCGATCAGCTTTTTAATATGGCTCACGATTCGGCTGTTGTGGCGGTCTCGTCCGTCGAGAATGAGATCGACCATCAGATCGATGCGCTCCCTGAACCACTGCTTCAGCCGGTGCAGCGTCGCGAAGTCGGCCAGATTCAGATAGAGCAGGCGCTTCTCGTCGAAAATATCGGATACGCCCTCGTGCTGCGATTGGAACTGTCTGCACAAAATGATGATCATCTCGAGGCAGATTTTGTACACCTGGGCGGGGAGCAGCCGCTCGTCGGACAGCGCCGTGCGGAACAGGTCGTCCACCGCCGCTGCGGCTTCCTTTTTGCTGCCCGAATCGATCGCCGCGATCAGTTTCTTCTCGTATTCGGACGGGTATTCGGCGGACATGGGTTCATCCGGCAAGGGGCGATATCGGAGCACCGTCCGATACCCGCGGAAAAAGACGGACTGCAGCGCGATCAGCGACTGCTTGTAGGATTCGTACGCCTGCGCCAGGCTGCGGACCGGCTCGCCCAGTCCGACATTGGCGACGACGTCCTCCCGCTCGAGCATCGCGATCGTTCGCCTGCCCGCTTCCGCGAGCTCCTGCCTAAACGCCCCTTCCCCCTCGAGCGGGCAGGCGCAGAGCGCGACCAGATGTCCCAGCTGATCGGCCGCGACGAACGCATCAAGCGGGTCGCCGAACTGGCGGAGCAGCCGATCCTCCAGTCCGAACGGCAGATTGCGATCCTTCGCCTCCTGCGGCTTGACGGTCGCTACCGCGTATACGAAGGCTCCGGGGCGAAACGGCAGCCCCGCCTCCGCAGCCGCTTCCGCCAGTTCCTCCTCCCCTTTGCAATGCCCGTACACGATGTCTTTGATCGCTTTCTCCCGGAGCAGCTTCGAGCTGACACGCTGTCTGGCCTTATTGGATCGCTCCTCGTCCAGCTTCCGCTTCAGCTTGCCGAATTTCTCTTTAAGCTCTGGCAGCTTGGTCGGCTTGAGGACGTAATCGAACACGCCGAGTTCGATCGCCCGTTTCGCATACTGGAAATAATCGAAGCCGCTGAGAATGACGAACTGCAGTTCAAAGCCGCGCTCCTTCGCCTGCTCGATCAGCCCGATCCCGTCCATCACGGGCATACGAATATCGGTCAAGATAACGTCGGGGCGTTCGGCTGTCGCTTCGATCAGCTTTAGCGCATCCGCTCCGTTCGTCGCTTCGCCGATCAGCTCGAAGCCGAGCGACGGCCAATCGACGATCGTCCGGAGTCCGACCCTGATCTTCTCCTCGTCGTCCACGATGACCAGCTTGTACATCGACATCGATTAACTCCCCTCCGCTTCAAAAAATGGCGGCGCGCCGTAAGCGTCCCCGTCCTCGTGGATCGGCAGGCGAATCACGATTCGCGTTCCCGCGTTCCTCGCGCTGAACACCTCGATGCCGTAGGACTCGCCGTAATACAACCTGATTCGCTCGTGCACGTTCCGAATGCCGATGCCCGCGGGCTGGGACGGGCGCTGCTCTTCGATCGAGCTGCGAACGGCCTCCAGCTGCGCCTCGTCCATGCCTAGGCCATCGTCCGCGATCTCGAGCGCAAGGCCGCCGTCCGCCAGCTGCCCCTTGATCGAGATCACGCCAGGTCCGTCCTTCAGTTCCAGACCGTGATAGATCGCGTTCTCCACGAGCGGCTGCAGGATCAGCTTCAGCGTCCGGTACCGATACAGCCGCTCGTCGATCTGCCACTCCACTTCGAACTTGTCGCTGTACCGCTCCTTCTGCAGGATCAAGTAGTTTTTGACATGATCGATTTCGTCCTGGAACCAGACGATCTCTTTGCCCTTGCTGATGCTGAGGCGAAGCAGGTCCGACAGGGCGGTCACCATCTCGCTCACCTTGTTCGGCCCTCCCGTCATCATCATTGCTTCCCAGTTAATCGATTCGAGCGTATTGTACAAAAAATGCGGGTTGATCTGAGCCTGCAGCGAATTCAGCTCGGCTTCCTTGCGCCGGATTCCCTGCATGTAGGTTTCAGCCATCAGTTCGTTCAGCCTGCGCACCATATCGTTGAAGCCGTCCGCCAGCTGCCTTACCTCGTCTCTCGAGCGGATGTCCGCCCGGACGCTCAGATTGCCGTTCGCGACCTGCTCCATCCCTTGGTTAAGCTGCCGTATGCCCCGCATGAGATAATGGAGAAAGGTGTAAATGCCTGCCGAGATCGCGAGAAAATCCGCCAGCATCGAGCTCCAGAGCAGCAGGCTGTTTTTGGGCATTTGCGCGTTCAGCAGCCCGTTCGGGATTCGTTCCGCCAGCAGCCAATCGGATTCCGACAGCGGTTCGGTCAACGTGACCCCGCCTGCTTTTTTTTCCGGAAGCGCCTCGCCGCCGGACGAGTTTTCGCCGCCAATACGGGACTTCCACGGATGCGACACAACCGTCCCGGCTTCGTCCGTCAAATACAGCGCGGTGGACGTCTCCTCCGGGCGCGGATCGTACACATTTTGCAAGAGCTGTTCATTGAACGACAGCACGACGAACCCGATCGAATCGAAGAAGCCGACGCCGTCGTAGTTGGTCAGCGCGACAAGCCTTTTTCCATACGCCGCGTAGTACGAGCCGCAAGCCGATGCGGTCGCGAACCAGACCGTCCGGTTGCTCGGATTGTCCTCGAGCCGCTGCAGCATGCCGCCCGCGAAGGGGGGCGCGCAGCCCTTGCTGTATATGAGGTTGCGGTCGGCATCGTACACTGCGACCGACAGCGCGCCGGATGCGACCGCCTCCAGCCGCATCGCCGTCCGTTCGGCCGTTCGCGCCCATTCCTCCCGGCCGATGGCGCCGGCCGCATATCCGGCCGCGTCGGCGTTAAGGCTTTTTTCCCCGAACAGGTATTGAAGCTTCTGGTCGTACAGATCGAGCGCCGCATCGATGCGACGCGCGGTGAACTTCAATTGATTCTGATGATGGCTCAGCGTCTGGGAACGAATCGACTTGCCCGCCTGCTCGTTCATGATCAGTATCGACAGGACCATCGGGAGGATGACGATCGTCGCGTAAATCAGCGTCACGCGAACCTTGCCCGACAAACCGCGGCTGCCCGCGAGGCGGGAACGCGAAAAAACCTGTCCGTCAGCCAGTCGGCCCGACGTTAAATCGCCGATCTGGCGGCGCACCTCGTCGAGAGATTCCGTCAGGCGACCCGAGACGAATAACGAGAAAAGGAACGTTAAAAAGAAGGAGAGCAGTCCGACCATGACGATGAGAATGCCGACTTGGGAGATCTCGTTCAAGAGCGCGTGCATGCTCGTAAGGCTGACGAGAACGAAAAGGCGGTTGGCGGTTCGCTGGGAGGAGACGATATAGGCATCGCCCCCGATCCGGCGAACGTCAAGGGTTGACGCTTCGCGAAAAAGCTTGGAATCGGGATCGAGCTGTGCGGCGGCCGGGGCCGCGTCGCCGGTGGCATAGACGAGACTCCCCGTCGAGGTGGCGAGGCGAAGATTCACTTGATTGCCTTGAACGAACGACGGCCAGACCGATTCGCGCAGGAAAACGGCCACGACGCCAAGCGTCGGGCCGGCAGTCTGTTCGCGGATCTGCCTCAGATAGACCGGCTTCGCGGCTCCGTCGCCGCTGCCGCTCATGATCCAGCCGGAGAGCGGATCCCGCTCCTCCCATACCGCGCGGCTCCAATCGAGGCCGGAGCGGCTGAATTCGTAGCCGGTGGAAAACTTGAGATCGCTGCCCGCCTCGGCAGGAACGATCTGCGCATATTCGACTTCCTTGTTCATCTTGACGGCGAACTCGTTTAACGCGCGTTCGAGCGCCGCTCCCGCGCCGGACGGGTCGCCGGTGCGGGCGTATTTCCCCAGAAAGTCCGTAACCTGCGGGTCCTCGGCGACGAGCTTCGTCCCGTCGGACAGACGCGCGAAGAAGGAATCGAGGTTGCCCCCGATGGAGGCGACCTGCGTCCGGCTCGTATCGTAGGCATTCTGCTTGATCGCATTGGCGTAGACGCTGTAAAACAGCGAGCAAGTCATAAAGTAGCACAGCAAAGAAAAGCCCGTGACAAACAGCGTAAGCTTATGCCTGATGTTCAGTTGCCACACCCCCGCCGGAACGAATGAGAATGGGGATAGCCGTGCTTTCCTTTTAATATACCGAACGATGTCGAATCCCGTCGATCTTTTTTTAAGAAAATCCGGTTACCCTTTCGTTCCCGAGAAGGCGATGCCCTGCACGAAGTATTTCTGGGCGGCCGCGAACAAGACGAGAATCGGGATGAGCGAGCAGACGACGCCCGCCATAATGCCCGGATAGTTCACGTTGTAGATATCGTCGACCATCACCTTAAGGCCGAGCGGAATCGTATACAGCTCCGGGCTTCTTAAGTAGAGGAGCGGCGTCTCGTAATTGTTCCAGGTCGCGATGTAGGTGAGCACGATGAGCGACACCATCGCCGGCTTCGTCAGCGGCAGAATCATGCTCCAGTAGATGCGCAGATGCCCGGCTCCGTCGATGCGGGCGGATTCGGTCAGATCGTCCGGGATGCCGCGGTAAAACTGCCGGAGCAGAAACACGCCGAACGAAGAACCGAGAAACGAAGGCAGCCACAGCGCGGCGTGCGTGTCGAGCAGGCCGAAGTTCCGGTATAGGATGAACGTAGGGATCATCGTCACCTGAAAAGGCACCATCATCGTGGAGATCTTGATCAGGAAAAACAATTCCCTGCCTTTAAAAGCGATTTTGGAATAAGCGTACGCCGCGAGCGAACAGGAAAAGTAGGTGCCGGCGATGACGATGAGCGCGACCTTGAACGAGTTGAAATAAAAGACGACGAACTTGACGCCAAGGCTCGATCCGGACCAGATGTACCGGTAGCCGTCCAGGTTGATCGGATCGGGGATCCACCGGATCGGGAATTCGAACACGTTCTGCGCGGTCTTGAAGGAAGTGGACACCATCCATAAAAAGGGAATGAGCATCGAAGCGGCCAGCGCGTACCGGAAAGCGTATTTGAGCAGCGTTCCCATCGTTATCCTCCGGTGACTAGTGATTAACCCATTTTTTCTGGCCTCTCCATTGAATGAGAGTGATCATCAAAATGAGGACGAACAACAGCCAAGACATGGCCGAAGCGTAGCCCATCTTGGAATAGCCGAACGCGACCTTGTAAATGTAGAAGCCGATGACGGTGCTGGAGGTACCCGGTCCCCCGTCGGTTAAAATCTGGATGTTCGACCACATGAGAAACGTATCGATAATAGAAATGATCAGTATGAAAAAAGTGACAGGGGCGAGCATCGGCACCGTTATCCGAAAAAACTTGTGCCAGCCGGATGCGCCGTCTACCTCCGCCGCTTCGTAGAGATGCGCGGGAATCCCTTGCAGTCCCGCCAGGTACAGCAAAATTTTATACCCGAGCGTCTGCCACGTCAGCACCATGAAGATCGACGGCTTGACCCAATCGCTGCTTCCGAACCAGCCGGGCGGATGGTGGATGCCGATGCTGCGCAGCAGTCCGTTGACCGCGCCGTCCGACGGCTGAAGCAGCTGGAACCAGATGAGCGAAACGGCCACGAAGCTCGTAATGTAGGGCAAATAAACGACGGACCGCACAAGGTAGCGTCCCACGAATTTCTCGTTCAACACGACGGCGCAGACGAGCGCGAGCAGCAGCTGGACGGGCACGAGGACGAGGAAAAACAAATTGTTCCGCAAGGAAGCAAGAAAGCGGTCGTCCTGGAAGGCATCCGCAAAATTCGCGAAGCCGATGAAGTGTAGATCGTGCCAGGACGACATCATGTCCCAGTCGGTAAAGCTGATGACGAGCGAGAACAGTACGGAGAAAAGCGTGAATACGCCGAACCCGACAATGTTGGGCAGGATGAACAGATAGCCGGCGATCGTTTCCTTCGTCCGATATTTAAGCCGCAGCGCGATCCTCTCCTTCGGAAGCAAGCGGGGAGCGCGCACGCCCCTCGCCTTGCTCCCCGTTTCCGATTATTTCTTCTCTTTGGCGTATATTTTTTCCGCAGCCTTCTGCGCGTCGGCCAAAGCGTCGTCCACGCTTTTCTCGCCGGCCAGCATGAGCGAGAGCTGATTGTTCAGCTCGTCAAGCATCATGGAGGAGTAAGCGTATTGATCGCGGTATTTGGGGAAAATCGGCACGATCGACGGATCGAGAACCTGCTTGTAGAGCGCGGACCTGTCTTTGCCCTGCACGATGTTGCCGTCCTTGTCCTTGTAATAACGCCAGCCGTCGATCAGCACGTTCTGATCGGCATTCGTCCAGGTCGGCACCCGGTGAACCGCCTTCGCCGACAGCTCGGCGCCCTTGGTGCTGTACCATTTCAGGAACTGATAGGCCTGCTCCGGATGCTCGGAATTTTTCGTCACGGCGTAGCTGACGACGATGTTCGTCGCTTGCCCGGCCGGGGAGCTTGCGTCCCAACGCGGCATTTTCAGAATGACGAACGGATCCTTAGCGTCCGTCTCCTCCGTCAGATTGCCTTGCAGCTTAAACGTGTCCATCTGAAGCGCGCTGCTGGAGGCGCCCATCATCGTCGCGAACTTGCCCTTGAGCATGTCGTACAGGGCAATCACCTTGTTCGCCTTGACGTCGGCTTCGGTCGGAATCGTCTTGTCGACGAACATCGCCTGGTAGAAATAATCGGCCGCCTGCTTCAGCACCGGATCATTCGCGTTCGGCGTACCGTCCTCCTTTACGATATCCCAGCCGCCGTAAGTGGCGATGTCGAAAATACCTGTCGCGACCATCGGCGCGCGCTGCCAGTGAATGCCGCCGTAAGTGGTCGTCTTGCCGTCCGCGCCTTTAATCGTCAGCTTCTTGAGCAGGTCGAAGTAGTCCTTGAACGTCCAGGTACTATCGTCGGGCACGGGGACATTCGCCGCCTGCAATATGTCCTTGTTGAGCCAGATCGCGCTCGGTACCGCGATGTTCGCGATGCCGTAGACGTCGCTGCCGACCATCGTGGCGCGGCCGTATTCCCCGAACTCCTTCAGATATTCTACGCCGTCCTTCGTGAGCAGATCGTTCAGCTTGTAATACAGCTTCGGCGCCTTGTCACGGAACGAATCGCGCTCCATGTACGCCAGGTCGATCTTCTCCCCGCCCGCGATCGCCACGCGGATTTTGTCCAGCGAATCGTCGCCGGAGAGGACGACCATCTCGACCGAGATGTCCGGATGCGCTTTGCTCCATTCAGGATAAGCGGCATCGAATACATCCTTGTCCGAAGGCGAGATCGTGTAAAACTTCAGGCTGACCGGCTCCTCGGATGCCGGCGCTTCGGCCGAAGGCGAAGCGTCGGTCGAGCCGGAGGCCGCGGGCGCCGAAGCCGACGGCGCGGAGGCGGACGGCGAGCCGGAAGCGTTGCCGTTGTTGTTGCCGCCGCAGCCCGCCGCGATCAGGAGCATGCCCGCGATGAGCGCGAGCGGAAAACTTTTCTTAAACCGTTTCATAGGAGTCCCCCTCAAAGTAAGATTACCTTACACTTCATATTTAAGCGATTTTGGGCACCGTTCAAAAGCGAGGGAAATTACTTTTGTATTCCTTTCATGACTTCTTGTATCGTTCAGCCTTGTCTCCGCTAGCCCGAAATGGCAATGTCAACCCCATAGGCGGGTTCGGAGGCTACCCAGCTTCTGGAACGCTACGGTCGCGATGTCTCCGGGCAGCAAATGAATCCTCTCCTCCTTCGGCAGACCGAGCAAGACGCCCTCAGGCGTCCCCGTCAAGATGACGTCTCTCGGCTCTTATGTCATATAACCGGACACATAGCTGATGATTTCATCGCAGCGGAAAATCGACGCACCCGATTTTGCCAAGCTGCGGGAGGCAAGACCCGAACGCGAGGTCCTTTTCCTGCCTACATTATAAAAAGAAAGCGGTTGCATGCTCTACCTACAAATCTGACTTTTCGTTTCGATTTCCAACCGATTCTTCGGCACCGCAGCACCGACGAACAAAAAAAGAAGCGTTCGGATCGCCGCGGAGGCTGACCAAACGCTTCTTTTTTTGGCTACAAGCGTATAGAAGCGAACTTCGACGAAAACCATTCGACGGCGTCATCCGCGAGCTCGGCAACCCTTCTTCGCTTCGCCATCCTGCGCAGACCGGCCCAGGAAGCGGCGGACTCGCCGCTCCGGAGGCGGCGCTGCGCATCCGTAGTCCGACCCGGCTCGCTCCACGGCCTCCCGGCCGGCTCGTCGATGTCGCGAAGCCGATCTCGGTCGAGCAGCGGATAATCGTACAGGAGACCTTCGTATACGGTCTCCAAGCCGCCGTGCGTCCGGAAATGATCGGGTGCCACGAGCGCCGACGGCCGCTCCCAGAGCCGCACCCCCGCTTCGCGCAGCGCCTCGGCGACGAACTCCGAACAAAAATAGGCATCGTCCGCCCCCATCTCTCGGTCGAGCAGCACGCCGAATAGTCCGATCAGGTTATAGCTGTACCGTTCCGGCTGACGCTTGAACGTGCCGACAACGCCACGCGCCCGCTCCAACTGCCGTTCCGAAACGCTAAGTCGCAGCAGCGCGCAGCGCGTATTCGGGAAATGCCGGAACGTGCCCGTATAAACGTCCTCCTCGACGAATCCGCCGGCAAAAGGATTGGTCGGCTTCTTTCGTCCGAAGCTGTATACTTCGCTTAAATCCGCGCCGAAGACGAGCGAAGCATGATTGTAGGGCGCATCCGTGAACCGTTTGATCATCGACGTGAACAACGTCCCCGTGTCGGTCAATAAAATATAAAGGCATTTCTCCCCATCTTCTCCGCGCTTCCCTTTGCTCATCTTCGCCCGCTCCCCGCCACTGATTCCTTGTGGCTTTAGCATATCAAAACGCAAATGTGCCAGAATCTGGCGCAGGTGCGGTTTGCGGGACAGACTTTGGTCTTGGAACAGACTGGACTCTGGAGGAAATTACCTATCCGAAACCATTCTCGGGCTGACGAGCAGCAAAATTAAAACCCGCAACCGATAAGCCGGCTGCGGGGCGACACGATGCATCTATATAAAGTTGTCTCAAGCTTCGGAATGATTAGAATACGAAATCCTCGTCGCGGAGCTGCTGCACATTCGTCGTGCGAACGTAGCCGTTGCCCTTTTTGGAGAAAAAATCGTGCTGCTTGGTCCGCGTGCTGATGCCATTCTGGACGATCGGATTGATCTCCTCGTCCTCGAACAACGGCTCGAGTCCCATGTTCATCATCGCCTTGTTGGCGTTGTATCGAAGGAATGCCTTCACTTCGCCGGTCAGGCCGATCGTGTTGTACAGGCTCTCGGTATAACGCTCCTCGTTGTCGTGGAGGTATCTGAGCAGCCCTTTGAGCGTCTCGTAGGCGGCCGTCTGCTCGTCTTCGTCCAGCTTCGCATAGATCTCCTGCGCGAGCAGCCCGACATAGACGCCGTGGATGCTCTCGTCGCGCAGGATCAGGTCGATGATCTCGCCGCTGCTCGTCATCTTGCCTTGTCCGGCCAGGTAGAGCGGGTAGAAGAAGCCGCTGTAGAACAGGTAGCTTTCGAGGAGCACGGAAGCGCCCATCGCCAGGTACAGGTCCTTCGGCGTGTTGATGTTGTTGTAGTATTGGGCGATCGTCTCCGCCTTCGTCTGCAGATGCGGATTGCGTTCGACCCAAGCGAAAACCTGGTCGATCTCCTCCGTCGTCGCCAGCGTCGTAAAGATGCTGGAGTAGGACTTGGCGTGAATCTGCTCCATCATCGCCATGAAGCCGAGCACGGCTTTGCGCTGCAGGCCTTCGACGTGCTCCAAAATCTTCGGCATGCCGACGCCGCCTTGCACGGTGTCGAGCAGCGTAAGGCCGCCCAGCACCTTCATGTACAGATCGCGTTCGTCATCGTTCAGCTCCATCCACGACATCTTGTCGTCGGAGAGCGGGATCTCTTCGTCCGTCCAGAATTGCATGATGTTCTGATTCCAGAACATCGCGGAGAAATCGTCGTCGGGACGGTTCCAGTTGACCGCCTTGTGCGTTGCCATAGCTCTAATCTCCTTCAGATTCGCCTGTCCGTCTTAGACGGCGCAAGCGATGCATTCTTCGACGGACAGACGGTTCGTCCGCGTATAGTACAGGGACTTGAGTCCCAGCTTGTCTGCGTAAATGTAGTAGCGGGCCAGCTCGCGCGTCGTCACGTTGCTGTTGACGTGCAGCACGGTGGAGATGCCTTGGTCCACATGCGCCTGAATCTCCGCGATCAGATCGAGTACCTTGAACTGATCCATCTGATAGGCCGATTTGTAATAGAAGAAGTTGTCCTGACGCATAAAAGGCATCGGATAATACGTCGTCGAATTCGCGTACGTCCGCGTCTCGATCTGCTCGACGATCGGCATAACGCTGGAAGTGGCGTTTTGCACGTACGAGATGCTCTGCGTCGGCGCGATCGCCAGTCGGTACGCATGGTACAGGCCGTGCTTCATAACGTCGGCCTTCAACTGCGCCCAATCCTGCTGCGTCGGAATCGCGATGCCGGCGAACAGTTCCTTGACCTTGTCCGTGCGCGGCGTGTAGTCGGTCTCCGTATAACGATCGAAGTACGCGCCCTTCGCATACTCGGATTTCTCGAAGCCGTCGAACGTAATGCCCGATTTTCTGGCGATATCCATGCTCTTCTCGATCGAGTGGAAATTAATGCTCATGAAAAACGTGCGTGCGAAATCCTTCGCCTCGTCGCTCTCGTAAGCGATCTTGTTCTTCGCGAGATAGCCGTGCAGGTTCATCGCGCCGAGGCCGATGGAGTGCAGCTCGCGGTTCGCCTTGGCGACGCCCGGCGCGTTGGCGACGGTCGTCATGTCGCTCACGGCGGTCAGGGCCATTACGCCCTCATGCACCGATTCCTTGATCTTTTTGTGTTCCATGACGTTCGCAATGTTCAGCGATGCCAGGTTGCAGCTGATGTCGCGGCGGATGACGTCGGGCTGGCCGTAGTCGCCGATCTCGCTCGTCTCCTGCAGCTGGAAAATCTCCGTGCACAGGTTCGACATCTTGATGGCGCCGATGTCCTTGAGCGCGTGATCTTTGTTCGCGTTGGAGCGGTTCATAATGTAAGGATAGCCGGATTCGAGCTGCGTCGTCGCGATCTTGACGAGCATGTCGCGGGCGGTCATGATCGCTTTCTTTTTCACCCGGTCGTCGGCGAGCAGCGTGTCGTACATCTCGTCGATATCCATATCGTCCAGATGCTTGCCGTAAGCCTTGAACACCGTATATGGGGCGAATACGTGCAGCGGCTTGTTTTCCTCGGCCAGCTTGTAGAATTTCGAAGGAACGATCAGGCCGATCGACAGCGTCTTGAGACGGGTTTTCTCGTCTGCGTTGATCTTCTTGCTGTCGAGGAACTCCATGACGTCCCAGCCGAAAATATTGTAGTAGCCGGCGCCCGAGCCTTTGCGTTGGCCCATCTGGTCGGCATAGGAGAAAGCGTCCTCCATCAGCTTGAGCACCGGCATGATGCCCTTGGCCGCACCTTCGACGCCCTTGATGCTCTCGCCGCGCCCGCGCAGCTTGGACAGGTTGACGGCGACGCCGCCGCCGATCTTGGACAGCTGCATGCAGGTGCCGAGCACATGGTTGATCGAGTTGAGCGCATCGTCCATCTCCAGCAGGAAGCAGGATACCATCTCGCCGCGGCGGCTCTTGCCCGCGTTGAGGAAGGTCGGCGTCGCCGGCTGCACGCGCTGTTCCATCATGGCCTGCGCCAGAAGATGGGCCGTATTGACGTCGCCGCGCCCCAGGTGCAGCGCGACGATCGCAACGCGGTCCGGGTAATGCTCCAGGTAGATGCTGCGGTCGTTGCTCTTCACCGCGTAATCGGTGTAGAACTTGGAAGCCGCCATATAAGAAGGAAACTTGAAGTCGTAGCCGTGCGCAATCCGGTACACCTCTTCGACCTCGTGCTCCTTGTACTTTGCAAATACGTCCTCGTAGTAGTCGTTCTCGATCATATAATGGACCTTGGACAGATGCCCCGTGAACGACAGGCTGCGCTGCTTCACTTCTTCCATAAACGCATCGACGGCCTCCAGGTCCTTGTCCAGTTGAAAGAATCCGTCAGCGTCGCGCTGCATCAGCAGGTTGTTCAATTCAATATGCCGCAACTGCGCTCACCTCCCGCTTAAAATTATCGACGTCGCGCTGCGTTCCCGACAGCTCGAACTTGTAAAGCACCGGTACCCCGTACCGCTCGGCGATCGTATCCGCGCTCTTCGCGAAGCCGTTCCCCCAATTGCGGTTGCCGCTGGCCGATACGCCAATCATCTTGCTTGCATTGCGCTCCAGGAAGGAGACCACGTTGTCCGGCACTTGTCCGAACCCGGTCGTATAGGTGACCAGGACGAACGGCTCGTCCAGCGTCTCGGTCTCGTCGATCGGCACGGCCGGCAGATTCAGCTTGCCCACGAACCTCCGTACATTCCCCGTCTTCGATGCGTATGCGATCAGCATGGCGCAATCCCCCTCCTGAAAAGTTGAAAATATGTAATAAAATAGAAGAATCGGCGCGCAGAAATACGCTGTGCGGGCATCACGAAAAAGCTTTCGCTCGTACTGCAATGCAGCCTTCGAAAACCCGCCGAATATCCTGTTGTTTGCACCGCCGGCACTGGCTTGCCGGGTCAACTTATCGTCATTTTCCGCTACCGTTTATTAACCAACGCCCGCGGAGTTCAAACCGATATGTTGAGGACATTTATAAATTTATATCAATATATTGTGCCTGTCAATCCATGGAGCGGCTTAAAATTTATAAGATGCAGGCAGGAATTCGCAAAACCCGCGTCCCGCAAGGGTTACGGTCGATTAAGATCGATTCGTAAAAAAACGACGGGCAGACAATTGCTGCCGTCGGCCCGTCCATACTACATATAGGGGGACTTCTTGTCCGATTTGTCAAGGGATTGTTTTCGAATTTTTCGCCGTCAATTGCGCATGCGCTGTCTGAACTCTTTGGGCGAATGCTGGTTGTGCCGCTTGAACAATTTGTAGAACTGCGCCATGTTCCAGATGCCCACCTCGAAGCTGACCTCCATGATGCTAAGGTCGGTCGTAAGCAGCAGGCGCTCCGCCTTTTTGATTCGGTTAAAATTCACGTAGTCGACGAACGGGATGCCCATCGTGCGCTTGAACGTCTTGATGAAATGATGGTAGCTCATGCCGAGCAGGCGACGTACGTCGTCCACCGCGATCTTCTCCCCCAGACGGCTCTCCACATAGTCGAGCACCGGCCGCATCCGCACGATGCCCGCCTCTTCCGTCCCCCGCAGCACGCCGCGGTCGTCGCCTCTGAGCATCAGCAGGAGCAGACGCTTGATCGACGCGCTGACCGCGATCTCGTAGCCCGTACGCCCCCTGTACGTCTCCTCGTAAATATCGGCGATCAGCGCATGAGCCTCGTTCCGCGCCGAAGGACTTGCTTCAAATATGTAGTTCAAATCCTCAAGCGGACCGGTCAGCTCCGAGAAGTGATGAAGGTAGGGCAGAATGCTCTGATCGAAGTGCCGCACGAGATCCACCTGGAAAACGATGTATCTGACAGGCTTGCCAGCCGCGCTCCACGTCCTGTGCGGCCGGGAGGAACCGATTACCATGACGTCCCCCGGCCCGAGCATCGTCAGCGACGACATCGTCTGCACCTCAAGACCGCCCTCGATGATCGCCAGAAACTCTACTTCTTTATGATAATGCCAATGCCAGGCGTCCGTGGCTCGGCGAATCCGCTCCGCGCCGTGGAGCTCCCACACTTTGAGGAACAGCAGCGGATTTTGGTACACGACTTTTTCGTTGACCGCGTCCGCGTGCGTATCGATAGCGTTCGGCATTTTGGATCGTTCACCTCTTTAATAGCTTCATCAAGCAGTATAACACTTTTGAATATAAATGAATTAAGATCAGACATATTCCGGCAAGCTCCGATTGTCTATACTGAGAACAAGAAAGCATATACAAGTATACGAGGATCGGGAGGCTGCATTTAAATGGCACAGCGTATCAGAGTCACCGTATGGAACGAGAACCGCCACGAAAAAACGAGCGAAAAGGTGCGCGAGGTGTACCCTGAGGGCATTCACGCCGCAATCGGGCAAGGACTCGGCACGGACGAGTTCGAAGTTCGCTACGCAACGCTCGACGACGACGAGGAGCACGGACTGTCCGAGCAGCTGCTCAGCGAGACCGACGTCCTGTTCTGGTGGGGACATATGGCGCACGGCGACGTCAAGGACGAGATCGTCGAGCGCGTGCAGGGCCGCGTGCTGCGCGGCATGGGGCTTATCGTGCTGCACTCGGGCCACTTCTCCAAGATCTTCAAGAAGCTGATGGGCACGTCCTGCGATCTCAAATGGCGCGAAGCCGACGAGAAGGAACGCATCTGGGTCGTGGCGCCCAATCACCCGATCGCGGAGGGCATCGGCGAATACATCGACATCGAGGCCGAGGAAATGTACGGCGAGCACTTCGACATCCCGGCGCCTGACGAGTTGGTCATGGTAAGCTGGTTCGAGGGCGGCGAAGTGTTCCGCAGCGGCTGTACGTTCCATCGCGGCCAAGGCAAGATTTTTTACTTCCGCCCCGGGCACGAGACGTATCCGACCTATTACAACGAGCAGATTCGCCGCGTGCTGAGCAATGCCGCCAAGTGGGCCGCGCCTTCGACGCGCGAATACCCAAAGTACGGCAACCACAAGCCGCTCGAAGCGATCAAGCCCAAGTCCTGATCCACGCGTTTAAAAGACAGTCCCGCCGGTTCGCGCCGGCCGGGCTGTCTTTTTCTCTTAGGCAGGCTAGCTTTGGATGTCCCTTCACTGCCGCGGGCAACTGCGGTAAAATAGAACGATGCCTCCGTGACGGGACATGAACGATATGGGACGAAATGGAGATGAAAAGAATGACGGAAATGACGGGAACTCGGGGGGAGCCGGGAATTCCTCCCGAGGCCCGAATCCTTGTGATGGCCGCGGTAGAAGCGGAACGGGACGCGGCGCTCCGCGGCTTGGACGGCGACAGCCGCTTCGAGGTGCGGCTGTGCGGCGTCGGACCTGCGAGCGCGGCCGCCCGCACGGCCGCCGCTCTCGCCGGCGGCGAAGATTGGACGCTCGTCGTCAGCGCCGGCATCGCGGGCGGTTATCCCGAGCGGGCGCCCGTAGGGACGCTAGCCGTCGGCGCCGCCTCGATCGCCGCCGATCTTGGCGTCGAGACGGCGGAAGGTTTCGTCTCGGTCGACGAGCTCGGCTTCGGCACGTCCGTCCTTGCGGCGGACGCCTCGCTCGCCGAAGCGCTGCTGCAGGCGCTGAACAAGGCCGGGCTGGTCGCCGTCGCCGGTCCGATCGTGACCGCGTCGACGGCAACGGGCACGGCCTCCACGGCGGCCGTGCGCGAGGCTCGCGTGCCAGGCGCTGTCGCCGAGGGCATGGAGGGTTACGGCGTGGCGGTTGCCGCGTCCGATGCGGACAAGCCGTTCATTGAATTGCGCGCGATCTCCAACGCGGTCGGTCCGCGGGATCGCGACGCCTGGCGGATCGGAGACGCGCTGGCGGCGCTGTCCGCCGCGTTTGCCATTTTGAAGGAGGTCGAGCTGTAATGAAAATCGCGTACTCGCCTTGCCCTAACGACACTTTTGTATTCCACGCATGGTCGGCCGGTCTGATTGCCGGCGCGCCAAGCCTCGACGTGACGTATGCCGATATCGATATCACCAACGGCCTGTCCGAGGGCACCGACGGCCCAGAGGTCATGAAGATCTCTTATGCGGCCCTGCCTTGGACGCACCCGGACTACGCGCTTGTGCCATGCGGCGGCGCGCTGGGCCGCGGCTGCGGTCCGCTCGTGCTCACTGCAGGCTCTCCCGCGGACGGCCAGCCGGACCCCGCCCGTCTTGCCGGCAAGACGGTGGCCGTTCCGAGCGAACGCTCGACCGCCTACCTGCTGTTCCGGCTCTGGGCATCGCAGAACGTCCCGGGCGGCGTCGGAAGGATTATCGTCATGCCTTTTCATCAGATCATGCCAGCCGTGCAGCGCGGCGAGATCGACGCCGGCCTCGTCATCCACGAAGCCCGCTTCACGTACAAGCAGTACGGCCTCTCGATGCTGCAGGATCTGGGCAGCTGGTGGGAGCGGGATACCGGCCTGCCGATTCCGCTCGGAGCCATCGTCGCGAAGCGCTCGCTCGATCTGGAGGCGATAGCGAACTGGATTCGCGCTTCTGTCGACTATGCCTGGGCGCATCCGGAAGCTTCGCGCGAATATGTCATGTCGCACGCGCAGGAGCTTTCGTCGGAGGTCGCCAAGTCTCATATCGACCTGTACGTGAACGGCTTCACCCGCGACCTGGGCGCGGACGGCTTCGCGGCCGTCGACGCGCTCCTTGGCCGCGCCGCCGCCGAAGGACTCGTGCCCGAGGCGCGCGTCGCGTCTCTGCGTTTGCGGAGCGGTATCAACGTCCGCTAATCATAGCAAGCTTGCCCGCGCCAAAACGGCCGCGTTCGTCCCGATCGGACGGCGCGGCCGTTTTTTTTGTGCGCGACCGCGATTCACGCAGCCGTCTGGCGTGTATGTACTAAACAGCGAAGAAGGCTGCATGTCGCAGCGACTGGAGGTTATGCATGTGGCGTCAAGCAGGTCGCAAGTTCCCTTCGAAGCGGTCAAGTCGGCGGTAGCCGGGTCGGCCACTTATGCGTCGGGGGGCCGGTTCGGGCCGCGCAGGCAGCGCGATTTTGAGCTCTTGCTGCTGGATGCGGGAGAGATGCGCGTCACGATCGACGGCGCGCCTCAGCAGGTCAAAGCCGGACAAGCCATTTTGTTGAAGCCGGGACACGTAGAGTCCTTCGATATAACGGGCGACGACGTAACGAGACACAACTGGGTCGCCGTACAGATCGACAGGCAATCGCTCCCCGGCGACGATGCCGGAGAACCCCCGGGCGTGTGGCCCGTATCGCCGGAAATGAACAAACTCGTCGAGCTTATCCTGACCGTCCAGAACGAGCTGCCGAGCAACGGCGCGATCATGCGCAGTCTCGGCGCCGCCGTGCTCCGTCTCCAGCCCGATATGGAAGGCTTGGCTTCTGAAGGAGGAGACGCTTCGACTGGCTCGCCCGCAGTGGAGCGGGCATTGGCCTGGATCAGATCGCATTACGGCGGCGAGATCAAGCTGGGCGATCTGGCCTGGGAGGCCGGGGTCACGCCCGAGCATCTGGTGCGGCTTTTCAACAAATACGAGCATGAAACGCCGATCCATTATGTGTGGCGGTACCGGACCGAACGCGCCGTGGAACTGCTCGAGCATACGGGACTGCCTGCCGCGGAGATCGCGAGACAGTGCGGATTCAAGACGCCCCATCATTTCTCCCGAACGCTGAAGCAACTGACAGGACGCACCCCGTCGGAAATCCGCAGGGCCAGCTGGAATGGCGAAGAGCTTTAGTCTTCGCCTTTTCCTGCTTCGCCTTTTCCTGCTTCGCCTGTTTTCGCTTCCAGCACTCCCGTTTCTCCCGTTTCTCCCGTTTACGCTTCTCCCGTTTACGTTTCTCCGTTTACGCTTCTCCTGCTTCCGCTCCGTCAATCCCTGCTTCGCCGCCGGGCTGCACGCTGCCAAGCGCCCGGGCGATCCGGCTCAGCCCCTCTTCCAAATTCTCGCGCCGGGTCGCCAGATTGATGCGGATGCGCCCCTCGCCCTCGCTCACAAATGCGCCGCCGCCGCTTACGGCGACGCGCGCTTCCTGCACAAGCAGACGCCCGAGTTCTTCCTGGCTCAAACCGTAAGCACGCAGATCGACCCACAGCAGATAAGTCGCTTCAGGCACATAGACGACCGCATCGGGCAGCAGCTCGGCCAGGTAATCGGCCGCAAACGAAACATTTCCGCGCAAGTACGCAAGGCAAGCCTCCAGCCACTCTTCTCCTTCGCGGTAAGCGGCCTCCGCGCCCGCAATGGACAATGGATTCGGACTCCGGTAACCGAGCGCCTGGTCGAGTCCTATTCTTAACGTTTCGTCGGTCGCAACGGCGAACGACGTGTGAAGCCCCGCCAAATTAAACGTCTTGCTCGGCGCGATGAATGTAACGGTGCGCTCCGCCATGCCCGGCAGCGACGCGATCGGGATATGCTGACCGCTCAGAATCAGATCCGAATGAATCTCGTCGGAAGCAACCGTCACGCCATACGCTTGGCAGAGCGCTGCGAGTCTGTTCAGCTCTGCCTCCTCCCACACGCGTCCGGCCGGATTGTGCGGACTGCATAGCAGCAGCAGCTTCGCGCCAGTGAGCCGAAGCTTGGCCTCCAGGTCGTCAAAGTCCATCTTGTACTTTCCCTGCTCGATCTTCAGCGGGTTCAGCACGAGTTCCCGGCCTTGGCCGGTCACCGCATCGCCGAAGGGCCCGTATACCGGCGGCTGAACGACGACGCTGTCCCCGGGCTGCGTAAAGGCGAGTACGGACGCCTTCAGGAGCGTGACGACGCCCGAAGCGAACAGCAGGTCGCTTGGCGCGACCGGCCAATTGAATCTGCGGTCCAGCCAGCCGGCCACCGCCTCGAACAGCGAAGGCGGCAGCTCGGTATAGGTGAACAGCCCTGCGTCGACACGGCGCCGGATCGCCTCCAGCACGGGGGCTGGCGCCTCGAAGTCCATATCGGCTACCCATAGCGGCAGCAGGTCTTCTCCTTTGAACAGTCGATTTACGCCCGACCATTTCAAGGAGTCCGGGAGCCGAAGCTCCACCTTTTTGTCGAATCGGTTCATTTCGTAATCCTCCTGTCCATCTTAACTGCCGCTTGCGGCGTTGCTCAGCTTGAACGCTTGTCCCGCGACCGCGAGGAAAACCAAGCGGCCTTCCTCCGTCTCGAACGGCACCGCTCGTCCGTCCTCGTCCGCGATCGCGACTGCTTCGGCCGCCTCCAGCCTTACCGCGCAGTATCCGTCCCGCTCGGCCGCGATGCGAACCTCTGTCCAATCGCCATCTTGCCAATCGATATCGACTACATAGCCGCCCCGTGCGCGCAAGCCGCGTACGCTGCCGTCCGGCCAAGCCGCAGGCAGCGCAGGAAGAATCCGAAGCTCGCCCGCATGGCTCTGCAGCAGCATTTCCGCAATGCCGGCCGCCCCGCCGAAGTTGCCGTCGATCTGGAATGGCGGATGCGCGTCGAGCAGATTGGGATAGGTGGACTTCGCAAGCAGCTGTGCGATGTAGCGGTGCGCCTCGTCGCCGTTGCCCAGCCTCGCCCACAGATTCACGAGCCAAGCGCAGCTCCAGCCCGTATGCCCGCTGCCTGCGGCAAGACGGAGCTCCAGGCTGCGACGGACAGCCGCGGACAACTCGGGCGTGCGAACGACGTCGATCTGCTCGGCCGGGTACATTCCGTACAGATGGGAGAAGTGCCGATGGCCGGGCGACTCCTCCTCGAATTCTTCCGACCATTCCAGCAGCTGGCCCTTCGTACCGATCCGGTACGGCTCGATCCGGTCCAGCGCGTCCTGCAGCTCCGGCCGCCAGGCTTCGTCCACGCCCAGTTCGACGCTCGCATCCAGCACGCTCCGCAGCAGCTCGGAGAGGATCGAGAGATCCATCGTCGTGCCCACGGAGAGTGAGCATTGGCGTCCCCGCTCATCGAGAAACAAATTTTCGGGCGTCGAAGCGGGCGACGTGACAAGCCGTCCCGAGCCGTCCGGCACGAGCCAGTCGAGCGCAAAGCGCGCCGAATCCTTCATGATCGGGTAGAAACGCTCGCCCAGTTCGGTCTTGTCGCCCCCGTACAGGTACCGCTCCCACAGATGCCGGCACAGCCACCCGGCGCTCATCGGCCAAAACGCCCAGCTGGCGGATCCGGACACCGGATTTGACCTGCGCCAGATATCCGTATTGTGATGAGACGACCAGCCCCGGGCGCCGTAATGAATTCGGGCCGTCTCCCTGCCCTTGACGCTAAGCTCTCCAATCAGGTCGTACAGCGGTTCGGCCAGCTCATGCAGACCGAGCGCTTCGGCCGGCCAATAGTTCATTTGCGTATTGATATTAATCGTATAATTGCTGCGCCACGGCGGCGTCAGATGATGGTTCCAGATGCCTTGAAGGTTGGCCGCCTGCGTGCCGGGCCGCGAGCTTGAGATCAGCAGATACTTGGCGTAGTGAAAGTACAGCTCTGCCAGCCCCGTGTCCCAGACGCCTTGCCCTGCGCGCTTCAGCCGCTCGTCCGTCGGCAGCGCTGCTGCCCGCTCGTCCTCGTTAGCGTCGCCCAGCCAAAGATCCGTTCTGTCGAAATAAGCGCGATACGAATCCGTATGCCGCCGGATCAGCGCATCGCCGTTCGACAAGGAGGCGTCCGCCAGGTCCTGCACGCAGCGTGCAACCGGATCCGGCCCGCCAGCGGGATCTTGGTCGTACCCGGCGAAGCTGGTCGCCGCCGACAGCAGCAGCGTCGCCCGCGAAGCGCGGGATACGCACACCCGGCCGTCTTGGAGCGTCTCGGACCGTCCGTCCGTATCCGCCACGCGAATGGCCGCGGCAAACGCGGTGCCGCGATCCGGCGCATAGGACACCGCCGGATCGATGGAGATCGGGGCACGGCCGCTGATGACCGCGCCGCCCGCCTCCAAAAGAGACGTTTCCGCTGGATGCGGACTCTCGAGCGAAGCCGCGAAGCTGAGCGCGCCAGGCCTGTTCGCCGTCAGCCTCACGATCAGCACCTGCTCGGCGGCCGAGACGAACGCTTCCCGTGTAAAGGCGACGCCGTCCTCCTCATACGAGATGACGTGCACGGCGCGCGCGAGATCCAATCGCCGGATATACTTGGCCGGCGCCTCGGGGAGGAGCGCCTCCACATCGATAAGCAGATTGCCCAGCGGCTGATAGGCTTCCGTATCGGCGCCGAGCATATTCGCTTCGACAAGCTGCTGGGCTTCCCAATACTTTCCTTCGGCGATCAGCTCCCGGCTGCGCGCCAGGTACGGGAGCGCGCCGTGATTGTTCGTATCGACCGGCTCTCCCGACCATAGCGTATCCTCGTTCAGCATCATGCGCTCGCGCCGGGCATCCCCGAATACCATCGCGCCAAGGCGACCGTTGCCGATCGGCAGCGCTTCGTTCCAATCCAGTGCGGGCCGCTCGTACCATAACGTCCGCGAACCGTCTTTTCTCAAGCGAGACATCCGTCTTCCCTCTTTTCGATTGCAGGCTGTTCCGGCCGCGGCCGGACGAATATCTCCATGCTATCAGAAGGCATCGGGAATGTGAACGCCTTTTTGAAGGCGCTGCGGTATACTTGGAGGATAGATCGGAGGGGTTGCAAATTGAAGCTAAGCATATTGGACCAGGCACCCGTCGTTGCCGGCCAAACGCCGGGCGACGCGCTCCGGTCGTCGGCATTGCTCGCCCAGGCAGGAGAGCGCTTCGGTTATTCGCGCTACTGGCTGGCCGAACATCATGGACTCGGGGGGCTCGCCTGCTCGACGCCCGAGGTGATGCTGGGCATGATCGGCGCCATGACCTCGCGCATCCGGATCGGGGCCGGCGCGATTCTGCTGCCGTACTACAAGCCTTACAAGGTTGCGGAGACGTTCAGGCTCCTCGCCGCCTTGTTCCCCGGGCGGATCGACCTCGGCGTCGCCCGGTCTCCCGGCGGTCCGGCCGAGATATCCATGGCGCTGTCGGACAACTATCTGGAGCGGGCGCTTCGAATGCCGGACGACTTTGCCGCGCTCGTTGGCTATCTGAACGGCGAAAAGCCCGGAACGCAAGAACCGGGACTTGGGCAAAAGTTTCGCGCGGAAGCGGAGGCGGAAGCGGGATCGGGATTGGGATTGGGATCGAGATCGGCCGGTACGCTTGGCACCTCCGGCGATGGCCCCGCGCCCTGGGTGCTCGGCACGAGCGGCAAGAGCGCGAGCCTGGCCGCCGCGTACGGAACGGGCTACGCTTACGGCTACTTCATGAACCGCGAAAATGCAGCGGAAGCGATCGCCACTTATCGTAAAAGCTTCGACCGTTCAAGGGGCGAACGCCCCTATGTGGTCCTGGCCGTGTCGGCCGTATGCGCCGATTCGCAGCCGCGGGCCGAAGAAATCGCCCGCAGCGTGCGGGCCTGGCGTTTGCTGTCCGGGCAGGGACGGGGCGAAGCAGGTATTCCCGGTCCGGACGAAGCTGCCCTCCTGCTCGGCGCATCCGGGCCCGCAGGGCCGGACGAGCCGGGCTTGGCGAATGCCATGATCGTGGGCGGCCCCGCTCAGGTGCGCGACAGGCTGTCGGAGCTGCGCGAGACGTATGGAGCCGACGAACTCATGATCGTGTCGTACGCGCATGACTTCGCCGACCGGGTACGCTCCTACGAACTCATCATGGAGGCTTGCGGCGACTAGCGCAATCGTTCGTCCAGCCGGTCCGTCAGCCAGGGCCATACCGCGGCAAGCGTCTTGTCCATGTTCGTCCTGCCGTCGCCAGCGATATAAGGCGCGCGATCGCGAAAGTAATCCGCATGCCCGCCGGCGATCCGCACGGCGGCACGGGCGCCTGGCGCATGGCGATCTCCCTGCCAGCCCGGCAGCAGCCGATCCGCGTTTTTGCCCCAGCCCCCGAAGGACCCGATCCGGCAGATCGGGTCTGCCGTGCGGCTTGCGAGACCCGCTCCCGAACGCGATGTCGCCGCTTTCGAACCGCGCGCCTCGCCTCGCGTTTTCCGTTCCCGCTCCGCCTGCACGTAAAGCACGGCGTCTCGCAGCGGCCCGGGAATTCGGCACTTCGGCGACCCGATCATGACGACCGGGCTCGGCATTCCGCCTTCGCGCGCAAGCAGCAGCCCCGACGCATGAACGGCTGCCACTCCGCCCGCGCTATGGCCGACGAACAACGCAAGCTCCTTTGGACGAGTAAGCGGCATCGCAGATGTCGCCGGTACACCGACTGCGCGATCTCCTTCCGCCTCATGCCGCGCCGGCACTATAACTGCGGAGGCCCCTTCTTTTTCATCCTGCGCCCGACGCCCTGCCTCGCCGGCCCGATCACGCTCCAGCAAGGCCAACGCCCGCTTCCCTCCGATGGATCGCTCATAGCTGCGATAGGGCAGCATGATGTCGAAGCGCGCCTCCCGTATTTGCGGCAGCAGCCTCCTGTGCCAGTCGTCATAAGGAAAGATGACGTGCCCGCGCACGTCGAACCCCAGCAAAGCCAGGCGCTCCGTCAGCGTTTCCTTCAGACGATCGAGAAAATGAGGCGCGCTTCGTACGCCGTTAAGCAAGTACAGACGCAGCAACGGCGCTGCGCCGGTCCAGCCATCAATCCCGGCTGCCGGCGCTTCCTTTACCTTCACCTTTACCGTCTCCGTTTCCTGCGAAGCTGTCATGGCGTTGTTTCCCCATGCTGTTCGGCATAGCGTTCAGCCTGCACGATCCGCGCCATATCGCTCGGATGGGTCGACCGCAGCCACTTCACGAGCAGCGGCGGATTCACGTCGCTAAGCGCGGCGACGGCCAGCTTCTGATGCATCGATACCGCGCCGTCGGCCGTGCCTAGCAGCTCGAGCGCGTATCGGTCCGCATCCGCCTCGGCTTGTCTGGACACGGCGTTGGAGACGGGCAGCGATACGAAGTTCAGCACGGACAGCAGCAGTAAAATGAGCGGCAGCGCGTTCATGTCCGTTATTCGGGAGATCCCCCATTCCCTGCCTCGCGTTCGTACGACGATTTTATAAACGGCGCCGCCGATCCAGAGCAAAGCGAAGGAGCTGCCGATCGCGCCGATCGCGCTCCACTCCAGATGATGCTTGACGTAATGCCCCATTTCATGTGCCATAATTTGCATGATCTCGGGCCGCTCCAGCTTGGTCAGCGCCGTGTCCCACAGCACGATGCGAAGCGAGCTTCCGATGCCGGATACGTAAGCGTTGATTGCATTCGTCTTGTCCGACATACGCACTTCGTACACCCGGTCCGCCGGAATATCGGCTTTCCCGGCCAAGTCCAGGATCGCGGACTCGAGCGTCGGATCGGACAATTCCTCGAACTTGTTGTAGAGCGGGTCGATAACGACAGGCTCGACGTACATCATGAACAGCGTGAACGGCACCGAAATAAGCCATAACCGAAGCCACCATCGTCCGCCCCGCGACATGACCCATCTGGCCACGGCAAATACGGCCAATGCCGTAATATAGCCGATAACGAAGTCGAGTCCCCGGTCCTCCAGCCAGCTCCCTGCCGTCTGCGTCGAGATGCCGTAGCCGCGGGATACGGCATAGCTCGCGATCTTAAGCGGCAAATAAAGCAGGACAGACACCGCATATACGAGCAACACGTAAAGCGGCAGGCGAACGAACGCCGGCAGCCTGCCCGCTTCGATCCGCTCCTTCCAGGCGCGTGACCAGCCCCCGGTCAGCAGAAACAGATAGATCGCCCATTGCCACGGCCAACTGAAAAAAAAGATGCCGTTGCGGATCGCATTCAGCGTCGCGCTCTCGCGGAGCTGGTCCGACGTATAAAAGAGGAACGGATCGGCAGCCGTTCCCTTGTAAGCATCCGGTACCGCGTTGGGCGACGTGTACCATACGTACAGCAGCACGATCGCCGCGCAGCCTGCCAACCACAAGCCGTACATTCGAAGCCGCGAGACGGTGGACATGTCGACTCTCCTTGCCGGTCGTTTTCTTCATCATAAAAGCTGGCCGCAGCAATTGCAAAAAACGCCGGTTCGTCCTATGATCAAAGCATCGTCCTTTATTCGCCACGCCCTGGAGGTTCAGCCGCAATGCAGACGCACCCGCTTCAATTCGTCATTTTCGGCGTTCTCATCGTCATTTTCGGCGTCGCCGACCTTATCTTCCTGAATCCGTACGTCGGTATCGTCCTCGTCGCCGCCGGCGTCGCGCTGGCCGTTTTCGGCTGGCAGCGCGTGCGGGCAGCGAAAAAAAAGCGGCCGCCTCAAGCCTGAAATCGGTCCGTATAGGCTATAGCATAAGCCGATCTCCGCGATTCACATACACTGTCTGAGCAATGAGCAGTTCACTTCGGACACGGTGGTGATAGCGTTGGGATATCCGGTTGAAGGCGGAGGCAGCGGCGCAGCGTTCGCGCTCGTTATGTTCGTATTGCTCGTCATCATTCTGCGGGTCGGCTTCTACTAATCGATATGGCTTAAAAAATGGCCTCGAAGGGGCGACTGTCGCCCCCTCAAGGCCATTTTAACGTTTTCCGCAAGGTCGCACGGCTGCTTAGCCCAGCCATCCGTTGCGCTCCGCGATCAAGGTCGCTTCGATCCGATTTTTGGCATCCAGCTTCTGAATCGCCTCCGACAGATAGTTGCGTACCGTACCGTGCGACAGGAACAGCCTCGACGCGATCTCGCCCGCGCCCAGCCCTGCACCGGCCAGCTTTAGCACCTCCCGCTCCCGTTCGGTGAGCGGATTCTCCGCATCCCACAGCTGTACCGCCAGCTCGGGACTGACGGCGCGACCGCCGCCATGAACCGAGCGCAGCGCAGCGCCGAGCTCGTCGATCGGCGAATCCTTTAGCAGGAATCCTTTGACCCCCGCCCGCATGGCCCGCTGAAAGTAACCCGAACGCGAAAATGTCGTCAGAATGACGACCTTGCAAGTATGCTTCGCGTTCTTAAGACGTTCCGCAACGTCTAGCCCCGTCAGCTTGGGCATTTCGATATCCATGACGCAAATGTCTGGACCAAGCGATTCGATCATCTGAAGCGCCTGCTCGCCGTCCGCCGCCTGGCCGACCACTTCGATGTCGTCCTCGAGATCGAGCAACGCGCTGAGCGCGCCTCGCAGCATGCCCTGGTCCTCCGCGACGATGACTCTCATATGCCCGTCGCCTCCTCATCTTTCGTTTTTTCCACCAGCGGCAGCTTAATGGTCAGTTGCGTTCCCGCTCCCGCTTCCGAACGCCATTCGAGCTCTCCCTCGATAAGGCGCAGCCGCTCCCGCATGCCGCGCAGGCCGGAGCCTCCCGCTTTCTCCCGTTTGTCGTCAGGCGGACAGCCGCGACCGTCGTCGCTCACCGTCATTACGATGCCCGAATCATCCTTGGCCCACGAGATTCGGCACGACGACGCGCCGCTGTGTTTGACCGCATTCGTCACCGCCTCCCGCAAGCACATCGCCATCATGTTGTCGACGAGCGGCGGCAAGTCCGCCAGACGGTCCTCGCCCCGCACCTGCAGACGGATGCCGGCAGCTTGCAGCAGCTGGGACGCATGCGAAGTCTCCTCCCTCGTCGTAGCCGCGTTCATGCCGGATACGAGCTCGCGCAGCTGCTTTAGCGCAGCCCGGCTCGTATTTTGCACATCCCGGATTTCGGCCGCTGCCCGTTCCGGATTTTTGGCGATCAAGCGTTCGGCCAGCTCGCTCTTCAGCGTGATAAGGGACAAGGTATGCCCGAGCGTATCGTGGAGATCCCGCGAGATGCGCTGACGCTCCTCGCTTTTGGAGAGCCGGGCGATCTCGTCGTTGGCCAGCGACAGCTTGTTTTTAAGCTCGTTCGAGCGCCTGGTCAGCTGCATGCCGAACGGCACCGTCAGCATGATCAGCATCGCGGGCAAATATTGAAAAATATCGGTTTCGTTTTCGTACAAGCCAAAGTAAACCGCGACCGCTCCGAGCAGCGCAAGCATCGCACCCATGCCCGCGAATCGCTTCCAGCGGACGTTCAACGTGCCGACGAGCGGCGATGGATAAAAGGTCAGGAACACGAAGTTCTCCCCGTACAGCCAGCAGAAAACACCGACCATCGCGAGCAGCAGCAGGGCGGCGGTAAACCGGAACCGGGGCGCCTTGAAGCTGTACAAGTAGGTGCCGACGAACAAGCCCAGCAGCAGCAGGCTCGGGATCATTTGCGCGGCAGGCATGCTCAGAATCGTTTCAAGCGGAAATATCAAATAGACGAGCCATATCAGGGAAAAATAAAGGGGCGGCCCGTTGCGAGCCTGCCCGCTTTTTTGCTTCATGCTACACCGCTTCCTGCTTTTTCATAATATAGGAAGATAATATCACGAAAACGAGAGCGTACGCAGCCAGTATTCCAATGCCGGCCCAGTCGGGATGCCCGCCTCCGACCAGGTTCCAGGCGCCCTGGCCGACCCGATAGGTCGGCAGCCACTTCGCGATATTCTGCATGACCTGCGGAAACGTGCTCGTTGGCATCCACAGGCCGCCCATGACAGACATGCCCAGATACAGGATCATGCTGAGCACCTGAACCGCATCCGCGTTTCGCATCGAACCGACGAGCGTAGCGAGCGCCATAAAGGCGAAGCCGCCCAGCCAGATCCACAGCCCGCTCTCGAGCCAGACCGCAGCCGGCAGATCGATGCCTTTGGTCAGCCCTGCCACTGCGAACACGAGTACGATAATTACGAGGTTAATCAGCGCTTGGGCCACGATCTTGGACAGTACGTAAGAGCCCGAGGGGAGCGGCGTAATCCGCAGCAGACGGATCCACCCCTGCGCCCGCTCCTTGGCGATGCGGGGCGCGAACGAGGTGAGGCTTGCGCCGATGACGCCGTAGGAGGTCATGGACATCAAATAGTACGGAATCCAATCCGTGCCGTCGATCGTCGCATCCGCATTCATCGTACCGGTAAAAATGAAGAAAAAGGCGATCGGCATAATGACGGAGAAAATGACGAAACGCTTGTTTCTCGCCGTGCGCAGCATTTCCGATTTGCACTGAGCCCAGGTCGCGCGCGCCGTCTGATTCATAGGAACAGCTCCTTCTATCTTTGAATATGGGTCGTGGTACTGTACTTATTCCGCCTTGCGCACGAGCGCCTGGAAAGCTTCTTCCAAGCCTCCGCTGCCGATCTCGATATCCCGCATATCCGTTCGCCTGGCGATCAGCTCGGCGATCAGCCGGTCCGTATCCTCGCTCATCAGCTTCACGCGCCTGCCGCTGCGGCTGAGCTCCGTTACGCCGGGAATATCGCGCAGCTCCTCGTCGCTTGTCCGCTCGCCAGCCGTGAACGAGATGATGCGCCCCGTCGTACGGGCTTTGATCTCGCTCGGCGAACCGTCCGCAACAATTCGGCCGTCGCTCACGACGACGATCCGGTCCGCGATGCTGTCCGCTTCCTCCAGATAATGCGTCGTCAGCACGATCGTCTTGCCCCGGTCCGCCATCTTCCTCACCGTGTCCCAGAAAAGCTGACGCGAGGTGACGTCCATGCCGACGGTCGGCTCGTCTAGGAACAGCACCTCCGGATCGCCGGCAAGCGCGAGCGCGAATCCGAGTCGGCGCTGCTGGCCGCCGGAGAGCGCGGAAGCCATCTTTCCCCGTTCCGATTCGAGCGCGGAGATCCGCAGCAGATCGGCGAGCGGGAGCGGCTTGTCGTAGTAGCTGCGGAACAGCTCGATCGTCTCGGATACCTTCAGATTGTCGATGACGCTCACTTCCTGCAGCATCGCGCCGATTCTTTTTCGCACGCCAGCCTCGCGAGGGTCGCTCCCCAGCAGCTTGACCTTCCCTTCCGTCGGCTGCAGCAGGCCGAGGATCATTGAGACCGTGGTCGTCTTGCCGGCGCCATTTGGCCCCAGCAGAGCGAGCACGCTGCCCTTGGACACGCGAAGCGACAGCCCGTCGACCGCGCGTTTGCCTTTATATACTTTGCTGACCCTATCGAGTTCGATGACATGGTCCATCCCGTCTTCCTCCATTCGTCTAACCGCTAGAAACATTGTATCGTTCGGAAAACGGTTCATGCACTCACAAGCGTAATCTTCCTGGCATGACAACTGTCATATGAAACGTGTTGCCGTCCATGCCTCGCATGCCTTCCCATCCTATGCTTGAATTAGTACAATAGGGAAGTCAGGCCAGCTTGACCGGTCCTCAAACTCTATATGGCAAAGGAAAATGCGAACCCATGATCATCCAACCGAAAACTCGCGGCTTCATCTGCACGACCGCGCATCCGGACGGCTGCGCTATCCAGGTTCAGCGTCAAGTGGAATATGTGAAAGGCAAGCCTGCCATCAAGGGCCCGCGCAATGCGCTCGTTATCGGCGCATCGACCGGCTACGGCCTCGCTTCCCGCATCGTCGCGGCCTTCGGCGCCGGCGCGAATACGATCGGCGTCTACTTCGACAAGGCCGCCGAAGGCGCCCGCACGGCCTCGGCCGGCTGGTACAACTCGGCTGCCTTCGAAGAGGCCGCTTCCGAAGCCGGCCTCAAGTCGTTCAGCATCGTCGGCGACGCCTTCTCGGACGAGATTAAGGACAAGACGATCGCCACGATCCGCGAAGAGCTCGGTCAAGTCGACCTCGTCGTCTACAGCGTCGCTTCGCCGCGCCGGACCCACCCGAAGACGGGCGAGACCTTCTCCTCCGTCATCAAGCCGCTGGGCGGCACTTACACGAACAAGACGGTCAACTTCCACACAGGCGAAGTATCGCTCGCTTCGATCGAACCCGCCACCGAGGAAGAGGTTGACCAGACGGTCGCGGTCATGGGCGGCGAAGACTGGGAGATGTGGATCGATGCGCTGCGCGAAGCCGGCGTTCTGACCGAAGACGCAACGACCGTCGCCTATACGTATATCGGGCCGGAGATCACGCATGCCGTGTACCGAGAAGGAACGATCGGACGCGCCAAGGAGCATCTGGAGGCGACTGGGCTTCGCCTGAACGATCGGCTGTCTGCGACCGGCGGGCGCGCGTTCGTATCGGTGAACAAGGCGCTGGTCACCCAGTCGAGCTCCGCCATTCCGGTCGTACCGCTCTATATTTCCGTGCTGTACAAGGTGATGAAAGAAAAAGAGCTGCACGAGGGCTGCATCGAGCAAATGTACAGGCTCTTCTCCGAGCGGCTGTATGGCGGCGGTGAGACCGCTGTGGATGAGAAAGGACGTATCCGCATCGACGATTGGGAGATGCGTCCCGAGATTCAAGCCGAAGTCGAGAAGCTGTGGGCGGCGCTCTCCACGGATAACGTTTACGAGCTGTCGGACCTTGAAGGATACCGCAAGGAGTTTTTCCAGCTGTTCGGATTCGAAACCGGGGCCGTCGATTACGAGGCGGAAGCCGAACCGGACGTGGCCATCGCGAATTTGCGCTAGACGACAAAGGGAGCCCCTCGTTGGGCTCCCTCTTTTCATGAAGCTAATGGATGATGCCGATAAAGGCCAGATCAAAGTGCGTGCCGCCGCAATCCGGTTTGTTGCCGTGAATGACTTCGAGTTCGACCTCATGCCTGCCGCTCGGCAATTCGTCGGTTATCGTCTCCAGCTTGAGCCATCCGGCCGGCCCGCACCAGACAGGGCGCTCCCTGGACGTCTCCTTCCATTCCCCGCCATCGATCCGGTACCGGCACTCTGCCGAATTTTTGCCGAAGTCGAACGCCAAGGCAAGTCCCCTTCCCTCGAACGAAAAAGCCAGCTTCGCTCCGACCGCCGACGTCGACAGCGCACGGTCGATCCATTCCAGCGTCACCCATCGTCGAATGGACCACGGCCCTTCCGTCCGCACCTTATCGAACGGTACGAACGAAACCTCCTGCCAATGCCCCGGATCCAGCGGCTTGGGCAAGCCTGCGGTTGCTGCCGTATCTGCCCGTCCCGCCAGCCCATCCCCTTCTACGAGTGCCGTTTGTAAATATCCGATGACGCTCTGGCCGTAGCTGTAGCTGCCCCGTTCCGTCGGATGGAGTCCGTCAGGAAGCCATTCCTCCCAACGGAGGTAGCCCGCCTTCACCTCATTAAACGCATGCATGCCCATCCACACGGAGCTGAGGCCGTAATGCGCCGCCAAAATCTCGAACTCCTCGATGCTGGGCGGCATATGTCCCTCCGACATCGGTCCGTACATGTCCTGGCAGTATGTATAAACCAGTACCACATCGGTCGTTCCGCTCGCAAGCAGCTGCCGCAGCAATCCTTCGCGCGTTTTTTTCCGCCGCTCGGTCGCTACGCCGTTGTCGTTAACCGCAAACTCTACGAAAACGAGATCGCAGCCCCGATCGATGAGATCCCGCTTGGCACGGAAAGAAGCGAGATCGCTTCCTGTCGCGCCGATGCCTGCATTCTCCACAGCTACGCGGACCTGCGGATAATTCGCCACCAGCCAGCGCGTGACCGGCTCCGGCCAATTGTGTCCGGCCCGTTCGTCCGTAATCGATCCGCCAATATATCCGACCGTCAGTCCGCCTTCCGCCAGCTTGCGCTTTGTGTTCGTCAATGGTCCGCGAATGCGGACGATTTCCGGCTTGCTCGCTGCCCCCGTTCCCACTCGATCGCTCCCCTTCTTATTTTGCTGTTCGAAGTTATTTTAACAGCATGGCGACTATTGGCAACCGTTATTATTGCGAATTTTTATCTCGTCCTTGTTTAATCTCGCCAAATTGGGTAATAGAAGATATCCCCTTACGATATGGAGGTCATCACAATGGTACTCGTACTCGGAATCCTAGCGGTTATCGTAGCCATCGTACTTTGGTTGGCCAAAGCAGCGGTCGAATTCGTCTGGTCGTTCGGCGGCATCGGTCTGATCGTACTGATCATCGGTCTCGTCCTTCTGTCCCGCGGCCGCAGAAACGCGTTATAACCACTCTACTTAGAAGAAGCCGCCGGCTTGAGCCGGCGGCCTTTTCGTGTCCAATCGTAGAGGTGTTCTCCGCGGCTTCTCAAGCTGCCGCTCGTTATGGCTTTAGAGTAACTTTTTGCCCTTTCAGCACCGTTTAGATTGGTTCGCGAGGCTGTAGAGTAGCTTTTTGCCTTACACCACCCGTTATATCGTATCAAGAGCCCGCGGATTTAACGCATGAAAAAACCACCTTCCGAAGAAGGTGGTTCTCACTGCTGCGCTTTGGCCTGGCGACGTCCTACTCTCCCAGGACCCTGCGGTCCAAGTACCATCGGCGCTGGAGGGCTTAACGGTCGTGTTCGAGATGGGTACGCGTGGGACCCCTCCGCCATGACCACCAGACCTACTGTGCGACGAGTGTCGTACAGATTTGCAGCTTCACAGAGCTTGCGCCCTGAAAACCGGATGCGAAACGAACCTGCGCTTAGAAATGCTCTTACCTGTGCGGCTTGCCGTTTGTTCCTCGGAAGGAACAGTAGGATAAGCCCTCGACCGATTAGTACTCGTCAGCTGCACGCATTGCTGCGCTTCCACCCCGAGCCTATCAACCTCGTGTTCTCCAAGGGGTCTTACGAATTGGGAAATCTCATCTTGAGGCGGGCTTCGCGCTTAGATGCTTTCAGCGCTTATCCCTCCCGCACTTGGCTACCCAGCGATGCTCCTGGCGGAACAACTGGTACACCAGCGGTGCGTCCATCCCGGTCCTCTCGTACTAAGGACAGCCCCTCTCAAATTTCCTACGCCCGCGACAGATAGGGACCGAACTGTCTCACGACGTTCTGAACCCAGCTCGCGTACCGCTTTAATGGGCGAACAGCCCAACCCTTGGGACCTACTTCAGCCCCAGGATGCGATGAGCCGACATCGAGGTGCCAAACCTCCCCGTCGATGTGGACTCTTGGGGGAGATAAGCCTGTTATCCCCAGGGTAGCTTTTATCCGTTGAGCGATGGCCCTTCCATTCGGTACCACCGGATCACTAAGCCCGACTTTCGTCCCTGCTCGACTTGTAGGTCTCGCAGTCAAGCTCCCTTATGCCTTTGCACTCTTCGAATGATTTCCAACCATTCTGAGGGAACCTTGGGGCGCCTCCGTTACGCTTTAGGAGGCGACCGCCCCAGTCAAACTGTCCGCCTGACACGGTCCCTTCACCGGATTCACGGTGACAGGTTAGAACCTAGATACGATCAGGGTGGTATCCCAACGGCGCCTCCATTGAAGCTTGCGCTCCAACTTCTTAGGCTCCCACCTATCCTGTACAGACCGTACCCAAGTTCAATATCAAGCTACAGTAAAGCTCCATGGGGTCTTTCCGTCACGTCGCGGGTAACCTGCATCTTCACAGGTACTAAAATTTCACCGGATCTCTCGTTGAGACAGCGCCCAAGTCGTTACGCCATTCGTGCGGGTCAGAATTTACCTGACAAGGAATTTCGCTACCTTAGGACCGTTATAGTTACGGCCGCCGTTTACTGGGGCTTCGGTTCACAGCTTCGGGTTGCCCCTAACCGCTCCCCTTAACCTTCCAGCACCGGGCAGGCGTCAGCCCGTATACTTCGCCTTACGGCTTCGCACAGACCTGTGTTTTTGCTAAACAGTCGCTTGGGCCTATTCACTGCGGCCCCCTCGGGCTATTCACCCTACCGAGGCACCCCTTCTCCCGAAGTTACGGGGTCATTTTGCCGAGTTCCTTAACGAGAGTTCTTCCGCGCGCCTTAGAATTCTCTTCTCGCCTACCTGTGTCGGTTTGCGGTACGGGCACCTTCTCCTGGCTAGAGGCTTTTCTCGGCAGCGTGAGCACGGAACCTTCGGTACTGTAATTTTCCCTCCCCATCACAGCTCAAGGTATTAGTGTGCGGATTTGCCTACACACACCCCTCACTGCTTGGACGAGCTATTCCATCAGCTCGCGTTCTTGCCCTCCTGCGTCCCCCCATCGCTCGTAACGGATTACGGTGGTACAGGAATTTCAACCTGTTGTCCTTCGACTACGCCTTTCGGCCTCGCCTTAGGTCCCGACTTACCCTGAGCGGACGAACCTTCCTCAGGAACCCTTAGGCTTTCGGCGGACAGGATTCTCACCTGTCTTTTCGTTACTCATACCGGCATTCTCACTTGAATGCAGTCCACCGGTCCTCTCGGTCCGACTTCAACCCGCATTCAACGCTCCCCTACCCAAGTACCAAAAGGTACATGCCATAGCTTCGGTGGTGTGTTTAGCCCCGTTACATTTTCGGCGCAGAGTCACTCGACCAGTGAGCTATTACGCACTCTTTAAATGGTGGCTGCTTCTAAGCCAACATCCTGGTTGTCTTCGCAACTCCACATCCTTTCCCACTTAACACACACTTGGGGACCTTAGCTGATGATCTGGGCTCTTTCCCTCTTGACGACGGATCTTAGCACTCGCCGTCTGACTCCCGAGCATACATCCATGGCATTCGGAGTTTGACTGGACTTGGTAACCCTTGGCGGGCCCCGCACCCAATCAGTGCTCTACCTCCATGATGCTAAATCTCGAGGCTAGCCCTAAAGCTATTTCGGGGAGAACCAGCTATCTCCGAGTTCGATTGGAATTTCTCCCCTACCCCCACGTCATCCCAGAGCTTTTCAACGCTCACGAGTTCGGGCCTCCAGTAAGTGTTACCTCACCTTCACCCTGCACAGGGGTAGATCACCCGGTTTCGGGTCTACGACTACGTACTAAAGCGCCCTATTCAGACTCGCTTTCGCTGCGGCTCCGTCTCTCCGACTTAACCTCGCACGTAAACGTAACTCGCCGGTTCATTCTACAAAAGGCACGCCATCACCCCTAGATCGGGCTCTGACTTCTTGTAAGCGCACGGTTTCAGGTTCTTTTTCACTCCGCTCCCGCGGTGCTTTTCACCTTTCCCTCACGGTACTGCTTCACTATCGGTCGCCAGGGAGTATTTAGCCTTGGCAGATGGTCCTGCCGGATTCCCACGGGGTTTCTCGTGTCCCGCGGTACTCGGGATCCGTCTCGGAGGGAACAGATTTTTGGCTACAGGGCTTTTACCTTCTATGCCGGGCCTTTCCAGACCTCTTCGCCTAACCTGCTCCTTTGTAACTCCATGTGAGACGTCCCACAACCCCTGAGAGCAAGCTCTCAGGTTTGGGCTAATCCGCTTTCGCTCGCCGCTACTGACGGAATCACTCTTGTTTTCTTCTCCTCCAGGTACTTAGATGTTTCAGTTCCCTGGGTGTGCCTCCTTATGAGCTATGTATTCACTCATAGGTGACTGGGCATGACCCCAGCCGGGTTTCCCCATTCGGACATCCCCGGATCAAAGCCTGCTTACGGCTCCCCGAGGCAATTTCGCTGTTCGCCGCGTCCTTCTTAGGCTCCTGGCGCCTAGGCATCCTCCGTGCGCCCTTAATAGCTTAACCAATCGCTCCGCATGGCCGATTTCAGCGCGTTCTCCCATCAACCCGTCTTCCCGTTTGTACGGTAAGACCGATTGTCGAAAGGCGACTTCAATTCGTCCATGCTTCGCTCTTAGCAAACTACACAAGGCAAATGCATGAGAATTTCTAATTTGCGCATTTTCGTTTCGCTATCCGGTTTTCAAGGTGCAAGCAAGTGATCGTAAGATCAGCTTGCCGAAGGATTTCTCCTTCAAAACTGAACTCGAGCGATTAAAACAACGGACTTCGTATTGCCCCGAAGGGCTCCTTAGAAAGGAGGTGATCCAGCCGCACCTTCCGATACGGCTACCTTGTTACGACTTCACCCCAATCATCTACCCCACCTTCGACGGCTGGCCCCCTTGCGGGTTACCCCACCGGCTTCGGGTGTTGTAAACTCTCGTGGTGTGACGGGCGGTGTGTACAAGACCCGGGAACGTATTCACCGCGGCATGCTGATCCGCGATTACTAGCAATTCCGACTTCATGCAGGCGAGTTGCAGCCTGCAATCCGAACTGAGACCGGCTTTGGTAGGATTGGCTCCGGATCGCTCCTTCGCAGCCCGTTGTACCGGCCATTGTAGTACGTGTGTAGCCCAGGTCATAAGGGGCATGATGATTTGACGTCATCCCCGCCTTCCTCCGGTTTGTCACCGGCAGTCGATCTAGAGTGCCCACCCAAAGTGCTGGCAACTAAATCCAAGGGTTGCGCTCGTTGCGGGACTTAACCCAACATCTCACGACACGAGCTGACGACAACCATGCACCACCTGTCTCCTCTGCCCCGAAGGGAAGGCCTATCTCTAGACCGGTCAGAGGGATGTCAAGACCTGGTAAGGTTCTTCGCGTTGCTTCGAATTAAACCACATACTCCACTGCTTGTGCGGGTCCCCGTCAATTCCTTTGAGTTTCAGTCTTGCGACCGTACTCCCCAGGCGGAGTGCTTAATGTGTTAACTTCGGCACCGAGGGGTGGACCCCCCCAACACCTAGCACTCATCGTTTACGGCGTGGACTACCAGGGTATCTAATCCTGTTTGCTCCCCACGCTTTCGCGCCTCAGCGTCAGTTACAGTCCAGAGAGCCGCCTTCGCCACTGGTGTTCCTCCACATCTCTACGCATTTCACCGCTACACGTGGAATTCCGCTCTCCTCTTCTGCACTCAAGTCTCCCAGTTTCCAGTGCATCACGGGGTTGAGCCCCGCACTTAGACACCAGACTTAAAAGACCGCCTGCGCGCGCTTTACGCCCAATAATTCCGGACAACGCTTGCCCCCTACGTATTACCGCGGCTGCTGGCACGTAGTTAGCCGGGGCTTTCTTCTCAGGTACCGTCATCGAATGTGCAGTTAACACATCCTTATTCTTCCCTGGCAACAGAGCTTTACGACCCGAAAGCCTTCCTCACTCACGCGGCGTTGCTCCATCAGGCTTGCGCCCATTGTGGAAGATTCCCTACTGCTGCCTCCCGTAGGAGTCTGGGCCGTGTCTCAGTCCCAGTGTGGCCGTTCACCCTCTCAGGTCGGCTACGCATCGTCGCCTTGGTGAGCCGTTACCCCACCAACTAGCTAATGCGCCGCAGGCCCATCCCAAAGCCACAGCTTGCACCGTGTTTCTCAGCAAGATGATGCCATCTCGCTGCCTATCCGGTCTTAGCATTCGTTTCCGAATGTTATCCCGGTCTTCAGGGCAGGTTGCCTACGTGTTACTCACCCGTCCGCCGCTAACTTAGTTTGTAGCAAGCTACAAACTAAATCCGCTCGACTTGCATGTATTAGGCACGCCGCCAGCGTTCGTCCTGAGCCAGGATCAAACTCTCCATAAAGGGTAGTTCAATATAGCTCATTTCATTGCTGGTATAACTTTTGCTTCCGCCTCGAAAGGCTTCAGCGTCCGTTTGTTTTAACGCTCGATGTTCAGTTTTCAAGGAGCAATCTCTTAAAGCTTGTCTGCTTCGTTTCCGAGGCAGGAATTAGATCTTATCATAATCTCGCGACACTTTGCAACACTTTTTTTTTCAACTGTTCAAAATTCAGAATATGTATTCCTTCATTTCGAATCGCGTTTACTTGGCGCTGCAAAAGGCACAAGAAGTAATTTAACACATACAAGTTCAATTGCGCAACTCCTTTTTTTCAAAAACTTTTCCTCTGCCGAATCAGACCAGAATGCGTAAGGAATGAGCAAATATCGAAATAGCGCTTCCTCCGTTCGATGCTATGCTGAAACCAGAGTCGGAATCAACCTTCTTTTCATTAGAAGAAAGCGAGGCGAGAAGCTTTTGTCCTATCTATCGTTAAGTACCTGGAGCCTGCACCGCCTGCTCGGCCCGCTACGGTGGACGACTTGGGATGGGGTCGGCGAACGGCATATCGTAAACGAACAAAGCCAACCACAAGTACTCGAGCTGCTGCAATTGCCTGCCGAAGCCGCCAGAAGAGGAGATACCGCCGTAGAGATTTGTCACTTTCACTTTCCGAGCACGGACCCTGCTTACTTAGATGCGCTTCAAGCGTCCTTTCGTTCTGCCGGTGTCCGCTTCGATACGCTGCTGCTGGATTACGGAGATCTGACGTCGAAGGATCCGAAGAGGCTGACCGAGGACTTGGCTTTGATGCGCCATTGGATCGACGCGGCGGCGCTCGGCGGAGCCAGGCAAATACGAATCGTCGCCGGCGAAGCGCACGGATCCGACAATACGGCTCTGGCGCAGTCAGCTAAATACTTACTTGAATTGGCAGCGTACGCAAAAGGAAAACGTGTCTCCGTCATAACAGAAAACTTCAAAGCGCTGACGGCCACGGGCGATCATTGCCGCGAGCTTGCCAGGTTGACCGGGTCCGAAGTGCGCTGGATAACGGACTTCGGCAATTTCTCGGGCGCGCGCAAGTACGATGAACTCGACATCATCCTTCCTCTTAGCGTGTCCGTGCACGTCAAAGCCCAGTATGACGAAAAGGGCATGCCCGATCGCCCGGAATTCGAGCGATGCCTGGATCGAGCGATCGCAAGCGGCTTCGACGGGGCGTACGTATTGATCTACGATGGCCCGGGTGACATGTGGGAAGGGCTTGCGCGAATCAAGACGATCGTCGAGACCCGGCTGGAAGAAGCGCAATAAACAAGTTGCCCCGCATGCTTGGCATGCGGGGCGGTTAAACAGCGATTTTATAAAACTCGTTTAGCGGTCACATATCTGGCCTTCCAATAGGTGCTGTTCATGCTCGATACGGTGACGCCTTGGCTAGTGCTGGCATGAAGAATCTTGCCGTCTCCGGCGTAAATGGCAACGTGCCCGATCCAATTGTTGGAGGAGCTGAAAAAGACAAGGTCGCCGACGCTGAGCGAAGCCTTCGTTACCTTGGTGCCTTTAGAGGCCATGGCTGCAGCCGTACGAGGCAGCGCCGTGCCTTCTTTGCCGAAAATATATTGTACGAACGACGAGCAATCGAATGCGGATGTCAATCCGCTGGCGGCGCCGTACACATAAGGCGTGCCTATGTATTGTTTGCCGAACGAGAGCAGTGCGAGCGATTCTTGTGTTGCGGCGGAAGCTTTCGAAGTTCCGAGCGCGGACGCGCCTCCAAAAAACACGCCGGCGGCAAGGACGGCAGCGACGACAGGTTTGACCAGCTTACGTACGTTCATAGGTTAAGATCCTCCGTGCAATCGTAAGTTATTCTTGCTTGGGATTGATCTTAACACATCTGAATCACCCTCTTTTTCCCAAAAAGAACGCAAATCCGCGGAAATCGCCGCTCAAACGCCGATTGTTAAAATAGCGTGAGAAAACATTAATGATAAAAACCGCCGGGAATTGTTCCCGGCGGTTCGTCCCTTAGCGTCGATCGTCGCTCGATTGGCGCGAACGCATGCCAGCAAGGCCGAGCAAGCCCAGCAGACCGAGCCAGCCCCAGTTCGAGCCGCGACGAGTCTCGGTAGTAGCCTTGGCTCTGTAAGTGCCGTCCGTCGAACGTGTGTGGTAAGTGCCGCCCGTTGTCGGCGTGTTGTACCCGGTGTAGCTGCGAGCGTTATACGTGCTCGAAGTCGTGCCGGTGCCGGAATAAGGGCTGACCGTCCCCGTCGAATACGAACGGTAGCCGCCCATCGTGCCGCCGGTGCCCATGCCGGAGACGCCCGTATCGCCCGTGCCGTACATGCCGGTAGTACCATGGGTACCATAAGTTCCGGTCGTGCCCGTCATGCCGTAAGTTCCGGTGGTGCCATACGTCCCAGTAGTACCATACGCCGAAGGAGTCGGCGAAGGACTCGGTACCGCCGTCGAATACGAAGTGGCGTAGGCCGGAACGGCCAACATCATGGACAAGCAAGTGCAGGCTGCTGCTTTGCGGAGCGTCGAATTCAAAATGTGTTCCTCCTCGGGAATGGGATTGACAAGTCCAAGCGCGATTGCCCTTGTAATGTCCCTCGCATTGCCCGCGCGCATACCGTGAGAAAACTGCCATTCCGATCAATCAAGCCCTGCTTATGCAGCAACACACAAAAAAGTACCGGAATTTATTTGAACGCGCTTAGCGGCACCGCAAATTCCGGCATGCCTGCAGCGTACGGCGTATATTCGTATTGCTCGAAGTAAACGACGACGGCTCCGTTTTTCATGAAGAAGGGTCGGTCTGCTCCAATTGTTTTGAAAGGCACCAGCAGTTCCAGCTTACGTTCTTTGATCTGTGTCTGGATCGCGCGATTAATGATCGACACATAATCCGCGCTGCCGCCTGCGACATCTTTAAGCGTAAGCAATTTCCCCGTTTTCAGGTCAAACGTATAAGGGACGCGTTCCGTTCCGCCGTGCGCTCCGCCCAAATAAATATAATAATCGACGTACAAGCTAAGCAGACCGGCTGATTTCTGAGCGATCGTATAGATGCCCTCATACTCGACCGGCGGGATGTTCGTATCCGGGTAGCTTTTCTCGGCATCCGCGTTATCTTTTGCCGCTTTTTCAAGCGTTTGGCGGCCGGACGCCGCGTATTTTTCGGCATCGGCCTTCAGCTTGGCGTTTATTTTTGCTTGCGCCTCCTGATTTTCGAAGCCGGAGAATACTGGATAGGAAACCGTCAGCGACAGCTTAGTCGCCGCATGCGTCAGCTGCTCCGTCTTCCAGGACAGGCCGTTCTCGGCGATCGGCGTTATGGATACCGTCTTGGAAGCAGCGTCATAGCCGATGCTGTAACCGAAGCTCTCCAGGACGAATCGCAGCGGTACGAAGGTCGAGCCCGCTTGAATATAGGCAGGCGAGGCGTAAAGACGCTCTCCGTTGAGCCGATATTCCGAAGAGGGAGTCAGCTGCATCGTACGTCCGCGTCCGGTCAGCGTCGTTATCTTTGTTTTCGGATCCCAGGACGTGCCGATGCCGAGCCGGTCGTTCAACGAACGAAGGCCGATATAAGATTCTCCATTCACAAGCGCAGCCGGCAGAAAAACCTTTTTGCCTTCGATCGCAAAAGGCCGCGCGGAAACTTGAAGCTGCGTGGCGGACACAGCGGCGCCGGCACGGGCGTCTCCGTTAATGCCCGCGAATCCGGCGACCGCCAACATGGCGGCAATCGCGGCGATTTTAGTCCGGCGCAGCACGAACGAATCGGTTGCTTTGCGAGTCTTAGCCATAAATGCGGCCTCCTCTGGTTGGGTTTGTATGCCTTTACGCCTTTACCCCACATTGCCCTTGGAAGATCAGGTTCCGTTAAAAAGAAGTTCGATAGATGGCTTTGTTCTCGAGTCCCCTGATCATCGGCGTCCAGGATTCGCCTTCGGGAAGCGCGCTCAGCGCATCCTCCGCCATTTGCAGCTTGGCGTCGAGCGAATCGATGAAGTGCAAGGCGATGGCTTCGGCCGTCTGCGGCTGTACGGGGCTGCCCCATTCGCCCAGATTGTGATGCGATAGAATCAAATGCTGCAGGGCGACGACCTTCGGCGAATCGGCCGGAATGCCGAGCTTGAGTGCCGCCTCGGTCACCCAGGTCGAAGCGAGAGCGATATGGCCGATCAGTCTGCCTTGAAGGCTGTATTCGGATACGATGCCAAGGCTTGCGGTCAGCTCCTCGGTCTTGGCGATATCGTGCAGCAGAATGCCCGCGCGAAGCAGATCGGCGTTCAAGAACGGTCGCTGACGGCAAATAAACTCCCCGATTTCCAGCATGCGAACGGTATGATAGGCCAAGCCCGAATAATAGTTATGATGATGGGTTTTGGCCGCGGGGTAATGCGATAATTTGTCCCCCACCTTCGACAAGCAGTACTCGACGAGTCCGCGCAGCTCCATGTCCGAGATCTCGGAGGCCGTCCGCTCAATCGTGCGTACCAGGTCGACGGCGGCGATCGGCGCAGACTTGATAAAGTCGGCTATCGCGACGCCGTCTTGATCCACCGCCAGACGAATCCGGTTGATCTTGATCTGGAGCTTCTCCCGGTAGAGTTGGACGACGCCCTGCACTTTAACCAGTCCCATCGGCGCAAAAAGACTCTTTTCGGCGGGTGAGACATCCCAATACTTCGCCGGCAGCTGTCCGGAAGCATCGCACAGAACGATGTCGAAATAATCCTTGGCGGGCGTTCCGTTCGTCTGCTTGACTTCAAATTCTCGCAGCAGGTAGAAGCCGACGAACTCGCTTCCGCTGCTCATTTCCCTGATTAACGTCACGTTGTCATCCCTGCTTTCCTTCTCTTGCAGACAGTATAGCAGAATCGCCGGAACCCTACTAGGAACTGGAAATGGCGGTCGTTTCATGATTGATCTATCTAATAGACGACGCGGCGACGCAAAAAGTTGACGGCATTCGCGATGTTTGGAGAAACCCGGTGTTGGCTAATGAAAGATAAAAGGAAAGGAGCTGACAGGCCATGCCGAACCAACATGTAGTGCCTCACGAGAAAGGCTGGGCGGTGCGCGGAGAAGGCTCGAGCCGGGCGGAGCTTGTAACGGATACGAAGCAGGAGGCCGTCGAAGCGGCGCGCAAGCTGGCGAAGGAGCAGCGTTCCGAGCTTGTCGTTCACGGTAAAGACGGGCGTATTCAGACCAAGGACAGCCACGGCCACGATCCCTATCCGCCAAAGGGCTGACGAGCCGCCTCCCGCCCCCGCGCCGGTCATAAAGCGTGCTTGAGCCAATTGCGGGACGTACGAGGAAAAAGAAAAACGGGACGCGGCAGATCAAGCGATCTGCTGTCGTCCCGTTTTTGCGGAGCGTATCCTTTTGCGGATGGGTTGCCGTTATACCATCACCTTGCAAATATCGTTGGTGAACTCGACCGGATCCTCGATCGGCAGTCCTTCGATAAGCAGCGCCTGATTGTACAGCAGCGCCGTGTAAAGGCCCAGCTTTTCTTTGTCGGACTCGAACGCGCTCTTGAGCGATTTGAATACGTCATGATGCGTATTGATCTCGAGCACCTTGTCCGCCTTGACGTCCGGGTTGTTCGGCATCATGCGCAGCACTTTTTCCATCTCGATCGTCACTTCGCCCTCGGTGGACAGACAGACCGGGTGCGACCGCAGCCGCTTGGAAGCCTTGACGCTCTTGACCTTGTCCCCGAGCAGCTCCTTCATCGCGCCGAACAGCCCTTCGTTCTCCTGCTGCTCCTGCTGCGCTTCCTTGGCCTCGTCCTCGGTCTCAATGCCCAGATCCCCGCTCGAGACGCTGCGGAATTCCTTTTCCTTGTACTTCATGATCATCTTGATCGCGAACTCGTCGATATCGTCGGTGAAGTAAAGAATCTCGTAGCCCTTGTCCGCAACCAGCTCGGTCTGCGGCAGCTTCGCGATTCGTTCGTTCGAATCGCCGGTGGCATAGTAGATATACTTTTGATCCTCCGGCATCCGGGACACGTAATCTTCGAGGCTGACCAGCTTCTTCTCTTTGGAAGAGTAAAACATCAGCAGGTCCTGCAGCGCGTCCTTATGCATGCCGTAGTCGCTGTAGACGCCGTACTTGAGCTGACGGCCGAACGCCTGGTAGAACTTTTCGTACTTCTCCCGGTCGTCCCGCTGCAAGCGCGTCAGTTCGCCCTTGATCTTGCTCTCGATGTTCTTGGCGATCAGCTTGAGCTGGCGGTCGTGCTGCAGCATCTCGCGGGAAATGTTGAGCGACAGACTCTCGGAATCGACCATGCCCTTCACGAAGCTGAAGTAGTCGGGGAGCAGGTCTGCGCACTTGTTCATGATGAGGACGCCGTTCGCGTACAGCTCGAGACCCTTTTCGTATTCCTTGGAGTAATAATCGAACGGCATGCTCTCGGGGATGTAAAGAATCGCCTGGTATACGATCGCGCCGTCCGCGCTGATATGGATATGCTTAAGCGGCTTGTCGAAGCCGTAGTGCTTTTCGTTGTAAAAGTTCTCGTAGTCCGCATCCGTAAGTTCGCTCTTGTTTTTGCGCCAGATCGGCACCATGCTGTTCACGCGTTCTTCCTCGGTGTAGGACTCGTACTCGCTTTCCGTGCCTTCCTTGAGGCGGCTCTTGGTGGCGTTCATCTTGATCGGATAGCGAATGAAGTCGGAGTACTTCTTGATAATCGAACGAAGACGGTACTCCTCGAGATACTCGTCGTAGTTGTCGTCCTCGGTATTGTCCTTGATCTTGAGCGTGATCTCCGTGCCGACCTCGTCCTTGGAGGCAGGCTCGATCGTATAGCCTTCGGCGCCGTCGGACTCCCACTTGTAAGCGGTATCGCTGCCAAGCGCGCGGCTCACGACCGTGACATTGTCCGCCACCATGAATGCGGAATAGAAGCCGACGCCGAATTGGCCGATGATGTCGTGCCCTTCCTTGGACTCGTTCTCCTGCTTAAAGGCGAGCGAGCCGCTCTTGGCGATGACGCCCAGATGCGTCTCCAGCTCTTCCCGGGTCATGCCGATCCCCGTGTCGCGAAGGGTTAGCGTGCGTGCGGCTTTGTCAGGAATGACTTGAATATAGTAGTCGTCTTTGTTGAACACGAGCTTGTCGTCGGTAAGCGCCTTGTAATAGATCTTGTCGATGGCGTCGCTCGCGTTCGAGATCAGCTCCCGCAGGAAGATCTCCTTCTGCGTATAGATGGAGTTGATCATCATCTCCAGCAGCCGCTTGGATTCGGCCTGGAAAGGTTTCTTTTCCATCGCTCTACTCTCTCCTTCAATCCTGCGCGTAGTGTTAGCACTCTCTCGCCGAGAGTGCTATTTTCCTTCTTTTTTATAACACTGGAATCTCGGTAAAGTCAATACGAATCCCGTCGGTTAGTCTCCGGCAAGCTCGCGCTGGAAGGCTGCGATTGCCCGGTATTCGTCCTTCAGGCTTCGCGATACGCCGATAAAGATCGGCAGCAGCTTATGATAAACCGCCGCGTGCGCCGGATCGGGCGCATGCCGGTGCGTGGCGCCGACCATGCCGGCCGCAACGTTCAGCGAGCCGATCCTTCCGGTCGCGTACAGGCCGAGCACGGCCGCGCCGAGGCAGGAGCTCTCGAAGCTCTCCGGCACGATCAGCTCCTGGTCGAAAATGTCCGCCATCATCTGCCTCCACAGCGCGGACCGCGCGAACCCGCCTGTCGCATGAATGCGTCTGGGGCGCCCGATTCGTTCTTCTACGGCGAGCAATACAGTATATAAGTTGAAGATGACGCCTTCAAGGACGGCGCGCAGCATATGCTCCTTGCCGTGATGCAGCGTGAGTCCGAAAAAAGAGCCTCGCGCGTTGGCATCCCAAAGCGGGGAGCGCTCGCCGGTCATATACGGATGGAAAAGGAGGCCTTCGCTGCCCGGCCGCACCTTGGCCGCGATGTCCATGAGCAGATCGTTCGGATCCATCTTAAGCCGCTTGGCGGTCTCGGATACCGACGATCCGAACTCCTCCCTGGCCCACCGCAGCAGAACGCCGCCGTTGTTGACCGGGCCTCCGATCACCCAGTGTCGCTCGGTGAGCGCGTAGCAAAACGTGCGTCCCTTCGGGTCTGTCGCCGGACGGTCGGTCACGGTCCGGATGGCGCCGCTCGTGCCGATCGTCGCGGCCACGACGCCTGGCTCGATCGCGCCGACGCCGAGATTGGACAGCACGCCGTCGCTGGCGCCGACGATAAACGGCGTGTCCGCCGCAAGCCCCGTCTCCCGCGCGTAAGCATCGTTCAAGCCGGCGAGCTTATAAGTCGTCGGCACGAGCCGCGACAGACGATCCGCGGTCACGCCTGCCGTCGCGAGCGCTTCTTCGTCCCAGTCCAGCCGCTCCAAATTCATCAGTCCGGTTGCCGACGCGATCGAATGATCGACGACGTATTCGCCGAACAGCTTGGCAAATATGTATTCCTTGATCGAAATGAACCGGCGCGCGGTCCTGAACAGCTCGCTCTGCGATTCGCGCAGCCACATCAGCTTGGTCAGCGGAGACATCGGATGGATCGGCGTGCCCGTTCGCAGGTAAATCGCATGGCCCGTTCCGTCCTCCCGCAGACGCTCCGCCCATGCCGCGCTGCGGTTGTCCCCCCACGTAATGCTCCGGGTGAGCGGGAGGCCCTCGCCGTCCACTGCGATCAGGCTGTGCATCGCCGAACTGAAGGAGACGAACAGCACGCGCTTCGGATCGACGGCGCTCCGGTCCAACACGCCCCGAAGGGTCTGAAGCACGGCCCGGAAGATCTCGTCCGGATCCTGCTCGGCAACGACGGGCGAAGGCGTATAAAGCGGATATTCCACCGTAGCCTGCGCCGCGACCTTGCCGCTTTCCTCGAACAGCACGGACTTGGTGCTGGTGGTGCCGATATCGACGCCGATCATGTACATGGAGGCATGCATGGCGCAACCTTCTTTCCCTTCAATAATGAAACAATAAAACGAATAAAAAGCTGCGAATGATTTTAGGCGTTTATCTTAAAACGCGCCAGGCTAGACAAAGACGCTGACCAGCATGATGACCGCAAGCGCGAAGACGGACAGCAGCGTCTCCATCACGGTCCACGACTTCAGCGTCTGCGGAACCGTCATGTTGAAAAATTCCTTGACCATCCAAAATCCCGCGTCGTTGACATGGGACAGCACGAGCGAGCCCGCTCCCGTGGCGAGCACGGCCAACTCGACGCTGGAGCCCGGATTGAGCGCCAGGACCGGCGCGACGATGCCGGCCGCCGTCGTCATGGCGACGGTTGCGGAGCCGGTCGCCACGCGGATCAGAGCCGCGACCAGCCAGGCGAACAGCAGGACGTTCACGTTTGCCTGCGTGGCGATGGCCGCAATCGCGTCGCCTACGCCGCTATTGATGAGCACCTGCTTGAAGGCGCCGCCGCCGCCGATGATCAGAATGATCGAGGCGGTAGGCGCCAGACATTCGTGCGTGAACCGGGAAATGTCGTTTTTAGTGAAGCCTCTGGCGAAGCCGAGCGTGAAAAACGAGAAGACGACTGCGATCAGCAGCGCGACGACCTCGTGCCCGATAAACGCGCAAAAGCGGGTCACGGGGCTGGACGCATGCGGATCGGCGATACTCGCGATCGATCCCGCCAGCATTAGAATAACAGGCAGCAGAATGGTAAACAATGTAATGCCGAATCCAGGCAGGTCGCCCGTCTCCCGCGAGCTGAACTGCTTGGCCAGATTTTCGGGCGGCGAGACGGCAATACGCCTGCCGATCCATTTTCCGAACAGCGGCCCCGCGATGATCGCCGTCGGCAGACCGACGATGAGCGAAAAAAGAATCGTCTTGCCCAGGTCCGCTTGGAATGCGTCGATCGCGATCATCGGCGCCGGATGCGGCGGCACGAGTCCATGCACCGTGGACAAGCCGGCCAGCACGGGAATCCCGATCTGCAGGAGCGGCATCTTGACCTTTCGCGCGACGATGAACACGATCGGAATAAGCAAGATGACGCCGACCTCGAAAAAAACGGGAATGCCGACGATAAAACCGACGATCATCATCGCCCAATGGACCCGCTTTTCGCCGAATCGGTCGATCATCGTCGTCGCGATGCGTTCAGCCCCGCCCGACTCGGCCATCATTTTGCCCAGCATCGTGCCAAGCCCGATGACGATGGCGATCGTTCCCAGCGTCCCCCCAAGTCCGCCGGTCGCCGACTTGATCAGCTCCTGGCTGTCCATGCCGGCCAAAAAGCCGAGAAGCAGCGCGGAAAGCAGGAGCGTGACGAACGGATTCCATTTAAATTTGGCGATCATCACGACCAAAAACACAATCGAGATCAGCGCCCAGACGAGCAAGGTTGCGTTATGCCCCATACCGAACAAATGGTCCAAGATCCAAACCTCCGTTAATCGTTTTTGCGGATTCTTCTTCTAAAAATGGTATACCCCGCGCACACGTATACTAGTCGACAAGTTTGCACGAAAAGAAGAGCTTCAACCCGGACGCAGATTCGCGTTCCCTGAAGCTTTGAAGACATCTTGAAGCTTTGAAGACATCTTGAAGCTTTGAAGACATCTTGAAGCTTTGAAGACATTTGCAAGTTAGGACCAAGTGCTGCGAAGCGTCTTGCTCGAGTCGGCGAAATAGTCCCGCACGACGCCTGCAATACGGACTTCCTCACCCGATTCCAGGGCGTCCGCAATCGCTTCATGCTTGGCGACGACGCGTTCGAGACGGTCCGCACCGTCTCCGAAAATCTCCTCCGTCGTGAGCAGCATGACGGTAAGCACAACATGGCGGATGCTGTCCCACAAACGCGCGATCCGCGCGTGTCCCGCCGCAGCGATCAGCCCGTCGTGGAATTGGAAATCAAGCCAGGCGAACTCGGCGATATCGGCATACTTGGCTGCGATCCGCATGCGGTCGATGCGGTGACGAAGACTCGCGATCAAATCGGGCGTGCAGGACGAAGCGAGGCGCTGCTGCGCAAAGCTCTCGATCAGGTAACGAACGTCGTACAGCTCGGCGATATCGTGGGCGGAGAGCCCCTGCACGACCGCCCCCATCCGCTCGAGACGGATCAAGCCTTCGTTGGATAGCGCTTTCAGCGCTTCTCTGACAGGAGACCGGCTCGTGCCGAAGTCCGCAGCGATTTTATTTTCCGAAAGGACGTCGCCCAGCTTTAAGGTACCTTCCACGATTCGCAGCCGCAGCTCGCCTGCGATCGCTTCTCCTCGAGACTGTCCCTTCAGCCAGGCGGCAGGATATTGTCGCATCGAATCCAACCTTTCTTCCACCAAATCCAATCTTGTCGACAAGTCGACCTGTTAATTTTAACTTGCGCAATTCGACCTGTAAATAGTACTGAGGATTGGCGGATGAATCCTCTCGCTTACAGCACTCTCGACAACTTGCGGTATTCTCGCGGAGAGATGCCTTCGCCAGCCGTGAAAACGCGGCTGAAGTAGTGCAGGTCCGGATAGCCGATCCTTGCCCCGACGGTCTCGACCGACCAGTCCGTCTCCCTTAACAATCTGCGGGCTTCGCGAAGTCGGATCGACTGGATCATGCGCCCTGGGGGCATGCCGGCGATCTGCTTGAACAGCTTGGACGCATAATCCTCGCTGACCTTCAGCTCTCGCGCGACGCGCTCGGCGCTCCATGACGAGCCGGGCTCTCTTTCCATCGCTTCGACCATTTTGCGAATTCGCTCGCGGTGCACGGAATCGCTCCCGTCGGTTCCTTCGTTCCCGGACCGCAGCAGCATCGCGAGTATGCCCAGCATCAGTGACTTGCACGCGAGCTCGTAACCGCTTCGACGCATCGTGAACTCCCCGACGAGCCGATCCATCAGTTGAAAGCATTCGGGCCCGCACGCATAAACGGCGCGCGAAGATAACGCATCGAGATCGGGTGCGATCGGCTCTTCCGCGAATTTATCCAAGTCCGGCTCGGCGTCCAGATCGAACGACACCATGTCGCTCTCCGTTACGATCCGAAGCAATCCGTCAAAATCGAAGTGGATGCCAAGCAGCGTCGCGCCGTTCGCGGACACGATCGCATTGCGGTGGGGTACGCCGGACGGGAGAACGACAGCCTCGCCTTCTCCGATCGTATAGCGGGTGCCGCGCATTTCGGTCGCCAGCTTCCCCTTGCACACGCAGATCAGCTCAAAATCGTAAATATACCTTTCCGGCAGCTTGCCAGGCGGGAGCTTCTGGTACTGCGCATAGTGGACGGTCGGCGACCAGTCCTTCGCCGGCAGTGCCCGTTGCAGCGGAAAACGCGTAAAATCCATCCAAAGCCACTCCCTTCGTTCCATCATTTTATCATAAGCGGCTTTGTCAGAACGGAATCGTGCAAGTTTTAGCTTTCTTCTCTAAATGAACGCGGCTGCGCCTTCCTTATAATGAAGACATATAAAACGCTTCCCAAGGAGGACTACCCCGATGAAAAAAGGCATCAATATTTGGTCGTTCGGCGATGGCGTCTCGATCAAGGACGCGATCGCGACGGCCAAGGACGCAGGCTTCGACGGCATCGAGCTGTCGCTCAACGAGACCGGCGAGCTCGGTCTGGAGGCAACGGACAGCGAGCTCAAGGACATCAAGCTGCAGCTGGCTGATACGGGGCTGGAGCTGGCCGGCCTGGCGACGGGCTTGTACTGGTCCTACGCGATGACGAGCGAGACCGAAGCGAACCGCCTCAAGGCGATCGACGTATGCAAAAAGCAAATCGAAACCGCGGCCAAGCTTGGCGCGGACGCCATTCTTGTCATCCCCGGCGCCGTTGGCGTGGATTTTATCCCTGGCAGCGAAGTCGTCCCTTACGACATAGCTTACGACCGCGCGCTCGAAGCGATCACGAAGCTCGCGCCCGAAGCCGAGGCAGCAGGCGTATCCATCGGCATCGAGAACGTCTGGAACAAGTTCCTGCTCTCCCCGCTCGAAATGCGCGGATTCATCGACGCGACCGGCTCCAAGTTTGTCGGCTCCTACTTCGACGTCGGCAATACGGTATACAGCGGTTATCCCGAGCACTGGATCCGCATTCTCGGCAATCGCATCAAAAAAGTACACTTCAAGGATTACCGCAGACAAGCGGGCGGCTTGCACGGCTTCGTCGACCTGCTGGCCGGCGACGTCGACTATCCGGCGGTCGTGGCGGCACTGCAAGAGATCGGCTACGACGGGTACGTCACGGCGGAGATGATCCCGCAATACACGCACCACACCAAGCAAATCATTTACAACACTTCCGGCGCTATGGACGCCATTCTGGGAAGAAAGGGCTGATCGCATGCTTAAAATCGGACTTATCGGCTTCGGCTTCATGGGAAGAATGCACTTCGACAACTACGTGCGGCTGGCGGGCGAAGGCAAGCAGGTCAAAGTCGTCGCCATCTGCGACGTCGCGATCGAGACGCTGAAAAACGCCAAGGCCGGCGGCAATATGGCAACCGCGCAGGAAACGTACGACCTGTCTGGCTACGCGCTGTACGATTCGGTCGACAAGATGCTGGCGGGCGAAGAGCTGGATATGATCGATATCACGCTGCCGACTACGCTGCACGCGGATCTGACCTGCGAGCTGCTCGAGAAGGGCTACCACGTATTTTGCGAAAAGCCGATGGCTCGCCGTTCGGACGAAGCGCGGCGCATGGTCGAGACGGCGGAACGGACCGGACGCAAGCTGCAAATCGGACAATGCCTCCGCTTCTGGCCGGCTTACGAGTACCTCAAGGCAACCGTGGAAGACGGCCGCTACGGCGCCGTTAAGGGCGGCTATTTCTATAGAGGCTCTCACGCTCCGGCCGGTTGGTTCCTGAACGGCGATCTCAGCGGCGGCGCCCTGCTCGACATGCATATTCACGACACGGACATCGTGAACTGGCTGTTCGGCAAGCCCGAGCGCGTATCCACGATCGGACGCAACGTCATCCCGGGCAGCGGCTTCGACGTCGCCTCCACGCACTACGGTTTTGCTGACGGCAAGGTCGTCAACGCCCAGGTCGACTGGACGCTCGAAGGCGACTTCGGCTTCGAGATGGGCTTCCGCGTCAACTTCGACGGCGCGAACATCATCCTCGGCAAGGACGGCCTGACCGTCAACCCGAAGGATGAAGCCGGCTTCCAACCGGAGCTGGCCGCTCACGACGGCTATTATGGGGAGCTGCTCAGCTTCACCAACGCCATCCTGAACGACGAAGCCGTCTCCGTCTGCACGCCTGAGAGCACGCTCGCGACGCTCGAGATCGTCGAGGCCGAGCAGCAATCCGCCGAGCGCGGCGGCGAATGGGTGAAGCTGTAAGGGAAGCATACGGAATGATGAGCATGGGAGACCGCACAGCGATGTGCGGTCTTTTTGTCGTGCGCCGGATCGCCTCGAATGTCTTTTTTAGTTTGTGGATATGCGAAACTAGGGCCCATCGCAAGGCCTGGCGCGGTGTTTTCCGACAACCGTTCCGATGGGCCCTCTTATCGATGTCCGCGTCGTTTCTTCGCCGCTATGCCGCAATGCCTGCAAAAATACATCTTTTTTTGTCGATATCGTCACTTGGGCACAAAATAAATGCAAAAACGCAGTTATTTCCCTGCGTAAGCGGGATTTGAGGCTCACGCTTTGAATATACCTGCATATTTGCAGGAATTTAATCCAGTGTCGCAACTTGGTTGAAAATAGATGTACAGACGGCTAGGCCCCCTAAAACTGGAGTCATACCCTACAATGATTCCAATTTCATAGCGCAGCTCGTTATTTCAAGCGATTACACCGATCTGTAAAAGGCTGAAGCATCGTCCAATGTCTTAACCCACGCTGCGAACGCTGTTGGAGCCATGTTTTTTAGGCTGCCGTGCATCTTACGGTTGTTATAAAAATCCATGAATTGGTCGAACGCTTCATAAGCTTCCTCCAGCGTCATGAATGTACGATTGCTAAACAAACAACGCTCAAGGATGCTGTGGAAAGACTCGATGTAGGCATTCATATTCGGTGTCCGCGGCGGAATCCGTTCATGGACCATGTCCCAGCACTCGCACATGTCTTGAAACAGCTTGCTGACGAACTGGGGGCCGTTGTCCGTGCGGATGATAGGCAGTGCTTCACCCGGCTGAAGGCGCTGCTGCAGCGCGATCCCCAGGGTCTGCACCGCGTGCTTGGCCTCGCAAACAGGGCCGCGGTATTGCCCTACGACGACGCGGTCGAACACGTCGATGATGCTGAGTACGAAAAAGAAACGCTCCTGACCCAAGGCATAGCCATATTTGATATCCATTTGCCAAAGTTGATTCGATGCGGTGATGGTGTGATTTCTCGGCAATCGCCGAGGATGCGTCTGTAGGCGTTGCCGCTTTTTTTGAAGAATGCCGAGTGCCTTGCACATGCGATAAGCCTTTTTCTTGTTCAGCTTCACCCCGTACTGCTTGCGAATACAGCGCGCTAACAGCTTATAGCCATAGACGTGCTCTTCGCCCTCCAGCAGTAGCAACAGCCATTCCTGGATTTGCTCGTCGCAGACTTTCTCGCCCGATTCGTTGTAGGCGTATCCGGGCACAGGGCGTCCCCTGCGGACCGGCTCGACGCGTTCTGCGTCAGGCTGAGCGGCACGCTTACGCCGCTCATAATAGGTGGACTCATTCAACTCGAGAATGCGCAGAACCCGTGCTACAGGCTCCCCCCGTTTAATAAATGGTTCTGCTACTTCGAATTTTTCGGATAAACGGGGGTTGTTTTTTTTAGCAGTTCACGCAGAATTTCAATTTCGAGTTCTTTTTCACCAAGCGCTTTAACCGCTCTGTCATACCGCTGCTCGACTTCCTGCAACCGCTGGATTTCTTGCAAATGCTCGTCTGCCGAGGGAATGTCCTCCGGTGGAATAAAGTCACGATGCTCGCGTATCCACAAACGAATGGTTTCGGGGTGAATGTCGTACATGCGAGCAAGCACCCCCACCTTAACCCCAGCCAATGCTTCCTTAACAATTCTAAGCCGTGTTTCTTCCTTTAACCTTTTTCCCATCCCGCTCATCTCCCTTATCCCTAGTTTAAATCATTGTAGGGGGGGACTCCAATTCGATTAGGGGGCCTAGGAGCAGATGCAGGTTTTTCGATTCGCGAAACCTCCGAAAAGCGCCGGCACGCCGAAAGCGCGCTTAACGAGCCGTTGTTTCGCCGCTGTCCCAATCCGGAAGGAACCTGAAAAAGCGCTGCCTGGGCACAAAATGCCCGGCAGCGCTTTTTCGGTTTATTTCTGCTCTTCCAGCCAATCGACGATGGCCTGCGCGGCGGCCTCCGGCGTCTGGCTGCCGGCGTCCACTTTGCAGTGATGTCTCTCGTAGATGGCCTGGCGCGAATCGTAGAGCGCCTTGATCTCCTCGTCCGTCTTGTTTTGCAGGATCGGACGGCTATCCCGGATAAGCGGCAGTCTCGTCTTCCATTGCTCCCAAGGAATATCCATCAAAAAGACAGCCGCGTTCGCCATGCAAAGATCGCGGATCTCTTCTTGCAGGAAGGCCCCTCCGCCAAGCGACAGAACGGCGCCGCGCTGCTGAAGGCACAGTTCGCTGATATACTCTTTTTCCATCCGGCGAAACGCCCCTTCGCCCAACGTTCTGAAAATCTCGGTAACCGGCATCCCCTGCTCCGCAGCTATAAGCTCGTCTACGTCGATGAATTCGCGGGAAAGCTTGGCCGCGAGCGCCTTGCCGATCGTTGTCTTGCCCGCGCCCATAAACCCGATCAATACGATATTGCGTTCGTGGTACGGCTTGGACTGTTGCGCTTGCATGAACTGGATCACTCTTTTCCGTTGACAGTTATCCCTTAATTATAGCGATATGCCGATAGCCCGCCAATTAAAATAAGGAATATTCAGAAACAGTGTTGCATATATACTGTTTATATAATACACTGTGTACATGATATACAGTTATTCGAATGAAGAGAGGAGCCTCACCGATGAAATTTGCCATTGAGGTCAAGGACTTGCGCAAAAGCTTCGGCGAACAAACGGTGCTCGGCGGTGTCGACATCGCCGTTCCGGAAGGCCAGATCTACGCGCTGCTCGGACCTAACGGCGCAGGCAAGACGACGCTCATCAACATCCTGACGACGCTCGTGGCGGCGGACGGCGGCAGCGCTCGGATCGCCGGCTACGACGTCGCCGCCGAGAGCGGCAAGGTCAAGCAGTCGATCAGCCTGACGGGTCAGTTCGCGGCGGTCGACGAGATGCTGACCGCCGAAGAAAATCTGCGGATGATGTGCAGACTCTCCGGCATGAAAAGCGCAGAGGCCAAGCGGAGGTCGTCGGAGCTGCTGAAGCAGTTCGATCTGGCTGCGTCGGCTCGCAAGCGCGTCAAAACGTATTCGGGCGGGATGCGCAGGCGGGTCGACCTGGCGATCAGTCTCGTGGCAAGCCGGCCGGTGCTGTTCCTCGACGAGCCGACGACCGGTCTCGACACGGTGAGCCGTCGCGCCCTGTGGGACATCATCGAACGGCTGAAGGCGTCGGGCATGACCATTTTCTTAACGACGCAATATTTGGAGGAAGCCGATCAGCTTGCGGATCGGATCGGCGTCATTAACGGCGGCCGCATCGTGGCGGAAGGCACGGCCGCGGAATTAAAAGCCCGGATCGGCGGCGAAGTCATCGAGCTGACGAACGAACGGGAGCAATGGAGCCGCACGATCGCGACGACCGGATCGGCGCAGGATATCGGACGGATCCTGAGCGGCCTCTCCCCCGCATTGCCCCCGGATACGCAAGTGACGATTCGAAGACCGAGCATGGACGATGTATTTATCGCATTGACCCGCCAATCATCGGAGGTGTCCGTATCGTGAACAGATCCGTTTCTCCGCTTGCCCCGCCTTCATTTGCCGCGACCAATGCCGTCTTTATCCGCCGGAGCCTGACGCTCAGCCTTCGCAATACCGAATCGCTCATGATGGCCATTATCCTGCCGGTCATGCTCATGTTAATGTTCACCTACGTATTCGGCGGCGCAATCGATCCTGGAGGCGACTATGCCAACTATGTCGTACCGGGCATCATCCTGTTGTGCGCAGGTTACGGCGCGGCGACGACGGCGGTCGACGTATCCACGGACATGACGAACGGCATCATCGACCGATTCCGCACGATGCCGATCCGCAGCCTGTCGGTCGTCACGGGCCATGTCGCCGCGAGCCTCGCGCGCAATCTGGTTGCAACAGGCGTCGTTATCGGCGTGGCGCTGCTCGTCGGCTTCCGGCCGAACGGCTCTCTCCTCGAGTGGCTGGCCGCGCTCGGCGTCATCGTCCTGTTCATCCTCACGCTCACCTGGCTTTACGCCGCCATCGGCCTCGTCGCCGGCAGTCCCTCGGCCGCGAGCGGCTACGGCTTTATCTTGCTTTTCCTCCCCTACCTCTCCAGCGCGTTCGTGCCGATCGACACGATGCCGCATTGGCTTCGCGGCGTCGCGAGCCACCAACCGATCACGCCGCTCATCGAGACGATCCGCGGCCTGCTGCTAGGCACGCCGATCGGAGATCACGCCTGGATCGGTGCCGTCTGGTGCGCGGCACTTATACTCATCGCGCTGGTCTGGTGCGGCATCGCCTTCCGCAAGCGCGCCGGACGGAGATAGGACGAATCGTACGTTTACGAAAAAGAGCATGGTCAAGGTCTAAAGACCCTGTCCATGCTCTTTGTACGCGGTACGAAACGCCTTCGTCAAGATGTCGCCCGGGACACGTGGAGCTCGATGCCGTCGAGAATTCGCTCCAGGCCGAAGTCGAAGTCGTTCTGAGCCTCTTCCTTGTTGCCGTCGTCTTCGGTATATACGCCCGCGGCGACAATGGGATAAAGCGCTGGATACCGCTCCGGCGTGACCAGCTGCCTCAGCGCTCCGCCGTACATAAGCCCGGAAAAGCTGTCCGGGTTCGCGCCCGACTCGATGGCCCGGTCCATATCCCGCATCATGACGCCGTAAAACCGGGAATAACCGCTGATCAGCAGAACGGTAGACATTTTCTCGTATTCGCTAAGCGGCAGGTCCCGAAGAATGCGCAGCGGCCAATCCACCATCTTCAAATTGTTCGGCGTGATCGGCACGCCCATGATCGGGACGTCCGTGAACCACGGATGCGCGCGCATGAGCCGGATGCAGGTCTCAACATATTCTCTGAGCCGCTCCCGCCACCCTTTCCCTTCGCTCTCCTCCGGCATCTGTATATCGCACACCGCTTCGGTCATAAGCATCAGCAGGTCGTCCTTGCTCTTGATATACCGGTACAGCGACATCGTCGTAAACCCAAGCGAGCTCGCCACCCGGTTCATCGACACTGCCGACAGCCCTTCGCGATCCGCGATGCCGACTGCGGCTTCGACGATCTTGCCGACGCTCAGCTCGCCCTTCGGGCCTCTCGTCGACGGCTTCACCAATCCCCAGGCAAGCTGCGCGCCGTGCGGCAGACTGCTCACGCTGTCATCGTCGATTTTATCGTTGCCGCTCATTTCCCCGCGCCCCTTTTCCACGAAATAATTGTATATGGTATATACAGTATAGCACAGGCATTTAGACGGCGCACGCAGGCTGCCAATATCCGGGCCGACTTTAAAATGAAGCTGTATGACGTTTCTTGTTTATCCATCCGAAGGTAAAAAAGGAGTATAGTTTGCCCAATTTTTTTCGGATTATGCTACAATGGACATTCAATATCGGTATGGCCGAATTACGAGGTGACAAACTGCAATGATGAATTCTCCCCCTCTGACGGAAACGAGAGCGCAGATCGGCAGCACGGAGAGACCCCCGAGGAGAGCGGCGAGAAGATCCGTCGTGCCGTTCATCTGTTTATGGCTATTGCTGATCGGAGCGGGCGTCGCCGGCACGGTCTGGTACACGGGACAGCAGCGGGAGCAGGTATCCGCGCAGCTGCAGCGGCAGACCGCGAGCCAGATCGCGGCGATGCAGCAGGATTACCGCGCCAGATTGGACAAGCTCGAGAGCGATTATGCCGCACAGATGACTCAGCTCTCGTCGAAGGTCGAAGCGCTGAACGAGCTGCTCACCTTCACGCAGGACAACGCCAGCGACAAGACGGATAACAGCAACAAGCTGTATACGCAAATAAGCGAGCTGAAGAAACAGCTGGAACAGCTGAAAAAAGAACTGGACGTGCTCAAATGAGAACGGGCGTCCAGCAAATGAACCGAACCGTGCTGCTCGCCTGCGCGCCCTTTCTCGGCATGGTGATCTGGCTGTTCGCGGCAGGCGTCAAGCCGGAAGCGCCGGAGATCGGACCTGCCCTGCAGACGCCCGAGCCTTCGCTCGCCGGCTATACGGAGCGGCAGCTCGAATCGTTAGACAAGGCCGGCGCCATCGCCAAGGACATATCGGCCTCCGTCAAGCGCGTATCCGAGCTGTATACGATGACGAATATGAGCATGAGCGCGATGATGTCCACTGCCAAGGCGCAGGTCGGGCGACCCGCCGCCATCTATGACCGGCGCATCTCCATCAAGCTCGGGTATCCGCGCGACTCGGTGCAATCGGACAATCTGACGGCTCAGCTCTACACGATCCGCGCGCAGCACTTCAGCGGCTATGCGCTGAAGGTCAGACTCAAGAGCGACAAGGCGATGTCCTTGGCGCTGGCCGGCAACAATCCGGGCAGCTCGGAGACGACGCTTGCGGCCGTCAAGCGGACCGGGGCGATCGCGGGCGTCAATGCCGGAGGCTTCGCGGACCAGGGAGGCAAGCGGTACCCGCTAAGCACGACCGTCGTCGGCGGCGAGTACGTTACCGGCTTCGAGCCGAGCTTCAACGATCTGTTTTTCGTCGGCTTGAACGAGGACCTGAAGCTGATCGGCGGCAAATACAGCAATAAGTCCCAGCTGGACAAGCAAAAACCCAAGTTCGGCGCTTCCTTCGTCCCCGTGCTCCGCAAGAACGGCTTAAATCTGCCGATTCCCGCCAAATGGCGGACGAACCCGCTCCGCGCGCCGCGTACGGTCATCGCGAACTACAAGGACAACCAGATTCTGATGATGGTCATCGACGGGCGCGGCGAGGACGGCAGCTCCGGCGCCACGCTCGAGGAGCTTCAGATTCTGCTCTCCCGCTTCGGGACGATCGACGGCTACAATCTGGACGGTGGCGGTTCATCCACCCTGGTGTTCAAGGGCAGAGTCGTCAACAGTCCTTCCGACGGGCAGCTTCGGCGCCTGGCGACCAACTTTCTTTTCTTCAAATAAAAGAGGCCCTCGTCGGCCTCTTTTTCGTGATTTTATTTTACGCGATCCGTTTATTCGATCCGTTTATTCGGTCCGTTTTGCCAAACGGCCTCGGTCAAGCTGTCATCGTCCTGAAGTAGCGGTATATCTTGTCCAGCTTCTCCTTGTGCTTGCCGCGCGGGCTTTCCATGCTGCCGAATTCGAAAAACTTCACCTTGCCGAAGCCGACGTACCGCAGCAGCGCCTTGCGCATCAGCGTCTTGTGCGCATTGTACAGCCAGAACAGCATATAGCCGGCCGGTCCCTTCATCGTCGACACGCATACGGCGGTCTTGCCCTTCAGCAAGCCCTCCGGAAGCAGCTTGCCGTTGTCCCGGTACGCAAAGCCCGAAGCGAACATCCGGTCGATATAGCCGAGCAGCATCGCAGGCGGCCTGCCCCACCAGATCGGATAGACGAAGACGAGCTTGTCGGCCCGTTTAATCTGCTGCCGGTACCGCTCGAGCGCAGGCTCGGCATGCATATCTCTTCTCCTTTTTTCCTCGTTGAACACAAGCACCGGGTCGAAGCCCTCCGCATACAGGTCGAGCACCTCAACCTCTTCGACCGCGTCGTTCTCCTCGCTCCCGCGCACGATTTCCCGCAAAAACGCATGATTCAAGCACCGATGATTCGGATGGACGTAGATCACGAGCAGCTTCATGACGCGCCTCCAATAATTATCATATGATAACTATAAATTAGCACGACGTCATTTAGTTGTCAAATGATCATTTTTATTTGATAACAATTATACGAAAAGCACGTACTTTGTGGGGCGCGTCTTGCGTTTATGATGCGTGCGCTAGCTCTTCGGCTTGTGATAACCGTTATCTCCGTAAGGCTGCAGCTTTTCAACCCACAGCTCGGCGAGCGCATCAACCTCTTCCTGATATTTTTTCAGCTCGGCGCGATCGGTTACCGTCTCCTCCTTCGGCTTGATCCGATCCAGTTCCGAAAACTCGAAAACGCTGCCCCCGTATCGATCCCAGTCGGTCTTCAGCTCCGGCAGCGTGTTGTTGTTCATTTGCTTCATAAATTCAAACCGGTTGCGGGCGCCGTCCAGATCCATCGAGGAGCGGACCAGCACCTTCCCGTTCTCCGCATTGCGGATCTGGTAGACGCCCATCGCACGAAAAGATTGTGCGTAGGCTTCAGCCAGCTGTTTTTTACGCTGTTTGTCCATCGTCAGTACCCCATTTCCTTCAAAATGCGGGACAGCGTCTGCAGCCGCTCGCCGATCAGCTCGCCGTCCCCTTCAAGCGCGGCGCCGAACAGCTTGATGTCCTCGCGAATGCGCTCGTTGTCCGTGCATATCGCCACAGTCATGGCATCTCCTTGCAGACCGATCCGATCGATGACCGGATTGTCAGGATCGTACAGCTCCTCATGGCGGTAGGCTTCGCGGAAATGACCGAGCCCGCGCGCAACCAGTATCGCAAGATCGAGCACGCGGTGAAGCGGCAGCTCCTCCGATTGCCGGGACCACTTCTCCCCCGTGTACCGCCATACCTTCGCCGAAATGTCCACCTTGCCGCGGTCGTTCCACTGCGCAAGTCCGAGCGAGAGGCCCTTGGCGTCCGTATGTCCGGCGTATCGGCCGTCCACTTTTTCGTAATTGTCGGATATAATAACAGGCTTATGCTTGAGCGATGTCGGGATTTTCACAATGCGACCTCCGTTTAAAATTTAGTAATTTACTAAATTACTAATTCAGTGCTTCTAATATATCGAACGAAAACGGATCGGTCAATCCCGCATCAAGCAAAAACGGCGGGCCGCAGATGAACGGGCTCTGCACGCTGCCCCAGAAGGCTTTCTCCGTGCTGTCGATGGCAGACGTCTCTGGTGAAGGGACAGCGGCGGTCATCGGCAGGAAAAATAGTTGCTGAAAGGATGTTAATTCTCCGCCAGTGCGACTCGGCTCCGGATAATTGCTAAAAGGCAGTTATTGTCTGGAAAAATCCGAAAAATTTGCGTCGACGCTCGAAATAAATGCCTTTTGACAACAATTTCTGCTGGCAGCCCAATAACGCCAAAATGAGCTGCGCTTTAACAATTATCCCTCTATCGCATCCGAAATCGGCGCATCAAAAAACATCGACGCCAGCGCCTCCTATCCCGGCACTTGAATCGATGCTTTTTGACTGCTTCCGCTTATACGTAAATGCGAATCTCAACTAGCTACGCACACAGCGCTGCCGTACTCCTCGAAACGCCAGTCAACGCCACTTGTAGATCGGCCGCCAATTCAGCGTCTCCTTAGCAAGCGCGTTGGAAAACAAAGGCGCCCTCCCGCCGAGATCCGCGCGAATGTCCGTCACCTCGGGGTAATGCTCGGCGATCAAAGCTGAGGTATCCCGCTCGCTCAGGACTTCGTCCCCTGTTATATTCAGCGAGACCGAGCCGCCCTCCAGCCGCGCCGTCAGTGCCGCCGTGCACGCGGTCGCCGCATCCCGAATGTCGATATAGCTCCACAAAATTTTGCTGAACCGCTCGGGATGACGCGCGTCCTCCGCCATTCGCCCGTATTCTTCGGGCGCCGCGATCAGCGAGAAGCGCAAATTCGCGATTTCCAGCGCGCCTCTGCGCGCGAACATGTCCGACGTCAATTCGCCCACCGTTTTAGACAGCCCATAACCCTCCTGAGGAAGCTGCGGATGCGCCTCGTCCACGGGCAAGTATGCCGGCGAAAAAGGCTTGGACGCCCATGCGAATCCATAGCAGGACGTACTCGAGCCCATCACGACCCGGCGTATGCCGAGCAGTTCCGCCGCCTCAAGCACATGAAAGCTCCCGAGTACGTTGTTCGCAAAAATCGTGTGATGCGGATAACCGAGAGGCGCCGGAATCGCCGCCAGATGAATAACGGCATCCGCGCCCTTTAGCCCGCCGACCACTTGCCCGAGGTCGCTCATATCTACGCGTGTCTGCTTGCAGGGAAGACCTTCGGCGATGCGGTGATCGAGCGACACGGCTAGATAGCCTTGCCTGCGCAGCTCCTCGATAACATAACGCCCCAGCTTGCCGCTGCCGCCGGTAACGGCGATCGTACGCATACGTATTCACTCCTCTCATCTCTCATCTCTCATCTCTCATCTCTCATGTCAAGGACGGACGATCGTGCCGTCGGCTTTGCGGTCCAGCCGGTAAGGCGAATGATAGCTGTGGCGCGACCAACCTTCGCCCGTCAGCGCTGCGGCCAGCGTCTCGTCGATGTCGATCCCGAGTCCCGGCTTGGACGACGGGTATAGATAGCCGCCCACTCGTTCGATATGCCCTGGAAAAGCGGCCAGCTCCTCCGGCCTGAAGTGATTGACCTCCTGAATGCCGAAGTTCCAGATCGCCATGTCCAGATGCACGGCAGCCGCCTGGTTGACGGGATCGTTCTCCCCGCCCTCCTGCCAGGCGGTGCGCACGCCGAACGCTTCGGCCAGCGCCGCGATCTTGCGGCAGGCGCTGATGCCGCCGGCCTTGGAGACGCGGACGCGGATGAAGTCGATCAGACGCTCCGAGATGAGCGGCACCCATTCCTGCGGGTTCGCGAACAGCTCGCCTACGGCCTGCGGGGTCGCACTTTGCTGCCGGAGCTGCCGGTACCACCCGATCTGATCAGGCGGCAGAACGTCCTCAAGGAAAAACAGGCCGTACGGCTCGAGCCGTCGCGCCAGACGAACCGCCTGAATCGGAGACAAATGCTCATGCACGTCGTGCGTAAACTGGATATCGTCCCCGAACGCCACCCTGAGCGACTCGAACATGGCGGGAATAGCGTTCACGTACAGGTGCTCGTCGAATACGTGGCCGCCGGTATCGGCCCCTCGGGGAACATTGGCGCGATCCGCCCCGATGAAGCCGCCTCCGCCGTAGCCGCCCATCTGTACGCGCAGCACCGTGTAGCCTTCTTCGATAAAGCGGGCGACGTCCTCCTTGAGCTCCGCGATATCCTCGCCTCCCGCGTGACCGTAGCAGGCGACGGCAGATCGGGCTGCCCCGCCGAGCAGCTGATACACGGGCAGCCCGGCTTCCTTGCCCTTAATATCCCAAAGTGCCATGTCAATGCCGCCGATCGCGGTGTTCAGCAGCGCGCCGCTTCGCCAGTAGCCGCTATGGTGCATGAGCTGCCACAGGTCTTCGATATTGGCCGCTTCGCGGCCGATCAAGAGCGGCCCCAGCAGCTGCTCGACGATCTGCACGACAGCTTCCGGATTGAAGAGATCGGTCGCCGATCCCAAGCCGTACAAGCCGTCCTGGTCCGTCGTCACCTTTACGATCGTCCAGGTCCCGTTTTTCCTCGTCCTGATGCACGTAACCCCGGTAATTTTCGCCACTTGTCCGTTCGCCTCCTTCAGGTTAGCCCTATGTAAGCCTCATTCTACTTCACATGTACGCCGCGCTTAATGAGACGATGACAAACTTAACTCGGCGATCTTATCCGATTGAAAAGGGCCGCAAGCGCAAAAAAAAACGAAGCGCTTCGGACGCCTCGTTTCCTTATCTTATTTCTACTATTATAAGATTGCCGTTCCTTAACCGATCGCAAGTCTCGCCTGCGCCTCCAGCAGCAGGAGCTGCTCCCGCACCAGCACGACTTCGCCGATGACGATCAGTGCGGGATTGCCGATTTTCATCGCTTCGGCGAGCTTGTGAATGCGATCGAGCGCGCCAGTCACGACGCGCTGCCTGTCGGTTGTGCCGCGTTCGATCAACGCGACCGGCGTAGCAGGCGGCTTGCCGTGACGAAGCAGCTCCGTCCGAATCTCGTCCAGCCGTCCGATGCCCATGTAGACGACAAGCGTATCGACGCCATGCGCCAGCAGGTCCCAACGGATCGGCGCCGCATCCTCGCGGCATCGATTGCCCGTGACGACGGCGAACGAAGCGGCCAGATCGCGATGCGTGAGCGGGATCCGGCTTGCGGCCGCAGCGCCGATCGCCGACGTCACGCCGGGAACGATCTCGCAGGGAATGCCGCGCTCCGCGAGCGCGAGCGCCTCTTCCCCGCCTCTGCCGAACACGAGCGGATCGCCGCCCTTGAGCCGAACCACCGTCCGGCCGCCGAGCGCATGCTCGATCAGAAGCGCTTCGATCTGCCGCTGGGACATCGTATGCTGTCCGGGGCTCTTGCCGCAGTAGACGAGCGTGGCGCCAGGCTTGGCATAAGCCAGCAGCTCTTCGTTGACCAGGCGGTCGTAAAGGAGGACGTCCGCTTCCCGGATGCGACGGATCGCCTTCATCGTAATGAGCTCCGGGTCTCCCGGACCGGCACCGACGAGGTAGACCGGCGCGGGCCTCATGCGCGCCGCTCCGCGTGCAGCGTCTTGGGCGAATCAAGCGCGGACAGCGTCCCGGCGCGCAGTCCGATTCCTTTTTGCGACAGGTAGAAAAGAATGCCCGTGAACAACGCTCCGCCGACGAAGTTGCCGACCAGCACGGGAATCTGGTTCCACAGCCACCAATCCCCGAAGCCGACGTCCGCGCCGAGCAGCATGCCCGCCGGGATAACGAACATGTTGACGACCGCGTGCTCGAACCCTTGACCGAAAAAAGTGAGAATCGGCAGCCACATGGCGGCGATCTTGCCGACGGTAGAAGTCGAAGTCATCGCCATGACGACGCCCAGCGTTACCATCCAGTTGCACAGGATCGCCTTGATGACGACGAGGATCATGCCGTCCGCGCCCATGTGCTTGTAAGCGATCGTCTTCGCTTCGGCCGTCGCAATCAATGTCTGTGCCAGCGGACTCGCCATATCGGAACCCATCTTGGTCGCCGTCAGATCGTAAAGAACGGCGTATACGAGACACCCGATCAAGTGGCCGGCGATGACCCAGACGTAATTTTTGAACATCCGGCCTACTGTCGTTTTCTTTTGCAGCACGCTTAAGGGAATGAGCGCGAAGCTGCCGGTCACGAGCTCGAGGCCCAGCAGCACGATCATAACGAAGCCTACCGGAAAAATGACGGCGCCCGCCATCCCGATCTTCGTCTGGGCGACGGCCGTGAACGCCAGCGTCGTGGCGAAGGCGAGAATCGCCCCGCCCAGGAAGCCCCGAACCAGCATCTGCGAGGCGCTCATCTCCGCCTTGGCGGCGCCGCCCTCGATCATCGCCTTCAATACCTCTTTCGGTGCAACGAAATCCATGCGCTCATCTCCTTGCTGCGTAAATGGTCTAAATGGTGATATAGATCGAGCCTGCGGCATCTACTTCGGTCTCGTAGGAAGTCACGCACCCGTCGTCGGGCTCATACACCTTTCCCGTTTTCAGATCGATCTTCCAGTCGTGAAGCGGACAGTGAATAGCCGTGCCGCACACCATCCCCTCCGACAGCTTGCCGCCCTTGTGCGGACAGCGGTTCTCGACGGCGCGGATCTGCCCGTCGGACAATTTGAAGATGGCGATCTCAAGTTCTTGATGACGGTAAGTGCGCGACCCTTTGGCATCGATATCGGCAACGTGAGCGACCAGCATTTTTGTCATGTTCTCCGCCTCCAATCCTTAGTTCAGCGGCGCGGGCACCGCGAGCGCTTCGAAGTTTTTGCGCAGCTCTTTGTCCGCGATGATTTCTTTCCAAGGATCGTTGATGTAGCTGAGCGAGGTCTTGATCCGACCATGCAGCGCTTTGCGCTCGGCCGGATCGTCCAGCACGGCCTTGATGGCTTCCAGACCGACGCGTTCCACCCATACCGAAGTCCGCTCGCCCCAAGTCGCATTCTCTCTATAATATTGAAGGAACGCGCCGCCCCACTCGACGACCTCGTCCTCCGTCTTCACGACGCACAGCAGGTCGGTCGCCCGGACGTGTACGCCGCCGTTGCCGCCTACGTGCAGCTCCCAGCCGCCGTCGATCGCGACGATGCCGTAATCCTTGATCGTCGCCTCGGCGCAGTTGCGAGGGCAACCGGATACCGCGAACTTAACCTTGGCCGGCGCGTTCATCCGCTCGAACTCCTTTTCGAGCCGGATGCCCATTCCGATCGCGTCCTGCGTGCCGAACCGGCAAAACGTATTGCCGACGCAAGTCTTAACGGTGCGCAGCATTTTCCCGTAAGCGTGGCCAGACGGCATATCGAGGTCCTCCCACATGCCCGGCAGGTCTTCTTTTTTGACGCCAAATAGATCGAGACGCTGTCCGCCCGTGAACTTGACCAGGGGGACGTCGTACTTTTCGGCGACCTCCGCAATTTTTTTCAGCTCCGACGGCGTGGTGACGCCGCCATAAATCCGCGGCACGACCGAATAGGTGCCATCCTTCTGAATGTTGGCGTGATAACGTTCGTTGGCGAAACGGGATTCCTTCTCGTCCTTGTAGCGCTCGGGCCACAGCATGCCCATATAGTAGTTCAGGGACGGCCGGCACTTGGTGCAGCCTTCCGGCTGCTTCCAGTCGAGCGCGAGCATCGCTTCCTTGACCGTGGCCGGCATGAGACGCTTGAGCCCCGCGACGATCTCGTCCCTGTCCAGGGACGTACAGCCGCAGATGCCTTCTTTGACCGCTTCGCCGGCACGCTCACCTGCGTAGAGGCCAAGCAAGCCTTCGACGAGCGGCTTGCAGCCGCCGCAGGAACCGGTCGCCTTGTTGCAGGCTTTGATCTCGCCGACCGTGGAGCAGCCCTTCGTCTCGATCGCGTCCTTGATCGCGCCCTTGGAGACGCCGTTGCAGCCGCAGACGATCTCATCGTCGGCCATGTTCTCGAGCCGGCTCGCAGGAGAAGCCGCCTGGCCGCCCGGAGCGAAGCCCAGCAGCAGCTCCTTCTCCTTGCCCTTGATCGACTCGCCTTTTTTCATGATCGAGAACAAGGATGCGCCATCCGACGTGTCGCCGAACAGCACGGCGCCGACGAGCCTGTCGTTTTCGATCACGAGCTTTTTGTAGATGCCGTCCAGCTCATCCTGGTAGCGCAGCGCGCGCGTGCCCGGCGTCTCTTCGTATTGGCCGGCGGAGAATACGTCGACGCCCGATACCTTGAGCTTGGTGGAGGTCATCGATCCTTCGTACCCGGCCGTGTCTACGCCCGCCAGCCGCTTCGCCAGCACCGCGCCCTGATCGTACAATGGCGCGACGAGACCGTAGGCGATGCCTCTGTGCTCCGCGCATTCCCCGACAGCGTAAACGTTCGGCACGTTCGTTTCCATATAATCGTCTACGACGATGCCGCGACCCACCGCAAGGCCGGCGGACTTCGCCAGCGACACATTCGGCTTGATGCCGACGGCCATGACGATCAGATCCGCCTCGACCTCGCTCCCGTCCGTGAAGCGAAGTCCCTTCACGCGTTTTTTGCCGTAGATCAGCTCGGATTGCTTGCGAAGCAAAAACCTCATGCCTTGCGCTTCAAGTTCCTTTTGCAGCATTTTCGATGCCGGTTCGTCCAACTGCCGATTCATCAGATTCGGGCTGATGTGAACGACCGACACGTCCATTCCAAGGTTCAGCAGTCCGCGTGCCGCTTCCAGGCCGAGCAAGCCCCCGCCGATGACGACGGCGTTCTTGTACGACCGCGACGCCTCGAACATCGTCTCGCAGTCCGCGATGTCGCGGAAGCCGATGACGCCTTCTTTGTCCGCGCCCGGCAGCGGCAGCATGAACGGCCGCGATCCCGTTGCCAGGATGAGCTTGTCGTAATCCGCTTCGACGCCTTGATCCGAATATACCTTGCGCGCGTCCGTATCGATGCGCGTCACCGTGTGACCGGCATGGAGCGCGATGCGATTTTCGGCATACCAGTTCCAGTCGTTAATGACGATATCCTTGAGCTCCGTGCCCCCGGCCAGCACGGACGACAGCATGATGCGATTATAGTTAGGATAAGGCTCGGCGCCGAATATCGTGATCTCGTACAGTTCAGGGGCCAGCTTCAGCAGATGCTCCAACGCCCGCACGCCCGCCATTCCATTGCCGATCATCACCAGTTTCTTTTTGTCCGCCATGTTCGCGTCTCCCCCGTTTCGGATATATCGTTAGGAACTCAAAAAGCCTGCCTCGCGGCACGGGGACACAAAAATCTCCCGTGGCACGAAAGCAGGCTCCATTGCCGCTTTATCCGAATACGCCATTGTATTCGCAAGTGATTAACCCGAATATATTACGAAATAACACACATGTCAATATAGTTAACATAAAAAAGGGCACTATCTTTTCCCTCGACACTCCGCTTTCTTTTGTGTTATAAAAAGTAACGGAGAAAAAGTGTCGCCTTCATTCGGAATGGCGAAGCGATAGGTGAGGAGGGCGTCGATGCGTTCATTGCTCGTTGTTCATAACCATCCGTCTGCCGCCGAGCGGCTCGAATCAGTAGCTTCGAGGCAGCAGCTCCCGGAAGCCGTCATGCGCGCGGCCGGTTATACCGTAGCGACGGCGCGGGGGGAAGAACAGGCGCGCCAGCGAATCGCGGAAGCCGACGCCTTGATCCTCGATCTGCCCATTCCGCAAATCGAGGCGTGGAGCCGCAGCGTCCTCGAGTGGAAAGTCGTGCCGATTTTGTGGTGGTGCAGCGAAGCGACCGCGACACTATCCGTCGAAGCCTGCGAGGACGGCGTGATGGCCGACGGCGTACTTAGCGCATCGATGCTGCAGACGGAGATTCATTGGACGCTGCAGTTCGGAGCCAAGCAGTGCTTCGAGCGCCAGCAATGGCATCTCGAGCGCAGGCAGCTGCTCGCCAAGATCGAAGAACGCAAGTGGATCGACATGGCCAAAGGCATCCTCTGCGAAGTGAAAAACATTACGGAGACCGAGGCGTACGACATACTGCGCAAGCAAGCGATGAACGAACGCAAGCGGCTGGTCGACGTCGCCACCTCCATCGTTAATGTCTACAATCTGCTGCAAGAGCAAAAACAAGGGAGGTCGAAGCGATGATCCAGCTGCTCAAGGAAGTCGCACGCGGAAAACGCGGCGCCCGCGATCTTACCTACGACGAAGCCGTTCTGGCGGCAGAAGCGATCCTGACGCAGGAAGCGACGCCCGCTCAGACCGGCGCCTTTTTTATCGCGGAGCGCATTAAAATGGAAAGCGTCGACGAGCTCGAGGCGTTCGTTCGGGTATCGCGAAAATATGCGCGCCGCGCCGAGGGACTCGGTATCGGATTGGATTGCGCGGGGCCTTACGACGGGCGCAAAACATCCTTTTACGCGACGTTTCCGACAGCCTTTCTGCTCGCCGCGGCCGGTCTGCCAAACGCGCTGCACGGCACCGCCTCGCTCCCGCCCAAATGGGGCATTACGCTGCAGGACATCGCCCTGTGCGTCGGCATTACGGCCGCCGACTTGACGCCCGAGCGGACGCTGCTTGCATTCGAACGGTCCGGCGTGTTTTTCGCGTCGACCGAGCTTTGGTGTCCGCCGCTTGGCCGGCTGCGCCAGATTCGCGAGGAGCTCGGCATGCGCACGGTGCTGAACAGCGCGGAAAAGCTGCTCGACCTTGCGTCTTCGCCGCGCATCGTGTTCGGCGTTTACCATAATACCGTGTTCGACAGGCTCGCCAGACTATTCATCAAGCTGGGCTACGAGCAGGCGCTCATCGTGCAGGGCGCGGAGGGCTCCGAGGATCTGCACATCAACCGTCCGACGCGGGCCTATCTGGTGGAAAACGGCGAGTTCAGGCTGCAGATCTTCGATCCCGAGACGTACGGCATCGAGGCGGAGCCGCCGGAACGGACATGGACGCCCGCCGATCAGTTGGCGGTCGCGGAGGCGGCGCTGCGCGGGGAAGCCGATCTGGCGTACACGAACCAGGTGCTGTTCAACGGGGCCGTGCGGCTGCATCTTGCCGGCAAAGCGGAGTCGGTCGAGCAAGGGCTGTACGCCTGCAAGGCGCTGCTCGACAGCGGCGAAGCGCACGCGGCGTACCTGAGCTGGCGGACGGCACTGCTTGAGCCGATGAGCACCGTGCCCGCGGCGGCTTCGCGGTGAGTCATGTAACGACAAAGTAAAACCGTCAGGGAAAATCGCCCTGACGGTCTCTTTGGGTTTGGAGGGTCTTTGAAACTTTATCGGATGATGGCGCATGCGAGAGCGGGCTCGATTGTTGGTCTATGCGGCACACACGTTACGGCTTGATTGCAATAAAATTCCTGCAAAAGTACATCTATTTCCAGCCATGGCTAACGTTTAGATAGATATAGATGCGAATATGCAGGCTTTTTACTGAATTATCTGTATTACAGGTAATTTGTTTGATTTTACCTGCATATTTGCATTTATTTCGTTCAAAGTCGCCGTTCGACAGAAAATTAATGTACAAGCAAATGCAGTTTTTTTGGCCGGGACACATCCGAGAAGCGCCACTTCCGTACGCGCGCTTAGTTTGCAACGAACCGCCGCGGATTCGGCTACGACAGGCGATTGCCCCGGCTTGCGCGGGATTCGACGCAACGCCTGCTATATGAGAGGCGATTGCCCCGGCGTGCGCGGGATTCGGCGCATCGCCTGCTATATGAGAGGCGATTGGTCCGCTGCGCACGGGATTCGGGGCATCGCCTGTTATATGAGAGGCGATTGGCCCGGTGCGGGCGGGATTTGGTGCATCGCCTGCTCTACGACAGGCGATGCACCATCCTTTTTTTATTGTCCGCGCTCGTAGACGCGGTACAACAGCACGGCCGCCTCCGCGCGGGTCAGTTGGCCCTGCGGGCGCAGCTTGCCGCCGGCGCCCTGCATCAGGCCGGCGCCGACGAGCGAGGCCAGATCCGGCCTCGCATACGCAGCCGCATCGGATTCGTCGGCGAACGCTGCGAGCGCCGCGGCGCCGCCCTCAGGCAGCCCCGCGCCTGCGCTGCGGAGTGCGCGTGCGACCATCGCCGCCGCCTCCTGACGGCTGACCGCATCGAGCGGCAGGAACCGGCCGTCCCCGGAGCCGCCGGCGATGCCTAGCGCCACGCCGACGCGAACGGCGTCGGCAAAGTACGCGCCAGCAGCCACGTCCGCAAACTCGGCGGTACCATCTTTCCGACTGGGCGGCACGTCCGCGAAGCCCGCGTCCGCGTCGCCCGACTTCGCATTCAGCTCGAGCATCCGCACGAGCAGCAGCAGGAAGTCGGCACGGCTAACCTGCTCGCCGGGAGCATAGTTGCCGTCGGCGCGACCTTCCACGATGCCTCGGGCTGCCAGCGCCTCAACGGCTTCGCGTGCCCATTCGGCCTTGCCAAGATCGACGAAGCTTCGGTCGACATACGCAACCGCGTACTGGCTGAAATGCGTCGTCCTGAAGGTTACGACGCCCCGCGCCGCATCATAATGACCGCTGACGACCGGGTGCGCTCCTCCATGCTCGTCGATGTAGCGAATCGTCAGCTTTTCCGGATGGCCCGCTTCGTTCGCGGCAGGCGAGTAAGGAATGGAGATTATCGCGGACGAGTCGCCATTGCGCCAGGCGATCGGCACGCCGCCAGACATCAACGATACATCGACCGCAGGACGATCGCCGAGCAGCATCCCCAGCTCTTCGCTCCATGACTTTCGATCCGCTGCCCGTACGACCAACGTTATCTTTCCTCCCACGACACTTGCCAACCCGGCTTCCGTCAGCATATCCCCGGTCACCGCAACGGTACCGAGCGGCGTGGACAGCTCCAACCGGCGTTCGGCTCCGCCATCGGCAAGCGCGCTCGAGGGCAGCTCGACCGCGTATCCGGTCGCCCCAGCCGCACTGGACAATACGATCTTAACCAGCTTAACGCCATCTTTGGCGTATGCTTGGTCAAGCTCGCCTTTTCCGACCGTTGCCCGCACGAGACCGCTTGCCGCATCAACCGAAGCAGCGGGCGTAAGCGTGACCGTCCCGGCTGCCGACGTTGGCGTAGGCGTCGGCCCGTTCTGCACCGGCGGAGGCGTTGGTGTCGGTGTTGGTGTCGGCGTTGGCGACGTTGTCGGTTCCCCGCCTTCCTCCTCCAGCGCATCCAGCTCAGCCGCAAGCGCCGTCCGATCCGCACCCTCGGGCAGCAATACGACAAAATTGCGCGCCGCATCGATCGACGTATCGCTCTTTTCCAGCTTCGCTGCAGCGACGGCCGCCTGCGCAGAGGCCATCGACCAATCCAGGAAGCTGCCATCCAGCAAATACAGGTCGCCGAACAGCGTGAAGTCCTTGCTTGCGCCGATGCCTTGATTATATTCCATGTAGCCTTCGCGTCCGCTGCCATCGTTCTCGTTCATGAGCAGCGTAAACCCGAGCGCACTCCGCGGATCGAAATCGTAGCCAGCGCCGTGCAGCTGTTCCAGCGGAATCGCGATCGCATAATGCGTCACGCCCGCTCCCTCATCGCGCGTCACCGTCGCCTCGACGCCCGCGCCGAGCGCGCCGGTCTGCAAGCCTTCCGGTGCCTTCCAGCGCCACTTGACGACGCTGCCGTCGTCGCGCAAGGCAAAACCGAGCTCGCTCACTTGCTTGCTCCCCGCGCCCGCGTCGCGATTCAGGTCGATACCGAGCTGGATGCTGTCGCCCTGCCAGATATCGACGCCGCCGTAGGACTGGTTGTGGACGTCGTCGCGGACATCGATGTCGAAATACAGCTTGTCGTTATCCCAGGCGACGCCCGCATCCGCGCTCAGATCGGCCGTGCCCGACCGTCCGCCCCCGGCGTATTCGTCCTGCGCGGACAGATCGATCCGAGGCGCATCCGATCCCTGCGCAGCGAAAGGTCCGGCGAACGTCTGTCCGAGCTTTACCGAGGACAGATACGTCCGGCCGTCGTCGAGCGTCACCTTGAACTTCAGCGAGGCGCCCGCCAGGTACGGCAGGTCGATCTCGACGCTTTCCCCGTAGGCGATGTCCGCAAATCGAATCGGCTTCAGCAATCCCGCGTACGCCGATGGCTGGACAAGCTCGATCTTGCCGGACAGCGCCGCCGCGTCGGTCGCGTTGGACAGCACGAGCCGCGCGTTCGACCGCTCCATGTGCGCCGGATCGAGCGCCGTTTTCTCAAGCCGCAGCGCGACCGGCACGAGGTTGGAGCCGCCGACCTTGACGCCCGCTTCGTTCACGAGCTGGAGGCCGCCCTTGAAAAGGTTGTTCGTAAGGGTCATCCGCTCAATGTCGGGTCCCGCGTACACATGCGTCGTTCGCGGCTGTTGAAAGTAAGAGTCGTACAGCGCCACGTCTCCTCCGAGCGCGTTGATTCCCTTTTCCCCGACCGTCGTAAAATTGCTCTGCTGCATTCGCAGACGTCCCGAACGGATATCGACCGAGCGCGACGTATCGCCCCACATCGAGGTGTTGAAAAACCGCGCTTCAGCGTCAAAGCCGTCCTCAAGGGTGATGTATACTTTGTCCGTGGAGCTCATCGACACCAGCTCCGTGTTGACGAAGGTCAGTCCCTTCTCTCCCGCGCCCTCCAGATACACGCCCTTTTTGCTGCCGTCGGTGCCATGCCCGAGTACGGTCGCAACCGGACCCTCGCCGTTCTCCGCGGCGAAGTGGATGCCGTACTGCGAGCCGTAGACGAATGTGTTAAAAATCGTTTCCCCGTCGACATGCCCGATGCGGAACGCGTCCAGATGCTCTTTTTGGTAGCTCCACACCTTATCGAAGTCCGCATCCGTGGACGGATGGTTCGGATAGTTGTTGCGTCCGTAATAATGCGGGTTGAACTGTACGTTGCGCATGACGCCGCCCTCGGCGCCTCCGCCGAGATAGATGCCTTCCATGAGCGGAGAGCCCGCCACATAATCGATATAATGGCCGCTCGTATCGTACGTGCCGAAGTCGATGCCTTGATAGGAATTGATCAAGGTCGTATCAATCGCATACACGCCGTGTCCTTCGCCGCGAATCGTCCAGGCGTAAGGCTTGGCGTTGTTCCAATTCTGCTCGTCATAGTAGACGGACAACCCGCGCACGCCTGCCGAAGCCGCCAGCGTGATCAGCGCGGTGGCGCCTTCCGGCGCGCCTTGACCATATCGGGTGAACAGCACGGTGCCGCCGCCGATCGTATGATGCGGCACGTCCCAGGAGCCGCGAAGCTCGACGCCCGAAGGCACAGTGAGCGGCGAATCGACGCGGTAAATGCCGGCCGGCAAATACACGGTGCCGCCCCCTGCTTCTTCGGCCGCGTCCAGCGCCTGTTGAATGGCGACCGACGCGTCTACGACGCCGCCCCGGTCCGCATTATACGGCGCCGCGGTCGCGTCGAACAGCTGCCGGCTTGCCGGTTTAGGCCGTACCGCCGCATCCGTCGCGATCTGGCTCGGCAGCCGTTCCAGCGCATAACCGGCGTTCTGCGTGACGTTAACCTCCGCCGCCTGGCTCTCATCCGTCACCTGCAGGCTGCCGTCCAGGCCCGCGTTCACCGCGTTCAGCGCTTGCGCCGCGCCGGTCAGCTTCACCTGCTTCGCGGCCTTGGCGAAGCTCGACTGCCCGAGGATGAGCGATCCGCCGCCCAGCTCGATCGCATAACGGCCGTTCGCGTCGTCCCAGCCCGCGAACGCCGCATTTTCGAACGACAGCACGCCGCTGCCTTCGCTGACGACCGCGCGGCCGCCGCTGCCGTCGACTTGCACGTCCTGGAACTGCGCGATCGAGTGGAAGCCCGCTGTCGCGTAGATCGCTGCCGGCGATTCGCCGACGCCCGCCGCGAAGCTGCTGCGCGTCACCAGCAGGCCGTAATCGTTGACGCCTTCGATCTTCAGCCCGATCCGGCTGTCGCTCACATGAACGTCGTACAGCTGCGCGTTCGCCGTCTCGGCGGAGCCCGTGCGCGTCGTCACGCGCATGCCGTTGTCGAAGCCCGACAAATGAATATCCGACATGTACTCCCAGTCGGAACGGCCCATCACGATGCCTTCGGCATGCGTCGTCGTGTAGGCGCGCAGCTGTCCCGCGTCCGGCGCGCCGGCCAGCCCGGACGTCGCCCAGTAGGACGGCGCGAGCCGGATGCCCTCGAGCCGGCCGATATCGGTCGTGAAGTCGAGGAAGATACCGCTATGAAGCACGGTGCCGTACAAATTTTTCACGTAGTGCAGCTCGTTCCATTCCGGTCCGATCTTGATGCCGCCATAGCTGTTGACCAGCGTGATGTTCTCCATCGTCGCGCTGTCGCCCGGCAGCTGCTCGAACGTCCACGGATACGCCGCCGGATCCGAGAGCGTCTGCTCGGGATACCACACCGACAGATTCGTGACGCCGCTCACCGGCTGCAGCTGGATAAAGCTCTCGCCGTCCGCCTGCCCCCGTCCGCCGTACGACGCCAGCACCGTGCCCAACACCTGCCCGCCCGCCTCGTCCGGGCTGATCCAGTCGCCGCGAAGCGTCACGCCGGTCGGCACGTTCAGATGGCCGTTCAGCCGGTACGTGCCCGCAGGCGCGAACACGACGCCGCCCCCGTTGCCGCCGGAAGCATCGAGCGCCGCCTGAAACGCGGCGGTATCGTCGCTCTCGCCGTCGGCCTTCGCGCCGAAGTCGCGCACGCTGAAGTCCGCGATGACGACGTCATCCGTCGCGAATTGCGTATCGTACACCTTCGTCTGCGTCGCCGTCGACGTCCGCGCGACCTTTTTGACCGACACGCGCGCCACGGTCAGGTCCGGATTGTTGTCCGGATTGCCGCCGCCGCTGATGCCGATGCGGAAGTCGGAGCCGTTCGTCCGGTTGGCGAATCTGGCGTCGATCAGCTTAAACGTCTTCGTCTTCCATTGCCCGCTGTTGCCGTACGTGAACAGCGGCGAGTCTTTAAATGCCGCCGACAGCGCGTCGTACTGCAGCACGAAGCTGCCGCTGCCCTGGTCCAGGTACTCCACGGTTACATAGACGTCCTTGTCCGCATTGTCGTACAAATAGGCGTCGTCCACATTCATGTACAAATAAAGCGTGCGGTCGCCCGGCGCGCCGCGATTCGTTTTCCAATAGCCCTTGCCGTCCAGCGCGCCCTTCACGAGACCGGATTCGTTGTCCCCGCCCCGTCCGACGATGCCGTGCTCGACCGCCGTCTCGCCGAGCGCGATGCTCGCCTCGTCCGCCGCGGCCGCCTTCAGCGTCTTGGTCACGACGACTCGCGCCAGCTTCAGCTCCGCATTGGTCTGCCAGCTCGCGCCGCCGCCTTCGATGCCGATACGGAAATCCGAGCCGCCCGTCCGGTTGGCGAAGTTAGCATCGGTCAGCTTGTACGTATGCGTCTTCCATGCGCCCGTATCGCCATAGCTGAACAACGGCGCGTCCTTGAAGCCGTTGCCGTCTCCCTGTGCGTCATACTGCAGCACGAGCTTGCCGCTCCCCGCATCGTAATAATCGACCGTCACTTCGACGTCGTATGCCGCCATATTCGCGGAATAGCCGTCGTCCACGTTCATGTAAAAATATAATATCCGCTTGCTCTCGTCGTCCGCGGAACGGTTGGTCTGCCAATACGTACGGCCGTCCAGTTCTCCCGCGACGAGTCCGTCCGGTTCTCCGTCTCCCGGCCTCGCAGCAATCCCTTGCTCGGCCGGCGAAGCGCCAAGCGCGATGCTAACGCTTTCATTTACAGTCGGATTTTCCGCCGCGTTTGCCCTTCCGAGCCTTCCGCCAGGCGCATCTCCCGGCCAACTGCCGAGCAGCAGCAAGACGGCCATTAACCCTGATATCCACGCGCGCCACACACTTCTCGTATATACTCGCATCATTGTACCCCTCCAATGCCTGTTTTGGACAATATAAAGGGAGCCCTGCCCGCGAATCATCGACAGCTATGATGAGTTCGAGGCGGGCTCCCGCCGTTCAAAAAAGTATTACTTCTTGGCTGCGAGGAAGGCGTCGACCTGCTTTTGCGTTTCCGCGATAATCTTGTCGAGGCCGTTTTTCTTTTGCTTTTCAATGTAGTCGTCGACCGCTTTTTCCGGATCCTTCACCGTACCGAATTCGATCGGCTTATTGAATTCCTCGATCGCTTGGTCGCGCTTGGCCAGCTCGTTTTTCATCGGCTCCTCGGAGACGAACAACCCGTCCAGCGGCGAATTGACGTTGATCGGCTCGCTGGCGAACTCGGCCTCATGCAGCCAGAAGTCCTTCGGATATGTGGACGTCGGACGCATGAACTGCGGCTTCCAGAACGCCCATTGGCCGCCCCACTCCATGTAATTGCTCGTCGTCGTGCTCATGCCGTCCGGATACACGGCCGTATCGCCGTCGAGCTTGTACGTCTTGCCCTCGATGCCGTACTGAACCAGATCGTACAGCGTGCGGTCCGTCTCGATCATGTCGAGGAAGCGCAGCACGCGGTCGGGATGCTTGGAGTTGCGGTTGATCGCGGCGACGTTGGCGAGCGGCGTGCGGTTGACCTGTTTCTTGTCCGGATAAATGAGCGACGAGTCCAGTTTGAACGACGGATCGGAGAAGCCCGGGTCGGCACTGACCCATTCGTGCGAGGTGAGCGTGAACACCGATTTGCCGTTGCGCCATTCGGCAGCCCCATCCGTCTTGTCGATCATCGCGTCGCGATTGATCAGCTTCTCGTCGTACCACTGGCGTGCCTTAACCGCGGCTTCCTTGTAGAACGGCTGCTGCTCGATCGGCTGGATCTTCATCGCCGGATCGCTCAGGTAGTAGCCAAGTCCGTGCTGGTTCAGGTCGATCCACTCTTCGCGGATCTTGATCAGCGTCAGCGGACCGGTGCGGTTCAGCTTCATGTTCGGATAGGCCTTGCGCAGCTCGCGCAGCAGGTTTTCAGTATCCTCGATCGTCTTGACCGAGTCCTTGGCTACGTTGATGCCCGCCTTCTCGGTCAGATCCGAGCGCCAGGTGACGAACTGCCGCTGGTTCATCTTCATCGTCCACGGCAGGCCGACGATATTGCCGTCGATCGTCGCCGCGGATAGCGTGCCTTGCTCCTCGTATTTCTTGTACAAATTGGGCGCGTATTGCGGCAGCAGGTCGTTCAGCGCCATGTAGGAGCCTTTGGCCGCCATCTGGTTGTAGGACAGCCAGTCGCCGTCGAAGTTCAGGTCCCAGTTGTCCCCGGAAGCCGCCATGACGAGCATTTTGTCCTTGAAGTCGTTGAACGGGATAAAGTTGATGTCGAATTTGACGTTCAGTCCCTTGTCTTTGACATAGTCGCTGACTTTGGACCAAACCTCGTCGGTCGCCGCCTTCTTGTCGCCGCCGAAGTAGAACTTGAGGGTGACCTCATCCTCTGCCTTGGCCGTAGAGCTTGGACTTGCCGCTCCGCTGGCGCTGGCGCTTGAACCTGCCGTCGCCGTACCCGACGGACTTGCCGTGCCGTTGTTGTTGTTGCCGCCGCAGGCCGACAGCATCGCGCCGAGCAGCATGACGCCGGCGAGTACCGCGGTAGCCGATTTCCCCTTGCGCATGTGAACCTCTCCCCTTAATTGTGAGATATATACTATCACGGACGAAGCCGGTATAGTCAACCTTTGACTGCGCCTACCATGAGGCCTTTGACGAAGTAACGCTGGACGAACGGATACAGGAAGATGATCGGCCCGATCGTAATGACGGTGAGCGCCATCTTGATCGATTCGGACGGGATCGTCGCCGAGATCTGCTGCATGGCCGCGGCGTTGCTGGAGCTCTTGAGGAACTCGACGTTGGAGACGAGCGTCCGCAGCAGCAGCTGCAGCGGCTGAAGCTCCTGCTTGTCGATGAACATGAGGCCGAGAAACCAGTCGTTCCAGTAACCCAGTGCGACGAACAGGCCGACGGTGGCGAGCACCGGCACGGACAGCGGGGCGATCAGGCGGAAAAAAATCCGGTATTCGCTGGCGCCGTCCATTTTCGCCGATTCGTACAGGTCCTCCGGGATCGCCATCATGAAGTTGCGGATGAGGAACATGTTGAAGGCGTTCGCCAGCGGCGGCAGAATCATCGCCCACAGCGTGTCCTTCAGATCGAGATAGCGGACGCAAATGATGTACCAGGGCACGAGCCCCCCGCTGAACAGCATCGTGATGATCACGTAGATGGACAGCACGTTGCGGTATTTGAAAGATCGCCTCGCCATGACGTATCCGCCCATACCGTTCACGATGATGGACAGCGCGGTGCCGATAACGGTGACGAGAATGCTGATGATGTAAGCGTCGACGATCCGGCTCGAGCCGAGCAGCAGGATCTTGTAGGAGCTCAGCGTGACATGGCGCGGGATAAGCGCGTAGCCGTAATTGACGATGTCGTTCTCGGTGCTGAGCGAGCCGGAGATGACCATGATGAAGGGAAACAGGCATGCCAGGCTGAACAGCAGGACGATCGCGCCGATCGCGGTCTGACTTAGCGAAAATCTTCTGGTGAGCATCGGTAGGAGCCTCCTTGCCGGGAAACGTAGTTGGGGAACGAGATGGATCAGAAAATCGCCGAGTCTCTGTCGATCCTGCGGGCGGCGTAATTGCTGGAAAGCACGAGCACGAAGGCGACGACGGACTGGAGGAAGCCGGCCGCGGACGCCATGCCGATATCGCCGGATTGGCGAAGGCTGCGGTAGACGAGCGTGTCGATAACGTCGGTCGTCGGGAACAGGAGCGTGGCGTCGCCGACCATGGCGTAAAACATCCCGAAGTCCGCGTTCATGATCCGCCCGATCGCGAGCAGCGTCAGAATGACGACGGTGGGTCTGAGCATCGGCAGGCTGATGTACCGGATCTGCTGCCATCGCGAAGCGCCGTCGATCGAGGCGGCTTCATAATACGAGTTATCGATGGAGGTGAGAGCAGCCAGGTAGATGATCGTGCCGTAGCCCGTCACCTTCCACCGGATCGCGATGGTCAGGATGAGCGGCCACAGGCCCGCCTCGCTGTAGAAGTCGACGGGTCCCGCGCCGATCCACTCGAGGAACCGGTTGACCGCGCCCGTTTCGTAATTCAGCAGGTTGTAGGTGAACACGCCGACGACGATCCAGGAGATAAAGAACGGGAGGAACGTCAGCGACTGGGTGACGCGTTTGAAGTACTTGTTCCGAAGCTCGTTGAGCATAAGCGCGAAGCCCACTTCGAAGATCAGGCCGACGGCGATAAAGAGCACGTTGAGCAAGATCGTGTTGCGCACCGCGCGGAAGGCCGCGTCGGAGGATAGCAGGTAATCAAAGTTGTTGAACAGCGGGTGCATCCAGTCGCTTCCGAAAATGCCCTTCTGGAAGTCGAAGTTTTTGAAGGGGATGATGAGTCCGGACAGCGGCAGGTAGCAGAACAAAAACAGCAGCGTCGCGACGGGCAGGAACATGACGAGCAGCTGATGGTTTTGCACAAGGTCCCGGACCAGGCCGTTTCGGCGTTTCATGCGCGATGTTCCTTTCTGTTAAGGTGATACCTTCATGATAAAGGGGGGCTGTTCGGGGTTCCATGAGCGGATCTTATCCTTTGCGGTCCGTGAATGTCCTGTTCGGACAGAAGCGTCCGATTGCGCAAAAACCGCCAGGAAAATCGCTGATAGCCTTTACGGTCCTTTCAGGTTGAACAGACATCCGAAACTGAATTCGCGCGAAACGCCGAATGGTAGCTTGGCCGATCGATGGCTTATCCGACAGCCGCTTCGACGTCTTGCCGATCCTCACCAGTTTCGTTCTCTCGCCGCAATGCCTGCAAATATACATCTTTTTTTGCCGATGTCGCCCCTTTTGGACAGGATAGATGCCAAAACGCAGTTATTTTCCTCTCTGATCCCGATTTACGGCTTGTGCTTTGAAAATGCCTGCATATTTGCATGTATTTCATCAGGTGTCGCGGATCGGCTGAAGATACATGTACAAATGCAGGTTTTACGGCCCGCCAAACATCCGACCAACCCCGGCACCCCGAGGCCGCGCTTGCCTGTCCACGATTCGCCGCCATCCGAGATAGAAAGATAAGACAAGAGCCGCCCCTACTCGGGACGGCTCTTCTCTTCTTTGTCCAATATCGGGTGCCGAAGCGCGATCTTTGTGCCGAACTCGGGCCCCGTCTCGATGTGCAGGCGGTAGCCCTCGCCGAAGTACAGCTTGAGCCGGTTGTTGACGTTGCGCAGGCCGACGCCCTTCGCGCTCTCCGAGCTGCGGCTGCCGGGCGGCTCCTCCATGTCGAGCTTTGCCAGTGCTTCAGGCGGTATGCCGCCGCCGTTGTCGATAATATCGATCTCGATATCGCCGCCCTCCCGGCGCGCCGAGATCAGAATTTTCCCGCTCTCGAAATCGTTGCGGATGCTGTGCTGGATCGCGTTCTCGACCAGCGGCTGGAGCAGCAGCCTGAGGAAAGGCAGCTCCTTCAGCTCGTCGTCGACGCCGTACAGGATCCGGATCGGCCGTCCCATCCGGGCTTGCTCGATCTGGACGTAGGCTTTGACCTGCTCCAGCTCCCTGCCGAGCGTCGTAATCTCCTTGCCCTGGTTCAGGCTGAGCCGCAGCAGGTTGCCGAGCGACGCGACCATCTGCGCCACCTCGCCCGCGCCGTGCTTCTCGGCCTTCCAGCGGATCGACTCCAGCGTATTGTACAAAAAGTGCGGATTGATCTGATGGCTCAGCACCTGAAACTCCAGCTCTTTCTTGTCGCGCTCCGCGCGCGAGGCTTCGACGATCAAGCCTTCGATCTTGCGGATCAGACTGCCGAAACCGCGATATAGCCATCCGACCTCGTCTTGTCTGCGAGACGGCGGAATCTGCTGCTGGTAATCGCCCGATTCCAGCTTGCGCATATAACGTACCAGACGCACGATCGGCTGGGTGAATGACGCCGTAATATACAGTACGACGCCTACGCAGCAAAGCAGATAGCCGATCAGAAAATAGACGGTCGCCCGGTTGATCTCGTCGATCGTGCCGGTCAGATCCTTGAGCGGGGTCAGACTGACGATCGCCCAGGGCTCGTTGTCCATCCGGACGAAGCTCGCCAGGTATTTGCTCCCGCCGAGCGCGATCGTTTTCTCCCCTTCGCTGCCCGCGCGGAACTGCTCCACGAAGCCGGACGAGGGGAACGGCGTGCCGGTCCAGCCGTTTTCGAACGAATCGTACAGCACGACGCCGTCGTCGTTCCTCAGCAGCAGCAGACGCTGCTCGATCATCTGCCCGCTCGGCGAGAAGAACCGTTTGAATTGGTCCTCGGACACGTCCGTGGCGACGATGCCACGCGGCGTCTGGTCGTACAAGCCCGAGAAGCGTTTGACATAGGACAGGAGCGGACGCTCCAATCTGCCCTTCTCCGGCAGCTTCAGGTACCAGGATGGGCTAACCTGAGCGGCGGATTGCCGGAACCATGCCTGCGCGCCGACGTTCGGTTCGCCGATCGTGCTAAGGTAATCGGCATGCCGGCCCAGATCGATCGGATACACGCTGACCCGGAAGGCGTCGACGGACGAAGTGCGCTGGTACAGCCAGGTCAGCAGATCGACCGTAAACGATTCCTCGCTGGCCGCGCCGCCGCTGGCCGGCTCGAGCAGATCCTGCAGGCGCTTGTCGCCGATCAGATCGTTGACCTGCTCGTTCAGCGCGCCCAGATAGTTTTGAAAATTTTTGCGCACCTGCAGCAAATAGTTGTTGGTCATCGACAGATTGGCGTTGGAGATGCCCTCGATCGACTTGACGTGCGCGTAATAGGCAAACCATAAAAAAGGGACGACAATGATCATGAAGAAGATCAATATCATCCGATTGCGAAGCGACGAGGCCAGACGCAGCGAGATCGTCTTACTCATCCGCGATGCCCTGCAGCCTGCGGTATTCCTTCGGCGTCAGTCCGGTCTGCCTTTTGAACACCTTGGTGAAATGTACGGGATCCTTATACCCGACCTGCGCGGAGATCTCGTAAATTTTATATTGCACGTCCGCCAGCATCTTTTTCGCCTTTTCCATACGGATATCGGTCAGATACTCGAGGAACGTTTTGTGCATTTCCTTTTTGAACAGCTTGCTTAACCATACCGGGGTCACATGCACCTCGGCAGCGACGCTTGGCAGCGTGAGGCTCTCCCCGTAATGCGCGCGAATGTACTTGTCCGCCTCCTGGATGATCTGGCTGGGCGGCGCCGCGTGGCTGCGAAAATCTTGAGCCATGGCGAGCAGGAACTGCTCGGACTGTTCCCTAAGTGACCCCAGCGTATCGAACTTCTCCAGCCGTTCCCAGACGATCACCGGGTTGCGCTCCCAGGAACGGTCGGTCCAGCCGAGCGTGGCCGCCTTTTTGAACAGGCTGAGCAGCCATTCGAAAATCCGCTGCTGCGTATCGCGAATATGGCCCGCGCCCCAGCACTTCACCATCTCGACGAAGCGGTCCATCGCTGTGCGGATATCCTCGTCGGTGCCGTAGCGAACCAGGTCCAGCACTTCGTCCGTCTGCGCGATCGAGGGTACGTCTCGTTCCGCCTCGTTTTCCCAGCCGAGACTCGTCAGCATGCGGTTGCCGCCGTAGACCGCCTTCTGCATCAGAATATCCTCCGCTTCCTGATACAGCGCATGCAATCGCTTCGTATCGCCGCAGCCCGAACTGATCGCGACGCTCACGTTCACCTTGACGTACTGATTCACGCGGCCGATCAGCATTCCGGCCAGCTCCTTGCAAGTCTCGAGCCAGCCGTCCTCCGGACATTCCAGTACGATCGCCCACCGGTTCCGCTGGTCGGGCGCGAGGACGGACAGATGCGGCATGTCCTCCTCGAGCGTTTGCTTGGCGATGTTGCCGATGCCGAACAGGATTAGCTCCTTTTCCAGCCGCGAGCCGTCCCGCGTCTCGATCGACCTGAGGTCGTCCACCTCGACGAGCAGGAGCGCCAGATGGCCGCCGAGCAGCCAATCGAGCTCCAGCGTCCGCAGCCTGTGCAGAATTCGCGTCTCCCGGTACGGGTCGTACGGCAGTTCGATCAGCTCCCGCACGACCTCGTCCCGCATCTTGGGCAAGGCCGAGGTCAGATGACTCTGCAGTCGGCTCTGGCGCTCGCGCTCGAGGCGTTCCTTGCGCAGCTGGCCGATCATGCGGGTGACGATCTCGCCGAGTTCGCCGGTGTTAACCGGCTTTAATATATAGTCCATCGCGCCTAGCTTCATGGCTGTCCGCACGATATCAAAATCGTCGTAGCCGCTGATGACGATGCCCTTCCAGCCTGCGGGACGCTCGGCGGACAGACGCTCGAGCAGCTCGAGTCCCGACATGCGGTTCATCCGGATATCCGTGACGACGAGGTCTGGCAAGCGCGCTCTGGCGATCGCCAGCGCCGTATCGCCGTCGTCCGCGACCACCGTCTCCTCCACCCCGTAATCGGCCCAGGGAATTTGCGTTTGAAGCCCTTCTCGAATTTCCAGTTCGTCGTCCACGATCAGAGCCAGCATGAGGGTCTCCCCTTTCCCATGAACCCGTTATTGTCAAAAGCGGACATTCGTCAGAAAAGCATACCCTCGGGGCTCGCAAATCGCAATGAGCATATCTTAGCTTTTTAGGGGGAATGCGATATTTATCCGCGACGTGCTAGGGCGACCGCCTGCGTCATAGGTTGTACAAGACGTACCAGTCTATCGAACCGGAGGCGTTAAACGATGAACGTTTTTATTAGCCATATGCTGCTCGGGCTGTCGCTGGCCGCGCCGATCGGGCCGATGAACGCGGCGCAGATGGACAGGGGCGTCCGCAGCGGGTTTTGGCATGCCTGGCTCATCGGTCTGGGCGGCACGATGGCGGATTGCATTTTTATGCTGCTCGTTTACTTCGGGATCATCCACTTCCTCGGCATCCCTTTTATGCAAACGTTTCTGTGGCTGTTCGGTTTTCTCGTGCTCGCCTACATGGGCGTGGAAAGCATCGCAAACGCAAGAAAATCGGCGACGCGGCGGAGCGAGCACAAAGAAGCCGCGGTCAAATCGCTCGCGGCCGGATTCTTCATGTCTTTGTTTAATCCGCTCTCCATTCTGTTCTGGCTCGGCATCTACGGCTCGGTTCTCGCCGATATGATCGCCAAGTACGAGGCCCGCGAGGTGTTTTTATACAGCGCCGCCGTGCTGGCCGGCATCATGCTTTGGGACGTGTTCATGGCGCTGCTCGCAAGCTCCTTCCGCCAGCTGCTAACGCCCGGGCTCCTTACCGCCATATCTGTCGCGTCCGGCTTGTCGCTGATCGGCTTCGGCATATACTTCGGGCTCGAAGCGTACCATGCCTTGTTCGGATAGCCTTTTTCGGCCGCGAGCGCTCTTTCCCGCTCTATGTTTGTTCCATTGCCGCTGCATGATCAGCGTGACGCCCCCGATGACGGCGACGAAGCCCAGGCTGATCCAGAATCCGGGGCGGCTCACGCCGTGGAGCCAAGTGCCGGCAACGGCAAGCGAGATTAATCCGATGCCCGCATACTGCTTGGCTTTGCCCCATGCGCCTGTCTTCAGCAGCCGGCCGGACGTTACCAGAATGAACAACCAGTTGTATAACAGCATGAGGCCCGCCGCTGTCGTGATGTATTCGTAGACGCTCTTCGGCATGAGCAGCGCGAACACGACCGATGCCGTCATTCCTCCGGCGGTGAGCCCGAGCGCGGGCAGCCTTCCCTTCCTTCCCCGATCCGCTTTCGTCGCGAACGTGGGCGGCGCGTCCCCCTCTTTGGCCAGCGTGGCGACCATCGACGTGACGGCGAACATGGAAGCGGTCATCGTGGAAAAACCTGCTACGATCAGGATGCCGTTGAACAGATGCGGAACGAACGGCAGCCGGTAGTCGGCCAATGCAATGACAAAAGGACTCTTCTCGCCGGTAAACGACTTCCAGGGCTCGAGCACGAGCACGAACGCGAGGGAAGCGACGTAAAGAAAGGTCAGCATCAACAGCATGACCGTGCCCGCCTTTGGCGCTTCCTCGGGCTTTTTGAGCCGCACGGCCATGAGCCCCACGACCTCCAGACCGCCAAAGCTGTAAAACGCGAAAATCAGCGCGGACCACACGCCCATCGCCCCGACGGGAAACCAGTTGCCCGGCATCGCCGGTCCATGCTTGTCCGTCGTCAGGACGCCCGATAGGACGAGCGTCGCAATGACCAGAAACATGACGACGGCCGCGAGCTTCATGACGGCGAACGCGTTTTCCATTCGCTCGAAGCCCTTCGTCCCCCCAAAAATAATGAGCAGTCCCAGCGCGTCGTATCCTGCGGCGAAACACCACATCGGCACTTGCGGAAACCAAAACTGCGAAAACAGGGACAATGCCGTAAGCTGGCTGCCCATGATCAATAGCTCCGACGACCAATACATCCAACCGCTGCTGAAGCCCGCCCATCTCCCGAACGCCTTTTTTGCATAGGATCGGAACGAGCCCTCGAGCGGCGTCTCTGCCGTCATGCGCGCCAGCTTGTCGAACACCAAATACGCGCCGAGCGCTGCAAGCAGGTAATCGAGCAGAATGGCCGGTCCGCCGACCTCGATCGCGATTCTGGACGCCAAAAAGAAGCCGGTGCCTACCGTGCAGGCGACGCCAAGCAAGCTGAGCTGCCACCATTTCAGCTTGTTATCCGATTGCTGATTTGAATCGCTCGCTGGCATTGGCACGCTCTCCCGGTTCTAGTTGTCAGTTTCGTTCCGCTTACACTTCCCTGTTGAGGATAGAAATATGAAGCCGGTTCGGTCCGGTTCAGTCCTGTCCGGTCCGGTTAATTCGATTCGCTTATGGACAAACGGCGCACGGCTGCTATAATTTTACATAACGAGACGAAGCACGTCCCTCTTCATTCCATGACGAATGATGAAGGGGCGTTTTTATTTTAAGGGAGGTTTTGATGAGCGATGTCGTTTGAACAAGCGCATGCCGAATTTATTGAATCCCATTTGACCCGACGAACCGGGGAACGCCGAGGCCGGCTTGAGCGCGGTCACCGCGAGGCGGAGAAGCTATTTTGCAAAAACGTATGGTGGCGGCTTCGCGGCAATTTCGACGGGTTGCATCCCGAGTACGAAGTGATGGATTGGCGCGGCATATCCTATTTTTGCGACTTTGTATGGATTATTCTAAGCGTCAAATTCGTCATTGAAATCAAAGGCTTCGGCCCGCACGTCCGGGACATGGACCGGCAAAAGTATTGCAATGAGCTGAATAGAGAAACGTTTCTCGGCGCCATGGGTTACCAGGTCGTCTGCTTCTCGTACGACGACGTGATTGGCCGACCGGATCTGTGTGTAACCTTGCTCCGCATGTTGATCAGCCGTTATCAAGTCGAAGCCGCTCGCATCGGTCTAGACGGACTCGCCGAGCGGGAGACGATTCGCCTTGCATGCGGTCTATCCAGGCCGCTGCGTCCGATCGACGTAGCCGAGCATTTAAAGGTCAGCCATCGCATCGCCGTCAAGACGCTGCGTTCGCTGTGCGAGAAGGGTCTGTTCACGCCGCTGTCGGGTTCCCAAGGCAAACATATCGTGCGGTATGAATTGAATCCGGCTGCATTGCGACTGCTGTAAGTGAGATGAGGATGGGTCGTGCTGTAACGGAGTGTTGCTGGCGGCTGTGCGTGCGGTGGCGGTTGGTGCGGGATGCTGTTTGGCGCGGGTGGCGGGTGTGGTGCGGATGGTGGGTTTGTGCGGGCGGCTGTTTGTGCGGGGGCGGTTGATGCGGGACGGCGTTCGGTGAGAGCGTTTGGTTGGTGCAGTGAATCATGGCGTATCCATGAGTCGGCGCAATCCACTGAGTGCTTTTTTGGATATGAGAAAGCCTGCAAATATGCAGGCTTTTCAGTCACATCATCCCGTTCACAGCTAAATTCCTGCGTTTATGCATCTATTTTAACTCGATACGCCTCATCTTAGACCGACATGCCGAAAAGCCTGCATATCCGCAGGTATTTAATGCAGCGTCTTTATCAGCCAATTAAAGCCTGCAAATTAGCAGGCTTTTTATAAATTTGGATGAGCGGAAATCCTAAAAGTACGCATGAGCAGGCTTTCATAAGTTCGGCAAAGCCGGACTTCTAAAATTCGCATGAGCAGGCTTTCATAAGTTCGGCAAAGCGGACTTCTAAAATTCGCATGAGCAGGCTTTCATAAGTTCGGCAAAGCGAGCTTCTAAAATACGTATGAGCAGGCTTTTCACAAGTTCGCTTGAGCAGGCTCCTGTAAATCCGCCAGTTTTATTTTCGGCTAACAAAAACATCTACCACACTACCATACAAGTATGGTAGGATGTTTGTGAAAGCTTGGAAGGAGTCTTGCCGCCATGTACACGAACGGACGCGCACAGGAGCCCTCGGCACGGGAGACGGTGTATGCGAAGCTGAAGGAACAGATTTTAAATCTGGAGCTTCCCCCCGGCACCGCCCTGTCCGAGAAGGAATCATCGCTCGTTCTGGGCGTCAGCCGGACGCCGGTGCGCGAGAGCTTTGTGCGGCTCGCCCAGGAAGGCCTCGTACAGGTGCTGCCGCAGCGGGGAACGTTCGTCTCGCTGATCGATCCCGCGCTGGTCGAGGAAGCCCGCTTCATGCGCGAGCATCTCGAACGGGCGGTCGTCAGGCTCGCTTGCGCTCATTTTCCCGACGGTCACCTGCACGCGCTCGAGGACAATCTGGCCCTGCAGCTCAAGAGCATCGAGCGCGAAGACGACCGCAGGCTGTTCGAGCTCGACGAAGCCTACCACCGGATTTTGTTCGACGGCTGCGGGAAGCTCAATACGTGGCGCGCGATCGGACAGATGAACGTCCATCTGAACCGCAGCCGAATGCTGCGGCTCGTGGCGGACCGCCACTGGCAGCATCTGTACGAGCAGCACGAGACTATTTTTAAGGCCGTCAAGGACGGCGATGCCGACAGGGCCGAGCGCGTCATGCAGGAGCATCTGCTGCTCGGCGTTCGCGATCTGGCGCATCTGATGGACAAGTATCCGCAATATTTCGTATCGGGAGGAGACGGCAAGCCATGAGAATGACGTTCCGCTGGTTCGGCACGGGCAACGACACGATCTCGCTCGAGCAAATCCGGCAGATCCCCGGGGTCGAGGGCATCGTGTGGTCGCTGCACGACATGCCCGCCGGCGAAGAGTGGCCGATGGAGAAGATTGTCGCTTTACGGGATGAGGCGCACGCTGCCGGACTCAACATTGACGTGGTTGAAAGCGTGAACATCCACGAGGATATCAAGCTGGGGCTTCCAAGCCGGGACGCCTACATCGAGAACTACAAGCGTACGCTGGAGAAGCTGGGCCAGGTCGGCGTCAAGGTCGTCTGCTACAACTTCATGCCCGTGTTCGACTGGCTGCGGACCGAGCTGCACAAGGAAATGAAAGACGGGTCCACCGCCCTGTTCTACGAAAAAAGCCGGATCGACAACATCGACCCGTTTGAGCTGGTTCGCCAGATCAACGAAAACTCGGAGCTTACGATGCCTGGCTGGGAGCCGGAGCGGCTCGCGCATTTGACCGCATTATTCGAGGCTTATAAGGGCGTCACCCAGGAGGATCTCTGGGAAAACGTGCGTTACTTTCTGGACGAGGTCATCCCCGTCGCTGCCCGTTGCGGCATCAAGATGGCGATCCACCCGGACGATCCGCCGTGGCCGATCTTCGGTCTTCCGCGCATCATGACGAGCCAGGCCAATTTCCGCCGATTCCTCGCGCTCCACGACAGTCCTTATAACGGCATCACGCTGTGCAGCGGCTCGCTCGGCGCCAATCCGGCCAACGACATCGTGTCGATGATCCATGAATTCGCGGACCGCATCCCGTTCGCGCATATTCGTAATGTACGGGTGTACGAGAACGGCGACTTCATCGAGACCTCCCACCGTACGCAGGATGGAACGGTCGATATCGCCGGCATCGTCAAGGCGTACCACGACGTGGGCTTCACGGGCTATGCGCGTCCCGACCACGGGCGTCATCTGTGGGGCGAGGTATGCCGTCCGGGCTACGGACTTTACGATCGCGCGCTTGGCATCATGTATTTGTGGGGACTGTGGGACGCGGCGGCGCGTGCGGCGGCGGACGCGGTCGCCGAATCGAAGGAGGCTGCCGTATGAGCGCGAGTCTGCTCCCGATTCACGAATCGCTTGCGGGCAAAGTCACCGTCATCACCGGCGGCTCGGGCGTCCTGTGCCGCGTGATGGCGAAGGAGCTCGGTCGGCAAGGCGCCAAGGTGGCCGTTCTTAACCGGACGTTAGAAAAAGGCGAGCAAGTCGCCGGCGAAATACGCGCGGCCGGCGGGACGGCGATCGCCGTCGCCTGCGACGCCACGGATTCGGACAGCGTTCGCGCGGCCGAGGCCGTCGTCTCGCGGGACCTGGGTCCTTGCGACATCCTGATCAACGGCGCCGGCGGCAATCATCCGAGCGCCAACACGACAAATGAAATTTTCCGCCTCGAGGATCTTGGGCGCGAAGGCGTGACCACCTTTTTTGATCTGAGCGCCGCGGGCTTCCGAGGCGTGCTCGACCTGAATCTGATGGGGACGCTGATCCCGTCCCAAATTTTCAGCCGGTCGATGGCCGAACGAGGCAGCGGCGTCATCGTCAACGTCTCCTCGATGAGCGCCCCCTCGCCGATGACCAAGGTACCCGCTTACAGCGCGGCGAAGGCCGCCATCAACAACTGGACGCAATGGCTCGCCGTGCATCTGGCCGAATCGGGCATCCGCGTCAACGCGCTGGCGCCCGGCTTCTTCCTGACCGAACAAAACCGCGCGCTGCTTAAAAACGAGGACGGCTCGCTAACAGAGCGCTCCGGCAAAATCATCGCGCATACGCCGATGCGCAGATTCGGCCAGCCCGAAGATCTGCTCGGCACGCTGCTCTGGCTCGTCGACGATGCGGCTTCCGGCTTCGTGACCGGCGCCTTCATTCCGGTGGACGGCGGATTCATGGCGTACGCAGGCGTGTGAACGTTACTACGTCGTCTTAGCGCCAAGCAGCGAAAAAGCCCAGCAGGATCCGAAAGCGCAGCGGAATCGTCCGCTCCGCCGCCGAATCGGTAGCTGGGCTCTTTTCGTGAGGCAAAAATCAGGACTCCATGGCGAGCAGCTCGCTGGCCGTCACGAAGACGTACCCTTCCTTTTTCAGCGTCCGCACAAGCGCGCGCACCGCCTCAACGGTCTGGGACCGATCGCCGTAGCCGTCATGGAAAAGAAGAAAGCTGCCCGGCTCCGCGACGGCAAGCGATGCCTCGAGAATATGGTCGGCCCCGGGCATTTCCCAGTCCCGCGCCGCCCCGTTCACGCCGCCGATGACGGCGTAGCCGAGCTCGCGCGCGATGCGTTCGACCTGCGCATCCGTTGCCAGATAAGGCGGGCGGAACGTGGCAGCCTGTACGCCGACCGTCTCGCGGATCAAGTCGCCGGTGCGGACAAGCTCCGCTCTGACGGCCTCTTCGTCCAGCTCCGTCAGATGGGGATGCGTGTAAGTATGATTGCCGATCTCATGGCCGGTCTCTTGAACGAGCCTCGCCGTATCGGGATAACGCGCGATCTGCTCGCCGGTCATATAGAACGTCGCCCGGCCTTCCTCCTCTCGGAAAATATCCAGCATTTGCGGCGTAAATTCGGGATTCGGGCCGTCGTCGAAAGTAATGGCGACCGCCTTGGCGGAAGTGCCGTGAATCGAGATCATGTCGGATATAGCGCGAGTTTGGGCTTCGGCTTCGCTCATACGGTCAACGTCTCCTTATGTAAGAAATGAAAGGCCGACTACTTTCCACCACGAAATTCAAAATTGCTTCAGCAACTCATTCTTCCAAAAATTAGCTTATACGATTTTCGCGATTTTTTCACTCTTTTTTAAAGATTGCTTAAGTCGTTGTGCGAGGCGGCGATAAGCGCTTTTGGGCGTCATCTCGGCGGAAATGCACGGCTGCGGGGCGGCGATAAGCGCTTTTGGGCGTCATCTCGGCGGGAATGCATGGCTGCGGGGCGGCGATAAGCGCTTTTGGGCGTCATCTCGGCGGGAATGCATGGCTGCGGGGCGGCGATAAGCGCTTTTGGGCGTTATCTGGGCGGGAATGCATGGCTGCGGGGCGGCGATAAGCGCTTTTGGGCGTCATCTGGGCGGGAATGCACGGCTTCACCTTCATCCGCCGCGCCGCCGCTTGCGACGGCGGCGAAGCGGCATGCCGTTTACTCATAGTGATGGCGCCGTAGCGCGTACCTGCCGACGAGCGCGACGACGCCGTACAACGCCATGGAAAGCACCGCGAGCATCGCGATGGCGACCATGACCATGTCCATCTGGAACACCTGTCCCCCGTAGATGATCATGTAGCCGAGCCCGGCTTTCGACGACAAAAATTCGCCCATGATGACGCCGACGAGCGTAAGTCCGACGTTGACCTTGAGCGTCGCGATGAGATTCGGGACGCTCGCGGGCAGCAGCACCATCCGCAGCGTCTGCAGCCTGGTCGCGCCGAAAGACTCCATCAGCTTCAGCTTGGATTGGCCGATCTCCCTGAAGCCTGACTCGAGCATCATGATCGTGACGATGACCGAGATCGCGATCGCCATGCCGTACACCGAATAGCGGTCGCCGAGCCAGATATAGAAGATCGGTCCGAGCGCTACCTTGGGCAGCGCGTTCAGCACGACCATGTACGGCTCGAGCACCTTGGACGCGTACGCGGACCACCAGAGCGCGACCGCGATCGCCAAGCCGAGCGCCATCGACAGCGCCAGTCCGATGACGGTCTCCGACGTCGTCACCCAGGCGTGATGCCATAGCCTGCCCTCGTGCGCCAGACTTCTGAACGAAGCGACCAGCTGCGAAGGACGGCTCGTCAGCATGGCGTCGACCCACTTGCGATCCGCGGCCAGCTCCCAGATACCGAGGAACGCCGCGAGCAGCGCGAATCGGGCGAGCCAGACGGCCATGCGCAAACGCCGCTGCACGCGCAAGTACTTCCTGTACTGCGGCGAAGCTGGACCGGCGGAGGCGACGGATTGACGGTCCTGCGCGTCCGGCATTTCGTTAACCCTGTTCGACGACATGACTGTCCAGCTCCTTCCATATCGCGTTGAAATACGAATGGTAACGGCCCGCTTCCCGCTTTTTCCATGGAGACAGCCCTTCGCTCTCGTCAAAGTGAATGTCGTGGACGCTGGCGATCGTGCCCGGCCGCTTCGACATGACCATCACGCGGTCGGCCATGCCGATCGCCTCGGAAATGTCGTGCGTCACGAGCACGGCCGTCTTGCCTTGATCCTTGATGATATGAAAAACCTCGTCTGCCAGCGTCAGCCGAGTCTGGTAGTCGAGTGCGGAAAAGGGCTCGTCGAGCAGCAAAATGTCCGGCTCGGTCACGAGCGTCCGAATAAGCGCCACCCGCTGCCGCATGCCGCCGGACAGCTGGGCGGGGTTGTGCCCCGCGAACCCGCCCAGACCGTAGCGCTCGAGCAGCTCGAGCGCCTTGCGCTTCGCCTTCTTCAAGTCCATGCGCCGGATCTCCGCGCCGACGAGCAGGTTGCTCAGCAGGTCCCGCCACTCGAACAGATGGTCGTGCTGAAGCATGTACCCCACCTTGGGGGAGGCGCCTCGCACCTCCGCCCCGTCGATCAGCACCTTGCCCCTCGTCGGCTTCTGCATGCCCGAGACGAGGGAGAGCAAGGTGCTTTTCCCGCAGCCGCTCGGTCCGACGACGCTGATGAATTCCCCGCGTTCGATCGACGCATGAATGTCGCTCAGCGCCTCGGTTTCCTGCTTCAGGGTGAAATAGCTCAGTCCGACGCCCTGCAGCTCGATTTGTGCCATCGGTTCATTCCGCCTTCCCGATCCGCTGGACGAAGGACATGTCGACGATGGCGTTCATATCGACGATCTTATCCTCGGCCTTCAGCACGCCGTTGTCGATCAGCACGCTTTGCAGCTTGTCGAACGCTTCGGGCGTCAGCACCGGCGTTGCCGGCCAAGTGTCTTGCTTCTGGTAACGGCGCACCGATTCGACGATCCTCTCCTTCGGCGTCCCTTCGAAATAAGGCGAGAGCGCCGCCGCGATCTCGTCGTCCGACGCGCTCGCAAGCCAGGCGGTCGCCTTGGCGACGGCGTTCACGAAGCCCTGAATGACCTGCGGATTTTTCTCGATATAGTCCGAAGTCGCGACGAACGACGTCTCCGGGAAGTCGCCGAACGTCTCGCCGAGCGAAGCGACGTAGTAGGCTTTTCCTTCCGCGATGAGCGTGGAGGCAACCGGCTCGAACAGCTGGATGTAATCGCCCTGCCCGCTCGCGAACGCGCCTGCCATCGCCGGTGCGGCGATGTTCGTGACGACGTTCGCCCCATCTGCGCCCTGGGCTTTGAGCGCCGAAGCCATCACCATCTGGGGCGCGCTGCCGGGACGCCAGCCGATGATTTTCTTGCCTGCGAGCGCGTGCCAGTCAAAGGCATCCGTCTTGTCTCGGGACAGCAGGAACGAGCCGTCCTTCATCGTCAGCTGGTGAAAAATTTTAAGCTTCTTGTCGCCCTGCTGGTTGTAAATATAGATGGCGGTCTCCGGTCCGACGAGCGAGATGTCCGCCGTTCCCGCGATGAGCGCGGCCGCGCCCTTGTCCGAGCCCTGCGCCGTGTTCATGTCCAGCTTCAAGCCCTCTTCCTCGAAGTAGCCTCGGGAGATTGCGGCATAGTACGGCGCGTAAAAGATCGAGCGGATGACTTCGGAAAATTTGATCGTCACGATCTCCTTCGGCGCGGCGGACGGGCTCGGGCTCGGATCGGCGGCGGACGTCGAGGGGGATGCGGACTCGGTGGGCTTGGCGCTCGGGCTCGCAGACTTTTCGTTCGCGCCGCCGCACGACGACGCGAACGTCAGCAGCAGCGCGGCGAGCAGCAGCATGACGGGTCTTTTCGGCTTGAACATGTGGTTGGCCTCCTTTTGATTTGAAATACGGGACGGGGAAATCGCGCAATTTTGCGCGAATCGTATGGACGGCGGGCAATCCCCTCCTCTCCAGGCGCTGCGACCTAAGGGGCAAGCTCCGTGCGCAGCATCGCATAGCCCGGATACGCGAAGGAAATGCATTATATGCCGGGCGGGCTTATCCCGCGCCCCTTCCAAGCCTGCAAGATCGACCGCTATGCGCCGCCGCCTGGCGAATCGAACGCAAGCGGCATAAAAAACGCCGGTCAAGCGCATGCAGAGATCATCGACGATGATCGCCATATGCCTTGAACGGCGTTTGAATATCGTTAGAATAAGCGCTTAGCCAAGCTCGCCTTCCAAGCGCAGTCGAATCGCTTCCTGCACACCTTCCCAGTAAGCCTTCATCTCCTCGCGGACGGCCGGACCGGACAGCTTGTCCTGATGAATGCTGATCGTGGCGCCTTGCTTGGCCGCAAGCACTCTGATCTGGAGCGACGACGGCGCTTCCCAGCCGCTTCTCATCCATTGCAGCCGTACATGGGACAAAGGCTTGACGACCGTGAACCTTCCCGAGTTCCCCTCCCGCGTCGCAAAGTTCTCCCCCTCGCGAACGACGACGTCCTCGGCTTCCCCAAGCCAGACACGCAGACCGTCCGCGCCGGTCAAATAACGCCATGCCGCCTCCACCGTAACCGGCAACGTCCTGCGAATACCGATCTGATAACCCGCATCCTTCGTTTTGCCGACCGAGCTTTCCGCTTCGTGCTTTAACGTCGTGTCCATCGTTTTGTCGCTCCCCCATTCGTCATAGCGAGGCGTCAATGCCTTCTCGTACAGTGCCGCGCTCGATTCGATGACGTCCGCCATGGACGCTTCGGACGACGGGCCGCCCCCGTACAAGCGGGAGACGAACGCGCCGAAATGCATCCACATAAACGTCATCGCTTGCATTTGCGTATCCGTTTCGACCAGCATGCCCCTCACCCGCATCTCGTTCAAGTAGTCCGTCAGCAGCTCGAGCATCTTCTTCGGATGGCGCTGCGCCTTCTCCCGCACCCCGGCGAGCGCATCGTCCTTCAGCACGATCAGGTACAGCTTGCGATTGCGCGCCATGATGTCGTGATAGACCCGGCCGATTGACTTCAGATCCTCGCCCAGGCTCCAGACGATTTGATTCTCGAACGCTATCGTCATCTCCACGGCGTAATGGTAACGCTCCACCGCCTGCTCGAGCAGCGTCAGCTTCGTGCCGAAGCGCCGGAATAAGGTCATCTCGCTGACGCCCGCGGCAGCCGCGATCTCCTTGGTCGATACGCCCTTAAAGCCTTTGTCTGCCATCAGGTCGATGGCGGCCTGCATTAGCTTTTCTCTGCTGTCGAATTCATCATGTGCAATAAAGTCCGCCTCCGATTGATAGTTAGTGATCACTAACATTCGATACATTCTAAGATACTGTTTTTTTCCATGAATGGCAACCTCACGGCTTATAATAAAACACGAAAAGCACGCTCCCAAGAACGTGCTTTTCGCGACAAAACGCCTTTTTATCCTCTTGCGGGCGAAAACCGGGCCGTCGCTTTGCCGGAGGCGGATTTTACGCTGCGGGATTGAAAGGACGTGCCTAAGTAGTCGAACTTGACGTTGGGGTAGCTGCCTTTGCGCGTTCCGTCCTTGCAATAAACGATTTTCGTTTTGTCCGGATGTGCGACGAGGCCGTGCGCCTTCAGCCGGCTGCGGATCTGCTTGAGCAGCGATTTGGCTTCCGCTTCGCTTTTGCAATGACAGAGGATGTCGTCGGTGTACCGTTCAAAGGGCACATGGGGACGATTTTTTTGCATCCATGTATCGAAAATGCCGTGCAAATAAAAATTGCCAAGCAAAAAATTTAATTTGTTGCCCTGCGCGAGTCCCTTCTTCTTTTGAATCAAGGCGCCGGATCTCGTCCGTTCGGGCGATTTGATCGTGCGCTCCGTGTACAGCAACACCCATCGATTGCGAATGTGCCGTTTAAGCATATTCATGAGCAGGCGGTGATCGACGCTGTCGCCGAAGCTTCGAATATCGAGCACGACCGCCCAATTGTATCGGAGGCACCGCACGCCGGCGGTGCGGATCGCTTCCTCGCGCGCCTGCCGCTTCTGCCTGTGTCCGTAGGAATTCGGATGAAAAAGACCTTCCAGGCGCGGATACAGCTCGTTTTTTAGCATCGTCTGCACGATAAAATCTTTGACCGTCGGAATGCCGATGGCCCTTTTTCCGCCCTTCCGCTTGGGAATATACACCTTGCGGACCGCAGACGGCCGATACGTGCCGGAGGTCAATTGGTCGCGTTGTTCGCGCAATCGCTGGGCTAAATTTCGTTTATAATCCTGGATCGTTTGTCCGTCCACGCCGACGACTTTGGTTTTCCGGGATTGCTTGAACGCTTCTCGAATCAATCGGGGCGATATTTGAAACCTGGCGCGTTTCACGCGAACCCCCCTTTAAATAGATGTGGCCTGATCCTACTGTATATGTCGTTGCGTTTCTTGTGATTGTGTCGTTATCCCGTTGGCGCGCTTCCCAATTTATCGAAGGTTGACGTGAAAGCGGCTTTTAGCTAAACTTAAATTAGTTAAAAGATATTAACTATTTATTAACAAATCGTTAAAAGCATTGAAATAAATAGATTCGAGGTGGCCGGACTGGACAAGCAAGACACGCTGTCTACGTTATTCGCGAATCAGATGCTGATGGTCGTCGCGAGCTACGCCAAACTGCTGGAGAGCCATATGACGGCCCCCCAGTACTACATGCTTCAGACGCTGGCAAGGACGGACCGGATGACCGTGTCGCAGTTCGCGAGCCTGCTGGACGTGTCGCTGCCCGCCGTGACGAATCTGAGCGGCAAGCTGGTGAGCAAAGGCTATGCGGAACGAGTCGTGTCCGAGGAGGATCGCAGGCAAGTTTTTCTAAGAATCACCGATAACGGCCGGGCGTTCGAGAAACGCATGCTGGACAAGTACAAGGAACTGACGAACGGGATGTGGGACGGATTCTCGGACGCGGAGACGGATTTGCTCATCGAGGCGTACCGCAAGATGTCCGCGCATTTGCAAACGAAAATATAACGGGAGGTTATCGATCATGGGAAGATTGGAAAACAAGGTCGCGATCATTACAGGCGCTGCTGGCGGCATGGGAAAAGCGGATGCGCTGCTGTTCGCGCAGGAAGGCGCGAAGGTGGCGATCACGGACCTTCAGGAGGAGAAGCTTCAGGAGGTCGTCAAGGAAATCGAAGCGTCCGGCGGCACCGCAATCGGCTTCAAGCATAACGTCGCGTCCGAGGAGGACTGGAGCCGTATCGTGGCTGAGGTCGTCAAGGCATTCGGCAAAATCGACATTCTGGTCAACAACGCGGGCATCTCCAACGCGACGCCGTTCCTTGAGATGACGGCCGAAAGCTGGGACAAAACGATGTCGATCAACGTATCGAGCGTCTTCTACGGACAAAAGCACGTCATCCCGCACATGATCGAAGCCGGCGGCGGCTCGATCGTCAATATCTCGTCGATCGCCGGCCTCACCGGCGGCAGCGGCGCCGGCCCGTACACCGCCAGCAAGGGCGCGGTGCGCATGCTCACCAAGGCAACGGCCGTCGACTACGCGCAGTTTGGCATCCGGGCAAACTCCGTGCATCCGGGCTACATCGAAACGCCGATGACAGCAGGCCTTTTCAACGACGACCGCATGACCCAATGGGCGCTCTCCCAGACGCCGCTCCAGCGTCTCGGCAAGCCCGAGGACATCGCGCGAGGCGTCCTGTTCCTGGCGTCGGACGAGTCGTCGTATATTACGGGCGTCGAGCTGCCGATCGACGGCGGCTATTACGCCAAGTAAGCTCGCGTCGCGTACATTACCGGCGTCGAGCTGCCGATCCATGGCGGCTATTACGCCAAGTAAGCCCGCGTCGTCGGGGTCCGTTCCGTCCCCGATCGCGATTTACAGCAGTGCCTTCGCCTTTCCCAGTTGACGCACATCCAATCGTCCGAGATTGAGGCGGAGATCTCCGCGATTTCAGCCTCAACCTCGGACGCGTGCCCGGGAAGGGCTTTTTGCGTTTTTGGCGCTGCCGGTTCCATGCGTCGCCTTCTGATGGGATGGCGATGCGGCGGTGCGGGGCGCCTGGGGTGGATCGCCTTCTGTTGGGAAGGCGATCCGGCGGTTCGCAGTACTTGGAGGCGTATCGCCTTCTGTTGAGATGGCGATACGGCGGTGCGGCACGCTCGCGGGCGTATCGCCTTCTATTTGGAAGGCGATGCGGCGGTGCGGGGTACTCTCGATAGGATCGCCTGTTGTAGGAAGTGACTAGGAGTAACTAAGAGCAGCTCGGCGGAACAGCGACGGTCACCGTAGGGGACAACAGTTGTCAAAAGGACGTTATTTCTTCGCTGATGCCGCTCAGCGATTCGATAGTTGCCAAAAGGCAGTTAATTTCTCTTAAAACCTGCAAAAGACCCGTTGACGCTCGAATTAAATGCCTTTTGACAACTATTCCGCTTAACTGCATAAAAACGCCGAAATTAACTGCTCTTTAACATCTATTTCAATTCCGCAGACGTAATCCGGACACGCCAAAAGCATCGACGCCGGCGCCGCTTTTCCCGGCACTCGGATCGATGCTTGTTTGCCTTACTATGCGTAAACGCGAATCTCGACCAGCTCCGCGCAGGCGGCGCCGTTCGTGCGCTCGACAACGACGCGGACGGCGTCGGCCGTTAGCGCCGCGGGCAGCTCGATGCGGCTTGCGCGGCGCCGGTTGCCGGTCACGGCAGCGACGACCGTCCATTCGCCGCCAACACGCGCTTCGACGCGGTACGCCTCCGCCAGTTCCGGGATCACCTCGAACGGCGTGCGGTGGTGATGCAGGTTGATCAGGTCCTCGTTTACGTCGTCGTTCCAAGTGAGGCGCACCTCGCGGACGGCGACCGGCTGCTCCCATTCGAGCGTGAGCCAGGCTTCGCCGTCCAGCGGCTCGGACGCCCACAGATTCGGGCCGCCGTATGGCCGCTTGTAGCCCCCGACGGCCTGCGCGGGCGAATAAGCTGCCGTCTCCCCGAGCACGCGGAAGCAGAACGGCCGGCGGACGAGCTTTTTCATGCTCCACGCGACGACGGGCTGCGTCTCGTCGTGGTCTTCGAGCGTCGCCGCCGCGTTCGGCGTGGCGCCGCGCTCGAACGCGAGCACGCCCGTGAACGGCTCGGCGGCCTGATGCAAGCGGACCGCCGCGTTGCGCCGCACGACGACGAACGCGTTCTGCGGCCGCGACGGCGTCCACGGCAGCTCGAACGCCGCCCACTGCAGCCCGCCCTGCGGCACTGCAGCGCGAGCCGTCCCGATGAGCCCCGCCGGCACGTAATTCTCCGCCCGCCCCGTATCCCATAGCTCGACTGTGAGCTCCGTGTCCGCGTCCGCCGATACGAGCAGCTCCAGCCCAGCCATAGCCGGATTCACCGGAAAAAGGATGCCCGCATCTCGCATGAGCGGATAGACGGTCACGGCCTCTTCGACCTCGATTCGCGTCCGCGACGACGAAGCGCTGGCGGCGGCTCGCAGCGCCAGATCGTCCGGATCGTCGCTGACAACGCCCACGATCGCCGCGTCTTGGCGCAGCAGCGTCTGCTGCAGCTCCGCCAGATGCGACGCGTAAATCTCGCGCGGCGGCACGCCCTTCTCCGCGCACAGCGCCGCCGCGGTCCCAGCCGCCTCGCCGATGACGGCGCAGGTCGCCATGACCCGCGTCGTGCCGAACGCGACGTGCGAGGCGCTGACGTTGCGACCGGCGAACAGCATGTTGCGCACGTTGACCGAATACAGCGAGCGGTACGGAATATGGTAGACGCCGTCCGCGTGCATATGCTTGGAGCCGCTCTCTTCGGCGTACATGCCCTGCGGCGGATGCAAATCGATCGACCAACCGCCGAAGCCGATCCGGTCGTCGAACGGTTCTTGCGCCATAATGTCGTTTTGGTTCAGCACATAATCGCCGACGAAGCGTCTGTACTCCCTTTTGCCCGGCATCGATCCGACCCATTCGAGCGTCATCGTGTCGGCGTCGAACTGCCCGGAATTTTTGATATAATTCCAGATGCCGTAGATGACCGCCCATAGCTCGTCGCGAATCCGCTCGTTATCGTGCACCGTATCCAGCTCGCCGCCCCATTCGATCCACCAGTAATGGCAGCCCGAATCGCCGCTCTTGATCACCCTGCGAATCGGAATCGGCGTCTGCGCGATGTCCTTGGCGAAGCTCGGCGGCACGAAGCGCACGGGCTGTCCCGCGTCCTTCGTATAGAACAGCAGCGTGCTGCCCAGCGTGATATCGTCCGCGACATCGGGCGCCCACGCCTCGCCATACTCGCTTCGCGCCTCTCTCCCGATCCGATATCTCGCGCCCGCCAGGAAGCCGATCAGCCCGTCCCCCGTACAGTCGAGAAAAACCGGACTCTCGAATCGTATACGCCGCTCCGAGCCCATCATCCAGCCCGTGACCGAGCGGATCGTCCGATCGTCCTCGCCGCCGTCTGCCTCTACCTCGTGCACGTCGGTATTGAGCAGCAGCGTTATATTCGCCTCCGCCCGCACCGCTTCCAGCAGCACCAGATCCCACAGATACGGGTTGCCGTCGGGATTGCGGTACAGGTTCTCGACGAACAGCTCGCCCATGATGCCCGTCTCCCGGGCGTACCGGTTCGTGCCGTGCGCGGTCGCGCCGCACACCCACACCCGCACCTCGCTGCTCGAATTGCCGCCGAGCACGGGCCGGTTGTGCACGAGCGCGACCTTGCGCCCGAGCCTCGCCGCGGCGATGGCGGCGCAGATGCCCGACAACCCCCCGCCTACGACCGTAATATCGCTAATCATCGTTTCCGTGCGCATCTCGCCGAATCACCCTTTTACCGCAGAATTGGTCAAGCCTTGAATGATGAAGCGCTGGCCGATGACGAAGACGGCGATCATCGGAAGGATGCCGGCCGACGCCGCGGCCATCATGCCGTTGTAGTCGACCGTGTTTTCCAAAATGAAGTTTTGCAGACCCAGCGGGACCGTATACAGCTTCTCGTCGATCAGGAACACGAGCGCGTTCTCGTAGTCGTTCCACTGCCAGGAGAAATCGATAATGGCGAGCGTCGCGAGCGCGGGCTTGGCCAGCGGCAGAACGAGCCGGAAAAAGATCCGGAAGTGGCCGGCCCCGTCGAGGAACGCCGATTCGGAAATCTCGTGCGGGATCGACAGGAAAAACTGGCGCAGCATGAATACCCCGAATATCGTGAACAGTCCCGGCAGAATGAGCGCCAGATGCGTATTGTAAATGCCCGCCCACTCGAACATGATGAACTTCGGTACGAACAGCACCTGCGGGGGCACCATCATCATCGACAGGTAGATCATGAACAGCGCGTTGCGTCCTTTAAACTCGATGCGGGCGAAGCCGTACGCCGCGAACGCCGACAGGAACGTCGCGCCGAGCATGCCGATGATCGAGATTTTGAGCGAATTGAGATAATACGTTCCGAAGCTCTTCGGACCGGTCCATACCTTGTGATGATGCGCCCACGTCGGATGCGACGGAATCCATTCGATCGGATACTTGAATACTTCGGCCGGCGTCTTGAGCGACGTGCTGATCATCCACAGGAAAGGAATGACCATGACGATCGCAAGCGCCAGCATAATGACCGTGACGAGCAGCCTCCCGGCCGCGCCGGACGTCAAACTGCGTTTAAGCTCCATCTCCGGTACCCTCCCTGCGGCTTAATAGTGAACCCATCTTTTTTGACCCAACCACTGCAAGAGGGTGATCAGCAAAATGATCGCGAACAGCGCCCAGGAGATCGTAGCGGCATAGCCCATCTCGTAGTAACGGAAAGCGTTCTGGTAAACATAAAGCGACAGGATCGTCGTGCTGTTGCCCGGCCCGCCTTGCGTCGTCGCCTGGATGATGCCGAACGTCTTGATCGTCATGATGAGGCCGGTAATCAGCAGCAGGAACGTCGTGGGACTGACGAGCGGCCAGATGATTTTGCGCAATATTTGCGTCGGCCTCGCGCCGTCGATCTTGGCGGCTTCGAGCAGCTCGGACGATACCTCCTGCAGCGCGGCCAGATAGATGATCATGTTGTAGCCGAGCAAAAACCATACCCAGATGATGTCGATCGCGTACATCGAGGACGTCGTCGTCGACAGCCAGCCCGGCGGATGCTCGATGCCGACGCTGCGCAGAAACCCGTTGATCGGCCCCTGCTTCGGCTGGAACAGCAGCATCCAGACGAACGCGACCGCGACCCCGCTCGTGATGTAAGGCATGAAGTACAAGCCCCGCAGCAGCTTTTTCAAATAAATCTTCTGGTTCAAAATGACCGCGACGACGAAGCCAAGCGCGATCGACACCGGCACCGCGAGCAGGAAAATGACCGTGTTGCGCAATGACAGGTAGAAGAGGTCGTCGTGCAGCATGCGGACGATGTTGTCCATGCCGACGAAATCGACGTTCGGGCTCATAAACTTGTAATTCGTGAACATGAGGCCGAACGAATAGACGGCCGGAATCAGGAAAAACACCAGCACCCCGAGCATGCTGGGGCCGATGAACACATAGCCGAGCAGGCGCTGCCTTCTCATCCAGTTGTTGTACATGCGCATTAACCTCGCTTCTCGAATGAATAGCTTCAGTCTATCAACCGCGCGCCGATCCCATAAGGAACAAAACCATCGTCTTCATCGCACATATCCATGCAAAAAAAGCCGCCCGGGGGCGGCTTCGAGAAGCGGAAAGCATCAAAATGTTCTATTGGTCGTTAGGTGCTATGAGCTAGCGCGCCTCGCCGTACCTGTCGGATGCGCGACGCGAGGCTGCGGATAAGCGCCCGCGCGGACGTCATTCCGAATATCCCATCAGGCCGATGTAAGCCAGATTCGGCTGGGCGATGTCCATCCTGCCGTACTGGATGACGACCTCGATATCGCTGCGAAAGCGCAGCGAATACTGAACCTGCCGCCCCAGCTCGACGCCGCCGATCTCCTCCGGATGGTCCATGCGAATGCATTTGACCCGGCGGGCGGGCACGACGATCTCGATGCCGGCATCGGGCTCCCGATCCTCGTAATAGATGTCCATCTGTACGATTGCCTGCTCGTCGTGGCAGTTCAAGATCATGATCGCCTCGTGCCCTTCGAAAGGCTCGTCGTCTACCTTCCCTTTAAACGGAAGATAGCCGTCGATCACGTACCAGTTTTTCGCCCCTTGCTTGCTCATGACGCCCTCCTATCCGACCGATACCGTACCGGTCTTTTTCCAATTGGCGCTCAGCGTTCGGACGAGCGCGGACATCGATTCGTAGCCGTCGGCCGTGACGACCAGACTCTCTTCAACCCGATTCGAGCCGTGGGGATGGCCGAACAGGCTGATATCCGTGTTCACCGTCATCCCGATCTCAAAGCTCGCAGCGCTGTTCTCGTCGGGATACGGCGACTCCGCCTCCGCCAGCCCGCAGCCGTGAAGGGGCGGGTACAGGTCGTAGCGCGTCACGTTCCGGTCCGCGAAATAACCTTTGACCGCTTGCACCAGCTCGCGCTGAAGTGCGCCGGGCTTCAGCTTGGACAGCGCGATATCTTCGGCCTCGACCAGCAGGTCGATAAAAGCGCGCTGCTCGTCGCTCATCGTGCCGGCCACGAATGGGAAGCCGACCGTAGCTACATATCCCTCGAATTGAACCGCAATCGCGGTCATGATCATGTCGCCGTCTTCGATCACCTTGCTTGTCGGACGTCCGATGATCGTGCGGACCCGCTCTCCGCTCGCCATAACGATAAACGGCACGGACTCCGCGCCTTGCTTCATACATTCGCCGTATGCGAACGCAGACAACTCGAGCTCCGTCATGCCGGGCTTCACGTTCTCGATCATCCGCCGGTAGCCCGCGTCCGCGATGCGGGCCGCCGTCCGGAGGCATTCCACTTCGGCCTCCGTCTTGGTCATGCGCAGCCGGAACAGGAGATCGCCGGCATCGATCCAATCCGCGCCCTCCAGGCTGTCCTTGATCGACTTCAGCAGCGGCGCCGACATCGCGTCGATTCCCGAGATGCCGATCCGGCGCAACGGCCCCTGTGCCCTCAGTTCATCCATGATGACTTTAAGGCTCGTATAGTTCGCCTGTGGATATTCGATCTCGTCCGGCACCGTGACGCAGGTGAACTGCGGCAGCAGGCGGATATCGTCCCATGCCGTCATTTCCCTGCACATCAGCTCGCCTTCCGGCGCGGCGATCACGATCGGGTCTCCGTGCTTACGGACGAGCGTCGCTCCCCGTTCGAACAGTGGCCAGTAATTGCTGACATAGCGCAGATTTTCCTTGCGGTACTCGTCGCCGTAGACGAGGCAGGCATCCAGTTCTTGTTCGGCCATGAGCTGCTTCAAGCGTTCGATTCGTTCCTTGTACTCCGCAGCGGAGATATTCCCAGCCATAACCTATAACCTCCGATTAGTAAATGACTTTGCGGATCTTCATCAAATCCGCGATATGCGAGAGTTCTCCGGTCATGTCGCCGTAGCCGATAATGCAGTGATGCGCAAAGCCCTCCGTGATCAAATCCCGCAAAAACGCCTTGATCGGCTTCTCGACCCGCACGACAGCCGTGATCTCCTCGCAGGGTATGTTTTCCGGCACGTCCAGCGCTTCGCCCTTCAAAATCAGCATCTTGTAGCCTTCGGCATCGATGATAAGATGCGCGATCGTCACCATGCCCGGCTTCAGCGTATATTCGAAGCCGAAGCCCGCGCCCTGCAAGCCCCATTGCTCCGGCGAGCGGTTGACCTTGACCGCGCTCCGGTCGCGCGCGTAAGACGGGTCCGCAAAGCCGTGATGCACCATGAGCAGCGCGTTTAACGACTCGTCATATTCGCCCCACTCGGCATATGCGGGCACCTTTCCGCTGAGCTTGTGCATCAGCATCATGACGATGAGTCCGTGAACGTCGCCTTCGGTGTTCACGACATAGCGGCTCTCTTCGTGCAGCAGCGTGTTCGCGAGATAAGGCGTCGTGCCCGTCTTCTGCTCTACGTAATGCTGGCCCAGCAGCGTCAGGCCGTCGAGCCGGAAGCGCTCCAGCGTATTGCGCAGCGCGACGGCCAGCCGCGCGGACTTGGCGACGTCGTCCGCGCCGAGACCGACGATGTTGAACCGGCTCTCGGCCTCCTGTCGGACGGCGTCGATCTCCTCCGCCGTCGCCTCGCGGAACCGCTCCAGCAAATGGTCCATCTGGATGGCGATCAGGTTCGGACCCAGCGTCCCTTTGATCATCGTCTTGTCGTACTCGAAGTCGTACATGCCCCGGAATACATGACCGATGACGCCGATATTCGTCTGCCGCAGCTCGCGGAACGCCTTGAACGCACGGATGTACGTACCCATTTCGCGATAGGCTTCCTCGTCGCCGATCGTGCCGACGACCACCTTCAGGTCCGGATACCAGCCCATTTTGCGGAAGGTAGCCGCCAGCTGCAGATTCGCGATCAGTGCGCTGTTGCGCAAAATATTTTCATAGTTCGTCTTCAGATCGATCTTGTTGTCGTGCTGTGTATTGAACAGCAGCACCGGCACGTGCCGGACATGCTCCAGCACCTGAATCGCCATATAGTCAGGACAGTAAGTGCCCGCCGCATAAATAATGAAGTCCACATGCTGCTCGGCCAGCATACGGCCCGCGGCCTCCGCCGCATCCAGCGTATCGATCAGGCCCGGCCAGACGAGCTCCTCGCCGGACAATTCCTGCGCCAGCCGTTCGCGCACCTTTGTCATATCTGCGGTGACGTTCTCCTTGAGCGTCACCGGGAACATCCGCCAGTACTCGAAGAAACCTACCGTCACCAATCCAATTCGGAGCGGCCTCTGCGCCGTCCGCTCCGTCAGCAGATCGCCGAATACATTTCCTTTTGCCGTCTCGAACGATTCGAATACGATATCCGTCAAGCTGTTCACTGCCTTTCCCTTATGTGCGGCCGAAGGCGTTATCGCCCCAGCAGCCGCTTCGCGTTGTAATAAACGATGTGGCGGATCTCTTCGTCCCCGATGCCGGAGAACAGCACGCTCCCCAGCATGTAATGCGGGTCGTACCAAGGGAAGTCCGTGCCGAACAGCACCTTCTCCGCGCCGGCCTCCCGCACCATTTTGCCGATCATGCCGCTTAGCCGCCCCGTGTCGCACAGCTCCAGATAAACGTTGGGCTGCGCCTTCGCCAGGCCGATCGCATAATCGGTCTCTCCCGGCGCGGAATGGCCGAGGAGGAACGTCATATTGCCGTATTCGCGTGACAGCTCGGCGATCATCTGCGGCGGATTGTACGGACTGTGTCCCCACGTGTGGGACAACAACAGCAGCCCGCGCTCGTTGGCGAACTCGTAGATGCGGCGGTACCGCTCTCCCGTCAGCGGGTACTTGTGATAATCCGGCAGCACCTTAAAACCGATATAGCCGCCGACGCTGTCGAATTCGGCGAGATCCCGCTCCAGATCGTGATCGTAGTGCGGGTTGACGACGTAGTAGCCGAGTACCCTGTCGGGATACTGCGCCATCGCCGCGCGGATCTCCCTGTTGCCCCCGACCGGATCGAAAAGAGCGCTGTGCGGCGCGGACAGAATCAGCTCGATATGCTCCCTGTCCATCGTCTCGATCATCGTCTCGAGGCTCGCCTCCGGCAAATACGTGCCGTAGAACGGTCCCATATGCGTATGCATGTCGATGATCGGCTGGCTGTCCATCCTGCCCGTGTCCGCGAACTCTCTCGCCAGCAGCGACGGATTGGTCATCCTGCCCAGCCTCATAGCTTCACCTCGCTCCACAGCCGTTCGAGATTAAGGCTTGCGATATTCGCCAGCTCTTCGCGGCCGATGCCCGACCCGAGCAGCGCCGCCAGCGGACCGCCGATCGCATTGCTCGGGAAGTCGGAGCCGAACAGGATGCGCTCGGACCCGAACTTGCCGCAGATTTCCTTAATCTCGCCCGCCGTCTGCATGTCCCCGCTCTCGATGTACACGTTGCCGTACGCCCGGAACAGCGGGAACGTGAAGCGCGAATGGCTCCACAAACCGTAGTTGTACAAAATGACCGTCAGGTTCGGATATTCCTTCAGCACCTCGTAAATCATCGGCCAGCCTTCGCTCGGCGACAGATACAACGGGATGCGCGCCGCTTCGATCTCCCCGAGCAGCTCGCCCATGCCCACCCTGCTCAGCATGTAGCGGTTGCGCTCGGGGTAAGCGCGCAGCATCTTGACGCCCGAAGCCTTCATCGCCGGGAACAACCGCTCCGGCGCGTACTGCGCCTCCGTGACGGGCGGGAGAATCGTCCACGTCGGATAGAGCCGGTCCGGCGCCTTCGCGACCTCCTCCATCACGAAGCGGTTGCCGTAGTCCGGGTCGACGTCGGCCATCGTCTGATGGCTGACGACTGCGCCGTCGATGCCGCAGAAGTCCAGCTCCGCGAGCAGCTCCCCGGCGTCCCGGGCCTGCTTGACCTTCTCCCGCACGAGGAAGTTCTCGTGATTGACCACTTCGTAGTTGACCGTCTTATAGCCGATGGCGCAGCTGCTGTCGATCAATCTCATGCCAACTCCCCCCGATCCGGGCGGGTCGTGTCCGCATCGCCTTCATCTTGCCTGGCCGCTTCGCGGACCGCGGCCGTGTAGCTCGCCCAGGCCGCCTGCGGTTCGTCGCAGCGGAGAAACCCCATGTTCGCGGAGCCTTCGAAGCCCCAAGCAAAGATGTTGCGGATGCCTGCGCCGTAAGCCGCCCTGACGGCAACGGCAACCTCTTCTTCCCTGCCGCGCGGGATCATGAAGTTCTGAATCCAGATCTGCCCTTCCTTGCCGTACTGCGCGCACAGCTCCTTCACCTTGCCGGCGTAGAACGACACGAACTTCTCCGCACCGAGGCTGTAGTAGTCGTCAAGGCCAGTCTCGCCGAGCATCGTATACGGATCCGTAGCGAAAATGTCGATGTCCGGATGCGACGCGATCTCGTGCCAGTGCTGCCAGTCCCGCTCGGACTTCAGCATGGGCAGCAGGCATACCGCCACCCGCAGGCCGAGCGACTTGGCATAGGCGGACAGCCGGAAGAGCAGCCGCGCGGCGCTGTCGTGCTTGAAGCCGACGACTTCGTCCGTCTCCTCGTGCGGCATCTCGGCATCGTACCGCTCTCTGTAAAGGTCCTTGCATCGCGCGCACCGGCATCCCCAGACGGACGGATCCATGTCGAACAGTCCCGTCTCGTACAGCAGCCAGTGCGGCTCATCCCAGAAGACGACGTCGGCGCCGGCTGCTCTGACGGCGTCGATCCACCGGATCATCAGCTCGAACAGCTTCTCGCTGTTGAGACAGGCGGCCGGATACGTCTTCCCGTCGGAGCCGACCTGACATTCCCCGGGATGGTAGCCGACGAACTTGGAGAGCGCCTGTCCGCCGAAAATATTGGCCACCGACCAGGGACTCATGTAGACCGTCAGTCCGCGGGCATGACTCTCCGCGGCGATATCCCGTACGGAGTCCCGATAATATTCCATATCCTCTTCGCTGAACGTATGGAGCACGTCCGTGAAGCCCAGCAGGCGCAGCCGCTCCATGTCGCCGGCGACATGCCGGACCGCGCGGCTGCCGAAGTAGCTCGTTCCGATTCTCATCTGCCGCTTGCTCCTTTGCTCATTTTGCTAGTGCTTGACGAAGTAGAACCGGTCGACGTATACGGCTTGCACCTGGCTCGCATTGGCGGCCGGCGCCACGTAGACGTACTCCGTATGCGTCTGGGACGGCACGAAGGTGCCGATCTTGACCGTGTGCCAGAACATGTTCTCCATACTGCCGGCCGCCACGGTAATCGGCGCCGTCACGTACGTATTCGTCGTACCGTCGAATGCGGCGGCCATGAAGGCGTCGCCCGTCGGCAGCGGGAACGACGGATACTGATTAGCGTCGTAAACGACGTCGTGCTTGTACTTGATTTTCACGACGGCGTACAGATCGTACGTCGCGCCAGGCACGAAGCTCGTTTTGTTCCAATACCATTGCATGTTCCAGTCGGCCGTCGTGCCGGTCGTCTGGAAGGCCGACGACGAATCCGAAGCGGAGACGTCCGCCTGGTTTTTCTGCGCGCCGCCGAAGACGGTGAACGCGCCGTCCTGCCCCGATACGGTCTGCATGGCCGCGCTCTTCGTCAACTTGAGCACCTTTCCTTCTCCCGGCGCGAAGCTGAGCCCGCTGATCGTGTAGCTGCCTGCTGAAGCGGTGTAGGTGACGGCGGCATTGGCGTATACGTCGGTAATGCCGCTAATGTCGATGCCCAGCTTGCTCCTGTCGATCGTAATCGTGACCGGCGCGCTCGAAGCGACGTTGTGATTGACGACGACGAGGTATTTGTCGCCGGTCGCCGAATTCTCGTGCGTCGTCACGTCGGCGTTCGCATAAGCGCCGCTGCCTCCGCCGCCGCCCGATGCCGTCGCCGCGTTCGCGATCTTGCGCATGCCGAGGATCGTCGGCTTCAGCGTCTCGATCTCGGAGAGCAGCTGGGAGATCCAGCCGTACTTGACGGTCGGGACGCCCTGCGCGTCGACCATGCCTTCCCAGTCGATCTCCGTCTGGTACATGAAGTAATAGAAGCCCTTGGAGCCTCTTCCGATCGCTTCGTAGGTCATGGCCCGGATCTCGGGCTCCGTCGGCTCCCGGTACCAGCCCTCCTGGCCGAACGCTTGCAGAATCGTCCAGAACGGCGCGGCGTTGGCCGGCGTTCTGCGAACCTGCAGCGTCAGCAGATCGAGCAGGTTTTCATAATGGACGTTCGGATAGCCCAGATTCGTAAAGTCGCCGGCATTGCGTCCGGCCAGCGCGCCGTACGGATCGGAGGTGAGCATCTGCGTCTGGGTCGAATGATAGTACTCCTCGGCGCTATGCACGCCGCTTAAGTCGACCATGACCGGGTGCGCGGGATCGATCGTCTCCATCATCCGCTTCATGTCGGTCAGCGTATCGACCAGCCGCGGATTGTTGTGCGGCGGCTCGTCGTACAGCAGGTAGCCGAACAGCGCGCTATGGCTTTTGAGCGGCGCCAGGTTGGCTGTGATCGCCTGGTACATGGCGCTTTCATCGTTATTCAGCGCATCGTTGTAAACGGTGCGGAACACGTAGGCGTGAATAATCAGCTTAAGATTGCAGGCGGCCGCCTCATCCAGCACCGCCGCAAATACGGCTGGATTGTCCGGGTTGAAGTTGGCGATGATGACGGTATTCATCCCGGCATCCCGGATTTTCTCGAACGCCGCTTCGGCATAAGCCGCCGCGTCCGTCGGATTTTTCGGAATCGCCGCTCCCTCGAACCAGACGCCCTTGGGGAAATAATCCTTGGCCGTGTTCACGGCAGGCGCGGTCACCGATACGCCGTTTTGCACGAGCACGTTTTGCGACAGCAGCACCGTGCTGCCGCTCTTCACTTCCACCGTGTACAGATCGTTCGGCACGACCCCGCCGCCTGCGTTTTTCCCGTCCCAGGTCAGCTTGTTCGAGCCGGATTGCGACACGCCGCTCAGCAAAGTCCTGACGACCGAGTGGCTCGAATTGCTAACCGTGACGGTGACGGTCTGCGTGCCGGTCAACTGATAGTTGATCTCCGTCGTATCGTTCAAGCCGTCGGCATTGCCGGGCGAGATCTTGTACGGGTAGGCGCTAATGAGTGGAGCAGCGCCGTCGTCGACGGTATGCTTGGTCAGGATGACCTTGTCGACGCGAAGCGCCTGATACTGTACGGCATTGTCCACCTGATAGAAGACGACGCGATTGTCGTGCGCGGGATTCAGGGTTATGCTGGCCGGCAGCGTGATGCCCCACACGAAAGCGTAGCGAAACTTAATCGCGTCGTCGGCGGTCGTATACACCTTCGGCGGCGATACAAAAGCGCCGGCAGTTGCATCGTATACGCCTACGCCGAACGCATCGCCGGTCGCGCGCAGGAAGTTCGACCGCTCCGTGTTGACGACGACGCTGACATCGTACGGCACGCCTGCCTCGATGCGGGCGCCGTTAATCGGCGCTTGAATGTTCCAACCCGAGCCGGGACCGTTCGCCATGCGGGCAGCGCTGCCATCCGCCGCGGTCGGCTCATGCACGAGCGCCGCGCCTCCGGCCAGCAGAAAGCTGTTGTCCTCGATCGTATACGGCACATACTCCCGGAAGATAAACTTGTCGACGTAGATGTCGGACACCTGGGCGGCGTTGTTCGTCTGCGCGACGTAGAACGAGAGCAGATTCACGCCGTTGTCCGGCTTGAACGTGCCGATCTTGTAATCGGCCCATACGTCGTTCGTCGTAGCCGCAGCCGCGATCGTCCGCTCGGCCAGTACGTAGCGGGCGTTGGTCATATCGTAAACGGCCAGGCTGAAGGCGCCGCCCGTCGGCGCGGCAACCGCGTGGTGCACTTTGACCCGGGCATAAACCTCGTAGGATGCGCCGGGCTTCAGGCTGCCGAAGTCCCAATTGCGATACTGAATGTTCCAGCCCAGTCCGCTGTTGCCCATATGCGCCGCTGAGCCGTCGGAAGCGCCGGTGTCCGATACGGACGCTGCGTCTCCGAACAAGACGAAGCTGCCGTTTTGAATATCAGTGTCGGCAGCCTCGGACGAGGCCGGCCATAAGACGAGAAGTAAGGCGAAAAAGAAGGAGGCCAGTAAAACGGGAAGCAGTCGCTTGGACATAGTTACACTCTCCCGATCCGAATAGTCGTATTAATGCGAAATACGGGACGGCCGCCGCCGTCCGGCGCTCGGTTTCTTTTTACTTCGCGTTCAACTTAACGTGCCGGTACCCGCTCCGCTTACAACGGCTTGCCGTCGTCCATGAAGACGGCCGGATTGCCGCGCATCAACGTCTCGATCTGCCAGGTCTCGATGCCCGCATCCTCCATCATCGGCACGATATTGGTCAGCATATGGTCGTAACCCCAGCCGCCGTATCGGTGCAGGCCGTTTTTCAGGCAAATATCGTTCGAGACGAGGATCTGCTTCAGGTAGCCCCATTCGATCAGCGTCCGGATCGCTTCGACGCGCTCGATATCCCTGGCGAACCGCCCCCGCAGCACGCTTCTGTCCCGCTTGTCGGCGTAGAACTCCTTGCCGAAGTTGTCGAACTCCACGTATACGCCGCGCTCCAGCAGCCCCCGCAAGTAGTCCATCCGGATATCCACGTCGATATGGTTGATGCAGATCTTGCCAGCGTCGGCGCCGTGACCGGTCAAAATATCGATGACCTCGTAACCGTTGGTCTCGTAGAGATCGGTGTGCACGTGCAGGCCAAGCCCGGTTTCCTTCTGTACGAGGGCGGAGGCGATCAGCGTCTTGCGCTCGTTGGGATAGATGATCTCGCTGGTGCCGATCTCGCCGATGACGCCGGCTCTGACGGACGTGCCCTCCATCCCTTCGCGAATGTCGCCGAGCAGCTCCGCCGCGATCTCCTCCACTGTCTTGTCATCCATATCCGGCGGGTGCGTCGCGCGGATATAATAGCCGCACCCCGCCACGATGTGAATGCCCACTTCTCTCGACAGGCCGGCCAGCAGCAGCGGATCTCTGCCGATATCCCGCAGCGTCAGGTCGACGAAGGTGCCTCCCCCCGCCCGCTTGAACGCCAGCAGCTCGTCGCGGGCGACCGCCGCTTCGTCCAGTACGGCGTTGTCGAGCACCGCGTATGGATTGCGCCGCAGCCGGCCAGAGTTGGCGAGGTTGACCTTTTCGCGCAGCAGCGCCTTGGCCGAGATCAGGCTCGGCTCGGGCACCAGCGGCCGCAGATCGATAAAGGCATGCTCATGGGGCAGCACCCAGCCCAAGCTGTCGGCGGATACCCGTCCGGTAACCGTCATGATGGCCATGTCATTCGCCTCCTCTGAGCACCGGCGTCACTTGGACGCGGCCCATTTCGCCACTTCCGCGGTGATGGCGTCTCCGCCGAGCTTCTTCCAATTCGCGACGAAGTCGTCGAACGAATCGACCGAAGCCCCGCCCATGACGATTTTCGTAAACGTTTCGAGCTCCAGCTTCTGCAGGGTAGGCTGCTTTTCGACCATCGCCTCGGTCGGCGACGCGATGAATTCCGTTAGCTTCAGGCCGTCGTTTTCGTTGTATTGATTGATGATCTCCTGGGCGCCGCCGACGTCGAATACGCGCGTATAGCCCCAGCCGCTCTGATCGCCGGCCTTGAAGTCGTTGATCGCCTTGTAAATGATCGGCTGGCCGGGCGCTTTCGGATCGAGCAGCGACTCGTCCTGCTTTTCGATCGCTTCCTTGACCCGTTTGTAGGCGTCCAGATTTTGCGTCGGATTGGCGCCCGTCACGAGCGCGTAAGCCCACTTTTGCACGTCGCCGTTCTGGCTGATCTCCGTCGCCGGATACTTAACGGGGTCCCAGCTGTTATGGAAGGCGTTCAGCATCTTCACCACGGCCTCCGGATGCTCGGAGCCCTTGCGCACGGCGTAATATTGCGTGATATTGAATACGGTCTGCGGCTTGGCCGGCTCGCTGTCGACCGAAGGCAGCGGGAGCGGCTTCCAATCCATGTTCGGATCGAGCTTGCGGCCTTCGCCGAATACGAGCGGCACCCACATCGGTCCGTAGAACAGTCCGAGCTTGCCCGAGTTGACGGCCTGGATCAGCTTCTCCGAATCCTTGACGCCGAACTCGCGGTCGATCAGGCCTTCCTTGTACATCTTTTGCAGCTCGGCGAGCGCCGTCTTCACTTCAGGCTGGATGCTGCCGTACACGAGCTGGCCGCTCGCGTCCTTCACCCAAATATGCGGATAAGCGTGGTAGGCGTTAAAAAAGCCTTCAACCGCCGACATCCCGCTGCCAAGCTCCGGAATGCCGCCGTAAAATTCCTTGGACAATCCGAGTCCGTACGTATCCTTCTTGCCGTTGCCGTCCGGATCGTCGTTAACGAACGCCTGGGCGATCTTGTAAATGTCCTCCGTCGTCTTCGGCTCGGGAAGGTTCAGCTTCTTCAGCCAATCCGTCCGTACCCAGAGCAGCGTCGCGCTGTCCGTCGAGCCCGGATTGACCGGCAGCGCCAGCAGCTTGCCTCCGAACGTCGCGGAGTCGAGTCCGACCCCGCCATCCTTCGCGAGCAGTTCCTTCGTCCGGTCTGAACCGTACTGCTCGAGCGGCTGCGAGAGATCCTCGAGCTGGCCGGCGTCCACAAGCTGCTGCAGCTGAATGCCGCTTACCGGCATAATGTCGGGCAGCTTGCCGGATGCCATCGTGACGTTGAACTTTTGCGCGTACTGGGAAGGGTCGGTCACCCACATGTACTTGAGCTTAATGCCGAATTCCTGCTCGTACAGCTTCGTCCAGGCATTCTGCTCGATCGTGTCGCCGTTCTCGTACTTGACCGTCGGGTCGATCGACCGGACGGCCGTCAGTTCGACGGGCGGGTCGATTTTGCCGAACGGATCCGCTTTTTCCGCGCTGCTTGCCGAGCTGGTTGCCGTACCCGAAGCCGAAGCAGTACTTTTCGACGTCGCTCCCGCTGTCTGGCCGCTCTCTTCCTTGTCCGTTCCGCTGCACGCCGATACGAGCACCATGGCGCCTGCCAGAACGGACATAAGCCCGACCTTTGCCGTCCGTCTTTTCATTGCCGATTCCTCCCGTTTCTATGTTTCTGTCGTCTTCTGCTTCAGTATAGAAGCCAGCCCGGCAGGCGGCTATTTGCCGATGTTGCCTTCCTTGACATCTGTTGCGATGTTCCGACCGCAGGCGGATGGCCTGCGTTATTCGCCGTAAAGCAGGCGATCCCTGTACTCCTGCGGCGTCATTTTGTATCTCTTCTTGAACGACCGGTTGAACTGCGGCGCCGCCTCGTACCCAATCCGCGACGCGACGTCCTGGATGCGAAGCGCAGGCTCGGCCAGGAGCGTCCGGGCCCGCTCCATCCGCTCGTCCGTAATATAATCCGAGAGCATCCGGCCCGTCATGCGCTTGTAAAGGCGGGACAAATAGGTGGGGCTATGGTGCACGACCTCGGATAACCGGGTCAGCGACAGATCGCCGTGCAGATGGTCCTGGATATAACCGTTTAGACGGACGACCAGCCGATGCTGCTGCGCCTCTTCCGACTGATCCTGGCAAGCCGTTCCGGCGCCTTGCCCGTTGCCGGGGATATGTTCGCCGTCCTGAATGAGCAGCGACCGCGCATCTTTGCGATCCTCGCCGAGCAGCCCGTTCAGGTGACGGAAGGACGCGGACATCCCGTTCCACGGAACGGGCGCGCGTCCGATCGCGAACGAGACGGACAGCCGCAGCATGCGGCGGCACGTGTCCTGCACGACCTCCATGACGCCGTACAGTCTCGACTTGAGGTTGTCCCAGACCTCCTCCGCCGGACGATCCGCCATTGACCAGGGCGTTTCGCCGCCCTCGCCGCCAGGCTGGATAAACCACAGCAGCCGGTTCGAATCGAAGACGAGCGACACAAAAACAGCGGAAGGCCGCAAATACTCCTCCGCGATGTTCTGGCAAGCATACAGAAGCAGCGGATGATCGGCTTCGTCCGTCCCTTCCTTCCAATCGTCGATGCGGCCGACGACGAGGAGTGCCGGCTTGTCCGCCGTCAGCGCGATGCCCGCGCCGGCGAACAGGTCCGACCGGTCTCCGCCCGCTACCAGCGGATCGAGCATCTGGCTGAGCAGGACGGCCGACCGCAGGGAGGATTGCTGCACGTACAGCTTGCTTTTTAATTCAGCCATGTATTTTTCGCGGCTCTCCACCTGTTCCAACTGCTCGAGCGCCTTGCGGACGGCATCGATCAGCACCTGGTCGTCCTCGTTTTTTAACACGTAGTCGACGATGCCGCCGGAGCGGATCGCTTGCCGGGCATAGTCAAAGTCGTTGTAGCCGGTTAGGAAGATTATTTTGCAGCGCGGCCAGGACCGCACGATGCGATCCTGCAGCTCGATGCCCGTCATGCCCGGCATCCGGATATCCGAAATGACGATATCGATGCGTACCCGCTGCAGACAATCGAGCGCCTCGTAGACGTTATAGGCGCAATGCAGGGTGAGATCCATCCGTTCCGTCTCCGAGAGCAGTTGATGGATGCTGTTGACGATGATCGGTTCGTCGTCGACGATCAGGACTTGCGTCATGGCTTAGCGCCTCCTACGCAGGGGATATAGATGCGGATCCGGGCGCCGCCGCTGTCGCCGTTGGTAGCTTCGATGCCGCCGGCGCTGCCGAACTTGAGCTTGAGCCGTCTCTGGATATTGACCAGGCCCGTCGTCTCGCCCTCTTCCTTGTCTTTGAACAGCTTGCGATGCAGCTCGTCCTCCGCTTCGGCCGTGAAGCCTTTGCCGTTGTCCTCGACGGTGAAGTACAAGCGGTCTCCCTCGGTTTCGAACGAGATCCGGAGCCGTCCCTCGGTCACGACATCGCCCAAGCCATGCTCGTAAGCGTTTTCGATCAGCGGCTGGAGAATCAGGCGCGGTACTTTAATTCGTTCATATGGCTCGGGGAGCGGGCCGAAGTCGACGCGGATGCGGTTCGAGAAACGAATATTTTGAATCTCAATGTAGGAGCTGATGTGACGGACCTCGCTGATCAGATCGACCTCCTCAAGACCGTTGCGGGTGATGTACTGGAAGTACTCGCCCAGGTTTTTGGACATCAGCTCGGCCGTGTCGTTATCCCCGTTGCGGATGAGCCGGTGAAGAATGTAGAAGCTGTTATAGAGAAAATGAGGCGCGATCTGCATTTGCAGCTGCTTGAGCTCGGACTGCTGAAGCCGGATCTTCTGCACGTACAGCTGGTCGATCAGCGTCCTCAGCCGGTCCATCGTGCGGTCGAACCGCTGGTACAGATAGCCGAACTCGTCCTTGCGCAGGGACTTGAAGGCAGCCTCGAAGTTGCCCCGCTCGAGATTGACGAACCGCCCGATCAACTGCTTGAACGGCCGGTGAACGAGCAGATAGATGCTGTAGGACATGAGGATGATGACGATCAGGGAGGCGCATACGAGCAACCAGGACCACGTGCCGTACGTTTTGAGCTGACCGACGATCACGTCCTTGGGAAAATAGACGATCAGGGACGTGTCCAACACGGTCGACTTTTCGTACATGGCTATATAAGTATCGCCGCCGATGCGCAAGGTCCGGGTGAACGCCGTCTCGCGCTCCCTCTCCGCGGCCGTACGCCGCATCACCTCGGGCAGCAGCTCGTGCAGCGGATCGCGCGCAGTTTGCCAGCTGTCGCCGAACAGCACCGCGCCTCCCTGGATCGGCAGGGCTTCCAACGCGCGGCGCAGCGCAGGCATCGAGAGCTCGATGTTTTGCACGAATTGAGGCGGCTTGGCGGATTCGTCCGGCTTGACGGGAAAATACGGATACGTCAGATTGAGGTAGAGGCCGTCGTTCCAAGAGGTCAGCGGAATTCCCCCGTCGTAGATCGCCCGGGAGATCTGCATCATGTCAGATGCCTCGCTCTCCGAGTAATCCACCCCCTCCTTGGTCGAAAAGGTCACGCGATTGGATGGCACGTAGACGCTTATGTTGGCGATATACGCGCTTGAATCCTTGAACGCTTTGAGTCTGGCCAGCAGCGCATTGGTCGCTTTCGTACGGTCGTAATCGGTCAGGATGGCGTATTGATTGCTCAGCTCGAGCAGGCTCTCGTCGTTGATGAACTCCTGCTGCGTGCGGATGACGCGGCCGAGCTCCTGCTCCAGCGTCATGAAGTAGTAGTGCATGGCGGTCGTAATCGAGTCTGCGATCTGGCGCTGGACTTCTCGCTTGCCCTGTTCGTTCAGGGTGAGGGAGAGCGCGAACAACGGAATCATGATGGCCAGCAGCGTGAGGAGAAGCTTGGGAAAAAGGGGGAAACGGCTGTTGCGAATCGCTCTCCAGATAGGGCAACCCTCCTCGGTGTGAACTCATCGTAACATGAAAAGGAACAGCGCGAATACGACATCATTCGACTGTTCCTGACGAATATGGAAGAACTGGAATTAGTAGAAATCGGCTTCGATCGCGACCATGCCGCGGCCCGGCACCGACAGGCGGACATGCTGCCCCTCGGGCAGCACGGGAACCCCCGGAAAATCGGTCAGCGTATCGATCCGACGGATCGGCCGCCGCAGATCGAGCTGCGCGATCTTGTAATTCATGGCGAGATTGCGGATCAGAATGCGCCAGCGGGACGCGGACATGCGAAGCGGGATCAGACGGATATCCGCCTCGTTCTTCGTCGGTCTTGGCGCGCCGGTTTCGCTTAGCAGCGCCTGCACGATGCGCTCGTGGAAGGGCTCCTCGATCGGCGCGTAATACAGCGGCACGAGCCAGTTGTGGCTGTCGTTGATCGCTTCGTCCCGCTCTGGCGCAGCGCGCTGCACGGGCTCCTCGCGTAGGGTCTCGAGCCAACTGCCATTGGCCGACCGGATTGCGCAGAAGCGCGCATCCGGGATATCCGGGATTGCAAGACCTGCTGCATGGAGCATCTCCGACAGCGTATCCGTCCGGCGTCCGGCGAGCAGGACGGAGCCGCCGCGATAGCCGAGTACGGTGGACAGCTCCGCCTCGGGCAGCAAATGCGCATGCGTTACGACGATTACGCCCTCGTGCGCGCCCAGATCCCGGACGTTAACGACGCTGTGCAGCGGCGCTCCGCGCTCCAGCCATTCGTGGACGAACTTGTGCACCGGCCATTCGCGTCTGTCCGCGTAGTCGGCGAGCGAACGATGAAGCACCGCATCGGACCAGACGAAGCTGGCGCCCAGCGTCCGCTCCGGCATGCCCTCGTAACCTGCCGCCCACAGCTTCGCGATCCGGGCCCAGCCGTGGGCGGCGACATCGTCGCCGAGACAGGCGACGAACCCTTCCGTGCAGCGCCGAATGCCATTTTGATCATGCAAGTACAAATTGGAAAAACACAGGATGTCCCTGTCCAGCAGCGTCGGCGCATGGTTCAGTACATCCCACTGCTCGTACGTATCGTGAACGGCGTTCAGGCAGATGAGCCGTACGTCCGGCAAGTAAGCTTTGAGCGACAGAATCGTCGCCATGAATTCCGTGCACGGCTCGTAGTCCCAATCCTCGCCGCCCGAGGACAGCGCGGCGGCGCCCGCCTCCACGACAAAGCCGTCGATGCCGCAAGCGGCCAGCCGCTTGTAGTCTACGCCGTAACGATACATCGCCTCGAATGGGTCGCGTGTCCAGGCGGTGTTGAGCACCGCTTTCTTGCCGTCAGCCTTCAGCGCCGTCATAATCTTGCGCCACAGCTCCGCCCAACGCCCGGCGTGAAAGTCGATCCACTCCAACCTGTGCCCGGACCAGATCTGCGCCGCGCGCGCCTCCATCGCCTCGGGGTCGCCTTCGCATGCAAGCTCGAAGCCTGCGGCCAGGCCCCGCTGCTGCATATATGCCGCGAACTGGCCGCTCATATCGTCCGAGTAGTCGATCTCGGCGATGCATAGGCGCGGACTCGTATAGCCGTCCGCGCCGTGATAGCCGTCGAAGCCGTAGTCGCGCATGACCGCCGTCAGGTCGCGGACGAACAAATCTTCGTACAGCGTGCCGTCGAGGAGCCGACGGAGCGGGTTGATTACCCTGAACGCTTCGCCCGATCTGCGCATCTCGTACAGCTCCGGATGGGCAGCGCACCATTCCGTAGGCCGAAGCCGCTCCGGATTATGCGTCTGGAACATATCGAAAAAGCTGCAATACACCTGCGTTCCGGCCCGCTGCAGCTCCCGCACGAGTCCCCGCAGCTGGAGGTTCGTCCAGGACTGCAGCATCCGCGATTTGCCGTAAGGCCTGGCCCCGTAGGAGCAAACCTCCGGCGGAAGCGGCCGTTCCTCCGACATGCCACCGTGCGTATGGATGAAATCCGACGTAAACAGCAGCAGCGACATGGCGTCCGGGACGAAGCCCGCGTTTTCCATGTAGGCGCCTACGCCATAGTCGGGCGAGGTATTGTCGAAGCCGATCAGCTCGATCCAGATCCATTTTTCGTAATACGCGTGCATCTTCTTCGCTTCCCTTCTTGTCGGATCAAGCCTTGACGCTGCCGAGCACGATGCCTTTGACGAAAAACCGCTGCAGCATCGGATAGACGATCAGGATCGGCAGCGCCCCCAGCAGAATCTGGGCGGCCCGCGTCGTCCGCTCCGAGATCTCCAGCGCGGCGCTCAGGTTGGTCGGATCGAGCTTCATCGGATTGCTGTTGATGACCATAAGCTGCAGGTAGGTGGAGAGCGGATATTTCTCCGGAAAATTCATATAGATCAGCCCGTCGAACCAGCTGTTCCAGTGCCCGACAAGCGTCAGCAGCGAGACGGTCGCGATGACGGGCAGCGACATCGGCACGATCATGGACCAGAGCGTGCGCCAGTGTCCGGCGCCGTCGATGAACGCGGATTCCTCGACCTCGCGGGGCAAGCCGCGGAAGAAGTTGAGCATCAGGATGATATTGAACACGGGAACCGCGACCGGCAGCACCAGCGCCCAGACGGAGTCTAGCAGATACGTTTTGCTGACGGCGATATAAGTCGGAATGAGGCCCCCGCTGAACAGAATCGTCACGATAAAAAACCAGGCGTAGCGGGTACGCGACCGAAAATCCTTCGTTTCCTTGGACAACGGATATGCGCATAGGATTGACATCAGCATGTTGACGGTAAAACCGAGCGCGACCCGCTCCAATGTGACGATAAAGGAAGCGATAAACTCCTTTTTCTGCAGGATATACCGGTACGAATCGAAGGTCGCGTCGACCGGCCAGAACCGGACGAGGCCGCCGGAGGCCGCAGCGCTGGAGCTGAGCGACACGGCCAGCACATGCAGCAGCGGGAAGAGGCACATGAGAGACAATGCGATCAGGAATGCATAGTTAAGCGTCAAAAAGAGTCGTCTGCCGACGGTGGCTGTCGCGTGCATGTTCCGTCCCCCCTTTTAGAAAATCCTGTAGTTGGCGTAGCGATAAGCCATCGCGTAAGAGATCGAGATCAGCGCCAGCGATACGACGGATTTGAACAGGCCGATCGCTGTCGCGACGCCGAACTGCGCATCGACGAGGCCGATCCGGTAGATCAGCGTATCGAGAATGTCGCCGCTCTCGTATACGACCGGGCTGTACAGGTTGAACACCTGGTCAAAGCCTGCATTGAGCACGTTGCCCAGGCTAAGCGTGGCCATCAGCACGATGATCGGCAGCATGCCGGGGAGCGTGACGTGCCACATCTGCTTCCAGTGGCCCGCGCCGTCCACCGTCGCCGCCTCGTACAAGGCCGGATTGATCCCGGTGATCGCGGCGAGATACACGATGGTCGAGAAGCCGAATTCCTTCCAGACGTCGGAGAAGACGAGTACGAACCGGAACCAGCCGTTGCTCCCCAGGAAATAAATCGGATCGAAGCCAAGCCATACGAGCAGCTCGTTCACGATGCCGGTGGACGGCGAGAGGATCTCGACCAGGATGCCGCCAAGGATAACCCACGAGAGGAAGTGCGGGAGGTAGATGAGCGTCTGCACGCCTCTTTTGACCAGGGCCGAACGAATCTCGTTAAGCAATATCGCGATGACAAGCGGCACGATCAGGCCGGCTGCCATCTTCATCAGCGCGATGCTCACCGTGTTGCGCATCACCTGCCAGATATCGGGCATATCGAGTACGTAGCGGAAGTTGTCCAGGCCGACCCACTTGGAGTTAAACAAGCCGTTGATGGGGACGAACTTCTGAAAGGCGATGACCACGCCGGCCATCGGAAAATAACTGTAGACCAGCAGGAGAATGACGCCGGGCAAGAGCATCAGATGCAGCGGCAGCTCCCGTTTGCGATAGTTTGTTTTCATGTTCTCCTACCTTCCTGACGGTGTGGCGTATCTAGTTCAAATTATAAGAGAGCGCCCGCCCCCCTTCTATTTGCCGTTGTTGCCTTCCTTGACATCTGTTGCTGCATTGCTCCGATAAACGGCAAACGCCCGCCCAGCGGCCGGTTGACCGCGGGACGGGCATTGTTGATGCGTCTCTATCCTTATTTCCAATGCATGAGATCCTTGATCTGAGCAATGAGCTTCATCGCCGCTTTGGAGTGTGTGGCTTTGGACGGGTGCCAGTCGGCGCCGTATCCGTCAGACGCAAGTTGATTGTCAAATTTCATTGCAGCGATATTCCGGTCTCCAGTTTCTTGGATATAACGGCTAACCGCTCGTTCGATATACGGATATAGAAGATCTCCCATGATACCCAATGTGCAGAGAATCGTGGCACGGGCATTGTTGTGCCTAACCATTTTAAGAAACTCGAAATACCGCTCGGCATATTCCTCCTGTCTGTCGGCATGCTCCTTCGTATAAGATTCATCATTCGTTCCCAAATTGATGACGACAAGATCCGGTACAAATCGCTTGAAATCCCAATTTACGGCTTGAGGCTCCAGTGTCTGGTCAAACTTCCCTTCAGATTTGGCCACCTTTTCGTAATATTCAGGTACGAGGCTAGAGATCTTTTTTTGATCGTTCTCCGTAAAGCCCGACAGGATGCCATAACCACTGTAAGAAACCATGCTGTAGTCTGCCTGAAGCGCCTCCGCCGTTTGGTAAGCGTAGGCTTGCGTGACATCTTCAGTCGCAGTGGAAAAATGATGCTGCTCGTTTTCATCGTCGACGCCATAGCCGCAAGTGATGGAATCACCGATGAATTCAATTTTGCGCGCTTGTGCAGGGATAGGCTTAATTCCCTTGACGGCATCGACAGCGATATGTTGAACTCCAACAGTCGACATGGCCGCTTCCGATAATTTAACAATTTTAACCGTGACGTGCTCGTTGGTATCGCTCTGGAAGACGGTATACGTTTTCAAGAGTCGGGTTACCTGATCGTCGACGACTCGTTCTCCGTTGATGTAAATGCCGATCCTGGCTTGATGCGATAGGCTTGAGGCCATATCGTCGCCTTTTATCGTGATTTCCGCCTTCTTGCCGTAAAACGCAAACGCAATGCCGCTACCGGACAACGCGAGCCATACCGCTTCATTGTAGTCGTAGGTTCGCCCGATGATTTTTACATATGAATCTGTCGCCCGGAATACTTGCATCGCCTCATGCATTTGAAAACCTCCTCCTCCGCTCATGCCTAACACCAAGCAGCCCAGAAAAAGAGGAACCCTATTTTTATAAAGAGCCCTCAAGTACCAAATTATAAGAGAGCGCCCGGCCCCCTGCTATTTGCCGTTGTTGCCTTCCTTGACATCTGTTGCTGCACGGCCCCGATAAACGGCAAACGCCCGTTCGGCCGCTTGTCCGTCGGATGGGCGCTGCTGATCTGACGTTCGATTGAGCGGGGCGAGCGACCTTTTAGCGACGAGCCTGCACCGTCCGCGCGTATTCCGACGGAGACATCCCCGTCTCGTGACGGAAGTGCCGCGAGAAATTGTGCACGGTCGGATAATGCAGCATCGCGGCGATCTCCGTAAACGTATGCATTTGCTCGCGGATGATGGCCTTGGCGCGTTCGATCTTGAGCTGCCGGTAGTACCGCATAATGCTAAGTCCCATGCACTTCTTGAACAGAGCGAGCGCATGCGTCTTGCTCATATGAAAGTGACGGCAGATCAGTTCAAGGCGTACTTGCCCTTCGACGTGAGCTTCAAGATAAGCTGCCATCCGCGAAGCGAGATCCGCTTCGCTGCGGATCGTAACGGCGCTGGACAGCCGCTGCTCGCGCGCCGGCTCGCAGCCGGCCTGGTACAGGTCGATCAGCAGCAGCTCCAGGTACAGCTTGATCGACTGCTCCGCTCCGAAGGGCGCGTCAGGTTTGCGCAGCAGCGTATGATCGAGCGGATCGTCGTACGGCGGCAGAAAAGCGGCGAACCCGCTGCGGATCAGCTGGGCGAGAAGCTCCTTCTGCCGATCGTTCAGCGACAAGATCCGATTATTAAAGTGAGCGATGGCGGGCGACGGACATTCGAAAGAGACGATGATGACGTTGGGGGATCGAACGCCGTTCGCCCAGACGCCGTGGAACTCTCCCGGCTTGTGGAAGATAACGTCGCCCTGCCTCAGCAAGTAGCCTTCCGTGTCCGCGAATACTTCAAGCTCCCCTTTGTCCACGTAGACGAACTCCCAGAAATCGTGCTTTTCTCCCTCGAACTTGAAGTCCGGCGCGAATTCGAAGTAGTGGAAGGAAATGAGTCTGCGGACGGAAAGTTCGATCTGCAGCCTGGTCCGCGGATAGGCGATGGTCGGCGCGCGATCCTCCGTTGCGCCGTTCCCCTCGGCTCCGCCGGTCCCGCCGTGGCTGCCTTCGGCTTCGATTGCCGGCTCTGCCTGCAAACCGTATGCCCGCTCCGCTTTGCCGTTCCGCTCGCCTGCATGCTCAGCGGCTTCCATCGTCTCACCTCGCTCCGATATCCCTCTCGTTTGTCATATTATAGCATCCGGCGGGGGGCAGGCGAAGTTCCGGCACAATTGCTACAAGCCGCGCTCTTTTTGATAAATCGCCCGACGCGCCTCGCCGCTACAATGAAAAGCGAATGGAATTGCTGTCACCCAATAGCCAATAGGAGCTGATATCACATGAACGTGCTGGCCGTAGGCTGCCACCCCGACGATCTGGAGATCGGATGCGGCGGGACGCTTGCCAAGCTTGCCAAGCAGGGGCACCGCGTGACGATGGCGCATGTCGCGAACGGGAACAAAGGGCACCGTACGATACCGCCGGAAACGCTTCGCGATATGCGCAAGGAGGAAGCTCGCCAGGCTGGCGCGTTGATCGGCGCAGAGGTCGTGAGCCTGGACATCCCCGACTTGTCGGTGAAGGCCGATCAGGACGAATTGATCGCGGGACTCGTGAACCTTATTCGCCGCGTGCGCCCCGACTATATCATTACGCATCCGCCCGAGGATTATATGAAGGATCATATGGAAGTTTCCCGCGCCGTTTTCGATGCCAGCTTCGCAGCCTCCATTTCGCACTATGCGCCTGATTCCCCATATCCTTTTCACGACAAAGTTCCGCCGATCTACTACATGGATACGCTCGCTGGCGTCGGTTTCCTGCCAACGGAGTATGTCGACATCACCGGCGAGATCGATGTGAAGATCGCCATGAACGATAGCCATCAGAGTCAGATCAAGTGGCTGTACGAGCATGACGGGATCGATTTTCTCGACTTCGTGAGGACCGTCTCCAAGTTCCGCGGCCTGCAGTGCGGCGCCGGTTATGCGGAGGGCTTTAAAGCCTGCCAGGCATGGCCGCGCATTCCGACGCAGCGATTGCTGCCGTGAAGATGACAAGAACGTTTTCTTAAAACCTAGCACGTTTAACAAATTAAAAGGAGCTGTTCGAATGGATCTCATGACGACGATAAAAGGCTCGCTGCTGGAAAATTTCTATCCCGAAGGCTGGGATCTGGCCCGGATCGACGCCTGCTGCGCCCAAGCCCCCGATACGATCGGCGAGCGCCAGCCGTTCTGGCATCCGGCATTCGCGCCGGTAGGCTGCGCGGATGTCGGCGAACTCGACGTTAAGCTGGGACATGCCATTGCCCTTGAAATTCGCACGGCGAAGGAGCAAGGCCGAAAACTGGCGATGATCCTGCCGGCTGGCCCGATGGGCATGTACAAGTGGACCGCCTACTTCCTGCGGCAATGGGGCACGGACTGCGGACACCTTCACACGTTTAACATGGACGAATGGAGCGACGCGGAAGGCCGGACGCTGCCGTCCGACAACCCCGGCTCGTTCCAGTACGCGATGGAGCAGGCGCTCTTCCTCCCGCTCGGCGAACTCGCCGTGCCGGAGAGCCAACGGAACTTTGCGACGGCCGACAATCTGCCGACCTACGCAGGCAAGATCGCGGCGCTCAAGGCGGACGGCGCCGAGCTCATCACGGTGTTCGGCATCGGCCGCGCGATGCACATCGCCTTCTGGGAGCCCCACTTCGGCGGCGAATTCGCGGACGATGCGGCCTGGGCGGCCGCGACGCACCGCGTCGCCGCGCAGCTGCATCCGCTGACGATCGAGCAGAACGCCATCACCAGCTTCAAAAGCCGCACGACGCTCGTCCCTTGCCGCGCCAACACGATCGGCCCCGGCCTGTTCCTGCAGTCCGACCGCATTCTCGGCGGCTGCGACGGCGCCTTCGGCCGCGGCATGCAGTGGCAGGGCCTCTCGCTGTGGACCACGCTCCGCCACGGTCCCGACCGCTGGCTGCCGTCCACCTTTATGCCGACGCTGCCGGGCACGCTGTTCTATCTGGAAGAGCTGGCGGGACCGCTTGGCGCGGAGATCAACTGAATCGGCCGTTCTTATAATAACGGGAGGAAGCAGCGTTTCGAGCTGTCTTCTCCCGTTTTTGTGCTGGGTTTTTGTGCTGGGTTTTTGTGCTGCGGCTCGTTGCGCCGGATAAAGTTCTTGCCAACATTTGTCTGACATATTCGCCTCTTATATTGAATGCAGCACCCCACTACAGCTCAATATCGAGAGGAGATCGATCACATGAACAAGAAATCGAAAAAAATCGCCGTTACGCTCGTCGCCCTGGCCGCATTCGGCTTCGGCTCCATCCAGCTTGCCCTAGCCGCTGTGGACGGCGGCACAAGCAACCAGACGAAAGTTTCCGCAGCAACGGCGACGCCGACACCGACGGGTGCTGCAGGATCGAGTTCGGCCAAGTCTTCGGCATCCGCACAGAAAAGCTCGGCTCAAGCAGATCAAGGGCAAGGTAGCCAAGGACAGGCAGGTCAAGGGCAAGCGGATGCGGGTCAGAAAAAGCCGCGGCCGGCTCCACGCGAACGCGGTCCGGGGCAAGCCGGCGGAAAACAGGGAAGCGGTCAGCGGGATGGCGGTCAGCCAGCCTCGAATTGCGACCGGCAAGCCGGAGCTGCACCGTCCGGCAAAGCACATTCGGGGTCTGCTCCTTCCGGCGCTGCGCCGGCCGGCCCGGCCGCAACGGCAGCCACGAGCGCGGTCGATGCCAATGGATATACGATCACGATCGCGGGCGGTTATGAGACCGACCCGGCTGATCACGGCCGTCCAGTCGCGCTCATCGCGGCCGCGCTCGGCGTGCCGGCCGAGACGTTCCGCGAAGCGTTCAGCGGCGTGACGCCTGCCGGCGCCGACAGCGGCGGTCCGACCGAAGCGGAAGCCAAAGCCAACAAAGCTGCGCTCCTCAAGGTGCTCGCTCCGTACGGCATTACGAACGACAAGCTCGACGAAGTGTCCAACTACTATCGTTATTCCGGCAGCAAAGGCGAGGTCTGGAAGCGGACGCCCGCCGTTCTGGAAACGATCGTTGAAAACGGCGTCCTTAAAGGCGTCAAAATCGTGAAGCCAGGTGCCGGCTACTCGTCGACGCCGACCGTGACGATTGAAGGCAAAAGCGGCAAGCTGACGGCCAAGGTCGAAGTTGCCTACACGACGGACTTCTCTGAGAACGGTAGTATCAAAACTGTCACGTTGCAATAACGGTCCTAGACCGCCAGGCTTCGACGCAACGCACAAACCGCATTGACGCAACATTGGCAAAGCTCAGCCGATGTTGCATCGATGCGGTTTTCTTGACCTTGATATCGTCCAGTAACGCTGTCCAGCGTCTCTTGACCCGCAGCACACTCGTTTCCCGGCCATGTAGCTCTATCCGGAGCTTCTTGCCCGCAGCACCTTCGTTTCCCCGGCCATGTAGCTCTATCCGGAGTCTCTTCGCCTCAGCCTACTCTTTTCACGAAAAAAATGGCCGCGCCCCCACTATGAGAGGCATCGGCCGTACATTTTACTTTTATCCGTCGCTGCGATGGGCTGCGAACCACGACAGCGCGTCCTGCAGCATCGCCTCCGTGAACGTATGGCCGACCCCTTCGTACTCGGTCACGACGAAGCGTTCCGGGCAAGGCGCATACGCATCCGCCAGTGCCGCACGAAATCGTCGTGCGCCATCTGGCGGTACGTGGCCGTCCTGCGCGCCGTTCAAGAACCGGATCGCCGGAGCGTGGGCATACAGCGCGGCGTTCGTAAGCGGATTGCACCGCCGATAGCAATTCCAGGCATACGTGTCGGGCTCGCTCGGCGCTTCGTCCGAGCCCGGACGAAGCCAGTCCGGGGTAGAAATGCAAGCCGCTACCGCCCGGATGCGCCGGTCGAGGCCCGCCGCCGTCACCGCGATGTCGCCGCCCATCGAGATTCCGCCCGCCAGGACGACGCCGTCCAGGCCGAACCGCTCAAAGGCCCAGTCGATTACGCGCGGGTATTCTTCGGCCGTAAGTGCGATCATCGGCCAAAAGTATCGCCGTTTGTTCGCGCCGAGCTTCTGCCGGAACGCCTCCGGCGTCTCGCGCATACGGTCCCCGTGCTCGTAAGGATCGTAGGAAACGGCCGTAAATCCTGCATCCGCAAACAGACGCAGATGCTCGCGCAGCTTGTCCTTGCTCCCCGACAGTCCCGGCAGCCAAACGACCAGATCCCGGCCTGCGCCTGACATCGGTCGCTCCCAGATTAACGGAATATGATCCACTGTCTCGACGCCGCCTGCGGTGCCCCGATCCTCTTGCTTGTCTCCGCTCATGCCGCCTGCTCCCCCGAATCACTTTGAAATTTGATATTTCTTGCGGCATTTTTGCGGTTACGCCCGTACTGGAACGAATCGCCTGACCGCGTAATTCTGATCGTCGAATAAATAGTTCCATCTTCATCGAGCATTTCCTCTTTTGCGACTTGTTTCTCGGCGCCCGCGCAAGCTGCCGCTTGGCAGTCGGTGACGCGCTTCGGACGACCGAGCAGCCGAGGGCAAGTGGGCCGTGGCCATGCGAGCATTGACAATTCCCCGTTCATAGGGCGTGATTGCGCAATTTCATCGGACATTATTGGGAGCGACGGCCGGCGGTCTGCCGTCGCTCGCTTACGGCCGGCTCGACATAAACCCGGGTCACGGCGCCATCCACGATCTCCAGCGCGTTCAGCTGATAGCCGTACGAGCATCCGCCGTCGATGCCGATCTTGTCGCCGCCGAACCAGACGTCCGGCTTGTTGTGCAGCTCGATCGCTTTGGTATGGCCGAAGACGACCGTCTTGCCGGCCTTCACCGGATGCTTGTAGAACGCCTCCCGGATGAACAGATAATCCATGACGCTCTGCTGCCGCCAATTCCGGATATCCGGATTCAGCCCGGCGTGCACGTATATGAAGCGGTCGTCCTCGTAGTAATACTGCAGACGGTCCAGGAAACGAATATGTTCCTCGCAGCAGGACAGGATACGCGCGCGATACTCGGCGACTCGCTCTGGCACGATTTTCGACGTATGCCCCGCGCCTAAATAGCTTGCGATCGCCTCGGCGCCTCCCTTTTCGAAAAACTTGCGAAGCTCCTCCGGATGCGCCTTCCCCTGTATGACCCGGACGAAACGCCGATCGTGATTGCCCTGCAGCGCGATCGCGCCCGACTCTCTGACCAGACGCCGGACGAGAGCGACGGCCTGCCTGCTCCGGGGGCCGCGGTCCACGTAATCGCCCAGCAGGACGAGCTGGTCGCGAGCCGCGTCGAAGCCGCATCTGTCCAGCAGGCGCTTCAACTGCTCCGCGCAGCCGTGAATGTCGCTGATCGCCAGTGTACGCGTCTTGTTCATGACGCCCGCACCTCCTGTGGCGGGAATCGCCTTCGCAGGCATAGTGCATGCGGGGCGAATCGCCCGAATTTTGTTCCGCTTGTCCTTCTTTACCCGGGACGGCGCAATCCGCACGCATGGGAGGTATGCATCATCCCCCCCTCCCCCGCCGTTTGTCATAAGCTTCCTAAATCGAGCGCGCGCAGGCAAAAACGGCAAAGCGGCCGCGCGCGCAAATGCGCGGCCGCCGCTTCGCCTGGCTTCTCATTCCTTCTCGAACTTATTCCTATTTCAAATAAGGGCCATCCGTCCCGATCTTGCCCGGCGCCGGGTTGCCCGGCAGGTCCAGCACGTACACCCGCAGGTTGCCCTTGCCGGACAGCGATACGGACAGCGTTCCGTTCGTTACCGTCTTGACGTCGCCCGTAATCGCATCCTTGTAGGTGCCGTTCGGGATGCCCGTGTAGCTGGCGGAGCCGCTGATTGTCACGAGCGCGAAGCTGTCGACGCCCTTGGCGCTATCCGTAAACCGGCGCTTGAACGCCATGCCGCCCGAGATGCCGTCGGTCGAATACTGGCCCTTCTGCAGCGCAGGAATCTGGCGGCGGATTATATTGAGCCGCTGCAGATGCTTGACAAGCGGCTGCTGCAGCGTCGTCGCGACTTGCCCGGTCGCGGAAGCGACCTGGCCGAAGCCGGACGCGACGACCGTACCCGCGAGATGATCGCCGAAGTAGGCGCGGCGCGTCGTCGCGAGCGGGCAAGAAGAACCGCAATCGATCGTCTTGCCGGCCTGGAACTCGATCTCGTCGCCGTACATGATCGTCGGGATGCCGCGGAACGTCCATATCAAGCTCATATTTTCCGCCCAAGCGTCCGTGCCGCCGTTATAAGCCGTGCTCGACTTGTTCGGCCCATAGTCGTGGCTACTCACGTAGACGACGTTGTAGGTCGCATCGTTGTACGAGTCGTCGGAGTCCTTGCCGTTGGTGAACGCATTGTACGCGTCGCTGAAATTCATATGCATGCGCATGTCGATGACGTTCATGCCCGAGGCCTGGCTGTGATCGGGGGTATGATAGTTGTTGCCTTGCAGGAACGCGTTGTTCGAGGTCGGCTGGTTCGCCGTGCCCTGCTGCTGCTCGTAGTTGTACATCTCGAGCGAGGCGGCGGCGTCGTCCGCGCTGTACGTCTGACGCTCCTTCCACGTATAGAACTGGGCGGAATGGTTCACCGAGCCGCGGTTCCATTTGTCGTTGACGAAGGCCGCCACCTCGCCGAACATGAAGAAGTTCTGTCCGTTCGCGCCGAACTTCGTCGCCGAATGACTCTGCGCCGCCGGCAGGAAGCGCCTGTTCCACGTCGTGCGCGGAATGTGCACCGCCGTATCGAGCCGGAAGCCGTCGACCCCCATGTCGATAAAGTTGTTGTAGGCGCCGATCAGGTAATTCTGCACCTGCGCGTTCTCAGTGTTGAAGTCCGCCAGGTCCTCGTGCAGCCAGCAGCTGCGCGCGTCTTCACCCTCCCAGTTGCCGATCCAGCACTGATGATAGAGCGAGGACGGGAACATGCCGGACGTCGGACTCGGCCATTGGCAGTTGTAAATGCGGTAGCCCTCCGAGCTGTAAAAGTTCGTCGGCGTGCCCCAGTTGCGGCACGTATTGCCCGCCGGCTCGGCCGTCGACCACAGATCGCCGTTGTAGGTCTTGGCGGAAACGCCCGTCGGATACAAGCCGTCATACTCCTGACCCGGGATTTTTTCGTCGTAATACCAGCTCCATTGCGTGTCGCGTATGCCGAAGACAGTCGGGGTGAACAAGCCCTTCGCGCCCCAGCGGCTGGAGTGATTGTAGACGACGTCCTGAAAAATCTTGATTCCCTTGTTATGCGCGGCGTTGATCAGATCCTGGTAGCTCGCTCCCGACGATTCCAGTCGTGGATCGACGCGGTAGAAATCGTAGCCGTGATAGCCGTGGAAATCGTAGTCCGAACGGTTAAGCACGACCGGCGTAATCCAGATCGCGGAGAATCCGAGCGCCTTGATGTAATCGAGCTTCTCCATCAGGCCCTTGAAGTCGCCGCGGAACATCGGATCGTTGTTGGCCGCATTGCCGGACTTGACGTTGAGCTGGCCGCCGCGGTTGTTCGACGTGTCGCCGTCGTTGAAGCGGGCGGTCACCACGAAGTAAATCGAATCCTCGCGGGCATCACCGCCAAGCGGCGTACCGCCGGCCGGCGGCAGCGGCGCATCGCCCGTCTTGGCCGCAGCGGCCGCGCTGGCTGCCGATTTATTGGCGGGCACGGCCTTGTCGTAAGCCTTGACCGTGTACGTGTACGTCGTCTGCGCTTCCAGATTGGACTCCGAGAAGCTCGTCTGCGTCGTCGTGTACACCTTCTGTCCCAGCGTGCCGCCGGTGCGCGTGATCTCGTAGCCGTCCACGCCCCTGCCGCCCGCGTTGTCCGTCGAGGCGGTCCAGCTGAGCGAGATCGTCAGGTTGGTCGCCGAAGCGGTCACGCCCGTCGGCACCGACGGCGGCGTCGTGTCGGACGGGAGCGGCTGGCAAGGCGCGGCCGCATTCGCGGTCACGACGCCGTCCCTCACGGTCGTGATGCCGGTCCCGATCGTGTAGTTGTTGCCGTTGTTGTTGTCCCAGGCGGTGCCGTTGTTGAACGCGGCCTTCATGGAAGTCGCGCTGCCAAGGTTGACCGTCAGCTTGGTCCAGTCCGTGCACGCTTCCTCGCTCATCGCGACGCCGGGCGACGTCGTCCAAGTCCCGCCCGTCGGCGCGTAATGCAGATTGACCTGCGTCCAGCCCCGCGTCGTCTTGTAATAATAGACCGTGGCTTGATTGCCCGTGCCCGCAGCCGAAGTCGTCACGGACAGCGCCGCAGACTGCGCCGACTTATTACCCGCTGCATCCTTGGCCAGCACGGTAAACGAATACGCGGTTGAGGCGGTCAGTCCCGTGAACGTGTAGGCGGTCGCGGTCACATTGGCATCGACCAGCACGCCTCCCTTGTACACCTCGTAACCCGCGACGCCGCTGCCTCCCGCGTTGTCCGTGCTCGCCGTCCAGGAGACGGAGACCGTCGTATCCGTCTTCGTCGTCATGGCGAGCCCGGCAGGGACCGAAGGCGCCGTGGTGTCGGGCGTCGTGCCCGCCGGCGCGCCTGCCGTGATGACGCCCGCATTGTACGTCCACGTGCCGACGCCGAACAAATAGTTGCTGCCGTTGTTGCTGTCCCATTGGCCCAGGCCGTTGTTGAAGCAGGCCTCAAGCTGCGTCGCTGAGCCGATGTCGATCGTTTTTTTCGCATAGCCCGTCACCTCGGCCGCGTCCATCGCGACGCCGGGCGTCGTCGTCCACGTCCCGCCGGCCGGGCGATAATGGATGTAAGGCGTCGTATAGCCCTTTTTGTAGTAAACCGTTACCTTGTTCGTCGTGCCGGGCGCGTTGGTCGTCACCGTAATCGCGGCGCTGTCGGCCGACCAGTTGCCGGCGTTGTCCTTGGCCCGCACCGTGTACGAATAAGCCGTCGAGGCGGTCAGTCCGGTGTCGGTGAAGGACGTCCCCGTCACATTGGCGCTGACTGCCGTGCCGTTGCGGTATATGCCGTAACCGGACAGGCCGCTGCCGCCCGCATTATCCGTGCTGGCCGACCACGACAGCGACACCATCGTATCGGTCTTGGCCGTGCTGGCCAGATTGGCCGGCACGGACGGCGCGGTCGTGTCGGGCGCTTCTGGATTCGTATCCGTCCATGTCGTGCCGGTATACCAGCCTTCCTTGTCGCGCAGCAGTCCCGCCTGCCCGGAAGCCGGCGTCTGATGATTGCTGCTATCCTTGAAAATAACCCGCGCGCTCGTCGCGCCCGTGATCGTGTAAACATACCAGCCGCCCGTCTCCGCCGTCATCGCGGGCGAAGAAGCCCAGACGGGCTCGGTGACGGCCGGACTCGTCTGGTAATAATACACTTGCGGCGCTCCCCATCCGGTAGGCGGCTTGAAGTGTACCTTCAGATCGGTGCCCGCCGCCTCCGCGGGCCGGTCCGACGCGACCGGGCTCAGAATCGACAGCACGAGCATGACCGCCGCCACGAGCCCCAGCCATTTTTGCCTGCTACCTCGTCTCATTCCTTCATTCCCCTCTCTATGATCATGCCGCTCATTATAATGCGCTTACATTTGTTGTGAAGCCGGTTATCGTTCGCACACCTCCTACGCTATCCCTCGATTGCGAAAACGTTTGCACAAATATCAAAACGTCGACTTTGAAACGGTTAAGCTGGGCCCAATCGAATCGTAGCATCCTGCCTGCGAGCGCGTCAACAACTTTTTGAAACCGGTTTCCCCAATGGGTGTGACAAGAACAAAAAACGGGATCAAGCGGCATTCTGCTCCGCTCATCCCGTCTCGCTCATCGTTCGCTTGCCTAATACAGCATCGGACGCATTCGCTCCGCAAGCCGCTCGCCGATGCGGATCATGCCGTGCGCGCCGGGATGCAGCAGATCGTGCGAAAGTCCGCGCCAGTCGTCCAGCAGCTCGCTGCCGTCCGCATAAGCCAAATTCGCGAAGCCGCTGTCCTCTACGATCGACCGCAGCGCCTGTCTGTACGCCTCGCTCGTCGCGCGGACTTCGCGTCCCGGCCAAGTCCAGCCCAGATCCGGGAATCCGGTGAACAAGCCGACGCACAGCACGGGCTTGTCCGGATTCGCGGACGCGATTGCAGTGATCATCGCTCCGGCGCGCGCCGAGAACTCGTCCGCGGTCACGCCTTGATTCAGCATGTTCACCGAGAGGCAAAGCGTCGCGATATCCCAATCGCGACGGCCCGCGATATGCGCGGCGATGGCCGGCTCGCAATGCGCGTTGCCCGGAACGCCGAGGTTCAGCGGATCGAGGCCGAGCCGCCAGGCGGCCTGCGCGACATAGGTGGCGTCCGGCGAAGACACCGAACCGCCATAGGTGATCGACGTGCCGTAGGCGAGATAGCGCAGTGCCGGCTTTTCGTCCGCGCGCGGCGGGCGAATCGAATCTCCGCAAATCTCGAGAAGATGGACCTCGCCGCCGTGGACGAGAATTCGCCATACCGGGCCGAACGACTGCCGCGGCACGCCCTCCCGCCAAGGCGAATCGAACTGAAAGCGAGGATCCCGAGCGCCCAGCGTCAACGTCTCCGGCTGCTCGCCGATCGTCCGGTCCTCCACCCAGTAATCGCCGTAATAGATTTGTACGGCGCTCGGCCAGCCGTGACTGGCGAGCGTCACCTGCGCCTCGCCGGCCTCCGCGACGAACCGGATCTCGGTCAAAGCGGCCTTGCGAATCTGCTGCTGCCCGCCCTCGGTCAATCCCTCGCGCACGGCCTCCGGCACGCGCTGCAATAAATAGCCCGGTCTACCGTGAATTTCAACCAACGCTTCGACGTTATGCAACTCCGCTTGCCATGCGATCATCGTCATTCCTCCCGCTAATGTTTATTCGCAGCCTGCTCCGCATGAACATCGATTCATTCGATCCTTCTTCCCGGCAGTCTGGCAACCTTCCTATTTCTCTCGCCAAACAGGCAAAAGGACTGCCGTCTCTGACGGCAATCCTGGCCTCGCGCTTATTTGGACTTCTTCAAAAATTCGTTGTGCCGACTCACCATGGCGGCGATCGTCGCATCGAGGTTCTGCGAGCCGAGGAAATATTTCTCGTATTCCTGTGAGCGCAGGTCCATAACCTCCTGCGGCACGGAACGAACAAAGGTCGGCGTCTTGTTGTCGAAAATGACGTACATGAGCGAGTCCTTGTCGTACGTCTCGGCCTTGTCGCCGAGCATGCTCGCGAGCGCGGCGTCCTGATCGGCGTCCTTGGAAGCCGGCAGACGCCCGCCGGCGGCCATCGGCGCCATGCCGCCATCCGCGTACCACTTCAGGAACGTCCAGGCCGCCGCCTGGTTTTTGGACCTGGCGTTGATCGAGATGTAGTCGCCGAGACCGCCGCGCGTCATGAAGCCTTCCGCGTCGTCCTGAAGACGGGGCACCGGCGCGAACGCGATTTTGAAATCGCGCGGATAATCGGTGAAATTGTTGGAGCTGCGGAGCAGCCAAGCCCCGATGTTCAGCATCGGCACCTCGCCGCTCAGGAACATCTGCTCGACCGGCATCTTGCTCGTCAGCTGCTCGCCGAGCGGCGGCGTCGTCTTGTCGTCCTTCATCATGCCGTTCAGCGATTCGAGCCACTTGCGGACGAGCGGATGATCCAGGTTCGAGGTGCCGTCGGCCTTCGTGTAGCCGTCCTTCGACAGCACGGCGTCGACCGGATCTGCGTACGGCTCGGTGTTCTGGATAAAGCCGTAGCCGTCGCCTTTCTTGAGCTTCTTGGCGTACTCGCGCATCTCGTCCCAAGTCCAGTCCTTCGGAACCGTAAGCCCGGCCGCGTCCAGGGCGTCCTTGTTCAGCGCCACAAAGTACGAGCTTTTGGTCGTCGGCATGCCGTAATATTTGCCGTCGATCTTCCAGCCCGCGGCATCGGCCCCCATTTTTTCGTCAATGTTGTAATCGGTAAATTGACTCAGATCCGCCGCAAAGCCGGATTCGACCCGCTTGGCCGTCTGCGACAGCGTGTAATTGACGAAGAGATCGACGTCCTGTCCGGTCATCATCGCCGTATCGAGCTTCAGATTGCCTTCGTCGTCGTTGACGTAGCGCACGTATTCGATCTGGATGTCCGGATGTTCCTTGTTCCAATTGTCCATGACCTCCTGCGGGCCGGCTTCGGGCGGCACCCCGCCCCACATCTTCAGCTTAACCGTGCCGCCGCTTGCCTTCGATCCTGCCGATGCCGATGAAGACGCTTCCGTTTTTCCGCTTGCCGACGGACTTGCGTTACCCCCGTTATTGTTGCCGCAGCCTGCCAATGCGCCCGTCACGAGCGCCAGCGAAGCGATGCTTGCCAGCCAGCCTTTTTTTCTCACCAGAGACGCCCTCCCCGAATGAACCGTTGTTGTTGTGTGCAAATCAAGGATAACAGGACGGCAAGGCGGTCCATAAGTAACAGATTCATGATCTCGATGGAACAGATATACACAATACGACGGCGTCGCGGAGTCATCGAAACGATCAAATCGTTCTATGGTTCCGATACTGGCTCGGCGTCATCCCGGTCATGCGCTTGAAGATCTTGATGAAATAGTTGTCGTTCATAAAGCCGACGCGCTGGCCGATCCGGTTGACCGGCTGGTCGGTGCTCATGAGCAGCTCGATCGCCTTGTCCACGCGCGTGCGGTGCAAATAGTGAATGAGCGTCTCACCCGTCTTCTTTTTGAAAAGCGCGCTGACATAGTTCTCCCCCATCATGACGTAACGGGACAGCGTTCCGAGCGTGATGTCCTGGTCGTAATGCTGCTCGATGTACTGAATGATTTTGTTCACTTCGGGATGCGTAATTTGCTCCTTGACCGCGACCGGCGGAAGAGAAACGGAAGGCTGATGCGCCGCGCCGGACCGGGCCGCTGCGGCAGCCGCAGATCCGCCAGACAGCTCCCGCCCCACCTTGGCCAGTGTCTCCCGCAAATCCTTTACGCTCATCGAGAGCTTGAGTATATAATTGGACGCGCCGTATTCCATCGCTTGGCGCATCGCCTCGAAGTCGCCGATGCAGGTCAGCATGACGAACTTGGAGCCGATGCCAGCGTTTCTCGTCTCCTTGAGCAGCGCGAGCCCGTCCATCTGCGGCATGACGATATCGCACAGGACAAGATCGGGCGGATCCCGCTTGATATGCGCCAGCGCTTCGACCCCGTTGCTCGCTTCGCCGGCCAGCGTGAAGCCCATCTCCTCCCAGCGGATGATCTCCTTGACCGACTCCCGGACAAACGTCTCGTCCTCGACCAGCAGCACCTTGTACATCGCTTACGCCTCCATTTCGTCTTGGCGAGTCAATTCGTGAAGTCCGCTCTCGTAAGGCTGGGACAGCAGCAGCGGCAGACGCATCCGGCATAATGTGCCGCGCGGCAGCGGCTGGATGTCGAGCTCCCCCTTGTCCTTGAACAGCAGCCGCAGCCGCTCCCGCACATTGTCCAGCCCGATGCCCGGCCGCTTGCGCCCTTCCTCGCGGATGCGCCTGGACCGTTCGAGCCCGACCCCGTTGTCCTCGACCTCCAGCGCCAGCCGGTCCGGGTATTCGGCGTCCCGGTCCATGCGAATCAGGATGCGCCCGCCCTCCTGCATGTCGGCGATGCCGTGCCGGATCGCGTTGTCGACGAGCGGCTGCAGGCTCAGCTTCGGAACCAGCGCGTAAACGAGCTCCTCGTCGTAGCTGAATTCGATCTCGAAGCGGTTGCCGTACCGCACCTGCTGAATGTAGAGGAAGGCGCGCGTCAGTTCGATCTCGTCCTTCAAGTAGATGAGATCCACGTCGGAGTTGAGGCTCGTCTCAAGCAGCTTGCCGAGGGACAGGCAGATTTCGACCGTCTCTTCGCTGCCGCCGCGCAGTCCGATCCACTTGAGCGTATTAAGCGTATTAAGCAGAAAATGCGGGTTCATCTGGGCGAGCAGCATCTGGAAATGGACGGCATCCTTCTGCCGCTCCTCCGCCCGCAAGCGTTGGATCAGCCCGTTCATATCGACCATCATCGTATTGAAGGTGCGTGTCAGCTCGAGAATTTCGCCCTTATAGTTCTTTTCGGGCAGCCGAATCCGCAGATCCTTGCGCACGGCCTCTCTCATCTTCATCTGCATGCGGGAGAGGGGGCGCGTGAACGTATAGGCAAGCATAAAGGCGACTGCGACGAATATCGCCGTGATGATATAAAAGGTGACGAAGTATTGCTGCTTCAGGCTCTCGATCTCGTTAAACAGTACCTGCAGCGGAATCCTATCCACCAGGTACCAGTCCAGCGACGACAGATAGCTGTAGTTGACGAGCGCATCCCCGCTTTTGTCGGTCCAGAATCCATTGTCCGGGGCGCGCGCGACGGCATCGACCGCCGCAGGCGACAGCTCCGAGCCCGGGATGGATCTTGCGATCGTATCTCCTTTTCTCGTCATGATGAAATAGGCCTGATCGCTTTCCGACTTCTGAAGCATGGACTGGAACCAGAAGGAGAAATCGATGCTGATCCTTGCAAGTCCGTACGTCCGGTTGCCGCGGTCCCGCAGTTCGGCATAAAGCGAGAGCAGCATCGGACTCTTGGTAATGTCGCGGGACACATAATTCTCGTCGTCCGGCACCCATAGATAGGAGGCCTTCGTCTCCCGCATCGCGGCAAACGATGCGTTTGACGCGATCGCGTCGTAGTCGAGCGGACGTCTCGGCTGATACGACGTATACACATGGCCGTGATCGTCGAGCAGCGTGAAGTACACGGACGGGTTGTACAGAAAGAAGCTGTTGTTCAAGCCTTTGAACTTGTCCTCCATCAAGTCCTTGTTGTCCAGGACGGAGTGCTTGTCCGGCTCCTGAAGAATCTGCCGCACTTCCGTATCCTGCTCCAGGAAAATGAGCGTCTTGAACGCGATACTGAGCTGATCCTCGAGGGAACGGTGCAGATTGTCGAGCTGCTCGTGGCTCTGTTCGCTTACTTTTTTCTGAACGAGCGACTCGATCTTCCGGTAATTGTAGATGTTCAAAATGCTGAACGGGAGCAAGATGACGAGCACGAACGCCGCGAACAGCCGGTACTTGAGCTTATGGGGAACGAGATGGGACAGCAAGCCACGCATGTTGAGCGACCCCTTTGCGCGAGTGGTGACCTCATTATAACATCGGAAGGAGGGGCGCTTCGGCTCGGGCGCGCATAATCACCAAATCGTAGGATCGTTGCGTTAAGATCATCAAATCGTTCTATCGGGACATATTAAAATGGGAAATTGAAAATTGGAAAAAAGCCCGCCTCATCGGTAGAGACGGACTTCGTGCGGGACGGATGTTTACTTTACCTTTACGCGAAGCTGCGGCGAAGATGATGTTCCCGTTGCGATGCGCTGCGGCGCAGCCTGGATGCCCGCGGCTTTTTTCACCGAATCGGTCACCGTCTGGATGACTTCCCCGACGTCATGTGCCGATTCGAACAGCGGATCGATCGTCTGCATCTTCCCCTTAACGTCGCGGGTCACCTGATTGGCGTTCCGGATGAGCTGGGAAGCCTCCTGGGTCAAGCCATGGACGGCGTTGCGTACCTCGGCGAGCGTCTTGTTCGTCTCCCCGAGCGTCGTCATGCTCTTGCGGAGCGTTAAGATCAGATACACGGCTAGTCCGGCAAAAGCGATCGCGGCGACCGCGACGCTGATTTGAATGACCATATGCAGCACCCCCTCTCCTCCTTCACTGTATGTCCGAAGGGGACGGGACATTCCTTTGACGTCAGTTGGCGGCGCGGTTCCGGCCGGAGAAGAAGCTCCATATGCTTCTTCTCCGCGGCTTATTAACCTGGAAGCGAAGTTACACGGAAAAACCGCGCAAATGTGTGACGATAAGCGCATTTTGGCACTAACGCCGCAACTGAAACCCGCCGGACTGTGCCGATAAGCGCATTTGGGCATTAACGTCGCCTCCGCGCCGCCCGGAAAGGTGTCGATAAGCGCAAAAAGGCATTAACGCCCATCCTCCTCTACTCCGGACTGTGCCGATAGGAGCATATGGGCGCTAACGCCAGCTATGATAGTCCATTCTTGCAAAAGCGATTACGGCTTCTCCCCCCGGGTACGGGTTGGTCGTTCCGCAACCGGCTCGAGCCCGATCGCGAACTAATCCTGCGCTTGCGCCAAGTACATCCGCGCCTCGTACGGACGCAGCGTTCCGCGCTGCGGTTCGTCCGCATAGTTGGCGATCAGCAGACGCATGTCGCGAGACAAAGTCTCGGGCAGCTCGAACGTGACGTCCGCGCCGTAAAAGTTGCACAGCACGAGCAGCGTCTCGCCGTCTAGCTTGCGCGTATACGCGAATACGTCGCGATGCTCGGGCAGCAGCAGCTCGTAATCGCCGTAGACGAACACCTTGTGCGCCTTCCGAAGCGAGATCAGCTGCCGATAATGGTGGAAGATCGAGTCCGGATCGTCCCGCTGCGCGTCCGCGTTAATGTCCGCATAGTTCGGATTCACTCTGATCCAAGGTTCCCCCGCAGTAAAGCCCGCCTGTGGCGTCGCATCCCACTGCATCGGCGTGCGCGCATTGTCCCGCCCTTTCGCATAGATCGAAGCCATCACCTCTTCATGCGGGTAGCCCCGTCCGGTGCGCTCCTTATACAGATTGAGCAGCTCGATGTCTCTGTAATCCTCGATCGGATACCGCACGTTGGTCATGCCGAGCTCCTCGCCCTGGTACACGTACGGCGTCCCTTGCATGCCATGAAGCAGCGTGGCGAGCATCTTTGCGGACTGCACCCGATATGCCCCGTCGTTGCCCCATCGGGAGACGATGCGCGGCAGGTCGTGGTTGTTCCAGAACAGGCTGTTCCAGGCTTCGCCCTTCAGCTCCGTCTGCCACTTGGACAGCACCGCCTTGAGCCTCAGAAAATCGAGGGGCGCGAGGTCCCACTTGCTCCAGCCTTCCTTCTCGTCGAGGCCGATATGCTCGAACTGGAACACCATCGACAGCTCGCTGCCGTCCGGATTGCTGTACAGCTTCGCGATGTCCGGCGTCGCTCCCCATGTCTCCCCGACGGTGAGCAGGTCCGCTCGCCTGAATGTCCGCTCGCTAAGCTCGCGGATGTAATCGTGCAGCTTGGGCCCGTTGCCTGTGATCATGCGATCGGGCTCCTTGGCGATGAGGTCGATAACGTCCAGGCGGAAGCCGCCGACGCCCTTGTCGATCCACCAATTGATCATGTCGTAGATTTCTTCGCGAACGCGGGGATTCTCCCAGTTCAGATCCGGCTGCTTGACGGAAAATAAGTGCAGGTAATATTGGCCGAGTTCCGGCACCCATTCCCAGGCCGAACCGCCGAAGATGCTGCCCAGACCGTTGGGCGGCGATCCCGGCTCGCCGTCGCGCCATACGTAGTAGTCGTGATAAGGGTTGTCCCTGCTCTTTTTCGCTTCGACGAACCAGGGAAGCTCGTCGGAGGAATGGTTGAGCACGAGATCCATGACGATCTGGATTCCCCGCCGGCCAGCCTCCTCGATCAGCCGTTCCATGTCGGCGAGCGTGCCGAACATCGGATCGATGTCCCGATAATCCGAGATATCGTATCCGTTGTCGTCCTGCGGGGACTTGCACACCGGAGACAGCCATATTGCGCCGATGCCGAGCTCCGCCAGGTAATCGAGCCGCGAGATAATTCCCGGCAGGTCCCCGATGCCGTCGCCGTCGCTGTCCTGGAAGCTTCTCGGGTAAATCTGGTACACGACGGTTTCTTTCCACCACTTTTGCTGCTGCACGACGATTCGCCTCGATTCCTTTAAGCTGCACCGCTTCTCTTCGCAACCTATTTTACCCGTTTCCGGCCCCACCGTCTAAAATAGCCGCTTCCTGCCGGACACCCCGCGAGGTGCCAGGTCCTTCGCCAGGTCCTAGGCCAGCTCCTCCGCCAGACAGTCCGGGCGCGAGCATGCGGCACATTCCGTAGCCGACCAGGCCGCCGAGCGTATTCAGGATCAGATCGTCCACGTCGAAGCTACCCATCATGAAGACGATCTGCGCGCATTCCAGCGCCAGGCTCACTCCGAAGGCGCGAATGGCCGCGCCCCTCCAGCCGCAGCCCGCCAGCAGCGCGACGAATACGCCAAGCGGCACGAACAGCGCGATGTTGCCGAACAAATTGACGATATCGTAAGGCCTATCCAAACGCTCCAGATACATGGAGATCGATCTGAACGGCGTCAGGTTGGCGGCATGCCACCGGTACAGCATGTTGCCCGGCCGTTCGAGCGCGCCGATCAGCTGGCGTCCGAGAAAAAGAACGCTCACCTGGCCGAATTTGAATAGAATGATTTTAACCAGCACGTACAAATAGCAAATGAGCAGCATGGCTGCGCCAAATCGCATCGCGAGGGCAAGGCTTGCGGCAGGTCTGGTTGTCATGAAATTCGCTCCTATCTAGGTTTTGATCCCATCTTAACGTCCATTTTTAAATGAAATGGAAGGAACGGCTTTAAGTTTTTCTTAAATCGGGCGCTTTACAAATCATTGTCGGCATGTTACCTTATTTCTATAATTTTAGAAATTGCGATGAATAAGGCGGTGAGCAAGCCATGGTCCCGGACAACGAGGAAGTCAAGCAAGCGGTAAAGGTATACAAGGCACTCGGCGAACCGACCCGCATCAAGATCGCGATGCTGCTCACGGAGGAGCAGACGCTCTGCTGCTCCGACATTAACAGCAAGCTCGAATCGGTCGCAGGCTCCACGCTGTCCCATCATCTCAAGCAGCTGACGGAGAGCGGGCTGCTCCAGCTGCGCAAGGACGGCACTTACATTTATTACAGCGTCAACAAGGACGTCGCGCGTAAGTACGCGCCTTACCTGCTGGGTTAGCCGGCTTTCGGCATTCGCGGCAGGTCGTCTTTCGCTCTTTATTTCGATAAATTTAGAAATATAAAACTTTAAGGGAGCTGGGGAATATGAGTAATGCTTGGAAAATCTACATGCTCGCCATTGTAAGTTTCCTCGTCGGTACGTCTGAGTTCATCATCGCGGGTATTCTGGACCAAGTTGCCGCCGATATCGGCGTCTCGCTGGCGGCAGCGGGACAATTGATCACCGTATATTCGCTGGCGTATGCCTTCGGCACGCCCTTCCTGATGGCTGCGACGGCCAAGGTCGACCGCAAACGGCTCATGCTTTACTCGCTCGCCGTATTCGTCGTCGGCAACTTCGCCGCGCTTGCGTTTTCCGGCTACGGATTCCTGATCGTGTCCCGCGTCATTTTGGCGCTCAGCAGCGGCGTATTCGTCGTAACTTCGCTCACGGTCGCCGCCAAGCTCGCCCGGCCCGAAAAACAGGGCAGCGCGATCGCCACGCTCGTCATGGGCTTCAGCACCGCGCTGATCGTCGGCGTGCCGCTGGGCAGGCTTATCTCCTCTCTGTATAACTGGCAGCTCGTGTTCGGCGCTATCGGGCTCCTCGGTCTCCTCGGCATCGCGCTTGTCGCGTATACGGTGCCGAGGACGGAAAATGAACGCCATGTCCCGCTTCGCGAGCAGGTCCGTTTGGTGGCGAACCCGAAGATCGCCGTCGCGCTGCTCATTACGCTGTTTTGGATCGGCGGCTACTCCATTACGTACACGTACATCTCTCCGTTTCTGCTCGACATTACCGGCTTGAGCGAACGTGGCGTCAGCATCGGCCTGTTGGCGCTCGGCGTCGCGAGCCTCGTCGGCTCCAAGCTGGGCGGCTTCAGCACCGACAAGTGGGGCTATCGCCGTACGCTCGTCGGCGGCATGACGCTTCACGCGACCATCCTCGTCCTCATCTCGCTGCTGGCCCATTCGCCCGCTTTCGTCATTCCGCTGCTCATGCTTTGGGCGTTCGCAGCCTGGTCTTCGGGCCCGACGCAGCAATACCATCTCATCACACTCGCGCCGGAAGCCTCCAGCATCATGCTGAGCCTGAACAGCTCCGTGCTGCAGCTGGCGATGGCCGCCGGCGCGGGCATCGGCGGCGTCGTCGTCGAGCAGACCTCGCTCGCCGCGGTCAGTTGGATCGGCGCAGCGGGCGTCGCCGTCGCGGCACTCGTTGCAGCAGCGGCCTTCGGTTACTTCAGGCCCGCATCGGCAGCGCTGCGCCGGAAGGAAGCGGAGCTTGCGGCGAAGCTCGGCGCGCAGGATTTGAGCTAAGCTGACATACAGAGAAGCCGCGGCCCGGGGCCGCGGCTTTTTTTTGCGAATTCCATCTGCTAATTCCATTCCGTCACCCTTAGCCGCGTCACCTGCAGAAATCGTTTGTTACATGAACGCAAAACGATCGTGACAACCTTGGCATTCTTACGTTGGCAGAAAAGGAAGCTCGTGTTATCATGATACATATCGTATCATTTCCAAGGAGCGTCCGAGCATGTCCGTGAAGATCAGCGTAGCCGTACCTACGCATAAACGCGCGCATTATTTGAAAGAGACGCTGCTGTCCATATGCGCGCAAACCCGCATGCCCGACGAGATCGTCGTCAGCGAGGACGGCAGGGACGGGCCCACATTAGAGACCGTCAAGGAAATTCGGGCGATGTACCCGGCGGTAGCGATCAAGCATATCGCCAGCATTTCGGACGACGTGCGGATCGGCCAGCTTCAAAACCGGCAGCAGGCGTTCCGCGCCACCACCGGCGATTTCGTCGCAATGCTCGACGACGATGACGTGTGGGAGCCCGCGTTTTTAGAACTCGCCGAGGCGGCGCTGCTCTCGCATCCGGAATGCGGGTTCGTGTCGAGCAATCATTACTTCATGGACGACTCGGGGAGCAGGCTCGCCCAGCAGAGCAGGGACTTTGCCGCTTATTGCGGGAGAACCGCGATGAGCAGCCAGCCTTATGCGGATGTGCTGTCCCATACGCTGCGCAATAATGCTTGCGTATTTTCGCTGCAGTTCAGCCTCTTCAGAAAAGGCGCGCTCGAACGGGTCGGATTTTTTCAGCCGAGCGGCGGTCTGGTACCGGACTATATGCTGATGCTCGCGCTTGGCGCACGCGGGCTCAGCGGCTATTTTCTAACCGAGTATTTGGGTTCGTGCCGGGTCCACTCGGGACAGCAGACCGCGAAGCGGCTGGAAAACGTAAAGAGCAAATTCGAAGGACTCGCCTACATGATTCACGTATTCGGCGAGCGGCTGACCCCGGAGCAGCGGCGCTTGCTCGTGAAAAAATATCAGCAGACCGTGCTGGAATACGCAATCGCGCTGGCGCATGCCAGGCAGCGGTCGGCGGCTATGCAGATGATGACCCGTCCTTTAAATCGTTTCGGGTCGGCGCTGCCTTCTCCGAAGCGATTGGCCGTGCTCTTCGCGCTGCTGATCGGCGTTCGGAGGCTGCGTCACTAAGCGCATTTCATGCAAAAAGTCCGGGGATTAATCCCCCCGGACTTTTTGCTGCGCTCGCGATGCTGCGCCTGCAGGCTTAGCGACGCGTATTCGGCGTGCTGAACAGATCCTCGTTTTCTACGGCAGGGTGACCGGAGCGATCAAGCTCCGCTCGTTCCTTGCGCACGGTCTCGGACACATGCTCGGTATCCTGCACGACTCGCTTGCCGATCGAGATCTCCTCGGTCGCAACCGGCCGTTTGGTCACTTCTACGCGCTCCTCGCTGACCGGAATACGAATCGTCTCGTCTTTTCCGATCGCCGCGCCGTCCGTTGCTTCGTCATGGATCGCATGACGTTCGATGACGACCTCTTCGCGCTGAACGGGAACTTCGATCGTCTGCCGTTCCTCGATGACGTCCTTATGCACGGACACCTCGCCGGTGCGGACGCGCTCCTTGTCCACGTTCAGCCGCTCCTCGTGCAGTCTGAGCGTATCGGCATCCTGCGCGTCCACGTCGGATGAGGCCGACGATCCGGAAGCGGCGCTGACCAGATCGTCGCGCGGCTCTCCTTCAAGGCTCGAATAGGTATCCGCGTTCAGCGAGCCGTAGCGGCGGAAAATATCGTATACGCGACCTTGCCGAGTCGTGTCCGCGTCGATGATGACAAGCAGCTTGTGATCGTTGACATACTCGTTGTAGCGCTCCGCTTCTTCCTTCGGGATGCCGAGGCCGATCAAGCCGCCTACGAGACCGCCTGCGCCCGCGCCGACCGCCGCGCCGGAGAGCGTCGCCGCGATCGGGCCGGCCGCCAGCAGCGGTCCGATCCCCGGCACGGCCAGCAGGCCGAGACCCGCGAGCAGCCCCGTCACGCCGCCAATCACGCCGCCCGTGGCGGCGCCGGTCGCGATGCCTTGAGGCGCCTTGGTGCCCGTCTCCTCATGAATGTCCTTAAGTTCCTTTTTATTTTTGCTGACGACCGAGATTTCGTCCGAACTGTAGCCGAGCGCCTTCAAGTCCTCGATCGCAGAGATCACCGCTTGCTCCGAATCAAAAACGCCTACGACATGCCGATTTTCACTGTGTCTCAGTTGATTTGTCATAATCCTCAGCCTCCTGATCGGTAAAGTTGTGTTTTGTTTGTTCACAACCTCTATTTAACCGTTAGGCGGCATTATAAAATTAAAAAGGCAGGTTTAAAATGAGAGGCAGATGAACTTTTCTTAACGCAAATTTCTGTTTCGAATTAAATGATCTCGGCGATTGGCGTAATTTAGCTGAGCTTCATTACGTTATCCCCTTCACCGACGCCAGCCAGGAAGTCTTTAATCGTCCGATCCAGCTTTTCTTTTTCAGACCCGCGAATGTTGTGACCGCTCTTAGTGAAATTCTCGATTCGCAAGTTACTGAAATGAAGCCTGTATGGCAGCAGCTCCTCGTCGGAAATCAGCGAATCCTCCAGCAATCCTCTCATAACAAGCACGGGCTTCTCGAACGAAAATGTAATTTCACAGGCGGTGGAGTCCTTTTGAATGCCATGAACGGCCTCCGCGCGAATATTTGTCGATAAGCGGTTCGTGGGGATTAAATATTCGTCGATGTAGGATCGGGGCCACTCCGCGGTCATCGCCTTATGCTCAGCAGGGTAATCCTGGACGATTATTGAAGCGATTCGGTGGGGATGGCGCCTGGCATATGCCAACGCATAGGAGACGCCGCGCGAATAGCCATAAAGGTGGAACTTAGTCAGTTGGAGCTGCTGTACCACAGACTCGATATCCGCCACGTGGTCCTGCAGATCGTAGCCTGAGAGCGGCGTATCGCTGCGGCCTCTCCCGCGAAAGGAAAGAACGATGACTCTTCTTGGCAGCATCTCGGCTATGAAATCTTCGTATTCTTCGGCCGTTTCAGAGAGCCCCGGACAAACGAAGACAGGCACCAACGATGCATCCGATTCCTGGAGAGTATCCAGATAGTGAATACGAAGGCCGTTTAAATCTGAAGTCGCCGAGATGCGTTGCATGGAGGTCCTCCTAATCTTCTTCCTACGCGAGACGGACTTCCTCACTTTTTAAATAGCTCATCGATCGGAGAATGCATGCTTTTAAAACTTCAAGATTCATGTCGGCCACCTTATTGACGTATACGCAGCCCTTCCCGGCCGTGTGCTTGCCCAACTGGTTTAACAGTATGACTCGATCGTTTTCGTTCATCGATAGATATAGACTGATCTTCGCTTTTCTAGGCGAAAAGCTGGCGAGCGGCGCGTCTCCTTCGTGTCCGGACGCATACTTATAATGATAGGAGCCAAATCCGATAATGCTCGGTCCCCACATCTTTGCTTCTAAACCGGTCGTTTCCGTATAAATATCCAGCATTCTGTAGGCGTCTTCCCGCTTTTTGGGGTTATCTATGCTTTCGATAAACGCGCTGACGCTTGCATCAGTTTCTTTCGTTTTAAGTTCGTACATGGATAGGTACACCTCTACGTCGAGAATATGATTAGCGTTAGATCACTTTTATGCATTCAACTCGATTACCAAAAGGATCCCTGAATTCAAAGCGCTCAAATCCTTCAATCGGCACCGACTCCAAAATTTCGATTCCGTTTTCCTTTAATATCGCTTCGATGGCGCTTAAGTCCTCCACTTCGTAGGCCAGATGCGCCTTGGTCAAAAGACGGTCAACGCCGTCTTCCGTTCCGATGTGCAGCTGCTGATCGCCGACCTCGACCCAGAAACCGCCTCTGCCGAGCAGCGATTCCGGTTTTGGAGTTTCCTTCAGCTTTAACACGCCGCAATAAAATGCTTTGGCCTGGTCTTCTTGGCCTTTAGGAATTGTGATTTGCGCATGGTGAAAACGTGTAATCATGAAATTCCCTCCTCTTTTCATTGCAGTTGTTTTCTCATATTTGGATTAACCCACAGATGGCTCTTCCTTGTAGTGCTTAATGTCGCCGTGCAACATAATTTCTGCGTTATTGTTTTCGATAACGATTTTGCATAAAGAAGCCGGGTGAATATAAGGCAGGTTCCACAATTCCTGTAAGGGGCGTTTTTCAAAATAAGCCATAATTAATTTTACGACCACGGTATGCGTTACGATTAAAATGGAACGCCCTTCGTTGATGTGCACAATCTCATTTAGCTTTTGAATCGCGCGGCACTGAACATCTTCAAATCTTTCGCTTCCAAGGACATAAAATTGCGCAGGATCGTTCCAGAAATAATGGAGTTGTTCGGGATCGTTAGCATTCAGCTCAGACTGAGTTTTGCCCTCCCAAGCTCCCAAACTGATTTCTTTGAAATCATCGCAATCGGTAATGTGCAACTCTCTTTTTCCCATTACAATCTCAGCCGTCCTGCGCGCCCGCCTGCTGGAGCTTGAATAGGCAGCGTCGATTGGTTCTTGTCGAAGAGCTTCCTCCAACCATTCAGCTTGGCTGATTCCTAACTTCGTCAACGGAGAGTCCTGATGGCCTTGCATTCTCTGTTCCACATTCCACTCGGTCTGTCCGTGCCTCACTAGATAAATGATGGTTTTAGATAGCATCTAGATCAACCTCCAATCTACAAGTTATACTGTCTTATTATTTCTTTAATCGCCTCATTCTTGACTCCGTCCCATACAAAGCTTAATCCAAATGTCCCTTCTTTAAAATACAAGGGGAATCTTCTTTTAAACCAATCCTGCATAGGCAGATCTAGCGCCTTCTTATTGTTTATAGTGGCAAGATAGTTTAATGTCACTTCGTTTTTCGACCGTCTTGTATTCCATGAAATTACAGATTCTCATTGAAGTGCCGTGCACGGTGTCTTCCATTTGCGATACCGTTTTTCGCTGCAAAGCTTCAGCTTCATCTGAAGTGAAATTGCTTGTTTCTATGACCTTAACATTCATATCTTCAAGTTTTTTCTTCCTTAGTTCATTGATGACCTTATATATTTTTTCTTTAAATTGTACGCTTTCAGCGTCCTCGCTCAAAATCGTTAATGTAATTGCTGTTTTTTCCGGTTCAAAATCGTCATTCTCTTTATCTTCGATGTGATTTGAATAAGAGATATCTAAAACAATATCTTTTCCAGTTATGATTCCTTCTAAGAAAGCCCCCCATTTCTTCAAAGTATAATCGTCATTTGGCATGTTCCCGTCGTTTTGAGGAACAACTGCATTAAAATACTCCTTTGTATTTAAGGCCTCGATTCGGCAATAAAGGCGCTTCCCGCCAGACGGCCCAAAACTTTGGTAGGACGTTACCTGGAACTTTTCTGAATACTTCGTTTCAAGAGAAGCAATCATTGCTTTCAAGGCATCCTTTTTTGAAGGCGTACTAATCAAGCCCCTAAGGTTAATCCACATGATTACAAACATCGCCAACATAAAGACGGTTACCGAAAATATGAAAACTGTTGCCAATTGTTTTTTAATGGTCAATTCGTCACTTCCGTTCGCATGGCGACCTCGCAAATTACTTAACGACAGTACCAAATGAAATTTTCATATTTGGTGAATAGGTTAGCCACGAGCTTATGCTAAACGCTTTTGAAAGCAGCAGCTCAGCTTCATATTGGATCTTAGCTTCGTCAGCCATTAAACCGCGTTGCGTGAGCTGGTCTAATGTTTTCTCCCTATCTCCCGGCGAATGTCCAATTCCTTCAGCTCTTAAAGCGTTGAAAAGTTCTTCATTTATAGCCTGATCGACCGTCGGGGCCAAGAAATTCACTTTGTCGCTCACTCTGCATTCAATGTTTTTTAATCCCAGTTGACTTAATAATGCCGGAACACGAATTCCGATATTCCCGTCCTTGCCATCTTGCTCACAGTCTTTTTCAAATAGCTTTTGCAATATCCCTAATGGAATCACGTTCGATTGTTCCAGCCCTTCAAATCGATAGTTAGCCATGTTGGCAATCCAATGGGGTTCAAAGCATATGACCTTTCCAAGATGGCGGACGCTTCGTATCATCTTCTTAAGCGATATTCGATCTGATTATCCCATTCATATTCGGACATGATCGTACTCCACTCCTTGGTTTCTACGCGAAATGCCTAAATCTCCATTATGGAATATCCAAATGCATTAATGATCTTTGTACGATTATAGTGATGGATCCTTTCATTTCTCCCGTAGTTTAAGTGCTGGTGTCCATGCAATAGCAGCTTGGGACGATACGCATCCATAAAATCTCTAAAACAGACAAAGCCTTTGTGGCATAAGTCCTCCCCATCTCCAAGCTTGTACACCGGAGCGTGCGTAATCAAAATATCGATGCCTTTATGAAGCCACAGACGGGGTTTTAATTTGGAGAGTCTCCACTTCATTTGCCTTTCGGAATATTGATGGTCGCCAGCACTGTATTTATGACTTCCTCCGAGTCCAAGGAATCGCAAGCCTTTGTAAGTAACAATCTTATCCTCAATGCACTGACAGCCCTCAGGAGGATTCACTTTATAATCAGAATCATGATTGCCATGAACGTAAAATAAAGGAGCATGGATCACACTCACCAGGAACGATAAATATTCCGCCTTCAAATCGCCGCAAGAAATAACTAATTCAATATCTTTAAATTTTGTCGCATCGAAATAATCCCATAAATATTTCGATTCTTCGTCGGAGACAACTAATATTTTCATTAATCCTCCTCCAGAAGTTTTTATCGCGCATAAAATAAATATACCACTACACCTAAATATTGGTAGTGGCATTATAACTTCAAATATTTTTTTCATCCGTAAATTCAATACAAAAGGGTTGGGCTGTAGGATTCATTAAATCCAAAATATCCCGTTCTCATCCACCGCTTTTAGTTGCGTTTCAAAGTTCGTATCAGGTTCAATGTCATCGATAAAATGCCATTTGTTTCTGCTGTCCTGCCAGTAAACTTTCCAATGGCTATCCTCAAATCTGAATTGCGCAATCGGAAATTCTACACGTTCGCCCGGCATATAAGAAGGTTTCTCTTGCGATAAGGTAACCGTATTGCCTCTGAACTTATGTTTAATTTGAATTTCATGCTTCAAGTGATGAGGAATCTTCTTATCCTTATAATTGATAAGTATTTTTTCGATCCGTTTTTTAGTAAATGAATCCAACATGTGCGTGCTCCTTATTCTCAAATGCTAGCATGGATATGTCATATGTATTGTAATAAATTTATTTGCTCCGATGCTATTCAATTTCATATCCTCTTCGCCCTTATAAACATTAGCGTATGCCACCACTTCTTGCGTAGCGTCGTCGATAATAACGGTCGGCTCAAATCTATCCTCTACTAAACTCAATATTTGCTCTGGCGTCAGCGGGAAAACAAATCTGGGACTTACATAAAATAATTCCTCTTCTGATTGAGGAAACGTGCAAATCGTATCCAGATCTCTGCTTTCAAGGACTCTTTGAACGTACATCCTCCGCCTCCCCACCCTCATTTTTACTCAGCTGCTACATGAATTGCTTCATGATCCCCTTCGCTTCTTGCCGCGACTTTACAATAATGATTCTCTTATTATCTTTAAAATGCATGATTTGGTCCAGTACACTTGTCCTGCTTCGTTGCTTATAATTCCAAACCCACTTAAAGAACACCCAATCAAGCTTTTCGGGGCATCCTTCATTGAGATCGGGTCTCGTTTTTCCGTGAAATTTAATTCTTCGTTTGATAATTCGATATACACACAACCATGTAGGCATATCTAAAAAAATAACCGTATCGGCGCGTTTCAACCTCAAATTCAAAGTTCTCGAATAATTGCCGTCCATAATCCACTGCTCTTGGTCGGCCGCCTTTATGACGAATTGATCCCATTCCTCATTCGGAGTTGGAATCCAGTTAGGCTTCCAGTAATGCCGGTCCAGATGAATGATGGGCAAATTTAATTGTTCACCGAGTCGTTGAGAAAGGGTAGACTTCCCCGAACCGGCGGACCCGATAATTAATATTCTTTCCATAAGTTTCTCCTGTTTGAAAATTGACGGAGGCTACTTAGCGCCGTTGAGCCTATCGAACTCTTCCTTTACGCCTTGCATTTGGACGAGATGACGTTTGGCATGCTGGCATAGAAAATAAATGTATTGATAAACATCGATTTTCCCAAGATTATTGACTGTCATCGTAGTCTTATACAAAACACCTTCGCCACCAAGTATTTCTTTGAGAATTGCTCTGCACTCATTTATTTGCGCTTCCAGGAGGTCTTTAATTTCTGCTATCGTTTTCTCGCCTCGCGGCTCCATATGCTCCGGTCGTATCCATTCAAAGGATTTGTGCTTCGCAATTTCGTCGAGTTCCCCTAGATTATAATGATAATTTAAAAGCGCTTGGTCCAAGTTTGCTTTTAATGCAAGCTCCTTAGCCTTACTCTTTCCTTTTCGAATCAAGATTAACAGAAAGTGACTTGTTAATGTAACATGCTCTAAAATTTGCTCCAAGCTCCAACCTGTTCGAGGCGTATAACGAAGTACATCAGAATTTAGATCAAACCAAGGAGCGTAATCCTTCAACGTTTGTTGAAGCTCTTCGTCTATGAATTTTATTGTCTGCTGCACTGTTATAAGCTGTTCTCTTGCCTGGACTAGCCATGAGTGTACTAGCTTCAATTTTGATCTTTGTTCCCAAATAGAATCCAGATATATAAGCACGCCCTTATCGAGATGTCGATTATAAACCTGCTCTCTAATTTCTAACAAGTACGCATGGTCACCTGGCAGCTCCCATGAAATTTTGTCCGAAATAAATAACACCTTGTCCAACAATGCGGCATCGGGTTTTAGCGTCGTGTGACATTCGATTGCTGACAAAATATCTTTATCCGTAATATTGAAAATGGCTTCTGCCATGGCTCGCGAAAGTTTCTGATGCAAAATCCGCTCGTACTTCAGCTCTTCCTCTAAAATGTCGATTGAAAGCTGCTTCGCAGTCTCTAGCATGCTGCTTACCGGGATTACATTGCTTATATCATGCAATAAACCTGCTTGCTCAGCCTTCGCAGGATCGACATCATAAAGTCCTGCCACCTTTCGAGCTTCCGCCGCGACCTTTAATGTATGTTGAAGGGTCTCGCCATCGTTATGCAGCTTAAAAAATGCTTCAATGTCCCTCATCAAGTCCCCGGACAACGAGATTTCATAGGCTTTAAGCGCTAGATTCATTATTTTCACCTCTACCGTTAGCTTCAAAAAAAGGCAGCAAGGTCCTATGACTGATGCCCAATGATCCAGTCCTCTATATCAGCACTTTAAATGTAACTAAGTTATTGATTATCCCCATCTCTCGATGCTTGGATAAATTAATCCACTTAATGTCCCGGGAATAACTAAGAATAGAAACATCCATTTAAAATCATAGGACAAAAGACAAACAATAAATATTCCCGCTAAAAAACTAAGTCCTCCCAACAAAATAGACGAGTATAGAACGTTTCCTTTTATATTTATCTTCCTAAGCAGAAATTCTTTAAGATAAGATAAGGGCAGTAAAATCAAAATATTGTAGATCCACATTACTCCTGTTATTCCTAAAGTCGTCATCAAATAGATCCCTAGATTTGAAGCCTTGAACTCTATAGAAAAAAATACAAAAATAGCGATAACCAATGAACAAAAAAACGATGCAGTCAAACAGCTCGTCACTTTATCATTAAACTTGTCCATAAGCCTTCTCGTGCTTGATCATTAAGTTTTGCTCCCCGTCGGTACAGATTACCGCATCCGTTTGCGCTTATATATTTTCCAAACGTAGATCCCCGCTGCGGTCACGAGCACGATGGCCGATATATATAAGAAGAGATTCAAAGACGGATCTCCCTCGCCGTTGCCGTCAGCCAGAGAGGCGCCCTCGATTTCCGCTTTGCCAAGCTGCGCGATTGCATCGTCCGCCTTGATTAGCGGGATATTGCCACTGCAAAGACTGGTCCGCAGCTGCTTGTGCTCATCCTGATAGGCGAATACAAGATAAGTATGATTTCTTTTGAAGCCGGTACCGCATGACGAAGCGTCTCCGTCAATACTCTGAATCGTGACTCTTTTAGTCGCTACGCCTTTCCACGCCCGCTCGACTTTAAAGGAGTATTGCCTCGTTTCCCTGGCGGTAAAAAAGCTCGAGAACCCTTTATGAGCCACTTTGCCCACAAAAACGGCAGAAGCGTCTTGCAGCTTTTGCGGAATGCTGGAATCTACGCAGCTGCATGCGAAGGCTCTGGATGGCGGAAACGAAACGAGTCCTGCAAAAACGAAAATCGCCAGCATGAAAACGGTAACGAAACGGCGCATCATAAACCTCCATTCGCGGCAGCACGCCCGAGCATCCGATACGTTCGTACCCAGCCGCCGAGTTGTGATGTTACCTCCGTTATATCATAAATAACAGATTCAGGAAAACCAAATGAACCGGTCGGGCAGCCTCGCTTTCGATAATCCTCACTTCTGGAACAAACCTCATAGTTTCTTTTTCTTTAGTTCGATTATGTAAGCATGTGGAATTTCATCTATCTGATATTGTGTTCTAAAAATCATTCCGTGACCTGCAATGATGACATATTCGAAATTTAAGTATCTATTCATAACACTTTCTATCCTTGTCTTCATCATTAAACTTGATTCCCATAATCGGGTTTCTCCTTCAGGGTATATTCCTTTATGTTTATCGAAGTCATCTCCAAGTTCTTTTAACTGTTCTAGCGTGTCAAATTGAAATGACAAATCAGGTTGCCATTCCCTCAAATCAAATTCAACTTGCACTTCTATATTCAATTGTTTAGAAAGAATGGCTGCTGTTTGAAGTGCCCGGGTATAGGGTGAGGATAAAATGATTTGTGCCTTTTTTAATCGGTCATCTTTAGAGGCTTCATAAACTTGCTGAATACCATTTGGAGTCAGTGGAACAAGATCTCTTCCATGCCCTTTTAACTTGTACTTCTCATTAATATCCCACTGGGGCTCCCCATGACGGATAAGAAAAAATATGGTCAATTGAACCCTTCTTTCGTTGTTTTATATGTTTTCGAGGAATTGCCGATAACGTTTCCGGATTCACGGCGCGAGAGGCTTAAGGTCACGAAGTGAACGGAGCCGACCGGACTTAGCCTGGCAAGTGTGTTCGATTATTCTTCCATTTAGCTCTACATATTAATTATAAATCCAGTCTTTTTGCCTTTAATGAATCCAGCATTTTCATAAAATCTATGTACTTCTTTCCTATGAGAACCAGTTAAAAGCATTACTTTATAGCAATTCATTTCTTTTGCCATTTCTTTAGCTTTTTCTAATACCGTAAACCCAAATCCCATTCTTCTATAATCTATATGCGTAATAACATTTTCAATCAAAGCGTACGGTCTTGCACTTCTAGTCAAATTCTTAATTATAACTAGGACACATGATGCCACAAGTTTCCCGTCATGCTTTACTACAATGATTTTCATACTCTGATCTTCTAAAATATTTTGCCAATGATCGTACAGGCTCTGGTCTATTTCCAGCACAGGATCTGCTGATTGTAAAAACTTATAAAGTAATAAAAGATCTTTTAATTCGCCTTCCCGGATTAATCTGCATACTGTCATTTCAATACACCTGCTTTCCATACAAGATATCGGCTGTTTCATCTAATATTTCCGTATCACGACGTGAGGGTTTTAAGGGCTGCAGGTTCGGCTAGGGCCTGTGCAGTGAATCTCGCAGGTGTGTCCGCCCAATTCCGTTTCATCGAATTCCATCTGGCGGACCGTGGAGCCTTTGGCTCCGAAGCGTACATACATTGTTATGAGAAGTCGGCGAATTCCTAATACACGTTCAACTATTCATTCATCATTTTATTGATGCTATGCATTTCAATTCGATCTTTCTCTTCCCTAAGATCTATGTATTCATGTTCGTTTACTATAATTAGCAATTTATTTTCTAAAAATCTTAAAACCCGCTTTGCTTCTTGGTTAATTTTCTCTCTATATTTTTGCATTTCAATAGGATCTTGATTTATGGCCTCTCTATATTCATCTGATGTAGTAACATACGCAAAAGCTATATATCTTAAAAAAAAGTATCCATCACAGTAATCATCATCATCATATATAGTGTCTAAAATTCCTAAGTACTCTTTAGAATTTACAATTAATTCGTTTAAGCTTGTTTCAATTCTTTCTTGTTCATAGAATCCGATGTTTTCTAAAAGATGTTTGATCTGTTCTTTGGTATCCTCGTAGGCGTATTTGTTTTTATAGTCTCGAGCGATAAATTGATAGTATTCATGCTCCCCAAAGATATCTTCAAGCTCTTGGTGGGTGTAAAACCATTGTTCAATCTCAAACAAAGTAACTTTGTCTTTGAGAAATTGATATAAGTATCTGTGAGCTGCGATTTTATCAAGCATTCTAGTACACCAACTTTGTATAGTCATTCGCCAACTTGTCATAACGTTACTGTATTCACGACGCCGTGAGGCTCAAGGCAGCAAAGCTGCCGGGGCCGTCAAGACTTAACCTAGAAGGTGTGTCCGCCTGAACCTGCTTCCCGAATTCCATCTTGCGGACCGAGGAGCCGCTGGCACCAAAGCGTGAATGCTTTGCTAGGTAAAATTCTATCTCTTCTTCGATTTTGCCCACAAAAAAATCTGCAATCGTTATTGCAGACGTAGTAGTTCAAGGTTGTATAAATCTATATTAAATTTCCCAGTCATTAAAATATCTAAACCTAATAGCCCATTAATATTGTGATATTTAAATGAAGTAAAATCCAATTCAACATTCGTTAAACTGTAATCTCCAATCTCAATTGATTGAATGGTTTTAATAAAAGCGTGCTCTTCTCCGCCGATCCCGTAGCTTGCAACAAAATGATCATCTTTTGTTACTCGTATTCCAAGGTCATCGACTTCATCTTGGGAAATCAGCGTATGGCTTGCACCTGTATCAATTACAATATTCTTAACGGTCTTACTTCGTCCATTAAATGTGATTTTTAATTCTGTAAAAAGGAGGCCATCTCTCAACTCAATCTTCATAGATATTTCCTCAATCCAATGTTCTTGCGGATCTTAACTATAATTTGATCTTTCGAAGTATGATAAACGAGAGTCCTGTTCTTACTATTCAATAATTCCTTTGTCGCATCATCATCTTTGACAGGTCCGATTAAAGCAATTTCGTCGATAATCTCATTATTGTCTTGCTCATATGAATGCAAAATTTCAAATTTAACAAATTGGTCCGGATAAATACTTTGAACTTCGTTCCACTTCACGTTGGATACCTCCAAACGTTTTCTTCTATTTTAACATTTATTGTTTCTAAAATCTTAGATAGAATCTCACCTAACGTTCCCGTATTCACGACGCCGAGAGGCTAAGTTCAAGAAGTGATCGGGTCCGACAGGACTCAACCTCGCAGGTATGTCACCTAATTCCACTTTCCCGAATTCCATCTGGCGGACGGGTCTGATAGCCTCGAAGCGTGAATACACAGTCATTAGAAATAATGGATTTTGTTTTGATCTTTGAATGCGTTGAGTTGTCCCATAACTAATTATTCTATTCAACTCATTCCTCCTGCTTTCAGTATTTCGATGAATTCATCATGCTTCCGACAGATTTGCAACCGACTAAGTGCGATTGGTTTTTGCTGAACGAGATTCCGCAGGAATCCGCCCCTCCGCCAAGCGCTTGAATCGTGATTCGTTTAGTCGAGACGCCTTTCCAGGCACGTTGAACGTCAAAGGCATATTGTTGCACCTGAAAGCAATATGCTCGGTAAGCCCTTATGGATCACTTTGCCGACGAACACGGCTGCGGCGTCGTCCAGTCTCTCCTGCGTATTCTTATCGGCGCAGCTGCAGGCGAACGCTCTATCAGTTGGAAAAGAGAAGAGTCCGACTGCAGCCAAGCTTATAAGCAGTAAAATGGAGATGTAACGCTTCATCAATGGCCTCCTTTTCCTTTAGCTAAGATTACCTCCGTTATATCACATTTGGTAATTCAGGTAACAAAATCAATGTTTTGAGTGTATCGTCGCCAAACGCAAAAAGAGCGACCCGCACTTCGCGGATCGCTCAATATGCAAGCAAAATGACGTGTCTTACCGCCTTCCTGCCGTACGGCTGCGTCGCCATTGCCGGTAGAGCGCGGCTGCGCCGAAGCATACGGCAAGACTGATCGCGCCGCCAGTGAGATCGACGAGCACGTCTTGATAAGTCGGCGTACGGGCCGAGGAATAGCGTTGGTTCCACTCGTCGAGAATCGCGACGAGCCCGACGACCGCCATCGACAGCGCCGCCGCGGCAGACGGGCGCAATCGGAACAAGCGCAGCGCCAGCGCGGTTACAGCCGCGAGCACGCCATAGACAAACAAATGCGCGCCCTTTCGAAACGCGAATTCGATCATGCCGTACGGATTTACGTCCCGGCGATATTCCTTGCCGTCGTAATGGATGTCCAAGCCCGGCGGCAGCAACCGCTCTGCCTTTTCAAAGGATAACGTTCGAAATAGAAGCGGCTGAATCGTCTGCTTGCTGTAAGGCTGCGAAGATAGCTTGAATATGACAGCGACGACGCAGCACAAGAGGACAAGCGCAACAAGACGCCTCCAACTGAGTTTGTGAGTCATGGTGCCATTCTCCTTCCTGCCGCTAGACCTGCCCCGCTTCGGCCAGCCTGCCGAGCAGATCGCCGCGCGCTTCCAGATATTCAATTAAGGCGGCGACCGATTCATTCGCCGATTCCGTCTGCGTATCGATCGTCAGCTCCGGCCGCTCGGGGACATCATACGGCGCGCCGATGCCCGTAAAGCTCGGAATCAGGCCGCTTCGCGCTTTTTTGTAGAGCCCTTTGGGGTCCCTGCGCTCGCACTCTTCAAGCGAACAGCGAACGTAGACTTCCGCAAAATCGCCCTCCTCGAACAAATTTCTGACCATCTGCCGGTCCTCGGCGTTCGGAGAGACAAGCGCCGCAAGCACGACGATTCCCGCATCGACGAACAGCTTCGACACCTCGCCCACTCTGCGCAGGTTCTCCCGCCGGTCGGCTTCAGAGAACCCAAGATCGCGGCACAGTCCATGGCGGACGTTGTCGCCGTCCAACACATAGCAGGCGATGCCGCGGGCATGCAGCTCCCGCTCCAACGAAAAGGCGAGCGTAGACTTGCCGGATCCCGGCAGTCCCGTGAACCAGAGCACGCGGCCGGAATGCCCGTTTTTGCGCTCCCGATCCTCACGCGTGACGCCTGGGCGCTGCCAGGTTACTTGGCCGACAGGCTTATCTCCGTGTCCTGCCGCTATGCCGGACACGCCAGCTTCTCCTGTGGTCGTCTCGTTAATTTTCATTCGAATTCCTCCCGGAGTCGCCCGCCAGCCTTCTCGCGAGCGCTTATCTAACGCCTGCCGGCCATTCGACGACGCCGTCGACCGGATGGCCATCCTGCATGCCTACGCGGCCGTCTTCCCGCACGATCGCCTCTCCTTGCTCCATGACGACGACTTGATCCGCTCCCCGGATCGTCGACAGCCGGTGCGCGATGACGATGATCGTCATTTTCCCCTTGAGTCGATCGATGGCCTCCTGAATGCGCGCCTCGTTGTCGGTGTCGAGCGCGCTCGTCGCCTCGTCAAGCACGAGAATCGACGGCTTCCTGAGGATCGCGCGCGCCAGCACGAGACGCTGACGCTCGCCGCCCGATAGCCGAACGCCGCGGTCGCCTACTACCGTGTCCAGCCCTTCGGGCAAGCGCCTGACGAAATCTTCCGAAGCCGAGAAGCTTAGCGCTTCCCACAGCTCCCGCTCGCTTGCTTCGGGCCGCACGGCCAGCAAATTGTCTCGAATGCTCTCATGGAACAAAAACGGCTCCTGCGCAACATAGCTCACCGCATGCCGCAAGTCGAGCCGCCGTCCGCCCGTCACCGGCAGGCCGTCGATCAGCACCGATCCGCGCTCGGGCTCGAGCAGCCCCATCAGCAGGTCGACGAGCGTACTCTTGCCTGCGCCAGACTTGCCGACGATTGCCGTCATCTTGCCCGCCGGTATGTGGAGGCACACGTCACGCAGCGCATATTCGGCGGTCGGGTCTCCGCCGTACTTGAAGTAGACGTGGCGGCATTCGATCCCTGTCTTGACCTGCAGCCCTTCCGTGCGTTCGACGGTTCCGTCGCTGCCCGTCTCGCGGGCTTCGGCGCATTCGCGCTCGAGCTCGCTCAGACTGCGGAACGCCGGAATCGCTGAGCCGATCTGCTCCGCATTCGATTGAATCTGGGCAAAGCGGGGCCAAAGCCGCGCGAACAACACGACGATGAGCAGGAGCTCGCCCGCGCCGACGTGCAGCGCCTCGACGGCCAGGTACACGAACAAGGCGATCAGCGCTGCCGAAGATATCTTGTACAAGCTCGACGTCGTCGCCTGCAGCCGCGCGAAGGCGATGAAGTTAGCCTCCATCCGCCCGGTCAGTCCGCGGAACCATCCGAGATAAGAGTCTTCCAGACGGTTGCTCTTAATGTCCTTGATCCCGTTGAAATGGTCGGTCAGTCCCGCGTAATATTGCTGCGAGAGCTCGCTCGTCCGGTTGCCGACTTCCTTGGCCCGCCGAATCTTGCGGCGCATGACGATCGCGATCGCGGCGCCGCTCGCAAGCACGACCGCCGTCAGCTTGGCCGACAGCCAGAAGGCGATCCCGATCTGGATGACCGTAAACGCCGCCGAGGAAGCGAGCTGCAAAAACAGATAAGTCGCCTGGCTGACCCGCGCCAGCTCGGAGGTGAGCAGGTGATGGAAGTCGGATCGCCGGCGACGCAGGAAAAAGATCCAATCGGAACGCATGAGCGACGCATACAGCGTCAGTCGCAGATGCCGGATAAAGCCCTGCTGCAGCCGGGTGCCGCGAATGCTCTGCGCCCGCTGCAGCAGCGACTGCAGCGTCACGATAAGCACGTAGACGGCCAGCAGGACCGGCAGGGCAAGGTGCGCAGGCAGCTCGCGAAGCGCGGAGAGCGCCTCGCCGGTAAACGGGAGGCTTCCGGTGCCGCCGGCGCCATCGCCGAGCAGGCCGAGCAGCCCAAGCATCGGCGCAAGCATGTAGATGCCGATGCCGTCGAACAAGCCGAGCGCGACCATCGCGAGAAGCTGGCCGTACAGGCGCATTCCCGCGTAGCTGCGCAGCCGGTTCAAGTAAAACCGCAGTTCGTTCATCGCCTCACTCCGTCCTCAAGTCTCCTGACGAACCTGCCTCCACAGCCAGACGAACGGCCGCAGCGGAAAATAAAGAAAATACAAAGAGCGCGGCAGCGGCAGCGCTTTGGTATCCCGGAAGCTGGGATAGAGCCGGCTGATCGCATAGCCCCATTTTTGCCGCGTCGTCTTTAGCTCGAATAAATAGCGCTTGTAAACCCGCGATACTTCGCCTGCGCTCGGATCTGTCGTCAGTACGACCGTATCGCGGATAAAACCGAGCGCGCGATCGGCCAGCGCTGGACCTCGACCGCCGGCGAGCACGCGGCTCATCTCGCGGGGAACCGGCGTATGCAAAAGTCCCGAAGCCAGCACGAGCGCCTGCCCCGCCTGATCGAGCGCGTTGTAGCGCCGCAGCAGCGGGATAATCGCGCTCCAGTCCAGCTCGCGCCCGACCATGCGGTCGATATCCGCGAGCCATCGCAGCCGGAACCAGCCGTGGCGCGCGCCGTGCGTGACGAGATACATGAACAGATGCGCGTCGCCCGGCATATAGACCGCGTCGGACAGCGCGCACGCCTGCCGATCCCGCCAGAGCGCTTCGAACGACGGCTCCTTTCCGTTTTCGCCGTTGAGGCGCCAATGCACCTCGACCTGGATCCCCGATTGAGGGTTGGTGAAGGATACGTGGTGGATTTTCCACTTCCAGTCGCCGAGTCCGCGCGGGATCGGCTCGTCCGCCCGATAGCCGAGCTCCAGCAGCAGACGCTCCGCCTGCTCCAGATCGCCGACAGGGATCAGAATATCCAGGTCCTTGGACGTCCGCAGCGAAATGTCTCCGTACAGCTGCCGGGCGAGCGCCGGACCTTTGAGCGCCAGCGATCTCACGCCCCGCTCGCCCAGCGACCTGCACAGCCGGTCCAGCTCGCCGCTCAGCCGGAGCATGCGCCAGGTATTTTGCCGGCAATCGCCGCCCAGGGCTTGCAGGACATCGGACGGAATCAAGCCGGTGCCGTCCCGGTCTCCTCGGATCTGCGGATAGACCCGGTGATGACGGACCAGCTTCACGAATTGATTCCAATCGATGTTCGGCAACGGCGGCGCCTGCCGCGCCTTTTTCTCCTGCGCGGCATCGCTGCGCATCGCCGCCAGCATCGCGGTCAGTTCCCGGGGAAATGCGGTCGTATCAAGCTCGAATGTTTGATTCATGCCTCGCACCTTCTATCTTTTCAGTCGAATAGTCCGTGCCGAATACAGCCACCGTCGTGAACAATCGCCGCTCTCCGGCGCCCGTCAGATAGACCGGGCCGCTGCGGAGCCACGCATGCGCGATGAGATTCCCTTGCTTGTCCTTGGCCGTGCCGAGATAAAGCGTGCTGTCCATGCTCCGCCGTTCAAGCATTTTTTTGGCCGCGAGCGCCTTAACGAGACATTGGCTCTCCCAGAACGTATGACGGCTCATGACCCGAACCGCCTCCGAGATGCTGCGAACCACGCGCTCGGCGCGGAGATCGTGCACGTGCGGCGTCTCCGTCATCGGCCGGCCGAGCTTCGGCGCGAGCCGGTTGAACGGCAGCGCCTTCAGGATTCGCGCCCAAGCCAAGTACAAGAGCGCCTCCAGCATGAGCCGCCGGCGCGCGGCGGGCCAGGCCATGAACTTTACGAAGCCCCGCATCAGGACGGACGCACCTCGATTAGCGACTCCCGGTACATTTGCCGAAGAAAAGCCAGCGCCTCCCGCTCGCACATCGCCCGTTCGACCTCGTATTCCGAGGCAAGCGTATCGACCAGCCGGCCGATATCGATGGGCTCGGCGATGAGATCCCAGATTCGGCCCCCGACGGCGCCAAGATTGTAGTACTTGCCCGTGCGGGTGCTGAACATGACCTTCTCGCCGTTCATGTCGCTTGCCATATTGCCCTCTGCCCGCACAACGATCTGCTCGGTATCGTGCGTATCCTTCAAGCCTGCTTCGATCATACCGGTAGGCCTCCCTTGTCGAATTGAATCATGGTCTTTGCGAGCTCCCGCGCCGTAAATCCGGCGGACGGTCTGAACAACCGGCCTACGGTGATGCCGGAAGCAATGCCCGATGCCGCGCGAAAATGCCAATCCACGAGACCGAGCCGGGGAATCAGCGCCTGCCGGTACGTATGCTGCAGCATGACGCGCAGCCGCTCGAGCACCGGCATTCGGGAGACGCCGATCTGCGTTCCTTCGGACCGTCCCAGTTCCAACACGCCTGCCAGCGGCACGGGGTCCGAACCGAAGCCCCCGACGAGCGGTACGGCGAACTTTTCGGTCTCCCTGTAGATGGTGCGGTACGGAGCGGCTTGCATCCCGAGCCCGTCCAGGCTTTCCCGCCACAGCTTCTGCTGCGGATAGGCGGGCATTACATACGACCTGCCGTCTACGCCCGCAGCGACCGCTACGACATCGTCGCTCAGCAGGCGATGTCCCATGCCGACAAGCGCGGCGGCGAGCGTCGACTTGCCTGCGCCCGAATCGCCGACAAAGGCGTACGCCCTGTCGCCGATGACGACCGCGCTGCCATGCAACGGCAGCAGTCCGCGGATCAGGAGCAGCGCGCCGAAGCAGGTGCCGAGCAGGTATACGCGCACCTTCTCCGGATCGGCGCCCGGCAGCGGCGCGACCGCGATATGGCGGCCTTCGTCGATGCAGTAGACGGCCGTATCGGGGATCAGGAAGAGAAAGCGGCTGCCTTCGCGCGTCAGCGAAAAGTTGCTGCCGCTCGCTTCAAGCTCCTCCCGGAGCGGAACCGGATCGGCCGTATCGATTGTCACGTCCGGCATTCCTGCGGTGCGCCCTGCCCCTGCCGGCGGCAATTCGGGCAGCGGAATCGTGCTCGCCATATCAAGACCGAAGGCCCTGTAGACCATTCCGGTCGCCGTTCGCTCGGCCAAAGCCGCATCGATCATCGTAATCGCTCCTTTTTTTGTAAAATGGGATGACTATTTCGACCGCTAACGCGGATATGGCCAAAGGTAAAGATTTGCTGGTTTCCTCTGCGCTGGAGCGCGTACGGGATAACCGCAAACGGAGGATTTCTTGCGTCCGTTTCCAAACATCAGATGCGACCTCAAACAGTAAATCTACGTGCAAACTCGTAACGCTAACTGCGATCAAGCCGTGACAAATGGATAAAGAAGTCCTTATACAGTCCGGTTAAGGACTGCATAAGGACACTTTTGGATGAAAAACGAATTCAGCTCGGCGTGTAAATGTCCATGTCTTCGACCGTGACGAAGTCGATATTCGTCATGCCCTTGCCGTACATCGTCTCGCTGACGTTCAGCGTTTCGAGCTCGGGCGTTTGCCATTGTTGCTTTGCCATTGTGCGTTCACCTCCTTTCAAAGGCGGGGATAGCGCCCGCAGGAGCAGCTTGCGCCCCGAGCGTCAGGCGTGCTTTTTTCAGGCGTGCTTTTTAATGAATCTGTACAAGATCACGCTGCGCAAGAGCAGCCTCATCTCCGGGTGAAAAGCGAGTTCGGGACGGGGCTCCCGCCCGATCCCGGCCGCGGCTGCGCGAATCCGGTCGACGTGCAGATAGCCGGCGACGGCCGAATCGCTGCAGAGCCGCCGCAACTCGTCCTGCAATTGCGGCCACATGGGCGCAGCCCGGTGGATCCAATCCGCGCCCTGGACGCCACGCACCCGCTGATTGAGCCGGACCTCGTCGGGCAGCACGGACTTCGTCGCGCGGCGGATCAGGGCGCGGTCCATGCCGTCCCGCACGTACTGCTCGACCGGCACCGAGAGGCAGAATCGCACGACCCGCAGGTCGCAGGTCGGGTCTCGCTCCCAGACGCCGTACCGCAGGGACAGCTTGGTCGCGGTCGCGCCGTTCTTGTTGGCGGCCGAGAGGCTGGCGAGCTTCTCCCTGCGTAGGGCGAAGGGATCCGCCGCCGCAGATCCGCTCCCGCCACCGCGCAGCTTGGCGAATACGCCCGTGCGCTGCGCGAAGTCGGGATGGATGAGCATCGCCGGCAGGTTCGGCTCCTCGTTGCCGCGACGGCCGCCCGAGAGCGCCGGAAAAGCCATCTTCCCCAAGGTCGACAGCAGACGCCGCCGGCCGATGCCCTTGTTCGCCCCGAACATGCGCAGCTCGCGGGACAGCCTCATCCACTTCATGCGTTTTAAAAGCTGCGCATAATAGTCGAGTGCCGGCCCCCACGAGACGGTGAAGTTGCCTCGCGCGCCCGTGAGCAGAATTCCCGCTCCCCGGCTGCCCGCCCGCTCGTGTATGCCTTTCAGCCAATGCGAGTTTTCAAAAAACTTGTAAGGCGATTCTAGCAAATCGATCCATTCGTCCACTTCGCTCAGCGGGCTAATCCCCTCGAAGTCCATGTACGACGACTCGATATTGCCGACATGCCTTACCGTGGCCGAGATGTGTGGACGCTCGTCGGCAGCCGCATGACCCGGCGTCCAATCGGCGAAACCGCTGGACGGCACGCTGCTGTAAGCCTGGAGCGTCTTGCCCTCCTGCAGCAGCGCCCTCGCCGCGAAGCCTGCGACCGCGCCGGAGTCGAGTCCGCCGCTCAGCGTCGCCGCGACTTCTCGATGCGTGCGCAGCCTGGCGCGGACGGCTTGGCCGAAGATGTCGCGCATCGCTTCCTCGTACTCGCCGTCCGACCGCAGAAGCAGCGGCTCGGCCGGCTCGATCGAGCCGTAGGCCTCGAAGCTGGCCCGTCCGTCCGCGAAAACGACCGCGTGCCCCGGCGGCACCTGACGAATGCCGGTATACGGCGTTGCGCCGGCGTCAGTGGACTCGAACATCTCGGGAATCGCCATGAATTCGGCGAGCCACGTCTCGTCCAGCCTGCCGCCGGTGTCCGGCAGCGCCAGCAGCGGCGCCATCGTCGTCGCGAAGGCGAGACGCCCTGCGCCGATGTGATAATAGAGCGAGCGGCTGCCGAACAGATCGCGCGCGCCGAACAGCTCCCTGCGCTCCTCGTCCCAGATCATGAACGCGAAGTCCCCGATCAGGTACGAGGGGGCGAGCCGTCCCCATCTGCGATACGCGAGCAGGATCAGCTCGCTGTCCGTTACGGCAGACCTGCGGACGATCGGCACCTCGAGCCGCTCGAACAGCTCGCTGCGGTTGTCGAGGATCGCGTCCGCGACAATGCGCAGCCGTCCGCCCGCGCCGCCGCCGGCAACGCCGTCCGGCATCCGCTCCAAGGCCGATTCCGGCGTAATCCAGCGGATGCGGCAGCCGAGAAACGCCGGCCCGTCGCGCCAGGTACGCACGTCGTCCGCGACATAACGCGACATGGCGTTCATCATCGCTTCGCCGTCCGCTGCCTCCGCTTCCCTGCCGTCGAAGCGAACAATACCCGCCAGCGCGCTCATTTCTTCCCTCCGCCGGCCATATAGGCCGATGCGAACCGGGACAGGCGCCTGCCGAACGGGATGGCCGACTTCAGCCAATCCGCCTTCCGCTTCATCGCCCCGAGCTGCGCGCGGAGATGCCGCTGCTCCCGGATGCCGGCTTCGAGCCGCATTTCCAGCGCGCGGACGGTCATCTGGAGCTGATGCACGCGGGAATCCGTCGCACGCGCATGCTTCGCCTCGTCCGCCATCGCCGACAATGCCGCAGGAACGCCCATCGCAGAAACCGCCTCATTCGTTGCCGGTCCGTTCGTTGCTGTTTCGTTCGTTACCAGACCGTACGTTGCCGTTCCGTTCGTTGCCGTTCCGTTCGTTACCAGTCCGTTCGTTGCCACCGTCGACTCCGCTATCCCGCCGATATGCAGCGCCCGCATCCCTGCGTCGGCGGCGGCTTCCGCCTTGAATTCACCGGCGGCGCCGCTACGCATCGCATACCCCGGCTGCCAGCGGCATCCCGTCGCGTCGGCCAGCTGCCGCTCCCGCAGCGCCAGCAGCGCCTCGTCCGGCTCGCGTTCGAAGCGAGCGCCGGTCCACCGCTCCGCCTCAGCCAGCGCCTCGCCGTAGCCGAGCGCCTCGAAGGTCCGCGCGCCGAGCAGGCGAACGTACAGCTCCGCCTCCTGCTTCGTGAGCGTCTCCTTCCAGGAGCCGACGGCATTCGTGTGCGGCGCGGCGTGGTCCGCGACGTTCGGATCGCCGACGCCCATGCTGAAGTACAGCTCCGACTTCGCCGTCCCCATCCGCTCGCCATACCGCTCCATGCCTTCCTCGTAAGCGATGCCGAAGAACTCGCTTACGCCCGCCAGCTGTCCGCGGGGATCCGCGACCAGCTCCTCGTAGCGCAGCCGGTATGCGTAAGGATCGGGCGCCGCGAAGTACCGCATATAACGCATCAGCCCGACCGTAAGGTCCGCGGCCTTGATATCGAACGCGGAGCCCGCCAGCAGTCCTGCGAGGTCCACGGCGCCGCCGCGCGATGCGCCCAGCTTTTTGTACGAAGCGAGCACGTCCAGCGGATTGCGCAAGAGCCAGATTCGCTTGGACCGGGGGAACAGCGTATCGAGGAATTCCAGCAGGTAATAGTACCGCGGCGATTTGTCGACGACGATGTCCGCGCCTTCGCCGCCCCGCAGGAGTCCGTTGTACGCCTCCACCGCAAACGCCCGGCACGCGTCCGCGAACGCGTCCTCGGGCAGCACGCCGCCGAAAAACCGTTCGAGAATCGCGCCTCCGCCGTACGCACGCCGCTGCGCCGCCTTCAGGTCGAGCAGGCTCATGAGGAACCACATCTCCTGCGCCGCGTACACGCTGCTATGATTTTGCAGCATGACCGTGGCCAGGGAGCTGCCGCTCCTCGGCGTGCATAGCAGGAATACGAGGTTGTTGCCGCTTGCGTCGACCATCCGGGGCGCCTCCTTCACTTCTTGTTGAAATCGTAGAAATACTTCGGCCGCTGACCGAGCATGATCCGGTAGATGTCGTCGTTCGTCGCCTTCGCGGCCGTCAGATAGTCCTTGTAGGGCCGGTCCGCGACATTGACGAGGCCCGAATTATAATGCTCGCCCCACTGGCCCTGCCAGTGACGGCCCAGGCCCGCCTGGTCCACGTAGTTGAACACGTTGGCCCCGACGACATACCTCAGCGATGCGACGCCCTCCACGTAGTTGCGGTAACGGATGCCGCGTTGGGCCTGATTCGATGCCGCGTTTTGAATGAGCTGCGCGAGTCCCTGCTCCGACGTGCCGTAGCCGAACTCGCTCATCATGATCGGTTTGCCAGCCTTCGCGTACAGGTCGTCGAGCAGCTCTGTCTCGACCTTGTGAGAGTAGTAATTAAGGCTGATGACGTCTACGTACTTGCCTTCTGCGGCGGCAAGCATCCCGCGCAGCTTCGCGTCGCGGAACGCCGTTACGGTCCACCGGTCGCCGAGCAGCAGATGATGCGAATCGTACTTGCGGAACAGCTTGGCGACGGTGCCGTAGAACCGGTCGAGATATTCCGCGAACAGCCCGTTCATATCGCTCCAGGCCGTCTTCGTGTCGACCGGCAGCTTCGCTTCCTTCAGGCTGTCGAACGAGGCGAAGTCCGTCCCCCACGCTTTGTTGAACGCGCCGATCGTTCCGTATTTGGACGCGAGACGCTGGACGAGACGGCCTTTTATCGCCGCCTTGCTTGCCTTCAGCCCCGGCACGACCTGATAGAACTTGTGAAAATCGTACTCGTTGCCGATGAAGTAGCCGACGAGCATTGGGTCGTCCTTGTACGGCGCGACGGCCTGGGCGAACGCCTGGTCGAGCTTCGTCTCCGCGCCCGGCGCGTAAATGTCGAAGAACTTCAGGCCGTCGATCTTCGCCCAGCTCATGGAATCGAGCGGCAGCATACGCATGTAGGGGAACAGCCCCTCTTCGCCGTACTTCTCCGGCGAGAAGCCGCCGATGCCGTTGAAGCCCCACTTTTCCAGCCGTCCGATCGCTTCCATATAAATGTCGTGCTCCGTCGGGAACACGCCGGACTTGCGGTACTTGTTGGCGACGTAGTACGAGAAGCTGTCCGTCCCGAGCCAGGCCGGCTTGTACTCTCCGGCATAAGGCGGCACCGACTCGTACAGCGTCTCCCTGCCTTTAACGAGCGAATACGTCTCGTTGGCCGTCACGCCGTTGACTGCGAGACTGAAGTACAGATTGCCGGACGGCGTCGTCATGACCGGGCGTCCGTTCAGCCGCTGGATCGCGAAGTAGCCGGTCGCCTTGAAGCCGTACTTGTCCTTGCTGCCGGCCAGCCCGCCGTAATCGTCGCGTCCCGCCGGCGCCTGGAGGCTGTCGTAGTATGCCTTGTCCGCCTTCGCGTCCGCCGCTAATTGCGACTCGGACGTCACCTTGCCCGCGAAGCTCGCGTCCTCCATCTGGCCGAACCGGTCGAGCTGCACCTCGTCGCTAGCGTTGATCGCGTAGCTGCGGACGGGGCTCGGCAGCAGCCCCTCCTTTACCGCGTACGCTTCCAGCCTGACGTACCCGTGCAGCGCGATCGGCGCCGTATACGGCAGGAAGTCGTTGCCGTCGTTCAGCCGATAGTAAAGACGCGCCCCGTCGGTCTCCGTCGCAAGCGTCGCGAGTATCCCGCCCTTCGTCTTCGTCGTCGCCAGCGACGCGGAAGCCGTATTCAGGTTGATCGCCACGCTCGACACTTGCGGGGTCCAGGCTTTGCTCTTGCCCGTCATCTCGATTTTCAGGTAGCGCGTGCCTTCCGGCAGCGCCATGTTCTCGTAGGCGTACGGCTGCCAGTTTTTAACCGGATTGCCGGACGGGTACGCAAGCGCCGGGACCTCGTTGTACGTCACGTCGTCGGAGGAGGCGTAGAACTTCAGCTTGCTAAGCGGGAGCCCGGCAAAATAATAGCTGCTGACCGAAAAGGAAGTCATGTCGTATTCGGTCTTGTAAAGGATCACGCCCGCCCCTGTCGTGGCGCGGACCGCTCTGCGGCCGTCGCCGCCGTAGTAGGCGGGATTGTCGGTCGCCGTGTAGACGTTCGCGCGGACGGCGGTCAGACCGAAGTCGTCCAGCTTGTCGTCGATGCCCTCGGGCGGCGCGGCAAGCGGATAGGGTGTATACGCGTAAGTCGATACGCCGCTTGACTCCTTTGCCGGCCCGCTTGCCGGGTCCGCCGACGTCGCCTTCAGCACTGTCTCGCTTGCGATCGCGATCGGCGCCCCGTACAGCAAACGCGTCTTCGAAGTCCGCGGGTCGCTGCCGTCCGTCGTGTAATAGACGGCTTCGCCTTCCTCCTGCGGACTGAGCAGGACCATGCTGCCGTACAAGACGGCTCCCGAAGGCTTGCTGGCAGCGGCGCCGGTGCCCGCATCGTCGTTCAGAACGACCTCGCCGATCTCCGGCGAAGCGTCCGCGCCGCCGCCCTCGAACACGATTTTCAAAAACTTCGTGCCGACGGGAAAGCCCCGCGACGCATAGGTTACGGTCGGCGACTTCCCCGGCTCCTCGTGAATGTCCGGCGTCACGCTCCGATACGACTTGCCGTCTGCCGAGATCAGGAATTGCAGTCCGCCGCCATCGCCGGCGCCCGGCTTGCCGCCGTACGTTTGAACCGCGAACGATCGCAGGCCGCCTTGGGTCTTGTAGACGAGCGCCTCGCCCGCCTCTCCGCTCGGCGCGACGCGGGTGGCGTCCTGTCCGCTGGCCGCGACCGTTCGCAGCGCCAGCGTGTCGGAATGCCCGTACGTCCGCTCCCAATCGGCAAGGTCGTCGACCTCGATCTCGTAGCTGCCGGGGCTGTCCCCGTGCGAGTGCGCGGGAAGCACGACGACGAGCATGCCGTAAGCCAGGAGCCAGATCGCTTTTCTTTTCATGATGACGAAGCTCCTTTGACCTTGCTATTAATACTGGAGGATCGGCATCTCTTCTCTGACGCCCTGATTCAGGCTGGGGCGGCCGATCGAGTAATAGACAAATGCCGTTCCGGCAAGATCCGTTTCCTTGAACACGTTGCGTCCGTCGATGAGGATCGGCCGTCGCATCGTCTCCTGCAAGCTGTGCAGGTCGGTCCTGGCGAACTCCTCCCACTCAGTGAGCAGGCACAGGGCGTCGGCGCCCCGCGCGGCTTCGAGCGCGCTTTCGCACCAGACGACGCCGCCGTCGCCGAACAGACCGCGGAAGCTCGGCGTCGCGATCGGATCGTACGCCCGCACGACGACGCCGCTGTCGACCAGATGCCGGATGATCTCGAGCGCCGGAGATTCGCGCACGTCGTCCGTGTTCGGCTTGAAGGACAGCCCCCATACGGCGACCGTCTTGCCCCGCAGCTCGCCGCCGAAGATCGTCTCGAGCTTGCGGACGATGCGCATGCGCTGGTCTTGATTGACTTCCACGACCGACCGCAGCAGCTTGAACTCGTACTCGACGTGGCCGGCGATCTGGATGAGCGCCCGCGTATCCTTCGGGAAGCAGGAGCCGCCGTAGCCGATGCCCGCGTTCAGGAACGCGGTGCCGATCCGCCGGTCGAGCCCCATGCCCGCGGCGACCTCCGCCACGTCCGCGCCGACCTTCTCGCATATATTGGCGATCTCGTTAATAAAGGAGATCTTGGTTGCCAGAAACGCGTTCGAGGCGTACTTGAGCATCTCCGCGCTGCGGATGTCGGTCACCATGACCTGCCCGGTCAGCGGCCGGTGAAGCTCGGCGATCCGCTCGGCGGCTGCAGGCGAGTCGGCGCCGATGACGACCCGGTCCGGCTCGAGCGTGTCGCGCACGGCCGAGCCTTCGCGCAGGAACTCCGGCAGCGATACGCTGTCGAAAGGCACGGCGGTCCTCGCGCGGATCAGATCGCGCACCCGCTCGTTCGTGCCGACGGGGACGGTGCTCTTGACGGCGACGATCGCATAGCCGGTGAGCGCGTCCGCGATCTCGGCAGCCGCGCCGTCGATATAAGACAGATCGGCCTGACCGCTCGGCAGCGGCGGCGTGCCGACCGCGATAATGACGAGATCGGCGCCGCGCACCGCCTCCGCCAGATCGTGCGTGTAGCGCAGTTTGCCGGCCGCGACGCCTTTGCGCGACAGCTCCTCGAGTCCCGGCTCATAGATCGGGATGCCTCCGCTTTGGAGCGTGGCGATCTTATACGGATCCTTGTCGACGCAGACGACCGCATGTCCGAGCTCGGCGTAGCAGATCCCCGATACGAGTCCGACGTAGCCGGTGCCGATTACCGCGATTTTCAAATGGATCCCTCCTGTGTCTCGCATAGTTCCATGATTTCTCCCCAGACCATCTCCAGCCTGACGATATCCTCCTCGATCAGGAGCGTTCCGGTTTGAACCTCGATGATCTCGAGATCCTGCTCCGCACGCACGCTGTGCATGCTCTCCTTGGGAATCCGAATGACGTCCCCGGCAGCCAGCGGCGAGATCCGCCCGTTCAAGACGAAGGTGCCGCTGCCCGCCATGACGGTCCATACTTCGTCCCGCAGGCTGTGGTACTGATAGCTGAGGTTGCGTCCCGCCGCGATCGTGATCCGTTTGGTCAGCACCTCGCGTCCGTCCGGATAGACCGCGTAGTCCAGCACGCGGTATCTGCCCCAGCGCCGCTCTTCGTACATCGGACGCTGATCCGCGGACTTAAGCAGGTCCTTCACCATCGGGCTCAGCGCCTTATCCGCGACGAGGATGCCGTCCGGGCTCGCGGCCACGATGACGTCGGACAAGCCGAGCACCGCGATCGGAACGTCCAGCTCGTTAATGACGTGCGCGCCCCGCGTCTGCGACGAGATCGTGCCCTTGCCGGTGAGCGGCTCGGCGATCTCCTCGGTGAGCGTGTTCCAGGTGCCCAGGTCCTTCCAGTCGCCATCGTAGCGAACGGCTGCGATCCGGTTCGCCTTCTCGACGACCTCGTAGTCGAAGCTGATCTGAGGCAGCGTGTCGTAGCGTCTCGCCATCTCCTCATGCTGAATCGGCAGCTCGTGGGCAATGAGGATATTGATCAGAAAATCGAGCTTGAATGCGAACACGCCGCAGTTCCACAGCGCGCCGTCCGAGATCATCGCCTCGGCCTCGGCTTTTGCCGGTTTCTCGCGGAAACCGCGTACGGTCATGAACGGCGCTTGGCCGCCTTCATGCGCGCCGGCAGCCGTGCCGACGCTCCCGTCCTCACCTACGGCGCTCGATCCGGGCAGGATGTACCCGTACTTTTCGGATGGGTACGTCGGCTGCACGCCGACGAGCGCCAGATCCGCGCCGGACGCGTCCAGCGCCCGTTCGAGCTTCGCGAGTTCCGCGAAAAACCGGCCGTCGACGTAAGGGTCGACCGGCATGACGACAACCGTTTCGGAGAGGCTCACGCCTTCCATCGCGTACAAGTGCGTCGCCGCGAGCGCGATCGCCGGGAAGGTATCCCTGCGCGAAGGCTCGGCGATCAGCCTGACGTCGCTGCCGAGCTGGCCGTACAAAATCTCGACCTGGGACTTGCCCGTCGCCACATAGGCATGGTCCTGCAGTCCCGCGTCCCCCAGCTGCCGCCATACCCGCTGGATCATCGATTCGGGCTTGCCGGACGGATCCTTAAGCACCTTGAGAAACTGCTTCGAGCGGGAATCGTTCGACAGCGGCCAGAGCCGCTTGCCCGATCCGCCGGACAAGAGCACGATTTTCATGCCATCCCTCCACTCTGCAAGTTCGTCGGCTCCGCCGCCAGCTTGGCCGAAGCGATGCTCTGAGTCCAACAGCGATAGTAGCGGCCGTTTTTGCCGTACGCGTTGTCGTACAGGACGTTCGGCTTGTCCATCAGGCAGGACAGGATATGGCCGTGAAGCCTCGACGTCTGCACGGTGCGGTACTGCGCGAACCGCTCGACCGCCTTGCTCACGAGCCGGTCCGAGTACCTGATCCAGAACTTCCCGACGGGCAGTTTACCCTTGGAGATGCGCATCACCTTGCCGATCGCGCGGATCGACCGATGCTCCGTACGGCTGTAGAGCGTCGACCAGTCGAGATCGTCGCCCGCGCCTTCGAGGGCTAGCCCGTCCTGTCCGGCCGTCTTCTCGATATCGGTACGCATGAAGCGAAGCAGCTCCCGCGCCGGCTCGCCGCCTCCGCGGATCGGCCACAGCTGATGCGCCATGTCCGGGGACAGGTAGACGCCGCAGCGCTTGAACTTGTCCTTCGCCATCTCCAGCGACAGCGTGTCGCGCACGAACAGATGCACGTCCTTGTGGCGGTTCAGGATATCGGCGGTCCGGTCGAACTCGCGCACGTCCTTGTAGTGAATCGTCTGCGGCAGGATGACGACCCGGTTTTTCGGATAGCCGGCGACGACCCGCTCGCGCAGCTTCTGGTGCACGGGGTACAGATCGCCGAAGTTGCCGCCGCCCTGCAGGACGAGAATATGGTCCTTCGGCACGCTCAGTCCGTCGGGGAAGTCGAACGCGCTGTATCGCGCACGCACCCGGATGCCGTTTTCACGAAAGAAGGCTTCCGTTCCTTTCATAATGAGCAGGTCCCCGCCATTGGAATAAACGGGATAGTCGATATAATAGATGTTCGAGCCGGGCGGTATAACGTTCAGTATGATTCTCAGCCGATTTTTGAGCTCATCCATCGGGTGAGCCGATAAGGTCGCGATCTCCATCCGTTTGTCTCCTTCGCGCTTATATCTTTCTTGTTCCTATGAAATGCGTTCCCCCGTCAGAAACGGGAGCCTTCTTTTTGCTTCGGCGGTTTAGGAGGCGCGGGAACGGGGAGCAATAACGGCACCGCGTGCCGCTAAGCTCCGGGGAACTCGTCCGCCGCGTGCAATAACGGCACCGCGTGCCGCTAAGCCCCGGGGCATCCGCACGCCGCGTGCAATAACGGCACCACGTGCCGCTAAGCCTCGGGGCACCCGCCCGCCGCGGGCAATAACGGCACCGCATGCCGCTAAGCCCCTCGGGCACTGCCCGCAGCGTGCAATAACGGCACCGCGTGCCGCTAAGCCCCTCGGGCACCCGCCCGCCGCGTGCAATAACGGCACCGCGTGCCGCTAAGAACCTCGGGCACCCGCCAGCTGCGGGCAATAGCGACACCGCGTGCCGCTAAGCTCCTCGGGCACCCGCCCTCCCGGGCGATAACGGCACCGCGTGCCGCTAAGCTCCTCGGGCACCCGCCCTCCCGGGCGATAACGGCACCGCGTGCCGCTAAGAACCTCGGGCATCCGCCCGCCGCGGGCGATAACGGCACCGCGTGCCGCTAAGAACCTCGGGCACCCGCCAGCTGCGGGCAATAGCGGCACCGCGTGCCGCTAAGCTCCTCGGGCACCCGCCCTCCCGGGCGATAACGGCACCGCGTGCCGCTAAGCTCCTCGGGCACCCGCCCGCCACTAAGCCCCGGTCAAGACTGCGCGGCCCTTGACAGGCGTCCGGCCAGGAAGCGCCAGTCCTCTTTATCGAAAAGCACGCCCGATACGGGCGCCTTGAACACGATCTTCATGGCCGCGACCGAGATGACGATCCGGCTGAAGGCGCCGATCAGCATAGCCGTCGCAATGCCGTTGAGCCCGTAGGCCGGAGCGAGCAAGAAACACAGACCGACCGTCAGCGCCAGCGCGATTGCCTGTCTGGTGACCACGAGGCCCGGCCGCCCCATCGCGTTGAAGGAGGAAGCGAGGATCCAGGAGCCGCCGCCGACGACGCATTCCAGGGACAGCAGATAGAAAGCCGTGTCCGCCGCCAGGAACGGCTCGCCGTAGAGCAGGCCCAGCAGCCAGCGTCCGACGATAATGCCGGGCACGAGCGCCGCGAGCATGAGCGGGAAGGAAAGCCGGAACGCCCGGCTGACCTTGGCGACGACCTCCTCCTGCGAGAGTCCCGTCACCTTCGGGAAGACGACGCCCGAGATAGCCGTCTGGACGATGTTGAACACGCGGGACAGCGTGTACACGACCGTGTATAGTCCGAATTCCCGGGGCGCGAGCAGCGACAGGATGATCAGCTTGTCGCACTGCGTGTAAAGCGTGCCGAGCAGTTCGACGCCGTACACTCTGCTGCCGTAGCCGAACAGCGACTTGATCGGGCCGCGCTCGGCGGATTTGGCGGCGCTTGCGGACGCGGTGTCCTTTTTCCCGAACCAGCCCACCGCCAGCTCCCGTCTCAGCCGGAACAGCGCCCAGCAGACGACGCCCAGGCTCGTGACGAGAAACATGAGCGCCGAGGAAAACTGGCTTAAGTACCCGCAGACCCACAGGGCGAGAAGTCCGATCAGATTGCTGAGCGGCACGTACAGCCGAATGCCGTTGTACAATCCGAAGTTCTCCATGCTCTGCGCGAGCGCCGACAGCAGGTTGACCATGAGCAGCAGCGGCAGCGTGAGCACGGTGTACCACCGCGCGATGGCTACGATATGGTCGCCGTAGTTGCCGAGCCAGGCGGGCATGCACATCCAGGCGACCGTGCCTGCGATCACGCATACCGGCAGCTGGAATAGAAATCCGGCTCTGATGTAGGCCGGTCCGTGCGTAGGATGCGTCCGCCGGTTGAAGATCAGCGACGTCGGCAGTCCGAAGCTGAGGACGCCGGCCAGCAAGGTCGACCAGAAGAGGATCGCCGAAAACTCGCCCTTGCCCGCTACGCCGAACATGCGCGCCGTCACGATCGAAGTGACGGTGCCGAGCAGTACGATGATCAGGTTGGCGGCGCTCGTCTTCATGATCGCCGTGAGCGCCCCTCCGCCGCTCCAGAGGCGGCTTAGCCTCTTCATTCGTACGTGCCCAGCACGCCGCTGATCTGCCCGTTGTTATAGGCGATCCGGCTGACGTTGCGGAATACACGCCGCCTGTCGTACAGCACCGGCAGCGAGAGCAGCACGATGATCGGCAGCTTCACGACCGATCTTGCGAACACGCGCATCTTGCGCTCCGAGCTGACCGCGCTGCTGACGCCCTGCCAATAGATTCGCCTGAGCAGCCACTTGCGGCTGATGCGGCTGCGCGGAATTTTATGCAGCACCGATGCGTGCGGCGTATAGTAGACCGAATACCGGGTGCGGATGCGGTCGATCAACTCCCCCTCCTCGCTCGAGAGCAGGTTGCTTCCGACGCGTCCGAGGTCCTCGCGGAACAGTGCCGCCATATCGAGTGCCGAGCGCCTGAAAGCCACATTGGCGCCGAACGGAATATGCGGCCGCTTCATCTCCACGATGTCTTCCGAATAGTCGAGGATCGTATAGAGCGTTCGGTTCTCGGGCGCGAGCCAGGCGGGCGCTTCGCCCTCCCAGGCCGGATCTATTCTGCCGCCCACGACGCCGATGCGGGCATCCCGCTCGAACAGGGCCACGATGCCGGCGATCCAATCCTCGGACGCGACCGCGTCGTCGTCCAGGAACAGCACGTACTCGCCCTGCGATTCGCGGATCGCCCGATTGCGGGCGACGGAGAGGCCGAGCCGCGCCTCATAGATATAGCGGACCGGGAAGCTGACCATCCGCTCGATTTCCTCCACGGTCTGCGCCGTAGAATCGGTCGAGCCGTTGTCGACGACGATCGCCTCGAAGGCGTCGAACCGCTGCTTCAGCAGGCTGAGCAGCGCCTCCCGCAGATCCGCGGCCCGGTTGTGCGTGCATATCGCTACCGTTGCTTTCATGCGTTCACCTCTTGCGGTATCCGGCCGGCGTAGACCGCGAGCATCCGGTCCGCGATGCGGTCCCAGTCGAGCTCCCTGAGCTTGTCCGCGATCCGCTGCTCCGTCTTATGCCGGTCCATGTTCATCACGTCTAGCAGCGCTTTGCGCAGTCCGTCCTTGTCGTCCGGATCGTACAGGACGCCGCAGCCTTCGGACACGTACTCGCCGAGCGAGCCGAGCCGCGGCGCCACGACGGGCTTGCCGAAGGTCAGCGCCAGGATGGCGCTCCCGCTCGTCGTGATCTGCCGGTATGGCAGCACGACCGCGTCGGCCGCTAGCAGATAGTCGGCCAGCTCGCCGTCGTCCACGAACGACGAGTGAAGCTTGATCGCTCCCGCTTCATCCCCCGCCTTGCCCTCGCCGATGAAGCCGAGGTCGTAGCCCGTGTCCGCTTGTCCCGCGATCAGCAGGGCGGCATCCGGCGCTGCGAGCGACCGGTAAGCCGACACGAGCTGTTCGACGCCTTTGTACCGGTTGATCCTGCCGACGAACAGATACAGGAACCGGTCCTTCGGGATGCCGAATCTGGCGCGCATATCGATGCCGCGGCTCGGATAGGCATCGTCATAATGGCCGTGCGGCGTGACGACGATCTTGTCCTCCGGGACGCCGAACACCTCGGCCGCTTCGCGCTTCGACGATTCGCTCAGGACGAACGCGGCGTCGCACAGGCCGAGCAGCCGCTTGCGGACGAAAAAGTCCCAGCGCGACTTGCCCTTGTGCGGCCAGATGTTGTGAATCGTCCAGAACAGCCGCACCCCGAGGAATTTGTACCAGTACAGCAAAAAAATAAAAAACAGCGACTTGACGACGGTCAGCGGAAAAACGGAAGCCTGGTACGTATAGCTCGGCCAGTGGATATGGACGATATCGCCCCGGCGCGGCTTGAACTGCGAGCCCTTGGCGTAATGCTCGACGCGCAGGCCGCGCCGCTCGAGCGACCTTGCGAGCAGGTCCGTGTATTTGTTGTGCGGATTCGTCTTGGGCCACATGTAAACGGTCGGCTCGCTCATCTAATGCACCTGCCCGACTGCGGTCTTGACCGGGGTATATTCGCTGCCGGCCAGCGTTTGATCGTACAGGTCGAGATGCCGGTCAAGCAGCGCGGCCTGCGTGAAGCCGCGGCAGTGCTTGAGGCACGCCGCCTGGATGCGCCGCTTCTCCTCGCCCGGAAGCGAGTGGTACGACAAAATCTTGGCCCGGATCGCCGCGGCGCTGCCCGGCGGGAACAGAAATTCCTCGGGATCGTACACCGCGTCCGGTATGCCGCCCACATCGGTTGCGTACACCGGCGTACCGACCTGGTACGACTCGATGATGACCCGGCCGAACGGCTCCTCCCACACCGAAGGAACGAAGCTGACGTCGGCCTCGCCCATCAAGCGGCGCGCCTCCGCAGGCTTCACCTTGCCCGGGAACACGAAGCGCGCGTCCTCGCGGCAATCGTCGGCGAGCTTCGCCCGCAGGCTGCCTTCGCCGCAGACGACGATGCGCTCGACGACGTCCGGCGGCAGCGACATCGCCGCTTCGATCAACTCGCGCACGCCCTTCTCCGGTTCGATCCGTCCGAAGTAACCGATGCGGAGCGGACGTCTGTCGAAGTCCTTTTCGCTGGCGGCGATGCCGCCCTCCACCGCGTTCGGAATGACCTTGGGCGCCGCGGCTGGGAACAGTCCCGCGCCCGTATGCCGTTTCAGAATGTGCGACGAGATGCCTACGACCGCCGACACATGCCGGCTGTACCCGCTTGTCGTCATCGCGTACATCCTCGCCAGCAGCGGATTTTTGATCGGCGAGCTGACCGGCGACAGCAGCGAATAGTCGCGAAGCGTATGAACGATCGGCACGTTCAGGCCGGCGGCCGCCGTCCAGATGCCGGCGCCGAACCCGGACAGGTTTTGCGTATGGATCAGATCCGGCTTGATGGCGGCCAGCCGTTCCCGCACCGCTTCGTTCATCCGCGGATTGTAAAGATCGGTCAGCCTGCGGGCGGTCCGCATCAGGACGCCCCGGCGTTTGGAATCGCCGATCCAATACAGGCTGCCGTGGGGCATCCGGTGCACGGTGACGCCGCCGATCCGCTCTTCCCGGACGCCTTCCGCGCGTCCGTGCCCGCCGAGCGTCAGCACGTGAACGTCGGCGACGGACGCGAGCGTCTCCGCCAGAATTTGCGTCGATATCTCCGCCCCTCCGATGATATGAGGCGTATACAAGCTGTTGACGATTACGATTTTCATGCGGTACGTCTCAACTCCCTATCGTTCTGCGTATCCCATTCTGCCGCCCGGGCGTCCGGCCGTCCTTCAAAAAACCCGCCCCGGATCCATCCGATCAGCAGCCAGAAGTTCACGAAGGAGTAGGAATCGAAATTCATAACGAGCGAAACGCATAACGCGAACGCGAACTGGGCGTATGGATGGCGGCGCGAGCTGCGAAGTGCGGCCGTCATGAACCCGAGGAACAGCAGAGCGCCGAGAAGTCCTTCCTCGGCAAACAGCTTGGACCACATATTGCGCGAGGTGGCCATCTCCGGATGGTCGTTCACGAGATTGGCGACCTCGGTGAACTTCATGCCGTAATCGAAGTGTCCGCGCAGCAGCTCCGCGAACTCGCGGTAATAATATCCGCCCCCGACGCCGAAAATCGGATGATGCCAAAACTCCATAAAGCCGATCGCCGGGAAAATGACGCGGATAAAAAATGAATTGTCCGACCGCAGCAGATGCGGAAAGTCGAATTGGAACCGGTCCGTGAAATAACCGCTGACCTTGAGCGTCTCGAGCAGAAACGGAACCCCGACGACAACGACGAGTCCGATGGCGCCGAGCGCGAGCAGCATGCGGAACCGGTACTTGTTAGCGATGAGCACATAGACGAGAAGCGCAATCAGCAGCACGCTGTAGGCGTAAGCCGAAAACGAAAGCACCAGCAGCACGGCGCAGCCGATGAGCGGGGCAATCGTAATTTTCCGGTAGCCTTCCTTGAACAGATACAGCAGCAGCAGGCCGCCCGTCAGCAGGTGAATGCCGCCCCAGGACGGCTCGCCAGACAGCAGCTGGATCCGTCCCTTGTACACCTTTTCGGAGAACAAGCCGGTCAGCGCGCCGGAAAAGCCGCTGCGAATCAAGTAAGCGTCCGCGAGCTGCAGCATGCCTGCCGCGAGCGGCGGCACAAAGCCGACGAGCAGGTAGACGGCAATCTGCCGGCGAAGCGCCGGATCGTTTTTGGCCTGCTCGGCGATATACAAGGACACCCTGTACATCGAGATGCCGAACATCAGCGTCACGGCGTGCTTGAGGCTCGCGCCCATGTCCCCGCCGACCGACGCGATCAGCGAATGCCCGACGCTGTACACGGCGAAGATTAGCAGCGGCACATCTCCGGGACGGAACTTGAAGTCCGTGAACAACAGCAGGAGCGAGGCGGCGAACATCGGAAACATCGCCAGCGGGCGATAAACCGAGAAGGCGAAGTATGGCAAGCTGTCATACGTGATGACCGCCAGCGAGAACAAAAACAGCGCGACGACCGAAGCGCGGACGAGATCGATCGGCTCGCCGCGATCCCGCGCTAGGATAGGATCAGCTCCATGTTTTTGCGGGTCGCGGACCCGCTGAACCGGCGGCTCACGTAACGGATCGAATTGCCCGATATGCTGTCGTTGATCTCGCTGTCGCCCATCAGCAGCAGTACGCTGCGTACCATCTCGTCTTCCGATTCGCATACGAACAGGTCCTCGCCGTTGTTCGCGTCCAAGCCTTCGCTGCCGATCGCATTGGTCACGACCGGTACACCCCAGGACATCGCCTCGAGAATCTTCGTCTTGATCCCGGTGCCGAACAACAGCGGCGCGATCATAAGGGCGGAATCGCCGACGATCCGCTTGACGTCGTCCACCTCGCCCGTGACGATGACGCCGGGATGGTCGCGCTGCAGGCGCAGTACTTCGGCCGTCGGATTTTTGCCGACGATGTAGAAGACCGCCGCCGGGTTGCTCTGCTTGATTCGAGCCCAGACGCGCTCGCAAAAGTACACGGCCGCCGAGCTGTTGTGGGGAATGTCCATTTTTCCGACGAATACGACCTTGTTTTTGTCGTAAAGCCGGGAGCCTCTCGCCTGCATCCGCACGTCGGGCTCGACCTTCATCGGGACGCCGTGGCAGGACTCGTGACGCGTCGTTTTCCTGAAGTTTTGCGCTTCGGCCGGGGAGGTGAAGATCAGATGGTCGAAACGCGGGGCCACTTGCTTTTCATACTTGCCCAGCATTTTGCTCTCAAAGGCGATGAGCCACTTCTGGACGAACTTCAGGTCCGCGAACTTCTTCAGGCTGCTCGGCAGCTTGTCCGAGAACCCGCCGAGCACGGACGGAATGTACTGGAACCAGTCGAGCTGGCGGCGGTAGCGCAGTGATAAGAGATCGTCGTAGCTCAGCACCTTGCGGCCCCGGCCCGGCGCCAGATATTCGGCCACCCGCACCATATCGTAGAGCACGAAGTCCGGTTCCTCTTCGCGGACGAAGTCCCGGATCTTGCGATGCGTCTTGCGGCTGTAGTATACCGATACCTGGAGCGGCCACTTGCGCCTGATCAGCGAATGGACGACGATGTTGTACAGCTTCTCAAGCTTGCCCGGCGGCGCGAGCGTCTCCAGCCTGCCGATCTCCGGCGGTCGCTGCGATAAATATTTGGGATCGTCCACGAACGAAAGATTGACGATTTCGCTGCCGGGGTATATCTCTTTCATGTGCCGAACGTATTGCAGCAGCATGTTTTTGCGGCCGTCCGTGCCGGGAAAAGGCAGCCGATTCGTAATAAACAAAATCTTGTTCATTTGTCGCCACCCTTAAAAAGCGTCTTTGGCCCCAAGCAGCAGCTTGAAGGTCCGGAAAATGATCTTCAGATCCCCCCGAATGCTCCGTTTGCGAATGTATTCCAGGTCCAGCTCGACCATCTGCTCGAAGCTGAGATTGCTGCGTCCGGTCACTTGCCACAGTCCCGTGCAGCCTCCGCTTACGGAGAGCCGAAGCTTGTCGTAATCCGAGTACTCTTCCACCTCTCTTTGCAACGGCGGCCGGGGGCCGACGAGCGACATCTCGCCTTTGAGCACGTTCACGAGCTGCGGAAGTTCGTCGATGCTCGTCTTGCGGATGAAACGGCCGATCCGAGTAATCCGCGGGTCGTCCTTAAGCTTGAACATCGCGCCTTTGATCTCGTTTTGGGCCAGCAGCGCAGCGAGCTTCTGCTCGGCGTCGGGCACCATGGAGCGGAACTTGTACATCTTGAACTTGCGTCCGTTTTTGCCGATGCGCGTCTGTTGAAAAAAGACCGGCGCCTTCGGGCTTTCCAGCTTGATGAGCGTCGCCGTCACCGCGAAGATCGGGCTGAACAGCGCCAGCGCCACCAAAGCGCCCGCGACGTCCATGCCGCGCTTCACCGTCGTATACATAGCCAGCTTGCCGTCATTCTGGGCCGCGATCCGCTTGCGTTCGAAATCGGTCAGGCGGGCGACCAGCTCCATGTCATACCGCAGAGCCATGACTATCCCCCACTTTCTCGCGCAAGATTAGCGACTCGAGCCCGTCCATCAGGCGGTACCTGAGCTCCTCGTCGCGCAATGCAAAATCGATTGTCGTCAGAATAAAGCCGAGCTTCTCGCCGACGTCGTAACGCATGCCTTCAAAGTCGTAGGCATGAACGCCTTGCGCTTCGTTGAGCCGCTGGATCGCATCGGTCAGCTGAATCTCGCCGCCCGCGCCAACCTCGTGTTTGCCGAGAAATTCGAAAATCTCCGGCGACAGCACGTAGCGTCCCATAATGGCCAGGTTGGAAGGCGCCTGTCCGATCGGCGGCTTTTCTACAAAACGCCGCACCTGGTACAGACGACCGCGCCGCTCGATCGGATCGAGGATACCGTAACGGTTCGTCTGGTCGGTACCGACCGCCTGCACGCCGATGACCGACTTGCCTGTTTGCTCGTACTGCTCGATCAGCTGCCGCGTGCACGGCGTGTCCGATTGTACGATATCGTCGCCCAGCAGTACCGCGAACGGCTCGTTGCCGATAAAGTTGCGTGCGCACCACACGGCATGTCCGAGGCCTTTCGCTTCCTTTTGCCGGATGTAGTGGATCTCGACGTTGGACGATTTGCGAACCTTGCTCAAAATATCGAGCTTGCCCTTCTCCTCCAGCGTGTGCTCCAGCTCGAAGGCGATGTCGAAGTGATCCTCGATCGCCCGTTTTCCTTTGCCCGTTACGACGATAATATCTTCGATTCCGGATTCGATCGCTTCTTCTACGATGTACTGTATGGTCGGTTTGTCGACGATCGGCAGCATTTCCTTGGGCATTGCCTTCGTGGCAGGCAGGAAGCGCGTGCCAAGACCAGCCGCAGGAATAATCGCTTTTCTCACTTTTTTCATACGCTCTCACCCCATCCGTATTTCTCTTTAGATTTTCTATTCGAAGCGCTGTTCCGGGAATAAGTGTTAAAAAGCATTTAATTCGGATTCGTGGGCTATTCAAAATGAAATAGCGTCCAGAAAGCAGTTAACCTAGCCTTTTGCGCCCATTTGGCTGCACGATGCTTTAATTAAATGCCTTTTAACATTTATTTGGACCAGACTTGGCTTCCGGTCGTAAAATAGCTGCTTTATAGCAACTACGCCCGCCAGAAGCCAAGCTGCCCATTCTAAATAACACATTTCAGGGCATTGAACCCATCCTCACGCCACACCCCTGACGATAAACGTCTAAGGTCCGCTGACCCACAGCATGGCCGAGTGCCTCCAGTGATAAAGGAGCAGGAGACATTTCCTTGGAACGCGCGTCGTTCGATCGAAGCTTCCTAGCGCCCCCGGCGGTTAAATACCGCGCCTACGACCCGGACCCGTCCGGACGAGAGCGTCTCCTTCGCCTTCAGCACCGCATCCATCTTCGTCTTGCCCTTGCGGATGACGAGGACGGCGCCGTCGCACTTGTCGGCGACGATCATCGCGTCCGACGCGGCAGCCATCGACGTCGTGTCGACGATGACGATATCGAAGCGCGCTTTGGCAGTCTCGAGCATGGCGCTCATCGCCTCCGAATCAAGCAGCTCGGAGGGATTCGGCGGCATCGGCCCCGCGCATACCACTTGCAGATTCGGGTATGCCGTGCGGCGAGCGACCTGGTCCAGTTCGCCTTTGCCGGCCAACGCCGTGCTCAGACCCGCGTCGTTCGGCAGATCGAAGATTTGATGCTGCACGGGCGACCGAAGATCCGTATCCAGCAGCAGTACGCGCCGGCCGGCTTTGGCATAGGCGACCGCGATGTTGGAGGACGTCGTGCTCTTGCCTTCCCCCGGCTCGGCGGATGCGATGGCGATCGTCTTCATGCCCTCGTCCCGGACCGACCATTCGATGCCTGTCTTTAACCTGCGGTACGTATCGGCGGCCGCCGATTTCGGATTTTGCGCCGCGATCAATCCACGTTTACGCATCCAGCGTGACATTCGGCTTCCCCCTCGCTCCCATCGTCGTTCGTTCCGAATCGTCGGGTCCGATCAAGTCCCGATTGCGAATCCGCGGTATGTCGGCCAGCAGCGGCAGTCCCAGCTTGGCGCGCACCTCTTGTTCCGTCTTGACCGAATCGTCCATATGCTCCAGCAGAAAGGCCAGCGCAATCCCCATCAGGATCGACAGCACGAACGCGATCGCTACGTTCTTGACGGGACTTGAAGTGATCGACCCTCCGCGCGCTTCCGGGTCGGCCCAGTTAAGGACGGAGACATTGTTCAGATTCATGAGCGTGCGAATCTCGGATTGGAACACCTTGGACACGGCGTTCGCCATGTTGGCGGCTCTGGCGTACGAGCCGTCCCTCGCGATCACGGTCATGATCTGGGTCTCGCTCACGGACGAAATGCCGATTTTACCTGCGAGCTCGCCTGCCGATGTATGGAGATCGGGATAAGCCGCGGCGACCTTTTCCAAAATTCGAGGCGTGAGGATCAGCTGCTTGAAGGTTTTGATCAGCAAAATGTTGGAGTTGATCGCGCCGGCGTCGGGCGCTGAGGACGTATTGCCGGGGGCTTCGCTTTGATACACCATCAGCTTGGCGGCTGCCTGATAAGTCGGTCTCTGTTGCGTCGTATAATATCCGACCGCCGTACACAAGACGATCGTAATTAAGGCGATCAGCCATAGCCTTTTCCTGATTACGCTCCAATATCGTTGAATTTCCAAAACGCTTCACTCCGATGCTGATTTCTTTTGAAAATGAAATAAATATCAGAATTTTCTGACTTGATTTCCGATATTCGTTTTCGTTTTGGCCTCCCCTGCCTCGTCCTGTTTTTATTGTAAATCGGCCGCGACTTTCAAAACTATTACGCGGCAGGATGATTTTGCTTCTTCTTCGGAAGCCATCATCGTGCCGCGTCGGTAGGTATGGATATTATACTTTAGTACCATTCGGAAGCGCGAAGCCGCTCTCCGTGCGGATATCCGGCGGCGCGAAGTCGCCGATCCCCTGCGACTGCGCGAACAGGGCCGCCTGGGTCCGGTCGGTCAGGTTCAACTTTTGAAAAATGCGGCTCACGTGCTTCTTGACCGTGAACTCGCTGATGACCAGCTTCTTGGCCACTGCGCCATTGGACAAGCCTTCCCCGAGCGCGACCAGTACCTCCCGCTCCTTCGGGGTGAGCTTCTCCAGCGGATCCTCCGATTCCTTGCGCAGCAGCGTGCCGAGCAGACTCTGGTCGAAGTACTTGCGCCCGCGGCCGATCATCTTGATGGCGAGCAGAAGCTCGTCCGGCGCCGCATCCTTCAATACATAGCCGTCCGCCCCGCATTCCTTGGCTCGGCGAATGTCGGCCTCCGAAGCCGAAGAGGTCAGCATCATAAACCGGCAGTGCAGACCCCGCAGCGAACGAACGAGGTCGTAGCCGGAATCGGCGCCGAGCCGGATGTCCAATATGACAAGATCGGGATTCGTAGTTTCCACGACCGAAAGCGCGCCTAATACGGTTTCCGCCTCGCCCGCGATCTCGATGCCTTCTTCACCCGACAGGACGGCTCTCAGTCCCTTGCGGACGAGCGGATGATCGTCAACGATTACGATTTTCATGTCATCACTTCCTTAAAGCTTGTTTTAGTTCTTCTCTTCGCGCACGTCGGACAGCGGCAGGCGCGCAACGATACGCGTGCCGCCCCCTTCATCGCTGTCGATCTGCAGGCTGCCGCCCAGCGCGGCGGCGAGCGTCTTCATATTACTCAGCCCGAAGCCCGAAGTTTCCTCCCGCTGCAGCACGCCGCCGACGTCGAACCCTTTGCCGTTGTCCGAGATCCGGAGCGTGGCCGAACACGGCCGAAGCGTCAGCTTGATGTCGATGGCGGTGCATTCGCCATGACGGATCGCATTGGAGATCGCCTCCGCAATGATCCGGTACAGCGCCTTCTGATGGTGAACGCTAAGACGCCGGTCGGGCGCGGGCGGCCTGAACCGGATCCGAACGCCGCTCAGCTTCGCCTGGCTCGCGAGCAGCGACTCCACGCCGCCGAGCCACGAAGCGCCCCCATGGTCGGATACGCTCAGGTCGTATATCGTCTTGCGCAGCTCCCGCGTCGCTTCCGCCGCAGCCTCTTGAATGTCGCGCAGCAGCGCCAGATGCTGCGCGCTCGTCATTTCTTCCCAATCGTGCTCCGCGGAATGTACCGCGTAGGTGATGCCGAATAGATGCGGGCAAATGCGATCGTGGAGCTCTTCTGCGATCCGGTTGCGTTCCTCGAACAGTAAGTACGGTTCCACCTTGCTCTGCATGGCCATCCAATCATCGCCTTTCCCGTCATGTATGATAATGAGAAATTTCAAATCTTTTCGTCAGGGTCCCTCACTTCTAGGCATCGACGTTCATTTTCAACATACCTTGCCGAAATTGACATGCCCATGCTACGGGAGTACCGATTATTGACTGGGTAGTTAGATAAGGTTTGATGTGCCTTCGGTCATGACCAAGGGTGCGTACGGATGCTTTTCGATCCATAATTACCCAATCTTTCATCGCCGGACGTATGCCATAGTGCGGACTCCAAGTCGAATTTGCGAATGACATAATTTGCAAGGCTGCATGTCTTGATATCAAGATTTTGGTTCTTTAGACCCACTTTTCCGTACGAACGGCTTCAGGAGAATTTTTTAATTTAAATCCATAATTTGTATGAATTCTATGATAAAGCGTTTTTATAAAGATATTCTCATACGGAACGGCAGCGTCAAATTGAAGCGTGGCGCGGCTTTGAATGAGAATCATGAGAAAAAGCAAACGCATACATGCGTCAATGCGTACCATTGAAGAAAGCCCTTATCCACGAATGGAAAGGGCTTTTGTTAGACAAAATGTAATCGTTTTCGTCATTCGGACCCGACGTGAGCTATTCGTCCTCCCATGCCAGACTCCAACGAGTGCGATATTGTACGAGTTTAGGCGCCGGATCGGCAGGGACAGCCGACAGCACAAGCCGCAGCTTCGTAATCCAGCCGTCAAATACATCATAGGAAGCGAAAAGGTTCGCCGTAGCCGGGGTCATGTAGACGAAATGCGGCCCTGGCAGCGTTTCCGTCAAGTGGCGCAGCGCAGCCTCCATAGGCGTATACTTCTTTCTTTTGCCTTCCCAGCGGTCGATCTCGGGTACAGGCTCGCTCGATTCGCGTTCCCGCGCCCACTCAGCCAGCCTCTTTTCCCGCTTGTAATAGGCGCTTACCGGGGTCTTGGACATTCGCCTCGCCGTCTCCTCGTGAATCGGATAGAGCACGAACCTTGCAAACGAACGCGCCTTGGCGGTCTCGGCGGCGATGCCGAGCATTTCGTCCGACGTCTCCTCGAACGAATCGTAGTAGATCAGCGTGCCTTTATCCCGCTTGGCCGGCGGCTCGTAGCCGAAAGGCACCTGACCTGCAATCGGGGTCATCTTCGTTCCTCCCTTGCTGTGTCATTGGCTAGCATGGCCTAACGGATCGCCTTCTATCGGTCGCGCGCACAACCTTGTCGGCGCCGCATGGACTTACCGATTCAGATTCCCTATAATGATAAAAATTCAAATGTAAAATGGCAAGGAGACGAACGACAGATGACTTACTCCCGCGTGTTTCAAGGAACGGCGTTTACCGCCCGCTCCCCCAAAGCAATCGACATTTTAAAGGACCATCTGTTCTGCGTCAATGCTGACGGCGTCATCGCGAGGACGATCGCGCCGGATGCGCCGGATTACGAGGCTGTTCGAAGCGAATACGCGGATACCGACCGCTATCGGAAGCTCGCGCCAGGGCAGTATTTGCTGCCCGGCTTCGTCGACCTGCACGTGCATGCGCCGCAGTGGGCGCAGTCCGGCACGGCGCTCGACGTGCCGCTTTACGATTGGCTGCACACCTATACGTTTCCGCTGGAGTCCAAGTTCGCGGATCTGAGCTTCGCGGCCGAAGTATACGGCGATCTTGTCGCCGCTCTGCTCGCGAACGGCACGACGACCGCTCTTTATTTTGCCACGATACACAAGGAAGCCAGCCTGCTGCTGGCCGAGATCTGCGCGAAGAAGGGACAGCGCGGTCTGGTCGGCAAAGTCGTCATGGACGATCCGGCGCAAAATTCCGCGTACTACCGCGATGCAGATGCCGCGGCGGCGCTGGCCGACACCGAGGCGTTTATCGTTGCCGTCAAGGCGCTGGCGAAAGGCGTCAAGCAAGGCGTATATCCCGTCGTGACGCCAAGGTTCATTCCGAGCTGCACGGACGAGGCGTTAGCAGGACTGGGCGCGCTCGCCGCGAAGCACGACACGCATGTGCAGTCTCATTGCAGCGAGAGCGACTGGGCGCACGGTTACGTGCAGGAGCGGCTGGGCAAACGCGACGCCGTCGCGCTGCGCGACTTCGGGCTGCTCGGCGACAAGTCCGTCATGGCGCACTGCAACTTCCTCGACGAAGACGACGCGGCTCTCTTCGCCCGGACGGGAACGGCGATCGGGCACTGCCCGATCTCCAACGCCTACTTCGCGAACAGCGTCATCCCGATCGCCCGCTGGATGGAGAAAGGCGTGGAGATCGGCCTCGGCTCCGACGTCTCGGGCGGCTACTCGCCGAGCTTGTACGACAACGCCCGGCAGGCTGTCATCTCCTCCAGAATGCTGGAGGACGGCGTGAATCCGGCTCTCCCCGCAGACGCGCGCGGCGTGCCGGCATCCCGGATCACAATCGACGAAGCCTTCTACCTCGCGACGGCCGGCGGCGGCGAAGCGTTGAGCTTGCCGATCGGCCGGTTGGCGGAGGGCTACGCCTGGGACGCGCAGGTCGTCGACATCGCGCTCGCCGGGGCAAGGCTGCCCGTATTCGGCGAGGATGAGCCGCTGCACGAGATTTTCCAGAAGATCTTGTACCTCGTGCGTCCGGAGCACATTCGGGAGGTATGGGTGCAGGGCGAAAAAGTCCATTCGCGCGCATGATCGCAGCCATTGCCTTCCATTGTGGAGGCGATGGCTTCTTTGTTCGGCGCGTTGGCGACATCCCATTTTGCCGGAAGGTGGCTAAACGCATGAAACGGATGAAACGGATGGACGAAAAAGGTTGCCTTCTCGGAAAAAAAGCAGTTCGCAGAGGTCGTCTGACCGCTGCGAACTGCCCAGCCCGAACGTGTTTCTTCTATATTAAATAGTACGACATTAAATAGCACGACAACTCAGGCTCCGCACATTGGCTGCTGCGGATTTCCCCGCTTATGCAACCGAGGCAAAAATGTTATGATGAGATGGACAAGGCTTCCATTCGCTCACGATATTTTATTTTCGGGAAGGAGCAACATCGATGAACGCGGAACAACTGGAACGGATTCGCACGGGAAAGGGCTTTGTCGCGGCCCTGGATCAGAGCGGCGGGAGTACGCCGAAGGCGCTGCTGCAGTACGGAGTACCGGAGAACAGCTATTCGGGCGAGGAAGCGATGTATGCGGTCGTTCACGAGATGAGAACGCGCATCATCAAAAGCCCGGCGTTCGATTCGCAGCACATCCTCGGGGCTATTCTATTCGAGAATACGATGGACCGGGAGATCGACGGCCTGCTGACCGCGGATTACTTGTGGGAAAAGAAAGGAATCGTGCCTTTCCTCAAGGTGGACAAGGGGCTTGCCGAGCTGGCGGACGGCGTTCAGCTGCTGAAGCCGATCGACGGACTCGACGCGCTGCTCGCGCGTGCCGTCGAGAGACGAATTTTCGGGACCAAGATGCGCTCACTCATTAAAGAAGCGAATCCGGCGGGAATCCGGCAGGTCGTGGAGCAGCAGTTCGCCATCGGCAAGCAGATCGCGGCGGCTGGCCTCGTGCCGATCATCGAGCCAGAGGTGGACATCGCCAGCGCTGACAAGGCCGAATCGGAAAAGCTGCTCAAGGCCGAACTCCTCTCGCAGCTCGCCGCGCTCGAACCGGACGTCAAGGTCATGCTCAAGCTGTCCATTCCGACGGAGGACAATTTCTATGCCGAGCTGATCGAAGAGCCGCATGTGCTGCGCGTCGTTGCGCTATCCGGCGGTTACTCGCAAGCCGAAGCGAACGAGCGTCTCGCACGCAACAACGGCCTGATCGCGAGCTTCTCTCGCGCGTTGTCCGAAGGCCTCAGCGCCGGACAGTCGGACGAGGCGTTTAACGAGAGGTTGTCCGAATCCGTGCGTAATATATACGAAGCTTCTATTAAATAAGTGTAAAAGAATCGTCAAGACCCCGGGCTCCGAGAGCCCGGGGTTATTAGTGTGCGGCGGAGCTGCAATCCGGCGTCGGGGGCGCGACAATGAGGGCTGGAACGCGGGCAATTGAGCGATCGCCTTCTCTACAGCAGACGATGGCGCCCTGTCTCCCTCCGACACTCCCCGCCCCCTCCTACGTCCGCCGCATGTATGCCCGCACCGTGATCGGCGCGAAGATCGCGACGATGACGGCCGCGCCGATCAGCGAGATGCCAAGGTCCCAGCCGACGGTGCCTGAATTCGCAAGGTCGCGAACGGCCGTCACCAGATGCGAGATCGGATTGATGTCGGCGAACCATTGCAGCCACTTCGGCATCGTTTTCGTCGGCACGAAGGCGTTGGAGAGGAAGGTGAGCGGGAACAGTACGATCATCGAGATGCCTTGCACGCTCGAAGCCGTCCGGGCGATGACGCCGAAGAACGCGAAGATCCAGCTGATGGCCCAGGAGCAGAAGATGACGAGCAGCGCGGCGATCGCGACATGGCCGAGGCCGCCGTCCGGGCGGTAGCCCATCAGATAGCCCATGCCGAAAGTGAGCACCGTGGCGATCGTATACCGGATCGTATCGGCTAGCAGCGCCCCCGCGAGCGGCGCGATACGCGCGATTGGCAGCGACTTGAAGCGGTCGAATACGCCTTTGTCCATGTCCTCGCGCAGCTGCACGCCGGTGACGATCGAGGTCGTGATGACGGTCTGCACGAGTATGCCCGGAATGATGACGGGCAAATAGCTGATGACATCGCCCGATATCGCCCCGCCGAAAATATAGGTGAACATGAGCGTAAAAATGATCGGCTGCAGCGTGACGTCGAACAGCTGCTCGGGCGTGCGCCGAATCTTGAGCAGGCCGCGGTACGCCATCGTCAGCGAGTGGCGGACGGATTGGCCGAAGCTCGTGCGGTTTTTAAGCCGGGCGCCCGGATGGACGGCAGTCGTGCTTTTCATAGCGTAACCTCCTGTTTGCGGCGGGATGCTGGCGCATCCGGGGCAGGCTCTTCCTGCGCGCCATGGCCGGTAATCGTCAAGAACACTTCGTCAAGCGTCGGCTTCTGCACGCTGATCTCGGAGAGTCGGATGCCCGACTCGCGCAGCGCGACGAGCAGATCTGTCACGCGATCGGCGTCCGCCATCGGCGCCGTGATCTTGCCGGCCTCCGACGTCACGCTGGACGTCACCTGGAGCACCCGCTCGACGATTCGCCTCGCTTCCGCGATCGCTGGTTGATCTTGCACCCTTAGGTGAAGCGATGAAGTGCCGACCGATGCCTTCAACTCGTCGACGGTGCCTTCGGCGACGACGATGCCGCGGTCGATGACCGCGATGCGGTCGGCCAGCTGATCCGCTTCATCCAGATATTGCGTCGTGAGCAGGACGGTCGAGCCCGTCTTCACCAGCCTGCGGATCGTCTCCCACATCTGGGCCCGCGTCCGCGGATCGAGTCCCGTCGTCGGCTCATCCAGGAAGATGAGCGGCGGCTGCGCAATCAGGCTCGCGGCAAGGTCCAGTCGCCGCCGCATGCCGCCCGAGAAGTTTTTCAGCGGCCGCTTGGCCGCCTCCGTCAGGCCGAATTCCTCCAGCAGCTCGGCGGCTTTCCGCCTCGACTCGGCACGGCCAAGCCCGAGCAGCCTGGAGAAAATAATGAGATTTTCCGTGGCGCTGAGCGACTCGTCGACCGAGGCGTACTGGCCCGTCACCCCGATCAATTGCCTGACGATCTGGGATTCCTTCGTCACATCGTGTCCGAAAATTCGCGCCGAGCCCCCATCGGGCTTAAGCAGCGTCGCCAGCATCCGGATCGTCGTCGTCTTGCCCGCGCCGTTGGGACCGAGCACTCCGTAGATCGAACCTGCGCGCACGTTCAGGCTTACGCCGTCCACCGCGCGATTGCTGCCGAACGCTTTGACGAGCCCCGACGCTTCGACGGCCCATTCGCCGACGTATGCCGCCTTATCCTTTGCATGTATCGCGTTCATCGTCATTCTCCTTCTGTTGAAATGATTAATATGGATACTAAGGCGAGAATGTGAATTGAATATGAACCGTTCCCCCGATGCTGAAAAGCTCATAAGCGCAAGCGGGTTCGACCATAATAAGGAGCGCGAGCAACAACAGCGAGGAGGCATGGCGATGGACGATTCCGGATATGCGTTTGCGACGCTCGAGGATGAGCAGCTTGACGAGCTGAAGCGGCTGGAGCAGGAACTGACGACTGCCAGCGGGCATGCGGTCACATTGATCGCCTACGAAAAAAAGGATGCGGAATAACGAAAAAGAGGCCTCTCGGGCCTCTTTCGTCGTCACGTAAGCTGTCTGGCGACATCGATGATTTTTTTGTCGCTCAGGTACTGCTCCATCTGCTGCTCGGCCGCCATGACGACCTTCTGGATCATGCAATCCTCGCCGTGGCTCAGGCCGCACTCGAAGATCGATGCCGTCCCTTCGATCGCATGGATGACGTCCAGAAAAGAAATTCGTTCGTAATGGGCCTTAAGCCGGTAACCGCCGTTCGCGCCGGAAACGGAGCCGATCAGCCCCGCCTTGACCAGCTTGCTCAGCATTTTGGACAGATACGTCTGGGAAACGCCGAGTCTGTCGGCAAGCACCTGCACCCCTACGGGCTTGTCCGGCGCCTGGCTCATCAGAAACATCATGGCATGGAGCGCGTAATCCGTCGCCTGCGAAAACTTCATTGGGACACCTCGATGATGGACTTTGTATGCCCATGATAGCCTCGGCTGGACGCTAAAGCAAGTCCGTATCCCAAGCCGGATTCCATACGATCTCCCACAAATGACCGTCCGGGTCCATGAAGTGTCCGGAATATCCCCCCCAGAACGTATCGTGCGCGGGATCGGTGACGACGGCCCCCGCCTGTCTCGCCTGGTCCATGACGCGGTCGACCTCTTCCTTGCTCGCGACGTTATGTCCGATCGTCATTTCCGTAGAACTGGGCGGCGTCTGGGCCACCTTCGCCTCGTGCGCGAGATCCCGGCGGCGCCAGATCGCGAGCTTCAAGCCCGCTTGCAAATCAAAAAAAGCGACCGCGCCATGCTCGAACTCCGTTCCGACGATGCCTTCCGTAGGCAAACCCAGCCCGTCTCTGTAAAAGAGAAGCGATCTCTCGAGGTCTTCGACGCCCAAAGTCAGTACCGTGACGCGCGGTTTCATCGTTCATTCCTCCCATCGTGGATGGATTGTCTCATACGGCCTGCGCCCGCAACTGCGTGCCTTCCGCCTTGCTTTTAAATTACCCGCCCGCAGATTAAACGACGTTGGAATTGTCGACCGCGTCCGTATCGACCGTATTGGTCCTGCTCAGCTGGTTATTGCTGACGCTGCCGAACGCGTCCCCTGGCGAAAACGAAGCCGCTCCGCCGTAATTTTTGGAGGTGCTGGTCAGGGAAATGAACCCTGTATCGCCAAATTGGACATTCGAGCCCTGGTTGACGTTAAGAATTTTTACTTTACCAACTATAGAGGGCATGGCAATTACCTCATCGGTAAGTTTTTAACGCTTGTGATAAGGTATGAAAAGCGGGCGTTCGCCGTGACCTTTCCTGAGACAAATATATAATCTCGTTAACGCGTCGCGCTCAGCTTCTCGATCGCCTGCGGCTCCGTCGGCAAGAAAAAAATATCTTTGCCTTGATTGCATTCGTAAATAAAATCGCGTAAACTCTTGCTCGCATAACCGGTGAAGTCTCCGACGATCGCGAGCTTCACCTGATAGTTAACGAACTTTTGCGCGATCTCCCCGGCCAATCCCGTCTTCAGGTCGTAAAACCCGGCGTCCAGCATCGCCCCGTCGATCACGATGCGATCGGCCCCCGTCTCGTACCGCACGGTCGCCATCATATCCAGCGCGGCTTGAACGTCCCCGATGACTTCGCCGCTTACGACGACCACCGGCTCGCGCCCGTCCGCCTCGACCTTCGCTATTTTCCACATGCCTATTCGCCTCCACGCGGCCGCGTTGATCGCGGCTTCTTCGCCTTTTTTGCTTATTCCTCGCCGATGTATCGATTGTGCTCGCCATCGTAATAGATCGGTTCGGAGCCTTGCCTCTACTCCGACATTAGACGACGTATACAGTTGTTGTCAATTCCCTCATGCACGGGGTTAAAGGAGGGATGCAACATGAACGGCAAAAAGCCCGGCACGAGGCCGGACTTCGATCGAGCTAACCAGAATAGAATTGGAATGATCGCTTCAGGACGCGGACGCCTGTGCGGCTTCAGGCAGCGGATGTCTGACGACTTTGACCTCATAGAAATTGATCTTGTTGGAAATGATGTATTCCGGCTTTTCGCGGTGGCTGTGCGATTCCCGGAAGGCTTCGCTCTTCGTCCAGGCCTGGAAGGATTCCTTGTTCTCCCAGCGGGTGCTGACGGTGACTTCGTCGTATTCCTTCGTATTTTCGGTCAGCATGACCTCGAGCCCGAGAAAGCCGTCCATGCCTTCCACCTTGCCGACCTTGTTGAAGCGCTCGATCAGCTTGTCGCCGTTGCCCTTCGTGATATGAGATACGTTCGTTACGATAACCATTATTGTTTCCTCCTTCGGATGAGTTCCGGTATGATATGAGATTTTATGTTATAAATGTAAGATCCAAGTATGAATGGCGCATGAACAATAAATTACAAACGCGGGCGATGCAGTCCGCTATGTCCGTCTGTGCGGCATACGGCGAACTTTGACAAGCCGGAGAGAAGACTCGTGCGAGCGAATCTCGAGCGTCTCGGAAAAAGCGGTATTTGATTCCTGATCGGCTGACGTTACTTTCCAAGCATCGGCAGCTTCTGCCGTCCGCCAGCGCGTGATGACCGAAATCTCGTCGCCTACCGATTTCTTCTCCGACTGCAGCAGCTCCATCCCGAGGAAGCCCGGCATGGCAGGCAAGTCGTCCCGGGCGCTCCAATACGCGATCATCCGATCTCCTTCGCCGCTTGCGACACAGTACGTATCGGTCGCCACGATGACCGCTTCCTCCTCGCCGACCGGCTCTGGCAGCGGGACGATCAGCGGATAGGGCTCGCCGAAGCGCACCTCGGCCTCGATCTCGTAGACGTCGCGGAGAAAAGCGGACGTAATGACGCTGCTCGGCACGCCGCGGGCAGCAATGCTGCCCGCCTTGAGCGCGATCAGCTCGTCGCAGAAGGCCGCCGCCTGCTGCAGATCGTGCAGCACCATTACAATTGTCAGTCCAGCCTCCCGGTTAAGCTTCTTCAGCACCCGCATCAGCTCAAGTTGATGCGCGATATCCAGGTAAGTCGTGGGCTCGTCGAGCAGCAGAATGCCCGTCTTCTGCGCGAGCGCCATCGCGATCAGCGCCTTCTGTCGTTCGCCGCCGGACAATGTATGGACCATGCGGTCTTCGTAGCTTCGCATGCTCATCTGCCGGAGCGCCCAGTCGATCTCCCGCTCGTCGTCTTCGCCGAGCCGCTGCCTGAAGCGGCCGAGCCGCGGCGTCCGTCCGAAAGCGACCAGCTCGCGCACGGTCAGCTCGGGCAGCGCCTCGCGCGACTGCGGCAGCATCGCCAGCGTCGTCGCGAACGCTTGCCGCGTATAGTCTGCGGCCGGCCGTCCATTGACGATGACCGTGCCGCCGTCCGGCTTCAACAAACCGGCGATCAGGTGCAGCAGCGTAGACTTGCCTGAGCCGTTCGGGCCGATGATCGCCGTCACTTTGCCTTCCAGCACGGCGGCATCCACTTCAAGCTGACAATACGGCCCCGCTTCGAAACGAAGCGCCTTCGTCTCGATAGCCTTCATCGCACCCCGCTCCTTTTACGCAGCAAATAGAGAAAAAACGGCGCGCCGATGCAGGCGAGCAAAATGCCGACCGGCATCTCCGCCGGATCGAACCAGGTGCGGGCGATCGTATCCGCGATGACGACCAGCGCGCCGCCGCCGGCGATCGATACCGGCATCAGATAACGGTAATCGTCGCCAATGAGCAGACGGACCGCATGCGGCACGACGAGACCGACGAAACCGACGAGTCCGGCCACGCTGACGGCCGTGCCGGCGAGCAGCGCCGCAAGCGCCAGCAGCAGCAGACGCTGCAGCTCGACCCGCTGGCCGAGCAGTCTGGCGGTCTTGTCGCCCAGCATGAGCACGTTGGCCGGCTTGATCGCAGGCACGGTCAGCGCGAGGCCCGCGAGCGCATAAGGCAGCATGAAGGACAGATGATGCCAGCTGCGGCCGTTCAGTCCGCCGGCCAGCCAAGGGATGACCGCCTGGATCCGGTCGCTGTGCACGACCATGATGCCGTTCATGACCGCGCCGAGCAGCGCGCTCACCGCGACGCCCGCCAGCACGATCTTGATCGGCGAGGCGCCGTTGTCCCACGATAGCGAATAAATGAGCAGCGCCGCGACCAGCGATCCGGCGAATGCCGCCGGGGGCAGCAAATAGCTGAGCTGCGGCAGCAGGACGAGCGTCACGACCGCCGCCAGGCCGCCGCCGGCGGAGACGCCGATGATGCCGGGATCGGCGAGCGGATTGCGCATGATCCCCTGCAGCAGCGCGCCCGAAGCCGCCAGACAGGCGCCGACGAGCACGCCGACGAGTACGCGCGGCAGCCGGACGTCCATGAGAATTACATCGTATTGCGAGTGAGATCCGCCCGTCAGAATACTGAAAATATCCCGCAGCGAAATCGGCACCGAACCTACCGCCAGTCCGAATACGGTGCCGGCGATCAGCAATAGCGGCGCCAGCGGCACGACGATCCGCCTTCTGCGCGTCCGGTCGGCCTTGCTCATGACGCGCCGCCTTGGCCTGCGGTGTTTTCGTCTGACAACTCAGCGGCATAGGCGTACAGCTTGTGGCGCAGCAGCTCCAGCGCCTCGACGACGCGCGTGCCGGGATTCGTGCCGAACAACTCGGCCGGCAGCACCTCCACGCGGCCGGCACGCACGGCGGCAACGTTGTTCCAGGCCTCGTTTTTGCGCATCTCGGCGACGAAGCTGTCCGCCACTTCCTCCGGATTGCCGTGCGTCATGATAAAAATGACTTCGGGGTCGGAATCGACGATCCGCTCCGCATTCAGCTGCGCGTACTGCGGATAGCTCTGCAGCCGCGGGTAATCCGACGCGATGTTGTAGCCGCCCGCCGCCTCGAGCAGATTGCCTCCGAGCGAGGTGGGCAGCGCCGCCATGAACGTGCCGGGCGCGCCGTAAACAAGCAGCGCCCGAGGCCGGCCGGCTTCGGCCTCCGAGGCGAGCGCGGTCCGCTTCTCCTCGATGCCGGCGATCAGCTCGTCGGCCCGCGACGAGCGCTCGAGCAGCTGCCCGATGAGCGCGATCTGCCGCTCGATCTCTTCGATGGAGTTGGCGCTGGTCAGCACCATCTTCGCGCCGATGCCCTCGAGCGTCGGAATATCCTTGACGTTCATCGGGTCGTTGCCGAGCACGACGTCCGGATGAAGCAGCGCGATGCGCTCCAGATCGACCTCGTGCGCCGTGCCGATGCGGGCCGCTTGCTCCGCGCCCTCGTACGGGAGCGGCACTTCCGAATCCGGACGCCCCGCGACCTGGCCCCCGAGCGCGTAGACGATATCCGTCTCGCCGTTGCCCAGCGTCACGATGCGCTGCGGCACGCCGCCAAGCGCGACCTCTCGCCCGGCAAAGTCCGTGACGACCAGCTTCCCCTGGCCGGCGCCTGCTTCCGTCTTCGCCTGCTGCGGCTGTCCGCCGCAGCCTGCAAGCACGAGCGGAATTGCCAGGAAGAACGCCGACCAAGCGGCTCGCCGCCGCGGACCGCGTACTCTTGCCATGCTTAACGTTTCTGAAGCCGACTGCTTCTCCACCACCATACGCCTCCTGCTGCAAATACCACGATCAAGGCCGCCAATCCAATAATGAGTCCGTTACTCTCTTTTTTCGCCGAAGCCAGCGGCTGCGCGCCGGTGGCCTCTCCTGCCGCCGTCTCGGCGCTAGCTCCTGCTTGTGCCGAAACGGCAGCAGAATCACCCGCATCCGCTGCTGCGGCGTCCGCGTCTTCGACGTCAGCCGCTTGCGCAGACACGCCGGCAGACGGCTCTGCCAACGGCGATTCCGCGTCGCTATCGCTGCCCGACGCCGTGCCTGCCGATGCGGACGGCTCTGCCGGCGACGCCTGTTCGCCGCCGCTTACGGCATTCGCTTCCTGCGATGCGCTTGCCGTCGCTGCCGCGCTCGCCTGCGGCTTCGCTGTCGCTGCCTCGCTTGACTGCGGCTTCGCTGTCGCTGCCTCGCTCGCCTGCGGCTTCGCCGTCGCTGCCACGCTCGCTTGCGGCTTCGCCGTCGCTGCCGCGCTCGCCTGCGGCTTCGCCGTCGCTGCCGCGCTGGCCTGCGGCATCGCCGTCGCTGCCGCGCTCGCCTGCGGCTTCGCCGTCGCTGCCGCGCTGGCCTGCGGCTTCGGCTTCGCCGTCGCAGCCGGCGTCGACGCAGCCGGCTTGCCGGCCCCCTCCTTCACTAATTTCAGCGAATCCGCCTTAAAATCGAACCGGATCGTATAGTCATGGTCATAGTCGATGTCCGGCACCGTTACGTGAATCTTGGACAGCATCGGCGACGACGGCAGCTCGGACACCGCGAAGACGACCTTCCTGGTGTCCGCCTTCGCGTCTTTGCTCAAAATGCGCGTATTGATGTAGCCGCCGCCGCTGCCCGGCACTTTGAACGCAGTCACCCACTGGCTGTGATTGATCGTCATTTGAATTTGAACGTTGCCGTTGTCGATGACGACGGTGGCCGGCTTTTCCCAATAATCGTTGGCCATCGACACCGAATCGTTTTCCGCCTGGAGAATCTGATAGTCTATCGTATAAGCGCCGTCCGCCTGCGCCGCTTGCGCGATATCTCCCGAGAACGGCAAGCTGAGCGTGAGCAGGAGCGCGACGACCCATATCCAGGCTGCTTTCTTTTTCATCCTCGATTTCAATTTAAAGCCCCCTCTATCGTTTGCCGGCGTTCGCCCGAATCGGCATGGCCCGCGCGCAGCGGCACGATGTACATGCCCGCTTCTTCATCGCGCCGAACCAGCGCTTCCACGCCGTAGATGTCCTTGATCGTTTGCGCCGTCACGGCCTGCTCGGGAGGTCCCTGCAGCGCGACGCGTCCTTCTTTCATGGCGATGATCCGGTCACAATAGCGTACTGCCTGATTCATGTCGTGCAGCACGACGACGATGGTCAACCCATGGTCGACGTTTAATCCGCGGATCAGCTCCATCAGCTCGATTTGATAATACATATCCAGGTATGTCGTCGGTTCGTCCAGCAGCAGCACCTGGGTCTTCTGCGCGAGCGCCATCGCGATCCATACGCGCTGCCGCTCGCCGCCGGACAACTCGCCGATGCGCTGCTTGCGCTTCGCGTTCAGGCCGGTGCAGGCGATCGCCCACGCCACCGCCTCGTCGTCCTCCGCATCGCGCTGCCCGAGCAGCTTGCGGTGAGGCAGACGGCCATAGGCGACGATTCGCTCGACCGTAAGGTCCGCGGGCGCGCCGTTGTGCTGATGCACGGCTGCCAGCTTGCGCGCTAGCTCACGCGGCTTATAGGCGGCCAGCGCCTTGCCGTCGAGCACGGCCGTGCCGCTCTGCGGCGCGATGCTGCGGGCCATAATGCCGAGCAGCGTCGACTTGCCGCTGCCGTTGGGACCGATGATGCCGGTCATCCGTCCGGCGTCGATCGTCGCCGTCACTTCCTTCAGCTGATCCGTCTTGCGGTCGTACGAGTACTTGATCCGGTCAAGCTCCATAGGCGCGATCACTCTTTCTCAGCATAAAAATCAAAAAGGGGCCGCCGATGACGGTCATAATAATCGAAGCGGGAATCTCGGTAGGCGCCAGTACGGTGCGTCCGAGCGTATCGGCGGTCAGAATCAGCAGGGCGCCGGACAGCATGGAAAACGGAATGAGGGCCCGGTGATCCGATCCGACCAGCAGCCGCGCGATATGCGGAATAAGCAAGCCGACGAAAACGATCAGCCCGCCGACGGCCGTCGCCACCGAGGCGAGCAGCACCGCGATCGCGGAGATGATCAGTCTCGCGCGCACGACGCGGAAGCCGAGATTGCCCGCCGTCCGGTCGTTAAGCGCCAGCGTATTGCACCAGCCGCATACGAGCAGCGCCAGCACGAGCCCGATCGAGCCGTACACGCCCAGAATGCGCACGTCCTCCCACGTTTTCATCGTAAAAATCGAGCTCACGGCCTGGTTGACCGACGTGACGGCGTAGCTGCCCCGGTAATTAAACGATTGACCGAGGCCGGTGAACGTGGCATTGATCGCGACGCCGACCAGAATGAGCCGCATCGGATTGAGTCCCGAGCTCCACGACAGCGCATAGACGAGCACGCAGGCCAGCGCGCCGCCGAGGAAGGAAAAGAAGGGCATCCAAAAAAACAAATTCGGGAAAATCGTCACCATCGCCAGCGACACGACGCCGGCGCCAGACGAGATGCCGATGACGCCGGCGTCGGCGAGCGGATTGCGCATGACCGCCTGCAGCAGCACGCCGGATACCGCGAGCGCCGCGCCCGTAAAGATCGATACGAAAATACGCGGCAGGCGCAAATCGCGAATGACATTGACGTTCTCGTTATCCCCGCGCGCGAGCCCCTGCACAAGCTCGAAAAATCCGACCTTGATGCTGCCCAGCATCATGGAAGCCGCGGCGGCCGCGATCAACAGAACGGTAACGATGGCAAAGTATAGCGTCTTTTTCGGCATGATCGATTTCCTCTTTCCTTTCAAGAACGGCGATTACGGATAGAGCCTCGTGTACAGCGCCTCCAGCGCTTCGTTCGCCGCGATGTTGCCGGTCGTGCCGAACAGCTCCTCCTCGAGGTCGTATACGCGCCCGTTTTGCACGGCCTTGAAGTGCTTCCAGATGTCGTTTTTCTTGAACTCCTCGTCGAACATCTTGACCACCTCCGCCGGCATGCCGTGCGCCGCGCGCAGGATGACGTCGGGATTCGCCTGCTGCAAATATTCCGTGTTGGAGGCCAGGTATTCCACCTTTTCCCCTTGCACGATATTGACCCCGCCAAGCAGCCGTACGAGATCTCCGATGTACGAATGCTCCGTCGCCACCAGATAACTGCCCGGGACGCCCAGCAGGATCAGCACCGACGGCTTCCCCTTGCCGGCCGCTTCCCCCTGGAGCTTCGCCAGCGTATCGTTGTAGCTGTTCGCCAGCTCTTCGGCTTCCGCTTCGCGCCCGAACTTGGTCCCAAGTCCCCGGATCTCCTTCTGCATGCTGGACAGGCTGGTCAGATTCAGGAAGGAAGCGTTCAAGCCGATCTGCTTAAAAGTGGGCTCAAGGTCATATTGAAGCGTCGTGACCGACAGCACGTCTGTCGGGCGAAGCGACTTGACCAGCTCCATGTCCGGACTCATCGGATTGCCGACCTTGGTTACATTGGCATATCGCTCGGGCAGCGTTTTGGCGCTCGTCGGGATGCCGACCAGATCGACGCCGAGCGCATCCAGCATTTGCGTCACGGCCACCGTCGTCGAGACGATCCGGTAGACGGGCGCCTCCGCGCTCGCAGACGCGCCTGCATCTTCGGAGCCGCTTGCGGACACGCTTGCATACGCGCTCGCGGCAAGGTTTGCGGACGCGTCCGATTGCGCCGCGTTCGCGCCGCCGCAGCCAGCCAGCAGTACCATCCAGACCAGCAGCATTGCGATGCCGGCCATTCCACGTTTCGTAGCGTTCATAATTCCTCCCGAATAAAACACGGCAGAGGACGCCGTCAAGGGTCCTCTGTCCGTTGCGATGAGTGAATGCGCGCGACTGCATGCCTGCATCGATCGGCCGTCGCGGTGAAGCCGGTCGCTTTATGATTTAGCCGCTTCGCTCTCCGTCTTGGCGCCGGCTGCTGCCGCTTCCGTCTTCGCCTTCGCGTCCGTCTCTGCCTTCGCTCCCGTCTCCGCTTTCGCCTTCGCGTTCGCCTCTGCGTAGTCCAGCGCCCGCAGCGCGAGCGTGATCGCCTCGGCTCTCGTCGCCGGCGACTTCGCGCCGAAGAGATTGTTGCTGCCGCCCTGGATCAGGCCGAGCTTGACCGCAGCCGCCACATAAGGGCGGGCGTAAGCCGGGATTTGCGATGCATCCGCGAACGCAAGCGATGCATTCGTTTCAGGCGCGATGCCGAGCGCCCTGACGATCATGACGGCGAGCTCGGGCCGGCTGATCTCCTTCGCCGGACGGAACGTGCCGTCCTCAAAGCCGCCGATGATGCCGGACGCGACCGCCTGCTTGATGAACGACTGCGCCCACGGCCGGATATCGGCCGCATCCTTGAAGCTCAGCTCGGCCTCATCGCCTTGCAGATCCAGCGCTCTGCCGAGCATTACCGCGAACTCGACGCGGCTGATCGCGGCGTTCGGCCGGAAGTTGCCGTCCGAGTAGCCGTTGACGATGCCCAGCTTGACCGCCCTGCTGATCGAAGCCGCGGCCCAGTGCTTCGCCGTATCGAAGAACTCTGCGCCCGGATTTTCATCCGTGCCGCCGGAGTTGCCGCCTCCGTTTGCGTTGCCGCCGCCAGTCCCGGATTGTTCGTCTTCTCCATCCGGGTTCGGTCGCGGAGTCACCGAGCCGAAGCCCTCTCCGCTCCATTCGGCTACCTTCGTGTAACTGCCAAGTCTGATTTGCACGTCATACTGATGGAAGTAATTCACCTCTGGCCAATCAATCTTGACCCACCCATTTTGCAGGGCTGTCAGATCGCTCGCCGGGAAACGTACCCATCTCGTATTGCCCGCGGCATCGCTCGACACGGTCTCCGCCGAAGATCCGTTCACCGTAAAACTAGTAATCTCCTTGCTCTGCTTCAGCCAGATATATACGTACTTCGTGCCGTTCTCCACGAGCAGCCGACCCGGGTGAGCGACATACTCGTCCATAACCGACGTCTCTTGCGTCCCATGCTTCAGAATGGTGAAGCTGATCTGGTACTTTCCATCCGTCAATTCAGTTCCTGTGCCCGGATTGCCGCCGGATCCATGAACAGCCGACCGGAACGTCTTGATCGCATCGTCCAGCTTCTGCACGGCGGCATCGCTCAGCGCCTGCGTGCCGGCAAGCCGAGTCGCTTCCTTGCCGGCCGCTGCGACGGCTTGCTCCAGCGTCGTCTTCGCGCTTGCCGGATATTGGCCGGCTGCGGTGCCGACGACTGCGGCAGCGAGCTCGCTCTTCGCGGCTGCAACCTTGGCGGCGAGCGCCTTGTTGTCGACGTCGCTCCAGTTGAGCCGCACATCGTACGCCGTGCTGTCCGCCACGATCTGGACGGCCGTCAGCGCAGCCGGATCCGATATTGCGATCTTGACACGTCGCGTATCGTTAGACGCATCGGCGCCCGTCTGCTCGGCATCGACGAAGGCAGCGCCGTTTTTAAAGCGTACCGCCGTCACCTTCGAGCTGTTTTTAATGGTGAATTCGGCATAAGAGACGCCCGATACCGTCGTAATATCGGCCTTGCCGTCCAGATAGGCGGCGACCGGAGAGAAATCGTCCCGAGCGGCGTCGGCAGCCGTAAAGGAAGTCGCGTAAGCCGCGCTTTGCAGGAAATCTACGACCGCATCTTCAAGCGCGCCGTCTGCGCTCACAATGTTTTTATAGATGGAAGCCAGGTTGTCGCCGGTTGCTCTTGCTTCCGTAATGGCCGCCTGCAGCGCATCTCGCGCCGCCTTATCCTGCTTGTACGCGCCGCCGCTGCTTGCTGCTTTGTCGTGCAGCACCTGCGCTGCCGCGATACGGGTTTGCAGGCCGTTCAATTCCTTATAGTTGTAGCTGATATACACCGCGCGTTCTTGGCCGCCGACGAAATAGCGGAGATACGAAATACCGTCGCTGTTCGGATACGAATGCGATTGAAGCTGAAATACCGTGTTGCTGTAATCCGCGAACGACAACAGCTTGACCGCTTTGAAATAGTCCGCGTATTCGTCGTAAGTCGGCATCGTGTAGCCGGTGTTAGCGGCCACCGACATATATGCCGCGCCGGCGACGGAGAGCTTCATCGGCACGTTCGCGTATTTCGTGCTATCCACGCCGTTATAAAGTTGATAGGCCACGCCGGCGAATTCGGAAGCATATTCCGACTGCGCCGTGGCGGACGTCGGGTTGTCCAGGACGTAAATCGGCAGCGGCTCCGGATTGAGTCGGTAAAAATAATCGGTATACAGTGTCAGCCTGCTGTTCAACGTCTTGACCCGGGAGGCTACCGTCGTATCCGTCGCGGTGACCGTGTCCAAAGTCGTTTTCGCGCTCGTCAGCGCGCTGGCGATCATCGATTGCGCGTCCTTGTGGTATTCGCCTGCTGCGACGACGGGAATGCGGTAGGTGTCCACATCGTTGTCCGGGTCGGCATCCCCGTTGAGGGCCGCGCGCGACGCCGCGTCCGCAGTGCCTACGATGCCCGCAGCCTGCACTTTGTCGAACAGCGCCTGCACCTTGGCGATCGCTTCCCGAAGCTCGGTTTTGTCGGCTTGCTTGACGGAAGCCTTGAAAGTGTCGATCGCGTTGGTCAGATCGACGTAAGCCGATGAAATCTCGGCGGGGCTCGCGCTCGGGTTGTTTGCTTTATCCTGGGCCGTTCCGATCTGGAGATGGAACAGCGCCTTGGAGTTGGACGGATACTGGCCGTAGGCATCGCCGACGACCGCATTGCCGTATACGGCCTGCGCCGCCGAAATCTGCGCGTTCAACTGCTCGAGCGTGTACGAGGGCGACTCGCCTCCGGGCTCCCCGCCCGTTTCCGTCGGCAGCCCCGCGGCGTCGAATTTCAACTGGGCGTTGTACCAGTTGTCGTAATTGATGCCGGGAACGACGATATGCATCAATACGTCGACGCTATCCGCCCCTTGCTCCAGCTCGGCGGACACTTCCGGCTGTCCGCCCGACGAGCGGCTGAACGGCTGGTAGCCTTCCATGCCGGTCACGACATTGCCGGAGATCGTCGCTTTAGGATGTCCTGTCTTGCGATAAGCGAGATAGACGATCCAATCTGCGCTCGTACTCGGTACCTTATGGTAGAAAGTCGTTTTTCCGTTGCTCACGACCAGCCGGCCGGAATGTTCGACCCACATGAATTCATTGGCGGCCGATGTCGCGGTCGTTCCGTCCTTTAAGTACTTATAAGGCACACCGGTATATTCCCCGTCCTTAACCGTCACCGTGCTGCCTGCAGCCGTTCCCAGCTGCGGGAGACTGAGCAGCAGCAGCGCCGCCAGGGCGACCAGCGCCCACTTTCTGATCCGCGTTTTCAACTGTACGATCTCCTGTCTTTTTGAATTTTCAGGGGAAATTCCCCGCATCAGCGCTATTTAACGTGCCGGCTTGGAAGCGAGCGTCCGATCCCGGATCTGGGTCGGCCGTTTACGTCCGAGCCGGAGCGCGTTGATTTCGATGTTCGGTCCAGCTTTCTCTCTCTCTCCATGGTCCGTTCCAGTTCGAGCCTCAATCATTAGAGGACCGGTACGACGCCCCATGGAAACGGGAGGTCGTACCGGCGTGTGGTTGGTGAGGAATGCTTCGGTACATTCGTTCGTCGTTCAGAACATTAAAGCCAATGCACTTCCAGGTCATACCAGGTATCATGAACCGTGATCGGGCCGATCGCGACGACCACATGCAGCGAGAGATCGAAGTTCGCGGCGTCGGAGCCCGGCAGGACGAACGTCGTCAAGCCGGTCGTCGCGTTATAAGAACCGTTGTAAGAAGTCGAGCCGATCTTGATCTGCGGGAAGTAGTTGCCGCCTTGCAGCTTCAGCGTGACCGTACCTGCCGTGTCGTCGATCGACGCGTCGCCCGCAATGTAGCCGCTCGAGTGTTCGTGGTACTCGCCGTCGTAGTAGAACTCATAGGCATGCGTGTGCGTCGCGGCGAAGGCCGGAACGACCATAACCAGCGCGAACACCATCATCAGCAGGAAAGATACCGAACGTTTCATTGTTTTTGTCATCATTTGCACGCTCCTTTAAAAGTTTGGATGATTGCTTTTGCTTTGTTGTTGCGAACCTGGACGACGTTGCGGCAGCGGCGAGTTTGAGGCATCCCTCCCGGTCATCATTTATGATAATGATTATCATTATCATTTACGAGTTTCATACTAACCCGACAAAATCCAATCTGTCAATCTGTTTTTAGTGATAATTTTGAATTAATGTTTTAATTTCCCTATTAGACATACTTTCTCACACTAGTGCTAGCCTATATTCGAATTATGAATGGACCATGAACAGGAAATTACAAATTTGGCGAACGCATCAACCTCCTCCGCTCACAATCCGGGTATCGTCACCCGAAAAGTCGTTCCTTCCCCGATGCGGCTGAACGCCTGAATCGTCCCTCCATGCCGGTGGACGATGGCCTGCACGATCGATAGTCCCAGTCCCGTACCGCCCGAGAAGCGGGTGCGGGATCCGTCGCCCCGATAGAAGCGGTCGTAAATATGCGGCAGCTGCTCCTCGGGTATGCCGTCGCCGGTATCGGACACCTCCACGACGCAGGCTCCGCTCTCCTCTCGCGCCCGAACCGAGATTGACCGTTCGTCCGGAATATGACGGATCGCGTTGAACAGCAGGTTCGTCCACACTTGGAGAAGCAGCGCCTCGTCGCCGCAGATCGTAAGGCTTGGCGGCACCGACAGCTTGACCGACAGCTGCTTCTCCGACAGCTGCCACTGCATCAGCCTCAGCGCATGCTGAAGCTGCCTTCTCAACGGATGCTCCCGCTTGTCCAGAGGTTCGCCGTCGGCATGGTCGAGCGTAGACAGCAGCAGCAGCTGACGGCTCATCTCCGCCAGTCTCCGCGCCTCCTGCCCGATGACGTCCGCGTATTCGATGCGCGTCGCATCGTCCAGCTCAGGCTGCTGCAAAATATCCGCGAACCCCTGGATCGAGGAGAGCGGCGTATGGATCTCGTGCGAGACGTTGGCTACGAAATCCCGCTTGGCGAGGTCCGATCGCGCAAGTTCCCGGCTCATCGTCTCGAAGTGCCGCGCCAATTGGCCGATCTCGTCTCTTCGGTTCGTGTTGAGCCGAATCTTGTATTCGCCCTGCGCGATGCGCTTGGTCGCTTCGGTGAGCTGCGTGATCGGCTGCACCAGGTAGCGCGTGCTGAGCAGGAAGCTCGGAATGCTGAACGCGACCGTAAACATGAAAATAAGCGCGAAAAAGACACGCAGCTCGCCGAACTGCAGACGGACGTCGGGCCGCAAAAACATGGCGTAGTTCTCCCCGGAGATTTGCAGCGGGACGCCGACGGTGTTGCGCAAGCCGTTCTCGAAGTATCCCGTCAAAAACGGCGAATCGGGATAGTGCGCGATGCCGTGATAGACGTCCCCCGCCAGCACCCGATCGCGCACGTCCGCGGCCAGGTTCTTTTTGCGAAAGGCATGTCCGAAATAAAACTCGCGTCTCGTGCGATCGGTCAAATAGATCTGATAACCGAGCGAAGCCGCGTTGCGCATGTAATCGCCGACCGCTTCCGGGTATTGCTCGGCGAACGTCCGCGCGTCCTCCGCAATGGCGATCAATTTGGCATCATGCAGCGGCTTGAGCTTCCAATGATAATAAGCGTTCGAAACGTAAAATCCGAGCAGGCTGCTCAGTGCCACCGTGTACAAAATAATGACAAAGACGCGGAAATACAGCGACCTCATGAGCCGGCTGCCTCGATCTTGTAGCCGATCCCGCGAACCGTATGGATGGAAAAATGCCGCTCGCTGCCGACGAACCGTTTGCGCAAGCGCTTGATATGTACGTCTACCGTCCGTTCGTCGCCCACGTAGTCCTGTCCCCATACGAGCCGGATCAGATCGTCGCGGGAAAAAAGACGGCCGGGATACTGCGCCATCTGGGCCAGCAGCTCGAACTCCTTGAGCGGCAAGACGATGACGCTGTCCCCGTCGATGACCTCGTAATTTTGCAGGTCGACGATAAGTTCGCCCAGCCTGAGCTTGCCGCTCGACGGAATCAGATAACGGCGAAAGAGCGCTTTGACCCGGAACAGCAGCTCTTGCAGCTCGTAAGGCTTGGTCATGTAGTCGTCCGTGCCGCTAAGGAAAGCCCGCTCCTTGTCCGCCAACTGATCTCTCGCCGTGAGCATGATAATCGGAATATCGTAGCTGTCGCGGATATGCTCGCACAAGGTCCAGCCGTCGACCTTGGGCATCATGACGTCGACGATCGCCAGATCGATCGGCTGCTCCTTGAGCACCTCGATCGCCTGCTCACCGTCCTGCGCCTCGATCACGCGATAGCCCTGTCGCGTCATGAAGTGATTCAGCAGCGACCGATGGTGAATGTCGTCGTCCGTAACCAGCAATTGCTTCATGCGCCCGTTTTCACCCGCCCGCAGTCGTATATGTTAACGGTCATGCCTCAAACGCCTCTTTCCTTCCAATATATGAGATTCATTCTCATTTTAACGATATTGATTATCATTATCAATGTATAATGAACAATTTGCCGGCTTACTTCAGATTAGGTGGGCAATGTGAACATCGTATGAATGCGAGATTACAAAAATAGAAGCAGGCAAGCTGCCTGCTTCATCTCGATTGCGGCCATGGACACAGCTTCTGGTACAAGTCGGCCCGCATCCCCGATTATGAAATCCTGTTCCAATCGGCAAAAAAATCGGACAGAAAATGATAGAACAGCTGCTCCGTCGGCAGCAGCTTGCGTAGCGTCGGGGAGATCACGCCTACGGTGCGCGTCACCTGGGGGTCTATCAATGGCAGCTTCACCGTCGACTGCGGGATGATGTCCACCAAAGTGACCTCCGGCATGAGCGCCACGCCGAGACCCGCGGAGACAAGCCCCTTCAACGCATCGATATCGTCGCCCTCGAACGCGATGTGCGGCACGATGCCGATCTCGCGGCATGCATTCAGCACGATCTCGCGAAAAATCGTTCCCTCCGGCAAGGTGACGAACGGATCGTCCTTCAGCTCCGACAGCCGTATGCCGGGCTGGCGGGCAAGCCGGTGGTGGATCGGCAGCAGGGCGACGATTTTTTCGGTGAACAAAAGTTTGGAGCGAATCTTTTTTTCCTCCGCCGGCAGCGGCGCGATTAAGGCAAGATTGGATTCGCCGTGAACGACGCCTTCGATCAGGTCGCGGTAGAGCGCTTGCCTCATCTGAAACTTGGCTTCCGGGTACCGCTGGCGAAACGCGTAAATGGCCGTCGGCATCACGTGAGCGGCCAGGCTGATCGGAAACGCGATCCGAATCGTACCTTTCTCCGGCTCCAGATGCTCCTTCACCTCGCGCTTTGCCTCGCCGATCATATTCATAATTTGCTCTACGCGAGCCAGAAACAGCTTTCCGTTCGGGGTGAGCTTGACTCTTCTCCCCTCGCGAATGAACAGGTCTACCCCGAGCTCGCTCTCGAGCTGTTGTAATTGCCTGCTCACCGAAGACTGCGCGACATGCAGCGCATTGGCTGCGTCCGTGACATGCTCGCGCTTCGCGACTTCCATAAAATATCGCATTTGCCTGATTTCCAGGACGAATCGCCTCTCCTTCATGCTCAAAACGCATCAACTTCATCGGAACTGAATATTGGAGCGATCAACAACTTCGATCATAATATTAAACTACGATCTATAAAAACGGAAATGGCTTTAGGGCCATTGCACCTAAAGGAGTTTTGGACGCATGAGCATTCTCGAAAAAATCGAACAAACGCACGCAACGCAAGCGCACGAATATGTCGACGGTTTGTTCGAGACCGTCAAGAAGCGCAATCCGAACGAGCCCGAGTTCCATCAGGCCGTCAAAGAGGTCTTCCTTTCCCTGATTCCGGTGCTCTCCCAGAACCCGGCCTACATCGCCAACGCCGTTCTTGACCGGCTGGTCGAGCCGGACCGCATCCTGTCTTTCCGGGTACCGTGGGTCGACGATGCAGGCAAGGTTCAAGTCAACCGCGGCTTCCGCGTCCAATTCAGCAACGCCATCGGCCCGTACAAAGGCGGCCTCCGCTTCCACCCTTCCGTCAACGCCAGCATCATCAAGTTCCTCGGCTTCGAGCAAATCCTGAAAAACGCGCTGACCGGTCAGGCGATCGGCGGCGGCAAGGGCGGCTCCGACTTCGATCCCAAAGGCAAATCCGACCTTGAGATCATGCGCTTCTGTCAAAGCTTCATGACCGAGCTCAGCAAGCATATCGGCCCGGACAAGGACGTACCGGCTGGCGATATCGGCGTCGGCGCGCGCGAGATCGGCTACATGTTCGGCCAGTACAAGAAGCTGGTCGGCGCCTACGAAGCCGGCGTGCTTACCGGCAAGGGCATCGGCTACGGGGGCAGCCTCGGCCGCAAGGAAGCGACCGGCTACGGCGCGGTCTACTTCGTAGAGGAAATGCTGCAAGACGCGGGGTCCGGCTTCAAGGGAAGCAAGGTCGTCGTCTCCGGCTCCGGCAACGTATCGATCTACGCGATGGAGAAGGCCATCCAGCTTGGCGCCACGGTCGTGGCCTGCAGCGATTCCGGCGGCTACATCTATCATGCGGAAGGCATCAACCTCGATACGATCAAGCGGCTCAAGGAAGTTGAAAACAAGCGCTGCAAAGACTACGTCCTCGTGCATCCGGATGCCGTCTACGTCGAAGGCTGCGCCGGCATCTGGTCGATTCCTTGCGACATCGCGCTGCCGTGCGCCACGCAAAACGAAATCGATCAAGCTTCCGCCAAGCTGCTGGTGCAAGGCGGCGTCAAAGCCGTCGGCGAAGGCGCCAACATGCCTTCCACTCTGGAAGCGATCGACGTCTTCCTCGACAACAACGTGCTCTTCGCGCCGGCCAAGGCCGCAAATGCGGGCGGCGTAGCCGTATCCGCGCTGGAAATGGCTCAGAACAGCGCCAGACTGTCCTGGACGATGGATGAAGTCGATACCAGGCTGCAGACGATCATGCACAACATATATCGCGAATGCATCAAAGCCGCCGAACAATACGGCGTTCCCGGCAACCTCGTCATCGGCGCCAACATCGCCGGCTTCGTCAGAGTGGCCGACGCCATGCTTGCGCAAGGGGTATAAGCTCGCACGGCATTGATCCAGCACTCCTCCGGTTAATCCGGCGGAGTGTTTTTTTTTCAAACGAAAAACCGGAATTGAAAAATGCACTTGAAATACCAATTTATCCGAGTATAATTGTCGGTATAAAAACAAACTGAAAAACGTCAGGAGATTTCGGTCATGAGTCACAACTTCCAAGCGCAGCGCGAAAAGCGGATCGACGATTATCTGGATCTGTATAATTATGCGGTCTCCATTAAGGACGAACAATGGCAGCAGGCGATACTGGCCGAGCTGAGCGCTCCGGCACGAGACGAACGGACCGAGCATCGCAGGCAGCAGCGCGACGAGCTCATCGCGTATTTTAACGATGTCAATCAGACGCTTATATTCCTCTATCGCAAGCTGCAGCGCGAGAGCGAACAAGCAAGCCGCGAGCAATTGTGGGAGCAGATCTGGACGTTAAAGCGGATCAGAGTGGAGATCGGGAAAAAAATGAGGGCGTTCAAAGAGGCGTTGAGTTCGTAAGTAGACAAAACAAAAGCAGGCCTGCAGCCGTCTGCTCGGCCCGCTATAAGAATCGTTCGGGACGGCCATTGTCGGATGGCCGGTTCGGCGCGACGCGCAACATTCGGATGGGAATGGTATGATAATCGAAAAAGCCCGCGGCGCACGTACGCCCGGGCTTCTTTATTTACGCCAAAAAGTCTCGCAATCCGCTTTATCCGCCATATTAAATACGATCATTTTCTCAAGTAACGCGTAATCCACCGGGCTGTCCCAACGGATCTTCACAAGCTCCTTGGTATGTTCGTAGCCGGCTTGGACGATATCGTCCGCAAATCGCAGCATGCCCGCCTTCTCCGGCGCAACGGCCATATGCGGCTTGGCGACGCTGAACCCGACGATAAACGTGCCGTGATCGGTGAACATCGGCTGGTTCCAGGCGATCTTGGGCGTCAACGCCGGAAACTTATCCATGATCCATTCGAAAACCGCTTCGAGTCTCTCCCGGTGGGACGGGTTGTCGATGCGATCCAGGTATTCCGCGAAAACTTCCATTGGACTCCCTCCGTTCCCATCCATTATATCGGATCGTCGAACGGGGCCGCAAACGAATAGCTCCTCCCTGCTTCCACGGGCAGCTCGACAAGCTCAGACCCCATACCCCGAATCCGGCAGATGCCGGTCCGGTCCGCGCGGATGACGGCCCGGACGAGACGGCCTTGCGACCATTCCATATCCACCGTATAGCCTCCCCTGCCCCGCAGACCGCTTACGCTGCCGTCGCCCCAGGCCGCCGGCCATGCGGGCAGCAGATGGAGCACGCCGCGGTGGCTTTGCAGCAGCATCTCGGCGATGCCCGCCGTGCCGCCGAAGTTCCCGTCGATCTGAAAAGGCGGATGGTTGTCGAGCAGGTTCGGCAGCGTGGAGTGGCCCAGAAGCGCGAGCACATGGTCGCGGGCTTGGTCCGCATCCTGCAGACGGGCCCAGAAGTTGACGATCCACGCTCTGCTCCAGCCGGTATGACCGCCGCCGTGGGCGAGGCGGCGCTCCAGCGTGACGCGCGCGGCAGCCGCCAGCTCCGGCGTCTCCTCGGGCGTGAATTGCTCGCCGGGGTATAGCCCGAACAAATGCGATATATGCCTGTGTCCGGGCTCGTCCTCCTCGTAGTCCTCCATCCACTCCTGAATCTGACCGTACTTGCCGATTTTCGTCCCCGGAATTCGGACCAGGGCATCGGTCAGCTCCTTGCAGAACGGTTCGTCGATGCCGAGGAGCCGCGCGCTCTCGAGACAGGCTTCGAACAAGGCGCGAATCATTTGAAAGTCCATGGAAGCGCCCGCGCATAAGACGCCGGATTGTCCGCCGGGAAGTCTGTACGTATTCTCCGGCGAGATGGACGGACAGGTAATTAGCCATCCGTCTTTCCCTTCGATCAGATAGTCCAGCAAAAATCGGGCGGCTTCCTTCATCGTCGGATAAGCCTCCGCCAAAAACGTCTCGTCTTTGCCGAAGGCATAATGCTCCCAGAGATGGAGGCAGAGCCATGCCGCGCCGAGCGGCCAGAACGTCGAGGGCGGCCAACCGTCCTGCGGCGCCGTATCCGCCCAGATGTCCGTATTGTGATGCGCGGCAAACCCGCGGCACCCGTACATCGTCTCCGCCGTCCGTCGTCCGGGTTCGCGCATCCGCTCGATCAACTCGAACAGCGGCAAATGACACTCGGCCAGATTGCAATTCTCCGCGGGCCAGTAGTTCATCTGGGCATTGATGTTAATCGTGTACTTGCTGTCCCACGGCGGCAGAAAATGAGGATTCCAGATGCCCTGCAAATTGGCAGGCAAAGACCCCGGACGGCTGGAGGAAATGAGGAGGTAACGTCCGTAATGGAAGTATAGGGACACGAGTCCCGGATCGTCTTCGCCCCGTTCGACGCGAGCCAGTCTCTCGTTCGTCGGCAGCCCTGCCTTCTCTCGGCCGGCGTCCGGGATTTCCAGATGCACGCGATTGAACAGGGAGCCGTAGTCGGAGATGTGGCGTTCGAGCAGTTGTTCGTAGGAACGGCGCGCCGCTTCGTCGATGGCCGCCTTGCAGGCGCGCTCCGGGTCCGGCGAGCGGAACGTCGTTGCGGCCGCAATGTACAAAATCGCTTCGTCAGCTTGCTCGACCACCAGATATTCGCCGACAATGCGGCTGCTGCCCCCGATAACGACCGCCTTCGCCGCCGCGCGAAAGGCCACGCCGCCTTCTCCGCCGGCATGGCCCGCCATGACCAGCCCGTCCGTTCCCCAAGGACGGATGCCGTCCAGGTATCTCCGGTGCTCACGGTCCCAGCGCACCCGGAAGCTCAGTGTCGACGGCTTGTCGGCCGTAAGCCGGACAGCGATAACTTGATCCGGGTAGCTCGCGAAAGCTTCGCGGACGTATCGGACCCCATCTTGCACGTAACTGACGCGAACAACACCGTTGCTTAGATTCAGCTCCCGTTCGTATGACTCCACCTGGCTGCCGTTCGCGACGCCCAGAAGCTCCAGGTCCCCCAGCGGCAAATAATGCCGCTGCGATTCGGGAACGCCCGTGAGCGCCATTAACGCCAAATCCTCCGCTTCCCGCAGCTTGCCCGCCAGAATCAGCTCTCGGATCCGCGGCAAATTCGGCAGCGCGTCGGGATTGTTGCGATCCCGCGGACCGCCGTACCACAGCGAATCTTCGTTTAATTGAAGCCGCTCGCCGCTTGCGCCTCCGAACATCATGGCGCCGAGCCGTCCGTTGCCGATCGGCAGCGCCTCGTTCCATTCCTTGGCGGGCTGTCTATACCAGAGCCTCTTGTCAGCCGTATCTGCGGTCATGATGATCCCCCTATCTTTACGTTCTCGAGGCTTCCCGATATTCCTGCGGCGTCACGCCGGTCGCCTTTTTAAAGAAGCGGGTGAACGACTGGGAGGCCTCGTACCCGACCCGGACCCCGACTTCCAGTACTTTCAGGTCGTCGTTCTTCAGCAGCGCCTTGGCCCGCTCGACGCGCGCGGCTTCGATATATTCCGAAAGGTTCATGCCGCAAGACTGCTTGAATAGACGCGACAGGTACGACGGATTGAAATGGATGTATCCGGCGAGGCGAACCAGAGACAGATCCTCGTCCAGATGCTCCTCGATATAAGCGCGGACCTTCAGGATCGCTTCGGCGGCCCGGTTGCTTTCTCCGGAGCTTCGGAGCTCGAAAAGCTCGCCCGACATTGCGCGAAGAAACGCGAACGCGTCCTTCCAGCAAGCAAATTCGTCAGGCCGCATCAAGGCGGGAAAGCCGGTTACCTGATTCTCGAGCTCCAACCGGTTGATATAAGACAATAGGACAAGCGAGATCGTATAGTACAGCTCCAGCAAATAGGGAGACCCGTTGTCCTGCTCCGACGCCGTCAGTTCGTCGAAGAGCTGAAGGAATTCTTCGCGCCTGCCGGCATCCAAATGGGCGGATAAAGCATCCGATTTGTCCCGCGGCGAGCGTTCCCTCGCGCAGCATGAGACATCGAGACTAAGCATCCGAACCATTTGCCCACCGTCTCCGGTTCTGGTCTGCCCTTGGCGCCGCATCTTGTCATAGGTGGCGGACAGCTTCCCCCACTTGGAGGGCCGATCTCCCAGCGTTACGGCGACGGAGAGCTCGAGACTGCTCATGCACGCTTGCTGGATGAGTTCGAATTGACCGACCAGATAAGACAGGAAGGACATGCGATCCTCTTCCTCTTCGCTCGCGTCCGCTCGGTCGGCCGACGGCTGAATGAGCCAGACCACGTCGCCGAAGCGATCGATCATGCCGAGGCTCAGCACCTGTCCGTTCAGCAGACGCTCGGCCAGCAGCGTGACGGCCATGGCCGATTCATGCCGGCTCGCGTAGGACGAAACGGCGGACGAGGCGCGCGAAAGATCTCCCTGCGCCACGTAGACCGGCCTTTCGGCATCAAGCGGGATGCTCAGCTTGCGGAAGTCGGCCGCCAGATTCGCTGCCGGATTCGCGCCATGCAAGAGATGCCGGAAATATTCGCCGCGGGCCAGCACCTCGAGCGTATTCAGCTTCTCCTGCGCTCGCTGGATGAGGTCGTTCACGCGCAGGCTGTCGTTCAGTTCAGCTACGGCTTGATCGACTGCCTGAATAACCTTTGGATACCCTTCGCTCTTGAGGAGGTATTGCACGCCTGGCGTCTGAATCGCCCTGTATACGGCATCGAAGTCGCTGTAGCCGGTGAGGAAGATCACCCGGCAATGCGGCCAATGCCGCTTGATGACGGACAGGAGCTGCATCCCGTCGATGCCCGGCATTCGAATATCGGACAGCACGATGTCCACTCGTGTCCGATGCAGCCAATCGAGCGCCTCCCTGCCGGAATAGGCCTTGCATAGATCGAGATCGAGATTGCATCGGGACAGCGTCTCGTACAAGCCGTCGGTAATCATTTCTTCGTCATCCACAATCAGCAACCGGTACATCGGCTCGTCCCTCCCACGGAAAGTATAGCGTCGCTTGAAGTCCGCCAAGCTCGCTTCGGGCGACGCGGACGCCGCCCCGCTCGCCGAACGTGATCGCAAGACGCCGGTGAATATTGACCATCCCCGTCGTTTCGGCCGTATCGTCCCGGTTCGCCAGCATTTTCGTCAATTCAAGCAGCTTCTCTTCGGACAATTCGCTGCCGTTGTCTTCGACGACGATCCGGAACTCCCCGTCCTCGCCGGCGAAGCGAACGACGATCCATCCGTTCTCCTCCTTGCGCTCCAGGCTGTGCTCGAACGCATTTTCGATGATCGGCTGCACGATGAGGCGCGGCACCTTCGCATCCGCGAGCTCCGCGGGCAGCTCCTCGAACCGCGCCCGGATCCGTCTGGAGAAGCGAAGGAGCTGAATATCCGTATACGTGCGCGCATGATGAATCTCCTGAGAAAGAGAGATTTCGTCGGAGGCGCTGCGAGTCACGAAACGAAAGTATTCGCCGAGCTGGATCGTAAATTGCTCTACCCGCTCCATATCTCCCGTTCGTGCCATCGTGCTCAAGATAAACAGGCTGTTGAACAGAAAATGAGGATTGATCTGCGATTGAAGCTGCTTGAGCTCCGAGCGCTGCGCCATCAGCTTCTGCCGGTAAGCCTGGTCGATCAAGGACCGGAGGTTGGCCACCATCTGATTGAATCGGCTGTACAGATAGCCGAATTCGTCCTTCGACGTGTGCAAGATGACCTGCTCCAAGTCGCCGTTCTCGACGCGGCGGAAGCTTTTCACAAGCCGCAGAAGCGGCTTGTGAATGAATTTGTACGTCGACATCGCATAGATGGCGACGATCACGAGCGCCGCCGCGGCAAATAGCCAGGCCCATCTGTAAAACTTGTCGAGCGGCTTGCGGATGACCTCGGATGGGATGAAACGGTATATGGCCGTATCCAGCTTGTCCGAGCCCGCGTAGATGGTGTAATACGACTGCCCGCCGAACGCTTTGGCTTCGCCGTATTCGCTGCCGTCTGTCCGCTGCCTGACGTACGACGAAGCTTCATCCAGAAACGACGCCACGGAACCGCTTGCCAGTCGGATGCCGCCGTTCGCCGTTACCAGTAGCGTGCCGCTGCCAGGATACGTGTTGAACTGGACTAACGCCTCCGTCAGCTTCTGCTGGTCCAGCTCGATCTCGACGACGAACAGCGGTTGTCCGTTCTGACTGCCGCTCGGCTTGGCCGCGCTAAGATAAAGCCCGTTTTTCCACTCGTTGATCCGGGTATTCCGGCTGCCGTATACGGCGAGAACGGCGTCGTACAGCGTCTTGTCCAACGGGCTAACGCCATCCACGGAAGAGACGATCCGTCCGATCGGTTGGATATAGACGCTGACCTCTTTGATATACTTGCTGCTGTTTTGGATCAAGTACAGCCGATTGCGCAGCGAATTGATCTTGTCTGTCTTCTCGATGACGCCCATCCGGTTCCACAGCAGCGTCAGCTTATTCAAGTCCTCGTCCTCCAGCAGGCCGAACTGCAGCAGCTTGATCCGCTCGATCTCGTTCTCCAGATCCGTCAGATAGAAGGCGGTCTGTGAAGCCGCCGTCTTGGAAATATCCTCTCTTGCGGTGTGAATCGACCACTGGTACAAATAAACGCCAAGAATGAGCAAGGGCGTCAATATAAGCAGAAACGTAAAGATCAAGCGAAGAAACAGGGTGTTGCGAATCGAGAACATCGGCGTTTTGAACATGGCGGCTTTCAACCCCTACTCTGTCTGATCGATTCGAGCTTTTCCCTTTACGCTTGCGTAATAGTCGTTGACTTCCCTCGTAATCTGCTCGCCGCCAAGCTTGTTCCAATCCTGGACGAATTTGTCGAACTCCCCGATCGGCGCGCCGAGGATAATCCGGACGAACACCTCGTTTTGCATTTTATCCAGCGTCGTCTGGCGTTCCACCATCGTGGCGGTCGGCGCGCCTTCGAATTTATCGAATAAAAATTGCTCGTTTTTGTCGTATTGATCGACGACGCTCTCCGCGCCTTCGGGGCCGTAGATGCGTTCCCATCCCCATAGCGCGAAGCCTTCCTTGGAGCCGCTCGCGTAAGCGTCCAGCTTCTGCTGAACGGCCTTCGCTTCGCCCGTCAGCTTCGGCTTGTCCCCGGTGCGCCGCACTTCGTCCAGCGTTCGGAACAGCTCCAGGTTTTTTTTCGTCGGCGCCGGCTGAACCAAGGAAAGCTGCCATACGCTCTCCGCATCCGGCGGCGCATAATAATAAGCGTTTTCCTGTGTCTTGCCCCAGTTTTTCTCGACATGCATATTGAATAACTTAATGACCGCCTCGGGATGCGCGGCGCCCTTGCGGACCGCGAAAAACTTCGTCGTGCTGAATTTGAGCGGCACCTTCGCCGGACCGCCCGATTCGGACACGATCGGGAAAGCGCGCCACTGCGCATTCGGATCTGCATTTTTATTCAATTGAAGCGGCCAGATGGAATTCCATTGCTGTCCGTAAGCCATCCCGATTTTTCCGCTCGCGATAGCCTCAGACACCTTGGTGCCTTCCTTGACGCCGAACTCTTCGTCCAGCTCGCCGCCTCGGTACATGCCCTGCAGGGCGAGAAGCGCCCGCTTCATTTCCGGTTGAACGCTGCCGTAGACCAGCTTGCCGGCCGCGCCCTCCATCCATATGTTCGGAAAAGCGCCGTAGCCGGCCGCAAAGCCCTCCAGCCCCATCGACCCGCCCCACAGATCCTTCGTGACGGCGAGACCGTAAGTGTCTTTTTGGCCGTCTCCGTCCGGATCGCGCGCTGCGAACGCTTTCGAAATGGCCAGGATGTCGTTCATCGTTTTTGGAGGCTGCAGGCCCAGCCGGTCCAGCCAGTCCGTCCGGATCCAGACGAATTGCGCTTGCTCGATCGACGATCCGGTCTGCGGAATGGCCATCAGCCTGCCGCCGAACGTCGCGGCGTCGAACGGGCCGGCGCCTTCCTCCGAGAGGATATTTTTCAGTTCCGGCGAAGCGTAGCGCTCGTACAGATCCGTCATGTCCTCAATCTCGTCCGTATCGGCGAGCTGCTTGAGCTGGGTGGCGTTCACCGGAATGATGTCGGGAAGGTCGCCCGAGGCCAGCATGACGTTCATCTTCTGCAGGTACGGGTCCGACGTGTCGTTGCCTTTGACGACCCAGTTGTACTTGATCTTGATGCCGAGCCGGTCGGCGTAAAGCCGGCTCCAACGGTTATCCTCGAAATTTTCGTCCTTCAGCACCCCGAGCACGTTGTTCTCGACGATGTCGCTCAGATTGCGCACGGTCGTGATCTCGATCGGCGGGTCGTAGCTGCCGAGCGGGCCGGAGGTCGCTTCCGTCCCGGTCCCGCCGGATGAGCGGGTGGCGGCGGAGCTTGCGCCCGCGTTGCCGCCGCCGATGCCTTCGCTGCCGCTGTCGCAGGCCGCCAGCGCCGCCAGGAGCATCATGGCCGAACCTAAAGCCGACATGGAACGCGCTTTGCTTTTGTTCATAGCCATCCCCTCTTCTTCGGCTCAGCATTAGCAATGTTTACGCTCTCATTATAGGCGGGCCGAAGGGGCCCGGACAATGTACATCTTTGCCAGCATCAAACGAGCGCAAAGGAAGCCAAGCTGGCGCCCCCCGTTCCGGTATAGGTCAAGTAAATGGCTTGAATACCGTCCGGTATGGCGACATCCGCCGCATATTCGCGCCACACGTTTGTAAAGTCGACCGGGATTCTGGCGAGCGCGGGTCCGTCCCACGACGTCTTGACTTCAAAGGCGCCCCGGCAATAACCGCGCACCTTGATGCGGACGGACCGGATGCCCTCGCAGCGGAAATACTTGAAACCCGCCGTTGCGCCGTCTCTCATGTTGGCGATATAGCCAACCTCCTCGTCGCCGTCCTTGCCGTCCTGGGTAATCTTCGGGAAGCGGCTGTCCATCCATTCCCCCGGAGCTCCCGTGTACAAAGCTTCGTCCCGGCAAAACAGATTGCATGCCAGGTAAGCCGGATATTCGCCCCGCCCCTCGAGCGGTCCGCCGTTCGGACCGCAGGAGGTCATCTCGGCCTGAACGATCGTCCCGTCCTCCCGGAATTCGATCGGCTCGATACAGCCCTGCCGGCTGAAGTTCGTTCCGTTCGTATGCCGATGATAAAAGACATGCCATTTGCCGCCGATCCGGGCGATGCCGCCGTGATTGTTGCCGCCGTAATACATAGGCATGTTCGCCGGCTTGTTCGCATCGATATGAAGATCGTTGTTGCTGACGACGACGCCTTGATAGACGAAGTCCCCGGTCGGGGACCGGCTTGTCGCGTAGCACAGCTCATGCATGACGACCGAGGAGTAGATCAGATAGTACGTTTCCCCTTTTTTCCGTATGGAGGGCGCCTCGAAAAAGGCGTGGCCTTCAAAGCTGCTGCCGACGCTGTAAGGCTCGCTTGGCGCTACGAATTCAGGTTCCCGGACGATGGTGAGCATATCCGAGCCGAGCACCGTCGCCATGGCGCCGTGACGGGAACGATCGCCCGGCGCGCTGAAGCCCGTGTACAGGTAGGTCTTATCCCCTTCCGTCAACACGGCCGGATCGAATTGCGGCTCGTCGCCTCCTCTCTCGCCCAGACGCGTGCCGTCGGCGTACCGGACATAGCCGTAAAACGAATACTTGCCTGCCGGCGTATCGCCTACCGCGACCGATACGACGGGCACTTTGTCGAGCACATAATAGAGATAATACCGCCCATCCGGGCCGACCGTGACATCCGGCGCATATAAGCACATGCTGCCGTCCGGATTCAGCGGATCGTCCGTCTTGCAATAGATCACGCCTTCGTACCGCCAATCGCCCAGATCACTCTCTGGCGCGGACCAGCAGACATAATCGTTCAAGCAATAGGCGTGGCCGTTGAATCTGTCGTGGGACCCGTAAACGTATACTCTACCATTAAAGACATAGGGTTCGCCGTCGGGCGTATACTCCCACGATGGCAGATAGGGGTTCAAGCCTTGTTTTTTCATCTGTTGCCTCTCCTATTCGCTATCGAGTCTCTGCTGCACGACCGGATTTCGCTTGAAGTATCGTTCAACGAGAAATTGCATCAACTCGCCGGGCGCTTCTCCGGCAAATTCGGCTCGATCCGTAAAACGCATGCCGTACGGCGCCTCCGGCGTATAGACCTCCCACCGCGGCAGCTCGGCGCCCGTCGAATCCTGCCCGTTCGGATCTCCGGCGCGAATGAAGTTCGCCCAGTAATCGCACATCTGCCGCGCCAGGTCGTAATGCTTGCCGACGAACGGTCGCCAGCATTTGGCGAGCGTCTCGAAGAAAAACCACAGATCGACCGAATGGAACGTGCCGGGGTTATCCCAACCCGGAATGTCGGCGTCGAAATTGTAATAATACAGCGGCAGGTTGACGCCGGTATCGGCATTGGCCCGTCCCGCGATCCGGATCGCGTATTCGATGCCGCTCGCCGATGCTCGCTTCAGTACCTCGTCCAAGCCGCCTGTATTCGCCCCGCATAGCGCGAGAAAAGTCTCGGCTCCGTCGCCGAACAGCTCGGCCGCCATCTTTTTGAATTCGTCCAGCGTACCGGCCTCCGGCACGCTTATAAATTCCGAGGAGGTATGGCCGAACAGCACCGGCACCGGCCAGCGCTCATTCCGAAGGAACAACCCGAACGCATCCCCCAAATTGAACTTGCCGTCGGTCACGGTGCCCCAGAAGCGTCCGGATTCCAAATATTTGTCGCGGACGAACGCCGCATCGAGCCTGCGCGCTTCCGCCAGCGAGGACACGCCGAGCGCTTCGAAAAAACGAATGCCGTCCGCCTCGGCCTCCGCGAACTCGCGAAGGAACCTGGGCGCGCCGCTGCCGGGATAAAGCGTCGTGAATACCCCGCTCTGCACGATCGCCCGCTGAAACAGGCCCTCGTTCTGCGGCGACGCGAGCTGGTTCATGACGCTGCCGCCGCCCGCCGACTGACCGCCGATCGTCAGGTTGTCCGGATCGCCACCGAACGCCGCGATATTGCGTTTGACCCACCTCGTCGCCGCCTGCTGGTCCAGATGGCCGAAGTTCGCCGGCGCCTCCGGCGCTTCCGCCGTAATATCGGGATGGCAGAGAAATCCGAACGCATTGAGCCGATAGGCGATCGTCACGACCACGATGCCTCTTCGCGCGATTCGTTCGCCGTCGAACTCCATCTCGGCCGTATGGCCGACCTGCAAGCCGCCGCCGAAGTACCAGACGAACACCGGCAGCTTCTCGCCTTGGCGCTTGGCCGGGGTCCATACGTTCAGATACAGGCAATCCTCGTCCATGGCAATATCCGGCTCGACGGCCCATTCCCGGGTATAAATGTTGTTGTCGTCGATCTCCTGCCGAACCTGCATCGGGACCGGCGCGAACGCATACGCGTCGCGCACGCCTTCCCAATCCGCGGCCGGCTGCGGAGCGCGCCAACGGTTGTCCCCGACGGGAGGAGCGGCGAACGGAATGCCTTTAAAGCTTGTGATCCGGGGGTCGGCTGCCGGCAATCCGCGCAGCGTTCCGTTTTCTGCCTTCACGACTCTTAACATCGCTGCGTCTCCTTTCCTTTTCCCGAAGTCAACAAAATACGGAGGAGGATATCTTTCGATATCCGTCCCCCTCCGAATTTTGCTGCGAATCGATTTTTACTTGTTTGCGCTCGCCTCGGCGCGCATTTTCACAATCTTCTGCGCCTTGACGGTATCCGCGGCCACGACATCCTTCCAGCCGAGGCCTTCGACGTCCTTCTGCATCTTCGTCCACAGCTGGTCGAACTCCGCCTGATTTTTCGCGAATACCATCTTCCAGGACGTGTTCTTCACGTAGTCGGAGATCTGGCTGCGCTTGTTCTTGATGTCCGAGGAATCGGTTCCGAGACTCGTGTTGATGTTCGGCACGATATCGATCATGTTGTTTTTCAAGTAGTAATCCGTCGCGTTCTCGGCGCCGTACGTCTTCTGCCAGTCCGTCGTTAGTACGGTCTTGTTCGCTTCGATCGTCGCGCTCCAATAGTTGCTGTTATAGAACTCCTTGGTGTCCGGATCGAAGGTAAAATCGCTCATGATCATCGTATTGAGCTTGCTTTGTCCGTCCTGGTAACCGCCGCCGCCATATTCGTCCGGAACCGGCGTATTTTTCTGGAAGGCGGTCTGTCCGACCTCGGTCAGCTGGAACTTGCCGTCGGCCGTCTTCTCGTAGTTGAAGCCCTCAAAGCCGTTCACGTAATAGCGCAGACCTTCGGGCGAGGCGAGCCAATCCATAAACTCCATGATGCGATCCGGATTTTTCGCCTTCGCGCCGATCGCGAACGCTCTTCCGTTGCCGAAATAAGCGTCGCTGCTCTGAATGATATGCGTGTCGGCGATCGGAACAGCTACGTTGCCGTCCCCGTTTTTGCCTCTCTCGATCGAATTGTAGAAGCCGCGCTGCCAGGAATACCACAGGAGCAGCACCTGCTTGTTGGTCAGCTTCTCGGCGACCTTGTTCCAATCCTGCGTCGGCGAGTCGGGATCGATCAGACCCATTTGATTGGCTTTAAAATAAAATTGCAGGATTTTCTTGTACATGCTGTTGTCGTCGACGAGCGGAACGATGTCGCCTTTGGCGTTCAGTTGGATCGTCGTCGTGCCGTCCGGCTGTTCGAAGCCGTACCAGCCGCTCACCCAGCGCACGTTTTCCATGCTGCCGCCGTCCCAATCCTTCCACAGGGAGATCGGCACGATCGGCTTGCCGTCCGGCGTTTTCGGATATTTCTCCTGCATCTGCTTCAGCACGTTCAGCAGATCGTCCAGATTGTTCAGCTTCGGCGCGCCGACTCCTTTGTAGTAGTCCCAGGGCATGATCGGGCTGGAATAGGGAATCTCTTCGGAGAAGGTCGTCGGCGACGTATCCGCCTCGAACGTCGGCAGGCCGTAGATCTTGCCTTCCGGATTGACCTTGTCGAAGCCCGCGTTAAACGGCTTAAAATGTTTGTCTACGTATTGGGACAGGTACTTCGTATTCTTCAGCCGGTCGGTCATATCCATTACGAGGCCCGCTGGAATGAGCTCTTCAAGCTGGCTGTTGTCGACGATCACCAGATCGCCCAGGTCGCCCGCCGCCGTGCGGGTCTTGTACAGCTGGTCGCCGGCGACCTGCGGCGCGAGGATATTCAGGGTGATGTTGAACTTATCTTTGACGAGCTTGCCGTACCAGCCGGTCTGCTCGCCCTGGTAGTTGGCCGCGTTGTCGAATACGGTGATGGTGATCGGCTTGCTGTGGTCGATCGCCCCGGCGGACTGGGATGCGCCCGAGCTGACGCTTGCGCCGGACGGTTCGCCGGACGCCGAATTATTTTTGGAGCCGTCGCTGCACGCGGTCAACGCGGCGGACGCCAGGAACAAGCCTGCCAACGATACGGCCAACGATTTCTTGGCCCATTTTCTGCTGTCGCTCATGTGAAACCCCCATTTGATCAATTTATTATAATGGCGCGAGCGCAGGTCAGCCTTTCACCGCGCCGATCATAATCCCTTTTACGAAAAACCTTTGGAAAATCGGATAAATCAGCAAAATGGGCGCCACGACGATGATGGTGACCGTCATCCGGATCGAGGTCGTCGTCTGCTTGGTCGAGAGGCTGGACATCGCCGTCGAGCCTGCGTTTTGCAGATTGACCATCGTTGATAAGGAGCTCGCCTGGTTGATGTAGTTATATAAAATGAACTGCAGGCTGTAGAGATTGCTGTCGGTCACGAGGAGCAGCGTATCCTGGAAGGAATTCCATTGATCCACCGCCGCGAAGATGGCGACCGTCGCCAGAATGGGCTTGCAGATCGGCAGCATGATGCGGAAGAAGATGGTCATGGTCCCGGCCCCGTCGATGCTCGCCGCCTGCTGCAGCTCCTTGGGTGTCGACTCCACGAACGTTTTGACGAGTATAATAAAGAAGGGAGCTACGACCGTCGGCAAAATATAGGCCAGAAAGTTGTTGGTCAGATGCAGCGACCTCATCGTCAAGTACCAGGGAATGATTCCGGCGCTGAAGAACATCGTGATCACAGTGAAGCGGTACCAAAACTTCCGCGCCCACATGTCCTCCTGGGAGAACATGAAGCCCAGGAAGGCGGAGGCGCCCACCGTCAAGCTCGTGCCGATGACCGTTCTGCCCAGCGAGACGAGCGCCGCGTGGCCGAGTCCCGGGATCTTGAACACGTCGATGTAATTCTGGAAGTGAATATGCTTCGGGAAAAACACGACGTCGCCTCGGGCGCTGATATCGTTCGCGCTGATCGTGTTGATGATGATCGAGTAAAAGGGGTAGACGCAGATCAGCGCAAACAGAGAGAACAGCGTATAGATGACGACGGAGATGAATTTGTCCGTCGCGCTGAGCTTATAGCGCGTCTTCTGATCCAATCGACTTTGACGGACCGGCTCGAGTACCGGCTCTGCCGCATGCTCGCTCATACGATGCTCTCCCCTCTTAACATTTTGGACAGACCGTTCACCGAAAAGAGCAGCACGACGCTGATCAAGCTCTTCAGCATGCTGATCGCCACGGACACCGAGTAGCTGCCCCCGCCCATGGCCAGGTTGTAGACGTACAGGTCCAGCACCTGAATGCTGTCTTTGTTGAACGCGTTCTGAAAGACGAAGTACTGCTCCAGGCCGTTGTTCAGGAAGCTTGCGATCTGCAGCATCAGCAGGACGAAGTAGGTCGGCAGCATGCTCGGCAGAACGACGTGGCGGATTACCTGCATGCGGGTCGCGCCGTCGACGTGGGCCGCCTCGTAGAGGGAGTCGTCGATGCCCATGATTGCGGCGATGTACAGGATCGCGGACCACCCTAACGCTTTCCAGGTTGTCCACATCCACATCGTGAGCCACACGTGATCGGAGCTCTGGAGGAACAGGATCGGCGCGTCGGTCAGGCCCAGCTGCCGCAGCATGCCGTTAATGACGCCTTCGCTCGAGAACATGGAGAAGGCGAGGGAATACACCAGCACCCAGCTGATAAAGTTCGGAAGCGTGGTCACCGTCTGGATGAACTTCCGGAAGCGGACGGCCTTAATCTCTGTGAGGAAGATGGCGAACACCATCGGCAGCCAGGAGAACAGCAGCGTCAGGCCGCTCATGCCGAACGTGTTCTTGATGACTTGCAGCAGTTGATCGACCTTTACCTGGTTTTCGACCAGCGATCTGAACCACTGAAGCCCGACGAACGGCGACTTGGACAACGGAATCGGAGGCGTGTAGTCGAAAAAGGCGTATACCCAGCCGTACAGGGGGTAGTAGGCGAAGATGAACAGCAGAACCATAAAAGGAGAGATATAGAGAAACTTCCTGAACGACGTGCTTCTCTTGTTGTAAGTCAGCATGCGTACTCCGCCTCTCCTCTTCGTTTCGAATGGGCCTTACCTTTCATATCGATCTCCCTTCCTTCGTGCCGCGAAGTCTTGATGGCGCTTTCATGTTTCCATTATAGGCACCCGATCATACCCCTAACTACGTGCATCTTTTTACTTGCTTAACGATCGTTTACTAAAATGAAAGCGCAACCTATTCCAGAGAGCATCGTCCCTGAACAAAGAAAAAGAGAGAATCCGCCGGATTCTCCCTGAAGTAAAGACTGTTTGAAAATCACTCCCCGCTCTCGTCCTCCGGATACGGATCGATCGTCAGAATCGTCCCGTCCTCGCCGTAGTGCAGCTCCGTATACTTGACGCAGCGCTTATGGTTGACGCCGCCCGACAGGGAGCTGTCGTGGTAGAAAAGATACCACTTGTCCTGAAATTGAACGATGGAGTGATGGGTCGTCCAGCCGATGACGGGCGTCAGGATCGTTCCCTTGAAGGTGTACGGTCCGAGCGGATCGCGGCTGACGGCATAGACCAGCTTGTGCGTCGTCCCGGTCGAGTAGGACAAGTAATACAGGCCCGCATGCTTGTGTACCCACGGACCCTCGAAGTAGCGCCTGTCCTCGTCGCCCGCAAGGATCGGGCTGCCGTCTTCGTCAACGATCTCAACCTCATGCGGCATTGCCTGGAACGACAGCATATCGTCGCTCAGCAGCGCGACGCGCGGACCGAGTGCCGGTGCGTCGGGTGCGAGCTCTTCCGGATCCGGCCGGAATTCGCCCGTCCGCCACTTCTCCAGCTGACCGCCCCACAGACCGCCAAAGTACATATAGCTGCGGCCGTCGTCGTCGACGAACACCGCCGGGTCGATGCTGAAGCTTCCCTCTATATAGTTCGGCTGCGCCAGGAACGGCCCCTCCGGGGAAACGCTTGTCGCGACGCCGATCCGGAAGATGCCTTCTCGGTCGCGAGCCGGGAAGAAAAGATAATACATACCGTTCTTGTGCGCGGCATCCGGCGCCCACATCTGCTTGGACGCCCACGGCACGTCCCGAATATGCAGCGCTTCGCCGTGATCGACGACCGGGGAATCGAAGCTGTCCAAGGACAGGACATGGTAGTCCTCCATCCGGTATTGGTCGCCGTTGTCGTTGCTCTCGCCGTCATGGTCGAGATCGTGCGAAGGGTAGATATAGATTCGCCCGTTGAATACGTGCGCGGACGGATCCGCCGTGTAAATATGGGTCACGAGCGGCTGATTCTGCTTCGGGACTTGAGTCATCTAAGGTTCGCTCCATTCTTAATAGAGTCCGCCGCTCTTGACGTAACGGAAATAATCGAAGTCAGCGCAGCCGCCATACTCGCGGGTCGCGTAATTGAACAAGCCGATCCGGTAGCCCATGAAGTGATCGAGCGTATACTTCATTTGGAGCGGGCGTCCGATCGTCCGCCATGCTTCGCCTTCTGCTGCATAAGAAAAGACTGCCGTATCGACGCTCTCCCTGAAGTCAAAATCGATCTTCAAGCGGATTCGCTCGCCGGCGATCGGCAAGATTTCCGCGATCTCCTCGCTTCCGTCCACTCCTCGCACGCACATCGCGACGCGCATCTCGCCGTTATCGCCGACCCAAATGCCGACGGTGCCATATCCGCCCTGCAGCGCTACAAGGCCGGCGCGATCGCCCGGTTTCATCCCCGTCGCGTCCAGCAGCGTCTCTCCGACGCAGACTGGACCTTCCGTTCGCTGCGTCAGCGTATTGCGGGCGCGCTCGATTCGGTCGACCATCGATCCCGTCGTCAGCCGCAGCCAACCCGGGCGCTCCGTCACCGACCACCGCCTGTCGTCCGGGTTATGGTTCCACTGCCAGTTCAGCGCCAGCTTATTTTCGGAATAGTCGAATTCGTCGCTGATGACAAGCGGCTTGGGCGCCGGATCCGGCCGCGGCAGCGGCACTTCGAACGTCTGGGGTACCTGGCCGCCCTCGCCGAGAACCGGCCAATCGTTCTCCCAACGCATCGGCACGAGACACGGAAGACGGCCGACGGCATCGTGATCCTGGAACAGCATCGCGTACCATTCGCCATCCGGCGTGTCTACGATCCCGCCTTGGGCGACGCCGTTGTTGCGATAACCCAGGTCGTCGTCGAGCGCGATGCGGCGCTCGTAGGGACCGAGCAGCTCCCGCGAACGGTAGACAAGCTGCCGGCGGCGCCGATGGCCGACGTTCGGCCATTCGATAAAGAATAGATAATAGTAGCCGTTGAGCTTATACGCGTGACAGCCCTCGCAGCGCAAACCGATGCCTTCGCTCTCCGTCTCGAACAGCAGCCGATCGAGGCCGCCTTCTCTTGGCGCCGAAGCGGTCTCTGTCAGCTCCCGGATGCGGATGTCGCCGTTGCCGTAGATGACATAGACGCGTCCGTCGTCATCGAACAGCAAGCTCGGATCGTGGTGCAGCCCCTCGATGACGGAGCGCTCCCACGGCCCTCGCTCGATATCCGCCGCGCGATACACGTAGAACCGGTTCATATCGTTGCTGCTAAAGGCGACGTAGTACATGCCGTCACGATAGCGAAGACATGGCGCCCAAGATCCATTGCCGTAGACGCCTCTGCCGTCGATCAAATTATGGGCGTCGTTGTCCTCCAGCTTGTCGAAGACGTAGCTCACAAGCTCCCAATGCATCAGATCTCCGGACTTCATAATCGGACAGCCGGGCATCGAATGCATGCTGGTGCTGACCATATAGTAGACGGAGCCGACCCGGATGACGCTGACGTCCGGAACGTCGGCCCACAGGATCGGGTTGGCGACGGTTGTATGCATAGCGATCTCCCTTTTACCGAAGTTATGGATGGTTGGCCGACGATCTTCCTTTCACTTTGAAATAAATCTGGAACGGCTCGTACCCGATATCTCGGATTCGCCTCATTTGAATCGCGGGGTCCTGATTGACCGTCTTGAAAAAATATCGCCAGCTTCCCCATTCGCGCTCGTTTTCCAGCTCGACCTCGGACGCGGCGTCTTCGATTTCCACATGTAATATCCGTTCCGTCTCCCCAATCCCTGCCAGCACCTCCGGACCGTACCGGAATGCCCCGATGCTTCCGTCGTCCGGGAGCGGAATGAAACGGATTCCGATCGGCAGGATGACGCTTATTTGGTCACCGTCCTCCCAGGTTCGGCGAATGGAATAGAAGCTGCCGCTCTCCGCCGTCTTTTCCTGCAAGCTGCCGTTGACATAAATCTTCGCCTCCGCCATGATCCATTCCGGAATCCGGCAGTGAATGGCGAATTCCTTTGGCGCCGACGTGTGTACGACAATATCGTGCTTGCGATACGACGGCATATTCTCGTGAATCGCGGTCAGCTCATTGATGCCCTGAAAACCTGCCGTTATCGAGGAATTCATCGAGCTTCCGCTCATGCGATCCTGGGATTGAACGATCCGTACGGGATCGCTTCCGATGTCAGCGGCCAGCTCTGAATCGAAATATTGGCACACATAAATGCCGTCGCCCCCATCTTGATAATAGAGCCCCCGATTCCAAGCCGCGTTCGCCTGGACCATCGTTCCGTGGCAGCAGAAGAAGCTGTCCGTCTCCTTGCTCCAATCCTTGCGCAGTCCGGCCTTCATCGGCAGAAAGTAGGTGAGCAGTCCTGTCGAAGGATTGTCATGTTTGTTGCCGGTCAAAGGATACTCCTGATAGTACGCCTGCGCCATAATGCCGTTATACAGGTTGTATTCGATATATTGCGCATAGGCGGGATCTCCCGAATGCCGGAACAGGAACTCGGCCAACCGGTTCATATTGTAGACCGTGCAGTGCTCCTGGTTTTTGTCCCCCAGGCGCGCCTTCATCTTCTGCTTCGGCAACCATACCTCGCCGGCCGTCTGCCCGCCCGTCGCCAGATCCCCCCTCTCCGTCACCGCGCAATTCCAATAGGACTTCACGATGTCCAACCACCGCTTGTCGCCTGTTACCTCGTAAGCCCTCGCACAACCGAGCACTTCCGGGATGGTCGTGTTCGCGTGCATATTCGTCAGCGGATCTTTGCCTTCGAGCAGGGGCTGGAACAGACGACTGCGATAATAGCGTTCGAGCAGCGTCTTATATTTCTCCTTGCCGGTGATGCGCAGCAGATCCGCCCATACCTCCAGCATCCCGCCGGTCTCCACATCCAGAATGTCGTCGAATTGCTCCCTCGAGAATCGTCCGCTCCAATCCGCGAACCAGTCCGCGAACGAATCCGCAATGCCGAGCGCCTTCTCGTTTCCCGCATAGAGGTAGGCGTCGACCAGACCCATCAGGATCTTGTGGAGATTGTACTGCGGCGCCCATATACTTTTGCCGCTCGCGATCCAGTGCAGGTATTTCTCAGGGATGGGACCGACCCACTGCCCTCCATTGTCCTTCTGGCACGGCGCCAGCTCGTCGATGACTAGATCCATTTTCACCTTCAGCTCCGGGTCTCCGGACTCGTCGACATGCAGGGCTGCCCCCGACAGCCAGTGGCCAAGGAAATGTCCCCGCAGCTGACAGACCGGCGATTCCCATCCGCCATGCGCGTCGTGCGGAATGTCGCGACCGGCAAAACGCCCCGCTTCCAGCCGATAATTAAAGAGAAGATGATCGCTATTGAGCCTCATCAAATACGAACGGTTCGCCGCTTTTCTTCGGTTGATCTCCTCGTCGCGCACGATCGCGCTTCTTCCCTTCAGCTGCTCCAAAACGATTCTCCTCCCCGCACCATGCCATCAACCATGAATAACGCTTATATGATTGCGCTTACAATTTAGTATAAAAGGTTTAAAATTGCGTCAACAATGGGCAAGTTTTTACTTCGTTACCCGATGTTTACGAATTGGCGCGGTAGTGGCCGGCAACGATCTTCCTTCGTCTTCCGCCCCCGGCACAGAGAAACCCCCTTGCTCGGCAAGGGGGTTGATCGGTTATTCAGTTTAAGCTCTTAGGGAGATCTGTCTGTTTTCTTATCATGCAGTTATTTTACGGTGTGATCCACGGAGGCCGCTTGAATGTTGCCGTATGCCCAGTGCTGAGCAGGGACGTCCGTCCACTTTTGCGCCGCAGTGGTCAGCGGAGCGATGCCCAGTGCGCGGTTGATGATCGTGACGGCTTCCGCACGGGTTAACGTTTGGCTCGGACGGAAGGTTCCGTCTTCATAGCCGGTAACAATGCCTGCCTTGGCCGTCGATTCGATCGCCGCCTGCGCCCAGTGTCCCGCGATATCGCTGAAGCTGGCTGCATTGCCTGCGACGCCGGTAATCAAGCGGGCCAGCATCGTCGCCATTTCAGCCCGGGTGATCGTTTGGTTCGGCTTGAAGCTGCCGTCCGCGTACCCCTTCATGATGCCGCTTTGGGAGACTTGGCCGATGGCGCCAGCCGCCCAATGATCGGTAGCTACATCGATGTAAGTCGCAGCTGCGCCGGTTGCCGTCTGCTTGAAGGTACGGGCGATAATGGTCGCCGCTTCAGCGCGGGTGATGCTCTTACCGGGTCCGAAGGTACCGTCTGCATATCCGGTCATGTAGGCCTTCACTTCAACAGTCGGATTCATTCCTTCTACACGAACCACGGTAAAGGTACTGAATTTGTTGACCGTAAAGCTAATGCCGGACTTGCCGGACTGGCCGTAAGGAACGATTTGACCCTTGACCAATTCCTTGGTGCCGTCGCTGTGTTCGATGAAGATCGCGAGATCCTGCTGCTGTTCGGTCGTTAACGACGCGTCCAGCGGCAGTACGAGCGTCACTTCGCGGCTTTGCAGGTTCGTATCGATCGTCATCGGACGACCGACTAGCGTGACCTTCGCGTCGCCGGATACGAGTTGAACCTGCGTTTTCGCGCGGGCTTCGGCATCCGTACGCAGCTGCTGCGTCTTTAACGGTACCAGGTTGAAGTAAATGTCGTCGCCGAAGCCGGTCAACGATCTGCTCGGCACCTTCACTTCGGCATTGACGGTGAAGAAGTCCAGATCGATTTGGTTTTCGGCAAATTGCTGCGTGGTAGCCTTCGGAAGCGTAAGCTTCGTTTCCGCTACCTCATCCTTCTCGTCCGGTACGATGATTTTGGCCGAATGAGAGCCGGCTGCCTTCAGCTGGCTAACCGTTTGGGATGCTTGATCCACGGTAAACGTAATGTCGTCTTTCTTCACGCCATTCGAATCCGTCGTACGTTTGATAGAGACGTTCGATACCGTCGAACCTTGCGCTGCGCCGTTTTCAACGTTCGCAGGAATCGTCTCCGTCACTGGACCCGAAGGCGCGCCACCGCCAGAAGGCGGCGTTACCGGCTCGGATTCGGTCGCAAAGTTCCACGCTGTCTTGTCCGAAATGCCAGCAAAGCTGTTGTCGGACGCATCTGCAAACGCGCCGGTTTCGATCAGCACGTAATAGCTCGCGCCCTTCTTCAGCAGATCGCTTGTCTTGATCGTGACGGTCTTGTCCGCAACGGTGACGAGCGCCGTATTGTTGGCTTTGATCGTCGCTACGGTTGCATCGTCGGTCGCATTTTTAACGATAACATTCGCATTTTTCGCTACGACGCTCTCACTGAATACAATCGAGAGATTCGTAGTCGCGGATACATTCGTTGCATTGTCCGCCGGGCTCAAGGTCGTTACCGTCGGTGCGGTCGTATCCGGCTCAATTGGCGCTTTTTCAGTTTTGAAGCTCCAGGTGCTGCCTTCAATGCCGGCATAGCCGTTGCCAGCGAGGTCCTTGAAGGCTCCTGCATCAATCGTTACAAAATAAATGGTGTCGTACGCTAAATCGGCAGACGGATTAATGGTTACCACGTTGCCTGTAATCGAGACCTTATTGGAAATGGCTAAAATGGTCTCTGCCGCGTTCTCATCATTGGTGCTCTTGTAAATCTTAATGTCGGCATCCGAAGCCTTTACGTTCTCGCTAAAGGTCAGTTGCAGATTGGTATCGATCGCGACGTTGGTAGCCTCTTTGGCAGGCGAGTAGCTGCTGACCGTCGGCGAAGTCGTATCCGGCTCACTTGTTGTGGTAAATTGCCAAACGTTCGGCTCTGAGAAACCTGCATACTTATTGCCTGCCGCGTCTCTGAACGTTCCTTTTGCAATTTTCACAAAGTAGCTTGTGTTGTATTCCAGAGCAGCGGATGGATGGATCGTCACCACATTACCCTGAATTGTCGCTTTCAAGGCGACGATAGACTGTACTGGCGTTTCAGTATCCGTACTCTTGTAAATCTCGATGTCGTAGTCGCTCGCCTTTACATTTTCAGTGAATGTAAGCGTCAGATCGGTTCCAATGGCTACACCGGTTGCCCCATTAGCAGGCGAAAAGCTGCTCACCGCCGGCGGCGTCGTGTCGGGCTCATTCTCGGTTGTGAAGGTCCAGGTGATGTTGTCGTTGATGCCCGCATATGCGTTAGGATTGGCTGCCTCATCTACAAACGCATCGTTCGAGATATTCACATAATAGCTCGTAGCATAGGCCAGTTTGTTCAACTTAATTGTTACTTCGGTTCCTACGATCGACACATCATCGGAGTCAACGGGAATGGTTTGAACCGGTGTCTGGTCCGCGCTCTTGTAAATCACGATGTTGCCGCTGTTTGCCTTCACATTCTCGCTGAAGGACAGCTCCAGCTTGGAATCAGCAGGAACATTGTTACCCGTAGGCGAATGGCTCAATAAAGCCGGCGCATCCGTATCCGGTTCTTCGGCTGTCGTAAAATGCCAGGTCTCGCTGTCAGAGATGCCGGCATAAGCGTTGCCTGCCTCATCTTTAAACGCTGCAGCATCGATTTTTACATAATAGCTTGTTTTGAAATCCAAATCAGACGGGTCGATCGTCACCACTTTGCCCGTGACATCCACCTGATTGGAACCAACGGGAATTTGTTGAATCGGATCCTCGTCGTCGGTACTATCGTAAATCTCGATATTCCCGCTATTGGCAACGACATTTTCGTTAAAGGTAAGCTTCAGATCCGTTTTGACAGGCACATCGGTGTCTTCATTCCCAGGCACATACTCGGTCACCGTCGGCGGTGTAGTATCGGGCACGGACTGCATGGTAAACTGCCAGTTATCATTCTCCATTCTTTCGCTTTCTTTACCCTTATCATTTTGGAACATATTACTTTCAATGGTGACAATATAGGTTTTATTTGCTTCAAAACTCTTTTCCGGATCGATGGTTACAATATTATTGGATATCTTTATCCGTTCGCTATTCGGCGCAAAGTCTTCAAAGAGAAGCGGGAAAGGCTCCTCCGGATCGGATTCTGGATCGATCTCATCCTTATCGTAAATGGAAATGCTTGCATCCTCGCCCGGCTTCACATTCTGGTTAAAGGTGAGAACCAGATTCGCATCCAGATCTACTTCCGTAGCCGAGAATGCCGGCGAAAAGCTGACAACCAGCGGGCTGCTATAGAACGCTTTGGATGTTAACATCGTCCCTGCTTGGCCGACCGCGATATGACGATACTCCTTAGCCACATACCCAATCCCGTTAAGCGTCTGGTTCACATCAGTAACCGTGGCTTTCCAAGTTTTGCCCAAATCGGCTGAATAGATCACTTTTCCTTCGGCGCCTGCCGCCAGGAATACGCCGTCTCCGAACGATACGGCATTCAAGTCTACGGTCGTTGGAGAAGTTTGAGTTGTCCACTCCTCGCCGTCTGTTGAGGAAAGAACCTTTCCGGACGCGCCGACCGCGACGAACGTACCGCTGCCAAAGCTGACGCTTTTCAAGTCTTCCGTAATTCCGGACGTTTGCGAAGACCATTCTTCGCCATCGGCAGAGGTCAGGATCGTTCCGTCCTCGCCTACTGCCACGTAAATAGAGCTTTGTGGATCTTTTCCGCCGTATGCGATAGCATACAGTGATTTTTCCGTTCCGACGTCGGCGACCTTATCCCAGCTTTCTCCAGACGGAGACGTTTCAATTTTACCGTTGTCGCCTACCGCAACAAAGCCGCTACCGTATACAACGCCGTTTAGCGAGTCCGCGTCCACAGGCGGTTCTGCCGACCATTTAGTGCCGTTGTTGACCGATGTCAAAATGGTGCCGCCTGCGCCGACCGCTGCGAATATGCCTTCTTCGTCGCTAATCTGACCATACGCGAGGCTTTTAACATCCTCGACGGTGCGGCTATTTGCCTTCGACCAGGTTGCGCCGTCAGCGGAAGTGCTGATGAAACCGCCTGTGCCTCCGGTGATATAGGTGCCGTCAGCATAAACAAAAGCATTCAGCGTACTGGGGGTGATGACCTTGATCAGTATCAATTGTCCTCCTGCGTTCGCAATAATATTGCCTGTGGAGTCCATGATAAAGAAGGCCAAGCCAACACTCGTAATTTTTAACAGGTCGCTGGTCATGCCATTCAAAATGCTCGATTCATCGGTCCAATTGGTCCCATCGCTCGATGTTGCCAATACGCCTGCATCGCCTACCGCTACAAATCCGTTATCCCCGTGTGCAACACTATTAAAAGCAAAATCAGCATCAAAGCTGCCCTGTTGTGTCCAAGGTGCATCCAAAGCTTGGGGCGCGTTCAGAATTACGCCGTTCGCCCCGACTGCGACAAGGACATCGTCGCCATAGCTGATGCCGTTCAAGTCCTTGTCCGAAATGACCTCCGGTGCCGTCCAATTTGATCCGTTCGTCGAACGAATCATCATACCGCCATCGCCAACGGCAACGAACTTATCGCCGTCGAAAACGATCGCGTTCAAGTTCACGTTAAAATTAGGATGAGATACATCGGACCAACTATCCAATCCGTCGTTGGATACAAAAATACTTCCGCCATCGCCGATTGCGACAAAAGTGTCATTTCCATACACAATGGCATTTACGCTGCGGGTTGTCTGCAGGCTCTCAGATGACCAGTTCGCGCCGTCGCCGGAAGTTAAAATCGTTCCTTCCTCGCCCACGGCTACAAAGCTGTCGCCCTCATAAATTATGTCATTCAAGTCCTTAACGACCTTGGAATTACGAGGCGCCAAAGCGTCTTCATTGCCAGTAGACGAAAAAATCAAACCGTCCGTACCTACGGCTACGGACGTCGTTCCATCAGTGGCTATTGCGTTTAAGTGGCTACCGCTCGGCAGCGGACTGCTTGCTTCCCAACTAGTCGGCACTTCATCCTCCGGAGGCGGAGGACTTGTCGGATCTGCCAATACGGGAACCGCGCCTACCAACAGAAGACTGAATACGAGTAAAGTCGACAAAAAGCGTTTAATTTTCGTCACTCACCTTTGCTGTTTAAGTTTATGCCGCGGATTCTGTCGCAGCTAGGTCTACTCCAATTATAAATGGGTGTAACTGATTCATATAGTTTAAATCTCCTCCTTGTGTAATAAAATGTCAAAATTATAGAAATGTTTTATCAACTTATAATACTAGTATAATTTTTGTAATCTAAATCAAAACACGAAAAAGAGCACCCCTAGGTGCTCCCATTGGACAGGTCAAACTTGGTTAGCAAAAGTAGAAGCCAGCATCGGCTCGCTGCGTTCGATCCATTTGCCGTTCGTAAAGTCCGGGAAGGCGACCGGCGCCCCGCCGGCGTGCACCGACTGCTCGGACAGCACCGTCACCGCCATCCAGGTAGCCATATCGTAGACATCGATCGGCGGTGTCGATCGGGCAGCTACGCACGCGACGAAGTCGCGCAGGACCAGATAGTCCATTCCCCCGTGTCCGCCCTTGACGCCGTCGTTTAAAAATCGCTTCCAGACCGGATGCTCGTATTGTTCCAGGTATGGATCGAACGACTCCCATTCGTGGGCCGGGCTAGTGCCATCAATATAGATCGAGTTGCCGTCCTCCATCCAGATGCCCTTCGTTCCTTGAACTTGGCCCGCTCTGGAGTACGGTCGGGGTAAGGAAGTATCGTGCGTCAGCAAAATCGTCTCGCCGTGCGCGCACTTCATCATCGTAGTGACGATGTCGCCGAGTTCGATCGGCGAACGCGCTGCAGGATGCGTCGGTCCGAGATGTTCGCCGGCCCACTCGTTAATCCCCCGCGACTTGGACGCAATCGAGGTAACACTCACGATGCGGTTGCCGCGGTTAATGTTCAGGCAGGCCGCAGGCAAGCCGAGGCCGTGCGTCGGATACAGATCGCCATTGCGGTTCAAATAGTTATGAATGCGATAATGGCGGTTCTCGATGCCCGTCGCCACTTCCTCGCGCAGATCGTGGAGATAGCCGCCGCGGCAATGGATCAATTCGCCGAACAGCCCTTGCCTGACCATATTCAGCACGGCCATTTCGTTGCGTCCGTAACAGCAGTTTTCCAGCAGCATGCAGGGCACGCCGGTCGCTTCGGAGGTCCGTACCAGCTCCCAGCACTCCTCGATCGATGCCGCGCCGCCGACTTCCGACCCGACATATTTCCCCGCTCTCATCGCCGCGATGGCGATCTCCGCATGGCTGGTCCAGGAGGACGCCACGATGACGGCTTCGATGTCTTCCCGCGCCAGCAATTCTTTATAATTCAGGTACAAGGACGGCTTCGGTTTCGAAGCGTTTTGAGCTGCCTCTGCCGCCTTGTGCAACCGATCTTCGTACAGGTCGCTGACCGCCGCGATCTCGACGTCGTCCATTTCCTGAAGCAAGCCGAAAAGATCCTTTCCCCGTTGTCCCAAACCGATGACGCCGATCCGGACCTTCGCAGACGAAGCTGGCATGAATCCATCTCTCCCTCGAAATTGTGAATTCCTGTTCAACACGTTTATGCTATCATGGGCATAATCGCTTGTATTTGTCGTTCCTCGAATACGAGTTGTGAATTTCCGTTCTGTCACGAGGTGGAATCAATGCCGTCGGGTTTCATGCAGCCCCATACGAGACCGTTGGACGTCCGGGCATTCGCGCCGAGCGTCCACTATGCCGAGTATCAGCGCACGCCGCCTACTCGTGGTTATTTGCGCCGTCTATACGACAGCGAGCTGATGTATATTTACTCCGGCAGCATCCGGGTGCATTTCGAAGACGAAGCGTCGCCGCTTGCCTTTTTCGCGGGGGATCTGCTCGTGCTGCCTCCGGCCATAGAGCACCGGATCGAGCTGACCGGCATGCCGGACACCCGGCTGCTCGGCCTTCATTTCGACCTGTATGACGAGGTGGAGATCGAATTCGAATACCAATTGGTCATCCAGGACGGGGACGCGCGGGAGGATCGGATCGGCTATTGGCCCGTAACGGGAACCGGGAGTCCTGTCTTCGCTCGCCGATACCGTTCGGCGCCCTTGGAGCTTGTGTCCTGGCTGGAACAAGCCGCGGAGGCCTATCACGCCAGCCGCACTGCTGCTTCGCTCGCTTGCCGCGGGTATATGCAGCTCGTGTTGGCCGAGCTCGTCGGACTTTCTATGGATCCGCAGAGTCAGACTGTCACCGCTTACCAAAAACGGCTGCTCGAGATAAAGGCAGATTTGCAGCAGAGTCTTCATTTGCCGCATACGAACAAGACGCTGGCCCGCGAGCTTAGCGTCAGCGAGGATTACTTTATCCGCCTGTTCAAACAGCTGTTCGGCGAGTCGCCCCAAAAATACTTGCAGCGGCTTCGCCACCAAGCAGCCAAGCGCTACCTGCTCGAGACGGACGAAAAAATCGAGCGAATCGGCGCGCTGGTCGGCTACGACGACCTGCATAACTTCAGCCATGTGTTCAAAAAGTGGCAGGGGATTTCCCCACAGCAGTATCGGAAGCTGTTCAGGGGCGGGGTTTCTTGATTGTTCGCCTTGGTGTCCGACGCGCTCCCGCGATGTAGCGCTGTACAGCGTCTCTTCGCGCCGATGGCCGACGCGATCCCGCGATGTAGCGCTGCACAGCGTCTCTTCGCGCCGATTGCCGACGCGATCCCGCGATGTAGCGCTGCACAGCGCCTCTTCGCGCCGATTGCCGACGCGATCCCGCGATGTAGCGCTGTACAGCGTCTCTTCGCGCCGATGGCCGACGCGATCCCGCGATGTAGCGCTGTACAGCGTCTCTTCGCGCCGATTGCCGACGCGATCCCGCGATGTAGCGCTGTACAGCGTTTCTTCGCGCCGATTGCCGACGCGATCCCGCGATGTAGCGCTGTACAGCGTCTCTTCGCGCCGATTGCCGACGCGCTCCCGCGGATGAGTAAAGCTTCCTCACGACGTGCCCCAGCTATGCAACTCTGCAGGACATCCGACACGCCTTTCGAAACACGCAGGAGTCGCCTTATGCTTCAATTCAAGCAACATCGGCGCTACATCTGCTCTCGGTAAGCCTCCCACACCTGGCGCAAATACGCATAATCCGATTCATCGAACGCTTCGCCGGAAGCCGCTATGCCCCGAATATAGTAGGTTACCGGAATGCCGATCTGCGGCTGAAATTGCAGGTAGTCCCGCCACATTCGTTTGTCCTGCATCAGGTCGTTGTCGGGATCGATGAGCCAAGCCGGATTGCACATGCGGGCGATCTCCGCCCGGTTTCTCATGATATCCGTTGCTTGGGGCGAAGCGCCGTCGAGGTCGTTAAGCCGAAGGACGTCCGTAATATTCGCGAAATAGGGATTGGCCGTATGCGTGATCAACATGGCGTCCGCCTTTACGGCCTTTATCGCCGAATGCAGCGCCTCAATATAGGCACGCAGCAATTCGACGCCCCACAAAGTTCCCGCGGTACGAATGAGCGTGTCGCGGCCTTCGCCAAGCCGGGGATACACATGCGCGGGGTCGCTCTCGTTTAGCATCGCGAGGCTTGTCGATAAATAATTGCGGAAGGTTCTTCGCTCCGAAGCGATATTTTGCGTAAAGTCGATCTTGAGGCCGTCGGCGTTCAGGCAGCCGGGGCCGCTGCCGCACATGAGGCGGACTTGCTCAGCCAATATCTCCGAATACCGCGCGGACGTCGGGTCCGCGGCGACGACGCGTCCGTCCAGCGTCATACAAGCTTCTTGAGGCAGTCCTTCCGCCAGCAAAGGCGAATACCACAGCAGCACCCGGCGGCCGAGCGAATGCTGCTCGTCGATAAAAGCGCGCATATCGTTCCACTTCAGCGGGTCGGGGGCGGCCAGCGCGTCCTGCTTCGCCCATTTGTAATCGATAATAATCGTTCCCGGTTGAATGTCGTGCAGCGCCATCAGCGCGTCATAGGATCGATATTTTTCCTCGGTTGCGTATGCGCCGACATTCAGGAAATGCCCGTTTTCCGTACCGTCGTGATCGCCGCGATAATCGTATCGCTGCTGTCCCCATCCGCAAAACATCGGTTCCTTCCACCAGGCCGGCCGCGATCGCCGGGAGGTGGCAGCTTCGGCCGCATCTTTAAGCCTCATGCTGCGCGTCAGCGACGCAATGTACGCCCCGACGGCTTCGTTCTCGCCGACAGCCGGCTTTAAGCCGAAACGAAGTGCGGGCGTGCAAAAGCCCTTCTCCCCCACCTCCGTATGTCCCTCGTAATCGAGTTTGAACGAGAAATCTTCGCAGGGCGCGACGGCATAATCGAAACCGAGAAAGTTGAACGCGCCCGGCTGGGCCACGATGCCGCAGCTTACCCAGCGTCCCTCCTTCTGCAGCGCGTAGCAAAAGGGAGGCGGACTCAGCCACTGCTGACAGTTCAGCGTGTCCGGCTCGTCCGGCCTGCGGTGTACGATCCCGACCTTCCAGTCGAACCGGGGCGCGTAGTAGCGTTCAAAACCCGGGCGTCCGCCGCTCCAGTCCGGCGAAGCGCCTCGATTGTCCCCGGTGCCTGCAGCGATCCAATCTTCGGCAAAATAATAGACTTCGTCTATTCGTCTGCCGGGCCCGACGACCTCGGTCCGATAACTTACAGCGTCGGCGCCGAAGGTAAAGCGATACACTTTTTGTGTCCATAGCGCTCCCCTCCCAGTTGCAAACGTTAGCGTCAACTGACGGCCGCTCCGCCGCTTGCGAACGAGTCGAAGCGCTCCTGCGTCAGCCAGATCCGGCTGATCCAGCGCGTGAACGCGAGACTGCATCGGTAGGCAAACAATCGGCTGTGGCCTGCGTTCTCCCGCTAAGCGTCCGTCCTCCTTCCCGTCTCTGACATACAAACGCCAGCGCTGCCCTTCCAGATCAAGATGTGCCTCATAAGCGGCGGCCGACACCGTCAGCTTCGTCGCGCCTTCCGCATGGAGAAGGATTTCCGCCTTTTCCATATCCTTCTCCTGTTCCCTACGCTTCTCCTTATCCATCCCTTTCTCCTGTTCTATACGCTTGTCCTTATCCATAAGCCTCTCCCCCTCCCGCTCATGCCTTGATCGCGCCGGAGGTTAGACCTTGAACAAAAAACTTCATCGTGAAGCTGAACAGCACCATCAAGGGGACCGAAGCGAGCGACATCGCGGAGAACACCTGGCCGTACAAAATTTGCTGCTGATCCATGAACCGGTACAGGCCGACCGTCAGCGTCATCTTGTGCTGGTCGGGTAGCACGAGCAGCGGCCAGAAAAAGTCGTTCCACGTATTCAGAACGGTCACCAGTCCCATGGACAAAATGATCGGCAGCGCAAAAGGAATAACCAGGCTGATAAAGCAGCGGAATTCGCTCCCCCCGTCGATCTTGATGCTCTCGAACAGCTCCTTAGGTATGCCTTCGAAAAAGGTTCTCATGACGAATATGGTAACGAGCTGCCCGCTGGCGATATAAGGGAGAACGGCCGCCCAGGGCGTGTTGATCAGGCCCAGATTTTTCACCAGCACGAATTGCGGAATGATCGTGAGCACGCCCGGAATCATCAGAAACAGCAGCAGGGTAAAAAACAACGCGTTTTTGCCATAGAACCGAAAGCGCGCAAAGGCATAGGCGGACAAGGAAGATACGATCAGCACGCCGACCGCGCTGATGGCCGAAATGACGCCCGAATTGGCCATATACGTTTTGATCTTGCCGAGCGCGCTGCCGTAGTATTGAAATTGCGGTTCGATCGGAAGGCCGAAAAAATTGCTCTGCAGCTCCGCATTGGTCTTCACCGAGGAGATGAGCATAAAAAATAACGGGTAGAGCGTGCAAAATGCGAAAAACAGCAATAGCGCCATGTTGACGGATCGCGACCATCTTTTTGTTTTCAAGAGCTGCCTCCTAAGTCCGCGACTTCATAAAACGCAAATTCAGCACGGTGAACAGGGCGATGATGAGAAACAGGGTCACGCCCGCAGCCGAGCCGATTCCGAGCTTGCCGTAATTAAAGGCATTGTTGAACAAAAACAAGCCGGGTACCGTCGTGTCATAGCCCGGACCGCCTTTGGTCAGGATGTACTGATCCCCGTATTGCTGAATGCCGCCGATCAGGACGAGGATGGTCGTCAGCTTGAGCTGAGGCAGGATGAGCGGCAGATCGATGGCCCAGAACACTTTCCATCCGCTGGCCCCGTCCATCCGCGCCGACTCCCGAACCGACTCGTCGAGCGACTGAAAGCCTGCCAGGTAGATCAAAAATCCAATCCCGCTGATCCAGGGAAAGCCCTTCATGAGCAGCGAGCCGATCGCTGTCGTCTGGCTCTCGCCTAACCACACCTTTTGCCAGCTGTCCAAGCCGAGCGTGCCCAGCAGCACGTTGAGCATGCCGTTCGTCGGCTCGTAAAAGAACAGCCAAAACAGTGTGGAGACCATGCCCGGAATGACCATGGGGATAATGAAAGCCACCTTAATAAACCCTGCGAACCGGCTGGTGCCAAGCAAATAGATCAGGTAGCCTGCGAACACGGAAATGCCTTGAAGCACGACAAGCTGCCACCCCAGAAAGATCGCCAGCACCCGGAACGAATCGATAAATACGTCATTGCTGAAAATTTCTTTGTAGTTGGAGAAGCCCACGAATTCCGGATTGTAATAGTTGCGCATATTCCAGTCCAGAAACGAAATGCGGACCGCCTCGAAGGTCGGATACACGAGAAAAACGCCGACGAACAGGAACGTGGGCAGCAGGCAAAGATACGCCGCCCTGGATTCCAATAAACGCAAAGGCTTCATCGCTTCACTTCCGTTCAAGTAGATAGAATCGATAGGATGGATGTAATCAAGGAGGACGGAGCGAAGCCCCCATCCTCCCAATCGTCGTTTCTTCTATGCGGTTATTTCAGGTACGCCTCGACGCCCCATTCCGGGTTCGCTTTAATCGCCGCGTCCGCGTACTTCTGCAGCGTCTTGGTAATATCGCCGATAAATCGTTCTGCCGTCAGCTTGTTGTCCAGATACTGCTGCTGGGCCTTGAAAAAGGCGTCGGATTGCTCGGGCTCGAACTTGAAGGCGGTGAACGATACCTGCTTCTCGGTGCCGAAAGTATCGATAATGGGTTGAACTTGCTCGGGCGCCTGGATGCCCTTGACGACGGGAATGAGGAACAATTCGTCCGTCATCATCTTCGCGCCGCCACTCGGATCCGTCCAGAAGCGCAGCCAATCGAGCGCCGCCTGCAGCTTGCCGTCCTTCTCCGCCTTGGACGTGATCGCCACGTAGGCTTCTCCGCCCATGATGTAGTTGTAGCGCTCCTCGCCGCCGAGCTGCGAATACGCCTTGTCCAGATAAGGAATCGGCGCGATGCCATAGTCGACCGACAGCTTGTTCTGCAGATGCTGGTTGGGATACCAGCTGCCGTTGAGCGCCATCGCCGATTTGCCGTCGTTGAACAGGCTCTCGAATTCCCAGCTGGCCGTATTGAAGCCTTCGTTAAAATAAGGCGACAGGTCCTTAATGACTCTCGCGTATTCCTTGAGCTCGGGAGAATCCTTCGTCACCATGCCCTTCTTGACCGCCAGCGCCCACTCGTCCGTACCGACATAGCCGTCCTTTTTGATGACGTCCAGCTGATCGAGCTTCGGCTTCCACAGGTAGCCCCAGAGATCGGTAGCGAGCCAGCCCAGGTTCCAGTCCATCGAGTTTTGAATGCTGAAGCCCGTATAGCCTGCGTCTTTAGCCTTTTGCGCGACCGCGAGCAGCTCCGTGATCGTCTTGGGCGGTTCGGATACGCCAAGCTCGCCGAATATTTTTTTGTTGTAATACAGATTGACCGTCGTCAACTGAATCGGAATGCCGTACAGCTTCTCCGGCGGCGTCTTGTCCGTCGCGGAATCGAGCACCCCGTCGACGAACGAGTCTCTCCAGGCCGCATTCGTGAACCGGCTCGTCTCGTCCATATGCGGATACAAGTTAACGATCCAGCCGTTTTTAAACCAGGAGGACTTGTCGGACGGACCGCCCATAATAATATCCGCTTCGGTGCCCGCGACGAACTGCGCATCGAGGTACTTGTCGAATTCGGCCGCAGGCACGTATTGCAGCTTGACGGTGTGGCCGGTTTTTTCCTTGAACGCCGCCGCCATCTTCTTGTAGGCGGGCCACGAGAACTCGCCCTGGGAGTAGACCATCGTCAGCGTCTGGGGCTCGGCGCTTTGCGACGCGCTTTCCTCCTGGGTGGGCGACGCTGCCGCACTCGACGCGCCTGCGCTGGACGGAGGCGGGCTATCGCCGCTCGCCTGGTTGTTTTTCGCGGCGTTGGAGCAGCCCGCCATCGCGAGCGACACGCTCATCGCGGACAGCAAAAGGATCGATTTTCGCTTCAATTCGGGTATCCCCTTTTCGTATGTGTTGGTGTTCCCCTTAAATATAGAGAGCGGGCAAAAAGCAAACAATCAGGCGAAATCTAGATTTCATTTGCGTTTTTTGGAGGTTTCCGAAGCCGGAAAAAGGGCGCTCGAACATGCGAAAGAAGCCCGCAAAATGACGCTTTGCGGACCTCGATCGATCTGTCCTGATCTATCTCCTATGCCTGATTTGCTATGTCCGGCGCCGCAGCCTTGCGCAGCTCGAACAGACGCGCCTGATATCGTTCCGGCAGCCTGACCCGCAGTACGCCATCCGCTGCTTCATAGCCGTGTTCGACGACCATGTCCGTCCCGGCAGGATAAAGCTGCCTGACTTCGGCAGCCTGGCCTGTCCAGCCCTTGATGGGAAGCGCCGTCGTCTCCTCCCCGCCGTCTAGCCGCCATACGGCCAGCACGATGCGGTCCCCGTCCATGCTCGCGAGACCGACGCCGTTCCAGCCCGCGGTGTCGGCGATCGAACGAAACCCTAGCGGCCACACCGGATGCGAGCTGCGAATATGCGCTCTTTCGGCCTTGTACAGCGAGACAGCTTCATTGATCAGCGCCCGGTTGCGGCCGTCGGCCTTGTCAATCCTTCCCGACAGATACAAATTGCCGCAAAAGCCATTGATCATGTTAAAAACCGTCTGCTCGCCGTCCGCCATCTCCCGCCGATATGTCTCTTCATCCAGCAGCTCCGGTTTGTCGCGATGCGAGGCCGGCAGCGGGTACGGGTATGCCCACACGCCGTTCTGCTCGGGCAGGACAGCCGCCAGCATGCCGCCCAGGACGGACGGGTACTTCCTGTAATCCTCCTGGTCGCTGGAGCTGACCATATGCACATGGGACAGCAGGCCGTAATCGGCACGCATGCCGCCCGACGCGCAGCCTTCGAAGATGAGTCCGGGATGCCTCGCCCTCACTTCGTCGAGAAACGAATACACCGCACGTATATGACGAATAAGCCCGTCCGCCGCCGAATCCCCCAGCGTATCGTCGCCGGCCCCGATACAGCCGTTGTAATCGTTTTTGATAAACCCGACGCCCATCTCAGCCAGCCTGTCGATGACGCCGTGCATATACGTCCTGACTTCGGGATGGGAAAAGTTCATAAACCAACGCTCTCCGCCGCCGACTCTCTTGCCGTTGCGCCGCAGAAACCACTCGTCCGGCTTCGACGCCAGCGCCGCATTTTCCCCGCATACCTCCAGCTCCAGCCAGACGCCGGGAATCATGCCCGCGTCGCGAATCCGCCGCAGCATACCAGGCAGCCCTTCCTTGCCGAATCGCGTATCGTCTGGCTGCCAATCGCCCAGAGACGAGCCCCAGTACGAGCCGGGCAGGGCGAACCAGCCTGCATCGATGCAGAAAACTTCCAGTCCAAGCTCGGACGCCTCGCGAATGAGCGGCACGAGCTTGTCGGTAGAAGGATCCGCCCACAAGCCGTTCATATAATCGTTGAAAACGACGGGAAACTCTCCCTGCCAAGCCGGCGTTGGCTTCAGCCTGGCGCGCCTGTACGCCGTCAATTCGCGTACGGCCTCCTCCATGCCGCCCATGCAGCAGCCGATCGCAGCCGGTATCGTCGTAAAGCTCTCTTGCGGCTGCAGCGTTCGGGTCCAACCCCCGCAGCCTTCGCTGGCACCGTCGATTTGCAGGTACAGACTGTCGTTTCCGATATAGGCCCCCTCGTGCCGGTTGCCGAGCTCGATATGCCAGTGGGACGAGGTCTCCGCCTGCGCATACCAGACGGCGCCCGTCTGCGTGTCCTCCACGACGACCATCGGCAGGTAACGGCCTGTGCTCCAGCTCCCCCGCGATTCCCAGTGCGCGGCATGGGACATCGAATAGGGTGCCGTGCGGTAAAGGCCTAGACTTTCCGCGTCCTCGCACCGCCACTGCCCCTCGCCGCTCCAGGCCTGGCGCGCGTAGCGCACCTGGATTCTGCCCGGCTCGGACCAGTCGCCGACGCCGCCGAGCCCGATGCCCTGCATCATTAGCGAGGACAAGTGCGTCAGCACGACGGCCTCGTCGCCCTCGTTGGTGACCGTCGTCGTCTGACGGACGACCGCCGCGCCGGGTACGAATTCCATATTCGCGACGAAGCGCAGCTGCAGCCCTTCGTGTCGGTAGTGCAAGCGCAGTCCGCTGTCCGTCGGCTCGATTCCAGTCACGGTTAGTTGCTCCGCGAGCAGCGAATGTCCAGAGGCGAGCCCCGGATGCACGCCATGCGGCACGCCTGCGGCGGCAGCCTGTACAACGGCCGCTGCGGCATACCTTCTCTCCGATTCCGAGGATAGGCTCTGCGGCTGGAATACATCCTGCTTCAGCTTGCCTTCTTCCCGCACGAAACCGATCCTCATCTTTTCATGAATCCATTCCAGACGCTCCATACCCGCACTCCTTAAGCTTCCGTGGCGTAATCGACGACTTTTACCGAATTCAAAAAGCCCCACGTATACGCCACCGCGTGAATATCGATTTTCAAATAAACGGTCGTTTGTCCCTGCGCCACGCTCGTCAGGTCGAGGGAACGAATCGTATCGTAGTTGCCCGCGGCCGACGTCGGCAAGCTGCCGACCTGCGTCATGCCGCTTGTACTTGTACCCGCATAGAAGCGAATATCCGCGATCCGGTTATCGTCGATATACAGCGTTCGGCCGCTGTACAGCAGCTCGAGCTTTTTGAACCCGTCCGCGTCCGTGCTGTCCAGCTTGTAGATGACGTATCCGTCCTGTTTGCCGCCCGCGCCGTCGGGCGTGCCGGTCAAGCCCATATTCGGCAGGCTCTCGTGCAGCAGCTCGTTTTGCAACTGGACAACCTCATAGGCGCCGATGTCTCCTGCCGCTACGGGACCTGCCGGAAGCGATTGGAAATCCTCGTCGACAAGCGCAACCGGACGAGCGACCGTAACGTTAAAGGTCCGGACAAGACTTGTATTCTCGAAGTCGACCTGGACCGTAATAACCGCACTGCCGTAAGCGACGGCCGTCAACGTCCCGTTCGCGGATACCGATGCGACCGCGCCGTCGCTGCTCGCAAAGGTCGCTGCGTACAGCGACGAGTGAAGCACGTAATCCTGATCGTTGTAGACGGTGATGCCGATACCGTACGTATCGCCGAGCCCCATCATCCGGTCCGCGGTCGACAACTCAAAATGATCCAGCGCCTGAGCGGCGACGGTCACGGCCACGCTGTTGGAGGCCACGACGACACCGTTAACGGATACGTAGGCGCGTATCGTCCCCGTGCCCGGCTGTACCGCGCGCACGCCGCCGGCGCTGCGCACGAACATTGCCTCATTGTCCCAGCTATACGCGACCTTGGCCTCTTCCAGATTAACGGCCGCCCCAGTGTCGTAGGCGGCGCTCAGCGACAGCGGCACGTCCTGCCCGGTAAATACGGCGCCGCTGCCAAGAGCGAGAACCGCTGAGTCAAGCTGGCGGGCCCCCGCCTGCAGCACCGTAAACCTCATACTGTTGAGCGACGCCCACGTATCGGAAGTGTTCGTCGACATGACGACCCGGACATACAACGTGCTCGTATTCATGCTCCCGAGATCCAGCTTGATATCGCGCAGCTGGTTATAGTTGTTGTTGTCCGAATTGTTGGCGATCTCCCCGACCTTCTGCCAGCTGCCGCTACTGCCGCTCGAACTGATCTCCCACTCGACCGTCGAGCCGAGAATCGCGCGTCCGCTGTACTGGATCGCAGCCAGCGTGAACGGCGCGGCGCTCTCGAACTTCCATTCGACGATGCCGGGCTGACTGATATCGCTTGGCCTTAATACGCGATCCTGAATGTTCGAATCCAGACGCGTCTCGATGACGTTTTGCACCACGTAGGCCCGATTGCGCCACGTCTCGCTGCCGTCCTCGAAGTTTTCGTTCAGCAGCGAATCGTACGTTTCCGAAATTTCCAGCAGGCGCTTCTCCCTGCCCGAGGTGACATACGGACTGTAACGAACCGTTACCTCGTCTCCGTCCTTGAAGCCCCAATCGTCGATTTGCGCCATAAACAAGCTGACGCCCGTGGCCCTGGGGGACTTGAACTGGCTGTCCTGCCCAAGCTCGAAGCGATAGACATGGTTTTGCGAATCGCGCAATTCCATGTACGCATTGCGCAGCTCGCCGTTCACTTCGATCGGTTCGATCGCGGTAATCGCGCCGTATACGGTCCCGTAGTAGGCCTTGATCCCGGTAATTTCGTTATCGCCGTTTAGCGTCAGCCGGAGCAAATCGCCGTATTCGAGCATTTCGGCCGGCACCGCCTGCAGGTCCTGATCCGAAGCGCCTTCGGGTCCCCGCAATATCGTCGCGCCGTCCGCGAGCTTCAGCTCGACGGCGCTCGCATATTCGCCGATCTCCGGGTCCTGCGACTGGATCGCGATTGATTCTCCCGATGCCGAGACGCCGTACATTTTGGCCTCGAATGCGGCAGGATATTGCTTGACCGCGTCCCCCGGCGCCGTCAACGCGAACGTGACATGACCGCCCGATACCGCCACGGCGCCTGCATCCCCGGCCTGCGCAGGCTTAAGCTCGTACTGCCCCTCGCCAAGATCGGCCGCTTGGTAATGGGAGGCGGTCGCTCCGGTCAGCGTAACGGAAACTTGCGTCTCGGCGTCTGCCGCGAGCCCGATTCGGACGGAATCGCCTGCCTCGTACAAGGTCGCGCGGACGACGGCCTCCGGACTGCCGGCGTCGAGCGACATCGGGTAATCCCCCAATTGGCCGTAGCCCTTGACCACGAACTTGGCGGGAAGCAGCTGCGACATGGCCGCCAGCAGCGCCCTATACGCGCTTCCATAGTAGCCTTTGTCGTATTGCTCCTTGATCGTTTGATAGACGCCGGTCTGTCCCGCTTGCCCTGCATATTGGTCGAGCAGGCGCTCGACGTCGGCACGGTAGGTCACCCACAAATTTCTCTCCCGGAGCTGCTTCAGCGTATATTGAAAACCGTTCATATGACCGCTTGCTTCGCTCAGCGCCGCCGAGATCTGAATGCCGGACAGCGCTACCCAATTGTCCAGACTGGCGACGCTCGGCGAATAGAACCGGATCCGGACATAGGCCACGTCGCTCGCCGGATCGATCTGATCTCTGGCTTCTACGTGCGCCGTCGATCTGAAGCCGTACACGGTACCCGCGACCGACAGATCGCTTAGCGTAGCGCCCGCCCATACCTCGATCTTGCAGCCGCCGCACAGCTCGTGCAGATTGCGGCCCGTCAGATCGACGAGCAGGCCGTCGGACAGGGGAACGCCCTGATTGTCGACTTTGAACGTCAGGTATCCGCCGCCGGCGTCGGCCGTATCCGCGCTTGCGACATAATGCTCCTGCAGCAGGCTCCGCTTGACATGGTTCACTTCGACCAGCGTAGCCGACGGCGTCAGCGACAGTTCGTCCGAGAACTGATAATCGACCGCGACCTTCCCGTAAGAAGGCGTTACGTAAGGCGCGTCGATGTCTCCGTCGGCGGCGCGGACGATGCTGTCGTCGCCGCTCCGGAAGTTATAGATCGTCGAATGATCCGCTCCGAATGCGTAGGCTTGCGGCAAAAATCCAAAATCCTGCATCGCGCTCCGCTCCGCATTGACGTCCGCGAATTTGCCTCTGGCGGCTATATAGCTCAGGTAGCGCTCGTCGAGCAGATCGTCCCACTCCCCGCCGTAGCGAATCGCTTCGACCATGTGCGACTCCCATAACGCCCGGTTCTCCTCCAGCGCAGGGTACTTGGCATTGGGGAAAATATGCGTAAACGCATTTTCGATCAATTGGCTGTCGGGATACGACACTTGGCCATTGTTTACGACGATCGCATTGTGCCCGTAGCCGTCCGCCATCGCCTGCGCCGTGTCCGATATATAATCGGTCATGTTTTTGGCGAGCCATCTAAGCTCCTGGACGGACAGTCCATCGGCCGGGTTCAGCGTCACGCCGTCCGCAGCCGCCGCGGCGATGACTTCGGGACCGAAATCTCCGGCGCCTTGCGGGGAGGGGTTCAAGGCAAAGTACGGCCAATACCACGGTTCGTTCTCGGTAAATACGACGATCGGGGGCAGCGTTTCGCCTTCCGCCTTCATTTCTCCCGTCCGCTGCGACAAGTACGACGTCACGTCCCTGATCTTTTCCTCTCGGACTTCATTGTAATGGGCGTTGTTCATCGTCAGCCATGGCGTGTTACCGAATACGTTGGGCGTCGTCAGCTTCCATTGGCCGCGGCCGTCCGAGTTCAGCGGATCGTACACGACCTGCTGATACGGCAGATCCCGCCAATAGCCGCCCAGCCCGTCTGGTCCCGTCGGCGTGCCGTCCCACCAGGCGTCGACACTCAGATGGATCGGCAGGCCGGAATCGGCGGACAACCGGATCAGGTAATCCAGACGGCGCTTCATTTCCGCGCTGCTCCAGTGCATATAAAGGATATCGAAGACAACTGATATCCGGTACATGTCGTAGTTGGCATAGGTTTCCTTGAGTCCGTTCAAAAGCGCAAGGTCGGCCGCATAATCGTTCCAGCTGATATTCGGTTTAAACAGCCCGACCGTCATCGGCCGGTAAATTTGCTCGTCCGCCAGCAGATCGGCATAGTTGCTGTAAGCCCACACTTTTGAGAAATGGACCCGCGTCTGCGTCTCATTGCGCAAGGTCAGCGTGACCGACGAGGCGTTGCCCACCGCCGCAGCGCTCAGCTCGATAAAATAGTGGTTCGGTCCCGCGGAAGCTTCGCGATACGTTCTGAAGTAGACTTCCTGTCCGTTCGCGAGTACGGTATAGGCGAACGCTTCCGGATTGCGCGTATGAATCTCCTCGATCTCCACGGTTGCCGGCGCGTTCGGCGCAAGGCCATGGAGCGTGAAGGCGATGGTCGAGCCTGCGCCTTCCATGTAGCGAACCTCGTAGGTGTCGCTGAGCTCGCCGACATTCGTCTGGAGCTCGGTCGTGCCTCCGCCCCCGGTCGCGACCAGATCGGCGTCTTCCTCCTCGTCCGCCTGCGCGAACGCGAGCGCCGACACCTTGGCGGGGAGCGTCTCCTGACCGGACGGAACGTCGGATCCCGCTCCGTTGCCGCCGGTCTGGAGACCGGCCGTTCCGCCTTGCGATGCCGACTGGCGAAACTCGACGCGAAGCGCCTCATTGTCGAGCTTGCCGATCGAGGTCGCGTCATCCTGCGAGATGACGCTGTCGGCTGCGGACTGAAGCATGCGCAGCCGGTCAACCTTGACGGCAGCCAGCGACAGCTTTGTCTTGGGCGCCGCGATCTGGACGACGGCAAGCTGCGAGTCCTTGATCGCAATGCCGGCGGCCGGGCTCCCTTGCACCAGCACCCGGCCCTTAACCGTCACATGATCGAGGGATACTGCGCCTTCCCGAACGCCGGGAGCGAGCAGCAGATCGCCTTCGACGACCAGGTTTTGCAGTCGCACGGGCGCATGGTTCACGACGGCGTTGCCTTGCACCGTCGTATCGCTCAGCCCTTCGGTGCCGATCATTCGATCGACGACGTTGTCGAGCACCTGGATCATCTCGGCCCTCGTCATCCCGGCTTTGGGCTCGAACCGGTCAAGTCCCCGTCCGGTCATATAACCGCGGCCAAGCATGGCTGCGACGGACGGACGTGCCCAGGCGGCAATCTGTTCTCCATCTTCTGGCGCCTTCGCTTCCGACGTATCGGGTTCGACGTCAAAAGCCAAAGCGACGAGCTTGGCCGCCTCCTCGCGGGTGATCGGCCGATCCGGCATGAACAGTCCGTTGCCCGTCCCTCCTGCGAATCCGGCCGCGAATGCGCCGGCCAGCGCCTTGCTGTAATAGGCCGTCTGCGGCACATCCTTGAAGGGGGCGCCCGAACCGCCGTCGAAGCGGAATACCCGGTCGAGCATGACGATAAATTCCGCGCGGGTCAGCTGCCGATCCGGCTTGAGACTGCCGTCCGGATACCCGCTCACAATGCCGTAGGCCTGCCATTTCCGAAGCGCCTTTTCGGCCCAATGTCCTGCGGCGTCCGAGCCCGGTTGCGTCCCGAGCGGCGTAGCCTCCGCCTGCTGCGCAAACGTGCGGCCGGACGTCCATAAGCCCGCGAATCCGGAAGCCAACACAGCGACGATGCAAAGACAGCTCATCCATTTTCTGAACATGGAACTACCTCCCCGATCATTTTCAGCGTTTAACCGCGATTTCGCCTGCACCTGTACCTGAATCTGAGTCTGTATCCGAACTTGAACTTGAACCTGATCCTGATCCTGATCCTGATCCTGGTCCTGGTCCTGGTCCTGATCCTGATCCTGATCCTGATCCTGATCCTGATCCTGGTCCTGGTCCTGGTCCTGGTCCTGGTCCTGGTCCTGTATTTCCACGAGGAATCAACAATGTCACTGTGGTTCCTTTCATATATTTGCTCTCGATCCGCACGTCGGCTTGGTCCCCGTAGTAGATTTTCAGACGACGGTACACGTTGACGAGTCCGATGCCGCGTTGATCGGACGACCATGTCGGCCGATTCTCGTTCTCTTGCTCAAGCGTGAGCTTCGCTTGCAAAAGCGCCAGCTCGGACGCCCGCATGCCAATGCCGTTGTCCGCGATGGCGATTACGAGCCGATCCGCTTCGAGCCGTGAGGAGATGCGCAGCTCGCCGCCCGAGGTGTACTCGGAGAGCCCGTGATTAATGGCATTTTCCACGATCGGCTGCAGAATCAGCTTGAGCACGTTAACCGGCAGCGTATCCGGTTCGATATCCCATGTCACCGCGAACCGGTCTCTGAAGCGATTTTCCTGAACGTTCATGTAATAAAGGGTATATTCGATCTCCGTCTCCAGACGCACGCCCTGCTCCGGTCCGGAGCGTATCGAATACCGGAACAGCTTGGCCAGCGAGCCGATCATTTTGTTGACCGCATCCCCGTTATTGCGCTGCGCCTCCATATTGATGGACTCCAGCGTGTTGTACAAAAAATGAGGGTTGATCTGCTGCTGCAGCATGCTCATTTCAGCCTGCGTTTTCAGCGCGCCGAGCTCCTTCTCGCGAAGCTTGCTGCGGTAGTCCTCTTCCACCAACTGGTTGATTTTCTCGACCATGCGATTGTAGTGCTGCGCCAGCAGACCGACTTCGTCTCTGGCATCGGCGCCGGCGGCCGCAGGGAAATGAAAATCGTTGATCCGCTCCATCGCGTGCTGCAAATGACCGAGCGGCCTGACCAGCCAATGCGACAAAGTCAGGGCGACGAGAATGCACAGCAGCGCCACCGATGCCACGACCCATAGCATTTCGCGATTTTGCTCGTGCCGGGCGTCAAACGCAAACTTGGCCGTCATCTGCCAGCCGTATGCCGGAATCGGCTCCGTCCTTACAAGCGAGGCGCCCCGGCCAGCGGACGGCTGCGCCGCATTCGCGCTCAGCAGGTCGCGCTCCTCGTACCCTTGGCTTTGGAACAACAGATGTCCTTTGCCGTCCTCGATCCGAAAAGCCGCTCCCCCCAACCGTTCGATGGCCTGGAAGGCATCGGGCTTCAGCACGAGCTGCAAGTATCCGAGCGTCCCTCCGCGCTCGTTCTGCCCCGCACGGTAAATGGGCTTGATCAGCTGGCTTGCGAGATGGTTGTAGATATCCGGCGAGACCGGCAGCCAGGAAATATCCTCGCTCTCCTCGTCCTCCATCCGGGGCTCCAGGTAGAATAGAGACAGATTGTTGGAAAAGATCGTCGAGTATCTCGCGCTGCCGTTCATGTCGTACAGGATAAAGTAGGAAAATTCTTCGGACTCGGGGTAGATCGTTCCGGACCGTCCATTGGCCGCGGTTGCGGACGCAGACTGGAAGCCGCCTTGCGTGGACAAATAGGCGCTCAACACGTTATTGGCCGCCAGCGCGTGAGCCGCTCCTTCAAGCGTCTCCGCCTGCTTCGCGACCGTCCAGCCGATCTGACCGGTCAAAGCCTCTGCCGTCCGCTTCCACTCCTGCTTCGCGTAGTGGTTCTGGATCGAGGAATACAAGGCGACCATGATCAGCAGCGGCACAAGCACCGTCACCAGAAAAAGCATCGCCAGCTTCGTTCTGATTGAGGCGGCCGTGAGCAGATTGTGAGCCGTTTTGCCGGAAGGTTCGTCTCCTGCGTATGCGCTTAGGGGAAGCGCGCCGCCCTGGCCGCGAATAAATCGGGTCAGCTTATGCAACGGGGACAGGATGCGGTTCGCCAGCACGATCGATAGGAGCAGGCTGCCCGATAGCAGCAGGACGAGCGCGGTTCCGACAGTCGCCATCGTACGGGCGAAGCCGGCGGGCCAGCCCGCCTTTCCCTCCGTCCATACGAGGACGACACCATAGGGAGCCAATTTCTTTATGTAAAGAACCTGCCCTTTTTCATCGGACATTCGCGTCCATGCTGCCTGCCCGTCCCCCAGATCGGGTTGTTCGTTTAAATCCAGCGGGGCCAGATTAGCGCCCCAGGTGCCGATCCCTTGATCCGTATAGATCGACAGATGCCGGCTGTCCGCGCCTTCAGCCAGAAATTCGCGGGGAAAATCGTCGCCGAGCACGAGCAGGCTTAGCGTATAATTATTGATGCCGTTGTTGATGATCCATTTCCCTTCAAGCGAACTTGCGAAGTCTCTTGCACGTTCGAGCTGGCGGTCGCTTATATAATTCCATTTACGAAGCAATTGCCGTTGAAGCTCGCCGGCTTGAATATATACGGGGAAGCCGATCCCCTTGGCAGTCAGCGCCTCCAGCATTCCCGTTCCGTTCAAATCCTCGATCCAGGGCAGCTCTTCGGCGGCCGGCGATGGCCTGTCGAAAGCCCTGGCATAATTCAACTGGTTTTTATCCTGGCCCAGCATGTACATGCGCTGGATCAATTCCGGTTTGACCGCCAGCCTGCTGATCTTCTCGTTCAGCCCCCACAAAGCTTCCTGACCCTCGGCCGATGTCCCGAGCCCCAGAAAATCCGCGGAATAAGCCGTATATTCCTCCGTCTTGACATGCGCGGAAAAGGTGCTTGCCTGCTTCAGCACCGACATCGCGTTATATTCCAGTTGGCTCATCAGATGATTTTTTCTGTAAGATTCCGCTTCCTTGCGAATCTTGTTCATGTTGGCATACCCATAGACGCCGAACAGAACAAGCGCGGACAAGAGCAGCAGCAGGGAGCTTGCGACGATGCGCTTGCGATGCGTCATGCTGTTCACGAACGGCTCGCCTCTTCCTGCGCGAAGGTCGCCATCGCATGCTTGTTGCGGTATTCCAGCGGCGTGAGCTTACGGTACTTTTTGAATACGATCGAGAAGTGCTGGGCGTTGTGATAACCGATTCGCTCGGCTACCTCATAAATCTTGAACGCCGGATCCTGAAGCAGCAGCTCCGCTTCGGCCATGCGGCAGGCCGTCAAATATTGCAAATAGTTTTCCCCGGTCACCTCCTTAAACAAGAAGCTCAAATACGCGTTGTTGACATGCAGATGACGGGCGATCTGCTTGAGCGAGATCGGCTCCCGGAAATGCTCGCGCACATATTTTTTGGCGCTTTCTACAATTCTTCTCCCCGTCTCGGAATCCCCTGTACCGACTTCATGCAGCTTGCCGTCCCCAGCCTCCGCCGACTCGGACTCGTCTGCGGCCGTACCTCCCTCCGGTTCATAGAAGACGAGGTCCTCTTCCCCGTTCGCGCGGCGGAGCGCGATGTCCGCCTGCTCTCTGGACAGCGAGATGTCCGCGAGCCGCGTCACCGTCTCGCCCATCGCGATCGACATCGTCGTCTTGAACAGACCCCCGAACCGGTACAAATGCTCCCTGACCGCCGCTGTCCTTTTTGCCAGCACCCGCGCGTCGCACATCCCGACAATGTAGCAGCAGCCCGTCTCGGACTCGACTAGATAACTGCCGAGCCCCTCGGTCTGCCTCAGCTCGGACAAGGCGTTTTCGAGCGCGAACAAAATAAGCTCCCAATCCTTAATGGAATAATCCTGTCTCTTTTTCCCGTCCAGTCCGATTGCCGCCACGGCGTAAGCGCTTGCATATTGATCGAGATACGCCTGTCCGCAGCCTTCCTCGATCTCTTCCTGCGAGAGCGGCATGCAAAGCAGCTTATGCAAAAATTGAAAACGCAGCAAGGCCGACGCTTGCAGCAGCCTGCGCTGTACGATTCGCTCGTTGTCCGCCTCGCGGCGTTCGTCGTTCAGCAGCGAGACCAGCGGCACGAAAGCTTTGATCAGGTCCTCCTTCGCCGAAGGCTTGAGCAAATAATCCGACACGCCGTAACGCAAGGAGGATCGAACGAGATCAAAATCGCTGTAACCGGTCAAAATGACGATTTTCGTCGCCGGACTTCGGGTCCTGATTTTCTCGGCCAGCTCGAGACCGTCCATCAACGGCATGCGGATATCCGCAAGCAGCAGGTCTGCAGGCTCTTCCTCGAATTTGCGAAGCGCCTCAAGCCCGTTTTCATAAGTTCCCGCAAGCTCGATCCCAAGCGTCTCCCATTCGAATCCGGCAAGCCCTTCCCTGATATTCGCCTCGTCGTCGACAATGATCAACTTGTGCTTGTTCATTAGGTCCTCCGATCATGTAAGCGGCCGCCAGCCGCTCGTGTCGATGTCGTTCAACTGGATCATACGGTCCGCAGCCTTGCCCTGAATGTCGTCGATGGCGGCAAAATACGTATCGTCGTCCAGCTTGCCGTTGACCCAGGCGGACGTGTATTGATTCCATTGATCGTAGCTCTCGGTATCCAGACCGGTCGGCCATGAATAAATGGGCGTAATCGGAAACGGGCGGGAGATCCAGTCCCGCAGCAGCTCGGGTACGGGCACGCCTTCCACGGCGCCGATCGAGGTCTGATCCTCTTGAATGAGAAGCGAGACGTTTTCCGGAGCGGTGAGAAATTGAAGGAACCGGACGGCGGCCTCCTCCGTTCCGTGGCGCTCGACGGACGGTCGCAAAATGTTGAGCGTGACGGACGGTTCGGGTTGATAGGGACCGCTCTCCGTATACCTGGGCGCCGACACGTAGTCCGATTCTTCCACCGACAGCGGGATGGGAGGGAGCATGCCGAAGTCGAAGGCGCGTTCCTTATTGCCCTCCTCCGTATTGAGGAGCCAGGTGCCGTCCTCGAACATCGCTACCTTTCCTTCCGCCCAGGGCTTGGAGAAATCGGTGTATTCCCAGTTGGGGGGCGACACGTCGAACAGCTTTTTAAAATTGACGTACAGCTCTTTGGCATAAGCATGCCTGGCGGGCGACAGCAAGCCTTCCTTGATGCCTCGCATCAGTTCCTCGTTGGCGATATGCCCGTTGGAAGCCTGCTTCAGCTTGCCGGCCACGTTTTTCTCAAAATAATAGGGACCCAGATTAAAAATGAACGCCCAGCTGTAGATTTGATTTTGCGCCGTCCACGGATGAAGCCCGATATAGCCTTTACCGTTCAATGACTCAGCGGTCTCGATCAAGTCCAGATACGATTCCGGAATCGATAAGCCTTCCTTGGCAAAAATGGCTTTATTATAAAAAATGGCCGTCGCAGGTCCGGAATAAAGGCTGATCGGAATCCCTGTCGAGGTTCCGTCGACCGGAGAAGTGACTAAATTGTTCTCCCATAAATAAGCGGGAAACTGCTCGCTCCAATTCCGATTGCCCGCCACGTACGGATTGGGCTCGTCCAGATATCGGTCCAACGGCAAGTACCAGTTTTCCTCCGTGAAAAAGTTCCAGCTCATCCCGATATCCGGCGCGTCGCCGGAGGAGAAATGCGTCGTATAGTAGCTCGCGAGCTCCGCCTGGTCCTTCTTGTTCATGCCGCGCACCCATTCAATCTTCACGTTCGGGTACAGCTCCATAAACTTGTCCGCAATCGCCTGCCCGGCCACTCTTTTCTCGGGATTCGTTTTCGTCCGGGCGGCATCGGTCGTCGGCGTGAACATCCACAAGTCGACCTTGAGCGTGACAGGTTGTCCGCCCGCCAGCGTATCCGCATGCGCCGGGGCCACGGTCGAGGCAGGGCTGACGCCGGGCGATTGCCGGGAGACAAGCGTATCGCTTCGCACCGGGTCCGTGCTCCGGCCGCCGGCATAGGGCTCCGCATCATAGCATCCGGCAGTCAGCAGACACGACAACAAGCCCAGCATGCAGAGAATAACCGGCTTTCTTCGCAATATCATGCTGCCTCAGTTCCCCTTTATACGGCTCTCTTATTTCAATCTTAATGTCAATGCCGCCGCCGGACAACAAGGTTTTGTTTAGGTTTGATTTGCGATTTTTGGATGTTTAACGATAAAACGAAAATCAGCCCCGATCCATACGGACCGGGGCTCTCAGAGATTTGGATCAGCGGAATCAGAGTGTATTTTTATAGACCACGGCATCTTTCATAATGAATCGTATGTTGCTTTGCTCCGCCAAGATATCCAAATCCTCGACCGGATTGCCGTTGACGACGAGCAGGTCCGCAAAGGAACCTTCCTCTAGAACGCCTATTTTGCCCTCCGGATACGGATTTTGATAAGTAGATAATTGAATGAGTTCGTGAATATTTCCGGTCGCAGCCACGATGCCGCGAAAACTGCCGAACCGCGACTTGAACAATCTGAAATCGTCCAATTGTATTTCCGCAGCCCTGTGAATGTCGCCAAAGGCGTCGGTTCCGTATAAGATGGGGAGGTTGTATTTATCAATTAGTTCGGTTGCGCGTTTTTCTCCATCGCGAAAATCTTCAATCAGCTTGACCGTCGATTTCGGCAATCCTGTCGTGGGGTAATGCCTGCCGAGCTGCGGGCCCGGCGTAATCCAGATGCCTTGGTCGGCAACGATCCTGGCCGTTTCTTCGTCGAGCAGCGTGGCGTGCTCGAAGCACTTTACGCCCGCTCGGGCCGCTCGCTGCATGGATGGCGGCGTATACAGATGCGCCATGACATAGGTGCCGTAATCAGCCGCGGCGTCCACGGCGGCTTTTATCTCCTCGAAGCTGAACTGTACGGTCCAAATCGGATCGTAAGCGGAGCTAAACCCGCCCCCGGCCATCAGCTTGATCTGGGACGCTCCCAAAAAAAGCTGCTCTCTGACGGCGCGAATCACCTCGTCGACGCCGTCTGCAAGGACCGACAGCTTGCTGTTCAAATCGGCGGAAGCATAAATGCTGTCCGCGATCCGTACCTCCGCATGGTTGGCCCGGATATCGCCGTGCCCGCTCGTCTGTGAGATCATCGCATTGGAGGGCAGAATCCTGGGGCCGTCCAGAAAGCCATTGTCGATGTTTTTCTTTAAGCCAAAGGTGATGCCGCCCGCATCGCGCACGGTCGTAAACCCGCGCAGGAGCATTTCCTTGGCGAAACGGACGGATCGGACAGCCTTCTCGTCGACCCGCCGCCCGTCGGACAGCGAGTTGCCGGTTATGGATAAATGAACATGCGCGTCCGTAAGTCCCGGTATGACGGTATGGTGCGACGCATCATACACGGCCTCAAAGTTTTCCTCCGTAACAGCGCCGCGAACGATTTCTTTCACAAGGTTGTCCTCAATAACGATATGGACGTTTTCTTGCAAAGCGGCATTTTTACCGTCGAAAACGTTGGCGTTTTTAATCAAAGTATTCATGCCTGCACCTCGTTTGAGTTGAGCTCGCCATGCGCCGGATAGGGATCGTCAATCAGGCGATTCCATTCAAACGCTCCTTTCAGCATTTGAAAAAGTTGAAGCAGCGCGCTGGCGATTCCCGCAGCGCCGTGCATATACCCTTTATTCAAGGTGATGTTGTCCGGCTCAAGCCTTGTCTCCGCAAGGGGCCAAGCGATCGCGCCGTTCCCCGTTTCCCGCGCTTCGCCAAGAAGGACCTGGGCGCAGCGCTTCGCCACCTCCAGATACGCTCGATTCCCGAAGGCCGCGTATAACGCCGCGTGAAATTGAAGAATAGATGCCGTGCCGCAGCAAATGCATGTATTATTCCAGTAGCCGGAGGATTGCATTTCCGGCGCATCGAGACTGAGCATGCCCTTGCTCATCTCTTCGATCTCGCGCTTGTAACGCTCGTCTCCCGTCATACGGTAGAGCTGATAAAAGATCTTTGACGTCCCGCTGGCACCGTGGCATGAACCCAAATACAGCGTACGTTCCTCCGGGTCATCCGTCAGTGGAACAAGCCTTCCTTCCGACAGGGGAACAGAGATGGCACGCAGATGTTCCGCTGCCGCTGCAGCAGAAGACAAGAATGCCTCGTCATTCGTATGTTCGTAAAATACGGACATCGCATAGCCGATTCCCGACGTACCGATGACAAAATTGGGGAAGTTGTGCGGATAACCGGGCGGCTTTACATCCCATGCTTGGCCTCCTCGAGGGTGCGGCCGCTGGCTCCTCAAAATCGTTTTCGCGGACGCTACGGCCAAAGCATGCAGCTTCTCGTCGTTTCGTACCATTGCGATTCTCAGTAACAAAAGAGCGATGCCGGCGTCTCCAATGGCATAGTAGGGCAACCCCGTCCAGCTTACGTCGCCGTTGCCTCGTTCGGCCGATTCGGACAAGTATTCCGCAATCTCCTGCAAAGCGATTAAGCTTCCGTTGTCCCGGGTTTCTTCGTAATACGCAAGAAGCGCAACGCCTATACTTCCAACGCCTGAATTGACGTTCAGCTCATAACCTTTTGCATTCGGGTTCTGGATGCGCAATTGCTTGCGCCAGTGTCGGCAAAGATATCGGAAGCCTTCTTGAGCGATTCGCAAATATTCGCCGTTCCCGGTCGTCTTAAACAGCTCGAGGTAGAAGTAGGAAATGCCTGCTGCCCCGTTCTCGAATCCGAGGTCGATATTCGCGTCCGGCGTACCCGTCCAATAATATCCGTCCGGATCGGACACGTTGAATTGCTCGATATAGCGGTGGGCCTGGTGCGCTGCTTCAATCAGATCGGCCGCTTCCAACTGGGGGACAAAAGCAAACGGCTTTCCGATCGCATGGGTATGATCGCTCATTTGACGGCTCCTCAGATGTTAAATTCAACCGGCCTCAGTATTCGTTTCAAAAATTGCCGGGTTCGTTCTTCCTTCGGCCGGACCAGCACTTCGTCAGGCTTGCCTTCCTCTACGATGACGCCGCCATCCATAAAAATCACTTTGCTCGCCACTTCGCGAGCGAACGAAATCTCGTGCGTCACGATTATCATCGTAATGCCTTCTTCAGCGATTTTTTTAATGAGCGACAATGTCTCCCCGATCAATTCCGGATCCAGCGCGGATGTCGGCTCGTCAAAAAGGATCACTTCCGGGTTCAACGCCACCGCTCTGGCGATGCCGACCCGCTGCTGCTGCCCGCCTGAAAGCTGGGACGGATAATAGTCGTGCCGATCCGCCAGTCCCACCTTTGCCAACGCGTTTTTAGCGATTTCGATAGCTTGCGTTTTAGGCATTTTTCTCCCGACGATCAAACCCTCGGCAACGTTTTCCAAAGCCGTCTTATTGTTGAAAAGATTGTGATTCTGGAAAACAAACGCCATTTTCTTCCTTAACGCGACGATGTCCCGCCTTTTCGCCTTATTTAGCTCGACGGTCTTTTCGCCGATGGTGAGCGTGCCCCGATCGGCATTTTCAAGGAAGCAGATGCTTCTCAGCAGCGTCGTTTTGCCGGAGCCGCTAGCGCCCAGGATTACGACCACCTCGCCATCGTCGACATGAACGTCCACGCCGTTCAGGATTTTATTTTTCCCGAAGGCTTTATGGATGTTTTTAATTTCGATCATGCAGCGCTCCCCCTGTATCTTCCGATGCGCTTTTCCAAGGCTTTTCCGAGAAGCTCGATACAGAGACTGAGTCCCCAGTAAACCAGGGCGGCGGCCAAGTATGCTTCGAAATAGCTGAAATAAAGGTTGGCGTACTTCAAGGCGCCGTTCATCACGTCAACGACCCCGATCAGGATGACTAGGGACGTCGCCTTCATGAGCGCAATGACGATACCGGTCAGCGACGGTACGAACACAAGCATCATTTGCGGCAAAACGATGCGCCGAAAAGTCTGCCAAAAAGTTAATCCGACCGTATACCCGGCCTCATACTGTCCTCTGTCTACCGAAAGGAGAGAACCTCGTATAAACTCGCTCATCTGAGCGATCGCAGGGAATGACAGGGCGAAAATACCGACGTAAATGCGGCTGACATCCCGGATCGTAACGGTCAAATGCAAGAAGCTTGCGATGCCGTTAAAATGCGTGACAAACAAAAGGCTGGATACGACTAATATCAAATTGATCGGAATCGCCTTGAACGCAATGACGAATCCGTCTGCCAGATGCGATAGGACCGGAATGCGATAGGTACGAACGGCCGCGACCAGGACGCCGAAAAACAATCCGATAACGACAACCGCCGACGTGATAAGAAGCGTAATGGGGATATAGGATACGGCGCTCTTGAAGGCTTCCCAAATCAATACCGGTTGAATGTTCATGTCGCCTCGTCCACCGATTTCCTTCCGTAGCTTAATTTCTTAATGAGCATCGCGGAGAGCTTTTCAAGTATAAAACTGGCGGCAATGAATATAATGGCGGCGTCCGCATAACCTTCCAGCGAATGCTGCGAGCTGTAGCTGATCGTCGTAATCATGCCCATCATATCGGTGACGCCAAGCAAATAGGCGAGCGCTGTTGCGGGAAGCATGCCCACGACCATGGCGCTTAGCCCCGGCACCAGTACGCGGAATGCTTGCGGCAGCACGATCCTTCGAAACGTTTGAAATCCGGTAAGACCTACCATATGCCCCGCTTCGGTCTGGCCGCGCGAAACGGATAGAATGGCGGCTCGGATATGTTCGGCAAGGAATCCCGCTTCATTAATTCCGTACGCCAAAAACACGAAGATCAGTTTATTCCAGCCTGAAGCGATGTTGTAACCGAAAAGGGCGTTAAAAAGCAGCGGCAGTCCGTAATAAACGAGAAATAAATGAATCAGAATCGGGGTGCCTCTAACAAAGGAGATATACACGACGGCCAATTGATGCAGCACCGGAATCTTTCGAATGCGGATGATCGCCAATACCGTTCCGAGCGCCAGCGCCAATGCTGTCGAGACGGCGACCACATACAGCGAAACCGGGAACTTGGACAGTATCTTAGGGAAATACGCGACTAAGCGTTCAAAGGAAAAGAAATCGCCGTCCATTTGCGCTTCCGGTTAATCCGGTTTGACGGTAACGTCAATACCCAATATTTCTTTGGAGAGATTACTGAGCGTTCCATCTTTGAGCAAATGGTTGATCGCCTCATCGATATCCTTCTGCAGCGGCTCGCTGCCATAGTTGAACAGGAGATACGTGCCGTTTTTCTTGCCGGCGTCGTAGAACAAATGACTTCCCGCAATATCGAACGCATCCGCGCCGTATGCTTCCAGCAGCGCTTTATCGTTCAACGGCTCGCCGAAGAGCGCATCGATCGCGCCGCTTTTCAAATTGGCCAGCTGCTGCTCGACCGTTCCCGTGTCCCAGACCACTTCGATCTTACGGTCCGGATGCTGCTCGTTATATTTTTCTACGTCGCCGGCAACGGCAGCGCCAGGCGCCAATGCTATTTTTAAGCCCCCAAGGTCCTCCTCGCTTTTGACGACGATCCCCGAACCTTTCTTGACCTTTAACGTATAGCCGGAATTCTCATAGTTGCTTGCCTCGCCGTAAAGGTACTTTGCCGCACGCTCTTCCGTCCAGCTGGCGTGAACGGCAAGGATATCGAAGGACTTCGTATCCAGACCGACAAAAGCGGCCTGAAAATCGGTGATGGGCTCGTATTTGAAAACGTATTGCGGCAGAAGATCGTCGATTTTGACGAGCGTCTCATAATCGTAGCCCGTCCATTTTCCGCTTTCATCCAGGACGCTGATTTTAGGTATACCATTGACAAGACCTACCGTAATCGTCTCCGGCTCGGATGCTTCCTTATCCTGTCCGGCAGCATCGGGCGTACTTTTGTTATTTCCGCAAGCGGTAACGGTTAGGAAGATTACAATCGTAAGCGTAACACTTAACCATTTTTTCATTTTCAATACTCCTCCACGTTTCGTTATAGTCTTAGTGTTCAGCCTTTCTTACTAGGTTTTAACGACGAACGGCTTCCTTGCTCATGAGCGCATAGCGAATTGCAATTCTAGGAATCATGATATTACCAAGGAAATACATTGTCAATACCTCGTTAATAATAAACATTACTACGGTAATGAAATGCTATTTAGAGGTTAAATGTTTTATAATAATCGCAAAGGAGTTGGCGCTTGGATGAGTACGAGAGGTGCAACCAAAGAGGCGATTTTGTCTAAAAGTATCGAGCTATTTAATAAATATGGCTTCGAACAGGTTACGATCAACCAGATTTGCAAAGAGATCAATGTTACGAAGACTGCGTTCTACTACCACTTCAAATCTAAAGACGAATTGATCTCGGATTTTTTCTCGTTTGATAACATGGTCTCGAACGACGATTTGCTGGACATTCTCTCCGTCACGGATTTTGCCGATCAGGCCATGAAGGCCATGGAGATTTTCGTAAAGCATATCGTTCGTCTCGGCGTTGAAATGACCAAAGAAAATTACAGAATCCACCTTCGCAGCCACGTACCTCCGCTCGATAAAAGCCAATCCGCTTTGCTCGGCAGCGTGATTCCAACGCTGATCCAACGGGCGAAAGACGCAGGTCAAGTCAAAAATCCGGCGAATGCCGAAGATTTGCTCGAATCGATGTGCAACATCGCCAGCGGGGTCATTCTAAACTGGGCAATCATGGGCGGCAGCTTCGATGTGCTGGCGGAGACCAGGAAGCGATTTGAGATTTTACTGGTCGTCAACGAGAAATAAACAAACTTAAGTTTACCTGGGTATTGACTTAACTTTACCACGGTAATATAATCCGATTATTCCTTCTTCAGATTGGAGTGATCGGATTTGGCGTCCAACGAATCAAGATTAATACTGGTCATAGGCGGCACTGGTACGCAAGGCGGCCATGTTGCCCGCGAATTGTTAAAGCACGGTCATCGCGTGCGGATTCTGACCCGGAACCTGGCGTCGGCGGCTTCGCAAGCCATGGCGGCCAAGGGAGCGGAAATGATCCAGGGCGACCTGGCCGACCCGGCCTCGCTCGAGCCTGCCATGCAAAACGTATCGGCCATTTTTTCCGTGCAGTACGCCGATCCGTACGATCAGACGATCGAGCCGCGAAATGCCGCCAACATGGTCCAGGCCGCCCAAAAAGCCGGCATCGAACAAGTCGTGCATACCTCGGTTGCCGGCAGCGATCTTTTTCCGCGGTGGGACAAACACAAGTATTTGGTGCAGACTTGGGAAAATAAATACAATATTGAAGCGCTCATCCGAAACGGCGGTTTCAAGTATTGGACCATCCTGCACCCGGTCTGGTTTATGGAGAATTTCGTCGCGCCCCATTCCGCTATCATGGCACCGGAATTAAAAGACGGCGTTTTGTTCGGCACCCTGCAGGAGGACACGCCCTTAAAGCTGAATTCGGGGGAAGATACGACCCAATTCGCCCGCGCCGCATTTGAAAATCCGCAGAAGTTTCACGGTAAAGACATTAATGTCGCAAGCGACGAGCTGACAATGACGGAGATCGCGCAGACGTTAAGCCGCGTTCTCGGTAAAAAAGTAGCTTATAAAAGGACAAGCAGCGAGGAAACCCGAAAGCGCGGCATGCTGGAAGGAACGGTTTACTTTATGGAATGGCTCGAGGCCGTGCCGGGCTACGGATTCGATATTCAGGAAACCAGGCAGTACTGCGTTGCGCTTAAGTCTTTTGCGGAATGGGTCGAGGAGAACAAGCATCGGTTTGAAATCGATTGATTTTACTCGGATCTCTAAAGGTCGCAAAACGTTTAAAACCGCGAAGCAGTTCGCTTCGCGGTTTTCGCAATGGGTGTTCAGGTTTGAGGTCTCACCTTACGGCTTCGCCGACTCGGCGATCTTCATCGCTTCGTCGGAGTTGACGTGACCGACGATGCCGTATTGGATGCCGTCCTCCATCCAGTACAGCTCGGTGAGCGCCGGCTGTGCGAATATGAAGCCGTCATTACCGTTGACTTGCCTCGCGGTAAACATGTCCGCCGGGAATACGGCAGCCATGCGGCTTGCGGTGAACGTGATCGTCTTGTCGCCCGATGCGGACGCGTAGGAGAAGATCACGTCCCGAAGCGGTTCTCCCGCCATTCCCGCTCCCTGAATGTCGGTGAGCGTAAACCCTTCCGGTACAGACTCCGGAGCAAGCATATCCGCCCCGAACGAAGCTTTTGCTTCTTCGGCGGTGGCGTAGGACGTCGACACGAGCTGGGACAGCTCGGAGCCCGCAGCGCCTGCTTTCCCTGAATTTCCTGCATTCCCTGCATTTCCTGCAGCATTCCCGCCATTTCCGGCAATCTCGGCGCTGCCTTCGTTGGTTGATGGCGAGGCTCCGATCGGGCTCTGCGCCGGCGCGGATGTGTGCTGAAGCGTCGGCAGCCCTAGCGTCAGAAATACCGCCAAAGCCGCTGCAGCCACGCCTGCCGCCCAGACATTCCTGGAGACGCGTCTGCGGCCCATTTGCGCCGAGGCCGCTTTTTGCCGAATGTTCTGTTTAAGCCGGTCCGTCAATTCCAGGTTGGTAAAGAGCACTTCGTCGGCCTCCTTGGCCAAATGCACACGCAATTCACGATCCATATCCGTCATGTTTTGTCTCCTCCTTGTTCATCGCCCGGGCCAGCGCCTCGCGCGCCCGATGCAGCCTGTTGCGTACCGTTCCTTCCGGAGAAGCCGTCGCTTCCGCAATCTCCTTGGTCGTGAGCTCCAGATAGTAGTACAGGTACAACGCTTCCTGGAACGGAATCGGCAAGCGAAGCACGTGCTGCAGCACCTCGCTCTTCTCCAGCCTTTGCAGCGCCTCGTCCTCTACGTTAAACGTTCTGTCTTGTTCCAATCGGATCGGGTCGGTCGGCTGTTCGGTATACATCCGTACGCCCGTCTTGTCCCGGCACACATTGACGCAGATCGTCGTTAGCCAGGTTTTCACGCTGCTGTCTCCCCGGAAGGACGTCCAGCTCCGATAAGCCCGCAGGAATACCTCCTGGCTGATATCCTCCGCGAGGTGCCGATCCCGTGTATAAAAATAAGCGGTACGCATTACCACTGTTCCAAACGCTTCCATAAGCTGCTCCAGCGCTTCCGCGGGATCCTTCGAGAAACTTTCTTTGGAGCTTAAGCCGGCCGGCTTCATGCGATCGTCACCTCCACCCTATTAGACGGCCCGAGTTTGATTTTCGCTGCATTGGATGTTCATTTGCCTATAAAAAGAAGAGGATGACCCTAAAGCCCTTCTAGAGGTGAATTGTGGCCAGACCTTGGTGCTATTCTCGGCCAAGAGGCGCTGTACAGCGTTACCATGGCTGACCGCTGATGCCAATCGCGGCCAAGAGACGCTGGACAGCGTCTCTTCGGGGGATCTCGCCGCCAACCGCGGCCAAGAGACGCTGGACAGCGTCTCTTCGGGGGATTTCGGCGCCAATCGCGGCAAAGAGACGCTGGACAGCGTCTCTTCGGGGGACCTCGCCGCCAACCACGGCAAAAAGACGCTGGACAGCGTCTCTTCGGGGGACCTCGCCGCCAACCACGGCAAAAAGACGCTGGACAGCGTCTCTTGGGAGGATCTCGCCGCCAACCGCGATAAAGAGACGCTGTACAGCGTCTCTTGGGAGGATCTCAAAAAATACGGGCTTGCAGCTTCAAACCTTGCTTAATCTGGCCGCATCGATAAAAAACTTGCCCGCCCAGGGCTGGTTGCCGCCTACCGCGATGTAGTCGATGTCGATGCGGCTGACCGCATGCTTGTAGGACCAAGAACTAAAGCCAAGCGTCAGCTCCTGCCAGCCGGAAGGGTTCGGAATGGCGAACGGCCTGCTGAGCGTCGCGCCCGATTCGGAAGTGAGCGTGATGCGGGCCGTGTACCCGATCGCGCCAGGCGCTCCGGCCCATCCGCTGAGCGCGACCTTGAAGGACGAGAACGACGACCAGTTCTGCGATGCCGCAAACAGCTTGGTGATGCGCCTCGGCACCGCTCCGTTTGCGGCATCGCCCTGCACGCCGAGCAGCTTGGCGCCGCTATACGGAGCGGGCGTCGTCGAATCCCCGCCTGTCACCGCCGACACCGCGCTTACATGACTGCCGCCCGTCCATCCTTCCGTGCCGAACTCAAAATCGCCCAAGTTGTATTCAGCCTTCAGCAGCTGCACCTGATCGATAAAAAACTTGCCCGCCCACGGTTGATTTCCCCCTACCGCGCGAAATCTAATATCGATGCGCCGTACCTGGTCGCGGTAAGGCCACGATCCAATATCTAGCCGGAGCAGCTGCCAGCCGTTGCCCGTCGTCGGGAAGATTTGGGACAACGTCTGACCATTCTCTGCCGTAAGGCTGATCTGCGCTTCATAACCTGTCGCTCCCGGCGCCCCGCTCCAATGATTCAAAGCGACGCCAAGCTGCCGGTACTCGCCGCCATCCACCGGCCGCTCGAATTCCCGGTATACGCCGCGCCACTGATCGCCGTTCACGGCCGCGCCCTGGATCTCCAGCAGCCTCCACTGATCGAATGCTGCGGGCACGTTCGGGCCGGCTTGTGAATAGCTCTGGGCGGCCTGCGCCACGTTCGCGCCTGCTTTCCAGCCTTCCTGGCCGGTCTCGAAATTGCCCAGATCGACGGTCGGCTCCACCAGACCGAGCGGGAACGGCTTGTTGGCCTTGTAATCCGCAATATAACGCTTCATAAATTGGTAATAGGCATCGCCGTGTCCCCCTTCGACGGGTTCGATATCGCGGCTATATTCGTAGGTGAAGTTGTCGACGAAGCGGGTTTTGCCCGCCGAGTCCTCGAACCGCTGCGCGATCCATTCGTTCCACCAGGTCAGGGTGACGATCTTGGGCCGCTCCGCGAAGGCGCGCTTCCACTGGGCGGCGAACGTAATGCCCCCTCTGCGCGGCGTAGCCGTTTCGAAGTCCGACATGTACGACTGCTGGAATGCCGTCGACACCGAGAGTTGCTCCTTCTGCGTTCCGTTCATCCCGACAGGCTGCGGATGCGGCTGCAGGAACGACCATTCCTTATTGGCCAGCGACGTCTGCAGGCCCCACATTTTCCGCAGCGTGAAGTGGGCGGTCAGCGCGGACGGAGCGGCGTCCGTCACGAGCATGAGTGGCTTGCCTTCGTACCGGACGAACAGATCGTCGTACTGTCCGCCGGCATAGAAGCGATTATAAATATCGGTACCGGAAAATGCCGGATTCGGATCGTCGCTCCACGATGCGGTCCAGAACACGACATGCGGCGTGCGCAGGCCTTCCTGTCTCATCGCCTTCATCGTGTCCAGCAGCACGGTAGCCGGATGGACGAAGATATCCTCGTAATACGCCGAATCCCATGTGCTGCGCGCATTGGTGTTATCGATATTGATAAAATCGACGCCCGCTTCCTCCAGCTGGATCAGATGCTGCCGGATGACCGCCGCATTGTCCGAACGATAGTAGCCGAGCGCCGGCTGCGCCCAATAATGGAAGCTGTACAGCGGCCCCCAGGCGGGAGCCGTCTTGTTGATGCCCGAGTCGGTCAATATGCGCTGAACGTCGTTTGTCGCGCCGCCGCCCGCGGGGACGACCGGATCGAACCATAACGAATAATTGATCGACACCAGATTATTCAGCGCGGTAATATCCAAAGCGCCCTCCGTCGATACAGCCTCGGCTGGTTTGACATTCACTGCAAGCGAAAGAAATGAAGCGACGAGCAAGGCCAATACGATCGTCCGTTTCAGAAGCCTTTTTCCCATCCGTTTCCCCTCCTACATTTTGATCGCGCCCGAAGTCATTCCCTGGATAAAATATTTCATGCCAAAAGAGAAAATCAGGACAAGCGGCAGAGAGGAAAGCGTATAGGCCGCGAATTGCACGCCCATATCCGTAATGCCGAACTGGTTCATGAACAGTGTGAGTCCGACGCCCAGCATCTGAATGTCGGCGTCGCTGATCGTCAGGAGCGGCCATATATAATCGTTGTAAATGCCGACCGATTGCATAATGAATATCGTGCTGATAATCGGCAAGGAAAGCGGAAATACGAGGTGAAACAAAATTTTCCGTTCGCCAGCGCCGTCGATTTTAACCGCGTCGAAGATCTCGTTGGGCAGTCCGCCGATAAACGTGCGGCTGAGGAAAATGCCGAAAATCTGTCCGCCCGCCGCAGCCTGAATGAGAATCACCCAAGGCGTGTTGGTGAGCCCCAGATTGGCATACAGCACGTAGGAAGGAATCAGCGTCAAAATGCCGGGAATCATCAGCAAGCCGAGCATCATCATGAACAACAACTCTTTGCCCGGGAATTGCTTCTTGGCGAACACGTAGCCGGACAGCGTGGACAGCATAATGACCGCCATGCTGCCGATCACCGCATACAGCACCGTATTGACCACGTATCTCCAAATCACCTGCGCCGCGGATTCAAAATTCGCCCACTGGGGCGGACTTGGCAGTCCCCAGAAGCTGCCGAGAATTTGCGCGTTGCTTTTGAGCGAGCTGAAGGCCATGAAAAAGATCGGAACCAGCGTCGCCAGCAGGATGACCGACAGCAATAGATAGAGAACGAACTGGGAGGCTCGCGCTCTCCGCCGATGGCCCAGCCCTTCGCTCCTTTCAAGCGCACGTCCCCGAAGACGCTCCGTCGCGCTTTTCGCCATACGGGCAGCCCTCCTCTCTTAATCCGTCGAAGATTTCATGAATTTCATATTGACGATCGTCAGCGCGAGAATAATCGCGAACATCGCCACGCCGAGCGCCGATGCGTAGCCGAGATCGTTGAATTGGGTCGCCGCGAAGTACATCTGCAGTGCGGGCACGTACGTCGAATCGAGCGGACCGCCGCGCGTCACGATCAGAATGCTGCCGAAGTCCTGAATAATGCCGATGAATGCCAGGATAATCAGCAGCTTCATCTGGCCGGCCAAAAACGGCAAATGCAGGGAACGGATAATTCTGGCGGCGCCGGCGCCGTCGATCTTGGCGGATTCGATCGCGTCCTGCGGAATCGAGATGAGCCCGGCGTAGAAAAGCAGCAGCGACATGATGCCGATGAACGGAAAGCCCATGAAAATAATGGCCCAGATCGCCGTATGCGGATCCCCTAACCAGGAGTGGGCCCAGCCGCCAAGGCCGATCGCTTGCAGGACCTGATTCAGCAGACCGACGTTCGGATCGTAAAAGTTTTGCCAGATCAGCAGACTGGCGACCGACGGGATAATCATCGAGACGACAAAGGCCGTTCTGAACCAGTACTGCGCGCCTTTTCTCCGCAAATAGTAGATCAGCTCCGCCACGACAAGCGGCGGGACGATGGTTTTGAACAGCCCCGTAATCATCAGCAGCGCCAGATTGCCGAGCCCTTTGATCACGTAGGGATCGCCGAACATGCGCCTATAGTTGGCGAGTCCGACGAACGTAGACCTCCCGCCCGGCTTCCAATCGTAGAAGGAATGGAATAGGCCGGAAAACGCGGGATAATACAAAAACATGGCGATGAGGCCGAAGGTCGGCAGCAGCATCAGATAGCTGAACCGCTCGCGCCATATCGCGCCGAAGATCCCCAGCCGATTGCTTTTCTTTAGAAAATAGAACAACCAAGCCAGCAAACCGGCGCCGACGGCCGCGACGACCAGCGCGACGATGCGGGTCTGGAGCGCTTGGTGCTTGGCGACTGCAATGGCGCTACCGATCTCCAGCTTTTGAACGACGCCGGTGCTCGAACCCTTGAAGAGCAAGCTGCCGTCATTGCTCACCGCCACCGCACGTCCCGCGCCGTCCTTGCCGCTCGCCGCTTGCCAGAGCTGATCGCCGCCGCCGTCCAGCACATAGTCGTTGCCCGCAAAATCGGACACTGCGACATAACTCCCATCATCGGTAGCCGCAACCGCAGTTACGGAATCCGCAGCGGTAAATATCGAAGGCTCGGCGCCCTCCCGATCGAAAATGAACACTTGATGCGAGGACGTCCCCGCTACGACCCTGCCCTGATCGGTAACGGACAGCGCATCGATCGTGCCGGACGCCGAATACTTCCCTACTTGCTCGTGCGATGCGTTCAGCAGGTAGATATACTGATCGGAGCCGCCAAGCGCGATCCATTCTCCGTTGCCGGACACGTCGACCTTGCGCGGCTGGATGCCGATATCGATCTCTTTGAGCGGCTGTCCGTCCCGATCGTATACATAGGCCGACTTGGAGCCCTTGAGCAGCGCCACGATCGCCGAGCCGTCGCCTGCGGACGCGACGCCGGTCACCGGCCGCTTCAGATTGCGGTCCCAGACGACGCTGCCTTCCGAATCGATCCGGTAGAGATGCCGGTCGTCGGAGGCAACCAGCAGGCTTCCGTCATTCAAATAAGCAGTAGCGGTCACGACGTTTTTGGTTTTGAAATCGAACAGCGGTTGTCCGTCCCCGTCGAATACCGACACCTTCGCGTCATAGGTACCGACGGCCACCGCTTGCCCGTCGGCGCGCACCGAAAGCGACGTGATCTGGGCCTGACCCGCGGTCCATTGCGTGCGCGCCGCGAATACCGGACTGCTGACGGCAAACAAAACGATTACGCCCAATACCGCCGATAGCATGGCGCTCAGCTTCAAATTTACCCCACCTTTCATTAGCACGTCGGTCCGGGCCGGTCAAGGAACGCCGCCTGGGCCGCTCCCGATCCGGCACAGACCGGGCGCCGGTCGTTCTCTATTCCCGTTTGGGCGGCTGCCGCTCCGGGTTATCCAGATCGGACACGTCCAGCTTGCGGAACGTCAGCGCCTCCGGCAAATAACGAAGCATCTGCTCCTGCATCTTGGCCAAGTAATCGTCAACCGTCATGCTGTTATAGAAGTAGCGCTGCACGAGGCTGACATACTCCTGGACGGAAGGCTGATAATCCTGAAGCCCGCGCGCAATCGTGTTCGAAGGTCCCTGAAGACCTTCCAGATTGCCGATCTGCTTGAATGAAGCGAACGCCTTGGACATCTCCTCCGGCAGCGTAATGTCGTTCAGCGCCGGTGGTCCGTTCAGCGCCGCATCGCGGCTGTTCTGGATCGCGGTCACATAGACGCCGTAGCCTTCAGGGCTCGTCAGGTACATCATGAAGTCGACGCTGAGCGCAGTCTGCTTCGCATCCTTTTGCACGAGGCCGTAGAACCCGATCGGCAGCTGAATCGTGCGGGCCGGCGCCTGTACGTATTCCCCTTCCATCGAAGGCATATTGAAAAAGCCGAACTCGAAAGGCTTCACGCCGTCCTTGACGCCGGTCTTCTCGGCATCTGCCAGATCCTTGGGCAGCTGCCAGTAAGCCGAAGGCGCGCCGAGCATCACCGCGGCCTTGCCTGTCAGGAACAGCTTGTAGGCCTGGGCCTCATTGGTTCCGAAGAAGCCCTCCGGCGTGTAGCTGAACAGCGTTTTGAGGTTTTCCATGACCGCTTTCCACTTGGGGTTGCCCGCCATTTTGTAGTCGCCCTGCTGTTCCTTGATCGCCTTCCAGACGCGAATCGGGTTTTTGGTCACCTTGCTCTCCGAGTCGTTGTACGGATCGGCCGCATCGTATTTCCATACGTCGTCAATGTCGGGGTTGTACGTATAATCCGCTTCCTGGGAGCGCGCCGTCTCGATGCTGTCCCTGAAGTACTGGTCGGGATAAATACGCATCAGCCAGCCTGCCTGGCCCGACCAGATCGAGGAGGAATCTCCGGCAAGCGCGAACGGCGTGTACCCGGCCGCCTTGGCCTTTTTGAATATTTCGATGAGTTCGTTAAACGTTGCCGGCGGCTCCGTCACCCCGAGTTTTGCGAAAATGTCCTTGTTGTACAGCCACAGAATCTGTACCGTCTCGAAATTAAGCACGTACAAGGAATCGTCGGCGCCTACCGCGCCCAGGTTGACGCCCATCGCCTCCAGGTTGAAGCTGTCTTTCCAGGGCTTGCCGGTGTACGGGTTGGTCTTGTCGAACCACGGATAGTAGTTGACGAATTTCCGCTGGGCCTGCAGATCCGCGACTTCGTTGATCATGGCGAGATCGACCTGCGGATCGCCTGCCGCGAACTGCGCGGTGAGCCATTCTTTATAGCCGCTCAGCGGCTTGATCTCGACGTTTACCTTCACCTTGGGGTGCTTGGCCATATAGGCTGCCGCCACCTTGTTCCACACCTCGCTGCTTTGCTGCGGCAGCGTGATATTAATCGTACCGTTCAGTTCTTCCTGCTGCGCTGCCTGGGACGCCGTATTGGACGGCGCATTCGTCGGCGAAGAGGCTGCAGACGGTTTGTTACCGCTTTCATTTTTGGAGCACGCCGCGAGCGCGGCAGCTATTAAGGATAACATTAAAATATAGCCCATCCACTTCTTTGCGTTGATCAATGGAATCCCCCCATAATAAAGATTGCGTTGAAGCTTGCCTAGTTCACGCTTGCGCGGCACGATGCAAACTGGTAGACCAATTCGCTTGCCCCCCTCTTTTCATTAAATTAAGAATACTAACTAAATTAATTAGTTATTAATTAGAATTCTAATTAGATCCTTTCATACTGTCAATAGTCTATTTCCGTTTGTTGCTGCAATGATTGTCTATACGAACCGTGTACGAAGCGCCCGGCGGTCAAAACAAATATGCCATAGGCTCTGAACCTGCCTCAGCGGCAGAATCAGAGCCTATGGCATGGTGGCGTGGCGAAGTCGCATCGGATCGTTCGCTGTCCGCGTTTTACGTAAGGGGACCGGTCGAGCTGCGGACGACGAGCGCGGGGATGATCTCGTCCTTCAGCGACGCGCTCCCGCCTTTGCTGGCTTTGGGAGCGCATAAGATTTCGACTGCTTTTTTCCCCATCTGCGCCGTGTTCTGGTTAATCGTCGTAAGGCCTGTGAACTGGGCGAACCTCAAATCGTCGTAGCCGATAATGCTGAGATCTCCCGGAACGGACAGCCCGTTCATCCGGGCGGCGCGCGACAAGCCGTAGGCCTTCAGATCGCTCGTTGCGAATATAGCCGTCGGCGGTTCGTTCAGCTCGAAAAAATAATGGAACCCGCGTTCGCCCGACTGCTGGTTCTCGGTGTCTGCGTCTATGACGTGCACGAGCTTCGGATCGAGCGGGATTTGCGCGATATCCAAGGCCAGCTTGTAGCCCTGCAGACGCAACGAGAACTCCTGATTCAAGTCGACCAGCGACGAGCCGGTCAGCAAAATGCCGATCCGCCGGTGCCCGAGCGCAAGTAAATGCTGGGTCGCGAGATACCCCCCTGTCAAATTGTCGACGATCACGTAAGGCACGGGGAACTGCGGAAAATAGGAGTGAACGGTAACAAGGTCGCGCCCCTCCTTCATCCACTGTTCGATATGCTCCGACGTGAAGTCGTATTTGCCCATCGTGGTGGCGATAAACCCGGTATTCGGCTCATCCGGCAGCTTGCCGCTCAGCGAATAATCCCAGACGCCGAAGGCCAGTCCCCGGCGCTCCGCTTCCTCCCGGATCGCGCTGAACATCTCCTCGTAGAATCGGTGCTCCAAATAATAAATATGAGCTCCCGTATTGTGGACCAGATAGACGCGCTCAAGGCCGTTATTAGTGTATGGCGGCTCGGCTTGCTCCCGTCCCTTCGCTGCGGAGGAAGCGCCTTTGACAAAGGATCCCTTTCCCCTCAGCCGATAGATCAGCCCTTCGTTTACCAGCTCGGACAAGGCGCGGCGCGACGTCATTTCGCTTGTTTCGTACATGTTCGCAAGCTCCGTCTGGGACGGAATGAGCGAATCCGGCGGCCATTCGCCGGACACAATTTTCGCTTTAATATCATCAACGATAACTTGATATTTGGTTGGAACGGACACTTAGCATCGACCCCTTCTAGCTTAGTATACTAATTAGAATTCGAATAAGCTATTCTTTTTTGAAAAGCCAAACAGCCACCGATCGTTCATCGATGGCTGCGATTTTTCGCCTTGACTCCTATTATCTGCCTAAGCTCCGCTTATAAAAACATCCGCGCCTTGTACTCCTGCGGAGACATGCCGAACGTATTGCGAAATACTTTGGCAAAGTAATTCGAATTGTTGTAGCCTACCTGCCTGGCCGCTTCGCTGATTTTCATCCCGTCCTGGAGCAGCAAGCGGCGCGCGGCATTCATTTTTTCCTTGGTGATGTACAGACTGAGCACCTCGTTCGTCCGTTTCTTAAACAATCGGGATAAATAAGTCGGATTGACGTAAAAATGGCGGGATAGCTGATCCAGCGACAGATCCTCGCTAAGATGACCGGAAATATAGCTTTTTAACTGTTCGACCAAAACGGATGCGCCCGTATCGGCACCGCCGGCCTGACCGCCTTCCTGTCCGTCCGCGAGGTCGATCAACAAGCCTCTGCTCTGTCGCCTGTCCAAATCATCCCTCATTAAGCGAAAATACGTCCCCAGGTCTCCCCAAGGCAAATCGACGGATCGAAAGACGATCGAGATCGAAACGCCGAGCAGCCGAAAAATCGTGTTTTGCACGCTTTCCATGATATACGCGATTCGCGCATTCTCCCCGCCTGGCGCTTCTGCCGATTGGAGCAGCATGCCCGACATCCGCTGATCCATTCGAAAGGCAGCCGCCGCGAAGGCATGATTGACCAGCTCCTCCGCCATGTTCATGACGGCAAACCGGATCAACGAACCGTCGTTCACAGTGAATCTGTGACCCCAATCGTCAATACGCATCAAGATTAAATCTACAGGGCGCTCTCCGTCGAAGGGGATGTCCAGCAGCCGGATGGTGGCTTGCAGCGCTTCCCCGGTCTGGCTCCTGGGGTGATTCAGATAGTCCAGTATAATCTGGTTTTTTAACTCGCTGTTGGACAGCTGCAGCTTCTGTTTGGCTTTCTCGATGGACATCATCTCGTCCAATCTCCGATCGAGCTCGCCGATCGCCTTGCGCAAGCTGGCGATCACTTCGTCGTCGTCCGCCGGCTTGAGCAAGTAATCGCTGACGCCCAGCTGCAGCGCCCGCTTTGTATATTCGAAGTCCGAATATCCCGTCAGGAAAATGACCTTGCACAGCCAGCCCGCTTTTTTCACCGACTCGATCCAGTCTAGTCCGCTAATCCGGGGCATGCGAATATCGGCCAGCACGATGTCGTACGAGGAGCGAATCATCAGTTGTTGAGCCTCGACGGCAGAGTATGCAAAGCGAATCTCCTTGAGTGGCAAATCTCTGGATGCGATCATCTGCGCGAGTCCCTCCACGATCGAAGGCTCGTCATCCACGATCAACAGCTTGTACATGTCACGCCATCATCCTGTCTTCGTTGTATGGGGCTGGAGCGCCAAGATAGACGCGTCGATTGCGAACGTTACGCTCGTCCCGTGCGCTCCGCTTGCAATCCGCAAGCCTTCCGATCCCTCGAAGCTGCGAAGCAGCCGCTGATGCACGTTCCACAGACCGCAATGCTCCTTGTCATGGACGGGGTCCTGAAGGGAGTGAAGCACTTCAATCTTCCGTTCCTCGCTCATGCCGCTCCCGTTATCCGATACGCTCACGAGCGCTCCCCCGCTTGCACTTGTTATCGCAATCCGAATGCGTCCCTCGCCCTCCAAGGATTCGAAGCCGTGAATAATGGCGTTCTCGACCAACGGCTGCAGCATGAGCACGGGAACGAGCAGCTCTTCAAGCCCCGCTTCTACTTCAAGCTCATAGGCAAGTCTGTTCGAAAATCTCAACATTTGAATTTCCAGATACGTCCGCGTGAACTTGATTTCATCGGCGAGCCTCACATGCTCCGTCAGCCCTTGCCGGGTGACGAAGCGGAAATAGTCGCCCAAGTATTTGCACAATCTGGCTACATTCTCGTTCTCGCCGGATACGGCCATCCGGTAGCCCTGATACAGGCTGTTAAACAAGAAGTGCGGGTTGATCTGGGACTGAAGCATTTTCAGCTGCGCCTCCTGCAGCTGTATTTTTTTGTGCAGCACTTCTTGTACAAGAATTTGCAATTGCTGCGCCATGCTGTTGAACTGCCGATAGACGTAGCCGAATTCGTCGCCTTGCTCAAGCAGGATGCGTGAGCTGTAGTCTCCCTTTTCGACCGATCTCATCGATCCGACAAGCTTTCGCAGCGGAGAATGGATTTGCTTGTAAATAAAAAAGGCGAACAGCACCACGACGATGCCGGTTACGCCCCACAGAAATGCCGACCACCGGCGCAATTCGTGCATGGGCTTCAGCAATTCAATTTCATCCGCATAGGCCACGATGCTGAACAGCCGGTCCGTGGACGTTCTCGTATGTACCACATAGGTGCCTTTTTGCAATTTTACCCGGTATTGATCCGGCTTCGCTTGTATCGCGTTCCCCATTTCCGCAAAGATGTCGCGGTCAAGCTCCCTTTGCTGGGAACCCTCGACAAGCCGGCTGCTCTGCGTTTCGATCAGGAACACCTTAAAAACATTGGCCTCCTCGAGCGATTTGAGGGCGTCTACGATGCGCTCCTTATAAATATCGACGCCAAGGTAATAAGATACGGCCAGCGGATCTGCTCCGAGTCCGGAAAATTCGGTCGTATACGTCAAAAAATCATGATCGAGATAACGGTTGTACGTCGTATCGCTCTGCGACACTTCTTCAATCAGCTTGGTTTTCCGGGCATCGATCGGTCTGACGCCGTTACGAAACGAAATGGTCTTATTCAGGTCGGGGTAGATCAAAAAAACGTCGGCGATATAGTTATTGGAGTAGCTGATGAGGCCCATTTTCGTTTTCAGGTTCTGGTACAACGAAACGTTATTGAAGGTAAAATCTTCACGCTGCTGCAGGTAATAGGCCGGCAAGTCGGGATCGTTGTTCAGCGCGATCAGCATCTGTCCGATATTATGCAGCTCGTCGTCCATCGTTTTCATAAACAGGTTCATCTGCGACTGGGACGAAACCTCGGCCCGGCTTACCGCTGCATTCATGCCGGCACGAATCGTCATGATGCTGAACAGCAGGAGCGGAAGCGTCATAATCACAAAGCCGATGACGATCTTGATGAATACGCCGGGGCGCCGCGTCCGGTTCGTCCGCATGCTGACTTCACCTCTACTTTATCTTACCAACCAGCCATTGCTCCAGTAAATGCTCGATATGCGCAGGCTCCGTATCGAAAATCAAATAACGATGGCTTCCCTCCCCCGGCATCCAACGGTTGGCGCCGTCGGGCTCGATGAGGACGCGCCCCCTTTCCGACAATCGCCAGCCGTCCCGCAGCCCCCGTACCGCTACCATAACCGCGATCAGATCCCAGCTTGGGCGAACGCCGTCCGCCAGACCGAATCTCTCGTAAGCTTGCCGCACGGGATGCTGCGACGGCGCAGTCGCAAGCAAGCTTCGGCCCGTCAGCACTGCGCTCCCGATCTCGTAGCCTGCGAAAATAATCGGCGTAGGCCACTCTGCCGCGACAAGACGGGCGGCGTCCGGCGCCATCTCGAAATTCCACTCCCGGCCGAACGGGAAATGTCCCCCCATCGCGACCGTTTCTTTAACTTTGCGCTCGACGAGCCGAATGCCCGGAAGCGGACTGATCGCATCCGGCTCCGACCGCAGCAATCCGGCGAGATTGCGCAAAGGGCCGATCGCGGCGATAACGATCGAAGCGTCCTCCGCTTCTGCGAGCAGCCGACGGTAGAGTTGTATCGCATCCGGTGCGGGATGCTCTCCGCGATATCGGTTGTCGTATTGCAGCGCAAGCGCTTTGTTGTAAGTCTCGTAACGTTCGTGCGCCAAAAAATCGGGCTGACTCAAGGTGCCGATCGGAATATCCGGGCATTCGTAATACGCGTTAATCGCATCCAGGCAGCCTGCCCCCCACCTGCTGGAGGTGCAGTGCATCATGCCCGCAATACGGGCTTCTCCGTGGGCAGCCAGCGTATGCAGCACGGCTACGGCGCCTGCGTCGTCGCAATCGGGCCCGATATCCGTATCCAAAATGATATTTACTGCGTGCACGCTCGCATCCCCTCCTCCCTCGACGTTATTCTTTGACGGATCCCATCACGATGCCTTTCGTAAAATGCTTTTGCAAGAGCGGATAGACGACCAGAATCGGAGCCATCGCCATAAAAATTTGCGCGGAGTAAAGCGAGCGGCGCGAGGCTTCCGCCGCATGGCGGGCGTCGTCGATCGTGATCGCTTTTTTCGTCTGATCCAGCAGCGCCTGCAAATACGTCTGCAGCGGATACAGATCGACCTTGTTCATATAGATCAGTCCGGAGAACCATTCGTTCCAGTGCATGACCATGCTGAACAAAATCAATGTCGCCACGGCCGGCATCGACAGCGGGAGATAAATTTTGAACAAAGCTGTGAAATGTCCGCCGCCATCGATATAGCAGGCCTCTTCCATCTCCTTGGGCAGCTGGCGGAAGAAGTTGAGCAGCAAAATGATATGAAACGTCTGTACGGCCGCCGGCAGCACGAGCGCCCAGATCGAATCGATCAGATGCAGCTGCGAAACGAGCATATAACCCGGAATGAGCCCGCCGCTGAACAGCATGGTGAAAACGATCAGCCATACGTACACATTTCGGTAAGGAAACGCCCGCTCCTCCTTCGACAGCGGATAGGCCATCAGAAACGTAAGCAGCATGTTCACCGAAGTTCCCAGCAATAACCGCTTGATCGTAACGATAAACGCATCGTAAAACTTCTCGTTGGCGAGCGCCTCGCGATAGGCGGAAACGTTGAAGCCGACGGGCCATAAGCCGACGAGGTTGGCGTTGGCCGCTCCTTTTTCGCTGAGCGATACGGCCATCAGGTGAACGAGCGGCAGCACGCATACGGCCGCGATGCCAATAACAAACATGATATTCAACAGGTAAAATAGCCTGTACGTGTTGGAATGGTATCGATCCATACGAGCCTCCTAAAATATGCGGTAATTGGCGAAACGGGAGGCTGCCCAATAGGATACGGATATAAGCACCAAACCGACGACGGACTTGAAAAGTCCCACGGCCGTTGCCAGACCATATTGCATATCCAGCAAGCCGGCACGGTATACCCAAGTATCGATGATATCCCCGGTCTTATAGACCAGCGGACTATACAAATTGAAGATTTGGTCGAAGCCCGCGTTCAGAATGCCCCCGATGCTAAGCGTAGCCATCAGTACGACGATCGGCGCAATGCCCGGCAGCGTCACGTGCCATACTTGCTTCCAACGGTTGGCGCCATCCATCACGGCCGCCTCATAGAGTACAGGGTTGATCCCGCTGAGCGCGGCCAAATAAATGATGGTGGAAAAGCCGAACTCCTTCCAGACGTCGGTGACGACGATGACGCCGCGGAATAAACCCGGATCTCCCAGGAAGAAATACGGCCCGATTCCCAGCCAGCCCAATATCCGGTTTACCGCGCCTCCGTTCATAGACAGCACGTCCACCAAGATGCCCCCCAGAATGACCCACGACAGAAAGTGTGGGAAATAAACCATCGTTTGCACGGTACGTTTCACGCCTTGCTGCCTGATTTCGTTCAGCAGCAGGGCGAACAGCACCGGGACGATGAGCCCCAGCACAATTTTCATCACCGCAATGACCAGTGTATTGATGACAATGGTGGCCGTATCCGGCAGGTTCATCATGAACTCGAAATGCTGCAAGCCCACCCACTCGGAACCAAAAAAACCTTTGGTCGGCACAAAATCCTGGAACGCAATGACGATTCCCGCCATCGGTACGTACTGAAAGATAACAAGCAAAGCCATTCCAGGCAGCAGCATCATATGCAGCGGCCAATTGCGTCTCCAATTGACCGGCTTTAATCTGAGGCCAAACACAGCATTCTCTCCTTCCGCCGGAATGGCACGAGGCTGCGCGGCAAGCGCACAGCCCCGTATTCCGCTCTATTTCTGTGTATTGATTTCCTTTAAAATGTCGTCTCCGCCAAGCTTATGGTACTTCTCGACGAACGCGTCGAAGGTGTCGATGGACGCGCCCATAATGATGTTGACGAACGTTTCGGATTCCAGCTTGCCGAGCGTCGGTCCCTTGGACAGCATCGTCGGGGTAGATGCGCCGACATAGGCCGGGTATACGAGCTCCTTGTAGCCGTCGAGCACCGCTTCCGCTTCGTAGTACATCTTTTCCATGGCCCAGGCCTGAAGACCGCCCGGCTTGATCTGGTTGGTGAAGACGTCCTTCGCTTTGGCCGATACGAGCTTGGATTCGTCGTTGCTCTCATGATAAGCTCTCAGTTCCCGACCCACCTCCAGATTGCCGAACGGCGAGTCGAAGAAAAACGGTCTGGCATAGTTGTGCGCTTCGAGGCCTTTGTGCGTGCTGCCGATCGCCTCGTACCAACGCTTCTGAGCTTCGGGAAATAGTTCCGGCTTCGAGCTGATGAACATGTCCGTCCACAGATTCATCGACTTGACGATCGCTTCGGGATGCTCGAAAGCTTTGCGAACGACGATCCATTCGTTGGTGAAAGGAAGCGCTTTGGGTACGGGGGCGCCGCCGTCGAGCGTTGGAATCGGGTAGGCGTTCCACTTGGCGTTCGGATCGTTCTCCAGATTCTGCTTGAGCGGATAGAGCGGGTTCCAGAATGCGCCGAACAGAATGCCCACCTTGCCCGCCATGATTTTCTCGACCGTCACGGCATAATCCTTAATACCGAACTCCGGATCGAAGGCGCCAAGCTTGTAGAGCTCCTGCATTTTTTTGAGCGCTTCCTTCATCTCGGGCTGCGTGCTGCCGTAGACGATTTGGCCGCTCGCATCCTTCACCATGATGCTCGGATAAGCGCCGAACGCCGACGCGATCGCATCCATGGCCAACGTGTTCATGCCGCTCTCCAGCGAGATCGCGAACGTGTCTTTTTGACCGTTCTTGTCCGGATCGCTCTCGACAAAGGCCTTGGCCACGGCGGTCAACTCATCCATGGTTTTGGGCGGCTTAAGTCCCAGCGCATCCAGCCAATCCTGGCGAATATACATGACCGGAATCGAATTTCCGTAATCTTTGGGCGCCGGGATGCCATATAGCTTGCCGTCGGTCTCGGCCGGAACGAACGAGACCCGGTTCTGATATTCCAGATTGCGCTTGAGTTCGGCGGAAGCATACTGATCGTAGACTTGCGACAGATCGGCCAGCTGGTCGTTTTTGATCATTTTCTGCATTTGCTCCGTCCCGACCAGCAATACGTCGGGCAGATCGTCGCTCGCAATGGCAAGATTGATTTTTTCCGACAGCTTGGAGGCTTCCACGACGAATTTATTTTTGTATTCGATATTCAGCATTTCCTTGTTCAACCGGGTATGGATGTTGTCGTCGACGCTCTCGCCTTCCGGATAGTTGATGCCCGCTCCGACGGTCGCCCCGATGGTCACCGTCACAGGCTCCGCGTAGGCCTTGAGATTAATCTCGGCTTGCGCATCCTTCGTGCCTTCCGGCGCGGCGGCCGAGGCGTCGGTCGATGGCGACGCAGTCGACGTACTGGCGTTAGAATTGTTGTTTGACGAGCATGCCGCAGTCGTTATCAAGATGGCAGCAGTCGCGGACAGCAGCCACGCTTTTCCTTTTCTTCTGTTAGACATTGTGTTCCCCCCATTTATTGAGCTGAAATCCGCTGCTTCTTTTTTATCTTAATTCAGGTTGATTTGGGGCATAAGACAAAGATCTTTACCTTCGGGCAACAATATTTACGGGTTCGCCGATCCTGTTATTTCGACGCCGCTGCGAGCTCGGACGGCTGCGGGATAAGGTCGGTCAGCCGCAAGATCGCCGTCGCGGCTTGCGCTCTCGTCGCGGTTGCGTTCGGCGAAAAGCCTCCGCCGGCCAATCCCCGCATCAGACCGAGCTCCGCGGATCGGCCGACGGCTTGCTTGGCCCAAGCCGCGATATCCCGCTCATCCAAGTAGCTTGCAGAATGCTCGTCAAGCTCGGGCACCGCGGCGCAATCCGCCAGCGCACAAGCGCGCATGAGCATAACCGCCATCTCCTGCCTCGTTACCGGCTTGTCCGCCTCGAATTGTCTACGCCCGTTGCCTTCGACCAGCCCCGCTTCATATCCTGCCGCAGCGGCTTGCGCATACCAGGCGTCCGGAGCGACATCCGAAAAGGGAGCGGCGGTTCCGGTCCCCTTGAGACCGAGGCCGAGCGCCCTGGTCAACAAAGCCGTGAATTCGGCTCGCGTCAGCTGTCGATCCGGGCCGTATCGCGTGTCGTCAAAGCCTTGCACAAGCTGTGCGGCGGCCAGCGATTGAATGGCTTGATGGGCCCAATGCGTCGCCGGCATGTCGCTGAATGAACGATCGTAGACGAGCACCCCGTATATGCCGCTCCGTTGGATGACGGCGCTAAGCTTGCCGTCGGCGGCAGACTTGGCGCTTCTGACATATGCCCATTGCGACCGTTGTTCGTTCCAAATATAGAGGCCCGCCAGGCCTGCGGCGTCCAACGAAGGATCGTAAGCCAATTCCAGAATTGCGGATTGAGCTTCGGCGTTATGGTCCGGCACCTTCACTTCCGCGATGGCACCGGCAAGCGTCAGCTTGACCGAAGCCGGGTGTGCGCTTCGCGCGACCAGGCTTGCGGCTGCCTCTTTGCCAAGCGGGCTGATCTTCAGCCCGTCCGCCGCGGTCGCTTGTTCTCGCGCCGGCGGATGGGTCTCTTGCGGCGATTGCGGCTCCTGAGGCTGCTGAACCTCGCCTTCGCCTGGAATCAACATGCCGGCAAGCGTCTGGGCATACCAGCGGACCAGGTAATCGTTCGGATGATTCACGTTGTTGCCGGTCATATCGGCAAACGCCTTGTGCGCCAGCAGCTCCGCATGAACGCCGGTCAGATCGGCTGTCGCCACGCCCGTCTGCGCATCGGCCAACGCTTTTAGCTCGGCGATATAAAGCGGCTGCTTGCCGTCAAAATACGTTTCCGAATTGGCCAGCGTGGTACCGACCAGAATAAACTCCGCATCGCTGTTCGCATCCCGGAAATGATCCATGATCGTCTCGATATGGTCGCGGAATAAGGCAGGCGAATGCAAGGCGTCGCTGCCGACGCCGTCGTTCATGCCGAAAGCGACGACGACCAGATCGGGCTGCAAATCCGCAGCCCGCTCCGCTTCCTCCATGCCCCAAATGGCCGTTTGTCCCGGCACGGAGCGATTGATCAGCGTAATCCTGGAATCGTATTGCGCCTCCAGTCGCCGTTTCAACAAAGCGGCCCAGTCCGGCAAATACGGCGGCGCGTTCGTAACGCCGCTCGCATTGGCGCCGGCTGCGATGCTGTCGCCCAGCACAAGCAGTTTCAGCGGTTCGCCTGCTTCCAGCTTGGCGAGCGTCCGGGACAGCGCAACCGATTCCAGTGCCGGCACCGGTCCCTCCCAGCCGCCTCCCGCATGTTCATAGGTGACGACAATTTGCCGGTCATGAAAATAGGAGCCCTCGTGCAATAAGACGCCCCCGCCGCCTCGCCGGTCTACGCTCTCGTTTGGCACGACCGTCGCCGGATAAAGTTCGTCCTCCGTCATAAAAGGGATCGCGGAGCCGGGCAGAAGCCTGATTTTGCCATTGCTATATGCCCAATCCACGCCCTCCGCATAAGTCTTGTTCATCTGCGCGTTTCGGACGGATACGATGCGGGTCGGCTCGAACAGCAGCGCGGCTTCCGGAAGCGCTTGATTCGCGGAAACCATCAGCAGCGGCTCGTCGTATACGATGCCGCCTTGCCAGAACGGCTGCATCGCTCTCGTTTCCCAATCCGGCAAATAGGCCGCCGAGTCGTTCACCGTATGCACGCGGATTCTGTTTTGTTTATTTTGCTTGTCCGACAAGCCGATCTGTACATAAGCCTTATCGTCAAGCACGCCGTTCACCATGTCCGAGTAATCGCCGTCGAGCAGCACCCCGTCCATGGCAAGCCGCCATACGCCGCCGGTTTGCGTCAGCTTCAGTTCATGCTGCTGAAGCGTGGCCGCATCAAGCGTCAAGCTCGGCATCGGCTGGAAGCCGGCGGCAGTCGTCAATTTATGCGGCTGCACGGTGAGCTTTCCTGCCGTATCGCGGAGCAGAACGACTAAGCCTTGGCCGGCTTCGGGCCGCAGCACGTCAAAATAATCGGAGCTGCTGAGCAGACTGACCGCCAGCCAGGAATCGTCGCCGCCGGACAAGCTGCCCGACAGCTGCTCCGGCGTGAACCGGACAAAAAATCGATCAACGTCCACCGGCTCTTTGAATACGGCGCCATTCGCAGGGATTACCGCGCCGCCCGCGACCGTATAGTAGCCGGAGCCCATGAACACGATGCCGTTTGAGCCCAGCCGGACTTCCGTAGGCGCCTCCGCCGATCCGATGCGGCCGGTATATAGCTGCCAGTCCGCAGCAAAGTCCATATTTTCAGGAACTTCATAGTCTGTCGTCGTCTCCGCTGTCGGTCCCCGGTCGCTCCAACGGCCGGCGGCATTGCCTGCTTCGATCTTGAAGCTGTAGTGCGTAGCAGGCGTAAGTCCGGTAACCTCGTAGTTATCTACGCTGCCGTCTACGACTGCCACCTCCGCGCCATCCTGATAGATTTTATAGGACGCGACGCCTTCCCTGTCGGTCGCTCCGCCCCAGTGCAGCACGACCCGGTTCGCTTCGACATCGGTTACGGTCAAGGATCCGTCCCGCCATTCGGGCCTGCTCGGCACGCCGTAAGCCGCCTCGCCGTTTACCGAATGCACCGCCACGCGGTTCGTTCCCCCCGCTTTGTCCGATAGTCCGATCAGCGCATAGGCCTGTTCGTTCAAAACGTTCGTCACCATGTCCGTATAATCGCCCGCCAGTTGCGTGTCGTCCACCATGAGTCTCCATACACCGGACAGCTCCACCAATTTCAGCTCGTAAGTCCGGTCGATTGCGGCCGTCCCGAGCGTTAACGGCGTCTGGGCATGGAAGCCCGTATCATCCAGCTTGTAGGGTTCCACCGTCAGCAAGCCGCTCGACTTCCGCAGCAGCACCACGATGCCGCGGGCTTGCTCCGGCTTCAAGACGTTAAAGTAACGCCGGCTGTCCAGCAGACCGACGGCCAGCCACGAGTCGTCGCCGGCGGACAAGTCGCCTGCAATGGCTTTGGGCGTAAATACGACGGAGAACTGCCCGGCATCGACCGTCCGATCGAGCACGGCGCCGTTGGCGCTCTCGACTTCGCCCTCCGCAATCGTATAGTAGCCGTCTCCCGAGAACAGGATGGCATCGCTGCCGGACTCGGGTATTGTCGGATTCGCTGCCTCCGTCAAGGGGCTGTTGAACAGCTTCCATTGCGAAGCGAATTCCGGCAGCTCCGGCGCATGCGCCGTATGGCTCAGCACCTGCAGCTCTTGAATGGCAAGCGGGCGATCGTAGATGCGCACGTCGTCGATCGATCCGTCCAGGCGCCCGAGACCCGAGCCTCCGATGTCCGCGCTGGGATGAACGGTTTTTGTGCTCGTCACGCCGGCTTTGCGGAAGATGCCGTTGACATAAAGCCAGGGCTGCTTGTCCTTGTAAACGATGGCGATATGCGTCCATTGGTCGGGGTCCGGCTTCGTGCCCCCATCCACGAGCAGCGCGGGCAAATAGTTATCCGAATGTTCCACCACGGCAATGCCGTTCGTACCGACCGAGACGCCGACGCCCGCATGCGTCGCATCGGTCCCTCCGCCTCTGTAGGCGGGAGCGATCGCATATTGCTGGCCGTTATCGCCGGTAATGCCGTCGCCGGCTTCAGGCCGCAGCACGATCTCGGCACGCGGCTTGACCCAGAACGACAGGGTGAAGTTGTCCGAAATGCCCGCGAGCGAAGCATCGTTCACGTCGACGCCGCCGCCCGTGCCGTCGAAGTCCAGCGCGCCGTCGATCATTCCCGGTCCCCATGCGCCTGCCGTCACGCTCCCGTCGGCGCCGCCCGCAGCATCGGCAGCCGAAGCGCCTGCGGTTTCGTCGAGCTTCCACCAGTGGGCCGGTCCTTCCCCTTCGCCGCTGTCGCGAAAGTCCGCGAGGACCATGTTCGTTTTGCTGGGATTCATCCCGGGCACGAAAGCTTTCACATTGATGACCGTCGACTTGTCGGTCACCGTTATCGGGCCCGCATAGAGCATGCTGCTCGCAGTCGGCACGCTGCCGTCCAGCGTGTATCGCAGCTGCGCCCCCCAGGTCGCGCTCTGGAACGTATACGTTCGCGAATCCGGTGCGCCTGACTGAATGTCCGTCACGAGCGGCATCGCCGTAAAACCCGGCGAGACGGCAGGATCCGCATTGTTGGCATAGGTAAAGCTGGATGGCTTCTGATCGAATCCGGTCATGCCGGCCTCATTGTAAAACCGATTGCCTTCGAACGTGCCGGAGCCGGTATTGTCGGCGCGCAGCCAAATATGGAAAGGCGAGTCCTGGGTACCGAGCGCATTATCCTTGAAGGTGTTGTCGGCAAATAACAGCTCGTTGAAGACCTGTCCGCCCATGAACATCGCGCCGTAACGATAGGAATCATGGATAAAGTTGTTGGTAAAATGAATGTAATCGCCGGACTTCTCAAAATCGTAGGCCGTGCCGTCATGATCGCCGGGGTAAGTGCCGGCCCACCCGAACTCGTTGCCGTCCACTTCGTTATAAACGCCGCTCTCGCCGGTCAAATGCTCGGTCAGCACCGAGGTGAGTCCGACGCCGAAATACTTGCGGGGATAATTGTAATAGAACAGATTGTTCAGCACGTCGACGTTTTTGCCGCTCCACTGGAACACCTGATTTCTCCCGTTTTCAATAAATGTGGAGCCTTCGATCGTTACGTCTTCCTGTCTCGGGCCAATGCCGTCGCTCCACATGATGTAGCTGATTTCCGTTTTTCTGAAAATGTTGTTTTTGATCGCGATATTCGCGAACACCGGCTTGACGCCCGGTACGGTCACCAGATCGATGGCCGTTCCCTCCTCCCCGGGCAGACTTCCGTTCGCATTCGCGATATCGTGAAAATAATTGTCTTCGATCCGGTAATGCTCGAATCTCGGCTTCGTATTGCCGTCGGCGATAATCCGGAGCCCCCTTCTCGCCTTCGCGATCTCCAGACCCGCAATCCGGTACCCGTCGCCGTTGTCGATCCGGATCGCCTCTTCATCTATGCCATTATTCCGGTAGATGTACGGTCGGTTGCCCGAACCGTATGAAGTTACCGTAATCGGATGGTCCGAGGTGCCGCTGCCGCGGAGCGTTAACTGCTCGTTCCATGCGTCGCCGCTTTTGAGCTTGATCGCATCCCCTTCCGCGTACGTCTGTCCGGATACCTTCCCTAGCGTCTTCCAGGGCCCGTGCACGCCGTCCCATTCTGGAGCCAAGCCGTCGTAGCTGTCGTTTCCGTTCGTCTGGCTGACATAATACGTGGTGCCAGTCGGCGACGGCAACGGATCGGCGGATGCCGTACGCGTCGACCATAAGCCCGTCAAGCCTTCGAACAGCAGCGCCAGACACAATGCAATACCCAAAGGCCGATAATTTTTCAAGTTCAATTTGCTCTCCCCCATCGTTAGAATGCGCTTACAAGCTCATTTTAAATTTGGAGGCGAGCATGCGAATAGAGAAATAACCTTTCCTTTCTAGCAATATCTTTACCACTGCATGACGCCATTGTGGACGAGCGACGAAAACAGCCGCCGGAGTATGCCCGGCGGCTGTCGCGTATGATCGATATTCTATCTTTTAACCGTAAACCGATACTTCCCGGAGCCGACGCTAAACGCCAGCCCTTCGGCCGTCTCCTCGACGTTCGAGATTCCTCGCGCGGCGTCGAGCGATTGTTGTGACTCCGTCGCGTTCGCCTTGCTCGCGCCCTGCAGCAGGACGTTCGCGGCGGCATTGGCCGGCACGGAGATATTGTAGTCGAATCCGCCGTCCGGTCTGCGATGCCAGGCCGCTCGAATCTCTCCGTACGGCGACTCAAGCGTCGCGTCGGCGAACTTGAGCGAACCGCCCGGCACCGGACGAATCTGAATTCGCTTGTATCCGGGTTCGGAGGCGTCCGCGTCGATGCCCGCGACAATACCGAACAGCCAGTCGCCGATCGCGCCGTATGCATAGTGATTGTACGAGTTCATATCGTCGCTCCAGAAGCTGCCGTCCGGCTTGATGCCGTCCCAGTGCTCCCAGATCGTCGTCGCGCCCTTGACGACCGGGTACAGCCAGGACGGATACTCGCGCCGCTCGAGCAGCTTGTAGGCGAGGTCGGCGTGTCCGAACCGGGTCAGCACATGGCAAAGGTAAGGCGTGCCGACGAATCCCGTGGTCAACTGGTTGCCCGCTTCCTCGATCAGCTTGGCGAGCCGATCCGCAGCCTGCTGCCGGGTTCCTTCCTCCAGAAGATCGAACATCAGCGCTACGGCATAGGCAGTCTGCGTCGGCGAAGCGAGCCGCCCGCTTGGGGTGACGTATTCCGCGCGGAAGGCGCTTGCGACGTTGTCGCGCAGCTCGGCGTACTTGGCCGCGTCGTCCGCAAATCCCAGGACGCTCGCCGACTTCGCCACAAGTCCCGTCGAGTGCGCGTAGAAGGCCGTCGCGATCAGCTCGCGCGGCGTCGCGCCGATATAGCTGTTCTCCTTGGCATCGAGCCCGAGCCAGTCGCCGAAGTGGAAGCCCGTATCCCATAAAAATTCATTCTCGCCTTGAGCCCGGATATATTCGACCCAGCCCTTCATACTTGCGTACTGCTCCCGGAGCACGCGCTCGTCGCCATAACGCTCGTACAGCACCCACGGGACGATCGCGGCCGCATCGCCCCAAGCCGCCGAATTCGCGCCGGCGATCGAGAGGTTCGGAATGACGTGCGGCACGCCGCCGTCCGGCTGCTGATCCGCAGCCAGATCGCGAAGCCATTTTGCGAAAAAGGTCTGTACGTTGCGGTTATAAGTGGACGCTCGCACGAACGCCTGCGCATCGCCGGTCCAGCCGAGTCGCTCGTCCCGCTGCGGACAGTCCGTTGGCACGTCGACGAAGTTGCCGATCTGGCCCCAGACGATATTGTCCGCCAGCTTGTTGATCATCGGATCCGAGCAGCGGAATTGCCCGGCGGCTTGCAGATCGCTGGTCAGGACGCACCCGACGAAGCGGCCCGGCACCTGCTCCGGCGCAATGCCTTCGATCTTGACGTAACGGAAGCCCTGGAACGTAAAGGACGGCTCGAACGTCTCCTCACCATCGCCCGAGCACACATAGGCGATCGTCTGTTTGGCGGCGCGCAGATTGCCCGTGTAGAAATTGCCGTGTTTGTCCAGCACCTCCGCATGGCGCACGGTCACGACCGTTCCTGCCTCGGCCCTTACGGTGAACCGAACCCAGCCGACCAGGTTCTGGCCCATGTCGAGCAGCGTCTCTCCGCTCGGCGTCGTCCATACGGAGACGGGTACGATCGTATTCACGATCCGTACCGGCTCGCTCTCCTGCGCGACGAGCGCCGACTTCGGATGCGAATACGACGAGGCATTTCCCCATTCCGAATCGTCGAATTCCGCTCGCGACCACGCTTTCCGCTCCAGCCTCGCGTCGTAGTATTCGCCGTCGTAAATCTCGGACCAGCGAAGCGCGCCGTCGCTCCCCCGCCAGCTTCCGTCCGAGCCGATGATGGACTCGGTGCCGTCGGCATAGCGCACCTGCAGCAAAACAAGCGCAGCTCTGGTGTCGCCGTAGTTTCCTGTTTTTTTCCAGCCCAATCCGCCACGGTACCAGCCGTTGCCGAGCATGAAGCCGATCGCGTTTTTTCCTTCGCGCAGCAACGCCGTAACGTCATATGTCTGATATTGCAGACGCTTCTCGTAACTGGTCCATCCCGGATTCAGGCTCGTGTCGTCGGCAGTCTCGCCGTTGACGAAGAGCCGGTACATGCCGAGCGCCGTTGCGTATATACGAGCGGAGGCAACCGGACGATCCAGACTGAATGCCTTGCGCAAATAGGCGATCGGTTCATGTCCCTCTTCGTTCGCGGGCAGCGCGTACGAGATCCAGTCGGCTCCAGCCCATTCCTCTCCCGACAACAGCCCCGTCTCAAAATAAGCGGCCGGACTCCACTCGGATTCCTCGCCCTGATTTGCCCATACCTTCACCCGATAAAAATACCGCGTGCGCGACCGCAGCGTCTCGCCTTCATAAGTCACCGCGACCGAACGATCGCCGGCCAACTTCTCCGTATCCCACGCAAGCCCGCCTTCAAACGCGGCATTTTCCGCGACCTGGATGCGGTACGCCTCCTGAACGACCCCGCGCCGCTCCGAACGCAGCTTCCAGCCCAGCCGCGGCGCCTTGTCGTCGATACCCACCGGGTTCAACCTGGTGTTGCAGGACAGTCCGTATACTTCGATCTCCGCCATTCGTTCATGCCCCCATGCCGTCATTAAATTACCGATCCTGATTGCAGTTTAAAGCGCTGCCAGCGGCAAATACATTGGTGAACCGGACAATATTCCATGGTAAAATAGACATCAACTTGAAGCCGGAGGCCCTGAGATGAAAAAGACGCAATATACGTTGCGGGGCAAAAATCTGTTTCGCGGCGGCCTGCGTATTTTCGTCAACCGAATTGAAGAGAACTTCTTCGATTCGGGTCTGCACGAGCACGATTTTATCGAACTGAACTACGTCGCCGAAGGGACCGGATACCAGTATATCGGCGAACAGGCGCTGCCCGCGGCTCGCGGCGATCTCTTCGTGCTTCCCGTCGGCTGCTCGCACGTATTCCGTCCATCCTCCGCCGACAAGCGAAGCAAGCTGGTCGTTTATAATGTCGTGTTCGCGACCTCACTATGGACGGAGATCGCCCGGACAGCCCCCGAGCTCATGCTCGACGACATGATGGCCGCGCTGTCCCAAGACAAGACGGAAGCAGGCATTGCAAGGGACAAACGGCTCGTGCTCGAGCCGCTCTTCGAGCGGATCCACGAGGAGCACGCCGCCCTTCGTCCCGGCGCTTCCGCAATGCTGACCGCGTTGCTGACGCAGATCTTGATTGAATGGACGCGGCTGCGCGAGATGGCGAACGGCGCAGGCTCCCCCGCGGCCGCCGCTCTCGACTTCGGCGAAGCCGTCGCTTACGTCCGCGAGCAGGCGCTCGAGCCGCTGACGCAGCGACAGGCCGCCGAACGGTTCGGACTGAGCGAACGGCACTTCCAGCGCCTGTTCGTCCGACATACCGGGCAGACCTTCCATACGTTCGTCCAGCGCCAGCGCGTCATGACCGCATGCCAGCTTCTTCGCGATACGAACTTCAAACTCGACGCCATCTCTGGCATGGTTGGTTATCGGGACACGCAGTCTTTTACGAGCGTGTTTAAACGAATCGAGGGAGTCACGCCGGGTCAATATCGGGGAAAGCTCTAATTCCGGCTTGACTATTAGATGGGAAGAACCTGCAAAGTTACTTCCTATTTAGGAACAACTTCTGCTGACGTTGCTTATAAAGCGTCTGGATGTTCCTAAGCAGGAACAAGTCCGACTGGCCTTGCATATTGAGGCTTGGGAGTTCCTAAGTAGGAATAACTTCGGCCAGCCTTGCGTATGAGGCTCCGGCCTTTCGGTTCCGTCTCCAGCTGCCGGCGATGACAGTGTTAATGCCCTATTCAACAAGCCTCTTGCCGGATTTCCTTCTTCTCGAAACCATACGTACCGGCCGCGACAGATCTAAGGCCGGAACCTGCGCAGCTCCGCCAGACATTGCAGGCTGTAATGCCGGCTGCGCTCCGTCTTCGGAATTTCCTCCCGACTCAGCTCCCGGTATCCGTCCAGCCAATAGCTCGCCGCTTCCTCCCCTCGCCCGAGCGCGGCGCTCACCTGCCCCCGGACGCAATTCACCTCGGAGCGGGACAGGTAGATCGGCTCGCCGTAAACCAAGTTGTCCGGATAGCGGTCGATCCGGTCCGCCCAATCCGCAGCGGCAGCGATATCGCCGTTCGCCAGCGCCTTGCGGACAAGCGACAGCACCGTGTCGCGGTAGCAAGGTCCGCTGATTTCCTCGCCCTCCCAGTTTTCGAACGGCTCGGCCCGAAGCAGCTCCAGCGCGCGTTCCTCCTGCCCGGCTTCCCGCAGCAGGTCGACCATGCGGACGACGACAAGCGTCCGGTTGCCCGCTTGCTCCATCATGGGCAGCAGCGCCAGCCGCGCCGCCAGATCTCCCCGCTGCCGGTAAATATCGTCGAGCAGACAAAGCGTTCCCTCGTTTCTCCCGCCGTTGACGGCCACATCTTCCTCCAGCACGGCGGCGGCGCCCGGCAGGTCGCCCAGCGCCGCAAGCCGGGCGTACCCGATGCTATACAGCAGCGCCGTAAGTCGCAGTCCTTTGCGGTAGGCGGACAACAGCAGTTCCGCCCCGCGCTCCCGGTCGCCGGCGGCATAGCAGGCGATGCCGAGCAAATAATCGGCAATGCCGACGGTGTCGAGCGGACGCACGCGCTCCAGCGCCTTCAGCAGCGGCCGCTCATTTAAAAATACGCGGTCGAGGCTGTCCGTTCGCAGCGCCTCCAGCAGCAGGGCGGTGTCACCGGCGCCCGTCAGGCGCAGCAGCCCTTCGGCGAGCCGCGTCTTCATGCCCGGCCGCCGTACGAGCTTCAACAGCGACGCCGCATCCGCCGCTAGCCCCAGCTCTGCGTAGATCAAGGCAATCGGGATCAGAGACGCCTCCTCGCCTCGCGTCAGCTCGAACAGGGATTCCCTTGCGGCATCGGAGCCGACCGCCAAATAGCGCTCCGCCAGTCCTTGCGCATTGTCCGGCAGGCTCGTCCGACGCTCACCGGCCGGAGCGGCTCCCGTGTCGGCCAGTGCGAGGCGTCGCGCGATCGCGGCAAGAAGGCGTCCCTCGGCATTGTCCTCCGGCAGCAGCGCGCAGGCCGCCATCGCGTCCGCGAACCGTCCTGCGGCGATGTCCATTCCGGCAAGCTCGGTCAATGCCGCGTCGAAGCTCTCCGCGTCAGCGCCGATGTCGGCGAACAGCCGCTGCGCTCTGCGCGTATTGCCGCGTTCCCGCTCCGTCACGGCCAAGTAGTAGCGGGCCCAGCCGTTGCGGTTGTTATCGCGCAGCAGCTGCTCGAAGCAGTCCGCCGCCCGCTCGTAGCGGAAGCTTTTCAGATTCAGCAGACCGAGCCGCAGCAGCGACTCCTGGCAGTCCGGACGGATCGCCAGCCGTTCGCCGTACAGCGCGATCGCGTCCGCCGTCAGCCCGAGCGATTCGCTCCACTGCGCCCGCTTCAGCACGCTCGCCGATTCGTCCTGCAGCACCGTTACGCGCGCGTCCTCGTACAGGTCGTGATCCGGATATTCCTCGTCGCACGCCGGATCGCCGTCGATATCGAGCAGCAGCCGCTGCCCGCAAGTCAGAAGCAGCCGAAGGCCGCCGGCCGGAGCGGACCAATCGCCGGGCACCGTGACGGTCGTCGGATACTCGGCCGACAGATCGACGGCCAGCTCCCGCGCCGCGTCTCTGCGACCGAGGACAAGCCGGCAGCCGGGCAGCGCTTCGGTTGCCGAGAGAACGAGCACCGCCTCGGCCTGTCCCGGGCTCCAGCGAATCGCGACAACCTCGGAAGCTTGGTGAAAGCCGCCGGTTCCGAAGATCGGATACCAGTACTCGGTCCACTGCAACTCACTATGCGGCTTCAGGAACTTATAGACGTTCTGGCTTTCGTAAGGACCGCTCTGCACCTCGATATATTGATCCTCGCTCTCGGTCAGCGCCCGGTTCCACGCCTTGGCCTTGTCGTCGTTGCCCCAGACGAAAAACTTGGCGCCCTTCAGCTTGCGGCGGTCGGCGACGTGGACGAGTCCGGCGTCTTTATTTGCGTTGTAGGCGCCGAAGCTGTCGCCGGTCATGCCTTTTCCGAACGTCTCGTAGGCGTAAGGGATCTGCTGCGGCAGTCGGCAATCGATCTCCTTGTAGTACGGCCATTTGGCGTACCGGTCGTCCAGATTTACGCACCAGTCGAACGGGTAGGCGAGCCGGACGCTGTCGTCGTAAGCGACCGCCGTATTCGTCCAGAAATAATACTTGTGCTCCATCGCAGTCGGATTGCGCAGCGTCACCCGCTGCTCGAGACGCGCTTGCCCCGGGTGCAGCCGCAACTCCACCTGCCAATGCATGAAAGACATTTGCTCGATGCCCCCGATCAGCACCGACGCGCTGCCGTCCTCGTTGCCCCGGGTCTGACAGTCGACGCGCGACATCGTCGTCGGCGAATGGCTGATCGGAAAATTGAACTCCATGCCGCCTGCGAACCAGGCGCCCCGCGTGCCGATCATCCGCGGACGGATGACCGGATTGCGGTACAGCGCCTCTTCGCCGCTGCGCTTGTCGAGCATGCTGTACAGCCTTCCGCCCAGCTCGGGCAGAACGATCAGATGCAAATAATCGTTTTCGAGATGAACAGCCTCGTACAGCACTTCTTCCTTCTCGCGCTTCATCGCGTTTTGCATCGGATAAGGATACGGATCGAGCCGCTTGTCCAGAATCGGATTGATGTCTTCCTCGAGCAGCCCGTACGTCGGAATCGCCAGCTCTGACCTATAGACGCGGACTGCGGACATCGGCCGTCTCCTCTCCGTACCGAACGGCATATGCCTTCGTATCCAGGTCGATCTCGACGACGGTGCCGTCGGCGTATACGGCCCGCTGCCTGCGGAGATTGCCGTCGATAAAGCTGTGTCCCGTCATCTCCATACACCCGACCCGGTTGTGCAGCTCTGACATTTGGCGGGCCAGCGCGATCTCCGCGTCGGTCGGCTCGATATTCAGACAGGGCAATCCGGCGTTCAGCAGGCCGTGCAGGAACCCCCAGTCCTCCGGCGGAATGCCCCACTCCCCTTCGCCCGGGAACCAGGGCAAAAACACCGCGTCGTGATACACGAGCGAAAACAGCGGAACCGGAATGCCGACGACGGGCCCTTTGCCCGGATTCGGATTGCGCGCGTACGGTCCGTGATGAACCAGATCGAGGGCGGGAATCGCCCAGTCGACCGGCTCCTCGGAGCTGACGATCATGCCGCGCGAGCGTATGGAATGAAAGCAGGACAGACGGTGCTCCATACACTGCTTGCGGGTCATGGGGTGGACGGGATGATAATCCTCCTCCAGCGCGATGACGGCGAAGACGTCCAGATACGCCCCGTCCGGCAGGACGCTCTCCGCCTCGAGCTGCTCGTAATTGCGTTCGACGTACCCTTTGGCCAGACTCGCGCTGAGAAAATGATGGGCGCCGCCGGGCCATATCGTGCACAGCTCGTTGTTGCCGTCGCGGTCCATCACCGCCTGCTCCGCCCCGTAACTCGGCGCGTCGTGATAGAAATCGCGGTATTGATCGTGCAGCGCCAGCAAATAACCGAGCTCCTCGCACCGCTGCCGCAACAGCCGCATCCCCTCCCAGCCGCCGTTGACCGGGCTCGGCGGCAGCACGTCGGGATGCAAATTGTCGTAGCCGCGCTGGCCCCATCCGTCCAGATGGACGTAAACGGGTCCGTCGTACGCATCTTTAAGCTTAGCCAGCTGCTCGGCCCGAAGCGCGAAGGAATGCCGCTCGTCGTTTTTCTCGGGATGATCCGGATCGTAATAGTCCGATTCCGGCACGGCGTAGAAGTGAATGAGCGTATTGACGACCGCCGCTCCGCGCAGCCGGTCGACGCGCGGATTTTCGGCGATTTTCTCCGCCATCGAGCGGAATCGACCGATCGATTTGGCGTAGGCCCGGTAGATTTTCGCCATTTCGACATAGTCCATTTTCGGACCGAACCGGTACCTCACGCTGCGGTTGTCGTCGTAGCGGCCAAGCGAGGGCAGCCAGCGGACGCCGAAATGCGAATGCTGCCGAGGCGCATGGTCGAAGCGGCCCTTGGCGTCCCAGAACGTATCGACGATTGCCGTGTACCCGTGCTCTCCGTCGGTCTGACCCCACCATGGCATATAGGCGTCGCGGCCGTGCAGCAAGCCGTCTTCGTAACGAACGAGGTCGCCCTCCCAGTCTGCCGGCACGAGAAAGCCTTGCATCATCGGCACGACGGTATATTGGCCGGGCTCGACGCCTCCGAACCCGAACGGAGCGGGCCAGGCGATATGCACGATGTCTCCCGCATCGCGTTCCAGCGGGTGCAGCTCGCACACAAGCTCGCCCGTATGCGTATACAGCAGCACGGACAGCCGAACGGACAGACGCCGCTGCGCAGCGCCGCTCGCGCCGTCCGCATCGGGGAAGCCCGACAGCGTCGCATACACGCCTTCGTAGTAGCCCGAGCGGCGAACCTCGAACGTCTTCTCCGCGGCGTCGGCAAGCCGGACGAGCCGCTCTCCCTCCGCCGTTCGAAGCAGGATATGATCTTCGCCCCGGACGGTCGCCCAACTCCGGCCGGCAGTCGTATCGGTCAGCGTCAGGACAAGCGTATTCGGATCGATCTCAAGCTGCCGGTCCGCCGCCTGGACGATCCAGCCGCTTCCATTTTCGTGTATAGTCACTGTTTCGGTTCTCCTTTAAACATCGCTTTTCAAATTCGCTTCCGGCAGTTCTTCGATCTTCTTCAATAGCCGATCTTACGATAAGCCTTCTCGTCGATATCGATCTTCGCGGCCGCGGCCGCTTGGTCGGTCCATTGCTGAAAACGGGAAGACCAATAATCGTTTTGCACGACATTCCTGATATCCTTGAAGGGCAAATAGTCCGAGAAGCCGCTGTCGGGCGCCAAGGAAACGGTAGAAGACGCGGATTTTCCCGCGGAGGGCTCTTCATTGCCCGGCCGTTTTCGATAGCGCTTTTCCTTCGTCGACTCGTAGTAGGCCTCCAGCGTCTTGTCGTCGGCCGGCCACAACGCGGGGCCCATTACCTCGATCAGTCGGTTACGCATATTGGACAGCGTATAGTCGTAATAGTCCGCCATCTGATATTCGACGGGGCCGTATACGATGCCGCCCTCCGCGACAAGCCGCTTCCGCCGCTCGTTCTCCCGGTCAAGCCGCTTCTGAAACGACGAGAACGAGTCGCTGTCGAGCAAGCCGTAAGACACCGCCTCCCGCTGCTGCACCTTCACGCGCGTCAACTGCGCAAGCGCCCGCCGTTTGGCCGTATCGAGCGGCGTCTCGCCGCCTGCGGCCGTCGTCCAGAACGACGCTCCGCTGCCTGCTTCAATGCCGTAGCGTTCGCCGTATTCGGCAATGGTCGGCGCGCGCTCGTTCTCCAGCAGCAGCAAATATTCCGCGGCCTCCACCGGTTCGCCGTCGATTCGCAGCGGAATCGCCGCCGTCGGCGCGCCTCTGGCCGACAGGACAAGCGCAACGGCCGCCGCGCATATCACAGCCAGCACAACCAGCGCGACCATTGGCCGGACCAACCGTCCGCCGGACCATCTTTTACCGAAAATCGTCTTCAAGACCTCACCCCTCCCGCCGCCGGAGCGGGCAGGGAAAGGAGCGGCGCTCCTTCCCTCTTGTGCCGCCCGGTCCGGTCGGCCGTTAGTTTTTGGTCAGCTCGATATCGTCGATCAGCGCATAGTCGGCGCCGCTCACATAGTTGACGTACACCTTGACGGAAGTCGTGGAAGGCCCGGTCGTAAAGGTCGTAATCGCCGGCTTCCAGACGGCGATGCCGATCTCGTAATAGCCGTTCAGCGAGGGATTGGCGGCATCCTGCAGGCCGATCCACACCTGACCGGGAAACAGGCCCGTGCCCGTCGGCTTCGCCCAGCCTTTGAGCGTGTACGTGGTGTTCGGCTGGACGGTCACCGTCTGCTCGAGATAAGCGCCGGGATAGATCTTGGCGGCGTAGGCGCCGGCCCGGACGTCGCCGCTGGCGACGGAAGCGGGACTCGAGCCTGCGCTCACGGTCGTCCAGCCGCTCAGGCTGCCGGTCTCGAAGCCCGGATTGACCGTCAGATTAGGCGGCGTCACGCCCGCGCCGTTGTACGCGCCGATATTCGGCGCCGCGGAGGAAGAGACCGCGTTGCCCCAATAATCCGCTCCGCCGTTGCCGGCCACGAGCTTGCCGGCGCCAAGGGCGGGAGAGCCCGTCTTCAGCATGTAGCCGTCCAGCGTATCCATGCCGTCGCGGCCGCTGCCGGGACTGACGAACTTGGGATCGGCCGTTATTTTGTTCGCGTCCGCCGGTTCGTTGGAAGGATGATAGCCGTAAAAAAGGTTGTGCTCGAACGTATTGGTCGATCCGTTCAACAGGTAGCTGACCTCGCCAAGATTGTAAAAAATGTTGTTCGCCCAGTAGGCGCTCGCGCCGGAGGAGCCGACGGCGATCAAATAAGGCGCCGTATCGGGATGGACGAAGACGGTGTTGTTGTAAATTTTCGTATTCTGGGAGTCCGCGCAGAAGCCGAATATTTGCGTATTGTCGTTCTGGCTGACGTTGTAGCGAATGACGCTGTCGCGCACGAAGCCGGCCGCCGGGTCCTTGCAGACGAGCACGAAGCCGCCGTCGTTGTCGTGGCTGTAATTGTACTGGACGACCGTGCCGGTCTGCCCGTGGTCGATGTCGAAGGCCATGCCGTCCATCGGCGTATTGCCGTTGTACACCTCGTTATGCTGCATGACCGCATGATCGCTGGCCCATGTCCAGATGCCGGCATTGAAGGTTCCCGAGCGGACATTGAAGCCGTCCACCACGTTGTACTCGATCAGCGCCCCGTCCGTGACGTGCGGCGTGATGCCGTCGCCGCCCGTATCGCTGACGAAATTGTTGCGGATGACGACATGGGTGAGCGGCACCCAGGACGGTCCGGAATACCCGATGCCGGCGCTGTACCGCCAGCTGGAAAACGTCGCGATGCCGGTGCGGTCCACGGACGAGACCCGATTGTTCTCGATGAGGACATCGTCGAACGTCGTCTGCACCGTCGTGCCCTTCACCTCGACGAGAATGCCCGCGCTGCCGCCCGCATCCTTCGTATTGTCGCCCTTCACCCGATGCACGTACAAATTGCGCAGATGAATCGCGTGCAGCGTGCCGGCATTTTCTCCAACGATGTAGACGCCTCTGCGATTGGAAGCCGTCGCGCTGTCGTTCGTCACTTCCAGATCGGCGATGTCCCAATATTGCTGGTTGTACAAATAAACCGCGTTCGCCGCGCCCGCGCCGTTGATGAGCGGGGCGCGGCCGCTTCCGTATTTGCCGATCGTAATGGGGTCCGTGGCATCTCCGGACCCCTTGGGCCAGAGCGTGCCCGTCCACACGCCGCCGGCCTTGAACAGAATGGCGTCGCCGGGATCGAACGTCGTCGCGTTCACCTTGGTCAGTGTCTTCCACGCCGTCGCCGGCGACAGGCCGTTGCCGCTGTCGCTGCCGGCGGCGGAATCGACGTAATAGACGGTGCCGGCGAACGAGAGCGCTTTGGCCTTGGGCGGCGCCTTGGCGTCGGCGGGAGCGGCGTGGCCGGTCGGAAGCGCCAGCGCCAGCAGCAGGAAAATCGCAGTCAGAAGTCGCCATGGGGAAGTGCGGATACTCATTATAGTCCTCCTCAGGGGATCGGCCGTCATGCGGCGCGATCTTTATTTTGCAAAAAAGCAGCCGCCCCGCCTCTTCTTCCGCCTCCTCGCACGGCCTTCTGGACGGCTCTGCTTTCCTACAAGCGAACCTTGTCTCCGCCGAAGCGCGGACTCACCCGGACCAGGCGGCTGACGCGTGCCATGTTCGGCCCGGCGCCCCTCCATGCGCTTCGTCGCTATTCCTTGACGCTTCCGAGTACGATGCCTTTTATGAAAAACCGCTGTAAAAACGGATAGACGAGCAGGATGGGGAATGCCGCTACGACGATTTGGGCGGAATGAACGGTTCTGTCCGAGATGAGCGCCATCGCCGCCGCGTCCTGTACGGACGAGAACTGCGCGTCTTTGGCGATGACGATCGTCTGCAGCAGCGTCTGCAGCGGATAATTATCCTTGGAATTCATGTAAATCAGGCCGTCAAACCAGTTGTTCCAGTGCGCCACCATTGTGAACAGCGTCGTCGTGGCGAGCGCCGGAAGCGACAGCGGCAGGTAGATCCGCAGCAGCACTTTAAAGTGGCCGGCGCCGTCGAGCTTCGCCGATTCCTCGAGCCCGCGCGGCAGCCCCCGGAAAAAATTGAGCAGCAGCAGCACGTTGAACACCGGCACGGCGCCGGGAATGACCAACGCCCAGATCGTGTCGAGCAGATGCGTATCCTTGACCGTCATATAAAGCGGAATGAGTCCGCCGCCGAAAAACAGAACGAACGCAAAATACCAGGCGTACAGCGTCCTGCCGGCAAATTCGCGCGGCTCGCGCGACAACGGGTAAGCGGCCAGGCTGGTCAGTACGAAGCCGACCGCCGTCGCCAGCGCGACACGCTGCGCCGAGATCCACGCCGCCTCGAGAAATTGCCGCTGGCGGAAGACGAAGCGGTAGGACGACAGCGTCGCCTCCTCGGGCCACAGCACGACGCTGCCGGATGCCGCCGCGTGCGAGGAGCTGAACGAAACGGCGACCACATGGACGAGTGGGAACAGACAGAGCAGCGACGAGACGAGCAGGATCGCATAGAGGATGCCGTCCGACCAGCCGCCTTTCCATTTCCGGGCTGCTAACAGGAGCATTCACCCCCCTTTCAAAATAGCCGGTAATTGGCGAACCGATAGGCGAGACCGTACGAGATGACGATAAAAAACATGGACACGAGCGACTTGAACAAACCGACCGCCGTCGCGACGCTGTATTGCGCCTGCTCGAGGCCGATCCGGTAGACGAGCGTATCGATGACGTCGCCGCTCTCGTAGACGAGCGCATTGTACAAATTAAAGATTTGCTCGAAGCCCGCGTTCAGCACGTTGCCAAGACTGAGCGCGGCCATCAGGACGATGATCGGGGCCATCCCGGGGAGCGATACGTAGAGCGTCCGCTTCCAGCGGCTCGCCCCGTCGATCTCGGCGGCCTCGTACAGCGCCGGGTTGATCGAGGTCAGCGCGGCCAGATAGATGATCGTCGCATACCCGAATTCCTTCCAGACGTCGGAGGTGACGAGCACGAACGGAAACCAGCGGTTGTCGGTCAGAAAAAACACCGGCTCCAGGCCAAGCCCGGCGATCGCCTTGTTGACGATGCCTTCGGACGGCGACAAAATGTCGATCAAAATGCCCGACAGGATGACCCAGGAGAGAAAATGAGGCAAATAAACGAGCGTCTGGAACGTTCGCTTGACCGCGGCGACCCGCACCTCGTTCAGCATCAGGGCGAAGGCGATCGGCACGAGCAGCCCGGCGACGATTTTCATCGACGCGATGTAGACGGTGTTGAAAAGCACGCGGCCCATATCGGGCATGCTGAAAATGTAACGGAAATTATCCAGCCCCACCCATGGCGAAGCGAACACGCCCTTGGCCGGATTAAATTTCTGAAATGCCATAAACAGGGCGCCGGCGATCGGCACGTAGCTGTAGACGAACAGGAGCGCGACGGCCGGCCAGATCATCAGATGAAGCGGCCATTGATTTTTCCATCTCAAAGCTTTCACAACATGACCTCCCGCTGCCGATCGGGGAACGCGCCTTCGCCCGCCCCCGACGACAGACTTGCCGCTATTGTTAGTGCGACTGCAGCCAATCGTTCACTTCCTGCGTAATCTGCGCGCCGCCCAGCGTCTTCCATTGCTCCACGTACTTGTCGAACTCGTCGACAGACGCGCCGTTCGTGATGATCTTCGTAAACACTTCCATCTCCTTGGCCTGCAGCGTCGCCCAGCGATCCGCCATTGTGGCGGTCGGCGGTCCCGAGTAAGCGTTGGTCAAATAGCGTCCCTCTTGAAAATACTCATACAGCAAAGGCTGCGAGCCGCCTTCCTTGAAGGCCATATAGGCGCCGTATTGATTGGCGTCGCCGGCCTCGAACTTCATCACGTTTTCGTAGTTGATTTTGTTCTCGTTGTTCAGCATGGACGGATCCTTCGCCTTGATCGCCTTGGGCATCATCTCGCCGGAATAGAGCTGCGCGCCGATGTTGTAGACGAGCACCGGATTCAACGTGTAGTACGCCTGCGGCTTGTCCTTCAGCGACCCCTGCGAATACTTGGCGACGTCCTCCGTCGGGTCGTTGCGCGTCAGCGCCGTCACCCAGCGGTTCAGCAGCTTGAACACCGCCTCCGGATGCTTCGCCTTTTTGGAAATGACGTAGTAGCCGGTGACGCCGAGATCGACGGGCTGCAGGGCGGGCTTATCGTCGATCGACGGAACGGCGTAAATGCCCCAGTCCTGAACGACCTTGCCGTCCTTGACCGCGCCGCCCTGCAGCGGCCAGCTGGGCATCCAGAACGGGCCATACACCATGCCCGCTTTGTCGGAGACGAGCAGCTCCGCGCTCTTGCTGCTGTCCTTGACCATAAATTCTTTGTCCAGCTCGCCGGCCTTGAACATGTCCTGAAGCCGCTTCAGCGTCGTCTTCACCTCAGGCTGGATGCCGCCGTATTCCACCTGGCCCGAGGCGGTCTTGATCCATTTGCCGGGATAGGCATGATAGCTGCTGAAGTAGCCGATCAGTCCGGAATCGCTGGCCAGTATTTCTTTTTGCAGCGACAGGCCGATCGTGTCCGCCTTGCCGTTGCCGTCAGGGTCCATCGTCGCGAACGCATGAGAGATGTCCAGGACGTCCTGCATCGTCTTCGGCGCCTGCAGGTTCAGCTTCTTCAACCAATCGTTGCGGATGTACAAAATTTGCGCGGGAACGTATGGCGCGTCCGTGCGCGGGATGGCCATCAGCTTGCCGTCCGATTTGGCCGAATCGAGCTGTGCGCCGCCATCCGCCGTTAGAAACTTTTTCGTCTCGGGGGTCGCGTACTTCTCGTACAGGTCGGTCAAATCCATCACCATGTCGGACTTGACCAGCTGGTCCAGATCGGCCCGCTGCACGTACATAAAGTCGGGCAAATCGTTGGAGGCGATCGTGATCTTCACCTTGGCGTCGTACTGGCTGGTGTCGACCGCCCATTTGTTTTTGACCCGAATGCCCAGCTCCTGCTCGTAGTTGTCGTAGACGCTGTTCTTGTCGATGCTCTCGCCCGGATTCCAGACGACCGTCGGATTAACCGAAGCACCCGTCGATATTTCGATCGGCGGATCGTATTTGGCCATGATGTCCTCCGGCTGTGCATCGGGACTTTGGTCGCCGCCCGTCTGGCCCGGAGACTGCGACGCGCTTGCCGACGCTTCCCCCTGCCCTTCGCTTTTGTTCCCGCCGCCGTCGCTGCATGCCGCCGTCGTCCCGAGCGCCACGACCAGCAGCGCGGCGATCCATGTTCTTTTTGCTTTTGTCAACCTTTTTCGCCCCTTCCGAATAAGTTGAGCTGCTTTACGACTTCATTATAAAAACGGATAGGAAGCCCTTCCACGCTCATCTGATGACATGACGACCACTATTGTTTACTTGCGGAGCCGTCCGGGAATTGACGATATTCCTGAGGCGTAACGCCCGTCTGGCTTTTGAAAAAGCGCGCGAAGGCAAACGAAGAATTGTAGCCGAGCGCCGCCGCGATCTCGTGGACCTTCAGCGAGCTCTGGCGCAAATATTTGCGCGCCGCCGCAAGACGTCGCTCCGATATGTAATCGTACAGCCCGCGGCCGGTCATTTCTTTGTAAAGCCGGGATAAATACGAAGGGTGCAATTGAACGAGATCGGCGAGCCGGTTCAGCGAGATATCGTCGCCCAGATGGTCGTCGATATGACGATGGATCGTCGCCAGCACCTCCGATTCCCGCTCCGCCTGCCCTTGCCGCCGCCGCTCGAACAGCCGCTCCGCCTGCTCGGCGAAGTCGGCCAGCTCCTCTTCCCAGCCCGGCTCGTCGGGATCGTGCACGCCGTCAGGCTGACGGGCGCCGACGCTGCCCGCCTCGGGGAAGCCGCCGAAGTCGTAGGTCATCAGCAGTGCCCGCAGGCCGAAGCGGAGCGCCATTCGCTCCTCGGGGCTGCCCGCCGACGCGGATGCCGCCAGCTCCCGCATCGCAGGGAAGAAGAGATCCTTGCGGTTGTTTTCGAGCAGCGCGGACAGCTCCGCCAGTCCGTCGAAGCGAAAGCGCGGCCGCTCCGCATCCGCTTCGCCATCCGGCGCGACGATGTCGGCGCCGGTCTGCGTCTCGGTCAGCAGCATGCCCGGACGCAGACCTATGCCCCAGCCCATCCGCCGGTTCAGCCGCCGGAAGCTGTCGGCCGCATCGCTCCAGGCGATCGCTCGCTCGCCGAGCATAAAGGATACAGGTCGCTGCAGCGTCCGGCGGCAAGCCGACTGAACCGACTCCAGCGTTTCCGCCAGAAAAGGCAGGATGCCGCCGTCCCCCGTCGGCTGCATTAACCAGACGATCTTGGCGGAATCGTACGGCAGGGCAAACAGGCGAAGTCGCACTCCCACAAGCTCAGCCATAATGCGCTGGACAGCCAGCAGCAGCAGCATGCGGTCATCGTAACGCTCGGCAGGCGACCATTCGTCGACGCGGCCGACCAGCAAGTACAGCGGCTTGTCCGCCGACAGCGGCGAACCAAGCTCATCCAACCGCTCCGCCAGCCGTTCCTCCTCCGTCCACCGGCCGTGAAGCAATTCAAGGAAGAACGCCTTTTGCAGCGTCGGCCTTGACGCTTCCAGCTGTCGTCTGGCTTCCTCGAGCAGATGCGCCATTTCCGCTTCCTCGTTCAGCGCTTCCGCAGCTCGGCGGATGGCGCCGACGATCTTGTCGTCGTCCTCCGTCTTCAGCAAATAGTCGAAGCCGCCGGACGCAATCGCCTGCTTCGCATAGTCGAATTCGTTATAGCTGGTCAAAAAGACGACCTTGCAGCGCGGCCAAAGGAGGCGGATACGATCCAGCAGCTCCAGGCCGTTCATCTCCGGCATTTTGATGTCGGTAAGCACGATATCGATACGAACCCGGTTCAGCAGCTCTAGCGCCTCGACAGCCGAATAGGCCTTGTAGCATTCCAGCTCCAGTCCTGGCAGCTCGTCCATCAGCTCGAACAGGCTGTCCACGATAATGGCGACGTCGTCGACGATCAGCAGTCGGTTCAAGATGGCTCCTCTCCCTTCGTCTGCTTTAGCGTCAGCTCCACCAACAGGCCGCCGAGCGAACTTCGCCCGAAGCGCAAGCCCGATGGCGGGCCGAGACGGATGCGGATCCGCTGATGGATATTGACGAGGCCGGTGCTCTCCGCCGCATCGTCCGGCGATACGGTGAGCCGCCGGTTCAGCTCCTCGATCGCGACGTCGTCCAACGAATCGCCGCTGTCCTCTATCAAGATGCGGACGAGGCCCTCCTCCTCCGCCTCAAAACGAATGCCGAGCCGCCCGCCCGCAATTTTGCGCTCGAACGTATATTTGTAGGCGTTCTCGATAATCGGCTGCAATATAAGTCGCGGCACGAGCAGCTGTCTCGCCGACTCGGGCAGCGGACCGACGTCGACGGCCACCCTGGAGGCGAAGCTGAACGTCTGCAGCTCGATATAGACGAGCGCATGCGCCACTTCCCGCTCCAGCGTCATCTCCTCGGCCGCGTCGCGCGTGATGAATTGCAAATATTCGCCTATATATCGGGAGAAGCGCTCGGCGGTCTCGTAATTTTGCGACTTGATCAATCGGGATAAAATGAAGTGGTTGTTGAACAGAAAGTGAGGATTGATCTGCGACTGCAGCCGCTTGAGCTCCGACTGCTGAAATCGTATTTTTGCCTTATATACATCCTGGATCAGATTGTCCAGGCGGCCGACCATGTCATTAAAAGAGGCGTACAAGTAGCCGAATTCGTCCCTTTTCCGATGCTGGATCGTAAAGTTCAACGAGCCGTCCTCCACCCTTCGGAATGCGAAGCCGAGCTTGACGAGCGGCCTGTGAATGAGCCGATAGATGCGCATCGAGAACAAAAGGATGACGACGGCGGCAATGAGAGAAAACAGCAAGAACCAGCGTTCGTAGAGCTTCAACGGACCGACGACCCGCGACTCGGGAAGGACGGCGACGATCGCTTTGCCCAAATAGGGCGAATAATCGGCGACGGTCAGACGGCCTTCCCCCCACTCCGTTTCCGTCCGGGCGGCGCCGTCCTGGTTCCACCAGCGTACATCCGCGATCAACCGGCTTGCCGCGCTCCATTCGGACGCTGCGGCTGTGGTCGCTTCGCCCCCCAGGACGACCGTACCCGACTCGCCGTCGATCAGCAGACTCGCGCCAGCCTGACCGCCATCCGTATCGAATGCACGGTCCATCGCTTCACCGATGCGGACCGACGACATTTCCGCGACAATCACGAACATCGTTCTTGTTGGTCCGTCGCTTGGCAGGCTGCCGTAGGACAGGCTGACATACAGCCGCCCGTCCTGAAGCAGCAGCGTCTTGGCATTGGCTGGCTGCCGGAACGTCTGGAATTGCGCCATATCGATCGTCGTGTCGTAATGCAGCGCCGAGATGGTCCGGTTCATGACCGGAACGAACAGACGGACATCGGCGATATACGGGCTCGACGCGCGCATCACCTTGAGCCGCTTCTGCAGATTGAGCACCGCCCGGTTCCGCTCGTAATCGCTCATTTCCGCGGCCGCCATGCTCAGCTCCAGCAGATCCTCGTCCACGATATAATCCTGCTCCAATTCGACGATCCGCTGTACCTCAAGCTCCAGACCGTCCGTATAGGCCCGTACCTTCGACGACAGCGAATTGGCGATTTCCCGCTTGTTCTGCTCCGCGCCCATCCGGTTCATCAACAGCGTCATCGCATAGAGCGGCGTAATGACGATCAGGAAAGTCAGCAGCAGCCGCGTAAAAATGGAAGAAAACAGGGTGCCCGGTTTCATGGAAAATCCGTCCCTTCTTTCCCTTGTTTCTATGGTACAGACGAAGAAGCCGGCATCGCCATGCACATTTTTTGAGGTGCGGACCACAATAATCGACTTGGCGTTGCCGCAGGAATTGTCTTCATTATACTGAAGAAGAAAGCGGCCAAAAGTAAAAATGAGCTGGGAGGACGATTCGCGATGCGTGGGACAGGCCTAGGAGATTCGCTTGGCGGGCTGTCGTTTCTGCGCCGTTACGGGAGCCGCTTGACGGCTGCCGCATTTCCCGCGTTGGCGGCCAACCGGCGACAGCTTCGAACATCGTGCCGGGAAATCCTGCTATTTGGCGACAGCCACGGCTGGGGGCAAGGAAGCGCCGATTACGACGGACGCGCTCATTATTCGACGCACATGAGCTTCCCGTACAACAAAGGCTTCTATGCCAGGCTGGGCGCTCATGTGAGAGACCGGTTGGAATTCGGTACGGAGCTGCTTTTCCCCGAAGGCGGCGGAGAAAGCATGAAGCTGGAGCTGGCCGGTCCCGTTCGGGCCCCCGGCTTCTATGGTCCCGCGGCGTTCTTGGATCGGGCACGCGAGCATTTGGGGTATTTGGCCGAGCAGCACGTCTTTGGAAGCGAAGTCTGGACACTGGGGAGGGTGCACGGGACAGACGGCGAGGCGACGCCTGCGGAATTCCGCATTCCGCTGAAATCGCCTGCGAGCATGCTGTTCATTGGCGTCGTTGCCGACCCCGACGGAGCGGCGCTGGAGGTGAGAATCGAAGCGCCCTATTACTACGCTGCGCCTTCCGGCTATCCGAAATTGTTTCTGGTAGAGGGAGGAACACTGACGGAAGCGGCCGAGCCCGTCCGTAATAGCGGCTCCGGCACGATCGTCATCGATACGTTTGCGCCCGAACCGCAGGAGCGTGTATACGGCGTCGATTTCGGGATGAAGCGGAAGGGGAATGTCGTTCTCCGTCTGGCCGGCGAACGGCGGGAGAACGAACTTTGCGAACATGCGGCCTCCGGGATGTCCGGCGAACGGCGAGGCAGCAGGGCCATACTGCGGGGGGTCATTCCCGACCTGAATCGCGTTCGCAATTTTTCGATGGGCGGACACACGGTCGGCCAATGGCTCGGCGACGGAACGGCCAGTTTTAACGACGGACCTTACGACCATGTGGACGAGCTGCTCCGCTACGTCGCCTTTACGCCGACGCTTGCCGTCATTCAGGCGCCTGTCGTCAACGAATACTTGAGGCAGACGCCGATCCGCGAGTTCGAAGCCGCGCTGGAGGCGCTCGTGCTGCGGCTGAATCGTCATTTGAACGCCGACGGCAGCCGGCGGACGGATGTGCTGATGTTTACGACGCTCGGCGATCGCGGCATCGCGTTCGAAGGCGAGCCGTCTCTCTCCATCTCCTACGAGGACTATTATGAGGCGATCCGCCGCTTCTGCACGCGGGGCTCATTCGGATTGATTGAATTCCACCGTTTTTTCGAAGATGCGGTCAGGGACGAACTCGTCGATGTCGATCTGCTGTTCGACGACGCCATTCACCCTGGTCCGTTCGCCAATGAATGGATCGCGCAAGGATTGATTGCGGCTTTCGACCTGGTATGGTAACGGTGTATGCGACATCCGGTAGGCCCCAAAATCGAAAACAGCAGCAGCCAAGGACGAGAGGATCGCGTCCGTAACTGCTGCTGTTTTTTCGATTCCATGCTTAAAAACGTATTTGCCGTCAGCCCGCTTTCGCAAGCGATGCGCCGCGCATCGACGCTGCAGCGTAAACGAATAATGCCGTCCAGATCAGCGCGAAGCCGACGAGCAGCACCGGCGAGACCGACTCTTTGAACACGAGCACACTCAGCAGCAGCATGATCGTCGGTCCGATGTATTGGACGAAACCTAGCGTGGACAGCGACATCCGGGCGGCAGCCCGCGCGAAGAAGAGCAGCGGAAGCGCCGTGACCACGCCGGACAGAAGCAGCTCGACGAACGTAGCCGCAGGCAGCGTCCAGGCCGTCGTCTTGCCCGCCGCGGCCAAGTAGATCCAATAGCCGAGCGCTACGGGCAGGACGACGGCCGTCTCCGACAACAGGCCTACCGACGCGTCCTGCCGGATTTTTTTCTTCGCGAAGCCGTACAAACCGAATGACGCGGCCAATGAGATGGCGACCCACGGGAACCGCCCGTAGTCGAACGCGATGATGAGAACCGCGGCGCCGGCGATGGCGATCGCCAGCCACTGGCCGCGGTTCGGCTTCTCGCGAAGGAACACGACCGCCAGCAGCACGTTCAGCAACGGATTTAAATAGTAGCCGAGACTCGTCTCGACGACATGGCCGTTGTTGACCGCCCAGATGAAGATGAGCCAATTGGCAGCGATCAGCAGTCCGCTTGCTGCGAGTGGAAGCAAGAGCGCGCGGCTGGTCGCAATTCGCTTGATATCGCCCCAGCGGCGCTGAAAGGCAACGAGAATGCCCATAAAAACGAACGACCAGACCACGCGATGAGACAAAATCTCGCCCGCCGGCACGTCGTTAAACAGCTTCCAATAAAGCGGGAGAACGCCCCACATGATATACGCGATTACCGCGTTGACCAACCCGTTGTTCATAACCGATGTCCCCGCTTCTCTCTCCGATGTCTGAACGGATTATACGCCTCCATCGAAGCTGAAGCAAAGGAAATAAATAGAAAATTCTTTCACACGCTATAATCGCATAATCATTTGCTCGGCTTCCAAACATACTTTCCCTTTGTATTAATATATCCGTATTTTCCGCCGTCGGTCGTCCATTGTGACGTGGAAGAATCGTTAATCATGACACTGGCTAACCCATTGTGAAACGAGTCCGCGTAGTCATATTGAGGCTTGACAATCATGGATCCGGTCTTGTCGATGTAGCCCCACTTCCCGATTTGACCCGTTTGAACTTCGACAGCTGCCAGCCCTTCGCTAAATAGATCGGCGCTGCCGTATTTGGCGGGGATAACCCACTTGCCTTTATTATTGATATAACCCCATAATGGCTGACCGTTGATTTCTTTCATCACCGGGGCCATACCTTCATGGAAGGAATTCGCTTGAGCAAACTGCGGCTGAACGACATAACGGCCGGTCTTATCGATAAAGCCCCATTTGCCATTCGAATCCTCGACCGCAGCCAGGCTCTCTTGAAACGGCAGTGCGGCTTTAAACTGCATTTTTATTTTCACAATGCCCATCTTGTCAATAAAACCATAACGTCCGTCCTTATGAACGGCAGCCAAGCCTTCCGCAAAATACGAGCCTTCCATAATGGAGTAATCGTATTGCGGTTTAACAATGATCTTGCCTTTTTTATCGATAAAGCCTACTTGCATTTCGCCGGTTCCCGTACCCGCAAAATGGCTTACGATAGCCGCTCTTCCTTCCGAGAATCCGAAAGATACGTATGCGCCAATCGATAAAGCCGTCTTTCCGCTTTTATCGATGAATGCCGTTTTAACACCTCCATCTTGCGTATAGGTAAGTACGGCGGCAATGCCTTCTCTATAGTCCATCGCCAGATCGTAGTTAAAGGGAATCACGACTTTGCCTTGCTCGTCGATATAACCTGATTTCGAATCAGAATCGTTGTTTGTCCGTTTCTTCACAACCGCGCGCCCCTCAGAAAAGTCTTGGGCATCGTCGAATTGGGGTTTAATCTTGATCTTGCCGTTTTTATTCATATAGCCGTATTTTCCGTTTTGTTCGATAACGAACAAAGGCTCTGTCCCGCTGGGCGCAACGGCGGCCGTCAGGAAGACAAAACAACCGACCAAACCGACGCTCGCCAGCAATAAAAGTAATCGCTTATTCACGCATACGCTCCCGTTCTAAACGTTAATTGTTCCAACTCCAACATTCAGCCATTTATTTCAAATTGTCAATGCTGCTGCGCGAAAAGCTCCTGCCGGCAAGGGCAGGAGCTGATCTGTTTTTCTTAAAGCTTCTCATTGCGAACGCGAATATCCTACTTCCCGTAAACCTCAAAATCCCTGATTCTCGCATAATTCGCTTGCCCGTCCTGCGCCCCCTGCGTAATGTACAGCCTTACATACCGTCCGCTGGCCGCGATGTTTCGATTGGTGATGTCCGCGGTGTTCCCTGTCACCGAATCCACGTCCGTAAAGTTGGTTCCGTCATTGCTCACCTGGAGTTTGAAGTTTTTCGTATTGTATGCCGCCGCATCGCCTCCAGAATGAGCATGCTTGACCACCCATCTCGAAAGATTGTATACCCGGCCAAGATCAACGCTTAACCAATGCGGGGCTGCGTCGATGCTGCACCAGTGATTGGTCAGCAAGCCGTCTACCGCATTCGCGGGACCGCTGCTCGCGTCCACTTGCCCGCTCGCCGTCGCCGTTTTGCCTAAGGCCACATTTTTCTGGATAGCGCCGTAAACCTCAAAGTCCCTTATTCTCGCGAAATTCGACTGTCCGTTCTGCGCGCCTTGGGTGATATAGAGCCTTACGTACCTGCCGCTAACGGTGACATTCCTGTCCGTAATATCCGCCGCATTCCCGGTTACCGTATCCGCATCCGTAAAATTCACGCCGTCGCTGCTGACCTGCAGCTTGAAATCCCTTGTATTGAATAGGGCATTGTCCCCTGCCGAATGCGCATGCTTGACCACCCATCTCGAAATACTGTAGTTCGCGCCTAAGTCCACTGTCAGCCAGTGCGGAGCGCTGTCGATGCTGCACCATTGGTTGTCTATGGACCCGTCGACGGCTTTAGCCGCTGCAGATTCGGCGTTCACCTGGCCGCTTGCCGTCGCCGGCTTATTCAATACGATATTGTGCCTGTTCGTATCGATCTCCGCATGGTATAACCTCGCCCCCATATTACTGTCAGCCGCTCCGTCGGTAAATTTCAAGTAGATCTGCTTGTTTGGATTGTTGGATAACAAAGCGTTCAGATCGACAGTGACGTCCGCTCTCGGCATAACGCTCCCCGGGTCGGCCAGCACCGTCCAATTCGCGTTGTCGCGGGAGCCGCTCACGATATAATCCCCGCCGATATCCAGATAGGCGGTCGCATCGGATACGGCATCGTCCAGGTCGAACTTGTAGGTCCAGGAGTTGGCCGCGCTTGCGTATCTGGAATTGCCGTCCATGACGGTGCTTCCATCGTCTTCGAACAGGACGGAGGTTTCGGTTCCTTTCCCGTTTGCAGGAAAACTCAGGTTAGATAAGTTCGCGATCAAGGATTGCCGGTATAATCTGAAAAATGCGTATTGGTCGACGACCTCGAAATTTAACGCCGGAAAATCGGCATGCAAGGCGTCAATGGCATCCGCAAGCTGCTTGGGGTCCTGGATCACCGTTCGGAAAAAATAAAATTGTTCGTTCGGAAGAATGGCGGTCATGTAATCGTAAAAGGTTTTCTCCACGAAGCTGGCGGACTCATTGATGAATGGACTGATGACCGGCACATAAGGTACGCCCTGCACCAACTTCTTTTCCGCGCTGGTCCAGCCTACGCCATTTGGAACAAGCTCGCTCAGGACGTCATACGTTTCCGCGGTCATGGGCGCGTCTTCGGTAACGAACAAAAGACCCGTACTATCGATATCGAACTTGTTTAATTCGCCTGCGAGGTACGTCTTGTAAGATTGCAAATACGGGCTCGGTATCTTTTGCAAATAAATATAGGCGCCGCTCGAATCGCTTCCCGTAAAATAATCCTTTTGCGACGCTTCGGCATACAGCTTGTTAAAAACCATCGGAGCCCGCTTGGAGACAACCGGCGATACGGGCCACGAGAGAGGAATTCTGCCTCTTCCGTTCGTTTTGTCCCATATTCCCGGCAGCAGACTGCCGGCCCATGCGGCGTTATCGTAGTCCCCCATATAGAGCATGATATATTTTTTGGCGGGATCGTATGTCACGCTCGAATCCCCGTCGTTCGACTGATGCAAATTGCCGTCCAGCGGGATGTCCTGGTACACGGACGCATTGGCTAACGATTCCATTCCGATCGCATCCGCATCGAACTGGATGAGTCTTTGGGAAAACATATGGCCTTGGGCGATTTCCACCGAGCTTACCGTATCCGCAGTCGCATCGACGAAATCGGTATATTTATATTTCCAGGGCAAATAGCCGCCCGCCGTTATCGGATCGGTCCCCGATTGCGCTCTTGCAGCATCGAGGATGGCAGACAAGGTGTTGTAATCCGTCCCTAAAGGCTGACTGGGGTCGTCGTTCGGTTTATGCAACACGCTGCCGGGATTGCGCTCGGGCTGCAGGTCCAGGAAGAAGGCTTTATTTCGGATGAAATAATCCTTGACGATCAGACCGCGGTCGTTGAGTTCGCCTTCGGCGTCGGTGCTGTTGGGATAGGCGATATTCCCGTTTTTATCCGCGTTTGTCGTCCAGGCATCGATATAGTAGGCCAGCAGCCTGGCGTTCGCCTTGCCGGTATTGATGTACTTCTCTTTTGCCCATATATAGGCATCGTTTTTCTTGCTTCCGGTGGACGTCGTGGACGAATTCCAGATCGTGCCGCTCCCCGTAAATTTGCCGTTCAAATACACCGACGGCGTAAGTCCAAGCGAGCTTCTGCCCATGATATCGCTATAGAGGCTGTTGACGGACGCGTCGTATCTGACCGGCAGTAGATCCTCGACGCCTGCAATCGTGTTTGCAACGTTCGAGGTCGCGGGTACGGCTTCGTCCCACAATACAAGCCCGCCGAACTTGTAGGCAAAAGCATCGATCAGCACAAACGGATCGGTCACGGTTATCCTGGTCTTGCCGGCTAACAGATTGCCCGGGTCCGTCAGGCCGTCCAGCCAGTAATCGGCAGAATTATAGCCGGACAAATATTCAGGGTTCGTCGAGAAATATTTATATAATATTTTTGGGCCCCCGGTATCCCTGTTAACGACGCCTTGCAAGGCCGTAAGTAAAGTAATCATATCGTAAGCGTATTTCTTGTAGAGCTGTGTGCTGAACGACCTGTCGAAGGCGTTCGGATACGTGGTGTTCGTATAACTGCCTGCGCCGATAAATCCTTTATAGCTCGAATCGACATCCGCAGCGCTCGCCAGCACTTCGAAGGCCACGGTGTTGTTCGCCTGCGGCCCTCCCGAATAGCCGTCGTTTTTTAAGACCACCCTGTTGAATTTCATCACGCTGCCCAGGTCGATCTTGAGCCAGCTTGCAGGCGTGCCGGTGCTCACCCAGCTTGTCGCGGCATTCCCGTCGATCGCTCTTCCCGGAACATTCGCCCCGTCGTGACCCGAGCTTGCAATGACCGTTTTGTTCGTGAGGAGATTTCCCTGGTCGTACAGTTCAAACTCATAAATATTCGCATGCAAGTCCCCGTTCTGGCTGGGCGTCGTTATATTCAGTCTGAAGTACCTGCCGGTTGCGCCGGTTATCGATCTTTCGGTTACCGCGCCGGTATTCCCGGACACGCTGTCCGCATTCGTAAAGTTCACCCCGTCCGTGCTGACTTGAAGCGCGAAATCCCGCGTATTTAACGAAGCCGGCTCTCCCCCCGCCTCGGCATGTCTGACCGCCCATCTCTTTATCGTTTTCGTTTGCCCCAGATCCACCGTGAGAGTGCTATTTGCCGAGGCGCCGCTGCTGACCCATTTGGTCTCAGGCACGCCGACGAGGGACGATCCGCCATCAACCGCCGCCTCCGGCCTTGTCGTCGCATTCAGATAGCTCGATGCCGCAACGCTTTTCGCCATTGCCAGATTGTAATAGAGCTCGAATTCGGGCACCCTTGCCGTCGTGTTAAACGCGTCGCTTGAAGGTCTGCTAATATTTAATTTAATGTACCGGCCGGAAGGGATGGCGGATTCCGCCAAATATTCCGTGGCTCTGCCGGGGTAAAAGGATTTCGGGTCGCTGTTGATATAGCTTTTCATATCGAAGTAGTAATAATTGTTCGAGCTTGGGTGCGTATCGTTAAACAGTTCCACTTCCAGTATTCTAACGATCGTGTCCATTCCCTGATTGGGAGCGGTAATAAGTATTCTTGCATACCGAGCCGTCTGCGGCGAAAGGAGTCTGTTCGTGATTCCCTGCGTATTCCCGGAGACGGCATCGACGTTCGTGAAGGCGCTTCCGTCATTGCTGATTTGAAGAACGAAGTCCTTCGTATTGTAGGCCGGATTGTCGTCGCTGGCCTGGGCATGCTTGATTTTCCACCTGTTAAACGTAGTTGCGGCGCCCAAATCGATACGGAGCCAACGATCCCCCGTATTGGTGTTATACCAACCCGTACCGTAGCTGCCGTCGACGGCCAGCTCGGGGGTAACGCTGCCCGCAGAAGCGGTCACGGATTTGTTCAAAGCCAGATTCGGGCTGGAGGCGAATGCGACCTGAGGCGCGAGTATCCCGTTGGAACCAAAATCGAGATACGCGACTGACATTATAACCAGCAAAAGCATACTTATCGCTTTTTTTAGACGCATTATTATTTTCATTCCTCTCTCGCTTCAGGTGTAAAGCGCTATAGCTCTCGTTAACAAACTTATCCTGGAGAACCTTCGCTTCTTTCGCCCGAAAGCGCTCGATACGAGACTCGGATCGTCCAATAGAAGGAAATTTCCAGGATAAGTTGTAATCGTTTATTTATTCCCGCCTTCCGCTTTCGACGACGCGCGCGGCATCGCGATGTCGATCCGGCATTCTTGGCCGCCCGATAAGACGGTCGGATAGTCGACGGCATATGTCTGCTCGGCAACCGGACGTATCCGGACGGCCGTTCCGTTGACGGTTGCGCCGATCGGCTTTACGGGCAGCACAAGCCGAAGTTCGCCGGAATAGACACCTTCGCCCGTGGTTGCCTCTTCGTCGTTATTGCCGCTGCCCCGGATGGCGATCCGCAGCCCGCCTTTTTCTCCGCCGAAGACGATCTCGCCGATCGCGCCGGACGAGCAGTACGCATCGCCCCGTTCGACCTTACCGTGCTCGTCCTCGAAATGCCAGGACACCCGCCTGTCCGCACCCGCAAGCGGCGCAAACCGAAGGCCCGCTCCGGACGGCTGCCGCGTCAGCTGGCCCAGATACCCGAGCTCCCCATGCCGGGGCGAAGCATAGGCAAAAGCTTGCAAGCCCAGCAGCGTGCCGTACAGACTCAGCCCGACATCGCCCGTGCACACATGATCGCCGAAATTGGGAGATTCCTGCTCCCAGCAATAGCTCATGCTGGCCCGCCCGTCCCCGTGAATCTTGGCCGTAGAGCCGAGCAAGCCGCCATAGATAAGGGACAGCAGCGTCGGATCGGGCTGCACAACGCCTTGCCGAACGAGCATCAGAAGCGCGCTCGAATTGAGCGGGCTGGTATAGTGATGGCATACCTCCGCAAAGTCGGTCCCCGCATCCCACCAGCGGATGTCGCTGCCCTGCCACCACCAGACCGGCTGTTCGCCGCGCACGGCCTGCATCGCTTTTCCGATCGCCGACAGGCAATCTTCTTCCTTGAAATAATCGGCGTAAAATGCGATACACTCGTATCCGGTGTTGTCGTACGGGCATTCCGAGCCGTAGGGCACATCCCCCCGGAACAGCTCATCCGCGTGCCGACGGACCCGAATGAGCAGGTTGTAGTACATCTCCACCTTCTCTTCGTCCCGCAAGCTGTTCAGCAGGTCGAAGATTTGCTGTCCGCCCATCAGCCCGGTGATGAGGTCCATCGGACGCGACGCATCGAACATTTTCATCAGCGTCCGGTATGCGAAGTCCAGGTATTGCTCGGCCGTGTACGCTTCCGTCATGCCGTATTGCCTGGCGATCCGGTACATCGAGTAGTACAGATTGGCGACATGCATGTAGTTGTAAGAACGGGTCGTGTCGAAACGAAAGAGCCACCACTGGACTTCATCGTTGTCCGGGTTTTGCAGGTAGCGGCGGACATAATCGACGATATACCGCTCCAATTTGGCGATCTGTCCCCGATTCGGATACAACGCGTTTTTCTCCGCGGCGAACATCCCATCGGTGATCCCGCCTTCATAGGATCCGTTGCCCCACAGGCTGTCCTCCTTGGCATACAGGCCTTCGCCCTTGAATGCCTCGAAGTCGCCGAGCGAATACAGGAGAATGGCGCCGTTCAGGACGCTGCTCTCGTCGTGCAGCACCTGATAGTCGACAATAAAGTCCGCGCGTCGTTCGAACAATTCGGGCAGCGGCGCGGTCACGCGAAAAAGCAGCGCCGCGGGCTCGGCTGCGCCGTCGCCGGCAATCCGCACCAGCTGCTCGCCCGGTTCGCGGAATTTGAACCGCCAGACGCGGCCATCCGCGCTCTCCCGTTCGGACACCGCCTCAAGCTTATTCGCGTCCAGGAGCGAGAGCTTGCCGCGGCCCCTGGCGACGATCCGGAACTCGGCGTCGATCGGCCCGGTCATCGCGGGCACCGCGTACGCATCGATTTTACCGCTGTTGACCAGCACCTCGGCCACGTCGCTCCGTCGCTCGACGAAGCCCAGCCGGAGACGCCGGACGGCCGTCTCTCCCGGCCCCAGACGAATTCCGCTTGCTGCCAGGCCAGGCAGCAGCGGCTTGAAGCCGTTCGCGTCCAAATAGCCTTCGGCATGCAGGAACAGCACGCTGCTTCCCGGCCAGGAGTGATTGGGAATGCCCGGCCTTTCGAGATCGATCGTGCCCGGGAACCGGGACACGTGCTCGAATCGGGTATCCCCGAGCGGAATGCAGTACAGCAACGGTTCGTTCCCGCTCAGGCTTTCCACCAGCTGATAGCCGTGCGCGCCGCCCGGATGGACATGCTCGTAGTGCAAATGCCCGTACAAGTAGCGCTGGTCGTATCGCCACGGACAATAGTAGTTGTTTATCGGCGCCGAGATCGCCAGTTCGGCGGCTTCGAGCCCGAGGCTGCCTGCCGTGACGGCGAGTTCGACCGTCAAGGCATCGGCGTCGGCACGGAACGTTTTGATTACCCGGACATGCTCGTTTTCGAATACGTAAGTTTCCGCCTCTCCCGGCTCCCGCCGGAAAGAGAGCCATTGTCGGCGGTAACCAAGCTCTTCCTCCGGACGGTCTCCCGGCAAACGGTAACCAAGCAGGACGGCCGAGTAGCCTTCCACTTTGTTCGGGGCGTCAGATCCGATTAACGGCAGTTCCATCGGTCCGGCTACATAATTTTCCTGTCTAGGGTCACCTGCATAGCCCAGAAAAGCAATCTCTCCGTTGTCCGGATTCGGACGAAACGTCAGGCCGATGCCGGGTCCCGCATCACTTCGCGTCGTGGCCGCAGCTGTCATAGCCCATCCCTCCAATGGTCAAAATGGTACGCCGGCCAGACCCGGCAAATGCATGCGCCACGCCTTGGCCTTGGCGATTTGCGCTTCCGCCTCGTCCGCGTGCCGAGTCAGCGTATCCGCCACGATCGACAGCGTCGGAATCACCTCCGGCGTATCGCCGGACGGGAGCTGCCCGCCGGAAGGCCACGCCCATTCGTGCACGCCGCCCGAGCCTTTGCCCGGCGCCGGATGGGCCAAATAATGCGTTTGCCTGGCATAACGGTACAACGCGTATTCGTATGCGCCCGGGGCGCGTCCTTCATGGAACAGGCTGAATGCGCCCCATAGCGCATCATAGCTGTTCTCGCCGAACAGCAGCAGGTTGGGATAACGGCTCTTCATGGCCGCGGCCCACGCCAGCGTGCCTTCGTACGGCGAATGGACCGGGTCGTTGATCCAGTAGCTCGACACGTCCAGGAAAATGCCGTCCACCCGGTAGGTGTCTACCAGATGCGCCGCCCGCTCGATCATATGCTCGCGAAAGGCCGGATGGCCAAGATTGGCAAGCACACTGTTGCTTTCCACGGACAGGTCGTAATCCCAATCCACCCAATTGATGCGGCTCTCCGATCCCCAACGGTCCCGCGCGGCAACGTCCCGCAAACCAAGCGCTTCTGCGTACTGCAGGTTCAGCCCGTTGGCGCCGAGCATCGGCACAATCCGGAAGCCCAGACGGTGCGCCGTCGCGACGAGACTTGCGAACCCTTCGGCTCCGCCCATCGCTTCGCTCGGCTCGTAAATCGGATAACGATGATAGTAGCGGCCGTCCCACGCGGGGAGAAAAGCCATAGCCTGATGGGCGGGCATCCGCTCCGCGATCCAGTGCAGACTGCGTTCCATCTCCGCGAACGTCTGGAATACATGCCCTGTCCAGTGCTCGCCGTGCAGGATCGTCACCAGCTTGATCTCGTCCAGCCAGGCCGGGACGTCGGACCGCCGCCCGTACGGCACGATATTAAAGTGCGACTCCAGGTCGGCGCATCGCTCCCGCACGATGTCGGCCGGCTCCTCGCAGCGCCCGATGTGCCAAGGCGGCGCATCGATCTCAAACGCATGGCGTCTGGCGTCTTCCTGGTGGACCAAGTCGAGCACGTTGCCTTCCAGGTACGGATCTTCATGCACGGCGAAGCTTTTGCCCCGGACGGCGCGGTCCTTCGACAAGGCGTACCAGGTTTGTCCTTTTCCGTCCTCGACGAAAACAAGCGGCATTTTCATGATAAAACCGGGATACGGCTTGGCTGCGATGCAGCCGCCGGACCCAAGCGTCTCGCGCCTGTTCTGGTCGTAGGTAAGCGCCGTAACGTCCAGTCCCAGCACTTCGAGCATGATCGATTTGCATTCCTCCGAGGCATGACTCCCTCTGGCCGTCACGATGTAACGCCCATCCGCTCCTCGTGCGATTTCAAGCCCGATCGAGCCTTCCGCCCGCCGCTGGTTGCCCGCCCACGACAACCCGCTCGCCGCAAGCGTTACGCGGTCCCCTTCCCTGCGCACTTCGACGCGCTGCGGGTCGGGCGCGTATACGTTGTTCACCGTGAACAGGCGGACGGCGAATTGCAATTCGTCCATTCGGACAAAGGTATCTCCAAAATCGTAACCAATCGTGTACAACCGCATCTTCCTCCTGGATCGCCATCGGCTGCGATCCGCAAATTTCATCGCCGACCGGCGCTAGCCCTTGATGCCAGTCAGACTGATACCTTCAATAAAGTATTTCTGGCCTGCGAAGAACATGGCGATGGCGGGCAGCACCATGATCGCGGAGCCGGCCATCAGCAGGTTCCAGTCCGTGGCGTACATGCCTTTCAACTGAAGCAATCCGAGCGCCAGCGTAAACTTGGAATCTTCATTAAGAAAAATGAGCGGCCCGAAGAAATCGTTCCATACGTTCATAAAGGTGAAAAAGGCGACCACCGTCAAAGCGGGTTTGACCAGCGGGAGCATAATGCGGATATAAATCTGCAGAAAGCTCGCGCCGTCGATGACGGCGGACTCGTCCAGGTCCCGCGGAATGTTCATGAAAAACTGGCGCATCAGAAAGATGTTGAACGCGCCCCCGCCGAACCAGGCCGGCAGAATGAGCGGCCAGAACGTATTGACGGCCCGCAGCTCAGACCACATGATGAAGGTCGGAATGAGCGTTACGGCCGAGGGCAGCATCATCGTCGACAGAATCAGCGCGAACCAGGCGTTGCGGAACCGGAACCGCAATCTCGCGAATGCGTATCCGCACATGCTGCTCGTCAGAACCACGCCGATCATGACCGGTATCAGGATCAGCAAGGTGTTGAACAAATAACGGGCAAACGGAATGATGTCGAACACGTCCGCGTAATTTTGCCAGAGCAGCTCTTCCGGCAAGATGCGGGGAGGGAAGATGAACAACTCGTCGGTTCTCATGAGCGAGCTGCGAACCAGCCACAGGAACGGTACGGCTGCCAGCGCCGCGCAAACGAGCAGAACCGCGAAGCTGGCCGTCTTGCGAATTCGCATGTTACTTGCCACCTCCGTAATGCACCCATGCTTTCGAGCTCTTGAAGACGCCGGCCGTCAACGCCGCGATCAACGCGAACAAAATCCAGGACAACGCGCTCGCATAGCCGAAGTGATTGTATTGGAACGCTTCCCGGTAGATCAGGTAGACATAGAACAATGTCCCGTTGTTCGGTCCCCCGCCGGTCATGACGTAAGCCTGGGCGAACGCCTGCAGCGAACCGATCAACCCCATGACCAGATTGAAGAAAATGACCGGCGTAATCATCGGGATCGTGACGTAACGGAACTTGTGCCAGCCGTTCCCGCCGTCGATCTCCACCGCCTCCAACAGATGCTTGGGCACATCCTGCAGCCCCGCGAGGATGATGAGGGCCGCGCTGCCGCAGCCCCACATGCTCATCAGGATGAGCGACGGAATGACGGTCGCTTCGTCGTAAATCCACATTAACGTCGGGAGACCTACGCTTTTCAGCACGGTGTTCAGCAAGCCGAAGTCCGGATTGAACAGCCATACCCACAGCATGCTCGAAGCCACGATCGGCACGATCGTCGGCAAGTAAAAAATCGTGCGGAACGCCGCTTGCCCCCTGACGCCGTAATTCATGAACAACGCCACGACGATGGAAGCCAGCATCGTGAACACGACGCTCCCGATGGCGAAATAAAAGGTGACCAGCAGCGACTTTTTAAAGAAAAGGTCCTCGGTGATAACGGTTCGGTAATTGTCGAAGCCGACCCATTTTGCCGCGCTCAAAATCTGCCAGTCGGTCAGGCTGATGCCCAGACTGGCCACCATCGGACCGATCGTCCAGATCAGCAGGCCGAGAATCGCCGGAAGGGCGAACAGATAGCCGGCGATCTCTTCCTTTTTTTTCAGCGCGGCTTTTCTCGATACAGGCTTACTCATACCGGTACTTGTCCCCGTATTTGGCCTTCAGCTTCGGCAAAATGTCGTTGCGCACGACATCCGCGGCCGTCTTTTTACCCTGCCACAGCTGATCGAGCTCCGGATTGATGATGACGAGCGCCTCGGTGTCCTCCCAGTAGTAGGAAGGGTTCTGCTTCGTGTGATTTAATGCGTAATCGACGACGGCTTTGCGGTATTCCGGCGGATGAACCGGCGTATCGGTCCACTTTTTGATCAACGCTTCGTCCGTATACCATTGCTCTTCGTTGGGCATCCACAAGCCGCTGTTGATCAGGCTGATGCTGTTCTCGGGGTTCATGATATAGGCATAGACCGTTTCGACCTGCGCCTTGTATTTCCGCGTTCGATCGGTGTCGAAAATGATGACCGGTTCGCCGAAGTTGGTCGTCAGCGGCGTCTTGAATTTGGGCAGCACGCCGATGCCAAGCTTCAGATTTTTCTCGTTTTTGGCTTTTCCGAGCGTCTGCAGCGACCATTGCCCGCTGATCGACATGGCGATCCGTTTGGTGAGCAGCGCCGTATCCTCGGCGGGGATGGTGGACATTTGCGAAGGCTTGGGCATGACTTTGTCCACGTACATCAGATCGGCGATCGACTGAAGCGCTTCCACGGATGCGTCGCTGCCGATCGTGAAGGCGGTAGCGTCTTCGCTCACGATCCCGGTTCCGTTGCTGAACAGCGCCGCCGGATAATACTGCCCGAGACTTTGAATATTGACGCCGAACGTTTGCACGTTATTGGCGTCGAAGCCCGCTTCCCCCGGATGCTTGCCGGCGCGGTCCTTCGTCAGCTTTTTGGCCGCATCCACGAACTGCTCCCAGGTCCAAGCCTCGTCCGCGGAAGCCGGCGGATAAGGCACGTTCGCTTCATCGAACATTTCCTTGTTGTAATTGAGCACCAGAATTTCGTTGGCGACGCCCGCTCCGATGATGGAACCGCCGCTATTCCGGAAAATGACGGACTCCAGCTTCTTGCCGATCCGGTCGCTCTCATACAGCTCGGTCAGATCCGCCAACTTGCCGTTTTGCGTCCATGACGCAACGGCGCCGGAAGGAAAGTAGCCGAGGTCCGGCAGCGTATTCGAGGACGCCATCGTGTTCATCTTCGCCATATAGTCGTCCGCGACGTGCATGCCTTCCACCTGAATGTTCGGATGGAGCTTGTTGAACTGATCCAGCTGCGCCAGCATCGACGCCTTCTCCTCCGGTCCTCCCCAGAAGGAAAACTTGAGCTTGACCACCTCTTCGTTCGCCTTCGCGCTCCCTCCGGGACTTGGGGCGGCACCGCCCTTATTTCCCCCGTTCGCGCAGCCTGCTGCAATTGCCAGCAGCAGAAGCATCGCAATCCACGCGATAGCTCTCTTTCTCGTATTGACCATTTCCCAGCCCTCCGTCTATTTTCTGATAGAATGTGACCTACGCCCAGAATAACATCCGGACGCAGCCTTGTCGGTATACGAAAAAACAGAATAGGTGGCTGAAACCGACCCTCTGTAAACGCTTTATATTTTCTGCTACACTGAAGCTGATTCCATGGATCGCCTCAAAGACTCCCTCTTATCGGCTATGATCGGTTCTTATTTTGGGCTTGCCATGGCGCGCGGGAATGATTCACGTACATTAGGTGGTGAATACTGACATGAAATTCCTCAAATTGAACATCAACCGCCCGCTCTCCTTCGTGTCCGCCGGCAGCTTCGTCGCCGACCAGCCCTGGATTCACACGAAGCGAAGCATCACAAGCTTTGAACTCATCATCGTTGTGCGCGATACCGTCTACCTGGAGCTCGGCGAGGAGCAATACCCTTTGCAGCCCAAGCAAACCTTGCTGATCCTGCCCAACCAGCCGCATTGCGGCTACGATTGGTCCGATAAGAACTGCTCCTTCCACTGGTTCCATTTTCAATGCGAGAATGATTACGAGGTTATCGAGGAAAAAGAACTGTACGCCGACCTGATCATGTTGGACAACAACCCGTATCTCCATCGTTTGGCCGATTATGTGTACATTCCCGTCTTTTCTTCCCCCCGGGAGATCGAGCGCGTGAATATTCTGTTTCATCAGCTGCTGCACACCATGGAATCCGGATATTACACCGGACATAGTCTGAACTACTTGGTTACGCTGCTGCTCATCGAGCTGTCCGAGCAGACGCTTTCCCAACTGAAGAGCCAATCACAGACGGACGAAGCGGCCGATCCGGCCGAAAAAAAGCTGATGAAGATTCTCGAGTGGATCCGCATTCACAGCGCCGAGCGTATATCGGTCCAGGACGTCGCCCAACAATTCACATACAATAAAGACTACTTAATTCGCTTTTTTAAAAAACATATGGGCATGAGCATGCAGGAGTATATCCATAGCCTGAAAATCGCCAAAGCCAAAAATATGCTGTACCAATCGTCCATGAGCATCAAGGAAATCGCCTTTGCGCTGGGCTTTCAGGACGAGAAATACTTCATGAAGCTGTTCAAACGGCTCCAAGGTCTGACGCCGACGGAATTCCGCAGCGCCTATTACCGCACGCACTTGAACAACAAATGACTGAACGGTCGCTATCGCCCGCGTCCTTCTTTCGCCGTAATGCCCCGCAATGCCTGCAAATTTACATCTTTTTCCGCCGATGTCGGTCCTTTTCAACAGGATAGCTGCTAAAGCGCAGTTATTTTCCTTCATCGGCCCCATTTCCGGCTTGCGCTTTGCATTTACCTACGCATTTGCAGGCATTTTATCCAGCGTCGCATGTCGGCACAAAATACCTGTATAAACGCAGGTTTTTTTGCCCGCCAAACATTCCTAAAGCTCCGGTACGCCAAAATCGCGCTAACCTTTCCGCAAATGGCCGCCCCAATTTATACTTTCCTATCTTTTAAGAAAAACAAGCCCTCGCGGTCTTTCGCGAGAGCTTGTTTGCCTACATATATAAGGGGAACGCCTCCATCCCGCCGTCAGTCGTCCGTCGACCATTCGTTGTCTCCCGGCTTCAGCTCGCGGTCGATCGTCCTTCCGTCGAGCCGAAGAGACAATCGGGCGCTCATCCCTTCCGGAATCCGGGCACGCACGCGGACGGCTCCGTTTTCTTCCCGATACCAGCCCGCTTGAACGATGCCGAGCGGCGTCCGCACATCGGCTTCGGCGAATGTCAGGCCGTCCGGCAAGTACGGGCGGATGACCGCCTTAGTGAAGCCCGGCGCTTCCGACCGGATGCCGACAACGAACTCTTGCAATAGCCGGGCCGGATAACCGTTCCACGCATGGGAGTGGCTCTCGATATCTTCCCAGCCTTCCCACATCGTTTTCGCCCCTTGAACCAGCATGTAGCCCCAGCCGGGATACTCCCTCCGGTCCAGCAGCGCGAACGCTTCGGCCTCCCGTCCGTTCTCGAACAGCATGCGCAGCAGCGGCAGCGAGAGCACGGTGCGGCATTCCCAGGGCTGGCTCGCCACGGAATCGATCGCCGCCTCGCGGTCTTCCGCCGGCACGAGATCCGCCAGCAGCGCGATGGCCGTCACGCCCTGGTGCGTGGCGGACGATTCCGAGCTGTCCCGGAACCGCTTCGCCTCCGGGTCATACAATTGACCGACGATCCGGTCCGACAGCTCGGACGCCAGGTTGGCGTAAGCGCCCGCCTCTTTTTTCTGCCCGAGCAATTCCGCCGAACGGCTCACGATCCGAAGCGCCAGCACGAGCTTGATTTGCTGCACGGTCAGATGTTCTCCGGCGTGTTCGACCGTCGGGTACGGCCAGTCGCTGATATGCCAGCCTTTGTCGAGCGGCACGAGTCCCGTCTTAGGGTCGCGGATGCCAACGAAATAGTCGGTCATGCGGCGCGCCGTCTCAAAATGCTTCTCCAGCACCGCTATATAGCCCGACGCTTCGTACAGCTTCCACATCAGCGTCGCATAGTGCAGATCCCACTCCGGAATCTGAATATGGAAGTCCTTGTGTTCATAGTTGACCGGCGCGACGAACGGGAACGTGCCGTCGGCCAGCTGCGCGTCCGTGAAGTCGGAGAGCGTCTTGTCGACGATGTCGATCGCGTCGAAATTGTACAGCAGCGTCTCCGCCTGCAAATCCGTGTCCGCCGTATATTGCGCTTGCTCGCGGTGCGGACAATCGACCGTCTGCCCCAGCGTGTTGTTCTTCTGCGTCCGGATGGCCGCGGCGTACAGCGCGTTCAGATGCTCGTCCGAGCAGGAGAAGCTGCCTACGTACGCCATATCGGTATGCGCCCAGCAGACGGTCACTTCGCCGGGCATGATCTCATCCGGGTATCCGGTCACCTCGACGTAACGGAACGCCTTGAAGGAAAAGTCCGGCTGCCACGTTTCCGTCTCCTCTCCGCGCATCGTATATTCGTCGTAATAGTGATCCGAATGCTCGTTCGTCACGTTATGCTTGACCCGGCCGTTCTCGTCGAGATCCTCCGACATCCGGAGCCGGATCGTCGCGCCTGCGATTCCCTTGAGCTTAAACTTCGGCCAGCCCGAAACAATGCGCCCGGGATCGAACACCTGCGGCCGCTCCTCGTCTACATCGCTTCCCGCCGGCTGCGGCAGCTTCGCGCAGACAATCTCCTCCTCGATCGCGCCTTCCGGAATCCGCTGGACCGCCATCGGCCACTGTTCCCGAACGATCCTGGCGATCTTCGCCTTCAGCGTCGCCGCTTCCGCGTTGCCGGCGAAGCGCCATTCAGGGTCCAGCTTGCGCGCGTCGAACTTCTCGATCGCCGATACCCGGCGATTTTGCTGATAGGGCGTCCCCGTCTCGTGCGGCATCTCCTTCAGAACGCGCCATGTCGCGTCGGTCCGAACGACTTCCTCGGTGCCGTCAGCATAGGTCAAATGAAGCTGCAGCCTGAAGCCCGGCAACCCGTCGTAGTAGTTCTGGCCGCCCCCGCCGAGGTAATGGGCGTCCGCCGTCAGGCAGTTCGCGCCGCTCGCGAGCAGCGCCGTTACGTCGTAGGCTAGATAAGCTTTTCTTTTCTCGGGATTCGTCGGCGCAGGAGAGACAAACCCGCCCAGTTTCTTTCCGTTTACGTAGACTTTTGCCGTATGATGCGCGGAGTAAAACAGCTTGGCCGAAACGAGCGCCCCCCGCACCTTGAATTCCTTGCGGAAATAAGCGAAATCGTTAATTCGGATGCGGCGAGATCTCCATATCCAATCCGCCTCCCATACGACCTCCAGATCCGGTCGATACCTCACTGTAGTTCCCGGCTCTTTATCGCTTGCAATCACGATGCCGCCATCCTCTCCGCTTCATTTTTCATTAGCATACTAGAGAGAATCGGTTGCTTGTAGAGGGGGGCATATGATATGAATAGGGCAATCGCATCCGGATTGAAAGGAGTCGTACGCGTGCCCGCTACGCCGTTTAAGCTTGAAGGCAAGATTTTCTGGCAGCCCGAATTTCCTATTGCGGTGACGCGGGAACGCGAGCGGTTCACGCTGCCGATTCACATTCACGACTTTGTGGAAATTCAATTCGTGGCCGAGGGCAAGGGCTTCCATTATATCGGGGACGAACGGATTTACGTGGAAAAAGGCGATCTGTTCATCATTCCCGTCGGCACGAGGCACGTCTACCGCCCCGCATCGGAAGCGCCGAAGGACGAGCTGATCGTCTACAACTGCCTGTTCGACCCTTCCGTGCCGGCCATTCTCTCGCGCGCGTACCCGCTGCCTGCGACGGCGCTGCTGCTGCTGTCGGGCGACGACCGGCCGTACCGTCGGTTCAAGGATCTCTATCAAGAGGGGAAAGCTTGCATGGAGGCGCTCTACCGGGAATACGGCTCGCAATTGCCCGGCTACGAAGCCGTGCTCTACGCACGCCTGACCGAGCTTCTCGTCTGCCTGCATCGCCTGGAGACGGCCGGAAGCGCTGCCGTCGCGACAAGCTCCCGGTTGTCCGCCGCGCTCGACTACCTAGAGCGCCATATCGACCAACCGGTTACGCTGGCCGAAGTCGCCGCCCTCCTCCCGGTAAGCGCGAGCTACATGCAGCGCATGCTGAAGCGAGCGACGGGACAATCGTTCACCGAGTACGTGCAAAACCTGCGCATCCGCAAAAGCTGCGACCTGCTGCGCCGAACGACGCTGCCCGTCAAGGAAGTGGCCGCGCGGTCGGGGTATCGCGATTTGAAGTTTTTCCACGAGCTGTTCCGCAAAAAAACGGGGAAAACGCCTATCGCCTACCGTAACGACGGGGACGACGCTGGCTTCTAGACAACGCGAAGCTCCGGCGCGAAGACGGCGGACCTCTTCGGCCGCCGTCTCTTCCTCTCTTTATTCGCGCTCCCTGATCACGGCTCGTAATAAACTTCGACTTCTCCCAACTGAAGAACGTAATGCCCGTTATTGTCCGGGCGCAGCGCCGAAGCGGAGATTCGGATTTTATTCGTCGTATCGGCGTATCCCCAAGTATAGGCAAGCGCTGCCCCCGAGACAGGCTGGGATTCGTTCGTCCGCGTTACCCGATCCTGCCAATTGGCGCCGTCCCACACTTGAATCTTAAAATCTTTCGGATAGCCATAAGGCTCGGTACGGCCGACAAGGACGACCTTGTTGAACTTGACAGGGGTGCCCATATTAATTTCGATCCATTCGGCATGGTCGCTCGTTATCCCCGTCTGCGTAGAAAAATTGGTCGATCTGTTGCCGTCCGTAAGCCGGATCTTCGGCCATCCCGAATACTCGCTGCTTACCGTGACCGCGGCATTAAGCGCCAGGTTCGAAGGGGCTAGCGGCAATGCATACAATCTGCCCTCCCCCGGCGCAAAGGAGGCCGACATCGCGCCCGTAGCCGCGTCGTAATTCGTGGCGACTTCAGCTCCGGTCGTTTTGGAGATTTCCGTTACCGCGCTCGGCTTGGGCGAAAGCGTGAACGAGACGGTCCGCGAATTGACAGTATCCCGGTTCGTCACCATGACATACGCGCGTCCGTCGGCATCCGTCGAGTATCCGATCACCAACGGATCCGCAGCATTGGACGGCTGAAGGAAAAAGCTCGATGGCAGCGCGGTCGTGCCCGCGGGCAGCGATCCGGTATGATATACGGCCCGGGAGGTCAGCGACAATAGCTTGGGTCCGAGCTTTAACACCTCCGCGTTAATATTTTGAGCGTACGTATACGAGGCGTTCTTGGTCCCGTCCGGCAGCAGAATGCCGTCATGGAAAGGCTCTCCTTGTCCGGACGGCGTCTCGTAGGTGAAGTAATTGATTCCTTTGGCCCCGTAGGCGAGGCTGGTGTAGACTTGGTACCTCATTTCCGCTTCCGAAGGCGCCCTTAGCATCCCCGTCACGCCCACGGCTTGAATATAGGTCCAAAAGTCGATCGATGCCGCCAACGATTGCCTGCGTATGATTTCCATATTCGAATAATAATCGGCGCCGATGCCGCCGCTCGCGCTGAACGGATAATGATCGTACATCAGGAAATCGGGGTTTTTGCTGGCCCAGCGATAGACGTAATCTTCATAGGAAAAAGCGGTCAGGTTTTGATTAAGCGTAAACCAGAAATCGCCGCCGGAGGGACTGCCCGCCACGTAAGCCGTGCCGTCCTTCTCCCATTCCGTTCCGTTCGCCGACTTCACGACCCCACCGACGGAATTGTCCCCGCCGCCTCCATGAGTCAGCTCCCAGTAATAGCTTGTATTCGGGCTGACGGCCGCATTTAAAGTAAACTGTGGGTCGTTCGTGCTCGCTCCCGACAGCGTCTGCTGGGCGATCAAGCTCGTTTTGGCGGGAGAATTCCACAGCTTGAGCGTCAAAGGCTCGTTCGTGCCCCAGGTATTTTTGTCGATATGGAGCTGCATCGTCGATATCGCCGTCGTCTTCGAATTTGTTTTAAAAGACTGGCCGACGGATTGAGCCGGACTGACGAATACGCCCATCTGTCCGCCGAAACCGAGGTTGCCCGCATAGGTCGGAAGCAAATTCACGTACGTCAGATGATCCGGATCCGCCGCTCTGATTTTCTCGATCGTGCTCTGCAAACCGACCATCTTCTCCGCGGAAGGCTCATCGAGAAGGTGATAGCCGAGAAAGGCGCCGTTCGTTCGATAATGGCTCGTAATATCGGCGATGTCGGCCGCATACGGCTCCGCCCCTCCGACGAACATGCTCCTGGCGTAATGAAGGTTGAACCACAGATCGCGGCCGGTCTGGGCAACGCCGTCCCGGTAAGCCGTTCCTCCGCTATACGCGTCGGAATTATGATAGATCACGTAGCTTTGAGCCGATGGCCCGTCGGCGGTCAGCTCCATGTAATATGTCGTGTTCGGCGTAAGCCATTTATAAAAATAGAAGACGGGATGGATCGTACCCGCCGGCCCGGTAATCGACGAGCTCCCGATCAGGGTCGTTTTGCTTGGCGAATCGTAGAGCTTCAACGTCATCTTCTGACCGCTCGCCGGCAGATTCTGATCCATGAACAGCTCCACGGTGTCGATCGCGATATCCGGCGTATTCGGCGTCGTGAACGTCTGCCCGAACGAATGGCCGTAGTTGAGGAAATCTCCCCCGTCGCCCAGGTTTTGCAATTCGTTAAATTTATAAGAGTCCAGTCTTTCTTCCTGCACGACGCATTTCAAGCCGTTCGCGGCGCACTGCGTCAATGCGGCATCGTTAAGGGTTTGGTTGATGACGCCGTTCGTTAAGAGCACGTAGGTAGCGTTCATGTCCTTGATCTGTTTGTAATTATTGAACGTCGTGTCTTGAGGACCCGGAGACCAAAAGATTCCGATGGGAAACGGAGCGACCTTCGGATCGGGGATCGCGGCTTGCGCGGAAGAAAAAGCGGAGAAAACGAAAAACGTTGCCGATAGGCCTAGAAGGAACGGTGTCTTTTTTCTCACGATAGAACCTCCTTAAGTTGAGAACGCTTTCCAAAATCAATTTTCGCTTTGCGCTTCACGCTGGCGAAGAAAAGAATGGGCAGTCCTGGGGCCGTGGGGCGCACTTGAGTTGCCGCGGGCCGAAAGTGCTTTCGATTAGAAGCACTTGCGCGCATATGGGTTGGCTCCGGCCCAAATTGCTTCCGATTAGAAGCACTTGAGCCCATATGTGTTGCCGCCTGCCGAAAGTGCTTTCGATTTGAAGCACATGGGCGCACTTGAGTTGCTGCCTGAAGTACAGGGCTGGCTCAGAAGGGTAAGCCCCTCGGAGACAGCCTCTCTTCGGACTATTCCAAATCCGGAACCGTCTTCAAGTTGTTCGTTCTTTCCTCCGAAATCTCGTCGTACCCCAGTTTTCTTTCCGTTTCCTGCCACTTCGAGATAATGCTTCTGATTTCATCCTCGGATTTGGCCAGCACGCCGGCTACGACCATGTCCTTCCACCGGGTCGCATAGCCTGCGCCCTTCTTCAATTCGATCGGTCCCGGGAGGACGTATGGCGCTTTATCCGTAATGTAGCTGTAGACCGGCTCTCCCTGCACGTACCCCATGTTTTTCAAGGTCTCGATGACGTCGGCCCGCTTGTCGTAGGCCGTCGGCGCGTAGTACTTGGCCTGGAGCTCGTAGTTCGGCGTCGGACTGTAATACCAAATCCCTTCAGGGATTTTTTCCGTGAGGCTGCCTTTGAATTTATCCGCGGCCGCTTTCGTCTCGACGATCTTGTGGTCCGCGTCGTATTCCCAATCGACGCCTTCTTGTCCGAAGGTCGTCAGCTTCCAGCCTTCTTCGCCCATCGTGTATTCCATGTACTTAATGAATGCATTCAAGTTTTCTTCACTGATGCTCTTCTTTATGATCCAGTAAGAGTTGACGCCAAGCATCGCCTTTCGGACGAAATCCGTGTTCATCGTCGGATTCGTCTTGCTGCTGAATACCGTCGTGCCTACGAACAGCCCGTCGGGGTCGACGCTCTCCAGGCTATCGTTGACCGTCATGACATGCGTGCCCCACGTTCCGAACAGGCCCACCCGGCCGCTGGACGCTTTCTCGATATATTGACCGTACTTCATCGTCAAGCTTTCCTTGTCGATCAAGCCTTCTTTGAAGAGCGAGTTGTAGTACGCCACAAATTCGTACAGATTTTCCGTGAACACCATGTCATGCCGCTTGACCTTGCCGTCGTTTTTGTCCGTGAACCAGTCGTTCAGGCCGACCGTCACGTTGCCGGAGCCCGCATAGGAGTATTCCGGATTATCGAACATGTATTTATTGTTCCAGAACATCTCTCCGAAATCGATCGAAGGAATGACCTTCTGTCCGTCGGGAAGCTTGATTTTGTCGCGGAAAGCGATCAGCGTATCCCGCAATTCATCCGTCGTCTTGGGCAGCGGAAGGCCGAGTTCGTCCAGCCAATCCTTACGGATGAGCGGCGCCGTCGCGGGCTTGGTTCCGAGCGGGGACTCGAAATTCTGAGGTGCGCGGAACTGCTTTCCGGACTCTACGTCCCTGCTGATCGGAAGAAGCTGGCTCACTTGCGCCTTGTAGTTCGGCATCCGGTCGAGGATATCGTTCCAGTCGAGCAGGATCCCGTTTCTGCCGAGCGAATCGATCGTTTGCGCCGCCAGCGTGGAGCTTGTCGTCATCAAGATATCCGGCATATCGGCTGCTTTGGTCGCCGCCCACAATTGAAGCTTCTTGTCGGCCTCGTCCGAGCTTCCCGCCTTCAGGACATTGAGCTTGACCTTGAAGCCCAGCGCCTTCTCGAGCTCGGGTCCGATTCTGTCCCGGGCTTCGTCTACGGTCGGCCATCCCCAGTTAAAGGAGGATACGGTAAGCTCCGCAGGAAGCTCTTCCTTCGAAGGCGCCGCCGAAGCGGTCGCCTGTTGTTCGGTCGATGAAGCCGCGGTCGCCGATTGTTGAGCCGCGTCGTTCGATTTGGCACAGCCGGCCAGCACGCTCGATACCGTCAGTGCAAGCGTGGCCAGCGATACGATCATCTTCTTTTTCTTCCTCATGCGAACCTCTCCCTATGATTTCATTATATATAAATACCGCGAGGTACTCATACCGCCTGTCCGATTAGCCTTTGACCGAACCCAGCATCATGCCTTTGACGAAGTACTTCTGAAGAAAGGGATAGACGACGATAACCGGGACCGTCGTGATGACCAGCATGGCCATTTTGACGGACTCTGCCGTAACGGTCGCTTTGAAGCCCGAGTCCATCTTGGATATGGACGCGATGTTGGATGCTTCGTTCGTTTGGATGATTTTCAGAAGCACGTTCTGCGCAGTCCAGAGGTGTTCGCTTGTCATATAGGTGAATCCGGAAAACCAGTCGTTCCAATGGAAAACGCCGATAAAAAGCGCGACCGTCGCCAGCACTGGCGTGCTGAGCGGCAGGACGATTCGCCAGAACAGGGAAAAATCGCTCGCTCCGTCGATGACGGCGGATTCTTCCAGGGCGGCCGGAAGCTCGTTCAAATAGCTGCGGAGGATCAAGATATGGAAAGTGGCGAGCAAATGCGGCAGGACGTAAACCATCACGTTGTTGACCAGACCGAGCATGTCCATGACCACGTAAGTCGGGATGATGCCGCCGGAGAAATACATCGGAATCAGCATCCACCAGGTCAGAAATTTTCGGAAGACGAAGTGCTTCTTCGTTAACGCAAAAGCGAACATCGCGGTCAAGACGACATGCAGCACGGTCCCGGCAACGACGCGGAACAACGTAATTTGATAAGCGTTTAACAGCTCCGACGTCTTGAAGATCGCTTTATAATTTTCGAAGGAGAACGACCTTACCCACAGGTAGAGCCCCCCTCGCTGCGCATCCAGCGGATCGTTAAGGGATACGATCAAGACGTAGTAGAACGGATAAATACAGACGAACGCGAAGAGGAGCATCAGCAATCCGTTGACCGCGGCGAACGCGTCGAGTTTTCGTTTCTTCTCCATGCCTAACCTCCGGCTATCAAATAATGGAATCGCTCTTGGCGGCTTTCGCCAAATAATTACAGACGATGAACAAGACCAGGCCGATAAAGGCTTGGAAGATGCCCATGGCCGTTCCGATCGAATATCCCGTGAGCCCCATATCCTTCAAGTATCGAAGCACGAGCGTATCCAAAATTTCGGCCTTCTGCTGAACGGTAACGTTCGACATCGTCCACAGTTGGTCCTGACCCGCCTTGAGCAAGTTCGAGGCGTTCAGAATGAACATCAGCACGATCGTGTTTTTGATGCCCGGCAGCGAGATGTGCCAGATTTGCCTGAATCGGCTGGCTCCGTCCACCCTGGCCGCCTCGTACTGTTGGACGTCGATCGCGGACAGGGAAGCGATAAAGATAATCGCGCTAAAGCCCATATTTTTCCAAGCTTCGGTAAATAGAATGATCGGGTAGAAAGCGTCCTTATCGGCCAAAAAGTAAAACGGCTCTTTCAGGATCCCGAGCGAGACGAGCAGGTCGTTCACGACGCCGCCGTCGATGGACAAAAGCTTGTACCAGATCCCGGCCGCGATGACCCAAGAGACGAAATAAGGCAAGTAAGAGGTCGTTTGAACGAACTTTCGGAACCATCCCGTGCTGATTTCGTTGATCATGAGGGCAAAAACGACCGTCGCGGGGAAGAGCAGGATCATTTTCAGCGCGCTGATGAGGATGGTGTTCTTGAGCGCGTTGTTAAAGTCGGGCATATCGAATAACGTCTTAAAATTATCGAATCCGACGAAGTCGCTTCGGAACACGCCTTTGAAGACGTCGAAGTCCTGAAAAGAAATGACGACGCCGTACATCGGCAAATAGGCAAACACGAGGAAGAACAGAAATCCGGGCAAAGCGAACGCGATCAACCATTTTTGCTGATAAAGCTTGTTCATGCCTTTCACCTTCTTAGCTATAAAATAATCCTCATTTAATGAAAGCGCTTTCTTTAATAATTGAGCCGGACCGCCCGTTCCGCGCTCAGCTTTGACCTTTCCAAAGCGTCGCTCGTAACGGACTCCATCCTCTCGTCGATTACGCCTTGCTTCTTATACCTTTACTTTAACTCACCTTACACCGCTGATCTTGCACGATTCTTACGCGTTTTTTGGACTTTTTTTACGCTTCGTGCGCCATTCGTTCGGGGTCGTTCCCGTCGTTTTCTTGAACACGCGATTGAAATACTGTTGGTCGGAAAAGCCAAGCCCGTGGGCGATATCCGCGATCTCCAGCGCTCCCTGCTCCAGCAGTTCTTTGGCCTTGTCGATCTTGAGCCCGGTCACGTATTTAACGAAGCCCTGATTAGTGGCCGCCTTAAAGACGCGCGACAGGTACGAAGGGTTAATGGCGAATTTATCGGATATTGTCTGCAGCGTCAATTCATCCTCGATATTTCTGGACACGTAAGCGATGATTTGATCGATGACCGACGAATTGAGAGCGGCATTGCGGAGTACGTCTGCCTCCGATCCGGGAGCAGCGCGGAACAATCGTTCAAGCATCGTCTCGATCGCTTTCACGATCGCACCGCGATCCTCGAGCTCGTCCAGCGCTCTCCCCGAAAGAACGTCCGGATCGATCCGCTCGATAAAATCGTAATCGTTTTTCAAGCAGAATCTTATCACGAGATTGACGTACTCGTTAAACAGGTAGTCGATGGAAATCTCTTCACGGCATTCGGCTAGCGAGCGGATGAATACATCCTCCGCGGTATGGCGAAGAAGGCCGATCGCTTTCGCGAGGCTTTTATTTTCCAGGCTTTGTTCGGCCAGCTTAAACTTTAGCGCGAGCGATTGCGAAGCGTTATTGCTGCGAACCTCGTTCGCGGCATACTGAAAGATTTGATCCGTTCCGAAGCAGAATCGGTTCTTCAGCGCCATCGCGGCTTGCCGGTAAGCCGTCTTCGGATCGCCGCAAGGCCGGCTGACGCCGATCGTAACCGGCAAGCCGTGCCGGTCTCGGAACGACGCGCGAAGCCCATGCGTCTCCTTAGCCGCCATGTCGGCTAGCCGATTTTCGTCCTCGCCGCCGAATATCAGAATGAAGGTATCCATGCCGAAGTAATTTTCCAGCATCCAGCCGTTTCCCGTTTCAGCGTCGAACCGATCGCGCATTTCCAAATAGACTTCGCCGCCGACCGGCTGTTCGCCGGCATGGAGTCTGACCGAGGCAACGACGTAGGCGTCGTGTCTCAGAATGGCGATTTCCCGATTCGCTTCCCTCTTCTCGGCTTCGTCCTCCCGCCGCTCGGTCAACAGATGATAGATTTCCTTTTCCATGGCCAAGCGACGATTTTCCCTGCTGACCGATTCGATCCGCTTGTTATCTTCCTTCGCCTGTCCGGATGCCTCGATCGCGGCCCGCATCGCCTCTACCACTTGAATGAGATCTTGGGCTTTGACCGGCTTGAGTACGTAATCCGTAACGCCGTACTTCATCGCTTTGACGGCGTAATCGAAATCGGCGTAACCGCTGATCACGATAAACCGGGTGTCCGGACACCTTTCCTTTACGGCCTCGATCAATTCCAGCCCGTTCAAGACGGGCATCCGGATATCGGTCAGAATCAAGTCCGGAAGCTCGCCGCCTTCGATCAAGTCCAGCGCTTCCCTGCCGTTGCCCGCCGTCAACACGCTTTCGAACGAAACGGAGCTGCCTTTCAGCAAATATACGATTTTGTCTCTGCTCAATTCTTCGTCGTCTATGACCATGACCTTCATCCGGATGCACCTCATTTCATTTTGCGGCTTGTAATGACGACTTTTGTCCCGTTCCCCTTGACGCTTTCAATCGCTATTCCGTAATTGCCGCCGAATAAAAGCTTGAACCGCATGTTCACGTTTTTCAGTCCTACGCCCCCGCGCGGCTCGGCATGCGGCAAGGAACCTCCTCCGTCGATGCTTTGCATGATCTGGCGAAGCTTGGGCTCCTCGATTCCGATTCCGTTGTCCGACACTTCCAGCACGATCGAATCCTCCGTTTCGTAAGCGCTGATCCGAATGAAGTAGGCCCCGGACATTTCGTTAAATGCGTGCTTGATCGCGTTCTCGACGACGGGTTGCAGCGTGAACCGAATCGTCAGGTATTCCGACACGCCTTCGTCGATCTCATAGATGACGCTTAATCGATTGCCGTAGCGAACCTGGATGATTTCCAAATAATTTTTCACGTGCTGGATTTCAGTTCCGATCTCCACGACGTTATGGCTTGCGATGTTCATGTTGTACCGGTAAAAATCGGCCAGCTTTTCCACCATTTCATTGATTCGGACATGATCCCGTTTGATGGCCAGCGAGCTGATCGCGTCGAGCGTATTATACAGAAAATGCGGGTTGATCTGGTCCTGCAAGCTCTTGATCTCGGCTTCGTTGCGGAGCACCTGGTTCTCCAGCACGTTTTTGACCATTGCATTAAAGCTCTGGCTGAGATCGCCGATCTCGTCGTTGCGGTTAATGTCGCTCCGGATTTTGTAGTTCGACTTCTCTATGTTTTTCATCGTCTTGGACAACCGCTTGAGATCCCGCGTGCTCCTCGTCACGAAGAGATGTACGGCAAGGATCAGGATGACCATCACGATGATTCCCGTCAGCATGATGATGATTTTCGAATCGTTGATTTGCTTGTCGATCTTGTTTTGGTTAATCAAAGAGACGACGTACCAGCCTGTCGTCGCGGAGTTTTTAACGTTGGCATAGTAGCTTGATCCGTTAAAATGGAGCGTATCGAACTCGGCCAGCCGGCCGATGTCTTTGCCGCTGAATTCGTCATACGTCGAGACATCGGAATTGAGGCTGAAAATCACCTTCCCGTCGGCCGTCGTAATCAGAATATCGTCGAAGGCCTGGTTGTTGACCCCGTTGAGAAAATCCGAGAACAGGTTTTTGTCGGCGCTCAGCACCATGAAGTCTTTTTCTCCGGGCAGATTGTCCCATAGCTTGATGGCTTGCGAGAATAGCGTATTGTTGTCCTTGCCCGGCAGCAGGGAGAACCCGGGCAGCAGCACCATCGATTGATCGGAATCAGTGATCTCGCGGTACATGTTCATACTCAAGGCGTTACGAATATACTTAAAATCCTGGCCGTCATTTAGATCCGTCGTCAGGATCTCCTGTCTATCGAAGAGAATGACCGACAGCGATTTGTACCCTTTGAAAAAAATGAGCGATCGGATGTTATCGTAAAAATGATTGTAAGCCGAGTAGCCTTCGTAGGTTCCGACGAACTTCTTGTCCGCGATCACGGGGAGATTGGCATCCTCGGAGAGGATCATTAGTACCTTCTGCATATCGTCGACGTAGCGGTCGATGCTGTTGCTGATCTGCGCGTTCAGGCTTGTGACGTACTGATTGATGTTTTCCTTCGTATACTTTTCCATAAAATGAGATAATAGCGCGCTTAAAACGGTAATAAATACGATGCCGATGACGGTATTGAACAAAATGAATTTATTTCGTAAACCAAAAAAGAGGAATCTCATCCTCTTTTGGAAATGTGGAACGATATTCGTTCTAATAAGATAACCTCCTGACGCGGAAGCCCGAACGATATGGCGCTGTAGGTTTGTCTAATTATATCATCGTCAGTCGAATTGCAGTGCAATTTCAGCTTTTCCGTCGAATCGCTCGACCAGGACGGTTTGTCGCGCCACGGCATAAGTTCCGCCCATGACGCTGGCCGGAATCGTCCCCTCCGGGTGCGGGAGACGGATGCTGACCGTATTCGGCTTCCTGTCCGAACGGCAAACGATTTTCGCCACGATCTCCTTCCGGTCCAAATGCGATTCGACGCGCAGCGAGACGGATCCGAAATAAGTCGCGATGCCGTCCAGCTCGATGACGTTGCCGCTCTCCAGCCATTTGCTCGGAATGCCCGGCAGCAGGTTCAACCGCTCTTCCCCGTCTTCCATATACAGCATCCACCGGGTCTGCATGAGAAACCAGCCCTCTTCGTGCGTCTTGTGCGGGCTGGCGTGCCAGAAGTGCTCCCAAAACGTATACGTCTCCCGGTCCGCCAATCCGGCAAAGCCGTTATAATAGGCTTTCAGGAACGGCTTGACCTCGCCGCGCTTCAGATGTACCCACGGATGAATGCTGTAGTACGGCTGGCTTAGCGCGACGTTGCTGGTACACATCAATTCATGATGGTAATTCAACATGAATTCCGCCGCGGCTTCGTCCGGACGAACGACCTCTTGAAAAACGAGGTAAAGCGGGCCGAGAAGCGAATCCCGCGTGGCGACCGACCCGTGCGTCAGCCACTTGCCGCCTTCCCCGTTCACGGCGAGCGGTCCTCTGTGCTCCACCCATGGCGGGACGGTCGGCACCCAGCTCCCGTCGGCCAGCGGGACGACCGGAGAATTCGCCATCGCGGCGAACAAAGCTTGACGGATATCCGCTTTAAAAGCTTGCGCCTCGGCTTCGATCCGCGCGGAATCGCCGGGATCTACGTTTCTGAGCATTTCCGCCAATCTGCTTAGTCCCATGTACGCATACCCGTTTAACATAAAGGAACGGAACGGATCTTCCGGATCCGCCGTCTTCCCTTCCAGCATGCCGTAGCCTTTGCCCCGCAGCGCCTCCGTTTTATTGCGGTCTCTCCACTTCTCCAGATAATCGAACGCTTTCAGCAAATGATCCTTGATCCGAACAACCCATTCGGCGTCCCGCGTATAGCGGTAATGCTCTCCGAGGCTCCACAACGCGGCGCCCGTTTCCAGCATATATCCGCCGTAATTTTGCATGAGGCCGTCGTCGTGCTGCTTATCCAGGAAAAACCGCAGCGCCCGTTCCGCAACGTCGTTCCAGCCCATGGATTCCATGAATTGAATGATCGGCGAGCTCTCCGAGCCGATCGCCGTATACACGCCGATCGTCGGGACGATCGTTCCGCCGGGCTCCAGTCCATAAGAGACGAGATCGAGATGAAGCAAGCCTGCCTTGACCATCTCTTCGATCCGCGGCTCGGGAAGCTTGATCGAAGCCGCCCGGGACAGCTTCTCCCGCCAGAACGCGCGGCACTCCGTCCATCGCTCCTCGAAAGACTGCCGGCTCAAGCCTTCGGCGCGTTCCCTGGAGATCGGACGGTGAGGCAGGAAAAATTCGAAGGCGACCGACGCTCCCGGAGGAAGGAGAACGGCCATCTCTTCCATACGAAGCGGTTGTCCGCCCAACTTGGATACGCAGAAGACACGATCCTCCGAATAGCGGGCGAACCCGTTATCGCCATCAAATTCGTATTGCTTGTCGTCGTTCAGGACAAAAGCGTTGGGCACGACGTTTTTGAACCATGCGTATCTGGGCACTTTGGCGTTGTTCGTGGCGACCGCCCGGAAGTAGAGCACCGTCTCCTCGTCCCGGTTCAGCTCCTGCGGAAGAATCTGTTCCCGCAACGCCGTCTGTTCTTCCGTCAGCATATGGAAGTGGCCGAAGCCGTCGGCGGCCAGATAGTGCGTGCCGCTTAACGTATCGGCATTTAGCGGGCTGCTTTCGTAAGAGACGAACGATACCGTATCGTAAACGACGTCGTTGTCCGAGATCGATGCGTGCAGAATGGGCAGCGTTCCGTCCTCGAGCCTGCGGGCGATTCCTTCCACGCAGCCGACGCCTCGGCCGAGCATGTACCTGTAACAGACGGGCTTGTCTTCGTTCTCGGATAGCTTCGCCTCGAAGCCGTGGAATCTCGGCTGCACCCAATCCCACAGCCGCTCCTCCCCGCCGACGCCGCGAAATCCGACGCCAAAAATCCGAACGTCGCGCGACAACCCGAGCCATGTCTGCGAAGCGAGCTTCCGCGTATGCGCGGCGGCGTTTTCGTAGCTTTCTTCCGGTTCCTCCTCGATCCGCTGCAGGTTGGTGATCAGATTCTTCGCCTTGATGTCGAGCTCGATTTGCTCGTAGGTCCGATCGTCTTCGGCTTGCGTGACGGCGACGCCGTAAGCGGGGATGTAGATCGGATAGCCCTTGTTCACGTCGCTCAGGAAAAAGCTGAACGGGTGCTGCTGCGTATCGATCTTCACCAGGATCGCAGGCAGACGATTAGGTTCCTCCGTTTCTACGGTCACTTCCAGCCGTACCGGATTACCGTCCGTCGAGAAACGATCCCCCTCGGACTTGCCGTTCCCCCGCACGATTGTCGTAGCGAGCGAGCCCGCCGTAGTCGTCACGGCCCCCTCGATCGGTCCAATCTTCCACTCAACCGCGATTTTTGCTTTCATTTATTCCGCCCCTTTATGTCGCAATCGCCATTTCGGTTAATCTTCGATCGTTCGATAGGTCGATTTATTTAAATCAAATATGAAAGATAATCGAACCCTAAGTGAAAGCGCTAACAGACATAATTCTACTATAGCCTGGGGCGAGAAAATACGATTGTACAATGCTTACGTTTTCTTTTGGACTTTTTTTACTTGGGGGAAGTCGTTTGCCAGAACTAGCCATTCAAAAAAGTTGATTGTTTACGCGGATAGCCGACGGCACACATCTGTCTGTCAACGCCCAAGAGGCGGTCGTCGCATCGGGCGAATGCATCGTGCTGGATACCTACCGGCCCGGAGCATATACGGAGGTGGTCTACTGCGTCGATTTCGGGCAAAAGCAGCGAGGAAGATTGCGGTTCGCGTATGCGGGAGCGCATGAGGACGCGGTGCCGTTCGATGCCTGCGACTCGACATTGGCTTGCCCGGCCATCGGTATAAGAGGCGTGTTTTTCGATGGCAACGATGTTCGCAATTTTCGATGGGCGGTCATACGGTGGGCCAGTGGCTGGGGGACGGAACGCCAAGCTTCAACGACGATTCTCAGCCTCATGTCGATCAGCTGCTTCATTACGTACCGTTTACCCCGACCTTTGTCGTTATTCAGGCGCCGATCGTGAACGAGTACCTTCGCCAGACGCCTCTGGCGGTTTTTTGGGATAACCTACTCACCTTGACCGGGAAGCTGAGAAGGCATTTCAATGCTGACGGAGAAGACAGAACGGACCTTCTGCTGCTGACGACGCCCGGCGACAAGCGTATCGCATTCGAAGGCGCGCCGTCGGCCGCGATCGGATACGAGGATTATTACGAGACTTTGAGAGCTTTCTCCCGTACAAGCGGTTTCGGCTTGATCGATTTTGCCAAGTACTTCGCGGACTGCGTACACCAGGGATTGTTGGATTACGAGCTGCTGTTCGACGATCCCATACATCCCAGCCCGTTCGTCAACGAGTTCATCGCCTGCAAGCTTGGGCAAGCCATTGATTTGCTTATGTAGTTCGCTGTGACAGCGACCACTCGCAATTCGATAAACACTTGCCCGGCGATCATTTCTTTACCACTCCGCTACGCTGCCGTCTTGATGGCGCCATATCGGATTTTTCCAGTCGTGTCCGATATGGGCCATCTTCCGCACGTGCGCCTCATCGATCTCGATACCGAGTCCAGGACCGTCCGGGATCGTGACGAAGCCATCCACGTAATTGAAGACGGACGGATCGACGATGTAGTCGAGCAGGTCATTGCCTTCGTTGTAGTGAATCCCCAGGCTCTGCTCTTGTATAACCGCATTATGGCAAGTCGCGTCCACTTGCAGGCAAGCAGCCAGCGCGATCGGTCCGAGCGGACAGTGCAACGCAAGCGCTACGTCGTAAGCTTCCGCCATGCTCGCGATTTTTTTGCACTCGGTGATGCCGCCTGCATGCGACACGTCCGGTTGAATGATATCGGCGTATCCGTCCGCGAGCAGCCTTTTGAAGTCCCACCGCGAGAACATCCGCTCGCCGGTCGCGATCGGGATATTCGTAGCGGACGCGATCTCCCGAAGCGCCTCGTTGTTCTCCGGGAGCACGGGCTCCTCGAGGAACATCGGACGGAATACTTCCAGTTCCTTGGCCAGAATCTTCGCCATCGGCTTGTGAACGCGGCCGTGGAAATCGATGCCGATGCCCAAATACGGACCGACAGCTCCGCGGACCGCAGCCACTCTCTTCAGCACTTCGTCGATCTTTTCGTACGAATCGATATATTGCAATTCCTCCGTCGCGTTCATCTTGACGGCGGTGAAGCCTTCGGACTGCGCGCGCAGCGCGGCTTCCCCCACATCGGAGGGGCGATCCCCGCCGATCCAGGAATATACCTTGATCTTCTGGCGGCAGGCTCCGCCCATCAGCTGATAGATTGGGGCTTGGTGGTATTTCCCCTTAATATCCCACAGCGCTTGATCGATTCCCGCGATGGCGCTCATCAACACGGGACCGCCGCGATAGAAGCCGCCCCTGTACATCGCCTGCCAATGATCCTCGATCGCGAGCGGATCCTTGCCGATCAGGTACCCGCTCAACTCTTCGACCGCGGCTCGCACCGCGCGCGCTCTGCCTTCCACGATCGGCTCTCCCCAGCCCGTTATCCCTTCATCCGTATCGATCTTCAGGAACAGCCATCTTGGCGGCACGACAAACAATTCCATACCCGTAATTTTCATGATCCGCTTCCCTTCGCTTGAATGGCATTGATCATATCTTGAATATGAGACTTCATGAGCGTTCTTGCTTGCTCCGCCTCCCGCTCGCGGATCGCGATGGCGATCAATCGATGATAACCGGCAGCCTTCTCCCGCATATACGGCAGCTTATCCGTCTCCCTCCTTCCTTGCGCCGACAAATCCGCCACGACGGACAGCATTTGGGCAAGCAGCGGGTTGCCTGCGCCTTCAGCGATCTCCTGATGATAGCGGACATCCGTCTGAAAATGCGCCTCGCCTCGCTCCATCTGCGCTTCCATCAGATCCGACAAATCACGGATCGACTTGGCCTGGGCCGCAGACGCCCGCATGGCGCAATAAGCCGCCAGCTCCGGCTCGATCGCAAGGCGCGCCTCCAGCAGCTCAAGCAGCGAACGCGTCTCCATTCCTTTGATCGGAGCCATCGGATCTTCGAGAAGACTCGGATCGTTGCGGACGAAAATGCCTCTGCCATGCTCGATACTGACGACGCTCCGGCTCTCGAGCAGACGCAGTGCTTCCCTTACTGCAGTCAGACTGAGTCCGTACAGCGACGCCAATTCCTGCATCGTCGGCAGGCGTTCGCCGGGCTTCCACGCTCCGGCGCGGATTTGTTCCTGTATTTGCTCGATTACTTCTTCATGAGCCAGCTTCTTCATCAGCGTCTCCCGTACAGCATTTTGCTAATTGATATGATCTTATATCGACTAAGATAATATCTTTATTTTCGATTTGTCAATCCTTGCATTTGCGGCAGGCAGAAATCTACTTTGTTCAATTTGATCCCGGCAGCGGCTATAATCAAGTTGATCGCAAGATGAAGTTCCTGCCAAATGGCGAAAATAGGAGGCTCGTAAAAGGATGAGCATGCGCAAACGTACGATAATCGGCATCGATCAACCCTGCTCGGTCATCGTCATGGGCGGCGTTCCGCTCGGGACGCGGCTGGACGAGCGGCAGTCCATGCGGCTGCTGGATCTCTATGCGGATGCCGGAGGCAACATGGTCGATACGGCCGAAGTTTACGGCAGCTGGGTGCCGGGCAAGGCGAACGCGAGCGAGCTCGTGATCGGTAAATGGATGAAGTCGCGCGGCAACAGAAGCCGCATGATCGTGACGACCAAGGGCGGTCATCCGGATCTGGGATCGATGAGCGTCTCCAGGCTTCAGGCGGCCGACATCAGAGCCGACGCCGAAGGCAGTTTGCGCCGGCTGCAGGTCGACGCGATCGACCTGTACTGGCTGCATCGCGACGACCGGTCGATCCCGGTCGCCGAGCTGCTCGGCTCGCTCGGCAGGCTGGTCGAGGACGGCATCATCAGGAGCTTCGGCTGCTCCAATTGGGAGACGGACCGGATCGCGGAGGCGAATCGCCTGGCGGCGGAGCAAGGCTTGCCGATGTTCGCCGCCAATCAGGCATGGTGGAGCCTCGCAAGCCTGGATTCGGCGCATATCGAGGATCCGACCGTCGTCGTGCTGGACGAGGGGATGTACCGTTATCATGCGGAGACGAGCCTGCCGCTCTTCGCCTACTCGTCGCTGGCCAAGGGCTTGTTCGCCAAGATGGAAGCCGCCGACCATGCGGGGAACGCTTATGAGGCGCCGCCCTTGTACGGTCTTCCGGCGAATAAGCGCCGGTTCGAGCAAGCGAGGCTTATCGCCTCGGATCGAGGCGTATCGATCTCGCAGGTCGCCCTCTCCTATATCGTCTCGCGCTCTTTCCCCGCCTTTGCCGTCGTTGGTGCGACTGACGAATCGCAGCTCGCGGACAGCCTCGGCGCAGGAGATTTGATGCTCGGCGATGAGGAGCTTGCCCTGCTCGATAACTGCCAATTTTCCGGATAAATCAAGCCGCGCCCCCTTCGCAGGAGGCGCGGCGTTTTCATTTTCGCGGCTGTTGTCACCTTATCGAGCCCAGGCAATATGCTGTAGCAAAAGGAGGATGCGCCATGTCGCTTTTGCTGCAGCCTGCCGATATCGAAAACGCCGAGCCCGCGCCGGAAGCGTGGAAAAAAGAGGCGTTTCGTGCATTTGCGGCCAAGATGTCCGACCGGAAAGCCCGCTTCCCTTGCATTCCGGCTACGCAAGCTTTCGCGCTGGGTCACCTGCGATACGGGTTCGTCGCGAGACCCTGGCATCCATCCGCAGCCGGGGAGCTGGGCGAGCTCGTCGCCGAATACGGCAAAGCGTCGCGCCGGTTCGGCGATTATTCGTCTTTGATCGTATTTTTTGACCGGGAGCCGGACGAAAAGGATGTTCTGGCCTACGAGGCGAAATTTTGGGACTTGTTAAGCGAAGCGAGCCGCATGGACCAAGCGGCATGGCCTGCGGACATTCCCGAGGACACCGGACAGCCGATATGGGAGTATTGCTTCGACAACGAACGGTACTTCGTATACTGCGCGACGCCGGCGCATCGCTCCCGCCAGAGCCGCCACTTCCCGTTTTTTATGCTCGCCTTGACGCCTCGCTGGGTATTGGATCGCTGGCACGCGCATCCCGCACGCGCGGCCGCTACGGCTCCCCTTATCCGCGCCCGCTTGGCCGCCTACGACGAAGCGCCGGCGCATCCCGAACTGAAGCCTTACGGCTCGCAGGGGAATCTCGAGTACAAGCAATACTTTCTGCGGGACGACGACACAGCGTTGACGGGCTGTCCTTTTCACCGCGAATTAAAGAAAGAGCATGCGGAATAAAAACGTTAGCCGCTCCTGTCCGCGTGAACGGGGATCTGCAACGATCAATCGATCGGTCGGCCGTCCGTGCCGACTGTCTCTCCCTAATCCTCGAGCTCGACGGCAAGCGCATGGACGTACGGCGTCGGCCGCCGTTCGGGCAGGCGCACGATCAACGCTCCGTCAGGCTGTTCAAACGGGACTTCGCCGGCGCCGAGCAGCTTGACCGACTTGACCCGATCCGCTTCCGTCAGCGTGCGTATCATCGCGATTCCGTCTGCCGGCCAGCGCATCTGGAAGGCATAGAGCATGTTGCCGCGCCGCGTAAACCGGAAATCCGCCGGCGTCCAATCGACGGCATCTTCCTTGAAGTGGTCGATCACGACGCTTGAAGGCCCCTCGCCGAATACGCGAAACGGGCGCGTTCCATAGACGGCCTCCTCGTTGATGCTTCTCCAAGCGGCCATTTCCCGCAGCAGATAAGTGCACTCGTCGTCCAGCGTGCCGTCCGGCTTCTGCGGAATGTTGAGCAGCAGATTGCCGTTTTTGGAGATGATGTCCACCAAAATTTCAATGACATGCGCCGGCGTCTTATAAACCGCGCGCACGTCATAGAACCAACCGCCGACGCAGGTGTCCGTCTGCCAGGGCTCGGGCTTGATGTCGCTCTCCTGGCTGCGCTCGATATCCAAAATGCCGATGGAATAGACGCTCTGCCGCCGATCCTTCTGATTGTATACCGCCTGGTTGACCCCTCCGTGCAGGCTTGCGCTCTTGTTGTACAAGTAGGCGACCGCCTCCAGCCCGGCTTCGAACACGGCCGCCTCGTCCGACTCCGTCGCGCTCTCCTCGATTCTGCCGAAGGGCAGGGCGCCGTCGGAGTAGAGCAGGTCCGGCTCATATCGATCGATCAGCTCTTTCATAACCGCCAGCCAATGCCGGTGCCAGCCTTCGTTCGTCGTATACCAGGGCTCAAGGTCGTGCATGTCTTTGTTCGGGCCGTAGTGCTCCCGGTTGGGCAAGTACAAATCTTCGTAAGCCGGGTCGTTGCCGTCATACGGAACGTTGGCATACAGGCCCGCTTTATCGCCGCCTTTGTTCGGCACAAACCAGCTGAAGGTCGCCCCCATATGCTCGGTCAGACCGAAAGGCAAGCCTTTCTTTAAAGCCGCCGCTCTCCACAGAGCTACGATGTCCTTCTTCGGTCCCATCTGCGCCGCATTCCACCGATGCAGCTTGGAGTCGTAATTAAAGAAGTTGTCATGGTGCATGGCCTGCGCGACGAAGTACTTGGCGCCCGCTGCCGCATACAGCTCCATTAAGGCGTCCGGATCGAACCTTTCGGCCTTCCAGCGCTGAACGATGTCCTTGTAGCCGAATTCGGACGGATGTCCGTACACGCGGGCGTGGTGGCGATATTGGTCCGTATTTTCGATATACATATTACGGGCGTACCAGTCGCCGAACATCGGGACGGACTGCGGTCCCCAATGGGACCAGATGCCAAGCTTCGCATCCCTGAACCATGCCGGGCACTCAAACGTTCTTAACGAATCAAAGGTCGGTTGGAACGGTCCGTTTTTAAAATCAGCTTTCAACAAAAGCACCTCCGGTTGTCCGATTCATATGGAGACAGTCCCGTTTCAAAGGGGACAGACCCATGGTAGCACCGGTATGCTATGCTGAAGAAGATACAAACCTAACCATTGCTTGTATAAAACTAACCATCCTTGCAGGTGAAAAAAATGATGAACGAACGCTCCCGCAAGCGACTTCTGCAGATGTACCTTTCCAATTTGCAGGTCAACGTGACCGCGTTAGGGTTTAATCCGGTCTGGTCCGATTGGCGCGACATCGATTATACGCCGGACTATAACAAGTTTTACTTGATTACGGACGGAGAAGGGTGGCTTAAGATCGGCGACCGGGAGCTCTATCCGAAGCCGGGCCAGCTGGCCCTCATGCCTGAAGGCGTCCGGCAATCGTACTCGGCCATTAACGACAAGCCATACACGAAATACTGGTGCCATTTTACGGCGAAGATCGGAACGATCAACTTGTTCGACCTGATTCGTCTCCCCTGGATGATCGACGTGCAAGAAGAGGACGGCCTGCCTGCCGATCTCTTCAAAGAGATGCTCCGGCTCCACCGGGCCGATACGCTGTCCTCGTCGCTGCATGTGAATGCCTGTATGCTCCGGCTCATCGGATACTTTCTCGACCGATCCGTTCCGGTCGACATCCAGCTCGCGCACGCCGAAACCTCCGATCTCCTCCGCGCCGTGCTGACCTACATCGACGATCATTTTCAGCGGAACATGACAGTGCAGGAGCTGGCGGATTTGACGCATATGCATCCCAATTCCTTTATTCGACTGTTCAAAAAGCACCTCGGCACGACGCCGATCCAATATATCAACCGCAAACGAATCGACAGCGTAAAGCGGCTGCTCACCTCTACCGATCTCACGCTATCCGAGATCGGCGCGCGGACGGGCATTCCCGATACCTCCTATTTGTCCAAGCTGTTCAAGTCGACGACCGGTCTGTCCCCGACGCATTATAAGATGCTCGCAGGGCGTAAGCTCGTTTGAGATTGGAGAGCGCGCCGCGCGAGAGGTTTACGTCGATTGCTTCATCGAGCGGCGCTCCATCCTGCGGAACAAAACCGCGAACACGACAATGCATCCGATCGCGAGCACAGCATTGTACAAGAACACGTTGCGCATTCCCCAGATCTCGCTCGCTTCTCCGCCCGCGTAGCTCCCGATCAAGCGGGCGATGCCCAGACAAAGCAGCGCATTTAGCGTCTGCCCGCTCGCTTTGAGTTCATCCGGCACTTCCCGGTTGATCACGGTAGCCATCGTGACGGATAATACGATAAAGATCAAGCCGTGCAGCACCTGCACCGGAATCGTCCAATAGGGATCATGGATGGCTGAGAACAAGTACCACCGCAGCGCCGCCGCGATGCCTGCGCCGAACAAGATGTAGTGGATGCGCACCCGCTGAAATATTTTCCCCGCCAGCAGCAGGAACGGCATCTCGCTCAGCGACGACAGGACCATCGACCAGCCGAGCCAGGCGTTGCTGCCGCCCAATTCCTGAAAATATAAAGGAAAAAACGTATAGTAGTAGCCCAACGTGATATGAAGAACGAAATTGACCGCCAAATAAAAGACGAGCTTGCGATTGCGAAACAAGATCCAAATTCGGATGCGACGTCCCTGCTTCTGATGGCCTGCGACCGATGGAAAGCGGAGGACGAACGCAAAAGACACGGCCATGACCATCGCGTAGACCGCAAACATCAGGTCTACCCGCTTCTCGGCAATCAAGCCGAACACGATCGACATGAGCGCGAATCCGAGCGTGCCCGCCAGCCGAATCCGGCCGAAGCCGCCCGCCCAGCGACGACGGTCCAACTCTTCAAGCGTGATCGCGTCGCTGAGGGCGAAGATCGAGGCCTGAAAAAATGTGAAAATGCTGATCATGCCTAGCAAATAGCCGAACCCGTCGGATAAAGGATACAGCAGCATGGCGCCTCCGCTCCCGGCGATCAGCAGCAGCAATATATGATTTTTGGTTTTGGCCCGGTCGCTGAGCGTTCCCCATACCGGCTGCGCAAATATGGCAACCAGCGGGCCGATGCCAAGCAGGATGCCGATCTGCGAGGCGTCAAAACCCGCATCGCGGAAGTAGAGCGGGATAAATGTGCCGTATACCGCGTTGCCCATATAAATGAAGAAATAAAACAGATAGAAATAGGAGAGTCGAACCGATGCTGTCATAAGTCGCTTCCTTTGCGGCAGGTTAAAAAAGTTGTTTCTAGCATAAGCCCTGCTGCCTGCAAGATCAACGCTGAATCTTGCAGACAGGCGGCGCGCGGCGCGAGCTCCCTCCCTCGTCGGTTTATCAACCTAGGTCATGCCCTTCCGAATACCTGCTGAGCAAAATTGATCCATCCTTGCGCCGCATGGGACACATAGCCGTCCTTCTTCCATATGATCCCCAGATCCCAACGGATATCCGGCTCGATCAGGTGGATGACCTGAACCATGCCCGGATCGAACTTCGCGCAGATCGTCTCCGGAAGCAACGATATCCCTTCGCCTGCGCATACCAGCTCATAGATGAAATCCCACTGCGTACTTTCGTAGGCAACCTTCGGCTCGAACCCTTCGCGGACGCAAGCTTCCTTCACCCGATCATGCAGGTTGAATTCCTGGTGGAAGAGAATGAACGATTCGTCCCGAAGATCGGTAAGCAGCACCTGCTCCCTCCCCGATAATTTATGCGACAGGGGAACAACCAGATTCAAATGTCTCTCCACAACAGGCACGATCTCGAACAGCCTCTCGTCAACCGGCAGCACGACCACTCCCAAATCTATCGCGCCCTCCAGCAGCAGCTGTTCGATCCTCTTGCCTCCCTCCTCGACAAGCTGAATGCGGATGTCCGGGTACAGCTGATGGAAATCGGAGATCACCTTGGGGAAAAAGCTTGCCCCGATTACAGGCGGAAGTCCCAAGGTGAATTGCCCCGTCCTCATCTCTGTCAAATCCGCTACCGCCGACAGCAGGTTCTGCATCGCATTCAATATCGTCTGGGCATGCGTCTGCACCACCTTCCCCGCTTCCGTTAACACGACTTTCCGCGTGGAGCGGTTGAGCAGCACGACGCCCAGCTCCTCCTCCAGGTTTTTCACCATTTTGCTCAGCGTAGGCTGAGAGAGATGAATAGATTCGCTAGCCTTAGAGAAGCTGGCATGACTAGCCACCGCCATAAAATAGCTTAATTGCCGTAAATCCATGGCTTTCTCACCTCTATATATAGATAAAATGCATATATTATATTCTATATATGTATTTTACCCATAAAAATATCGGTTGTAAAATAAGAATATATGACCTGCATCATACGGTCTTGGCGTTCGACGAGGAGGCCTTTCATGATCAAGAACATCGCTGTCCTGGGAGCCGGCACAATGGGGGTCGGGATCGCCCATCTGTTCGCCAACCACGGTTTCGCCGTATCCTTGTATGAACCGAATGATGCTTTGCTGCCTTCCACCAGGGAGAAGCTTCTCTCCATGGAGAGAACCGATGAACATTGCGCAGTCCTCTTATTCAGCGAACTTGAGAAAGCGGTTACAGAAGCCGACCTGATCGTGGAAGCCGTTCCTGAGCAGCTCACGATCAAGCGGGACGTGTACGGTCGATTGGCGCGGCTCATTAAGGAACAGACCATCGTTGCCTCCAACACCTCCACCTTCGCGCTCGAAACGCTGGCGGAGGGGCAGCCGTTCGCCAACAGGATGGTTATCGCCCATTTTTTCAACCCGGCGCATCTTATTCCCCTGGTCGAGATCCTGGGATTGCCTGCAACCTCTCCTGCGGACATGGAGGAAATCGTTGAGCTGATGCGCGCATGCGGGAAGGCCCCGGTCGTACTTAACAAGGACATTCCCGGATTTATAGCCAATCGCTTGCAAGCGGCATTGATGAGGGAAGCATGCTACCTGCTGGAGAACGGAGTTGCCGACATCGAACAGATCGATACGGCCGTCAAAGAAGGGCTCGGTATGCGTTGGGCATTCAAGGGGCCGTTCGAGATTGCGGATTTGGGCGGGCTCGATATTTGGTCCAAGGTAACCGGGCATCTCTTCCCCAAGCTCGGCGTGAGCACGGATGAACCGGAATCCATTTTGACGAGAATCGCAGAAGACCATCTCGGCGTCAAAAGCGGTAAAGGTTACTACAGCTACGAGGATCCTGTTGGAACGGCTGAGGAACTGCAAAGCAATCTGCAAAAGCTGGTCTCGTTAAAAACGAAAATACGGAGGGATCTTCCCAGTGACTACGAATAACGTGGTGATTGCAAGCGCTGTCCGGACACCGGTCGGTAACTTCAACGGGATGTTCAAGGACGTTGCGGCCGTCACGCTGGGAGCCATCGCCATTGCCGAAGCGATCCGCCGTGCGGGGATTGACCCCGCGCAAGTCGATGAAGTCATCATGGGCAATGTCCTGCAGGCAGGACTGGGCCAGAATCCGGCCCGCCAAGCCGCGTTAACCGCCGGATTACCCGTGGAATGCGCCGCGATGACGATCAACAAAGTGTGCGGCTCGGGAATGAAGGCGGTCAGCTTGGCTTATAACGCCATTATTTGCGGTGACAGTGACATCGTCGTAGCCGGCGGCATGGAGAATATGAGCCTGGCTCCGTATCTGCTGCCAAACGCCCGCTCCGGTTACCGGATGGGAGATCAGACCGTTACTGACTCGATGATCCGGGATGGGCTCTGGTGCGCAACGAACGACTACCATATGGGGATCACCGCCGAGAATATTTGCGAAAAATATGGATTTAAGCGGGAAGAGCTTGACCGGTTTGCGGTGGACAGCCAGAGGAAAGCCTCTGAAGCCGTCGCAGCCGGACGGTTCACCGACGAAATCGTCAGCGTGGACATTCCGCAGAAAAAAGGCGCTTCGCTGACCGTGGCCGCGGATGAGTACCCGCGCCCGGACACGACGCTAGAAGCGCTTGCCAAGCTGCGTCCGGCATTCAAGCCAGACGGAATCGTTACGGCCGGCAACTCTTCCGGAATCAACGACGGCGCAGCGGCGTTAGTCCTTATGTCCGAACGCACGGCCGCGGCTCTTGGTGTGAAACCTCTCGCCATCGTTCGCTCTCACGCTTCTGCGGGCGTCGATCCCGCCATGATGGGAATCGGTCCGGTTCCCGCTTCGCAGCGCGCTCTCGAGAAAGCCTGCCTAAGCATGGCCGATATCAGCCTGCTTGAGGTGAACGAAGCATTCGCCGCGCAGTCTTTGGCTTACACTAGGCACTTCAATGTTGATCCGGGGATCTTTAACGTCAACGGCGGAGCCATCGCCTTGGGTCATCCGATCGGCGCGAGCGGAGCCCGCGTGCTAGTTACGATGCTTTACGAGTTAAGGCGCCGCGGTTCCCGATACGGGTTAGCCTCGCTCTGTATCGGCGGCGGTCAAGGAATTGCGACCGTTGTCGAGGGAATTTAACGATGCAAAGGGAGACGATTGCGCTATGAAACAAATATTGCTTTCCTTTCAAGATGCCGTCAGCCGCATTCCGGATGGCGCGACGCTCATGGTCGGGGGCTTCGGCTTGGTGGGCATTCCGGAGCAGTTGCTTGTCGCGCTGGCTGACTGCGGCACCCGTAACTTAACCGTGATTTCCAATAATTGCGGGGTCGATGATTGGGGACTGGGATTGCTCCTCCGCAACAAGCAGATTAAGCGGATCATCGCCTCCTATGTCGGTGAGAACAAAGAGTTCGAGCGTCAGGTATTAAGCGGTGAAATTGAGGCCGAACTTGTGCCGCAAGGCACGCTTGCCGAGAGAATTAGAGCGGGAGGTGCCGGCATCCCGGCATTCTACACGCCTGCCGGCGTCGGAACTCCGCTAGCCGATGGACGCGAAACCCGCGTCTTCGGCGGTAAGGAATATATTCTTGAGCATGCTTTAACCGCTGATTTCAGCCTCGTTCGTGCGGCCCGGGCAGATCGGATGGGAAATCTCATCTATAACAAGACGGCCCGCAACTTCAATCCGATGATGGCGACCGCAGGCAAGGTCACGATCGCGGAGGTGGAGCAGTTGTTTGAAACGGGCGATCTGGATCCGGAATCCATTGACACACCGGGCATTTACGTACAGCAAATCATTGCAGGAAAACAAGAGAAGCGAATAGAGCGGCTAACGACACGTTGATTGGCCAAGGAGGAGAACTGAGCGTTGAGCGAACCTATGTCCATTCGCGAACGAATTGCCAGGCGTGCGGAAAAGGAACTTCATGACGGTTATTATGTCAATCTGGGAATCGGCATCCCCACCCTGGTTGCCAATTATATCTCGCCGGACAAACAAGTCGTGCTGCAGTCCGAGAACGGTCTACTCGGCATCGGCCCCTATCCGTCGCCGGACCGCGTCGATCCCGACTTGATTAATGCCGGCAAAGAGACCGTCACCGCTATAACGGGCGCAGCTTATTTCAGCAGTGCCGATTCGTTCGCCATGATACGAGGCGGACATATCGATCTGGCTATTCTGGGCGGCATGGAAGTGTCCGCTGCCGGAGATCTGGCCAATTGGACGATTCCCGGCAAGATGGTCAAGGGCATGGGAGGAGCCATGGACCTGGTACACGGCGCGAAGAGAATCGTAGTCATTATGGACCACGTCAACAAGGCAGGTCAGCCCAAGATCCTTAACAATTGCAGCCTCCCCTTGACCGGCAAGCAAATTGTGAATCGGATCATTACAGACCGGGCGGTTATTGATGTTACGCCAGAAGGCCTGCTTCTGGTTGAGGTCGCCGAAGGCTTCACGATCGAGGATATCCGCGGCGCAACGGAGCCGCCGCTTCTGCTGTCCGAAACGCTGCAGATGAATGCCTATTAGTGAGCTGGTTTAACTACTTCCGTGGAAAAGGTGAGGACCATTTACACGAATCGCGTTGTTATCGTCACCGGTGCCGCCCAAGGTATCGGACTGAATATTGCCGAGAGCTTTGCCCGGCAAGGCGCAACGGTCGTTTTGTCGGATCGCAACGGCCCTGTACTTGAAGCTGCCGTACGGGATTTAGCCGAGTCCGGCTGCAGAGCGGTTGCTATTCAAGCGGACATGACGGTGGAGAAGGACATCGTCGGACTCATCGAACAAACGGCATCCCGGCATGGCCGATTGGACATTCTTGTCAATAATGCTGGCATGCAGCACGTCGCGCCGATCGAGGATTTTCCGACAGAGAAGTTTGAGCTCATGATCAAGATTATGCTGACCGCACCCTTCATCGCCATCAAACACGCCCTCCCCCTTATGAAGCAACAGAACTACGGACGCATACTCAATATTGCATCGATTAACGGAATCGTCGGTTTCCCGGGCAAAGCTGCCTACAATAGCGCCAAGCATGGGGTCATCGGCTTAACCAAAGTCGCGGCATTGGAAGCAGCCCCGTTCGACATTACGGTTAACGCGTTATGTCCAGGTTATGTCGATACGCCTTTGGTTCGTGGACAGCTGCAAGATTTGGCCGTTGCTCGCAGCATACCCGTGGAGAAAGTGCTGGAAGAAGTCATTTTCCCGCTTGTTCCGCAGCGCCGATTCCTGGAAGTGGGCGAGATTGCGGATTACGCCCTGTTCCTCGCAAGCGAGAAAGCCAAGGGCGTTACCGGTCAGGCCGTGTTGCTGGATGGGGGCTATACGGCGCAATAGCGATTGAGGACAGCCTAGCGGCCACGCATTATAAAAACAAAGAATCCCTTGCTGCGCAAGGGATTCTCACTGGTCGATCTATTGCAGCTCCCGCTCGTCTAAAACCACCGTTAAATATTAAATCCGCCGGTAATATGAATATCCGTCCCCGTGACTTGCGAAGACTCGTCCGCCAGCAGATAGATGACGCCGTAGGCCATATCTTCCACGGTTTGAAGCCGTCCGCTCGGCACTTGAGACTTTCCCAGGGCTTCAAGGTCCTGTGCATCGATTCCGTCCTTTTCTACTCTGGCGACCTCGCCTTCCGTAGCCACCCATCCCACCGTCACCCAGTTCGACCGGATTTTTTGCGCCGCATAATTTCTGGCGATATGCTTGCTGAGCGTATGCATGGCGCCTTTGGCGCACCCGTAGGCAGCCAAGTCGTCAATTCCCCCGAACCCGTGGGTAGAGCCCATATGGACGATCGACCCTCCGCCCGACTCCAGCATATGTTCGATCGCGAACCTGGAGCAGAAAAAAGCGCTTTTCATGTTCACGTCGAACACCTGGTCATACAGCGCATCGTCCGTCTCCAGCAGCGTCGCCCGGGGAAACCAACCGGCATTATTGACAAGCCCGTCTATCCTTCCGAATCGGTTGACTGTGCGCTCGATGAACATCCGGCATGTCGCAGATTCCGCGATATTGCCCTGAACGAAGCAGATTCGATCGCCGTACTCGGCCGACAGGCGCGAAGCCAGTTCTTCGCCTTCAGAAGCGCTCCTTCCGCCGAACGCCACCTTTGCGCCTTCCCGAACCGCCATCTCTACGATCCCTCTGCCGATCCCCTTCGTACCGCCGGTGACGGCGATCACCTTGTCTTTCAGCCGTCCTTCCATTTCCAACGCTCCTCTCTTATCGGGCCAAATATCCCCCGTCGACTGGCCGTCGATCGCTAAAAAGATGCCGGCGCTCTACGCCGGCATCCAGAACCGCTATCCGTCCCAAACGGTAAAATCGTCGTACCGCGCATCTGCGAATCGGCTGTCCAAGCCGGCCTTGCCGGCCGCGAGCTTGTTGTCCGTCGCGGACACCTCCAGGGTGCCGTTCACGTAAAGCTTGAGCGAGGTGCCCTGAACGACGGCTTTGAACGTATACCATTCGCCGGTCTGGAGCGTATACGCCTTGCTGCCCAATCCGGTATTGGCGCCGGCTACCCGCCGGTAGATGGTCAAGCTGCCGCTTTTGTAGCCGAGAAAATAATAGTTGTCCTTGTCGGCAAATCGGAGGCGAATGCCCGCATTCGGCGAATTGGTGGAAGACCAGCCGTTCACCTTCACGCGCGTCTCTACGGTGTAATCGGTCCAGGAGGCGCTGCCGACGGCGGAAGAGTTGTCGAAGGTCGTACCGGAATTGTAGACGCGGCTCCCGTCATTAACGACATTCCAGGTACCCGTGACGACCGCCCAGTCGCCGGCTCCGCTCTCGAAGTTCGAGAAGTGCAAGTAATTCGGCGTCGTCATCGTGACCGGCGCGCTGGCCGCGGACACGTTGCCGCTGTCATCGTAAGCCGCTACGGTATACGCATAGGATGTCGAGGAAACGACGCTCGTATCCGTATATTGGGTCCCGCTTACGACTGCGACCTGTACGTTATCCCTGTACACCTTGTACCCTGCCATTTTTCGATCGTCCGTAGACGCCGCCCACGTCAGCCTGACCGACTTCCCCTGCAGCGCTGCGGCGACGCTGCCCGGCACGGACGGCGGCGTCACGTCCGGGGCGAGCGTCGTCACACAGGCGCCGCTGCCGCCGGAATCGTTGTTCGCGGCGTCGTAGGCAAGCACGTAATAATAGCCGTCGGCGGATGCGGGCACGCCCGAATCCGTATATGTCGTCGCGGAAGTCGTACCGATCTGCGAGCAGTCTCTGAACACGGCGTAATGGTCGACGCCGGTGTCGTCTTCGGATGCGTTCCAGCCGAGTTCTACGGTACCGGCAGCCATCTCGTAGGCGGTCAGTCCGGAGGGCGCGGTCGGCGCGGTCGCGTCCGAAGCGCTTGCCTGAGCGGATATCAGCATCGCGGCGACGAGGCCCAGCACGAGCGCCTTATAGGTCGTTTTGCCGCGGGATCTTGTCTTCATGCCTGCAAGCACATCCTTTCTCTCCTTATTGGGTGACGGTAAAATCGTCGAACCGCGAATCGCCGAACCGGCTGTCGACGCCGGCTTTGCCCTGCGCGAGCTTGTCGTCGGTCGCGGTCAGCTCCAGGCTGCCGTTCACGTACAGCTTGAGCGAAGTGCCCTGTACGACGGCTTTGAACGTATACCATTCGCCCAAATTAAGAGTGAACGGCTTCGAGGTTTTGGCGGCGTTCGCGCCCGCCACTCTTCGGTAGATGGTCAGGACGTTGTTCTTGTAGCCGAGAAAGTAGTAATTGTTGACGTCCGCGAACCGAACGCGTATGCCCGCGTTCGGCGAATTGGTCGAGGTCCAGCCGTTCACCTTCACGCGCGTCTCCGCGGCATAATCGGTCCACGTATCGCTGCCGATCGCGGCCGAATTATCGTAGGTCGTGCCCGACTTGTAAACGCCGCTGCCGTCGGCGATCACGCTCCAGGTTCCGGTAACCGCCGTCCATCCCGCCGAGCCGCTCTCAAAATCCGAATACGACACGAAATTCGGCGTCGCGACCGTGAACGGCGCGCTGGCCGCGGACAAATTGCCGCTAGCGTCGACGGCTTTGACCGTATACGAATAGGACGTCGACGATTCGATCGTACCGTCCGTATACGTAATACCGGAGACCGATGCGATCTCGCTGCCGTCCCGGTACACCTTGTACCCGCTCAAGCTCCGGTCGTCGGTCGCGGCCGTCCACGACAGCACGATCGACTTGCCGGTTTGCACGCCCGTCGGCGCGCCCGGCACGGTCGGCGGCGTCACGTCGGGAGGCGGGACGGACCGGCATGCCCCGAGTCCGCCCGATCGGTTGCCCGCCAGGTCGTAGGCGACGACCGAATAGAAATATCGGCTGGAAGCCGTGAGGCCCGTATCGGTATACGAAGTGCCGTACGTCGTGCCGACCGGCACGCAGTTGCGGTATACCTCGTATTTGCCGACCCCGATATCGTCGCTCGACGCCGTCCAATTCAAATCGACCGAATAACTGGCCGTCGACACGGCCGTCAAGCCGCGCGGCGCGGTCGGGGCGCTCGTATCGGCGGGCGTCGGGCCGCCGACCGATACGGACAGATCGCTTTGCGCGAGGTCGAGCGTCAAGGTCAGCTGCCCGTCGTTGGACGAGGCGGACGTCTCCGTCGTTCCGTCGCTCCATGTCAGCGTATAATCCGTATCGGGCGCCAGCCCGGTTATCAGTACCTGACTGGACGCTGAAGCCGCATCCCGCGGACTGGACGCCCATAGTTTAAAGCCGTCGTCTTGCTTGGCATAGCGGGCATTAACGGCCTGGCTGAAGGCGAAGCGCAGGTTCGGAATCGTCAACGCGTTCCCTTGAATCATCATCGCGTTCGCCAGATTCGTACCGTTCATCGTATACACGAGCGAACGGGCATTCGAGTCGGCATAGGGGGTCGTAATCGCGCCCGTGCCCGCGGTGCGGAACGACAGGTAGTCCGTTTTTCCGCCCGCTCGCGCCACCGTCATTTTCGTGCCTTCCGCATCTTTAACGACCGTCGGCTTCACCAGATCCGCCTCGCCGTTCAGCTTCGGGTAGAAGACGCCCAGGAAGTTCGTCGTCGTAGAAGGCACCGAATTGCTGACGCTCAGATTCGTGCCCATCTCCGCTTTGCGCGCCGGACCCACGGTCGCCGTCAAGGCGTCGGGCTGAAGCATGAACAGCTGCATGCTGTCCGTACCCTGCGTAATCCGATAACCGCCGCTCGCGTCTCCGGTCCACGTACCGTTGCTGTTGTACAAAAATTGATACGTGCGCTCCCCGCTGCTTGACGCCAGGTCGTCGAACACGACGGCATACCGGCCGTCGACGAACAGCAGATTGCGATCCATCTTGCTCATGTTCGGGTAGGCGTTGTGCAGGTCCCCCGTCGTAAAGCCGTAGCCCGGGCTGCCGAAAAACTCGGTAATGCGCGCGTCGTCCCGCATGCCGGCAGTCGGCTGGAAAAAGGCGATCGCGCCTTCCCCCGATTGTCCGACTCCGTCGACCAGAAGCGAGTTGACATCCTTCGTCCAGCGGTCGACCTTGTCATAGGGCGGATATTCCGCCCAGCGCTTGCCGGCGAATTCGATATACAGATTGCCCGCATCCGGCCGATCGTGCCCAACGTTGACATAAGTGCCGTCCGGACTGATCCGGTCTCTCCACGCATTCAGCTTGTGTCCGCCCGAAGGACCGCTTTTGAACGACACGCTCAGATCGTTCGCTCCCCAACCGGTGCGAAAATTCGCCATCTCGAGGTCCGGGAAGTATCGCCAGGGCTCGTAAGGCGTGCTGTCCGGAACGAGGGAGTCGTCATAGTAGAGGAAATTCCATACGTCCCAGGCGAACGAATTCGGATCGGCCGCATAGGCGGACGATGCCGCCGCTTGAAGCTTGGCGTCCCCGTATTTCGATGCGATTTTGAACAGAAAATTGTTGAAATACCCCGTGCTGTTGCTGTCGTCGGCATACGGCGCAAGACGCTTGTAGCCCGGACCGTAACCGTAAAGTTTGAACAGGCCCATGTTCCGAACGGACTCGTTCCACAGGCTTCCGTCACCGGTGACGGATTCATAGGTGGTCAGGGAACGGACGACATGCTCGTCGCCGAAGGACATGTACTGCATCCCCTCGTGCTGGGAGCCGTCCGGCGCAATCTCGTCCAGGAGCGTCTCCAGCTCCTGCTCCGCGAATGCGTACATCGTCGCGACTGCCGGATCGCCGACATCGCCGAGCACGGCGGCCGTCCCCGTCAACAGCCCCTCGATGCGGAATTGCCGGTGATTGTTCTGGTAGTCGCTTTTCCAATAAGCGAGCGTGCCGCTCATATGATTGAAAAATTCGTCGTACAGCTTCTTCGACTGCAGCTTCAGCTTTAAAGCGATCTGGGCGCGCTCGCTCTCGCTAAAGGCATCGTAGCCCCAGTCGTACGCGAACCCGACGCCGATCAGCCCGCAGGCGTTCCCCATCGAGCCGCCGTAATCGACGGACTCGTTGCCCCAGGAAGGCCGGTTGACGACATCGAGCACGTAGCTCCTCAGCTTCGTCTTGTACGCGTCGTCCTTCGTCAAGTAATAGGCCATCGCCAAGGTCGGAAAGCGGAAAGAGACGACTTCCCAGTCGTAATCGGAGCCATAGCTCGACGTGAACCAGTCGACCGTACCCGGGAACCCGTTGGCCTTGGCGATGATGGAGGCGTAGTACGTCTGGTAGTCGGCATCTTCCGTTCTCCGCGCCAATTCGCTCGCGGAGGCCGGATTGACGATCAGCCGCGGATGGACGCCGATGAGATCCGAGCGGAACGATGTACCGTTTACGAAGGACGCCAGCGTGACGGATACCGGATTGGCGTCGGCCGAATGGTTGCCCGAAGGATCGAAAGCGCTTACAGTATACGTGTAAGCAACGCCGGGCTTCACTTGCGTATCGGTATAATTCGCCGAGGTCGTCATGGCGAGGGCGCTGCCGTCGCGGCGCACGACATAGCCCGCCACGACATCGTCGTCCGTCGAAGCCGACCACGCGAGATTGACCTGTCCGGGCGGCGACTCTGCCGCGGTCAAACCGGTCGGAACCGTAGGCGCCTGCACGTCCGACGGAGGCGGAGTCGCCTGAATCGAGATATCGTCGAAGCTGACGTCTCCGTATGCGGTAAGCAGCCCCAGCTTGCCTGCGGAAAGGGCGGTGTCGATCACGGATAAAATCTCCGTTCCGTTCATCGACAGCTTCAGCCGCGAATGGTCGGACACGGCCTTCAGCGTGTACCAGGCGCCGGCATTTATCGTATACGGCACGCTGGCGAGCACCGTCATCGCGCCGGCCACCTTTTTCTTGATGTTCAGCACGCCCAGGTCGTAGGTGAACAGATAATAATTGTTCGTATCCGTATAGCGGGTTACCAGGCCAACGGTCTGAAACTGGGTCGATCCCCAGCTGTTCAACTTGAATCTCGCAGTAGCCTCATAATTGTCCCAGTCTGGTTGGCCGTAAACCGTACGCGCGATGGAACTCGCGGCAGAGGAACGATAAACTTTGGAGTCATCGTTCACGACGGTCCAGGGGCCGTTGACGACGGTCCATCCGGCCGCTGCGCCGTCCTCGAAGTCCTCCGCGTACGGGAGCGAAGGCGTATCCGCATGGGCGCTGCCCACGCGGGCACCGGGTATTGCAGGTATCGACGAAACGAGCAGCAGCATCGCGAGCAGTCCGGAAAGCATCGACTTGTTGCGCAGCCATTTCCACGCCATCCATGAACCCTTCCTTTCGTCACTTCAGATTGTCGCCGCAAAATAAAGTTATCCAATCCTAATACAAGGTTTTAATTCATCACCTCCTCTCGTCCGATCTTCGAATTCGGGCCGAGCCTTTTCGAATCGATCCACGCCCCGTTAGCCTTTAACGGAACCGAGCAGCATCCCTTTCACGAAATATTTTTGAAGATACGGATACACGGCCAATATCGGAACGATGCTGATCACGACCGCGGCCATCTTGATGCTCTCCGGCGACGAAGCGAGATCCTGCAGGCCCGGCTGGTTGGCGAGCGAATCTTCGCGAAGCATGCCGTTCAATACGACCTGAAGCACTCGCTTGCTCTGGTCGTTGATATAGAGGACGCCAGGCAAAAACTCGTTCCAGCGGGATACGGCGTAGATAAGACCGATCGTGGCGTTCACCGCGCCCGACAACGGAACGACGATTCGCAGCAGCACGTACCAGTCGCCCGCCCCGTCCATCTTGGCCGATTCGATCAATTCGGAAGGGATGCCCTTGTAAAATTTAATCATGATGAGCATGTTGTACACGCTCACCGCGGACGGCACCATGAGCGCCCATAAGGAATCGATCATATGGAGCTGCTTGATCACGATATAGGTCGGGATCAGTCCGCCGTTAAACAGCATGGTGAAAAAAATAAGCGAAAACAGAAATTTGCGTCCCCGCAAGCTTTCTTTGGACAACGGGTAAGCGCAGCCGATCGTGAGCAGCATGCTGATCAACGTGCCGAAGACGGTAACGATAATCGTGTTTTTGAACCCCGTATAGAGAAACGGCTGGGTAAGCACGTATTTGTAGGTCGACAGCGAGAAATGCGAAGGATACAGATTAAGCTTGTTGACGGATGCGCGCAGCGGATCGCTTAGCGAGAACATCAGCACATACCAGAACGGATAGAGCATGATGATGCCCGTCAGGATAAAAAACAAATACAGGAGCAGGACGGAGAGACGCATGCGGCGAGTGCGATTCATTTACATCAATCCTTCCTCGCCGAATTTTTTGCTGATCCACTGGGCGCCCAGGATCAATATCAGCGCGATCGCGGAGTTGAACAGTCCGACGGCGGTCGCGAAGCTGTAATTGCCTTGCTGCAGGCCGAATTTAAAGACGAAGGTGTCCAGGATTTCGCTGACTTCGAGTACCGCGGAATTTTGCATGACGAGGATTTGCTCGAACCCGGCGTTCATCAGCAGGCCGATGCGCAAGATCAGCAGCAGCACGATCACGTTGCGGATGCCCGGCAGCGTGATGTGCCAGGTCTGCTTCCATTTGCCCGCCCCGTCGACCGTCGCCGCTTCGTACAGGCTCGGATCGACCTGCGTCAAGGCGGCCAAATAAATAATGGTTCCCCACCCAAGATCTTTCCAGATATCGGAGGCGACCAGGATGATTCGGAAGGCGGTCGGATCGGCAAGCAGATTTTTCGGTTCCATGCCGAACCATTCGTATACGATCGACAATACGCCGTTCGTCGGCGACATAATGGTGAGCACGATGCCGGAGATGACGACCCACGAGATGAAGTGAGGTAGGTACAAAATCGTTTGAACGTACTTTTTGAAATACCGGTTGCCTAGTTCGTTCAGCAGCAGCGCGACGACGATCGGCGCGGGGAATCCGAACAAAATCTTATAGACGCTGATCTGCAGCGTATTGCCGAGAATGACCCAAAAATCCGAATACGCGAACACTTCCTTGAAGGTATCCCAGCCGACCCACTCGCTCTCTCGGATGCCGCGGAAAATATCGTAGTCTTGAAAGGCGATGACGATGCCGTATAAGGGGATGTATTTAAATACGATAAAAAACAGCAGGCCGGGCAGCAGCATCAAATACAGATGCCTGTCCTTATAAATCGGATGACGCCGGGATAATCGCTTCGCGGCCGCCTCCTCGCGCTTGTACGTATGAACCGTCTCCATATGGAACTCCTCCTGGCAAGGACCAGGGAGAAGCGGACGGGCAAGCCGCTCCGCTCCCCATGGACCGTGTTGCTGATCTCTGTAATGCGAGGCGACTTTATTTCTTGTTTTTCTCTTGATACGCGTCGTTAAACGCTTGCGTCAGCGCATCGCCGCCCCGCTTTTTCCATTCCTTCACGTAATCCGCGAACATGTTGTCGATCGGTCCGTCGCTCATGATCATCTTGACGTATTGCTGGCCGGTATACTGATCCAGCTCGACCTGCTTCGTATTGTTCTCTACGACGAGTCCGTCCGCCGGATCTTTGTAACCGATCTTGTGCGCGTAGTCGAACAATTCCCGATAGCGTGGCGAGGTCTGGTCGTACAGCGCATTGAAGGCGAGCCTTAATTGTCCGATTCCTTCTTGCTTCATCTGATCGTCGGTAATCGTTTTGGTCAGCAGGTCGCCTTCAACCTTGTAATCCACGCCTTCTTCGCCATAGTTCATATACTTGTTGCCTTCGTCGGAGGCGAGGAAATCCAGCACGCGCAACGCAGCATCGACATTGGGCGAACTGTTGAGCACCGCCGTCTTTAACCATCCCCGCCGCGTCAGCATGCGAAATCCGACGCTGTCCCCGGGACCCTTCAGGATGCCGCCCTCGACGAACTCCGCATTCGGGTTATTCTGCTTCAACGGTTCGTAATAATTGTTCAGATTGGAGCTGTCCATCAGGAAGTAACGGTAGACCGGAGCGCCGATGACGCCTTTGAGCACTTTGTCCTTGAATCGGGCGCTGTTGTCGGTGACGAATTCGGGATCGATCATTTTCCCCTTGTACATTTTATTGAGGAATTTGAGCGCATCGAGCGCGCCGGGGACGATGGAGCCCCATACCAGCTTGCCGTCCTGCAAGAGCCAGGAATTCGGCAAGGTCCCGTATGCGCCGAACACCTGGTCCGACGTCGACAGATCGAAGCCCCCGTTCGCGGTCCAGCCGCTCAGCGCATACGTATCTTTCTTCCCGTTGCCGTCGGGATCTTTGTTGGAAAAGGCGTCCGCTACCGCGTAGTACTCGTCGATCGTCGTCGGCACCTTCAGTCCGAGTTTGTCCAGCCAGTCCTTGCGATAGATCGGAATGTTGTCGATGGCGCTGCCGCGGATCGGGATGGCGTAAACGTTGCCGTCGCTATGCTTCATGGCGTCCCAAATGCCGTCCGCCCCGAACTTTTGCAAATTCGGCGTTTTGTCGAAGGAGGCATTGAGCGGAAGCAGCAGCCCCGATTTCGTAAATTTCATCTCGAGGGCGTCGGTGCCGATCTGAATGATATCCGGTTTGTCCCCGGACGCCAGCATAATCTGCAGCTTGTTCTCGAAGTCCGCACCCGGAATCGCAGTGATTTCCAGCTTGGTATTCGTTTTCTCCTCGATATAATGCGTCGTCTTGTTGTCGAATGAGACGCCCGGGTACATCTCGATCACCGCGAGCTTAAGCGTCGTCGGCGCCTCTTTGCTGGGTTCGGCAGACGCGGGGGACGCCGAAGAAGAAGACGATGAAGATGAAGATGAAGATGAAGATGAAGATGAAGATGAAGATGAAGATGAAGATGACGACGGCTTTACGGACGATTCAGAATTGCCGTTCGACGAGCAGCCTGCGAGGACCGAGGCGGCAACCGCGATAATCATGACCTTTTTATACGTATTAGACAACGCTACAACCTCCATTTCATTTTCCCACCCTTGAACAAGCTGAAAGCATACCTGGCCGGCCAACCGTTTTTGAAAAGGCTTACAGTGCACTGTGCCCTTAGTATAGGCGCCGGATGCCCCAAGCTGTAAATGATCGATTTCTCCGATTTATCGCAATTACGACGATACCGGAAGATTTAATCGTTTTCGGCGTCCCGGTCTTATCCGCTCGTCTTCCTGCTCCGTCTGTATTCCAGCGGCGTCATATTATAAGCCTTTTTGAAGAAGCGGATGAAGCTTTGAATGTTGTTGTATCCGACCGCCAATGCCACGTCCTGGATTTTGACGTCCGGATCGAGGACGAGATTGCCCGCCGCCTTCATCCTGACCTGCGTGATATAGTCGTATATGGTCATGCCCGTCTCGTTTTTAAAGATCGTGCTCAAGTAGCCAGGGCTCAAATAGACGTTCGTAGAGATCTCCTTCAAAGAAAGATCCTCCCGATAATGCCGTTCGATAAAATCCATCGTCTTGGCGATCGTCTCCGTGTGCTGCTTCCGCTTGAGAACGGCGGCCGTCTCCATGCAGTCGTGAATGAACCGCGCGATCAATGCCTCCAGCTTCGCGAGCGTATCCGCCTCATGGATGTCTTTCCAGAGCGTCTGTACGTCGATGCCCGCTTCCTCCGGCTTCCCGCCGACCTCCGATAAGGCGTTCATCAGGTTCGAACAGACCTGGAAAATCACATATTTAATATAGTCGATCGAATACGACAGCTCGGTCAACGTACGGGTGAGCGAAGCGAGCGCAGCCGCAGCCTTTTCCGCGTTTTGCGAACGAATGCTCTCCAGCAGGTTTTGCTCCTGCTGCTTGGGGTAGAACGCGCCACGGTCGACTATCGGCCGGATCGTTTCGCTGACGATCATTTCGTTTTTGCCCACGAAAAATTTATGGTTGAGCAGCTGCAGCGCTTCCTGATAAGCGAGAAAAAGCTTGTCCAGGCTGTCGAATATTTTGCTCACGGATATCGTCAGCTCCGCGTCGCCGCGGTTCAGCCTCAGCTTCAACCGGTTGAACATTTCGATCAGCTCGTTTTTGTCCCGCTCCGAGTTCACGATGGCAACCAGACGGCGTTCGCTCATGATCGACAGGAGCATCGATTCCTCGCATTCGAGGAAAAAAGCTTCGATGTCCCCGATCAGACGGTCGGTCAGCTCCGTATTCTCGAAGTCGAGAACGGCGACGACATAATGAGGCTTGTGAAGACTGATACCCAACAGCTGGATGACCGCGCCCAGCTTCTCTTCATCCCACACTTTGCCGCTCAGAAGCTCGAACACGGAATGCTGCTTAATGTAGGGGTAGGCCATATCGAATTGGGATTGCAGCTCGCGGTTTTGCTGGTACAGCGTATTCACGGCGCTGCCGATCATCGCGTATTCGTCTTTGCCTTTGCCTGAAGCGGGATTCGTCCGCCTTCGAATGTCGGCGACAAGCTGCGCAAGCGGTCTATATAAATAGAAGGAAAACAACCCGGCCATGACGAGGGAAATCGACAGCACGATCAGAACGGTAGACAGCAGAACGCGACGAAGCAGCCTGGTCGAATCCACGACCTGCTCGTACGGCTGGGAATAGACGATCGTCCACCGGAGCGCATCCGAGCGCGTCATGCTCAAATAATAGTCGGTTTTGCCGAAGGTTCGGTTGATCGACGTCCCGTCGGCATTGCGCATCTGCGCCAATTGATCGCGAAGGAGACGTTCCTCGATACCGCTGTGATTCAGGATGAGCCGATCCCGGTCATCGAAAATGAGCAGATTCATCGGAGAGGACATGCCCCTCGTCTGCTCCAGACTCTCCGAGAAATCGCGGTAATCGATATTGACCGCGACCTCCATCGACTCTCCGCTGTACACGTTGCGGAAGGCTCGCAAGAGACTGACCAGGCTCCGGTTCGAGCCTCCGATCGCGCCCCCGGTTCGCGGCGGCAAAACGGTATAGTCGCCCTGGACGTCGACTTGAAGCACTTCGGGATCATAAAAGTTGTCCAGACTGTATTTCGCGTCGGACAGTACGTAGTTTTTCGTTTTGTTGATCAAGTATAGCGAGGCGACGTGTTTGTTGGAGCTGACGATCTTATCGAAGAAACGAAGGACGCCCGACATCGCCTCCGCCTGCTCGGGATACGTTTCGTGCGGCTCGAACAATTTCCATACTTCGTCGCTGGCGATGATTTGGTTCGTCAAATAGACGAGCTCGGATATTTGCCGTTCCATGTATTGTTTTTTCTCGTTAAGCAAAATCGTGCTGGATACGTCCGCTTGTTGGATAATATGCGCCGTGCTATAGTTCATGGCCAAATAGCCGATCGAAATCGCCGGCAAGCTGATGGCGATCACAAACATCGCTAAAATTTTATAAAACGACTTTTGCCTCGCAAAACGGTTCAAAGCGACCACCCTCCCCATCATGAATAAAGCGCATTCATTCTATGTTTTCTTGAGTATATGTCAAATTCGGAGCCATGATAAATGTACAAATCCGACGATTATGCATAAATACGCCGATCGTCGGAATCGGGACGGATTGAATGAATCGATTCTTTACGTTTAGGAGTGCCCCTTACTATACTTATGCACGTATGCTCCGAATCCTTTTCGTATCCGATTACCAGACCGCACGGTTTAAGGGGGATTAGCAAACATATGAAGCTGCTCCACATCGGCAACGCCGACTCGCGTTTTCCGGAAGACGGTCCGTTCGTCGACGCCTTGCGGGAAATAGGCGAACTGACCGTTCTAAGGAACGGAGACGCGTTAACGGACGAAGCGCGCGCGGCGCTCATTCGGGAATGCGACGTGCTGCTGACGCTCTGGGGATCGAGCCGCGTACCCGAACAGATCGCCGAAGCGCGCGGCCGATTGTCCTACATCTGCAATATTTCCGGCGGAATCTCCCACTGGATCCCGCTCTCGATCGTCGAAGCGGGCATTCCGGTCACCAACTGGGGAGACGCGGTCGCTCCCGAAATGGCGGAAGCGGCCGTGACGCTGCTGCTGGCCGTATTGAAGGAGCTCCTCCCTCAGCAGCTGTATGTGCGAGAAGGCGGCTGGCATCGGCCCGACCGCCGCATCGGCTCGATGTACGGGCTGCGAATTGGCATCTTCGGCATGGGCGCGATCGGTCGGAAGTTCGTCGACTATGTGCGTCCCTACGAATGCCGGATCCGCTACTACGATCCCTATCTGCCGCCCGCATCGGCGCCGGCCGGCTGCGAGGCCGCGGAGAGTCTTGAACGGCTCGCGGCGGAGAGCGACGCGCTGGTCATTCATGCCGGACTGACCGAAGAGACGCGCGGCGCGGTGAACGCCGCCGTGCTGGCCAAGCTGCCCGACTACGGCATCGTCATCAATACGGCGCGCGGAGACATCGTCGAGCAGGACGCTTTGTTCGACGAGCTGAGGACCGGCCGCCTGCGGGCCGGACTCGACGTGCTGGCGGGAAGGGACGCGCTTGAACCGGACCACCCGGCGCGCGGCTGGCCTAATGTTCTTTTTACGGCGCATGATCTCTTCTCGGCCAACTGGCAGAAGCCGCCGCTCGAAAGGTACGAGGCCGTCTGCCTCGAAAATCTGATCCGCCACAGCCAAGGGAAGCCCCTCATGCATCGCTTCGACCGGGATCGCTATTTGCGAAGCACCTGACAGCCCTGCAAAGCGGACCTGCAAGGCGGACCTGCGGAGAGGCGGGTTGGCGGAACAGCGAACGGAATCGCATTCGGGTGCCAACCTTTTACAGACAAGGAGGAAGTAGAAATGAAGCTGTCCTTCACCACGCTTGGCTGTCCGGATTGGACGTGGGAACGTATCGTCGACGAGGCGGCGCGGCTGGGCTACGACGGCGTGGAGCTTCGCGGCATCGCGGGTGAGCTGCGGCTTGGCCGCTGCGAAGCGCTGCGCGAAGAGCGGCTCGAAGCTACACTGGCCTATGCCAGGGAGCGCGGCATCGCGATATGCTGCCTGGACACTTCGTGCGCGTTTCACGACGAGGAACGGTTCGATGAAGCCATTGAAGTAGGCATGGAGACGATCGATCTGGCCGTACGCATGGGCGTCTCTTCGATCCGTGTGTTCGGCGATTCGATCGCGGATAGCGGCCGCGCGCAAGAGATCGTCGCACGCGTTGCCGGCGGGCTTCAGACGCTCGGCGAATATGCGGAAGACAAAGCCGTTCAAGTGCTGCTCGAGACGCATGGCGACTTTTCTTCGTCAGACCGGGTACGCGAGGTGTTTCGGCAGACGTCTTCGCCCGCCATCGGCGTCATCTGGGACATCCACCATACGATCAAATACGGCGGCCATGAATCGCCGGCGGAAACGTGGAGAAAGCTGGGCGACGATATCCGGCATGCGCACATCAAGGATGCGCTTGGCGGACGGCCCGTTCTCTTGGGCGAGGGCGAGCTGCCGCTCCCGGATTGGATCGCGCTGCTGCGCAAGGTTGGCTATGACGGCTGGTTGTCCTTCGAATGGGAAAAACGTTGGCATCCGGAGATCGAAGAACCCGAGCTTGCATTACCGGCCTTTATGGACTACATTCGCCGCTTTCTTTAAATCCATTCTAGTACGGGAGAATCCCTAATGTTCGTATGGCAGCTTGTATTGACGAGCCTGTTGTGGGCCGGAAACTTCGTGGCGGGCAAATGGACGGCCGGACACGCCTCGGCGATGATGCTGTCCGAATTGCGATTCGGAATCGCGATCCTCGTCATCCTCCCATTCGTGTGGATGAAGGAAAAACGCCTGCTCCCGCCGCGGAAGGCCATCCTTCTTTTGCTTGGCATGGGCGCGACGGGCGTGACTTTGTTTAACGTGCTGCTGTTCGAGGCGCTTGCGCATACGTCGGCCGCCAACACGGGATTGTTGTCGACGCTCAATCCTGCCGCGATCGCCTTGATTTCGTTCTTAGCGTTCGGTCATCGGTTGACGCTGCGCCAGGCTGCCGGCATGCTCGTGTCCTTCGCGGGCGTCGTGATCGTCCTTACGCGGGGGGACTTGGAGCGGCTGCTCGCCCTCCAATTCAATCGCGGCGACCTGATGATGATCGGCGCCGTGCTGTTCTGGGGCTGCTACACCATCCTGTCCCAAAAAGCGATGGCCTACGTGTCGCCGCTTGCCGCAACGCTGTGGTCCGGCATTTTCGGCCTGGCGTTCATGCTTCCTTTTAACATAAGGCAATTCACGTTAGTAGATGTCACGCCCGCGTTCTGGGCAGCCATGATATATATCGGCGTCGGCGCGACCGTGATTGCCTCGCTGCTTTGGAATCTGGGCGTCAAACGAATAGGCGGCACGCATGCAGGTATCTTTCTGAATTTAAACCCTGTATTCACCTCTTTGCTTGCCTACCTGTTGCTGGACGAACGAATGAACGCTTCGCAATGGATCGGCACGGCGGTCGTCATCGGCGGCATGCTGCTGTTCTCGACGAAGAAGCGGATGAAAATCCGGCGCGGCGCGGATTGTTGCAGCGCGGATTGATTTCGATCTAATCGATTAGATATCATTACTACATAACGAGAATACGAAAAACACGCCTCATCGGCGTGTCTCGTCTAAAACCACCATCTGATGTCCCTGAACGCGGGGAACGGTCAGCTTCACGATGTCGCCGGACTGCACAAAGGGTATGGATTCACCCTGGGGAATCAACGTCGCCCGCGTCACGCGCGATCCGACGGTCAGCTCGACAGCAACGTCGTAGATCGGCGGCATATCCTCGATCACGCTCGTCCTGCCCCGTTGAATCGGCGCGGCATACGTCAGGTGCAAAATATATCGCTCCCGCGAACGCTGATAGACGAACCGTGCCCGACCGCAGCTGGGCAAGCTTACCCGCATGACAGGCTTGCGATAAACCAGGTTCAGGGCGTTGATCAGATAGTCGCGATGATATTTGGCGCCATGACGGAAGTACATCGAGCAGATCGGATGAGCCACATATACGATGCTGCCTTTGCGGATGGCAGCCGGGTAATCGGCTGGGTCCATACGATAGGGCGTGTTCTGATGCGAGCAATAATGGCCGTATGTCCTGTTGAAGAACGGCTCGTAGATCGTGGCCAGAACTTCCGCGTCCTTCACGCTCACCTGCTCGGCGCCTTCATAGAACAAAAACGGACTCGTTACGATGCCGGCGTTCAACGATTTGCCCGCAAGCACATAATCGTTTTCGTATAAAGAGGGACCTTGATAGGCGGCACCGACATCGAGCTGAAAATGGGTTTTCCCCGGATTCAAGCCGCTTGACCCCGTGAGAAGCACACTTCCGCCCCGGTCGACATAGCTTTGGATTCGCAAGGCCGATTCCTCGTTTAACACAACCGAATCCGGCAGGATCAGCGTCTCGAATCGGTCCAACGCTTGTGTCGGGTCCGCGATGTCGAAGTCGAGCTGGCATTCGAGCAGCATTTTGGTCAGACCTTCATCCGCTTCCGATCGGTTCGATAATATCACGCCCAGCTTAGCCGTCTCCTCGACGTTGAAGCACCATTCCTCGATCTGTTCCGCATAGCGGTAAGCTTCGCCGATCGTGCGATAAGTCTCCATATCCATCAGACCGCTCGGATGCATCTGATCGCCGATGCTGCAGCGGGCGCCATACATCATCATCGAAGCGACCTCGTAGCGAAGCGCTTCGGGGCTCTTAAATCCGCCGAACTCGCCCCACATCGTGTGAAATTTCCCGGTCATCCCGAGGTACGAACTTCCGAGGGCGGCAAAATATTTGGCGCGCACGGGCATCTTGTCGTACCCGCCCCATGTCGTCGGCAAGTCTTCCATCTCGATATGGGTGTGGACGCCATGCCACTCCTTGTGATTCAACTCCGCGCCGCCGTTAAAGAAAATGGACGCATCACGGTGATACTCTCTCAATATTGACGTGCAGGTTGAAGTAAAACGCGTCCATTTGAGAACTTGATAGCTGCGCACGTCCTGTTCGATAGCCGGGTTTAGCCCCTGCTCCTTCATGCCGGCAACGCAATTGGCACACCAGCATAGCGGCGGCTGGAAGCAAATATCGTAAAAAAGACCGTCCAGCTCCGGATAACGTTCGCACACTTCGCGGGTTTGCGCATAAATCAATTCCGCATAGCGGCCGCTCGGACACATGAACTTCCAGGAGACGATCGGCCGCTTGTCGGAGGGCGACGCGTCCGGCACGCCGCCGATCATCTGTATCCCGCCATCCTGCTGCCGCGCTACGCATTCCGGCATTTCGTCCGCATCCCCTGCCGACCAGCCGACCGTAATATAGACCGGCGCCTTGACCCCGATCGCATGCGCGGCGTCCATCATCGCGCCGGTCAAGTCCGTATTGAGCGTCGGATGCATGCGCCCCGCCTTGGTCGGGTAATAGCTCCAGCTATGATGGCATTTGGCGAAAATCGTGATGGAGTTTACATGTCCCGCTCGAAGCGCATCCTGGAATTGCGCTGCATCGAATTTAGCACCTACGCCCGGTATGAACTCGGAAGTATGAAAATCCAGATGCACTTGTCTTGAAGCCAGCTTGTTCATTCGTCAGACCTACTCCCTCTCGTGATCGTTCACGTTGCCGATGTCCCCTGTAACCCTCTGGTGGCCTTTACATATTCCGTGGGAGCCACCCCCATGATTCGCTTGAATGCCCGCCGGAACGTGTGGTCGCTGCTGTATCCGACCGCCTTGGCTACGTCTCGTATCGTAGATTCCTCTCCGTTCAACAGCTCGCACGCGCGCCGAATGCGCGTACCTTCGAGATAATCGGAAAAGGTGGCGTTCATCAGCTCCTTGAACAGCTGGTACATGTACGTTTCCGAAAAGCGAAGCTGCGATGCAAGCTCATACAACACAAAATTTTCCTGCATATAGGATTGCTCGACAATCGCCGCGATCTGCTCCTTCAATCTGGCTTTGTCCTCATTTTTCTGTTCGGCCTGCGCATGGCATAATAACAAATGCGACGCCAGAATCGCTTCGAAAATGTCCTCGATCCGGTCCATCCGCTGAACCTTCTCCAGCAACCGACCGACTTGCGGCTCCATTTCGTTCGGACCGAGACATCGGACGACGGTGCCTTTAAGCACATGAATGAGCTGCTCGATCATCCCGGATGTCAAGCTTCGGTTCACGAAGTTCTCCTCGCTGATCCTGCGGATGATCCTGCGAACCTCCGCCTCGTCGCCGCTCTTGACGTTGCTGATGAGCTTCAGTTCCAGCTCAATCGGATAGTAGAACTTCTGGTTCTCGTTCGGCACTTCGCTAAAAAGCGTATAGGCTCTTCCGCTCTTCGCGTAACGGGCGTATTCGAGCGCCTGCTTGGCCTCGTCGAACGAAATGCTCACATTTTGCAATCCCGGATACACCCCACCTGCGGAGAAGTGAACGTCGAAGAGCAGCTTGTCCCGAACCTTCTCCTCGAACCATTCGACGATGCTCCTCATCGACGACGGATCGCCTTCACCGAAGGAAACGACGATCACGATCCGGTTATCGTTCAGGTCATCCTTATAATAGGGTACTTTAGCTTCGGTACACAGCTCCTCCTTGACGAGAAGCATCAGTCTGTTCATTTGTTCCGCCGTCCGTCTGTCCGACGTATCCTTGCCCGGCATGATCCGCGCCAGCATGACGCCGAAGCGTTCTCCTTCTACATGAACCGGCAGCGAATCCTCGCCCTGATCGTAAAAACCGCCGTTCAGCAGCCGCTCGAAAAAGGTCGTTCGGAGCATCTGGTCGCGCATGCTCCGATGGCTGCGGTACAATTCCGAAATCCTGCTGTCCAGATAATCATACTCGCTCATGCTTCTGTCGTTGTCCGTTCCGAATAGCTCCCTGATTTTGCCGACCAGCTGTTTGACCGGCTTGTAGTTCCGATAAGCCAGCATGCAAGCCGTGACGACGCCAAGCGTAAGCGTGATCAGCAGTACGGCAAAGGTAATATTGCGGATGTAGTCCACCTTGGTCATCACCAGTCTCGACGGGACGACGGAAACGTATTTCCAGCCGCTTACAGTCGACAACGAACGGGACACGATAAACTTCTCCCCGGCAGGCGATACGTAGTTTCCGTCTCGAAGGTTGCCCGCAGCCATGCCGGACGGCTCGATGACCGTCCGATCTCCCGTCAACTGCGTAATGATGTCCCCATCCTGATTTTCGACGAATATCATCCCGCTGCGTCCGAGGTTGATCTTGGACAACAGGTTCTGAATGGCGGATTCATCGATCAGAATCATCAACGCGCCCTTGGGATTGCTGCTATACTCCCAAGGGATCGACTGCAGGTAATAAATGACGCGGTGGCTCTTGCCGTCGATCGTCACGTGGCCGCCGGCGACGTATTGGCTTTGGTGACGCTCGTTCCACAGGATGCGGTTCCAGTCCGGGCGACCGCTGTCTTGATTCCGATACAGACTTTTCTCGAACGCTTCCGGACTCGTATAGGACCGGTCCGACGACAGCACAAGCCGATTGTCCTTGAAGAAAACAAAATAATCGACGATAAATTTGTTGGTTAAATTGTACTTGGGGTTCGTGCTCAGGATGTCCCAGACCTTGTAGTAATCGTTTGATCCTTCCGCGATTTCCTCGACGTTCATCAGGGAGATAATCTTGCGGTCCATCGCGATATACTTGGAGATGGCGCCAAGCTCGTTCAGCCGCTCGTCCACAATCGCCCCCGTTTGCTCCAGAAGGGATTGATTGGAACGGAGCGCCTCCTCCTGCGCAAGCTGGACAGTTTCCTTATAAACGTAGCTTCCGATCAGCAGCGGAATGACGAGGACAAGCAGATAGGACAGGATCAGTCTGGTCAGCGTGGCATGCCTGCGTCTTTTCTTTAGAAATGACATCGAATCCCCCCAGCACTTGCGAAAGCGTTGTCAAAAAAGTATATCACAGCCCTTTTGGTGTTGCCATCTTGCAGAAGGGCAAGAGGCAAGGCCGCCATAACGAAGTTATGGCGGTCTTTTCCGTAGCTTCCGTATGCTTAATGGCCCGCGTACTGTCGATCGTAAGCCTTCTGATTGATCTCGACGAATCGTTGGAGTCCGATCTTATCGAGGCTCTGCACGTAGCTGTCCCAATCGGCTGCAGGCTTCAAGTTGCCGGTAATAAATCGAACCGTCGATTCGTTGATATAGTTTTCCAGCTCGATCCGGATCGTTTGAAGCTCGTCGTTTTCTTCTGCCAGCAGTTTGACCGGCGGCATGACCGTCGTATTTTCCGGCGTATAAGGCTGGTATTTTTTTGCCGTCTCCTCATACAACAGACGCTCGAGGCCATCCGGCGTGAAAAGATCCGAGCTGGGCTCCACCTGTTCGCCCAGTCGCCATTCGGCCGGCGCGTATTCGATGGCCGCATGCATCCAGCCGTCATTTTGCGGTTCATTCGTATAAGGCTTCAGTCGCTTCAGCAGCGCCGGCTTCCCGCTCAGCCCCACGGCGCCCGGATCCGGCGTTGTCCAGCCCACGTCCTTCGGCCCGGTGATCAACCGAGTCTGGGTTTCGAATTCATACAGACCGTCCGCCCAGCGAATGGCCGCTTCCGGATATTTGGAGGTGGAAGAGATCAGGAAGTCGCCGCCTTGCACCGCATCAAACTTGAAAAACGTAGCTTGTCTCGTTCCGTCCGGCCCTTTAAGCGGAGGTACGGTAACGTACTGCTTGTACCGTTCCTGGTTCGTGGCGGGATCGATCACGCCGACGCTGGCTCCGGTCGGGAATGCGCCGAGAATCGCGCTTCCTTCGCTCGCGGCAATCGACTTCAGCTGGTCGATTTTCTGGGTGAACGAAGGCTGATAGATCAGCCCCTCGGCATACAATTTATTCAGATAGGCGAGACCGTCCCTGTATTGCGGCGTATTTACGATCGACATGACCTTTCCGTCCTGTACGATCATCTTGAGCGGGTTATACATGCCTGGATTAAGAATAAACGGATTCATTAGAAAGCCGTCGATCGTCGTGTACCAGCCGTCAGTCGCGCCGGCCAGCGGAATTTCGTCGGCTTTGCCGTTGCCGTTGGGATCCTTTTCCTTGAAGGCCTTCATCACTTGATAAAACTCGTCTGTCGTCGTAGGCATCGGAAGTCCCAAGTTATCGAGCCACTCTTGATTGATCCACATTTTTTGGGCATAACCGCAGTGGAAGCAGTCGTTCCAGGAAGGCAGCGAATAGATGTTGCCGTCCGTGGCGGTGATTCTTCCCTTAATGTCCGGATGCTTCTGCATAACCTCCTTGAAGGCAGTCATGTGCTTCTCGATCAAGCCGTCGAGAGGCCGGAAAATTTGCTGACCGACACCGTACTGGGCTTCGATGACGTCGTCGACGCCGAGGCCGAGAAAGATGTCCGGATAGTCGCCACTTGCCAGAACGAGATTCAGCTTCTCTTTGACGTTCCCCGAAGGGACGACTTCCCATTCGATATGAATGTTCGTTTTTTCTTCATACCATTTCGTAAACTCGTTGGTGTTAAAGTCGATGATCTGTGGAATTTGCGGCGCCATGACCCGCAACGTAATTTTATCTTTGACGATCGGGTAGCTGCCGGGTTCGGTTACCGCCGCTTCTCCGGCGCTGCCGCCGCCAGAGGCGTTCGGGCTGCCCGTCTGATTACCGGTTCCCTTATCTATGGCGCATCCGGCAAGAATGAAGGACAGACAGATTAGGCTTAATACTAACGTTTTGACAACCTTTTTCATGGTATACCCCCAGTTGTGTTTTCGTGCGACCGACCCTTTCAACCATTACACCGCTTTTGTGCCAGGCTTGCAATCAGCCTTTGATTGCGCCGATCATGATCCCGCGAACGAAGTATTTCTGCACGAATGGGTAGATAAGCAGCACCGGCAGGCTTGCAACGACGATGACGGCATATTTGACGATGTCGGCCAGACCCTGCTTGCGCTGCAGCACCTCGAAATCCTGCATCATCGTCGGGTCCAGCTGATTTAGCACCAGGATATTGCGCAGTATGATTTGAAGCGGCTGAAGATCCGGCGATTTCAGATAGATGAGCGCATTAAAGTAACTGTTCCAGTGACCGACCCCGTAATAGAGCGCCATGACGGCCAGAATCGGCGCGGACAGCGGAAGTGCCATACGGAGAAGGAAGCGAAAGTCGGTGCAGCCGTCCATCGATGCAGCCTCGTATAATTCGTCCGGGATCGTAGCCTGAAAGTATGTTCTTGTGATGATCAGGTTCCATACCGACAAGGCCACGGGCAAAATCATCGCCCACCTCGTATCGAGCAAGCCCAGGTCCCTGACCAGCAGGAAGGTCGGAATGAGCCCCCCTGAGAAGAGCATCGTAAACAAGAAGATCGCCATAAACAGGTTTCGGCCGAACAGCTCCTTCCGGGACAGGGGAAACGCTGCCATAACGGTCATCACCAGATTGATCAGCGTGCCGGCCACCATGTAAAAAAGCGAGTTGGCAAAGCCGCTTACCAATTGCTTGTTTTTGAATACGGCCTCGTAACCGTTTAATGTCGGCTCTACGGGCCAGAGCCAAACCTTGCCTGAGATTACCGCGCTCGGCGCACTGAAGGAAGCGCTTACGACATAGATCAGCGGATAGGCGACCAGCACAAAAACAATCGCCAGGTATAAATAGGTCGCTACATTAAATATCCGGTCTCCGGGCGACTCCTTCATCAACCGATTCGGATGCGCTTCCATGGTGTCCCCTCCTTTTTTCACCACAGACTGCTATCGGTGAACTTCTTCGCTGCGTAGTTCGCCGCCACCAGCAGAATCAGGTTGATAACGGAATTAAATAAACCGATTGCCGTAGAGAAGCTGAAATTCGCATTGACCAAACCAACCTTGTACACATAAGTCGAAATGATCTCGGATGTCGTCAGATTCAAACTGTTCTGCATAAGGAAAATCATCTCATACCCGACGTTCATCACGTTGCCGAAGCTTAAAACGAGCAAAATGACGATGGTAGGACGGATGGCAGGCAGATCGACATGCCAGATCCGCCGAAGCTTGGACGCCCCGTCGATAACGCAGGCTTCCTGCAGATCCTTGCTGACGCCTGACAAAGCCGCGAGATAAATAACGGCCGAATAACCGGTTCCCTGCCAGATGGTCGTCCATACGTAGATAGATTTGAAGTATGCCGCCTTGCCCATCAGGTTGACGGGATCCCCGCCGAATAACGCGATAAATTGATTGATCACGCCGATCCGCGGATCGAGAATTTGCATCAGCATTCCCACGAGCACCACCGTCGAAATAAAGTACGGCGCATACGTGACCATCTGAACCGTTTTCTTAAAAAAACGTCCCCGCACTTCGTTTAACGCGACGGCAAGCAAAATGGGAAACGCAAAACCGGCCGCGAGCGAATACAGGCTGATGCCGACCGTATTCCGGATGATTCTCCAGCTGGAAGGCGAACTGAAGAACTGGTCGAAATGTTTGAATCCAACCCAAGGGCTGCCGGCGATCCCGCTCATCGCCTGGAATTGTTTGAAAGCAAGCTGTATCCCGTACATCGGGATATAGTGAAAGATGATCACATACAGCAACGGAGGGAGCAGGATCACGTAAAGCTGCCAGTGGGCCAGCATTCTCCGGATCGTATGTCTGGTTATGCGTCGCGACTTCCGATTCCATTCAGTCCGAACAAGTATGTCGGCCTTCAATACGGTATCCCCCCCATTCAATCAACTGGACGTCAGAAATGTGCTTGCCCGTTCGTCAAGCTTCTCGCGATGCTCGGTCGCATATGCGTTTGCGTTCACGTTTGCGTTCAATCGTGATGGCGCCTCCTTTCCCCGGTCTCGGCTATACGCAGTGCCTGTCCCAAACGTATCATCGGGCTTGCTAGAAGAATACGGCCAAAACTTAGTTTGCGCGGGCAATTCTCGGGAAACCGACATGATACGGCCGCCGGCAGCCGACGGACGATTTATAAAATGGCGTACGATTTATGGCGTAAATGCGAAAAAGCTTCTTTAATAGAGGGGCTTTACGGGAATTTAGCCGGGAGACCGAAGCAGTCTTGAGCATTGACGGTCAAATGCAAAAACACGCCTTATCGGCGTGTTTGAAGTTAGCATTTGGTGAAGCGAGTTCATAAAGAACATTCAAATGTTTTTCATGAAATGGCGCCGGACTCCTTTCTGATCAAGCGAACGCTCTTCTTCTGCAGCCGGAAATCGTCCAGCAGGCTCTCGATGTCGCGTTCGGCGTAATGGTCCCATACGCTTGCCCGGCTCAGATCAATCGTCACCGCCGTCTCGTCACTCGGTAACTCGATCTTCTCCCGTAGCATCGGCGAAGAGCCGAAAAACAGGTGGCCCGTTACCGCATAGGTGAGCGTGGTGCCGGTCCGTTCGCTCGTCACATGAATACGCGACATTTGCACGACGAATAGAACAAGGTTGAGCAGCACGCCGGCGAACACGCCGATTGCCAGATCGTGCGTCAGCAGCGCTGCGACCATCGTCGTCAGCATGATCGTGGTTTCGCTCTTCGGGATGCGCCGAATGTTCTTAAGCGAGCCCCAATCGAAAATTTGCACGCAAATCATGATCATTACCCCGGCCAGCACCGACATCGGAATATAATTCAGCACGCTGCCGAATACGAGCACGAGTGACAGCAGGAAAAGCCCTGCCGTCAGCATGGACAAACGGCCTTTTCCCCCAAGCTTGACGTTCAGCACGGATTCAGCCACCAAGGCGCAACCGGCCATGCCGCCAAAAAATCCGGAAGCAGCGTTTGCGATGCCCTGACCGCGAATTTCCTTATTTTTATCCGTCTTCTCGCTCGTCAGTTTATCCAGAAAATCCTGCGTCAGCAGCGTCTCCGTTGTGCCTACGATGGCCAGCGACAGCGCATAGGGTAAAATCACTCGAAACGTCTCCCAGGTGAGCGGAACCTGCGGCAGGCCGAATCCAGGCAGCGCCGACGACAGCTGCGCCACGTCGGATACGCGCTGCAGCGGAATGTGGAACGCCCAAGCCGCAACGGACATCACGACGACCGCAAACAGCGGCGAAGGAATCGTCTTGTTGAGGCGGGGGAACAGAAAAACGATGACAAGGGTGACGCCAGCCATCGCAAATGCGCCCCACGGCTGGCCGCGGAAATTTTGCAGTTGGGCCATAAAGATAAAGATGGCAAGCGCATTGATAAAGCCGGTGACGACGGCGCGCGACACGAAGTTCATCCAGCGCCCCACGCGCAGCAGCCCCATGGCGAGCTGAAGGAGTCCGGTCAGAATGGTCGCCGCGAACAAATACTGCAGCCCGTGGCCGGCGACGAGCGTGGTCATGAGCACCGCCATCGAGCCCGCCGAAGCAGAGATCATGCCGCCGCGAGCGCCAAGTACCGTAATGACCAGCAAAATGATAATCGACGTGTAAAAGCCTACGTTCGGATGAACGCCCGCCATAAAGGAAAATGCCAATGAATCCGGGATCACGGCCAGCGAGGTCGTAATCCCCGCCAGCACCTGAACTTTCCAATTGCTGAAAAAACTTTGTTTGCCAAGCAAAACCGTTCACTTCCAATCTGTATGCGTTTAATGCCAAGATGTGCTGCCGACAGCACAATGTCCATTTTACCATTCCCCTTCAAATCAGCAATCCGTATGCAGCGAAAATAGGCACAGCCCCTCAATCTCTTGAGTGACTGTGCCTTTATTATTCGTCGGGCTTTTACTTTGCCGTGTGGTCCACGGAGGCCGCTTGTAGAGGCTGGATACGACAATGCAGGCAAGAGAATTAAGCGCTCTGAAACCATCAAGGCATCCGGCATTCGAGAAGCGGAAAAGGAACTAGCAAAGTTTCAAGTTGAAGTCGAAGCCGGTGAATACATTGCGCCTGAGAAAATGGTTTTCTCAAAGTTCGTGGCCGAATGGAATGAAAAATACGGTAGCAAGCACCTTGAACTCAAAACCTTGGAGAATTACTCCCACATGCTTAGAAACCACATTCTTCCTACTTTTGGCCATAAGAGACTCCGATGAAATAAAGCCATTACATCTTATTACTTTGCTCCAAACACTTGAACAGGACGATGCCAGAAGAGACGGAAAAAACGGAGGGTTATCCTCCACCATACTTCGTTTTATTCATCGCATTTTAAAAGATATTTTTGATCGGGCTGTAGAATGGAGAGTGATAAAGGAAAGTCCAGTTCAAGCAATTAAGCGGCCTAAAGTCGCAAAAACAAATGTCGATGTCTATTGTGAATCGGAAGTGTCCGAGCTCCTAGAGTCTCTTCACCTCATTTCACTTCACTCCTTCTTGCATAAAAAAATCCTGCTCTTCACAAAAGAGCAGGACGCAAAACCGAAATATTACATGCATTACATAACCAAAAACTAGAGGGTAAGGCACCGGACCCTCTTATTCAATTTTTATGGCGAACAAGAACTTCATTAAAGCTCCCGCCGTTCGCAAATACCCGTTCTTTTCCACCGTCCCACCGCACTCGCAAGGGGATCCCGATCGGAACGTTTCCTGTAATGAAGAGAGAGTCCTCCTCTTTTCTCCAAGAAACCGTCACTTGGCCGACTGGCGTTTGAAGGGTTCCGCTCATTTCTGTCAAGTACGACGAGTGGGGCTCAATATGAATTGCGGTCCATCCCGGACTTCCTGCCTTAACGCCAAGCAGACAATGCGTGAATTCATACAGAGGCAGCGCGCTCCATGCATGGCAATCGCTGCGCGGCTCTCTCGGAGTCTCCGGAAGCGTTGTTAAATGTAGCGGAAGCAGATCGATCCATTGCTGGAGCAGTTCCGACGTTCGCGAATAAAGTCCGGATTTCTCTAAGGCACGGAATAAGAAAAAGGCCATCGAAAACGAGCATTTGAGCACGTCGGGCTCATCTAACGCCTTCAACATCACGCTTCGTGCTCCCTGTTCCTCGCACAATCCAGTTAATACTGCCCAGATCTGGGCATGCTGGCTGTATTGTTCGACGGCTGGCCCTTCACGGTACATTCCCTTCTCTTCCGACCAGCATAAATGTTCGATCGAGGCAAGGATCCGGTTTGCGCGGTCTGCATACTCGGATCCGATCTGTGAACGTCCCGTAGCGTCGTTCAATTTTGCCCCCACTTGCAATGCGCTCGCATAAACAAGATTATGCACAGTTGACGGGCCTGTCTTACAGGCGGTGGGTACGCCTTCCTTCCACTCGGCTACCCAATCGATATACGCCCAATACCCAATTCTCTCGACCAAGCCGGACTCGCCGACTCTTCGGTCGAACCAATCCAATACCGCATCGATCGTCGGCCGATATCGTTTAACGAGAGTGACGTCTCCGGTCTGCCAATAATAATCGTGCAGCATAAACACAAAATGAAGGGAGAAGGACGGAATAATCTGCGCCATGGCACTTGGAAACCGATCCTGGGTAATCCCTTCCGGGAGCAGCGAGCCGTGGAAATCCTCCAACGCCTTCCGGACTAAGCCGATATCGCCTCCGACACCATACGTAAAAAGCGCTTGGAGACGCGTGTCCATGATGAACTGCATTTGCTCGTAATAGGGACAGTCCTCATACGTCTCGTGCATGCACAATTGCAGCGTACGAAGACTGATATCCCAAAGCTGCCTGATCCAGGGCGCTGGCGAGTTAACGAACGATTGGGCATTTAACGGATAAGCGCTCTCTCGAAATGCGGGACGGTGAAGCAACAGTGGTTGCGGACCTGTCTGCACCTCGATCCGGATGAATCGGAACGCCCTTAACCAGAAGGGCTCGTACACCTCGGCATTTCCCGACGGATAATAAATATCCTCGAACCCCCGAATGATCCCGTTCTCGGCATCGTCCCGGACCGTATTCGCCTTCTCGTTCCCTGGCTGTACATACCTTTCTGCATAGCGGAATACGATCTGAGCGCCTTTGCCTTGCTCGATGGAATAAACAGGGTAGCCGGTCGTCAGCTCTCCTGCATCCAGTTCGACAACGGCGCGACTGAAAGGAGGAACCATGGCGGATCCCGTTTGTTCGCTAAAACGAATCGGACCTGCGTCTCCCTTGCGTGCAGGCATCTCTCGAACGAAGCCTCGCACACGCTCGAAAAGAAGCGGAATCGGTCTGCTTACCAAAGGAAGCTGCGGAACGATAAAAAGGGGGTGGGGATCGTCTTTACCCAGGCATGGCTCTCCTTTCTCCGCAGCTGCCCATCTGCCTTCGGGGTTCTTTGCACATTTCCACCCTTCCGGAATAAGCTCCCCTTGCACCCGTTCGGCAATTGCCCCCATAAAGATCGTATAGTCTTCGTCTGAATGGGTTTCAATCGCCTGATCCACCATGACTCGCCAATCTGCGGTGCCTGTTTGAAGGTTGGCCAACGGCTTGCCCGTTTGATCTTTGCATATGCCGGACAGCGCCAGTCTGGGACCGACCGGAAGCGAGGCAACCGTGAACAGCGGTTGATCCGAACGTCTCGGATCGTTGACCATATACGTATTTAACGACCATACTTGAACGGCGAATACGTTATGTCCCGAACGAAGATACTGCCCCGCTTCAAAGGTCTCATAATAATGCCGCCAACGATCTCCCCGGCAAGGACCGGAAAGGACGGGCTGTCCATTGATCCACAACCGATACCGGCTGTTCGCGCTGATGGACAGCTCCAGAGAGGACGGCGAATCCAGCTCGACTCCAAGCCGGTAATAGACGAATCGATTTTCCTTCCGATCCGGAATGAGTCCCTTGTCTTCGTAAGCTTCCCGCGACGGCTTTAACCAATACGCGCCGCTCAACAGGCATGTCTCAGGGTTGATCACTGCGCGTCTCCTTCCGCTGCCGCCGATTGTCGCCATTCAACGGTTGTCTCGTATTTGCCGCCGTTCTCGACACTGACGGACGAACCGTTAGGGAGAACAAGCGTACAAGTGAGATGTTCAGGCCATTTCGCGCTTATATGAAAGTATCCGTCGTCTACCCGCCAATCGACATCGACCGGGCCGTGCGGAGTCATGACGCGCCCGCCCGCATGCGTTAACCTGCCGATGAAGGGGCGTATTCCGATTTCCTTGAAGCCCGGCGCTTTGGCGTGGACGCCAAGCGTCTCGGCCGCATATTCGTAGATCGGGACCGAGCCCCACGCATGCGCGTCGCTCCGCTGACTAACCGTATCCTCCATCCAGGTCGTCAGACCGTCCTTCGCCATTTTTCTCCATGGCGCCAGCAGTTCGTGCACCCGCTCGTACAAGCCAACCATAGTCAGGGCACGATACTGATAGAACGACATGGCAAAAGAGCAAGGGACAAAAGAAGGATCGTCCAGCGCCGTCAGCAAAGCGTTACGCCCCTCTTCAACACTCGCAGCCCCGCTCAATATCGCCCAGATCTGCGCATGTTGGCTATACGCCTCCACGTTCGGCCCATCCGTAAAACAGCCGGGGATATCGGCCGACATGCAATGCGTTCTCACGGCGCGTATCATGTCGGATGCGCGATCCCGATACTCGGAAGCCAGCCGGGCCCGGTTGGCATAGTCGGCGATCTCTGCAGCCTGGCGCAACGCGTAGGCGTACATTAAACAATAGACCGTTAACGGCCCCTTTTTCGCAGCATCCGGTACGCCATAGTCGTCTTTCCACTTATCGGCCCAATCTACAAAGGACCAGTACCTTGGATTCATGGGACCGACGAGCCCGCTGGCGTCAATCGTGCGATGGAAATATCCCAGGACCGCATCTATGCTCGGCAAATACCTCTCCAGCATTTTGCGGTCGCCGGCGAACATCATATGATCGTGAAGCATATAAATCCAATAAAGCGAGAATCCCGGAATGACTTGCGTCGCGACCGAAGGATACCTGGACTGCGTTAATCCTTGCGGCAAAAGGGAGCTATGGAATTCATAAAAGGTTTTCCGCGCCAATCGATCGTCGCCCGACAGGCAATAGGTGAACAAAATTTGCGAGCGAGTATCCATCGCATACTGAAGCTGCTCGTAATAGGGGCAGTCTTCATAGGTTTCGTGCATGCAACGCCTTAGCGTTCTCACGCTAATGTCCCATAAGACGGACTCCTCGGGATCGGAGGAACGATACTCGGCTGCAACGTCGATCGGATACCCCGTTTCCCGGTACGTTAATCGATGCAGCCTCAGCGGTTGCTCTTTGGTTTCGATCTTGATTCTGACATATCGGAACGTACGAAACCAAAAGGGCTCGTACTTTTCCAGCTTCGATCCGCTCTCATCGCCTTCGCCTGCAGGTTTATAGAGGTCGATATCGCCGTACAAATCGCCGTTAACGCTGTCCGTACGATCTCCTTTATCGCGCAACCATGGCACCAATATGGGCTCTTGTTCGTAGCATTCGGCGCATAGCAATTCGATCGCAGCGTCCTGTCCCCCGCTCATCAGCAGTTCAATATAGCCTGTCGTCAGCTCTCCGGCATCGACGTCTACGGTTACGGACTTCTTGGGCTCGATGAAGACTGCGCCTCTGCCGCTCAACAAGTTTGCCCAATATTCCTCTGCCTCATCGGAACCGGCGAACTTGCTAATGCTTTGAAAAGTCCGGCCGTTCTCGTACATCATCGGAATCGGACGCTCCGACAGTTCCCAAGGCCTTAATTCCCCATGCTTCGTATCGAAAACATACGAACGGGCTTTTTGCCATCCAGTGTCATCAAAGCGGACGTTATCCCATCCAACCGGCAGCTTTGCACCGTCAACCGATTCCGTAACGCCAAGAAACTGCGTATATACGCCTTGCGTCAGAACGATAGCCTCATCCTTCAAGCAAAGCCATGAATCGTCGGTATGTGCATGTACAATCTCATTGCTTGAAGGATTCCTGATGTCGGCATGAACGTACAAGCCGGGGAGCCTGGTCCGCCAAACCGACTGATTCCCGCCGCCCGCGTACGGATATCTCAGCACCTGGACCGCAATCACGTTTTGTCCTGGCCTTAGTCGGTCTCCGATTGAGAGGCTGTCGTAATACCAGGTGAAGCGATCCCCTTTGCTGGGGCCGCTGCAGATCGAATGGCCATTGACGAACAGCCTGTAGCGACTATCTGCCGAGATCCGGAGCGTACAATTGAACGGTCCTTCTCCCAGTTCAACCGTTTTTCGAAAATAAACGAACTTGCCGATCCCAGATTCATCTTCATGTGTCCAATCCGCCGTCCATATCCAGCTTGCTTCGTCTTCCCAAGGTGTCTGCACAGTTCGTAATCTCCTAACAAAATCGCTTATTCTTTAATGCTCCCTGAGGCTACACCCGAAATAACCCGTTCGGAAAATATGAAAAAAAGAATCAAAATCGGAATCGTAGCTAATACGGAGCTGACCAAGGCATAATCCATGCTCATCAAAATATTCGAAGTATACTTCATAATCGCAAGCGGAATCGTCTTTACCGTTTCGTTTTGAAGCATAACAAGCGGCACAAAAAATTGGTTCCACACGCTTACCGATAAAATGATGCACAAGCTTACGATTACCGGCGAAGCCAGAGGGAACATAATTCGATAAAAAGTTTTCCATTCACCCGCCCCGTCCAGTCTGGCGGACTCCGCTAACGCATTGGGCAGACCCGCAAAAAAATTCGACAGCAGCAATACGGGCATGGAGATGCCGGCCGACAAGATTAAAATGACGCTCCATAACGAATTGATAAGTCCCATGTTCTTGATGATGAGAAAAATAGGCACGATGCCGAGCTGCACCGGAAACATCAAACCTACCAAGAAATAGAGAAGGACGCCTTGCTTGAATTTAAACTTGTAGCGTCCCAATCCGTAGGCCACCATAGAAGCGAGGGCGACGATAATGAAGATCGTAACGACCAGAACGACAACGCTATTCCATATGTGAATGCCGAAATGTTCGTCGCGGAAAATGTCGACATACCCGTCGAATGTAAAAGATTTAGGCCAACCGAGCGTATTGGATAATACATCTCTCTTCGTACGAAACGAATTCCAAACGAGATAACCCAAAATAAATAACGTAAAGCAAGAAAAGAGCCAAAGTATCAGCTTGGATATATACAACCTTTTTATATCCGCCATTTACTGTTCCTCCTTCCGATAGGAGAGTCTCAACTGAATCAACGCTACGATAAAAATGATGGCGAACATCACGCAGGCAATCGTGGTCCCCATGCCGACCGAGTTAGAGCTAACCGTTCCGCCCATGGCTCCATTCGTTCCGAAGGTAATGCGGTAGAAGAAAAGCGTCATGACATCCATTTTATTGTCTATGCCTCCGCTAACGCCTCCGAGCAAATAGCTGAAATCGAACAAAGTCATCGATGCAATGTAACTAATAACGGCAATGTTGACGATGCTCGATCGAATTTGCGGGATGATAACCGAAAAGAAACGTCTCCAGTAGCCTGCCCCGTCCAGATAGGAAGCTTCCATCACTTCATCGGAGAGCATCTTCATGGCGGCTACGAAGTAGATCATGCTGAATCCGACGCCTGTCCAGGCATTGATCACGAATAACGTGATCATCTCGTAACCCGGCACTCCGAGCCAATTGCGCGTATATTCGCCGAGACCGATCTCGGACAAGAGATTATTAAAAATGCCGATATTTTGATCGAAAATGAGGGATGCCAGAAAGACGATAACGCTGGTCGTAATAAATTGAGGCGCAAAGATCATCGTTTGAAAAAAACGATAGCCTTTGACCTTGGTATAAATAATGTAAGCAAAGTAAAGCTGAATCGGAATCAGCAAGCCTACATTCAAAACGACCAAAAATAAATTGTGCTTTAATGCGTTTAAAAACTGATGCTTCAACTCGGGATTCGAGAATAGCTCGACATAATTGTCCAGGCCGACGAATGCTTTGTCGCCGAATCCATTTGAATGAAAAAGGCTAAGCTGAGCGGCAGAAAAAATCGGATAGATCACAAACAACGAATACAAGATAAAGCCCGGCAGAATAAACCACAAATAAGGCTTATTGCGCAGCGACATCGCGATTCCTCCTCATGAAAAGGCGACGGCTAAGCAAGTAGCTTGCTTAACCGTCCAATTGATCTCGTTATTTTGTACGGAGCAGCGCTTCTTCCAAAAGATCCGCAGCCTGCTGTCCATCAATCTGCGAAGTCAGCAGTTTGGGCATCACTTGCTGCATGAAAATATCGGTCAGTTTGACGTTTTCCGTAGATACGTCTGTGAGCACGGAGTAAATGTTATAGCCCAGAGAGTCGAACGAGCTGAGCTCCTTCACGCTTTCATCTCTCGGTTGGATATCTTGAAGCGACGGGACGGCTCCGGTTTCATTTTCGAATAGCTGCTGCGCCTCTTGCGTCGTAAGAAATTTAACATACTCAGCGGCTTCGGCAGGATGCTTCGTATTCGCAGCTACGGCATACGTCGTCAGGTTGCTAAAGCTTTGCGCAGCGATTCGCTTGCCGTCTGCCCCCGGAATGTAGAACCGTCCAAGGTTCATCCCCGAACCTGCGAAGGTCGGATCGTTCCAAGTTCCATCCGCCATCATAGCCGTTTTTCCGTTCGTGAAGGCCAGCTGCGCACCCGCATTATCGACAGACGCCAGATCTTTCGTATAATAGCCCTTATCCGCAAAATCGCGAATCGTTTGGAAAGCCTTCACGATTCCCGGATCTTTAAAGGTCCCGTTGCCCGCATCGATTTTTCCCAGCGCATCGTTGGCCGTTACCGGCGCCAAGGCGAAAGCAAGCCATGCTCGTTCAAATTCGGTCTTGCCCGGCACGCTGAACGGAGTTATCCCGGCCGCCTTTAACGAGTCGGCCAACTTCGCGAATTCATCAAGCGTCGTCGGCACCTTGAGCCCGTGCTTGTCGAATATATCTTTGTTGTAGTAAATGAGCTGTGAATCCATGAAAGCCGGCGGAGAAGCGTACAGTTTGTCGTTCACTTTGGCATAGTCAAGAGCGGCTTCATCGTAACGGCTAACATCGATCCCGTACTCGTCCAGGGGTAGCAAAGAACCGCTGTTTACGTAAAGGTCCATTTTAGGCGTCTTGTTGCCTTGAACGAAAAATACGTCCGGCAGCGAATTGCTTTTCACAGCCGTATCGATGGAAGCTTCCGTACCGGCATATTGGAAGTCCAGCTTAATGTTCGGATGCTTCTCCTCGAAAGCTTGGTTGATCGCTTTAAAAGCGCCTTCGACGGAAGACTGGTTCGCTTGGTCTCCCCAAACGGTCAGCGTTACTTGCTTAGAAGCGTCGCTGCTTTTCGATGCCGTCCCCGCATTGTCGTCCGAATTGCCGCCGCACGCGGACAAGCTAAGCGTGGTCAGCGCCGCAGCGGCCATCAGTGCATATTGTTTTTTACCGATCCTCATGTGTGAATCCCCTTTCATTTCTCTACTACGTCTTTGCCTGAATCTATCTTAATTCTCATGCGGTTCGATCGCCATGAACATTGTTTAGCGTTTGATGCCTGTTTATTCGTCTTTTTGGGACCGAATCCATTCAAATAGCCCGCGAATCACCATTCGCGGGCTTTGATTCCATTTTATTCGATTTATGTTCTATTTTTTTCGTTGTATCCGGCGTTTTTAAATTCGGATATCGTGATTCCCGTAATTTTTTTAAATACCTTCACGAAGTAGTTCGCATTCGTATATCCGACCCGGGATGCCGCTTCTTCGGCCGATAGACGCTCGTTTTTCATGAGCCCCATCGCTTTGCGCACGCGAAGCCGGGTTAAAAATTCGAGAAACGTCATCCCTGCTTCCTGACTGAAACGATGACTAAAATAATTCACATTGAGACCCGCGATCGATGCCGCATCCTCAAGACGAATGTTGTCTGAAAAGCGTTCTTCGATAAATGTTAGGATAGGTTGAAGCCAAGGATTGCTTCTTTTTTTGGCAAGCAACTCATACTCCTCGATCGCTTGCAGAAGCATCGTCTCGAGCTCTGCCCAAGAACGAAAGTAATTCGTCGATTCGAACGCCGCGCGCCTGGGGTTAGGGTCCGATTCACCCTCTACAAGATGGAACTCATCTTCGGCACGTTCGTGCATGTATGCCTTGAAGATCCACTTGGCGATACGAATCGCCTCTTCGGGCGAACATTGCATGATCATCCGTTCTTTAAGCGAATCCAGCCGCTCCCCCATGGCTGGCGCCGGTCGGCTTCTAACGAACGACAGGATCTCGTCCTGCCATGTCAACCAGGTAGGCGTACCTATCGTTTGCCCGTCCAAAGACATACCGTGCTGGAATCGATAAATACCCGGTCCCTCGTAAAATGCGACGTCAAGCGTCCGCTCGGCTTCGCAACGCAACATTTTGCTATCTTCAAAAACGCCTGGTAACGACAAGCCAACCGCCACGGATATCGCTAGATTTTGTTTGACGGTATCGATCCACTCTTTAACGAGATTATGCATCCCTTGCTCGAATCCGGCTTCTTCGCTCGCTTCCGCGCCTGCCGGTACGATAAGCAAGCCGTAAAAGACAGAGCGGTCCGTGCCGAGCGGAATCACGTACTCCGTCCGGTTCATGAGATCGTGAAGAAGAAACCGCATGGCCGAAATATCCGAGTCCATATAGGGATGTTCGTCGGGCACATCCCGAACCGCAACCCAGTATACGTTCCCGCGGTTCCCCATTCGTTCTGCGATTTGCGGATATTCGGATTTTAAGGTCGATCCGGCCAGCGGTATAACGCCCGGAAGCGCCCTTGAGCTTATGATGAGCCGTTGTGTTTCAGCCATCATGGCTTCCGTTCGGTCTTGTTGCACATGGGTTGCGGCAGCCGCTTTTTTCTTCGTTAACCGGCTAAGCGTCGCGATCAACTCATCGGGATCAAACAGATGCTTGGGTATATAATCTTGAACGCCCAATTGAATCGACTTGCGATAGTATTCAATTTCCTCAAAGCTGCTTAATATCAATATAATCATGTCAGCGTCTTGTTTTCGTATATTGTCGATCAATTCCAGCCCGTCCATTTCGGGCATTCGGATATCGGTCAACAGAACATCGGGAAAGTCTGATGCGCTAAAGGCCTCCCATGCTTCTTTGCCGTTTCGATAAACCCCCTGCACCTCATAGCCGTTTGCCGTCCAGTCGATAATCGTCTGAAATCCGACGCGAACAAGCGATTCATCGTCCACGATCGCTATTTTCAACATTCGACGCATCCGCCTCGCTTTCCAGGAGAGGAAGTCTTACCTCGACAGCCGTCCCGCCCCCCGGACGACTTGAAATTTCCAGCCCGTAGGGAAACCCGTAGTGAAGCTCGATTCTCTCTTTGACGTTTGAAATGCCGATGTGTCGGCCTTGAATGCCTTGCCGAAGGTTAATGCTGATCTGTTCGAGACGTTCTGCCTCTATTCCTGCCCCGTTGTCCACGATTTTTATGCGAAGCATCTTTTTTTCTTCTGAAGCGATCAGTCGTATCTCGCCGGCATGGCCGATGGACGACAGTCCGTGCACGATCGCGTTTTCCAAGAGCGGTTGAAGCAGAAGCTTGAGCATCCTTCTGCTCAGCAGAGCTTCGGGCACATCTACGATGAACGAGAAGTTTTGATAGCGTACCTGCTGAATCTTTACAAAATCCTTCATGATGGCCACCTCGTCCTCCAAGGAAACCAACTCGTTCGTATCCCGAATGGTATAACGAAGCAGATGGCTAAGCGCATCGACCATATCCCTGATGTGATCCTGTTTTCGTATCATCGCCATCCAGCGTATAGAATTGAGCGTATTGTACAAAAAGTGAGGAGACAGCTGATGCTGGAGGACTTGGAGCTGGGCATCCCGCTTTCGCTCCTCGCTTTTTTTCACCTCGGCGATTAAATTATGAATCTCGTACATTACGGATATAAAAGTGTCGTTCAGTTCTCGAATCTCGCGTGCGCCTTTAATTTTGCGCAGCGCGTGGGGCGGTCCTCCACGTAACCCCTGCTTCATATTCGCCATGAGCTTGACGATCGGCACCGCCAGGTCGGACCTAACGACCTGAGAAGCGATTAAACCGAGCGCCACGCAGATCAACGCCAACCAGACGGCAAAGATGCTCATCCGATACATCGTCGCATACAAAGTGGACAGCGCGAAGGTTGCCGTCAACGTCCAACCGTTGTGTGCCAGCGTTTCTCCGGTCCGCAAAGCGCGAGAGAAGGACGCAGTCTGATCTGCCGGTTCGCCCAACAAACGGCCCTGGACGCCGGTCAATTCAAAATAAGTATTCGGACCGGCCATAGCGGAACTCAAAATGTCTTTGAAAACATCCCTGTTAACGACAAAGTAAAAAATTCCGATCGGACGAAAGTTATCATCCTTCATCACGCGGCTTAGCCTGAATACATCGTCACTAGCTCCACCTTCCGATTCGGCCGGAGAGGATGCCCAATAAGGCGCGCCGTTCTGTTGCTCGATTGCTTGCCGATCGGCAGCCGTCAATCCGGATTCAGGTTGTTTGCCGATGGCGTAAACGCCGCTCTTAACCTCAAACACGCAAGCCATGATTTTTCGGCTATCTATTCCGCCTATTATTGGCGTAGCGGCTTTTTCCAGCTTGCGTTGAATTTCCAGTCTTTCAAACTCATTGGCGGTCGGAGTGGTAAGAAGAGAAGTAATCTCGGATGACGTCAGTAATTGCAGACTAAGCTTGTTATAACTTTCGATGGCCGCATCGAGCTTGTCGACGGTCAAGCTTACGATTGTATCGGAATATGCTTTTGCATTTTCCCGCGTTACCGTATTGTAATTTTTGGCCAGCAGAGCAAGCCCCATAACGGAAGGAAGAATGAAAAAAGGGAGATAAAAGAAGACCAGCTTTTTGGTTAGGCTCATTTGATACCATTTCCGTTTGATTCCCAACATTAAATGACAGCCCCCAACGCTTAAGGTCCTCCTGCAACGCGAAAGACACAGGCAAGGTGCCCGTGTCTGGAAAAGAACCTGGAAATTCTCATACATGAATCGCGATTATGTTAACATAACGTTCTTTGAGCTGCAACTGAGTTTCTACAGGTTGAGCCATTTCGTACATTCGGCAGTCATTTTCTAATTGTTAAATTACAGCGTAAGTCCTCCATCAACGGCGATAACCGAGCCCGTCATGTAGCTCGAGCCGTGACCTGCAAGAAATACGACCATCTCCGCGAGTTCGGTAGGATCTGCAAAGCGCCCTATCCGCATGTTCGGGAACTCCTCCGGGACGTACCCGGACTCCTGCATCATGGTCGGAACTGCCTGCGTAAGCGCCGTATCTACGCCGCCCGGGCAGATCGCGTTGACGCGAATGCCTTTTTTTACGTATTCGATCGCCGCTGCCTTCGTGAGTCCGATGACCGCATGCTTGCTCGCCGTGTAAGCCGACATGCTATGCTCCGCGCGGAGTCCGGCTGTGGAAGCGGTATTAATAATCGAACCGTAGCCCTGCGCATGCATAACTTTTAATACATGCTTCAAACCGAGAAAGGTGCCTCGTACGTTTACATTCAAAATTCGATCGAACTCGGACGCTTCCAGGTTCTCCAGAAGCTTAAATTTCTGCAGCACGCCGGCGTTGTTGAAAAAGGCGTCGATTCGGCCATACTCGTCCGTTGCTGCTTTGACGTAACGCTCGACGTCTTCTTCCTTTGAGACGTCGGCTTGAACGAAGATACCTTCCCCTCCCTGCTCGCGCAGGAGCCTAAGCGTTTCTTCACCCGTCGACGCGTTAAAGTCGACCGCGACGATCTTGAAGCCGGCCTCGGACAGCTTGAGCGAAGATGCGCGGCCGATGCCGCTTCCCGCTCCCGTGACGACTGCGACCTGCGCGCCAGAAGGCTTTGCGAGAATGTCTGCTTTTGGTGCCGGAGCAGTCGCTTCCACAGGCGAAGCTCCTCCCAGGTCGGCTATCAGAGCGGCCAGCGTATCCGCAGCAATACCGGCTTGAGGAAGCGCCCCAAGCTGCGCAAGGGTGAACCCTTTTGCCATTTCAATCATCGGGTTTGTGGATATTCCCGGCAAATGTTTTTCCAGTATCTTTTTTGTCGATTCATTCGCAAGCAGTTCGCCGATTTTAGATTTTCCGCCATAAGCCATGTGAAGTCCCTCCGTTATCTTGGAATCCGCCTGCACGGCGGCATTTAATTGCTCCAGAAGCCCTGTCAGATGCTCCTCCGTCATCGCGCCGCCCGTGAACGGAAGCAGCGCCCGAAGCGGCATGTAACGCATCATCGCCATCATCATGTCGGCATTTACGGCTTCCGATTGCGCATCGGACGTGGGCGCCATGCGCTGAAGCTGCGCCAGTATCGGGACGGTAGCCGGGTTGCTCATCAGCTCGCCGAGCGTCGTGTTGCGGTGGAAGCGCGGAACGATCACGTTCGTCGAGGTCACGTTCAAGGACGTCTTCTGCCTGATATCGCGGGATGAACTGCCGATGCCGATCTCGAATACGCCCGTCTCGACATGCCAATCCTTCAGACCAGCGTCGTAGAACGCAAAGCTGCGTTTATTCAGCTCGAACTTTAATACAGTGGTTTCGCCTGGCTGAAGCGCAACTTTGGCGAACCCTTTCAGCTCCCGCTCCGGGCGCAGAACAGAAGATTCTACATCCCGAACGTAGAGCTGTACGATTTCTTGCCCATATCTCTCTCCCGTATTCGTAACCCGGACAGATACCTGAACGGTGTCTTCGTCAGTCATCTCGCTTCGGTCCATCTCGATATCGGCATATTCGAAGGTGGTATAGCTGAGCCCGAAGCCGAATGGAAACAGCGGTTCGATGTCTTTCGCGTCAAAGTAACGATAGCCGACGAAGATGCCTTCCCGGTATTCCACGCGATCGCCTTCCCCAGGGAAGTAAGGATGCGATGGATTGTGCTTCAGGCTCGCCGGGAAAGTCTCGGCCAGCTTGCCGCTCGGATTCGCGTCGCCGAACAGCAGGTCTGAGATCGCTCCCCCTGCGGCCTGTCCGCCAAGATAAGCTTCCAATACCGCCTTCACGCTGCCGAGCCAAGGCATGACGACCGGGGCGCCGTTGCTTAATACGACTGCGACGTTCGGCTGAACTGCAGCGACTTCTTCGATCAGACGGATTTGGTTGCCCGGCAAATTCAGATGCGTCCGATCGTAGCCTTCCGACTCGTATCGGTCAGGAAGACCGACGAACAGCACCGCCGCTTCGGAATTGGCTGCGAGCTTCTTCGCCTCTTCAAGGAGCGACATTTCATTCTCGTCGTTTTCAAGCAGATAGCCCGGTGCATAACCGATCTCCGCCGCAGGGGCCGAAATACGGAACTCCGTTAAAATATCGTCAAGCTTCGTCGGGTTGATATGGGAGCTTCCTCCCCCCTGATAGCGTACTTTGGCGGCCAAGGTTCCGATAACGGCGAGTTTGCCGCTTTTCGGGAGGGGCAGCAGTTTCGTTTCGTTTTTCAGCAGCACCATCGTCTCTCTTGCCGCTGCGCGCGCCAGTCGATGATGTTCTTCATGGTCATACGAAGCGTCCGTTTTCTGGTTGTCGACCGCTTTGAAGACGACCGTAAGCAGTCTCTCGACCGAACGATTCAGCGTTTCTTCCGGCAATGCGCCGCTTCGAACCGCATCAACGATCTTGCGAGCCCCTTCGCCATGGCTGGAGGGCATCTCAAGTTCCATGCCTGCGGCTACGCTCGCCACCGCTTCGTTGACGGCGCCCCAGTCCGAGACAACGATGCCGGCATGTCCCCACTCTTCCTTCAGAATCCGGGTCAGCAGCGTCTCGTTTTCGGAGCAGTACGTTCCGTTCAGCTTGTTGTACGCGGACATCACGGTCCAAGGCTGCGATTGTTTCACCGCATTCTCAAAGCCGGTAAGATAAACCTCGCGCAGTGTCCGCTCATCAACGACGGCATCCGTCGTCATCCGGCGATGCTCCTGGTTGTTCACGGCAAAGTGCTTGAGGGAAGTTCCGACGCCCTGGCTCTGCACGCCTTCGATATGCGCGGCTGCCATCTCGCCCGTCAAATAAGGATCTTCGGAGAAATATTCAAAGTTACGCCCGCATAGCGGCGAACGCTTAATGTTGGCGCCCGGGCCCAGCAGCACCCCTACGCCTTCCGCCTGGCACTCTTCGCCGAGCGCTACGCCGATACGGCGGACCAGATCCCGATTCCAAGAGCTGGCCATCCCCACCGCAGATGGGAAGCAAGTTGCGGGTACGCTCTCATTCAGACCGAGATGATCCGCGTCGCCGGCCTGCTTGCGCAGGCCATGCGGTCCGTCCGTCAGCATAATGGACGGAATGCCCAGTCTCTCGACCGCTTGCGTCATCCAGAAGCTTGACCCGGAGCAAAGTCCGGCCTTCTCCTCCAACGTTAGCTGCGAGACAATATCACGCATGGATCGATTACTCATCGTGCGTTCGCTCCTTTTTTAAGCCTTGATGTCGACGGGTACTTCCCGCAGATCCGCATCAAGCTCGTCAAGTTGTTGGCCGGTTAGCAGGCCGCCGCCGAATTCGACGACCAAACGAAGCGGGACGCCCATTGCATCCTCAAGCTGAGGACTCTCTTGCAAAATCGGGAGCCGCTCAAGAATTAGTCGTTTGCATGCTGCGTTTTTCCACAGCACGCCCAGCGTCACGTCTACGCCGAAGGAATCGACTGGGACGTCCCAAGCCCCCTCACGATCCGCGGCGAAATCTTGGAAGACGTTCTTCAGCCAGGCGATGCAGAGCGCAAACCATTTGGCCGCATCCGTGTCCTTCATGTACCTCGATCCGCCGGATGTCGATGCCTTGGCCAAGGACAAGCCATGTGCGCCGTTCTGGAAAACGTGCATCTCAAACGGGACCTTCGCGTGCTCCAAGGCGGAAGCAAACGCCAAAGCGTTGTTGACAGGGACGAGCGAATCCGAGTACGTATGGAACAGGAAAGTCGGAGGCGTCAACCCGTCAACCGCCTGGCTAACATCCGGAATCGGAGCCGGAAGAATGCCGCTCATGGACGACAGGATGCACGGGTAACCGAGTATGAGCGCATTCGGTCGCATGCTTCCCATCGTTCCGAGGGCGGCGGCTAGATGTCCGCCGGCGGAAAATCCGCAAGCCGCCACACGTTCAGGATCGACGCCCCACTCCCCGCTGTTCGAGCGGATTCGTTCAATCGCCTCCTCTGCATCGTTCAGCGGGCGAGGAAATGCCGCATTCTCGTTTAAAGAGTAACGCAGGACAAAGGCATTATAGCCTTCAGCGAGAAACGCCATCGCGATCGGCTCGGCTTCGCGGTCGGAACAGCCCCTGTATCCGCCTCCGGGACAGATTAGAATCGCGGGACGGACGGCGACATTCGGCATTTCAGCCGACTCGTCAAGCAAATAAGCGGTCAACGTGACGCCCGAATTCGTCAGATTTAACGTAAAATGCTTCATGAAGCACTTCGCTCCTTTAGCTCAGCGCTTTTAGCTTGGCATCTAGATCATCAAGGAAGTCCGCATCCATCGGATAATAGACGGCTAATTCGCGCGGCGAGGCATCGCCGATCATCGCCCGCAACGCATCCGGATTCAGATCGATCCCCTGCGGAGCCAATTGCGCGATCAATTCTCGCGCACCTTCGTTCGCAATCAAGTCAGCCAAAGGCAAATAGGTGCTTAAGCGTTTGATGTAGCTCCTGGTAGGCATATACCGAATTATATAGCTTCCGCTCTCCAGCTCGAGCAGCGTATCCTCTTCGTCTTGAAGCGCCGACGAGGCGTCGGCCGGTCCGTCAATCGATAGCGATACCGCTTCCGCGCGAGGCAATCTTACCCGCGCAGTCGCATGGAACGGGATCTCGAAGGCAAATTCCAGACGCCCCTCGCCATCGAACCGCCATTCGCTCGTGTACGTGCCGACTGCGGTATCGACCTTCGCCTTCGCCCACTGCAGACGGTAGTCGGGCTTCGGAGCAAGCTCCGCCCTCCGGAAACCGGGCGCTTCTTCGACAGGATTGATGCCCGCGATCGCGCGGTACATCCATTCAGCGATCGCGCCGTAGGCATAATGATTAAGCGAGTTCATGCCTGTGCCGCTAATCTTGCCGTCCGGAAGAATCGAATTCCACCGCTCCCAGATGGTCGTGGCTCCCAGCTTAACGGCGTACAACCAGCTAGGGTAATCGTCGTTCAGAAGAAGCGTATAACCAAGCTCTTCATAACCGTTGTCCGAGAGGGCGAAGTTCAGGTAAGGCGTCCCGACAAAGCCTGTCCGCAAGTGATTGCGATCGATCTTAAGTCGCTTCACTAATCCGCCGATGACTCTGGCCTTAAACGGCTCCGGTACCAGGTCCATGTACAGCGCAACGGCATAAGCGGTCTGGTTATCAAGCGCCAGGCGGCCGTTTTTCGAGAAGAATTCATCTTCGATAGCCGCTTTGACTTCCGCCGAGATTTTTGCGTAGTAGTCGGCTTCTTCTTCTCTTCCAAGCACCCTCGCTGCTTTCGCCACCAGGCCCGACGAGTAGCAATAGTACGCCGAAGCGATGAATTCCGTATCCGTGCCGCCCATCGGGGAGTCAGGATTGCTGCCGTCCAGCGCGAGCCAGTCTCCGAAGTGAAAGCCGACCGTCCATAGTCTTCGGCCGCCGGATCCTTCGTCGGCGCGGATGATGAAATCGACCCAGCCCTTCATGCTCTCGAACTGCTGTTCCAAAATCGACTTATCTCCATAGTGGAGGTAAGCATTCCACGGAATAATCGTAGCCGCGTCAGCCCATGCGCTGGATCCCCCGCCCTGGACGTTCGCCGCGGGCACGACCATCGGAACCATGCCGCCGCGGTCCTCCTGTTCTTTCCCCATGTCGTAGCCGTACTTTTTGTAAAAGGCGAACGAATCCATATTGAAGCATGCGGTCCCGGAGAACACTTGGGCGTCCCCTGTCCATCCCATCTTCTCGTCCCGCTGCGGGCAATCCGTCGGGACGTCCAGGAAGTTGCCCTTTTGACCCCACAACGCGTTCAGGAACAACCGGTTCACGAGCGGATTGTTCGTCTCGAAGCTGCCGGTCTGTTCGAGATCGGAGTAGAGAACGCACCCTGTGAAGTCATTCGGATCAATCGGACCTGCCCAACCTTCAACCTTCACGTAACGGAATCCGAAAAAAGTGAAAAACGGACGAACGACCGTTTCCGTTCCGTCAGCCGTATACCTGTATTCCGCTTTTGCCGTGCGGAGGTTGTCGCGATAGAAATTCCCGTCCTGCAACACTTCGCCATGCTGAAGCAAAATAACCGTTCCCTTAGGAGCTCGGGTCTTGAAACGCAGCCATCCGACCATGTTCTGTCCCATGTCGAGTACGGTTTCGCCGGCCGGGGTACGTATGACCTCAATCGGCTTCAGTTCTTCCTTGACGACGATCGGCAAGCTGAGTCTTGCCGTAAGTCGATCGTACCCGAGATCGCCTTCGCGAACGGGATAGGTTTCCTTCGTCTCGAGCGTAGCGTCGTATTCTTCGCCGTCGTACAGATTGCCGCTTATGACACGACTCTTCGTCGCCGTCCAATCCGTATCTGACTTCAAAACTTCGCTCGATCCGTCAGCATACTCGACGCGAATCTCGCACAGGAGAGCGAACTCGCTTCCGTACAATTCAGCGTTATTCCCTTCAAATCCGAAGCGGCCTTTGTACAACCCATTACCTAGGCTGATTTCGATCCGGTTATCGCCTTCCTTGAGCAGCGCCGTCACGTCATAGGTTTGGTATTGCAGCCACTTTTGATAAGCGTTGAAATGCGGCGTCAAATATTCGTTACCGGCTTTAACGCCGTTCATTTGCAGCTCGTACAATCCCAGACCGCAGACGTATGCGCGCGCGGACGCGACGGGAGCAGCCAGGCTAAAGGATTTGCCCATAACCGGAAGATGATCCTTGTCCATGTCGGGGACGATCCACTTGGCTTGCCACGGCTCGTCTAACTTCGCAGTCTCGAACCAAGCGGGCTCGCTGGCCGCATGCTCTCCATTATCCGCCCAAACTTCTACTCGCCAGTAATAACGCGTTCTCGGCTGGAGCTCGATCGGCAACTCGAAAGCGAGGCTGTCAATGTCGGCGCGCTTGCCGCTATCATAAATAACGTTTGCGAACGCCGTATCCAGCGCCACCTCGTAACGGGCGGCCGTTTGCTTCTTCGCAGTTGTGTCCTCGACGACGTAGGACAATCTCGGGTGCTCTCCGAGCGTAAATCCCAAAGGCTCAACCACGCGATTGGTTTTAAGTCTCGTTATGATCATCTCGAAAATTCCTTTCCGTTAATCCTATTTTCTTTAGGAGAGCAGGTAAGCGAACCTTATCCGATCCTGAAGTTCCCTTTCAAAGTACCATCTTCAATCAAAGAAAACGATGTGAAATCGCGCCATTTTCACAACGCCTGGTTCCTTAACCGGAACGCGGCCGGCGTCATGCCGCAATGACTGCGAAACAACCGATAGAACGAATACATATCGGAAATGCCGACGGTTTCCGCCACGGCCTGAACGCTTAATCGCGTATACTGAAGCAGGCCGCAGCTATGCCGAATCCGAATTTCTTGCAACAGCTGCACGAACGATCTGCCCGTAAACGACTTGAAAACCCGTTGAAAATGCCGCGTGCTCATCGCCACGCGACGGCTGATCTCCGGCACGGATAACGAATTCATAAATCGACAGCTCATGATCGACAACGCTTGCCGAATCGGAGAATCCTCCGCTTCAAACGGCCTAAGCTCAGACTTTTCAGGCTCCATGAGCATCCAATTCATAAAGCCTTCCCAGCCGGCCGAGATACCGTCGGATTCCGAATCTGGATTCCCTCTTTCCGGCAAACCGCACAGAAGCCGCTCGAACTCTTCAACATGCCGGGGAAATACTTTCCATCTCATAGGTAAAATGGGCGCCGCCATTCCGAGGTGATTCGCATGGAACTTGCGATAGGCCATTCGTAAGGATGGGCTTGCTGCTGCTCCCCTATTTACTTCTATGTCCTCGCCGATCGGAAGAAGGACCAAATCGCCTTGCTCTAGCCGGATGGTTTTATCGCCGTAAACGAGTTTGCCGCACCCTTCAGTCGCAAAAAAAATCTCGATATTCCTGACCGCCAGTTCAAGAAACGCCTTGTCCATGAGATCGTCTCCTTCATAAACCGATAGTGCCCTTGCGACGCTCCAGATCGTCCAAAATACGCGTATATTGTTTTTCCAAAGAGAAAAAGAACAAGAGAACGGCAATCGCCACATAGATGACGAGTGGAATGTATAAGTTAAAAGCGATTATCATTTGCTTCGCAGCTTGTCCTTGGACGGTGGCGCCTTCCACATAATGCCCCCAGGCAAGCATCCACCCGATCACAGCCGTGCCCAGAGCGGCCCCGATCTTGCCTCCGAAGCCGTTCACGCTGTTCGTCAAACCGACGATCCGTTGTCCATGCTTCCATTCGCCATATTCGATCGTATCGGCGTTCATCGGTCCGAGCACGATCATCAACGGAATGAGACCGAACGCTTGAACGAGAGAGCCGATCAAGCCAAGCGTAACGCTGTCCGGATCGAACATTCGAATCGCGATGCCAAACGATCCGATGATAAGCCCCAGAATCGCGGTATTGCGCTTGCCGATTCGCTTCATGAGCGGGCCTGAGGCGAGAAACACGACCGCTACGGGTATCAGGCCGATGCCTCCCATGATGCTGACCAGATTGACATCCCCCCAGACATACTTCGCGTAGTACATGCCCGAGGTTGCCGACAATCCGAACAAAATCTGGGACAACAATCCGGCGCTAAAAATAATCAGCCAGTACCGATTCGTAAACAAAAGTCTAAATGAAGCGCCAAGCGACAACGTTTTTTTAACTTCGCCGCTATCTTTAAGTGCTTGCGTATTGTACTTCTCCTTCGTTGACTTGAATGCGATGTAGACGCCTAGAGCGGCCAATGCCCCGAAAATAGCCGCAAGGAGCGTCCACTCGTGTCTGCCTCCCCCCATTGCGTTGACGATCGGAACGAAGCCGACCGCTACGAGCATGCCCGCCAAATAACCGAAGCCTGCCCGATAAGCGCCCATCAGGCCGCGATCGACAGGGCTTCGGGTCGTCAAGGCCATCAAGCTCACATAAGGAATCGAGAGAGGGGTGTAAACAAAGACGAAGAATAGGATATTCGTTGCTACCGCATAAACGATTTTGGCATCGTGTCCGATATCAGGAACCGAAAACAACAGCAGGATAGAGAGCAGCAAAGGTCCCATCATCCACAATAGCCATGGCCTCGCTTGGCCGTGCTTAGACCGCGTTCGATCGACGAGTACGCCCATGCCCACGTCCGCGAAAGCATCGATCGCTTTGGTCATCAGCATGATAGTGCCGACGATTCCTGCCGACACGCCGACGATGTCCGTATAATAATAAGTAATGATGCCAAGAAGCCCCGAGCTGATATTAAGGGCAAACTGCCCTGCCGCATCGCCGGCCAGCGTTTTGTTCGATAGCTCTCTGTCCACTCCAAGCTCCTCCTCCGTGCAATAAAGATACGCGTTCGCTTAATTAAAGTTTACCGAAGGCTTCGAAGGAGCTATATAACGCATTTTAAAGATGGCGTAGTTCGATCTTAACTTGGAGGCGTACTGTGAAAGAAAACCGAAACGCAAAGAGGCCGACATTTTGGGTCGGCCTCCCTTTTCGTCATTTATCGTCTACCCGCTGGATAGATGAAGACCGTCGGTCGTATACTTCAGCTTCATATTGCCATGCTCGTCTTGTAACGCTGGGTGAAGATCTAGCCGACGCCCTTTATTCCGCTCTCTCCCCAATCACGACTCCAACGGGACCAATCAAGCCGCAATCTAGCGGTTGCCGGTTAGGATCGAAGACGCTTAGCGCATTGTTCAGCGTCGTCGCCACTTCGACCTCTAGCTCGTTGTCTTCTTCATAGCGCAAGTATTCTCCGATAGGGATACGGCGGCCGATCTGATCGACACGGTGGAGCTCTTGGCCGTTAACGAAGACCCTGAACGTATCGGACACCTCACCCATCTCTAAAATAACGGCATCGGAAATCGCGCAATCATATCGCGATTTTCCTCACGCTCAAGCGCTCCTGTCCATTCATCGGCAACCGCGATCAAAGCCGTTCCGTTCGGAGCGAGTCGCAGCTTTGCCGTCGTTTGTCCGGAGCCTGTATGAACCGCGACTATCGGGCATACCGTTCCATCCCAAGCGTTCAGCTTGAAAGGATTCCCTGTCCCCGTGAACCGTACTTCTCCTTCGAATGCTTCCACTTGACTTGGAACGCGATCTTAATCTGTATTAACGATTAGGATGGAAAGAAAGCTAGTCAACTAGTGTAGTGATATATTGCTCCGTTCTTTCATCCTTGCATGCGTCTTGATCTTGATTTTTCCGGTCAAAGGTGTCAGGAAGAATCCGATAAGGACTAATAATGCACCCCAAAGGAACACGGTATGCAAAGCATCAACGAGCAGTATTTTCAACAGAGGTACAATATCCGAAATGATCGCTGGAGGCAATTGAGATAAAGTATTCGGGCTAAGTAAACTGGAAAACAGCTGCTGGGGATCATGTTCGGCGAGAGCCGTCATACTGACTATCCATTCATCCATCGCGGGCGGAAGTTGTTGCAGCTGTGGAACCAAAGTCGTCTTCAGATCTTCGCTCGATTTTATGTTCATAATAACGCCTAGAATCGTCATGCCGAACGTACCGCCGATTTGCCTGAAGAAGGTGCTAGAGGACGTCACTACGCCAAGCTCTGAATCCGGATAACTCTCCTGGAGCGCAACGGTCAATACGGGCATGACAAGCCCCATTCCGAAACCTAAGAGCAACATATTAGCCGCAACTGTTAAATTGGAAGTATCCTCGCCCATGGCCATCATCAGAATGAAGCCGATCGCCATAATCAACATTCCTGAGGCCAACTGCCGCCTCACTCCCAGCTTTTGTATAAATAACGAACTGACCATGCTGGCAGCAATCATCGTTATCATCAAGGGCATCAATACGGTGCCGGAATCCGATGGACTTACTCCCTTTATCCCTTGCAGGAAAAGAGGGACGAACATCATGGCGCCGAACATGCCGATGCTCATGAAAAAACCGATACCGTTGATTACCGTAAATGCACGGTCTTTAAAGAAATGCATGGGAACAATCGGTTCACTAGCCTTCGTCTCGGTCCATACGAACAAGCCTAAAAACAAGAGAGATAAGGAGAGAAGACCGATCATCTGCCAGGAAGACCAGGCTAACTCTTTACCGCCGAAAGTCAATGCCAGAAGCAACCCCATCACGCCGATCGACATGGTCACGATCCCGGCTAAGTCAATATTGACCTTCCCGGTCTTTAGATGTTTGGGAAGTCCCAACGCAAGTAATATGACGGCCGCGACACCGAACGGCAAATTGATATAAAACACCCAGCGCCAACTGGCATAATCGACGATCCACCCTCCCACCAATGGTCCGATTACGCTCGACAAGCCGAACAGACCCCCGAATACTCCCTGCCACTTGGCACGCTCCGTTCCGGTGTATACGTCTCCAACAATGATCATTGCAAGCGGCATCATGACGCCGCCGCCAATTCCTTGAACGGCACGGTATATGATCAGTTCGACCATAGAATGCGCCATGCCGCATAATACCGAGCCCACGATAAAGATTAGTAAACCGGAAAGATATACAGTCTTACGGCCGAGTAAATCCGACAGTTTGCCGGCGACCGGAATGATTATCGTCGAGCTCAACATGTAGGCAGTCGTCAGCCAAACCATGAGACCTAGCCCGCCAAGATCGCCTATAATCCTCGGCATGGCCGTCCCCACAATTGTTCCGTCCAACGCCGCGAACAACATGGCAATGACGAGACCTGAGATCAGAAGTCCCCGCTTACCATACACTCGGGAAAGGTCTGTTTCTTCTATTGCTTTTTCCATTGTTCAGCCACTCCAGTCATGAAGAACGTATCTGACGATGATTTCATCGATCGTTGTAATCTGCTTCTAAAGTAACAAGACTGCTGACGGAACGATATGTGGGATCGTGCCATAATCGATGTGCCGTCTGCTTCTATAAAAATTCAAACGGCTCCGGTTTGCACCGAAGCCGTTTCTTTTCCTAATTTGTTAATGCTTTACCGAATCGTACCATTCGTTGACTTCTTTCGTAATATCGTCGCCGCCCGAGGACTTCCACTTCTTCACGAACGAATCGAATTCGTCCGGCGATGACTTGCCGTATATGATATTCGTGAACGTATCCATTTGCATCTTCTTGAGCAACTCGTTGCGTGAGGACATCGTATCCGTTGTCGGTCCGAGGAAGTACTCGGGCACGTCTGCTTCCTTTTGTCCCATTGCGACCACGGTGGCTTGTCTGGTGATCTTCTCCAGCGGATTCGTCGCGTCGACGCCGATGATGCCCGTCGTTGCCATCGAAGCGAGATCAGAGCCTGTCAACGCCTCGCCATTTGCTATCTTGATGTCAGTAGCGAGCGTCTTCGACGGATAAATCGAAGCCGCGCCTGTCAAAGTATATTTCATGGTGGACACCTTACCGCCCGGTATGTCCTGCTCGCTCATGTCGGCTTTGCCGTCCTTGATGACATAATCGTAGCCTTCCTGGAATCCTTTGAAAAGGAACGGATCGTCGCTTTTATAAGCGGAAAACATCGTGTTCTGGTAATGGAAAAACGCTTGGAGCGCTTCGTCTGAAATGTCTTTGCTGATCAGAATCGCGCTCGTATATGGCGCTCCGATCGTGCGAAGCGTTTTCTGGCCGCCCTCTCCCGTCGGCAACGCATAAGGCACATACATGGCCGTAGGATTCGAACCGAGCATGAGCGATCCGGGGTAAACCATAAGCCAGTTCTCGCCGCCCAGGATACCGACCTTGCCGGCCGCCACATTTTCCGACACCTTATTAAAATCGTGGAGCGCAATATCTGTCGCGACATAGCCCTTGTCTTTCCATTCTTTGATCTTCACAAGCGCGTTCTTTACGCCTGGTTGCACCGATCCGTACTGGAGCTTGCCATCCGCTCCCGGATACCACCGCTCCGGTATCGCCCCGAACATACCGAAGATCCAGGAGGAATCCCCGATCGGATACCCGAGAAACGCATCCTTCATCGCGAAGTCCAGCGCCAAAGTATCCTTTTTGCCGTTGCCGTCCGGATCCTGATTCGCGAAGGCGTCCATGACTTTCTCAAGTTCGTCCAGCGTCTTCGGCGCCTGCAGGTTGAGCTTCGTTAACCAGTCTTGACGAATCCATAGCGGAGATTGCGTACCCATGTTTTGACGAATCACGGGGATCGCGTATTTTTTGCCGTCCTTCATGAAAGGCTGCCAAGCCGTAGGCGACTCGCCGACCGCCGCCTTCCAACTCGCTGAAGCATACTTCTCGAACGCTTCCGACACGTCCATCACTTTGCCTGATTCGATGAACATATTTGTCGTCGCTTGCTGCGTGGAGACGAAAACATCGGGGAGCTTGTCTCCGGACGAGAGCATAAGCTTCAGCTTCGTGTCGTACGATCCGTCGCCGGTTGGCGAGGTCCAGAGCGTCTCCATATCGACGCCTAGCGTATCTTTTGCCCAGCGTGTATGGACATTGTCCGCATAGGTCTCGCCGTTCTTGAACTTGGCAGTCGGGTCTTCGCCGCGAACGGTCGTGATCGTCACCGTATGATCGATCTTGCCGTTTACGATATTAAGCGCGGGACTTTCGCTTGAAGCGGAGGATGCGTCAGGCGACGACTGCGCGTTGTTGTTGTTCGAGCTGCATGCGGTAAGCGATGCGACCCCGACGGATACCGCGAGCAATGCGACAGCGGCCTTGACTTTGTTACTCATTCCGATGTGCCCCCTATGACCTGGCGTGAAATTCGCTTACTCCTTGACCGCTCCGATAACGATGCCTTGTGTAAAGAAACGCTGAAGAACAGGATAGATGAGCAGAATCGGCAATGCTCCGATAAGTACCTGAGCCGCGCGAATCGATCGGTTATTCAGCTTAGCCACTTCATTGGCGTTAGATGCATCAACGACCGGTACAGAGATGATCGATTTCAGCAAAGTGCTGAGAGGAACGTTATCTCCCTTCATATAAATCGAACCCATAAACCATTCATTCCAGTCGTTGACGACCATGAACAAGCCTACGGTCGCGAGCACCGGCAACGATAACGGCAAGAACATCCTTGCGAATACTTGCCAGTGGTTGGCTCCATCCATAAAAGCCGCCTCTTCCAGCTCCTTCGGAAGCGCCTTAAAAAAATTCATGATGAGGATCAGATAAAAAACGTTGACGGCGCCGGGCAGAACAAGCGCCCAGATCGTATTGTAAAGCCCGATATTCGTCACGAGCAAATAGGTGGGTATCATACCGCCGTTGAACAACATCGCTACGATAAAAAATCCGACGAAACCGGAATAACCGGCGATTCCGTCGCGACCGCCTCCCTTTGAAAGAACGTAGGCAGCCAGACAGTTCACCAACAGACTGATGGCCAGGCTTAGGATCGTGCGTTCCGCCGACAAGCCGAGCGCGGGCAGAAACGTCGGATTTTCCAGTGCCTTCACGTAAGAATTAAAGTTCAGTCCGATCGGCCAGAACGTCACCTGATTGGACATGACCGCGGGGCTCGAACTAAGAGAAATCGCTAGCACGTGCAATAGCGGAACGAGACAAATCAACGCCAGCAGCACCATCAAAATTTGATTGAAAAACTGGAATCCGCGTTCGGCGGCAGTCATCGGTTGCAAGAGAAATCCACTCCTTTAGAAGATTTTGTAGTCGGCAACCTTATACGCGATCCGATATGCGCCGAGAATAAGGATGAGACTGACGATGGACTTGAAGAGGCCTACTGCGGTGGAGAAGCTATAATTGCCGTCTACAAGTCCTATACGATACACAAAAGTGTCGATAATATCTCCCTTGCCGTAAACCAACGGATTGTACAAGTTAAAAATCTGATCGAAGCCCGCGTTCAGCACTTGGCTGATGGACAGCGTAAGTACGACGGCAATCGTCGGCACAATCGACGGCAGCGTGATATGCAGCGTTTGCTTCCAACGGCCCGCGCCATCCAACTGTGCCGCCTCGTACAGCGCGGGATTAATGCCGGCCAGTGCGGCCAGGAATACGATCGAACCGTAACCGAACTCTTTCCAGACATCGCTCGCGACTACGGTAAAGACAAACCAATTGTTTTCTCCAAGGAAGAAAATCGGCTTGAAGCCCATCGCTTTGAGCGCTTCGTTGACCAGTCCGTTAGCCGGATCGAGGATTTCCAAGAAGATGCCGCCAAGCACGACCCAAGACAGAAAGTGCGGCAGAAAAACGAATGTCTGGACGGTGCTGCGCAGAAACTTTTTACGAACTTCATTGATCAACAAGGCAAAGGAAAGCGTCGAGACGGTGCCGAACAACAACTTTAGCAGCGCGATCCGCAACGTATTCCAAAACACCTGAACGCTGTCCGGATATTCGAACATGAAGCGGAATTGATCCCATCCGACCCACTTGGAGCCGGTGATGCCCAGATAAGGCTTGTACTCCTGAAAGGCCATGACGATACCGCCGATCGGAATGTAGACGAAAACGAATGCGAGCGCCAGTGCTGGCAGAAGCATCAAATAGAGCTGCCAGCTGTCTTTGCGCCTTACGATTTTTTCTTTCTTTTTTATGGCTTTTACCGTATCCATAATAACCTCCTGATGACCTGACTGACGAGATGCCTTCATTGTAAGACCGAGGCCAAGCGGGCGATATAGTGCGATTTAAAGGAAGGATAACGCGATCTTAACATCTTCCCTTCTTCCACTCATTTTGATTTATAATCGTATCAAGCTCCTACACCCCATGAATTCGAGGATGCGCAACGTGCTCAAACAATACAGAACGTTCTACAGCGTGCTGCTGCTTCTGGCGCTCACGACAACGATCGTCATCGTCATGTATACCTTTACGATTAATACCAGCCTGTCTACCGTCAAGGAAGATATCCAGACCAACAACTTGAACCGGATTCGGTTCGTCGCGAACAATCTGGATCATAGCGTCAGGCAGCTGGATATGCTCGGCATCGCGCTTGAAGCCGATTCGAAGCTCAGTCTGCTGCCGTCGATCGAGCTCATGGACAGCTACGACCAGGTCAAGCTCATTCGAGAATTGACGGATAAAATGAACTTGCAAAGCTTCTCCGAAGGCTGGAGCAATCGCATCGCTATCTATTCGACCGTGCTCAAACAATGGATCGGTTCCTCCCCGACGCCGCAAGGAGCTCCAGATCGGGCCGCAGAGGACAAGTGGATGCTGGATGAAACCAAGCAGACCTTTTTGTCCTACCGTATTCATAACGGCTATACGATACAGGTTTCCTTTCCTCGGGAAAACATTCAGCAAATGCTCGATCAAGCGACCGTGGCGCATAACGATCCGTTCTTCTATAAACCCGGCAATCCGATCATCGCCAACAATGGAGCGGATGCGTCTCGAATCGGTAAAATTCTGAATAAGCTGACGCTATCAGGGTCTGAAGGCACCTTCACCGTCAATCTCGACGGCACGCCTTACATGGTAAATTATTTGCTGTCAGAATCGCTGGGCTGGTATCTAATCGACTTTGTACCGTCTGATGAAGCGCTTCAGCCTATCGTTAAGACGAAAAACTTTTTCTATGCCGCTTGCGTTGCGCTGTTTCTCGCCGGCGTTCTCATCGCCGTGTTTCTCTACCGCAAGGTTCAGATTCCGATCGTGACGCTGCTCAAGGGCGTTCGGCTGCTCAAGCACGGCGACTTCTCTTACCGAATCAAGCGAGTCAGCAACAACGAGTTCGACTTCCTGTACGAAAATTTTAATGATATGACTGCCCAAATCGAAGCGTTGATCGAGAAAGTGTATAAAGAGAAGATTGCTTCGCGCGAAGCCATGGTCAAGCAGCTTCAGGCGCAGATCAATCCTCACTTTTTGTACAATTGCCTGTTCTTCATCAATAATATGAACCGGCTCGGGAATGACGAAGCTGTAACAGCCATGACCAAAAACCTTGCCGAATACTTCCGCTATTCGACCCGGCTGGACGAGCCGGTGACGACGCTCGAAAAGGAGCTCGGCGTCGTGCGCAACTATCTGGAAATTCAAAGTCTTCGGATGGATCGTCTGCGGTACGAGATCGACATACCGGAATCCATGCTGCGGCTGCGGATACCCAAGCTGCTGCTGCAACCATTGGTGGAAAACTCCGTCATTCACGGCATCGAGAACAAAAAAAACGCCGGCCTCGTGACCGTAACCGGAAGCGCAAAAGACGGTGAATTCGAGCTGCGGGTGGCAGACGACGGCAAAGGGATGTCGGAAGAGGAGATCCAGGAGTTGCTCGGACGACTGCGCTTGCCGCCCGACGATTCGATGGGTCGCGCACTATGGAATGTCGCTCAGCGAATGAGCGTTCACTTCGACTCGCCTTCCGGCATGGAGATCGAGCCTCGGTCGGAAGGCGGATTAGCGGTCGTCTTGCATTGGAAGGCTTCGCCGAGTAAGGAGGAATAACGAATGTATCAACTGCTTATCGTGGACGACGAGCATTCGGTCGTCGACAGTCTGGCGCTAACGATCCCCTGGGAAGAGCATGGCATCGAAGAAGTCCACCGGGCCTATTCCGCCGAAGAAGCATTAACGATCGCGAATCATCATGCCATCGACTTGCTGATCACCGATATTCGCATGCCGGAGATGGACGGGCTGGAATTGATCGAAAGGATCCGGCGTTTTTCCCGTAAAGTACGCTGCATCATCTTGTCGGGCCATGATGAATTCGAATATGCGCAGAGAGCAATTCAATTCGGAGCGATGAGTTATCTGCTTAAGCCGGTCGATATCGATGCTCTGATCGCGGCCGTACGTACCGGCATCGACGATATAGAACGCGAATGGAAAGAAATCAGTTCGCGTCAGCGTCTGCAACAAACCCTTCACGCCAATTTGCCTTTACTGCGCAACCAACTTCTAAACGACCTGCTGCGAAACAAGCCTCTTCGCAGCGAGTTGCTTGAAGAACGTCTGTCGATTCTTGGTCTGGAATTCAGGATAGGCTGCGCTTATCAGATCATGGTCGTCCGTCTGGAGGAGGATTTTTCGGGGTACGATCTTCAATCTCTATCGTTGTTGGAGTATGCGGTTGGCAACATTGCCGAGGAAGTGCTTCATGACTTATTCGAGGTGTGGCATGGCACGACAGAACAAGGCTACTTGGTATTTCTGCTTCGCAGTCGAACGAAAGAAGGCATTGCATTAGCCGATTCTTATGCGCTCAAACTCCAGAACCATGTTCAGAAGTTTTTAAAGGGGTCTATTACGATCTGCCTCGGCGGAGGCGGCACGTTCCCCGAGCGTTTGTCGGAATGTTACCTCTCCTCCGTCTCCTCCATTCAGAGGAACGCGGGATTGCATCATAGCTATTTCATCACGGTGGACGATATGCCTCCCCCGCCTAAGGATAAGCGGCGTATTTCCTTGCTTGAGCCCCCTCTTCTCCCGTCGCTTCTTGAAGCGGGCAATTGGGAGGAAGCGCTCGTCAAGGTTGGCCGAATGCTGCAGGCGGACGAGCACGCCGGCGAACCTCCCCCCGATCACCTGTTGACGGTCTTGCTCTATTTGTCATCCGCGTTCAGTATCTCCTTTTCTGCGGAAACCGGTTCAGTCGAAGAGCAGCTCGGCGAGGAGTTCGATCTGCTTGTGCGAAAAAAAGGGCATCTCTCCCGACAACGCATACTCGATTGGGCAAAAGACCGGATCGAAGCGATCCGTTCCCGAACTTCCGATGGTATGGAAGATGCCCATCGTCAGATCGCTTCCAAGGTCCGTGCGTTTATTCAGGAGCATCTGGCCGCCGGTGTCTCCTTGCAGCTTGTTGCCGACCATGTCGGCCTGCATCCTGTCTACCTGTCGAAGGTCTATAAGACGGTTACCGGCGAGACGATCGGAGATTATCTGTTTAGGACACGAATGGAACGAGCGGCCCACCTGCTTCACGACTCGACATTAAAAATCGCGGAAATCAGCAGCCAGCTCGGCTTCCTTGCCCCTCCGCATTTCATCAAGATTTTCAAAAAGCATTATGGGTGCACCCCTCAGGAATTTCGTACGCGTTAAAAGACAGAAGCAGGGCTGCGCGGCCTTCGCGCACCCTGCTTTTTTCAACCGATCAAATCCATACCCGTGCCGCGGAAGGTACTACGTTCCGAAACAAATGGCCTCAATCACCAAGTTACTGCATTCGTTGAATTGAAGCCTGATTTCATGCCTCCCGGAATTCCCTTGAAAGGTTGAAAATACGGCGATTCCGTTATTCAACACCACTCGACCGGATGCATCCTTCTCTCCGTCGATGAAAACTAGAATTTCACCACTCCCGGAACCTTCGATTGATATCCCCGTTGCCGGACTTTCCCACTCCACATAGCGATAGACAGCCTCATCCCGGTCCTTGATCCCGATTAAGCTTTCGCGTCCCGTTTGAGACGGCCCAATATATACGTTGCCGGTCAATTGACACGCTCGGTAAGCCTCGATTCTCTCATGGATGCTAAACGGCCTTCCAGCGCCTTGAGACGTCATATGAACTTCCGAAATGGTACCGTCCTCATTAAAAAAAATCGGCTCGATACACAACCTGCGGTTCTGCTGGCTATTTCGTGAACTCCGGTGATAAAATACATACCACTGTCCGTTCACTTCTTCGATGGAGCCATGATTATTCCAGCTAGCGGGATCACAGCCGTCATTATCGACGATAATTCCCCTATACTGAAACGGCCCAAGAGGAGAATCACTGGTCGCATAGGCTAATGAGGTCGGTTTACCGCGTTTCATGCAGGAGTATACGAAATAATAAATGTCGCCGCGTTTTCGAATCGAGCTCCCCTCATGAAAGTAATGCTCCTCTTCCGTGAGAAGGCCATTCACTATCGATCCTTCCTCAAAATCAACCATACTCGGCGTTAATTTCGCACCGTTCGCCTGAAACTGGCCCCAGTAGAAATATGCCTGTCCATCATCATCGATAAAGACTGCCGGGTCGATGCCCCCGCACGGTAGTTGAACTGGATCGGAGAACGGCCCCTCCGGTTTGTCCGCAACCGCAACCCCCTCGCTCGAATCAGACATGCAAAAATATAAGTAGTATTTGCCGCCCTTATTAATCGCGTCCGGCGCAAACAGCATGTCAGGGACATGTTCAGGGGGCGGCTCTGTCATGTATTGCGCATACTGTTCCATAAGCTTTCGCATGAATGGAGAGGTTGCCATTGGATCAGAACCCGAATACTTAGGTGCATTATCGTCAAAGACCCATGAAACCTGGCTGGAATCGAAAGATACGCCATGATCCGTCCAATCGATCATATTTTCCGATGAAATTACCCGATACTCTCTACTGCAAAAATGGTTACCTTCTTGGTCCCAAGACCCGTAAACATAAACTCTTCCATCCGGCATAACGTGCGCTTCCGGATCCGGTATGCATAAGTTCGGCGGTAACACGGGATTTCGGCAATCGTTATATTCCTTCATATTTGTTCCTCCCAGTTTTTGCGCGATATAAAGATGTCACTTTACAGTCTTTACGGAGTCGTACCACTCATTGACTTCCTTGGTGATATCATCTCCGCCGGAAGATCTCCACTTCTTAACAAAGGAGTCAAAGTCGTCGGGCGATTGCTTACCATAAATGATTGCCGTAAACGTATCCATTTGCATCTTCTTGAGCAACTCGTTTCTCGATGACATCGTCGGTGTGGTTGGACCCAAGAAGTATTCAGGAATATCGGCTTCTGGTTGGGTCGTCGCGATCAACTCGGCTTGGTGCGTAATCTTCTCGAGCGGGTTGCCATCGTTCACGCCGATAATGCCGGTGGTGGACATTGCAGCCATATCCTTGTTGGTTAGTGTTTCTCCCTTGGCAATCTTCAAGTTAACATCGACCAGCTTAGAAGGAAAACTCGTTGCTGCACCAGTAATCGTGTATTTCAGGGTTGACACTCTACCGCCGGGAATATTCTTCTCGTCCATATCCGCTTTTCCATCTTTAATGACATAATCGTAACCTTCTTGGAATCCTTTAAAGAGAAATGGATCTTCACTGTTATAAGATTCATACAGGGCGTTCTCGTAATGGAAAAAGGCCTGCAATGCTTGCTCGGAAATGTCTTTGCTGACTAGAACCGCGCTCGTATAAGGTGCTCCGACGGTCCGCATGCTTTTACCGTCGATTCCCTTCGGAAGCGGATTAGGCGTATACATGGCCGTCGGATTTGTCGCCAGCATCATAGAACCGGGATACACCATCAACCAAGCTTCTCCACCCAGCATGCCGACTTTTCCGGAAGTTACGTTTTCCGCCACTTTATTGAAATCATGCAATGCAATGTCGTTGGCGATATAACCTTTTTCCTTCCATTCTTTCAATTTCGACAAAGCGGTTTTGACTCCCGGTTGAATGGAGCCATATTGCAGCTTGCCGTCCGCGCCGGGATACCAGCGTTCCGGAATGGCCCCGAATAATCCGAAAATCCACGAGGAGTCGCCGATCGGATAGCCTAAAAAGGCATCTTTCATACCAAAATCCAGCGCCACCGTATCTTTTTTACCGTTGCCGTCCGGATCTTGGTTGACGAAAGCGTCCATGACTTTTTCGAGCTCTTCCAGATTCGTAGGCACTTTCAGATTGAGCTTGTTCAACCAGTCCTGTCGAATCCACAACGGCGACTGTGTTCCAGTGGGCGCGCGCAGAACCGGGATCGCAAATTTCTTCCCATCCCGGATGAACGGCTGCCATGCGGTCGGATTTTCCGCCATCGCGGCTTTCCAAGTAGGAGAAGCATACTTATCGAAAGCCTCTCCTACATCCAGTACCTTGCCAGATTCAATAAACATGTTTGTTGTCGTCGTGTTCGTAGATACAAATACGTCAGGCAGCTTGTCTCTGGAGGAAAGCATCAACTTCAGTTTGGTATCGTATGAACTGTCGCCTGACGGAGCTGTCCACAACGTCTTGATGTCGACACCCAGCGTATCTTTGGCCCAGCGCGTATGCACGTTGTCGTAGTAAGTTTCTCCATTTTTAAATTTCACGGTCGGATCTTCGCCCCGAATTGTCGTGAGCGTGACAGCCGGTTCGATCTTCCCGTTTACGACGTTCAATTTGGCCGAATCCGCGCTTGCGGAAGAACTAGCCGCGGGACTGCCCTCCGAAGGGGCAGACCCGTCATTCTTACCCGAACTGCAGGCGATCAAGGAACCGAAACTAACGGTCAAAGCCAGTGTTGTCATCAGAAACTTGGTCTTCTTTCCCATCTGATATAACCCCCATAAACTTATAAGAGTGGTTGCATGTTCATTATAAAAACGCTTGCATAGTCAAGATATAGCGGAAACCAAACATCTCATAGCGCGATCTTAACATATAACGAATTCGCATTCTTAACCTTCCACGATTACGCAATTGTCACGATCGGCCCGATCGTCATCGCAATGTATACCTTTACCGGTAGGTTCTTCAACACAAAAACCCCGCTTCGGAAGCGGGGCTCATAACTGTATACTTTTAGTTGCAGTCGTCAAAAACATTTAGAATGGGCTTGGCTTCCGCGATTTTAGTAGCAGGGTTTGCCTTGAACAGCGACATCGAACTCCATTCGCCTAGTATCATGAATTTGATTAAATTTTACAAAAAATCAATATATTCAATATAGCGAAATTTAAAGATGGCATAACGCCATATTAAGATTAGTGACCCCTTTTCACAGCAAATAAGCGCTCTTCGAAAAATGACGAGCGCTTTTCGCATTTTTCACTGCAATTCAGTAGCTGCCTACGCCTTTACAATCCCAAGCTCAACAGCCATTGCCACAGCTTGGGAACGGGAATCCACTCCCAGTTTGTTGTACACGTTGGTTAAGTACGCTTTTACTGTACGCTCTGAAATCTCCAGCTGAACGGCAATCTCCTTACTTCTCAGACCAAGCGCCGCTGCCTGAAGCACCTGCTGTTCCTTCTCCGTTAGTGAAGTTGCGAAACGCTCGGTCGGTGTCGGCTTTAAACGCTCCCGCTGAGCTGCCAAGACTCGAGATAAAATATCCGGCTGCAGCAACGTTTCGCCGCGTTGCGCCGCATCGATTGTTCGGAATAAATGCTCTCTGTCCGTATCTTTCAGCAAATAGCCTTTGGCGCCTAACGCAAGCCCCTGCATCATCCACTCGTCTTCGTTATAAGTAGTCAGAATGACGACCGGAATATCGATGCCGCGGCCGATCATCGCCTCTATCGTTTCAAGCCCGTTCAGCTGCGGCATATTCAAATCCATCAGCACGAGATCCGGCATGACTTTTTCCATGAGTGCCAGCGCTTCGTTCCCATTCGCCGCTTCCCCGATTACCTTGTACTTCTCTTCGGTTTCCAGAATCATTTTAAGGCCTTCCCGAACGACGAGATGATCGTCGACAATCAAGATTTTGCAGTCCATGGCTCAGCTATCCTCTCTGAAGGAGATAGGGTATCGGCAAGGAGCTTCCAGCTTCACCAGCGTCCCCTCCTCTCGTGCACTCTCTATGGTAAGCTTTCCATGCAGGAGACGGGCGCGCTCCTGCAATCCGATCAGACCGTAATGGCCTGGCTGGCGACCGATTTGCTCTGCATCAAAACCGTTACCGTTGTCTTGTACCTCGACCGAAATCCGATCTTCGATATGCCGAATTTGGATTCTGACCTGCGAAGCGCCGGCATGACGCGCAATATTCGTAAGAGATTCTCGAATCATATGCTGCGCATGTTCGAACAGTATTTGGGAAACCGAAGGTAAAGGGTCGATGACCAATTCCACCCGAATGCCGGTCGCCGATGAGAAACGCTCTACCTCCTGACGAATCGCGTCTTCAAAAGTCAGCGCAGGATCGGCAAGCAGCCTCAAGTTGTCGATTGCTTTTCGAGCCTCTGCGAGCGCTTTTTTAGATCCCTCCCGGGATTGGCGTACGATATGACCGGCACGATCCATATTCCCTTTCGTAATATAAGCATCGGCCGCATCCAACTGCATGACCAGTCCAGCCAATCCTTGCGCAAGCGTGTCATGCAGATCTCGGGCCATCCGCTGCCGCTCGTTCGCCAGCGTCAGTCTCTCCACTTCCCAGTGAGCCTGCTTCAGCTCGTTCAGAAAGCTCTCCGTGCGAAGCCTCGCCAGCACTTCTTTCTGGAAAATGCTAATGTAAGCAATAACGATAGCATTCATCATGATAAAGAGCGCCAAGATGAAAATGAGGGAAGAATGGTCACCAAGCTTCAAGACAATAAAAATCACTAAGACATAAAAAACAAAAGCAACTCCGACGACCTTAAGCTTTCGGGGGTAGATAACCGCACTTTGACCGATGAGCACCGGTATCAGCCCAAGAACAATGGGTTGGTATCCTTCGGGCATGAGCAATGCGCAGCCGGCAATAAGAATGCCCTGAAAATATAGATACAACCATGGTTGCCTGCGAGTGAACGACTCGGAATGCCAGTAAAGGGAACAGTGCAGCAATAAAAGAAGATGGAAAAACAAGCTCGGGATCGGCTCAAAATGATTGGTCCATTGCAACACAACCGTCGCAATATAGCTGATCGCGACCCAAAAAATAATATGTTTGCGCGTATCCAGCAGCGCAGTCGGTACGTCGACGAACGGTCGGCCATTCCGGTCACTATTCACGTACCATTGGCTCCCTTCTTCCTTCGCAAAAGCACGCTTTCACTTACGCATGATACAACGTGCAATCCAATCTAGTCTATCATATCCGCTCTCCCCCGATTAATCGAAAGGATCAATGCGGTCGTCATTCAAAAGAGCGACCGCAGCAAGCGATCGCTCTAAATTCATCATCTGCTTTTTTAAGAAGATTTATTCTTCATTGATTCGTTACATCGCCTGCCGATTATCAACCGTTATCTTGTGGGACTTCTCCTCAAGAGCGGCCCCCTCCACATCAATATTCGGCAAGATGCGATCCAGCCACTTGGGCAAATACCATGAGTGACGGCCAAGCATGCTCATAATGGCCGGCAGAATGGCTAGGCGTACGACAAATGCATCGAATAAGATACCGAAAGCCAGCGCCAGCCCCATAGATTTAATCATCGTATCGTCCATAAATATAAAGCCGGCGAACACGCACACCATGATTAGGCCCGCCGCGGTGACGACACTGCCGCTGCTCTTGATGCCGAATAAAATCGCCCCTTTAGCATCACGCGCATGAATAAATTTCTCTCGCATGCGACTTACCAGAAATACTTCGTAATCCATAGCGAGACCAAAAAGAATGCCGGCGGTTAACAGTGGCAAAAAGTTCAATACAGGCCCCGATTGGGTTATTCCAAACAAATTTGCAAAATGGCCATCCTGTACCACAAACACAACAAACCCCAGCGTAGCCGTCATTGTCAATAGGTAACCGAGCACAGCCTTGAGCGGAACGAGCAACGAGCGAAAAACAAGAAGAAGTAGAACGAAAGCGAGTCCGACGACCAAAAGACCGAATGTCGGCAAGGCGTTGTTTAATTTTTTCGAAATATCGATATCCACGGCTGTCGATCCCGTAACCATTAATTTAACACCATACTGACTTTCCATCTCTTTAGATTCGCCACGAATCGTAGACACAAGCTTGCCGGTTTCTTTATCGAGAGGACCGCTTTTTGGGATGACGGATATGATCGCCGCATCTCCACCCGCATTGAGGATCGGCGGTGCAGCGCTGGCTACCCCCTCCATTTTGGACAACCCTGCCGTTGCTTGTTCAATGGCAGATTGAGAATTGTTCGTGCCGTCCGCGGTGGCTAATACAACAAGAGGTCCGTTGAAGCCGGGACCGAAGCCTTCCGACAGCAAGTCATAAGCTTGTCGCTCTGTTGTATCTTCGGACTTCATCCCATTATTCGGGAGTCCGATCTGCAGATGCAGCGCCGGCAGGCTAATAACGCTAAGCAGCAGAATACCGGCTACAGCAACCGGAAGCGGGAACTTCGTAATGAATCGTCCCCAAGCATTAGATTCGGTTGCGGGCTTTTTCTTCAATTTCTTATTCCTTTCGTTACCCGCAGCGGCCTTTGGCAAGATACGTTCACCCAGTAACGACAACATGGCAGGGACAATCACAATTGCAGTCAATACGGCTATAAAAACGGTTAATGCGGCCGCTAGTCCCATCGTGCTCAGGAAAGGAATACGAGTTACCGACAGTCCCGCTAGCGCGATAATAACGGTCATTCCGGCGAATACGACCGCACTCCCTGCCGTACCGGTAGCATTCGCGATCGATTCACGGATGCTCATACCCGCCAGCATGTTTTGGCGATGTCGGGACAATATGAACAAACCGTAATCTATGCCGACAGCCAAGCCTAGCATAACTGCCAAGGTAAGTGTCACCGCCGACATATCTATAAAATTGGAACCGATGAGAATGAGCAGAACCCCTATTCCCAGTCCAAAAATCGCTATAACGATCGGCAAGCCCGCCGTAAGCACTGAGCGGAACATGACGAGCAGAATGATAAACGCCATCGCTATGCCAATAACTTCTGAAATACCGCCTATTTCCGGTACCCCTCCGGAACCAACGGTGCCGCTCTTCTCTACCTGGATGCCCGCCTTACGCATTTTGTCCGCTTGTCGTTCAACGTCTTCAACGGATTTCTCCGTAACATCGGCGGCAGGCAGTTTATACGTTATAGTGGCGTAGCCAATTTCTTTGTTCGCACTGATTGCGCCAGACGAATAAGGATCGGCGACCGACGCTACATTTTGATCTTGCAAGATGGAATTGAGACTCGTTTGTATAACCTTCTTTGTTTCCGCCGATTCAAGCGACTTTCCCTGAGCTGCTTTAAAAACGAGTTGAATCGTACCGCCGTCTACAGCGTCACCTGAAGGGAACTTCTCCTGCAGGGCGTTCGCTGCCTTTTCGGATTCCGTGCCCGGTATGGACATATCACCCTCAAATACAGGGCCCATCCGCAAGGCAACGACGGCTAACAACAACAGGATGATGATTCCGCCGCCAAGCGTCGACTTTCGCCACCGCGCGGCCCATCCGCCAATACGATACAAAATATTTGCCATTTTCCCTCTCTCCTCACCTAGAAACGCTATATCGTGAGTATAGAGGAGATGCCGTCAGACGGTAATGTACGATCGGGCATGCCCCGCATGTACCTTTGGGCAATGATTGTAAAGCTCCGAATCGTCACTTGGCATAATCAACGTTGTTTGAATTTTTGCCTTTGCTTAAAGGCATGCTAATGGAGTAATCTCGACAATTGCTTCGTATTTAATCTATCCGGCTTCGTCTAATTCTTTAGCTAATGAGGCTGCAGCACAAGGTGCATGCACAGTTTTGGTACGCAACAACACCGTCGCGCGGTTGGTCAACAAGAGCCCAAACTGAGGAAGATGTCACGGACTTTGACGTGTAGCGAGGTAACGAAGAAGTGCATCGCTCGAACGATTGACAAGCGGAGCGCTGCGTGCGCCTAATCAAGGAGTGCTCGGCCGCGCCAACATTTTCGGCTACGGCGAAGTCTATCAGTACAATCGCTCGAGCACGCTGATATCGGCCTACAAGCATCTGGAGAATCATCAGCAGTTCCTAAATTACGTCAAACGCGAGAAAGACCCCAGAGTACAATGCGTTGAAGACGTTTTTCAACAAGCGGGAAGCCGTCGTATAGTCAGATTAATGAGAAAGCAGGCGTCCTATCGGAAGTAACCCAGCCTTCCCATTGTATAGCGGTTCAGCCGGTTTATCCGTGCTGCTTTTGTTTTTGAGAACATGGATCAGCGATCCGCAAGGGGAGGTTCATGCTCCAACCAATTCCATTCATTGTTGTCGACGAACAAACTAACCGCTTTCTCGAACGAAATTCCCGGATCTCGAAAGCCGAGCAGCATGGTCGCGAAAGACATGCACTTATCAACGGTAGGCGTGTTCAGCAGATCTTCCGCCTGCTTATCGAAATGATCAGGCTTATTAGGCGCCTGTTTGATTGCCTTCATCAAGTCCTTGTGGCAGGGGAACAACATACGGTTATGCGCGAGAATAATTCGGCCACCGAACAGCACGAGCTGTGTTGCCGAATGATGGAGAAGATATAAGTTATTTTTCTGGGCCGCCTCATTCGAAAAATAGTAACCGTACAGATAAATTTGGGCATAGAAATCTCGTAGATTCCGCTCACGATTCGCTTCCGGATAAACCGGAATTCGGTCTATCACAGATTGAAGGCCTTCGATACGCGAGTAGACTGTCTTGGAACCAATGAAGGCGTTCCGGGTTGGCTCGCTTCCCCGCTCTGAAGCCAACTTCAGGAACTGGACGTTCACCATCTTCCCATCGATATATCCTCCCTCGTAATCGCAAATATCGCGGTTCAGATACGACAGATCATTGGATTGCTTCCGTCTCTCGTAAGCTTCGTCAGTTAGAACTAGGAAAACATCCACATCCGACGACTCTCTTGCCCTATTCTGCGCGACAGAACCTGCGGTCACAAGTGCCAATACGTCGGAGTCTTGTTTCAGCTCTTCCACAAGCGCGTCCAAAGCTCTTTGATGATGGTCGTACATGTATTCAAATTCCTCCTTGTCCAAGAATGCCACTTATTCCTAGAATATAACAGAACACAGCGTCGTAAACGATGTGAATTTGCGCCATTTTCAGAAAACAAGACCTTCAGTCATACCGATAGTGGCGAGAGCAGGAGACTAAAGCAGAGCCTGTCCGCAAAAAAGCAGGTATGCCCAGTTTTCCGGCATACCTGCTTTTTGAGGGAACGTACTAGAGAAATTCTAAAAGCTCAACCTCCCGCTTTTATTGCGAGCGATCAAATAATTCAAGTTCAAGCAAACTGCAAAGGGTATGGTAAATCGGAAGATGTTGTTCTTGAATATCAGCCGTAGTTAAGAAACGCGCCAGAGTATAGCTCCGCTAGTCTACCGCCTTCACCACCCGTCAAGCCGATCGATGAAGCGCCCAGCGCATACGCGACCTGAACCGCTCTTATCACATTAAGCGGATGGCCCGAGGTGCTGATCGCCAGCAGGACATCTCCAGGCTTGGCCAATCCGTAAACCTGCTGAGCAAAGATCTTGTCCGGAGCGTCATTGTTGGATATCGCGCTGATGAGGGCGGCATGACCAGCAAATGAAACGGCAGACAGTGCTCCCTGCAAACGATCGGCTAAATAAACGCCCTCCGTCATGAAGGCCGACTCGATTTACTCAAAATCAGCGTTGATCGTGACTTCCTTCCAATCTTCTATATCGGCCAGCAAGCTCGTGAATTTATGAGTTGCTGCTTGATAAGCGGCTTTACCGAGAAGTAAGCGAAGCGGCGGCTTGGAGGCTTCGACCACCTTTATTACCGCATCTGCGGCTTTCACAGGATCGCCGGACTCTTGTCCGTTGCTCTGCTGAACGCCTTTTAACATTTGCCCGACCACCGATTGCTGTAACTCAGGGATCTGAGTATCCGTTTTAACGGAGGAACGTCCGCCCCAGTCCGTGCGGAAGCCACTGGGCTCAATTAAAGTTACCGCGATGTTGAACGGCGTCAATTCTTTGGCCAAGCTCTCTGAAACTCCTTCAACCGCATACTTGGTTGCGTGATAATAACCGAGGGTCGGGAATGAAGTCAAGCCGCCAATAGACGAGAAATTAATGATATGGCCCGACTTCTGCGCTCTCATATGAGGCAAGACGGCATTGGTCATATGCATAAGTCCCCAGAAGTTGACTTCAAACATCCGGCGCGTCTCTTCTTCGACACTTTCCTCAACCGAACTAAAATAGCCGATTCCAGCATTATTGATCAGTACGTCAATACGTCCAAACTTCCTGATCGTCTGCTCAACCGCGTCTTTAATTTGTTCATCGTTCGTTACATCCAGCGTCAGTGCAAGCGTGTTTTCTTCGTTTCCGGATACGATATCTTGAATCTGCTCGATCTTGCGCGCCGTCACGACTACTTTATAGCCGGCTTCGATGGCTTGCTTTGCGATCTGGCGGCCAAACCCGGTTGAGCAACCGGTAATAAACCATACTTTTTGCTGTAAAGACATGTAACTCACTCCTTTAGAATGTATATATCCACTGTACATCTTTAAGTTAACTTTAAGTCAATAGGAGACAATGGAATTGGCCGGGTTAATTTTTTTTCTTATGCATTAAAACGTCATAAACGGTGATTTTACGAATGATCTTTTCCAGATGATACTGTGTTTTTGCTAACGATTTCTCTACATTGCTTTTATGCTCCAATAGGAATTCTCGTCGGATGTCCAGCGTTTCATCCCCTTGCTGGATAAGATTCGTGTAGGCTTTTATTTCTTCGATGGACATCCCTGTATCTTTTAAAGCCACAACCAATTCAAGCCACTCAAGTATTTTATCGTTATACATTCTTCGTCCGTTGGTGTTCCTATTTACATCGGGAAGGATACCTTCTTGTTCATAGTAACGTAGCGTAGACGCCGGAATTCCGGTTATTTTTACAATCTCGTTAATGCTATACAAATTTAATAACCACCTTTTATTAAAGTTGACTTTAAGATATTTCACATTAGCTCTCAAGTCAATATTAGCTTATAGTCTTGTCGTTGTGCTGTGACAATGTCACCTTAACTGTTCTGAGATAATGTCACTATGGGACATGAGACAGTGACATTGAGCAGATTTGAAGAAAATCGTCGTGGTGGAGAAGATCATTAGCGGACATATGGCGAACGCGGAAGGAGCAGCAGCACTGGGACTGACCAGTAGACAGGTGATGCGATTAAAAAAGAGGTATGTGACGGAGGGAGGGGCAGCGGCGCTTGCTCACCGCTACCGCGGCAGGAAGCCTGCTCATGCACTTGCAGACGATACGAAAGAACGCGTAGCAGCACTCTACAATCAGCAGTATGTCGGAAGCAATAACTGCCACCTTGCAGAACTGCTTACCGAGCGTGACGCACTGGAGCTAAGTCCTTCCAGTGTGCGTCGGATTTTACTCTCCAAGGGCTTGAAGCAAGCAAAGCAACGACGCCGCAAAAAGGCACATCAGCCGCGAGAACGCCGTTCCAAGCCGGTGCACTCTGGCAAATCGATGCGGTATTGGGTCACGCCCGTTACCCATTTTGATTCGGTGCATATGCTTCAAATTGGCGAGCTAGGACGTTTTTCACGACGCACAGAATGGAGTTGTCAAAAAAAGTGCAGTTTGAAAACACCCTCATTCAGAATCCCGTTACTAAGCTGCTTGTGACAGCATTCTTTCTCGATAAACAATTGGGGGGCCATCCCCCTGGATTCGAGGAGTAGATCCTTCGCCTGTTGTAGTAGACCATAATGTATCTGAAGATAATCGATTTAATGTAAGCCATTGAATAGCGTTCTGTGTTGATCTTGTAAAGCTTCTCTTTCTTTAGCGTAGCAAAAAAGCTTTCCATCCTTGCGTTATCATAGCAACGCCCTGTGCCGCTCATGCTCTGAACGGCACCTCGTTTAGCCAGACTTTCCCGGAAAGCATGGCTCGTGAACTGGCTGCCTCGATCGCTGTGATAAATCATTCCGTGAGCATTTCTCGCTTTACAAGCGTTCTCAAAGGCTTGAATGCAGAGTTCCTTACGCATGTTGTCGCCCATGGCGAGGCCTACGACCGCTCCGTTGAAACAATCCAGTACCGCGGACAGATATAGCTTGCCGTCTGAACAAGGGACTTCGGTGATATCTGATAGCCACTTTTGGTTAAGTGCTGAGGATTTAAAGTCTCTTTGGATCAGGTTCTCGCTCTTTTGCGCTGCGGCATCCTCACGTGTAATACCGTTTGGATGGCGCTTTGCTTTTTTAGCAGTCCGTGCTTTTTCATAACTCTATAGACCGTGCTGTAGCTGGTCGTAACAACTATTTGTAACAGCGCCAGCAGAATACGCTGAACACCGTAATTGCTGTTGTCATGTTCCCCGATGATTTCTTTGATTTTGACCAGAAGGCGTTGCTGCTTCTCCTGCTTATTCTACAGAAGGATGGAACTTATTGCTTTCCAGTTCACTTAGAGTCCCTTGTGAAATGCCGATTGCCTGAGTAAATGCTACTTGATTTAGTTCATGAAGTTTTCTGACATACTTGATCCTTGCTCCAATGGAGTCCATTTTCCCCCGCCTTATAAAAATGTTCCCGAATGATTATTATCATCGAGACCACTTGTAGTTGATATTTATTAGCTCAGAACAGCAACGGAACACCAACATTAATGTCCAGATACCAACATTAATGTCACCGAACACCACACCACCCTTTGCGGCCGCTCTCACTCCACTGTTACACTCTTCGCCAAATTCTGCGGCTAATCCACTCATACCTAGCGAGCGAGCTTATACGACTGCAGCTACAGATAGAGCACCACAAGAGCTGTATCGCTCTGGATACCACTCATCCCTGGCACGCTACCGCTATCGCTCAATCACTTTATTACGCTCAGATCCTCACAAGACGGTTGTGAAAGTTCGAATGTCTGGGCAGTGTCTTGCTTTCTGCAAAGATCTTCGCGGAAGTAGATGATGAGAACATCGTTCCCGATCAGGACAAGCGTACTTGCTTATGTCCCATGCGGTCTACGCTTCCAAGTGAAAGTATGGAATCTACTTCAGTTTGAGTGAGTCTTTAAGCGCTATGACGAACTGATGCCGTTACCGATAAAGAACAGGCGGTCCGCCTTGGCGCGCGATCGACTCGGCGTTTCCAATGACCAATACGGCTCGATCCAAAATGTACTCGACCGCTCCACCATTGAGGCATGATGTGCACGATCTTGGTTTTTTTGTGCGTGCCCCGCTTTTGGGCCATGTACGGCTCGACGAGACAGTAATCTCAGTTTCTGTTCACATAGGGATGACTCGGCTATCTCGCAGACGACTGAGCTCGCAAGCATTGTAAATTGCATAACACAAACGCCGTCACGCTCACAACCACGTCCAAGTGGACGTGGTAAATAGTCGTTGTTTGGTGGAGCCAAGGGGGATAACGATATCCTGATTCAATTTGCTGACGAAGCGCATTCACCGAAGTAGAGCGCTGCGGTAGATATCGATGCCATGCTCGTCCGCCTCCGGCTCCCTGCGCGTGGAACGCCCCCCTGGGGCTCGCCCCCTACGGGGCTCCACCAAATGCAAAAAACACGCCTCATCGGCGTGTCTGAAGTTTGCATTTGGTGGAGCCAAGGGGGATCGAACCCCTGACCTCATCGCTGCCAGCGATGCGCTCTCCCAGCTGAGCTATGGCCCCATATGATCTGTCGTTCGTTGGCGACAAGAATGATCTTACCACAGGATGAAAAGCTATGTCAACAATAATTTAGACCAAGATTTGTTGATAAATGCGAAGCTTACAAGCTCTGCCCGGTGGGGAGCAGAGCCTGTCCGCCATTTACATGAATTTTGCACAGGCAGGTCAAATCCCGTGCTTGTTGATCAGAACGTTCAACTCTTTAAGGAACATGTTGATGTCCTTGAACTGCCGGTACACGGACGCGAAGCGCACGTAGGCGACTTCGTCGACCGGGTACAGCTGCTCCATGACGCTCTCGCCGATCATGTTGCTGTCGATCTCCGCCTGGGCGGTGTTGCGCAGCTCGCGCTCGACGTTGGAGACGAGGATCTCGAGCTGTCCGACGGACACCGGGCGCTTCTCGCAAGCGCGCAGCAGGCCGCGCAGCAGCTTTTCGCGGCTGAACTCCTCGCGGCTGCCGTCTTTTTTGATGACGATGAGCGGCGTCTCTTCGACCATCTCGAACGTCGTGAAGCGGCGATTGCAGGATTCGCATTCGCGACGCCGGCGGATCGACTTGTTGTCGTTGGCCGGACGGGAGTCCAGCACCTTCGTACCGTTGTAGTCGCAATAAGGACATTTCATATATCGACGGCTCTCCTTCGACGAGAGAAACTTTTTTTAAATTTCCAAGCCTTCCCTTACATGATTCCGGGAATAAGGCACATAATACGTTTACCAACCGCGAGGAGGTGAACAACATGAGCCAAGGAAACAACAGCAACAGCAACAACCTGGTGGTACCTCAATCTCACGGTGCGCTTGACCAACTGAAGTATGAAGTTGCTCAAGAACTCGGCATCGCAATCCCGCAAGACGGTTACTACGGGAACATGGTTACTCGCGACACCGGTTCGATCGGTGGCAGCATCACTAAGCGTCTGGTGCAAATCGCCGAGCAACAACTCGCAGGCCGTTTCTAAGTTTCTGCTCTACACCTAGGTAATTCAATAATAAGGAGTCTTGAAGCTTCTCGCTTCAGGGCTTCTTTTCCATTTTAACGCGCTTAAGACCAATTGTCATACAGTTCGTCGTATTTCTTGCGGTAAAAAAGCACCTTTTGCACATATCGCCGGGTTTCTCCGTAAGGAATGTCAGATAGCGTCTCTTCGCGGCCGTCCCATTTGCCGTCACGCAGCCACTGCTTTACCTTGCCGGGTCCCGCATTGTAAGCCGCCAGGGACTTGACCGGATCGCCGTCAAATTGTCGAAGCAATTCCTTGAGATACCACGAGCCCAGACGTATTCCGGCATCTGCCCGCTCGCCTGCAAGCTTGGTCGTAATGCTGCCGAAGTCGTCTTGCTTGAGAATCCACTCCGCGGTATCCGGCATGATCTGCATGATGCCGATCGCCCCCTTCGGCGAGACTGCGTTCGGCTCGAAATTGGATTCTACCCGTATAACAGCCGCGATCAGGCGAGGATCCACGGCATAGCGATCCGCGTTGGACTGTATTTCTCTCTGGTACTGGATAGGGTACACCATCTTGCCGAGCCATTCTGAGCGGATAAACAGCAACGCCACGATAATGAGGAACAGCGCCAAAAACCAGCGTTTTCGTTTCGGCCTCGTCCTTTTTTTGCTCATAACGGAACCGTTCCGGACTTGAGCGACCGCCAAAAGCGATCCAGCTGCGCTTCCGTATCGGCGATTGTTCTGCTATTGTCTATGACGTAATCGGCCAGCTGCCGCTTCTTTTCAATGTCCATTTGCGCGCCGATTCGCTTGTCGGCTTCTTCAGGCGTCATCCCGTCGCGTTCGATCAGACGTATTCGCTGGATTTCGCGAGGCACGTACGCCACCATGATACCTTCGTATAAATGCTGCAGCCCCGACTCGTACAGCAGCGGAATATCCGCCACGACCAATCTGTCCGGCCGCTCCGCCTCAAGTGCAGCGATCCGCTCCCGCATCAGCTCGCGAATGGCCGGATGCGTAATCGCCTCCAGCGCTTTGCGCTCCTCCGCATCCGCAAACACGATCGAACCCAGCAGCCGCCGATCCAGCGTTCCGTCCTCCCGTATGACCTTTGCGCCGAAACGCTCTGCGATCCTGACGAGAGAAGCTTGTCCGGGCTCGACAATTTCCCGGGCAATTCGATCGGCGTCGACAAGCGCGGCCCCCCGGGCAACCAACATACGCGCGACTGTACTCTTGCCGGTAGCAATGCCGCCGGTCAATCCGATGTTCATTCTGCCAACCTCCTTGCAGCGGCAAAGTATGCCGTCTTTCGCTCCAAATAAAAGGGTTGCCGCTCATTGAATGATTATACCGCTCGCTCAGCGCCGGCGCTCCCCTGCCATGCCATTATCCCCTCGGCTCAGATACGGCTTCAAGCTGTGCAAGCCTGGCTATTCAAGCCAAGCTGTTCAAGCCAAGCTGTTCAAGCCAGACTGTTCAAGCCAAGCTGCTTAAACCACCCTGTTCACGCCGGCTGCCGATCGAACCTGCTGAGTCAATGGGATAATGGCATGAGCCGAAAAAAGAACCCTGCAACGCAGGATCTCAGGAGGCCTGCATCAGCTTGAATATCCCCATTACGATTAAAATAATGCCCGGCAGCACGGTCAAACGCTGAACCCAGCGCAGACCCGACGCCAAAAATCCCACGCGCATGCCCGCCCAGAGAAACATGCCGCTCGCCGCCGCAATCAAGATAGCCGTCGGGACGGCGGGGAAGCCGACGAGCGCAGCTCCAATGCCAGCCCCGAAAGCGTCCAGCGATAATGCTATGCCGAGCAGCAGCGCCTCGCCGGAGGTGATGATGCCCGACCGGTCGACGTCCGCGACCGACGGCGTACGCAATATTTGTATGATGAGGCCGAATACGCGAAGCTCCAACGTCAGCATCGGCATGACGCCTTCGGCGTCAACTGCATGCGGCGCATCCCCCTCGGATCCCGGAGCGAGAGATTTCCCAACCGGGATGCCCGCCGCTGTCGCCTCGCTCTGTTCCCTGTCAGCCGACTCGCTGTTCGCCTCGACGCTTGTTTCTTTATCCGCCTTGCGATTTCTCGCGAACTGGATTAAAGCCCAAGTCCCGATTCCTATAAGAATCACGGCGCCTACAGCTTTGGAGCCGTACGGAGACAGCCACCCCGCAATCAGAGATCCGACGAGCATGGAGACGAGAATTACAACGCCCGAGCAAGCCGCGATAATCGCGACGGACGGAAGCGGAATACGAATCTTGCGAAGACCGTACGTGATGCCGACACCGAAACCGTCCAGACTGACTGCGAACGCGAGAAATAATAAAGATGCCGAATGAGCGAGCATGATCGTACCTCCTGCATAGGCGAAGACATGCGCCGAATCCGGGTAGGGATCGACGGTTCTGTTCATCCTATGCAGAAGGGAAGGCGAATGCCCGCTTCGATCTCGAACAATCGGTTACGTATGGCCGGCGGCCGATCCGTCCAGCCTGCGCTTTACGGTGTTGCCGCCCTCGCGGTAACGCTTCGACGCGGCCGCGCTGACGCCGCTCGCCGGTCCGGCTGCGCCCTTGGGCGGCTTCTGGCACTTGGCGCACACATGCGTGCCGCGCCCGCCGACGACCGACTTGGCGATCGCGTTGCCGCAGACCGGGCAGGCCTCGCCGGTGCGTCCGTAGACGCGAAGCCGGTGCTGGAACATGCCCATCTCGCCCTGCCCGTTGACGTAAGACTTGACCGAGGAGCCTCCGGCCTCGACCGCCGCCGACAGCGTCGTTACGATCGCTTCATGCAGCCTGCTCCAGTCCTTGGGCTTCAGTTCGCCGGCCATGCGCTCCGGATGAATGCCTGCCAGATGGAGCGCTTCATCTACATAAATATTGCCGAGTCCGACGATCCATTCCTGATTCAGGAGCAGCGGCTTGATCTTCGTGTTTCTGCGGCCCAGCGAGGTCCGCAGCGCATCTGCGGTGAAGCCCGCTTCGAGCGGCTCGAGCCCGAGCTTCGCAAGCGGCGGCGACACGAGCTCTTCTCCCGCAGGAAATAGGTGCATCGTGCCGAACTGCCGCACGTCCGTGTACCGCAGCGCCGTACCGTCCGTAAAATGGAAAATGACGTGCGTGTGCTTGTCCAGCGGCGCTTCGTCCGCGAACATGCCGTACCGGCCTTCCATTCGCAAATGGGACACGAGCACGAGTCCGTCCAGAATCAGCCGCAGGAACTTGCCCCGCCGCTCGACGGCCGTAAACGTGCGTCCCTCCAGCATCGTCCCGAAAACGTCGGGATCGTCCGGCTTTTGCAGAATGCGCGGCAGGCGCACCGTTACCGCTCGAATCCGCTTGCCTACGATCAGCTCGCTCAGCGTGCGTCTGACCGTCTCTACCTCCGGGAGCTCCGGCATATGGGTCCATCCTTTCTCTAAGTTTACTGATCGATTCGTTAAAATGTTGGATTGCGCGCGCGTCTCTTACTTCGCCTCGTACCAGTTGACGCCTGCGCTAACCTCAGCCTTCAGCGGCACGTCGAGCGGCAGCGCGGAAGCCATTACTTCCGGCACGAGCTTCTTCATCCTATCCAGTTCCTCCGGCGGCACCTCGAATACGAGTTCGTCATGCACCTGCAGAAGCATTCGGCTCTTGAGTCCCTTGTCTCTGAGGGCTTCTGCCATGCGCACCATGGCAAGCTTGATAATATCAGCAGCCGTGCCCTGGATCGGCGTATTCATGGCCGTACGCTCCGCGAACGAACGCAGGTTAAAGTTCGAAGAGCGGATGTCCGGAAGATAACGGCGCCGCTCGAGCATCGTCTTGACGTAGCCGTCCTGCTTGGCCTGCGCCACGATGTCGTCCATGTACCGGCGTACGCCAGGGAAAGCTGCAAAGTACTGCTCGATAAAGGATGCCGCTTCCTTCCGCGTAATGCCGAGGTTCTGGGACAGGCCATAGTCGCTGATCCCGTAAACGATGCCGAAGTTGACGGCTTTGGCGCTGCGCCGCATGTTGCCGTCCACCTGCTCCGCGCTGACGCCGAACACGTCCATCGCCGTCTTCGTATGAACGTCCATTTCCAGGCGAAACGCTTCCTTCAGTCCCTCGTCGCCCGAGATGTGCGCCAGCACGCGCAGCTCGATCTGCGAGTAGTCGGCGGCGAGAATCTGCCAGCCCGGCTCGGACGGCACGAACGCCTTGCGGATCTGGCGCCCCTCCTCCATGCGGATCGGGATGTTCTGCAGGTTGGGGTACTGGCTGCTAAGCCGGCCCGTCGCCGCGATCGTCTGCCGGTAATAGGTGTGGATCTTGCCGTCCTCCGGACGAATTTCCTTAAGCAATCCTTCGATATAGGTCGACTGCAGCTTGGCAAGCTGACGGTAGTGCAGAATAAGGCGTACGATCTCGTGATACGGCTCCAGCTTCTCCAGCACCTCGGCGTCCGTCGAGTAGCCGGTCTTGGTCTTCTTGACTACGGGCAGGCCGAGCTTGTCGAAGAGCACCTCGCCGAGCTGCCTGGTCGAGCCGATGTTGAATTCGAAGCCCGCGATCCGGTAGATTTCGGTCACGATCTGGCCAATCCGAGCCTGGAAGTCCTTGCCCAGCTCCTCAAGCGCCTCGGCCTGCACGACAATCCCCTGCTTTTCCATGTCGGCAAGAATGATTGCGAGCGGCTGCTCGAGCTCGTAAAACAGCGGCTTCATCCCCGCCTCGTCAAGCTCGGACGCCTGACGCGACGCAAGACGCCGGACGGCATCCGCCTTGGACGCCAAATGGGCGGCCAGCGCCCCGGGCTCCGGCACCCGAAACTTCGCGCCCTTGCCGTAAGCCGCTTCGTCGGAAGCGATGCCCGGAAGCCCGGCCTTCGCGAGCAACCCGACAAGTGATGGATCCGCGTCCGTCGGGTCGAGCAGATACGCCGCGAGCGAGCAGTCGAACGCCTGGCCGCGCAGCTCGAGGCCGTGGCGTGCCAGCACGAGCTCCGCGCGGTGCAGGTCGTAGCCGGTCTTCGGCGCTCCTGGGTCGGCGAGCCAGTCTCTCAGCGGCGCGGCCTCCGGCGCCTTCAGCAGCGCCTCGAACGGCAGCGCGTATACCTTCGCGCCGGCGGCGACCGCGATGCCGATGCCTTCGCTCATATGCGGGTTGTCGCCGCTCGCATCCAGAATGAAGCTGTCGGCGTGCGGGAGCGCCTCCGCGAGCGCGGACCAGTCCGCGACATCGTTCACGCGCACCGTCTCGTAGGCGGCAGCGGCTTCGGCGGCGGACGCCGCGTCCGCTTCGCCCTCGCTGAGCGCGAGCCGCTCGATGAGCGATTTGAACTCAAGGTTGCGCAACGCCGCGAGCAGCGCCGGTTCCTCGGCGCCCTCCCAGGCGAGCTGGTCCCAGTTCCGCTCAAGAGGGATCTCGCGCATGATGGTCGCGAGCTCCTTGCTCATTTTCGCCGATTCCATATTGCTGCGCACGTTCTCTCCGAGCTTGCCCTTGATTTCTCCGGCATGCGCCAGCACCTGTTCGACGCTGCCGTACTCCGCGAGCAGCTTGAGCGCGGTCTTCTCTCCGACCCCGGGAATGCCCGGAATATTGTCCGAAGCGTCTCCCATGAGTCCCTTCAGGTCGATGATCTGAAGCGGCGCCAGACCGTATTTGTCTCCGATCGCCGCAGGCGTATAGCGCTCCGTCTCACTCACGCCCTTGCGCGTGAGGAGCACGCTCGTCCGTTCGGACGCCAGTTGCAGCATGTCCTTGTCTCCCGAAACGACGACCGCCTCGATGCCCGCTTGCTCGGCCTGCTGCGTCAGCGTTCCGATGATGTCGTCCGCCTCGTAGCCGGGAATCTCGTACCTTGCGATCGAGAACGCGTCCAGCAATTCCTTGAGCAGCGGAAATTGCTCGGACAGCTCCGGCGGCGTCTTCTGGCGGCCGCCTTTATATTCGACAAAGCCCTCGTGGCGGAACACCGTCTTGCCCGCGTCGAACGCCACGATCAGATGCGTCGGACGCTCCTCCTCAAGTACCTTGAGCAGCATCGTCGTGAAGCCGAATACCGCGTTCGTCTGCAAGCCGGCAGCATTCGTCAACGGGGGCATCGCATAAAACGCCCGAAATACGATACTGTTGCCGTCAATCAATAGCAGCTTGTCCCGCCCGCCTTCGCCTTGTCCGGTTTTCCATCGTTTAGCCATCGGTTTCGCACGCTCCATCCGTTCTTCTTCCATTAAGATCAATCATACCATAAACGCCGGAGGACGGGCGACGTCGGGAGCCAATCCCGCTTTGAGGAAAGTTTAAGCACTTCGCCCCGGCGGGCTGTGTTAATATTGCTAATATATTTGAAAGGTAAGGAGAGTTTGCGTTGACCCAAGCGAGACGCTACATCCCGGAGATCAACTTATTGCGCGCGATGGCGATACTGGCCGTCGTTATGATCCACGCCACGAGCAATGCTCTAGTTCAGCTGCAGACGTCCTCTTCCTTTTACGGATTGTATGTGTTCCTGCACGAGTTCGCCGTCTTCGCCGTGCCGGCGTTTATCTTCATCAGCGGTTTCGTGCTTACGTACAATTACGTCGGCAAGCCCTTGAACGGCGGCACGATCGCCGTCTTTTACCGCAAGCGCATCTGGAACGCCGTGCTCCCGTACGCGATCTTCAGCCTGCTTTATTTTCTGCTCAAAGCCAAATTCGCGCCGACCGCCGATTCGGCAACCAAATTCCTGGGGCAGCTGCTTACCGGACAGGCATACGGCCACTTGTACTTTATGTTCGTCATCATCCAGTACTACATCCTGTTCCCCATTTTGCTGCTCGCGCTGCGCAGCGGCTGGGTCCGCCGCCATATCTGGTGGATCGGCATCGTGCTTCAATTTGGCTACTACTACCTGAACCGCGAATACATCGTCCATCAGACCGGATGGCCCGACGTCCTGCATCGTACCGGAAGCCTGTTCATCTCCTACTTCGGCGTCTTTACGGTCGCCATGTGGATCGCTATCCACTACGAGCGGATTCTGTCCTGGTTCGCGGCGCGTCCCGCCGCTCGCCGGCTGTCCGCGCTGCTGGCATACGCGCTGTGGCTCGCGTCCGGCTTTTACTTCGTCTACTTGCGTTATCAAGGCCTCGTGCACAAGGACTGGGCAGACGGACAGGTTTTCACCTATACGCAATTCGTGTTCAACATCGCGTCCGCAATCGCACTTTTCCTGCTCTCCAACTTGATCTTGCGCCGACCGAAGGCGCTTTTGGCCAGGCTGCTGGGCAATATCGGCATTTGCTCCTTCGGGATCTACTTTGTTCACCCCGCCGTGCTTTACTATTACCGCGACATGCCGGTTCCGGGCAACGGCATGCTGTTCCACGTTTATTACGTCTGCGAATATCTCGCGGCGCTGCTTGTCGCTTGGGGAATCACCTGGGCGATTCAGCGCAATTTCCGGTGGGCCTGGATTCTGTTCGGCACCTCGTCGGTGCCTAAAAAGAAGCCGTCCGCATCTCAATAAAAAGACGACCAGCTCCCGATTTTCAGGGCATAAACGTCGCTCAAAAGGAAGGCCGTCCGTCCGGGCGGCCTTTTGTTCGCCGTTTCTTCACGAATTCAACGCAACTTTTGAGTGCGGCAATCGTCTAGAATAGAGTCCCATGCAACCGTAATCGTCGGATTTCAGAAGTAAAAGGAGACTTTAGCACTATGAATTGGAAGCTCGAAAGACAACGCTTGATCAAATGGATCACCGCCGCCGCGCTGCTCGTCACGCTGCTTGCGCCGACGGCCACGCATGTAGCCACAGCCGCCGGCCCCAGCGACAACGTTCTTACCTTGACCCTGAACAAAGCGCAAGTATCGGTCAACGGCACGACTTACGCTTCTCCGCAGCCTGCACTTATCGTCAAAGGCGTCACCTATGCGCCGATCTCCATGCTTGCCGCCCGATTCGGCTATAAAATTGCTTACAATGCCGCCTCCAAGTCCTATACGATTTCCACCGACGGCAATGCGGTCGAATTCAAGACCGGGAGCACTTCTTTTTGGCAGAACGGAGCGAAGGTCGCTTCCTCCGGCAAAACTTATATCTACAATGGCAGCCTGATGGTACCGCTTCGCGATTGGGTCAAGGCGACCGGCTCCAAGCTGTCGGCCGCGCCCGGCACCGTATCCCTGACCTGGAGCGTTGCGCCGACCGCGGACTTCAAGGTGGATCAGGACGTGATCTACGCGGGCCAGACGCAGGTCACTTACACAAGCCTTTCCAAAAACGCGAACAAGATCTGGTCCGAGAGCTGGGACGGCAACTTGAGCGTGTTCCCTGAGCCCGGTACATACGTGATCACCCGCAGTGTGCAGGACATGGCCGGCAATTGGCTCGATCCGTACGCCGTCTCGATTACCGTACTGCCTCCGAACCAGCCGCCTGTCGCTCAATTTACGACGGACAAGGACACGTATATGATCGGCGAACCGATCACTTATACGGACCAGTCGTACGATGAAGAGAACGCGATCGTATCAACCGAATGGTCGAACAACAAGCGCGGCTTTTTCGTATCCGGTCCACAGACGATCTCGCTCCGCGTCACCGACAAGCACGGCAGCATTTCGGACTTCTCCAAGACGATTACGATTTCGACGGACGTTATGTACACCGAAGCCGAATTCAACGAACGCTTCACGCTTGTCGGAGACAAATATCCGGTCGTCGGCGCGGACATTCTCAAGATTCCGACGGTGCCTTATACGTTCTATAACACGAACCGCGCGCTCATCGCTTCAGACAGCCCCGAGGATCTGACCGGTCCCGGCGTCCTGTACCGCGACACCCTGGCCGGGGACCTTCGTCTGTTCCTGTACCATCAGAACCTGGGTTCCGAGCCGCTCAAGATCTATCTTGCCGCAACCAACGAGAGCGCGACCGAATCCGCATCGATCGATCTCGGTGCCTGGGGCAGCGCGGGGCCGGAGACGTTCGGCGCTTATACGGGCAAGATGGCGGCGATCCGCTACCTGGATGCCCGCGACTCGCAGACGACCTCTACGACGTGGCTGGCGCCGGGCGCGACCAAGCTGATCGTGCCCGAGCTGAATCAGAAGGCATTGTCCAAAGGCCAAACTTTCTCCGCTTATGCGGACCTAAGTTCGTCAACCAACGTCAAGTACACGCTGTTCGCCGTGAAGAGCGGCGCCGATCCGCTGTCCACGCTGCCGACGCTCGGCGTCATGAAGCGTGACGGCAAGCACATCCGCGGCACGTTCCAGGGCGCGGACCGCGAGGTCGTCATCCAAGAGACGCTTGGCGACACGGCGAAGCGCATCGTGTTCGGCGACCACAGCATCGATCCGGCGCTCGACGGCATCGACCAGCTGAACGGCCAGCCCGAGAACAACTGGGGCAACTTCGGCGTCGTCTACCACATGACGGTGCAGGTCAAAGCGAACACGCTCATCTCGCTTAACGCGCGGGGCGGCATCTACACCGGCGCCTTCCTCGTCAACGGCGTGAAGGTCCCCGTCACCAACACGAGTATCCTGGAAAACCCGAACGTCGCAACGCCGGTCTACCGTACCGGACAGTACAACGAGACGGTCGAGATTTCCTACCTGACGGCGCTCGGCTCCAATCTGCCGATCACGCTCATGTTTATTCCGCTGAAATAATGGGAAAAGGGTCGTTCCTCCGCCTCGCGGATGGGAACGACCCTTTTTTTATGCCTATTATACGCCCACCGTCCTCTGGTTTGGGCGATCATCGCCCACGTTGTTGTTTTGACGTAATGCCTGCATATACATCTATTCCGCCAATGTCGGCCCTTTTAATCAGAAAAGATGCCAATTTTCAGTTATTTTCTTCCATCCTGCGCATTTCCGGCTTGTGCTTTGAATTTACCTGCTTATTTGCAGGTATTTTATCCAATGCCGCGGGTCGGCAGAAAATGCATGCACAAATGCAGGCTTTTGAGCCACGCATAACACTTGAGCCACGCATATCATTTTAACCCCGCATAACATCGAAAAAGCGCCGGCACGCCTTGAGCCGCTTGCTTCCACCGGTTCGCCCAACCAAAACCGATATAGCAAAAAGAGCTGCCCGACAGCCATCTAATGACTGCTGGGCAACCCTTTGTCGACTCAGGCTATACAGCCGCGCCTGACCGCTTAGCTTACTGATTCAAGTCAGGCCGCGTACCGACGACGAGGAAGACGACGTTCTCGCCGATGTTCGTCGCATGATCCGCGATCCGCTCGATGTAGCGTCCGACAAAGCAAAGGTTCATCGCTTGTCCGACGTTCTTCTGATTCTCGCCGGCCATTTCGAACAGCTCGCGCAAAATTTGTGAGTACAAAGCGTCGATCATGTCGTCGTCCTTGGCCATTTTGTAAGCCAGATCCACGTTCTCGTCGATGTAGGACCGGATCGACTCCCCGATCATTCCTTGCGCCAGCGATGCCATGCGCGGCAAGTCCACGAGCGGCTTAATCAGCGATTGGCCCTCCAGCCGGATTGCGACTTTGGCGATGTCGACGGACAGATCGCCCATCCGCTCCAGATCCGAGGAGATCTTGAGCGCCACGAGGATGCGGCGCAGATCCTTCGCCACAGGCTGCTGCGTAGCGATCAGCTTGGACCCCAGGTCGGCGATGCGCTCCTCGAGCCTGTTCAGCTCCGGATCGGCTTTGACGATGCGCTGCGCCAGCGTCCCGTTCAAGCCCTCCAGCGCCTGCATGGCGTCGCCAAGCGCCTTCTCCACTCTGTCGCCCATTTCTACAAGCATGTTCTGCAATTGCACGAGACCGATATCAAATTCCCTTCTCGCCGTCATTGGCCGTTTGCCCCTTCCACGTCGTTTAGCCGAATCTTCCGGAGATATAGTCCTCCGTCCTTTGATCGCGCGGCGCCCGAAACAACTGCTCCGTCTCCGCGGACTCCACTACCTCTCCGTTCAGGAAAAACACCGTCCGGTCCGAGATTCTGGCTGCTTGGTGCATGTTATGCGTGACCATGACGATCGTATAACTCTTTTTCAGCTCCCGCGTGAGCTCCTCGATCTTCGTCGTCGAGATCGGATCGAGCGCCGATGTCGATTCGTCCATGAGCAGGATGTCGGGCTCGATCGCCAGCGCCCGGGCGATGCACAGACGCTGCTGCTGACCGCCCGACAGTCCCCAGGCAGACTTTTTCAGCACGTCCTTGACTTCCGGCCATAGCGATGCCGAGCGCAAGCTCTTCTCCACGATCGCATCCAGCTCGTACTTCTTGGTGACGCCGTGCAGGCGCGGGCCGTAGGCAACGTTGTCGTAGATCGACTTGGGAAAAGGATTCGGCTGCTGGAACACCATGCCGACCCGCTTCCGGAGAAACTCGACCTCCGTCTGTCCATCGTAAATATTGCGGTCCTGGATGACCACTTCTCCTTCGATGCGCACGCCCGGAATCGTGTCGTTCATCCGATTGAGCGTCCGCAGCAGCGTCGACTTGCCGCAGCCCGAAGGCCCGATGAACGCAGTGATGCTTTTCTCCGGAATGGTCAGGTCTACGCTTTTAAGCGCATGGAACTTTCCGTAGTACAATTGCAGCTGCTTGGTCTCGATGATCACTTGCGCGCCTCCTCCTCATTGGGCCGGGCCCCGCGGTCCGGCACCGCCTCTTGTCGATCGCCCGCGGTCGCTTGCGTCGCTTGGCCTGCGATCAGCCGAAGCGCCCGGAGATGTAGTCGTCCGTCGACTTACGCGTCGGATTGGTAAAGATCTTGTTCGTCTCGTCGTACTCGACCAGATCGCCGAGGAAGAAGAATGCCGTCTTGTCGGACACCCGCGCAGCCTGATGCATGTTGTGCGTGACGATGACGATCGTGTAGTCCTGCTTCAGCTCGGCGATCAGCTCCTCGACCTTGGCGGTCGACACGGGATCGAGGGCCGAAGCCGGTTCGTCCATGAGAAGGATGTCCGGCTTGACCGCAATCGAGCGCGCGATGCACAGACGCTGCTGCTGGCCGCCCGACAAGGCGAGGCCCGATTGATGCAGCCGGTCCTTGACCTCGTCCCACAGCGCCGTTTTGCGCAGGCATTCCTCGACGAGCTGATCGAGCGCCGCCTTGTTCTTCACGCCGTGATAGCGAGGGCCGAAGGCGACATTTTCATAGATCGATTTGTGAAACGGATTCGGGCGCTGCCACACCATCCCGATCTTCTGGCGCAGACGCACGACATCCGTATGCGGATCGCAAATGTTTTGGCCGCCGATCCAGATCTCGCCCTTGATCGAAGCGCCGGGGATCAGGTCGTTCATCCGGTTGAGTGAACGCAGGAACGTCGACTTGCCGCAGCCCGACGGGCCGATCAGCGCGACGACCTGGCGGTCGGGGAATGCCATGCTGACTTGCTTGATCGCCTGCTTTTCGCCATAGAAGACCGACAGGTCTTTCGTATAAAAAGCGGGCGGCGGCGCGGCTTGCGTCCGGGCGGTCCCGCTCGCTTCGGGCTCGGACGGCGCTGTCTTCGGTTTCTCGACAGGCGCGGCCGGCGCGGGAATCGCCGAAGACTCGGCTTGCGCAGGCGGCGCGGAAGGGGCAGGCGGCAAAGCCGTTCCCGCACTTGCGCGATGCGGGATCGGCGCGCCGGCGGCCGGACTGGATGCGCGTTCGGCTTCTGTCTTATCGGTCGCGATCGTACTCACGATGAATTCCTCCTTTAAGGTTCCGGGCGGTCGGACGAAACGAAGCTTAGCGTCCCGCCGTCAGCTTGCGGTACAGCGCGCGTCCAAACCAGCGGGCGCCCAGATTGAAGAGCAGCACGGTGATGACGAGGACGGCAGATGCGCCTGCAGCGATCTGCGCGGCGTCCGGCGCGAGGCCTTCGCTGTTCACCTTCCAGATGTGCACGGCGAGCGTCTCTGCCGGACGGAACGGGTTGAGCGGCGACGTGTGGTGCAGCGGATTCCAGTCCGTGAAGTCGAGGCGCGGCGAGCTCATGCCTGCCGTGAACAGCAGCGCGGCGGCTTCGCCGAATACGCGGCCTGCGGCGAGAATCGTGCCCGTAACGATAGCGGGCAGGGAGATCGGCAGCATGACCGTCGTAATCGTGCGCCAGCGGGACAGTCCGAGCGCGAGGCCTGCTTCCTTCTGCTCGCGCGGCACGGCGCGCAGCGCCTGCTCGGTAATGCGCACCATGAGCGGCAGGTTGAACACCGTCAGCGCGAGCGCGCCGGACATCAGCGACAGCCCGAGGCCGAAGCGGTTGACGATAACCAGAAGTCCGAACAAACCGACGACGATTGACGGGAAGGAAGACAGTACCTCGACGATCAGGCGGATGAACGCGGTCAGCCGGTTTTGTTTGGCGTATTCGCTCATGTAGATGCCGGCGCCGAGGCCGAGCGGCACGGTAATGATCATCGTGAGCACAAGCAGGAACAGCGAGTTGAACAGCTGCGGACCGATGCCGCCGCCCGCGCGGATCGATTCGGGCGCGGAGGTGAGGAAGTGCCAGCTGATATGGCCGACGCCGCGAATGAGGAGATAGCCGAGCAGCGCGGCGAGCAGCGCAATGATCAAAAAGCCGATGCCGACGATGACGCCGGTCATGATGCGGTCTACGGACTTGGCCTTCATGCGTGCTTCACTCTCCTCTCCAGCAGTCGGACGACGAATACGAACAAGAAGGTCATGATCAGCAAAATGAGGGCGAGGCTCCACAATGCGTTGTTGTGCAGCGAGCCGCTCGTCGTGTTGCCCATCGACAGCGTGATGATGCTGGTCAGCGTCGCGGCGGATTGCGTCAGCGAATGCGGAATGTGCGGCGCATTGCCGATAACCATCTGCACGGCGAGCGCTTCGCCGAATGCGCGAGCGATGCCCAGTACGATGCCGGTCATGAGCGACGGCAGCGTCGTCGGAATGACAAGCCGCGAGATCGTCTGCCAGCGGGTGGCGCCAAGCGCATAAGAGCCTTCCTTAAGTCCGGCAGGCAAGCTGCGCAGCGCGTCCGTCGCGACGGTCGTAATCGTAGGCAGAATCATGACGGATAATACGATTCCGCCGGCCAGAATGCCGACACCTTGGCCGGGAAAGACATCCCGCAGAAACGGCACGATGACGCTCAAGCCGACGAAGCCGTAAACGACCGACGGAACGCCGGCAAGCAGCTCGATCGCGGGCTGCAAAATATTTTTGCCGACTTTGGGCATCATTTCGGTCATGAAGATCGCGGCGCAAATGCCGAGCGGCGCGGCAATAATGGCGGCGAGCAGCGAAGTTGCGAATGAGCCGAACAGAAACGGCAGCGCGCCGAAGCGCGGCGTGTCCGCTTCCGGCGACCATTTCAGGCCGCCGATCATCTCGCCGACGCTTACGCCCTGGCTCGCGAACGGCGTCAAGCCTCTCGAAGCGATGAAGTAGACGATCGAAAAAATGATGACGATCAGCAGCAGCACGCAAAACATTACGTAACCTCTGCCGCGGAGCTCCTCAAGCTTGTGCTTCGGAAATTTGCCGCGTCCGTCGTTCGCGATGGCGTCCGCCGCTTGGCGGGTTTGGGTCATGTTCATGCGAGCCTCTCCTTAACGTGGCAAGAGAGGCGCCCGTTTTCAGGTCCGCCTCTGCCGGCTATTCTTGTGCAATCTTTAATTATTTGTTGGTTACGTTGCCTTCCACGTCGCGCGTAACCTTCATGTCGCTAACCGGGATGTAACCCAGGTCCTTCACGTCGGTGCCTTGGATTTCGTCGCTCAGCATGTAGTCGAGGAATGCCTTCAGTGCACCGTCAGGCTCGCCCTTCGTGTACATGTGCTCGTATGCCCATACCGGATACGTGCCGGACGCTACGTTTTCGGCCGTTGCTTCTACGCCTTCGTACTTGAGCGCTTGAATCGTATCGTCGAGGTAGGACAGTGCCAGGTAGCCGATTGCGCCAGGCGTTTCGGAGACGAGCTTGCGAACCGTGCCGGATGCGTCTTCCGTGATCGAATCAGGCAGGTCTTCCGACTTCGCGCCGAGCGCGAAGTTTTCGAACGTAGCGCGGGTACCCGAGCTTGCAGGACGGTTGACGAGGACGATCTTTTGATCCTTGCCGCCGACGTCCTTCCAGTTCGTTACTTTGCCGGTGAAGATGTCGACCAGCTGCGCCTTCGTCAGGTTGTCCACGCCTACGTCCTTGTTGGAGACAGCGGCGATCGATACGACTGCGACTTGGTGATCGACGAGTTCCTTGGCCTTGTCTGCGTCGGCGTCCTTCAGCTTCTCTTCGGCGAATACGTCGGAGTTGCCGATTTGCACGGTGCCTTCCGCGACTTGGGACAGGCCGGCGCCGCTGCCGCCGCCGTTGACGGTGATCGTGACATCCTTGTTCAGGTCCATGAATTTCTTCGAAGCTTGATCGACCAGCGGCTGGAGCGCGGTCGAGCCCGCTGCGCTGAACGCGCCGCTGATGGCTGCGCTGGCAGGTGCGCTGGAGGAAGCGCCGTTGTTGCTTGCGTTATTGGAATTGTCGTTTTTGCCGCAGGCGGCAAGCGAGATGCCAAGCGCGAGCGTCGTCAGTACGAGCAGAGATTTTTTCAAGGAATAGAGCCCCTTTCAAATTGTGTTTATATGGTTTGTTCTCAAGCACATCTCTGATTCTAGCGACCATTCGTCAATCTTGTATTCGTGCATTGTTAACGCAATGTTAAAAATGTCGAACGTTAATATTTTTCTTCGGGAGATTCGTTCATTTGAACCGCGAGCTTGGCGACTTGCGCCGCGATCTGCTCCGACATGACCGACGCTTCGCGCGAAGCAACCGCGAGATGTTCCGTGCCCTTCGCATTTTCGGAGCTGCGCGTCCACAGCCGGTTAAACGTATTCTCCGCCTTTTGTACCTGCAGCAGTCCGCGATCGGCGCCTTCCTTGCCTTCACGCACATGCGCGGCGGCGGCGGCGGCCGAAGCTGCCATCCCGTTCAGCTGTTCGCGAATCTGACTGGCCTGGGACTTGGTCTGGTCGGCAAGCTGGCGTACTTCCTGCGCGACGACGGAAAATCCGAGGCCGTGCGAACCGGCTCTTGCCGCTTCGATCTGCGCGTTGATCGCGAGCAGGTTGCACTGGTCGGCCAGCTGCGCGATGAGCTTGGCGATGCCGACCGTGTCCGACACGCTGGCAAGCAGCTCGTCCACCGATTTGGCCTGTCGTTCCGCCGTCTCCGTCCACAGGCGGAACAGCCCCAGCATCTCGGTCAGATCTTGCTGGCCATGCTCGGCCAGCTCTGCGACCTCAAGACTCCCGGTGCGTGATACCGACGCCTCGCCGGCGAGGCGATCGACCGCGCCCCGAATGTCGCGAAGCATCCGTTCGGCGCCGCGAACGGTGGACATCTGGCGTCCGGCAAGCTCGCGGCGGAGCAGCCTCGAGAGCTGCAGCATGTCGCTGACCGTAAGGACGCCCGTAAAGGCGCCGCCGCTCGTCATCATGACGGCATCGTAGATGCGCTCCTCGTCGCGCGACATCGCGCGGTCAATCAACTCCTGCGGCGACAGATCGGTCTCGGCGGTCATGGCCTGGCTGTCCATCAGCTTGGTTACGGGCTTGTCCGCGAACAGCGGCATGCCGTACAACGAACCGATCAATTTAAAGAAGCGATGCCGCATGACGATGCCCGCAGGTTCGCCCGTCTTTTTTACGACGGCGACGCACTCGAGCTCTTGGCGCCTGCGGAACAGCTCGGCCATCTCGCCGCAGGTCTGCTCCGGCGACACCTGCGGACAGGTGCGGATCCACTCCGCAAGCGCAACGGACGGATAGTGCTTGGCGAACTCGGCCGGTTCGAATTTTTGTACCGCTTCGGCTTTTTGCGGCGCTTCGGATTCCTGTACAGCCGCAGTCTCCCGGAGCTTTGTGCTTGGTGCCTCCGGTTTCGAGCGAGGCGCCTCTTCGGCAGCCCGGGATTTCGTCTTTTCTAATAGAAGCAAACTCATGCTCCCAGCCCCTTATCCGCTGATCTTGACCCGCTCAGTTTATCAGCAGCTTGTCAACCCGGCGTTAGAGGAAGGATCGAGAAATGTAAATTATCCCTTTTTTAACGAACTTCGCGATGACAGCGAATTCATTTTGAATGACACCGCATACATGGTTTTCCCTGCCTTGACAGCCTTTGGATGGACCTTTAACATGTACGTAAGCTTAGTTTCCGGCACGGCCGGAGAGCGGGGGAACCACCTTTTGGGGCGAATCGAGGCTGGATCGCAGAAGATCCGGTCAGTAGGGTACCATCTTACCCGAGTCCGTCAGCTAACCTCGTCAGCGTTTGAAGATGGGTCCATTTGATTTTCTAAATTTCATTTAGAATCCGCGGCCCTTCAGGTTTGAAGGGTCTTTTTATTTGCTGCCAGCGGCCCATCGCCGGCGTCCCCCCCTCTCGCCGTTGTTCGGATAGGCAGAACAACTTCATGGAGGGATTTATAACCTATGACTATCGCATCGCGCACCAAGGCTGTTATTTTCGATTTTGACGGTACGATCCTCGACACCGAGACCGCATGGTACGAAGCCTTTAAGTCCGCATACCGGGAGTACGAGGTGGATTTGTCCCTCGACATGTACGCGGGCTGCATCGGCACAAGCCTTCACAAATTCAATCCCTACGAATACCTGATCACCGATCTCAAGCTGCCGATCGACCCGGATCTGTTCCGCGAGTCGGTGCACGAGCTGCACGGCAAGCTGATGGAACGCGAAGAGATGCGCCCCGGCGTACTTCATTTTCTCGATAGCGCGAAGGAAGCAGGGCTTCAGATCGGACTCGCCTCCAGCTCCCGCAGGGAATGGGTCGAGACCCATCTGAAAAAGCTGGAAATCCTCGATTACTTCGACTGCATCCGCACCGCGGACGACGTCAGCGAGGTGAAGCCGAATCCCGAACTTTATAGGCAAGCGCTGCGTGCGCTTGGCGTGTCCGCTCTCGAGGCGATCGCGATCGAGGATTCCCCTAACGGCGCCCAAGCCGCCGAGGCCGCGGGCATCCGCTGCATCGTGACGCCTAATCCGCTGACCGAGCGTCTTGAATTCGGGGACTGCCTGCGCCGGGTCGAATCGCTGCTGGAGCTGGATTTCCATCGAATCGTCAACGAGGCGGCCGCTGTCTGATTCGTTTTATTTTCGCAATATTCTTACTATTTATTAAAAATGGATAAAGGGGCGAAGTCATTTGAGTGTTCGTTATGAAATTGTCGCAGCCCGGCATGCCGAACGGGCAGCCGCGAAGGCTTACCCAAGGCCGCGCAATCAAAAGCCGATGGCCTTGCACTTCGGTGCCGGCAACATCGGACGGGGATTCATCGGCCTGCAGCTGTCGAAGTCGGGCTACGAGGTTTGCTTCGTCGCCCGCAACGAGACCCAGATCGCCCGGTTTAAGCAACGGCAGCAGTATACCGTGACATACGCGGACGAATCCGGGGAGACAGAGATCGTTCGCAACGTCACCGCCGTCCACATCGCGAACGGCGACGAGGTCAAGCGCCGTATTCTGAACGCGGACCTTCTGACGACGGCCGTTGGCGCGGCTTCGCTGCCGGCGATCGCCAAGACGATCGCGGCCGGGCTGGAGCGCAGACTGGCGACCCACAGCCACCCGCTGTATATTATTGCATGCGAAAATGCCGTCAGAGGCAGCTCTCAGCTGAAAAAGTACATTTACGAAAATCTGTCCGCCGAAGGACGCGCCCGTGCCAACCGCAGCGTCACCTTCCCCGATTCCATGATCGACCGCATCGTTCCCGCGCAGCCGGGCGACGACCCGCTTGCCATCCGAGTCGAGCCCTTCTATGAGTGGATCATCGACCGCAAGCCGCTGCGGCCGGACTTCCGCAGCATTCGCGGCGCCGTTTTTGCCGACAGCCTCGAACCGTATATGGCGCGCAAGCTGTACACGGTCAACACGGGACACTGCGTCGCCGCTTATCTCGGACATCTGACAGGCTGCCGTACGCTTCAGGAGGTGCTGAAGAGCGCGCCGCTTCATAGACAAATCCTGCAGACGCTGGAGGAGACCGGCGCGCTGCTTGTCCGCAAGTACGGGCTGGACCCCGACGAGCAGCGCCTCTATATCGACAAAACGCTGGAGCGCTTCGCCAATCCCGCTATTGTAGACGACGTCGCGCGGGTCGCGCGTTCGCCGCTGCGCAAGCTGTCGCGCGGCGAGCGTATCGTCCGTCCGCTGCTGGAAGCGCACGAGCTCGGGATGGCCGTGCCACGTTTGACGGCCGCGGCGGCCGCCGCGCTGCTGTACCGAAATGCCGATGACCCGGAGTCCTTACAGCTGCAGGACGCGCTGCGCGCAAACGGATTGTCCGCCTTCATCGCGCAGCATATGGGCATTCCCGCCCGGCACGCGCTTCATGCCGAGCTTGTCGCCGCCGTCGACGAACTTCGCGCGCACAGCGCGCGCAGCTAGAACGTTAAAAGGAGCTGCCTGACTGTCCGCGCGATGCGGACAGTCAGGCAGCTCCTTGCGTATGTTTCCGCGGCTCTCGGTCCAACCTATCGGTTGTCCACCTTCTCGGGATACAGATCGTGATTCAGCAGCCGATGCTCGGCCATCGCCTCGTATTTGGTGCCGGGCTTACCCCAGTTGCAATAAGGATCGATGGAGATGCCGCCTCTTGGCGTAAATTTGCCCCATACTTCGATATACCGCGGCGCCATCAGTTCAATGAGATCGTTCATGATGATGTTCATGCAGTCTTCGTGAAAATCGCCGTGGTTGCGGAAGCTGAACAAATACAGCTTGAGCGACTTGCTCTCCACCATCTTCGCGTCCGGAATATAAGAGATATAGATCGTCGCAAAATCCGGCTGCCCCGTCATCGGGCACAGGCTGGTAAATTCGGGACAATTGAACTTGACGAAGTAGTCCCGGCCCGGATGCTTGTTGTCGAACGATTCCAAAACCTCAGGCGCGTACGTGCTCGGGTATGCTGTCCCCTGGTTGCCAAGGAGCGATACGCCCGCCAGCTCTTCTTTGCTTTTTCCCGCCATCCTCGCGGCCTCCTTAAACGCCTTTTTTGTTTCCCCAAATCCAGGTGTGCAGCTGGGGCAGAACGTACACGTCGCGCAGGCCGGGGTCGGCGACGGCCCGATCGACCAGCCATTGGTAGCGCTCCAGCAAATGCGGAAGCAGCAGCTTCCGGTCATGCTCGTCCAGCCGATCGTTGCCTGCCTGCAAATAAAACGGGATGCCCGCAAACCGCCGGCGAACGTCAGCCGCATACATCAGGTCGGCTTCGTCAAAGATCACGACCTTCAGGCTAAAATGGCGGCCGCCCTGCGAGAGTCTCGCGACGATCCGCTCGAGCGCAACCCAATCGGTCGTCATGCCGGAGCTCGGCGGCTTGGGCGATATCGTCAACTCGTCGATCTCCAGGAACCAGTCCTGCCATTTGCTGCCCTGCGTCTCCAGGGCGACGACCGCTCCCGCTGCGCGGAGTGCGCCGATCAGCGCACCAAGCTGCGGCAGCAGCGCGGGATTGCCTCCCGACAGCGTCACGTGATCCGGCACCGATCCGTCGAGCGCGGTCAATTCCTGCACGATATCGTCCGGGCTCAACAACCGAATGTCGTCTTTGCCGGTACCGTCCCATGTAAAAGCCGAATCGCACCAGCTGCACCGGTAATCGCAGCCCGCCGTTCGGACGAACCTCGTCTTCCTGCCGATGACCATGCCTTCGCCCTGGACCGTCGGACCGAATATTTCCATCACGGGGATGCGAGCCGCGCGGCGCTCCGCCGAACTTGGGGCTTGATTAAGCACGAGGGTCACCCGCCGGTCGCTTGTAAACTTTCGGCCATGGCCGATAGACACAGTAGCTGGTCGGCGTCTCCCGCAGAAACACCTGCAGGCAAACGGCATGATTCGGCCGCTCGTCCAGATAGCGCTGCACGAGCTCGCAGATCGTTTTCGCCACGACCTCGGTCGTCGGAAAGCGGTTCGGGTCCTGCGCGCTGAAGCTGTCCGTATCGTCATTCAGCAGCGTATGATCGAAACGCGCATGAATAAGCGTCTTGATGTCCGAAAAGTTGACGAGAAACCCCGTTTCGTCCAGCATGTCTCCGGCGACGGTGACGTTGACGAAATACGTGTGACCGTGCACTTGACTGCATTTGCCGGCTGCCTCCGCAGGCACGAAATGGGCTGCGGCAAGTTGTAAATCCTTATTGAGCTCGTAGCGGTAAGGATGCGGGGCGACCGGATAAATTTGCTGCAGCATCAGCGTATGCCCTCCTTGGCGGCTTCGCCGAGATAGGCGGCGAGTCCGTTCGCGCGGAGCTTGCAAGCCGGGCACTCGCCGCAGCCTGCGGCGGGAATGCCGTTGTAACAAGTCAACGTGCGGTCTCTGACGAATTCGAACGCGCCTAGCCGGTCGGACAGCGCCCAGGTCTGTGCTTTGTTCAGCCACATCAGCGGGGTATCGATCACGAACGGATAATCCATCGCCAGATTCAGCGTCACGTTGAGCGATTTAATGAACACATCGCGGCAGTCGGGGTAGCCGCTAAAATCCGTTTCGCATACGCCGGTCACGATATGCTTGGCGCCGACCTGCTTGGCCAGCACAGCCGCAAAGCTAAGGAATAGCAAATTGCGCCCGTCCACGAAAGTCGTAGGCAGCGCCCCCTCCTCCTGCTTGATCTCGATGTCGCTGCGGGTCAGCGCGTTCGGCGTTAATTGCCCGAGCAGCGACATATCCAGCAGATGATGGCGCACGCCAAGCTCTGCCGCGATTGCGGCGGCGATCTCCGTTTCCAGCGTATGCCGCTGGCCGTACTTAAAGGTGACGGTCTCCACCTCGGCGAAGTTCTCCTTCGCCCAGAACAGACAGGTCGTGCTGTCCTGGCCGCCGCTGAATACGACGACCGCTTTTTCCCGTTTCATCGCTGCACGCTCCTAGTCGGGCATCAGGAGAGAGGCTTTTGAATTCCCGCAACCAAAGAAACGGCGCGAAGCGGGCCTATAGCCGCTTCGCGCCGAACGTCAAAAACGACAGCGCCCATGCGGGCCGCCGCTTTTTCATAGTTTTTTATAGAGGGAGTTCGCGAACCTCTCCCGGCGCTGCCGGCCGTCCGATTAGAACGGCCTCGCCCGGATTTATTCTTTAGTTGTACGGTAGGTAATATACCACACTCGGCCAAACTACCGCCAGCAACTTCGAGGCGGTTTTTACATGTAAAATACTGGGATCCAGAGACGAGACTATGCTTTTATTCACTTCATCCCACTATCCCATCCGCTCAGCGATGCACTTCAATCGAGCGCGTCGTCCCACTATCCCATCGGTTCAGGTCGGCCGATCCCTTCAAACTGAACCGATGGGATAATGGTATGGCAAAATAAAAACGACTATGTAGTTTCGCATACGACAGTCCCATTTAAGATTCGGATAGTTGCAGGAGCTCGCTAACCGTTACGAGCCGATAACCTTCTTCCGTCAATTCCTTGGTCAAAATTCGAACGGCTTCGACAGTCTGGGACCGGTCGCCGAATCCGTCGTGAAAGAGCAGGATACTTCCGCATCCCACCTGCTTGCGGGTGGCTTCGAGAATATGATCGACGCCTGGCGTGCCCCAGTCCTTAGCCTCTCCATTGAGCGCGCCGATGACCCGATAATGCAGCCGGTCCGTAATCGCGTGGACGTCCAGGTTATAATCGAGGTAAGGAGGACGCATAACGGTAGGACGGACGCCTGTTATTTTTGCGATCAATCTGTCCGTATCGAACAGCTCCCGCTCGCATTCGTCCAAACCGATTTGCGTCATATAAGGATGGGAATACGAATGGTTCCCGATCTCATGGCGCCTGGCATGAACCTCCATAACGGTCTCGGGATAAAGCGCCATCTGTTTACCCATCATGAAAAACGTAGCGCGCCCGGAAACGGTATCGAAAAGATCCAGCAATTGCGGCGTATGAATCGGATGCGGACCGTCGTCGAACGTAAAAGCAACCGCTTTTTGCAATGTGGGAACGCGGTTTATGATCTCCATCCCTTCATCTCCTCCTCTCCATCATTCCTATGACAGCCGGTCCGGCATGGACAGGCTTCCATCCCTCTGCCCATACCGGAACCGACGTCATAAGCAACTAGCAGGTACAGCCTTAGCTTCTCGCACTTACGGCGCCGACAGTTTCAATTCCCCGAAGGCGGACGTATTCGTCCAGTTCGTGGACTCGCCGGCCCATACCGTTTGGCTCTGCCGGCCGTTGCCGTCATCCTCGTCATTGTTCGCTACGTCGAAGCCGATGATCATCCCCGCGGATGGCGTGATGCCGAGCGAAGTCCACGGAATCGCCAGCTCCACGCTGTATCCGCCCGTTATCGTGGTCCAAGCGTGCTGCACGCCGCTCGTGAAGCTTCGCGCCTCGAACAGGGCGCTGTCGTTCCAGCCTTTGATAAATTGCCGGTCGTAGCTGTCATAGGTCGTACCCTTGTTATGGTCTCCGTCAATGTAAATCTCGACGGAATCGTCGGAGTAGGGCTCCGCCGAATTGTTGTACAGATTGGCGTCGAGGACGGAGATCCCGACGTACAAATAATTATCGTCCCACAATACCCCGAACTTCGTTGTGTTGTTAGAGGTTCCGCTCACGTTTTTGCCCACTTCTTTCGTGATCGCCCATGCCGTTTCACCGAGCGAGCCGTCGATCTGAATGGCTGCATTCGTTTTGGCAACGGAGAGCAGCGTGTAGGACGCATCCATCGTGACGTTGACCGTGTTGCTCGCCGCCGATACGTTGTCTTCCGCATCCTTCGCTTTCACGCTGAAGCTATAGCTGGTTCCCGGCGTCAGCCCGGTGACCGTATAGGTCGTCGAAGCGACAGATGCAACCAAACTGGCGCCGTTATAAACATTGTAGCCGGTCACGCCGACATTGTCCGTCGAAGCCGTCCAGGACAAGGTTGCCGTCCGGTCGGTGTGCGAAGGCGCAGTCAAATTCGCAGGCGCTGTCGGCGGTTGCGTATCTCCGATCGAGACGGAGGACAGCTGCAGGCTCCCGAAGGCGGACGTATTCGCCCAGTTGTCGTTCGTGCCTGCCCACATCAGCTGGCTCTCGCGGGCGGCGCCGGTGTCCGTGTCATTGTTCGCCACGTCGAAGCCGACGGTCAAGCCGGCGGTCGGCGTCAGGCCGAGCGAGCTCCATGGAATCGCAAGCTCCACGCTGTATCCGCCCGGAATCGGCGCCCATGCGTGCAGCACCCCGTTTGGCATCGTTCGCTGCAGCCAGAGCGCGCTGTCGTTCCAGCTCTTTACGTACTGCTGGTCATAGCTGTCATACGTCGTACCCTTATTGTTGTTGCTGTCGATATAAACCTCGACGGAGTCGTCGTAATAGGGCAGCGTAGAGGTATTGTACAGATTGCCGTCGATGACTTTGACGCCCACATACAAATAATTGTTGTCCCACAATGTACTGAATTGGGCCGTATTGTTCGGCGTGCCGACGATCGCTTTCTTGATTTGCTTGAACGCGGACGCCGACCAGCCTGCTTCGTCAAGCGTTCCGTTCACGGTTATGGCGGCGATCGTCTTCTTCGCCTGATACAGATACGGATCGGTCGTGACATTTAGCGCGGCGCTCGCTGCGGACACGTTGCCTGCCGCATCCTTCGCTTTCACGCTGAACGTATAGGCGGTATTCGCCGTAAGGCCGGTCGCGGAATACGCGTTGGACGCGGCGGTTCCGATCAAAGTCGAACCCTGATACACCTCATACTGGGTGACGCCGATATTGTCCGTGGATGCGTCCCAAGCCAGGTCTGCCGTCGTCTCGCTCTTTGACGCCAAGCGCAAATTACCGGGAGCCGTCGGCGGCGCAAAATCGCGGTCGTGAATGACTTTCACGTCATCGAATTCAACGCTTGTTTTGAAGGCGTACAGACCGATTTTACCGGAAATAAGGCTCGTATCCGTAACCGACAATTCCTTGAATCCGTTCACGTATAAATCGAGCGTGCTATTGTTCAATACCGCCGTGAACGAGTATACGACGTTCGTCGTCATGATGTAATTTTTCGCGGTCAGAATCGTGATTATCCCGTTCACCGATTTCCCGATCTGCAGCTTGCCCGCCTTAACCCGGAAGTAATAAAAGTTGCCCGGATCCTGGTAGCGAGCCGTAATGCCGGCGGCCAGGTCGCTGTCGTTCTGCGTAAGTTTAATATTCGTTTCCACGCTGTAATTGGTGTACGCGCTTGCGTCGACCGTGCTGAACGAATCGACCGTCGGCCAGGAGGATTGCCTGTAAACCTTGGATCCCCCCGACGTTACGACGGACCAGATCCCGTTCACGGAGGTCCAGCCGTCCGCAACCCCATCCTGAAAATCGTCGCTGAAGGCGAGCGAGCCCGGGCCTGCCGCGGTCGTCGCAGCAAGCGTATTGCTGGCGGCAGACGTGCTGCCTGCGGCGTCGAATGAACGAACCGTCACCGAATACGAGCGGTCCGGCAGCAAATTGGTGAGCGCATAGGTCGTCCCCGAGGTAGCGGCCACCTGCTTGGAACCGACGTAAAGGTTGTAGCCGACGACGCCGGACAGATTGGACGGCGGACTCCAGCTCAGGCTGAGACTCGTGAGTGTTGCCGATGTCTTCGTCAGATTCGTCGGCGATGCCGGCGGAGACGCCGTCGTCACGCTCAGCGCATTGCTCGCGGCCGAGAGATTGCCCGCGCCGTCTTTGGCGCGCACCGTAAATGAATACGTCGTGTTAGGCGTTAAGCCGCTTACGGTGTAGCCGGTGCTCGAAGGCGTCGTGGTGGCTCCGACGTATGTGCCTCCGTTGTAAATGTTGTATCCCGCCACGCCGGTATTGTCCGTCGAAGCTGTCCAGGACAGGTTGACGGTCGCCGACGTATGCGACGGAGACGTCAGGTTCGCAGGCGTAGTCGGCGGCTCCGTATCGGTCCCTTCGCTCATCAGGGTGTCGCCGTAATAAACCCCGTTGCCGTTCGTTCCGATATAAACGCGTCCCCAGGTTTGGCGGTCGCCTTCCATCGTATTGGCTTCGTCGCCGATCGCGGGGTCGAGTACGTCGATCTTCGCCCAGGTGGCGCCGAAGTCGTCGGAGCGGAATATACCGACGGTATTGTCCACCTTGCCATAGACAAAGACGGTAGGATCCGGAGAGCCGAGCTTGTTTTTGCCGAATGCGAACAGCGTTGCCTGCTGCACGTTCGGCAGCTGCGTCCACGTATCGCCGGCATTGCCGGAGCGCCAGAGACCTCCCCCATCCAGGCTGGCCCACAATTCGCCGGCCTTGCCCGGTGCTGCCTTGATGCTGAAATACGCTGGCGTCTTGCTCAGCGATACCGGTATCGTGGAAGCGAGCGACCAGGAGGCCCCTCCGTTCGTGCTGCGGAA